>NZ_CP109812.1:4775000-4836070 GCF_020428325.2 Stenotrophomonas sp. SBJS02 | reverse complement strand
GAACATCAGGTGGGTCTTGCCCAGGCCGGTGCCGCCGTACAGCAGCAGCGGGTTGTGCGCGCGGTCGCCCGGCTTCTGCGCTGCCTGGAAGGCGGCGGCCAGGCCCAGCTGGTTGCTGCGGCCTTCGACGAAGTTGGCGAACGTGTAGTGGTTGTCCAGGTTGCCGGCGAAGGGCACCTGCGGTTCGCTGGACACATGCGCCGACGGCGTGGAAACCGGCGCGATCTGCGCCTCCACAGGACGCGGGCGCGAGCCGATTTCAAGAAAAACGTCGCTGAAACCGGCGAAATGAGCCAGCAGTTCGCGGATCCGGGCCAGGTACAGCTCGCGGACCTGGTCGACGATGAAGGCATTCGGTGCATACAGCACCAGGCTGTCCACGCGCAGATCGGCCTGCAGCGGCTTCAACCAGGTATGAACGTCTTCCGGCGGGAACTCCGCTTCGAGGCGCTCGAGACTACGGGACCAAGCATCCATCAGCAATAATCGTCCGGTGGCCGGGGCATGGACGCGACAAGGCGCCCAAACACAGGCCGGAAAGGGGGGAAATGGATGGCTCAGACTACCACCGAGCGCCCGCCTTCGGAATGCTTGTCCCCTACTTATTCACAAAAACATCCACAGCTATTGCACAGCCCAGTGAATTCGCGTAGCTGACAGGGGTTGACTTGGGGCAGGGTACCTCTCTAGAATTTCCGGTTCTTTCCGTCCCATTCATACGAGAGGCCCCCAATGGCCACGAAGCGCACCTACCAGCCCAGCAACCTCAAGCGTAAGCGCGACCACGGCTTCCGTGCCCGTATGAAGACCGCTGACGGCCGCAAGATCCTGTCGCGTCGCCGCGCCAAGGGCCGCAAAGTCCTGAGCGCCTGATTGCCATGCCGCACCCTGCGGCAGACGCAATCCCTTCGACAGTGAATACTGCAGACCCGCGCAAGCGATTCCCTCGCTCTGCGCGGGTTCGCACGCGTGCCGAATACTCAACGGTCTTCAACGGCGCCCGCCGTGTGTCCGATCCGCTGATGACCCTGCACTGGCTGCCAGCTGACCGGCCGGCCAGGCTGGGTCTGGCGGTTTCCCGCAAGGTTGATCCGAACGCCGTTGGGCGTAACCGGATCAAGCGCGTCCTGCGCGACATCCTGCGTCAGACACGTACCGACATCCAGCCAGGCGACTTTGTCGTCGTGGCTCGTAGTGCTGCGCGTTCCGCCAGCAACGACGAGATCCGCCAGGCCTTCCTGCGCCTGCTGCGTCGCCTGCGTGCATTGCCCACGCCGGGCGTGGACGGCACAATGCCGCCGCCTGATGGCATCGCAACTCCTTCTTTGACCGAGCCGGCATCGCGTCCCGGCCCCGCCGAGCCTGTCCGCTGATGAACCAGACCCGCGTATTCCTCATTTTTGCCTGGCTGATGGTGGCCGTGCTGCTGTGGATGGAGTGGAGCCGTGAAAAGGCTGCTCCGACCCCGGCACCGACGACCACGTCGGCCCCGGCCGCCGCACAGAGCGTTCCGGGCGCAACCCCGGGCGCCATCCCCAGCGCCCAGGTTCCGGGTGCCCCCGGCCAGGCCGCCATGCAGGCGCAGGCCAGTGCCACCCCGGCCAGCCAGCGCGTGACCGTCACCACCGACGTGCTGCGCCTGGTGCTCGATGGCGGCCGTGTGCTCGACGCCGAGCTGCTGCAGTTCCCGCAGACCAAGGACGAAGGCAGCCCGCCGGTCCGCCTGCTGACCGAAGACCCCGCGCACCCGTACAGCGCGATCAGTGGCTGGGCCAGCGAAGACAAGAACACCCCGGTCCCCGGCGCTGACGGCTTCAAGCTGGTCGGTGACACCAGGGACTTCGTGCTGGCCAAGGGCCAGAACGAACTGCAGATCCCGTTCGTGTGGACCGCCGACAACGGCGTGACCATCAAGCGCACCCTGACCGTCTCGCGCAACGAGTACGCCGTGCGCTTCAAGGACGAAGTCAGCAACGCCGGCGCCGCGCCGTGGAACGGTTACGTCTACCGCACCCTGGACCGCACCCCGACCATCCTGTCGCGGAGCATGACCAACCCGGATTCCTTCAGCTTCAACGGTGCCACCTGGTACGACAACGACAAGAAGTACCAGCGTCGTGCGTTCAAGGACTACCTGGAAGACGGCACGCTGAACCAGAACATCACCGGCGGTTGGCTGGCGATGCTGCAGCACCACTTCTTCACCGCCTGGATCCCGCAGAAGGACCAGACCGCGCACTACGTGCTGTCGCAGGTGGCCGGTCGTGACCTGATCGAAGCGCGTGGCCCGGCCTTCACCGTGGCCCCGGGCCAGTCCACCAGCACCGAAGCCCGCCTGTGGGTCGGCCCGAAGCTGGTCAACCTGATCGCCAAGGAAGACGTACCGGGCCTGGACCGCGTGGTCGACTACAGCCGCTTCTCGATGATGGCGGTGATCGGCCAGGGCCTGTTCTGGGTGCTGAACCAGGTGCACAAGCTGGTCGGCAACTGGGGCTGGGCGATCGTCGGCCTGGTGGTGCTGCTGAAGCTGGTGCTGTACCCGCTGTCGGCGACCCAGTACAAGAGCGGCGCCAAGATGCGTCGCTTCCAGCCGCGCATCGCGCAGCTGAAGGAACGCTATGGCGATGACCGCCAGAAGTTCCAGACCGCGATGATGGAGCTGTACAAGAAGGAAAAGATCAATCCGATGGGCGGCTGCCTGCCGATCCTCATCCAGATGCCGATCTTCTTCGCCCTGTACTGGGTGCTGGTGGAATCGGTCGAACTGCGCCAGGCGCCCTGGTTCGGCTGGATCCAGGACCTGACCGCACGCGACCCGTACTTCATCCTGCCGGTGATCAACGTGGCAGTGATGTGGTTCACCCAGAAGCTGACCCCGGCACCGGGCATGGACCCGATGCAGCAGAAAATGATGCAGTTCATGCCGCTGGTGTTCGGCGTCATGATGGCCTTCATGCCGTCCGGCCTGGTCCTGTACTGGGTGGTCAACGGTGGCCTGGGCCTGCTGCAGCAGTGGTGGATGACCAAGCGCCATGGCGGTGAGCCGGTTCCGGCCACCACCGCGCCAGCCCCGGTCAAAAAGAAGTAATCCGACCGGCAGGTCACCTGCTTGGTAGAGTCGACTGTCAGTCGACTGGCGGATGGGCAGTCGACTGAAAGTCGACTCTACCGCCCCGATCGACGCGAGAAGCCCGCCGCAAGGCGGGCTTTTCGCATGCGGCGTTAGAATCGCCTGCACATCGTTCCTCCCACCTTCGAGTCCACCATGCTGCGTGCGTCGTCGTTCCGCCTGTTCCTGCCCTCGCTGTTGTTGACGCTGGTTGTTGCCGGCTGCGGCGACAAGGACGCGAAGGCGCCGGCGACCACGGTCACCCAGCCGAGTGCGCAGGCCGCGGCCGCCGCCGATCCCGCCGCAGCGCCGATGCTGGCGGCGCTGCAGAAGCAGCTCGACGGCTACCGCCGGATCATCGTGCTGCTGGCCGACGAGGAACAGCAGTCGGCCGCCGACCGCGGCACCTCCACGCGTGTGGGCCAGCAGCTGTTCCACGATGGTCTGGAACAGCGCACGGCCATTGCCACACAGTTCGACGCGCTGCTGCGCGGCTCCAGTCCGCAGCGCTTCGCCACCCTCGGCACCGTGCTGGACTACATCGAGTCGGCGCCGGAACTGTTCGACGCCGACCGCCTGGCCTTCCGCGAAGTGCTGCGTGACCTGCATGAGCGGGTCGGCACCGATTCGTCGCTGCCGGCGGTGAAGCTGCACCAGCGCATCGGTGAGGACCTGGAAGCGCTTGATGAGATCGAGCGCAACTACAACCAGGAACTGACCCGCATCTTCAGCCGTTTCGAGCGCACCCGCGCCATCGAACTGAAGCGTGAGAAGTGGGACGACTACATCGCCCACCTGCACAAGGACTACAGCCGCGAAGCGATCCTGCGCGACTACGGCGTGATCGAGCCGTACCCGATGTCGATGAAGGACAGCGACCGCGAGGTCTTCGGCCGCGACCTGCCGGCCAAGACCGTGGTGCTGACCTTCGACGATGGCCCGCACAAGGCCTATACCGATGAGGTGGTGGCCATCCTCAAGCGCTACGACGTGCCGGGCGTGTTCTTCGAAGTGGGCCGCAACCTCGGCAAGGTCGAGGCCGATGGCAAGGTCAGCCTCGGGCCGATGGCGAAGATCAGCCGCAACCTGATGGAAGAGGGCTATGCGGTGGGCAATCACAGCCTGACCCATGCCCAGTTGTCGCGCACCACCGGTGACGCGCTGCGCCAGCAGGTGCTGGACACCGACACCCTGCTGAAGGACGTCGACAGCAAGCGCGCGCCGCTGTTCCGTTTCCCGTACGGCGCGCGCAATGCCGAAGGCCTGCAGCTGCTCAACGAAGCCGGGCTGAAATCGATCATGTGGAACATCGACTCGATGGACTGGGCCGACCCGGTGCCGGAGTCGATCGTGCAGCGCGTGCTCGACCAGGTGAACAAGGAGCAGCGCGGCATCATTCTGTTCCACGACATCCACGACCGTGCGGTGAAGGCGCTGCCGCAGATCCTCGATCGTTTGATCGCCGATGGTTACCAGTTCGCCGGCTGGAACGGCCGTGATTTCACCGTCGCCCGTGCGCGCAAGGGCGATGCCGGTGCCGCGACCGTGACCACCGGCTACGAGAAGTCCTGGGCGATCGTGGTCGGCATCGACAACTACGCCAAGTGGCCGAAGCTGGAATACGCCAGCCATGACGCGCAGGCGGTGGCCGATACCCTGACCGGGCAGTTCGGCTTCCCGTCCTCGCAGGTGATCGTGCTGAAGAACGAGCAGGCCACCCGCAACAACATCCTGGCCGCCTTCCACGACCGCCTGGCCGATGACCGCACTGGCAAGAATGATCGCGTGTTCGTGTTCTTCGCTGGCCATGGCGCCACCCGCCAGCTCGCCTCCGGGCGTGACCTTGGCTACATCATTCCGGTCGATTCGGATCCGAAGGAATTCGCCACCGACGCGATTGCGATGACCGACATCCAGAACATCGCCGAAAGCATGCAGGCCAAGCACGTGATGTTCGTGATGGATGCCTGCTACAGCGGCCTGGGCCTGACCCGTGGCGGCCCGTCGTCGTCGTCGTTCCTGCGCGAGAACGCGCGTCGCAGCGCGCGCCAGATGCTGACTGCTGGCGGTGCCGACCAGCAGGTGGCCGATGCCGGCCCGAACGGCCACTCGGTGTTCACCTGGGTGCTGCTGCAGGCGCTGGCCGGCAAGGGCGACCTCAACGGCGATGGCCTGATCACCGGTACCGAGCTGGCCGCCTACGTGGCGCCGGCGGTGTCGGCGGTCTCGCACCAGACCCCGGCCTTCGGCAGCCTGCCCGGTTCGCAGGGGGGCGAGTTCGTGTTCCAGGTGCCGGACAGCCAGGAATTCCTCAACGCTGATACGCGCCAGCTGACCGCCGATGCGATCGCGCTGAACAGCAAGGTGGATGCCGCCAGTGAAGCCAAGGGTGCCCAGGCGCCGGTAACCGTGGCCGATCTGCAGGGCGGCAAGGCCAAGCTGGTGGTGCCCACCGCCGGCCCGGCGTCCGACCGCCAGCGCGCACAGCAGGCCAACGACCGCGGCCTGCAGCTGTACCGCGAGAAGCAGTACGATGAGGCGGCCGCGCAGTTCACCGAGGCGCTGAAGCTGCGCCCGGACTTCGCCCAGGCCGCCAACAACCTCGGTTTCGTCTATTACCGTCAGCAGCGCTACGCCGAAGCCGCACGCTGGCTGGAAAACACGCTGAAGATCGATCCGTCGCGTGCCGTGGCCTATCTCAACCTGGGCGATGCCTACTTCAACGCCGGCGACAAGGCCAAGGCGAAGCAGGCCTACAGCACCTACCTGGCGTTGCAGCCGCAGGGTAGTGGTGCCGCGCAGGCACGCGCGCAGCTGGAGAAACTCTGAACCATGAACGACGCGATCCGCACCGACACCATCGTGGCCATCGCCAGCGCGCCGGGCGCTGGCGGTGTCGGCCTGCTGCGCCTGTCCGGTCCGCGCGCAGCGGCCATCGCCAACGCGTTGGGTGCGCCTGCACTGCGCCCGCGCCATGCGCACTATGCGCGCCTGCGCGACGCCGATGGCGAAGTCATCGACGATGGCATCGTGCTGTGGTTCCCGGCGCCGAACAGCTTCACCGGCGAAGAGGTGGTGGAACTGCAGGGACACGGCAGCCCGGTGCTGCTGCAGCAACTGGTCGCGCGCTGCATTGCGCTCGGTGCGCGCCAGGCGCGACCGGGTGAGTTCAGCGAACGCGCGTTCCTCAACGGCAAGCTCGACCTGGCCCAGGCCGAGGCCATCGCCGACCTGATCGCGGCCGGCGACAGCCGCGCCGCGCGCGCTGCACGCCGTTCGCTGGACGGCGTGTTCTCGCGCCGTATCGACGCGGTGATCGAACAGCTGGTGCTGCTGCGCATCCACGTGGAAGCGGCCATCGACTTCGCCGACGAACCGCTGGATACCCTCGGTGGCGCGCAGGTGCGGCGTGGTCTGGAACAGGCGCGCAGCGACCTTGGCCTGCTGCGCCGCGACGCCGAACGCGGTCGTCGCCTGCGCGATGGCCTGCATGCGGTGCTGATCGGCCCGCCGAACGCCGGCAAGAGCTCACTGCTCAATGCATTGGCCGGTAGTGAACGCGCCATCGTCACCGACATCGCCGGCACCACCCGCGACACCTTGCGCGAGACCATCCGCCTGGATGGCCTGGAGCTGACCCTGGTCGACACCGCTGGCCTTCGCGACGGCGGTGACGCCATCGAACGCGAAGGCATGCGCCGCGCCCACGTGGAAATCGAGCGCACCGACCTGGCGCTGATCGTGCTGGATGCGCGCGATCCGGCGGCCGGCGAAGCGGCGCTGGGCGATGCCGTGGCGGCGGTGCCGCACAAGATCTACATCCACAACAAGTCGGACCTGCTGGATGCCTTGCCGGTGCTGGCTGATCCGGACCGCGTGTTCGTCTCGGCAGCCACCGGTGCTGGCCTGGAAGACCTGCATGCGCGCCTGCGTTCGATTGCCTCGGCCGGGGCAGGAGAGCAGGTGGATGGCGAGTTCTCCGCCCGCACCCGCCACGTGGATGCGATCGAGCGTGCGCAGGAACACGCGCAGCGTGCCGATGGCGAGCTGGTGCACGAACACCTGGAACTGGCCGCCGAGGAACTGCGGCTGGCGCATGACGCGCTGGGCGAGATCACCGGGCAGATGAGTGCGGATGATCTGCTGGGCAGGATTTTCTCAAGTTTCTGCATCGGGAAGTAACCCCTGGCTCTGGTAGATGCCAACCTTCGCTCTGGTAGGTGCCAACCTTGGTTGGCACAGGGCGTCCGGGGTCATGGACGCAGGCTGGCAGAGCGCCGACCAAGGTCGGCGACTACCGGATCCATGGGGTCCCCCACCTGTCACATTGCCGCCTCATACTGACGCCCATCACATACCGCTTGGGGAAGTCGCAGTGAAGTCGTGGGGTTGTGCGTTGCTGTTGTCGCTGGCCGTGGCACCATCGGTGGCCATGAGTGCTGAATCCTCCACCCCGGCCGCGCACAAGGTGTCGGTCTATGGCCATCGCGGCGCAAGCGCGCTGCTGCCCGAGCACACCCTGGCGGCTTATGCGCAGGCCATTGCCGATGGCGCTGACTACATCGAACCGGACCTGGTGATGACCAGGGACGGGGTGATGGTGGCCCGCCATGAGAACGAGATCGGTGGCACCACCGATGTCGCCTCGCATCCGGAGTTCGCCAGCCGCCGCACCAGCAAGGTCATCGACGGGCAGAAGGTCGACGGCTGGTTCACCGAAGACTTCACCCTGGCCGAGCTGAAGACCCTGTACGCGCGCGAGCGCCTGCCGGAGCTGCGCAGCACCGCCTACGACGGTCAGTTCCGCATCGCCAGCCTGGACGAGATCCTGGCCTTCCTGGTCCAGCAGGCCGGGCGCGCCAACCGCGGCATCGGCCTGGTGCCGGAGATCAAGCACCCGACCTACTTCCAGTCGATCGGCCTGCCGATGGAAGACAAGCTCCTGACCGCGCTGCGTGGCAACGCGTATACCAACGTCGGCCCGGTCACCATCCAGTCGTTCGAGACCGCGAACTTGCGCTACCTGCGCGGCAAGATCCCGCGCGGCAGCAACATCCGCCTGCTGCAGCTGCTGTGGAAGGGCGACACCCAGCCGGCCGACATCGCCAAGGCCGGTGGCACGCTGACCTACGCGCAGATGATGACCCCGGCCGGACTGAAGGACATCGCCAGCTACGCCGACAGCATCGGCCCGGAACTGCGCTCGATCATTCCGCTGGATGCCAAGGGTGCACTCGGCACGCCGACCTCGCTGGTGCGCGATGCGCATGCGGTGGGCCTGATGGTGATTCCGTACACCTTCCGCCCGGAGAACCACTTCCAGGCCAGCAACCTGCGCAAGGGCGCCGACACCGCGCGCAATGCCGAAGGTTCGATTGCCGAAATGCGTGCCTACCTGGCCACCGGCATCGATGCCTTCTTCACCGATGACCCGGCACTGGGCCGGCAGGCGGTGGACGGGATGGGCGCGGCGGGGAATGTGGCGAACTGACGGACTCTGGTAGGTGCCAACCTTGGTTGGCACACAACAACCGCGCCGACCAAGGTCGGCCACTACCGGTTCATGAAGTTGCCGGCCAGCGGCCGGCACTACCGTCACTTCAACTGCGCGGCTCGCCCGGCCGGCGGAACGGGATCACCACGTAGTCCTGGCCTTCGCGCGGCTGCCACAGCACCGGCACGCGCTGCGGTGACGGCGGCTCCAGCTCATCGTCGGCCAGCGGTTCGATGTCTTCTTCCTCGTCTTCCCAGCTGTAGCGCGGGCGCGGCGGCAGCGGGTCGGCATTGCGGAACAGCAGCGCGGCGATGATGCCGGCGAAAGCGCCGCCCATGTGCGACTGCCAGGACACGCCGTCGGCGTGCGGCAGGATGGTCATCAGCATGCCGCCGTAGAACAGCATGCCGATCAGGCCGGTGGCGATCGCCGCGCGATCGCGGCGCAGCAGGCCCAGGCTGGCCAGCAGGAACATCAGGCCGTGGGTTACGCCGCTGGCGCCCAGGTGCACGCTACCCGGATTGCCGAGCATCCACGCGCCGATGCCCGAGCCCAGCCACAGCAGGGGCAGGGCGCGCACGGTGGCTTTCGGGTAGACGCTGCCGGCAAGGGTGCCAAGGATCAGGATGGCGATGCTGTTGGCGGCGATGTGCTCGACCGAGGCATGCAGCATCGGGCCGCCGATCAGGCCAAGCAGGCCCTTGGCTTCCAGCGGTGCGACCGCCCACGGCCGCCAGTCGAAAGTGCCCTGCAGGGCGAACACCGCCACCAGCACCAGCACGGCGGCCAGGCTGACATTGAACGCCCGCAGGATGCGCGAGCGGTCATTGCGGGGGGCCGGCACGTCGCCAGCGGGCAGGGGCGCGTTGTTGTTCATACCTCAGCAATGGCGGTGGTTGGTGCGAAACCAAGGCCACCGCTGCGGGAGAGTGGGTGCGGCCGGCGGGACAATCCCGCCGGCCGGCCGTGATCAGGCCTGGCCTTCGCCTTCCTTCGGCGGGTACTTCAGGCTCAACACCACGGTGGCGGCGATGATCACCGCAACCACGCCCAGCGACACCGGGGTCGGGATCTTGAACAGGTCGATGATCATCATCTTGATGCCGATGAAGCCCAGCACCAGCGCCAGCCCGTACGGCAACAGGTGGAAGCGGTCGGCCATGCCGGCCAGCAGGAAGAACATCGCACGCAGGCCCAGCACCGCGAACACGTTGGAGGTGAGCACGATGAACGGGTCGGTGGTGATCGCGAAGATCGCCGGGATGCTGTCCACCGCGAAGATCACGTCGGTGACCGCGATCAGGATCAGCACCGCGAACAGCGGGGTGAACCAGCGCACGCCATCGCGCTTCACGCTCAGCGCATTGCCGGCGTAATCCGGCAGCAGGCGCAGGTGCTTGCGCATCCAGCGCAGCGCCGGGTTGGCCTCCAGGTCCGGCTCCTGGCCAGCGGCGAACCACATCTTCCAGCCGGTGAACAGCAGGAAGGCACCGAACACATAGAGCAGCCAATGGAACTGGGTGATCAGCACGCTTCCGGCGAAGATCATGATCGTACGCAGCACGATCGCGCCCAGGATACCGATGATCAGCACCTTCTGGCGCTGTTCCTCCGGCACCGCGAAGTAGCTCATGATCATCAGGAAGACAAAGATGTTGTCGACCGCCAGCGCCTTCTCGACCAGGTAGCCGGTCAGGAACTCGAGGCCGACCTTGTTGGCCACCACCTGGCCGGCGGTCTCATTCAGGTAGTACCAGAGGCCCGCATTGAACAGCAGGGCCAGCGCGACCCAGCCGATGGACCACCACAGGGCCTCCTTGAAGGTGACCTTGTGCGGTCCACCATGGCGCATCAACACGAGGTCGACCAGCAGGGCGATGACCACCACCGCTGCGAAGCCGCCCCACAACCACACGTTACCGATCGTCTGCATTGGGAATGTCCGTTGGAAAGATGAATGCCAGGCCGGACGGCGAGGATCTGCAACGGAGGATCGGGAGGGGGATCCAGGGACAGAGCTTCGCCAGTACGGCGAAGGTCTCGCTCGCAGTTCCAGTCGGCTGGAACTGCCGTTGCACCGGAGCCTGCGGGCTCGAAATGACGGCGACAACGTCTGGGAGCTACTCCCCTTCTGGCGCCGATTCTGCCGTCTGGCCGGGCCGCCGTCAAATGCCGGAGGGTTGGCGCTGGATCTCTGGTAGTTGCCAACTTTGGTTGGCATACCCGCCGGGGTCAGAGCCCCTTCGGAGATCCGACCCCGATGCCCGGTTTACAATAGGTGGATGAATACCCCCCTTCCGATTGTCCGCCTCAAGAATGCGTGGCGTTCCAGCCACCCGTGGATCTTCCAGAAACTGGTCGAGAAGCCGACCGTCCGGCCCAAGCCCGGTTCCATCGTCGACGTGGTCGGCATCGATGGTGAGTTCATTGGCCGCGGGTTCTACAACGGGCACTCGCGCATCGCCGTGCGCATCCTCGAAACCGACCAGAACGTGCCGGTCGATGCCGGCTGGTTCTCGCGCAAGATCGCCCAGGCGGTGTCGCTGCGCCGTGAGGTGCTCAAGCTCGACGCGGTGTCCGACGCCTGGCGCGTGGTGCACAGCGAAGGCGACGGCCTGTCCGGCCTGGTGGTCGACCGCTACGGCGACCTGGTGGTGGTCGAGTTCTTCGCCGCCGGCATGTTCCGTCACCGCGAGTGGATCTACGACGCCCTGCGCGAACAGTTCCCAGGCTGCCGTTTCCACAGCTTCGCCGATGAGCACGTGCAGAAGCAGGAAAGCTTCGACTTCCACGGCAATACCACCACCGAAGCGTCGGTGATCACCGAGTACGGCATCAAGTTCCGCGCCGACCCGGCCGGTGCGCACAAGACCGGCTTCTTCGCCGACCAGCGCGAGAACCGCGAGTGGTTGAGCCAGCAGGTGGAAGGCAAGAGCGTGCTGGACCTGTGCTGCAACACCGGCGGTTTTGCGGTATATGCGGCGGCGCGTGGTGCTTCGGAAGTGGTCGGCATCGATATCGATGAGGACGTCATCCAGATCGCCAAGGGCAATTCGCGCCTGAACAACGTGCGCCCGAAGTTCATCCAGTCCGACATCTTCCCGTGGCTGCGCGACGCCGCCAACCGCGGTGAGCAGTACGACGTGGTGATCCTGGACCCGGCGAAGATGACCCGCGACCGCGACCAGGTCATCACCGCGCTGAAGAAGTACCTGGACATGAACAAGCTGGCGCTGGGCGTGGTGAAGCCGGGCGGCCTGTTCGCCACCTTCTCGTGCACCGGCCTGGTGGCCGAGGACCAGTTCCTCGACATGCTGCGCCGCGCGGCCTATTTCTCCGGCCGCACGATCCAGATCCTGAAGGTGGCCGGCGCCGGTCCGGACCATCCGTTCATGGCCCACGTGCAGGAATCGCGTTACCTGAAGGCCGTGTTCTGCCGCGTGGTGGACTGATTCCAACCTGTAGAGTCGAGCCATGCTCGACTTGCGCGGTCCTTGATCAGATCAGTCGAGCATGGCTCGACTCTACAAATCAATGGGCCCCGGGCCTGCAGCGCCAGGGAATGGTCCATGCGCAAGGCCATTGTCCTGCCCGGTTGAGCACCGGCGGCGCGCACCTCAGGGGGGCGCGCCCGCCTGTGCCGGTGGCACCTGCAACTGCTGCAGCAGGCCGTTGATCACCCGGGCCCGGCCGCGCACGTGGTAGCCCAGCGTGGTCAGGCCGATGCCAGCGATGACCAGCAGCAGCAGCGACCAGGCGATCGCCGTGCCGATGAAGTGCAGCGCTCTCATGCGCAGCCAATGGTCATGCAGCCACGCTTGGCTGCGCACCGAATAGGGAACCTTGGCTTTGGCTTCAAAACGCGCACGGATGACGTCGGGCACCGCGATACCGATGTCCTCGCCGCGGGCGACGGCCTGGCCGACGTCGTTCAAGGGGATGCTGGGCCTTCCCAGCGAGCGCTGCGCCTGCAGGTAGCCCTGCCATTGCGGGCTGAGCGTCGTGAAACCCGGGCTGTCGATGAGCTTGCCGAGCTGGCTGCTGTCGAGCTTCCTGCCATCGCCGGCGTCAGCCCGGCTGAAGTCGGGACTGACGATTCCGCTGCCGAACAGCAGGCCGACCAGCACCGGACCACCAATCACGAACGAGAAGGTGAAGTGGCGTACGCCGCGGTTGAGCAGCACCCTGCGCAGGCCGAATCCCATCCAGAACAGCAACCCGCCAAAGAGGATCAGGTTGGCCAGCAGCAGCAGGGCAGATGTGCCGGGATCAGTGCCGTAGCCGGCCGGCACGTGTGCCGAGGGTGGACTGCCGGTCAGCCCCTGCAGGAAGATCATGGACAGCAGCGCCGTGGCCGGCAGCACCGCCAGACACGCCAGACCCAGGGTGCGTGCGAACGAACCCCGGCGATACAGCGCGCGCAGTCCGGGAACCGCTTCGACCCGCGGCTGCAGTTCCGCCGGTACCTTCAGTGGGTCGGGCCGGGACGTGATCATGCCGGTTCTCCGGAAGTGCGCAGCAGCTGCTGCAGGGCCTGTTTCAACTGGTCCTGTGCCTGCGAGGCGCGGTAGACCAACTGCGGGCTGGCGTTGTCGCTGTTGTGCAGGGCGAGGACGGTCTGGCGCCAGATCGGCAGCAGGATCTGCACCGTCTCGCTGTAGCGGTCCAGCAGTTCGATGGCGTGGTTGCGTGCCAGCTGCACCTGGATGCGGCTCATCGAATGGCTGGCCAGCAGCGCGGTCAGGTTGGCGATGCGGCGCTGCAGGCGCTCCACAGGGCGATCCAGCACCATCGGGTCATCGCTGGCAGCACTTCCCGGGGGCAGTTCCTGCAGGAACTGCACGCCCGCATCGATGTAGATCTGCAAGTGTGCGCCCTGCACGTCATGCAGCTCCAGCTGAGCGTTCAACCGATCAACGCTGCTGCGTACCGCAACCGCCTGGCGCTCGATCTCGGCCAGCACGTCACCGTTTCCCCCCAGCGCAATGCGTCGGCGCAGGCGCTGCTCGATGTCGGCACCGGTGAACCGGTCCCACCAGCCAGCGCGTTCCAGCAGTGCATTGGGGTCATGCTCGGAGAGGCGGCTGACCAGTTCAGCCAGCGCCTTGGCCAACGCGTTGGCGCTGCCGTCCTGCCAGGCCGGTTCCGCGTTGGCGCTGGCCAGTTCGGCCGGGCCATAGCGACCGATGTCGATGCGCCCGGCGAACAGGACCGGCAGCACATCGCGCTTGAGCTGTTCGACGCTCGGCGCGCCGGGAAGCGGTGGAGGAACAGGGGGCGGCATCGGGATTCCGTCTCAGGGGGCGGCGCAGCGCGGGGCTGCCAAGGCTGTTAGCGGTTGCCGCCGAGTGTAATGGAGCGTGCGCGCTGTCGTCCGGCACTACCCCCGGTCACCCTCACGGCGCTATGGTCGGCGTCTCCCAACATCGGTGGATGCCCATGCCCTCGTTGCGCCGTCTGTCCGTCGTGCTCGCCCTGGCGCTGTGTGCGCCGCTGTCGGCCCATGCCATCGAGTTCAGTGCGCAGGAACTTGCCCGCGCCAAATCCCTGCAGCAGCGCCTGGTCACTCTGGACAGCCATCTGGATACACCGGCCAATTTTGGCCGCACCGGTTTCGACATCGAGCAGCGCCACGACCGCAACGCGCTTTCGCAGGTGGACTACCCGCGCATGGTCGAAGGTGCGCTGGACGGCGGTTTCTGGGCGATCTACACCGACCAGGGCGACCGCACCGCCGCCGCCCATCTGGCCGAGCGCGACCATGGCCTGCAGCGGCTGCTGGAGATCCGCGAAATGCTGGCGGCCAATCCCGAGCGTTTCGCGCTGGCGTTGACCGCCGATGACGCGGCGCGGATCAAGGCCGCCGGCAAGCGCGTGGTCTACATCAGCATGGAAAACGCCAGCCCACTGGTGGAAGACCCCAGCCTGCTCTCGTTCTACCACCGTGCCGGCCTGCGCCTGCTCAGTACCGTGCACTTCGCCAACAACGAGTTCGCCGATTCGGCCACCGACCCCAAGGGTGCGGAGTGGAAAGGCCTGAGCCCGGCCGGCAAGGATCTGGTGCGGCAGGCGGTGAAGCTGGGCATCGTGATCGACCAGTCGCATGCCTCGGACGCGGTGTTCGATGACCTGCTGGCGATGATGCCGGTGCCGTTCGTGCTGTCGCACAGCTCGGCCAAGGCCGTGTATGACCACCCGCGCAATCTGGATGACGCGCGCCTGCGCAAGTTGGCCAAGGCCGGTGGCGTGATCCAGGTGAACGCCTACGGTGGCTACCTGATCGACACCGCAAAGACGCCCGAGCGCAAGCAGGCCGAAGAAGCGTTGAGCAAACAGCTCGGTGGCTGGGAAGGAATGAACATCGAGCAGGGCGTGCAGCTGCTGAAGGCCGAGCAGGCGTTGGACCACGAGCACCCGGTGCGCCATGCCAGCCTGGACGACTTCTTCGCCCACTTCGAGCACATCCTCAAGGTGGTCGGCCCCGAGCACGTGGGCATCGGCCTGGACTGGGATGGCGGCGGTGGCCTGAGCGATCTGCCCGATGTCAGCCAGCTGCCGAAGATCACCGCGTGGCTGCTGCGCAAGGGCTATACCGAGCAGCAAATTGCCGGCATCTGGGGCGGCAACCTGTTGCGGGTGATGCGCCAGGCGCAGGATTACGCTGCAAAGCAGGGCGGTTGAAACGACCTGCGGTAGTGCCGGCCGCTGGCCGGCATTGCCCCTATCAACAGGATGCGGGTTGCCGGCCAGCGGCCGGCACTACCGGTGATCCGGTTATTTCGCGATCAGCGCGTGGCGACGGCTGTACAGGAAGTACAGCACCAGGCCGGCCAGGTTCCACAGCAGGAAGTACAGCTGGGTGCTGTGCGGCAGGCTGAGGAACAGGTAGATGCAGCCCAGCGCGGCCAGCGGGCCGACCACGAAGGCCAGCGGGGTGCGGAAGGTACGTTCGCGGTTGGGCTCGCGCAGGCGCAGCACCACCAGGCAGATGCCCACGGCGGTGAACGCGGCCAGGGTACCGGCGTTGGCCAGCGCGGCAATCTCGTCCAGGCGCGCAACGCCGGCCAGCGCCGACACCACCACCGCGGTGAACAGCGTGGTCGCCACCGGCGTGCCGGTACGTGCATTGACCTTGGACAGGCTGCGCGGCAGCAGGCCATCGCGGCTCATCACGAAGAAGATGCGGCTCTGGCCGTACAGGAAGGCCAGCAGCACGGTCGGCAGCGCGATGATCGCGATCACGCCGATCACCATCGCCGCCGTCGGATGACCGAGCTGGCGCATGATCAGCGCCAGCGGCTCGGCGCTGTGGCCAAACACGGCGTAGCTCATCGCACCCACCGCGGCCAGCGCCACCAGCACGTAGACGATGGTGCAGCCGATCATCGAACCGATGATGCCGATCGAGAGGTCGCGGCCCGGGTTCTTGGTTTCCTCGGCGGCGGTGGAGATCGCATCGAAGCCGTAGAAAGCGAAGAAGATGATCGCCGCCGCCGCCATCACGCCGTGTTCGACGCCATCGGGGCCGATCGACTTGGCGAAGCCGTACGGCATGAACGGCTGCAGGTTGGCACTGTCGAACGCGGGCAGCGCCACGGCCACGAAGATGGCCAGCGCGATCAGCTTGAACACCACCAGGATGGCGTTGAGGGTGGCGCTTTCCTTGGTGCCGGCCATCAGCATGCCGGCCACCAGCCAGGTGATGATGATCGCCGGCAGGTTGATCATGCCGCCTTCGACGTGCGGGCCGGCCGCCAGCCAGGCCGGCAGGTGCACGTTCCAGCCGAACTGGGTGTGGATCCATTCGAGGAAGCCGACGAAGTAGCCGGACCAGCCCACCGCCACCGTACTCACCACCAGCGAGTACTCCAGGATCAGGCTCCAGCCCACCACCCAGGCAAACACTTCGCCCAGCGCGCTGTAGCTGTAGGTGTAGGCACTGCCGGCGGCCGGCATCATCGTCGACAGCTCGGCGTAGGACAGCGCCGCGCAGGCACAGACCGCACCGGCGATGGCGAAGGAGATCAGCACGGCCGGGCCGGCCAGGTTGGCACCGACGCCGATCAGCGTGTAGATGCCGGTACCGACGATGGCGCCAATACCCAGCGCGATCAGGTGCGGCCAGCTGAGCGTCGGGATCAGACGCCTGCCGGCTTCGTGGACGGTGACGGAATCTAGGGACTTGCGCCGGAACAGGGACATGCAGGCCTCGGAAGGGGTGACTAAGAACGACAAGTTCCCGAGTGTGACCGAACGCAGCGCAGCATTGCCACTGACGGGGGTCATGCAGGGCGGGGCGCGCGCTGCGCCCCAGCCATGCTGCCGGAATCGGCACAATCCGGCGGCAGCCACCGGTGTCCGTTCGTCCCGGCCGCTGCTACGACTCGATGTTGGCCATACCGCTGTCCGAATAGCGGTCACCGGCCGCGGCGTGCAGCGGGAAGGCCGCATCCAGTGCGACCAGCGTGGCCGCCTCCAGTTCCACCTGCAGCGCACCGAGGTTCTCGTCCAGCCGTGCCTGCCGCGTCGTGCCCGGGATCGGCACGATGTGCTCGCCACGCGACAGCACCCAGGCCAGCGCCAGCTGCGAGGCGGCGATGCCGCGCTCGGCGGCCAGCGCCTGCACGGTATCCACCAGTGCCAGGTTGCGCTGGAAGTTTTCGCCTTCGAAGCGGGGCGAGGTGCGCCGGTAATCGTCGGCGTCGAAGTCATCCGGGCTGCGGATGGCGCCGGTCAGGAAGCCACGGCCCAGCGGCGAATACGGCACGAAGCCGATGCCCAGTTCCGCCGTGGTGGCCAGCACTCCGTTCTGCTCCGGCTCGCGCGACCACAGCGAATACTCGCTCTGCACCGCAGTGATCGGGTGTACCGCATGGGCGCGGCGGAGGGTGGCCGCCGAGGCCTCGGACAGGCCCAGCCAGCGCACCTTGCCCTGTTCCACCAGGCGTGCCATCGCACCCACGGTGTCCTCGATCGGCACGTTCGGGTCGACGCGGTGCTGGTAGTACAGGTCGATGTGGTCCACGCCCAGCCGGCGCAGGCTGGCCTCGCAGGCGGTCTGCACATAGTCCGGGTGGCCGTTGATCTGCCGTCCCTGCGGGTCGGAAGGATCCAGGCCGATGCCGAACTTGCTGGCCAGGAACACCTGGTTGCGGCGCCCGGCAATCGCGCGGCCAACCAGCACCTCGTTGGTGTGCGGGCCATACACATCGGCGGTGTCGAGCAGAGTCACGCCACGGTCCAGCGCGTGCCGGATGACGGCAATGCCGTCATCGTCACTGCCGCGGCCGCCGTAGTAGGCGCTCATGCCCATGCAGCCGAGGCCGAGGGCGGACACGGTGGGGCCGGCGGGGCCGAGAGTACGGGTCTTCATGCGGATCTCCTTGGGGAAGGCGCCACGCCTGGAGGGGCAGCGGCGAGGGGCACAGCATCCTCCACGCCATCATGTGGATAAACTGCGTTCCACCGGACTTACCTTGAAGAATGGCTTCACAATGGATGCTTCCGCCCCCCTCACCGCTGTGGTCGCATTCGTCCACGTGGCCGAGCATGCCAGCTTTACCCGCGCCGCCGATGCCCTGGGCGTGTCCACCTCGGCGCTGTCGCAGAGCGTGCGCGCGCTGGAAGCGCGGATGGGCGTGCGGCTGCTGCAGCGGACCACACGGCGGGTCAGCCTGACCGAACACGGCGCGCGTTTCCTGCAGCGCGTGCGTGGCGGCCTGGACCAGATCGACCAGGCCTTTGCCGAACTGGACAGCGCGCGCTCGGTGCCTGCCGGGCGGCTGCGGGTGACCCTGCCGCGCATCGTCGCCGATCGCATGGTGCTGCCGCGGCTGCCCGATTTCCTTGCGCGCTACCCGCAGGTGCAGGTGGAACTGTGCGTCGACCCGGCGCTGACCGATCTGGTGGCCGAGGGCTTCGACGCCGGCATCCGCCTCGGCGAATCACTCGCACAGGGCATGATCGCGGTGCCGGTCGGGCCACCCGAGCGGCAGGTGGTGGTGGCCACGCCGGCCTATTTCGAACGCCATGGCGTGCCGCAGACACCGCATGACCTGCAGAGCCACGCCTGCATCGTGCACCGCCTGGCCAACGGCCGGCTGATGCCCTGGGAGTTCAGCCGCGAAGGCCATGACCTGGACGTGGAAGTGAACGGGCGGCTGGTGTTCAACGATGCCGGCGTCGCCCATCGCGCCGTGCTGGCGGGGCTGGGCATGGCGCAGGGCTTCGCCTCGTTGATGGCCGACGATATCGCCGCTGGGCGACTGCAGAGCGTGCTGCAGGACTGGCAGCCGCCGTTCCCCGGCTTCCACCTGTACTACCCCGCGCGCGAGCAGATGGCGCCCAAGCTGCGGGTGTTCATCGACCACCTGCGCGCGGAGATGCACGACCGGTAGATGCCAACCTTGGTTGGCATGCTTCAATCGACCACGCGTGCCGCTACGCCTCCCGGCCAATGGCAGCCATCCTCCTGCCACGCCTCGCTGTCATCGTGGAAGGTGGTGCGACGGCCATCACGGGCGCGTTCGTAGCTCAGGTCCAGCACCAGCGCGCCCTGCGTGCTCAGGTGGTAGCGGCCGTTGAGACGCCCGTCGATGCGTTCTTCCCAGACGCTGTCGAACTGGTACGGGCGGTCTTCGTCCAGCACCGTCGTTTCCTGCGACACCTGTTGCACCTGCAGGCGGCCGCGCTGCCCGGCGTACTGCACGTCGGCGCTGCCATTATCCAACCAGCGCCACAGCAGGTGAATGCCGTCGTTGCGGCCCCCGGTGAGGCAGCGATGGTCCTGCGCGCTGGCCGCTGCGGTGTCGGCCAGAAGCCCGATCAACACCAGCACCAGCACTCGCCGGATCATCCGTTCAGCCCCAACCGGATGCCGAACCCCACCAGGAACAGGCCGGCCACCCGACGCAGCGCATCGCTGATGCGCGGATGCTGGATCAACCGGCGACGGGCCAGGTTGCCCACGCCGATCAACATTGAGCAGTAACCGATGCTGACCACCAGGATGATCCCGGCCAGGGCGGCGAAGGTGGCGATGCCCTGGTGTGCCTTCGGATCGATGAACAACGGCAGGAAGGCCATGTAGAACAGGATCGCCTTCGGGTTGAGCAGGCTCACCAGGATCGCCTGCTGGAAATAGCGGCCCGGCTGCATGCGGATCGGGCCGGCGTCACCACCCTCGTGCTTCGGCGTGCGCAGCAGGCTGATGCCCACCCACACCAGGTAGGCCGCACCCAGGTACTGCACGGCGTGGAACACCAGCGGGTTGGCCTTCAGCAGCGCGGCCACGCCGGCCAGCGCCAGCCACATCAGGATCTGATCGCCGACCAGCAGGCCGGCCAGTGCGGTGTAGCCGCCACGCACGCCGCCACGGCCGGTGGCGGTCAGCAGGGTGAAGGTGCCGGGGCCGGGCAGGGCGAGAAACACCAGCACAGCGACCAGAAACGTCCACAGGTCCTGGATGCCCATCCACGGCATGGCGGCGTTCTCTATTACGGGGGGCCGCCATTGTCGGTCAGCGCCGGGATCGGCGACAGGGGGCCGGTGGACCCATCCGGCATGCCAGACAGCAGCGGTTGCAGGTGCTGGCGCAGCTGTGCATGCAGTTGTCGTACCGCGGGCGAGAACTGCTTGCGGTGCGGGCATACCAGCTGCAACGGAATGCTGCTGCCAACACCGTCCAGCAGCAGCTGCAGGCGTCCGGCCAGCACGTCCTCGCGCAGGTCCAGCCAGGACTTGTAGGTGATGCCTTCGCCGGCCACCGCCCAGCGTCGCACTACATCGGCGTCGTCGCAGACCAGCGGACCACGCACCGGAATCACGCTGCGGCGCCCTTCGACGTCGAATGACCAGCGATCGTAGGCGCGGCCACTGAGCTGGTAGACCAGGCAGTCGTGCTCGCGCAGTTCGTCCAGGCGCGTGGGCGTACCGCGCCGCTGCAGGTAGTCGGGCGAGGCCGCGAGTACGCGCCGATTGCCTTCCAGCAGGGGCAGGGCGACGTAGTTGGCGTCGTCGAAGTGGCCGATGCGGATGGCCACGTCGACCGGGTCGCGGAACACATCAGCCACTTCGTCGGACAAGCGCAGGTGCAGGCGCAGCCGCGGGTGCGCGGCGCGGAAGGCGCTCAGCCAGGGCAGCAGCAGGTTGCGGCCGAAGTCCGAAGGAGCCGAGAGCTGCAGGGTGCCGTGCAGCTCGGTGTCCTCGCCCTGCACGCGCGCCTGACCCTCGCGCAGGGTGGCCAGCACCTCCTGCGCGTACGGCAGGTAGAGCGCGCCCTCGCCGGTCAGGCGCAGGCTGCGGGTGGTGCGCACGAACAGGCGCAGGTCCAGCTCGCGTTCCAGCCGCGCCACTGCCGCGGCAACCTGCCCCGGCAGCAGGTCGGCCTCGCGGGCCGCCTGCGAGAAGCTGCCCAGCGCGGCAGTGCGGACGAACAGCTGCAGATCGTCGAAGCGGATCATTTTCATTGCCGGAGTGAAAGTGCTGCCCGATTCTGCGCCTTTCTGCGGCAGCGCGCGCGGCGCAACCTGTCGCCTCCTTCCCCACTGGACCGCTGCCATGCGCGCCATTGCCTACACCCAAGCCGGCCTGCCGATCGATGATGCCCGGGCCCTGATCGACATCGAACTGGAGCTGCCGCAGCCCGGGCCGCGTGACCTCCGCGTGGCAGTACGCGCGGTGGCGGTGAACCCGGTCGACACCAAGGTCCGCCGCGGCGTGGCCACCGATGGCCCACGCGTGCTGGGCTGGGATGCAGTCGGCATCGTCGACGCGGTGGGCAGCGAGGTGACCCTGTTCCAGCCTGGCGATGCGGTCTACTACGCCGGCGTCATTGACCGCCCGGGCAGCAATGCCGAGTACCAGCTGGTGGACGAGCGCAGCGTCGGGCGCAAGCCGGCCAGCCTTGATGATGCGGCCGCCGCCGCGTTGCCGCTGACCGCAATCACTGCCTGGGAGCTGCTGTTCGACCGCCTGCGCATTGCCGAGGGTGGCGGCGAAGGCCAGACCCTGCTGGTGATCGGCGCTGCCGGCGGTGTCGGTTCGATCCTGGTGCAGCTGGCGCGGAAGCTGACCAAGCTGACCGTGATCGGCACAGCCTCGCGTCCGGATACCCAGGACTGGGCGTACGCAATGGGCGCACACCACGTGATCGACCACAGCCTGCCGCTGGCCGAAGGCCTAGCGCGGCTGGGCATCAGCGAGGTGCAGCACGTGGCCAGCCTGACCCATTCCGACCAGCACTACACGCAGATCGTCGAGCTGCTGGCGCCGCAGGGCCAGCTGGGCCTGATCGATGATCCCGGCCAGGTCGATGTGATGGCGCTCAAGCGCAAGGCGTTGTCACTGCACTGGGAATCGATGTTCACCCGGCCGCTGTACCGCACCGCCGACATGCAGCGCCAGCATGACCTGTTGAACCGGGTGGCCGAGCTGATCGACACGGGCGTGCTGCAGACCACCCTGGGCGAGCACTTCGGACGCATCGACGCGGCCAACCTGCGCCGTGCCCATGCGCTGCTGGAGAGCCACCGCGCCAAGGGCAAGATCGTGCTGGAAGGCTGGTAGGAGCAGACGCTGTCTGTAGAGCCGAGCCCACGCTCGGCTGCCGTTCGCGCGTGGGCGTCAGCCGAGCATAGGCCCGGCTCTACAGCGCTTCATCCACGCATGGGGTGAATCTACCGTGTCGACCAAGGTCGACACCTGCCAACAGCTGCGGGAGCCACTGCTCAGGCCACGCCGTTGTCGACGTGGTCGGCGAAACCCGGCTGCTGCCGCAGGCGTTCGAACCATGCTGCGAGGTGTGGCAGCGCCGGTTTGCTGCCGGGTGTGCCGCGCCAGCGTTGGGTCGGCAGCCCCAGCACGATGTCGGCAAGGGTGAAGGTGCTGCCCGCCACATAGCCATCGGTAGCGGCCAGCTGTTCATCAAGCACACCCATCAGCCGGTTCCACTGCGCCAGGCTGGCCTCGGCGCGGGCATCGTCCAGATAGTCCGGGTGCTGCCGTACGCGCGCCATGAATACATGGCGCCAGGCACTGTTGAGATCGCTGGCCTGCCAGTCCATCCATTGCTCCACCTGCGCACGCTCATGCAGCGTGGTGGGCAGCAGATCCTCGCGACCGGCGCGCGCGGCCAGGTAGCGGCAGATGCTGTTGGATTCCCACAGCACGAAGTCGCCATCGCGCAGCACCGGCACCTGCCGGTTGGGGTTCAGCGCGGCCAGCAGCTCCGGTGGGGGTGCCGGTTCGTGGTGCAGCGGCAGATCCAGGCCGGCGCACAGCCACAGCACCTTGCGCACGTTGATGGAGGTGGGCTTTCCGTACAGAGCGAGCATGGTCCTGACGCAGCAGCTGAGACTCGGCCAGCCTACACTTGCCCCATGCAAACCGAATATCTGCTCATTGGCGGCCTTCTATTGGCCGTGCTCATCCTGCAGCTGGTCGCCCTGCTGCGCCGCCCGCCGCATGACCGCCTGGAACAGGCAGTCCGCGAGGAGGCGCGCGCCGGGCGCAGCGAGCTGCGCGAACAGCTCGATGGCTTCGCCCGCGCGCTGACCGATCTGTCCACCCGCACCGATCAGCGCCTGGATCTGCTGCGCGAAGCACTGGGCGAAGATGCCCGCAAGGCGCGCGCCGAAGCGGCCGAGAGCCAGCAGCGTGGGGCTGCCTTGATGGGGCAGCGGCTGCAGGAACTGCGCGGCCAGCTGGAGACCTTCGGGCAGCAGCAGGAAGCCCGCATCCATGCGTTTGGCCAGCAGCTGCAGGAGCTCACCGGGCGTACCGATACCCAGCTCGGCGCGCTGCGCCAGACCCTGGTGGACGATGCACGCAAGGGCCGCGAGGAGGGCGCGCAGTCGCAGCAGCGGCTGACCGAAAGCCTTGGCCTGCGCCTGCAGGAACTGACCCAGCGCAACGAGCAGCGCATCGCCGAGATGCGCACGACGCTGGAAGAACAGCTGCGCGCGCTGCAGAACGACAACGCGCAGAAGCTGGAGCAGATGCGCCACACCGTGGACGAGAAGCTGCAGTCGACGCTGGAAACGCGGCTGGGCAATTCCTTCAAGCTGGTCTCCGAGCGCCTGGAGCAGGTGCAGCGTGGCCTCGGCGAAATGCAGCAGCTGGCCACCGGCGTCGGCGACCTCAAGCGCGTGCTGACCAACGTCAAGAACCGCGGCAGCTGGGGTGAAGTGCAGCTGGAGAACATCCTCGAGCAGACGCTCACCCAGGAGCAGTACGCGCGTGCGGTGAAGGTGCGCCCGGAGAGTGGCGAGATGGTCGATATCGCCGTGCGCCTGCCGGGCCGCAGCAACGACGACACGCCGGTGTGGCTGCCGATCGACTCCAAGTTCCCGCGCGAGGACTACGAGCGCCTGCTGGACGCGCAGGAACAGGGTGACGCCGAGGGTGTGCGCCTGCAGGGCATCCAGCTTGAACGCGCGGTACGCGTGCAGGCCAAGTCGATCTGCGACAAGTACATCGTGCCGCCGCACACCACCGACTTCGCGGTGATGTTCCTGCCCACCGAGGGCCTGTATGCGGAGGTGATCCGGCGCCCGGGCCTGGTCGACCTGCTGCAGCGGGAGCACCGCGTGGTGGTGGCCGGCCCGACCACGGTCACCGCGCTGCTCAACAGCCTGCAGATGGGCTTCCGCACGCTGGCCATCGAGCAGCGTTCCAGCGAGGTGTGGAGCCTGCTGGGTGCGGTGAAGAGTGAGTTCGGCAAGTTCGCCGGCATCCTGGAAAAGGCCGAGAAGCAGATCACCACGGTGGGTCGAAGCATCGGCGAGGCCAGCCGCAAGACCCGCACCATCGAACGGCGCCTGCGTGGCGTGGAGTCGCTGGCGTCCGAACAGGCGCAGTCGCTGCTCGGCGACCTGGCTGAGGGTGACGCGGCGGGCGAGGACGAAGGCAGTGAAGGCGACCGGGACGAGACCTGAGCCACGCTGACACGCCGCCTGCATCGCCGATGCGTATGCTGGCGGCCTGTCCGCTTCGATCAGGTATCGTCATGCGCCTGCGCCGCTTCACCAGCCTTGTCGTGACCGCGCTGCTTGTCGCCTGCAGCAGCGCACCACCGGCCGCCGATACGGCGGCGGCACCTGCTGCAGCTACCAGCCCTGAAGCAGCCGAGGCGTACCGCGAAGCGCGTGACGTCGACTGCCAGGCAGCCGGCGGCACCCTGCAGCGGCTTGGCCGGCTGCAGCGCGAGCAGTGCGTGATTCCCTATGCCGACGCCGGCAAGGTCTGCAGTCGCAAGAGTGACTGCAGCGGCCAGTGCCTGGCCACGGGCGAGGTGGCTGCCGGCAGCCCCGCTACAGGTACCTGCCAACGCGATGCCAGCCAGACCTTCGGCTGCCGCCAGCGCATTGATGACGGCAAGGCGCAGGGCACGATCTGCGTTGACTGAAGATGCCCTGTAGAGCCGAGCCCATGCTCGGCGCTACAACAGCGCGCGCGGCGCTATGCTGGTCGGCCATTCCCCGCTGTTGCCGGAGCCCCCGCGTGAGCACCTCGATCCAGGACATTTCCCTCACCACCATCGACGGCCAGCCGTCCTCGCTTGCCGACTACCAGGGCAAGGTGCTGCTGCTGGTCAACGTCGCCTCCAAATGCGGCCTGACCCCGCAGTACGAAGGTCTGCAGGCGCTGTATGCGGAAAAGCACGCGCAGGGCCTGGAAGTGCTGGGCTTCCCCGCCAACAACTTCCTCGGCCAGGAGCCGGGCAGCGAGGCGGAGATCCAGCAGTTCTGCCAGCTCACCTATGACGTCAGCTTCCCGATGTTCTCCAAGATCAGCGTGGCTGGTGACGACACCCACCCGCTGTACCAGCAGCTGACCGCCGCCCAGCCGCAGTCGATCGGTGAAGGCCCGCTGCGTGAGCGCCTGGCGAGCAAGGAGATCCCGATCCACGCAGCACCGGCGGTGCTGTGGAACTTCGAGAAGTTCCTGGTTGGCCGCGACGGCAAGGTCATCGCGCGCTTTGCCCCGGACGTGGCTGCCGATGACGCGCGCCTGCGCGAAGCCATCGAGGCCGCGCTGGCGGCCTGAGGAAAGCGTGCCAACCCGGGTTGGCACCTACCGGAAAAGAAAGACCCCGCCGAGGCGGGGTTTTTCATGTGTCGCCGAAAGGACTCAGTGCGTCCACTGCGGCATCGGCATCGCATCGACCGGGATCGGCGAATTGGCGTCGTCGTGGCCACGGTCACGCTTGCTGCGCAGATCGTTCTCGATCTGGTAGTTGCGGCGCTGCATCCACGCATCGCGGACCAGCGAGTACTCGTCCACGGCGGTGTCGCGCAGGTCGTCGATCGCCAGCAGCTGTGCGCGGGTATCGACCAGCTGCAGGCCCTGCAGGCCGATGCGGACCTTGTCCTCTTCGATGCGGCGGATCGGCGACAGTGGAATGTCACCGGCCAGGCCGAACACATCGCGCACGGTACGCGGGCCGAAGAACGGCAGTTCCACGTAGCGCGAACGCCGCCAACCCCAGACGCCCAGGGTCTGGCCGAAGTCTTCGTTGCGACGCGGCACCATCGCCTTGCTGGCCGGATCGAACAGGCCACCAATACCCAGCGTGCTGTTCATCAGGAAGCGGCCCAGGCTGTCCCATGCATCGGCACCGCGGCCCTGCAGCAGCTGGTTGGTGATGGTCACCGGCGCGCGCAGGTTGCTGAAGAAGTTGCTGACGCCGGTACGCGCGAAGCGCGGCACCACGTGGGTATAGGCCGTAGCCAGCGGACGGGCGATACCGCGGTCGACCGCGTTGTTGAACGTGTGCACCTTGCGGTTGAACGGTTCCCACGGATCGTAGGCCGCCGCGCTGCCGGTGTTGCCGGCACCGCCATAGAGGGCATCGAAGTCGTCATCACCGCCGGGGGCGGTCGCCGCTGCGGCCCTGGCCGCATCGGTGTCGGCGCTGCGGGCCGGTGCCGATGGCGGCGTGGCCGGCGCAGGTGCGGCAACCACGGCCGCTGCCGGTGCGGTATCGACCGTAGCGGAATCGGCGGTGGGGGCAGGGGCCTCGGCGATGGTACTGGCCGGGACCACGGTGCTGGCTGCCGGCGCATCGCTGCGTGCGGGCTTGCCGGCACAGGCGGTCAGGGCGGTGGCCAGGACGATCAGGGGGAGAGTGCGTACGACGTTCATGTCAGCTCGCAGCAGAAGTAGCGTTGAAATCCAGGTCGGGCGACAGCCGGTAGGCCGCGCTCAGCTCGTTGTAACCCGCCGGTGCACCAGAGATCGCCAGCGGATGGCCGGCCTTGCCCGCACGTGCGGCCAGCTCGGCCAGCAGGGCCAGGCCGGCGCTGTCCACGCGCTCGACCTCGCTCAGTTCCAGGCGTGCCAGCTGGGCCGGCAGCGACTGCAGCTGTGGCCACAGCGCAATCACCGCAGCACGGTCGAGCACCCCGCGCAGGCGCAGGGTGTCGCCTTCCAGCAGCGCCAGTGCGTTACTTGCCATTGCCCGCGGGTCCGGCCTGCATGCTGCCGCTGTGCAGCTCGGTCGCCACCTGCTTGATGCCCTTCTGACGCAGCGGGGTGTCGAACTGGTTGCGGAAGGTCTGCACGTAGGAGATGCCTTCGATGTTGACGTCGAAGATCTTCCACTGGCCGTTCACGTTGCGCATCCAGTACTCGACCGGGGTCGGTTCGTTGCCGGCGCGCACCAGCTCGGTGCTCACGCGCACGCCGCGGTTGCCCGGCAGCGGGCTCTCGCCCTTCAGGCGGAAGCTCGGCTTGCCCTGGATGTTGAGCAGGGTCGAGCCGTAGCGCTGCATCAGGCTGTCGGCCATGGCATCGGCGAACAGCTTGATGTCGGCGTCGGAGGCACCGCGGGCGTGCGGGCCCAGCACCAGGCGCGCGGCATAGTCGCGGTCGAAGGTACGGGTCAGCTCGCTGTCGATGTAGCTGCGCAGGCTGGCCGGGTTGCTGGTGAACTCGCTCTTGCGCTGCTGCAGCGTGGACAGGATGCGGCTGCTGGCATCGATCACCACCTTGCCGGCCTGGCCCTGCGTCGCGGCAGCGGCGGGAGCGGCGGCCTGTGCCTGGGCGAGGAACGGAGTGGCCGCCAGCAGCGCCGAGGCGAGCAGGGCCGGGATCAGTTTCATCTTCATGGTTGCGGTTCCGTTGCAGGCGCCTGCGCGCCATCGTTGGGCTTCTGAGCAGCGCCGCCACCGGCACCGCCACTGAACATGTACTTGCCGACCAGCTGGATCAGATCCACTGCCGGCTGGGTGAAGACGATCTCGTCGCCGGCCTTCAGCACGTCCGGATCACCGCCCGGCTGCAGACCGATATAGCTCTCGCCGAGCAAACCACTGGTGAAGATGCCGGCCGAGGTGTCTGCCGGCAGGTCCTTGACCTTGCTGTCCATGCGCAGGGTCACGATCGATTCGAACTTCACCGGGTCCAGGTCGATGGAGGCGACCTGGCCGACGGTGACGCCGCCGATCTTCACCGGCGCCTGCTTGCGCAGCTGGCCGACCTGGGAGAAGCGCGCTTTCAGGTCATAGCCTTCACTGCCCCAGCTCCAGCGCTGGTTGGTCGAGGCCACGGCCAGCACCATCAGCGAGGCCAGGGCCAGCAGCAGGAAAGCGCCGACGGAGAATTCGAGTCTGGGACCGCGGATGGCCATGTGGATTACCTGATCGAGTCGTTGTGGCCGCGCGCGCCTGCGCACCGCCGGTGGAAGGGTTAGGTGAACAACATTGCCGACAGCACGAAGTTGAACATCAGTACCAGCAGCGAGGCGTTGACCACCGCACGGGTGGTCGCCACCGAAGTGCCTTCAATGGTCGGCTCGGCATGGAAACCTACGTAGGCGGCGACCAGCGCGGCAGTGCCGCCGAAGATCGCCGACTTCAGCATTGCCACGCCGAAGTCATCCCAGAAGTCCACGCTGTTGCGCAGCGCCGACCAGAACACGCCGTTGTCCAGGCCCAGCACGTGCACGGCTTCGAAGTAGCTGGCGCTGATCGCCAGCGAACAGAAGATGCCGGTCAGCAACGGCACGGTCAGCACCGCCGCCCAGAAACGTGGCGCCACCGCCTTGGCCACCGGATCGATCGCCATCAGCTCCAGCGCCTTGATCTGGTCGGTGGCACGCATCAGGCCCAGTTCGGCGGCGATCGAACTGCCGGCGCGGCCGATGAACAGCAGCGCTGTCAGCACCGGCGCCAGCTCGCGGTACAGCGACAGGCCGAGGAGGGTCGACAGCGCGTCGGCCGCACCGAAGGTGGTCAGCGTGCGGTAGCCCTGCAGGGTCAGCACCAGGCCGACGAAGGCACCGCCCACGGCGATGATCGGCAGCGAGCGCGCGCCGATCTTGTAGATTTCGCGGGTCAGCTCGGCCAGGAAGTCACGCGTGGGCAGCGAACCGCGCAGCACGGTCAGCGAGAACAGGCCGGCGCGGCCAAGCGAGCGGGTGGCTTGGACGAACGGCATCAGGCAACCCTCGCGCGTGGTGCGGCATCGAACGGAATCGGGCCATCGGGCTGGCCGTGCAGGAACTGCCGCAACAGCGGGTCCTGGCTGGACTGCAGTGCCTCGGGCGTGCCCTGGAACACGATGCCGCCATTGGCGATTGCGATCACCTGGTCGCAGATCGGCAGGGTCTCGTGCACGTGGTGGCTGACGATGATGCTGGTCAGGCCCAGGCTGTGGTTGAGGCGCTGGATCAGGCTCATGATCACGCCCGAGGCGATCGGGTCCAGCCCGGTCAGCGGCTCGTCGTAGATCATCAACGGCGGGTCCAGCGCCAGTGCACGGGCCAGCGCCACGCGGCGCGCCATGCCACCGGACAGCTCGCGCGGCCAGGCATCGGCGGCGGCCAGCAGGCCCACCGCATGCAGCTTCATCTGCACCAGGCGGCGCAGCACGGCGGTGGGCAGGCGGGTGTGCGTGCGCAGCGGCAGGGCGACGTTCTCGGCCACGGTGAGGTCAGTCAGCAGGCCGTTGCCCTGCAGCAGCACGCCCACGCTCTTGCGCATTTCCAGCAGCGCGCCGCTGTCATGCGGGATCGGCTTGCCGAACAGGGTGACTTCGCCGGCGACCGGGCGCAGTTCGCCGGTCAGCGCCGCCAGCAGCGTCGACTTGCCGCTGCCGGACGGACCGAGCACAGCGGTGATGCTGCCCTTGGGCACCTGCAGCGACACGTCGCGCAGAATCGTGCGCCCGCTCCGGTCGATGCGGACGTTGGATAACTGCACCAGACTGGAGGCGGAAGCCGACATGGGCACCATTAACGTTTTTTAGACATCGAAGGATCGGGCCCGCCGGCTGAACATAAGCAGACTGGACGGTCCAGTATTGTTGCACGGCAAGGCCTCGCGTAGGCCGGGACAATCGGCCGGAAGCCCGGAACAATCCGTACCGGCGATGGGTTGACCATTGAATACTGCCTGCCGTCCTGCACACTGTGCATGATGAGTGACCCAGGCAGCGATTTCCGCCTCTACCATTCCAACTCCCTGGACGTGCTGGCCGCGCTGCTGGCACGCAACGTGCGTGCGCCGGTTTCGGGCCAGCCGCTGCTGGCGCCGGAAGTGGTGCTGATCCCGCAGGTGGCGATGCGGCGCTGGCTGCAAGCGACACTGGCCGCGGAGTTCGGCGTCGCCGCCAACCTCGAATTCCTGACTCCAGGCGAGTTCGTGGCCCGGGCGCTGAAGGCCAACGTCAGCGGTGAGCAGGACGATCTGGACGCGGCCGGCCTGCACTGGAAGCTGTACCAGGCACTGCGCGACCCGCATCTGCTGGCGCAGCCACCGATGCGCGCGCTGCAGTCCTATCTTGCCGGCGATGACGCGTTGAAGCCGTGGGCGCTGGCCGGCGAGTTGGCCTCGGTGTTCGAGAAATACCAGGCCTGGCGGCGCGACTGGCTGCTGCGCTGGGCGGCCGGCGCCGATCCGGCCGACCCGCAGGCGATCCTGTGGCGCACCATCACCCGTGGCCACGACTACCGCGCCCGCCGCATCCAGGAGTACCTGGACCGCTTCGAAGGCGCCGGCCAGCCGCTGCCGCAGGGCTTGCCGCCGCGCATGTCTGCGTTCGCGACGCTCAACATCTCGCCCGACGTGCTGCGGGTGATGGCCACCCAGGCGCGGGTAGGCGAGCTGCATTTCTATATGCCTACCCCGGTGCAGTCGTACTGGGGCGACCTGCAGACGCTGGCCGAGCGCCTGCGCAGCGGCGCGCCCGATCCCTTCGGTGAAGCGGCCGGCGAGAACCGCCTGCTGGAAGCCTGGGGTGCGGCTGGCCGCGATTTCATGGCGGTGCTGGGCAGTTACGAGGTGGTGCACCCGTCCGGCGAGATCGCCGCCTATTCCGATCCGGAGGAGGACACCCGGCCGACGCTGGACGAAGGCGGCCTGTCCGACAGCCTGCTGCATCGCCTGCAGCGTGACCTGTTCCACCGTCGCGCATTGCCCTCGGGTGAGGTGCGCGAGGCTCTGCGCAGCGACGATCCCAGCTTGCAGGTGCATGCCTGCCATACCCGCCTGCGCGAGCTGCAGGTACTGCACGACCAGCTGCGCAGCCTGCTGCAGGACCCGCGCTTCGACCCGCCGCTGCAGGCGCGCGAGATCGCGGTGCTGGCGCCGGACATCGATCCCTATGTGCCGTACCTGGAAGCGGTGTTCGGCGGTCGTGGCGGCGAGGAGGAGCACATTCCGTATGCGCTGGCCGACAGCAGTCCACTGGCAGGCGAGCCGTTGGCCGATGTGTTCGTGCATCTGCTGGGCCTGCCAGTCTCGCGCTTTGGCTTGAACGAAGTGCTGGACCTGCTGGCCAGCGCGCCGCTGGCCGAAGCGGCCGGGCTGGAAGCGGTGGATTTCGACCGCCTGCATGGCTGGCTGCAGCAGGCCGGCGCACGTTGGGGCCTGGACGCGAAACACCGCAACCAGCACCAGGCACCGGCCGACGACGCCTACACCTGGCAGTTCGCCCTGGATCGCCTGGTACTCGGTCATGCCACCGGTAGCGAGGCCGACCTGGCCGGGGTGGCGCCGTGGATCGAACTGGAAGGCGGCGCGTTGGATGCGCTGGACCGGCTGCTGCGCCTGCTGCGCGTGCTGGCCATCTACCAGCGCCGCCTGGGCGAACTGCTGACCCCGGCGCAGTGGCGGCAACGCCTGCTGTCGCTGCTGGATGCGCTGCTGCCAACCGCGCCCACCTCGCCCAACAGCCAGCGCGCGCTGGAGCGGCTGCGCAAGCTGCTCAACCAGTTCGCCGACGATGCCGCCAAGGCCGGTTTCGAAGACGGCGTGCCGCCGGAGGTGGTGCGTTCGCACTTCGCCGGCGCGCTGGGCGAGGCCGATACACGCGCACCGCTGCTGACCGGTGGCATCAGCTTCGGCCGCATGGTGCCGATGCGCCTGCTGCCGTTCCGGGTGATCTGCGTGCTGGGCCTCAATGATGGCGATTTCCCGCGCCGCGACCCGGCGGCCGGTCTCAACCAGCTCACCGCCGAGCTGGACACGCCGCGCCGCCGTCCGGGCGACCGCTCCACCCGCGAGGATGATCGCTTCCTGTTCCTGCAGCTGTTTGCCGCCGCGCAGGAGGTGTTCTATCTCAGCTATCTCGGCGCCGATCCGCGCGATGGCAGCGTGCGCGAACCGTCGGTGCTGGTCAGCGAACTGATCGATGCCGCCGCCGCGTATCACCTCGATCCGCCTGCAGCGGTCCGTGACTTCACCGTGCGTCATGCCCTGCAGCCGTTCTCACCGGCGGCGTTCGGCGATGGTGATCCACGCCGTTTCAGCTATCGCCGCCAGTGGCATCCGGCCGCCGGTCGCCTCACCGGCCAGCGCGGTGGCCTGCAGCCGTGGTTCGATGCTTCGTTGCCGCCGCCGCTCGACGATGCGGTGGAAGACGAAGTCGCGCTCGATACCCTGCGCCGCTTCCTGTGCGACCCGGCCGGGCAGTTCCTCGCACAGTCGCTGGGCCTGCGCCTGGTCGACGACGTCGAGGAAGTCGATGACCTGGAACCGCTGGTGCTGTCCTCGCGCGGGCCGGAAAAGCGCAGCGTGCAGGCCGCGGTGGTACGTGCCACGCTCAGCGGCGATACCGAGCCGTTGTACCCGCGGCTGCGCGCGCGCGGCCTGCTGCCGTCCGGCCCATTGGGCGAGCGCCAGTTCGAGGTGGAACAATTGAAGACCCGCCCGTATGCCAGTGCGTTGCTGGGCTGGATGCAGGGCGAACCGCTGGAAAGCCGTCGCTACGAAGTGGAGATTGATGGCGTGCGCCTGCATGGCCGCGTCGCCGATCGGCATCCGGAAGGGCTGGTGCGCCTGCGTGCGGGCACGCTCAATGGCAATGCAGTGATCCGCCACGGCCTGGACTGGCTGCTGGCGAACGCTGCGGGCGATGCGCTGCCGCTTGTGCAGTTCCACGATGGCGGCGACGCCGGTCCCGGCCCGCATGTACTGCCGGCACTGAGCGTTCCCGCTGCACGTGCGGCGCTGCGTGCGCTGCTGCAGCTGCGCCAGCGTGGCCTGCGCGAGCCGCTGCGCTTTGCCCCGTACACCGGCTGGGTGCTGTACAACGCGCCGGCAGAAAAGCAGCGCAGCGAAGGCTGGAAGCAGTGGCACGGCAGCGACCGCACCTGGGGTGAATCCAGCAGCGACGCCTGGCAGCTGCTGCTGCGGGGTGCCGACCCGTTCGCTACCGATGCCAGCTACGCCGACCTGCTGCGCAACAGCCAGGTGGTCTTCAGCGCGGTGCGCGAAGGCCGCGCTCTCGGCACCGAAGCACGCCAGGAGGGCAGCGCATGAACACCGCCATCACCGAAGACGGCAGCGAATCCCTCAGCCGCGATCCCTATCTGGCGCTGCCGCTGGAGGGCATCCGGCTGATCGAAGCCAGCGCCGGCACCGGCAAGACCTTCACCCTGGCCACGTTGTTCACCCGCCTGGTGGTGGAGCAGGGCCTGCGCATCGGCCAGATCCTGGCGGTGACCTTCACCGATGCCGCCACCCAGGAACTGCGCAAGCGCATCCGCGAGCGCCTGGCGCTGGCCGCGCGCCTGGTCGACCTGGAGCCGGCCGACGGTGAAGCACCGGATGTGCGATTGACCCGCGAAGTGCTGCAGCGCCATCTGCACGGTGGCACCGAGAGCGCCGCTGCGCTGAAACGCCGCCTGCAGGTGGCCGCCGATGAGATCGACCTGGCGTCCATCTTCACCATCCACGGCTTCTGCACCCGGGTGCTGCGCGAGCATGCGCTGGAAAGCGGCCACACCTTTGATCCGCCGGAACTGCTGGCCAGCGATCGTGAACTGCTGGAGGAGCTCGCGGCCGATCTGTGGCGCGTGCATGCCAACGACCCGGCCACGCTGGAACCGCTGACCTGGCTGTGGTCCACCCCGGACGCGCTGGCCGCCGATCTGCGCGCGCTGCTCGGCACGCCGCCGCTGCATCCGTTGCCGCAGCCGGTGGCGCTGGCCGACCCACACCCGGCATTGCAGCGCGCGGCGGAAGCACTCTCGGCAAGCGTGCGCGAGCATGGCGAGCAGTTCTTCATCGACCTCTGCGATGCCGTCGACAACAAGTGGATCAACGGCGTGTCCTACAAGCTCGGCTGGCTGCACCCGCTGGGCCGGCAGTTGCTGGCCTGGGCCGAGCGCGGCGACCCGCGCGAGCTGCTGGCCAGCGAACGCCTGCCGGCACTGTTGCCGGAGGTGCTGGCCGACAAGACCAACAAGAAATTCCTGGATCGCACGCCGTCCTCGCCATTGCAGGCGCCGTTGTCGCGCTATGTCGCGCTGCTGGCCGAACGCGATGCCTGGTTGCGTGGTACCGCGCTGAATTTCCTGCACACGCTTCGCGCCGAAGCCACGCAGCGCCTGCAGGCGCTGAAGCGTACACGCCGGGTACAGACCTACGACGATCTGATCGATGGCGTAGCGCTCGCCCTGGAAGGCCCGCAGCGACTGACGCTGGTCAGGCAGCTGCGCGCGCAGTACCGCATCGCGCTGGTCGATGAGTTCCAGGATACCGACGACCGCCAGTGGGGCATCTTCCACACCGTGTTCGGTGATTCGCCGGAGGTGCGCGAGCTGGGCCTGGCGCCGGCGCTGTTCCTGATCGGTGACCCCAAGCAGGCGATCTACGGTTTCCGCGGCGGTGATATCCACACCTACCTGAAGGCCAAGCAGGTGGCGCAGCAGGCGCCGGTGCTGGACCAGAACTTCCGCTCGCGACCGTCTGTGCTGCGCGCGTTGCAGACGCTGTATGACAACGGTGGCGAAGACGCCTTCCTCGAACGCGACATCCAGTTCGAGCCGGTGCGGCCCGGTGGCGTGCGTAGCGATGCGGACTACCTGCGCGACGGCCAGGCCGCCAAGGCACTCACCCTGCGCGTGCTGCGCAGTGGCGGCGACAAGGCAATGAGCGCCGATGCCTCGCGCGATGCAGCGACCCAGGCCTGCGTGGCCGCGATTCACCAGATCCTGGTCGAGGCGCGTGCGGGCAATGCCGTGTTGCGTGGGCGCCCGGTGCAACCCGGTGATATCGCGGTGCTGGTGCGCTCGCATCGCGAGGCCACCCTGGTACAGCGCGCGCTGGCCGCGGTGGGCATTCCGGCAGTGGCAGCCGGCAAGCAGAGCCTGTTCTCCACCCCGGAAACGCGTGACCTCCGTGCGCTGCTGTTGGCACTGTTGCAACCGGCCGACGAAGGCCGCCTGCGTGCAGCGCTGGCCACGGTACTGCTCGGCCAGCGCGCAAGTGCGATCGCCGCGATGGAGCGCGAGGGCGACCTGCAACGCGGGTTCCAGGCGCAGCTGCTGCACTGGCGCGAGCGCTGGCAGCGCGGTGGGCCGTTCGCGGTGATCGCCGATGTCTGTGCCGCGCAGGGCGAACGCCTGCTGGCGCTGATTGACGGCGAGCGCCGCCTGACCAACTACCTGCAGCTGGGTGAACTGCTGCAGGAAGCTTCGGCGCAGGCGTTGGGCATGCATGGCCTGCTGGACTGGCTGCAGGGGCAGATGGCCAGCGCCGACCAGGATGACGAGCAGCAGCTGCTGCGCCTGGAATCGGATGCGCGCCGCGTGCAGATCATCACCCTGCACAAGAGCAAGGGCCTGGAGTATCCGCTGGTGTTCCTGCCGTTCGTCGGGATCGACGGCGGTGCGCCGAACACCGCCTCGCACTGTACGGTGCATGTGGGCGGCCAGCGCCAGCTGCACTGGAAGCTGGGCAAGGACGAGGCCTGGGAAGCGGCCAGCAGCCAACGTGAGCGCGAGCAGCGCGCCGAGGACGCGCGCCTGCTGTATGTGGGACTGACCCGCGCCGAGCATGCGCTGTGGATCGCCGTGGGTGATCTGGCCGGGCTCGGCAGGACACGTCTGGCGCCGCTGCTGGGTGACCTGCAGGCGCTGCGCGTGCACGCCGATGTGCACATCGATGACAGTGAGGCACCGACCGCGCTGCCGCAGTTGGCCGCCGAAGTGGAAGGTGATCTACCGGCGGTACGTGCACTGACCCGGCGCGTGCCGCACGACTGGTGGGTCTACAGCTTCACCCAGCTGGCCCATGCCGATGCTGGCGCTGGCGACGACATCGAAGCGGCGGCCACCGAACTGCCAGCACCGGCGGCTGATGAACCAGCCGGCCCGGAACTGCCGCTGGAACCGGCGCTGCCCGAACCCGCCGCTGCCGCCGAAGACAGCGCGCCGATCGATCCGCGCTTCATGGGCAGCCGTTTCGGCAACGTGCTGCACGAGGCGATGGAGAACGTCGACTTCGCCGCATGGGGTGACTGGCAGCCGGGCATGGAAGCCCCTGAGGGGCAGGCCGAGATACTGCGCAAGGCGCTGCACGACGAAGGCTATGCCGATGTCGACCTGGACGATGGCGTGGCCGTGCTGGTGCCGCTGGTCGGTCACACGCTCACCGTGCCGCTGCCCGAAGGCGGTGCGCTGCACAGCCTCGGCGAAGGTGAACGCCGCGCGGAAATCGACTTCCATTTCGCCATCGAGCCGACCACGGTGCCGGCGCTGCTGCAGGTGCTGCATGCGCATGGCGTTTCCAGTGGTCGTCGAGGCTTCGGCCAGCGCCGTCGGCTGGAAGGGCTGATGACCGGCATGATCGACCTGACCTACGTGCGCGACGGGCGCTGGTACGTGCTCGACTACAAGTCCAACCGCCTGCCGGGCTACAGCCCGGATCTGCTGGCCATTGCCATGCGCCACAGCGAGTACGACCTGCAGGCGCTGATCTACACCGTGGCCCTGCACCGCTGGCTGCGCTTCCGCCTGGGCGCGGCCTACGACTACGACCGTGACATGGGCGGCATCCGCTACCTGTTCTGCCGCGGCCTGGATGCCGCTGGCAACGGCGTGCATGTGGATCGTTTCCCGTTGGCGCTGGTCGATGCGCTGGACGCACTGTTCGCCGGTGGCGAACAGGCCCAGGCCGAACTGGCCGCGCGTGCCCGTGGAGCCAGCGCATGAGCCTGTTGAAGGAACTGCACCAGAAGGGCCAGCTGCGCACCCTCGACCATGCGTTGGCGACCAGCCTGATGCGGCTGCGCGGCGACACGCCGGAAAGCGTGGCGCTGGCGGCGGCGCTGGCCTCGCTGGCGGTGTCGCAGGGCCACGCCGCGTTCGACCCTGCGCAACCACAGCGGTTGCTGGAAGGCGTGCCCGAGTGGCCTGCCGCGCAGGACTGGTTGGCACAGTTGTGTGCATCGCCGTGGGTAGCGACGCCGGAGCACGCCGAGGCCATCGCCGAGGATGCACCGCTGGTGCTGGAAAACGGCCTGCTCTACCTGCGCCGCTACCGCGAGTACGAGCGTCAGTTGGCGGCCGGTCTGCAGCGTATCGGCGGCATCCGCTGCCGGCCCCGGACATGACGGCGTTGGCGCCGTTGTTCGCGCAGCTGTTCCCGCAGGCACTGGGCAGCGAGGATCACCAGGCACGCGCAGCGGGCGTGACCCTGCGCCATCCGCTGGCGCTGGTCACCGGCGGCCCCGGCACCGGTAAGACCACCACCATCGCCCGCCTGCTGCTGCTATTGGCAGCGCAGGCCCGTCACGCTGGCCAGCCGTTGCCCGAAGTGGCGCTGGCCGCGCCGACCGGGCGCGCCGCCGAGCGCATGGCCGAGAGCCTGCGCCTTGCCGTGCAGAGGCTGCAGGAGAACGGCGTGGACCCGGCGCTATGCGCGGCATTGCCCAGTACCGGCACCACCCTGCATCGCCTGCTCGGCGTGATCCCGGATTCGCCGCGCTTCCGCCACCACGCCGACAACCCGTTGCCGGTGGACGTGGTGGTGGTCGACGAAGCCTCGATGATCGATCTGCCGATGATGGCCAAGCTGGTCGACGCGATCGCCAGCGGCACCCGGTTGATCCTGCTTGGCGACCCCGATCAGTTGCCCTCGGTCGAGGCCGGCGACGTGCTCAGCGCGATCCTGCGCGCCAGCGGTGATGGCATCGGCACCCGCGCCGACGATGCGCAGGCACTGCAGGGTCTGCTGCTTCCGGCTACGCTGCAACCACAGGCCACACCGCGCGCCTTTGCAGGCCGTCGCGTGCAGCTGCAGCGAGGTTACCGGCAGAGCGACGCGCTGGACCTGGCACCGCTGGCCCATGCCGTGCGCGAGGGCGACAGCGGTACCGCGCTGCAGCTCCTGCGCAGTGGTGAACTGGCCGGCGTGCATTTCCACGAAGGCGAAGCCGATCCACTGCGCGGCCAGCGCGAGCACCTGCTGGGCCACTGGCGCGCGTTGGCCGACGCGGCCGATCCAGTGCTTGCCCTGCAGCAGGCCGGGCGCCTGCGCGTGCTGACCGCGCTGCGCGAGGGCCCGCAAGGTGCGCGCGGCCTCAACAGCCGCATCGAACAATTGCTGGCCGGCAACACCCCGGGCTACTTCCAGGGGCGCCTGCTGCTGGTCACCGAGAACAGCTACCGCCACCGCCTGTTCAACGGCGATATCGGCATCTGCCTGCGCGATGGCAGCGGCGCGATGGTGGCCTGGTTCCCGGGCGACACCGTCGACCAGCCGCGCGCCTTCCACCCGGCCGCACTGCCTGCGCACGAAAGCGCCTTCGCGATGACCGTGCACAAGGCACAGGGCTCGGAGTTCGATGAAGTGTGGCTGCAGCTGCCACGCCAGGACAGCCGCGTGCTGTCGCGCGAACTGGTCTACACCGGCCTGACCCGCGCCCGCCAGGTACTGCATGTGGCCGGCAGCGCAGAGGTGCTGCAGGCCGCATTGAAACGCCACGCCAGCCGGCTGGGTGGTCTGGCTTGGCGCTTGGGTGCGGAAGACGTGATCGAAGCGCCATCGACACCGATCGAAGAACCGACGGTGCAGGGCCAGCTGTTCTGACCTCAGTCCTTCCAATTCCTCCAATCACAACGCGCACCCTCATCCACGCATGGCGTGGATCTACGTGTCGACCAAGGTCGACACCTACCAAGAGCAGGCCATGCCATCCAGACAGATTGTGGAGATCTGTCGAAGGCGGGGTGGGTCCGGTTGAGGGGGCGTGAGCCACATGGATGCGGCGACCGAGCTTACAGGGACGTACTTGCAGCGTCCCCCGCAACCGGACCCACCCCGCCAACCCACGGAATGCAGGCTTTTGCCGTTGACGTTGACGTTGATTCGGCAGGTGCAGGGCGCAGCCCTGCCGCCCCCGTCATTCCGCGATCAACACCAGCCCATCCGGGAACACGATCGCGGCTTCATCGGCACTCACGTCGAAGAAGCCCACGCCGTGCTTCTCGGCCAGATCCTGCACGCGCCCGTGCGCGCGCTCGGCCACCGAGTACGCGAAGGCGCCATAGATCACCTGCTGACCGATGCTGTACTCGGTCACTTCGGCACGATCGTCATCGTCGTTGCTCAATGGGCCGTTCAACGGCGGGAATTCCTGCGCCATCTCCGCGAACCATGCCCGCAGCGCGGGGCTGCTGACCGCCGGATCGTCGTACTCGTGGCGTTCGTTCCACTGCGTTTGCTTTTCGAACCAGGCGATGAATGCCGTTGCCTCACGTGGGGCGGCACTGGCCTCGAACACCATCATGTCGTAACTCATTGAACCATCCTGCTGCCGTGGCGAAAGGCTGCCGGGCATCGCCCGGCGCCACCGATCATTATCAGGCTGATGCAGCGTCGGCGTCCGCCCACCCCGGCGCCAGCGCCTTCGCCTCCGGGAACAGCGCGAAGCGCAGGCCGATCAGGCCCATCAGCGCCTCGTCGCGGGCCTTGCAGGCGGCCACGCTGCCGACCCGTCCCAGCGAGGTATCCAGCCGCTCGCGCAACGCGTCGGCTGCCACGATCGGCTTGCGCGCAGCGATCTGCCGGCGGTAGTGCACGGCGACCTCTTCCAGGATGTGCTCGACCGCTTCGCGGCTGCGCTCGGGCAGTTCCAGCCGGGCGCGGCGCAACTGCAGGATGTTCAGGCCGATGCGCGCTTCATTGAGCATGTCCACCGAGGCGATGTCGCTGCCCTCCGGCGTTGCTGCCAGGCGCGGCGCGAGCAGGCCCAGCAGGTCCAGCATGCGTGCGGCGAAGCGCTGGCGGTCCTGCTGGCCACGGCCTTCGGCGGCTTCGGCCAGCGTGGTCCAGCCCTGCCGCACCAGCCGGCGCGCGGTCCACTCGGCGCCCACCGAACGGAACAGGCGGGTCATCACCACCGCAAAGCCAATGCCGATGAACATCGCGATGGACGAGTTGAGGAAGGTCTGGATGTTGGCGCTGTAGGTGTTCTGCAGGCTCAGCAGCGCCGCCAGGTTCACTGTCAGCGGTAGTGCGAACAGCGCGCTCTTGGGGTGATGCAGCATCAGCCCCAGCGGCAGGAACGCCACCGCCAGCACCAGCGCCAGCAGGCCGAAGTCGTGCACGGCCGGGAACACGCCGAACAGATACACGCCGGCCACCACCGAGGCGACCATCGCCCATACCAGGAACGACACCATGCTCGGTGCCGGATCGTCCTGCGCGGCGAAGAACGCGGCGGTCACCGCGGCCATCATCGCGCCGTTGCCACCGCCCTCCCAACCCAGCGCGATCCACAGCACGCAGTAGCTCATCAGTGCCACGCCGGCACTGAGCGCGGAGAACAGCGCCATGCCGTAGTCGACGTGCTTGTCGGCGGCCACGCGTTCGGTGCGGATGCGGTAGTGCGCGCGGTCCAGCGGCGCGGTGCCGTGGTCAATCGCGTGCTGCAGGGTGCGGCAGTCCTGCCACAGGTCCACCAGTTCCTCCAGGCGCAGCAGCAGGCTGGCCAGCTGCAGGTGCTGCAGGTCGCGGTCCACCTGCGGCTTCAGCGCGCTGATGCGTGCGCGCAGGCGGGCGTACTCACTGGCGTTGGTGGGCCCGTCCAGCCAGTCATGGATGTCGTCGATCAGCTCCGGCAGGCCTTCCGGCAGGGCCTGGCCATGGCTGCGCAGTGCGCTCAGGCGGTCGGCGATCGAGGACAGCACCGGCAACAGCAGCAGCATGCGCTCGCGCAGCCGCTCCATCGACACCGCCGATCCGGCATGGCGCGGATCGTCACGGCGCAGGAACTCGATCAACGCCTCGAACTGCACCAGGTCGGCGGCCAGCCGGTTGCGCGGCGCATGCGCGCGGCCACGTTCAAGGATCTGCCGGCACCACTGCGCGGCGTCCTCCATCCAGTTGCCGATGCGGGCGCGCAGCATCGGGCGTACCGAGGCCGGGAACAGCAGCGAGGCGAACAGCACCGCCACCACCGTGCCGAGGATGATCTCCTCGCTGCGTGCCACCACCGTGTCGAAGATGGTCTCCGGCGAGGTCACCGCCGGAAAGCCGATGAAGGCGGTGGTGTAGCCGGCCAGCAGGAAGGCATAGCCGCGCGGGCCACGGTTGAGCAGGGCCATGAACAGGCAGCCGGCCAGCCAGATCGACATCGCCGCGCTCAGCACCAGCGGCGTTTCCACCAGCGCCGGCAGCACCAGCAGGGTGGCCAGGCCGGCCACCAGGGTGCCAACGATGCGGTACACGCCCTTGGCCCGGGTCGGGCCCAGTAGTGGCTGGCTGACGATGTACACCGTGCCCATCGCCCAGTACGGGCGCGACAGGTTGCCGGCCATGGCGATGTACAGCGCGGCCACCGCGGCCAGGTAGGTCTTGATCGAGAACAGCCAGGCCTGGCGGTCGGTAAGCGCGTTCATGACTTACTTCGCCGCGGTCGGGGTGCCGGCCGCAGCGGCAGTGGCCTGCCAGCCGCCACCCAACACCAGGAACAGGTGGATCTGGTCGCGCGAGACCTGCGCTTCGGCAGCCGCCAGGGTGGCATCGCTGGTGGCCAGGCTGCGGTCGGCATCCAGGCTGGACAGGTACGGCGTACGGCCACCCTGGTACAGCCGGCGGTTCTGCTCGGCGGCCAGCGCGGCCTGCTCCTGCGCGATGCGCAGTGACTGCAGCCGGCGCAGGTCCTGTGCATAGCGGTCCAGCGCGGTCTGGGTCTCACGCAGCGCCTGCAGCACGGTGTGGTCGAACTCGGCCAGGGCCGCGTCGGCACCGGCCTCGGCGGCGTGGATGCGCGCGTGGGTGCCTGACGACGGCAGCGTCCACGAGATCAGCGGGCCGATCGACCATTGCTGGGTCATCGGCGTGCCGAAGTCCTCCAGCAGGCCGGCGGCACCGAGCGAGGCACCCAGGCGGATGTCCGGGTACAGCTCGGCGGTGGCCACACCAATCCGCGCGGTGGCCGAGGCCAGCTTGCGCTCGGCCTGGCGCACGTCCGGGCGGCGCTGCAGCAGCGCGCGGCCATCACCAACCGGCAACGGCTGCGCCAGGCCGGGGGCGTGCGCACAGTCGATCACGCCGGCCGGCAGCTGGCCCGGGGTCTTCCCGAGCAGGGCGGCCAGCGAGTAGGCGGCCGCCGAGCGCTGCGCATGCAGCGGCGGCAGTGCAGCCTCCAGCAGCGCCACCTGGGCGTTGGCGCGGGCCAGTTCCGGCGGCGTGCCACGGCCCGCCGCGATCAGGCGCTCGGTGACCGTGCGGCTGCGCTGCTGCAGCTGCAGCGAATGCTCGGCCACGTGCAGTTCGTGGTTGGCGTGGCAGATCTCCAGGTAGCTGTCGGCCACCTGCGCCACCACGCTGACCTGGGCCAGGTCGCGCGCAGCAGCGACCGACTGCTCGTCGGCACGCGCTGCTTCGGCGCCGCGCTTGAGCTTGCCGAACAGGTCGAACTGGTAGCTGACCGCGAACTTGCCATCGGCCAGGTTGATCACCGGCAGCTCGTGCTCCTGCAGGAACGATTCGGCCGACAGCTGCGCGCGGCTGACGCCGGCCTCGGCCTCGTACTCGAAGCCACCGGCGTCCAGCGCCTGTTCGTACACCGCCGCGGCACGACGCAGATGTGCATCGGCGGCCTTGAGCTCGACGTTGTCACGCAGCGCCTGGGTGATCAGGCCGTCCAGCACCGGGTCGTTGTACAGCGACCACCAGCGGTCGGGCAGCGCCTCGTTGGCGGCCACCTGCGGGTTCTGCGTATCGATGAAGGCTGCATTGGCCTCCGGGCGCTTGAAGGCCGAGCCTTCCGGCAGGGCGTAATCCGGGCCGACGGTCCTGCAGGCCGCCAGGCTGGCCAGCGCAACGATCAGACCGAGACGGGGCAGGGCGGTGTTCACAGGCCCGCCTGTGTCGGCGCAGTGCCGGCCTTGTCGTTGTGCGGATGGCGGCCGGTGTCCACGGTCACCGTGGCGGTGCGGCCGGCGATCAGTTCCACGCCCTGGGGTACTTCGTCGATGGCGATGCGCACCGGAATGCGCTGTGCCAGCCGCACCCAGTCGAAGGCCGGGGTCACGTTCGGCAGCAGGGTGCTGCCGTTGCTGCGGTAGCGGTCCTCGATGCCGGCGGCTATGCTCTCGACATGGCCGCGCAGCGGTGCCGATTCGCCCATCAGGCGGATGTCCACACGCTGTCCCGGGGCGACGCCGCGCAGGCGGGTTTCCTCGAAATAGCCATCGACGCGGAACGAGCCGGTATCCAGCAGTGCCAGCACCGGCTTGCCGGCCACCACGTAGTCGCCTACGCGCAGGGTGCGGTCGTTGACCCGGCCATCGGCCGGTGCGCGCACCTCGGTACGCCCCAGGTTGAGCTCGGCCAGGTCGACCGCCGCCTGTGCGGTGGCCAGCGCAGCCTGTGCGGCCTGCAGCTTGGCGCGGCGCACTTCGGCGTCCTCGGCGGCGACCAGGTCCTGCAGGCTGCGGTCACGGCCGATCTCGCGGCGCAGCTGCGCCACCGATGCCTGGCGCTCGGCCAGGCTGGCGCGGGCCTGCTCCAGCGCGATGCGGTAGCGGGCGCGGTCGACCACGAACAGCAGGTCACCCTTCTTCACCGCCTGGTTGTCGGCCACCTGCACCGTTTCCACCAGCCCGGACACGTCCGGCGCCACCTGCACCACGTCGGCGCCGACATGGGCATCGCGGGTCCACGGCTCATCCATGTAATAGACCCACAGCTGGCGCAGCACCAGCAGGGCGATGATCACGGCTGCGCTGGTGAGCAGCACCGGCAGGGTCTTCTTCACGATCTTGTTCACGATTGCATCCAACGCAGGAGGTGGAACAGCAGGCCAAGCACGATCCCGTACAGGGCCAGGTTGAACAGCGCCGGGTGCCATACGTGGCGATAGGCGCCGGCACGCTGCAGCAGCGCGTGCAGGCCGCTGTTGACCAGATAGGCCAACAACATCAACCCGAGCAGGGTCGGGACGAACACTCCGTGGAGACTGAATTCACCGGGCATCGGTAGGGGCGGGGGCGAGGTGGGGGAGGGGAGGAACAACGAAACAACAGCAACGGGTAAAAGCCGCTGGCGTGTGCACGGCAGCGGCGGTATTCGGGGGCAGCGGTCTTACGTGATGCGGTCGGCGGCCTCGGCCAGCAGGCGCCATGCCTTCAGCACGGCATGCAGTTCATCCATGGAAAGCTCGCCGAACACGTCCTGGCGCAGGCCGATCAACTGGTCTTCCAGCTCGCTGACCAGGGCATGGCCTGCGTCGGTCAGCCACAGCAGGTTGGCGCGGCGATCACTGGCGTCGCTCTCGCGGCGGACCAGGTCGCTGGCGCACAGCTTGTCCAGCAGGCGCACCAGGGAAGGACCCTCCATGCCCAGCTGCTGGGCCAGCGCCACCTGACGGATGCCACCGCCGGAGCGGCCGATCATCAGCAGGGGCATGGTGCACGCGGTGGAGATGCCGTAGCTGCCGAGCCGGCTGTCGGCCAGGCGCTGCCACTGCCGCCCTGCGTACAGCAGGCCGGAGCTGAGCTGCATCTGCAGCACGGTGCGCTCGTCGAGGGGTCGGTCCATAAGAGATAGATAGGATACTACTAATTTCATTCCTATCAATGGGTTTTTATGAATGGGTGGGTGTGTTGAGGAAAGCGTTGCGCCTGCCTGGTGTCGGGTGGGGCAGCGGGGGCCGGACGGTGCAGGACACGCCGTGAACCCATCCATGGGGGCTCGGCCGCGGCATCCCTGCCGCGGACGTCCTGCCCCGCCCGGCCCCCGCTGCCTTCCCATCACCCCGCGAGCGCGGTGGGTTGGCTCTTAGAAGCAAGAGCAGAAGCAGTGCGGACCAACGGTCCGCACCCACCAAAGCAGAAGAGACCACAGCAGCGGCGCGCTGCTTCCGAAGTCATGAACCCCCGCTTTTGCCCCCGCTTTCGGGCGGTCCGGCCGCGCCCGCAGGAAACCGTCAGGGAGGGGGAGAGGGGGCTGCGCAGGACCGTTGGCGCCATGGATGGCGCCATCGAGCCCCCAGGGATGGGTTCACGGCGTGTCCTGCGCAGCCCCCTCTCCCCCTCCAGACCGATAGCAACGAGGCGCCGCAAGAACCCCCCGATGAACCGTCCCAACAGGACGACCCACCCCCCGGTCGGGTACGATGCTCGCCCCCCGTTCGGGACGCTGTACGCAATGAGCAAGAACAACGAAAAGGCCGCCCCGCAGGGCGCCGTGACCCAGGACCAGGCCGAGGATGCCGTGCGCACCCTGCTGCGCTGGGCCGGCGAGGACCCGTCCCGTGAAGGCCTGCTGGATACCCCCCGCCGTGTCGCCGAAGCCTATGGCGACTGGTTCAGCGGTTACCGCGATGACCCGCGCGCCTACATGGAGCGGACCTTCGAGGAAGTGGCCGGCTACGACGAACTGATCGTCCTGCGCGACATCGAGTACGAAAGCCACTGCGAACACCACATGGCGCCGATCATCGGCCGCGTGCACGTCGGCTACCTGCCGGCCGGCAAGGTGGTGGGCATCAGCAAGCTGGCCCGTGTCGTCGAAGCCTATGCCCGCCGTTTCCAGGTGCAGGAAAAGATGACCGCACAGATCGCCCAGTGCATCCAGGATGTGCTGCAGCCGATCGGTGTCGGCGTGGTCGTCGAAGGCGCCCACGAATGCATGACCACCCGCGGCATCCACAAGCGCGGCGTCAGCATGGTCACCTCGAAGATGCTGGGCAGCTTCCGCGACGACGCGCGTACCCGCGCCGAGTTCCTGCGCTTCATCGAAGTGGGCGGCAAGCGCTGAGCCGCTTGCCCGCGCCCCGCCGGCCCCTGCGGGCCGGTATGCCCACGGCTGCCCGCGCGGCCGCCGTGGGCGGCTGCTCGTCCCCGCCAGCCCTCATGAATCCTTTCGCTGCATGAAGCACCGCGAACGCATCTCCCGTTACCGCCATCTGCGCGAACAGCCCCAGTGGAAGCTGCTCGCCGCCGACCACGCTCCGGAAATCATCGGCCTGCTGCAGGGGCTGCTGATGGACGGCGAGCGCACGCTGTCGTCGTCGGTGCTCAACGAGCGCCTGCAGCGTGCGTTGGACCAGCTCAACGGCGACGAACTGTCGCGCGAGCTGCCGCGTACCGCGCAGGCCTACATCGCGCACTGGCTGGCCCAGGGCTGGCTGGAACGCCGCCTGCCCGAAGGCGCCGACCAGGAGCAGTACGAGCTGTCGACCGCGGCACTGCAGGCGATCCGCTTCGCCGACGGCCTTGAGCAGGCCCGCGTGGCCGCCACCGAAAGCCGCTTGGCGCTGGTCATCGAACAGCTCTCGCAGTTGGCCGCGCAGACCGAATCCGATCCGGACGCACGCCTGTCGGCACTGCGCGACGAGCGTGACCGCATCGACGCCGAGATCGCCCGCGTCGGCGCCGGCCGCGTGATCGCGCTGGATGGCAAGCGCGCGCTGGAACGTGCGCGCCAGATCATCGGCCTGGCCGACGAGCTGACCGAGGACTTCCGCCGCGTGCGCGACGACTTCGAGCAGCTCAACCGCGATTTCCGCGAACGCATCATCGACGACGAGGGCGAACGCGGGGACGTGCTGTCGCAGCTGTTCGAAGGCGTGGACGTAATCGGCGAGAGCGATGCCGGCCGCAGCTTCCAGGCGTTCTGGCGCCTGCTCAACGACGCCGAACAGAGCGCCCAGCTCGATGCCGCGCTGGAAGCGGTGCTGGCACGTGGCTTTGCGCGACGCCTGGACCGCAACGAACGCAACTTCCTGCGCGGCTTCACCAGCACCATGCTTGAGCGCGGTGGCCAGGTGCACGACGTGCTGCAGAACTTCGCGCGCAGCCTGCGCGGTTTCGTGCAGAGCCGTGGCTATCTGGAACAGCGCCGCCTCAACCAGCTGCTGAAGCAGGCGCAGTCCGAAGCGCTGGCCCTGCGCGACGAGTTCCCCGCACAGCGTGGCATCGGCCGTGACCTGCAGCTGACCACCAGCCGCCTGCGCTCGTGGTCGCAGTGGAGGCTGCACGATCCGCGCAGCGCCCAGGTCGATGGCAACGTCGAGTACAACGACGCCGCCGCGATCAGCCTGGAAAGCGTCGGCGATCTGGTCGCTTCATCCGAAATCGACTTCCGCACCCTGCGCCGCGACCTGCATGATCTGCTCGATGCACAGCCGCGGCTCAGCATCGCCCAGGCCCTGTCGCAGCGCGAAGCACCGCAGGGTCTTGGCAGCGTCATCGGCTACCTGTCGCTGGGCACGCGCTTCGGCAACGTGATCGCCGGTGAGCAGGAGCTTGCCGAATGGCGTGGTGGCGACGGCCAGGTCCGTCGCGCCCGCATCCCGCTGGTTTGGTTCACCCAGGAGAGACGCCATGAGCTGGCATGAAGATCCCATCGACGCACCGCAGGCCGACGTGGCGGAAGACGCCTACGAAGCCGAACCGGTGGCGGCCGTGGCGCAGCCCCGCCGTGGCAACGACGTGTACTACCTCGGCGATACCGGGCGCCTGCCGCTGGACGCACGCCGCGCGCTGTGCCAGCTGCTGATCGGCCCCAGCATCGACCAGCTGCGCCACGCCAAGCTGTGGCCGGCACTGATCCGCAGCGAGGCGGCCATCCGCTCCTCGCTGGCGGACCTGTTCCTGGAACTGGTGCTCGACCGTGACAGCGGCGTGGCCTTCACCCGCCAGGCCGATACCGAAGACGTGGATGCGCCGGTGCTGCTGCGCACCTCGCCGCTGACCTTCATCGATTCGGTGCTGCTGCTGTACCTGCGCCAGCAGCTGGCCGAGGCCGATGCGCGCGGCAACCGCGCGGTGGTCGCCGACGCCGAGATGGCCGAAGCGCTGGCCATCTACGAAAAGAACCTGTCCACCGACCGCGCCGGCTTCAATCGCCGCGTCGCTTCGGCGGTGCAGAAGATGAAGGACAACCACATCCTGACCCGCCTCAGCGGCCAGGAAGACCGCCACGAAGTCTCGCCGGCGCTGAAGCTGCTGTTCTCCGCCGAAGACGTGTCCCAGCTCTCGGCGGTCTACCGCCAGCTGCGCGAAACCCCGGCCGCCGAGGCCTGAGAGACCCGACCATCGCATGGCTATCTCCAAGCACACTCCCGCCCTGTTCAACGAAGGCCTGCCGGACCCGCGCCTGCAGCAGTTCCGCATGCGCCGCCTGCAGGTGCACAACTGGGGCACCTTCAACGGCCTGACCGAAGTGCCGATCGCCGAGCGCGGCTTCCTGTTCGTCGGCCGTTCCGGCTCGGGCAAGTCGACCCTGCTCGATGCCATGTCCGCACTGCTGACGCCGCCGGCCATCGTCGACTTCAACGCCGCCGCGCGTGAAGCCGAGCGCAGTGGCCGCGACCGCAACCTGGTGTCCTACGTGCGTGGCGCGTGGGCTGACCAGCAGGACAGCGGCACCGGCGAAATCGCCACCCAGTACCTGCGCAAGGGCGCGACCTGGACCGCACTGGTGCTGGAATACCGCGCCGGCGATGGCCGCGTGGTGAGCCTGGTGCGCCTGCTGTGGATCTCCGGCAATGGCACCTCGGCCGGCGACGTGCGCAAGCACTACATGATCGCCGAGCGTCCGTTCGACATCGCCAAGGATCTTGGCGGCTTCGATCTGGACCTGCGCAAGCTCAAGCAGAAGCTGTCCGACCTGCACCACTTCGACACCTTCTCCGGCTACGCCGAGCGCTTCCGTGATCTGCTCGGCATTGATAACGAGATGGCGCTGCGTCTGCTGCACAAGACGCAGTCGGCGAAGAACCTGGGCGACCTGAACGTCTTCCTGCGCGACTTCATGCTCGACACGCCGAAGACCTTCGACGCCGCCGAGCGCCTGGTCAGCGACTTCGCCGAGCTCGATGGCGCGCACCAGGCGGTGGTCACCGCCCGTCGCCAGGTGGAGACCCTGCTGCCGGCACGCGCCTACTACAACGACCTGAAGGAAATGCACCGCCGGCGTGGCGACGACGAAGCCCTCAAGCTCGGCGTCGACAGCTTCCGTGAAAGCCGCCGCCAGGCGCTGATCGAAGCCCGCCTGCGCGAGATGGACGTGCGTGACCGTGGCCTGCTCGGCGAAGAAGCCCAGCGCCGTGCCGCACTGGACAACCACACCGAGCGCCTGGCCGAGCTGGAACTGCAGCGCCGCCAGCAGGGCGGTGAGCGCATCGAGGAACTGGAGCGCGAGCAGGGCCGTGCCGAAGCCGAGCGCGACCGCCGCAAGGCCAAGCGCGAACAGGCAAGCCAGGCCGCCCAGCAGCTGCAGGCCGAACTGCCGGACGACGCCCACGGCTTCGCCGAACTGGTCGAGCGCGCGCAGAACGAACTGCAGGATCGCCAGCGTGCCTCTTCGGCGCTGGACGATGCGATCAGCGATCGCCTGGGCGGCAAGCGCGATGACGAGCGCCGCTTCGGCGAAGTCCGTGCGGAACTCGAAGCGATGCAGCGCACGCCCTCCAACATCCCGGCGCCGATGCAGAAGCTGCGCGCGCGCCTGGCCGAGGAAACCGGCATTGCCGAGGCGGCGCTGCCGTTTGTCGGCGAGCTGATCCAGGTCCGCTCGGAAGAGCAGGGCTGGCAGGGCGCCATCGAGCGTGTGCTGGGCGGCTTCGCGTTGTCGCTGCTGGTCGATGACAAGCATTACAACGACGTCGCCGAGTGGGTGAACCGTACCCACCTGGGCATGCGCTTCACCTATTACCGTGTGCGCCGCAACGACGATGCGTTTGCCCGTGAGCCGTCGGCGAAGTCGCTGCTGCACAAGCTGGAACTGCGCGAGCACGTGTTCGAAAGCTGGCTGCGCCGCGAGCTCGGCAAGCGATTCGACTACGAATGCGTGGATGCCAAGCAGCTGCGCAACGTCGACCGCGGCATCACCCGCGAAGGCCAGGTCAAGCACCCGGGTGACCGCTTCGAGAAGGATGACCGCAGTGCGGTGGGCGACCGCCGCCGCTGGATCCTCGGCTTCAACAACCACGACAAGGTGGGCGCCTTCGAGCGTGAAGCACAGGAACTGGCCAAGCGCATCGCCAGCTGCGAGACCGACATCGCGCGCCTGCGTGGGCAGCGTGACCGCGACAACGAACGTCGCCTGGCCTGCCACGAGCTGGTCAGCATCAGCTGGAACGAGATCGACATCGCCGCCCCGCAGCAGCGCCTGACCGATATCGAGGCCACCCTGCGCGACCTGCGCGAAGGCAATGCGGACCTGGCCAAGCTGGCCAAGCAGATCGACGCGGTGCGCGCCGACATCGAGCAGGCTCGCCGCACCTATGAAGACGTCCGCGTCGAGCGCGGGCAGCTGGTCAAGGAGCGCGATCGCCTCGACCGCGCGCGACAGCAGAGTCGTGCGCTGGTGTTGCCGAGCCTGGCCCAGGAGCAGGAAGCCGGCCTTGCCGAGCGCCTGCAGGAACAGGGCCCGCTCAGCCTGGAAACGCTGGAAGCGCACATGCGCCAGGTCAGCAACGCGCTGAACGAGCAGCTGTCGTCCTCGCAGCAGGACCTCAACCGCATCGAGAACCAGCTGATCGGTTGCTTCCGCCGCTTCATCCAGCAGTGGCCGGAGGAATCGGGTGACTTCACCGTGTCGGTGGCGTCGGCCGAGGACTTCCTCGCACGCTTGGAACGACTCGAGCGCGATGGCCTGCCGCAGCACGAAGAGCGCTTCTTCGATCTGCTGCAGAACCAGAGCAAGAACAACCTGCTTGCGCTGCAGCGCCATAGTGCCGAAGCCCGCAAGTCGATCGGCCAGCGCCTGGACGAAGTGAACGCCAGCCTGGAGCAGGTGCCGTTCAACCGTGGCACGCTGCTGACCATCGAACTGAGCGACCGTCGCCTGCCGGAAGTCGGCGAGTTCCACCTGCAGCTGCGCGAGGTGCTGTCGCAGCAGCAGACCGAGCAGCGCGAGCTGGCCGAATCGCAGTTCACCGTGCTGCGCCAGCTGGTCAACCGCCTCGGCTCGCAGGAAGGCGAGGACAAGCGCTGGCGCGAGCTGGTGCTGGACGTGCGCATGCATGTGGAGTTCATCGGTGTCGAGCTGGATGCGGAAACGCGCCAGCAGGTCGAGATCTACCGCAGCGGCGCCGGCAAGTCCGGTGGCCAGCGCCAGAAGCTGGCCACCACGTGCCTGGCGGCAGCGCTGCGCTACCAGCTCGGCGGCGCCGACAGCCAGCTGCCCAGCTACGCCGCTGTCGTGCTCGACGAAGCCTTCGACAAGGCCGACAACGAGTTCACCGCGCTGGCGATGAACATCTTCGACAACTTCGGCTTCCAGATGGTAGTCGCCACCCCGCTGAAGTCGGTGATGACGCTGGAACCGTTCATCGGTGGCGCCTGCTTCGTCGAAATCAGCGGCCGCCACGATTCCGGCGTCCTGCTGATCGAGTACGACGAAGAAGGCAAGCGCCTGAAGCTGCCCGAGCGCAGCCGCCAGCAGGCCAACGAACCGGAAGAAGCAGAGGCCTGAGCGCCTCGGTCCATCTACCTGTAGAGCCGAGCCATGCTCGGCTGCTCTTCGCGATGGGAAACCGTGTGCCAACCAAGGTTGGCACCTACCGGGTCATGAGGCGCATTCACGCCCCGCGGAACGTATCCCACGCCATCCGCGCGATCAGCACCACCACCAGCCCCACGAACAGCTTGCGGATGAACGGCGTGCCGCCCTTCAGTGCCAGGCGCGTGCCCACCACCGAACCGATGATGTTGGCTGCCGCCATCGGCAGCGCGAACAGCCACAGGATGTTGCCGGTCGGTACGAAGAACGAGATCGCTGCCACGTTGGTCGCCAGGTTCACCACCTTCGATGCCGCCGAGGCGCGCAGGAAATCCAGGCCGAAGAAGCGCACGAACAGGAAGATCAGGAAGCTGCCAGTGCCCGGCCCGAAGAAGCCATCGTAGAAGCCGATCGCCGCACCGATCGCCAGCGCGATCACCAGCTCGCGGCGACCGATCTCCTGCGGCCGGTGCAGCGCGCCAAAGTCCTTCTTCCACAGCGTGTAGGCCAGCATCGCGATCAGCAGCACCAGCACCAGTGGGCGCACCGCGTCCTTGGGCAGCAGGCTTACCGCAGTGGCTCCGGCGAAGGAGAAGATGAAGGCCGTACCGGCCGCGAACAGCACCGGCTTCCACGGGAAGCGCACGTTGCGCGCATAGCGCCAGGCCGCCGCACCGGTACCGAACATCGAACTGAACTTGTTGGTACCAAACAACATCGCCGGCGTCTGCTGCGGCAGCACCGTGAACAGGCCAGGCAGCTGCACCAGGCCACCGCCACCCACGGCGGCATCCACAAGACCGGCGATGAAGGCGATCACCACCAGCCACCACAACTCAGGGGGAACCAGTTCCAGCACGGCGATCAATCAAGGTGGGGGCGCGACAGCATACGCCTGTCCTGTACCGGCGACCCGTGCCGTACGTGGATCGATCCGTGCAACCCGGCGACAATACGGATATGAGCAAGAAACCTGCCGATCCCTGTCCCTGCGGCCTGCCCGCCGACTATGCGGCCTGCTGCGGCCGCTTCCACGCCGGTGAAGCCGCGCCGGATGCCGAGCGCCTGATGCGTTCGCGCTACAGCGCCTATGCACGGGGCTTGGCCGACTACCTGCGCCAGAGCTGGCACCCGGACACGCGTCCGGCCGAGCTGTCGCTGGATGATGCGCCCGGCCAGCGCACGCATTGGCTGGGCCTGACCGTGCACGAGCACACCGTCACCGGGGCCGACAGCGCCGAGGTCCGGTTCACCGCGCGCTACCGGGTGGGCGGCGGCAGCGCGGTGAAGATGACCGAGCACAGCCGCTTCCTGCGCGTCGACGGCCGCTGGTACTACCTCGACGCTGCCTGAGCCTCAGCCAGCGCGTACTGCCAGCACGTCCTGTTCGGCATACGCGCGCACCTGGTTGCGGCCGCCGTCCTTGGCGACATACAGCGCCTGGTCGGCGGCCTTGACCACGGCCGCCGGGCGCGGACCGACCCGACTGTCGGCCAGACCGATGCTTACGGTTACCTGCACTACCTGTCCGCTACCGCCGCGCCCGCGCTGCTGGCGCCCGGCGTCATCGTCGCGGCTGCGGGTGCTGCGGTCACGCAGCTGCATGCGGGTGTCCTCGATGCTCTGCCGCAGGGCTTCCACGGCATCGACACAGGCTATTGCCGGACGGTCCAGGAACACCACCGCGAACTCCTCGCCGCCATAGCGGAACGCACGACCACCATCGCCTACCCGCGCCAGCCGCGAGGCCACCAGGCGCAGCACGTCGTCGCCGGTGTCGTGGCCGTGGGTGTCGTTGAACGATTTGAAATGGTCCACGTCCACCATCGCGATGCTGTAGGTGCCGTGTGCCCGCTGCAGGGTCTCGTTGAACGCGCGGCGCCCGGGCAGGCCGGTCAGCTCATCGCGGAAGGCCATGTGGAAGGACTCCTGCAGCATCGCGCCCAGCATCAGCAGCAGGGCCGCGCTGCTCAGTGCCGGCAGCAGCACCGGCTGCAGGAACACCCTCGGCAGCATCCACCACAGGCACAGCAGGGCCAGCAGCATCGCCGTGTGCAACGGGCGCGGATGCCGCCAGGCCTGCCCGCCCAGCGCGGCGGTTGCCAGCAGGAACAGCAGCGCTGGCAGCTGCGCCAGCGCGTTCCAGTCGACCGGGATCCACGCCCAGTGACGGTTCGACAGCAGATCGTGCATGCCGCGCGGCTGCTGCGTGGCCAGCAGCAGGAAGATCAGCAGTGCCGTGCCGCTGGCGACGGAGCGCAACAGCAGGTCGTGGCGGCGCCGCCCGCGCTCCGGCCACAACGACAGGCCGGCGAACAGCAATGGCAGCCACGCCGAGATGGCATGGAAGCGCAGCGGTGTCAGCGCGCCGACATGGCCGCTGCGCAGGTAGCCGCCGACATCCTGGTGCAGCAGCGCGAACATGACCGCCACCACCAGCAGCAGGCACAGCGAACGTACCTGGTGGTAGAGCAGGGCAAGGCCGGCGCCGAGGCAGGCCAGCAGCCAGGGCAGGATGCGCTGCGCCGGGCTGGCCACGTCTGCGGTATCCAATGCGGTCCATACCACCACGGCAACCAGCAGGGCGGGCAGCACGAACAGGTAGTGCGCAGGCTGGCGGAGCGGATGCAGGGGCAAGCAGGAATTCCAGCGCGGTGACGACGCGGCCGCAGCATTGCCGTTAGCGGCGTTCGGGGCGGCTTCTTGAATGCGGCAGGCTCATCCATGTGAACGAAGTGACGCCGAACCATGACATCGCACTCACCGTCCAGCGCCGATGCTGACCCCATGGACAGCGTATCCGCCGCCGTCGCTGCCCCGCAGCACGATCTCGCCCACCAGTTCGCACGCGTGCGCGCGCGCAGCATGCAACTGGCCTCGCCGCTCAGCGCCGAGGACGCCATGTTGCAGAGCATGGCCGACGCCAGCCCGAGCAAATGGCACCTGGCCCACACCACCTGGTTCTTCGAACGCTTCGTGCTGGCGGGCTTCGCTGCTGCATCGGCGCATGACCCGGCCTGGGATTACCTGTTCAACAGCTACTACAAGAGCATCGGGCCGGCGCACGCCCGGCCGCAGCGTGGGCTGCTGTCGCGGCCATCGCTGCAGCAGGTGCGCGACTACCGCCAGCAGGTCGATGCACAGGTGCAATCACGGCTGGCGGCAGGCGACCTTGATGAGCAGGCGCTGCAGCACCTGCAGCTGGGCCTGCAGCACGAACAGCAGCACCAGGAGCTGCTGCTCACCGACATCAAGCATGCGTTCTGGTGCAACCCGTTGCAGCCCGCCTACCGCGAGGACCTGCAGCCGGCCACCAGCGCTGCCAGTGCGCAGGGCTGGATCGAATCACCCGAGCGCATCGTCACCATCGGCGCCGCAGCCTGGCCGCAGCACACCGCCTTCGCCTACGACAACGAATCGCCAGCGCATCGCGTGCTGCTCCCCGCGCACGCACTGGCCGAGCGCCCCGTCAGCAATGCCGAGTACCGTGCCTTCATCGATGCCGGCGGCTACCGCGAGCCGCGCTGGTGGCTCAGTGAAGGCTGGGCAGTGCGTGAAGCCGAGGACTGGCGGCATCCGCTGTACTGGGATGACACCCTGCAGCGCGAGTACACCCTGGGCGGTTGGCGCGAACTGGACCCGCATGCGCCGGTCTGCCACCTCAGCTACTACGAGGCCGATGCCTTCGCCCGCTGGGCCGGCGCGCGCCTGCCCAGCGAATTCGAGTGGGAAGCCGCTGCCGCGTCGCACCCGCTGCGCGGCCATTTCGCCGATGACGATCGGCTGCACCCGCAGGCAGCGCCGGGCAGTGGAATGCGGCAGCTGTTCGGCGATGTCTGGGAATGGACCCACAGTGCGTATGGCGCCTATCCGGGCTTCCGCCCGTTCGCCGGTAACCTCGGTGAATACAACGGCAAGTTCATGTGCGGGCAATGGGTGTTGCGCGGCGGCAGCTGCGTGACGCCCCGCGGCCATGTGCGCGCCAGCTACCGCAACTTCTTCATGCCTCCGGCGCGCTGGCAGTTCTCCGGGCTGCGCCTGGCCAGGGACCTCGCATGAGTACGGTGCAGGACGCGCTGCAGGCGCTGACCGATCTCACCCCCGGGCGTCAGCAGATCCTGGCTGACGTGGTGGCCGGGTTGTCGCGCACGCCCCGGCAGCTGCCGTCCAAATATTTCTACGATGCACGTGGCTCGCGCCTGTTCGAGCAGATCACGCAGACCCCCGAGTACTACCCCACGCGCACCGAACTGGCTCTGCTGGCGCGTGTGCTGCCGGACATCGCCCGCACCGTTGGCCCGCGCCTGCACGTGGTGGAGCTGGGCAGCGGCAGCGGACGCAAGACCGCGCTGCTGCTGGCCGCCCTGCACGATCCGGTGGCCTACACGCCGATTGAAATTTCGCGTGCCGCGCTGCTGTCCAGCATCGATCATCTGGCACCGGCACTGCCCCAGGTGGAGATGCTGCCGGTCTGCGCCGACTTCACCCGTCCCGTGGCCGTACCCATGCCCGAACGCGAACCCGCGCGACGGCTGCTGTTCTTCCCCGGCTCCACGCTGGGCAACTTTGAAGGCGAAGACGCGGTCGCACTGCTGCGGGCGATGCGCCAGACAATGGGCCGCGACGGCCTGGCCCTGGTCGGCATCGACCTGCACAAGGACCCGGCGCTGATCGAGGCGGCGTACAACGATGCGCAGGGCGTCACCGCCGCATTCACTCTCAATCTGCTGGCGCGCCTCAACCGTGAGATCGGCAGCGACTTCGACCTCGACGGCTTCCGCCACCGTGCTCGTTACAGCATCGCGCGGCTGCGCATCGAAACCGATCTGGTCAGCCGCTGGGCGCAGGATGTGCATCTGGAGGGACGCACCTTCCACTTTGCCGCCGACGAACCGATTCGCGTGGAGTACAGCCACAAGTACACCGACGACAGCTTCGAGGCCTTGCTGCAGGAGGCAGGACTGCAGGTCACGCAGCGCTGGAATGCCGACAGTCCCGCCTACGGCCTGCGCCTGCTGCGTGCCACCTAGGGCGGACGGCCAGCCGGTGCCCCTTCAGGTTCAGCAGCACCGCTACCCCTAAGATGGCCGCGCAACGGCAACACGGAGGACGCCATGCCCATTCTGACCACGCTCGGCCTGGCGGCCGCTCTCGCCGCGCCCCCCGTGCTGCCTGCAGCATCCGATGCCAGCGTCGATCCGGCCTTCAGCCGCTGCCTGGCGGGCCTGCAGGCCACGGCCGCCAGCCAGGGCATCAGCGCCGACCGCTTCAATGAGATCACCGCCGGCCTGACCCCGGACCCCAGCGTGCTCGGCCTGCTCGATGCGCAGCCGGAATTCACCACGCCGATCTGGGACTACCTGGCCGCGCTGGTCGATCGCCAGCGAGTGGCTGATGGTCGCGCCATGCTGCAGCAGCATCGCGATCTGCTCGATCGGGTGTCGGCGCAGTACGGCGTCGACCCGGCCACCATCGTCGCGGTCTGGGGCGTGGAGAGCGACTACGGCCGCGTGTTCGGCAAGCGTCCGTTGCTGCAGTCACTGGCCACGCTGTCCTGCGCCGGCCGTCGCCAACCCTTCTTCCGCGGTGAACTGCTGGCCCTGCTCAAGCTGATCGACCGCGGCGACCTGCAGGCACAGGGGCTCACCGGCTCCTGGGCCGGTGCCTTCGGGCATACGCAGTTCATGCCCAGCACCTATGCACGCATCGCCGTGGACGGTGATGGCGATGGCCGCCGCGATCTGGTCGGCAGCATTCCCGATGCGCTGGCCTCCACCGCCAACTACCTCAAGCGCGCCGGCTGGCGCAGCGGAGAGCCGTGGGGCATGGAAGTCCGCGTTCCTGCGGGCTTCAACGCCAGCCAGGCCGGCCGCACCCAGCGTCGCGCCCTGGCCGACTGGCGTGCGCAGGGTGTGACCGCGCTGGATGGCAGCGCGTTGGCTCCGGCCAACCTGCCGGCGGATGCGCGCGCTGCCCTGCTGCTGCCGGCCGGCAACAAGGGTCCGGCATTGCTGGTGTTCCGCAACTACGATGCGATCTACAGCTACAACGCCGCGGAAAGCTATGCGCTGGCGATCGCGACGCTGGCTGACCAATTGCGTGGCGGCAACGGGTTGGCCACTGCCTGGCCGACCGACGACCCGGGCCTGGGCCGCGATGAGCGCCGCCAGCTGCAGACCCTGCTCCTGGCCCGTGGCCACGACATCGGTGCCGCCGACGGCATGATCGGTACCGCCACGCGTCGCGCGATCCAGACCGAGCAGCAGCGCCTGGGCTGGAGCGAGGTGGACGGCCGCGCAGGCCAGCGCATCCTGCGCACGCTGCAGGAAGAGGCGGCCGCCACCGCGCCCGCCGGGCAGAAGGCCTTGCCGGCGGCACGTTGACCGCGACATCATCGCCGCGGTCTTCAAGGAGCGTCATCGCATGCAGTCGAATCCGGACATCAGCGCCGGCCTGTATCACGGCCTGGAGGCCTGGCAGGTGCGAACCGCCAACGCCACGGCGGTCGTCAGTGTGTTTGGTGGCCAGCTGCTGTCGTTCATTCCCGATGGGCAGCCCGATCTGCTGTGGCTTTCGCCCACGCGCGCCGAGCTGCCCACGCCCATCCGCGGTGGCGTGCCAGTGTGCTGGCCGTGGTTCGGCCGCCAGGGCCAGAGTGCCGATGTACCGGCGCATGGCCTGGTACGTACCGCGCGCTGGGAGCTTCTGCAGGCCAGCCAGAGCGATGACGGTGAAGTCGAGCTGCAGTTGGCGCCTGCGCCCTGCGCCGATCCCGACCTGCGCCTGCAGATGCAGCTGCGCATCGGCCGCCGGCTGCGCCAGCAGCTGGTCACCGAGAACACCGGAACCTCGCCGGTGACCTTCACCCAGGCCCTGCACAGCTATTTCCGGGTGGGCGATGCCAACCAGGTCGAGGTCGAGGGCCTTGATGGCCTGCAGTACCTGGACAAGTACGAGGACTATGCGCAGCCGCGCCTGCAACAGGGGCCGTGGTCATTGCGCGATCCGCGTGATCCCGGTCGCAGCGATCGCATCTATACCGGTGCCGGCGGCCATTACGTGCTGCGTGACCCCGTACTGCAGCGGCGGATCGAGATCCGCAGCGAAGGCAGCCAGACGCTGGTGGCCTGGAATCCCGGCGCCGAGGCCGCAGCCAGGATGTCCGATGTCGGCGATGGCTGGCACGATTACGTCTGCCTGGAAGTGGCCAACGCCGGCCCGGAGCAGATTACGCTTGCGCCAGGTGCGCGCCATCAGCTGGTGCAGACCCTGGCCAGTGCCGCGCTGTAGGCGCTGGCAGCGATTTCAGTTTGTCGATGCAGGTAGCAAGGACGGAAAACATGCAGGAAGCACAGTGGTGGTACGCCAATGGCAGGCAGAGCAGTGGGCCGGTGGATCTGGCCGGCCTTCGCCAGCTGCAGCGGGAAGGGACGGTTACGGCGCGCACGCTGCTCTGGTGCGAAGGCATGCCCTCATGGCGGCCGTTGGCGGAACTGGAGCAGGCGTCCACGCCCATCGAGGTAGCTCCGGCCCCGGATATCGACGCAGCCCCTGCGGTTGAGGGCATTGCGGCGAGCGTCGGCGATCCGTCCGATCCCTATCGTGCGCCGGTCGCTGTACCGGATAGGGCCGTGGCTGCCGGGCTGGAAGGCGAAATGGCCTTGTACGCCAGCGTGGTCGGCGGCAACTTCCCGATCTATCGCCAGCGCTGGCGGCTGGATCAGGGCATTGCCACGGGCAGTGGCACCTGGCACTGGCCGGCCTTCCTGCTCGGCCTGATCTGGATGATGTACCGCAGGATGTACCGCCTGGCGGCGATGTGGGCCGGCCTGCTGCTGCTGATCAGCGTGGTGGAGACCCTGCTGGGTGTGCCGGATGGCCTGTCGCTGGTCATCACCTTCGCGCTCAGCATCACCACCGGCATCTTTGGCAACAGCTGGTACCTGGCACACTGCCAGCGCCTGATCGCCCAGGCCCGTGCCGTCACCGGCGGCGATGACGCACGGCTGCGCAGCGAGCTGACCGCACGCGGCGGCACCAGCGTGATCGCCACGCTGGTCGCCATCGTCATCGCGGTGGTGCTGAGCATCGTGGGTGCCGCATTGGCGGGGTAGGGCAGGTCAACGGCCCTGATGGGGTCGCAGCACCAGCAGGCACAGCGCACCGGCCACCAGGCCCCAGAACGCTGAGCCGATGCCAGCCAGTGAGACGCCCGAGGCGGTGACCAGGAAGGTGACCAGTGCCGCCTCGCGGTCCCGCTCTACCGCCAGCGCACTGGCCAGGCTGTTGGCGATGGTGCCGAACAGCGCGATACCGGCCACGCAGGCCACCAGCTCCTTCGGGAAGGCGGCGAACAGTGCGGCCACGGTGGCACCGAACAGTCCGATGACGATGTAGAAGGCACCTGCCGCCATGGCGGCGGTATAGCGTCGTGCCGGGTTCTCATGCGCATCGCGGCCCATGCAGATCGCCGCGGTGATTGCTGCCAGGTTCAGCGCGTACGCACCGAACGGTGCCAGCAGCGTATTGACCACACCGATCCAGCCGATCAGCGGCGACACCGGGGCGTCGTAGCCGGATGCCCGCATCACCGCCACGCCCGGAATGTTCTGCGAGGCCATGGTGACCACGAACAGGGGCAGGGCGATGCCGGCCACCGCAGTCCAGGACAAGGATGGGGTCACCCATTGCGGTACCGCCAGCTGCAGCTGCACCTGCTGTGCGTGCAGCAGGCCACGGCTGGCCGCGACCGCGATGCCGACCAGCAGGGTGGCGATGACCGCATAGCGCGGGAACAGGCGGCGTCCGGCCAGCCAGGTGGCGAACATTGCCAGTGCCAGTACCAGTTGGGTGTTCATGGCCACGAACACGTCCAGACCGAAGCGCAGCAGCACCCCGGCCAGCATGCCGGCGGCCAGCGCCATCGGCACCCGCTGCATCAACCGGGCGAAGATGCCGGAGAAGCCTGCCAGCATGCCCAGCACCGCGGCGAGCAGGAATGCACCGGTGGCTTCAGCAAGCGAGGCGCCACCGGCACCGACCACCAGCATCGCCGCGCCCGGTGTCGACCATGCGGTCACCACCGGCACGCGATAGCGCAGCGACAGCCCGATGCAGGTCACACCCATGCCCAGTCCCAGTGCCCACATCCATGAGGCGATCTGTGCCTGGTTGGCACCGACGGCTTGTGCAGCCTGGAACACGATGACGGCCGAACTGGCGAAGCCGACCAGCACAGTAATGAAGCCGGCAACGAGGGCCGGTACTGAAA
>NZ_CP109812.1:380000-4765000 GCF_020428325.2 Stenotrophomonas sp. SBJS02 | reverse complement strand
TCTCAGGCGCTTGAGAGAACTCGGGTGAAGGAACTAGGCAACATGGCACCGTAACTTCGGGAGAAGGTGCACCCTTTTTTGGTGGCTCGTGCGAGCTATAGCTGAAGAGGGTCGCAGTAACCAGGCCGCTGCGACTGTTTATCAAAAACACAGCACTCTGCAAACACGAAAGTGGACGTATAGGGTGTGACGCCTGCCCGGTGCTGGAAGGTTAATTGATGGGGTCAGCCGCAAGGCGAAGCTCTTGATCGAAGCCCCAGTAAACGGCGGCCGTAACTATAACGGTCCTAAGGTAGCGAAATTCCTTGTCGGGTAAGTTCCGACCTGCACGAATGGCGTAACGACAGCGGCGCTGTCTCCACCCGAGACTCAGTGAAATTGAAATCGCTGTGAAGATGCAGCGTTCCCGTGGCAAGACGGAAAGACCCCGTGAACCTTTACTATAGCTTTACACTGAACGTTGAGTTCGTCTGTGTAGGATAGGTGGGAGGCTATGAAACTGTGGCGCTAGCTGCAGTGGAGCCATCCTTGAAATACCACCCTGTCGTGCTTGACGTTCTAACCTGGGCCCATTATCTGGGTCGGGGACCGTGTATGGTGGGTAGTTTGACTGGGGCGGTCTCCTCCTAAAGAGTAACGGAGGAGCTCGAAGGTACGCTCAGCGCGGTCGGACATCGCGCACTGTGTGCAAAGGCATAAGCGTGCTTGACTGCAAGATCGACGGATCAAGCAGGTAGGAAACTAGGACTTAGTGATCCGGTGGTTCTGTATGGAAGGGCCATCGCTCAACGGATAAAAGGTACTCCGGGGATAACAGGCTGATACCGCCCAAGAGTTCATATCGACGGCGGTGTTTGGCACCTCGATGTCGGCTCATCACATCCTGGGGCTGTAGTCGGTCCCAAGGGTATGGCTGTTCGCCATTTAAAGTGGTACGCGAGCTGGGTTCAGAACGTCGTGAGACAGTTCGGTCCCTATCTGCCATGGGCGTTGGAGATTTGAGAGGGGCTGCTCCTAGTACGAGAGGACCGGAGTGGACGAACCTCTGGTGTTCCGGTTGTCACGCCAGTGGCATTGCCGGGTAGCTATGTTCGGAAGCGATAACCGCTGAAAGCATCTAAGCGGGAAGCGCGCCTCAAGATGAGATCTCCCGGGGCACAAGCCCCCTGAAGGAACCATGTAGACTACGTGGTTGATAGGTCAGGTGTGTAAGTACAGCAATGTATTGAGCTAACTGATACTAATGATCCGAGAGGCTTGACCATATAACCTCAAGTTGCCTTGGCTTTACGACAACGTCGTAAGTGCATCCAAGTGCACGCTACGTCACAAGAACTATGCGAGGCTGGCGCCTTGTCCCTCAGGGACGAGTGCGACTCTCCAAAAGCCTCCCTGGTGAAATTAGCGCTGTGGAACCACCCGATCCCATCCCGAACTCGGAAGTGAAACGCAGCTGCGCCGATGGTAGTGTGGCTCAAGCCATGCGAGAGTAGGTCATCGCCAGGGTTTATACCCAAAACCCCGCTGCTCACGCAGCGGGGTTTTTCTTTGTGCGCAGGAAATGCGGATAGCGCCGGCCACGGGCCGGTCACCCGATGGCATTACATCGGCCGGTAGATCCACGCCATGCGTGGATGCCCCCTGCGAGTAGCCACGGCGCAAACCAAGCGTGGCCACTACCAACAGCAGGCCCGCACGGCGATCGTTTGCCGGGTAGATCTACGCGATGCGTGGATGCTCTCAGGGCGGGACCCAGGCGCCAACCAAGGTTGGCAGCTACCCATCGTTTGCCGGCCAGCGGCCGGCACTACCCGTAGATCCGCGCCGTGCAGGGATGCTCTCTGCGTGACCCATCACGCAGATCACGCATAAAAAGACGGCGCCCTGCGGGCGCCGTCCTGATCAGACTCGAATGAAAGGCCCGGGTCAGGCGGCCTGCGAGACCTCGTGCGGTTCCTGCTGGCGGAATACCGAGACTGCTTCGGTCAGCGTCCCCGCCTGCGACTGCAGCTCACGTGCGGCAGCGGTGGCTTCTTCCACCAGCGCCGCGTTCTGCTGCGTGGCCTGATCCATCTGCACCACGGTCTGGTTGATCTGCTCGATACCGATCGACTGCTCCTGCGACGCTGCAGAGATCTCGCGCATCAGGTGGCTGACATCCTCCACGCCGCCGACAATGCCCTGCATGCGCTGGCCGGCGTCGGCCACCAGCTGGGCACCTTCACCCACCTGCCGGCCTGCTTCGTCGATCAGCTTCTTGATCTCCTGTGCGGCCGCCGCCGAACGCTGTGCCAGCACGCGTACTTCGCTGGCCACCACGGCAAAGCCTCGGCCCTGCTCGCCGGCGCGCGACGCCTCCACCGCTGCGTTCAACGCCAGGATATTGGTCTGGAAGGCAATGCCATCGATGACGCCGGTGATGTCGCCGATCCGCTTCGAGGCGCCTTCGATGGCCTGCATGGTATCGACCACCCGCTGCATGGCCGTATTGCCGTCACTGGCAGCGCTCTGCGTGGAGGCCGCCAATGCACTGGCCTCACGCGCATGGGCGGCGTTCTGGCGCACGGTGGCGGTCAGTTCCTCCATCGATGCTGCGGTCTCCTGCAGGTGCGCCGCCTGGCGCTCGCTGCGCTCGGACAACGCGCCGTTGCCGGCGGCAATCTCGCTGGCGGCGGTACTGATCGACGCCGCACATTCCTGGATGCGACCGACCATGCGTGCCAACTGCCCGGCCGTGGCATTGGCATCGCGCTGGATGGCAGCGAAGGCGCCGTGATACTCCCCGCGCATGCGCCGATCCAGATCGCCGTTGGCCAGTGCCGAGAGCATCTGCCGCACGTCGTTGACGGTGCTGCCGAGCGTATCGAGCAGCTGGTTGATGCCACCGGTCAGCCCATCGAGGAAGCTGACACCTTCAGTGGCCTGCAGGCGCTGGTCGAGGTCACCGGCCGCTGCCGCTGCGACGATGCCGGCCACGGCGTTCTCCAGCGCGAGCTCATGGGTGCGGTCATGCCACTCCACGGCGAAGCCCAGGCGCACGCCCTGCGCGTCGAACACCGGGGTGACCACCTGCGCGAAATGTACCGGGCCGATCTGCACCTTGCCGTTGTGCGTGACCTGCAGACCGTTGAGGATCGCGCGGATGCGGTCCGGGTTGGCGTGGAAGCGATGGATGCTGCTGCCGACCAGGCGCTCGGCGTCGAAATCGGGGAAGGCCTGTCGCAACGTCGCCTGCTGGTTGCGCAGCAGTGCCACCACCGAGCGGTTCACATAGCGGATCACATGGTCGTTGTCGGCGATCATCATCGCGGTGCGCGAGGCATCCAGCGCCTGGCGGATCTGCGCGTTCTCGGCATGCGACGCGGCCTCGCGTCCACGCTGGGCCTGCACGTGGCGCGCAGTGTCGGCCAGGGCGTGAGCCAGTGAACCCGGCGCATAGGCGCCGGTATCGGCATGCGCGCCAAGATCGGCACCGGTGGCGATGTCGCGTGCCAGCGCAGCAAGCCGACGCGGGCCGTGACCCAGAGCCTCGGTCTGCTGCCGAAGGCGCAGTGCGACCTGGCCGAGGAACAGGGTCAGGGCCGCGAACATGCCGGCCTGCAGCAACGTTGGCCATAGCGCGGCATCACCCTGCAACGGTGCCAGCAGGGCGAGCGTACCGACGCCACCGGCCAGCCACACCGGAAGGCGATCGCGGTGCCCCAGCAGCACGCCCAGCAACAGCGCAATCGGCAATGCCGGTGACAGGCTGACGATCGCGCACAACACGGCTAGCTGCAGCGACAACAGCAGTGCCAGACCGTTGCGGGCGACGGCCCGGCCTGCCTGCAGTCCGCCCAACCAGGCGGCTGGCAGCACGGCGACGGACGCCAACGCGGCGGCCTGCACCTGCGGACCACGCAGGGCCAGCACCAGGCCAGCCAGGGCCAGTGCCGCGCTGCCGATCAGCAGGCGGCGGTCAGCGTGGCGGGCGAGCTGCTGCAGATGCGGCAGGCGGGCGGTATCGGGGGGGCGGGAGGATGCAACGGACATCGGCGACTCCTGGATCAGCAAACGACAACGGCCACGCCGCGGCGCACGCAGGAGTGCGTGACCAGGGCGCGAGCCGGGAATTCAGGGAATGCGACGCGATCAGCGACGCGGAGACGGGACACCGTGGCCACATCCTGTGGGTGACGGTGCAGCAGAGCGGGCATGCGGACTTCCTTGCAGAACCAGACACACGCCGCAGGCCCGACCGGACCTGCGCGCTGCGGACGCAGGGGCCCGCAACTGATGTATCGGCCGCAGACGCGCGGAGTGAAGCGCGCCGGTGCCTTCGCTCAGCCCGCGTTGTCGTTGTTGAAGAAGCGCAGGATCACGTCTGCGATCTGTTCCGGATCTTCCATGTGCAGGTGATGGTTGCCGGCAAACACCGCAAGACGGCCATCGCGCAGATGCCGCAGGCGATCGCTGCGCATCGGTTCGGGATAGTACGACTGTGCCGGCGTGGCATAGATCACCTGCGTCGGGCAGGCGATGGCCTGCAGCAGGTTGTCGATCTGGCCTTCGCTGAGGCGGATCGCAGTGGGCAGCATCAGGCGCGGGTCGCTGCACCAGCGGTAGCCGCCTTCGACCGGCTCCACGCCGCGCTCGACCAGCAGCCGTGCACAGCGCTCGCTGAGCTGGTTGGTCATCATCCGCGCGCGGATCGGCGCGGCGAGGTCGGGGAACACGCGGAGCTGCTTGCGCGCCAGCCCACGCGTGGCATTCACATGCTCGCGCAGGCGGTTGGCGGTCTCTTCTTCGGGACCACGCAGGCCGCCGAGTGCTTCGATCGCCACCAGCCGTTCCACCCGGTCGCTGACCGAGGCGGTGAGGCTGGCGATGCCGGCGCCCATCGAATGGCCGAGCAGGCTGAAACGGTCCCAGCCCAGCGCATCGGCCACATCGAGCACGTGGCAGATCGCGGCGGCCGTGGTGTAGCTGGCACCGGCCGGCAGATGCGCGCTGTGGCCATGACCGGGCAGGTCGATCGCCACCAATTGCAGCGACGACAGATGCGGCGCCAGCGGCACGAAGCTGGCCGCGTTGTCGAGCCAGCCGTGCAGGGCCAGCACGCGCGGACCATCGCCGTGATTGCGCAGGCCGGCGACGCGCGCGCCACCGACCTCCAGTTCAAACGGTTGCAGACTCATGCCAGCGAGGCCACGGCCAGCCGCGCCAGGGCGCGAGCGTGTTCCGGCTCGGCGTTGAGGCAGGGGATGTAGCGCATCGTCGCGCCGCGCTCGGCCAGCGTTTCGGTGAAGCCCATGGCGACCTCTTCCAGCGTCTCCAGGCAATCGGTGGCGAAGCCGGGGCACACCACGTCGATCTGCTTCACGCCGGATTCGGCCAGCGCCCACAGGCTGGGCTCGGCATACGGCTGCAGCCAGCGCTCGCGGCCGAAACGCGACTGGTAACCCATCTGCCAATCGTCCCTGCCCAGGCCCAGTGCCTTGGCGATGGCCTGCGCACTGGCTTCGCAGCGCTGCGGATACGGATCGCCGGCATCGGCCAGGCGCTGCGGGATGCCGTGGAAGGAGAACATCAGTTTCTGACCGCGACCGTGCTGTTCCCAGTAGCGGCGGATCGAGCCGGCAACGGCGTCGACCCAGCCCGGATCGACCGAATAGTCGCGCACCAGGCTCACCGTCACGCCCGGATTGCGGCGCTGCCAGGCATCGACGCGATCTTCGACCGAGGCGGTGGTGGTGGTGGAGTACTGCGGATACAGCGGCAGTACCACGATGCGGCGCGCACCGTCGGCCGCCAGGCGGTCGAGCTCGCTGGCCAGCGCCGGTTCGCCGTAGCGCATTGCATGGCGAACCTTCAGGGTCGGCAACAGCGCTTGCATGGCCTGGGCCAGCTGGCGCGTATGCACCATCAGCGGAGACCCTTCCGGTAGCCAGACCTGGGCGTACTTGGCCGCTGAACGGCTGCTGCGCAGCGGCAGGATCAGTCCGCGCAGCAGCGGCTGCCACAGCAGTGGCGGGATCGCGACCACGCGGCGGTCGGACAGGAATTCAGCCAGGTAACGGCGTACGGCGGGGGCCGTCGGCGTCTCGGGCGTGCCTAGGTTGACCGCCAGCACGGCGGTATCGGGTGCGTCGAGCATGGGGTGCATTGTCGCCGATCCGGTGTCGCGCCGGGATGCAGGGTTCGGATTGCAGGCATAGCGGGCATCTATGTGAGCGGGGAGCGCTCATTGGCGATTCATGACAACACTACTAATTTCAGTCACTTGCTATATCTTCCTATGGACTGACTTCTGGAGCCTGCCATGCGTCGCCCGATCCAAGCCCTGCTGATCGCCGCCAGCCTGCTGTCCAGCCAGGCCATGGCCGGACCGCAGGAAGACCAGCGTGCGCGCAATGCCGTGCGCGTGCTGGCTGAAATCCAGGAAATCCCTGAACAGGGCATTCCGGATAAATTGCTCGACGAAGGCCGCGCGGTCATCGTCATTCCCGATACGATCAAGGCCGGTCTGGTCATTGGCGGACGTCGTGGCCACGGCCTGATGTCGGTGCGCATGCCCAACGGCGCCTGGTCCAACCCGGTATTCGTGAAGCTCACGGGCGGCAGCATCGGCTTCCAGGCCGGCGTGCAGTCTTCCGACGTGGTGCTGGTGTTCCGCAACGACCGCAGCCTGGACAATCTGGTCAACGGCAAGTTCACGCTGGGCGCCGATGCCGGTGTCGCCGCCGGCCCGGTCGGCCGCAATGCTGCCGCTGCCACCGACGGCCAGCTGAAGGCCGAGATCTGGTCCTGGTCGCGCGCCCGCGGCCTGTTCGCCGGCGTCGCGCTGGATGGTGCGGTGCTGCAGATCGACGATGCCGCCAATCTGGACGCCTACGGCAGCAACACCACGCCGCGCATGATCTTCGAAGGTCGCGCCGTCGGTTCGCCGTCGATGGACGTGGTCGCCTTCCGCGATCGCCTGGAAGAGGCTACCTACGCCGCCCGCAACAACCGCAACGGCAATGGTGGCAACGCGGCGCGTCCGGCGCCGGTCCCGGCGGCAGCTCCTGCGCCTGTTCAGGCAGCGCCGGCCGCCCCCGCCGAAGCCACCACAGCACCGCTGCAGAACGTGCCGCAGACCCCACCGCCGCAGCAGCAGGGCTTCCAGCCGGTCAACGACGGCGAAATCCGCACGGAAACGCTGGGCGGAAACTGACTTTCGTCACGCGCGCCGGCTAACACCCGGTGCGCTATGCTCGACAGCCTGATCACTAACGTAACGAGCGTCTTTATGGGCAGTTTCAGCATCTGGCATTGGTTGGTCGTGCTGGCCATCGTCCTGCTGGTGTTCGGCACCAAGCGCCTGACCAGCGGCGCCAAGGACCTCGGTTCGGCGGTCAAGGAATTCAAGAAGGGCATGCGCGACGAAGACAAGCCGAACGCGCAGCTGGGCGATGAGTCGCGCAGCCAGGACGCCTCGCGCACCGCGCAGGACGAGCACGACCGTAACGCTCGCTGATCCGGAGCGGTCGCGGTGTTTGATATCGGCTTCAGCGAACTGCTGGTGATTGCAGTGGTCGCCCTGGTGGTGCTCGGTCCCGAGCGCCTGCCCAAGGCGGCCCGCTTCGCCGGCCTGTGGGTGCGTCGTGCCCGCAATCAGTGGGATTCGGTGAAACAGGAACTGGAACGCGAACTGCAGGCCGAGGACATCAAGCGGCAGATGCAGGACGTACGCCAGGGCATGCAGGACACCGAGAACCAGCTGCGTGCCAGCGGTGAAGCGATCCGTCGCGAAGCGCAGGAGGCGCAGCAGCAGGGCGATACGCTGGCGCAGGAGGTACGTTCACCGGCACCTGCGGATCTGCCGCCGCACATGGGTGCCGCGCCCGACGCGGTTGAACCGACGCAGGACGGTGGTGCCGCCGAGCCGGTTTCCGCTGCGCCCGCTGAAGCCGGTACGCCGCCGCCGGCGCAGAGCACGGAGCGCCAGCCATGAGTGAACAGGATTTCGGCGAAAGCTCGCTGGTCGAACATCTGGTGGAACTGCGCGGCCGCCTGGTGCGCGCGTTGCTGGGCCTGGGCGTGGTACTGCTGGCGCTGCTGCCGTTCACCCAGAAGCTCTACAACGCATTGGCCGAACCGCTGGTCTCGCAGCTGCCGAACGGGCAGACGATGATCGCCACCAACCCGGCCGGCGCCTTCTTCGCACCGCTGAAACTGACCTTCTTCGTCGCCCTGTTCGTGGCGGTGCCGTGGCTGCTGTACCAGTTGTGGGCGTTTGTCGCTCCGGGCCTGTATGCGCGTGAGAAGCGCCTGGCGGTGCCGCTGCTGGTGTCATCGGTGCTGCTGTTCTACACCGGTTGCGCCTTCGCCTACTTCCTGGTGCTGCCGGCGGTGTTCCACTTCCTCACCACCTTCAGCCCGGACGTGATCGCGATTACCCCGGATGCGAATGCCTACCTGGATTTCGTGCTGGCGATCTTCTTCGCCTTCGGCGGCAGCTTCGAACTGCCGGTGGCGATGGTGATCCTGGTGCTGCTGGGCTGGGTGACGCCGCAGCAGTTCAAGGAAGGCCGCGGTTACGCGATCGTCGGCATCTTCGTGCTGGCCGCAGTGCTCACCCCGCCGGACGTGGTCTCGCAGCTGATGCTGGCGATTCCGATGTGCCTGCTCTACGAGCTGGGCATCCACGCCGCACGCTGGCTGGTGCCGTCGTCGGTAGTGAAGAAGCCCGCTGCCTGAAAAAAGGGGACGGAGGGGATTAAGTCGTTTGTGCCACTGTGCGGCTAACGACTTAATCCCCTCCGTCCCCTTTTTCGTCAGGCGTGGAACACGTCGCTCGAGGTTGGCGTGGACGGAATCGGAGGCGCTGCGCGGCTGCCGCGGTGCACGAACATCTGCTTCCACGCGGCGTAGACCGCGCCGACATACAGCGGCATCAGCACCGTGGTCAGCACCAGCTGGGCGATGAAGGCCGCAGCCAGCGGGCCGCCGACCAGCATCGCGATCTGGATCACGATCACGAACAGGATGTACATGCAGAACGCAGCGATCAGGCCGAGCGCTGCGAAAACGATCATCGCGCCGATGTTCTCGATGCAGCCCTGCAGGCTCAGGCGCAGCGCGTGCATGCCGCTCTGCTTGTCGAACACCACCAGCGCCGGCTGGGTGAACATTGCCAGCGACAGCGCCACCGCGCTCAGGAATACCAGCAGCATCCACAGCGCGATGCGCTTGGCCGGCAGGTTGGCGACCAGCGCGGCGGCATCGTCCGGCTTGATCTGCTGGCCACTGCGGCTGATCTCTTCCATCTTGGTCATGACCTCGCTGAAGGCGGTGAAGCCCTCGCGGCCGATCATCAGGAACAGCAGCGCGCCCAGCAGCAGTACCGCCAGCACCTGGATCGCCAGCGGCACCAGCAGGTGGCTGACGCGGTGGTCGCGGATCGGCTGCAGCAGGTGCGAGGCCAGGCCCGGGCGGCCTTCGTCGATCTCGCCCACGGCGTACAACATGCCGCCGAACATGATCGGCGAGATGGCCAGGGTCATCAGCTGCACGGCCATGCCGGCAGCGCCGGGAATCAGCGTCGACAGCAGAGTCACCACCCAGCTCACCAGCAGCCAGGCCAGGCCGATCCGGGCCAGCTGCAGCGGCGCGCGCCGGTACAGCGAGAACGTATCCAGCAACCACTGGGCGCCCGCCGAAGCCGGCAGCTTGCGAATCTCTTTCATGGACATCCGGGAAGGACAGGAGGGGGCCGGGCGGCTGCCCGTGCCGCCGATTATCCCTGTTTTGCCACCGGCTGGGCTGAAGACAGCCGCGCCTGGCGGACGAAGCGGCGCAACAGCTGGCGGGCCAGCGGTGCGGCGCTGACCGCGCGCTCGATGCTGCGGGCGCAGCCGCCGTGGCGACCGATGCAGTCGGCGCGGGCGCGTACGTAGCCGCGCATGTGGTGGGTGGCGAACTCCGGATGGAACTGCACGCCCCAGGCCTGGCGGCCCCAGCGGAAGGCGTGGCAGCCATCCAGCGGTGAGCGTGCCAGCACTTCGGCGCCGTCGGGTGCGCGCAGCACGGTCTGCAGGTGGGTGGCGTGAGCGGCGAAGTGCTGCGGCAGGCCCTGGAACAGCGGGTCCTGCGCGGCCTGCGGCTGCAGTTCCAACTCGATCGTGCCGGACTCACGGCCGGCCGGGTTGTAGGCCACCTCGCCTCCCAGCGCGTGCGCCAGCAGCTGGTGGCCGTAGCAGATGCCGAACACCGGCAGGTCCGCGTGGGCGGTCTGGCGCAGCCATGCGGCGCTGCGCTCGCTCCATTCGGCGTGGTCGGTGACGAAGGCGGCCGAGCCGGTCACCAGTACGCCAGCGAAGGCATGCGGGTCGGGCAGGGCGCCACCGTGTTCGACATCAACCACCACCGTCTCGTGTTCTTCCAGCCCGGCGGCGACGCGGATCCAGTGCGGAAAGCGCCCGTAGCGGCGCAGCGACGGTACCGGGCGGCCGGTTTCAAGAATCAGGAACGGGGCTGGGTTCATCCGGGGGCGGCAGGACTGACAGGACTTCCTCGATTGTAGTCAGCCCCTGCGCCACCTTTTCAAGCCCGGCCTGGCGCAGGGTTCGCAGCCCTTCAGCCCGTGCGGCCCGGCTGAAACCGGCCAGATCCATGTCGGCGCGGATCTGCCCGCGCAGCCGCGAGCCCAATGGCAGCAACTCATACAGGCCGATGCGGCCAAGGAATCCGGTGCGCCGGCACTCCAGGCAACCGACCGGCCGACAGGGCGTGGCGGCATCTGGATATGCAGCATGGCTATCAGCCAGCACCGCCCAATCGGCGGCGCCGAGGCTGTGTGGCTGCTTGCAGTGCGGGCACAGCGTGCGCACCAGGCGCTGGGCGAGGATGCCGTTGAGGGTGCTGGCCAGCAGGTAGTGCGGTACGCCCAGGTCGAGCAGGCGGGTGACCGCCGAGGGCGCGTCATTGGTATGCAGCGTGGACAGCACCAGGTGGCCGGTCAGTGAGGCCTGCACCGCCATCTGTGCGGTCTCCAGGTCGCGGATCTCGCCGATCATGATGATGTCCGGGTCCTGCCGCAGCAGAGTGCGCACGCCGCTGGCGAAGTCCAGGTCGATGTTGGTCTGCACCTGCATCTGGTTGAACTCGGGCGCGATCATCTCGATCGGGTCCTCCACCGTGCACACGTTCACGTCCGGCGTGGCCAGCCGCTTCAGCGTGGAATACAGGGTGGTGGTCTTGCCCGAGCCGGTCGGGCCGGTCACCAGCACAATGCCATGCGGGCGCTCGACCAGCGCATTCCAGCCGGCCGCCTCCTGCGGGCTGAAACCGAGCTGGTCGATGCTCTTGAAGGCGGCATCGGGGTCGAAGATGCGCATCACGCACTTCTCGCCGAATGCGGTAGGCATGGTCGACAGGCGCATCTCGACCTCGCGGCCGCCCGGCGAGCGGGTCTTGATGCGGCCGTCCTGCGGGCGCCGGCGCTCGGCCAGGTCCATCCGGCCAAGCACCTTGATACGGCTGACCACGGCGGTCATCACCGCCGGTGGCACCTCAAACACCTTGTGCAGCACGCCGTCGATGCGGAAGCGCATGCGCCCCATCTCGCGGCGCGGTTCCAGGTGGATGTCCGAGGCGCGTTGCTCATAGGCGTACTGCAGCAGCCAGTCGACGATGTGCACGATGTGCTGGTCGTCGGCATTGACGTCGCCGGTGCGGCCCAGCTCCACCAGCTGCTCGAAGCTGGGCAGGGTGGTATTGGCCTCGCCACGCACGTCGCCACGGGCGCCGCGTACCGAGCGGGTCACCCCGTAGAACTCCATGGTGTAGCGATGCAGGTCCAGCGGGTTGACCACCGCCAGCTCGATGCGGCGCCGGGTCAGGTGCTGCAGGTCGCGGCGCCATTCCTGCACCAGGGGCTCGCTGGTGGCCACCAGCACGCGCTCGGCATCCACCGCCAACGGCAGGAAACGGTGGCGGCGCGCGTAGGCGTGGGACACCAGCGCGGTCACCGCAGCGACGTCCACCCGGGTCGGGTCGATGCGCAGGTAGCGGCTGCCGGTACGCTGCGCCAGCCATTCGGTGAGACGTTCCAGGGTCAGCTCGCCACCGCCGTTGGCGGCCAGCTTGAGGTTGGACAGCAGCACCAGCGGGTGCACTTCGCTGGCGTTGCGCGCGCCCTGTGCGGAAAACCGCATGCGTTCGCGGTCCTGTTCGGCCACCCGGCCATCGGCGACCACGGCTGCGGCAATCTGCTCGAACTGCAGCCGTCCCCAGGGCAGCGCGACGCCGCCCGCTTCGCCGGGCGTGCCGACCGGCAGCCGATGTTCCATCTGCCTGCTCCTCCCGGGTACGGAATGCCCCGCAGGTCGGCCGTTATACTAACGCACCCCCTTGCCGGCCAAGACTCGTACGCATGTCCGCGACCCCGACCGTTCCGATCACCTTCCAGGGCCTGATCCAGACCCTGAACCAGTTCTGGGCCCAGCAGGGCTGCGTGCTCATCCAGCCGCTCGACCTGGAGGTGGGCGCCGGTACCTTCCACCCGGCCACCTTCCTGCGTGCGATCGGTCCGGAAAGCTGGAATGCGGCCTACGTGCAGCCCTCGCGCCGCCCGACCGACGGCCGCTACGGCGAGAACCCGAACCGCCTGCAGCGCTACTACCAGTACCAGGTGGCGATGAAGCCTGCGCCGGACAACATCCAGCAGCTGTACCTGGATTCGCTGAAGGCACTGGGCATCGACCCGCTGGTGCACGACCTGCGCTTCGTCGAGGACAACTGGGAATCGCCGACGCTGGGCGCTTGGGGCCTGGGCTGGGAAGTCTGGCTCAATGGCATGGAAGTGACCCAGTTCACCTACTTCCAGCAGGCCGGTGGCCTGGAATGCCGCCCGGTGCTGGGCGAGATCACCTACGGTCTCGAGCGCCTGTGCATGTACCTGCAGAACTGCGACAACGTCTATGACCTGGTCTGGACCTACGGCCCGGACGGCCAGCCGGTGACCTACGGTGACGTCTACCACCAGAACGAGGTGGAGCAGAGCACCTACAACTTCGAATACGCCGACGTGGAAGAGATGTTCCACCGTTTCGACGCCTGCGAGCGTGAAGCGCAGAAGCTGGTGGAAGTGAACCTGCCGCTGCCGGCCTACGAGCAGGTGATGAAGGCCAGCCACACCTTCAACCTGCTCGATGCGCGCCGCGCGATCAGCGTGACCGAGCGCCAGCGCTACATCCTGCGCGTGCGCGCGCTGGCCCAGGCGGTGGCCAAGGCGTACTACGAGCAGCGCGAGAAGCTGGGCTTCCCGGGCGCGAAGAAGGCCTGACGGCCGCTCTCCCCCCTTACTCCGGGGCGCCGGACGCGTCGCGCGCTGCGCCCCCACCACAGGATTGAAACGATGAGCCAACTGTCCCCCCTGCTGATCGAACTGGGCACCGAGGAGCTGCCGGTCAAGGCGCTGCCGGGCCTGGCCCAGGCGTTCTTCGACGGTGTCGTCGAAGGCCTGCGCAAGCGCGGCGTCGCGCTGGAACTGGGTGATGCACGCCCGCTGTCGACCCCGCGCCGCCTGGCCGTGCTGCTGCCGGGCGTTGGCCTGGAACAGCCGGAACAGCACAGCGAAGTGCTGGGCCCGTACCTGAACATCGCGCTGGACGCCGAAGGCCAGCCGACCAAGGCCCTGCAGGGCTTTGCCGCCAAGGCCGGGATCGACTGGACCGCGCTGGAGAAGACCACCGACAACAAGGGTGAGCGCTTCGTGCACCGTGCGGTGACCCCGGGCGCGACCACCGCCAGCCTGCTGCCGGAGATCCTGCGCGAGGCGATTGCGGCGATGCCGATTCCCAAGCCGATGCGCTGGGGTGACCACGCGTGGGGCTTCGCCCGCCCGGCGCACTGGCTGGTGCTGCTGCACGGTGCCAACGTGGTCGAAGCCGAGCTGTTCGGCCTGCAGGCTGGCCGCGTCAGCCGTGGCCATCGCTTCCACCACGACCAGGCCGTGTCGCTGGCGCAGCCGCAGGACTACGTTGAAGCGCTGCGCGCCGCGTTCGTGCTGGTCGACCCGAGCGAGCGCCGCGCGCGCATCGTCGCCGAGGTCGAGGCCGCTGCGGCCAAGGCCGGTGGCAGCGCCCGCATCACCGACGACAACCTGGAGCAGGTGGTGAACCTGGTCGAGTGGCCGTCGGCGGTGCTGTGCAGCTTCGAACGTGCGTTCCTGGCCGTGCCGCAGGAAGCGCTGATCGAGACGATGGAAATCAACCAGAAGTTCTTCCCGGTGCTGGATGACAGCGGCAGGCTGACCGAGCAGTTCATCGGCATCGCCAACATCGAATCGAAGGACGTGGCCGAAGTGGCCAAGGGCTACGAGCGCGTGATCCGCCCGCGCTTCGCCGATGCCAAGTTCTTCTTCGACGAGGACCTGAAGCAGGGCCTGGTATCGATGGGCGAGGGCCTGAAGACGGTGACCTACCAGGCCAAGCTGGGCAGCGTGGCCGACAAGGTGGCGCGCGTGGCCGCCCTGGCCGAAGTGATCGCGCCGCAGGTCGGCGCCGATCCGGCGCAGGCCAGGCGCGCCGCCGAGCTGGCCAAGAACGACCTGCAGTCGCGCATGGTCAACGAATTCCCGGAACTGCAGGGCATCGCGGGTCGCCACTACGCTGTGACCGGTGGTGAATCGGCCGATGTGGCGCTGGCCATCGACGAGGCCTACCAGCCGCGCTTCGGCGGCGATGACATCGCGCTCTCGCCGCTGGGCAAGGTGCTGGCCATTGCTGAACGCGTCGACACGCTGGCCGGCGGTTTCGCCGCGGGCCTGAAGCCGACCGGCAACAAGGACCCGTTCGCCCTGCGCCGCAACGCGCTGGGCCTGGCCCGCACGATCATCGAAAGCGGCTTCGAGCTGGACCTGCGCGCGCTGCTGGCCAGCGCCAACGCCGGCCTGGCCGCGCGCAACGTGCAGGCCGACATCGGCGAACTGTACGACTTCATCCTCGACCGCCTGAAGGGCTACTACGCTGACAAGGGCGTGCCGGCCACGCACTTCAACGCCGTGGCCGAGCTGAAGCCGGCCTCGCTGTACGACTTCGACCGCCGCCTGGATGCGATCGGCACCTTCGCCGCGCTGCCGGAAGCCGAAGCACTGGCTGCGGCCAACAAGCGCATCCGCAACATCCTGCGCAAGGCCGAAGGCGACATTCCGGCCCAGATCGACCCGGCACTGCTGCAGGAAGATGCCGAGCGCGCGCTGGCCGAGGCGGTCACCGCGGCCATCGACGACACCGGCGCCAGCCTGCAGCACAAGGACTACGTAGCGGTGCTGGCACGCCTGGCCCGCCTGCGTCCGCAGGTTGATGCCTTCTTCGATGGCGTGATGGTCAATGCGGAAGATCCGGCGCTGCGTGGCAACCGCCTGGCGCTGCTGACGATGCTGGGCGAGCGCCTGGGCAAGGTCGCGGCGATCGAGCATCTGTCGAGCTGAGATGTGGTGCCAAGCAAGCTTGGCACCCACCGGTAGTGCCGGCCGCTGGCCGGCATTGCCACCGATCTGTGGGTTGCCGGCCAGCGGCCGGCACTACCGGAACATCGCCGGCGATGTCCATCGGGGTCATTGCCGGCATCGCGCACGATGCCGGCATCCTCGGCTGCGATCACGATGATCGCCACAACGGCGCGTATTTTGACCGCCACTTAACAACCGATCCCCAATGACGTGATGCATTTCGCATCGTCACCTTCGGTCGGTATGCTGTGCCGCATGCAGCCAAAGAAATACGCCCTGCCGCTGATGGTCCTGTCGCTGGCCGCCACCACCGTGGCCCACGCGCGCGGCACCATCGACAAGGTGGACATCAAGGGATTGGACAAGGGCGACGACGCCGCAATCATCGAGAACATCCAGGAATCGCTGTCGCTGTACGACACGATCGGCAAGGAACAGGGCGAATCCCGCCTGGAATACCTGCTGTCACAGGCCGAGCGGCAGACCCGCCAGGCACTGGAACCGTTCGGGTACTACAACCCGGTGATCAAGGTCGAGGCGCCGCGCGAGGACGAGCACGTGCGCGTGCTGATCCACGTTGACAAGGGCACCCCGGTCACCGTGCGCCGCGAGCACATCGATATCACCGGCCCGGCGATGTATGACCAGTACCTGCAGGACGACCTGGCCGCGTTCAAGCCGCGCAAGGGCCAGCGCTTCGTGCATACCCAGTACGAAGCCAGCAAGATCACCATCACCCGCCGCCTGGCCGAGCGTGGTTACTTCGACGCCGACTACACCCAGCGCCAGGTGCAGATCACCCGCGCCGACAATGCGGCCGACATCGACCTGACCTGGGACAGTGGCCGCCGCTACAACATGGGCCCGGTGCGCTTCGAGCAGGATTACTTCGTCGACAAGCTGTTCGATCCGCTGGTGTACTGGGACCAGGGCAGCTACTACCACGAGGGCAAGCTGGATCGCCTGCGGCAGTCGCTGACCAAGCTGGACTATTTCAGCGTGATTGATATCCAGCCGCGTCCGGACCAGGCCGACGAAAACGGCGACGTGCCGGTGGACGTGAAGCTGACCCGCGCCAAACGCACCATCTACACCGCCGGTCTGAGCTACGGCAGTGAGAGCGGCCCGGGTGTGCGTGGCGGCATCGAGCGGCGGTTCCTGAACAACCGCGGCCACAAGATGAACACGCAGCTGGACTACGCGCAGAAGCGCAAGAGCCTGGTCACCAGCTACCGCATTCCTGCGTTCAACTGGCTCGATGGCTGGTACACCTTTGCCGCCAGCGCCTATGACGAGCAGACCGACTACATCGACCTGCGCAACTTCAAGCTGATTGCCAGCCGCAGCGGCGAGATCAACGAGCACTGGACCGCGATCGCCTCCATCAACGCGCTGCGCGAGCGCTGGCGCTACGCCTCCGGCACCGAGTTCACCAGTGCGGTGTACAACACCTCGACGCTGGTCTACCCGCAGATGGTTGCCGACTACGTCAACGTCGATGACGAGATGTTCCCGCGCAAGGGCATCAGCGGTACGGCGACGATGCGTGCCGGCGTTGAAGGTGCCGGCTCGGACACCAGCTTCGTGCAGGCCAACGCCGTGCTGCGCTGGTACATCCCGGTGGGTGAAAGCAACCGCCTGATCCTGCGCGGCGAAGGGGGCACCACCTGGACCAGCGATCTGGTGGCGATGCCGCCCAGCCTGCGCTACTTCGCCGGTGGTGACCGCAGCATCCGCGGCTATGCCTACCGCGAGGTGGGGCCGCGGACCCCGGCGCCAGACAAGTACGCGCTCGGTGCCAAGAACCTGGTGATCGGCTCGGCCGAGTACGAGCATTATTTCAATGGCGGCCCCTGGGGTGCGGCGGTGTTCGTCGATACCGGCAGCGCCTTCGACAACACCATTGATCTGCACACCGGCGTCGGCTTCGGCGTGCGCTGGAAATCGCCGGTGGGCCCGGTGCGCATCGACGTGGCGCACGGCCTGAACAATCCGGACTCGCAGTTCCAGCTGTACCTGAACATCGGAGCGGACCTGTGAGCACGCCCGCACCGACCCCGAACACGCCGCCACCGCGCGTGCGTTTCTATCGCCGCCGCCGCTTCTGGGCATGGTCCGGCATCGGCGTGATCGGCCTGGTACTGCTGGCCCTGCTGGCGGTCTACTGGCTGCTGCAGACCGTGGCCGGCCGTGATGTGCTGCTGGCACAGGTGGTCGCACGGCTGCCGGTGGGCGCCAGCTTCACCTGGGACAAGGTGGACGGCCCGGTGGCCGGCCCGCTGACCCTGTACAACGTCGACTTCCGCTACGACGACATCCATTTCCACGCCGAGCGCGCGCACCTGGAGCCGGACCTGCGCCCGCTGCTGGGTCGCAAGCTGCTGCTGGACAAGCTGGAGCTGACCAACGCGACGCTGAACCTGGCCAAGAGTGACGAGCCGTTCAAGCTGCCGTCGTGGCCCGATTCGCTGCCGCAGATCGAGATGCCGTTGGCGATCCAGGCCGACGTCATCGCCATTGATGGCTTCCGCATCAGCCAGGCCAACGAGCCTGTGATCGACATCAGCCGCGTGCGTGGTGGCATCGAGATCGCCAATGGTGAGTTCCAGGCGCACAAGCTGGTGGTGGACAGCGACATGGGCAACTTCACCGCCCAGGGCCGCTACATCCCGGCCAAGGACTACGACACCGATGTGACCGTCACCGCGGTGCTGCCTGCTCCACGTGGGCGTACCGCCGCCACTCTGGGTCTGGTCGCGCGCGGTGACCTGTCGCACATGGAAGTGGCGGTGGCCGGGCGTGCGCCGAAGCCGCTGCATGCCATGCTGGTGTTCGACGGCCGCACCGATCCGAGCTGGAATGCCAGCATCCGCAGTGACGAACTGGATCTTTCGCTGTTGTCGCCGGCATTGGCCAGCTCGGCGATCGCGCCGCTGGCGCTGGACTTCACCGCTGCCGGCAAGGGCGGCAACGCCAACCTGCGAGGCAAAGTGAAGCAGGGCGATCAGGAACTGGAGCTGGCACCGTCGGTGGTGTCGTTGCAGGACCAGGTACTGAAGGTCTCGCCGCTGCTGGTGAAGGGCCTTGGTGGCGAAGCCCGGCTGGAGGGCACCGCCGATTTCAGTCAGGAAGACCAGCAGAAGCTCAACTTCTCGGTGGTCGCCCATGATCTGACCTACGTACCGGCACCTGATCCGAACACCGCCGGCAGCGCGCCGGTGCCGGTCACCCTGAAGGAAGCACGCTTCGGTCTGGCCGGTACCCTGAAGGCCTGGGCGGCGATCGGCCGCGCCGAGGTCGAGCGCGAGGCGCAGAAGGCGCAGCTGCAATTCGATGTGCGCGGCAACGATCAGGCCGCGTCGATTCACCAGCTGCAGGCGCAGACGCCGGGTGGCCAGCTGCAGGTGGAAGGCCAGGTGGCCTGGGCACCGCAGCTGGACTGGGATGCCAAGGCCACGCTGAAAGATTTCGACCCCGGCTATTTCGTGCCGGGCTGGAACGGTCGTCTGTCCGGCAACCTGGCCTCCAAGGGACGCCAGCTGCCGCCGCCGGCAAACGCGCCGCCGGGTACCGCCGGCACGCTGGAAGCCACCGTCGATCTGCCGTCGCTGAAGGGTGTGCTGCGCCAGCGCAATCTCGACGCGCAGGGCAAGTTCGCGCTGCAGGGCGCGCAGGGCGAGGGCAATCTGAAACTGTCGCTGGGCAGCAGCCGGGTGACCGCTTCGGGCAAGGTCGGTGATCGCCTCGACATCGATGCGCGTTTCGAGCCGCTGCAGCTGAGCGATCTGCTGCCGGGCGCCGATGGCGGCCTGCGTGGCCAGGTACAGGTGAAGGGACCGCGCGATGCGCCGGACATCACCGCCGACCTGGTCGGCAGCAACCTCAACTGGGACGGCTACGGCGCCGAGAGCGTGAGCATCAAGGGCCACCTGCCGTGGCGCGGCGACAGTGGCACGCTGGCGATCCAGGGCCAGCAGGTCAACGCCGGCATGCTGCTGGAACGCTTGAACGTGGATGCGCAGGGCAGTGTGTCCAACCTGCGCCTGGCGGCGCAGACCCGCAACGAGATGGGCGCGATCGAGCTGCAGGGCAGCGTCCGCCAGCAGGGCGCGCAGTGGCGCGGCGAGCTGGCAGCGCTGCGCATCGCACCGGTGAAGGGCGATGCCTGGTCGCTGCGTGCACCGGCGGCGTTCGCGATCAACGGCAGCACTTACACGCTGTCCGAAGCCTGCCTGGCCGCCGCCAGCAGCGGTGCGCTGTGTGCACAGGCCAACTGGCCACGCGAGGGCCTGGTGGTGCGCAGTGATGCGCTGCCGCTGGCGCTGGTGCAGCCGTGGTTGCCGCCGCAGTCCGGCCGTCGCATCTATCTGCGTGGCGATGTCAGCCTGGACGCCCAGATCCGCCCGCGCGGCAATGCCTGGGAAGGCCATGTGGAAGTGCGCTCGAAGGAAGGCGGCGTGCGCCTGGGCGAGAACCGCAACACCGTGGGCGATACCACCCGTGGCGAACTGGTACGCTATGACCAGTTCTCGCTGAAGCTCGACATGACCCCGGCGAGCATCAAGGGCTATCTGGGCATGGGCTTCCAGGGCAACGGCTTCGTCGACGCGAAGATGCAGACCGGCTGGGAAGCGAGTGCGCCGCTGAACGGCGAGCTCTACCTCAACATGTCACGGCTGTACTGGCTGGAGCTGTTCTCGCCGGACATCGTGCGCCCGACCGGCCTGATCGAAGGCCACGTCAGCCTGCGCGGCACGCGCGGCCAGCCGTCGCTGGGCGGTGATGCGCAGCTGAGCAACTTCAAGGGCGAGTTCCCGGCGCTGGGCCTGACCTTTGACCAGGGCAAGGGCAGCTTCGTCGCCCAGCCCGATGGTTCGGCCAAGATCACTGCGCAGGCCAACTCGGGTCAGGGCACGCTCTATGTCGACGGTGGCCTGTCGTGGTTCGGTGATGCACAGCCGCTGCAGCTGAAGATCCATGGCGAGAACGTGCTGCTGTCCAACACCAGCGAGCTGCGCATCGTCGCCAATCCCAACCTCGACTTCACCCTGGCCAAGGCGGCGATGGAGCTGCGTGGCACCGTGCACGTGCCCGAAGCGGACATCGACATCGAGCGGCTTGACCGCGGCACCTCGGTGTCCGAAGACGTGGTGGTGCTGGACCCGGCCGATCCGGAAGAGTCGCGCACTTCGCCGCTGGATATGGACCTGGTGGTCAGCCTTGGTGACAAGGTGAAGATGACCGGTTTCGGCCTGAAGGGCGCGCTGACCGGCAAGATGCAGGTCTGGGCCAAGCCTGGCCGCGAAATGACCGCCAATGGTGGCCTGGAAGTAAGTGGTCGCTACAAGGCGTACGGGCAGGACCTGACCATCACCCGTGGCAACCTCACCTGGAACTACAACGCGGTGTCCGACCCGCGCGTCAACATCCGCGCCGAGCGCCGGATCGGTGATGTCACCGCCGGCATCGACGTGACCGGGCGTGCGCAGCAACCGCGTGCGGACGTGTGGTCCGATCCGGCGATGTCGCAGTCCGAAGCACTGGCCTACCTGGTGCTGGGCCGCAGCCTGACCGGCGCCAGCAGCGACCAGGCACAGCAGGTGAACGCGGCGTCGGCTGCGTTGTCGGCGGGCAGCGGGCTGCTGGCCTCGCAGCTGGGTGCCAAGCTGGGCCTGGACGATGCCGGCGTAAGCCAGTCGCGCGCGCTGGGCGGCTCGGTGATCGGTGTCGGCAAGTACATCTCGCCCAAGCTGTACGTCGGCTACGGCGTGTCGCTGGTCGGTGCCGGTTCGGTGATTACGCTGAAGTACCTGCTGCGTCGTGGCTTCGACGTGGAAGTGGAGTCGAGCACGGTGGAAAACCGTGGTTCGATCAACTGGCGGCGGGAGAAATAATCCGCCGTGGCATCCCAGTAGAGCCGAGCCATGCTCGGCTTGAGCGCGCAGCGTGGGATGGTGGGGCGGGCAGAAGAGCAGCCGAGCGTGGGCTCGGCTCTACAGGTACGTGCCCCCAACCATCGGCCGTTGCCCCATCGGTCCCCAGCGGCTATGGTCCCGGGCTGTTCTGTCGTACCGGATTGCCTCATGTCGCCACGCAAAGCCCTTCCCACCGCCCTGGCCCTGGGCCTGACCCTGGCCGCCGGTGCCCACGCCGATGAAGGCATGTGGATGCCGACCCAGCTGCCGGACCTGGCCAAGCCGCTGCAGGCCGCTGGCTTCAAGGGCAATCCGGCCGACCTGGCCAATGTCACCGCGCCGCCGCTGAGCGCGGTGGTCCGTGCCGGTGGTGGCACCGGCTCGTTCGTGTCTGCCGACGGCCTGCTGCTGACCAACCACCACGTGGCGATGGGCGTGATCCAGTACAACAGCTCGCCCGAGCACGACCTGATCAATGGCGGCTTCATCGCCAGGGACCGTGCCGACGAGCGCCCGGCCAACCCGGACTTCCGCGTGCTGGTCACCGTCGGCTTCGACAAGGTGACCGACCAGGTGCTGGCACAGGCCCGTGGCAAGACCGGCCGTGCCTACTTCGATGCCGTCGATGCGGCCAGCAAGCAGATCGTGGCCGAGTGCGAGAAGGACGGCAGCGTGCGCTGCTCGGTGGCCAACATGTACTACGGCACCGACTTCTACCGCATCGCCCAGCTGGAGCTGAGCGACGTGCGCCTGGTGTATGCGCCGCCGCGTGCGATCGGCAACTACGGCGATGAGATCGACAACTTCATGTGGCCGCGCCACACCGGCGACTTCACTTTGCTGCGCGCCTACGTGGGCAAGGACGGCAAGCCGGCCGCCTACAGCAAGGACAACGTGCCCTACCAGGCGCCGGCACACCTGCAGATGTCGGTGGAAGGCCCGAAGGAGGGCGACTACGCGATGCTGGCCGGTTACCCGGGCATCACCTACCGCCACCGCACCGCGGCCGAGTTCGCCGGTCAGATCGATACCGTGCTGCCGCGCCGCGTGTCGGTGTTCCAGCAGATGATCGACACCATCGAGGCCGCCAGTGCCAAGGACGCGCAGGCGCGCACCCGCTACGCCTCGCAGCTGCAGTCGCTGAAGAACAACCGCAAGCGCGCCGCCGGTGAGCTGGAAGGCTTGCTGCGCAGCGACGCCAAGGCCCAGCGTGCCGCCGACGAAACGGCGATGCTGGCTGCCACCGACCGCAAGTACCAGGGCGATATCAAGGCGCTGCTGGCCAACCTGTCGCAGGGCGCGGCGGTGGGCGAGCGCGACCTGCTGCTGGACCAGATGGCCGCGCAGAGCCAGCTTCTGCGCTCGGCACTGCTGCTGGAACGCCTGCGTATCGAATCGGCCAAGCCGGACGCGCAGCGTGAGAGCGGTTTCCAGCAACGCGACCAGGCGATGATCGAAGGCGTGCTCAAGCAGGTCCAGCGCCGCTACGCGCCGGAGGTCGAGAAGGCGCTGCTGACCACCCTGCTGACCCGCTACCAGCAGCTGCCGGACGCGCAGCGCGTGGCCGAGTTCGACGCGGCCTTCGGCCGTACCCCGCAGCAGCTGGCCACGGCGCTGGATACCCTGTATGCCGGCACCCAGCTGGGTGACGAGGCGCAGCGCCTGTCGCGCTTCGCCGCCGCACGCGAAGGCAAGGCCCTGGCCGCCGATCCGCTGATCGCCGTGGCCGGCCCGCTGGTGGCCGCGCAGCTGCGCATCGAGAACGAGAGCAAGACCCGCGAAGGCGAGCAGCTGCGCCTGCGTCCGGCCTACATGCAGGCGCTGTTCGCCTGGCGTGCCAAGCAGGGCCGCGCGGTGTATCCGGATGCCAACCGCACCCTGCACATCAGCTACGGCAAGGTCGAGGCGCTGCACCCGCGTGACGGCGTGACCTACTCGCCGGTGACCACTGTGGCCGGTATCGTCGAGAAGAACACCAACGCCTATCCGTTCGATGCACCCAAGCCGTTGCTGGCAGCGATCGCCAAGGGTGACTTCGGCAGCACCGCCGATCCGGCACTGAAGACCCAGACGGTCAACTTCCTGACCAACCTGGATACCACCGGCGGCAACTCCGGCTCGCCGGTGCTCAACGCCAAGGGCGAACTGATCGGCCTGAACTTCGACAGCAACTGGGAGTCGGTCAGCGCCAGCTGGTGGTTCGACCCGCGCTACAAGCGCGCCGTCCACGTGGACATGCGCTACCTGCGCTGGCTGCTGGCCAAGGTCTACCCGGCGCCCGAGCTGCTGAAGGAAATGGGCGTGCCGGCCCAGTAAGACGCCGGCCACGACCCACGGTCGTGGCCCGCACCGCGTAGGCCCCCACCTTGGTGGGGGTGGTTGCCCCCAACGCGCCCGCACCCCCGGCCACGCCTGGCCTACACTGCGGGTTCTTCCGATGGAAACGCGCGCGTGGTCTCCAGCTGGATCCTGCTGCTGGTCTCGGTTGCCTATGCCGCGCTGCTGTTCGGCGTGGCGTGGTGGGGTGACCGTCGGCCGATGTATCCCGACCGGCCGTGGCTGCGGCCGGTGGTCTACAGCCTGGCGCTGGCCGTGTACTGCTCGTCGTGGACCTTCTACGGCGCGGTCGGCACCGCCGTGCGCAACGGCGTGGGCTACCTGCCCATCTACATCGGCCCGCTGCTGCTGCTGTTGTTCGGCTGGCGCATCATCGAGCGCCTGGCGCTGATCGCACGCAGCCAGAACGTAGTCTCCATCGCCGATTTCATCTCCTCGCGCTTCGGCCGCTCGCGGCGGCTGGCGGCGCTGGTGGCGATCATCGCGCTGATCGGCATCATTCCGTACCTGGCCCTGCAGTACAAAGCGGTGGCGATGAGCCTGCAGGTGTTGACCGGCAACACCGGCCCGACCGGCTTCTTCACTGATCCGGCGCTGTACGTGGCGCTGCTGATGGCGTTGTTCGCCACCCTGTTCGGTACCCGCCAGGTCGATGCCACCGAGCATCACCACGGCATGATGCTGGCGATCGCCTTCGAATCGGTGATCAAGTTGCTGGCGATGCTGGCCGTGGGCGTGTTCGCCTACCTGTGGCTGAGCAACCGCAGCGACGCGGTGGTCGAGTCGGTGCACACGCTGTTCACCGGCCTGCCGCCGGTGGGATTCATCTCGCAGACCCTGCTCAGTTTCCTCGCGATCATCTGCCTGCCGCGCCAGTTCCACGTGGCCGTGGTCGAATGCGGTGACGTGCGTGACGTGCGCCGCGCGCGCTGGATGTTCGGTGGCTACCTGGTGCTGATCTCGGGCATGGTGTTGCCGATCGCCACCGCCGGCGTGACGCTGTTCGGCACCGGTGGCAGCGTCGCCGACGATTCGATGGTGCTGGCCCTGCCGCTGGCCGAAGGCCGCAATGCGCTGGCGCTGATCGCCTACGTGGGCGGCTTTTCGGCGGCCACCGGCATGGTCATCGTGTCGTCCATCGCGCTGGCTACCATGGTCAGCAACGACCTGGTGATGCCGGTGCTGCTGCGTCGGAGCGGTGACCACCAGGAGGCCGCCGACGTCGCCTCGCGCGTGCTGTGGATCCGCCGCCTAGCGATCCTGCTGCTGGCGTTGATGGCCTACAGCTACTACCGCACCAGCAGCAACGACAGCACCCTGGCCTCGTACGGCCTGATGGCGTTCGCAGCGGTGGCGCAGTTCGCGCCCGGCCTGATCGGCGGCCTGTACTGGCGCGGTGCCAGCCGGCGTGGCGTCGAGGTGGGCATGCTGCTCGGCTTCGCCACCTGGCTGTACACCCTGCTGTTGCCGGCGATGACCATGGCCGGCTGGGTCGATGCCGGCTGGGTGCAGCACGGCCCGTTCGGCATTGAGTGGCTGCGCCCGCAGCAGCTGTTCGGCATGACCGGCTGGGATCCGCTGACCCATGGCACGTTCTGGTCACTGCTGGTCAATGCGGCGACGATGATGCTGGTGTCCGCGCGCTGGCGGCCCGGCGTCGACGAGCGACTGCGTGCCGCACCCTTCCTCGATCCGTATGCCGAACGACCGTCGGTGGCGGGTGGTTGGCCGGGTCACGTGCATGTGGGCGATCTGCTGGCGCTGGCTTCGCGCGTGGTCGGCGAGCGCCACGCGCGGCGTTCGTTCTTCGAGCAGGCACAGTCGCTGGGCCGTGAGCTGCAATCTTCGGCGCCTGCGGACCGCCCCTGGGTACAGTTCACCGAGCGCCTGTTGGCGGCCTCGATCGGCGCGGCCTCGGCGCGTCTGCTGCTGACCAGCCTGTTGCGTGGTTCGGGCATGGACCTGGGCGAAGTGGTGGCGGTGCTGGACGAAGCCGGGCAGGAACTGCGCTTCAACCGCGAGATCCTGTCGACCACGCTGGAGAACATCAGCGCCGGCGTCAGCGTGGTTGATCCGGACATGCGCCTGACCGCATGGAACCGCCGCTACCAGGACATGTTCGGCTACCCCGACGGCATGCTCTACGTGGGCCGCCCGGTGGCCGACCTGATCCGCTACAACGCCGAACGCGGCGAGCTGGGCGAAGGCGATATCGAGGTGCAGATCAACCGCCGCATCGGTTACATGCGCGCAGGGTCACCACATGTGTTCGAGCGCACCCGCAGCGATGGCAAGGTGATCGAGATGCGTGGCCAGGCGCTGCCCGGTGGCGGCTACGTAACCAGCTACAACGACATCACCGATTACAAGCACGCGGAAAAAGCACTGCTGGAGGCCAACGAGACGCTGGAACAGCGCGTGGCCGAGCGCTCGCATGAGGCTGAGGTCGCGCAGCAGTCGAAGACCCGTTTCCTGGCGGCGATCAGCCATGACGTGCTGCAGCCGCTGAACGCAGCGCGGCTGTTTGCTTCCGCGCTGCGCGACAGTGATCACGTGAGCGACGAGCAGAAGCATCTGGCCGAACGCGTGGATGCGTCGCTGCGTGCGGCCGAAGAACTGCTTGATGGCCTGCTGGACGTGTCGCGGCTGGATGCCGGTGGCCTGCACCCGGTGATCGGCGAGTTCGACGTGAGTGCGTTGATGCGCGAACTGGCCGCGCAGTACACCCCGGTCGCCGCCGGCCGTGGCCTGCGCCTGGACCTGTTCGCACGCCCGGCATGGGTGCGCAGTGACCGCCGCCTGCTGCGCCGCGTGCTGCAGAACTTCCTGGCCAACGCGCTGCGCTACACACGGCAGGGGCGCATCGTGCTGGCGGTACGCCAGCGCGGCGACGAAGTGGAGCTGCAGGTGTGGGATACCGGTCCCGGTATTCCCGAGCACCACATGCGGCAGATCTTCGACGAGTTCCACCGCTACCAGCAGCCCTTCGACTGGGGCGAGCAGGGCTTGGGCCTGGGCCTGTCGATCTGCCAGCGCATCTCGCGCCTGCTCGATCATCGCCTCAATGCGCGCAGCCGGGTCGGCAAAGGGTCGATGTTCTCGATCATCCTGCCGCGGGTGGCGCCGCTACCGGGCTACACCGAACTGGCCGCGCCGGTACAGTCCGTCGCCGCGCCGGTGCGGAGCGATTCGTTGGCGGGCCTGCGCGTGCTGTGCGTGGACAACGACGAAGAGATCCTTGATGGCATGCGCGCGCTGCTCGGCCGCTGGCAGGTGCAGGTGATTACGGCATCGACGGTGGATCAGGCGCTGGAGAAAGTGGCCGAGCGGCCGCAGGTGATGCTGGTGGACTACCACCTGCACGACCGCATGGACGGCCTGGATGCGTTGGTGGCGCTGCGTGAAGCCGCCGGTTACCCGCTGCCGGGTGCGTTGTTGACCGCCGATGGCCGCGATGAGCTGAAGCGGATGGCACGCGAGCGTGGCTACCGCGTGCTGACCAAGCCGATCAAACCGGCTTCGCTGCGCGCCTTCCTGGGCGCGTTGCGCGATGCCCAGTAGATCCACGCCATGCGTGGATGAAATGCCAGGTAGTGCCGGCCGCTGGCCGGCAACCACGCGATCGCTGGCTTCGATGCGTTACCCCACGCCGTGCAGGTGCTCGTACAGGATCGTCGCACCGATGATCACCAGGATCACGCCACCGATGATCTCGGCACGCTTGCCGACCATGTTGCCCAGCACGCGGCCGAGCATGATGCCGGCGGTGACCATGGTCAGCGTGCACAGGCCGATGACCGCGGCCATCACGCCGATATGCACGTCCATGAAGGCCAGGCCGATGCCCACCGCCATCGCGTCGATGCTGGTGGCGAAACCGGTCAACGCCAGCTTCCAGAAGCCGTGGTGCTGCGAGGGGTCTTCCTCTTCCTCGCCACTGTCCGGGCGCAGGCCGTTGTAGATCATGTGGATGCCCAGTGCGCCGAGCAGCCCGAAGGCGATCCAGTGGTCGAAGGCTTCGACGTACTGCAGCGCGGCGCGGCCGAGCAGCCAGCCGATGATGGGCGTGATCGCCTCGATGACGCCGAAGATGATGCCGGCCCGTAGTGCATCGCGGAACACCGGCTTGCGCATGGCCGCACCCTTGCCAATCGCCGCAGCGAAGGCATCGGTGGACATGGCAAAGCCGATCAGGAGGATCGAAATGGGGGACATGGGCAGCTGCTGAGGTCGGGCTAGGACGGACGCACGGCCTGCGCTCGCGCCCAACCTGACGTTGCGCGCGCGGGCCGCTGGTCTCGCCAACCATCATGGTTGTCCACGCCACGGCGCACCGGCCGAGTATGTTGACGTGGACGATTCCTGCGAAGGAATCCGGCTACTCCCCAAGGGGACGCGAAGCTTAGCATCGCGATTCGCGCGTGGCGCATTTCCAGCGAAACGCGCAGGCAGGGCTGGTTTGTATAGCGATGGCTATAACAGGGCGAAGCAAAGGCGTGCCAAGCAAGCTTGGCACCTACCGAAGCGGTTTCGGGTGATTTGGGAGCTGAAGGCGATTGCCGGCCAGCGGCCGGCACTACCGTCAATCTTCTTCCGGCGGCAGCACGATGGCGTCGTTGTCGATCGCCAGCTTGCCCGCCATCAGCACGGCCTGGGTACGGTTGGTCACGCCCAGCTTGCGCAGGATGGCGGTGACGTGGGCCTTGATCGTTGCTTCGGAGACGTTGAGGTCGTAGGCGATCTGCTTGTTCAAGCGACCTGCGCCCAGCATCTGCAGTACGCGGAACTGCTGCGGGGTCAGCTCGCGCAGGCGCTGGCCGACTTCGCGCTCTTCGCTGCCGGTGGGCGGCACGTTGTGCGCTTCCGGCGGTGCCCAGGTCTCGCCATCGAGGATGGTGCCCAGTGCATGACCGATGGTGTCCGAATCCGCAGACTTCGGAATGAAGCCCAGCGCGCCGTGGTCGAGCGCGCGGCGCATCACCGTCGCCTCTTCGCGCGCGGACACCACCACCACCGGCAGGTGCGGATGCAGCGAGCGCATGTGCACCAGCGCGTTGAAACCCTGCGCACCGGGCATGTTGAGGTCCATCAGGACCAGGTCGGCGTCGTTGTGCTGGTCGGCCAGCGCGTACAGCGCTTCCACGCTGTCGGCCTCGAACAGCTGCACGCCGGGGATGACCCGCTGCACGGCCCCACGCAGGGCTTCGCGGAACAGCGGGTGGTCATCGGCAATCAGGAGGGTGGTCATGGGTCGAGCTTATCGATCAGGAAAAAGAGCGACGTGATGGCAGGTGCAGGACGGGTCGGACACGGCCGGGTCCCTCCTCCCGGCCACGTCCCTGGCGCGTCCTGCGCCTGCAGTCACGCCATCAGCGCACCTTGCGCTCGTCCACCAGCGACGCCACCACCGACGGATCGGCCAGGGTCGAGGTGTCGCCAAGCTGGTCCGGCGCGTTCTCGGCGATCTTGCGCAGGATGCGGCGCATGATCTTGCCCGAGCGGGTCTTCGGCAGGCCCGGTGCCCACTGCAGGTGGTCGGGCGTGGCGATCGGGCCGATCTCCTTGCGCACCCAGGCGACCAGTTCCTTCTGCAGTTCGTCGTTGGGGGTCTCTTCGGCCACCAGGGTGACGTAGGCGTAGATGCCCTGGCCCTTCACGTCGTGCGGGAAGCCGACCACAGCCGCTTCGGCCACCTTCGGGTGCGAGACCAGCGCGCTTTCCACTTCGGCGGTGCCGATGCGGTGGCCGGACACGTTGATCACATCGTCGACGCGGCCGGTGATCCAGTAGTAGCCGTCTTCGTCGCGGCGGCAACCGTCGCCGGTGAAGTAGCTGCCCGGGTAGGTGCGGAAATAGGTATCGATGAAGCGCTGGTGGTCGCCGTACACCGTGCGCATCTGGCCCGGCCAGGAATCACGGATGATCAGGTTGCCCTCGGTCGGGCCGTCCTGGATCTCGCCATCGGCATTGACCAGCGCCGGCTGCACGCCGAAGAAGGGCAGGGTGGCCGACCCCGGCTTGAGGTCCATCGCGCCGGCCAGCGGCGAGATGAGGATACCGCCGGTCTCGGTCTGCCACCAGGTATCGACGATCGGGCAGCGGCTGTCGCCGACCACCTCGTAGTACCAGCGCCAGGCTTCCGGATTGATCGGCTCGCCGACGCTGCCGAGCAGGCGCAGCGTCGCGCGCGAGGTCTTCTTCACCGGCTCCTCGCCTTCGCGCATCAATGCGCGGATGGCGGTCGGGGCGGTGTAGAAGATCGTCACCTTGTGCTTGTCGATGACGTTCCAGAAACGCGAGGTGTCCGGGTAGTTCGGTACGCCTTCGAACATCAGCGAGGTCGCGCCGTTGGCCAGCGGCCCGTACACGATGTAGCTGTGGCCGGTGACCCAGCCGACGTCGGCGGTGCACCAGTAGATGTCGTCCTCGCGCAGGTCGAACACCGCTTCATGGGTGTAGGCCGCGTACAGCAGGTAACCGCCGGTGGTGTGCAGCACGCCCTTCGGCTTGCCGGTGGAACCGGAGGTGTAGAGGATGAACAGCGGGTCTTCCGCGTTCATGCGTTCCGGCTCGCAGGTGGACGGCTGGCTGTCCACCACATCGTGGAACCAGCGGTCGCGCGGGGCCTGCATGTCCACCGCGCCGCCGGTGTGGCGCACCACCAGCACGGTTTCCACCGTGTTCGTGCCCGGCAGTTTCAGCGCGGCATCGACGTTGGCCTTCAGCGGAATCTTTCGACCACCACGCAGGCCCTCGTCGGCGGTGATGATCAGCTTGCTCTGGCAGTCGCTGACGCGGTCGGCGATCGAGTTCGGTGCGAAGCCACCGAACACCACCGAGTGGATCGCACCGATGCGCGCGCAGGCCAGCATGGCCACCGCGGCGTCGACGATCATCGGCAGGTAGATGGTGACGCGGTCGCCCTTCTTGACCCCGAGGTTGCGCAGCGCGTTGCCGAGGCGGCAGGTGCGCTCGTACAGCTCGCGATAGGTCACGTGCTGGGCCGGTGCATCCGGGCCGTCCGGCTCGAACAGCAGGGCGGTCTTGTCGCCGCGCGTTTCCAGCTGGCGGTCCAGGCAGTTCACGCTGGCATTGAGCTCGCCATCTTCGAACCACTTGATGTGGAAGTCGGACAGGTCGTAGCTGACGTTCTTGATCTTGGTCGGCTTGCGCATCCATTGCAGGCGCTCGGCGGCCTTGCCCCAGAAACCATCCGGGTCGGTCACCGACGCCTGGTACTGCTGTTCGTACGACGTCTTGTCGATGCGTGCCTTGGCGGCGAACTGCGGATCGACGGGGTAGATATCAGCCATGGCACCCTCACTTGCACGTTGACTTTGTATGTGCGGTCGCAGCATCGCAACGACCGATCCCCCTCAGTTTGCCCCATCCACCCCCGGCCGCGTCACCACCTTGGTTAGACCATGGTCGAAAGTGAGCGTCCTGCAGGGCCGGGTTCGACCAATGGCCAATAGCCGCTGTGCGTGAACGCCCCGCAGTCTCGGCTCGACCGTGCCCCACGCGCGGCATCACCTTGCCACTTGGGAGAGAGGGCAACATGAGCCACCGTACGTTGAAAGCCGTGCGCACACCTTTGGCGGCCTGCCTGTTGGTCGCCCTGGTCGCACCGGGCATGGCGTTCGCAGAGACCGCCAAAGAGAAAGCGCTGGAAGCACGCGTTGCCGAACTGGAACGCCAGGTCCAGCTGCTGCTGTCCTCGCAGCAACAACAACAGACCCAGATCAGCCAGACCCAGCAGGCGGTGACCGAAGTCCGTACGGTGCAGGCCGAGCAGAAGCCGGTCGCCTCTGTGCCGGCAGGCAAGCAGCCGATCCAGGTCACCACCATCACCCCGGGCGCGGCGCCGGGCACCACGGTCAAGATCGGTGGCTTCATCAAGGCCGACTTCCTGGCCACCCAGACCAGCGATGGCCAGCTGGCCGACGACGCCACCGGCCGCTCGCTGTACCTGCCGGGCCAGACCCCGGTGGAAGGCGCTGGCGGCAGCGGCAAGCGTTCGGGCACCGATTTCAACGCCCACGCCAAGTTCTCGCGCTTCAACCTGGGCATCGACAACGTGAGCGAATCGGGCAACAAGGCCGGTGCGTTCTTCGAGATGGACTTCTTCGGCAACTCGCTGGGCAACCAGACCGCCACCAATACCTACGGTGTGACCCTGCGCCACGCCTACATGTACTGGAACAACTGGATGGCCGGACAGACCTGGTCCAACTTCATGGATGCGGCGTCGCTGCCGGAAGCGGTCGACTTCGTCGGCCCCACCGATGGCGTGATCTTCGTGCGACAGGCCCAGGTGCGCTACACCCAGGGCGGCTTCAGCGTCGCACTGGAAAACCCGGAAACCACCACCCTCACCGGAACCCGCAATCCGGTCACCGGGGCCTGGACCAACGCCAGTGCCAACTCCGACCGTGGCAGCCTGCCCGACCTGACCCTGCGCTATGGCTGGAAGGGCAACTGGGGCACCTTCGGTGTCGGCGGCATCGTCCGTCAGCTGAAGGTCGACAACCAAGCCACCGGCGCCAAGGCCGACAAGGTGGCTGGCGGCCTGACACTGGGCGGCAAGTGGGTGATGGGTGACAGCGATTCGCTGCACTACCAGCTGACCGGCGGCGAAGGCATCGCCCGCTACATCGGCCTGGGCATCACTGCCGACAGCGCCTACGACGTGGCCCGCGACGAGCTCAACCCGACCGGCGTGCTTGCTGGCTACGTGGGCTGGCGGCATGCGTTCTCGCCGAAGCTGCGCACCAACCTGATCTACGCGCGCAGCGACTACGACAACGACAGCATCCTCGGCCCGCTGGTGACCAAGAGCGTGCAGAGCATCCGCGGCAACATCTTCTACTCGCCGCTGCCCAAGGTCGATATCGGTGCCGAGCTGATGTACGGCCGTCGCGAAGTGGAGAACGGCAACAAGGGTGACATCACCCGATTGCAGTTCACTACGAAGTACAGCTTCTAAGCGCGTGCCGGCCAACAGCCGGCACCTACCGAATTGAGTGCCGACCAAGGTCGGCACCTACAGAGGGAAAACGTCCCATGTCCAGTACACCCAGCACCGCACACAAAGCGGGCACCCTGACCCAGGGCCACAAGAAGGTCATCTTCGCCTCGAGCCTCGGTACGGTCTTCGAGTGGTATGACTTCTTCCTGTACGGCTCGCTAGCCGCCATCATCGCCAAGCAGTTCTTCAGCGGTGTCAATGAAACCACGGGCATGATCTTCGCCCTGCTGGCGTTCGCCGCCGGCTTCTTCGTGCGTCCGTTCGGCGCGGCCTTCTTCGGCAGCCTCGGCGACCGCATCGGCCGCAAGTACACCTTCCTGGTCACCATCCTGATCATGGGCATCTCGACCTTCCTGGTCGGCGTACTGCCCAACTACGCTTCAATCGGTTTCGCCGCGCCGGTGATCCTGATCATCCTGCGCCTGGCCCAGGGCCTGGCGATGGGCGGTGAGTACGGCGGTGCCGCCACCTACGTGGCCGAGCATGCGCCGGACGACAAGCGTGGCCTGTACACCAGCTTCATCCAGTGCACCGCCACGCTCGGCCTGTTCATGTCGCTGCTGATCATCCTGGCCTGCCGCTACTTCCTCGGCAATGAAGCCTTCGAAGCCTGGGGCTGGCGCATTCCGTTCCTGGTCTCGATCCTGCTGCTGGGCGTGTCCGTGTGGATCCGCCTGCAGCTGAGCGAATCGCCGTTGTTCCAGCAGATGAAGTCCGAGGGCAAGGGCTCCAAGACGCCGTTCCGTGACAGCCTGAAGGGCGGCAACCTGAAGCTGATGCTGCTGGTCCTGCTCGGCGCTGCAGCCGGCCAGGCCGTGGTCTGGTACGGCGGCCAGTTCTACGCGTTGTTCTTCCTCAGCAGCATGCTGAAGGTCGATGCCACCACCTCCTACCTGCTGATCGCGGCGGCGCTGGCGCTGGGCGTGCCGTTCTTCATCTTCTTCGGCTGGCTGTCCGACCGTATCGGCCGCAAGAAGATCATCCTGGCTGGCTGCCTGCTGGCGGCTGTTACCTACATCCCGATCTTCAAGGGCCTGACCCACTTCGCCAACCCGGCCATCGAAGAAGCCCGCAGCAGCTCGCCGGCCCTGGTCGTGGCCGATCCGAACACCTGCTCGTTCCAGTTCGATCCGGTGGGCCTGCGCAAGTTCACCAGCTCCTGTGACGTGGCCACCGCCGCGCTGACCAAGGCCGGTGTGCCGTACGACGTGCAGCCCGCCGCCGCCGGTTCGCTGGCGATGGTGAACGTGGGCAGCGCCAGCGTCACCTCGTATGAGGCCGCCGGCCTGACCAAGGAAGAAGGCAAGGCCAAGGCCGATGCGTTCGGTGCGGAACTGAAGACCGCCCTGACCACTGCCGGGTATCCGGCCAAGGCTGATGGCGCCCGCATCAACATCGCCGGCACCATCTTCATGCTGTGGCTGCTGGTGCTGTACGTGACCATGGTCTACGGCCCGATCGCCGCTTACCTGGTCGAACTGTTCCCGACCCGCATCCGCTACACCTCGATGTCGCTGCCGTACCACATCGGCAACGGCTGGTTCGGTGGCTTCCTGCCGGCGATCTCGTTCGCGCTGGTGGCCGGTACCGGCAACCTCTACTACGGCCTGTGGTACCCCATCATCATCGCGCTGATGTCGGTGGTGATCGGCGGCCTGTTCCTGCGCGAAACCAAGGACGTGGATATCACCAAGTAAGAATGATATTCATCGGATGAAGGAGAGGCCGTGGTGCAGACCACGGCCTTTTCGTTTCCCTGTAGCGCCGAGCCATGCTCGGCGACCGCGCAAAGCGCGGCACAAAATTCCGCAGACGCGAACAGACAGCACTCAATGCCGTAATCGCGGTTGACAGGCATCCGAAGCCACAGCCCGTATCTGACCCCATCGAGACGTGCAGCACCCCGTATAGTCGGCCCATGACCACCACCGCCCCAGCCGACATCCTGCACACCCTGCGTAGCGCCTGGCAGTCGCAGCGCCCCACGCTCGACCAGCGCGAAGCCGACCTGCGCCGCCTGCGTGAAGCGCTGAAGCCGCGTCTGGACGAGATGGCCCAGGCCATCGCCGAAGACTTCGGCCACCGTGCCCACGTCGAATCGAAACTGGCCGATGGCATGAGCGTGCTGTCGGCCATCGACCACCTGCGCCGCCATCTGCGACGCTGGTCGAAGCCGCAGCGGGTCGGTGCCGGTTGGCGACTGTGGCCGGCGCATGCGCAGCTGCGGCCGACGCCGCTGGGCGTGGTCGGGGTGATCTCACCCTGGAACTACCCGGTCACGCTGGCATTGGTGCCGCTGGCCACCGCCATCGCCGCCGGCAACCACGTGCTGCTGAAGCCTTCGGAGCACACGCCGCGCACCAGCGCGTTCCTGGCCGATCTGCTGGACAGTGTGTTCCCGCCCGATCGGGTGGCGGTGGTGCAGGGTGGGGCGGACGTGGCCGCAGCGGTGTCCTCGCTGCCGCTGGACCATCTGCTGTTCACCGGCTCGACGGCGGTTGGCCGCAAGGTGATGGCCGCCGCGGCTGAGCATCTGGTACCGGTCACACTGGAGCTGGGCGGCAAGTCGCCGGCGATTGTCTGCCGCGATTTCCCGCTGGACAAAGCCGCCGCGCGGCTGGCCACCGGCAAGTGGTTCAACGCGGGCCAGACCTGCATCGCGCCGGATTATGTGCTGATCGATACCATTCGCCAGCGCGAATTCGTGCAGGCGCTGCAGCAGCAGGTACGCGAGCGCTACGGCGATTTCAGCAGCGCCGACGACTACACGCGCATCATCAACGAAGGCCAGTACCGGCGCCTGCAGGGCTATCTGACGCAGGCGCGCGAACGCGGCGTGCCGGTGATTCCGCTGGCGCAGGTGGATGAGGCGCGCGCCGACCGCGAGCGCCTGCTGGTGCCGACCGTGGTGCTGGACCCGCCGGACGACCTGGACCTGATGCGCGAGGAGATCTTCGGGCCGATCCTGCCGGTGCGGGCCTACCCGGACCTGGAGGCGGCGCTGGCCGACGTGCTGTCCCGCGACCGGCCGCTGGCGCTGTATCCCTTCAGCCACGACACGGCGACGGTGGAGCGCATCCTCGGCCAGGTGGTGGCCGGCGGGGTGACGGTGAACGACACGCTGCTGCACTTCGCCGCCGATGGCCTGCCGTTTGGTGGGGTGGGGGCCAGCGGCATGGGCGCGTACCACGGCCGGGCCGGGTTCGATGCAATGAGCAAGCGGCTGCCGGTGCTGTGGCAGTCGCGCTGGGCCGCCAGCGACCGGCTGCGTCCGCCGTACTCGAAGATTGCGGGGTTGTTGAAGCTGCTGGTGCGGTGATCGGGTTCCGGTAGGTGCCAACCTTGGTTGGCACAGGGTGATTGCCGGCGCCAACCAAGGTTGGCGTCTACCGGGGTATAAGGGCGCCCATCAAGGCCCACCCGGGTAGAATGCCCGCATGAAGATCGCCTCGTGGAACGTCAATTCGCTCAATGTCCGTCTGCCGCACCTGGAGCAGTGGCTCAAGGAGTTCGGCCCGGACATCGTCGGTATCCAGGAAACCAAGCTGGAGGACCACAAGTTCCCCGATTCGGCGCTGATCGCCGCGGGTTACCGCAGCGTGTTCGCCGGCCAGAAGACCTACAACGGCGTGGCGCTGCTGTCGCGTGAGCCTGCGCAGGACGTGCAGATCGGCATTCCCGGCTTCGAGGACGAACAGAAGCGTGTCATCGCCGGTACCTTCGGCGACCTGCGTGTGATCAACCTGTACGTGGTCAACGGCCAGGACATCGGCACCGACAAGTACGAATACAAGCTGCGCTGGCTGGAAGCGGTGCATGCCTGGATCGCCGAAGAACTGCAGCGGCACCCGAAGCTGATCGTGATGGGTGACTTCAACATCGCCCCGGACGCGCGCGATGTGCACGACCCGGAGGTCTGGAACGACAACCACATCCTGACCTCCACCGCCGAGCGTGGCGCATTGAACAAGCTGTCGCAGCTGGGGCTGCACGATGGCTTCCGCCTGCATAACGACGAGGCGGGCACCTTCAGCTGGTGGGATTACCGTGCGGCGGGCTTCCGCCGCAACCTGGGCCTGCGCATCGACCTGACCCTGGTCTCCGACGCGCTGAAGGGCAGTGCGGTGGCCTCGGGCATCGACCGCGAGCCGCGCACCTGGGAACGCCCGAGCGACCATGCGCCGGCGTGGGTGGAAGTAGAGTCGAGCTTGCTCGACTGATCTCCCATGCAGTCGAGCAAGCTCGACTGATCTCCCATGCAGTCGAGCAAGCTCGACTCTACAGAACGGGGCCCGACAATTGCCGGGCCCGTTCTGGAACATCTGCCGGCCCGTGGCCGGCACTACCCTCAGATCACCGTATGCTCTTGCGGGTGAACAGGTTAACGATCGCCAGCAGGATCACCGCACCGATCAGCGAGAACAGGAACGTGCGGATGGTGATCGCTTCGTTGATGCCGCCGCCGAACAGCCAGCCGGAAATCAGCGCGCCGACGATGCCCACCACGATGTTGAGGATGATGCCCTGCTGGGCATCGCGCTTCATGATGATGCTGGCCAGCCAGCCTACGATGCCGCCGACGATCAGCCAGATGATGATGCCCATGATCGAACCTCCGGTGGGGAACTGTGACCAGTTGACGCGCATGGCCGTGAACCCGTCGTGCAATTGCGTGACGGGCGCGTGCGGATGAGCCTGCCAGCCACCCTCGATGGCCCGTGGCGCTTCGGTCCGGTGACTGTCTGGCGCTGCCCGCACGTGCCGGGCCACCGCGGTGAACCGCAGGCGCGGCAGGTACTGGCACAGGCATTGGGCGCCGACCCGGAGACGCTGCCGCTGGTCCGCGACGACAAGGGTCGGCCGGAACTGAGCGGCGCGCTGGCCCATTACGGCACCGGCTGGAGCCACAGCGGCGAGGTGCTGCTGGTGGCGCTGGGCGAAGGCGTGCGGCTGGGCGTGGACCTGGAGCTGCTGCGGCCGCGGCCGCGCCTGCTGGAGATCGTGCAGCGCTTCTTCCATGCCGAGGAGGTGGCCTGGCTGCAGAGCCTGGATGAGGCCGGGCGCGAGCACTGGTTCTTCCGCGTGTGGTGCGTCAAGGAAGCCATCCTTAAGGCGCACGGGCAGGGCATCTCGTTCGGCCTGCACCGGCTGCAGCTGGCGCCGGGGGCCGATGGTGCCCTGCATCTGCGCTGGTGCGACCCGGAACTGGGCGAGGCCGCGCGGTGGCACCTGCACGAATGGCAGGCCACCGGCCAGTTCCGTGCGGCGTTGGCCTGGTATCCGCACTGAAGCGGGGAATCAGCGCGCAAAACCGGCGATAATGTCGGCATGAGCGAACACCCACTTCCCGCCAGCGTGGCTGCCACGCTGGAACAGGGCCTGGCCAGCATGGGCCTGGACGCCGCGCTGGCGCCGCCGCTGCTGCGCTACCTGGCCCTGCTGCACCGCTGGAACGGCACCTACAACCTCACCGCCATCCGCGACCCGCAGGAGATGGTCACCCGTCACCTGCTCGACTCGCTGGCGATGCAGCCGTTCGTGGCCGATGGCAGCCTGGCCGACCTCGGCACCGGCCCCGGGCTGCCCGGCATCCCGCTGGCGATCGCCTGCCAGGGCCTGCAGGTCACCCTGGTCGAGAGCAACGGCAAGAAGGCGCGCTTCATGCGCGAGGCCGTGCGCCAGCTGGGTCTGGACAATGCCCGCGTGGCCGAATCGCGCGCCGAGGCGCTGGACGAGGCCGGCCGCTACGACCAGCTGACCGCGCGCGCGATGGACACCCTGGCCGGCATCGTCCGCGTTGGTGGCCACCTGCTGCGCCCCGGCGGCGTACTGCTGGCCATGAAGGGCGTCTACCCGCATGAGGAGATCGCGGACCTGCCGGCTGGCTGGCAGGTGCGTGAGGTGACCCCGTTGAGCGTGCCCGGCCTGGCCGGCGAACGCCACCTGGTCACTGTTACAGGCCCCTGATTCCCGCCGCCAGCCCCTTGTGGAACAACGGGTTGGCGATCCACGATTTCCGCAAGGGGCCGGTTGTACGCATAATGACCGGTCCCAGCACACGTCGACGAGGCACACCCGCATGGCCCGCATCATCGCCATCGCCAACCAGAAGGGTGGCGTCGGCAAGACCACGACCGCCGTCAACCTGGCCGCTTCCCTGGCCAACGCACCCAAGCGTGTGCTGTTGGTCGACCTGGATTCGCAGGGCAACGCGACCATGGGCAGTGGCGTGGACAAGCGTGAGCTGGTCTCCTCCACCTACGATCTGCTGCTGGGCGAGTCCAGCGCCGCCGATGTGCGCGTGCAGACCGCCGAAGGCTACGACCTGCTGCCCGGCAACATCGACCTGACCGCCGCCGAGATCCAGCTGATGGCGCAGAGCGAGCGCGAGCAACGGCTGAAGCGTGCGCTGGCACCGATCCGCGATGAGTACGACTACATCCTGATCGACTGCCCGCCGGCGCTGTCGCTGCTGACGCTCAATGCGCTGGCCGCCGCCGATTCGGTGATCGTGCCGATGCAGTGCGAGTACTACGCGCTGGAAGGCCTGAGCGCGCTGGTGGAAACCATCGAAGCGCTACGCGCCAACCTCAACCCGGCGCTGGAGATCGAAGGCGTGCTGCGCACCATGTTCGACGTGCGCAACAACCTGGCCAACGCGGTCTCGGCCGAGCTCACCGAGCACTTCGGCGACCGGGTGTTCCGCACCATCGTGCCGCGCAACGTGCGCCTGGCCGAGGCGCCCAGCCATGGCCAGAGCATCGTCGGCTACGACCGCGCCTCGCGCGGTGGCGTGGCCTACCTGGGCCTGGCCGGCGAGATCATCCGCCGCAACAACGAACGCAACAAGGCCGCCAAGGCCGTGGAGACTGTCTGATGACCAGCAGCAAGCCGGCAGCCAAGAAGCGAGGCCTCGGCCGTGGCCTGGATGCGCTGCTGGGTCCCAAGGGGGCGGTCAGCCAGGTGCAGGCCACCACCGCGGTGATCGAGCCGCTGCCGGGTGAAGTGCTGCGCAAGCTGGCCGTGGGTCAGCTGCAGCCGGGCAAGTACCAGCCGCGCCGTGAAATGGACGAGGGCAAGCTGTCCGAGCTGGCCGACTCGATCAAGTCGCAGGGCGTGATCCAGCCGATCCTGGTGCGCCAGCTGCCGGCGGGCAACTACGAAATCGTCGCCGGTGAACGGCGCTGGCGCGCATCGCAGCTGGCCGGCCTGGACGAAGTGCCGGTGGTTGTGCGCGAGCTGGAAGACCGCACCGTCATCGCGATGGCGCTGATCGAGAACATCCAGCGCGAAGACCTCAACCCGCTGGAAGAAGCCGAGGCGCTGCAGCGCCTGATCAGCGAGTTCACCCTGACCCATGCCGAGGCCGCCGAGGCCGTGGGCCGCTCGCGCGCGGCGGTGTCCAACCTGCTGCGCCTGCTGGAGCTGCCGGTGGCGATCCGCCTGCTGCTGGAAACCCGCCGCCTGGAAATGGGCCACGCCCGCGCGCTGCTGACCCTGGCCCCCGAGCTGGCCGGCAAGCTGGCCCAGGAAGCAGCCGATGAAGGCTGGTCGGTGCGCGAGGTCGAGCGCCGTGCGCAGGCCTTCGCGGCCGGCAAGGTGCCGAGCAACCGCCCGGCGGCCACGCCGAAGGTGCAGCAGGCCGACATCGCCTCGCTGGAGACCGAGCTGTCCGAAGCGCTGGGTGCCAAGGTGGCGATCAGCCACGGCCGGGGCGGCAAGGGCAAGCTGATCATCCACTACACCGATCTGGATACCCTGGACGGCGTGCTGGAAAAACTGCGCACGCGCCAGGGCTGAGCCCGGCGCAGCGCCAGGGGATGCGGCCTGTTCCTGCCGCGTCCTGTAGATGACAGGGAACGCACCGCCGCGCGCGCCGGGGGATGCACTGCTCTCCGGTCCGTGGCCTCATCCAGGGAGCAGGACATGAGCAACACATTCGACGACGTCAGCCCGGGCGGCAGCCCGATCATGGTGCACAGCCGCCAGAAGGACTTCACCCCGCCGCAGGGCGAAGAACACATCGAGGCGATCGGCGCGCACATCGAGCGCCATCTGGGTCCGGTGTCCGGCGTCTTCCACGAGATCATCTCCGACCTGGTGCACATCGACGTGCACGTGGTGCCGGCCAATGACCAGTTCCCGTACCTGCGGCTGGTGACCTCCGGCATGAGCGACCTGCCGATGACCGTGCCCGCCGAGGTGGACGCGGACGCGCCCCGCTACATGGAACTGATGGTGACCCTGCCGGCTGACTGGCCGATTTCGCAGGATGCCTTCGAGGACGAACGCAATTACTGGCCGGTGCGTCTGCTGAAGGGCATGGCGCGGCTGCCGCACGAGTACGACACCTGGCTGGGCTTCGGCCACACCATTCCCAACGGCCATCCCAGCGAGCCCTACGCGCCGGGCGTGGGCTTCGACGGTGCCATCGTGCTGCCGCCGGTGACTACCCCGGAGGACTTCGCCACGCTGGAACTGGACGACGGCAAGACCATCAGCTTCATGACCCTGGTCCCGCTGTATCCGGAAGAGATGGACCTGAAGCTGAAGAAGGGCGCCGAGGCGCTGCTCGACCGCTTCGATGCGAAGAAGATCAAGGATGTAATCGAACCCGGCCGCACCAATGTGGCCAAGAAGCGTTTCGGGCTCTTCTGAGCCCGCAGCGTATCCTCTGCACCTGTACTCATTGATTTCCAGGCCACTGCAATGACCATCCTGCTAACCGGCGCTGCCGGCTTCATCGGTGCCTACACCGCCCGCGCGCTGCTGGAGGCGGGCCAGCCGGTGGTCGGCCTGGACAACTTCAACGATTACTACGACCCGCAGATCAAGCGCGACCGCGTGGCCGCGCTGTGCCCGACGCTGGACCTGCGCGCATTGGACCTGACCGACCGCGAGGGCCTGGCCGCGCTGTTCGATGAAGTGCAGCCGACTGCGGTGATCCACCTGGCCGCGCAGGCCGGCGTGCGCTATTCGCTGGAAAACCCGCACGCCTACGTCGACAGCAACCTGGTCGGCTTCGTCAACATGCTCGAACTGTGCCGTCACCGCGGCGTGCAGCACCTGGTGTATGCCTCCAGCAGCTCGGTCTACGGTGATTCGGCCACGCCGCCGTTCTCCGAGGACCAGCGCGTGGACCAGCCGCGTTCGCTGTATGCAGCGACCAAGGCGGCCAACGAGCTGATGGCCTACACCTACGCACAGCTGTACGGACTGCATGCCACCGGCCTGCGTTTCTTCACCGTGTATGGCCCGTGGGGCCGGCCGGACATGGCACCACTGCTGTTCTCGCGCGCGGTGCTGGCCGGGCGGCCGATCGACGTGTTCAACGAAGGCCGCATGCAGCGCGACTTCACACATGTTTCCGACATCGTGTCGGGTATCCTCGGCGCCCTCGCGCATCCGGCCGACGGTCCGGTGCCGCACCGGGTGTTCAACCTCGGCAACCATACGCCGGTCGAGCTGGAGCGCTTCATCAGCGTGATCGAGCAGGCTGCCGGCCGCCCCGCGCAGAAGGTCTACAAGCCCATGCAGCCCGGTGACATGGTGCGCACGATGGCCGATACCCGGCGCGCCCATGACGCATTCGGCTTCGACGCGGCGACCCCGATCGAAGAAGGGCTGCCGCCTGTCGTGCAGTGGTGCCGCGAGTACTTTGGCGACCGCGCCTGAGGACGGATCCTCACGCCACCGGGTTCATCTTCGGATAACCTCGGTTTCGGAGAATGCGCGGTCTTTGTCCCCCCTTGGCCGAGTGCCTTATGAGCCAACCCGAGCTTTCCGTTGTCGTCCCGGTGTTCAACGAGCGCGACAACGTCGCCCCGCTGGTTGCCGAAATCACCGCTGCGCTGCGTGGCCGGCTGCTGTTCGAGATCGTCTACATCGATGATCACTCGCGCGATGACACCCTGGCGGTGCTGCAGGGCCTGAAGGCGACCACACCGGAACTGCGGGTGCTGCACCACGTGAACCAGAGCGGGCAGAGCACCGCCGTGCGCACCGGTGTCAAGCATGCGCGGGCGCCGTGGATCGCCACCCTGGACGGCGATGGCCAGAACGATCCGGCCGATATCCCCAAGCTGCTCGCCGCGCGCGACGCCGCCGAGGCGCAGGTGAAGCTGTTCGCCGGCTGGCGCGTCAACCGCCAGGACAGTGGCAGCAAGCGCTGGGCCAGCCGCTGGGCCAACGCCATCCGTGCACGCATGCTGCGCGACGATACGCCCGATACCGGCTGCGGCATCAAGCTGTTCGAACGCAGTGCGTTCCTCGACCTGCCGTACTTCGACCACATGCACCGGTACCTGCCGGCGCTGATGCAGCGCGCCGGCTGGAAGACCACCAGCGTGCCGGTCAACCACCGCCACCGTACCGCCGGCGTCTCCAAGTACAACAACCTGGGCCGTGCGCTGGTCGGCATCCGTGACCTGCGCGGCGTGGCCTGGCTGATCACCCGCAGCAAGCGCACCGCGGTGGAAGAGCGGTGATGGGCCTGGAACTGCACTGGCTCGACCAGCCGCTGACCTGGCTGTACTGGACCGGCCTGCACGTGACCGGCTGGAAGCTGATCGGCTATACCGGCGCGCTGATGTTCGGCGGCCGCTGGCTGGTCCAGTTCGTCGCCTCCAAGCGTGCGGGCAAGCCGGTGATCCCGCGCCTGTTCTGGTACATGAGCGTGGTCGGCAGCCTGATGACGCTGAGCTACTTCCTGTTCTCGGCCAAGCAGGACTCGGTGGGCGTGCTGCAGAACCTGTTCCCGGCGTTCACCGCGCTGTACAGCCTGCAGCTGGACATCAAGCACCGGGGCTGGAAGCGGGACAGGGCCAGCCACTAGGTCTTCGGTAGATGCCAACCTTGGTTGGCGCTGGGATTCTCCGGGTGCCAACCAAGGTTGGCAGCTACCAGAGCGGCCGTGCATCGGTAGCGCCGGGCCATGCCCGGCGGCTGTATCCGTCGGCCGCGCTGCGCGCTCGCGGGGCATGGCCCCGCGCTACCACGCGCCTTCGGCGCTGGGTCTCCCCGTCTGCCAACCAAGGTTGGCAGCTACCAGGACACGGCTCAGGCAGGACCTTCGTCCCATGCCATGGGCCGTGGGCGGTGCCATCATCGGGGTCTGCCTTCCCGGGAACCTGTGCTCGTGAAAACCCGTCTTGCCGTTGCCCTGTTGATCGCCCTGTCCGCCCCCGCTGTGGCCCTGGCTGCACCGCCTGCCACCGCCGCGCCGGCCAGCGTGGCCACCGAATCGCCCGCCGACGCCGCCTTCCGCGCGGTGTACGAGAAGGAATGGAAGTGGCGCCAGGATGGCGGCGGCGAGGCCAGCGAGGACGAGGACGCCCCGGCCAATGCCACCCGCATGCCCGACGTCGGCCCGGCCGCGCAGCAGGCGCGCTTGAAGGTGTGGGACGAGACTCTCGCCGCGCTGAAGAAGATCGACCCGAAGACCCTGTCGCCCGACAACCAGGTCAACTACGCGATCTACCGCGACCAGGTGTTCAACCTCGCCGAAGAGGTGCGCCTGCGCGGCTACGAGATGCCGTTCAACGCCGACTCCTCGTTCTGGTCCAACCTGTCCTTCATGGCCCGGCGCGAGATGAAGACCGTGCAGGACTACCAGAACTACATCGCACGGCTGAACGATGTGCCGCGCTATTTCGGGCAGCAGACAGAGAACATGCGCGCCGGCCTGAAGCGTGGCTTCAGCGTGCCGCGCGCGGTGCTCGATGGCCGCGAGGTGTCCATCGCCACCGTCGCCGAGTTGAAGGACCCGACCGAGTCGCCACTGTACGCGCCATTCAAGAAGCTTCCCAACAGCATCCCGGCCGCCGAACAGGCCAGGCTGCAGGCGCAGGCGCGTGAAGCGATCAACGGCAAGGTGGTGCCGGCGTTCCAGCAGTTGCGCACCTTCTTCGTCAACGAGTACGTGCCGCAGGCGCGTACCACCCTGGCCGCCGAAGCGATGCCCGATGGCAAGGCCTACTACAAGCAGCAGATCCACGAATACACCACGCTGGACCTGTCGCCGGACGAGATCCATCGCATCGGCCTGGATGAAGTCGCACGCATCCAGAAGGAAATGAACGACATCATCAAGCAGGTGAAGTTCAAGGGCAGCTTCGCCGAGTTCCTGACCTTCCTGCGTACCGATCCGCAGTTCTATGCAAAGACGCCGGAAGAGCTGCTGTCGCGTGCTGCGTGGATCTCCAAGCGCGCCGATGGCCAGCTCGGCAAGTACATGACGCTGCCGCGCGCGCGCTTCACCATCGTGCCGGTGCCGCCGGATATCGCGCCGTTCTGGACCGCCGGCCGTGGTGGCATGGGCACCTACTGGCTTAACACCTACAACCTGCCATCGCGCCCGCTGTACAACCTGCCGGCACTGACGCTGCATGAGTCGGATCCAGGCCACGCGCTGCAGGGCGCCATCGCCGCCGAGCAGAAGAACCTGCCCGAGTTCCGCCGCAACGCCTACATCTCCGCCTATGGCGAAGGCTGGGCGCTGTACTGCGAGAAGCTGGGCGTGGAGATGGGCATCTACGAGACCCCGTACGAGGATTTCGGCCGCCTGACCTACGAGATGTGGCGCGCCGCGCGCCTGGTGATCGACACCGGCGTGCACAGCAAGGGCTGGACCCGCGAGCAGGCGCTGGCCTACCTGCGTGACCACACCGCGCTGAGCGAGCATGAAGTGACCACCGAAGTGGACCGCTACATATCCTGGCCGGGCCAGGCGCTGAGCTACAAGCTGGGCGAGATCGCCATCGTGCGCCTGCGTGCGCAGGCCGAGAAGGAGCTGGGCGACAAGTTCGACATCAAGGGCTTCCACGACACCCTGCTCAAGCAGGGCTCGGTGCCATTGCCGGTGCTGGAACAGCAGATCCAGGCCTACATCGCCGAGCGCAAGAAGGCCTGACCGCACTACCAGGGATCGGAAACGGGGTCGGATCGCAGGATCCGACCCCGTCATGTTTCACCCCACCGCTCGTGGCTTGGCCACCCGCGCTGCGAAGGTCGGCAGCACCAGCAGGGTCAGCACGGTGGCGGTGATCAGGCCACCGATCACCACCGTCGCCAGCGGCTTCTGCACCTCCGCACCCGAACCGCTGGCAATCGCCATCGGAATGAAACCGACGATCGCCACCAGCGCCGTGGTCAGCACCGCGCGGATGCGGCTGGAGGCACCGTTGATCGCCGCCTGCAGCGGCAGGTCACCGGCGTCCAGGCGCTCGCGGATCGCCTGCATCAGCACCAGGCCGTTCAACGTGGCCACGCCGGATACCGCGATGAAACCCACCGCTGCCGACACCGAGAACGGCATGCCACGCAGCAGCAGTGCGAGGATGCCGCCGACCAGCGCCAACGGTACGCAGCTGAACACCAGAATGGCTTCCTTGCCACTGCGCAGGGCCATGAACAGCAGGCTGCCGATCAGCAGGAACACCACCGGTACCACCGTCGCTAGCCGCTTCTCCGCGCGCTGCAGGTTCTCGAACTGGCCGCCCCAGGTCAGGTAGGCTCCCGGCGGCAGCGCCACGTCGGCCACCGCGGCCTGTGCCTCGCCGACGAAACCGCCCAGATCGCGACCGCGCACGTTGGCCTGCACCACCACGCGGCGGCTGCCGTTGTTGCGGCTGATCTGGTTCGGCCCTTCGCTCACCGTAATGCGCGCCACCGACGACAACGGAATCACGAGCCCCGATGGCGTGGCGATCGGCAGCGAGGCCAGCTGGTCCGGATCGTTGCGCGAGGCATCGTCCAGGCGCACCACCACGTTGAAGCGGCGGTCGCCTTCGAAGATCTTGCCGGCCGCGGTACCGCCGATGCCTGTGGACAACGCGTCACTCACGTCTGCAGCGGTCAGTCCGTACTGCGCCGCCGCCACATGATCGATGGCCACGTTGAGCGTGGGCAGGCCGGAGATCTGTTCCACCCGCACGTCGGCCGCGCCGTTCACCGCACGCAGCTTCAGCGCCACCTGGTCGGCCACCTTCTGCAGCTGGCTGAAGTCATCGCCGAAGATCATCACCGCCAGGTCGGTACGCACGCCGGAAATCAGTTCGTTGAAGCGCAGTTCGATCGGCTGGCTGAACTCGAAGCTGTTGCCCAGCTGCTGCCCGGCCAACTTTTCAAAGCGCGCCACCAATGCCTCCTTGTCCAGCTTCGGATCGGGCCAGTCCTTGCGTGGCTTCAGCACGATCACGCTGTCGGAGATATTGGTCGGCATCGGGTCGATGGCCGCCTCGGCGGTACCGGTACGCGAGAACACGGTCTCCACTTCCGGCTGCTTGGCGATCGCCTTTTCCAGTGCCAGCTGCATCGCCAGTGACTGCTCCAGCGAGGTCGACGGCACGCGCAGGGCCTGCATCGCCACGTTGCCTTCGTCCAGCGTCGGCATGAACTCGCGGCCCAGCAGCGAGAACGCGCCGATGCCCACCACCACCATCATCACCGCACCGGCCAGTACCGTGCGCGGATGTGCCACGGCCTTGCGCACCACTGGTTCGATGCGCGCACGCAGCACGCGGATCAGCTTGGTCTCGTGCTCGCCATCATCGGCATGCGCATCGCCGTCCTTCACCTTCGGCTCGCGCACCAGCAGTGCGGCCATCGCCGGCACGAAGGTGAAGGAGAAGATGAAAGCACCGATCAGGGCCAGCATGAAAGTGGCCGCCATCGGGTGGAACGTCTTGCCCTCCACGCCTTCCAGGGTAAGGATCGGCGCGAACACCAGCAGGATGATCAGCTGGCCGAAGGCCGCCGGGCGTGCCATCTTGCGCGCCGAATCAGCGGCCACGCGCAGGCGTTCCATCGCGGTCAATGCACGGCCCAGTTCGGCGCGGCGCTGGCCCAGCATCAGCAGCGTCGATTCGATCACGATCACCGCACCATCCACCAGGATGCCGAAGTCCAGCGCACCCAGGCTCATCAGGTTGCCACTGATGCCGAAGCGGTTCATGCCGATCACTGCAAACAGGAACGACAGCGGAATCACCAGCGCGGTGATCGTCGCTGCACGCAGGTTGCCCAGCAGCAGGAACAGCACCACCACCACCAGCAGCGCACCCTCGGTGAGGTTCTTGGCCACGGTCTTGATGGTGGAATTGACCAGCACGCTGCGGTCCAGCACCGGTGCTGCCACGATGTCCGCCGGCAGCGACTTGTTGACCTGTTCCAGGCGCGCCGCAGCTGCCTGCGCCACGGTGCGGCTGTTGCCGCCGGCGATCATCAGCGCGGTGCCGAGCACGGCTTCGTGGCCGTTGCGGCTGGCCGCACCCAGGCGCGGTGCGCGGCTCAGGTCAACGTCGGCCACATCGGCCACGCGCACCACCACGCCATTGCGGGTGGCCACCGGGGCCTGCGCCAGATCGTCGGTGGTCAGCGCCAGGCCGTCAGCACGTACCACCAGGCCTTCGCCGGCACGCTGCACGAAGCCGGCACCGGCCTGCACGTTGGAGCGCTGCAATGCGGTGACCAGATCGGCCAGGCCGAGGCCATGCGCGGCCAGCCGCGCGCTGTCCGGATGCACGCCGTATTCCTTGACGTAGCCGCCGACCGTATCGACGCCGGCCAGCCCCGGGCTGGAGCGCATCTGCGGCGCGATGATCCAGTCCTGCACGGTGCGCAGGTAGGTCGCACGTTCTTCGGGTGACCGCAGCAGGTTGCCTTCCGGCGTGCGGTAGACCTCGCCGGCCTGCCAGCCCGCTTCACCGGGCTTGGCCAGCTTGGCCGGATCGAACGCGGTGAAATCCACCGTCCACATCAGCACCTCGCCGAGTCCGGTGGTGACCGGCGACAGCATCGGCGACGCGCCATCGGGCAGGTCTTCCGATGCCTCGCGCATGCGTTCGGCCACCTGCTGGCGGGCGAAGTAGATGTCGGTCGCATCGGTGAAGATGGCGGTGACCTGCGAGAAGCCATTACGCGACAGCGAACGCGTGGTAGTGAGGCCAGGAATGCCGGCCAGCGCGGTTTCCAGCGGATAGGTCACCTGCCGCTCGATCTGTTCGGGCGTCAGCGCCGGTGCCACCGTGTTGATCTGCACCTGGCGATTGGTGATGTCCGGCACCGCGTCGATTGGCAGCTTGCCCAGCTGGAACAGGCCCACGGCGGCGATCAGCGCCGCCATGAACACCACCAGCCAGCGGTGGCGCACCGCTGTTTCAATGATCAGCTTGAACATGGTCGCCTCCTCAGTGGCCGTGCTCGGCTTCGCCCTTGGCCAGTTCGGCCTTGAGCAGGAAGGCGTTGCTGCCAACGATGCGCTCGCTGCCGGTCAGCCCACCGAGGATCTCGATGCGGTCACCAGCGCGACGGCCGGCCAGCACCGGCTGCGCCTTGAAGCCGCCTTCGACGGCGACGAATACCGCACTGCTGCCATCGATGTTCTGCACTGCATCGGCCGGAACGCTGAGCGAGCCATCCTGGCCCTCGGTGACCACCACGGCCGATACCGGCGAGCCGGCCGGTGGCAGCGACGCATCCACCGGCATGGCACGGATCACCGCGACGCCACCCTGCTGGCGGACATCGGCGGCCGAACCGGTGACGGTGGCGGTGAAGCTGCCACCCGGCACGCTCACCTCCAGCTTCATGCCGGGCGTGACCTGTGCGGCCAGCGCCGGTGGTGCGGTGAACACCAGCTCGTTCATCGACGGGTCGGCGACGTCGGCGACTGCACTGCCGGCGGCGACTACGCCACCCGGGGTGACCTGCACGTTGCCGACGATGCCGGCCACCGGACTGGTGATGCGCACACGGCCGCTGCTGTCCGGCGAACCGTTGGCGGCGGCCTGGGCCTGCGCGGCGGCGGCCTGGGCCTGTGCCGCCAGCGAACGTGCGCGCGAGGCTTCCATTTCCTGGCGGGCGACCACGCCCTGGTCGACCAGGGCCTTGTCGCGGCCATAGGCCAGGCGCGCGGCTTCGGCTTCGGCGGATGCGGCCAGCGCATTGGCGCGGAACACCGCCGCCTCGCCACTGACCACGATGGCCAGCGCCTGGTTCTGTTTCACCGCCGTGCCCGGCGCGACCAGCACGCGCTCGACGCGGCCGGTCACCGTGGAGGCCACCGAAGCGCGGGCGCCCACGGTGGGCTCGACCCTGCCGGACAGCCGGGTTGAGCCACCGCCACCGCGACCGATCGCGACCACTTCGATACCGGATGCCTTGATCTGTTCCGTGGTCAGTGCAACCACGCCTTCGTCCGCGTCAGCAGGGGCCTTGGCGGCTTCCGCCTTGGCTTCCTTGCTGTCGGTCGTGTGGCCATGGCCATCGTCGGTGCCCGCCTTGGCCGCGGCGGGGTCTTCATTGGCAGGTGTCTGCGCGTTGCCAGCGCAGCCGGCCAGCAGGACGGTCAGCAGCACGCCGCCGATCAGCGGGAAAGTACGGGAGAGAGTCATGGGGCCTCCACAAAAGGTGCGCGCCCTTCAAGGCGGGCAAGATCGATTTCCGCGGCGACGCGCGACAGGCGCGCATCCACGGCGGTGCCGCGGGCGGCGATGAGGGCGCTGCGCGTGCTGCGCAGTTCCAGCTGCGAGATGCGTCCGGCGTCAAAGCCGACGCGGGCCAGGCGGTACGCCTCTTCGGCGGCGACCACGCTTTCGTCGGCGGCGCGGGTACGGCTGCTGGCGGCTTTCAGTCCGGCGACGGCGGAGAGACGTGCGGCCTCGCTGTCGCGGCGTTGCTGGTCCAGGCGTGCTTCGGCCGCGCGCTGGTCGGCATTGGCGGCGCGGATGCCACCGCGGTTGCGGTCGAACAGCGGGATGCTGAGGCTGACCCCGAGGTTGTAGGCACGCTCGCCGCCTTCGCGGAAGCGGGTCTGCGCGGCGGTGACGCTGAGGTCGGGCAGGGCGCGCTTGCGCTCCACGTCGACCAGCTTGCCCGCCGCATCGGCTTCGGCTTCGGCGATGCGCACCGCCAGCGCACGCTCGGTCGGCGCGCCGCGGCGGCGGCGGCGCGCGGCGGCGCAGCGGCTCGTCAGTCGACTGCACCGGCGCATCCAGCAGCGCGGTACCGGCCAGGCGGGCCAGCGCGGCATCGCGGAAGGCCTGCGCCTCATCCAGCGAGGCGCTGGCGTTGGCCACTTCGCTCTGCGCCTGCACCGCACGCAGCTGCGGTTCGCGGCCCTGCTTGACCATCGCGTTGACGGCGTTGGCGTCATCGCGGGTGAGACTCAGCGCTTCTTCGGCCAGGGCGTAGCGGCGCAGTGCACTTTCCGCCTGTGCGTAGACCACCGCGAGCTGGCTGGCCACATCGCTGCGACTCTGCGCGCCACGCAGGTTGGCCGCCTGTGCCTCGGCGCGGGCGGCACGGACACGCGCGCCACGTTGGCCCCAGACCTCCAGCGGCTGGGACAGGGTGAGCACGGTATCGGCCTTGCCCATGCCGCCATAGGAGCCGGTGCCCCAGGCGTTTTCGGCGGAGTAGGAAAGGGAAGGGTTGGGCAACGCACGCGCCTGGTCGGCGCGCGCGTCGGCGGCCTCGGCCAGTGCCGTACCCACGCGGGTACCGGGCAGCTGGTCCAGGCGTTCAAGCAGGGTGTCGTAGGAGGGGGCGGCTTGCGCCATCACCGATGCCGCCGGGGCCAGGCCCAGCAACACGGCGACGACCAGCCCGGCCGCGCGCGGCGACCGAGGTGTCAGGATCGACATAGGGGGATTCCGGTTGTGAGTGAAACGGGAGCCCGCGATTGCGGGACGCGCTCAACTCACGCCCGGGGGGGACGCGTCAATTCATCCTGGGCGACCGCATAGGTCGCCACGTCGCCGGCATTCATCCAGCGCGCCGGCAGTGGCGTACCGAAGGCGGCGAAATCGTTCGCTGGCAGGCTCAGCGTGGAGTGATGGCAGTGGTTATGCGTGCAGGCACCCGTGTGCTTGCTGTCGCTGTCACCGCCTGCATCGTCCGTAAGGGACTCGACATGGGCGCTGCTGGCATGCGGTTCCACCGCACACACCAGTGCGTCGGCCACCGGAACGACCACGAATGCCGCCATCAGCAGCATCATCAGGTACGTACGCAGTTGGCGGGTGATCCGGCGCATGGAAGGGAGGCTAGCAAGCGGTTTTCGCCGGATACAATATCAATGGTCACCTCGGGAATTCGTCGGAACCTCCCGTTCAGGTGGGCGGCGCCGCCTGCTTTGGTAGGTGTCGACCTTGGTCGACACGCTTTTCGACCCCCGACACATTGCCGGCCAGCGGCCGGCACTACCCGTGTCACGGCAGCTTCGCGATCACCTTGATCTCGAACTGGAACCCATACAGCCAGGTCACGCCGATGCCGGTCAGGGTCGGGTGCGGCGCCTCGCCCCAGTACTCGGGCACGATCGCCCAGGCCTTCTCGAAGTTCGTTTCCGGATCGACCAGGAACACCGTCACGTCGACCACGTCATCGAAGGTGCAGCCGGCAGCGGCCAGCACCGCATTGAGATTCTCGAAGGCACGGCGCACCTGCGCTTCGAAGTCCGGCTCGGGCGAACCGTCCTCGCGGCTGCCGACCTGGCCGGAGACGAACAGGAAGCCGTTGGAACGGATCGCCGGCGAGTAGCGGTTGCGCTCGTACAGGGCCTGGCGACCGGCGGGAAAAACGACATCACGCTGAGACATGGGGAAGATCCCGTGGGAGAGAACGCCATCCTCCGCGCCAGTGCTGTCTGGATAAACCGCGATGATCGGCCTAGATTGATTGTTAATTCCAAACAATCATGGCCCACCATGGACCGTTTCGAGGCGATGCGGGCCTTTGCCCGCGTGGTGGAAACCGGCAGCTTCACCCGCGCCGCGCAGACCCTGCAGATCAGCCGCACCACGGTGACCCAGCTGGTGCAGCAGCTGGAGGCGCACCTGCGGCTGCGCCTGCTCAACCGCACCACGCGCCGGGTCAGCGTCACCGCCGATGGCGCGGCCTACTACCCGCGCATCGCCCGCCTGCTGGCCGAGCTGGAAGAGGTGGAAGGCGGGCTGGGCGACGCCGCTACCCAGCCGCGCGGGCGTCTGCGCGTGGATGTGCCCGGGCCCTACGCGCGGTTGCAGCTGGTACCGGCGCTGCCGGATTTCCAGGCGCGTTACCCGGAGATCCAGCTGGACATCGGCGTCAGCGACCGCGAGGTCGATGTCATCGCCGACAACGTCGACTGCGTGATCCGTGGTGGCACCCCGGCCGACCCGGCACTGGTGGCGCGGCCGCTGGCAGCGCTGCCGATCGGTTTCCACGCCAGCCCCGGCTATGCGCAGCGCTTCGGCCTGCCGACAGACCCACGCGCGCTGGAAGGGCCCGATCACCACATGGTCGGCTTCCTCAGTCCTCGTAGTGGCCGGGCGCGGGTGTTCAGCGCCCAGCGCGGCGATGAGCGCGTTGAGGTGCAGGGCCGCTATACGGTCGGCTTCGATGACGGCAACGCCTATCTGGCGGCTGCGCTTGCGGGGCTGGGCGTGGTGGCGCTGCCCAGCTATATGTCCGAGCCCCATGTGGCGCGTGGCGAACTGCTGCCGGTGCTGCAGGACTGGCAGCTGCCGCCAATGCCGATGCACGTGATGTTTCCGCCGAACCGGCACATGAGCCAGCGGCTGCGGGTGTTCATCGATTGGGTGGTGGGGGCGCTGGGGTGACACATACGGGGCGTGCGAAAATCACCACAGCACGCAACAGGAAACAGCCTCACGCATGAGTCGCATCGTCGCACTGGATACCGAAACCACCGGCATCTCCCACCGCCTGGGGCACCGGGTGATCGAAATCGGTGCCGTCGAGCTGATCGATGGCCAGCTCACCGGTCGCCAGTTCCACACCTACCTGCAGCCGCAGCGCAGGGTCGATTGGGGCGCGCAGCGCGTGCATGGCATCAGCGATGCAATGCTGGTGGGCAAGCCGCTGTTCTCCAGCAAGGCCGCCGAACTGCTCGACTTCCTGCGCGGCAGCGAGATGGTCGCGCACAACGCCACCTTCGATGTGGGCTTCCTGGACAACGAGCTGCGTCTGTGCGGCATCCCCGGCACGCTGGCCCAGCATTGCCGCATCACCTGCAGCCTGAAGCTGGCGCGGGGGCGCTGGCCCGGCCAGGGCAACAAGCTGGACGATGTGCTGCAGCGCCTGCGCATTCCAGGCCAGCGCGGCCTGCACGGCGCGCTGAAGGATGCGCACCTGCTGGCCCAGGTGATTCCTTACCTGCGCTGAGCTGGCCTGGTAGCTGTAGAGCCGAGCCCATGCTCGGCTCGGTCTTACGGGCCGAAGCAGCCGAGCATGGGCTCGGCTCTACAGGAAGGCGGCCGTCGCATTCAGCCTCAGCCTGTGGGTAACTTGCGCAAGTGCTTGAACCCGTGCATAATGCTCGGCTCGCTGTGTCCGGTTTTCTACCGGGCGGCGCCCCCGGGAACACGTCCCCGGCCGCCCAACGCCAGCGTAACCCTTTGATTCTCTTGACGTGTGGTGGGCAACCATCGAGGCCGCCGTCTCCCGGGCTACGGGCTGACACAACTTACTATCGAGGTGCGCAATGTCCCGCGTATGCCAGGTTTCCGGCAAGCGAGTGCAGACGGGTAACAACGTCTCGCACGCCAACAACAAGACCCGTCGTCGTTTCCTGCCGAATCTGCATGAGCGCCGCTTCTGGGTTGCCAGCGAAAACCGCTGGGTGAAGCTTCGTGTTTCCGCGCATGCACTGCGCACCATCGACAAGAACGGTATCGATTCCGTTCTGGCTGAGCTGCGTGCGCGCGGCGAAAAGGTCTGAGGAGTAGACGATCATGGCAGGCAAGCGCGATAAGGTCCGTATGATTTCGACCGCTGGTACCGGTCACTTCTACACGACCGACAAGAACAAGAAGAACACCCCGGGGAAGATGGAATTCTCCAAGTACGATCCGGTCGTGCGCAAGCACGTCCCGTACAAGGAAGGCAAGATCAAGTAATCCGCAAGGATTGCTGGTCGCTTCCGAAGAAACCCGCCCTTGTGGCGGGTTTTTTCATGCCCGACGGTAGGGCCGGTGGGTGCCTGTGGGTGCCGACCGTTGGTCGGCACACTCCCTCCACACCCGGTAGGTGCCAACCTTGGTTGGCACACTTGTCCCGCCCCCGGTAGGTGTCGACCTTGGTCGACACGCTGGTTCAACGCAGTCGAGCCCGGCTCGACTCTACACACCCTGCTGGGCAGAATGGCCCATCACCTCCCGACGGGCGACGCGATGCTGTTCGAGTGGTTGCTGGGTTCCTACCTGCTGCTGATCGACTGGCTGATCCGGCTGGTCGCGCTGTGCTGGATCCCCACCCGCACCACGCCGGGGGCGGCGCGCAGCTGGCTGCTGCTGGTCGGCTTCGTGCCGCTGCTGGGCCTGCCGCTGTACCTGCTGTTCGGCCACCCGTGGCTGTCGCGCGAGCGCATCCGCCGCCAGGCCGAGGCCTCGCAGGTGATCCGCGAGGAACAGGCGCTGCAGCATCGCCTGCGCTGGGCCCCGCAGCCGGACACCGCCAGCGCCGAGATCGTGCCGCTGGTGCAGCGCCAGGGCGATTTCATGCCGGTGCACGGCAACGCGGTCGACCTGCTGACCGACTACGACGAATCGCTGCACACGCTGATTGCCGACATCGATCAGGCCGAAGACCGCGTGCACCTGCTGTACTACCTGATGTTCGACGACGCGGTCGGCGAGGCCATTGTCGAAGCACTGCAGCGTGCCGCCGCACGTGGCGTGCAGTGCCGCGTGCTGCTTGACGCGGTGGGCGCCAAACGGGGACTGCGCGCCTACAGCAAGCGACTGCGGTCACGTGACGTTGAAGTACGCGCGATGCTGCCCGGCGGCCTGCGTTGGCGCCGCAGCGGCCGCATGGACCTGCGCAACCACCGCAAGATCGCGGTGATCGATAATGAAGTGGCCTATGTCGGTTCACAGAACCTGGCGGGTCCGCAGTTCGTGCCCGGCCACCCGAACCGCGAGCTGGTGGCGCGCGTGCGCGGCCCGGCAGTGGCACATCTGGAAGCGGTGTTCGCCAGCGACTGGTACATGGAAACCGGCCAGCGGCTGGACGTCATCGCCGATGTGCCCGAGTGCAGCGACGACATCGCCACCCAGCTGCTGCCCAGTGGCCCGGCCTACCCGTACAGCAACGCGCGTGATGCGGTTGCGGCGTTGATTCATCTGGCGCGACGCCGCCTGGTGATGGTCACCCCGTACTTCGTGCCGGACGAAGCCACGCTCAGCGCCTTGCGCATTGCGGCGTTGTCCGGCGTGCAGGTGCAGCTGATCCTGTCGGCCAGCAACAACCAGCGGCTGACCTCGTGGGCGCAGGAGGCGTACTACGACGAGCTGCTGCGCTGTGGCGTGCGCATTGCCCTGTACGAACCGCAGTTCCTGCACGCCAAGCACATGAGCGTGGACGAGGACATTGCCGTGCTCGGCTCGATCAACATGGATATCCGCTCGTTCGCGCTGAATGCCGAAATCGGCCTGATCTGCTACGACCGCGCGCTGGTGCAACAGCTGTGCGCGATCGAGGATGGCTATCTGCGTGAGTCGCGGCAGCTGGATCTGCAGCAGTGGCGCAGCCGCCCCACGTGGCGGCGCAGCCGCGAGGGCATCGCGCGGCTGGCCGATGCGTTGATGTGAGTGGCGCGCACAACCGGCGGGATGGGTGCAACCGGAGGGGTAGAGTCGACTGTTAGTCGACTATCGCGCGCAGCGCGGGATTTTCTGCAAGAGCAGTCGACTGACAGTCGACTCTACCCCGTCATTCCCGTCATCGCCGATGGCCTACAATCGGCACATGACTGATTCACCGCGTAATGGCGAACTGGACCTGGCAATCATCGGCGGTGGTGCGGCCGGGGTGCTGGTGGCGATCCAGGTATTGCGCCAGGCCAAGGCGCCGTTGGCGCTGGCCATCTTCGAACCCGCCTCGCAGCTGGCCCAGGGCATCGCCTATGCCACGCCGTGGCCGGAGCACCTGCTGAACGTGCCGGCGGCGAAGATGAGTGCGTTTGCCGACCAGCCCGGTGATTTCCTCGACTACCTGATGGCCGCCAACGCCTACCCGGGCGAGGCGCGCGAGGTGCTGGGCGAGCGCTATGTATGCCGCCACTACTTTGCGGCCTACCTGCAGCAGCGCCTGCAGGAGGCCGCTGCGGCCAGCCCGGCGCAGCTGCAGGTGATCGCGCAGCCGGTGCTGGGCCTGCAGCCGGATGACCATGGCTACCAGCTGACACTCGGCGATGGCAGCACGCTGCACGCCGCGCAGGCGGTGCTCGCCACCGGCAACAGCATGCGGCCGCTGCCGGTGGCCGGTGCCGAGGCACTGCCCGCCGATGACGTGATCGAGGCCTGGGACTACGACGGCGTACGCACCCTGGCCGGCGAGCAGGCTGTGGCCATTGTCGGCTCCGGCCTGAGCATGGCCGACACCGTGCTGGCATTGGTTGCTGCCGGCCACACCGGCCCGCTGCACGTGATCTCGCGCCATGGCCTGCTGCCGTTGCCGCATGCGCATGGTGGCCTGCCCACGTTCGACCCGGCTGCGCTGCTGCCGTTGAACCTGCGCCAGCGCCTGCGCGCGCTACGCGGGTTCGCTCGTCAGGCGCAGGCCGACGGCCTGCCGTGGCAGGGCGTGATGGACCGTATCCGTCCGCACGGGCAGGCGCTGTGGTGCAGCCTCGACGCGGCCGACCAGCGCCGCTTCCTGCGCCATGTGGTGCGCTACTGGGATGTGCATCGCCACCGCATCGCCGAAGAGGCCGACGCACAGCTGCAGGCGCTGATCGAAAGCGGCCAACTGCGTGTTCACCGGTCCCGCCTGCAACGCATCGGCCGCGAAGGCGACGCCCTGCGGCTCTCTGGTCGCGATGCCACCGGCAATGAACAGCGGTGGACGATTGGCGGGGTGATCAACGCCACTGGCGTGGAAACCCGCGCCAGCGCGTTGCGCAATCCGCTGCTGCAGCAGCTGCAGGCCGATGGGCTGGCCCGCCCCGGCCCGCATGGGTTGGGCCTGGACAGCACGGTGCCGGGCGACCGCCTGTGTGCTGCCGGGGGCCAGACGCAGGCACGGCTGGGCGTGCTCGGCAGCCTGCGCATCGGCAGCCTGTGGGAAAGCCTGGCGGTGCCTGAACTGCGTCAGCAGGCGCAGGCACTGGCCACCCGGGTGGTCGCAGGAGCCGCGACGGCGATGCCGTAAAATGGGGGCATGGATGTCTCCCACCTGCTTGATGGCCTGAACCCGGCCCAGCGCGAAGCCGTCTCCGCTCCCCCCGGCCACCACCTGGTGCTGGCCGGTGCCGGTTCCGGCAAGACCCGCGTACTTACCCACCGCATCGCCTGGCTGCATGAAGTCGATGGCGTGCCGACCCACGGCATTTTCGCGGTGACCTTCACCAACAAGGCGGCCGGCGAAATGCGCCACCGCATCGACGCACAGCTGCCCAACGGCAGCCGTGGCATGTGGATCGGTACCTTCCACGGCCTGGCCAACCGCCTGCTGCGCCTGCACTGGCAGGACGCGAAGCTGCCCGAAGGCTTCCAGGTGATGGACTCGGACGACCAGCTGCGGCTGGTCAAGCGCGTGGTGCAGGCGCTGGAGCTGGACGACGGCAAGTACCCGGCCAAGCAGATTGCATGGTGGATCAACGCACAGAAGGACGAGGGCCGTCGCCCGCAGCACATCCAGCCCGAGCCGCACGATGCGTGGCTGGAAACCATGCGCCAGGCTTACATCGAATACCAGGCGCGCTGCGACCGCGCCGGCCTGGTGGACTTCGCCGAGCTGCTGCTGCGCGCGCATGAACTGCTGCGCGACAACCCGGCGCTGCTGTCGCACTACCGCGCCCGCTTCCGCGAGATTCTGGTGGACGAGTTCCAGGACACCAACGCCATCCAGTACGCCTTCGTGCGGGTGCTGGCCGGTGATTCCGGCCACGTGTTCGTGGTCGGCGATGATGACCAGGCCATCTACGGCTGGCGCGGTGCCAAGGTCGAGAACGTGCAGGGCTTCCTGCGTGACTTCCCCGGTGCGCAGACCATCCGCCTGGAACAGAACTACCGCTCCACCGCCAACATCCTCGGCGCCGCCAATGCGGTGATCGCGCACAATCCGGATCGCATCGGCAAGCAGCTGTGGACCGACAGTGGCGACGGCGAGCCGATCGACCTGTACGCCGCGTACAACGAGATGGACGAGGCGCGCTACATCGTCGAGCGCGCCCGCCAGTGGGTGCGCGATGGTGGCAGCTACACCGAAGTGGCCGTGCTCTACCGCAGCAACGCGCAGTCGCGCGCGCTGGAAGAAGCGCTGCTGAGCGAACAGGTGCCGTACCGCGTGTACGGCGGCATGCGCTTCTTCGAGCGTGCCGAAATCAAGGATGCGCTGGCCTACCTGCGCCTGCTGTCCAACCGCAACGATGACGCCGCCTTCGAGCGCGCGGTCAATACGCCCACCCGTGGCATCGGCGACCGCACGCTGGACGAAGTGCGCCGCGAGGCGCGCGCGCAGGGTATTTCGCTGTGGGAAGCGACCATGCTGGTCACCCAGGGCAGCGCGCTGGCCGCTCGTGCGCGCAATGCGCTGGCTGGCTTCCTGGTGCTGGTCAACGAGCTGCAGGCGCAGACCGTGCACATGACCCTGGCCGAGCGCGTGGACCACGTGCTGGCCCGCTCGCAGCTGCGCGAGCACTGGAGCAAGGAAAGCCGCAATTCGCTGGATTCAGAATCGCGCACGGACAACCTCGACGAACTGGTCTCGGTCGCCTCGCGCTTCGTGCGCCGCGCCGATGACATCGAGGAAGTGGGCGAGGACATGGACGAGCTGGTCGCGTTCCTGGCCTACGCCGCGCTGGAGGCCGGTGAGGGCCAGGCGCAGGCGGGCGAGGACGGGGTGCAGCTGATGACCCTGCACTCGGCCAAGGGCCTGGAATTCCCGCTGGTGTTCCTGGCGGGCATGGAAGACGGCCTGTTCCCCAGCGCACGTTCGCTGGAAGAAAGCGGGCGGCTGGAGGAAGAACGCCGCCTGGCCTACGTCGGCATCACCCGCGCGCGCCAGAAGCTGGTGCTGAGCTACGCCGAGTCGCGCCGCATCCACGGCCAGGACAACTACAGCCTGCCGTCGCGCTTCCTGCGCGAGATTCCGCGCGAGCTGCTGCACGAAGTGCGCCCGAAGGTACAGGTCTCGCGGCCGGCCTCAATGGGTGCCAGCCGGGTGATGGGCCATGCCTCGATCGAGGCGCCGCCGGTCAAGCTCGGCGCGCTGGTCACCCATCCCAAGTTCGGCGAGGGCATGGTGACCGACTACGAAGGCAGCGGCGCCCACGCCCGCGTGCAGGTCGAGTTTGCCGATGCCGGCAGCAAGTGGCTGGTGATGGCGTACGCCAACCTGACGGTGATCTGATCACCGTCGGGGGGCGGGAATTCCGGTAGAGCCGAGCCATGCTCGGCTGCTTCTGGCGGGAAAGAGCAGCCGAGCATGGGCTCGGCTCTCCAAAGGCGAGTACCCATGACCCGCAACGTGCTCTTCCTCTGTAGCCAGAACCGCCTGCGCAGCCCTACGGCCGAGCAGGTATTCGCCGATTGGCCGGGCATAGAGACTGCCTCGGCCGGGCTGCTGGCCGACGCCGAGGAAGTGCTCAGCCCCGAGCTGCTGCAGTGGGCGGACCTGGTGTTCGTGATGGAGCGGGCGCATCGTAACCGGCTCTCCAGCCGCTACAAGGCCTGGTTGAACGGCAAGCGGGTGATCTGCCTGGATATTCCGGATGACTACGATTACATGGACCCGCTGCTGGTGGAGCTGCTGAAGCGCAAGGTGGCACCGTTCCTGCGTTGACCGCGGTGTTGTAGAGCCGAGCCCATGCTCGGCTGCTTTTCGCGCCAGAAGCAGCCGAGCATGGGCTCGGCTCTACAATAGGCGGCACTTCTTCCAGGACCGCCCCCATGACCGAACCCACGCTGCACGTCACCGTGAAGTTGAACGCCCGGCTGCAGCCGGAGCATCGCCACGAACTGTTCGAGGATCCGCTCGACGCGCTGCTGCAGGCGGCCCAGGTGGGCGAGCTGACTGGCGGCGGCACCGCGATGTCCGATCTCGGCGAGGTCGAATACGGTGATATCGAAGTTGCCCTGGTCGATGCGGCCGGCGTGCCGAAGCTGATCGACCTGCTGGAACAGCTGGGTGCTCCGAAGGGTTCGCAGCTGCAGGGCGCGGGTGAAGCCGACCGCAGCTTCGGCGTGACCGAAGGCCTGGGCATCTACCTCGATGGCCTGAATCTGCCGGACGAAGTCTACGAACAGTGCGATTCCAACCACGTGTTCGAACAGCTGTCGGAGAACATCGACGGCCTGGGCGAGATCTGCAGCTGGTGGCAGGGCCCGACCGAGACCGCGCTGTACATGTACGGCGAATCGTTCGAGGCGATGCGTGATGCGATTGCCGGATTCGTGGCCAGTTATCCGCTGTGCCAGAACGCACGCGTGGTGCAGATCGCCTGAAGGTGGGGGCGCTGTAGAGTCGAGCTTGCTCGACTGCCTTTTATGAGCAGAAGCAGTCGAGCAAGCTCGACTCTACGGCAGCAGGTTATCGGCCGGCTGACTGCCGGGCGTTGTCGCGCTGGGCAAGATCCTTGCCCAGATGATAGCCGCCGCAGAGCAGGACGAAGGTGGCGGCGAGGCTCCACAGGATGATCCTGAGGGTGCTTTGTGATGTCGGCTTGCTGTCCTGCATCAACGTTCTCCCGGGGCGACCCGATACCGCTTGGTCAGCATGCGCCGCGGTCAGTGGGTACGCAAGCTGGCGATGCGCACACGCCGCTGCGCGGCGCCGGATTGATCCTGCTCAAGGCGCGGCCTCCACATCCGGTGTGCAATGGTGTCGTTCCCATCTGGCAGACCGCCACGGAGCCCCACCATGTACAAGCGCATCCTGATTGCCACCGACGGTTCCGAGCTGGCCGACAAGGGCCTGGCCAAGGGCCTGGAGCTGGCCAAGGACCTCAATGCCGAGGTCGATATCGTGACCGTTTCCGAGCCGTGGGCCGTCGGCATGTACGACGCCATGGGCTGGAGCGTGGGCTACATGAACAGCCCTGAGTACAAGGCCGACCGCGAGGAAGGCGCGCAGAAAGTGCTGCAGCCGGCGCTGGCCAAGGCCGCCGAGCAGGGCATCACCGCCAATCCGGTGCATGTGCTGGACCGCTATGCGGCCGACGGCATCATCGAGACGGCGGGCGAGCGCAACAGTGACCTGATCGTGATGACCTCGCACGGCCGCCGTGGCGTGACCCGTGTGCTGCTGGGCAGCCAGACCGCCGAGGTGCTGGCACGCAGCACGCTGCCGGTGCTGGTCATCCGCTGATTCAAGCGTTCCCGGGGAGGGGACCCGACGCCGGCCGCAGGATGCGCGCCGGCGTTGTTTTTCTTGTGGGGCCGGCAGGGCGTATCCACGCATGGCGTGGATCTGCTGAATTGCAGGGATCCGGACCCCGGCTACATCACCAGCTGTACAGCTTCCAGTACACCGGCGACACGCCATCCTTGTCGTTGTCGAAACGGCCGTCGCCGTTCTTGTCGTACATGTAGAACGGCGCACCGCGCGACGGGGTCACCTTGACCATGCGCAGCTGTCCGGACACGCGGTATTCCTCGATGACATCGCCGTTGTCCATGGTGCGCCTGGACACATCCGCGCCCTTGACGTCCACCGGGGGAGCGCCCGCGCCACCCATGCTGGCGCAGCCAGCGAGCAGGAGCAGGGAAGCCAGCATCAGGGTCTTCATCGGCGGGGGCCTTTGCCTGGAATGAGCCTTGATTATGCCCCATCGCCGGGCGCCTGCCGTGTCGCCGCGATGCAGGCACGGGCGCGTAGAATCGACCCATGAGCAGATTAGTCCTGATCGACGGGTCCAGTTACCTGTACCGCGCGTTCCACGCGCTGCCGCCCCTGTCCAATGCACAGGGCGAACCCACCGGCGCGCTGTTCGGCGTGGTCAACATGCTGCGCTCGACACTGAAGGAGCGCCCGGCTTACGTGGCGTTCGTGGTCGATGCGCCGGGCAAGACCTTCCGCGACGACCTGTACGACCAGTACAAGGCCAACCGCCCACCGATGCCCGATGAGCTGCGCAGCCAGGTCGAGCCGATGTGCCGCATCGTCGAGGCGCTGGGCATCAGCATCCTGCGCATTCCCGGCGTGGAAGCCGACGATGTGATCGGCACGCTGGCCCTGCAGGGCGTGGCGCAGGACCTGAAGGTGACCATTTCCACCGGCGACAAGGACTTCGCCCAGCTGGTGCGCCCGGGCATCGAGCTGGTCAACACCATGACCGGCAGCCGCATGGATTCGGATGCGGCGGTGATGGAGAAGTTCGGCGTCCGCGCCGACCAGATCATCGACCTGCTGGCGCTGATGGGCGACGCGGTCGACAACGTGCCGGGCGTGGAGAAATGCGGGCCGAAGACCGCCGCCAAGTGGCTGGCCGAGTACCAGCACCTGGACGGCGTGATGGCGGCCGCGCCGACCATGAAGGGCAAGATCGGCGAAAACCTGCGCGCCGCGCTGGAGCGCCTGCCGCTGAACCGTGAGCTGGTGACCATCCGCACCGACGTCGCGCTGGAGGCCAGCCCGACCACGCTGGCCCTGCGCGAGCAGGACGTTCCGGAGCTGACCGAGCTGTATGCGCGCTACGGCTTCACCCAGGCGCTGAAGGAGCTGGGGGCACCGCTGCCGGCGCCCGCCGCTGCCAGTGAGGCCACCCCAAGCCTGCGCGGCACCGCCGCCGGCTTTGCCCGCGGCAGCGCCGAGGCACCGGCCGCGGGTACGCTGGATCCGGCGCTGGCGGCGCCGGGTGAATACGAGACCGTGCTGACCGCCGAGCAGCTGCAGGCCTGGGTCGAACGCCTGCAGCAGGCCGACCTGATCAGCTTCGATACCGAAACCGATGCGCTGGACGCGATGCGTGCGCGCCTGGTGGGTATCAGCCTGGCGGTCGAGCCGGGCAAGGCCGCCTACATTCCGGTTGGCCATGATTACCCGGGTGCGCCAGCCCAGCTGCCGATGCAGCAGGTGCTGGATGCACTGCGCCCGGTGCTGCAGGACCCGGCGAAGAAGAAACTGGGCCAGCACGGCAAGTACGACCTGCATGTGCTGCGCCGTCACGGCGTGGAGGTGCAGGGTTACCACGACGACACCATGCTCGAGAGCTTCGTGCTCAACTCCACTGCCACCCGCCACGACATGGATTCGCTGGCCCTGCGTTACCTGGGCTACAGCACCATCAAGTTCGAGGACGTGGCCGGCAAGGGTGCCAAGCAGATTCCGTTCTCGCAGGTGGGCATCGATGAAGCCAGCCGCTATGCGGCCGAGGACGCCGACATCACCCTGCGCCTGCACCGTGCGCTGCAGCCGCAACTGTTGGCCGAACCGGCGTTGGACAGCGTGTACCGCGACATCGAGATGCCGCTGGTGCCGGTGCTGACCAGCATCGAAGCCAACGGCGTGCGGATCGACACCGACGAACTGCGCCGGCAGAGCCAGGACCTGTCCTCACGCATGTTGGCGGCGCAGCAGAAGGCCACCGAACTGGCCGGACGCAGCTTCAACCTGGATTCTCCCAAGCAGTTGCAGGCGGTACTGTTCGACGAGCTGAAGCTGCCGGCGGTGGTGAAGACCCCGAAGGGCCAGCCGAGTACCAATGAAGAGGCGCTGGAGGCCATTGCCGACCAGCATGAGCTGCCGCGGGTGATCCTCGACTACCGCGGCCTGGCCAAGCTGCGCAGCACCTACACCGACAAGCTGCCGGAGATGGTCAACCCGGACACCGGCCGGGTGCACACCAGCTACCACCAGTCCGGTGCCGCCACCGGCCGCCTGTCCTCGTCGGACCCGAACCTGCAGAACATCCCGATCCGCACTGAGGATGGCCGCCGCATCCGCCGCGCGTTCATCGCCCCGGAGGGCTTCCAGCTGCTGGCCGCCGATTACTCGCAGATCGAGCTGCGGATCATGGCCCACCTGTCCGAAGACCCGGGCCTGGTGCGCGCCTTCGAGCAGGGTGCCGACGTGCACCGTGCCACCGCCGCCGAGGTGTTCGGGCGTACGCTGGAGGACGTGACCCCGAACGAGCGCCGCGCCGCCAAGGCGATCAACTTCGGGCTGATGTACGGCATGAGCGCCTTCGGCCTGGCCCGCAACCTGGGCATCGACCGTGGCCAGGCGCAGGACTACGTGGCGCTGTACTTCAGCCGCTACCCGGGCGTGCGCGACTTCATGGAGCGGATGCGCCAGCAGGCCCGCGACCAGGGCTATGTGGAAACCCTGTTTGGTCGTCGCCTGTACCTGAACGACATTCATGCACGTAACCAGGGCCTGCGCGCCGGTGCCGAACGCGCGGCGATCAACGCGCCGATGCAGGGCACCGCCGCCGACATCATCAAACGCGCGATGGTGGACGTGGACCAGTGGCTGCGTGACAGCGGCGCACCGGCACGGATGATCCTGCAGGTGCACGATGAACTGGTGTTCGAAACCGAAAGCAGTTTCGTGGAAGACTTGCGTTTGCAGGTGGTGGAGCGCATGTCGCAAGCGGCCAAGTTGCGGGTGCCGCTGGTGGTCGATACCGGCATCGGCAACAACTGGGACGAAGCGCACTGAAGATGTTTCAGGCGGAAAACGACGTGAATTCGTTCATTCGTCAGAGGTTTCTGACTCGATCATGAATGTTTCCCCGATCGATGTTCATTAAATTGGGCCCCTTCACGAACCGTTAGTGTTCGGAGTGCTTCTATAACTCTCGACAGGCGCAATGCCTGTTGTGGATCTCTCCCATCCCCTGGAGCAGATCTCGGAACGGGGACTCCTCCCCAAGTGCCCGTTCCCCGGCCCCGTTGACCTCCCCCTGGTCAGCGGGGCTTTTTATTTGCGCCGCCGGCACTTCGGACCCCAGATGCTAGGCTGGGCGACCGTTCCACAGGGGAAGACCATGCCCGACCTGTTCGCACTGGCAATGCCCTGGTGGGAATTCATCCTGCGCGCGGTGGTGGTCTATGTCGTGGTGCTGGGCATGGTCCGCCTCGGCGGAAAACGCGCGCTGGGCCAGATCACGCCGTTCGACGTGCTGTTGATCGTGCTGCTGGGCAATGCGGTGCAGAACGCGCTGCTGGGCACGGACACTTCGCTGGGTGGAGGCCTGCTGCTGGCCGCCACCCTCATCCTGCTCAATTACGGGGTGGGCTGGCTGACCACCCGGAATCGCCGTATGGAGCGGATGATCGAAGGAGAACCCACCGTGATCGCGCGCGATGGCCGGCTTTTGGAGGGTGTTCTCCGCCGCGAACTGATCAGTCGCGCTGATTTCGACGCCGCGCTGCGCCAGCAGGGCGGGCTGCAGATCGAAGACGTGCAGATCGCCCTGCTGGAGACGACCGGACACATCACCATCATTCCGCGGAAGAGCACCTGATCGTGTAGCGCCGAGCATGGGCTCGGCGCTGCACGGCATCATTCATGGTGTGCAGCGGGTAGTGCCGGCCGCCGGTTTGCGCTCGTAGTAGGCGAAACGGTTGCCGCTGTCGATGCCGACCAGGTTGCCGTTCTGCAGCAGCTGCAGCACGAAGTCGCTGCCGATATCGCGATGGATGAAGATGCGGCCGTCGCGCAGGCTCGCCCGCAGTGGCTGTTCGCGGCCACCGGCCTCAACTACACCCCCCTCGAGGAAGCGCAGCTGCGACAACACGCTGCGCTCGGCTTCAAAGCTGCCACAGGGCAGTGCGGTGGCCGGCACCGGCGTGAGCGCGGAGGTGGAGGCGCTGGCGAGAACGGCAAGGTCCTTGGCCGGACCGCAGGCCGGGGCATCGGCGCGCTGGGCACAGGATCGCTGCAGCGCATCGCGGGCCTGCTGCAGGCGGCCACTGCTCCACAAGGTTTCAGCGGTGTCGGCGCAGAACGTTTCGCCCTGCTGCACGCGGCAAAGGTCGATCAGTTCATCAAGCTGCGCGGGCGGCAGGGGCGCATCCACGGAATGCTGCAGGCCGAGCAGGGCCTTGCCCATCATTTCCGAGGCAATCTCCTTGGCTGCCGTCATGCAACCCTCGGCGTCGAACGACGGCAGCTCCTTCCTGCAGATCTCGGGAATCGGCGGTTCCTCCGTTTTGGGCGCGGCGTCCTTGGCCTGCTGCTGGTAGGTCTCCAGCAGACGCATGCAGGCTGCGCCCACGCCTTCAACGCACCATGCATGAAGCTTCTGGGGAGCGGCCTCCGGCAGCGCTTCCAGGCAGTCGGAGGTGTTCATCACGCAACCGCCCTCGATGGGTTCCGGCATCGTCTTGCAGGCGGCGGCGTGCTCACGGGTGAACTCGCGATAGGGCGTGCTGATCGTGCGGTCGTTGTCCGAGAAGTACCAGTTTTCCAGCTGGCCGGTGGACAGGTTGCCGGTACCGAGCACGTCTTCCTGGCGGGCAACGCGCAGTTCCTCGGTGGCCTGGTAGGGGCCGGACAGGAAGCCGTGTCCTTCGCTCTCCAGGGTCAGCGTGGTGTTGCCGCCGCTGTCCTTGTAGGTGCCGCAGGCCATCGATTGCGCGGCAGCCGGCAGGCTGGCCGAGGCCAGCGCGAGCAACAGCAGGGAGCGCCAGCCCGCAACGCGCGGGCGAAGGGAAACAGCAGCAGACATCGGTTCGTCCTTGAAGGAGATGGAACAGGTCCTGTCCGGTGCGTCGCGCACCGCAGGTAACGAAGGCACCACGCTCAGCCGTGGCACCGGAACTTCAGAGCCAGTCGCGCGGCACCAGGTAGTCGGCCAGGCGCGCTTCGGCGCTGCCCGCTTCCGGACTGAAGCCATACTCCCAACGCACCCGCGGCGGCAGGCTCATCAGGATGCTCTCGCTGCGGCCGCCGCTCTGCAGCCCGAACAGGGTGCCGCGGTCATAGACCAGGTTGAATTCCACGTAACGGCCACGGCGGTACAGCTGGAACTCGCGCTCGCGTTCGCCATGGGCGGCGTCCTTGCGCCGCTGCACGATCGGCAGGTAAGCGTCGAGGAAGCCATCGCCCACCGCGCGCAGGTAGTCGAAATCGCGCTCGAAGTCGCCGTGCAGGTCGTCGAAGAACAAACCGCCGATGCCGCGCGTCTCGTTGCGGTGGCGCAGGAAGAAGTATTCATCGCACCAGCGCTTGTGCGCGCTGTAGCGTTCGTCGCCGAACGGGGCACACAGATCGCGTGCGACCCGGTGCCAGTGCTGCACGTCCTCGTCGAACGGATAGAACGGCGTCAGGTCGAAGCCGCCGCCGAACCAGCTGGCCACCACTTCACCGTCGCGCTGGGCCTGGAAGAAGCGCACGTTGGCATGGGTGGTCGGCACGTAGGGGTTGAGCGGGTGGAACACCAGCGACACGCCGGTGGCGCGCCAGGAGGCGCCGGCCAGTTCCGGGCGGTTGGCCGAGGCCGACGGCGGCAGGCGGCTGCCGGCCACGTCGGAGAAGCCGATGCCGGCCTGCTCGAACACCGCGCCGTCGCGCAGCACGCGGGTACGCCCGCCACCGCCCTCGGCCCGCTGCCACAGGTCTTCCTGGAAGCGGGCCTGGCCATCGGCGGCCTCGATCGCTGCACAGATGCGGTCCTGCAGGTCGGTGAGGTAGGCGCGAACGCGCTCGAATTCGTTCATGGCGCCTACTTTACCGCAGGGCCTGTGCCGGTACCCGCGCGCGCGACGCAGCGGGGGCCGACCCATCGCGCTGGTAGCGGGTGAAGCGGTTGTCGCGGTCGTTCGCCACCAGGTCGCCATTGGCCAGCTGCCAGAACACCCGGTCCTCGCCTCTCCCGCTGCGCACGTGGACGGCTCCCTCGCGCAGCACGGCAGGTTGCGCCTCCAGCCCTGCCATCCGGACCTGGCCATCCTCGCCGAACACCAGGTCGCCGGCCTGCGCCTGGTAGCGGCCACAGGGCAGTGCGTCCAGAGGCGCTATGGCCAGATCCGCCGGTGACAGCGACGCCAGCGGCGTGGCCGTGCTGCAGGCCTGTGGATCCTCGCCGACCCTGCACGCCAGCTGCAGCGCATCGCGTGCAGGCAGCAGGCGCTTGGAAGCCCACAACACAACGGCGGTCGCATGGCAGAAGCTGGCGCTGGGATGTTCGCGGCACAGCGTGCTGACCTCGTCCAGCTGCTCAGCAGGCAGTGACACCTGGTGCGGTGTGCTGCCCGCCAGTGAGAACGCCCAACCGATATCGCGTGCACGGCTGGCTGTCTCGGCTTGCTCGCACGCGTCCCGGTCGTAGCTCGCGGTGCCCTGTTCACAGGACGCTGGCGTGGCCGGCTCTTCGCGATCGCTGGCAAGGGCCATTTCCACCAGCAGGTCGTTGCGGGCATCGCTGCGGTAGTCCTCGATCAGCAGATTGCAGGCGACGGGAACATCCTCGCGGCACCATTGTCGCCAGCGTTCGGGACCGGCGAGTGCCATGTCATCGATGCACTGCGCGATGTCCGTGCGGCAACTCCCGGCCGCAAACGCCGGTGCTGCGCGGCGCTCGGTCGCGCTCTCCAAGCTGTAGCGGTGGTCATCGCCGGCCAGGACGCGGCCGGCGCTGGCGATTTTCAGTGCGCTGACGTTGCCGGTGACCAGGCTGGCCATCACCAGCGACTCGCCCAGTCGCTCCAGGTTGTACGGTTCCGGCGCCACGCCAGGCGCGAGCAGGCGGCCCTGCACAGGGCTTTCCACCTGCAGGCGGGTACCGCTGTCGGCGTCCTTGAAGGTGCCGCACAGCAGCGCCTGTGCGGACACGACCGGACTCAGCAGCAACAGAAGCGCAGCACCCCACCCCACCCCCGTGACAGGCGGTGGCGGATGTCGGTGGCGGAAGGCATCCGGTAACTCCTGGCAGAACGGCAGCGTAAAGGTCAGTGATCATGGCCGAGCGCGGCCCGGCAGCGTGCGTTGGGAAGGGGCCGATATCGCTGGTAGCCGGTCTGCGTGTCCATGCCGAGCAGATCGCCGTTGCCCAGTTGTCGCAGCACAAGCGTTTCACCGTTCTGCTGCAGGTGGACAGCACCCTCGTGCAGGCGGGCCTGCGTGCCCGCACCGAAGTCGATCACGTCAGCATCGGCCTGGTAACGACCACATGGCACCTTCTGCAATGGCACCAGGCGCAGATCGGCGCCGAGTCCGCGCAACGGCGCGGTGCGTTCGCAGGCACTGACGCGTCCAGCATCACAGACCACCTGCAGCGCCTGCACCGCCAGCGCAGGTTCCAGCGCGATCAACTGCTGTTCGGCCACCTCGGTGCAGAAGCGCCCACCGCGCTGGTGCAGGCAGAGCCGCTGCAGCGTGGTGCGCTGCGCGGCAGGCAATGGTGCGTCCTGCTGACCGGCCGCGGCGGCCGGTGAAGCGAGAAAGTGGCGCAGCAGCGCCGAGCATCCAGCGCCGACGCCTTCCTCGCACGCGCGTTGCGCCTGTTGCGGTGGCGCATCCGCGAGCCGCGCAATGCACAGCGCAGGTTGGCCCAGGCAGGCGCCGGGCGCGGGGGCGCGCTGGCAAGCCTGGGGTCGATGCAGCTCGAAGTCGTTCATACCGTCGTTGATATGTGCCCCGTCAGCAGCCACGCTGATGGCGGTGGATGCACCGTCGTCGAGAAACACCAGGTGCAGATCGCCGGCGCTGCGATCGATGCGCAGAGGTGCGCGTTCCTGACCGTCCAGAGCCCGATAGCCGGTGGTGGATGATTCGAACACCAGCGCCATGCCGCCATCGGTGCTGCGGTATTCGCCACACTGCAGCGCGTCGGCGGCAGCAGGCAACGCGGCCGACAGCAGCAGTGCGGGGAGAAGGGTCAGCAAGCGCATGCGACGGTCCTTGTCGTGCGGGAAAAGGTGTGGCTCAGTGGAAGCGCGAGCGGATGTCCGGCCGCAGCAGGCGCCATGCCAACCATCCCTGTGCAACGAGTATGGCCACAGCGCCTCCAGACAAGGTCAGTGCCACCAGGATTCGTTGGACCTGGGCTTCGCGCAGTGTATGTGGATCGGCAATATGCGTCATGAGGCCAGCGAAGATGCTGTCCAGCCACCAGACGACTGCGAAATTCGCCACGGCGGACAACCACAGCAACGCCACGTAACTCAAGAGTCCCCAGCGACGCTGCTGGTAGAAGCCCCAGCTTGAAAGCAGGGCAGGTATGCCGGGCAGCGCCAGCCACAATGTGGCGGCGACCGGGTCCTTCAGCACCCACTGCACGCTGTGGGGGAGACCCTGCTCAGTGGCCATCATGACCATTCTCTGCCAGAGCGGACTGTCAGCCAGCTGCGCAAGCAACACCGCTTGAAGTGCAATGAGTACGATGAATCCTGCGCAGACCAGCAGTGATGCCAAGCCCAGCGGTCGGATGAAATCCTGGGCGGCGACTGCGCTGGGAGGACGGCCTTGGGGCGATTGAAGCGACATCCGATGTCCTGGGCAGCAGTGGGTAATCAGTGGACCGTCACCCGGGTGGCGACGGCCGGCAGGATATGGTGTTCGCTCAACGGTGCCAAGGGCTGGCCGTGCGGCGGCTGCAGCGGCACCCAGGCCAGTTCGGCGATCTCGGCGCGCGCCTGTGGCGTGCCGTCCACCTGTACCCACCACGCCTGGGCCTGCACGCGATGGCCGGGCTCGTTCACCGCCCAATCCTCAAAGGTGCCCAGCGCGACGGCGGTCCCGGCGCACACCTGCACACCGAGTTCTTCGTCCAGTTCGCGCGCCAGTGCCTGCAGCGGTGCTTCGCCGGCTTCAGGCTTGCCACCGGGCTGGATGAAGCGGCTGGCGCCGTGCTTGCGCACCACCAGCGCCCGGCCGCGGTCATCCAGGATGACCGCGGCCACGATATGGATCGTGGCCGCGGCGTTGCTCACTTCAGGTTCTGCTCGAACAGCTTGAGGATGCGCTTGTACTGGTCCAGCCAGGAATCGGCGCGCACGTAGCCGTGGCGCTCCAGCGGGTACGGTGCGATCGACCAGTTGTCCTTGTGCAGTTCGATCAGGCGCTGGGTGAGGTTCACCGAGTCCTGGAAGAACACGTTGTCATCCATCATGCCGTGGGCGATCAGCAGGTTGTCCTGCAGGTTCTGCGCGTATTCGATCGGCGAGGACACGCGGTACGCCTCCGGATCGATGTCCGGCGTGTTGAGGATGTTGCTGGTATAGCCGTGGTTGTACTGGTGCCAGTCGACCACCGGGCGCAGCGCGGCGCCGGCCTTGAACGTGCCCGGCGAGCGGAACAGGGCCATGAAGGTCATGAAGCCGCCGTAGGAACCACCGTAGATGCCGGCATGGTCGCGGTCACCCTGCTGGGTGTCGACCAGCCAGTCCAGGCCGTCCTTGTAATCCTCCAGCTCCGGGTGGCCCATGTTGCGGTAGATCGCCGTACGCCAGTCGCGGCCGTAGCCTTCGCTGCCGCGGTAATCCATGTCCAGCACGATGTAGCCCTTCTGCACCAGCAGGTTGTGGAACATCTGCTCGCGGAAGTAGGCCGGGTAGCGCTGGTGCACGTTCTGCAGGTAGCCGGCGCCGTGCACGAACATCACGATCGGATACTTCCTGCCGGGTTCCTTGTTTTCGGGCTCGTAGTACTTGGCCCAGACCACGCCGGCACCATGCTTGGACGGAACCGCCACCAGCTTCGGCTGGATCCACTGGCGTGCCTTGTACTCGGCGGTGCGGGTATCGGTCAGCACGCGCGTCTGGCCAGCGCCGGTGCTCGGCAGCACGGCGAGCTGCGCCGGCAGGTAGGCGCCGGAATAGCGCACCAGCAGCTGCTGGCCGTCCGGCGACAGCGAGAAATCTTCCACGCCATTGAGGCTGGTCAGCTCGCGCACCTGGCGGCTGCCGGTGTCGACCGCGCAGACTTCGTAGTCATGCGGCGCCTGCTGGTTGCACAGGAAGTAGAAGCCCTTGCCATCGGCCGACGGCACCGGCGCCGAAGTTTCCCACTTGCCGCTGGTCAGCGCCTGCGGCTTGGCAGTGCCGGTCTGGATGTACAGGTGCGAGAAGCCCGATTCCTCCGACAGCAGCCACAGCGTGCGGCCATCGGCCATCCAGCCGAAATCGTTGAAGCCCCAGTTGATCCAGGCGTTGTCGGTCAGGCGATGGCGGTTCTGCACGCGGCCGTCGGCGGCGCTGATGCTGACGATCCAGCGGTCCTTGTTGTCGTTGGCACGCAGCATCACCGCAGCCTGCTGGCCGTCGGCGCTCCAGCGGATGCCACCGCCCATGAAGTCGCTCATCACCTGCAGGCTGCGCTCGCCCTTCAGCGCGTCCTTGCCGGCCTTGCGGCGCAGCTCGGCCAGCGGATCGGTGCTGATGCCCGGCAGGCCGGCCAGCGAAACCTTCTCGACCTTGCCGGTGCGCACGTCCACGTACCACAGCGTGTGTGGCTCGAAGCCGTTGCGGCCGACGCGGGTGCGGGTGTCTTCGGTTTCCTCGTAGCCCGACTCGGTCACGTACAGCGGCATCTTGCCGCCACGGCCGTCGTCGAAGTCCTTCGGCTTGGTCACCACGATCAAGTGGGTCAGGTCCGGCGACAGCACGCTGTCGGCGATCTCCACGTCGGCGCCCAGGTACACCGGGCCCGGCGCGCGGGTCGGGTCGGCCTGGCGCCAGCGCTGGTCCTGGTCCTTCAGTGCTTCGCGCTGGTCACGGTCGCGGCGCAGGGTTTCCAGCGTGCGCAGCTGCTGGTCGCGCAGCACGTCAGCCTTCGGTGCCGTGCGCGGGTCCGTCTCGGCCTTCAGGCTGGCCACCTGCTGCACGCCGCTGGCGGCGGTCCAGTGGAACCAGTTCTGGCCGACGCGCCAGATCACGCCGTTGTCGGCGGCGAAGTTCACGTTGCCCGCGCGCTCGTTGCTGCGGGTCAGCTGGGTCAGCGCGCCGCTGCGCAGGTCACGCACGAACACGTCACCGTTGCGGACGAAGGCGCTGCGGCTGCGGCTGCGGTCATAGACCGGCTCGGCCACGTCCAGGGTGCCGCGCTGGTCATCGGCCACCTGCGCGGCCACGCCACCGGCCACCGGCTGGCGGAAGGTATCGCGCACCGGGCTGCCGTTGCGCTTGAGCTGGTATTCCACCTGCTGGCTGTTCCACGACCACCAGGCCTTCTCGACCGGCGGGCCAATCCAGTCCGGGTCGGCCATGGCCTGTTCGATGGTGATCGGCGTCGGCGCGGCATGCGCAGCCGGTGCGGCCAGCACGGCCGACAGCAGGAGGGACAGGGGCAGCACTCGGGACATGGGCGGACGGCACCAGTAGAGGAAACCGGCCAAGCGTAGCAGCCGCAAGGGCCCGGGGCAGGGGCCACAGGTCATGGCAGCGGGATTGGCAAAGTGGTGCAACCGGTGGCCGGCCTCGCGCATCCATTCTCCTGAACCCGCATCATCCACCGAACAGGAGCCCGACCATGCAGGAACTGATCCCGATCACCCTCTTCATCTGCATCGCCTACGCGATCCATGCCATTGCCGATGCCCGCGCCCGCAGCAAACTGGTGGCCCCGCACGTGCCGGAAGAAGTGATCCGCTCGCTGGCCGTGCTGGAAGAAGAGCGCCGCCGCCAGGGCGCGCTGCGCTGGGGCATCAGCCTGGTCTGCCTGGCCCTGGCCATGGCCCTGCTGGAAGCCATCGGTGCCCGTGACCTGACCTTTGGCGCCGCCGCCGCGCTGGTCGGTAGTGCCGGCCTCGGCCAGCTGCTGGCCTGGCACTTCACCCGTCCTGCTGCGCGCAAGGGCTGAGCCGGCCCATGCCACGGGCACAGGGGGCGCCCCATAGATGAGCCTGCTCGGCGAAGCATTGTCGGCACTGCGGGGCCGCCGCCGCCACGATACGGCGGCGACGGCGGCACCCGCTGCACCGCTGGATGCGGACCAAGCCCTGGTGCGAGCCATCATCGACGGCTCGCAGGCGGCGTTTTCGCAGCTGGTCGAGACCCATCAACGCACCTGCGCGCACGTGATCGGGCGCATGGTGGGCGACCGCGATCAGGTGGCCGACCTGCTGCAGGAAACCTTCCTGGCGGTGTTCCGTCAGCTGCATCGGTTTCGTTTTGAATGCTCGCTGCGCACCTGGGTTTCCCGGGTCGCATACACCACGGCGCTGCAGCACCTGCGCCGGCGGCGGCTGGAAGCGCAATGGATGGTGGCCGTGGAGGTGCCGGAGGAACTGGGTGTCGGCGATGAAGGCCCGGGCCCGGTTGAGTTGAGCGAGGCGCTGCAGGCCGGGCGCCAGCTCGGCGCGGCGCTGGAACGGCTGAGTGCACCGCAGCGGCTGATCGTCGGCCTGCACTACCTGGAGGATTTCGATCTGGCCGAAATCGAGCAGGTGACCGGACTGGCACGCGGTACCATCAAGAGCCACCTGCACCGCGCGCGCCAGGTCCTGAAGCAGGAACTGACGCGGCATGCCGCCGCCGGAGAACTGCTGTGAACCGACCGACCGACCCTCGCGATGCGGAAAAGCGCGCGCTGGCGCAGGCGTTGCGTGAGCAGGTGCAGCAGGAAGAAACGCCGGATGTGAGCGAGGCGCTGCAGAAGCGGATCGCCGCTGAGTCACGCGACAGTGGCGTGGGCTATGTGGTGGTGCAGGTGGTGTTGCTGGGCGCGTTGGTGGCTGCGGCGGTCTGGTACTTCTGGAATTAATCGATTGTCAGTCGTATCCGGCGTGAATTTTCCTCCGTCATTCCCAATGTCGCTGATTCGGAGAATCCCCCGCATCCGACGGATTGCGCCATCTCCAGACGCTACGAAGAGATCCCCGCACTGAGGATAGTTGCAAAGGAATCTGCTGCTATTGATGTCGATGACTCTCCTGGAAAAGTCTAGATCGTCAGCAATCGCTGACGCTGGCCAGGAGCCGCGCAAGCTCACGGCCATATCCAGCAGTATCTACTTCAAAGGAGCTGAATAATGTCGAAGATCTGCAAGTCCGTGCTTCTTCCTCCGGCGCTCATTGCAATGCTTGGTCTATCCGGAGTCGCATCTGCGTCGCAGGGAAGTGCGTCCAATGATCTCACGCAGATCCAGAACGCCTCCGTGCTGGACATCACTCTCGCCAGTGTGGAGGAGTTGCAAGAAGGAGCCGGCGACAACGAGATCGCGGGTGTTCAATGTACCAACTACTCAAGCGGTGGTACTCACTGCGGTCACTACTCGTCAGGTGAAGAGCTCCAGCTTGCGCACGTAGTTCCTGACGCCCAGAAGTTCAACGTCTAAGAACGCGGACGGTCGCCTATGGGGGTGGCCGTCCGTCACCAAGGAGAGGGTGATGAGAACTTCCATAGAGGATCTCAGGAGAGCAATTGAAGATCCATGCAGAACGGTTGATGTTTGCTCGGTGCTGCTGGATGCATGGTTCGAAGTAGCTCCGCGTCGTCTGGGTGAGGCTCTTTCAAGATTCAGAGATGAGCGGCTTGAGAATCAAGAGCGTGTTGAGAATTTTGAAAGAACATTCAAGCAGCTGGATGCTGCGGCGAGAAGAAGATTGCTTGGCTCCCCGTGGGTTTCCGGATTCATGGATGATCCAGATGGAGTCTCCCATGAAGATACAGACGGAATGCCTGTCACAACCATCGAGGCGCTTCATCTCGCCGCAATGGCGGAGTGTCCAGTTGCTCCCATCCATGACGAAATGGGCAAATTTCACCAAGGGAGAGGAGTCGAAAGCCCCCTTGGGGAGTGGGTGATCAGGCGGCATGAATCCGGATTTGAGAAGGTCGAGCGCGCAAAGGTGGGTGGTGTGATCACTCTGGACGTGGACAGCGGGCTGGCGCGTCGGAACGAGCCAGAGAGCGGAACGTTCTGCAATCCATACCTGAGCATCTCATCAGAAGAGCTCGCCGTAATCCAAGAAAAGCTGGAAGCTGCCATAAGGCTTGTGGATGAAGCCACTCCACATCTGGGTCTCCTGATTCGAACATTCACAAGGCGTGTGCTCGTGAGGAAGTCGATCGAGCTGGGTGATCAGGCTTCACCTCTGAATCTTGGATCCGAGTATCGACCGATTCATGCAGGTTGCATCCGAATCCTCAACGTTCACAGGCCGGAAATGACCGTAGATATCTGCGCAGAGGCAATTCTGCATGAGTCCGTCCACTCGTACCTCTCCGCCTATGAAGAGGTGCATGGGAAGTTCATGTCAGGTGCAATCAGAGTTCGCCCGGTTTCACCATGGTCAGGCAACTTCATTCCCAACCATTCACTGGCTCATGCGGTTTTTGTCTACTACGCCATCCACCAGCTTCTCGGGAGGTTGGTTGGTATCGGTGCTGGGATTGGAGAGGAATCCGGGAGGAGAATGAAGCGACGACTGATGCACGTAGCAGGCGGATTCTTCATCGAACGGAAGATATCGACGCTATTCGTACTGGAGTCACCCGCCTCTTTGCAGCTGATGGCGGTCGTGGATGAAATTCAGGAGGAGATCAGGGCCGAGTACAGCCAAAGAATGCCAGGGGAAACGCCGGAGAGCGCGGCATGAAGATTCCAACCATTGTTATCCACTCCGATCCGGAAGACGTCGTCGCAGCCGTGCTCGGGGATGTTCGGGGTGTGAGTGTGATCCATCTGGACGAGCTGACTCGAAATTGGCGCGTTCAGGAGGCTGGAATCATTGAACCCGTACTGGAAAAATCGATTCCGAGCATGTGTTCTTCCTACATCATCAACAGAGTATTCGATCTCTCCTGCACCGAGATTGGAAAGCGTCTTCGTACATTCCGTCTGCATGAGAACTGGGCATACACGGCTTTGGGTTCGGTTCTGTCGCGAGCACACGCACTGGCACACGGAATTGGTCCTCGCGGAGTGAGTAGATCGCTTCTCCCCTTGAATGTGCAGTGGAAGCTTATTTCCGAGCGTATCCCAGACATCAGAACGCCACAGTTCGCTTTTGGGTTCGGTCATCGAATGCCTGATATGTCGCATCTGGACAAGTTCGTACAGAAGTCAGTCTGGTCCTACTTCCGGTGGAATGGTGATTCCGATGTCGTAGAAGGGGAGCAGCAGTGGCATCCATTCTTCGTCGAACAACCGCAAGGCACCCCAATCATATGTAGCTATCACGGAGAGGCGTTCACTCTGAGTTTCCCAAAGGGGCGACCCAAGGCGGATCTCGGGGTTTTTCCCGCTCTCGTATACGCATGCCGGGAACTGTTCGACAACAGGATGGCGGAGATTCTGGTGTACCAAGAGGACGAAAGCCTGACCTTCTGTGCCTGCAGCCCATACATGGCTGGAGTAGGTGAGCTGAGAGAAAGAGAGCAACTTCTTCTACGAGGAGTTCCGTCGAGTTGAAGTTGAGGGCGCTGCAAAGGCCAAGGAGGGTACGTGCACGGTTACTACATCAAGATGGCGTTGATTCGATTCAAGCAGCGAATTGGCACTCATCTGGCAATCGCTCTCATGCTGGGTGCAGGGGTAGGGATCACGACTGTGATGCTCTCCATTGTTTTCCAGGCATCGTCCGATCCCGCACCAGACCGGAGCTCGACATTGTTCCGCCCGTACCTTGACGCGCGTCCAGATGCACTCCGCAGTGGTTCTCCGGATTCTGGTCAGGCACTGACCTGGCCAGACGCGAAGGCGCTTCTGAACCAAGGCGGGACGTGGAAACAGGCAGCTATGGCAGGGGGGGCGGTGACGCTCTCCCGGCCGGGAGAGTCGAGCGCAAGACTGCGCGCCAGGTTCGCCACGTCCGAAGTCTTCAGTGTCCTTGGCATTGCCGTTGTTCAAGGGCGGGCATGGACTGCCGAGGAGGGACATGCTGCGAGTCGAATGGTGGTCCTGTCGCGTGCGCTCGCCAAGCGTGAGTGTGCACAGAACTGCGTTGGTCATCCGTTGGAACTGGGCAGACGCACCTACACCGTAGTGGGTGTCGCGGAGGATTGGCATCCGGTGCCGATGTTTCAGGGAGATCTCACACGCCGGCCGTTTGTGGAGCCTGACGAGATCTACCTGCCAGTTGAAACCGCAATCGCGGACAAGTTGACTGTTGTGGACGGGACGGCGATCTGGGGTGGTGACCAGGACACGGATCTTGCAGGGGGGAACGTTTCATGGCTTCAACTGTGGGCGTGGCTGCCTACCGCAGATGATGTCGCCGCCTACCGCGCGGGTCTGAACGCCTATGCGCAGGCAAAGGGCCTTCGGACCGAGCCAGGTACCCAACAGGTGGCACTCTGGCCGTTGATGGAGTGGCTGGACAGGCTGGGATTGGTTCCGGAGCGGGCCAGGATGCAGCTTCGGCTGTCACTGATCCTTCTCGGTGTGTGCGTCGTCAATGCGGCGGCACTGCTGAGCTTCAGTCTGGGGCGCCGTAGGCGGGAGCTCGCTATACGACGTGCACTGGGAGCGCGACGCCGGGACGTGTTCGTCCAGCTCATGTGGGAATCCATCGCGGCGGGAGTCGCAAGCAGTGCACTCGCTGTCGGCACCTATGCACTGGGAATCCGGGTGGTTGCTGCGGGAGACGTTCTGCCCAGCGCGATCACAGCGATGCATGCTGGGGCAATGCTGATGGCGGCTGCCCTGGGAGTCGTCACGACGTTGCTCTGCTCATTGGTCCCATCGTTTGAAATCTGCAGGGTCAGCTCACTGTCGAGTGCCTTCGCGAAGGGAGCTGCCTGAAATGTTCGAATCGATGAGGGAGACCCGACGACACCTGGGAAGCGCCGCACTGCTTGCAGTGCAGGCAGCGCTTGCAAGCCTGGCATGTGCGTTCGCACTGCAATCTACGCTGGACAGCTTCGCCAGATTGAACACCGGGAGCATCCGGGAGGCAGCATCGATTGGTGTGGTCAGAGTCTCGGATGTCGAAGAAGGCGCGGATGAAGCAGTGCTGCGGGCAGACCTGTCCGCGATCCGGCTACCCGGTGTTCAGGGCGCGGCTCTGAGCGACTCCGTTCCGTTCGGGGGAAGAGCTCATCGATACGGCGTGTGCACCAGCGAGTCGGCCATGGCGCACTCGATGAGCTCCGGCACGACAGACATTGCTGGATGTGATCGCATTCCCGTGGTAACTGCCAGCGCTGGCTTGCTGGCGATGCTGGGCGCGGGAATCGTCCTGGGGCGGGATGCCGCAGAGGACGACATGCTTGAAGGCGCTCCGGTGGTGCTGATAAGTGAAACGCTGGCTGCACATTTGTTCGGAACGGAGAGTGCTGTTGGCCGTCACCTGTACTTCGGCCCCGGCAGCAGCCGGGTCGTCGTGGGCGTATTTGCGTCTGTTGCTGGGCCGGCGCCAGGAGGCAATGAGCGAGACTCGCAGTGGGCGTTGCTTCCGGGCCTTCCCATGGGCGCGAGTCGCTATTATCTGGCGAAGTGGAGGTCTATGGTCGATCGTTCATCGCTTGATCGCATTGTCGATGCGCTGCAACGGCCTTATCGGATCGTGAATCCGACCGGTGTCGAGACGCTGGCGGGATATCGCGACGCCTACGTCAAAGCTGATCGCTTCGCTACGACCGTGCTCGCGGTCATGACGGCCGTTGTTCTCGGTGTCCTGATGGCCGGAATTTCCGGAGTTGTAGGTGCATGGCTTGATCGACGCCGGCACTCCATCGCAATCCGACGCACTTTGGGTGCGCGCGGATCTGTGATCTTTGCCGAAATCATGTTCGAGGTTTCACTGTTCACCACGTTGGGCGCCCTGCTCGGTGCGTTGTCGTTGCAGTGGGTAGGGTCGCTGCAGGACGGCATCACAGGTTCACCGTGGTTCTCGATATCGAGCGCTGTCGTGCTGGTGATGGCGGCCTGCTTGACTGCACTGGTACCCCGGGCGCTGCGAATCGCCAAGGAGCCGCCCTTGACCTTGCTGAAGCCTCTGTAGCCCATTCATCCTGTAATTCGGGTCCCCCTGCGACAAAGTGAAGCAGCGCGTCACCCGGTCGCATCCCACGTTAACGAAATCCTCCTAAAGTGGTCTGGTATCCCACCGGTCTCAGGCAGGAGGCGTCCCTTGGACGCGTTGTTGTTGTCCCGGATCCAGTTCGGATTCGTCATCAGTTTCCACGTGCTGTTCCCCGCCTTCACCATTGGTACGGCCAGCTGGCTGGCCTTCATCGAATGGCGTTGGCTGCGCACGAAGTTGCCCGTTTGGCGCGAGCTGTACTTCTTCTGGCAGAAGATCTTCGCGGTGTCGTTCGGCATGGGCGTGGTCAGCGGCATCGTCATGGCCTTCCAGTTCGGTACCAACTGGCCGCGGCTGAGCGAGGTGGCCGGTACCGTCATCGGACCGCTGCTGACCTACGAGGTGCTGACCGCGTTCTTCCTGGAAGCCAGCTTCCTCGGCGTGATGATGTTCGGCTGGGGCCGGGTCTCGCCGCGCCTGCATTTCCTGTCCACCTGCATGGTCGCGCTGGGCACGCTGTTCTCCACGTTCTGGATCCTGTCGTCCAACAGCTGGCTGCATACCCCGGCCGGCTACGAGATGGTCAACGGCATCGTGCATCCGGTGGACTGGTGGCAGGTGGTATTCAATCCGTCGTTCCCCTATCGCCTGGCACACATGGCGCTGGGCTCGTTCATCACCACCTGTTTCGTGATCGGTGGCGTGGGCGCGTGGTACCTGCGCAAGGGCACGCACGTGGAAGCGGGACGGCGCATGCTGATCGCGGCGGTGGCGTTCGCCGCACTGACCGTGCCGGTGCAGATCTTCGTCGGCGACATGCATGGCCTGAACACGCTCAAGCACCAGCCGATGAAGATCGCGGCGATGGAAGCGCACTGGCATGAAACCAGGGAAGGCGAGGGCGTGCCGCTGGTGGTGTTCGCGCTGCCGAACGAGAAGGAGGAGCGCAACGATTTCGAAGTGGCCATCCCGAAGCTGGGCAGCGTGATTCTCACCCACAGCCTGGACGGCACCTTCGATCCTCTCACCTCAGTGCCGGCCAGCGAGCGCCCGCCGGTGACGCCGGTGTTCTTCGCCTTCCGCATCATGGTCGGGCTGGGCACGCTGATGCTGGTGCTGGCCTGGGTGTCGGCCTTCCAGTTGTGGCGGAAGAAGCTGCTGGATTCGCCGTGGCTGCTGCGCGGCTGGAACTGGATGCTGCCCAGCGGTTTCATCGCGCTGCTGTCGGGCTGGTTCGTCACCGAGATGGGGCGCCAGCCGTGGGTGGTGTATGGCGTGCTGCGCACCGCCGATGCAGTGGGCCCGCAGAGCGCGTGGATGACCGCGCTGTCGCTGGGCGTCTACGTGGTGGGCTACGCCTTCGTGTTCGGCTGGGGCATCTGGTACCTGGTGAAGATCCTGCGCCACGGGCCGCAGCCCTATGCCGAAGGGCCGTCGCTGGACCACGGCAGCCACACCCCGGCGCGTCCGTTGTCGGCCGCCGACGAACCGCTGGAGGAGCGCTGACATGGACCTGATGACCTGGCTGCCGGTGGCATGGTTCGCGGTGATCGGCTTCGGTGTGCTGATGTACGTGGTGCTGGACGGCTTCGTGCTCGGCATCGGCATCCTTGCCCCGTTCGCCGAGGACGAGGAACAGCTGGACCTGATGATGAACACCGCCGCGCCGATCTGGGACGGCAACGAGACCTGGCTGGTGCTCGGTGGCGCCGGCCTGCTGGCGGCGTTCCCGAAGGCGTACGCGGCGCTGTTGTCGGCGCTGTACCTGCCGGTGCTGCTGCTGGTGGTGGCGCTGGTGTTCCGCGGCGTGGCCTTCGAGTTCCGCTTCAAGGCACATCGTTCGCGCCGGCTGTGGAGCGTGGCGTTCGGCCTCGGTTCGCTGCTGGCCACGTTCGCCCAGGGGGTGATCCTCGGCACCCTGGTGCAGGGCATCCCGCTGGTGGACGGTGCCTACCACGGCGGCCCGTTCGCTTGGTTCAGCCCGTTCGCCATGCTGACCGGTGCCGCGCTGGTGGCCGGTTATGCGCTGCTGGGCAGCACCTGGCTGATCCTGAAGACCGAAGGGCGCGTGCAGGCGCTCGCGCGGCAGATGACCCGCCCGCTGGTGGTGGCGGTGATCGCGGCGATGGGCCTGGTCAGCAGCTGGTTGCCGTTCCTCGATTCGCGCCTGATGGAACGCTGGTTCAGCGACGGCAACTTCTGGTGGCTCTCGCCGGTGCCGTTGCTGACCCTGGCGGTGGCTGCCGCGCTGTGGCGCAGTGCCACTCATCCGCGCCGCGATCTGCCGCCCTTCCTGCTCAGCCTGGCCCTGTTCGTACTTGGCTTCCTTGGCCTGGTGCTGGGCATGTGGCCGTACCTGCTGCCGCCGTCGATGACGCTGTGGCAGGCCGCCGCGCCGGCGTCTTCGCTGGGATTCACCCTGGTCGGGCTGGTCATATTGCTGCCAGTCATCCTCGGCTATACAGCGTGGTCCTACCGGGTATTTCGCGGCAAAGTGCACGCTGACGCCGGCTACCACTGAGAACCCTGCGCGGGAACTGCGGCTGGCCGTTCCCGCGTTGTTGTTTGTGAAGACTGCATTCCCTGCGTTGGACGTGATAGCGTGCGCTCCTTTCCGGCAGCCAAGGGGGTAGCCGGCAACGTTCTGGACGGACGCACGGCTGCAGGAAGGGGGAGCCGCGCGTCGCCTTGAGTGGCCCGTGCCTATCGTTCCCCCAGTGAAACACCACCGCTAGATGATTGAATTCTCCGTCGTCGACTGGGCCGCCTGGGCGCCTGGCCTGACCGAGCGCAGCCAATGGCTGCGCTGGGCCGATGCGCCGTTCCTGCCCGTGGGCGAGGGCGCGCCAGCGCTCACCGAAATCCCGGCGATGCAGCGTCGGCGTATCGAACGGCTGGGCCGGATGGCGATCCAGGCCGCATGCTGGTGCGAGGACGCGCAGGGTGCCGACAGCCAGGTGCCCTTGGTTTTCGCCAGCCGACATGGCGATGTGCCCCGCTCGATGGATCTGCTGGCATCGCTGGCAGCCGAAGAACCCCTGTCGCCCACGACCTTCGGGCTGTCGGTGCACAACGCCATTGCCGCCCTGTACTCGATTGCCCGTGGTCATCGCGGCAACTACCTGGCGCTGGCCGCGGGCCGGGCCACGGCGGAAGCCGCCTGCCTGGAAGCGGTCGGTCTGCTGGCCGACGGCGCCCGTGAGGTGCGTGTGGTGGTGTACGAATCGCCCCTGCCGGGCATATACGCGCCGTTCGCCGACGAACCCGACGTGTTCTTCGCATGGTGCTGGCGTCTCACCCAGCCCCGCGAGGGCTGCCCGACCCTGTCACTGCGCTGGGAACCGGCGGGTGCTGCCGAGGGCGTGCCGGGCCATCTGCCGCACGCACTGGACCTGCACCGTTTCCTGTTGTCGAAGATGCCGGCGCTTGAGCATGTAACGCAGGGACAACGCTGGTCCTGGGGTCGCCGTGGCTGAGGGGCTGCGCCGCCTCGATCATGCCTGGCGTGTGTTCGGCACGGCGCTGTGCTTTCTTGCTTTTGGGCTGGGCGGGCTGGTGCTGGGAACGGTGGTAATGCCGCTGCTGCTGCTGATGCGCGACCCACTCGCGCGCCGCCGCCGTGCCCGCCGCCTGGTCCAGCTCGCCTTTGCCGGCCAGCTGCGGCTGATGCGCAGCCTGGGTGTGATGACCTGCGAGATCGAAGGGCGCGAACGCCTGCAGCGCGACGGCCTGCTGGTGCTGGCCAACCATCCAACGCTCATCGATGTGGTCTGCCTTGTGTCACTGCTGCCCAACGCGGACTGCGTGGTCAAACGCGCGGTAGCCAGCAGCCCGTTCATGCGCGGTGCGGTGCGGGCCGCCGGCTACATTGCCAACGACGATGGGCCGGGCCTGGTCGATGACTGCGTGAAGGCGGTCCGCGCGGGTGGCAGCCTGGTCATTTTTCCGGAGGGCACCCGCAGCGTGCCCGGGCAGCCACTGCGGCTGCAGCGCGGCGCCGCCAACATCGCCGTCCGCGGCCGTCTGGACATCACGCCGGTGCGGATCACCTGTACGCCGCCGACCCTGGCCAAAGGGCAGAAGTGGTATCGTATTCCCTCACGTTGCTTTCACGTTCGGCTGCAGATCGGCGAAGATATCCCGATCTCGACATTTCTGGTCGAAGACGACTCGCCAGGAGGGAATGCCCTGGCGGCACGTCGAGTCACCGAGCACCTTTCCCGTTACTTCGACCTGTCTGGAGACCCCACCCGTGCAAGCACTTGAGCACGAGATCAAGGTATTGATCATTTCCTCGCTTTCACTGGAGGACATCACGCCGGAGGACATCGATCCGGTTGCGCCGCTGTTCGTCGAGGGCCTTGGCCTGGATTCGATCGATGCGCTGGAACTGGGCCTGGCGCTGCAGAAGAAGTACGGTGTGAGCCTGTCATCCGACTCGGAAGAGACCCGCCGCCATTTTTCCAGCGTGCGCGCGCTTGGCGAGTTCGTCGCCGCCCATCGGTCGTAACCGGTGCCAGGAACTGCCATGACCAAGAATGAACTGTTCGATCGCATCGTTTCCATCCTCACCGACAGCTTCGAGATCGAACCGGCCCGGATCACGCCCCAGGCCCGGCTGTACGACGATCTGGACATCGACAGCATCGATGCGGTCGATCTGATCGTTCAGCTCAAGCCGTTGCTGGGTCGCAACCTGCAGCCGGAAGCATTCAAGACCGTGCGTACGGTGCAGGACATCGTCGATGTGACGCATGGCCTGCTGCCGGACCAGGCGGCCGCCTGACCGCAGCGCGAGCGTCGTTCCCATGGCACGCGCACGCACGGTGGCGGTGGCTGCGATCTCGTTGGCCTATCCGCTGCTGGTCTATCTGGCGATGGGCCGTTTCGAGCCGCGCTGGTCGTCGCTGCTGTTGTTCGCGCTGGCCCTGCTGCGGGCACTGGGCACGCGGCAACCGGTGTGGTGGGGCGCGGCAGCGGGTGCCGGCCTGCTCGCAGTGCTGGCGACGGTACTCAACCAGGCGCTGCCATTGAAGCTGTACCCGGCGCTGGTCAATGCCGTAATGCTGGTCCTGTTTGCCGGCAGCCTTCGATTCGGTCCTCCCGTGGTCGAGCGCCTGGCCCGCTTGCAGGAGCCGGACCTGCCTGCGTCGGCGGTGCCCTATACCCGTCGCGTCACCCAGGTGTGGTGCGGCTTCTTTGTCTTCAACGGCAGCCTGGCCCTGCTGACCGCGCTGTATGCGTCGGACCGGGTCTGGATGCTCTACAACGGTTTGCTGGCGTACGTGTTGATGGGAATCCTGTTTGCGGGTGAGTGGCTGGTGCGGCAACGGGTCAGGGCGGTGCACACGCATGGCTGAGTGGATTGCCCTGGATCGGCTGCTGCTGGATGCGCGGCCGCAACGCCCGGTCGGTGTCTGCGACGGTGTGCTGCTCGACCACACCGGGTTCCACCGGCGCGTGCTGGCGTGGCGCTCGGCCTTTGCCGCTGCCGAGGGGCGCGACTGGGCCCTGTACTTCGACGATGCCGTGGCCTTCGCTGCAGCGCTGTACGGTGCCTGGCATGCCGGCAAGCGGGTATTCCTGGCGGCTGACAACCTGTCGGCCACGCTGCAGGCCCTGCAGTCACAGGTGAGTGGTTTTGCTGGCGATGTCCCCGCCGACTACCGCCCGCTGGCGGTGGTGGATGCAGAGGTGGACGGCGCGTTGCGGATGCTGGACGAGCGCGCCTGCGAGCTGTGCGTGTTCACCTCTGGCAGCACCGGCCAACCCAGCGCGATCAGCAAGCGCCTGGACCAGCTGGCGCGCGAAGTCGACGCGCTGCAGGCTGCGTTCGGTGCGCAGCTGGAAGGGGCGGAGGTGCATGGCACGGTTTCGCACCAGCACATCTACGGGCTGCTGTTCCGTGTGCTGTGGCCGCTGGCCGCCGGTCGCCTGATTCATCCGCGCCGGTTCTTCCATGAAGATCTGGTGGCGGCGCTGTCCGGTACCGAAACACTGCTGGTGGCCACCCCGGCCCACCTCAAGCGCCTGCCCGAACAGCTGGATTGGTTCAGCCTGCATGGCCGCCTGCGCGCAGTGTTCTCCTCCGGTGGCCCGCTGCCTGAAGAAGCGGCGCGGCAGGTGCGGCAGTGGTTGGGCGTGGCTCCCACCGAGGTGTATGGCAGCAGCGAGACCGGCGGCATCGCCTGGCGTCGCTGGGAAACCGACCTGCCGCCGTGGCGGCCACTGCCGGGCGTGCAGTGGCGGATCGAGGAGGGATGCCTGGCCGTGGCGTCGCCACACCTGGAGAACGCCGGCTGGTGGCGCACCCAGGACCGCGTCGAAGCGCTGGCCGATGGGTGTTTCCGCCTGCTGGGCCGAACCGATCGCATCGTCAAGATCGAAGAGCGGCGCGTCTCGCTGGATGCGCTGGAACGAGCGCTGCGCGAAGACACCGAAGTGGAGGATGCACGCGTGCTGGTGCTGCCGGGCCAGCGCGAGCAGCTTGCAGCGGTGGTGGTGCCGGCAGATGCCGCGTTGCTGGACGGTGGTGACGCGGCGCGTCGTGCACTCGGCCAGCGCCTGGGTGCGCGGCTGGCCCACAGCCACGACGCAGTGACCCGTCCACGTCGCTGGCGACTGGTCCAGTCGCTGCCATTCAATGCGCAGGGCAAGGTCACCCAGGCGGCGCTGGCGGCACTGTTCCAGCCGCTGATGCCGGTACCGCTGTGGGATCACCGCGATACGTCCAGCGCGACATTGCGCATGACCCTCGACCCGGCGCTACGGCCGTTCCAGGGCCACTTCCCGCAGGCACCCATCCTGCCCGGTGTGGCCCAGCTGGACTGGGCGGTGCGTTTCGGCCGACAGGCGTTCGCGATGCCGGCGGGTTTCCTGCGCATGGACGCGGTGAAGTTCCAGCACGTCGCGCGGGCGGGTGACGTGCTGACCCTGCATCTGGACTGGGATGCGGCGCGTGGCGTGCTGGGTTTCCGCTATACCTCCAGCCACGGAATGCACTCCAGCGGAAAAGTGGTGTTCGCCGATGCGGATTGATTCCTCCAGTGCCAGTGCCGCGTTCGCGCCATTGGTGGTGATTCCTGTCTACGACCACGAACATGCGATCGCGGCGGTGGTCGACGGCGTGCTGGCTTCCGGCCTTCCATGCCTGCTGGTGGACGACGGCTCACATGACGCGTGTGCAGCAGTGCTGCGTTCGCTGGCGCAGCGCCAGGGGGTCGACCTGCTGCGCCTGGACATCAACCAGGGCAAGGGCGGGGCGATGCTGGCCGGTTTCGCCGAGGCCCACGCGCGTGGCTACAGCCACGTGCTGCAGATCGATGCCGACGGCCAGCACGATACCGGCGACCTGCCACGTTTCATCGAGGTATCGCGTGCCCATCCGGATGCAGTGATCTGTGGTATCCCGGCCTACGATGCCAGCGTACCGAAGGCACGGCTGTATGGCCGCTACGCCACCCACATCTGGGTCTGGATCAATACGCTGTCGCTGCACCTGCGCGACACCATGTGCGGCTTCCGCGTTTACCCACTGCCACCGGTTCTGCGCGTGGCCGGCGAAGAGACCATCGGCCGGCGCATGGATTTCGATACCGAGGTGATCGTGCGCCTGTACTGGCGGCAGGTGCCGGTCGAGCACCTGGCCACGCGCGTGACCTATCCTTCCGATGGCGTGTCGCACTTTGATATGTGGCGCGACAACGTACGCATCACCCGCATGCACACCCGCCTGTTCTTCGGCATGCTCTGGCGCGCACCGCGCCTGCTGCGCCGCCGCCTGCGGGGGCAGCGCTGAAATGGCGACCCCTCAGGGTGCCCCGCACTGGGCCGATATCGGTGAATCCACCTCGGTGGCCGGCGTGCTGGTCCTGTACTGGGTGCACCGCTGGTTCGGGCGCTGGCCGTTCCGCATGTGCGTGTGGCCGGTGGTGGCCTGCCACTGGCTGGGCAATCGCGTTGGCCGCGAGGCCTCGATGCAGTATCTGCAGCGGCTGCAGGCCTACAGCGGCGTGTTGGGTCGCGCGCCGACCCGGCGCGACAGCCTGCGCCACTTCTTTGCATTTGCCGACACGATGCTGGACAAGATCCTCGGCATCGGTGGGCGCTATCCGCCCGAACGCATCCACCTGCATCGCACCCCGGTGCTGGAGAGGATCGCGCAGCGCGAAGGCGGGCTGATCCTTACCGCGCACATCGGCTGCCTGGAGCTATGCCAGGTGCTGGCCGAGCGGGTCCCCGGCCTGTGCATTACCGTGCTGGTGCATACCGCGCATGCGCAGCGCTTCAACCGCCTGCTGCGTCGGCTGGATCCGCTTGCAGCAGTGGAGCTTGTGCAGGTCACCGAAATGGGGCCTGCCACGGCGATGATGCTGGCCGACAAGGTGGCCGCTGGCGGTTTCGTGGCCATTGTCGGCGATCGCACGCCGGTCGGTGGTGGGCGCTGCCTCAGCGCCGATTTCCTCGGGCAACGTGCGCCGTTCCCCATCGGTGGGTATGTACTTGCCGCCGCACTGGGCTGCCCGGTCTACACCATGGCCTGCCTGCATGAGGGCGAGGGCTATCGGGTCGTGTTCGAGCCGTTCGCTGATCGCATCGTGCTGCCACGGGGGTCGCGTGATGCGGCATTGTCCGCGCAGGTGCAGCGCTATGCGGGCTGGCTGGAGCAGCAGGTCATCCAGTCGCCGCTGGACTGGTTCAATTTCTTCCCCTTCTGGGATCAGGCTCCGCATGACGACTGACGCCGTACCTGTGTGCCGCTTTGGCGATGCACCCTTGACCATCGAAGACGTGGTTGCCCTGGCCCTGCGCCGTTGCGAAGCCGCGCTGAGCGAGGCGCCGGCGTTCCGCGCGCACATCCAGCGCGGTGCCGACTTCCTCGACCGCCTGCTGCGCGATGATGGCGTGATCTACGGTGTGACCACCGGCTACGGCGACTCGTGCACGGTGAACATTCCGCCGGCGCTGGTAGCGGAACTGCCGCACCATCTGTACACCTACCATGGTTGCGGCCTCGGCCGTTACCTGGACCCGGTCGAGACCCGCGCGGTGCTGGCCGCGCGCCTGGCGTCGCTGGTGCGTGGCATGTCCGGTGTCAGCGTACCGCTGCTGGAAGGCCTGGCTACGCTGCTGCAGCACGATGTACTGCCGCTGATTCCGGCCGAAGGTTCGGTCGGTGCCAGCGGTGACCTGACCCCGCTGTCCTACGTGGCGGCGGTGCTGTGTGGCGAGCGCGAGGTGCTGCACGACGGCCGCGTGCAGCCAGCGAGCGAAGTGCTGGCGAAGATCGGCATGGCGCCACTGAAGCTGCGGCCGAAGGAAGGCCTGGCAATCATGAACGGCACCGCCGTGATGACCGGCCTGGCCTGCCTGGCCTGGCAGCGCGCCGACTACCTGGCACGCATGGCCACGCGCCTGACCGCTTTCAATGTGCTGGCCAGCGACGGCAACGCGCACCACTTCGACGAAGACCTGTTCGCGGCCAAACCGCACCCGGGCCAGATGCGCATTGCCGCGCGCCTGCGCAGCGACCTGCACAGCGAGCACCCGCCGCGCAATGAACAGCGCCTGCAGGACCGTTATTCGCTGCGCTGCGCACCGCATGTGATCGGCGTGCTGGAAGACAGCCTGCCGTTCCTGCGCCAGCTGATCGAAACCGAACTGAACAGCGCCAACGACAATCCGCTGATCGATGTGGATGGCGAGCGCATCCTGCACGGCGGCCACTTCTACGGAGGCCACATCGCGCTGGCGATGGATACCCTGAAGAACACGGTCGCCAACATTGCCGACCTGCTCGACCGCCAGCTGGCGCTGGTGGTCGATGCGCGCTACAGCCATGGACTGCCGGCCAACCTGTCGGCCGCCACCGGCCCGCGTGCGGCCGTCAACCATGGCCTGAAGGCACTGCAGATCAGCGTTTCGGCGTGGACAGCCGAAGCACTGAAGCAGACCATGCCGGCCAGCGTGTTCTCGCGGTCCACTGAATGCCATAACCAGGACAAGGTCAGCATGGGCACCATCGCCGCGCGCGACTGCCTGCGCGTGATCGAACTGACCGAACAGGTGGTGGCCGCGATGCTGGTGGCTGCCCGCCAGGGCCTGGCGCTGCGCGAACGGGTTGGCCTGAACGCGCAGCTGCATGGCAGTCTGGCCGATATGTACGCCGACCTGGGGCAGCGCATTGCCCTGGTCGAAGAAGACCGCGCGCTGGATCGCGAACTGCGGGACCTGCTGGTGGAGATCCGCGCGCAACGTTGGGAGCTGTATGCCGGTGAATGAAACAATCGAACGGGTGGCCGAAGTTGCGCTGGCCCCGGCCTTCCATGACTGCGACCCGATGAACGTGGTCTGGCATGGCCATTACTTCAAGTACTTCGAGATCGCGCGTTGTGCACTGCTGGGTCGTTACAACTACGACTACCCGCAGATGCTCGAATCGGGTTACCTCTGGCCGGTGGTCGATGCACGGGTGAAGTATGTGCGCCCGCTGCTGTTCAACCAGCCGCTGCGCGTGGTCGCGCGCCTCGTGGAATGGGAGAACCGGCTGAAGATCGACTATGAAATCCTCGATGCGCAGAGCGGCCAGGTGCTGACGCGCGCAATGACCATCCAGGTGGCGGTGGACGCGGCCAGCAGGGAAATGCTGTACCAGTGCCCGCCGGTACTGTGGGAACGCCTGGGAGTGCCTGCGCCATGAACCGAGCCAACCGTTTCGCGCGTGCGCTGCTGTGCACGGTGTTGCTGCTGGCCGCACCGCTGGTGCAGGCCGCCGATCCGGCCATCGACGCGATCACCCAAGCGGTGGCGCGGCCGGACGTATTGCGTGGCCAGTTCACGCAGGAAAAGCAGGTCAGCGGCTTCAGGAACCCATTGCGCTCGCAGGGCCGGTTCGTGGTCGCGCGCCAGCATGGCGTGATCTGGACCACGCTGAAGCCGTTTCCCTCCGAGGTGGTGGTCACTGCCGACCGCATCCTGAGCCGCCAGCGTGACGGCAGCACCCGCGTCGAGCTCGATGCGCGGCAGCAGCCGGCGATGCGCTCGGTGAACGCGATCATGTTCGCGCTGATGAGTGGCGACGTGCAGGCGCTGTCCGGACCGTTCACCGTGACGGTCAGCCGCGAAGGGCAGGGTTGGCGGCTGCAGCTGACGCCGAAGTCGGCGATGCTGGCCAAGGCGTTCCAGTCGCTGACTCTGCAGGGCGACCGTTACGTGCGCCAGGTCGAGATTGTCGAGGCCAGCAAGGACCGCACGCTGATCCAGTTCAACGCGCTCAGCGAGGCTCCGGCCGCGCTCAGCGCAGACGAGGCGCGCCGCTTTGAGTGAGGACGTGGCGTTGAATGCACCGGACCGGTTGCGCCGCTGGTGGCATTGGCTGGGCATCGCCTGGCTGGTGCTGCTGCTGGCGCTGGGCGTGCAGCAGTGGCACCTGTGGAGCCAGCAATCGCGGATCGACACCGACATCCTCGCGCTGCTGCCGCAGGACGCGCATGACCGTCTGTTGAGCGACGTCACCCGGCGCATCGCCGATGGCAGTTCGCGGCAGGTGGTGGTGCTGCTCGGCAGCAAGGACGGCGCTGCCGCCAAGCGTGCGCAGGCCGCGTTTGCTGCGGCCATGGCCAAGGACGCCGATCACGCGTTGCTGGTACCCAGCGGCTCGATCGAAGGCTGGTTCGATGAGGCGCGCGCGTTCTATGCGCCGTACCGCGACCGCCTGCTGACCCCGGCCCAGCGCGAGCAGCTGCAGGGCGGCGAACCGGGCGCGTTGGCCGAGCAGGCGCTGGCCGCGCTGTACGGCCCGATGGGGGCCCCACGTCTGACCGAGTGGCGGCAGGATCCGCTGTCGCTGTGGCCGCAATGGTGGCAGCAGCAGGCACAGGGCGCGGGCCTGCGGCTGGGCGATGATGGCCTGCTCGACGCCGAAGGCAGGCACTGGGCTGCACTGCAGTTCGATACGCCGGGCTCGGCGTTCAAGCTCGATGGCGAGCGCCATCTGGATGGATTGCTGGAACGCGCCGGGCAGGCGGCGAAGGCTGCCGCTCCGGACCTGGAGATCCTGCATGCGGGCGTGCCGCTGCATGCCGAAGCGGCGGCAGTGCAGGCCAACCGGGAGATCAATACCATCGGCTGGGGCTCGCTGGCGGCGGTGCTGCTGCTGGTGTGGCTCGCGTTCCGCTCGCTGCGTCCGATCCTGCTGGTGGCCACGTCGCTGCTGATCGGCTGCGGCGTGGCGCTGGCGGTGACCGTGCTGGTGTTCGGCAACGTGCACGTGTTGACCCTGGTGTTCGGTGCATCGCTGGTGGGCGTGGCCGAGGACTATGGCATTCACTGGTTCGCCTCGCGCCAGGCCGAGCCGGCTGATCGCCGCTGGAAGCTGCTGAGGCACCTGCTGCCTGGCCTGTGGCTGGCGCTGCTGACCAGCGCACTGGCCTACCTGGCGCTTGGCCTGACGCCTTTCCCGGGCCTGCGCCAGATGGCGCTGTTCTCGGTGGTCGGCCTGGCGGCCGCGTTCCTGACGGTGATCTTCTGGTTCCCGTGGCTGGATGGTGGTGAAATCCGCCAGACCCGTTTCTCGCAGTGGCTGGGCAGCACGCTGGAGCGCTTCCCGCGTCTGCATGGTCGCCGTGCGGTGACGCTGTTCGTGGTGATCACGCTGGCGCTGTCTGCGATCGGCATCGCGCGCCTGCAGAGCAACGACGACCTGCGCAGCCTGCAGTCCTCGCCGCCGGCATTGATGGCACAGCAGATCCGCCTCAGCCAGCTGCTGGGCATGCCCAGCCCGGCGCAGTTCTACCTGGTGCAGGGTGTGGATGCCGCGCAGCTGCTGCAGCGTGAGGAAGCATTGACCGGGCGCCTGCGTGTATTGGCCAACGACAAACGCATTGGTGGCTACCGCGCGATCAGCGATTGGCTGCCGTCGCCATCGCGCCAGCAGGCCGATGCCGCGCTGACCGCGAAGGTGGAACCGGGTGTGCTGTCGGCCGTGTCCGAGGCCGTGGGCGAGCCGCTGCAGCGACCGCAGTTCGCGAATGAGCCGCTCACCGCCGAAGCCTTCCTGGCCTCGCCGGCCTCGCAGCCGTTCCGCCACCTGTGGGTGGGCGACGTGGGCGGGCAGATGATCAGCGTGGTGATGGTCGATGACCTCTCGCGTGCCGATGCGCTGGCCACCCTTCAGGGCGCGGCCGAAGGCTTGCCGGGCGTGCGCTGGGTGGACCGCACTGCCGATTTCTCGCAGCTGCTGGGTCACTACCGCAAGCTGATGGGAGGGCTGCTGCTGGTCGGTATCGCGCTGGTGTTCGGCGCGCTGTGGCTGCGCTACCGCCGCCAGGCCTGGCGGGTATTCGCGCCGACGCTCATCGCCGGTGCGCTGACCCTGGGTTTGCTGGGCCTGTTCGGCCAGCCGCTGCAGCTGTTCAACGTGCTGGCGCTGATGCTGCTGCTCGGCATGGGCATCGACTACGGCATCTTCCTGATCGAGCACCGCGGTGACGCCAGCGCATGGCTGGCGGTGTGCGTGGGCGCGGCCAGCACCTGGCTGTCGTTCGGCCTGCTGGGGTTGTCGCAGACCCCGGCGCTGCGCGCCTTCGGCCTCACGCTGCTGTTCGGCATCGGCCTGGTCTGGCTCATCTCGCCGTTGTTCCGACCGTCACCCCATGCATTGCCGCCGTCCTGAATCGGAGCGCTGGCGCCCTGGCCCGACGCTGGCGCGGCGACCACTTCGGGAACATCATCTATCCCCCTCGACCCGTATCCGGAAGGGCGTTACATGAACAATCCCATCAACAGCGGCTCCCGTGCACGTGTGCTGGAGGCCGCGTGCCGCTGCTGATCGTGCGCAGCATTGCGGCGCTGCTGCTGTGCGCGCTGCTGTCCGCCTGCGCCGGGCGCATGCCAAGGCCGCAGGTCGAGCTACCGCCGCTGCGGTTGGCCCCGTCGAGCCTGCCGACGCCACTGGCGCTGCAGCAGCAGCTGCATTTCCGCTTCGGGCGCCACGAACGTGATCTCGACGCTCTGCTGGAAGCCGATGCGCAGCAGGTGCAGCTGGCGGTGCAGGCCATGGGCCAGACCGGCGTTCGTCTGCACTGGGATGGCCGGCAGTTGACCGAACAGCGTGCATCGTGGTTGCCGCCGCAGGTTCGCGCGGAGCGCGTGCTGGATGATCTGCAGTTCGCGCTGTGGCCGACGGCCGCGATCGCCGCCGTGTTGCCGCCTGGCTGGCAGGTCGGTGATGACGGCCACCAGCGCAGTCTGTCGCGCGACGGTACGGTGTGGCTGCAGCTGCAGCGCCTGCAGGATGGCAGCCTGCAGCTGGACAACCGCGCAGAAGGCTACGCGCTGCGCATCGAATCGATCGATATGGCTGGGCAGGACTGATGGACACTGCCGTTTTCCTCAACGACCTGGGCATTGTCTGCGCGCTGGGCGAGGGCCGCGCGGCGGTGGCGGAGGCGATGTTCGCCGAGGTGCCTGGTGGGTTGAGCAACAACGACAGCCTGTTGCCGGGGCGGACCCTGGCGTTGGGGGAGGTGTGCACGCCGCTGCCGACGCTGGACGAACTCCCGCTGGCCCTGCGTGGGCGCAACAACGCGCTGCTGGCGGTTGCGCTGGCGCAGATCGCGCCTGCGGTGGCCGCGGCCATCGCCCGCTATGGCGCCGAGCGCGTGGCTGTGGTGATGGGGACCAGCACTTCGGGTATTGGCGAAGGCGAGCGGGCCATGTGCTCCCACGCCAGCAACGGTCATTGGCCGGCGGACTACGATTACGCGCAGCAGGAAATGGGAACGACCGCGCAGTTCGTGCGGCTGCGCAGTGGTGCGCAGGGCCCGGCATGGACGCTGTCCACGGCATGTTCATCCAGTGCCAAGGCCCTGGTGTCGGCTGCGCGCCTGTTACGCGCCGGGGTGGTCGATGCGGTCATCGCCGGTGGCGCCGATTCTCTGTGCCGCTTTACCGTTGCGGGTTTCAGCGCGCTTGAGTCGGTGTCCGCGCTGCGCTGCAATCCGTTCTCGCAACATCGATCCGGCATCAACATCGGGGAAGGCGCCGCGCTGTTCCTGCTCACCCGCGACATCGGCCCGGTGGCGCTGGCAGGATGGGGTGAGTCCTCCGACGCCCACCACATGTCCGCACCCGACCCGCAAGGCCAAGGCGCCATCGATGCGCTGCGGCAGGCACTGAAGCGCGCTGTCTGGTCGCCCGCCGATGTCGATTACGTGAACCTGCATGGCACCGCCACCGACCACAACGATGCCATGGAAAGCCTGGCGGTTTCGGAGGTGCTCGGTACCGATGTACCGGCCAGCTCGACCAAGCCGCTCACCGGGCATACGCTCGGCGCCTCCGGCGCGATCGAGGCGGCATTGTGCTGGATGATGCTGGCCGAGAACCCGCTGCAGCGGCTGCCACCGCACTGGTGGGATGGCGCCGTGGATGAGGCGCTGCCGGAACTGTCACTGGTGGCACCAGGCACCCGCCTGGCACGCCCGCTGCGACGGATACTGAGCAACTCGTTTGCCTTCGGCGGCAGCAATGCGGTGTTGGCACTGGAACGCCGATGAACCCTCTCTACGCGATCGAGGAAGTGGTGCCGCATCGCCAGGACATGTGCCTGCTGCAGCGGATACTGCGATGGGACCAGGACAGCATCGAGGCCGAACTGGTGGTACCCGGGACGGGTCTGTTCATCGAGAACGGTGAAATGCCGGCCTGGATCGGCATCGAGTACATGGCGCAGGCGATTGCCGCCTGGTCGGGGTGTCGCGCGCGTGCGGCTGGCGCAGCGCCGCAGCTGGGCTTCCTGCTCGGCAGTCGGCGCTACAGCAGCCTGCGCAGTGGTTTCCCGAGCGGAACCCGCCTGCGTGTGCAGGCGCGTCGCGAACTGCTGGGCGACAATGGGCTGGGGATGTTCGCCTGCCGGATCCTGGCGGGCGAGGAAGAATGGGCGGTTGCCAACGTGTCGGTGTACGAGCCGCTCGACGCGAAGGCCTATCTGGAGAGTGGACAGGCATGACTGGGAATCGATGCGTGCTGGTGACAGGCGCCAGCCGGGGGATCGGCCGCGCCATTGCGCTGCGTGTTGCCCATGACGGATTCGATGTGGCGGTGCATTGCCGCAGCCGCGTGGAGGAGGCACAGGCCGTGGTCGCCGAGATCCAGGCCCTGGGCGTGCAGGCGCGCGTGCTCACCTTCGACGTGTCCGATCGTGATGCCGCCCGCGCGGCGCTGGAGGCCGACGTGGACGCGCATGGCGCGTATTACGGCGTGGTCTGCAATGCGGGCATCGCCCGCGACGGCGCTTTCCCGGCGTTGTCGCCGGAGGATTGGGACCAGGTCATCCACACCAACCTGGATGGCTTCTACAACGTGCTGCATCCGTTGATCATGCCGATGGTGCGTCGGCGCAAGCCGGGCCGCATCGTCACCCTGTCGTCGGTGTCAGGCATTGCCGGCAACCGTGGCCAGGTGAACTACAGCGCGGCCAAGGCCGGCATCATCGGCGCTACCAAGGCCTTGGCACTGGAACTGGCCAGCCGCCAGATCACGGTCAACTGCGTGGCGCCGGGCCTGATCGAGACGGAGATGCTCAACGAGGAAGTGGTGGAGCACGCGCTGAAACTGATTCCTGCCGGCCGCGTTGGTCGTCCCGATGAGGTGGCGGCGACGGTGGCCTTCCTGCTGTCCGAGCCGGCCGGCTACATCACCCGGCAGGTGATTTCGGTCAACGGAGGCATGCTCTGATGGGCATCGACCATCGCGTGGTGGTGACCGGTGCCGCCGCCATCAGTCCGCTCGGCCACGACTGGCCGACCATCCACGCGAAGTTGCGCAGCGGCCGCAACGCCGTGCGCGCGATGCCCGAGTGGGATGTCTATGCCGGGCTGAACACCAGACTGGCCGCACCGGCGCAGCCGTTCGAGCTGCCGCCGACCTACAACCGCAAAAGCACCCGTTCGATGGGCAAGGTGGCGATCATGTCGGTGCGTGCCACCGAAATCGCCCTGCACGAAGCGGGGCTGCACGACCATCCGGTGCTGCGCAGCGGGCGTACCGGAGTGGCCTATGGCTCCTCCTCCGGCAGCCATGAGGCCATCGGCGAACTCGGCCGCATGCTCAACGAGTTCACCACCGATGGCATCAGCGCCACCACCTACCTGAAGATGATGAGCCACACCGCACCGGTCAACATCGGCGTGTTCTTCGGTCTGTCCGGGCGCGTCTACACCACGTCCAGTGCCTGTACATCCGGCAGCCAGGGCGTCGGCGCGGCCTATGAGGCAATCCGCAGCGGCAAGCAGACGGTGATGGTGGCCGGCGGTGCCGAGCAGCTGGACGCCGCCGCGGCCGCGGTGTTCGACACCTTGTTCGCGACCAGCGTGCAGAACGACGCCCCGCAGTCGACGCCACGCCCGTTCGATGCCGGCCGCGACGGCCTGGTGCTGGGCGAGGGCGCGTGTACGCTGATCCTGGAAGACCTGGAGCACGCGCTGGCGCGCGGTGCGACCATCCTTGCCGAGGTGGTGGGGTACGGCACCAACAGCGACGGCCAGCACGTCACCCAGCCCAGTGCCGACACCATGGCCCAGGCCATGCGCCTGGCGCTGGAGGATGCCGGACTGGACGCGGCGCAGATCGACTACGTCAACGCCCACGGTACCGCGACCGAGCACGGCGACATCGCCGAAACCCAGGCTACCGCGCAGGTGTTCGGCTCGCGGATGCCGATCAGCTCGCTGAAGAGCTACGTCGGGCATATGCTGGGCGCCTGCGGTGCATTCGAGGCCTGGGTGAGCATCGAGATGATGCGTGCCGGCTGGTTTGCCCCGACCCTGAACCTGGTGGAGGTCGATCCGCGCTGCGGCCAGCTGGACTTCATCACCGGCCAGGGCCGCGAACTCCAGGCCGAGTACGTGATGAGCAACAACTTCGCATTCGGGGGCATCAACACGTCCCTGGTGTTCCGTCGCTGGGGCGAGTGATCCCGCAGCCGCCAGGTGTGCGAGTGGCTGAACGCCACCGCCACATTGCTGAACCCCGCAGGGGAAACGCCGCCGATCGCGCCGCCATCGTCGGCTGACGGCTTTCCCCGGTGTCGGCTTTCCGACACAATCATGGCTCTTCCCGGGTTATCGTCCCGCGGACATGCACGCCTACGTCTATAAAAGCCAACTCAAGCCGGACACCTACGTCTACGTTCCCCGACGCGATGATTTCAGCGCGCTGCCTCCGCCGCTGCTCACCTCGCTGGGGACGCTTGCCTTCGTCCTGGAGGTGGCCCTGGATGCCCAGCGCCGCCTGGCCCAGGCCGATCCCGAAAAGGTCCGCAGCGAAATGAGCGAACGCGGGTTCTACCTGCAGGTGCCGCCGTCGGTGGCCAGCCTGATGCCGCGGCACTATGACTGACGCCTCCCGTCCGCGCGTACTGTCGATCGCCTTCGCCGTGGGTGCCGTACTGGCGCTGGGCGCCGCCGTGGGCGGCATTCCGGGTGCCATCCTTGCCGCCCTGGCGCAGCCTGCGTTCGCGCTGGGTGTGTCGTGGTGGCGCCGCAGCCGTGCGCTGCTGCCGCTGAAGGTGGTCGCACGCCAGGACCTGCCCGCGCTGCTGGCGCTGTGGGCCGCCGCACCGCTGCTGCTGGCGCTGCTGCTGGCCTGGCCGCTGGCGGCGCTGCGCGACAGCGGCAGCCTGGCCGCTGTGCTGGGCCTGAGCGTGCTGGTCAGTGCCGGCCTGCTGGCGGCTTGGCGTACCTGGCCGTTGTGGAACGACGTTGAACGCCTTGACGGCAGCCCAGCATTGGCAGGCGCTGGCAGGCGCGATCTGACCGCCTGGCGTGGCCTCGGCGTGGCCGCGCTGGTGATCGCACTGGCTGCACTGGTGGTGTTGCCGGCCTGGCCCGACCTGCTGCCGGAAAGCGCACGCTGGCCGGCCGCGCTGGCGGTGCTGGTGCTGTCGCCGCTGCTGCACCTGCTGCTGCAGCGGGTGGCGCCGGCGCCGCTGGTGTCGTTGCGCTCCAGCCCGTTGGCCACGGCCAGCAACGAGCACGAACCGATGTTTGCCGCCGCGGCCGAATCCGTGCCGCTGGAGGCGATGGCACCGCAGGAGCTGACCCCGGCACTGTATGAAGCCGCCCGCCATGGCCGCATCGACCGCGGCCTGCAGCTGCTGCAGGCCGGTGCCGATCCGTATGCGCTGCCGGACCCGAACTGGCGCGACCAGCGCAGCCTGGCGGTGCTGGCGGCGGTGCTGCCCGATCTGCGCCTGCTGCGCGAACTGATCGCCCGCGGCGTTGATGTGAATGCACCGCACCGGGGCATGACCCCGCTGCTGGCCGCCACCCGTGACAGCTGGCATGGTCGCCCCGAAGCGGTCATGACCCTGCTCGCCAACGGTGCTGATTCGCGTGCTACCGACAGCTATGGCAACACCCCGCTGCACCATGCCGCGCGCAGTTCCGACCCGGGCGTGGCGGCGCTGTTGCGCGACGCTGCCGCCGAAGTCGATGCATTGAACAACGAGGGCTGGTCACCGCTGGCCGTGGCCTGCCAGGTCGGCAACTGGCGCTTGGCTCGCTTCCTGCTCGAACGCGGTGCGCGCAGCGAACCGGCCGAGGGCACGCCGGTGCTGCTCGCCGCTGCCGCCACCGAAGACGATGATCCGGCCGGCGTGCAGCTGCTGCTCAAGCACAAGGCGCGCGCCGACGCCCGTGATCGCCAGCGCCGCAGTGCGCTGCACGAGGCGGCGCTGGCCGGCCACGTGGAAATCATCGGTGTGCTGCTCGCCGCCGGCGCCAATCTGGAAGCGCGCGATGCGCTTGGTCGCACGCCGTGGCTGGAAGCGGCCCGCGCCGGTCGCGCCGGTGTGATTGAACATCTGTTGCCGCACAAGCCCGACCTGATCGCGGTGGACGGCGAAGGCCGCAATGCGGTGCAGCTGGCCGTCATGGCCGAGGACGTCTCCCCGCTGCTGATCAAGCGCCTGGTCGATCTGGGCATTGCTGCCGATGCGACCGATCCGGTCGGCCGTCGTGCGGTGGATTACGCCGCCGAAGCCGGCCGCTGGGCGATCGTCGCCCTGCTGGATCCCTCCTATCCATTGCCGGCTGCGGTCAGCGATGGTCTGGCCGAGCGCGGCGAAGCGGCCGCGGCCAGCGGCCTGCTGCCGGATCGCCCGCCGCTGACCCTGCTGCGCGAAGCGCTGGGCTTCGGCAACACCGACGGCATGGCCGCGCTGGCCAAGCTGTGCCAGCCGGAAGAACTGGGCAGCCTGCTGCTTGACCCCGAACTTGCGCTTGAGCCGGACGCGGTCGATTGGCTGCTGGCGCATGGTGCTGATCCCTACGTACGCGATGCCTGCTCGGACACGCCGATGTTCGCGCTGCTGTCGCGTGGCATCGATGCGGTGCCGGCGCTGCAGGTGATGCTGCAGCGTGGCCTGTCACCGGCCGGACGCGGTGGCTTGGCGCGTTTCCTGGCGGCTTGTGCGCAGCACGACCAGGCCGCCCGTGGCCTGGAACAGCTGGCACTGGAACTGCTGGAACGTGGCGCCGATCCGTTCGCCGCTTCGCCGGCCGGTGATCCGCCGTTGTCGCTGGCGGTGCGCCTGGGCTGGCTGCGCCTGCAGCAGGCCCTGCTCAAGGCCGGTGTCGATCGCGAAGCGCGCGACAGCCATGGCATGACCGCATTGCACCTGGCCACTGCATTGGCCCGCGAAGGCGCGCTGAAGCTGCTGGTGCAGCACGGTGCATCGCCGGAAGCACGTGCTGCCGACGGGCAGACGCCGCTGGGCGTGGCGCTGTCGATCGGTCGCCGTGATCTGGCCGACTGGCTCGACTGGCGGGTATGGCCGTTGCCGCGCCGTACGCTGCGCGAGGCCGATCTGCCGGCCGCCGCGATGGCCGGTGATGTGGATGCCGTGCGCCGCCTGATCGACTTGGGCTTCGCCGTTGATGCGGTCGACGCACAGGGCTGCACCGCGCTGCTGCGTGCCGCCGGTGGTGGCCATCTGGCGGTGACCGACCTGCTGCTGGCGCGTGGCGCCAATCCGCAGCACGCTGCGGCCAGTGGGGCTACGCCGCTGTCGGCGGCGGTCAGCATGCGCCAGGTGGATATCGTTTCGGCCCTGCTCGATGCCGGCGCCAAGCTGGAACACCGCCTGCCGGGCGGCGTGACCGTGCTGATGCTGGCCTCGGCGCTGGGCCTGCCGGACATCGTCGCGCGCCTGCTCACCGCCGGCGCCGACGTGCATGCCGGTGATGCGCAGCAGCTGGGCCCTCTGCACTGTGCTGCGCTGTACGGCTTCAGTGCGCGCGACCGTTCGCGCCTGCTGGCGCTGCTCGACACCCTGCTGCTGGCCGGTGCCGAACCGGACCAGGCCGCCGCCGGTTCGGTCACGCCGCTGCTGCTGCTGCTGGGTGCGCGTGCCGAGCCGGGCACTGCCTGCGACGAGCAGGTGGTGATGGCGGCGGTGGAGCGCCTGCTGGATGAGGACGTCAGCCTGGACGTGCGCGATCCGCGCGGCTTCGGTCCGCTGCACCTGGCCGCGCTGCATGGCCTGCCGTTGCTGGTGCAGCGCCTGCTGCGCGCTGGTGCCGATCCGGAAGCGCGCGACAGCCTCAACCGCAGCCCGCGCGAGATCGCGGTGATGCGTGGCTTCATCGACGTGGCCGGCGAGTTCGAACCGCGCGTGCCGGGTGTTTCGTCGATGGCGCGGTTCCTGCGCGACAACGGTTGATCCCGGGAAAAGGGTAGTGCCGGCCGCTGGCCGGCACGCCTACTTGCCGTCGCTTTCCGCGTCGGCCTCGAACAGGTGCATCAGGTCGTTGCGCGCATCGCGCGAGGTCTGGATCACCGCCGCCTCGTCGTCGTACACCAGGTACTGGTCGCGCAGCAGCTGTTCGTCGTGCTCGCGGAAGCGCTGCACATGGCGCTCGGCCACGTCCGGCGCCACGCCCAATGCAGTCAGCACGCGGCCGCTCATCTCCAGGCTGGTGCCGAACACTTCGCGGAACGGCTCGGCCGACATGTCCATCAGACGCCAGGCATGCTGGCGGTTGCGTGCGCGGGCCAGCACCTTCGCGTCCGGGTACAGCCGGCGCACCATGCGTACCGCGCGCAGGTTGGTCTCCGGGTCATCCACGGTGATCACGAACACATCGATGTGCTCGCCGCCCGCAGCGCGCAGCATCTCCGGCCGGGTCGGGTCGCCGTAGTACAGCTGGTTGCCGAAGCGGCGCAGGTCGGCCACGGTGTCCGGATTCGCTTCCAGCGCCACGAACGGCACCTTCTGCGCGGTCAGCAGGCGCGCGATCACCTGGCCGAAGCGGCCCATGCCGGCGATCAGCACCTTGGGCCGGTTGTCCGGCGCCACCTTGTCGGCCTCGGCGGCCTGGCGCGGCGCCGCCTTCTCCTGGCCCAGCAGCTTGAGCAGCGCGATCATCAACAGCGGCGTGATTGCCATCGACAGGCCGACGATCGCCACCAGCCGGTCGTGGTTGGCGTTGCCCAGCAGGTGCGCGCGCTGCGCCTCGTTGAATACGACGAAGGCGAACTCGCCGCCCAGCCACAGCACGCTGCCCAACAGCAGTGACTGCCGCGAACTGAGTTTGGCGATACGCCCGATCACGTACAGCAGGCTGAACTTCACAACCAGCAGGATCGCCACCCCGGCCGCGATCAGCCACGGCTCGGCGGCGATGCGGTCGAGGTCGATGCCCATGCCCACAGCGATGAAGAACAGGCCCAGCAGCAGGCCCTTGAACGGCTCGATCTGCGCTTCCAGTTCGTGCCGGAACTCCGAATCGGACAGCAGCACGCCAGCCAGGAACGCGCCCAGGCTGGGGCTGAGGCCGGCCTCCTGCATGAACCAGGCAGTGCCGAGCACCACCAGCAGGGCGGTGGCGGTGAATACTTCCGGGCTGCGGGTGCGTGCAATGATGCTGAACACCCTGCGCAGCACCGGGCGCCCGCACAGGATCACCACTGCCAGCGCACCCAGCGCCACCATCGCATCCTCGATGCGCAGGGTCTCGTTCTTCGCCCCGCCCAGCAGCGGGATGGCTGCCAGCAGCGGGATCGCGATCAGGTCCTGGAACAGCAGGATGGCAAAGCCCAGCCGGCCATGGTCGCTGTTGATCGCCTTGTGCTCGGACAGCAGCTGCAGGCCGACCGCCGTGGACGACAGCGCTAGTGCCACGCCCACCACCAGCGCGCTTTTCCATTGGAAATGGTCAAGCAGCAGCAGGCCACCCAGCACCAGCCCGGACAGCGCCACCTGCGCTGCACCGGCGCCGAACACCGAGCGCCGCATCACCTTCAGGCGTGCCGGCGACAGCTCCAGGCCGATCACGAACAGCAGCATCACCACGCCGATCTCGGCAGCGCCGAGGATGCGGTCCGCATCCTGCACGAAGCCCAGCCCGTCCGGGCCCAGCACCACCCCGGCCGCCAGGTAGCCCAGCACCGCACCGAAGCCGAATCTCTTGAACACCGGCACGGCGATGACCGCCGCCAGCAGCAGCACCAGGGCCAGTTCCAGACCACCGCTATGCATGGGAATACCTGGTCATCGGGGAAGCCCGCAGTGCGTCCGGTCGGGTGGGGAAAAGCGTGGCGAACGCCACCCCGCCATTATGCGCGCCAGTCTGTGTACGCACGAGAACAACCGGCCGGGTCCCGCCGCAGGGCCGCCGGGTTGACCTGCATGGCCCACGGGTCCAGACTGCCCGCCGCCGGCGGCGCGTCCGTCGGCATACGCATCCCGGAGTCCCCAACCCATGTCCAGCGACAGTAGAAGTCGACCTCGTTCGACGCCAGCGATGGCCACCGCCTGACATCGGGACGGTTTGCCTGCGTTGGCGTTGCGCGAGGTCGCACCCCCACAAGGCAAACCCGATGAACCAGAAGCAATTGCTGCGCCAGGTGGCCGATGCCGCCGCACTGGCCGCACCGCTGGCGAACTACAACACCGCCGACGCGGTGGAATTCCTCAACACGCTGGAACTGACCCGCGCCGCGGAAACGCTGGCCGCGCTGCCGTTGCCGCGTGCGGTGAAGATGCTCGAAGCACCCGAACTGCAGCGCAGCGGGGAGCTGGTGGCCGAGCTGCCACCGGCGCGCGCCGCCGCGCTGCTTGGACTGATGGCCGACGATCGCGCCACCGATATTGTCCACGAGCTGGACGAAGAGGAACGCGCGCGGCTGATCCCGCTGCTGGGCACCGACGCCCGCCAGGCCATCCAGAAGCTGCTCAGCTACCCGCCGAACACCGCCGGCGCGCTGATGACCACCGAGTACGTGGCGGTGCCTGCCAGCTGGACCGTGGCGCAGACCCTGCAGCACATCCGCCAGGTCGAGCGCACCCGTGAAACGGTGTACGCGATCTACGTGCTGGACCCGGCCAGCCAACAGCTGCAGCAGGTGGTGACCATGCGCAGGCTGATCACCGGCCTGCCCGAGGAGTCGATCCTGGACGTGGCGCAGGTCAATCCGCCGGTGACGGTGGACGCGCTGATGGACCAGGAAGAAGTGGCGCGGCTGATCCGCCGCCACGACCTGCTGGCGATTCCGGTGGTGGACGACCAGCAGCAGATGCTGGGCATCGTCACCGTGGACGACGTGCTCGATGCGCTGATCGAGGAATCCACCGAGGACGCGCACAAGTTCGGCGGCATGGAAGCACTGGACAAGCCGTACATGCAGATCGGCTTCCTCGAGATGCTGCGCAAGCGCGCCGGCTGGCTGAGCGTGCTGTTCCTGGGTGAGATGCTGACCGCCAGCGCGATGCAGCACTACGAGGACGAACTGGCACGCGCGGTGGTGTTGACCCTGTTCATTCCACTGATCATGAGTTCGGGTGGCAATTCCGGTTCGCAGGCCACCTCGCTGCTGATCCGCAGCCTGGCGCTGCGCGAACTGCGCCTGCGCGACTGGTGGAAGGTGGCCCTGCGCGAGGTCCCGACCGGCATGGTGCTGGGCGCGATCCTTGGCTGCCTGGCCATCGTGCGCATCGTGATCTGGCAGCTGGGCGGCCTGCACGACTACGGCGAGCACTGGATCCTGCTGGCGATCACCATCGGCGCCGCGCTGGTCGGCATCGTCACCTTCGGTTCGCTGTCCGGCTCGATGCTGCCGTTCATCCTCAAGCGCCTCGGCTTCGACCCGGCCAGTGCCTCGGCCCCGTTCGTCGCCACCCTGGTGGACGTGACCGGCCTGGTGATCTATTTCAGCATCGCCGCGATGATCCTGCACGGCACGCTGCTGTAACAAAAAAGGGGACGGAGGGGATTAAGTCGTTTGTGCCACAAAGACTTAATCCCCTCCGTCCCCTTTTTTGGGTACCGTAGGCGCATGAGTACCTACCACCTGCAGTCTGTGTTCCGTCCGCAGTCGGTCGCGGTGATCGGCGGCAGTCCGCGTGAGCGTTCGGCCGGCCGCGCGGTGATGCGCAACCTGCGCGGCACCGGTTTCCCCGGCAAGGTGGCGTGGATCAACCCGCGGCATGCCGAGATCGATGGCATCCGCACGATCAAACGGTTGAAGGACCTGGACTGGGTGCCGGACCTGGTGGTGATCACCGCACCGGCGGCGATCGTGCCGCAGGTGGTGCGTACCGCCGCAGAACGCGGTGTGCAGGCAGCAATCATCCTCACCGCGCACCTGGGCGAAGGCCCGGGCTCGTTGTCGGAACAGGTGGAGACGGTGGCGCGCAAGCACGGCCTGCGCATCCTTGGCCCACACTGCCTGGGCGTGATCGCACCGCATGCACGGCTCAACGCCAGCATCGCCGCACACTTCCCGCAGGCCGGCGACCTCGCCTTGATCTCCGAATCCTCGGCCATTGCCGCCGCGCTGGTGGAGTGGGGTGTGGCGCGTTCGGTCGGCTTCTCCGCCGTGGTTTCGCTGGGCGACACGATGGACGTCGACTTCGGCGACCTGCTCGATTACTTCGCCACCGACTACCGCACCCGCGCCATCCTGCTCTATGTCGAGCAGATCAAGGATGCGCGCAAGTTCATGTCGGCCGCGCGTGCCGCCGCGCGTGCCAAGCCGGTGGTGGTGGTGAAGTCCGGCCGCGCCGAGCGGGTGCAGCCGGGCAGCCGCGATACCCATGTGCAGGCGCTGGCCCGTGCCGACGACGTCTACGGTGCGGCGTTCAACCGTGCCGGCCTGCTGCGTGTCAGCGCGCTGGACGAACTGTTCACCGCTGCTGAATCGCTGGGCCGGTTGGGGACCTTCCCCGGTCGTCGCCTGGCCATTCTCAGCAATGGTGGCGGTGTCGGCCGCCTTGCCGTGGACCAGCTGATCGCGCTGCGCGGCACGCTGGCAAACCTGTCCGACAGTACGGTGCAGAAGCTCGATGCGGTGCTGCCGCAGGGCTGGTCGCGCAGCAATCCGGTCGACATCGTGGTCGACGCCGATGGTGAGCGCTATGCCACCGCCATCGAAGCGCTGCTGGCCGACAACGAGAATGACGCGGTGATGGTGGTCAACGTGCCGACCGCATTCACCTCGTCTGCAGACGCTGCGCAGGCACTCACCCGCACGCTCGGCCTGCGCCCGCGCCATCACCGCGACAAGCCGGTGTTCGCGGTGTGGCTGGGCAACGATGACCAGGCCACGGCCACGCTCAACGCGGCGCGGGTGCCGACCTATCCGACCGAGGCCGAAGCGGTGCGCGGCTTCCAGCACCTGGTGCGCTACCGCGAAGCGCAGAACGCGTTGATGGAAACGCCGCCCAGCCTGCCGCAGGACTTCAGTGTCGACGCCGCGGCCGCACGCGCGCTGGTCGATGCGGCATTGGCCAATGGCCAGCAATGGCTGGACCCGTTGGCCACGCATGAACTGCTCAAAGCCTACGGCATTCCCTCCGCGCCGGTGATGCATGCGCGCGATGCGCACGAGGCAATGGACCTGGCGCAGCCGCTGCTGGAGCGCGGTGCCACGGTCGCACTGAAGATTCTCTCGCCGGATATTCCGCACAAGTCGGAAGTGGATGGCGTGCGCCTCAACCTGTCCACGCTGCCGGCGGTGCAGAGCGCGGCCAACGCGATCCTGTCGCGCGCACGCCAGCTGCGGCCGGATGCGCGCATCGACGGCCTGCTGGTACAGCCGACCATCGTGCGCCCGAAGGCGCGCGAGCTGATCGTTGGCATTGCCGATGACGCGACGTTCGGTCCGGTGATCGTGGTCGGCCGTGGCGGTACTGCAGTTGAAGTGATCAACGACAAGGCGCTGGCGCTGCCGCCGCTGGACCTGCGCCTGGCCCATGAGCTGATCGGCCAGACCCGTGCCTCGCGCATCCTCAAGGCCTATGGCGATGTTCCTGCCGCCGACGAGCGCGCACTGGCATTGGCGCTGGTCAAGCTGGCACAACTGGCCGCCGACATTCCCGAAGTACGCACGCTGGACATCAATCCGTTGCTGGTCGACGGCAAGGGCATCCTCGCCCTCGACGCCCGCGTGGCCATCGCGCCCTCGCGAATTCTGCACAAGGGCCGTGGCCATCCGCGTTTTTCGGTATTCCCGTACCCGAAGGAGTGGGAGCGCACCATCGAACTGTCCGATGGCGGCCGTGCCTTCGTGCGCCCGGTGCGGCCGGAAGACGACGCGTTGTTCCGTGCGTTCTTCGCCCGCGTCAGCGACGAGGACCTGCGCCTGCGCTTCTTCCAGTCGGTGAAGCATTTCAGCCACGAGTTCATCGCGCGCCTGACCCAGCTCGACTACGCACGCTCGATTGCGCTGGTGGCGATCGAGCCGCGCAGCGGCGAAATGCTGGGCGCGGTGCGCCTGCACGCCGACGCCGATTACCACCGTGGCGAGTACGGCATTCTGATCCGCTCGGACCTGAAGGGCCACGGCATCGGCTGGCGGCTGATGGCGATCATGATCGAGTATGCCAAGTGGCTGGGCCTGGACGTGGTCGAAGGCCAGGTGCTGCGCGAGAACAGCACCATGCTGGCGATGTGCCAGAGCCTGGGCTTCAAGACCAAACTGGACCCGGACGACCCGACGGTGATGATGGTGACCCTGCCGGTACAGCAGGTCGAGGTGCCGACGGCACCGCTGTAGAGTCGAGCTTGCTCGACTGTTGCCATCGAAAGCAGTCGAGCAAGCTCGACTCTACGACCAGGCTACCGCAACGGTTCCACCCCACCGCCGTGCCATAGCACAGCACCTCGGTCAGCCCGGTCATCACGTCGGTGGCGTCGTAGCGCATGCCGATGATCGCGTTGGCGCCGAGCTGCCGCGCATGCTTGATCAGGTCGCGGCAGGTTTCCTCGCGGGCCTGTTCGCACAGCTCGGTGTAGAGGGTGATGTTGCCACCGAAAATCGTCTGGATGCCCCGAGGAAGTTGCCGACGATCGAGCGCGAGCGCACGGTGATGCCGCGCACCACGCCCAGGTTGCGCGTGATGCGGAAGCCGGGCAGCTCGAAGGTGGTGGTGACCAGTGAATCGTCGAAACGTGCCAGCGAGGTCGTCGGATTGCCGCTGTTGCGGGGGTCTGCCATGGCCGCGTCCGTGTCGCTGCCTTCTGTAGAGTCGAGCCATGCTCGACTGGCTGTGCAGCAGTCGAGCATGGCTCGACTCCACAATGCAACCGCCCGTTGCGGCATGGTTCCGTCACCGTGATGGCGCGACAATACCCACCATGACCGACCGTATCCCCCTGTTGTTGCTGCCCGGCCTGCTCAACGATGCCGAGCTGTGGCGCGCGCAATTGGCCGATCTGGCCGACATTGCCGATTGCACCGTGGGTGACCAGACCCGTGGTGAGACGCTGCAGGCGGTGGCCGAGGACGTGTTGGCGCAGGCACCCGAGCGCTTCGCCCTGGCGGGTTTCTCGCTGGGCGGCTTCGTCGCCCAGCAGATCCTGCGTATCGCGCCGGAACGCGTGCTGCAGCTGGCGCTGATCGATACGTCGATCCACGCCGACTCCCCCGAGCGGGCCGAACAGCGCCGCAGCCAGCGCGCCAGCGTGCGCCTGCCCGGCAAGTTCCATGGCTTCGGCGACGCGCTGATGCGCAGCTACATCGATGCCTCGCGGCTGGATGATTACGTGCTGGTGCAACGTGTGCGTGACATGACCGCCCGCCTGGGCGCGGCAGTGTTCCTGCGCCAGAGCGCGCTGGAACGCCGCGATGGGCATGATGTGCTGGCCGGTTACCGCGATCCGCTGTTGATCGTCTGCGGCGCAAACGACCGCATCACGCCGCTGGCGGTGAGCGAGGAAATGCACGCGATGGTGCCGCACTCGCAACTGGTGGTGGTGCCCGACTGCGGGCACCTGGCACCGATGGAAAAGCCGGAAGAGGTCAGTGCGGCGATGCGCGGGTGGTTGCTGCAGGCGTAGGCCAAAGCCGCTTCTGGTGGGTGCGGACCTTGGTCCGCACGGTGTTTCAATGATCGATCAGAGGTCAGTGCCGACCAAGGTCGGCACCTACCGATTGCGATCCGCAACCGCAGTTGGGTTCAATCCCAGGCAGGTGCAATCCCTTCCGGGTTGGCCAGGCGATGGCCGCGGTCCAGCTTGGCGATCTGCGCCATGTCTTCGTCGGTCAGGCGGATTGCTGCCGCTTCCAGGTTGCTCGAGAGATTCTCGCGCTTGGTCGACGACGGGATCACCGAGAAGCCCTGCTGCAGCGCCCAGGCCAGCGCGATCTGTGCCGGAGTGGCCTGGTGACGGCCGGCAATGGCCTGGATCACCGGGTCCTTGATCACCTCGCCATAGGCCAGGCTCATGTAGGCGGTGATGTGGATGCCGTTGTCCTGCAGGAACTTCACCAGCAGGCGGTTCTGCAGGTACGGGTGGATCTCGATCTGGTTGGTGGCGATGGCGTCGGCACCGAGGATGCCGATCGCCTTGCGGGTCTGCGCGATGGTGAAGTTGGAGATGCCGATCGCCTTCGTCAGACCCTGTGCCTTGGCCTCGGCCAGTGCGGTCAGGTACTCCTCCATCGGCACGTCGACCTTGTCGTTCGGCGACGGCCAGTGGATCAGTGCCAGATCGACGTGGTCGGTGCGCAGCTTCTCCAGACTGGTACGCAGACTGGCCAGCAGCGCTTCGCGCTTGAACTCGGTGATCCAGACCTTGGTGGTCAGGTAGATCTCTTCGCGCGGCACGCCGGAATCGGCGATGGCCTGGCCGACCTCGGCTTCATTGCCGTAGATCTGCGCGGTATCGATGGCGCGGTAGCCGACATCCAGTGCGTTGCGCACGGAGTCGATCACGGTCTGGTCTTTCAGGCGGAAGGTGCCGAGACCGAAAGCGGGGACAGTCATGGGGAGCTCCAGCAGAGGGGGAGGGATGCGAATATCCGGCAAAGGGTAGGCCACTGGCTGCATGCGTGCCGGCAACGGTGCATTGCACCACCGTACCGGCAAGGCGCCGGCACGGCATGACATCGCTCAATGCGCGGCCACGGCGATGCCATCGGCGCGGTCATCGATGCCGTCGCGGCGGTCCAGGCGGCCGCTGAGCACGGTCAATGCATACGCGCCCACCACCACCAGCGCGCCCAGCCACGGCGTGTGCATCAGGCCAACGTGCTCCACCACCAGGCCACCCAGCGAGGCGCCCAGCGCGATGCCGATGTTGAAGGCGGCAATGTTCAGCCCCGAGGCCACGTCAGTGGCCTGCGGCGCATAGCGCTGCGCCTGCTTGACCACGTACACCTGCAGGCCGGGCACGTTGCCGAACGCCACCGCACCCAGCGCCAGCACCGTCAGCAGCATCAGCCAGGTGTTGTAGGCGGTGAAGGTGAGCACGAACAGCACGACGGCCAGCAGGGCGAAGATGCGCTTCAACGCGGGCACCGGGCCCATGCGGTCGGCCATGCGCCCACCCCACAGGTTGCCGATCGCCACCGACACGCCGTACACCAGCAGCACCAGGCTGACCGCATTGGCGGAGAAACCAGTGACGTCCTGCAGGATCGGCGCCAGATAGGTGAAGGCCAGGAAGGTGCCGCCGTAGCCCAGCGCGGTCATCGCATAGACCAGCAGGAGGCGGGGCCGGGCGAGCACGGCCAGCTGCTGGCGGAAGCTGGCCGGCGTACTCTGCGGCAGGCTGCGCGGCACGAACAGCAGCGCGCCGAGCAGGGCGATCACGCCGAGGCCGGCCACCGCCAGGAAGGTGGCGCGCCAGCCCAGGTGCTGGCCGATGAAGGTGCCCAGCGGCACTCCGGTCACCAGTGCCACGGTCAGGCCGGTGAACATGATCGCGATCGCGCTGGCGGCCTTCTCCTTCGGCACCACCGCGGTGGCGATGATCGAACCGATCGAGAAGAACACGCCGTGGGCGAGGCCGGTGAGGATGCGGGCGATGATCAGCGAGGTGTAACCCGGCGCCAGGAAGGCGATGATGTTGCCGAGGGTGAACAGCACCATCAGGGCCACCAGCAGCGACTTGCGCGGTACGCGGCCGGTGAGCGCGGTCAGCACCGGCGCACCGATGGCCACGCCGAGGGCATACAGCGAGACCAGCAGGCCGGCCGAGGGCAGGCTGACCTGGAGGTCGGCGGCAATGGTGGGAATCAGGCCGACGATGACGAACTCGGTGGTGCCGATGGCGAAGGCACCGAGGGTCAACGCCAGCAGGGCGAGGGGAATGCCACGGATCATGGCCGGCTCCGGAGGGAAGGAAGGCGCGCAGTGTGCGCGGCGCACCTTTGCCGAAAAACCAGTCTTCACGCCAATCACTATTGCCGCTCAGTCAATAATGGCGGCATGAAGACCACTCTGGACGAAATGCAGGCCTTCCTCACGGTGATCGACAGCGGGTCTATCAGTGCCGCTGCCGAGCAGCTGGGGCAGACGCCCTCGGGCGTGAGCCGTGCGCTGGGCCGGCTGGAGGACAAGCTGGGGATCACCCTGCTGACCCGCACCACCCGCCGACTGCACCTGACCGCCGAGGGCGAGGCATTCCTGCGCCATGCACGGGCGATCATCGATGCGGTGGAATCGGCCGAGGAACAGATGGCGGCGCGCCGCGAGCGCCCGGCTGGGCGCCTGCGGGTGGATGCGGCGATGCCGTTCGTGTTGCACGTGATCGCGCCGCTGGTGAGCGGCTATCGTGCGCGCTACCCGGAAGTGCAGCTGGAGTTGAACAGCTCCGACCGCTACATCGACCTGCTCGAGCGGCGCACCGATCTGGCGATCCGGATCGGGCCGCTGGCCGACTCCACCCTGCATGCGCGGCCGTTGGGGCGGTGCCAGCTGCGACTGGTGGCCAGCCCGGCCTACCTGGCTGCACACGGCGAACCGACCAGCGTCGCCGCGCTGGGCCAGCACACGCTGCTCAGCTTCAACGAACCGGAATCGTTGAATCACTGGCCGCTGCCGGGCGACGCCGATGGCCTGCTGCGGGTGCGTCCGGATATCGCGGTGTCCAGCGGGGAAACACTACGCCGACTGGCGGTGGAAGGCGTCGGCATCACCTGCCTGTCCGACTTCGTCACCGACCGCGACCGCGCTGCCGGCACGCTGGTGCCGGTGCTGGCGGCGCAGACGCTGGATGTGTACCAGCCGATCCACGCGGTGTACTACCGCAACACCGCGGTGTCCGCACGGATCAGCTCGTTCGTGGATTACCTTGCCGATGCGATGGCGCAGAGCGATTACGTGCGCTGATCGGATTCGGTGGGTGCGGACCGTTGGTCCGCACTGCCCCTGCCATCGCCCGACCAACGGTCGGGCGCTACCCATCTGACGCTGGCCGGCAACCGGACCCATCAGGCCGCGCGGGCCAACCCGCCCTTCGCATCCGCCGTGGTCGATAGATCGAACACCTCCACCGCGTCGATCAAGCGGTTCGCCTGCTGTTCCAGGCTGCGTGCGGCGGCACTGGCTTCCTCCACAAGCGCGGCGTTCTGCTGGGTGGTGCCGTCCATCTGGATCACGGTCTGGCTGACCTGTTCGATGCCCGCGCTCTGCTCCTGCGAGGCGGCGGAGATCTCGGCCATGATGTCGGTCACGCGCTGCACCGACGCCACGATCTCGGCCATGGTGTCGCCGGCCTCACGCACGCGCCGTGCACCGTGCCCGACCTGTTCCACCGAGGCTTCGATCAGCGACTTGATCTCCTTCGCGGCCGCGCCGAACGCTGTGCCAGCGTGCGGACCTCACTGGCGACCACCGCGAAGCCGCGGCCCTGCTCGCCGGCACGCGCCGCTTCCACCGCCGCATTCAACGCCAGGATGTTGGTCTGGAAGGCGATGCCGTCGATCACGCTGATGATGTCGGCGATCTGCCGCGACGAGCCTTCGATCGCATCCATCGTCGCCACGACCTGGCCGACCACTTCACCGCCCTGCGAGGCCACGCTGTGTGCGCCGATCGCCAGCTGGTTGGCCTGGCGCGCATGCTCGGCGTTCTGGCGCACGGTGGAGGTCAGTTCTTCCATCGATGCCGCCGTCTCTTCCAGATTGGCCGCCTGCTGTTCGGTGCGGCGTGACAGATCGTTGTTGCCGGCGGCGATCTCCGCTGCCGCCGTGTGGATGTTGCCGGAGGCGTGCTTGATGTCGGTGACGATGGTTGCCAGCTGCGTAGCGGTGGTGTTGGCGTCGCCGGCGATACGCGCGAACACGCCCTGGAAATCACCGTGCATACGCGCGCCAAGGCGGCCATCGGCAATCGCGCGCAGCATGCTGGAGACCTCGCCGAGGTTCAGTTCGGTGGTCTGCATCAATCGATTCAGGCCGTCGACCATCGCGCGGAAGTCATGCTCGAAGCGTGCGCTGTCGCCGCGCTGGCTGAAGTCACCGGCGGCAGCGGCCTCGGCCAGGCGGCGGATCTCGCCATTGATCACGCCGAGATTGGCCTTGGCCGTATCCAATGCGTCGGTGATCACGGCCTTCTCGCCGGGCAGGCGTTCCATGTCCTCGCTGAGGTCACCGATCGCGTAACGGCCCATGATCGCAATCGCACGCAGCTTTACCTGGATATGCGCGTCGACCAGCGCGTTGCTGTCGGCCACCATCGTGCCGAACGCGCCGGGGAAGGCATCGGCATCCATGCGGTGGCTGATGCTGCCGGCTTCATGCGCCTGTGCCATCGTGGCCTGTGCATCCAGCACGTCGCGCAGCGTGGACTGCACCGCCTGCATGGCCTGCGCAAGGCGACCGATCTCATCGCGGCTGCGCACCTGCACAACGTGCTGCAGGTCGCCGGCAGCGACTGCACGCGCGGCGGCTTCCACCGCCAGCACCGGCTGCACGACGGCACGCCGCAGCCACCAGGCCAGTCCCATCAGCAGCAGCACCGCAGCCAGCACGGTCAGCGCCGCGCACAGCAGCAGGGTCTGGCGTGCCTGCTGCGAGCGTGCCGTCAGCGCCGCTTCGGCCACCTGCGTGGCGTGCGTGCTCAGCGCATCCAGTGCCGTCGCCACCGGGCGATCCTTGCCGCGCACGAGGTTGTCGCCGGCGGCCGGGTCGTAGCTGGCCTCGGCGAACGCCTGCAGCGCCCCGTGGTAGTCCTGCTGCAGCTGTGCGTGCAGGCCGATGAAGGCCTGTGCCAGATCACGCGTGCGCGCATCCGGGCTGCTGGTCAGTCCCTTGGCCAGCTGCTCGACCAGGCGGCCTTCACTGTCGAACGCCTCCAGGTGGCGCTGACGCAGTGCGTCGTCGCGGCCGCGCAGCAATACGTTCTTCCATTCCTGTACCTGGCCGCGGAACTCACGCTGCAGGCGTTCCGCATCGCGGCTGTGCGCGACTTCGGGCGGAACTTCGGTGGACAACTTCAACCAGGCGGAGGCCAGGCCCGCCAGTGCGCACAGCAGGACCACGGCCAGACCAACGGAAACCGCGCCGAGCAGCTTGGACTGCAGGCGCGGAGCACGGACAGACGCTTTCATGGAAGGGACTCTCGGGAAGGGGCAATGCGGTATCGACCCGATGCGTGCATGCTGAAGTGGGACGCGCATCACATTCGCGTTTCGTTTAGTGATGTGAAGGAGATGTTTCATAGGACAAATGTGTCCATATGGAACGAATGCGGACTCTCGACAGAGGATTTAAATGTAACTATTGTTGTTACATGAAATCCGCGAACCCGCTTTCCGACGCCCTGCATGTAATGGCGCACCTGGTCGGCCAGGCCGCCCCGCGCACCTCCGAGCAGCTGGCATCGTGCCTGCCCACCCATCCGGTGGTGATCCGGCGCCTGCTGACGCAGCTCCAGAAGGCCGGCCTGGTGAGCAGTGCCCGCGGCCACGGCGGCGGCAGCCTGCTGGCCCGCGATGCTGCCGCAATTACCCTGCATGACATCTATCTGGCCGTGGGCGCACCGCCGCTGGTGCAGGTCGGGGCCCGCGATTCGGGTGGCGGCTGCCCGATCCAGCAGCTGGTCAACGGCGCCCTGCTCGAGGGCGCACGCGAGGCGCAGCGCCTGCTCGAAGCGCGGCTGCAGGCGACCACGCTGGACCAGCTCGGCGCCGACTTCGCCCGACATCTTGCCCATCACCGTTCCCTGGAAGGTCACCATGAATCCTGATGTGCTCATCGTCGGCGGCAGCTACGCCGGCATTGCCGCCGGCCTGATCCTGGCCCGCGCCCGTCGCCCGGTCACCGTCATCGACGCCGGTTCGCCGCGCAATCGTTTCGCCGGTCATTCGCACGGGGTGCTGGGGCTGGATGGCGTCAGCGGCGCCGAGCTGCTGAAGACCGCGCGCAGCAGCTGCTGGACTACCCCACGGTGCGTTGGGTGCATGCCGAAGCCGTGCAGGCCAGCGCCAGCGCCGAAGGTGTGGAAGTACGCACCGCCGATGGCCAGGTCATGGCGGCGCGCAAGCTGCTGCTGGCCAGTGGTATCGCCGACCAGTTGCCGGCGTTGCCCGGACTGACCGAGCGCTGGGGCAGCACCGTGCTGCACTGCCCCTACTGCCATGGCTATGAAGTGGGTGGTGGTGCCATCGGCCTGCTTGGCGGCCATCCGATGTCCGCCAGCAAGGCGCCGCTGTTCGCCGACTGGGGCAATGTCACATTCTTCAGCATGGGACTGGACATAACTGATGACGAGCGCGCCGCCATGCAGCAGCGCGGCGTGCAGATCGAGACCTCGCCGGTACTGGGCGTGCAGGGCGACCAGCCGACCTGGCTGGAAGTGGAGCTGGCCGACGGCCGCCGCATCGCCCAGCGTGCGCTGTTCGTGTCGGCCACCCAGGCGATGGCCACGCCGCTGGTGCAGCAGCTGGGCTGCGCGTTGGCCGAGAGCCCGCTGGGCGTGCTGATCGAGGTCGATGCGATGAAGCAGACCTCGGTGCCGAACGTGTATGCCGCAGGCGATGCCACGACGGTCGGCAACATCACGTTGGCTGCTGCCGAGGGCGTGCGTGCGGGCATTGGCCTGCACCATGCGCTTGTGGCCGAGGACAGCGTGGCGCGCTGATCCTTGCACAGGTGGGTGCCGACCTTGGTCGGCACCGCGCCATTACCCCTTCACGCACAGCACCTGGCGCAGCGTGTGCACCACGTCGACCAGGTCGAGCTGCGCGGCCATCACATCGTCGATCGACTTGTACGCGGCCGGTGATTCGTCCAGCACGCCGCTGTCCTTGCGGCATTCCACGTGCGCGGTGGCCTCGCGGTGCTGGGCCAGCGTGATCTGCTGGCGCGCGGCGCCACGGCTCATCACCCGGCCGGCACCGTGGCTGCAGCTGTGGAAGCTGTCCGCGTTGCCTTTGCCGCGCACGATGTAGCTGCGCGTGCCCATGCTGCCGGGAATGATGCCCAGCTCGCCCTCACGCGCGCTGACCGCGCCCTTGCGCGTCACCAGCAGTTCCTGCCCATGGTGCGTCTCCTTCTGCACGTAGTTGTGGTGGCAGTTCACCGCCATCGTTGCGAGCTGGAACTTCGGCAGTCGATGCCGCATCTCGGCCAGCACGCGCGACATCATCGCCTCGCGGTTGTGCCGGGCGTAGTCCTGAGCCCACGACACCGCTTCGACGTAGTCATCGAACAGCGGCTCGCCTTCCATGAAGAACGCCAGGTCCTTGTCCGGCAGGTGGAAGCCGAGCACACGGCGCGCGAGCTCTTCGCGCGCCTTCTCGATGAAGTAGGTACCGATCAGGTTGCCGGTACCACGTGAGCCGCTGTGCAGCATCACCCACACCGTGTCCGTCTCGTCCAGGCACAGTTCGATGAAGTGGTTGCCGCCGCCCAGCGTACCCAGCTGGCGGTCCAGCTTGTCGGTGCGGATGCGGCGGTGCTTGTCCTTGATCTTCTCCAGGCCGGCGGCCAGCCCGGACTGCACCAGCCGGGTGTGGATGCTGTCGGGCATGCGGTGATGCTCGCCGCCGCGCCCGTTGCCCACCGGAATGCTGCGCTCGATGCTGTTGCGCAGTTGCCGCAGGTCATCGGGCAGGTCGTTGGCGCGCAGCGTGGTACGCACCGCCGCCATGCCGCAGCCGATGTCGACGCCGACCGCGGCCGGGATGATCGCACCGCGGGTCGGGATCACCGAGCCCACGGTCGCGCCCTTGCCCAGGTGTACGTCCGGCATCACGGCCACCCACGGCCCGACGAACGGGATCGCGGCGATGTTGCGCAGCTGCTCATGCGCCTGCGCTTCCAGCGGCACACCGTTGACCCAGCCCTTGATCGGCGTGGTGCCCTCGGCGTGCAGCCATTGATAGTTCTGTTGAGTGTCCATGTCTTCGTGTTTGTCCTTGATGGGCCGGCGGCGCGTCCCTGCGCCGCCGCTACCCCCTACCTGATCGTCACCAGCTGCTTCAGCACGCCATCCAGGCCGCCGAACACGGTGAGCTTGTCGATCTTCTCGGTGACCTTCTCCAGTGCCTCCAGCTCCTTCAAGCGCATCAGCACCGGGTTGTCCTCGATCAGCTTTGCGGTGTTGAGCTGCGAACGCGTGGCGTTGGCCTCCTCGCGGCGACGGATCACGCTGGCCTGGGCCTGCTTCTCGGCCAGCACCACGCCGTTGAGGATCTCCTTCATCTCACCCGGCAGGATCACGTCCTTGATGCCGACGCCGAGCAACCGCACGCCGTGGCCCTCGATTGCCGCCTGCACATGTGAGGCGATCTCGCCGTCCAGCGCCGCCTTGTCGCCCAGCAGCTCGTCCAGGCTGCGCGCGGCAATTGCCTGGCGCAGGCCGAACTGCAGCTGCCGGTAGACGAACTCATCGGCATTGCTGAGCGTGCGGTGTGCACGCACCGGGTCGACGACCTGCACGGTCGCGGCCAGGTTCACCCGCAGGGTCACCTTGTCGCGGCTGAGCAGCTCCTGGCCGGACACGTCCAGTGAACGTGCACGCAGTTCCACACGCTCCACCGACACGTTGCCGTTGAAGTTCCAGAACGCGTGCAGGCCGGCGTCCAGCGTCTGCCGCAGCGTGCCATCGATGAACAGCAGGCCGACCGACTCGCTCGGCACCGTGCTGATCACCGCCACACGCGGCAGCACGCCCAACTGGCCCAGGCGCTGCTGCACGTCCGCCGGAATGCGCGGCTCGTCACCCAACGCCATTACCTGCACCTGGGCATCGACCGAACCACGCCAGTACAGACGGCGGCTGCCCGGCGGCAGAACTTCATCGATGCGACCGTTGCGCAGCACCAGGCCGACCTCGCCGGCACCGACGTTGGCCAGCACGAAGTGCGTGTCCAACTGTGTGCCCAGCGCTTCGATCAGGCTGTCCTGGTCGCTGCCGGTATAGGCCGCGCCCTTCGATGCAGTGTGGATGTCCACGTGCGGCCGGCCGCCGAACGGCGACAGGCGGTGCACGCCCGGCAGCAGGATCTGCTGGAAACGACGGTTGCGATACACCAGGCCGCGCTCGCCGTCGCCGATCACGACCTTGATGGTCCAGAACATGGGAGTCTCTCCTTGTATGGCTCTGGTGGTTCGACCCGTTGCGGATGAACCGCCATGACCCGGGTCGATCAGGTCGTGGCGAGGCCGCCTGCACACCACGTGCAGGCAGCGGAAGAGGGCGGCCATCGGCGGACGGTCCGCGCGCGGAGCCTTCGGTGCACCGGCACTGCTGCCATCGTCGTTGCCGGCAGGCAGCACCGGGGCGGAACGTGGCTGGCAGTGGCGGCGGACCGAGGCCCGGCGTGCGGTCCGTTGCCTTCCACGCCCCGCCCGAAGGCGATGGCGGTGGACGGCGACGATGGCCGCTGGGGCTTGCGCCCCGGGTGTTGCTTCAAGTCATGACGTGACAGGTCATGTGGTTTGGAGTGGGAGTCGAACCCACGACAGACGGAATCAGGATCCGTTGCTCTACCCTACTGAGCTATCCAGTTGGGGACCGCGCGGAATCGAACCGCGTACCGGCGAACCGGCGCCTGCCTCCAGCAGGCGATCCAGGCGATGGCATGTCCGCGACCTCCGGCATACGCCACGGCAACGCCGCGCGCACCAGCCCGTGGTTGAAACGGGACCGTTGGAGAATCGAGGGTGCAGGCCACCGACATTATCGGCGAGCGATAATGTTTTGATGCGATGCAGATAATGTCCAGGCGCTGCCGGTCGCGCGAAGTAAATCCTTCGGCGGGGCGGGAAAAGCCTGGGTCAGTGAGCGGCGGGTTGCCGCGCGGGGTGCAGTTCTGGCATCGCGGTTCCTTGTGCCGACGCAAACGAAAACGCCCCCGGGACTTGCGTTCCGAGGGCGTCGTCAGGCCTCGGAGATCGGGGTGGCCGATCTCCGCAGGGCGGATATCAGGCCGTTGTCAGCTGGTCTTCCTTGCCGAACGCGCGCGCCAGCACGTCCATGCGCAGGCATGGCAGCAGTTTGGCGGTGGCGACGGAATGCGCGTTCAAGGGAAGTTTCCAGTGGTTGTTGAAACGAGGTGCGCACGATAAACCACGATTTACTCGCGCGCAACCATTTTGTTCAATTATTTTCTTCGCTGTTGTGCAATGCCGGCCAGCGGCCGGCACTACAACTCAGGCTTCCGCGCTGGCGGCGTCGAGTTGCGCGATATCCTGCACGCTCAACGACAGGTTGGCCGCTGCCAGCAGATCGTGCAGCTGCTCGATGCTGGTGGCGCTGACGATCGGCGCGGTGATCGACGGCCGTGCGATCTGCCATGCCAATGCAATCTGTGCAGCGCTGGCGCTGTGCTTGCTGGCCACGTCATCCAGCGCCTGCAGGATGCGCAGGCCACGCGGATTCAGATAGCGCTTCACCACCGTTTCGCCACGTGCCGGGCTCTTGGCTGCATCGGCGGGTGTGCGGTACTTGCCGCTGAGGAAGCCGCTGGCCAGGGCGTAGTAGCCGATCACGCCGATCTGTTCGCGCTGCACCAGCGGTTCCAGCTCCTTCTCGTAGCCGGCACGGTCGTACAGGTTGTACTCCGGCTGCAGGGTTTCGTAACGCGGAAGTTTGTAGTCGGTGGACACCTTCAGCGCATCGGCCAGGCGCGTGGCGCTGTAGTTGGAGGCACCGATCGCGCGCACCTTGCCGGCTTCGATCAGGCGGCCGAACGCTGCCAGGGTCGCTTCCAGCGGCGTCGACTCATCATCCTCATGGGCCTGGTACAGATCGATCACGTCGGTCTGCAGGCGGCGCAGCGAATCCTCGACCGCGGCGTTGATGTTGTCCGGGGTCAGGCCGGGGCGCTCGGCCCACTTGGCCACCTTGGTCGCCAGCACCACCTTGTCGCGCTTGCCACTACGGGCAAACCACTTGCCGATCAGCGTCTCCGATTCGCCGCCGGCATTGCCCGGCACCCAGGCCGAGTACACATCGGCGGTGTCGACCAGGTTGAAGCCGGCATCGACGAAGGCATCGAGCAGGGCGAAGCTGGCCTTTTCATCGGCGCTCCAGCCGAACACGTTGCCACCGAAGGCGAGCGGACGTACATGCAGGCCGGAACGGCCCAGTTCGCGGGTTGCCGTCATGGGCACGGACTCCTTGGGGGAAGTGTTCCAGAATAGAACGCGTTGTGTGACCGTGCTGCGGCGGCGACCACAAAACAGTGTTCCGCGATACGCACGCAGCTAACGTTTTGTGAACACCTGGGACGCCGCGGCTGCTAGTCTCGCCGCATCTTCCGCTGGAGTCGCTCCGATGATGCCTGCTTCGTCCCTGCGTGGTTGCCGCCTGCTGCTTGCTTCGGCCCTGCTTGCCGCTGTTCCCGCATTCGCCGCACCGGCTACTGTGGCACCGGCGCAGATCCAGGTGTCGCCGGCCATCGACGCGGCCGTGAAGGCGCCGACCCGCGATGCCAGCAACGTCAAGCGCGATGGCTTCCGTCATCCGGCGCAGACGCTGTCGTTCTTCAAGGTGACGCCGGAAAAGACCGTCATCGAGATCACCCCCGGCAACGGCTGGTACTCGGAAATCCTGGCGCCGCTGCTGCATGACAAGGGTCATTACGTCGCCGCCGTGGTTGATCCGATGGCGGTGCCCGAAGGCCGCGGCCGTGACTACCAGCAGCGCAGCCGCGACAGCCTGGAAAAGAAGTACGCCGCTGCGCCGGCACAGTTCGGCAAGACCGCGGTGGTGGCCTACGATCCGGCCAAGCCGGTGTTCGGCCCGGCCAATTCAGCCGACGTGGTGCTGACCTTCCGCAACGTGCACAACTGGCGCAAGGCCGGGCAGGCGCAGGGCATGTTCCAGGGCTTCTTCAACGTGCTCAAGCCGGGCGGCGTGCTGGGCGTGGTCGAGCATCGCGCCAAGGCCGACGTGGCCGACGAGGATGACACCGGCTATGTCGGCCAGCAGCAGGTGATCGCGATGGCCGAGGCCGCCGGCTTCAAGCTGGACGCGCGCAGCGAGGTCAACGCCAACCCGCGTGACACCAAGGACCACCCGAACGGCGTGTGGACGCTGCCGCCGACCAACCAGCACGACAAGGCCGATGATGCGAAGTACCAGGCGATCGGCGAAAGCGACCGCATGACCCTGCGCTTCATCAAGCCGTAAGGGGGGCATGCGCTGACCCTGTAGAGCCGAGCCCATGCTCGGCTCATCGCGCGCAGCGCGACAGGGAACAACAGCAGCCGAGCATGGGCTCGGCACTACAGGGACGTGGCGCGTGGCACGGCATGGGACAATGCCCCACCCGCCGCCCGCCGTGCCCGCAATGCTGATCGCCTTCAACAAGCCCTTCAACGTGCTCTGCCAGTTCACCGACCGCAGTGTGCCGCCGCGGCCGACCCTGGCCGGGTTCGGCCTGCCGCCGCGCGTGTATGCCGCCGGCCGCCTGGACCATGACAGCGAAGGCCTGCTGCTGCTGACGGATAACGGTACGCTGGCGCACAAGTTGACCGACCCGAAGCACAAGGCCGACAAGACCTACTGGGTGCAGGTGGAAGGCACGCCCAGCGATGAGCAGCTGCAGGAGCTGCGCGATGGGGTGGAACTCAATGATGGGCCGACCTTGCCGGCGAAGATCCAGCGCCTCGATCCGGCGCCGTCGCTGTGGACACGCGATCCGCCGGTGCGCTTCCGCAAGACCGTGCCCGATGCCTGGCTGGCGATCACGATCCGCGAGGGCCGCAACCGCCAGGTGCGGCGGATGACCGCGGCGGTGAACCTGCCGACGCTGCGGCTGGTGCGGGTGTCGATGGGGCCGTACCGGCTGGAGGACCTGCAGCCGGGGCAGTGGCGGCAGATCGGTTGAAATGAAAAGGCCGGAGCCCTTCCTGCGGAAGGACCCCGGCCCTGGCAGTGGCCGACGATCTCAGGCGTCGCTGCCGATATCGCTGTGCTCGTCCACCACGGTGTCGTTGCGGCGGTCGCGTGCGTTGATGCGCTGCGCCTGCCCATTCACCACGTGGCCATTGGCAGCCTTCTTCTTCTGCTGCTTGCGGTACAACGCGTAGCCGAGCAGGCCGACGCCGACGGCAGCTGCGGCAATGGTCACGGCCGGGTTGCGGCGAGCGAACTTGGTGGCGACCTTGCCGCCGGTCTTCACTGCGCCGAGGGCGGCGCCGGTCTTGATCCAGTCCGCATTGCGCAGGCTGCCACCGGCGCTCTTCAGGCCATCGCCGGCGGTGTGGGCCAGTTCCAGGGCGCGCTCCAGAGCGCGGTCGGTGATTACGGTCAGCTTGCTCATGCGGGGGTCCTTTGCCTCGGGTCGAAGTCCAGTGTCGCGTGTTGCCCGTAAACGGTATGTCAGCCGGGGACGCACGTGGTGTGACTTTACCGCAGCCATTCAGGATCAGGCAGGCTCCGCAATCGGCCGTGCCGGCACGACCGGTCAGGTTCCGCGCGGCTTGGCCCGGTGCGTGGCCGTGGCCGTCCACGGATCATCCGGCCACGGATGGCGCGGGTAACGGCCCTTCATCTCCTTTTTCACTTCGGCGTAGGTGCTTTCCCAGAAGTTGCGCAGGTCCTGGGTGACCTGCAGCGGGCGGCCGCCGGGAGAGAGCAGGTGCAGGGTCAGCGGCACGCGGCCATCGGCGATGCGTGGCGTGTCGGCCAGGCCGAACAGTTCCTGCAGCTTCACCGCCAGCACCGGCGGCAGTGGTTCGCCGCTCTCGCTGTCCAGCGCATAGGTGATCGGCCGCTCCAGCCCGGACGGCACGGTGATGCGGATCGGTGCATGGCGTTCGACCAGCTGCCGTTGTGACCACTCCAAGGGCGACTTCAGCGCCTCGCCGAAGCTGGATTCGTCCAGCGCATCCAGACGGGTCTTGCCGGCGAACGCGGGCTGCAGCCATTGCGCACGCGTGGTCAGCAGGGCGTCGTCGCTGCAATCGGGCAGGCCGAGCTCAGGCATCCAGCGCCGCAGCGATTCCACCCGTGCCTGCCACTGGCGCAGGCCTTCGGTCCAAGGCAAGGCCTGCAGGCCGAGTTCGGCGACCGCGTCGGTCAGGGCCTGCGCGGCGTGCTGCGGATCGACCCGCCCGGCCGAGCGGCTGTCCAGCACGATGCGGTCGAAACGGGTCTCGCGCAGGGCCACCAGGGCGCGGCGCTCGCTGTCCCAGCGCACCACATCTTCAGTGACGAAGCGCTCCGGCCACGCCTTCCGCAGTTGGCCTTCGTCCACCGGTGCGGCACGCAGCAGCAGTGCATCGCGTGCCTCAAAGCGAAGCTCGCTGGCCACCAGCCACGGTTCGCCACGCAGGTCGCTCAGCTCGTGCAGGCGCGCGCTGCGGCCATTGGCCAGCAGGTAGCGCAGCGGATCACCGGGATGCTGGAAACCGATCCGGTCGGGGAAGGCATGTGCGAGCAGATCGCCCAGCTCGTGCGCCTCGATGCTGGCCGGCGGCGTAGTTTCACAGCGCAGGCGACGTCGCCACTGCCTGGCGGCCGCATCGATGGCGGCCAGCCCGCTACGGTTGGCGTCACCCGGTGCGCGGCCATTGCGGAACGCGGCCAGTGCGCGCCAGCGGGCCGCCAGCGCGTCACCGCCCTGGCGCAACGGGTCGCGGGCGTCCAGCAGGGCGGCCAGATCGGCGGCCAGCGCCTGCGCACGTGCATCGGGCGCCGCCAGCAGCATCGCTGCCATCCGTGGGTGCGTACCCAGCGCCAGCACACGCCGGCCGAGTGCGGTGATCGCACCACTGCTGGACAGCGCGCCCAACCGCTGCAGCAGTTCGCGCGCGGCGCCCATCGGGCCGGCCGGGGGCGGATCGAGGAAGCGCAGGTCGCTGCTGCCCCAGGCCCGCCAGCTCCAGCGCCAGTCCGGCCAGTTCCACCTGGTCGATCTCGGCGCGGCGCTGCGGCTCCAGCCGCTGCGACTGCGGCCACAGCCGCCAGGCCACGCCTTCGGCCACGCGACCGGCGCGACCGGCGCGCTGGTCGGCCGACGCCTGGGCGATGGCCACCACGTCCAGCCGGGTGAAGCCGCTGTTGGGGTCGTAGCGCGGTTCGCGCGCCTGGCCGCTGTCGATCACCACACGCACGCCGGGCAGGGTCACCGAGGACTCGGCCACGTTGGTGGCCAGCACCACGCGGCGGCGACCATCGCTGGCGGCCTGCAGCACGCGCGCCTGCTGTTCCACCGGCAGCTCACCATGCAGGGCCAGTAGCTCGACGTTGCCGTCGAGTGATTCCTGCAGCCCCGCCTGCACGCGCGCGATCTCGCGTTGACCGGGCAGGAACACCAGCAGGTCGCCGGGGTGTTCGGCCAGCGCCTGCTGCACCGCGCGGCGCACCTGCAGTTCCAGCGCCTCATCGCGGCGCGCCGGGAAGTGACTGACCGCCACCGGGTAGCTGCGGCCCTCGCTGCTCAGCCGCGGCGCATCGAGGAAGCGCGCCAGCCGCTCGCCATCCAGCGTGGCCGACATCACCACCAGGCGCAGGTCGTCGCGCAGCTGCGCCTGCACATCCAGCGCCAGAGCCAGGCCGAGGTCGCCGCTGAGATGGCGCTCGTGGAATTCGTCGAACAGGATCGCACCGACCTCTTCCAGCATCGGGTCGTCCTGCAGCATGCGGGTCAGGATGCCTTCGGTGACGACTTCAATGCGCGTGCGCGCCGAGACCTTGTTCTCGAAGCGGATGCGATAGCCGACCGTGCCACTGACCTCCTCGCCCAGCTGCCGCGCCATGAACAGTGCAGCGCTGCGTGCGGCCACCCGGCGCGGTTCCAGCAGGATGATCTTCCGGCCCTGCAGCCACGGCGCATCGAGCAGGGCCAGTGGCACCTGGGTGGTCTTGCCGGCGCCGGGCGGAGCTTCGAGCACCAGCCGTGGCTGCACGGCGAGGTGCTGCTGGATCTGCGGCAGCAGCGGGGAAATCGGGAAGAGCGGGGCATTCATGTGCAAAGGATAAGGGGCCATGGCGGGCGCAGGTACAATGCGCGGGCACTTTTCCCCCGCGATGACCATGCACCTGATCGATATCGGCGCCAACCTGACCCACGACTCCTTCGACCGTGACCGCGATGCCGTCCTCGACCGCGCACGGCAGGCCGGCGTGGTGCAGATGGTCATCACCGGTGCCAGCCGCGAGCACTCACCGTTGGCGGTGCAGCTGGCGCAGCAGCATCCGGGCTTCCTGTATGCCACGGCCGGCGTGCACCCGCATCACGCGGTGGAGTACACCGAAGAATGCGATGCCGAGATGCGCGCGCTGCACGCCTATCCGGAAGTGGTGGCGGTGGGCGAGTGCGGGCTGGACTACTTCCGTGACTTCTCGCCGCGCCCGGCGCAGCACCGTGCGTTCGAGCGCCAGCTGCAGCTGGCCGCAGACAATGGCAAGCCGCTGTTCCTGCACCAGCGTGATGCGCATGCCGATTTCATGGCGCAGATGAAGAACTTCGAAGGCCGCATCGGGCCGGCGGTGGTGCATTGCTTCACCGGCGAGCGCGATGAGCTGTTCGATTACCTGGACCAGGACTGGTACATCGGCATCACCGGCTGGCTGTGTGACGAGCGCCGCGGCGCGCACCTGCGCGAGCTGGTGAAGAACATTCCGGCCAACCGCCTGATGATCGAGACCGACGCACCGTACCTGCTGCCGCGCACGCTGAAGCCGCTGCCGAAGGACCGACGCAACGAACCGATGTTCCTCTCGCACATCGTGGAAGAGCTGGCGCGTGACCGTGGCGAGGACGTGGCGGTGACGGCGGCCAATGCAACTGCCGCGACGCGTACGTTCTTCCGCCTGCCCGACGCGGGTTGATTCCCTTCGTCGCGTCGAACGCGGCGACCGTGTGTCGTAGAGTCGAGCTTGCTCGACTGCCGTGCAGAAGCAGTCGAGCAAGCTCGACTCTACAAGCGGGTCAGAGTGATTCCAGCAGCCCGCAGTCCTTCCCGGTACGTCGGGAACCTCGGCTTCCAGCCCAGGGCTTGGCGCGTGCCACGGCTGTCGATGCGCTTGTTGCTCTCATAGAAGCGCCGCAGCGTCGGGCTCAGTGCCGGGTCGTCCCAGGCCACGGCAGGCGGCATCGCAAACCCGCCCAGCTTCGCGGCGAAGGCCAGCACATCCTGTGGTGGTGCCGGTTCGTCGTCGCTGGGCAGGTACAGGCCCCGGTGCGCCGGTCGCTGCATCGACGCGATGATCACTGCCGCAAGATCCTCTACGTGCAGGCGGTTGAACGCCAGGCCCGGCCGAATCACATGGCGGGCACGGCCCTCCGCCAACTGCAGCAGGGCATTGCGGCCAGGACCATACAGCCCTGGCAGGCGGAGCACCGCCGAGGCGATGCCGCGTTGTTCAGCCAGTGCAAGCCACTGTGCTTCCGCGAGCAGGCGCCGTACGCCCGTCGTTTCAGTTGCATCGGCCACGCTGGTTTCGTTGATCCAGCCGCCGGCCCGATCGGCATATACCGACGTGGACGACAGATAGCCCACCCAGCGCAGCGCCGGACTTTCGTGCAGAGCCGGAAGCAGCGGACGCAGTGCCGGGTCGCCCTCGGCATCGGGTGGCACGCTGCACAGCACGGCCTCGGTCTGCGTGATCTCATCGAGCAGGGCTGGCGACGGTGGAGTGTCAGCGTGCAGCTGATGCCGCAGCAGGCCATCGTCCGGCGCCGATGAGGGGTCACGCACCGTGCCGACGACGTGCACTCCCCGTGCCTGCAGCTGCGTGGCCAGCACGCATCCGCTCCAGCCCATACCGAGGATCAGCACCCGCGTAGGCAGCGCGCTGGCCTGCAACGGGATGCTCACGCGCCGCGCAGTGCCTGGTAGGCCTGCAGGCTGCTGTAGGCGACCTGCAGCAACAGGGCTTCCTGATCGGCCTTGCGTGCACGCGCCAGCATGTCGCCGACGATCTGCTCGGCCTCGACCTGCTGGCCAGCCTCCAGGTCCCGCAGCATCGATGCCTTCAATGCAGAGCCGGCCTGGGTGAGGGTGCCGCGCGCGGTGTCCTGCGCGGCGTCGGGAATCGGCTCACCGGCAGCTTCGGCCACGGCCAGGCACTCGTCGTACAGGCCACGCACGATCGCCTCGCCATCATCGGTGGCGACGATGGTGCCGATATCCGCACGCAGCAGGCAGGTCGCGGCGGCCAGCGCGGTCAGGAAGGTGTACTTGATCCACTGTTCCTGGCCGATGTGTTCGCTGGCCAGGTGATCAAGATTGGCCTGCGCGCAGGCGGCGGCGAAGGCACGTACGCGTGCGGACGCCGCGCCGCCATCGCGCTCGCCGAAGGTGAGCTTGGCCGGCTTGCCCAGATGCAGCACGGCGCCATCGGGTGCCTTGGTGGCGCTGATGAAGCACAGGCCGCCCAGCACCGCCTCGCGGCCGAAGCGCAGGTCCAGCGCATTGTAGTGATGCAGGCCATTGAGGATGGGCAGCACGGTGGTGTTCGCGCCCACGGCTGGAGCAATGGCGTCGATCGAGCTGTCCAGGTCGTAGGCCTTGCAGCTGAGAATGACCAGATCGAAAGGCTTCTGCGCGGCCAATGCGGGCAGCGCATCGGCGGTGACGTGCTGCACCGGGAAGTTGGCATCGCCGATCGGGCTGCGGATGACCAGGCCATCGCGGTCCAGCTGTGCGGCGCGCGCGGGGCGTACGAGGAAGGTTACGTCCACGCCGGCCTGGGCCAGGCGACCACCGAAGTAACCGCCGGTACCGCCGGCGCCAAGGATCAGGATGCGCATTGCACGTTCACCGTTTTCTGGGGAATCAGGAGTGCGATTGTGCCGGAGATTGCGGCCAACGGCGGAGCCCCTCGTGGTGGTTCGCGCAGTTGGTTTCATGAGCTGGGTCGTGTGAGATGGGTTCGCGGGGGACGCCGTGAACCCCGCTCCGCGGTCCGGCCCAGCCGCTGGCGGCTGTGCGTTCGGGCGCTTGCGAAGCAATGCTTCGCAAGCAAAGCGCCCTCACCCCTGGGGCTTAGCCGCGCCATCCATGGCGCGGATACCCCCGCGAGCCCATCGCACACGACTCCTGACAGTTTCCGGGTGCGGCCACCACGGAAAACAGATCAGCAGCAGAAGCGGGTCGCTCGCTGCGCTCGCTCGTGCAGAGCGGTGCTCAGGTCAGTTGTTCGCTGAAGCCTTCGGTATAGCCCAATAGCAGTGTGGTGCGGGTGGCCAGCGTTGCAGCCAATTGTGACCAGGTGTCGTGTGTTCCGGCAGCGTAGACGCGCTGCAGGTCAGCGACCAACGCATTTGCCTGTGCAGGCGACGGCGCGCTGTCGCGCTGGAAGCCCAGCCACGATGCGCCAAGTCCGAACAGGCGGTAGTCGTGGCGCTCCTGCAGATGCCGTATCAGGGCATGGTTCTGGAAGATGTCCCAGTCCGCGCTGAAGTACCCATTGGGCAGGGCGGCAATCAGCAGGTCATCGCGGTCCACCGGCACCTGCTGCACGCAGACCACCTCGTCGACGATGAGGTCCGGCGTTGCATTGGCGGCGACCAGCGCCTCGATGTCCTCGTTGCTGCACATCAGCGTGCCCGCCAGCGCGCTCCATTCCAGCCGATGAGAGGAATGCTCGAGCTGCGCGACCACATGCGCCAGCAACCGTTCGCGTGCGGCCAATGCATCTTCGGGGGTTTCCGGGTCTTCTTCCTCGTACAGCGCGATGCGCGCGTCGTCTGACGCGTGCATGCTGGTGTAGCGGCACTGGCCGGCATCATCGAGCGTGCACAGGTAGCGATGGCGGGGAGCGGCCACGTGCAGCGAGGCCAGGCAATCCAGCACCTCATCCAGCGTGGGCGAATCGCCCAGCAACGCATGGCTGAAGGCATCGATGGGACCGTCCACAAAGGCCTTTTCCAATGGAATGGCAGTGATCTTCATCGCCACAGCCTAGCCGCAATCCCGAACGAAAAGAGCTGGGCATCGGCTTGGAACGCTTCATCCACGCATGGCGTGGATCTACCGTGTCGACCAAGGTCGACACCTACCAACAGCAGCGGCAATCTGTCGAAGGCGGGGTGGGTCCGGTTGCGGGGGCGTGAGCCGCGTGGATGCGGCGACCGAGCTTACATGGACGTACTTGCAGCGGCCCCCGCAACCGGACCCCCCCCGCCATCCCGCGGATAGTCAGCTTTTGCCGTTGAAGTTGACGTTGACGTTGATTCGGCGGGTGCAGGGCTGCAGGCCCTGCAGGCCACCCTCAGCTGCGCATGCCCACGCCGCGACGCAGCAGCCACAGCGCCAGCGCCGTCAGCACCACCACGAATCCGATCATCAGGCCGTAGGCCACCGGCAGCGGTACGTCACTGCTGCCCAGCAGGCCATAGCGGAACGCATTGACCATGTAGAAGATCGGATTCGCATGCGTGGCCGCTTCGGCCCAGCCCGGCAGCAGCTTCACCGAATAGAACACGCCACCCAGGTAGGTCAGCGGGGTCAGGATGAAGGTCGGCACGATCGCCACGTCGTCGAACTTCTTCGCATACACCGCGTTGATGAAGCCGGCCAGCGAGAAGATCGTCGCGCCCAGGATCACCGTCGTCAGCATCACCAGCGGGTGCGGGATGCGCACCGGGGTGAAGAACATCGCGATGATCAGCACGATCACGCCCACCATCAGGCCGCGCAGCACGGCGCCGGCCACGTAGCCCCACAGGATCACCCAGTTCGGCATCGGACTGACCAGCAGTTCTTCCACGTGACGGCCGAACTTGGCGCCAAAGAACGAGGAACTGATGTTGCCGTAGCTGTTCTGGATCACGCTCATCATCACCAGGCCCGGCACGATGAACTGCATGTAGGTGTAGCCGCCCATGTCACCCACGCGCGACCCGATCAGGTTACCGAAGATCAGGAAGTACAGGGTCATGGTGATCGCTGGCGGCACCAGGGTCTGGCCCCAGATGCGCATGATGCGGGCGATTTCGCGGCGCACGATGGTCATCAGTGCGACGCGGTTGCGCTGGCCGTCGGTCAGCTCGGTGGTGCTCATGCAGGCTTCTCCAGGTTGCCGGTGAGGCGCACGAACAGCTCCTCCAGGCGGTTGCTCTTGGTACGCATCGAACGCACGCGGATACCGGCCTCGTTGAGCGTGGCGAACACGCGGTTGAGGTCCATTGCGCGCGGCATGTCGATGTCCAGCGTGTGCGGGTCCGGCGCGGTCAGCGTCGCACCTTCGATCACCGGCAGCTGCGCCGGCAGGTCACCGTCGATGTCCAGCAGGAAGCCCTCCACGTCCAGCTTGGCCAGCAGGGTGCGCATCGGCCCCTGCTCGACGATCTGGCCATGGTTGATGATCGCCAGGTGGCGGCACAGGTACTCGGCTTCTTCCAGGTAGTGCGTGGTAAGGATGATCGTGGTGCCTGCGGCATTGATCTCCTTCAGCACGCGCCACATGTCGCGGCGGATTTCGATGTCCACGCCGGCGGTCGGCTCGTCCAGGATCAGCAGGCGCGGGCGGGTCATCATCGCGCGGGCGATCATCAGCCGCCGCTTCATGCCGCCGGACAGCGTGCGGCTCATCACCTGTGCCTTTTCCCACAGGTGCGCGCGCTTCAGTTCCTCTTCGGCGCGCTGCTCGGCTTCCTCGCGCGGTACGCCATAGAAGCCGGCGTAGTTCACCAGGATGTCGAAGGGCTTCTCGAACAGGTTGAAGTTGATTTCCTGAGGCACCAGCCCGATCAGGCGCATGGTGGCGCTGCGGTTGCGCACCAGGTCGCTGCCGAACACTTCCACCTGGCCCTCGCTGAGGTTGACCAGGGAGCTGATGATGCCGATCAGGGTCGACTTGCCGGCGCCGTTGGGGCCGAGAAGGGCGAAGAAGTCGCCCGGGGCCACTTCCAGGGAAACCCCCTTCAGGGCCTGGGTGCCGTTGTCGTAGGTCTTGCGCAGGTCGCGCACGCGCAGGGCGGGCGCCGTATCGTTCTGGGATGCCAAGCTCGAAGCCTTCGCGCCCATGGGCTGGCGCTGGAGAGGGGCGGGGAGGGGCTATTATAGAAGACCCCGAGGGCTTGCCCCGGCTACACACTGTCCCGAAAAGTCGTGCCTGTTCAATTCCCCCTCAAGCTGGTCGGCTGCCGCATGCTGGCCCCGACCGTCGGCCACTACCAGTTCGTGCGTGACGATGGACAGCCGCTGGATTTCCAGCCCGGCCAGTTCATCCAGGTCCATTTCAGCTACGCCGACGGCACCGAAACCAAGCGCAGCTACTCGCTGGCGACCATCCACGACCACGCGCTGGGCCCGGGCGAGGCGGTGGATATCGCGGTCAGTTTCGTGCCCGGTGGCGCCGCCACGGCCCTGTTCGAGGCGCTGGAGCAGGGCGGCCAGATCAGTGCGTCCGGCCCCTATGGCCGGTTCTGCCTGAACCCCGGTGATCACAATGCGCGTTACCTGCTGATCGCCACCGGTACCGGCGTTACCCCGTACCGCTCGATGCTGCCGCTGCTGGAAAAGGCCATGGCCGAACGCGGTGTGCAGATCGTGCTGCTGCAGGGCGCGCGCAGCCCGGGCGAGCTGCTGTACAGCGAAGATTTCTACAGCTTCGCCGAAAAGCACCCGAACTTCCGCTATGTTCCGTGCCTGTCGCGCGAGTTGCCGGCTGATCCGCACCCGGACGTACAGCACGGCTACGTGCAGCAGGCGCTGGCCGGCTTCACGCCGGACCCGGCCACCGACATCGCCTACCTGTGCGGCAACCCGGACATGGTCGATGCCTGTGCCGAGCTGCTGAAGGCCGCCGGCCTGGGCAACCCGCAGATCCGCCGCGAGAAGTACGTAAGTTCAACCCCTTCAAAGGCTTAAGTGGCCTATTGACCTTGGCGAACAGCGGGCGTACCGTCCGCTGCAGGTCAGCTCGGAGTCAATCCGATGCAAGTGGTTATGCCCCCTGAGGGAGCCTTTGCACACGCGCCTAAGTTGCAGCATGTACCGATTCTGATCGGTGACGATGGCTCATACCCAATTGAAGCCAACCGCTACCTCGATGAGCGCAGCAACGGGGAATGGCAACTTCCTCGCGACCGATCAAAAGCAAAAGCTGAGAGTGAGCTCTTTTACGGGCCCATCCCAACCTTGCGCTCGCGAAGAAACATGGCCGCAAGGCTTTCTATTTTTCTCGAATGGTGCATAGACCAAGCCACTGATTGGCGAGAAATTTCCTACAACGAGAATATCCTTCATCAGTATCAGCCGGCACTCCTGAGTGGAGACGGCTCCCCGAGTGGGAGGCAGTTGGATCCCGCTACAGTTAACCTCTACGTCAATGAGGCGTGTCTATTTCTGACCTGGGCCAGCGAGCGCGGCTATCGCCTGCCCATGCAGATACCTGTAAGAAAAGTTGCATACACCTACATATCGCCCACAAGCTCGCAAAGCGGAACACTGCGCTCAAAGACTGTGCGGATCGGGTCTCTAACTGCGCCGGAAGCTCCGATCATCCTCCCTCCTGACAGGGAGGTTGAGATGTGGTTGAAGTCGATTTCGGTGCGTGCGCCCGTAAAAATTCTGATCTTCGAGCTGATCATCCGTTCTGGCCTCAGGATCTCGGAAGCCAATCAACTACGGGTCACCTGTTTTCCAGCAAAAAGAACGAGCGAGAGAACCAACTGGCAACCCGACTGGATATTGGCTGGTGAGGTTCCGCTAGTGCTCAAGTATGGCACTAAGGGAGGCAAGGTCAGTCCTGGGTCAGACCTTGGCACAAGATGGCGTACGGTATTTGTGCCACTAGATCTTGCCGAAAGGATCTGGCACTACATTTCGGTGATTCGACCGACCCAGCTGACGAGATATCACATTGGTGATAGGAAACACACCAAGCGGACAGATCGTCTGTGGCTTGGAGAAGGTGTGAACCGACCTGTGAGCAATGAGATGCTTCGCCGGATTTGGACTTCCGATCGGCATTGTCCCAAAGGATGGCACCCTCATACAGGAAGGCACCATTTTGCGGTGGAGAAGATCTGCGCCCTGACGCGGGCGCAGTTGGCCCTCGCAGGCAACTCAGAGCTGAGTGGTGCTGACTTCGGTTGGTTGCATGGGCTCATGGCCGGACAGGTAAAGATGCTTCTCAGTCCGCTTATGGGGCACGTTGATGAGCGCACGACGATGCAATACTTGCGCGCTGCGGTAGCCAAAATTGGTCGTGATCGAGGGCATCCAGCAATTCGTTGGAATGCGATCATCGACGAGGCATTGACGTGAGAGCGCGTGAAGATACAGGGGGAATGCCTGGGAAATGGGTGGTGCCCTGTACACATCCGGACCTCATTAGCACGGGGAAGATCTATGACTTCTCGATTCTGGCGACTGGTGCAAGTGATGCCCCGCCCATTGCCGCAGTCAGGCATTCCTGGAAGGGGGGATTCACTGGTAGGCCGGAGCTGCTGCGCGATCTATGGCCTACGCTGAGCGCGAGTATTGAAGGCATCGCATCAGACGGTGCAGCTGCAAGAAGGGGGGCACTGGTGTCCTTCTGGAGATTCCTCGATGCACTTGAGGGATACATGGCCTCAAATGGAATTCCATTCAAACGGGTGGTTAGACTTCGCGATCTGACATCCCGGCACGTTGCCCTCTACACAAGCCCGGGTCCGGAGGGTGCATGGGATGCCACTATGGACAGCAGAGCTGCCGTCGTCCGCGCGATTATAAAGACCGCGATTAGCTACCATGAACTTCCAGAGCTAGTACTTCCAGTTTTCAGGATAGCCTCGAATCGCCGCGAGACCCCATCCGAAGAGCACGGATTGGCCGTCATTAGGCTGCTACGAGCGGAGGCACTGAAGGTTCTACAGCGGTGGAGGAGAACGGACAGACTCATTCCTCAAGGACGCGATCTGATCGAGTTGTACAGAGAGAATCCTGAGTTCATGAATGCCCCCGACTTCGTATGTACGGAAGCGGATGCGCACGCGACCTATCGCGCGCTCATAAGGCTGACGGGAAATCCAGTGCCTCGGCGATCTCAGTTGTTGGCGATCTTCGGCAAGCGCATCAAAAGACTCCCAAGCTGGTGGGCGCACTACCCCGATGACCACGAACGATCAGGAAGCGAGGTCGGCTGGCACGATCTGGTTGCCGGAACCTATCCTACTAGCGCAGATGTCTCAATTTTCTTCCTGCTCTTTGTAGCGCGGAGCGCCTGGAACCCCGCAACCGCAGCATCCATGAACTTGAGCGACTGGACGGCAGTCTATGATGAGCAGCATGCATGGATCTATGCGCCTAAGGACCGGGCCAAAGGGACCGCGCAATGGACTGTGTCACGGGTAGGCGATGCGACGGGCTGTCATTCGTTAGTTGAGCTTCTTCTGAAGCGGACAGAAGGGCTTCGAGGCCATATCGAAAGAAACCCGCGCCTGTGCCCTCTCCCAGACGTTGTCGCTCGTAGTCCATGGGTGGGCGTAACAGTGCGCGGACGGCGACAAGGGGTGTATGTAGTAAATCCCCGCACAACTCGAACTGCAAACAACTGGCTCGCCTCTCTGATAGAGCAACTCGATGACGGCACCCGTACAGCTTCCGAGACCATGTCAATTGGACAGTTCAGAGATGTCGCCGCGGCTGCGATCTTCAAGGATTCTCAATACTCGAACTGGGTAATGATGGTACTACTTGGTCACAAGAACCTCATGACCACTAGGCACTATGGCTACCGAAGATCTTCTTTTGAGGAATCCTTCTCGCTTGTGTCCGAAGTGATTGATGACTTGTTCTCCCAGCTTCGGGTCAATCGTGTGTTCGACGTAGCCTTGACGAGGGCGAAGCTCGCAAAGTTGGACGTCAGTGAAGCCGAGATCGAAAAGCTGAATCAAGCACGCCGTCATAAGACCTACGACGGAAGCGGATGTGCAGATCCTTACAGCCCGCCAGCAGTCATTGATCCAGGCAATCCGAGAGATGGATGCACTCTATGCGTCCAGCAGCATAGGTGTGCTTCCAGCGGCTGCCCCAACTGTTTTGTGTTCACGGACAGCCTGGACTTCATCTGCCGGCGTGTGGCAGAGCTAGAGGCAGTTCGGACCTCCGTAGGAATGGTTCGGTTCGATGCTGGATCAGATGCAAGTGACCTGGCGCGGCTTCGCCTAACCGTTCTTCAATGGCCAGCAGATGCAGTGAAGTTCGCCATTGATAAGTGGGCGGCAAGGATAGCCTCCGGTGAGCACATGCCAATCTACTTCGCAGGGCAGCACTGATGAAAATGGTCAACCGGTCTCTAGTAGCAGGCAACCATGAACTCCTAGCTCCTGACGTGGAGGTGTCGCTACTGTCGATTAGTCCGAATGAGCTGAGGTTGGCGCCGGAGGCAAAGCTGAAGCAGCTTCAGAAGCTTGTTGGAATGGGGGACAACTGGGGCGTTCTTCGTATTGACGACGAACATCAGTCTGGCCTACGGACCTCTGATCTCGATCTAAGGCTCTATTCTGGAAGGGGCAAGACGTGCAAGGGGAAGCACTCACCCTTCGTAGTTCGAGAGCTTATGAGGCTGGCGATCACGATGGCGATAATTCCAGGCAAAACCGGGAAGGTGTATAGATACACAACGATCCGGACGCTCATTGCCAATCTTAAGAGGGCGATCCAGCGTACAAATGTACGTCCAAGCTCCAAGAGACTCTGGAGCCTGGTCGAACGCGCTGGCCTGACGCAGAAGTACTCTGACTGCCTTGGGGTGGTTGAGTACTACCACCGACTGGGGTGTCTTCCCGATGGCCCCGCGCCCATGCGTCCAACGGTTCATGGAATGAAGGCTGCGCGAGATCGAACGGGTGAACCTGAGCATACAATCCCGGTCAGCATAGCGAAACCTCATCAGCCATACTCAGATGAGTTCGTCTCTGAAGCAGGCTCGATGGCACTGGTGATGATCGAAGTCGTTGGTCCTACTTTGTTGGATGCCGTAGAGGCCGCACTCGCCGCTACTGAAACTACTCGTGATCTGAAAGACGGTCCCTCGCCATCTCCCAGTCGCCGAGCTGCTCGCGTAAGCAATGCTGTGATCCGGTCATGGGAATGGCGGGGGCCTGACGGGGAGCCGCTTAGGGATGCCCCGCTTCAATTTTCGATGAAATCCGGGCGAAGTGGAAAAACCGTCGCATGGCCGCCTCGGACGTTACCCCAGGCCTTGCGCCTGATAGTGGTTCTACAGGGTGCACACGCTTTTCCGGTGGCTCTTTCTGGCGGTCCCCGACATGGTGAACTGCTAACGATGCAGATCGGCTCGCTTGGCAAGCGAGGTGGTTCCAGTGTTTACGAGTTCAGAACCTGGAAGTTTGAGAATCCCGGAGGGAGGCAGAGTGAAGCGCCAGCGCCGTCAATTGCCATTCAAGCGATTCTGCAGCAAGAGCGCCTAGCGAACATTTTTCGACGGCACCACGGCCTAAAGGGGAACGGCCTGTGGGTTTCCCCAAGATATCCAGATAAGGTGCCGAGCCTTGCGCATGTGTTCAATAGCTTCGTGGAGATACTTGGCCTGGAGCGCTGGCTCACCGATGGTGGTATGAACCCGCATCGATTCCGAAAGACCCTCGCTCGAATTGTTGCTCTAGCGCTTGTCCATGCGCCAAAGATTTTGATGGATGTCTTTGGGCACAGGGATGAACAAATGACAATCATGCGCTACATACTTTCGGATCCAGGAATTCTTTCCGAAGTACAGCAAGTTGTACGTGAGATGCTTATTCTAAAGGGAGTGGAGGCGATCAATAAGGCTGATGAGGTTCAGGGGGCCGGCGCAGAGAAGCTACGGGGGCGTGTGGCGCTGTTCGCGCGCCGGCTGGGTAAGTCCGCCCTTGATCCGCAGAACATCAGGGAGTTCGCCCGCGCGATGACTGCTGAGGGCTCTTCTTGGGCAGTTGTCGCACCAGGAATAGTGTGTACGAACTTCACCGATGGAGGCCTTTGCAACAAGGGGCATGGTCAGGCTAATCCACACTACTGTCATCCTGCATGTGAGAATCAGTTGATTCTCCCTGACGACGAGGATAAGGCGTCCAGAAGCGTTGTTCAGGCCATCGAGACAGTTCAGTACAATCTTGAGTTGCTAGAGCACGCTTTCGTGGATGATGACGTTATGCTCATTGCTCAGTTCCGGGGGCAGATCAAGTCCGTGCTCGGCAGGTGGAAGAAGGTGGACGAATACTTCTCGAAGAGCAGTTTGCTGACGCGCCTCGTACCCAATGTGGTACTTCTGAAATGAGACAAAAGAAGAGTCTTGCCGAGCTTGGAAAGGAGCGGACGGAGGCGTTCGTTGCACGCCTTCGATCAACTATGGCCGAGATTGACAGGGAGATATCGGAGAACGACGGAGTGTATCCACGGAACTCTGGTCGGCTGAATGTTGCAGAGCTGTGTCGGCGGGCAAAGGTAACAGCGGTATCGCTGCACGGAGAGAAGCATGCCGGCACCACAAAGCTCGAGGTGCAGGCCTGGCTCACGAAACTTCGAGTGGACGTTCCTACGAGCGTGAAGGCCGCCAGACGAAAGTCCTACTCACAAAGGCTGGGATGGAAAGAGAGGTACGACGGTATTTCTGCGCAGTTCAAGAACATGTACTCGATCGAGGTGGTGCAGCGAGATGCAAAGATCGCCGCCTTGAAGAAGGAGATTTCTGAGCTGAAGTCACAGATCAAGAAGCAGCGCGAGGCGGGCTCAAGGGTGGTTGGAATCGAGAGCGGGAGAAGGAGAAAAGCGAGTTCGTAATAGGGCATCTCGCAAGCTTCGAATGATGCCCCGCCAGAACTCTTAGGAGCGCGTTCGCACCAGCTCCTCAAGTCGATGAAACTGGTTGTTTCGCTCTAGGTCGGGAGCGGCGGCCCTTACTTGAGCTAGGCATTCATTCAGTCCTAGAGGCGCCCATTGTTGGGATCCAACAACGGCACCCAGCAAATCTAAAGCCTCAGTTGGCGACTGGCTACAAAGGCCAGATTCTAGTAGAAGATGGACGATGTAGTCCGAATTCGCTACCGGCTGAAGCCAGTCACGTACCGCCTTCAATGCGGAAGGGAACTCAACCCGGGCCGCGATGGCGAGTCGAGCTAAGGAGGCAGCAATGCTGGGTGTAGCTAGATTGCGCGATTTTGGCCAAATCTCCTGCCAGAAGGGTTGGACTCGATTTCTCCAGAAGTCTTCGCGTTGATCGCCTGCGGCCTCCAGTGCTTGGGAGAGCGATTGTGCGGACTTCTCCAGTCCATCCTGTGGAAGCTTGCCCAATGCAGATCTAAAGTCGTCCCGAGAGTAGCCTTCCAATTGCCCTAGGGCTGAGTGCGTTAGGAAAGCAGAGAACTGTCCTCGGTGTTCACCAAGGTCGGCGTAGTGACCGGCCGTCAATAGGAACTGCGACTTCAATGCCACCATCAATGGCTGGTACAGTCGCGGTGACCAAAGAAATCCTTCCCAGGCTGCTTTCGCTTCGACAGGGTTGGACCAATCGAAGAGCGGTAGTAGCGTCGCTTCGGTCCACGCCCGGTCTACGCGATACAGGGCGATGAGTCTAGATGCGAGCAACACCCTGCCATGGCGGAATCGATCTACTTCAACATCGCATATGGCGGAAAATGCCGCCTTAAGTTCAGGGGGAAGTAGGTCTCCATCGTTGGGCGCCCTCTTGAACCATAGATTGAGCAAGGCGCGCGTGGCATGCCCAATGGGGTGATTAATCGCCTCCGAGACAGGGTTATCGATTGGCTCGCCGTTCCTTGTCATGCCACTACTCAAGGGGATCGGAAGCGCAAGCACTCGACCGGCGAGAGTCAATAGGAGGTTCTCGCGATTCGCGCCGCTTCTTGAAGTGGCCTCCATCCACCACGCTACTGCAGGTGCGATCTCGGACAGAACTTCATCAGGCATTAGCAGTACCAAAGGCGATGCGTACTGCCAGGAGCGGGCTGCCATTGAATCGTCCGACCAAACCTGAAGCGCCTCGCGCCACCGAACTGCGGGCCAGACGTCTTGGTGAGCGAGGTCGCAGAGCGCGGCAAGGCTATGGAAGAAGCGAGTACGGCAGACATCCCGCCAAGTGTCCTCATAGAACGGTCTATGGGCAGGCCTCGGCGATTCAAGCCATTCAACTAGCTCCTTGCGAGTGCGAGGGGCGACATCGACCTCTCTGCCGTCCTCGAAATCCGGATCTCCGGTGCCGCTCATCCAGTGTGAGAATTCGTCCTTCTCGTTAGGGTCCAATCTCAACTCAGGATGCGCGATGGATATCTCCGCTAGGCGCCTTGCTGCAGACACACCAAGATGTAGGCCCGAGGACTCCAGCTTCGCTAGACGAATCCATACTGCGCGAGCAACCAGGCGATCCCAGCGTTCGGACTCCAGATCATCGCGATACATCTCGCGGGGAGGTCCTGCCAAGATGACATTCTCCAAGCGTGCTTGAGACGCGTTGTCTAGAATTCACCCCTGGAGAACAAGAAGCCTCAGCACTTCGCGTGCGGTGCACTGCGACCACAGCCACCGCCCCTCATCCAGTAGCAGCCAATCGACCCACTGCTCCTGCTCGATGCAATTGTCCTGGCTGGCCGCAAACAATGCCAGCCGCTTGAATGTGGGATACGGGATCTCGAACCATGCCTGAGCCATGAGCGTGGATCTCGACTCATCCGTAGCTCGAACTGCTAACCAAGCGTCGCGTAGCAGTTCAATCAGGCTAACCCAGTCTCGGAAGGACCGGTTCTGCCAATGGGGCGTGATTGATGGAAGGTCCCAGTAGGATCTATCGACAAGGTCATCTGCCTCTCCTAGATCTCGAAGAAGGCCCAGCGCGTCACAGAGCAGTTGCTGTAGGTCCGAATGCAGGAGCGGGAGTGCCTTCTCCCACTCACCCTTAGACTGATCCTGGAGGACCGCATGTACATTGTCCTCCGCAAGCACAAGGTCCCAGTCAACCAACTGCTTAATTCGCACTGTCTCGTCTGCACCATCGGCCACTTCGCCGTCCCAAACAAATGGACGCCTTAGTGTGATCTTTGGGCTGAGAAGGCTACGAAGTTCCATCCGAAGAGACGTGTTCAGTCCCTCACGTCTAAGACGCTTGATCCAACGATATAGCAGCCCCCCTGACAGTGGGGTCTTGAGTCGGCCACCGAGCACGATTCTCCAAAGAGTTCGCATCTTTGGATCGGGCACACCCTTTGGGGCGTCCAGGCGAATAAGATCCAGCTCCGAGACTTTGCCATCCCGTTCCAGTGTGGCCAGACGCTCAAGTTCGGAGTCGACTAGAGAGATCCAGCGACTATCCATCTGCCCGCCACGCTCTGCAATCCATATGATCAATCGTGGATCGTCCAGATGACGCACAAGCCAGCGTGCGAGCTGGAACATCAATCCATCCCATCGGCTGGCCATACTTCCAGAAGACGCCAGTGTCATAGGAGGAGCGTGATCATAAGGCGCAGGCCTACGAACCAAGCTGAATCTGAGTTCTGCATCCTCCTCCTTAACCGAGGAGAAGCCAAAGCGGGCTAGATCCCTCTGCAAGAATCGCTCATGGGAAAATGCCTCGAGGAGCCACTCAAGCGGGGGAACTGGATTGAACTCCGCGAAGCGCTTCGCGGGGAGGCCTGACTTGTCTGAAAGAGCCCACAGCATTCGTCCAACAAAATCGTCCTGGAGCGTGCTGTCCTGAGGTTGGGCCATGGCGTGCTTCGCAACAATGGCCTCTTTACCTTGAACTCCATCGCGATAGACATCTGCCCAAGTCCTGATTGTGTCGTGCAACGCAGAGTGGTCATGGGTAGCAGGCTGAACCCTGTAGAGGATAGGTCTAACGCCCTTAGCTTCCCATTCAATAGTCTTCAGATGCTCTTTCCCGGCTTCGCAATCTCCGAACGCCCACGCCTGCGGGGTAACCTCACCGAGCATTCGATCTGCTGCTAATGCGTCCATCATGTACCGGAGGACCGGATCGTCAATGCTGTATCCAATGAAGCAAACGACATAGTTGCGAAAAAGTTCGCTGACGAACCGCGCGGCCCAGCGTTCGGTCAAGTAAGCCAAGCCGAAGTCACCACTGGTGGCCACTAGTCGATGGAGTGCTGCATCATCCTCACTCTCCGGAAGCAGGCCATGCAGAAAGACAAGCCCATCCCAGCGGCTGCTCTTAGGGATCGGCAGCATTGGAGCGGGATAGGCCGGAAATGGTTGGCCCATGCGCTTCGCCGCCGCGTGGAAGGTTCGATCGAAGTTGGTAGTCACCAACCGCAACGCGCCATCCCGGCTTCGTGCTAACCGAAGAAGCGCTGCTTGGGTGTCAATTGCTCCCTTCCGACGAAGCTTGGGTCTCAACGATTTCGCTAGGGCGCGCCGAACCGCCAATCGCTGCCCAGGCAGTCGCCTTTCAAGTAGATCGAGAGTCGCGTCGAACTTTGAATGATCGAAGGCGGCACGCTCGATGTCCGTGAATGATGTCCCATTCGACGCATAGATTTGCTCAACCAGTCCTTTGAAACCAGGTAGTCCTGACGGGTAGGAGACTCCGGCGCCGCAGAAGAAGACTACTCGTCCTTCTTCGTGTGCCTGTAGAAGTGCTTCTGGGATGTCTGGCCCGTCGACGATGAACTGCATTGCAACTCCCTCTGAATGCTCTCGAACAGAGTGTAGGTTCAAATCAGATGGAATTGGCCAATCGCAGCGTCCAATTAAGTTCTTCTTTTGAAGTTTGTGCGGATTCAGTCTGATGGTCCAAGAGGTGAGATCTGTCCGAGCCCGCTCAACGCCTCGTCGTGGCAGTGCCAATCATTCTTCAGTAAATTCGGCTTCGAACTCGTGCTGATGTGGCAGTATTGAAGGTAGGGTTTTTGGTCTCATCCGCGTTTAGGAATGTTAAAGCCAACCACAGCGGAGGACCGCAACTTCAGCGCCTCAACAGTGGTTGGCAATTGAACGCTTCCATATGAAGGGACTGCATTCCGATACCCACTCATATGGACGAGGTGCTTATGGAACTAGCGAGTCCAGGGCATCCATTCTCGGAGTCCTCCGGACTGGCTCTGTCTGATGCCGGTGGCAAGAAGCGCTCTCATTGCCTCACAGCAACCTACATATGTGATCCAGAGGGAGAGTCTGGAGAGCACTCCGGTATCGAACTGGTGATGGAGTACGTTGGCAGACCATTCATGTCGATCCCAACTCCATAGTTTGGAGCATGTTTTAGCATGCATCGATCATCTGTGTCCGAATTACCTCCGCTAGCCCCTTGAGGCCGGGCAGGGATTGGCGACGAGTGGGGTAGTACAGCATGAATGGTGCGCCCATTGATGCCCAGTCTGGCATCACAACTTCAAGTGCGCCGGACGAGATTTCGTCCTGCACTCTGAGTTCCAGACAGTATGCCAACCCCAATCCCTGCAACGTTGCAGCGAGCAGAGAGTCGGTGCTGCTCACCCTCAGCATTCCGCTGGGAATTACCTTGACCATACGATCACCGTCGCCAAGTTCCCAGCGATAGATTGAGCCGTCGCCGATTCTGTTCTCAATACAAACATGCCGCCGCAGATCGCTTGGATTCTCAGGTCTCCCAGCATGTTGCAGATAGCTGGGCGCTGCCACGACCACCCACTTAAGCGGATGTGTAAGCTCCAGACCAACCATCCCCTCTGGCACTCGGTCACCGTATCGAATGCCGCCGTCAAAGCCTTCCGCTACTAAGTCCACCAGGCGTTCTTCTATCACTAGATCAAGATGGACGTTAGGCCAGCGTTGCTGAAAGCTCCACAGCACTGGCCAGAGTAGGAGGCGCGCCGCATCGTGTGATAGCGAGATCTTGAGCATCTGGATCTCTGACTGCTTCCGAGCCCGAATCGCGGCTAGACCCTCTCCAATTGTATCTAGGCCAGTGGCTGCATAGCGTTCCAGTTCGCGTCCTTCAACGGTGATCGAAAGCGCACGGGTCGTACGATTAACGAGACGCACACCCAGTCGATCTTCCAGCCGCTTTAAGGCGTGACTTAGAGCTGAGGCAGATAAGCCAAGTTCGAGGGCGGCGGCGCGCATTGATCCATGCCGAGCGATCTCGATGAACGCAGCTAGATCTGAAATGCTTATTCTCTCTAGATCACCTTTCAAGACACTTCACCCGGGTATCGATTACTAAACGTGCCAATGATCCGCCGCACAAAGCATGATTTATGGATCGAACGCAGTGCAGATGCTTCCCCATTATCGCCGAGGATGGCATGGCAAGAAGCTGCGCCGTCGACGCTTTCGATCATTTCTGAATTGAAAGAACTTCAGCAATAAAATTGCTACTTGCGCATGTTCGCCGCAGTAAAGTTGCGTCTCCTCCACGGTCGCTGTACTCAAATTTGCTTGGGCCAGAGTGACCAATCAACTGGGATGAACATGTCAAATTCGAATAGTGATTTGCCTGAGCACGACGATGAAGCCACGCCGGTCATCGGCCGCAGACAGTTTATTGCGGGAAGCAGTGTGGCCATCGCCAGCGGAATTGCTGCTTCCTCGGCATTCGGTGCTGTGCCCGCTGCGGTACTCTCGGAGGCGCAGGGTCAGGGCCGCCCGCGAGCCGGCCTGATCGACCCTCGGCAGGCATATCCTCGGCCACCCTACCCGCGCCAAGAACAGCCTTGGCCGGGGCTTGCGTCGAAGATGCGTCCGCTGCCGGACCACGGTGAGAAAACCTATCGAGGCAATCGGCGCCTTGAAGGCCGCAAGGCACTGATTACGGGAGGAGACTCAGGAATCGGTCGGGCCGCTGCCATTGCATACGCCCGCGAGGGTGCCGATGTGGCCATCAACTATTTGCCTGAAGAAGAGGAAGATGCGCGTGAAGTTATTGCGCTGATACGCGCAACCGGCCGTCAGGCATACGCTTTACCTGGTGATATTCGCAGCAAAGACTTTTGCCTGGATCTTGTGCGCAAGGCGGCATCGGCGTTGGGCTCGATCGACACCTTGGTGCTGAACGCGGCGTATCAGCAGCAGGAGCCGGACATTCTAAAGATTACCGACGAACACCTCGAGAACACCTTCCTTACCAACATCAATGCAATGGTATGGATGACCCAAGAGGCACTGCGTGTGTCTCTTCCGCCTGGAAGCGTCATCATCGTTACTACGTCTGAGCAGGGCTACGATCCGTCCCCCTACCTGGTCGACTATGCGATGACGAAGAGTGCGCAGGTTAGCTACGTTCGCTCGATGGCTAAGCAGCTTGGCCCTAAGGGGATTCGGGTAAACGGAGTTGCTCCAGGTCCTATCTGGACTCCGTTGCAGATCAGTGGCGGGACTGCATCCGAGAAGATTCCGAACTTCGGGGGGGACAAGCCGCTAGGACGCGCAGGTCAGCCTGCTGAGCTGGGTTCAATCTTCGTCCAACTTGCGGCAAGCGACGCCAGTTATGCGAACGGCCAGGTGTATGGGGCCGAAGGTGGCGCTGCACGCCCCTAACTTGCGTCACAGACGACCCCAACTCCTTTCATGACTCAACTACACCTGGTCGCCAACGAACGTAGGAGATAGACCTTGACAGAAGCAAGTTACAGCCTTAGAAACCGCTGCGTTGCCATTACTGGCGCCGGTTCGGGGATCGGACTGGCAACGGCGGAGATGATCTTACGCAGTGGTGGAAGCGTTCTTGGAGGATCCAGGCGTTTAGGTGACTTCAAGCGGCTACAGGATGAGTTCGGCGCTGATCGCGCCTACTGGATGCGTCTGGATGTGCGCGATCCGGATAGCGTGGGTGCCTTCGCATCTTGCGGCATTGATCACTTTGGAAGCGTACATTCGGTAGTGGCCAACGCCGGGGTTGGCTACTACGGCGGAGTCGCTGACGCAAGCGATGATCAAGTCATCGAAATGTGTGAAATCAACTATCTCGGAACGGTCCTCACGGTACGTGCTTTCCTCCCTCATCTTCGTAGCGTTGGTGGCGGGGATATTTTGATCGTATCGAGCGTCGCAGCTCATCGCAGTGGGGCGGACGAAGCCGTCTACGCAGGTACCAAGGCCGCCCAGCTCATTTTTGCGGGCGGCTTGGACCGAGAAGTAAGGAAAGATGGGATTCGCGTGAGTGCCATCTGCCCCGCAGGTACTCATACATCTTTTGCCGTGGGTCACGGTCGCACGGCCGACGATCCCCGTTTGAGCGAATTCATGGCCGCGCAGGATGTAGCCTCGCAGATTGTCTATTGCTTGCAGCAACCGCGGACCTTGCGGACCGGCGTATGGACGACTTGGAGCATGAGCCAGTCCAGCTGAGGTGCTGCCCAGACAGCATCGGTCGGCCACAGTTTGATACCTGACCTCAAGACGCAAGCCAGCCCTCGACCCGATATGGGCGTTTTCCGGAATCAAGCGAGGCAGCCATTCCCCAGCAATAATGCCCGTTACCGGATTACCCCGAGATGTCGCACACATACCTGAAGTCACGACTTGCTCTTCCCACGCTGACAGTTGCTATTGGTCTGGCCCTTTCTTCGCATGCCAGCGCTGAAGCTTTGACGCATGCCTCCTCCGTCAAGCAGTTGGACACCTTGGTCGTTACCGCCACCGGTGCCCAGCAGTGGATCAGGGATGCGCCAGCCAGCATTAGCGTTATCAGCCGCGAGGAGATCGAGCGTAAGCCGGTCACCAGCATCGGCCAGCTGCTGAGTACCGTCCCTGGAGTGACCGGTGGCTATGCACTGTCCGGAGCGCAGTCGAAGATCCGCCTGCGTGGACTGCCCGAGCAGTACACGCTGATCCTGATCGACGGCCGCCGCCAGGGCAACTCCTCCGGCGTGAACTACCGCGACGACCTGGGTCCGCAGGATCTGAACTGGCTGTCGCCGGACATGATCGAACGAATAGAAGTGGTGCGCGGCCCGATGTCGTCGCTATACGGTTCGGATGCGATGGGCGGCGTGATCAACATCATTACCCGCAAGATTTCCGACCACTGGGGCGGCTCGGTCACCTTGAACCACAGCGTGCCCGATTCATCCACCCGCGGTGATACCACGCAGATGGGTGCCCTTTTCAGCGGCCCACTGACCGACAACCTGGGGATCCGCATCGGGGCCAACGTGACCGACCGCAAGTCCGATCGCCTTGAGGGCCAGACTCCGGGCAGCAAGGCGGAGAATGCCAACCTGCAGTTCCACTGGCGCCTCAACGATGACCACGCACTGACCATAGAAGGGTCGCGCGGCGTGCAGCGCAACACCGGCAGCGGTGATGTATATGCCTGGGGTCTGTCCAAGCTGGTACAGACCGGTTACGTGCTGGGCCATGATGGCCGTTACGGCGACTCCACCACCTCCAAGACCACCCTTGTGCGGAACGACTACCAAGACAAGGGCAGTGCGGTGGGCAACCATTCGAAGGAAACGGTGTTCGATACTGCCTTCACCACCGCTTTCCATTGGGGCTTCGAGCACAGCCTGAACGTGGGTGGTCAGTGGAAGCGCGAGCAGCTGGAAAACAGCGACACCATCGGTACCGTACCTGTGACTTGGACCGGCAGCAGCCGCATCAGCCCGACCAGTGAAGCGGACTCATGGGCCTTGTTCGCCGAAGACCACATCACCCTGCACGAGCGCTTCGTGCTGACTCTGGGCGTGCGCTGGGACAACACCGACAACTACGACGACAACGTGAGCCCGCGCATCTACGGCGTGTGGCACCCGGCAGACGCATGGACAGTACGCGGCGGTGTCTCCAAAGGGTTCCGCGCGCCCAATCTTAAGCAGGGCACCGCTGGTGCGGCCACCCAGTCTCTGGGACGCGGCTGCGGCAGCCTGACCCCGGAAGGCTGGAACAGCCGGCTGATCAACGCCGACGGCACGACCGGCTGCTACATGGCCGGTAACCCGAACCTGAAACCGGAAACCAGCACCAACTATGAGCTTGGCGTGGGCTTCGACCAGAACGGCTGGTCCGCATCGGCCACCTACTTCCTGACCAACTTCGACGACAAGATCGAACAGGTGCCGCTGCGCGAGATCCCAGGCCAGAACACTAGCTTCGTAAACGGCTTCTGGTGGACGGTGGCGCAGAACATCCAGAAGGCTCGCACGCGAGGCGTGGAAGCCAGTGTGACCGTGCCGCTGCACGAGCGACTGAGCTGGACCACCAACGCCACACGCATGTTGGAATCGAAGAACCGCACCACCGGCGCCAGCCTGCTAGTGGTGCCGAAGATCACCGCCAACACTTCGCTGAACTGGAGCGTGTCCGATGCATGGTCGCTTAACCTCAGCGCGCAACACATCGGGAAGCAGCTTGTGTCTTCGTCCAGACCTACCTTCGCCAAGGCATACACCACGGTGGATCTGGTCACCGCTCTCGATGTGAACGAAAACCTGACCTTGCGCGTCGGCGTACTGAACTTGGGTGATGTTTCCACGCTTGAAGAAGGCAATAATTACGACGGCGGCGCACGCACGCTCTTTGTGGGCGCGACCGCGCGCTTCTAAGGCGGGTTGATCAGGTCAGGAGATTGCGTTCGGTTCAGCACGTTCGATCACGTCGATGATTGCAAATGAACTTTGCCGCACTCGGGTTTGGAGAATGTAAGCCCGAGTGCGGCTCTAATCGCAATCCTCCGGTCAAACGCTAGCATTCGAGAGCGAGCCTGTTGGAAGAATGAGGGTCTAACCGAGGTCTATTTGTAGGACGACGCTGGCACTATTCGCTTGGCTCAAGGGTAAAGACGAATGGTCCGACTTCACCCAAGCCGGACCATTCGCCGCAATCAATTACTTCTTCTTCGCAGCCGACTGCGCCTGAGCGTCGCACCTGTCCTTCAGCGCCTTGGTCTGAGGATCGGCAAGATCCACCTTGAACTTCGTCCGGTCAGCCAGCTGTTCACACGTAGCAGGCTTTGCCTTAGGCGCCTCCTTCACTTCCGACTCGGCATGAAGCGCCGGATCATGTGCGAAGGCCGATGCGGACGCTGCAATGGAAGCGAAAAGGACGCTGATGAGGGCAAAACGATTCTTCATGTTGCTTCTCCTAGGTTGATTTCGGCGTTATGCCGGGTGTCACGGCTGGTAGAGGTCGGCTTGGTAGCCGGTAATTTGCACCTCGATGATCACGGGGGTGCTGCCGCGGTTCTGCCAGTACCACCCATGGGTACCTTCAAAGGGAGCAATGAACGTTCCCTCGGCCTGACGCTGGGCGCCTTCAACGGCGTAGCTGGTCCAGGGGCCCTTCACGTCGGGACGCTCGCCGTGCATGTCCACGGCAACATCAGACGTGGCCTTCCAGCTGAAAACCATCCCAGCGCCCTGAGCCATATGGGCCTTCACCTCCTGGCCCTTACCAGGGGCAAGCTCGATCGTCAGTGAGTCCTGCCGTAAAGGAGTGCTGGCGAGAGAGACAGCGGCGGGTTCGAAGGCCTGCTTGCCATTGCTCCCGAAGGCAACCTTGGCCTTCTCGAACAGCGCCGAGACGGCTTCGGCGCTGCCAGCAGATGCCGGAACTGGGGGAGCTACGGCCTCTACCTGGTCAGTGGAGGCTAGGGCGTCCAGACCCAGAACCTTACCTACGCCCGTAGGGTCGATTCCGTACTCCGCGGGAAGCACGGTGGTGAGCAGAATCACCCCTGCAACGGCAGCGGCCAGGGCGGTGGATTTCAGCAGCTTGCGAGTGCTGGGCAGCTGATTGGAAAGCGTGATGGACATGAGTACCTCTGTAGATTCAGGAAACGAAGTAGCCGGTGAGCTGCATGCCAACAAGCACGAAGCCGGCGCACATAAGGGCGGTGTTGATGCTGTACGCCTGTCGATGGAATGACGGCAAGCGGCGCCAGAAGCCCATCACGATCAAGATGCCTGCGAGCGCGAGCAGCTGTCCGATCTCGACCCCCACGTTGAAGGCGAGCATGTTTGGGACAAGCCCGTCAGGTGAGAGCGAGAAATCCTGCAGCTTTGTCGCTAGACCAAAGCCATGGAAGAAGCCAAAGATCAGCACGGCGGCTTTGGTGTTGGGCTGTACCCCAAACCAGCGCTTGAACGCGCCCATGTTGTCCAGCGCCTTGTAGACAACCGACAGGCCAATGATTGCGTCGACCAGGTACGCATTCACATGCAATCCGCCCAGGACACCTAGCAGCAAGGTGGTGCTGTGGCCGATCGCGAACAACGTCACGTAGATGCTGACATCACGCATCCGGTACAGGAAGAAGATCACCCCGAACAGAAACAGGAGGTGGTCGTATCCAGTCACCATGTGCTTGGCGCCGAGGTACGTGAACGCGATGAGCTGCAGGCCGGTACTGTCTTCCAGGAAGGCCTGGTCGCCTTCACTGACGCCATGCGCCCAAGCAACGCAAGGCAGAAGGATGGCTGCAAGCAGGTAGAGCCACGCTTGGGTTCGTTTGGAAATGGTCAACTGCATGTTCCTGGGAGGGGTTGAGATGGACGGGTTCACGCTGCGTCCTCCTTCCGCTCATCCCCTTCGCGGTGGATGAGGCGATAGAGCGCCGGCAACACCAGCAAGGTCAGCAGCGTGGAGGAGATGATTCCGCCGATAACGACCGTCGCCAGCGGGCGCTGAACTTCCGCGCCAGCCCCAACGTTTAGGGCCATTGGCAGGAAGCCCAGGCTGGCAACCAGGGCCGTCATCAGCACGGGGCGCAGCCGGGTCAGTGCACCTTCGGTTACCGCTTGGTGCAGGGGAGTGCCCTGTTCCCTAAGGCTCTTGATGAAGCTGATCATGACCAGGCCGTTGAGCACGGCGACGCCCGACAGCGCGATGAACCCCACGCCTGCAGAAATGGACAGGGGTATGTCACGCATCCACAGAGCCACCACGCCACCGGTCAACGCAAGTGGAACGCCGCTGAACACGATGGCAGCATCCTTGCCCGAGCCGAACGCCATGAAGAGCAAGCCGAAGATCATCACCAGGACGACCGGCACGACCACGGACAGCCGCTTGCTGGCAGAGATGAGCTGCTCGAAGGTACCGCCATACTCAATCCAGTAGCCTTCCGGCAACTGCACCTCCTGACCAACCTTCTCTCGCAGCTCCTCTACGAACGAACCAAGGTCGCGACCACGTACGTTGCTGGTGATGACGACGCGACGCTTGCCGTTCTCGCGACTGACCTGGTTTGGGCCTGGCGCAACTTCAACTTTAGCCAGCTGCCCCAGCGGAACGAACGCTCTCTGTTCGCCGGAACTGGCCCCGACGGCGACGGCTACCGGTAGCGATGCGAGCGTCCGGGTGTCCTGACGCAGGTTCTCGGGCAGACGAACGACGATGTCGAAGCGACGATCACCCTCAAAGACCTGACCGACCGCCTCACCGCCCAGCGCAACAGAGATGGTCTTCTGGACCTCGTCGATCGAAACGCCATAGCGGGCCAAAGCACCCAGGTCAGGCGTGATGGTCATAAGAGGCAGACCACTGATCTGCTCTAACTTCACGTCTGCGGCGCCTGGGATGGAACCTGCGGCGTCCTCGATCTGGCTGCCGATCTGCGCCAGCTGATCCAGGTCGTCACCGTACAACTTCACCGCCACCTCGGCGCGTACACCGGCAATCAGCTCGTTCATGCGCATCTGCACGGGCTGGGTGAACTCGTAGTTGTTGCCGGGAATTGCTCGGACAGCCTTCTCCAGCTCAGCAATGAGCTGCGCCTTTGGCTTGCGGGGATCAGGCCATTGGTCGCGATCCTTGAGCATGATGAAGGTGTCTGCGACCGACGGTGGCATGGGGTCGGTCGCTACCTCTGCTGTGCCGATCTTTGCGACAACCTCATCCACCTCGGGGAACTTCTTGATGGTCGCTTCAAGCTGGCGCTGCATGCCGATGGCTTGCGTCAGACTAGTGCCGGGAATGCGCAGCGCGTGAAGCGCAATATCACCTTCGTCCAGATTCGGAATGAACTCAGTGCCCATGCGACTGGCCAGAAGACCCGCCAGTACGGTGAGGACGGCTGCACCACCCACAACCAGTTTGCGAGCACTGACTGCCCGCTCCAGCATCGGGCCATACAGCTTGGTTACGCCCCGCATAGCCTTGGTTTCCTTCTCCGAGACCTTGCCCGTGACAAACTGAGCAACCGCAGCGGGAACGAACGTGAGGGACAATGCCATCGCACCAGTCAGCGCGATAACGACGGTCAGGGCCATCGGGTGGAACATCTTTCCTTCCACGCCGGAGAGCGCAAAGATCGGGATGTAGACGGCGGCAATGATGAACAAGCCGAACAAGCTGGGCTTGATCACCTCGGCACTGGCGCTGGCGGCCAAAGCAAAGCGCTCATCCCGGGTCAACAGACGCCCCAGGGCGTGCTGACGCTCGCCGAAGCGGCGCAGACAGTTCTCAACAATGATGACCGCGCCGTCGACGATCAGACCGAAGTCCAGCGCACCCAAGCTCATCAGATTTGCTGAGACACGGTTCTGGACCATGCCGGAGATGGTCAGCAGCATGGTCAAAGGAATGACCGCGGCCGTGATCAGTGCGGCGCGAAGATTTCCGAGCAGAAGGAACAGCACCGCAATGACCAGCAGGGCACCTTCCAGTAGGTTCTTCTTGACGGTTTCAATGGTGCGGTCGACCAGCTCCGTACGGTCATAGACCGCATGCGCGCGGACACCTTCTGGAAGCGTCTCGTCGATCTCCTTCAGCTTGGCAGCGGTTCGCTGAGCGACTTCGCGGCTGTTCTCACCAATGAGCATGAATGCAGTACCAAGTACCACTTCCTTGCCATCTTTGGTCGCTGCACCCGTTCGCAGTTCGGTGCCCTCGTGAACGTCTGCGAGGTCACCGACGCGAAGCGGCAGCCCCTCGCGATTGGCGACCACGATCTTGCGCAGGCCGTCCATGTCCGCCACTTGGCCAGGAACGCGCACAAGGTACTGTTCACCACTCTTTTCAATGTAGCCGGCACCCACGTTCGCATTGCTGCGCGCCACGGCCTCCATCACATCCTGCATGGTCAGCTCGTACGCCTGAAGCTTGCGCGGGTCAGGCGTGATGTGGAACTGCCGCACATAGCCACCGACGGTGTTGACCTCTGTAACACCTTTCAGATGTCGCATCTGGGGGCGTACCACCCAATCCTGGAGGGTACGAAGCGCCATCGGCGTCCAGGTCTCTTCAGCACCCTTCTCGGCTTCCACGGTGTACATGAAGATCTCACCGAGACCGGTGGCGACCGGGCCCAGCGTTGGCTTCAGCCCAGTTGGGAGCTGTGATGCGGCTTGCTGCAAGCGCTCGGCCACCTGCTGCCGCGCGAAGTAGATGTCGGTACCGTCTTCGAATACAACGGTGACCTGGGAGAGACCATAACGCGAGATGGACCGCGTGTACTCCAGCTTGGCTAAGCCGGCCAAGGCTGTCTCGACGGGGAACGTTACCCGCTGCTCTGCCTCCAGTGGAGAGTAGCCCGGTGCTTCGGTGTTGATCTGGACCTGGACATTGGTGATGTCAGGGACGGCGTCGATTGGCAGCTTGCTGTAGTTCCAGATGCCCAAGCCTGACAGCGCCAGGACCAGAAGCAGCACAAGCCATCTATGCGCGATGGACGCGCGAATGATTCGCTCTAGCATGATGGATCCTTAGTGGTCGTGGCTGGCGCCAGACTTCTCGATGTCTGCACGGATCAGATAGCTCTGCTCGGCGACGTACCGCGTTCCGGGCTTCAGTCCGCCAAGAACCTCTGCCCACTCGCCATCACGCTTTCCAAGCTCAAGCATGCGCACCTCATAGGTATCGCCCACCTGCGCAAATACGACGGTAAAGTCGCGAAATCGCTGGAGCCCTGACTCTTTGACGGCCAGTGGAACAGGTGTCTCGGCAATGATGACCTCGGCCGAGACAGCCATTCCTGGACGCCACTTGCCGTCACCATTGGGGATACTCACGCGCGCAACCACGCTTTGGCCGCTGCTTGCCAGCGGAAGCAGGCTTTGGAGCCTACCTTCAGTCTCCAAGGCACCCGTGGCGGAACGGATCCGCACTGCTTGACCTGGAGCGAGACGCTCGGCGTCAGTGCCCAGAGCTCGTAGATCGACCCAGACCTCTGACAGATCGGCAACGTCGAACAGTGTGTTGTCGGCGGCCACATCACCAACACTGGTGTTGCGCGCAAGAACGATGCCGCTGAAGGGAGCAATCACCGCGTAGGTGCGCATGCTGTCATTGCCTTCAACCGTCGCCAGCGTCTGCCCTGCGGAAACGCGTTGGCCCATCTCGACCGACACGCTGCGGACAATACCTGGGAATCGTGCTTTGACGGCGGCCTGGCGGCCAGTGTTGACCGCGATGTTCCCCATCAGCGTGACCGTATCGCGGATAGTGCCAGCGGTAGCCTCTTCCACCACCACACCCGCATCCTTGGCAGCGCTTGGCTCGATGGTGGTACGGCCCTCATAGGACTGATAGGACCAGGTGTGTGTCTTTCCTCCTACCACTGCGTCTGCCTTCACGTCGAAAGAATGAGGTTCCACGACCTCGCCGTTCCCCACGAGATAGTCGTTTTCGGCGGTGAAAGTGAAATCATTGACCTCACCGTCGAGGCGCTTCAACTGCATTGTTGCCTTCACCTCATTCGGTGAGATCGGCTTGTCATTTCGATAGGCGTAGAGGCGGAACTGAGGAGGCGTGTTGGTTTCATAGACGGTGACTTCAAGTGCGAAATCACCATCGCGGAGCATGCGACCGCGGTTGGGGCCGCGCTCGTAGTCGCCGGCCGCGGCGGTGGACTCTGCGGCTTCTTTCTCAACCGGCTTTTCACCGCCACAGGCGGCCAGTGCCAGCGGAAGCAACATAAGAAGGGCGTAACGATTCATGGGCGGATATCCTGGGCGGAGGCGGTGAGGCGATCTGCCTCGACCAGCAATCGGAGATAGAGTGCGGCGGACTCGACTTCGCGCTCACGAAGGTCGAACAGCGTCTTCTGCGCCTGGCTCAATGCGAGATAGGAGAATCGACCCTCCTCGAAGCCACGACGGCTCTGATTCATCGCCTGCTCCGCCTTGGGGAGCTGCCGCTCACGAACGGAGGTGACCTCCAACTGCGCTTGGCGCAGCTGTTGATAGACTCCGAACAGCTCCTGGTTGAGCTCCAACATTTGTGCTTCACGGCGTGACTTGAGCGCACTCAGTTCGTAGTCGACTTCGGATACCGAGTAGGCTGATCGACGCCGGGTTCCCAAGGGAACCGAGATCGACATGACCAAGCCACTGTCCTTCGTTGCTTCAAGACGGCGAAGTCCAAATCCAACACTCACGTCAGGCTTCGCGCTGGAAACGGCGACATCGCGGCGCGCGGCAAGAATTCTGGACTGGGCATCGAAGGCACGTTGCTGTGGCGCGTTCTGAAGGCGTTCGGACAGCGTCTGGTAGTCATCCAGCGGGGGGAGGATGTTTGTATCGCCGGCGACGGTGTCGAAGTCAGCGGTGAAAGAGCCCCAGGAAGACGCAAGCGCCATGCGCGATGCCTCCAACCGCTGGACTGCTTGATCACGCTTGAGCTCTGCATCGGCCAGGGCGATTTCAGCGGCCCTCAGGTCTGAGTCCGGGTTCCGTGCCGCAGAGACCCAGCGGGCCACCTCTCGCTGGAGCGCGCGGGCCATACGAATCCGCTCTTCCGCATGCTCGACATGCTCCTGCGCCGCAAGCACGTCGATGAATCGACCAGCGGTGCGTGTGGCGATGGCCACCCGGGTCACATCAGCCTCTCGCTGGGCTGCATCGACCTCCGCGCCGCCAAGCGCTTGGCGGGCCGCCCGCTTGCCACCCAGTTCCAGAATCTTGGATACCCGGAACGTTGCCTCGGCAGCGTCCATACCTCGCACGCTGCCACTACCGGCCACGTTCTCCAGTTCTCCGCCGAGCACCAACGGGGCTGCTAAGCCCTCTCGCGCCGCACGGTTCTTTGTCGCCTCTATTTGTGCGGCATCTGCCTGCACGCTTGGGTGAGTGCCAAGGGCGCGGGCAACCGCATCCTCCAGGCGCAGCACTTCGGCGGCGTGGCCAGGAAGGGCCACACCGCAGGCGCCGGCAACAGCCAGCGCCCACACACTACGGAATTTCACGGAAGCCTCCGGAAAGAAAGTCAGAACGACGCGCCGCGTCCCGCTACACGGGAGGCGCGCTCAGGCTGCTAGAGCGCAGCTAGGGTCGTCAGACGATCGGAGGTCGGAAGGGTGACGCCGGGTGCCCTGCAGGCACCCTCAGAAGTCGCAGAGCATGGACTTCACCGGCCAGCGGTAGTGAAGCCAGGTAGACGTGGGGCGTGAACAAGCTTCCAGCGAAACTCGCGTCTGCCTGATGCAGTACCGCATGAGCGCCAGTGGCGTGATCCGGGTCCAGATTGTCGCCCGCACCGCCGGCATGTGAATGGCCATGATCCACCGCTGCTGCGATGTCATGTTCCAATCCGTGCAGTTCGCTGAGCTGGATCACCATCGGCCGCGCAACGACACTCAACAGCATCAGCGCAAAGAAGCTGATCCTGAGGGCAAGGCCGTGGCGGGCGGAAAGACGCATATGGGTTAGCTTAAGCGGGGCTGGCTGGGGTTGTCGAGGGGCCGAAACTGGGCGCAGCCCATCGGAAATACCCCACATAGGGCGGTGGCCGGGCCTTAAGCGCACCCGGCCACCGCTCACCGCTGCGGTTTACATCTTCTTGATCAACTCGTACTCCCCTCCGGTGCGGAGCAGAAGCGTTACGGGCTCCTCGCCCCTGTTGCGCCAGAACCATCCGTGGTTGCCATCGAAGGCAGCCAGGAGCACCCCCTGCTTGGTGGCTTCCCCTCGACCCTTCTCATAGCTGATCGCTCGACCGCCGCCGTCTCCGTGGGTGTCGAAGTTCACGACGCCGCCTTCAACAGACCACTGGTAGCTGGCGCGCTCGCCCGCCTTCATGACGAGCTTGATCTCGGTGCCCTGGCCCGGCGTCAGGACAACCTGTTCTTCGTCCCGCCATTCGGCAGCGGTGGCCGCATTACTCGCGGCAGGCTTCTGAGCAACTTCAACGGTCTTACGGTTCTGCGTGGACACCTGCGTCAGCAGGGCGGCTGCCTCGTCTTCGGCGGCCTTTGCGTCCATCGCAGCGTCAGCTGCCGCTTCCTCGGCAAGCTGTTCCTTGATCTCCCCCATTTCCTTCAGACCAAGTACCCGACCAACACCAGTGGGATCGATTCCGTACTCAGATGGCATCACCACTCCAACCAGGAGGATGATGGCGATGCCGGCGGCAATTGCGGTGGTGCGTCCCAGCTGGCGGCTGGTGGGAAGGTCGCCTTCGGCGGGCTTACTGTTGTACATGATGTAGTTCTCTTGAAAGTCAGGAAACGAAGTAGCCAGTGAGCTGCATGCCGATCAGAATGAATCCGGCGCAGAGCATGGCGGCATTGGCGGTGTAGGCGTGCTTGAAGAAGCTGGGCGTGCGGCGCCAGTAGCCCATTGCGATCAGAATCGCGCCAAGCGAGAGGATCTGGCCGATCTCCACGCCGACGTTGAACGCAAGCAGGTTGGGCAACAGACCATCGGGTGAGATGTCGTACTCGATGATCTTGGTTGACAGACCAAAGCCGTGGAACAGGCCGAAGATCAACGTCGCAACCTTTGTGTTTGGCTGGAAGCCGAACCAACGCTGGTAGGCGCCCAGATTGTCCAAGGCCTTGTAGACCACAGACAGACCAATGATTGCGTCGATCAGGTAGCTGTTGATGCCCACGTTGAACAGCACACCCAGCAGCATCGTTGTGGAGTGCCCGATCGCGAACAGCGTCACATACAGCGCGACATGCTTCATCCGGTACAGGAAGAACACCACGCCCAGGAGGAACAGGATGTGGTCATAGCCGGTGGCCATGTGTTTCGCGCCCAGATAGGCGAATGCGATCAGATTTACTCCAGATATTTCCTGGATGTAGCCCTTGTCGCCTTCGGCGATCGCGTGAGCCAACGCCCCGTCAGCTGTGAGTAGCAGCATGAACAGGGAAAGCAGTGCGAGTAGAGTTCGCGGCCAGTGCGACAGTAGTGGGGGTTGGAGAAGGACGCGCGAGAGCGTCCCGGATTCAGAACTGGGGATCATGATGAGGATCTACGAATGCGGTCAGCGGACCTCCGCCAAAGCTATCCGCTACGACACTGGGAACCGGCGCAACGTGCTACGAGTGCGCAGAAGGCGCGCACGGCACGTCACACGGATCACTGCGCGTAAGCGGGGTCCGGGCGGGGAACGAATGAATAATTTCTTGCAGCGACGAACGTCCAGTAAGGATTGACTGGACGGGCGCTGCCAAGCCTCTGCTCAGTGCGAGCACGATGCCTGGGTCTCAGGCGATAGGAGGCCTGAACAGGGATGAGCGATGATGCTGAAGCTCTGCCGCTGGCTGGTGCCAGGGATGGATATCGCTCAGATCAACTCGAGCGGGTCCAGCAAGGCTGGCCAAGATGCCTACAGAAGCCGTCAGATCGGCCTGGTGCAACAGGCTGTGCAATCCAACCGCGTGTTCAAGATCACGGTCTGCGGCATCACTCACCCCAACATGGGGGTGACCATGTTCCACCGCAGCCTGCACGATGTGCTGCAAGCCGTGCAGCTCACCCAGATGATTCAGGACGGGTCGCACGAGCAGACTCGCCACCAGCATCATGAAGATGCAGCTGCGCAACAGCACGCTGGTTGGTAGACGAAGGGATCGCACGGGCAAAGACTAGAGGCTTGTTCTGGCAAAGTCGATATGACAACGTCGGGCGCGAGCGGTGAAAATGCCCTCTCGCGCCCCTTGTTCAAGTTTCCGTCATCCAGGCCAACGAGGGTGCACGTCGTCGATGACATACCGATGTGAATGCTTGCCGTTGGAAGAGGCGTGTTCCGCCCAGTGGGGATGGTCCGCAGCCAGATCGTCGTGACCGTGGGAAATCTCGTCCGGGTCATGGGCGGGCCAGATTCTCCAGGCGAACACGAATCCGGCGATGCCGACTACTGCCAGTGCCATGATCGCCACTGGCATTCCAAACTTCGCACCCACGGTTCCCGCCAGAGGGTAGGCAATCAGCCAACACACGTGGGAGAGAGAGAACTGCGCTGCGAACAGGAATGGCAGATCGGTGGATTCCGCTGATCGTCGCAGCAATCTGCCGCCAGGAGTCACCAGCCCCGCATAGCTCATCCCCAACAATGCCCAGCCGGCGAGCACGATGGGCCAACCTATGGAGGAGGGCGAGAGCAGCCAGGTAAGACTGAGGGTCACAAGTACAATGCACATTGCAAGGGCTGCGGAGAGCATCACACGCCTGTCAGCCACCCGATCGAGAACCTTGGGGAGGACAAGCGCCGTCAGCATCGAACCGCCACCGAAAGCTGCCAGCGCCCATGCCACCTGTGACTCTGCTCCGCCGAGAACGTTGCGCACCACGACGACAGTGTTCACGAACACCATGGCGCCGCCGGCGGCCGCACACAGATTAAGGGCAAGCAACCCTTTCAGCCTGGGCGTCTTCAGGTAGATCCGCATTCCTCGAATCGCGCGGGCGTAGGGACCGTCCTTTCTCAGGGAAGGAGCAACGAAGGGGAATGCAGTTGAGAACACCAGCATGGCGGATATCACGAAGCCTACGGACGTACCAGCGAACAGGCCGTGGAAGCTGATCAGCGTCAGCAGAGCAGCGGCCAACGCGGGACTCAGCAGGCTCTCCAGGTCATAGGCCAGGCGCGACAGGGACAGTGCTCGGGTGTAGTCGCGTTCCTCCTTCAGGATTTCCGGGATCGTCGACTGGAACAGAGGGGTGAAGCACGCCGAGGCCGACTGCAGCAAGGCAATGAGCAGGTACACCTGCCAGATCTGGTTGACGAACGGCAGACAAAGCGCCGCGCCCGCCCGCACCAGGTCGAGGGCAATAAGCACCGGTTTGCGTAGATTTGCCGGGACGATCGCTCCGGACAGAGGGGCCAACAGCACGTAGACAATCATCTTGATTGCCAGAGCCGTACCTAGCACAGCGCCCGCCTCAGCCCCCGCCAGGTCATAGGCCAAAAGAGAGAGCGCCACGGTAGCCAAGCCCGTGCCGATCAGCGCGATAACCTGCGCAGCGAACAGGTTCCTGAATGTTGGAAAGCGTAGGACCTCGATCATGGCTCACCTCTAGATGGAACAGTGGAAAGCGCCGCTGCCCTGCGGATCGTAATCCGATCCGTAGGGCAGGACGTGAAGCCGTGGAAGGGGCTTGTGCTCAATCGACTTCGGGTACCGGCAGGGGGTCTTCAATGCCCGCGGCCTTCCTGCGCGCAGTTCTTCGGAGTACCAGCCCGCACAGCGCAGGCAGCACGAACAGCGTCAGTACGGTTGCCGTGGCAAGACCCCCGATAACCACTGTAGCCAGTGGCTTCTGCACTTCGGCGCCCGTACCCGTTGCAATCGCCATCGGGACGAAGCCCAGGGAGGCAACCAGCGCGGTCATAAGAACCGGTCTGACGCGCTCCATTGCACCCAGTTCGACCGCCTCATCTGGCGGAAGCCCCTCGTGCAGGCGTTTCTTGATCGCGGAGATCAGAACCAGGCCGTTGAGCACCGCGACACCAGATACCGCGATGAAGCCCACAGCGGCTGAGATCGAGAAGGGGATTCCTCTCAACGCCAATGCGAAGAATCCACCGGCCAGAGCAAGTGGCACTGCAGTCAGTACCGTACCTGTCAGCAAACCGTTGCCAATCGCCATGTAGAGGACGGCCGCAATGAGGATGAAGCAGAGAGGCACAATGATCGCCAGTCGCTTCGTTGCTGCCTGCAGATTTTGGAACTGCCCGCCCCATTCGATCCAGGAACCGGTGGGCAACTGCACCTGCTGGCCAATAGCCGCCTTGGCGTCGTCAACGAAGCTACCCAGGTCACGCCCGACCACATTCGCTTCCACATAGATTCGACGTTTGCCATTGTCGCGGCTGACTTCGTTCAGACCCTGCGTGAAGCGGAAGCTGACCAATTCACGAAGCGGAACAGACTGACGGCCTTCCTGACTGCCTGGCGGCAGCATGACCGGAACGGCTCCCAGTACATCGAGATCGCTGCGGTCCACACGGGGCAGACGAACCACTACGTCGAAGCGCCGATCACCTTCGAAGATCTGGCCCGCCATGCGACCTGCCAGCGCAGCAGACACTGTGTCGGCCACTTCCTTGACGGTCAGTCCGTAACGGGCGATCGCGGCCCGGTCGAATGCCATGTCAAAGGTCGGGAAGCCTCCCGTTTGCGCCACACGGACATCCGATGCGCCCGGAATCTTCTTGAGGACGCTCGCAATCTTGTCAGCGCTGCCGGCAAGCGCCGTCAGGTCTTCGCCATAGATCTTGACTGCAACGTCGCTACGAACGCCGCCGATCAGCTCATTGAAGCGCATCTCGATGGGCTGGGTGGCGTCATAGTTGTTACCAACAAGAAAGGCTGTCTTCTCTCGAATCCTCTCGATCACCTGCTCTTTGGTCTTCACTCCATCCGGCCATTGGTCCTTGGGCTTGAGGATCACGTAGTTGTCGGACGCGTTGGGCGGCATGGGATCTGCGGCCAGGCTTGCGGTACCGGCCTTGGAGTACACCGTCTGTACCTCCGGCAACGTCATCAGTGCCTTCTCAAGAGGAAGGTCGATGGCGACGGACTGCTCGATCGATGTGGACGGGATGCGAACGGAGGACAGGTTGAGATTCTGCTCATCCAATGTGGGCATGAACTCCCGACCCACAAAGCCAAAGGCCACAACGCCGGCCACCAGGACGCCAAGACCACCGGCCAGGTAGGGCATGGGTTGGCGGATTGCGCTGCGAAGCATCGGCTGATAGCGGCTCTTGGTGGCAGCGACTACCCGTACTTCTTTCTCGGAAATGTGGCCCTTGAGCATGACCGCCACCATCGCCGGAACGAAAGTGAGGGAGAGCACGAATGCAGAGGCCAGCGCCAGCATCAGGGTAATTACCATCGGGGAGAACATCTTTCCCTCGACGCCCTGGAAGGTCAGGCATGGCACGAAGACCAGGAAGATGACCGCCTGCCCATACACGGTCGGGCGGACCATCTCCTTGGACGAGGCGATCGTTTCATGCAGCCGCTCCGATAGATTGAGTGGGCGCCCAAGTGCATGCTGTCGCTCTGCCAAACGGCGCAGCGCGTTCTCGACGATGATGACCGCGCCGTCGATGATCAGGCCAAAGTCGAGCGCACCCAGACTCATCAGGTTGCCAGAGATCCCGAGCTTGTTCATGCCGATCGCGGTGATCAGCAGGGACAACGGAATCACCAATGCAGCAATGACAGCAGCTCGCCAGTTTCCGAGCAATGCAAATAGGATGACCACGACTAGAAGAGCGCCTTCGGCCAGGTTCTTGGCGACGGTCTTGATCGTTGCGACAACCAGCTGGGATCGGTCCAGCGTGGGAACAATCCTCACGCCCGGCGGCATGGTCTTGCCGATCTCCTGCAGCTTGTCACCCACTGCGGCCGCCACAGTTCGGCTGTTGGCGCCAACCAGCATGAGTGCGCTGCCAACGACGGTCTCGTAGCCATTGCGGCTGGCGGCACCGCGGCGGAGCTCACCGTCAACGACCACACGTGCGACGTCTCCCACTGTTACGGGAACTCCGTTGCGATTGCCCACAACGGCACGGGCAATCTCGTCCACGGAGCGGATGCGGGCGTCTGCGCGCACCAGATAGGACTCGCCCGACCTCTGGATGTAGTCTGCTCCGACCGACAGGTTGGCATCCTGCAACGCGTCGGCTAGGTCGGTATAGGAGAACCCGTACTCTGCGAGCTTGCTCGCATTGGGCTCAACGACATACTCCTTGACGTAGCCGCCGAGGCTGTCGACGTCTGCTACGCCCGGCGTCGTGCGCAGCTGAGGCCGCACAATCCAGTCCTGGACTGTGCGCAAGTAGGCCAGACGTGCCATGTTGTCCGTCAGCCGTTCCCCCTGATCAGTCAGGAACGAACCGTCGCTTTGCCAGCCAGGCTTACCATCATTTCGCGGGGCATCTTTGCCATCTGGGTGGGTGAATTCAACGCTGTAGTGGAATACTTCGCCCAACCCGGTCGAAACCGGGCCCATCAGCGGTTCGGCACCCTCCGGCAACTGGGGCCGAGCCTGAGTCAGTCGCTCGGTGACCTGTTGGCGCATGAAGTAGAGGTCTGCGCTCTCATCGAAGATCACCGTGACCTGGCTGAAGCCGTTGCGCGAGAACGACCGGGTGTTCGCGACGCCCCGAAGTCCTGCCATCGCGGTCTCGATCGGGTAGGTAACGCGCTTCTCGACCTCCACTGGACTCAGCGTCGGGATGACGGTGTTGATCTGGACCTGCTTGTTCGTGATATCCGGAGTCACGTCGATCGGTAGCAGGTTCAGTTGCCACCCGCCGATCACCGCAATCACCAGTGTGATGAACAGAACCAGCCAGCGGTGCCGTACGGCACCCGTAAGTACTTGCTCGATCATTACTCGTCTCCGCCCGACTTTTTCATCTCGGCCTTCACCAGAAACGCATTACGGGTAGCAACCGGGGTTCCCGCAGTGACGCCAGAAAGGATCTGCGCCATACCACCGCTACGGAGGCCAATGAAGACCGGCTGTGCAGTGAACCCCTTACTGGTTCTGACGAAGAGGACGTCTTTTCCGTCGATGTTCTGGACCGCCTCTTCCGAGACAGACAGCCCCTCACCCGATCCGGAAGCGGTGACCAGCCGGACCTGCACACCGTCACCCACAACCAATCCGTTCGCCTCTGCGCTCGGGGTGATTACGACTGTGGCAGCCCTTGTCAGCCCACCTACGGCGGCAGCAACTGAACGGACCTTGCCTGAGGTGACGCTTCCGTCGGAGCGGGTAATGGACGCGCTGTCGCCGGCCTTGATCCGACCGGTGTCACCCGCACGAACGGAGGCCTGAATCTCCACGCCATTGGAACCTGTGACCCTATAGAGGGAGGCCTGCGGCTCGACGAAAGCGCCCAGAGTCACTTGCGAGCTGCTGATGGTTCCATCGATAGGGCTGATGACGTTGACGCTACCTCCTCCATCCACATTGGCGGTGCGTGCCACCAGGGCAGCGCGTTGTGCTTCTGCTTGCGCTGTGAGATAAGCGGCGCGACTCGCCTCGGCCTCTTGTCGTGCCAACACGCCCTGTGCGAGCAACGACTCATCGCGCTTGACGTTCTTTTCGGCGAGGGAGAGGCTGGCGCTGGCCACACGAAGGTCAGCCGCAATACGGGCCCCATCAGGGCTGGCTACGCGTGCCAGCACTTCGCCCTTCTTCACCTTGTCGCCCACCTGCCGGATGACATCGGTGACGTTACCGGCCGCACGTGCCACCACGACGGCCTCACCACCGGGGATTGCCACGACCGAACCCGATGCGGTGATGTTCGCCGCTACCTGAGCGGAAGTGACGGGCTCCACCGAGATCCCCGCAGCGGCAACATACTCCTTGGGAATCGCGACTTCCTGAGCCGCCTCCGCCGGCGCACTGGCGCTGGCTTCGTCTTTCGCGGGGTCGACCACCGTCTCTGAAGGGGCGGATAAGCGTGCAATGCCAAATCCTGCGCCAAGCGCCAAGGTAGCCACGCCGATCATCGTCAGGGTGTTAACAGCCGGAATACTTCTCTTCATCTACATGTCTCCAAAGGCAATCTGACCGCTGGCCACGGCGAGCGATGCGTAGGCGGCAACGCGTGCGAGTCGTGCATCCACCACGCTCAGCCTCGCGTCCGTCAGCGTGCGACGGCTAAGCAGCAGCTCAACCAGTGGGGTTCTACCGGCCTCGTATCCCAAGCGCGCCATTCGGTAGGCTTCCGTGGCTGCTTCCTCTCCCTTGGAGGCAGCGATCAGTCCTCGCTTGGCGGCGTCAACACGCGCAAGCGCAGTCGCACGGTCCGCCTGGCTCTGGAGGCGTGCGGCATCCAATCGAGCACGGGCGGCGTCGCTCCGTGCTCGAGCCGCGCTGATCCCGCCACTGTTCCGGTCAAACAATGGGATGCTCAGAGACACGCCGACGACCAATGCGTCCCCACCGGCGGCGAAGTTGCGACGGCCTGCGGTGAGGTTCAGGTCCGGTGCCCGCTTGAAGCGTTCAGTGCGCAGAACCGCATCGCTCGCGTCGACGTCTGCCTTCGCAGACAGGACAGATGCCGAATCGACGTTCGCAATTGCGGGCGCAACCCACTCGCGCACCAGGAGTGACTCGGACGTGCCTGAGTAGGGTTCCGCTCTTCCCGCCAGTACTGACAGTTGCTCGAGAGCTGCAGCCGCCTCTGCCTCTCTTGAGGCGGCAATCGCTTCTGCTGAGCTCAAGCCTGCCTGGGCTTGTGCTACGCGCAGGCTGGCCTCCTTTCCTGCGTCAACCAGCGCCTGAGCTGCCTTCAGGTCGCCTCTGGCGCGATCAACATCTTCGGCAGCAATGTCGCGCCGTATCAGCCCAGCTTCGGAAGACGCGTAGGCAACAGCCAAGGCTGCGGCGAATTCGACTTGCGCCTGGTGCTGGCGAGCTTCGGCCGCCTGCAGCCCTTTCTCTCCCGCCTGGATTCGAGCCCCACGTTGGCCAAAGATCTCGAGTGGCTGGCTGATGGTGTAGGTCGTCTGCCGCTGGCTCGCGCCATTGCTGGGGGGAGCGTTGAGATTCTCTGCGAGGGCATCAATGGTGGGGTTACGTAGCGCTCGCGCTTGGCGGGCTTCGCCCGCAGCGGCAGCTGTGTCGAACCCCTTTTCCTGAAGGAAGGGGGATTGGGCCCTGCTCTGCTCGAGCAACGCGCTGAAGTTCGGGGCGTCCGAGGCATAGGCCGCAGAGATACTGGTCAGGGCCAGCATCACCGTCAGGGCAAGCAATGATGGTTTCATGAGGATCCGGTGCAGTGGGGCCGCAATCTCGGCCGTCTTTCTGCACTACGCGGCCTGCGCGGCCTTCCCCTCGAATCCGGCGAAAATTTATTTCCCGCGGCTCAGTGCATCTGTCAGTTTGGCCCGCGCTCTCAGGACGCGACCCTCTATCGTTTTGAGACTGATACCCAGGGCGGAAGCTGCTTCAACCTGGGAAAGGCCGACGAAGGCAGTCAGAACCAGAGCTTCACGCAGGCTCGGGTCGATCGTGTTGAGAACCCTTCTTACTTCTGCGAGCTCAAGCTGAGAACCGGCAACCTGCTCTGGCCCGGCCTGCTCGGAATGCAGGGCGCGTCCTTCCTCATCATCCAAAGGCTTGGCCCGAAACAGGAAGTGGCGGACGCGTCGAAACCGTTGCGTATCACGAACCTTGTTGATTCCAATACGCATCAGCCAAGGAAGTACCGAGCGCGTCGGATCGTACTCTGACAGGCCTCGCCAAGCGGCAACGAATGTCTCCTGCACGACATCATCGACGTCGGTTTCGGGCAGACCCATGCCTCGAACCATCTGCTTGATTGCTGGCGAGTGACGGCGGACCAGGCGAGCGAAGGCCTCAGCATCACCCGCCGCAGCTTCAACTGCCCAGTTGTTGTCGTCCTCGATGGTCACAACGTTTGTGGGGCTCAGGGAGAGTCGGTGCGAAGTGCTTCAAGGAGTGCCTTGTCGTAGGCCGGCCGGTGCTCGGGTTTCAAGCCCTCGCGCATCTCGAACACATGCTCGAGCGTGATGCGCTGGAGATCGCCCGCAGCCCGCTCCACCTCACGACTTGCACGTTCCACCTGGGGGTTCCATTTGGGGTCAGCCGCGATGGCGTCCGCCAGCTGGCGGTTGGCAATCCGCAGGCGCGCTTCGATCTCACCTCGCCTTGTTGCGAACAGCTGTTCCTTGGCCTGGAGGATCTGCTTCTCCGAGTCGTCCAGAGGCACCACGGCGTGAAGGCGTTCATGGAGATCGCTGTGCCCAGGATTGAGCGAGTGCCAGATCCAGCCGATAGCCAGCGCGCACACTACGCCAATGATGGCGCCAGCGATTGTTGCCAGCGGCAGCCTCATGAGGGGTCCGATTGCCATCAGCGTTCCACCAGTAGAGCGTATGGGGACATGGAAGCTGGGGCCGCGACCCATGTCGGGCGCGAGGGTGCCTGGGTGACAAAGAAGGCGGAGCCTACTCCTCCGCAGGTAAGCACCGCCGCGAGCGCCGCGCATGCGAGTGCCCGGCGGAACTCTCGCTTACCGGCCCATTGCGAAGGGGAAGCTTCCTGGGACAGGCGTCGGACCAGGCTATCGGTGGCCCGATCATGGCCGTCTGGCCTTGTAGCTGCCGAGGCTCTGGACAGCCAATCGTCTAGATCATTCATGTGGAGATCTCCTCATCCTTCCCTACTTATACGCCTGCCGTGGGGAGATCCCCTCAAACCTCTGATTGCTGACCTCCCCGCGGGTTCTCAGATTCACCGATGAGCACCGGGGCGAAGCTGATCCGGCACTGGGAGGTTCACAGGTCTGGACGTGATTAGTGCCGTGTCAAGAGTTCAGAACGGATGCTTCAGCGCACACGGTTCTAGAGCATCCGAGAAGCCCAGTGAAGAAGGAAGCGCTCTTGCTCCGCCGTTTCCACGGCTCCGGGACGAGCACTCCGAACTCTGGCCATAGCTTCTTCAGCGCTTAGGCATGATCTGCTCTCGAGCAGTAGCATCGAAGCCACGGTGCCCGCTCTGCCAAGCCCTCCTTTGCAATGAACGACTACTTTGTCACCGCGGAGCAAATCGTCAGTGAGGACGGGGCCTAGTCGTGTCCACTCGTCCAAGAACTGAGGATCCGGCGCTTCTCCATCACGAATCGGAAGACCATGCCAGTGCAGGCCATGAGCGCGCGCGCGTTCGGGTAGCGACCCTATCCCGAGATCGTCGAACTCCCACGGTTCAATCAAGGAAAGCAGATGGCGACATCCCCAAGCTGAGACGGACGCTAGATCGAGCTCGAGATCTCTACACCACGAGCCCGTCATTGCAACTTTCTGATGCTTACCGGGGGCAAAGGTAACGCCTATGGTTCCTCCGTTGGCACCGACGGAAAGTCCCGCAATCTGCAACGGATGAGACAAGCTAGTTCTGTGCACAGAATCCTCGAGTATTGGGGGCTGGCGGTGTCTCACTGCGGCGTCCGAAGATTGCATCCACGGCACACTCCATCCACTAAGGCCGCGCCTTGGGCTTTGTGCTGCCTGGATTGAGGCGCTCCTCAAGACGCTGGATCACCAGCTGCAGCCCCTCGTCTCCATCAGAATATGGTGCAGCGAAGAGAGGGGCTTCAATCCAGAGGAAGTGTTGGCCGGGATGCACGTAGGCCCCGTGATCATCCAGCAACAGTGCCTCGCCAAGTTCTGCCGAAACGAATCGAAGGTCCTTCGTCGGACCGTCCCATTCGATGTATGGGAGATGTTGAGACCATTCGGGAGCGCGTCCCTCCAGCACCAAGAGGGATGTAATCTCTGCAACAACCTTTTGGGGTACAGAGGTGAACATGACGATCCGATTGAAGGTGCTGCTGGCATAGTTTAGGAACTCCATCAGGCCGGGTCGGGGTATTTGACTGACGGCATTGGAGATAAGTGTTCCCTCAAGGTCCAGTGCAAGAATGATTGGACGCATCTATCAAGTCTCGTGATTCTTGGTTCAGCTGAGCCAGGGAAGTGGGTAATCGAGGGCCTCTGTTTTGACTAGATTTCGCCCAAGGATGGAGCTGCAAGCCAGTAGTCATCGCCTATCTTCAGTATGCTTTCCAGCGCTACATCGATCATCAGTGGTCGTCGCCAACCTGTGTCAGGAAGGAAGCAATAGTCGGTTCTTCGAAGTTCACCCGCGGCCGCCTTTACTACCAGCCAGCGCGTCCTCCTTCGCATCTCTCGGGAAAGCACTTCTAGTGCGGCGTCCTCGTTGCCACCGCTACTAAGGAACTGGCTCGCTGCTCCCCTTACAGATGACCAGAGCACGTATCGTTTCCGCCCCAGGCTCAGACGAGTCCACTCCTCATCCTGACTTCTCAGGATTTCATCTACGCGGTGCACTCCGATACGGTGACGGCGCAGCAATGATGTGAGATAGGCGCTTGCCTCTCGATCCGCTAGCTGGCGCCAGATCCAAAGTCTTGCGTGTTTATCAAGCGTCGGGCGCCAAGCATCAAGCATCCCCTTGAGCGCTGCATCAAGGTCATCAGGAAGAATCAGGTCATCGACGTAGGACCAACTGACCGGTTCGTAGAGAGAGCGCTTAACGGCTCCGTTGCCTGAACTGGAACCGGTCACAACACCTGCGCTTTTTAGGAATTGCAGGAGTTGCTGGGCGACAGCAGGGTCTGAGGAAACGGGCGCGCTAACGGAAGTGGAGCGTTCAAGCGCACACCAGGCGCAGGTGTAGAAAGGACCAAGCGATACGACAAGTGAGTCGAGCTCGGGCCACGAAGGAAGGAGGGTCTGTTGGCTACGGCCATAGATCACTCGATCCCCGGCAAATTAACCAGTCCGGATGCTACCAAGGCGGCACGATGTCGTCTACATGATTTTCATGTATGCCGTGCCCCGGTCATAGATTTCCATCCGCTCCTTGAGGCGGACCGGATGGCTACGAAGACGATCTATCAGAACCCGTACCTCCGTTTGGTCGGAAAGCTTCGGGAGCATCGGGAGATCTTGGGCATCAGTCAGACTCAGCTTGCTGCCCATCTGGGGTGGCCCCAACAGCGCATTTCTTCAATAGAGTCTGGATCACGTCGTCTAGACGTTCTCGAATTCTGCCAAATGGCATCTGCGCTGGGTGTCTCTCCAGCTGAGGTGTCTGATCTGATCTGCAAGGCTCTAAAGGCAGTGCGAGTCTCGAGGATCAATTGACAAGGCTCACATAAGTCGAAAGTCTTATTTCAAGCATAAGTAATTGATTTATATGCTTTAAATAAGTTTTCCGTTGTTATTTAGTCCTTCAGCAGCAAATAAGCCTGGGTAGTGCCGGCCGCTGGCCGGCAGCTTCACGAACCGGAGGCGGCATCACGCCGCCCCCGGTCGCCTGCCTCAGTACGCGATCCAGGCGTCGCGCCAGGCGGAGCCGGTGCCCGGGCGATAGGCATCGGCGTTGATGTTGCACCACGCACCTTCCGGGAACGGCCGGCAGGCGTAGAGCTTGCCGTCGGTGCCTTTGACCACGGTTTCGCCCGGCGTGTAGCTGCCGATACCGGCCGGATACACGAAGTCGTAGTCGTCACCCGGCGGCGGATCGACCGGATCCGGCAGGCGGGTATCGATCTGGAACAGGTTGCCCGGCTTCAGGTAGACACGGTTCTCGGTGGCCGAGGCGACCGGCGTGATCACGCCGTTCTTCATCACGCCCACGCGCGCCTGCTGTGCACTGGCGTTGACCTTGCGGGCCAGCGCCAGCGGCCACTGGTTCGCAGCGGTCTGACCTGCGGCCAGGGTGATCTCCGGGCGCTCCAGATCATTGCCCTGGGCGTTGAACACGCGCAGCGTCAGGGTGGTGCCTTCTTCCAATGCACCGCGGGCGGTGACCGGGCCGGCATCCTGCCACTGCGGCGGCGGTTCGATGCCACCACCGCCTTCGAAGCGCACGTCCGCGCAGGTGTAGAACGCCTCACCGGAATCCGAGCGCTGCCAGGTGTTGTAGATCACGTGCTGGCCACTGCGCTTGGGCAGCGGGCAATCCAGCTTGTAGACGTCGCCGGAGACCGGCACGTTGCCCAGCGTGCAGAATTCCTGCAGGTCGGCCCAGCGCAGCGGGCTGCCCGGCTGCCAACCGTCTCGGGTGACGTAGAACTTCCACTCGCGGGTGGCATGCGGGGCCGGCGCCTTGAACTCGAAGGTGTAGCGCCCGCGCGAATCGGCGCGGATCGGCGAGGTCGGCCAGTCACTGCGGTTCAGATCGAGGCCGCGGTACTTGCTGTTGCCGCCGCTGCACAGCTCGCCATCTGGAACCACCGCTTGATGGTTGCCGTTGGCGTTGGCCTGGTTGACGCCGGCCCAGTCATAGAACGGCTGTGCGCCACCGATGGCCTTGGCGGCGGCACACGCCGGATTGGTCGGGTTCTCGGGGTTGCCCTGGTAACAGGCATAGACGCGGCTGGACGGCTTGGACAGAGTGCCGTGTGCGAAAGCACCGCCAGAAACGGCTACGCCTGCGACAACGGAGAGTGCGAGGACGGCTCGCCGGGACAAATGCATGGAGAATCTCCTGAGGGTGATGGAACCCCTCGGAGTTTCGGAACGTGCCCCCCCCTATCGCCATAGGAATAGTTTGAAAGGGGACAGTGCGTTTGCCTTGCTGAGATGAAACTCACACTGTGCCGGGAACGGCGTTCTTCCGCCGTTCCCGGCATGGCATCTCAATACGGCACCCACGCATCGCGCCAGGCCGCACCCACACCCGGGCGGTACGCCTCGGCATTGACGTTGCACCACGCACCTTCCGGGAACGGGCGGCAGGCATACAGCTTGCCGTCGCTGCTCTTCACCACGGTCTGGCCCGGCACATAGCTGCCGATGCCCGTCGGGTACACGTGGTCGAAATCACCGCCCGGCGATGGCGTACCCGGGTCCGGCACCTTGGTGTCGAGCTGGAAGCGGTTGCCGTCCTTCAAGTACACGCGATTGTCGGTGGCCGACGCCGCCGGCGTGATCACGCCATTGGCAAGCACGCCCACGCGCGCATGCTGGGCACTGGCATTGACCTTGCGCGCCAGCGCCAAGGGCCACTGCGCGGCCGAGGTCTGGCCGCTGGCCAGCGTCGCTTCCACACGTTCGACATCGTTGCCGTTGGCATTGAACACGCGCAGTGCCAGCGTCGTACCCACCGGCAATTCACCGCGGGCGGTGACCGGGCCGGCATCCTGCCATTGCGGTGCCGGCGTCGTACCACCGCCGCCGCCTTCAAAGCGTACGTCCATGCAGGTGTAGAACGCTTCGGTCGAATCCGAGCGCTGCCAGGTGTTGTAGATCACATGCTGGCCGGTGCGCTGCGGCAGCGTGCACTGCAGCTTGTAGGTGCCATCGGCAGAGAGCGGTGTATTGCCCAGCGTGCAGAACTCCTGCAGGTCGGCCCAACGCAACGGGCTGCCTGGTTGCCAGCCGTCGCGGGTGACGAAGAAGCGCCAGTCGCGCGTGGCGTGCGGCGCGGTCGCCTTGAACACGAAGGTGAACTTGCCATTGGCATCGGCCTGGATCGGCGTGGTCTGCCAGTCACTGCGGTTCACGTCCAGGCCGCGGAAGGTCGGGTTGTTGCCGCTGCACAGCTTGCCGTCGGGCACCACGGCCTGGTGGTTGCCGTTGGCATTGGCCTGGTTGATGCCGTTCCAGTCGTAGAACGCCTGCGATCCGCCGACAGTCTTGGCGGCTGCACAGGCCGGGTTCGTCGGGTTCTCGGGATTGCCCTGGAAACAGGCATAGACGCGGCTGACCGGCGTGGTCATGGTGCCGTGGGCAAAAGCATCGCCGGCCAGCAACAGGCCAGCGGCGGCCAATGAAGTAGCCAGCAGCAGCGGTGTGGATTGGAATGACATGGCGCTTCCTTGTGGTCGTCGAAAGAGAGCGGTGACCGCAGAGTTGCGCTGCGCGGCGGACTTTCGGCGGCACCATGGCGAGTATCGAGTTGCGATGCCGGGTGCGGAACCATGGAAATGCTGATCCGTGACTGTGGGTGTGAAGCCCTTCCCGCGGGCTTCACGTGGGACTGAACGGATGCGCTGGCGATCACGTGTTCGGCGTGGCAACGATCACGTCGTGGAGATCCGGCTATGTCGGCGCCATGCCGACGCGATCCGCCTGGCATGAGAAGCAGCCGTGGGCCGCGTTGTGCAGCTGCACGAAGGCCACGGCAGGGTCGGCAAACAGCGCGTCCAGCCGAGCGCCGACATCCGTGCCTGCACTGATCTCGGCGGCCAGCATCAATGCAGCCTGGTCATAGGCGCGCAACGAGATCATCCGGCGCTGCACATACGGGGGCACCTCGCCTGGCGGCAGCACGCAACGGGTCACGCCACGCTGTACGAAGATCGGGCCCGAGGCGTGATACGGCGAGTGCAGGGGCAGGTGCACATGGGACAACAGCAGCAGCTCGCTGCCACTGGGTGGATCGCTCAGGCTGACCCGGCAGGGGTGTCCTCCTGTTTCGCCGGCCCAGCGACGCTGGATGCCCAGCGCGGCCAGCGCGGTGTCGCTCTTCTCGAACAGGTGCAGGAACGGGCGGTGGTCGATGCCACCGAGGTACCACGCATGCATGGGCGTCTCCTTGGTTTTCCGAGGATTCTGCGCATGCGCCGGCCGCCGTGCTCGCCGTTTTCGGACCCCGCATCTTCATCGGGCCAGGCAGCGCCACGGGGACCGCAGCACAAGGCGCTAAGATGCGCGCGCCGCCCCAGCCGATGAGCGTCGCATGTCCCTGGATTTCCCCACCCTCACCGTGCTTGGCTTCCTGCTCTGCATCGGCATTGCCGTGGGGTTCTCGTTGTTGCTGGTGGTGTTGCGCGGGCAACCGGTGCTGCGCCTGTGGACCGCAAGCCTGTGGCTGCTGACCCTGGGCGTGACCCTGCTGGCGCTGCGACCCTACCTGCCGTTGGCGCCGGCCATACTGGCCGGGAATGCGGCGATGGCCGGCTGCGCGCTGCTGATGCTGCGTGGCGTGGCGCTGCATCTGGAACAACCGCTGCCGCTGTGGCGGCCGTTGCTGATGGCAGCCGTGTTCATGGCCTGCATCTTCGCCTTCCTGGTGCTGTGGCCGGACCTGGGCGTGCGCCTGCAGGTGTTCAGTGTGTTCACGCTGCTGGTTGATGGCTGGATCGCGTGGCTGCTGCTGCGGCATGCCCCCGTGCAGCAGCGCACCAGCTGCCGTCTGGCGGCGGTGGTGTTCCTGGCCGAGGCGGCCCTGTACGCGGTGCGCCTGTTCCTGCCGGTGGCACCCGATGCCGGTGAGGACATCATGCGCACCGGCACGCCGATGTTCGTCACCTACATTGCCGGTGTGATGCTGGAACTGGCGCGATGCTTTGCGATGGTGCTGCTGCTGGTCGAACGCATGCTGGTCGATCTGCGGCGTGCGGCGCGCACAGACGGCCTGACCGGGCTGCTCAACCGCAGCGCGGTGCTGGCCGATGGCCAGGTGCAGTTGCAGCGGCTGCGCCGGCAGGGCCGGCCACTGGCCCTGCTGCTGATCGACGTCGATCACTTCAAGCAGATCAACGACCGCTGGGGCCATCTGGCCGGAGACGAGGTACTGCGCCACTTCGCTGCGGTGCTGCAGCACGGTTTGCAGGGCCGTGACACGTTGCTGGGCCGCTATGGTGGCGAGGAGTTCGTGCTGGTGCTGGCCGGAAGCACGCAGGCTGAAGCGATGGCGCGGGCTGCGACGATCCGTACCGCCCTGCAGCAGAACCCGGCGCGGCTGGCCACCGGGCCGGTGACGTTCACTGCCAGCATCGGCCTGGCGATGGACGACGGCCAGGGCGAGCTGTCCACGCTGCTGGCAGCGGCGGACGCGGCGCTGTACCGGGCCAAGGCCGCGGGCCGCGATCGCCTGGCCTGCGCCACGCCGGCGGAGATTTCGCGTCTGCCCATCGCCGACGACGCCGTGCCCGTGTAAGTTGAGTCACATCTTCCGCGGCAGCCCGTCGTGGTTGCCAGGAACGTCCTCCAGGGGAAACGAGCACGATGCAAAGACACCACCTCGCGTTGGCCGCAGTGTTGGCCAGCCTGATGCTTGCCGGTTGCAGCCAGTCACCGTCACCCGGCGCCGAAGGCGCCAGCGATGCACCCAGCCGCCGTTTCGGCACGATCGACTTCCAGCCCTGCACGCTGTCCACGGTAGGTGCCAATGCCAACGTGGAAGCGCAGTGCGCCACCCTGCAGGTGCCGGAGGACCGGGCCCAGCCCGCTGGCCGGCGCATCGGCCTGCGCATCGCCTGGCTGGAGTCGGGCAGCAGCGGCTCCAGCCAGCCCGACCCGGTGTTCTTCCTGGCCGGTGGCCCCGGCCAGGCCGCCAGCGAAGTGGCCGTCATTGTCGATACCGCGCTGCGCCAGGTGCGCAAGCAGCGGGACATCTTCCTGGTCGACCAGCGCGGCACCGGCGGCTCCAACCCGCTCAGCTGCCTCGGCGCGGATGGAAAGGAACTGCCGATGGACGAGGACGCGGCGCCCTCCGAGGCCTTGCTGCGCGACTATGCCCAGCGATGCGCGGCTTCCCTGCAGGGACGTGCGGACGCACGCTTCTACACCACCACCGAAGCCATTGCCGACCTGGACGCGGTCCGCCAGGCCTTGGGCGTGGACCGGGTCAATCTGATCGGTGCGTCCTACGGTACCCGCGTGGCCCAGCGCTATGCGGGTACCTATCCACAGCACACCCGCAGCATCGTCATCGATGGCGTGGTGCCGAATGAGCTGGTGGTGGGCGGCGATTTCGCCAGGACGTTCGAAGACGCGATCGCCCTGCAGTCGGCGCAGTGCCGCAAGGACGCTGCCTGCGGCAAGCGCTTCCCGACCGATACCCGTGCGCAGCTGCGCAGCGTGGTCGAGACCCTGCGCCGTGCACCGGTTCCGGTCGAGTATCGCGATCCCGGCACCTACGACACCCGGAAGGATGTGCTGACACCGGACAGCGTTGTGGGCCTGGCTTTTGCGTTTTCCTATGTACCCCAATACGCCTCATTGCTGCCGCTGGTTCTTGATGAAGCCGCGCACGGCCGCTACGCACCGCTCGCCTCGCTGGCGCGCGGTGCGAACCGCAGCATGGATTTCCAGATCAACCGTGGCATGCATTGGTCGGTGATCTGCAGCGAAGATGCGCCGCGCTACCAGGCGCCGGCCGAGGACCCCGGGCGCCTGTTCGGCAACGACGTGGCAAGTTCCTTCTTTGCCGCCTGCCCGGCATGGCCGCACCGGCCGGCACCGGCAGCCAATGCCGTGCCGCTGCGCAGTGACGTACCGGCGCTGCTGTTGTCTGGTGAACTGGACCCGGTGACCCCGCCGCGCTATGCCGAGCAGGTCCTCAAGGGCCTGCCCAATGGACGCGCGCTGGTCGCCCGCGGCCAGGGCCACGGCACACTGACCGCCGGTTGCATGCCGCGCCTGCTCGGCCAGTTCATCGACACGACCGATGCCAAGGCGCTGGATGCCGGCTGCCTGGACACGCTGAGCTACGTGCCGGCGTTCACCTCGTTCAACGGATGGGAACCATGATCGTCGCCGACAACCTGCACAAGGCCTTCGACACCCGCACGGGCCGCATCCAGGCGGTCGCCAACGTTGCTTCCGCGCCGAGGATGGTCGCATCACCGGTCTGCTGGGGCCCAATGGCGCCGGCAAGACCACCACCATGCGCATGCTGTACACGCTGATGACGCCCGACCAGGGCAGCATCAGCGTCGATGGTGTGGACGCTGCGCGCAATCCGGTGGAAGTGCGTCGCCATCTCGGCGTGCTGCCCGATGCGCGTGGCGTCTACAAGCGCCTGACCGCGCGCGAGAACATCGCTTACTTCGGCGAACTGCATGGACTTTCGGCCGAGCGCATCCGAGAGCGCATCGAGGTGCTGTCGCACGCGCTGGACATGGGTGACATCCTCGACCGCCAGACCGATGGCTTCTCGCAGGGCCAGCGCACCAAGACCGCGATTGCCCGCGCGCTGGTGCACGATCCGCGCAACGTCATTCTCGATGAACCGACCAACGGCCTGGACGTGATGACCACGCGCGCACTGCGCCGCTTCCTGCTGGGTCTGCGCGAAGAAGGCCGCTGCGTGATCCTGTCCAGCCACATCATGCAGGAGGTGGCCGCGCTGTGCGATCACATCGTGATCATCGCCAAAGGCACGGTGATGGCCGCCGGCAGCGCCGATGAACTGCGCGCGCAGTCCGGCGAATCCAACCTGGAGGATGCGTTCGTGAAATTGATCGGCAGCGAAGAGGGCCTGCACGCATGAGCATGATGTCGACCCTGATGACGGTGATGCGCAAGGAGCTGCGTGACCTGTCGCGCGACCGCCGTACGCTGGCGCTGACCCTGCTGTTCGGGCCGCTGCTGTACCCGCTGCTGATCCTGGGCATGGGCAAGCTGTCCGAAAGCCGCGTGCGCACGCAGATCGAGCAGCCGCTGCAGATTCCCACCATCGGCGCCGAACATGCGCCGAACCTGGTGCGCTTCCTGGCTGCTCAGGGCCTGAATGCCGCTGCTGCGCCGAAGGACCTGGCCGAGGCCATCCGTTCGCAGGACATCGACGTGGCGCTGCGCATCAGCCCGGACTTCGGCAGGGACTGGGCCGATGGCAAGCCGGCGCTGGTGGAGGTGATCAGTGACAGCACACGACGCGCCGCCGAGGTGCCCACTGCGCGCCTGCAGGCGGCGTTGGCCACGTACAACGGGCAGGTGGGGGCGCTGCGGCTGATGGCGCGGGGCATCGACGCCCAGGTCGCACGGCCACTGGACGTGGCCAGCCAGGACATGGCCAGTGCCGAAGCCAAGCGTGGCCTGATGCTGTCGGCGTTGTTGCCGATCCTGCTGACCCTCACCTCGTTCCTCGGTGGTGCCTACCTGGTGATGGACACCACCGCCGGCGAGCGTGAGCGGCAGTCGCTGGAGCCGCTGCTGGCCACGCCGGGGTCGCGCAGCGCCATTGTCAGCGGCAAGATCGCCGCCGCCTGCATGGTCGGCTTTGCGTCGCTGCTGTTGACCCTGGCCGCGTTCAAGGTGAGCGCGCAGATCGCCCCCGGCAACATCGGCCGCCAGCTCAACATGAACATCATGGCGATGGTGCAGATGCTGCTGGTGATGCTGCCGATGCTGCTGATCGGCACCTCGCTGCTGACCTTCCTGGCCGCAGCCGCCAAGAGCATGAAGGAAGCGCAGAGCCACATGACCTGGTTGATGCTGCTGCCGATGCTGCCGGGCTATGCGCTGATTGCCTACCCGGTGAAGAGCCAGCTGTGGCAGTACGCCGTGCCGTTCCTGTCGCAGAACCAGATGCTGCTGAAGGTGATCCGCCACGAGACCATCACACCGGCGGTCTGGGCCATCTACCTCGGCGCCAGCCTCGGCCTGGCCGCCGTGCTGTGGTTCGCCGCCGTGCGCCGTTATCACAACGAGCGTCTGGCCATCTCTGGCTGACATGCAAAAAAGGGGACGGAGGGGATTAAGTCGTTTCCAGCCCTCCCGTCCCCTCTTTGCGCGGGCGCCCCGCTTGCGCAGCATCGCAGGTCGTCCAAGTGTCTGCTCCACCATCCGCAGGTACGCTGTACTTCCCAATGGATGCTGCGCAGCACTGTGAGCACGGATTGCCTGCAGGTCAGCGGACGCATTCAGATCCCGCAGGAACTGCCCATAGAGCGTCGCCCGCTGTCGCTTGCTCGCGGCCAGTGCCTGAAACGCAGGGTGCTCTGTCAGCATCGGATCGTGCCGTCGCTGCAGGTTTCCGTGCACGCTCGACCATGGGTGATCTTCCGGGCCGGCTGTCATCCCTGCACGAACCGGATTGAGTTCGATGTAGCGATAGACGCTGAGCAGATAGGCGTCGCTGTCCACCATTGAAGAATGGAAGCGGCCCTGCCAGAGCGGTCCGCTGCGCCCATGTCGCTGATTGAAGGCCTGGACGTAGTTGTTGCCCTGCATCCGCATCGCATTGGCTAGGCCCACACCCGTGGAAGGTGTGGCCAACAGATGGACGTGATTGCCCATCAATACGTAGGCATGTAGCGCGACCTGATGCTTCAGAAACGCACTGTGCAACAGGTGCAGAAACAGCTGGCGGTCGATATCGTCAACGAAGATCGCCCCCTTGTTCACACCGCGCTGGGTCACGTGGTACGGCTGGCCGGCCAACATCAGGCGTGCTTGTCGAGGCATGGGAGTTCAGGGATTCAAGGAACCACCAGCCTGCCGCCAACGTGGCTGCGGTGGACATCAGGTGATGCCGCGAGAAGGTGTGGGGTAGGGCAGAAGCGACTTAATCCCCTCCGTCCCCTTTTCCATACCGCGCAGGCGTCACTCCCATCTCACGCTTGAACACGTTGATGAAGGAACTGGGCGTCTCGTAGCCCATCGACAGGGCGACGCTGATCACCGGCTCACCCGCCAGCAGGCGTGGCAGTGCCAGCAGTACGCGTAGGCGTTGCCGCCACTGGCTCAAGGTCATGCCTGTTTCGGCCTGCCAACGGCGGGCGAGACTGCGGCTGGACAGCCCGCTGGTGGCCGCCCACGCCTCGACACCGCGCAGGTCGTCCGGCCAACGCACCAGCACCGAAGCGATCTTCTGCAGTCGCCGGTCACGCGGTTGTGGCAGGGCAAGCGGCAGGGGCGTGCTGGCGGCAATCTCATCGGCGATCACACCGGCCAGTCGTGCCTGCGCAGCATCCAGTGGCGGGTGGGGCCACCACAGCGCACGTGTTGTTGCCGCCTGCAGCAGTGCATCGGGCTGGAAAATGCGCGGTGTGGTGGGCAGACCCAGGCAGGCCTCGGCGTTGAAGTACAGGCTCCAGCCATCGAACCCGTCTGCGCCCAGCAGTGCGTGGGGTAGCAATGGCGGTATCCAGGCGACGTGACCTGCGGGCAGCAGCCAGTGCAGGTCGTCGGCGGCGATCCGCAGCAGCCCCTGATGCGCACCCAGCAGCTGCCCACGGGCATGCCGGTGGCGGGCCGTGCGACGCTTGCCGAGCTGGTGCAGCCGGGCCGCCAGCAACACCGGCCCGTCGGCGGCATCGGCCAACGCGGGGTCGAGCAATGGAGGAGTTGTCTGATCTGCCATATCCATTGGCAGTTATACGGCAGAAGCGTCGCGTCCGTGCCCCGAAACTGGAGCCCACCTCAACGGAGCGCTTCCCCATGCAGCCACAGGACATTCTTCCCGACCATCAGAACGACGTGCAGGTGAACGGCCTCACCGTGCGCAAGGGCAGTGTGGGTGCTTTCCTCGCCAGCGTTCGTGACTGGCAGGATCCGGCCAGCGATCCCGCCGCGCGCGCCACTGCCGAAGCCGACCTGCGTGCGCTGCTGCCGGGCCTGCATGCGTTGGGTCTGTTCCAGGTGCTGACAGCGCGTGATCCGGCACTGCAACGCCTGATCGATGGAGCGGCCTGAAACGGACAAGGCCCGGACATGCCGGGCCTTGGCGTCATTGCAGGGGCAGAAACGACTTAATCCCCTCCGTCCCCTTTTTCGTTCAGTTGTTGCCCGGCGCGAACACCAGCGTACGGCGGGTGGTCACCGGCGCGCTGACCGGCTCGAAGCGCCAGCGCTTGACCGCGTTCAGGGCTTCACGGTCGAACACGCGTCCCGGCGTCGCGCGCAGCACGCGAGCGTTCACCACCGAGCCGTCAGTGCCGACGGTGATCTCCACCAGTACTTCGCCGGAGGTTCCCGAACGCAGGGCTTCGCCCGGATAGCGCGGCGCCGGTGTGCTGACCGGGCGCAGGGTGGGCGCTGCGGGTGCGGCGGCCTGGCGTGCGGCGCTGGCCTGCTGCGCGGCGGCCTGCTGCTGCTTCTGCTCGGCCTCACGACGGGCGGCGGCCTGGCGCTCGGCCTCCTGGCGCTCGTTGTCGCGGCGCGCGGCATCCTGCTGCGCGGCAATCTGCTTGGCGGCGTCGGCTTCCTTGGCGCGCTGCTCGGTCAGGCGCTGCTGCTCGGTCTGCTGCTTGCTGCGGTCCTCGGCGTCCTTCTTCGCCTTCTCGGCTTCGGCTTCGGTGCGCTTGGCCGCGTTCTGCACGCCCTTGGCCAGGCCATCCTTCAGGCGCGGCAGCGCCGGCGCGGAGGCATCCACCTTCTCGATCAGTGCCACCAGGCGCTGCGCTTCGGTGTAGTCCTCGCGGCCCAGGTGCTGTTCGGCGGCGATCAGGGTGTAGGGCAGCAGGTCGGTCAGCGCGCTCTTCACCGAGGCATCGTCCGGGGTCTTGTCGCGCAGGGCGAGGTAGTACTCGATGGCGTTGTCGCCGGCCGGCGCGTACATGCGGTTCTCGCGCAGGGCCTGGCTGGCCGACTCACGCAGCTGCTCGGTGCCCATCGACTGCACCTTGGCGGCGACCACCGGTGCGGCCGGTGCAGCGGCGGTGGGTGCGGCGGCCGGGGCCGGTGCTGCGGTTTCTTCCTTGCCCGAGCAGGCGGCCAGTGCCAGTGCCAGGGCAACGGGCAGCCACCGGCGCGCTGCGGTGATCGTTGAGACGTGCGACATCCTGCTCCCCTCTAGAAGACGACGTGACGTAAATCATTGATATGCATGGCCGGGACCTGCGGTCCGGGCACGGCAGGGTGACGTTTCCCGACGCCACCGCCGGCAACGGCGAGGGTGCAATCTAGCATCCCGGCCACCGCCGCGTACAAGGGGCAGGGGCCGGGACGGCGCAGCGGCGGTCAAGCCGCTGGTGGCGCCGACCTCAGTGGTCGTGCGCCTTGTCGTGCGATCTGCTGTGGCTGTTGGACATCAGCTTGTCGGTCCAGGCAATGCCGATCGCCGACAGGATGAACACGCAGTGGATGATGGTCTGCCACAGCACGCCGTCCTGGGTCAGCATCGAGCAGCGAGCGACACCGATGTTGGCCGCGGCCACGCTCATCTGCTCCGGCGTGCACAGCGGAATACCGCCCAGCGCACCGCTGGCGATGAAGGTCTTCAGCAGGTGGATCGAGGAGATGCCGATGATCGCCATCGCCAGCTTCACCTTCAGCACGCTGGCATTGACGTGGCTCAGCCATTCCGGCTGGTCCGGGTGGCCTTCCAGGCGCAGGCGCGAGACGAAGGTTTCGTAGCCACCGACGATCACCATCACCAGCAGGTTGGAGATCATCACCACGTCGATCAGGCCCAGCACGATCAGCATGATCTGCTGCTCGCCCATCGACACCGAATGCGAGATCAGGTGCCACAGTTCCTTGCCGAACAGGAACACATAGACGCACTGCGCCACGATCAGGCCCAGGTACAGCGGCAGCTGCAGCCAGCGCGAGGCGAAGATCAGCGTGGACAAGGGGGAGAGCGGCGGGCGGTTTGCACTCATGCGAGGGATGCTGCGTTGCGGGGGAGAGGCGAGGTTACCGGCCCGCCATGACGGTGCCAACCCAACTCACGCACTAGACTTCAGGTTCCTTTCCGCACCTCGAGCCGACGCCATGATCGACCTGTATTACTGGCCCACCCCGAACGGCCACAAAGTGACCCTGCTGCTGGAGGAAACCGGCCTGGACTACCGCATCCACCCGGTCAACATCGGCTCGGGCGACCAGTTCAAGCCGGAATTCCTCGCCATCTCCCCCAACAACAAGATGCCGGCCATCGTCGACCATGCCCCGGCCGATGGCGGCGCCTCGCAGAGCGTGTTCGAGTCCGGCGCGATCCTGCTGTACCTGGCCGAAAAGACCGGCCAGTTCCTGCCCAGCGACCCGCGCGGCCGCGTCACCACGCTGGAATGGCTGTTCTGGCAGATGGCGGGCCTAGGTCCCATGAGCGGCCAGATGGGCCACTTCAACGTCTACGCGCCGGAGAAGATCCCGTACGCCATCGAGCGCTACGACAACGAAGTGCGCCGCCTGCACGGCGTGATGGACAAGCGACTGGCCCAGCATGCCTTCCTGGCCGGTGACGAATACACCATCGCCGACATGGCCAGCTACCCGTGGGTCGGGGCCTACGACAAGCTGCCGGTGGACTTCGCCGCCTTCCCGAACCTCAAGCGCTGGCACGAGACGATTGCCGCGCGCCCGGCCACCCAGCGCGCGTATGCCCTGCGCCAGCAGGTGAACCCGAACGCCGGCAAGCCGCTCAGCGACGAAGAGCGCAGGCACCTGTTCGGCCAGCGTTGACCCGGGCAGCTGAAGATGGGTGCCGACCGTCGGTCGGCACCGCGTATGGGCAGAAGGTCATGCTGCCTTCCTGCACGGGCTTGGTTAGGATGGGGAACGACCACCCCGTGCCCCGAGCCGGGGTGGACCTGCCGTTTGCCGGGATCCTCCATGCGCCACCTGTTCGCTTCGCTCGCCCTCATGCTCGCCACCACAACCGCCGCCCACGCTGAAAAGCTGACCCTGGAAGCCATCACCGGCCCGCTGCCGTTGTCCGGCCCGACCCTGATGAAGCCGAAGGTGGCGCCGGACGGTTCGCAGGTCAGTTTCCTGCGCGGCAAGGACAGCGACCGCAACCAGCTGGACCTGTGGACCTACGACATCGGCAGCGGTCAGACCCGCCTGCTGGTCGATTCCAAGGTAGTGCTGCCCGGCACCGAGACCCTCAGCGATGAGGAAAAGGCACGCCGCGAACGCCAGCGCATCGCCGCGATGACCGGCATCGTCGATTACCAGTGGTCGCCGGACGCGCAGCGCCTGCTGTTCCCGTTGGGCGGCGAGCTGTACCTGTACGACCTCAAGCAGCAGGGCCAGGCCGCAGTACGCCAGCTGACCCACGGTGAAGGCTTCGCCACCGACGCCAAGCTGTCGCCCAAGGGCGGCTTCGTCAGCTTCATCCGCGGCCGCAACCTGTGGGTGATCGACCTGGCCAGTGGCCAGCAGCTGCAGCTGACCCGCGACGGCAGCACCACCATCGGCAACGGCGTGGCCGAGTTCGTCGCCGACGAGGAAATGGATCGCCACACCGGTTACTGGTGGGCGCCGGACGATTCGGCGATTGCCTTTGCCCGCATCGACGAATCCCCGGTACCGGTGCAGAAGCGCTACGAGGTCTATGCAGACCGCACCGACGTGATCGAACAGCGTTACCCGGCCGCCGGCGATGCCAACGTGCGCGTGCAGCTGGGCGTGATCGCACCGGCCGCCGATGCGCAGCCGCGTTGGGTCGACCTCGGCAAGGAACAGGACATCTATCTGGCCCGCGTCGATTGGCGCGATGCGCAGCACCTGAGCTTCCAGCGCCAGTCGCGCGACCAGAGGCAGCTGGACCTGGTGGAAGTGGCGCTCGATTCCAACCGCCAGCGCGTGCTCGCCCACGAGACCAGCCCGACCTGGGTGCCGCTGCACAACAGCCTGCGCTTCCTTGAAGACGGCAGCGTGCTGTGGTCATCCGAGCGCACCGGCTTCCAGCACCTGTACCGCATCGACAGCAAGGGCAAGACCACCGCGTTGACCCATGGCAACTGGCCGGTGGACGAGCTGCTGGCGGTCGATGAAAAGGCCGGCAAGGCCTACTTCCGCGCCGGCATCGAGACCTCGCGCGAAAGCCAGATCTACGCGGTATCGCTGCAGGGCGGTGAGCCGCAGCGCCTGTCGAAGGCACCGGGCATGCACAGCGCCAGCTTCGCCCGCAATGCAAGCGTCTATGTGGACAGCTGGTCCAACAGCACCACGCCGCCGCAGATCGAACTGTTCCGCGCCAATGGCGAGAAGATCGCCACCCTGCTCGAGAACGACCTGGCCGATCCCAAGCATCCGTATGCGCGCTACCGCGATGCGCAGCGCCCGGTCGAGTTCGGCACGTTGATGGCTGCCGATGGCAAGACTCCGCTGAACTACAGCCTGATCAAGCCGGCCGGCTTCGATCCGTCCAAGCGCTACCCGGTGGCCGTGTACGTCTACGGCGGTCCGGCCAGCCAGACCGTTACCAACAGCTGGCCCGGCCGTGGCGACCACCTGTTCAACCAGTACCTGGCCCAGCAGGGCTACGTGGTGTTCTCGCTGGACAACCGTGGCACCCCGCGACGTGGCCGCGACTTCGGTGGCGCGTTGTACGGCAAGCAGGGCACGGTGGAAGTGACCGACCAGCTGCGCGGCGTGACCTGGCTGAAGCAGCAACCGTGGGTGGACCCGGCGCGCATCGGTGTGCAGGGCTGGTCCAACGGTGGCTACATGACCCTGATGCTGCTGGCCAAGGCCTCGAACCAGTACGCCTGTGGCGTGGCCGGTGCGCCGGTCACCGACTGGGGCCTGTACGACAGCCACTACACCGAACGCTACATGGATCTGCCGGCGCGCAATGAAGCGGGTTACCGCGAAGCGCGCGTGCTGACCCATATCGACGGCCTGCGCTCGCCGCTGCTGCTGATCCACGGCATGGCCGACGACAACGTGCTGTTCACCAATTCAACCAGCCTGATGAGCGCGTTGCAGAAGCGTGCGCAGCCGTTCGAGTTGATGACCTACCCGGGTGCCAAGCATGGCCTGTCCGGCGCCGATGCCCTGCATCGCTACCGCGTGGCCGAAGCCTTCCTGGGACGTTGCCTGAAACCCTGATCCGCAGCCGGGAAGGAGCCCGCCGATGACCCTGCCACCCCCGATTCCCGCCCACCGACAGACGCCAGCCGGTTGGTGGTGCCGTCATTGGCGCTGGGCGATGCCGTTGACGGTGGTGCTGGTGCTGGGCGGTGCAGGTGGCGTGGTGACCTGGAGCGTGTTGCGCTGGAGCGAGGCGGCACGCGAGAGCCCGCCGATGCGCGAAGCGCTGCGTCGCGCGGGCTGCAGCATCGAACTGGTGGAAGCCTTCGGCGAGCCGCTGCATATTGAATCGATGCCACTGGGCAGCATGCAGACCGCGATCAACGGCCAGCGCGATGTCGGCCTGACCGTGGCCCTGGAGGGTCCGCACGCGCACGGTCGGCTGTTCGTGAAGGGCACCCGCAGTGACGACGTTTGGGATTACCCGGTGATGTACGTGCTGGGCGAGAACAAGCAGACCTTCGACCTGACGGCGCTGGATGATGATGAAGCCGCGCAGGAGTGCGAGCTGCAGGCCTGCCGCGAACGCGGCGAATGCCCGCTGACCGCCGCGTTGTGACCTCCGCGGGCAGGCGACTGCGGGACGTCGGCTGGGTAGAGTCGACTGTCAGTCGACTGCTCTTCGATCAGATAGCGAAACCTCCACGCTGCGCGCGATAGTCGACTGACAGTCGACTCTACGCCGGCAGGCTTCCGCGGAGCCCCGGCTGCACAACCAGCCCGCCATGACTTCCCGCCGATTGTCGCCATCGCCGTGAGCGCGTAGGGTGCGGGCAACCCTTTGCTGGAGTGTCCCATGAAGCCGATTGCGCTCGCCGTTGCCCTGGCCCTGACTGCCGCCCCGCTGCTGTCCGCCCCGCCGGCCCTGGCCGCGCCGCCTGCGAAGGCTGCCACACCGGCCAGCCCGGCCTGGGTCGCCCGCAGCAATGCGCTGGCGCAGATCCTGCTGGATGCGCAGGGGCCGTTCCAGCCGGAAGAGACCGGCTTCTTCGGCGTGCCCGGCTACGACGACAAGGTGGCTGACCTCGGTCCGGACAACGGCAAGCGCTACCGCGCCGCGATGGCCAAGGCCCGCGACGAACTGAAGGCGAAGCTGGCCACCGAGACGGATCCCAATGTCCGCCAGGACCTTGAGATCATGATTCACGCCGCCAGCCAGAACATCGAAGGCAGCGAGCTCAACGAGAAGTACCTGCTGCCGTGGAGCGATGCGCCGCAGACCGTGTTCAGCGGCCTCAACCTGCTGCTGTCCGACCAGGTGCCGGCCGAGCGCCGGGCCAAGGCGCTCGACCGCCTCAAGGCCTATGCGGGCCTGCAGCAGGGCGGCACCGCCTTCACCACGCTGGCCCGCCAGCGCTACGAAGAACGCCTGAAGGACAGCAGCCTGCTGCAGCCGACGAAGATCGAAGTGCAGCAGTCGCTGGACAACGTCGAGACCTACATCACCGGCATCGAGTCGCTGCTGAAGAAGTACCAGATCGCCGGCGCCGATGAGGCGATGAAGGCACTGGCCGGGCAGATGAAGGACTACGCCAGCTGGACGCGCACCACCGTGCTGCCGAAGGCGCGCACCGACGCACGCCTGCCGGCGCCGCTGTACGCCTACCAGCTCAAGCAGGTCGGCATCGACATCGACCCGAAGCTGCTGATGCAGCGCGCGCAGCTGGAGTTCATGGAAACCCGCTCGGCGATGCAGCAGCTGGCACCGCTGGTGGTGAAGGACAAGGGCCTGAAGGTGGCCGACCCGAGCGACCCGGTGGCGGTGATCCGCGCACTGAAGGCCGACAAGATTGCCGACGATCATCTGGAAGGCCACTACCGCAAGGTGATCGATGCGATCGACCCGCTGATCCGCGAGCACGCCATCGTCGACGTGCCCAAGCGCGCCATGCAGATGCGCCTGGGTTCGGCTGCCGAGAGTGCAGCCAGCCCGGCCCCGCATTTCCTGCCGGCGCCGCTGGTCAACAACACCGGGCAGCAGGGCACCTTCGTGCTGCCGCTGGGCAACCCGGCGGCGGGCCCGGGCGCACAGTACGACGATTTCAACTTCGGTGCGGCGGCGTGGACGCTGAGCGCGCATGAAGGCCGCCCCGGCCACGAGCTGCAGTTCACCGCGATGGTCGAGCGTGGCATCTCGCTGGCACGCACCATGTTCGCGTTCAATTCGGTGAACGTGGAAGGCTGGGCGCTGTATGCCGAGGCCGAGATGGTGCCGTACGAGCCGCTGGACGGGCAGATGATCGCCCTGCAGTTCCGCCTGCTGCGGGCCGCGCGCGCGATGCTGGACCCGATGCTCAACCTCGGCCTCACCGACCGCGCCAATGGCGAGCGCGTGCTGATGGAGCAGGTCGGCCTGTCCAAGGCGATGGCCACCCAGGAACTGGACCGCTACATGGTGCGCATGCCCGGCCAGGCGGGCAGCTACTTCTATGGCTACACCCGCATCCTCGAACTGCGCATGCAGACCGAGCTGGCGCTGGGTGCGAAGTTCGACCGCCTGGCCTTCAACAACTTCCTGCTCGACCAGGGCCTGCTGCCGCCGGACCAGCTGGCCGACGCGGTGAACAAGGTGTTCGTGCCGAAGTACAGGCGCTGAGCATCACCGGGTAATGCCGGCCGCTGGCCGGCAACCGGTGTTGGTAGATGCCGACCTTGGTCGGCGCTGTGGGTTCGTGCCAACCAAGGTTGGCACCCACCAGAGCGATGTGTTGGCTGTTGCAGGGATGTGCCGGCCAGCGGCCGGCACTACCCGCTTTGACGCTGCTGCGTCACCGCTGCGGGGTGATCACCTGTGTCGGCAACCGCGCCGGCGGTGCCGGATTCGGCACCCAGATCGCGACGCCGGCGGCGCGCTTCTGCGTGGTCGGAATACCGATGCCGACGCCGCCACCGACGTGCGACCCGAACGAACCGGCGCCGACCGACATGCCCACCGGCGAGCCACTGCTGCCCACGCCCATCAACACCACGCCATTGGCGCCGAGCGCGGCGGCCTCACGCTTCAGGCGTGCCACGGCGGCATCGGTCTGGCCCTGGGTGCCGAAGCCGACGGCGGACGCCGATTCCAGCTGGGCGATTTCCTGGGAACCGGCCGGCGGAGTCGAATAGATCTGCACCAGTGCCGGATCGATCGGTGCGCGGGCGTGGCCCAGCATCACCTTGGAGGTGCTGGCACAGCCAGCGGCGACCAGCAGGATGGCCGCCAACGCGGCCCAACGGATGTTCATGGCACGACCCCTGTAGGACTGGTTGCGATCATCGGCGGGCCACTCTGAATCGGCGCCAACACCCGGGCCAGGGCTCGCACGGCAGCACGCTAGCACGGTGCGGGTGACAGCCCCGCCAATGGCAGTAGGCGGCGGCAGCGGGAACGTCTATGGTTGGGGCAGGAACCAACTGCGGGAGAGCGGCATGGGTGTGATCAGTCTGTTGTGGGGCGTACTGGCGCTGTTGTGGATGATCCTGGCGCTGATTCCACTGCTCGGCTGGGGCAACTGGTTCCTGATCCCGTTCGCTGCGGTGGGCGCGGTCATCGCCGCGCTGGGCATCCTGTTCACCCACCCGAGCAAGCGTGGCCGGGCCTGGGCCGGTCTGGTCCTGAACGGCATCGTGGTGGTGGTGGGCATCCTCCGCCTCGGCCTGGGTGGTGGCGTCATCTGAGCCCACGCCCGGGTGCGACAGGGCGTCGCAGGCGCACGGTCCATGGCCGGGCAGGGGCGTACAATGAAGGGCTGCGCGAGCCCCCCGCGTGCCTGTGAATCCGCGCCCGGCGCGGCTGCCCCATGATCATCCGACCCCGTCCCCACGGCTGGCAACTGCTGTACATCCTGCGCGGTTCGATCGTCAAAGCGATCGCACCCAAGGTGCTGGCCATCCTGATCCTGTCCATCGCCGTGGCTGCGGTGGTGGAACTGGCGCCGCCGACCGGCATTGAACGCGTGTCGGTCACGCCGTTCACCCTGCTCGGCCTGGTGCTGTCGATCTTCCTCAGCTTCCGCAACAGCGCCTGCTACGAGCGCTGGTGGGAAGGCCGCAAGCTGTGGGGCCAGCTGGTCTACGAATCGCGTTCGCTGGCCCGCCAGGTGAACCTGCTGCTGGCCGATGACACCGGCCGCCGTCGCCGCATCGCCTACCTCACCACCGCGTTCGCCCACGCGCTGGCCGGGCGCCTGCGCGGGCGCATCGTGGCGCTGATGGCCCTGCCGTGGCTGGACAAGCGCCAGCGCGAACAGCTGGGCCAGCGCGAGAACGTGCCCGACGCGCTGCTCTCGATGATCGCCGCCGAGCTGGCCCAGGCGCTGCGCGCCGGTGAGCTCGACCCGATCCTCTACACCCAGCTGGAAGAGCGCCTGCACGCGATGTCGTCGATCCAGGCCGGCTGCGAGCGCATCCTCACCACCCCGCTGCCGTTCGCCTACACCCTGCTGCTGCATCGCTGCGCGTGGATGTTCTGCGTGCTGCTGCCGTTCGGCCTGGCCAGTTCGCTGGGCTGGGGCACACCGGTGCTGTCGGCGGTACTGGCCTATGCCTTCTTCGGCCTGGACCAGCTGGGCGAAGAAATGGAAGACCCGTTCGGCCTGGAGCCGAACGACCTGCCGCTGGACGCGCTGGTGCGCACGATCGAGATCGACCAGCTCGACGCGCTCGGCGAACGCCCATTGCCCGAACCCCTGCTGCCGCAGGGTTACCTGTTGCAATAGCCTCTCCTCGGAGCCTGCCATGTCCCACCCGCTTTACCGCCCGCGCCGCATGCGCCATGACGAGTTCTCACGCCGCCTGATGCGCGAGAACACGCTGACCACCGACGACCTGATCTACCCGGTGTTCGTGCACGAACTGGCCGGCCGCACCGCAGTACCGTCGATGCCGGGCGTGGAGCGGCTGTCGATCGAAGAACTGCTGAAGGTGGCCGAAGAGGCGCTGGAGCTGGGCATTCCGGTGATCGACCTGTTCCCGGTGATCGACCCGTCGCTGAAGTCGCTGGATGCATCGGCGGCGTGGGCCGAGGACGGCCTGGCGCAGCGTGCGATCCGCGCGCTGAAGTCGCGCTTCCCGGAGCTGGGGGTGATGACCGACGTGGCGCTGGACCCGTACACCACCCACGGCCAGGACGGCATCATCGATGACAAGGGCTATGTGCTGAACGACATCACCGTCGAGGCGCTGGTCAAGCAGTCGGTATCGCACGCCGAGGCCGGCGTCGACATCGTTTCGCCGTCGGACATGATGGACGGCCGCATCGGCGCGATCCGTCGTGCGCTGGATGCCGACAATCACATCAACGTGCGCATCATGGCTTACTCGGCCAAGTACGCCTCGGCGTTCTACGGCCCGTTCCGTGATGCGGTGGGCAGCGCGGCCAGCCTCGGCAAGGCCGACAAGAAGACCTACCAGATGGACCCGGCCAACGGCGACGAGGCCCTGCGCGAGATCGCGCTGGACCTGGAAGAGGGCGCCGACATGGTGATGGTCAAGCCGGGCATGCCGTACCTGGACCTGGTGCGCCGGGTGAAGGAGACGTTCGGCGTGCCGACCTTTGCCTATCAGGTCAGTGGCGAGTACGCGATGATGAAGGCCGCTTTCGCCAACGGCTGGCTGGACGAGCGCGCCTGCGTACTGGAGTCGCTGCTGGGCTTCAAGCGGGCCGGTGCCGATGGCGTGCTGACCTATTTCGCGCCGCAGGTGGCGCGATGGCTGCGCGAGCGCTGACAATAGCGCCACGATAGACGGAGGACTGCGCGATGGGACCCGAACTGGGGTGGATGCAATGGCTGATCTGGGGCACCGGTACGCTGGTGTTCGGCGCCATCATCGTCGGTGTCTTCATCGCCGCATGGCGCGCGGGCAAGCGCCCGCCGGAGCAGCTCTCCGCCGCCCGCCACGTGGCCCGTGAGCAGGCCCTGCCGGACAGCGTGCAGGCCGAACTGGCCGCGCTGAACCAGCGCAAGGACAACGGCCAGTTGAGCGAAGTGGAGTACGAGCAGTTGCGCGCCAAGGTGTTGTCGCGCTGACCGGGCGTTTCATCCACGCATGGCGTGGATCTACTGGTAGTCGCCAACCTTGGTTGGCGCTTTCACGTATGCCAACCAAGGTTGGCATCTACCAAACGGCTATCCACGCATGGCGTGGATCTACCGGATACACCCGGGCACCGCCGCCACCTTCGGCACCGCCAACCGGTACACATCCACGCCACCGGCACGTGGCGCTTTCGCTGCACTGCTGGCCACCATCATCTCGCCCGGCTTGGCGTTGTCGATCACCGGCGCGCCGGTCCAGCCGCCGGCCTGGTTGAACGACAACCCCAGCGGCTGCAGCGCCGCGCCGCTCCATGCACAGCCGCTGCTCCACACCTGCGCGCTCGTGCCGCTGCCGCGGCTGAACACCACCGCGCCGTCCTGGCCCAGCCAGTCGCCGTCGGTCTCGTCGTCGGCGCTGTTCAACGCGCTCAGTGCGCTGGCCGGGCCGCGCAGGCCCTGCGCATCCAGCGTCGCCACGAACAGGTCCCAGCCAGCGCCTCGGCCCTGCTGGCGCGCAAACAACAGCCGCTGACCATCCGCGCTCAGGGCCGGCCCGCGCTCTTCCCGGCGCCCGCCATCGCCAGCCAGGACCTGCGCGCCGCCCAGCCGGCCATCGGCGGCCAGCGCGGCGCGGTACAGCGCCAGCTTGCCCTCGCGGCCGGCCGCGAACAGCAGCCAGCGGCCGTCACGGCTGAAGTAGGGATCACGGGCCTCCCCGGCCACGCCTACCGGCAGTGCCTGCGCCTGCTGCCATCGGCCGTCGACCACGCGCGCCTCCCACAGGCCCCAGCCATCTTCGCCGCGGCGGGCGAAAACGATTCGCTGGCCATCGGCGCTGATCGTGGCGCGGCCCTCGTCGGCACGGGTCGAGACCACGCCCATGCCTTCGATGCCGTACTCGTTCAACGCCATCGCCACGGGGGCAGAGAGTAGACTGGCGGCAAGCACCAGCAGGGGCGGGGTGATGCGCATCATCCGGGTCCGTGCACGAAAGAGCATCAGTCTAGCCAGCTTGAGGATTCCATGACCGACCGTTACGCCGTCTTCGGACACCCCGTTGCCCACTCGAAGTCGCCGCAGATCCACGCGACGTTCGGTCGCCAGGAAGGCATCAGCATCGACTACCGTGCGATCGACCTGGTCCCGGATGCGTTCCTGGCCGGCCTGGAAGCCTTCGCCGCCGACGGCGGTGTCGGCGCCAACATCACCTCGCCGCACAAGGAAGCCGCGTTCTCGGTGTGCACCACCCTGACCGCACGTGCGCGCCGTGCCGGCTCGGTCAACACGCTGCTGCGCAAGGGCGACCGCTGGCATGGCGATACCACCGATGGCATCGGCCTGGTGCGTGACCTGACCGACCGCCATGGCCTGGACCTGCGCGGCCGCCGCATGCTGCTGATCGGTGCCGGCGGCTCCGCGCGCAGCGTCGCCCCGGCCTTCCTTGATGCCGGCATCACCGAACTGGTGGTGGTCAACCGCACGCCGGAACGCGCCGATGAACTGATCGACGCGATGGGCGAACCGGGCCGCGCGATCAGCCGCTACTGGGAAGACCTGCGTGACCTGGGCGACTTCGAGCTGATCGTCAATGCCACCTCGGCCGGCCGCGACCGCGACGTCGAGTTCAAGCTGCCGCTGTCGCTGGTCAATTCAATGACCACCGCCGTCGACCTGAACTACGGCGAGGCCGCCATCGCTTTCCTGGCCTGGGCGCGTGCGGCGAACTGCCGCAATACCGTGGATGGCCTGGGCATGCTGGTCGAACAGGCGGCCGAGAGCTTCCTGCAGTGGCATGGCGTGCGCCCTCAGACCGACGAGATCTACCAGTCGCTGCGCCAGGGCGCGGCGGTGCTGGCCGGCGAGGACTGATCGATGGACAGCACAACGTTGATGGTGACCGTGCTGAGCATGGTCGGCGTGCGCCTGCCGGTGCTGATCGCGCTGTGCATCGGCCTGGTCTGGGTGGTCGGCGCACCGCGCGATGCCACCCGCACCGGCGCCCTGGTCGGCCTGGTGCTGTTGCTGCTGTCCAGCCTGGGCGGCCTGGCGGCGGGTGTCCTGCCGATGTGGCTGGTCAGCAGTGGCAACTTCAGCGCCATCTCAGGCATGGGCACCATCCTCGGCGTGCTGCATTTCGCCCTGGCGATGGTCGAGGCCATCGGCGTGGTGCTGCTGGTCTGGGCACTGGTGCGCCTGCTGCGTAGCCGTACGATCCCGGCCACCTGAGCGGCAGCGCCGGGCCATGCCCGGCGTATCTGCTCCTGGGATGGTCCGGCCACTGGACCGGGACCGCCAGCGGGCGTCGTCGCTGGCCCGTTCAGGGTGCCAGCAGCAGTGAACGTGGCCGGCCATGCGACAATGACCGGCCTGATCCAGCCACGGTAATTCCCGGCGTGACCGAAACCGTCGCCGCTCCGCGCACGCTTGATGACGCCTTGAAGGACGCGATCCGCAAGGCGTACACGACGCTGCAGGCCAATACACCCGGCTTCTCCACCCGCCGCTCGCAGAGCCAGATGATCGGTGTGGTGTCGCGCGCGCTGTCGAAAAGCGGTGGCGTCGGCGTGGTCGAGGCGCCCACCGGTGTCGGCAAGAGCCTGGGCTACCTCACCGCAGGTGTACCGATCGCGCTGGCCACCAAGAAGAAGCTGGTGATCAGCACCGGCACCGTGGCCCTGCAGTCGCAGCTGGTCGAGCGCGATATCCCGAATTTTCTCAAAGCCACCGGCCTGGAAGCGACCGTGGCGCTGGCCAAGGGCCGTACCCGCTACCTGTGCACGCGCAATGCCGCCGAGGCGCAGGGCGAGGGATCGCAGGGCGGCATGTTCGAGGATGACGCGCCACTGTTCGACCGGCCGCTGGCGCCGATCGAGATGGACATCGCCAAGCGCCTGACTGACGCCTTCACCGGCGGCAGCTGGGACGGCGACATCGACAACGCACCGGAGACCATCAGCCCCGGCCTGCGCAGCCGCATCACCACGCCGGCTTCGGGCTGCGCGGGGCGTCGTTGTGCCTATTCGGCGCAGTGCGCGGTGCTGCGCTCACGCAACACGGTGCGCGACGCACAGATCGTGGTCACCAACCACGCGCTGCTGCTGTCGGCGCTGTCGATCGGCGACAGCGACAATGGCCAACCGTTGATCGCGCCGCCGTCGGACATGCTGCTGGTGCTGGACGAAGGCCATCACATCGGCAACGTGGCGATCGACCAGGGCGCGGCCAGCCTGGCGCTGGACGAGATGGCCAAGCGCACCGGCCGCCTGCAGATCCTGATCGCCGGTGCCTACCGCGCGGTCGACAAGGATCGCCTCGGCAACCTGTTGCCGAACGAAGCGATCGAAGTCGCCAGCAACGTGGCCAAGCAGCTGCGCGCGTTCCGCGATCACATCGAGCGGGTGTGGATGCCGGCACCGGCGGACGAAGAGCCGATGTGGCGCGCGGCCAACGGGCGCCTGCCCGAGGCTTGGCGCGAGCCGATCGAGGCCCTCGCCGACGATACCCGCAGCCTCTACAACTGGGCGCACGCCGCCACCGCGCAGGTGGCCAAGGGCAAGCCGGACGATGCCGCGCGCGAGCGCCTGCAGCGCAACCTGGGCATGGCGCTGGAAATGATCGAGCAGCAGTACAACCTGTGGCAGGCCTGGCGCCGTGAGGACAAGGACGGCGCGCCGCCGATGGCGCGCTGGGTCACCGCTACCCGCGATGGCGACCTGGTGCTGCACGGCTCGCCGGTATCGGCCGCGCACGTGCTGCGCAAGCTGCTGTGGGATGAAGTGGACTCGGTGGTGATGACCTCGGCGACGCTGACCGGCGGTGGCGACTTCCAGTCGCTGGCGATCGACAACGGCATCCCCGAAGAGGCCGAGATGGTCTCGCTGTCGTCGCCGTTCGACCTGCCCAACCAGGCCGAGCTGATCGTGCCGAAGTTCCCGGTCACCCCGGACGACCGCGAAGGCCACCCGCGCGAAGTGGCGCGCTACCTCGATACCGAGCTGGACTGGGCCAAAGGCTCGATGGTGCTGTTCACCTCGCGCTGGAAGATGGAGAAGGTGGCCGGGCTGATGTCGGCCCCGCGCCGCAAGCAGGTGCTGGTGCAGGGCGAGATGTCCAAGACCCGGCTGATCGACGAGCATCTGCGCCGCGTGGCCTCAGGTGAGGGCTCGGTGCTGTTCGGGCTGAACTCGTTCGGCGAAGGCCTCGACCTGCCCGGCGAAGCCTGCACCACGGTGGTGATCACCCAGGTGCCGTTCGCAGTGCCGACCGACCCGCAGACCGCCACCCTCAGCGAGTGGTTCGAAGGGCGCGGGTTGAATGCCTTCAACCTGATCGCCATTCCGCATGCGCTGCGCACGCTGACCCAGTTCGCCGGCCGCCTGATCCGCACTTCCACCGACACCGGCCGCGTGATCATCCTCGATTCGCGGCTGCTGACCCGCCGCTACGGCAAGCGCATCATCGACGCGCTGCCCCCGTTCAAGCGCGTGATCGGCTGAGAAAAGGGGACGGAGGGGATTAAGTCGTTTGTGCCTCAAACGACTTAATCCCCTCCGTCCCCTTTTCCAGATGCCGGCCAGCGGCCGGCGCTACCGGATCGGCATCAATCGCCGAGCAGCGCGGTGTTGCGTACGGCGCCCTTGTCGGCGCTGGTGGCGAGCAGGGCGTAGGCCTTCAATGCGCTGGTGACCTTGCGCGGGCGCGGCGCACGCGGTTTCCAGCCGCGTGCATCAGCGTCGGCGCGGCGTTGGGCCAGCGTGGCCTCGTCCAGCAGCAGATCGATGCGGCGGGCGGGGATGTCGATGCGGATGCGGTCGCCATCTTCCACAAGGCCGATGACACCGCCACTGGCCGCTTCCGGTGAGACGTGGCCGATCGACAGGCCCGAGGTGCCGCCGGAGAAGCGGCCGTCGGTGAGCAGCGCGCACTGCTTGCCCAGTCCCTTCGACTTCAGGTAGCTGGTCGGATAGAGCATTTCCTGCATGCCGGGGCCGCCCTTCGGACCTTCGTAGCGGATCACCACCACCTCGCCCGGCTGCACCTCGTCGGCGAGGATGCCGGCGACGGCGGCGTCCTGGCTTTCGTAGACGCGCGCGGGGCCTTCGAACACGTGGATCGACTCGTCCACGCCGGCGGTCTTCACCACGCAGCCATCCACGGCCAGGTTGCCGCGCAGCACGGCCAGCCCGCCTTCCAGCGAATACGCATGCTGCAGCGAGCGGATGCAGCCCTCGGCGCGGTCCACGTCCAGCGTCGGCCAGCGCGTGGCCTGGCTGAAGGCCTCCTGGGTGGGGATGCCGGCCGGGCCAGCCTTGAAGAACGTATGCAGGGTGTCGTTGTCACTGCGCACCACGTCCCAGCGTTCCAGTGCGTCCGCCAGGCTGGCGCTGTGCACGGTCGGCACCGTGGTATCGAGCAGGCCGGCACGGTCCAGTTCACCCAGGATGCCGAACACACCACCGGCGCGGTGCACGTCCTCGATGTGGTACTTCGGCGTGTTCGGCGCCACCTTGCAGAGCTGCGGTACGCGCCGCGACAGCGCGTCGATGTGGGTCAGGTCGAAGTCGACCTCCGCTTCCTGTGCGGCGGCCAGCAGATGCAGGATGGTGTTGGTGGAGCCGCCCATGGCGATATCCAGGGTCATTGCATTGGCGAACGCGGCCTGGGTGGCGATGCCACGCGGCAGTGCCGTCGGATCCTCGCCGCCATACCAGCGGTGGCAGAGTTCGACGATCAGGCGGCCGGCGCGGCGGAACAGCGCTTCGCGGTCGGCATGGGTGGCCAGCGTGGTGCCGTTACCGGGCAGCGACAGGCCCAGCGCTTCGGTCAGGCAGTTCATCGAGTTGGCGGTGAACATGCCCGAGCAGGAACCGCAGGTGGGGCAGGCGCTGCGCTCGAACGCCGCGACCTTCTCGTCGGAGGCGCTGTCATCGGCGGCCACCACCATCGCATCGACCAGATCCAGCTTGTGCTCGGACAGCCTGGTCTTGCCCGCTTCCATCGGCCCGCCGGAGACGAACACCACCGGGATGTTCAGGCGCAGCGCGGCCATCAGCATGCCAGGGGTGATCTTGTCGCAGTTGCTGATGCACACCAGTGCGTCGGCGCAATGCGCGTTGACCATGTACTCCACGGCGTCGGCAATGATCTCGCGGCTGGGCAGCGAATACAGCATGCCGTCGTGGCCCATCGCGATGCCGTCGTCCACGGCGATGGTGTTGAATTCCTTGGCGACGCCACCGACCTGCTCGATCTCGCGCGCGACCAGCTGGCCGAGGTCCTTCAGGTGCACGTGGCCAGGCACGAACTGGGTGAAGGAGTTGGCGATGGCGATGATCGGCTTGTGGAAGTCGCCATCCTTCATGCCGGTGGCACGCCACAGGCGCGGGCGCCGGCCATGTTGCGGCCGGCGGTGGAGGTGCGGGAACGGTATTCGGGCATGGCTGGCGGAACGGGCGGGCCGTACGACGTGGGGGTCGCCTGATCATGGCCAATTTTTTCGGTTGCTGCTGCAACCACCGGATCACGCCCCCGCAACCGGACCCACCCCGCCTTCGACAGTTTCCTGCGATCTGTCGGGGCCGGCGCTCTGCTCCTGGTAGGTGTCGACCTTGGTCGACACGGTAGATCCACGCCATGCGTGGATGATGGGGAATGACGAAAATGAAAGTCCGTTCATCTTTCGGACTTTGCCGATTCCGGTTGCTGGTCAGGATTTGGCATCATTGGGGCATTGATCCGTCGACAGGGCATGAGGCCATGAAACGTTCCCGCACCACCGCGCTGCTGCTGATGAGCGCCGCGCCGCTGCTGTTCACCGCCTGCCAGAAGGAGCCGGAGGTGAAGGTGCAGGAAGGCCTGTACACCTCGGTTGAGGCCTGCACCGAGGCCACCGGCGATCCGTCGTCGTGCCGCAATGCCTTTGCCGAAGCGCAGAAGCAGGCCGCCGATGCCGCGCCGAAGTACGCCAGCAAGGAAGCCTGCGAGAAGGACTACAAGCCGGAACAGTGCGTGCAGCAGCACACCTCGGCCGGTACCTCGTTCATCGGCCCGATGATGATGGGCTTCTTCATGTCGCAGATGCTGAGCAACCGCGGTGGCCTGGCCCCGCAGGCGCCGGCGGCGTCGCCGGCCTACCAGGACAAGAGCGCCGGCTGGGCGCGCCCGGCTCCGGGCGGCAGCGGCGGCCTGAACACCGCCAGCGGCATCGGCGCCGGCAAGGCCGGCCTGGCCCCGGTCACCAGCGAGCCGAACCGTGCGGTCACTGCCAGCCGTGGTGGCTTCGGCAACACCAGCGCGCGCCGCAGCACCAGCGGCAGCTACGGCGGCTGATCGACCCATGCAGCGCATCCGGATTGCCGAGCGTGCCCAATGGCGGGCGCGCGCGGAAGAGGCGGGTTTCCGCTTCCACACCATCGACGGCCAGCCGTACTGGGATGAAAGCGCGTACTACGCGTTCACCCTGCGCCAGATCGAGCAGGACATCGAAGACCCCAGCGCCGAGCTGCACCAGATGGCGCTGGACCTGGTCGGCGATGTCATCGCCAGCGAACGGCTGATGGACCAGCTGGCGATTCCGTCGCACTACCGCGACTGGATCGCCGACAGCTGGCGCCAGCGCCAGCCACACCTCTACGGCCGCCTGGACCTGGCCTATGACGGCACCGGCCCGGCCAAGCTGTACGAACTGAACTACGACACGCCGACCTCGCTGTTCGAGGCCAGTTTCTTCCAGTGGCAGTGGCTGGAAGACCAGCGCAACGCCGGTCGCCTGCCGCAGCATGCCGACCAGTTCAACGCCATCCACGAGGCGTTGGTCGAGCGTTTCGGCGAACTGGCCACGCAGCTGCCACCGCCGCTGTATTTCAGCGCGGTGGGCAGTTCCGAAGAAGACCGCGGCACGGTCGACTACCTGCGCGACTGCGCCTCGCAGGCCGGCCTGCATGGCCAGGCCATCGCCATCGAGGATATCGGCCTGTCCAAGGACGGACGCTTCACCGCGCTGGATGATTCGGTGATCGGCACCCTGTTCAAGCTGTATCCACTGGAAGACCTGATGGCCGAGGAATTCGGCCGCGCGCTGCCCGGCTCGGGCGTGCAGCTGCTGGAGCCGGCCTGGAAGGCGGTGCTGAGCAACAAGGGCATCCTGCCGCTGCTGTGGCAGCGCAACGTGGGCCATCCGAACCTGCTGGAAGCGCATTTCGATGACGGCAGCACGCTGGCGTCGGGCTGGGTGCGCAAGCCGCTGTTCTCGCGCGAAGGCGCGAACATCGAGATGCATCTGGCCGATGGCAGCACCCAGCGCAGTGACGGCCCCTACGACGGCCCGGCGATCATCCAGCGCGCGCATCCGCTCACCCGCTTCGAAGGCGGCTACCCGCTGATCGGCAGCTGGGTGATCGGTGACCACGCCTGCGGCATCGGCATCCGTGAGGACGACAGCGCGATCACCCGCGACAGTGCGCGCTTCGTGCCGCACGCGATCGTCGATGAGGCGCCGACGCGGATCTACGTCTGATGGCGGTGCGGCGCAATCGCGACCTGCGGCCTGCGCCACTGCCGGGTCGGCATCTGGATGACGGCCACGCCCTGTGGCGCTATTCGGACCGGATCGCGGTGCGCTGCCATCGCTGCGATACGCCCGGCTGGGTGGTGGGGACGTCGGAATCGCGACGTTTCCGCTGCCTGGGCTGCAGCGCATCTCTCGACAGTGGATGCAGCTGTGGTTGCTGTGTTGCGGGCGACTGGGTCGGACCAGTGCGCTACAGCGGCTATCGTCCCTGCGGATACTGTGGGCACAAATGGGTCCGCGTCGAGCTGCACCGCGCGCGTGCAACGTCGCCGTTGCGGACGCTGGCGGCGGACTGCAGTCAGTGCGGACGCAGCAGCGAGGTGGAGGTCACGCTGTCGCGGTGGCGTGGCAATGAGGCGATCGACCCGCACTTCGGCATGCCGCTGCGGTTGATCGAAAAGACCGCGGCGGGCGTGCTGTGGGCCTACAACGAGGCCCATCTGCAGGCACTGCACGATTACGCTGCCGCGCCTCTGCGCGAGCGCGCGGGCGTCACCAATGGCTCGATGTTTTCGCGCCTGCCGCAGTGGATGAAGCTGGCCCGCAACCGGGTGCTGCTGCAGCGTGCGGTGGAGCGGTTGCAGCGGCGGTTGTTGCAGGGGTAATGCCGGCCGCTGGCCGGCAACCGGTGTTGCTGGATGCCGACCTTGGTCGGCGCTGTGGGTTTCGTGCCAACCAAGGTTGGCACCCACCAGAGCGATCACTGGTATCAAAGCAGCCCTTCGCGCTTCACCGCCAGGTAGCGCTCCACCAGTGCGCCCGGCAGGGCATCGGCGGTCACGTCGAGCACCATGACCTTTTCGCTGCGCAGCGCGTCGTGCGCCTTCGCGCGCTGCTGCAGGTACAGCGCCGCTGCACCGGCCTGGGTGGCATCCTCCAGCGTCTGCACTTCGCCCTCCAGCACGCCGTCCAGCTCGCGCTCGCGCAGGCTGGCCACGCATACCAGGTGGCGCCGCTGCAGCAGGCGCACCGCCGCCAGCAGGTCTTCGATGTCCTCGTCGCGCACGTTGCTGACCAGCATCACCAGCGCACGCCGGCGCTGGCGCAGCGATACCTCGGTGGCGGCGGCCAGATAATCGGTGGCCACCGCGCGCGGCTGCAGGTCGTAGCTGGCGCGCAGCAGGTGCTCGACCGTGCCCATGCCGCGCTGCGGCGCCACCCAGCGGCGTTCGCCGCCGGCAGCGAACAGGCCGGCGGCATCGCCCTGGCGCAGCGCCAGGTAGGCCACCACCAGCGAAGCGTTCAAGGCATGGTCGAAGTGCGAAAGCCCGCCTTCGCTGGCCAGCATGCGCCGGCCACTGTCCAGCATCAGCAACAGCTGCTGGTTCTTCTCGTCCTGGTACTCGCGCGAGATCAGCTTGCGCGCACGCGCGGTGGCCTTCCAGTCGAGCTGGCGCAGGCTGTCGCCGATGCGGTACTCGCGCATCTGGTGGAAGTCGGTGCCTTCACCCCGGCGGCGCTTCACGTGCGCACCGACCAGCCGCGAGGCCTGGTCGGCACTGAACAACGCAAAGCGGGTGAGCGGCACGAAGTTCGGATAGACACGCACGTCCAGCGCGGGGGGCAGCGTGCGTTGCTGCCACCACAGGCGCCACGGCGAGCGCATGCGCAGGTGCACGCCCTCGAAGCGGAAATGCCCGCGCTGCAGCGGCTGCAGATGGTAGCGCAGGGTGGCAGCGGTGCCCGCCTGCAGGTGCACGCGCTGTGGCAGCGATTCCAGCGGCCAACCGCCGGGCACCAGGTCGAACACCTGCACCGTCATCGACGCGTCTGCCTGCAACCGCAGTGCAGCCTCGCGGCGCACGCCCAGTGCCAGCGCTTCGGGCAGTTCGCGCTGCACCTGCGGCGACGGACGCCGTGACTGCCGCCACAGATCCATCAACGCCGGCACGGCAATCGCCAGCGCCGCCAGCGCCCAGCTCCAGCGCGGCAGCAACCCGCCCAGCACCAGACCGCCCAGGGCAGCCCAGGCCAGCAGCAGCGCCAGCAGCAGCGGGGCCGGCCTCATCGGCGCGGTGCTTCCACCTTGGCCAGCAGCGCGCCCAGCACGTCGTCGGCGTCCTGGCCTTCGATCTGCAGTTCCGGGGCCAGCGCAATGCGGTGGCGCAGCGCCGGGCGCGCAATGTCGCGCACGTCGTCCGGCGTGACGAAGTCGCGGCCGGCCAGCACCGCCTGCGCGCGCGAGGCACGCACCAGCGCGATGCTGCCGCGCGGACCGGCACCGACCGCGATGCCCGGCCACTGCCGGGTAGCGGCCACAATCCGTACCGCGTAGTCGATCACTTCGTCATCGACGGTGATCGCCGCGGTGGCACGCTGCAACTCCAGCAGTTCGCCGGCACCGAGCACGCGTGGCACCTGGCTCAGGTCGAAATCGCTGGCGGCACGACCACTGGTGATCGCGGTCACCATGCGCTTCTCGTCCTCCAGCTGCGGGTAGTCGATCAGCACCTTCAGCAGGAAGCGGTCCAGCTGTGCTTCCGGCAGCGGGTAGGTACCTTCCTGCTCCAGCGGGTTCTGCGTGGCCAGCGCCATGAAGGGCGGCGCCAGGGTGAAGGCCTTGCCTTCGATGGTCACCTGGCCTTCCTGCATCACTTCCAGCAGTGCCGACTGGGTCTTGGCCGGTGCACGATTGATTTCGTCGGCCAGCAGCAGGTTGGTGAACACCGGGCCGCGGCGGATCTTGAAGCTCTCGCTTTTCGGGTCGTACACCGCGTGGCCACTGACGTCGCTGGGCATCAGGTCGGGGGTGAACTGTACGCGGCCATAGTCCAGCTCCAGGGCCTGTGCGAGTGCGCGCACCAGCAGGGTCTTGCCCAGCCCGGGCACGCCCTCGATCAGTACGTGACCACCGGCCAGCAGGGCCACCAGGATCTGGTCCAGCACTTCGGCCTGGCCGATGAAGGCGTGGCCGATGGCATCGCGGATGGCATCGACGCGTTCAATCAGGCGGGCGTTGGCGGCCGCCGGCAGCTCGGGGACTTCGGTCATAGCAGGGATCTCATCTGGAGCAGCAAGCGGATGCGCTCGCGCAGGGCGGAGGAATCGTGTGGCGGAGGGGGCGTGAGCGCGCTGGCGACGCGGGCCTGCGGCCATTTCAGCAGCTCGGCGATGGCCTGATCGCGTGGCGCACCCTCCAGTGCGGCGGCAATCGGTGCGCGCAGGCGCAGGCGGTGCAGGAACAGAGCGAGCACGGCCTCGTACAGGCGTATGCCGTGACCGAAGCGCAGCAGCAGTTCGCCACTGGCGCGCACGTGCTCCAGCAGCGAACGGCGTTCCAGTACCGGTGACGGCAGCAGGCTGCCGAAGCGCTGCGAGCGGCTCCACAGCCAACCCAGCAGGGCCAGCAGCAGCGGTGCCCACAGCGGCCAGCCCTGATAGAACATGCGCGACCATAGCGACGGCGGGCGGCTGGCATAGACCAGCCAGACCGCACCCTTGCCGTAGTTCGGATCGAGCAGGTAGCGGGTCAGGTCGCGATGGGCAGGATCGTGCAGGCCGTCGCTGGCCTTGCCTGCGGCAGAGGCCAGGCGCGCCGCCGGTGAGTCCACTTCGCCGCGCATGAACTCCATGTCGGCCAGCACGCTCACTCTGCCCTGGCCATGGCGCAGGCGCGCGAACACCAGGTCGCGATCCGTGCCCCAGCGGCGTTCGGCCTGCGCACTGGCCGCAAACCCTAGAGTGAAGCGGCGGCCACCACAGAATTCGACGTGGCCCGGATCGTCGTCGACATGGAAGGCCTGGCAGTCGCTGCGCTGGAACAGGCTGTCCACGCCCAACTGATCCAGCAGGGGGCCCTGCGTGCTGCTGGCATCGTCCTCGGCCGGTGGCGGTGTACGCACCAGCAAGTGGCCGCCCAGGTCCACCCAGTCCAGCAGCTGTTTCACCGCCGGCACCGGCAGTTCGCTGCTGTCCTGCAGCAGCACCACCGTGTCATGGCGCCCCAGCGTCATCTGCCGCAGTTCCAGACGCGGCCGTGAGTGCACCTGGATGCCATCGGCGCGCAGGGCCTGGCCGAGTACATACAGCGGGTTGTAGGCGGCCTCGCCCTGTGGCGGCAGCCGGATCGTCTCGGTCACCCGCTCGTGCGTGCGCAGGTAGAGGATGGTCAGCGGTACGCCGAACAGCACCAGTGCACCGAGCAGCAGCGACCAGAACAGGCGCGGACTCATGCCTGCCACCCGAACTGCTGGCGCAGGGTATCGGCCAATGCATCGAAATCGGCACGACTGGGCAGGCGGCCACCGTAGGCGGCGTACTGCCACATGCGCACGATGCGTGCGAACAGGTCGCGGTCACTGGCCTCGGGCATGCGCCGCGAAGCGCGCAGGCATTGCGCTTCGGTGGCACCGGGTGGAAGCGCGATACCGCTGCGCTCGCCCACCGTGCGCACGCTGGCGCGGTACAGCAGGGCCAGCGCCTGCCGCGGCCGGCCCTGGTCCCACAGCAGGCCGGCCTGGGTGGCCACGTCCGGCGGCAGAACCACCGGCAGTTCCACCTGTTCCTCCAGCACCTGCGGTGCTGCCTCGGCCTTGCGCCGGCCACTGCCCCGCAGCCACGGCAGCCACAGCCGCGCGGTCAGCAACAACACCAGCAGCAGGATGCCGAGCAGGCCCCACAGGCCCCATTCGGCCAGCCGCGCCAGCCAGGCGATGCCATCCTTGCGCGCTTTGCGTTCACCTTTGCTGTTGGTGTCACGCTGCAGCTGCTTGTCTTCCTTCTTCTTTTCCTCGGCCTGCTCGATCGGCTTCCAGCGCGTGACCTGGCGGGTCGGGCGCTGCAGCGGGTCTTCATAGGCGCGGTTCACTGCCTGACGGAAACCGGCGGTGTCCACCGGCGTACCGCCGAAGATCATGGCCGGGGTATTGGCCGGGTCGTTGGCTGCAGTGGCCGGTTCTTCCGCGCTGTCCTCGTCCACCTCGGCATCGTCGGCCTGCTCAGCGACCGTCTGCGCCTGCTGCGCATGAACCGGCGCGGAGGCCAGCGGCAGGGCAAGGCACAGCAGCAGCGCCAGCGTCGACGCCGCCGGCAGCAGGCGATCGCGCAGGCGGCGCAGGGCGATCTCCACGTCCCACGCTTCCATCTGCGTACGCCGGTTCAAGTACAGGCCGAAGCCGGCGCCGACGTAGAACGGTCCGATCAGCACCGAGGCCAGCCAGCACGCCAGATTGAAGCCCGCCCGCGCCCATGCGGGTGTGTCCTGGCCGATCATGTCCCATGCGGCGCGCCAGGATTCGGACATCAGCTCCAGCGGCATGAACATGAACACCGCACCGATCCCGCCTGACACCAGCACCGCTTCGAACGCCATGCAGGTCAGTGTCAGCACCATTGCCGCACCTGCGGCGCCGACCGCCACCGCGCGTCGGCGTGGACCGCGCTGGCCAGGCGTGTTGCCTTCCAGCAGGTTCACCGGCAGGCACAGGCTGCGCAGCACGCTGAAGCGGCGCCAGCCCAGGTAGCCCCAGAAGCCGCTGTTGCCCCAGTGACCCTGCGCGCGCAGCGCCGCCAGCGTGCCGACCGGTTCGCCGAAGATGCCGCGCGACAGCACGTACAGCGGCGCACGCTCGAACAGTGGCTTGCACCACCACATCGCCAGCCACGCCCAGCCGAAGGCATCCAGCCACCAACCCAGTGCATTGAAGATCACGAACAGCGGAGCGCTGGCCAGCAGCCAGCTGCCCCATACCGCACGTGCGTGCCGGCGGGTGAGGGCACTGCCCAGCTCCATCGCTTCCCAACCGCTGCGCGCGCGCAGCACCACGTCCAGACGGTCAATGCGCATCGCCGCCTCCGCGTCCGCCGCGCCACAGCCACAACAGCACGCCGACCCAGAGCACGCCGGCCACGCTGAACTTGCCCCATGCGGGTACTTCGGCGATTGATGACCAGAAGGCTTCGATGAAGGCGGCGACCAACAGCATGAAGGCGACCCCGAGGCACAGCCGCGCGCCGATGCGGCCACCGTCGACCAGTGCATCCAGGCGGCTGCGCCGGCCGGGGGCCAGCAGCTTCATGCCCAGCTGCAGGCCGGCACCGCCGGCGATCACGATCGCAGTCAGCTCGAAAGCGCCATGGCCGACCACGAAGCGCCAGAACGGGCTGCCGTGGCCGATGTGCTGCAGGTGGCCGGCCACCGCACCGATGGTCACGCCGTTGAACAGCAGTACCAGCAGCGTGCCCAGCCCGGCCAGCAGGCCGCTGGCGAAGGTGCGCAGGGCGATGCTGATGTTGTTCATGACGTAGTGGCCGAACATCATCCAGTCGGTGCCGCTGTCGCGTCCCAGGCGCTCGGCCGCGGGGTCGTACATGCGCTCCATCTCAGCGATCTGGCGGTTGTCCATCAGCATGTGGATCAGATCCGGATAGACCTGCACCAGCACGAAGCAGGCCACTGCTGGCAACGCGAACATCAGCAGTGCCACCCACATGCTGCGTGCCTGGCTGCGCACCAGCAGCGGGAAGTCGGCCACCAGGAATTCCAGTGCCGCGCGCCAGCGCGTTGGCCGCGTGCGGTACAGCACACTGTGGCCCTGCTGCATCAGCTGCTGCAGGCGCTGCACCAGCTGTGGGCTGTAGCCGCGCTCACGGGCCAGCGCCAGCTGCTGACACAGGCGGCGGTAGCGCTGTGGAACGGCGGTGTCGTCCAGTGCCAGCCCGCTGGCCTTGCGCCGCGTGCGGCGCGAAGCACCGGCGCGCAGCAGCAGCCAGTGCTCCAGGTCCTGCCATTCCTGCTGGTACCGGGCGACGAACTGTTCCTGCTTCATCGCCGCCCCAGCAGCCAGTTGGCCATGGCATACAGGCGCAGCACGGCGACCTGGCCGTGGGTGCCGGTGAGGGGCTCGGCAATGCCGGCCAGCTCCTGCTGGCGCGCCGCCGACAAGCGGGGCGCGCGCTCGGCAAAGGCCATCAGCGCCGCTTGTTCATCCGGGCGCAGCGGCTGCGGCGGGGCCAGCACGCTGTCGATGGTGGGTGGCGGCGGCAGGTACAGCGCAGGCGCGTGCACCACCACGGTGCCGGCCACCAGGTCACCCAGGCGGCGGCCATGCGGGTCGAACAGGCTGCTGATCAGGCCCAATGCATAGCCGAACGGCAGCATGTCCACGGTACGCAGCAGGTTACGGGTGATCGACGCCATCCAGCCCACCGGTGCGCCATCGCGCGACAGCACGCGCAGGCCCAGTGCGCGCTTGCCGAGGGTACGGCCCCACAGTGCCTCGCAGATGATCGGGTAGGCCCAGTAGACCAGGAACATCAGCACCAGGTAGAGGCCGGAGCCGAACTTGTCCAGCAGTGCCAGCGGGATCGACATCAGCACCAGCACCGCGATGCGCACACCGAGATCCACCAGCCAGGCCATCGCCCGCGGCAGCGGGCCGGCGGCCGGCAACTGCAGCAGCACACCCTCCGGCGTCACCACCTCGCGGTAGGTATCGAGCATCGGCGCGGCCATCAGTGCGATGGCCTTGGTTGTGGGCGGCGGAGTCCTCTCCGGCAGGCAGCCACAGGCATGGGGGTCTCGACAGGTCCTGGTCGGGCCCAGACTTTAGCAGAGCCGCATGGCGGCGTTGGCCGTTCAGCCCAGGTACTCGTCCTTCAGCCGCACGTAGTGGTCGGCCGAGTAGTGCAGCGACTCGATCTCCTTGTCGCTCAGCGTGCGCGCCGGGCGGGCCGGGTTGCCCACCCACAGCTCGCCTTCGCCGACCACCTTGCCCGGGCCGACCACCGCACCGGCGCCGACGAAGCCATGGCGCTCGACCCGCGCGCCGTCGAGGATGCAGGCACCCATGCCGATCAGGCTGTAATCGCCGATGGTGCAGGCATGGATGATGCAGCCATGACCAACGGTCACGCCTTCGCCGATCAGGGTCGGGTAGCCGGCCTTGTTGTACGGGCTGTGGTGGCTGACGTGGATGATGGTGCCGTCCTGCACGTTGGTGCGTGCGCCGATGCGCACGTAGTTGACGTCACCGCGGATGATCGTGCCCGGCCACACCGACACGTCGTCGGCCAGTTCCACATCACCGATGAGGGTGCAGGCCGGATCGATGTACACGCGCTCGCCGAGGACGGGCATCTTGTCGCGGAAGGGGCGCAGCGGGTTCATCGATGTCTCCGGAAATCAGGGCGTTCGCGACGATGATACCTGCGTGGTGCGTTGTAGAGCCGAGCCCATGCTCGGCTCCCTGCGCAGCCGAGCATGGGCTCGGCTCTACAGGGAGCTCAGGGTTCGTAGCTGTAACCCATGCCGTAGACCGAACGGATCGGCTCGCCTTCCATGCCGGCGTCGGCCAGCTTGCGGCGCAGGTTCCGCACATGGCTGTCGACGGTGCGGTCGACCACCACGCGATGGTCCAGGTACAGCCGGTCGAGCAGTTCATCGCGCGCCCAGATCCGGCCTGGCGTAGCCAGCAGGGTGCGCAGCAGGCGGTATTCCACCGGCGTCAGATCCAGCCCCTTGCCGTTCCAGGTAGCGCGCGCGGCCGGCTCGTCGATGTGCAGGCCGTCGTTGGCACGCGCCGATGGGTCCGGGCGGTAGCGGCGCAGCACTGCGACCACCCGCGCGACCACCTCGCGCGGACTGAACGGCTTGCAGATGTAGTCGTCGGCACCGATCTCCAGACCGAGCAGGCGATCGATCTCTTCCACCCGCGCGGTGACCATGATCACCGGCACGTCACTGCTGGCACGCAGTTCGCGGCACAGGTCGACGCCATCGCGCTGCGGCAGCATCAGGTCCAGCAGCACCAGATCGGGCTGGTAGCGCGCGAACGCGTCGATCACCTGACCACCATCGTCCACCCATTCGCTGGCCATGCCGGCGGCGGCCAGGTAGTCGCGCAGTACCGAGGCCAGGCGTGGCTCGTCCTCGACGATCAGGATCTTCGCGGACGTGGCGGGGGACGTGCTCATGCAGGCTCCGGCAGGGTGATGACCACGCGCAGGCCGCCCAGCACCGAAGGCTCGGCGTGGATGTGGCCGTGGTGGGCGAGGATGATGTTGTGGCTGATGGCCAGACCCAGCCCGCTGCCACCGCTGGCCCGGTTGCGCGAGCTCTCCACCCGGTAGAAGCGCTCGAACAGCAATGCACACTTGTCGGCCGGCACGCCCGGTGCGGTGTCTTCCACGATCAGCTGCACCCCGGCAGATACACGCGCTGCCTGCACACGTACACGGCCGCCGGTATGGGTATAGCGCAGCGCATTCTCCAGCAGGTTGGCCAGCACCTGCTGCAGGCGCCGCTCGTCACCGGAAACCTGCAGCGGAGTAGTGGGCAGGTTTTCTTCCAATGCCAGCCCCGCCGTGGCGAAGCGCACGCGCATGCCAGTGAGCTCGCTGCGCAGCAGCGCCGCCAGGTCCAGCGGTGCGAAGCGGTAGGCCAGGCCACCGGACTGGGTCATCGACAGGTCGTGCAGATCGTCGATGAGTTTGCCCAGCTGGCGTATCTCGCCCTGCAGTGCACCGAGGTTGGCGCGGTCCAGCGGGCGGATGCCGTCCTCGATCGCCTCCAGCTCGGCGCGCACCACCGCCAGCGGCGTGCGCAGCTCATGCGAGATATCGGCGATGAAGGCGCGGCGGTTTCGCTCGGTGTCGTCCAGCGCCTGCGCCATCCGGTTGAAGTCATTGACCAGTGCATCCAGCTCGTCATCGCTGGTGCGTTCGATGCGGGTGGCATAGTCGCCGGCGGCGAGCCGGTGGGTGGCCGCGGCCAGCTTGGCCAAGCGCTGGCGCAGCGCGCGCGACACCAGCCAGGCCAGCAACACCGTCACCAGCAGCAGCGAGATGCCGATCACCCACCACGCGCGCACCTGGGTGTTGTAGAAGTTCAGGTCGTTGGTGGCGATGACGGTCTGGAACGGCACCATGCCCAGCCAGCCGACGGTCTGCCCGTCCAGCTGCACCGGATGCGGCTCGTCATCGCTGGTGGCATCGGGGTTGCCGGCCACGAAGCGGTGCTGCGCATCGAACAGGCCCAGCCGCGAGGGAACGCCGGTCTGGTCGGACAGCGGCGGCACCGGCCCCTCGTGGCCATGGGACAGGTCCGGGCGCAGCAGTCGCGCCCAGCGGTCACTGTCACCGCGCAGATGCTCCCAGCCGCCGTGCGCGCTGTACTCACGCTGCAGGTGTGGCATCAGCCGCTGCATGCGCAGATCGCCCTGATCGTTGAGGTAGTCCAGGAAGCCGGTCTGGAACGCCACGCGGCTGGCAATGCCGTTCACTGCCAGCACCAGCAGGCAGGCGGTGAAGATCGCGAGGAAGGTCTTCGCGGTCAGGCCGAATTTGAATCGAATCTTCGCCATCGCGGGGGCCATTAGCGGCGCATGTGGCGCCGAAAGCAAGCGCCGGCTGAGCCGGTCGCACAATCTCCATATTCTCTGCACAGTTTCACGGCAGCGTGCACGGGTCAACGCAAGGCCCCCCACGCCCCCATGTCATTCGTGCGCCCGCTGTCCCGTTCTTCCCGTACGCTGTTGCTGCCCCTGCTGCTGGCCCTGGCCGCCTGCTCGGCGGGCAGGACCGAAGCCCCGGCCACCCCCGAAGTGGGCGTCATCACCGCCAGCGCGCAGCCGCTGGCACTGCAGCAGACCCTGCCCGGCCGGGCGGTGCCGTTCGAGGTGTCCGAGGTGCGGCCGCAGATCGGTGGGCTGATCCGCCAGCGGTTGTTCACCGAAGGCCAGCAGGTCAAGGCTGGCCAGCTGCTGTACCAGGTCGATCCGGCACCGTACCAGGCCGCCTTCGGTACCGCGCGTGGCCAGCTGGCGCAGGCCGAGGCCACCGTGCTGTCGGCGCAGCCGAAAGCCGAGCGCACCCGCACGCTGCTGGGCATGGACGCGGCCAGCAAACAGGATGCCGACGATGCCACCTCGGCGCTGAAGCAGGCGCAGGCCAATGTGATCGCCGCGCGCGCCGCATTGCAGGCCGCGCGCATCAACCTCGACTACACCCGGGTGACCGCACCGATCGAGGGCCGCATCGGTACCTCCAGCGTCACCGCCGGTGCGCTGGTCGCTGCTGGCCAGGATGCGGCGCTGGCGACCATTCAGCGGTTGGACCCGATCTATCTGGATGTCACCCAGTCCAGCACGCAGATGCTGGCACTGCGCAAGCAGCTCGATGCCGGCCTGGTGAAGGCCATCGATGGCAAGGCACAGGTGAAGGTGCTGCTGGAGGACGGCAGCACCTATGCGCATGAAGGCACGCTGGAGTTCGTCGGCAGCGCGGTCGATCCGGGCACCGGCAACGTGGTGCTGCGCGCGGTCATTCCGAACCCGGACGGCCTGCTGCTGCCGGGCATGTACCTGAAGGCGGTGCTGCCGATGGCCACCGACGCGCGTGCCCTGCTGGTGCCGCAGAAGGCGGTGCTGCGCAATGAACGTGGAGAGCCGCTGCTGCGCCTGCTCGATGCCAAGGACCACGTGGTGGAACGCCGGGTCAGTACCGGTCAGGTGGTGGGCAACCAGTGGCAGATCACGCAGGGCCTGAAGGCCGGCGAGCGGGTGATCGTCAGCAACGGCAGCGCGGTTTCGCTCGGCCAGCAGGTGAAGGCAGTAGCAGCCACCACGGCGCAGCTGGCCGCCATGCCGGCGATCGACCCGAACGGCAACACCGACGAAAAGTCGCACTGAGGCCCGCCGCGCATGGTTCGTTTCTTCATCGACCGGCCGATCTTCGCCTGGGTGATCGCCATCGCGGTCAGCCTGCTCGGCCTGCTCGCGATCCTGATCCTGCCGGTGGACCGCTACCCGCAGATCGCCCCGCCCACCATCACCATCCGCGCCACCTACACCGGTGCCTCGTCGCAGACCGTGGAAAATGCAGTCACCCAGGTCATCGAGCAGTCCCAGCAGAGCCTGGACCACCTGATGTACATGACCTCCACCAGTGCCTCCGATGGCTCGGCGCAGGTGAACCTGGTGTTCGCCACCGGCACCAACCCGGACACCGCGCAGGTACAGGTGCAGAACCAGCTGCAGGCCGCCATGGCCACGTTGCCGCAGGCGGTGCAGCAGAACGGCCTGACCATCACCAAGTCCAGTGGCTCGATCTTCGAGGTGCTGTCGTTCACCAGCGAAGACGGCAGCATGGACAACTTCGATGTCGCCAACTTCATGGAAGCGCGCATCGACGACCAGATCAGCCGTGTCAGCGGCGTCGGCAACATCCAGCCGATCGGCCAGGAATACGCGATGCGTATCTGGCTGGACCCGGAGAAGATGCGCCAGTACGCGCTGATGCCGTCGGACATCGAAACCGCACTGCAGGCGCAGAATACCGACGTGTCGGCCGGTGAACTGGGTGGCCAGCCGGCGCTGAAGGGCCAGCAGCTGGACGCCACGGTGACCGCGCGCAGCCGCCTGCACACGCCCGAGCAGTTCGCGCAGGTGGTGCTCAAGGCCGATGCCAATGGCAGCGTGGTGCACCTGGGCGACGTGGCGACGATCGGCCTGGGTCCGGAAAGCTACGACAGCATCAGCACCTTCAACGGCAAGCCGTCGGCCTCGCTGGGCATTGAACTCAATGCCGGTGCGAACGCGATCGCCGTCTCCAAGGCCATCGATGCACGGCTTCAGCAGCTGCAGAAGTACTGGCCGCATGGCTACACCGCCCACGTGGCATTCACCACCACGCCGTTCGTGACCATCTCGCTGAAGGAAGTGGTGATCACCCTGATCGAGGCAATCGCACTGGTCGTGCTGGTGATGTACCTGTTCCTGCAGAACTGGCGGGCCACGCTGATCCCGACCATCGCGGTGCCGGTGGTGCTGCTGGGCACGTTCGGCGTGCTGGCCGCGTTCGGTTATTCGATCAATACGCTGACCATGTTCGCGCTGGTGCTGGCCATCGGCCTGCTGGTGGACGATGCCATCGTGGTGGTGGAAAACGTGGAGCGGGTGATGACCTTCGAAGGGCTGGCACCGAAGCCGGCCACGCTGAAGGCGATGGGCCAGATCACCGGCGCGTTGGTCGGCATCGTGCTGGTGCTGACCGCGGTGTTCCTGCCGATGGCGTTCTTCAGCGGTGTCACCGGCGTGATCTATCGCCAGTTCTCGGTCACGATCGCTGCTGCGATGATCCTGTCGGTGCTGGTGGCGATGACCATCACGCCGGCGCTGTGCGGCAGCATCCTGCATCAGATTCCCAAGGGCGGCCACCCACATGGTGACCACGGCGGCGAGCCGAGCCTGCTGGGCAAGTTCTTCATCTGGTTCAACCACCGCTTCGAGCGCACCTCCAACGGCCTGCGCCAGCGCGTGGATGGTTTCCTTGGCCGGCGCACGCTGGGCGTGCTGTTCTACCTGGTGCTGAGCATGGCCACCGGCCTGCTGCTGTGGCACCTGCCGGGCGCGTTCCTGCCCGATGAGGACCAGGGCATGCTCAACGCGCTGGTGAAGCTGCCGGCCGGTTCCACCCTGGAGCAGACCCGCGCGGTGATGGATCGCCTCAGTGCCGCCGCAGTGGAGGACGGCAGCGTGCTGTCGATCCAGGCAACTGCCGGTTTCAGTGTTACCGGCAGCGGCCAGAACGTCGGCCAGGCCTTCATCCGGCTCAAGGATTGGGATGACCGCAAGGACGATGCCGATACCATCGCCGCGCGGCTGACCGCAGCCATGGCCAGCGTGCCCGATGCGCAGGTGTTCATCACCTCGCCACCGGCCATCCTCGGCCTGGGCGATGCCGGTGGTTTCACCCTGGAACTGCAGGACGAAGGCGGTGCCGGCCATGCCGCCGCCGTGGCCGCGCGCAACACGCTGCTGAAGGAAGCCGCCAAGGACCCGAAGCTGGTCAACGTGCGCTACGCCAGCCTGGAAGACGCGCCGGTGTACGCCGTGAAGGTGGACGACGCCAAGGCGCAGGCCATGGGCGTGAATCCGCAGGACATCAATGACACCCTGAACGCGGCGCTGGGCGGCGACTTCGTCAACAACTTCATCTACAAGGGCCGCATCAAGAAGGTGTTCATCCAGGGCACCGCTGAAGCACGCATGCAGCCGCAGGATATCGAGCGCTGGAGCGTGCGCAACCAGGCCGGCCAGATGGTGCCGCTGTCGTCGCTGGTCAGCAGCCACTGGACCAGCGCGCCGGCCGCGCTGCAGCGCTACAACGGCGTATCGGCGATGGAAATCACCGGCCAGCCGGCGCCAGGCGTCAGCTCTGGCGAGGCGATGGCCGAGATCGCGCGCCTGGCCGACACACTGCCGGAAGGCTTCAGCCATGCCTGGTCGGACATGGCCTACCAGGAGCAGCTGTCAGGCAACCAGGCGCCCATGCTGTACGCCATCTCGCTGCTGTTCGTGTTCCTGTGCCTGGCCGCGCTGTATGAAAGCTGGGCGGTGCCGTTCGCGGTGATGCTGGCGGTGCCGGTGGGTGTGTTCGGTGCCGTGCTGATGATGAACCTGCGTGGCCTCAACAACGACGTGTACTTCCAGGTCGGCCTGCTGACCACGATTGGTCTGGCAGCGAAGAACGGCATCCTGATCGTCGAGTTCGCGCGCATCCTCGAACAGCAGGGCAAGAGCACCCGCGAAGCGATCCTGCAGGCGGTCTATCTGCGGTTGCGACCGATCGTGATGACCTCGCTGGCGTTCCTGATGGGCGTGTTGCCGCTGGTATTCGCCACTGGCGCCGGTTCGGCCGCGCGCCGTTCGCTGGGTACCGGCGTGGCCGGTGGTACGGTCGCCTCGATGGTGCTGGGCATGTTCTTCGTGCCGTTGTTCTACCTGGTGGTGCGCCGCCTGTTCCCGGGCCGCGCGCCGGCCGAAGCCACTGCCCCGGAGGCACGCCCATGAAGCCGATGCTGCTGCGCGCCCTGGCGGCCGCGACGATGACCACCCTGCTGGGCGGCTGCGTGAGCATGGCGCCTCATTACCAGCGCCCCGAGGCGCCGGTACCGGCGCAGTTCGGCAATGCCGCTGCCGGCCAGGCCGAGCCGGCAGTGGCGATGCCGGCCTGGCGTGAGGTGTTCCTGGAACCGCGCCTGCAGCAGGTCATCGCGCTGGCGCTGCAGAACAACCGCGACCTGCGCGTGGCGGTGCTGCAGGTGGAGAAGGAACGCGCGCAGTACCGCATCCAGCGCGCAGCGCTGCTGCCGTCGGTGGATGCCAGCGGCAGTGTCACCCGCTCGCGGGTGAGCGATGCCAACAGCGAGACCGGTGCCACCCAGGTGACCGAGTCCGACGCGGTGCAGGTCGGCATCAGCAGCTGGGAACTGGACCTGTTCGGGCGCATCCGCAGCCTGAAGAACGAGGCCCTGCAGAACTGGCTGGCCAGCGCCGAGAACCAGCGTGCCGCACGCACCAGCCTGGTCGCCGAAGTGGCAACGGCGTGGCTCGCGTTGGCGGCCGATGGGCAGTCGTTGGCATTCACGCAACAGACCCTGGACAGCCAGCAGCAGACCCTGCAGCGCACCGAGGCCCGCCATGCACAGGGCCTGGCCTCGGGCCTGGACCTGTCGCAGGTACAGACCAGCGTGGACGCCGCGCGCGGTGCGCTGGCCAAGCTGCAGACGCAGCAGGCGCAGGATCGCGATGCATTGCAGCTGTTGGTAGGGGCGCCGCTGGATCCGGCCCTGCTGCCAACCACGCAGGCGCTGGATGGCAGCGTGGCACTGGCGCCGCTGCCGGCCAACCTTCCGTCCAGCGTGCTGCTGCAGCGCCCGGACGTGTTGTCCGCCGAACACGCGCTGCAGGCGGCCAATGCCGATATCGGTGCCGCGCGCGCTGCGTTCTTCCCCACGCTGACCCTGACCGCCAACTACGGCCACAGCTCCACCGCGTTGTCGACGCTGTTTTCGGCCGGCACCCGTGGCTGGTCGTTCGCACCCAGCATCACCGCGCCGATCTTCCATGCCGGCGCACTGAAGGCGTCGCTGGATGCGTCGAAGATCGGCAAGGACATCGGCATCGCGGAGTACGAGAAGGCGATCCAGCAGGCCTTCAGCGAAGTGGCCGATGCGCTGGCCACGCGTGACCACCTGACTGCACAGATGGACGCGCAGCGCGCGCTGGTGGCCGCCAGCCAGCGCAGCTACACGCTGGCCGATGCGCGCTACCGTACCGGGCTGGATGGTTACCTGCAGTCGCTGGATGCGCAGCGCAGCCTGTATGCCGCGCAGCAGGACCTGATCGCCCTGCAGCAGCAGGAAGCGGGCAACCGGGTGACCTTGTTCAAGGTGCTGGGCGGCGGCGCCGACGCACGGTAACGCGATCTGCTCTGGTAGGTGCCGACCTTGGTCGGCACGAATCATCAGATCGCGACACTCCATGCTTCCGTGCCGATCAAGGTCGGCACCCACCAGAAGCGGACGGTCCCGCTTACGCCACGCGGCCCCGGCGTGCGCGCTCCAGATGCACCAGCAGCAGTGAGATCGCTGCCGGCGTCATGCCGGGAATCCGCTGCGCCTGGCCGATGGTCTGCGGGCGCACGCGCTCCAGCTTCTGCAGTGCTTCGGCCGACAGCCCGCGCACCGTCGCGTAATCGAAGGCTTCAGCGATCGGCGTGGCTTCATGCCGTTGCTGGCGCTCGATCTCGTCGCGCTGGCGGTCCAGATAGCCGGCGTACTTCACGCCGATCTCCACCTGCTCGGCCACCTTGGCGTCGGCCACGGCCGGGCCAAGCGACGGCACCTGCATCAGCTGCGCGTAATCCAGCTCGGGGCGCTTGATCAGGTCCAGCACATTGGTTTCGCGGCTGACCGTTACACCCAGCGTGTCCTGTACCTCGCGGCCCAGTGCATTGGCCGGGGTTGCCCACAGCGCGCCCAGACGTGCGCGCTCGGCAGCGACGGCTGCCTGCTTGGTCTCGAACGCGTTCCAGCGGCGGTCATCCACCAGGCCCATTTCGCGGCCGGCCGGGGTCAGGCGCTGGTCGGCATTATCCTCGCGCAGCTGCAGGCGGTACTCCGCGCGGCTGGTGAACATGCGGTACGGCTCGTTGGTACCGTGGGTGATCAGGTCATCCACCAGCACGCCCAGGTACGCCTCGTCGCGGCGCGGGCACCAGCCGTCCAGCCCGCGCACCTGGCGCGCAGCGTTGAGGCCGGCCAGCAGGCCCTGCGCGGCGGCTTCTTCATAGCCGGTGGTGCCGTTGATCTGGCCGGCGAAGAACAGGCCGTTGACCAGCTTGGTTTCCAGCGAGGCCTTCAGCCCGCGCGGGTCGAAGAAGTCGTACTCGATTGCGTAGCCGGGGCGGGTGATATGCGCGTTCTCGAAACCACGGATGCTGCGCACCATCTCCAGCTGCACGTCGAACGGCAGCGAGGTGGAGATGCCGTTGGGGTAGATCTCGACGATGCCCAGGCCCTCGGGTTCCACGAAGATCTGGTGGCTGGCCTTCTCGGCGAAGCGCACCACCTTGTCCTCGATGGACGGGCAGTAGCGCGGGCCGATGCCTTCGATCTGGCCGCTGTACAGCGGTGAGCGGTGCAGCGCGTCGCGGATGATCTGGTGGGTCTGTTCGGTGGTGTGGGTGATCCAGCAGCTGACCTGCTGCGGATGCTCGTCCACCGAGCCGAGGAAGGACATCACCGGCCGCGGCGAATCGCCGGGCTGCTCATCCATCACGCTGTAGTCCAGCGAGCGGCCGTCGATGCGCGGCGGCGTGCCGGTCTTCAGGCGATCCACCTGGAACGGGCGTTCGCGCAGGCGCGCAGCCAGCGTGGTGGCCGGCGGGTCGCCCATGCGGCCGGCGGCGTACTGGGTCGGGCCGACGTGGATCTTGCCGGCCAGGAAGGTGCCGGCGGTGAGCACCACGGCTTCCGCGTCGAAGCGCAGGCCGGTCTGGGTGATGACCCCGCGCACGTGGTCGCCCTCGATGACCAGGTCATCCACCGCCGCCTGGAACACGGTCAGGTTGGCCTGGCCTTCGACGATGGCGCGGATCGCCATGCGGTACAGGTTGCGGTCGGCCTGGCAGCGGGTGGCGCGCACGGCCGGGCCCTTGGAGGCGTTCAACGTGCGCCACTGGATACCGGCGCGGTCGGCGGCATGCGCCATCGCACCGCCCAAGGCGTCGATCTCCTTGACCAGGTGGCCCTTGCCGATGCCGCCGATGGCCGGGTTGCAGCTCATTGCGCCCACCGTTTCGATGTTGTGGGTCAGCAGCAGGGTGCGCACGCCGGTGCGGGCCGCGGCCAGCGCGGCTTCGGTGCCGGCGTGGCCACCGCCGATGACGATGACGTCGTAACGATGGAAGGACGGGTTCATGGGGGTTGTTCAGCTGGGGGCGGGCGCGGCTGGGGCGGCGCCGGGGTGGCGATTTTAGCGCCATTCGGGGCCGGGGCGTCGGCGTCCACTGGCCGGCGTCGAAATCAGCCCTAAAGTTGGCAGGATTTTTGCAGATAACCCAATAGCACCCACCGTGGCTGGCGCCGTAGGCGCCCGTGACCGGAATTGGAACAGGGGCCGGTACAGGCGCACGGTGGGGGAGCAGAGGGCCGGCAGTCGGGGGACTGTCCGGCCCTGTTTTTTTTGCGGCTGTCGGGAAGGCGCCATCCACGCATGGCGTGGATCTACTGAAGCCGGGGCCCTCGTCGGTTGGCGACCCAACAAAACAGACGGCCCCGCATTGCGGGGCCGTCTGCCTTCAGAGGTGCCGACATCCGACAGGGCCGGAACAGGGGGGATCCAGATGTTCCTGTCGGATATCGACGTAGAGCTTTTTGCGGCGGCCCGTGTCGTTTTTGTCACTTTGTGACGCGGGCCGTCACTGTCCGCGTAGATTGGGGCTTAGACCGTGTGAAATGCAAGATGGTTCAGCGCTCAACTGTGCGCTGCGTCGCACGATCCATGTTGCGCCAGGGGGAACCGTTCATCCTCGGCGCGCTCGGCGCCGGCGCCGGACGGGCCTGCGGCGGAGGGGCCGAAGGCCGCACGCCGGACTGCGGCGGGCGGCGCATCGAGTCCATGTTCCGCCATGGCGAACCCCCGTTGTACGACGGCCGCGACGGCGGTGGCGGACGGTTCTCCCCTCCATTGCCCGGGCGCGGCGGCGGGCGGTGGTTGTGCGGCGGGCGGTAGATCGGGCGCGAGTAATACGGGTTGCCGTAGCCGCCGTAATAGCCGCCATAGCCACCGTAGTAGGGGCCGTAGTTGTAGGGATAACCGGCCGGGTAGCGGTATTCCACCGACGGCGCACCGTGGTAGTAGCTGCCGCTGCGGCCGCCGCCGACATAGTCGTAGGTGGTGCAGCCGGTCAGGGCCAGCAACAGGCCACCGGCAAGCATCAGGCGCGTTTTCATGGTGGGTCCCCCCAGAGGACGGGTGTGCAGTCAGCTTCGGGCGCCAGCATTGAATCGGCCCTTAATTCCGCCGGCCAGGATGAATGGAGGCGTAGGGTTACATGCTGGCATGACCTTGTCCCGGTCGCCAGCGCGAAGCCATACGTTAATCTTGCGTCATGAGCGATTCACTGTTGCCCCGCGCCGACGACGTCCTGCTTGCTGCCGCGAGGATCGCCCCGCACGCCAGCGTGACGCCGGTGCTGCGCTCGCGCACGCTCGATGCGCTGGCCGGCGCGAGCCTGGCGTTCAAGGCCGAGCACCTGCAGCGCGGTGGCGCATTCAAGTTCCGTGGTGCCTGCAACGCGGTGTGGTCACTGGAGGCCGATCGCGCCAGTGCCGGCGTGGTCACCCACTCCTCCGGCAATCACGGCGCCGCACTGGCACTGGCCGCACGCACCCGTGGCATTCCCTGCCACGTGGTGGTGCCCGAAGGCGCAGTGGCGGCCAAGCTGGCCAACATTGCCCGCCATGGCGCGACGCTCTGGCGCTGCCCGCCGACCATTGCCGACCGTGAGGCCACCTGCGCCAAGGTACAGGTCGATACCGGCGCGACTCTCGTCCATCCCTATGCCGACCCGGCAGTGATGGCCGGGCAGGGCACCGCCGCCCTGGAATTGCTGCACAGCGACGGCCCGTTTGATGTGCTGGTGGTGCCGGTGGGCGGTGGCGGCCTGGCCAGCGGTACCGCCTTGGCGCTGCAGCATGCCAGCCCGCAGACCCGGCTGGTGCTGGCCGAGCCGGCCGGCGCAGATGACACCGCGCGATCACTGGCCGCAGGCGAGCGCCAGGGGGCGTTCACCCCCGACACGATCTGCGATGGACTGCGTACCCTGATCGGCGCGCCCAATTTCGAACTGCTGCGCGCGGCCGGTGCCGAGGTGATCGTGGTTGATGACGCGGCGACGATGGCCGCGATGCGCTTGCTGTGGGAAGTCCTCAAGCAGGTGGTCGAGCCGTCCTCGGCCACCGTGCTGGCCGCGGTACTGGCGCAGCCGCAGCGTTTTGCCGGCCTGCGCGTGGGCCTGGTCCTGTCCGGTGGCAACGTCGACCTGCCCGCACTGCGCTGGGGCGCGCCTTGAGCCGCGAGCGCAACCGGCATCGCACCGGCCTGCTGGGCTGGCTGTGGAGGCTGTTCGTGGTGCTGGTGATCTGGCTGCTGGGCGTGACCGCCTGGATTGTCTGGGTCGGTGAACGTGACCAGGCCGCCAAGGCCGACGCCATCATCGTGCTTGGTGCAGCGGCCTACGACGCCAAACCGTCACCGGTGTTCGAAGAACGCATCCGCCACGGTCTGGATCTGTACGAGGCCCAGTACGCGCCGCTGCTGATATTCACCGGTGGCTATGGCGGCACCGGCGCGCGCTTCTCCGAATCGCAGGTGGCGCGGCGTTATGCGCTGAAGCATGGCGTGCCGGATGATGCGATCCTGATCGAAACCGCTTCGCGCAACACCGTGCAGAACCTGGTCGAAGCCAAGCGGCTGATGGACCAGCGTGACCTGCACCGGGTGATCATCGTCAGCGACCCGCTGCACATGGCGCGCGCGCTGCGCCTGAGCAAGGCACTGGGCATCGATGCGCTGGCCTCGTCCACGCCCAGCACGCGCTTCCGCAGCTTCCACACCAGCTGGCGCTTCCTGGTGCAGGAAATCTATTTCTTCCACCGAGACCTGGTGCGCCCGCCGCTGAGCTCGCCGGCCAATACCTGAGGGCGGCCTGCATTTGGTGGGTGCCAACCTTGGTTGGCACAACCTGTCAGATCGCGATGCCGCCGGCACTGTGCCGACCAAGGTCGGCACCTACCAGAGCGGGTTCCGTGCATGAATCGGTAGTTGCCGACCTTGGTCGGCGCATGACCTGCGAACGGACGATCAGCTCTGCTTGCGACGGATCGGAATCGCCGACACCGGCACCGAGGCCACGTCATGTCCGCCTTCGCGGATCGGTGCGCCCGGGTCCGGTGCCCAGGCATGCGCATAGATCACTTCCCAGCTGCTGGGCAGCTTGCCGTCGGCACGGCGCATCGGCTCGTATGCCGCCGCCGCCGCCGCGAAACGGCTACGCCCGGTCAGGGTGTGGCGGCGGTCCACCCGCGCATTGGTGGCGCCCATCGCACGCAGTTCGCGCATCAGCGACGGCAGGTCGTCGTAGGTCAGGGTGAACAGATCGCGATCCAGTACCGGGTCGCGGAAGCCGGCCATCATCAGCGCATCGCCGAACTGGGCGATCTGCGCGAAGCGGCTCACGTGCGGGCGGTCATCGGCGGCCGCGAAGGCTTCGTTGAGTTCGATCAGGGTTTCCGGGCCGAAGGTGGAACACAGCAGCAGGCCACCGGGCTTGAGCACGCGACGGAAGCCTGCGAACACCGCCGGCAGGTCGTCCACCCACTGCAGGCACAGGTTGCTGAAGATCACATCCACGCTGTTGTCGGCCAGCGGCAGCGCAGCGGCGTCGCCGCACAGGCGCTGGAACGGCTTCCACCAGCCGGCCTGGCGCTTGGCCTGGTCCAGCATCGGAAGCGCCACGTCCAGCGCGATCACCTGCGCCTTCGGCCAGCGCTTCTTCATCAACGCACTGGCATGGCCGGTACCCGCGCCGATGTCCAGCACCACCTCGGGCTTGCGCGCCTCCAGGTAGTCCAGCGATTCGATCAGCCGCGACTGCACCTCGCGCTGCAGGGCGGAGGCGGCGTCGTAGCTGCTGGCGGCACGCGCGAACGCGCGGCGGACGTGGCGGGCATCGAAGTGGGACGGCATTGCGAAAGTCTCTTAGAACGTACCGGGGTAGGCGCCGCCGTCGATCAGCAGGTTCTGCCCGGTGAGGTAACCGGCCTGCGCACTGCACAGGAAGGCGCAGGCGGCGCCGAATTCGTCCGGCGTGCCGAAGCGGCCGGCGGGAATCTGCTGGCGGCGGCGCTCGGCCACTTCGCCGGCGTCGCCGTCCTTGCCCGCGCTGTGGGCGAAGTTGGCGCGCAGGCGGTCGGTGTCGAACTGGCCGGGCAGCAGGTTGTTGATCGTGACATTGTGGGCCACGGTGCGGCGCGACAGGCCGGCGACGAACCCGGTCAGGCCGCTGCGCGCGCCATTGGACAGCGCCAGGATGTCGATCGGGGCCTTTACTGCCGACGAGGTGATATTGACGATGCGGCCGAAGCCGCGCTCGATCATCGCGTCGACGGTGGCGCGGATCAGCGCGATCGGCGCCAGCATGTTGGCGTCCAGCGCGGCGATCCAGTCGTCGCGCTCGAAATTGCGGAAATCACCGGGCGGCGGACCACCGGCGTTGTTGACCAGGATGTCCACCTGCGGGCATGCGGCCAGTGCCGCCGTGCGGCCGGTCTCGGTGGTGACATCGGCGGCGACTGCACGCACCTCGGCGGCGCCGGCCAGTGCGCGCAGCTCTTCGGCGGCAGCCTGCAGCGCAGCGTCACCACGGGCCACGATCACTACGTTGACGCCCTCACGCACCAGCGCACGCGCGCAACCCAGGCCCAACCCCTTGCTTGCGCCGCAGACCAGTGCCCAGCGGCCGTTGATACCCAGATCCATGCGTCAGTCCTGCGGAATTCGGAAGGCGCTCATTGTCCGCCAACGGCCGGTGACAGGCCGGCAACGAAGTGTTGCAGCGCGGTGGCCACTTCGTCGGCATGACCAAGGAAGGGCGCATGGCCGCCGTGGGCGATGGTCAGCGCCTGCGCGCCCGGGGCGAGTGCCGCGGCGGCCTGCATCGCCGCAGGAGACACCAGCCGGTCACGCTGGCCGGCGATCCACAGGCTGGGTTTGCCCAGGGTCGGCAGTGCGCCGCGCAGGTCGGTGCTTTCCAGCAGGCGCAGGCCTTCCAGCAGTGCGCGTTCGGTGGGCGCACCGCGCTCGACCAGGCGCTGGCGCAGGGTGCGAAGCTCTTCGCGGGCGTGCGCCGAGCCCATCACGTCCAGCGCGAGGAAGCGTTCCAGGGTGCCGCCAAAGTCGGTGGCCAACTCGCGACCGAACTGCTCGAACACGGCCGGTTCCACCGCATGCGGCCAGTCCTCGCCACGTACGAAGCGCGGCGTGGCGGCGATCGTCGCCAGCCCGCGCACCTTCGGCAGCGTCGCCGCCGCATGCAGTGCGAACAGGCCACCCATCGACCAGCCGCACCACACCGCCGGTGGCGTGGCCGCGGCAATGGCATTGACCACGAACGGCAGGCGCAGCGGCGTGGTGTCCTCGCGGCTGTGGCCATGGCCGGGAAGGTCGACCAGATGCAGGGTGAACTGGTCGGCCAAGCGCTGCACCAGTGGTGCGAACACACCGCCTTGCAGGGCCCAGCCATGGATCAGTACCAGGTCCGGCCCACGGCCGGTGACTTCAATATGCATGGGCAACGACGCGGAACTCAGGCGAAAGCGGGCAGCGGCGGTGGCGCGGCTTCACGCACGGCCAGGGTGACGCGATCGCGCGCGCTGGCGATGGCCTCCACCAGGCCCCGCACCTGTTCCGGCGTGTGCAGCGCGGACAGTGTCACGCGCAGGCGTGCCTTGCCTTCCGGCACCGTCGGCGGGCGGATTGCACCAACCAGCCAGCCGGCCTGTTCCAGCGCCCTGGACATTGCCACGGCCGCGTGGTCATCACCGCATAGCAGTGGCTGGATCGGTGTGTCGGAGGCCATCAGGTCCAGCCCATGACGACGCGCTTCACTGCGGAACAGCGCGATCAGGTCGGTCAGCTTGGTGCGGCGCCAGTGGTCGCGGCGCGCCAGGCGCACCGCTTCAAGCGCAGCAGCGGCCATCGCCGGTGGCACGGCGGTGGTGTAGATGTACGGGCGCGCGGTTTCGGCCAGATGCTCGATCAGGTCGTCGCGGCCGAGCACCAGCGCACCGGAACCGCCCAATGCCTTGCCCAGCGTGACCAACTGCAGCGGCACATCGTCCACGCCCAGCCCGGCGGCGGCCACGGCACCACGGCCATCACCGACTACGCCTACACCGTGCGCATCATCCACATAGAACAGCGCCTGCTGCAGGCGTGCCACAAGCGACAATGCACGCAGCGGTGCGATGTCGCCATCCATGCTGAAGACCCCATCGGTGGCCAGCATTGCCGCGCCATCGGGCGCGTGCTTGAGCTGACGCATTGCGCCTTCCGCATCCAGATGCGGATAACGGCGCAGGCGTGCACCGGCCAACCGGGTGGCATCGAGCAGGCTGGCGTGGTTGAGCTTGTCCTGTACGCAGACATCGTTCTCTTCGCTCAGCAGTGCCTGCTGCACCGCCAGATTGGCGGCGAAGCCACTGCCGAACAGCAGCGCACGCGGATAGCCCAGCCACTCGGCCACCTCGCGTTCCAGCGCCTCATGCAGGGCGTGGTGGCCGCAGACCAGGTGCGAGGCACCGGCGCCAGCGCCTTCGCGCGCGGCGGCGTCCTGCAGCGCGTTGACCACGCTGAACTGCTGGGCCAGGCCAAGGTAGTCGTTGCTGCAGAAGCCGGTCAGCCACTGACCGTCCACTTCCAGGCGCACGCCGTCACGACGGCTGACCGTGCGTCGCGGGCGGCGACGGCCTTGGGCATCGCGCAGAGCGCGCTGGGCGTGGAGGCGGGCGGTCAGGTCGGGGCGGGCCATGGTGGCTGATTGCGTCGACGGGGCGGCTAGGGTAGCGCGTTGCCGCGGCGCCTGCTTGCGGCCCGTCTCAGGCCGCGTGAGCGCAGCCACAGCCGGGCGTATCGGCACTGATATCGGCGTGCACGGTGCCGCCGTGGTCGTGGCCTTCGGCATCCACCTGCACCGCCATCGGCTGCAGACCCAGGCGCGCGAACAAGGCCAGGTCGCGTTCGCTTTCCGGGTTGCCGGTGGTCAGCAGCTTGTCGCCATAGAAGATCGAATTGGCACCGGCCAGGAAGCACAGCGCCTGCAGTTCGTCGCTCATCGCCTCGCGCCCGGCCGAAAGCCGCACCATGGAGAGTGGCATGGCGATGCGCGCCACCGCGATCATGCGCACGAACTCGAACGGGTCCAGCTCGGCACTGCCATGCAGCGGCGTGCCCGCCACCTGCACCAGCTTGTTGATCGGCACCGAATCCGGATGCGCCGGCAACGTGGCCAGTGCCAGCAGCAGGCCAACGCGCTGCGCGCGCGTCTCTCCCATGCCGACAATGCCGCCGCAACAGGTTTTCAGGCCTGCATCGCGCACGTACTCCAGCGTATCCAGACGGTCCTGGTACTGGCGCGTGTGGATGATCGAATCGTAGTAGTCCGGCGCGGTGTCGAGATTGTGGTTGTAGTAGTCCAGGCCCGCATCCTTCAGCGCACGCGCCTGCTCACCACTGAGCATGCCCAGCGTGGCGCAGGTCTCCAGGCCCAGAGCCTTCACCCCGGCGATCATCGCCGCCACCTTCGGGATGTCGCGGTCCTTCGGTGAACGCCACGCGGCACCCATGCAGAAGCGCGACGCACCGGCGGCCTTGGCCTGGCGGGCCTTGGCCAGCACCGCGTCGGTGTCCATCAGCTTCTGCGCGTTCACCCCGGTGCTGTAGCGCTGCGCCTGCGGGCAGTACGCGCAGTCTTCCGGGCAGCCGCCGGTCTTGACCGACAGCAGGGTGGACACCTGCACCTGCGACGGGTCGAAGTGCTCGCGATGGACCGCTGCGGCGCGGAACAGCAGTTCGGGGAACGGCAGCTCGAACAGCGCCTGCAGTTCGTCGTGTTGCCAGTCGTGGCGGATGGCAGCAGCCATGGCGGGACCTTGGGTACGAGTGGAGCGAGGGCGGCAGTGTGGGTGGCTCGGCGAAGGCTGTCAACCATATAGATTCTAGTTTGGTTTACGGTCCGTTCGTGCAATCGAGCATCGACCGAAGCGCCGCATTTCACCGCATGCTGCAAGGCGTCCAGCCACAGTGCCTGCTGCCCAACGCAAGCGCTGGCGCGCAGACTCTCTCCCATGATTGGTCTTCACCGACTCCGCGACCGCATCACCACACTGGTCCTGAGTGAGGCCTGGCGCCGCCGCGCCGCGCTCTGGGGGGGCGCTGTGGCCGTGGCGCTGGTAGCCATCCTGTTCGCCAAGGCCAGTGACGCGGCCTTCCATCTGTTCCAGCGCATCACCTCGCACTCGCCGTGGTGGGCCCTGCTGCTCACGCCGGGCATCTTCGCGCTGCTGGCCTGGTTGACCGCCGGTGTGCTGAAACCCACGCGGGGCAGCGGTATTCCGCAGGTCATCGCTGCGTTGGACAAGCCCGATGAGCCATTCCGGAAGACCAATCTTTCGCCTGCGGTCTCAGCCGGCAAGCTGCTGCTGACCTCGTTGTCGCTGCTCGGCGGCGCATCGGTCGGGCGCGAGGGGCCCACCGTCCACGTGGGCGCCAGCCTGATGTACCTGTTCGGCCGCTGGTTCGGTTTCAAGGATCCCCGCGAGCTCTCGCACTTCCTGCTGGCCGGTGGTGCTGCCGGCATTGCGGCGGCGTTCAACACACCGCTGGCGGGTATCGTCTTCGCCATCGAAGAGCTCAGCGGCCGCTTCGAGCATCGCTTCTCAGGCACGCTGCTGACCGCGGTTATCGTCGGTGGCGTGGTGTCGCTGGGCCTGCTGGGCAATTACACCTACTTCGGCCACGTGAGCGCACGCCTGCCGCTCGGCCAGGGCTGGCTGGCCATCCTGCTGTGCGGCGTGGTGGCGGGCTTGCTGGGAGGCCTGTTCGCAGGCGCAGTATTGGCCAGTGCGGCGGGCCGCCCGCGTTGGCTCGGGCAACTGCGGCAGCGGCATCCGATTCTGTTGGCCGCAGGCTGCGGTCTGGTGGTGGTACTGCTCGCCCTGGTCTTCGGTGAAGGCGCGTTCGGCACCGGCTACGAGCAGGCGCGCAGCCTGGTGCAGGGGCAGGCGATGGTCGGCCATGAGTTCGGGTTGATGAAGTTGTTGGCCAACCTCGCGTCGTACGTGGCCGGTATTCCCGGCGGCCTGTTCTCGCCGGCGCTGGCAGTCGGCGCGGGACTCGGCCACAACCTGGCGGTGCTGATGCCGGGCGTGGACCCGCGCGCGTTCGTGCTGCTGGGCATGTGTGCTTACCTGACCGGCGTCACCCAGGCGCCACTGACCTCGGCGGTGATCTCGCTGGAGCTGACCGACAGTGGTGACCTGCTGCTGCCGATCCTGGCCACGGTGCTGATCGCGCGTGGCGTGTCCGGGCTGGTGTGCAGGGTGCCGATCTACCGCGGGTTGGCGGAGTTGTTGACGGCGCCCCGTGCGCCAGACGTCGCGGGGGGCACCGATCCTGGAGCGCGGACCTGAGGCAGGCTCATGTGCCCTGCCGCAGCCAGGCCACCAGTGCCGAGAACGCGGGTGATGGCTGGCGTCGGTTCGGGTAGTACAGGTGGTAACCGGCGAAGGGCACGCACCATTTGTCCAGCACGGCCACCAGGCGCCCAGCCGCCAGATGCTCGGTGACCAGTGGTTCGGGAACATAGGCCAGCCCCAGACCGTCAAGCGCGGCGTTGATGACGTGAGTCATGCTGTTGAACACCAGCGGTCCCTCCCCGCGCACGCTGAACTCCTTGCCCTTGTCCTCGAATTCCCAGGCGTAGATCGATCCGTTGGGACGGTGGCGGATGTTGATGCAGCGGTGGCGGGTGATGTCGGCCGGCTTCTTCGGCTTCGGGTGCGCGTCGAAGTATGCAGGTGAGGCCACTACGACCAGCCTCCAGTCTGGACCGACACGAACTGCGATCATGTCCTTGCTCAGCGCCTCACCCAGGCGGATGCCGGCGTCGAAACGCTGCTCGACCACGTTGGTGAACCCGTAGTCCACGTAGAACTCCAGCGTGATGTCCGGGTACGTGGCCAGGAAGCCAGCGAGACGCGGGCGGATGATCATCTCGATCGAATCGTCGGTACAGGAAATCCGCAGTGTTCCGGTCGGGGTGTCGCGCAGTTCGCCCAGTGCCTCGATGCTGGCGCCGATGGCCGCGAAGTGAGGGCCGATGGAGTGCATCAGACGCTCGCCGGCCTGGGTGGGCGAAACATTGCGGGTGGTGCGGGCCAACAGGCGGATGCCCAGTCGCTCTTCCAGCAGGCGCATCGAATGGCTCAATGCCGAAGGAGTGACGCCGAGGCGCGCAGCTGCCTTGGTAAAGCTCTGTTCCTGCGCGACAACCAGGAACGCCTGGAGATCATTGGATTTCACGAAGGCCATGGCGCTGCATCGTTCGGAGGCATGGCCGAACCCTAGCACGGACTTGTGAGCACAGCTCAGTAATCCATCAATCGGCAGGTGGATTATCAGGGCAGGCTCCCCCGCCTATCGTGGCGCCCTGCATCCTCCTCCAAGGCCACGACCATGAAGCGCACCTCCCTGCTGCTGGCGCTGATCACCAGTGCATCCGCCCCTTTGACCGTGATGGCCGCCGATGTTCCTGTTGCGGAAAAGCCGGCGGGCGCGGACAACTTCTACAGAAGCGCCGATGTATCCCGCGAGCGTGTGACGTTCCGCAACCAGTACCAGATGAGCGTAGTGGGTACGTTGTACCGCCCGAAAACCCGGCGCGGGAATGAGCACGCCCCGGCGATCATCGTCGGCCACCCGATGGGCGCGGTGAAAGAGCAGAGCGCGCAGCTGTACGCGCAGAAGCTGGCCGAGCAGGGCTTTGTGACGCTGGCGATCGACCTGCCGTTCTGGGGCGAAAGCCAGGGTGAGCCGCGCAATCTGGTGGCCCCGGAGATCTATGTGGAAGCCTTCAGCGCTTCGGTGGACTACCTGGGGACGCGCGAGTTCATCGATCGGGAGCGCATCGGCGTGCTCGGTATCTGCGGCAGCGGCAGCTTTTCCATCGCAGCCGCCAAGCTGGACCCACGCCTGAAGGCCGTCGCCACCGTCAGCATGTACGATATGGGCGCGGTTACACGCAATGGCCTGAAGCATTCGCAGAGCGCAGACCAGCGCAAGGCACTGCTGGAAAAAGCCGCCGAGCAGCGCTACACCGAGTTCGATAGTGGCAAGGGCGTCTTCCTCGATTATCTGCCGGCCACGCTGCCGCCCGATGCAGACCCGGTCACCCGTGAATTCTGGGATTTCTACCGCACCACGCGCGGCGCCGCCCTTCCCAAGGGCTATACGCTGGAACAGACCCAGAACCGCATGCTGACCAGCGAAGTGCGCTTCATGAATTTCTATCCGTTCAACGACATCGAAACGATCTCGCCACGTCCCATGTTGTTCATCGCCGGCAGCGAAGCGCACTCTCGTGAATTCAGCGAAGACGCCTACCGACTGGCGGGTCAACCCAAGGAGTTGTATATCGTGCCGGGAGCCGGCCACGTGGATCTGTACGACCGCACCGATTTGATTCCGTTTGCGAAGCTGGGCAGCTTCTTCAGGCAGAACCTGGCAGAACGTTGAGATGAGTGCTTCGATCGCATCCAACGCAACGGCGGAACGCACTCCTGCGCGTGCGCATTGGGGCGGTGTGCTGGCGATGACGCTATGCGTGTTCGCTCTCATCGCTTCGGAGTTCATGCCGGTCAGCCTGCTCACGCTCATGGCCGCCGATCTGCGCGTAAGCGAAGGCATGGCCGGCTACGGCATCGCCATCTCAGGTGTGTTCGCGGTGCTGACCAGCCTGTCGATCAGCCGCGTGGCGGCTCGCATGGACCGCAGGACACTACTGCTGTCGTTGACCTCGCTGATGGCAGTCTCCGGCGCGGTGGTGGCATGGGCCAACGGCTATGCGATGTACATGGCGGGCCGCGCGCTGATCGGCATCGTCATCGGTGGCTTCTGGTCGATGTCCGCCGCCACCGCCATGCGACTGGTACCTGCGGCACAGGTGCCACGCGCACTGGCGATCTTCAACGGGGGCAACGCATTGGCAACTGTGATTGCCGCGCCGCTGGGGAGCTGGCTGGGCGGTGTGATCGGTTGGCGGGGTGCCTTCCTGTGCCTGTTGCCCATAGCGGCCGTCGCACTGGTGTGGCAATGGCTGAGCCTGCCCCGCCTGCCGGCATCGCCCGTCGCCGCGACCGACAGTGTGCTGGGCTTGCTCAGGCACCGCGTCGTGCTCCTCGGGATGGGGGCCTGCGGCGCATTCTTCATGGGGCAGTTCGCACTGTTCACTTATATCCGGCCGTTCCTGGAAGCCGTGACCCATGCTGGCAGCACCGCGTTGCCATTGATGCTGCTTGCCATTGGCGCGAGCGGCGTTATCGGGACGCTCGTCATTGGTGTCTTTCTTGCGCGTGGTCTGTACAGGACCCTGATCGCAATCCCCGTACTGATGGCAGCTGTGGCTGTAGCGCTGGTGCCACTGGGCGCATACGCATGGCCGGTGGTGACGCTCCTCGCCATCTGGGGCTTCCTCGCCACCGCGGCGCCAGTGGGCTGGTGGAGCTGGGTCGCGCGGACCTTCACCGGCAGTGCCGAGGCCGGTGGCGGATTGATGGTGGCGGTAGTGCAGTGCTCGATCGCGCTGGGCTCCACCCTGGGGGGACTGTTGTTCGACAGTCTCGGCTATGCCAGCAACTTCATGGCCAGCGCCGGCGTCCTGCTGGTCGCCGCACTGTTGGCTTGGCGGACGGCAAAACGGGCTGCTCTGCTCCTGTAGGGCGCGCGCCGCAACTGTGGGGCGACAGCGGTCTGCACGATCTGCCGATAGGCACGTTCCATCGCTCGGATAATCAGGATCAATCATTTCGTATCTTCACTCCTGTAGTGAAGCTGATTCCCCGTTGCACCGTCTACCCGATGCCAGGTGCGCCGCTGAAGATGCACCCACGCCGGGGCTGCACCCGGACCTGCATCGAGAGCGACCATGATCAACTGCCGTATCCGCCGCCTGGCGGCTGCCGTGCTGGCCCTGGCCAGTTCCCCCGCGCTGGCGCTGGCAGGCACGCCTGTGCTGCCCAGCGAACGCAGCATCGGCATCATCGAGCCGGTGGCGCGTTTCGAGGGCGCCATGCCTACCAGCGTGGCGGTGTCCGAGACCGGGCGGATCTTCGTCAACTTCCCGCGCTGGGGCGATGAGGTGCCCTACAGCGTGGCCGAGTGGCGCGATGGCCATGCCGTGCCCTATCCGGATGCGCGCATCAACCGCAAGGACGGCCCCGATCCGGCGGCCCACTTCATCAGCGTGCAGAGTGTGGTGGCCGATGGCCAGGGCCGGTTGTGGGTGCTGGATACCGCCGCGCCCGGGTTCTCTGCGCCACAGGCCGGCGGCGCCAAGCTGGTGGCGATCGATCTGGCCACCAATACCGTAGCCAGAACGCTGGTGTTCCCGGCCAACGTCATCGACGCGCGCACCTACGTCAACGATGTGCGCTTCGATTTCCGTGTCGGCCGCGAGGGCGTCGCCTACGTGACCGACTCGTCGCTGAGCGGCATCGGCGGCATCATCGTGATCGACCTGGCGACCGGCGCCGCGTCCAAGCGCCTGATCGGTCATGTGTCCACATCGGCGGATCCGGCATTCGTACCGATCGTGGAAGGACAGCAGATGCGGCTGCGTAACGCGGATGGTTCGACGCAGCCGTTCACCGTGGCTGCCGATGGCATTGCGTTGTCGCCGGATGGCGCGACGCTGTTCTATACCCCGTTGTCCAGTCGCCATCTGTACAGCGTGCCCACCGCCTTGCTGCGCGCCCCCAAGGTAAGTGAGGCGGCGCTGGCTGCGGCCGTGGCCGACCTCGGCGACAAGGGCGCGTCCGATGGTATGGAGATGGACGCCAACGGCCGGCTGTATGCGAGCGACTACGAGCACAACGCCATCCATGCCCGTGATGCGCAGGGGCGCTGGACGACCGTGGTGCACGATTCACGCATCCTGTGGCCCGATACCTTGTCGATGGGACCCGATGGCTATCTGTACTTCACCGCCAACCAGCTGCATCGGCAGGCCGGATTCAATGGTGGCGTTGATCGTCGGCAGACGCCGTACATGGTGTATCGCACCCGGGTGGATGCGAATCCTGCGCCAACGCGGTGAGGTGATCGGGGTAGCGGGTGGGCGATAAAACCCCTACGGCTCGTTGAGGGCACCCCCGATGGCAGCCCGCTGACGGCGGCGACATGCTGAAGTGCATGTCTGTCTTCTTCGACCCGGGCCGCCACGTGCAGGCCGCACTTCGCGTGCTGCTACCGCTTCGTTGCCTGGTCTGCGGTGACCCAGGCCACGATGGACTCGATCTCTGCGATGCCTGCCTGGCCGGACTGCCCTGGGCCGGTCGGGCCTGCCTGCGCTGCGCGTTGCCGTTGCCGGACACCGCGTTGATCGTCTGCGGGACCTGCCGTGAGGAGGTCCCGCCACAGGCCGCCACCCATGCCAGCCTGCTGTACCTGCCGCCTGTCGATCAGCTGCTGGTGCGCTACAAGTTCCATCAGGATCTCGCAGCCGGACGCCTGCTCGCGCAGCTGATGCAACGCGCACCGCCGCCGTGGTGGTGTCCGCCGCTGGTGCCGGTGCCGCTGCACAATCGCCGGTTGCGCCAGCGCGGCTACAACCAGGCGGGCGAGCTGTGCCGGTTGCTGCCGATGCCGGTCTGGCAGGGGCTGTACCGGCGGCGGCATACCGCGCCACAGTCCGAGCGCACGGCCGAACAGCGCCGGGAAAATCTGTTCGACGCGTTTGCGGTTCGTGGTCCGGTGCCCACGCGGCTGACCGTGGTCGATGATGTGATGACCACCGGCAGTACGGTGATGGAGGTCGCCGAGACGCTGCGCCTGGCGGGCGCTGCGGAGGTGCGTGTGTGGGTCTGCGCGCGGGCGCCGTGATCGCCCTCTTCATCCACAGGGGCTAGGATGAGGCCGGTTCCGGATCGAAGGAGTGGCCATGAATTCCCCCTTGTCTCCCTTGCTGTCGGCGGTTGGGCGCAGCTGGTGGATCCTGCTGCTGTACGGACTTGTCGCACTGGGTTTCGGCATCATCGCCATCGGCTGGCCGCTTTCCGCAGCGATGGCACTGGCGTGGACACTGGGCGTGATGGCCATCGTTGAAGGCGTCATCAGCCTGTTCGCACTGATCAGCGGCGGCAGTGGTGCCTCGCGTGGGTGGCTGGCGCTGTATGCCATCGCTTCGTTGGGCTTCGGCATCCTGGCGGTGATCAATCCGCTGGCCACCGCCAGCGTGCTGGTGCTGTTCCTGGCGGCGTGGCTGCTGGTGGCCGGCATCTATCGCGTCGTGTTCGCAATCCGCGTGCGCAAGCAGATCCAGGGCGAGTGGCTGCTGATCCTCAGTGGCGTGCTGGCGGTGGTGCTGGGCCTGCTGTTTGCGGCCAATCCGTATGCAGGCGTGGCGGTGACAACGCTGTGGATCGGCATCGGCAGTCTGCTGTATGGGTTGCTGCAGGTGCTGGTGGCATTCAAGCTGCGGAAGCTGAAATGAGGGCGGCCTATCCGCTGCTGTTGGCAACGGTGCTGGGCCTGACCGGATGCCTGTCAGGCACCACGTCTGGTGCGAAGGCCGGAGCGGACCATCCGCCGCTTGCGGGTGTGGACGTCCGGCTGAGCGCGGTTGATGTGGCCGGGAAGGACACAGGGGTGCAGTGGCAGGACGAGTGGTTGACGCTTCGGGAACCCCCGATCGCGAGCAGCGCAGACATCGCCGATGTGCGCCCGGTACCGGATGATTACGGCATGACGGCGTTGCAGATCCGCTATCGGCCCGAAGCGCACCAGCGCATACACGATGGCACGGCGGCCCTGGTCGGTCAGCGCATCGCGATCAGTGTGGATGGTCGTGTGGTGACGGTGGCGACGGTACAGGGACCGTTTTCTGAATCGATGAGTCTGAGCGGGTTGCCGGGCAAGGACGAAGCGCAGGAGCTGGCCAGGCACATCACGGGCGAATGACGGGCGTGCCCAGACCCCGCGCTGCGCGCGGAGGTAGACCCTGGTCGACCGCTACCGGGCGAACCGCGCCTCGATTTCTTCCAGTGACTTGCCCTTGGTCTCCGGCAGCCAGAATGCGGCCACCAGGAAGAACACGAAGGTGCACGCCGCCCAGAACACGAACATGCTGGCGTAGCCGTAGTGCCCCACCGTGGGCAGGAAGAGGGCGGCGATGGTGGTCGACACGAACTGGTTGATCAGCAGCGCGATGCTCATGCCGTTGGAGCGGATGCGGTTCGGCATCAGTTCCGACAGTGCCAGCCACACGCAGACGCCGGGGCCGACCGCGAAGAACGCGACGAACACCAGGATGCAGGCGGCCACGGCCCAGCCGTGTGCCGGTGGCGGCACCGGGCCGATGCGGGCCTGCTCGATGCGTAGCGGTGCCCGCGCGGCACTCGCTGGGTCGGCGAACGGATTCAGATGCAGTTTGCGGAAGAGCGCACCGATCACGCTGTCCGGCCGCACCGTGCCGGTGCGCTCGATGCGCAGTTCGCGATCAGTCAGGTTGTCGCTGCGCAGGGCGCGCACATTGGTGAAGTCGCCGTAGGCGTACGACACCGTCAACTGCATCGGTCGGCCTTCGCTATCGATGCCACCGCTCAGGCGCTGCCACTGCGCGTCATCCAGCACCAGCTGCAGGCCGTCGCCGCTGACCGCCGCCTGCAGTTGCGGCTGCACATCGGCGCGGCCGCGCTCGGCCTGGAAGAACAGCGTGGCCGCCGCCAGCAGGGCCACGCAGATGCCGCCACTGCCGAGCATCAGCAGAAACTTGCGGCCCTTGCGGTCGACCAGCAGCAGCGCGACCACGGTCATCACCGCGTTGAGCAGCTTGATCGCCACGTCGGCACCGTTGGCCACCGAGCCGGACAGGCCGGCCTGGTTGAGGATGTTCACCGCGTAGGCCAGCACCGAGTTGATGCCGGTGGCCTGGGTGCAGGCCAGCACCACGCAGGCCAGCAGGAACGGCACCACGTAGCGGCGGCTGAGCAGCGGATCGCGCTTGCCGTCGCTGCTGCTCGATTCCGGCGCCTGGATCTGGGCCAGCGTGGGCTCGACCTCTGCGGCGGGGAGGACGCGTTGCAGGCTGCGGCGGGCTTCATCGATGCGGCCGCGGCGCACCAGCCAGCGTGGTGATTCGGACAGCCAGAAGATGCCGGCGCAGAACAGCAGGCCCGGCGCCAGGCAGGTCCAGAAGATGGTGCGCCAGGCGTGGTCCTTCACCGCAAACAGCTCCTGCGCCTGCTGCGCGACCGGCAGTGAGCGCACGGCTTCGGCGGCGGCATCCACGGCGTGGGCGTGGTATAGGCCGATCAGGGCTGCCAGCACCAGGCCAACGGTCAGCAGCAGCTGGAACATGGCCGCGCCGCGCCCGCGCCGTTCGGGGCTGAGCACTTCGGCCAGGTACAACGGAATCACGACGCCGATCAAACCGCCACTGATGCCCTGCAGCAGGCGTCCCAGCAGCAGCGGCGTGTAGCCGGAGGCCAGTGCCATGATCGGAATCGAGGCGGTGAACAGCAGGCCGGCCAGCAGCATCGCGCCGCGGCGGCCAATCAGGTCGGCGATCATGCCGGCGAACAGCGAGGACAGCACGCTGCCCAGCAGTACGGCCGCCACCACGAAGCCGAGCTGCTGGCTGCTGAGCTGCCAGGCGTGACTGGCGGTCGCTTCAAGATAGGGCAGGGCACCGGCGATGATGCCGATGTCGATGCCGTACAGCAGGCCCCCCAGGCCGCCAATGAAGAGCAGGTAGCGTACGGGCCAGCGCGGGGCGGTGGAAGCGGGTACGGCAGGTGCGGCGGCTGCGGTCATCGGCGTATTCCTGGAATAACGGGGATGGTGCGTGGCTGAGGCATTGCGCTTGCGCGCTTTCATGTAGAGCCGGGCCATGCTCGGCTTGCCGCGCGAAGCGCGGCACGGACGTCATCGATGTCGGTACGAAAAGCAGCCGAGCATGGCTATGCCGATCGTCCTGATCGGCACCCTCCGGGCCGTCGCAAGCGACGTTGGCAATGGCTCCTGCCATTGCCTTCGGCTCTACAAAAACGCAGATATCAAGCGTTTGCAGCGTTCAAATCGACGACGCGCCCGCCGATCACCACCTGCTGCAGGCGCAATCCGGCATCCAGTACCACCAGGTCGGCACGGGTGTCGGGCGCAATGCGACCGCGATCATCCAGGCCCAGGTAGTCGGCGGGGAAGGTGGAAACACGCTGCGAGGCATCGGCCAGCTCCAGGCCCACCTGCACCAGGTTGCGCAGCGCCTGGTCCATGGTCAGCGCGCTGCCGGCCAGCGAACCGGTCGCCAGGCGCACGCAGCCGCCGCACTTGTGCACACGCTGCTCGCCCAGCGCGTACTCGCCATCGGGCATGCCGGTGGCGGCAGTCGCGTCGGTCACCGCATACAGGCGCGGAATCGCGCGCGCGGCCAGGCGGATCACGCCGGGATGGATGTGCTGCAGGTCGGGAATGATCTCGGCGTACTGCGCATGCGCCAGTGCCGCAGCCGCGATGCCCGGGCGATAGTGATCGACGCCGGTCATGCCGTTGAACAGATGGGTGAAGCCGGAGGCGCCGGCCTGCAGGGCAGCAACACCTTCTTCGTAGGTACCGGCGCTGTGGCCGAGCTGCACGCGGATGCCCATCGCCGAAAGCGCGGGAATCAGCGCGGTGTGTTCGCCGATTTCCGGGGCCAGCGTTATCACCCGGATCGGCGCCAGCGCGTGCAGCTGCTGCACCAGCGCCAGCGTCGCCTCGATCGTACGGTTGGGCTGTGCACCCAGCCGCTGCGGGCTGATGAACGGTCCTTCCAGATGCACGCCGACGATGCTGGCGGCGTCTGCATCGGGCGCGGCCATGGTGGCGGCCACGCCGTGCAGCGCATGCTCGATCTCATCCAGGCCGGCGGTCATGGTGGTCGCCAGCAGTGTGGTGGTGCCGAAACGAAGATGGGTGCGGGCGATGGTGCGTGCCACGTCGCCGCCCTGCATCAGGTCCACGCCGGCCGCACCGTGCACGTGCAGGTCGATGAAGCCGGGCAGGATCACCGGCAGCTGCAGGTCATCGGCACCGCTGTGGTCGTCCACCTGCAGCTGGCGCACGTGCGAATCGAAGTGGACGTGGCCACGCCGCCAACCCAGCGGCGTGAGGATGCGGCCCTGCAGGGTGCGGGTGTCGGTCATGCGGCGGGCTCGGCGATGATCACTTCGATGCCCAGCCGCTGCAGCCCTTCACGGGTTGCGTCGTCGATGCCGGCGTCGGTGATGATGGCGTGGATCTGGTCGAGGCGGGCGATGCGGTGCAGGCTGACGCGGCCGAACTTGGAGGCATCGGTCAGCACCACGATGCGGCGCGCGCGCTCGACCATGCGGTGGTTGAGGCGGGCTTCGGCTTCGTCATGGGTGGTCAGCCCGAACTGCAGGTCCAGGCCATCCACGCCCAGGAACAGGGTGTCGAAGCTGTAGGAGTTGAGGCTGGCCTCGGCCTGGCTGCCCTGCAGCGACAGCGACTGCTGGCGCAGCAACCCCCCGGTCAGCAGTACGGTGATGCCCGCCGCATTGGCCAGTTCCCAGGCGATGTTCAGGCCGTTGGTCATCACCGTCACGTCGCGATGTGCGCGCAGATGGCGTGCCAGCGTCATCGTGGTCGAGCCGGAGTCGATGATGATGTTGTCGCCGGGCTGCACCAGGCGCGCGGCGCGCGCGCCGATCGATTCCTTCAGCGGAAGGTTCAGTGCATCCTTTTCATGGATGTCCTGTTCCTGCGGCGGCGTGCGCACCAGCGTGGCACCGCCATGGGTTCGGTTGGCCAGGCCCTGCGACTCGAAGTGGGTCAGGTCGGCACGGATCGTCACCGCCGACACGCCGAAGCGCTCTACCAGATCGGCCACCTGCACCGAGCCGTGCTCGATCAGCAGCTGCAGGATCTGTTGCCGGCGGGAGCGGGTGTTGCGCATGGCCATTCTCGGTTTCGCGGGAAAAGGTAGAGATTAGCCGTTCGCAGCAACGCCGGCAGCCGAGCCTGTGTTCCGCGGGCGGGTTCCGGCCTGGTTGGCGCTGCAGGCACGGGCGTACTCGCCCAGGCACAGACCGATGCGGTGCTGCACCAGTGCGGTGGGGGTGTTGGCCAGCGTGCCCTCACGCACGGCGCGGTACTGCTCCGGCAGGTACTGGCTGAGCAGCACCAGCGGTGGCGCGTGCTGTTCCAGGTTGGCGAACAAGGTCTGCACCGCCTGTACCAGCGCCGGCTCGCCCCAGTAGTAGCGGCAGCGGTCGCTGAAGGAATAGCTGCGCAGCAGGCGCAGCGCGGCGTCATCGCCCTGGTAGTAGGACTGCCAGTACTTCGGCTGCGCCACCATCACTTCTTCCAGCACCTGCGGCAGGCGCGAGCACAGTGCGGCCGGCAACAGTTCAGCCTCGATCGCGGCCAGCGCGAACAGCGCTTCGCGGTAGGCGAAGGTCGCCGCCGGGCCGACCTTGAGGATGGCGAAGTGGTCGCGCACCAGCGCGTGCAGGCCGCTTTCGCGCTGGTAGTCGGTGGAGTGCGCTTCGAACACGATGCGCGGCTGCTGTTCCAGGAAGTCGGCCAGCGCGCTGGCGGCGGCGGCGTCGTACTCGTGCACGCTGCTGTGGTCGAAGTCCACGCCTGGCTGCACCACCATCGCGATCACGCGCTGCCACGCATCGCGCAGTTGCGGCGTATCGAACGCCTGCTGGTGGATGGCCAGGGTCTGCGCAGCGGCGGCCGGGGTGGTCACCTGCAGGCCACCGGCCAGCGAGGCTTCGCCACCGGGAATCGGCACTTCGGTACCGATGACATAGACCGGCGGCGGCAGGCCGTGCTCGGCGGCGGTGCGCTCGGCGATCTCGGCCAGCTCGGCCGAACGTGCAGCAACGATGGCATCGGGCAGCGGCACCGGGTCATCGGCGCAGGACATGCTGCAGTCCAGGTGGATCTTGTGGAAACCCGCGGCGACGTAGGCCTCGATCAGCACGCGCGCATGGGTCATCGCTTCGGCGGCCGGGCGCTTCTGCCACGCGTTCGGGCCAAGGTGGTCACCGCCGAGGATCAAGCGCTCGCGCGGGAAGCCTTCCTCATCGGCCAGGGTGCCGACGTAGTCGCGGTACTGCGGCGGGGTCATGCCGGTGTAGCCGCCGAACTGGTCGACCTGGTTGGAGGTGGCTTCGATCAGCAGCACGGTGCCATGCGCCAGCGCCACGTGCATGGCCGCGCGCAGCACCTGCTCGTTGCTGCAGCAGACGCTGTACAGGCCGACGTTGGCACCGGCGCGGTGGGAGGCAAGCAGGGTCTGCAACGGGGACATGGTCAGGCTCCGGACATCAGGAAAACGAGGGTTGGCAGGCGAGCAGGGCGGCACCACGTGCGCCACCGGCATCGCCGAAGCGCGGCGGCACGATCGGCGGTACCTGCACGCCGTTGAACAGATGGGCGGCGATGGCTGCCGGCAGCTGCTGGTACAGCGGCGCATACTGTGAGAGGCCGCCGCCGAGCACGATCACATGCGGGTCCAGGGCCAGCACCAGCGCGGCCAGGCTGTGGCCAAGCAGATCACGATGGATGTCCAGCGCCTTGCGCGCACGCGCATCGCCGGCCTCGGCCAGGGCGATCACCGCGCTGGCATCGGTGGCGCTGCCACCGAGATGACGTTCGATCATCGCCACACCGCTGCCGGACACATAGCGCTCCACGCAGCCCTGCAGGCCGCAGCCGCAGTCCAGCAGCGGCAGGCCGTGGCGCTGCAGCAGATGGCCGGGCACGCTCCAGTGTCCCCATTCGCCGGCCAGACCGTTGAAGCCGGACAGCAGCCGGCCCTGCAGGCAGAAACCACCGCCGGCACCGGTGCCGAGGATGGCGCCGAACATGCTGGGGTAGCCGTCGGCGGCACCGCCATGGGCTTCCGACAGGGCAAAGCACTGCAGATCGTTGCCGAAGTGCAGCGGGCGTTGCAGGCGTGCCTGCAGATCCTGCGCCACGCATTGGCCGGTCAGTGCAGGCACGTTCGCGCTGAGCTGGCGGCCGCTGCGGCGGTCACGCACGCCGGGCAGGGCAATGCCGATGGCCGCATCGCTGCGGCCAAGTGCAGCGTCCGCCTCGGCCACCAGCGCCACCACCGCCTGCAGGAAGCCGTCGTAGTCACCCTGTGGGGTGGCCACGCGGCGGCGCCAGGTGACCTGCATCGCCGCATCGCACGCCACCAGCTCGATCTTGGTGCCGCCGATGTCGATGCCGTAGCAGGCGTGCGCGATCAGCTCAGCCATGGTGGATGGTGACGCCCTTGACGACGCGGTTGACGGTGCCGTCCGGGAACGGGTTGTCCGGGGTCAGGCCCAGCGCGGCCGAGCGCTGCAGCGCGAACAGCTGTGCGAAGCCCAGCCAGACCGGCGCCAGCCACGGATCGTCCAGTGCCGGCACGGTGAGGGTGTATTCGTCATCGGCACCGATGTCCGAATGCGGACCGATCGCCAGCACCTGGCCGGCCACGCCGTCGCGGCGCAGTTCTTCCAGCAGGTCCTGTTCGTAGCGGCGCGCGAGTGGCTGCACGCTGCGCAGCACCACCACCAGGGTGTTGCCATCCAGCGTCGATTTCGGGCCATGACGGAAGCCCAGCGGGGTATTGGCCAGCGCCAGCACCCGGCCGGCGGTCAGCTCCAGCACCTTCAGCGCGCACTCGCGTGCCAGCGCTTCCAGCGGGCCGCTGCCGAGGTAGATGATGCGGTTGAACGGGCGCTGCGCCAGCGCCGCCACCGGTGCATCCCACTGTGCCTGGCCTTCGCGGGCCAGCGCGGCAATCTGTTTCAGACGCGCGATACGCGCATCCCACGGCGAACGATCGAACACGGTCAGTGCGGCCAGCAGCATGCAGGTCAGGCTGCTGGTCATGGCGAAGGCGCGGTCGCAGCTGGCCGACGGCATCAGCAGGGTGCAGGTATCGGCACGGCCGGCGCCACGACGGGCCAGTTCGCCATCTGCATTGCAGGTGATGTCGAGGAAGCGCGCGTCATCCACGTCGCTGCGCACGCGGTCCACCGCCGCCACGCTTTCCGGGCTGGAGCCGCTGCGGCCGAACGAGACCAGCAGGGTCGGCCGGTCGCGCTGCAGGTACAGCGCCGGGTGGGTCAGCAGGCTGGTGGTGTGCACCACGCGCACATCGGCCGGCCATTGCGCGTTGATTGCATCGGCCACCATTTCGGCGATGAAGCCTGAGCTGCCGGCGCCGGTGAACAGCACGCGCTGGTTGGGGTCGTTGAGGCTGTCGCCGAGGAAGGCCTGCAGGCGGTCGCGGGCACGCGACAGGTCCTGTGCGAGGGCTTCCCACAGCGTCGGCTGCTGGGCGATTTCGGTAGCGGTATCGGCTCCGCCAAGGCGCTGCCAGGCGGACACATCGGAAAGCAGGGTGACGTCCATTCGGAGGTTCCAGTTGGGCCAGCGCACCATCTGTGTTTTCTTTCGAAATGTCAAATAGCGAAAGTAAAAAGAAAGAAAATGGAGCGATGGCTTTTCCCGCTGCCGAGTGCCCGGGGAAACGAAAGATCGGGCCGAATGCCGTATCGCACAATGCTTAACAGGCGTCTGCAAGCGCTTACACAAAGTATTGCAACGCAACAACTTTCGTTTCAATGGAATATATCTTCCTTTTTCCTTTCAATTTGTTGACATCTTTCGAATCGCTGCCCTAGAGTCGGCCCAACCGCTTTCGAAACGCCCGGTGAACGGGTTGGGAGTCCGTGTGGAAATCTGCGTTCGTCGCTCGCCGCTGATGCTGGCCCTGTTGCCGGCATTGATGCTGGCGTCCATGCCGGCCCGGGCCGAGTCGGTCGGCAACCTGCGTACGCTCAGCGCCAGCGCCAGCCATGATGGCGTGCAGGGCTGGGACCTGCAGACCGACAAGGGCGCACGCATCCGCATCGAACTGCCGGCCACCGACATCATCCGCGTGCAGGCCGGCCGCAACGGCACGCTGACCGGTGCCGGCGACAAGGCCGCACCGATCGTGCTGCCGCAGCCCAAGGCCAACGTGCAGGCGCAGCTGGAAGAAGACGCGCAGGAAATCCGCGTGCGCACCGATGCCCTGGTGCTGCATGTACAGCGGCAGCCACTGCGCATGCGCCTGGAACGCCTGGACAACGGCCAGACCACCGCGCTGTGGCAGGAACTGCAACCGCTGGACCTGGATGCCACGCAGAGCGTGCAGGTGCTGTCCTCGCAGGCCGATGAGGGCTACTTCGGCGGCGGCCAGCAGAACGGTCGCTACCAGTTCAAGGGTCGCGAGCTGGAGGTGTCCTACTCCGGCGGCTGGGAAGAGGGTGACCGCCCCAGCCCTGCACCGATGCTGCTGAGCAGCCGCGGCTGGGGCATGCTGCGCAACACGTGGAGCGACGGCAGCTACGATCTGCGCGAGGCTGACCAGGCCACGCTGCTGCACCGTGAAGACCGCTTCGATGCGTACTACTTCGTCGGCGCCGACCTGCCAAAGCTGATCGAGCGCTACACCCAGCTGACCGGCCGCCCGAACATGGTCGCGCGCTGGGCGCTGTCCTACGGCGATGCCGATTGCTACAACGATGGCGACAACAGCAAGAAGCCCGGCACCGTCCCCGAGGGCTGGAGTGATGGCCCTACCGGCACTACGCCGGATGTGATCGACAGCGTGGCCAAGCAGTACCGCGCCAACGACATGCCCGGTGGCTGGATCCTGCCCAATGATGGTTACGGTTGCGGCTACAAGCAGTTGCCGGAAACGGTGAAGGGCCTGGCCGGGTATGGTTTCCGCACCGGCCTGTGGACCGAGAACGGCGTCGACAAGATCGCCTGGGAAGTGGGCAAGGCCGGCAGCCGCGTGCAGAAGCTGGACGTGGCCTGGACCGGCAAGGGCTATCAGTTCGCGATGGACGCCAACCGCCAGGCCTTCAACGGCATCCTCGACAATTCCGATTCGCGCCCGTTCCTGTGGACGGTGATGGGCTGGGCCGGCATCCAGCGCTATGCGGTGGCATGGACCGGCGACCAGAGCAGCAGCTGGGATTACATCCGCTGGCACGTGCCGACCCTCGTCGGTTCGGGCTTGTCCGGCATGGCCTACGCCAGCGGCGACGTCGATGCGATCTTCGGTGGCAGCGCCGAAACCTTCACCCGCGACCTGCAGTGGAAGGCGTTCACGCCGGTGCTGATGGGCATGAGCGGCTGGTCGTCGAACGCGCGCAAGCACCCGTGGTGGTACGACGAGCCCTATCGCAGCATCAACCGCGATTACCTGAAGTTGAAGATGCGCCTGACCCCGTACATGTACGGGCTGGTGCACGAGGCCGCGCAGACCGGTGCACCGCCGGTGCGCGGCCTGATGTGGGACAACCCGCGCGATCCGCATGCGCAGGATGAAACCTACAAGTACCAGTTCCTGCTCGGCCGCGACCTGCTGGTGGCGCCGGTGTACCGCAGCCAGGCGGCCAGCCGTGGCTGGCGCCGCGACATCCACCTGCCGGCCGGTGGGTGGATCGACTACTGGGACGGCCGCCGCGTGCAGGCCGGCGCCGATGGCCGCCAGCTCGACCGCCAGGTGGACCTGGCCACGCTGCCGGTGTTCGTGCGCGCCGGTGCGATCCTGCCGATGTACCCGTCGATGCTGTTCGATGGCGAAAAGCCGCTGGATGAAGTGACATTCGACCTGTACCCGCAGGGTGATTCGCAGTACACGCTGTATGAAGACGATGGCAACACCCGCCGCTACCAGCAGGGCGAGTCGAGCACGCAGGTAATCCGCGTGCAGGCACCAGCGCAGCGCAGTGGCCCGGTGCAGGTGCAGATTGATGCCGTGCAGGGCCAGTACAACGGCCAGCTGGCGCAGCGTCGCTATGGCCTGCGCGTGCTCAGCCGCCAGGCGCCACGCGCGGTGCAGGCCGGTGGTCGCGCGCTGCCGGCGCTGGCCGATGCCGCCGCCTTCAACAGCGCCAACGAAGGTTGGTACTTCGATGCCCAGGAGCGCCGCGGCACGCTGCATGTGCGCACCGCCACACAGGACATCCGCCAGCCGCTGCAGCTGCAGCTGGACTTCGCAGTCGCTGCTGCCGTGGCCGACGATGCCTATCCGGCCGCGCCGGTGCTGGGCCGCGAACTGCCGGCCGACAGCCTGCTGGTGGTCAACCGCCCGGCCGAAGAACCCGGCCATGCGCTGGAAAATGCCTTCGATGATGATCCGGGCACCTGGTTCCGCAGCGTGCGCAACCAGGCCGTGCGCACCGGTGCGCATGAGTGGGTGATCGGCTTCGGTGAGCGCAGGATGATCGACGGCATCGAGCTTGCCCCGCGCAACGACAAGAACTGGAAGCACGGCCAGGTACGCGACTACGAGGTCTACCTCGGCGACAGCAATGGCGAGTGGGGCGAGCCGATCGCCCGCGGCCGCCTGCAGCTGAAGGAAGGCATGCAGCGCATCGACTTCCCGGCCCACGCCGGCCGCCTGCTGCGTTTCCGCGTGCTGAGCGTGCAGAACCCCGAAGGCGACGGCGCCAGCAGCGCCGACCCGATGGTCACCGCCGCACAGGGCAGCGCCCGCGCGTTCGATGCATTGCAGCCGCGCGATGTCGGCCCGATCGCACTGTCCACCTTCCACATTCTCGAACACCAGGAACCGGAGCGACCGGCCCGGCAGCGCTATCTCTCCGAGCTGCCGGTGCCGGCCGCGCTGGCCAGCCAGGTGCGCACCGACCAGTCCTTCCGTGGCGACGCCGGCATGCGCATGAACGGCCTGCAGTTCCGTCGTGGCCTGGGCGTCGGCGCCAACAGCCGCATCGACCTGCGCCTGCAGGGTGGCTGGCATCTGCTGCGCGCCGACCTCGGCATCGACGACGCCTGCCGCAGCGCCGGTGGCCTGCAGTTCCAGGTCTGGGGTGACAACCGCCTGCTGTACGACAGCGGCCTGGTGAAGGCGCCCGGCGTGGTCAAGCCGGAGCTGGACATCCGTGGCCTTTCCACCCTGAGCCTGCGCACGCTGGGTGCGCAGGGCAGCCAACCCGCCCAGGTCTGCGCCAACTGGGCCAATGCCGTGCTGATCGGCCAGGAGGGCGACTCCGCCAGCATCGTCGCCCCATGACTCCCTCGTAACACCGCTCCTCCCCCCGCCCATTCCGACTACGGCCCTCATGGCCGTGGCCCGGGAGCGTTTTGCCCGCCGAACGCCCACGCGCTCACTTTTTGCGCCGCACCCCTGCCAGGAGAGAACCCCGATGTTGCCCGCACGCCACCACCGCCCCCCCCTGTCGTTCGATCGCTCCGCTGTCGCTGGCCATCGCCGGCGTGCTGCTGTCGGTCGCCGTTCCTGCCTTCGCCCAGGAGAGCAAGGACAAGGCCACCGACCTGGCCCGCATCGAGGTCACCGGCTCCAACATCCGCCGCACCGACGTTGAAACCGCCTCGCCGGTGCAGGTGATCAGCAAGCAGGACATCCAGAACATGGGTGCACGCACGCTGCTGCAGGTGCTGGACAACCTGCCGGCCGCGCGCCCGGCGCAGCAGGACGCGCGTTCGCTGTTCACCGGCTCCGATGGTGCCTCGCAGGCCAACCTGCGTGGCCTCGGTGCCCAGGGCACGCTGGTGCTGCTGAACGGTCGTCGCCTGTCTTACTACGGTGCACCGGCCGGCTTCCAGACCCAGTTCGTCAACATCGATGCGATCCCGGCCGCGGCCATCGAGCGCATGGAAGTGCTGACCGACGGCGCTTCGGCGGTGTATGGCACCGACGCGGTGGCCGGCGTGATCAACGTGATCACCAAGCGCAACTTCCAGGGCGCCGAGATCAGCTTCACCAACGACACCTCCTCGCGCATCGACTCCTACGGCGAGCGCCAGGCCAGCATCACCGCCGGCTTCGGTGACCTGGCCGAGAACCGTTTCAACATCTACGGCGCGGTGAACATGTACCGCCGCGACGCGATCCCGCTGAGCGATTTCTACGACAAGCGGCCCGACCAGTACTACGTCAACAACCCGAATTATCTCAACAACCTGCGCCTGGGCGTGGGCAGCAAGCCGGGCGAGTTCAACCCGGGCAGCTACTTCGCGTTCGATCCGGTCACCGGCCGCCGCGTGCAGGAAGCTGCGCCGGGCTGCAAGAACGTGCTGACCAGTGAAGCGGCTGGTCCGCGTTGCGTCTGGGAAACCTGGATGAACAACGAGATCGATGCCGGCGCCAAGTCCGAGCGCAACACTGCCTACCTCAACGGCACGTTCCTGGTGGGCGACAGCACCGAGATCTTCGCCGAGGCGACCTACACCGACATCGACCTGCGCGCCAACGGCGGCACGCCGCGCACCTACGGCACCACTACCGGCAACCCGACCAGCTGGTTCTCGCGCAACACCGGCAACACCGTCAACCAGTTCCTGTACCCGTTCCTGGGCCCGAACAACGAGTACAACCACGCCAGCCCGCAGATGAAGGCGATGATGGGCGGTGTGGTCGGCCTGAACTACCTGCTGCAGGATGCCGGCCCGAACTATTTCGGCCGGCGCAACACCGACAAGAGCTACCGCGTGCTGGCCGGTGCGCGTGGCAACCGGGGTGACTGGAACTGGGAGACTGCCTTCGCCAGTGCCGGCACCCACTCCACCACGTACCAGACGATCAACGTCAACATCAAGGGCTTCGAGAAGGCGTTCGGACCGTACTCGGTCGATCCGACCACCGGCCGCGTGATCATCTCCGATCATCCGGCGTACAAGTTCGGCGAGATCAGCGAAGCCAACGCCGCGCTGATCCGTGAAGCGTTCCCAACCTTCGACATCCAGTCGTGGACCCGCCTGCATACCCTGGATGGCAAGATCGAAGGCCCGCTGTTCCAGCTGCCGGCCGGCGAGATGCGCGCCGCGTTCGGCTTCAACGCCAGCCGCGAAACCTTCTACACCCCGGGCAACGCCGATGCAGCCAACGGCCTGATCACCCAGCAGGGTGGTTCCTGGTTCGACGGCAAGCGCAACACCTACGCGCTGTTCGCCGAGACCGTGGCGCCGATCACCGACAAGCTGGAGCTGGATGCCGCAGTGCGCGTGGACAAGTACCCGAACTTCAGTGCCAACGTCGCGCCGAAGATCGGCTTCAAGTACCAGGCGCTCGACCAGCTGATGCTGCGCGGTACCTATTCCACCGGCTTCCGTGCTCCGAGCCTGGCCGAGTCCGGCAACGGCGGCGTGTTCGCGCAGCTCGGTGGCTTCCGTGACGAACTGCGCTGCGGCGAGACCAATGCCATCGCCAACCTGCTGCTGAAGTCGCAGCGGCCGGGCGATGTCGATCTGGGCAAGACCCTGCTGAACGTGGATTGCAGCCGCACCGTGGCCCGCATGACCCAGCCGAACAAGGACCTGAAGCCGGAAAAGGCCAAGATCGCCACCCTCGGCTTCGTCTACGAGCCGGCAACCTGGCTGTCGGTGTCGGCCGACTACTGGTTCATCTACCGCGACAATGAAATCGTCGCGCCGGACTACCGCCGCATGGAAGACATCATCTCCTCGTCGCGTTCGCCGATTACCGACAGTGACCGTGCGAACCTGGCACAGCTGGCGGCAATGTGCGCCGATCCGGCCAGCGGCGTGAGCTGCCCGTCGGTGCTGCCGGGCTACTCCGCCGGCAACGTGGCCAGCGTGGTCGGCCAGTACAAGAACCGTGGCAAGACCCTGATCGACGGCTTCGACATCGATGCGCGCAGCCGCTTCTCGCTGGGCGACTGGGGCAACCTGAACATCGGCCTGGCCGCCACCATCGCCAACCGCAACCGTTTCTACATGGATGCGGAGAATGGCTGGTACTACGGCGACGTGGTGGGCTACTACAACAACCCGCGCCTGCGTGCCACGCTCAATGCCGACTGGACCTACAAGCAGGTCACCACCAGCATGTTCGTCAATTATGTCGGTGGCACCAAGTGGGCAACCGACCAGATCGACGAAGAGAGCAACAACAAGGAAACCTGCACCGGCGGCTACCTGGCCCTGCAGAAGAGCAAGTGCGATGGCGCGCCGTCGTGGTGGACCGCCAACATGAGCGTCACCTGGCGCCCGGATGATGCGTGGAACCTGAGCTTCACCGTCAAGAACCTGTTCAACCGCCTGCCGTTCTACGATCCGAACAGCTTCCTGGGTGACTCCAGTGACTACGCAACCATCTTCGGCCGTGGTTACAGTGTGACCATCGGCTACCGTTTCAAGTAATTCCGTTTGCGTGACCCGGCGGGCCGGCTACGGCCGGCTCGCTGCCAAGAGGAGAGATGTTTGCCATGAAGCGTAGGGAATTCATCGCGGCCAGTGCCGCTGTCGCCGCCAGCAGCCTGTTGCCGCAGACCCCGGCCTGGGCACGCGGGCGCAAGGTGCGTCTGGCCATGATCGGCACTGGCATGCGCGGCCTGGTGCTGCTGAAGGAGCTGGTACGTCGCGACGATGTCGAGGTGGTCGCGCTGTGCGACATCGAACCGATCATGCTCGGCCGTGCCATGGACATGGTGGCCAAGGCCGGCAAGCCGGCACCGAAGACCTACGGCCAGGACCGTGACACCAACGCCTGGAAACGCCTGCTGGAACAGAAGGGCATTGATGGCGTGATCATCGCCACGCCGTGGGAGTACCACGCGCCGATGGCGATTGCGGCGATGCAGGCCGGCGTGGCCGTAGGCTGCGAAGTGGTGGCTGGCATCACCCTGCAGGACCACTGGGACGTGCTGAAGGCCCAGCTGAGCACGGGCACCCCGTACATGCTGCTGGAGAACGTCTGTTACCGCCGCGACGTGATGGCCGCGCTGCAGATGGTGCGCCAAGGCCTGTTCGGCGAGCTGGTGCACCTGCAGGCCGGCTACCAGCACGACCTGCGCGGCGTGAAGTTCAATTCCGGCGACCCCAACCAGCCCTACGACAGCGGCGTGGAGTTCGGGCCCAAGGGCTGGAGCGAAGCACGCTGGCGCACCGAGCATTCGGTGCAGCGCAATGGCGAACTGTACCCCAGCCACGGCATTGGCCCTTGCGCGATGTACACCGGCATCAATCGTGGCAACCGCTTCACCCACATCAATGCATTCGCGACCAAGGCCCGCGGCCTGCACGAGTACACCGTGGCCAAGAGTGGCGGCACCACCCACCCCAGCACCAAGGTCAAGTTCAAGCTGGGCGACATCGTCACCACCACGCTGGCCTGCGAGAACGGCGAGACCATCCTGCTGCAGCACGACACTTCGCTGCCGCGCCCGTACTCGATGGGCTTCCGCGTGCAGGGCACCAAGGGCCTGTGGATGGATGTGAACCATTCGATCCACATCGAAGGCCGCAGCCCGCCGCACCAGTGGGAGGAGTTCAAGAAGTACCAGGACGAGTACGAGCACCCGCTGTGGAAGCAGAATGCCGACACCGCCGCCAGCGCCGGCCACGGCGGCATGGACTGGTTCGTCATCCATGCATTTGTTGAAGCGCTGAAGGCCAAGGCACCGATGCCGATCGACATCTACGACGCGGTGACCTGGAGTGCGATCACGCCGCTGAGCGAGCAGTCGATCGCCAACGGTTTCCAGACGCTGGAGTTCCCGGACTTTACTGCTGGTGCGTGGAAGCAGCGCAAGCCGATCTTTGCGTTCGACGGCAGGTACTGATCTGCCTTTTGTAGAGTCAAGCCATGCTCGACTGGTTTGAATGCAACGCCGGGCCATGCCCGGCGTTGCTGTCTGCATCGGTGCGTTGGCACCCGTAGAGCCGAGCCCACGCTCGGCTGTCTTTCCCGCCGGTCGCATTAAACTAGCGGCCCCACCGTTGGTGGAGCCCCATAACATGCCATGGCAGAAGGTCAGCGAACTTCCTGACCAGCGATTCGTCGGCCCCTACGGCATCGAATTCTGGCGAATCCAAGAAGGCCAGGTCTTCCACCAGGGTCGGTTGCTGCGCAAGGCCGACGCAGCGAGCTTCGAGTTCATTCCGGCGCACTACTTCATCGGTCGCGATGCGCACGCGGTCTATCATGCTTGGACCCGGCAGACCTCCATCGACCAGGACAGCTTTCGTCAATGTGGCGCGTACTGGCTGGACAACCACGCCGTCTACTTCGAGCACGAGACCTCGCTGAGGGCGATGGCCGAGGCAGATTGCACGACGTTTCGCGATCTCGGCGGCGGCTACGGGGCCGACGACCATGGCGGCTGGTACTGCGGCCGGCGGATGAAGCACTGCCAGCGTGGCGAGCTGCTGCAAGGGATGCCACAGGACCCCCTGTACGCCGTTGACGACAGCAGCGTCTACTGCGACGGGAAGCCTCTGCCCGGCGTGGATCACGCGCGCTGGCGGTTGCTGGGCGGACGCTTCTCGGGCGATGGCGGCCGTGTCTACTACTTGGAACGGAAGCTGCCGCGCGTGGATGTGGCGTCGTGGCGTCGTGGCGCCTGTTGCAGGGGAGCTGGTCGCGGGACCACAAACACCTGTTCCATATGTTCATGATCGACCGACCCGATGCTGCGTGCACAGCATGGTTTCACGCATGATGAGGGTTGACGCGCGACGCGGTTACCGCGACACCTTGATCTGCGTCAGCCGTCCCCCGGACGCCCTGGCATGCGGTACGCGGAACATTGCACCAGGTTGCACGAGTTCGGCCTGCTGCATCATCTTGGGCCACCACTCCAGAAGCCGCGCTGCGCGGTCGTAGTGGTTGAACGTGCTCCAGCCCTTGGCCAGAACGAATACGGTCAGGCCGAGGCGTGCGATCGCCTCGCGCTCTGCGGGCTTGCGATGATGATGATCCTGGGTAACGTGTACGCGGATGCCACGCTGGGTGGCCACGTCGAAGAGCTCCAAGTCAGTAGTGCCGGGCTTCACGAACTCCCTTACGTGGAAGACTTCGTGTTCGTCCGTTCCTGCAATGGCGTCGATGGCCCGGGCCAGCGCGGGCGGAAGATTCTCATCGATCTGTGCCTTCAAGGCGCGGCTCGATTCTCGAACTGCAGTGCCTTCTTCACCGCAGTCAGAGGCAGGTCATATAGCCTGGCCACGCGACGCTCGTCGCCACCTTCGGCACGCAGCGCCTCGACAATGGCGATGGTAGGAACGCCCGATTCGTAAAGGATGGGCTGACCAAAACTGCGCTGTGGATCAAATACCACCGCGCGGGAGCCCCTCAGTGGGAACCATCGTTCGGCACGATCATCGATGCCCAGTTCGATGCCGTCACGCAGTGAAGGTGCGATGACCTTGCGCATCACGTCCTGGCGCTTCACCACATCCACCAGTGCAGCATCGCCGCTGTCGCCCACGAGCTCCATGAAAATGCGGCGCCCATCGGTCTTGAAGCTGGTGCTTGTGAAGGGATATTCCTTGCCGAGCCGCTCGTTCAGCTCGGCAATGGTTCGCCGCACCAGGTTGAGTGGCACGCCACATGCGACGAATGTGCGGACGAAGCGGAGCTCGATCAGATCGCGAAAGCCAATGCCGTCGATCTCTGAATCGGCCCATTGCGACTTCCAGAGGGGAGGGTGGGCTTCCGGATGCCCATGCTTCCGGCCCTGGTAGCCCTTCAGCCAACGGCGCAATTCCGACGAGCTACCGCCAATGAAGCGCGCGGCATCGGCGTAGGAATAGAGACCGACGCCGAGGCTGTCCTGTGCTGGCAAGGCGATACCCATGGCAGGGAGTCTACTCAATCCGAATGGAGCTGGAGTACAGAGCCACATTCTGCGCCCTGCGGGACTCATAAGCTGAGAACGGGGACACGCACGGGCGAATCTGCCCGGTGATTGGCAGGCCGAAACCGACAAGAAGATGGCGCGCCCGGAGGGATTCGAACCCCCGACCAATGGCTTCGGAAGCCACTACTCTATCCGGCTGAGCTACGGGCGCGTTGTAGAACCGCCGCGCCGTCGGCCAGTGCCGGGGCGGGCATCGCAGCGCCATGAGGCGGTGCGGGACGGGCATTCTATCCAGTTTCGCCGAACAAATCTCCCCCCACGGGCAAAGCCCTGCCGGAGGCGCAGGAGTATCCTATCGCCATGGCTGATACCCCCCTCATTTCGCCGCAGTCGCCGGCGACGCCGCGTTGGCGGCATTACTGGAGTCTGATGCGCGCTGATCGCCCGATCGGCACGCTGCTGCTGCTGTGGCCCACCTGGTGGGCGTTGTGGCTGGCCGCAGGCGGCCTGCCGCCGCTGTGGACGCTGTTCGTGTTCACCGCAGGCGTGTGGCTGACCCGCTCGGCCGGTTGCGTCATCAACGACTACGCCGATCGCTGGCTCGACCCGCACGTGGAGCGCACCAAGTCCCGCCCGCTTGCGACCGGCGCAATCAGTGGCCGCGCCGCGCTCGCTCTGTTCGCGCTGCTGATGCTGGTGGCGTTCGGCCTGGTGCTGACCCTGAACGGGCTGACCATCGGCCTGAGTTTCATCGGCGTGTTCCTGGCCGCCAGCTACCCGTACCTGAAGCGCTACACCCATCTGCCACAGGTCTACCTGGGCATGTCGTTCGGCTGGGGCATCCCGATGGCGTTCGCCGCCGTGCAGGGCGAGGTGCCGATGCTGGGTTGGCTGCTGTATGCCGGCAACATCCTGTGGTCCACCGCCTACGACACCTGGTACGCCATGGTCGACCGCGAGGACGATCTGAAGATGGGCTCGCATTCCACCGCGATCCTGTTCGGCGATCTCGACCTGGTCATCCAGGGCGTGCTGTACGCGCTGTTCCTGGCCACCATGGCGCTCGTTGGCGTGCGCGGGGGGCTGGGCGGCTACTACCTGGCGGGCGTGGCGGTGGCCACGGTGCTGGTGGTGTACGAGTTCTGGATCTGCCGCAACCGCGAACGCGGCCCGTGTTTCAAGGCGTTCCTGCACAACAACTGGGTGGGTGCCGCGCTGTTTGCCGGCATCGCCGTGGATCTGGCGCTGCGCTGAGAAGCGCAGCCGAGCGTGGGCTCGGCTCTACAGGGGGCAACCCCGAAACCGGATATCCGTAGCGCCCGAGCCCATGCTCGGGCGTCGGCCGCACAGCGCCGGGTATCCCACCACCTACGACCAATAGGTGGCTGACAGCCCGCACCCCACCGCCCAGAATCGATCCATCGAACCTGGGAGGGTGAATGATGGCCTCGACGGCAGCAGTACAGGACGGCTGGATGGCGCGTGCAGCGCTGCGCTCGGCTGCCTGGGCGGAAAAATGGTTCCCCGATGCATATGTATTCGCGGTACTGGGCGTGGTCATCGTCGCGCTGGCCGCGATGGGCTTCGGCTCGACCCCGCAGGCCACCGCCAGCGCCTTCGGCGACGGCTTCTGGAGCCTGATTCCCTTCACCATGCAGATGGCCTTCGTGGTTATCGGTGGCTACGCTGTGGCGACGGCGCCGGTGGTCGCACGCTTCATCGATTTCCTCGCCCGTGTGCCGCGCACCGGTCGCGGCGCGGTGGTGTACGTGGGCCTGGTCAGCATGCTCGCCTCGCTGCTCAGCTGGGGTTTCTCACTGGTGTTCGGCGGCCTGCTGGTCCGCGCGTTGGCCCGCCGTACCGAACTGCACATGGACTACCGCGCGGCCGGCGCCTCGGCCTACCTCGGTCTGGGTGCGGTGTGGGCGATGGGGCTGAGTTCGTCGGCCGCACAGCTGCAGGCCAACCCGGCCAGCATGCCGCCGGGCCTGGTGGAGATTACCGGCGTTCTGCCGTTCACCGAAACCATCTTCCTGTGGCAGTCGATCGCGCTGACCGCGGTGCTGATCCTGGTCTCGCTGCTGATCGCCTGGCTGACCGCGCCTGCGGCCGGCAGTGCGCGAACTGCCGAGGAGTTCCCCGGCGCCGCGCAGGCGGAGCCGGAACCGTTGCAGCGCCGCACGCGCCCGGGCGAATGGCTGGAATACAGCCCGCTGCTGACCGTGCTGCTCTCGCTGCTGGCGTTCGGCTGGCTGTTCAACGAGTTCGCCAACAAGCCGGTGGTCACCGCCATCGCCAACCTCAACACCTACAACTTCCTGTTCATTTCGCTGGGCCTGCTGCTGCACTGGCGCCCGCGCAGTTTCCTCAACGCGGTGGCCAAGGCGGTGCCCAGCACCACCGGCGTGCTGATCCAGTTCCCGCTGTACGGCGGCATCGCGATGATCCTCACCCACGCCGCTGGCGGCGATGGGCAGACGCTGGCGCACCGGCTGTCGAGCCTGTTCGTGCACGTGGCCAGCACCGATACCTTCGCGCTGGTGATGGGTGTCTATTCGGCCGTGCTGGGCTTCTTCGTGCCCTCCGGTGGTGGCAAGTGGATCATCGAGGCGCCGTACGTGATGCAGGCCGCCAACGAACTGAAGGCGCACCTTGGCTGGGCGGTGCAGGTCTACAACGCCGCCGAAGCGCTGCCGAACCTGATCAATCCGTTCTGGATGCTGCCGCTGCTGGGCGTGCTGGGGCTGAAGGCACGCGACATCGTCGGCTTCACCTTCATCCAGCTGCTGGTGCACATTCCGCTGGTGCTGGGTCTGTTGTGGCTGCTGGGGATGACCCTGGCGTACGTGCCGCCGGTGATGCCCTGAATGAAGCGTTGGCGTCCCCGCGTGAGCCGGGAAGCCAACCTTGTTCAGCGCGTGTTTCCGGCTGCGAACGCCATGAATGCGTGCACGCTGGCGATGGCATGAGCACATGCCGAACCTGCATGAATCCTTCAGCCGCTTGTGCCACAAAGGATTCTGCGCGTTCATTCACAAGCGTACACACAGATGTAGCCATCCACCCACGCGTGATTAACCATTCGCTGCAGACGATGGCCACGTCCACCGCATTCCGCGAGTGGCTTTGGAGATCGGACATGGCACAGCAGAACCAGAACCCGAACCAGAAGCAGCAGGGCCAGCAGAACCAGCAGGATCAGCAGCAGGGCCGTGGCCGCGACCAGCAGCAGCAACAGCAGCAGGAACAGCAGAAGCGCAACCAGAACCAGCAGCAGGGTGGGCAGGACGAGGAAGAGTGACGTCGGTACCCACCTCCTGTAATACGCAGAGCCCCGCCCCGTGCGGGGCTTTGCTTATTCCAGCACGCCGATACGCTGCAGCACTGCCGCCGCCGACATGTCGTTCGGATTGGTGCCGGGCTGGTCCTGCGGCACGTCCATGCCCATGCCGCGATACAGATCCACCCAGTGCTGGGCGATCTCTCCAGTCTGCGGGTTGCGGAAGTTCATCGGCTGCAGTGCGAACACGTGATGCCGGCGGAAGGCGCGCTCGATGAAGTCCGAGCAGTAGTAGCTGTTCTCGTTCAACACATACGACGTGTTGTACGGCTTGCCCAGCATCGTGCGCGCGGTGGCGACCGCATCCTTGATGGCCGCCTGCTGCGGCGCGCGCAGGCGATAGACCACGACCTGCCGCTGCTTGGCTTGGGCGTCCTGCTGGAACTCGGCCAGCGACTGCCGGCGCGATCCCTTCTCGTCCGCGTGCAGCACCTCCCAGCCCTTCGGCGCCGAGGCGACCAGGGCGACGTGATCGAAGCTGGGTGCGCCCTGCGTGCCGGTGGCATCGTCGATGGCCGCGCTCAGGCCGCTGCGGCCGGCAGTGACGAACAGCAGGTCGCCTTCGTGGACATCGACGGCCAACGCCACGGCCGGCCACAGGGCGGGCAGCAGCAGGCCGATCAGGAGCAGGAGGCGATGCATGAGGACTCTCGGACAGGCGGAATGCCGGAATTGTAGGGTGCGCGGTAGCATGGAGCGACCGGACCGGATTCAGGATGAGCCCATGCGTCGATACCCTTCTCCTGCACTGCTGGTGCTTGCCTGCGGCGCGGTGCTGGTTGCCTGCACGCCAGCGCCGCAGCCACCACAGACAGCGGCCGAAGCCGTGACTGCCGCAGCGGCGCCGGCGACCAGCGCCACCGAGCCCACACCTGTGGCTGCAGCCAGTGAATGCCCCTACCCGGAATTCGATACGTTCCTGAAGCATTTCGGCAACGAGATCACGCTGCAGGAAAAGGCCACGGCCGATCCGCTGCTGGACAGTTACATCGATGCAGAGGCCGAGCCGGAACCGCGCAAGGTGGAAAGCCGGTTGGCGCTGGCCGATGTGGAGTGGCCGGTGATGCCCGATCCTGCCGCGTTGTCCGGGCAGGGCCGCGAAATGCAGGTCAGCCTCCTGGCCGACGGGCAGCGGCAGGTGCAGATCCGTACGCCGGACAGCAGCGACCAGCAGACCTACACCTTTGCTCAGACGCCGTGCTGGACGCTGGTCAAGCGTGAGGACGAGTCGATCTGAAGCCTGATCCGGCACAGGCGCGGCGGGCCAGTGACTGCTAGTCTCGATCCCTGGTCCAGGCAGGGAGACGCCGATGCAGGCTTTCAGGAAGCACGCCACCACCGCCGTCGCCGCCGTATTGGCGATAGCCCACTTCAGCGGCGCCCAGGCACAGCCGGCGCATGCCGATGATCGCGCCTACTTCGCCAATGCCACCGCCGAACAGGCCGCGCGTGACGCGCTGGGCAAGCGCGTCGAGGCCCTGCAGCAGGCGTCCACCCTTGCACCCGCGGAACGCTTCCGGCAGGCCGAGATACTGGAGGCGCAGTGCCTGCGCCATCACGGCTACCTGCACCTGCAGGCCGCCCGCACTGCGCGTGATCAGCGTCCGGCGCAGGCGCTGGATCAGGTGACGGGGCTGTGCAGCCGCATTGCCCGCAGCGGCCGCGCCGCTCTGCGCGAGGCGCCCGCAGATGCGCCGTGGGCAGCGCCCTATGCCTTCCTGCGCGCACGCGCGTTGAAGGAGTCCGCCACCCCGGCCAACGCCGCGCTGGATGAGGCCGTGGAGGCACTGGCCGATCCGGCGCTCGACAGCTTCGCGCGCCTGCGCGGGCAGATCCTGCGCAGTGCCGAGTACCCGCAGATCGAGCACGGCGGCCGGCACTGGGACACGGGGCGCGACAAGCAGGCGCTGGCCCAGCAGCCCGACCGCGCGCTGCGCGAGGCCGGCTGGAAGGGCTATTGGCAGGGGCTGCACTCGCGCCGTGAGCCGATGGCTTCGGTGCTGCTGGGGCTGGTGCAGGTGAATGATGCTGCCGCACGTCTGCAGGGCGATGGCTCGGCACCGGCGCACGGCTACCAGCGCATGGGCCTGGATACCGCCGTAGTGGATGCAACGCTGGTGGCCATCGAACAGCACGCGGGTGACCGCCGCGCCTACCAGGAGATGCTGCTGCACCACGCTGCGCGATCGGGCATCGCTGCGCCGCAGATCTGGGATACCACGGTGCCCGATGCCGGCTACACGCCCCCGGTGCTGACGCTGGCGCAGCTGCGCGACAACGCCGCCGATGCCATGCAGCACCTGGGGCCGGCGTACGTCGCCGAACTGCGCGCACTGCTCGATCCGGCCAACCAGCGTATGGATCTGGCCACCGAACGCGGTGACCGCAGCCAGGACGCGTTCCCGGTGAGCGCTCCCGGTGTGCCGGCAATGCTGTTTGTTGGCGTGCGCCGTGGCGATCTGGACAGCGATGTGGAAATTGCGCATGAAGCTGGCCATGCCATGCATGGCGAGTGGATGCAGCGCGGTCATGCGTCGCCGCTGCAGCGCAATGGCAGCCCGTGGCTGACCGAAGCGTTCGCGATCTACAACGAGCTGCGCTTCCGCGACCAGCTGTACCAGCAGGCACAGGACCCGCGTGCCAAGGCCTATTACCTGAAGTCGCTGCTGGACGACATGGTGCTGCAGCTGTTCACCTCTTCCGAGGAAGCGCAGCTGGAGCAGTCGATCTACCAGGCGTTGCCGCCGGTACGCTGGGCACCGCCGATGATCTGGACGCGCTGACCGGGCAGGTGCTGGCGCGCTTCGGCCAGCAACCGGAGCGCTACCCGCAGCTGCGCAACACCTGGATCGGCAAGCGCCTGATGTATGAAGACCCGAACTATCTGGTGAACTACCTGTATGCGGGGCTGCTGGCCGTGCAGCTGTATGTGCAGGACCAGCGCGACCCCGACGGGTTCCGTGAGCGTTATCTTGCCGTGCTTGGCGAGGGCTTCGATCGCGCGCCGGACGAGCAGGTGGCGCAACTGCTGGGGCACGCGCCAGACTGGGCGGCCCTGGTGGACGCCGATCTGCAGGTGTTCAACCAGACGGTGGCACAGCTGCAGGCGCTGCATGCGCGGATCGAGGCAGGGCAGGGCACGTGAGCATGCTGCGGGCAGGACAGCAGGCCGCAGCCATGACATGCCTGCTGTTGCTGCTGTGCCTGCTGCCGATGGCGGCGCTGGCGGCAATCCCGGTGCCGGCGCTGGACGATCCCGTGGTGGACACGGCCAACGCGCTGTCCACTGAAACCCGCGCCACCCTGCGCAGGCAGGCGCTGCAGCTGCAGGTGCGGAAAGGTGCACAGCTGCAGGTGCTGGTGGTACCCAGCGTGGGCAACGAGGGCATCGAGCCCTACGCACAGCGGGTGTTTGATCAATGGCAGCTGGGTCGCGCCGGTGTCGACGACGGCGTGCTGTTGCTGGTGGCGGTGCAGGATCGCCGCGTACGCATCCAGACCGGCTATGGCCTGGAAGGTGCGCTACCAGACGCGTACGCCGCTCGCATCATCGACAACGCGATCGTGCCGCGCTTTCGTGAGGGTGATTTCGACCAGGGCGTGCTTGATGGCACGACGATCATGGTGGCGCTGATCGAAGGCGAGGACCTGCCTGCATGGGAAGCGCCGCCGGCCAGCAATGTGCTGCCTGCGGACTGGCGCCGCGCAGACTCGGTGGTGGCGTTGACCCTGCTGGCCGGCTTCCTGGCCGGGCTGTGGCGCTCGCCGCCGCCCCTCCCGCCAGCGAAGACCGAGGACGATTTCAGCGGAAGCCGTCGGGAGCGGCGGCGCAAGGCACTGGCCGCCAATGCGTCGGCACCGAGGCCGAGCTGGCCGACCTTGCCGGCCTGGGGGCGTCCGATGCTGCTGACAGCGGTGGTTGCCGCAGGGGTGCTGTCCGTGGCGTTGCTGTTGCCACGCCACCTGCTGGCGGGCCTGTGCTTCGTGATGGCGCTGGGCGTGCCGGTGGCGGCCCTGCTCGGCTGGTGCTGGCGTCGCAGCCGCGGGGTGCGCATCGTCCTGTGCGGCATGCTGGTACTCAGCATGGTCTTGCTGGTACAGGCGCTGCTTCGTGGCCAGCTGCCACCGAGCCTGGCCCGGCACCTGCTGCTGCAGGCCGCCGCGGGTGTTGTCACCCTGATGGTGTTCCTGCTGGTGCAGGCCTGTCGCGCACGCTGGAAGAAGAACCGCAGCAGCTTCGTCGTGCGCATGACGGTGCTGGTGCTGTTGACCCTCGGTTATGTCGGGGGCGCGTTGCTGGCGATCCATCGTGCCGAAGGTGACGATCCACGGCTGCTGGCGATGATCGTGTCAGGTGTGTGTGGCGTGCTGCTGTACTTCGTAGGGTTGTTCACCATGTTGCCGGGCGAGCGCGCACGTGGCCGGGTTTCGTCACGCCGCGAACGCAGCGCGTCCAGTTCGTCATCCAGCAGTTCGTCGTCGAGCAGCTCCGGCAGCTGGTCCGGAGGCGGTGGCCGCAGCGGCGGAGGCGGCGCGTCCGGCAGCTGGTAGCTCAGATCGCCTGTACCCGCCAGCCGAGTGCAGCGTCCTCCACAACGCCCGGGCCGGCCACGTCGCCGACCTGCAGCAACAGGCCCTGTGCATTGGGCAGGTCCTTCTGCTCGGGGAACCAGCGCCGGTCCGCAGCGACCACGATCAGCAGGCCCTCGTCGTCGCCCATCGGCGCGAACTGCGGCGAAGGCAGGCTGATCGGTTGCAGGCCGAACCGCAGGCTGGACTGTTCGCGCACAGCGTCGACATCGTGGCTGGGCAGGCCGACCTCGCTCAGGCAGGTCAGTTCGCCGCCGTGGAAGGCGCCCTGATGCGTACTGTCGGGCAAGCGGCGGCGCCCGATCAGTTCCAGGATCAAGCCATCGGGGCCGGTAAAGTACACCGACTGCGACTGCCAGCTGCTTTCCAGCGCGAAGTAATCCAGCCCGGCCGGATTGCGCTGCAGTGGCGTGCGTTCACGCAACCAGGTCATTGCCTCGCCGAAGCGGTTGTCCGGTACGTTGAAGGCCAGGTGCACGCCTCCGACCGGACGTCCTTCACTGGGCTGCAGTTCGATCGTGCTCCAGCCGATGTGCACATGGATGCCGACCACGCGCTGCTGCAGCACATCGCGGAAGTAGCTGGCCACGGCACCGACGTCGGATACCGGCAGAGTGAGGTGCAGCAGGCGCATGATCGATCCTCCGTGGACACCTCCACTGTAGCGCCGGGCGCAGCGCGGTGGCCACTAGCGCAGTGAGTGGTCGAAGAACCGTATCGCTGCGTCCACTGCCTGCGCGTGGGTCTGTGCCTTTGGCACCGACGTAGTGCACAGCTCCTGCAGCCGCTGCTGCCCGGTCGCGGTGCACGCGGCCAGGAAATCATAGTGGCCCACATCGGCCAAGCGCTGCAGTTCCGCGCCCGGAATCAGGGCCCCGGCGGCCGCGCCATTGGTCTGTGGCGGCGCAACCGTGTCAGCCTCACCCAGCACGATCGACACGGGCAGCCGCAACGAGGACAGCTGCTCGGGCGCGAAGGCCTGGATGATTGCCGGAGCCAGCAGGAATGCCGCCCGCACGCCGGGGATCGCGCGCGCGTCGTTGGCCTGCGAGATCCATGGCGCCAGTGCGGGAGAGGCCGCAGCGGCAACGCGCGCTTCCATTGAGTGCGTTGCGGCTTCCTGTTGAGGCCGGCAGACGCCGTCATCCGGGTGTGCGCGGCAGAAGGCCAGCAGTCGCTGCAGGTCCGGTCGTGCACCGGCTGCGAGCAGCGCGGTGTAGCCGCCGGCCGAGAACCCGGCAACACCCAGGCGTTCAGGATCAACATGTGGGCCCAGCACTGGATCGGCCCGCACGGCCGCCAGCGCGGCGCACAGGTCATCCGCACGCAACCAGCTCAGGATGCTGCCGGGCAGGGTCATCTCGTCCACGCCGTTGTTGCCTGGATGATCGACCGCGATCACCAGATACCCGGCCCGCGCCAGCGCAGTGCCCAGCCAGCCCATCATGCGCGCACTGCCGCCGTTGCCGTGCGAGAGCAGCAGCGTTGGCAGGCGATCACCCGCGACGGGAGCCTCCATCGCGGCACGTCCGACGTCGAACAGCGGCGCGTCGGGCGGGCCGATGGTCAGCGCGGTTTCCCGGCTGCCGGCCAGCGCTGGGTACCAGACCGTGTAGCGCAGCGCGTCGTGGTGCTGCGCATCGCGCACAGCCGCGCTGGCCACCGTGGTGGCGCCGTGGCGCTCGCCGGCCGCCCGCGTCTCGCTGGCATCGGCCACGGCAGTGGAGACCATGAGGATCATTCCCAGCACAGCGGCCATCATGCGCATCTTCAGTTCCTTGTCAGTTGGGACGTTCGTCGACTGGCAGCCAGATCTCCACGCCGCCGTTGCCGGTGTGCTCATCGAATCGGGCGTCGTAGCGTTCCAGATCCGGTGCATCGGCAAGGCTGAGGTTGGAAGCAGGAAGATAATGATCCAGCAGCCAGAACCAGGTCGAGCGGATGGTCGAGATGTGCGCGCCGTGCCAGGCCACCAGATAGCGACGCGGCGGAATGTGCACACTTTGCCAGTGCGCAGGCACGCTCGGCACCACGCTTGCCGGCAGTGCGGCGATGTAATCGAAGCCGCCATCGTCGTCGCTGTTGCAGCACACACCGAAGCTGATCGGTGCCGGCTTCGGCCATTCGCGGTTGAGCTGCGCCCATTGGCCGGGAATCGCGCCGCCACTGTCGCGGGTATGCCGCATGCCGATGCCCACCACCTGGAAAGCGGGCGTGTCGAGCAGCCGCGGCGCTTCACCGCAGGGCACCGGCGCATCATCCACGCGGATCGCCTGTACCAGCGCCAGCCCATCGGTGCCCTGTTCGCGTACGCGCTCCGGCGTCTGCCCGAACTGTTCACTGAAGGCGCGGGTGAACGCGGCATGGGTGGTATAGCCGGCCCCCAGCGCGACCTGCAGGATGTCGCCCGCGCCGTTCGCCAACCGCTGCGCGGCAGCGGTCAGGCGCCGTCCCCGCAGATAGCGCACCACCGAGGTGCCAGTGCGGGCCTGGAACAGGCGTGACAGATGGAACGGCGACAGCCCCGCTGCGGTGGCGATATCGGCCAGCGCCAATGGCCGGTCCGCATGGGTTTCGATGTACCACAACGCCTTGCCCGCCGCGCTCATCTGCCTTTCCCCGAATCCAATGCCGGCACAGTAGCGGATCGGCAGGCGCGGCGCTTAGCAGTTCTTGCGCCTGTGCGGCATCAAGCTGTCGTACTGACGTCATGCCTCCTTCACAGATCGGGCCGAGACTGCGCGCCTTGTCCAGGCCTGTTGTGTGCGCACAGGTGCTGGCCCTGTCGCGTCCTCCCGGAGCCCTGCCGTGCATCGTTCGAAGCTTTCGCGTTCCATCCTCCTTGCCCTTTCCATGGCCAGCGCAGGAGGCGCGATCGCAGCGGAGGCCGATGCGGTCGATACCGCAGGCGGCAGCCGCGCCGCACCCACCCAGCTCGACGCGATGCTGGTCACCGGCACCCGCGCCTCCAACCGCACCCAGTTCGAAACGCTGGCGCCGGTGGACGTGTTCACCAAGGAAGACATCACGTCCGTTCAATCCACCGACCTGAAGGACGTGCTGGCCCAGCTGGTGCCGTCGTTCGTGGTACAGCGCCTGCCGATGGCGGACGGCCAGGTGTTCGTGCGCCCGGCGACCCTGCGTGGCCTGTCACCGGACCAGACCCTGGTGCTGGTCAATGGTCGCCGCTTCCACCGCAGCGCGCTGCTCGGCAACCGTGGTGCGCAGGCAGCCGACCTGGCACAGATCCCGACCAGTGCGATCAAGCGCATCGAAGTGCTGCGCGACGGCGCATCGGCACAGTACGGCTCGGATGCCATCGCCGGTGTCATCAACATCATTCTTGAGGATGGCCCGGGCACCGAGATCACCGCCGGTTATTCGCAGTACGCGCAGGGTGACGGTGCGTCGCGGGACTTCAGTGCGCGCACCGGCTGGTCGCTGGGCGACTACGGCAGCCTGGTGCTGTTCGCCGAATCGTCCAACTCCGAAGCCACCTCGCGCACCCGCCAGCGCCCGGATGCCATTGCGTTCCAGGCCGCGCATCCGGAGCTGGAGCTGCCCAACCCGGTACAGCGCTGGGGCCAACCGGAACTGGAAAGCCGCCGCGTCGGCTTCAACGTGAAGGCCAACGCCAGCGAGACGCTGGAGCTCTATGCCTTCGGCCTATACAGCCACAGTGATGGCGTCAGCGATTTCAACTGGCGCAACCCCGATACCACACCGGCGCCTACCGCACCACCCCGATCTTCCCAGGCTGGAACCTGCGTTCGCTGTACCCGGTGGGCTTCAGCCCGCAGTACGGCAACGTGCAGAACGACCTGCAGCTGGTCGGCGGCCTGCGCGGTGATATCACGGCCAAGCTGCGCTGGGATGTCAGTGCTTCGTATGGCCGTAACGCGATCGACTACAGCCTGAAGAACTCGATCAATGCCTCGCTCGGCCCGGCCAGCCCGACCGCGTTCGACCTCGGCCGCCTGACCCAGACCGAGAAGAACGCCAACGCCGACTTCAACTACGAGTGGGATGTGGGCGCACTGTCCAAGCCGATCAATGTCGCCTTCGGTGGCGAATTCCGGCAGGAAACCTACCAGGTCCGCGCCGGTGATCCGGCCTCGTACGCAGTCGGCCCGGGCGCGGCCGCGGGCCTGGAGGCCAACTCCAATGGCGCGCCGGGCTTCTCGGCCAGCCAGGCCGGGCAGTGGAGCCAGCGCAGCAAGGCGGCCTACGTGGATATGGAAGTGCCGCTGGGCGAGCGCTGGAGCATCGGCGCGGCCAGCCGCTACGAGGATTTTTCCAGCTTCGGCAGCACGCTGGACGGCAAGCTGTCGGCGCGTTTCGCGATCACCCCGGACGTGGCCCTGCGCGGCACCGTGTCCACCGGCTTCCGTGCGCCGACGCCCGCGCAGCTCAACACCACCAGTACCACCCAGGGCCTGGACACGCGCACGCTTCAGATCTTCACCAGTGGCCGCCTGTCGCCGAATGATCCGCTGGCGCAGCTGCTCGGTGCCAGGCCGCTGAAGCCGGAGGAATCGCGTACCGCCTCGCTGGGCGTGACCTGGCGCACCGACCTGGGCCTGTCCGGTTCGGTGGACGTCTACCAGATCAAGCTCACCGACCGCTTCAGCCAGTCGGCCAGCTTCGCCATTCCGGCCGGTACGCCCAACCCGCTGGGCTACACCTCGGTGAACTACTTCACCAACGACTTCGACACCACCACCACCGGCGTGGACGTGGTCGGCAACTACCTGCGCGACCTCGGCGGGGGCCGCATGACGCTGACCCTGGCCTACAACTACAACCGCACCCGCGTGGACAACGGCAGCACCTCGGTGGCCACCAACGAAACCCAGCGCGTGCTGTTTGAAGACCGCCTGCCCGAGCACAAGGGCAGCCTCACCGGCAGCTGGGATATCGGCGCCTGGTCGCTGATGGCGCGCATGCGCTACTACGGTGCCTGGACCGACGCCAGCGGCAATGCGGTGGGCGACATCTACCAGCGTTTCGGCGCGATGAGTTTCCTCGACCTCGCGGTGGGCTATCGCATCAACGAGCACCACAGCCTGCGCGTCGGCGCCGACAACGTACTGGATCGCTACCCGGATGAGGCCGTGTTCCAGGCCAGCCGCGGCCTGATCTACTCGCGTAATGCACCGTATGACACCGACGGTGCCAACCTGTACGCACAGTACCGGTTGAGCTTCTGATGGACCCGACCCGTCGCTCCCTGTTGCGTGCCGGCACCCTGCTGCCGGCCGCCGCCGCACTGTCTTCACTGCCAGCCATGGCGGCCACGCGTTACGCTGCGCCCATGCAGATTCCCGCAACGACCGTGGCGCCGGACGTGCTGGCCCACGATGAAGGCTATTGGGCCGCCGTGGCCAGCCACTTCGACATCACCGATGAAGTGAACCACCTGGAGAACGGCTACTGGGGCGCGATGGGCCGCGAGACGCTGGCCAGCTACCAGCGCCATACCGCTGAAGTGAACCGCGGCAACGCCTGGTACGGCCGCCGTGAATTCCCGGCGCAGTACATGGCGGTGCAGCGGCAGGTGGCCGAACTGCTGGGCGTGGGCGCCGACGAGATCGCACTGACCCGCGGCGCCACCGAGGCGATGCTGGCGTTGATCGGCGGCTACAACCGCCTGCAGCCTGGCGACCAGGTGCTGTATGCCGACATCGACTACGACAGCATGATCGGCGCGATGCGCTGGCTGCAGCAGCGTCGCGGCGTGCAGGTCGAGCGTATCGCGCTGCCGGCGGTGCCGGACCACGCGCAGATCCTGCAGGCGTATGAGGACGCATTCGCGCGGTTGCCGCGCCTGAAGCTGGTGCTGCTGACCCAGGTCAGCCATCGCCATGGGCTGGTGCTGCCGGTGGCGGAGATCGCCGAGCGTGCACGCGCACGCGGTATCGACGTGATCGTCGATGCGGCCCATGGGTTTGGCCAGATCGACTACGCGGTGCCACAGCTGAAGGCCGATTTCGTCGGCATCAACCTGCACAAGTGGATCGGTGCGCCGGTCGGTGTAGGCGCGATGTACGTGCGCAGGGGTCGCGTTGCGGACCTGGACCCCTATATGGGCGAGACCGACGACGGCCGCGTGGGCAGCCGCGTGCACACCGGCACGGTCAACTTCGCCGCTTACCTGGCGCTACCGGAGGCGATTGCCCTGCACCAGCGCATTGGCGTGGCCAACAAGCAGGCGCGCCTGCGCTACCTGCGCGAGCGCTGGACGGTACCTGCGCGGCAGATGGCGCATATCGAAGTGCTGTCTTCGCCGGACCCGGCGCTGGCCAGTGCATTGGCCAGTTTCCGTCTGCGCGGCCACACCTCGGTGGAACAGAACCAGGCACTGCAGAAGCGTCTGTTGGATGAACATCGGATTTTCACCACGTATCGCGATGGCCTGGAATCGGGTGCCTGTGTACGGGTGACGCCGTCGGTGTTCACCCGGCCGGAGCAGATGGATGCGCTGGCGCGGGCCCTCTCTGCCCTGGCCTGACCCTGCTTTGGTAGGTGCCAACCTTGGTTGGCACATTTCGAGCTTGGCGGGAAATCTTCCGCCGGGCAGGGCCCGGCGCTACCGCTCTTCTCCAGCCTGGTGGGTGCCGACCGTTGGTCGGCACACCCTATCCACGCATCGCGTGCACGGACATTGCCAACCAAGGTTGGCATCTACCGAAGCGGATCCCGTAGATCCACGCCCTGCGTGGATGCTCTCCGCCTACCGCTCGATCGCCGGCAACGCATCCGACAACAACAACCGGTCAATCCGCCGCAACGCGCTCTCCAGCTGCCGGCGATCCGCTGCCAGCCCCAGCGACAACCGCACGCCGTTCTGACGCTGCACCCTGGGCGGGCAAAACGCCGATGAAGGAGCGATGGCCAGCCCCTGCAACTGCGCGGTACGCACCAGCGTGGCGTCGGTCCATGGTGCCGGCACCCGACACCAGGCATGCAGGCCCTCGGCACGCTGCAGCAGCGACGGTGCCAGCAGGTAACGCGCCATGCGCATGCGTTCGCGTGCCTCGGTGCGTACCTGGACCAATAGTGATTGCGCCGAGCCATCCAGCAGCAGCTGGCTGGCCAGCGCCGACACCAGCGGATGCCCCATCAGTCGCGTCGCCCGCAACGCCGCCGTCATCGCCTCGGCGTGCACAGCGCTCGGGCATTGCACGAATGCGGTGCGCAGGCCGGGGCTGATCACCTTCGACAGCGTCGCTACATAGAACACATGGCGCGGTGCCAGTGCTGCCAGGGGTATCGGTGCATCTTCGGCGAGGTGCCAGTACGGATCATCTTCAATCGCCAGCAGGCCTTCGCCTTCCAGCACACGTGCCAGCGCCTCGCGCCGCTGCAGCGGCAGGGTCAGCGCGGTCGGGTTCTGGCAGGTGGGGTTGAGATAGACCAGGCGCGCGCCGCTTTCGCGCGCCTGCCGCAGCAGCGCTTCAGGGCACATGCCGTGTTCGTCGCTGTCCACCGGCATCAGCCGACGCCCCAGCGCCGCTGCGGCCTGCAACAGGCCCGGATAGACCAGCGCATCGCACAGGATCGTATCGCCATCGCGGCCCTGGCTGACCAGGATCGCGGCCAACGCCACCTGCGCGCCTTCGGTCAGCAGCAGGCAGTCGTCATCCACGGCGCCCAGCATCGGCTGCAGCCAACGCGCCGCTGCGTGGCGGTCGGTCGGGTTGCCGCCGCCCAGGTGATAGGTCATCAGGTTCGGTGCGTTGCTGCGTGCAAGCACGGCGGCGGCACCACGGCGCAGCGTTTCGGCCAGCGCATCGGCGTCGGGTACCGGCGGCACGTTCATGCTCAGGTCCACCACCTGGTCGAAACCGGCCTTGGGTGGTGCGATGAAACTGCCCTGCGGTCCACGCGCTTCGATCAGGCCGCGCTTGCGCGCTTCATCAAAGGCCCGCGTCACCGTGGTCAGGTCGATGCCGAGCTGCTGCGCCAACGCGCGCTGCGAAGGCAGGCGCTGGCCCGGTGCGAGACCACCGCGGCGCACTGTGCGTTCCAGCGAATTGACGATGCGCAGGTAGATCGGCCCGTTGTGCGCGAGCACGTCCTGCACCCATTCGCGTGCTGCGACATCCGGTCGCGGCATGTACGGAGCATGTCGGGGCGTATCGTTGCTTCCAACGGCGGGAGCCTGTCCATAACCATCGGTCGGTTCGGACAGGTGACCGCCGTTGTTGTTTGCGGCGGCCGCATCGGCCCGCGTCGGTGATGTCATTGCGCGTCCTCAGCGCTTGGCCTGCCAGGGGCAGTAGCAGCCCACGGCAAGCAGACCTTTCGGGCGCACGGTTTCGCCGCGCACCAGTCTGTCCAGCAGCGGTTCGACGAAGCTGTTGGCCGAGTTGCAGACCATGCCGATGCTGTAAGGGCCGGCGTAGGCGAGGTGGCCCTGGCGATCCCAGATCGCGACAGCGGGGCTGGCCGGGATGTGTTCGATGCCGTCGATGGTCGGCAGGTTGATCACCTTGTTGCTCAGCGGCTCGGGCAGCTCGCCCTGGGTACCCGGGCGGCGGATCGCGTAGAAGTCGATGCCGGCACGGCGGTACATGCTGATCAGGTAGCTCAGGTGCGCACCGGTCTCGCGGTTGCACACGCCGCAGGCCGGGTCCCAGAAATGCACCACGCGGATGCGGCCGGTATCTCCGGCCAGATCGGCCGGCAGGCGCAGCTGCGAGTCGTCGAAGACGATGGCCTGTTCGGTGAAGGTGGACTGCGCGCTGTAGCCGAAGTACTGCCACAGCGCAGCCGCCACGCCGGCCATGAACAGGCAGGCGAGGGCGATCATCGTCGGCAGCAGCCAGCGGCGACGCGGCGCGGCTGCGCCCATCAGGACGCGTCCCCGCCGAACTTGTGCACGTACTGCTTGCGCATCTCGCGGCAGGAGTCGGCCTGCGCGCGACGCTGGATCTCGCTACGCGACGGATCCTCGCTGCGCTGCATGCATTGCTCAATGGCGTGGCGTTCGGCGGCCTGCACATCCACGGTCTGCGGTTGCAGGCAGACCCAGGCCAGCGCGGCCAGCATCAACACCACAAAGCCACCGCACCCGGCCATCACCAGGTGGAACTTCAGTCTCTCGGCACGCATCGATGCACGTCCCTTCATCCATACATTGCATACAAAATATCATTTTGTATGGATTGAACGCCATGCACCCGGTTCAGACGATGGCGTTGTGGCGGGCCTCGGGGGCTTCGGACAGGATCTCGTTCAGCTTGGCCAGTGCCCCGGCCAAAGCGCCCTGGTCGACCGCGCCGCCCAGCGACAGGCGGATCGCGTTGCCGGGCGGCGGCTCTTCCACGCTGAAGGCATCCGAGCTGGCGATGCCCAGGCCCTGTTCCTGCGCGGCCTGGATCAACCGGTACTGGTCCAGCCGTGGCGGCAGCGGCAGCCACACATGCAGGCCGGCCGGATGCGCCTGGGCACGGGACGGCAGGTACTGCGCGGCAATCGCCTGGCGCTCGCGCAGTTCCTGCTGGAAGCGCTGCACCATGTCCTGGGCCTGGCCGCTGCGGATCCACTGCGAGGCCACCGCCACCATCGACTGGGTCGGCATCAGCGCGATCGCGCGCAGCGCATCCAGCACCGGTTCCATTGGCTCGCCGGCCGGCACCACCAGGTAGGCGGTGCGCAGGCCCGGTGCCAGGCACTTGGACAGGGTGGAGATGTAGTAGACCGGGCAGCCGGCGTCGCGGTGGGCGGCAAGCGGCGGCGCGGCATCACCGGCCAGCAACCAGTAGGGATCGTCTTCGATCACGGTCAGATCGTGGCGCTTCGCCACCGCCAGCAGGGCCTGCCGGCGCTGCGCCGACATCGTTGCCGTGGTCGGGTTCTGGATGGTCGGCACCAGGTACAGCAGGCGCGGGCGGCGCAGCTCGCAGGCTTCTTCCAAGGCGTCGGGCAGCATGCCTTCGGCGTCCATCGCCACCGGCACCACGCCCCGCTGCAGCACGCGCGCGGCGGCCAGCAGGCCCGGGTAGGTCAGCTGCTCAGCGGCGATCAGCTCGCCGGGCTGGGTGCGGGCCAGGATCAGCGCGCACAGCGCGGTCTGCGCGCCCGGGCAAATCACCACCTGGTCGGCACCGACCGTGCCCAGCATTGGCGCCAGCCACTGCACCGCGGCGGCGCGGTCCTCGCGGGTGCCGGCGCCGACGTGATAGCTCATCAGCTCGCCCTGGCCCAGCTGCTGGCCCACGTGCTGGAAGCCGGCCTCCATGCCCTGTGCGAACGGCGCGCTGCCCAGCAGCGGCGGGATGTTCATGCTCAGGTCCACCGAGGTGCTGCGGTTGCCGGCCGACAGCGCGATGAAGGTGCCGCCGGCGCCCTGCGCGTCGAGCAGGCCGGCCTGGCGCAGCTCGGCGAAGGCGCGGGTGACCGTGGTCAGGTCCACGCCCACCTGCTGGGCCAGGTCGCGCTGCGGCGGCAGGCGGTCGCCCGGGCGCAGCACGCCGTCATCCACCGCCTCGCGCACCTGCTGGGCAATCTGCAGGTACAGCGGGCCGGCGCCCTCGCGGAAAGGGCGAACCCAGGTGCGATTGGGGTGTTTCAGGCGGCGGCCGGCGGCAGGTGGCGTCATCGGTCAGGTTTTTCCATACGTGCAGGTGCACAAGTCCATACAATTATGTATTTTGTATGGGCTTGATTGGATTGGTTCGCCTGCTTGTAGGCGACCTCGTACCCACAGTGTAGCCGCTCCACGCCCGGGCGCTGCGCGCAGGCGAGCCGGTCAAGCGCGCTTCTTCAACAGGGTTGACCTCCAATGAATATCTGCTGGAACCGCATCCGCTTGGCGCTGGTCGCCCTGACCTGCGTCGGCCTGTCGGGCTGTGACTGGGTGCTGCTGGATTCGAAGGGCATGGTCGGGCTCGCCCAGCGCGACCTGATCCTGATCTGCATCGGCCTGATGCTGATCGTGGTGATACCGGCCATCGTGCTGACCTTCGTGTTCGCGTGGCGCTACCGCGCCGGCAACACCAAAGCGAAATACACGCCGGACTGGTCGCACTCCACCAAGGTGGAGATCGTGGTCTGGGGCGTGCCGCTGATCATCATCGCGGTGCTGGCGGTGATCGTGTGGAAGTCGACCCACGAGCTGGACCCCTACAAGCCGCTGGACGTGGCTGGCGAACCGCTGCACGTGGACGTGATCGCCACCGACTGGAAGTGGGTGTTCGTGTACCCGGACCTGGGCATCGCCACGGTCAACCAGCTCAACTTCCCGGCCAACCGCCCGCTGGCGTTCAATATCACCTCCAACTCGACGATGAATACCTTCTTCATCCCGCAGCTGGGTGGGCAGATCTACGCGATGGCCGGCATGCGCACGCAGCTGCACCTGATCGCCAACGAGCCCGGCCAGTTCCGTGGCATGTCCGGCAACTACAGCGGGCATGGCTTCTCGAACATGAAGTTCATCGCCACTGCCAGCAGCAACGAAGACTTCGAGCGCTGGGTGGCCGAAGTGCGCAGCGCGCCGGACGCGCTCAGCTTCACGCAGTTCAAGGCGCTGGCCGCGCCGTCGAAGAACGCACCGGTGCAGCACTTCTCCAGTGTTGAACCGCTGCTGTTCAAGAAGGTCATCGACCAGTTCATCGGCGTTGGTGAGAACACCGCTGCTGCGACCCCGGCGGGCGCTGCCGGCGGTGCCCAGGTTTCCCAGGAGTAACGAACATGTTGGGTAAATTGACGTGGGAGGCCGTGCCGCTGCACGAGCCGATCGTCGTGGTCACGTTGGCGGCCATGGTGCTGGGTGGCCTCGCGCTGCTGGGCGCGGTGACGTACTTCAAGCTGTGGGGCCCGCTGTGGCGTGACTGGTTCACCACCGTGGACCACAAGAAGATCGGCATCATGTACGTGGTGGTGGCGCTGGTCATGCTGGTGCGTGGCTTTGCCGATGCGCTGATGATGCGCGCGCAGCTGGCAGCGGCTGGCCCGGGCAGTGATGGCTTCCTGCCACCGGAGCACTACGACCAGATCTTCACCGCACACGGCGTGATCATGATCTTCTTCGTGGCCACCCCGTTCGTGGTCGGCCTGATGAACATCATCGTGCCGCTGCAGATCGGCGCGCGCGACATGGCGTTCCCGTTCCTCAACGCCTTCAGCTTCTGGATCTTCGTGGTCGGCGCCGCGCTGATGATGATCTCCCTGGGCGTTGGCGAATTCGCCATGACCGGTTGGGTCGCCTATCCGCCGCTGTCGGGCATCGAGTTCAGTCCAGGCGTCGGCGTGGACTACTACATCTGGGCATTGCAGGCTTCGGGCATCGGCACGCTGCTGACCGGCGTCAACCTGTTCATCACCATCCTGCGCATGCGTGCGCCGGGCATGACCCTGATGAAGATGCCGGTGTTCACCTGGACCGTGCTGGTCACCAGCGTGATCATCATCGCCGCCTTCCCGATCCTGACCGTGGCACTGGGTGCGCTCACCCTGGACCGCTACCTGGACTTCAACTTTTACACCAACACGTTGGGCGGCAACCCGATGATGTACGTGAACCTGGTGTGGGCCTGGGGCCATCCGGAGGTGTACATCCTGGTGCTGCCGGCGTTCGGCATCTTCTCTGAAGTGACCGCCACGTTCGCGCGCAAGAAGCTGTTCGGCTACAAGTCGATGGTGGGCGCCACGCTGGCGATCGGCATCCTGTCGTTCATCGTCTGGCTGCACCACTTCTTCACCATGGGTTCCGGCGCCAGCGTCAATGCCTTCTTCGGCATCATGACGATGATCATCGCCATTCCCACCGGTGTGAAGATCTTTACCTGGCTGTTCACCATGTACGGCGGCCGCGTCGAGTTCAGCGTACCGATGCTGTGGACCATCGCCTTCCTGGTCACCTTCACCATCGGTGGCATGACCGGCGTGCTGCTGGCCATCCCGGGCGCGGACTTCCTGCTGCACAACAGCCTGTTCCTGGTCGCGCACTTCCACAACACCATCATCGGCGGCGCGCTGTTCGGCTACCTGGCCGGCTTCGCCTACTGGTTCCCGAAGGTGTTCGGCTTCACCCTCAACGAGCGCCTGGGCAAGTGGTCGTTCGCGTGCTGGGTGATCGGCTTCTACCTGGCCTTCATGCCGCTGTACATGCTCGGCTTCATGGGCATGACCCGTCGCATGAACCAGTACGACAACCCGGCGTGGACGCCGTACCTGATCGCTGCCTTCATCGGTGCACTGTTCGTGTTCGCGGGCATCATCCTGATGCTGGTGCAGATCTACGTAAGCGTGCGTGACCGCAAGCGCAATCTGGACCTGACCGGCGACCCGTGGAACGCACGTACGCTGGAATGGGCCACGCCGTCGCCGCCGCCGTTCTACAACTTCGCCGTGGTGCCCAAGGCCGATGAGCTGGACGCCTTCCACGAAGCGAAGAAGCGCGGCCTGCCGCCGCCGCCGAAGAAGTACGCACCGATCCACATGCCGAAGAACACCGGCGTGCCGCTGATCCTCAACATCTGGATCCTGGTGCTGTGCTTCGCCCTGGTCTGGCACATCTGGTGGATGGCCGCGGCCAGCTTCATCGCGATGATCGTCACCCTGATCGTCCGGTCCTACGACGAGGACGTGGACTACTACGTCAGTTCCGAAGAGGTGGCGCGCACCGAAGCGGCCAGCCTTGCCAAGCTGAAGGAGGTACGCGCATGAACCTGTTGACCCGCCCCGAGCTGGCCAGCGACACGCAGGCGCACGAGGACCACCACGAACACGACCATGGCCACGAACAGGGCGGCATGAAGGTGTTCGGCATGTGGGTCTACCTCATGTCCGACCTGGTGCTGTTCGGTTCCTTGTTCGCCTCGTACGCGGTGCTCAGCACCGCCTACGCCGGCGGCCCCACCGGCAAGGAGCTGTTCTCGCTGCCGTTCGTGATGGCCGAGACCTTCCTGCTGCTGGTCTCCAGCATCACCTACGGCCAGGCCGTACTGGCGATGCATCGCCACGACACCTCGGCGGTGCTGCGCTGGCTGGGCGTGACCTTCGTGCTCGGTGCCTCGTTCATCGGCATGGAGATCTACGAGTTCTCGCACCTGATCCATGAAGGCGCAGGTCCCAGCACCAGTGCCTACCTGTCGGCGTTCTTCGCGCTGGTCGCCACCCACGGCCTGCACGTGGCCAGCGGCCTGATCTGGATGGCAGTGGTCATGCACCAGGTCTACCGCCGTGGCCTGACCCCGACCAACATCACCCGCGTGTCGTGCCTGAGCCTGTTCTGGCACTTCCTGGACCTGGTGTGGATCTGCGTCTTCACCTTCGTCTACCTGATCGGAGCCTTCTGACATGGCCCACGTCGAAACTTCGCGCGCCGGCAATGCGCACGGCTCCATCAAGTCCTACCTGATCGGCTTCGTGCTGTGCGCGCTGCTGACCGTGGTGCCGTTCGCACTGGTGATGAACCCGGTGCTGTCGCGGCCGCTCACGCTGTTCCTGCTGGTCGGCTTCGCAGTGGCGCAGATCCTGGTGCAGCTGGTCTATTTCCTGCACATGGATCGCAAGTCCGAAGGTGGCTGGAACCTGGCCAGCTTCGTGTTCACCCTGGTGATCCTGTTCATCATCGTCGCGTTGTCGGTGTGGATCATCTGGAGCATGCACTACCACATGATGATCAACTGAGCCTGCGAACCGTGATAGGCATTGCGTTCCCCCATCGTGGCCTGCGGCTGGCCGCAGGCCTGCTGCTCGGCCTGCTGGCTGGCTGCAGCGCGCAGTCGCGCATGGACTTCTACTCCAAGGACATCGCCTGCGAAGAACTTGGCCAGCAGTGGTCGATGCCCGACAGCCACGGCACCGTGCGTGGCCCGAAGGACCTGCAGGGGCAGGTGACCTATCTGTTCTTCGGTTTCACCAGCTGCCCGGACGTGTGCCCGACCACGATGGTCGAGCTGAGCCAGGTGAAGCACCTGATGGGCAAGGATGCCGACCAGCTGCAGGTGGTGTTCGTCAGCGTCGACCCGGCGCGTGATACGCCGGAGGTGGCGCGGACCTATGTGGAAGCCTTCGACCCCAAGGCGATCGCACTGGTTGGCAACGAAGCGCAGTTGGCCGCGATGGCCAGCGACTTCAAGGCGTTCTACGAGAAGGAGCCCGGCCAGGTACCGGATACCTACACCATGAGCCACATCGCGGGCGGTTACGTGTTCGACCGCCAGGGCCGCCTGCGCCTGTTCGCGCCGTATGGCATGCCGGTGGAAAAGCTGTTCTCGGACGTGCAGCGCCTGCTGCTCGAACCTGGTCATCCGGCCGCCGGCAACGACGCACTGGCCAGCTGCAGCCTCAAGCACAGCGACACACTCGCCGCGCGCTGACGTCACCTCCACCGCGGTGGGTGCCGAGCGTTGGTCGACACGTGATGCATGAATCCGGTGGGTGCCGACCGTTGGTCGGCACACCCTGACATCAATCCCCGGCCGGCCAGGACAGCCAACCGGCCGGGGCACCACTCAACGCTTTACTTGGTCTCTTCCCACTGCACCACGTCCGGCTCGGTGGCGCGGATACCGGCGGTGGACAGCAGCTTGGTGGTCGCATCCAGCGCCGCGTTCACCGACGGGTACTCCACGATGGCCTGGCCCGAAGCCTTCGACACCTTCACCACGGTGCCGCCGGTGGCGGTAGCCGCACGCTGGGCCGATGCTGCGTCGGTGAAGAACACCTTGACCCGCGACGTCGCCACCACCGGCGCGCCGTCACGGGACACCGCCGCCGCGAACTTGCCGGCACCGGCATCAGCAGGCGCGGCCGCTGCGCCATCCAGCGAACGCTTGGCACGCGAGCTGGCGGTCGCCGCCGCCTGCGGGGTGATGGTGAACTGACCGCCGCTGGCCTGCTTCACGGTGGTCGAGGGAGACAGCTGGAAGCGCGTGCCGCCCACATCGAACGAGCGGCCGGTAGCGGACGCCTTCAGTTCCTGCGCATCCACGGTCGACAGGGTCCTGGCTGGAGGGGTCTGCCCCGAGCTCTGTGCCCAGGCAGGGGAGGTCATCGCCGCGAAGGCGAGCGTGCTCAACAGAATGGTGGTCTTCATCATCAGTGCCCCAGAACGCGGATCTTGAAGAATTCGAGGTTGCCACGCGATGCAGCGGTCGCGGCCTGCCCCATGTCGGTCACTTCCAGCGTCCAGGTGCCGCTGGCATTCTCATCCAGGAAGGCATTGCTGGACAGCAGGTCCCAACTGGTGAAGTTGCTCTGCGCGCCGCCCGTGCCCGAACCGATCGCGGTGAACGCCGGTTGCACCACGCTGCGAGTGCCGCTGGGCGACACCAGCACGAACTGCAGTTGGCGCGTGTTGCGGTGGTTGACCCGGAAGCCCAGCTGCACGCTTTCGATGTTGCGCGCGCCATTGGCCAACTGGAAGGTCAGGCGTGCGGCGGCGGCCGAGGTGTTGCCGATGGCCACGGTGCGCGTGGTGTTGCGCCAGCCGCTGTCGACCAGCGGTCCCAGCGACTGGAAGTTCTCGGCGACCTGCACTGCACGCGCAGCGTTGACCACACCGAAGCCGTACCAGTTGCTGTAGGCGCGGTTGGCCGCATTCACCGTCCAGCCTGGCACCAGCGTGCGCCCATCGGCCAGCGTCACCGCCGGCTGGTTCGGGTGGTTGCGGGTGGCGGTGGTGGCCAGGATGTACTTCACATCGCGATAGGACAGGTTCGGATTGGCTTCCAGCACCAGTGCCGCCACGCCCGAGACCATCGGCGCTGACGCCGAGGTGCCGTTCATCTTGGCGGTGTAGTTGCAGGTGCTGTCGATGGCCGACAGGTTGCTGTCCAGCGTGTTCTGGCGGTTGGTGTTCTTGTTGCTGCCCTGCGCGCACCCGGTCACGTCGGTGGTGACGATGGCCGGGTCGTAGGCGCGCGCCACCAGGCCGGGGGCGTACTGTGCCTGCAGGCCGTACTCGCCGCCAAAGGCCGACACCCACAGGGCCGAGCCGGTGGAGGAGTACGACGAGCGCACGCCATCGGCGCGCACCGCGCCTACGGTGATCACGTTGAACAGGTTGTTGCGCGGATCGCGTCCGGCGGGGACGCAGCCGGTGTTGCGGTTCTTGGTGTCGGTGGTGCAGACATCCTGGGTCTGGCTGATCGAGGCATTGTTGAAGTTGTTGCCGGCCGACTTCACGTAGATGCCGCCGCGGCCACCACGCGTGCCCGACAGTGCCTGCTCGTACGAACGAATCGTGTTTTCGCTGTACGCCAGCGGCAGGTTCGGATTGCCCGGGCCGGCGCCCCAGCTGTTGTTGAACACCTGCACGTCGGCCGACTCCGCGCCGTCCCACCAGGCGTACTCGATGTTGCTCTGCTGGTTGCCCAGGGCTGAGCGCGAAATCGGGTTGAAGCCTTTCAGCGTTGCCGCCGGGGCCACACCGCGCACGCCCAGGTTGTTGGCACCCACCGCGCCGGCGATGCCACCGACCATGGTGCCGTGGTTGTCGACATCCGGGTTGGTCGGGGTGGGGTTGTTCGAGCCGTTGGTGAAGTTCTTGCCGGCTACAGCGGCCACGTTGGCCGCCAGGTCCGGATGGGCGATCTGCAGGCCATCATCGACGATGGCGATGGTGACGCCCTGGCCACGGATGCCATTGCGGAACAGACCATCCACGTTCAGGTCGTTGCCGGCCACCGGCAGTGTGTCAGCCGGGACCGTCTGCCCGGTGTTGAGCAGGTGCCACTGGATACCCGCCAGCGGATCAGCCTGTTGAGCCTGGGCGGTGGCGGCCAGGCTGCCCAGCACCAGGGCAGTGGCGAGGGCCAGGCGCGCGGAGCGCGGTGGCGCGGTGCGTTGCGTGTGTCGCTTCATACACGAATCCTTCTGTTGTGAATCGGCATGGCAGGACGGCGGGGCGGATCTGCCCCATCGCAACGAGCCAAACGCGACACAACGAAGAACTCCCTACCTCTTCACACAAGCAATCTGCAGATGTGCCAATTGCGTCACAAACGCTTATGCCATGGGGTAATGACGGCTGCAGCGGCCTGCATCTGGTAGGTGCCAACCTTGGTTGGCACGCGTATCCACGCATGGCGCGAATCTACCCAGCATCATCGCGCGCCCTCACATCACGCTGTGCTACTACAGCCCGTGCACCCTTCCGCATGGAGCACGATGATGGTCAATCCGCTCGCCCAGGCCCATCGCGGCCTCGGCACCACGCTGTTCAGCCTGTTGAACCCGATACCCTTCGGCTTCTTCGTCGGTGCCCTGATCTTCGACGCGATCTACCTCAACAGCGCCGAGGTGATGTGGGGCAAGGCCGCCGCCTGGCTGATCACCTTCGGCCTGCTGATCGCCATCGTGCCGCGCCTGATCAACCTGTTCGCGGTCTGGCGCCGCAACGGCACGGCCACCCGCATCGACCGCATCGACTTCTTCCTCAATCTGGTCGCCGTGGTGCTGGCCATCTGGAACGCCTTCGTGCACAGCCGCGATGCGTATGCCGTTGCTGTGCCGGGCACGATCCTGTCGGCGCTGACCGTGGCCCTGATCGCCCTGGGCCTGATCCTGCTGTCACTGCAGCCGCCGGTGCTGCAGGGAGGTCGTCATGGCTAAGCACATCCTGCCCACCGTCGCCGCGCTGGCGCTGGCCGTCACCCTGTCGGCCTGCGCGGGCAAGGCCGAATACCACCCCACCGACCAGTCGGGACCGCAGCCACCACTGCCCAAGCCGGCCAACTTCCTGATGCCGCCGATGCAGGTGCCCAAGGGCGTCGGCTGGGCCGACGGCCAGTCGCCCACGGTGGCCGAGGGCCTGAAGATCGAGCGCATCGCCGCCAACCTGCAGCATCCGCGGCGGCTGTTGACCCTGCCCAACGGCGATGTGCTGGTGGTGGAAGGCAACGGCCCCGGCGAAGAACCGGTCACCACGCCCAAGCAGTGGATTGCTGGCAAGGTGAAGGCGCGCTCGGGCAAGGCCGGCAAGGGCGGCAACCGGGTCACCCTGCTGCGCCGCACGCCGGGAACGAACACCTGGACCCAGCACGTCTACATTGAAGGCCTGCATTCGCCGTTCGGCATCCAGTTGATCGGTGACACGCTGTACGTGGCCAACACCGGCAACATCATGCAGTACCACTACGTGCCCGGCGAAACCCGCATGTCCGACAAGGGGCGCGAGTTCACCGACCTGCCCAGCACCATCAACCACCACTGGACCAAGGAACTGCTGGCCAGCCGCGATGGCAGCAAGCTGTACGTGGGCGTCGGCTCCAACAGCAACATCACCGAAAATGGTTTGGCCGTCGAATACCGCCGCGCGGTCGTGCTGGAGGTGGACGTAGCCACCCGTGGCAGCCGCATCTTTGCGTCAGGCATCCGCAACCCGACCGGGCTGGACTGGGAGCCGAGCACCGGCACGTTGTGGGCGATAGCGAACGAACGCGATGAGATCGGTGCCGACCTGGTACCTGATTACCTCACTTCGGTGAAGGAGGATGGCTTCTACGGCTGGCCCTACAGCTACTACGGCCAGCACGTGGACGAACGCGTGCAGCCGCAGCGGCCGGATCTGGTGGCCAAGGCCATTACGCCCGACTACGCCATCGGCTCGCACGTGGCACCGCTGGGCCTGCTGTTCTACACCGGCCAGGCGCTGCCGGCGCAGTACCACGGTGGTGCCTTCATCGGCGAACACGGCAGCTGGGATCGTTCACCACTGAGCGGCTACGAAGTGGTCTACGTACCGTTCAAGGACGGCAAGCCGACCGGGCGGCCGCAGACCGTGGTCAGCGGTTTCGCCTCGAAGGACGAGAAGACCCTGATGGGCGCACCGGTGGGCATGGCGATGGATGCCGAGGGTGCATTACTGGTGGCCGACGACGTGGGCGACGTGGTGTGGCGGGTCTCAGCCAAGTAGTTCTGTAGAGCCGAGCCCATGCTCGGCTTACGCGCGCAGCGCGGGGTTTCCGCGTACAGGTCGAAGAGCAGCCGAGCATGGGCTCGGCTCTACAGTTCCGCAGTACTGCTGCGGAACCCGCTGAACACCGACTCGGCAGCAAACCCCACGCCGCCCAGCAGCACGCCGAAGTACACCACCGTGGCCACCACGAAACCGTAACCGGCTGCCACCGCCGCACCATCGCGCTGGATGAAGCCAATCGCAAACGACATCAGCGCCAGCGCCGGCAACGTGTTGCTGAAGGGAATCGGCCCAGCCGGCGCCATCAGCAGCAGGGTCGCAAACACCAGCATCAGGTTGTTCAGGCGCATCATCTTCTTCGAGCGCACCATCACCGCCAGCCGCATCGGCCGCGACAGCCGCTCCATGCGGTGCACCCATTTCAGCGCACGGCCCAGGTTGGCCTTCAGCTTGTCGGTGGCGATCTCGCGGCGCGCCAGCTTCTGCGGCACCCACAGCGGGCGGTTGCGCACCCGGCTCAGGCCGATCAGCAGGATCGAGGCGCCGAACACCGTGCTGAGCCCGGGAATCGACACGGGAATGATGAAGATGGCCGAGAGCAGGATCACGATCAGCAGCAGGCCCTCATCGCCCAGCGCGCTGAGCAGGGTGCCGACGCTCACCTGGTCGCCGGGCAGCTCGTCGATCATCTGCTCGATCTGCTGGGCCAGGGGCGCGCTGTCGTTGGTTTCGGGGGCACGGTAGGTCATGCGTCGCAAGGTTCTCCAGGGAAGGGCGGTCAGCGGGCCGTCCTGCGGTGGGGGACGCACAGGCTCCTGCAGTATCCCGGCCAACGTGGGCAAAGAGGTGAACCGGGCATGAGGGGGTAAACTGGCGTGCCCCGCATGAGTTGAACGCAATGGACATGGGCCGCAGGCAATCGACCATCGAACTGGTCGCCATCGACATGGATGGCACCCTGCTGGACCCGTCGCACCAGCTCACCCCACGCGCCAGGAAGGCCATCGCGCAGGCGCGCGCGCTGGGCGTGCATATCGTGCTGACCAGTGGCCGCCCGGTTCCCGGCCTGGCGCCGTTCCTGCATGAGCTGGGCATCACCGGCGACGACGACTACTGCATCGCCTGCAATGGCGGCCTGGTGCAGCGCATCGGCACGCGCGAAACCGTGGTCGAGTATCCGCTCAGCTTCGACGACTTCCTGTTCTGCGAGCAGGTGGCCCGCGAACTGGGTGTGCATTTCCAGGCGTTGGACAGCCAGCGCATGTATACGCCCAACCAGGACATCAGCTACTACACCGTGGCCGACTCGCATCTCTCGCGGATGCCGCTTTCCTACCGTCGCGTGGAAGACATGGACCCATCGATGTCCTTCATCAAGCTGATGATGATCGACGCGCCGGACGTGCTGGATGCCGCCATCGCGCGCCTGCCCAGCGAACTGACCGAGCGCTTCGCGGTAATGAAGAGCGCACCGTTCTTCCTGGAAGTGTTCGACCACCGTGCCGGCAAGGGCCCCAGCCTGCAGAAGCTGGCCGAGCACCTGGGCATCGACCGCGCCAACGTGATGGCGATCGGCGACCAGGAAAACGACTTGACCATGCTGCAGTACGCCGGTACCAGCGTGGCGATGGGCAATGCCATCGACGCGGTGAAGGCGGTGGCGCGTTTTGAAACCACGAGCAATGCCGATGAAGGCGTGGCGCGCGCCATTGAGCGTTTCGTCCTGCAGTAACCGCGCGTCCAGCTGCCCCGGTAGGTGCCAACCTTGGTTGGCACACGCAAACGGCACGCGCCGACCAAGGTCGGCCCCCACCACGCCCCATCCGCCCAAGGTGGTTGCCAACCTTGGTTGGCACACGCAGACGGCAAGCGCCGACCAAGCTCGGCCTCCACCACGCCGGGGCTATACCCACGTATAGCCAACCCATCCCCACCGCCATCGGCGCTGTACCACGGTGCAATGGCGAATGCGGCAGTGCGATGCAAGAATTCCGCACGTCGAAATCACGCCATCGAATCCTGAGGCAGAGGATCGTCTTCCTCTGCCACTGACCGGCGCGCACTGCGCTGTCACTCCCTCAACGCAATCGCACCGCCAGCCAGGGCGCCGACACCGGTGCTGCAACGCGCTGGGCGTGCGCCTGCGCCGCTCTCTCCCTGCACCCTGGATCTGCCCATGAACACCCCACCCACGACGCGTCTCGCCCTGGCCATCATCACGGCCATCGCCGCACCTGCGTATGCCGCCGATACCCACGACGCATCACATGACACCCCCACCACCTTGAACGCGCTGCAGGTGATCGCCACGCCGCGCGGCGCCGCCGTTGCACCGACCCAGGTGGTCGGCCCCAACCGGTACATCATCAAGGCCGAAGACCTCGACGCGATGGTCACCGGTAACAACGGCCTGGCCATGCTCAAGCAGGTGCCGGGTGCCAGCTACACCGCCACCGACGGGCTGGGTCTGGATATCTCCGCCACCAGCCTGTTCGTGCGCGGCTTCCGCATGAACGAAATGGGCATCACCTTCGAAGGCGTGCCGCTGAACGACAACGGTTTCCTCTCGCTCACCGGCACCAGCGTGGTGAACGTGGGCGTACCCGATGGCATCGGCGCGATCACGGTCAGCCCCGGCGGCGCACCGGTCAGCGTGTTCTCCAGCAGCGTCAACGGCGGCAGCCTGGAGTACCGCCTGCGCGACCTGCAGGACACGCCCAGCCTGCGCGTGAAGCAGGGCGTGGGCAGCAACAACACGTTGGTCACCACCGTATCCGGGCAGAGCGGCCAGCTCGGTGAGCACGGCCCGAAGGTGCTGGTCGACCTGCAGCGTGTATCGGCCGACAAGTACCAGGGTGAGGGCACCCAGAACTTCCTGCGCGGCGACCTGAAGCTGCAGCAGGATGTCGCCTGGGGTGACTTCACCGTCTTCCTGTCCGACAGCAAGGCCAAGGTCTGGGGTTACAACAACATCTCCTTCGACATGATCCGCAAGCTGGGCTGGAAGGCCGACATCTTCTATCCGGATTATGCGTGGGCCTGGTACGTGGCCTCGCCGGAGAACGCCGACAAATCCTGCGGTGCCTACACCTGCGGTGAGCTGTCCGAACTGATCCCGTACGACACCGGCCAGATCACCCGCGACCGCGTGTCCTCGATCAACCATCGCTTCCAGATCACCCCGGCCCTGAGCGGCAACGTGCAGCTGTACAACGCCAACAGCCACACCCAGGCCACGCTGACCGACCCGACCGTGCCGTCGCCCAACGGCGCACCGTTCTCCGAACAGGTGCAGACGCCGCGTGTGAATCGCCTGGGCGGCATGGTCAACCTGCAGTTCGAGACCGGCGCGCACACCTTCACTGCTGGCTTCTGGCAGGAGAAGAGCAAGGCCGCGGCCAAGACCGAGTGGTACCAGCAGCCGCTGCTGGGCGAGGGCCCGCCGCTGAAGGCCACCGGTCCGTTCGATGTGTATGGCCCCGCGTTCAAGACCGACAACGCATCGAGCTGGGTGACCCGCTCGCGCCAGTTCTACCTGCAGGACGACATCGTGCTGAACGACACGCTGAAGCTGGGTGTCGGCTTCAAGGCCGTGGACTTCCGCACCAGCGGTGGCGGCCTGGGTGATGCCAAGGACCGGCCGGTGAACGGAACGCTGCGCGCGAAAAGCAACTTCCTGCCGCACGTCTCGCTGTTCTGGAGCCCGACCGAATCCACCGATGCCTTCATCGACCTGGCCAACACCATGAACGGCTATCGCGTGGCCCAGCGCGGCAACATCGGCTACACCGCCTCGGCGTGGACCATCACCGACCAGGAAGAGTTCGACCGCGTGGCCGGCACGCTGCGCCCGGAAAAGAACTGGAACCTGACCGTGGGCGCGTCGCATCGCTTCGACCGGCTGACGATCACCGGCGACGTGTTCTACAACGACATCCGCAACCGCCTGCTGTCGGCGGCCATCGGCACCCAGTTCGCGCAGATCAACACCGTGCGGCTGATGCCGAAGATGCACGTGATCGGTGCTGACCTCGGCATCACCGCCGACCTGACCGACCACCTGCAGTTCTACCAAGGTGTGGCCGTGGCCCGTTCGTACTACGACAGTGATTTCGTGGTGGGCGATACGGTGTACCCGATCAAGGGCAACGCCCAGCCGGGCTACCCGCAGATCTCGCTGGTCAGCGACCTGTCGGCGCATTTCGGCGACTGGCGCTTCGGTGCCACCAGCACCTCCTACCTGCGCCAGCCTTTCACCTACGAGAACGACATCCGCGTGCCGACCTTCTGGCAGGTCAACACCTATGCCGCCTACCGCTTCGGTGTGGACAGTGCGGTGCCGGGGCTCGAGCTGCGGCTGGACGTGAGCAACCTGTTCAACCGCCACAACATCGGCACCGCCACCATCGCCGGCTCGTCGTTCTCGGGGGATTACCAGACCCTGCAGCGCAGCGCCCCCCGGCAGCTGATGTTCAGCACCTCGATGGCGTTCTGAGGCAACGAGAGGTGGGGTCAGAGCTCTTTGCTGCGCAAAGAGATCCGACCCCGCAGCCATCCCGTAATCGGGGGTCAGATCCCTTTGCACGCAAAGGGCTCTGACCCCCAAAACCCGCCTACAAACCCGCATTGCGCAAACAACAGGGATTTTCTGGCGAAGACGCAAGGTTCCCACAATGTTGCTGGGCCATCCTGTCGGCATGGCTCAGTACAACCCGCGAACCCCGCTGTTCGGCATCCGGGGCCCAGGACGGCCCCAGCAGGCGCTGTCCGTGGCGCCTGCAATCGACCTGCGGGCCGAATACCAGTTCTGGCAGGTCTACGAACGCGTGGTCCGCCCGCTGCCCGGCGGTGGGCTGCGTCAGGCCTGGCTGGTCTGCCAGAAGGTGTACCGGGACCGTTGGCAGCACCCGGACGACAGCGAGGCGGCGGGACTGTCGCGGGTGCTGTTCGGCGGGAACATGACGGCTGACCGGGCGTCGGAGCTGGCGGAGCTGCACGCGCTGGTCAGCCGTCGGGTGGCGTTGCTGGCGAAGCGTGGGCGGGTGGATTCCGCGGCGTGATGTGCGGGGAGACGCCCTTGGCGTCGCCGGGCGACCATGACCCGCTTTGGTTGCCCGCTGCCGTGACCCGCTCTGGCATTGACCCATCCGCTGCCATGACCTGCTCTTGGTAGAGTCGACTGTCAGTCGACTGCTCTACTCATCGGCTCCGCAGAAATCCGCGCTTCGCGCGCGAGTCGACTAACAGTCGACTCTACCAACGTCCTCTCCAACTGGTGCTTCTAAGGCTTTCCCCTGTCCAACTGCCGGTAACCGATCGCCTCAGCCAGATGCGCCGTCTGGATCGTTTCACAACCCGCCAGGTCCGCAATCGTGCGCGCCACCCGCAGAATCCGGTGCATCGCCCGTGCGGATAGCTGCAGACGCTCGATGGCCTGCTCCAACAGATCCTGATCGCCCTCGCTCAGTCGGGTACAGGCCCGCAGCGCCGCTGGTTGCAGATGGGCATTGAGCGCGCCACGCGCCTGCTGCCGGGCATGGGCGGCTTCCAGAGTACAGGCCATCCTGCAGGAAGCAGAGAGCAACCAACACGGTGAAGAATTGTTTCAGTTCAATCGCTGGCTGATTCAGAAGGGCAGGCCGGTGCGAACCCGGAGGATATACCTTTCGGCAGCGGCCGGTCTCATGCGTTCGGCAGGTATCAGCTCTCTTGTCCAGCTGGATGAGCAGAAGTTACGGCTTCATTTGGACAAGGTGCCAGGTAGCAAGGCCAATCTAAGTTCGTTGATCCGCTTTGCGCGCGAGGAGCTTGATCATCACATAGGGATGCCGCGGTGCCCTCGCAAAAACGCTCCGGAGCCCAAGCCCGTGGTTCAGCTGCGCAGTCTGATGAAGAAGCTCAAGGTGGCTGGAGATGATGCGGCGTTGGAGGATCTTCAGAAGGCTGTCGCTATTGCCTTCCAGATTCCCCTACGGGCGATCAGTTCCGGTGTTTGGTGGCCGGAGAAGAGGGAGGGCCGATGGTGCATCGTCTCGCTGGACGAGGTAGTGAAATGCCCGCCTGCTTTGCGGGAGGCCGTTATACGCTGGCATAGCGCTGTGCGGTCGTCTTCGGAGGCGTCCTGAGCGTTCGTGGCTACGCTCTTGGGGCGAAACTCACTTCCCACTAGTGCTCAGGCGACGCTCCTTTGCAGGGAAGAAGCGTGCGCGGCTCATCTGAGTTGGGCCAACCAGCTTCACGCTGAAGCTTCCTGATCAAGTTCAACCAGCTCGGAGAAGGAGTGCAGCACACCGCTTGGTCGGCAAAGTTCCACCGGCCATAACCCTCCTCGCTGGCGATCGAGGCGGTCTAGCTGGCGCCAGGGCTGGTAGAGGTCGTAGCACGCAGGAACGGCTTCATAGAGCGACGGGTTACTTGTCGCTCCAAGTAGGCACGCTTCTGCTCTCGTTTGCTACAGCAGGACTGATCCCTCAAAGCAGAGTCATACCCACGGAGGGATTGAGCAGGACCGGCAGATCTGAAAGGAGCAAGTGCAGCTAGCTCATTACACCCCCTGCTCCTTGTAGTCTGCCGACCGTAGGGCTCCGGATGCCACCTTGGTCAGGAAGTCGTAAATTCCGTAAATTTCTGATGCAGGTCGTCCATCAACTGCATATTGGAGTAGGCGGGCTTGGTAGTCCAACCGGCGCACCTTAGCTTCGGCGTGTTCACGAAGCGCGGCGACGTCAAACTTCCAGCCGACTCCGACAGAGCGGTGGATAAGCGCGACCATTCTTTCGATCGATGCAGCCGCGTGCAGCGACAGTGCACCAGGTTCTGCGAATCCAGGCTTGTTCTTGAATGGAAACACCGCCTTGGTCGGGTTGTTACTCCCAGTGAACTCTTCGGACACCCTGCTCTTTAGTTCGTAGGAAGCCAGCAGCGCGATAAGAAACACGAAGCGAACCTCGGCCCCGCCGTATTGGCAGAAGGCATTCAAGCCGCGCTCTCCCACACTCTGCTTTGCGACGTAGTCCCGCTGCAGCACCCCGCTCAGGGCGACGGCGGTGGCGATATCGGCATGCGTCATCGGTCGTATTCCGTTTTCTGGGTCGACAAGCTCACCAGCTGGTCCAAATTGGTTGGTTAGCCATGTTGCCAGGTGCTCCTCCACATCGACGGCAGGCCGATGCTGGAACTGCTCAGGTACCTGCCCCAACTTCGCTTTGATCAACTGCCCCAGGAGCGTCTCAGCGTCTTGAAGTGCTTTGAGCTCCATATCGCAACGGCTCCACAGTTCATCTGCGCCCCGGTTCGCCGAGACTGCGGCGGCAAACCTTAGTGACAAGCTATCGGTGGCGACCTTCTTTGCTCCATGCTGCGCGGCTAAATCGAGCACCTGCTTGATACGTTCGTACGCTTCCTCAGCAATTCTGTCCAACTCAGCGGCAGGTGTGGTTGACCGCTCTTCCGCTGCATGACCCTCCCGCCATACCAGGGTCAAATGATCGATGAGCCCTTGCAGCGTGCCGTCTATCCAGTAGAAAGACGTGCCGAGCGCAGAATCCGCCGCCAGATTCTGCGCACCGCCAGTGGATGGCAACTGAAAGGCGTTGATCGACGTGCGGGCAAAAGCATCTGGATCATCTACCCAGTTGAGCAGCGGCTTGTACTGCTCAACAAGCAGGCACTTCTGAAGCCGAGCACAGAGAACGCGCCGCCCTGCGAGTGCGTTCAACCCGTGCTCCGCGGCTCCATAGGATAGAAAGCCCTGCGTGTGGCTAGCTAATCCCTTGGAGACTAGTCGGCTGCTGGTGTCAGATGTAAAAGGGGCGGCAGTGCGAGACGACTGGGTAGCTCGCTTCCAATGCCGGCTACCCATCCACCCGGACGAGCCGGTGGAGTCTCTTACGCTCATCTGCCTTAGCACGTCGACAACAGCTTCTGCCTCACCGGGGAACCGTTGAAACTGCTCATCCAGTTGCGCCTTAGACTGTGCCGGCAACCCCAGAATGTCGACCATATACGAGCCAAGCGACCGCCGCGTATCAGATTCGACCGCGGAGCCGGGGAGTGAACCGTGCCAGGCCGTCATTGTTCAGAATCCTCGGTGTCGGGCAACTGGGCCATCGAATCTTGAAGGCAGGGCACCGCCGTGAGGGAGTCCGCATGCTTCTTGAGCGCATAGCGGGCCTTCTTGTTGGGTGCGTAGCCTTCTTTCGCATAGCGAATGCGCCGCAGTTCGGCAATTGCTTGCATCAGCGCTTCGTCGGCGTGCTGAGCCTTGCCGTCTGCCATAAGCTGACTCGCGTAGGCAGCGGCATGGGCCAGCTCGCCAAACTCGTTGATGGAACGGATGGCATGGTAGGTATCGTTGCCGGCGGGGAAGATCACCGCGTGCGGAGTAGAAGTCATCTGTTTCATGAATGGGATCCAAGGTGGAGGTGGCGCCATGGTGATCCCCCTCCATGAAGACTTCCAGGCTGAACTTCCCGGGGTGGTACCCCCATGACCTGCTGACCAGGCGCCGCCTTAGGTGACTCTGGGTCTCGGCGCATCCGTAGCCGCGTTGCCATCTTCCAAAGCGCCGGCCCGGCCTAGTGGAGGGAAGAATTGAATCAACGTGAGTCTTCCCATTCAGGGCTTGAGCCATCTCCGCCCGAGCTGGTCCCAGTAGCCCCCCAAGGACCCCGGCTGGGACCATGAGTCGCCCGGCCAGGCTGAATTCGGGCATCAGCCAGTTGCATGGCGGCCATCTCGGTGCTGCAAGCAAGGACTTCGCCATCTTCCAAGGACTACCTGCTGGACTCTCTGCCACACGCCAAGCTATCAGGACGTATCCCTCGTGAGTGATGCGCTGTTAAGGCGGCGTACCCAGCTGTCTGCCGGCTGGGGATCGGTAAATATGGTGTGCAACAGCCGGTAGATCCCAATCAGGTAGCTCAATCGCACCAGCGTCTCGTGCGAGCTGTCATCCGCTACACCGGCCTCCAATGCCAAGAACGCCGAGGCAGCCGGCTGCCCAAGCAGCGCAGATTGCTCCATCTCCGTCAGGCACCATGCTGTGGCGATCTGGTGGAACCCCTGACGTGCCGGCCCTGCAAGCTTGGGATCGTTCTTGGCAAAAGACGTGCGCATGGCGATTGCCTTGAGGTGACCCTCCCAATGCTACCCCAAGGCGAGGGCTGCCTTACTCTCATCGCCTTGTGCGGTGCATCATTGGGCTTTGGAGGGGGGGCGGATCGTGCTCAAGCGGATACTGGGCGCACAATAGAATCTGGGATGGAAGCGCAGCAGCGCAGGCGAGTCTCCAGGTAAGCTGCGCCGTGAGGGGCGGTTGTTGGGTGTCTACGTGGCGGATCCGGTACCCAGCTATCGCTTTCCGCCCTGGCAACTTCGTGCGGATGGCCAGCTCGTAGCCCACTTGAGTGGAATCCTGGGCGTGTTGCGCGAATCGGGCCCTTTCCAGCGAGAGCCGAATGGGCTGCGTCTAACCACCGGCTGGGGCGAAGCTGAGTGGTTTCTCTCGCCGCATGCGTTGCTCGATGGCGCGGCACCAGCTAGCGCGCTGATCGATGATCCGGCGCGGGTTCTTCGGGTCGCACGTGTAGAGTTCGGCGGCGACGCCCTGCAAGCGGAGTTATGAAATGAGCTGAAGGCAAAGCGCATTGCTGCCTTCAGTCTGCTGGGCCATTGTAGGCTGTGTCGCGCCCGCACAACCTCAATGCGATGAAGAGAAATGGGCTTCATCGAAGGCAGTCTCAGTGGGCCGCACTAACATTAGTGACTTTTTAAGTGATTGAACTGGCCGGAGGTGCCATGGAACACCCGCTGCAGAGCATTCTCATCTTGGTCTTGGGCTGGCTGCTTGGGACTTTAAGCCCCGCTATCGTAGATGCAATCAGGTCAAAGCGTGAGGCTGCCCTCAGCAGAGAGGCGGTCGAGAATGAGCTCTTGGAGCTCTCGGCAGTACTCTTGCCTGCTTGCTACAGGACAATGGGGGCAGTCGGAAAGATCGATAGAGCCTACTTGGAGTGGCAGAAGGACAAGCTAGAGAAGGAGCCGGAGAAGGAGAAATTGCTGAGGTTCCTCGGCTTGACCAAACAACTATTGGCCTTCCCCGATGATCAAATACAAGCTGCATCCCAAGCCATGGCAACGGCCGAAACCAAGGCGGCGCTTCTGCAGAAGTACCCCATTCCGTTGGTTGATCATTGTCTTGCCTCGCTGAAGATGTTTGAGGTCGATTTTCAGTCAAAAATTCTACAGGTCCGGCGCAACATTTCGCTGCTTGAGTCCATCGTAGATCAGTCGCGGGAGTTCTACCGGCTGACCTTCGTAGAGCTTTCCGATGCAAACCACAAGATCATTCAAGACAACCTCAAGCAGACATACAGTGAATATGCAGAAAGAGCCAAGATCATCATTGACCAAGTCTATGCGCTGCGGCCCGCGGGCTAATCTATTGCCCGAAGCTAAGTGGAGCCTCATTGCAAACAAGCTGAGGGGCGACAGATGACGGCGTCACATCCAGACCTCTTCCACGCGACCTCAAAATCGCTTTCGGCCGGTCAAATCGTTGCTGCGTCCGCCCCTGGGACATACTATCCGGCGGTGGTGAACGTCCTTGAATCCAAGCGGCCATCGCATCTTCCTTCTCGGAGGGTGTGTGTGTTCGCGTCTGAAATCCCCGCTGCATCGTCACTATTTCTCGCAGGTCAAGGCGTGGCGCCTAGTTGCATTAGGCTGTACCGGGTGGAGATGAGCCACTTCCACAGAGCTCCATTCCGAATCATCCATGAGCTGCAGAAGCGCCTGGATTCTTCGCGGGCGGTAGACAGGCTCGTTGAGGAGTATTGGAGTCCGAAAAAGACCTGGAAATTCTTTGAGTATTTCGGTCCTTCCTTCAGTGTTCTAGAGGAGATCCCCCCGGTTAGCGAAAGTGATCTGGACCTCTTCAGGTATGCGTACCTAGTTGACTCGGACCAAAGCGATACTTTCTAGTTCACTGCATGTGAGATCTGCAGCAGGCTGGCGCAGCGCTTCCGGTGCCAGCCACTGCAACCACATATGTCGAGTTGGGTTGCCTGCTTAAGCAGTTGTCGTGGAAGAGTATGGGACGCTGCCAGCCCGCAGGTCGTGGCAGTCAAAGTACAAACCTCGATCCTTGCCATCACACGTTACGAATCTCTATGGGGTCGGCAGCGGAGCTACGCCCAATAGTTCCCTGTCCTCACTGCTCATTGGGTTCTGAAGGGTTTCCGCCGTCCTACGAGCGCACCACGCATAGAACTCGGGATGATCATTGAGTAGTTGGGCTTGCGCGGTCTGGTCAAGCCATACCCGATAGCAATAGCGCACAGGACCCAATGTGAGAGTTGAATGGAAGCAGGTGGGGGCATGGGTGGTGCTGTTGCCGATCACTAACAATCCGCCGTGAGCTGCGTAGAGACCGGATGCATGGGTCGCCTCCCTGCGTTGGTATCCCACATCATGATCAACTAGCAAGGTCATCATGTTTCGTGAGCTGGTACCAACGGCGAAATCTGCAAGGCCACTGAGAGGCGGGGCGCCCATCTCCGCAAGATGACAGCACATATGCTTGGCGAAGTGTCTGCAGACATCTGTGTAGAGATGTCCTGAGTTCGGGTTGAATCTTTGCTCACAGAAGACAAGGGATGGCTGCAAGCCTTGGTGGGAGAGGCTGGTAGCTTTTTCATTGAACTCGTCGAACGCTAGGTCCCCGGGGCGCGTCCTGGCACTGTTGCACGGCTCGCAAAGCCGAGAGGTAAAGTGGAAAGCTTTGGATTTCGGACTCTGTGCATGCCTATATGGTCCACCCGGATGGCCGATCAGAGTGCTCTGGCTGCCAAAGATCGATCGGAGAGCAGACGCCTTTATCTTGTGTTCCCCTGAGAGCGTATCGCTCGACCCACACAAGCAACATCTACTGGTGATGGGGGCGGCATACTGTTCCACAGATGACCTTTCCGCTAGGGCGGCGGGTTGCTGTCGGTCGGATCTGTCCACGCTACTTCTAGCGATCGAGTCAGTCAACCATAGGTTCCGTACATAGTCCGCACCAGGATGCTCTACAGGCGATCCCTTGCAGTGGACCCGCGTTGTCATACGGCCAAGAGCCAAGCCGGAGCTAGGAGGTATATGAGTCTGATTGGGGAGGCCGGCGCAACATGCCAGCTGGCCAGAGCATCTTTAGCGGCCATATGGGGGCGTGCGAGAATAGCCCTGGAGTGCCCAACAAGTTGCAGGTGCCGCCTTGATCTATGTTGCCTACGCCGTCGTATTGGGGGCCTCCCTCAGCGGCTTTACGATCGACCCATCGAAGATGTCGCCTCCATCAAGGGTGTATTACGACTGCATGATGAAGCACACCGCGCTCTACGCAAAGAAGAGCCCGAGCGCGGATGAGGTGATCGCTGCCGCAGGGGCCGCGTGCCGAAGCGTGCGCGAACGGAGCATCCTTGAATCAGCCTCTGCTACTTTGAAGGAGATGCGATCAAAGGGCTTGGATCCCGATCCAGCGGTAGTGCTGTCCGGAACACGCGAAGGCGTGGATGACGCCGATGCGATCATGCGGCCGGATCTGATTCGGAATGTGTTGGATTCGAGGTAGATAGCCTTTGTGCCGGGACAGCTTGGACAATGGATTCCTGTAGCTCGCGCGCTAGTCGGTACTCGCTCCGTCCCATGCGGAGTTGATCCCAGGCTGACTGGTTAGGTCACTCATCACCGTTTGCCGGCGGATTTGGGAGAAAGGTGCGAGTCAGGTTGGCTGCACCTATATGGCGTCCTTGGTGCGCTGGTGCGAAGATTGCTTCTTCAGTTCTCGGATTTCCCAATGCCTAGCTACCCATATCGCGTTTTCGTGGATGCCAATGTGTGGATTGGTTGGGGTCAAGGGTTCCGTAAGGCCGAGGCCTCCACTCTGGAGGAGCTGATCGAGCACGAACTGATAAAGCTTGTATGTACCGACTTGACGATCATCGAGGTAGCTAAGCACTTTCGCGACTCTGACCTCGAGCGACTGGAGCCATTGACCAAGTCTGCGCTGAGTCAGTCAGCCAAGCTGTTGCTTGGCATCGATGTGCCCGTCGTGGATAAGGATGAGATTCGCGCTTCTTTCTTCGAGAGGCATAGGAAGTTCGTCACTGCGCACATTCGAGGCCGTATGCGCGCGGAAGTGCTAAGTATCGACAATGTCAAACCCAGTGATGTGCTGAACCAGTACACACACAGCACCGGAATGTTCGCTGAGGGAAAGAAGAATCAGTTCCCGGACGCCTTTATTTTTGGCGCAGTTAGTGATGGGGCCGGTCCGGAAGATCCCCTCATCATCTGGTCCCTGGACGGGGACTTCACCCATGCCTGTGAGCAGAGTGAGCACATCACCCAGGTCAAGAGGATGCCCCAGCTGTTTGAGGCACTTGGCATCATTCCGGAAGGTGAGCAGAAGATGAGTTGGCTTGAGGAGTGCCATGACCTGTTCACTCGAGCGGTGCACGACGCGATCTACGGCGAGCCAGTGCAGGCGCGAGACGAGGACGATGCGGAGATGGAGGTGCTGGGAGTCTTAGACATTGACGAGGTCACCGTAACGTCGCTCTATCGAATCCATGATGAAGCAAGCCAGTACATCGGTTTCGGTCGCTGCGAGCCAAAGATTGAGGTCCGCTACAGCGCACCGGACTGGGACTCGGCGGCCTGGAACAGCGAAGAGAAAGTGCTTGTCCCGCTCCAGCACGTGGACGGGCAGGCTGTAGTGGAACTGGATGAGATTACGTTCAGTTTCCTGGCTGAGATTAGTGGTGAAAAGGTAGTAAGCATTGAGGGGTTGGAACTAAAGGGCATGTGGGGATTGACCGCCGAGCTCGGCAGGGAAGCGCAGTACGACTACAACTGAGCTGCCGCATCGTGATCCGGCGCCTTTCCGACGAGATCTCGCCAGATAGCCCTGGCTATCGCGATCTTGCGAGAACAGCTGATGAACGTCGCTCGGAGGTTCGTCGCTAGGCTCGTCCGGCCAGCTCAAAGCGCTGTGGCTTGTAAGAGCGCTGCGAAGTGGCGTGCATGTCATTCTTAGGCTTCTCCCACACCGGCCGCACGTAGCAGAACTCGCTTGACGGCACCTAGGTTCAGGCCGGTTATGACCTTGCCTTTGCCCTTTTTGCTCGCTCGTTTCGTGTGCTTGGCGGCCGTGGCGCATGGTTCGGTCGAAACAGAGGCCGATGCAGCTTTATCAGCGACATCGCTGGCTGCGCTTGGTGCACTGACCGTGGGCTGATGCTCATACACGTAGGCGTGCTGGAAAAGGGTCGCATTGGCTGGAGGCGGTTGATCAGCGACAGCGTATCGAGCAATGGACGCAAGGTTGCGGCCCTCCTTCTCGGAGATGTTGCGCAGCATACCGTCGATGATCGAATCAGCTAGCGAATCATGAATGTTCGCTAGGATCGGAGAGCGCATCCCGGCCTCAGATGAACGCAGCTCAATTTCGGTCCAGTAGAGGATGTGTTCGCCCATGACGATGCGCAACACAAGAGCTGCACGTGGCCGGGGGCGCACTCGAGGGTCGACGATGAACCAGCCACGCGTGGGTAGCCTGCCGCTGCGACTTTCGCCCTTACGTAGCTCGTTGGGGAGGAAGTTCCAGCACGAGGCTTCGCCTCGCTCTTGTCGCTGACTCGCGTCGACTGGCCCAAAGATGGTGAAGCTGGTGATGAATTTCTCTTCTTCCAGGTCCTTCAAAGCCTTCTCGATGCGCGCAAAGGATGCGGCACCCGGGTGCACTATCGATCGAACCGTCACTTTCCCAGGGTTGTTGGTCTGTCCGCTATTGGGACCGGTAGAGCCTTGGCTGGACTCATCGCCGTCGTCCGATCCGCTTTTCGGCTCTCCAGTTGGGGAGATGTGGCTAGACTTGGTCTGTGTCCTGACACGGGGCTCCTCCAACCACTCGATTGCGCTTGTATCGAAGCCCTGGAAGCCCTTGTTCGGATCGGCGTCCACCCCGGATTGGATTTGGTGCTGGCTATTGCCGCGGCGCTCAGATCTGCCTCCCCGTGACCGCCCTGGGTCTTGCGTGCCATTCGTGCTCTCGTGACCGCTGTTCTCCCGCTCATCCTCGATATCAGGTGTGCGTTCTGGGAGCGTCCAGCCTGCAATGTGCGTAGCCAGGAACGTTTCGGATCCCTTCATACGGTTGCCCTTGAGAAGGAATCCCCGCAGCTTCATCCGGAACGGCCCCAGTTCGGGATCCCAAGGGATGCGGCCTGACGCATGCCAGGGAGCGAACCGATTCAGGCCCCGCTCCTTAAGTGCTAGGGTGTGGATCAGGTTTGCACTTTCCTGTGCGTAGGGACTATGCGCAAAGAACGCCATCATGGGCGCATGCATCTTCAGTACGTGAGTACGCACGACCACCTTCCATGTCCCTGTCTCCCGACAGATCGCTGTCTCGAGGCCATTGTCCAGCTTTCTGAAGACGATCAGCGCGTCCTTCTGAGCATCCCAGTCGCCCTTGCCGGCGACATTTACCATGTAGGAGTCCGGATAGTAGAAGGACTGCTCGATCAGTGTCCTTGGAATGACAATGTCCAGATCCGTGCCTTTGTGGCGAACTCGCCGCACGATGCACCTTGAGCCGTCATAGGCTCGGAATGGCAGTTCGTACTGGGACGGGTTGAGTAGCCTGAAATTGTACTTGTCCGCCCAACCCGCGGGTTTCTCAAGATTGTCACCTAGTAGTACCTCTTTCATTAGGCCTTCCCCGCCGGGCATGTTCAGCGTCAGGGTGGTCGAGGGTAGGTCACCAACGCGGCGACCGGACTGGTAGACATGTCCGATGCGAATCGCAGGCAGCGAGCTTGCATCCAGCAGCTCGGTGCGGAAGACCGGCGGTGAGTCCTTATCCTTGGCCAGAAGTTGGCCAACATCGACCTGGGACATTCCGCGCACCGACTTCGCGTCTAGCCCCGGCAGCCGCTGCAGGAGTACTTCTACGCTTGCGGATCTGCTGAGCTCATGCATCTGCCGATGCTTGTCGTACCACTTCACTACCCAAAGATGGTCATCGGCTGGAAATCTTAGAAACTGCATTTCTACTGGCTTTAGTGCGCACTGTCGGCCACCTTAACGCAGTAGCATCATTAATTGCAGGACCGCAGTAAGGTTCAAGTTTTTGACGCAACGTCGGCAAATTGACGCTTCGCGTGGGTGCATCGAATGAACAGAAGATCCAAAGGAGGCTGGTTCCATGGAAACTATCTACAACTTCTATCTGTACTTTGACCCCGCTGATCGTTGTGAGCGCGTCGGCTACGTCACGTACGAGCTCACTGGCGATGACGAGGAAGGAGGGCGCTTTCTGCAAAAGCACCTGAAGGGTGACCTCCAGCGCGCTACCAAAGTGAAGCTGTCCAGCTCGTTTACCAGGCACGAGTTCAATGCCAGCTGTCGACTGGGCAGTGAGCGCGAGCTCCTCGCTGAAGCGATGGCGCATGCTGGTGCAACTGAGGGCGCTCTGGCGTTGATCACCCCTGTCGTGAATCGCCAAGTCAAGTTCAATCACGCTGCTGTCAGCGGTCAGTTCGATGTTGACAATGCTGCGGCAGCTGCCGGTGAGCACGGTCTAATGGTTGACTGGCTCAGAAAGTACTCGACCCAGGATGGCTTTCGATTCACGGACTTGATTCACGACGACTACTTCATTGCGATCAAGCTGACTTACAACGGCGGGCTGTTCGTGTCGTCGATGAAGCTCTTGTTGAGCTGTATCGACAGCTTGGCCTACGTGGAGTTCGGCGATCTCCGTGAACCGCCGTCCTTCGTGCGTTGGCTGAATGAGTACGTTGATCTAGTGCCGCTAGGGATCACTGCCGAAGAGCTGTGGGAGCTGCGGAATGGACTGCTCCATATGTCCAACATCAATTCGAGCAAAGTCCGGCAGAGAAATGTCCGCTGTGTCTCGTTCCGCGTAGGTCAGTCGCAAGTCAAACTGCCTGATACCGGAAGCATCTTCTATTTCGAGTTCATCGGCCTGATCAACGCCCTCAGCCAGGGATTGGAGCGCTGGGCTCACAGCTATGAACTGGATCGAGAGAAGTTTGCCACGTTCGTCGAACGGTACGACGAGACGGTTTCAGACATTCGGGTTGCCGCCATCCAGATCAAGAACTAGGAACGCCGAAACGAACCGTTGCAGGTAGGAAGGTCCAGAATTGACCGCGAACTCTTAGCTGACGGGGTTTGCGAGCGGTAGCGCCGTTAGCTGTACTGTCGCTAGGTTAGCTGTAATTGACAGCCGCCACCCACCAGCGCCGCCGCGCTCGCACTGTGGTGGGGAGAACGGAACGGCCGTTGCCGCCAGCGCCGCGGGTCCAGCCCTTCACCACTCACCGAGGCAATCGCGGCCAGCTGCAGCGCCTCTGCTTCCTCGGTGTCCGGCAGCAGGCTGGGCAAGCGCGAAGCCAACAGCGTCTTGCCGCAACCAGGGCTACCGATCAGTAATAGGTGGTGTCCACCCGCAGCGGCGACCTCCAACGCACGCCGTGCGTGCGCCTGCCCGCGCACGTCGGCCAAATCGGGCAGCGGTAACGGCGTCGTGTCCACGCGCTCTACGGGCGGCAGCAGGCGTGGGTTCCCCAACCCAGCGCAGCATTCCAGCAGCGTGCGCGCCACTCGCACATCAGCGTGCTCGGCCAGAGCTGCTTCTGCCGCATTCCCGGGTGGCACCACCAGAATGCGCCCTGCCTCTGCCGCCGCAATCGCGGCCGGCAGCGCACCGGCCACCGGCCGCAGTTCACCGGTCAGGCCAAGCTCGCCCAGGAATTCGTACTGAAGCAGCGACTGCGGATCAACCTGGCCGCTGGCCGCTAGAATGCCCAGTGCAATGGCCAGGTCGTAGCGGCCGCCTTCCTTGGGCAGGTCGGCCGGCGCGAGATTCAACGTGATGCGCCGCTGCGGAAAGTCGAAGCGCGCGCAGAGCAGGGCGGCACGCACGCGCTCGCGCGACTCGCGTACGCTGGTCTCGGCCAAGCCCACGATCTGCGTGGCAGGCAGGCCGCCAGAGAGGTGTACTTCCACCCGCACCAGTGGGGCATCGACCCCGGCGCGGGCACGGCTGTGGACCAGCGCCAGGCTCATGTGTGGGTTCCTGCGAAGAGACGCTTGATGGTGCGGCAGGTGCTCTGCGGGGAGCTATCGGGAATTGCTGGTGAAGTGGCTAGGAGGATTCCGACAGGTGCCTGGAGCCAGCCTTCTTCCTTCGCGGCAACCAGTCTCTGCAACGTGAGCGCCGGAACTCGCCCGGTATCAAGTGGATCGACGTTGATCAGCCAGAACCGCTGCCATCAGCCCATCCGCGGCCCCTGCCGGCTCTCTTCCTGCTGCCGCTCCTGCGCTTGCGCCAGCTGCTGCGACTGCTCCCGGTCCTGAGCGCCGAGGCTCCGGTTGGCCGCTGCATACTGCTGCTCCGGTGCGATCGCCAGGGCGTCCTGTGTTGGCATCTGCACCCGGTTGGCGGCGGGGTCCGAGGACGCGCCCGGCCCGGAGCGCGTCACGAACAGCGTGGTACCCGCAGCACGGGTTTCGGTGGCTTCACTCAATGCCATGTCTACTGTGTCGCCGGGCTTGAACCCGGCTTCTGCCGCAAGCCGGTAGGCGCTGGCCAGCAGGCGGTCGCTGCTCTGGTCCCACGGCTTGTTGTTCCTTTCATCCAGCATGGCTACCGAGGAGCGCAACTGCTCCAGCAGCCCGCTGCCACCTGGGCGCAGGGCTGTGCTGTGGTGCCGGTCTACGTCAGCGTCGCGCTGCGTGGCAGGCCTGGAGGTGTGTGGCGAAGGTGTGTCCGGTGCGACGCCCGCAGGTTGCTGCTCTTGTTCTGAGGTCGTGCGCCGCACGTGTGCCTGAGCAATCTCCTCTGGCGTGGTGACGGAAACGATCTGCATGCGCTCGTCAACTTTCCCAGCCAGTGTGGCCAGCGAGCCATCCTTCTGTACCTGCAGCGTGAACGTGCCGAAGTCGGGCACGGCGCGTGCGTGATCCTGGGCAACGGCGGCTACGGCGTCATCAATCTCTTCGGCACTGCGCACAATGCCGGCACTACGGTAGGCGTCCACCACCTGGCTGCGCAGGCCGTACTCGGTCGGCGTGGGGTTGGCCCGGGCGATGTCGGCCATGGACGTCAGCTCCTGTACGCCGGCCTGCTGGCTCTGGCGCGTACGATTGAGCTCCTCGATGATGCTGCCCTCGGCCGGGTTGGTGCCATACACCCAACCCGGCGTTTGCCACTGCCCGTTGGCGTCCTGTGTGTACTTCTCGCCGTTGGAGGCGCGCAGGGGCTGCGTCTGGGTCAGCGCGTTGGTGATCACCTCCGGTACCGGCTCAATGGTGGCGAACTCGTGCCAGTTGTACTGGTTGAACGCCACCTGGTAACGCGCGGCGAGCGCCTCGGGCGTGTTTGCGGCGTTCTGGGCAATGATGCGCTGCGATTCCCGTTCCAGTTGGCCGGACTTTTCCGCGCCGACGGGCACGCTGTAGTCAAAGGGGACGCGTCCATCAATCATTGAGTGGATGGAGAGGTTCCATTCGCCGTTGTGCGGATTGCGCACGTAGTGGCGGTTGGTTTCAAACGGCTCGCGCGGCGGCGTGCTCTCGCCGCCTGCATCGAGCTTGAAGGGGCTCTGCGGCCTGGGCAGGTTGGCCATGCCCAGTGAATATGAGTCGTTGGCGGCTTTGTAGTTCAGCTCGTCCACCAGCCGGCCACCGGCGACCATCGTGATCTCGCGGTAGCTTCCGTCGGGCTGCGGTGTGCGCACGCTGCGGCTCCAGGTGCCCTCTGAATCCTCCGGGTCGCGGCTCCATTCGTTACCACTGCGGTCCACCTGGGTGTAAACGGCTTTCTTGTCCTGGTACTGGGCCCAGTACTCACCGGCGAAGCCGCCGGCCACGCCGCCCAGCAGTCCGGTAGCCAGCGCACCTGGCCCGGTCCACGAGCCGGTAACGACTCCGTACCCTGCGCCCAACAGGAAGCCGCCGCCAAAGCCGCCCGCGGTGCGCCCCACGAAGTGGGTGGCCGCAGATTTTGCGCCGGCGTCGTTGCCCTCGCTGCGCAACTCGGCACGCGGTGGCCGGTGATGGCGAAGTCCACGGCCAGTGCGGCGACACCCGCGGCCCCGAGTACGCGGGCGCCGGTAATCTTTCCGCGCGCGGCGGCAGCTTCGGCGGCACCTTCTGCAGCGCCCGCTCGCCCTGCAGAGCCAGCCAGTTCCGGAGCCGTGCTTGCCGGGCCAGGGCGCACGATGGTCAGTGGCATTTCCGGGTTGAACGCTGTGCGCACGCGGACGGCGGTGTGCTCGGTCAGCGGCAGGCGACCGCCCTGGTTGGCCTCCTGAATCGCGGTGCCCATCGATGCGCGGCCACCCCAGCGCTCGCTCAGGGTCGAGTTGCCGGGTTCGTCGATGGCATCCAGCGCCGCCTTCACGTTGGCTTCGGACTGGGTGACAGCGCGCCAGCGCAACTCGGAGGGGTTGAGGGTCTTCAGTTCCGCAATCTGCGCGGCGTGGGTGCGCTGGTAGCCGTCCAGATCGGAGAAGAAGGTGCGGATCTTGGCGTTGGCTTCCGCCGCGGTCATGTTCTCGGGCGTGTTGGTGACCAGGTCGCCGTTGAGGATGCCGGCGCGAAGGGTGTATTCCAGGTTCTGGATGCGGGCACCCATACGCTCGACGGCGGCAGCGCGCACATCCGGCGGAGAATCCTTCGCCAGCAGGGTTCGGCCATCGTAGGTTTCCGTGAGGTCCTCGAGAACGAACTTCAGTTGATCCGTGTACGCACTCAACGGGCCGCCTGAGTGTGGCGAAATACCCAGGCGGGTTGCCAGCGCGGGGTTCGCGGGCAGGTTGAGAATGTTGTCGGGTCCGTGGAGCGTGAAATGCCCGCTTCTGGCAAGCGACCTCAGCAGCTGGCTTTGTTCGAACGCATTCTGTTCGATCAGATGGTGTCCCTGAAAAACCGGTGTGTCGGCCATGCGCACCACCTCGTTCAAGAATCCGTTTGAAGGAGCTCGTCTTAGAGATCGGCTACATCGCGCAGCCGTACGCCGGAAAAGTTGGCCGCAGTCAATGCATCAAACATCGCGCGGTCGCAGATGGGCGGTGCGCCCATGCGATCCTGGCGGAAGATATGGGAATCGCCCACAACGTCCTGCTTGAACACCAGGCTGGCTCCGCCGGCAAGGCTGTAAAGCTTCTCGTCCTCGCCGGTCTGATAATTGTGGTCGAGCTTGATTCTCACGCGGGACGAGGCTTCATCCAGGGCATCGCGCCTGCGCAGCACATTGCCCAGGTAGTACTGAGGGCCGGGGCTGCCGTCGGCAAGGCTGAAGTCGCAGGCCACAAAGGCAAACGCTTCGGGGTCCACCCGCTCAAACAGCTGCTTCAACGGCTCAGAGACAATCCAGATGCCAGCGAGCTCTTCCAGATCGCGTGGCATTGCGCCCTTCTCAGGTACATGAACCAGGTGGGGACGCTCCGGATACTGGTCTGGCGTTCCGTCAGGACGCGAGACGACATTCATCCCCGGATCGATCAGCTTCTCTTCGTTGGCGATCTCTATACCGGGAACCCTGCCGTTGCCCAGGAGGCCGGCGTCGATCAGGAAGAATTCGCCCTTGTGAGATGCGGCTTCGGTTGAAACTTCAGTGGCGGTCGATTCGGTCACGGGGGCGTCCATCTATGGATGCGGGGGCAGAACGGGAAAGCCGTTGGACCGATGCTAGCTGGGCTTCAGTGCAGCCACAAGTTGCGCCGAAACGGTGCCCGATTCGCGTGAATCCCGAGAAAGTTCGGAACAATGCACAAGCGGGCGCTGCGATTCATTCATCACCCCGCACGCAGGCAGAAAACCCCGCGCCACAAGCGCGCTCAGTCCTTGGGGCGCATCCGTTCGGGGATAAACGCGGTCAGCGCGAGATCGGCCATCACCAGCCCCTCCATCACCCGGTCGCCCACGTACTGCTCCGGCTCGCCGTTCTGGCGCGTGCGCTCGGCCGCCAGCAGGATCTCCTGCACGATGCGTTGGCCGGTGAGCGCGCAGTCGGCGTCGGACAACTGCATCTGCCGGCTGCGCAGGTGATGCCGCTCGGGCCAAGGCTGTCCGTCGGCCGCAGCGCCCGCGCCGATGGCGTGCAGGATGGCGATGAGGCTGTTCGGGTCCGGGGCTGGAGCGTTCGAGCGCGCTTCCTGGATGGGGCGCGGGGGAGGGGAGTGCGGTGTGGTCATGGCGGGCTCCGTGCATGCAAGCGGAAGCCGCCACCGATAAAGGTGGCGGACAGGGCGTGGCTCGAAAACCGGTTGCTAGACAAAGCCGGCGGGTACAAGACCCCCACGCCCCGCCCGCCATAGCCGGCAGACGGATTGCCAGCCGGCACCACGCGAGGTGATGCCGGCTGGCAAGCGCAAACTTACGTCTAGCAATCCGGGTTTTCGAGTCCCGACCACCGATGCACGGTGGCACAGTAACGATTACCTGCTGTTGTGCGGAATGCCAATGGGTAGGGGGCAATGCCGCCAAAACCCGAGACGCTTTTGGCATTGTCGCATAGCGTCGGAACAGGCGAGAGCCTTGGCGTGCTGGGCGGAACGGCACTTCTGGAACGGAGTCGTCAGAACCTTCCGTCAGAGACGCAAGGCACGGCAAATGCGACAGCATTGGTCCGATGGCAATGTGTGATCGCCCGTACGATGGAACCGGTGCGACGGCCGCTGATGAGTGCCGCGTACTTCGCCTCCATGCATGAGTGACTTTCTGCCTATTGACCCCACAGGGCGTCACGCAGAATCTGACTACCGTTGTAGTCACTCCGAACCTGTCCTGCACGGAGCAGGAGGGTTCTGCAGCGTTCGACTGGATTCCACCCACTGGCGCAGGCCAAACAAGGACCACTTTACGTGTCACGCCGCAATCGACTTCTACTGTCTGCGGGTCTGGTCCCGCTTCCGTGGTTCCTGTTCTGGACCAGCGTTGCCTCCGTGTTCGCGCCGGGCTACAACCCGCTTGCACAGCACGCCAGCGAGCTGCTGCAGGCACCAACGCTTGCAAGCATCTGCGCCAGGATTGCTCCCATCGGCTGCGGCGTGGGCTTCGTGGCGTTTGCCATCGGGGTATGGCGGGAGTCCGGTCGCCGGATTGCCGTAGGCGCGATCTGCTGGATGATCTTTGGCGTCTCCATGCTGACCAACGGGCTCTGGCCCATGGGCCATCCGATGCACGGCTTCTACACCATTGGTATCGCCAACATCATTGCACCGGCGATGTCGCACATCGAATTGAGCGCGTGGTCGGCCAACCGAAGGGCGTACGCCGTGACTGCTGTGGTGAGCGTCGCGGGCATCGTCTATCTCTGGTTGAACGTGGTGGGAGCGGACCCGGAGGGGTTCAGGGGGCTGACCCAGCGCGTGTTCTCATCGATCAACTCGCTGTGGCCATTCCTAGTTGCGTTGTATCTGCTGCGCAGGGGTTCAAGCGCGCTGAAGGCGCAGCCGGCGCTTTGATGGAAAGGCATGCAGGCACATGGACGACCATTGAGCGTGTGAGGTTGAGAAGGGGATGAAGATTTTTCGCCGTCAGCTGATCTACGTTCAAGTGCATCAGGACCACTTCGTTGCGCGCGTGGTGGGTGGAGACAGGCGCATCCGTCGCCAGTGTCATGCCCTTGGCAATCGCGCGGGTCCGATCAAAGACTTCTCCACTCTCCGGCCCCAGCTCAAGGCGATCTTTTCGGAACTCCTGCCTGGGTTCTCTCTCGTCAAGCCGTGGGGGATTCTGCACTTTGATCCGGTTGAGTACCCGGTTACGAAGGAGGAACTGGCGGGATTCCAGAAGGCTGCCATGCAAAGCGGCGCGAGCTTCTGCTTTCTCTCCACGTGGGAGCAGCGGCACGAAGACAGGGATCTGTTGGAGATGTTCAAGTAGGGTTCGGCCCGATACTTCGTTATAGGCCACGCAGATTCGTGGGCCGGTTCGAGGCACTGCGAGAGTCCCCTCTTGGCCGGAAGAAGACATCAGCGGCAAGAGGGATACTTGGCGTACGGGAGGCGACTGGATCCGATCCAAAGACGATATCCCCGTGAGTGCACGCTCCGCACTATAGTATGCGGTTCGGTTTATACCTCGGCTTGTTAGTCCGGTCCAGCCATCCTAAGATCGAGGGCAGCGGGGCGTAATGAGACCCAAGGAGGACATCATGGTATTAGGATTGACGATTCTCGAGATGCCAAAATAATAGATTTAACCCGCGTCTCATTGCACGGTTCAGGGGGAATCGGACATGTACCTCAAGCAAATCGAAGCTAAGAATTTCAGACTGCTTTACGACGCCCAGTTACTTCTCGAAAGCCGAACCACCGTCATCGTCGGACGCAATAACAGCGGCAAGACATCGCTAACTGAAGTGATGAAGCGCCTTCTGTCCGATGCGTCACCCTCTTTTTTTCTAGAGGACTTTTCGTTCTGTTGCTACGACCAGTTCTGGGATTCCCATCTTCGAAAATCCAACGGCGAGGACGAGGCCGAGATAAGGAAGATCTTGCCTGCGATAGAAGTCCGACTTCGCTTTTCGTACGAGGAGGATGAGCATCTCGGTCTGCTCGGCGAGCTGGTCGTCGACCTTGACCCGGAATGCACGGAAGCCTTGGCCATCGTCCGATACGCGCTCAAGGACGGGAAGCTGCCCGAACTGTTCGGCGACTTTGCGGAGACGGACGAGGATGAGAGGCCGGAATTTTTCCGCCTCCTCCGTGAGCGAATTCCGTCACTTTACGAGACTACCTTTGTTGCCGTCGATCCGAACGATGAAACTAACGAGAAAAGCATCGAAAGGTCGACGCTGAGGAAACTGTGTGTCGGTGGCTTCATCAGCGCACAACGGGGACTGGATGACGCGAGTCAGAAAGAGCGCGTGGTCATCGGCAAGGTGCTGGAGAACCTGTTCTCGACAGCCAAGAGCAACACCGACGACGCGGACAGCCACGCCATCGCCCAGGAACTCGAGATCGCGGTCAAGTCCATTCAGGACAAGATCGGCGACGACTTCAACGAGAAGCTCGACCAATTGCTTCCGGCTTTGTCGCTATTTGGGTATCCGGGCCTCAACGCCCCCAAGCTCCTGACCGAAACTACTCTCGACGTTGCCAAGCTTTTAACCAACCACACGAAGGTCCGGTATACCGGATCCAATGGCATCCATCTTCCCGAAGCCTACAACGGTTTGGGAACACGAAATATCATCCTGATTCTCCTGCAGCTCCGGGAGTTCTTTAAGCTCTTTCTTGCGATGGAGCCCAGGCCCTCGGTGCACCTCATTTTCATAGAGGAGCCTGAAGTCCACCTGCATCCGCAGATGCAGGAAGTCTTCATCCGAAAGATCGCGGACATCGCATCGGCGTTCAATCAGGAAACCGGCGAATCGTGGCCCGTGCAATTCGTCGTTTCGACGCACTCCTCCCATGTCGCCAATGAAGCACACTTCGAGACGATCCGGTATTTCCTAGCCTCGGCGAACAAGAATGGCACCATCAGCACCAAGGTTAAGGATCTCAGGAAGGGGCTGGCCGAAAAACCTGAACCAGATCGCACCTTCCTTCATCAGTACATGACCCTCACCAGATGCGATCTGTTCTTCGCGGACAAGGCGGTCCTGATCGAGGGCACAACGGAGAGACTGCTGCTTCCAAGAATCATCAGCATGTTGGACAAGGATCTAGCGGAGGGAACGAAGCTCGGTAGCCAGTATCTCTCCGTCGTCGAGGTCGGCGGCGCCTACGCACACATCTTCTTCGACCTCGTCAATTTCCTTGAACTCCGGACCTTGGTCATCACTGACCTCGACAGCGTGAAGGCCAATGGCGCCGGCAAGCTCGTGGCCTGCCAGGTGTCGCAAGGGGACAAGACCAGCAATGCCTGCCTGAAGTCCTGGTACGAAAACAGTGGCATCACCCCGACGGAACTGTTGGTGGCCGATGAAGCAGCCAGGACCAAAGGTCTGTTGCGGCTCGCGTATCAGTGCCCTGAAGCCGAGACAGGTCCTTGCGGTCGCAGCTTCGAGGACGCGTTCATGCTGGCAAACCCTGAGATCTTCCCATTGCCGGGGCCCGGCGCGCAGGAGAGGGAAACCCAGGCCTGGGAAGAAGCGAAAGAGGTGAAAAAATCCAAGTTCGCACTCGAGCTTGCCCTGTCTGATGGCGACTGGAACATCCCACGCTACATCCGGAGCGGGTTGACATGGCTTGCTGAAGGCGACCCGCCGCCTGTGCCCGCGCCACCCAACGATGCGGAAGTGGTTGCATGAATGCTATTCCCGAAGCCAGCCCCGCACTGATCGCCGCGCGGGAAGCGGAGGCGGCTGTCGCACAGTGCTTGCAGGACCACCGGAGCTTCCTGCTCGAAGCAGGCGCCGGCGCAGGCAAGACTTATTCGCTGGTAGAGGCGCTCAAGCATCTCATCGAATACGAGGGCCCCAAGCTGCGAAGGAACCACCAGCGCATTGCTTGCATCACCTATACCAATGCAGCCGCGGCTGTTATCAACAGCCGTATCGACAGCAACCCGCTGGTCTTCGTCGGCACCATTCATGCGTTCTGTTGGTCGTTGATGAGGAAGTTCCAGCGCGCGCTGAGGTCACTGGTCGCGGCGATGCCTGAGTGGGAAGAGAAGTTGGCCGAGGCGGACGGAATCGGTAGCCGGATTGTCGAGTACGAGCTCGGCTACCGCCGCGTCACCGCAGAGACCGTCACCCTGCACCACGACGACGTTCTGGCGCTAGTGGTCTCTCTGCTCCCGAACGTGAAGTTCCAGACACTTCTTGCGCAGCAGTATCCATTCGTATTGATAGACGAATACCAGGATACGGACATAGCGGTGATGACTAGCATTAGCGAGCATCTGTTCGGACGCGCGGCCGGCCCGATGATCGGTTTGTTCGGCGACCACTGGCAAACCATCTTTGATAAGACATGCGGCCACGTCGCCCATGTAGCGCTGACGGAAATCGGTAAGAGGTCGAACTTCCGCTCATCGACCAAGATAGTCGACGTTCTGAACAAGATGAGGCCAGAGCTGCCACAAGCGGTGAAGGACGAGGGTTTCATTGGCTCGGCGATCGCATTCCATACCAACGCCTGGCAAGGCGCACGCCGATCCGGCGCAGGGGGCGGACACTGGAAAGGCGATCTCCCTGCCGAGGCAGCCCATGCCTATTTAGCGACGCTAATCAAGAAGCTGGAATCGGACGGCTGGAACCTGGCTCCTCAGCGAACCAAGGTTCTCATGCTCACCCACAACGTCCTCGCTTCGGAGCAGGGCTACGATTCGATCGCCAAGGCTTTTCCCTACACGGACCAGTTCATAAAGAAGGAGGATCCGCTCATCGCGTTCTTTTGCGACGCGCTCGAGCCCGCATGCGCGGCGTTCCAACATAAGCGCTTCGGGGAGATGTTCTCGTTGCTGGGCGGCTCGACGTCTGCGGTTTCTTCGCATGCGGACAAGGTCGCGTGGTCCTCCTCGATGGAGGGACTCGCCAAGATCCGGCTCGCGGAAACCATTGGCCAAGTGCTGGACTACATGATCGAGCATGCGCATCCACCGCTGCCTGACGCCGTGCTTGGGGTGCTTGGCGAGGCCGATGAATGGCATGGCGAGGAAGGGGAGGAGCCGCCACGCCGGATCCAGCAGACCCGACAGTTGCGGGACGTTCCCTACAGGGAAGTCATCGCCTTGGACAGGTTTATCGACGGTCATACTCCGTTCGCTACCAAGCACAGCGTGAAGGGAGACGAGTTTGAGAATGTCCTGGTCGTTCTCGGACGCGGCTGGAACAAATACAACTTTGACCAGTTCTTGCAATGGTCGACCGAAGGAGTCCCGGCCGGCAAGCAGGATGCATTCGAGAGGAGCCGCAACCTGTTCTATGTGTGTTGTTCCCGTCCGACAACGCGCTTGGCGCTGCTCTTCACACAGGAGCTTTCCGACGTGTCACTGGCAACGCTCGACAACTGGTTCAACGGGGCGACCGAACCAGCTCCCGCACCACAGGAGGACCGACCATAGCCCCTGCCAAGAGTTCAGCTGTAGAGTCAACGGAAGAAATCCTAAAAGGGTTGCGCTCCCAATTTCCGCATCTGGCCGAAAGTGGACATCGTTCGACGACCTGCTGCATTGATCTTCCGTCAGCCAAAGCGTGGGTGTCTCCTTCCCTCAATTGATGATCTCCCCACTTCCCGAAGCAACAAACGCCTTCAACTGCCGAACGAACTCCGGGTCGTAGAGCTCCCACTCCGCAATCTCCCCAACCACCCGCAACGGCTCCGCACTCCGATACGATCGCGTCGGGTTCCCGGGAAACTTCTTGTTGGTCACGTTCGGATCGTCCTCGAACGGCCCGGTCGGCTCCACCACATACACGCGCGGCCGCCCCTCACCGCGAGCCATCTCCGCAGCCAACCCAGCGCCTTTGGCAATGGTGGTGAAGTAGATGTGGTTCATCATCACGCTGTCGCGATAGTTGGACCGGAACCCTGCACTCAGCAACTCGCCCACCGCCAGGTCAGCGCGGGTGCCGTGGTAGAACGGCCCGGCGACCTGGTTGCAGGTGTCATGCGAAACGGGTGTCCATTCGGTGTCCTGCGCCATCGGCACTGCCCCTGCGTGTCCTGCCGGATCGACAGGCCGGCGAGTCTAGGGCGCCCGGTGGGTCTTGCTGCAAGGCCCCATCCGGGAAATACTCTGTAGTGGGAGGCGCGGTGCGCCTCCTTTTTTCATTCTGCGGCGCCGCGCCCTTCCAGCTCGCGCACGGCGGTTTCCAGCGCGTCCAGCTTCTGGCGGGTCTTCAGCAGCACGGCGCGCTGCACTTCGAACTCCTCGCGGGTGACCAGGTCGAGTTTGGCCAGGCCGGCCTGCAGCGCGCTCTTGAAGGTGGCCTGCAGTTCCTCGCGCGATTCGCGCAGGCCCGGCGGCACCAGGTCGCTGAGGCGACGGGCGAGGTCATCGATGTGGTTCAGGTCGATCATGGGGTGCTCCGTGGGGTAGGGCGGGCCGTGCAGGCCACAAGGATACTGCTGGGCCGGGCGCCCGCACAGGCATGGGCTGTTTCGCACTGGGCGTGTTCAGGCGCTATCCTCCACGCCGGAAGACAGGAGATAGACGATGAAGATGGTCATGGCGGTGATCAAGCCGTTCAAGCTCGACGACGTGCGCGAAGCGCTGGCCGAGCGTGGGGTCACCGGGATCACGGTGACGGAAGTGAAGGGCTTTGGTCGCCAGAAGGGCCACACCGAGCTGTACCGTGGCGCGGAGTATGTGGTCGATTTCCTGCCGAAGGTGAAGCTGGAAGTGGCGGTGACCGATGACCAGGTGGAGGCCGTGGTTGAGGCCATCGTGAAGGCGGCCGGCACCGGCAAGATTGGTGACGGCAAGGTGTTCGTGTACGACCTGGGCAGCGTGGTGCGTATTCGTACCGGTGAGCTGGACGCGGACGCGTTGTAAGCGCGCCGCGGGCTGTCGGCGCACGACAGGGATGCCGGGGTGCGACGAGGTAGAGTCGACTGTTAGTCGACTTGCGCGCGCAGCGCGGGGTTTTCCGGCTTCGGAACGAAGAGCAGTCGACTAACAGTCGACTCTACCTGGTCGGGCGCACGCAGCCGCCGAGGCATCATCCCCGTCGGGGCATCCAGCCCCAACGACGTTGTCCCATCCCATCGGGCGATCCATCGCCGCCCAAAAGACACGACACCTACCGCCGCTTCGCCCACTTATAGAACCGCTTCCAGCCCTGGCGCACGGCGGCGACCCAGCCTGGGTCGGCCACCAGTGCGGCCTGCGCGGCACTCGGGGCCTGGCCGGTCACGCGCTGGCGGATCTTCAGCAGGTTCTTCATGTCGCTGCGGCGCATCTGCCGGCTCAGCGGGCCGCGGCGCAGCCAGCGGGGTACGCGCCAGGCCGAGGTGAAATCCAGCAGCACCGGCACGCCGCCACTGACCACCACATTGGTGCCATGCAGGTCGTTATGGGTAATGCCGGCGGCGTGCAAACGGCTGAGCGCGTGCTGCAGCTGCTCGAATACTTCATTGCCGACGGCCTGCGCAGTGCTCAGGGTCTGGCCGGGGATGAACTCCATGCCCAGCGCCAGGCCACCGAGGGTGCCGAGCAGCGCGGGGGCATGCTTCCAGCCGCCGAGGCGCTGCAGCATGCGGGCTTCACGTCGCACCATCAGTCGCGCGATCAGTGAAACGGGAGTGCCGCGGTAGCGGGAATAGTCCTTGATGACCGCCTCGCGCCCGTCCAGGCAGGTGCGATAGACGTCGGGGGCCAGGAAGCGTTCGCCGCGCTTGAGTAGCAGCGGGGTGGCGGCGTCGCCGCCGCAGGAGGAGGGGGGCAGAGCAGGAAGATACATGTCGGGGTCTCGGACGACCCGGTGGGTGGCGCAAAGCGTCAAGCGAACCGGTGTTACAGGGAGTTACTAAGTTTTCGTTAATTTTAGTACTCGTCAGTTCGCTATTCCACGATTTGTCGGAGAAATGTCGGGGTCGTGGCTGGAACAGTTCGTCACGCCGAATCGGACAATTACGTCTCACTTGTTGGAGTGGGCCTTTCAGATCAGGCAGTTGTGCCTTCCTGACGTCCATTCATTCGCGTTCCGCTGAACGCCATGCACGCCCGGCTTGACCCCGACGCACGGCCTGCCGACCATAAGCTGTTGATTCGCGACATCGGCGGCCGCCCCTCTCCGGCACGTCCCCGTCCCCTGCCGCGGTCCCCTCCGGTGCTGGCCGTCCGGCCGTGCATCGCCCTGATTCCCGTTCCGGCTGCGGCTGGAGGAAAGTGCTTTGATCATCAAAATCGTCATTGCAGCGCTGTTCGTCGCCTGCGTGCTGTACATCCACTTCCGTGGAAAGGTCCGCGCGCGCTGGTCGCGCCAGCTGCTGGACCACTCCAGTTTCATGGCCCCGATCAACGTGGTCATGTACATGTTCTCGAAGGTGCCGACCACGCCGTTCCTGGACCCGGCCAAGGAGTTCCCGCAGCTGGAGCCGCTGCGCCAGAACTGGCAGATGATCCGCGACGAGGCGCTGGCGCTGCGCGATGCGCAGAAGATCGCTGCGTCCAGCACGTTCAACGACGCCGGCTTCAATTCGTTCTTCCGCCGTGGTTGGAAGCGCTTCTACCTGAAGTGGTATGGCCCGTCACACCCGTCGGCGAAGGCGATGTGCCCGAAGACCACGGCGCTGCTGGAGTCGCTGCCGGACGTGCGTGCGGCGATGTTCGCGCAGCTGCCGTCGGGCAGCGAGCTGCGCCCGCACCGCGATCCGTTCGCCGGTTCGCTGCGCCTGCACCTGGGCCTGGCCACGCCGAACAACGACGGCTGCTACATCGAAGTGGACGGCATCAAGAAGAGCTGGCGCGATGGCGAGTGGATGATGTTCGATGAGACCTACATCCACCATGCGCATAACGAGACGCCCGATGATCGCGTGATCCTGTTCTGTGACATCGCCCGCCCGCTACACTTCGGCCTGCCGGGCCTGTTCAACCGCGCGGTCGCGGCCACGCTGTTGGCCGGCGGCGCCTCACCGAACCTGCCGGGTGACCCGACCGGTGGCGTCAACAAGGCCTTTGGCAGCGTCTACAAGGTGCGCCTGAAGGCCAAGGCACTGCGCGAGCGCAGCGTGGTGGCTTACCAGGTCATCAAGTGGGGCTTGGTGGTGGCGGTGATTGCCGGTATCTGGGCGCTCTGATCGTTACATGAGGTTGCCGGGCATGGCCCGGCGCTACCGGAAAACGAAAAAACCCGCGCTGTCGCCAGCGCGGGTTTTTGCTTTGGTAGGTGCCAACCTTGGTTGGCACGCTTTCCGATCAGCCCTTCAGTGCCGCCTGCACGAACGGCGGGGTCACCAGCACGCCGGTGTGCAGCGCGGCGGTGTAGTACAGGGTCTCGAAGGTCTTGGCGGCCGAGTCGGCCTGGCGGAAGTCGAAGCTGCTTTCGCCCTTGCGCGCCAGCGTCACGCTCCACCAGCCGGTGGGGTAGCACGGCTGCGGGAACGGCAGGGTCTTGAACGAGCCGAAGCCGGCCTTGCCCATCTCGGTGCGCATTTCGTTGATCAGCTGCAGCTGCATCAGCGGCGATTCGGACTGCTGCACCAGGATGCCGTCGTCCTTCAGGGCCTTGAAGCAGCTTGCGTAGAAGGCCTTGTTGAACAGGCCTTCACCCGGGCCGACCGGATCGGTCGAGTCCACGATCACCACGTCCACGCTGCCGGCCGGGCAGTTGGCCATGTAAGCCACGCCGTCGTCGAACAGCAGCTCGGCGCGTGCGTCGTCGTTGGAATCGCACAGTTCCGGGAAGTGCTTGCGCGCCATCACCGTGACCTGCTCGTCGATATCGCACTGGGTCACGCTCTCCACGCCCTTGTGCTTGAGCACTTCGCGCAGGGTGCCGCAGTCGCCGCCGCCGATGATCACCACGCGCTTGGGCGCGGCGTGAGTGAACAGCACCGGGTGGCTGATCATCTCGTGGTAGAAGAAGTTGTCCTTGCTGGTCAGCATGATGGCCCCGTCGATGGTCATCAGGTTGCCCCAGTCGGTGGTCTGGAAGATCTCGATCTTCTGGAACGGCGACTGCACCTCGTCCAGCTTGCCGGTGATGCGGTAGCCGATGGCCGAGCCCGTGCGCTCGAAGTGTTCGATGTACCAGTTGTTGCTGTCAGTCATTGGAAAACAGTCCTGTTCGGAGGGGTGAAGCCGGGCTGGCGGGCGGGGCCGCGTGGCACAGATGCCACATCCGGACGGATCGGCCCGTTCAGGTTGGAACCTGCCACGGGCGCGGGCGCGCATGATAACGAACCTGTGGGCATATAGGCGTTATCATGCCCCCCCTTTTATTGCCAACAAGGCCGACTGCAATGACCGATTGGTCCCTCGACCAAGCCCGCAAGACCTACTCGATCCCGCATTGGGCGGACGGTTACTTCGACGTGGATCAGGCCGGGCACATGGTAGTGAGACCGACCGGGGCAGACGGCCCGGTGGTGTCGCTGCCCAAGGTGGTGGACGCGGCCCGTGCGGCCGGTGCCAAGCTGCCGCTGCTGGTGCGCTTCCCGGACATCCTGGGCCAGCGCCTGGGCAAGCTGCAGGCGGCCTTCACCCAGGCCCGCGCCGATTGGGATTACGCCGGTGGCTACACCGCCGTCTATCCGATCAAGGTGAACCAGCACCGCGGTGTGGCCGGCACCCTGGCCAGCCATCACGGTGAGGGCTTTGGCCTGGAAGCGGGCAGCAAGCCGGAACTGATGGCGGTGCTGGCGCTGTCGCGCCCGGGCGGCCTGATCGTCTGCAACGGCTACAAGGACCGCGAGTACATCCGCCTGGCCCTGATCGGCCGCAAGCTGGGCCTGCAGACCTTCATCGTCATCGAGAAGCCGTCCGAGCTGAAGCTGGTGCTGGAAGAATCCAAGGCGCTGGATGTGAAGCCGGGCCTGGGCGTGCGCATGCGCCTGGCCTCGCTGGGCGCTGGCAAGTGGCAGAACAGCGGTGGCGACAAGGCCAAGTTCGGCCTGTCGCCGCGCCAGCTGCTGGACCTGTGGAAGTCGCTGCGCGATACCGAATACGCCGACTGTCTGAGCCTGCTGCATTTCCACATGGGCTCGCAGATCTCCAACGTGCGCGACATCGCCAACGGGATGCGCGAAGCCACCCGCTACTTCGTCGAACTGTCACAGCTGGGCGCGAAGATCACCCATGTGGACGTCGGCGGCGGCCTGGGCGTGGATTACGAAGGCACCCGTTCGCGCAGCTTCTGCTCGATCAACTACGGGCTGCATTCGTATGCCAGCAACATCGTGCAGCCGCTGGCCAATGCCTGCGAAGAACACGGCCTGCCCCCGCCGCGCATCGTCACCGAGTGCGGCCGCGCGATGACCGCGCACCATGCGGTGCTGATCGCCAACGTGTCTGAAGTGGAACAGGCGCAGGAAGGCCGCGTGCCGGACCAGCACGACGACGAGCCGGCTTCGATCCGCCACCTGCGCGAGATCCACGAGGAACTGGACGTGCGCCCGGCGGTGGAACTGTTCCAGGAAGCCCAGCATTTCCACGCCGAAGGCCTGTCCAGCTATGCGCTGGGCCAGATCGACCTGCCGCAGCGTGCGCGCATCGACGATCTGTTCTACGCCATCGCCCACGGTGTGCGTGCGCGCCTGAGCTATGACGAAAAGAGCCACCGCCCGGCGCTGGACGAACTGAACGAGCGCCTGGTCGACAAGTACTTCGTCAACTTCAGCGTGTTCGAATCGATTCCCGATGCGTGGGCGATCGACCAGGTGTTTCCGATTGTGCCGATCGAGCGCCTGAACGAGACGCCGGACCGTCGCGGCATCATCGCCGACATGACCTGCGATTCCGATGGCATGGTCAAGACCTATGTCGAGAACGAAAGCCTGGACAGCTCGCTGCCGCTGCACGCGATCAAGCACGGCGAGAGCTACCGCATCGGTTTCTTCATGGTCGGTGCCTACCAGGAAATCCTCGGCGACATCCACAACCTGTTCGGCGATACCGACGCGGTGGAAGTGCTGGCCGATGCCGATGGCTACGCCATCACCCAGCAGCGCCGCGGCGATACCACCGACGTGATGCTGGACTACGTGGGCTACAAGCTGGATGACCTGCGTGCGGCCTATGCCGAACGCGTGGCCTCGGCCGACCTGTCGCCGGAGCGCGCGCAGGAACTGTCCGAAGCGCTGGAAGCGGGCCTGACCGGCTACACCTACCTGTCCGACGAACCGCTGGTCTGAGGTAAACGGGAGCGCTGGGCATGGCCCGGCGCTACCGGCCCTGATGAGCGCCCGCGCGATCTTCCACCTGTTCCTGCATGCCGCCGTGCCAGCGTTGCTGGCATGGCTGTTCTGGCGCAAGCGCTTCGCCTCGGCGTGGTTGCTGATGCTGCTGGGCTGGATCATCGATCTGGACCATCTGCTGGCCGACCCGATCTATGCACCGAACCGCTGCAGCATCGGTTTCCACCCGCTGCACACCGCACCGGCGATTGCGGTCTATGCCGGGCTGTGCGTGCCGAAGAAAACGCGATTGTTCGGCATCGGTTTGATCATCCACATCGTGCTGGACGCGATTGACTGCTGGTGGATGCATCACCGTTGATGCATGGGTGGATGCCGACCTTGGTCGGCGCTTTTGATGCGTGTCGACCAAGGTCGACACCTACCGGGTGCACGGCGACCAGTCGAATTGACGCTTGGTAGAGCCGGCCGTCAGGTTGGCCGCTTCACCCCAACGGCAACCACAACGTCGCACGCAATCCCGGCTGCGCATTCTCAAGCGCCAAGCGCCCGCCATAACTGGCGGCGATATCCCCCACAATCGCCAGGCCCAGCCCACTGCTGCCCTCGCGCTCATCCAGCCGCACGCCACGCTGCGTGACCTGTGACAGTGAATCCGCGGCCAGGCCCGGGCCGTCATCACGTACTTCGATGCGTAGCTGCCCGTCACTGCTGTCTGCGGTGACGTCCACCTGCTGTTGCGCCCACCGCCCGGCGTTATCCAGCAGGTTGCCCAGCATTTCTTCCAGATCGGCACTGGCACCGGCGAACTGCAGCGCCGGATCGATGCCTTCCGCCGTGAACGCAATGCCGTGTTCGCCATGCACGCGTGCCATCAGCCTGCACAGTGCTTGCGCGACAGCGGCCACGTCGGTGCGCTGGCGATGGTCGGCGGCCAGCCCGGCAGCCAGGTAACGGTCAACACTGGCCTGCATGCGTGCGCTTTGCTCGCGCACGGTGGCGCGCCAGTCCGCGCCGTCGCCATCGGCCTCGGTGGCCAGCACGCTCAGCGGGGTTTTCAGCGCATGCGCCAGATCCTGTGCGCTGGTACGCGCGCGCGCCACCATGCGTTGCTGGTGCTCCAACAGCGCGTTGAGTTCTTCGCCCAGCGGTGCGACCTCCGCACCCAGCCCCTGTGTATCGATGCGCTGCGCGTCGCCGCGACGCACCCGTTCCAGCTGCGCACCGAGGCGATGCAGCGGGCGCAATCCAAAGTGCACCTGGCTGGCCAGCACCGCCAGCCACGCGGCTACCAGCACGGCCAGGGCGATGGCCGTGCGCTGACGGAATGCGGCCACATCCGCATCCAGCGCACTGCGGTCGGTGGCGACCACGACCACGAACGGCTCGCTGGCGCGCGGCAACCGCACCTGCTGCACGCGTGCACGCAGGGATTGCTGCAGCGGCCCGCTCAGATTGCGCGTGGCCGGCCCGCTGGTCGTGGCCGGCAGGGTTTCATCCCACAGCGAGCGCGACTGCAGCAGCACACGGCCATCGGCACCGGCGATCTGCCAGTACGCACCGGAAAACACCCGCTGGAAGCGCGCGTCGTTCGGTTCCTGGCGCAGGCGCAGCTGTCCTTCCGGATCCACTTCGGCCTGTGCCAGCAGGGTCAGCATGTCCTGCTGCAGTTCGTGGTCGAGCCGGTCACGCGCGCTGCGCTTGAACAGTTCGCCCAGCAGTGAACTGGCCAGCAGCGAGACCAGCAGCAGGCCGACGCCGCCGGCCAGCAGCAGGCGCCGTCGCAGCGATGGCTGCCGGGTCATGGCGCGGCCAGCCGCCAGCCCTGGCCGCGCACGGTCTGGATCAGATCGATGCCGAGCTTGCGGCGGACCCGCCCGAGCAGGACGTCCAGCGCGTTGGAATCGGGATCCAAGCCGCCATCGAACACCTGTTCGCCCAGACGGTCGCGGCCGATCACCTGGCCGCTGTGGTGGATGAAGTAACTGAGCAGGCGGAACTCCTGCGGGCTCAGCGACAGCGCCTGCCCATCCAGTTCGAAACGGCCGGCGTTGACGTCCAGTTGCAGCGGGCCGCAGTGCAGGCGGGGGCTGGCATGGCCATGGCTGCGGCGGATCAGTGCGCGCAAGCGCAGCACCAGTTCGTCGGCCTGGAACGGTTTGGTCAGGTAGTCGTCGGCGCCGGCATCGAAGCCGGCCAGCTTGTCGTGCCAGCGCCCGCGCGCGGTCAGCACCAGCACCGGAAAGCTGCGGCCATTGCCGCGCCAGCGCTCGATCACGCTCAATCCGTCCAGCCCGGGCAGGCCGAGGTCGACGATGGCGGCCTGCAGGTCTTCGATCTGGCCGATTTCCTCGGCCTCGCGCCCGTCGGCAACCACGTGCACCACGTAGCCGGCCTGTTCCAGCAGGGGCAGCAGGCGCTGTGCCAGCGCAGCATCGTCTTCGGCCAACAGGATGCGCATCAGTCGTCCAGCTCCGTCTTCAGCAGCTTTCCGCTGCGCGCATCATAGTCCAGCTCCACCACCACGCCGTCGCCGCGCAGGATCTCCACTTCGTAGACGCCATCGTCCAGCTCCACTTCCAGCAGCTGGCCCGGGTAGCGCTTGAGGGCATCGCGCACCACGCTTTCCAATGGCACGTAACGGCCCTGCTGCACGGCGCGGCGCGCGACCTGCTGCGCCGGGTCCTGTGCAGGCGCGGCGGCGGTCGGGGCGCTGGCCAGGGCCAGCAGCAGGGGCAGGGTGGAGAGCATCGGGGTGCAGTGAGAGCTGTAGGAACAGGCATGAGTGTGCCGGTGGCGACTAACCGTTGGCTAACAGGGGCGGCTAAGACGTTGTTAACCACGGGGTGCATCGTGGCGTTGCCGGGATGGTCCGGTCACGAACACGAACAGGAGAACCCCCATGTTGAAGTCGCTCACCCTCGCCACTGTTGCTCTGCTGGCCATCGCACCGGCTGTACAGGCCGCGCCGCTGGGCATGGCCCAGGTCGAACAGACCCTGCGCAAGGCCGGCTACACCCAGATCCACGAGATCGAGCGCGATGATGGCCTGTGGGAGGCTGACGTGAGCCGCGCCGACGGCCGCTTCAGCGAGGTCTACGTTGACCCCAAGACCGGCGAGATCTTCGATGAGCACAGCAGCCGCGCACTGTTGACCACCGAGCAGGTGCTGGCACGGGCACAGGCGCATGGCCTGCGCGAGATCCATTCGCTGGAACGCGATGGTGCGACGTGGTCGCTGGAAGCGCGCAATGCCCGCAACCAGAAGGTGGACGTGCGCCTGAGCGGTTATGACGGCCGCATCCTGCACAGCGAGCGCGATGGCTGGCTGGATTGATCCGCGTGCCGGTAGGTGCCGACCTTGGTCGGCACGGAAAGCAGAGCGTGTCGACCAAGGTCGACACCCACCGGCACATGCAAGGTCGACACCTACCGGACACGTGCACCGGTAGTGGCCGACCTTGGTCGGCCCAGGCCCGACGCGGGGCTTACCAGCCAAACGGCGGCGGGTAATCCCAATAGCCCGGGCCGCGGCCGTAGTAGCCGCCGTACGGGCCGTAGAAGCCTGGGCCCTTGCCTTCGCTCACGTGGATGTTGACGTTGACCCCATGGGTCTTGCCTTCATCGGTAGTGTAGTTCTTGCTGAGGTTCAGGGTGGCGGCGTTGTAGTGGCTGTTGCCGCCGTTCTTGGAATAACCGATGCCGGTGGTGAAGCTGCCAGACACCTTGACCTTGTCGTCGGTCACGTCGGCGATCTTTGCGTCGTCGTGCACGCGCGGGCCGCTCTTGTCGCCGTAGAACGTGCCCGGCGGGTCCTGCTTCAGGCTCGCATCGTTCAGATAGCGCATCGGTGCCTGCGGCAGCGACAGATCCAGCCCGGTCGCCTGCGGCGCGGTCGCGCCAGCAGCGGACTGGGCCAGCACGGTTCCCGGCAGGGCCAGGCACAGCAGCAGGGTCAGGGGGCGGATCATGACGGCGCTCCAGCGGACAAGTGGCCACGCAACACGCGGCGGTACAGGCCGACGCTAGCAGGGGCTGCTTGAATGATGCCTGTCGGCGCCGGCTTGCGGTAGGGCCGGGCCATGTCGGGAGGCGGTCACAACCGCCCGAACCCGAACAGCCCCTGCAGCGGGTGCCTGCGACGCTCGATCCGGGCCCGCAGCAGCTGCGCGCCGATCATCGAATAGGTGATGCCGTTGCCGCCGTAGGCCATGGCGAAGTGCACCCGTGGCCCCCATTGATCGTGCGGGCCGAAGAACGGCAGGCCGTCCGCCGTTTCGGCGAAGGTGCCGGCCCAGGAAAACGCCGGCACCGGGTCCAGCCGTGGGAACCAATGCAGCAGCTGTTTCATCAGCTTGTCGGCCTTGCGTTCTACGCGCCGATCACGGCGGGCGGGAATGTCGATGGCGTCGTCCAGGCCGCCCACCAGCAGGCGGCGATCGCCGGTGGCGCGCAGGTACAGGTAGGGACGTGCACTCTCCCACACCATCGTGTTCCGCAGCCGGCCCAGCACGTCTGCATCGATCGGGTCGGTAATGAAGGCGTAGCTGCTGCGGTTGCGTGCGACGCGCTGCTGCAGCCAGGTCTGGTTGGCGTAGCCCATCGCCAGCACGACATGGCGGGCGTGGATCGTGGCGCCGCCCTCGGTGAGTGCGGTCACCCCGCGCGCGCTGGGCGTGAGCGTGTGCAGCACCGTACGGTCATGCACATTGCCGCCGCGCCGGCGCACGCGCTGCAGCAACCCATAGGTCAGGCGATAGGGATCCACCCGTGCCGCCTGACGTGTGAGCAGGGCACCACCGGCGTCCACGTCGAAGCGTTCCTGCAGTGCCTCCGGGCCGAGCCAGCGGGCATCCAGGCCAATGCTGCGCCGGGCCTCACCCTCGGCCATCAGGGTGGGTACGTCACGGTGGCGGCTGGCCAGGTACAGGCTGTCCATGCGCTGGAAATCAACGTCTTTCAGACCGCGAGCGACCTCGCCAAGCGCCGGAATCGCCTCGGCACAGGCCCGGTAGGCCAGCGCGGCGGCGTCCTGGCCATAGCTTTGGGCCAGTTCCAGCAGATGGGTATCTATCTCGTACTGCAGCAGCGCTGTGCTCGCGGCGGTACTGCCCCAGCCGATGTCGCGCTGCTCGATCATCGCCACGTCATGGCCATGCCGGGACAGTTCGTCGGCAATCAGCGCGCCGGTGATGCCGCCGCCGACCACCAGCACGTCGCAGCGCAGGTCCTGCTGCAGCGGGGGAAAGGCGTGGATCAGGCCGTTGCGTACCGCCCACCACGGGTAGCCACTCTTGAGGTCCATGGTCGTGCGTTGCTCAGGCGGTGGGGCGGCCGGTGTGCGGGGTCTGGATCAGTTCGGACAGATCGAAGCCCTGCAGGCGGGCCGCCGCCAGATAATGGTCCTGCACGGTCGCGTCCAGGCGTGGCTCGCGCGCCAGCAGCCACAGGTATTTGCGGTCCGGGCTGCCGACCAGCGCCACGCTGTAGTCCGGAGCAACCTGGATCACCCAGTAGTCGCCCTTGGCGAACGGCAACCAGCGCAGGCCCTTGGGCAGGAAGCTCACCTCCAGGCGCGCGCTGTCGTTGTCGACGGCACAGGCCTCGCCGGTGGCTTCCTCGACCTCGCCGTCCATACGGCAGCGGTTGGTGATGCCGACGTTGCCGTTGTCGAGCAGGGTGTAGTGCGCCGACACGTCGGTGCAGCCCTCCGGTTCATGGCGCATAGGCAGGCGCGCGATCTCGTACCAGGTGCCCAGGTAGCGCGGCAGCTTGAGGTCGGCAACGGTCTTCAGCGGCGGGTGATCGGTCATTGGCGGTCGTTGCAGGGGGGGGCCTCCACGATGCCGATGGCCTTGCCATGGGCGGGTGAAGCCGGGGCGATGGCCGTGTCCAGAACGTTCCGTCGCCCCGACGGAGCGCCCGTTGTCACCGGCGCGGCGGTATCCTGCAGCCAGCGCCGTGTTTTCCTGATCCAGACGAGGTGGAGGTGCCGATGTACCAGGTGATCCTGTTGAAGAGTGAATCCGAGTTCGCACGCGAACAGTGGCCGCAGGTCGATGACCTGGTCGACTACGAAGGCGTGGCCTACAGCCTGCGTGCCGGCCCGCGCCAGCCGCTGCCGACCGACCACGACTGGCACCCGGTGGCGGTGTATGCGCCCGATGAGATCACCGAGGAAGAGTTCCAGGACTGGTACGCGCTGCAGCAGCCCACGGTGGAAGAGCTGCGCCTGAAGTACTGATGCTCGACGCTGCCGGGGCCGCCCATCCGCCCTTTACCGGCTCTGCCGTATAGTCGCGCGCAGGCGCGGTGGTCCGCGCGAACCGGTGTGGCTGGCTTGTCTTCTTTCCTGCGATCGATCCGTGCACGAGGGCCCTGGTGGGTCCTGATGCTGTGCTCCGCCCTCCTGCTGTCCGCGCCGGTGCTGGCACAGGATGAGGACCTCACGCCAAAGCAGCAGTTGGCGCAGATCGAATCCAGCCTGAAGGAGATCGACCGCAAGCGCGGTGATGCTTCGGCCATCGAGACACTGGCCATGTTGTCCGAGGACGCCTCGAAGGCGCGGCGTGAAGCCGAGGCGCTGGAGAAGGAGCTGCAGCCACAGTTGGTTCGCCTCGACGAACAACTGGCGCAGTTGGGTACGCCTGCCGAGGGCACTACCGAGCCGCCGGAACTGGCGGCGCAACGGCGCAGCATCACCAAGCAGCGGGACGGACTGGCCGCGTCGGTAGCGCAGGCCAAGACCAGTGCCGTGCGTGCCCAGCAGCTGGCGACCGACATCGACCAGCAACGCGTCGCGCAACGTACTGAAGAACTAGGGCAGAAGGTTGCCTCGCCGTTGTCTCCCGCGCTGTGGAGCAAAGTTGCCGAGCGCCTGCCGATCGATATCGCACGCGTTGCGCCGTTGGCCGAGCAGGGGCGCGATACCTTCGTCGCCGGCATCCGGGCCAATGGCTGGGGCACGCCGTTGCTGGGCCTGGTGGCTGCACTGGTCATGATGTTCCCGCTGCGGTTGTGGCTGCGCCGGCTGGGTCGTCGCTTTGCTGCGTCCGAGCGTGCACCCGATGGCCGCCTGCGGCGTTCTGGCCTGGCCATGTGGCTGCTGCTGGTGGGAACACTGCTGCCCGGCTATGCCGTGGTGGTACTGATGGCGGCGCTGGACGCCATCGATGCCATCGCGCCGCGCCTGCAGGTGGTGGCCGACGGCCTGGAGACGGCTACCTTCCGCGCCGCCTTCATCGCCGCGCTCAGCGCCTGCATGCTGGTTCCCAAGCGTCCGTCGTGGCGGTTGCTGAATCTGGATGACACCGCCGCACTGAAGCTGCGCAAATACGCCTGGGGTGCGGCGGCGCTGGCCTGGCTGAGCACGGTGCTGGTCGCCCTCGATCAGGCCACGCGTACCAGCGACGTCACCACGGTGGCGCTGGATGGCCTGATTGCGCTGACCTACCTCGGCCTGATCATGGCCATGCTGGTGACCCTGGCGCGCCTGCATCGCCGGCAGACCGCCGAGGCCGAGGCCAAGCTGGAGGCGCAGGCCGATGGCGTGGGTGCGGCCACGCCGGTGCGCCGCAGCAGTTGGCTGGTATTGGCACGCGTGGCGGGCAACATCGCTGTGGCAGCGGCCATCATCGCCACCCTGCTGGGCTATCTGAACTTCGCCAAGTTCGTGAACCAGCAGTTGATCGGCGGCAGCATCGTGGTGCTGGCGGCGACGCTGCTGTTCAAATTCGTCGATGACCTGAGCACGTGGATGCTCAATGCCGACAGCAAGGTTGGCCAGACCATTCTGCTCAGCACCGGCCTGAGCGTATCGCGGCTGGAGCAGGCCGGCGTGCTGCTGTCGGCGGTTCTGCGTACCTTCGTAGTGTTGATCGCGCTGCTGGCACTGGCAGCGCCGTTCGGCAACATCGGCTCGGTCGTTGAACGCGTGGCCTCGCTGGCCAACGGCATCCCGATCACCAAGGACCTGACGCTGCAACCCGGCCGCATCGCCATTGCTCTGCTGGTGATGCTGGTCGGCCTGGCGGTGACCCGGCTGCTGCAACGCTGGCTGACCGACACCTATCTGCCCAAGACCGAGCTGGACCTGGGGGCGCGCAACTCGATCAGCACCATTGCCGGTTACGTCGGCATCATCCTGGTGGGGCTGTGGGCGTTGACCGCGATGGGCCTGAACCTGAAGAACCTGGCGCTGCTGGTCAGCGCGCTGTCGGTGGGTATTGGTTTCGGCCTGCAGGCGATCATCCAGAACTTTGTCTCGGGCCTGATCCTGCTGGCCGAGCGCCCGGTGAAGATCGGCGACTGGGTGAAGCTGGGTGATCAGGAGGGCGACATCCGCCGCATCAACGTGCGCTCGACCGAGATCCAGGTGGGTGACCGGTCGACGCTGATCGTGCCGAACTCGGAGCTGATCACCAAGACCATCCGCAACATGACGATGGGCAACAACCAGGGCCGCATACAGATCCAGTTCGCGGTGCCGCCCAGCACCGATGTCGGCAACCTGCGGCAGGCGCTGCTGGATGCGTACACGGCGCACACCAGTGTGCTGAAGCAGCCGGCGCCAACGGTCTACATCGACAGCATTGCCGGTGGCCAGATCACCATCAACAGTTTCGCGTACGTGGCCAGCCCGCGACAGGTCTACGCCACCCGCAGCGATCTGTACTTCAGCCTGCTGCAGATACTGGCGGAGCGGAACATTCCACTGTCGACCCCGACCGACATCCACATCACCCGCGATCCGCAGGAGTAGGGGGTTTTTGCAGGGCTGCGCCCTGCACCCGCCGAAGCAACGTCAACCGCAAGAGCAACAGCGTGCATTCCGTGGATTGGCGGGGCGGTGTCGGAGTGCGGGGACGCCGCAAGTACGTCCCTGTAGGCTTGGCAGCCGCATCCATGCGGCTGACACCCCACACTCCGGCACCGCCCCGCCTTCGACAGATTTCCGCGATCTGTTGGAATTGCTTTTGGGGTCAGATCCGTTTTCCGGAGGAAAACGGATCTGACCCCATCTTGATTTTCGATATCTGACAGATTGTGTCGACCAAGGTCGACACCGCCCCGCCAATCCACGGAATGCACGCTGTTGCTGTTGCCGTTGCTCCGGCTCGTAGCGGGTGCAGGGCGCAGCCCTGCAAAGAACCCTACCCCCGTGGTCGACTGCGTGAGGGCACCAGTGCGAACGTATCCACCGCCAGCTTCTCGGCGTGGTTCAACCACGCGCGGATCTCCAGATCATCCACTTCGTGATCCAGCCCGAACGACACGTTGATCTTGCCGTTGGCATCGGGCTGCACCCACTGCTGGGCCAGCACCACCTTGCGCTGCGAGGAAACTGCCTCGATCCAGAAACCACGATCCGGGCGCGTACTCGCCACCAGCTGCAGCATGTACTGGCCAGCGCGGGTACGGCGACCCTTCTGGGTGATCATGTGTGCCTGGCGCACGCTCGGGCGCGGGCCCTGGAATGCGTCCAGTGGTGCGTCCACGGCGATGCCGCCACGCAGGTCGTTATCGCGGTACAGCTTGATGCCGTTGTCGCGGTTGACGAGCAGGGCGCACCAGTCACCGTCAGCCGAGCCGTCCTCGAACGCGGTGCAACGGTCGACGTAGGCCAGGGTGTTGTCCGGGTTGGCATCATCGAACTGGCGCGAGGTGTTTTCCAGATACACGGACTTCAGGCCCCAGTCCTTGTCGTACTCCAGCAGCACCGGTGGCTGCACGTGCTGCAGGCCGACCACCACCTGGTCATCGCCATCGATCTTCAGCTCGCGGGTCGGTTCACCCAGCCACAGCGAACGCGCGAAGGCCAGGTACTGCGGGTAATCGCGGCCGCCATCGCGCTGGGTGGCCACGCTGGCGCTGGGCGCGCGCTGGCTATCGATCAGCGAACGGCCAAAGCCCATCGTCTTCAGGTTCGGGTCCAGCAGGCTGAGCAGGGTCGCACCCGAATCCAGGGTGGTGCCGGCGTCGGCGTTGAGCTGCTGCGGGGCGATGCCGTCGCCCAGGAACAGCAGCAGGTTCTCGCGCTTCTGCCGGGTCAGGATGTGGGTCAGATCGTTGGGCATTGCCAGGTGATCGGAGGCGATCACGATCAGCGTGTCCTTGCCGTACGGGCTGGCCTGGATGCGCTGCACCAGCTGCGAGATCAGGCGGTCGCTGCACTTGAGCGCGTTGAGCATGTTGATGTTGCCGTACTGGCTTTGGTAGCGCTCGCCCTTGCACGACACGGGCAGGTGTCCCGCTGGGTGGTGGGTGTCCATGGTGAGCGTGGTGAGCATGAACGGCGAACCGGCGCGCGAGAGCTGCTCGAAGCGCTGGTAGGCGGTATCCAGCAGCACGTCATCGTGCACGCCCCACGCCGAGTAATGGATGCGGCCGATCTTCTTCTGCTGCTTGAACCACGCCAGGTCATGGACTTCATCGAAGCCGTGGCTGGCCAGGAACTGGCCCTTGCCAGCGAACTGGCCGTTGGCACCACCCAGGTAATGGTTGGTGTAGCCCTGCTGCTTGAGGTAATCGCCCAGGCACACGGCCTTGGGCAGGAAGCTGCCCATGCGGTCCATGCTGTTCTCATCACCCTGCGAGGTGGTCAGCGGCACGCCGCACATCGATGACACCAGGCCGGCGATGGTCCAACCGCTGCCCTCAGCGGAGGCAAGGCCGCGCACGTCCAGCGACTCAGATGCCAAGCGGTTGAGGTTGGGCATCAGGCCCGGGAAAGCGCTCTCGTCCAGATAGGTACGTTCCAGGCTTTCGCCGTAGATCCAGACGATGTTGCGCGGACGCTGCAGCGGCTGCGTCGGCACCTGGTACTCGGGGGCGATGCGGGCGAAGTCGACCGGACGCAGCTGCTGGTAAAGGCGCTGGCCGTCGCGGGCCAGCGGGCTGATCATGATCGCGGCCACCCACACGGCCGCGAAACCGGCGAACAACGCGCCACCGTGGCCGGGCCGGCGCCAGCGCTTCACCCGCGTCGCGAACAGCGGCAGCAGCGAGACCAGCGCCAGCACGATGAAGCCGGCGATATAGCCCTTGAAATCGGAGACACCGGCGCCTTCCATATCGGCGCCGAGGTGGTACAGGGTGGCGGCATTGAGCCCATCACCGGAGAGTTTGTCGATCAGCCACCATGCGCTGAGCATGAGCAGCAGCAGCGAGAGTGAACCGGCCTTCCACCACACCCATTTGCCGGACGCGAGGAACAGCCAGCACAGCAGCAGCAACGACAACAACAGTATCCAGAGCATAGGCAGCTTCGGCAGTGACGGGATGTTGATGGACGTCGTACCGACGCGTGTCCATCCGACCGGCGCTGTCGCAAGCACATACACATGACAGGCCGATGACCCGATAGTGCATGCACGAACCTGACTGAAATGTTTGTTGAAATGACGCGCGCGCAATCGCGTTCAGAAGGTAAAACGAGCGTGAAAGGGTTCGTTGGATTGCATTAAAAACCGCATGAATACGGATGTTTTCATTGATGCGCTAGCGATGCCCGCGTTCTTCGCGCGCCCGCGCACGACGATCGAACAACAACGCGCTGGTAACGATGCCCAGCCCGAGCACCACGCCGATGAACAACAGAATCAGGGCGATGAGCGGGTAGCCGAACAGATGCCAGCCGGTGTCGATCTTCATCATCATTGCCGCAGCCATGATCAATGCCGCGCTGATGATGCCGGCCGCCACGCGGTTGGCGATCTTCTGCAGGTTTTCCATCAACCGCGATTCTTCCAGGCCGGTCACCTTCATCTGCAGGCGGTTCTCGGCCAGCAGCGCCATGATGTCCGACAGCTTGCGCGGCCCATCGCGCAGCAGCTGCTGCAGCTCCATCGCCTCGCTGGCGAGGTTGGCGGCAGACAGCGATTTCTTCAGGCGTGCGCGCATCACGTGCTGCAGCTGGCGCTCGACGATGCGGCGGGTATCCAGGTCCGGTGCCAACAACCGGCACACGGTTTCCAGATTGAGCAGGGCCTTGCCCAGCAGGCTCAGCTCCGGCGGCGTGCGCAGGCCGCAGGCGGTGGCGATGCGCACCAGGTCCAGTACCACGCGGCCTTCCGAGAAGCTGCCACTGGCGGCGTAGCGCGCAATCAGCTGGCCGGTCTCGCGCAGGTAGCGCTCTTCGTCGAATGCCTCCAACCGCGTGCTGATGCTGATCAGGTCGTCGGCCACTTCTTCGCCACGGCCATCGACAGCGGCGAACAGGATCTTCAGCAGCCGCTCGCGCAGGCGCGGCGGCATGTGCGCGACCATGCCCAGGTCGAAGATCGCCAGCCGTCCATCGGGCATCACCCGCAGGTTGCCGGGATGCGGGTCGGCATGGATCTCGCCATGCACGAAGATCTGGTCCAGGTAGCCGCGGATCAGCGCCGCCGCCAGCGGGTCCATCGATTGTTCGGTGCGGCGGACATCGGGAATCGCATCCACGCGCACGCCGGTGGCCAGTTCCATGGTCAGCACGCGCTGACTGCTGTAATCCCACAGCGGCTGCGGTATCCACAGGCGGCGGAACGGCTTGAGATGGCGGCCGAAACGGGCCAGGTTCTCGGCCTCGGCGTGGTAGTCCAGCTCCTGCATCAGGGTCTTGGCGAACTCGTTGAGCCAGTCGCGCAGGCGCACCCGACGGCCGACCTGGGTCAGATGGTCGGCGGCCAGCGCGAAGCTGCGCAGTGCCTCCAGGTCCGAGCGCAGCTGAGCAGCGACCTCGGGTTTCTGAACCTTCACCGCCACCTGGCGGCCATCGTGCAGCACCGCGCGATGCACCTGCGCGATCGAGGCACAGCCCAGTGGCTCGGGATCGAACGCGGCGAACAGCTTGTTCACCGGCGCGCCCAGCTCCTGTTCGACGATGGCATGGATGCGAGCGACCGGAATCTCGGCCACCTTTTCCTGCATGCGCTCCAGCGCCGTCGCGAACTCCACCGGCACCATGTCCGGTCGCGTGGACAGCATCTGGCCCAGCTTGACGAAAGTCGGCCCCAGGGCTTCCAGGTCGCTGACGAACTGTTCCGGGTTGCCATCGGCGGGCACGTCGGCCTGGTTGCTGGCGGCGTCCAGGTTCATGCCCGAGAACACGCCCGAATGGCGATAGCGCATCAGCAGGCGCAGGATCTGGCTGCGCCGGTTCATGCCCTTGACCAGCGGAGGGTTGCCATTGGTGGTGGGCGGATTGCTCACGCGGAACTCCCATGCGACGGATACAGGTAGTGCCGGCCGCTGGCCGGCAATGTCCGGAACTGCGCGGTTGCCGGCCAGCGGCCGTCACTACCGGATTCCGCAGTGTCGCCGGGGAGCGGTAGGCATGCAGTGAATCCGACCGCTTCCGCAGTCGCCCCGGTATCGGTCAGAATCCGCTCATTCCCTCACTTGGACGCCCCATGGCCGGTGCCAGCCTGTTCGCCCTGCTCGACGATATCGCCTCCCTGCTCGACGACGTCTCGGTCCTGACCAAGGTCGCGGCGAAGAAAACCGCCGGCGTGCTGGGCGACGACCTTGCACTGAACGCGCAGCAGGTGACCGGCGTCAACGCCAACCGCGAACTGCCGGTGGTGTGGGCGGTGGCCAAGGGCTCGCTGGTGAACAAGGTGATCCTGGTGCCAGCGGCGCTGGCGATCAGCGCGCTGGAAGCCTGGCTGCACAGCCGCGGCTGGAACGTGCCGCTGATCGTGCCGCTGATGATGATCGGCGGCGCCTTCCTGTGCTTCGAGGGCGTGGAGAAGTTGGCGCACCGGTTCCTGCATTCCGCCGATGAGGACGCCGAACACCAGGCCGAGCGGCGCAAGGCGCTGGCCGATGCGCAGGTGGACATGGTCGCGTGGGAAAAGGACAAGGTGAAGGGAGCCATCCGCACCGACTTCATCCTCTCGGCCGAAATCATCGTGCTGACCCTGGGCGTGGTCGCCACCGCGTCGTTCACCAACCAGGTGGTCACGCTGGCCGTGGTGGCACTGGCGATGACGATCTTCGTCTATGGGCTGGTGGCGGGCATCGTGAAGCTTGATGACGTCGGCCTGTACCTGTCGCGCAAGGGCGGTGCCATCGCCGCCTTCGGTCGTGGCCTGGTGGCTTCGGCGCCGTGGCTGATGAAGTTCCTGTCGGTGGCCGGCACCATCGCCATGTTCCTGGTCGGCGGCGGCATCCTGGTGCACAACGTGCCGGCGCTGCACCACTCGGTGCAGGCGCTGGGCGGCGAAGGGCAGTGGGGCTGGTTGATCAGTGCTGCGGCCAACATGGTGGTCGGCATCATCGCCGGCGCCATCGTGCTGGCGGCGGTGACCGGGTTCCAGAAGCTGCGGGGCAAGTAGTCACCGGCGGGTTCCCCGGTAGAGGCCGACCTTGGCCGGCGCTTTGTTTCCCACGCGTGCCAACCAAGGTTGGCACCTACCAAAGCGGTTTCCGGTGTACCGAAGAACTACCCCGCCTGCACCCGGTTCTTGCCCTGCCGCTTGGCTGCATACAGCGCGTCATCGGCGCGGCGCAGCAGGGTCTCGGTATCGTCGCCGGGCTGCCATTGCGCCAGCCCGGCGCTGAAGTGCACCGGCACGCGCTGGTCCTGCACGGTCAGCACGCGGTGCGCAAGCGAGCGCTGCAGGCGCTGTACGGTGGCCATGCTGTCGGCGCCCTGGGTTTCCGGCAGCACCAGCACGAACTCGTCGCCACCCAGCCGTGCGATGCCGTCGGTGGCGCGCAGCAGCAGCTTGCACACGGCCACCAGATGTTGCAGCAGCGCATCACCGCCAGCGTGGCCATACGTATTGTTGGTCTGGTGGAAATCATCCAGGTCGATCACTGCCACGCCCAGCGGTGAGTTGTTGCGTGCGGCACGCGCCAGTTCACGCTGCAGCAGTTCGTCCAGGCCGCGACGGTTCAGTGCCTGGGTCAGCGGATCGACGCGCGCCAGGTCACCGGCGGCACGCAGCTCCTGTTCCAGCTCGGCGATGCGCTGTTCAGCGCGCTCCACTTCCTGCCGCGCGCTGGCCAGATGATCGCGTGCCTGCGCGGCCTGCTGCTGTACCTTGCCGGTGTCGCGCATCACGTCCTGCAGCAGCTGGTTGAGATCGGCGATGCTGCGCGCTTCGCGCAGCTGCAGTGCGTAGCTGCCGATGCGGTCGTGGTACTCACCGGTGCTGGTGGCCATGCCATCCATGCGCTCGATGAACTCGCCCATCAACCCGCGCATCGCCGCCTTCGAATCGTCGATGCCCTGGCGCAGCAAGCCCTGCTTGTAGATCACTTCGCGCAGTTCAGCGCGGGTACGCTCGACCGCTTCAGCTTCCAGCGGCCCGTCCAGCAGCTGGCGAACTGCGGCGATCTGGCCCTGCAGCCAGCTGCGGTCGTCCAGCAACTCACTCACGTTTTCCAACAGCAGCGCGAACAGCTCCAGCAGCAGTGCCTGCTGCTCCTGCCAGCTCTCGGCGCGCACGCCGACCTGGTGGCCGAGTTCGCGCACGCCCTGTTCGATCGGTTCCAGTGCGGTACCCGGCTGCCACTGGCGCAGGCGCGTGGCCAGGGCCTGCGCCTGTTCGCGTAGATCCGGGTCGTGCTGCAGCAGGGCCACCACGGCGCCACCCAGCAGCAGCCGCAGCTGCTCGGACAGGCGCAGGCTTTCCGGCTGCCCATCTGGCGAATGCTGTTCGATGGTGCGGATGTACTTGTCGATCAACTGCCGCATGGCGCGCCCGTAGCGCGGCCAATCGGCGCTGGCCTGCGCCGACTGCAGGCGGTCGCCCATGTCGCCCAGTTCGCCGGGCAGGGTGGCCATGCCGTTGGCGAACGCCGCCAGCAGCGGCTCGGGCGCGTCGGCGCCGGCGAACAGCTGCTGCAGGGCCACGCCACCGCCGCCCTGCAATACCACGCGGTCGCCCAGCCCATCGTCCACCACCGCGCGCACGCGTGCCGGCGGCCCAAGGGCGGTACCGGGGGCAGAGCGGTGGTCGGGCTGGTCCGTCATGGAGCGAATCCTGGGGGCTGGCAGGGACTGGTTCCAGCATATCGGCGCGGCCGCCGACGGCTTGAACGGCTAGGATGGGCGACAGAATGCCGCAGTGGAGGTGGTGATGCGCGTGATGTTGCTGGGGGCGACCGGCCTGGTCGGCGGGCTGACCCTGCCCAGGCTGTTGGATGACCCACGCTGCAGCGCCGTGGTGGCGCCCACGCGCCGCCCGTTGGGCGTGACCGACGGGAAGCTGGAGAACCCGGTGCTGGCCTTCGATACGCTGCCCGCCGTAGCTGGGTGGGCGCGCGTGGACGCGGTCATCTGTGCGCTCGGCAGCACCATTGCCCAGGCTGGCAGCCGCGAGGCTTTCCATCGCATCGACCATGATTACCCGCTGGCGTTCGCCCGGCTGGCACAGGCGCAGGGTGCACAGACTTATGTGCTGAATTCCGCAGCCGGCGCCAACCCGCAGTCGTCGATCTTCTACAGCCGGGTGAAGGGTGAGCTGGAGCGCGATCTGCGCGCGCTGGGCTTCCACTCGTTGACCCTGGTTCGCCCAGGGCTGATCGGGGGCGAGCGCAACGAGGTGCGTCGTGGCGAGCGCCTGGCGCTGACGGTGTTGGGTGCGTTGGGGCCGGTGCTGCCACGGGCGTGGCGGATCAACCCGGCCAGCGAGATCGCCAAGGCACTGGTCGAGGCCGCGCTGGCCCCGCAACCGGGTGAGCACGTGCTGGCATCGGGCGCACTGGTCGGCTGATGTCGCGTGCGCTGCGCCTGACGCAGCTTCAACAGCTGCTGCGCCGCCACCGACGGCCGGTAGCCGGGCAGGTGCTGGCCGACGCGCTGGGCATCAGCCTGCGCACGCTGTACCGCGATATCGAGACGCTGCGCGAGCAGGGCGCTGACCTGCGCGGCGAGGCTGGCGTCGGCTACCAGCTGGCGCCGAGCGATACCCTGCCACCCATGACGCTGCCCCCGGCCGAAATTGACGCGCTGGTGCTGGGCCTGCGCTGGGTTGCCGCGCGCACCGAGCCGGCGCTGGCCGAGGCCGCGCGTGATGCCCTGGCGCGTATCGCGCATGTGCTGCCAGCCGCGCGCCGGGAAGCCTTACGTGACAGCGGCTTGCGCGTTGGCCCTTCGCGCGCTGCGGCCAAGGTGCCGCCTGCACGCCTGCAGGCCGTGCGCGAAGCAGTGGGTTCACAGCAGCGCCTGAAGTTCGGCTACGAGGATGCGCACGGCCAGCGCAGCGAGCGCATCGTCTGGCCGTTCGCACTGGGCTACTTCGATGAGGTGCCGATGCTGGCGGCGTGGTGTGAGCGCCGCGAGGATTTCCGTCATTTCCGGCTGGACCGCATCCGCCAGGTGCGCGTGCTGGAGGATCGCTACCTCGTGCCGCGCGCCACGCTGCTGCGGCGCTGGCAGAAGGCGCAGGGCATCGCGCCGGACTGGTTGGACCGTTCGTAGCGTCGGGCTTGCTCGACTGTCCTTGCGCTTTGCTTCCTGCTGCTGGCGCGATGGGTTGGCGGCCTTTGCTGTTTGCTCCTGGTAGATGTCGAGCTTGCTCGACTGCCTTTGATCTTCGCGAACAGCAGTCGAGCAAGCTCGACCTCTACCAGGGCAGGGGCAACAGCAGTCGGGTGCGCTCGATGCTACTGACAGAATCTGTCAGCAGGCCCATACCACCATGATCGCTCCCAACAACGGAGCTTCCCCATGTTCACGCCCAGCACCCTGCTGCAGTACGTGCGCGACGTCGCCACCAGCGCCACCTTCTACAGCGGCATCCTCGGCAAGCCGCCGGTTGAGCAGTCATCCGGCTTTGCCCTGTTCCTGCTCGGCGATGGCGCCGCACTGGGCCTGTGGCAGCGCGACGGCGTGCAGCCGCCGGTGTCCGCGCAGGCCGGCGCCGCCGAACTGGCGATGGTGGTGGCCAACCCGGAGGCTGTGCAGCAGATGCACGATGCGTGGCGCGCTCTTGGTGTGGAGATCCTGCAGGCGCCGGTGACACTGGAATTCGGCCATACCTTTGTCGGGGCAGATCCTGATGGCCACCGCCTGCGTGTGTATAGCCGCGCCGAGGGCTTGGTCGCGCGCGATTGATCGCCCGCATTGTGTAGATCCACGCCATGCGTGGATGCGGGCAAAAAAAACGCCGGGCAATGCCCGGCGTTCTTTCCACGTCAGGTGCCAACCAACGGTTGGCACCCACCGGTCAGGTGGCCGATCAGCTGGCCAGTGCCAGGTCGTCCATCATCGCGCGCAGGAAGCGGGCGGCTTCGCCACCGGTCGCCGCGCGGTGGTCGAAGGTGACCGACAGCGGGATCACCTTGTGCGCTTCCACGCCGCCCATCACCGGGGTCATCTGGTGGCGGGCACGGCCGGCACCGACGATGGCCACGCACGGCGGCACCACGACCGGGGTCGCGTAGCGGCCGGCGAACATGCCGAAGTTGGACAGCGAGATGGTGTAGCCGCTCAGTTCCGAGGCGGCGATCGAACGCGATTCCACCTGCTCGCGCAGGCGGTTGACGCCTTCGCGGATGCCACGTGCATCCAGCATGTCGGCATTGCGCAGGGCCGGCACGAACAGGCCGTCGTCGGTGTCCACGGCGATGCCGATGTCCACCTGCGCATGCAGGGTGCGGGTCAACGCTTCACCGTCGAACCAGGCGTTCATCGCCGGCACCTTCTGTGCGGCGACCACGATCGAACGCACCAGGCGCGCGGTGACGTCGTTGCCCGGTAGCCAGGCGTGGATGTCTGCGTCGTCGTTCAGCGTGGTCGGCACCACCTTGCTGTGCGCATCGGCCATCACGCGGGCCATGTTGCGGCGCACGCCCTTCAGCGGTTCCGGCTGGCCCTTGGCGACCACGCCCGGCGGCTGGGTGCGCATCGGCTTGCCAGCGGCAGACAGCGGGGTGCGGGCTTCGCTCTGCACCGGGGCAGACACCTGCGCCGGGGACGGCGCGGCATACGCGGCGGCAGCGACCGGCGCCGGAGCAGCGCCGAGCTTGGCGCTGCCGTTGGCGGCGGCCTGCTTGACGTCGGCCATGGTCACGGCGCCATCGGTGCCGGTGGCCGGCACGCGGCTCAGGTCCACGCCCAGCTTGCGTGCCATCGCACGCACGGCCGGGACGGCTTGACGCCACCGACGGCCAGCGCCTGTTCGGCGTGCACGGCGTTGGAGCTCTGCATGGCCCCGACCACGGTACCGGCGTCGTCACGCTCGGCGGCGGCCGGCTTGGCTTCCTTCCTCCGCAGCGACCGGCGCAGCCGGCGGCGGCGGCGGGGTCGGTACGACAGCCGGCGCCGCCGGTGCGGCGTGACCGTGGCTGTGGCCGGTGTCCTGGCCATCGGCGCGCTGCGGCAGGTTCGGGTCCAGTTCGAAGCTGGCCAGCACCGAGCCGGTCGGGATGATGTCGCCGGCGCCGCCGGACAGCTTCAGCACCTTGCCGGAGAACGGCGAGGGCACTTCCACCACAGCCTTGGCGGTCTCCATCGACACCAGCGGCTCGTCCAGCTTGATCACATCGCCTTCCTTGACGAACCACTCGACGATGGTCGCGTCCGGCAGGCCTTCGCCCAGGTCGGGCAGGTTGAAGTTCTTGGTCTGGCTCATTTGCAGTTCTCTTCCAGCAGTTCCAGTTCGCGGGCCGGCAGCCAACCCGTCGCGCCATTGGCGCGCTCGGACCACCACCACCCGCCGTGTTCGTGATGAAGCTTCACCATCTCGCCGCTTTCCACATCCAGCTCGCGGGCGTCGTAGTCGCACAGGGCTTCAGCGCGACCCTCGTCCAGCAGCTGCAGCCAGGCGATGGGCGCCCATCCAGCGCGCCCATCGTTGGTGCGTACCCAGGCAAACGCCGGCCATTCCTCGTCACGGACACCTACTTCGACGATCTGGCCGGTGTGGAACCGGAGCGGGTTGGGATACTGGCTGCGGTAAGCCCCCAGAAGGCGGGCCCGCATGTCAGCCGGCCGCCACCGCGCGCTTGGCCGCAGCCACGATCCGCTCAACGCTCGGCAGGTACTTCATTTCCAGGCGGAACAGCGGAATGTGGGTGTCGTAGCCAGTGACGCGCTCGACCGGGGCCAGCAGGTCGTAGATCGATTCCTCGGCCAGGCGCGCGGCGATCTCGGCGCCGAAGCCCGCGGTCTTCGGGGCCTCCTGCACGATCACGCAGCGACCGGTCTTGGCCACCGACTCGGCGATGGTGGCGAAGTCCAGCGGACGCAGCGTGGCCACGTCGATGACTTCGGCACTGATGCCTTCGCCGGCCAGCTTGTCGGCCGCTTCCAGCGCTTCCTTCACCTGCGCGCCCCAGGTCACCAGGGTCACGTCGGTGCCGTCGCGCAGCACGAAGCAGACGTCCAGCGGCAAGGCTTCGCCGTCGTTGACGACCACTTCCTTGTACTGGCGGTAGATGCGCTTGGGCTCCATGTAGATCACCGGATCCGGCTCGCGGATCGCGGCCAGCAGCAGGCCGTAGGCACGCTGCGGCGACGACGGCAGCACCACGCGCAGGCCCGGCACGTTGGTGAAGATCGCCTCGTTGGCTTCGCTGTGGTGTTCCGGCGCGCGGATGCCGCCGCCCCACGGCACGCGCAGCACCATCGGGCAGTGCAGACGGCCACGGGTGCGGTAACGCAGCCGGGCGGCGTGGCAGACGATATGGTCGACCATCGGGTACATGAAGCCATCGAACTGGGCTTCGGCCACCGGCTTCATGCCCTGCGCGGCAAGACCAATCGTCAGGCCGGCGATGGTGGTTTCGTCCAGCGGGGTGTCGAGGATGCGCTCGGAGCCGAAGCGCTGCTGCAGGCCGGCGGTGGCGCGGAACACGCCGCCGTTGACGCCCACGTCTTCGCCCAGCACCAGCACCGACGGGTCGTGTTCCAGCTCCCAGGCCAACGCCTGGGTGATGGCTTCGATGAGGGTGATCGGGGTGGTGGTCATGCTCTCTTCTCCGCGCGCGACCGCAGCGCTGTCGGCGGCGTTGGTGTGCGCGCCGGGCGCGCCGTTCTTGATCTCATCCATGGCGCTTCTCCAGGGCGATCGCCTGGGCACGCTGGGCCAGCAGGTCCGGCGGCGGATCGGCATACAGGAAGTCGAACATCGCCTCGACCGGCTGCACCGGCGTGTTGAGGTACAGGTTCACTTCCTCGTCCACGCGCGTGCCGCACTCGGCGACCCAGGCGGCTTCCTCGTCTTCGCTCCACACACCGGCGTTGATCAGGTACTTGCGCAGGCGCAGCATCGGCTCGCGCTGCCACGCATCCTTCACTTCAGCGTCGTCGCGGTAGCGGCGCGCGTCATCGGCGGTGGTGTGGTCGGACAGGCGGTAGGTCATCAGTTCCAGCACGGTGCCACCGTCGCCGGCCAGCGCACGTTCGCGCGCCTGCTCCATTGCCGCCAGCACCGCGATCAGGTCGTTGCCGTCCACCTGCAGGCAGTGCAGGCCGCCGGCCAGGCCCTTCTGCGCCAGCGTTTCGGCACCGGTCTGGGCCGAACGCGGAACCGAGATGGCCCAGCCGTTGTTGACGATGCACAGGATCAGCGGGAGCTTGTAGGCGCCGGCCGAATTCAGTGCCGCGTAGAAGTCGGTCTTGGAGCTGCCGCCGTCGCCGCACACGGCCACCGCGATCTGCGCTTCCTTGTTGAGCTTGAACTTCAGCGCCGCGCCTGCGGCATGCAGGCACTGGGTGGAGATCGGCACGCAGAACGGGAAATCCTTGGCCGCGTTGCCGCCGTAATCATTGCCGCGTTCGTCGCCGCCCCAGTACATCAGCACGTCGTGCGGGCGCACGCCACGCATGAACATCGCGCCATACTCGCGGTACGAAGGTGCGAACACGTCGTCCTTCTGCATCGCAGCGCCGATACCCACGTGCGCGGCTTCATGGCCTAGGCAGGCGGCATAGGTGCCGAGCTTGCCGGTGCGCTGCAGGGCGATGGATTTGCTGTCGAACGTACGTACGAACAGCATCTGCTTGAACAGCGGTACCAGGACCTTGGGGTCGCGCAGCGACGCGGGCAGGTCATCGCGGACGAGCGTGCCGTCCGTATCCAGGTACTGCAGGTATTCGATCTTGAATTCAGCGGCAACCGTCATTGCGTACTGCACCTTCGACAGAGAAGTTACAAATGATATGAATCGCCATGTTAAGGAACGCGTACGGAATAGCCTTCCTGCGCCGCAACACGGCGATTCCCCGTTTTACCCCTGCCGGCGGGTGGGGGGCCAATAACAACAACGTATTCAGTCGTTGCTGCAAAGCATCAGAATACGCCTCTGGCTGACCGCCAGTACAACGGCCTGGACGGTTCCACGCGCAGGCCCGGGATCGGCCGATGCTCCACGGCCAACCGCACGCCCGGGTATGGACCCGGCGGCTGCCAGCGCGGCGGCAACGCGCTACCCTTGCCGCCCCCGATCTGGTCCCGCCCATGTCCGTCGACAACAACCAACGCGATCTCGAAGCCGGCATCCACACCGACCTGCAGGGACGCCTGACCTACGGCGGCTACCTGCGGCTGGACCAGCTGCTCAGCGCGCAGCAGCCGCTGTCCAACCCGCCGCACCATGACGAGATGCTCTTCATCATCCAGCACCAGACCTCGGAGCTGTGGCTGAAGCTGCTGGGCCATGAGCTGCGTGCCGCAATCGGCTTCCTGCAGCGCGATGAAGTCTGGCAGTGCCGCAAGGTGCTGGCGCGCAGCAAGCAGGTGCTGCGCCAGCTGACCGAGCAGTGGTCGGTGCTGGAAACGCTGACGCCGTCCGAGTACATGGGCTTCCGCGACGTGCTGGGCCCGTCGTCGGGCTTCCAGTCGCTGCAGTACCGCTACATCGAGTTCCTGCTGGGCAACAAGAACGCGCAGATGCTGCAGGTGTTCGAGCACGATGCGGCCGGGCAGGCGCAGCTGCGCACCGTGCTGGAGGCGCCCAGCCTGTACGAGGAATTCCTGAAGTACCTGGCCCGCTTCGGCCATGCCGTGCCGGCGGTCTACGAGGCCCATGACTGGACCCAGCCGCACGTGGCCGACGACGCACTGCAGCCAGTCTTCGAGCGCATCTACCAGGACACCGACCGCTACTGGCGCGAATACGCGCTGTGCGAGGACCTGGTGGACCTGGAGACCGCCTTCCAGCTATGGCGATTCCGACACATGCGCACGGTGATGCGGGTGATCGGCTTCAAGCGCGGCACCGGTGGCTCGTCCGGCGTGGGCTTCCTGGCCAAGGCATTGGAGCTGACTTTCTTCCCCGAACTGTTCCAGGTGCGCACCAGCCTGCAGGCCGCGCCGCCGGCAGGGCTGGGCTGACCCCCCCATTCAGCTTGGATCCCTGCCGGCGGCTGGATCGTTTCAGATGCAAGTTCAGGGAGCAGGCTGCCACCTGCCTCAAACGGCGTGTATTTGACGTGAACGCCAGAAGTCGGTGATCCTCGCGCGTTGCTCCAACTGCACACCGGACGTGCTCGTCATCCACCGAACCAGGAAATCCGCATGAGCCTAAACGCCACTGCGAACACCCCAGAGCCGGCGCTGCCGGACTTCAAGACCACGATGGGCCATCCGCGTCCGTTGTGGATGCTGTTCATGACCGAGTTCTGGGAGCGCTTTGCGTTCTATGGCATCCGCTGGGCCTTGGTGCTGTACATCGTTGCCCAGTTCTACAACGGCAGCGCTGCCGGTGAAGGCGACGCCAGCCGCATCTACGGCGCCTACCTGGCCCTGGTGTATGCCGCAGCGATCTTCGGCGGCTACGTGGCCGACCGGGTACTGGGCTACCAGCGCTCGATCCTGACCGGCGCGATCATCATGGCCGCTGGCCTGTTCATGATCTCGCTGCCGCAGGAGCACATCTTCAAGCTCGGCCTGGCCACGATCATCGTCGGCAACGGCCTGTTCAAGCCGAACATCTCGACCATGGTCGGCAAGCTGTACGGCCTGAAGGACGAGCGCCGCGACTCGGGCTTCACCATCTTCTACATGGGCATCAACATCGGCGCGATGATCGCCCCGGTGCTGACCGAGTACCTGGCCCGCAAGGTCTTCGGTACCGATGCAATGCCGTCCTACAAGGTCGTGTTCATCGCCTCCGGCGTGGGCATGCTGATCTCGCTGGTGTGGTTCTACATCGGTCGCGCCGGCCTGAAGGGCATCGGTGCACCGCCGGCCGGTGCTGAAGGTTTCGGCCGCATCATCATGGTGCTGGTCGGTGCCGTGGTCGCCATCCCGGTTGCGTACTTCCTGCTGGCCACCGGCGCCACCGCGCTGGCCTGGATCCTGGGCGCGATGTTCACCGCGCTGGCCATCCTGCTGCTGGTCGAGGGCATCCGCGAGGGCAAGGTGCAGCGCGACCGCGTGATCGCGATGCTGATCATCTTCGCCTTCAACGTGATGTTCTGGATGTTCTTCGAACAGGCCGGCAGCTCGTTCACCTTCCTGGCCGAGAACATCGTCAACCGTCAGATGGGTGACTGGACGTTCCCGACCGCGTGGTTCCAGTCGGTCAACTCGGTGGCGATCATCACCCTGGCCCCGGTCATCGCCTGGATCTGGGTGGCCCTGGGCCGCGCCAATCCGTCCATTCCGCGCAAGTTCGGCCTGGGCCTGCTGTTCAACGGCGCCGCCTTCGCCCTGCTGATGTTCGCCCTGTCGCAGATGGTCGTGGACGGCAAGATCCCGTTCTGGACCCTGTTCATGGTCTACGTCATCCAGTCGGTGGGTGAGCTGTGCCTGTCGCCGATCGGCCTGTCGATGGTCACCAAGCTGGCCCCGGTGCGTCTGGTCGGCTTCGGCATGGGTGGCTGGTTCCTGTCCACCGGCATCGGCAACAACCTGTCGGGCATCTTCGCTGGCGTGGTCAGTGGTGAAGGTGGCATGACGGTCGAGTCGGCCCTGAAGGGGTATACCTTCGGGTTCTGGGCCCTGATCGGCTCCGGCGTGGTGCTGTTCCTGGTTGCCCCGCTGATCAACAAGCTGATGCACGGCGTCAAGTAATGATGAGAGGGTAGAAGGCATGCGTAGCAAGCTCGGTACTGCGGTAGTGGTGGTCTGTGCGGCGCTGATCGGCGCCTGTTCCCAACCGCAACCGCCTGCCGCCGCCGAGCCTACGCAGCCCCTGGATACCCGACCCACCGAGCCACCGGTCGCTGACCCCAGCGAACCGGTGGCCTCGGGCAACACCCCGGTGGCGGCGGATATCGCCGCCATCGCCGGGCTCGGCGCGCAGTTCGACCCGGCCCGCGACCCCGCCGACGATCTGGCCACCGCCAAGGTGGAAGCCCAGCGCGGCAAGAAGCGCATCCTGCTCGAGGTCGGCAACGCTGCCTGCGATCGCTGCCGGGCGCTGGACGAGGTGGTCGAAGGCAACGGCGACCTGCGCCGCTTCCGCGACGCCCACTACGTGTGGGTGAAGGTCAACGCCAGCGACGAACAACCCAACACCGCCTTCTTCGCCCAGTTCCCGATGATGGAGCGCGACTACCCGTACCTGCTGGTGCTCGATGCCGACGGCGGACTGCTGGTATCGCAGGCCACCGGTGAGCTGCGCAAGGGCGAAGCGTTCCAGCCTGCGCGGGTGAGCGCATTCCTCAAGCAGTGGGCACCCGACAAGCCGGTATAGGGTAGTGCCGGCCGCTGGCCGGCATGCTCTGGTGGGTGCCGACCGCTGGTCAGCATGCTCGGGTGGGTGCCGACCGTTGGTCGGCATGCTCGGGCAGGTGCCGACCGCTGGCCGCCAACTCCGGTGGGTGCCGACCGTTGGTCGGCACTGTGGTGCATCCGCGCCTCGCGCGGATCTACTGCGCGCGCCGTCACACTCTTCGAATCGGCGTCTCAACTTCACTGCATGTACGCCGTTACCGGCAAGGACCTCAGTCGACGCCCCGTCGACGCAACCTACCGGAACGCCCATGCACAGCGACCACGCCGAACGACTGCCCGATCCTGCCAGCAACCTGGCCGAGGCTGGGGCAGGCGAGGGCGTGACCCTGCCGGCGCAGGAGGCCCTGCTGGATGACGCCGGTACCGGCGAGGACAGTGTTGAACTGGCGCCGCCGCGCCACCGCCTGCCGCAGATCGCGCTGCCCGACAACGTAGTGCTGAAAGGTGCGGTGCAGAAGCTGGTCGAACAGAAGGCGCGTCTTGATGCGCTGGCCGCCGACGGCCAGCTGGCCGGGTTGCTGCCACCGGAATGGCAGGGCCATGGCGTGCGCGCGATCGAACTGTCCACCTTCATCCAGGGCGTGCTGCCGTTCCTGCAGCCAGGCGAGCGTGGCGAGACCGCGCCGGCGCGGCTGCCAGTGCGCCACGTGCTCGGTGACGACAGCCGCTGGGGCCTGGAGGATGTCGCCGAACCGAAATCGCTGGCCTGGTACCTGGCCAGTGACGAACGCGCCACCGCCGGCAGCAAGGACGTGGCCGAGGCGTATCTGGTGGGGGCACTCGGCCTGGCGTGGATGCAGGAAGGGCGCAGCCGCCCGGGTTTCCTGCGTGCGATGGGCCAGGACAGCCTGGCGGCGCGGGTGACCATGCTCGGCTATCCGCCGGCCAACGAACTGGCGCTGTACAGCGTCACCGCGCACGGCCAGCCGCAGATCTGGTGCGTGCATGGCCGCCGCCGCATGCGCCCGCTGGTGGCGCCGTGGCTGAGTGTGCCGCTGCTGACCGCCTACGGCGTGCCGGCGCCGGTTGCGTGGCCGTCCAGTTTCCCGCCGGTGGAGGCCGTGGCCGAGCTGCTGGCGACCGCACGCCAGGGCGCGCGCTGCCGGAAGTGGACCTGGCCAAGGCCGTGGCGAAGATCGCCGAAGAGGCCGCATCCGACGCCTGGCAGCCGGTCAGCCTGCTGCAGCTCAACACCTGGTCGCCGCGTTGGCACTTCTTCCTGGGCACCTTCGTCGGCCTGCCGTCGCTGCTGCTCGTAGCTGCCGCGCTGGCGTTGCCGGGGGCGGTCGAAGCGGCCACGGTTGCCGCCTCGCTCGGCTTCGCCGGCGGTGCCATTGCCGCACTGGCGGTGCCGTGGATCCATGCGCGCCGCAAGCATCTGAGCTGAAAAAGGGACGGAGGGGATTAAGCCGCAATCAGCACAGGTGTGCCCAGAACGACTTAATCCCCTCCGTCCCCTTTTTCTTTCAGACCCCCTCGCCCATCCGCTCCAGGCCTTCGCCGGCCAGGCGCAGGATCAGCTTCTCCAGCACCTGCTCTTCCTCCTCGCTCAGCACCGACATCAGCTTGCGGGTGATCTCGATCACCATCGGGGCGATGGTTTCGTACACCTCGAAGCCGGCTGCCGACAGCGCCAGCACCGAACGGCGGCGGTCGTCGCCGTGGGTCTCGCGCTTGATGAAGCCGCGCTCCAGCAGGCGGGCCACGGCGCGGCTGACCGCTACCTTGTCCATCGCCGTGCGGTCGGAGACCTCGCTGGCCGAGGAACCCGGGTACAGCGCCAGGATGGTGATGACCCGCCATTCGGGAATCGCCAGACCGTAACGATCGCCGTATAGCTTGGCGATGTTGCCGCTGACCCGGTTGGACAGCACGCTCAGCCGGTAAGGCAGGAACTGTTCCAGGTCGAGCAGGACGTGCGAGGCACGCAGGCGGGTCGAAACGGGATCGGCGGGGCTCATGTTGCGGTGCACCTTGCTGGTGGTTTCAAGTGTAACTATAAGGGGTGGGTCCAGACCCTGCATTCTCGCCGGGTCCCTACCTGCCCGCACCTGGTTTGTACCGATGCGGTACCGATTCGGAGCCACGCCATGAATACCGCAGTCCCGACCGCCTCGCATCCCAACCCCGGTATGCAGGTCACCACCTTCGAGAACCCGATGGGCATCGATGGCTTCGAGTTCGTCGAATTCGCCGCCCCGGCCGGCCGTGGCCAGGAGCTGCACGAGTACTTCCGGAAGATGGGCTTCAGCGCGGTGCTCAAGCACAAGCAGCGTCCGATTACCGTCTATCGCCAGGGCGACGTCAACTTCCTGGTCAATGAAGACCCCGATTCCTTCGCTTCGGACTTCGCCGAAAAGCATGGCCCGTGCGCCTGCGGCTTCGCCATCCGCTTCAAGAAGCCGGGCCAGGAGGTCTACCAGACCGCGCTGGGCAACGGCGCCGAAGCCATCGCCTTCAAGCCGGACAGCAAGGCCGTCAGCGCGCCGGTCATCAAGGGCATCGGCGACTGCATGCTGTACTTGGTCGATCGTTACGGCAGCGCGGGCAGCATCTTCGACGGCGACTACGAACCGATCGCCGGCGCCGACCTGCACCCGGTGGGCTTCGGCCTGACCTTCATCGACCACCTGACCCACAACCTGTACTTCGGCAACATGCAGCAGTGGTCGGACTACTACGAGCGCCTGTTCAACTTCCGCGAGATCCGCTACTTCGACATCAAGGGCCTGAAGACCGGCCTGGTGTCCAAGGCGATGACTGCGCCGGACGGCATCGTGCGCATCCCGCTGAACGAGTCGTCCGACCCGAAGAGCCAGATCAACGAGTACCTGGACGCGTACAAGGGCGAGGGCATCCAGCACATCGCGTGCTTTACCGAGAACATCTACGAGACCGTTGAAGCCATGCGTGCGCAGGGCGTGGACTTCCTCGACACGCCGGAGACCTACTTCGACGTGATCGACCAGCGCGTGCCGAACCACGGTGAAGACGTGGCGCGCCTGGCCAAGAACAAGATCCTGATCGACGCCGATCCGGAAACCCACCAGCGCAAGCTGCTGCAGATCTTCACCCAGAACTGCATTGGCCCGATCTTCTTCGAGATCATCCAGCGCAAGGGCAACGAAGGCTTCGGCGAAGGCAACTTCACCGCGCTGTTCGAGAGCATCGAGCGCGACCAGATCCGCCGCGGCGTGCTGTAAGGTCATCGGTAGCGCCGGGCCAGTCCCGGCGCCTGCCCATCTGTAGAGCCGAGCCATGCTCGGTTGCTTTCCGTTCCGGTCTCGCCGTACCCAGGAGCCCCCATGTCCCCCGCCATCACCGCCCGCGGCTATCAGTCCGGCTTCGGCAACGAGTTCGCCACCGAGGCCGTCGCCGGCGCGCTGCCGGTCGGGCAGAACTCACCGCAGAAGGTGGCCCACGGCCTGTACGCCGAACAGTTGACCGGCACCGCCTTCACCGCGCCGCGTGGCAGCAATCGCCGCAGCTGGCTGTACCGGATCCGCCCGGCGGTGACCCACGGCGAGTTCACCCCGTTCGCGCAGTCGCAGCTGCAGTGTGATTTCGGCGCACAGCCGGCCTCGCCGAACCAGCTGCGCTGGAGCCCGCTGCCGCTACCGGAGCTGCCGACCGACTTCGTCGAAGGCCTGTACACGATGGGCGGCAACGGCTCGCCCGACGCGCATGCCGGCGTGGGCATCCACCTCTATGCCGCCAACCGCGACATGGTCGGCCGCTACTTCTACAACGCCGATGGCGAGCTGCTGATCGTGCCGCAGCTGGGCGCGCTGCGCCTGCTGACCGAACTGGGCGTGATCGAGATCGAGCCGCAGCAGATCGCGGTGCTCCCGCGTGGTGTGCGGTTCCGTGTCGAACTTCCCGATGGCCCGAGCCGCGGCTACATCTGCGAGAACTACGGCGCGCTGCTGAAGCTGCCCGACCTCGGCCCGATCGGTTCCAACGGCCTGGCCAATCCGCGCGACTTCGAAACCCCGCACGCGGCGTTCGAGGATGTCGATGGCGACTTTGAGCTGATCGCCAAGTTCGAAGGCCGACTGTGGCGTGCACCGATCGACCATTCGCCGCTGGACGTGGTGGCCTGGCACGGCAATTACGCGCCGTACCGCTACGATCTGCGTCGCTTCAACACCATCGGTTCGATCAGCTACGACCACCCGGATCCGTCGATCTTCCTGGTGCTGCATTCGCCCAGCGACACGCCGGGGACCAGCAACATGGACTTCGCGATCTTCCCGCCGCGCTGGCTGGTGGCGCAGAACACGTTCCGCCCGCCGTGGTTCCACCGCAACATCGCCAGCGAGTTCATGGGCCTGGTGCATGGCGCCTACGACGCAAAGGCCGAAGGCTTCGTGCCGGGTGGCGCGTCGCTGCACAACTGCATGAGCGGTCACGGCCCGGACGCGCCGACCTTCGACAAGGCCTCAAGTGCCGATCTGTCCAAGGCCGATGTGATCAAGGACACGATGGCCTTCATGTTCGAGACCCGCGCGGTGATCCGCCCGACCGCACAGGCGCTGGCAGCGGGCCACCGCCAAGGCGATTACCAGCACTGCTGGAACGGCCTGCGCAACAATTTCCGTTGACCCGAAAAAGGGGACGGAGGGGATTAAGTCGTTTCAGGCACACGTGTGCTGATTGCGGCTTAATCCCCTCCGTCCCCTTTTTTCTTCAAGCGACCTCAACGAACGCGTCGCAATGCTCCAGCGGCAGCGCCTCCAGCAGGCGTTGCCGCACGCGCTGGCAATAGCCCTCCGAGGTCAGCCCGGGCAGCATCTGCATCGCCGATTGCAGCCGCTGCAGCACGTCTTCCTCTGCGCGTGCCTGCTGCAGGTCGCGGAACAATGCCGCCGCCTGCGGGTGACGTTGCATCTCCAGGATCCCTAGCATGTAGATTCGCGCGGCCACCAGCGAGCGGCGGCGTTCGACCGGCGTGGCGGCAGGCGCTGCCGGCGCCTGCGCCAATGCGGCCCCGGCCGGCCCGGCAACGGCTGGAGGGAGGGGCCGCCGCTGCCGGGCCGGTGCTCAGGTAGCCGGCCTGCACCAGCTGGATGACCATCGCCGGCGCCTCCGGGCCGAGCAGGCCGGTCAGTTCGGCGATGCTGCGCTGGCCGTCGCACAGGATCAGCAGCCGGCGCTGGCGCATGTCCAGCGGCGCGCGGTGGGCCTGCAGCGCGGTTCGGGCGAGGTCGGTCTTGCGCGGTTGCATGGAAGGGACAGCCAAGTCGGTGCACGCCGAGCCTGAACGAAGGCGATGAAACCGCGATGACAATGCAGCATCTGCACGTGCGCTGCGCTAGCGTGCAGCCATCTTCGCGCCAGGGAACCGCACCGATGAAGCACCTCCCGATTGCTGGTCTGTTGCTCCTTTCGCTCACCGCCTGCAGTGCCGGCCCCGACAAGCAGGGGGCGGCCGGCAGCGGTAGCGATACCCCGGCAGAAACCGCCTCGGCGACCGGGCCAGCCCAGTCGACGGATCCTGATCTGGCAGCCCGCCCAGCGAACGACCTCCGCAAGGACAGCCCTGCGCGGCTGGACGGCTTCGCCGGCGCGAAGCTGGGCGCTGGCATCGCCGAGATCCGCAGCGGTTTCGAAACGCCACTGCAGGGGCTGGGCACGGACGCGACCGGCAAACCGCTGCCGGCCGACGACAGCAACGACGGCTGCTACTTCCTGCGCCCGCAGAATGCCGAGGATCCGCGCCTGATGATCGAAGGCCGCAAGCTGGTGCGCTACGACGTGCGCAGCGCAGCCATCACGGCACCAGGTGGCGGCAAGGTCGGCATGACTCTGGGTGAGCTGCAGGTGCTGTACCCCGAGCGCGCTGATGTCGGCCCCGACAAGTACGATGAGAAGGCCCAGCACCTGCGCGTGCGACCGGCGCAGGAAGGCGATGCGGTGATCGACTTCGCGCTCGGCGCGGACGGCAGAGTCGGCGCATGGCGGGTCGGGAAGACCCCGCAGGTCGACTATGCCGAAGGCTGTGGCTGATCCTTGATCCACGGCCCAGCCACGCGCGCGGGCCAAGCGTAGAATCGCGGCACCACTGCTGGGGAGTGCTCGATGATCGCCATTGCCATTGCCTGGTTCCTGCTCGGCCTGCTGCTGCTGGCGCTGGGCGGGGACTCCATCGTCAAGGCCGTGTCCGGTCTGGCCCAGCGCTTTGGGGCCAGCGCGTTCACTGCGGGGCTGCTGCTGCTCGGGATAACCACCTCGTTGCCGGAACTGGCGGTCAACGCACGCGCGCTGGCGGTGGGTCAACCGGAGTTGGCACTGGGCAACGCGGTGGGCAGCAGCATCGTCAACCTGGGCCTGACCCTGGCGGTGGCGGCCATGGCTGCACCCCTGCTGCTGCGCGCGCGCCTGCAGACGGTACTGTGGTGGTCGCTGCTGGCGGCCGGCGTGCTGCTGATCCTGTTCGGGCTTGATGGCGGCCTTGCACGCTGGGAAGGCGGCGTACTGCTGGCCGGCTTCATCGTGGTGCAGGTGCTGTTGCTGCGCGGTGGTCGCAGCGAGAGTGAGGAGGTGCAGGTGGCCATTGCCGAATCCGCAGTGAGCCGCACCAGCCTGCCGTTGAACGTGCTGCGGGTGCTGATCGCGGCGCTGGCCCTGTACTGGGGCGCACGCCTGGTAGTGGGGGCCGCAGCGGATTTCGGTGCAGCCCTGGGTTGGACGCCGCTGCTGGTGGGCTTGCTGCCGGTAGCAGTCGGCACCGCATTGCCTGAGGTGGCCACCGCCATCGCTGCCGCACGCCGTGGTCATGGCGACATGGTGCTGGGCCACGTGCTGGGCTCCAGCGTGGTCAACCTGCTGCTGGTGATCGGGGCGATGGCGGTGCTGCAGCCGTTGGCCTTGCCGGCCTCGTTCGTGCGCCTGGAACTGCCTGCGCTGCTGGCGTTCGCGCTGGTGCTGTACCCGATGCTACGCGGCGACCTGAAGATCAGCCGTGGCGAAGGCGCGATCCTGCTGGTCGCGTTCGTCGGCTGGTTCGTGCTGGAACTGCTGCTGGTGGGCGCACCGGTGTTGTAGATCCACGCCATGCGTGGATGCGGTTGATTTCGTGCCGACCAACGGTCGGCACCCACCACCGATCACCCGGTGGGCCAACCTTGGTTGGCACTCGGGGAAAAAGCGCCGACCAAGGTCGGCCTCTACCGGAATTACCGGTTCTGCGTGGTTTCTTCTTCCCGCACCGGCTCCGGCGGCGGCAGCTGCTCCTCGGCGGCACGTTCGTTACCCGGCAGGGTGGGGCGGGTCTCCATCAGCAGCGACAGCGCGGCCTTGGCCATCATGTGTGCGCTGATCGGCGCGGTGATGAACAGGAACACGGTGATCAGCAGCTCGCGTGGCTGCGGGTCCTGGCCGAGGAAGATGTGGTAGCAGACCGAGCACACCAGCACGCAGCCCACGCCCAGCGTGCTGGCCTTGGTCGGTGCGTGCAGGCGCTTGAAGAACGTGGACAGCTTCACCAGGCCCAGTGCGCCGACCAGGATGAAGAAGCAGCCGAACAGCAGCAGGATCGACAGGCCGATCTGGATCGCGGTGATCATTCGACGATGTCCCGGCGCAGCACGAACTTGCTCAGCACCACGGTGCTGCCGAAGCCGAGCATGGCGATGATCAGCGCCGCCTCGAAGTAGATCGGCGAGTTGAGGTACATGCCAAACAGCATGAGCTCGGCGATTGCGGTCACCGACAGCGTGTCCAGCGCGAGAATGCGGTCGGGCACGGTCGGCCCGCGCAGCAGGCGCCAGGTGGCCAGCAGCATCGCCAGGCCGACCACGTGCATGCACGCCACCAGGGTGGTCTGGATGACTTCAAAACCGGTCATGGGAAGATCTCCATCAACGGCGCCTCGTAACGGCGCTTGATCGTATCGATCAGGTCCTGTGGGTCCTCCAGGTGCAGCACGTGCACCAGCAGGAACTTGCGGTCGTCGCTGAGCGCGGCCGAGACCGTGCCCGGGGTCAGGGTGATCATGCTGGTCAGCGCGGCGATGCCGTGGATGTTGGCGATGTCCAGCGGCAGCCAGATGAAACCCGGGTGGATGTTCTTCTCCGGGCCCAGTACCTGCAGGGCAACGCGGATGTTGGACATCAGGATGTCCCACAGGGTCACGCACAGCAGTTTCGGCAATGGACGCAGGGTGCCGATGCGGGCGAATTCGCGGTCCAGGCGTGCGGCGAACAGCGGCACCACCAGGCCCAGCAGCAGCCCCAGCACGATCTGGCCGAGGGTGAAGCTGTCGGACATCAGCAGCCAGAACGCCACCACCATGATGCTGAGCATCGGCGAGGGAATCAGGCGACGGAACGGGGAGCGCTGGGCAGTCATGGCTGGCGGATCTCCGGCGTGGTCGCACGCAGCTGCTGCACGTATTCGCTGGGTTGCAGCAGCTGTGCGGCGGTGGCGTCGGTGTAGCGCATCAGCGGTGCTGAGGCCAGGGTCATGCCGATGCCGTAGGCCAGCAGAAGGCAGGCCGCGTAAAGCTCGACCCGGCGCAGGCGGGCCTTGCGCGGCTTCGGTGCTTCCGGATCGACCGGCGGCACGCGCCAGAACAGGCGGATGCCGCCGCGGGTCAGGCCCATGATCACCAGCAGGCTGCTGATCAGCACGGCGGTCCAGACCGGGGCGGTGTACTGCGCCGGCATGCCGGCCAGCAGCGCGGCCTTGGCCAGGAAGCCCGACAGCGGCGGCAGGCCGGCCACCGACACCGCGCCGATCAGGAACAGCACCGCCGGCGTTTCCTTGCCCGGCATCGGCGCGACCACTTCCTTGCGGTCGCTGGCGCCGCCGCGACGGCGGCGGATCAGGTCGGCGATCAGGAACAGCGCGGCAGCGACGAAGCTGCTGTGCGGCAGGTAGTACAGGCCGGCGGAGAGCACCCGCGGCGTGCCCACCGAGAACGCGATGAACAGCGTGGCTGCCGACACGATCACCAGGTACGAGATCAGCACGCGCAGGCGGGTCGCGGCCAATGCGCCAAGGCCGCCCAGCACCAGCGTTGCCACGCCGGCCCACAGCAGCCAGTCGCGGCCATAGCCGGCCATCGCACCGGCATCGTCGCCGAACCACAGCATCTGGATGCGCAGCACCGAGTACAGGCCGACCTTGGTCATGATCGCGAACAGCGCAGCCACGGCGGCCGGTGCGCGCGAATACGCTTCCGGCAGCCACAGGTACAGGGGCATCAGCGCGGCCTTGGCGCAGAACACCAGCAGCAACAGGCCCATCGTCGCCTTCACCAGGGTCAGCTGCGCCGGCGGCACCTCGGCGATGCGCTGCGACAACTCGGCCATGTTCAGCGAACCCAGCGTGGCGTACAGCAGGCCCAGCGCGATCAGGAACAGGGTCGAGGCGGTGACGTTGAACACCACGTAGTGCAGGCCGATGCGCATGCGCAGGCCGCGGCCACCGCTGAGCAGCAGGCCGTAGGAGGCGATCAGCATCACCTCGAAGAACACGAACAGGTTGAAGATGTCGCCGGTCAGGAACGCGCCATTGAGGCCGACCAGCTGGAACTGGAACAGTGCATGGAAGTGCGGTGCGCGGCGGTCCCAGCCCGAGCAGGCGTGCAGCAGGCAGGGAATGGCCAGCAGCAGGGTGGTCAGCAGCATCCACGCCGACAGCCGGTCGGCCACCAGCGCGATGCCCAGCCGCGACGGCCAGTCGCCGAGCAGGTAGACGTTGATGTCACCGCCTGCGGTCGACGCGAACAGCAGGCCCACCGCCAGCGCCAGCGCCGACAGCGCGGTCCAGGCCACCGCGCGCTGCACCTTGGGGCCATAGCGGCGGTGTTCGACGAACAGCGACAGCGCAGCACCCAGCAACGGAATCAGGATCGGCAGGATCACCAGATGGTTCATGCGCGGTCCTCGCCCTGGCGCGGCGGTACGCGCTCATCCTGCAGGTCGTCATCCGGCTCGTGAGCGTCCACATGGTCGCTGTGGTTGTCGCTGCGGCTGCGCATGGCCAGCACGATGCTCACGGCGGTCATCGCGAAGGCGATCACGATCGCGGTCAGCACCAGCGCCTGCGGCAGTGGGTCGGTGTAGTTGCCGAGGTGGCTGTCCACGCCCTCCTGCAGTACGGGCGCCTTGCCCAGCACCACGCGGCCACCAGCGAAGATCAGCAGGTTGGTGGCGTAGGACAGGAAGGTCATGCCGAGGATCACATCAAAGCTGCGCGCACGCAGCAGCAGGTAGATGCCGATGGCGGTCAGTACGCCGATCGCGGTCGCCAGGGCCAGTTCCATCAGTGCATCTCCCCGGTGCGGGCCGAACGGCGTTGCAGGTCGATCTCACCCTTGCGGGCAGTGCGGGTACGCGACGGCTTGATCGTGCCCATCATCGACAGCATCAGCATGGCGCCGCCGAACACCACCAGATACACGCCGATGTCAAAACCAATCGCGCTGGCCAGCGGCACGTCGCCGATCAGCGGCAGGTGCAGGTCGAGGTGGCCGCTGGTGAGGAACGGCACGCCGAACAGCATCGAGGCACTGCCGCTGAGCAGGGCGATCAGCAGGCCCATGCCGATGCAGCGGATGTAGTCGAAGCCGAAGCGCGATTCCACCGACGCGGTGCCCTGGATCACGTACTGGATCAGCAGCGGCACCGCCAGCACCAGGCCGGCGATGAAGCCACCGCCCGGCGCGTTGTGGCCGCGCAGGAACAGGAAGATCGACACGGTCAGCGTCAGCGGGAACATGATCTGCGCCAGGTCGGCCGGCACCGGCAGCTTGATCGGCGGGCCGGGCATGATCTGCTCCGGCGCCATCCGCGTGCGCCGCAGCAGGGCATGCACCACCAGCGCGGCGATACCGAACACGGTGATCTCGCCGAAAGTATCGAAGCCGCGGAAGTCGACCAGGATCACGTTGACCACGTTCTGCCCATACGCTTCGGGCAGGGCACGGGCGAGCATCTCGCCGGCCATGGTGTTGGGCGGCAGCGTCATCGCGGAATAGGCCAGCGCACCCAGACCGGCGCCGGCGATGATCGCGATCACTGCATCGCGGCGCTTGCGCCAGCGCGGCCGCTCGGGCCCGGATTGCGCGGGCAGGTAGTTCATGCCCAGCAGCATCAGCACCAGGGTCACCATTTCCACCAGCAGCTGGGTCAGGGCCAGGTCGGGTGCGGACAGGAACACGAAGGTCAGCGCCACCATCAGGCCGACGCCGCCCACCAGCAGTACCGCCAGCAGGCGCTGCTTGTAGATGCGCAGGGTGGCAACGGCGCAGGCCATCATCACCAGCCACAGCACCCAGCCCAGCAGCGGGATGGGCTGTGGCGCGGTCCAGTTCGGCGAGGTCGGATTAGCCACGAAAGGCGCGGCCGCGACCACGATAGCCACCAGCACCAGGCCCAGCAGCATGCGCTGCAGGCTGCCGTTGGCGATGCCGTTGGTCAGGCGCATGGCCAGCGCGGAGATCGCGTCCAGCTGCGCGTGGAACACGTTGCGGCCAGTGCTGACGTTGGTCACCGCGTGCAGGTTGATCAGTTTGCGCAGGCCGAAGTACAGCGCCACGCCGCCGACCACGCCGATGGCGCTCATCGCCAGCGGCAGGTTGAAGCCGTGCCATACCGCCAGGCTGTACTCGGGCATGGCGCTGCCGAGGATCGAGGCCGCAGCGGCATGCAGCACCGGCGCCACGGTCAGTGCGGGTGCCACGCCCACCGCCACGCAGATCACTACCAGCAGTTCCACCGGCACCTTCATCCAGCGCGGTGGTTCGTGGGGCACGCGGTCCAGGTCGTGCGGGCCGGGGCCAAAGAAGGTGTCGTGCACGAAGCGCAGGCTGTAGGCCACCCCGAATACGCCAGCCAGCAACGCGGCGATCGACACCGCCGTGCGCATGATCCCCGGGCCTCCGGCCGTGATCGCCTCGGCAAACAGCATTTCCTTGGACAGGAAGCCGTTGAGCAGAGGGATGCCGGCCATCGCCAGCGAAGCGATGATCGCCAGTGCGCTGGTGAACGGCATTAGCCTGCGCAGGCCGCCCAGCTTGCGCATGTCACGGGTGCCGGTCTCGTGGTCGATGATCCCGGCGGCCATGAACAGCGAAGCCTTGAAGGTGGCGTGGTTGAGGATGTGGAACACACCAGCCACCACCGCCATCGGCGTGGACAGGCCGAACAGCAGGGTGATCAGGCCCAGATGGGAAATGGTCGAGTAGGCCAGCAGGCCTTTCAGGTCGTGCTGGAAGATCGCGTTCCAGGCGCCGATCAGCAGGGTCAGCGCGCCGATGCCGCTGACCGTATAGAAGAACAGGTCACTGCCGGCCAGCGCCGGATGCAGGCGCGCCAGCAGGAACACGCCGGCCTTCACCATGGTGGCCGAGTGCAGGTAGGCCGAGACCGGGGTCGGCGCGGCCATCGCATGCGGCAGCCAGAAGTGGAACGGGAACTGCGCGCTTTTGGTGAAGATGCCGGCCAACACCAGAAACAGTGCGTACGGGTACAGCGCGCTGGCGCGGATCTGCTCGCCGGCGGCCAGCACCACGTCCAGGTCGAAGCTGCCGACGATGCGGCCGATCAGCAGCACGCCACCGAGCAGTGCCAGGCCGCCGCCGCCGGTGATCACCAGCGCCATGCGCGCGCCTTCACGGGCGTCCTGGCGGTGCGACCAGAAACCGATCAGCAGGAACGAGCTGATGCTGGTCATTTCCCAGAAGATCATCAGCAACAGCAGGTTGCCCGACAGCACCATGCCCAGCATGGCGCCCATGAACAGCAGCAGGTAGCAGTAGAAGCGGTGCGCGTTGTCCTGCTGGCTCAGGTAGTAGCGCGCGTACAGCACCACCAGCGCGCCGATGCCCAGCACCAGCCCGGCGAACATCCACGCCAGCCCGTCCAGGCGCAGGGTGAAGTCCAGCCCGATCTGCGGCAGCCAAGGGACCATCGTCCGCACCACCTGACCGTCGAGTACGGACGGGGTCAGCCAGCCGAGGATGGCCAGCCCACCCAACGGCGCCAGCGCCGCCAGCCAGGCAGCAGTCGAGCGCGAACTACGGGGGAAGGCCGCAACAGCCGCTGCCATCAGGAACGGCAGGGCCAGCAGCAGGGGCAGGCTGGGGAGCATGCAGGGAATCCATGATTCACGAGCAGGTCAGGGAGGATAACAGGCCGCGAAATGTCGCCGAAACCCATCAAACAGCGATCAATTGCATGTAACGTTCGCTGATTCATTTTTTCTGCGGTGCAGCATCGCGTTCCTGCAGTCCCTCCCGGTTGCCCTCGGGGGACACCCCTACGCCCACGCAGGCGGACCGCAGGCCCTGTCCCACAGGGGCTGCCGTCGGCGGGCGGGACGTGGGGAGCGAGTCACCGGCGCAGGCTGGCAGGGCCGCCGTGGAGCGTGGGTGACGGAATCCGCCCGTTCAGGAAACGATGGGCGTCGTCGACCCTGGGCAGGTCAGTAGCGCCAGTCGAGCTTGCGGTAGAACTTGGCCATCACCCAGGCCGGGCCGATCAACAGGTAGGTCAGGTCGGTCAGGAAGCTGGGCTTGCGGCCCTCGAACTTGTGGCCGATGAACTGAGCGATCCAGGCCACCACGAACACGCCCACCGCCAGCCAGAACAGGTTGTGCAGGCCGATCTCGGCCTCCAGCAGGCGGCACAGGCAGCCGAATACGAAGAACTGGATGAGCATACCGATGCCCAGCGGGCGCGACAGCTTGTTGTAGAAGCACCAGGCGCTGAACATCGCGAACGCCGACCAGATGCCGTACTGGAACCAGGTGATCAGCGGCGGCAGGCACCACAGCAGGGCCACCACCGACCACAGGATCGCCGGAACCGCCACCACGTGGATGCGCTGGTTGATCACATTGCGGTGGTCGTCGGAGTAGCTGGCGAAATAGCGGTCGATCGGCCGCGCAAGCTCGGTGGATGTCTGCATGCGGCCAGCATACTCCGCCGGGGCCGGGCGGTGAGGGGCGGCGAAGTGGTGGGCGGACGGGGTGGGGCGCACCGGGTCGGCCCGATGGGTGGGGCGCACCGGGTGGGACCGATGGGTGGGGCGCACCGGGTGGGACCGATGGGGCGGGGCCGACCGGGTAGAGTCGACTGTTAGTCGACTATCGCGCGCAGCGCGGGAATTTTCGCCGTGGGAACGAAGAGCAGTCGACTAACAGTCGACTCTACGCAGTCGACCGCATCCCAGCAGACGCACCGCCGTCGGCGGTCGCGCCTTCAATACGCCCCCGCCCTTCCGGACGGGGACAGGGGGATCAGTCGACGCTGATCCCGGCCAAGCGCTGCAGCGCCTCGGCGTACTTGGCGCGGGTGCGCTCGATGATCTCGGCCGGGATGTTCGGGCCCGGGGCGGTCTTGCCCCAGTCCAGCGTCTCCAGGTAATCGCGCACGAACTGCTTGTCGTAGCTCGGCGGGCTGGTGCCCACTTCGTACTCGTCGGCCGGCCAGTAACGCGAGGAATCCGGCGTCAGCATCTCGTCCATGATGTACAGGCGGCCATCGGCGTCGGTACCGAACTCGAACTTGGTATCGGCCAGGATGATGCCGCGCTCGCGCGCGTAATCAGCGGCGAACTTGTAGATGCGCAGGGTGGCGTCGCGCACGCGCTCGGCCAGGTCCGCACCGACCTGCTTCACCATCGCATCGAAATCGATGTTCTCGTCATGGTCGCCAACAGCGGCCTTGGTCGAGGGGGTGAAGATCGGCTCGGGCAGCTGCTCGGCCTGGCGCAGGCCGTCGGGCAGGTCGATGCCGCTGACCTTGCCGGTGCGCTGGTAATCCTTCCAGCCGCTGCCGATCAGGTAGCCGCGGGCGATCGCCTCCACCGGCACCGGCTTCAGCTTGCGGGTGACCACCGCGCGCTTGGCGTACAGGGCCGGGTCCACGCCCTCGGGCAGCACGCTGGCCACGTCGATGCCGGTGAGGTGGTTGGGCATCAGGTGCGCAGTCTTGGCGAACCAGAAGTTGGAAACCTGGCAGAGCATCTCGCCCTTGCCCGGAATCGGGTCGGGCAGGACCACGTCGAACGCCGACAGGCGATCGGTGGCCACCATCAGCAGGTAGTCGCCCGGCGGGGTCCCTGCGGGCAGCCGCTCGCGCGGGATATCGAACACATCACGCACCTTGCCGCGGTGGCGCAAGGGCAGGCCGGGGAGATCGGATTGCAACAGCGTGGTTGGCACGGGCACTCCTGGGGCGTTGTCGATACGGCTGCCCAACGGACCCGGCGGGCCCGCTGACCAGCGGGCGGCCTAGTGTAAAGCCGTCCGGGCCCGCTGTGACGTAAAATGAGCGTCCATTTCGTCGGTCGACCCCGGAGCGCCATGCGCTGGTACGGAAAACTGCTCGGATTCATCGCCGGCGCCCTGCTGTTCCGGCCCAATCCGCTGTTTGGTGCAGTGGTCGGCCTGCTGATCGGCCATGCCTTTGACTCGGACTGGTTCCGCCTGAACAAGGAGAACCCATACCGGGAGCTGGGGCTGACCTCCGAGGCTACCGATGCCGAGGTCGAGCGCGCCTACCGCAAGCTGATCTCGCAGTACCACCCCGACAAGCTTGGCGGCGCCGCCCCCGAGCTGCAGCAGCAGGCCGAGCAGAAGTCGCGGCGGATCAATGCCGCCTACGACCGCATCAAGACCCTGCGCAAGCGCTGACCCTCTTTCCCCTCGTTGCAAGGCCCGGCCATGTCCCACTGCCTCATTGCCCCCTCCATCCTGTCCGCCAACTTCGCCCGCCTCGGCGAGGAAGTCGACAACGTCCTCGCCGCCGGCGCGGACTGGGTCCACTTCGACGTGATGGACAACCACTACGTGCCGAACCTGACCATCGGCCCGATGGTCTGCCAGGCGCTGCGCAAGCACGGCGTCACCGCCCCGATCGACGTGCACCTGATGGTCGAGCCGGTGGACCGCATCATCCCGGACTTCGCCGAGGCCGGTGCCACCTACATCAGCTTCCACCCGGAGGCCAGCCGCCACGTGCACCGCACCATCCAGCTGATCCGCTCGCTGGGCTGCAAGCCGGGCATCGTGCTGAACCCGGCTACCCCGGTGGATATCCTCGACTGGGTGCTCGACGACCTGGACCTGGTGCTGCTGATGTCGGTCAACCCGGGCTTTGGTGGCCAGGCCTTCATCCCCTCGGCGCTGGACAAGCTGAAGGTGGTGCGCAAGATGATCGATGACAGCGGCAAGGACATCCGCCTGGAGATCGACGGCGGCGTGAAGGCCGACAACATCGGCCAGATCGCGGCTGCCGGTGCCGACACCTTTGTCGCCGGCTCGGCCATCTTCAACGCCAAGACCAGCTACCAGGACGTGATCGCGCAGATGCGTGCGAACGTCGCCGCGGCACGCTGACAAAAAGGGGACGGAGGGGATTAATCTCGTTTAATTCCCTCCGTCCCCTTTATCTGCGCATGGCACTGTTGAACATCCGTCCGGCCACCGAGGCCGATGCTGGCCTGATCCTGCATTTCATCCGCGAGCTGGCGATCTACGAGAAGGCCGAGCATTCGGTGCAGACCGATGAGATCGGCATCGCCGAGAGCCTGTTTGGTCCCGATGCCACTGCACGCGCACTGATCTGCGAAGCCGACGGCGAGGCCATCGGCTACGCCGTGTATTTCTATAACTACTCGACCTGGCTGGGCCGAAAGGGCATCTACCTGGAAGACCTGTATGTCAGCCAGGAAAAGCGCGGCGCCGGCGCCGGCAAGGCACTGCTGAAGTACATCGCACGCCAGGCCGTGGCCGAGGGCTGCGGTCGTTTCGAATGGTCGGTGCTGGACTGGAATACCCCGGCCATCGAGTTCTACACCGCCGCCGGCGCGAAACCGCAGGATGAGTGGACCGTGTACCGGCTGCAGGGCCAGGCGCTGCACGATTTCGCCAACGGGTGAGATGACGTGCATCCACGCATGGCGTGGATCTACTGCTGGGCAAAAAAAGCCACGCCAATCACTGGCGTGGCCTCGCTGCATGCGTGGGAGGCTGATCCTGCCTCCATCCGTCGTCCCTGCTATGGCCTCCCATTCTCCGGTAGCTGAATGACATCTGCGTGACATTCACTGCGGACAAACAGCGCATTGCTAGCCTGTGCCACCGCATACTTGGAAGCTCTGCATGACCACCCCGCGCTGGCGCCTGATCCTCAACGGTAAATCCGCCGGCGATGACGCCCTGCGCGACGCCGTCGGCCATTGGCGCGGGCAGGGCGTGCAACTGGAAGTGCGGGTGACGTGGGAGGATGGCGACGCCGAACGCTACGTGGCCGAGGCGATCGATCATGGTGTGGACGTGATCGTGGCCGCCGGTGGCGATGGCACGCTCAGTGCGGTGGCCGAGACCCTGGCGCACCGTGAGGAACCAGCGGATGCGCTGCCATCACTGGCACTGATTCCGATGGGGACCGCCAACGACTTCGCCACGGCCGCCGGCATTCCCACCGAGCCGAAGGAGGCCTTCGCCTTGATCGGGCAGGCGACGCCGCATGCGATCGATCTTCTGCGCGTGGACGCCGATGGCACGCAATGGTGGTGCGCCAATCTCGCCAGCGGTGGCTTCGGCACGCAGGTGACGGTGGAGACCGATGCCGGCTTGAAGAAGATGCTGGGCGGGCTGGCCTACGTGATCACCGGCATCGCCAAGCTGGGGCGGATCGAGCCGATCCACGCGTGCCTGTCGGGCCCGGATTTCGCGTGGGAAGGCGATTTCATCGCGCTCGGCATCGGCAACGGTCGCCAGGCCGGTGGCGGCCAACAACTGTGTCCGCAGGCACTGATCGATGATGGGTTGCTGGATGTGACCGTGCTTCCGGAGCTGGAGGGTGAAGTCACGGCCACGCTCGGCCAGATGCTGAAGTCCGGCACCCAGGCCGCGCTGGAACAGTTGGCAACGCGCGCGCGGCTGCCGTGGCTGCAGGTGGAGTCCGAGCGCCCGTTGACGCTCAACCTCGACGGTGAACCTGTGCAGGCCCAGCGTTTCCGGATCGAGTGCGTGCCGGGCCGGGTACGCATGCACCTGCCGGCCGGTTGCCCGTTGCTGGCTGGGTAGGGAGGTAGAGTCGACTGTTAGTCGACTGCTTTTCGTTCCGACGGCGTAAAACCCCGCGCTACGCGCGCAAGTCGACTAACAGTCGACTCTACCGGTCCGCGTCGTCGGTTCCCGTGGCTGGCCCCGCCCGTCCCGTGGTTCAGTTTCCCAGGGTTCCCCTCCCGCCGATCCTGCGATACAGTCAAGGGGTGTCCAGCCTGACGACCCCGCATACCCTTTCTTCCGCACGCCGTTGGTGGCGATGGTGGCCCGTTGCCGTCGTCCGCCCCCATAACGCTGTGTCCCGGAAGGAAAGTCGTCTTGAACTCGCACGCTCAGTTTCTGCAGCAGGCCGCTGAAGGCCACACCCATATTCCCGTTGTCCGCGAAGTGCTGTCCGACCTGGACACGCCGCTTTCGGTTTATCTGAAGCTCGCCGACGGCCCCAATACCTACCTGTTTGAATCCGTCGAAGGCGGCGAGCGCTTTGGTCGTTACTCGATCATCGGCCTGCCGGCACGTCGCGTGTACGCCTTCCATGGGCACACCCTGACCGTGCGCGAGGACAGCCAGGTCGTGGAAACCCGCGAAGTGGCCGATCCCTTCGCCGAGGTCGAGGCGCTGCGCAGCGCCCACTCGGTGCCGAAGCTGGACGGCCTGCCGGGCTTCACCGGTGGTCTGGTCGGCTGGTTCGGTTTCGAGTGCATCGGCTACATCGAGCCGCGCCTGGCCCCGCCGGCTGGCCGCGATGAGCTGGGCACGCCGGACATCCTGCTGCTGGACTCCAACGAACTGGCGGTGTTCGACAACCTGAAGGGCCGGCTGTACCTGATCGTGCATGCCGACCCGCGTACCGACGGTGCCTTCGAGCAGGCCCAGGCACGCCTGGATGCGTTGACCGCCAAGCTGCGCGCACCGGGTGCCGGCTATCCCGCACCGCTCAACAGCGACGTGCTGGACGAGTCCGATTTCGTTTCCGGTTTCACCCGCGAAGGCTTCGTCGATGCGGTCCAGCGCAGCAAGGAGTACATCCGTGCCGGCGACATCTTCCAGGTGGTGCTCAGCCAGCGCCTGAGCGTGCCGTTCAAGGCGCGCCCGGTGGATGTGTACCGCGCGCTGCGTGCACTGAATCCCTCGCCCTATATGTACTTCCTCGATGTCGGCGACCTGCAGGTGGTCGGCTCCTCGCCGGAAATCCTGGTGCGCCTGCAGGACGGAGAAGTGACCGTGCGCCCGATCGCCGGCACCCGCCCGCGTGGTGCCACGCCCGAGCTGGACCAGGCGCTGGAAGTCGAGCTGCTGGCCGATCCGAAGGAACGCGCCGAGCACCTGATGCTGATCGACCTGGGCCGCAACGACGCCGGCCGCGTGTCCAAAGCCGGTACCGTGGAAGTGGGCGAGCAGTTCGTGATCGAACGCTACAGCCACGTCATGCACATCGTCAGCGAAGTGACCGGGCAGCTGCAGCCGGGCTTGAGCTACGCCGACGTGCTGCGCGCCACCTTCCCGGCCGGTACGGTCAGCGGTGCGCCGAAGATCCGCGCGCTGGAAGTGATCCGCGAGCTGGAACCGATCAAGCGCAATGTCTACGCCGGCAGCATCGGCTACATCGGCTGGCACGGCGATGCCGATACCGCGATCGCGATCCGCACTGCGGTGATCAAGGACGGCCGCCTGTACGTGCAGGCCGGCGCCGGCATCGTCTACGACTCGGACCCGGACAAGGAATGGGACGAGACGATGAACAAGGGCCGTGCCCTGTTCCGCGCCGTCGCCCAGGCCGCCAAGGGTCTGTGAGTTCTACCGTGCCGTGGCCGACGCCGCGGCACCTTCCGCTGTTCCCATTCAAGACAAGGAGTACCGCATGAAGCTGCTGAGCGCATTGCTGTGGTCGTCACTGCTGGCCACGATGGCCCCGCCTGCGTGGGCGCAGGCCAATACCATTCCCTCGCAGCCGCACCTGCTGGTGAAGGGCGAGGCGCGTCGCGTGGTGATGCCGGATCGGTTCGGCCTGCAGTTGAACATCGAAGAGACCGACATGGACGCGGATGCGGCGCGCCGCCGCGTGCAGGACAACGTTGCCCGCGTGCTGGCGCTGTTCAAGCAGTACAAGGCGGTGGAAGGCAGCGTACGTGCGGACAACCTGCGGATCGGTCCGGCAACCCGCTATGAGCAGAGCCGGCAGGTCTTCATGGGTACCCAGGTGTCGCGCCAGTTGCGCGCCAGCTTCGCCAGCGTGAAGCAGATGCAGGACGTGCTGGGCGCACTGAAGGCCAATGAGAACGTGCAGGTCAGCAGCGTTGCCCCGACCTACTCCGGTGAAGTCGCGCTGCGCCGCGAGCTCAAGGGCGAGGCCGCGGCCAAGACCCGCGAGTCCGCGCAGGGACTTGCCAAGGCCTATGGAACAAAAGTGCGCGGCCTGTACAGCATCTCCGATGTGGCGCCGAACTTTGCCTATGGCATCCAGGCCGGGCAATGGCCGCAGCCGGGCGAGGATGGTGAGTATCTCGACAGGATCTCGGTGACCGGCAGCTACGCACCGGCCTCGGCGCCGGCGCCCGCTGAACGCGAATCCATCGAAGCCGGCCCCATCACCTACACCGAAAACGTATACGCCATTTTCCTGATAAGCGACGGAACCTGACCATGTTGTGGATGATCGACAACTACGACAGCTTCACCTACAACCTCGTGCAGTACCTGCAGACGCTGGGCGCCGAGGTGAAGGTGGTGCGCAACGATGCGATGAGCGTGGACGAGATCGCCGCGCAGAAACCCGAGCGCATCGTCATCTCGCCCGGCCCGTGCACGCCCAACGAAGCGGGCGTGTCGCTGGCGCTGATCGAGCGCCTGGGCCCGACCACGCCGATCCTCGGTGTGTGCCTTGGCCACCAGGGCATCGGCCAGGTCTACGGCGGTACGGTGATCCGTGCCGGCAACATCATGCACGGTAAGACCTCGCCCATCCGCCATGAAGGCAAGGGCGTGTTCGCCGGCCTGCCGGACCGCTACCAGGCTACCCGCTACCACTCGCTGGTGGTGGACAAGCACAGCCTGCCCGACGCGCTGGAAGTGACCGCCTGGACCGAGAACGAGGACGGCTCGATCGAAGAGATCATGGGCCTGCGCCATCGCCAGTTCCCGGTGGAGGGCGTGCAGTTCCACCCCGAATCCATCCTCACCGAACACGGCCACGCCCTGCTGCGCAATTTCCTGCAGCGCCCGGCGGCTTGATCCAAGGAGCATTCCCATGAGCTTCTCCCCCCAGGAAGCCCTGCAACGCACCATCGAACACCGCGAGATCTTCTTTGACGAAATGGTCGACCTGATGCGGCAGATCATGCGCGGCGACGTGTCGCCGATGATGACCGCCGCCATCCTCACCGGCCTGCGCGTGAAGAAGGAAACCATCGATGAGATCGCCGCGGCGGCCACAGTAATGCGCGAGTTCGCGCTGGCGGTGCCGGTGGCCGATACCACCCACCTGGTCGATATCGTCGGCACCGGTGGCGATGGCTCGCACACCTTCAACATCTCCACCTGCGCGATGTTCGTCGCCGCTGCCGCCGGCGCGCGCGTGGCCAAGCATGGCAACCGCAGCGTGTCGTCCAAGTCCGGCAGCGCCGATGCAGTCGAAGCGCTGGGTGCGGCCATCGAGCTGCAGCCGGCGCAGGTGGCCGCGGCCATCGAACAGACCGGCATCGGCTTCATGTTTGCGCCGATCCATCATCCGTCGATGAAGGTGGTCGCGCCGGTGCGCCGCGAGATGGGCGTGCGCACCATCTTCAACATCCTCGGCCCGCTGACCAACCCGGCCAGCGCACCGTCGGTGCTGATGGGCGTGTTCCACCCCGATTTAGTGGGTATCCAGGCACGCGTGCTGCGCGAGCTGGGCACCGAGCGCGCCATGGTGGTCTGGGGCCGCGACAACATGGACGAGATCTCGCTGGGCGCCGGCACCCTGGTCGGCGAGCTGCGTGACGGCAAGGTGCGCGAGTACGAGATCCACCCGGAGGACTTCGGCATCGCCATGTCGGCCAGCCGCAACCTGCGCGTGGATGGCCCGGAGCAGTCCATTGCCATGCTGCGTGCGGTGCTGGACAACACCCCTGGCCCGGCGCTGGACATCGTGGCCCTGAACGCAGGCGCCGCGCTGTACGTGGCCGGCGTGGCCAGCGACATCGGCGATGGCCTGGCCCGCGCCCGTGCCGCCATCGCCAACGGCAGCGCCCGTCAGCGCCTGCAGCAGTACGTTGACACCACCCGCGCGCTGGTAGCCTGAGCGCGCGGTTCAGCCCGACCCCCTCGATGGCCGATAATGGCCGTCCTCACCGCCCCCGCATTGAACCGACGACGATGAGCGACATCCTGCAGACGATCCTGGCCCGCAAGGCCGAAGAAGTGGCCCAGCGCCGTGCCCAGCGTCCCCTCGAGGACCTGCAGGCCGCCGTGGCCAGCGCCCCGCCGGTACGTGGCTTCGTGCGCGCGCTGCAGGCGGCGGTGGCCAACGGCGACCCGGCGGTGATCGCCGAGGTGAAGAAGGCCAGCCCGTCCAAGGGCGTGATCCGCCCGGATTTCCGCCCGGCCGACATCGCCGTCAGCTACGAGTTCGGCGGCGCCAGTTGCCTGTCGGTGCTGACCGATGTGGACTTCTTCCAGGGTGCCGATGCCTACCTGCAGCAGGCCCGTGACGCCTGCACGCTGCCGGTGCTGCGCAAGGACTTCGTGATCGACGCCTACCAGGTGTACGAGGCGCGCGTGCTGGGCGCCGACTGCATCCTGCTGATCGTCGCCGCGCTGGACGACACGCAGTTGGCCACGCTGTCCGAACTGGCGATGTCGCTGGGCATGGATGTGCTGGTGGAAGTGCACGACATCGACGAGCTGGAGCGTGCGCTGCAGGTGCCGGCGCCGATGATCGGCATCAACAACCGCAACCTGCGCACCTTCGAGGTGTCGCTGCAGACCACGCTGGACATGCAGAAGGCGGTGCCGCGTGATCGCCTGCTGGTCACCGAGAGCGGCATCCTCGGCCCGCAGGACGTGGCGCTGATGCGCGACGCCGGCATCCACTCGTTCCTGGTGGGCGAGGCCTTCATGCGCGTGGAAGAGCCGGGCGAGGGCCTGCGTCAGCTATTCTTCGCGGCATGAAAACGCACTATCCAACGCCGCGCGAGGATGCGCCGCTGGTGGTCTTCGACTTCGACCACACCCTGTACGACGGCGATTCGGGCACCCACCTGTTCGCCTCGCTGATCAAGCGTAATCCGCTGCGGATGCTGGCGGCGCTGCTGGTCACCCCGATCGCCGGGCCGCTGGTGGCGATGCTGCCGACCCGTCGAACGGGTATTTCGGTCTATGTGTGGATCGGCAGTTTCGGCCTGCACCGTGCGCGCGATTTCAACAAGGTGATCGACGCCTACGTGCTGCGCAACGAGGCGCAGATGCGCGCCAAGCTGCTGCCGCAGGCGCTGGAGGTGTTCGCCGCGCACCGTGCCAAGGGGGACCGCGTGGTGGTGGCTACAGGCGCACCGCCGGAACTTGCGCGCGCGATCCTGGCCTTCGTCGCCCATCAGGACGTGCCGGTGATCGGTACCGAGGTCGGCCCGCGGCTGGGCGGCGTCGGCCCGACCCGCCACTGCCACAATGAAGAGAAGATGCGCATGCTGCGCGAGCGCGGCTACGGCGACATCGACATCGCCTATTCCGACAGCACCGCCGACCTGCCGCTGCTGCTGGCTGCCAAGCGCCGGTGGTGGTGAACCCGAAGCCGGGCAGGGTGGACTTCTTCCGCCGCGTGCTGCCGGCGGGCACCCGCATCCTCAACTGGGGCTGCGTGGACCGCGGTGGCGACAAGGCTGATTCGAGCCTGTTGTAGAGTCGGGCCATGCTCGGCTGCCTTTGTAGAGTCGAGCCGTGCTCGACTGCTTTCCCGCCAGGAGCAGCCGAGCATGGCTCGGCTCTACAGGTCCTTGCGCTCAGCGGTACAGGTGCCCGTACACCGCGTGGCCGATCTGGAACAGGCTGATGCCCAGCACCAGCACGCCGACGGCCACCAGCACCCAGCGCTCCTTCACCCGCTTGACCAGGATCGCCGCCACCGGCGCGGCCATCATGCCGCCGATCAGCAGGCCGGCGACGATCTGCAGGTGCTGCACGCCCATCGACAGCAGGAAGGTGGCCGAGATGGTCAGGGTGACGATGAACTCGGCCGCGTTGACCGTACCGATGGTGGTACGCGCCTGGCCGCCGCGGGCGAGCAGGGTGGAGGTGGCCACCGGGCCCCAGCCGCCGCCGCCGCTGGCGTCGAGCAGGCCGGCGAAGAAGCCCAGCACCGGCACCCGACGGATCTCGCCCTGGGGCATCCAGCGCCCGGCCGCGCGGGCCAGGATGATGATGGCCAGCACCAGCAGGTAGAGGTAGATCAGTGGCCGGATGATGTCGCCGGGGATCTGGGTGAGCACGTAGGCGCCCACGGCGCCGCCCACTGCGCCGGGCAGGGCCAGACGCAGGAACAGGCGCTTATCGACATTGCCGGCTGCCAGGTGCGACACACCCGAGGCGCCGGTGGTGAACACTTCCGCAGTGTGGATGCTGGCGCTGACCTGCGCCGGCGGCAGGCCCATGCTCAGCATCACCGACGAGGACACCAGGCCGAACGCCATGCCCAGCGCGCCGTCCACCAGCTGCGCGCCGAGGCCGATGAGGATGAACCACCAGAATTCGCTGCTCAGTTCCATGCACCGAGCCTAGCGCGCGAAGGAGTGCGGACCAAGGTCCGCACCCACCGGTTGCTCAACGGGTGCCGTACAGCACCACGGTCTTGCCACGTGCATGCAGCAGGCCGTCGGTCTGCAGCTTCTTCAGCACGCGGCCAGCCATTTCGCGCGAGCAGCCCACCAGACGGGCCAGTTCCTGCCGCGAGACGCGCAGCTGGCTGCCCTGCGGGTGGCTCATCGCCTCCGGCTCCTGCGCCAGGTCGTGCAGGGTGCGCACGATCCGGTCAGTGACGTCCAGGAACGCCAGGCGACTGGCCTTGCGGCTGGTGTCGAGCAGGCGCTTGGAGATCTGCTGGCCCAGCGCGTAGAGCAGGCGCGGGGCATCGGCCGACAGCGGGCCGAGGAACAGCTGGTGCAGGCGCTCGTAGCTGATTTCGGCCAGCTCGCAGGCGGTACGGGTCCGCAGGATCACCTCGCGGCGGTCCGATTCAACGAACAGGCCCATCTCGCCGACAAACTCGCCGGCACCGAAGTAGCCCAGTACCAGCTCGCGATCGTCATCTTCCTCGGCCATGATCGAAACCGAGCCGCTGATGACGTAATACAGGGTTCCCGCCGGGTCACCGGGTCGGAAGACGTCGGTACGGGTGGGGTATCGCCGCCTGTGGCTGTGCGCCAGGAAACGATCGATTGTGGCGATATCCAGGGCCAGTGGACTGCTAGCTAGGCGCACGGTTGACACGATAGGAGCGCTCCCTCTGCGCATGAACGGATTCACGGGGTCGATAGCGGAGCTTAACCAGCGCAATTGTTAAGGGCAAACAGTGTGCCAGATGTGAGCGGTCTTCACGTTCCCCCCGGGGACAGTTTGCCCCATAATTCACCCTTTCCCTTCTTACACAGGAATCGACCGCCGTGGTCAAGCCGTTGCCTCGCCTGAGGCTGCAGGGTTTCAACAACCTCACCAAGGCGCTGAGCTTCAACATCTATGACGTGTGTTACGCGCGCACCGAAGAGGAGCGTCAGCGTTACATTGAATACATCGATGAAGAGTACAACGCCGACAGGCTGACTCAAATCTTGACCGATGTCGCCGAGATCATCGGCGCCAACATCCTGAACGTGGCCCGCCAGGACTACGATCCGCAGGGTGCCTCGGTGACCATCCTGATCTCCGAAGAACCGGTGATCGACAAGAAGCAGGCCGGCAAGGAGCTGATTCCCGACGCAGTGGTCGCGCACATGGACAAGTCGCACATCACCGTGCACACCTATCCGGAAACGCACCCGCAGGAAGGTATCGCGACCTTCCGCGCCGACATCGATGTGGCTACCTGTGGCGTCATTTCGCCGCTGAAGGCGCTGAACTACCTGATCGAGAGTCTGGAGTCGGACATCGTGATCATGGACTACCGCGTCCGTGGCTTCACCCGCGATGTGAAGGGCAAGAAGCACTACATCGATCACAAGATCAACTCGATCCAGAACTTCCTAGCCAAGAACATCAAGTCGCGTTACGAGATGTTCGACGTCAACGTCTACCAGGAGAACATCTTCCACACGAAGATGCACCTGAAGGACTTCGACCTGGACCAGTACCTGTTCGAGGAAAAGGCCAAGAACCTGTCGTTCAAGGAACGCATGAAGATCGAGGCGCTGCTCAAGCGCGAGATCGAAGAGCTGTTCCACGGCCGGAACCTGTCCGAGTAAGCCCCATGCGCGATGCCCGCAGGCATCGCCGCCCAGGCGGGACGACCCGCCCCGTGGAACTGGTGTCGCGCAGGCGGCATGGTTCCACGGTGATGTACCGACCCACGCCCGGTGTGAAAACACCGGGCCGTTTCGTTTTTCTCAAAAAAAGGTAAGGAGCCCCCACCCATGCCCTGGATCTACCTGCTGCTGGCCGGCCTGTTCGAGATCGGTTTCGCCCTCGGAATGAAGTACTCCGAAGGCTTCAGCAAACCCCTTCCCACCGTTGCCACGGTGGTGTCCGCGCTGATCAGCCTGTACCTGATGAGCCAGGCGATGAAGAGCATCCCGGTCGGCACGGCCTACGCGATCTGGACCGGTATCGGCGCCATGGGCGTGGCGGTGCTGGGCATCTACCTGTTCAACGACAGCGCATCGCCGGCCCGCCTGGCCTGCGTGGGCCTGATCGTGGCGGGTGTGATCGGCCTGAAGCTGGTCTCGCCGAACTGATTGATGGCCCGACCAACGGTCGGGCCCCACCGCACCTCTTGGTAGGCCCGCACCGTTGGTGCGGGCAACCCTTCAAATGCGGTAGGCGATGGTCTTCATCACCTTGGAGGCCACTGCCATCACGCCGGGGATCGGGAATGGCAGGCGGCGTGCGCCGGCCTGTTCGGCGTGCTCCGCATGGCGGGCCTCGTCGTCCTTCATCACGGCGATGACCGCGCGGCTGCGCAGGTCACCGGCCGGCAGGTCAACCAGATGCTCGTCCAGGTGCGCCTCCACCTGGCGCTCGGTCTCGACCACGAAGCCCAGGTTCCAGCCGTCGCCACGCAGCCCGGCCAGGGTGCCGATGGTGTAGCTGCCGGCATACCAGAGCGGGTTGAACAGGCTGGGCCGGCTGTCCAGTTCGCCCAGCCGGGCGGCGCACCAGGCCAGGTGGTCGGTCTCTTCCTGGGCCGCTTCCAGCAGGTGTTCACGCGTGGCCGGGTCGCGGGCCACGGCGGCCTGGCCGAAGTACAGGCCCTGCGCGCAGACCTCGCCGACGTGGTTGATCCGCATCAGCCCGGCCGCGTGGCGACGTTCGGCGCTGTCCATGCCCGGCTCACCCGTGTCCGCGGCCGGGTAGGGGCGGGCCGCCGGCGGGTTGCCGAACACCGTGTCCAGGGCGCGCTGCGCCTCGGTCAGCAGGTGGTCCAGCGGGGTGATCTGGCGGGGCACGGTCATGGCGGTACACGGTGGGGCGGAAGACCCCCGATTCTCGCCCGGCCCCGCGCCCCTGCCAACCCGGCCTTGGGTGCGGGTTGCGCGAGCCCTGCAAGGTGAGTACAATCCCACCTCTTACGCTTCACCTTTTCACAACGCGTGGCAGAGTTCCGGCGAGCCTTTCGCCGCAATGAGCCCGACCTAACCTAGAGTTCTTCATGAGCACTTTCACTGCCAAGAACGAGACCGTCCAGCGCGACTGGTACCTCGTCGACGCCGAGGGCAAGACCCTGGGCCGTCTCGCCACCGAGCTGGCCCGCCGTCTGCGTGGCAAGCACAAGCCGGTCTACACCCCGCACGTTGATACCGGCGACTACCTGGTCGTCATCAATGCAGAAAAGATTGCCGTCACCGGCAAGAAGCTGCAGGACAAGATGTATCACCGTTTCACTGGTTACATCGGCAACCTGAAGACCGAATCCCTGGCACAGGCGCTGGAGCGCCACCCGGAGCGCGTGATCGAGATCGCCGTCAAGGGCATGCTGCCGAAGGGCCCGCTGGGTCGCCAGATGTACCGCAAGCTCAAGGTCTACGCCGGCACTGAGCATCCGCACGCCGCACAGCAGCCGCAGGTTCTGGATATCTAATCATGGCTATCACTCAAAACTACGGCACTGGCCGCCGCAAGTCCTCCACCGCTCGCGTGTTCCTGCGCAAGGGTTCGGGCAACATCACCGTCAATGGCCGTCCGCTGGACGAGTTCTTCGGTCGTGAGACTGCGCGCATGATCGTGCGCCAGCCGCTCGAGCTGACCAAGAACACCGAAAGCTTCGACATCCTGGTCACCGCCGCTGGCGGCGGCACCACCGGCCAGGCCGGTGCGATCCGTCTGGGCATCGCCCGTGCTCTGGTCGAGTACGACGAAACCCTGAAGTCCGAGCTGCGCAAGGCTGGCTTCATGACCCGTGACGCCCGTGAAGTCGAGCGTAAGAAGGTCGGTCTGCACAAGGCCCGCCGCGCCACCCAGTTCTCCAAGCGCTGATTTACCGCGCCTGGTTGGGCTCCTTCGGGAGCCCGCTGGATGGAAAAACAAAAGCCCGGCTTCGGCCGGGCTTTTGTCGTTTCGGGGGGGTGCATTTCCGGGTTGCCGGCCAGCGGCCGGCACTACCCATGGTTTCGCATCTCGGAAGGGGTGGGGTCAGAGCCCTTTCCTTTGGAAAAGGATCCGACCCCGGGCCTCTCTCTGGAGGGGAGCCCCCTTGATGTTCAAGGGGGTGCGCCGACAGGCGCGGGGATAAGGTGGAATGCGCGACCAGATTAAACGCAAAAGGCCAGATCTTTCGATCTGGCCTTTTGCTTTTAATTTGGCTGCCCCGGATGGATTCGAACCACCGAATGCCTGAGTCAGAGTCAGGTGCCTTACCGCTTGGCGACGGGGCAAAACGTGCAACTATTTTCTCACTTTTCACACTGGAAAACAACTTGATTTTCAGTGTGGTGGCTATGGGTGGACTCGAACCACCGACCCCAGCATTATGAGTGCTGTGCTCTAACCGGCTGAGCTACATAGCCTTGGTGAGCCCGCTATTCTGCGGATGTGTATCGTCCCTGTCAACACTTTTGTGTCGTGCTTGTGGGCCGACAGAGGGCATGGGATAGTCCCAACCAGTAGATTTTCTTAGGAGTCCGCATCGTGATCGATCCGGACGGCTATCGACCGAACGTCGGCATCGTGCTGATGCGGCAGGACGGCCAGGTGTTCTGGGCACGACGTGTGCGCCGGGACGGTTGGCAGTTCCCGCAGGGTGGCATGAACACCGACGAGACGCCTGTCGAGGCCATGTATCGTGAACTGCAGGAAGAGACCGGCCTGCTGCCTGAGCATGTGGAAGTGCTCGGGGCGACACCCGGCTGGCTGCGCTACAAGCTGCCGGCGCGGGCCATCCGCCGCAACGAGCGGCAGGTCTGCATCGGCCAGAAGCAGGTCTGGTTCCTGCTGCGCCTGACCGGCGATGAATCGCATGTGCAGCTGGACCATACCGATTCGCCCGAGTTCGACCACTGGCGCTGGGTGGACTTCTGGTACCCGGTGGAGCACGTGGTGATGTTCAAGCGTGGCGTCTATGCGCGTGCCCTGCGACACCTGGCGCCGTTGGCGCGCGGAGTGGCCGGGCAGGGCGTGACCGCCATGCCCAAGAGTGCCGCCGAGGCCTGGATGCCAGGCCATACCGCCGGGCATGACCGCCCACGCAAGCGCCCGCGGACCCGCGGCTACTGGCCGAAGAAGGCCACCGGCGATGGTCCGGCGACGTGAACGGCTGAACGTTATCGAGAATGGTTCAGGTCTCTGATTGACAACCATTCTCGTTTCCATTGGAATAGCCAACAGGCCACTCCTGGCCTGTCAGCCCGGTTCACGCCTGTGTACGTCTGCATCTGCAACGGAGTCACCGATCACCAGATCCGCGAAGCCGCCAGCCATGGCGTCAGCACGGTGGCCGAGCTGACGATGCGTACCGGTTGTGGCGCTACCTGTGGTTCCTGCCTGGACATGGCCGGCGATCTGCTGGCCAAGGCGCGCGCCACCCACGATCTGCCGCTGCCGGTCCTCGGTTTGGCCCAGGTCGCCTGATCGTCTCTTTCGCGGCGCGTTGACGCCGCGCTTCCGCATCCTTCACGTGCGGCCGCACAGGCCAATGCGCACGATTCGCGTTCCTTCACGACTGCGCGCAAGGCGCTAAAGTGCCTGCGTTTTCAGCGTGCAGGAGCATCCCCATGAAGGGCGACACCAAGGTCATCGAATTCCTCAACAAGGTCCTCTACAACGAGCTGACCGCGATCAACCAGTACTTCCTGCACGCCAAGATGCTGAAGAACTGGGGCATCAAGGAGCTGGCCGAACACGAGTACAAGGAATCGATCGACGAGATGAAGCATGCCGACATGCTCGCCGACCGCATCCTGTTCCTCGAAGGCCTGCCGAACTTCCAGGCGCTGGGCAAGCTGCGCATCGGCGAGAACCCGACCGAGATCCTGCAGTGCGACCTGTCGCTGGAACGCGACGGCGTGGTGACCCTGCGCGAGGCCGTGGCCTATTCCGATTCGGTCGGTGACTACGTCAGCCGCCAGCTGTTCGTGAAGATCCTCGACTCGGAAGAAGAGCACATCGACTGGCTGGAAACCCAGCTGGACCTGATCGAGCGCATCGGCGAGCCGAAGTACCTGCTGAGCAAGCTGGAAGAGTAAGTCAGCCGGCCTGGCCGGCGCGATGCTGTGCCAGGTAGCCCGTCAGCGCCACGCGTGCCCGGGCGAATTCGGCAACCAGCAGCGCTACCGCCACGGCGGGGCGCTGCACGCTGCCGCTGCGGGCCTCGTGTTCGATCCGCTGCGCCACCGCCGACAGCGACAATGCCCCCACGTTCGCACTCGATGACTTCAGGCTGTGGGCGATTGCCTGCAGGCGCGGCTCGTCGCTGCCCTGCGCGGCCTGCTGCAGCTGCTGCACCATGGCCGGTGCATCGTCCAGGAACACCGTGATGATCTGGAAGGCGGTGTCGCCGATCACCGCGTGCAGTTCGTCCAGCACATCGCGGTCAAGCACCGGCTGTGGCTTGGAGCCGACTCGGCTGTCGTCGTCTTGTAGAGCCGAGCCATGCTCGGCTGATGGAGCGCGACTGCTATTGGCCGTCAACCGAGCATGGCCCGGCTCTGCAGAAGGCCGTGCAGGTGATGCAGCCTTACCGTCCCCCCAGCGCTTCAACAGCGCATGCAACGTGGTGCGTGCGATCGGCTTGGACAGGTAGTCGTCCATGCCGGCCTGCAGGCAGCGCTCGCGATCCCCGGCCATGGCATTGGCGGTCATCGCGATGATCGGCAGCCGCGCGCGCCCGGTTTCTGCTTCTTCCGCACGCCAGTGGCGCGTGGCGGCGTAGCCGTCCAGCACCGGCATCTGGCAATCCATCAGCACCACGTCCACGCCGCCTTCGCGAAGGGCGGTCAGCGCCTGCTCGCCATCGGTGGCGTTGCGCACCTCGCACTGGAACACGCGCAGCAGATGCTCGGCCACCATCCGGTTGACTGTGTTGTCCTCCACCAGCAGCACCCGCAGGTGCAAGGGCGGCAGCGGGGGCGTGGGCTGCCCCTCTTCGACATTGGCCAGCAACGCGGCAGGGCGCGCAGGCGCGGCCGGTGCAGCCAGCAGCGCATGCAGTGCGGCGTCATCAAAGTGCGCGGGTAGCTGACGCTGGCGCGGGCGTGCCGGAAGAGCATCGTCCTGCAGCCACAGGACCTGCAGCGCGTCGTCCTCGCCACGCTCGGCCAACGCCTGCTGCAGGGTCACTTCGCCGATGCGGCGCGCGCGTGCATCGACCAGCAGCCAGGCCGGAGCCGGCTGCGCCGGCCGTGGTGCCGCGCGCAGGCGCTCGACCACGGCGTTGGCCTGCGCCAGCGCATGCACCTGCAGTCCATGATGGGCCGCGATGCGCTCGATGCGCGCCTGCAGGATCGCATCGGTACTGAACAGCAGCAGCGGGGCCGGCGTGCGCGCCATTGCCGGCAGGTCGCCGGGCACCTTCAACAGCGGGATCTCGAACCAGAATGTCGCACCGTGGCCCGGCGTGGACTGCACGCCGATGCGCCCGTGCATCAGGTCGATGATGCGCTTGCAGATGGCCAGGCCCAGGCCGGTGCCGCCGTAGATGCGGGTGGTGGAGGCGTCGGCCTGGCTGAAGGACTGGAACAGGCGAGCCTGCAGGGCCGCATCGATGCCGATGCCGGTGTCGATGATCTCGAAGCGCAGCTGGTGTTGTGCAGGACCTTCGCCCAGCCGTTGCACGCGCAACTGCACCTGGCCGCGCGCGGTGAACTTGATCGCGTTGGCCAGCAGGTTGCTCAGCACCTGGCGCAGGCGCACCGGGTCGCCGCGCACCGGCAGGCGCACGGAGGGATCCAGCTGCAGGTCGAGCGACAGGCCCTTGGAATCGGCCGCGCGCTGCATCAGCTGCACGACGCCATCAAGCAGGTCACGCAGATTGAAACTGGTGATCTCCAGTTCCAGTGCCTGCGCTTCCAGCCGTGAGTAATCGAGGATGTCGTCGACGATGCGCAGCAACTGTTGCGAGCTGGCCGAGGCGGTAGCCAGCATCTGCCGCTGGTCCTCGCCCAGCGGCCCACGCGCGATCAGCTCCAGCATTGGCAGGATGCCGTTGAGCGGCGTGCGGATCTCGTGGCTCATCGTGGCCAGGAACTCGCCCTTGGCCAGCACCGCCGCTTCGGCGGCCTGCTTGGCCTGCAGCAGCTGTTGTTCCAGCTGGCCCTGGCGTTCGGTGGTGTGGCGCAGCTGGTCACGCTCGGCGGCCAGCGCGCTGTGCTCGCGCCGCAGTTGGGCCAGTGCGCGGCTGCGCGTGCGCAGGCGCAGGCCCAACAGCAGCGCCATGGCGGCCGCAGCAAGGGCAACCAGCAGCGCGCCCCACAGCGGCATGTCAGAGCACCGCGTTGTGGAAGTCGAAGTTCAGGTCGCTGCCGGCCGACTGCACCATGTTGCCCTGGATGTAATCGACCCCGCCGACCCACATCGCGGCTGCAGCCTGCGGATCCTCGATCTGCTGGCCGATGATCTGCAACCCTTCTGCATGTGCCCGTTCGATCGCCTTGCGCAGTTCTTCGCGTGTGGCGGGGTTGGCATGGCTGCTGGAGAAGCGTGCGGCCATGCGCACGAACGACAACGGCAGCTGGCCCAGCAACGCGTCAGCCTCGCCCCCGGGCTCGAACTGGCTCAGGCAGAAGCGCACGCCGGCGCCGGCCATGCGCTGGCAGAACTGCTGTAGCGGCACGGCATGGATCAGCGCGTCGGGCAGGCGCACGTCGATCACCAGCGCGCTGCCGGGCAGGTCGCGCTGCTGCAGCGATTCCAGCAGCCAATCCGCGAACGCATCGCGTTGCAGGGTGCGCAGTGACTGCGAAACGAACAGGTTCAGCGGTTGCGTCGCGTGCCGGTACAGGTCCAGCAGGCCCAGCGCATGATCCATCACCTGCTGGTCAAGGTCGGCGATGCGCCCGGCGGCTTCCGCGGCCGGGATCACCTGGCCGGCTGCCAGCACCGTGCCGTCAGCCTGGCGCAGGCGAAGCAGCAGCTGGTACTGCGCGGTGTTGCCACCGGCCACAGCGACGATCGGCTGGTAGGCCAGTTCCAGCTGGCCTTCCAGCAACGCCAGGTGCTCCTGCTCACTGATCACGTCGCGGTGCACGTGGCCTGCCACGCCGGCGCTGAGCAGGCGTGCCTGCAGCGTGGTGCGTTCGACGGCCTCCAGCGCACTGTTGGCATCCTCGAAGCCGGACGACAGCGGCGCGTAGCCGACCACGCCGCGCAGGTGCACGGATTCGTCGTCGCGGATCACGAAGGCGCGCGCCGACAACTGCTCGCGCAGCGTTGCGGCGATGCCTTCCAGGCTGTCCTCGTCGGTATTGCGTACGAGCAGCAGGAAACTGTTGTCATTCAGGCGTGCCAGCAGGTGCGGGTGGCCGGCTTCCGCCAGGCGCTGCCCCGCCTGCACCATCAGGCGCTCGAAGGCTGCATAGCCATAGCGCTCGCGCAGTCCCAGCGCGCTGGACACCTCCACGAACAGCACACCGCCCCGGTCGCGGTGGGCGAGTGCGGCGTTGAGCTGCTGCAGCACGTGATGACGCGTCGGCAACCCCGTTTCCGGGTTGCTGGTGGCCGGTGCGCCGGTGGCACCGGGCAGGGTCGCGGCCTGCGCACGTGCGCGGCGGATGCGGTTGGCCACGGCGGCGATCAGGTGGCGCGGACGGATCGGCTTGCTCAGGTAGTCATCGGCGCCACTGTCGAGCACCTCGAACTGGCGTTCCGGGTCCGGGTCCCCGCTGAGGAACACGATCGGCAGCAGCTGCAGGCCGGGCTGCTGGCGGATCAGCGCGGTCAGACGCATGCCGTCCAGGCCGGGCAGGTGCAGGTCCATCAGGATCAGGTCAGGGCGATGCTCCTTGATCGCCTGCAGCGCACCGTCGGCATCGCTGTGCACGATCGCCTGCATGCCGGCGCCGTGCAGCACGCTCTGTGCGAACAGGGCCTGCGCGCGGTCGTCCTCGACGATCAGCACGCGATACGGTGAATCGGACGGCGGCGGCGCCTGGTCGTTGTTGCCGGCCTCGGCCAGCACCACCGGACCGGGAAGCGGCGGTGGTGCGCTGTGGATGGCCGGGGCATCGGCGGCGGCACCCTGTGGCGTGACTGCTGCGGGTGCGGCCGGAGCGCTGCTGGCCGTCTCGGCGCTCCAGCGTTGCCAATGATCGGCCGGAGGGGTTTCAGCGCGTCCCGGGCGGGCGCCCGCGGGGGATTCGTTTGCGGCCATCGGTGCTCCTGGTGTTCGCGTCCATTATGCGACAAGCCCGGTGCTCAACCGGTGCCGGTGTGCCCCGGCGGTGCTGCCGATGCGCCGCGCGCCAGCCAGCGCACGCCTTTCCACAAGGTGCGCCAGACCAGCCACACCAGCAGCGCGCCGGCCAGGCTGCAGGCCAGCACCACGATCAGCGCGATCCACGGGTGCGCCAGCGCCAGTGCCAGGCCGCCGATCACCACGGTGTCTTCGGCAGCGGACGCGACCCAGTTGCTGGCCGGTTCCGGCGAGGTGTTCAGCAGGGCGCGGGTGCCGGCCTTCAGGCCATGACTGGCCAGCGCGACACCGGCGCCGGCGGCAAGCGCACCGGTGCCCAGCTGGCCGTCCGGCGACAGCGTGGCAGCGGCAAGGAAGGCGCCGGCAGGCACGCGCGCGAGTGTCTGTACCAGATCCCAGACCGAGTCCACACCGGGGATCTTGTCGGCAAAGAACTCGGTCACGGCCAGCGCCGCCGAAGTGCCCAGCACCCACCACGATTCAGTGGCCTGCAGGGCCGGCGGCAGGTCGACCCAGCCGAGCAGGCCGGCCAGGCCGACGCCGAACACGGTGAGGTAGACGCGGATGCCGGCCAGCCAGGCCAGCAGGATGCCGATCACGAACAGATGGGCTTCGGTCATGGCGATGCTCCGGCGACGGAACTGTGCAGGGGGCCACACTATCGACGATGGCGTGCCTGAACGCCACAGACGGTGGCTCGCCATTGCGCAGGAAACCCACCCGTCCTGTCATACACTAGCCCGTCGTTTGCCACAGGGGCCGTATCGGTGTCGCCCTCGCGATGCCCCGGAATCCACCCATGACCAACCGTCCTCCCATGCGCGTGCAGGTCCGCCTGCCCGGCGCGCCGCAACCGCCGGCCGACCGTCGCCGCCTGCTGGTGATCGGCGGCATCTGGCTGCTCAGCCTGGTGCTGGCGGTGCTGGGTGGCTGCTGGATGGCCACGCCGCGCGACGCCCAGGGCCAGCGCCTGCAGGCCGCCGAGAAGCGCGCCGAGACGCTGCAGGCGCAGCTGACCGAACTGCGCCAGAAGCAGGCCACGCTGGAAGCCTCCGACCGCATCAGCCGCGCCGCCAACACCGAGGTGCAATCCTCGCTGGCCGAGCGCGATGAAGAGATCGCCGGCTTGCGCGCCGACGTCGCCTTCTATGAGCGACTGGTGGGCTCCACCAGCCAGCGCAAGGGCCTGAATACCCATTCGATCGAGTTCAGCCCGGAAACGGCCGGCACCTGGCAGTACACCGCCGTGCTGACCCAGAACCTCAACCGCGGCGCCATCAGCCAGGGGCAGATGCGTTTCACCGTGGAAGGCGTCAAGAACGGCAAGCTGGCCACGATCAGTTGGGATGACCTGCACCAGCGCAGCAAGGTACCGGGACAGGATTACTCGTTCCGGTACTTCCAGCAGCTCACCGGCAGCGTGATGCTGCCGGCTGACTTCACCCCGCAACGCGTGCGGGTGACATTGGGGAGTGGTACGGGGGGTACCACCCAGGTATTCGACTGGAAACAGGCCGGTGCGCCGGCCGCCAAAGGGGAGTAGGCAGATGTTCGGAAGCAGCAAATCCAACCGTGAAGGCCAGCTGGTGGTGGATGCCCTGATCGGCAACCAGGTGGTGATCCGGGGTGATGTGGAATTCAGTGGGGGCCTGTATGTGGAAGGCCGCATCCACGGCAAGGTGATCGCCGCCGAAGGCGCCAGTGGTGCGACCCTGACGGTCGCCGAGCATGGCGTGATCGAGGGTGAGATCCGCGCCCAGGTGGTGGTCATCAGTGGCCGCCTGGACGGCGACGTGCACGCCACCGAGAAGGTCGAGCTGACCCCGAGCGCAAGGGTCAATGGCAACGTCCACTACCAGGTGGTGGAGATGAATGCGGGCGCCCAGCTGAACGGCCGCCTGATCCATGCCAGCGCCCCGATGGCTGCCCTGCCGGCCCCGGAAGGCGATGAGGCCAATGGCAGCAAGGGTGACACCGCCGCACGCCGCAAGCTGGCCGAGGCGATGGCTTGAAAGCCATCGTCGGCACCCCCATGCTGACGGCATGAGCACGCTAGTCTCCCTGCCCGGCGCCACCCCGGTTGCCGCGCCCGATTACCAGTCGCTGGAGCGCCCGCTGAACTTCACCGAGTCGGCGGCCGCCAAGGTCAAATCCCTGATCCAGGAAGAGGGCAACCCCGACCTGGCCCTGCGCGTGTATATCGAAGGCGGTGGCTGTTCGGGCTTCCAGTACGGGTTCGAGTTCGACGAGAACCGCGCCGAGGATGACCTGGCGGTACAGACCAGCGGGGTGACCCTGCTGGTCGACCCGCTGAGCCTGCAGTACCTGATGGGCGCCGAGGTGGATTACACCGAGAGCCTGACCGGTGCCCAGTTCGTGATCCGCAACCCGAACGCGAAGACCACCTGCGGCTGCGGCAGCAGCTTCAGCATGTAAGAGCCCTGTGGCCAGGATGTGCCAACCACGGTTGGCACCTACCAGAGCGGATCAGTAGATCCACGCCATGCGTGGATGCTCTGTGCCTCCATGCCCACAACAGCAGATTGCGCACAGCGCCGACCTTGCCACCCGCATCGATTGGCGGCACGCTTGGCGGATGCCCAATACTCCTTCGCCGCTTTCCGGTTTCGCCTTCGTTGGTGAACCGTTGGAGCGCGCCGATGCCCTGCGCGAAGATGCCGATGCACTGGCGCGCCTGTGGCCGGGCGCGCGCATTCTCGTGCTCGATCAGGACGGCAGCGCCTTCACTGGCGATGACGACCAGCCGCTGGCGCTGACCGGCGCCGACATCGGTGGTGGCCCGGGGGCCGCGATCTTCCTCGGCCTGCGTGGCGAGCAGGCCTGGTTCTCGGTCGAAGCCACCAATGTCACCGTCACCGCTCCGCGCCGCCTCGACCTGCGCCAGGCCGCCCTGCTGTGGTCGATGGCCGATGCGACCGCTTTCAGCTATGCCCGCGGCATGTCCTACTGGCATTCGCGCACCCGCTTCTGCGGCGTGTGCGGTGGTGCTGTGGCATTTGCCCGTGGCGGCTTCGTCGGCCGTTGCGCGCAGTGTTCCACCGAGCACTACCCGCGGGTCGATCCCGCCGTGATCGTCGCCGTGGAAAACCAGGGCCGGCTGCTGCTGGGCCGGCAGTCGAACTGGGCACCGCGTCGTTACTCGGTGCTGGCCGGTTTCGTCGAACCCGGCGAGACCTTCGAGCAGACCGTGGTGCGCGAAGTGCACGAGGAGAGCAAGGTGCGGGTGATCGCGTGCCAGTACCTCGGCTCGCAGCCCTGGCCGTTCCCGGGCGCGCTGATGGTCGGTTTCCGTGCCCAGGCGCAGGACGACCTGCCCACCGTGGACGGTGAGCTGGAAGACGCGCGCTGGTTCAGTGCCGACGAGGTGGGCGCGGCGCTGGCCCGCGATGTCGAGGACGATGGCCAGGGCATCCGCCTGTCGCCGCCGATCTCGATTTCGCGCGGGCTGATCGAACACTGGTACCGGCAGCAGAAGGGCTGAGCCTGGCCGGCGGCGGCGCCTGTATTGCCGCCACCTGAACACGGCCCGGGTTACAGTGCCGGTCACCGCGGAGGGCGTTGCTGCGACAGGTAAGGTAGCGACGCCGAGCGTTCTATTTCGTAGGGAGACCTGCCATGTTCACCACTCTGGCCGCCGTGCTGGTGGCACTGGCCCTGGGCCATGTAGCCCCGGCCGCTGCCGCCTCGCTGCGCCGTTTCGACGGCTTCCGGCGATGGCTGGGCTGGCTGGATGCGCGCGGTGGCAAGGCTTGGCAGGGACCGGTAGGGGTGGCGCTGGCGCTGCTGCCGCCGCTGCTGCTGATGGCGCTGCTGGCGTGGTTGCTGCGCGGGGTGCTGTTCGGCCTGCCGTCGCTGTTGCTGGGCGTGGCGGTGCTGGCCTGGTGTTGGGGACCGCGCGACCTGGATCGCGATATCGAAGCGATCATCGACGCCGATGATGCAGCGACGCGGCAGGCAGCGGTGCGCAACCTGCAGGCGGCCGGTGGCAGCCTGCGCGAGGATGTGCCGTCGCTGGTGGAAGCAACGGTGTTCAACGCGCTGCGGCGCTGGTTCGCGGTGCTGTTCTGGTTCCTGCTGCTGGGCCCGGTCGGTGCGCTGGGCTATCGCCTGTTGGCATTGATGGCGAAAAGCCCCATGCGCGCACGCGTGCCGGTGGAGCCGCTTGCGCTGGCACAGCGCCTGCTGGGCTGGATCGAGTGGCCGGTGGCGCAGCTGATGGCGTTTTCGATGGCGCTGGTGGGCAATTTCGATACAGCGTGGAAGGCCTGGCGCCAGGCCCATGGCGAACGCCTGGCCGGTGGCATCGGTTTTCTCGGCGCGGTGGCGCGGGCCAGCGTCAACGCCGAGCTGCGCGAGGACGCGCACGATTACACCGAGGCCGGATTGCTGCCGGTGTGGCAGCGCCTGCCGGACCTGCGCGATGCGATGAGCCTGGTGTGGCGGATGCTGCTGCTGTGGCTGGCGATCCTCGCCCTGCTGGTGATTGCAGGCTGGGTGACGTAGTTGCTTTGCAGGGCTTGCAGCCCTGCACCTGCAGAGTCGACAGCAACAGCAACGGCAGGATTGCTGCGGGTTGGCGGGGTGGGTCGGATGGCGGGGGACGCCGTGAATCCGTCCATGGAGGCTTGGTCGCCGCATCCATGCGGCTCACACCCCCGCTATCGACCCACCCCGCCTTCGACAGTTTTCCGCGCACTGACGTTCTGTAGAGCCGAGCCATGCTCGGCTCCGAGCGAGCGCCGCGATCCGCTTTTGATCTTCATTTTCTTTTCCGTGGTGGACGCACACGGAAACTGTCCGTGGCCGGGCGGGATGGGTTTGCGGGGGTGTCCGCGGCATGGGCCCGAGGCATGCCTCGGGCGGGTTGGGCAGGAGGCTCAACCCCGGTCTTGCCGTGTGCGCAGGACAGCGCACACGAGCAAGCCGCGGCCAAGCCTCCACGGACGGATTCACGGCATCCCCCGCAAACCCGTCCCGCCCGGCCAACCCCAAGGCTTCTGCCTTCAAACGCCGCCCACCACGAGGGGCTGCGCCGTTGGCTGGAAACCTAGATCGGTGCCAGTGCAGTGAACGGTGCCCACGGCAGGTTGCGCAGCAGCGCATACCCGGGCAGTACCCAGAGCCAGAACACGGGATTGGCCAGCACCCGCATCAGCGGATCGAGCACGCGTGGGCGGATGCCGGCGATGTTCAGCAGCATCAGCAACAGGAACGGCAGGCTGATGACCAGCAGCGGGTTCATCGCCATCGCGCCGGGCAGGTCGAAGTGGACCAGGGAATACAGGCAGCGCGTGCTGCCACAGCCCGGGCAGTACAGGCCGGTCAGGGCGTACAGCGGGCAGCTCGGCAGTGGATTGCCGGCGACATACGGATTGACGTTGCGCAGGACCACCGCGGCACCCACGGCCAGGCCGGCAGAAACCAGCAGCGGCGCCCATCGGGCGAGTCGGGAACGAGCGGGAAGCGCGGACATGCGACAACGGATCCGGCGCAGGCGCCGGATCCGTCCAGACGTATCAGTAGCCGCTGTTGCTCATCGCGCCCATGCCGCCGAGCACAACGAAGAACAGCACGTACAGCACGACCACGACGACCCAGGCGATGGCCGACCAGATGGCCCACTTCTTGGCCTTGGCGGCGGAGTCCTGGGCGCCGGCGATGTCGCCAGCGGCCAGCTTGCCGTTGACCTGGGCGGCGTAGACGATCGACACGATGCCGGCCGGCAGGCAGCAGAACAGGGTGGTCAGGATCGCCCAGACCAGGTTGTTCGGGACCTGCGGAGTCGCAGTATTCATGGGTTCAAGCTCCTTGATGGGTGGTGGTGGTAAATCATTGGTCGGAAAGAGCGCCCAGTACGGCCAAGCCGCCGAACAGCCCGAACCACAACAGCAACAGGACCGGCAGGGCCACGGCCGAAGCCACCGCCCACCAGCCCGCCTTGCGCGACGCACTGTAGGCCCCCGGCAGGTCGCCGGCCGCGCGGCGGCCATCGACCTGGGAGGCATAGACGATCGACACCACGCCCAACGGCAGGCAGCAGAACAGCGTCGTCAGGATCGCCCAGACCAGATGGTTGGGGATGTAAACCGGACGGCTGAGCGGTGGTGGTTGATTCAAAGCAAGACTCCATTCCTTGGTGGCCAGCCGTGATGTATCGGCCGGACCTCCCCCCTGTGGGTGCGTAATCTACCGCAACCGACGTTGCATGTATGCGTTTACAGTCACGACATGTCGCGTACGTCACCGGACGGTGCCCTATGCAGGGGAGGCTGCCGGGCCCGCCTGGCGGGCCGGGTCCGTCAGGCGTGATCGCCGCGCAGGGCCCGCACCTGGGCCTCCAGCACCGGGGCGCTGGTGCTGTGGCCATCCACGGCCGGTGCCGCCACCACCTCGACGGTGGCGCGGAAACGGCGCGGCACGCGCATGCGGCCCAGGCGGCTGTCGCGACGGCTCCACATGCTCGACCACATGCCGCGCAGCGCCATCGGCACCACCGGCACCGGCCGCCGTTCGAGGATCTTCTCGACACCGGACTTGAACGGCGCCATCGCGCCATCCTTGGTCAGCGCGCCTTCCGGGAAGATGCAGACCAGCTCGCCTTCGGCCAGCGCGGCGTCGATCTCGTCGAACGCGCGCTGCATCAGCGCCGGGTCTTCGCGTGCACCGGCGATCGGGATCGCCTTGGCGGTACGGAAGATCCAGCGCATCACCGGGATGTTGAAGATCCTGTAGTACATGACGAAGCGCACCGGGCGCGGAATCGTCGCCGACAGGATCAGTGCGTCCATGTAGCTGACATGGTTGCAGACCAGCAGCGCGGCGCCCTCGTCGGGCACGTTCGCTTCGATGCCGTGCGGGCGCAGGCGGTACAGGGTGCGCACCATCAGCCAGCTGAGGAAGCGCATCAGGAATTCGGGGACGATGGTGAAGATGTAGATCGCCACCAGTGCGTTGGCGATGGCCAGCGCCAGGAACTGCTGCGGAATGCTCCAGTGCAGCAGCTTGTGCGCGGCCAGTGACAACAGGGCCGCGCCGACGATGAAGCCGGAGTTCTGGATGTTCAGTGCGGCGAACACGCGCGACATCTGCGCCTTCGGTGTGCGGCTCTGGATCAGCGCGAACAGCGGCACCACGAAGATGCCGGTGAACAGACCGATGCCGATCAGGTCGATGACGATGCGGATGCTGCCGGGCTGCTGCAGGAAGGTGCCGATGGTCAGCCCGTGCACCGTCGCCTCGCCGCTGCGGGCGAAGTACAGGTCGAGCAGGAAAGCGGTCATGCCGAATGCACCCAGCGGCACCAGGCCGATCTCCACCGTGCGCGCCGACAGCTTCTCGCACAGCAGCGAGCCAACGCCGGTGCCGACCGAGAACAGGGCCAGCGCGAAGATGTACAGGGTCGGTTCGCCGCCGAGGTTGGTCACCGCATAGGCCGGCAGCTGCGAGGTCAGCACGGTGCCGACGAACCAGAACCAGGATACGCCCAGGATTGAATTGCGCACTGCCTTCTGCTGGCGCGCCATGCGCAGCACCGCCAGCGATTCGGGCAGCGGGTTCCAGTTGATTTTCAGGTCCGGGTCGCCGGCGTCGACCTTGGGAATCAGGCGCGCGGCGACGTTGCCGCAGATCGCCAGGCCGATGATCGCGCAGGCCGCCACCACCGTGCCGTGGCTGCCGGCCACGGTGAACACCAGTCCGCCGACGATCATGCCGGACAGGATCGACATTGAAGTGCCCATTTCAACCAGACCGTTGCCGCCGGTCAGCTCTTCGGGCTTGAGCACCGAGGGCAGCACCGAGTACTTCACCGGGCCGAACAGCGTGGATTGCATGCCAGTGCAGAACAGGGCGACCAGCAGCACCGGCAGGCTCTGGGTGAGGAAGCCGGTGGCCGCCAGCGACATGATCACGATCTCCATGGTGGTGGTGATCACGATCAGCCGCGACTTTTCCAGTTTGTCGGCGATCTGCCCGGCCAATGCCGAGAACAGGAAGTACGGCAGGATGAAGATGGCCGGCGCCAGCGTGGCATACAGCCCCAGTTCTTCCTCTGGCACGGCCATGAACAGCAACATGCTGATGATCGCCTGCCGGTACACGTTGTCGTTGAACGCACCGAGCGCCTGCACGACGAAGAACGGCAGGAAACGGCGCTGGCGCAGCAGGGCGAACTGGTTGTGACCGGACATGGGGCCTCCTTGACCGGCGCAGCCTAGCATTCCTTCCCATCTGCTGTGGGTGCGGACCTGTGGGTGCGGACCGTTGGTCCGCACCCTTTGAAAGATCTCAGATGATGTCGTCGACCACGCCGCCGTCCACGCGCAGGGCGGCACCGGACGTGGCCGAAGCCTGCGGCGAGGCCAGGTACACCACCATGTTGGCCACTTCTTCGACCGTGGCGGTGCGCTGGATCAACGAAGATGGCCGGTGCGCCATCACGAACTCGCGACCGATCTGCTCCAGTGGCTTGCCGCTGCGCTGTCGTTCATCTTCGAACATCGCCGCGAAGCCGTCGGACAGGGTCGGGCCGGGCAGCACCGCGTTGACGGTGACACCGCTACCGGCCACGCGCTTGGCCAGGCCACGCGACAACGACAGCTGCGCGGTCTTGCTGACCCCGTAATGGATCATGTCAGCGGGAATGTTGCGGGCCGATTCGGAGGAGATGAACAGCACGCGGCCCCAGCCGGCATCGACCATCGCCGGCAGCAGTGCCCGTGACAGGCGCACGCCGGACATCACATTGGTCTGCCAGTAGCGCTCCCAGGTGGCATCGTCGGTCTCGAAGAAGTCCTCGGGGCCGAAAATACCGGCGTTGTTGACCAGGATGTCGACCTGGGGCAGGCCCGCCAGCAGCGTATCGACGCCGGCCGCATCGGAGAGATCGGCGGCGACGCCGATCACCTCGGCACCCGGAACGGCGGCGAGCAGCCGCTGGCGGGCGCGTTCGACACTGTCGGTGCTGCGGCCATTGAGAATGACCCGCGCACCTGCGATGGCCAGGCCCTGGGCGATCGCCAGGCCGATGCCGGCGGTGGAAGCGGTGACCAGCGCGGTGCGGCCGGCGAGTTCGATCTTCATGCGGGAATCCGGAGCAGGGGATGACCCAGTATCCGCGCAGGCGCGTGATCGGGCTGCAGCGCCAGGCGCAACGCGCTGTTGCGCACAGTGCAGTAGATCCACGCCATGCGTGGATGGAACGTCCGATCAGCGATCGGGATCAAGTCAGGCTGGTCACCGCCTCATTCGCCGCTGCCCGAACCTTCGGCAGCATCCGCAGCACCAGCGCCATCTGCGTGCGGATCAGCTGCAGCTTCGGCGGCATCGCCTCGTCGATCTGCTCCAGCTCGGCCGCCACCGCGCGGTCGGCGTCGTTGTCGTCCTCACTGACCGGTTGCCGTGCGGTCAGGGCCGAGGCCAGCTGCTGCAGCGCCTTGCGTACGCGCTCACCGGCGGCAAGCGCCAGCGGATCGCCGGCGTAACTGTCCACCTGGTCGCGGTGCGCACCCAGCGCCGAAAGATGGCCGAGCAGCATGTTGGACAACGCCAGGAAATGGAAACCGGCATCGAGGTTGCGGCGCACGTGGCCCGGCTCGCGCAGCATGTTCGACAGCGCGGTGGACAGCGCGGCATCGGCGTTGTGCATGTCGCGGCGGGCGATGCGGTAGGCCAGGTCATCGCGCATGCCGCTGCGGTACTGGCCCAGTACCGAATCCAGGTAGCGTGCGACGGTGTCCAGCACGCGCGCCAGCACCAGGTGCAGCTGGCGGCCCTGCCAGTCGGGCAGGATCAGGAACGCGGCGGCAGCGGCGATCGCGCAGCCCAGCAGCGTATCGACCATGCGCGGCACGATCAGCACGAAGCCATCACCGATCAGGTTGAAGCAGGTCAGGGCCATCACCGTGATCGCCGCCGACGCCACCAGGTAGCGGTCGGTGCGGGTGAAGAAGAACAACAGCGCCGACAGCAGCGCGATGAGCAGTTGTACGTGCAGTTGCGGGAACAGCTGCAGCAGCGCCCAGGTCAGTACCAGGCCGGCCACGGTGCCGACGATGCGTTGCGCCAGGCGCTGGCGGGTGGCACCGAAGTTGGGGCGGCACACGAACACGATGGTCAGCAGCACCCATGAGCCGTTCTGGGCATTGAACAGGCGGATTGCCGCGAAACCGGCGATCAGCGCCAATGCCATGCGCAGGCCGTGGCGGAACAGGACCGATCCGGGCGTGAGCTGCTGGCGGACGCGCACGCCCATCTCGCTCAGGGTGTGCGGGTTGCTGTCGCGCAGGCGCGTATCGACGTTGTCCAGGCTGGCTTCGGAGCGCTCCGCATCCAGCAGGCGGCGCTCGATGCTGCGCAGGTTGTGCACCAGCAGGTCCAGCGAGCCAAGCAGTCGCTGCCACTGCGGCCGTTGCTGGTCGCGCAGGTAGGCCAGCGCATCGGCCAGGTCGCGTCCGGCCTGCTGGTTGCTTTCGCCATACACGAACGGACGGCGCAGGCGGATCGCCTCGCCCAGCCGCGCGCAGGCCTGGCCCTGCAGGTCGAGCAGGCGCTGGCAGCGGTACAGCACATCGCTGTGGAAGAAGGCATCGACCAGCGCACCGTACGGGTAATGCGAGGAGCTGGCGCGCTCGTGGAAATCCTGTGCCATGTAATAGAGGCGCAGGTACAGGCCGGAGTTCACGCCGGGCCGGCCGGAGCGGCCGAAGCGGGCGAGAATCGCGGCCTTGGCCTCGTTCAATGCACCGACCACGCGCCGGTTCTGCTCGGCCAGGTCGAGCTGGCGACGTTGCAGGTCAGCCTCGCGCACCGGCTCGAACAGTGTTGCCTTCAACTGCAGGTAGCGGCCCAGTTCAACGTACAGGCGCGCCACGCGTTCGCGAACCGGACGGTTGGCGAACAGTGCGGTCCACAGGATCGACAGCAGGCCGTACCAGACCGCACCGGCCAGCAGATGGCTGACCGCGTCCAGCGCGCTGTGCAGGTCGCTGGCGCCATGCTGCTCCAGCCCGATCATGGTGTAGATCGCCAGCGTCACCGTGGCCTGGGCGATCGACGCATAGCGCTCGCCGAGCGCACCCAGCAGGGTCAGCCCGAACGTGGACAGCGCCAGCGCACCGATGAAGATCCATGGCCAGGGGAACAGCCAGATCACCGAGGCGGCGGCGAGGCAGAAGCACAGCAGCGACAGCAGTACCGCCTTGGTACGGCCCCACCAGTTGTCATCGGTCTCGGCGATGGCGCTGGCGATGATGCCGAGGAACACGCCGGGCAGGGCGGTGAGCGCATCCAGCTGCCAGCACACGGCAAGCGCTGCGGTCAGGGCGATGAACACACGCAGGCCGTAACTGGCCTTTTCGTGGGCCCAGAGACGGCTGAGGCGGGATTCGCGGGCGGACATGCAGGCTCGGTGGAAGGGTCTTCCACCATTATTGCGGGCTGCGCGTGAAATATGGAGTGCGGACCAACGGTCTGCACCCACCGTCCGCACCCACGGTAATGCCGGCCGCTGGCCGGCAGATTCGCGGTAAGGAGAAAGCCGGCCAGCGGCCGGCTCTACCCGTAGAACCACGCCATGCGTGGATGGGCCCTTCTACGCCCGCTGTGCGCGCTTGAGCAGCTTCGCTTCGCGCTTGCGCGCGCGACGCGCCCGCCAGCGCTCGGCCAGGCAGGAGAAGATCACGTACAGCGCCGGCGTGCTGAGCAGGGTCAGGCTCTGCGAGAACAGCAGGCCGCCGATCATCGCGATGCCCAGCGGGCGACGCAGTTCGGACCCTTCACCCAGGCCGATCGCCAGCGGCACCGCCGCCAGGATCGCCACCATCGTGGTCATCATGATCGGGCGGAAGCGCACGATGCTGGCCTCGCGCGCAGCATCGCGTGGTGCCAGGCCATGCTCGCGCTGCGCGACCAGCGCGAAGTCGATCATCATGATCGCGTTCTTCTTGACGATGCCGATCAGCAGTACCAGCGCGATCATCGAGATCACCGACAGCTCGGTGTTGGTGCCAAACAACGCCAGCAACGCACCGACGCCCGCCGCCGGCAGTGTGGACAGGATGGTGACCGGATGGATCAGGCTCTCGTAGAGCATGCCCAGCACCAGGTACACGGTCAGGATCGCGGCGAACACCAGGATCAGCATGTCGCTGGGATCGGAGTTGAAGCCGAAGCCCGCGTCGTCGGCCAGGCGGATGTCGCCGGGCATGCGCATGCCGGCCACCGTCGCGTCGATGATTGCCTTGGCCTCACCCATGCTCACGTTCGGAGCCAGGTTGTAGCTGAGGTCCATCGTCGTGTATTGGTTTTCGTGGGTGATCTGAGACGGTGCCAGCCCCGGGACCTGGGTGGCCACCGCGGTGATCGGCACCATGTCGCCGTTGCGCGCACGCACGTACACCTCATCCAGTGCCGCCGGGGTGGCGGTCTGCGAAGGCAGCGCATTGACCACCACGCTGTACTGGTTGATGTCCGAATAGATGGTGGAGATCTGGCGCTGGCCGAACGCACCGTACAACGCACCGTCGATGGCGCCGACCGTGATGCCCAGGCGCGCGGCTTTGGCGCGGTCGATCTGGATGTTCTGGCGCAGGCCTGCATTGTCCACGTCGGTGCCGACGTCACGCAGTTTCGGGTTCTTCTTCAGCTCTGTCTGCAGCTTGGGCAACCATTCCTGCAGTGCGGCCAGATCATTACCCTGCAGCGAAATGCGGTACTGCGCGCCCTGGCTGGAACCACCGCCATCGTTGCTGGGCAGATCCTGGATCGCGCGCAGGCGCAGCTGCAGGTCAGGGTAGCGGTCGGCCTTCGCACTGAGGCGTGCCAAGGCATGCGCGGTCGTTTCGCGGCGGCCGTCGCTGCGCGACTTCAGCTCGATGTTGAACTGCGCGCTGGAGCCCTGGCGGCCGCTGCCCAGGCGTACGCCCACGGTCTTCACCGCCGGGTCGGCCATCAGCATGTCGGTGATGCGGCGCTGGCGGGCGACCATGTCCTCGAAGGACACCGTGGCACTGGAGTTGGCGCGGCCCCAGATCAGGCCGGTGTCCTGCGGCGGGAACGCGCCCTTCTTCACCGCCCCGAACAGGAAGATGGTGACGCCGATCAGGATCAGCGGCGTCAGCGACAGCAGCAGCGCGTGGCGCAGCGAGAAGTCCAGGAACACGGTGTAGATGCGCAGCATGCGCTCGTGGCCGGCATCCAGCCAGCGGCCGAAGCGCGACGGCGGCGCGCTGTGGTCGTGGGCGCTGAGGAAGCGGCTGCACAGCGCCGGGGTCAACGTAAGCGAGACGATCATCGAGACCACGATGGCCGCCACCAGAGTGACGGTGAACTCGCGGAAGAACGCGCCCATCATGCCGCTGGCGAACAGCAGCGGAATGAACACCGCCACCAGCGAGGCGGTGATCGAGACAATGGTGAAGCCGATCTCGCGCGCGCCGGTCAGCGCCGCCTGCATGCGCGGCATGCCCTCGTCGAGGTGGCGCATGATGTTCTCGATCACCACGATCGCATCGTCGACCACGAAGCCGATCGCGATCACCAGCGCCAGCAGGCTCAGGTTGTTCAGGGTGAAGCCCATCACGTACATCACCAGCGCGGCACCGGCCAGCGACAGCGGTACGGTCACCGCAGCGATCAGCGTCGGTGCCAGCCGGCGCAGGAACAGCGCCATGGTCAGCACCACCATCGCCAGGCTGATCAGCAGGGTGATCTGCACCTCATGCAGCGACGAGCGGATGGTCGGCGTACGGTCGAAGTACGGCGTCATCGTGGTGCCGGGTTGCAGATAATCTCGCAGGGTCGGGATCTGCGCCTTGACCCGGTCCACGGTCTCCACGATGTTGGCGCCGGCGCGGGTGAACACGTACATCACCACCGCTGGTTTGTGGTCGAACCATGCGGCCTGGTAGGCGTCCTGCTGGCCGTCGTAGACGTTGGCGATGTCCTTCAGTCGGATCACCCGGCCGTCGCCCTGGGTCTTGACCACCAGGTCGGCGAAGTCGGCGGCGCGTGCCACCGAATCGTTGGCGATGATCGCGGTGGTGGTGTTGCCATCGCTGAGGAAGCCGGTGGGCGAGGTCACGTTGGCCGCGCGCACGGCATTGCGCAGGTCATCGGCGGTCAGGCCCAGTGCGTTCATCAGGCGCAGGTTGACGTCCACGCGTACCGCCGGCGTCGACGCACCGGCGATATCGACCGAGGCGACGCCGCTGATCTGGCGGATGCGCTGTGCCAGCAGCGAGTCTGCGACGTTGTACAGCTCGTCGGCCGACTGCGTCTGCGAGGTCAACGCGATGGCGATCACCGGATCGTCGTTCGGGTTCGCCTTCTGGTACATCGGCGAGCCCATGCCCGAGGGCAGGTCGGCCTGTGCCGAGTTGATCGCCGTCTGGACGTCCAGTGCGGCCGAATCGATGTTGTGGCCGCTCTGGAAGATCATGAACACCAGCGAGCTGCCTTCCGAGCTCGACGAGCGCATGCGGTCGATGCCCGGCAGCTGGCCGAGATGGCGTTCCAGCGGTGCGGTGACCGTGGAGGCCATGGTCGCCGCATCGGCACCGGACTGGCTGGCATGCACGAAGATCACCGGGATCTCGATGTTCGGCAGTGCCGATACGCCCAGGCGCAGGTAGCAGATCAGGCCGACCATGAACAGGCCGATGGCCAGCAGGGCGGTGCCGATCGGGCGGCGGATGAAGGGGCCGGACAGGTTCATCGTGCGGCCCACCGCAGCAGCGGGGCGTGGATCATGCCTGCGGCTCCTGCAGCGAACCGTTGCGCAGCGCGCGCTGCTCGCGGCTGCGGGCAAGCCATTCGGAGAAGCGTTCCATGTACAGGTAGATCACCGGCGTGGTGTACAGGGTCACCAGCTGCGACAGCAGCAGGCCGCCGACGATGGCGATACCCAGCGGGCGGCGCAGCTCCGAGCCGATGCCGGTGCCCAGCGCCAGCGGCAGTGCGCCGAGCATTGCCGCAGCGGTGGTCATCATGATCGGGCGGAAGCGCAGCAGGCAGGCGCGGCGGATCGCTTCATGCGCGTTGGCACCGGCGCGGCGCGCCTCGATCGCGAAGTCCACCATCATGATGCCGTTCTTCTTGACGATGCCGATCAGCAGCACGATGCCGACGATGCCGTCCACCGACAGGCTCAGGCCGCACAGCATCAGCGCCAGCAGCGCGCCGACACCCGCCGGCGGCAGCGTGGAGATGATCGTGATCGGGTGGATGTAGCTCTCGTACAGCACGCCCAAAACGATGTAGATCACCACCAGCGAGGCCAGCAGCAGCCACACCACGTCGGTCTGGCTGCCGGTGAACTCGGCGGCCTTGCCGATGAATTCGGCATGCAGATGGGCCGGCATGTCCAGGCTGTCCTTGGTTTCCTGGATGGCACGTACCGCATCGGACAGCGAATAGCCGGGCGCGACGTTGAACGAGACCGTCACCGCCGGCAGCTGCTGCTGGTGGCTGACCAGCAGCGGCGCACTGCTGACCTTGCCTTCGGCCAGTGCCGACAGCGGGATGATGTTGCCGGCGCCGACGGTGATGCCGGTGTTCTGCGCGCCGATGCCGGTGGCGGTCGACGAGTTCGACGAGGTGACCTGGCCGAAGCTGGTGGCGTTGGTGCCGGTCAATGCGCCGGCACCGTTGGAAGCCACCGCCAACTGCTCCATCAGCGCCGTGCTGGTGCGGAACTCCGGTGCCACTTCCAGTACCACGCGGTACTGGTTGAGTTCGGTGAAGATGGTCGAGATCTGGCGCTGGCCGAACGCATCGTAGAGCGTGTCGTCGATGGTCTGCATCGGCACGCCCAGCACGCTGGCCTTGTCGCGGTCGATGTTCAGCTCCAGGGCGCGGCCCTGGTTGGACAGGTTGTTGTCCACGTCGGCCAGTTCCGGACGCTTGCGCAGCGCTTCGGTCAGGCGCGTGGCCTGCGTCGCCACCGTTGCCGAATCCACGTCCGACAGCGAGTACTGGTACTCGGTGGCGGCCACGCGGGTATCCAGGGTCACGTCCTGCACCGGCTTCAGGTACAGCGCCACGCCGGGAATGCCGGCCACTGCCTTCTGCAGGCGCGGCAGGATCTCGTCCAGGCCATCGCGCTGGCTGCGCTCCTTCAGCACGATCGACAGCTGGCCCTGGTTGAGCGTGGGGTTCATGCTGCCGGCACCGATGAAGGCCGAAACGCCCGTCACATCCGGATCGTGGCGCAGCGCTTCGGCGACCTGTTTGGTGCGCTGCTCCATCTGCGGGAAGGCGATGTTCTGGTCGGCCTGCACCACGCCGGTGATCAGGCCGGTGTCCTGCTCGGGCAGCAGGCCCTTGGGAATCAGCACATACAGCAGCACGGTCAGCACCAGGGCGGCGCCAGCCACAACCAGGGTCAGTCGCTGGTGGCCCAGCACCCAGTCCAGGCTGTGCTCGTACAGGCCAACGGTGCGCGTCCACAGGTTCTGCTTGCCGGCGGCGGCCGCGCGTTCGTGCGCGTCCTCACCCTCGGGCAGGGCGTCGGGCTTGAGCAGGTAGGCGCACATCATCGGGGTGAGCGTCAGCGAGATCAGCATCGACAGCACCACGGCGATGCTCAGCACCCAGGCGAACTCGTGGAACAGACGGCCGGTGACGCCAGGCATCAGCAGCAGCGGCAGGAACACCGCCACCAGCGAGACCGTCAGCGACAGCACGGTGAAGCCGATCTGGCGCGCGCCGATCTCGGCTGCTTCCTTGCCACTCTTGCCCTGCTCGATGTAGCGCACGATGTTCTCGATCATCACGATCGCATCGTCGACCACGAAGCCGGTGGCCACCACCAGCGCCATCAGCGACAGGTTGTCCAGCGACATGCCGGCAAAGGCCATCACCGCGAAGGTGCCGGCCAGCGACAGCGGCACCGCCACCGAGGGAATGATCGTGGCCCACAGCCGGCGCAGGAACACGAAGATCACCGCCACCACCAGGCCGATGGTGAGGATCAGGGTGAACTGCACTTCATGCACCGAGGCGCGGATGGTCTCGGTGCGGTCGTTGAAGATTTCCAGGTGCACGTCGGCCGGCAGCACGCCCTGCAGCTGCGGCAGGATCGCGCGGATGCGCTCGACGGTCTGCACGATGTTGGCACCGGGCTGGCGGCGCACTTCCAGCAGTACCGCCGGCTTGCCATCGGCCCAGGCGGCCAGCTGATCGTTCTCCACGCCATCGATCACCTCGGCCACGTCCGACAGTCGCACCGGGCGGCCGTTCTTGTAGCTGATGATGGTGTCGCGATACTCCGCGGCGCTGGCCAGCTGGTCGTTGGTGCCGATGCTGTAGGACTGGGTCTTGCCGTTCAACGACCCCTTCGGCGCATTGACGTTGGCCTGGGTCAGCGCGCTGCGCAGCTGCTCCAGGGTCAGGCCCATGTTCGACAGCTGCGCCGGATTGACCTGGATGCGCACGGCCGGGCGCACGTTGCCGGCGATCGAGACCAGGCCCACGCCCTGCACCTGCGACAGACGCTGGGCCAGGATCGAGTCGGCGTAATTGTTGACGTCGCGCAGCGGGCGCGTGTCAGAGGTCAGTTTCAGGGTGACGATGGCTGCGTCGGCCGGATTCACCCGGTTGTAGACAGGCTGGTAGGGCAGCGACGAGGGCAGGGTGGCCTGGCGGATCGCCGCCTGCACGTCCTGTGCGGCGATGTCGATGTCGCGGTCCATCGAGAACTGCAGGATGATCGTCGACAACCCGGCCGACGAGTCGGAGGTCATCAGTTCCAGCCCGGAGATCTGCCCGAACTGGCGTTCCAGCGGCGTGGTGACCAGCGACGCCATGGTGGTGGCGTTGGCGCCAGGGTACTGGGTGGTGACCACCAGGCTGGGCGCATCGATTTCCGGCAGCGCCGACACCGGCAGCTTGCGGTAACCCAGGATGCCCAGCAGCAACAGGCCCGCCATCAACAGCGAGGTGGCGATGGGACGGCGGATGAAGATCGTCGAAAAGCCCACGGACTGATCCTTGCTGGCACTTCAATGTCGGCGCCGGCAGGTTCGCCGGCGCGAGGGAGATCAGTGGCCTGCGCTCAGCGCGGGCCACCACCGCGACGGCCACCGCCGCCCGCGTTCTTCTGTTCGGCGGCCTTCAGTTCGGCCTCGGTCGGCGCGGCCGGGGTCTCGCCAGGCTTCAGCGCGTTGACCTTGCTGCCCGGCTTCAGGCGGAACTGGCCTTCACTGACCACCCGCTCGCCGCCCTTCAGGCCTTCGGCGATCTGCACCTGGCTGTCGCCCACTTCCACACCGCTGCGCACGGTCTGCATCTTTACCGTGTTGTCGCCCTGCACGACGTAGACGTACTCGCCGTCCGGGCCACGCAGCACCGCCTGGGTCGGGATGACCACACCACCGGCGATCGTGCGCAGCTGCATGCGCACGTTGACGAACTGGCCCGGCCACAGGCCGTTGTCGGTGTTGTCGAAGATCGCGCGCGCCTTGAACGTGCCGCTGTCGGCGCTGATCAGGTTGTCGACCACATCGAGCTTGCCATCACCTGACAGCACGTGCGAATCGGCACGGTCCAGCGCGGCCACCGGCACCGTGCCGGCGGCCTGCGCCTGGCGCACGTCGCCGAGCTGGCGCTCGGGCAGGTTGAACAGCACGTGGATTGGATGGATCTGGGTCAGGGTGACCAGTGCGGTGCCGGCGTTGACGACGTTGCCTGCGTCGACCGCACGGATGCCGGCGATGCCGGAGATCGGTGCGGTGACCTTGGTGTACTGCAGCTGCACCTGCGCCGAGCGCATGCTGGCCTCGTTCGCCGCGACTGCGCTTTCGTACTGTGCCACTTGGTTTCGCTGTGTATCAAGATCGGTCTTGGCGACGTACTGGCGATACTCCGGCGCGTTCGAGCGCTGGAAGTTGGAGCGCGCGGTGGCCAGCAGGGCTTCGTTCTGGCGCTTGGCCGCGGCGGCCTGGTCATAGCTGGCCTGCGCGGTGCGCGGATCGATCACCGCCAGCACATCCCCCTGCTTCACTTCCTGGCCTTCGCGGAAATTCAGGCTCATCAGCTGGCCGCCGACCTGCGGGCTGACGGTGACGGTATTCATCGCGGTCACCGTGCCCAGCGCGCTGGCATACACCGGCACGTCCTGGCGTGTCGCATCGACCACGGTCACCGGCACCGGGCCGGCATCCGGGTCTTCACCGCCCTGGCGCGCACCCGCCGCGGGTTTTCCAGCCTTGTCCTTGCCGCCACCGACGACGCGCAGGCCGACCACGGCCAGCACCAGCACTGCCACGACCAGCAGCACGATCTTCCAAACACGTGACATTACGAGGACTCCGAGAGGGCTGGACCGGGCGGGACGCCGGGGGCAATGCGCAAAGCATACCTGTGCCACATCACGTTTCCTGCATGACGGATGGGACGGGCGCTAAGACCGGATCCGGCGCCGGAGGTTCCCGTGGCGGCGGTGTTGCCCTACATTCAGCCGGAACCCCCTTTGTTGTGGAGATCGCGATGCGCCGTTCGCTGCTGCTGTCCGCCCTGCTGCTGGCCCTGCCGGCCCTCGCCCACGCCCAGGACGGGCAACGCCCCGAAGTGACCGCTGCCGCGCAGCGCCTGCAGGCCAAGGTGGTCGAATGGCGCCGTGACTTCCATCAACACCCGGAGCTGTCCAACCGCGAGGAGCGCACCTCGGCCGAGGTGGCCAAGCGCCTGCGTGCGATGGGACTGAAGCCGAAGACCGGCATCGCCCATCACGGCGTGGTGGCGATCATCGAGGGCGGCAAGCCGGGGCCGAAGATCGCCCTGCGCGCCGACATGGACGCGCTGCCGGTGACCGAGCAGACCGGCCTGCCGTTTGAGTCAAAGGCCACCGCGCAGTACCGCGGGCAGACCGTGGGCGTGATGCACGCCTGCGGCCACGACGCGCACACCGCCACGCTGCTGGGCGTGGCCGAAGCACTGGTGGCGATGAAGAAGGATCTGCCGGGCCAGGTGATGCTGATCTTCCAGCCGTCCGAAGAAGGTGCACCGCCACCGGAGGAGGGCGGCGCTGCGCTGATGCTGAAAGAGGGCCTGTTTGCCGACTTCAAGCCGGAAGCCGTGTTTGGCCTGCATGTGTTCTCCAGCGTGCAGGCCGGGCAGATCGCCGTTCGCGGTGGCCCGCTGATGGCGGCGTCCGATCGTTTCGGCATCAAGGTGATCGGCCGCCAGACGCATGGCTCGGCGCCGTGGAACGGGGTTGATCCGATCGTCGCCACTGCCGATCTGGTTGGCACCGCGCAGACCATCGTCAGCCGTCGCGCCAACCTGTCCAAGCAGCCGGCAGTGCTCACCTTCGGTGCGATCAACGGCGGCATCCGCTACAACATCATTCCCGATGAAGTGGAGATGGTCGGCACCATCCGCACTTTCGACGAAGGCATGCGCCAACAGATCTTCGCCGACCTGCGGAATGTGGCCGAGCACACCGCCGCCGCGCATGGTGCCAAGGCGGTCACCGAGATCTACGAGGCCGATGGCAACCCGGCCACGGTGAACAACCCGGCCTTGACCGCGAAGATGCTGCCGAGCCTGCAGGCGGTGGTGGGCAAGGACAACGTCTACGAGCCGCCGCTGCAGATGGGCGCGGAGGATTTCTCGCTGTACGCGAAGGAGGTGCCGGGCATGTTCTTCTTCGTCGGCTCCACCAGCGTGGGCATCGACCCGGCGACGGCGCCGGCGAACCATTCGCCGAAGTTCCTGCTGGATGAGAAGGCGCTGGATGTCGGGTTGAGGGCGTTGCTGCAGGTGAGCCTGGATTACCTGCACGGTGCAGGCACTCCTGCGGGGTGAGGGTTACCGGCAGGGCTTGCAGCCCTGCACCCGCCGAAGCAACGGCAACATCAACGGCAGAAGCGGTGCTGGATTTCTGCTGGTTGGGCGGGGCGGTGTGGGCCTGCAGGACACGCCGTAAACCCATCCATGGCGCCAACGGTCCTGCAGGCCCACACCGCCCCACCCCCGACAGGTTCACGCGGCTGTTGGTAGGTGTCGACCTTGGTCGACACGGCAGGCGTCAGGAACGTCTGAAGGATCGGTTTTTGATTTTGATTTTTCTGATCTTTCCCGTGGTGGTGGCCGCGCGCAAGGAACTGTCAGGGGCCGGGTGGGCAGGCGGGGCGGGGGTGTCCGCGGCATGGATGCCGCGGCCAAGCCCCCAAGGACGGGTTTACGGCGTCCCCCGACCCGCCTACCCACCCGGCCAAGCCGATAGACCGCCTTCCACGACCAACCAACACAACCACCACGGAGGGGCTCCGCCGTTGGCCGACCCGGCCGAAGGCCCGCCCTCCGCGCGATACAATGACCCCCATGAACACCCCACAGGATTCCAGCCTCGGTCGCGAGGTCAGTTACCCGTCGCAGTACGATCCCGGCCTGCTGTTTCCCATCCCGCGCAGCGGCGCCCGCGCCGAGATCGGCCTCGATGACGGCACGCTGCCGTTCGTCGGCCACGACCGCTGGCACGCCTTCGAGCTGAGCTGGCTCGACCCGCGTGGCAAGCCGCAGGTCGCCGTCGCCACCGTGCAGGTGCCGTGCACCTCGCCGCGGTTGATCGAATCGAAGTCGTTCAAGCTGTACCTCAACTCCCTCAACAGCACCCGTATCGACAGCGCCGAGGCTCTGCGCGCGCGCATCGTGGCGGATCTGTCGGCCTGCGCCGGTGCGCCGGTCCAGGTCGAGTTCGGCCTGCCGGGCCTGCGCGAGACGCCGCTCGGTGAATCCATCGACGGGCTGGACGTGGAGATCGACTGCTACGGCCCGCCGCAGGCGGACTTCCTCGCCGCCGATGCGGGCGAGGTGGTGGAGGAGACCCTGGTCTCATCGCTGCTGAAGTCCAATTGCCCGGTCACCGGCCAGCCGGACTGGGCCACGGTCAGCCTGCGTTACCGCGGGCCGAAGATCGACCGTGCCGGCCTGCTGCGCTATCTGGTCAGCTACCGCGAGCATGCCGAGTTCCACGAGCAGTGCGTTGAACGGATCTTCAGTGAGGTGTCTGCGCGCTGCCAGCCGCAGTGGCTGGAAGTGGAGGCCCGCTATACCCGCCGTGGTGGTCTGGACATCAACCCATGGCGTGCCAGCCCCGGCATCACCGCCCCGGCTGCGACCTACCGCGAACTGCGGCAGTAACCGCCTCAGGCGGTTACGGGTAGTGCCGGCCGCTGGCCGGCACGACCGGACACCGTCTCTCCCGATTGTTCAGCCGCCCCCGGGGGGCTTCACATCTGCACCATCCCCATTTAACAACCTCCATGGCACCGTGCGAATCACGTAGTCATGCAGACGGGAGTTGTGGATGAGTACCGAGAAGAAAGCCGATTTCTCCGGCGTCAGTGGCAGCGTCGACAGTACCGCCGAGCAGGTGCCGAAGGCGGACTTCTCCGGCGTCAGCGCCTCGGTGGACAGCACCGCAGACGTTGTCAGCGGCGGCACCTACACCGTGCAGAAGGGTGACTCGCTGTCGAAGATCGCCAGGCAGCATCTGGGCGACGCCAATGCCTGGAAGAAGATCTTCGAAGCCAACCGCGATGTGCTTGATGACCCGGACAAGATCTTCCCGGGCCAGACCCTGAAGCTGCCGCCGAAGTAAGCCGGCCATCGAACGCCGTCCGACAATCCCTGGGAGGAACCCCGAATGATCAAGACCACCCCGCTCCAGACCGCCCTGATCGCCGCCCTGCTGGGCAGCGTTGCCTTGGTCGGTTGCAAGAAGAAAGAAGAGTCGACCGACACCAACGCCGCTCCGGCAGCGACCGCCCCGGCCGAACCTGCAGCGCCGGCGCCGATGACCGGCGCACCGCCGCCGATGGCCGAGGCCGCCGCAGTCAGCGTCTCGTCGGTCACCGTCGGCAAGACCGCCGCCGCCGACAAGTCGGTTGCGACCACGGCATTGTTCGCACCGAAGGATGACGTCATCGTCTCGGTCAAGACCGACGGCGCCGCCAACAACGTCACCGTTGGCGCGAAGCTGACCTACCAGGACGGCCAGGTGGCCGGCGAACAGAACGCCACCCTGAACACCAGCGGTGCGGAAACCACCAACGTCACGTTCAAGAATGCAAAGGGCTGGCCGGCTGGCAAGTACCGCGCCGAGGTCACCGTCGATGGCAAGGCGGCCGGAACGCCGCAGGAGTTCGAGGTCAAGTAAGTCCTGCCGACTCTCTCCCGGCAGGGCTCACGATGGACGCAGCCGCGAGGCTGCGTCCTTTTTTTGGGCGATGCCCGCTCTGGAGGGCTACCGGGGTACGCTGAACGCAACACGGACAGGTCGGGGACGGAATGCTCAGCTGGATTGCGCTCACGCTCGCAGCGGGATCCGCGGATCTCTGGAGCTACGGCTGCGACCACTTTCTATACGGCGCCTGTCTGCGCGTGCCGACGGGCATGTCCGTGACCTACGAGGCACCTATCGACTTTGGTCTGCACCGCGTCAGGCGCGGCGATAGGGAAGTTGCCCTGATCTACGAGGGCGATGCCCCCGAAAAGCCTGTGCCAGGAAGCACGCCGGATCTGCGCTTCACGGACGGCGGATATGCCGTGTCGGCGTATGCAAGGGCGGAAGGGCGTTCCACCCGGTACGACGTCTACGTTCGACCCGGATCGTCCGGCGCCGGGTCGCTGCACATCCGAGGCGCTGCAGCGACGGCTGATGAACTCGCCGGCCTGGCCGCCGTCGTTGGGGGATTCCGCATCTGCGACTTCCAGCGAAGCAAGCACTCACAGACATTGACCTGTCCAAGGCGTGCCGAGTGGGGGCCGCGATTGTCGGAGTGGGTCGTACGTGCCTCCACGAGAGGGAAGGCGGACTAGCCAACCAAGCTTCAGGTTCCAGGCCGGAAGCGAACCGGCGGCGCAACACAGTGGTGCAGTACCGCCGCGTATGGCGTGGCTTTGCCCCGCGCGGCTGAAAACGCGACAATGCAGGGGTTTCCCCGCCGCGCGCCCACCCTGACGGCGACGGGGGAAAGCGACACGGTTGCACGTGGCCCGGCGCTGGCGCCGGCCTTCCCCTGAGCATTGCTACAGAGTCCAAGTCCCCCATGTCCAAGATCCTCTACACGCTGACCGACGAAGCCCCGTTCCTGGCCACCCAGTCGCTGCTGCCGATCGTCGGCGCCTACACCGCCACTGCCGGCATCGTGGTGGAAACCCGTGACATCTCGCTGTCCGGCCGCATCCTGTCGCTGTTCCCGGAACTGCTCAGCGACGCGCAGAAGGTCAGCGACGACCTGGCCGAACTCGGCCAGCTGGCGACCACGCCGGATGCCAACATCATCAAGCTGCCGAACATCTCCGCCTCGGTGCCGCAGTTGAAGGCGGCCATCAAGGAACTGCAGGACCAGGGCTATCCGCTGCCGGATTACCCGGAAACCCCGGCCGACGATCAGCAGCGCGACTACAAGGCGCGCTACGACAAGGTCAAGGGCAGTGCGGTGAATCCGGTGCTGCGCGAAGGCAATTCGGACCGCCGCGCGCCGCTGTCGGTGAAGAACTACGCGCGCAAGCACCCGCACCGCATGGGCGCCTGGGCGTCGGATTCGAAGTCGCACGTCGCGCACATGGCCGCCGGTGATTTCTACGGCAGCGAGAAGTCGGCCACCCTGGCCAACGCCGGCGCGCTGAAGATCACCTTCCACGGCAAGGACGGCAGCACCGTCGTGCTGAAGGAAAAGACCGCGGTCAAGGCCGGCGAGATCGTCGATGCCGCGGTGATGAGCCGCAAGGCACTGGCCGCCTTCATCAGTGAGCAGATTGCCGATGCCAAGGCCCAGGGCGTGCTGTTCTCGCTGCACCTGAAGGCGACCATGATGAAGGTCTCCGACCCGATCATGTTCGGCGTGGCCGTCAACGAGTTCTACAAGGACGTGCTTGCCAAGCATGCCGACGTGCTCAAGCAGGCCGGTTTCGATGCCAACAACGGCATCGGTGACCTGGCTGCGCGCCTGCCGTCGCTGCCCGAAGCCACCCGCGCTGCGATCGAAGCCGACCTGGCTGCCGAGTACGCACAGCGCCCGGGCGTGGCCATGGTCAACTCGGACAAGGGCATCACCAACCTGCACGTGCCGAGCGACGTGATCGTCGACGCCTCGATGCCGGCGATGATCCGCGACTCCGGCAAGATGTGGAACGCTGAAGGCAAGCTGCAGGACACCAAGGCCGTCATTCCGGACCGCTGCTACGCCGGCGTGTACCAGGCGGTCATCGACGACTGCAAGGCGCACGGCGCCTTCGACCCGGCCACCATGGGCTCGGTGCCGAACGTCGGCCTGATGGCGCAGAAGGCCGAAGAGTACGGCTCGCACGACAAGACCTTCCAGATTGCCGCCGATGGCGTGGTCAAGGTCACCGACGACGCCGGCACCGTGGTGTTCGAACACGCCGTGGAAGCCGGTGACATCTGGCGCATGTGCCAGACCAAGGACGCGCCGATCCAGGACTGGGTGAAACTGGCCGTCGAACGCGCCCGCCTGAGCAGCACCCCGGCCGTGTTCTGGCTGGACGCCGCCCGCGCCCACGACGCGCAGGTCATCGCCAAGGTCGAGCAGTATCTGAAGGACCACGACACCAACGGCCTGGACATCCGCATCCTGCCGCCGGTGGAAGCCACCGCGTTCTCGCTGGACCGCATCCGCAAGGGCGAGGACACCATCTCGGTGACTGGCAACGTGCTGCGCGACTACCTGACCGACCTGTTCCCGATCATGGAGCTGGGCACCAGCGCCAAGATGCTGTCGATCGTGCCGCTGATGGCCGGTGGTGGCCTGTTCGAGACCGGCGCCGGTGGTTCGGCCCCGAAGCACGTGCAGCAGTTTGTTGAAGAGGACTACCTGCGCTGGGATTCGCTGGGTGAGTTCCTGGCCCTGGCCGCGTCGCTGGAACACCTGGGCAACCGCTACGACAACGCTGCCGCCCGCGTGCTGGCCAAGGCGCTGGACGAAGCCAACGGCCAGTTCCTGGACAACGACAAGTCGCCGTCGCGCAAGCTGGGTGGCATCGACAACCGTGGCAGCCACTTCTACATCGCGCTGTACTGGGCGCAGGCGCTGGCCGCGCAGGACGAAGATGCTGCGCTGAAGGCACGCTTCGCCCCGCTGGCCAAGGCGCTGACCGACAACGAGCAGAAGATCGTCGAAGAGCTGATCGCCGTGCAGGGCAAGGCGGTGGACATCGGCGGCTACTACCGCCCGGACGTGGCCAAGGCCAGCAAGGCGATGCGCCCGAGCGCAACCTTCAACGCCGCATTGGAGCAGCTGCGCGGCTGATCCATCGCCGTTCGGCCGTGACACCGGAACCCGCGCCTAGGCGCGGGTTTCTTTTTTCGGCTCGGAATCTGACCCGCATTCGACCCGCATCCAGAACCGTGACATCCGTCGACTGTCGGAATGCCGTCAATGAGGCATGAAACTTGCCCGCGATGGCCGTCGCATAACCGATAAGAGTGGTTCTGCCACCGCCCTCGATCTGAGCAGTCGATCACGACGGCCGCCGTTGGCGATGCCCTAGCCTTGGCGACGCGAGACCACCGGGGAGGTGGTCGCTCGGGGATCACGGATGGCACGCGTGCTGGTGGTGGGAACCGACATTCAGGGCGAGCAGGCCCTGCTGCAGCGGCTGCGCGTGGCATCGGCCCTGCCGGACGGCCAGATCCGCCGCAGCCAGGACCTGGACGATTGCGACCTGCTGGTCATCCGCGATACGCCGGCGCTGCGCAACGCGGCCCAGCGCATGCGCCAGCAGCACCCGCGATTACAGTGCTGGATCGAGGATATCGGCGGCCAGCTGCGTGATGGCGACGGGCACCAGGACGTGCTTGACGATGGTGCCATCGGCCGCGCGCTGCGCCACATGCAGTTGATACCGGAGCCTCTGGCCATGCATGCACCTGCACCGATCCGCCTGGCCGATGGTGCACATGCCATTACCCGCCTGCTGCGCGAGCGGCTGCCGCTGCGCCAGGGGCAGGCACTGCTGAGTGATGCGGGTGACCCCGTCCTGCTGATGGACCTTGAGCATGATCAGGCCGTGCTGTTGCAGGAACCCGCGAGCGCGCTGGTGGAGCGCCTGGCCGATGCCTTCGAACGTCTGCAGCTGGATGCGCTGACACCCGCACGCCTGCAGGCGCTGGCCGGTGAGCGGCCACGCCAGCCACTGCGGCCGCTGCTGTGGCAATGGGCGCAACGCAGCCGTCATTGGCAGGCACTGGACGAACGCCTTCGCGGCGCCTCGGTGAAGTTGCTGCGCTGGCCGGATTTCCGCGTGCTGGGTCACGACCACGATGGTTTCCGCCTGTGCTCGCTGCTGCTCAAGCGCGCGTGCACGGTTGACGAGTGTGCGATGCTGCTGGAACTGCCTGCAGCGGCGGTGCGCGATTTCATCCATGCCGCCTACCTGTGCGGTTACGCGCAGCTGCAGCCCGCCCCGGCGACGCCGATGATGGCGACAGGTGGCATCCGCACCGACAACGGGTTGCTTGCCCGCCTGTGGCGGCACCTGCGCGGGAGCGAGCGCAATGCGTGAGCACAAGGTGGTGGTGCTGGGCGGCATGGGCAGCGGCAAGTCGACCCTGGTGCGCAGCATCGCCAGGGGTGCGGTGATCGACACGGATGTGGCCAACAGTGATCGCCTCGGTGCCGACAAGGCTTCCACCACGGTCGCGCTGGACTATGCAGACATCGACCTGCCCAATGGCGAGCGCCTGCGTCTCTATGGAACGCCCGGGCAACAGCGCTTCGATTTCCTGTGGCCGATCCTGCTGCAGGGTGCGCGTGGCGCGGTGCTGCTGCTGGACGCGCGCCGTGCCGGGTTGGCCAGCGAGCTGGAGGACTACCTGCAGGTGCTGCAGCCGTTCGCATCTTCCCTGGCACTGGTCGTGGCGGTGACCCATCTCGACCAGGCACCACAGGCCGCGCTGGATGACTGGGCCACCCGTGCCTGCCTCGATGACCAGCCGCTGCCGCTACTGGCCGTGGATACCCGCGACCGCGAACAGGGATTGCTGCTGATGGACGTACTGATGAGCGAAATGGAAGCGCACGCACTGGTGGCGGCGCATGGCTGACGGGCAGATGGCGGTGCTGCCCGATGCCGGCCAGCGTGAGCGCCTGCAGCCGCTGCTGCAGGACCTGCAGCAGCGGGTGGAAGGCGTGCGCACGGTGGTGCTGGCCAGTGTCGATGGCTTCGCCCTGGTCAGTGCCGGGGCCGAAGGGCGCGGCGAACGGCTGGCAGCGATGACCAGCGCGATGCTGGCACTGGCTGCAGCGGTCGGGCGCGAACTGGTGCTGGGCGATCTGCAGACACTGATGCTGGAAGCCGCAGGCGGCAAGGTGCTGATGCTGGCGATCCAGGCCGACGGGCGTGCACCACTCCTGCTGATGGCGGCCTGCGACCAGCGCAGCGTGATCGGCCAGGTGCTGTGGCAGAGCAGGGAATGTGGCCAGGCGATCCTGGCCGAACTCGGCGGATCGTGAGCCCGGCCGCAGGGGAACGAGGGGCTCGAACCAACATCGACAAGGGGTGCGACGTGGCTGGATTGAATGAATCGTTGAACGCACTGATGGGCATCGACGGCGCGCAGGCGGTGGCGCTGGTTGACTACGAAAGCGGCATGCTGCTGGGCGAAGCCGGTGCCGGCATGGACATGGAAGTGGCCGCCGCCGGCAACACCGAAGTGATCCGCGCCAAGATGAAGACCGCCGCGTCGCTGAACCTCAACGACAGCATCGAGGACATCCTGATCTCGCTGGGCAAGGCCTACCACATCATGCGCCCGGTGGCGAAGAAGAAGGGCCTGTTCTTCTACATCGTGCTGGACCGCACCAAGTCCAACCTGGCGCTGGCCCGGCGCAAGGTGCAGGACGTGGAGGCCGAACTGGCGATCTGAGCCGCCGGTTCTTGTAGAGTCGAGCTTGCTCGACGGCTTCTGCCCCTGCCTTCTGTAGATTCGAGCCATGCTCGACTTCGGCCGAAAGCAGTCGAGCATGGCTCGACTCTACACAAGTCACCCCACGCCGGCGTATGGTGGATGCCCGTCTCCCTGCCGAGCCGTGCATGTCCCAGCCTGACATCGCTGCCGAACTCGCGCCGCGTATCGCCGGCGCCATCCGCGATGGTTTCGAGCAGTACCACGCCCGCTTTGCGGCAATCACCGCCCGTGCACGGCTGCGTTTCGAGCAGCGCGACTGGGCCGGTGCGCGTCAGGATGCGGTCGAGCGCATCGCCCTGTACGACCTGTGCATTGCCGAGCAGATGGATGCGCTGCGTCGCCTTGCCGGTGACGCGATCGGCGAGCGCGCGTTGTGGCTGCAGGTGCACGCCCAGTACAGCGCGCTGCTGCAGGGCCTGATCGACGCCGAGCTGTACAAGACCTTCTACAACACGCTGTCGCGACGCCTGTTTGCTACCCGCGGCGTGGACCCGGCGCTGGAATTCATTGCTTTCGACGTCGAGCCCTCCGATGCCATCACCCATCCGGTGGCACGGCATACCTATGCGGTCTCGCCGACGCGGCCGGTGGAGGCGTTGCAGCGGGTGCTGGCCGACTATCGCTTCGACATCCCCTATGCGCACCAGCTGCGCTGCGCCGCGGCCATCGTGGTGCGCCTGCAGGATGATCTGGCCCACTGGGGTGACACGCCGGTACGCAGCATCGAGCTGCTCGACACCGTGTTCTACCGCGAGCGCCGCGCCTACCTGGTCGGTCGCGTGTTCGGCGAGCATCGCTTTTCGCCGTGCGTCATTGCCCTGGTCAACGACGAGCGTGGCCTGCGTGCCGATGCAGTGCTGACCCGGCGTCGCGATGTCGCCCACCTGTTCGGCGTGTCGCGCAGTTATTTCCAGGCCGACCTCGCCACGGTGGGTGACGCGGTGGTGTTCCTGCGCAGCCTGCTGCCGGGCAAGCCCATCGATGAGATCTACACGGTGCTGGGCCGCGCCAAGCAGGGAAAGACCGAGCGCTACCGCACCTTCTTCCGCCACTTCAATGAGCATCCGCAGGAGCGGCTGGTGCACGCCGAAGGCACGCCGGGCATGGTCATGGCGGTGTTCACCCTGCCCAGCTACCCACTGGTATTCAAGCTGATCCGCGACCGTTTCGCCTGGCCCAAGGCGATGTCGCGGCAGCAGGTGGAAGAAAAGTACGCGCTGGTGTTCAACCTTGATCGTGTCGGCCGCCTGCTCGATGCACAGCCCTATCGTCATCTGCGCTTCCCGCGCGAGCGCTTCGCGCCGGCCCTGCTGGGTGAACTGCAGCAGCAGTGTGCGCAGAGCGTGCGCGTCGATGGCGACCAGGTGGAGGTTTCACTTTGCTACGTGCAGCGCCGCTTCCGTCCATTGAACCTGTATCTGCGCGAGCAGGGAGGCGAAGCCGTGCGCGCGGCGGTGCTCGACTACGCTCAGGCCATCACCGACATGGCGCGCAACAACATCTTCCCCGGTGACATGCTGCCGAAGAACTTCGGCGTATCGAGGCATGGTCGGGCCGTGTTCTACGACTATGACGAGCTGTGCCTGGTCAGCGACTGCGTGTTCCGCGCGTGGCCGCAGCCGCGTACGCCGGAGGAGGCCATGGCCGACGAGCCTTGGTTCCATGTCGGTCCGCGCGATGTGTTCCCGGAGCGCTTCGGCCCGTTCATGGGCCTGCCGGCGAGCGAGTTGGCCGCGGTGCGCGAGCACTACCCGCACCTGTTCGATCCGGGCTGGTGGCAGGGCCTGCAGGAACGCTTCGCCCGTGGTGATTATCCGGATACGCCGCCCTACGCGACGGCCCATCGCCTGGCCTGAACGGATTGGCGTGAACCGCCTGCCGGTCCGGTCCGGACTGCGGTACGCTCGGCGCTGACTTCATCACCACGGATCCGGCAATGATGCGTTCCCCCCTGTTCCTTGCGCTGGCCCTGGCGTTCTCCGCCGGTGCCCCCCTGCTGCCAGCCGATGCCGTCGCCCAGAACGCGCGCGCCGTGCGCGCCACGGCCGAAATGAGCATGGCACTGTCGGGCAGTATCGACGTCGCGGCCGACGGTTCGGTCAGCAAGCTGGTCCTGGACCAGCGGGCAATGCTCGCACCAGGCATCGCGTCGTTCGTGGAGGGCGCCATCCGTGGCTGGCAGTTCGAGCCGACCCTGCACGATGGCAAGCCGGTGGCCGTCCACGCGCCACTGCGGGTTCGCCTGCGTGGCAAGGAGCAGAACGACGGCAGCTACCAGATCAGCATGACCAGTGTTGATTTCAGTGAATATGATCCGAAGGCTACCGATTCGGTGACCCAGAAGCACATGCCGGCACCGCGCTATCCCGAGGATGTTTTCCGCAATGGCGGGCAGGGTGACGTGCTGCTGCTGGTCAAGGTGGCCCGCGACGGCACCGTGGCCGACGTCATTGCCGAACAGGTGAACATGACCGTCGTAGCGCCGGAGAGGACCATGGCCAAGATGCGCGACCTACTCGCCAAGGCCAGCATCGGCGGCGCGCGCAAGTGGACCTTCGTCCCCCCGACCACCGGCGAGGACAGCACGCTGGATTCCTGGACCGTGCGTGTGCCGGTCACCTTCGCCCTGAACAACAGCGACAACGGCCAGCCGGAACGCTATGGCCGCTGGCGTGCCTTCATCCCCGGCCCGCGCCAGGCGGCACCGTGGCGCAAGCCGGACGCTATCGAACAGGCGGGCAGTGATCTGCTACCGGCCGGGGGCGTGTACATGGTCGATGGCACCCAGCGCGGCCTGCGCCTGCTGACGCCGCTGGCCCAGCGCTGAGCCCGCTGCGGTGAAGCGGTCGGCCAGGCCGGTCGCTTCTCAGTCCGCGTACGGGTAGACCACCACCCGATTGCGGCCCTGTTCCTTGGCCATGTACAGCGCCTTGTCGGCCAGCCGCAGAGCCTGCTCGGCATCGACATGGAAGCTCGGGAAGTGGGCCACGCCCAGCGATACGGTGATGGTGCCGACCGGTTCGAACGGATGGTCGGCGATGTGCTGGCGCAGGCGTTCACCGGCCTGACGGGCCGATTCAGTACTGATGCCCGGCAGCAGCAGCAGGAATTCCTCGCCACCGGCGCGGCAGAGCAGGTCGCTGTCGCGCGAGTAGCGGCGCATCTGGTCAGCGATGTGGACGATGGCGTTGTCGCCGACGTCATGCCCGTAACTGTCGTTGATCGACTTGAAGCGATCGATGTCCAGCGCAAGGATCGCGAACGGGATGCCCTGCACCTGCAGCGCATCCAGCGCCTGCTGCAGGCCGCGACGGTTGAGCAGGCCGGTCAGCGGGTCGGTACGGCTGGCACGGTTGAGCGTGCCGATACGATCCTGCAGGGCATTGAAGCTGTGCAGCACCGCATGCTTCAGCTGCGCGACCTCGAAGTACCAGGCACGGATGCCGCTGACATGGTTGATTGCATTGCCGGTGTCCTCGCCGCCCTGCACGTTGCGCGCCAGCTGCCACAGCGGCATCGAAATGCGGCGCGCGAACCACCAGGTGACCAGCAGCGACAGCAGGCCGAGCGGAATCGCATTCCAGATCACCGCGGTCATCAGCCGCGACAATGGCTGCAGGGTGGCCTCGGTCGGGCGCTGCGCGATGATACCCCAGCCGGTGGCCGTTACCGGTGCGTAGCCGGCCAGCATCGAAACGCCCAGGTTGTTGCGCACCTGCTGCGCACCGCGTTCACCGCGCACCACCGCCTTCACCGCCGGGTTGCCAACCACGTAGTCACCCACGCGCTTGCCATCGGCGTGGTACAGCAGGCGGCCATTGCGGTCCACCACGTATAGATAGGAACCGTCGCGGTAGTAGTGCTTGCCCAGCAGCGTGTGCAGTGCGCTGCGCTGGCGTAGGTACAGCGTGCCGCTTACATAGCCGCGATAGCGGCCCTGGCGGTCGAAGATCGGGTGCGACAGCGACACCAGCAGCTTGCCGGTGGCCGACTGGTAGGGATCGCTGATCATCGGCTGGCGCGCCGCAAGTGCTGCGTTGTTGCCGACACTGTGCAGCACCTCACCCTGCAGCTGCAGGGTCTGTGGCGAGGTGGCGATCACCAGGCCGTCGGCGTCCACCACCAGCGAGGAGTTGAAGCTGCTGGACTGCAGCTGAAGGCGGCTGGCTTCATCCTGGGCGTGCTTCGGATCAAGGTCGTCCTCACCCAGGCGGGTCGCGGCATAGGCCAGCTGCTGCTGTGCGGCCAGCAGGAAGTTCTGGGTGGTCTCTGCCAGTTTGGTGGCATAGACGCGGTTGGCTTCCAGTGTGTTGCCGACTAGCTGGTCACGCTGCACGCGATAGCTGGCCAGCAGAGTGTTGGCCAGGGCGATGATGGCGCTGAGCAGGGCCAAGGCGAGGATCAGCTTGCCCAGGTTGAGGCGGGGAGACAGCGTTCGCATGCGTCGACGGATCCGGCAGAAGGCTGGACCCGACCGGTTCTCCGGAAGGGGCGACAGCGGGAATCGGTGGCCGGGCCCACGGGGGCCGGGCAGGGTATCGCGCGGATTATCGCCAAAAGCGGGCGCCAGCGAAGTGAAGTGCGTCGCCCTGCAGGCAAAAAAAAAACCTGCCGCAGCGAGCGGCAGGTTTTTTCCGATGCAGCGCCGGGGTCAGCGCTTCATCGAACCGAAGAACTCGTCGTTGGACTTGGTGTTCTTCATCTTGTCGAGCAGGAACTCCATCGCGGCCATTTCATCCATCGGATGCAGCAGCTTGCGCAGGATCCAGATCTTCTGCAGCAGTTCCGGTTCGATCAGCAGGTCTTCGCGGCGGGTGCCGGAACGGTTGATGTCGATGGCCGGGAACACGCGCTTTTCAGCGATGCGGCGGCTCAGGTGCACTTCGCTGTTGCCGGTGCCCTTGAACTCTTCGTAGATCACCTCGTCCATCTTCGAGCCGGTGTCGACCAGCGCGGTAGCGATGATGGTCAGGCTGCCGCCTTCTTCCACGTTGCGCGCGGCACCGAAGAAGCGCTTCGGGCGGTGCAGGGCGTTGGCGTCCACACCACCGGTCAGCACCTTGCCCGAGCTCGGCACCACGTTGTTGTAGGCGCGGGCCAGGCGGGTGATCGAGTCGAGCAGGATCACCACGTCCTTCTTGTGCTCGACCAGGCGCTTGGCGCGCTCGATGACCATTTCGGCCACCTGCACGTGGCGCGCGGCCGGCTCGTCGAAGGTCGAGCTGATGACTTCGCCGCGCACGGTGCGCTGCATTTCGGTCACTTCTTCCGGGCGCTCGTCGATCAGCAGCACGATCAGGTGCACGTCCGGATGGTTGGTGGTGATGGCGGTGGCGACCTGCTGCATCATCATGGTCTTGCCGGCCTTCGGCTGCGACACGATGAGCGAGCGCTGGCCCTTGCCCTGCGGTGCCATCAGGTCGAGGATGCGGCCGGTGATGTCTTCCGACGAACCGTTGCCACGCTCCAGGGTGAAGCGGCGGCGCGGGAACAGCGCTGTCAGGTTCTCGAACAGCACCTTGTTCTTCGACGCTTCGATCGGCTCACCGTTGATGGTGTCGACGATGTTCAGCGCGAAGTAGCGCTCGCCGTCCTTCGGGAAGCGGATGCGGCCGGAGATGTGGTCACCGGTGCGCAGGTTGAAGCGGCGGATCTGGCTGGGCGAGATGTAGGTGTCGTCCGGGCCGGCCAGGTAGCTGGCTTCGGCCGCGCGCAGGAAGCCGAAGCCGTCCGGCAGGATTTCCAGCACGCCATCGGCGGCGACGCCGTCACCGTGGCGGGTCAGCACCTTCAGCAGGGCGAAGATCACATCCTGCTTGCGGGCGCGCGCCACGCCTTCGGAGATCTGCAGCTGCTCGGCGATTTCCAGCAGCTTCTGCGCCGGCATGCGCTTGAGGTCGCTCAGCGAGTAGACCGGGAAGCCCTCAGGCACGTTGGCGTGCGGGCGCGGCACGAACGGCTGCTGCTCGCCGCCATCGTTGGGCAGGCCGTCGTCGCGGAAGCGGTTGTTGCGGTCACGGTCGCGGCGGTTGCGGAAGCGGTCGCGGCGGTTGCCCTGACCTTGCCCCTGGCCCTGGCCCTGCTGGCCGTTCTGGTTGTACGGGTTCTGGCCCTGGTTCTGGCCACCGCCCTGGGGGTTCTGCTGGCGCGGCTGGCCGGATTCGCGACCCTCACCGCCTTCGCCGCCGCCACTGCTGGCAGGGGCCTCGGCGGCGGGCGCGCTCGGTGCGGGGCGGCTGCAGCCGGTGCCGGCGCTTCGGGCGCGGCGGCCAGCGGCAGGGTCGGCTGCGCCGGAGCGGCGCTGGTTTCGGCGGCTGACGGAGCGGCAGCCTTGGCTACGCGGGGCTTGCGCACGCGCTTTTCGGCGGGCGCATCGGCGCTGCCGGTTTCGGAAGTGTTATCGGACAAGAGCGTTATTCCTCGCTTGAAGGTGCGAGCGCCCGGCTGGGGCGGCGAACGTTGGGAATGGGTCTGGAAGAAACTGCGTCCAGAGGGTGCGGCACGCGAACGCGGCCGGATATGCCGACACTATCATCGGCCTGCGGCGCCGTGCAAGGGTCACCGGGAACAACATTCATCATGGGCGCGGGGCGCCCCGCCGGCAGCCGTGGTCCACGGCTGCCGGGGAACAGCAGGATCAGGCCAGGGCCTTGTCCAGCAGGCCGGCCAGCTGGGCCTTGCCCACCGCACCGATCTGCTCGCCGACCTTCTCGCCGTCCTTGAACACGACCAGGTACGGGATCGAACGCACGTGGTACTTGGCGGCCAGCGCGCGGTTGTGGTCGACGTTGACCTTGGCGATCTTGGCGCGGCCCTGGTAGGCATCGGCCAGCTCGTCCAGCGCCGGGGCGATCATCTTGCAGGGGCCACACCACTCGGCCCAGAAATCGACCAGCACCGGTTCCTTGGAATTCAGCACTGCGCTATCAAAGTCGGCGTCGCCGACATGTACAACCTTGTCGCTCATCTTGGTTTCTCGTCTTGGATTGCACCCGGCCATGCCGGAGGTGGGTGAACTGGGCCATGCCCGGTGGCGCGACCCTCGTCGTTGCCTCGCGGCGCACTGCCGCGGTGCGTTCGGCGGGATGCCTGGACGCTCACGGCCGGAAGTGTACCCCTATCGCAGGGCAGGGACAGGCGCCGGCTGGAACCCAGCGTATCGTGATCGCTTCGATGCCCGGTATGTGTCGGATTTCACTGTCTTCCTGTAGATGGGGCTGGCAGTGGGCGACACCAGCGGCCCTGGCCGGGCCGTTCAAGTCCGGTGTGGTTGGGTGAAGGTCGCCGTCTCTTTGTCTTATGAGACGGGTCATTCCGGTTTGCTGGCCCGAGTGCGTTAAACTGGGGCATTGTGCGGCGCGCGGACCGGGTGGTCCCAGCCTGCCAACCCGCCGCAGGGGCCGCAGTTTGCGACGGTGCCCCTAGACGATGAAGTGCCAGCCGCCCTACGGGCCGGCGGCCATACCAAGACGGACACATGAGCGACAAACCGCTGACCGATTTGACCTTCTCCTCCTTCGAGCTGCATCCGGCCCTGCAGGCCGGCCTTGAAGGAGCCGGATTCACCCGCTGCACGCCGATCCAGGCGCTGACCCTGCCGGTCGCGCTGCCCGGTGGTGATGTTGCCGGCCAGGCCCAGACCGGCACCGGCAAGACCCTGGCCTTCCTGGTCGCTGTCGTGAACCGCCTGCTGACGCGTCCGGCCCTGGCTGACCGCAAGCCGGAAGATCCGCGCGCGCTGATCCTCGCCCCGACCCGCGAACTGGCCATCCAGATCCACAAGGATGCAGTGAAGTTCGGCTCCGACCTGGGCCTGCGTTTCGCGCTGGTCTACGGCGGCGTGGATTACGACAAGCAGCGCGAACTGCTGCAGCAGGGCGTGGACGTGATCATCGCCACCCCGGGCCGCCTGATCGACTACGTGAAGCAGCACAAGGTGGTATCGCTGCACGCCTGCGAGATCTGCGTGCTGGACGAAGCCGACCGCATGTTCGACCTGGGCTTCATCAAGGACATCCGCTTCCTGCTGCGCCGCATGCCCGAGCGCACCACCCGCCAGACCCTGCTGTTCAGTGCCACCCTCAGCCACCGCGTGCTGGAGCTGGCCTACGAGCACATGAACGAACCGCAGAAGCTGGTGGTTGAAGCCGAGACCATCACCGCCGCGCGCGTGCGCCAGCGCATCTATTTCCCGGCCGACGACGAGAAGATTCCGTTGCTGTTGGGCCTGCTGTCGCGCAGCGAAGGCGCGCGCACCATGGTCTTCGTCAACACCAAGGTGTTCGTCGAACGCGTTGCCCGTTCGCTGGAAAAGGCCGGCTACCGTGTCGGCGTGCTGTCCGGCGACGTGCCGCAGAAGAAGCGCGAGAGCCTGCTCAACCGCTTCCAGAAGGGCCAGCTGGAAATCCTGGTGGCCACCGACGTGGCCGCGCGCGGCCTGCACATCGATGGCATCAAGTACGTCTACAACTACGACCTGCCGTTCGACGCCGAAGACTACGTGCACCGCATCGGCCGCACCGCGCGCCTGGGCGAAGAAGGTGATGCGATCAGCTTCGCCTGCGAACGCTACGCCATGGGCCTGCCGGACATCGAGGCCTACATCGAGCAGAAGATTCCGTCCGAGCCGGTCACCAAGGAACTGTTGACCCCGCTGCCGCGCCCGGAACGCCCGGCTCCGGCTGCAGGCGAGGAAGGCGAGGACAACGAAAGCGTCGGCCAGATCTTCCGCGAAGCGCGCGAAGCCCGTGCCGCCGAGGAAGAGCGTCGGGGCGGTGGCCGTAGTGGTGGCCGTTCCGGCGGTGGTGGTGGCCGTGGTGGCCGTGACGGTGAGCGCAGCGGCGAACGCCGCTCGCGTGGCCCGCGCAAGCCGCGCGTGGAAGGCGAGCAGGGCGCTGCCGCCCCGGCCGCCGGCGCCGAAGGTGCCACCGCCCAGGCTCCGCGTCCGCCGCGCCCGCCGCGTGCCGAAGGCGCACCGGAAGGTGCGGTGGACGGCGAGCACAAGCCGCGCAAGCGCCGTCGTCGTCGCCATGGCCGTCCGGTCGAGGGTGCCGAGGGCGTGCAGAGCGCCGCCGGCAATGGCGCCAGCCCGGTCACCCCGGTGCAGGTGGTGGCCAAGCCGGTGCGTACGGCTGCCGATACTGGCGATTCGTTCCTGACCCGCATCGGCCGCAAGATCCGCCGGATGCTGTCGGGCAACTAAGCCGGTGGCACCCGACCGTTGGTCGGGTGGCTTGAAGGGCGTGCCGACCAACGGTCGGCACCCACCGTCTCCACGACGTCGCGCCGGTCCTGCATAATCGGGGCATGAGTGTCCTGCGCTTCGACAATGTCAGCAAACAGTACGCCGGTGGCCACGAGGCGCTGACCGATGTCAGCTTCGAGGTCGCGCCGGGCGAGATGCTGTTCGTCACCGGCCATTCCGGTGCGGGCAAAAGCACCCTGCTCAAGTTGATCCACCTGGACGAGCGGCCCAGCCGCGGCGCGGTGGTGTTCGACGAGCGCAACCTGCTGAAGGTGCGCGGCGGCGACGTGCCCCGGCACCGACGCGCGGTGGGAGCGGTCTACCAGGACCATCGCCTGCTGATGGATCGCTCGATTGCCGAGAACGTTGCGCTGCCCCTGATCCTGCGCGGCACCCGCCGCGGCGACATCAACAAGCGGGTGCGTTCGGTGCTGGAGCGGATGGGCCTGGGCCATCGCGAGAAGGCGCTGCCCTCGCAGCTGTCGGCCGGCGAGCAGCAGCGCGTCGGCATCGCCCGCGCCATCGTCGGTGAGCCCAAGCTGCTGGTGGCCGACGAGCCGACCGGCAACCTCGACCCGACCCTGGCGGCGGAGATCATGGCCCTGTTCGCCGAGCTGCCCTCGCGCGGCACCAGCGTGCTGGTGGTCAGCCACGACCTGCCGCTGCTGCGTCGCATGCGCAAGCGCGTGCTGATCCTTGACCACGGCCGGCTGGTGGATGACATCTCGCCGCAGGACCTGGCGGAGTAATCGATGGCGAAGAACGAAAACAGCGAAGCCGCCGCCCCGTCCCGCGTGGGCGTCTGGTTCCAGCATCACGTGCACAGCGTGGTGTTCAGCCTGGGCCGCGCCTGCCGCAAGCCGTGGGCGACCCTGCTGACGGTGATGGTCATGGCGCTGGCGCTGGCCCTGCCGCTGGGACTGTCGATCGCGCTGGACAACCTCAAGCAGTTCGCCGGCAGCGTGCAGCAGTCGCGCGACATCAACGTGTTCCTGAAGGGCGACGTCGATGGTCCCGGCGCGCTGCGCCTGGCCGGCCAGCTGCGCGACCGTGATGACGTGGCCGAGGTGAACGTGCGCACGCCGGAGCAGGGCCTGCAGGAACTGCGCGATGCCGGGCTCGGCGAGGCGATTGATGCACTCAACGACAACCCGCTGCCGTCGCTGCTGGTGATCACCCCTGGCCAGGGCAAGGACGACGCGCGGCTGGCGCGCGCGCTGGAAAGCCTGCCCGAGGCCGACCTGGTGCAGCACGACGCACTGTGGCGCCAGCGCCTGGATGCCTGGCTGGCGTTCGGCGCGCGGCTGGTGCAGGTGCTGTCGGTACTGCTCGGCGTCGGCGCCGCGCTGGTGGTCGGCAACACGGTGCGCCTGGACATCCAGGCCCGTCGCGAGGAAATCGGCGTGCTGCAGCTGCTGGGCGCCAGCGATGGCTTCATCCGCCGCCCGTTCCTGTACCTGGGCGCCTGGTACGGCCTGGGGGCCGGTGCGGTCGCGCTGGCCCTGATCGCCGCCGCCGGTGCCGCGCTGCGCGTGCCGCTGGCCGAACTCTCGCGCAGCTACGGCAGCCCGTTCGTGCTGCATGGCCTGGACCTGCTGCATGGCGGTCTGGTTCTGCTCGGCACGCTGTTGCTGGGCTGGCTGGGCGCATGGCTGGTGACCGGCCACTTCCTCCGCCAGACCGCCCGACCGACACCTGAGACCGGCATGCAACCGCAAGCGTTGAAGCACCTTGGAGGGCCCGCGACGCGGGTGATGGTGGTCGATGGCTCGAAGCTGGTGCGCAAGCTGATCGCCGACGTCCTGCAGCGTGACCTGCCGGGCGTGGAAGTGATCGGCTGCGACAGCATCGAGGACGCGCAGCAGGCGCTGGCGCAGGGCCCGGTGGACCTGGTGACCACCTCGTTGACCCTGCGCGATGGTGACGGCCTGGCTCTGGCGCGGATGGTCCGCGAAGCGGCCGGCCAGGCCTACGTGCCGGTGATCGTGGTTTCCGGCGATGCCCAGCAGCATCTGGAGCAGCGCCGCTTCACCGAGTACGTCACCGATTATTTCGACAAATCGCTGGGCCATGAGGCACTGGCAACCTTCATCCGTGGCTACGTGCAGCCGCAGACCATACCCGGCGCGACCATCCTCTATATCGAGGACAGCCGCGTGGTCGCCGAGGCCACCAAGCGCATGCTCGAGCGCCAGCAGTTGAACGTGCTGCACGTGGTCAGCGCCGAAGAAGCATTCACCCTGCTCACGGCCGAGTCGCTGGGCCGCAGCCGCCACCGCATCGACCTGGTGCTGACCGACGTCACCCTGAAGGGTGAACTGAGCGGCCGCGATGTTGTGCAGCGCGTGCGCGTGGACTTCGGTTACGGCAAGCGCCGCCTGCCGGTGCTGGTGATGACCGGCGATGGCAACCCGCACAACCAGACCGGGCTGCTGCAGTCCGGTGCCAACGACCTGGTGCTCAAGCCGATCGAAGAACGGCTGCTGGTCACCAAGGTGCTGTTCCAGCTGCGCCTGGCCCGCTTGAACGATGGACCCCTGATTCGATGATGGATGAAGCAGCCGACACCCCGACGATCCAGCTGGAACCGAGCTGGAAGCAACATGTAGGCGATTACCTGTTGCAGCCGCAGATGCGCGAGCTGTCCAGCTTCCTGCGCCAGCGCAAGGCCAGCGGTGCGGCGGTGTTCCCGCCTGGCCCGCAGATCTTCGCCGCGTTCGACGCTACCCCGTTCGAACAGGTGAAGGTGGTGATTCTCGGCCAGGACCCGTACCACGGTCGTGGCCAGGCGCACGGCCTGAGTTTCTCGGTGCCGCCTGGCGTGCCGGTGCCGCCGTCGCTGCTGAATATCTACAAGGAGATCGAGAGCGATCTCGGTATCCCGCGCCCGGACCATGGCTGCCTGATCCCGTGGGCGCAGCGTGGCGTGCTGCTGCTCAATGCCGTGCTGACGGTGGAAGAGGGCAAGGCGGGTGCGCACCAGGGGCGTGGCTGGGAAGGCTTCACCGACCACGTGGTGGATGTGCTCAACCGCGAACGCGAAGGACTGGTTTTCATGCTCTGGGGCGCCTATGCGCAGCAGAAGGGCAAGGTCATCGACACCGGTCGCCATCGCGTGCTGAAGTCGCCGCACCCGTCGCCGCTGTCGGCCCATCGTGGCTTCCTCGGCTGCCGTCATTTCTCGATGGCCAACGAGTACCTGCAGCGTCGCGGCCAGGCCCCGATCGACTGGTCGCTGCCGCCGCGTTCGGCGCTATGAGCACGGGCGCCCGGCCCAGGCTGAACACCTGGCAACGTTGCTGACCCTGAATGGGTCCCCAGAACGGCCCGTTCAGCTCCGCTTGACCGGAATCGGCCGCTTTTCGGCAGGTAATTGCTTGAATTCCAAGGGATTGTGAATCCCGAAAAGCGTGCTCGCCACTGTCATCAAATCGCGCTACGGTAGGGCTCTGTTTGGGACCAGTGTTGCATCAATAGGATGCTGGAACTTTTTCCTCCTTTAGCAGTCCAAATCCCGGACTGCTAAGATGGGTGCCTATGAGCCAGAACACCTCTACTGCCCTTGTGGCAAACAATCTCCCGATTCCCAGTGCGCTCGGTTCGCTGGACGCCTACATCGGTGCCGTGCACCAGATCCCGGTGCTGTCGGTCGATGACGAACAGGACCTGGCCCGTCGCTTCCGCGACGGCAACGATCTGGACGCTGCCCGCGAGCTGGTGCATTCGCACCTGCGCTTCGTGGTGCACGTGGCCCGCGGCTACAACGGCTACGGCCTTGCCTTGGGTGACCTGATCCAGGAAGGCAACATCGGCCTGATGAAGGCGGTCAAGCGCTTCGACCCGGATATGGGCGTGCGCCTGGTCTCCTTCGCCGTGCACTGGATCCGCGCCGAGATGCACGAGTTCATCCTGAAGAATTGGCGCATCGTGAAGGTCGCCACCACCAAGGCGCAGCGCAAGCTGTTCTTCAACCTGCGCAAGTCGAAGACGCGCCTGGGCTGGATGAACGCGGCGGAAGTCAGCGCGGTGGCCAAAGACCTGAACGTGTCCGAGCGCGAGGTCATGGAAATGGAGTCGCGCCTGTCCGGTCGCGATATCGGTTTCGATGCGCCGACCGATGAGGACAACGAGCATGCGCCGCCGTCGCCGGCAGCGTACCTGGTCGCCAACGACGAAGATCCGTCGATGGCATACGAACGTGCCGACAGCGAAGACAACCAGATGCAGCTGCTGCGCGAAGGCTTGGCTGAGCTGGATGCCCGCTCGCGCGACATCATCCGCCGTCGCTGGCTGGATGCCGACAGCAAGGTGACGCTGCAGGAGCTGGCCGACGAGTACGGCGTGTCGGCCGAGCGTATCCGCCAGGTGGAAGCGAACGCGCTGAAGAAGATGAAGGCGCTGTTCACCGCGTAAGGCGGGGTGGCGTCGCAATTGTGAAAGGCCCGGCAGCAGTGCCGGGCCTTTTTCGTTTGTGGGGCTTAGCCACGCATGGCGTGGCTCTACTCTGACGCCAGAGCGGTGATTGTGCCGACCGGGTCATGTGCTGGATGCTGATGTTCACGCCGTACCACGCAGTGGCACGGTATGATCATGCCACGCGTCTTCCGCACACGAAGTTTCAATCGCAGTATGCGTAGGACCACCCTGTCCGAAGCTGCGCTGTACCGGTCGGTACGTGAAATGGAAGCGGGTCTGGTGGATGCTGATCTTGGCGGCGGAATCTTCAAGAAGCGCGTTGCGTTACCGGGGCGGGGAAAGCGTGGGAGCGTTCGAATCATCGTCGCCACACAGCGAGGCGGGCATTGGTTCTTCCTTTTCGGCTACGAGAAGAATGAACGTGCTGCGATCACGAATGCGGAACGGGATGCGCTGCAGTTGTACGCATCGGAGTTCCTGAGAATGAGTACGGCGCAGCTGAATCGCGCCGTGCAGTACGGGGATCTACAGGAGATCGGCCATGACGAAGACCCCTGAGCGACGGCGCGCGAAAAGTGCGCTTCTTGAAGCGGTGCATGATGCTGCTGTGAGTCTGCACGCGCATGGCTTCATCGATAAACGTCGGTTGAGCAGCTACGAAGCACTTTGCCTTGAGCCGGTCCCTGAGTACAGCAGTGCCCAGATCCGTGCCCTGCGTACGTCACTGCAGCTCAGTCAGCCGGTCTTTGCGGGGGTTCTCAATACCAGCGTTTCCACCGTACGCAGCTGGGAGCAGGGCGAAAAGAAACCCAGCGGACCGTCACTGAAGTTGCTTAACCTGATTGATCGGAAGGGTCTCGAAGCAGTCCTGTAAAGCAAAGGCCCGGCAACGCCGGGCCTTTGCTTTACCGTGGTATTCAATCCGCGCCATGCATGGGAGCGGGGGAGCCTCACCCCTCGCGTGCGATCGCGCGCCAACCAATGTCGTTGCGGTGGAATTCGTTGGCCCAGGTCACCTTGGCCACGCCGGCATAGGCGTTGGCCTGCGCGTCGCGCACGCTGTCACCCAGCGCCGCCACGCACAGCACGCGGCCGCCGGCGCTGACCACCTGGCCCTGCGCGTCCAATGCAGTCCCCGCATGGAACACCTTGGCACTGGCCGGCACGTCGTCCAGGCCGGAAATCACGTCACCGGTGATCGGCGCTTCCGGGTAGGGCTTCGCGGCCAGCACCACGCCCAGCGACGGGCGTGCGTCCCACTGCGCCTGCACCTGGTCCAGGCGGCCATCGATGGCGGCTTCCACCAGCTCAACCAGATCCGACTGCAGGCGCAACATCACCGGCTGGGTTTCCGGGTCGCCGAAGCGCACGTTGAATTCGATCACCTTCGGCGCGCCGCTGGCGTCGATCATCAGGCCCGCGTAGAGGAAACCAGTGAACGGGATACCGTCGGCGATCATGCCCTGCACGGTCGGGTTCACCACCTCGCGCATCACGCGTGCATGCACCTCCGGCGTCACTACCGGCGCGGGCGAGTAGGCGCCCATGCCACCGGTGTTCGGGCCGGTGTCGCCGTCGCCGACGCGCTTGTGGTCCTGCGAGGTGGCCATCGGGAGCGCATGCACGCCGTCCACCATCGAAATGAAGCTGGCTTCCTCACCATCGAGGAACTCTTCGATCACCACGCGCGCACCGGCATCGCCGAACGCGTTGCCCGACAGCATGTCACGCACGGCATCTTCGGCTTCGGCCAGGGTCATCGCCACGATCACACCCTTGCCGGCGGCCAGGCCATCGGCCTTGACCACGATCGGGGCGCCCTTGTCGCGGATGTAGGCCAGCGCCGCGTCCACCTCGGTGTGCACGGCGTAGAACGCGGTGGGGATGTTGTGGCGGGCCAGGAAGTCCTTGGCGTAGGCCTTGCTGCCTTCCAGCTGCGCGGCGGCGGCAGTCGGCCCGAAGATGCGCAGGCCGGCGGCGCGGAAGCGGTCGACCACGCCGGCCACCAGCGGTACTTCCGGGCCGACCACGGTCAGCGCCACGCCTTCGGCCTGGGCCAGCGCCAGCAGGCCGTCGATGTCGGTCACTTTCACCGCCACGTTGCGGCACTTGTCTTCGCTGGCGGTGCCGGCGTTGCCGGGCGCCACGATCACTTCGGTGACACGGGAGGACTGGGCCAGCTTCCATGCCAGGGCGTGTTCGCGGCCGCCAGAGCCGATGACAAGTACGTTCATCACGAGATTCCAGATTGCGTGGGAAGGGAAGATCGATATCCCCGGCGGCGCGCGTGGCTCACTCGCAGCCTTCGCGTCGCAGTGATTCGGGGAAGGAATAGGCCCAGGTCTTCGGGTCCAGGGTAAAGCGGTGTTCCTGCCGGACCTGCTTGCCACCGCAGGTGGTGCCGGTTTCCTCGATCAGCAGCGGCCAGATGCGCGCGCTGCGATCGCTGTCGTCGAAACGCAGGGCGAAATCGATGCTGAAGCGACGGGTACGGCAGTCCTCGACAGTCTCCGGGTCGCTGCTGGCGCCCAGGTTGTCGCACTCGTACTGGGCGTCATTGTCGATATGGCTGCGCACGCTGCCACTGGACACCAGGCCGTTCGGGCCTGGCAGGATCAGCGACTGCGAGAGCAGCGAGAAGCCCTGCCCGAACCAGCCGTCCTCGACGCGGAAACCATAGAAGTCGCTGCCTGCGCGGATGATGCTGGCGGTGCCGGGCTGGCCGCCGCTGCCAAAGCGTTCGCCAGTCAGTTCACTGGTCACGTCGAAGCCCTCGCCCTTCGGATGCAGCACGAAGAAGTCGATCATGCCTGCGTCGATGTGCGCGCCTTCGGACAAAGCACCGCAGACCGCCAGCAACTGCTGCCAGCTGTCACCGCTCACCACCGGTTGCTCGGCGCAGACGTGCCAGTCCATCGGGCGGGTTTCGCCGTCGTCGTTCCAGCTGCCGTGCCATTCACCGGAGAGCCTGGCGTTCTTGCCGTAGCGCTGGACCAGGAAGGCCTGCAGTCGCGCGGTGCGGCTCACGTGCGCCGTCGGCTCGGCAGGGGCCGACGTGGCGGCCTGCGGCGACGACGCAGGCACCGGGGCGGCCGCAGGCTTGCAGCCGGCCAGCGCGGCCGCGCCCGCGAGGGCGAGCAAGGCCAGCGATTTCAGTGAGACTGCGGACATCCGTGTCGCTCCAGTATCAGTGGCGGAAGTGGCGAACACCGGTGAACACCATGGCCAGGCCGTGTTCGTCGGCGGCGGCGATCACTTCGGCATCGCGCATCGAACCGCCCGGCTGGATGACCGCCTTGATGCCGGCGGCAGCAGCGGCATCGATGCCGTCGCGGAACGGGAAGAACGCATCGGAGGCCATCACCGAGCCCTCGACCACCAGGTTTGCATCGGCGGCCTTGATGCCGGCGATGCGCGCCGAGTACACGCGGCTCATCTGGCCGGCGCCGACACCGATGGTGCGGTTGTCCTTCGCATAGACGATCGCGTTGGACTTCACGAACTTGGCCACCTTCCAGGCAAACAGCAGGTCGGTGAACTGCTTGTCGGTCGGCACCAGCTTGCTGACCACCTTCAGCTCATCGCGGGTCATGCCGCGGTTGTCCGAGGACTGCAGCAACAGGCCCGAGCCGACGCGCTTGCTGTCGAAGTTGTTCAGGCCATCACCATGCGGGATGCGCAGCACGCGCACGTTGGCCTTCTTCTGCGCGTATTCCAGCGCGGCCGGCTCGTAATCCGGGGCGATCAGCACTTCCACGAACTGGCGGTCCAGGATGACCTTGGCGGTGGCAGCGTCCAGCGGCGTGTTGAAGGCGATGATGCCGCCGAAGGCGCTGGTCGGGTCGGTGGCGTAGGCCAGCTCGTAGGCATCGCCGTTGCCGGCACCGACGGCCACGCCGCACGGGTTGGCGTGCTTGACGATGACGCAGGCCGGCGCGTCGAACTGGCGCACGCACTCCCACGCCGCATCGGCATCGGCCAGGTTGTTGTAGCTCAGTTCCTTGCCCTGCAGCTGCTGGAACGTGGCCAGGGTGCCCGGCACCGGGTACAGGTCGCGGTAGAACGCGCCGCTCTGGTGCGGGTTCTCGCCGTAGCGCAGGTCCATCACCTTCACGAAGGTGGAGTTCATCTGCGCCGGGTACTCGGCACGGGCCGGCACGGCGGCGTCGGTGGCGGTGACCGCCGACAGGTAGTTGCTGATCGCCGCGTCGTACTGGGCGACGCGGTTGAACGCGGCCACCGAGAACGCGAAGCGGGTGGCGGCCGACAGCTGGCCGTCGTTGGCCGCCAGCGAGGCCAGCAGTTCGGCGTACTGCGACGGATCGGTGGCCACCGCCACGCGGGCGAAGTTCTTGGCCGCCGAGCGCAGCATGGCCGGGCCGCCGATGTCGATGTTCTCGACCGCGTCGGCCAGGGTGCAGTCGGCCTTGGCGGTGACCGACTCGAACGGGTACAGGTTCAGCACCAGCAGGTCGATGGCACCGATGCCATGCTCGGCCATCACCGCATCATCCAGGCCCGAACGGCCCAGCAGGCCACCGTGCACCATCGGGTGCAGGGTCTTGACGCGGCCGTCCATCATTTCCGGGAAACCGGTGACCTCGGCCACGTCCTTCACGGCCAGGCCCGCATCGCGGATCGCCTTGGCGGTGCCGCCGGTGGACAGCAGCTCCACGCCGCGTGCCGCCAGCGCAGTGGCCAGCTCGACCAGACCGGTCTTGTCGGAAACGGAGAGGAGGGCCCGGCGGACGGGCAACAGATCAGCAGTCATGGGACAGAATCGGCAGCGGAGCGGGGTCGATATTGTAGGCGGTGGGGGCCCGTGGCGGGCGCTGGAAGGGGTAATTTGCCGTGGCAATCGGCGTAAGGCCGGGTCGGGCACACCGATCCGGCCCGATCCGGAGTCTGGGCTGCGGACCAGAGCCGGGTTGTCGGAATCTGCCAACGATGGGGTAGGCTGTGCCCGCACTGCCAAGGATCAGCGGGTACGGATCATGTCGATCTATGCATTGAAGGGACGTTTCCAGGACCTGTTGCGTCCAGCCGTACGCGGTCTGTTCCGCATGGGGATCACTGCCAATACGGTGACCGTGGCTGCTGCCGTGGTCTCGCTGCTGGTGGCCGCAGCCGTGTGGTGCTGCGCGCCTGCCCAGCCTCTGCTGTACCTGCTGCTGCCGTTGTGGATGCTGCTGCGCATGGCGCTCAACGCGGTGGACGGCATGCTGGCGCGCGAATTCGGCCAGCAATCGCGGCTGGGCGCCTATCTGAACGAATTGTGCGATGTGATCGCCGATGCGGCGCTGTACCTGAGCCTGCTCAGCGTACCCGGCGTGCGCCCGGAGGCGCTGTGGCTGCTGGCCTGGACGGCGGCGCTGAGCGAGTACGCCGGCGTGCTGGGGCTGATGGTCGGTGCCAGCCGCCGCTATGACGGCCCGATGGGCAAGAGCGACCGCGCCTTCGTGATCGGTGCGCTGGGCTTGCTGCTGGCCTTCGGCTGGGGCGGTGCACTGACGGTCAGCGGCGTGGCTGCAGCCATGGCAGTGTTGTGCGTGCTGACGATGATCAACCGCGTCCGTCGCGGACTGCGGGAAGCGGCGGTTTCGCCGAATTAATCAAGCAGATACAAAAAGACAATCAGGAGATTGCATGCGTCAGGCGCAGGAACGGGAATTCCACAGCTTCGACCAGGTACCACTGTTCTACCGGTACTGGGCGGGCACCACCGCAACCCCGGCCACCAAGGCCATCGTGCTGCTGCACCGCGGCCACGAGCACTCCGGCCGGGTCACCCACCTGGTCGATGAGCTGGACCTGCCCGACACCGCCTTCTTCGCCTGGGATGCGCGCGGCAATGGCCGTTCGCCGGGCGCACGTGGCGATGCACCGGGCTTCCCGGCGCTGGTGCGTGACCTGGACAGCTTCATTGCCCACATCGGCGCCGAGCACGGTATCGCGGTGGAAGACATCGTGGTGATCGCGCAGAGCGTGGGGGCGGTGGTCGCCGCGACCTGGGTGCACGATTACGCGCCGCGCCTGCGTGCGCTGGTGATGGCTTCGCCCGCCTTCAAGGTGAAGCTGTACGTGCCGTTCGCACGCGCTGGGTTGGCGCTGATGCAGAAGCTGCGCGGCAATTTCTTCGTCAACAGCTACGTCAAGCCGCAGTGGCTGACCCACGACCCGGCACGGGTGGAAAGCTATCGTACCGATCCGCTGATCACCCGCCCGATCTCGGTGCGCGTGCTGCTGGGCCTGTACGAAGCGGCCGACCGCATCGTCGCCGATGCGCAGGCGATCAGCGTGCCGGTGCAGCTGTTGGTGTCCGGCTCGGACTTCGTCGTGCATCGTGGCCCGCAGGACCGCTTCTACGAGCGCCTGTCCAGCCCGATCAAGGAGCGCGTGCACCTGCCGGGCTTCTTCCACGACACGCTGGGCGAGCGTGATCGCGCACCGGCACTGGCGCGCATCCGCAGTTTCATCCAGGCGCGCTTCGCCGAACCCCTGCGCGAGTTGTCGCGTCGTGACGCACACCGGCATGGTCCGACCTTCGAGGAATCGGAGATCCTGGCCTGGCCACCGGAACGCAACAGCCTGGCCGACCTGCGCTGGCGCGTGGTGCGCGGCGGCCTGCGCGTCGGCGGCACGTTGTCCGAAGGCATCGCACTGGGCCTGCAGACCGGTTTCGATTCGGGCAGCACGCTCGACTACATCTATCGCGACCAAGCGCGTGGCAAGGGCCCGCTGGGCCGCATGGTCGACCGCAACTATCTCGATGCGATCGGCTGGCGCGGCATCCGCATCCGTGGCCAGCACCTGCAGGAACTGCTGCGCGATGCCGCCCAGCGACTGCGCGGGGAGGGCACGCCAGTGCGCGTGCTGGACGTGGCCGCTGGCCATGGCCGCTATGTGCTGGAAGCGCTGGGCCAGGGCGAACAGCGCGCCGACCGCATCCTGCTGCGTGATTTCAGTGATCTGAACGTGACCCAGGGGCAGGCCTTGATCGAGCGCCTGGGCGCGGCCGACATCGCCCGCTTCGAGCAGGGCGATGCGTTCGACCCGGTGCAGCTGGCGCAGGTCGACCCGGCGCCGACGCTGGCGGTGGTTTCGGGCCTGTACGAACTGTTCCCCGACAACGATGCGGTGCTGCGTTCGCTGCAGGGCATCGCCGCGACCGTGCCGGTGGGCGGCTACCTGGCCTATACCGGCCAGCCCTGGCACCCGCAGCTGGAATTCATCGCGCGGGCCTTGACCAGCCACCGTGGCGGCGCGGCGTGGGTGATGCGTCGCCGTACCCAGCAGGAGATGGATGAGCTGGTACGCCTGGCCGGGTTCGAGAAGGTGGCGCAGCGTATCGACGACTTCGGCATCTTCACCGTGTCGCTGGCACGCCGGACCGCGTGATGGCGACACTCGCTGCAACCCCGCTGGCCGCGGAAGGGCGCCCCTGGCGGCGCGCCCTTCTGTGGCTGGCCCTGCTGGGCCCGTTCTTCTTCGCCAGCTATGGCTTCGCCAACTGGATGGCCGGTCGCCACGCTGCGTTGCCGGTGATGGCGTTCGCGTGGGAGACACGCATCCCGTTCGTGCCGTGGACGATCGTGCCGTACTGGTCAATCGACCTGTTCTACGCGATCTCGTTCTTCCTGTGCCGTCGGCGCCTCGAACTGGACCGGCACGCGCTGCGGCTGTTCAGTGCACAGCTGATCGCGGTGACCTGCTTCCTGTTGTGGCCGCTGCGCTTCAGCTTCGAGCGGCCAGAAATCGGCGGTGTGTTCGGCTGGTTGTTCGATGTGCTGCTGGGCTTCGACAAGCCGTTCAACCAGGCGCCGTCGCTGCACATCGTGCTGCTGATCGTGCTGTGGGTGAAGTTCGCGCAGTACCTGCACGGCGTGTGGCGCTGGGTGCTGCATGTGTGGGCGCTGCTGATCGGCGTTTCGGTGCTGACCACGTTCCAGCATCATTTCATCGACATCCCGACCGGCCTGCTGGCCGGCTGGCTGTGCGTCTGGCTGTGGCCCGAGCAGGGCACGCCACCGTTGCGTGCCTGGCACACCGCGCGTGATGCCAGACGTTGGCGATTGGCAGCGCTGTACCTGCTGGGGGGCGCTGTATTGCTGGTGCCGGTGGTGTTTCTGCGTGGCGCCGCGTTGTGGCTGCTGTGGCCGGTGGTGTCGTTGCTGCTGGTGGCGCTGGCCTATGCCGGGCTGGGTACGGCGGTGTTCCAGAAGCGCGCCGATGGTCGCCTGACCATGGCGTCACGCTGGCTGCTGGCGCCGTACCTGGGTGCAGCCTGGATCAATTCGCGGCTGTGGACGCGGCGTGCGCCGCAGCCGGTGCCGGTGATGGATGGCGTGTGGCTGGGGCGCATTCCCTCCGAGGCATTGGCGGCACCCCTGGTGGGGGTGGTCGATGCCTGCGCCGAGCTGTCCTGTCGCGCGCAGGGCGCAGCGTATGCCAGTGCGCCGATGCTGGACCTGGTGGTGCCTGCTCCGGAACAGCTGCGCGAGGCGGCTGAGGGCATCGAGTGCCTGCGTGCGCGGGGGCCGTTGCTGGTGTGCTGTGCGCTGGGCTACTCGCGCAGTGCTGCCAGCGTGGCGACCTGGCTGCTGCGCAGTGGTCGCGCGGCTGATGCCGATGCGGCGGTGGCGATCGTGCGTGCTGCGCGACCTGGCATCGTGCTGGGCGCGGCGCATCTGCATGCCATCACTGCTGCGGCAGGAGCGCGCGCATGAGGACGGTTCCCGATCTGGCAACCATGCAGCTGCTGCTGCGGCAGGGGCGTTGGCCGGCGCTGCTGTCGCTGGGCCTGTTGCTGGTGGCGTTGCTGCTGCTCGGCATCGAGCCGGGGCTGGCGATGATCGCTGCCGGCCTGTTGCTGCTCAGTGTTGCCGCGGCCATCGCACAGGCCTATCACGGGTGGAGGGTGGCGCTGGACGCCAGCCTGCTGCAGCTGCTGCGCGATGAGGGCCTGGACGGCGATGCTGCCGCGCGCCGCACCGATCAGCTGCTGCAGGACAGTGGCCTGCGCCGCGCGTCGCCCGATGCGCAACTGCGGGGCTGGGACGCGCGCTGGGCCGGCATGCGCCGCCTGCTGCTGCGCCAGTACCTGCTGACCGCGGTGCAGTTCGCACTGCTGGTGCTGGCCGTGTTGTGGCCGCAGACGTGAACCGGAGGGATCGATGTTCGCCGAACTGATTGCCCGCGCCTGCAGTGGCGCGATCCATGTGGTGACCGGCGCCCGTGCGCTGTGGATCGGCTGTGCGCCGTCCAGCGAGCGACGCGTGTATTACGGCAACCACGCCAGCCATGGCGACTTCGTGCTGATCTGGTCGTCGATGCCACCGGCACTGCGGCGGCAGGTGCGCCCGGTGGCCGCGGCCGAATACTGGCAGCGCGATGGCCTGCGCCGCTACCTGATCGATGCGGTGTTCAACGGTGTGCTGGTCGAGCGCGAGGCCGGGCATCGCCAGCAGGATCCGCTTCAGGTACTGCGCGATGCCGTGGACGAAGACTGCTCGCTGATCCTGTTTCCGGAAGGCACGCGCAATGTGGGCGATGAGCCGCTGCTGCCGTTCAAGAGCGGCATCTACCACCTGGCGCGGCAACGGCCGGAACTGGAGTTCGTGCCGGTGTGGATCGACAACCTGAAGCGGGTCATGCCCAAGGGCCGGTTCCTGCCGTTGCCCCTGCTGTGCACGGCCACCTTCGGCACGCCGTTGCGGCTGCAGGCCGACGAGGACAAGGCCGCGTTCCTGGCGCGCAGCCGGCAGGCGCTGCTGGACCTGGCGCCGAATGGAGGTCGTGCATGAGTTTCGTGTTGGATGTATCTGGCGATCTGGCAACGCAGAGCGTCGGCCAGCAGACCGGCCTGCTGTTCGCTGGCGTGGGTGCGGTGCTGGTGCTGGCGACACTGGTGGCTGAGACCCTGCGCTGGCGCCAGCGTGGGCGGCCCAGCGCGGTGATCGCCAACCTCGTCTCGCGCATCCGCGCGTGGTGGGTGATGGCGATCGTGGTCGGGCTGGCGCTGTTCTTCGGCCGTGCCGGGGTGATCGTGCTGTTCGCGATCATCTCGCTGTTCGCGCTGCGCGAGTTCATCACCCTGGCGCCGACCCGTTCAGGTGACTACTACGCGCTGCTGGCCGCGTTCTACATCGTGCTGCCTTGGCAGTACTACCTGGTGTGGATCGACTGGTACGGCATGTACACACTGCTGATTCCGGTCTATGCGTTTCTGTTCCTGCCGATCCTGTCGACCATCGGCGGCGACACCACGCACTACCTGGAGCGCACGGCGAAGGTGCAGTGGGGGTTGATGATCTGCGTGTTCTGCATTTCGCATGTACCGCTGCTGCTGAACCTGCACGTGCCGGGCCATGACCCGTCGCGCAACGTGTTGCTGTTCGCCTTCCTGGTGATCGTGGTGCAGTCCTCGGACGTGCTGCAGTACATCTGGGGCAAGCTGCTGGGCAAGCACCTGATCGCGCCGAAGCTGTCGCCGTCGAAGACGGTGGAGGGCTTCGTCGGCGGCGTGCTGAGTGCCAGCGCGCTGGGCGCGGCGCTGTGGTGGATCACCCCGTTCACGCCGCTGCAGGCGTTCGGCCTGTCGCTGCTGATCAATCTGATGGGGTTCTGGGGTGGCCTGGTGATGTCGGCGATCAAGCGCGATCGTGGCATCAAGGACTGGGGCCACATGATCGAGGGCCATGGCGGCATGCTCGACCGGCTGGATTCGGTGTGCTTCGCCGCGCCGGTGTTCTTCCACGTGGTGCGGTATTACTGGAAGGCGGGCGGGGGCGGTTGATTCTGCCGGGCTTTCATCCACGCGTGGCGTGGTGACCCGCTTCTGTAGAGTCGAGCCATGCTCGACCGCTTCTGCGCCAGGCAATCCGTAAACGACAGTCGAGCATGGCTCGACTCTACAAAGGCGGCATCGGCGCTCAGGCGCTGATGCCGTATTCCTTCAGCTTCTTGCGCAGGGTGGCGCGGTGGATGCCCAGCATCGCGGCGGCCCGGCTCTGGTTGCCTTCGCAGTGGTTGAGCACTTCCACGAACAGCGGGATCTCCATCTCGCGCAGCACGATCTCGTAGACATCGTCCGCGTCGCAGCCATCAAGGTCACGCAGGTAGCGGCGCACGGACTGGGCGACGTGTTCACGCAGCGGTGGCCGGGGAGCGCCACGACTGTTGTCAGGACGAGAAAGGACAGCGTTCAAGGGGGTTCCCGATTCGGTTGGCCCGTGCGCGCGAAGCGCGCGGCCGGACGAGGTGGTGGCGGTCAGTCTAGCGCGAGCGTGCCCGGCCTGCCATGACCGGGCGGCCACTTGCGATCAAAGGAAGTCGAAGGTGAATGCGACGGTGGACGCCGCAGGCTCCTGTACGCGGAAGGAGATGCGTGCGCTCTGGCCCGGTTCCAGCAGGGCCGCACCGGGGTTCTCGCCCAGGTACTGCGCAGGCGTGAACACGCTGCTGCCGATCACCCGGCCATCGGCATCGGACAGCGACAGGCGCAGGTCCGGCCATGCTTGTGCCCAGCGGGCGTCGTTGCGGATGCTGGCCTGTACCTGCAGCACGCCGGCCTGCCCGGGCAGTGGCCGGATCTCGCGACTGGTCATGGTGAAGGCGGTGGGTTCATGCCAGGCGGGCAGGCTGCAGCGCAGCACGCCACAGAGCGTGCCCAGCCATGCGCGGTTGCCGGCGTCGGCGGCCAGCCGCGCTCGGTCGGCAAGCACGCTCTGCAGTACCAGCAGCAGCGCCAGCGCGGCGACCAGCGCCCAGTGCCAGCGGGGCGTCGGCAGGGCGCGCGGGCGCACATTGCCGAGGAAACTGGGTGCATCGGCAGTACCCGTCGTTGCCGGGGGTACGACCCGCGCCGGTTCAAGGGCCGCAGTGTCATCAACGATGACCGTGTCATCGTCGCGTTGCATCTCCGCAGCTGGCGCAGGGGCCAGCTCGACGGGTGCGACCGGCACCTGCGTTGCAGGCCCAGCTTCGTCCTGCGTGCGCGTATCGGTCGCAGGCGCGGCCTCACCTTCCGGCGTCGTGCGCAGGAAGGTCGCCAGGGGACGGCGCGGTGGGTTCGGCTCGGACATGCTCAGGGCGCGGGCTCGGATCCAGCGGTCATTCAACCACGATCAGGCGCGGCGTACGCCGGTGATGCGCATCCAGTCGCCATCCTGGGTGGCCTGCAGGTCGTCGAACCACGCGGCATAGCGCTGCAGCAGTTCGCCTTCCTGGCCATGCAGGATGCCGGACAGGGCGATGCGGCCGCCGGCGGCGACGCGCGCGGCCAGCAGTTCGGCCAATGCATCCAGCGCCGAAGCGAGGATGTTGGCGACCACGATCGGGTAGGTTGCCACCGGTTCGTCCTGCGGCAGGTACACGTGCATGCGCGCCTGTTCGCCGTTGCGCTCGGCATTGTCGGCGGTGGCGACCAGGGCCTGCGGATCGTTGTCCACGCCGATGGCTTCAGCGGCACCCAGCTTCAGTGCGGCCAGCGCGAGAATGCCCGAGCCGCACCCGAAGTCGAGCACCCGCTGGCCCTGCAGCAGGCCGTCCACGGCAAGCTGGTCCAGCCAGCGCAGGCACAGGGCCGTGGTCGGGTGGGTACCCGAGCCGAAGGCCAGGCCCGGGTCCAGTCGCACCACGGCCGCATCGGCGGCTTGGGCGGCTTCCGGCAGTTCATGGTTCCACGGCACGATCCAGGTACGGCTGCCGAAATCCATCGGCTGGAACTGGTCCAGCCAGGCGCGTTCCCAGTCTTCGTCCTCGACCGCACGGAAGCTGCCACCACTCCAGTCCAGCTCCGGGTCGAACGATTCCAGCGCGGCCAGCAGCAGCAGAGCGTTGCTGTCGGCGGGGAACAGCGCGCTCAGCACCAGGGTGTCCCACAGCGGGGTCTCGCCCACGCCCGGCTCGAGGATGGCCTGTTCGTTGCTGGTATCGGCCTCGGCATCGAGCAGGGTGACGGCCAGTGCGCCGACGTCCTCCAGCGCGTTTTCATAGCGGGGCTGGGTGGCTTCGGTGCAACGCAGGGTCAGTTCCAGGAACGGCATGGCGGTGGGGGCAATCACGGGAAAGGGGGCCATGCTAGACCATCAGGGCGTCTCCGTATTGCCTGAGATGCTGCCCCTGGATGAACGGAGGTGGTTCAGACAGGCCTGTCGGGCCTTGCTAAACTTGGCGCTTTCCTGTGTGCCGTGAACGCTCACTGCCGCCAATGGCCTTTGCTCCGACCCTGAAAACCTGGTTGCTCGTGCTGCCGGCGGTGGCCGTGCTGGGCGTGGCCGGGTATCGGGCCAGCGGCCATGCCGGGTCGGCGCAGGCGACGGCGGACGAGCTGCCGGTGTCGTCGCTGGCAGCGGTGGATGCGGCGGTGCCGCTGCCGGTGATGCCGGAAGCGCTGGCGCGTCGCCTGGCGGCATTCGAGCGCGGCAATGCGCTGCCCTCGGGCCTGCCGCTGGATCTGCGCGCCGACATCGAGGATGCCACCGATCTCTACGCCTATGCGCAGCGCCTGCGCATGCAGGCCGACGACGGCAACCACGAGGCGCGCTGGATGCTCAGCCGGGTTTACGACTACTGCGCTCAGTACGCCATCGACCCCGGCGGCTACCGTTTGGACAACAACGTGCTGGCGGGGTTGGGTCTGACCGCCGCACCGGCGATGGTGCAGGCGCGTGAGCGCGTGGCGCAGCGCTGCGGTGGATTCGTGCCGGGCGACAAGCTGGGGTCCGCCCTGGTGCTGGCGGAGCGTCGCAAGGCGGCCGAGCAGGGCAACCTGGCAGCGGAAGCATCGCTGTTTGCCGAAGGCGAGCCATTGCAGGACAGCCCCGAGTATCGCCGTGACCTGGTCGAGCGGGTGCGCACCTCACGCGACCCGGAAGCGTTCATGGCGATCGCCCCGGGCATGGGCGTGCGTGCGGCAGGGGACCGCGCACTCAATGGCCTGGTGGCCGGCGAACAGCTCAGTGAACTGGCATGGCGGCTTGCGGCCTGCGAACTCGGTCTACCGTGTGGGGCCGACAGTGTGCTGGTCAACAGTTTTTGTGCGAATGGAGGGATCTGTTCGCAGGATGGGACGCAGGATTTCCGGGATTTTGTGTATGACGCTGCGGTTTCGCGGCAAGGTGCGGGGAAAATGAAGCAGTGGATCAAGCGATTGGTTGGAAAGAGGGACGGGCAATGAATTACCGTCGATTCCTGCATGGGGCCAAGTTCTGGTTCTGGGTGGCGCTGTTCGTGGCTTACTCGGCCGGCGCGGTCGGGCTGTTGATGATCGACACGTACGAAGATCGTTACCGGCATCTGTCGAAAGTGGAACTGACCACGGTGAAGACGCACGAAGACGTGCGCCGCGCGGGTGCCAGCCAGGTCGCCGCGGTCTATCGCGCGCAGAGTGGCATGCCGTTCGCCTCGTTGCCGGCCGGCAGCACCTTCCAGGTGGTGTGGCCCGACGGCTCGACGGAGACCATGGTGATCATCGACCCGAGCTCACCCAACGGTATCCGTCCGCTGGCGAACTCGCAGATTCCTGCGACGGCGGCCGACGCGCGCTGAACCTGCATGTGTAGAGCCGAGCCATGCTCGGCTGCTCTTGCCGGCATGCCGAGCGTAGGCTCGGCTCTATAGAAGAGATACGGAAAAGGGCGGGGATTTCCCCGCCCTTTTCATGTCCAGCACCTGCCGCCGATCAGGTCAACGCAATCGGCTTGTTCTTGCGCTCGGCAAGACGCTTTTCCAGGTAGTGGATGTTCTGGCCACCGGCCTGGAAGCCCTTGTCGCGCATGATCCGCTGCTGCAGGGCGACATTGGTCTTGATGCCATCGACCACCATTTCGCTCAGCGCCACCTGCATGCGGGCAATGGCGGTTTCGCGGTCGGGGCCGTGCACGATCAGCTTGCCGATCATCGAGTCGTAGTTCGACGGCACGCGGTACCCACTGTAGATGTGGGTATCCACGCGCACGCCGGGGCCGCCCGGCGGATGGAAGCCGGTGATGGTGCCCGGGCTCGGCACGAAGGTCTCGGCGTCTTCGGCGTTGATGCGGCACTCGATCGCATGACCGTTCAGCACCACGTCGCTCTGCTTGATCGACAGCTTCTGGCCAGCAGCGATCTTCAGCTGCTCGGCCACCAGGTCTATGCCGGTGACCATCTCGGTGACCGGATGCTCCACCTGGATGCGGGTGTTCATTTCGATGAAGTAGAACCGGCCGTCCTCGTAGAGGAACTCGAACGTGCCAGCGCCGCGATAGCCGATGCGGATGCAGGCTTCCACGCACACCTTGCCGATCTGCTCGCGCTGTTCGGCGGTGATGCCCGGTGCCGGCGCTTCTTCCACCACCTTCTGGTGGCGGCGCTGCATCGAGCAGTCGCGCTCACCCAGGTGGATGGCGTTGCCCTGGCCGTCGGCCAGCACCTGGATCTCCACGTGGCGCGGATTCTCCAGGAACTTCTCCATGTAGACCTCGCCATTGCCGAACGCGGCCTTGGCCTCGCTCTTGGTGGTTTCGATCGAGGTCTTCAGCGAGGCTTCGGCGTGCACCACGCGCATGCCACGGCCACCGCCGCCACCGGCTGCCTTGATGATGACCGGGTAGCCGATCTCACGGGCGATCTTGGTGTTGGCGACGATGTCCTCGCCCAGCGGGCCGCCCGAACCGGGCACGCACGGCACGCCGGCGGACTTCATCGCGCGGATGGCTTCGACCTTGTCGCCCATCATGCGGATGGTGTCGGCCTTGGGGCCGATGAAGATGAAGCCGGACTCTTCCACGCGCTCGGCGAAGTCGGCGTTCTCGGACAGGAAGCCGTAGCCCGGGTGGATCGCCTGGGCGTCGGTGACTTCGGCGGCGGCGATCAGTGCCGGGATGTTGAGGTAGCTCTGCGGCGACGGCGCCGGGCCGATGCAGACCGACTCGTCGGCCATGGCCACGTGCTTGAGGTTGCGATCGACCGTGGAGTGCACGGCCACCGTGCGGATGCCGAGGGTGTGGCACGCGCGCAGGATGCGCAGCGCGATCTCCCCTCGGTTGGCGATGACGACTTTGTCGAGCATGGCGTGCCCCTCAGCCGATCACGAACAGCGGCTGGTCGAATTCGACCGGCTGGCCGTTCTCGCCGAGGATGGCGACGATGGTGCCGGACGTGTCGGCTTCGATCGGGTTGAACATCTTCATCGCTTCGATGATGGCCAGGGTCTCGCCTTCCTTGACCTGCTGGCCAACGGTGACGAAGGCCGGCTTGTCCGGAGCGGCCGACGCATAGAAGGTGCCGACCATCGGCGAACGCAGCACGTGGCCTTCCGGCAGGGCCGGGCCCGGCTTGGCGGTGCCGCCGGTGGAGGCTTCGGTCGGCGACTGCATCGGCATCGCCTGCGCAGCCGGGGCGGCCGGCGGGACGTACACCGGGGCCGGCATCGGCGCGGCGTAGCCGGCAACCGGGGCGCGCGACAGACGCACCGACTCTTCGCCTTCCTTGATTTCGATTTCAGCCAGGTTCGACTCTTCCAGCAGGTCGATCAGCTTCTTGATTTTGCGGAGATCCATGGTGGCCTCTTTGCTCTTGATGTCAGTGTGGTGGGGAGCGCATCGCGCTCGGGTCAAAGCAGTTCGTAGAACTCGCGCAGCTGCCGTGTGCGGTCGCGCGTCTGGGTGATCAGGCATTGCATCTTCGCGGGGTTGCGCGAGGTGCCGTCTGCATTGAAGGCATACACCGCCTCGCAATCTGCATCGCGCAAGGTGATCCAGATGCGCTGGGCCTTCACCAGCTGCTGTTCGGCCACCGCGCAGCGGCTGCAGCTGCCATCGGTTGCCTGCGCCTTCAGTTCGCCACGCGCCTGCGCGTAGACGGCGTTCAATGCGCTGTCGGCATCATCCAGGCGATCGGAATCGCACATGTCGCGCTCGTAGCCGCCGCTTGCCTGTGCGCAGTCGATGCCCGCGGCCGCGCGCTCGGCAGCGACACTGGCGCCGCACAGACCGGCCCACGCCAGAACGCCGGCAATCACGCGCGGCAGCATCTTCACGCGCGGGCCGCCTGCACGCGCAGCAGCGCCGCGTCCATCGCGTAGCGGTAGCTGTCGGCGCCGAAGCCGCACACCACGCCCACGGCCTTGTCACTGAAGTAGCTGTGCTGGCGGAACGGCTCGCGGGTATGCGGGTTGGACAGGTGGATCTCGATGAACGGCACCGCCACCGCCGCCAGCGCATCGCGCAGGGCGACCGAGGTGTGGGTGAACGCGGCCGGGTTGATCAGGATGAAAGCGGTTCCGTCATTGCGCGCGGCCTGCACGCGGTCCACCAGCACATGCTCGGCGTTGGACTGCAGGCTCTCCACGGCGTGTCCGGCGGCCGATGCCTGGGTGGCCAGGGCCTGGTCGATGTCGGCCAGCGTGGTGTGGCCGTAGACCTCCGGCTCGCGGGTGCCGAGCAGGTTGAGGTTGGGGCCGTGCAGGACCAGCAGCTTCGCCATGGGATCCGGAAGACGGGAAAGGGCGGCAGTCTGGCGGAACCGGCGGATGCTGTCCAGTTCGACGAAGTTTGCAGCGTTTCAATCGTGTGTTTGAAATCTGCCGGAGCGCTTGTGGCTGTACGGCGGGCGGTGGATCAAGGCGCGCTGAACGTCGTGCTGGCCGGGGATGCGGGCACGTAGGCCGACGATGGCGGCAGGCAGCGGAGAAGGCGGATGCCGCCATGGGCCGTGATGCGGTGGATCCACGCCATGCGTGGATGAAGGAAGTTCGGTGCGCAGCAAGCTATTCATACATCGAGGGGCAGCCCAAAGTACGCAGCACGCCGGCCACCGCAATTGCCATACACCCGCTCAGGTCTCCAGTGGCACCGTCGGCACCACGTTCGGGAACACCTCCTCCAGTGGCTCCCGTTCCCCCGGCTTCGGTGCCGGCCAGTTGTAAGCGTTCACCGGCTGCGCGCGGTTTACCCATAAGGCGTAATACAGATGGTCGGCGCGGCCATCACCGGTATTGGGGTGGATCAGGATGGTCAGGCCCAGGCTGTTGAGTTGCAGCCAAGGTACCAGCACCGGCAGCAGGTCGTTGGTGAAGCCGAAATAGAACGACGGGGTGACGTGCGGGCCGCGTGGCTCCAGGTTCCAGTTGCCCAGTTCCACCGGGAAACGCTCGGCCGCCCAGCGCCGCAACAGGGCCGCCTTCTCGAAGCTGTCCTCGTCGAAGTAGATATGCGCGTGATAGCTCTTGATGTCGGTGTAGGCGCGTGGAGTCGCGGGCAGCGTGGTCTCGCCGGGGCGCACGCTGGCCGGGCGCGGGGTCGGTTCGCTGGCCGTGGCGTGGCCCCAGGGGCTGCTGCCCTCGGGCGCGGGCGGAACGATGGCGCGGAAGCCGGGCCGCCCAGGTTCGGTGGTGTTCGCCGCGCCGTTGCCGCGCGGGGCTGCGGTGGCGGTCGATGCACTGGCCAGGCCGCCAGCGGCCAGACCTGCCGAAGCGATCAGGCGGCGCCGTGCGGGCGAAAGCAGGTCGGCCCAGTGGGCGTCATCGTCGCCGGTGTCGGTGAGGGGCTGCGGGTCCGAGTGCATGAGGGGCTCCGTGGCGGCATCGTGTGGGCAGGCAAGCACGCTCGGACAGGGCTGCCGGTGGCGTCCAATAAGCAGGGGGCATCACCTCATGCAGGGGCGCCTTCGTCGCCTTGAGCGCGACCGGACGGCGGGCTAGGGTGCAGGTCTGCCGCCCTGGAACCCGCCATGACCTCGCTCGATGCCGACACCCCGCGCAAGCGCGCGGCCTTCCGCCAGCTGCATGCGCAGGGTTGCTTCGTGTTGCCCAATCCGTGGGATGTGGGCAGTGCCCGCTACCTGCAGCGGCAGGGCTTCCAGGCCCTGGCCACGACCAGTGCCGGCTGTGCCTGGAGCGAAGGGCGGCCGGATGGCGCGGTTTCGTTGCCGGCCACGCTGGAGCATCTGCGCCTGATGGCGGCGGCGACCCCGTTACCGTTGAATGCCGACTTCGGTGATGGCTTCGGCGCTACGCCGCAGGCGGTGGAGGAGGCGGTGGCCGCGGCGCTCGACACGGGCATCGCGGCGTTGTCGATCGAGGACGCCAGCGGCGTGGCCGATGCACCGCTGAGACCCATCGACCAGGCGGTCGAGCGCCTGCGCGCTGCCCGTGCAGCCATCGATCGCGCGGGCGGCGACGTGCTGCTGGTCGGGCGTGCCGAGAACTTCTTCGTCGGCGTGCCGGATCTGCAGGACACGCTGCAGCGCCTGCGCGCCTATGCCGAGGCCGGTGCAGACGTGCTGTATGCACCGGGCATCACCACGCGCGAGCAGATCAGAGCGGTGGTTGCCGCCGCGGGGTCGAAGCCGGTGAACCTGCTGGTCGGTGGACCGACGCCGCTGCGCCTGCAGGACATTGCTGCACTCGGCGTTCGCCGGGTCAGCCTGGGCGGCGCACTGGCCCGTGCCGCGTGGGGTGGGCTGATGCAGGCGACCCAGCCGATCATGCAGGACGGATGCTTCGATGGCCTGCAGCAGGCGGCCTCCGGGGCTGCCTTGAACGCGCTGTTCCACTAGCTCCACACCCTGCAAGGCGGGAGCGGCCGGCGACTACAGCGCCTCGATCTCCCGCTTGGGCAAGGTCACGCCGGGTTCCAGCGCTGGCAGCAGTTGGCGAAGCAGGTGTGGATTGCCCTGCAGCCCGGTGCCATCCAGATACGTCCAGCCGGAACCGCCAACGCGGCGCACGGCCACCATGAACGTGGTGCTGCGCATCGGGGTTTCACGCACCCGTATCAGGGATTGGCGTGGCACGAAGCAGACTTCTTCCTCCCCGGCAGCATACGTCCGGGTCGGCACACCTACATCTTCGCTGATGACCACTACGCCGGCGCTGTGCTGCTTCTTCAACGCATCACGGGTGATTGCCTGGAAGGCGTCATCGCCGCCGGCCAGCCGCTTGAGGCTGGGATGGGTGCGCTTGATGAGGAAGTCCGCATCGCCGCGGGCGTACGCAGCCATCATGGCGCGCACATCTTCGCGCAGCGACTTCGCATCACTGGGACTGAGTTCACCTGCGAAGGCGGATGGCAGCAACAGCGACAGCAGCATCAGTATCGTCAGGGGCAGGCGTCGATGCATGTTCGGGTGTCTCACAGGGCACCGCCGCACTATACGGTGGATGCGAAAACAGCGTCCCACCGATGGCGCTGGTTTCCCCGGAATCTCTACTTACTATTGGTAGGTAGTGATTCCCGGAGACCCCCCATGCACAGCCTCATTGTCATCGCCCACCCTGAACCCGACTCGCTGACCCATGCGATGGCACATCGCATCGGCGATGCCATCACTGCGGCCGACGCCCGCAACACCGTGGCCTACGCCGACCTGATGGCCGAAGGCTTTGATCCGCGCTTCAATGCTCAGGACCAGGCCTTGTTCCGCAGCACTGGCGCGGTACCGGCCGACATCGCTGCCGAGCACGCACGGCTGGAGGCCACCGATACGCTGGTACTGGTGTTTCCGTTGTACTGGTGGTCGTTCCCGGCACTGCTTAAGGGCTGGATCGACCGCGTCTTCACCAACGAATGGGCGTACGCACAGGATGCACAGGGCAAGCTGGTGAAGAAGCTGCAGCGCCTGAACGTGCATCTGGTGGGGCTGGGCGGCGCCGATGCAGCGATGGTCGAACGACGCGGCTACGATGCGGCGATGAAGACGCAGATCGACATGGGCATCTTCGACTACTGTGGCGCACGCGTGCTGACGTCAGACCTGCTGCTGGATGCCGATACCGGTGCGGCCGAAACGCATCTGCAGACCGCGCTGGCAATCGGCCGTAAAATAGGCACTCCGATGCGCTGATCGCCGTGTACCGCCGATGCCCGCCAACGCCGTTCCCACGCGCCGCCGATTGACCCGCGAGCAACGCGCTCGCCAGTTGCTGGACGTGGCCTGGACGCTGGTTGGCGAAGAGGGTACCGACGCGCTGACGCTGGGACGGCTGGCCGAGGCGGCCGGTGTGACCAAGCCGGTGGCCTACGATCACTTCGTAACCCGCAACGGCCTGCTGGCTGCGCTCTACGATGACTATGACGGGCGGCAGACGGTGGTCTTCCACGAGCGTATCGGCCGCGCCCGGGCGCAGCTGGCTGATCGCGCGGCGGCCATCGCCTCCGGCTACATCGACTGCATCCTCAGCCAGGGCAGTGAAGTGCAGGGCATCCTCGCCGCATTGGTGGGCGCGCCGGAACTGCACGAGGTGCGGCGGCGTTACCAGCAGGACTTCATCGACAACTGCCAGGTCTGGCTGGGCCCGTTCGCTGCCGACGGCACGGTGTCGCTGGCGGGACGCTGGGCGATTCTCGGTGCGGCTGAAACCCTTTCAGAGGGCGTGGCTGCGGGCGCGCTGGACAAGACCGGCGCCGAGGCCGAGCTGCAGCGGCTGATCGTGGCGACGGTCAAGCGTCGCTGAGCCGCTCAGGCGTCGGCGGTGCTGTCGGCCAGCGTGGCGAATCCTGCCGCCAGCTGTTCGCGCACCAGCGCATCGCGCGCGTCGCGGCTGTCGGCGCCCAGCACCACCGTGATCAGCCGAACCGGAAGCGCGCGTCCCTGCACTGCCCGGCATGCGGTGGCGGCCAGGCAGAAGCCTGCGGCCTGGGTGTAGCCGGTCTTCAAGCCATCCACGCCGTCATCGTCCAGCAGGCCGTTCTGGTTGTTGCGGCTGAAGCTGCCGTGCGCGAACGCGCGCTGCGCAGTGATTGCCAGCATCTGCGGATGGTCATTCATCAGGCAGGCGGCCAGCACCGCCATGTCGTGCGCACTGGACGCATGATGCGGCGTGGTGATGCCGGACACGCTGGCGAACCACGTGCTGCGCAGGCCAAGCCGGCGTGCGTGCTGGTTCATGCGTTCCAGGAATGCCGTCTGTGATCCGTCCAGATGGCGCGCGATGGCCAGCGCCGCGTCATTGCCGGAGACGATCATCAACCCTTCCAGCAGGCGCGCGAGCGTGACCGTTTCGCCGGGCACCAGGCCCATGCGCGTTTCATCATCGGCGACCGCGTGCACGTCGTCGGCGGCGATGGTGACGTCGTCGTCCCACGAGCGCCCGCACTCCTCGACACATTCGTAAGCCGCGTAGGCGGTCATCAGCTTGGTCAGCGAGGCCGGTTGCCTGGCGATGTCCGCGTTGTGCTGGTGAATCACCGCGAAGGTTGCCGCATCGAGGGTGATGGACGACAGCGGCGCACGCGCAGGGGCAGGAGACGGCATGAACGCGTCGACGAAGGAGGGCCTGCAGGATAGCCCGTGGCAGCTGCATGAAGTTGCAATATTGAAACGATATAACGTACCAGTATTGAGGGCCGCCGCTGGCCCGATTGGATCTGTGATGACTGCACGCACGCCACGCCGCTGGTTTCATTCCTCTTTGCTGCTTGCGTTGGTGGCTCTGGGCGGCTGTCAGACGAGCCCCCGCGCCGAGGCCGTTGCTTCTGGCCAAGCGCGCCCGCACAACGTGATCGTGATGATCAACGACGGCGCTGGCTGGGGCACCTGGGATGCGGCGGCCTACTGGCAGTACGGCAGCCGCGAAGGCGCGCCGTATGCGGATTTTCCGCAGCGCCTGGCGGTAACCACCTTCCCGTTGAACAGCAGCAGCCAGCCGACCGGCGACAACGCGCAGACCCTCGGCTACGACGCGGGCAAGGCCTGGGATACCGGGCCGGTGCCGGCGCAGGACCTGCCGTTCGCCGGCTACCAGTACCTGGCAGCGGTGGCGACCGACAGCGCCGCAGCGGGCACGGCGTTGTCCTCGGGCATCAAGACCTACAACAACGCCATCAACTTCAACAACGATGGCCAGCCGGTCGAGTTCAACACGCTGCGCGCCAAGCGCCTGGGCATGGCGACCGGTGTGGTGACTTCGGTACCGTTCGCGCATGCCACGCCCGCCGCGTTCGCGGCGCAGAACGAGTCGCGCAACAACTATCACGCCATTGCGCACCAGATGCTGGCGCAGGGCCACCTGGACCTCGTGATGGGCACCGGCGGTCCTGGCTACAGCGTTGATGGTCGCGCCTGTGACGAGGGTACCGGCGCGGCGAAGGCCGAGGGCTGCGCGAACCCGTGGGAATGGGTTTCGCAACAGGATTGGCAGCAGCTGGAAGCGGGCAGCACCATTGCCGGCAACCCGTCGGGACCGTGGCGCCTGATCCGCAGCAAGGAGGATTTCGCCGCACTGGCGCAGGGACGGCTGCCGGCCGACCGGCCGCTGATCGGCGTGCCGCGCGTGGCCAACACGCTGCAGCAGGCGCGTCAGCTGCAGGTGCTGGGCAGGGATGCGGCAATGCCTTCAGGTGTGAGGAAGATCGACAGCGTGCCGGATCTTGCGACCATGACCCGCGGTGCGCTGCGGTTCCTGCAGCAGCGTTCGTCCAACGGCCTGTTCCTGATGGTGGAGGGCGGTGCCACCGACTGGGCCGCGCATACCAGCGCCTGTGGCACCGAATGGCACTACGGCCAGTGCGGCGACCAACCGCAGTACGGCCGGCTGATCGAGGAAACCGTGGAGTTCAACGACGCGGTGGCGGCGGTGGTTGAATGGATCGAGCGCAACGGTGGCTGGGAGCACAACCTGCTGATCGTCACCACCGACCACGACAACAGCATGCCGATGGGCCCGGAAGCACAGAACGTTGCCTTCGCGCCGGTACGCAACAACGGCCGTGGACGCATGCCGGGGATGAGCTTCCGTCCCACTGGCAACCATTCCAATGCACTGGTGCCGTTGTGGGCCAAGGGCGCCGGGGCGGAATTGCTGGGCCAGCGCGTGCGGGGCGTCGATGCCGGCTACCGTCAGCACGTGCGCTGGAACGACGGCAGCTACATCGACAACACCGACGTGGCTGCGGCAGTGCAGGAGGCGCTGCAGCGCCCACGGTAACGGCCGGTTGCACCCGGGCTGTTGTCGGGGCAGCCTGCGCACATGCAGTCAGATATCCGCATCGACGGTCGTGTCTTTGCCTACTTCTTCCCCTGTGCGTGGGAAGACTACGCCAAGATCGGCTTTTCACGTGACCCGCTCGGACGCATCAGCGCATTGCACCGGCGTTGGTTCGAGTTCTTCGATCTTGGCGCCGGTGCGCTGGTGGAAGCGGAAAGCGAACGCGATGCGCGGGATCTGGAACTGCAGCTGCGTTCGCCGTTCAAGGCGCACCGCGCGCCGGCGCCGATGACGGTCCAGGACAAGGCTGGCGGTCGCACCGAATGGGTGCGCGGTGCCAACCAGGCCCTGTCGCTTGCGGTTGCCGCGTTGGGCGAGCAAGGTTATCGCTGCTATCCACTGAAGGCGTGGCTGCGGGCCGCCCTGCGCCTGCGCATGGACCGGCTGCACGACTGGGCTGCGGTGCAGCTTCCGGAAGAGGAAGGCCTGCGGATGCCCGGTGGCCCCGGCGAGGGCGTGCTGCGTGACACTCTCGATGGTTGCAGGGCGCTGGATATCGATCCAATGCCGTGGCTGCCTGCACACGTCCAGCGCTGGTACGCAGGTTGAGCCGCGTTCAACGGGGGCACGGCGGTTGAGCCGGCGCGGCCGGCTGGGGCGCGCATTGCGGGGCAGGGGTTGACGCGCTGGCCAGCTGGCGTGCCAGCTCGGCGCTGGCCACATGGCCGTGCAGGAACAACAAGCCGCTGAAGATGTTCATGAGCGTGCCTCCACTTGAGTGGATTGCACGATACGGGCAGCATGGACGAGCAAAAAGCGACATTTCCGCAAGCATGCCTTGAGAGGAATTCAAGCCTGATGTCCCGCCCTCCGCTCCATGCCCTGCAAGGCTTCGTGGCCGCCGCCCGGCTCGGCAACCTGTCGCGTGCGGCGGCGTCGATGAACCTGACCGTCAGCGCGCTCAGCCACCAGATGCGGCAGCTGGAAGAGCGGCTCGGGCAGCCGCTGCTGATCCGCCAGCCACGTGGTGTCACCCTCACCCTTGAGGGGCAGCGCCTGCTCGATCAGGTGGGTCCGCATCTGGATGCGATCCACGAAGCCTTCCAGCCATACGCGGCACGTGCCGAGCACGTGCTGACGATCAGCGCGGTGCCGTCGATGGCGTCGGCCTGGCTGGTGCCGCGCCTGGGTCAGTTCGTGGCTGAGCACCCACAGATCGAGATCAACCTGCAGTCGAGTGAACGCCTGATTGATTTCGAGCGGCAGCGCCAGTTCGACGCGGCGCTACGGCTGGGCAGCGGGCAATGGCCGGGCCTGGTGGTGGAACCGCTGTTCGATGAGTGGTTGGTGCCGATGGCGAGCCCGGCGTTGATCGAACGCATGGGAGGCGTTGACCGTGTGCCGTTGACCCAGTGGCCGCTGCTGGGCGATCCCGACGGGGCGTGGGGCGCCTGGTTCGCGTTGAGCGGGCAGAGGCCGCCGTCGCGCTTCGTGGCGGTGCTGGATGATTCGGAGGCGCACCATCGGGCCGCTCTGGATGGCGTGGGCGTGGCTCTTGGCCGGGTGACCCGGGCACGCCTGCTGCTCGATTCAGGCCAGCTGGTGGCACTGTCCAGCCAGCGCCTGAAGACGGCGTGGCCGCATTGGCTGGTGTACCCGCAGCGCTCGGCCAGCCATCGCGGCTTCCTCGCGTTCCGCGACTGGCTGCATGCGCAGGCCGCCGAGCACGTACGGCACATGGCAGACGCGCATTTGTAGAGTCGAGCCATGCTCGACTGACTTTTCGCAGGAGCAGTCGAGCATGGCTCGACTCCACAGTCACCGGACCAGCGTAACCGCCTGCCCGGCACGCGCGAACGCTTCCTCCAGCAACGGGCCTGCCTTGATCGCCTCCACTGCCTCGAACAAGGCCTGCAGCGCGTCGGCCGGGCGTGAGGCCGGTGCCGCCACTGCCTGCTGGATCGCGGTGAAACAGTCGGCCAGCACGCGATGGCCGGAATGCGTCTGCGCCCATGCGTCCAGCGGCTGGCGTACACCGGCTGCGGCATCCAGACGTTGCTGATCGAACAGGGTGATGGCCGCAGCAGAGGTCTCCGCCCGCTCGATCGTGGCGTGGCGCAGTTCACGGCTCAGGAACAGGTCATAGGCCGCGCCACGCCCCACCGCGATGCGCAGCCCCTCGCGGTCGAGGTCGGCCACCTGCTGCGCAGGGCTGTCCTCGCGAACCAGATAGGTGCCTTCAATCTCCACGTACGGGGCACTGAAGGCAATGCGGTCGGTACGTGCCGGATCGATGGCCAGGAAGGCCAGATCCCAGCTGTCTTCGCCCGCTGCGGCGACCACCGAGGCTGCGGCATCGTGGCAGGTGAAGCGTGCCTGCACCCCCATCCGCTGCGCCAATGCGGTAGCCAGTTCCAGCGAAGGGCCGCGCGGTGAGCGCGCATCGCCCTGTGCCAGCACCGGGTTGCCCAGGTTGATCGCCACGCGCAGGAAACCGTGCGGTGCCAGCGTATTTCGATGGTCGGCCACGGACATGCAGGACTCCACGGGGCGGGGGAGACCCAGCATGCCAACAACGGTGTCCGTGTGGCGTGGAATCAGCCGCGCGCGGCGAAGGTGCCGTGGAAGCCCAGTGGCACCGCATACGGCAGCCAAGCCTGTGCCAGCGGACCGTCGTCCAGGTGGCGTGCATCCAGCACCGCCAGGCCGCTGCGCTTGTTCACCGGATCAAGCAGGGTACCGATCAACCAGCCATCATCGGCGTTGCGGCTGCCCGGACGCGGTACGAACACATGCTCCTCGGCCATGATGTCCGGCCCGTAGTTCCACAGCTGGCGGCGCCCGCGCTCGATGTCGAACGCGGCTACCGCGTTGAAGTACGGTGCGGTGGCCGGGCCGTCGATGGTCGGCGCGTACAGACGCGCCCCCCGGGTGTTGACCGAGCGCGGATCGAACAACGGGAACTCCACCGCACTGATGCCCAGTGGCTGCCAGCGCGCCTGTCCACGACGCAGGTCCAGATGCAGCTCGACCAGGCTGGCGCCACTGTTGGCCGCATGTGCGCCGTCACCGGCCATCGCTTCCTTCATCGGCGAGCGTGCCTCGTTGATGTCGTCATGGCGCACGGCGCGCAGCACGATGCCGCCATCGCGGGTGAACGCGTCACCGAAGTGGTAGATCGCCGCGAAAGGAGCCTCGAACCATTGCGCCTTGTCTGGCGCATCCTTGGCGACCACCGCGATACGCACAGGACGCTGCGGTGCAAACTGCATGCGCTCGAAGAAGCTGCCACCTGCGCCGGTGAAATCGAACGGCATCATCACGAACACCAGGTGCTGGTCGGTCATCGCGAACGCGTGCAGATAGCCGTGTTCGGGGGTTTCGATCACATTGGCGCTGCGCAGCTGGCCGTCCGCACCGATGTGCCAGACCAGCAGGCCATGTCCCCCCATCAGGCTGATCGAGCCGAAGTTCCAGAGGCTGCCATCGCGGTCGCGCAGCGGGTGCGCCGAGAACGGCAGCGCGGCCAGATCCGGGCGCCAGGTGACAGGGCCAAGCGTCTGCAGCGAATCGGGGTCCACCTCGAACGCCGAACCGGATTCGCACAGCGCGAACAGGCGGCCATTGATCATCGTCACCGAGGTGTTGGCCACGTTGGCATCATCGTTGTTGCGTACCGCCAGCGCGCCGGGAACGCTGGTGCCGGCAGCCGGATACTGGAAGCGGCCGGCCTTCTGTTCACGGGTGAATTTCGGCGTGGCGACCATGCGCCCGTGATGGGTCAGGCTGCCATCACCATTGAAACGCCAGCCATGCACCATGCCATCGCCGTCGAACCAGCGGTCGTAGCGGAAGCCATCGCGCTCGGTCCACGCCGGGCCGTTGCGGTACAGCGTGCCGGCCAGGCCTGGCGGCAGCGTTCCCTGCAACTGCACGGTGGCCGGGCCGAGGCATTCGCTGCCGACGCTGCGCCAGCCGAGCAGCCACGGGTGGTCCTGCATACCCTGCGCGAACCGCGCCGGGTCGCCGGCGAAGGCGGGAGCGCTGCGCAGCGCGGTGGCACCCAGGGCCAGGCAGGCACTGCTGCTGAGCAGGGTACGAAGGAAGCGGCGACGGTCCATGGTGGTCTCGGGTCTGGATGCGGGAATCAGCGCAGGGTGATGTCGATGGCGGCGCCAGCGGCCGGCACATTGACGCGTGCTTCGTCGAAGGTCGGCTTGCGCATCACCTGCGGGTTGTTGCTGAAGCCGTAGCCTTCCACCGGCATGCCGACCAGGTTGGTGTCGAGCTTGCCGTTGTCGTTCTCGTCGTGGGTGAGCAGTACGGCGTAGCTGCCGGCCGGTACGCCCTTGAACGTGAAGTGGGCGCTGTCGCCGCTGGGCGCCGCCTGCTGGGCCTGCACGGGCTTGGCCTTGCCGTCCCAGGCGGCGGCGCTGTCGACCAGCGCAACGCGCAGGGTGCCGGTCTGCGCGCGGACGTCGTGCACGGTCACGGCCAGGTCGGCGGCGTGGGCACTGCCGGCCAGAGCCAGGGCAGTCAGGGCGGTGCTGAGCAGGGCGGTGCGGATCATGGCAGTGGCTCCGGAAGTGTGCGTGGCGGTGTGGAGCCAGTCTGCGCGGGGCGCTGCACCGGGTTCAGGGCCAGTGGTCATCGATTCGACGTGCCAGAAGTCACTTTCTGCGCGGGACCCATTGCCGCCGGCGCGCGCGCCGGTCAGCATCTGGCCATGCCCAGCCTGTTCCGCCATCTCTTGCGTCCTCTCAGGCTTGCCGGCCTGGTTACCGTGCTGGCGGTGGGCCTGTCATTCGCTGTACAGCGCAACGGTGCCGGGCTGAGCCTGCTGCTGCTTGCCGTGTTCCTGCTGCTGTTCGTGGTGCACGGCTGGGCGTCGATGCCTTCCCGCGTGCGTGCCGTCGCTGCGGTGTTGCAGGCGCTGCTGGCGGTTGCGCTGGTTGCGCTGCAGCCGCGCACTGGAACCGCTCCGGTGCTGCTGGTGGTGTTGGTCGCTCAACTGGCCGAGCACTGGCCGCCGCGCTTCGTGCTGGGTGTTGCGCTGCTGGCCAACCTGGCGGTGTATGCCGTGCTGCGCCACAGCGGCTTCAGTCAGCCGCTGCTGGTGGTGCTGTTGTATGGCGGCTTCCAGGCGTTCGCCGCGCTGACCGCGCACTATGCGCGCAGCACGGCGCTGGCCCGTGATGACCTGGCCCGGGTCAACGCCGACCTGCTGGCCACCCGCGCGCTGCTGGCCGACAGCGCACGTGATGCCGAGCGCCTGCGCCTGGCCCGCGAACTGCACGATGTGGCTGGGCACAAGCTCACCGCGATGCGGCTCAACCTGCGCGCCCTGGCCGCTGACCCTGCGCTGGCCGGCCGCGAAGGGCTGGTCCTGGCGGAACAGTTGTCCGGCGAACTGCTGGCCGATATCCGCCAGGTGGTGCAGTCGATGCGTGATGATCGCGGCCTCGATCTGGCCACGGCATTGCATGCGCTGGCGGCGCCGTTCCCGCGACCGAGACTGCAGCTGCAGATAGGAGAGGGCGTGCGCGTGGGGGATCCGCTGATGGCCGAGACGGTGCTGCGGCTGGTGCAGGAAGCGCTGACCAATGCGGCACGGCACGGCAATGCAGAAACCGTATGGCTGACGATCAACGAAGAGGATTCACGGTTGCGTATCGATATCCGCGATGACGGTCAGCGCGCCGAGCGCATCCGCGAAGGCAATGGCATCGCCGGCATGCGCGAGCGCCTGGCTGCGGTGCGTGGCCGACTGGAATTCGCGCGCACCGCACAGGGCGGCATGCACCTGACCGCATGGTTGCCGGCATGAGTGGCGCCGCGATCCGCGTTGCCCTGGCTGATGACCAGGCACTGGTGCGTGCAGGCCTGCGTGCGCTCCTGCAGGGCTTGGGGGTAGACGTAGTGCTGGAGGCCGAAGATGGCCAGATGCTGCTGGACGCGTTGACGGCCCAGCGGGTGGATGTGGTGCTCAGCGATATCCGCATGCCCGGGATGGACGGGATCGAGGCACTGCGCCAGCTGCGCGCGCGCGGCGATGCCACGCGCTGGCTGCTGCTGACCACCTTCGATGAAAGTGATCTGCTGCTGCGCGCCAGCGAGGCCGGTGCTCAGGGCTTCCTGCTCAAGGACGCTGCACCCGCAGACCTGCGCGAAGCAATCGAGCGCGTCGCCGCTGGTGAAACCCTGCTGCTGCCGGTCAGCACCGAGCCGGTGCGCGCCCGTTACCGCTTCCACGACGAAGCACCGCCCACCGATACTTTCGGCGAGCGCGAAGTGGCGATCCTGCGCCTGCTGGCCGGGGGTTACAGCAACAAGGAGATCGCGCGCAGCCTGTTCCTGGCCGAAGGCACGGTGAAGAACTACGTGTCCGCCATTCTCGACAAGCTGGGCACCCGCGATCGCACCCGTGCAGTGCTGAAGGCGATTACCCTGCGCATCATCTGAGTGGACGGAGCAAGGAGTGCCAGTGAACCCGATCCTGCATGTGGAGATCCCGGCCAGTGACCTGGACCGGGCCATCACGTTCTACCAGCGATGGCTGCAGGTCGCGATGGACGAACCTATCCTGCTTCATGACTGCCGGATGGCCTACCTGCCGTTCTCCGATGAGGCCGCCGGTGCCAGCATTGCGCTGGTGCACGGCGCGGACTATCAGCCGTCCGAGCAGGGGGCGCGCATCTATATCGGCGTCGATGACCTCGATGCCAGCCTCGACCGTGCGCTTCAGGCCGGGGCCGAGCTGCGCTTCGGCCCGGCCGACGCGGGTGACTGGCGTGTGGCCGAGATCCGCGACAGTGAAGGCAACCGGATCGCAGTGCAGGCGCGCGCGATTCTGTAGAGCCGAGCCCATGCTCGGCTGCTGTTGGCCCAGCCGTTCCAGCTCAGCCGAGCATGGGCTCGGCTCTACAAGAGCGCGGCGCGCGAGCGCTGCAGCCAGTCATTGATGGCCGGGTCCAGCCGCGGGTCGTCCGGCAGCTGCATGCCGAAGCGCTGCTGCAGCACGTCGCGTACATCACCGACATCATGCAGCGGGCGCTTGTCCGGTGCATGCCCGGGGCGGTACTCGGTGTAGTTGCCGCTGCCGATGGTCCGGCGCCAGTTTGGCCCGGTCAGCGATGCACGCAGCTGACCCGGGAAACTGGAGTCGGGATGGGTGCATACGTACCAGTTGCCCACCACGTTGTCGATCGGTGCCGGCGCCTGCAGGTCGAACCGATACATCGCCCGCCAGCCGTCGTTGGACTCGGCCGACAGCACGAAATCACCCTCGTCGGGCAGGCGCTGCAGCAGGTAGCGCTCGTGCGGCGTGGCCTGTGGCTGGGGATCGTGCAGGCGCAGCGGCACGGTCGGGGTCAGGCTGCCGAAACCGGCATCCACCAGCCAGTCATCGCCATCCACCTGCACGCGTAGCAGCAGGTGGGTACGCGCGGTCAGTTCGCCGTCTTGGGCGGCCAGCAGTACGCGCGCGCTCAATGGCTGCGCGTCGAAGCCCAAGGCCTGCAGCAGCGCCAGCAACCCGCCATTGAGCTCGAAGCAGTAACCGCCACGGCGGTCATCAAGCAGCTTGCGCTGCACGCTGTCCAGATCGATCGGCACCGCATCGCGCAGCAGGCAGCTGAGGGTCTCGAAGGGCAGCAGTGCGTTGTGGCGCTGCTGCAGCAGGGTCAGGCCGGCCAGGGTCCGCGGTGGCGGCGCATCCAGCTGCAGGCGCTGCAGGTAGCGGGGGACATCGAGCGTCGTCATGGAGGCACCGGGCGGGGGAGGGGCGTCCACTGTGCTCCCCAAACCGGGGTTGAGGTCAAGCGCGGCAGCCGTGTCATGCCTCCGTCGCCTGCACCCGGTACAAAGGCCGCGTCCACCAGCGATGGGGGGACGCAGACGAAGAAAGTTCTAAAGTTATCCTGAATCCGGCCGATACAGGTGCGTCCTTTCGCCTGGAGTCTGTCATGTCGGCCGTTGTCCCCCACCTCCGGTCCCTGCGCACGCGCCTTGCTGCGTTGCACTCGGCGTCCCCCGGCCTGCTGCGCTGGCTGCAGCCACATCGGCTCAGCGTAGCCAACAAGCTCAAGGCGACCCTGTGGATCTGTGGCCTGGGCCTGGTGGCGATCGCCGCTGTCTACGCCTGGACTGGTCATGCCAACGCACTGGCTGCGCGCAGCCAGGCCAGCTACCAGCGCGGCAGCGATCTGGCTGCCAGCCTGTCCACGCGGGTGGCCGAAGCGCGTCGCCTGCAGACCCAGTATGCACGCAGTTTCGATGATGCCGACCGCGCGCAGCTGTTGGCCACGCAGAAGGCGTTGCAGACCGATCTGCAGGCGCTGCGCGCGACGCCGATGGATGCTGGCCGGCGCAAGGCCTTGCAGGCGCTGACCGAAGCTGCCGACGCATTCTCGCAGGGTGTGGTCGCCCTGTTCGAACGGGTCGACGAGATGGGCCGTGGTGATGCCGGCCTCGCCGCGCAGCTGCAGCAGGCCGCCGATACCCTGCAGGTACAGGTGGATGCGCTGCAGCGGCCGTCGTTGGCGTTGTCACTGCAGAAGATGCGAAGGCAGGAGGCACTGCTGCTGCTCGACGGTGACTCCACTCACGCCGACCGCGCCAGCGAGGAAAAGCTGCCGTTCGACCTCGCGCTGGCGGGCCTGCCTGCGGATGTGCAGGACACCCTGCGCACCGGGATGGAGGCGTATCAGGCCGCATTGCTGGGGTATACCGCTGCCCGGGTCGGGCTGGATGTGGAAGCACAGTCGTTGCTGGATACTGCCGCGGGTGTAGCGCCGGCGTTGGCCGCATTCCAACAGGCGCAGGTGGCGGCGCTGGCCAAGGCGCAGGCGCGCCAGCAGGCCGGCGCGCGCACGATGAGCGTGCTGTTCGCATTGACCCTGCTGCTGGTGGCCGGCGTGCTGATCACCAGCCTGGTGCTGGTCCTGCGCGCGGTACGCCAGCCGATCCAGGACACCCTGCGCTTCGCCAGCGACATCGCCGACGATCGCCTGGACACCACCCTGCGCGTCTACAACGCCAATGATGAGATCGGCCAGCTTGCCCAGCGTCTGGTGGACATGCAGCAGCGCCTGCGCGCGCGCATCGAGACCGAGCGTGCCGTGGCGCGCGGCAACACCCGCGTGCGCCAGGCCCTGGACAGCGCGCAGACTGGCCTGATGGTGATCGATGCCGAAGGCCTGGTTGCGTATGCCAATCCAGCCCTGCTGCTGCAGCTGGAACTGCGGGCTGAAGACCTGGTGGGCAGCGATGCGGTGCGCCTGCATCCGGCCCTGGCCGCCCTGGCCGGTGTGCGACAGCGCGAAGAGCGCGAGATCGGCCATGGCGGTGTGCGCTATCAGCTGATCGCCAATCCCATCGTCGATGAAGGGCAATTTCTCGGCGTGGCAGTGGAGTGGCGCAGCCGCGCGCTGGAGACCCTGCTGGAAACCGAAGTGGCGGCGCTGGTCGACGCCGCCGCGCACGGTGACCTGCATGGCCGCATCGCGCTGGAGGGAAAACAGGGCTTCGTGCGCACACTGTCGACCAGCATCAACCGCTTGCTGGCCACCTTCGAGACCAACCTCGGCGATCTGCAGGCGCTTCTGGCTGCGCTGGCCCGCGGCGACCTCAGCGTGCGCATGGAAGGTGAGCTGCAGGGCGTGTTCGCACGCATGCGCGATGATGCCAACGCCACCGTCGCGCAACTGGGCCGCATCGTCACTCGCATCCAGCAGGCGGCGTCCAGCCTCGATACCGGCGTTGGCGAGATCGTCGCCGGTCATCATGACTTGTCACAGCGCACCGAGCAGCAGGCGGCCAACCTGGAAGAGACCGCAGCGTCGATGCACGAGCTGACCGACACCGTCGGCCGCAATGCCGATGCTGCGGGCCGTGCCGACGTGCTGGTCAAGGGCGCGGCGGCAGTGGCCCAGCGCGGTGGCGAGGCCGTTGGCCAGGTGGTCGCGACCATGCACGGCATCAGCGAAGCCTCACGACGGATCGGTGACATCACCCAGTTGATCGATGGCATCGCTTTCCAGACCAACATCCTCGCGTTGAATGCTGCGGTGGAAGCCGCGCGCGCGGGTGAGCAGGGCCGCAGCTTCGCCGTGGTGGCCGCGGAAGTGCGCCTGCTGGCACAACGCAGCGCGGAGGCGGCCAAGCAGATCAAGGGCTTGATCGAGGATTCGGTGGCGCGAGTCGGCCAGGGCAACCAGCAGGCCGAACAGGCTGGTACCACGATGGGCGAGATTGTCGGCAGCGTGCAGCAGCTGGCGGACCTCCTGGCCGGTATCCGCAGTGCGTCGCAGGACCAGCATGCCGGCATCGCCCAGGTGAACCAGACCATCGTGCAGATGGAAGCCAATACCCAGCGCAACGCCAGCCTGGTGGAAGAGGCGGGTGCTTCGACAGCGCAGATGCAGGCCCAGGTACTTGCCCTGGCCGAAGCGGTGGGCGCGTTCCGTCTGCAGTCGATACCACGAGCGCGCGCTGCGGCGGCTTAGCTTGCGGTTCCTTGTCGGCTGGCCGGGAATCAGCCGAGCGTAGGCTCGGCTCTACATCGGTTGCAGGAACACTGTAGAGCCGAGCCTATGCTCGGCTCACGCCAGCGTTCGGCGGCAGGAATCAATACACGTCGCGTCGGTAGCGCCCGTTCTCCAGCAGCGTTTCCACAACCTCATCGCCCAGCGCAGCGCGCAGCACCTGGTCCACGCCTTCGGCCATGCCCTGCAGCGAGCCGCAGACATGAATCACCGCGCCACGCTGCATCCATTCGCGCAGCGCATCGGCGGCTGCATGCAGGCGATCCTGCACGTAACCACCTTCGCCATCGCGCGAGAACGCCAGGTCCACCCGCGCGAGATGGCCCTCGGCCTGCCATGCTTCGATCTCGTCGGCGAACAGGAAGTCGTGTGCACGCTGGCGTTCGCCGAACAGCAACCAGTGCCCGTGCTCACCTGCATGCGCGGCTTCGCGCAACAGGCTGCGCAGGCCCGCGATGCCGGTGCCATTGCCGATCAGCACCATCGGCGCACCGCCAATGCGATGGAAACCGGGGTTGCGGTGCACGCGGGCCACGATGCTGGCACCGATCGGTGCATGCAGCGACAGCCAGCCCGAGCCCAGCCCGGCGCGCCCGGAGGCGTCATGCACCAGGCGTACCACCAGCTCCACCACACCGTCATCCGTACAGGAGGCAATGGAGTACTCGCGGCCGGGCAGCAGCGCCAGCCCGGCCAGCCACAGGCAGGCGTCCTGCACCGCCAGCGCGGTATCCGCGTCGGGCAGCTCACGCTCACTGGCCAGCGCCAGCAGCGTACGTGGTGTGCCGTCCACAAGCAGTGGCTGCTGCGGATCCAGCCCATGCGCCTTCAACACCGCGCTGGCGTGCCGCGCGTTGTGGCGGGGGGCGATATGCAGGATGTCGCCCGCCTGCCACTGCACCTCGGCCGGCGCCGCAAGACGGATGCGCCAGATGGCGCCGCCCATGCTGCCCGGGTTGAGCCGATCGCGGCCGAGCAGCCGCCAGTCATGCATCTGCGTGGCCGCCGGCAGCACGCTGTCATCGGTAGTGATGCCGGTCAGCGCGCCCAGCTGCAGCTGCCATTGGCGCAGCGCCGCGACCGAGGCGGCATCGACTTCGATGCGCTCGAACAACGGGTGCGCGCCGTTGCCGAGCAGCCAGCCATCAACCTGGCGGCCGAAGCCGCAGTAGTGCGGGTACTGTCGATCACCCAGCGCCAGCAGTCCAAACTGCAGGCCTGACAGGTCGAGTGTCTGTGCGATCAGCCGTCGTGCAGCGCCTCGCGCCGCATCCGGTGGTTCGCCATCGCCGAAGGTGCTCAGTACCAACAGCGCCTGCGCGGTGCGCGCCAGCTGCGCCGCATCGACGCGGGCCAGTGGCAGCACCTGCACCGCATGACCGGACGCCTGCAGCTGTGCCGCTGCGCGCCATGCGAGTTGTTCGCCCAGTCCGCTCTGGCTGGCGTGCATCACCAGCCACGGCGTGCCATCGCCATCGACAGGCGTCGCTGGCAGCGACTGACGCAGGCCACGCGCGGCGCGCTGGCTGCGGCGGCGGTCCAGGTAGAGCATCCAGCCGGTGATGAAGAACAGGCTCATGCCCAGACTGCTGAGCATCACCACCACGCGCCCGGGCACGCCGAAGTAGCTGCCCGAGTGCAGCGCGAATACGCTGGTGGCCAGCTGCGCGCCCGCGCCCTGGCGCGCGTAGGGGCGGGCATCGAGCGTGGCACCCGTGCCCGGGTCGAGCTGCAGCAGATCATGCGCGCGGTCATGCTGGCCGCCGCGCTGCGACGGATCACCGGCCATCACGCGGACATTCAGTGCCTGCCCGGGCTTCTCCGGCAGGCGCAGGTCGATGTACCCGGTGCGCACGCCGGGCAATGCATACAGCGTGGCTTCGATGCGCTCCAGGTTCAGGGCGGCGTCGGTGGCGACCTTGTGCTTTGCGGCCGGTGCGACGCCCAGCAGGGTGTTGGCGGCACTGCGATACCAGTCGAACGACCACCAGAGGCCGGTCAGCGCACTCATCAGGTAGATCAGCAGCACCCAGGTGCCGATCACCGAGTGCAGGCTCCACAGGAAGCCTCGGCCGCTGCGTTTCCATTCCACCGCCAGCCAGCTGCGCCAGTGCCACCAGCGTCGCGGCCAGCGCAGGTACAGCCCGGACAGGGTGAAGAACAGCAGCGCGATGGCGCAGCTGCCGGTGATCCATTTGCCGCGCTCGCCGGCGGCGAGATGCCGATGCAGGTCCTCGACAAAGTCGAAGAACCGCTGTCCGCGCAGGGCACTGAAGCGCTCACCGCTGTACGGATCGAAGTACACCCAGTTTTCCTTGCCGCCGGCAAAGCGCGCAACCGAGGGCCGTTGCCCGGTGGCATCCACGCGCAGGCGCTGCAGCGGGCGTTCACTGCCGGCCTGCAGCAGCGGTACCAGTTCGCTGAGCGCAAGTGGAAGCTGGCCATCGGCATGGTGCTCGGCGATCTCGGCGAAGCCGGGATTGGCCGCCCGCAGCAGTTCATCCTCGAAGGACAGCACGGCGCCGCTGAGGCCCATCACGGCCAGTACTGCACCGGCGGTGATGCCCAGCAGCCAGTGCAGTTGGAACAGGACGTTCTTGAACATCGAAGGAGGAGGGCCCGGAAGGCTGCCGCCCGCATCCTGCGCAACAGCAAATGAGAATTAGTCGCGTAATTCTCCGTGGCGGACGGGCTACGGTCAAGGAGGGTTTTGTTGCAGGGCTTTGCAGCCCTGCACCCGCTACAAGCCGGAGCAACGTCAACGTCAAAAGCTGGCTTTCCGTGGGTTGGCGGGGTGGGTCCGGTTGAGGGGGACGCTGCAAGTCCCCCTCCGGGGCCCGGCCCAGCCGATGGCGGCTGTGCGTTCGGGCGCTTGCGAAGCAGTGCTTCGCAAGCAAAGCGTCCTCACCCATGTAAGCTCTGTCGCCGCATCCATGCGGCTCACACCCCCTCAACCGGACCCACCCCGCCTTCGACAGATTTCCGCGATCTGTCGGAAATATTCTTGGGGTCAGATCCGTTTTCCGTAGGAAAACGGATCTGACCCCGGAATTTCATTCGATATCTGACAGATGTGTCGACCAAGGTCGACACCTACCAACAGCCGCGAAGATCTGTCAGAGGTGGGGCGGTGTGGGTGGTCAGGACCGTTGGCGCCATGGATGGCGCCATCGAGCCCCCATGGACGGGTTTACGGCGTGTCCTGACCACCCACAGTGCCCCGCCATCCCACGAAATGCCCGCTTTGGCTTTGGCTTTGGCTGTTGCCGTTGCATTGAGCAGGGTGCAGGGCTGCAAGCCCTGCAAAAAACACCCTCACTTCACCCAGCCGTCGATCTCGCCGTGGGCGAACGGCCCCAGCTTCGCCTTGACCATCCGCCCCTGCGCATCGAACAGCACGCTGTAGGGCAACAGGCCCTGTGCGTTGCCCAGCTGCACGCTTGCGTCGCGTGGCCCCGGGGTCTCGATCACGATCGGATAATCCACCGGGACCCGCTGCAGGAAACCGCGCACGTCTTCCGGCGTATCCAGCGCCAGGCCCAGCACCTGCACGCCTGAGGCGCCCTGCGCAGCGGCAAAGCGCGCCAGCTCGGGCATTTCTTCAACGCAGGGCGCGCACCAGCTGGCCCAGACATTGATCAACAGCGGGCGACCGGCAGCGTGCTGGCGCAGGTCCAGCGGCCGGCCTTCAAGATCGGGCAGCGACAACGCAGGCAGGCGGTCGCCAACCCGCAGGACCGGTACCGCAGCCGCGACAGCAGGCGCCGCTGGCACGGCCTCAGGCGCAGCCGGCGCCGGTGCCAATCGATGGCCGGCCCACAGGCCAAGGCCGGCGGCCAACACCGCTGTCCACAGCAGCGCTGGCCGTTGCCACTTCATCGCGCGGTGCGCAGCAGCGCTTCCTCGACCACCGCCTGGGTCAGCAGGGTCGGCAGCACCGTCGGCGGCGCGCCGGGGCCGTACACCACGTACAGCGGCACGCCGACGGCCTTGTGCTCTTCCAGGAACGTGGTGATCTGCGGATCGACGTTGGTGTAGTCACCGCGCATGTACACCGCGTTGGTGCGCTTTAGCAGTTCCTTGAACTCCGGCCGCGACAGCACGGCGCGCTCGTTGGCCTTGCAGCTCACGCACCAGTCCGCGGTCATGTTCACGAACACCACGCGCTTGTCAGCACGCAGGCGGTCCAGCAGTTGCGGCGAGTATTCGACCACGTTGTCAGTGGCCGCCTGCGCGGCGCGCGCCGGCGGTGCCAGCTGGGTCACACCCCAGGCCGGCACCAATGCGCCGATCGCCAGCAGCACGCCGAGCAGGGTCACTGCTCGCGAGCCGGTCCAGCGGTTGCGCTCGAACAGCCACAGGCCGAAGGCGAGCAGCAGCAGGCCGCCCAGCACCAGCGCCATGCCGTCCACGCCACGCTGCTTGCCCAGCACCCACAGCAGCCACAGCGCGGTGGCGTACATCGGGAAGGCCAGCACGTGCTTGAGCGTTTCCATCCACGGGCCGGGCTTGGGCAGGCGGCGCGCCAATGCCGGCACGAAGCCGATCAGCAGGAACGGCAGCGCCAGGCCCAGGCCGAGGAACAGGAACACGGTCATCGCCTTCAGCGGCGGGGCAATGAACGCGTAGGCAATCGCGCCGCCCATGAACGGTCCCACGCAGGCACTGCCGACCACGCAGGCCAGCGCACCGGTGAAGAAATCACCGGCCGGGCCACTGCGGCTGGCCAGCGACTGGCCCAGATTGCCGATGCCACCGCCCAGGGTGAACACGCCGGACAGGCTCAGGCCTACCGCGAACATGATGTAGGCCAGCGCCGCCACCACACCCGGGTGCTGCAGCTGGAAGCCGATGCCGACGGCGTTGCCGATCGCGCGCAGACCCACCATCAGCGCACCGATCACCGCGAATGCGACCAGCACGCCCAGCGTGTACCAGAGGGCATGGCTGCGTGCGCGCTGCGGGCTTTCGCCACTCTGCGCCAGGCTCAGAACCTTCAGCGACAGGATCGGCAGCACGCAGGGCATCAGGTTCAACACCAGGCCGCCGGCCAGCGCCAGCAGCAGCACCCAGACGAACGAACGGTCCGGGTTCGGCGTACTCGCCGGCGGGCGCGTACGCAGGGCGTTGTCACCGCGTGCGTCCGGGGCGAATTCATTGCCTGCGTCTTCACTGCCGACGGTTGCCGGGGCCGCTGCATCATCGTTGGGCACGGTCGGCAGCAGACGCAGCGGAGCGCCGTTTGCGGCTTCGCGTGGTGCGCCGTTGGCGGCAGGCAGCGGGCTGATCACCTCGTTGCGCGGTGGCACCTGGTCGGCGCTGGCGTTGACCTTGCCGGCCGGAATGGACAGCTTTACCCGGCGGGTCATCGGCGGGTAGCAGATGCCATCGGTCTGGCAGCCCTGGAAAGTCACCACCAGGGTGCTGTCAACCGCATCGGTGACGGAGCGGCGCAGCGGCAGCGGCACTTCCACTTGATTGAAGTAGACCGAGACGTCGCCGAAGTGCTCGTCGCGATGCGACTGTGCGGCAGGCCAGCGCGGTTTGTCGGCCAGCACGCCGGTGCTGCCCTCCAGCTTCAGCGAGGTGCGGTCGCGATACAGGTAGTAGCCCGGCGCCGGCTGAAGCGCAGCAGCAGGGTGTTGCCGTCACTGGCGATGGCGTCGAAGCCGAACGCTTGTTCCGAGGGCAGTGGCAGCGCCTGGCTGTTGCTGGCTGCACCTGGCAGGCGCAGGCCGCCGCTGTTGCCGGCACCGGCCAGCGGGTTGTTGAACGGGCTGGCGCCGGCGGGGCGCGCGGCAGGAGCGGTGGCCTGTGCCCCGGCACCCGGCAGCGTGACCTGCACCACGCGCTTCTGCGGCGGGTAGCAGACACCGGCATCGGCGCAGCCCTGGTAACGGACTTCCAGACTGATGGTGCTGGCGGCCTCGGTCGGCGTGCCGGGCAGGGTGGCCTGCAGGCGCTCGCGATAGGTTTCGACCTCGCCGAAGAAATCGTCGTGGTGCTTGTCGCCCCTGGGCATCTGCAGCGCGCCGGCATTGAAGGCCGGGTCGGCCTTGACGCTGGTGCGGTGGCGATACAGGTAATAGCCCGGTGCGATCTTGAACTGCAGTTGCACCTGGCCACGTTCGGGGGCGGTCGCGGTCAGCGCGAACGCCTGGTCCACCGGCAGCAGGTCCTTCTCATCCAGAGCGAAGGCGGGCAGCGAGAGCCACAACAGGGCGCACAAGGCGGCGCCACGCGCAATCAGAGTCTTCAAACAGTGTCCTCCCGGGTCTGTGCCCGGATCCAATCCAGATATGCCGGCAGGCCGGCCCGGGTTTCGACCGCGATGCACTCCGGGAGTTCATACGGATGCAGTTCGACGATCCGGGCAATCGCGTCATCAACGCGGCTCGCAGTGGTCTTCACCAGCAGCTGCAGTTCGCTGTCGGTAGTCACCTCGCCCTGCCAGCGATAGGTCGACTGCGCGCCATCGAGGCGCGTCACGCACGCGGCCAGGCGCTCGCCGACCAGCGCGTGCGTGATGCGCTCGGCACTGGCCCGGTCCGGGCAGGTGGTCAACAGCAGCAGGACGGGATCGACGGTCGACATGACCGTCGAGTATAGGGCCGCCGCCGGGTCAGGGCCCGGCGGCGGCAGTGGACCGCTGCGTTGCGCGGTCAGTTGGCCAGCTGGCAGGTGGCAGGCTTGGCCGAAGTGAACAGGGCCGGGGTCGCCCACTCGGGGTGGTCGATGAACGGGTTGCGGTTGCCCTGGAAGCTGTAGACCACATCGTTGCGGGCACGCTCGGCATCATCCGGCGGATCGGACAGGTGCCAGTCGATCAGGGTCGACAGCAGGCCCATGTAGGCCGGCGAACTGCTGGTCTTGACGATCCTGCTGCGATCGTCGGTCAGCTCCAGGTCCGGCTCGGACTGGCCGGTGGCCGCATCCTTGCCGCCCTCGTAGCGGATCGCCATGTACATCACCGCACGCGCCATGTCGCCCTTGCGCTTGCCCCACACCTCGAAGGTGCCGGTGTTGCCGTCCGGCGTGCGCACCCAGTTGGAGTTGCCCGGGTAACCGCCGCTGCCGCCGCCCTGGCCGTTGTTGGCCTCGGTGGCGCGCTCGCCGCAGTTGGCGTCGCACTTGCCGAACGGCTTGTTGCCACGGTCGGCGTTCCACTGCGCGTCGGTCAGGTACAGCATGTGGGTGTCGGTATACGGTGCGTAAGGCAGGCCCTTGTCACCGGTGGTGCTGGCAAAGCCCAGCGAGTTCGGCCAGGTGTGCTCGCGGTTGTACTTCAGGCCACTGCCGCTGCCGGCGCGGTCGGTCACCTTGGCGTAGCTGCGGTTGCGGTACGCATCCAGGATCCTGCCGCTGTTGTTCGGATCCTCGTCGGCGATTTCCAGGATGGTCCACGTACTGGTGCCCGAGCCGCTGTACGGGTAGGCGGTGTGGCCCTTGATGGTGGCGTGCAGCGAGCAGCGCAGCTGGCTGGGGCTGCTGGTGTTGACCCTGGAGTAGTAACCGGCCGGCACGCCGGGGTTGCCCGGGTCCGGATTGCCGCCGGTGGTTGCCACGGTGAAGGCGATGCGGCTGTCGGCAGCCGGGTGTGCGCCCTGCAGGTCGGTGATGCGCGCGGCGCGGATGTCGAAGCGGCAGGCTTCACCGGCCACCAGCGCGGTGTTGGTGGACAGCTTCACATTGCGGCCGCTGGCCGGGTAGGTCAGTGGCACGCTGCCGGAAGTGCCGCAGCTCAGCGCGAAGGCGCCGCTGGCCAGGTTCACCGTCTCGCTGAACACCACTTCCAGGTCGGCGGCGGCCGGGAAGGTGCTGCTGCCCTGTGCCGGGGTGGTGGTGGAGACCGACGGCGGCGTGTTCGGACCAGGGGTACCGCCACCGCTGAAGGTCTGGCCGTTGTTGCAGCTGCCAAACGTCTGCTTGGCCGATTCGGCCCAGGTGAAGTGGGCGTACTGGCTGCCGTTGCCGGTCAGCTGCAGCGAGGTGCCCGGCGCCGTGCTGTTGGTCTCGGCCACCGGAATGTTCTGGCTGGTCATGCCGGCGGCAGGGCCACCGGAGGCAGTGATGGCGCCCTCGTAGCTGAGGAACTGGACCACCTTGCCGCTGGCATCGACCAGGGCGATGCCGTCGTTCGGGCCGTTCTGGAGGCCGTTGGTCGGGTAGTTGACCACGGCGATGCTGGCGCTGCCGCAGCCAGCGGCGGTGCCGGCCGGGACCGGGTTGTTGGCGTAGACCGTGGCCGCCGAAGGATTGCTGCCGTTGTAGAGGTAGAGGCGGTAGCCGGACAGGTCCTCGCCCGCGGTAGCGACCACTTCGATGGCTTCGCCGACGTCACCGGCGGCGGTGCTGTCGTCGTAATGCAGTTCGTTGATGAAGACCTCGGCCTGGGCCGGCGCGGCGGCCAGCGCCAGCAGGCAGGCGGCGGCAAGCGGGGACAGCAATCGCATCGACTACTCCTTGTGATTGGGAATGCGCGGCCGAGCCTAAGGCCGATCCAGTGACACTTTGTCGTAAATGAACGTCAGATATCTGACAGTGGGACATCTATCACTAAATAGCACCCCATGCCCCCTTGGCTTGCCGCACTGCATCCCTATACAGGCGTCCACGCAGGGAGGCAGGTTTCCCGGTCCCGAGAAAAATTTCGGGATCAGCCCTTGAAAGGCCTGTGGAGGTCTCCATCTCTGTCGTGCTCCCGACTTGTCGGGCTTTTTCACGCGCGTTGCTGGCACTCGCCTGGTACGACTGCTAACATCGCCGGACTTTTTTAGACCAATCAATAACTTAAGAGGTCTCTCATGAGCATCAAGCCGCTGCACGACCGCGTTGTGGTCAAGCCGATCGAAGCCGACGAAATCTCCGCCGGTGGCATCGTCATTCCGGATTCGGCCAAGGAAAAGTCCACCAAGGGTGAAGTCGTGGCCGTCGGCCCGGGCAAGCCGCTGGACAACGGCAGCGTGCGCGCTCCGTCGCTGAAGGTCGGCGACAAGGTCATCTACGGCCAGTACGCCGGCAGCTCGTACAAGAGCGAAGGCGTCGAGTACAAGGTCCTGCGCGAAGACGACGTGCTCGCCGTCATCGGCTGAGCCTCGGCGCGACCTGTTTTTCTGTAAGACATCCCCTTTCGTCGCCGGGCCCGGCCCGGTGCAAACATCGAGGTAATCGCAATGGCTGCCAAGGATATTCGTTTCGGTGAAGACGCCCGTTCGCGCATGGTGCGCGGCGTCAACGTTCTCGCCAATGCCGTCAAGGCCACCCTGGGCCCGAAGGGCCGCAACGTCGTTCTGGAAAAGAGCTTCGGCGCGCCGACCATCACCAAGGACGGCGTGTCCGTCGCCAAGGAAATCGAACTGGCTGACAAGTTCGAGAACATGGGCGCGCAGATGGTGAAGGAAGTTGCTTCGCGCACCAACGACGACGCCGGCGACGGCACCACCACCGCCACCGTGCTGGCCCAGGCCCTGATCCGCGAAGGCGCCAAGGCCGTTGCCGCCGGCATGAACCCGATGGACCTGAAGCGCGGTATCGACAAGGCCGTCGTGGCCGCCGTCTCCGAGCTGAAGAACATCTCCAAGCCGACCGCCGACGACAAGGCGATTGCCCAGGTCGGTACCATCTCGGCCAACTCGGACGAGTCGATCGGCCAGATCATCGCTGACGCGATGAAGGAAGTCGGCAAGGAAGGCGTCATCACCGTTGAAGAAGGCTCGGGCCTGGACAACGAGCTGGACGTGGTCAAGGGCATGCAGTTCGACCGCGGCTACCTGTCCCCGTACTTCATCAACAACCAGCAGTCGCAGACCGCTGACCTGGATGACCCGTACATCCTGCTGCACGACAAGAAGATCTCCAACGTCCGTGACCTGCTGCCGGTGCTGGAAGGCGTCGCCAAGGCCGGCAAGCCGCTGCTGATCGTTGCCGAAGAAGTCGAAGGCGAAGCGCTGGCCACCCTGGTGGTCAACACCATCCGTGGCATCGTCAAGGTCGTGGCCGTCAAGGCTCCGGGCTTCGGCGACCGTCGCAAGGCGATGCTGGAAGACATGGCCGTGCTGACCGGCGGCACCGTGATCTCCGAAGAAGTGGGTCTGTCGCTGGAAAAGGCCACCATCAAGGACCTGGGCCGCGCCAAGAAGGTGCAGGTCTCCAAGGAAAACACCACCATCATTGATGGCGTGGGTGACAAGGCTGCCGTCGACGCACGCGTCGGCCAGATCAAGACCCAGATCCAGGACACCTCCTCGGACTACGATCGCGAGAAGCTGCAGGAACGCGTGGCCAAGCTGGCCGGCGGCGTTGCCGTGATCAAGGTCGGTGCTTCGACCGAAATCGAAATGAAGGAAAAGAAGGATCGCGTCGACGACGCCCTGCACGCGACCCGTGCAGCCGTTGAAGAAGGCGTGGTCCCGGGCGGCGGCGTTGCCCTGGTCCGTGCGGTCACCGCGCTGGCCGGCCTGAAGGGTGCCAACGAAGACCAGAACCACGGCATCCAGATCGCCCTGCGCGCGATGGAAGCCCCGCTGCGCGAAATCGTTGCCAACGCCGGTGAAGAACCGTCGGTCATCATCAACAAGGTCAAGGAAGGCACCGGCAGCTTCGGCTACAACGCCGCTACCGGCGAGTTCGGCGACATGCTGCAGTTCGGCATCCTGGACCCGACCAAGGTGACCCGTTCGGCGCTGCAGAACGCCGCTTCGATTGCTGGCCTGATGATCACCACCGAAGCCATGGTTGCCGAAGCTCCGAAGAAGGACGAGCCGGCCATGGGTGGCGCCGGTGGCATGGGCGGCATGGGTGGCATGGGCGGCATGGACTTCTAAGTCCACGCCCCCGGCGGTCGGTGCCGGCCCTGGTCGGCACGCCGTCCCGATGCAAGGAAGAACCCCGCCGCAAGGCGGGGTTTTTCGTTGCCCGGTTGCCGCCGCCGCAGCGCATCGCTACGCTCGGTGGCCATGCCTACCTCGTTCATCGTCGTCGACGACTTCCTTTCTCCTGCCGATGCGCAGGGGCTGCGCCAGGCGGCGCTGGGCCTGACCTATCCGGTGCAGGACGGCGCATTCCCCGGCCGCAATTCGCAGCAGCGGCTGGAACTGGATGGACTGTCAGGCGCGGTCTCGCGGCTGGTCAACGAACCGCTGCGGCCGGTCAACCCACTGCAGTCGCACGGCAAGTTCCGCCTCACCCTGGCCGGTGATACCGGCCGCGCCAAGGTGCACGCCGATCACTCGCACTGGTCGGGCATCCTCTACCTGAGTGCACCGGAGCACTGCGAGGGCGGCACCGAGTTCTTCCGCCACCGCCCACCGAGCGCATGGCCCTGGATGCAGCGGAGCTGGCCGCATTGGGCTATGCCAACGGCGGCGACATGCATCGTGACATCATCGAGCGCGACAGCAACGACGACAGCCAGTGGGCAATGACCATGCGCATCCCGATGCGCTTCAACCGGCTGGTGCTGCTGCGGCCCTGGTTCTGGCACACCGCCGGGCCGGCGTTCGGCGACCGCCCGGAGAATGGCCGGCTGGTGTACCTGATGTTCTTCGAGCAGGCGCGCTGAGTGGGACAGGCATCCACGCGTGAGGTGGATCCACACGCCATGCATGGATGCTCCCATCCCGCCGCGCTCCCCACGCAGGCGTCATCGCACCGTCATTCGACGAATGCCTTCGCCGCGCCGTACTCCCACTGCCATGGCACGCCGGTATCACCCAGCACGAACGCCACCAGTGCCGGGAACGCAGCCTCCGCCCGTACATCGTTGCCCAGGATCACCACGCAGCGTTTGTGCCGCTCGATGCACACCAGGGTGTTGCCGACCGCATCGTCGTGGCCGCCCTTGTAGAAGCCTGCACCCTGGGGGCCACGGAAGGTCACTACGCCCAGGCCCGCGGCCAGATCCCTGTGCTGCTGCGCAACGGGCAGCTCCGGCTGCAGCGTTGGGAACTGGCTGGCGGTGGTGATCGGCAGCTGCGGCCGCACCAGCTCCCTGCGCATTGCCGGAGACAGCCCATCGCCACGCACATAGCCGGCGGCGAAGTGCGCCATGTCGGTGATGGTGGTATCCATCGACCCTGCCGCCCGCACACGACTGCGTTCATCGTGCGGCTCTGTATTGCCTTCGGCGGTCCAGCCATCGGCCAGGTTGCCGGCGAAATCCGCGCGCCACGACATGCTGCTGTGCGCCATGCCGAAGCGATCGAACACGCGCTGCTGCATCAACGCACCCACATCCTCGCCCAGTCGCCCACGTTCGATCACGAACTGCAGCAGGATCAGGCCCTCGCCGGAATAGCCGTAGCGGCTGCCGGGCTCGAAGTGGAACTTCAACCGGCCATCCGGTTCGAGAAAGCCGAAGTTGGCGAAGCCGCTGGCGTGGTTCAGCAGCCTTCGCGGCGTGAGCTGGCGCCAACGCGCATCACTCGCCAGGACGCTGTAGTCGGCGTACTTCTTCGGTTCCGGTGGATAGTCCGGCAATGGTTTGTCCAGGGCGGTAGCGATGCTGGCATCCAGATCGATACGCGCGTCCTGCGCCAGCTGTGCGACCAGGTGGCCGAAGGCCATCTTGGTGAGCGATGCGGCGTACATCACGGTGTCGGTGCGCAGCGGCTCGCCTGCGGCGTTGCGTTCACCGTAGGCAGCCACATGCACCACCTTGCCGTCATCGATCACCGCCAGCGCCATCCCGCGCGCATGGGCTGCCTGCATCAGCCGCTGTGCTTCGGCATCGATGCGAGTGGGCGAGGGCACGGGTGGCGGCGCGGCCAGTACCGCCAGCGGGAGCAGCGTCAGCAACATCAGGGTGGCACGGCACATGCGTGGAACTCCTGGTGGGGCGCACGGTGATGCTACGCCAGGCTGCCGCTGGCGTCATTGCCAGATGTCAGCTGGCCTGCGGCCGGCGCAGGCAGACCCGGGCCGCGCCGGCACCGATGTCCACCTGGCCGCCGCGCATTGCATCGGCACCGAGGATCAGCGCCGGCCGGCCCTCCAGGCCGATCGCCTTGAACACTGGCAGTTCGCTGATGCGGACCTCGATCGACGGATGCTGCCAGCCGCTGCCGGTCATGCCGGGCAGGGTGTACAGCCAGGTTGCCTGCTTTCCGCCGCCCAGGCCTTCGGTGCCCTTTTCACGCACCCGCACCCGCGCGTCGCTGCCGTCGGTGCGCAGCCCCAGTGCGCGGGCGGCTTCGGCGTTGAGGACGGTCTGCGCGGCACCGGTGTCGACCACGGCGATGGCGTCCACCGCGGGCGCGCCCAGTGCAAGCGTGATGAAGCCGAACTGGCGCAGGCCGCCAGTGCGGCCGGGCAGCGCATTGGGCTGGCAACCCGGTCCTTCCAGATTCAATCCGCCGGGTGTCCACAGCGCCAGTTGATTGCGGCCGAAGTCCCAGCGCGTGTCCCAGCGCCCGGTCAGATCGTTGCCGATCAAGCCGTCAATGGCCGGATCATCGTCCTTCGGCAACGACGACAGATCGGCCTTCATGGCTTGGGCCTGCAGCTGCCAACTGCCCAGCTGCCAGGACGTGCTGCGCATGCGCTGCAACCGCGCGGAAGCTGCACTGGCCCCTTGGGCCTGTGATACCTCTGCATCCGCATCCTCCAGACCATAGCGTCGCACGACGCGGTCATCGACCAGAGTGGCGCCTGCCGCGCTGTCGACCACGAAGCGCAGCGGTTCGGCACGCCCGTCCAGCGACACGGCCACGGCCGGATGACCGCCCTGCATCCACATCGGCAGGATGTGTTCGGGGGGATCGGACGCCAGCGCAGGCAGCGGGGCAGCAAGCAGGAAGAATGGGATGAGGCGCAAGGGAAGTCTCCGCAGTGATCATGGGTGACCATTGGCGCGCAGCGGCGTATCGCGGGAATATCGGCGTTGATACCGTCCTGATACAGACCTGCCTGATACTGTCCTCATGACGACTCCCGCCCGTGTCCTCGTTGTCGATGACGACGCCAGCATCCGTGATGCCATCGCCGATTGCCTGCTGCTGCACGGCTACCACGTGCGAGTGGCTGCCGACGCAGCGGCGCTGGATGTGCTGCTGCAGGTCGAACGTCCGGACCTGATCGTGCTCGACTGGATGATGCCCGGTGAGGATGGCCTGTCGGTATGCCGCCGGTTGCAGGCGCGCGCCATCCCGATCCTGATGCTGTCGGCGATGGGCAGCGCACCGGACAGGGTGATCGGCCTGGAGATGGGCGCGGACGACTATCTGGCCAAACCGTTCGACCCGCGCGAGCTGCTGGCGCGGGTACGTGCGCTGCTGCGCCGGCAGGACAAGCTGCGCGCGCAGGTCGCCAGTGAACTGCGCTTTTCTGGTTGGCGGTTGCTGCCGGAACAACGTCGCCTGCTGGCGCCGGATGGGAACGAGCTGGTGCTCAGCCGTGGTGAATTCAGTCTGTTGCTGGCGCTGGCCGAACGCCCCGGGCGGGTGCTGGGGCGCGAGCAGCTGCTGCAGCTGAGCCGTGGCGAGCCCAGTGACAGCGTCGACCGCGCGGTCGACCTGGCGATCAGCCGCCTGCGCCGCAAGCTCGGGCAGGCTTCACCCGGTGCGGAATCGCTGGTGCAGACATCGCGTGGCGAAGGCTATCGCTTCGACGCCGAGGTACAGCTGCTGTGAGCAGCCGGTGGCCGACCGCGCGTTGGATCACGATGCTGGCCCTGGCCAGCCTGCTGCTGGCGACACTGGTCAGCGTGGCCGTGGTTGGCTGGATGCCTCGGCCCGCGCCGCCACCGATGCAGTTGGACCAGGCCGTGCAGGTGCTGCGAGGGGAACAGGCCGCGGCACCACTGGGCCTGCATCTGGCGACGCAGGATGCGCCACCACAGGGCAGTGCCAGTGACTGGCTCACCCAGTTGGCGGCGCTGCAGATGGGTTTGCCGGTGGAGGATGTTCGGCTGGTATGGAGCGGACAGGGCAAGGCGCCTGATGTGCAGGTCATCGAAGGCGGCGCCCTGCTCGACGCCACGGCGCGGGCCGGGGTACTGAAGGCGCAGGCTGCCGTGCTGACCGCGATGCAATGGCCGCCATTTGAACTGGGCGTGCGCCAAGCCGATGGCCGATGGCAGGTGGTCGGCAGCGATCACAGTGATCTGGCAGCTTGGCGGCGACAGGTGATACTGGCGCTGCTGGGCGGTGCCGTGTTGTTGGCGCCGCTGGCGGCGTGGGCATCGATCCGGCTGGGGCGCCCATTACGACGTTTGGCCGATGCCAGTGCACGTGTGGACCTGCAGGCCGAAACGCCCCTGCCGGATGATGGCCCACGCGAGGTACAGATGCTGGCCGCCGCGATCGGCACCGGTCGAGAGCGCCTGCGTGCGCAGGCACAGGACATGACCCATATGCTGGCTGCAGTGGCACATGACCTGCGCACGCCATTGACCGGCCTGCGACTGCGCGCCGAATTCGCGCCCACACCACAGGCGGCGCGGATGGTGGCGGACATCGAGCGCATGGACACGATGATCGAGCAGGTGCTCGACTACGCACGCGGTGAACTGCAGCCGTTGCAGATGCGCCCGCTGGATCTGGCCGCGCTGCTGGAGGAGTGCGTGCAGGCAGCGTTGCTGCACGGTGTAGAGATCTCCAGCCAGGGACCGGACAGTCTGCCCTGGCACGGCGACGCGCTGCTGCTTCGGCGTGCGTTCGACAACCTTATCGACAACGCCGATCGCTATGCCGGGGCGGTGGAGCTGCGGGTTGCCGTGGTTGAGCGAGGGGTCCAGCTGGAGGTGATGGATCGCGGCCCAGGTATCGCCGAGGGCGACCGAGTACGCCTGCTGCAGCCCTTCCAGCGCAGCGAGAGCTCGCGCAGCCGCGCCACGGGTGGGACCGGGCTGGGCTTGGCGGTCGCCGCCAACGTGGCGCGGCGGCATGCGGGCGAACTGCAGCTTCTGCACCGGGAGGGGGGTGGACTGATCGCGCGTCTGCTGCTGGGAAGGCTCCCCTGATATTCGGCTGTGGTTTACAGGTTGCGGCTATTTTTGCGTATGATTAGGCGCCTAACAATATCGCGTACCTGAGATGATGGAAGCCAAGCACCATGCCCTGATGGATGAGGCACAGCGACGCGGCCATGCCAGCACCGCGCAGCTGCGCCTGTGCTTCCAGCTGCTCTCGTTGTCCTCGTCGATCGATCGCGACTGCGCTACCCGGCTGGCACCGCACGGGCTCAGCGAGGGTCGCTTCATCGTGCTGTTCCTGCTGCATGGGGCCGGCGGCACCTTGCCGCCCCACGTGCTGGCCGAGCGCGCAGGCGTGACCCGCGCCACCATCAGTGGCCTGCTCGATGGCCTGCAGCGTGAAGGACTGCTGCAGCGTCGCAGCGATGCCGAAGATGGCCGTCGCCTGCAGATCGTATTGACCGAACCGGGAATACGCTTGGCCGAGACCTTGTTCGACCAGCACACGCAGTGGATCGGTGGCCTGTTCAATGGTCTGGACACCGATGAACAGCAGCAGCTTTCGCGGCTGCTGCACAAGGTCTGGCAGCACACCGATGCCGGACGAGAGCCTGCAGCATGAGCCCGGCGATTGCGGCGGAACGGCTGCATGCCCTCAACACCGGCCGCGTCGCCGCCACCCATCTGGCCGAATGCCTGGCAGTGGATTTCGCCGCGCTGCTGCAAGTGGTGGCGCCTGTGCTTGCACCCGAAGCGCTGCAACGCATGCAGGATGCCTCAGGCAAGGGCATCACGCTGCGCATGGCCCTGGCTGCGCAACTGCTGCGTGAGGCGGGGCAGGGCGTGCCTGCGCTCTGGCAGCATCACCGCGCCGATACCGTGCGCGGTTGGGCCTGCTACCTGATCGGCAGCGATGCCCGCGCAACGTTGGCAGAGAAGCTGCAGCAGATGCGCACGCTGGCCGATGATCCACACTTCGGTGTGCGCGAATGGGCGTGGCTGGCGCTACGCACGGACATCGTTGCCGCGCCGGTGCAGGCGCTTGAGTACCTGCAACCGTGGACACAGGAAACATCGCCGTACCTGCGCCGCTTCGCCTGCGAAGCACTGCGTCCGCGCGGTGTCTGGGCCACGCATATCGCGCTGTTCAAGCGGCACCCGGAACATGCATTGCCGCTGCTGGAAGCACTGGCTGACGACCCGGAACGCTATGTGCAGGACTCCGTGGGCAACTGGCTCAATGATGCCGGCAAGACCCAGCCGCAGTGGCTGCGCCAGCTGTGCACGCGTTGGCAGCACGAGCGCCATAGCGACGCCAATGCCTACATCCGCAAACGCGCATTGCGCTCGCTCCGGTAGTGCCGGCCGCTGGCTGGCAACTCCGTAATCTCGTCAACCTCAAGGAAGAACCACCATGTCGCACACCTTCATCGAGCTCTACACCGCCACCCCCGCCTGGACCACGCTCCAGCCCGAGCAGCGGAATGCCTTCTTCGCCCGTATCGGTGCCGGCATGCAGCAGTTCGATCCAGCCCGCATCACACCGCTGGCGATGGGCCGCATTGCCACGGGCGTACAGCGCGGCAGCGATGAGCAGTTCTATGCGGTCTGGCGCTGTGCAAGCCGCGCGGACGCCGATGTACTGGTGGCCGGCATTGCCGCCACCGGTTGGCATCAGTACTTCACCACCACCAACGCCTTGGGCGCGGACGAGGGGATGGTCCAGCACCTGGCCGATCTGGCCGCCTTGTAGCGGCACCCCGGACGCGCATGGCACATGCGCCTGTCACCCAGACGCGGTAAACAGGACATTGCCCATGTCCATCCGCAGGGAAGTCGATCATGCAGAGCACGCTCCAGGTCACGCTGTTCGGCCCGCTTGGCGACAGCCCGGCGTTGCAGTTGCCGGGGCTGGAGGGGCCGTCGGTGGCCATCCAGGAATCGGCCCTGCGGCGGTTGGTTTCCGACCTCTACACCGCGCGTTCCCTGCTCAACCCCGAGCAGCTGGACGAGGCCCGGCAGGAACTGGATCGCGTGCTGGAACGCTGGGCCGACATCCACGAGGGCCTGCTGCTGGACGTGGAAGTGCATGGCAAATGAGCGACGTTGCGTGGTTGCCGCCGTGTAGGCCGGGCGGGCGCGTATCCCGCTGAACCGCGTCCCCAGTTGCGGATGAAACATTTTGCACTGCGCAAAAGCTGTGCTATCAATAGATCCCATGAACGCAGCTGCTACCCGCTTTTACTGGTATTACTTTCCGAAGCCACTGGCGGAGGAAGGACTGCGCTCACCCTGAAGAAAGCTTCAGACGCATTCCCGAAAGCCGCCAGCGAACCTGGCGGCTTTTTTCATGCCGCCACGCTGGGGACCCCCAACGTTCCGGAGATCTCCCGCAATGCCCCCGCACACCGACGACCTGCGCATCCGCACCATCGAACCGCTGACACCGCCTGCCCAGCTGCTGGCGATGCTGCCCTGTGACGATGAAGCCTCCGACACCGTCAGCGCCTCGCGCGCGGCCCTGCACCAGATCCTGCACGGCCGCGACGACCGCCTGGCAGTGGTGGTCGGCCCGTGCTCGATCCATGACCCGAAGGCCGCCATCGAGTACGCCCAGCGCCTGAAGCCGCTGCGCGATGCGCTGGCCGGCGAACTGGAAATCGTCATGCGCGTGTACTTCGAGAAGCCGCGCACCACGGTGGGCTGGAAGGGCCTGATCAACGACCCGGACCTGGATGGCAGCTTCAGGATCGACAAGGGCCTGCGCATTGCCCGTGGCCTGCTGCGCGACATCAACAAGCTCGGCCTGCCGGCCGGTGTCGAGTTCCTCGACGTGATCTCGCCGCAGTACATCGCCGATCTGGTGGCCTGGGGCGCGATCGGAGCACGCACCACCGAAAGCCAGGTGCATCGTGAGCTGGCCTCGGGCCTGTCGTGCCCGGTCGGCTTCAAGAACGGCACCGATGGCAACGTGAAGATCGCCGCCGACGCGGTGGGTGCGGCGTCCAATCCGCATCACTTCCTGTCGGTCACCAAGCAGGGCGGCACCGCCATCGTGTCGACCACCGGCAACCCGGACTGTCATGTGATCCTGCGCGGCGGCAAGCAGCCGAACTACGACGCCGGCAGTGTTGCCGAGGCCTGCCAGGTGTTGGCCAAGGCCAAGCTGCCGACGCGCCTGATGATCGACGCCAGTCATGCCAACAGCCTGAAGAACCCGGAGAACCAGCCGAAGGTGATCGACGACATCGCCGTTCAGCTGGAAGACGGCGAACAGCGCATCGTTGGCGTGATGATCGAGAGCCATCTGGTCGGTGGCCGCCAGGAACTGGTGGAAGGCCAGCCGCTGGTCTACGGGCAGAGCATCACCGATGGCTGCATCGACTGGGACACCACCGTGACGGTGCTGGAGCGACTGGCCGCGGCCGTGCGCGCCCGTCGCGACGTAAAGGTGTCCGAAGCCGCTTGAGTGCGGCACGTGTGTGGATGGCGGCCAGCGCCTGCGGGGGTGCGGCCGCGATCAGGGCCGGTCGGAGTTGGAGACCGGCCCATCTGCACCGGCGATGCGCCTGGCGCTGCGCATGAGCGACAGCGCCAGGTACATCGCCGGGGTGGTGCGGATTGCGCCGCGCGAACCTCAATGCACTTCGTCGTGATAGACGAACTTCGGCATTTCCCAGCGGTAGTGGATCGCCAGCAGGCGCAGCGCGAAGCCGCCGCCCAGGCAGCACAGGATCGCGGTGGCGTCGGCCACGCCCCAGTGCAGCAGCAACAGGTACGCCGCGCCGGTCAGCAGCGCGATGATCGCGTAGAGCTCCTTCTGGAAGATCAGCGGCACCTCGTTGCAGAGGATGTCGCGCAGCACGCCGCCGAACGCGCCGGTCAGCATGCCGGCGATCAGCACGATCGGCATTGCATGGCCGGCCTCGCGCGCGATCGAGCAGCCGATCAGGGTGAAGGCGATCAGGCCCAGCCCGTCGAGCACCAGAAAGGTGCGCCGGAAGTGGTGCATCCAGCGTGCGACCCAGGTGGCGATCAGCGCCGCGCACACGGTGAAGCCGAGGTACTCGGGATGTTTGACCCAGCCCAGCGGATAGTGGCCAAGCAGGATGTCGCGCAGTGAACCACCACCGAGGGCGGTGACGCAGGCGATCATGACCACGCCGAACAGGTCCATGCGGCGGCGGCCGGCAGAAAGTGCGCCGGTCATGGCTTCGGCGGAAATGGCGATCAGGTAGATGACGGACAGCAGCATGGGACAGGCTCCGGGCGCGGTGGGGCCGGCCATGCGCGCATACCGCCATTGCCTGCGAAATGACGGGATGACGATGACCGGTGCCGCTCCCGCTGTCCTTTTGCCTGAGAGTTCAGCGGCATGGGCCGCGTGCCCCTTCGGCGGATCGTCCCGGGCGTGCCCGTTGACCTCTCTCCAGCTCGGCGAGTCGAATGCATGGTTGGTGGGATTCCAGCCCACCGGCCTGAGCGATCATGGGAGCCTGCGCCTTCGGCGGGCGCCAGCGCGGCGCCTCTCTCCTGCATTCGGGCGCCAGTATATCCGCTGCAGTGCAGCACGGCATAATCCGGGCATGGCCCCGTCCCTCCGCCCGTGGTTCCTGTACCTGCTCGAATGCCGCGACGGCAGCTTTTACGCCGGCATCAGCACCGACGTGGAGGCGCGTTTCGCCGCCCACCAAGCGGGCAAGGGCGCGCGCTACACCCGGGCAAGGCCGCCGCTGCGCGTGCTGGCCGTGCGCGAGTACCCGGATCGGGCCGCCGCCTCGCGGGCCGAATGGCAGCTCAAGCAGCAGCCGCGCGAACGCAAGCTGGCCTGGCTGCAGGCGTCGGATCCTGCGCTTCTGTAGAGCCGAGCCCACGCTCGGCTGTTGTTGCTGCTGCCTGATGGTGAAGCCGAGCATGGGCTCGGCTCTACAGTAGATCCACGCCATGCGTGGATGGGCGCTTCCAGCCATGCCATGATCGCCCCGCGGCCCTCAGCGCTGGAGACCCGGATGTCCACGATCGCCCTGCTGTTCGCTCTCTCCGCAGCAACGAGCCCCGCCGCCGACCCGGCCACCCTCGCGGCCATCGAAGCCACCTGCCACGACTACATCGATGGCCAGCTGGAGGCCGATCCGCAGCGCGTCGCCCGCTCTCTGCACCCGGACCTGGCCAAGCGCGCGGTCCTCGGCGATACGCCCGACGAACGCCTGGGCCTGCGCCGCATGTCGAAGGAAGAACTGGTCTCGCTGACGAAGCAGGGCGCGCTGAAAACTCCGAAGGATCAATGGGACCGCCGCTGCACGGTGCTGGACGTGACCGGCAACGCCGCCTCGGTACGGCTGGAAACCCCATGGTTCGTCGACTACTTCCACATGGGGCAATTCGACCAGCGCTGGGTCATCGTCAACGCGCTGTGGTACCCGAAACCGAAGGCGCCGTAGAGCCAAGCCCATGCTCGGCTTCTGCCAATCCGCGCGAAGTGCAGCCGGGCATGGCTCGGCTCCACAGGAACATGCGTGCAGCCCTACCGCCTCGGCCGACGGTCTTCCTGGTCATCACCGAAGATGATGCGTGCGCTGCGCTGGTAGCTCCAGTACGCCACGGCCCAGTTCAGCAGCACCACGATGCGGTTGCGGAAACCGATCAGGAAGAACACGTGCGCGGCCAGCCAGAACCACCAGGCCAGCACGCCGGACAGCTGCAGCTTGCCCAGGTGCACGATCGCGGCCATGCGGCCGATGGTGGCCAGGTTGCCGAAGTCGGCGTACTTGAACGGACCGGGCTCGGTCTTGCCGTGCAGGCGCGCGCGGATCACCTCGGCCACGTACTTGCCCATCTGCTTGGCGGCAGGGGCAACGCCAGGCACCGGCTTGCCGTTGGCCTGGTTCAGCGCGGCCAGATCGCCGGCCACGAACAGTTCCGGGTGGCCAGGCAGGGTGAGGTCGGGTTGCACCTGCACGCGTCCGGCGCGGTCCAGCGGCACGTCCAGCGTGCGCGCCAGCGGTGAAGCGGCCACACCGGCGGCCCACACCACCGTGCGTGCCGGCACGAACTGATCGCCGAGCCTGAAGCCCTGGCTGTCGATGTCGCTCACCGGGGTGCCGGTCAGCACTTCCACGCCCAGTTTTTCCAGTTGCCGGCGCGCCTTCAACGAAAGCACTTCCGGGAACGAAGACAGTACGCGCGGCCCGGCCTCGACCAGCCGCACTTTCGCACTGGCCGGATCAATGTGGCGGAACTCATTGCGCAGCGTATGGCGCGCGATCTCGGCCAGGGTGCCCGCCAGTTCGACGCCGGTAGGTCCACCGCCAACCACGGCGAAGCTCAGCCATGCGGCCTTCTTCTCAGGGTCCGGTTCCGCCTCGGCGCGTTCGAACGCCAGCAGCAGCTTGCGGCGCAGCGCAATGGCATCGTCCAGTGTCTTCAGGCCAGGCGCATCATCGGCCCATTGGTCGTTGCCGAAATAGGCGTGGGTGGCGCCGGTGGCCAGCAGCAGGCTGTCGTAGTCCAGCGTACTGCCATCGGCCATGCGGATCTGCCGGGCCTGCTTGTCGATGGTCACCACTTCGCCGAGGCGGACTTCCACATTGCGCTGGTGGCCGAGGATGTGGCGCAGCGGTGCGGCGATATCCGGAGCGGACAGACCGGCGGTGGCCACCTGGTACAGCAGCGGCTGGAACAGGTGATGGTTGCGGCGGTCGACCAGGGTGATGCGTATGCGCTCGCGGGCCAGGGCACGGGTGGCCCAGAGGCCGGCAAAACCGCCGCCGACAACAACCAGGTGGGGAACGCGCTCGCGACTCATCGACTCACTCCAGTGGGGGCATTGGGGGAAGCGCCTGGCATCTTCGCATGATGGCCCCCTGTCACGTCAGCGCCCGTGTGGATCGGCGATACTCGGGTTCAGGCAACGGCCCGTGAGGAGCCCATGAGCGAACCGGAAAAGCGCATCGCCCTGTTGATCGACGCCGACAATGCGCCGGCATCGAAGATCGACGAGGTCCTGGCCGAAGTCGCCCGCTACGGCGTGGCGAACGTACGCCGCGCCTATGGCAACTGGAAGAGCCCGCGGTTGAAGGGCTGGGAGGCGGTTCTGCACGAATATGCGATCCGCCCGATCCAGCAGTTCGCCTACAGCAAGGGCAAGAATGCCTCGGACATGGCGATGGTGATCGACGCCATGGACCTGCTGTACGCGCGCAATCTCGATGGCTTCGCCATCGTGTCCAGCGATGCCGATTTCACCCCGATGGTGATGCGCCTGCTGACCGATGGTGTGAAGGTGTATGGCTTCGGCGAGAAGAAAACCCCGGAGCCGTTCGTCAACGCGTGCTCGAAGTTCACCTACCTGGAAGCGCTGGGCCAGACCCATGCCAGCGTGCCGGATACCGAACAGGCTTCCAGCGAACAGGCATCGAACGAGCCTGTGGCCAACGACGATGCCCGGCCACGCAAGAGCGGTGCGGAAATGCGTAGCGATACCCGGCTGGTGAAGATGCTGCGCCGCGCGGTGTCCTCGGCCGAGGGCGAGGACGGCTGGTCGCACCTCGGCCCGGTTGGCAGCCAGATCGGCAACCAGGCGTCGTTTGATCCGCGCAACTACGGTTACGGCAAGCTCAGTGACCTGCTGGCCGCGATCGGTCTGTTCGAGCTGAAGAAGGACGGCAAGTCATCCTACGTGCGCACGCTGCCGAAAAAGAACCGGTAGTGCCGGCCGCTGGCCGGCAATGCCCGGATGCCAGATCCGCATCCGCCACCCACACTCCCCACCCGATCAGGCGTATCGTTGCCGCTCGCATTGCCAGCAAGGAAAAACCCGCATGTTGAAGATCTGGGGCCGCCGCAATTCCAGTAACGTCCGCAAGGTGCTGTGGTGCGCCGAGGAAATTGGCCTGTCGTACGAATCCATCGAGGTTGGTGGCAGCCATGGCGGCACGCAGACGCCGGAGTACCTGGCGATGAATCCCAACAGCCTGGTGCCGGTGATCGAAGACCACGGCCTGCCGCTGTGGGAGTCGAATGCCATCGTGCGTTACCTGAGCGCACGCTACGCGCTGGGCACGCTGTACGCCGAAGACCCGATGGAACGTGCCCAGGCCGAGAAGTGGATGGACTGGAGTACCTCGCGGATGGCGCCGCTGTACACCGACCTGATCTGGGGCATCATGCGCACCGCCCCGGCCGACCGTGACGAAGCGCGGATCAATGCCGCCATCGTGCGCGCCGGCGACTATCTGGCGATGGCCGATGCCACGCTGGCCAGGCAGCCGTGGCTGTCGGGCGAGACATTCGCGATGGGTGACATTCCGCTGGGCTCGCTGATCTATGCCTGGTTCGAACTGCCGATCCAGCGCCCGGAACTGCCGCACCTGGCCGACTGGTACGCGCGCCTGCGCGAGCGGCCGGCCTACCAGCGCGGCGTGATGTCGCCGCTGACGTAAGCGGCAGGGCCGTTGGTAGAGTCGAGCTTGCTCGACTGCTTCTGCATGAGGCAGTCGAGCAAGCTCGACTCTACGCAGCATCGACCGGATCAATACAGGTCCATCGGATCCACATCCAGCGACCAGCGTACCTTGCGTGCTTCCGGCAGCGCGTACAGCTGCGGTACCAACTGCGAAAGCACCCCATGCAACGGCGGCCGCTGCAGCGCCGACAGCAGCAGCTGGGTGCGCTGGTAGCCGGCACGCCGCGGCATCGGCGCCGGCATCGGCCCATAGGCCTCGACTACATTCTGTTCCCCCAGCAGTTGCCGCGCCGCCAGCAGGAACGCATTGGCATGCTCCACCTGCTGTGCCTCGGCGCGCATCAGCGCCAGATGCGCGAAGGGCGGGAATCCGGCGGCCTGGCGCTGGTTCAACTCGGCCTGCGCGAACGGGTGGTAGCCACCGCTCACCAGGGTTTCCAGCAGCGGGTGCCCGGGATGATGGGTCTGCAGCCAGACCTCACCAGGATCACGTGCACGTCCCGCGCGTCCTGCGACCTGGATCAGCTGCTGCGCCAGTTTTTCGCTGGCGCGGAAGTCGGCTGAGAACAGGCCCTCATCGATGCCAACCACCACCACCAGGGTCAGCTTGGGCAGGTCGTGGCCTTTGGCCAGGATCTGCGTGCCGACCAGGATGCCGGGCTGGTCGCCCAGTTTCGCCAGCTGCTGTTCCAGCGCGTCACGTCGCGACGTGGTGCCGCGGTCGATGCGCACCACCGGGAAATCTGCGAAGGCACTGACCAGATGTTCTTCCAGTCGTTCGGTGCCGATACCCTGCGGCTGCAGCGCAAGGCTGCCACAGGCCGGGCAGGCCAACGGTGCCGGTTGCCGCGCGCCGCAGTGATGGCACTGCAGGCGACGGCCGCCGCCATGCACGGTCATCGGTGCATCGCAGCGGTTGCACGGTGCGGTCCAGCCACAGTCGTGGCACAGCAGCACCGGCGCGTAACCGCGGCGGTTCTTGAACACCAGCACCTGCTGGCCACGCTGCAGGTGTTCGCCGATACCGGCCAGCACGTCGGCCGAAAGGCCATCGTGCAGCGGCCGCTTGCGCACATCGAGGATGCGCACGCGTGGCGGCCGTGCATCACCGGCACGCTGCTTCAGGCGCAGGTGGGTGTAGCGCCCGGCATAGGCGTTGTGCAGCGTCTCCAGTGAAGGCGTAGCGCTGCCCAGCAGCACCGGGATGCCGAGTGCCTTGGCGCGCACCAGAGCGAAATCGCGCGCGTGATAGCGGATGCCGTCCTGCTGCTTGTAGCTGCCGTCGTGTTCCTCGTCGACGATCAGCAGGCCGGCTTGCGGCAATGGCGTGAACACCGCCGAGCGGGTGCCGACGATGACCCGTGCCTCGCCACGTGAGGCCGCCGCCCAGACGCGCGCGCGCTCGTTGTCGTTCAACCCCGAGTGCAGTGCATGCACGGCGATGCCGAGGCGGCCGCGGAAGCGTGCCAGGGTCTGCGGGGTCAGGCCGATTTCCGGCACCAGCACCAGCGCCTGCTTGCCTTGGGCCAGGCAGTGGATGATGGCCTGCAGGTAGACCTCGGTCTTGCCGCTGCCGGTCACGCCATCCAGCAGGAAGGGCTGGAAGCCTTCGGCGGCGTTGATCGCGGCCACGGCCTCGGCCTGGTCCGGGTTGAGCGTTGGACCGGGCAGTGGCTGCGCATGTTGGGGCGCCACGCTCAGCGCCACGCGCTCGGCCAGATCACGCTTGGCCAGGCTGCGCGCGGCGGTGCGCCAGTCCTGCATGCGTTCGCCCAGCACATCCTCATCCACCACGGCCTCGGCCAGCAGTTCTGCCAACTGCCGGGGGCGGCTGCCGGCGCGCAGCTTCCCGCGCTGCAGGCGTCCTTCGGCGGTCAGCTGCCAGCCCCAGTGGTGGGTGTCGGGCAGGGTCTCGCCATGGCGCAGCGGGCCGGGCAGGGCGGTGCTCAGCACCTCGCCCAGCGGTGCGTGGGTGTAGCGCGCCAGCCACTGCAGGCTCTGCCACAGCTCACCCTGCAGCAGCGGCTGCGGATCGCACCAGGCCAGCGCCTGGCGCAGGCCCTGACCGTCGTCGGCCTGGCCGTGGCCGACCACCACGCCGACCAGTTCGCGGTTGCCGAACGGCACCTTCACACGGCAGCCGACCGCCGCCGTGGGGGCCTCGCCCTCCGGCGACAGGTAGTCGAACAGGCGGGGCAGGGGGACGGGGAGGGCGACCTGCAGGGTCGGAATCGGTGAAAGCATCGGGCCAGTGTAACGGCCCATGCGCGCGCGAATGGCAGGAGCGGGCGTGGCCGGGCGATGCCCGTTGAAGCATAAATGTCACCTAAATATCGGAGTCCATTGGAGATTCAGTCTTATCCACATGTTCTGTGGATAACGTTGTGTGTTAACCGCCAGCGGAAACGCAGAAGGCCGATAGCGACGGCCTCATGCTCGGGTTGGTCAAAAAATAGCCACATGGTAAAAGCATTCAAAATCAACAATTTAAGTGTGAAACAAAGCTGAAACAGAGTGAATTCAGCTGGATGCCCCAGTTTTCCGCAGTCGGGTCTTGGTGCTGTGCACAACCTGCAGCACGAAGTGCCTGCTGACGCAAGTCCTACGGGCGCCGATGGCCTGCCGCTATCATGCGGGCAGACCTTTGGAGTGACCGATGACGGCTGTGCCCGCCCCTGTTTCCTCGACCGCGGCCGGCGCGCTGTCGGCGTTCCTGCGAGGCGTTGAACGCCGCGCCTTGGTGGTGGCTGAACTGCAGTGCGGCGATGCTGCCCGCGCCGAGCAGACCCTGGTGGCGGTGATGCGCGCGTTTGCGGCGGTCGCCAGTGACCTGCCGATGGCGCAGTGGCCGACCCGCTTCTGGACCCTGCTGGGCCAGCGCCAGGTATTGCGCGAGCCGGTGGGCGGTCAGTGGGCGCCGCCGTTGGCTGCGCTGGGCGAGATGGGATCGCTGCCGCGCCTGGCGCTGCTGCTGCGGGTGGGCGGCAGCCTGGATGAAGGCATCGCGATGCGCGTGCTCGACCAGGATGAGGCCGGCTACCAGCAACTGCTGGCCGACGCCTGCCCGCGCGATGTGCACGGCCAGCCCGATGCCTCGGCTTGGCGCCAGCTGGCCGAACAGGTGCAGGCGCGTATCCGCGACCTGCCGGCCAAGCGCCTGCAGCAGCTGCAGCAACCCGCCGCGCCGGCTGCCAACAATGAAACCCCGACCGCCAGCTGGCGTGCACCACAGCGCGATGAGCGTGCGCCCGCCAGCGGCAAGCGCCGTCGTGCGAATGCCAAGCCGCGCTGGCGCGGCCCACTGATCCTGCTGGTCACGGTGGCGGTACTGCTGGCCGCCGCGCTGGGCTGGCGCTACTGGCAGGGGCATTCGTTCGGCAGCGATGCCCCGTTGCCGGAAGGCGTGGTGGGTGAAGCGGGGCCGGTCACGGTGGAAGCACTGCCGCCAAGCAAGGTCAACGCCACGCCGGACGCGACCCCTGCGCAGGCCGCGGACGACGCCACGATGCTGGCCGACCGCGATTATCCGCTGGTGGCCGATGCCGATCTGTATGCGTGGACGGCGGCCGGTGGCCCACTGCCGGTGGACGAATCGCAATCCAAGCCGAGCCGGCCCGAGCCGGCCAGCGCCACGCTGGAAACCGCTGCTGCCGATGAATAAGACCCTGTTCGCCAGCCTGCTGCTGGCCCTGCCGTTGTCGCTTTCCGCCGCGCCGCAGACCTTGAACGTACCGCTGCCGCCGCCAGTGCCGGGGAGTTCGCCGGCGGCCCCGGTCCCGGCCTCCACAAGCACGACGCCGGCTGCGTTCACCCAGCTCGACGCCCCGCAGCAACGCCAGCGTCGCGCCGACTACGCGGCCTGGCGCGCCCTGCCCGAGAGCGAACGCGAGCGGATCCGTCAGGCCGCTGCGCGATTCAACGCACTGCCGGCCGAGCAGCAGCAACGGCTGCGTCAGCAGTTCCAGGCGCAGGACCAGGCATTCCGCGAAGGCTGGCGGCTGGGCCCGCAGCTGGGCCTGGAATTCCCCAAGCTGCACGGCCTGTTCGGCTTCGTGCCGCCGGAACAGCGCGAGGCCGCGCTGGCCGTGCTGCGCCAGCTCAGCCCGGCGCAGCTGGCCCAGCTCACCCTGGTCGCGCAACGCACACCACCGCAGGAACGCGACACCGTGCGCAGCGCGTTCCTCGCCGTGCCGCCCGCCGAGCGCGACACCTGGCTCAAGCGCCAGGCGGGGCAGTAAACCGGAAGGCGTAGCGTCCAGGGGTAACGTCGACGGGGTAGCGTCGACTGTTGGTCGACTGCTCTTCATACAGAACCGCGAAAACCTCGCGCTGCGCGCGGAAGTCGACTGACAGTTGACTCTACAGGGCGGGCGTTTTCCCCCGGTAACGCGATCGCAACGCGTGATGCCGGGGCCCGCTGAAACCCAGCATTCACGCCATGTCATGGGAATGCGCGCGCCGCACGCGTAAGATGGCGGCCCGCAACCCGGTGCCTGTGCCCTTCGCGCGCAACCGCAGTTCGCGTCAAGCACCTTATGTCTACTGCAACCTCCACGCCGCGCTTCAGCAAGGAAGTCGGCGCCACCGGTCTGCTCGCCCTGCCGCTTGTGCTCGGGCATGTGTCCACCGGTCTGATCTCCTTCGTCGACAACGTCATTGCCGGCCACCATGCCACCGCGACCCTGGCCGCGGTGACCATCGGCACGGCGCTGTTGTGGCTGCCGATGCTGATCCCGATCGGCACCCTGATCTCGCTCACCGCTTCGGTGTCGCAGCTGCATGGCGCCGGCCGCGAGCGCGAGATCGGCCCGCTGTTCCGCCAGGCACTGTGGCTGGCGTTGGGCCTTGGCCTGATCATGTTCACCTTCCTCACCGTGGTGCCGCCGCTGCTGCCGGCATTCGGCATCGCACCGGACATCGTGCCGGGGGCGACCGCGTTCCTGCATGCGGTGCGTTGGGGCGGCCCGGCGCTGACCCTGTACTTCTGCATGCGCTATCTGAGCGAGGGCATGCACTGGACGCTGCCGACCATGCTGCTCGGCTTCGGCGGCCTGCTGGTGCTGGCGCCGATGGGCTACGTGCTGGCCAACGGCAAGCTGGGCTTCCCGGAAATGGGTGCCGAGGGCCTGGGCATCGCCTCGGCGGTGATGATGTGGCTGCAGGCGATCGCCTTCGCCACCTACCTGTGGTTCACCAAGCGCTTCGCCCACCTGCAGCTGTTCTCGCACTTCGAAGGACCGCGCTGGTCGGCGATCTGGGATCTGCTGCGCACCGGCCTGCCGATCGGCATTACCGTGCTGATGGAGGGCGGCCTGTTCATCGTCACCGCGCTGCTGATCGGGCGCCTCGGTGCCAACGAAGCGGCCGCGCACCAGATCGCGATCAACGTCGCCCAGCTGTGCTTCATGATTCCGATGGGCGTGGCCGAGGCCACCACCGTGCGCGTCGGCCATGCGGTCGGCCGTGGCGATGGCTTCGGTGTACGGCGTGCGGCCTGGGCCGGCTACGCGATCATCATGGGCACGCAGACGCTCTCGGCGGCGGTACTGCTGTTCGGCCACGATGCCATCGTCGGTGTCTACACCAACGACCTGGCGGTGGCCGGCCTGGCCTCGACCCTGCTGCTGTACGCGGCCACCTTCCAGTTCCCGGATGGCATCCAGGTGCTGTCGGCCGGCGCGCTGCGCGGCCTGAAGGACACCCGGGTGCCAATGTTCATCGCCATGTTCGCGTACTGGGGCCTGGGCATGCCGCTCGGCGCCGGGCTCGGCCTGGGGTTGGGCATGGGCCCGCAGGGCATGTGGATCGGCCTGATCGTCGGCCTGACCGCCGCCGCCATCCTGATGGGCTGGCGCCTGCGCCGCAGCAGCCTGCGCGTCGGCCAGTCGATGTTGTCCTGATCCGTCCCGCCCGCCATGCCGACCCATGGCGGGCGATCCCCTGACTTGTGTCCGATGCTGCATCACGCGGCACCGGCTATGCTGGCACCACGGCAAGAAGCCATCCGGAGCGTTCCATGAATCAACCCGTGCCCCCGCTGCCCCCGGCGCGTCGCAACCCCGTCGCCAGTTTCTTCATCGGGCTGTGGGACGTCATGAACTTCACCCGCAGGTTGATCCTCAACCTGGTGTTCTTCGGCCTGCTGTTCCTGCTGCTGGTGATGTTCGTCATCGCTGCCGGCATGGGCGCCGGTGCCAGCAAGTCGCTGCAGGACCGCACCACCCTGGTGATCGCACCGGAAGGCCGCCTGGTCGAGCAGTTCAGTGCCGATCCGGTCAGCCGCGCGCTGGCCAAGGCGGTAGGTGACAACGGCGCCGAAGAGATACAGCTGCGTGACCTGCTGCGGGTGATCGAGTCGGCCAAGGAAGACAAGAAGATCGAGCGCGTGGTGCTGGAGCTGGACAAACTGCAGCCGTCCGGCTTCGCCTCGCTGCGTGAAGTGGCCGCCGCGCTGCAGGATCTGCGCGCCTCCGGCAAGCAGCTGGTGGCCTACAGCGAGAGCATGGGCCAGTCGCAGTACCTGCTGGCCGCGCAGGCCGACGAGGTCTACCTGGACCCGATGGGTTCGGTCGTGCTCGAAGGCCTGGGCCGCTATCGCCAGTACTTCCGCACCGGCCTGCAGGACAAGCTGGGCGTGGACGTGCACCTGTTCAAGGTAGGCGAGTACAAGTCCGCGGCCGAGCCGTACGTGCTTGACGCTGCGTCGCCGGCCTCCAAGGAAGCCGACCTGTTCTGGATGAACGACGTGTGGCAGCGCTACCTGGGCGACATCGCCAAGGCCCGTCGCCTGGACCCGGCACAGCTGGCCGCCGGCATCGACACGCTGCCGGAAGGCATCGCCGCCGCCGGTGGCGACCTGGCCAAGTTCGCCCTGCAGCAGAAGCTGGTGACGTCACTGAAGACTCGCGAGGAGTTCGAGGATCTGATGATCGAGCGCGGCGTGGCCGATGACGATGCCGACGGTGGTTTCCGCAACGTCGACTTCGGCACCTACCTGGGCCAGCTCGATGCGCGCCGCAATCCGGTCGACAACCGTCCGCAGGTGGCGGTAGTGGTGGCCGCCGGCGAAATCAGCGGCGGCGATCTCCCGGCCGGCCGCATCGGTGGCGAATCGACCTCGGCGCTGCTGCGTGCCGCGCGTGACGACGAGAACGTGAAGTCGGTGGTGCTGCGCGTCAATTCGCCGGGTGGTGAAGTGTTCGCCTCCGAGCAGATCCGTCGCGAAGTGGTGGCCCTGCAGGCCGCCGGCAAGCCGGTGGTGGTGTCGATGGGCGACCTGGCGGCCTCCGGTGGCTACTGGATCAGTATGAATGCCGATCGCATCTATGCCGATCCGTCGACCATCACCGGTTCGATCGGCATCTTCGGCATGGTGCCGAACTTCAGCCGCGCGCTGGACAAGATCGGCGTGCATACCGATGGTGTCGGCACCACCCGTTTCGCGGGTGCCTTCGATGTCACCCGTCCGATGGATCCGGCGGTGGGCCAGGTCATCCAGACGGTGATCAACAAGGGATACGCCGACTTCACCGGTCGCGTCGCCGACGCCCGCAAGAAGCCAGTCGAGGCTGTCGACGAAGTGGCCCGTGGCCGCGTGTGGAGCGGTGCACAGGCCAAGGAACGTGGCCTGGTTGACGCCTTCGGTGGCCTGAAGGATGCCGTGGCCGACGCCGCCAGTCGCGCCAAGCTCGGCAAGGCCGATGCCTACCGCGTGCGCTACATCGAGAAGGCAGCCACGCCGTTCGCGCAGTTCGTCAGCGGGTTCGCTGGCAGCCGCGCCGGTGCCTGGATGCTGTCCGATTCGGGCATGGCGCGGATGATGCTGGCACGCACGATGCCGGAAGTGGACACTCAGTTGCGCTTCGTCGAGAACGCGGCCCGCGAAAAGGGCAATGGCGCACCGGTGAAGGCGTTGGCGTACTGCTTCTGCGGGTTCTGATCGGCAACGGTAACGAATGAAAACGCCCGGCCTTGGCCGGGCGTTTTCGTTCATGGGGCCGGATCCCTCTGCAGCGCAATGGGCTCTGACCCCACAGGTCACTGCGTCGCTTCGGCCTCGGCCTTGCGCTCACGCGCGGCGGCATCGTCCACGGTTTTCTGCACGCCCTTGGCGCGGTCCAGCGGCTCATGCATCGCGCGTGCCATCGCCTGAGGTGCCGGTGGCTTCTCCGGGTTTGGCGTCGGTGGCCGCTGGCAGGCCGCCAGCAGCAGGCTGGCCAGCACGGATGTGGACAGGATCAGGATGCGCATGGCGGCTCTCCGCGGTGGGCGTACGGGCAGTGTCGCATCACCGGCAGGGCGCCGCCGTGAGCGCGTATCCTTGCGGCATCGAAATGCAGTGGGCACGGCCCCGGAGGACACATGACCCAGCAACGGTGGCGCCTGGACGGCCAGACGGCACTGATCACCGGCGCCAGCGCCGGCATCGGCCTGGCCATCGCGCATGAACTGGCGGGGCTCGGTGCCGACCTGATGATCGTTGGCCGCGATATCGACATGCTGGAGACCGCGCGCGACGAACTGCTGGATGTGTATCCGCAGATGCAGGTGAATGCGCTGGCCGCCGATGTTTCCGACGACGAGGACCGCCGCCAGATCCTGGACTGGGTGGAGGACTACAGCGATGGCCTGCACATCCTGGTCAACAATGCCGGCGGCAACGTCACCAAGGCGGCCACGGAGTACTCCGAGGACGAATGGCGGAAGATCTTCGAGACCAACCTGTTCTCGGCGTTCGAGCTGTCGCGCTACGCGCATCCGCTGCTGGCCCGCCACGCGTCGTCGTCCATCGTCAACGTCGGCAGCGTGTCCGGCCTGACCCACGTGCGCAGCGGTGTGGTCTACGGCATGACCAAGGCGGCGATGCATCAGATGACCCGCAACCTGGCAGTGGAGTGGGCCGAGGATGGCATCCGGGTCAATGCGGTGGCGCCGTGGTACATCCGCACGCGGCGCACGTCCGGCCCGTTGTCGGACCCGGATTACTACGAGGAAGTGATCAACCGCACGCCGATGCGCCGCATTGGCGAGCCGGAGGAAGTGGCCGCAGCCGTGGGCTTCCTGTGCCTGCCGGCGGCCAGCTATGTCACCGGCGAGTGCATCGCGGTGGATGGGGGTTTCCTGCGCTACGGGTTCTGATCTTTCAGCGGGTAGTGCCGGCCGCTGGCCGGCAACTGCAATCATCTGAAGATCCTGTGGTTGCCGGCCAGCGGCCGGCACTACCGGGTGGCTGTCACCCCGGCACCGGGCAGCTGCTGGCTTCCAGCACGCCCTGCAGCCGCTCGCGTTCACCGCGCGCGGTACTGCGGTTCTCCGGCGCGGCAAAGCGCTCACGGCCGCGGGCATCGCGGAAGCGCTGCTGCCAACCACCGCAACGCTGCGCTTCGGGAAGCGCTTCGCAGTGGTCGCGCACCACTTCACAGCTGGCAGCATTCACCGGCGTCACTCCACCCAGGCCCTGTACCGTCATCAGCTCGCAGCGGCCGGGCGCGGCCTCGTACTCGTACAGGTAGCCGCCACCCTGGCTGTCGGTGCACTGGAAGATCGGAGGAAGCGGCGGCTTCGGTGGACCGTCACCAGCGGCGGCGCGGGCCTCGGCATCGCGGCGCAGCGTCGCGCTGTCGAGGATCTGGTCGTCGCCTTCGTGTTCGACCATGCCTGCCTCCATGATCGTGCGTCCTTCGTCCGCGCGTCGTGGTTTCGCTGGGGCACTCGGGGTAACGGCCGGTCCGGCCGGCACCGGCGCGGGTGTTTCGACGGGGGCGGGTGCAGGGTCGGCGGTCACCGGTGCAGCGGCCGCCGGCTGCGTGTTGGCCGGGTCGGGTATGCGCAGCACCTGCTGCTTGCTGCCGGTGGGGCACGGCGTGCGCTGCAGGGTAGGGACGTCACTGCTGCTGGAGGTACAGCGGTAGATCACGCCCTCTTCGGCCAACGTGCTTGCGGGCAACAGCACCAGGAGCAGCCAGATCACTCGGTTCATGCGCACAGCGTACAGGCTGCGACGGCGTGCTGCGCTCAGCGTTCGCAATCGCGCGACAGGCGCGCATCGATGCCGCGCTGTTCGTTGCTGATGGCGGTGCGTTCGCTCTGCAGTGCGCTGTTGTAGCGCCGGTCAAGTTCCCAGCGACGGTCGCGCAGGCGCGCGCAGACTTCCTGCGGCGGCAACGCATGGCAGCTGTCGCGGACCAGCACGCTGCCGGCCGGAACCTGCACGCCCATGCTGATCGAAGGGGGGCGATAACCTGCGCCTTCGCCGATCGGCGTGCCGATGGCCGGGCGTGGTCCAGGGTAGGCCGGGCCACGATGACCGTGTGGCAGCCAGACGCTGGTCCACAACGGTACCCAACGCGGATTGCCTTCGTTGTTGTCGCTGGTATAGCGCTGGCCGTCTTCGCTCACGCACTCGTACATCGGCTGCGGCGGCTGGATGTAGACGTGGCGGACTTCGCGCTCGCGGATGACCGGGGTTTCGCTGGGCGGCGGGGGCGTGGCATCACTGCGCACCACCCGTGGAGCGGGATCGCGCGGGCGCTGCAGGTCGCGCACCTGCTGGCGGCCGCTGTTGCAGGGCGTGTCCTGCAGGGCAACGGCCCCGTTGCTGGCAACGCAGCGGTACACCCGCACGTCGTCGGCGGCGGGCGCCGTCCACGGCAGCAGCAGGCACAGGCTGAGGGTGGCGCGCAGCAGGGTCATGGCGGCAGGGTGCGTGATTGTCCGCAGCAGCGCAATCGCCGGCTCAGGAACGCAGCACGTTGCCGCTGAGCGCGTCGCGGATCGGGGTGGGTTGGGCCAGGCCACCGGTCTGCCCATCGAGGATGCCATCGAGCAGGCGCAGCAGGCGCGGGTCCAGCTCTTCGCGACTGCGTGCCGGTGGTTCTCCGGCCAGGTTGGCGCTGGTGGAGACCAGCGGGCCGCCCCAGGCGCGGCAGAGTTCGGCCACCAGCGGGTGCGCGCTGATGCGCACCGCGATACCACTGTGTTCACCGGTGACCCAGGGCTGCGCGCGCGGGCCGGCGGGAAGGATCCAGGTGTTGGCGCCGGGCCAGCTGGCCAGCACGGCGCGTTGGCGGGCGTCGGGCAGCGCCTGCAGGCGCACCCAGCCTTCCAGCTGCGCCAGTTCGGCCGCGACCAGGATCATGCCTTTCTCGATCGGGCGCTGCTTCAGCCGCAGCACCATGTGCACTGCCGCTTCGTGCGAGGGATCACAGCCCAGGCCCCAGACCGCTTCGGTGGGGTAGGCGATCACGCCGCCCGCGCGGAGCGTGGCGACAGCAGAGTCCAGGGTGAGTTCTTTCATGGCGGCGACCGGCCCGGCGTGGGCCTCCATTATCTCCCTGCTGCGTGCAGAAGGGGTGGTGGGTGCGGATGGTAGGTGCGGACCGTTGGTCCGCACACCTTGCAACCTCACCCACGCATGGCGTGGAGCTACTTCGCGGCCTTCTTGACGGTCTTCTTGGCCGGTGCCTTCTTCGCGGCCGCCTTCTTCACCGCTTTCTTGGCCGGGGCCTTCTTGGCAGGCGCTTTCTTTGCAGCGGCCTTCTTCGGCGCGGCTTCCTTCTTCACCGCCGCCTTCTTGGCCGGTGCCTTCTTCGCAGCGGCCTTCTTGGCGCCGAAGCCCTTGCGCACAGGCTTGCCAGTTTCTTCCATCAGCTGCTGCACTTCGGCCAGGGTCAGCGATGCCGGTTCGCGATCCTTGGGGATCTTGCCGTTCATCTTGCCATCGCTGATGTACGGGCCGAAGCGGCCGTTCAGCACCTGGATGTCGCTGCCCTCGAACTCCTTGATGATCCGGTTGCGCGCGATCTCTTCCTTCTCTTCGATCAGGAACACGGCGCGGGCCAGGTCGATGGTGTACGGGTCGTCTTCCTTCTTCAGCGAGGCATAGGTGCTGCCACGCTTGGCGAACGGGCCGAAGCGACCAATGCCGACGCTGACCGGCTCGCCGTTGTCCTCGCCCAGCGCGCGCGGCATCAGGAACAGTTCCAGCGCGTCTTCCAGCGAGATGGTGTGCATCGACTGCCCAGGGCGCAGCGAAGCGAACTTGGGCTTCTCCTCGGCGTCCTCGGCGGTGCTGCCGATGGCCGCGTAGGGCCCGAAGCGGCCCAGCCGCACGCTGACCGGCTTGCCGGTCTTCGGGTCGGTGCCGAGCTCACGCGCGCCACTGGCCTCGGCACGGTCGACCGATTCCTTCTTGTCTTCCACCAGCTCCTTGAACGGCTCCCAGAAGCGGGCCATCAGCGGGATCCACTCTTCTTCGCCACGCGAGACGGCATCGAGCTCGTCTTCGAGCTTGGCGGTGAAGTCGTAGTCCACGTACCGGGTGAAGTGGCTGGACAGGAACTTGGACACCGCACGGCCGACGTCGGACGGGCGGAAGCTGCGGCCTTCCATTTCCACGTACTTGCGGAACAGCAGGGTCTGGATGATCGAGGCGTAGGTCGAGGGACGGCCGATGCCGTACTCTTCCAGCGCCTTCACCAGCGCCGCTTCGGTGTAGCGCGGCGGCGGCTGGGTGAAATGCTGTTCGGCCTGGATGCGTTCCAGCGGCACGCGGTCGCCGGGCTTCATCGCCGGCAGCTTGCGGCCTTCGTCCTCGTCCTCGGCGCTCTTGTTGTCCTTGCCTTCTTCGTACACGGCCAGGAAGCCGGGCACCACCACGGTAGTGCCACTGGCACGGAACACGTGTTCGCTGCCGGCGGACAGGTCGACGCTGACGGTGTTGAGCGTGGCCGGAATCATCTGGCAGGCCACCGCGCGCTTCCAGATCAGCTCGTACAGCTTGCGCTCGTCATCGGTCAGGTAGCGCGCGACCTGCGCAGGCGTGCGCAGCGCCGAGGTCGGGCGCACCGCTTCGTGCGCTTCCTGGGCGTTCTTCGACTTGGTCTGGTAGGTGTTCGGCTGGTCCGGCAGCGAGGCGATGCCGTAGTCGCGGGCGATCACATCGCGGATCTCGGCCAGCGCGTCCTGCGACAGGTTCACCGAGTCGGTACGCATGTACGAGATCAGGCCGACGGTGCCTTCGTCGCCAATCGCCACGCCTTCATACAGCTTCTGTGCCACCTGCATGGTCTTGCGGGTGGTGAAGCCGAGCTTGCGCGAGGCTTCCTGCTGCAGGGTGGAAGTGGTGAACGGCGGCGCCGGGCGGCGCTTGCGCTCCTTGCTGGCCACGTCGGTGACGTGCAGCGAACCCTGCGCGGCCTGCTGGATGCGCATGCGCGCCGCTTCAGCGGTGTCGCCATCGGTGATGGTGAACTGCTCGAACTTCTGCCCGTCCAGCTTGATCAGCTTGGCGTTGAAGTGCTGCGACGGGTGCGCGCACTCGGCGGCGATCGACCAGTACTCGCGGGCGATGAAGGCTTCGATCTCTTCCTCGCGCTCGACGATCATGCGCAGCGCCGGGCTCTGCACGCGGCCGGCGGACAGGCCGCGCTGGACCTTGCGCCACAACACCGGCGACAGGTTGAAGCCGACCAGGTAGTCCAGCGCGCGGCGCGCCTGCTGGGCATCGACCAGGTCACTGGCGATCGCGCGCGGCTGGCTGATCGCTTCCTTGATGGCGCGCGGGGTGATCTCGGTGAACACCACGCGCTGCATCGGCTTGTCCTTGACCAGCCCGCGTTCCTTCAGGATCTCGGCGATATGCCAGCTGATCGCCTCACCCTCGCGATCCGGGTCGGTCGCCAGCAGGATGTCGTCGGCGCCCTTGGCGGCCTTGGCGATCGCATCGACATGCTTTTCGTTCTTCTCGATCACGTCGTAGTGCATGGCGAACCCGTTGTCCGGGTCGACCGCGCCTTCCTTCGGAATCAGGTCGCGCACGTGCCCATACGAGGCCAGGACCGTGTAGTCCTTGCCGAGGTATTTGTTGATCGTCTTGGCCTTGGCCGGCGATTCGACGATGAGCAGGTGCTTGGGCATGGCAGAGGTGTCTGTGGGGCGAGCCGCAGGGGAGGGGCCGCTAGGGTGGAGCAAACGGCCGCATTAGTGAAGCGGCCACGGGCAAATCCATAAACTGAACGCCCGGTAATGTGCCGGGCGTTCAGTTTCACCTTATTAGAGGAATCACGCCCGGACAGCCCGTGTCAAGCAGCGAGGCGTGAGGATGGCCGTTCAGGAGGCCATCTTGGCGATGAAGCCGACTGCGAATACCAGCAGGGCCAGGCCCACCAGCGACAGCAGGCCGGTCAGCACCAGCACCAGCACGGTGACCGTCCCCAGCTCCCGGCGCTGCAGCTGCGGCTGGTCGGTGTAGGCCCAGCGGTCGACCACCAGGGTGTCGCAGATCATGTCGTGCAGGCCCTGCTTGCGCTCGGTGAACGCCGCCATCAGGAAGCCGATGCCGAGGGTGAAACTGCTCAGCAGCATGGCCCAGTAGCGACCAAATGCGCGCGCCTTGGTCAGGCGTTCGCCATTGCTGCGCACGACCTTGATGCCGACCGCCATCTTGCCCAGCGTGGCACCGCCCTTCGAGGCATGGAACCAGGTGTAGTACGCCATGCCGATGGCGAAGTTGATCAGCGCGCTGGACAGCTGGGCGACCACTTCGATGGCCGATTCGCCGCTGCCTATCGCGCCCATGCTGGCGCCGAGCACCACGCCGAGGATGGCGCCGATGATGCTGCCGGGGATGACCAGCACGAAGTAGTCGATCATGTAGGCGGCCACGCGCTTCCAGAAGCCCGCGTAGACCACTTCGCCACCCATCACCGGCTGGGCATGGCCAGCGGCACCGGCCGCTGCCGGGGCGCTGTAGGGCGAGCTGCTGAGCGCGCCGGTGCCCGGCAGGGGGGCGCTGCCGTTGTCGATGGCAGCATAGTCGCCACGCAGGTCGAAGCCGCCGCTGCTGGTGGCCGTGCTGGCGTCGGCCAGCGTCTGCAGTCCGAGTTCGTCGACCACCTGGCGCAGCGCAGCCCACTGCGCCATGCCTTCGCGCCAGACCAGGGTGTCCAGGTTCAGTTGGCCGCGCTGGAAGCGCTGGCGGATCTCCTGGACCGGTAGCGGGCCCTGGCGTTGCTGTCCTTCGGCGTAGTACCACTCAGTCATTGCATGTTCCCTGTTGGGTCGTCCTTGGAGGTGCCGGTGCGCGCGCGGTTCAGCCGCGGCACGACGGCGGCAGGTACTTGTCGTCGCTTTCGCCGCTGCATTCCCAGCGGCCGCTGTCGCGATCGTATTCCAGCCACAGCAGGTCGCCATCGGGTTTCTTGCCGGGTACGGCCAGGGTGGCCTCGATGCCGCAGTGGCCGTTGTTGAAGCGGCCGATGTTCACCGCCGACAGGCCGGCCTGGGTGAAGTCGCCCGGGGCCGGGAAGCCGGCGTCGTTGGCACCGGGGCACCGGCCTTCGTCATCGGCGAAGTGCTGCACCTGGTCCTTCAACGGCTGCAGCGCGGTCACGGCGCCGGCGACCTTGGCGCGCACGGTGTAGTCGTTGTAGGCAGGCAGCGCGATGGCGGCCAGGATGGCCACGATCGGTACCAGCACCAACAGCAGGCCGCCGCCGATGATGGCGGTCAGGGCACAGCCGGACAGCTTCTTCTTCGGGGGCGGCAGGGCGGTGGCCGATGCACTGGTGGTGTAGGGCGTGGATGGCGGCAGCACCGGTGGCTGCGGCGGAGGCGGTGCCACCGGTTCCGGTTCGGGCTCCACGGGGGGCGCGGAAGCGTCCAGCGCCGGCACGATCAGGCCGAGTTCGTCGACCACGGTGCGCAACGGCTGCCATTGCGGCAGTCCGTCGCGCCAGACCAGGGTGTCCAGGGAGATCTGGTTGTTGCGGAACAATTCGACCAACTGTTCCGCCGGCAGCGGACCCTGCTGCCGGTTGCCTTCTGCATGGAACCACTCGCTCACGGGGACGCTCCTGAATGCGCTATGCCCCCAAGTGTACGGTCAGTGCAGGGGTTCTGGCTCGTCCATGAACATCTGCGTCTCCATCCAGGCATACGCCGCCTCGGAGCCGGGCTGGTTGAACAGCACCATCAGGACGACCCACTTCAGATCGTCCAGGTCCAGTTCGTCCTGGTCCAGGGCCATCGCCCGGTCCAGCACCAGTTCACGCTGGTCGGCGTCGAGGATGCCGTGCTGTTCCAGGTACAGCAGGAAACCGCGGCATTCCACGTCCAGCTTGTCCAGCTCGGGGCCGTGGTAGACGCGCACGGGGCCATCGACCCGCGCCTGGGCCACGCTCGGTCGCTGCGCGGCCAGGGCATCGAGCCAGTCGAATGCCTTGTTGATCTCGGTTGGGCTGAAACCGGCCTGGATCAGGCCGTTCTGGAGCGAATCGCGGTCACGGATCAGGTCCGCATCTTCGCTGAAATAGTGTTCAAACAGGTACAGCAGTACATCCAGGATGCTCTCTTTCATTGCCCCTCGGCCTGCGTCGCGCGACGCTGTGGAGGTGAAGAAACTAGGGAGTTCGACAGTAGCGGCCGTGTACGCACACCACGATTCCCGCCAGTTCCATGGCCAGCAGCATGGAGGACACCTGGGGCGCCGTCAATCCACAGCGCGTGATCAGTGAATCCATACCGCTTGGGTTGTGGTCCAGGGCCCGCCACAAGCACTGGTAGTCAGGGTCGTCGGCCCAGCGCGCCGGCAGGAGTACCGGCGGTGCCTGTTCAGTGGGGGTGGCCAACCGTGATTGCAAGCCCGGCAGCTGCTGGCGAAGGGCGGGGGCCAGCAGTTCAAGGACCTCCTCCGGGCGCTCGACCAGTGCGGCACCCTCACGGATCAGCCGATGGCAGCCCGCCGCGCGTGGATTGAGTACCGAGCCGGGCAGGGCGCAGACCTCGCGGCCGCCTCGGCAGCCAGGCGTGCGGTGATCAGGGCACCCGAGCGCTGGGCGGCCTCGACCACCACCGTCGCCAGCGCCAACCCGGCCACCAGCCGGTTGCGGGCGGGGAAGTGGCCGGGGCGTGCCGGCGTTCCGGGCAGGTACTCGCTGAGCACCGCGCCATCGGTGGCGATCCGGGCTTGCAGCCGTGCGTGGCCGTCCGGGTAGGCACGGTCCGGGCCGGTGCCGATGACCGCCACGGTGCATCCACCGGCGTCCAGCGTGGCCTGATGCGCGGCCGCGTCGATGCCCGCCGCCAGGCCGCTGGTCACCGCCAGCCCGGCTTCGACGAAGCAGCCGGCAAACCGGGCTGCCAACGCGCGTCCGCCCGGTGTCGGCGAGCGGCTGCCGACCAGCGCCACCGACGGGCGCCAGGCCAGACTGGGATCGCCGGCGATGAACAGCGCCAGGGGTGGGTTGGGGACATCCTGCAGGGGCGGAGGGAATGCCGGATCGGTAAAGGCCAGCAGGTGCTGGTTGTCGTCTTCCAGCCAGCGCCGTGCCACCGCCCAGGCCCGGGCATCCGGGCGTTCCAGTGCGGCGCACTGCTCTGGCGTACAGCCGTGCGCGCGCCAGTTCGCGGCGCCCTGCGCGATGGCAATCTCCGCGCTGCCTGCGGCCTGCAGCAGGGCCCGCCGGGGCGCCAGCGCGCCGCCTGCCATCAACAGGCGCAGCAGCGCCTCGTCAGCTTGGTTGGTCATCCCCCCACTATCGGGCGCATACAACAAAGGCGCCCTAGGGCGCCTTCGCATGCGGCTGTCAGACTTTGCCGGAGATGCCTGCCGGCCAGCGGCCGGCACGACCTGCGGTGGTCGGGGCAGCCCGGCAACCGTTACTTCGCGTCCGGATGCAGTGCGTTGTAACCCACGCGCACCGGCTTCACGCCCTGCATCACCAGTGCGTAGCTGACGTTGTCGAAGGTACGGAACACCATCGCGTGCGCGGCGTACTCATCCGGCAGCGCAACCCGGCCCACGTTGCCGCTGAGGGCATCGTCCATGCGCGACGAGGTCGGGTACTTCATGCGGTCCGTCACATGGCGGCCCGGCCGCCACAGCGAGAACACGGTGCCGTTGTCCACGCCCTGGGTGCGCCCTGCCGAGATCGCGATCACGTCGCGCGGGCCACCGGCAGTGAACATGTCGGTCACCGCCAGCACGCGCACGTCGACGCCCTCGACGCTGGCCGCCGGTACATGCGGCACGAACTGCAGGTCGTACGGACGGGCCTCGACCGGCACCAGGCGGTCGCCGGCACGCACTTCACGGCCGCCCAGGTCCTTGTCCAGCGCCAGCGTGGAGGCCTCGACCTTGCCGCCAGCGACCCGGGTGATGGTGCCTGTTGCGACCTGGGCCAGCTCGTAGCCGAGCACGCCGCGGCGCGCGTTGGGCGCGTTGTAGGCTTTCCAGAGGTTGCCACTGCCCGGCGTGACATCGCCGTTGGCGGTCAGGTCTTCGGTCGGCTTGGGCTGGGCATAGCGCACGGTCGGGCGCACCACGGCCCAGCGCTGGCCCAGCTGGGCATCGGCCAGGCGCACATAGGCGGTGTTGCCGCCGGTAACGCGCAGGCGTTCCTCTTCCAGGCCGACAACGGCGGGCAGCTGCTCGATGCTGTCGACCACGCTCAGCTGCTTCAGGAACGGCTCGACCTGGGCCAGCGGAATGGCGTCGATCGGGGCCTCCTGGCGCGGGCCGGGCTGGGCCGCCACGGTGACCCGGTCCAGATAGGCCAGGCTGAGCACGTCACCGGGATAGATCAGGTGCGGATTGGCGATCTGCGGATTGGCCTGCCAGATCTCCGGCCACAGCCACGGCTTCTGCAGGAAACGTGCGGCGATATCCCACAACGTATCCCCTTTTCGGACCACATAGGTGTCCGGGTGCCCGCCATTCACTTCCACGGCGGTAGCATAGGCAGCCACGGTCAGCATCGCCGCGGCGACGACCGTACGAAAACGAAGCAACATAGGTGTGAAGCCCTGATTCCCCAACAGGTCCGCGCACTATAGTCCAGAAACCGGGGCGCAAGGCAAGCGTTGGAGCTAGAATCTGCGACGTATGCCGGCGTGCCGGCCCCCTATCCGGAAACAGCCATGGCCCTTCTCCCCATTCTCGAGTTCCCCGATCCGCGCCTGCGTACCAAGGCTGCGTTGATCGAAGCTGCCGAAGTCACCACGCCGGCCTTCCAGGAACTGATCGACAACATGTTCCTGACCATGTACGACGCCCCGGGCATCGGCCTGGCCGCCACCCAGGTGGATGTGCACAAGCGCTTCATGGTCATCGACGTCAGCGAAGAAAAGAATGAACCGCATGTGTTCATCAACCCGGAAATCGTCGCCAGGGACGGGGGCCGGGTGTACCAGGAAGGCTGCCTGTCGGTTCCGGGCATCTTCGCCGACGTGACCCGTGCCGATACCATCACCGTGAAGTACCTGGACCGCAATGGCCAGGAACAGCAGCTGGAAGCCGGCGAAGTGCTGGCCACCTGCATCCAGCACGAGATGGATCACCTGGACGGCAAGCTGTTCATCGACTATCTGTCGCCGCTCAAGCGCGAGATGGTGCGCAAGAAGCTGGCCAAGCAGCGCAAGCACGTGGCGTGATCGCCAATCCGGGCCGCCTTCGGGTGGCCCGCGCCTGCGCGGCACGCGCGGGCTGTACGGCGCCGGCCGACGGCGCCGTTTTCTTTCCTGCACGAATCCATCCTGCAAGTGGGGTAGCCATGAGGATTGTCTTTGCCGGTACGCCGGAATTCGCGGTGTCATCGCTGCGCGCGGCTGCGCGCCATCATGAGGTCGTGGCCGTCTACACCCAGCCTGATCGTCCGGCCGGGCGTGGCCGTGGCCTGGCGCCGTCGCCGGTCAAGCTCGAAGCGGTGGCCCGTGGCATTCCGGTCTACCAGCCCGAGTCGCTGAAGGACGAGGCGGCCCAGCAGCAGCTTCGCGACCTGCAGCCGGACCTGATGGTGGTGGTGGCCTACGGCCTGATCCTGCCCAAGGCGGTGCTGGCCATTCCGACCCACGGCTGCTGGAACGTGCACGCCTCGCTGCTGCCGCGCTGGCGCGGTGCCGCGCCGATCCAGCGTGCGATCCAGGCCGGTGACGCAAAGACCGGTGTGTGCCTGATGCAGATGGAGGCCGGCCTGGATACCGGCCCGGTGCTGCTGCACCAGGAGCTGCCGATCGCCGCCACCGATACCGGTGGCCAGCTGCACGACAAGCTGGCGGAACTGGGCGCGCAGGTGCTGTCCGATGGTCTGGGCCTGCTGCGGGCCGGCATCAAGCCGATCGCGCGGCCGCAGCCGGAACAGGGCGTGACCTACGCGCACAAGCTGGACAAGGCCGAAGCGAAGCTGGACTGGGCGCAGGACGCGGGCGCGCTGGCGCGCACCGTGCGCGCGTTCAATCCGTGGCCGATCGCCGAGGCGACGCTGGCCGGCGAACGCGTGCGCATCCATGGCGCGGTGGCGCTGGAGGCGGACCACGGCCAGGCACCGGGTACGGTGCTGGCCGCCAGCCGTGATGGCATCGACATCGCCTGTGGCCAAGGCGCATTGCGCCTGCGCGTGCTGCAGCGTGAAGGCGGCAAGGCGATCACCGCCGCCGATTACCTCAACGCTCGCCGCGACCTGCGCGTGGGAGCGTAAGCGGTGTCGAAGCAGAACGATTTCTCCGTCGCCAAGGCGGCACCGGGCGCGGCCACACGCATGCTGGCCGCACGTGTACTGGCACAGGTGTTCACCCGTGGCCGTTCGTTGAAGGCTGAACTGGCCTGGGCGCTGCCGAAGCTGGCCGACAGCCGCGACCGCGCGCTGCTGGAAGCCCTGTGTTTTGCCGTCCTGCGCCGTCGCAGCACCTACGACGCCGCGCTGCAGTCGTGGATGCAGAAGCCGTTGTCGGAGCGTGACGCCGATCTGCGCACGCTGCTGATGGTCGGCTTCGCGCAGCTGGACGTGCTGGAGCTGCCGGCGCATGCGGCGTTGTCGGCCACGGTCGATGCGGCGCGCGCGCTGGGTCGTGAGCGCCAGGCAGGCCTGGTCAACGCGATCCTGCGCCGTGCGCAGCGCGAAGGTTTCCCCGAGCAGCCCGCACGCGACGCCTTCCCGGAATGGCTGGCCGATGCGATTGAGCGCGATTGGCCGGCGCAGGCCGAGGCGATCTTCAACGCCAGCCTTCAGCCGGCACCGTTGTGGCTGCGTGCGAACCGCCAGCACGGTGGCCGTGACAAGGCACTGGCCGCGCTGGCCGAGGCGGGTATTGCCGCCGAAGCCAGTGCGCTCTGCGCCGATGCGTTGCGCCTGGCGGCTCCCGTTGCCGTGAACCAGCTGCCCGGCTTTGCCGACGGTGCGCTGTCGGTGCAGGACCTCTCGGCGCAATGCGCGGCCGATGCGCTGGCACCGGCGGCCGGTGCACGCGTGCTGGATGCCTGTGCGGCGCCTGGCGGCAAGTCGGCGCACCTGCTTGAGCGTGACCCCAGCCTGCGCTTGCTGGCGCTGGATATCGACGCGCGACGGCTGGCCCGTGCACGCGACACCTACACGCGTACCGGGGTGGGGGAGCATGCACAGACGCTGGTTGCTGATGCCAGTGACCCCGGGTCATGGTGGGATGGCGTGCCGTTCGACGCGATCCTGCTGGATGCACCTTGTTCAGCCACCGGTGTGATCCGTCGTCAGCCGGATGTGATGTTCCACCGCCGTGCCGAAGACATCGATGCGCTGGTCGGTGTGCAGGCGCGCCTGCTGGAAGCCTGCTGGTCGATGCTGCGCCCAGGCGGCGTGCTGCTGTATGCGACCTGCTCGATCCTGCGTGCCGAGAACATCGATCAGGTACGCGCGTTCCTGAAGTGGCATCCGGACGCCGTGGCGCAGCCGTTGGGCGACGCATTCGGCGTGGATTGCGAAGGTGTGGCACGCCAGCGACTGCCGGGCGACAACGATGCTGACGGTTTCTTCTATGCGCGTCTGATAAAAGCAGCCTGACCTCTGCTGCCGTTTCGAGTCCCATGCTGAAAACCCACGCGTCGCGCCAGACGTGGTTGTTCGTGGTGATGGCCCTGCTGGTGCTGGGGGCCGGTCTGGGCCTCCGTGATCCATGGCCTTCGGACGAGCCGCGTTTCGCGCTGGTGGCCAAGCAGATGGTCGACAGCGGTTACTGGTTGTTCCCGCATCGCGGCACCGAGCTGTATTCGGACAAGCCGCCGATGCTGATGTGGTGGCAGGCCACGCTGTACGGCGTGATCGGCCACTGGCGGGTGGCCTTCCTGCTGCCGTCGCTGCTGGCGGCGCTGGGTACGCTGTGGTGCGTGGTCGATCTCGGCCGCCGGTTGTGGACGCGGCAGGTAGGGCTGTACGCGGGATGGGCGCTGCTGTTCGCGTTGCAGTTCACTTTCCAGGCGAAGAAGGCGCAGATCGACCCGCTGCTGGTGTTGTTCATCACCCTGGCCAACTATGGCCTGCTGCGCCACCTGCTGCTTGGGCCAGCCTGGCGCTGGTGGTGGCTGGGTTGGTTCTTCGCCGGAATCGGGGTGATCACCAAGGGTGTGGGCATGCTCGCCCTGCTGATGATCGTGCCGGCGGCCATCGCCTCGGCCCTGCACTGGCCGCGTGTGTCCCTGCATGCGCGCGATGGGCGTTTCTGGCTGGCGCCACTGGCGTTCCTGCTGGCGGTATCGTTGTGGCTGGTACCGATGCTGCTGGCCGGACTGGGCACCGGCTCGGACGAGTACCGTGCCTACATCAGCGACATCCTGTTCCGGCAGACGGCGCGCCGCTATACGCATTCCTGGGATCATCACCAGCCGTGGTGGTACTTCTTCGGCGTAATGCCGTCGATGTGGATCCCGGCGTTCCTGGCCTTGCCGTGGGCTATTCCAGCTTGGCGCAGGCGCCTGCGCCGACGTGACCCACGCTACCTGCTGCCGCTGGCCTGGTGTTTGCTGCTCGTGCTGTTCTTCTCCATTCCCGATGGCAAGCGCGACGTCTACATCCTGCCAGCGTTGCCGATGTTCTGCCTGGCACTTGCGCCCCTGTTGCCTGGATTGATGAAGCGGCGCGACGTGCAGGGCCTGCTGTGGGGTTTCACCGCAGTGCTGGCGTCGGCCCTGACCCTGGTCGGGGCGCTTGCGCTGCTGGGTGATCCGCACTTCGAAGTGAATCTCACCCGTGGTCGTGGGTTGCCACCTGGCGCGACCGACGCGCTGGCCTGGGCGATCCTGGCGATGGGACTCTGGGGTGGGCTGGGCCTGATGGTGGCAGGACGCTGTCGCAGCCACCTGGCGTTGGTCTCGACCCTGACCGCAGCCTGGGTGTTGTACGGCCTGGTCGGCTACCCGCTGCTGAATGATTCAAGCTCCGCGCGTGGATTGATGCGCGACGTCGGCGCACGCCTCGCGCCGGATGCGGAGCTGGGGCTGGTGGCCTGGAAGGAGCAGAACCTGCTGATGGCCGACAGGCCGGCGGCCACGTTTGGATTCGAGAACCGCTGGCATGAGCAGCTGCAGGCGGCCGTGCGCTGGCAGCGGCTGGACCCCGGACGACGTTGGCTGCTGGTGAACGACGATGCCATGCAGGGCTGCATTGATCGTTCACGGGCGGAGATGGCAGGCATTTCCAACCGGCGGCGCTGGTGGCTGGTTCCTGCGGCGGTCGTAAGGGGCACCTGCGCGCCCACGGTGGCGGAACTGGAACGCGAGTACCTGCTGCAGGGGCCACCGGATGAGGACTGAACGAATGAGCGACGAACATGACGGCTCTGCGACAATCGAAGGCTCGCTCTGCCCTAGAATGAGCGCCGCTCCCGGCACCGTGCCGGTCTCCCGCCACCGACCCGCCGACCGTACCACGTGATCCCGCTTTCTCCGTCTACTTCCCGCACGTCGGGCTTCCTGGCCGGTGCCTATACGGTGGCGCTGGGGGCATTGCCGACGCTGTTGATGCTCACCATGGAAGGCGGCAGCGCAGGCTTCTATCTGGTGATCCTGTTGTCGCTGATCCTGCTGCTGATGCCCTCGGCATCGCCGGCCCTGCTGCCGGGCGCCGTTCGTCGCTATGCGTGGATGGGCATCGGCATGGGCGTGATGCTGGTGGGTGTTCTGGTCAGCCTGGGTGTGCATGGCATCTGGAAAGGGTCGGAGGTCGAAAAAGCGGCGCGCCTGCTGTCGATGCTGTTGATCCTGTTCGCGGCGCTGCGGGTGCCACGCAGGATCCTTGGGCGCGCCCTGTTGGGAACCCTGCCCGCAGTGTGGTCGGCAGCGGTGATCATTGGCTGGCTGGCGCTGGAAACCGGCGCGCGGCCTGCCACCCAGCAGTTCAACGCGGTGACCTACGGTGACCTGACCCTGTTGTTTGGTGTGTTGAGCCTGGTGTCACTGGGTCTGCCGGTGACCCGCTTTACCCGCATCGAGGCGACGCTGAAGCTGCTGACCGGCATCCTGGGCCTGGTTGCCTTCCTGTGGACGCAGACCCGCGGTGGCCTGCTGGCGATTCCCTGTTTCCTGCTGATCGGCCTGCTGGTGATGGGGCGTCGGCTTGGCCGCATGAAGATCCTGCTGGGCCTGGTACTTGCAGCGGGCGTAGGCATTGTCGCCACCCATGATGGCGCGCTGCGCGACCGCATCGATGCCGGCGTGAACGAGTATGGTGATTGCAGTGCGGACCACCTGGCCGATACGTCGGTCTGCATCCGCCTGCAGTTGTGGAGCGCGGCGGGCCACATGATCCGTGAGCAACCAGTGTTCGGTGTCGGCGGCGGCAACCGCTTCCGCCAGGAACTGGAACGGCTTGCCGAACAGGGCAAGGTCTCGACGATGGTCGCGCGTGATTTCGGCGAGACCCACAACGACCTGCTGTACTTCCTGGCCACCTACGGTGTGCTGGGCGGGCTGGGGCTGGTGCTGGTGTACCTGGCGCCCGCGCTGGTGTTCCTGCCACGCCTGTGGCGTGGCGACGAGCGATCGCGGTTGCATGCCGCTGCAGGGTTGAGCATCTGCGTGGCCTTCGCCGTCTTCGGCGTTACCGAAATGATGCTGCGTGACATGCGCACCGCGTCGTTCTATGCCGCCTGGGTCGCGCTGCTGCTGGCGCTGTCCGAGCCTCGCCGCCCCGATCAGCGCGAGCCCAGCGCCGCTTCGTAGCTGGCCAGGGTCGCATCGGCGAAGGTCTGCAGGCCGAACGCGGCTTCTGCATGGCGGCGGGCGGCCATGCCCATTGCCGCCAGGGCCTGGCGCTGTTCGTACATCGCCTGCAACTGCGCCGCGATGGCGGCCACGTCACGGGTGGGTACGACCCAGCCGTCGACGCCCTGCTGGATGTTCTCCGGAAGACCGGCATAGTCGCTGACCAGCATCGGCCTGGCGCTGGCCATCATTTCGCGGCAGGCGAAGGAGATCGTTTCGATGTCGTTGGACAGCACGAAGCCGACGTCGCCGGCGGCGATCAGCGGGCGCGTATCGGCCAGCAGGCCGGTGAAGTGCACCTGCGCTGCGGCCTCGCCGAGCGCCTGCACCTGTTCGCGCTGCTGTGCGTTGGGCAGGTGGCCGGCCACCGCCATGTGCACGTGTGGGCGGATGGCATCGGGCAGCAGGGCGATGGCCTGCGCCAGGTCGATCCAGCCCTTGTAGTCGTCAGTGCCGGCATTGCTGACCAGCACCAGGTCATCCGGATCCTGGGTCCATTGCTGCCGCATTGCCTGCCCCGCGTCGGCGGCCATCGGTGCAAAACGGGCCAGGTCGACGCCGTTGCGGACCACGTCGATCGGACAGCGGCGGTATGGGCCCTGCTCCAGCAGCCGCCCGGTATGGGCCGATACCGCGATCACGCGATCGGTGGCCCAGCGCGCACGGAAGGCATTGCCCAGGGTGTTGGTCGGCTTGCTGTTGTGCTTGGTGAGGATGATCGGCGGCCGGCGCATGCCGAGCAGGCTCTGCATCACGAAGCGGTGATCGCGTGCGCCGTTGACGTGGACCAGGTCGATGCCCTCGTCCCGCACCAGGCGGCGCAACGCGCGCTGTTCGGCCAGCTGCTGCGGCAAGGTCGGCAGGCCACTGCCGAAGGCCATCGGCAGGGCGGTCGCGATGCCCTCTTCGGCAACGGTGCGCAGCAGGCGGCTGTCGGCGGGGGCAGCGACATGGAGCGTGTGCTGGCCATGCAGGGCCAGCGCCAGGGACACGATGTACGTGGTGTGGCCGCCACCGTCGCCGTAGTGGAAGTTGGTGTACAGGATTTTCATGGGGGATCTTCGGGCAACGCGTGGTCAGTGTGACACAGCCGGCTCAGGACCGTTCCGCAGGTGCGACCGGGTCGGCCACTGCCTGGCCGTTGCCCAGCATCCACAGCATGATGGTCTTCTGCCGCACGTAGTTGGCGCGCACATAGGCGTAGACCAGGCCGTGCCAGCCATCGCGGAAGCCGCCGCGGAACAGGAAGCCGCGCCAGAACCGCCAGGCCGGGGCCAGCACCAGCTTGCCCAGCGTGGCCCGCTTGCCGCGCGCGAACTCGTGCTCGGCCATCATCCGCGCGTACTTCTCGGTCTTGGCCAGCTGCTGCTGCAATGACCGGTACGGGTAATGGATCAGGTCGCCGCGGAGGGTGCCCACACTGCCGTCGACACTGGCCGCCTCGTGGATCTCGCGCTTGCCGCGCCAGCCGCCCTGGCGGCGGTCGAACAGGCGCATTACCCGGTCCGGGTAGGCATTGCCGTGGCGCAGGAACTTGCCGAAATACTCCGACAGGCGGGCGAAGCGGAAGCCAGCGTGGCCGCTGAAGCCGCCGTCACGGGCCTGTTCGATGGCCGTGCGCAGCTCCGGGCTGATGCGCTCGTCGGCATCCAGGCACAGCACCCAATCGTGGCTGGCCTGCTCGACGCAGAATGCCTTCTGGCTGCGGAAACCCTCGAACGCGCGCTGGAGCACCCGGGCGCCGGCGGCCTCGGCGATGGCCACCGTGGCATCGGTGGAATACGAGTCCACCACCACGATCTCATCGCAGAAGGCCAGCGAGGCCAGGCAGTCGCCGATGCGCCCAGCCTCGTTGAACGCGATAATGCACGCCGAGATGCGAGGCCGTTCGATGGGAGCGGTCGTGGAGGACATGATGGCCGGGTACCTGTTGTTTGCGACGGAGCGCTATGCGCTGCCTATTCTCGCCCCGTTGGCGCAGGCCTTGCACGCCTCCGGGCAGGACGTCGCTGCCTGGTTCGAGGATGGCGCGGCCGGCAGCAGCCTGCCGGGGGTGCCCAACGTCGGCCTGAAGCAGGCCCTGGCGATGCGCCCGCGGGCCGTGTTCAGCGCCGCCAACTGGGTGCCGACCTTCCTGTCCGGGGCCAAGGTGCAGCTGTTCCATGGCTTCAATGTGGAGAAGCGGGACAGTGCGCGCGGCCACTTCCGGGTGCGTGGCATGTTCGACCTGTACTGCACGCAGGGGCCGGCCACGACCGCACCATTCCGCGAGATCGCTGCCCTGCAGGGCCATTTCGCGGTGGCCGAGACCGGCTGGCCGAAGCTGGACCCGCTGTTCCGCGACGATGGTGGCGAGAGCGCCGCGCTGCGAGCGGCGGCAGGTGGGCGTCCGGTGATCCTGTTTGGCTCGACCTTCACCGAGCGGCTCAGCGCCGCTCCGCACCTGCATGCGCAGATCGCCGCCGATATCGCCGCAGGTGGCCACTACTGGCTGCTGACCCTGCACCCCAAGTGCCCGCCCGAACTGTTCGAGCGCTACCGCGCGCTGGCCGGTGCCAATGCCCGTTTCATCGAGCCGGAACAGGTCATGGCCGCGCAGCGTTCCGCCGACGTGCTGGTCTCGGATACCTCATCGATCGTCTCGGAGTTCATCGTCCAGCACAAGCCGGTGGTGACCTTCCGCAACCGCGTGCCGAAGGCGCACATGATCGACTTCGACGACCCGGCGCAGCTGCCGGCGATGCTGCAGCGCGCGTTGCATCCGGACGCCGCGCTGCAGGCGGAGATCGTGCGCTATGCCGATGCCATCCACCCCTACCGTGATGGCCGTTCCAGCGAACGGGTGATCGCCGCGACCGAGGATTTCCTGTCCGGTGAAATGGGCGCGCTGCGGCGCAAGCCGTTCGGCAGCTGGGTGCGCGATCTGCAGATCCGCAAGGACCTCGGCTACTGGGGGCCGTCGCAGCGGTGACGTAGGTCCTGTAGAGCCGAGCCCATGCTCGGCTGCGGCAAGCCGAGCATGGGCTCGGCTCTACGGTAGATCCACGCCATGCGTGGATGGCGGTTCAATGATCGGCCGCGCTACCAGCGCAGCTTGCGCCGTGCCAGCGCTGCGGCCAGCTGCTCCATCACCTGCTGGGCCTGTGCCTGCGGCAGATGGTGCAGGGTCAGTGCCACATCGCCATGCGCGCCGGCGGTATCCAGCTGCAGGCTGCTGGTGCCGAGCAGCTTGTCCAGCGGTGAGCGCTGCAGGCGCAGGCCCTGCACCTTGTCCAGCTCGGCCCAGCGCCACCAACGCTTCCACCAGCCGCCGCGCACCGCCACGTAGTGGTCGTCCAGGTACCAGCCCATGCGTGCCATCTGCCGGTGCGCGACCAGCAACGCTACCGGCAACCAGGCCAATACCACCAACCCCCACGTTTCCCAGCGCCAGTACGCGGCTGCCGCCAACAGCGGTACCACCACCAGTGCGCCCAGGCACAGCCGCCACCAGCCGCGCTGCGGAATGGACTGCCACTGCGCCGGTGGCCATTGCAACTGTGGCAGCAGGTGCCGCACCAGCTGCTCGCAACGCGTACTTGACGCCAGGGGTGCCAGTTCGCGCAGGGCACGGTCCTCATCGCGCGAGGGCCCGCCAGCGGCGCTGTCGATGCGCAGCTGGCGCAGCCCGAACCAGCGCTGCAAAGTACTTTCGCGCAGCGTCCAGGCCTGGATGCGGCGGCGCGCCACGCTGCTGCGGGTGCGGCTGAGCAGACCGGCCGAAACGGTCAGGCGGCGATCCTGCTCGCTGAGGGTGAAGCCGTGGTAGCGCAGCAGGGTCAGCACCACCGACAGCATGCGCAGTGCCAGCCAGCCCAGCAGCAGTGCGGCAGCCAGCAGCAGGAACGCGCCGGCCATGCCGGGGTGCAGATGGCTGGCGTAGCCGAAGGCTTCTCGGCCACCACGCTGGATGGCATCGTCCATCACCGGCCGTGGCACGGTCTGGAACAGCACGCCGAATGCGGCCACCGCCAGCGCCCAACCGCGGTTGGAGAGCAGGCCCATGCGCACCACATCCCAACCGGACAGGCGCAGCAGCACATGTTCGCGGTCGGCGTTGGCAATGGGCGGCGCATCAACGGCGTCAGCGGCCTGAGGCGCCTGCCCACGCTGGCGCACCAGCCGTTCCAGCGCCAGTGCCTGATCCAGCTTCAGTACCCGCATCTCGGCTTCCGGACGCACGCCGCCGGCCGATTCCAGGCGCAGTTCGGCCACGCCGAACAGGCGGTGCAGCGGGTTCTGCCGCACTTCCACGTTGTGGATGCGGGCGAACGGGATCTCGCGGCGGTTGCGTGCCAGCAGGCCACTGCGCACGGTGATCGCATCGCTGCCGATGCGGTAGCGGTAGCTGAGGTACTGCAGCACCGATACCAGCACCAGTGCTGCGATCGCCGACAGCGGGATCAGCTGCGCCCACATCGGGTCGCGGTCGCCGCGCTGGCCGAACACCAGCAGCGCAACCAGCGGCAGGAAGTAGTGGCGCAGCTGCATCAGCAGCACGAACAGCCATGACCAGGGGTGCAGGCGGTGATCCTCGCCACCGGCGGGCAGCGATGCAGGCAGGGGCGGCGGCAGGCTCACAGGGCGTCGGCGTCCTGGTCGAGCTGATGGGACAGGGTGTCGCGCAGGCGCTCGGCGTCGGCCTCGTCCAGGCCGCTCACGGTCACTGCGCTCATGCGGGTACCGGCGGTGTGCACGATCAGTGTGGCCAGGCCAGCGCGTCGCTCCAACGGGCCCCGACGCAGGTCCAGGTGCTGTACGCGCGAAATGGGAATGCGCGTCTCCAGTTGCCACATCAGGTCGCGGCGCAGGCCCAGGCCCTGTGCGTCCAGCCGCCAGCGGGTGCGGGTCAGGCGCCGGCGGCCCAGCCACGCACCGAAAACGATGCCGATCAGCAGCCCAAGGGCGGCAGTCCACAGGCCGCCGGGCAGATCAAAGAACCATGCGGCCGCGGCCAGTGGCAGCCCCGGCACGAAAAGACCACCGAAAGCGCCTTCCAGTGCAGCGAGACGGGCGGCGCGTTGCGGCAGCGACTGCCAGGCATCGGTGGGCGGAGAGGTCAGGGGAACGTCGGTCACGCGGGCTCCGTCAGGCGGCAGGGCAGGCGGTGGCGGCCGTGGCCGCACCGCGCAGACGGTAGCAGGTCGGCTGCGTTACTGGGCAGCCTGGATCAGCGCGTCCACATCCAGCATGTGGCCGGCACGATCGGCCTTGGTGCGCAGGTAGTGTTCGTTCTCGGCGGTGATCTCGCCGGTGACCGGAATGCAGTCCAGTACCTCGATGCCGGCATTGCGCAGCCGCTGTGCCTTGGTCGGGTTGTTGCTGAGCAGGGCCACGCGCGAAATGCCCAGGCCATGCAGCATCGCCACCGCGCTGCCGTAGCGGCGCTCGTCGGCGCCGAAGCCCAGCTGTGCGTCGGCGTCGATGGTGTCCAGGCCGTCATGCTGGTAGCCATAGGCGCGCATCTTTGCGGCAATGCCGGTGCCGCGGCCTTCCTGGTCCAGGTACAGCAGCACGCCGCCGCCCAGTTCCTTCAGCTTGCGCAGGCCACGCCGCAGCTGGTCGCCGCAGTCGCACTTGAGCGAGCCGAACAGGTCACCGGTCAGGCACGAGGAGTGCACGCGCACCGGCACCACGGCCGACAGGTCCGGGTCACCGACGATGATCGCGACCTGGTCGCGCTGGGCCACGCCACCGCGGAACACCGCGAAGGTGGTCATGCCGACATCGCGCAGCGGTACTGGCGAACGTGCCACCAGTTCGTAATCGTGGGCCGCATGGGCCGCGCCTTCGGCGAGGTCGCACAGGGCCACTTCGGCAGCACCGTCGAAGGTGCGGTCATCGGCGTCCAGGCGCACCGCCACCATCGCCGGCAGCAACAGGCCGAGGCGGGCCAGTTCCACGGCGCCGGCATCGAAGGCGTCACCGGCGCTCCAGCCGTCCGGCATCGGGCCGGGTTCGCGCAGGTAGCCCAGCGAGGGCAGGGCATCGAAGGCAACGCCGGCCAGCGGCAGGCGCGCGCCCTCAGGTGCCTCCACGCCGAGTACGCGGGCGCGGGTGGCGGTCAGGAACAGGTAGTGGCGTTCGCACGCGGCGCTGGCGAAGGCGGCGAAGCTGCTGGCGGTGGCGCTGTCCAGCGCGATTACCGCCAGGCGCTGGCCCTGGCCATCGTGGAGCAGGACCGGGCGACCGGCGCGCAGTTCGGCAACCGCGCGTTCGCAGCGGATCGCGGCCGGATCGCCGAACAGGGAAGAAGCAGCAGGCATGGCAGGACCGGGGGAGGCGGACATCGCAGTCTCTATGGGGGCGCCGGCGTCGTATTCAACGTGCTGCGGCCGCCGGTCGCAGGGACCCGGCGGGCGTCAGTGCGGGTGTTCCTCAGTCGCGTACGGGTCTTCCTCGCCGCTGCCCGGTGGCCGCAGCGTATAGCGCTTGTAGGTCCACTGGTACTGCGCCGGATCACGGCGGGCGATGCGCTCGATGCCGGCATTGAGGGCGGTGGCGGCTACCTGCGGGTCCGGGTCGGCCACGGCCGGGTCGGTCGGCTCGATGTGCAGGGCGAATTCCATGTCCGGTCCGATGCGCTCGCACCAGCCATACAGCACGGTGGCGCCGGTGCGCTCGGCCAGGCGGTTGACCAGGGTCATGGTCAGCGCCTGCACGCCGAAGAACGGCACGAACACGCCGTCGCCGGCCTTGGGCTGCTGGTCGGGCAGGATGCCGGTGGCACCGCCGTCCTTGAGCACCTTGAACAGCTGGCGCACGGCCGGACCTTCGGCGCGCACCTGCTGCACGTTCTGGCCGCCCCGCACCAGCTGCAGGAAGGCATCGCTGGCCTCGTCCTCCGGCGGTTTGTAGACGATGGCGATCTGCCCGCGCGAGGCCAGCCACTGGTTCAGCAGCTCCCAGTTGCCGAAGTGCGGCGCGGCCACGATCACGCCCTTGCCGCTGGCCAGGGCTGCGTCGTACAGGGCCTCGCCATGGCGCTGCTTCAGATGCAGGCGCAGGTTGTCGGCCGGCCTCTGGCTCCACAGGCGCAGGGTCTCGATGGCCTGCAGCGCGGTGGAGCGCAGCAGATCGCGGTGCAGGCGGTCGCGTGCAGCGCCGTCCAGCTCCGGGTAGGCCAGTTCCAGGTTGCGCCGGGTGACGCGGCTCTCACGGGCGTTGAGATTGATCCACGCCCACGCCAGGGCGCGCGCGAACCCCCGCAGCAGTGGCCAGGGCAGGCGAGCGAACAGGGTGGTGGCGCGATAGACCAGCCGGGCTTTGCGTTGCGGATTCATCGGCGCCAGTTTAGCCAAGGGCGCTGCTATCGTGGCCGGCCCCGTTCATTGGAAGCCCACGATGCTCGTCCTGATCCAGCGTGTCAGCCAGGCCGCCGTCCATGTCGATGACGAGGCGGTGGGGCAGATCGGCCCGGGCCTGCTGGCGCTGGTGGGCATGGAGCCGGGCGATACCGAGGCCCAGCTGCACCGCATGGCCGAGCGCCTGCTGGGCTACCGGGTGTTCGCCGACGAGGCCGGAAAAATGAACCGGTCGCTGCGCGACACCGGTGGTGGGCTGCTGCTGGTCAGCCAGTTCACTCTGGCGGCCGACACCCGATCGGGCATGCGGCCCAGCTTCACCAGCGCCGCGCCGCCGGACGAGGCTGAACGCGGGTTCAATCGTTTTGTCGAGATCTGTCGTGAAAATCACGCGCCAGGGGTGGAAACGGGTCGATTTGGTGCCCATATGGTCGTCAGCCTGGTCAATGACGGTCCCGTGACCTTCCTTCTCAGGCCCTAGGCCGCCGGGACCACCGCCCGGCAGGCCGGGCCCCGGGCTGGTATAATGCTACGTTCCCTATTTCTCCCTAGCCGGTGGCGCGAGCACTACATGGCCAACGAACGTCCTGCCCAATCCGAAATCAAGCAACTGATCAGCAAGGGCCTGGAACAGGGCTACCTGACCTACGCCGAAGTCAATGACCATCTGCCGGACGACATGGTCGACCCGGAACAGATCGAAGACATCATCGGCATGATCAACGGCATGGGCATTGATGTCCATGAAGTTGCGCCGGATGTGGAAACCCTGCTTCTCAACGACGGCAACACCGGCAACCGCGAAGTCGATGACACCGCGGCCGAAGAAGCCGCCGCCGCGCTGAGCGCGCTCGACACCGAAGGTGGCCGTACCACCGACCCGGTGCGCATGTACATGCGCGAAATGGGCACCGTCGAGCTGCTGACCCGCGAAGGCGAAATCGCCATCGCCAAGCGCATCGAGGAAGGCCTTTCGCAGGTCCAGGCTGCCCTGGGCCAGTTCCCGGTCTCGGTCGAGTCGCTGCTGACCGACTACGAAGCCCACAAGGAAGGCAAGAAGCGCCTGGCCGAAGTGATCGTCGGCTTCAACGACCTGGCCGACGAAGTGCCTGCGCCCGCCGCTGTCGTTTCCGATGATGGCGATGATGCCGACGCCGAAGCCGACGAGGACGAGGACGATGATGTCGAGGGTGGCGAGGAAGAAGCCGCACCGACCGGTCCGGACCCGGAGGAGGTCGCTGCGCGCATGCAGGCGCTGAGCGATGCCTTCAATGCCTTCAAGAAGGCGGCGACCAAGGGCGACAAGAAGAACCTGCCGCGCCTGCGCGAAGAGATGTCGGCGGTGTTCGTCACCCTGAAGCTGCCGCTGCCGCTGACCGATGTGCTGACCAAGCAGCTGCGCGACACCATGGCGTCGATCAAGGCCCATGAGCGCCGCGTGCTGAACCTGGCCACCGTCACCGCCCGCATGCCGCGCAAGGACTTCATCCGCTCCTGGGAAGGCAACCAGACCAACCTGGAGTGGGTGGAAGACGCACTGAAGCGCAAGCAGAAGTGGTCGTCGGCCCTGCGCGAAGTGAAGGACCAGATCATCGCCGAACAGCAGGCGACGATCGACATCGAGAAGCTGACCCAGCTGGACCTGGAAGAGCTGAAGGAAATCAGCCGTGCCATGGCCTACGGTGAAGCCAAGGCGCGCAAGGCCAAGAAGGAAATGGTCGAGGCCAACCTGCGCCTGGTGATCTCGATCGCCAAGAAGTACACCAACCGCGGCCTGCAGTTCCTCGACCTGATCCAGGAAGGCAACATCGGCCTGATGAAGGCCGTGGATAAGTTCGAGTACCGCCGTGGTTACAAGTTCTCGACCTATGCCACCTGGTGGATCCGCCAGGCGATCACCCGCTCGATTGCCGACCAGGCACGCACCATCCGTATTCCGGTGCACATGATCGAGACGATCAACAAGTTGAACCGCATTTCCCGCCAGATGCTCCAGCAGTACGGCCGCGAGGCTACGCCGGAGGAGCTGGCCAAGGAAATGGACATGCCGGAAGACAAGATCCGCAAGGTGATGAAGATCGCCAAGGAGCCGATCTCGATGGAAACCCCGATCGGCGACGACGAGGATTCCCATCTGGGCGACTTCATCGAGGACACCAACGTGGAGTCCCCGATCGAGAACACCACCAACATCAACTTGTCTGAAACCGTGCGCGACGTGCTGGCCGGCCTCACCCCGAGGGAAGCCAAGGTGCTGCGCATGCGCTTCGGCATCGACATGAACACCGACCACACGCTGGAAGAGGTCGGCAAGCAGTTCGACGTGACCCGCGAGCGCATCCGCCAGATCGAAGCGAAGGCCCTGCGCAAGCTGCGTCACCCGAGCCGCTCGGAGCAGCTGCGCAGCTTCCTGGATATCGATTGACGGGTATCCGCTGCATATGAAGCATCCGACAGACCCCGCGGAAGCGGGGTCTGTTTTTTTTTGCCTGCGGTCTCGTCCGCGTTGCACGCGACGGGATAGGATGCGTGTCCTGTTTTCGCACTGGTCAATGGAATGCCGATGAAACTGCCGATCTTGCTGCTCTCGCTGTCACCGCTGGTTGCCTGGGCGGATATTCCACAACCACCGGCATGCAATGCCGAGAGTTTCTTCAGCAGCCAGTTCGACTATGCCGTGGGTCGCGTGGTCGACGCCGGGCAGGTGCTGCTGCTGGGCGAGGCAGAAGGCTGCCTGGACGAGGAACGGGAGGGGTGCCGCAGTGGCGAGGAGATGGAACCGGGGACCGGCCTGGTGATCGGCGACAGCTGGAACAACTACTACTGCGTGAAAGCACGTTCGCCGAGCAAGGAAGTGGTGGGCTGGGCGCCGGAGTCGCGCGTGATGAAAACGAGCAACTACTACGAGACCAGCTTGACCAGCTGGGTCGCCCATTGGGAACGCAGTGACGGAAATGCCATCGACATCGCGGCCAAGGGGGACGCATTCGAGCTGAGCACGCAGGAGGGCGGCGAGGGGGCGGCACCGCGGGTCCTGGGCCGCGCTGCACCGGAGGAGGACGAAGACGTACTGCATCTGCGCCAGGGTGACTGCACGACACGCGTACTGCTGCGCGGCGCCGACCTGGTGGTGGCTGACAACGGACAGTGTGGCGAGCACGAGCGCCGCCTGCGCGGTGAGTACCACAACCGTGCGCCGTTGGATCGGTTGATGCAGCGCCTGGGGCAGTAGTGGCGCGCAGTGGAAACCCTTTGCCGGCCTCACTACACTGTGAGGCTGCGCCGGGCCTATAGCTCAACGGTTAGAGCAGGGGACTCATAATCCCTTGGTTTCAGGTTCGAATCCTGATGGGCCCACCACATCGCTGTCCAACGAAGTCCAGTGACGAAGCCCCGATGGCGTCTGGCTGGTGCATCAGGGGGCGCCAGGGGCAGCACCTTGCGGCGATGCCCCTTCATTGAAGGGCCCTCAGGATCGCGGCAGATTCTCGATGGGACCAACGCGACCGGGCGGGGGCGGCTGACAGTTGCCGAAGCACCCGCCACCACCGGGGAACCAGCCGCCGATCCCGCCACCACCGCCAGTGCCACCTCCGCCACCGCCACCGCCAGACGGCGGTGTCGAGGCGAAGCTGTCTTCAGTGCCGCCTGACTCTTCTGCCGACTTCCCGCACGGCTTGCTGACGGTGATCATGCTTGAGCCGGTCATCATCATGATTTTCGTCTTGTACATGACGTTGCCGACGAAGGACGTGTTGCGCCATGCATCGGCACCGAAGGTCCTTTCAGCGGTCTCATCCAGTTTCTTCAGGAATGCCCGGTTGGGTGCCTCTGCGGACGAGGCACCGGCTTGCTTGGCCGCCGCAATATCCGTCAGGTCGACCGATATCGAGAACGGGAGCATTGGAAGAACGGTGCAGGCCAGAGCAACACCGGTAATGGTGAAAGCTGCGGTGGCCAGGGCGAATTTACTTACAGGTTTCATTGCCATCCTTGCGAGTTGTCAACGGGGAACGGGCGGTAATCGGGAACGAACGGGTTGCCCGTTCTTCCCTGGTAGAGCTGGTTGAAGGTAGCGTTCAGGCGAAGCGCTTCGGCCTCCCCCTGCATCCGCTCCTCGATGGTGAGTGGCGCAGAGAACATGATTTCCCTGCCAAGCGCAGCGGAAGGGTCTGCGCGCATCTCCAGGACACGCGAAACCGCGTATGCGTTGATGTTTCCCGCTCGACCGGTGGATGCGAAATGTGTCGCAAGCAACTGCAACGCAAAGTAGTTGCCGTCCACGGCGGACGACATCATCTGGTCCAGGGCCGCTCGATCGGGGAGCCTTCTCGAGTCCAGGATCGTGCGGGCAAGCTTGTCGCCGTTATTGGCGGCCTGTTCCAGCAACGCATCCGGCGCGCTGGAGTAGGAAGCCCACTGCGCGGTATTCGGATAGCCGTGTTCGTCCAGCCAGCGTTGCTCCTCGCGGCTACGCCCATCAAAGGGATCATCGTCCTTGGGCTCCATGGCATCGCGATTCTGCGGAACACCGGGAAACAGCATGCTCGTGCTGTTGGCAGGCCGTAACGCGGGTGACGCCGCCGAAGGTGTCGGCGCGGCGGGATTCTCGCGCGGTCCTCCCGCCTGTCCAACCTTCGGTGCTGCTTGCGAGGCCTGTGGCGTGGGGCGAAGGAGGAGAAAGGCGGCTACTGCTCCCGTGGCGAGTACGGCAACGATGAGTGCTGCAGCGAATTTCTGCGATGAACTTCTGTATTCCATGAGGGTGGTGCAGTTTCCTTGCGATGAACACTGAGTCTGGTACGCGACGCAACAACGTTGGAGTTGCTCGCGCAACTGAAACGGAGTGCACGCAGGTCGCCGGTGATGGATTCGATCCCGTGTGCACATCTGCATCGCCCGCATAGAACGGAAAAGTGGTGCGGCCTCCCCCAGTCCTCTGTGGTCTGTATTCATTTCTTGTTTACGTTCTGGTCCGGCACACGCTTCGGGCCCGGTGCCGGGCGACCCGTTGCACATCAACGACTACGGGTCACTAACAGAGCTGCGGGAACCGCCACAAGCCTATTGGAAGGAGTCCCGCGCCTTTGTTTCGGCGCAGGGACTCCGCTTGCTGGAACCTCCCGGCTGAGGCCCGCTCAGCCGCAGACAGCGCAACACCGTCCATCGCCGCCCCCTGTGTCGAATGACACATGCCCAACCATTTCTGCTGGCGAGAAGATGACGGCATCCCGAAGTGGAGTGATCTGATGCCTGGGACGCTCAGTCGTCGCACCTTCCTGGCCAGTGCCGCTGCCGTTCCAGCGGCCGCGCTCATGCCGGCGGGCATTGCTACCGGGAAGACATATGCAGTCCTTACTGAGAGCTTGATCGAGACGGAACGGGATGCAATCCGCTCCGCCATGAAAGGCAGCGACATCGGTGCCGCTGCCGTCTGCCTGGTCGAAGACGGGCAGGTGCGCTGGGCCGAGGGCTTCGGGTACGCATCGGGCGACGGTAGTGCAGCAGTAGACGCCAGTACGATGTTCAGCATCCAGTCCACCTCGAAGAATTTCGCGGCGGTGGCGGTGCTGTTGGCCGTGCAGGACGGCATCCTTGAGCTGGACGCGCCCATTACCCACCATCTGCCGTCGTTCACGGTGCGCAGCCGCTTTGAGCATTCACCGCAGGAGCACATCACGCTGCGCCTGCTGCTCGCCAACCGTGCTGGATTCACGCACGAGGCGCCGCTGGGCAACAACTACGAACCGGCGTCACCGGGCTTTGATGCGCATGTCCGAAGCATCTCCCAGACATGGCTGCGCTTTCCGGTAGGTACGCGCTACCGCTATTCCAACCTGGGCTTCGACCTTTCAGGCCATGTCCTTGAACAGGCTGCGGGTGTCGATTACCCGCAGTGGCTGCGGCGTCGGATCTTCGAGCCGCTGGGAATGCGCGACAGTACGGCCGATGCGTCGGTCTACCTGGCAAGCAAGGGTCGGGCACTGGGAACCCAGGAGGGCTATGCGCAGGTGCCGTCAGTGACACCGCTGGTGGTGTCGGGAGGCGTCTGGACCAGTGCTGCCGACATGGCGAAGTATCTTGGCTTCATGCTTGCTGGCGGTAAGGCAGGCACGCAGCAACTGCTCGCACCTCATCTCTGGGACGAGATGCATGGCTTCGGCCTGGGTGGCGACTACGGGCTAGGTGTGATGCGCAGCGAGCGCCGCTACGGCAGCACACCGGTACGGCTGCTGCACCACCGCGGTGGCGGCTTCGGATTCGGTTGCGTTTTCACGTACTGCCCGCAGGCGCAGGTGGGTTTCGCTGCAATGTTCAACCGTGCGACGTCCGCAGGGTACGGCTTCGGCGAGCGTCTGCTCGATCGACTGTTGTCGGCGCGTTTCGGACCACGGCAGCCCCGCGTGCCGGTATCGTCGCTGGCGCCGATCCGATTGAACCAGAGCCAGCTGCAGCGGATGGCGGGAAACTGGATTGGTCGCAGCGCCAAAGCGAAGATTGTGGCTGCCGAAAATGGTGAATTGCTGTTGCGTCGAGAGGCCAGTGAAGCGGGTACCCGGCTTGCGGCCATCGACGGCGATCAACTGTTTACCGAAGGCGCCGATGGAGAGGTTGCGACGTACCGTTACCATGCGGCAACGGACATGCTGCCTGCGCATCTGGAATGTACGAACGGGGAAGATGGCCTGGACCAGAACGACACCATGGAGATGCCTGCCGGGCCGAATACCCTCCATTGGCACCCCTGGTTGGGTCGCTATCGCATCGACCAATGGGGCAAGCCGTCAATGTCCGTTGTGCTGGAGCAACGACAGGGCTGGCTGTACATCGATGGCATCCGCCTGGTTGCTGAAGTGGAGCCTGGCCTGTTGTTCACCAGCGATGGCGAAGCCGTGGACTTCCGTGGCCTCCAGCCGACGTGGCGCAACCTGCGCTTGCAGCGCGTCCGCAATGCGGACGCTGGCTGATGCCTGCGTGGCGTTGGGTCAGGCGCGCCGCCCCCGGCCGTCAATGCTGTAGCGCCCGGCGCCTGTGCAGGCCAGCAGCAGGAAGCCACCGGCCAGCCCAAGGTTCTTCAGGAACATGATCTGCTGGGTCTGGTCGGCGAAGTTGTGGTGGAAGATGAAGGCGGTGACCAGGCTGAAACCCACCAGCACCACCGACACCAGCCGGGTCTGGAAGCCGAGCAGGATGCATAGTCCGCTGCCGATCTCGAAGGCGATGGTGGGCCAGAGCAGGAGGCCGGGCACGCCCATGGCTTCCATGTAGCCCTGGGTGCCGTTGAGATCACCGAGCTTGCCCAGGCCGGAGACCAGGAACAGCGCCATCAGCAGGATGCGTGCAAGCAGGTAAGCGAGCGAGTGGGATGCGTGGCTCACGTCGGTGTCCTCGGAGATGGCCGTCGAGGGTGATCGGAGCCCACCGGCGGTGAAGCCTGTGTCTACGCGAGGCGCAAGGCGCCTTGACAGCTGGCGGTTCGCAGGAGACCTTTCTCCCATGACGATTGATATTGAATCGCTCAGCCTTCGGGAGCTGGGCGCCTTGGTGGTTGCCGCTGAACAGCGGAAACAGCTGATTTCCAGCCGCCGTCCGGCCAGTGCGGTGCGACGGATGCTGAAAGCCGCCGCGGCCGAAGCCGGCTACACCCTCGAAGAACTCTTCGGTGGGGAAGCCTCGGAAACACCTGCGCCTGCCCGCAAATCCGCCCGCCGTAAATCCGGCAAAGTCGCGCCCAAGTATCGCGACCCGGAATACAAGCGCCTGACCTGGACCGGTCGCGGGCGCATGCCGCGCTGGTTGGCGTCCAAGGTGTCGATGGGCCACAAGGCCACCGATTTCCTGATTCCTGGCTTGGCCAGGCCGACCGCTGGCAAGACCAGCACCATCGGCAAGCGGACCGTCATCAAGAAGGGATGAGGCTGCGGCACTGCTACCCTGCCCGGGTCTTTCAACCGAGGAGCACGGGATGGCACACGAGGGTGGCATGACGATCACGCCGAAAGTCCTGTACACAGCTGCAGGCGCGGCCGTGCTGGTCAGCCTGCTGGCCTGGGCGGTGGAATGGAGCGGAATGGCCTATGTCTGCCCATACTGCCGCGTGCAGCGCACGGTCATCGGCGTGCTGGGTGTGCTGACGCTGTTCGCGCGACCGGGCGGGCTCATCGTGCCGTGGTTGTCGTACACCGCGGGCGGCTTCGCGTTCGTGGTCGCGGCGATGCAGCACTTCAACGGCTGGAAGCGTATTTCCGCCGGAGATTTCAGCTTCAACGCGCAGTGGTACATCGATCCATGGCTGCTGTCAGGCTGCGCGATGCTGATCCTGGTGGCACAGCTGATGCTGGTGCAGGCTGCGTGTCGGCGCAGTCTGCGCTGATGCCTCTGCCCACGGGGCGTAGCCTCAGGCGTTCTGGAATACCGCCAGCTGCGCGGCGAACGCGCGCTGGTACGCCGGTCGTTGCGTTGCGCGTGCCACATAGGCGACCACCTGCGGGTGCTCGTCTAGGAGGCCGCTGCTTTTCAGGCGTAGCAGCACCGAGACCATCATCAGGTCGCCGGCGCTGAATTCGCCCTCCAGCCACGACGCCGAGCCCAACCAGGCGGACAGTTGTGACAGCCGCGTACGCACGCGCTCTTCAAGCATCGGCAGACGCTGCGCATACCAGGGCTGCTCGCGCTCCAGTACCCAGGCCATGGAGCGTTCGACGATGGGCGGCTCCACCGTGTTCAGCGCGGCAAACATCCACATGATCGCGCGCATGCGTGCAGCCGGATCGGCTGGCAGCAGGCCGGGGTGTTGCTCGGCCAGGTGCAGCACGATCGCGCCGGATTCGAACAGGAGCCGGCCGCCGTCCTGCCAGGTGGGAATCTGCCCGAAGGGACTGCGCGCCAGGTGCGCGGGCTGCTTCATCTCGGTGAAGCTGAGCAGCTGCACATCATAGGGCACAGCCAGTTCCTCCAGCGCCCAGCGTACGCGCATGTCGCGGGCCAGGCCTTGGCCACGGTCGGGGGAGGTGGCGAAGGCGGTGAGGATGGGAGGCATGGGAACAGTCCGCGCGGTCAAGGAAGGTTTGATGATCTGACGAGCGAGTGTGCCGAAAATCGACAGGGGCGGTGCCCTCCACGTCGCCTGCACGTGATCTGCACGCAGGCACTGTCCTGGATCGATCAGTCTGCCGGGGTCATCCGCAGAGACAGGTAGCAGGAATGAATACCCCGGGAAACCGAAGCCTAGTTGGCGCCAGAGAAACGTGCTGATGGGAGTGCTCGCCGCAGTCCTGGTGATCGTGGTGATCATCCTCTTCATACCTTGGTGAGTTGCCCAGGATCGCTCGATGTGATCCACGCGCCACTGTGACGTGAAGCAGTCAGTGCGGGTTGGGTGAAGTGATGTGCGTATCAATCGTTGCTCACCTGCGAACTACACGAGCATGTCCAGAGTGGATCCGCAGGCAGCGCAGTCGAGGCTGCTTTTCTCCCCCGAAACGACGATACAGGAGCAACGCCATGAGCACCCAGTCCACCATCGAACATCGCCTCAACGACCTGATCGAGATCGCCCGTGACGGCAAGTCGTTCTATGAAGAAGCCGCGACCAAGGTGAAGGACGCCGAGCTTTCGGCCCTGTTCACTCGCATTGCCGGCGTCAAGGGCCGCATCGTGGCCGCATTGAGTGGCTCGGTTGCAGCCAGCGGTGGCAAGCCTGCCGAGCATGGCACCGTGGTCGGCTCGATGCAGCAGTTCTACGGCAAGGTCCGCGCCGCGTTCGGCGATACCAACTACGGCTATGTGGCCGAGTTGGAGGAATCCGAAGACCGCCTGCTGGGTGCGTTCAAGGACGTGCTGAAGGACAACGAGCTGCCGCCGTCAGTGCGTCAGGAAGTGACCCAGCTGCTGCCGGAAGTGCAGGAATGCCACAACGTGATGCGCGCGCGCAAGCATGCGATGAAGGCGGCTTGATGATCATCGGCGGCCCACTCCCCGGGGTCGCCGCGGCCGGGGCGGCATCGCTGCCCCGGTCACCCTGAACCGGTCGCTGCTACACTCTGACCGGTTCCGCACGGTCAACGATGGACACCATGAACAACGGGAACGGTCCGCAGACAGTTCGCTGAGCCGCAACAACGAAGCAGACGTTGTTGCGGTGCCCATCCCTGCGATGCACGCGAGATGGATGGATCACCGCCGGATTCACTCTGGGCGGAGACTCCCCGTGTTCAATCGACAGGCCCCGCGTTGGGCCCATACCCTGCCATCGGCCATTGCGCTGATGGCGCCGTTCGACCTCCTGGCCTCGCTGGCCATGGATATCTATCTCCCCGTAGTGCCCTTGATGCCCAATGCGTTGGGTGCATCGCCTACGCTGGTGCAATTGACGCTGAGCATCTACATGCTGTTGCTCGGCATCGGCCAACTGCTGTTCGGCCCGTTGTCCGACCGCATCGGGCGGCGGCCGGTGCTGCTGCTGGGGGCGTTGCTGTTCACCGTTGCGTCGTTTGCGTTGGCGCTGTCCAGCAGTGGCGGCGCATTCCTGGCTTGGCGCACCGTGCAGGCGGTGGGGGCGTCGGCGGCATTGGTGGCGACCTTTGCCACGGTGCGTGATGTATACGCGGATACAGCGGAAGGCGCGTCGCTGTACGGGCTGTTCGCTTCAATGCTGGCCTTCGTACCGGCGCTGGGGCCGATGCTGGGGGCACTGGTGGCAACGGCAGCGGGGTGGCGCGTGATCTTCGTGCTTCTGGGCGTGCTTGGCGCGGTTGCCGGCCTGCGCGCGCAACGCCAGTGGCAGGAAAGCCGCCCAGCATCTGGTGCAGAAGCGGGACCGGCACTACAGAGGGTGCTTCGCAGTGGCGCCTTCTGGGCATACACGCTGGGATTCAGTGCGGCGATGGGTACGTTCTTCGTGTTCTTCTCGATTGCACCGCGCGTGCTGGTCGAGCGCATGCAGTATTCGCAGATCACGTTCAGCCTGGCGTTCGCGACCGTGGCACTGGTGATGATCCTCACTTCGCGCGTGGCGAAGCGGTTCATTGCACGCTGGGCGGTACGTGGCACTTTCCTGCGCGGGCTCTGCGTGATGATGGTGGGTGTGCTGCTGATGGCGCTCGCTGCGGTGTTTCCACTGTCATTTGCCAGTGTCGTGCTGCCGATGTGGGGCATTGCGGTGGGGCTGGTGATGGTCGTTTCGGTGGCCGCCCATGGCGCGTTGCGTGATTTCGCCGACGCGTCGGGTACGGCGGTGGCGCTTTACTACGCCGTACAGAGCGTGATCGTGGCCGGCTTCGGGACACTGGCTACCGTCTTGTTGCCAGGGGACACGGTGTGGCCGCTGGTGGCCTATGGCCTGCTGTTGCCCCTGGCCAGCCTGATCGCTGTGGCGGCGTTGCGGTGCCGCACGTAGCCTTGGGCAGTGAATAAAAAATGGGGCGGCCAAGAGGCCGCCCCAACCCGTCAATCGATCATGTGCGTGGCGTTAGAAGCGCACCGACCAGCGCACGTTCGCACTGTGGTCTCGGCTCTCGCTGCCGTACTGGCCGCTGTAGCCCAGATCCAGCTGCTGACGCGGTGTCAGCCACGCGGACAGGCCCAGTTCGGCCACCACGGCGTTGTCGGCAATCGGAGCACCCTCGACCACGAAGGTGGTGCTGCTGTTGGCGAAGGCCAGGTTGGCCACCTGGTTGCGATCACCCGAGGCACGGCGGTAGCCGACACCGCCACGCAGGTGCAACCAGCTGTCCTGCTGGAACGATGCCTTCAGGCCCTTGTCGAAGCGCAGGCCAGCGGTGGCGACCGTGGTGCCGGTGTCGTCCACCTCGCCGTGCAGGGCCGCCGCACCGCCGCGCTCGTTGATCTGCTTCAGATCCACCTCCACGCGCGCGACCTGCAGGTACGGCTCCAGCCCGGCTTCCGGACCACCGAAACGGTAGCCGGCTTCGATGAAGGCCTGGCGGGTGCGGGCGTCGTAGCGTGCGCTCAGGCTGTCGCTGAAGCCCGCGAAGGCCACATCGCGTGTGCTCTTCACCTCGTGCTTGCTCCAGGCCACGCCGCCGCGCAGGCCGAAGCCGCCCCAGGTGTGGCTGGCGTAGGCGCCGAAGTGCGTGTTGTCGATCTTCGACTTGGCGCGGCGGTCCTGCTGCTTCACGTCGGTACGGCCGGTGCCGGCCAGCACGCCAACCTGCCAGCCGGAGAACTCGCGGTCGATGCCGACCAGCAGGCCGTTGCTGTTGGCTTCGGTGCGGGCGGTGTTGGCGTTGCCATCCAGCTTGCTGTTGCCGCCCAGGGCCTGCACCCATGCGCCCGTGGCGTCGCCCGCATCGGCACCGGGTGCGGTGGCACCGGCACGACGTGACAGTGCGGCATCGCGCACATAGCGGCTGCCCTCGACCAGGGCCAATGCCGTGGCCGGATGCAGCTCGCCGCTGAGGCCATCGAGCACGCCACCGACCTGTTGCGGGAACAGCTGCGTCAGCGGCTTGGGCAGGCCCTGGTTGATTGCCAGCACGTCAGCGGCGCCGGCCACCGCGCGTTGATTCGGCGTGGTGGCGGCACTGGCCAGCGAGGCGCCGCGGGCCACGTCGATACGGGTGCCATTGGCACCGTAGGCGAGGCTGAACTGCAGGAACGGCGAGAACGCACTGAAGTCGGTTTTGGCGAACTGGCCGCTGACGCCGCCATCGGCGCGGATGAAATTGAACTGCTCGCCGAGGTAGTAGGTGCCCGGCTCCGGCAGTGCGACCAGAGTGCCGCCGAGGGTGGCGGTGCCGGTCACGTGCAGCTGGTCACTGCGCCCGCCCGGAGCGAGTTCGGCCGCGTAGACACCGGTTGCGCCCTGCACATAGTCGCCATTGATGGTCAACGTGCCGATGGAGTTGCCGGGCGCGATGATGCCGTCCACGCGGGTGTTGCCCAGCGTACCGACACCCTTCAGCAGGCCGTTGGCACCGACCGTGGTGGTGCCGCCGGTCTGCGTGCCGTTGAAGGACACCACGCCACCGTTGACGGTCAGGTTGCTGTCCTTCAGCAGGCCGCTTGCGCTGACCGTGCTCACGCCCCCGGTGGTGTTCAGCGCGGTGGAGACCAGGCTGCCGTTGAGCAGGAACTGGCCACCCTGGACCTCGACCGCAGACGTGAGCGTGTTGGCACCGTTCAATTCCAGCGTGCCGTCCTGCAGCACTGCGCCGTTGAAGGTGTTGTCGCCGCTCAGGCGCAGCCAGCCGATGCCGGACTTGGTCAGCTTGCCGGGGCCACCGATGTCGTTGGTCCAGTCATCCCAGGCATCGCCCTCCCACACCTTCAGGCCACCAGCCTTCTGGTTCATCACCACGTAGGTATCCACGCGCAGCGAGCCATAGCCTTCGATGGCCTTGCGCAGGTCCATCAGGCCCCAGCCGTAGATCTCGTCGATGCCCGGTGCGCCCAGATCGCGCGCGGTGGTCAGCAGCACGTCGCGGACCTGTGCGCTGTCCAGATAGGGGAAGCGTTCGAACAACAGGCCCAGCGCACCGGTGACGTGCGGTGCGGCCATCGAGGTGCCGCTGAGCAACCCATAGCCGTAGGTGGGCACACGCTGGGTGACGTCAAGCGACAGATTGCCGTTGGCATCCACGCCCAGCGCCGCCGCCACTGCGGAATCATCGCCATAGACTGTGGAGTTGATGCCTGAGCCGGGAGCGGCCAGGCACCAGTTGGCGCTGAGGCCGCACTTGTTGGAGGTCAGGCTGAGCGTGAAATCCTGGCCGACGTTGACGACACTGAGCCAGTACTTCTCGATGTCAGCGAAGGCACGCGGAAGGGTGGCATACATGCCGGCGATCGGGCTGGCCGATACGGGAGCCGCAACATCGCGTGCAGGCGAATTTCCCGCTGCCCAGACCTGGATCATGCCATTGGCGCGGGATCCGTCGGCATAGGTTGCGAGGTAATCGCGATCATCCGGATCGTTGTAGATCTGATCCATCAGTACCGCATTGGGCTCATTACTCAGACCCCAGCTATGGTTGACCGCGCGCACGCCCTGGGCGTTCATCTGGGCGTACATGTCGACCACGGCGGACGAATCGGGGCCAACGCTACCCAGTGAGACCACCGAATAGCCGGTTGCCGTACGCTGCCATTCGCTGGCGCTGTTGAAGAAGAGGCGGGCGACGCTGAGATCCGCCCCGAAGGCGACCCCATGCATACCATTGCCGTCGCGGTTGGCGGCGATGGTGCCGGCCACATGGGTGCCGTGTACTTCAAAGCCGATGCCGGGCTGAACATAGGGGCCGGCCATGATCAGGTCGCGAATGTTCTGTGGGACGTTGGCGTTGAAGCCGACGTAGCTTACCTGCACGTCGTCGCCATCGCTGGAGAAGCAGGCGCCGGGACCCGTGAGCTGTGTGGTGTTGGTGCAGTGCGAACCGTCGGCCAGCAAGTCGGCAATGTGGATGCTGCGATGGTTCTTCCCGGCGAACTCTGGATGGTCCAGGCCGGTGCCGCTGTCGAACACACCCAGGCGGATGCCGGTACCGGTCAGGCCCCGCGCATAGGCGTGGTCTGCGTTGGTCGCGGCCAGTCCCCAGTCGGCGTTGAATTCGTTCGTGCGCCAGCTGGCCGGATCACCTGGCTTACCGGGAATCGACGTGGCGCTGGCTGCTGCTACGGGTGTTGCGGCCGACAGGTTCGCGTCGGTCGATGAACTCGCCAGCGGTGTGGGCTGCGCCCACGCGGCCTGCAGTTGGCGCTGCTGCTGCCAGGCATCGAATGATTCGCTGGCCATGGCCGGGAGTGCGGTGGCCAGCAACAGCGAGCTGGCGACGGCAAGCGCCAGCGGGCGATGTGAGAGGGAGCGGGACGAACGGCCGTACAGCGGGTGATTCATCAGACAACTTCCTTGATTGACGGACATCAAAGGCCGTTAACCCCGCAGCGCGCCGATCACCCCCAGTGGCGTGAAGAAAATTTAATGAACAGGTTAAGATTGGGTGACATCGGCTTTCACTTCGTCTCCCTGCGGTCCCGCTACCGTGACCCAGCCTGGGCTCACCAGGCCTATCAGGGAGTGATGCAATGCGAGTTTTCAGGAAAGTGATCGCAGGGGCTGTGTTCGCGCTGGCATGTACTGGTTCGGTGGCGGTGGCAGGGCCGGTCGAGCCCTGCGACAAGCCGTGCTGGCGGGCTTACCAGATGTGCCTGGCCAGTGGTGCCGATGCCGGTGAATGCCAGCAGGCGTACAACACCTGCGTGGTCGACCTGTGCATGGGCGTGTGAGTCGCGCCGTTTGAGCGTTGCGTTCTATGGAGCCCCGTCATCGACGGGGCTCTTCTGTTTCAATCGAGGATGCCGGCATCGATACGGTAGTCTCGGCATGTCTTCATGGGCAGAGGAGTGCCATGGCCGTCAAACGTGTCGTCGCCAACATCGCCACGCCTGACCCTGCGCGTGCCGCAGCGTTCTATGGCGAACTGCTGGGCATGCCGGTGGTGATGGACCACGGTTGGATCGTCACCCATGGCGGTGAGGGCAGCGCGCTGGCGCAGATCAGCTTTGCCAGTGAAGGGGGTTCCGGCACCACAGTGCCGGACCTGTCGATCGAAGTGGACAATCTGCAGCAGGTACTGGAACGGATGCGCGCGGCCGGCATCCCGCTGGAATATGGCCCGGCCGATGAACCCTGGGGCGTGCGCCGCTTCTTCGTCCGTGACCCCTTCGGGCGGTTGTTGAACATCCTCGCCCACACCTGAGCGACAGACGGTTCGTCAGCGCCGCTTGGCACCGGCCGGTGGCACGCCGACCATGCGCAGGCAATCGGCCTGCACGGCTTCGATGAACGCGTCGGCATCCTGTGCCGGTGTGGCGATCAGGTCGTCGGTAGCGCCGTGCACGCCGGCATAGATCAACGAGGCGGTAACCTGCGGCGCCGGAAGCTGCCACAGACCGGCCGCGTTGCCCGCTTCGAGGATGCCCAGCAGGTGCCGCTGGATTGCATTGCGTTCGGCGTTGCCGCGCTGGTGGTGATGATGGTTGGCGTACACCACATCGTGCAGCGCGTGGGTGCGCACGTAGAGCTCGATGTTGGTACGGATCCAGGCACGCAGGCGTGCCACGCCATCGCCGGCGGGGTGTTGCTGCACGGCCTGGTCGACCGCTTCCATGAACTGCCGCGTGTAGCGTTGTGCCAGCGCCTGCAGGATCTCGGTGCGCGAGGCGAAGTAGGTATAGAAGGTGCCCTTGGCCACATCAGCCGCGGCGACGATGTCGCTGATGGTGGTGGCGTCTACCCCCTTTGACAGGAACAGTGCCTGCGCGGCGTCCATCAGTTCTTCCTGACGGGTTTCCGCGGGCTTGGTGCGAGGCCTGGCGACAGCTGGGGTCTGCATGGTGGGCAAGGTTCGGGTGCGACGGTAGCCATTCTAGCTGTCCTTCGGCATTGACTGACCGCCGGTCATTGACCGACGGTCAGTCAGTAGCTACGATGCGCGCACGTCCTCCCCCGGGATCCACACATGCAACGTTTCCAACGTCCGGCCCTGGTGTTGGCCGCCTACCTCGGCACGTTTCTCGCCTCGCTGGACATCAGCATCGTCAACGTCGCGCTACCCACCCTGCAGCAGGCGTTGAGCACTGACATGGCCGGGCTGCAATGGGTGATCAATGCGTATGCGATCGCGTTGTCGGCGCTGATGCTGTCGGCAGGGCCGCTCGGGGACCGTTACGGTCATCGGCGGATGTGGTTGATCAGCGTCGCCACCTTCACTCTTGGTTCGTTGCTCTGCGCCTGTGCCAACACTCTTGCGACCCTGGTGGCTGGACGCGCAGTGCAGGGCATCGCGGGCGCATTGTTGATTCCCAGCGCCATGCCGATCCTCAGCCACGCCTTCCCCGACGCGCGACTACGCGCACGCGCGATCGGCGGCTGGTCGGCGTTCAGTGCGTTGGCCCTGGTGCTGGGCCCGCTGCTGGGGGGCGTGCTGGTGCAGCGCGCCGGATGGCCCAGCATCTTCCTGATCAACCTGCCGCTGGGCCTGCTTGCGCTGGCGCTGGGCGCCTGGGGAATTCCGGAGCGGCGGCATCCGCAGCACGCTGCACTGGACCCTGCCGGGCAGCTGCTCAGCATCGTCGCGCTGGGTGCGCTGAGTTACGGGCTGATCGCGATCGGCGCGCATGGCCTGCTGGCCCCGGTGACGCTGCTGGCGTTGGGCGTCGCAGCCGCTGGACTGATCCTGTTCGGCATCGTCGAACGCCGCGTGGCACGCCCACTGCTGGCGCTGGACCTGTTTGCCGACCGCCGCTTCGGCATGTTCAACCTGGCATCGTTCGTGCTGGGCTTCACTGCCTATGCCAGCCTGTTCTTCCTGTCGCTGTTCTTCCAGCAGGCGCAGGGGCACAGCGCTGCGCAGGCCGGCGCCCAGTTGGCGCCGCAGTTCCTGTTGATGGGTGTCGTCTCGCTGTTGTTCGGTCGTCTGGTCGCCCACCTCGGGCTGCATGCCGCGCTGGCGCTGGGCTACGCCCTGGCCGGGACAGCGCTGTGCGCGATGGCTACGTTTGAACCGGCTACTTCACGTGCCTATGCCAGTGCTGTACTGGTGCTGCTTGGCGTTGGAATGGGGCTGGCAGTGCCGGCGACCGGCATGGCCGTCATGGCCAGCGCGCCGGTCGAGCGCGCGGGTATCGCTTCAGCCACGATGAACGCATTGCGCCAGGCAGGCATGAGCCTGGGCATCGCGCTGCTGGGCAGCCTGATGGGCCAGCGCGCCGTACAACAGTTCGCTACTTCCGCACAGGCGGCCGGGCAGCGGGGGCTGGTGGCACAGGCGCGCGAAATGATCCTGCAACCGAGCTCGACGCACGCCACGCCGCAGATGCTGGCGTGGTATCGCAGTGCGATGGCCAGTGGTTTCGGCTGGGCGATGGCGGTGGCCGGTGCGCTGGCCCTGCTTGTGGCGCTGGGTCTGTATCGGCAGCGCGCACCGGCCTGACGCGCGGCATTCAGCCCTGCTGGCGTTGCGGGCCCTCTGTCGTGCGTTCGGTCTCCTGTTGCTGCTGTTGCTGCTGGCGCGCATTGGCGTGGCGAGCGTGTCCACCTTCACGACCGATCGCGGCCATGTGCTGGCGGTTGCGGCTGATCGCCTCGCCGCCCTTGCGGCCTGCGACACGTGCTTCGGCCGGACTGAATTCGTGCGCGTTGCCGGAGGCGTGCGCGGCCCGCCCGCCCTTGGCAGCGATCGCGCGCTGCTTGTCCTGGTCCATTGATGCGAAGCCCCGGTTGGAGCTGCGCGGGTTCTGCTCAGTCATGTGAAATCTCCTGCAGTGTGGACGCCGCCTTCGTAGACGACAGCATCCATGCTTGGCCATCGCACGCTAAGTCCAGGTCGCCATCTTCGCCACAGCTTTCACGCGCCCTGCGCACGGGGCTGATGGCGCAGCCATTCAGGCGGGTGCTGCAACCCGGAAGCGCTTTCGCTCAACCGAGGTCACCGCCGCTGTTGATAGCATGCGCAACAACGCCACTCGGCTGGCCACGACAGGGACGTAGAACATGAACAGGATTGGAGTGATCGTATTGCTGGCCTGTGCCGCCCCCGTCCATGCAGCCAGCCCCCTGTTGTCCGGCAGCTTTGTCCACGTCGGCTATTCGGCCACCGACGAACAACTGCCGGCATCGCAGTTGCCGCTGTTCCTGGATGAGCTGCAGGACCTGGGCAACGACACGATCATCCTCGGTCAGCTGCGTGCCACCCGTGCTGGCGTGGGATGCGCCAGCGGCGTGCAGGATTTCGAATGGATTGCCGGCTTTCCCGGCAAGCTCGGCACTGTGCTCGACGCGGCAGCCGCGCGCGGCATGAAGGTCGTGGTCGGCACCACCTACAGCTCGGGGCAGTGCGCCACCTTCTGGCAAGGCCAGAACGCAACGGCCGTGGCACAGGATGCGGCGCAGTCGCTGGCCCAGCTTGGCCAGCAGTACGGATCGCATCCGGCGTTCGCAGGCTGGTACATCACCGACGAGCCGGCACAGGTGCCGGCTGATCGCGCGCCGTTCTACCGCGCGATCGTGGCGGCGCTCAAAGGCAGTACACCTTCGCGGCCGGTGATGGCGGCACCCTACCTTGCGTCATCCACCGTTGATCCGGCCAGCGTGGGCCGGGCTGCTGTGCAGTTCCGTACGGCCACCGGCGTGGACGTGCAGATCTGGCAGGATGGCATCGGTGCCGCCTCGCATGCCCGATTGTTCCAGTGGGATCGCGCCGGCCATTCCACCGAGGCGTATTACGAGGCGCTGTCGGCGGCGCTGGGTGCCAGCGGCCTGTGGGCCGACATCGAACTGTTCAACCATGGCAGTCCCTTGTTCCTGGACACCGGCAATGGACTGTCCGGCGCCTATCGTCCGGCCTCGGTACAGCGCATCAACCAGCAGTTGTGGAGTGCGCGCTCGGCCGGCAAGCGCGTTGCCTGGCTCAACCAGTACCACATGTCCGAGGTGGTCGGCCCCGGCCAGGGCTATGGCGAATCGCCGCGGCTGATGAACACCTATCGCGGGTTGTATGGCCTCGGTGCGTCCTACAGTGTCGATCCGGTGCAGACCACCTACAGCTACAGCGTAGCGCCAGATGCGAACTATCCCGACAGCAGCGGTCACGAGCTGTTTGATCGCCGCGTGGGAGATCCGCGCAATCCGATGGATGCCGGCTGGGTGGGCGTGCATGGCAACGTCAGCATCACCATCGACCTGGGCCAACGCAGGCGGGTGGACTGGATCGGCCTGCATACGATGACCCGCCCGGCGTGGGGCATCGTCACGCCGACGTCGGTGGAGGTGATGTGCGCTGAGCCGGGCACTGCCGCAACCCGCATCGGCGTGCTGTCGGCACCATTCACCCAGGCAGGGCTGAGCGGTTCGACCGAAGAGGAATACGTGCTGGGCAATGCCGCGCCGATGGCTGCGCAGTGCCGCACGCTGGAGCTGCGGTTGGCCAATGGCAGCTGGACCTTCCTGAGTGAGATCGAGATGGCGGCGGAGCAGTAGGCGCCTCAGCCCTGCGGTGTGTCGCGCAGTCGCTGCGCGAACGGCCGCTGCTCAAGCGCCTGCAGTGCGTCGCGCAGCACCTGCTCCAACGGCTGTCCAAGATCGGCATCGAGGCTGCGCGCCGCGCGCGCCGTGGCTTGCCATTGCGCCTGCAGCGCCGGCAACGCCTGCAGCGCGCGCGGGCTCAACTGCAGGATGCGCTCGCGGCTGTCTTCACCGACCGCAGCGTGCAGCCAACCGTCGCGGACCATCGCTGAAACCGTCTGGCTGAGCGCCGAATGGCTGAGTCCGCAGGCCAGTGCCAGGTCCTTGATGCGGCAGGGGCCCTGCGCCATCAGCGTGCGCAGCACTGGGGTGTAGCGCGGCCGGTAGTCCAGCTTCAGGTGGCGGTAGGCCTGCTCGACCGCCGGGTCGAGCTGGTCGAGCAGGGCCCGCAGCAGCGTCCCCAGCGTGGCGTGTTGGAGATCCATGGAGGCGATGATATATAAGTACTTATATATCATCAACGGGGGTGCGGTCATGGCGGTTTCGTGGATGCTGGGCGCGCTGCTGGCGGCGTCCTGCCCGGCCCAGGACGCGGTGCTGCAGGCGGCGGCCACGGCGATACAGGCGCAGTACCTGGACGTGGCCGAGGGCGCGCGCATTGCCGAGGCGGTGCGCGGCTGGTCCAGCCAGCAGCGCTATGTGGACAGCTGCGCGGACCCGAAGGCGTTCAGCGCACGCCTGAACCAGGATCTGGACGTGTTCGATGGCCACTTCCATGTCGAGCGGGTGGATGCCAGCGGCGACCAGGACGACTGGCTGATGGCCTGGCGCGCGGATGCGCGCAGCACGGGTGCGGGCGTGCGCGAGGTGCGGGTGCTGGAGGGCAATATCGGTTACCTGCGCCTGAGCACCTTCTATCCGCTCGATCTGGCCCGGCCGAAGCTGGCCGCAGCTTTCACCCTGCTGGCCGACACCGATGGCCTGGTGCTGGACCTGCGCCAGAACGGGGGGGGGCGATGACGGCAGTGCGGACCTGCTGGTGCGTACCCTGCTGGAGTTAGATGTCACCGCAGTGCAGGTGCTGGAGCAACGTGGACGGCGTACTCCCGTGCCACTGCCGCCAGCGAGCCTTCCGCCGTACCTGAAGCCGTTGGTGATCCTGATCGACCGCCGTACCGGATCGGCCGCGGAATTTGTCGCGTACTCGCTGCAGGCGCAGGGGCGGGCACGTGTCGTTGGTAGTCGAAGTGGGGGCGCGGCACATATGTTCGATGATCCTGTGCTGCTGCCGGATGGCTATCAGATCAGCATTCCCGACCGGCAGCCGATCAACCTGCGTACCGGTAGCAACTGGGAACGTACCGGTGTCACGCCTGATGCAGCAGGCGGTGACGATCCGCTGTTCGTCGCGCGGCAGTTGCTGGCCCGATCGGCATTGCAGAAATGAACGCACAATTGCAACCGCGCCCTATCGCAGACGACATGCTGCATGCCTAGAATCGAAGCATCCCGGTAGTTCCCGGGCGCTTCGAGTGAATGGACTCAATGAAGATTCTGTTGACCGGCAGTTCCGGGCGGATCGGGCGTGCGATCTTCGGCGCGTTGGCGGCGGCCCATGAAGTGGTGGGGTTGGATCGCAGTCCGTTCGCCACTACGCGCATCATCGCCGATGTCACCGACCGTCATGCGGTCACGCGGGCGGTGCAGGGCGTCGACGCGGTCATCCATGCTGCGGCGCTGCACGCCCCGCACGTCGGGCTGGTGCCGGATGCGGTGTTCCAGCAGATCAATGTGGACGCCACCGCGCACCTGCTGCAGGCGGCGCGCGAGGCCGGTGCACGGCGCTTCGTGCTGACCAGCACCACCGCGCTCTATGGTCACGCGGTGGTGGCCGGCGGCTGCCGCTGGATCGACGAGGACACCGAACCCCTGCCGCGCACCATCTACCATCGCAGCAAGCTGCAGGCAGAGGCGTTGGCTGAAGCTGCCGCCGCGCCGGGCTTCAGCGTGCGCGTGCTGCGCATGGCCCGCTGCTTCCCCGAGCCACCGGAGCGGATGGCGATGTTCCGCCTGCACCGTGGCATCGACGCGCGCGACGTGGCCAGCGCGCACGCCGCGCTGCTGCACGATGAGGGCGCGGCCTTCGCGCGCTACATTGCCTGCGCTCCGACGCCGTTCCAGCGCGATGACTGCCTGGAACTGGCGACCCAGCCGCGCAACGTGCTGGCCCGTCGCGCGCCACAGCTGCTGGCCGAGTTCGAGCGCCGCCGCTGGCCGTTGCCGCTCAGCATCGATCGCGTCTACGACAGCGCCCGTATGCGCAGGACGTTGGGCTGGCAGCCGCGCTTTGGGCCGGACGATGTCCTGCAGCAGTACGCCGCTGGCAGCATCGAAGTTCTGCCGCGGGCGCAATGGATCAAGGACCGCGTGGCCGAATAGGGCGGCAACGGGGCGGCTTCCTGACCCGACCCTGAGCAGGTTCAGGAATGTGCAGGCCCGCCGCCTCAACCTCGTTGGCAGGCGGCCGCTAACCCGGTGCGCTTCCAGTGCCGGGCACGACCCGGCGGCCGGTGGCCTGCGCGATGGATCGCGCGCCTGCGCGGTGCCTTCGCGGCGCCGGTCGTCCTGAACTGCCTTGCGGACCTTTCCATGCCTCCTTCCCGCTCCGCCGCTGCCCGCCGCCCGGGCAGCATTGCCCACAAGCTGATGCTGGGCACCGCTGTGATCGCACTGCTGTGCTTCGGCCTGACCGCATTCCTGATCTACCGACAGGCCAGCGCCAGTCTGATCAGCGCCTCGCGCCAGACCATGACCAGCGAGGCCAACGCCGAAGCGCGCCAGGTTTCGGCCGACCTGGGCACCGCCTTCGCCAGCAACGATGCCATGGTCGAAACCGTGCTCGCCCAGCGCGCGCGCGGTGACGTGCCCGATCGCGCCAGCCTGGCGGCAGTGCTTGGCGAACAGCTGCGTACCCACCCGGAGTGGCTGGGCAAGAGCACCATGTGGGAGGCCGATGCCTTCGACGGCAAGGATGCAGAGTTCGTCAACACCGAAGCGCACGATGCTACCGGTCGTTACATGAGCTACTGGGCCTGGCACGACGGCAAGCCGCAGCAGTCGACGATGACCGACTACACCGAGACCGCCAGCGGTTCGGGTGACTGGTACATGGTGCCCAGCCGCGACAAGCTGCCGAAGGTCAGCGAACCCTATGCCTATGACATCGCCGGGCAGCAGGTGCTGATGAGTACGCTGAGCACGCCGATCATCGAGAACGGCAGGTTCCTTGGCGTGTTCACCGTGGACTTTTCGCTGGCAGCGCTGCAGAAGCACCTGGCCACGTTGAAGCCGATGGGGGCCGGCCGCGTCGAACTACTGTCGCCGAAGGGCGTGGTGCTGGCTTCGGCCAATGCCGCCGAGATCGGCAAGCCGCGCAACGATGCATTGACCCGCAGCATGCTGGCCGACATCGCCGCCGATCGTCCGTTCGAGGCCTTCAGCCCCGATGCGGCCGGCAATGTGCGCGTGTATGTGCCGCTGCGCGTGGGCGACGCCCCTCAGCGCTTCGCGCTGGGCGTGGTGATGCCGCATGCGGTGATCGTGGCCGAGGCGCGTCAGCTTCTGTGGCTGACCCTGCTGGTTGGCGTGGTGGCCGCGCTGACGCTGAGTGCCGGTGTCTATGTGCTGCTGCGCCGGTTGGCGATCCGCCCGTTGGCCGAAGCCGTGCGTGTGGCCGGCGATGTCGCCGCGGGCAAGCTGGACAGCACCCTGCCGGCACGCAGCGACGATGAAGTGGGGCGTTTGCTGGAAGCGATGCAGGGCATGCGCGGCCAGCTGCAGGCGGTGATGGCTGCGCAGGCGGAGATGGCGCGCCGCCACGATGCCGGAGAGCTCAGCTACCGCATGGATGCCTCGGCGTTCCCCGGCGAATACGGTCGCATGGTGGCCGACAGCAACCAGTTGGTGGCGTCCAGCAATGCAGTCACCCAGCGCTTGGTTGAAGTGATGCAGCGCTACGCCGTGGGCGACCTCAGCGTGGACATGGAAGCGCTGCCGGGCGAGAAGGCGGTCTTCACCGCTGCAATGGCCACCACCAAGAGCAACCTGGCCGCGATCAATGAGCAGATCCAGCAGTTGGCCGCAGCCGCCGCAGCCGGTGATTTCGCGGTGCGCGGCGACACGCTGCGCTTCGACCACGACTTCCGCCGCATGGTGGAAACCCTCAACACCATGATGCAGGTCAGCGACCACAACCTGGCCGAGCTGTCGACGCTGCTGCGCGCGATCGCCGCAGGCGACCTCAGCGCGCGCATGCAGGGCGACTTCCACGGCGTGTTCGCGGTGATGCGCGACGACGCCAACAGCACCGTGCAGCAGCTGACCCAGATCGTCGGACAGATCCAGCAGTCGGCGGCCAGCATCCGGCTGGCGGCGGGTGAGATTGCCGCGGGCAATAGTGACCTGTCGCGCCGCACCGAGCAGCAGGCGGCAAACCTGGAAGAGACCGCGGCCTCGATGGAGGAGCTGACCTCCACGGTGCGCCAGAATGCAGACCATGCGCTGCAGGCCAATACCCTGGCCGGTTCCGCGGCCGGCGTGGCCAGCGAAGGCGGCCAAGTGGTCAGCCAGGTGGTGCAGACCATGGAGCAGATCGAATCCTCTTCGCAGCGCATTGCCGAGATCATTTCGGTGATCGATGGCATCGCGTTCCAGACCAACATCCTGGCGTTGAACGCGGCGGTGGAAGCGGCGCGTGCCGGTGAGCAGGGCCGTGGCTTCGCCGTGGTCGCCAGCGAAGTGCGCGCGCTGGCACAGCGCTCGGCGGGCGCTGCGAAGGAAATCAAGGCGCTGATCGACGCCTCGGTGGCGCAGGTCGGTGCCGGTGCGCAGCTGGTGCACGGCGCGGGCCGCACCATGCAGGAGATCGTGGGTCAGGTCGGTCGGGTCAACGAGATCATGGCCGAGATCTCGGCCGCATCACGCGAGCAGTCGGCCGGCATCGAGCAGGTCAACCAGACCGTGGTGCAGATGGACGAAACCACCCAGCAGAACGCCGCGCTGGTGGAGGAAGCCAGTGCCGCCGCGCGGGCGATGGAAGAACAGGCCGAGCAGCTGGCGGTGGCGGTCTCGCGCTTCCGTCTGCACGCCGAACCGGCAGCCGTGGCACGCCGCGCGGCCTGACCCCGCAAACGAAGACGCCCGGCGGGGGCCGGGCGTCGATTGCATCCTTGCCGCGCATCCCTGCGCAGTTCTGAGGGCTCAGAACATGCCTTCAAACGGGTTCCAGCTGGCGCGTCCTTCCACCTTCTCCAGGTAATAGCTGTAGTTGGTGCTGGAGGCGACCAGCAGGTTCATGGCGATGAACAGCATCCGCCCCACGACGTCCGGAAGGAACATGGAGACGATGGCCAGCACGATGTTGATGCCGATCAGCACCAGTGCCTTGCGCCACATGCCCAGGATCAACAGGTAGATGGCGCCGAAGAACAACGCAAAGAAGTTCAGGTTGATCTTCAGGCGGTCACCGAAGGACAGCGCCTTCCAGGCCTGCTTGAAGCCGGGATTCTTGGGGGCGCCGTGCTGGCGGAAGAAGTTGAAGCGGAACTGCCACTTCGGGCTGAACTGGGACAGGTCAGTGGTATTCATGGGAAACATCCCTGTTGGAAAACGTTTTCATGATAGGGCAAGTCCTATTCAGGATCCAAGCTTCGGCGTCAAAAATGTGACGCCTGCCGTGTTCCACGTGGTGTGGCGGGGCGCCGCACCGTCACCCATCCGCCTTGTTTTTAGGATAGGGTGCGCAGTTCCGCTGCCGCCCCTGCTGGATCTGGGTGGCAGCGGGATGTCCATGGAGGTTGCATGACCACACCTGCTACACCGGAAAACGCACCGGGACCGGTGCTCCTGCCGACACCTGAAGTGGTGCAGGCACAACAACTGCTCGCTCGCCAGCAACTGGCGGTGGCGATGGACCGTGCGCGCACGGCCGCCACGCAGGATGCGGCACCGGCCGCGCTGCAGAGCGAGTAATCCGCAACACGGCCGATCGCGCTGGCCAGCCGCCAGCGCGATCGCGGCGCGCGCCGGCGGTCAGAACCGCGCGGTCATGCTCAGGAAATAGCTGCGTCCGGCCACGAAGTAGTCGGTGGAGCCTTCGGCATACAGCTTCTTGTCGGCCAGATTGCTGACGCCGCCGCGCAGGGTCAGCACCTCGTTGAGGTTCCATGCCGCGGTCAGGTCATACAGGGTGTAGGCCTTGAGGAACGTCGTGGCGGTGCCGGTCTGCTTGCCGGTGTACTGCGCCGACAGGCTGCTGGAAAACACCGTGTTGGGCGCCCAGTCCAGCGACGAGTAGCCGGAGAATTCCGGCGTATCGATCAGGTTCCTGCCGGTGGTCAGGTTCTTGGCCTCCTTCATCCAGGTGGCCGAAGTGCGCCAGCGCCAGTGCTCGCCGAAACGGAAGTTGAGGTTGCCTTCCATGCCGCTGGTACGGGCGCGCTGCACGTTGCTCATGCGCGTCCACCAGATGCCGTTGAACCGGCCCAGCGGCGCGTACTCGATCTTGTTCCTGAAGTCGGTATGGAAGTAGGTCAGGCCCGCATCGACCAGGTCGTTGTCGAAGCTGATGCCGATCTCGCGGTTGGTGCTGGTTTCCGGGTCCAGGTCCGGGTTGCCGGCCATGTAGCAGCCGCCGCGGGTATAGCCGAACGGGATCAGCGAAGTGCAGCCGCGGCCGCCGGACTGGGTGGCCGCGCTGGGCGAATTCTCGGTCAGGCTGGGCGCGCGGAAGCCTTTGGAAACGCCACCGCGGATCGTCCACTGCTCGGCCGGATGCCAGACCAGGTAGGCTCGCGGGCTGACGTGGCCGCCGAACGTCTCATGGTGGTCCAGGCGTGCGCCCAGCGTCAGCGCCAGGGTGCGGTGCAGCTTCAGTTCGTCCTCGACGAACAGCGCCCAGGTATCGACCTCCAGGTCCGAGCCACTGACCGCGTTGCCGGCGTAGTCGATCGGCGCGCGGCCGATGGTGTCGGTGTTGGTCAGCTCCTGACGCTTCCACTGGCCGCCCACGGCGAACTGGTGTTCAACGCCAAGGGTGAAGGGCGTGGTCAGGCTGCCTTCGATGATCGTATCGGTGGCCTCGGAACGGCCGGTGGCACCGATGTCGTTCCTGTACTCGGTCCAGTAGGCGCTGAGCTTCGAGTTGCCGAAACGCCACTTGCCATCGTGGCTGAGTGCCAGCGAGCTGCGCTTGAGTTCACTGGCACCCCAGGCGCCTTCGTCCTGCCTCTCCAGCGATGCATCGATGAAGGCCTGCTGCACGCCGTGGCCGGCCTCCAGCGACAGTTCCTGCGCATCGCTGAGCCTCCACTGCAGCAGCGCGTCGACATTGCGGTCCTTCTCGCCGGCGTAGGCGTTGCCGTAGACACCGCCGTTGGAGCGGTCCGAGTCGCGGCGCATGCTGTTGGCGCCGATGCGCAGCCCGAAGCGCTCGCCGAGCGGGCCGGAGAACGTCGCGCCGATCTGCTGGGTATCCCCGCGCTTGCCGTCGCCCGGGCGGGTGTAGCTGTGGGTGGCGCTGCCGTTCCAGTCATCGCCGATGCGCTTGGTGATGATGTTGATCACGCCGCCCATCGCGTCAGAGCCATACAGCGACGACATCGGGCCGCGCACTACCTCGATGCGTTCGATCTGGTCGGGAGAGATCCAGTTCAGGTCCTGGCGGCCCAGGTCGGGACGGTAGTTGGTGGAGGCAGAACTGCCCATGCGCTTGCCGTCCACCAGCACCAGCGTGTAATTGGAGGGCATGCCGCGCAGCTTGATCTTGGACTGTTCGCCCGCGGCGCTGAGGCCGCCGGTCACGCCCGGCACGCGGCTGAGCAGAGTGGCCAGGTCGTGCACCGGCTGGCGCTCGATGTCCTCGCGGCTGATCACGCTGATGCTGGCCGGCGCATCCTTGATCCATTGCTGGGTGCCCGAGGCGGTGACCACCACGGTATCCAGATCCTTGGTGGAGGCATCGGCGCTGGCCTCAGCGGCAGCCAGCCCGGGCAGGGCCAGCAGGCAAGCAGTGGCCAGGGCAGTGGCCAGGCGGGTACGCGGCAGGCGCGCGGAGCGGAAAGGGTACGGCAGGGACATGACGGCTTCCATGGGAGAGAGAAGGGACCCGGTGGAAGCAGCAGGTGCAGCGGACAGCAGGCAGCCCCTTCCCTGGGTCGTCGGCGCGCGGTGTGTACGGCGCAGCTGGGTGGGTCTGTGCCGTGCGGAAGACGGTGACCTGCCTGGTTAATGAAATGATAACCGTTCGCGTTTGTTACGATCCAGTACCCCCGGTGACGAAGTGACAACCTCCTGCGCCGCCACGGCACGCCTGCTGTTTGCTGAATGGGGATAAATCCCGGCGTAGACCTTCGCACGCGGCTTACATCCGGCGCCCTAGACTGGGCCGCATTTTCGATTCCGCCCCGTTGGAGATCGTGTGGGTTCCGGTAGTGACAGACATCGACTGTGTGGCCCAGCGCCGACACAGCCAGGACAAGTGCGGGCGCCGGGAAGGCGCGCCGGGAACCTTCGTGCATGCAGCCCGGCCGGGACGGCCGGCCGTGCCGATCGTGGGGAGTAAGCGGTGATGGGGGGGCAAACCATCCACGCAGGCGCGGAGGCACCCGGGCTCGACGCCGGGTGGGCGCTGCTGCCGGCCGAGTCGCCGCTGCAGATGCCCGAGCAGACCCTGCGCGCAGGCGAACTGAAGGTCCGCCGTCACCGCACCTCGCCGCGGCTGATCGGCCTGCGCCGGTTCTATATCTTCGGCGGCACGCTGGCGATGACCGCCATCGCCACCCGGATGATGTGGCGGGTGCTGTCGGCCAATGGCATCAGCGTGCTCGAAGCCTGCCTGCTGGTCCTGTTTGTCGGCCTGTTCGCCTGGATCGCGCTGTCTTTCGCCAGCGCCCTGGCCGGCTTCCTGACCGCCGTGTTCGATCGTGGCTACCGCCTCGGCATCGACCCGGACAAGCCGCTGCCAACCGTGCACAGCCGCACCGCGCTGCTGATGCCGACCTACAACGAAGACCCGCGTCGCCTGTTGGCCGGCCTGCAGGCCATCTACGAATCAGTGGCCGCCACCGGCCAGCTGGAGCGCTTCGACTTCTTCGTGCTCAGCGACACACGCCGCGAGGACATCGCGCGCGCCGAGGAACAGGTGTTCGCCGAGCTGCGCGATCGCGTACCGGACGGCCGGGCGCGGCTGTTCTATCGCCGCCGTGGCGACAACAGCGGGCGCAAGGCCGGCAACATCGCCGACTGGGTCCGCCGCTTCGGTGGGGCCTACCCGCAGATGCTGATCCTCGACGCCGACAGCCTGATGACCGGCGACAGCATCGTGCGCCTGGTGGCCGGCATGGAACACAACGCCGATGTGGGCCTGATCCAGACCCTGCCGTCGGTGATTGGTGGCCGCACCCTGTTCGCCCGCATGCAGCAGTTCGGCGGCCGCGTGTACGGCCCGGTGATCGCCCGTGGCGTGGCCTGGTGGCATGGCGCTGAGAGCAACTACTGGGGTCACAACGCGATCATCCGCACCCGTGCCTTTGCCGACCACGCCGGCCTGCCGGCGCTGCCGGGGCGCAAGCCGTTCGGCGGCCACGTGCTCAGCCATGATTTCGTCGAAGCGGCACTGATGCGCCGCGGCGGCTGGGCCGCGCACATGGTGCCGTACCTCGGCGGCAGCTACGAGGAAGGGCCGCCGACCTTGACCGACCTGCTGGTGCGCGACCGCCGCTGGTGCCAGGGCAACCTGCAGCATGGCAAGGTGGTCGGCAGCCGTGGCCTGCACTGGATCAGCCGTACCCACATGCTGATCGGCATCGGCCATTACTTCACCGCACCGATGTGGGCGATGCTGATGTTGATCGGCATCGCCATTCCGCTGTTCCAGGAGGGCATCGATTTCAATGCCCTGCTGCACCTGTCACCGAGCGTGTACTGGCGCGCCCAGGATGAGGAGCAGGTGGTCCGCCTGTTCGCGGCGACCATGGCGGTGCTGCTGCTGCCCAAGGTGCTGGGCTACTTGGCGATGCTGCTGGACCCGGTCGACCGCCGTGGCTGTGGTGGTGCGATCCGCGCGTTCGTCTCGATGCTGGTGGAAACCGTACTGGCCGCGCTGATGGCACCGGTGGTGATGTACGTGCAGTCGCGCGGCGTCGCTGAAGTGTTGTCCGGCCGCGATTCCGGCTGGGATGCGCAGCAGCGTGACGACGGCGGCATTTCATGGATGGCACTGATCCGTGGCTACGGCGGCCTCGGCGTGTTTGGTGCGTTCATGGGCGTGCTGGCCTGGGCGGTGTCGCCGTCGCTGGCAGCCTGGATGGCACCGGTGGTGATCGGCATGGTGCTGGCGGTGCCGGTGGTGGCGCTGACCTCCTCGCGCGGCCCGGGTGCCTTCCTGCACCGTCTTGGGCTGCTCGATATCCCCGAGGAGAACATCCCGCCGCCGGTGCTGGTGCGTGCGGCACAACTGCGCCGGGAAGCCGCCGAGCAACCGCCGCTGTACTGATCCGCCTGCGCCAGCGGCATAATGCGGCTCGAACTTGAAGGAGCCGCATCATGCTGCAAACGGTGGAACAGGAAACCGGCGCCTCGCCGCAGTGGTCGGTGATCTGGCTGCACGGCCTCGGTGCCGACGGCCATGACTTCGCGCCGATCGTGCCGGAACTGGTGCGCCCGCACTGGCCGGCGCTGCGCTTCGTGTTCCCGCATGCACCGGTGCGGCCGATCACGATCAACAACGGCGTGCCGATGCGTGGCTGGTACGACATCGTCGGCATGGATTTCCGTTCGCGTGCCGACATGGCCGGCGTGCAGGAATCGGTGGTGCAGCTGGATGCACTGATCGCCCGCGAGATCGAGCGTGGCATCGCGCCGGAAAGGATCTTCCTGGCAGGTTTTTCGCAGGGCGGCGCGATCATCCTGACCGCCGCGCTGTCGCGCACTGCGCCGCTGGCCGGCCTGATTGCGTTGTCCACCTACCTGCCCGAAGCTGAAGGCGCCAAGCGCGTTGACGGTGCCGTGCAGGTGCCGGTATTCATGGCCCATGGCAGCAGCGACCCGGTGATTCCACAGGCGGTGGCCGTACACAGCGCGCAGGCGTTGCAGGCGCTGGGCCTGGATGTGGAATGGCACAGCTACCCGATGGCCCACCAGGTCTGCGCCGAAGAGATCCAGGCGCTGGGTGACTGGCTGCAGGAACGGCTGGGCGTCGCCTGAGCCATGCCCCCGGCCAGCACGCCGCCGTGGATGCCGGAACTGTGCCGCCTGCCGCGGCTGGCGGCGATGCTCGGCCTGGCCGAGCTGGTGGTGGTAGTGCTGGCGCTGGCGCCCGATGGCAGCCGTCACTGGACCTTCGGCGAACTGTTGTCGGCCAGCGGCTTCGCGTTGTGGCTTGCGCTGGCGGTGACCGCCAGCCTGTGCCTGCTGCGGCAGGCGCTGTCGAGGCTGCCGCAGCTGCTGGGGGCCGTCGCGGCGATCACGCTGGCGACCCTGATCGCGGTGGTCTGCGCCGGCATCGTGCATGCGCTGTACGCGGTGCTGGGGGACAACTTTGCTCGGGGAATCAGCTTCTGGCGCTTCACGCTCGGCAGCGCGGCCACCACCGCGCTGATCACCGCGCTGGCCCTGCGCTATTTCTACGTGAGCGACCGCTGGGCCGCGCAGGTGCAGGCCAATGCCCGTGCCCAGGCCGACGCGCTGCAGGCGCGGATCCGTCCGCATTTCCTGTTCAACAGCATGAACCTGATCGCCAGCCTGCTGCATCGCGACCCGGCTGTGGCCGAACGTGCGGTGCTCGATCTGTCCGATCTGTTCCGTGCCGCGCTGGGTGCCGGCGAGGGCGATTCCACCCTGCGCGACGAATGCGAGCTGGCCGAGCGCTACCTGTCGATCGAATCGCTGCGCCTGGGCGAGCGCCTGCAGGTGCGCTGGCAGCGCGACGAGCCGCTGCCGTGGGACCTGCCATTGCCGAGGCTGGTGCTGCAGCCGCTGGTGGAGAACGCCGTGCTGCACGGCATCTCGCGCCTGCCCGAAGGCGGCACCATCGAGCTGCAGCTGGCGCGCGAGGGCAATGAGCTGCAGATCCGCGTGCGCAATCCGGCGCCAGACCCGCAGGCACCCGGGCTGGCCCTGGCGCGCGGTGCCGGCCATGCCCAGCACAGCATCGGCCATCGGCTGGCCTGGCGCTTCGGCAGCGCCGCCCGGATGACGGCTGGCTGGAGCGGGGGCTACTATGCCTGCCAGGTGACAGTGCCGATCCAGTGAGGGGACGATCGTGAGGGTAGTCATCGCCGATGACGAACCGCTGGCGCGTGAGCGCCTGCGCAGCCTGTTGGCCGCGCAGGACGGCGTGGATGTGGTGGCCGAGGCCGGCAATGGCGAGCAGGCCCTGCACGCGTGCGCGGAGCTGCAGCCGGACCTGGTCCTGCTGGATATCGCCATGCCTGGGCTGGATGGCCTGGAAGCCGCCCGCCACCTGGCCAGCTTCGAGCCGCGCCCGGCGGTGGTGTTCTGCACTGCCTACGACGCGCATGCACTGTCGGCGTTCGAGGCCGCAGCGATCGACTACCTGATGAAGCCGGTGCGCGCCGAACGCCTGGCAGCGGCGATTGCGCGTGCACGCACGTTCCTGGCCGGCCGCGACGGCCAGCCGCAGGAACACAGCGGGCAGCAGGCCCGCAGCATGCTGTGCGCGCGCCTGCGTGGCAGCCTGCGGCTGATTCCGCTGGACGACATCCATTACCTGCAGGCCGAAGAGAAGTACGTGGTAGTACACCACGCGCGCGGCGAGGACCTGATCGAGGAATCGCTGAAGTCGCTGGAAGAAGAGTTCGCCAGCCGCTTCATCCGCATCCATCGCAACTGCCTGGTGGCACGCCATGAGCTGGTGGAGCTGCGTCGTGGCACGGGCGGCCAGGTGCAAGCGATGCTGCGTCATGGCAAGCAACCGCTGGAAGTCAGCCGCCGCTGCGTGGCGACGCTGAAGCAGGAACTGCGGCATCTGTGAGTGTTCCGCGCGGCCTGCGGCCGCGACTGCTTCGAAATCAACAGCAACAGCAACAGCGGGTTGGTCGGCTCTGTATTGCTGCGCGTATGGCGCAACGGTGTGGACATGCAGGGGACGCCGTGAACCCATCCATGGGGGCTTGGTCGCCGCATTCATGCGGCTCACACCCCTGCATGCCCACACCGTTCCGCCTTCGACAGATTTCAGCGTCGGACGGCAAAGGCATTGTTGTTATCGGGCGGGGAAAGAGGGGTCAGATCCCTTTTCCTGCGGAAAAGGGATCTGACCCCGGAAGCCGTCGGCTGTTGCTTTTGCTTCTGCTTTTTCTTTTGATCTTCCGTGGCTGACGCGCACGGAAGCTGTCAGAGGCCGGGCGGGGTGGGGTCGCGGGGGTGTCCGCGGCATGGATGCCGCGGCCAAGCCTCCACGGACGGATTCACGGCGTCCCCCGCGAGCCACCCCGCCCGGCCTAGCGCAATGAACCAGCCGTTCGCCCCAGCCACGAGGGGCTCCGCCGTTGGCCGTATCCGCGCCGAAGGCGCGATAATGACCGGATGGAAACCGTCCGCATCGCCACCCGCAAGAGCCCGCTCGCCCTCTGGCAGAGCGAACACGTCGCCGCCCGCCTGCGCCAGGCCCATCCCGGCCTGCATGTGGAACTGGTGCCGATGAGCACCCGCGGTGACGAGGTGCTCGACCGTTCGCTGGCCGCCATCGGTGGCAAGGGCCTGTTCCTGAAGGAACTGGAGCTGGCCATGCTGCGTGGCGAGGCCGACTGCGCCGTGCATTCGCTCAAGGACGTGCCGATGGAACTGGACACACCGTTCGCGTTGCCGGCCATGCTGACCCGCCACGATCCCGCCGATGGCTTCGTTTCCAATCTGTACGCCTCGCTGGACGCGCTGCCGATCGGCGCGCGGGTCGGGACCTCGTCGCTGCGTCGCCAGGGCCAGCTGCGCGCGCTACGCCCGGACCTGGAGCTGCTGGACCTGCGCGGCAACGTCAACACCCGCCTGGCCAAGCTCGACAACGGTGGCTACGACGCCATTGTCCTGGCCGTAGCCGGCCTGGAGCGTCTGGGCCTGGGCGAGCGCATCGTCGCGCGCCTGCAGCCGCCGCAGTGGCTGCCGGCCCCGGCGCAGGGCGCGGTGGCAGTGGAGTGCGATGGTGGCAATGCGCGCCTGATGGCGCTGTTCGCCCAGCTTGATGACGCGGCCACGCGTGCCTGCGTGGAGGCCGAGCGGGCGATGAACCGTGCGTTGCATGGCAGCTGCCATGTGCCGGTAGCGGCCATCGCGCAGTGGCAGGGCGACGACCTGCACCTGCAGGGGTTGGTTGGCAGCGCCAGCGACGGCCGTGCGGTGCGTGCCGAGGCGGTGGGTCCGGCCAGTGACCCGGAAGCGCTGGGCCAGCGTGTGGCGAAACTGTTGCTGGATGCCGGTGCAGGCGAACTGCTGAACGTCTGAGCCACGCATCTGTAGAGTCGAGCCATGCTCGACTGCTGTTGGCCGGCCCGTCGAGCAGGCCCGCCTCTGCGAAAAGAGCAGTCGAGCATGGCTCGACTCTACAAAAGGAAGAACGGGCGCCCTCGCGCCCGTTCTGCTTATTTGAACTTGTAGACCACGTTCATCGTGGTCAGCGTATCGGTCTTGCGCTTGTCCTCGGCCACGTCACTGTTGTAACGCGCCTGCCAGCCGGCCTTCAGCGCCAGATGCTCGTTCATGCTCACCGAAACACCGAAGTCGTTCTGGCCAAAGGTGTTGTAGGAACCCGATTCGACCAGCAGGGTGTTGACCAGGTCGGTGTTGTCGGTCAACGAGTACTTCATGTCGAACAGGCCGCGGCCGATCATGCCGGTGCGGGTGCGGTCGTCCTCGGTGCTGTGGGTGCGGCGCACACCGGGGCCGATCTGCGCGTCGAACGAGAAGCGCTCGGTGTTCCACAGGCGGGTGCCGTAACCCAGACCGAACGAGCTCTGGCGGTCGTAGGTGGCGAAGTCGTCGCGTTCGGTACGCACCGTCGCGGTCAGCTGGCGGTGCTCGCCCAGCTGCAGCGCGCTGCCGGCACTGCCGGTGTAGCGGTTGGCGGTGGTGTTGTTGCGGCGGGTGGTGGTGCCGTCGTCGTTGGTCTCGGTCACCTTGGAGCTGGAGCGCAGGCCGAACAGATCCATGCTGTGCACCCAGTCGCCGTCGGTGTAGCGCAGGCGCAGGCGGCCGTTGAAGCTCTCGGTGCTGCTGTTGCCACGTGCCGAAGCGAAACCGAGCTCGCCGCCACTGCCGCTCCACGGCGAGGACATCGCCGCCAGTTCGGAGGCATCCTGCGCATATGCGAGCGGTGCGCACAGCAGCAGGGGGATCAGCAGGGACACGCGCAGGGACATCGGGGCTTCTCCGAAGCGATTGACAGCCGGTGATGATACTGGAAGCGTGATGGCGGTCCGAATCGATCCAATGCGCGCTTCAGCGAACGTTGCCGCGATCGCCTATTCAGGGCAGATCGACGCGCAATGCCGGGTCGTTGAAGCGCGAATAGCGCAGGCGCAGCTGGAAGCTGCGGCCATTGCTGCTGCCGCTGCGCACGATCTGGCGTGGCAGGCCCTGGGCGTCCACCCAGTATTCCAGGCGTTCGCCGGGCTGGGCGCCACGCAGCCGGTAGTGACGGGTTTCGACGCCACCCAGGGACTGGCTTCCCAGGTCTTCGGCCTGCAGGTCGGCGGGCAGGGCATCGGCCGGCAGCGGATTGCGCCACTGCTCGAGCAGGCCCGGCGGGGTTGGCACCTGGCGGACCGCACCCTCGGCCTGCAGGAACATGGTGTCGCCGATGATGGTCTGCGGCCCGGCCGGGGTCTGCACCCGGAAACGGTCGGGGGCGACGAAGTCCATGGCGCTGCGCACCGGCTGCGGCGCACCCAGCACCTCCAGTTCGGCGTGGAAGCTGCGCAGGGCCGAGAAGCGCTGGCTGGCGCCCAGCACTGCCTGCGCCGGATCCGCAGCCGGCACGGGCGCTTCGGTGCTGGCCGGCGCGGCCGCGCGATCACAGGCGGCCAGCAGCAGGCAGGCCAGCAGGGACAGGGCAGGCAACCGGCGCATCGGGTGTTCCAGAGGGGGGGGGCGACCACGATAGCCCAAACGTCCCACACAAGACCCGCGACTCGGACATAATCGGGGGTATGGACCGATACGAACGCATCACCGCCCTGCATCGTCTGCTCAAGTCCGCACGCTATCCGGTGACGGTGGCGACCCTGCAGGACAAGCTCGGTTGTTCCCGTGCCACCGTCTACCGCGACCTGGCCTTCCTGCGCGATGCGCTGATGGCACCGATCGAAGGCGACGGCGAGGCGGGCTTCCGCTACCAGGCCGACGAGAGCGACCGCTTCGAGCTGCCCGGCCTGTGGTTGAGCTCGGAGGAACTGCATGCCCTGCTGGCCTCGCAGCATCTGCTGGCGCGGACCGGCGGCGGTGTGCTGTCCTCGGTGCTGGCACCGCTGCAGCAGCGCATCGAGAGCCTGCTGGCCGCCCAGGCCGGCGTCTCCAGCTGGCCGGTGGACCGTGTGCGGGTGATTCCGCACCGCGGTCGCAAGTTCGATGAAGGCAGCTTCCGCAGCGTGGCTTCAGCCGTGCTGGAGCGCCGCCAGCTGGCGTTCGAGTACCGCGCCCGTTCCACCGACGAGCCGACCAAGCGCACCGTTTCGCCGCAGCGCCTGACCCACTATCGCGACAACTGGTACCTGGATGCCTGGGACCATGACCGCGAGGCGCTGCGCAGCTTTGCCGTGGATCGCATCCACAAGGCGCGGGTGATCGACAGCACCGCCCGCGATGTGGCCGACAGCGAACTGGACGAGCAGCTGGGGGCCAGCTACGGCATCTTCTCCGGCGCGCCGAAGGGCTGGGCGACCATTCTGTTCAGCGCCAAGGCCGCGCGCTGGGTGGCCGACGAGCACTGGCATTCCAAGCAGCAGGGCCGCTTCCTGGCCGATGGCCGCTATGAACTGAAGGTGCCGTACAGCGTCTCGCGCGAGCTGCTGATGGACGTGCTGCACTACGGCTCGGATGCCGAGATCGTCGAGCCGGTGATGCTGCGCGAACAGGCCAAGGCGCTGCTTGAGCTCGCCCTGAGCAATTACGACAACTCCTGACCTCCCCCGAGAAGCCTTCCGCCCATGAAGAAGACCCTGTTGCTGCCCCTGCTTGCCGCTGCGCTGGCCCTGACTGCCTGCGGCAAGTCCGGCGAACCCTCGCAGAAGCTGGTGGTGGCCGCCACGGCCGTGCCGCATGCCGAGATCCTTGAAGTGGTCAAGCCGATCCTGAAGCAGGAAGGCGTGGACCTGGACGTGCGCGTGTTCAACGACTACGTGCAGCCCAACGATCAGCTGGTGCAGAAGCAGGTGGACGCCAACTACTTCCAGACCGAGCCGTACCTGGACGCCTACAACCGCGATCGCAAGACCGATCTGGTGAAGGTGATCGGCGTGCACATCGAACCGTTCGGTGCGTACTCGCGCAAGATCAAGTCGCTGGCCGAGCTGCGCGAAGGGGCCGACGTGGTGATCCCGAACGATCCGAGCAACAACAGCCGCGCGCTGATCCTGCTGCACAAGGCCGGCGTGATCGAGCTGAAGGATCCGACCAACGCGCTGTCGACCCTGCGTGACATCACCGCCAATCCGAAGAACCTGAAGTTCCGCGAGCTGGACTCGGCGATGCTGCCGCGCGTGCTGGACCAGGTCGACCTGGCCCTGATCAACACCAACTACGCGCTGGACGCCGGCCTCAACCCGACCAAGGATGCCCTGGCGATCGAGAGCAAGGACTCGCCGTATGTGAACTTCCTGGTCGCACGCCCGGACAACAAGGACGACGCCCGCGTGCAGAAGCTGGCCAAGGCGCTGACCAGCCCGCAGGTGAAGGCCTTCATCGAGACCAAGTACAAGGGCGCGGTGCTGCCGGCGTTCTGACGCCAGCGCCCATTCCCCTGTAGAGCCGAGCCTATGCTCGGCTCTGCTTTTTGCGGTATCCCGCCAGCGGCAGCCGAGCATGGCTCGGCTCTACAGTGTCACTCCACGTGCCGCAGCCGGGCGGGCATTGAAGTTTCAATCGACGTGGAAGGCGAGGGTGGCCGCCACGGCCTGCTGCCATCCTGCATACAGTTTCTCGCGCCGGGCCACGTCCATCTGTGGCTCGAAGCGCCGGTCCAGGCCCCACTGCGCGGCGATCTGTTCGCGGCTGGACCAGAACCCCACTGCCAGGCCGGCCAGGTAGGCCGCACCCAGCGCGGTGGTCTCGGTCAGTCGCGGCCGCAGCAGCGGCACACCGAGGATGTCGGCCTGGAACCCGGCCAGGAAGTCGTTGCCGATCGCACCGCCGTCGGCGCGCAGTTCGGTCAGCGCGATACCGGCATCGGACTGCATTGCATCGAGTACGTCGCGGGTCTGGTAGGCCATTGCTTCCAGCGCGGCGCGCACGAAGTGCGCCTTGCGCGTGCCACGGGTCAATCCGAACATCGCGCCACGCACATCACTGCGCCAATAGGGTGCACCGAGGCCGACAAATGCCGGCACCAGGTAAGCGCCGCCGCTGTCGGGCACCTGCGCGGCCAGTGCCTGGCTGTCGCTGGCGCGCTCGATCATGCGCAGCCCATCGCGCAGCCACTGCACCACCGAGCCGGCGATGAAGATCGAGCCTTCGAGTGCATATTCCACGCGCCCGTCCAGGCCCCAGGCGATGGTGGTCAGCAGTCCGTTGCGCGAACGCACCGCCTGCGTACCGGTGTGCATCAGCATGAAGCAGCCGGTGCCATAGGTGTTCTTGACCATGCCCGGCTGGAAGCAGGCCTGGCCGAACAACGCCGCCTGCTGGTCTCCGGCGATGCCGGCGATCGGGATCGGATGATCGAAGAAGAACTGCGGCCGCGTGTGTGCGTACACCGCGCTGGAGTCGCGCACCTGCGGCAGCATCGCGCGCGGGATGTCCAGCAGCGCCAGCAGGTCGTCATCCCAGTCCAGCGTGTGGATGTTGAATAGCAGGGTGCGCGCGGCGTTGCTGTAGTCGGTCACGTGCGCCTGGCCACCACTGAGGTTCCACACCAGCCAGCTGTCGATGGTGCCGAACAGCAGTTCGCCGCGCTCGGCGCGCTGCTGCGCGCCCTCCACGTGGTCAAGAATCCAGCGCACCTTGGTGGCGGAGAAATAGGCGTCGATCAGTAGACCGGTGCGCTCGCGGACCAGCGCCTCGTGCCCTTCGGATTTCAGCCGCTCACAGATGGCGTGGCTCTGCCGCGACTGCCAGACGATGGCGTTGTGGATCGGCTGGCCGGTGGCACGGTCCCAGACCACGGTGGTTTCGCGCTGGTTGGTGATGCCCAGTGCGGCGATATGGCGCGGGTCGACCTGGGCACGGCTGAACAGTTCGGTCAGCGTGGCATAGACGCTGGTAAGGATCTCGCGCGGGTCATGCTCGACCCAGCCGGGCTGCGGGAAGATCTGCGCGAACTCACGCTGCGCACTGCCGACGATGTCGCCAGCGCGGTCGAACAGGATCGCGCGGGAACTGGTGGTGCCCTGGTCGATGGCCAGCACGTAGCGGGGCGTCATGCAGCGTCTCCGATGGCGATGGTGTTGGTAGAGTCGAGCTTGCTCGACTGCTTTTCATGTCAGTCGAGCAAGCTCGACTCTACCGTCTATCGATCCACGCCTGCAGCCGGGCCACCTGCGCAGCATCCAGCCGCAACCCCAGCTTGCTCCGCCGCCACAGCACGTCCTCGGCATTCAAGGCCCATTCGTGGTCGCGCAGGAAAGCCACTTCGCGCGCATGCAGGCCGCCGCCAAAGTCCTCACCAAGATCGTTCACGCCCTGCAGGCCATGCAGCAGCTCCGCGCTGCGGCTGCCGTAGGCGCCGGCCCAGCGGCGTGCAATCTCGGCGGGCAACCACGGTGCCAGCGCCTGCAGGCGGGAGCGCGCCTGTGTGGCGTCACCCCAGTCGCTGCCCGGCAGCGGGTCTCCGCGTGCTGTCCACGCCGGGCCCATCTGCGGCAGGGCCGGTCGCAGCAGCTCCAGCGCTTCCTCGGCCAGCACCCGGTAGGTGGTCAGCTTGCCGCCCAGCACGTGCAGCGCCGGCGCCGGGTTGGACTGCAGCTGAAGGCGGTAGTCGCGGCTCAGCTTTGCCGCACGCGGGTCCGGGTCGGCCAGCAGCGGACGCACACCGGCGAACTGCCAGACCACATCATCTGCACTGATCGGTTCGCGCAGGTAGCGATTGGCCGCTTCGCACAGATAGGCGACCTCGGAGGGCAGCACGCTGCAGCGTGCCGGATCGCCGCGGTAGTCGGTGTCGGTGGTGCCGACCAGCAGATGATCGTGGGCGAACGGCAGCAGGAACACCACGCGGCCATCGGGTTGCTGCAGCAGGCAGGCACTGTCATCGGGCCAGGGACGGCGCAGCACGATGTGGCTGCCCTGCACCAGTCGCAGTGCGGGACCGCCGCCGCTGCGTGCCTCCATCTGCTCCAGCAGGCCACCGGCCCATGGGCCGGCCGCATTGGCGACGGCACGCGCGGTCACATGCTGCTGGCCATCGGCGGATTCCAGTACGGCCTGCCAACGGCCCTGCACAGGGCGCAGTTCGATGCAGCGGCTGCGCACATGCACCTGTGCGCCACGCTGGGCAGCGTCCAGGGCGTTGAGCAGTACCAGCCGCGCGTCATCCACCTGCGCGTCGGCGTAGCTGAAGGCCTGCCGCAGATCCGGGGCGAGCCAGGGGCCGAGCGGATCACGCTGAAGGTCCAGAGCGCGCGATGCGGGAAATGCCGGGCTGCGCCGGCCCAGGTGGTCGTACAGCCACAGTCCCACGCGCAACATCCAGCGCGGGCGCAGGTGCGGTTCCCACGGTAGTACGAAGCGCAATGGATGGACCAGATGGGGCGCCTGCCGGCGGACCACCTCGCGTTCGCCGAGGGCCTTGCGCACCAGGCCCAGCTCGCCCTGTTCCAGATAGCGCAGGCCGCCGTGGATCAGTTTGCTGCTCGCACTGGAGGTGTGCGCGGCCAGATCGTGCTGCTCGCACAGCATCACCCGCAGGCCCCGGCCGGCCGCATCACGGGCGATGCCGGCACCGTTGATGCCGCCACCGATCACCAGCAGGTCGATTTCGTGCATCGCGCCTCCGCATTCTGTGTGTGCGTAGAGTCGACCGTCAGTCGACTGTTCTTTCAAAAGTCGAGCATGGCTCGACTCTACAAAAGGCAGTCGACTGACAGTCGACTCTACAGACAGCAGGTGACGGAAACGACGACGGGCCCCGAAGGGCCCGTCGCGTTACATCAGTGAAGCAGGTGCAGCCTGGATCAGAAGCGGGCGCCGATGCCGAAGCCGACGGTCCACGGATCCATCTTGGCTTCGCCGATCTTCTCGCCGCCGACCTTGATGTCCGGGCGGGCGCGCATGTAGCGGGCGTCGGCACGGGCGAACCAGGTGGAGTTGATGTTCATGTCGACGCCGACGGTGCCGATCACGCCCTTGGCATCCTTGAAGCGGATGTCGGTGTCAGCGCCGTTGCCCAGCTTCTCGTTGCTGAAGGTCGACTGGTAGTAGCCCACGCCCACGAACGGACGGAACACGTTGTCGGCCTGGCCGAAGTGGTACTGGCCGCTCAGGGCGACCGGCTGCTGCTCGACCGAGCCAACGCGGGCGTTGTTCGGGCCCTTGAAGGTGTTGTCGAACTTGTCGGCAGCGCCCCACAGTTCAACGGCCCAGTTGTCGTTGATGTAGTAGCTGAAGCTGACGGTCGGCGCCGGGCCGCCATCGGTCTTCTTCACGCCGGTGATCGGGTCGTTCTTCGGTTCCAGCAGCGAGATGCCGCCAACAACGGCAAAATGCTTGCCCGAAGCGGTGTCGGTGCTGCTGCTGTCCTGGGCGAAAGCGGCCGGCGCGAACGCGGCGGAGGTCAGCAGGGCGAGACTCAGGATACGGATGGAGCGCATGGGGGTATCTCCTAATGTTTCTTGTTTTGGGCCCCCGGTTGCGGGGCGAGCACACCGTAGTCGCCTCAACATGAATCGAATCCGACGCGCGTTAAAAAATAGTTGTCCTTGTTCAGCGATCAGCGCGAAAAGCCTGTATTGATGGGGTTTCCGGTCATCGGCGGCATTCATTCAGTTGGAGAAGATGTGAGCGCGGCAACGATGTGCATTGGCCTGCAAGCGCAGGTGAATGTGGATTGCAGGGTGCTGCTGCTGGGCTCGATGCCCGGCGTGGCGTCGCTGCAGGAGCAGCGTTACTACGCGCATCCGCGCAATCGTTTCTGGCCGCTGCTGGCGGATATCTGCGGATTCGACGCGGGTCTGCCCCATGCGCAACGACTGCAGGCACTACAGGCGGCAGGTGTTGGCCTGTGGGACGTGATCGGCCGGTGCGAGCGGCGCGGCAGCCTCGATGCGGATATCGTGCGCGGCACGGAAGTGCCCAATGCGCTGCCGGCATTGATCGCTTCGCTTCCTGAGCTGGAGCTGATCGGCTGCAACGGCGCCGCATCGCTGAAGGCATTCCAGCGTTGGGTGCTGCCCTGCCTGGAGGCCCCGCCAAGGCTGCTGGCACTGCCGTCCACCAGCCCGGCCAATGCGGCCTGGTCGCTGCCACGGCTGCGCCAGGCCTGGCAGCCGGTAGCCGACGTACTGGCGACATGAAGCGGACATCGTCCGGACAATACGCTACCGACTGGATGCAGCCACAACCCATGGACAACAGCGTGTCCCGGCTGCGTGCGTACTGAAAACACCTGTAACGGTTGGCGCTGGCCCCCGCTGGCCGCACAATAGACGTTTCCCTACACCAGATTGCCGGAGTTATCCCCATGGCCGAAATCAAGGAAGCACTTGTCCCCGATATCGGTGACTACAGCGATATCCCGGTAATCGAGGTGCTTGTCGCCGTCGGCGACACGGTCAAGAAGGACCAGGGCCTGGTGACGCTGGAAAGCGACAAGGCGACCATGGAAGTGCCGTCTTCGGTGGCTGGCGTGGTCAAGGAACTCAAGGTCAAGGTGGGCGACAGCCTGTCCGAAGGTAAGGTCGTGGCCCTGATCGAAGTGGCCGAGGGCGAAGCCGCCAAGCCGGCGGCTGCTGCGCCGGCACCGGCCAAGGCCGCTGCCCCGGCTGCCGCCACCCAGAGCGCGCCGGCCCCGGCCGCAGCTGCGCCGGCCGCTCCGGCTGCCAGCGGTGGTGCGGTGGAAGCGCTGGTGCCGGATATCGGCGACTACGCCGGCATTCCGGTCATCGAAGTGCTGGTCGCCGTCGGCGACACGGTCAAGAAGGACCAGGGTCTGGTCACGCTGGAAAGCGACAAGGCCACCATGGAAGTGCCGTCGTCGGTGGCCGGCGTGGTCAAGGAGATCAAGGTCAAGGTCGGCGACACGCTGTCGCAGGGCAATGTGGTCGCCATCATCGAAGCCGAGGGCGCTGCCGCGCCGGCGCCGACCAAGGCTGCCGCTGCGGCCGCTCCGGCTGCCGCCGAGACCGCCACCAAGGTCGAGCCGGTCGCTGTGCCGGCGCAGCCGGACAAGCTGGCGGCCCGCGAGATCGCCTCGGCCGGTACCCCGTCCAGCCCGCCGGTGCAGTTCAACGCCGATGGCGTGCTGCCGGCCAAGGTGCCGTATGCCACCCCGGCGGTGCGTGTGTTCGCCCGCGAACTGGGCGTGGATCTGCTGCAGATCAACGGCACCGAGAAGGGTGGCCGCATCACCAAGGGTGACGTGCAGAAGTTCGTCAAGGCCGCACTCAGCGGTGGCGTGCCAGCGGCCGGCGGTGCTGCAGTCGCTGCCGGTGGTGGCCTGAACCTGCTGCCGTGGCCGAAGGTCGATTTCAGCAAGTTCGGCGAGACCGAAGTCCAGCCGCTGTCGCGCATCAAGAAGATCTCCGGTGCGAACCTGGCCCGCAACTGGGCCATGATCCCGCACGTCACCCAGTTCGAGCAGGCCGACATCACCGACCTGGAAGGCCTGCGCGTGGCGCTGAACAAGGAGAACGAGAAGGCCGGCATCAAGCTGACCATGCTCGCCTTCCTGATCAAGGCCAGCGCCGCAGCGCTGAAGAAGTTCCCGGAATTCAACGCTTCGCTCGATGCCAGCGGCGAGAACCTGACCCTGAAGAAGTACTTCCACATCGGCTTCGCCGCCGACACGCCGAACGGTCTGGTCGTGCCGGTCATCCGCGACGTGGACAAGAAGGGCGTGGTGCAGATTGCGCAGGAAACCGGCGAACTGGCCAAGAAGGCGCGCGACGGCAAGCTGGGTCCGGCCGACATGAGCGGCGGCTGCTTCTCGATCAGCTCGCTGGGCGGCATCGGCGGCACCGCGTTCACCCCGATCGTCAATGCACCGGAAGTGGCCATCCTCGGCGTCTCCAAGTCGTCCATCCAACCGGTCTGGAACGGCAAGGAATTCGCACCGAAGCTGATGCTTCCGCTGTCGCTGAGCTACGACCACCGCGTCATCGACGGCGCCCTGGCCGCACGCTTCACCACGTACCTGTCGCAGGTACTGGCCGACATGCGCCGCGTGCTGCTGTAAGGCACCGCTTCGCCCCCACCGTGCGGCCGCTGCCCCTGGCGCGGCCGCGTGAACAGATGCAGTGACAGCCCGCCGGCACCGCCGCGCGGGCACGAGGAAAACCCACCATGGCCACGATTGAAGTCAAGGTTCCCGACATCGGCGATTACAGCGATGTGCCGGTGATCGAAGTGTTGGTCGCCGTCGGCGACACGGTGAAGAAGGATCAGGGTCTGGTGACCCTGGAATCGGACAAGGCGACCCTGGAAGTGCCGTCCTCGGCCGCCGGCGTGGTCAAGGAAATCAAGGTCAAGCTGGGCGATACCCTGTCCGAAGGCGCCGTGGTCGTGGTGCTGGACGCTGAAGGTGCCTCTGAAGCCCCGGCCAAGGCCGCTGCGCCGGCCCCGGCGGCAGTCGCCCCGGCCAGCAAGCCGCCGGTGACCCCCTCGCACCGCGCCCCGGCAGAGCCGGCGGCACCGAAGCCGGCGCTGTCCAGCGGCAAACCGGCCGACATCGAATGCGAAATGGTCGTGCTGGGCTCGGGCCCGGGCGGCTACACCGCCGCCTTCCGCGCCGCTGACGTCGGCCTGGATACGGTGCTGGTCGAGCGCTACGCCAGCCTCGGCGGCGTCTGCCTCAACGTGGGCTGCATTCCGTCCAAGGCACTGCTGCATGCTGCAGCGGTCATCGACGAAGTGGCCCATGCCGGTGATTTCGGCGTCGAGTTCGGCAAGCCGACCATCACCCTGGACAAGCTGCGCCAGTACAAGGAAAAGGTCGTCAACCAGCTGACCAAGGGCCTGGCTGGCATGGCCAAGCAGCGCAAGGTCCGCAGCGTGCAGGGCGTCGGCAAATTCGTTTCGGCCAACGAGCTGGAAATCACTGCTGCTGACGGCAGCACCCAGCTGCTGCGCTTCCAGAAGTGCATCATCGCCGCCGGTTCGCAGGCAGTGAAGCTGCCGAACTTCCCGTGGGACGACAAGCGCGTGATGGATTCCACCGACGCGCTGGAGCTGGCCGAAGTGCCGGGCTCGCTGCTGGTCGTCGGCGGCGGCATCATCGGCCTGGAAATGGCCACCGTGTACAGCGCGCTGGGCAGCAAGGTCACCGTGGTCGAGTTCATGGACCAGCTGATGCCGGGCGCCGACAAGGACCTGGTCAAACCGCTGGCCGACCGCCTGAAGAAGCAGGGCATCGAAGTGCACCTGAAGACCAAGGCCTCGGGCGTCACCGCCGACGCCAAGGGCGTCACCGTGACCTTCGAAGCGGCCGAGGAAGGCCAGGCGCCTGCGCTGGCGCAGGGCACCTTCGACCGTGTGCTGGTGGCCGTGGGGCGCTCGCCGAACGGCAAGAAAATCGATGCCGAAAAGGCCGGCGTGCAGGTCACCGACCGTGGTTTCATCCCGGTTGATCGCCAGATGCGCACCAACGTGCCGCACATCTTTGCCATCGGCGACATCGTCGGCAACCCGATGCTGGCCCACAAGGCCACGCACGAAGGCAAGCTGGCCGCCGAAGTGGCTGCCGGCCACAAGAAGGAATGGGTGGCCCGCGTGATTCCGTCGGTGGCCTACACCAACCCGGAAATCGCCTGGGTCGGCGTGACCGAGACCGAAGCCAAGGCCAAGGGCCTGAAGGTCGGCGTTGCCAAGTTCCCGTGGGCCGCCAGTGGCCGTGCGATCGGCATCGGCCGTACCGAGGGCTTCACCAAGCTGATCTTCGACGAAGAGACCCACCGCATCATCGGTGGTGCGATCGTTGGCGTGCATGCCGGTGACCTGCTGGCCGAGATCGGCCTGGCGATCGAGATGGGTGCCGAAGCCGAAGACATCGGCCACACCATCCACGCCCACCCGACGTTGAGCGAATCGGTGGCGATGGCCTCGGAAATCTACGACGGCACGATCACCGATCTGTACATGCCAAAGAAGAAGTAAGGCGCCCGCGCCGCTCCGAACGAAAAGCCCCGGTTTCTGCCGGGGTTTTTTGTTGGCTGCAGGAATGTCTTCGGCTGTTGTCATCGCGAGGGTCCGGGCCACTGCGCGGGTGGCAGGCATTTCGACAAATGTCCCCCGTCGCCCGCCTGTGGCGGTCGCCTCCTCCTTTACTTTGTCGAATGCCTGCACCCGCGCAGCGGCTTGGCTTGCGGATAGTCGAGAACCGGTGCTCAGGCGTCTGAATGCCTGACAGGCGGAGGGAGCGGGGGCTGTGTGCGAAGTAAAGGAGGAGGCGTCGGCTGCAGGCCGGCGCCGGGGGACATTCGCACGCAGCCCCCGCTCACTCCGGCGCTCGACCACGCTTGCATCTGCGGCAACTGCCACCGCTCGCAGTCGGCTTGGCTTGCGGATAGTCAGAGCTAGTGCCAAAGCCGCCCGGATGCCTGACACGCGGGGGGAGAGGGGCTTGTGTGCGAAGTAAAGGAGGAGGCGTCGGCCGTAGGCCGGCGCCGGGGGACATTCGCAGGCAAGCCCCTCTCCCCCCGCGCTCGACCAATCTGCTTCTCTGCTCGACGATGCCACAAAAAAACGCGGCCCCGATGTTCCGGAGGCCGCGCCAGGAGAGAGAGAGTGCCGTGGAGAAGGGGCGGGGGATCAGAACACGAAGCTGATACCGGCCACGGGGCCCTTGAATTCCTGCTTCAGGCCGACAGTACCGTCGCTGCCCTTCTTGTCCACGTCCAGCTTGAACCAGTCGTAGCCGGCGAACACACCGAAGTTCTTGGTGAAGCGGTAATCGACGATGGCATTGGCGCGGCTCAGGTCGCCCTTATAGTCATCGAAGCTGCCCCAGCGCGTGTTCAGGTACTGGCCCTGCAGCGTGATCATCCAGCGCTCGGACGGAGTGAAGGTCATGCGCGCACCCACCACAGGGGCCACGCCATCGGCCTTCTCGTTGAGGAACTGGCCTTCGTACACCGTGCCCAGGTCGGCATAGCCCTTGGTGCTGACCTTGGCGTACTCGCCACCGATCTGCAGGCCCAGGTCGAAGGTGTCGGTATCGACGACCGAATAGTCGTAGACCAGGCTTGCCACCTGATACTTCAGCTCGCCCTTCACGAAGCTGCCGGCCGGCACGTTCTCACCGCCGAAGGAAATGCCCTGGTCGAGCGTCTCGCGACGGTCCTTGTCGTACTTGAAGTAGTTGAACAGCAGGCGCTGACGGTTGCTGATGCGGAACATGCCGTCAATGCGCGGCTCCCATTCCTTGCCACCCAGCTTGAAGTCCTGGTTCAGGGAGATGTCCTGGCCGGCCACAGTGGTGCTGCCGCGGAGGGTGTTGTCCGAATCGATGTTCATCGCACCCAGACGGATGGCAAAGCGGTCGTCGCCTTCGGCGGCGTGGGCGGCATTGGCGAACGAGGCGCCGGCAGCGAGCAGGGAAAGGGCGAGCAGGGTGGGTACGGGGCGCATCGAAGAGTCCTTGCAGTGGTTCATCAGAATGAAGACCACTGTGCCGGACGCCGCCGTCCACCATCCGTGAACGTATGGTCCACGGAGTGTGCACGGTTCAGCGCTGTCGTGACCACGCAAAAAGATGGCCCCGGAGCCGGGCTTCGGGGCATCGTGGGACCTGCGGGGCGGAGCGTCGACGAGGTTGCTGCAGGCAGGTCGAAAGATCGGACCGGCGCATTCGTCGAAAGTTCCGCGCCTGCGACCAAAGTTCAATACTGCGGTGCAGCATCACGCGGACGTCATTGTCCCCCGGGTGGTACGCAAAAATGTAACCGTTACCGCAACTTGCGGCTTCCAGGGATGAACAGGGAGCGGTTGTCTCGCAAATTGTCCCATTGCTATAATTTGGCGGCTCGATGAGGCCCCCCTGCTGTAGCCGCCTCAGCCCTCCACTTGCAACCACGCGGGACGTCCTGTGCTGAACTCCGTTGATGCGGGTCGGCGACTGATGCTGCGCGCCGCGGTCTACCCGCTGGCCGCGGTGGCTGTCCTGGCCCTGGCCTTCCTGCTGGTAGGTCCGAAGTATGCCCTCGGCGCGCTGGCGTCCGGTGTGGCCATTTCGGCCGGTGGCTGGGTGGCGGCGCGGATGGCACTGGGCGGTGGGGCACTGGCCGCAGGATCGGCGATGGCTCGCCTGATCATTGCGATCGTGGCCAAGTGGGTCGTGGTTTTCGGCGTCCTGCTGGTGGGGTTCCTGGTCTTCAAGCTGCCTGCGTTGGCGCTGTTGGCCGGTATCGCCGTCGGCTTGATGTTCCAGGTCCTGGCCATGGCCAGGCGTTGACAGAATTCAATTAACTAAGGTTCCGGACACATGGCGGGCGAGGCTCTAACCCCTACCAGCTACATCCAGCATCACTTGCAGAACCTGACCGCTCCGGTCGGCAAGGGAGAGGGTATGTTCTGGCATATCCACGTCGATACCTTCCTCACCGCGGTCCTGATGGGCCTGGTGATCGTGGTCGCCTTCTGGCTGGGCACCCGCAAGGCCACCGCCGGTGTGCCGGGCAAGTGGCAGGCCTTCGTGGAAATCTGCCTGGAGTTCGTTGACCGCCAGGCCAAGGACACCTACCACGGCAAGAGCAAGCTGGTCACGCCGATCGCCATCACCATCTTCTTCTGGATTCTGTTGATGAATCTGCTGAAGATGATCCCGGCCGATTTCATCGCCAAGCCGCTGGAATGGGCAGGCGTGCACTACTGGAAGCCGGTGCCTACCGCTGACGTCAATGCCACCCTGGGCATGGCCATCAGCGTGTTCTTCCTGATGCTGTTCTTCGCGCTCAAGTCCAAGGGCCTGGGCGGCTTCATCAAGGAATTCCTGACGGCGCCGTTCGGCAAGTGGATGATGCCGTTCAACCTGATCCTCAACATCGTCGAGTGGCTGAGCAAGCCGATCTCGCTGGCGATGCGACTGTTCGGCAACATGTTCGGCGGCGAAATCGTGTTCCTGCTGATCTGGGTGCTGGGTGGTGCCGGTTTCTTCGGTGCCATTGCCGGTGGTGTGTTCGGCCTCGGCTGGATGCTGTTCCACCTGCTGGTGATCCCGCTGCAGGCCTTCATCTTCATGATGCTGTCGATCGTGTACCTGAGCCTGTCGGAAGACGCTCACTGAGTTTCAAGCTTCAACGCGTTTCAACCTTCATCCGTTTCATCACCCTTAGCAACTTAAGTTCCTGGAGATAACCATGTACTTCGCCGTCCTGACCAACTTCGCGCAGATTCAGAGCTCCACCGCCCTTGCCGTCGGCATCATGATCGGCCTGGCCGCGCTGGGCGCCGGTCTGGGTCTGGCCATCATGGCTGGTAAGTTCCTGGAGTCGGCCGCCCGCCAGCCGGAACTGATCCCGGTCCTGCAGGTCCGCATGTTCATCACCGCTGGCCTGATCGACGCCGCGTTCATCATCTCGGTCGCTGTCGGCCTGCTGCTGGCCTTCGCCAACCCGCTGTCGGCTGCCTTTGCTGGCGCCGTCACCAAGGCTCTGGCCGGCTGATACAGCGGTTTGAGACGACCGGGTGCTGATGCACCCGGTTTCGGATGAAGGCCGGATGTGCCGCTTCGGCGGCACGTCCACCCCGAAACCAGCGATCGAGCTAACCATGAATATCAATTTCACCCTTCTTGCGCAGGCGCTCGCCTTCGCTGGTCTGATCTGGATCATCGCGACCAAGATCTGGCCGCCGCTGATGAACGCGATCGAAGAGCGCCAGCAGAAGATTGCTGAAGGCCTCGCTGCTGCCGACCGCAGCCAGAAAGATCTGGCCCAGGCGCAGGAGAAGGTCAACGAAGCGTTGAAGGAAGCACGCACCAAGGCCAACGAGATCATCGATCAGGCCCACGCGCGTGCCAACCAGATCGTCGATGCTGCACGCAACGAAGCGATCACCGAAGCCACCCGTCAGAAGGAACTGGCCCAGGCTGAAATCGACGCCGCCGCCAACCGTGCCCGTGAAGATCTGCGCAAGCAGGTGTCCGCGCTGGCCGTGACCGGTGCCGAAAAGCTGCTCAAGCGCGAAATCGACGCCAACGCCCACAAGGCGCTGCTCGACGAGCTGGCCTCGGAGATCTAAGGATGAGCCAGGCCCTCACGCTTGCCCGCCCGTACGCCCGCGCCGCGTTCGCGACCGCGCGCGACGAAGGCGCGTTCGCGCCGTGGTCGGACGCCCTGGCGTTCTCCGCCCACGTCGCCGCCGATCCGCGCGTGGCGGCCCTGCTCGCCAACCCGGAGCTGGGCCGTGACGACGCCGTCGCCCTGCTGGCGCCGGTGTCCCACGGCGAGACCTACTCGCGCTTCCTGGCCATCCTGGCCGAATCGCATCGCCTGCCGCTGCTGCCGGAAATCTCCGGCATGTTCGACGCCCTGCGCGCCGAAGCCGAGCACGTGGTCAAGGCCACGGTGACCTCGGCTTCCGAGTTGTCGGCCGGAGAGCTGGACGCGATCAAGGTTGCGCTGCGCAAGCGCTTCAACCGCGAGGTCGAAGTGACCACCGCGGTCGATGCTTCGCTGATCGGCGGCGCCGTGATCGACGCCGGCGACGTGGTCATCGATGGTTCGCTGAAGGGCAAGCTGGCCCGTCTGCAGACCGCGCTCGCTAACTGAATTCATTTAACGTCCGGCCCCGCTGCCGGCACTAGGACTTGACGATGGCAACCACGCTCAACCCCTCCGAAATCAGCGAACTGATCAAGAACCGCATCGAGAAGGTCAAGCTGGCCGCGGAATCGCGCAACGAAGGCACCGTGACCAGCGTGTCCGACGGCATCGTGCGCATCTTCGGTCTGGCCGACGTGATGCAGGGCGAAATGATCGAACTGCCGAACAACACCTTCGCCCTGGCCCTGAACCTGGAGCGCGACTCGGTCGGCGCCGTGGTCCTGGGTGACTACGAGAACCTGCGCGAAGGCGACGTCGCCAAGACCACCGGCCGCATCCTGGAAGTGCCGGTCGGTCCGGAACTGCTGGGCCGCGTCGTGAACGCACTGGGCGAGCCGATCGACGGCAAGGGCCCGCTGGGTACCGACCTGACCGCTCCGGTGGAGCGCGTTGCTCCGGGCGTGATCTGGCGCAAGTCGGTCGACCAGCCGGTGCAGACCGGTTACAAGTCGGTCGACTCGATGATCCCGATCGGCCGTGGCCAGCGCGAGCTGATCATCGGTGACCGCCAGACCGGCAAGACCGCGATGGCGATCGATGCGGTGATCAACCAGAAGGGCACCGGCATCAAGTGCGTGTACGTTGCGATCGGCCAGAAGGCTTCGACCATCGCCAACATCGTGCGCAAGCTGGAAGAGAACGGCGCGCTGGCCCACACCATCGTGGTGGCCGCGACCGCTTCCGAATCGGCAGCCATGCAGTACATCAGCGCCTACTCGGGCTGCACCATGGGTGAGTACTTCATGGACCGCGGCGAAGACGCGCTGATCGTGTACGACGATCTGTCCAAGCAGGCCGTTGCCTACCGCCAGATCTCGCTGCTGCTGAAGCGCCCGCCGGGCCGTGAAGCCTACCCGGGTGACGTGTTCTACCTGCACTCCCGTCTGCTCGAGCGCGCTGCCCGCGTGTCCGAGGAATACGTCGAGAAGTTCACCGAAGGCAAGGTCACCGGCAAGACCGGTTCGCTGACCGCGCTGCCGATCATCGAAACCCAGGCCGGCGACGTGTCCGCCTTCGTTCCGACCAACGTGATCTCGATCACCGACGGCCAGATCTTCCTGGAAACCGACCTTTTCAACGCCGGCATCCGCCCGGCCGTCAACGCCGGTATCTCGGTGTCGCGCGTCGGTGGCTCGGCCCAGACCAAGATCATCAAGAAGCTGTCCGGCGGCATCCGTATCTCGCTGGCCCAGTACCGCGAGCTGGCTGCGTTCGCGCAGTTCGCCTCGGACCTGGACGAAGCGACCCGCAAGCAGCTGGAGCGCGGCCAGCGCGTCACCGAGCTGATGAAGCAGAAGCAGTACGCGCCGATGTCGATCGCCAACCAGGCGCTGTCGATCTACGCCGTCAACGAGGGTTACCTCGACGACGTGCCGGTCAACAAGCTGCTGGCGTTTGAAGAAGGCCTGCACGCCCACTTCGCCAACACCCAGGGCGAGCTGATCAGCAAGGTCAACGCCACCGGCGGTTGGGACAACGACATCGAAGGTGCCTTCAAGAAGGGCATCGCCGAGTTCAAGACCACCGGCAGCTGGTAATCGCGGTCCTGTAGAGCGGAGCCGCTGGCTCCGCTGGACCAGATGACAAACGGTTGAACAACGCGGGGCATCAGCCCCGCGCCACGGGAAACAAGAGATGGCAAGCGGACGCGAAATCAAAACCAAGATCAAGAGCGTGCAGAACACCCGCAAGGTGACGCGCGCCCTGGAAATGGTCTCGGCCTCCAAGATCCGCAAGGCGCAGGATCGGATGAAGACCTCGCGTCCGTACGCGCAGGCGATGAAGCAGGTGATCGGTCACCTGGCCCAGGCCAGCACCGACTACCAGCATCCGTTCCTGGTCGAGCGTGAGCAGGTCAAGCGGGTCGGCTTCATCGTGATCTCCTCCGATCGCGGCCTGGCCGGCGGCCTGAACAACAACCTGTTCCGCCGGATGCTGGGCGAAGCCAAGACATGGCAGGACAAGGGTGCGGAAGTGGACCTGGTGACCATCGGCCAGAAGGCATCGACCTTCTTCCGCCGCGTGAAGGTCAACATGGTCGGCAGCGTGACCCACATCGGCGACGTGCCGAAGCTGGAATCGCTGATCGGTGTGATCAAGGTCATGCTCGACGCCTTCACCGAAGGCAAGGTCGACCGCGTGTACCTGGTCTACAACCGCTTCGTGAACACCATGACGCAGAAGGCCAGCTTCGATCAGCTGCTGCCGCTGCCGCCGGCTGAGAAGCAGGTCGCTCACCACGACTGGGATTACCTGTACGAACCCGATGCCGCGACCGTGCTCGAGCACGTGATGACGCGTTACATCGAGTCGCTGGTGTACCAGGCACTGCTGGAAAACGTCGCCTCCGAGCATGCCGCACGCATGGTCGCGATGAAGGCGGCGAGCGACAACGCCAACAAGCTGATCGGCGAACTGCAGCTCGTCTACAACAAGGCGCGCCAGGCAGCGATCACCCAGGAAATCTCCGAAATCGTCGGCGGCGCGGCAGCAGTCTGACCGCGTTCGTTCAAAGCACACATTTAGAGGATGCAGCAATGAGTCAGGGCAAGATCGTTCAGATCATCGGCGCGGTCGTCGACGTCGAATTCCCGCGTGAGTCGGTGCCGAAGGTGTACGACGCACTGAAGGTCGACAACACCGAAATCACCCTCGAAGTCCAGCAGCAGCTGGGCGACGGCGTGGTGCGCACCATCGCCCTCGGTTCCACCGACGGCCTGAAGCGCAACCTGGTTGCCACCAACACCAACCGCGGCATCTCCGTGCCGGTCGGCGCTGGCACCCTGGGCCGCATCATGGACGTGCTCGGCCGTCCGATCGACGAAGCCGGCCCGGTGGCCGCCAGCGACAGCTGGGAAATCCACCGTGCGGCCCCGTCGTACGAAGACCAGTCCCCGGCCACCGAGCTGCTGGAAACCGGCATCAAGGTCATCGACCTGATGTGCCCGTTCGCCAAGGGCGGCAAGGTCGGCCTGTTCGGCGGCGCCGGCGTCGGCAAGACCGTCAACATGATGGAACTGATCAACAACATCGCCAAGGCGCACAGCGGTCTGTCCGTGTTCGCCGGCGTGGGTGAGCGTACCCGTGAGGGCAACGACTTCTACCACGAAATGAAGGACTCCAACGTCCTCGACAAGGTGGCGATGGTGTACGGCCAGATGAACGAGCCGCCGGGCAACCGTCTGCGCGTCGCCCTGACCGGCCTGACCATGGCCGAGTACTTCCGCGACGAGAAGGACGAAAACGGCAAGGGTAAGGACGTCCTGTTGTTCGTCGACAACATCTACCGCTACACCCTGGCCGGTACCGAAGTGTCGGCACTGCTGGGCCGTATGCCGTCCGCCGTGGGTTACCAGCCGACCCTGGCCGAGGAAATGGGCGTCCTGCAGGAGCGCATCACCTCGACCAAGAACGGTTCGATCACCTCGATCCAGGCCGTCTACGTTCCCGCGGACGACCTGACCGACCCGTCGCCGGCGACCACCTTCGCCCACCTGGACTCGACCGTCACCCTGTCGCGTTCGATCGCCTCGCTGGGTATCTACCCGGCCGTCGATCCGCTGGACTCCACCAGCCGCCAGATGGACCCGCTGGTCATCGGCCACGAGCACTACGACACCGCCCAGCGCGTCCAGCAGACCCTGCAGAAGTACAAGGAACTGAAGGACATCATCGCGATCCTGGGCATGGACGAGCTGTCCGAAGAGGACAAGCAGGCCGTGTCGCGCGCCCGTAAGATCGAGCGCTTCTTCAGCCAGCCGTTCCACGTGGCTGAAGTGTTCACCGGTTCGCCGGGCAAGTACGTGCCGCTGAAGGACACCATCCGTGGCTTCAAGGCCATCGTCGATGGCGAGTACGACCACCTGCCGGAGCAGGCGTTCTACATGGTCGGCGGCATCGAAGAAGCGGTCGAGAAGGCCAAGAAGATGGCCGAGAAGGCCTGATCCGGGACGGGCGGGAGCGATCCTGCCCGACCTGACGCCGGTGCCGGGCAACTGCCCGCGCCGGTGGACTCCCACGGTGGCATTGCGCCGCCGCGAACAGCGAAGAGATTTGCATGAGCACGATCCGTTGCGACATCGTCAGCGCCGAGCAGGAAATCTTCCGTGGCGAAGCGACCCTGGTCGTGGCCACCGGTGAGCTGGGCGAACTGGGCATCGCGCCCAAGCACGCGCCGCTGATCACCCGCCTGAAGCCGGGCAAGGTGGTGGTGACCACGCCGAACGGCGAGCAGCTGGATTTCGCCATTTCCGGCGGCATCCTGGAAGTGCAGCCGCAGGTGGTGACCGTGCTGGCCGACACCGCGATCCGCGCGCAGGACATCGACGAAGCCTCGGTCCGCAAGGCCAAGGAAGAAGCCGAGCGCATCCTGGCCAACCGCGGCGAAGCGATGGAAGTGGCCGAAGCCCAGCAGAAGCTGGCCGAAGCCGTCGTCCAGCTGCAGGCGCTGGAGCGCCTGCGCAAGAACCTCAAGCACTGAGGTTCGCGCTGCACCCACGAGAACGCCGGCCCCGTGCCGGCGTTTTTTGTTTGGAGCGGGGCAGGCCCGATTGGGTAGAGCCGACGGGGTCGAGTCGACTGTGTAGAGTCGACTGTGTAGAGTCGACTGTGTAGAGTCGACTGTTAGTCGACTAACGCGCGCAGCGCGGGGTTTTCGCGGCCTGATGGAAGAGCAGTCGACTGACAGTCGACTCTACCGATCCCGATCCCGATCCTGGTGCCGTCTCAGCGATACACCACGTAGCGCATCAACAGGAACGACACGCAGGCCAGCCCGCCCTCCACCAGCGGCTTGGCCAGCCACGTGTACTGCAGGCCCAGCGCCTGGTCGACCAGACTGACCAGCAGCGTGCTCGCCGCGGTCAGCAGCAGCCACAGCCCGAAGAAGCGTGCAAAGCGCTTCCATCCCAGCTTGCGGGTGCCGGCCTCGGCAAAGGTGTAACGGCCGTTGAGCCAGAAGCCCAGCAGCATGCCGGCCAGGCGACCGGCGATGTTGGCCGGCGCTACCGGCATGCCCAGCGCGGTGGCGACCACGAACACCAGCCAATCGACCAGCAGCTGCACGAGCCCGATCACGAGGTAGGCGCTTCCCTGGCGGACGAGGCTCATCGGCATGGTGAAAGAAGAGAGATGCCCATGTTAACGGCCCACACTCTAGAATCATCGGCAACGAACCACGGACTGCCGTTCCCATGACCCAAGCCCTGCACGTCATCATCCTCGCCGCCGGCGCTGGCAAGCGCATGAAGTCGGTGCTGCCGAAGGTGATGCAGCCGATTGCCGGCCAACCGATGCTCGCGCACGTGATCGATACGGCCCGCGAGCTGCAGCCGGCTGCTATCCACGTGGTCTACGGCCATGGTGGCGAGGTGGTGCGTCAGTACTTCGCTGACCAGCCCGATCTGCAATGGGCTGAACAGGCGCAGCAGCTGGGTACCGGCCATGCGGTGGCCCAGGCGATGCCGCAGGTGCCGGATGCCGCACAGGTACTGGTGCTGTACGGCGATGTGCCGCTGATCCGCGCGCAGACCCTGCGCGACCTGCTGGCGCAGCCGGGACGGTTGGCGGTGCTGGTCGCCGACGTCGATGACCCGACCGGCTACGGCCGCGTACTGCGCGATGCAGAGGGCAGGGTGGGTTCGATCGTCGAGCAGAAGGACGCCACCGACGACCAGCTGCGCGTGCGCACGATCAACACCGGCATCATCGCCGCCGAGTCGACCGCGCTGCGGCGCTGGCTGTCGCAGCTGTCCAACAGCAATGCACAGGGCGAGTACTACCTGACCGACGTGTTCGCGTTTGCCGCGCATGAGTACACTCCGGCCGAAATGGCGCTGGTGGCCGATGCGCAGGAGGCCGAGGGAGCGAATGATCCGTGGCAGCTGTCGCAGCTGGAGCGTGCCTGGCAGCGCCGGGCGGTGCGTGCGCTGTGCGCACAGGCGCGCGCGTGCGCGACCCGGCACGGCTGGACATCCGCGGCATTGTCACCGTGGGCAGCGACGTGCTGATCGACGTCGACGTGGTGCTGGAAGGCAACGTCGTGCTGGGCGATGGCGTGACCGTCGGTCCGTTCAACCGCCTGAAGGACGTCAATCTTGGTCCTGGCACCGAAGTGCGCGCGCACTGCGATCTGGAAGGTGTGGTCACCGAAGGTGCGGCGCAGATCGGCCCGTTCGCGCGGCTGCGCCCGGGTACCGTGCTCGCCGATGGCGTGCATGTCGGCAACTTCGTCGAAACCAAGAAGGTGACGCTGGGCGTGGGCAGCAAGGCCAATCACCTGACCTATCTCGGCGATGCCGTGATCGGCAGCAAGGTGAACATCGGTGCCGGCACCATTACCTGCAACTACGACGGTGTGAACAAGTCGACCACCACCATCGGCGACAACGCGTTCATCGGCTCCAACAGTTCGCTGGTTGCGCCGCTGACGATCGGCGAGGGTGCGACCATCGCCGCCGGCTCGGTCATCACCCGAACCGCACCGGACGGCAAGTTGACACTGGCTCGTGCACGACAGGAAACCATCGATGGCTGGAAGCGCCCGGTCAAGAAGTCCTGAGCCCCGTCTCCCGTGCGCCGACGAGCTCGGCGTGCTGCCGGAGATCGAACGGCGTGCCGGTGAGCTGCTGAAGGGCCACGAAGCCTGCCCGGTGTTTGCCGGCCACGGCCTGGACCTGCCGACGCTGCAGGACGGCCTTCAGCGTGGACAGTTGTGGGTGGTGGATGCGGCTGACGGTGGCATCGCCGGCTATCTGCTTGCCGGCGAACTGGCAGGTGAGTTCCACGTGCTGCAGATGGATGTGGATCCTGCTCACGCGCGGCAGGGTCATGGGCGCACGTTGTTGCGCCATGCATTGGAACAGGCCCGGGCGGAAGGCTATCGCTCGGCTGTGCTGACCACGTTGTCCGACGTGCCGTGGAATGCGGCCTTCTATGCCAGCGAAGGGTTCGAGGTAGTGCCCGAGGCGCAGTGGAGCGATGGCCTGCGCGCGGTGATGGCTGAAGAAGCCGCGCTGGGATTTCCAATGCATCTGCGCGTGGCGATGCGGCAGGTCTGGTAGGTGCCGACCTTGGTCGGCACATCCACGCATCGGTGGATCCATTCGCTGGGCCGGCTCAACCCACCGGCAGCAGGATCGACACGCACAACCCGCCATCGCCGCGGTTCTGCAACGACACCCGCCCACCGTGCGCTTCCACGATCTCGCGGGTCAGCGCCAAACCCAATCCAGTTCCATTGCGCTTGGTCGAATAGAACGGCATCAGTGCGTTCTGCAGCACCTGCTCGTTCATGCCCTTGCCGCGGTCAAGTACGTCCAGGCGCAGCCACTGCGGCAGCCGCGTGAGGTGCACCTGTACGTCATCGTTGGGCGGATCAGCGTCGGCGCAGGCTTCATGCGCGTTCTTCAGAAGATTCAACAACGCCTGCCCGAACTGCGCGATGTCGATGCGGCTGCTCAGCTCCTCGTCCGGTTCGCGATCCATGGTGAACGGGATCTGCTGGCGCAGGCTGGACAGGAACGGTGCCCAGTGCACGGTCTGCAGCTGCGGCTGCGGCAGCTTGGCAAAGCGTGCGTAGCCGCGGATGAAGCCTTCCAGATGGCGCGCGCGGTCTTCAATGGTGGTGAATATCTCCGGCAGCCTGTCGAAGCGCTCGCGCTGCACCAGCACGCCACCGGAATGCGCCAGTGATGCGATCGGTGCCAGCGAATTGTTGAGCTCGTGGCTGATCACCCGGATCACCTTCTTCCAGGTCTGCACTTCCTGGCGGCGCAGTTCGGCGGTCAGCAGGCGCACCAGCAGCAGGTCGTGCGGGCGGCCATTGAGCTGGAACGCGCGGCGCGACAGGTGGTAGACCTGCTCGTCATCCTCATCGCCGTCTTCGCCTTCCGCATGCACCGCGAACAGGCTGTCACCGCCCCGGGCGATGGCATCGCGCAGTTCCACCGGCACCTGTTCCAGCACGTCTTCCAGGCGCTGGCCTTCCAGCTTCCAGCCGCCGTGCAGGAGCTTGCGCGCAGCCAGGTTGGAGAACACCACGCGGGCGATGCCATCACCGCCGGAGGCGATCAACAGCATCGCAACCGGCGTGTTCTGCACCATGGTGTCCAGCAGCAGCTCACGTTGCACCAGGCCCTGCCGCTGCTCACGCAGTACATCACCCAGTTCGCGGTGTGCCTGCACCAGGTCGCCGAGCTCGTCATTGCCGGGCCAGTGCACGCCGAAGTTGTATTCGCCGTCGCGATAGCTGCTGGTGGTGCCCGCCAGGGCCCGCATCAGTGACCGCACCGGGGCGGTAGCCCGACGCAGGGTCCACCACATCAGTGACAGCAGGATCAGCGCCGATACCGTGGTCACCACCCAACCATGGTCCATCCAGTAGGCCAGCAGCCACGGCAGTGCCGCAGCCAGTGCCAGCACCGGCAGCAGGCGCAGGAACAGGCGGAAAGTGAAGGAGCGCCGCTTCATTCGCGTGGAATACCGTGGCGGTCCATACGCCGGTACAGCGCCTGACGGCTCAGGCCGAGCTCGGCGGCAGCCTGGGCGATGACGCCATGGTTGCGCGCCAGCACATCCTCGATGCGTGCGCGGTCAGGGTCATTGCCTGCGCTGGGTGCCGGTCGTGGTGCGACGGCTGCGCGCGGCAGGTTGAGATCGGCCACTTCGATGCGGTTGCCGGTGGCCAGCAGCTCGGCGCGCTGGATCACGTTGCGCAGCTCCCGCACGTTACCCGGCCAGGAGTGCCGTTGCAGGGCCGCGGTGGCGGCGCTGGACAGGGGCTTGCCCGCGGTCAGGAAGCGCTCGGCCAGCGGCACGATGTCACCCGGACGTTCGGCCAGCGGCGGCAGCACCAGTTCCACCGTGTTGAGGCGGTAATAGAGGTCTTCGCGGAAAGTGCCGTCGCGGATCATGGCCGGCAGGTCAGCGTTGGTCGCGCTGACCACGCGCACCTTGACCTGGCGCTCGCGGTTGGAACCCAGGCGCTCAAAGCGGCCGGTTTCCAACACGCGCAGCAGCTTCATCTGCCCGCCGAGCGACAGGTTGCCGATCTCATCCAGGAACAGGGTGCCACCATCGGCGGCCTCGAACTTGCCTTCGCGCGCCTTGTTGGCGCCGGTGTACGCACCGGCCTCGGCACCGAACAGTTCGGCTTCGATCAGCTCCGACGGCAGTGCACCGCAGTTGACCGTGATGAACGGACCCTTGGCCACCAGCGAGTTGGCCTGGATGATCTGCGCGATCTTTTCCTTGCCGGCACCATTGGGGCCGGTGATCAGTACCGGCAGTTCCGAGCGTGCGACCTGGCAGGCCAGGGCGATCACGCGCTCGCTGGCGGGGTCGGCGAAAACCGCGCCGCACAGGTTGTACTTCTCTTCCAGCGCGTTGCGCTGGCGTAGTTCACGGCTGCGGCGCCGGTCCAGTTCGCGGCGCGCCTCGGACAGTTCCAGCAGGTTGTTGACCGTGGTCATCAGCTTGCGATCGTCCCACGGCTTGGCCAGGTAGTCGGCCGCGCCGGCCTTGACCAGATCCACCGCGCTGCTGAGGTGGGTCCAGGCCGTCAGCAGGATCACCGGCAGATCGGGATGGCGCGCGCGGATCTGCGCGAACAGGGCCTCGCCTTCCTCACCGGAGGTGGTGTCTTCGCTGAAGTTCATGTCCTGGATCACCAGGTCGACCGGCTGCGACTCGAGCAGGGCCAGCCCTTCGGACGGACTCTGGGCCTGCAGGGTGTCGATGTCGTGCAGGGAGAACAGCACGTCCAGTGCGGTGCCCACACTGGCGTTGTCGTCGATGATCAGGATTGCAGGCATCACATGGTTCTGCAGAAAGGGATGGGCGGCGCCGATGGAGCCGTTCGTGTCCACGTACCGGGAGAGCCCGGCGCCACCCATCAAGCATAGCCAAAGCCGTGGCCATGCAGGCGTTGCCGCTTCTCAGGGGCGGGGCGGAGGAGGCGGCGGCGGCGGAGCATCCAGCGCCTGGCGCCAGGCGTCCGCATCCACCGCCACGCTCACCAGCCGTCGCTCCCGCCGCAGCAGCAGGTAGGCCCGCGCGGCGGGGGAATCGATCAGGGCCCGGGACAGGTGGTCGATCTGGTACACGGGCGTGTCATCCACCCGCAGGATGCGGTCCCCGCGGCGGACACCGAATCGGCCCTCCGGGCGCGCGGCCTCCACCTGGATCTGCCCTTCGGTCGAGTGCAGCGCCAGCCGGGCCTCGCCCTGCTGCCACTGCAGGCTGCTTGCGCTGCCACCGCCGGCAAGTGCCGGCAGTGGCAGGAGCATCAGCAGAGTCATCAGCCGTGCGCGCATCTCAGGCTCCGCGCGTGGCGACTGCGGGGGGGACCGCCGCGGCGCGGCGCGCCGGGCCGAACACCGCGACCTGGCCCAGCGTCCACAGCAGCAGGGCGCCCAGCGGCAGGTACAGCAGCGGCATGCGCGGCAGCTCGTACAGGTTCATCAGTGCCAGGTTGATCGCGTAGGCGGCCAGCATGCCCAGCACGATGCCCAGCGTTGCCAGCAGGAAGTTCTCGGTCTGGAAGTAGCGCAGGATCTGGCCACGGGTGGCACCGAGTGCGCGGCGGATGCCGATCTGCTTGCTGCGCTGCTGCACCCAGAAGCTGGCCAGCCCGACGATGCCGAGTGCAGTGACCACCAGCAGCGCTACGCAGACGGTGATCAGCAGGCCGACCATTGCACGGTCGTTCTTGAAGAAGTCCTCGCGCTGGTCGGTGAACGACTGCTTCTCGCGGATCAGGCGGTTGGGATCGTTGCGCTCCAGGGCGGACAGTGCGGCCTGGAGCACCTCATCGCGGCGCGCAGGATCGGTGCGCAGCATGTAGATGCCATCGCCGAAGACGCGGCGCACCGGCATGATCATGGTGTCATCCCAGTTGTTGCCCCAGCCATTGGGCGTGGCCAGCGTATCGACGATGCCGATCACGTTCACCGTCTGCTTGCCCATGTAGTACGTCTTGCCCAGCGCATTGCCGTCCGGCGCCATCTTGTGCGCGGCGGCCTGGCTGAGGATCACCGGCGTGCCGTTGGCCTTGCTCAGGTTGTCGAAGTCGAAGTACTCGGCCGGCTGGAAGTCGCGGCCGGCAACCAGGTTGAGGCCCAGCGTCCGCAACGCGTCTTCGGAGAAGGTGTACATGCCGACGCTGGCCGTCGGCCGTTCCTGGTTCATTTCGCGCGAGATGCTGGTGTTGGACGAACTGTTGCGGAACGGCACCTGGTTGATCACGCTGACCGCGGTGACCCCGGGGATGGCGCGCAGCGATGCCAGGTCTTCGCGGGTGCGGGCGGCGGCATCGGTCTGCTTGCCGACGCCGGTCGCGCGGACCAGGACCAGCTCGTTTTCGGCCATGCCGCTGGTCCGGCTGATGCGCTCCACGCGCTGGCTGACCAGGAACAGGGCATTGCAGACGATGGCGCAGGTCAGGGCGATTTCAAGCACGATCAGCGCGGCAGCGGTCTTATGCCGGCGCAGGGTGCTGAGGATGGGGCGGATGTCCATGGGAGGTCCTCGTTCTCGTGCTTACTGCGACTTGAGCTGGATGGCGGGAGTGACCTGCATCGCGCGCCAGGCGGGCAGGAAGCCGGCGGCGAGGCTGGCGAGCAGGGTCAGGCCCAGCGCAAGCAGCAGCATGCTGCCATCCAGGTGGGCCAGCTGTGCGTAGCTGACGGGCTGCTGGCGGACCGCGTACAGCCCCAGCAGGGCCAGTCCGATGCCGAGCACGCCGCCGACCACACCCACGGCACCGGCTTCGACCAGGCACTGCAGGAAGATCTGGCCGCGGCTGGCGCCCAGCGCGCGGCGCACACCGATCTCGCCGCTGCGGCGCAGGAACTTGGCCAGCAGCAGGCCGACCGTGTTGACCAGGCAGACCCCCAGGAAGCCCAGGGCCAGCCACAGCTGCAGCCGCACGTCGCTGGGTACCGCGCCCTTGAAGTCCAGCCACTCCATCACGTTGCGCAGGCGCACGTTGACCGGGCGTTCGAAGCGGCCGGCCTGGCGCTGCAGGCTGGAGTAGTTCTCCAGATAGCGCCGGTAGTCGCCGGCCTTGGACGGATCCATCTCTGCCCAGTACTGCAGGTAGGCGCAGGGCGCGTTGACGGAGTAGCTGTTGGCGCCGTCGGGATTTTCGCCGAAGCAGTTCATGTTGCCATTGCTGCCCAGCTGGAGATCGAACGAGGTGGAGATCGGCGCCAGCAGATCCTCTTCCTTGCCGAACGCGCCGGTGGTGAGGTCGAAGAAGTGCGGCTCCGGGTTCCAGGCCTTCATGACGCCGACGATGCGCAGCGCATTGCCCTCAAGCCGGATTTCGCGACCGACACTGTTCGCGCCCTGGAACAGCTTCTCGTTGAGCGCCTTGGAGATGACGGCCACGCGGGCCCGCCCGTTGTCGTCCTCGCGGGTCCACGGCCGCCCGTACTGCATGGGCACGTTGAACATCGGGAAGAAGTCGGCCGAGGTCCAGCGGGTGTCGATGGAGAACGGCTTGAGCGTACTGTTATCCGGTTCGATCGTTGCATCACCGGCAGTCATCATCACCTGGCGCTCGGCTTTCGCTTCGCGCAGCAGGGCTTCGGCGTCATAGCGCGTCATCTGCTCTTCCGGTTCCTCCTCAAGGCCGAAGCCGTTGCGGGGCCGCGGGTCGATCTGCGCGTAGAACAGGCGCTCGCTCTTGTCCGGAATGGGGTTGCCGGACAGGACGTGGAACACGGTCAGGGTGGTCATCGAGGCACCGATGCCGAGCGCGATGGCCACCACCATCAGCGCGGTCAGGACCTTGTTGCGGCGGAAGCTGCGCACCGCCAGTCGAGCGTAGTAGGCGAACATGGTCGTGCCCTCACTCGTTGACGGCGACGATGTGGCGCGGCGGGGTGGCCAGCACCGGCTCGCGCACCAGGTCGGTCACCTGGCCATCGACGATGTGCACGTTGCGCTGCGCGCGCGCGGCCAGTTCCGGGTCGTGGGTGACCATCACGATGGTGGTGCCGGCGGCATTGATCTCCTCCAGCAGTTCCATCACGCCGCGGGCCATCTGCGTGTCCAGGTTGCCGGTCGGTTCGTCGGCCAGCAGCAGGCGCGGGCTGCCGGCCAGGGCACGCGCGATGGCCGCGCGCTGCTGCTGGCCACCGGACAGTTCATTCGGGTAGTGCTTCATGCGTGAGCCGAGGCCGACCTGACTCAGCGCCTTCTCGATACGTTCGCGGCGCTCGTTGGCGCTCATCTTCCGATAGCGCAGCGGCACGTCCACGTTGTCGAACAGGTTCAGGTCGGGGATCAGGTTGAAGCCCTGGAAGATGAAGCCGATCTTCTGGTTGCGCAGGCGGCTGCGGGCGTCGTCGCCCAGCGTGCTCACGTCCTGGCCGTCGAGCATGTAGGTGCCGCTGGTGAAGGTTTCCAGCAGGCCGGCGATGTTGAGGAAGGTGGTTTTGCCAGAGCCTGACGGGCCGGTGACGGCAACGAACTCACCTTCCTTGACCTGCAGTTCCAGCGAGCGCAGTGCGTGGGTTTCCACTTGTTCGGTGCGGAAGACTTTGGCGACCGAACGCATTTCGAGCATGTACATGGCGTGTCCTCTCTCCAGGATTCAGGTATCAGGTATCAGTTGACGGAGACGCGTTCGGCGTCCTTGAACAGGTCGCTGCCGGAGACCACGATGCGGTCGCCCGGCTGCACACCCGACTTGATTTCCACTTCGCCCAGGCTGCTGACGCCCAGTTCCACCGGACGCCGCACCGCGGTGCGGCCATCCATCACGTAGGCCACGCCATTGCCCTGTTCGACGAACGGGCCGCGCTCGACCTTCAGCACGTCCTTGCGGGTGTCGAGCAGCACGCGCACCGACATCCGCTGGCTCTGGCGCAGGCCTTCCGGCTGTGCGCTGGCGAAGCGCACGCGGGCATTGACCTCGCCGTTGACCACTTCCGGTGACACCGCGCTGATCTCGCCCGGGAAGGGCTTGCCGTTGCCGCCGGTCAGCTGCGCCGGCATGCCGATGGCCAGGTCGCGGGCGAAGCTTTCCGGCACCTTGATCTCGACTTCGAACTTGGACAGATCGACCACGCCCAGCACCGGCGCATTGGCGGCCAGGTTGGTGGACTGGACGGCCTGTACCTGGCCGACCTGGCCATCGAACGGTGCGCGCAGGGTCAGTGCATCGACCTGGCGCTGCACTTCAGCCACCACGGCCTTCTGGCGGTCGGCCAGCAGGCGCTTGTTGCGGGCATCCAGGTCAGCGCCCTGGCTCTGCAGGCGGGCATCGGTGGTGGCATTGGCCAGGGTGATGTCGGCCTTCTTCAACGAGTCCTTGGCCTTGGCCAGATCGATCTGCGGTACTGCGCCGCCGTCGTAACCGCGCTGGTAGCGCTGCAGGTCGCGGTCGGCGGCCTGCCGTTCGATGGTGGCCTGGTCGGTTTCCTTGCGCGACTTGGCGCGGGCCAGGGTGGCATCCAGCGCGGCGCGGCTGGCCTCTGCCTCCAGGCCGGCCAGGGTTGCCTGTTCCTGGGCCAGCTTGCTGCGCAGTTCCGGGCTGTCGATGATCGCCAGCTCCTGGCCTTTCTTGACCACGTCGCCGGCGACCACCTTCAGGTCCACGGTGCCGGCCGAGATGGCGTACAGGATCGGACTGTTGGCGGCGATCACGCGGCCGTCGGCGGCAATGTCGCGGACCAGGTCGCCGCGCTTCACTTCGGCGATGCGCACGCGGCTGCTGTCGAAGGAGCGGCTGGCATTGGACCAGGCGTGCACGGCCCAGCCGATGCCGGCCAGCAGCACGATGGCGCCCAGTGCCGGCCAGCGATAGCGCTGCCAGTTGGCGCGGGTGGTGCCGGCCGGGGCGGAGGAAACGATCTGGTCCTGTGCGGAAGTGTCGCGGATCATCGGGTGCGTGCCTGACGGTGGTAGCCAATATCAAGCACGTAGCGTGCCAACTTTATTTCCTTTCAGGTCAATGGGTTGGGCGGCGTGCTGAAGTGTCCGGGTGTCCGCGGACACCTTTCCGGACACTTTCATTAAGCGGACAGGAGGGGGAAGCCGGATACGCGGGCTAGAATGCGCCGATCGTCTTCAAGGAAACGCGTGACATGTGTGGAATCGTGGGTGCAATCGCCGATCGCGATGTGGTGCCGGTACTGATCGAGGGCCTGAAGCGGCTTGAGTACCGTGGTTACGACTCCTCGGGCATCGCGGTGATCGACCACGCCGCGCGCCCCGAAGTACGCCGTGTCCGTCGCACGGGTCGCGTGTCGGAAATGGCCACCGCGGCCGAGGCCGAGGGCTTCAATGCGGTGCTGGGCATCGGCCACACCCGTTGGGCCACCCATGGGGGCGTCACCGAGGCCAACGCGCATCCGCATATCAGCCACGGTGTCGCGCTGGTGCACAACGGCATCATCGAGAACCACGAAGAGCAGCGCGAGAAGCTGCGTGCGCTGGGCTACACCTTCGAGTCGCAGACCGATACCGAAGTGATCGCGCACCTGATCCACCATCACCTGAAGGACGGCGACGACCTGCTGGTGGCGTTGCAGCACACGGTGAAAGAGCTGACCGGTGCCTATGCGCTGGCCGTGGTCAGCCGCGCCGAGCCGGAGCGCTTCGTCTGCGCACGCATGGGCTGCCCGCTGCTGGTCGGCCTGGGCGAGGGCGAGAACTTCGTTGCCTCCGACGTTTCGGCGGTGATCTCGGCCACCCGCAAAGTCATCTTCCTGGAAGAGGGCGACACCGCCGAGATCCGCCGCGACGGCGTGCGCATCTTCGACGAGCATGACCAGCCGGTCGAACGCGATGTGCATCTGTCCGATGTGTCGCTGGCTTCGCTGGAGCTGGGTCCGTACCGCCACTTCATGCAGAAGGAAATCCACGAGCAGCCGCGCGCGCTGGGCGACACCATCGAGGCGGCGATCGACGCCGGTGGTTTCCCGGCCGAGCTGTTCGGTAAGAACGCCGAAGCGGTGCTGTCGGGCATCGAGGGCGTGCAGATCATTGCCTGCGGCACCAGCTACTACGCCGGCCTGACCGCGCGCTACTGGATCGAAGCCATCGCCGGCCTGCCGTGCAGCGTGGAGATCGCCAGCGAGTACCGTTATCGCGCCGCTTATGCGAACCCGAAGCACCTGGTCGTCACCATCTCCCAGTCCGGCGAAACGCTGGATACGATGGAGGCGCTGAAGTACGCCAAGTCGCTCGGCCACAAGCACACGCTGTCGATCTGCAACGTGCCGGAAAGCGCGATTCCGCGCGCCAGCGAGCTGGTCTGCTACACCCGGGCCGGCGCCGAGATCGGCGTGGCCTCGACCAAGGCCTTCACCACCCAGCTGGCCGCACTGTTCCAGCTGACCGTGGTGCTGGGCAAGCTGCAGGGCCGTATCGGCGCAGCGCAGGAAGCGGATTACCTGGAGCAGTTGCGCTTCCTGCCAGGCAGCGTGCAGCACGCACTGAACCTGGAACCGCAGATCGCCGCCTGGGCCGAGCGCTTCGCGCGCAAGTCCAATGCGCTGTTCCTGGGGCGTGGCCTGCATTACCCGATCGCGCTGGAAGGCTCGCTCAAGCTCAAGGAAATCTCCTACATCCACGCCGAGGCCTACCCGGCAGGCGAGCTGAAGCATGGCCCCCTGGCGCTGGTGGACGAGGACATGCCGGTGGTGGTGATCGCGCCGAACGACAGCCTGCTGGAAAAGGTGAAGTCGAACATGCAGGAAGTGCGCGCGCGTGGCGGTGAACTGTTCGTGTTCGCCGACCAGGACAGCAACTTCAATGAGTCCGAAGGCGTGCACGTGATCCGCACGCCGCGCCATGCCGGTGTGCTCAGCCCGATCGTGCACACCATTCCGGTGCAGCTGCTGGCCTACCACACCGCGCTGGCGCGCGGCACTGACGTGGACAAGCCGCGCAACCTGGCCAAGAGCGTGACGGTGGAGTAAGGCATTCACGGATCTGTTGGATGCTGCATGCGAAGGGGCCCCACGTGGGCCCTTTCGTTTGCGTCGGTAGCGGTGGCAAGTGGGACAGCGGCTGGGCGTTCTGTCCGCCGTCGGCAGCAGGCAATCAATCTTTAATGCGCAACTGCGCTTGTATTCAGCGGCGGTTTCAGCCGCGGTGCCATTCTCTGGATCGTCAGCTGGTTCCCACGACGAACTGTCCTATCGATGCCGGTAGTGACCGATGGTCGCAGTCGTAGAATCGAGTTGACCGAGGTCCGGGTTGAGCCGTTGAGCCTACCTCGTTCGCGTTGCAGCACATCGTCTGCCGATCCATTCCAAGCGGCCGCCGGGTGCGCCAGACGTGCGCTGAAAGGTCTGTTCCCGGGGAGGGGGCGTATCGGAAGAGCACACTTTTTTGACTTCAGTGACCTGCACCAGGAAACAAGAATGAACGTCCGCGAACTCCTGCAATCCAAGAAAGAAGCTGTCATCACCATCGACGCCGAAGACACCATCGGTGCCGCCGCCCACAAGATGAGCGCGAACAAGATCGCTGCGCTGGTGGTGATGAAGGACGATGCCCCGGTCGGCATCATTTCCGAGAAGGACATCGTGCGTACCCTGGCCGACGACGGCCCGCAGGCCGGCCGCCGGGTGATCTCCAGCCTGCCGTCCACCGGCCTGGAAGGCATTGCGCCGGAAGCGACCCTGAAGCAGGCCATGTCGTTGATGACGTACTCGCGGCGCCGTCATCTGATGGTCACCGAAGGCACCCGACTGGTTGGCATCCTCAGCCTGGGCGACATCGTGAAGAACCTGCTGGGCGAGCTGGAACTGGAAAAGGCCGTGCTGCAGGACATCTACATGGCCGCCCACTGAGGGCTGGATCCCTGGATGCAGAGAAGCCGGGCATTGCCCGGCTTCTTCGTTCACGGCTTCGGTGATATCAGAAAGTGACCTTCACCGAATCGGCACTGTAGTTTGCCGGGCCGTGGTAGACCACCTCGATGTTGTTGCCATCCGGATCGAGCACGAAGGCGCCGTAGTAGCCCGGATGGTAGGGGCGTTCGCCCGGTGCACCGTTGTCGGTGCCGCCGGCGGCGATGGCTTCAGTGTGGAAGGCATCGACGGTAGCGCTGTCGCGCGCCTGGAACGCCAGGTGGTGGCGGCCGGTCAGCTGGCCGGCGGCGGCCTCGCTGTTGGCGCTGGAAATGAACAGCTCATCTGCCCAGAAGTAATCATCGCCTTCGCCGGCGATCGGGATGCCGATCGTATCGAACACCGCCTGGTAGAAGCGGCGGCTGGCCGCCAGGTCACGCACCACCAGCTGGATGTGGTCGATCAGGCGGCCACGGTGCAGTTCCATCGTTTCCATACGAACCTCGCAAAAAAGGGGACGGAGGGGATTAAGTCGCTTCCGGCCAATAGTGCCAGAAACGACTTAATCCCCTCCGCCCCCTTTTTGTCAGTTGGCGATGATCTCGACCCAGTAGCCGTCCGGGTCCTTGATGAAGGCCAGGTTCTTCATGCGGCCGTCGGTCAGGCGCTTCTGGAAGGTCACGCCGAGGTCCTCGAAGCGCTGGCAGGCGGCCTCGATGTCCGGCACCGACACGCAGATGTGGCCAAAGCCGCGCGGGTCGCTGTTGCCGTCGTGGTAGACCGCGCCGTCCTGGGTTTCGGTGCCATGGTTGTGGGTCAGTTCCAGCACGCCCGGCAGGCCAGCCATCCACACGCGGCGCTGGGCGTCGTCTTCCGGCACCACCGCGCCGGCCGGTACGTAGGCCAGGAAGTACAGGCTGAACTGGGCCTCGGGGAAGTCGCGCTTGTCGATCAGCTGGTAGCCGAGCACGCGGGTGTAGAAGTCCAGCGAGGCGGTGATGTCCTTCACCCGCAGCATGGTGTGGTTGAACACGAAGCCGGTGGTTTCGGCCGGGGCCTGGGCGGCGACGCCGGGGACCTGTTGGAGGGAATGGAAGCTCATGGATCGCATCCTTGTCAGGGGGAAGGGAAAACAACCCGCGGAAGGCGTGCCTGGAAGTTGCATCTGAAACCGGTAGTTGCCGGAGCGAGCGCTGCCATTGCATCCTCCCAGCCGTTCATGGATCGGCGGGTCATGCTGCAACGCAGGATAATCGTTGTGCACCCGCAATGGGATCCGCGCTGCTGCAACGCTGGGAGAAATGCCTGCAACGATGGCATTGCAGGGCGGGAAAGCGGTGTTCAGGAGTTCGGCACGGAAGGCGATGCGCAGGTACTTCGTCAATGATGGTTGACAGCGTTTCACTGACCACGCTATTGCTTGTATGTATATACAAATAACCGAGGGTCTCCAGAGCTCCCATGCCGTACCGCCGATGGCTGCCGCTGCTGCTGATGGCCGTGCTCCTCTTCGAAGGCATCTTCGGAGCCTGGGCGGGGACGCGCATGGCCCTGCATGGCGCAGGCGGCCAGCATTCATCTGCTCGCGCGGCAGTGGGATGCCAGGTTACGCCTCGCACGACAGTGGGGGCACCTGCGGCGGCACATGCCTCCCATGAGCAGGCCCCGGCTGCCGCCGGCTCCGGGCATGAAGATCACTGCACCTGCGTTGACGCCAGCAGTTGTGACTGTCGTTGCCTGTTGAGCCTGTATCCGCCGATGCCACCGTTGCTGTTGGCGACGGCCCATCCGCGCATCACGTTGGATCTGGCGTTGCCATCGCTGATCCTGCCCGCCAGCAAACTCTCACGGGTATTCCGACCTCCCATCGCCTGAGCGGCTGTCCCTGCGTCCACAGGACGCCATCGTGTCCCTTGCCCGCAGCGTGGCGAGGGCACCCAGAGACAGTACCCCTGCGGGAGAGAGAGCATGTACCTCAAGTCCAATGCCCTGGCTGCGGCCATCGGCAGCCTGTTGTGTTTCTCCGTCATTCACTCCGCCGCCGCGCAGGACGCGCAACCCACCGATGGAAGCGCACGCACGCTCGATACCGTGCAGGTGACCGGCAGCCACATCAAGCGCGCTCAGTTGTCAGGTGTCGGCCCGGTGAGCGTGGTCGATGCCGAGGCCATCGAGCGCTCCGGCGCCACCTCGGTGGAGACCCTGCTGCAGCGCCTGCCGGCATCGGCCGGGTTCGCCGGCAGCCAGAGCAATGCCTACTGGGCCGAGAACGGTTACGGCACCACCCAGGTCAATCTGCGCGGCCTGGGTATCAACCGGACTCTGGTCCTGCTCAATGGCCGGCGCATGGTCAACGGTGGTACCGGCGCCAACAGCTCGGTCGATCTCAACGTCATCCCGGTGTCGTTGATCGAGCGGGTGGAAGTACTCAAGGATGGAGCCTCGGCAATCTATGGCGCCGATGCGGTGGCCGGTGTGGTCAACATCATCACCAAGCAGGGCTTCGACGGTGCCGAAGCGGCGGTGCGTTATGGCCAGACCAGCCAGGGCGACGGCGAGGAAACCTCGGTCGACATCAGTTGGGGCATCCGCGGAGAGCACGGCTCCCTGATGGCCGCGGTCAGCTATTTCGACAGTGGTGCCGTCAACATGGCCTCGCGCGCACCCTGCGGCCTGATCGAATCCGATGGCCGGTTGGTCTGTTCCGGCAGCTCGAGCACGATCGGCGGCCGTGCATTGCTGGCCGACGGGCAGCGCGTCAACTTCAACCAGGTGGCTGGCGGCGACGGCGATTTCTACGAGCCGTACTCGGCAGCCAAGCACAACTACAACGGCAATCCCACGCTCAATGCGGTCAATCCCATCGAGCGGCTCAGCCTGAGCGTGTTCGGCGACAGCCAACTCAATGACAGCACGCGCGTTTTCATCGAGGCGATGTACACCAATCGCCAATCCAGGCAGCTGGCTACGTCGGGCGGGCTGGGCGTGTACCGGCCGATCAACATCGCCGCCGATCATCCAACCAATCCCACCGGGCAGGATCTGCTGCTGCAGCGCCGGCGCCTGGAAGAAGCCGGCCCACGGCACTTCTTCCAGGAGACCGATACCTACCGCGTGGTGGCGGGCCTGAAAGGCCAGCTCGGCACCAGCTGGGACTGGTCGGTGGCCCTCAACTGGGGACGCAACACAGGCGTGGATGGCTCGGACAACGTTGCCAATCTTGATCGCGTCGACCAGACCCTGGACCGCGCGCTGTGCAGCACTGCGCCTGGTGCCGCCATTCCTTGCGGCGACTATCTGGGCTATGGCGACCTGAGCCGCGAGGTGCTCGACTACATCCTGTACACCTCACGCGATACCGGCGGCAACGAGCAGAAGAGCTTCACTGCCAACCTCAGCGGGCAGATCTTCGAGCTGCCTGCGGGCTGGGTGGGTTTCGCCGCTGGCGTCGAGGTGCGCAGGGAGCGCGGTTGGCGCGATCCTGACCCGCTGACCGTGCTCGGAATCGGCAACACCAACCAGCAGGATCCGATCGCCGGGCGATACACGGCCAAGGAGGCTTACGTGGAGCTGGCAGTGCCGTTGCTGCAGGACGCGGCCATTGCCGATTCCCTGTACCTGAACCTGGCCGGCCGCGTGTCCGACTATGATCTGTTCGGCCGCGACTTCAACTACAAGGTCGGCCTGGACTGGCAGGTCAGCCCTTCATTGAAGCTGCGCAGTACCTATGCCACCGCATTCCGCATCCCCAACATTCCCGAACTGTTCGGTGGCGTGGCCGAAGGCAATCTCACCACCACCGATCCCTGCAGTGGCTGGAGCAGCCTCCCGGCCGACTCGGTGGTACGTGCGAACTGCCAGGCGCATGGCGTACCGGCGGGCTATGTGCAGCCTGGCAACACCATCCTCACCACCTCTGGTGGCAACGCGGATCTCGAACCCGAAGACGCTACCTCCTTTACCGCAGGCGTGGTGTGGACGCCCACGTTCGCGCCAGGGCTGACCCTGACCCTGGACTACTACCGCATCCGCATCGAGAACGCGATCCAGCGCATCGCCGGATCCACCAAGCTGGCCATCTGCTACAACACGCCGGCATTGGCGCACCCGTTCTGCAATGCCAGCAACTTCACCCGCAATGCGCGTACCGGCGAAGTGGACTACCTGTCGTCGCAGCCGGTGAACACGGCCGATGAGGAAGTCAGTGGCATCGACCTGGGAGCCCTGTACGAGTTCAAGCCGTGGGGCATGGATGCCAGCGTCAGCGCTGACGTCTCCTACCTCCAGCGCTATGACGTGCGTCCATACGCAGGGGCGGAAGTGATCACCTATGCGGGCCGGATCACCGGCGGTCGTGGCAGCTATGCCCGCTGGCGCGGTCTGCTGTCGCTGAACGCCGCACGCGGGCAATGGTCAGGCACCTGGACCACCCAGTACATCGGCCGGGCCGACGACATCAATGCTGCACACGGTGATATTGGTGATCATGCGCCTTCGGTGTTCTATCACAACCTCCAGCTCAGGTATGCGGTCAGCAAGGCACTGGATGTGGCGATCGGCGTGGACAACGTATTCGATCGTTCCGCGCCTTTCATCCAGAGCTACACCGACGCCAACACCGACACCATGACGTACGACCTGCTGGGTCGTCGCTGGTACGCACGCATTGGCTATCGCTGGTGAACGCAGCGCCCCGCCGTCTGCGGCGGGGCGCCCTGCAAGGGAGAAGAAGTAGATGAAACCCGCATTCTGGGCGCGTCGCGCCCACAAGTGGATCGGCCTGGTGATCGGTGTGCAGGCATTGCTGTGGATGCTCAGTGGTGTCTACATGACCGTGGTGCCGCTGGAGGTGATCCATGGCGATCACCTCGCTCATGTGCGTGGCGAATCGTTGACACCTCAGCGTGAGCGTGTCGGCGCCGATGTGCTGGTCACGCGCTATCCGGGGCTGCAGTCGTTCCGCCTCAAAAAGGTGCTGGAGCGTGAGGTCTATGACGTCAGGCGCGGAAAGGAGCGCTTCCTGGTCGATGCCGTCAGTGGAGAGCGCCTGCCGCGGCTGGACCGCGCGGCGGCCGTCGCGCTGGCGCAGTCGCTGTACCAGGGCACGGGCAAGGTCGCGCGGGTCGACTGGCTGATCGATGCACCTTCCGAGGTGAAGACCCGGCCAGTACCGATGTGGGCGATCCATTTCGCTGATCGTGGAAGCACCACGCTGTACCTGTCACCGGACAGTGGCGAACTGCTGGCGCGCCGGCACAGCCTATGGCGCTGGTTCGATTTCCTGTGGATGTTCCACATCATGGACTACGAGCATCGCACCGACGTCAACAACACCCTGCTGCGTGCCGCATCAGTGATCGGGCTCGGGTTCGGGCTCAGTGGCCTGTGGTTGCTGTTCTACAGCTTTGGCCAGAGGAGGCGCGCATGACGCCCTGGTTGCGCCGAATGCACAAATGGATCGGAGTGCTGGTCGGGCTGCAGTTCCTGGTCTGGCTTGGCAGCGGGCTGGGCATGAGCCTGCTCGACCCGGATCGGATCGCTGGCACGTCGCAACGGGCGGGGCCGTTGGAAGCACCGGCCTGGCCGGCGGGCACCGTGTCGCCGGTCGATGCGCTTCGTGCTGCAGGGCGGTCGACGGCGACCCTGGACAGTGGTTGGCTGCTGCAGCAGCCGGTGTATCGCTTGCAGTCGCCGCAAGGAACCGAAGTGATCGACGCGCGTGATGGCCGGCGCATCATCATCGATCCGGCAATCGCCCTGCGTGTGGCTCAGGCCGCCTATCGCGGCGAAGGAGCAGCGGCTGCGCCGGTACATCTGCCGCACAGCCTGGAAACCCGGGCCCACCCCGATCCAGTCTGGCGGGTGGACTTCGCCGATGCACAGGACACCACGATCTACGTCTCCGCCGACAGTGGCCAGGTGCTGGAGCACCGTACTGCAACGTGGCGGTTGTTCGACGTGTTCTGGATGCTGCACATCATGGACTACGCCGCACGGGTGAACTTCAACAATCCGTTGGTAGTCGGCATGGGAGTAGGGGGGCTATGGATGGCCTTGAGCGGGGTCTGGCTCCTGCTGGCGAGCTTCCGCCTGCACGAGTTCGTTCCGCGGCGGTGGCGCGGTCATCGGCAGTTGAGGGTATTTGCGCAGGGCGGTGTCCATCTGCGCACTGTCGCCGCGGCCCGTGGTGACAGTGTCTATCTGGCGCTGGCACGCGAGGGCGTGAACCTGCCTTCCAACTGTGGCGGCGGCCAGAGCTGTGGCTTGTGCGAAGTGCGGGTTCGAGGGGATGCGGGTGTACCTACTGCTGCGGATCGTGCACATCTGGCCGGATCGCGCTTGAAGGTGGGATGCCGGTTGGCCTGCAATCTGCCGGTGGACTCGGATCTGGAGATCGAAGTCGCCGGCGGTCCGAGCCTGTGGACCGAACATTGGGCAACCGTGGAACGGGTCGAGGCGGTGACGCCGTTCCTGCGCGAGGTCCACCTGCGCCCTGATAATGCAGCCGACACGCTGTACCAACCGGGTTGCTATCTGCAGGTGCACGTACCCGAATATGACGTACCGCGCAGCGCACTCTGGCACCCGGACGAGCATCGCCTGGATTGGGGGCCGCTGCCGTTGCCGGCGACCCTGCACAACAAGGCCGCCCTTCGGCGCTCGTACTCGCTGGCGATGCCGGTTGCCGCTGCGGATGGGCAGTTGGTGCTGCTGGCCCGGTTCAGTCCAGGTTGGCAGGATGCAAAGCGGCATCCTCCGGGCAAGGGCTCCACGTATCTATACACCCTGCGGCCCGGAGACCGCGTCCGCTACAGCGGACCATTCGGCGATTTCGCGCTCAGCGGTGTGGCCCGGGAGAAGATCTTCATCGGCGCCGGTGCCGGCATGGCACCGCTGCGGGCGATGATCGAACAGCGCCTGGCCGAGGGCGGCGATGAACGCATTCATTACTGGTACGGCGCCCGCAGTCCTCGCGACTGTCCCTATGGGGCACGGATGCAGGCCTTGGCGGCAGCGCACGCGAACTTCAGCTGGCACCCGGTGTGCTCGCAGGAAGGGGAGGGCAGGCGGGTGCATGACGCCATCCACGAGGACCTGCTGCGGCAGCACCCGGACCTGTCCGCGTGCGAGTTCTATCTGTGTGGTCCACCGCCGATGCTGGCAGCGACCCGGCAGCTGCTGCGCCGGCTGGGTGTGACGGAGGAGCGGATCGCGTACGACGACTTCAAGATCTGACGCGGAGGGCACCGTGGTTGCGGGGGGGGCCACGGTGCCCGCCTGTGGCCTGCAGGCGGAGTAGAATGCGCGGCTGTACTCACCGAAGTGGCGTTCCATGTCCCAGCGCGCTTGGGTGGCTGCGGCCATCCGCAAGATCGAAGCCGATTTCAACCGTTCCGCCGATACCCATCTGATCCCGCTGGCGCTGCCCGGGTTCGAGGGCATCGATGTGTACCTGAAGGATGAGTCGAGCCATCCCACCGGCAGCCTCAAGCACCGGCTGGCACGCTCGCTGTTCCTGTACGCGTTGACCAACGGCTGGTTGCGCGAAGGACGGCCGGTGATCGAGGCGTCCAGTGGCTCGACCGCGGTGTCCGAAGCTTACTTCGCGCGGCTGCTCGGTCTGCCGTTCATTGCGGTGATCCCGGCCACGACCTCGCCGGAGAAGATTGCCGCCATCGAGTTCCACGGGGGCCGCTGCCACCTGGTCGAGCGCGCCTGCGAACTCAACGGTGAATCGGAGAAGCTGGCCCGCGAAACCGGTGGTCACTTCATGGACCAGTTCACCTATGCCGAGCGGGCGACCGACTGGCGGGCCAACAACAACATTGCCGAGTCCATCTTCAAGCAGATGGCCGAGGAGCCGAGCCCGGTTCCGGAATGGATCGTGTGCAGCCCCGGTACCGGCGGTACCGCAGCGACGCTGGGCCGCTATGTCAGCTACCGCCGGCACGACACCCGCATCCTGTGCGCGGACCCGGAAGTGTCGGTGTTCTTCGACGGTTACCAGGCCGCCGTGGCCGGTGAGCAGGACTGGCGTGGCCTGACCTGCAGTGGTGGTTCGCGTGTGGAAGGCATCGGCCGCCCGCGGGTGGAGCCGAGCTTCATTCCGACCAGTGTGGATGCGATGGTGAAGGTACCCGACGCGCTGAGCCTGGCCGCCATGCGCCATGTCAGCCGCCAGCTCGGCCGTCGTGTCGGCGGATCCACCGGCACCAATTTCATCGGCGTGCTGCAGGCCGCGCAGTGGATGCGTGAGGCCGGCCACCAGGGCAGCATCGTCAGCATCCTGTGCGACAGCGGCGAGCGCTATGCGCAGAGCTACTACGACCCGGCGTGGTACGCGCGCCAGGGCATCGATGTCGACGGTGCCGATGCACAGCTGGCCGCAGCGGTGGCCGGGCAGGGGCTGCCGGAACTGCCGTGGTGCAGCCTGGAAGCGCTGTAGCACGGCAACGCACGGCCGGATGTGCATCGGCTGGGTAGAGTCGACTGTTAGTCGACTGCTCTACGTCCAGGTCGCGAAAATCCCGCGCTGCGCGCGAAAGTCGACTGACAGTCGACTCTACCCGATCGGCGGGGCGTCTCAATATCCCGCTGCGGTGAACGCGTCCAGCACGGCATCGCGCAGCGCATCGGGCAATGCCTCGATGTCCATCGCGCGATCATCCAGATGCAGGCTCGGGTCCAGGATGCTGGTGCGTCCCTGGGCCAGCGCCTGCAGCCACAGCAGCACGCAGATCACGAACTCGCGCTCATGGCCCAACCGCAGCTGGCTGGCGCCGCGTTCGACCACTTCGAAGGGATACCACTCCTGGGCATCGTTGAACGTGCCGCCCTGCTGTAGCACTGCCTGCAGCTGATGCAGGTGACGTGGGGCGTCGTCGCCGGCATCGCACAATGCGGCGATCCAGGTCAGTTCGGCCGGGCTGGCGGACAATGCCAGTGACCGGGCCGGTGAGGCGGATGCAACTGCAGCCAGACCTTCCATGTAGGGCCTCGTTTGGTGCGTATCGCTGCGGACTCCCCCGCAGCCAGAGCTTCGGTGCGCGACCGTAAGGCCGACGTGAATGCCGGGCCGTGCCCCCTTGTCAGCCCCGCCTGCCAGCGCCATATCCTGCATGCTGCCCGCCTGCCGGGCCCGTACCCTGGAGATCTGCCGTGACCGTTGCCAACCCCCTGCTCGATTTTTCCGGCCTGCCGCGCTTCGAGGCCATCCGCCCCGAGCACGTGGCGCCGGCGCTGGACGTGCTGCTGGCCGATGCCGAGGCCGCCGTCAGCACGGCCGAGCAAGTGCAGCCGGTGCGCTGGCAGACCTTCGTGGCCCCGCTTGACGATGCCACCGAGCGCCTGTGGCGCGCCTGGGGTCTGGTCGGCCACCTGCAGGGCGTGGTCAACACCCCGGAACTGCGCGAGGCCTACAACAGCAACCTGCCGCGGGTGACCCGCTTTGCCAGCGCGCTGGGCCAGAACCTGGCGCTGTACCGTCAGTACCAGGCACTGGCTGCCAGCGCGGAGGCCGCGACGTTCGACGACGCCCAGCGCAAGGTGCTGGACAACACCCTGCGCGATTTCCGCCTCGGTGGTGCCGAGCTGGCGCCAGAGGCGCAGCAGCGCTTTGCGGCGATCAAGGAGGAGCTGTCGGCGCTGTCGGCGAAGTTCTCGCAGAACGTGCTCGACGCTACCGACGCGTGGTCGCTGATCATCGAGGACGAAGCGCGACTGAAGGGCGTGCCGGAAGACGTGAAGGCCGCTGCACATGCCGCAGCACAGAAGGACGGCAAGGCCGGCTGGAAACTGACCCTGCAGATGCCGTGCTACCTGCCGGTGCAGACCTGGGGCGAGGACCGCGACCTGCGCGAGATCCTGTACCGCGCCAGTGCACAGCGTGCGTCCGAATTCGGCGACGACGCGCTGGACAACAGCGGCAACATCGACCGCATCCTGGCCCTGCGCGCGGAACTGGCGGCGCTGCTCGGCTTCGGTTCGTATGGCGATTATTCGGTGGCGACCAAGATGGCGCAGGACCCGGCCGAGGTGCTCGGTTTCCTGCGTGACCTGGCCTCGCGCGCCAAGCCGTTCGCCGCCAAGGATCGGGCCGAGCTGGAGCAGTTCGCACGCGAACAGCTCGGCATCGACAGCCTGCAGGCCTGGGACCTGGCGTTCGCCGCCGACCGCCTCAAGCAGGCGCGCTACAGCTATTCCGAGCAGGAAGTGAAGCAGTATTTCACCGAACCGAAGGTGCTGGGCGGCCTGTTCTCGGTGATCGAGCAGCTGTACGGCCTGCGCGTGCAGGAGGACAGCGCGCCGGTATGGCACGAGGATGTGCGCTTCTTCCGTCTGGTCGATGCGCAGGGCGCGCTGGTCGGCCAGTTCTATCTGGATCTGTATGCGCGCGAGGGCAAGCGTGGTGGTGCGTGGATGGATGATTGCCGCAACCGCCGCGAGCGTGCCGATGGCAGCATCCAGACGCCGCTGGTCTACCTGGTGTGCAACTTCGGCCGCGGTGCCAACGGCAAGCCGGCCACCTTCAGTCACAACGAGGTGACCACCCTGTTCCATGAGATGGGCCACGGCCTGCACCAGCTGCTGACCCGCATCGGTGAGCTGGGCGTGGCTGGCATCAACGGCGTGGAGTGGGATGCGGTGGAGCTGCCCAGCCAGTTCATGGAGAACTTCTGCTGGGAATGGGACCACCTGCAGGGCATGACCGCGCACGTGGACAGTGGCGAGCCGCTGCCACGCGCGCTGTACGAGCGCATGCTGGCCGCGCGCAACTTCCACAGCGGCATGGCCACCGTGCGCCAGCTGGAGTTCGGCCTGTTCGACATGCTGCTGCACAGCCAGTTCGATCCGGCGCAGGACAGCGTGCTGGCGCTGCTGGATCGCGTGCGTGCGGAAGTGGCGGTGAACCACCCGCCGGTCTGGAATCGCTTCCCGCACCAGTTCAGCCACATCTTCGCCGGCGGCTACGCGGCCGGTTACTACAGCTACAAGTGGGCTGAAGTGCTCAGTGCCGATGCCTACGCCGCGTTCGAGGAAGCGCCGCAGGCACTGGCTGAAACCGGTGCACGCTTCCGCGATGAGATCCTGTCGCGCGGTGGCAGCCGTCCGGCCGCGGAAAACTTCAAGGCCTTCCGTGGGCGCGCACCGCAGATCGATGCGCTGCTGCGTCACTCGGGCATGGCGTAAACCGTTTGGTAGGTGCCAACCTTGGTTGGCACTTCACCGCCATCCACGCATGGCGTGGATCTACTGGAACATGCCCTGGTAGGTGCCAACCTTGGTTGGCACGTCGCCCCCATCCACGCACATGCCGGCCAGCGGCCGGCACTACCGAAGACGGGTCATTCGGCGTAGATCATCTTCCGGGTCATGCCGCCGTCCACGATGAAGTCCTGGCCGGTGGTGAAACCGGACAGCGATGACAGCAGATATACCGCCAGTGCACCGATATCTTCAGGGCGGCCGACCCGGCCGACCGGATGCTGGGCGTGGTCGGTGGCCGAGTAATCGGGCTCGTGGCGGCGCGAGGGTGCCTGCCAGGCCGTGGTACCGATCCAGCCGGGGCTGATGCTGTTCACCCGCACCGCCGGGCCGCTGCTGATCGCCAGCGCATGGGTGAAGGCCACCAGCCCACCCTTGGCCGCTGCATAGGCCTCGCTGTGCGCCTCCGATTGCCAAGCACGGGTCGAAGCGATGTTGATGATCGTGCCGGTGGCACTGGCCGACAGCACGGGCAGCGCGTGCTTGCTGCAAAGGAAGGCGCCATGCAGCGAGGACAGGCGGCGCTGCCACTCATCCCACGCCATGTCCTGCAGCGGCGTACCGTGCGCACCGGCGATGCCGGCATTGTTGACCAGGCCATCGATGCCGCCAAACCGCTGCACCGCCGTGGCGATGAACGCGCGCACGCTGGCTTCGTCGGTGATGTCCAAGGGCTGGAACGCCGCATCGTCATCGCGCTGCCATTCGGCCAGGCAGGCGTGGCCGGCTTCCGTATCCAGATCGCCGATCAGCACGCGGCCACCGGCACCGAGCACGGCCTGGGCAATACCGCGACCGATGCCGTTGGCGCCGCCGGTGACCAACACCACTTTGCCCGACAGCGGTGCGGCCGGCCATGCGGCAATCGGCGGCACGCGGCTCATGACAGGTCGTCCCCACGCAGGCGACGATGCCAGCCGTCCACACCGATGCGGTCCAGGGTCTGGATGTTGCGCTCGACGATCACGTCCGGGTCCGGATAGACATCCACCGCGCGCGCCACGCTGTCTTCGCGCAGCAGGTGCAGGGTGGGGAAGGGCGCGCGGTTGGTGTAGTTGCTGGCGTCGTCTGCGGCCACGCCGTCGAACTGGTAGTCCGGGTGGAAGCTGGCTACCTGCAGGATGCCCTGCAGGTCCAGCGCTTCGATGGCCGCGTCGGCGTTGTCGAGGAAGTCGTTGTAGTCGAGGAAGTCGGTCAGCACCTGCGGATGCACGATCAGCGTGGTGTCGATCTGCTCGGCCGGCGTGTCGCGCAGCAGCACCAGCTCCTCGGCCAGTTGTTCAACCAGCGCTTCCGGCGTGGTCGCATCGCTGAGCACGATGCGGACCTGGTCCTTCACGTACACCGCCTTGGCGAACGGGCACAGGTTCAGGCCGATGACGATGCGCTCCAGCCACAGGCGGGTGGCGGCGATCGGGTCATCGGTGGGCAGGTGGGAATCGGTCATGGCGGGCACGTCGGCTGGCGGGGCCGCCATTGTAGGCAGTGTGCCAGTGCTGCGCTGTCCACTGTGCAGGAACTGGACAGTGGCGAAGCGGGAAACTCCTGATGATTCAATCCGTTGCGCGCTACCGATGGATGGCCGATTGCCAGCCCGGGGCGACAGGCGTGGAATGGATGCACGACACAGGAGGACACCCATGACTGCATCTTTCCCGTGGCTGCCGGACGCCCTCTGGGCCGGCGCCTTCTTTGATGGCCACTGGCAGGCTGCCCCACAACGGCACCCGGTGATTGAACCGGCCACCGGCCAGCAGCTCGGCGAGATCGGTCTGGCCGACCCGGCCCAGGTCGCGCGTTCGGCGGCCGCCGCTGCACAGGCGCAGCAGGCGTGGCGGCGGCACCCTACGAACAGCGTGCCGAGGTGCTGCGCAAGGCCGCGCGTCTGGCCGAAGAAAACATCGAGACCCTGGTCGAGTGGCTGGTGCGCGAAAGCGGCTCGACCCGCCTGAAGGCGGGCTTCGAAGCCAAGGTGACCATCAAGGCACTGCATGAAGCTGCGGCGCTGCCGTCGCGCAGCACGGGTGAGATCCTGCCGTCCGAACCGGGCAGGCTGAACCTGGCGCGCCGACGTCCGCTGGGCGTGGTCGGGGTCATCTCGCCGTTCAACTTTCCGCTCTACCTGGCGATGCGCGCGGTGGCCCCGGCGATTGCGCTGGGCAACGCTGTGGTCCTCAAGCCGGACCCGCGTACGGCGGTATGTGGCGGCGCGGTGATCGCACGCGTGTTCGAGCAGGCGGGCCTGCCGGCAGGCGTGCTGCACATGCTGCCCGGCGATGGCGCGGCCGGGGCCGTACTGACCAGTGACCCGCACGTGGCGATGATCCAGTTCACCGGTTCCACCGCCGCTGGCCGCAAGGTCGGAGAGGCGGCCGGCCGGCATCTGAAGAAGGTCTCGCTGGAACTGGGCGGCAAGAATTCGTTGATCATCCTTGATGATGCAGACCTGGACCTGGCGGTGGCCAACACCGCGTGGGGCGTCTACCTGCACCAGGGCCAGATCTGCATGGCGACCGGCCGCGTGCTGGTGCACCGGAAGATCCACGACACGTTCCTGCAGAAACTGGTGGCCAAGGCCAACGCGCTGAAGGTGGGCGACCCGGCACGTGAGGACGTGGCCATCGGCCCGCTGATCAATGCCGGCCAGCGCGACCATGCCGCACGCGTGGTCGAGCAGGCCGTGCAGGCCGGTGCCACGCTGGAAGCGGGAGGCACGCATCGGGACCTGTTCTTCGCGCCGACCGTGCTCGGCAATGTTGCGGCCGACAATCCGGCCTTCAACGAGGAGATCTTCGCGCCGGTAGCGGTCGTGGTGCCGTTCGACGATGACGACGAAGCCGTGCGCCTGGCCAACGACAGCGAGTACGGGCTGTCGATGGCGATCGTGTCCAGCAATGTCGGCCGCGCGCTGAAGATCGGCGAGCGCCTGCGTACCGGCCTGCTGCACATCAACGACCAGACCGTGAATGACGAGGTGATCAACCCCTTCGGCGGCGTCGGCGCGTCCGGCAACGGCACCAGCATCGGTGGCCCGGCCAACGGCGAGGAGTTCACCCAGTGGCAGTGGTTGACCGTCAAGGGCGAAGCGCCCGCTTACCCGATCTGATCGAAGGAACCATCACGATGAACGACAACAACGCAACGCGTGAGATCACCGCCGCCGTGGTACGCGGCAAGGAGCAGCCCTTCGTCATCGAGCAGGCGACGCTGCGCGGCCCGCAGGACGATGAGGTGCGGGTGAAGGTGGTGGCCACCGGCCTGTGCCATACCGACCTGATCGTGCGCGATCAGTACTACCCGGTGCCCTTGCCCGCGGTGCTCGGCCACGAAGGTGCCGGCATCGTGGAAGCGGTTGGCCCCAACGTACGCGACCTCAAGGTGGGCGACCATGTAGTGCTGACCTATGGTGCCTGTGGCCACTGCAATCCGTGCCGGGGCGGCCACGGTGCCTATTGCAGGGATTTCTTCGCACTGAACTTCGGTGGCGATGATGGCCACGGACATACCGCGATCACCGATGCGCAGGGCCAGCCGCTGCACGACCACTTCTTCGCGCAGTCTTCGTTTGCCACCTTCGCGCTGGCCCGCGAGATCAATGCGATCAAGGTACCTGACGACGCGCCGCTGGAACTGCTGGGCCCGCTGGGGTGCGGCATCCAGACCGGTGCCGGTGCGGTGCTCAACTCGCTGCAGGTGCGGTCGGGCAGCAGCTTTGCAAGCTATGGTGCCGGCGCGGTGGGCCTGAGTGCGGTGATGGCGGCCAAGGTGGCCGGCGCCACCACCATCATTGCCATCGACGTGGTGCCCTCGCGCCTGGAGCTTGCCCTGGAGCTGGGGGCTACCCACGTGGTCAACAGCCGGGAGACCGATGTGGTCGAGGCAGTGCGCGCGATCACGGGGGGGAGGTGCTGACTTCGCGCTGGAATCGACGGGTCGTCCGGACGTGCTGTCCGCCGGCATCGAGGCGCTGGGTGGGCTGGGCATGATGGGCGTGGTCGGTGCGCCGAAGCTGGGCACCACCGCCAGTTTCGATGTGAACAACCTGCTGCTCGGCGGACGCAGCATCCGCGGCATCGTCGAGGGTGACAGCGTGCCGCAGGTGTTCATTCCGCAGCTGGTGACCCTGTTCCAGCAGGGGCGCTTCCCGTTCGACAAGCTGGTGAAGTTCTATCCGCTGGAACAGATCAACCAGGCGGCGGAGGACAGCACCCGCGGCATCACCCTGAAGCCGGTGCTGCGCATCGCAGCGTAACGTCCACCGTCGGTAGCGCCGGCCGCTGGCCGGCATGGGGTCGGATCCGTTTTCCAGGAGAAGGCGGCTCCGACCCCTTGTTTGAACGCGTCTTGAAACGGAAACGCTCCGTTGTGGAGACGTAACATGGCGTTGCCGCTGGCGGGTGTACGCTGCATTCATGATGGCCACGACAGTCGGGCAGCAACAACTGGTGGCGGCACGTGCCGCTTTCGCCGAGGGCGATGCGCGCTCATTGGGCGTGTTGCCGCTACCGCTGCAGCAGTCATGGCTGCGTTCGCGCGCGGCGGGCCTGCAACCGGGGCAGGAGCCGGACTATCGACCGCTGCTGGGGCGCGGAAAGCGTCTCCCGCATCCCGATGACCGGCGCCTGGCACGTTGCGTGCAGCCGGAGCTGGAACAGCTCTGGGCGGCCTTCGGTGGGCGTGGCTGGACGATGTTCTGCGCCAACCGCGACGGCATGGTGATCGCGCAGCAGGCCCACGGCCTGGAAGATGCGCCCCTGCTGCGGCCGATCCAGGTCGGGCGACAGCTGGGCGAGACCGAGATCGGCACCACCGCGCCGGCGGTCAGCCTGGCTGACGACGTGCCGGCACTGGTGCGCGGCAACGAACACTACCTGCAGCGGTTCGCGCCGGTGTTCTGCCTGAGCGAGCCACTGCACGATCTCGACGGCCGGGTCTGCGGGGTGATCGACATCACCGGTCTTGGCGAGCGAGATCCGGCCCTGCTGCAGGGCTATTTCCGGCAGGCTGCGCTGGCCAGCGAAAATCGCTTGTTCCACAGTCTCACCGACGTGCACCTGCTGGCTGTGCAACATGATCCGCGCTGGCTGGCGTCACCGCTGCAGGGACTGCTGGCGGTGCAGGAGGATGGCCAGCTGCGTGCAGCCAACCGCGTTGCACGGCGCCTGCTGGGCCTGCCACGGCGGGGGCCGTTGCCGCTGCTGGATCTGGAGGCGCTGTTTGCTGGCGCCAGTGCGGCGCAACGGCGTCGCCTGCTGCAACCGGGCGCAGCGCATCGGGTCCGGTTGGGCGAGGGCAGCGCGGTCTACCTGCAGCGTCTGCAGGGGCCGCGGGGCGGGGCGCATCGGTCTGCTCAGCGGAGCACCCCGGCAGATCCGGTCGCGCCGCTGCTGCGTGACCAGCAGCGTGAGGCCGCGCGCCGCGCGGCCCAGGCCGCTGACGGCAACCTCAGCCTGGCCGCGCGCCAGTTGGGGATCTCGCGCACCACGCTGTACAAGCTGCTGCGCGATTGACCGCGTAGTCCGCCGGGCATGGCCCGGCGGGGCATCAGTCGCGGAAATTGTTGAACTGCAGCGGCAGCTCGAACTTGCCGGCCTTGAGTACGGCAATGGCGTCCTGCAGGTCATCGCGCTTCTTGCCCTGCACGCGCAGCTTGTCGCCGTTGATCTGGCTTTCCACCTTCAGCTTGGCGTCCTTCAGTGCCGCCGCGATCTTCTTGGCGATCTTCTGCTCGATGCCCTGCTTGACGGTGATCTTCTGCCGGGCCTGGGCCAGGTTGGTCTCGATGTCGCCGAACTCCAGGCTGAGCACGTCGATGCCGCGCGCGGCCAGGCGTGCACGCAGGATGTCGTTCATCTGCTTGAGCTGGAACTCGGTCGGCGCAGTCTGGTTGATGACATCGCCATCGCGCTCGAACTTGGCGTCCACGCCCTTGAAGTCGAAACGGGTGGCCAGTTCGCGGTTGGCCTGGTCGATGGCGTTGGTCAGCTCGTGGGTGTCGACTTCGGACACGACGTCGAAGGAAGGCATGGGCGAGGCTCCGCAGAATTCAGTGGTGGCCATTCTATCGCGCCGGCCCGCATGCCCGCTTTGCGTGGAGTCGAGCCATGCTCGACTGTCGCCCTTCTGTAGAGCCGAGCCATGCTCGGCTGCTTTGTTAAGAGCAGTCGAGCATGGCTCGACTCTACAAGACGGCCAGTCGAGCATGGCTCGACTCTACAATCCGGTGCGGTCGGCGATAATGGGCCATGAACCTGCAACGCTCCCCTTCGCGTGCGGTGGCCTGGATGGTCGCTGCGGTCGCCTGCTTCTCGCTGATGGACGCCGGCATGAAGCAGCTGTCGGCCAGCTATCCCACGCTGGAAGTGACCTTCCTGCGTGGTGCGGCCTCATTGCCGTTCGTGCTGGTCTGGGTGCTGGTCAGTGCCGGGCCGCGTTCGCTGGTGCCGCGCCGCTGGGGCCTGCACCTGCTGCGTGGCGGGCTGGGCATGGCGATGATCGGCTGCTTCGTGTTCGCCCTGCGCGACCTGCCGCTGTCCACTGCCTACACCATCTATTTCGTTGCCCCGCTGCTGATCGCCGCGCTCTCGGTGCCGTTGCTGGGCGAGCGCGTCGGGCCGCGGCGCTGGGTCGCCATCGGCATCGGCCTGGTGGGCGTGCTGGTGGTGCTGCGGCCGGGTGTGGACGGCTTCATTTCGGTGCCCGGCCTGATGGTGCTGGCGGCGGCAACGGCCTATGCCGTGGCTGCGATCACGGTCAGCCTGCTGACCCGCACCGATACCTCGCAGTCGATGGTGGTCTGGTTCCTGGTCATCATGGCCATCGGCGCCGGCCTGCTGGCCATTCCCGGCTGGGTACCTCTGCAATTGGCGCATGCGCCGCTTATCGCCGGCATGGGTCTGGCCGGGGCGCTGGGCCAGATCGCCCTGACCAAGGCCTTTCAGCTGGGCGAGGCCTCGATGATCGCACCGCTGGAGTACAGCGGCCTGGTCTGGGTGATCGGCTGGGATCTGGCGTTCTGGGGCCAGCTGCCCGACAGCTATACCTGGGTGGGGGCGGCGATCATCGTCGCCTCGGGCCTGTACCTGCTGCACCGTGAGCGGGTGAACCGGCAGGAACCGCCGAAGCCGCTGGACCATCCCTGAGCCGGGGGAGTGCGGGCTGCTGGCCGGCAACCCCCTTGCGCCGGAGGGACCGCTGCAGGTGCAGGCCAGCGGTCAGCACTACCGGGGAAAGCGGCTTAGAACCAAAAGGAATAACATTCTGGCCCATGGCGCGGGCGCGCGACCGCCTGCGCTGGTAGGCTGCACGCCCCCTTCCGTCACCCAGCCGGTGAGCCACGCCCGTGATCGAGTTCCAGCGCCTGCACAAATCCTATGCCGTTGCCGGCCGCGCAGTCAGCGCGCTGCAACCGCTGGACCTGACCATCGAGGCCGGTGAGGTATTCGGCATCATCGGCCATTCCGGTGCCGGCAAGTCGACCCTGATCCGCATGATCAACCGCCTGGAAGAACCCAGCGGTGGTCGCCTGCTGATCGGTGGCGAGGATGTCACCGCACTGGACGCGGACGGCCTGCGCACATTGCGCCGGCGCATCGGCATGATCTTCCAGCACTTCAACCTGCTGTCGTCGCGCACGGTGGCCGGCAACGTCGCCTTCCCGCTGGAGCTGGCCGGCATGCCGAAGGCGGAGATCGACGCGCGCGTGGCCGAGCTGCTGCAGACTGTGGGCCTGGAGGCGCATGCCAAGAAGTACCCGGCACAGCTGTCTGGTGGCCAGAAACAGCGCGTCGGCATCGCCCGCGCGTTGTCCACGCGCCCGCAGATCCTGCTGTGCGACGAGGCCACCAGTGCGCTCGACCCGCAGACCACCGCCTCGGTGCTGTCGCTGCTGTCGAAGATCAATCGCGAGCTCGGCCTGACGATTGTGCTGATCACCCACGAGATGGACGTGATCCGCCGCGTCTGCGACCGCGTCGCCGTCCTGGATGCTGGCCAGATGGTCGAGACCGGACCGGTCACCCGCGTGTTCCTGCACCCGCAGCACCCGACCACGCGCCGTTTCGTCAGTGAATCGGAGCAGGTGGACGAAGGTGCGCTGCACCGCGATTTCGATGCCGTCGGTGGCCGCATCGTGCGGCTGACCTTCCTTGGCGGAGACACCTACGAACCCCTGCTCGGCAGCGTCGCGCGGCAGACCGGAGTCGACTACAACATCCTGTCCGGCCGTATCGACCGGATCAAGGACACCCCGTATGGCCAGCTGGTGGTCGCCCTGGTGGGCGGTGACCAGTCCGCTGCGCAGGCCGCGTTCGTGGCCGCCGGCGTGCATGTTGAGGAACTGCGTCGATGATCATCGCTACTGCCGGCGGCTTCTTCCGCCACCTGGATGCGGGCAAGTGGGCCGACATCGGCCAGGCCACCATCGACACTCTGCTGATGCTGCTCGGTTCGCTGCCGCTGACGCTGGCCATCGGCCTGCCCCTGGGCGTGCTGCTGTACCTGTTCGGCGCACCGCAGATGAAGCGCCGGCCGTTCGCCTATGGCGTCCTGGCACTGGTGGTGAACCTGCTGCGCTCGGTGCCTTTCATCATCCTGATGATCGTGCTGATCCCGGTCACGCTGTTCCTGATGGGGACGTCGCTGGGTGTGCGCGGCGCGATCGTGCCGCTGGTGATCGGTGCCGCGCCGTTCTACGCGCGCCTGGTCGAGACCGCGCTGCGCGAAGTGGACCGTGGCGTGATCGAAGCGACCCAGTCGATGGGTGCCACCACCTGGCAGCTGGTCACCCGCGTGCTGCTGCCGGAGGCGCGTCCGGGCCTGATCGCTGGCGCAACGGTCACCACCGTGGCGCTGATCGGCTTCACCGCGATGGGCGGTGCGATTGGTTCCGGTGGCCTCGGCGACCTGGCCTTCCGCGATGGCTACCAGCGCTCGCACACCGACGTGGCCCTGGTCACCGTGGTCCTGCTGTTGATCCTGGTGCAGCTGCTGCAGATGCTCGGCGACCGCCTGGTCGCGCATTACAGCCGCAGATGACGGAATGCCGGGCAGCGCCCGGCATCGTGCGGGTAGTGCCGGCCGCTGGCCGGCAGTTCCACGTGCGATCAACGCACGTTCGGTACTTCGTAGCCCAGCTTGCCGACCTGCTCAGGGTGCTGCGGCACGCGCTTGAGCTTGTCGGTGTTCACCCCGTACTCGTCACGCAGGCGCTCGGCCAGCTCCTTGTACAGGGCTTTGTCCATGTCCGGCGTACGCGAGAAGATCCAGGCCATTTCACGGCCCGGGTAGCCGATCAGCGCCCACGAGTAGTCCGGCGCCACTTCCAGCACTCTCGAGTGCGTAGGCACGACGCGGTAGAACCAGGTGCGCCAGCCGTGGTTGCCGCTGTCCGGATCGACGCTGGCGCGCGCGCGGACTTCCTGCAGCGGTTCGCCGAAGCCATCGCGATAGCGGTAGGTGATGCCGACCTTGTGCTCGTCGCGGAGTTCGTACTCGTTGACGCTGGCTACATGGCCACGTTCGATGAAATTCGGCACGCGGCCGATCACATACCAGGTACCCATGAAACGCTTCAGGTCGATCGGCGCGTCCGGGTCGGCCGCGCGCAGGGCGCTGGCACGGGGCGATGGCGGCTCACTGGCGGCCACGGCGGGGGCCGCCAGGGACAGGGCCAACAGCACGGCGCAGAGCGGGCGGATCGAAGTCATGCGGGAGCGGGCTCAGGAGGGCTTTGCCTGAGCATGGTCGACTGAGCGTGCGCGATCCGTCAATGGTGTCGCAACCTGTGAGAAGGGCCTTGTCCAAGCTGCGTTGCATTGTCCACCGGAGAAGCCCCATGAACATACGTTCCGTCCGTCGCCCTGCAGCTGAACGCGTCAGCGTCGAACGTGCCCACCCGCACCTGCTGCGCACCGTGCAGCAGCTGGCCCTGGCCGGTGTGGCGCTGGTCCTGGTCTGGCCAGCCGCGCGCGGCAGCAACGCCTGGCTCGGTTGGTTGCCGATGTGGCTGGTGGGCATGCCGCTGGTGGCCTGGTGGGCGCTGCTGCGCTTCCCGTTGCCGCGCCTGTCGTGGCTGCGACTGGCGCGTCGTACCGGTGGACAGGCCCGCCGCCGCAGCGGTGGGGCGGTGCGTGGCCGTCGCGGCTCGCCCACCACGGCCTGACCTTCGACACGGGGGCGGCCGCAGCGATCCATGCTAGCGTTCCACGGCTTATGACTGCCTGGAGCTGCAATGTCACGACTCGCTTCCGCCTGCCTGCTGGCTGGCATGATGACCGCTGCCTCGGTGGGGACCGCCGTGGCCGCTGAAGACACCGACCGTTATGCCTGGCTCGAAGACGTCACCGGCGACAAGCCGCTGACCTGGGTCAAGGAACAGAACGCCAAGTCCGAGGCGCGCCTGGCGCAGAGCCCGGCCTTCAAGCAGATGGAGGCCAGCATCCGCGAGGTGCTCGACTCCGATGCCAAGATTCCCGCCGTGCAGAAGATCGGCGACTACTACTACAACTTCTGGAAGGACCAGCAGCACGAGCGCGGCCTGTGGCGGCGCACCACGCTGGCCGAATACCGCAAGGCCTCGCCGCAGTGGGAGACCGTGCTCGATCTGGATGCGTTGAACAAGGCCGAAGGTGAGAACTGGGTCTGGCATGGTGCCGACTGCCTGCGCCCGGACTACAGCCGCTGCCTGATCGCGCTGTCGCGTGGCGGTGCGGATGCCGACGTCACCCGCGAGTTCGACCTGGCCAACAAGACCTGGATCAAGGATGGCTTCTTCCGTCCCGAGTCCAAGGGCGGCCTGAACTGGGTCGACCGCGATACCGTGTTTGTCTACACCGACTTCGGTGCCGGCTCGATGACCACGTCGGGTTACCCGCGCGTGGCCAAGCTGTGGAAGCGTGGCACGCCGATGACCTCGGCCACCCTGGTGTACGAAGGCAAGCCGGAAGACATGTACATCGCGGCGATGCACGATGACACCCCGCGTTTCGAGCGCAACCTGGTCAGCCGCACCCTGGCCTTCTACAACAACGAGATCTACCTGCGTGGCGACGATGGCACGCTGACCAAGATCGATGCGCCGAACTCGGCCGAGAAGGGCCTGCACAAGCAGTGGCTGACCCTGGAACTGCGCGACCCGTGGACCGTGGGCGGCAAGACCTATGCCTCCGGTTCGCTGCTGGCCACCAAGCTGGATGATTTCCTGGCCGGCAAGCGCGACTTCGAGGTGCTGTTCACCCCGACCGCGACCACCTCGCTGGCCAGCGCCACCTGGACCAAGAGCCATCTGGTGCTGAACGTGCTGGACGACGTCAAGAACCGGCTGTCGGTGCTGACCCCGGGTGCCGATGGCTGGCAGACCAGCCGCTTCGTCGGCGCGCCTGCCTTCGGCACGCTGGGCGTGGCCGCAGTGGACAGCAACGACAGCGACGCGGTGTGGCTGACCGCCACCGACTACCTGACCCCGACCACGCTGGCACTGGCCGAAATCGGCCAAGCGCCGGAAACGCTGAAGACCATGCCGGCCTTCTTCGATGCCAAGGGCAAGGTGATCGAGCAGCACTTCGCCACCAGCAAGGACGGTACCCGCGTGCCGTACTTCGTGGTGCACGACAAGGCGATGAAGCTGGACGGCTCCAATCCGACCCTGCTGTACGGCTACGGTGGTTTCGAGATCTCGCTGACGCCGAACTATTCCGGTGGCATGGGCCGCGCCTGGCTGGAGAAGGGCGGTGTGTACGTCGTTGCCAACATCCGTGGTGGCGGCGAGTACGGCCCGCGCTGGCACCAGGCGGCGCTGAAGCAGAACCGTCACAAGGCCTATGAAGACATGGCCGCAGTGGCACGCGATCTGGTCAAGCGCAAGATCACCACCGCCAAGCACCTGGGCGTGCAGGGCGGCAGCAACGGTGGCCTGCTGACCGGCAACATGCTGACCCAGTACCCGGAACTGTTCGGCGCAGTGGTCGTGCAGGTGCCGCTGCTGGACATGAAGCGCTACAGCCACCTGCTGGCCGGTGCTTCGTGGATGGCCGAGTACGGCAACCCGGACACCAGTGACTGGGACTTCATCAAGACCTTCTCGCCGTACCACCTGTTCGACGCGAAGAAGAACTACCCGCCGGTGCTGTTCACCACCTCCACCCGCGATGACCGCGTGCATCCGGGCCATGCCCGCAAGATGGCGGCGAAGATGATCGACGCCGGCAAGGACGTGACCTACTACGAGAACATCGAAGGTGGCCACGGCGGCGCAGCCAACAACGCGCAGGCCGCGCACATGTCGGCGCTGGCCTACAGCTTCCTGTGGGAGCGGTTGGGCGGCAAGTAAGCAGAACGGAAAACGCCGCCTCAGGGCGGCGTTTTTCTTTGGGTTCCACCTATCCACGCATGGCGTGGATCTACCCATGAACGCCACGCATGGCGTGGATCTACCCATGAACGCCATGCGTGGATGCCGTTCGCGCGGACTATCAGCCGTTCCAGCGCTTCAATCCCCGCGCGATCCGCGCCACCGCCTCCTGCAGCCGCGGCACTTCTTGCGTGTACGCCAGCCGCACATGCTGGTTGGCGCGATGGAAGCCGAAATCCAGCCCGGGGGTGAATGCCACGTGCTCGGTTTCCAGGAAGTGCGCGCAGAATGCCTGCGCGTCGTCGGTGAATGCGCTGACATCGGCGTACAGGTAGAACGCACCCTGCGGCTCGATTTCGATGCGGAAACCCAGCTCGCGCAGCGCGGGCAACAGGAAGTCGCGGCGCTGGCGGAACGCTTCGCGGCGTTGCTCGAAGATCGCCATGGACGCCTCGCTGAAACACGCCAGGGCCGCGTGCTGGGCGATGCTTGACGCGCTGATGTACAGGTTCTGCGCCAGCTTCTCCAGATCAGGCACGGCCGCCGGCGGTGCCACCAGCCAGCCGAGCCGCCAGCCGGTCATGCCGAAGTACTTGGAGAAGCTGTTCAGCACGAAGGCGCTGTCATCCACCTGCAGGACGCTGGGCGCATCCAGGCCATAGGTCAGGCCGTGGTAGATCTCGTCCACCACCAGGTGCCGCCGCGGGCGTGCAGCGTCTTGGACAGCGCCGCCAGTTCGTCGGCCGACAGCACGGTGCCGGTCGGATTGGCCGGTGATGCCACCAGCGCGCCGACGCTGTCGGCGTTCCAGTGCTGCTGCACCAGCGAGGGGGTGAGCTGATAGGCCGTGTCAGGCCCCACCGGCACCAGCTGCGCGCCGCCTTCCACCAGGCGCAGGAAGTGGCGGTTGCAGGGATAGCCGGGGTCGGCCAGCAGCCAGTGGCGGCCCGGGTCGACCAGCAGGCTGCTGGCCAGCAGCAGCGCACCGGAGCCACCGGGGGTGACCAGGATGCGTTCGGGGTCGATGTCCAGCCCATAGTGGCTGCGATAGAAGCCGCTGATCGCCTGGCGCAGGGCTGGCAGGCCACGTGCGGCGGTGTAGCGGGTATGGCCGGCGGCCAATGCGGCCTGGCCGGCACGCACGACCGGTTCTGCCGTGGTGAAGTCCGGCTCACCGATTTCCAGGTGGATCACATCATGGCCGGCCTGTTCCAGCGCCTGCGCGCGGGCCAGCAGGGACATCACGTGGAACGGAGCGATTTCATGGCTGCGCCGGCTGTAGCCCGGCGTGTGGGGCAGGGTACTCATGTGTCCATGGTACGCCGGGCAGCAAGGGTGCGCCGCAGCGGTGGTAGAGTCGAGCTTGCTCGACTGCAGTTGCGGTCAGTCGAGCAAGCTCGACTCTACCTACGCCACGGACGCCATTGCGTAACCGCACCAGGACCCTTATCTCATGAAATCCACCCTCTGCCTGTTGCTTGCCAGCCTGATGACCAGCACCGTTACCGCCGCCATCCCGCCCGTTCCGCCGGATGCCGCCAAGCACCCGCACGTGGTCAAGGCGCCGTTCGGCGCCACCCGCAACGACGACTATTACTGGCTGCGCGACGACAAGCGCGAGAACAAGGACATGCTGGCCTACCTGCAGGCCGAGAATGCCTATGCCGACCAGCTGCTGGCGCCGCTCAAGCCGCTGGAAGACACCCTGTACAAGGAGATCGTCGGCCGCATCAAGCAGGACGATTCCAGCGTGCCGGCGCGCGAGCGCGGCTACTGGTACTACAGCCGCTTCGAGACCGGCCAGGACTACCCGATCCACGCCCGCCGCAAGGGCAGCATGGACGCGGCCGAAGAGATCCTGCTGGACGTCAACACGATGGCTGCCGGCAAGGGCTACTTCAGCGTCGGCTCGATGGAAGTGAGCCAGGACAACCAGCTGCTGGCCTGGGCCGATGATGATGTGGGCCGCCGCCAGTACACGATCCGCTTCAAGGACCTGCGCACCGGCCAGGTGCTGCCCGACGTGATCACCGGCAGCTCCGGCGACCTGGTCTGGGCTGACGACAACCGCACGGTGCTGTACGTCGAGAACGATCCGGAAACGCTGCTGACCGTGCGCGTGAAGAAGCACGTGCTGGGCACCCCGGCCAGCGCCGACACCGTCGTCTACGAAGAGAAGGACGACAGCTTCTACATGGGCATCGGCCGCACCCGCGACGATCGCTTCATCACCATCGGCGTGCACAGCACCGTGTCCTCCGAAGAGCGCTACGCGCCGGCCAGCGACCCGACCACGTTCACCGTGCTCGCCCCGCGCCAGCGCGACGTGGAGTACGACGCCGACCACTACGATGGCCGCTGGGTGATCCGCACCAACGATGGTGCGAAGAACTTCAAGCTGGTCACCGCACCGACCGATGCCACCTCGCGTGCGCAGTGGAAGGACTGGATCGCGCACGACGATGCGGTGTTCATCGAAGGCTTCGAGCTGTTCGATGCGTACACCGCCATCGCCGAACGTTCCGAAGGCCTGGAGCGCATCCGCCTGCTGTTCAAGGATGGCCGCAGCGACTACGTGAAGGCTGATGAGCCGGCCTATTCGATGGGCCTGGGCGACAACACCGAGGCCGGTACGCCGTGGCTGCGCTACGTCTACACCTCGATGACGACCCCGACCACCGTGTTCGAACTGAACACCGCCACCGGTGAGCGCCGCCAGCTGAAGGTGCAGCCGGTGATCGGCTATGACGCCTCGAAGTACGAAACCGACCGCGTCTGGATCACCGCGCGCGATGGCGTGAAGGTGCCGGTGTCGCTGGTCTACCGCAAGGGCTACCAGAAGGACGGCAAGGGCGCGCTGTTCCAGTACGCGTATGGCAGCTACGGCATGTCGATGGATCCGTACTTCAACCAGACCGCGGTGAGCCTGCTCGACCGAGGCGTGGTGTATGCCATCGCCCACATCCGTGGTGGCCAGGAGATGGGCCGCGACTGGTACGAGAACGGCAAACTGCTGCACAAGCAGAACACTTTCAACGACTTCATCGACGTCACCCGTGGCCTGGTGGCGCAGGGCTGGGCGGCGAAGGATCGCGTGGCCGCCTCCGGCGGCAGCGCCGGTGGCCTGCTGATGGGCGCGGTGGCCAACCAGGCGCCGCAGGACTACCGCGTGATGGTGGCGCAGGTGCCGTTCGTCGATGTGGTCACCACCATGCTCGACCCGACCATCCCGTTGACCACCAACGAGTACGACGAGTGGGGCAATCCGGAGCAGAAGCCGTACTACGACTACATGCTGTCCTACTCGCCCTACGACAACGTCAGCAGGCAGGCCTACCCGGCGCTGTTCGTGGGCACCGGCCTGTGGGATTCGCAGGTGCAGTACTGGGAGCCGGCCAAGTGGGTGGCCAAGCTGCGTGACGACAACACCGGCCACTACCCGATCCTGTTCCGCACCAACATGGAAGCCGGCCACGGCGGCAAGTCCGGGCGCTTCCAGCGCTACCGCGAGCTGTCCGAGTCGTACGCGTTCGTGCTGCAGCAGCTGGGCATCGCCCAGCCGTAATGGCACAGGGGGGCCGGGCGTAGCCTGGCACCCCGAACCGGTATCCTTGCGGCCATGAGCCTGCCCGAACCATCTGCACCGCGCGATAGCGCCACGCCACCGCGCGTGGTGCGTTTCCGCTGGGCATGGTGGCTGCTGGCGTATGCCAGCCTCGGCACCGGCATCGTCGGCATCTTCGTGCCGGGTCTGCCGACCACCGTATTCATCCTGATTTCGGCCTGGGCCGCCTCGCGCGGTTCCGAGCGCCTGCATACCTGGCTGCTGCAGCACCCGCGCTTCGGCCCGGCCATCGCCAACTGGCAGGCGCACGGTGCTGTCAGCCGCTACGGCAAGTGGATGGCCACGATCACCATGGCGGCATGCGCTGGCATCATGCTGTGGTGCGTGCCGATTGCCTGGGTGAAGTGGTTCTCGATCGGCAGCATGACCGTGGTGGCGATCTGGCTGTGGACCCGTCCGTTGCCACCGCCGGAAGGCTGAACATGGCCCGCCCTGGGCGGCCCGTGGGGGCGGTCAGGGGGTAGCGCCGACTGTTACTCGACTGCTCTTCCAACGGCCGCGAAACCCCGCGCTGCGCGCGGTAGTCGACTCTACCAACCGCTCAGCCGCCAATGGCTATACTCGGGGCATGAACATCCCCCATCGAAACACCCTCCTGATTCCGCTGGCAGCGGCCTCGCTGCTGCTCCTCGCCGCCTGCGGCAACAAGGGCCCGCTGGTACTGCCGCAGAAGCCGGTGCCGGTGGAAGAAACCGTCGAGCCGGTTGCCGAGCCCGCTACCGAAGCGACCCCGGCGCAGACCGAAGGCAGCGGCACCCCGGCCACGACCGTGGACCCGGCTGCACCGACCACGCAACCGGCGCCTGCGCCTGCGAAGAAGGCGGGCAGCGGGAATGAGTAAGGCCGGTTCCAGGGCCCTGCGCTTCAGCAAGATGCATGGCGCGGGCAATGATTTCGTAGTGATCGACCTGCGTGACGGCACCGCGCCGCCCACGCCTGAACTGGCCGCGCAGCTGGCCGACCGCCACACCGGCGTCGGCTGCGATCAGATCCTGACCATCGAAGCGCCGCGCGCGGAAGGCTCGGTGGCGTCGTACCGCATCTGGAATGCCGATGGTTCCAACTCCGAGCAGTGCGGCAACGGCGCGCGCTGCATCGCCGCCTGGCTGGTGCGCGAAGGCAGTGCGCAGGGCGACCGTTTCGTCATCGACAGTCCGTTGGCAAGCCATGACGTGGAAGTGCTGGGCGATGGCCAGTTCGCGGTGACCATGGGCGTGCCCGCGTTCGAGCCGGCCAACGTGCCGCTGGTGGGTTTTGCCCACGCGCGCGAGGAATACCTTCTGCCACTGCAGGGCGAGAGTGTTCGCTTCGCCGCGGTGTCGATGGGCAACCCGCATGCGGTGATCGAAGTGGGCCTGATCGATGCTGCACCGGTCGAGCGCGTGGGTTCGCTGCTGCAGCAGCACGCGTCGTTCCCGCGCTCGGTGAACGTGGGCTTCGCCCAGGTGATGGGCCCGGCGCATGCGCGCCTGCGCGTGTTCGAGCGCGGTGTCGGTGAAACCCTGGCCTGCGGCAGCGGTGCCTGTGCCGCTGCGGTGACCCTGATGCAGCGCGGCCGCCTGCAGCGCGATGCGCGCATCAGCCTGCCCGGGGGGGGACCTGCGCATCCAGTGGCCGGGCGATGGCCAGCCGGTGGTGATGGCCGGCCCGACCGCATTCGTCTTCGAAGGGGAGTGGATGGCATGACCGAAACCGTCGACAAGCTCGGGGCCCATGAAGTCGCTGCCTGGTTGCGGCGCCATCCGGGCTTCCTCAAGCAGTTCCCGGACCTGGCCCTGACCCTGGTGGTGCCGCGTGATGACGGCCCGACCGCGTCGCTGGCCAGCTACCAGCTGGAAGTGCTGCGCGAGAAGAACCGCGAGCTGGCACGACGGTTGGCCGATCTGGGCGCCACCGCCCAGGTCAATGAACGCCTGGCGGTGCGCACGCACCAGCTGACCCTGGCGCTGATGAAGCAGGACAATGCCGCCGACACCCTGCGCGCGATGGCCGCATCGCTGCAGGAAGATTTCGCCGGCGACCTGGTACGGTTGGTGGTGCACACGCCGGTGGCCGGGTTGGAACAGGCCGACTGGCTGCAGGTGATCGCCGCCGATGACCCTCAGCTGGGCCCGTTCCGCGACTGCCTGAAGGACGGCGAGCCGATCTGCGGCCGCCTGCAGCCGGAAAAGAATGCCGTGCTGTATGGCGTGCGCAGCGAGGAAGTGCAGACCACCGCACTGCTGCCGTTGCCGGGCGTGGGCCTGATTGCGGTCGGCAGCCACGATCCGAACCGCTTCTATCCGGGCATGGGGACGTTGTTCCTGCGCATGATGGGCGAGGCGTTGGTCGCCGGCCTGAAGCGCTTCCCGGGCTGAGCAGGACACGACGATGAGCGCGGTACAGGCGTTCCTGCAGCACCTGCAGGTAGAGCGGCGGATGTCGGCGCATACGCTCGATGCCTACCGCCGCGACCTGGACGCGCTGTCGGTCTGGGCGGAGCCACGTGGTGTAGCGGTGGAGGCGCTTGATGCTGATGCGGTGCGCCAGTTCGTCGCCGATGAGCATCGCCGCGGCCTGTCGGCCAAGAGCCTGCAGCGCCGCTTGTCCGCCTGCCGCAGCTTCTATGCCTGGCTGCTCAAGCACGGGCGCATCGAGGTCAGTCCGGCGGCGACGCTGAAGGCGCCGCGTGCGCCGCGCCGGTTGCCGCAGGTGCTTGACGCCGACGAAGCCGTGCAGCTGGTCGAGCTGGAGCCGGAAGGCGAGCTTGGCCGCCGTGACCGCGCGCTGCTGGAACTGTTCTATTCCTCCGGCCTGCGCCTGAGCGAAGTCTGCGCACTGACCTGGCGTGACCTGGATTTCGCCAGCGGCTTGGTCAACGTACTGGGCAAGGGCAATCGCCAGCGCCGCGTGCCGTTCGGCAGGCCAGCGCGCGAAGCACTGCAGGCGTGGCGCGCGGAAAGTGGTGGTGGACCGGCCTCGCCGGTATTTCCCGGCCGCAACGGGCCGATCAGCCAACGCGCGGTGCAGATCCGCATCCGCCAGCTGGCGCAGCGCCAGGGCCTGTTCAAGCACGTGCACCCGCACATGCTGCGGCACAGTTTCGCCAGCCATATCCTGGAATCGTCCGGTGATCTGCGTGGCGTGCAGGAGCTGCTGGGCCATGCCGACATCGCTACCACGCAGATCTATACCCACCTGGATTTCCAGCACCTGGCCAAGGTCTACGACGCCGCGCATCCGCGCGCGAAGCGTCGAAGCGGCAACAAGGGCAGCGGAGAAAGCTGAACGTTGCCCCTGCGGCAGCCGGTCGCGGGTGTCTTGAAGGGCGCAGGGCAGTCCCCACCTCTGGTTCTGTCACCCCGGAGGCATCATGGACCCCAGTCAGAACCCCAACGTTTTCCACGCCACCACCATCGTCTGCGTCCGTCGCGGCGAGCACGTGGCCATTGCCGGCGACGGCCAGGTCACGCTGGGCCACACCGTGATGAAGGGCAATGCGCGCAAGGTGCGCCGCCTTGGCCGTGATGGCCAGGTGCTGGCCGGCTTCGCCGGTGCCGCCGCCGATGCGTTCACCCTGTTCGAGCTGTTCGAGGCCAAGCTGGAAAAGCACGGCCAGCTGCAACGTGCGGCGGTCGAGCTGGCCAAGGACTGGCGCACCGAGCGTCGCCTCGGCAAGCTTGAGGCCCTGTTGGCGGTGGCCGACAAGGAAACCTCGCTGATCATCAGCGGCACCGGTGATGTGATCGAACCGGAGGACGGCATCATCGCCATCGGCTCCGGTGGTTCCTATGCACTGTCGGCCGCACGCGCGCTGATGGCGCACACCGAACTGGATGCGCGCACCATTGCCAGCGAAGCGATCGGCATCGCCGGCGACATCTGCATCTACACCAACCGCAACGTGGTGGTCGAGGAGCTGTGATCGCTCTTCTGTAGTGCCGAGCCATGCTCGGCAGGGCTGCCCGTCAGCCGAGCATGGCTCGGCTCTACATGCATCTGAATTCGTGAGCACATCCATGTCGAAGATCGAAGTTTCCTCCGCCACCATGACCCCGCGCGAGATCGTGCAGGAACTGGACCGGCATATCGTGGGCCAGCACGACGCCAAGCGCGCCGTGGCCATCGCCCTGCGCAACCGCTGGCGCCGCATGCAGCTGGTGCCTGAGCTGCGCAATGAAGTGATGCCGAAGAACATCCTGATGATCGGCCCGACCGGCGTCGGCAAGACCGAGATCGCGCGCCGCCTGGCCACGTTGGCCAACGCACCGTTCGTGAAGGTTGAAGCCACCCGCTTCACCGAAGTCGGCTACGTCGGCAAGGACGTCGAGCAGATCATCCGCGACCTGGCAGATACCGCCGTCAAGCTCTATCGCGAACAGGCCAAGGTGCGCGTGCGTACCCAGGCCGAAGAGCGCGCCGAAGACCGCATCCTCGATGCACTGCTGCCGCGCCGTAGTGGCGGCATCGGTTTCGATCCGGAAGTCGCGCGCAACGAGCCGTCGGCGCAGGACAACGAGACCCGCATCAAGTTCCGCAAGATGCTGCGCAACGGGGAGCTGGACGAGCGCGAGATCGAGCTCGACCTGGCCGCCAACGTCAGCATGGACATCATGACCCCGCCGGGCATGGAGGAAATGGGCCAGCAGCTGAAGTCGATGTTCGCCAACCTCGGCGGTGGGGCCAAGGCGCACAAGCGCACGCTGACCATCAAGGCTGCGCGTCCGCTGCTGATCGAGGAAGAAGCCGGCAAGCTGGTCAACGAGGACGACATCCGCACCGCGGCGATCGAGGCCTGCGAGCAGCACGGCATCGTCTTCATCGACGAGATCGACAAGGTCGCCAAGCGTGGCGATAACGTGGGTGGTGGCGATGTCTCCCGCGAAGGCGTGCAGCGCGACCTGCTGCCGCTGGTGGAAGGCTCCAACGTGTCGACCAAGTACGGCACGATCAAGACCGACCACATCCTGTTCATCGCCTCGGGCGCGTTCCATTTGGCCAAGCCCAGCGATCTGATTCCGGAACTGCAGGGCCGCTTCCCGATCCGCGTGGAACTGGGCGCGCTGAGCAAGGGTGATTTCGTACGGATCCTGACCGAGCCGAAGGCCGCGCTGACCAAGCAGTACGAAGCGTTGTTGGCCACCGAGGGCGTCAAGGTCAGCTTTACCGCCGACGCCATTGATCGTCTGGCCGAGATCGCCTTCCAGGTGAACGAGCGCCAGGAGAACATCGGTGCCCGCCGCCTGCACACCGTGCTGGAACGCCTGCTGGATTCGCTCAGCTACGAGGCGCCGGACCGCGATGGTGAAAGCCTGGCCATCGACAGCGCCTACGTTGACAAGCACCTGGGCGAGCTGGTGCAGGACCCGGACCTGAGCCGCTACATCCTGTAATGCCCGTTGGGGTCGGATCCCTCGCCCTGGCGATGACTCTGCCCCGCCCACTGCAACAGAAGAGGCCGCCGAAAGGCGGCCTTTTTTTGTTGGCGGTCAGTGCGGGTGCCGGGTGCGATAGTCCTGCAGCACCTGGTCGATCACTGCACTGGTGCGGGCGGCACTGAGGCCGGTCGAAGGTGAACGGCCGTAGCCACGCAGTTCTTCGACGAGGGAGGCGATCAACGGCTGCTGCACCGATGGCGGGTTCGGGATATCGAACATCTGCACGCCCGCTTCGGTCTCCAGAACGACTGGAACATCCTCGAAGATGGCAAAGCGCAGCTGCCCGCGGTCGCCGGTGATCTCGATCTCATCCTGGCGGCGGAACGCGCAGAAACTCCAGTGCGCGATGCCGTGCGCGCCCATTCCAGTGCGGAAGCACATCGAAACGCTGTCCTCGGCGGCGTAGGCGCCGGTCAACGAGCTGGCCAGGCCACGCACATCGCTCAGCGGGCCCATTAGATGGTCGAGCAGGTCCAGGGTATGCGAGCCCAGATCGACGAACAGCCCGCCGCCGGCGATCGCCGGGTTGGTCCGCCAGAAGTCGGGCGATGCGGCATTCGCCGAATGCGGCCGATGCAGGGACGCGCGCACGCTGCGCGGCGTGCCGATCGCACCGCTGTCCAGCAGCTGCTTCACCTGTGCGAAGCGAGGCAGGGCGCGGCGGTAATAGGCCACGAACACGGGCACGCCACGGCGTGCGCTGGCCTCCAGCACGCGTTCGCATTCCGCGTGATCCATGGCCATGGGCTTCTCGATGTAGACCGGCTTGCCAGCGGCGATCGCCTGCAGCGCGTACTGCATGTGCGTCGAGGGCGGCGTTGCGACGTACACCGCGTTCACTTCCGGATCGGCGATGAGCGCATCGGCGTCCGCGTACCACCGAGGAATGGCATGGCGCCTTGCGTAATCTTCGGCCAACGCCGCATTGCGGCGCATGACCGCTGCCACCCGTGAGCCGGGTGTACTGGCCAGGGCGGGTCCGCTCTTCTTCTCGGTGACACTGCCGCAACCGATGAAGCCCCACACCACGTTGTCCAGGATCATGGGGCTGTCCTCACATGGGTGCCAGGGTGGCGGCAGCAGCGCCACTCACGCTTCGGGCAGCGGCTCGGGCACGGTGCCGGGCGCGAACACGCCGTCCTTCACGTAGGCGGCCAGGGTCATGTCCAGTGCGAGCATGCCGTCGCGCTTGAGGTCCATCAGTTCCGGTTCGACCATCGCCCCGTGCAGCACGCCCAGCACGGTGGCGTGCAGCATGCGCGCGGCGATCTTGGGGTCGGCGCCTTCGCGCAGCTGGCCCAGATCGCGGGCACGGCGCAGGGCGCGCTCCATCCGGTCCAGCGCATCGCGGAAACCAGCCTGCTGCATCTCGGTCAGCACCTTGGTGTCAGCCGACGCATCGCTGCGCAGCATGATCTCCATGGTCTTGCGCAGGCGCTCGTCCTCGGACAGCTCGATGAACGAGTGGATCATCACCGCGCGCAGGTCGTGCACCGGGGTGTCGCGCTGGTCGGTGGAGGTGCGCTCCAGTTCCTGCATGAAGGGCAGGTGCACGCGCTCGACGATCGCGGCCAGCACCTCGCTCTTGTTCTTGAAGTGCCAGTACACCGCGCCACGGGTATAGCCGGCGCGGGCGCCGATCATCTCCAGCGTGGTACGGGCCACGCCGTGTTCATGGAAACAGGCTTCGGCGGCGTCAAGGATGCCTTCCCGGGTTGCCTGGGTGTCCTCTTTGGTCTTGCGGGCCATGGATGGGTACGAGTGCGGGTGAAACGTGGCTGAATTGTACCGGTTTACAAACAAACACGCATGTATGTATATTTCCGTCCCATCATTCCCGCCGCGTGCGTGGCAGGCCGTCGCCGGCTGCTGCTCCCCGCCGGTGAGCGTTGCCTGCTGGCGCTTTCAGCCTGTATCAGAGCGTTTTGAGATTCCTTCCCCTAAGAGCCTTTCCGTCATGTTGCTGAGCCGAATCCGACCCATCGCGCTGTCGCTGGCCATCGCCGCGACCGTGGCTGCCTGTGGCGGCCAACCCGAGGCCCCCGAACAGGGCCCGGGTGACGTCACTGTGGTCACGCTGAAGTCCGAGACCGTGGGCCTGACCCGCGAACTGCCGGGCCGCACCAATGCCTTCCTGGTTGCCGAAGTGCGCCCGCAGGTCAATGGCATCGTCGCCAAGCGCCTGTTCACCGAAGGCGGCATGGTCAAGGCCGGCGAGCCGCTGTACCAGATCGAGGACGCCAGCTACCGTGCCCAGGCCAACAGCGCTCGCGCGCAGTTGGCCCGCGCCGAAGCCACGGCCAACGCCGCCCGCCTGAGTGCAAAGCGCATCACCGAACTGGCCAAGGTCGACGCGGTCAGCCAGCAGGACCTGGAAAACGCCGTCGCCGCGCAGAAGCAGGCCGAGGCCGACGTCGGTGCCGCCAAGGCCTCGCTGGATGCGGCCAACGTCACCCTGGGCTACGCCCGCATCACCGCGCCGATCAGCGGCCGCATCGGCAAGTCCAGCGTTACCCAGGGTGCGCTGGTCAGCGCCGGCCAGGCCAATGCACTGGCCACCGTGCAGCAGCTGGACCCGATCTACGTCGACCTGACCCAGTCCTCGGCCGAGCTGCTGCAGCTGCGCCGTGAGCTGGCCGCTGGCCGCCTGCAGGATAACCAGACGCTGCCGGTCAGCATCCTGATGGAAGACGGCAGCACCTTCGAGCACAAGGGCACGCTGGAGTTCTCCGAAGTCAGCGTCGATCCGGCCACCGGCAGCTTCGGCCTGCGCGTGAAGGTGGACAACCCGGATGGCCTGCTGATGCCGGGCACCTACGTGCGCGCGGTGATCGGCGGCGGCGTGCGCAGCGATGCAGTGCTGGTGCCGATGCAGGGCATCGCCCGCGATCCGAAGGGCGACACCACCGCGATGGTGGTCGGCAAGGACAGCAAGGTTGAAGTGCGCCCGGTCAAGGTCAGCCGCACGGTTGGCGACAAGTGGCTGGTCGAGGACGGTCTGAAGGCCGGCGACAAGGTCATCGTCGAAGGCCTGCAGAAGATCGGCCCCGGCATGCCGGTCAAGGCCACCGAGAAGGGCGCTGCTCCGGTCAAGCCGGACGCCGCCGCCCAGCCTGCCGCCCCGGCCGGCGACGCGAAGTAAGCGGAGAACCCCATGGCACGCTTTTTCATCGATCGACCCATCTTTGCATGGGTGATCGCCATCATCATCATGCTCGCCGGCGGCCTGGCCCTGTTCAAGCTGCCGGTCTCGATGTACCCCAACGTCGCACCGCCGGCGGTGGAAATCAGCGCCACCTACCCGGGTGCATCGGCCAAGGTGGTCGAGGACTCGGTGACGCAGATCATCGAGCAGAACATGAAGGGCCTTGATGGCCTGATCTACTTCTCCTCCAACAGCTCGTCCAACGGTCAGGCCACCATCACCCTGACCTTCGAGAGCGGCACCAACCCGGACATCGCCCAGGTGCAGGTGCAGAACAAGCTGCAGCTGGCCATGCCGCTGCTGCCGCAGGAAGTGCAGCGGCAGGGCATCAACGTGGCCAAGTCCAGCTCGGGCTTCCTGAACGTCATCGCGTTCGTGTCCGAGAACGGCAGCATGGACGCCAACGACATCGCCGACTACGTCGGATCCAATGTCGTCGACCGTCTGAGCCGCGTGCCGGGCGTGGGCAACATCCAGGTGTTCGGTGGCAAGTACGCCATGCGTATCTGGCTGGACCCGAACAAGCTGCATACCTATGGCCTGTCGGTTGCGGAAGTGACCGCAGCGGTCAAGGCACAGAACGCCCAGGTCGCCATCGGCCAGCTCGGCGGTGCGCCGTCGATCAAGGGCCAGCAGCTCAACGCCACCATCAACGCGCAGTCGCGCCTGCAGACCCCGGAACAGTTCCGCAACATCATCGTGCGCGGTGCGCAGGACGGTGCCGAGCTGCGCCTGGGTGATGTCGCCCGCGTCGAACTGGGTGCGGAATCGTACGACTTCGTCACCCGCTACAACGGCCAGCCGGCCAGCGGCCTGGCGGTCACCCTGGCCACCGGCGCCAACGCGCTGGATACCGCCGCTGGCGTGAATGCCGCGCTGGAGGACATGAAGAGCTTCTTCCCGGCCGGGCTGAAGGCCGAGGTCCCGTACGACACCACCCCGTTTGTGCGCGTGTCGATCAAGGGTGTGGTGCAGACCCTGATCGAAGCGATCGTGCTGGTGTTCGTGGTGATGTACCTGTTCCTGCAGAACTTCCGCGCCACTCTGATCCCGACCATCGCCGTGCCGGTGGTGCTGCTGGGTACCTTCGGCGTGCTGTCGATGCTGGGCTTCTCAGTGAACATGCTGACCATGTTCGCGATGGTGCTGGCGATCGGCCTGCTGGTGGACGATGCCATCGTAGTGGTGGAGAACGTCGAGCGCATCATGTCCGAGGAGGGGCTGTCGCCGCTCGAGGCCACCCGCAAGTCGATGGGCCAGATCACCGGCGCGCTGGTGGGTATCGGCCTGGTGCTGTCGGCCGTGTTCGTGCCGATGGCCTTCATGAGCGGTTCCACCGGCGTGATCTATCGCCAGTTCTCGGCCACGATCGTTTCGGCGATGGCACTGTCGGTGCTGGTCGCGATCGTGCTGACCCCGGCGTTGTGCGCGACCATGCTCAAGCCGCTGAAGAAGGGCGAGCACCACGTCGCCCATCGCGGCCTGGCCGGTCGCTTCTTCAACGGTTTCAACCGTGGCTTCGACCGCACCAGCGAAAGCTACCAGCGTGGCGTGCGCGGCATCATCCACCGTCCGTGGCGCTTCATGGGCATCGTGGCGGCGCTGTTCGTGCTGATGGGCGTGCTGTTCGTGCGCCTGCCCAGCTCGTTCCTGCCCAACGAAGACCAGGGCGTGCTGATGGCGCTGGTGCAGGCCCCGGTCGGTGCCACCCAGGAACGTACGCTGGAATCGATCGCAGCACTGGAAAACCACTTCCTGCAGAACGAAAAGGATGCGGTGGACTCGGTATTCTCGGTGCAGGGCTTCAGCTTCGCCGGCATGGGCCAGAACGCCGGCATGGCGTTCGTCAAGCTGAAGGACTGGAGCGAGCGTGACGCCGACAATGGCGTGATGCCGATCACTGGCCGCGCCATGGCAGCGCTGGGCCAGATCAAGGATGCCTTCATCTTCGCCTTCCCGCCGCCGGCCATTCCGGAGCTGGGTACCGCGTCGGGCTACACCTTCTTCCTGAAGGACAACAGCGGCCAGGGCCACGAGGCACTGGTGGCTGCACGCAACCAGTTGCTGGGCCTCGCTGCCGGCAGCAAGAAGCTGGCCAACGTGCGCCCGAACGGCCAGGAAGACACGCCGCAGTTCCGCATCGACATCGACGCGGCCAAGGCGACCTCGCTGGGGCTGTCGATCGACCAGATCAACGGCACGCTGGCTGCCGCTTGGGGCAGCTCGTACATCGACGACTTCGTCGATCGTGGCCGCGTCAAGCGCGTGTTCGTGCAGGCCGACCAGCCGTTCCGCATGGTGCCGGAGGACTTCGACCTCTGGTCCGTGAAGAACGACAAGGGTGAGATGGTGCCGTTCAGTGCCTTCGCTACCAAGCATTGGGATTACGGTTCGCCGCGCCTGGAGCGCTACAACGGTGTGTCGGCCATGGAAATCCAGGGCGAACCGGCCCCGGGTGTCGCCTCCGGTGACGCCATGGCCGAGATCGAGCAGCTGGCCAAGCAGCTGCCGGCGGGCTTCGGCATCGAGTGGACGGCGATGTCGTACCAGGAGCGCCAGGCTGGCTCGCAGACGCCGCTGCTGTACACGCTGTCGCTGATGATCGTGTTCCTGTGCCTGGCTGCGATGTATGAAAGCTGGAGCGTGCCGACGGCGGTGCTGCTGGCGGCCCCGCTGGGCATCCTCGGCGCCGTGCTGGCCAATACCTTCAAGGGCCTGGAACGCGACATCTACTTCCAGGTGGCGATGCTGACCACGGTGGGCCTGACCAGCAAGAACGCGATCCTGATCGTCGAGTTCGCCAAGGAAAACCTGGAGAAGGGCGCCAGCCTGATCGAATCGATCATGCACGCCGTGCGCGACCGCCTGCGCCCGATCGTGATGACCTCGCTGGCCTTCGGCATGGGCGTGGTACCGCTGGCGATCTCCACCGGTGCGGGCTCCGGCGCCAAGCAGGCGATCGGCACCGGCGTGCTCGGCGGCATGATCGTCGGCACCGTGCTCGGCGTGTTCTTCGTGCCGCTGTTCTTCGTGGTGGTGCAGCGCGTGTTCAAGCGCAAATCCGCGACGTAAGCGAAACGGCCATGCCGGCCTCAGGCTGGTGTTATCGAAACGGTAGTGCCGGCCGCCGGCCGGCATGACCTCCTGCCATCCGGCAGTACCGATGGAAGTCATTCCCATGAAAAGTACATCCCTGTTCCTTTCCATTACCGCAGCGCTCGTGCTCGCCGGCTGCTCCACCCTGGCGCCGAAGAACACCGCTGTCGCTCCGGCAATTCCGGCGCAGTGGCCGGCCGAGGCCGCGCAGGGCGAGGTGGCCGATGTCGCCGCCGTCGGCTGGCGCGATTTCTTCACCGATGCGCGCCTGCAGCAGGTGATCGACCAGTCGCTGCAGAACAACCGCGACCTGCGTGTGGCCGTGCTCAATGTTGAACGCGCGCGCGGCCAGTACCGCGTGCAGCGCGCCGATCGCGTACCCGGCGTGGCCGTCACCGGCCAGATGGACCGCCGTGGTACCGACGCCGGTGTCACCGAGCAGTTCGCCGCCGGTGTCGGCGTGGCCGAGTTCGAGCTGGATCTGTTCGGCCGCGTGCGCAATCTCAGTGAAGCGGCGCTGCAGCAGTACTTCGCCGTGGCCGCCAACCGCCGCAACGCGCAGTTGAGCCTGGTGGCCGAGACCGCGACGGCGTGGCTGACCTACGGTGCCGACGCGCAGCGGCTGAAGATCGCCGATGCAACGCTGAAGACCTACGAGGATTCGTTGCGCCTGGCCGAGGCCCGCCACGAGCGTGGTGGCAGTTCGGCGTTGGAACTCACCCAGACCCGTACCCTGGTCGAGACCGCACGGACGGATGCGGCACGCCTGCGGGGCCAGTTGGCCCAGGACCGCAACGCGCTGGCGCTGCTGGCGGGTGGCCAGCTGGATCCGGCACTGCTGCCGGACAGCATCGAACCGCAGCTGCTGGCGCTGGCACCGCCGCCGGCTGGCCTGCCCAGCGACGTGCTGCTGCAGCGCCCGGACATCATGGCCGCCGAACACCAGCTGCTGGCCGCCAACGCCAACATCGGTGCGGCACGCGCAGCGTTCTTCCCGAGCATCTCGCTGACCGGCAGCATCGGCAGTGGCTCGAGTGAACTGTCCAACCTGTTCGACAGTGGAACGCGGGTGTGGAGTTTCCTGCCGAAGATCACCCTTCCGATCTTCCAGGGCGGCAAGCTGCGCGCCAACCTGGCCATCGCCAACGCCGATCGTGATATCGCACTGGCGCAGTACGAGAAGTCGATCCAGGTGGGCTTCCGCGAAACCGCCGATGCGTTGGCATTGAACGTCAGCCTGGACGAGCAGGTGAGTTCACAGCAGCGCCTGGTGGAAGCGGCCGAACAGGCCAACCGCCTGTCACAGGCCCGCTACGACGCGGGGCTGGACAGCTTCGTCACCCTGCTCGATGCGCGGCGTACCGCCTACAACGCGCAGCAGACCCAGCTGCAGGCGCAGCTGGCACAGCAGGCCAACCGCATCACCCTGTACAAGGTGCTGGGCGGCGGCTGGCACGAGCGCGGCTAGTCCGCGCTTCTTCAGGTAGGTGCCAACCTTGGTTGGCACAGGGCCAGGCGCCTGCACGGACGCATCCGTGCCAACCAAGGTTGGCACCTGCCTGATGATCGATGGTAGTGCCGGCCGCTGGCCGGCATTGTCATTCCGGGGCCCGCTACACCGCTTCATCGTCGCGCCGCGCCGCATGGCAGGCGCGAACGCGCGCCAGCGCATCGCCGGCTTCGCGCGCCATCTGCTCGTACTCCGCGCGGATCTCTTCCAGGCGCGCTTCGTCCAGTTCTTCCAGATCCAACAGTTCGTTGTTGGCTTCGGCGGTCGCCCGGATCAGCTCGTCCAGCTTGATCTGCATCGCGGCGGTGTCCGCGTTCTGCGTGTGCTGGATCAGGAACACCATCAGGAAGGTGATGATGGTGGTGCCGGTGTTGATCACCAGCTGCCAGGTGTCGTTGAAGCCGAACACCGGACCACTGATGCCCCAGATCACCACGATCGTTACTGCAGCCAGGAAGGTCCACGGCGAGCCGGTGGCGGCCGCGGCCTTCTTGGCGATCGTATTGAACAGGTTTCGTACTTTCATCGTCGTCGTCCCACTCAGGTGACGAGGATGATCGGCAGTGGCCCGTGCAGGCGCCGTGCAGCGGCGGTCAGGCCCGCATGCGCTGCAGCCGCGGTGCCTGCAGGCTGCGCACCGGACTGCTCTGGTAGACGTGCTGCCAGCAACGGTCGACGAACTCGCGGGCCTGGGCTTCGCTCAGCCGCGGCATGATCTGCAGGGCGTACTGGGTCTGGAACATCTCGTCACGTTCGGCCTCGCTGGCGCGCGGCTGGGTGATCAGCGAATCGCAGGCGAACTTGATCCACGGCACGTACGAGCCGAACGAGTTGTGCGGCAGTGCGCCTTCGGCATGTTGGCGGCGCCAGTGATCCAGCTCGGCGTCAACGTTGATGACCGGAGGAATGGTGGGGACTTCAGCGTGCATGACAATCCAGTTCGGTTGAGTGGAAAGGGAGTGGGGGTTCATCGGAGTGTGGCGTATGTGGCGGTGCATGCCGCGTCAGCGGGATGTGGAGCTGGCGTTGGCATGGCCGATCAACTGCGCATGCTCGACGGCACCGAGATCTTCGGCCAGGTTGGCCATCGCGTTGCACAGACGCTCGTGGTCGAGCGGATGGTGATGGACCAGCTCCAGCTGCATGCGCTGGTAGGCGGTCCAGAACAAGGCGCCGCGCCGGTGCAGTGCATATTGCCGCTGCAGGCGTTCGCGGATCGGATCGAGGATCGAGTCTGGCGTGGGTCGTACGGCGTGCGCGCACATGGCTGGCTCCGCCGGGGAAAGAAGTCCCGGTAACCCCACCCTAGGCGCGGCAGCCGGGCGGGGTGTTACCGCAGCGTGTGCACGCTGCGCAGCTGACTGTGCACGGGTTCACGGCAATGGCCGCAAACGCTGCCGGCACTAGGGCGTGCCGGCACTGAAGCGTTCATTAAACGGGTTCAACAGGACACTGCGTGGTGATCATTCACCGATGTCTTCATTCCAGATCTCCGGGTGCTGCGCAATGAAGCCGCCCAGCATGTCCACGCATTCCTGGCTGTCCAGGTCGATCACGTTGACGCCGTTTTCCCGCAACCAGTCGATGCCGCCCTGGAAGGTGCGCGATTCGCCCACCACCACGGTGCCGATGTTGAACTGGCGCACCAGGCCCGAGCAGTACCAGCACGGTGCCAGGGTGGTGACCATGATCGTGTCCTGGTAACGGCGCTGGCGGCCGGCCTTGCGGAACGCATCGGTTTCGCCGTGCACGGACGGGTCGCCTTCCTGCACGCGGCGGTTGTGGCCGCAGCCAAGCAGGCGGCCGTCGTTGTGGTACAGGGCCGCGCCGATCGGCACGCCGCCCTCGGCCAGTCCCTGGCGGGCTTCGGCGATGGCGGTCTGCAGCAGGGCCTGGTAGTCGGGCGTGGTGATCATGCGGGGCTCCGGTAAGTCGTGGCCCGCCATGATACGGGCAGGGGGTGCCGCTGGCCCCCGGCGGTGCGATAATCGGGGTCATGAGCGAATCCCCCTACAAAGCCGGTACCACCCATTTCGGGTTCCGCGACGTCGCCGCCAAGGACAAGCAGAAGCTGGTCGGCCAGGTGTTCACCTCGGTCGCGCGCAACTACGACCTGATGAACGACCTGATGAGCCTGGGCGTGCACCGGGCGTGGAAGCGCTACTACGTGGCCACCGCGCAGGTGAAGCCGGGCGACCGCGTGCTCGATCTGGCGGGCGGCACCGGCGACATCGCCGCCCTGCTGAAGGAGCGCGTTGGCGCCGAGGGCTCGGTGGTGCTGGGCGACATCAACGCCGGCATGCTGTCGGTCGGCCGTGATCGCCTGACCAACCGCGGCCTGGTGCTCGGCCTGGACTACGTGCAGTGCAACGCCGAGGCCCTGCCGTTCCCGGACAACAGCTTCGACCTGGTCACCATCGCCTTCGGCCTGCGCAACGTGACCGACAAGGACGCCGGCCTGCGCGAGATGTACCGCGTGCTGAAGGTCGGCGGCCAGGCCCGCGTGCTGGAGTTCTCCGAAGTCACCGCGGACTGGTTCAAGCCGATCTACGACTTCCACTCGTTCAAGATCCTGCCGAAGCTGGGCAAGCTGTTCGCCAATGACTCGGACAGCTACCAGTACCTGGCCGAGAGCATCCGCAAGCACCCGCCGCAGGATGAACTGAAGGCGATGATGGGGCAGGCCGGGTTCGAGCGCTGCCACTACAAGAACCTGACCGGCGGCATCGTTTCGATCCACTCCGGCTACAAGCTGTAAGCCCGTTGTTCCGGTAGTGCCGGCCGCTGGCCGGCATCTGCGCGGCCAATCACCGGGCGACGGGGTTGCCGGCCAGCGGCCGGCACTACCGGCGCTGTGTCCGCCATTACCCCGCACCGCGCAACGCCTGCGGGGCCGGAGGGAGGTACCATTGGGGTTTGATCCCCGTAACGGTCCCGATTCATGCGTAATCCGCTGATGCTCCTTCCGCTGGCCGTGGCCCTGGCCGCCGGCTGCTCCCAGGAGGCGGCCGCGCCCGCCGCCGCCCCGACTGCCGCAAAGGCCCCCGCCGCCCCCGTGAACGCCGAGAACCGCAGCCACGACGAAAGCTCGTACGCCGAGCCGGACAAGGTCGTCATCAAGGACATCGCGCTGGACCTGAAGCTGGATTTCGACCAGAAGCAGATCGGCGGCACCGCCACCTACACCCTGGAATGGAAGCAGAAGGACGCCAAGCAGCTGGTGCTCGACACCCGCGAGCTGACCGTGTCCAAGGTCGAGGCCGTCGGTGCCGATGGCGCGCGCAGCCCGCTGCAGTTCGCGCTGGCCCCGGTCGACAAGGTGTTCGGCAGCAAGCTGACCATCGAGACCCCGGAACAGCCGGCCAAGGTGGAAGTGACCTACCACACCGCACCGACCGCCTCGGGCCTGCAGTGGCTGGCGCCGTCGATGACCGAAGGCAAGAAGCTGCCCTTCATGTTCAGCCAGTCGCAGGCCATCCATGCCCGTTCCTGGGTGCCGCTGCAGGACACCCCGAGCGTGCGCTTCACCTACAGCGCGCACGTGGTCTCGCGGCCGGACGTAATGGTCCTGATGAGCGCCGACAACGATCCGAAGGCCGCGCGTGATGGTGACTACACCTTCAAGATGCCGCAGCCGATTCCGTCCTACCTGCTGGCCATCGCCGCCGGCGACCTGGTGTTCGAGCCGATCTCCGGCCGCTCCGGCGTCTGGGCCGAGCCGACCATGGTCAACAAGGCCGCCAAGGAATTCGAAGACACCGAGAAGATGATCGGTGCCGCCGAGAAGCTGTACGGCGAATACCGCTGGGGCCGCTACGACATGCTGGTGCTGCCGCCGTCGTTCCCGTTCGGCGGCATGGAAAACCCGCGCCTGACCTTCGCCACTCCGACCGTGATTGTCGGCGACAAGTCGCTGGTCTCGCTGGTCGCCCACGAACTGGCGCACAGCTGGTCGGGCAACCTGGTGACCAACGCCAGCTGGAAGGACATCTGGCTCAATGAAGGCTTCACGACCTACGTCCAGGGCCGCATCACCGAAGCGCTGTATGGCAAGGAGATGGCCGAGATGGAGAAGCAGATCGACCAGACCGACCTGCTGGCCGAAGTGAAGGACATGAGCCCGGCCGACCAGGCGCTGGCGCTGCCGCCGCTGAACGAGCGCGACCCCGACGAAGCCCTCAGCCAGGTGGCCTACGTCAAGGGTGCATGGTTCCTGGAATTCCTGGAACAGCGCTTCGGCCGCGAGACCTTCGATCCGTTCCTGCGTGGCTGGTTCGATGACCACGCCTTCCAGAGCGCGAATACCGACCAGTTCGTCGCGTACATGAAGAAGAACCTGCTGCCGAAGAAGCCGTCGGCAGTGACCGAGGCCGAGCTGAAGGCATGGCTGGACGAGCCGGGCATTCCGGCGTTCGCGGCCAAGGCGCAGTCGCGCAACTTCAGCAGCGTCGATACCGCGCGCATCGCCTTCGCCAGCGCCGGCACCGTGCCGAGCAGCCAGGTCATCGCCGACTGGAGCACGCAGGAATGGGTGCGCTTCATCGACGGCCTGGGCGCGACCCAGCCGCTGGACAAGCTGGCCACGCTGGACAAGGCCTTCCACTTCACCGGCACCCCGAATGGCGAGATCGCCATGCGCTGGTACCCGCTGGCGATCCGCAGCGGCTACGAGCAGGCCAATGAAGGCGCGGCTGCGTTCATCGAGCGCGTCGGCCGTCGCAAGCTGATCCTGCCGATCTACGCCGAACTGGTGAAGACTCCGAAGGGGCTGGAACTGGCCAAGCAGGCCTTCGAAAAGGCCAAGCCGGGGTACCACCCGATCACCACCGCCTCGGTCCAGGACATGCTGGCCAAGGCCGAAGCCAAGTAAGAAAACGCGCCGGGCATCCCCCGGCGCTTTTTTTGTAGAGTCGAGCCATGCTCGACTGGCTCTTCAACAGCAGTCGAGCATGGCTCGACTCTACAGAATCGCGAATACACGAAGGACCTCCACCATGAAACGACTGATCCTGCTCACCGCCTGTACGTTGGCCCTGGCCGCCTGCAGCAACCCCGAGGAAGAGCGCAAGGCGCAGGAAGTCGCCGCGGCCGCCGTGCAGGCGCAGAAGGAGGCCAAGGCCGAAGACGTGGCCAAGCAGTACGACATGGCCGTGGCCGCGCAGGACTGGGAGCGTGCGCGCCTGCATGGCGCCTCGCTGCTGGACCAGTACAAGGACACCGCCGCCGCCGAGCGCATCGCCGCAGGCTTCGACGAGGTCAAAGCCAAGGGTGATGCCGCGCGCGACCTGCGCCGCATGCAGGCGCTATGGCAGTACAACCAGATTCCGGTGGGCAACAAGGGCAACCAGGTTTCGGCGCAGATCTACAGCAAGGAACGGGTAGACGTGGATGGCAGCGGCGCCAAGCCGGTGCAGCTGGTGTTCCGCGATCACCCGGAGTGGAAGCGGCATGCGTATCTGGTGCTGCAGGCCGGCGATTTCCGTTGCCCGCAGTGCACGGTGAAAGTGACCGTGGACGACGGCAAGCCGATTTCCATGGCGGCGTGGCGCCCGAAGACCGATGAAGCCATTGCCCTGTTCATCACCGACCAGAAGGCGCTGTGGAAGCTGGCGCGCAAGGGCAAGTCGATCAGCATCGAGTTCCCGGTCAAGGCCGGTGGTACCCGCACCGCCGTTTTCGAAACCGGTGGCGTCGACGCCAGCCGCATGCCGCAGTGGTGGCAGTGAAGGTTGCGGCGGGCATCGCAGTGCACGCCTTGTCCGCGATCCGGCACTGGGTGTTCGACATGGATGGCACGCTGACTGTGGCCGTGCATGATTTCGCCGCGATCCGCCGCGCGCTGGAGATCGCCGCGGAGGAAGACATCCTCGACCATATCGCAGCGCTGCCGGAAGCGCCGGCGCAGGCCAAGCGCGAGTGGCTGTTGGATCACGAGCGCGCGCTGGCCGAGGAGGCGCTGCCGGCGCCGGGTGCGGTGAAGCTGCTGCGCGCGCTGTCGGCGGCGGGCTGCCGGCTGGGCATCCTGACCCGCAACGATCATGCGCTGGCGAAGCTGACGCTGGAGGCGATCGGGGTCGGGGCGTTGTTCGACGATGCCGACATCATCGGCCGCGATGAGGCGGTGCCCAAGCCCTCGCCGGATGGCCTGCAGCAGCATCTTCGTCGCTGGGGCATCGGGGCTGCGCAGGCGGTGATGGTCGGTGACCACGCCTACGACCTGGAGTGCGGCCGTGCCGCGGGCGCCCATACCGTGCTGGTCAACCTGCCGGAGAACCCGTGGCCCGGCAGCGCCGACTGGCATTTCGCCGATTGCCGCGCCTTGCTGGCGGCCTGGCAGGGCGGCTGACGATGTAGAGCCGAGCCCACGCTCGGCTGCTCTCCGGTCAGATCGCGCTGGCGCGTGCAAGCCGAACATGGGCTCGGCTCTACAGAGCGCAGGCAACGTGCCGGTCGGAGGTTCCGGCAGTGCCGGCCGCTGGCCGGCCGTGTCGACCAAGGTCGACACCTACCAACAGCATTCCCGGCAGCACATCGGGTGGAAAGCCCCCTTGTTGTTCAAGGGGCGCGCCGAAGGCGCGGGGACAAGGTGGGATGCGCGGGCAGTTCGTTTACGCGTTCAACGCGTAACCGAACTGCTGCTTGAACTGCTCGTTGAACTCGTCGAAGGTGAAGCGCTGGTTCTGCGTGCCCGGGTGCTCGACCTTCAGTGCGCCCATCAGGTTGCCCATGCGGCCGATGGTCAGCCAGTCGTAGCCCTTCTGGATGCCGTAGATCAGGCCGGCGCGGAAGGCGTCGCCACAGCCGGTCGGGTCGACCACGCGGCGCTCGTGCGCCGGCGGGATGTCGTAGCTCTTTTCCGGGGTATGGATGACCGCGCCCTTCGGGCCGCGGGTGGTGATGTAGGCCTTGACCCGGCTGACGATCTCCTTCTCGTCCCAGCCGGTGCGTTCCTGCAGCAGGTTCGACTCGTAGTCGTTCACCACCACGTAGTCGGCCTGCTCGATGAACTCGCGCAGTTCCGGGCCGTTGAACAGCGGCATGGCCTGGCCCGGGTCGAAGATGAACGGGATGCCGTCTTCGTGGAATTCCTGCGCGTTCTGGATCATGCCCTCGCGGCCGTCCGGGCCGACCAGGCCCAGGGTCACGCCCGGCACGCCACGCACGTGGTTCTCGTAGGAACGCATCATCGCGCCCGGGTGGAAGGCGGTGATCTGGTTGTTGTCGTGGTCGGTAGTGATGAACGCCTGCGGGGTGAACAGCTCATCGATCACGCGCACGCGCGACAGGTCGATGCCCAGGCCTTCGAAGTACTCGCGGTACGGGCCGAAGTCCGAACCCACGGTGCCCATCGGGATCGGCTGGCCGCCCAGCAGGTGCAGGTTGTAGGCGATGTTGCCGGCGCAGCCGCCGAACTCGCGGCGCATGCGCGGCACCAGGAAGGACACGTTCAGGATGTGCACCTTGTCCGGCAGGATGTGATTCTTGAACTGGTCCGGGAACACCATGATGGTGTCGAAGGCAAGAGAACCACAGATCAGAGCGGACATCGATGTAAGCCTATGCGGTGAATTTTGGGGTGGGCCGGCCCGGTTCGGCGGGCAAGCAAACGGCGCCCTTGGGCGCCCGACGGCGCAAAGGTTACCCGCTGGTGCCGCTCAGGGCCAGAAGCGGGTGAGACCCGATCAGGCCGAAAGCCTGTGAAGACGCGGGTTCAGCTAGTTTTTTCCTTGCTCGGCGGCAGGCGGGTTGCTAGGCTTGTCGGCCTCGATTTCTGCCCATTTTTTCGCCATCCCGCGGCGGGCACGACACCCCTCAGGACTCCTTCCTCAGATGTTCAAGAAACTCCGTGGCATGTTCTCCAACGACCTGTCCATCGACCTGGGCACGGCCAACACCCTCATCTACGTGCGCGGGCAGGGGATCGTGCTGAACGAGCCATCGGTCGTGGCCGTGCGTCAGGACCGTGCCATCGGTGGCACCCGCTCGGTGGCAGCCGTAGGCGCCGAAGCCAAGCAGATGCTTGGCCGTACCCCGGGCCACATCACCACCATCCGCCCGATGAAGGACGGCGTCATCGCCGACTTCACCTATACCGAGGCGATGCTCAAGCACTTCATCAAGAAGGTGCACAAGTCGCGCGTGCTGCGCCCGAGCCCGCGCGTGCTGGTCTGCGTGCCGGCCGGTTCGACCCAGGTCGAGCGCCGCGCGATCAAGGAATCGGCAGAGGAAGCCGGTGCCCGTGATGTGTTCCTGATCGAAGAACCGATGGCCGCCGCGATCGGCGCCGGCATGCCGGTTACCGAAGCGCGTGGCTCGATGGTCATCGACATCGGCGGCGGCACCACCGAAGTGGCGGTGATCTCGCTCAACGGCATCGTCTACTCCGCGTCGGTCCGCATCGGTGGCGACCGCTTCGACGAGTCGATCACCAACTACGTGCGCCGCAACCACGGCATGCTGATCGGTGAAGCCACCGCCGAGCGCATCAAGGTGGAGCTGGGCTGCGCCTACCCGCAGGCGGAAGTGATCGAGATGGAAATCTCCGGTCGGAACCTTGCCGAGGGCGTGCCGAAGATGATCAAGATCAGCTCCAACGAGGTGCTTGAAGCCCTGCACGAGCCGCTGTCGGGCATCGTCAGCGCGGTCAAGCTGGCGCTGGAGCAGACCCCGCCGGAACTGTGCGCCGACGTCGCCGAGCGCGGCATCGTGCTGACCGGTGGTGGCGCCCTGCTGCGTGACCTGGACCGCCTGATTTCCGAGGAAACCGGCCTGCACGTGCAGGTGGCGGACGATCCGCTGACCTGCGTGGCCCGCGGCGGTGGCCGTGCGCTGGAGCTGGTCGACATGCACGGCAACGAGTTCTTTGCGCCGGAATAAGCCGTCCCGGCTGCCTGCGCCCGCAGCGCCCCTCCGGGGTGCGGCCCACCACGAGGGTGGGCCGGCACCGGCGGGCGCCCGCGTGTTTCCCTTCCGCCTTCTGCCAGTTGAATCGTTGCCGTGCCGCCCTACGCCGGACCTCCCGTTGCTTCCCGATCCGGTGATGCCGCCAGCCCGCTGCGTCTGCTGGCTTATCTCGCACTGGCCATCACCCTGATCGTGCTTGACGACCAGGCCGGCTGGCTCGCGCAGCTGCGCGGGCAGGCCAACAGCCTGGTGCAGCCGGTATGGGCACTGGCGGGCCTGCCGGGCAAGCTCGGCAACCAGGTCAAGGATTCGGCGGCCAGCCACGGCCAGCTGGTCAACGAGAACCGTGAACTGCGCAACCAGCTGCTGCTGGCCAACGCGCGCCTGACCCGCCTGCAGACCGCCGCGCTGGACAACGCCCAGCTGCGCGAACTGCTGAACGTGGCCGAGCGCAGTGGCCTGGACGTGCAGTTGGCGCCGATCCTGGACATCGACCTGGACCCGGTGAAGCAGCGCCTGGTACTCGACGCCGGCAGTCGCGAAGGCGTGCACGTCGGCCAAGCGGTGATCGATGCCGGCGGCCTGATGGGCCAGGTGATCAGCGTCACTGGCGGTACCTCCACCGTGCTGCTGCTGACCGACCCCGACCACGCGGTGCCGGTGACCGTGGCCCGCAACGGCGTGCGCCTGATCGTCTACGGCCGCGGCGACAAGCTGGAACTGCGCGACATCCCGCTCAGCGCCGGCGTTGAAGTGGGCGATGAGATCGTCACCTCCGGCCTCGGGGGCCGTTTCCCGGCTGGCTTCCCGGTCGGCACCATCACCGGCCTGCGCCCGGACGATACCCATGCCTTCCTGGTTGGCGAACTGAAGCCGGCCGCCCAGCTGGACCGCGGCCGCGACGTGCTGCTGCTGCGCCCCGGCGCTGCGATCCGTATTCCGCCGAACCTGCGCCTGCAGCTGGAAGAGACCGCCCCGGGTGGCCCGGCCACCGGTGCCGCTGTACCGGCGCCGACAGCGCCGCCTGCCACTTCGCCTGCCGCGGGCCCGGCTTCGGTGGCGGCAACGCCTGCGCCTGCGACGGCAACAACGCCGGCTGCCCCATCGCCAGCCAAAGCCGCGTCGACCGTGCCGCAAGCGACTGAACCGCCCCCGCCCGCTGCGGAGGCCCAGCGATGAGCCGCCTGCGCGACAACCCATGGGTGCTGCCGGCCAGCCTGGTGGTGGCGCTGCTGCTGGGCCTGCTGCCGCTGCCGGCGCTGCTGCAGCCGCTGCGCCCGTACTGGCTGGCGCTGGTGCTGGCCTATTGGGTGATCGAAGCGCCCGAGCGCGTCGGCCTGGGCGTCGCTTTCACCAGTGGCGTCATCGCCGACCTGCTGTATGGCGGCGTGCTTGGCGAACAGGCACTGCGGCTGGTGATGCTGGCCTTCATCCTGCAGCGCTTCCGCGCCCGCATCCGCTTCTTCCCGATGTCGCAGCAGATGCTGGCCATCGGCGGCCTGCTGTTCAACGACCGCATCGTCAGCGCGCTGGTGCACATCCTGGTGGGTGAACCCACCCTGCCGTGGTCGTACTGGTGGGCACCGCTGTTGGGCATGGGCCTGTGGCCGCTGGTGTTCGTGCTGCTGGATGCGGTGCGCTTCGGCAAGCGTGGGCGCTGAGCCATGATCCCGCGTCGCCAGGTCAAGAATCCGCACGCCGAAGCCGAACAGTTCCGCCGCCGCGCGGCGCTGGGCTTCCTGGGCGTGCTGGTCTGCCTGCTGGGCCTGGGCGGCTGGTACTTCAAGCTGCAGGTACTGGACCACGACGTCTACGCCACGCGCTCGGAAGCCAACCGCATCAAGCCACGGCCGGTGGTGCCCGGGCGCGGCATGATCTACGACCGCAACGGCCGCCTGCTGGCCGAGAACGTGCCGGCCTTCCGCCTGGACGTGACCCCGGACAAGGTCAAGGACATGGACGCCACCCTCGAAGGGCTGGCAAAGATCATCAGCATCAGCCCGGAAGAGCTGGAAGCGTTCAACAAGTCGCGCAAGGCGCGGCGCAAGTTCCTGCCGGTCACGCTGAAGCTGCGCATGAGCGACGAGGAGATGGCGCGCTTCGCCGTCGACCGCTGGCGGTTCCCCGGTGTCGAGCTGGAACCCTACCTGACCCGGCGCTACCCCTACGGTGACCTGTTCGCGCACATCATCGGCTACGTCGGCCGCGTCGATGACAAGGATCTGGAGATCCTCGGCGAGGGCAACGCAGCACTGACCCACATCGGCAAGTCGGGGTTGGAGCGCTATTACGAGCAGCAACTGCGCGGCAAGGTCGGTTACGAACAGGTAGAGACCAACGTGCAGGGCCGTGCGATCCGCACCATCGGCCGCGTCGCCGCGCAGTCCGGTGCCGACCTGCGGCTGTCGATCGACGCCGACCTGCAGCGCGCCATGGTGGCCGCCTTCGGTGACCAGGAAGGCTCGGCGGTGGCGATGGACCCGCGCACCGGCGAAGTGCTGGCGATGGTCAGCCTGCCGTCCTACGACCCCAACCTGTTCGTCAACGGCATTTCCCATGCCGACTTCAAGGCATTGAACGAAAACCCGTCGCGGCCGCAGTTCAACCGCCTGGTACTTGGCGGTGTCGCCCCCGGTTCCACGCTCAAGCCGCTGATCGGCCTGGCCGGCCTGGACTCCGGCGTGCGTCGCCCGGAAGACAAGGTGCTGTCCACCGGCATGTTCTACCTGCCGGGCACCTCGCGCGGCTGGGGTGACGCCCACCGTGGCGGCCATGGTTGGACCGACCTGCGCAAGTCGATCGCCGAATCGGTCAACACCTATTACTACAAGCTGGCGCTGGACCTGGGCATCGAGCGCTTCGACCACTACATGGAGTACTACGGGTTCGGCCAGCCGACCGGCATCGACCTCACCGGCGAGATCGGCGGCATCCTGCCGTCGCCCGCCTACAAGCGGAAGAGCCGCAAGGAAGCCTGGTACCCCGGCGATACGGTCAACATCAGCATCGGCCAGGGCGACTGGAAGGTCACCCCGCTGCAGCTGGCGCGCGGCGTCAGCGCGCTGGCCGACGGCCAGCTGCGCACCCCGCACCTGGTGATCCAGCAGCGCGAAGGTTTCGACAGCGACTGGGCGGCGACGTCGCCTGGCGAGACCAAGCCGGTCAGCCCCAACCCCAACAACCTGCAGGCCGTGCGCGAAGGCATGATGGCCACCATGCGGCCCGGCGGCAGTGGCTGGCGCGTGGCGGTCGGTGCGCCGTACGTGATGGCCGGCAAGACCGGTACTGCACAGGTCATCAGCCGCAAGGGCACCGCCGCAGTGAATCCGAAGAGCCTGCCGATGCATCTGCGCCACCGCGCGCTGTTCGTCGGCTTCGCGCCGGCGGACAACCCGGTAATCGCGATTGCGGTGGCGGTGGAAGGCGGTGGCTATGGTGGCTCGGCCGCCGCGCCGATCGCCCGCAAGGTGTTCGATGCGTATCTGCTGGGCAAGATGCCGGAGGGCATGGAGCCGCTGGACAGTGAGCGCGGTACCACCGCCATCGGCGCCACCGCGTTCGACAACGAAGACGCGGGTGCGCGCCAGGCCGGCGACCTTGCCGCTGCACAGGTTGGAGAACATCCGGTGCTGATCGGTGTACCCGCACCGGAACCGGCGCCTGCGCCGCAGCCGGGTTCGCAGGCCGCCGCGCTGCCGGCCACGCCGCGCCCGACCACCGCGGAGCCCGCACGATGAGAGTGTTCCTGCGTTGGGCCGGCGACATGCTGCGCCGCTTCTTCAGCACGCTGGACTGGGTGCTGTGCCTGGCCCTGGGCGCGCTGATGGTGATCGGCCTGGCCACGCTGAAGAGTGCCGGTGGCGACGGCCTGGTAATGGCCCAGGGCGCGCGCTTCGCAGTGGGCATGGCCGCGCTGTGGGGCATCTCGCGGGTGCCGATCCTGCGCATCCGCTCGGCCACGCCGATGATCTATGCGATCTCGATGATCCCGTTGCTGGCGGTGTTCGTGCTGGGCACCGGCAAATATGGCCGGCAGTGGCTGGACCTGAAGTTCTTCTACCTGCAGCCGGCCGAGCTGCTGAAGGTCAGTCTGCCGATGATGGTGGCCTGGTACCTGCACAAGATGCCGCTGCCGCCGCGCTTCAACACCGTGCTCGTGGCCCTGGTCATCATCGGCGTGCCCACCGGCCTGGTGATGTTGCAGCCGGACTTCGGTACCGGTGTGCTGATCGCCGCCAGTGGCGTGTTCGTGCTGTTGTTGGCCGGCCTGCCGTGGTGGTGGGTCGGTCTGGGTGTGGGCGGCGTGGCCGCGGTCGCGCCGGTGGCCTGGTTCTGGCTGCTGCGGCCCTACCAGAAGGACCGCATCATGATGTTCCTCGACCCGGAGATGGATGCGCTGGGTGCTGGCTGGAACATCATCCAGTCGAAGATCGCGATCGGTTCCGGCGGCTTCGATGGCAAGGGGTGGGGCGAAGGCTCGCAGTCACACCTGAACTTCATTCCCGAACAGACCACCGACTTCGCGTTCTCGGTGCTGAGCGAGGAATTCGGCTGGATCGGCGTGGCTACCGTGCTGGCACTGTATCTGGTGGTGATCGGGCGCTGCCTGTGGATCGCCAGCCAGTCGCGGGATTCCTATTCGCGCCTGCTGGCCGGCGCTACCGGCCTGGCGTTCTTCGTCTATGTGCTGGTGAACGGCGGGATGATTTCCGGCTTGCTGCCGGTGGTGGGCGTGCCGATGCCGCTGATCAGCTACGGCGGTACCTCGGCGGTGTCACTGCTGGCTGGCTTCGGATTGGTGATGGCCGTGCGTAGCCACAACCCCGTACACGGCGGCTACGGCTGAGCCCGGCTCCGCAGCCTTTGTAGAGTCGAGCCATGCTCGACTGCCTTCCGTACAGCGCGTGCCGGCCCCAAGCCGAGCATGGCTCGACGCTACAAACGCAGAAGCACCATGACAGCTTCACGCAAGCGCCCGTTGCTACCGTGGCGGACGTGGAATGGAAACGAATGCTTGGCGGCAGCCGTGAGGCGGTGCGCACGATCGACCTGCCGTTGCTGGTCGCGTTGTTGATCCTGATGGCCGCGGGACTGGCGGTGCTGCACAGCGTGTCCGGCCCGGTGGGCGGGCAGGCGGCGCGCTTTGCCGGTGGCCTGGTGGCGATGTGGCTGCTGTCGCGTGTTTCGTTGCTGCGCCTGCGCGCGTGGACTCCGGCGTTGTACACGCTGTCGATGCTGCCGCTGATGGCGGTGTACGTCATCGGCACCGGCAAATATGGGCAGCGCTGGCTCAACCTCGGCGTGTTCTACCTGCAACCGTCGGAGCTGCTCAAGCTCAGCCTGCCGTTGATGATGGCCTGGTACCTGCACCGGCAGCCGTTGCCGCCGTCGCCACGCACGGTGCTGGCCGCCGCAGCGCTGATCGGCGTGCCGGCGGTGCTGATCCTGATGCAGCCGAACCTCGGCACCGCCACCCTGGTCACTGCCAGTGGCGTATTCGCATTGTTGCTCGCGGGCCTGCACTGGGGCTGGGTGGCCATCGGCGCGGCGGGGCTGGCGGTGGCCGCACCACTGGCGTGGTTCGGTCTGTTGCGTCAGTACCAGAAAGATCGCGTGCTGACCTTCCTCGATCCGGCGGCAGATCCGCTCGGCACCGGCTGGAACATCCTGCAGTCACGCATCGCAATCGGTTCTGGTGGCTGGCAGGGGCGTGGCTGGGGGCAGGGCACCCAGGCCACGCTGGATTTCCTGCCCGAGTACACGACCGACTTCGCGTTTTCGGTGCTGGCCGAGGAATTCGGCTGGATCGGTGTGGCGACGCTGTTCGCGCTGTACCTGTTCGTGGTCGGACGCTGCCTGTGGATCGCAGTGCATGCGCGCGACACGCATGCACGGTTGCTGGCCGGCAGCCTGGGGCTGGCGTTCTTCGTTTACGTACTGGTGAACGGTGGCATGATTTCCGGCCTGCTGCCGGTGGTGGGCATTCCGATGCCGTTGATCAGCTATGGCGGGACATCGGCGGTCTCGCTGTTGGCCGGCATCGGACTGGTAATGGCGGTGCGTGGGCACCGGCCCGTGCACGGGGGATAGGGTTTCCAGCCAACGGCGCAGCCCCTCGTGGGTGGAGTGGGTCGCTGAAAGCCGGATTGCTGAGGGCTGGCCGGGTGGGTGGGCAGTGCGGGGACGCCGTGAACCCATCCATGGGGGCTTGGCCGCGGCATCCATGCCGCGGACACCCCGCACTGCCCACCCACCCGGCCGCTGGCAGATTCCGTGTTCGTCCACCCACGGAGAAGAAAAAGAAGATCAAAAGCAAAAGCAGCTTGGCCGCCCGCTTCATTGCTTCCTGTAGAGCCGAGCCATGCTCGGCTCACGAGCAAGCGCAGCGTCGCGATCCGCTTTTGATCTTCTTTTTCTTCTCCGTGGGTGGCAGACCTCCGAAATCTGTCAGAGGCCGGTCGGGTTGGGTACGCGGGGGTGTCAGCCGCATGGATGCGGCTGACAAGCCTCCAGGGACGGATTCACGGCGTCCCCCGCGTACCCAACCCGACCGGCCCACCCGCGGCTTCTGCTTTCAGCGACCCACTCCACCCACGAGGGGCTGCGCCGTTGGCCGGAAACTTCCTGACTCTGCGCAACGCCCGTTGTGGAAGCGTTCTCACAACGATGCACGGCAGCACACCCGCTGACCAAAGTCCGCAAAAAATGTTAGCTGGTTCACACTTTTACAGCGCGTTGATCTTGATCAATGGACTTGTCGTAATCGGCCTGCACAATGGCGGCCCGCTCGGCACAGGCGCCGTCAATCGATGCAGCGCAGGGGGCGCCGGGCGGGAAGCAGTACTGATCCAACGGGTACAGGGAGCGCGGGGTACTGCCACTGGGGAGCGGCAGCCGCGCAGGTACCGACCGGATCCGGTCGCCGGTTGCGTCTGCGGGGATGGGGACGCAACCGGCAGCCTCTATCTGAATGGGGAAGCCTGATCACGACGTCTTCACATTTCCCGCTGAACGCAGGCAAATCGTTGTGATTCATGGTGTTAGGGGTTTTAATTCATCCATGACCTGCTAACCTGCGACGATGATTCGACGCACTCTGGCCTGCATGCTCACCCTCGGCCTGGTCGCCTGCGCGACCCAGCCGAAGTCCCCACCGTCTTCGCCCCAGGCCAGCAGTACGCCGCGCCAACCCGCCGCCAGGGCTCATGGCCCGGCCGAGGCCGCGCCCGAAGCCGCCGCTGCCACCGCGCCGCCTGTCGATCTCACCCCGGTACCGTTCGAAGTCGCGCGGGCCCGCTTCATTGCCGATACCGCCAAGCGCTATGGCTTGAAGCCGGAGCAGATCAGCAGCGTGCTCGACCAGGCGCAGGTGCGCCAGCCGATCATTGCCGCGATGTCGCGCCCGGCCGAACGGGTCAAGCCGTGGAATGAATATCGACCGATGTTCATCAGCAAGGCACGCATCGATGGCGGCCGTGCGTTCCTGGCCCAGCATCGCGCCGAACTGGATCGCGTGCAGCAGCGCACCGGTGTGCCGGCCGAAGTGATCGTGGCGATCATCGGCGTGGAAACCAGCTACGGCAAGAATGCCGGCAGCCATCGCGTGCTTGATGCGCTGTACACGTTGGCGTTCTATTACCCGCGCAGCGGCGACCCGGCCAAGCTGGAGCGCGAAGTACGCCGCGAGCTGTTCTTCCGCGATGAACTGGCCAAGCTGTTCGAGCTGGGCCGCGAAGAAAACCTGGACATCACCACGCTCAAGGGCAGCTATGCCGGTGCGATGGGCATGGGCCAGTTCATGCCGTCCAGCTATCTCGATTACGCCGTGGACGGAAACGGTGATGGCCGCCGCGACCTGTTCACCAGCTACGACGACGTGTTCTCGTCCATCGCCAACTACTTCGTGAAGAAGGGCGGCTGGGTGCGTGGCGGGCAGGTGGCCGTTCCGGCCACGCTGGCGCCGGGCCGCGAGGAGTTCAATCCGACCGAATGGATGCCGACCTGGTCGCTGGCTGACCTGGCCCAGCGCGGTTACCAGCCGAGCGCGCCGGTGCAGCCGGGCGCCACCGCCACCCCGATCACCCTGGAAGGCAGCACCGGCAAGCAGTACTGGCTGGGCTTCCAGAACTACTACGCGATCACCCGCTACAACCTCTCTAAGATGTACGCGATGGCCGTGTTCCAGTTGTCCCAGGCCATCGCCGGACAGGAGCTGCCCCCGGCATGAACACCAGATGGCTGGTCCCAGGCTTGATCGTCCTCGCGCTGGCTGCCTGCAGCAGCGCGCCGAAGAAGCCGGCCACGGCCGGCCATGGTGGCAAGTCCAGTGGCACGCTGGTGCAGGGCCGTGGTTCGCGCCCGGCGCACTGCCCGGAAGGTTCGCCATATGCGGCGGCCAAGGAAGACCTGAGCACCCGCGGCAACTACACCGCCGGTGGCCTGTACAAGCCGGGCGTGCGTGACAGCACGCCGGACTACATTCCGAACGTGGCCTGCATCCCCGAACCGGAAGTGACCGCGGAAGAGCGCTCGGCGATCGGCAACAAGACCCCGTACGTGGTGCTGGGCAAGTCCTACAAGGTGCTCGACGACACCCGCAACTATGTCGAACGCGGCACCGCGTCGTACTACGGGGCCAAGTTCCACGGCCGCCTGACCTCCAACCGTGAGGTCTACGACATGTACCAGTTCACTGCCGCGCACAAGACGCTGCCGCTGCCCAGCTTTGCCCGCGTCACCAACCTGGACAACGGCGAATCGGTGATCGTGCGCGTCAACGACCGCGGCCCGTTCCACGATGGCCGCGTGGTTGATCTCAGCTATGCCGCCGCCGTGCGCCTGGGCATCACCCAGCGCGGCACCGGCAACGTCGAAGTGCGCGCGCTGCAGCCGGGCGAGAGCAACCTGATGGCGCAGAAGCCGTCGCGTCGCGAGCGTCGTGCTGCCGAAGCGGCGGCAACCACCGCCGTGGCCAGCGCGCGGCCGGCTGCGGCCCGCGTGCTTCCGCCGACAGCGATATCGATCGCCTGGTCAACCGCCTGCCCACCGATGGCGCCCCGGCGCGTGGCCAGCCGGCCACCACCCAGGGCGTGGCCAGCACCGCGCCGGATGTGGCGGTCAGCAGCCTGCCGCCGAGTGCACCGCCGGTGCGCAGCGCGCCGTACGCGCCGGCTCCGGCGGCTGTTGCCAGCACCACGCCGCGCGCCGCTGCTGCGCCGGCACCCGTCCGCACCGCACCGGCCACCCCCAGCCTGTCGCAGCAGGTGGTAGGCGCGGTGATGGTGCAGGTGGCCAGCTTCTCCAACCGCGACAACGCCAACCGTGCGATGGGGCAGCTCAATGCCGCCGGCATTGTCGGCGCGACCATCAGCGACATCGCCGCCGGTGGCCGCACCCTGTTCCGCCTGCGCGTTCCCGCCAGCGACCATGCCAGTGCCGCGGAACTTGCCGGCCGCATCGCCGGTCTGGGCCTGGGTTCGCCGCAGATCGTGAAGGATTGATCCGCCCGGGCCGGTGCTGCCGGCCCATGCTCCCCCGGCCTACAATGGCCGTTACGTTCCACCCTCCATTCCCGGCCGTCCCCTGGAGCCTGCTGTCCAATGAATTTCCGTTCCGCCGCCACCGCCCTGGCCGCCACCCTGGTGGTGGGCCTGGCTTCCGCCCAGACCCCGCTGCCGACCCCGGCCACGCCGCGCCTGCCGCCGCCGCTGCCGCCCCGGCTACCGTCGCCACTCCGCCGGCCCCGGCGCCGAGCGTGTCCAAGGCCTGGGTCCTGATGGATTACGCCACCGGCCAGGTACTGGCTGGCGAGAACGTCCACGAACAGCTGGCTCCGGCCAGCATCACCAAGGTGATGACGTCCTACGTGATCGCCGCCGAGGTCAAGAACGGCAAGGTCCGTGCGGATGACCAGGTAATGATGAGCGAGCGCGCCTGGCGCGAAGGTGGCGCCGGCACCGACGGCAGCTACAGCGGATTCCCGGTCAACCAGACTGCACGCCTGGAAGACATGGAAAAGGGCATGGCGATCCAGTCCGGCAATGACGCCGCGATTGCCCTGGCCGAGCACGTGGCCGGCAGCGAAGAAGCCTTTGCGTCGCTGATGAACAGCTACGCCGCCAAGATCGGCATGAAGGACTCGCACTTCGTCAACGCCCACGGCCTGACCGCGCAGGGCCACCACAGCACCGCCTACGACCTGGCGCTGCTGGGCCGCGCGATGGTGCGTGATTACCCGGAAACCTACGCGTACAACAAGATCAAGGAATTCCAGGTCGGCAACATCAAGCAGCCGAACCGCAACCTGCTGCTGTGGCGCGATGGCAGCGTCGATGGCATCAAGACCGGCCACACCTCCGAAGCCGGCTACTGCCTGATGAGCTCGGCCCAGCGTGGCGACCAGCGCCTGATTGCCGTTGTGCTGGGCGGTGCGTCGGAGAAGCAGCGTGCCGATGACAGCCTTGCGCTGTTGAACTGGGGCTTCCGCTTCTTCGAGACCCACCGCCTGTACGAGCCGGGCAAGGCCGTGGCCGAGCACAAGGTCTGGAAGGGCACCACCGACAAGGTGCAGCTGGGCGTGGCCCAGCCGATGCTGGTGAGCGTGCCGCGCGGCCGCTACAACGACCTGAAGCCGAGCATCGACGTGCCCAAGACCCTGGAAGCACCGTTCACCGCCGGCCAGCAGATCGGCACCGTGAAAGTCACCCTGGATGGCAAGGTCATCGCTGAGGCACCGCTGGTGGCCGTGGCCGCCGTCGAACAGGCTGGCTTCTTCAAGCGCCTGTGGGACAGCTTCTGGATGTGGTGGGAATCGGAATGATCCACGCCCTGGCGTGGTGAACGGAAAAGGCCGGCGAATGCCGGCCTTTTCCGTTTTGCAGAGTCGAGCCATGCTCGACTGAGGTTGAATGCAGTCGAGCATGGCTCGACTCTACAAATGGCGCTTACAGCGAGCGGCTGATGGTGAAGCTGCCGAACACGGGGGCTTCGCGCTGGCCGTAGAACTCGCGGGTGCTGTGGTAGCGCGCTACCGCGAACTTCCAGCGGCCGTACATCAGCGCCATGCCGTAGCCGCCCTGGGCTACCACGTGGCGCTTGTCCACGCTGTGGCTGCTGCGGAACGTGTTGCCGTCCAGGGTGATGTCGCGGATCATCCACGCCGCGTCGGTGGTCACGAACATGTGCCATGACCAGCCATTGGGGCGACCGCCACGCGTCGGCGCCGTGTTCTCACCGGCCGGACGCAACGGCGTGCTGCCGAAATCATCGGGCAGCTTCCAGCCGAAACGCACTTCGCCACCGGCATTGGCCTTGGTTTCCAGGTTGCCGATCGCACCACCGTAGTGGCTGATCGCATCCCAACCCCAGCCGCCGGCATTGATGCTGGCATCGGCCGGCCAGCGGCGCATGCGCTCGTGGGTCAGCATGAACAGCGGCTCGTTGTGCAGCTGGTTGTCCCAGCCCTCGAACTTCTTGTCGCCCAGGATGTTGTGCACCGCGTCCTGCACCTGCTTGCCCTGGGCCCACGGGCCGACCACGCCCAGCGTCAGCTGGGTGGTCTGCAGGCGGTCGCCGCTGCGCGCGTTGAAGCCGAAGCTGGCGATCAGTACACCGGCATAGGGGCGGTCATCCTTGATCAGATCGCGGCGGGCCGGATCGGCCGGGGTGAAGATGCCCTGGCCGATGCTGAAGATCATGTTCTGCTGTTCGAACCTGCCGGGGTGCAGGCCTTCCAGATACTGGTTCACCCAGCGTGCCATGCGCGGCAGGCACGGGTCGTCGGTGTAGTCGACCAGGTTCGGCGAGACCAGGGTCAGCTGCGCGCCGTTGGTGTACCCCTGGTCCTGGTGGCGGCCACCGAACAGGTCGTTGTCGACGCGGAAGTTGATCTGCGGTGGGTGGTCGCGCATTGCGTCCGGACCACATTGTTCGGCGGCCTGGGCGGCAAGCGGGAGGGCGGCAGCGAGCAGGCCGGACAGCCCGAGGGCCGTGAGGCGGCGTTGGGAAGGGGGGCTCATGGGTGGGGCGGATTCTTTTGTCGTTTTATGCCGCGACACGGTACCCCCAGGCGGCGGTTGAAACGACTACACGGCGGTCACTTGTCTGTTCCGAAAACAACATTGTCCACCTGACACAATGCGATACATGAGGTGGGTCGGGATCGCGCGGTGTTGAGTGGCGGGATCGGACCACGCGTGTCGGCATCAGCATCTTCAGTCAGCTGCGGTTGTGGTTGGGGCCGTCCATGCCCTATTCTCTGCGCCGACGCCTGGGGGGCGTCGCCAAAGGATTCAGGTCCCAGACCCTTTCTCAACCCATGGATTGTGCTTCGCCGTCGGCGAAGTGCTGGATGACTCATATGAACAAATCGAATTCGCTCGCCCATGTGCTGGCCTGCGCGCTGCTGGGTGCCGGTCTGGTGGCCGTCAGTGCCCCGGCGTCGGCGGGTCTGCGCGACAGCTTCGCCAACAGCCGCACCTCGGCCCAGGAACAGAGCAAGAAGGGCCAGGCCGAGATTCCGGTCTGCACCAAGCCGCTGGGTTCCATCTCGGTGATCGAGCCGGAAGACGTGGTGAACTGGTGGACCGGCCAGCAGTTGCCGGCGCCTTCGAAGCTCATCAAGGTCTTCGTCAACAAATCCAAGTGCTTCACGCTGGTGGACCGTGGCGTCGGCATGGCCGCAGCCCAGGCCGAGCGCGCGCTGGCCAGCGAAGGCCAGCTGCGTGGTCGTTCCAACATCGGCAAGGGCCAGATCCGCGCCGCCGACTACGTGCTGGTGCCGGACCTGATCTCGCAGAACAGCAATGCCAGCGGCAACGCCATTGGTGGCCTGCTGGGTGGCCTGATCGGCGGCAAGGCCGGCGCCGTGGTCGGCGGCCTGAACTTCCGCAGCAAGACCGCGGATGTGACCCTGACCCTGACCGACGTACGCTCTTCCGAGCAGGTGGCCATCGTTGAGGGCAACTCCAAGAAGACCGATCTGGGCTGGGGCGCCGGTGGTGGCCTGTTCGGCGGTGGCGGCATCGGCGCAATGGGCGTCGGTGGCTATGCCAATACCGAAATCGGCCAGGTGATCACCCTGGCCTATCTGCAGGCCTACACCAACATGGTGGCCGAGCTGGGTGGTCTGCCGGCCAATGCCTCGGCGGCCAATGCCGGCCAGGCTGTGACCATGCTCAAGGCCGGCCGCCTGCTGGCCAATGCCAAGGGCACCGGCGCTCCGGTGCGCTCGCTGGAGCCGGGCATGCTGCTGTACCCCACCGGCGTCAAGGAAGGCACCATGTGGGAAGTGGAAGACGAAATGGGCAACAAGGGCTGGGTCAATTCCACCCTGATGGAAACGGCCAAGTAAGCCGCCCGCGTGCCGGTTCCGTGCCGGCACGCGTCGCCTGCCGGACCGGCCTGCAAGGGCCGGCTCCGTCAAGTGCGGAGGCCGTCTGCAACGCAGCGGCTCGCCTATGCCGCTTTTGACTTTGATGAATACTCTTGGGTTTGTTGCCCTGCGGCCCGATAATGGGTCCATGGAAATCAAGTCCGACAACCCCGACCACGGCTTCCAGTTCCCCGGCCAGTTCGAGCTCAGCGCAATGGGCCCGGCCAACCGCGGCCTGGAGCACGAGCTTCCCCGCCTGCTGCTGGCTGCCGGTATTGATGTCGTCAATGAGCGCATCAGCTGGAAGCATTCGTCCAACGGCAAGTACGTGTCCGTCCGCATCGTGTTCAAGGCCGAGAGCCGCGAACAGTACGACCTGGCGCACCAGGCACTGCGTGACCACCCGGAAGTGAAGTGGACGCTGTAGCCGACAACTGCCCGGCCCAAGCCGCCCCCGAGGACCGCGCGCCGCGTCCGGCCCTGGTCCGCGACCTCGGCCGTCAGGCTTACGAGCCGGTGTGGCGGGCCATGCAGCGCTTCACCGACCAGCGCAGCGATGCCGACGCCGACGAGCTGTGGGTGGTCGAGCACGACCCGGTGTTCACCTTGGGCCAGGCCGGCAAGGACGAGCACGTGCTGGCGCCGGGCGAGATCCCGGTGCTGCACGTGGACCGCGGCGGACAGGTGACCTATCACGGCCCCGGCCAGATCGTGGTCTATCCGTTGCTGCGTCTGCCGCGGCTGGGCATCGGTGTGCGCGATTACGTGTGTCGCATCGAGCAGGCCATCATCGACACCCTGGCCGAGTGGAACATCGGCGCCGAACGCCGCGAGGGCGCCCCGGGCGTCTACGTCGGTGGCGCCAAGATTGCCGCGCTTGGCATCCGCGTGCGACGCGGCTGCACCTTCCATGGCCTGGCGTTCAACGTGTCCATGGACCTGGAACCTTTCCACCGTATCAACCCCTGTGGCTATCAGGGGTTGCAGGTGACCTCGGTGGTAGACTTGGGCGGCCCCTCCGGGATGAATGCCGTCAAGCCGGTGCTGCTGGACCACCTGGCCCGCCAGTTCGGCCTGCTGCTGCAGCACACGCCGGAACTGCCTGATCTTTCTGCGGCCGCCTGACCGCCCCCCGGAACTGCCATGACTGAAACCACCGCCCGTTCCATTCCCCTGCAGATCGTGCAGGGCGACTCTCCGTCCGCCGCGCCGTTGCAGGCCGGGGTCAAGCAGCTGGGCGGTGACAAGATCAACCGTTCGCCGGTGCAGTTCGCCGACGCGCCGGTGCTGCGCAAGCCGTCCTGGATCCGCGTGCGCATTCCCTCGGGCAATGCCGTGCAGAACCTGAAGGCCAAGCTGCGCGAGAACCGTCTGGTGACCGTGTGCGAGGAAGCCAGCTGCCCGAACATCCACGAGTGCTTCGGCCACGGCACCGCCACCTTCATGATCCTGGGCGAGGTCTGCACCCGCCGCTGCTCGTTCTGCGACGTGGCCCACGGCCGCCCGAAGCCGCCGGACGCCAACGAACCGGCCAGCCTCGGCCAGACCGTGGCCGACATGGGCCTGAAGTACGTGGTGGTGACCAGCGTCGACCGCGATGACCTGCGCGACGGCGGTGCCCAGCACTTCGTCGACTGCATCACCGCCATTCGCGAGAAGTCGCCGGGCACCCGCATCGAAGTGCTGACCCCGGACTTCCGTGGCAAGGGCCGCATGGAGCGCGCGCTGGAGATCCTAGCGCAGAACCCGCCGGATGTGTTCAACCACAACATCGAAACCGTGCCGGACCTGTACCGCAACGTGCGTCCGGGCGCGGACTACCAGTGGTCGCTGAACCTGCTGAAGAACTTCAAGGCGCAGCATCCGGAGGTGCCGACCAAGAGCGGCATCATGCTGGGCCTGGGCGAGGAGTTCGAACAGATCAAGGCCACCATGCGCGACCTGCGCGCGCATGACGTGGACATGATCACCATCGGCCAGTACCTGCAGCCGACCGCGCACCACCACCCGGTGCTGAAGTACTGGACCCCCGAGGACTACAAGGCGCTGGAAGACTACGGCTACGAGCTGGGCTTCAGCCACGTGGCCTCCGGCCCGATGGTGCGCTCTTCGTACCACGCCGACGTACAGGCCAAGGGCGCCGGCATTTCCTGAGGTGGGTGCGGACCGTTGGTCCGTACGCCTTCGCCAGCCATGGCCCGGCGCTGCCAATGGGTGTCACCACCATCCTGGTGGCTGCGGATCGTTGGTCCGCACGCCTTCGCCTGCATTCACAATTTGCTACACCGGCCCGGCTAGGCTGGTTTTCCACCGAGCGCGCCGGGTGACAAACCCGGCAACTTTCGGCACTGTCGTGGTGTCCTAACACCCCGCAGTCTCCCCCTTGGCAAGGCGCCTTCGAGCACGTCAATGAAATTCAAAGCCCCCGCATTCCTGATGGCCCTGGCGCTGGTCGCGCCGCTGGCGTTGGCGGCCAAGGCCGACTCGCCCGCATTGCCCGCGGCGGCCACCGCCGATCAGGTGACCACCTCCAAGCTGGTGTACGGCCTGCTGTCCGACAGCCGTTACGCCTACCGCCCGCGCGCGCTGGACGAGGCCACCTCCAAGGACGTGTTCAAGCGCTACCTGGAGACGCTGGACGGCGGCAAGCAATACTTCACCCAGGCCGACGTGGCGCGCTTCGCGCCGTTCGAAGCCAACATCTCCTCGGCCATCCGTGGCGGCGAGCTGGAGCCGGCGTTCCAGGTGTTCGCGGTCTACAAGCAGCGCGTCGGCGAGCGCGTGGCCTATGCGCGCAAGCTGCTCAAGCAGGAGCCGGATTTCACCACCGACGAGCGCTTCGAATACGACCGCAAGAAGGTGCCGTGGGCGGCCAGCAGCGCCGAACTGGATGAGCTGTGGCGCAAATCGGTCAAGAACGACTGGCTGCGCCTGAAGCTGGCCGGCAAGAAGCCGGACGACATCCGCAAGACGCTGGACAAGCGCTACGCGACGCTGGAGAAGTCGGTCAACGAGCTGAAGGGCGAAGACGTCTTCCAGTTCTTCATGAATTCGTACACCAGCGCGGTTGATCCGCATACCGATTACTTCACTCCGCGCACCGCCGAGAACTTCAACCAGGCGATGTCGCTGTCGCTGGAAGGCATCGGTGCGCAGCTGCAGCGCCAGGACGATGTGGTGGTGATCCGCGAGATCATTGCCGGTGGTCCGGCCGCAGTGGACGGCACGCTGAAGCCGGGTGACCGCATCGTTGGCGTTGGCCAGGGCAAGTCCGGTCTGGTCGAGGACGTGATCGGCTGGCGCATCGACGATGTCGTGGCCAAGATCCGTGGCGCCAAGGACACCCAGGTCAAGCTGGAATTCATTCCGGCTGCCGAAGGTGCCGACGGCAAGCACCACACCCTGGTGCTGACCCGCCAGAAGGTGCGCCTGGCCGAACAGGCCGCCAAGGGCGAGACCATGACCATCCCGGCCGCCAACGGTGAGCCGGCACGCAAGATCGGCGTGATCAAGCTGCCGACCTTCTACCAGGACTTCGAAGGCCGTCGCCGCAATGCGGCCGACTACGCCTCGGCCACCCGCGACGTGGCCAAGCTGCTGGCCGGTTTCAAGAACGACAAGCTGGATGGCGTGGTGCTGGACCTGCGCAACAACGGCGGTGGTTCGCTGGATGAAGCCATCGAACTGACCGGCCTGTTCATCGAGCAGGGCCCGGTGGTGCAGGTGCGTGAGTCCGGTGGCCGCGTCACCGTCAACAGCGACCGCAACCAGGGCGTGGCGTGGGATGGCCCGCTGGCAGTGCTGATCAACCGCGGTTCGGCCTCGGCGTCGGAGATCTTCGCCGGCGCCATCCAGGACTACGGCCGTGGCCTGGTGATCGGTGAGACCAGCTTCGGCAAGGGCACCGTGCAGAACATCGTCGACCTCGACCGTTGGCCGAGCGGCGAGACCCAGCGCTTCGGCCAGGTCAAGCTGACCATTGCCCAGTTCTTCCGCATCAGCGGCAGCAGCACCCAGCACAAGGGTGTGGTGCCGGACCTGGCCTTCCCGGCCAGTGTCGATGCCACCGAATTCGGCGAGAGCACCTACGACAACGCGTTGCCGTGGACCCGCATCGCCGCCGTGCCTCACACCCAGTACGGCAACTTCGCGCCGCTGCTGCCGAAGCTGGAAACCCGCCACGACACCCGCATCGCCACTGACAAGGAGTTCCAGTGGTGGAACGAAGACGTGCAGCAGTTCCGCACCGAGGCCGCGAAGAAGTACATCTCGCTCAACGAGGCCACCCGCCGCGCCGAGCGTGAGCGCCAGGACACCCAGCGCAAGGAGCGCCAGGTGCAGCGCAAGGAACTGGGCCTGGCCCTGGACCCGCTGGCCGATGACAGCAGCGATGACGGCCTGACCGGCAACGAGCGTGACATCGTCAAGGATGCCGCGCGCGAGAAGGCTGCCGAGAAGCGTCCGGACCCGCTGCTGCGCGAGTCGGCCTCGATCCTGGCCGACGCCGTGAACCTGCTGGCCAATGACCGCCCGCTGTCGGCACAGGTGCTGCCGCAGTCCACCGGCGCCGGTCGCTGGGCCGACTGAGCCGGCAGGACGCGTGTGTATTCGAGGGGCCGGCATTGCCGGCCCCTTTTCGTTTGGGCGCCTCCGTCCCGGTAGCGCCGGGCCATGCCCGGCGAGCCATGTGCCGGAAACGACTTAATCCCCTCCGTCCCCTTTTACGTGCATGAACCGGCAGCAACGGCGTGACCCGGTCATGCTGGCTTCGACCTGCCGCACACGGCCGCGGGACTACCCTTGGCGGCAACGTCCTCGCAGGAGTACCCATGCGGGCCTCCCGTCTTTCCAGTGCTGTTGTGGCGCTTGGCAGCGCCCTGATCCTGTCGGCCTGTGGTGGCCGCGCCGCCGACAGCACGTTGCTGCGCGAATCCTTCGATTCCGGCGACACGTTCTCGCGTACGGTCGACGGTCGCCCGGGCGACGCCTGCGAAGCGGCGCGGCGCACCCTGCTCAGCCAGGGCTACGCCATCGCCCGTTCCGACGAAGCGCAGGTGGAGGGCAACAAGAACTTCCAGCCGCGCGAAGACGACCACGAGCAGCTGGTGCTGCGCATTTCCTGCGCGCCGCGTGGCAGCCAGACGCTGGTATTCGTCAGCGCGGTACAGGACCGCTATGCGCTGAAGAAGAGCCCAACGTCAGCCAGTGTCGGCGTCGGTGCGCTGGGCTCGGTGTCGCTGCCGTTCGGCAGCAATGACGACTCGCTGGTGAAAGTGGCCAGCAGCACGGTCACCGATGCCGGGTTCTATCAGCGCTTCTTCCAGCGCCTGCAGCAGTACCTGCCGGCGACTGCAGGCACACCCGCACCACCTCCGGCCGCACCACCGGAACCTGCACCGGCCAGCACGGACCAGGGTTGAGGGTGCGCGCCAGTTTGATCGGCGTGGCCCTGCTGCTGGCGCCTGCGCTGGGCAGTGCGTCCATGGTGCCGGACTGCAGGCAAGGCCTGCTGCAGCGGCTGGGATGGCGCTTCGACGAGGCCATGGTCAGTACACCCCAGGTGCATGGCGGTCCGGTATGCACGCGCGCGTCGCTGGCTGAAGCACAGGCGGCGGGCGATCTGCGCGTGCAGTGGCCGGCCGGAATGCCCGCTGCGGCCCGCCAGGCAGTGCTGCAGGAGCTGCTGGATGACCCTGCGACGGTCTGTGCCTATGCCTTCCAGCTGGGCGCAGCCACGCACCGTGCAGCCTCGGCATTGCAGGCCAACCCCACCTTCCGCTTCTCCGGCCCGCAGCTGGGCTGGATCGGCTTCGGCCTGCAGGGGCCGCGCGCGCAAGGCTGGCAGCGCACGCGCAGTTTCGGCCGCGGCTTCGTGCCCAGTGCAGGCAACAGCCAGGCGCTGCAGGCGTTCTACAGCGGTGCCGTGCGTGCCGAATGTGGTGTCGGTCGCCAGGTCGCGCAGCTGGCCACCCAGCGCGAGCTGTATGGCGATGCAGCATTCGATACGGAGTTCGCTGCGGATGAGCTGTCGATCGGCACCTTCCTCGCCCTGCATGGGACCGACAGCATCCTGCTTGGCGCGCATGCCGGCGATTTCTTCGCCGATGGCAAGGCAGTGCGTACCTCGGCGATGGGGCGCCAGGCGTTCGTCGGTGTGCCTGGTTTCATCGAGCATGTGTACGACAAGGGCATGCTGGACGACCTGAGCAACCAGGCCGAGAACTTCGTGGTGGTCGATGTGGGGGCGGACGCTGCGCAGGCACTGGCGATGCACGGTGGGCTGGCCTGGTACGACCAGCGCAATGCCGAACTCTGGAAACTCGCGCAGGGCATCCCGCGCATCGGCCAGCGCTACTTCGAGCGCCTGCTGTTCGAGCGCGATGCGGACCTTCGTGCACGGCTGGAACCGCGCTACCACGCCACGCTGGCACGCATGGACCAGCTGCTGGACGATCCGTTCTACCAGCAGTTCGTGATCTATGTGCACCCACGCGGTATACGTCCCATCGGCTACCACGTCGCCCGCCTGCTTGATCGCAACCCACGAACGCCGTTTTCGATCGATCTGGCGGTGCACAATCTGCATACCACGCTCTACCGGCGTTGGCGCGAGGCGCAGCTGCGCCACTGCGCGGCTACCGGCAGGCCAGGCAGCCTGACCCTAGACCCCAAATGAAGGTGAAACAATGGACATTGCAATGATCGGCCTCGGCCGCATGGGTGCCAACATGGCCCAGCGCCTGCATCGCGGCGGCCACCGCGTCGTTGGCTACGACCCGGGCGAAGGCGCCCGCCAGCGCGCCGCCGAGGCCGGCCTGGACGTGGTGGATTCGCTGGCAGCTGCCGTGGCTGCGCTGCCGGTACCGCGCGTGGTGTGGCTGATGGTGCCGGCCGGCGAGACCGTCGACCAGACGCTGGGCCAGCTGACCCCGCACCTGGCCGAGGGTGACATCGTCATCGACGGCGGCAACTCCAACTATCAGGACTCGATCCGCCGTGCCAAGTCGCTGGCCGAGGACGACCTGGGCTATGTTGACTGCGGCACCAGCGGTGGCGTGTGGGGGCTGCAGGAAGGCTACAGCCTGATGGTCGGCGGCGAAGCGGCGGTGGTGGAGCAGATCGCACCGCTGCTGCGCACGCTGGCACCGGCCGAAGACCGTGGCTGGGGTCGTGTCGGCCCGTCCGGTGCTGGCCACTTCACCAAGATGGTCCACAACGGCATCGAGTACGGAATGATGCAGGCCTATGCCGAAGGCTTCGCGCTGATGGAGCGCAAGCAGGAGATGGAGCTGGACCTGGCCCAGGTGGCCGAAGTCTGGCGCCACGGCAGCGTGGTGCGTTCCTGGCTGCTGGACCTGAGCACCGAAGCGCTCAAGCGCAATCCGTCGCTGGATGGCATCGCCCCGTACGTGGAGGATTCCGGCGAAGGTCGCTGGACCGTGGCCGAAGCGATCGCACTCGACGTGCCGGCACCGGTGATCACCTTGTCGCTGCTGGAACGCCTGCGCTCGCGCGAATCCAATTCGTTCACCGACCGCCTGCTGTCGGCGATGCGCAACGAATTCGGCGGCCACGCCATCAAGAAGTCGTAAGCACCGCGGTGGGGTCAGAGCCCTTCGGCGTTGCCGAAGGGATCCGACCCCAGGCAGATCGGGGTCGGATCCTTTTCTGAAGGAAAAGGCTCTGACCCCATGCAGCCAGTCGAGCATGGCTCGACGCTACAAAAGCCTTCTCCGATCGTTGCCACGTCATCCACGCATGGCGTGGATCTTATCTCTTGCCGATCTGGCACCTTGGCTGCCGAGAGCCCGGCGTGGGCGACCGTGTGGATCCAGGTCTTGCGACCGAGAAGTAGCTTGGGTCCCCACGCCGGATTCTCCCTGAACCGCCCGAACAGTTGGTTGAGTTGGCGCTCGAACTGATAAGACTGGGCAAGCGGGGAGAGCTCTCGACCCTGTCAGCCTAGCGGAGTTCTGCCATGTTTGGGATCGGGATCGATGTGAGCAAAGCCACGCTGGATGTGGTCGTCCATGGAGAGCAGTTTCGCCAATTCAGCAACGACAAGCGCGGCTTTGTGCGCTTGATTCGGTGGCTGAAGACGTGGCCGATCAAGCAGGTCGTTCTTGAGGCAAGCGGGGGTTACGAGCGTGCTGCTCTGGATGTATTGCACGCCGCCGGCCTGCCGATGGTGCGAATCAATCCGGCGCGTGCACGGCGATTTGCCCAAGGCACGGGCCGTGCCGCCAAGACCGATCGGCTCGATGCGACAGTGCTGGCGCAGATGGCCCATTTGTTGCCGCTGACCCGCTACGTACCGCCTGCCCCTTGGCAGCAGCGTCTGGCTGAATTTGCGCAATGCCGCAGGCATCTGGTGCAGATGCGGGTCAGTGAGATGCAGCGCTTGCGGCGATTGGTCGATCCGGATCTGATTGCGATGAAGCAACGCCATATAGCCCAGCTATCTGACGACCTGAAGCAACTGGATAAAGCTATTGCCGAGCAGCTTGAGGGACAGCCTGGCTGGAAGAATATCGGCACGCTCAAAGGCGTCGGCCCCATCCTGATCAGCACACTGGCCTGCGAATTGCCCGAACTGGGCAGCTTGGGAAGCAAAGCCATAGCATCGCTGGTGGGGTTGGCCCCAATGAACCGCGAAAGTGGCACCTGGCAGGGCCAACGGCGGATCAGTGGTGGGCGCGCAGTAGTACGCGAAGCCCTTTACATGGCGGCCCTGACGGCCATCCGGTACGAGCCAGGACTGCGCGCGTTTTACGCTGGCCTGAAGGCCAAGGGCAAAGCGAGCAAGGTGGCGCTCGTGGCGGTCATGCGCAAAATGCTGGTGATCCTCAACGCCCGTAAGCGGGACGCCGAGGTGGCCCTCGGCTGCCCCTGACAAGACAGTTGCTACTGGTCAGTCCAACGCGACCCGTCGGCCTTCACGCGCGCTGTCCATGCCGGCCTGCAGCAACCGCATCAGCTGCAGCGCCTGTACCGCGCTCACCGTTGGCTCGCCATCGCCATGCATCGCCGCCGCGAACTGCGCATACAACCGCCGGTAGTCGCCCGGCCGGTTGTCCACAGTGCTGCGCTGCACATTGTCCTCGGCGTCGCAGCGCACCAGCTCACCATGCCGCGGGTCGATCCCCCAGCCCGGCGCACCGGGTGCCACACTGCGGCGCAGCTGTGCCTCCTGCACGTCCAGACCGTGCTTGATCCAGCTGGCCTTGCTGCCATGCACGCTGAAGTGCGGCGTCTGCGCTGCAACCAGCGAACCGGAATGGATGATCGCGCGATGCCGTGGGTAGTGCAGCACGGCGTGGAAGTAGTCGATGCCGGTACCACCTTCGCGCTGTACGGCCAGATCGGCATCGACCGCCTCGGGCCAGCCGAACAGCACCAGCATCTGGTCCAGCAGGTGCGGGCCAAGGTCGTACCACAGGCCGCTTCCCGGGCCGTCCTGTTCGCGCCAGCGCTCGCGCACCTGCGGGCGGTAACGGTCGAAGTGGGCGTGGCATTCGGCCACGTCGCCGAGCGTGCCTTCGGCCAGCAGCGCCTGCAGGGTGAGGAAATCCGCATCGAAGCGCCGGTTCTGGAACACGGTGGCGATGCGTCCGGCATCGCGTGCGGCAGCCAGCACCGTTTCTGCTTCCGCGACATCGAGCGCGAATGGCTTGTCGACCAGCACGTGCTTGCCGGCGGCCAACGCTGCGATCGCAAGCGGGGCGTGCTGTTGGTTCGGTGTGGCGATCACCACCGCATCCACTGCTGGATCGTCGAACACCTCTTGCGGCGTAGCGCGCACGTGTACGTCGCTGAACGCGCGCAGCAGGGTGTCGCGTTGCGAACTGACAATGCTGTGCAGCACCAGGCCCGGCGTGTGCTGGATCAGCGGTGCATGGAAGACGCGGCCGGCAAGGCCATAACCGATCAGGGCCAGTTGCAGGTCGGGGCGCATGGCAGAGTTCCGGCAGTGGGAAGGGCAGGGTAAACGACGGGCCGTGGCAGGCCAAAACTGAACCGTTGCCGTTGGAAACGTTTCGATTCACGGCGGCATGACCGCAACGCCACGCCTGCTCCACGTGCGCTTGTCCAGACTGGCAGCACACACCAAAGGAGTACGACACGATGAGCAATACCACCCGTACGCTGATTGCTTCCGCCCTGACTCTGGGCCTGGCGCTGTCTTCCTCCGCCGCATTCGCCAAGGATCCGGCTGCCAAGAGCCCGCCGACCAGCACCCATCCGGCGACCCATGCTGATCGCCACGACTCCAACGAGCCGGTAACCGATACCTGGATCACCACCAAGGTGAAGGCCGATCTGCTGGCCAGCAGCAACGTTCCGGGCACTGAAATCAAGGTGGAAACCGTGAATGGCGTGGTCAGCCTCAGTGGCGCCGTGGCGAGCCAGGCCGAGAAGGACAAGGCGGTGACCACCGCCAAGGGCATCAAGGGCGTGACCCGCGTCGATGCCGCAGCATTGAAGGTCAGCGCTGCCGCCAAGCGCTGATCCCTGTGGGCGCCCCATGCGGGGCGCCCACTGACCTGTAGAGCCGAGCCATGCTCGGCTGGAACTCCAAGGCAGCCGAGCGTGGGCTCGGCTCTACAGCATCGAATTCCGAACCCGTTCAGCCAGCCGCGCTGGAAATTCCAGAGTTGTGACCGCCTGCGCTATATTGCCGGTTCCGCCGCAGTGGGGGCCGGTAACGGCAGACGCTTTGCGGCTGTGCTGACGAGGAACTATGGCGCTGGTTTTCAGTGACGACATCTGGGACCGCTGGCGGTTGCCGGCTTTGGCGCTGGCCGCTGCCGCGATCATCGTGGTGCCGTGGTTGACCCTGCGCCACCTGCAGCAGGACAGCGAAGACGCGATGGCCTGGGTCAACCATACCCAGGCCGTCGGTGTGGCCCTGCAGCAGCTGCAGGCCGATGTGCGCGATGTCGAATCGGCTGCGCTGACCCTGTCCAAGGGTGTGGACGCGCCGGGCCTGCGCGAACGCATGGCCAAGGCCAATGAGCTCCCCGGTCGTCTGGCCGAACTGGGACGGATGACCCGCGACAATCCTGAGCAGTTGATCCGCATCGGCCGCATCGAGTCGATGCTGGAAGGCCGTATGGCGCTTGCCCGCGAACTGGCAAAGTCCGAGCCCAACAGTGATCAGCGCGAGCTGGTGCAGGACCTGAGCACGCGTTATCCGATCCGTGGCCTGGTGGAGGAGCTGCAGGCCAGCGAACAGAAACTGCTGACACAGCGCGCCGAGCAGGCCGCTCGCCAGCGCAGGCAGACCGAGCTGGTGTCGTGGAGTTCGTTGGTGGTGCAGTTGGCCCTGCTTGGCCTCGTGCTGTGGCTGCTGCAACGACAGATCGGCCGCCGCCTGCATGCCGAACGGCAGTCGCTGCGTTCGGCCGCACGTGCAGCCTCGGTGCTGCAGACCGTGCGCGAACCCATTGTGCTGCTTGACCGCGACCTGCGCGTGCAGCTGCACAATCCGGCTTTCGCCGAGCTGTATGGACTGCAGGATGAGCGCGCCGATGGCCTGTTGCTGGACACCGTCGGCGATGGCGCCTGGAAAGACCCGGTGATGCGCCAGCGATTGTCCGATGTGCTGCTGCGTGGCCGCGAACTCTGGGATTTCGAGCATGAGCAGCGTGCCGCCGATGGCATGGTGCGCTACATGCTGCTCAACGCGCGGCGCATGCCGCTGCCGGACACCGACGACGAAGTGGTGCTGCTCACCGTCAGCGACGTCACCGTGCAGCGTGCCGTGCAGCTGCGGGTGGAGGAACTGAACCGCCAGCTGGAAGGCAAGGTTGCGCAGGTGTCCGAGGTCAACAGGGAGCTGGAAGCCTTCAGCTATTCGGTCTCGCACGATCTGCGCGCGCCGCTGCGTCACGTTGCTGGATTCTCCGACAAACTGTCACGCCATCTCGGCGACGCCGCCGATGACAAGAGCCGCCATTACCTGGAGGTGATCTCCAGTTCGGCGCGGCGCATGGCGACACTGATTGATGACCTGCTGGTCTATTCGCGGCTGGGCCGCGCGGCAATGCGCCAGCAGACGGTGGACATGCAGTCGCTGGTGGCCGATACCCGCGCCATGCTCGATTCCAACCTGCAGGCCGAGGCCGAAAGCAGCGGCCGTGCGCACCATGTGGAGTGGAGCATCGCGCCGCTGCCGATCGTGGTGGGCGATGAGAACATGATCCGCCAGGTCTGGCTGAACCTGCTGGGCAACGCGGTGAAGTACTCGGGCAACCGCGAACCGGCAAAGATCCGCGTGGACTACCAGCCGCAGCCTGACGGCGGTCATCAGTTCACGGTCAGCGACAATGGTGCAGGCTTTGACATGGCCTACGCCGGCAAGCTGTTTGGTGTCTTCCAGCGCCTGCACAAGGCCAGCGACTATCCGGGAACCGGCATCGGCCTGGCCAGCGTGCGCCGCGTGCTGACCCGCCATGGCGGCCGCATCTGGGCCGAGGCCGAACCGGACGTCGGCGCCACCTTCCACTTCTACCTGCCTCCCGCGATCGATGCGGACAAACAAGGGCCTTCTGCATGACCACTCTGCGCACCATTCTTCTCGCCGAAGACAGCCCGGCTGATGCCGAAATGGCGATCGACGCCCTGGAAGAGGCGCGTCTGGCCAACCCCATCGTGCACGTCGAGGATGGCGTGGAAGTGATGGACTACCTGTTGCGCCGCGGTGCCTTCGCCAACCGCGAGGAAGGCCTGCCGGCGGTGCTGCTGCTGGACATCAAGATGCCGCGCATGGATGGCCTGGAAGTGCTGCGGCAGATCCGCGAGCATGAAGAGCTCAAGCGCCTGCCGGTGGTGATCCTGTCGTCTTCGCGCGAGGAAAGCGACCTGGCCCGCAGCTGGGACATGGGCGTGAACGCTTATGTGGTCAAGCCCGTGGATGTGGACCAGTTCTTCGGCGCGGTGCAGACCCTGGGCAAGTTCTGGGCGTTGATCAACCAGGCACCGGAACTCGAGTGAGCCCATGCCCTTGACCGGTCCCGCCCTGGGGGCGCTGCGCATCCTGCTGGTGGAGGACTCACCGGAAGATGCCGAGCTGATGTCCGAACAGATGCTCGATGCGGGGCTGGACGCCCGCTTCGAGCGGGTCGAGAGCGAGGCTGAACTACGCCAGGCACTGGCAGCGTTCCAGCCGGACATCGTGCTGTCCGACCTGAGCATGCCGGGGTTCTCCGGTGACGACGCGCTGCGCATCGTACGCGAGACCTCACCGGAAGTGCCCTTCATCTTCGTCTCCGGCACCATGGGTGAGGAGAACGCGGTGGCGGCCCTGCAGAAGGGCGCCAACGATTACATCATCAAGCACCTGCCGGCGCGCCTGCCGTCGGCGGTGGCGCGTGCGATCCGCGATGCCCGCAGCGCCATAGAGCGCGCACGGGTGGAAACCGAACTGATGCGCGCGCAGCGCCTGGAAAGCCTGTCGCTGCTCGCCGCCGGCCTCAGCCACGACCTGCGTAACATCCTGCAGCCGCTGCTGATCATGCCGGACCTGCTGAAGGCGCGTACCGAAGATCCGCAGCTGCACCACCTGGCCGATGTCATCGCCGAGTGCGGCCGACGTGGGCACGAGATGGCCGAATCGATGTTGTCGTTCGTGCGCGGCTCGCGCAAGCCGAGCGAGCGCATCGAGATCGATGGCCTGTTCGATGCGGTGGCGCTGCTGTTGCGCAGCAACGTGCCCGATGCGGTGCGGTTGGAACTGCAGGTGCAGGACGAGGGCCTGGTGGTCGACGCCAACTACACCGAACTGCAGCAGGTGATGTTGAACCTGGCGCTCAATGCGATCCAGGCGATGCCGAACGGGGGCCGCTTGAGCCTCACTGCCAGCCATGCCGGCCAGCGCGATGGCGTGGACTGGATGCACATCCGGGTGGCCGACGAAGGGATCGGCATGGATGCGGACACACTGTCGCATCTGTTCAATCCGTTCTTCACCACCAAGGCCGATGGCACCGGCCTGGGCCTGATCTCCTGCAAGCGCATTGTTGAAGGCGCCGGCGGCAGCATCCACGTCAGCAGCCAGCCGGGGCAGGGCACCTGCTTCGAACTGCGGCTCCCGATGCACGACGCCATTGATGGCAGCGAGCCGATCGAGCAGCTGGTAGCGCTGGGCAGCGGCCAGTCGATCCTGGTGGTCGATGGTGAGGCCACCCGCCTTTCGCTGCTGGGCAATGCGCTGTCCAGCCAGGGTTACCAGCTGCAGCTGGCGTCCGACGGCCCGGCCGCGCTGCGCTGGATGCAGCAGGAGGCGTTGCCGGCCCTGGTCATTGCCGACGCCGGCTCCAAGCTGCTGCCGGCCAGCCAGTTGCTGGGCGAGATGGCAGCACTGGGCTATCGCGGCCCGGCGCTGGTGCTGGAAGACGCAGCGGTGGAGGTGGCGGCCGATGCATTCCCCGCTGGCGTGCAGGTGCACGTGCTGCGCAAGCCGCTGCAGATGCAGCAGGTGTTCCGCGCGGTGGCCGAAGCGCTGGGCTGATGCCGCTGGGGTTCTGTAGAGCCGAGCCCATGCTCGGCTGCTGTTCGCATTGACCTCGACAGCCGAGCATGGGCTCGGCTCTACAGCACGGTTTCCCAGGGGAATCGCGGCAGGGCGTCCACCGCCTGTTCCAGCCGCCGCGACCAGTTCTGGTGGATGTCGGCATACAACGCCGAATCCGCGCCCAGGCGCAGCTGCTGGCCGATGCGCAGCTCGCCGTCGCGCAGCAGAGCGAGATCGATCGGCAGGCCCACCGACAGGTTGGAACGGATGGTGGAGTCCAGCGAGACGATTGCCGTGCGCGCGGCATCCTCCAGGCGCGTGGCCGGGCTGAGGATGCGGTCGAGGATCGGCTTGCCGTACTTGGACTCACCGATCTGCAGGTAGGGCGTTTCCGGCGAAGCGGCGATGGCGTTGCCGAGCGGGTAGATCATGTACAGCCCAGGCCGCTCGCCGGCGATCTGGCCGCCGAAGATCAGTGTGGCCTGGGTGTTGACCCCGTCATGGCCGTGTTCGCTGTGGCTGCTGTGCACCTGGCTGTCCACCAGCAGCTGGCCGACGTACTCGGCAGCTTCGAACAGATGGGTCATGTCGCGCAGGTTGGGCGTGCGCCGTTCACCAGCGTCGCGCCCCAGGCGCGACACCAGCAGCTGGGTGGTGGCCAGGTTGCCAGCCGCCATCAGCACGTAGGCTGCCTGGCCGGGGTACTCGAACACGTGCAGCTTGCGATGCACGCGCACATCGTCCAGCGAGGCATTGGTCCGGGTGTCGGCAGCGAAGACCAGGCCCTCGTCCACCTCGATTCCAACGCAATAGGTCATGTCGGTGCCCTATCATGTGCGTCCCGGATTGTAGGCAGGCCGCCGTGACGACGGCATGTCCACGCCCCCCAAGTGCCGTCACCTGAACCGCATGACCACCGTGCTCCTGAGCCTGGGCAGCAACGTCCAGCCCCGCCGCTACCTCCACGCCGCGGTGACGGCCCTGCGCGAGCGCTTCGGCGCACTGCAGGTGTCGCCCGCCTACCGCACTGCCGCGGTCGGCTTCGATGGTCCGGCCTTCCTCAACAATGCGGTGGCGATCGAGACCGACCTGCCCCTGCAGGAACTGGACGACTGGCTGCATGCGCTGGAAGACGCGCATGGCCGCGACCGCAGCGGGCCGCGCTTCTCCGACCGGACCCTGGACATCGACGTGGTGTTCTATGGCGACCTGGTGGTGGAAGGGCCCGGCCACCTGCGCATTCCGCGCCCGGAGCTGAAGCATGCCTTCGTGCTGAAGCCGCTGGCCGACATCGCGCCGGACTTCATCGATCCGGTCAGTTGCCAGGACCTGGCTGCGCTGTGGCGTGCGCACGCGCAGTTTGGCGAAGCGTTCGAGGTGGTGGACCTGGAATGAGGGAGGTGGCCGGCCAGCGGCTGGCACTACCTCAACTTACTGTGCGCCCACCATCCACGCGCAGGGTGTGGCCGGTGACGAAGCTGGCTTCGGCCACCAGCCAGTAGACTGCCTCGGCGATCTCCTCGACCGTGCCGATCCGTGCCAGCGGCGTGCGTGCCAGCAGCGCTTCGCGGGCGAAATCATCCTTGCCCTGTTCCGGCCACAGGATCGCACCCGGCGCGACTGCATTGACCCGCACCTTCGGCGCCAGCTCCAGCGCCAGCGAGCGGGTGGCCATCTCCAGCGCGGCCTTGGCCATGGTGTAGGCGATGTGGTCGCGCATCGGGTCGGTGCCGTGCAGATCGGTCAGGTTGACGATGCAGCCCTGCTGGCGGCGCAGGTAGGGCGCCGCCGCCTGTGACAGCAGCAGCGGCGCGCGCGCGTTGACCGCATACAACTCGTCCATTGCTTCGGCGGTGACCTGGCCGAGCGGGGTGGGGAAGAAGTTGGAGGCGTTGTTGACCAGCGCATCCAGCCGCCCGAAGTGGGTGACGGCCTGTTCCACCAGGTCGGGCAAGGCGTCGGCGTCACGCAGGTCGGCCTGCAGGGCCAGCACGCTGCCGGGGCGCACGTTGTCGAAATCGAACGCGGCCTGCTGCAGCTCGGCGCTGGAGGTGTTGGCATGCAGCACCACCGACCAGCCACAGGCGTGGAACTGGCGGGCGATGGCCGCACCGATCCGGCGCGCGCTGCCGGTGATCAGGACCACGGGGTGGGTATCGCTCATCGAGGGTCCTCCAAGGCTCGGCTATCCTGTGCACCATTGTCACCGCATTCGAAGACGCCATGCAGCCCACCTTCCCCCTGCCCGAAGCCGATGCCCTGGCCCACAGCGACCAGCTGGCGGCCGCCCTGCGCGCCGAAATCCTTGCGCAGGGCGGGGCAATGCCGTTCTCCCGCTTCATGGAGCTGTGCCTGTACACCCCAGGCTGGGGCTATTACAGCGCCGGCGCCAGCAAGTTCGGTGGCAGCGGTGACTTCACCACCGCGCCCGAGCTCGGCAGCCTGTTTGCCGGCAGCGTAGCCAATGCGCTGGCACCGGTGTTCGCCCAGCTGGGTGCGCAGGCGCGCATGCTGGAACTGGGCGGCGGTACCGGCGCCTTTGCCGAGGCGGTGCTGCTGCGCCTGGCCGAGCTGGATGCGCTGCCGTCGCGCTACGCCATCCTCGAACCCAGTGCCGATCTGCGCGAGCGCCAGCAGCAGCGCCTGCAGCAGAACCTGCCCGCCGAGCTGGCCGCGCGCGTGGACTGGGTCGACCGCCCGTTCGAGGAGGACTGGGAAGGCGTCGTGTTCGCCAACGAGGTGATCGACGCGCTGCCGACCCCGCGCTTCCTGATCCGGGATGGCGAGGTCTACGAGGAAACCGTCGAGCTTGATGGCGAAGGCAATTTCATCCGTGGCGCGCAGCCGGCCGACATCCTGCTCAACGGTGCGGTGCGCCATATCGAGCGCTACCTGGAAAAGCCTTTCGCCGAGGGCTACCGGTCCGAGGTGCTGCCGCAGCTGCCGTACTGGCTGCAGGCGGTGGCGGGCGGCCTGCAGCGCGGCGCGATGCTGTTCGTCGACTACGGTTACAGCCGCAGCGAGTTCTACCAGCACGACCGTGACGATGGCACCGTGCGTGCGTTCTACCGCCATCACGTGCACAACGACGTGCATCGCTGGCCGGGCCTGCAGGACATCACCGCGTCGGTGGATTTCACCGCGATGGCCGAGGCCGGCATGCACGGCGGTTTCGAGCTGGCCGGCTACTGCAGCCAGGCCAGCTTCCTGCTCGGTAACGGCCTGGACCAGGTGCTGCTGCTGGCCGAGGAGCGTACCGACGAGGTCGGCCGCATCCAGCTGCGCGACCAGGTGAAGAAGCTGACCCTGCCGACGGAGATGGGCGAGCGCTTCCAGGCCATCGGCCTGCAGCGTGGTGTCGACTTCGAACCCGCCTTCGAGCTGGGTGACCTGAGCTGGCGCCTGTGAGCGAGGTGTTGCCGGTGATCAAGCCGCTGCGGCGGCCGCGGTTGTGGGCCACGTTGTGGGCGACGGCGGTACTGCTGGTGATCGTGGTCTGCCTGATTCCACCGCCGCCGATTCCGTTGCCGGAAAACAGCGACAAGGGCGAGCACTTCCTCGCCTACTTCATCCTGGCTGGCAGCGCGGTGCAGCTGTTCCGTCGCGGGCGTCCGCTGCTGTGGGTGGGCGTGGGACTGGTGTTGATGGGCATCGGCATCGAGTTCGCCCAGGGCGCGTTGACCAGCAACCGTACTGCCGACCCGATGGATGCCATCGCCAACACGATCGGTGTGCTTGCCGGCATGGCCACCGCACTGACCCCGCTGCGCGATCTGCTGCTGCGCTGGCGCGGGTAAAGTTCCTGTAGAGCCGAGCCCATGCTCGGCTGCCTTTGGGAGGAAGCCGAGCATGGGCTCGGCTCTACAGTAGATCCACGCCATGCGTGGATCGATTGCACCAGGACAGGCCTGGGGTCACTTCCCCAGCGTCACCTCATCCAGCACCCACATCGCCGGGCGCGTATCGCCGGTGAAGTTGATGCATAGGTCAGCGGTGCCCTGTGTACCCTTCGGTAGCGCTGCATGCAGCGTCACGAAGCCATCGGCATCGGGCTTGGCCGGCAGCGCTACTTCGGCGAGCACCTTGCCGCTGCAGTCGCCGCGACGCACCTGCATCTCGCCGTGCGCGCGCTTGGCCTTCTCGAAGCGACGCTTGGGCTCGTCGTGGGCCAGCTGGAAGTAGTACGGAATGCGACCGGCACGCACTTCCACGCTGCCGATGCCGTCCAGCTGCGCCTGCGGCCAACGCCAGCACGGCTGGAAGATGTCCACGTTGAACACCGCACGTGTTCCCTCGCGCGGGCCATCGTCTTCCAGACGCAGCACCAGCCCCTTCTTGCCCACGCAGCTGAGCAGTTCATCGCTGCGGCGGCTGAGCAGCGATTGTGCGCTGAACGCCGCTACCGTTGGCTTCGCCGCCAGCATCTGGCCCTGGTAGAACGCACCCGCCTGCACCGTAGCAGGCAGCGTCGCGGTCAGCGGCTGCTGGTACAACGGCGACTGCGCGGTCACCGGCTGGCCGTCGGTGCTGTAGCGCACCTCATAGCCCAGCGGATTGGCCAGCGACACGGTCACCGTGTCGGCCGCGCGGTTGTCGGTGTAGTCCACGCCCACTTCGAACGGGGTCTGCGCGTAGGCCAGGCCCCAGGCGCGGTAGCGTTGCAGCTGCGCGGGCAGGCGCGCGAGGAAATCGCGGAAGTCGCGATGTTCCGGCGTGCTCCAGCCGGTCTCGGCCACGGCGGCCAGGCGCGGGAACAGGTTGTGCTGCAGGCGTGCATAGCTGCGCGTGTGCTCGGTGAACATGTTGGCCTGCAGGCCGAGGATGTGCCCGCGCTTGTCGGCGGCCAGCTCGGCCGGAACCGGTTCAAAGTTGTACAGCTTGCCGAGGTTGACCTGGGTCGGGCGGCCCGGGGGCTCGTTCGGCGAGGCCGTCTGCAGGTAATCCAGATAGAGGTAACCGACCGGCGACATGATCACGTCATGGCCGGCGCTGGCGGCGGCCAGACCGCCTTCGGTGCCCTGCCACGACATCACCGTGGCCTGAGGCGGCAGGCCGCCTTCAAGGATTTCATCCCAGCCGATCAGGCGCCGGTCGTGCTCCTCCAGGAAGGTCTCCAGTCGCTTGATGATGTGGCTCTGCATGGCCATCTCATCCTTGATGCCCAGCGCACGCATGCGCTGCTGCACCTGCCTGGAGGCTTTCCACTGGTCTTTCACTGCCTCGTCGCCACCGACGTGCACGTACTTCGCCGGGAACAGCGCGATCACTTCTTCCAGCACGTTCTCGAGGAAGGTGACAGTGCTGTCTTCCACGTTGAACAGGTTCGGGAACACGCCCCATTCGCTGATCGGCTTCAGCGGGGTGTTGACCGAGCCCAGTTCCGGGTAAGCGGCGATCGCAGCGGTGGCATGGCCGGGTACGTCGATTTCCGGAATGACCTGGATATGCAGCTTGGCCGCATAGGCGATCACGTCGCGGATCTGCTCCTGCGTGTAGAAGCCGCAGTACGGATGCTCCTGGCCGCTGACCGGATCGATGCCACCGTCGCCGGCCGGCAGGCGGCAGCTGCCGACCCCGGTCAGCTTCGGGTAGCGCTTGATCTCCATGCGCCAGCCCTGGTCGTCGGTCAGGTGCCAATGGAAGGTGTTGAGCTTGTGCGCGGCCATCGCGTCGAGCACGCGCTTGATCTCGTCCAGGCTCTGGAAGTGACGTGCGGAATCGAGCATGAAACCGCGCCAGCTGAAGCGCGGCGCATCCTGGATCTGCACCGCCGGCAGCACGCCGTTGCTGCCGCCGGTGGCCAGCTGGGCGAGGGTGGTTGCGCCATAGAACAGGCCGGTCTCGTTGCCGGCCTGCACCAGCACGCCCTGCGCGGTGCTTTCCAGTGTGTAGCCCTCACCACTTTCGCGGAAGGTCGGCACGATCTGGAAACGGATGCCGCCACTGTGGGCGGCGATCTTGCCCTTGGCCAGTGCAAGGTGCGGTCCGCCGCTGCGGGCCAACAGATCGGCGAACTGGGTGGCGACCCGCTGTGCGGCCTCGCCTTCGGCGTGCAGCACGGTAGCGGCGCGCACGGTGATGCCGCTGCCCTGGCCGGGCTGCACGGTAGCCGGGGCGGGAATCAGCATCAGGCTGCCGGCGCGCAGTTGCGGACCGGGTGCTTCAGCGGCCGGCGTGGGATCGGCAGCGAGTGCCGGCAGGGCCGGCAACAGGGCGAGCAGGCTGCCCAGCAGCACTGCGCTGCGCATCCGGGCGCGGGAAGGCTTGACCATCGGGACGACTCCTTGGAACGGTGCGATGAACGCTATACATGAAAAACGCCGGGCCCGGAATGACCCAGGCCCGGCGTGCGTGCACGACTCGGCGATGTTGCCGCCGCTGGATCAGTACTTGAAGCGGAAGTTGAGGTAGTACTGGCGACCGTTGCTGTAGAACGAGGTCGGGATGGCCGCGGTCTGGTAGTACTTGTAGGTCGGGTTGTTGAGGTTCAGGCCATCCAGGCTGATGCTCAGCCAGTCGGTGGCCTTGTAGCTCAGCGATGCCGACAGCGTGCCGAAGTCATCCTGGTAGTACGGGTTGGTGCCCGACAGGCTGATCAGGAACGAGGAGCGGCGGGTATAGCTGACGCGGGCACCAAAGCGCTCGTTCTCGAAGTAGGCACCCACGTTGTAGGTGTTCTTCGAGGTGCCCAGCAGGTTGTGCGAGCCATCCGACCAGGTGTGCGAGGTGGTGCCGTTGGCATAGGTGTAGTTGGCATTGATGCCGAAGTACTCGCCGATCGGCTGCTCGTAGGCCACTTCCACGCCGGTGACCTTGCCGTCGGCATTGATCGGGGTGGAGATCTGGTAGGTCTCAAGCTGGTTGGTCAGTTCGCTGTACAGCTGGCGCGAGACCACGTCGAAGGCGATGTAGTCCTTCAGGTTCATGTGGTACGCGCCCACCGACAGCAGGCCGCGCGGCATGAAGTACCACTCCAGGTTGGCATCCAGGTTGGTCGACAGGGTCGGCTTGAGGTTTGGATTGCCGCCGCCGCCGGTGCGGTTCAGATCCGAGCCGTACGAGGAAGCGCCCAGTGCCGAGTAGTCCGGCAGGGTCTGGGTCTGCGAGGCGGCGACGCGCAGCACCAGCGAGTCGTCCAGGTCGAACTTGATGTTGGCGCTGGGCAGCACACGGTTGCGCTTGTTCTGGAAGGCCAGGCGCTCCCACATGCCGAACAGGCTGCTGACATCGGCATCGGCGGCCTTGCTGACCGCGTTGTAGGTGTCGATGTCCTGCTTGATGTTGACGTAGCGCAGGCCGACGTTACCGCTCCACCAGTCGCCGCGGAAGTTGGCCTGCACGTAGCCGGCGAAGTTCTTTTCCTTCACCTTCCACTCGGCGCCATAGTTATGGCGACCGGTCGGGCCATCATTGCCGGCCAGCCAGGTGGAGTTGTTCGTCACCGCGTCCTTCAGCGCGCCCGGGGTGAAGTACCAGAGGTTGCGCGGGAAGGTGCCGCCGATGTCACCGGCAAAGCCGCTGGGGTAGTTGGCCGTCGCACCGTTCTTCAGCGCGCTCCAGATGTCACCCGGGGTTGCACCTTCCGGCGACAGCGCTTCGCGCTTGTGGTCGGCGAAACGCAGGCCGAAGTCGATCGAGCTCAGCACGCCGCCATCATTGAAGTACTGGTTGAAGTCGAGCGTGGCCCACTTCTCCTTGTCCTCGGCGGTGACCTGCTGGTTGCCCCAGGTGCCGAAGCTGGTCACGCCATTGGGCGAGATGTCGCCGCCGACATTCCAGTCGATCGGCGAGCCATTGCCGTGGGTGGCCCAGCTGGCGCCGCCGCCGTTGGCCAGGGTGACCTCGGCGATGTACTGGCGCGGCGTCTCGCCGGTGCCCTTGGTGCTGCCGGCCTGGAACTTGGCGGTCAGGCTGTCGTTGATCTGCCAGTCGGCATCGAAGGTGACATAGCTCGACTTGGCCTTCGACTCACGGTAGATCATGTCGTACACCGCGTAGTCGGTGCCCGGCACGCCCTTGTAGGTGGCATTGGTCAGCACGCCGTCCTTGATTACATAGCCCGGATCCGGCGCCTGCGACTTGGCGAAGCTGTTGCCGAACATCATGAAGTTGCGGTTGTAGTTGTTCGCCTTCAGCTCGGAGCTGAAACCATTCAGGCCGAGGGTGAGGCTGTCGCTCGGCTTGAACTGCAGCGAGACCAGGCCGCCCTTGCGTTCGCGGGTCTGTTCGAACAGGGTCGAACCCAGCAGGCCTGGAACTGCCACACCGTTCAGATCGGGATGTGGCGCAACGCCCTTTGCCGCGTTGCCTTTAACCACGTCGTCGTTCGGGCCTAGGGTAAAGAAGCCGCCCGGAATTTCCTGCGCCTCACGGCGCAGTTCGCGCTTCTGGCTGAAGCCCTGCACCATTACGCCAAAGGTGCCTTCGTCGTTCTTGTAGTTGAACAGCGCCGAATACTGCGGGTCGTTCGACTTGGCCTGGTCCGAACGCACCATGCCGATCGAGCCTTCAGCGGTGAACTGCTTGGAGAATTCCAGCGGCTTGCGGGTGATGATGTTGACGGTACCGGTGGTGCCGCCGTCCTGCAGCTTGGCCTGCGAGGACTTGTTCACTTCCACCGAGCTGACCAGTTCCGACGGCAGCAGCGAGTAGCTGACGCTGCGGCCGACGTTGTTGCCCTGGCTGAGCACGAACCAGTCGGCCGAGCCGACGGTGTGGCCGTTGATCAGGGTCTGGGTCAGGCTCGGGCTGGTGCCGCGCAGGCTGACACGGTCGGCTTCATCGAAGCCACCTTCGTCGGCGCTGGACGAGCTGATGTTGACGCCCGGCAGGCGCTGCAGGGTGTCGGCGACGTTGTGCGCCGGCAGCTTGCCCACGTCTTCGGCGGTGACCACTTCCACGCGCGCATTGGCTTCGCGCTTGGTGTCCAGCGACTTTTCCATCGAACCACGGATGCCCGTGACAGTCACGGTGTCCAGATCGGTGGCGGTCTGGGCGGCCTGCTGCGCGTGTGCACTGAAGGCGATGCAGCTGACGATGGCGGCCGAAAGCAGGGTCTTGCGGGTATTCATGATGTCTCTCCTCATCACTCGATTGGATGCCGGCGGCGGTGTTCGATTACGGTTGCGATGACATGCGCGGGGCGGCGGCGAAGTCCCGTGCGTTGGCGTGCCACGTACTGCGTGCTGCGATTGCGTTGAAGCCTGTTGCGGTGTCAGGCGGCGGACTGCTGCTGCAGGTACCAGCTGGCAGCGCCGACCACGCCCAACTGGCCGTGTTCGACGACCTTCACCGGGATGCGTGCCAGCGCTTCGCCCATCGGCCCCTTCTGCAGGTAGCGTTCGACGAAGGTGCTGGCATGCAGGTATTCGCGGATCTGCGGCAGGATGCCGCCGGCCAGGTAGACGCCACCGTGGGCGCCGTAGAACAGGGCCATGTCGCCGATGGTGCTGCCGAGCAGGCCGCAGAACACATCCAGCGCCTGGCGGGCGTTCGCATCGGTATCGGCCATGGCGGCGGCAGTGACCGCATCGGGACTGGCCAACGTCGGTGCCTGCCCCTGCAGCGCGCACACCGCGCGGTAGAGGTTCATCAGGCCCGGGCCGGAGATCGCATGTTCGATCGACACATGGGCGCGGTCGCGCTGCATGTGGCGGACGATGGCCATTTCAAGTTCCGTGCTGGCGGCCAGGGTCGGCTGGCCGGCTTCGGTGGGAAGCACCACCGGGCCGTGCGCAGTGGGAATCCACAGTGCCGCACCGAGGCCGGTGCCGGGGCCGACCACCAGGGTCGGGCCACGTGCGGCGGTGTCCGGCCCGCACAGGTGCAGCACGCCACTGGCGTCCACCTGCGCGGCGGCATAGGCCACCGCTTCGAAGTCGTTGACGATGTAGACCCGCTGCAGGCCGACGTCGGCTTCCACCTGGCGCGCCGACAGCGGCCACGGCAGGTTGGCGGTGATCACCGTGCCGTCCTCGCGGGCGTAGCCAGCGCTGGCGACCACGCAATGCGTGGGCCGCGGGCCTTCACCCAGGAAGTCGGACAGGATCGCGCTGAGGCCGCCGTGGTCGGCGTTGCGGTACTTGCGGTACTCCAGCACCTGCACCGGGTGGGCGGCATCACCGCTGGCCTGGACCCGGGCCACACGCACATGGGTGCCACCGACGTCGGCGGCCAGGAACGAGGGCGCGATTCGGGACAGGACATGGGCCGGGGCGGGGTGGCTGGCGGTCACGCGGGCTCCTGCTGCAGGTGGGGCCGGACCCGGGAAAGGGGGCGGCGATTGGGCGGAGTCTGTAACCCCGCTGACAACGATGTCAACGAGTTCGTGACATTTTCGTTGCTGCGCCGCAACGAACGGGGCATGCAGTAAACGTTTACACGGCGTGAGCATGCGTTTCACGCGGGAACCTTTGCTGCACGGGGCTCAAGGGCTCAGGCGCATTCAGCAAAACGCGCTGTGATCAGGTTGCGCAGTGCAGCACGAGGTTCACAGGGCTGCGCGTGGAAGTTGACAAACCGCAGCTGTCCATCGAAAGAATGTGACAACGTTGTTCCCAGCCACTCTCCGACGCCGCGTTCTGCGGCCGTCGCCGCAGGAGCCCTCCTGATGTCCGCCGTCCCCGCTGCAAGCGCGCGCCCGAACGTGGCCACCTCCATCGCCATCGTTGGCGTGTTGTTCTTCCTGATCGGCTTCTTCACCTGGCTCAACGGCCCACTGATCACCTTCGTCAAGTTGGCCTTCGAACTCAGCGAGGTCGGCGCCTTCCTGGTGCTGATGGTGTTCTACCTGTCCTACTTCTTCCTGGCCCTGCCGGCGTCGTGGATCCTGCGCCGCACCGGCATGAAGAAGGGCCTGAGCCTGAGCCTGCTGGTGATGGCCGGTGGTGCCGCGTTGTTCGGCGAATTCGCCACCCAGCGCTGGTACCCGGGCGCGCTCGGCGGCCTGTTCGTGATCGGCAGCGGCCTGGCCCTGCTGCAGACCGCGATCAACCCCTACATTTCCATCCTCGGCCCGATCGAGACGGCGGCACGCCGCATCGCGCTGATGGGCATCTGCAACAAGATCGCCGGCATGCTCGCCCCGGTGCTGATCGGTACCGTGGTGCTGCATGGCATCGGTGATCTGTCGGCCACGGTAGCCGCTGCCGATGAAGCGACCAAGGCGCAGCTGCTCAACGAATTCGCCGCCAAGATCCATGCACCGTACCTGGCCATGGCCGGCCTGCTGGTGCTGCTGGCGGTGGCCGTGCTGTTCTCGCCGCTGCCGGAAATCAAGTCGTCCGAAGCCAACGCCACGCCGGTTGCGGCCGGTGCCGCCGAACGGCGCAGCATCTTCCAGTTCCCGCACCTGTGGCTGGGCGTGTTGTGCCTGTTCGTCTACGTGGGCGTGGAGGTGATGGCCGGTGATGCGATCGGTACCTACGGCCATGGTTTCGACCTGCCGCTGGACCAGACCAAGATGTTCACCTCGCTCACCCTCGGCGCGATGCTGGTCGGCTATGTGGTCGGCCTGCTGCTGATCCCCAAGGTGGTCTCGCAGTCGCGCTACCTGACCATCTCGGCGGTGCTGGGCGTGCTGTTCTGCCTGGGTGCCTGGGCCACCCACGGCTACGTATCGGTGGCCTTCGTGGCCCTGCTGGGCTTCGCCAATGCCATGATGTGGCCGGCGATCTTCCCGCTGGCGATCCGCGGCCTGGGCCGCTTCACCGAGACCGGCTCGGCCCTGCTGGTGATGGGTATTGCCGGCGGCGCGATCATTCCGCAGCTGTTCGCCGTGCTCAAGCAGCACATCGACTTCCAGCTGGTGTTCGTACTGCTGATGGTGCCCTGCTACCTGTACATCCTGTTCTACTCGGTGATCGGGCATCGCGCTGGCCTGCCGCAGGACAAGGCCTGATCGGCGATGATGGACGGCAGCCAACCCCAGGGAAAACCCATGCGCAGAGCGACCATCAAGGACGTTGCGGAGAAGGCCAAGGTCTCGCTGAAGACGGTCTCGCGCGTGATCAACAACGAGCCCTCGGTGATGCAGGCCACCCGCGCGCGGGTGCTGCGTGCCATCGCCGAGCTCGACTACGAACCCGATCCGTCCGCGCGCAACCTGCGCAGCGGCACCACCTTCGTGATCGGGCTGGTCTACGACAACCCGAACCCGTACCACATCATCGGCGTGCAGAACGGCGTGCTCGCCGCCTGCCGCGAGACCGGGTTCGGGCTGCAGATCCATCCCTGCGATTCCAGCTCGCCGCTGCTGGCCGATGAACTGGCCGATTGGGTGCAGCGTTCGCGCCTGGCCGGGCTGGTGCTGACCGCGCCGATGTCCGAGCGCCGCGACCTGATCCAGGCGCTGACCGCACGCGGCATCAAGCTGGTGCGCATCATTGCCGCCACCGAAGACCCGGCCGACGGTGCCTGCGTGTTCGTGGACGACCGCGAGGCCGCCTACGAGATCACCGAGCATCTGATCCAGCTGGGCCACCAGCGCATCGGCTTCCTCTGGGGCGGCAGCTCGCACCGCTCCTCGGGCGAACGCTATGCCGGTTACGAAGCCGCGCTGAAGGACTACGGCATGACCGTGGACAAGCACCTGGTGGTGCAGGGCGACTACACCTTCGACGACGGTTTCCGCGGCGCGCGCCGCCTGCTGGCGCTGCGCGAACCGCCCACTGCCATCTTCGGTTCCAACGACGAAATCGCCGCTGGTGTACTGGCAGCAGCGAAGTCGGCCGGCATGAACGTGCCCTACGACCTGTCCATCGCCGGTTTCGAGGACAGCCCGTTCTCGCGTCAGTCGTGGCCGCCGCTGACCACCGCCAAGCAAGCCACCGAAGACATCGCCCGCCATGCCGCGCGCCTGCTGATCGCGCAGCTGCGCAGCGACGCCTATGACGATGCGCCGGCACCGCTGCATAACCAGGGCTTTGTGCCGCAGCTGGTGGTGCGCGGTTCGACCGCGCCAATGCGCCCAGCCGGCGCACGCCCCCTTCCTTCCGATCCTGCCTGAGCCTGCCATGTCGCTGTCAGACCCCACGTCCACCCTGATGTTCGCCGAGGCCGCTGAAGCGGCGACGTGGTCGCGCGCCAGTTCTCGCGCAACCACGCCACCATGGAAACCCTGGCCGCCAGCCTGCGCGCCGCGCCGCCGCCGTTCGTGGTCACCTGTGCACGTGGCAGCTCCGACCATGCCGCCACCTATGGCAAGTACCTGCTGGAGACCCAGCTGGGCCTGGTGGTTGCCTCGGCCTCGCCGTCGGTGGGGTCGGTCTATGCCGCACCGCTGCAGCTTCGCGGTGCCTTGTTCATCGTCATTTCGCAGTCGGGCAAGAGCCCGGACCTGCTGCGCAACGCGGAAGCTGCCAAAGCAGCCGGTGCGCGCGTGATCGCGCTGGTCAACGTCGAGGATTCGCCGCTGGCGCAGCTGGCCGACACGGTGATTCCGCTGCATGCCGGTGCCGAAAAGAGCGTGGCGGCGACCAAGAGCTACCTGGCCTCGCTGGCCGCACTGCTGCAGCTGGCCGCGTACTGGAAGCAGGACAGCAGCCTGCGCGCCGCGCTGGATCTGCTGCCGGATGCGATGCGTGAGGCCTGGCAGTGCGACTGGACGCCGGTGACCGAGGGTCTGGTCGAGGCGACCAACCTGTTCGTGCTCGGCCGCGGCCTGGGCCTGGGCGCGGCGCAGGAAGCGGCACTGAAATTCAAGGAAACCTGCAGCCTGCACGCCGAGGCCTACAGCTCGGCCGAGGTCAAGCATGGCCCGATGGCGCTGGTTGGTCGCGGTTTCCCGGTGCTGGCCTTTGCTCAGCCGGACGAGACCGGCGCCGGCACCCGTGCGGTGGTCGAAGAATTTACTTCGCGTGGCGCGCAGGTGTGGATGGCCGGTGCCGGTGGCAACCTGCCGGTGGCCGCTACGCCTCACCCGCTGTGCGCACCGCTGCTGACCGTGCAGAGTTTCTACCGCGCGATCAACGCGCTGGCGCTGCGTCGTGGCTTCAACCCGGATCTGCCACCGCACCTGAACAAGGTTACGGAGACGGTGTGATGGCAACGGTCCTGCGCAACGCCCGCATCCTCGCCGGCGACGAATTCCGCGATGATCTGGCGGTGGTGATCGAGGAGGGGCGTATCAGCGCGCTGCTGCCCGATGCAGCGCCGCAGCTCGGCCACGCCGCCGAGCAGGTGGACCTGGGCGGCGGCTGGCTGCTGCCCGGCTTCATCGATGTGCAGGTCAATGGCGGCGGCGGTGCGCTGTTCAACAACACGCCGGACGTGGCGGCACTGCGTACCATCGCGCAGGCACACCGTCGCTTCGGCACCACCGCGATGCTGCCAACGCTGATCAGCGACGATGTGGGCGTGATGCGCGAAGCGATCGCCGCAATGCGCGAGGCGATCGCGCAGGGCGTGCCGGGCGTGATCGGTATCCATCTGGAGGGGCCGTACATCGCGCCGGCACGCAAGGGCACGCACGATGCCAGCAAGTTCCGCGTGCCGGACGAAGCGGAGATTGCGCTGGCCGCGTCGCTGGACAACGGCGTGACCCTGCTGACACTGGCACCGGAACGCGTGCCGCTGGAAACCATCCGCGCGCTGGTCGAGCGTGGCGTGATCGTTGCCGCTGGCCACACTGCAGGCACCTACGAGGAGATCCGCGCCGGTCTGGAGGCCGGCGTACGCGGTTTCACCCACCTGTACAACGCGATGTCGCCGCTGCAGGGCCGTGAGCCCGGCGCGGTAGGCGCTGCGTTGGAAGACCGCGACAGCTGGATCGGCATCATCGTCGATGGCGTGCATGTGCACCCGGCCAGCCTGCGCGTGGCGCTGGCGGCCAAGCCGCGCGGTCGCCTGCTGCTGGTGACCGACGCGATGCCACCGGTCGGCGCCGACAATCCCAGCTACGTGCTGTATGGCGAAACCATCACCGCCATCGATGGTGTGGTGCGCAATGCCGCCGGTTCGCTGGCTGGTTCGGCGCTGGACATGGCCACCGCCGTGCGCAACACCGTGCAGCTGCTCGGCCAGCCGCTGGCCGAAGCGGCGCGGATGGCCTCGACCTATCCGGCACAGTTCCTCAATGTCGACGACCGCCTGGGCCATATCGCCGAGGGTTACCAGGCCGACCTGGTGCTGCTGGATGATGCCCTGCAGGTGCGTGGCACCTGGATTGCCGGACAGTACGAGGCCGCCTGATGAGCAGTACGCAGCCACGCCGTCTGGGCTCGATCGATGCCCTGCGCGGCATCACCGTGGCGGCGATGCTGCTGGTCAACAACCCGGGCGAATGGAGTGCGGTGTTCGCACCGCTGCGTCATTCGGAATGGCATGGCTGCACGCCGACCGATCTGGTGTTCCCGTTCTTCCTGTTCCTGGTCGGCGTGTCGATGGCCTTCAGCGTGGCACCGCGCGCGCGGGATGCGGCGGCACGGCCGGCATTGGCGCGCGGTGTGCTGGAGCGCGCATTGCGCATCCTGCTGGCCGGTGCGCTGCTGCACCTGCTGATCTGGTGGGCGCTGCATACCCATCACTTCCGCATCTGGGGCGTGCTGCAACGGATCGCCGTGTGTGCTGCGCTGGTGGGTGTGCTGGCGGTGTATGCGCGGCCGCGCTTGCAGGCCGGTGCGCTGGTCACGTTGCTGGTGGGCTATACCGCGCTGCTGCTGGGCATCGGTGATCTGGCGCCATGGACCAACCCGGCCAGCCGCCTGGATACCACGCTGTTCGCCCCGTGGATCTATCAATGGCACGCCGATACCGGGCTGGGCCACGACCCGGAAGGCTTGCTGAGTACGCTGGGTGCGCTGGCCAGTACCGTGCTCGGTCTGTTGGCCGGAGGCCTGCTGCGCAGCGGACGTACTGCGGCGCTGGCAGGGCTGGGTACAGTGACCGCCGTGCTGGGTCTGTTGCTGGCCGTGGTGCTGCCGTTGAACAAGCAGTTGTGGACGCCCAGCTACGTGCTGTGGACCGGCGGTCTGGCGGCGCTGGCGCTGTGGCTGGGCCATGTGCTGATCGACCAGAAGGGCTGGCCGGCGCTGGGCCGTCGCTTCGGCGTCAACGCGATCACCGCGTATCTGGGGGCATCGGTGATGTCGGTGGCCTTGATGGCGACCGGTGCCTGGGGCTGGATCTGGCAGCAGCTGGCCGCCGTCATGCCGCAGGCGCTCGAGCTGGCATCGATGCTGCAGGCGCTGGCGTTCGTCGCGCTGTGGTGGGGCGTGGCGTGGTGGCTGGACCGGCGGAAGATCTACCTGAAGATCTGACGGCGCGGGGTCGGATCCCTTTCCGCAGGAAAAGGCTCTGACCCGGGAGGGCACCTCATCCACGCATGGCGTGGATCTATCGGATGGAACAGTAGATCCACGCCATGCGTGGATGCTCTCCGCGTGGCGTCTGACCGCCGCAAAGATGAACAATTTCAGTCACGTAGAGGTGGGGTGATAGCCGATCGAGTTCGCATCTGAACTGTGATAGTTGGCACGCTATTTCACCTGTCGAAACGGTTCACCATGGCGCAGACTGCGCTCGCAGTACCGCATATCCGCAGTTCCTGATCCCTTGTCCAGGAGTGCCGTATGTCCCGTGCCGTCCCGCGCGCAACGCGTATGCGCCGCCTCACCGCTTCCGTACTGCAGGCCCTGGCCGTCCCGTCCGTCATGCTGCTGAGTGCCGGCGCCGCCTGGGCGGGCTGTGACAACGCCACCCCGATTGCAGGCCAGACGGTCACCTGCGACGCCAACGCCCCGAACCCGCAGGCCGTTCCCATTACCGCCAATGGCGCGGCCGGCATCACCGTCAATGTCGCCAACACGGCACAACTGCAGCAGAGCGGTGGCAGCAGCGCGATTTCGCTTGTCGGCGAAGGTGGGCACCTGTTGTCCAACCTGGGCACGATCAGTTCGGTCGGCGGTGTGGCGGTCCAGCTCGGTGGCGGCAGTCGTGTCGAAAATGCGGGCAGCCTCAGCACCGGCAACAACACCGCCCTGCAGTTCGTCGGTGCGGGCGACAGCGTGCTGGTCAACCGCGGAACGATCAGCGGGCGCAGCGGGGTGCAGTTCGGTGCCGGCAATGATCGCCTGGAGATGCAGGCCGGCAGCATCAGCGGCGGGGTCCTGCAGGGCGATGGCAACGACGTGCTGCTGCTGGGCAATGGCACGATCGACAGCGTCGACCAGGGCAACGGCGATGACCAGATGACCGTCACCGGCGGCACCGTCACCGGCCTGGTGGCGCAGGGCAGTGGCCGCGATGATTTCGTCATGAGCGGCGGCACGATCGGCGCGCTGCAGCAGGGCGACAACATCGATACCTTCCGCATGAGCGGTGGCCGCATCATCGGCGCGTTCGAGGATGGCGACCAGGCCTGGATGACCGCTGGCCGCATCGGCCGCGTCAACATGAAGCTGGACAAGAACCTGTGGGACCAGTCCGGCGGCACCGTGGATGGCAATGTGGTGACCGGCTTCGACACCGACACCATCATCATCTCGGGTACGGCCTACATCGGCGGCAATATCAGCGTCAGCGGCGGCAATGACAGCGTGACCATCACCGATGGCACCGTGCGTGGGCAGGTACTGCTCAGTACCGGCAATGACACCTTCAACTGGAATGGCGGCGGCATCGTCTACGGCGCGATCGACCTGGGGCCGGACGACGACGTGGCCAACCTCAGCAACCTCAACCATGGCAATCTCGGTGCGGTGCCGCTGTTCGACGGTGGCGCGGGCAACGACAGGCTCAGCTTCAACAACGTCAAGACTACGGGTGTAGGCCGCTTCCAGAACTGGGAGACGATCAGCCTGGCCAACAGCACCGAGCTGTCCTTCGATGGCGATCTGGTGCTGGGCGACAGCGCAACCGGCACCGGCACGCTCACCGTGGATGACACCAGTACCGTGTATGCGGGCAGTGGCGGCCATGCCATCCGTCCGTTCAACAGTGGCGCACTGGTGGAGATGGTCAATGCGGGGCGCATCGACCTGACCGGTACCGGTGCCGGCGACGTGTTCACCGTGCGTGGCAACTATCGCGGTGATGGCGGTGGCCTGTACCTGCGTACTGTGCTGGGCGCGGACAATTCCACCAGCGACCGTCTGGTGATCGATGGCGGCGCCGCGACCGGCACCACCGGCATCGGCGTGCTCAATGCCGGCGGCAGCGGCGCCGCCACGCTGGCCGACGGCATCCTGGTGGTGCAGGCCTTGAATGGTGGCCGCACCGCGCTGGGCGCGTTCTCGCTGTTCGCACCGGTCGCGGCCGGTGCCTACGAGTATTTCCTGTTCAAGGGCGGTGTCAGTGCCGGTACCGGCGAGAACTGGTACCTGCGCTCCACGCTGGTCAGCGGGCCGACGCCGGCACCCGATCGCGGCCCTGCAGGCGTGAGATCGACGCCACACCACCACCACTGACGCCGCCGGTGGCACCACCGCCGCCGATCGCCCCGGCGCCGCCGCCGCCGCCCGAAGGCGCCACCGACCCGGACCTGACCGCAGGCGAGACCGCGCCGCCACCACCGCCACCGGAACCGGCGCCGGTGGCGCCGCCCAGCGATCCGGCCGTGCCGGACGTGCCGGTGGCCGGTGGTGCGCTGCCCGGAACCGGTACGCCGCCGACGCCGGGCGCACGCCCCGCCGAGGGCGCAGTGGTACCGCTGTACCGCGTGGAGACTGCGACCTATGCCGTGGTGCCGCCGCTGCTGCGTGAGACTTCGCTGGCCAGCCTGGGTACCTTCCACGAGCGCCAGGGCGAGCAGCGCCTGCTGTACAACCAGGGCACATTCCGTACCGCCTGGGGCCGCTTGGTGGGCCAGAGCAGCGAGATCCACTGGAAGGGCGATGCGCAGCCCGGCTTCGATGGCGATGTGATGGGCCTGCAGGCTGGTCTCGACGTGTGGGCTGCGGCGTCTGACAACCACCGCAACCAGATCGGCGTATTCGTTGGCCGCACCCGCGCGCAGGGCAAGACCACCGGCCTGGCACTGGGCTGGGAGAACGTACAGGTAGGCCAGAACCGCTTGGACGACAAGCACGTGGGTCTGTACTGGACGTTCACTGACAGCAACGGTGGCTACATCGACGCTGTAGCGATGCAGAGCCGCTATGACGGCCGCGTGCGTTCCTCGCGTGGGCTCGGCTTCGGGATCAAGGGCGATGGCACCAGCGTGTCGGTGGAGGCCGGCAAGCCGCTGCTGCGGTTTGGGCAATCGGCGTGGTGGTTGGAGCCACAGGTACAGGTGATCTGGCAACGCACCTCGCTGGATGACCGACGCGATGAAGTATCGAGCGTACGCTTCGACAACGACAACGCCTGGACCGGCCGCGTCGGCCTGCGTCTGGCCGGCGATTATCAATTGGCCGACAACGGCTGGCAGCCGTATTTCAAGCTCAATTACTGGCATGGCCGTTCCGGCGAGGACCGCATTCGCTTCGACGACGACGTGATCGTCAATTCGCAGCGCTCGCGCGCGCTGGAAGCCGGCGTGGGTGTGGTCGGGCGTTTCAACCGCACCATCAGCGCCTATGCCGTGGCCGACTACACGCGCGAGCTGGGTGGCGACCGCAACGAGAAGCGCCGCATCATCGAAGGCAACATCGGCCTGCGCGCGGACTGGTAGCGCGCGGTACGGATGTCATGGCCCGCTCTGGTAGGTGCCGACCTTGGTCGGCACGAATCTCTCCGCTGCCATGACCCTGTAGAGCCGAGCCATGCTCGGCTGCTTCGGTCCAATCCCACAAAGCCGAGCATGGGCTCGGCTCTACAACACAGCAGCGTGTGTATCGGGTTCCACCAGCGCCCCCGCGTGATCGGCCAACACCATCACTGCATGCAGCAGGCCTTCCTCCACGTGCGGCGGACACTGCACGGACGCATCCTCCATCTCACGCGCCGACTGTGCGGCCAGCAACACGCCGCCGCAGGCGGACAATGCGGCAAGGCAGCGCGTTGCCTCGGCCAGGTCCCGACCGCGCGCCTCGCTGAGTTGCCGCTCGCGCCACGGCTGACCATCGGCAGCGTGGCTGTGCGTGATGGCGCGCAACCGCGCGAAGAATGCGGATGGCGGCGCCTGTTCGTGGACTTCGGTGAGCGCATCTTCCAATGCCTCGGCTACGGCATTGGAGAGCTGCAGGCCGGGCAACGCGGCGCCGAGCAGTGCCTGCAGGCGTGGATAGGTGGGGAAGGGTGTGTTCATGGCGGCAACCTCACGGAGCAAGGCCACCTGCGGCATGCAAGGTGGCGGGCGGTGCGGGTTGGCGTGCCGGTCAAAATCAAAGAGAAAAAAAGCCGACGGATCACGAGGATCCCCACGCACCGCCCGCCATGGGCGAGCCGGTGCATTGTCGTGATTGCCGCAACGACGGCAACCCGTTCTCTTTGATGTTTGATTCAGGACGCCAATCCCGGCCAGCGCAGGAGGCGCCGACGGAAGCAACCTTCTCGCGTTCTACATGGCGATGACATGGGCAAAGTTGCAATTTTCTGATCGCGTGCAGGCTGTCTTGCTGCAACCCGCGGCGGGGCCAGATACGACAGTTCGCGCATGGCGGAAGCCATCAGCTGCGGGCTATGCTGCGCGCCTGACTCAACGACAAGGAAACGTCACATGCAGGTTCGCAAGGGAGTGCGTCGTATTGGTACGCTGGTGATCGCGCTGGTGGCTGCCAACGCCATGGCCGATACGCCCAAGGCAATCGAAGTGCCCTCGCCGGAGGCGGAGGCCGAGATCCTCAACCTGCTTGAACGACAGGCGCTGTATCGCGACCGGGTGGACTGGCCCGCCACCCGCACACGACTGCAATCGGTGCAGGGAGACCCCGTGAAGCGGCTGGCGTTGCTGCGCGAAGCCATTGCGCTCAGCACGGGCAATCATGGCGTATGGACGACGACCCAGCGCCAGAGCGAATCCCTTGCGCGCGCGCAGCAGGTCGGCGCCGTCGCCGTGGAAAGGGCCAAGGCCGCCGACGCGGTGGATGCGCGCATCGGCTGGCTGGTCATCGAGGGATATGCCTCCACGCCCGGCGCGACGCTACAGGAAGCGTTCCGCCAAAACATCCAGCGCGCCGCGCGGTGGCAGCAGGTCATCCGCAGCAAGGACGACGGCATGCGCTGTGGCTGGATCGTCGACCTGCGTGACAACAGCGGTGGCAACATGTGGCCGATGCTGCTGGGCATGGCACCGCTGCTGCGCACCTCGGTGGTGAACAACGAAGATGTGGGGTCGTTCGAAACCGCACAGGGGCCGGAGCGCTGGACGTTGACCGCGACCGCCGTGCAGCGTGCAGGCAAGTCGGTGCTGGACTTCGGCCAGTCCGGGTATGTGCTGCGGCAGCCTGGCGCGCCGGTGGCGGTGCTGTTCGGATCGCGTACCGGCAGTTCGGGCGAGGCCTCGGCGCTGGCGTGGCGTGGCCGCGCGCAGACGCGCAGCTTCGGCCAGCCGACGGCAGGGGTCTCGACTGGCAACAACGTGCGCACACTGGCCGATGGCAGCCGCCTGTTGTTGACCACCACCGTGATGCGCGACCGCAATGATCGTGGTGATGGGTTGAAGATCGAGCCCGACCAGCGCATCGAGGGTGATGCCGCCACTTTGGCCGCCGCCCAAGCCTGGTTGCTGGCCCAGCCCGCCTGCAAGGGCCACTGAGCCATGATCCTGATCGGCCAACAGGAACGGGTGCTGATCGTCGGCCCGACCGAAGCCCATCACTGTCTGCGCTGCCAGACGGAAACCGAGTTCGCGCCCCAACTGCGCTACAGGATGGCGCGCATCGACCTGCTGTTCGGTTTCACCTACCAGCGTCGCTACGAGCTGGCCTGCAGCCGGTGCGGGCACGGCTGGGTGCTGGACACCGAGACCATGGACCAGCAGCTGGGTGGGGTGCCGATCCCGTGGCGGCACCGCTTCGGCCTGCCGTTGATGCTGGTGGGGGTGGCCGGCCTGGCGGCGTTGGGCTGGCTGTGGCGGCACGGATTCCTCGGTTGAGGACCGGGCCTGTTAAAGTCTGCCCTGCAACCACGTACCGGAACCGACCATGGACCACGACACCCCGTTCGAACCCCTCAACGACCTCGAGGTGCGCCTGCTGCAGGCCCAGGACAGCACGCTGACCGCAGCGCAGTTCCTCGACGGCCTGCTGACTTCGACGGCGTTCGTGCTGCTGGACAAGGCCATTGGTGAGGATGGCGCCTGGGACGAAAGCATCTCGCCGCTGGTGCTGACCAGCGAGAGCGGCGAGCCGATGTTCGCGGTGTTCACCGCCCCCGAGCGCGCCGGCCTGTGGCACGAGCAGCTGCCGCAGTTCGCGCATGCCATGCCGATCGCGGTGCACGCGCTGCTGGCCGGTATCGGCGACGGCGTCGGCCTGGTGCTGAACCCGGGCCTGGACGTGGGCATGGAGATGATTCCCGATGCCGTGGCCCAGCTGAAGCAGCGTGCGGCGGCGATCACCCGTGGGATGGCGCACTGAATCCAGTGATTGTCTGGTTGCCGGCCAGCGGCCGGCACTACCCGTTGTGCCGGACGGCGGCGATGGCTTGCAAGCGCGTCCTGTTCAATGGAGAGGAGCATCGTGGGCAAGCGTTCCAACCGATCGCTATGGGTCCATGAAATCGGCCTTCTTGCGGGTTTGGCACTGGCAGCTGCGTTCATCACCCGGTTCAATCCGGTGGAGACGCTCCGGTTGGGTGGATGGCTGTTCCTCTTGATGCAACCCATCTTGTTGGGTGCTCATGCTGTCGACCATTTTTCGCGCAAGCGCCGTCGATAGACGGGAGATGTGAAGGTGCCGGCCAGCGACCGGCACTACCCGGTGCTTCAGCGGGCGGCGGCGATGGCTTTCACCCGCGCCTTGGCCAGTGCTTCGCCGATGGCCGGGCCCTTCAGATGCGTGGTATCCAGATCCCGCGCCTGCACTGACAGCGCCGCCTGGTGCAGGCGCTTGAGCGTTTCGCCCTGTGGGTAGTCGGCGTCCTCGAAGCCGAGCCGGCCGCGCTTGTCGGCCTCGCAGCACAGTGCGATGCGGGCCACGCGCTCCGGCCGGCGCAGGGCATCACAGCGGCCCAGCAGTTCCAGCACGGTGGCATCGCGCAGTTCGTCGATGCGGTGCACGTTCAAGTGCTCGCGGCACACCGCTTCGGCCAGCTGCTGGTGCTCGGTGGGAATCTTCAACCGCGCGCACAATGCCTTCAGCGGCTTGATGCCGCGCTGTTCGTGCATGATGTGGCGCGGCCATTCCTCCGGCGGTGTCAGGCCCTTTCCGAGATCGTGGGTGAGGGCAGCGAAGCCGACCAGGTCATCACCCGGTGCCAGTTTCGCGGCCATGTCGCTGACCATTTCCTGGTGGATGCCGGTGTCGACTTCCGGGTGGAATTCGGCACGCTGCGGCACGCCATACAGCGCTTCCAGCTCGGGCAGGATCGGGCCCAGTGCCTGCGCATCGTGCAGCGTGCGCAGGAAGGCGGAGGGCCGTTCACTGACCAGCGCCTTGCGCAGTTCCTGCCAGACGCGTTCCGGCACCAGCGCGTCCAGTTCGCCACTGGCGGCGACCTCGCGCATCAGTGCCATGGTCTCTTCGGCGACGGTGAAGCCCAGTGACGCGAAGCGTGCCATGAAGCGTGCCGCGCGCAGCACGCGCAGCGGATCCTCGACAAAGGCCGGACCGACATGACGCAGCACGCGTTGCTCGATATCGCGCACGCCGCCATAGGGATCGACCAGCGCACCGCTGTCTTCGTCGCAGGCAATCGCATTGATGGTGAAGTCGCGACGCTGCAGGTCTTCTTCCAGCGTCACCGCCGGATCAGCATCAACCACGAAGCCGCGATAGCCTCGGCCGGATTTGCGCTCGGTGCGCGCTAGTGCGTATTCCTCACCGCTCTTCGGGTGCAGGAATACCGGGAAATCGCGGCCGACGGCGGTGTAGCCCTGCGCTTCCATCTGCGCGGGCGTGGCGCCAACCACCACCCAGTCGCGGTCGCCGGCAGGGCGCTGCAGCAGGCGGTCGCGTACGGCGCCGCCGACAAGATAGATCTTCATGGGGGGATGATCGCATGGCCGGTGCAGATGTTCCGGTAGTGCCGGCCACTGGCCGGCAATCGCAGCCATCCCGAAGCTGCCGGCCAGCGGCCGGCACTACCAATGGGCATCACGGCAAACCGCGCCACTCCGGCACGAACAGGCCGGCCAGGAACCACAGGCCGTAGACGATCCACAGGCAGAGGAAATACAGCTTGATCTGCGCTTCGTCCCACAGGCTGCCCCAGCTGTCGACGAAGGCCAGCGACTTCCAGCCTTCCATCCAGGCCGCGCCACCCCAGCGCAGCACCCAGGTGGCGAGCAGGCTCCAGGCGGCGAATATCCCGATCCAGGCCAGCAGGCTCATGTTTTCCCCTCCCCGGGAATGGATACCGGGTCGTGCCGGCCAGCGGCCGGCACCACCGTGTTGCGATCAATCGCCGCCCTGGTCGGCGTTGGCGGCGCAGCTGAAGCTCTTGCGCTTGTCCACCAGGCGGCCCATCAGGCGGTCGCTCAGCGGCAGCGCATCACCATTGAGGCGCCAGTCGTAGATCACGCTGAAGGCCAGCACGCGGGCGACGTACTCGCGGGTTTCCTTGTAGCTGATGGTCTCGATCCACAGGTCCGGATCAAAGCCCGGGCGCTGGCCCTGCCAGCGTGCTGTCGGGGTCGGGCCGGCGTTGTAGGCCGCGATGGTCACGTACGGCAGGCCGTCGTACTTGTTCATCAGCTGGCGCAGGTAGGCGGTACCGATGGCGATGTTGGTGTCTGGGTCGTACAGGCTGTCGGCGCCGCCGTAGCCGGTCAGGCCGATCGACTTGGCCACGCCGGCACCGGTGGCCGGCAGCACCTGCATCAGGCCCATGGCGTTGGCAGGCGAGCGCGCACGCGGGGTGAAGGTGCTCTCGGCGCGGATTTCCGCCGCCACCCAGGCCGGATCGATCGCGTTGCGAGCCGATTCGCGGCGGATGGTGGCGTCGTGGTGCAGCGGGAAGCGCAGGTCGTACAGGCGCTGCTCCTGCGGCTGCTTGCCGAGTGCGAACACGGCGCGGTCGAACCAACCGTTGTCCTGCGCGACGCGTACCGCGAGGCGGCGCTGGGTGTCATCGAAGCGCGACAGCGCGCTGTTCCATTCGGCCACGGCCCAGCCGGCACGGTCGATCTGGTACAGCGCCATCGCGCGCTGGATGGCCGGATCGCGCGCGACTACTGCCTGTGCCTGCGCGCTGTCATTCGGCGTCCACGGGCACAGCGTGTAGCCCTGCTGCAGCTTGTCGGCGGCCAGGAAACCGTGGAAGGTCGGTGCGCGTGCGGCCTCGCGGAACAACGGCTGCGCCTGCTGGGCCTGGCCGGTCTTCTCCAGCATGCGGCCTTCGAAGTAGCGCCAGCGCGGGTCGCTGCGCTGCTTGCTGGCCATCTTGCGAATCGCTGTCAGTGCCGCTGGCCAATCGCCGCGCGACATCGCTTCGCGCACGCGCCATTCGTGCAGGCGCTCGTCATACGCCGATTCGGGTACCGCATTGAGGCGGCGCGCCGAATCCGGAAGATAGGACGCCACCGTCCACAATGCGATCTGGTACAGCACCTGGCCCTGCTGCTCGGCACTCAGGCCCAGCGCCTGGGCATACTGCGGCAGCTGCTGTTCGGTGGCGGCCGGGTCGGCCTTGGCCAGCTTGGCCAGGCCATCGGTGGCGATGCGTCGGCTGCGTTCGTTGCGCGGCCAGTTCAACGCGCTGGCATTGGGCTTGTCGACAAAGGCAGCGTAATTGTTCGCCAGCGCCAGGTCGGTGGCAGGCAGGCCACGTGCGGCGCTGCGCATCACGGCCGGCTGCTGGGCGTCGGCGGCGGCATCGATGCGTTCCCAGCGCAGGGCGTCGCTCAGGCCACCCTGCGCCTGCAGCACGGCGAAAACGGCATCACAGCCGTCCGGCAGCGACTTGCCGTTCTTGCGCCACAGGTCCTGCGCCTCGCTGATCCACTGCGGATCGACCTTGCCCGTCACCTGGCGCGCGGTCAGCTGCGCACAGCGCAGGCCGGCGTTGTCGGTGGGCACCCAGTTGGCGAGCAGGGTGGGCCAGTCCTGGCGGCGTGCGACCGAGGGCAGCCACACGCTGCGGAACGTGTTGGCCACGGCCTGGCCGTCATAGCGCTTGAGGAAGGCCTGTGCCTGCGCGGTATCGACGGTGTCGATGTTGCGGCGCAGGTTGGCGTACTCCAGCCATCCGTAAGCCGGATGGCGGCTGAGTGCAGCGGCCTGGCCGGGATCGAACTGGCCGCGTTCGGCGGCAGCGATCGCAGCCTTCAGCTGCGCGTTCTGGGCGTCGAGGGACTGGGCGTTGGCGCAGCCGATCAGCAGCGTGGTGGCCAAGGGCAGCAGGGACAGGGCAGTTGAAGTGCGTCGGGTCATGGCGACCAGCATAGCGGGCGATGGCTGAATTCAGTTTCGCATTGCGTGCACGCCGAGCGTCGGCAACGACAGCTGAATGACCCCGCGCAGGCCACTGCCGCAGCGGATGGGAGGCGTCGTAACGTCGGCCTTGGGCGAACGGCCCGGCTGCAGGGAGCGGCACATGGCGTTCAGTAGCGCAGGAAGAAGCGGCCCGCTGGCGGACATCAATGTCACGCCACTGGTGGATGTGATGCTGGTGCTGTTGATCATCTTCATCGTGACCGCGCCGATCGTGGCCCGGCCGATTGCCGTGCAGTTGCCACAGGCCACCGATCGGGTGGTCGACCGTCCCGAACCGCCACCGCCGATCGAGCTGCGCCTGGACGCTGCCAACCAGCTCAGCTGGAATGGCCAGCCGATGGCGATCGGCGAACTGCAGGCGCGCCTGCAGGCACAGGCGGGCGAACATGCCGGCAACCTGCCGGAGCTGCGCATCGCCACCGATCCGGCGGCCGAGTACGAAGGCATGGCCCGGATCCTGGCTGCGGCCGAGGCCACCGGCATGGAGCGCATTGCGTTCGTGCGGTAGCGCTATCTAAACCGCCGCTCATGGGGAGATTGCGACATGAGCGGCGGATGAGGGTGTCAGTATTGCTGGCAGTAGACTGTGCGACCATCCCAACTGCACGAGATGCGGCTGCTGCTTCCGCGCTGGACGGGGACTCCATACATCTGTGCGGATCTGACCCAGTTGTCCAGGTCGCCATGCTGGCCGAAATAGTATTGTCCGGCGTACGAAGGGGCGGAGATCGGGTCGGCGATGGATTCGTCAGGAACCTTGTTGCCTGTGCTGTCGCGGCTTTCGCCCTTCTGATACTTGGCTTCGGCAACGTTGTCCGGTGTTACTCAATAAAGCGTCTTAGACCCATCACGCCATGTGATCATTATTGTTATGGATCCGCCACCTTTGAGGCCTGCCCAGTTCAGGGCCGCTTGTTGAATCGAGAGCGCAATGCTGTTCCAGGTTGGGCTTCCCGTATTGGCTCCTGCCAATTCTGTGGCTAGATACTGGCCAAGTCGGGTTCGCAGTGTGGCTGAGGAGACGATGTCAAAGGTATTGGAGGACTTGTAAGACTCGGGGAACCTCACTCCATTGGAGTTTCCGGGGTTGTCTGGATGCAGCACGACCACTGATCCGCCTCCTGCCATCGCGTGGGCCTCTTCAGGTGGCGCTCGAAAGGCTGACGTCGCATCCAGAATCCGTAGGAAGGCCATTTGAATCTGTGCGGGAACCGGTGTCGAAAGTGCGCGCCACTTTCTGATCTCGCGGTCATATTCAACTTCGAAGGCGCTCAGTCTGGCTCTCTCGAAGTCCATTACAACCGCCAACCCGGAGCCTGACAGCAGGGCTGCATCCTTTGGAGATGCACAGTTGTTGCATTCAATCAGGCCTCCTGCTCTCGATTCGCTTGCCGAGAACAGAAGCAATGCCGTGACAATCGCGACATGGATCATGACGGTGATTGTTTTCACAATTGTGCCTCATGAGAATGACTGGGGTTCTCAGTCTCACCTTTGTCGGCCCCTGAGATTCGTCTGACGGGCAATTTTCAAACTATTCCTAAATGTTGTCTGAGTTTGCTTCGTAAGATTCAAGCAAGTCGATGCATGTGGCTCTGTCATCAAGATGGCAGCAGCCGAAAGGGCAGCCATTGAGTGCCTCACGTTCGCACGGTGATCTCGGCGATCTGCAGTCCGTCACTGCAAGGCCCCCTCCCTACGGGTTACTCGCCATCTTGGTAAGTTCCAGCTCGAAAGCGATCTGATCGATACCATCAACCCGACGGCAGCGGCGATCATCATGCTGCCGATGACGCAGGCGCATTGTCGTTGGACGGGTCGTCAAGAGCACTGTCCAACTGCGCGAAAGCTGAGAGATCCATGTCGCAGCCGGCATCAAGGCTGCCTGCTGTGAACAGTACCGTCCGGTCTTTAATTGCATTCATCTGTCGCAATCGGCCCGCATTTGCGTCAATTCCGCGTGAAAGAGTGTCGATCATCACGCCGCGACTTTTACCACTTGTTTACAAAGGAGACGCTGCCGCCATGCAGGGGGGAGCGCGGCAGCCAATGTCCCGACATTCCTTTGGAGAGAGAGCGAATGATTCACCTGCATCACCGCCCGTTGGCGGTTGCCGTTGCGCTGTGCGTGACGGCCCTGGCCCCGCTGGGTGTCGCTGCACAATCCACCACCAACCTCGATGCGGTGGAAGTGACCGGTACCCGCATCAAGCGCGCTGAAGTCGAAGGCCAGGTACCGATCCAGACGCTGACGCGCGGCGACATCGAACGCACCGGCCTGACCTCGATCGGCGAGGTGCTGCAGCAGCTCACCGGCTCTGGTTCGGCGCTCAATGCCAAGTTCAATTCATCCGGCAACTTCGGCTTCCCGCCTGACGGCAGTGGTGTGGGTGCCGGTTCCGCGCAGGTCGATCTGCGCCATCTGGGGGCCAAGCGCGTGCTGGTGCTGGTCGATGGCATCCGCTGGGTCAATGAGTCGTCCGCCTCCGGCGTCGGCTCGGCCACCGATCTAAATACCATTCCGCTGGCCATCGTCGAGCGCATCGAAGTGCTGGAAGATGGCGCGTCGTCGCTGTACGGCTCCGATGCCATTGCCGGCGTGGTCAACATCATCACCCGCCGCGATTTCGACGGCGGGCAGGTGACACTGAACTACGGTGAGTACAGCAAGGGCGACGGCACGCAGAAGGGCGTGGATCTGGCCTGGGGCAAGAGCGGTGACCGCTACAGCCTGTTCCTGGGCGCCAGCTGGACCAAGCAGGATCCGGTGTTCGCCAAGGATCGCGAGCAGTCGCGCTTCCCGATTCCCGGCACTGGCCTGGCCTTCGGCAGCGGCGGCATTCCGCAGGGCCGCTTCGCCTTCGTCGATCCCAACACCGGTGCCGAGCAGGACATCGTGCCCAATACCGGCGTAGGCAACCCGCGTTACGACGGCAGTGCCGGCTGCACGCGCACCGATGACTATCACTGCTTCACCAGCGCTGATCGGTTCAATTTCGCCGAGTACAACATGGTGCTGACGCCGTCGGAGCGCAAAGGCCTGTTCGGTCAGTTCCGCTTTGACATCACCGACAACGTGCAGTGGTACGTCAAGGCCCTGGGCAACCGCCGAGAGTCGACCAACCAGGCCGGGCCGGAGCCGCTGTTCTTCGGCCCCGATGGCGCCACAGGCAACCCGCTGGCCGACAACATCGTGGTGTCGCGCTTGAACCCGTACAACCCGTTCGGCTTCGATCTGGTGTCCGGCGGCAACATGAGCCTGATCGGCCGCCGCCCGGTGGAAGGCGGCGCGCGCGTGTTCGAGCAGAAGGTGGATACCACGTACTTCGCCACCGGTCTGGTCGGTGACTTCCATGCCGCTGATCGCAGCTGGTACTGGGACGTCAACGGCATGTACAGCAAGAACAAGGCCGAGCAGACCAACTACGGCAGCTACAACATCTACAACGTCAACATGGCGCTGGGTGATCCTGCAATCTGTGCGGCGACGCCGGGGTGTGTGCCGCTGAACATCTTCGGCGGCGTCGGTTCGATCACCCCGGACATGCTGAAGTGGATCCAGCCGGTGGTGCGCGATCGCAGCCAGAACGAGCTGAGCCTGTTCACCGCCAACCTGTCCAGCGAGCTGTTCTCGCTGCCGGCCGGTCCGGTGTCCTTCGCCACCGGCTTCGAGTACCGCAAGTACAAGGGCTCCTACCAGCCGGATCCGCTGACGGTGATCGGCCACTACAACGGCGTGCCGTCACAGCCGACCTCCGGTTCCTACGACGTCAACGAGGCCTACCTGGAGTTGAGCGTGCCGATCTTCGCCGATTCCTCGTTCGGCAAGAAACTGGACCTGAGCCTGGCCGGTCGTTATTCGGACTACTCCACCTTCGGTGGCGAGTTCACGCCCAAGTACGGCCTGCGCTGGCAGGTGACCGATGACTTCGTGCTGCGCACCACCTATGCCGAGGGCTTCCGCGCACCGTCGATCGGTGAACTGTACGGCTCGGCGGCACGTGCCGACCTGCAGCTGTTCGACCCGTGCTCGGTGGGCCTGGGCGGCACGCCGCCGCGTGGCAGCGCGGCCAACTGTGCCACGCTGGGCGTGCCGGCCGGCTTCCAGCAGGCCAACTCGCAGATCTCGGTGACCACCGGCGGCAACCGCGAGCTGGAGCCGGAACGCTCGCGCAGCTTCAGTGCCGGTTTCGTGTGGAGCCCGTGGTTCGGCAACAACGCCTCGTGGTCGGAGCGCTTCGATGTGGAGGTGACCTTCTACCGCCATGCCATCGACGGTGCGATCCAGGCGATCAACGCGCAGACCCAGCTGGACCTGTGCGTGGATACGCTGGATCCGATCTACTGCAATGGCATCACCCGTGCCAGCACCGGTGCGGTCAGCAGTTTCAACAACCGCCTGACCAACCTGGGGTCGATCAAGACCGATGGCTGGGACGTGGACCTGTTCTGGACCCTGCCGCAGACCTCCATCGGCCAGTTCAAGCTGGGTTGGAAAAACACCTTCGTCGGGCGTTACGAGGCCACCGGCGCGGCCGGGCAGAAGCAGCCGCAGAAGCCGGGTGTGGAAGTGGCTGACAGTTCGATTCCGGAATGGACCAGCAATGCCAGCATCGGCTGGACGTTGGACCGCTGGAGTGCCAACTGGACCGTACGGCACATCTCTGAGCTGACCGAAAACTGCGGTGATGCTGCTGCCTTCCCGGTGTGCAGCGACCAGGCCGCAGGCACCAACACACTGTCGGCCACCACCTTCCACGACATGCAGGTGGGCTACAAGATCGACTGGATGAAGGGGCTGCAGCTGACGGCCGGCCTGAACAACGTGTTCGACAAGGATCCGCCGATCTGCCTGTCGTGCTCGTTGAACGGTTACGACGCTTCGACCTATGACATCCCGCGTGGCCGCTACTGGTACCTGCGCGCGGACCTGCGCTTCTGATGTAACGGTGGCAGTGCCGGTCAGTTCCGGCGCTGCCTTGCTGGTGTAGAGCCGAGCCCACGCTCGGCTCAGAGAATCAGCCGAGCGTGGGCTCGGCTCTACAGGTGCGGGGCGATCGTGCCCCGCGCCTGATCAGAACGCCCAGGTGAACGTCAGCGAGCCATTCCGGCCATCACCGAACGCGCCGTAGCCGTTGATCTGCGACAGGTACTTCTTGTCCAGCAGGTTGTTGAGGTTGGCCTGCACGCTGAACTCCGGCGAGATGCGGTAGCGCACGAAGGCGCTGACCAGTGCATAGCCGCTCTGCTCGATGCGGCCGTAGGCCGGCACCGGATAGTAGATGCGGTTCTGCCAGTTGGCACCGCCACCGAAGGTCAGTGCCTGTAGCGACTGCGGGGTGTAGCTGGTGAACAGCTTCAGCGCGGTCTGCGGCAGGTTGGTATTGATGTCGGCACCGTTGATGTCCTTGGCCACGTAGCGCGACGCACCGAAGGTGGCATTCCAGCCCGGGGCCAGTTCACCGTTCAGCTCGAACTCGAAGCCACGGCTGACCGTGCCACGCGCGGCGCGGTAGGCGGTTTCGCCGCCGGTACCGCCGATGACCGGCTCACCGGTGGACTGGCCGACGTTGTCCTGTTCGATGCGGAACACTGCCAGCGAGGCGTTCAGGCGGTTGTCGAACCAGGCACCCTTGACGCCCACTTCGTAGCTCTTGCCATCGACCGGTTCCAGGTAGCTGCCGTTGCGGTCCTTCAGCGTCTGCGGCTGGAAGATTTCGGTGTAGCTGGCGTAGGTCGAGTAGGTGTCGTTGATGTCGAACACCAGGCCGGCATACGGCGTGGTGACCTTGTGCGCGCGGTCGGCGCCTTCGCCTTCGCTCTTCCAGTCGGTGTAGCGGGCGCCGATGATCAGCTTCAGCGGATCGGCCAGCGACAGGCGTGCGGCGGCGTAACCGGCCTTCTGGGTGATTGTGCCTTCGCTGGCCAGTGCCAGCGGGTTCCAGTTCGGCTCGCTGATGTTGCCAGTCCAGTTCAGATAGCTGGCGAACGGGTCCCAGGTCTGGCCCGCGCCACCGACCTGGTAGTCGCCGTAGTTGGCGTACTCGCGCTTGTTGTAGCTCAGGCCGGCCATGAACTGATGTTCGCGGCCGAACAGCTGGAACGGACCGTCGACATAGCCGTCCACGCCGGTGACCTTGCGCTCGGTGTTGTAGAAGCCCGCCGAGGGCGAGATGCCCGCGCCGGTGGTCTTGTCGAAGTACGACGCGCCGCTGGTCCAGTCGTTGTAGGCCGGGTAGAACAGCTTGTCGTCGGCCTTGGTCTCATCGTGGGTGGCGCCGACCTTGAACTTCCAGCCATTGCTGAAGGCATGCTGCAGGGTGGCGAAGGCGCGCTTGCTGGTGGTATCCCAGTAGGTCCAGTTCGGGCTGGCGTTGAAAGATTCGTCGTAGCCCGTGCGCGAGCCATCGGAGTACAGCATCGGGAAGCCGCCCCAGGTCGCACCATTGGCGCGCTTCTGCTGGTAGTCGTAGCCCACGCTCAGCTGGGTATCCGGGGTCAGGTCGGCGTCGATGACGGCGTAGCCCAGCGTCTTGCGCTGGTTGTAGCGGTCCATCTGGCCGTCGGTATCCAGGTAGCTGCCGATCACGCGGCCACGCACGCTGCCGCTGGCGTTGAGCGCGCTGCCCACGTCCACGGTGGTGCGGGTGCGGCCCCAGCTGCCCACGTTCACCGAGACGCTGCCGGCCAGCTCGGCGCTGTCGGCGTGCTTGCGCACCAGGTTCACCGACGCCGACGGATTGCCGGCGCCGCTGAGCAGGCCGGTGGCACCGCGCACCACTTCCACGCGGTCATACAGCGCCAGGTCCAGGCCGGAATCGCCGTAGCTCCAGTTCTGCACCATCTGCGTCGGCAGGCCATCGAACTGGTAGGCATCGATGTAGAAGCCGCGCGCGTAGAACTCGGTGCGCTCGCTGTCGGACTGGGTGCTGGTCACGCCGGTGGTATTGGCCAGCACGTCGATGATGTCGTCCAGCTTCTGATCTTCGATGCGCTGGTGGCTGATGATGCTGACCGACTGCGGGATTTCGCGCGGTGTCAGGTCGAAGCGGGTACCGGCCGAGGTGCGGCGCACCGAATAGCCTTCGGCACGCTCGCCCTTCACCACCACCTTGTCCAACGTGGTCGGATCGGCGGCGGTGGCGGCGAAGGCGGCCGGGGCCACGGAACAGAGCACAGCAAGCACGGCAACGGACAGCCGCTGCGGCTGCAGGGTACGGAAGGCGGGACGGGTCATGGGGGTCCTGGACGAGCACGCGCGTTCGGCCGTCATCCAGGAGGCGATGCGCTACGGGTAGGGGAAGGGCGGGCAGGCCGTCCTGGCACCACCGGAAACGAAAGAAATGGTAATACGAACTATTCCTATTTACAAATCATGAACAGATCGGTCCGCGGGTACGCGGTGGCGGTCAGTGCAGCAATGGCAGCGGATCGCGGGGGCCGTTCGAGCCGTAGATGCCCCAGTGCAGGTGCGGCGGTGTGCCCTTGGCGTTGCCGCTGTCGCCGACATGGCCGAGCAGATCGCCGGGCTGCACCACCTGGCCGCGTGCCAGGCCGTCGGCCCAGTTCTCCAGATGCGCGTAGTAGTAGCGTTCGCGTCCGGGCCCGATCACCCACACCTGGCGGCCGCCGAGTCCGCGCTCGCTGACATCCGCAACGACACCGGCCGTGGCGCTGCGCACTGGCGTGCCGCGCTTGGCGAAGATGTCGATGCCGGCGTGGGAGCGGTCGCGGCCACGTGGCGCACCGAAGGTATCGGCGATCTGGCGTGGCCGCACGCCGTCCACCGGCACCGGCAGTTGCGTGGCCGGCGGCATACGAGAGAGTGTCCACAGCAGTTTCGGTGCAGCGGCCCATGGGCTGTTCCACAGCGTCATCGCGGCGACGAGGGCGATGGCCAGCCACAGGCTGCGCAGCATCCAGCGGCGAAGGTGGTGGGCAGGGGAGGGCGGTGTACTCATGGTTTCGAAGTGTAGAGTCGAGCCACGCCCGACTGCTTCAGCTTTGCGGTCAAAAGGCAGTCGAGCCTGGCTCGACGCTACAGAGCCGGTGTCAGCGGGACTTCGAAACTCCGCTTCAACGTGCCCAGTGCCACCGAGGTGCGGAAGCGCTCGATGTTGTCATCGCCACCGAACAGGCGCTCGGTGATCGCCTCGTACTCTTCCATCGACGCCGCCGAAAGCAGCAGCAGGAAATCGCCATCGCCGGTGATCGAGTAGCACTGCTGCACGGCCGGGTCGTCCTGCACGCGGCGCTTGAACGGCGCCACGCGTTCGCGCTGCTCGCTGACCACGCGCACCTCCACGATGATGGTCAGCGGTCGCCCGACCTTGGCTGCAGCGACCACCGCCACATTGGCTGCGATCACGCCGCTGTCCTGCAGGCGCTTGATGCGGCGCTGCACAGCCGGGGTGGACAGGTGCACGGTCTCGGCGATTTCGCCCTGCGGCAGGGTGTTGTCCCGCTGCAGCAGGTCGAGGATGGCGCGATCGAAGCTGTCGAGCACGGGGGCGGTGGCCATGGCGAGCAGAAGTTGCACGAACGGGCTGTCAATTGAGCCAAGTGCTCGGCGCCGGCGCAATAGACTTTGCCCATGCAGACCTCACGACTCGCGCCGATGTTGCCGGCGCTGGCGGTGCTTGGCTCGGTCACCTCGCTGGCCATCGGCACCTCCTACGCAAAACACCTGTTCCCGCTGATCGGCGCCCAGGGCACCAGCGCGCTGCGCGTGGGCTTCTCGGCGCTGTTGCTGCTGCTGTTCTGGCGGCCATGGCGCTGGAAGACCAGCCGCGTGGATGCGATCACCATCCTGCGCTACGGGCTCACCCTGGGCCTGATGAACCTGCTGTTCTACATGGCCCTGCGCACGATTCCCTTCGGCATCGCGGTGGCCATCGAATTCACCGGGCCGCTGACGGTGGCGATGCTGTCATCACGACGCCCCATCGACTTCGTCTGGGTGGGCTGCGCGGTGGTGGGGTTGCTGCTGCTGTTGCCGCTGGGCGGTGGCCCGGCGCTGGACCCGGCCGGGGTGCTGTATGCAATGGGCGCAGCCGCGTGCTGGGGCCTGTACATCGTGTTCGGCAAGCGTGCTGGCCATCTGCACGCCGGGCATTCGGTCTCGCTGGGGCTGCTGGCCGCGTCGCTGGTGGTGGTACCGGTGGGCGTGGTGCATGCCGGCGCCGCGCTGCTGGACCCGAAAATCCTGGCGGCCGGCCTGCTGGTGGCGCTGGTCTCCAGCGCGATCCCGATGTCGCTGGAAATGATGGCGCTCAAGCGCCTGCCGAAGGAGACCTTCGGCATCCTGATCAGCATGGAACCGGCGGTGGCCGCGTTGTGGGCGATGCTGCTGCTGCACGAGCACCTGCATGGATTGCAGTGGCTGGCGATCGGCTGCACGGTGCTGGCCTCGGTGGGCAGCACGATGACCGCGCGGCGGTTGAAGGTACCGGTCACCGCCTGAAAAAAGGGACGGAGGGGATTAAGTCGTTTATGCCCTGATTTAGGGGGGCGCCAGGCGGCGGCCGGCGCGAAGCGTGCGGACCAACGGTCCGCACCTACCAGGGGGGCGGTTCAGCGCAGGGCGTCGGCCGGGACGTCGATCTGCATCGCCAGGGCGAGGTGATCGGAGAACGCGGCCGGCACAGCTTCAACGGTGCGGGTCTGCAGGCCGCTGCTGACCAGGATGTGGTCGATGGCGCGGTCGGGGCGCCAGCTGGGGAAGGTCGGTACGATGCAGCCCGGGGGCTGCAGCCGGGTCTTCTGGTACAGCACCTGCATTTCCGGGCGCTCGGCCAGGCAGTTGAAGTCGCCCATCAGCACTGCGTTGGGGTGGTCGGACAGCAGCTCGGCGATGAAGCCCAGCTGTGACATCCGCGAGCCCGCGCCCAGCGACAGATGGGCAACTGCCACCGCCAGACCATCGGCACCCTCGCCGAACTTGGCCAGCAGCACGCCGCGCCCGCCGATGCGGCCGGGCAGGGCGTGGTCCTGCACTTCCACCGGTTCCAGCTTGCTCAGCAGGCCATTGGCGCTGGAGGCGACCCCGCCCATGCGCCGGTTCGGCTGATGGCTCCAGTAGTTGAAGCCGGCACGCTGGGCCAGGTAGTGGGTCTGGTTGGTGAAACCCGAGCGCAGGCTGCCCGGGTCGGCCTCCTGCAGGCCGACGATGTCATGTTCGCGCGCCAGGGTGGCGATCGCGTCCAGGCTGCTGCGCTTGCGACCCGCCGGCAGCGCATGTGACCAGCTGCGGGTCACATAGTCGCTGTAGCGGCGGGTACTTGAGCCGGCCTGGATGTTGGCCGTCAGCAAGCGCAGGGTCCGTGTACGGGGGGAATTCACGGCCGGGAAGTGCTTCTCTTGGATCAGTGAGCCTGGGCCGCACCGCGTTCGCGGGCGATCAGGTGGTCGGCAATGCGCAGCATGTCCGGGAAGCTCTTGCCCTTCACCAGGTACTTGCCGTTGACGATGATCGACGGGGTGCCGCTGATCTGGCTGCGCTGGGCGAACTGCTTGGCCGAGTTGGTCTTGGCATTCACTGCGAAGCTGCCCATGGTGGCGGCGAACTGCTTCGGATCCACGCCGTAGGCACCGTAGAACTTGGCGATGTCGTCAACCGAATCGGTGCCGCGCTCGCCCTTCAGGGTCTTCTGCGAATGGATGGCAGCGTACAGGGCTTCGTGGGTCTTCTCCTGCACGCCCAGGGTCTGCGCGGCGTAGAAGGCACGGGCGTAGTTGTCCCAGGTGCCGCCGAACATGGCCGGCACGTAGACGAAGTTCACGTCGCTCGGCAGGCCGGCCTTCCACGGGCCGACCAGCGGCTGGAATGCGGCGCAGGCCGGGCAGACGTAGCCGAAGATCTCGGTCACTTCGATCTTGCCGGCGGCCGGCTGGAACGGCTGGCCGTTCGGGATCACCTGGTAGTCAGCGCCTTCCACCGGGGCCGGGCCGGTCAGTGCGGCGGTGGTCGGGGCCGGTGCAGCGGCCGGTGCCGCTTCAGTCGCGGCCTTCTCGCCTTCGGCAGCGGCCGGGGCAGCGCCCTCGGCGCCAGCGGCAGGCGCCGCCGGTTCGGTGGTGGCCGGCGCGGCCGCCGGTTCGGCCGGAGCCGCGGAGGTGTTGGCGGTGCCATCGTCGCTTGCAGGCGGCCAGGATCGGCAGCAGCGCTGCGAGTGCGAGGGCGTAACGGATCTTCATGGAAACGTCTCCAGCATCTGGAAAGGTGGGGCCGGCGTCAGGCGCCGGCCAGAGGGAAATGATGACATGCGGCGGCGACAGCGCCGTGTCGATGGTGGGCGTTGGTTCAGCGGCCGCGGGCGGCGCGGGCCTGGGCGATCAGCGCCGAGGCGATGCGCAGCTGGTCGTTGAAGCTGTTGCCACGCACCAGGTACTGGCCGTTGATGATGATCGCCGGGGTGCCCGGAATCCTGGTGCGCTGGGCGAACGCGCGGGCGGCGTCGACCTTCTTCTGTACGGCGTCGCCGCGCAGGGCCTGCAGATAACGGTCCGGAGTCACGCCGTAGGCCTTGTAGAAGGTGGCGAGCTCATCGGCCGAGACGTTCTGCATCGGCAGCGAGCCGTCCTCGTGCAGGGCCTTGAACACGGCCGCGTGGCTGCGCTTGGCCACGCCGACTTCGTCGGCGGCGTAGTAGGCCAGGGCCCAGGCGTCCCAGGCGCCGCCGAAGGCCGCCGGAACCGGGGTGAAGCGCACGTCGGCCGGCAGCTTGGCCGCCCAGGCTTCCAGCTGCGGTTCGAAATGGGCGCAGTGCGGGCAGGTGTAGCCGAAGACCTCGACCACCTCGATCTTGCCGGCCAGCGGCTGGAACGGGCCCGGCTGGGCGATGCGTTCGTAGTCTTTGCCCTCGACCAGCGGGGCATTGGCGGGGGTTGCGGCGCAGGCCACCAGGGGCAGCAGCACCAGCACGGACAACATCAGGCGGGAAATCAACCTCATCGACACGCATCTCCGTTGAAAAAAGCAACGCCGGCGCGGTCGCCGGCGTGAAGGAAACATACCGCAGGCGAGGGCCGCGGTGGCGGCCCGGGCCGACCAGCGGTGGTCAGGGCGCGGCAGCCGGTTGTACCGGCGTGGTCGTCACAGCCACGTCGTCGGCCTTGTTGTGCAGGCCCTGCAGGTAGCTCGACAGCGCCTGCACCTCCTGCTCGCTGAGCTTCTGCGCGACCGTGGCCATGATCTGGAAGTGCGCCTTGTCGGTCTCGTTGGTCTGGCCGGCCTGGTATTCCTGCAGGCGGCGCGCGACATAGCTGGCGTGCTGCCCACCGAGGTGCGGATAGGCCGGTCCGGGATTGCCGGCACCGCTGGGGCCGTGGCAGGCCATGCAGGCCGGCAGGCCACGCTTGGCATCGCCGCCACGGTACAGCTGCTGGCCGATCTCGTAGAACTTCATGCCCTTGTAGGGGCCGTCAGTGACCGCCGTGTCATCGGCGATGCCGGCGGTGGCCTTCTGCGTGGCGAAGAACGCACCGATGTCGCGCATGTCCTGCGGGGTGAGGTTCTGCACGAACGGCACCATCGCCACCGCCGCACCGGAGCTGCGCTGCCCATTGGCGATCAGGGCCATCTGCTGGGCGACGTAGCGTTCGCTCTGGCCGGCGATGGACGGGTACATCTCCACCGTGGAGTTGCCGTCGGCGCCATGGCAGGCCGCGCAGGCCGAGGCCTTGGTCTGGCCGGCCTTGGCATCGCCCCAGTGGGTCTTGCTGAAATCCACCTCCAGCGAGGCGGTGTTGATCGGCCCGTTGTCGGGCAGCGGGGTCAACGTGGTCTGCGCGAACGCAGCAGCGGCAACGACTACAGCAGTGGCAAGGGCGGATACGGCAAGAACGCGAGCGTGGCGCATGCTGAAGCTCCGTATGGACCGGGCCGGGCGGTGGCCGCCGGCATCGCCCGGATTATCAACGCCGTTTCCGCACCCGGTCAACGCAGCAGTGCAGCATTTTCCCGGCGGAGGGCCCTGGGCCGGGCGCGCGGTGCAGCAACATGCGATCCTATGCACATGTCATTGCTCATCGAACGCGCCCGTTACCACCTTTCGGCCCACAACGTGCGGCAGCTGCCGCCCGACGAAGGGGCCGAAGTGGCCTTCGCCGGCCGCTCCAACGCCGGCAAGTCCAGTGCGCTCAACGCACTGACCCGCCAGAACGCCCTGGCCCGTGTCTCCAAGACCCCCGGCCGGACCCAGCAGCTGGTGTTCTTCCAGGTCACCCCGGAAGCGCATCTGGTCGACCTGCCCGGTTACGGCTACGCCAAGGTGCCGCTGGACCTGCAGGCGCACTGGCAGGCCTTCATCGACAAGTACTTCCGCACCCGCGAGGCGCTGAAGGGCCTGGTGGTGGTGATGGATATCCGCCATCCGCTGAAGGACTACGACCGGCAGATGCTGTCCTATGCCGTGCAGCGTGGCCTGCCGGCGCACGCGCTGCTGACCAAGGCCGACAAGCTCAGCCGCAGCCAGCAGATGCAGTCCCTGCAGAAGGTGCGCAAGGAGCTGCAATCGGCCTACGGCGACAGCGTGAGCGTGCAGGTGTTCTCCGGCGAAGACCGCACCGGCGTGGACGAAGCCCGCGGCGTGATCGGTGGTTGGCTGGGGCTGGAATAAGGCATTGCCGGTCGCCCGGCTGGCAGCCGGGCGCTACCCGATCGGTGGGTGCCGACCTTGGTCGGCATACCCTCACAACGGCGAATACTCCGCCGGCACCCACGCATAGGCCTTGCCCTCGCCACGCACATGGCCCAGGCCGGGGAACGGCAGGTGCGCACCGGCCACCCACCAACCATTGGCGGTGGCCTGCTGCAACAGCCCCCGCCGGCTGGCGATGGCCGCCTTGCGGTCCGAATCCGCCTCGAATGCCGCTTCCGGATGCGCGAACTGCACGGCGTGGAAGTGCAGCACATCGCCCCACACCAGCAGCGACTGGCCCTGGCTGTCGAACCGGTAGGAGACATGGCCGGGGGTGTGGCCATGGGTGTCCATCGCCACCGCGCCGCCGGGCAGGGCATCGCCGGGGCTGAAGGTGCGCAGGTGGCCGCTGGCCTGATACGGCGCCACCGCGTTGCGTGCCAGCGGGAAGGCGAAGCGCACGCCCTTCGGCGCGGTGGCCTCGCTGGCAGGGTTGAGCCAGTAATCGGCATCGGCCTTGGACAGCCACACCGTGGCATTGGGATAGGCCGGCTTGCCCTGTGCATCGAGCACGCCACACAGGTGGTCCGGATGGGCGTGGGTCAGCAGCACCTCATCCACCTCGGTCGGGTCGACGCCGGACGCGCGCAAGTTGCCCAGCACTTGGCCCAGGCCGGGGCCAAAGCACTGCGCGGTGCCGGTGTCGACCAGGGTCAGGTGGTTGCCCTGGCGCACCAGGAAGGCGTTGATCGCGGTCTGCAGGCCTTTCTTGTCCTCAGGTACATAGCGGCCTTCGAGCAGGCGGCTGACCAGCGTCGGCGGCACGTCCACCACTTCCTGCCGACCCAGCGCGACCACGCCGTCGAACAGGGCGGTGATCTGCAGCGCACCGACGCGCTGGTGGTAGACGCCGGGCACCTGCTGGGTGGGGGCGGGCGAGGTGGCTTCGGCCAGTGCGGCCAGCGGCAGGGACGACAGGGCCAACAGCAGGGCGCCGTGCAGCGGCAGGTGACGCAGGGTCATGGCGGTTCTCGGTGGACGACGGATGATTCCGTTGCTGCATAGCGTGCCGTGGCCGATGTGTGCGCGGCGCTCAAACCACTACGCGGAATGCTCAGGGAAGGGGTGTTGTCTGCAGGGCTGCGCCCTGCACCCGCAGAGGCAACGGCCGCAGCCAAAGCAACGTCAAAAACTGGTTTCCTGTGGGATGGCGGGGTGGGTCCGGTTGCGGGGGACGCTGCAAGTACATCCATGTAAGCTCGGTCGCCGCATCCATGCGGCTCACGCCCCCGCAACCGGACCCACCCCGCCTTCGACAGTTTTCCGCGATCTGTTGGAACGACGTATTGCCCCGGTGGGTGTCGACCTTGGTCGATACAGTAGATCCACGCCATGCGTGGATGACTCATTCGATATGTGACAGATGTGTCGACCAAGGTCGACACCTACCAACAGCCGCGCGGAACAAAGCCGCAGTTGCCAACAGCCGAGTGAACCTGTCGAAGGTGGGGCGGTGTGGGTGGGCAGGACCGTTGGCGCCATGGATGGCGCCATCGAGCCCCCAGGGACGGGTTTACGGCGTGTCCTGCCCACCCACACCGTCCCGCCATCCCACGGAATGCACGCTGTTGCTGTTGCTGTTGCTGTTGCTCCGGCTCTTGCTCTCGCTTCGGCGGGTGCAGGGCGCAGCCCTGCCGAACCCCCTCAAATGTCTGTGGGAGCCAGTCCGTACTGCTCGGCGAAGCGCTTGCTGAAACTCGCCGCAGACCGGTAGCCCGCGCGTGCGGCGACGGTCTTCAACGGCAGGTCGGTGGTATAGAGCAGCTGCATGCCATGCGCCAACCGTGCCTCGGTGAGCAGCTGACGCAGGCTGGTGTCCTCGGCGGCGAGTCGACGGCGCAGGGTGGCGCCGCTCAGCGCGAACTGCTCTTCCACGTCGCGCGATTGCCAGTCGCGTGCCGGTTCGGCGGCGATGCGGTCGCGGATCTGTTCACCCAGGCTCGGAGCCTGCGGCAGCAGCAGGTTGCCATGGCCCTGCCGGCACAGCGTCAGCACCAGTGAGGCCAGGGCCAATCGTGCTTCGCTGTAGCGGCCGTCCTGCAGCGACTGGCGCCACTGGCGCAGCACCGTGGCGTGTTCGATCAACGGCAACCGCGCCATCGACTGGCCCGGCGCGGGAAGTTCCTCGCTCCACAGCGTGCGTGCGGCTGCCAGCACCTCGGCACACAGTGGCACGATGGCACTGAGATAGCGGCCAGTGCGTGGATCGGGGCTGTTGACCACGTCGATGCGGCAACGCTGGGTCAGCAGCAGGATGTCGCCGGGAACGAACTCCAGCGACTGGTGTGCGGTACGCACCTGCTTGCGGCCTTCCAGCAGGATCGCGAACTGCGGTTGCGGAATCTCCACCGAGCTGGCGCCATGTTCGCGACGTGCGGTGATGCAGGCATAACCTTCGGCGCGTGCGCAGCCGGCCAGGCTGGCCATCTCGGCCAGCAGTGCGGTGGCCGGGGGCAGCATGGCGGTCATGTCACGTGCGCGCCGAGCAGGCGACCGACGCCGGCGGCCGCGGCCATCGCCAGTGCGCCCCAGAACATCACCCGGATCGCGCCGCGTACCGGCGGTGCGCCGCCGGCCCGAGCCGCCATCGCGCCGGTCAGGCACAGGCCGAGCAGGGTGCTGGCCGTGGTCATCATCGCAACCTTGTCCACCGGCGCGAGCAGGGCGGTCAGCACCGGCAGTGTCGCGCCGCAGGTAAAGGCCCCGGCCGAGGCCAGTGCCGCCTGCAGCGGGCGCGCGCGCAGGGTATCGGTGATGCCCAGCTCGTCGCGTGCGTGGGCGCCCAGCGCATCGTGGGCGGTAAGCTGTTCGGCCACCTGCCGTGCCAGCGCAGGCTCCAGGCCGCGGTGGCGGTAGATCGCGGCCAGCTCTTCCAGCTCGCTGTGCGGATCTTCGTGCAGTTCGCGCTTTTCCATCGCCAGGTCGGCGTCTTCGGTGTCGGCCTGGGTCTGCACCGAGACATACTCGCCGGCGGCCATCGACATCGCGCCGGCCACGGTGCCGGCCACGCCGGTGGCCAGGATGGTCGCAGCCGAGGCGCCGCTGGCGGCCACGCCGACCACCAGGCCGGCCACCGAGACGATGCCATCGTTGGCGCCCAGCACGGCGGCACGCAGCCAGCCGACACGCTCGGAGCGGTGCAGTTCGGGGTGTCGTGAATGGCGGCTCATGGCCTTGAGTGTACGAGGGTCAAGAGGGCGTCGGTAGGATGCTGAAACCCGTCACCGTCGCATGACGCAACCGGTCGCCACGCTATAGTGCGCCCTTGCGATGGAAGGCCCCGGGCCCCACATCCCCCGCCACTGTCCAGCGAGCCCTCCCCTTGTCGAGCCCCAGCCACGTCGCCGATACACCCATTACCGACCGCTCGCAGCTGGTGGAGGTGCTCGCCTCCGGCGAGAAGCCCCGCGCGCAGTGGCGCATCGGCACCGAGCACGAGAAGTTCGGGTTCCGCCTGGATGACCTGCGCCCGCCGACCTTCGAAGGTGAGCGCGGCATCGAAGCCCTGCTCAACGGTCTGGTCCGCTTCGGCTGGGAGCCGGTGCAGGAAAACGGCAACACGATCGCCCTGCTGCGCGATGGCGCCTCGGTGACGCTGGAACCGGCCGGCCAGTTGGAACTGTCCGGCGCGGCGCTGGAAACCATCCACCAGACCTGCGTGGAGACCGGCACCCACCTCAATGAAGTGGCGCAGGTGGCCGGCGAACTGCAGCTGGGTTTCCTCGGCATGGGCTTCCAGCCGAAGTGGAAGCGCGATGAGATGCCGTGGATGCCGAAGGGCCGCTACAAGATCATGCGCGCGTACATGCCCAAGGTCGGCTCGCTCGGCCTGGACATGATGACCCGCACCTGCACGGTGCAGGTGAACCTGGACTACGCCACCGAAGCGGACATGGTGAAGAAGTTCCGCGTGTCGTTGGCGCTGCAGCCGATCGCCACCGCGTTGTTCGCCGATTCGCCGTTCACCGAAGGCAAGCCGAACGGCTATCTGAGCTACCGCTCGCACATCTGGACCGACACCGATGCCGACCGCACCGGCATGCTCGACTTCGTGTTCGAGGATGGGTTCGGTTACGAACGCTATGTCGATTACCTGCTCGACGTGCCGATGTATTTCTCCTACCGCGATGGCATCTACCACGACGCCAGCGGACAGAGCTTCCGCGATTTCATGCAGGCCAGGCTGCCGGTGCTGCCGGGCGCGCTGCCCACCCTGCGCGACTGGTCGGACCACATGACCACCGCGTTCCCGGAAGTGCGGCTGAAGAAGTACCTGGAAATGCGCGGCGCCGATGGTGGCCCGTGGAGCCGTCTGTGTGCGCTGCCGGCGTTCTGGGTGGGCCTGCTGTACGACGGCACCGCACTGGATGCCGCCTGGGACCTGGTGCGTGACTTCACCCTGGCCGAGCGACATGCACTGCGCGACGGCGTGCCGAAGCATGCGATGAACCTGCCGTTCCGCAATGGCACCGTGCGTGATCTGGCCCGCGAAGCAGTGAAGATTTCCGTGGAAGGCCTTAAGCGCCGTGCGGCGCGCAATGCCGATGGCCAGGATGAAAGCAAGTTCCTGGATGTGCTGCAGGAGATCGTCGAGTCCGGCCTGACCCCGGCCGAACGCAAGCTGGCGCTGTTCCATGGCCGCTGGCACGGCGATGTGGATCCGGTGTTCCGCGAGTTCGCGTACTGAGTGGATTGCGGTAGTGCCGGCCGCTGGCCGGCAGCCTGGCAGGGTCGCCGGCCACGGCCGGCACTACCAGAAAAAAACCCCGGCATTGCCGGGTTTTTTTTTCGTTTCCACACCCGCCCTGGATCAGGCGGCGTTCTTCATCGTCGCCATGTCGATTACGAAGCGGTAGCGCACATCGTTCTTCGCCATGCGTTCCCAGGCTTCGTTGACGTTCTTGATGTCGATCATCTCGACATCGCTGACGATGCCGTGCTCGGCACAGAAGTCCATCATTTCCTGGGTTTCGGCCATGCCGCCGATCGCCGAGCCGGTCAGGTGCTTGCGGCCGAAGATCACGCTGCCGCCGGTCAGCGGCGGGTCCAGCTCGGTCAGCACGCCGACCAGGCACATGGTGGCCTCGCGCTTGAGCAGGCCCATGTACGGGTTGGTGTCATGGCCGACCGGGATGGTGTTGAGCAGGAAGTCGAAGCTGCCGGCGTGCGCCTTCATCTGCGCGGCATCGCGCGAGACCAGCACTTCGTCGGCGCCCAGGCGCTTGGCGTCGGCACCCTTTTCCGGCGTGGTGGTGATCATCACCACGTGCGCGCCGAGCGCTTGGCGAACTTCACGCCCATGTGGCCAAGGCCACCGAGGCCGATCACGCCGACCTTCTGGCCCGGGCCGACCTTCCAGTGGCGCAGCGGCGACCAGGTGGTGATGCCGGCGCACAGCAGCGGTGCGGCCGCCTTCAGGTCGAGGGTGTCGGATACCTTCACCACGAAGCGCTGCTCGACCACCACGTGGTCGGAATAGCCGCCGTAGGTCGGCGCGCCGCTTTCGCGTTCACGGCCGTTGTAGGTCCAGGTCGCGCCTTCGGCGCAGTACTGCTCCAGGTCGTGCTGGCAGGCGTCGCAGTGGCGGCAGGAATCGACCATGCAGCCGACACCGGCGTGGTCGCCCACCTTGAAGCGGGTGACGTTGCTGCCGACCTCGGTGACGCGGCCGATGATCTCGTGGCCCGGCACCATCGGGTAGATCGAGCCACCCCAGTCGTCGCGGGCCTGGTGCAGGTCGGAGTGGCAGATGCCGCTGTAGAGGATCTCGATACGCACATCGTCCGGGCCGACCGCGCGGCGTTCGAACTCGTACGGGATCAGCGGGTCGGTATGTGAATGGGCGGCGTAACCACGGGCGAGGGACATGGGGAATCCTTTGCAGGGTTTGTCGAAAGGCGTTTTACAATACGCCCCGTAACCAGCGGCAAGAAGCCCGGATATCGGCATGATTCATCAAGTGAAACTGCACAATCATGGCCACTGACAACCTCTCCCACCTGGCCGCGTTCGCGGCGGTCGCCCGCCACCGCAGCTTCCGCCGCGCCGGCGCCGAGCTGGCGCTGTCGACCTCGGCGGTGAGCTATGCGATCCGCGCGCTGGAAGAACGCCTGGGCGTAGGCCTGTTCCATCGCACCACCCGCAGCGTGGCCCTGACCGAGGCCGGGCAGCGCCTGCTCGAGCGCCTGCAACCGGCACTGGGGCAGGTGCATGACGCGCTGGAGGAGATGAACCAGTTCCGCGCCGCACCGGCCGGGCTGTTGCGCATCAACGCCACCCGCGCCGCGGTGCCGACCCAGCTGGGGCCACGGCTGGCGCGCTTCCTGCGCGCCCATCCCGACGTGCGGGTGGAACTGACCGAGAACGATGGCCTGGTCGACATCGTTGCCGAGGGCTATGACGCCGGCGTGCGCCTGCACGAGTTCGTGCCCGAGGACATGGTGGCGGTGCCGATGGGGCCGCCGCTGCGCGGGCTGATTGTCGGCTCGCCGGACTACCTGCGTCGGCACCCGGCGCCACAGCATCCGCGTGATCTCGCCGCGCACGAATGCATCCGCTTCCGCTTCGCCAGCGGGCATCTGTACAAGTGGCAGTTCGAGCGTGGTGGGCAGGCGCTGGAGATCGATGTACCCGGGCGGCTGACCCTGTGCGAGCAGGGCACCGTGGTCAGAGCGGTACTCGATGGCATCGGACTGGCCTACGTGCTGGAAGACACCGCGCGACCGTACATCGAATCGGGGCAGATGGTGGCGGTGCTGGAAGACTGGAGCGAGCCGTTCGCCGGTTTCGCGCTGTACTACCCGAAGCAGCGGCAGATGCCGGGTGCGCTGCGCGCGTTCGTGGACATGCTGCGCGAGTGAGGTGCTGCAGGCGTGCCGACCAACGGTCGGCACCCACCGGGGCAGGCAATTGCCGACCAACGAATCGGGATCGGCCGGTAGATCCACGCCATGCGTGGATGGCACCACGCTACGGTTCCTGCAACACCGGCGCCAATAACGCCAGGCACTCACGCAGGTGCGCGTCCACCGGCGCATCCTCGGCCACCACGCCGATCACGCGTTCGCGCAGCGGCTCGGCCACGGCCATCGCGAGCAGCAATCGCGCCATGCGAACAGGATCTCCCTCGCGCAGCAGCCCACGCTGTTGCTGGCGTGCCAGCCAATCGGCCAGCAGCGCTCGGCCGCGTTCAATGCCGTTGTCCAGGTAGGCCTGCAGCAGCGCGTCCTTGCCGGGAAAATCGGTGGCCAGCAGGCGGAACACCTGCACCGCCTGCGCCGACAGCGCCTGTGCGCACACCGCGTGCAGGATGTCCTGCAGCAACGGCAGCACCTCGTCGGCATTGCGCGCATCGCGCTGCAGTTGTGGCGCGAAGCCGTCCGTCCACTCACGCACCGCCAACCCGACCAGTTCCTCGCGGTTGCTGGCATGCCGATAGACGGTCTTCTTCGCCACCCCGGCATGCGCCGCCACCGCTTCGACGGTGGTGGCCTCGTAACCCTGCGCCAGCAGCAGCTCCAGCGTGGCCTGCAGCACGGCGTGGCGGACTTCGGCTTCCGGTCGGGCAGGGCGGCCGCGACGGCGGGTCGGTGATGTGGGTTCGGGCAGGGTGGTGCTGTTCATTGCGCCCATCTTACCGCACCCATCCAATTGCGAAACGGTGTGCGTTTCCTTATTGTCGGGTCTCCCAACCCGTAGGACACCCCGATGGATACCGCTGTGAACGCTCGCGCCTGGCTGGACCACCACGATCTGCTGGACCCGGCGCCGATGCATCTGGAGACCGGCATCCAGCGCCGCGAAGAAGGCACCCTGCTGGTGGCGGTGCGCACCGATCTGCACGGCTGCAAGGGCCGCATGCTGGACTGGTGGTTCACCTTCTTCGAGACCACCCAGCACATCCGCTGGTGGCATCCGGTCGATCATGTCGAGCATCGCGGCTGGGACGAGGCCTGGCAGCGCGGGCGCAGCTACCACGGCGCCAGCATCCATGCGGTGGAATCGCTGGCCGACATTCCGCCGGTGGCGGCGCGCCTGAAGTTCCATGACCCGCGAGCGTTGCTGGTGCCCGAGCGACTGCAGGCGGCACAGGATGCAGGCGATGTATCGGCGGTGATCGCCGCGCGCATCGGCTTCGGCGACCACGTCCGCCTGGATGCAAACGGTGACCCCTGCGACGGGCAGATGCTGCACGTGGCGCGCGATACGCCGTTTGGCTGCGTGCTGCGCAGCCGCTTCGTGCTCGGCCTGGACAGCACCGATCCGCACCGCGATGCCGGCGATGCGGTCGGGCTGGGCCTGCTCAAGCACTGCTACACCGAGTTCAGCTTCCTCTCGCGCCTGCTGCCGTCGCTGTACTACGGCGAGCGCGCCAACGGCGAAGCGGTGCCGTTGCCGTGGTGAGTGGTGCAACGGTCATTCGACCAGCACGTCGTAGCCTTCGCTACTGAACTGGATCAGGCAGAAGCCATGGCCGAACGGATCGGCCAGCACGGCGATGCGCCCCCAGCGACGCTCGCGCACGGACTGCTCGAGTGTCGCCCCGGCCGCAACCGCACGTGCCACTGCAGCTTCGATGTCATCCACCACCCAGTCCAGGTGCAGCGGCGTCCAATGGCGCTCGTAGTCGCGCACGTCGCCATCTTCGGTGGCAGCGCTGCCGGCGTCGTTCTGCAGCAGGTACAACGGTGTTGGCCCGCCGAGCAGTTCCACGGCCTCCGGCCCGAGACGGCGGCCGATCCGCAGGCCGAAGGCCCGGATGTAGAAGTCTTCGGCGGCGGCCAGGTCGGGCACGTCGAGGTTGACGATGAACGAAGTGGTGACGGAGTTCATGGGGACTTTCGTCATGTTGTTGGGCACGGATGGACGCTCTAGGATCGAACTGTAGTTCAGGATCGGAGCGCCCTCCGTCGTTGCGACCGGTGGCCTCGTTGCCAGGGAGGATTCCATGCGGGATCTGGAAGTGGAAGCGCGCGTACGCAAGCTTGAGCAGCGGGCAGGCCGATGGCGCTGGCTGCTGGTGGCAACGCCCATCCTGTTGGTATCGACCGTACTGGCCGGTCGCGGTTTTGCCAGCCCTGAGGCCGGCATCGTTCCGGAGATTCGCACCCAACGCCTGATCGTGCTTGATCACGAAGGACGCAAGCGCGTGGAAATCGGCGAGGACGCGCCGGACCTGGACATCAAGCGCAACGCCCGGGTGGCGGGGTTGATCATCTTCGATGGCGATGAACAGGAGCGCGGAGGCATGGTCACCGCCGACGATGGCAGTGCCACGGTTGCCTTGGATGCACCGCGCGGCGTTGGCTATCGCGTGTCTGATCGCGCCGGGATGAAGGTGGGAGCGGACGGTTCGGCACTCATTGGTGTCCTCTCCAACGCCGGAGGCTTTGCCGCCAGGCTGGTCGCGCAGGGCGCGGAAGGACAGCTGGAGCTGAGCCGCGTGGACGCCGCCGAAGGCGGAGCATCCACCCGTGTGATCCACGTGGAAGCTGATAGCAAGTAACGGAGCAACCACAGACTCAAACAGGGAGCGCAACATGCATGAGCAGGATATAGCCGTACGCTTGGAACGCCTGGAGCACAGGCTGCGCCACAGGAATCTGCTTGCTGCCTCGATGTTCGCGCTGGGCGCATCGTTGGCCCTGATCGGGACCAGCGTGGCTACGCCCGACGTCGGCGTGGTGCCGGAGATCCGCACCTATAAGCTGACCGTGCTCGACAGTGAAGGGCGCACGCGCGTGCAGATTGCCGAGGATGCCAGTGACATTGCCCGCAACTCACGCGCAACGGGCATGACCATCTACGATGCGAAGGGCGATGAGCGCGGTGGCATCGGCACCATGGCCAACGGCAGCGCGGTAATGGCGTTGGATGCGCCGGTTGGCGTGGGATACAAGGTTCGCGATCGGGCGGGCATGAGAGTCGCGCCCGATGGCACCGCCGTGATCACAGCACTGTCCAACGAGGGCAGCTTTGCCGCCAGCCTGGTGGCGCAGGGCAACCAAGGGCGGCTGGAGCTGAGTCGGAAGGACTCGACCAGGGGCGAGATCAGCACCCGTGTGCTGACCTTTGATTCGGACTCGACCAAGGTGGAGAAGGCGCCGTGATGCGTTTCGCAGCGAGAGTTGCATCGCATCCATGCATGGCGTGGATCTACTGTGCGCGCGGGTAATCGACGTAGCCGGCCTCGCCGCCACCGTAATAGGTGCTGCGGTCGGGCGTGGCCAACGCGATGTTGCGCTGCAGGCGCTCGACCAGATCCGGGTTGGCGATGAACGGCTGGCCGAACGCGGCCAGGTCGATGGTGCCCGCTTCAACCAGCTGCAGGGCGCGTTCGCGGGTCATGCCACCTGCCAGGATCACGGTGCCACCGTAGGCCTGCTTGAACTGCCGCAGGAACGCCTCGCCCAGCACCGACTGCCCCGCCTGCAGGTTGTCGTTGAGGTGCACATAGGCCAGCCCACGCTTGCCCAGTTCCTCGGCCAGGTACAGATAGGTGGCTTCGTTGTCGGGGTAGAACGGCATGTCGAAGGTGAGGTTGTTCGGTGCCAGGCGCACGCCGACGCGCTGCGCACCGATGCGCTGGGCCATCGCGTCGACGGTGTCCAGGATCAAGCGCGCGCGATTGGGCAGCGAACCGCCGTAGCGATCATCACGCTGGTTGATGAGCGGGTTGAGGAACTGCTCGAACAGGTAGCCGTTGGCGGCATGCAGTTCGATGCCGTCGAAGCCGGCGGCGATCGCGTTGTCGGCACCCCGTGCGAAGTCCTCGACGATACCGGGGATCTCCGCGGTCTCCAGTGCACGTGCCGGGGTGGGATCGGCGTGGCCGCGGCTGCCATCGTCCAGGTAGACGAACGAGGTGTTCTTCGGTGCGCTGGCTACCGGGCGGGTACCGGCGCTGACCGGTTGCCTACCGTCGGGCTGCAGCGAGGAATGCGACATGCGGCCGACGTGCCAGAGCTGGGCAAAGATCGTGCCCTGAGCGGCATGCACCGCCTCGGTGACGAGCCTCCACCCAGCCACCTGCTCGGCAGACCAGATGCCGGGCACGTCGATGTAGCCCTGTCCCTGCGGCGAAACCGGCGTGCCTTCGCTGATGATCAGGCCGGCGCTGGCGCGCTGCCGGTAGTACTGTGCGGTGAGTTCGTTGGCGACCGCTCCGGGGTTGCGGGCACGGGTCATCGGCGCCATCGCGATGCGGTTGCGCAGGGCGGTGCCTGCAAGGTCGAAGGGGCGGAACAGCGCGGCGGTCATGTCGGTCATCTCGGTGCGGGGGAAGGCGCCAGCGGCGCGATGCACACAGGATGGAGTTGACATGCAGGCGCATAAAGCGCTTCGATCTCCCCGGGTGCGGGACTATTTGTCCCCAATGGAGCGCGATGGATGCTGCCGCTGGAATCGTTGAATGGCTTGGTCACGTTCGTCACCACGGCCCGCTCGGGCAGCTTCACCGAAGCCGCCGACGCGCTGGGCATCTCGCGCTCGGCGGTGGGCAAGGCCATCGCCCGGCTGGAAACACGGCTGGGGGTCCGCCTGTTCCACCGCACCACGCGGCGTATTGCGCTGACCACCGACGGCGAGGCGTACTACGCGTCGTGTGCGGCGGCGCTGGAAGAAATCTCTGCCGCCGAGGCCTGCCTGGGATCGGCCGGCCTGCCCAGCGGACGGCTGCGCATCGACATGCCGTCCTCGTTCGGGCGGCTGGTGGTACTGCCGGTGCTGTTGCGGCTTTGCCGGCAGTACCCGGACCTGCAGTTGACCATGACCTTCACCGATCACTTCGTCGATCCCGTCGAGGAAGGCATCGACCTGCTGATCCGCTTCGGCGGGCTGCACCAGGCCGAGCATCTGGTGGCGCGGCGGCTGGGGCGCCAGCGGCTGGTTACCTGCGCATCGCCGGAGTACCTGCAGGCACATGGCGTGCCGCGCACGGTTGAGGAACTGGCGCAGCACCGCAGCATCGTCGGCTTCCGCCATGGGCAACCGGTGTGGTGGCGGATCGGCAGCGAGGAGGACGAAGGGACATTCATCCCGAATGCGCCGTATCAACTCAATGACGGCGACGCGGTGATTGAAGCGGCCATCGCCGGGCTTGGTATCTGCCAGATGCCGGTTTCACTGGTACGCCGCCACCTGGAATCCGGCGCGCTGCAGTCGGTGCTGGACACGCACATGCAGCGGCATATCGACATCCATGCGCTGTGGCCGCCGACGCGCCACCTGCGGCCCAAGGTGCGCTACGTGGTGGATGAACTGACTCGGTTGGCGGGTGAGGGATTGTTCGATTGAGCCGGCGAGGATTGAGTTCGTGACTTCGGTTTGTATACTATCCCCCAGTATAGTTCCGAGGTGGCCTCTCCATGCCGCACTCCCCCGAAGAAAAGAAAAAGGTCCTGGCCCGCGTGCGCCGCATCCGCGGCCAGTGCGATGCGCTGGACCGCGCGCTGGAAGCCGGTGCCGACTGCGGGCCGGTGCTGCAGCAGATCGCCGCCATCCGTGGCGCGGTCAACGGCCTGATGTCCGAGGTGATGGAGGCCCATCTGCGCGAGGAGTTCGGCCAGCCTGCGGCCTCCGATGAACAACGCGCCGAACGCGTGCGCGACATGAGCGCGTTGATCCGCTCTTACCTGAAATAAACGATGGCGCAACATGGCGCCGCCCATCCTGTCATTGCCTGTCTTTGGAGAAACCACCATGAAGTCCCGTGCCGCCGTCGCCTTTGGTCCCGGCCAGCCGCTGAAGATCGTCGAGATCGACGTCGCCCCGCCGAAGAAGGGCGAAGTGCTGGTCAAGATCACCCACACCGGTGTCTGCCACACCGATGCGTTCACCCTGTCCGGCGATGATCCGGAAGGCCTGTTCCCGGTGGTGCTGGGCCATGAAGGCGCCGGCGTCGTGGTGGAGGTGGGCGAGGGCGTGACCAGCGTCAAGCCCGGCGACCACGTGATTCCGCTGTACACCGCCGAGTGCGGTGAGTGCCTGTTCTGCAAGAGCGGCAAGACCAACCTGTGCGTTTCGGTGCGCGCTACCCAGGGCAAGGGCGTGATGCCGGATGGCACCAGCCGCTTCAGCTACAACGGTGAGCCGCTGTACCACTACATGGGCTGCTCGACCTTCAGCGAGTACACCGTCGTTGCCGAGGTCTCGCTGGCCAAGATCAACCCGGACGCCAACCCGGAACACGTCTGCCTGCTCGGCTGCGGCGTCACCACCGGCATCGGCGCGGTGCACAACACCGCCAAGGTGCAGGAAGGTGACAGCGTGGCGGTGTTCGGCCTCGGTGGCATCGGCCTGGCGGTGATCCAGGGTGCGCGCCAGGCCAAGGCCGGCCGCATCATCGCGGTGGACACCAACCCGTCCAAGTTCGAGCTGGCGCGCGAATTCGGCGCCACCGACTGCATCAACCCGAAAGACTTCGACAAGCCGATCCAGCAGGTCATCGTTGAAATGACCACCTGGGGCGTGGACCACAGCTTCGAGTGCATCGGCAACGTCAACGTGATGCGCGCGGCGCTGGAATGCGCGCACCGTGGTTGGGGCCAGAGCGTGGTGATCGGCGTGGCCGGTTCGGGCCAGGAGATCTCCACCCGTCCGTTCCAGCTGGTGACCGGCCGCAAGTGGATGGGCACGGCCTTCGGTGGCGTGAAGGGCCGCAGCCAGTTGCCGGGCATGGTCGAGGACGCGATGAAGGGCGATATCGAACTGGCCCCGTTCGTCACCCACACCATGGACCTGGACAAGATCAACGACGCCTTCGACCTGATGCACGAAGGCAAGTCGATCCGTTCGGTGGTCCATTACTGAGGCGCGGCGTGAGCTGGTTCGATGCCCTGCGCGGGCCGCGTGCGGACGATCCTCGCGCGGCTTTGGTCGATCCGATCGAGCAGGCCCTGCGTGCACTGGGCTGGGTCGAGGGCGACGTGGGTCCGCCGCGCGCGGTGGACTCACCCTTCGGCATCGATGAAATGCCGTTCGAGCACTGGCTGGCGCAGGTGTTCCTGCCGCGTCTGCACGAAGCCCGCGCTGATGGCCAATGGCCACCGCGCAGTGACGTGGCGGTGGCGGCGTACCGCAACCTGGACGGCCAGCCCGGTGTCGAACCCTTGCTGCGCCTGTTGGCGCAGCTGGATGAACGGATCAACCAAGGCATCCACGCCGGGCGTGGATAAGCCGACCAAGGTCGGCATCTACCAGAAGCACGCGTGCGCTGACGCGCCGCGCAGGAGAGCACCATGGAACGCATTGAACACCGCGCATGTTTTGGCGGCTGGCAGGACGTTTACCGCCATCATTCCACCACGCTGGGCTGCGACATGCAGTTCGCCGTGTACCTGCCACCGCAGGCGGAAACACAGAAGCTGCCGGTGCTGTACTGGCTGAGCGGCCTGACCTGCACCGAGCAGAACTTCATCACCAAGGCCGGCGCACAGCGCTACGCCGCCGAACACGGTGTGATCATCGTTGCGCCTGATACCAGCCCGCGCGGTGATGACGTGTCCGATGCCGAAGGCTACGACATCGGCAAGGGTGCCGGGTTCTACCTCAATGCCACCCGTGCACCGTGGGCGAAGCACTACCGCATGCACGACTATGTGGCGCAGGAACTGCCGGCGCTGATCGAGGCGATTTTCCCGGCCACCGATGCGCGTGGCATCAGCGGCCATTCGATGGGCGGCCATGGTGCGCTGGTGATCGCGCTGCGCAACCCGGGGCGCTACCGCAGCGTGTCGTCGTTCTCGCCGATCGTTGCACCCAGCCACGTGCCGTGGGGCCAGAAGGCATTCACTGCCTATCTGGGTGACAACCTGGCCGACTGGGCGCAATGGGACGCCTGCGAACTGATTGCGGCGGCCAGCGAGCGGCTGCCGTTGCTGGTCGACCAGGGCGAGGCGGACGAATTCCTGCAGACCCAGCTGCAGCCGCAGCGCCTGCAGCAGGCCTGTGATGCCGCCGGCCATCCACTGACCCTGCGCCTGCAGCCCGGTTACGACCACAGCTACTACTTCATCGCCAGCTTCATTGGCGAGCATATCGCTCACCACGCCCGCGCCCTGCAGGGCTGAGGGCGTTCCGGTAGCGACGGCCGCTGGCAGGCAACCTGCGGTCCTGTGATTCCCCGGGTTTGCCGGCCAGCGGCCGGCACTACCATCGCGGTGCACTCGGAGTGTCGTTTTGCCGCAGTGGATCACGCCGCTGTGGCGTGCCGGCGCGCTATCGTGCGCGCAGACGGCCTTGCGGATCGGGGGTATGCATGCCGGTAGTGCTGGCGCTGCTGTATGTGCTGTGCCATGGCCTGGTGCTGGCCCTGTGGCCTGGCCCCGCCGGGGTAGGCTCCTTCGTTTTCCTGACCGGCGCGCCGCTGCTGGCTGCGGTCGCCTGCCTGTGGCGGGCCCGCCGCGACCGGGCGGCGCTGGGCTGGCGGGCCACCGCGTTGGCGCTGCTGCTGTGGGCCGGCGGCATGGCGTTCAACATGATCGACGCGCTGGGCGCCGGCCGCGCCGATTTCACTCCGCGGGCAAGCCTGTTCCTGTACGTGCTGTACGGTGTGCCGCTGGTGTTCATCCTGGCCCGGGCGCGCCGGGAGCGGGTCAGCATCAGCCTGATCGATGCGGCGATGGCGGCGCTGCTTGGCGTGCTGTTCTTCGTGCATGCGCAGTCGTTCGCCGCCCGCGTGGACATCGACGACCACGCATTGTCCAACATGCAACGCATGTTCGATATCCAGAACCTGTGTATTGCCGGATTCGCCGTGGTGCGCTGGCTGGCCGGCGACGTGCCCGAACGGCGCAGGTTCTTCCGCGCACTGGCGCTGTACGCGATGGCCTATCTGCTGGTGGCCTACTACATCAACCATTACACATCCGACGATGCATTCGGTGCGTTCAACGATCTGGTGATCGACATACCTTTCCTGCTGATCGCCTGCCTGACGCTGGACACGGCGCCGGACGCAGGCACAACGCCGCACCCGCGGCTGGCGCGGACGGTGCAGGCCGCCGGTCCGATCATCCTGCCCTTGCTGCTGCTGGTGGTCGGCACGCTGGTGGTTGATCATGCGCGGCCGTTGGCGGTGGCGGGCTTCGTCGTAGCTACCTTGGGTTTCGGCCTGCGCAGCGTCCTGCTCCAGGCGGATCTGCTGGAGCGCCAAGCGGCGCTGGATCAATTGGCGCGGCAGGACGGTCTGACGGGTGTGGCCAACCGCCGTGAATTCGATGCGCGGCTGATGGCCGAGTGGAATCGTGCGCGACGCAGCGGCACTGAACTGGGTCTGCTGCTGGTGGATATCGACCACTTCAAGGCCTTCAACGACCAGCACGGCCATCCGGCCGGTGATCGTTGCCTGCAGGCGGTGGCCGGGGTGCTGAAAGCCATAGCCGGTCGCGGTGGTGACAGCGTTGCGCGTTATGGCGGTGAGGAATTCGCCGTCATCGTGCCCGGAAGCCCGTTGTCGGGCGTGCTGGCGCTGGCCGAGCGGCTGCGTGAGGCAGTGGAAGCGCTGCCGTTGCCGCAGGGGTCGGTCAGTATCAGCATCGGCGTGGGCTACCTGCACCCGCCGGCTCTGGCCAGCGCCGATCAGTTGCTGGCGGATGCCGATGCAGGCCTGTATGCCGCCAAGCGGGCCGGTCGCAACCAGGTGATCCTGCATGCGCACGTGCTCGACGACGAAGGCAGCGCGCACGGCAGGATGGATTGCTGAGCGCGCCGGGTGCCTGGTCCCGGTGCGTGATTGCGCACGGATGGCTCGGCCGGGTCATCGCTGCCGCAACCAGCCGGTGGGATCGAGCAGCCTCAGCCCGACCGGTGACAACGAGCGCTGCCGCAACGGCAGGTTTGCTGCCTGCACGGCCATCGCACAGCGCGCCAACTGCTGGCGCAACGGTGCCAGCGTGTCGTCTTCGCGGGGCCGCGCATGCCGCCATTGCGCGATGCGTAGCAGGCACACCAGCAGGTCCAGTTCGCTGGCGGCAATGAACGGCGAGTCGGCCGGCAGCAGATCGATGGGGGCGGCGGGCGTGGCCAGCAGTGGCAACAGGCCGATGAAGGCGTTGCAGCCTTCCGGGTCGAGCCCGAGCGCGCTCAGCTGGGCGAGGCCGTCGGGCTGCAGATCGGGATCGTGCAGCTGGCGGAGCGCGCCCAGCAGCGCCTGCTCGCCGCGGCCGAACTGGCGGCCGAAGGCGCGATAGCTGACGCGGGTGGGAAACAACGGGGAACGTGAGGCCATGGGGGCTAGGGTTGCGGATCGCGGGTTTCCACCAGCACGGGACAGGGCGCGTGGTCGATGGTCCATTGCCCGATCGAGGGTTCGAACAGGCGTTCCAGCCGGGACAGATGGCGGTGGCCGATGACGATCAGGTCGCACTTCAGGCGCCGGGCCTGCTCGCTGATCACTTCGCCCGGGTCGCCGGAGGGAATCTGCGCGATGGCGTCGACGCCGCGCTCGCGCAGCTCGGCCAGGGCTTCGGCCAGCACCGCTTCGGCCCGCGAGCGCTGGCGGGCGGCTTCCGGGTACTCGATGCGGTCGACTTCGCTGGCATCGGCCGCCAGCGCGAATTCGGGGTCGAGCACGCACAACAGGTGCAGGCGGCTGCGCTGGCCGGCGATGGCGGCAGCCAGGTCCAGCACGCGTGCGTGCTGGGGGCCGCCGTCCAAGGCGACCAGCAGGGTAGTGAACATGGATGTCTCCTTGGCAGGCCGGGGATGGTCGCCGATGTCACCGCGCGCACCCATGCCGTGCGCGGCAGTCAATGAATGCGTATAACGCAATCCACGGTGGTTACACGTGTCGTAGAGTCATCTGATTTACTGGAGACTGTCATGCCCTTGCCGGACCTGAACCTGTTGCTGGCACTGGACGTGCTGATCGACGAATGCAGCGTGGCCACCGCCGCGCGGCGGATGAACCTGAGCGCGCCGGCGATGAGCCGCACCCTGGGCCGGATCCGCGTGGCGCTGGGCGACCCGGTACTGGTGCGCGCCGGTCGCGGGTTGGCACCTACGCCGCGGGCCCTGCAGCTGCGCGAGCAGGTCCGCGATGTGATCGAGCAGGCCCACCGCGTCTTCAACGCCGGTCGCGAAGTGGACATGCGCGTGCTCGAGCGAACCTTCAACGTGCGTGCCAACGACGTCTTCATCGGTGGCTTTGGCGGTCGCCTGCGCGAGATATTCCGCCAGCAGGCACCGCGCGCGATGCTGCGCTTCGTGCCCGAAGGCGATACCGATGACGATGCGATGGCGCAGGGCCGGATCGATCTGTACATCAGCACCGCCGGCAAGCACGCACCCGACACCAAGGTGCAGAACCTGTTCAGTACCTCGTTCATGGGGGCTGCGCGCGAGGACCATCCGTTGTTCGATGGCGAGATCAGTGCCGAGCGCTTTGCCGCCTGCGACCACATCGCGGTGTCGCGCCGCGGCCTGCCACGCGGCCCGATCGATGACGACCTGGCCACGCTCGGCCTGCAGCGCCGCGTGGCACTGATCAGCCCGACCTTCCACGGTGCGATTTTCGCCGCTGCCGAGTCCGACCTGATCCTGCCGCAGATGCCGAGCGTGATGCTGGAGCGCATCGTCAGCATGCGCCTGCCCCTGCGCCTGTTCCCGCTGCCGATTCCGGTGCGCACGGCGGCCATCGTGCAGGCCTGGCACCCACGCCTGGACAACGACGCCGCCCACCAATGGCTGCGGCGCTCGATCAAGACCATGTGCGAAAGCGTCGAGGACATCCGCCGCTGATGTTCCGGGCGTGCGCCCGACGCACGCCTGCGATGCCGGTCACGCCATTTTTCGCAAGGTAACGGCTCCCTAGACTGCGCTCCCCGGAGTTTCACTGAGCGCATTCCAATGACCCCCAACATGCCGTGTGCTGCACGGATCGGTGCCCGGCGATGAGTACGCCGGCCGCTGCTGTTCCGGCCACCGCAGCGCCCCGTCCCGCCGCCGCCCCCGGACTCGACCGCCGCGTCCTGGTCGGCTTGTGTGGCGTGCTGCTGGCGGTGCTGGTGTCGGGCTTCAACGAGAACATCACCAAGGTCGCCCTGGCCGACATCCGCGGTGCGATGGGTTTCAGCGTCGATGACGGCAGCTGGATTGTTGCTCTGTACAGCGCGATGTCGGTCAGCGCGATGGCGTTCGCACCGTGGTGCGCCGCCACCTTCTCGCTGCGTCGCTTCGCATTGGCGATGATCGGTGGGTTCATGGTGCTGGGCGTGCTGTGCCCGCTTGCCCCGAACCTGCAGGTGTTCCTGCTGCTGCGCGCGCTGCAGGGCCTGTGCGGTGGCGCGCTGCCGCCGCTGCTGATGAGCGTGGCGCTGCGCTTCCTGCCCCCGGGCATCAAGCTGTACGGCCTGGCCGGGTACGCGCTGACGGCGACGTTCGGCCCGAGCATGGGCACGCCGCTGGCCGCGTTCTGGGTCGAGCAGGTGGGCTGGCACTGGGCGTTCTGGCAGATCGTGCCGTACTGCCTGGCCGCCATGGCGATGGTCGGCTGGGGCCTGCCTCAGGACCCGCTGCGGCTGGAGCGTTTCGCCCAGTTCGATGGCGTCGGCCTGCTGCTGGGCCTGCCGGCGCTGGTGCTGCTGGTGCTGGGCCTGGTGCAGGGCCCGCGCCTGAACTGGTTCGACTCGCCGATGATCACGCTGATGATCGGTGGCGGTGCCGGTCTGATGGTGCTGTTCATGATCAATGAATGGTTCCATCCGCTGCCGTTCTTCAAGCTGCAGCTGCTGGCCAACCGCAATCTCAGCTACTCGCTGGTGACGCTGGGCGGCGTGCTGTTCGTGCTGCTGGCGGTGATCTCGATCCCGTCCGGGTTCCTGGCCAGCGTGCAGGGCTACCGGCCGCTGCAGACCGCACCGATGCTGCTGTGGGTGGCGCTGCCCCAGGTGATCGCGCTGCCGCTGGTGGCGGCATTGCTGAACATCCGCGCGGTGGACTGCCGCTGGGTGCAGGCCACCGGCCTGGCGATGCTGGCGCTGGCCTGCTGGCTGGGCTCGCACCTGGACGTGGCTTGGATCCGTGACAACTTCCTGTGGGTGCAACTGCTGCAGGTGTTCGCCCAGCCCATGGCGGTGCTGCCGCTGCTGATGCTGGCCACCGGCGGCCTGGCGCCGCAGGACGGCCCGTTCGCCTCGGCGTGGTTCAACACGGTCAAAGGCTTCGCTGCCGTGCTCGCCGGCGGCGTACTGGATGCCGTCGCCCAGGGCCGCCGTCATTTCCATTCCACCGTGCTGGTCGACCGCCTTGGCGGGCAACCGTGGCTGGCCGATGGCCCGCAGCTGGGCGCGCGCCTGCATGCGCAGGTACAGGCGCTGACTTCGGCCGACCTGTACTGGGTGGTCGCACTGGTGGCGCTGGCCTTCATTCCCCTCATTGCCTGGATGCCCACCCGCATCCATCCGCCACGTGCCGTGGCCTGAACCTTTCGCAGGAACCCCTTCATGACGATCAATCGAACCACTCTCAACACCGGCCTGGGCCTGGGCGTGCTGGCCCTGGCCATCGGCGCCTGGCTGCTGCTGCGCGATGGCGGCCATCAGACCACCAACAACGCGTACGTGGCGGCTGACTACACGTTGGTGGCGCCGAAGATTCCCGGCTTCGTCAGTGCCGTGGAAGTAGAAGACAACCAGTCGGTGAAGGCCGGCGACGTGCTCGCCCGCATCGACGACCGCGACTATCAGGTCGCCCTGCAGGCGGCGCGTGCCGACCTCGCCAATGCCCGAGCACAGCTGGCCAACGCGCAGGCCGCATTGGCCCAGCAGGGCTCGCTGATCGCGCAGGCCAGGGCCAGCGTCGATGTCAGCCGTTCCGAACTGACCCTGGCCAGTGCCGACCAGCAGCGTTACCGCGAACTGGCCCGTGACGGCGCCGGTACCGTGCAGAACGCTCAGCAGGCGCAGTCGAAGCAGGCCGTGGCCAGTGCGCATCTGCAGCAGGGCCAGGCCGCGCTGTCGACCGCGCGCCAGCGTACCGACATCCTCAGCGCCAGCGTGCAGGCCGCGCAGGCGGCGGTGCAGCGTGCAGAAGCGGCGCAGGCACGCGCCGAACTGGATCTGTCGCACACCGTGCTGCGTGCACCGATCGATGGCATCGTCGGTCGTCGCGCCGTGCGCGTGGGTGCCTATCTGACGCCGGGTACGCCGGTGGCTGCGGTGGTGCCGCTGAAGCGCGCCTTCGTGGTCGCCAACTTCCAGGAAACGCAGATGACCCGCATGCAGACCGGCCAGCAGGTCGAACTGAAGGTGGACGTATTCCCGGGCAAGCCGCTGCGCGGGCACATCGACAGCATTGCACCAGCCACCGGCGTCACCTTTGCTGCAGTCGCACCAGAGAACGCCACCGGCAACTTCACCAAGGTGGTGCAGCGCATTCCGGTGAAGATCGTGCTGGAGCCGGGCCAGCCGCTGCTGGACCAGCTGCGTGCCGGCATGTCGGTGGAAGCCAGCGTTGACCTGGGCAGCCGCGCGCGCGCGCAGAGCGTGCAGCACAGTCCGGGCCACAAGAGCGGGGAGGGCGCATGAGCGCAGTCACCGTGTTCCGCACCTTCGTTGCGGCCAGCCTGTGCACGGCCCTGGCTGCCTGCATGATGGGTCCGGACTTCGTACGCCCGCAGGCGGAACTGCCCAGCCACTGGCAGGGTGAGGCCGTCGCCGGCAACGCCATCGACCAGGACGCGGCCTGGTGGGCCGGTTTCGACGATCCGCTGCTGGGGCAGCTGGCCAACCAGGTGCTGGCGGCCAACCTGGACCTGCAGCTGGCGGCCAACCGCGTGCAGCAGAGCCGCGCCGCGCGCGGCATCACCGCCGCCGATCGCCTGCCCAGCGTCAGCGCGAGCGCCAGTGGCGTGCGTGCACGTAACAGCGAGGTGGGCCTGAATGATCCGTCCGGCAACGGCGGCCGTGATGACTACGGGCTGTTCCAGGCCGGTATCGGCCTGAGCTGGGAACTGGACCTGTGGGGCCGCGTGCATCGCCAGATGGAAGCGGCCGACGCGCGCGTGCAGATGGCCGAGGAGGATGCACACGCAGTGCGCATCGCGCTGCTGGCGGAAACCGCGCGTGATTACCTGCAGCTGCGTGCGACGCGGCAGCTGCTGGCGATCACCGAGGACAACCTCAGCATCGCCCACGACATCAAGCGCCTGACCGAAGCACGCCAACGCCAGGGCGTGGCCAGCACGCTGCAGGTGTCCAGCGCGTCCGCGCAGGTGGCATCGCTGCAGGCACGCATCGCGCCGTTGCGGCATCGCGAATCGCAGCTGCGCAATGCGCTGGCGTTCCTGCTGGCGCAGCCGCCGCAGGCGCTGGACGCGCAGCTGCAGGATGCACGCCGTGACTGGCCGGCGTTGCCGGCCGTAGCGGTGGGGCTGCCGAGTGAACTGGCTGAGCGTCGCCCAGACATCCGTCGTGCCGAGGCGGCACTGCATGCGGCAACGGCGGGCATCGGCGTGGCCAAGGCCAGTTTCCTGCCGCGCATCACTTTGAATGGCGACGCGGGCTTCCAGGCCAAGCAGCTGGATGATCTGGATGGCTGGAACGCGCACCGTTTCAGCATCGGGCCGTCGATCAGCCTGCCGATCTTCCAAGGCGGACGGCTGAAGGCCAATCTCGCGCTGAGCAGGCTGCAGCAGCAACAGTCCGCCCTGCAGTTCCACCGTACCGTGCTGCAGGCCTGGCATGAAGTGGACGACGCCATGGATGGCTACAGTGCCGAGCAGCAGCGCACGGTGCAGCTGCACGTGGCAGTGAATGAAAGCGAGACCGCACTGGGCGCTGCGCGCCGGCAGTACCAGGCCGGCGTGGTCGATATGCTGGACGTGCTGACCACCCAGCGCATCGCGCTGGACAACCAGGCCGCGCTGGCCAACAGCCAGGCCACGGCCGCGATCGCACGGGTGGAGCTTTACCGCGCGCTGGGCGGCGGCTGGTAGTGCCGGCCGCTGGCCGGCACTCTCATGGATTGTGCGGCTGCCGGCCGGCGGCCGGCACTACCAGGAAATGGGTAGCTGCCAACCTTGGTTGGCAACATTCTTCCAGAAGCGCCAACCAAGGTTGGCAACTACCAGATCCAAGCCTCAACGCACGTCGCGCAGTTCCCAGTGGCTGCCGGCCAGCAGGCGCAGGCGCTGCTTGAACACGTCACTGTCGATGCGGGTGGTGGCGACGAGGTTGATGCGCAGGTCCTTCTGCTCGCCGGTCACGGTGGCATCCGGGTCGGTCACGCCCCACTGCGGTTCCACCGCATCCGGGTCGGGCTGCTTGGCCTTCCAGCGCTCGAACAGCGTGCCGCTGCGCAGGGCGTCCTGCAGCTCTTCGGCGAAACCGGCGGCGCCCTGCGAATGGAAGGACAGGTCAGGATCGTTGCCGCGGGCCTTGGACGGGTCGGGCAGGCTGATGTGGTACTGCGCAGGCATGGAGTTCTCCTTGAAGTGCGGCAAGACTGGCACAACCGCGGTGGAATCGATGTGCAGAATCCGGCCGTGGCCGGCGCTCATTCGAACCGATGTGGCCCATCGGCGAAGCCCACGGTGACTGCGCCCTTGCCGACGTTGACCATGCCGGTCAGGCTCATCACCGATTCGTACACGGTCACGCCGTGGGCGGCGCAGACCTCCTTCATCTGTGCATAGCCGGGCAGGGTACGCAGCTCGTCCAGTTCGCCGCCGTAGCTGACGCACACCGTCGGTGTCATCAGCCCGGCACGCACACGTTGGCCGACCACCGCGAACAGCTTCTGCACGGCGTTGTCGAAGCCCTTGATCTTGGCCACCGGCCCGGTCTCGCCGCGGTAGCCATGCAGCACCGGCTTGATGTCCAGTGCGCTTCCCAGCGCTGCACTGAGCAGGCCGACACTGCGGTCACCCTTGTGCCGCGCACGTGCGCGCATGTAGTACAGGTCGCGGGTAACCATGTAGCCATGCACGTTGCCCGCCAGTTCCTCCAATCGTTCGCGGATCTGCTGCACGCTGGCGTTGCTGTCGCGCAGTCGCACCGCTTCCACCGCCGTTACCGCCTGGGCAGCGAACAGGTTCTGGGTATCGAGCACGCGCAGCGCGAACGGCGAGTTGTAGCCCGCTGCCTGACGCACCGGTTTGTAGTCGTTGAGGATGGCGAAGCTGGCCTGCAGCGCGTTGTCGTGGATCGGGCTGCGGGTCTTGGTGATGGTCATGCAGAACACGTGGTCGTAATCGATCACCAGCTGCTGCAGGAACAGGTCGCGGATCTGGTTGACGCTGAAGGGGATGGTCTCCGCCTCGGCGCCATGTTCGGCCACATGCGCGTGCAGGAAACTCAGGGTGGCCTGCTCATCGCGATGATCGGCCAGCACGGCTTCGCCGATCCGTACGGTGATCGGCAGCAGCACGATGTTGTGCTCGGCAATGAAGGCCTGCGGCAGGTCGCAGGCCGAGTCGACGACGATTCCGATGCGCATCCGCGGCTCCCCCTCCAGGGCGGTAGTAGGTTCGGAAACGTGAAATCTATCTCAAAATCTGCCGTGGCGCGCGAGGGAAACGCGCCACGCCCCGCTCAGCGGCTGCGCTGGACTGCCACCGGCAGGCTGGCCAGACGCTGCCATTCGGGTTGCTGCAGCAGGCCCGGATCGGCCAGTACCGCGGCCATCAGCGGATGCGCATCGTTGCCCCAGAACAGTTCCCCGTCGATCGCCAGGGTCGGCACACCGAACACCCCGGTGCCAATTGCGGCCTCGGTGTTGCGCCGCAGCTGCTCCTTCACCGCCGGGTCGGCGATGGCACTGGCGACATCCTCGATACCCAGCCGCGCGGCCGGTTCGCGCAGGGCCTCAGGGCTGTCGCCCGCGTGGCCTTCGCGCCAGATCCAGTCGAACAGCACGTCCACCGCTTGCGTGCCGGCGCCAGCGGCCAGGCACAGGCGCAGGGCGGACAGCGGGTTGAATGGGTGGCCCGGCGGGAAGTGCAGCGGCGTGCCCTCGGCCTGTGCGTTCCATAGCAGCTGGCGGTAGATGAAACGACGCTTGGCCGGAATCTCGGCCGGGCCCAGGTTGCCCAGGTGATGCAGTACCGCACCGAAGGCGATCGGCACGGTCTGGATCTGCCCGAACTGTGGCAACTGCTTCAGCTTCTGCCAGTGCAGGTAGGAATAGGGTGAGACGAAGTCGAAGTACCAGCGCAATGTCGCCATCGGTGTGTCCTCGTGTGCGGTCAGGGCTGCGCGTTGCGCTGCAGGTAGCGGTCGCGCAGTTCGGTCTGGCGCGAGCGCATCGGCATCGCGCGTCCGCCCAGCCAGACCTGTTCGGCGTAGTGCGCCACATCCAGCGGGTCGCCCTCCCACAGCACCAGGTCGGCACGCTTGCCCGGCTCGATGCTGCCGATCTGGTCGGCCACGCCGAAGGCCTGCGCCGGGACCCGGGTCAGCCCGGCCAGGCCGTCGGCCCACGGCAAACCGTTGGCCACCGCGTTGCCGGCCAGCTGGCGCATCTTGCGCGCGTTGTGGGTGGCGTCGCCGCGCTGCGCGAAGGAAACCGCCACGCCGGCACGCTGCAGGCGCGCGGCGTTTTCCAGGGTGGCACCGAGCTGGTCGAAGCTGGCCGGCAGGTTGGCCAGCACGTCGACGAACACCGGCACGTGCGCAGCGGCCAACTCCGGCGCCACCTGCCACGCTTCGCTGGCACCAGCGATGGCGATCTTCACCTTTTCGCGGGTGGCCCAGCGCAGCAGTTGGCGGATGTCGGCGGCGCGATCCACCTCCACCACGATGCGGCCCTGGCCGGCCAGGTAGCGGCTGAGTGCGCGACGCCCGGCCGGCGTCAGCAGTGCGTGCGGCGAGTCCGCAGCCACCTGTCCGCGTGCTTCGTCGATCATCTGCTGCAACAGCATCCATTGCGCGGCGCGTGAATGCCCGGTCAGTTCGGAGGCTGCCGCGCCGATGCGCAGGAACAGGGCACGCGGGCCGATCGGGTCGATGCTGCCATCGAGTCGCATCACACCGCCCTGGCCGGCGACGAAGCCACCGCCCGGGGTCGCGCCGAGTGCGGTGAAGCCGATGCCTTCCAGGCGCGTCACCGGAATCAGTACCGAGGCCGGGTTGTAGGCCAGGGTCACGTCGAACTCGGGTCGCAATGGCTGATCGCTCATTTTCAGCGAGCTGTCGACGGTACTGGTTTCAACCAGGACCTCCTCGATCCCGGTCTCGGTGATGCCACCGAACAGCGCCGGTGTCAGCGGGCGGCCATTGGCCTCCACCACGGTTGCGCCAGCCGGTGCCGACAGCCCGCTGCCCACCGCGCGGATGATGCCGCCCTGCACGAGTACATCGGCGTTCTGCAGGCTGCCGCGCGCGCTGGCGGTATGCACCGTGGCGTTGCGCACCAGCAGGTCCTGCGCCTGCGCGGATGCGCAGATGCAAGACAACGCCATGACCGTAGAACCGAGCCATGCCCGGCTGCCCTTCGCGGCAGACTGCACCAACTGCTTGAGCGCCGCCATCAGCGCACCTCCTGGCCAAGCTGGAAATCGGAACGCGGCGTCGCCGCCGGTGCGCTGCGGTCGTACAACCTGCGGCCATCAATGAAGACCTGCTCGGCCAGTGCATACGAACTGAACGGGTTGCCGTTCCAGACCACCACATCGGCCATCTTGCCGGCTTCCAGGGTGCCGGTCTGCCCTTCGATGCCCAGCGCCTTGGCGGCGTTGGCGGTCATCCAGGTGATGGCGTGCTCGGGCGTGATCTCCGGCATGCGCGCGCGTCGCGCGGACGCCATCACCTTGGCCGCTTCCTGGTTCAGGCGCTGGATGCCTTCGGGTGAATCGGAATGGACGATGGCGCAGCTGTTCTTCGGCCGGTCGACCAGCGCAATGTTCTCCGGAATGCCATCGAAGGCTTCCATCTTGAAACCCCACCAGTCGGCCCAGAGTGCGCCGCAGACGCCGTCGGCGGCCAGCCGGTCGGCCAGCTTGTAGGCCTCCACGCCGTGGTGGAAGGCGGCCACCTTGAAGCCGAATTCCTTGGCGAGGTCGAGCATGGTGGCCATCTCGTCTGCGCGGTAGCAGTGGATGTGCACGCGGATGTCGCCTTCGATGGCGCCGGCCAGCGTGTCCAGCTTGAGATCGCGCTTGCCGCCGGCATCACCCGCGCTGTCGCCCTTGTCGCTGCCGAACCAGCCCTTGCGCTTGGCCGGCTTCGGCTTGTTCTTGGCGATGTAGTCGGCGGCATCGATGAAGGCGGCACGATAGCCGGCCACGTTGCCCATGCGCGTGGCCGGGGTCACGCCCTTGCCTTCGCCATAGACCCGCTTGGGGTTCTCGCCGCAGGCCATTTTCAGGCCCCAGGGTGCACCGGGGAACTTCATCGCCTGGTAGGTGACGGCCGGGACGTTCTTCAGGGTCACGCCGCGGCCACCCACCAGGTTGGCCGAGCCGGGCAGCACCTGCATGCTGGTCACGCCGCCGGCCAGTGCGGTGGCGAAGCCGGGGTCCTGCGGCCACACCGAGTGTTCGGCCCAGACGTTGGCGGTGACCGGCGCGGTCATCTCGTTGCCGTCGCTGTGCGCGCCGACGCCGGGGCTGGGGTACACGCCCAGGTGCGAGTGCACGTCGATCAGCCCGGGGGTGACCCACTTGCCCTGTGCATCGATGCGGGTGACGCCGTCGTCGGCCTGCAGCTGGGGCCCGACGGCAACGATACGGCCCTCGCGCAGCAGCACGTCGGCATTGTCCAGGCGCTGGCCGGTGCCGGTCAGCACAGTGGCGTTCTGGATCAGTACCGGCGCATCGGGATGCGCCTGGTAGGTGCTGGGGTAGGGATCGGCGACGAAGCGCGAGGCGCCCACCGCCGGAGCCGTGCTCAATGAGAGCAGTGCCAGGGCTACCCCGGCGCGCAACAACGTCGATGCCATGCAGTTCCCCTTGCAGTCCGGTCCAATCTTCGACGCTAGCCCGGAGGCGGCGGGCTTGCCAAGTGACCTTCTTCACAGGCCTGCCGACGGTGGCTCGACGGCACCGGCCGCGTGCCCGAAAATACCCGGCCCCCCGCCGTACCGGACTGGCCATGAAGAGCAAGCAGGAAATCGTCGACAACTGGCTGCCGCGCTACACCGGCGTGCCCCTGGACCAGTTCGGCCAGCACATCCTGCTGACCAACTTCGGCGGCTACCTGCATACCTTTTCCGAGCTGACCGGGGCGCCCATCATCGGCCTGGACCGGCCGATGGCCAGCGCCACCATCGATGGCATCACCATGATCAACTTCGGCATGGGCAGCCCCAATGCCGCGATCATCATGGACCTGCTGTCGGCGGTGATGCCCAAGGCAGTGCTGTTCCTGGGCAAGTGCGGTGGCCTCAAGCGCAAGAACCAGCTGGGCGACCTGGTGCTGCCGATCGCTGCGATCCGGGGCGAGGGCACCTCGGGTGACTACCTGCCGCCGGAAGTGCCGGCGCTGCCGGCGTTCGCACTGCAGCGTGCGGTCTCGACCATGATCCGCGATCTCGGCCACGACTACTGGACCGGCACCGTCTACACCACCAACCGCCGGGTCTGGGAACACGACGAGGCCTTCAAGGAACGGCTGCGGGCGATGCGCTGCATGGCCATCGACATGGAAACGGCCACCGTGTTCGCCGCCGGCTTCGCCAACCACATCCCCAGCGGCGCGCTGCTGCTGGTCTCGGACCAGCCGATGATCCCCGACGGGGTCAAGACCGAGGCCTCCGACGCCAAGGTCAGCTCCCAGTTCGTGGAAAACCATATCCAGATCGGTATCGAGGCGCTTAAGCTTATCCGGCGCAACGGCAAGTCGGTCCGCCACCTGCGCTTCGACGAATGATGATGATGGCCTGGCGCGGCGCGCCGGCCCTGGGGAGTAGGTGATGGACGTTGCCGCGCAAGTGGTGGATTTCTGGAAGGAAGCGGGCCCTGCGAAGTGGTTCACCCGCGACGATGCCTTCGACGCGCAGTTCCGCGGATTGTTCCTGGATGAACATTACGCTGCGGCGTCGCGCGCGCGCGAGCATTGGCTGGGCAGTGCCGAAGGCGCGCTGGCGTTGATGCTGCTGCTGGACCAGTTCCCGCGCAACTGCTTCCGCGGTACCGCCCACTCCTATGCCACCGATGGCCTGGCGCGGCATTACGCCATGCGCGCGATCGAGGAAGGGCTGGACCTGCAGCTGGTACCGAAGCTGCGTGCCTTCATCTACCTGCCGTTCGAGCACTCCGAGGATCCGCTGGACCAGGACCGTTCGGTGGCGATGTTCGATGTGCTGGGTGACAAGGAATACCTGCAGTACGCCGAACTGCACCGCGACATCATCCGTCGCTTCGGCCGTTTCCCGCATCGCAATGCCGTGCTCGGCCGCATTCCCTCGCCGGAAGAACTCGATTACCTGGCCGAAGGCGGATTTGCCGGCTAAGAAAAAGGGGACGGAGGGGATTAAGTCGTTTGTGCCATAAACGACTTAATCCCCTCCGTCCCCTTTTTCAGTGCCGATCAGTACTTCGGCACGCCGTTGTCCACGTCTTCCGACCAGGCATTGATGCCGCCGGTGACGTTGAACACCTTGGTGAAGCCCAGGGCGCGGAACTGCTCGGCGGCCTGCGCGCTGCGGCCACCGTGATGGCACATGAAGGCCAGCGCGGTGTCCTTCGGCAGGGCTTCCAGCGCGGCGCGGCCGTTGCCGTCGAAGGTCTTGAACGGCACGCCCACGGCGGCGATCTCACGCTCGTCGGCCGGGCGCACGTCCACCAGGGTGATGTTGCCGGCACGCACCAGGTCGTCGGCATCACGCACGCTGATTTCCTGCACCGGCTTGGGCGCATTCGGGTTGTCGATGGCCAGGCCCTTGCCGCGGATGTCGTCCACCCAGTCGATGGTGATGCCGTTGGCGCGACGGGCGCTGGCCAGGTCGAACTGCACGCGCAGGCCGTTGGACTCGGCGGCAATGGCGCCTTCATCATGCGGGGCCAGCTGGAAGTTCGGCTGGAAGCCGGCGTCGATGCTCAGCTGCAGGGCGGCGCCCGGGGCGTCGGCCAGCGCGCCTTTGAGCATTTCCACGGCGGCCGGGGTCACGGTGATGCTCGGCGGGGTGCGGTCCGGCGCGGCCAGGCCCAGCACGCTGCTCAGCTCGCCGCTGGCGGCCATCTGCAGCACGATGTCGCTGCCGCCGACCAGTTCGCCGTCGATGTACAGCTGCGGGATGGTCGGCCAGTCGCCGTAGGCCTTGATGCCTTCACGGATTTCCTGATCGGCCAGCACGTTGACGTGGGCGAACTCGACGCCGAGGTCCTGCAGGCGCCCACGGCCTTGGCCGAGAAACCACACTGCGGCATCGACGGCTGGCCCTTCATGAACAGCACGACGCGGTTGGCGTTGAGGATGGATTCGATGCGCGAACGCAGGGCGGGATCGAGGGACATGGACGTCGGGGTTCCGGGAATTCGAATCATCAATTCTAACCCCCATGGCATCATGGGGGATGAGCAGCGCAGGAACATTGCATCGCATCCCGGCACGCCCCTGGCGGTGGCTGCCCTGGCTGGTGGCGTCGCAACTGGCCGTGATCCTGGCCTGGGCACTGGCCGGCTGGCAGTGGGGCCTGCCGCTGCTGGTGGCCAGCCATGCGCTGTTCGTGGTGCCGGTATTCCTGCCCAACAGCCGTTTCTATGCACCGGTGCTGAGCCGGGTGCCGGATGCCGGCAACAGCGTCTGGTTGACCATCGACGACGGCCCCAGCCCGGAAACCCGCGCCGTGCTCGACCTGTTGGACCGCCACCAGGCCCGTGCCACCTTCTTCCTGGTGGGGGAACGTGCGCTGGCGCAGCCGGAACTGGTGGCCGAGATCCTGCGCCGTGGCCACGACCTGGGCAACCACAGCCACAGCCACCCGCAGGCACGTTTCTGGCGGCTGGGCCCAGCGGCGATGCGCGCCGAGATAGAAGGTTGCCAGCACGCGCTGCAGGACCTGGGGGGGCAGCCGGTGCGCTGGTACCGCTCGGTGGTGGGCATGACCAACCCATTCGTGGCACCGGTGCTGCAGCGGTTGGGTCTGGTCCGGGTGGGCTGGAGCGCGCGCGGCTACGACGGGGTCGGCTGCACCACGCAGGGCGTGCTCGACCGCCTGCTGCCGGACCTGCGCACGGGCGCCATCGTGCTGCTGCATGAGGGGGCCGCACACGGCCACAACCTGGAGATCATCGAGCGCGTGCTGCAGGCCCTGGACGAGCGTGGATTGAAGGCGCAGCTGCCGGTCCCGTGACGGCGAGCCCTGGTGGTGTAGAACAGCCGAGCATTGGCTCGGCGCTACAAGGGTTGGCGACCATCCTGCAGTGCCCGAGCCGATGTTCGGACGGCGGTGCGCAGCACCGGAAGACGTCGCAGGGCAGCCGAGCATTGGCTCGGCGCTACAAGGGTCGGCGCCCATCCTGCAGCGCCCGAGCCGATGTTCGGACGGCGGCGCGCAGCGCTGGCACATGCTGCGCTTGGCCCTACAACGCGGGGCGTTCGGCCACCAGCAACCAGCTGTTGAACGGCGTGCGTCCATGCAGAGGGCGCGGTGCCGTCACCTGCAATCCGGCTTCGCTCAGCGTCGCCTGCAGCACGTTCGGATCGGGGTAGTGGCAGGGTCGCGTGTCCATCCAGCCGACCAGCCAGGCCAGCCGGTCGGCCACCCGCGTGGTGCGGTCGCGGCCATCGCCGGTGGCGAGGGGCGTACGCAGCAGCAGGCGCCCACCGCGGGCAACACGCGCACTGGCGGCGCGCAGCAGCGCCTGCTGCGCACCCGCTTCCAGGTATTGCAGCACATCCAGCAGCAATACGTGCCCGGCCCGGGCCGGCAGCGGCGCCTGCAGGTCCAGACAATCGAAGTGCACATCGTCAAGCTGGGTGGCAGCACGCCGGGCGCGTGCGATCTTGGCGGCATCCAGGTCCACACCCAGGTAGCGCCGGGTGTCGCCGCGCTGGCGCAGCACGTGGGCAAACAACCCCAGCCCGCAGCCCAGGTCCAATACCGGATGCCCGTCATCGGGAAGCTGCTGCAGCGCGCCGCCGTACAGGGGATCGCTGCCGAGCTTGCTGCGGGTATAGAAGTAATCGCTGCGGTTGCCCCAGACCCGTACCGGGCGGAACGCCTCGGCAATGGAACGCGCCTGTGCGTTCGTCAGTGCAGTGCAGGGCAGCGGCGCGCCAGTCCGTGGCAAGCCGCCCATCGTCTCAGTCCGCTGCGCCGAGCAGGTGCGCGGCCACCGACAACGCCCGCTTGCTCCACAGCGCGTACATCCGCGCCGAAGGGTGCAGGCCATCCTCGGCGATCATCGTCGGGTCTTCGCCCTGCGCGCGGCTGATGTCGGTGATGTCGACGAAGGCCACACCGTGCCGGGTACTGATCACCTCGGCGGCGGCATTGAACTCGTCGGTCTCGATCTCGATCGCGGCCAGGTCGCGTCCGCTGCTGGCGCCGAACGGGGTCGCACCCCAATCGGGGAAGGACAGCACCAGCACGCGGCCAGCATCACCGCCCGCGAAGCCGATCGCCCGCTGCAGAAGCGCCTGGAACTGGCTGCGGTATTCGTCCAGCGGACGCCCGCGGTACTGGTTGTTGACGCCGATCAGCAGGCTGACGAAATCGAACGGCCCCTGCGGCGCGGCCGCATCGATGCCAGCATCGAGTTCGTCGGTGGTCCAGCCGGTGGTCGCAATGGTCTGCGGGTCGGACAGCTCAATGCCCTGCGCACGCAGCGCGGCGGCCAGCTGGTGCGGCCAGCGGCCTTCGACCGCAACCGCTTCACCGATGGTGTAGGAATCGCCCAGGGCCAGATACGACAAGCCCATCGATCAAGCCACCGACCGGCGGGGCTTCAGCGGCACCACCTTGGTGGCGTCTTCGGCACGGCGGGCGAGGGCGCGGTCGATACGGGCGAACACGTCGCGCATCACCGACGCCTCCGGCAGCAGGGTCACGCGGAAGTGATGGCGGTAAGGCACGTTGAAGCTCGAGCCCGGCACCACCAGCACGCCGTCGTTGTTCATCAGGTCCAGCGCGAAATTATGGTCGTCGAAGCCCTTGGCGGCGGCGCCGACCACGGCCGGGAACGCGTACAGCGCGCCGGCCGGCGCGACCAGCGACAGGTGTTCGCTGGCTTCGCAGGCCTCGATCACCGCGCGGCGGGTTTCATACAGGCGGCCGCCCGGCGTGCACAGTTCGGAAATGGTGTCCGGGCCGTTCACCGCGGCTTCGATGGCGTACTGGCCCGGCACGTTGGCGCACAGGCGCAGCGCGCCGAGCAGGTCCAGCGCGGCGCGGAAGTCGCCCAGGCGCGCGTCGTCGCCGCTGAGGTGGGCCCAGCCCACGCGCCAGCCGCAGGCACGGTGCACCTTGCTCAGGCCGCTGAAGGTCAGGCACGGATGGTCGCCGGCCAGCGGCGCGACCGGCTGGAACACCGCGTCGTCGTACAGGATCTGGTCGTAGATCTCATCGACCAGCAACAGCAGGTTGTGGCGTCGTGCGATCTCGACCACGCGCTCCAGCAGTTCGCGCGGGTAGCTGGCGCCGCTGGGGTTGTTCGGGTTGATCAGCACGATGGCGCGGGTGCGCGACGACACCAGCGTCTCGATTTCGCTCGGGTCCGGCTGGAAGCCGTTCTCGGCAGCGCAGCGGTAGTACACCGGGCGGCCATCGTTGAGGATGGTCGAGGCCGACCACAGCGGGTAGTCCGGCGAGGGCACCAGCACTTCATCGCCCGGGTTGAGCAGCGCGCGCAGCGACAGGTCGATCAGCTCGCTGACGCCATTGCCGACGAACACGCGGTCCGGGTGCGCATCCGGTGCGCCACGACGGGCGTAGTAACCGGCGATGGCCTCGCGCGCCACCGGCAGGCCCTGCTGATGGGTGTACGGGTCGGTGCGGCCCATGTCGTCGGCGATCGCACGCTGCAGGTGCTCCGGCGCGCGGAAGCCGAAAGCGCCCGGATTGCCGATGTTGAGCTTGATCAGCTTGCGGCCCTGCGCCTCCAGCTCCCGGGCTCGCCGCGCCAGTTCTCCGCGGATTTCGTAGCGCACTTCGGAAAGGCGCTCGCGGATGGCCAGGGGCTTGGGCGAGTTGGTGGACATGGGAGCTGGGCCGTCAAAAGGCATGGGGCTTCCATCCTACCGGAATTGCTGCAATGCATGGCAAGGGCGCCGGGCCCGTCATTGCTGGGCTGGCAGGGCGCCGGCACAGGTAGAATGGCGGCGATGACCCAGACCCCCGATTTCATCGCCCTGCAGACCATTGGCTGGCCCTGGCCGGGCCCGGCGCAGCAGGCCGACTGGCAGGCCGCGATGGCCGCACATCCGCAGGCCCGCCCGGCGCGGGTGATCGAACAGCACCGCACCCACTACGTGGTGGCCGATGGCCCGGATGCGTCGATCAAGGCCGAGTCGCTGCCGGAATGGCAGCGCCCGCGCTTCCCCAGCCATGAACGGCCGGCGGTGGGTGACTGGGTGCTGCTGGACGGCATCCGCATCGTCGCGCTGCTGCCACGCCGCACCGCGATCAAGCGAGGCGCCGCCGGTGAGCACTACCACCAGCAGGTGATCGCGGCCAACATCGACACGGTGTTCATCGTCTGCGGCCTGGATGCCGACTTCAATCCGCGCCGCATCGAGCGCTACCTGCTGCTGGTCGGCGGTGGCGGTGCCGAACCGGTGGTGGTGCTGACCAAGGCCGACCAGACCGAATACAGCGAGGACGCACTGGCAGTGCTGGAAGAGCTGGAGATGCAGGGTATCGCCCTGCATGCGATCAACGGTCTGGATGCCGACAGCGTGGCGGTGCTGCAACCTTGGCTGGGCCCGGGCCGCACGGTGGTGCTGGTCGGTTCCTCAGGTGCCGGCAAGTCCACGCTGACCAACACCCTGCTCGGCGAGCAGCGGATGAAGACCAACGCGGTGCGCGCGAACGATTCGCGCGGCCGCCACACCACCACCCATCGCGCGCTGATGCCGCTGCCGATGGGCGCCTGCCTGATCGACACCCCCGGCATGCGCGAGCTGAAGCCGACCGGTGAAGAGACGCTGTCCGAAGGTGGCTTCGCCGATATCGAAGCGCTGGCCGCGCAGTGCCGTTTCAACGACTGCAAGCACCAGCAGGAACCGGGCTGTGCCGTACGCGCAGCGATCGACGCGGGCGAGATCGAAGAGAGCCGGCTGCTCAACTACTTCAAGCTGAAGGAAGAAGTGGCCGCCGCCGCCGCCAAGCTGGCGGTGCGCCAGGCCGAGACCGCGCAGGAGCGTGGCGGCAAGAAGGGCAAGGGCCAGCAGTTCCGCCCGGCAGGCAAGCCGCGTAGGCGCTGATCGGTACCGCGGGGTCGGATCCCATTGCGCCGCAATGGGCGCTGACCCCTGCAATGAACCCGCCTCTGCCTGCTTCGGGCGGGTGCCAACTGCCCGCTCCTGGTAGGTGCCAACCTTGGTTGGCACGGGTGTGTCCGAAGCCCGCCGTCGGCGGATGCCAACCAACGTTGGCACCTACCAAAGCAAGGGCAGGGCGCTATAGTCCGCGCATGGAACCGACTGCGACGCTGGACCGTGACGTGGCCCACCATGCAGCGCTCGATGCGCGCCTGGTCGAGGCCGTGGGAGGCATCCGCCTGCTGGGCCTGACCAGTTGGCCGGCAACGGTGCAGGCACCGTTCCTGGACAGCGTGGCACGTGGCCAGCCGGTGCTGCCGAAGGTGGATTACCCACGGCTGGACTTCAGCGAAGAACGTCGCGCGCTGGGCTCGATCGCCGCCGACTGCGACGACACTCATCCGCTGGGCCACTACGTGCGGCAGTCAGCGCAGAGCTGGGACCTGGCCGCGCAGCTGCTGGAAGGGCTGGGCACCGCCGCCGTTGATACCTGTTCGGTGCAGCTGTTCGGCGCCCCCGAGCAGCCGCTGCCGGGCAATGGCCCGAGCACGCGCGAAGCGGCGCGCCACTTCATCCAGATTGCCGCCGAACTGGACCACGAACTGCTGGCGCCGGAAGAGCAGGTGCCGGTCTCGGCCATCGCCCTGCAGCTGCAGCTGCAGAATGATCTGGATGCGTTCTTCGAATCGCGCATCATCCAGGTGCAGCTCGACCCGGAACTGGTGTCCAAGGCCGCTGCCGGCCCGACCCGCATCCGGCTGCGCACCAGTGCGCGCTTCAGCGCCTACGACCGCGCGCAGCTGTTCCACCACGAAGCGCTGGTGCATTCGCTGACCGCATTGAATGGCCGCGAACAACCCGTGCTGCCCAGCCTGGCATTGTCGTCGCCGCGGGTAACGGCCACCCAGGAAGGGCTGGCCACCTTCGCCGAACAGATCACCGGCAGCATCGACATCGAGCGCCTGAAGCGCATCAGCCTGCGTACCGAAGCGATCGCCATGGCGCGCGAAGGCGCCGATTTCATCGAGGTATTCCGCTACTTCTGCGATGCCGGACAGAACCCGGAAGAGAGTTTCGCCTCGGCGCAGCGCGTGTTCCGTGGGGTACCGCCGAGTGGCGGCCTCGCCTTCACCAAGGACACGGTGTACCTGCGCGGACTGGTATCGGTGCACACCTTCTTCCGCCACATGCTGGCCGAGGACCGCCTGCAGGTCTGCCGCTGGTTGTTCGCGGGCAAGATGAGCCTGACCGATGCGATCGCGTTCGCGCCGCTGTTCGAGTCGGGGGTGCTGAAGCCGCCTCGCTGGCTGCCGCACTGGATGAGCCGGGCGAACGGCCTGGCCGGCATGCTGGCGTTCTCGCTGTTTGCCAACCGGATACGAATGGACCAGCTGGCGCCGGAATGAAATGCGTTGGCGGATCCTCCTGTGCCTGCCTGCTATCGGCTGGGAGGAGGCGGGGCACCCTGGCCAGGACACGCAAAAGCCCCTCCATGGTGCTCGATGGCGCCTTGCTCGCGTGCGCCGTCCTGCGCACACGGCAAGACCGGGGTTGGGCGTCCTGCCCAACCCGCCAGTCGCATGCGACTGGCCCATGGCGCCAACGGTCCTGACCAGGGTGCCCCGCCTCCTCCAGACAATTTCCTGCGGGCGCGGCAGCAGGTCCACCAGAGGAATTGCGCTTGAAGAGCTTGAAAAGCAAAGCGCCGGGCAATGCCCGGCGCTTTGCTTTTGCTCTTGCTTTCCATTGCCTCCGCGCCGGCGCAGGGGATTGTCGAGCGAGGTGGGACGGGCCGAGGCAGGACCGTGAGGCGCATGGATGCGCCGACCGAGCCTACATGGACGTACTTGCGGCGTGTCCTGCCTCGGCCCGTCCCACCTCGCCCCGCTGCGGTACTGATGCGCCGCAGCGCCCGCTTTTGATTTAGAACTCCGCCGCCACCGTCATGAACAACTGCCGCGGCGCGCTCGCATGGATCGCATAGCGCGTGCCCTTCGGATCGGTCGGCGCGAACGAGCTCAGCTGGCCGGCGTAGCGCTTGTTGGTCAGGTTGGTCGCGTTCAACGACACCCGCACGTTGCGCAGGCCCAGGCCCGGGCCAAAGTCGTAGCCCGCACCGGCGTCGAAGGTGGTCACGCCCGGCACCGACTGGTCGTTGGTGTAGGTGTAGTAGCGCTTGCCGGTGTACTTGGCACGCAGGCTGGCGAAGAAGCCATCGCGGTTCCAGCTGATTTCACTGGAGGCCATGCGCTGCGGCGTATCCACCGTGATCTTGCCGGCCACCGGTACGATGGCGCCGCCCGAGGTGTAGTCATCCTCGTAGGTGGTCTTGTTCCAGGACAGCGCGTTGTACCACTGCAGACCGTCGATCGGCTTGAGGATGAAGGTCAGCTCCGCACCGTGGCTCTTCACCGAGCCGACGTTGATGAAGCGCGTCACGCACTCCGGGCGCGTGCCGACCTCGATGCTCGAGCACGGGTTCAGCGACAGCAGGCGGTTGTCGAACTTGACGTTGTAGGCCGCGATCGACGCCTGGTACTTCTCGCCGAAGGTACGGAAGCCGGCTTCCAGGCTCTTGGACTTCTCCGGCTCCAGGCCGGCGCTGGCCGCGAACGATTCCGGCGATACCTGCAACGGGCCGCCGCTGCCACCGCCGACGAAGGCGGCGATGTTCTCGGCATAGGAAGCGAACAGCTCGTTGTTGGCGTTGAGCTTGAAGCCCAGGCCCAGCTGCGGCAGCACCGATTCCTTGGCGGTCAGCGTGCCCGACGCAATGCGGGTTTCAACGCCCGGCTGGGCGGTGGCGCGCATGCGGGTGTTCGGGCTCTTGATGCCCACATCCACGGTCAGGCGCTGGTCCAGGAAGCGCATGCGGTCCTGCACGTAGAACTGGCGCGTGCGGATGTCGAAGTCCTGGTTGAACAGCAGGCGGTCCGGGTTCTTCAGATACACGTCGTCCAGGAACGGGCCACTGATGTAGTAGAAGTTGCGCGAGACGTTGTGGTCGTTCTGCTCGTACCACAGGCCGGCTTCCAGTTCGTGGATGCCCACCGTCCACGACAATGCGGCGGTCAGGCCATCGCGGTTGATCGTGTAGTTGGTACTGCGGATCGAGATCGGCAGCATCTTGTCGGTGCCCGGGTAGGATGGCTGGCCCGGTGCCCACCAGTGGCCCTGGCCACGGTTGTCGTGGTGATAGGCCAGCAGCTTCAGGCGGCCCTGCTCGCCCAGGCGCAGGTCCGCATCCACCGAGTACAGGTTGTCGTCGCGCAGCGCACGGCTCTGGTAGTACGCGTCGTCGATGCTGTTGACGCCGCCGCTGAAGGCGCAGCGTGCCTTGTTGTAGGTGCCCGGCGCGCAGTACGCGGCGGCGACGGCGCGATCCCAGTCCGGTGCATAGATGTTCCAGTCATAGCCCAGGCCGCGGGCCAGCATGTCCTTGGACAGATAGGCGTAGTTGGCCTGGCTGGCGCGCGAGGTGGCCACGAACGCACCGAAGCGGTGATCGCCGACGTTCCACACCGCCTTGGCGTTGAACTGGCGGGTGGTCTGGTTCTGGTACGGCGCGGCCCACATGTCCTGGTCCTGGTGCACGCCGGACACGTAGGCCGAGAAGCCGTTGATGTCGCCGGTATCCACGCGCAGGTAGCCACGGCGCTGGCTGTCGTCGCCAACGGTGACGCTGGCGCGGCCACCGAATTCGGTGGACGGGTCCATCGAGAAGTACTGGATGGTGCCGCCCAGATTGCTGGTCGAGGCCACGCCCAGCGAACCGATGCCCTGCGACAGCTCGGCACCGGCCAGGTTCTCGGCGATGATCGCGCGGGCGATGCTCAGGCCGTTGTAGTTGCCGTAGCTGTTGTCGCCCAGCGGAATGCCGTCCAGCGTGTAACCGAGGCGGCTCTTGTCGAAGCCGCGCAGGCTGATGGTCTGCGATTCCTCGTTGGCACCGAAGGCATCATTGGACTGCACCGACACGCCCGGCAGGCGGTCGAGGATCTTCTGGCCGCTGGTGCCCGGCGGCAGCACCTGCTTGTCGACGGCGGTGATGCGCTGCACCTGGCGGGTCTCGCCCTGGCCGATCACGGAGACGGTATCCAGCGTCTGCGCGCTCAGTGCGGCATCGGTGCTGGCGCCGGTATCGGCGGCGGTGGCGGCATGGGCGCTGGCGGCGGCGGAGAGCGCGATCGCCACGGCGATCGTCAGGTGTCGGGTCTGCATGGTGGTCCGTTGCATTGGGGGTGGTCACCGGCACGCGTGCGCGGTGCATGGCCACTATGCGAACGGAACATGAAACCTTCTTTACGGAAAACCAACGAACGGTGCAGGGCCGCCGTGCGTGTCCTGCAACATGTTCGTCATGGTGGTAGGCCGGTGGGAATCAGAAGCGCTCACCGGGCCAGCTGAATTTGAGCTGGTCCATGCAGTCACGGTCATGTTCGGAGAATGAGAACCCGATCTGGATGCCGTTCACTACCGTGCCGAACACCGTCGACTCGTCCAGGCTATGCCCTGACGGCACGGAAAGGACGTTGAAGTCGGGGTAGCGACGACCCATCTGCTTTCGCGAGATGCAGGCGCCGCTCAGCCGCAGCGTGATGCCTTTGATGATTCGCCCCGACGCATCGGTGTAGATCTGGCCAGAAGGCCCCTTGATCCTCCCGGCGACCACGAAGGGCGCCAGATCAATGGTGGCGCTGTCGCCCCGGCCCCTTCTTGCTTCCGAGCGCGAGCCGGCCGGCGCCAGTGGCGATAGCTGCGCGACAAGGTCAGAGCGTGCCAGCTGCAAGGACCAGCGTTCCACGAGCCGCCATGTTGCATCCGCCTCATCCGCAGTGGCAGCAGGTGGGGTGGCCGCCAGTGGCGGGGTGGCGACCACAAGAAGCGCAATCAGCAATGCACGCATGCCAACCTCCTTGATCCGCGATTCCGGCCGTTCATCCATCGGGCTCGGCGAGCGTTGGAGGTATAGCACCGGTTCTGCCGATGTGTCGGGCAATACGTCCCGAAAATGCAGAAACAAAAAGGGGCCGGATCCCCCTCGCAAGCGAAGGTTCACCGGCCCCGCGCACTCCGTGGGGGAGGCGGTCCACGCCTTGCGTGGAGACGGGCTCAACCCATGTACAGGCCACCGTTGACCGGATAGTCGGCGCCGGTCACGTACGAAGCTTCATCCGACGCCAACCACGCACACAGGCCAGCTACTTCCTCCGGGCGTCCCAGGCGGCGCACCGGCACCGAGGCGGCCAGCCGGTCCAGTACATCCGGCGGGAAGCCGCTGATCGCCTGGCTGGCGATGTAGCCCGGCGACAGCGTGTTGACGGTGACCCCGCGCGAGGCCACTTCCGCCGCCAGCGCACGGCTGAAGCCGTGCATCGCGGCCTTGGCGGTGGCGTAGTTCACCTGCCCGATCTGACCCTTGTGGGCGCTGACCGAGCCGATGTTGATGATGCGCCCCCAGCCCCGCGTGGCCATGCCATCAACCACCTGCTTGGTCAGGTTGAACAGCGCATTGAGGTTGGAGGCGATCACCGCGTTCCAGTCCTCCACCGTCATCTGCCGGAACAGCAGGTCGCGGCTGCCACCGGAGTTGTTGACCAGCACGTCCACTTCACCGACTTCGGCGCGGACCTTGGCGAACGCGGCGCTGGTCGAGGCCCAGTCGGTGGCGTTGCCTTCGGAGGCGATGAAGTCGAAGCCCTGTTCGCGCTGCTCGCGCAGCCAGTTGGCCTTGCGCGGTGAGTTGGGCGCGCAGCCGGCAACCACGGTGTGGCCGCTGCGGGCCAGGCTCTGGCAGATGGCAGTGCCGACACTGCCCATTCCACTGGTGACGTAAGCGATTCGAAGCGTCATTGCAGAAGTCTCCTTGGCAAAGGGTCAGGCGGCGAGGGGATACAGGCCGAACAGCAGGCTGCCGATCATCAGCAGCATCGAGATGGCGATGGCCCACTTCAGGGTGAACTTCTGGTGGTCGGCGAATTCGACCTTGGCCAGGCCCACCAGCAGGTAGGTGGACGGCACCAGCGGGCTGAGCAGGTGCACCGGCTGGCCGGCCAGCGAGGCGCGCGCCATCTCCACCGGGGTGATGCCGTAGTTGCTGGCCGCCTCGGACAGGATCGGCAGCACGCCGAAGTAGAACGCGTCGTTGGACATGAAGAAGGTGAACGGCATCGATGCCACGGCGGTGATCACCGCCAGGTACGGGCCCCACGATTCCGGAATCACGGCCAGGAAGCTGTGCGACATCGCCTCTACCATGCCGGTGTTGTTGAGGATGCCGGTGAAGATGCCTGCGGCGAAGATCAGTGACACCACCGACAGCACGTTGCCGGCGTGGTTGACCACGCGGCGGCGCTGCTCGGCCAGGTTCGGATAGTTGATCACCAGGGCGATGGCGAAGCCGACCATGAACAGCACCGGCATCGGCAGCACGCCGATGATCAGCGCGGTCATCAGCGCTACGGTCAGCGCAAGGTTCACCCACAGCAGCTTCGGCCGCTTGATGTCTTCGGCGTCCTCCACCGACGGCAGCGCGTTGTTGTCATCGGACACGCTGTTGTCCATCCAGCTGCCACCCTGCGGCAAGGTCACCACACCCAGGCGGCGGCGTTCCTTCAGGCCCAGGTACCAGGCCAGCAGCAGCACGCCGGCACAGGCGATCACCATCGACGGGATCAGCGGCACGAACACGTCGGCCGGGTCCACGTGCAGCGCGGTGGCCGCGCGTGCGGTCGGGCCACCCCATGGGGTCAGATTCATCACGCCGCCGGCGAGGATGGTCACGCAGGTCATGTTCAGCGCGTTCATGCCCAGCCGCTGGTACAGCGGCAGCATCGCCGAGACGGTGATCATGTAGGTGGTCGAGCCATCACCATCAAGCGAGATCAGCATCGCCAGCACCGCGGTGCCGAGCACGATCTTCATCGGATCGCCCTTGACGAAGCGCAGGATCACCCGCACCAGCGGATCGAACAGGCCCGCATCGATCATCACCCCGAAGTAGAGGATGGCGAACATCAGCATCACGCCGGTCGGCGCGATCTTCTTGATGCCCTCCAGCATCATCTCGTCGATGCCGGCGCCGAAGCCACCGATCAGCGCGAACAGGATGGGGATGGTGATCAGGGCGACGAGCGGCGACAGGCGCTTGCTCATGATCAAGTACATGAACGTAATGACCATGCCAAAGCCGAGGATGCTCAGCATCATCTGCGGACTCCTTGCGAAAACAGGACGTGGGGGAGTGGAAGGCGCCCGGGCGGCATGCCCGGGAATCCGGGCTTAGAAGTCGTACTGCAGGCGTCCGGTAACCGCGCGCGTGCGGTCCACCGTCACCCCGGCCAGGCGGTCGCGGTTGCGGCTTTCGATCACGTTGAGCATGAAGCGCAGGTTGTCGCGCAGGTACCAGTTGCCACCCAGCGTCCAGGCTTCGGTGCTGCCGCGGCGCAGGTCCGGCGCGCCGTCGAGATGCTGCGCACCCCACATCTGGTCGTAGCGCAGCGCCAGTTCGAAGGCGCCGGCCTTGTGGCGGATGTCCTTCACTCGCGCGAAGCGACCGGTCTTGCGGTCGTAGGCGCGGCTTTCGCCGGTCACGAACCAGCTGAGCATGCCGTAGGCGGCCATCACATCGCCACGCTGGGCGCCGTCATCGAAGGTGGCGCCACTGAACTCGCCCTGCCACGACAGCGGGCCGCGCACCTGCGCGTACTCCAGCGACCACTTGTTGACGTCGGTATCGCGGCCGGCGGAGAAGTCGACCAGGGTCAGGCGGCTCTCGTCGGACAGGTGGCCGGCCGGGCGCGGGCGGATGCGCAGGCCGGGCACGCCGTTTGCGCCGGGGTTGTCGTAGGCCTCGCGGGCCAGCGACAGGCCCAGGTGCAGCACGTCGCCGTCGCTGGGCGAGGGTGCCCAGGTGACGCGGCCACCGGCAGCGCGCCCCTTCACCTGCCAGGCGTCGATGCTTTCCAGGCTGTAGAGGCTGGCCGCCCAGGTGAAGTCACCGGGGTTGGCCTGCCATGACGCACCCAGGCGGTACAGCGGCGCCAGCGTGGTGCCGGCGTTGCCGCGCTCCAGGAAGCTGCCGTAGTTGGAACTGGTGCGGTCATCCAGCGAGAAGTACTGCTTGAACTGGCCCACGGTCAGCTTGCCGGCCTTGCCGAAGCTGCGTGCCAGGTACACGTCCTTGGCCTCGACGCGGTCGCCGGAGAAATCGGCTTCCAGCTTGTAGTCGACCACGAAGAACTTGCCGGACACGTCAACCCACGCACGGCGGATTTCGGTGTCGTCCTTGTTCGGGGTGCCGCGGTTGTCGTTGTCGAAGGTGGCGAAGTCCAGGTGCAGGCGGCCACCGAGGGTGGCGGTGACCGGACGGTCGTCTTCGGCGGCAAAGGCCGGCGCCGACAGGGCAGCCAGCGCCATCATGGCGGCAGGACGCCGCCAGGCAAACGTGAATTCCACAAACCCTCCCAGGTGCGCGCCAGGCGCGCGGCAATCGTGGGCACCGGACGGTGCGCGGCCGCAGTCTGGGTCGGGCAAGCTGTCATCGTCCTGTCAACGGATTGTGCGGTGCAGCGTAAAGCGACCCGCTGCTGCCTCCGGACGGGGCGCGGCGAGCGCGGCAGCGGCATGCGGTAGCATTCGTTTCCCCTCCCACCCCCGTGCCCATGCGCCTGCTGCTGGTCGAAGACAACCCGGATCTGGCCGATGCGATCATCCGCCGCATGCGCCGCAGTGGGCACGCCGTGGACTGGCAGGCCGATGGCTTGGCGGCGGCCAGCGTGCTGCGTTACCAGAGCTTCGACCTGGTGGTGCTGGATATCGGCCTGCCCAAGCTCGATGGCCTGCGCGTGCTGGCGGGCATGCGCGAGCGCGGCGACAGCACACCGGTACTGATGCTGACCGCGCGCGATGGCATTGAAGACCGCGTGCAGGCGCTGGATGTCGGCGCCGACGACTACCTGGGCAAACCGTTCGATTTCCGCGAGTTCGAAGCGCGCTGCCGCGTGCTGCTGCGGCGTGCACGTGGCCAGGCCAGCGAAGTGGTGCAGATCGGAGGCTTCCAGTTCGACAACGCGGCGCACCGGGTGAGCCTCGACGGCGAACCGATCGAACTGCCCAACCGCGAATACCGACTGTTGGAGATCCTGGTCGGCCGCCTCGGTCAGGTGGTCGGCAAGGACGAGATCGGCAATGGCCTGTTCGGCTTCGACGACGAAGCCGGCCCGAACGCCATCGAGCTGTATGTCGGTCGCTTGAGAAAAAAAACTGGCCAGTGCGCCGTTGCGCATCACCACAGTGCGCGGCGTCGGCTACCTGCTGGAAGCCAGCGATGGCGGCAGCGACACCGATGGCTGACGCACGCGCTGCGAACGCCGCACCGGGTTCGTTGCGGCGCACGCTGCTGCTCTACCTCGGCGCGCTGCTGGCAGTGTTCGCGGTGGCCCTGCTGTTTGCCGCGCGCGGCTATGGCCAGCGCGCCGCCAACCGTTCCTACGATCACCTGCTGGTGTCCTCGGCGTTGTCCATTGCCGATTCGGTGGCCTTGGTCGATGGCCAGTGGCAGGTCGATCTGCCCTATGCCGCGCTGGACCTGCTGGCGATGGCCCCGGAAGACCGTGTGTTCTATCGGGTCGCAGACAGCCGCGGCAACCTGATCACCGGCGATGGCGACCTGCCGGCGCCGCCGCGCCGGCCCGGCACGCAACCGCAGCTGTTTGATGCGGCGTACAGCGGCGAGACCGTGCGCTTCGTGGTGGTCGGCCGCAGTTTCGCCGCCGCCTCGGCGCAGGGCGAAGTACAGGTGCAGGTGGGCCAGACCCGGCGAGCGCGAGAAGCGGTCGCGCAGGACATGGTCAACCGTGCATTGCTGGCGATCGGCGTGCTGTCCGGGCTGCTGCTGGCGCTGGTGGCCTTTGGCGTGCATCGCGCGTTCCGGCCATTGGTGCGGGTGGAACGCGAGCTGTCGCGCCGCGAGCCGTCCGATCTGAAACGGCTGGATGCGCGCGTGCCTCGCGAGATGGACCAGATGGTGGCGGCGTTGAACCGCTTCATGGAACGACTGTCCAGCAGCAACGAGACCTTGCGCGCGTTCATGGCCGAGGCCGCGCACCAGATGCGTACGCCGTTGGCTGCCCTGCGCGCGCAGGCACAGCTGGCGCTGGATGACGACGACCCCGAAGACATGCGGCGCAGCCTGCAGGCGATCGAGCGCAATGCCACCCACATGAGCCGGTTGTTGAACCAGCTGCTCAGCGATGCCAGTGTGATCCATCGTTCGCATCTGCAGCGCTTTGCGGCGGTGGACCTGGCCGAGACCGTGCACCAGGCCCTGCATGAAGCGCTGCCGCAGGCCAGCCCGGCGCCGCGCGTACAACTGGCGATGACCGCCGAACCCGTGCAGGTGCATGGTGATGCACTGCTGCTGCGCGAGGCGATCAAGAACCTGGTCGACAACGCACTCAAATACGGCGGTGACGGCCCGTTGCAGATCGCGTTGACCGTGGAAGGCGGGCAGGCCGTGCTGACCATCGCCGACCATGGCGCCGGCATCGCGGCCGCCGATGCCGAGCGCGTATTCGAGCGCTTCGCCCGTGGCGAAGGCGCGCCGTCCGGTGGCGCCGGGCTGGGCCTGGCCATCGTCAAGCGCGTGGTCGACAGCCATGGCGGCCGCATCGACCTCAGCAACCGCCCGCAGGGCGGGTTGATCGCCACCATCCGCCTGCCCCGGAGCAGTCCATGATCCGCCTGTTCGCTGCTGCCGTTGCCTTGCTGTTGGCCGTGCCGGTGCTTGCAGCACCGGGCGACGTACGCCGCTTCCCGGCCCAGGCAAAGGCCACTGCGCAGCTGCGCATCCACGGCACCACCGACATCGAAGTGTTCGCGGTGGTGATTGCCGATTACCAGCGGCTGCACCCCGGCACGGAAGTGGTGTACGAGGACATCATCACCCAGGACCTGTACGCACGTTACCTGCACGACCGCGGCGGACCGGCATCGCCGGACCTGCTGATCTCCAGCGGCATGGACCTGCAGACCAAACTGGTCAATGACGGTCACGCGCTGCCACACCGTTCGGCGCAGACCGCCGCGCTGCCGGCCTGGGCGCAGTGGCGCAACGAGGCATTCGGCATCAGCTATGAGCCGGTGGTGATGGTCTACAACACCCGCGCGATGCCTTCGGCCAAGGTGCCGCACACGCGCCGCCAGCTGTTGGACCGGCTGCGCGCGGAGGGGGCGCCCCTGCGCGGCAAGGTCGGCACCTATGACATTGAGCGCAGCAGCGTCGGCTACCTGTTGGCGACCCAGGATGCGCAGCGCGGCAGCATTGCCGGCGCGTTGCTGGGCGCGCTCGGCGACAACGACGTGGTGCGCGAGGAGCGCACCGGTGTTCTGCTGGACAAGGTCGCCAGCGGACAGCTGTCGCTGGTCTACAACGTGCTCGGCTCCTACGCGCAGGCGCGCATCGACGCGGGTGCGCCGCTGGCGATTGTGGAGCCCGAGGACTACACCCTGGTGGTGCTGCGCACCGCGGTGATCCCGCGCACCGGCCCACACCCGGAAGAAGCGCGACGCTTCCTCGATTACCTGCTGTCCCCGCGAGGCCAGCAGGTCCTGTCGCGCGAGGCGCGGCTGATGCCGATCGTGACCGGCAACGCACGTGGCGACGATGCGCCCGGCCGCAGCCGCCGTCCGATCCAGCTCGGCCCGGGCCTGCTGGTGTATCTGGACGCACTCAAGCGCCGCCAGTTCCTCGATGCCTGGCGCAGCAGCGTGGAGCCGGCAGGGCGCTGAGGCTCCGGCCTGCCCGTACAATGGCCGCATGAGCGAATACACCATCCTGATCGCCGATGACCACCCGCTGCTGCGTTCGGCGGTGGTGCAGTCATTGCGGCAGAGCCTGCCGCTGGCGCAGGTGCGCGAGGTCGCCAGCGCCGAGGCATTGGCCGAAGCACTCGACGCGCACCCGGACGTGGACCTGGTGCTGCTCGACCTGACCATGCCCGGTGCACACGGTTTCTCCGCGCTGCTGCACGTGCGCGGCTCGCATCCGGACATCCCGGTGGTGATCCTCTCGTCCAACGATCATCCCCGGGTGATCCGCCGTGCCCAGCAGTTCGGCGCGGCCGGTTTCATCCCGAAGTCGGCCCCGGCCGAGACCATCGGCGAGGCGGTGCAGGCGGTGCTCGATGGCGGCCTGTGGTTCCCGGCGATGGCCGCCGAACGCTCCGAGGCCGACGCACTGCTGGCCAGCCGCCTGGCGCAGCTGACCCCGCAGCAGTTCCGCGTGCTGCTGTGCCTGGCCGATGGCCTGCTCAACAAGCAGATCGCCTACACGCTGGGGTTGGCCGAGAACACGGTGAAGGTGCATGTCACTGCGATCCTGAAGAAGCTCGAATGCCACAGCCGCACACAGGCAGCGGTACTGGTGAAGGCGCTGGAGCCTGAGGGCGACGCCGGCACCGGGTTGTAGTTTCCAGCCAACGGCGCCGCCCCTCGTGGGTGGACACGTAGAGCAGTTCATGGGTGAGGCCGGGCAGGTGGACTGCACAGGGGCCGCTGCAAGTACGTCCATGTAAGCTCGGTCGCCGCATCCATGCGGCTCACGCCCCTGCGCAGCCCACCTGCCCGGCCACGGACAGGTTCCGTGCACGTCCACCCACGGAAGAGAAAAGAAGATCAAAAGCAAAGGCAGCCTGACAGGCCGCTTTTTGTAGAGCCGAGCCCACGCTCGGCTGCTTTCTGGCCGGTCCGTGAAGCCGAGCATGGGCTCGGCTCTACACGAGCAAGCGCAGCGCGCGACCCGCTTTTGATCTTATTTTCTTCTCCGTGGGTGCAGGCCACCGAAATCTGTCGGAGGCCGGTCGGGTTGGGTGCGCGGGGGTGTCAGCCGCATGGATGCGGCTGCCAAGCCTCCAGGGACGGATTCACGGCGTCCCCCGCGCATCCAACCCGACCGGCCCACCCACGGCCTTTGCTTTCCACGACCAACCAGACACCACCCACGAGGGGCTGCGCCGTTGGCTGGAAACTACCCGCGATGCCGGATCAACAACTGACTCATCAGCGCCCGCAGCGCCGGCGGCTTCACCGGCTTGGCCATCATTCCCCAGCCGCGTTCGGCGGCCATCTCACGCAATCCCGCGTCGCGCTCGGCAGTGACCAGCACCACCGGCGGGCGAGCCTGCCACAGTTCGGCCAATGTCTCGTACAGCACCGGTCCGTGGTGATCGCCCATGCGCACATCCAGCAGCACCAGCTCCGGTACCGTTACGGTACTGGCCAGCTGCAGCGCCGCCTGTGGGCCATCGGCCAGTGCCACCTCGCAGCCCCAGCGCTCCAGCAGCGCGCGGCTGGCGGCGCAGACGTGCGGATCGTCGTCGATCACCCACACCCGGCGCCCGCGCAGCGGATTGTCCGCAGCCGGTTCCTGCGCCAGCACCGGTGCGGGCGCGGCGGCGGGAATCGCGCTGGCCTCGCCGAACGGCACGCCCACCGCGAACACGCTGCCCTGGCCCAGCTGCGAGCGCAGGCGGATCGGGTGGCCGAGCAGCCGACCGATGCGGTCGACGATCGCCAGGCCAAGGCCGGCGCCGCGCTGCTGGCCGTCGTGCAGGCGGCGGAACTCCTCGAAGATCTCGCCCTGCAGCGCATCGGGAATGCCGGGGCCCTGGTCGTGCACTTCGATCCACAGCAGGCCTTCGCGGCGACGGCAGCCGAGCAGCACGCGGCCACGTTCGCTGTAGCGCAGTGCGTTGGACAGGAAGTTCTGCAGGATGCGGCGCAGCAGCGCTTCATCGCTGACCACCACCGCAGCGGTATCGACCCAGTCGACCACCAGCCCACGTGACTGCGCGGCGATGCCGAACTCGCGTGCCAGCGTCTGCAGCAAAGGCCCGAGCCGGAACGCCTGTACGCGCGTGGGCAGGCTGCCCGATTCCAGGCGCGCGATATCCAGCAGGCTGTTGAGGATCGCATCCTGCGCGGCCAATGCAGCATCGATGTGGTCGCTGGTCTGTTGCTGCGCCGGGTCAATCAGCTTGCCGCGCAGCACCGAGACGAACATGCGCGCCGCGTTGAGGGGCTGCAGCAGGTCGTGCACGGCCGAGGCAACGAAACGGGTCTTGTAGCGGTTGGCCTGCTCGGCTTCGCGGCGGGCTTCTTCCAGATCATGGGTGCGCTCGGCGATGCGGTGTTCCAGCGCATCGGCCAGGGAGCGCAGTTCGCGCGCGGCGTTCTTGTAGCTGGTGATGTCGGCATAGCTGGTGACGAAGCCGCCGTCAGGCAGCGGATTGCCACGGATCTCCAGCACCGTGCCGTCGTCCTTCTCGCTCTCGCGCATGTGCGGGCGGCCGCTGCGCAGGTGGTTCAGGCGACGCTCGATTGCTTCATCGACCGGGCCCGGACCGAGCAGGCCACGGCGTGCGTTGAAGCGGAACAGTTCCTCGATCGGCCGGCCGACGCGAACCAGGTCCTGTGGGAAACGGAACAGTTCCAGGTAGCGCGAGTTCCACGCGACCAGGCGCAGTTCGCGGTCGATCACCACCACGCCCTGCGGCAGGTGTTCGAGGCTGCGGCTGAGTCCGCTGTCGGCGTCGGTGGCCGCCTGCAGCAGGCCATCCTGTGCGGTGCGCAGTTCCTGTGCGTGCTGCTTGAGCAGGGTTTCCAGTTCGCGGCGGCTGCGCAGGCGATGCTTGGCCAGGCGTCGGCGCTGCTGCACGAACAGCACCAGGAAGCCCAGCGCCAGCCACGCGGCACCGCCGGTGAGGGCGGCCGCGCGACCGGCGGCGGTGGCGGCGCTGGCGTCGTGCAGCAGATGCAGGTTCCAGCCTTCGGCGGGCAGCGGCAGGCTTTGCCACAGCATCGGCTGCGGCAGTGCGGGATCGAGCAGGCGCACCATGCGGCCACCATCGGCAAGCACGTCTTCAGTACGCGCGCGCAATGGCTGCAACGCGCGGTCGGCGTACTGGCGGGCGTCCAGCATTTCGCGGCGCTCATCGGCGCCCAGCGGACGCAGCAGGCGGTAGCGCCAGCTGTCACGGTTGGCCAGGAACACCACGTCGTGGTCGTCGCTGGCCAGCACCACATCGGGGCTGCTCAACCATTCCTGCTCCAGCGCCGACAGCTCGACCTTGATCACCACCACACCGAGCCGCTTGCCGTCTTCCTCGATGGCCTGCGACAGGTAGTAGCCGGGCACGCCTGTAGTCATGCCGATGCCGTAGAAGCGGCCGCGGCCCTGCGCCAGTGCCTGCCGGTAGTAGGGGCGGTAGCTGTAGTTCTCGCCGACGTTGGTGGTCGGCTGGTCCCAGTTGCTGGCCGCCACTGCCACGCCGTCGTAGCCAACCAGGGTCAGGGTCGAGGCACGGGTGACTTCATTGGCGCGTTGCAGCTTGAGGTTCAGCCGCTGCCGTTCGGTGGGCGAGGGCGGCACACGCAGGGCGTGCAGAAGATCCGGATCCAGCGCCAGTACCTGCGGCAACGTGCCGAAGCGGTCGATGCGCTGCTGCAGGCCCTGGCCATACAGCTGCAGCTGGCGTTGCACCTGGCTGCTTTCTTCACCAAGGGCGCGCCGCCAGGCGTAGTGGCCGGCGGCGACCGCACACAGCACGGTACCACCGACCATCACCAGGAGGGTCAGCAACAGCATCCGGTGGCGGCTGAGCCAGTACATGCCGGCAGTCTACGCAGGGCCGGCGGGCGTGCCGTGCACGCCCGCCGGGATCTGACGTGGAAGGGGTCAGAAGTGCATCTGCGCGCGCAGTTCGAAGATCTCCGGCGTGCTATGCACACCGCGACGGCTGGCATCGACCTTCACGTAGTTGGCCTGGAACTTGAAGTGGCTGGTCAGGTACCAGTTCGCGCCCAGGGTCAGGTCGTGCTGGCGGCCGCCGAGGATGCTGCCATCGTCGAGGTCCATGCGGCTGTAACGGGCCACCAGTTCCACCGCGCCGTAGTCGTGCGCCGGCTTGATGTTGGCCACGGCACCTGCGTTGTACGGACGCGACTCGCCGGTCAGCACCCAGCTGGCCATCGCGTACTGGCCGCTGCCGGTGTAGTCGGGCTTGCCGTCATGGCGGGTGACCGTGGCGCGCAGGGCTTCGGCCTGCAGCGAGAACGGGCCGCGGATCCAGATGCCTTCCAGGCCGGTGCGGCGGATCTGGTCGGCGGTGACCAGCGCGCCGGAATCGACATAGCGGATGTCGGTCAGGCCGGCTTCCGGGCGTGCGCGCAGGCGTGCGCTGGCTTCGTGGTGTACATCGCGGCCATCGCTGTAGCCGCGCGGATTCTCCTGCGAATAGGCCAGGCCCAGGTGGATCACGTCACCCGGCGCCTTCACCGGGGTCCACACCGCACGCACGGCCTGGGTGGTGCCGGGGTTGTCACCCTGCAGGTCTTTGCCGCCATAGGCGCCGGCCTGCAGCAGGTACTGCGGGCGCTCCAGCACCCATTCCACGCCGGTGCGGCGGCCTTCGTAGAAGGCCTGCACGGGCAGCGCGGTTTCCAGGAAGCTGCCGGCGCGCGAAGAGGTGTTCGCATCCAGGCCAACCGGGGTCTTCATGTAGCCGAAGCGGAAGCGGCCGATGTCGCGGCCGAAGAAGGCCTTGCTTTCAAAGCGCACGAACACGTCCAGCCAGGTATCGGACTGGAAGTCGTAATAGACCATTGCGTCGTAGACGCCCTTCTTCTTCAGCGTCGCACCGAACTCCTTGCGGCGCACGGCGTCGTCGTCCTCCAGGCCGCTGCCCGAGGAGAAATCGTTGTAGTCGTAGGCGATGTTGGCGGTAGCGGCCAACTCGGTGCCGTCGCCGAAGGCGTACTTGGTCGGCCAGTTGTCGAAATCGGCAGCCGAAGCGAAGGCGGGAAGCGCGGCCAGCGACAGGGCCAGCAAGGTGGGAATCGGGCGCATGTTGGGTGCGGCTCTCTCAGATTGCGTGTGGACAGGACAACAACGGCCGCAGGGGCCGAAACTTTCGCAATGACGCGCCCGGCCGTTCAGCACGGGCCACCGGCCTCCCCAGGATCGGGCGGTGCGGCGCCAGTGTAGGCATCGCCGCCACCTGAACCGGGGGGCTAGTACCAATAGGTTATCTGCGCCGGCGTGCCCGGCGCGTACAAAGGCGTCCATTGGTCGCACCTCCTGCGCATGCAGCACAGGGCCTGCGATCAGTTTCCACGGTAACGGTTCCCGTGCTGTCCCGGGGCCGTACGTGCCTGAAAACGCCCCTTCCGGAGTCCGCCATGCACATCCCGACCGCAGCCCCGGCGCCTGCAAAGCCGTTGCCGATCTATCGCCAGCTGTATTTCCAGGTGATCGTGGCGATCGTCCTGGGCGCCATCCTCGGCCACTACGAACCGCTGATCGGCGAGAAGATGAAACCGCTCGGCGATGCCTTCATCAACCTGGTGAAGATGATCATCGCGCCGGTGATCTTCCTGACCATCGTCACCGGCATCGCCAGCATGACCCACCTGCGTACGGTGGGCCGGGTGTTCGCCAAGGCGATGGCGTACTTCCTGTTCTTCTCCACGCTGGCACTGATCGTGGGCATGATCGTGGCGCACGTGGTGCAGCCCGGCGCCGGCATGAACATCAACCCGGCCGAGCTGGACCAGACCGCGGTGCACAGCTACGTCGAAAAGTCGCACGACCTGACTCTGGTCGGCTTCCTGATGGACATCATTCCGAAGACGCTGGTGAGCGCCTTCGTCGACGGCAACATCCTGCAGGTGCTGTTCATCGCGGTGCTGTTCGGCATCGCGCTGGCATCGGTGGGCGAGAAGGGCAAGCCGATCCTGAACTTCCTGGAGGCGCTGGTCGCCCCGGTGTTCAAGCTGGTGCACATCCTGATGAAGGCCGCCCCGATCGGTGCCTTCGGCGCAATCGCCTTCACCATCGGCAAGTACGGCGTCGGTTCGCTGGTCAACCTGGCGTGGCTGGTGGGCTCGTTCTACCTCACCGCGTTCCTGTTCGTGGCGGTGATCCTCGGTGTGGTCTGCCGACTGTGCGGCTTCTCGGTGTTCAAGCTGGCGCGCTACCTGAAGGCTGAGCTGCTGCTGGTGCTGGGTACTTCCTCGTCGGAGTCGGCGCTGCCGTCGCTGATGGAGAAAATGGAACGTGCCGGCTGCAGCAAGTCGGTGGTGGGCCTGGTGGTCCCGACCGGCTACTCGTTCAACCTGGACGGCACCAACATCTACATGACCCTGGCGGCACTGTTCATTGCCCAGGCCACCAATACCGAACTGACCCTGGGCCACCAGATCGCCCTGCTGCTGGTCGCGATGCTCAGCTCCAAGGGCGCCGCGGGCGTCACCGGTGCCGGCTTCATCACCCTGGCCGCGACGCTGGCGGTGGTGCCGGAAGTGCCGGTGGCCGGCATGGCGCTGATCCTGGGCGTGGACCGCTTCATGAGCGAATGCCGCTCGCTGACCAACTTCATCGGCAATGCGGTGGCCACCGTGGTGGTCTCGCGCTGGGAAGGCGCGCTGGACCGCAACCGCCTGCAGCTGGCGCTGGATGGCCGCGAAAGCGAGCTGCCACCGCCGGTGGACGCACTGCCCGAGGCGCTGCCGGCCAAGGGCTGATCCAGGTGTGTGGTACCGCGGGGCCGATCACGACAGTGGTACGGCCCCGCGGCGTTTCATGGCGTCCCATGACTGTCATGGGCAGCGCCGAAGCTGGTGTCGCGGTACCGTCGCATACGGCACGGAATTGTGCGGTCGCAGCATGCTTGCGACAGGATAGCGACAGGTCCGGACGCTCCAACGGGGGTATCATCCCCTGTCCCTTCTGCCCATTCATGTAACCCACATCGATGTCCAACGAAGATTTCAAACAGGCCGCCCTCGATTACCACCGGATGTCCCCGCCTGGAAAGATCAAGGTTTCCGCTACCAAGCCCATGCTGACCCAGCGCGACCTGTCGCTGGCGTATTCGCCGGGCGTGGCGTACGCCTGTGAAGCGATCAAGGCCGACCCGCAGCAGGCCAGCGAGCTGACCGCCCGCGGCAACCTGGTGGCGGTGATCTCCAACGGCACCGCGGTGCTGGGCCTGGGCAACATCGGCGCGCTGGCCGGCAAGCCGGTGATGGAAGGCAAGGGCGTGCTGTTCCAGAAGTTCGCCGGCATCGATGTGTTCGACATCGAAGTGGACGAGACCGACCCGGACAAGCTGGTCGACATCATCGCCTCGCTGGAGCCGACCTTCGGCGGCATCAACCTGGAAGACATCAAGGCGCCGGAATGCTTCGTGGTCGAGCGCAAGCTGCGCGAGCGCATGAAGATCCCGGTGTTCCATGACGACCAGCACGGCACGGCGATCATCGTCGGTGCGGCGGTGCTCAACGCGATGGCGATCACCGGCAAGAAGATCGAGGAAGTGAAGCTGGCGACCACGGGCATGGGCGCAGCCGGCATTTCCTGCGTGAACATGCTGGTGCAGCTGGGCCTGAAGCCGGAAAACATCCTGGCCTTCGACCGCGAGGGCGTGATCCACACCGGTCGTACCGACCTGGATCCGGAAAAGCAGCGCTATGCGCGCGACACCGACAAGCGCACCCTGGCCGAGATCGTCGACGGCGCGGACATCTTCCTGGGCCTGTCGGCGCCGGGCATCCTGACTGCCGACATGGTCAAGACCATGGCGCCGGATCCGGTGATCTTCGCGCTGGCCAACCCGACCCCGGAAATCATGCCGGAACTGGCGCGCGCCGCGCGTCCGGACGCGATCATCGGCACCGGCCGTTCGGACTACCCGAACCAGGTCAACAACGTGCTGTGCTTCCCGTACCTGTTCCGCGGTGCGCTGGACGTGGGCGCGACCGCGATCAACGAGGAAATGAAGATCGCCTGCGTGCGCGCCATCGCCGCGCTGGCCCGTCGTGCGGCCACCGACATGGGCTCGGCCTACGGCGGCGAGACCCCGAGCTTCGGCCGTGAATACCTGATTCCGCGTCCGTTCGACCGCCGCCTGCTGGTGGAGCTGTCGGCCGCCGTGGCCCAGGCCGCGATGGACTCGGGCGTGGCCTCGCGCCCGATCGACGACATGGGCGCCTACCGCGACAAGCTGGCCCAGTTCGTCTACCGCACCAGCCTGATGATGAAGCCGGTCTACGACCGCGCGCGCAGCGACAAGCAGCGCGTGGTGTACGCCGAAGGCGAAGAGGAAGTGGTGCTGCAGGCGGTGCAGAACGTGGTCGATGACGGCCTGGCGCACCCGATCCTGATCGGTCGCCCGGAAGTGATCGAGTCGCGCATCGAGCGCCTGGGCCTGCGCCTGAAGATCGGCGAGAACGTTGAAGTCACCAACATCAACGACGACCCGCGCTTCAACGAATACTGGCAGTACTACCACGGCCTGACCGGCCGTCGTGGCGTGACCGTGGCCGCGGCGAAGAACCTGATGCGTTCGCGCCCGACCCTGATCGCGGCGGTAATGGTCGCCCGTGGCGAAGCCGATGCGATGCTGACCGGCATCGTTGGCCGCTTCCACAAGAAGCTGGGCTACGTGCGCAGCGTGCTGCCGCTGGAGCCGAAGGTCACCTCGACCTCGGCGATGACCGGCGTGATCAACCAGCAGGGCGTGTTCTTCTTCGTCGACACCCACGTGCAGGAAGACCCGACCGCCGAGCAGCTGTGCGAAGCGACCCTGCAGGCGGCCTACCGCATGAAGCTGTTCGGCATCGAGCCGAAGGTGGCGCTGCTGTCGCACTCCAACTTCGGCAGCCACGATTCGAAGGACGCGCTGAAGATGCGCCAGGTGCGTGAGCTGCTGCTCAAGCGCAACCCACGTCTGAACGTGGATGGCGAAATGCAGGGCGACACCGCATGGGATGAAGCGCTGCGCCAGAAGCTGCTGCCGGGCTCGACCCTGCAGGGCCGCGCCAACCTGTTCGTGCTGCCGAACCTGGAAGCGGCCAACATCGCCTACAACCTGGTGCGTGTGTTCACCGACGGCGTGGCGATCGGCCCGATCCTGATGGGCGTGAACAAGCCTGTGCACATCCTGACCACCAGCGCGACCTCGCGCCGGATCCTGAACATGACCGCCATTGCGGCGGTGGATGCGCAGATCCGCAAGCAGCTGGAAGCGGAAAAGAAGGCATAAGCCTTCTTTCCGATTCGATCTGCAGAAACGCGCCCCACGGGGCGCGTTTCTGTTTCCGCAAAGCGGAAACGGGTAGAGTCGACTGTTAGTCGACTGCCTTTCGTACAACCAACGAAAATCCCGCGCGATCGCGCGATAGTCGACTAACAGTCGACTCTACCGGTCCCGATGCCGGTCCCACCGCTGCCACACGCGCTACGCAACCCGGTCATGTGCCTGCAACGCCGTTACGGCCCAATACGCCCACGCGGCCTGGCCGTGGGAAGGGACCGGACCGGCCTCCCCACCCTGGGCCCGACCAACTTTCCATGGGTGAGGGTGTCATGCGCAATCGAGTGACGCGGCGGTACTTCCAGCAGCTGTTCGCGCTGTATGCCGGTTTCGTGCAGTCGCGCTGAGGCATAGAAGGCAGCGGGGTAGAGTCGACCGTTGGTCGACTATCGCGCGAAGCGCGGGGTTTTCGGTAGTTGTGCGAAAGTCAGTCCACCAACAGTCGACTCTACCCAGTCGACTCTACCCAGTCAGTGCCGCTTGCCGCGGCGCGCCGGCGCCGGCGGCGGTGCATCCGAACGTGGCTTGGCGTACTGCGTCCACAGCGCCTGCAGTGCCTTGCCGGTGTGCTTCTGCCACAGCGCAGGCGTATAGCGGCCTTCGCGCAGGGCCTTGTCCAGCGCCAGCACCAGGCCGGGATGCTCGGCCTCGGCCCATTTCAGGAACGCACCGGTCACCCGGTAGCCGCTGTCGACGTTCTGTCCCTTCTCGACCTTGCCCGGCAGTGCCCAGCCTGCGGCGGCATTGTCCATGCCGTAGCGGTCGCGCGCGTAGTCGGCGATGCCTTCCACCAGCCAGCCCGGTACCCGTGTATCGCCGTAGCCGGGATACCCCTGCACGATGTGCATCGCCTCATGGGTGACCAGGTCGATGTCGTTCGGGTGTTGCGCAAGCCAGCCTGGATTGATGGTGATCGTCGCTGCCTGGTCCTTGTCACCGACGAAGGCGATGCCGGTGTAGGCCGGATCGATCACGATGCGCACCATCGACGGCGCGGCCGGGTGGAAGTCCGCACGTTCGCGCAGGTAGGCGAAGAAGAACGTATCGATCACCCGCTTGCGCTGCGGCGCGGCCAGCGCGCCACGGGCATCCTGGTAGTTCAGCGTCACACCGTCGCGGGTCAGCTGCGTATCGAACGCCTGGGTCTGGCCGAAACTTGGGAAGGACAGGGCAACAAGGGCCAGTGGCAGAAGACGGAAGCGCATGCCGCTCATTGTACGGTGCTGGCCGCCAACAGTTCGATCTCCGCCAGCGGCAGCCGTGCCGGTGCCGCCAGGCGCAGGCGGTACTCGCTGTAGCGACCGGGTCTGGCGATGCGGAACGGACGGGTCTGGCGGGCGGATTCGAAATCTTCGCCGCTGCGCTGGTCGAGCACTGCCCAGCTGCCGCTGCCGTTGCGTGCTTCCAGCGTCCACTCACCGCCCAGGATGCGGCCGTCACCGCTGGTCAGCGTGTACATGGTCGGGGTGCCCTCGGCCAGGCCGGTCAGCGCGATGGTTGCACCGCCGCCCAGGCCCACCGTCGTGCCGGCATCGTCATCGACCAGCGCGGGCAGGGCACGGCCATCGGCCGACGTCGCCTTCGCGCCACTGCCCAGCAGGTCGTGCAGCAGCTGCGGGCGCTGCCCGCGTGTGGTCAACGAGCGCGGCACGTCATCCACGCCACTGCCCCAGCGCGACGGCTGCGGTCCCATCACGAAGTCGAGCGTCGCGCCCTTGGCGATCAGCTCGTGCGGCACCCAGGTCTTCGTCCAGGGCTGGCCGTTGATCTTCAGCGACTGCACGTAGACGTTCTCACGCGAGTTGTTGGCCGCGTTCACGGTCAGCACGGCACCACCCTGCAGCTCCACCCGTGCGTGCTCGAATGCCGGCGAGCCGATCACGTACTCCGGGGCGCCCATGCGCAGCGGGTACAGGCCCAGCGAAGCAAGCACGTACCATGCCGAGGTCTCGCCATTGTCCTCATCGCCCGGGTAGCCTTGGCCGATCTCGCTGCCGACATACAGCCGCGACAGGATCTCGCGCACATGCTGCTGGGTCTTCCACGGCTGCCCGGCGTACAGGTACATCCACGGGATGTGGTGTGCCGGCTGGTTGCTGTGCGCATACATGCCCATGCGCACGTCGCGTGCTTCGGTCATCTCATGGATGGTGCCGCCATAGGAACCGGCCAGTGCCGGGTCCGCGGTCTCCGGTGTGGCGAAGAAGGTATCCAGCTTCGCCGCCAGCTTCTCGCGGCCACCGTACAGCGCCGCCAGGCCCTCGCCATCGTGGGCGGCGGTGAAAGCGAAGGTCCAGCCATTGGATTCGGTGTAGTCGTGGCCCCACACGCGCGGGTCGTAGTCCTTGGCGTCCACGCGCCAGCGGCCATCGGCCTTGCGGCCCTGGAAGAAGCCGGCCGCCGGATCGAACATCGTCGCGTAACTGGCGGCGCGATGGCGGAAGTAGTCGGCCTCGGTGCTGTAGCGCTCGCGTGCGGCCGGCGTGGCCGCGCGCTTGGCCAGGGCATCGGCCATGTTGGCGATGCCGAAGTCATTGAGCGCGCCTTCCATCGTCCACGACATGCCTTCGTGCACGTCGGCGCTGGCATAGCCACGGAAGGTCGAGCGGTCCATGCCCTTGCGGCCGACATGGCGGTCGGGCGGGACCACGGTCGCGTTCTTCAGCGCGGCGGCGTAGGCCTCGGCCGGATCGAAGCCGCCGATGCCCTTCAGCCACGCATCTGCGAAGGCCACGTCCGAGCTGGTACCGACCATCAGGTCGGCGTAGCCCGGCGACGACCAGCGCGCGATCCAGCCACCGGCGCGGTACTGCTCGATGAAGCCCTGCACCATCTGCCCGGCATCCTCGGGCGTGAACAGTGCGTAGGCCGGCCAGGTGGTGCGGAAGGTGTCCCAGAAGCCGTTGTTGACGAACACCTTGCCATCGCGCACGGCGGCGTAGCTGCGGGTCGCGCTGCCTTCGGTGTTGTCATCGCTGGCGCTGGCCTGGTTGGCGTAGCGCCACTCCGGTGCGGCGGCGCTGCCCACGTTCTCGTGGCCGGAATTCGGGTACAGGAACAGCCGGTACAGGCTGGAATACAACGTGGTCTTCTGGTCGTCGCTGGCATCGCCGATGTCGAAGCGGGCCAGGCGCGCGTCCCACGCATCCTGCGCGCGGCCGGCCACGCTTTCCAGCGTATCGGCCGCGGCGATTTCCAGCGCCAGGTTGTGCCGCGCCTGCTCGATCGAGATCAGCGAGGTGGCGATGCGCATGGTCACCCGCCGGTCGCTGCCGGCATCGAACTTGATGTAACCGGTCGGGCGCCCGGTGTCGAGGCGCCCACTGCCGCGCCACGGCTTGTCGAAGCGGGCCACCACGTACATGCGGCTGGCGCCGTTGGACAGGCCGCTGCGTGTGTCGGTGTAGCCGGACAGCGTCTGCGTGGCGGCGTCCAAAGTCAGGCCACCGCGTGCATCGACGTTGTCGAACAGCAGGTTGGCGTCGCCGCCCTCGGGGAAGTCGAAGCGGAACAGCGCAGCATGATCGGTCGGCGCGATGGCGGCAGCGATGCCGTTGTCGAAGCGCACGTCGTAGCGATACGGGCGTGCGCTTTCATGGCGGCGATCGAACGACAGCGCGCGCTTGCGGCGGTCGGCGTCCGGCACACCACGGCTGGCCGAGGGCATCACCTGGAAGGTCTGGCGGTCGCCCATCCATGGGCTGGGCTGATGGCTCAGCGCAAGCGCCTGCAGCTGCGGACGGTTCTGTGCGTCGTTCTGTTCGTTCCAGCGGTACAGCCAGTTCAGTGCGCCGGCATCGGTCACCGGGGTCCAGAAATTGAACCCGTGCGGCACTGCCGTGGCCGGGAAATTGTTGCCGCGCGAGAAGGTGCCGTTGGCCTGGGTGCCACGGGTGGTCAGCACCCAGTCGGAGACGCGCTGTGGCTGCTGTCGCGGCATTGCGTCCAGGCGCACGTCATCGATCCAGCCGGACACCGGCGCGCCCTCGGCACTGGCCACCTCCAGCTCGATCGCCACCACGCGGCGGCCCTTCAGCGTGGGTACGTCGCCCAGCCGCACTGCCTTGCGCGCCCACTGCTGCGGGTACAGCGTCTTCGACTCGCCCTGCGCGCGTGCGCCGATCGCCACCCCATGCTGGTCACGCGCCGCACCGGCCGAAACGCGGCTGCCATCGTCCAGCAGCAGGTCCAGTGACACATAGGTCGAGGCCACGGTGTCCTTGCCGACGATCTCCGGCAGCACCAGCCACGACAGGGTGGTATCGGCCTCGATCGGCAGGTCGGTCTTGAACAGCTCGCGCCGCGCGCTGCCGCCTTCGCTGCGGTAGCGCAGTGCATGCAGGCCGCTGTAGCCCGCATTGCGCTTGGCGGCGTAAGGCGCCGCAGGGCCGTTGCCGATCGTCACCTGCAGTGCACCCGCGGCCTGCGACGGGGCAGGTTCGCCGGGCTCGAAGGAGGTCTGCAGTCCCTGTGCCAGCACCGGCATCGCGGTAGTCGCACAGGCCAGGGCCAGAGCGAGCGGAAGCAGGGCGCAGCGTGGATCGGACAGGGTCATGCAAGGGTCTCCCGGAAGGGCAGGCGGCGGGCAGAACCCGCATCGGCGGACACCACGGACAGCATCGCTCCGCCCGCCGGGATGGCAGTGGAAGAGGCGATGCCGGTCCGGTGGGGGCGGGCCATGCGATCGGGTCGGATTGGGGCAGGCCGGTTCACGACCTGGCCCGATCCTGCAACAGCCGTGGCAACCTGACAAGTGCCATTTAGTTCGATCCAAATGCGGGAAATATCGTTGTCGGTGGTTTCACGCCGTTAACCTGCAGGATCGGTCGGGAATTCCCGCCGGCCCCTCATCCCGAGGTGGCATGCAAGGTCGCAGGGAATCGGCCCGGTACACGCAAAGGCCTGTTGTTGCGCAATGTCGGGGCGGCCCGGATGCTAGAATCACAGGCCTCGCAACCCGTTCATCGACATCCGCCATGAGCCATACCGCCACCGCGCCCGCCAACGCCGAGAAGCGCTACACCGTGCACCGCAGCGATCTGCCGCTGAGCTGCCCGACCCCGGAAATGGCGCTGTGGAACTCGCATCCGCGCGTGTACCTGCCGATCGAAGACGAGCCCAATGGCGAAGCGCAGTGCCCGTACTGCGGCTCCGTGTTCGTGCTGGCCGACTAAGCGGCTGCCCCTTCGATGCGCCGATTGACCGTGGTGCAGTTGCTGCCGGCGCTGCACTCCGGCGGCGTCGAGCGCTCGACCCTGGAAATCGCTGCGGCCCTGGTCGCCGCCGGCCATCGTGCGCTGGTGGTCTCCGCCGGTGGTCGCCTGGTGCAGCCGCTGCTCGATAGCGGTGCTGAGCACCTCACCCTCGACATCGGCCGCAAGTCGCTGCTGACCCTGCGCCACCTGCCGACGTTGCGCCGCCTGTTCGCAGAAGTGGGTGCGGATATCGTGCATGCCCGTTCGCGGCTGCCGGCCTGGCTGGGCCTGTACGCGATCCGTGCCATGCCCGTCGCACAGCGGCCGCACTGGGTGACCACCGTGCACGGGTTGAATTCGCCCAGTCGCTACAGCGCGGTGATGACCAGCGGTGAACGCGTGATCTGCGTGTCCAACAGCGTGCGCGACTACGTGCAGCGGCACTATCCGACGGTTCCCGAAGCGAAGCTGCAGGTGATTCCGCGCGGCGTCGATGTCGCACAGTTTCCGCGCGTGGCCCGCGCCGACCGCCGGCCACGACTGGCGCTGGCAGCCGATTACCCGTGGCTGGCGCAGGTTGAGGGCCCGCTGCTGCTGCTGCCGGGGCGGGGCACCCGGCTGAAGGGACATGTTCATGCGCTGCAGTTGCTGGCGGATGTACGCGCGGCCGGTGTGCCAGCACAGCTGTGGATGCTGGGCACCGATGAACCCGGCCGCGAAGCCTACGTGGCCGACCTGCGCCGGCAGGCGGCCGTGCTCGGCGTGACCGACGCCGTGCAGATCAGCACGCCGACCGCGCGTATCGCCCAGGCCTATGCAGCCAGCGATCTTGTGCTGCAGCTGTCGGACAAGCCCGAAGCATTCGGCCGCACCGTGGTCGAGGCGCTGTCGGTCGGCCGTCCGGTGCTGGGCTGGGATCATGGTGGCGTTGGCGAACTGCTTCGGCAGCTGCAGCCCACTGGCGCGGTGCCGCTGGGCGATGCACGCGCGCTGGGTGAACGTGCGCTGGCCCTGCTGGCGCAGCCGCCGTCCTTGCCGACCCGCATCCCGTTTACCCTGCAGGCCATGCAGCGCGATACCCTCCGCCTCTATGCCGACCTCGCCGGCTGACCCCGCCGTCACCGGGCGCGACGACCGCGCCGGGCGCTGGGCACCCTGGTGGGTGCTGGCGTACGTGGCGCTGTGGCCGTTGCCGGGCATCGCTGAAACCGTGCTCGGTCTTGGCGCGGTCTACGCCGCCGCGCGCATGGTCATGCGCCGCCTGCAGCGCCGCCCGCACCTGTTGAGCACGGCAGCCTGGGCGCTGACCTCGATCCTGTTCCTCGGCTATTGGCTGCCGCAGGCATTCTCGGCGTTTGATGCGATCGATCCGGCAGCGTCGTGGACGAAGGCGGCCGCCGGCCTGCGCTACCTGCCCTTCATGTGGCTGGTGGCGATCGCGGTGGCCACGCCGGAGCGGAGGCGGCTGACCTTCGGTGGCCTCGCGTTGATCACCGCTGCGTGGACGCTGGATGCGCTGGTGCAGGCGCTAGCGGGTACCAGCCCGTGGTTCTGGTCACTGGAGCAGCTGAAGCTGGCGGTGAGCGGCCATGGATTGTGCCCGGCCGACGAGGCTGCAGTGGCCGACCGCCTCAGTGGCGCACTGGGGCCGTGCAACCTGAAGTTCGGCCAGGTGCTGGCCAGCCTGTCGCCGTTCCTGCTGCTGCCCGCCGCGCGGCGCTTTGGCAATACGGGCTGGCTGCTGGCTGCGGCAGCGCTGGGCAGCGTGCTGCTGCTGGCCGGCTCGCGTGCCTCATGGATCACCTTCGCACTGGTGCTGGGCTACAGCGGCGTACGCCAGTTCGGCTGGAAACGGCTGGCGGTGCTGGCGATGGTCGCTGTTCTCGGGGCAGGGGTGCTGACCGCCAGCGTGCCGCAGCTGCGCGAACGCTTTGCACGTACGGCGATGGCCTGGGATGGAGGCGAACGGGGGGTCGACGAAGCGCTGTCCGGTCGCGCGCGGATCTGGGAAGCGGCCGTCTGCATGATTGAGGCGCACCCGGTCAACGGGGTCGGCGCGCGCGGTTTCCGCGATGCCTATCCGGCCTGCGTGGCCGATGGAGGACCGGCGGTGTGGGGCAATGCCCCCGCGTTGCACGCCCATCAGATCGTGCTGGAAATCCTGGCAGAAACCGGTGTGCTGGGCCTGCTGCTGTGGCTGGCGGCGGTGGCCCAGGCCTGGCGGGCATGGCGTTATGCGCCGGCCGCCGCCCGTGAGCGTGCGCGGCCGGCGATGCTGGCGCTGGCGGTCACGGTGTTCCCGCTCAACACCCACTTGGCGTTCTACTCGGCGTTCTGGGGTGGGCTGACCGTGCTGCTGGCAGCGCTGTTCGCCGGCAGCCTGCTGGCACGCGAATCGGACGACACGCCGACGGCGGTGTGATCGTCCATCCAGCATGGCGTGGCTCTACTGCACGTACCGAACGGAGATTGCTGTGGTAGATCCACGCCATGCGTGGATGGAGCTTTCCCGACGCAAACACAGGTAACCCACCACTACCGGTGTTTCCATGCGTATCGCACGCTCGAGGCATGGCCAGCCCAAGACTCCGCTACGGTCGATTTTCCCGATCCGGCAACGTGTACTCATTGACCACGGCAACTCTTGGCCGTGAACCGTTATTCGCCGATGCGGCGGACATGGCGATCCTGATCGACACCCTGCGCTTCGTCGAGCGTAGGGGCTTCAGCCACAGTCTCGCCTGGGTGGTGATGCCTGACCATCTGCACTGGCTGATGGAACTGCGCAGTGGAACCTTGGCCGAGTGCATGTCCTTTCTGAAGTCACGCAGCAGCAGGTTGCTGAACCGGCGGTTGGAGCGGCAGGGTGTGCTGTGGCAGCACGGCTATCACGACCATGCAGTGCGGACCGACGAATCACTTCACGAGAAGGCGATGTACATCCTGGCCAATCCGGTCCGCGCGGGCTTGGCGTGCGTGGTGGGGGAGTACCCGTACGCCTGGTGCCGCTGGCCGTTGTGAATCACGGCACGGAATCGAAGAGCATCCACGCATGGCGTGGATCTACTTCAGAATGCCCCACGTCATTGAATCCACGCCATACGCGGATGAAGCTGCACAAGGCAGTAGATCCACGTCATGCGTGGATGAAGCCATCCCTCCCACCGCTACTTGTAGAAATCGCTCCGGCCACCCGGCTGGCGCTTGAAACGACGGTGGATCCACAAGTACTGGTCGGGCGCTTCGCGCACCATCTCTTCGATGGCCTGGTTGACCCGCGTGGTATCGGCTTCCACGTCCTCGCTGGGGAAATTCTCCAGCGGCGCACCGATCTTCAGGAAGTACCTGCCGCCTTCGCGACGGTGGAAATACGGGATCACCGCACAACCGGTCATCCGCGCCAGCTGGTGGGTGGCGGTGATGGTGGACGCGGTGTGGCCGAAGAACGGCACGAACACGGTGTCCTTGCCACGCATGTCCTGGTCCGGTGCATACCAGAGGAAGCCACCCTTCTTCAGGTGCCGCACGGTGGCGCGGATGTCCTCGTTGGCGAACATCGCCTTGGCATAGCGCAGGCGGCCGAACTTCACCGCCCATTCGTACACCGGGTTCTTGTGCTTGCGGTACATGCCCGAAAGATCAACGTAGTCGCACAGCAGGCGCCCGCACATCTCCAGAGTCATGAAGTGGCCGGAGACCAGCAGCACGCCACGGCCTTCGGCCTGCATCTGCCGCAGGTGCTCCAGGCCTTCGATCTGCACCTGAGGGCGGATGCGGTCGATACTGCCCCACCAGGCACGGATGCACTCGAACACGCCCACGCCCAGCGCATCGAAGCTGTCGCGTACCAGACGTTGCCGCCAGGCTTCATCCTTTTCGGGGAAGCACAGCTGCAGGTTGACCTCGGCGGCGCGACGGCGGCTGCCGAGCAGGCGCCAGGTGATCCAGCCGACGCCCCGGCCCAGCGCACGCTGCAGCATCCACGGCAGGCGGGCGATGGCGAAGGCGCCGAACATGGCGGCGAACATCGGCCAGTTGCGCGGATCGCGCAGCGACGGGCGGACGGCGGTGGTGGCATCGGACATTGCCCCATTCTACCAAGGCGGCCGCGTGTCTTTCCCGGGGGGCTCCCGTATCCTTGCCGCATGCGTAAAGACCCTGTCGAATGGATCCTGCGCGGCCTGTATTCGGTCGTGCTCTACATCCTGCTGCCGATCACCGTGTATCACCTGGTCTGGCGCGGTTTCCGGGTCCGTGAGTACTTCCGGCGCTGGGACGAGCGCTACGCCTCCTATCCACAGCCGACCGGCCAGCCACGGGTCTGGCTGCACGCGGTGTCGGTGGGCGAGGTCAATGCCGCCGCGCCGCTGGTGAACGCCCTGCGCGAGCAGCGCCCGGACATCCGCTGGGTCATCACCACCATCACCCCGACCGGTTCGGAGCGCGTGCGAGCGCTGTGGGGCGATGCGCTGGACCACGTCTACCTGCCGTACGACGTACCCGGCAGCGTCAACCGCTTCCTCGGTCACTTCCAGCCCAGCCTGGCGCTGATCCTGGAAACCGAACTGTGGCCGAACATGCTGTTCGGCTGCCGTGACCGGGGCATTCCGGTCTACATCCTCAATGCGCGCCTGTCTGCACGCTCGTTGCGCGGCTACCGGCTGCTGGCGGCGCTGATCCGGCGCGCCCTGCGTACGGTCACCTGCGTGGCCGCGCAGTCGCAGGACGACGCGGACCGCTTCGTCCAGCTGGGCGCTGCCCCGGAGCAGGTCCAGGCGCTGGGCAACCTGAAGTTCGACATCGCCACGCCGGACGTGAAGAGCTTCGTCGAGCAGTTCCACGCCCGCGTGCCGGCCGGGCGTCCGGTGTGGATCGCCGCCAGTACCCACGATGGCGAAGAACAGGCGGTGGTCGACCTGCACCGTCGCCTGCGCCAGCAGCATCCCGACCTGCTGCTGCTGTGGGCGCCGCGTCATCCCGAGCGCTTCCCGAAGGTAGAGGCGCTGACGCGCGAACAGGGCTGGAACGTGGCCACCCGGCGCGCGAAGCAGTGGCCCGAGGCCGACACCGACGTGTTCGTCATCGACACTCTGGGCGAGCTGATGCCCTTCTATGCCTGCGCGCAGGTGGCGTTTGTCGGCGGCAGCCTGCAGCCGATCGGTGGCCACAATCTGCTGGAGCCGGCGGCGATGGGCACCGCTGCCGTGACCGGCCCGCACCTGCACAACTTCGCTGAGATCTCGCGCCGCATGCGTGAGGCCGGCGCACTGCTGATCGGCGAGGACGTGCAGGCGGTCGGCGACCTGTTGCAGCACCTGCTCGACGATGTACAGGCGCGCCAGGACATGGCGCGCGCTGGCTGCACGCTGGTCAGCAATGGCCGGGGCGCCCTGCAGCGCACGCTGGCGCTGGTCGCGCCGCATCTGCCGCCACCGCGGAGCTGAGACGCCTACCGGCAGCAGGCCGGTCGGCTGACGTGATCGACTACATCAATTCTGCTTAGCGACCGGAATCCTGTCGCAGCAGGACCGGTTATAGGCCTTCGATCGTGTCTGTGATCACATCGCGGAGCCCCCGGTACAGATTCTGATACCGCCCCTTGGCGCAGGCTGCCAGCCTGCTGCCGACCGCACCTGGGCGGATATCAAGGGGACTTGCGATGGACAGCGACAACAGCCTCGACCGGGATGCCCGCCTCGGCAGGGATCACGTCGCCACGGTGGCACTGACGCTGCTGCTGGGGGGCAGCGTGATCGCTCTGGTCGGCCAGCACACCGCCGCGCAGGCGGGACCGGCCATCGTGCTGAGCCTGTTGTTGGCCGCGCTGGGCACCTTGCCCCTGCTGTGCTGTCTGCACGTCCTGAACCCGCTACTGCCCGTTGATGGCCTGCTGGGTCTGCTGCGCGCCGGATCGGGCAGGGCATCTGCCGGCCTGCTGGGTGGCATGTTGCTGCTGGAGCTGGTGGCGACCAGTGCTGGCGCGGCGCAATCCCTGGCCAGTCATCTGCGCGTGTTCCTGCTCCGCTGCGGCATCGATGCCGGCAACGCCATGCCGGATCAGCTGGCGGCGGTCTTCGGCCTGCTTCTGCTTGGCGTGGTCGGGTTGCTGCCGCCACGTCGTGTGGTATTGGCTGCCTGTGCGTTGCTCACGATGAAGATCGGCATCGGCCTGCTCCTGCTGGCCCTGGCGGCGCGTTACGTGCACTACGCACATTGGATTCCATGGTTGCCGGAAGCAACGGCGCCTTATCGTTTCGGACTGGGTGGAGTGCTGGCGGCGAGCGTACCGCTGCTCGGTGTGTTCGCCAGCGTTGGCCTTGCGCTGGGATTTCCCGGCATGGGCCGGCAGGAGAGGGCACGGACCATGCCGCTGCTGGCAGGGATGCTGCTGCTGGCCATGCTGCTGCTTATCGTGCTGGCCGCGTTGCAGGCAGGACTGGTGGAGTTCCCTGCATTGGCCAGTACGCGACCGTTGTCGGTGGCGCTGCAGCAGCACCCGCAGCTGCACTGGATGATGCCGTTGCTGCCACTGGCCGGTGCAGCAGGGCTGGCGGCGCTGCTGCTGGTAGTGATGAGGGTTGCCGCGCGCCTGGCGGCGCAGCTGTGGCCTGCGGCCAGCCATGCGGTGGCAGGATTGCGGGCGCGACTGGCGTGGTGCGTGGTGGTGGCCTCGGCGGCGGTGCTGGCGCTGCTGCTGCCCGTTGGTACGCTGCCGGTGCTGCCTGGCCCGGCAACCCTGCTGGTGATGGCGGCCTTGTGCCTGACCGTGCTTCGCGTGCAGGCGCCACCCTCACGCGTCTTGTTGGTGCTTGCGCCCGTGGCTGCGGCACTGTGCGTGTTGGCCGCAGTGGAGCGCATGCGTGTCTGGCCGGGCTGATCGCCGTGCAACGGCCACAAAAAAGCCACCCTCGCGGGTGGCTTCTTCGTTGCCGGCGCGGCGACCACTCAGTGCGTGGTCGTTGCCGGGTTGCCCGCGTCCTGGGTCAGCAGGCGGTTCACGTCCTGCAGCTCGGCCACATCCAGCGCACCCAGCGACTGGCTCAGCAGCAGGCGGTTCTGCAGGAAGGTGTAACGGGCCTGGGCGTAGTCCAGCTGCGCCGAGAACAGGATGCGCTGGTTCTGGATCACGTCCAGCACGGTACGGGTACCGACTTCCAGCCCGACCTGCGAAGCATCGTAGGCGCTCTGTGCCGAGACCACCGCCAGGCGGCGCGCTTCCACTTCGCTGATGCCCTGCACCAGGGTCTGGTAGGCATTGCGGGTGTTGCGGTCCAGGGCACGCTTCTGCTGCTCGTAGCCGTCCTGGGCGATGTCACGCTGGGCCAACGCCTGACGCACGCCGGACTGGGTGGCACCGCCGGCGAAGATCGGCACGCTCAGGGTCAGGCCGATGCTGTTGGTGCGCGCATCCGGCGACAGCGAACCCGCGCCGGTGCTGTCACCCCAGGTCGCGCTCTTGCCCCAGCTGCCGCCCAGCGACAGGGTCGGGTAATGACCGCCACGGGCAGCCTGCACCCCTGCCTCGGCGGCGCTGACCTTCAGCTCCTGCGCCTTCAGTGCCGGATTCTGGGTGGTGGCCTGGTGCACCAGCTCATCGATGTTGCCGCGGTTGGCCGGCACTTCCGGGCGGAAGTCGGCCGGCAGGCCGCGCAGGTTGACCACCGGCTGGCCGGTCAGCTCGGTCAGTGCCTGGTAGTTATCGGCCAGGGTGTTCTGCGCAACGATGGTGTTGGCGCGCGCCTGGTCGTACTGGGCGCGCGCTTCGTGCACGTCGGTGATCGGCGCCAGGCCCACTTCCAGGCGCTTGTCGGCGAAATCGAACTGCTTTTTCGCGGCCGCTTCGTTGGTCTGTGCGGCGTTCAGCGATTCGATCGCCACCAGCACGTTGAAGTAGGCCGCCGACGTGCGAACGATCAGGCTGTCGTTGGCCGAATCGAGGGTGAAATCCGCCGCCTTGCTCAGCTCGCGCTGCGAACGCAGGTTGTTGATCTGGGTCCAGTTGAACAGCGTCTGGCTGCCGTCGATCGTGTACGTGCGGCGCTTGTTGGTGAACGAGCCGGAGTTGGCGTCGGCGTTCGGCTCGCTGCGCGTGCGGTTCAGCGTGGCCTGGCCGTTGATCTGCGGCAGCAGGGCGGCGCGCGCCTGCACGGCACCTTCCTTGTCGACCAGCCGGGTCGATTCGGCGGCGGACAGCTGCGGATCGCCGTTGCGGGCCATTTCGTAGACCTGCAGCAGGTCGGCGGCATGGGCGGACAACGGCAGCAGGGCAGTGGCCAGCGCAACAGCGAGGGATCGGCGGATCATTGCGGCTTCCTTGGACTCAGAGGTGGAACTGGGGTGCCGGGGCGGCACCGCGCAGGTAATCAATATCGGTCTCGAACAGGGACTCGGTGCTGCCGTCGGCCTTGATCAGCAGGGCCTCCATCGCCGGCGAGCGGCCGTGGATCACGAACAGGCGTCCACCCGGACGCAGCCACGAGGCAAACTGTGACGGCACCACGTCGACCGCACCAGTGACACAGATCACGTCAAAGCGGCGTTCGGTCTGCCAGGACAGGGCGTCAGCCACTTCCACGCGGACGTTGGTGCCCAGGCCGGAAGCATCCAGGCGCGCGCGTGCGGCGGCGGCCAGCTCCGGGTCGATCTCCAGGCTCAGCACGTCGCGCGCCAGCGCGCCAATGCAGGCCGACAGGAAACCGCTGCCGGTGCCGATTTCCAGCACTTCGTCACCCGGCTGCAGGTCCAGTGCCTGCAGGGTACGGCCCTCGATGACCGGCTTCATCATCTTCTGGCCATGGCCGATCGGCAGTTCAACATCGGCGTAGGCCAGCGCCCGGTGCGCGTCGGCAACGAAGGCCTCGCGCGGCAGGCGGGCCAGGACGTCGAGCACCTTGATGTCCAGCACGTCCCAGGGACGGATCTGCTGTTCCACCATCAGTTCGCGGGCGTGGGCGTAATCAATCGTCATGAGGTTCAAATCCAGCGCAGTGGGCCGGCCATTTTACCGGTGCCGGAGGCCGGCGGCGCGCCCAGAGCATCAGCTGCGGGGTGGCCGGGGTCGCAGTGCCGGAAGTCATCGCGACCTCCGGTTCGTTCAGTTTTGGTTATCCAGCATTCCCAGCCCCCGCGCGCGTAGGCGCGCAGGAAGAAATCCACGCTGGCGGCCACGTGGATCGCAGCATCGGTCTCGACGGGGGACAGTGGCATGCCGCACATCATATGCATGTGCACTTCGCCCTTCACCAGGGTCAGGAACTGCTGACCGGCGATGTAGCAGTCGGGGATATCCAGTTCGCCGCGCTCGGCACGCGAACGCATGAAGTCGGCCAGTGCCTCGCAGGTGCGTTGCGGGCCCGCCTGCCAGAACAGTTCGCGCAGGCGCTCGTCGGTCTCCGGCGCCATCATCATCCGCTGGATCGACAGGGCCGCGTCGGAGGTGATCATCTCGAAGAACGCCATGCCGATGCCCAGCAACTGGTCACGCAGGGGGCCTTCGACGTCGGCCACGAACAGCGCGTCGGGCAGCATCTCGATGCACTTGGACTGCACAGCTTCGGAGAACAGGGTCTCTTTGTCGCCGAAATGGCTGTAGACGGTCAGCTTCGAGACGCCGGCCTGGGCAGCAATGCTGTCCATGCTCACGCCGCTGTAGCCCTGTTCAATGAACAGTGTCTTGGCTGCCTCGAGTATTGCCGCGCGCTTGCCCAGATCCTTGGGGCGCCCGGGACCGGCAGCCTTGGCAGCGGGCTTGGCCGTCAGCTTTCGGGAAGTGGGAGAACTCATTCCGCTAATACTAGACCAAGCGGTTCGATATTTATACTATACCGGCTGGTTCACTAATGTCCGCGTTGCAACAGTATGTTGCCGGCGCGTTCCCCCCGGATTTCTTTTCAGGTCCTGTACCTCATGAAAAACATGCGTTGGTTGGGCGTAGGCGTACTGGTCGTGGTGTTGGCAGCGTGCGGCAAGCAGGCCGCCGAGCCGGCGGCGGCCATCCCGGTGCTGGTGGTGCATCCCACCACGCAGGATGGACAGGCCGCGGCCGCCTACCCCGGCGAGGTGCGTGCCCGCCAGGAAAGCCCACTGTCGTTCCGGGTTGGCGGCAACCTGGTCAGGCGCCTCGTCGACGCAGGCGAGCGGGTGAAGAAGGGCCAGCTGCTGGCCGAGCTGGATGCGGCCGACTACGCCTCGCAGGCGGCGGCGTCGCAGGCGCAGCTGGCGGCGGCGGAAGCAGACCTGGTGCGCGCGCGCGATGACCAGAAGCGCTATGCCAAGCTGGCGGAAGACCAGCTGGTGAGCCGCTCGGCACTGGACCAGCAGACGGCGGCATTCAAGGCTGCACAGGGCCAGGCCAACGCCGCCCGGGCCAACCTCGCCGTGGCCCGCAACCAGGCCGAGTACGCGCAACTGCGCGCACCCGCCGATGGCGTGATCGCCAGCCGCCAGGCCGAAGCCGGGCAGGTCGTGAGCGCGGGGCAGACGGTGTTCACCCTGGCCGCCGATGGTGGCCGTGAGGTGCTGATCGCGCTGCCGGAAAGCAGCATCCGCGACTACAAGGTCGCCAGTCGGTGCAGGTGGAACTGTGGAACCGTCCGGGCCAGCTGCTGCCGGGCACCCTGCGCGAAATCGCCCCGGCCGCCGATGCACAGGCGCGCACCTATGCCACGCGCGTGAGCCTGGCGCCGGAAGCACTGAGCGAAGTGGAACTGGGCCAGAGTGCGCGGGTGTTTGCCACCGCCGGGCGCAGTGGTGCGTTGCAGCTGCCGCTGGCGGCCGTGCTGCGCGGCAGTGATGGCAAGGCCAGCGTGTGGGTGGTCAATCCGTCCAACGGTGCATTGAAGGCAACGCCGGTGCAGGTGGGTGCCTACGGCGCGCAGGCCGTGCCGGTCGTGTCTGGCGTGGGCGCGACGGACTGGGTGGTCGCTGCCGGCGGCCATCTGCTGCGCGAAGGCCAGGTGGTGACGCCGGTCGACCGCCAGAACCGCCCGGTGCTGGCACCGTCGGCCGCCAAGCCGGCGCCGGCCGCAGGCAAGGGGCACTGACCCGTGCGCCGCTTCAATCTCTCCGAATGGGCGCTGGGCAACCGTGCGCTGGTGTTGTTCGCGATGCTGGCGTTCGCCGTCATCGGTGCCTGGTCGTACAAGCACCTGGGCCAGTCCGAAGATCCGCCCTTCACCTTCAAGGCGATGGTGGTACGCACGATGTGGCCGGGCGCCACCGCCGAGCAGGTCTCGCGGCAGGTGACCGAGCCGATCGAAAAAGCGTTGATGAACACCGGCGAGTACGAATTCATCCGTTCGTACTCGCGGCCGGGCGAATCGCAGGTGATCTTCATGGCGCGCGACAGCCTGCGCTCCAAGCAGATCCCGGACCTGTGGTACCAGGTGCGCAAGCGCGTGGGCGATATCCGCGCGACGCTGCCGAGGGAGATCGTCGGGCCCTTCTACAACGATGAGTTCGGCGACACCTTCGGCAACATCTACGCGTTGACCGGCGAAGGCTTCGACTACGCGGTGATGCGCGACTATGCCGACCGCATCCAGCTGGAGCTGCAGCGCGTGCCCGACGTCGGCAAGATCGACCTGGTCGGCCTGCAGGACGAGAAGGTGTGGATCGAGCTGTCCAACACCAAGCTGGCCACGCTGGGCGTATCGCTGCAACAGGTGCAGCAGGCGCTGGCCGACCAGAACGCGGTCAGCGCCACCAGCTTCTTCGAAACCCCGACCGACCGCGTGCAGCTGCGCGTGACCGGTCAGTTCGATTCGATCGAGGACATCCGCAAATTCCCGATCCAGGCCGGCGAACGCACGTTGCATCTGGGCGACATCGCCGAGGTCAAGCGTGGCTTTGCCGATCCGGCCTCGCCGAAGATGCGCTTCATGGGCCAGGATGCGATCGGCCTGGCGGTGGCGATGAAGGACGGCGGAGACATCCTCAAGCTCGGTGCCACCCTGGATGCCGAGTTCGAGCGCCTGCAGAAGACCCTGCCGGCCGGCATGCAGCTGCGCAAGGTGTCCGACCAGCCGCATGCGGTGGAAGAGTCGGTGGGCGAGTTCGTGCAGGTGCTCACCGAAGCGGTGGTGATCGTGCTGCTGGTCAGCTTCTTCTCGCTGGGCCTGCGTACCGGCCTGGTGGTGGGCGTGACCATCCCGCTGGTGCTGGCGATGACCTTCTTCGTCATGCACTACTTCGATATCGGCCTGCACAAGATTTCGCTGGGTGCACTGGTGCTGGCACTGGGCCTGCTGGTGGACGATGCGATCATCGCGGTGGAGATGATGGCCACCAAGATGGAGCAGGGCTACGACCGCCTGCGCGCGGCCAGTTTCGCCTGGGAATCCACCGCCTTCCCGATGTTGACCGGTACCCTGATCACTGCCGCTGGCTTCCTGCCCATCGCCACGGCGGCATCCAGCACGGGTGAGTACACCCGTTCGCTGTTCCAAGTGGTGACCATCGCGCTGGTGGTGTCGTGGATCGCGGCAGTGCTGTTCATCCCGTACCTGGGTGACAAGATGCTGCCGGACCTGTTCAACCCGCAGCTGCCGAAGCCGGACAGCCTGGCCGGCCGCTGGCGCGCCAAGCGCCTGCAGTGGGCCGACCGGCATCCTTCACTCGCGCGCTGGATCGCACCGAAGGAGCATGCGCACGATCATGATCCGTACCAGCGGCCGTTCTACACGCGCTTCCGGGCGTTCCTGGATACCTGCCTGCGCCATCGCTGGTGGGTGATCGCTGCGACCATTGCACTGTTCATCGGTTCGTTGATGCTGTTCCGCTTCGTGCCACAGCAGTTCTTCCCCGACTCGACCCGCCCGGAACTGATGGTGGACATCGAGCTGGCCGAAGGTGCGTCGCTGGCCGCGACCCAGGCACAGGCCGACAAGCTGGAGAAGCTGCTGAAGGGGCGCGAAGGCATCAGCAACTACGTGGCCTACGTCGGCACCGGTTCGCCGCGCTTCTACCTGCCGCTGGACCAGCAGCTGCCGGCCACCAACTTCGCCCAGTTCGTGGTGCTCACCGAAGACGCCAAGGCCCGCGAATCGACCCGCGACTGGATGCTGAAGGACGTGATCAGTCAGTTCCCGGATGTGCAGATGCGGGTGACGCGCCTGGAGAACGGGCCGCCGGTCGGTTATCCGGTGCAGATGCGCGTGTCCGGCGAGCACATCGCACAGGTGCAGGCGATCGCGCGCCAGGTCGAGGCCAAGGTGCGCGAGAACCCGCACGTGATGAACGTGAACCTGGACTGGAGCGAGCCAAGCAAGGTGGTACGGCTGGTGATCGACCAGGACCGCGCCCGCGCGCTGGGCGTCAGCAGTGCGCAGGTCAGCCAGTTCCTCAGCAGCTCGTTGTCGGGCATGAGCGTGAGCACCTATCGCGAAGGCAACCGCCAGATCGAGATGCTGCTGCGTGGCCCGGACAACGAGCGAGCGCAGCTGGACCTGCTCGGCAGCCTGGCGATTCCGACCAGCAGCGGCACCGCGGTGACACTGTCGCAGGTCGCGCGGCTGGAATACGCCTTCGAGGACGGCATCATCTGGCACCGCAACCGTCTGCCGACGGTGACCGTGCGTGCCGACATCAGCGATGGCATGCAGCCGCTGGACGTGGTGCAGCAGATCGTGCCGACCCTGGATGGCATCCGTGCAGACCTGCCCAGCGGCTACCTGCTGGAGACCGGCGGCTCGGTGGAGGATTCGGCTCGCGGGCAGAACTCGATCAAGGCCGGCATGCCGCTGTTCCTGATCGTGGTGGCCACGTTGCTGATGCTGCAGCTGCGCAGCTTCTCGCGTGCGGCGATGGTGCTGGTGACCGCTCCGCTGGGCATCATCGGCGCGACGCTGTTCCTGTTGCTGTTCCGCGCGCCGTTCGGCTTCGTGGCGCTGCTGGGCACCATCGCGCTGGCGGGCATGATCATGCGCAACTCGGTGATCCTGATCGACCAGATCCAGCAGGACATCGATGCCGGGCATGACCGCTGGCATTCGATCATCGATGCGACGGTGCGGCGTTTCCGCCCGATCGTGCTGACCGCGCTGGCGGCGGTGCTGGCGATGATCCCACTGTCGCGCAGTGCGTTCTATGGGTCGATGGCGATTTCGATCATGGGCGGTTTGATCGTGGGCACGGTACTGACGCTGGTGTTCCTGCCGGCGCTGTACGCGGCGTGGTTCCGGGTCAAGCCGGATGAATCCGGGGCGTGATGCCCCGGGTTCTGCGGCTTCGGCCCCTGGCAGGTGCCGACCTTGGTCGGCACTGAAGCATGCATCCACGCGTGGCGTGGACTGATCTGCTCGCGGGATCTGCTTTCTGTAGAGCCGAGCCATGCTCGGCTGCTCTTCGCGCGATGATGGGATGAGCCGAGCATGGCTCGACTCTACAGAGGCATCCACGCATGGCGTGGATCTACTGCAGCCGGTCGTTGACCAGGTAGGTGCCAGCCTTGGTTGGCACTGCGGAACGCATCCACGCAGGGCGCGGACTGATCTGCTCGCGGGATCTGCTTTCTGTAGAGCCGAGCCATGCTCGGCTGCTCTTCGCGCGATGACGGGATGAGTCGAGCATGGCTCGACTCTACAGAGGCATCCACGCATGGCGTGGATCTACTGCAGCTGCAGGCCGATCCGCAGCACCGGCAGCAGCCATTCAATGAACACCTGCACGCGCAGCGCACGGTGTTGGCGATGCGGTTGCAACAGAGTCACCGGCAAGGGCTGCGCCACGTACTGCGGCATCACCTCCACCAATGCGCCTGATTGCAGTTCGGCCTGCACGTCGTAGCGCGGAATCTGCAGCAGCCCCAACCCCGCCACGCAGCACGCGATCGACGCCTCGGCGCTGTTCACCCGCACCCAGCCGGGCATCGGCAGCGTGCGCAGCTGGCCGCCGTCCTGCCACTCCCACGGTTCCACCCGCGCCGTGGTCGGCGACGCATAGTTCACTGCGCGGTGCTGCTGCAGGTCGGCGGGATGCTGTGGCACGCCGTGCCCGCGCAGGTAGGCCGGCGCGGCAACGTTGACGAAGTCGAGCTTGCCCAGTGTGCGCGCCACCAGGCTGGAGTCACCCAGCTGGCCGACCCGCAGCACGGCATCGCAGCCGTCTTCGATCAGGTTCACTGCGCGGTCGGTCATGCCCAGGTCCACTTCCACCTGCGGATACTGCGCGAAGAACCCGGGCAGCGCCGGAGCGATGATGCGACGGCCGATGCGGCTGGGCACGTCGATCTTCAGCAGGCCCATCGGCTGCGCGTCGTCCTGGCGGAACAGCGTTTCGGCGTCCTCAACCTCGGCGATCAGGCGCAGGCAGCGGGCATGGAACACGTCGCCGTCGTGGGTAGTGGACACTCGTCGGGTCGAGCGCTGCAGCAGGCGGGTGCCGAGCCGCTGCTCCAGCTCCGCAATGGCTGCCGAGACGGTGGAGCGGGGCAGGCCGAGCTGGTCGGCGGCGCGGGTGAAGCTGGCGCACTCCACGACCCGGGTGAAGATGCGGAAGCGATCGATCCGGTCCATTGTTCGCTGGTTCTGGAAAGTTAAGTCAATGTGGCGGGCTTTATCCGCATTTTCTGCACGATATCGTCGTCAGGGCAGGGTTGCCACCCCGGGCAGCCCCCTTCCGAGACCGAGATCGAGGCCATGACCGACCATTCCCTCAAGGGCAAGACCGTACTGATCGCCGGTGGCGCCAAGAACCTGGGCGGACTGATCGCCCGCGACTTCGCCAGCCAAGGCGCCAAAGCCATCGTCATCCACTACAACAGCGCCGCCACCCAAGCTGATGCAGAGGCGACCGTCGCCGACGTGCAGGCCGCCGGCAGCAAGGCGGTGGCCTTGCAGGGCGACCTGACGTCGGCCGCAGCGATGGAGCGCTTGTTCGCCGATGCCGTGGCCGCAGTCGGCCGTCCCGACATCGCCATCAATACAGTCGGCAAGGTATTGAAGAAGCCGCTGCTGGACATCAGCGAAGCGGAGTACGACGAGATGAGCGCAGTCAACGCCAAGGCCGCGTTCTTCTTCCTCAAGGAGGCGGGACGTCACGTCAACGACGGCGGCCGGATCTGCACCCTGGTCACCTCGCTGCTGGGTGCGTTCACGCCGTTCTACTCCAGCTACGCCGGAACCAAGGCCCCGGTCGAGCATTTCACCCGTGCGGCGTCGAAGGAGTTCGGTGAGCGCGGCATCTCTGTGACCGCGATTGGCCCCGGTCCAATGGACACGCCGTTCTTCTATCCGGCCGAGAGTGCCGACGCGCAGGCGTATCACAAGACGGCTGCGGCACTGTCGCCTTTCACCCGCACCGGCCTGACCGACATCGCCGACATCGTGCCGTGGATCCGCTTCCTGGTCACCGATGGCTGGTGGATGACCGGGCAGACCATCCTGGTCAATGGCGGTTACACCACCAAGTAACGTCGCGCGGGCTCGACGCTGCGGAAGGCATGCAGGCACAATCGTGCGCTGTTCCAGGGCCGGAGCGCCTGCCATGTTTTTCCGCACGACCTGCGCTTTGGCGCTGCTGCTGACTGCCTGCAGCGGGAGCGCCCGTGCGCAGACCGCAGAGACAGATGCAGTGCTGTTCCAGAATGATCTGCGCGAGGTGCTTGAATGCAGCGCAGGCCCGGATCTTCAGCAGCGCGTCGTCAGCCGCCTGCGCGCGGCACGCTATGCCGACGTCGCCGAACGCACTGCGGAACTGCGCGACTGGCGTTTCGAGGAGAAAGGGGCGGATGACGATCACCGGATGACTGTCATCACACTGCCACAGCCGATGACGGTCCACGGTATTGATGCGCGGCAGGTCGTTGCCGACCCCTTCGGCTTCTCGATTGCGCTTGACGGTGCACAGCGCGAGCGCGTCATCGCTGCCTATGGCCTGCACCTGCAGTCGAGCACGCTGCGTGAGCCGTTCGAGCTATGGTCGGCACCCACTGCGTCGGTCATTGTGCGCAGTGCGGGTGATGGCCATCGACTGGGATGCAAACCTTTCACGAAAGATGGCAAGGCAACCGTGCGTCAGGTGCCGGCTGTTGACGTCCAGGACCTGCAGGATGCCATTCACTGCCGCGCCGACGAAGGCAGCATGCGCCGGTTGCAGGCGTTCTGGCAGCGGCTTTCCGAACAGCCGCAATTCGAATGGCCGCAGGATGTCCGTTCGGTCAACGAGGTGAACTACACCGTCGACGATGAAGAGCTGCATCTGCTGCTGATCGGTTTGCAGGCGCCCGTCCAAGCGTACGGCGTTCCCACGCACACGATTGCGCTGGCGTTCGGTGGCTTCTTTGGCGTGGATCTCGGTAGCACTGCGGTGGCGCCAGTGCTTGCCAAGGCCGGCATGGATACCTCGCACGCGGTGGGCAAGGATGCCTGGCAGCGCTTGTTGCCACCGGTTGCGTTCAGCGGTGGTAGTTGGATCCCGCAACACATCGTGATGCGCACCGACGAAGGCCGCGTTGTTGCCGGTTGCGCCAGCGACTACGAGCGCGGTCCTTCGCGCTGACTTGATCTCTTGCTGGGCAGCCCACAGCAGGCCGGATAGGGTTCGGCGTCGGACAGGCAATGGGTGCCGGATATGCTCCGGCACCCGCGCGGCTCACCCCAGCTTGGCCAGTACCGCGTCGGTCGCCTGCGTGGTGCTCACGGCGGAACCCCGGGCGGCCAGGTCTGCGGTGAACACGCCGTCGTCCAGCACCGCGTGCACCGCCGCTTCCACCGCTGCGGCTTCGTCCTCCAGTCCCAGCGAATGACGTAGCAGCATCGCCGCGCTGAAGATCGTCGCGTAGGGGTTGGCGATGCCCTTGCCGGCGATGTCCGGCGCCGAACCGTGGATCGGTTCGTAGATGCCGACCGCACCGGGTTCGCCCAGCGAGGCCGAGGGCAGCAGGCCCAGTGAGCCGGCCAGCATCGAGGCCTCATCGGTGAGGATGTCGCCGAACATGTTCTCGGTCACGATCACGTCGTAATCGCGCGGCTTGGCCAGCAGGTGCATGGCCATCGAGTCGACCAGCTGGTGCTCCAGCGCCACGTCCGGGAACTCTTCGCGACCGATGCGTGCAGCTACGTCACGCCACAGGCGCGAGGTTTCCAGCACGTTGGCCTTGTCCACCGAAGTGACCTTGCCGCGGCGCTGTTGTGCCAGGCGGAAGGCGCTGCGCAGCACGCGTTCGATCTCGGCCACGGTGTAGCGGCACAGGTCACTGGCGCTGTCGGCGTCGCGGGTCTTGTCGCCGAAGTAGATGCCACCGGTCAGTTCGCGTACCACCACGAAGTCCACGCCCTGCAGCAGCTCGGCCTTGATCGGCGACGCGTGCAGCGCGGCCTCATGGGTACGCACCGGACGCAGGTTCGCATACAGGCCCAACGCCTTGCGGATCGCCAGCAGGCCCTGTTCCGGGCGCACCTTGGCGTTCGGGTCGGACCACTTCGGGCCGCCAACCGCGCCCAGCAGTACGGCGTTGGCAGCCTGGCAGGCAGCCAGGGTGGAGGCGGGCAGCGGCTCGCCATGGCGGTCGATGGCGATGCCACCGATGTCGTGCTCGCTGAAGGTAAAGGTGTGGTTGAAGCGTTCGGCGACGGCCTTCAGGACGGCGACTGCGGCGGCGGCGACTTCCGGGCCGATGCCATCACCGGGCAGGACAACGATTTCAGCGTGCATGCTCACTCTCGTAACGTTCGATTTCAGGGACACGGCCCAACAGATACCCCAACTGGTCGACACCTTCCAGCAGGCAGGTCTGCGAGAAGCCATCCAGCGGGAAGGAATAGACGCGGCCGTCAGGCGTGCGCAGCTCGCGCGCGGCCACGTCGATGGTCAGCTCGTCGTCCGGGCGCTGCATCAGCGCCTGCACGTCGGCTTCGTCCAGAACGATCGGCAGCAGGCCGTTCTTCAGCGAGTTGCCACGGAAGATATCGGCGATCTCGCTGCTGACGATGGCACGCAGGCCAAGGTCGGTCAGGGCCCACGGTGCATGCTCGCGCGATGAGCCGCAGCCGAAGTTGCGGCCCGCCAGCAGGATGCTGCGGCCGGCGTTGTGCGGCTGGTTGAAGGCGAAGTCGGCCACCGGCGAACCGTCGGCCTGCCAGCGCCAGTCATTGAAGGCGTTGCGGCCCAGGCCAGCGCGTTCGGTGGTGGACAGGAACCGCGCCGGAATGATCTGGTCGGTGTCGATGTTGGTCTGCGCCAGCATCACGCTGGACGAGGTCAGGGTACGGAAACCGGCCATCACGCCACCTCCTGTGCGAACAGCTCGCGGGTATCGGCGACATGCCCATTCACTGCGGCCCACGCGGCGCTCATCGGCGAGGCCAGCAGCGTGCGCGAACCGGGACCCTGGCGGCCTTCGAAGTTGCGGTTGCTGGTGCTCACGGCCAACTGTCCGGGTGCGACCAGATCGCCGTTCATGGCAATGCACATCGAGCAGCCCGGCTCGCGCCACTCCGCTCCGGCCGCACGCACGATCTCATGGATACCCTCGGCCTCGGCCTCGCGCTTGACGATCTCCGAGCCCGGCACCACCAGCATGCGAACCCGGTCAGCGACGCGACGACCGCGCAGTACCTGCGCCACTTCGCGCATGTCGCTCAGCCGGCCGTTGGTGCACGAACCGACGAACACCACGTCCACCGGCGTTCCGGCCAGCGCCTTGCCGGCCTGGAAATGCATGTAGTCCAGGCCCTTCTGTGCGGCGGCATCGTTGGCCGCCGGAATCGGCGCATCCACCGCGATAGCCGTGCCCGGATGGGTACCCCAGGTCAGGGTCGGGCGGATGTCGGCGGCGTCGATGTGCACTTCGCTGTCGAAACGCGCGCCCTCATCGCTGCGCAGCTGCTGCCAGCGCGCCACGGCGGCGTCGAAGTCGGCGCCCTTCGGCCCGCGCGGCGTAGCGGCGACGAAGTCGAAGGTGACCTGGTCCGGCGCCACCATGCCGGCACGCGCACCCGCTTCGATCGACATGTTGCACAGGGTCATGCGCTGTTCCATGTCCATCGCTTCGATGGTGCTGCCACGGAATTCGATCACGTGGCCGGTGCCGCCGTTGACGCCGATCACGCCGATGATGTGCAGGACCACATCCTTGGCGCCGACGCCCGGTGCCAGCGCGCCGTCAACGGTGATCGCGAACGTCTTCGCCTTGCGCTGCAGCAGGCACTGCGTGGCCAGCACGTGGCCGACTTCACTGGTGCCGATGCCGAAGGCCAGTGAACCGAAGGCACCATGGGTGGAGGTGTGGCTGTCGCCGCAGACGATGGTCATGCCGGGCTGGGTGAAGCCTTGTTCCGGCGCGATCACGTGGACGATGCCGCGGTTGTCCGAGGCCATGTCGAACAGTTCGATGCCGTGCTCGGCGCAGTTGCGTGCCAGGGTGGCGACCTGCGCTTCGGAGGCGGCGCTGGCGTAAGGCAGCGTGCCGTCGGCGGCGGCCGGCAGGGTCGGCGTGGAGTGGTCCATCGTCGCCTTGGTGCGGTCCGGGCGGCGCGGCGACAGGCCGCGCTCGCGCAGTTCGGTGAACGCCTGCGGCGAGGTCACCTCGTGGATCAGGTGCAGGTCGATGTACAGCACGGCGGGGGCGCTGTCGGATTCGGGAACCACCACGTGGGCGTCCCAGAGTTTGTCGTACAGGGTGCGGGGTGCGGAAGTCATGCGTATGCCTGGCAGAAGTACGAAATAGCGAACATCAGTAAAGAAAGCGGAACGGTCAAGTCAGCGACGGCGGGCGAGCACGCGCAGTCGCACGTAGTCGGCCAGTGGCTGGCCGGCGGCATTGCGCGGCAGCTCGGCCAGCAGCGCGCTGGCGGCTTCGCGCACGGTGGCGCGTGCCTCGGCCGGCAGGTCGTCCAGCAGCGGTGCGGCGAATACCCGCAGCCAGCCGGCCACGCCGGTCGGCAGCGCGGTTGGGCGCGGCGTGCACTCGATCAGCTGCACGTGGAAGCCATGCTGGCGCAGGCGGTCAGCATAGGCATCGGCCGTCGGGAAGTACCACTGGAAGGCGCTGGCGCCGTGGCCATGGGCCACGCGTGCAGCCTGTACCGCCGCGATGATCGTGGCCACGTTGCCGTGGCCGCCGAACTCGGCGACGAAGCGGCCACCGGGGCGCAGCGCACGGCGCACGCCTTCCAGCACGCGGTCCGGTGTGCCCATCCAATGCAGTGCCGCGTTGCTGAACACCGCATCGAACTCGCTGTCGAAGGCCAGTGCGTGGCCGTCCATCACCTGGGCATCGACACCGCGCGCGCGGGCGGCGATCACCAGCTCCGGCGAGGCATCCACGCCGTGGATGCGCGCACCGCTCAGGGCCAGTTCGGTGCTGAGTACGCCATCGCCACAGCCCAGATCGAGGATGCGTTCACCGACGCGCGGGTCGAGCAGGCGCGCTACCGCGCCGCCGAGCAAGGGCACGAAGCCGGCATCGATCGCATAGTCCTGGGCGTTCCACTGCTGGCCAGCGGCGCTGGCCGGGCTGGGGGTGTCGAAGGCGCTCATGGCAGGTTCCTCAGGCGGTGGCAGGGGTGGGAACGTCGGTGCTGCTGTGGGCGGTAGCCTGGCGCTGGCGCAGCAGGCGGTTGGCAACATCCAGCCAGGCCAGTGCGGAGGCTTCGATGATGTCCTTGCTGGTGCCGGTGCCGTCGTACTCCACGCCTTCATGGCGCACGCTCAGGTTGGCTTCGCCGCGCGCATCGGCACCGATGCCGACGCTGTGCACGTGGTAGCTGTCCAGCATCAGCTGCACGCCGGTGGCGGCCGACAGCGCGCCGAACAGCGCATCGACCGGGCCGTCGCCCTGCGCGGTCTCGGCCACGCGGTTGCCGTCCGGGTCGGACAGTTCGACCAGCGCATTGGCGCGGCTGCCGACATCGCTGATGGTCATCGAGGCCAGGCGGTAGCCCTGTGCGTTGGAGCCGCCCTGCATCAGTGTCTGCAGGTCGGCATCGGTGACCACGCGCTGCTGCTCGCACAGGCCCTTGAACTGCTCGAACACCAGCTTCAGCTCGTCCTCCTCCAGCCAGAAGCCCAGGGCGCGCAGGCGCGCTTCGACGGCAGCGCGGCCACTGTGGCGGCCCAGCACCATCTGCGAGTCTTCCCAGCCCACGTCTTCCGGACGCATGATCTCGTAGGTGCCACGGTGGCGCAGCATGCCGTGCTGGTGGATGCCCGATTCGTGGGCGAACGCATTGGCGCCGACGATGGCCTTGTTGCGCTGTACCGGCATGCCGACCAGGCGCTGCAGCAGCTGCGAGGTGCCCACGATGCGCGGGGTGTTGATCGAACTGTCCTGCTCGTAGAAGGCCTGGCGCACCTTCAGCACCATCGCGATCTCTTCCAGCGAACAGTTGCCGGCGCGCTCGCCGATGCCGTTGACGGTGCACTCGACCTGGCGCGCGCCGCCTTCGATGGCGGCCAGCGAATTGGCCACGGCCAGGCCCAGGTCGTTGTGGCAGTGCGCGCTGAAGATCACATTGGCGGCGTTCGGAACGTCGGCGACGCCGGCGATGACCTGCTGGAACATCGCGCGGATTTCTTCCGGCGTGGTGAAGCCGACGGTGTCGGGCAGGTTGATGGTGGTGGCGCCGGCGGCAATGGCCACGCGCGAGACTTCGATCAGGTAGTCCAGCTCGGTGCGGGTGGCATCCTCGGCCGAGAATTCGACATCGTCGATGTACGAGCGTGCCAGCGATACATGCTTGCGTACCGATTCCAGCACCTGCTCGCGGGTCATCCGCAGCTTGTGCTCACGGTGCAGCGGGCTGGTGGACAGGAACACGTGCAGGCGCGGGTTGGCGGCCGCTTCCAATGCACGTGCCGAGGTTTCGATATCGGCCTGCAGGCAGCGCGACAGCACCGCCAGGCTCAGGCTCGGGCGGCGCAGTTCGCGGCCGATCAGTGCCATCGCCTCGCGGTCGGACTGCGAGCTGGCCGGGAAGCCGGTCTCGATGATGTCCACGCCCAGTTCGTCCAGCGCACGCGCCATCACCAGCTTCTGCGGCGGGCTCATGCTGCAGCCGGGGGACTGCTCGCCGTCACGCAGGGTGGTGTCGAAGATGCGGATGCGCGGGGTGGTAATTCGTTCGATGGTGGTCACAGGGAAATCTCCTCGACAGCGGGTGCGACGGCTTGCAGGGGGGAAGGGGAAGAGGTGGGGGAAGCGGTGGCGCTGGCCTTGGCGGGCGAGCGCGGGGTTTCGCTGCGCCGTCGCCGCGGTTTGCGCGGCGGGCGCGGACGGATGTCGGTGAGCAGGCCGGCCAGGACACCGGCATCGATATTCCCGCCGGACACCACCGCGCACTTGCGGCGGCCGGCAACGCGGCGGCCTGCCGCCAGCGCCAACGCACCGGCGCCCTCGGCGATGATGTGTTCTTCCAGTGCCAGCCGCACCAGGGTTTCGCGCAGCTCGGCTTCGCGCACGATCACCACGTCGTCCAGCAGCGAGGTGCACAGGCGGCGGGTCAGGAAGCCGGGAATCTTCACCCGCACGCCGTCGGCCAGCGAGGCAACGGGAGCGATCTCGCGTACGTCACCGCGGATCGCTCGTGCCATCGAATCAACGCCTTCCACCTGCGCGCCGACCACGCGCACGCCCTGTGATTTCAGTGCCAGTGCAACGCCGGAGGCCAGGCCACCGCCACCGATCGGCACGATCACCACGTCCGGCGCGTGCGCGGCCAGCTCGATGCCGACCGTGCCCTGGCCGGCAATCACATCGGCATCGTCGAACGCGGACAGGAAACGGTAGCCGTGGCGCTGCGCCAGTTCGACCGCGAACGCGTAGGCCTCATCGTAACTGTTGCCATGCTGGCGCACGGTGGCGCCCCAGTGAGCGACGCCGGCGATCTTGGTGGCCGGTGCGCCGTGCGGCATCACGGTGATGGCCGGCACATCCAGGCGATAGGCCGCCCACGCAACGCCCTGCGCATGGTTGCCGGCCGAGGCGCAGATCACCGGCCGGGTGTCACCGCGCTCGCGACCGGCCAGCAGCGCATTCAATGCGCCGCGTACCTTGTAGGAACCGGTGCGCTGCAGGTTTTCCAGCTTCAGCCAGGTACCGAAGCGTTCGGCATGGTGCAGTGGGGTGGGCGGCAGGAAGCGGCGCAGGCGGGCCTGCGCCGCCAGAACGTCGGCGACGCTTACGTCGCCGACATCGCTTTCCTGGCTGGCATCAGCGGCCGGCATGGGCCACCAGCGCGGTGCGGAAGACCGCCGCATGCGGGCACGGGCGACGAAGAAGACGCCTCCGTACCGGCACCGTGGTCGCTACGGTACGGGTGTTCATGGGGCTACTCCTTCCACGGCGGTGACCTGCACGGACACGCAGTCGTAGATCTTCTCGATCTGCCGGCACAGCGTTTCCGCTGGGCGCTGGCCGTCCACCACCAGCTGCAGGTGCCAGCGGCCATCGTCGGCGGCCACCGGTGCGCCGCTGATCGCACGCGGCGCAAAGCCACGGCGTTCGGCCATGCCGATCACGCGCAGCAGCGCGCCTTCGGCCGGGTGCAGCACCAGGTCAAGCCGGTATTGCATTGGGGGTCTCCTGGCGGGCATGGGCGGGGTTGCTTTCCAGCATCGTGCTGTTGGCGGTGTTCGGCGGCACCAGCGGCCACACGTTGGCGCGTGCATCGATGGCCACGTGCAGCAGTGCCGGGCCCGGTTCGGCCAGCAGCGCGGCCAGGCCGCCTTCCACGTCGTCGCGGTTGTCGATGCGGGTGGCGGCGATGCCGAACACCTGCGCCAGTGCCACGAAGTCCGGGTTGTCGGACAGGTCGATCTCGCTGTAACGCTCGGCGAAGAACAGTTCCTGCCACTGCCGCACCATGCCCAGCGAACTGTTGTCCAGCAGCACGATCTTCACCGGCAGGCGGCAGCGGGCGATGGTCGCCAGCTCCTGCACGTTCATCATGAAGCTGCCGTCGCCGGACACCAGCACCACGGTGCGATCGGGGCAGGCAAACTGTGCACCCATCGCGGCGGGCAGACCGAAGCCCATGGTGCCCAGCGCGCCACTGGTCAGGTGGTTGCGGGGGTGGTTGAAGCGGCAGTGCTGGGCCACCCACATCTGGTGCTGGCCGACATCGCAGGCGATCACCGCATCGGCCGGGGCCAGCTCGCTCAGTCGCTTCAGCAGCGCCGGGGCGTAGATGTGCTGGCCCGGTGCGTCGTAGCGGGCGGCGAAGCGATCGCGGTGCTGCGCACAGCGTTTGCGCCATGCATCCTGGTGGGCCTTGGGGGAGGGGAAGGCCGCACGCAGGGCGCGGATGGCGTGACCGACATTACCAGGCACGGCGACGTCGGCACTGCGCAGCTTGGAGATCTCGTAGGCGTCCGCATCGATGTGGACGACGCGGGCGAATGGCGCGAACTCGGCCAGCTTGCCGGTGGCGCGGTCATCGAAACGCGCACCCAGCACCAGCAGCAGGTCGCTTTCCTGCACCGCCATGTTGGCTGCGCGGGTGCCGTGCATGCCCAGCATGCCCAGCGACTGCGGATGACTGGCCGGCAGTGCACCCAGCCCGCGCAGTGTCATCACCGTGGGGATGGCGCTGGCCTCGACGAAGTCGCGCAGGTCCTGCACGGCATCACCCAGCGCGATGCCACCACCGGCGTAGACCACCGGCTTCTCGGCCGCCGCCAGTGCGGCGATGGCCTCGGCGATGGTGGCCTCGGCCGGCGCCGGCGGCGGTTCGACACTGCTGGGCACATGCACCGGCAGATGGCTGGCATCGGCCAGCTGCACGTCCTTGGGCAGGTCGATCAGCACCGGGCCGGGACGGCCCTCGCGGGCGATGCGGAACGCATCGGCCACCACGCGCGGCAGGTCATCGACGCTGCGCACCAGCCAGCTGTGCTTCACGATCGGCATCGTCAGGCCGAATACATCCAGCTCCTGGAAGGCGTCGGTGCCCAGCAGCGGCGTGCCGACCTGGCCGGTGATGCAGACCATCGGTACCGAATCCAGCATCGCATCGGCAATGCCGGTGACCAGGTTCGAGGCGCCCGGGCCGGACGTGGCCACGCAGACGCCCACCTGGTTGCTGGCGCGGGCGAAACCATTGGCGGCCAGCGCCGCGCCCTGCTCATGGCGTACCAGGATGTGCTTCAGCGACGAATCCACCAGCGCGTCGTAGAACGGCATGATGGTGCCACCGGGATAGCCGAACAGCGTACGGACGCCTTCGGCTTCCAGCGCCTGGGTCAGCCAGCGCGCGCCGTTGGGCGGCGCGCTGCGATGTGTCGAAGAGTTCATGGGGGAACCTTGCAAAGCGGGTGGGGGAGGCCGCGTGGTTACGCGGCCTGTCCTTGCAACCAGACCATCTTGGCGCGCAGCTCCTTGCCCACCTTTTCGATCGGGTGCTCCAGGTCGGCCTGCTTGAACCTGTTGTAGTTCGGCAGGCCCGCTTCGTACTCGGCCACCCAGTTCTTGGTGAAGGTGCCGTCCTGGATGTCCTTCAGCACCTCCTTCATGCGTTCCTTGGTGCCGGCGTCGATCACGCGCGGGCCGCTGACGTAGTCGCCGTACTGCGCGGTCTCGGAGATGAACTCCAACATGCGCGAGATACCGCCTTCATAGAACAGGTCCACGATCAGCTTCAGTTCGTGCAGTACTTCGTAATAGGCGATCTCCGGCTGGTAGCCGGCTTCGACCAGGGTCTCGAATCCGGCCTGCACCAGCGCCGAGGCACCGCCGCACAGCACCGCCTGCTCGCCGAACAGATCGGTCTCGGTCTCTTCCTTGAAGGTGGTCTGGATCAGGTTGGCGCGGGCGCCGCCGAGGCCGGCCGCATAGGCCAGGGCGTACTCGGCCGCCTTGCCGCTCTTGTCCTGGTAGACCGCCCAGATGCACGGCACGCCACGGCCGATTTCATACTCGCGACGCACCAGCGCGCCCGGGCCCTTGGGCGCGACCAGCACGACATCGAGGTCCTCGCGCGGCTTGATCATGTCGAAGTGCACGTTCAGGCCGTGCGCGAACAACAGCACCGCACCCTGTTTCATGTTCGCAGCCAGCACGTCGTCGTAGAGCTTCTTCTGCACCATGTCCGGCGTCAGCACGGCAACCAGGTCCGCATCCTTCACCGCATCGGCCGGTGCTTTCACGGTGAAGCCATCGGCCTGTGCCTTGACTTCGGTCGGGCCACCCGGACGCAGGCCTACCACCACGTCGAAGCCGGATTCGCGCAGGTTCAGTGCGTGGGCGCGGCCCTGGCTGCCGTAGCCGATGACGGCGATCTTGGTCTGGGGCAGGTCGTTGGTGCTCATGGGGGAGGTTCCTTGCGGTGGGAAGAAAAAAGAACGGCCGGTCGTCGAGGTGACGTGCCGGCCGGTCAGGGGAAAGCGGTGGGGGAGGCGCCATGCGTCGCACAGGCACAGCCACTACGAGGTGTCGTGGTGGTGCTGGTCCAGGTTTTGAAGTTGGCGGTGTTCATGGTGGTTGCGTCTGAAACCAGGTCCTGAAATGAAAAAACCCGCACCTGGGCGGGTGCGGGTTTTGATGAGTTCCGGTGTGTTTGTTGCTTACACGCTGGCTCGTCCCGCACTTGTTGGTTGGGTAATAAGTACGAGCACAAGAATCGAACGCAGCGAGGCGGCGCCGGTGTCGGCGGCTTCGATGTGGGTTCGCGGTGGCGTGTTGTAATGCAACATGTGATCGAGAGAAACATAGCCGTTTCGGCGATGTCAACCCTCGCGACGGATTTTTTATCGGTTTCCAGTGCATCCAGCGCAATCGCTTGCGGCACAAGGATGGTTGCCTCTGAAAGTGTTTCAGTGAACCCGAATTCACTCCTTTCAGAGCCGTTTTTGCGCGGAATCCGGCGGATTTTCGCCCCCAAGATCGACGTCCATGACCTCTGCCCGATGCCGCGTGAAGGCCGTAGCGGCGAAGATCGGGGAACCACCCTTCCATCGGAACCCGACCGTGTCCCGACGCCTTGCCCGTTCCCTGCTCGCCGCCGCCGTGCTGGCTGCAGTGCCCGCGCTGTCCTTTGCCGCCGACCGCATTACCGGCCACACCTTCGCCACCCGTTCGGAGGTGATCGCCCCCCATGCGATGGCCGCCACCTCGCAGCCGCTGGCCACCCAGATCGCGCTGGACGTGATGAAGGGCGGTGGCTCGGCGGTGGATGCCGCCATCGCGGCCAACGCAGCGCTGGGCCTGATGGAGCCCACCGGCAACGGCATCGGCGGCGACCTGTTCGCCATCGTCTGGGACCCGAAGACGCAGAAGCTCTATGGCTACAACGGCTCGGGGCGCTCGCCGAAGTCGCTCACCCTGGCCGAGTTCCAGCGCCGTGGCCTGAAGGACATCCCGGCCACCGGCCCGCTGCCGGTGTCGGTACCTGGCGCGGTCGACGGCTGGTTCGCACTGCACGACCGCTTCGGTCGCAAGCCGATGGCCGACAACCTGGCGCCGGCCATCCGCTACGCCCGCGAGGGCCACCCGGTGGCTGAAGTGATCGCCTACTACTGGGACCGCTCGGTACCCAAGCTGTCGCAGTACCCGGGCTTCAAGGAGCAGTTCACGATCAACGGCCACGCCCCGCGCAAGGGCGAGATGTGGAAGAACCCGAATCTGGCCAGCACGCTGCAGAAGATCGCCGATGGCGGACGCGACGCCTTCTACAAGGGTGACATCGCCCGCACCATCGGCGACTACTTCAAGGCCAACGGTGGCTACCTGAGCTATCAGGACATGGCCGATCACCATGGCGAATGGGTCGAACCGGTCAGCAGCAACTACCGTGGCTACGACGTGTGGGAACTGCCGCCGAACAGCCAGGGCATTGCCGCGCTGCAGATCCTCAACGTGCTGGAAGGCTACGACTTCTCGAAGATCCCGTTTGGTTCACCGGAGCATGTGCACCTGTTCGTTGAAGCGAAGAAGCTGGCCTTCGCCGACCGTGCACGCTTCTACGCCGACATGGCGTTCCAGCCGGCACCGGTGCAGAAGCTGATCTCCAAGGAATACGCCGCGCAGCGCCGCGCGCTGATCTCGATGGAAAAGGCGTTGAAGGAAGTGCAGCCGGGCACGCCGAAGCAGCTGGAGGAGGGCGACACGATCTACATGACCGTGGCCGACGCCGACGGCATGATGGTCTCGCTGATCCAGTCCAACTACCGTGGCATGGGCAGCGGCATGGCACCGCCCGGTCTGGGTTTCATCCTGCAGGACCGCGGCGAGATGTTCGTGCTGCAGAAGAACCATCCCAACGGCTACGCGCCGGGCAAGCGCCCCTTCCAGACCATCATTCCGGCCTTCATCACCAAGGGCGGCAAGCCGTATGCCAGCTTCGGCGTGATGGGCGGCGCGATGCAGCCGCAGGGCCACGCGCAGATCGTGATGAACCTGGTGGACTTCGGCATGAACCTGCAGGAAGCCGGTGATGCACCGCGCATCCAGCACGAAGGCTCGACTGAACCGACGGGTCAGGCCACGGCGATGACCGATGGTGGTGAAGTGAATCTGGAAACCGGCTTCCCGTACGAGACGGTGCGTGCGCTGATGCGCAAGGGGCATCGCATCGTGTTCGCCGACGGTCCGTATGGTGGGTACCAGGCGATCATGCGCGATCCCGAGACCGGGGTTTACTACGGCGCTTCGGAGAGCCGCAAGGACGGGCAGGCGGCGGGGTACTGAGGTTTCCCGGCCACCGGGCTGAGCCCCCTCTGCGGTGATGGTTCAGCGATGCTTGGCTTGGCCGGGCGGGTGGATTGTCTGGGGGGCGCCGTGAATACGTCCCTGTAGGCTCGGTCGCCGCTTGCTCGTGTGCGCTGTCCTGCGCACACGGCAAGACCGGGGTTGGGCGTCCTGCCCAACCCGCCCGAGGCATGCCTCGGGCCCATGCGGCTCACGCCCCCAGCCAACCCATCCGCCCGGCCACGGACAGTTTTCGTGTCCGTCACCGCAGGAAAAGAAAAAAGAAGAGCAAGAGCAAGAGCAAAGGCAACAGCCGCGTGCTGTGGGTTGGGGTCGGATCCGTTTTCCGCAGGAAAACGGATCCGACCCCTTCTTGTTTTCCGATACACCTCATCCACGCATAGCGTGGAAAACCCACCGTCACACGGAAACTGTCGGGGGTGGGGCGGCGTGTCCTGCCAGCCCACACCGCCCCGCCAAACCAGCAGCAACCCAGAGCTGCTTTTGAGGTTGCTGTTGTCGTTGCTTGAGAAAAGCGGTGCAGCCGCAGGCTGCAAAACCCCCCTCAATCCTGATCGTGCGCGCGTGCGGCCTCCGCCTGGGTCTCCTCCTGCGCGGCCATCTCGCGTGCGATCCACGCATCGATCATATGCCGCTGGCGCTGCGCCTGCCGCCGCTCCCGCGTGTACTCCTGGTCCAGCACCCGGTACAGCGACACCATCACCAGCACCATCAGCAGCGCAAACGGCAACGCCGCAATGGTGATCATGCCCTGCAGCGCATCCAGGCCGCCGGCCAGCAGCAGTGCGCCGGCAATCAGCGCCACGCCCACGCCCCAGGCCAGCTTGCGCTTGGGTGGCGGATCGCCGGCTTCATCGGTGGACATGCTGGCCAGCACCAGCACCGCCGAGTCGGCCGAGGTCACGAAGAAGATCATCAGCAGCACCAGCGCGATGCACGACAGCAGCAACGGCAGCGGCATGCTGTCGAACATCGTGAACAGCACCGTCTCATAGCCATTGCCCAGTGCCTGCATCAGATCGGCCTGGCCGAAGATCTGCATCCAGATCGCGGTACCGCCAAACACCGAGAACCAGAAGAAGCCCAGCAGCGTCGGTGCCAGCACCACGCCGATCACGAACTCGCGCACGCTGCGCCCGCGCGAGATGCGCGCGATGAATGAACCCACGAAGGCGCCCAGGAAATCCACCAGGCCCAGTAGAAGATCGTCCAGTCGGCCACCCAGGTGCTGGATGAGAACGGCGACATGCGCAGGCTCATCGTCACCAGTTGGTTGAGGTAGGAGCCCAGCGTGGTGGTGAACGTGTTGAAGATCGCACCGGTCGGGCCGAGCACGAGCACCAGCAGCAACAGCACGGCGGCCAACGCCAGATTGAAATTGGACAGCCATTTGACGCCGCGGTCGACGCCGCTGAGCGTGGAAGCCATGTAGAGCACGAACGCCACCGCAATGATCACCAGCTGCAGCGGGGGCCCTGCGTGCAGGCCGAACACGCGCTCCATGCCGGCGGCGATCTGGATGGTGCCGAAGCCCAGCGTGGTAGCGACACCAATCGCAGTGGCGACGACGGCAGCGATGTTGACCACGCGGCCGATCCAGCCGCGGTGGTGGCGGCCGATGATCGGCTGCAGCATGTCACTGACCAACCCACGGCCGTTGCGGTTGAACTGGAACCAGGCCATTGCCAGGCCGATCAGCGCATAGATGGCCCAGGGGTGCAGGCCCCAATGGAAGAACACGTAGCGCATGGCAGCACGCGCAGCGTCCATGCTTTCAGGTGCCAGCCCTTCCGGTGGCTTGCTGAAGTGCGAAATGGGCTCGGCGGCGCCCCAGAACACCAGACCGATGCCCATGCCAGCGGCGAACAGCATCGACATCCAGCTGGCCCGCGAGAACTCCGGTTCGGCGTCTTCGCCACCGATGCGCAGGTTGCCGAAGCGGCCAAAGGCCAGATACATCAGGAACACAAGCGCCAGGAACACGACCAGCAGGTACAGCCAGCCGATGCCGCGGATGAGTTCGCCGAGGATGCTCTGCACCACGGTATTGAAGGGGCCGGGTGCAACACCGGCGAGCAGCACCAGCAGCAGAACCAGTGCGATGGAAACGCGAAACACCATGAAGGGGCTTCTCCGATCAAGGGATTGAGGGGAGCGAGCAGCGCTTGCTGCGAGGGGCCGGCGACATGCAGCACAGACCGGGCAGGGGCCGCGAAGGCGGCGAGGAAACACCGGCCGCAGCGGCACGATGCGCGTGCACGTTACTGAATGCGATGTCACGGTTCTGTTAATACAGAAACAGCGGATCCACGTCGTGCGTGGCTGGAACAGCCAGGAGCTGCAGTGCGTTCTATGCTCTAATGCACACCAAGAAGCGGGGGTACCGCGGCCATGTGGCCACGGTTGAGACAGTCCCTTGGAACCTGATCCGGCTCATACCGGCGTAGGGAAGCTTTGCAGTGCAGCCGTGCCCGGACTCCGCCCAAGGACCGTTCGTGCGCGGGCGCAGTGCGCCGCCGCTTCGTCCCTGACCTTCCTGGACGATGCCCGATGAACGCACAGCTCTCCGCCCTGCAGCAACAGGCCCAGCAACTCTCCGAATCCGTGACCCGGCCCATTCCCGGCTCGCGCAAGATCCACGTGCCCGGGTCACGCCCGGATCTGCAGGTGCCGATGCGCGAGATCGCGCTGACCCGCACGCCGACCTTGTTCGGTGGTGAAGAGAATGCACCGGTGACCGTTTACGACACGTCGGGCCCGTACACCGATCCCGAGGTGCGCATCGATCTGTCCGCCGGTTTGCCGGAACTGCGTCGCGGCTGGGTGGAAGAGCGCGGTGATACCGAGCAGCTCGAAGGACTGAGTTCATCGTTCGGCCGCGATCGCGAGCATGACCCGAAGCTTGATGCGGTACGCTTCCCCGCGCGCAGCCTGCCACGCCGTGCGCGTGCAGGCGCCAACGTCACCCAGATGCACTACGCGCGCCGCGGCATCGTCACGCCGGAAATGGAATTCGTCGCCATCCGCGAAAACCAGCGGCTGGACGCGATCCGCGATGCCGGCCTGCTGCAGCAGCACCCGGGCGAGGCGTTCGGCGCGTCGATCCAGAAGATCATCACCCCGGAATTCGTGCGCGACGAAATCGCCCGTGGCCGTGCGGTGCTGCCCAACAACATCAACCACCCGGAAAGCGAGCCGATGATCATCGGCCGCAATTTCCTGACCAAGATCAACGCCAACATCGGCAACAGCGCCGTCTCTTCGGGCATTGCCGAGGAAGTGGAGAAGCTGGTGTGGGCGATCCGCTGGGGCGGTGACACGGTGATGGACCTGTCCACCGGCAAGCACATCCACGAAACCCGCGAGTGGATCATCCGCAACTCGCCGGTGGCGATCGGTACCGTGCCGATCTACCAGGCGCTGGAAAAGGTCGATGGCCGTGCCGAGGCACTTACCTGGGAGATCTTCCGCGACACGCTGATCGAGCAGGCCGAGCAGGGCGTGGACTACTTCACCATCCATGCCGGCGTGCTGCTGCGCTATGTGCCGCTCACTGCCAAGCGCGTGACCGGCATCGTCAGCCGCGGTGGCTCGATCATGGCCAAGTGGTGCCTGGCGCACCACAAGGAGAACTTCCTCTACACGCATTTCGAAGACATCTGCGAGATCATGAAGGCCTACGACGTAACCTTCTCGCTGGGAGACGGCCTGCGCCCGGGCTGCATCGCCGATGCCAACGACGCCGCGCAGTTCGGTGAGCTGGAAACGTTGGGTGAGCTGACGAAGATTGCCTGGAAGCACGATGTGCAGACTATGATCGAAGGCCCCGGCCACGTGCCGATGCAGCTGATCAAGGAGAACATGGACAAGCAGCTGCGTGAGTGTGGCGAGGCGCCGTTCTACACGCTGGGGCCGCTGACCACCGATATCGCGCCCGGCTACGACCACATCACCAGCGCGATCGGCGCGGCGATGATCGGCTGGTTCGGTACGGCCATGCTCTGCTACGTGACGCCGAAGGAGCATCTCGGCCTGCCCAACCGCCAGGATGTGCGCGACGGCATCATGGCCTACCGCATCGCCGCGCATGCGGCTGATCTGGCCAAGGGCCATCCGGGTGCGCAGGTGCGCGACAACGCATTGAGCAAGGCGCGCTTCGAGTTCCGCTGGGAAGACCAGTTCCACCTTGGCCTGGATCCGGAGAAGGCCAAGGAGTTCCACGACGAGACCCTCCCGAAGGATGCGCACAAGCTGGCGCACTTCTGCTCGATGTGCGGTCCGCACTTCTGTTCGATGAAAATCACCCAGGACGTACGCGACTACGCCGAGGCCGGCATGAAGGAGAAGTCGGAGGAGTTCCGCGCGGCCGGTGCCGAGGTCTACCACCAGGGGTGATGCGTAACGGGTAGTGCCGGCCAATGGCCGGCACTACCGTTCATCACGCCGCGCCCGGCTATCCTCCGCGCATCGCCCAGGGGAAAGGACGCCATGCCCGTTGCCATGACCACCCGCTGGCTGGCCATCGCCCGCCGCCATCCTTCGGCCTGGCTGTTGGCCGCACAGTTGATCGCGGTGCTGCTGTATCCCGCCCTCGATGACACCGCCGGTGGCCGGGCGGCGCTGGGCATGTTCGGCATGGCGGTACTCGGCCTGGCGCTGTGGGTGGTCCAGCGCAGTCCGCTGGGCACCTGGCTGGCGTTGCTGCTGGCCATTCCCTCGGTGGTGTTCTCGCTGGCTGGCGCGCTGTTGGATCGCACCGGCCTGCTCACCACTGCGCAGCTGCTGGAGAGCCTGCTGTACTTCTATACGGCGGGCGCGTTGATCGCCTACATGCTGCAGGACCATAAAGTCACCCGGGACGAACTGTTCGCTGCGGGAGCGACCTTCACCTTGCTGGCCTGGGCCTTCGCGTTTGCTTTCGCCGTCTGCCAGCAGTGGTATCCGGGCAGTTTCCACGGCACCGGCGGTGGTGATCAGCGCAGTTGGATGGAGCTGCTTTATCTGAGCTTCAGCTTGCTGTCCGGGGTGGGATTAAGCGATGTAGTACCGCTGCATCCGCAAGCGCGGGCTTTGGTAATGCTGGAGCAGTTCGCAGGGGTGATGTACGTCGCGCTTGTGGTGTCGCGGCTGGTCGGATTGACGATGCTGCGACGCGTGTGAAAATGAACGCAAGATAAAAATATCGCGCCCAAGAGGGCGCGAATGGTGATGCACATTATGTGAATGCGTCGGCGAGAGAGAGCCTGAGTGTCGACCCCGTCATAGGCGGGGTAACCGGCATAGGCTAATATTCGTATGCGTAATTGTTTTTGCGGTATGCGCCGATGCTTTGTGCGGAATCTGGCTTTTTGTTGTCCCTGCAGGGGGACGGTATCGCTGGTGAAACCTGCCCAGGCCCGTCCCTACTGTATATCGGAAAATGAACAGCAGCGAAATACAGCCGCCCGACGCTGACCGTATCCAGGTTGGCGAATGCGTCGTTACCTTGTCCTCGCGAGAGGTCGAGGTTGCGGGTGCGCGTCGTCCACGCCGGCTCACGCCAAAGGCACTGGGTGTGCTGCGAGTGTTGCTGCGGCAGCCGGGGCGGGTGTTTACCCGCGAGGAGCTGTTTGCCGAGGTGTGGCCCGACACGCTGCCCACCAACGACGTGCTGACCCAGGCGGTCACCCAGCTGCGCAAGGCGTTTGCCAACGACGAAGACAACGGGCAGGCCTACATCGAGACCATCGCCAAGAGCGGCTACCGCTTGTTGGTGCCGGTGCAGGTGCTGGACACGCCCGAGCCTGTCATGGACATCGTCGAGTTGGCCGATCCGTCCTTGCCATTGGCAGCCGCCGTGGCTGCGGCCCCGGACGGTGCTGCGTTGCCAGTGCCGGGTCTGCGCCGGACATGGCGGCAGGTGCGGCGCCAGGTATTGCTGGCCACCGGCATTTTGATGCTCGTGACGGTGATCGTGCTGACGATGCTGTTGCTGCGGCGTGCTCCGGCGGCAAGTTCACCGGTGGACGAGGCTGTCGAGAACGGTGTCCGTGTGATCGGCAGCCCGCAGCGGCCGTACCGGCTGATCACCGCGACCAGTGGGTTCGAGACGTATCCAACGCTTTCGCCGGATGGTTCCCAGGTTGCCTACGAAGGCGCCAATGAGGACGGCAACGGCGGCGGAGCAATCAAGGTGCAGACGTCTGGCAATGCGCCCGCCCGCCAGTTGTTGGTGCCCCCGGCCGGTGCCAGTGATCGTTTCCCGAGCTGGTCGCCGGATGGGCGCGAGATCGCGTTTGCGCGGTTCAGTGCCGATGGTGGCTGCCAGGTGCTGATCGCCAGTGCCACGGGTGGGGCCCTGCGCCAGGCCACCCGTTGTGACGGCACCGAACTGCTCAGCTTCGACTGGACCCGGACGGCCGTGGGCTGGTGTTCGGCAGCATGGTCGGGCGCTACGCGCATCGCGGCATCCGCGTGCTCGACCTGGCCAGTGGCCAATGGCGCGACCTGGACTACAGCGTCGATGCCGATGACTTCGACTACGCGCCGCGTTATTCGCCCGACGGCAAGTGGCTGGTGTTCGTGCGCAATCCACAGATGGGTGATCTGTGGCGGATGCCCGCCAACGGCGGTACTCCGGAGCAGCTGACCAACGAAGCAGCGGAACAGCGAGGCTGGGCCTGGCTGGGGGATGGACGCACCATCGTATTCGGCCGTCGCGTCGACAGCGAAGTGCGCCTGTATTACCTCGACGTTGAGCGCCGTACGCTGCGCGACGCGGGCCTGGACGATGCGCAGTGGCCCGCGGTCTCGCGGCATGGCGGCGTATTGGCGTTCGTTCACCGGCGTGCGCAGTTCGGGGTGTTCAAGGTGCCCACCGAGGGAGGACACGCCGAGCGCCTGTTTGCCTCCAGTGGCCGTGACGGCCAGCCGATGGCCGCCCCCGATGGTCGGCAACTGGTTTTCACCTCCGATCGTTCCGGCAGTTTCGCCCTGTGGTGGGCGGACATGCAGCGGCCGGATTCGCTGCGGCCGATCGAGGGCCTGCGGCCGGAGGGACGGCAGGCACCGGACTGGTCCGCCGACAGCCGCCACCTGCTGGTGGTGGGACGTGATGAGCACGGGCGCACGGTGGTCTATGAAATCTCACCACGCGATGAGCGCCTGCAGCCATTACCGGTGCCTGCGGAACAACCGTTGCAGGCGTTGTACGCGGCAACCGAGAATCAGCTGCTGGTGGTCGAGCGCGACGCGGACCAGCGCACCCGCTTGAGCCTGTTTGATCGCAGCACGCAACCGTGGCGTCGGTTGGCCAGCATCGATGGGGTGTCGCAGGCTCGCTTCGATCGCGGCAGCGGACGGATCCTGTTCACGCGCCTTGCCGCCGGTGGACTGTGGTCGGTCGATCCTGCGTTGTCGTCGGCCAGCGTGCGCCAGATCAGTGAAGACCGGCCGAGCCGCTGGCGCTACCGCACCTGGACCGTTGCCGGCAGTGGTGGCGTCGGTTACCTCGGAACCTCCACCCAGTGCGGCACGACCCTGGTCAGGATCGAGGCGGGAACCGAGACGCCGGAGCGCTGCCTCGACCCGCAGCGGCTCAGTGCAGGCAATGGAATCAGTGCCAGCGCCGATGGGCGCGAGCTGTATGTGGCCCTGGCGGTCAGTGACGGTGCAGACATCGGCGTCATGCGGCTGCCAGAGCAAGCCCCGGCACTGTTCCCGGCGATCTCCAGAATATTGATTTTGAAGAAGAATTTTTCTTCGTAATTCTTTCGTGTGGTTTTCGCCGCGAATTCGTGGCGATCTCGGCTGTCTTTCCTGACACGCTGCCGCCCGATTGGGCAAAACGGAGGCCTGTACTTGGCAAATCCGTGGTGCCCCCATGCGTCAACTCTCGCTGGCCGATCGTGGCCAAACCGTTTCCCTCGACAAGGCCCTTGATGACGTGGCGCCCACCTGCCTGGGGGTTGCCCGGCTGGGCAGCCTGCAGACCGCGGGGAACAACTTCACGGTCTGGATGCAGGTTCGTGGCAGTTCCTGGGTGGAGGCCAAGGAAGGTCGCTTCCGGTTGCGTCAGGGCGAGTGGATCGCCTTCGAGAAGGAATCCCGACCGTTGGTGCAGGCGGGCCGCAACGGGCTCTGCGTGGGATTGAACCTGAATGTCGAAGCGCTGCGGGTGCTGACCGAGATGGCCGACTGTGGCCTGTATGCCGGCCGCGGCCGGATGGGGCGCAGTGACGCGCGGGTCGGCCTGCGGCTGTGGCGCGATGCGTTGGCCAGTGGCCAGCCCGCCCAGGCTCTGCGGCCCCTGCTGCTGCATCTGGCCAGCCTCCAGCGGGGCCTGGCCGAGAACGTGCAGCGCTGCCCAGGGCGTTCGCGCAGCCGCAAGCGCCAGGTGTTCGGGCGCATGCAGCGCGCGCGGCTCTACCTGGAGGGCAACAGCCACCGCGTGGTGCGGATCGGTGAGCTGGCCGAGCTGACCAACTTCTCCAGCTGGTACCTCTCCAAGACCTTCCAGAGCCTGTACGAAGAAAGCCCGCAGTCGCTTTCGGCCCGGTTGCGCCTCGAGCGTGCGGCTGACCTGCTGCGTGATACCGACATGATGGTGGGCGAAGTGGCCGCTGCCAGCGGTTTCGACAACTGCTGCAGCTTCGCGCGTGCCTTCCGCGCCCGTTATGGCCAGTCGGCTTCGCGGTTCCGCGAGAACGGCGGTCTCCTGCCGCCACATTCTGCAAAGTCTCCGGTTGGGTCGCGCAAATACAGCGTCGCAACGCAATCGTAACGTGCTGGGGTGTTTTAACACGCTGCTAACACGTACCTTGGAGAGATAGATGAACGTTTGTAATCCCGCAGTGCGGCTCGGCCTGCTGCCTGCCGGCATCGCGCTGGCGCTGGCGCCGGCCTTTGCTTCCGCCCAGGAAGCAAAGGCCACGACCGACCTGGACCGCATTTCGGTCACCGGCTCGCGCATCCGCCAGGCGAGCATGGAAACCGCGCAGCCCGTGATCGCGCTGCAGCGTGCCGACATCGAGAAGCAGGGCTTCACCAGCGTCGGCGACATCGTGCAGAACCTGTCGGCGACCGGTTCGCCGGCCATCAGCCGCGCTGATGCCCTGACCTCGGGCGAAGAAGTGGGCGGCCAGTACGTCGACCTGCGCGGTCTGGGCCCGGAGCGCACCCTGGTGCTGCTGGACGGCAAGCGCATGGGCGTCAGCACCGGTGGCTACACCGACCTGGCCTCCATCCCGACCTCGGTGGTCGAGCGCATTGAAGTGCTGACCGACGGCGCTTCGGCGATCTACGGCTCCGACGCCATCGCCGGCGTGATCAACATCATCACCCGCAAGAACTTCGACGGTCTGGAAGCCAGCGTCTACGGCGGCCAGTACAACAAGGGCGACGGCGAGAAGCAGGTCTACAACTTCGTCTACGGCCAGACCGGTGAGCGTGGTTCGATCACCTTCGGCGCCGAGTACAGCAAGGAAGATCCGGTCTGGGCGAAGGATCGTGCCTTCAGCCGTTACCCGAACGGTCAGTTCCACCCGAACCCGACGGATACGGACGCCAACGGCTGGTCGCCGGCGTCCAACCACGGCGTGCTGATCGACAGCAACGACAACTGGTACACCCGCGCCAACAACGGCTCGGGCAACACCATGGCCGATTTCCGCGAGTTCGGCACGGCTGACTACACCAATGCCAGCCAGGAAATGTGGCTGCAGAACAAGCTGACCCGTCGTTCGGTGTTCGCCAACGGCAACTACGACTTCACCGACAACATCCGCGGTACCGCGAATGTGCTGTACACCAAGCGTACGGCGACCCAGCAGATCGCTGGCTATCCGTACCAGTCGGAGGTCTATGAGACCCCGCTGTCGGCCAACAGCATCTACAACCCGCTGGGCACGGACGCGAACTTCATCCGTCGTACGTCCGAAGTGCCGCGCCAGACCGAGTCCGAGCAGGAGACCTTCCGCTTCTCGGCCGGCCTGGAAGGTTCGTTCGAGTTCGGCGACAAGTTCTGGGATTGGGACGTGGGCTACGTCTACAACCAGAACAAGGGCGTGAAGACCGGCACCGGCAACCTGTTCATTCCGAACGTGCAGAACGCGGTCGGACCGTCCTTCATGGATGGCGACGTTGCCCGTTGCGGCACCCCGGGTCATGTCATCGCAGGCTGCACCCCGTGGAACCCGCTGGCACCGTACGGCTCGACCGGCAACGGCTCGCTGGCCGATCCGGCCCTGCAGGCCTACCTGTACCTGCCGAGCCACGACACCTACACCAACACCACCAAGGCGTACAGCGCCAACATCGGTGGCTCGCTGTTCTCGCTGCCGGCCGGTGAACTGGCCATCGCCGCCGGTTACGAGCACCGTGAAGAAAGCGGTGAGTACAACCCGGATGCGCTGCTGCAGTCCGGCCTGAGCACCGATCTGGCTGGCAAGCCGACCAAGGGCAGCTACAAGCTCGACGAGTTCTACGTCGAACTGAACGTGCCGGTGCTGGCCGACATGCCGTTCGCCAAGGAGCTGTCGCTCGACATGGCCGGCCGTTACTCGGACTACAACACCTTCGGCGATACCATCAACAGCAAGTTCGGCCTGAAGTGGAAGCCGATCGACGACCTGCTGGTGCGTGCGACCTACTCGACCGGCTTCCGCGCCCCGAGCATCTCCAACATGTACGGTGGCACGTCGCAGACCTTCGACGCCTACACCGATCCGTGTGACAGCAGCTTCGGCTCGGCCGCGCGCAACGCCTCGGTGGCGGCTGCCTGCCAGGCACGCGGCGTTCCGGCCAACTTCCGCCAGATCACCTCCGGCGGTGCGCAGTCGACCGGCCCGGGGACCCAGTCCTACAGCGCTTTCGAGTCGGGCTCCAACCCGGAACTGAAGCCGGAAACCTCCAAGACCTGGACCGCCGGCCTGGTGTACAGCCCGAACTTCGTGCAGGGCCTGGACGTCAGCCTCGACTGGTGGAAGATCCGCATCAACAACGTGATCGCCGCCGAGTCGGTGACCTCGATCCTCAACCAGTGCTACGTGCTGGGCGTGGCATCGGCGTGTGAGCGTTTCGAACGCGGTACCGACGGCCGTGCCGTCAACCAGGTGGTCGACGTCACCCGTACCCTGATCAACGGTGGTTACCAGGAAACCGCAGGTTACGACCTGGGCGTCAAGTACCGCCTGCCGGAGTTCTCCTTCGGCAAGTTCGTCATCGACTGGAAGACCACCTACGTCGATTACCTCGAGTACAAGCGTGACAACGAAGCCGAAACCCCGGTCGAGCAGCACAACAGCTGGGCGACCGGCGATTGGGGTGCCAACTTCCGCGTCCGTTCGAACCTCAACGTCGACTGGACCCTGGGCAACCTGGGCGTGAACTGGGGCGTGCGTTACTACTCGGGCATGAAGGAGCCGTGCTCCTACGATACCGAGTGCAACCTGCCTGACTTCACCTCGGCGTACACCCTGGGTCAGCCGAGCCGCAAGGTGGGTTCGAACACCTTCCACGACGTGCAGGTGCGTTACAACCTGCCGTGGGAAGCCACTGTCTCGCTGGGCGCCAACAACGTGTTCAACCACGAAGGCCCGGTCATGTACAGCCAGCCGAACTCGAGCTTCTCCTACTACGGTGGCTTCGATATCGGTCGCTTCTACTACATGAAGTACACCCAGCGCTTCTGATTGTTTGAAGTGCGATAGCAGTACCGGGAGGGCGGACCGCAAGGTCCGCCCTCTTTGTAAGGGAGTTCCGAAATGCGGTGTTCGCCCAGACCGGTGGCGTCTGTGGGGGCGGGCTGTACTGCGAGGAACTGCGTCAGGAATGCCTGGCTGCAGGCAAGTCCAAGGTCCTGTGCGATCTGCAGTATCGCCACTGCGTGCAGGATGCCTGCGGCGCGCGCTGATGCAAAAAAGGCGCGCCCTTGGGCGCGCCTTCGAGGTTCTTCCTGCGTTGACGGCTCAGACCTCGCTGGGTACCAGTCCCATCAACGCATTGGCATGCTCGCGCCACTGCGGCAGCTTGTTGAGTACACCCGCGCGTTGCAGGTAGTCCTCGTCCACCGGATCGCCATTGACCAGTGCCAGTGCCACGTGCACCGCGCCGGTCACCCAGAAGCTGCGCGTATTGGCACGCTGCGGCTGCAGGTGGAATGCCACCGCTTCGATGATCGGCATCGGCAGGCCCCACAGGCCGAGCAGATAGGCGCCGGCTTCGGCGTGGCCCGGGCGGGTGTCACCGGCCAGCGACGGCTCGCTGCGTTCGTTGCGTACGCCCGGCAGCAGCAGGCCGATGTCGGCCAGCAGTGCGGCGGTCGCGCCCAGCTCGGCGCTGGATTCGGGCAGCAGGCGTGCCGCCAGGCGCGAGGCAAGCAGGGCGCGCTGCTGTAGTGAATTACGCTCGGCCGTGGACAGCGTCGGTGCCGAGAACACCTCGCTGGCCAGTACCAGATCGCGCAGCGTCGACAGGCCGAGGCGGGTCACGGCGGTGCGCAGGTCGGCGATGGTGCGGCCCTGGCTGAAGAACGCCGAGTTCGACAGCTGCAGTACCTTGGCGGCGATGGCCGGATCGGCGGCCACCAGCTTGGCGACGTCGGCGCTGTCGGCGTCATCGTCATGTTCCAGTGCCTGGGTCAGGCTCAGGTACAGGTGCGGCGGCGAGGGCAGCTTCTCGATACGGCCGATGGCGTCGCGCAGGCGTGGGCTGTCCAGCACTTCGCGCAGCTCCTCCAGGCTGGTCAGCGCTTCCAGCAGAACTTCCGGCGCCAATGGCAGCGGCAGGAAGCGATGGGCGACGCCGATCAGGCGTGCCGGCGGCGGCCGGTTGCCATGCTGGGCGTCCACCAGCGCAATGCGGATGGTTTCCGGGCGCAAGGTCCGGATCTGGCCGAGCAGCGTGGTGGCATTGAGGTCCGGCAGCTGCGGGCAGACGATCACCGCATCCACGCCCTGCGTGGCCACCGCAGTCATCGCGGTCTGGCCATCGGCGGCGGTCAACGGCTGCCAGTCTTCCCCAAGATCGGCAATGAATTCGGTCAGCTCAGCCGGCAGGCTGGCTGCATCCCCAACAAGCAGAATACGCACGACACATTCCCCTGGCTGTCTCGACGATGGATGTCGATGACGTGTGAAGTGACGCAATTTACCTAATACGGCGGCACGTGTGATGTGCCGTCGTCGTGAAACGTGACCCGCATCGCTCCGGCAGGGCCTGCCGGAGCGATCCGGTTCAGGCTCAGGCCTTGCTGTCGAGATGGCGCTGGTGCGCCTCGATCAGGATCTGCTTGGCCTCAGCGGCGCCGCCCCAACCATCCAGCTTGACCCACTTGCCCTTCTCCAGGTCCTTGTAATGCTCGAAGAAGTGGCCGATGCGCTCCAGCCAGTGGCTGGACACCTGGGCGATGTCTTCGACGTGAGCGTAGCCACTGAAGATCTTCGAGACCGGCACGGCCAGGATCTTCTCGTCGCTGCCTGCCTCATCGCTCATCTTCAGCACGCCGACCGGACGGCAGCGCACGACCGAGCCCGGCACCAGCGGCAGCGGCAGCACCACCAGCACGTCGGCCGGGTCGCCGTCGCCGCACAGGGTGCTCGGCACGTAGCCGTAGTTGCAGGGGTAGCGCATCGGGGTGGACAGGATGCGGTCGACGAAGATCGCGCCGGTTTCCTTGTCCACTTCGTACTTCACCGGCTCCGAGTCCTTCGGGATCTCGATGATGACGTTGATTTCTTCCGGCGGGTTCTTGCCGGGCGAGACGAGTTCCAGACCCATGGTGTGCTCCAGGTGGGGGATATAGACGGATAGCTCCCCATTTTATGCCTTTGCCGGGCGCTGTGCAGGGGAGGGGGCCGACAGTACGGCACGGCGGCCGCCCACACGTGCTGGTGGGGTTGCCCGATGGGGACGTCGGGACGCCGGGTGCAGGCTGGAACCCTCATCCCAAGGAGCTCCCGCATGAAAGCATCTGCCCTGTCGATCGGCCTGGCCTGCGCGCTGCTGATGGTGCCGCCGGTACAGGCGTCTCCCTATGTCGACCTGATCGACTACCCGCACCAGGAGGCCAACTGGGACCGCTTCTTCGCTCTGGAAGGCCGTCTGCAGCATGGCTTCGATGCCATCTGTGGCGACACCTTCTGCGAGGGCGAATACAGCGACATCCGGGCGCTGCGCCTGCGTTGTTCGGTGGATGCGGTGCGCGGCACGGTGCACGAGTGCCTGTGGGCATTCGCCGCCAGTGACCTGGCCGTATCGCGGAATGACGGTGCGATCGTGGCGCGGCAGCCGACCTGGCTGTGCCGGCTACCGCTCATGCCGGGCACGGCGGTGGAGGACTTCCATGCTGCCCTGGCGGCTCGCAATCCGCTGCACGACCCGCTGCCAGGCACGTCGCAAAGCGCCTATGACGGACTGACCGAGTGCATTCACTGATGGGAACGTGACTGATTCGCATTTACGGAGTAGCATGCGCGGCGCCTTCTGCCTGTCGTCCCGGTTCCGCGCATGTCCTCCAATGCCGCCTCCCTTACCGAACTGCTGATCCGCGAGCGGCCCGCGCTGCTGCGCCGGGTGCAGCGCATACTCGGCGGCGACAACGGCGCCGAGGACGTGATCCAGGCTGTGTGGTTCAAGGCCCGCGGGGTCGACGACAGTCAGTCCATCGACAATCCGCGCGCCTATCTGTACCGGTTGGCCGCGAATCTGGCCACCGACCACGGCCGCGAATCGACCCGGCGCAGCCGCCTGCTGGCCGATCACTACCTGTGGGGGCCGGACGAGGTGATCTCGACCGAGGAGCAGGCGATGGCACAGGACGAGCTGCAGCGGGTGCTCGACGCGGCAGGACACCTGCCGGAGCCGACCCGCACCATCTTCCGGCTCAACCGCCTGCAGGGCCTGACCCAGGCCGAGATCGCCCGCCGTCTCGGGGTATCGGTGACCACCGTCGAGAACCATGTGCGCAGCGCACTGCAACGACTGGCCTGGGCGCGCAGCGGCCGATGATCGCCCCAGCTTGGGGCTGGCCTTCGCTGAAACGTCTTGATCACTGGACCGTAGATGCGGTCTAGTTCCTTCGCCCGCGCTTGAATGCGCCTGTCCGCCAGCCGATGAGCCCGCCGAACACGCTGCCCGCCGCCAATGACGATGCCCTGGCCGAACAGGCCCGGGGCTGGATTGCGTGGCTGGCCTCGGGTGACATCGGCGAGGGGCGCATGCACGAGTTCGAGCGCTGGCTGGCACAACCGGGGCACCGACGCGCCTTCGAACACGAGCGTGCGCTGTGGCGCAGTGTCGGGCCGCGCCCGCAGGCCACACCGGTCAAACGACGTCGACCGCGGCGGCTGCGCTGGGCAATGACCGCGGCGGCGGCACTGGCGATGCTGGTCGCCTGGCCCGAGGCCTGGTTGCGGCTGCAGGCCGACCATCGCAGCACGCATGTCGTGCAGAACGTGCAACTGCCCGATGGAAGTCGCGCCGTGCTGGATGCGGACAGCGCGATCGCCGTGCGCTTCGATGCACATGCGCGCGAGATCGAGCTGCTGCGTGGACGCGCCTGGTTCGAAGTCAGCCCGGATGCACAGCGGCGTTTCAGCGTGCGTGCGGGCAATGGTGTGGTCGAGGACATCTCCACCGCGTTTACCGTCGCGCGTGGCGATGATCGGGTGGAAACCCAGGTCGGGCAGGGCAGGGTGCGTGTGGCCAGCCCGGCCGACGGTGGCTGGACCTACCTGCAGGTGGGCCAGCGTGCCGTCTATGGCGGGCGCAGCGGCGTGATGCGTCTGCAGGATGTGGCCGCCGACAGTGTGGGCGCATGGCGCCAGGGCGAGCTGCTGCTGGAGCAGGCCAGCGTCGCTGACGCCGTGCAATGGGTGGGGCGTTATCGTGCAGGCCCGACGTTCGTGCGCGGTGATCTGTCACGACTGCCCGCAGTGAGTGCCGCATTGCGCATCGATCGCCCGGAGCAGGCGCTGGATGCGTTGGCGGCAACAGCAGGTCTTCGGGTTACGCGTCTTCCCTTCGGCGTCGCCATCGTGCAGTAGATCCACGCCATTCGTGGATGACCGTCCCTGTGCCGACCAACGGTCGGCACCCACCGCTGCAACCAGCCGACCAACGGTCGGCACCCACGCTGCAACCAGCAGACCAATGGCCGGCCCCCGTCGCGACCACAAATCGCTCTTGGGGTTGCCACGTTTTCATCCGTCTTACTCCGCGAACGTACCCGCCGCCGCCACGTACGTCGCCGTGTCCGCCCGTGTTGCGGATGACGCCGCGCCCGCGGCACTGATTACCTGACAGGTTCCCCATGTTCGACTCCCACCGCACGGGCCGCGCGCTGCGCCCGTCCCGCCTGTGCATTGCATTGCTGGCTGCCGGCCTGGCCACTGCCACGCCATCCGTGCTGGCGCAGAACGCGAGCGGCGATCACCCCGCCGTACAGCGCTTCGATATCCCCGCGCAGCCCTTGGACGAGGCACTGCGCAGCTACATGCGCCAATCCGGCGTGCAGGTGGTGTATCCGGCCACACTGGCGAAGGGGATAACCTCGCGTGCGGTCAGCGGCAGCCTGTCGGCCAGCGAGGCGCTGCAGCATCTGCTGCAGGGCAGTGGCCTGGCGGTGCGCCGGGTCAGCGCCGATGCGGTGACCCTGGAAGTGGCAGCGTCGGCGCAGGCCGACAGCGGTGTGATTGTCACCGATACGCTGAGCGTGGCCGGTGACCGCGTCGACAGCAGCGCGAACAGCGACGAGGCGCGCCTGCTCGACAGCTATCGCAGCGTCGGCTCCACCACCACGCTCAACCGCACGCAGCTGGAACGTTTCCGCGGCACCTCCAACGGCGACATCGTCAAGGGCGTGGCCGGCGTCACCGCTGGTGATCCGCGCGTGGGCAACGGCTTCGACGTGAACATCCGTGGCATCCAGGGCCAGGGTCGCGTGCCGGTGATCATCGATGGCGGCCAGTCCAGCATGGATACCTACCGCGGCTATGCCGGCCAGTCACAGCGCACCTACCTCGACCCGGACCTGATCTCCAACCTGACCATCACCAAGGGCCCGAGCCTGCAGGCCAACGCCTCCGGCGGCATCGGCGGCGTGGTCGAGATGGAAACGCTGAAGATCGGCGACGTGCTGCGCGAAGGCCGTGACTTCGGCGTACGCGTGCGTGGCGGCCTGGCCAACGCCAGCGCCAACAACCTGCCGGCCTACAGCGCCGCGCCGCGCAGCGATCGCAGCGCCACCGGCAGCCAGTTCTTCAACGTGGCTGCAGCCGGTCACTGGGACCGCTTCGATCTGGTTGCTGCCTACGCCTACCGCGACAATGGAAACTACTTCTCTGGCAAGCACGGCTACGACGACTTCCCGCAGACCCGGCGCACGCTGGCACCGCTGAACCCGCCGCGTACCGAGGTCTTCAATACCGCGGCGCGCTCGAAGTCGGCGCTGCTCAAGGGCACCTGGCGCATTGACGACGCGCAGACGCTGGAGGCCGGTTACCGCCGCTACGAAGGCACCGCCGGCGAGATCATGGCGTCGCAGATCATCCGTGTGGATCGTGACCGCATTCCGCAATGGGATCCGGGCCACGTCGACATGGACAGCTACACGCTGCGCTATCGCTTCAATCCGGACAGCGAGCTGATCGACCTGCGCGTCAATGCCGCGTACACCGACACCGACAGCGTGATGTACAACAGCCTCACCGGTATCACCCCCTGGTACTTCGATCGCCGTACCGAGTGGTACGACGCGCCCAGCTTCAGTGGCGACCCCGGCTACAAGGATGCCTACCGCAACCCGCTGCGACAGAAGCGCTTCGGACTGGATGCCAGCAACACCTCGAAGTTCGACACCCGGGCCGGCGCGTTCACGCTGGACTACGGCCTGTCCTACAGCGACGAAGACATCGCGCCGGGCAGTTCGGGGCCGGTCATGCACGACGATCTGGTCAACAACCGTTTCCTGCGCAATGCCGAGCGCAAGGAATACAGTGCCGTGGCCTCGCTGAAGTGGCAGCCCGATGAGCATTGGGAACTGCTGGCCGGCGGCCGTTGGAACCGCGTGGATGTGCATGACCGCAACCGCCTGGCCACGCCCGATGCCTATGAAGTGCAGGGCCAGTACCGCTACACCGAGCTGCTCAATGGCAACCCGGCGCTGCCGTCGTGGCGGGCCAAGCGTATCGCGCTGCTGAACTGGTACCCGGACGCCAACGGCAACTTCACCCGGGAATCGCTGCTGGCCTCACCGTACAAGAAGGGCACGGTGGGCGACATCGGTGGCTGGAACTTCTACGACGCCGGCAAGCCGCAGGACCTGGAAGTGCCGGTCAGCTGGACCTGGTCGCAGCCGATCCGCCGTCGTGACACCGCGTTCTCGCCGACCGCCAGCGTGGCCTACCGCTTCAGCGAAGACACCATGGTCTACGTGAAGTATGCCGAAGGCACCAAGCTGCCGAGCCTGTTCGAGACCACGCTGGGCCTGTTCACCGCCGCCAAGCCGGTGGGTGAGCTGAAGCCGGAGCGCGCGCGCAGCTGGGAAATCGGTGCCAGCACCATCCGCTATGACCTGTTCACTGCAGGTGATCGCCTGGCGCTGAAGCTGGCGTATTTCGATACCCGCATCGACGACCTGATCACCCGTGACTACCGCACGCTGTCGGCCGGCCTGATCCGCAACGTCGACCAGTTCAAGGTCTCGGGCATGGAGTTCCAGTCCAGCTATGACAGCGGCAAGGTATTTGCCGATCTGTCCGCGCACTATTACTTCAAGGCCAAGACCTGCGCGCCGGACATCGCCGCCGAGCGCCGTGCCTACGGCGCACAGCGCAGGAACGGCGAGCTGGCCAACACGCCCGACTGCGTGGATGGCGGCTTCGAGGGCTCGTACACCAATACCCAGAATCCGCCGCGTTACATGGTCAACCTGACCCTGGGCTCGCGCCTGTTCGACGAACGCCTGACCTTCGGTACCCGCGTGGTCCACAACGCCGGCCCGATCAGCAAGCTGGACAAGGACTGGAACGTGGGCCTGTCGGCGATCCAGCAGCTGTACCGGCCGAACACCCTGGTGGATCTGTTCGCCAGCTGGAGCTTCAACGACCAGCTGTCGGTGGAAGCCGGCGTGGACAACCTGACCGACCGCTATTACCTGGACCCGCTTGCCCTGGGCGTGATGCCGGCCCCGGGCCGCACCGCGCGGCTGGCGTTGACCTGGAAGTACTGATCACCAGCGCAGAGCGCCTTTGGTGGGTGCGGACCTTGGTCCGCACCGCTTCTGCCGTGCAATCGCCAGCACCTGGCCACGCCCGGCGTCTGCTTACAGCCCGGTCGAAGCCTTCACCGCGTCTTCGTGCAGGGACTCGTTCAGCTCGTCCACCACGGTGGTCCATGCTGCATCGGCCTGCAGCGATTCAGACAGGAACTGGCGCTGGGCATCGTTCCAGTAGGGTGCCTCGACCACTTCGACATCGGTAGCCAGCTGGTGCTCGCGGATGAAGCGGGCGATGCCCTCGGCACTGGCATCCAGGCCCAGCTGCAGGAACAGGTTGGTCATGCGCGGTTCGGTGGTGATCATCGTCGGTTCCTACGGGAAGAAGGGATGCACCATTATCGGTGCACATGGCCTTGGGGAAAGCCCCGTGGCGAACGTCTACAGCAGGACGACCCCCTTGGCATTCCCCCATGAACGCACACATCGCTCCCGAAGACAGCCGCAGCCTGCGGCTCAAGGCCGCCACCCGCGACAGCCACGGTGCCCTGGACAAGCGCATCATGGCCGGCGACATCTTCGCCGACCGCAGCAACTTCGCTCGCTTCCTGCGCGTGCAGTATCGCTTCCACCGCAGCATCGATGCGCTGTATGCCAACCCTGCGCTGGACGCACTGCTGCCCGATCTCGATGAGCGCCGCCGCCTGACCCAGGTCGCACGCGACCTGCAGGACCTGGAGCAGACCCTGCCAGGTGCGGACATCGACGCGCTGCCCTCGGACCTGGCGCTGCCCGCCGCGTTGGGGTGGCTGTACGTGGCTGAAGGCTCCAACCTGGGCGGCACCATTCTGTACAAGATGGCCGCCAGGCTCGGCCTGGACCGTGATTTCGGCGCCCGCCACCTGGCCGCGCATCCGGATGGCGCGGCGCGCCACTGGCGCGAGTTCACCGCTGCGCTGGACGCGGTGCCGCTGAGTGCCGAGCAGGAGCAGCAGGTGATCGACGCGGCCGACGCCGCGTTCCGCAGCGTACACGGCCACGTCGAAGTGGAATTCGCCTGATGCACGGCGCGCGCCCACAGGTGCAGCGCTGATGCGCTGGCTCTGGTTCGCGCTGGGCTGGTTGATGGTGGGCCTCGGGGTGATCGGCGCGTTGCTGCCGGTGATGCCGACCACCATCTTCCTGATCCTGGCCGTGGGCTGCTTCGCGCGCAGCTCGCCGAAGTTCGAGCAGCGCCTGCTGGCGCATCCGCGTTATGGCCCGTCATTGCGGCTGTGGCGTGAGCAGGGGGCGGTGTCGCGCAAGGGCAAAGCGTTTGCCAGTGCCGGCATGGCGCTGGGCTTTGCCCTGTTCTGCTGGGGCGCGCACCCGTCCTGGCGCCTGCTGTTGGGCGTGGGCCTGTTCTTCGCGGTCAGCGCCGGCTACGTGCTGAGCCGACCGGCACCGCGGCTTGAGCCCCATCCGGTCGTGGAAGTGGACGACGCCAATGATCCGCGCGCGGCCCGTCGTCGCGCAGCGACCCCTGATGCTGATGGAAACCGAGACGATGCTGCCTGCTGACCTGGTCCCTGTGGCCGCCCCCGCATTGACCCCGTGGGGCATGTATCTGGCCGCCGACGTGGTGGTGAAGGCCGTGATGATCGCGCTGGCACTGGCGTCGCTGGCCACCTGGACCGTGCTGCTGGCCAAGGGCTGGGAACTGGCTTGCCAGGCCCGGCAGTTGCGTGCAGCGCGCGCGCTGTTGCTGCAGGCGCCGAGCCTGCCCGGCGAGAGCGCCGATGCCAGTGTGCAGCAGGGCACTGCGCTGGCGATGTTGGATGCGGCCCGCACCGAACTGCGCCTGTCGCAGGATCTGGAAGGGCGCGACGGCATCAAGGAGCGCATTGCATCGCGCCTGGACCGTATCGAGCTGGAGACCGCGCGCGTGCAGCGGCGCGGCATCGGTGTGCTCGCAAGCATCGGCGCGGTGGCGCCCTTCGTCGGCCTGTTCGGCACGGTGTGGGGCATCATGAACAGCTTCATCGGCATCGCCCACAGCAACACCACCAACCTGGCGGTAGTTGCGCCCGGCATCGCCGAGGCCCTGCTGGCGACCGCGCTGGGCCTGGTTGCAGCGATTCCCGCAGTGCTGGTCTACAACCACTTCAGCCGTGTTCTGGCCGGCCTGCGGGATCTGCTCGGCGACCTGTCGGCGGCTGTGCAGCAGCTGGTTTCGCGCGATCTCGATCGCACCGTGCCGCGTACCGCAGCGGCACCGCTGCGTGCGGTGCACTGAGGCACGACGATGGCGATCAGGACCGCGTCCGGCCGCGAAGATGCCCCCGAAGAAGCGCACGAGATCAATGTCACGCCCTTCATCGACGTGATGCTGGTGCTGCTGATCATCTTCATGGTGGCCGCACCGCTGGCGACCGTGTCGGTGCCGGTGCAGCTGCCAGCCAGCAGCGCCAGTGCCACGCCGCCCGAACAGGCGCCGGTGTATGTGACCATGCAGGCCGATCTGTCGCTGCGCGTTGGCGAACAGGCCGTAGCGCGCGACGGGCTGGCGGCTGCATTGCAGGCGGCCACCCACAGTGACACCGCGCAGCGTATCTTCCTGCGCGCCGATACCCACGTGCCCTACGGCGAACTGATGGCCACGCTGGATGCATTGCGTGCGGCCGGTTACCTGAAGGTCGCGCTGGTCGGCCTGGAGCAAGGCGCACGATGAGTGGACTGCGGCGCTGGGCGACCAGCCTGGCGATCGTGCTGCTGGTGCACGCGCTGCTGATCGGCGCGGCCTGCTGGTGGGTGACGCGCGCACCGGTGCTGGCTGCGACGGCGCCGCCCGCCGCGCTGATGCTGGAACTGGCACCGATGGCGCAGGCACCGCCGGTGCCGCCGCGCGAGGTCGCCACCGGTCCACTGCAGCAGCAGCAGCGGCAGGCGCGCCGAAGCCGGCCCTGCGCGAGCAGCCGAAGGCGCCGGCGCAGCCGCAGGGTGACCTGCCACCGCCGCGTACGCCGGAGCCGACGCCCTCGCCGGACACCGCTGACGCCAACGTTGCGCAGACCAGCGCACCGCCGCAGGTGGCGGCCGACGCGGCCGCACGCTACACCGCACCGCAGACCACGGCCGGCGAACGCAGTCGCGCCGAGGCAACCTGGGAAGGGCGCCTGCTCGGGCATCTGCAGAAGCATCGGCGCTATCCGCGCCAGGCCGAGCGGCTGCGCCAGCAGGGCGTGGTCTACGTGCGCTTTGCCGTGGCCCGAGATGGCGCGGTCTCGGGGTTGAAACTGGGCCGCAGCAGTGGCTTCGCGCTGCTCGACCAGGAGACGCTGGACACCGTGCAGCGGGCCAGCCCGCTGCCGGCGCCGCCGGCCGAAGTGGCCGGCGACCCGGTGGAAGTGATGGTGCCGGTGTCGTTCTTCCTGCGCGGGCGGTGACCGTGTAGAGCCGAGCTTGCTCGACTCTACGGGTTTACGCATGGCGTGGATCTACAGCAGCGGTACCAGCAGCAGCGCCACGATGTTGATGATCTTGATCAGCGGATTGATCGCCGGGCCGGCGGTGTCCTTGTACGGGTCGCCGACGGTGTCGCCGGTCACCGCGGCCTTGTGCGCCTCGCTGCCCTTGCCGCCGAAGTGGCCGTCCTCGATGTACTTCTTGGCGTTGTCCCAGGCGCCGCCGCCGGTAGTCATCGAAATGGCCACGAACAGGCCGGTCACGATCGTGCCGATCAGCAGGCCGCCGAGTGCGCGCGGCCCCAGCAGCAGGCCGACCACCACCGGCACCGCCACCGGCAGCAGCGACGGCACGATCATTTCGCGGATCGCCGAGCGGGTCAGCATGTCCACCGCCTTGTCGTACTGCGGCTTGCCGGTACCTTGCATGATGCCGGGGATCTCGCGGAACTGGCGGCGCACCTCTTCCACCACTGCACCCGCCGCGCGGCCGACCGCTTCCATCGCCATCGCACCGAACAGGTAGGGAATCAGGCCGCCGATCAGCAGGCCGATGATCACCGTGTGGTCGCTGAGGTCGAAGCGGAACTCCTGCCCGGGATGTGCAGCCTGCAGGTTGTGCGTGTAGTCCGCGAACAGCACCAGTGCGGCCAGCGCTGCCGAACCGATCGCATAGCCCTTGGTCACCGCCTTGGTGGTGTTGCCCACCGCATCCAGCGGATCGGTGATGTCGCGGATCTCCGAGGGCAGCTCGGCCATTTCGGCGATGCCGCCGGCGTTGTCGGTGATCGGTCCGTAGGCATCGAGCGCGACGATCATCCCGGCCATCGACAACATCGCGGTGGCGGCGATGGCGATGCCGTACAGGCCGGCCAGCGCGAACGCACCCCAGATCGCCGCACACACGGCCACCACCGGCAGCGCGGTGGATTTCATCGAAATGCCCAGGCCGGCGATGATGTTGGTGCCGTGGCCGGTGGTCGACGCCTGCGCCACGTGCTGCACCGGCTTGTACTGGGTGCCGGTGTAGTACTCGGTGATCCACACAATCAGCCCGGTCAGGACCAGGCCGATCAACGCGCAGCCATACAGCGCCATCGGCCCATGCACGTTGTCGGACATCAGCCCGGTTGTGATCGGGTAGAAGGCGATGGCGGCCAGCACGCCGGAGACGATCACGCCCTTGTACAGCGCGCCCATGATCGAGCCGCCCGGCTTCACCTTGACGAACAGCGCACCGATGATCGAGGCGATGATCGAAACGCCGCCCAGCACCAGCGGATACAGCACCGCATTGGCTCCCGCCTCGGCCAGCATGAGGCTGCCCAGCAGCATGGTGGCGATGACGGTCACCGCATAGGTCTCGAACAGGTCGGCGGCCATGCCAGCGCAGTCGCCGACGTTGTCACCGACGTTGTCGGCGATCACCGCCGGGTTGCGCGGATCATCTTCGGGAATGCCGGCTTCGACCTTGCCGACCAGATCGGCGCCGACGTCGGCGCCCTTGGTGAAGATGCCGCCGCCCAGGCGCGCGAAGATCGAGATCAGCGACGAACCGAACGCCAACCCGACCAGCGCGTGCAGCGCCTGCTCCATCGGCAGGCCCATCCGCAGCAGCAGTGCGTAGTAGCCGGCCACGCCCAGCAGGCCCAGGCCGACCACCAGCATGCCGGTGATCGCACCGCCGCGGAAGGCGACGTCCATCGCCGCGCTGATTCCGTGGCGTGCAGCCTCGGCAGTGCGTACGTTGGCACGTACCGACACGTTCATGCCGATGTAGCCGGCCGCGCCGGACAGCACCGCGCCGACCGCGAAGCCGATCGCGGTGTACCAGTTGAGGAACACACCGACCAGCACGAACAGCACCACACCGGCCACGCCGATGGTCAGGTACTGGCGGTTGAGGTAGGCACGTGCACCTTCCTGGATCGCCGTGGCGATCGCGATCATGCGTTCATTGCCGGTGGGTTGGCGCAGGATCCAGCGCGCCGAGACGATTCCGAACAGGATCGCGAGAATGGCGCAGCCCAGCGCCAGTGACAGCCCGTGACGTTCCAGCATTAGACCCCTCCGCAGAATGGATGTAGGCATCCAGTGGCGATGAACGGCACCACGAGGGGGACGACGGGCTGCAGCCTGGAACCAACCCGTACCGACCTTGGTGGTCGTCCGACGTATGGCGGTGTTCAGCATTCCCTGGTGCCCGCAGTATGCGTGCCGCCACTTATAGAGTCGAGCCATGCTCGACTGGCCTCTACGAGGCGCGCCTCCTGATCCTGTGGGTGCCCTCAAGATGGAAGGCATCGCCATGCGCGCGGCGCATGCCGTCGGGCCATGGCCATGATTCGAGAGCCACAGGCCTTTGCACCCCGTTAAGCCAGGCTCTGCAAGCCTGCGCTCAGTCCTGTAGGAGATCTCCCATGCGCCTGTCCCTGTTGATGCTTGCCGCCCTGGTCCCGGCTGTACCGGCACTCGCTGCGGAAACCCCGGAGCTGCAGCGCGCCGTGGGTGCCCCCCAGGCCATTGGTGCGGTGCACACCCTGCGGCAGATCCCCGAGGCCTGCGCGCGCCTGGAAGGTGCCTTCACCGGTCAGGCGGCCGAGCCGTATCGCTTCGCGCCGGTGCGGACCAGCGAGCAGTGCCAGCCGCGCGCGCGCTACGTCGACTACGCCAAGGCGCAGCCGAGTGCCGACAAGGGCTGGAAGCTCAATGATGTGATCCGCGTGCCCAGCGCCGCCTGCCCGGCACAGCAGGCCGTCGTGCGCGTCTGGCGCCTGCCGATGAACAACAGCCAGGCCCTGGACGGTCAGGGCCAGTCGCGGATCTACCTGGAAGAAGCAAAGAAGCAGGCTGCGGCCGGCCAGATCCCGAAGGTGACGATGTTCGCCGCGCAGCTGCAGATGGAAGGCAAGGCCTGCAATTGAATTTTGCGTGGGCGGAGGACCCACGCGGTCATCCACGGGTAGTGCCGGCCGCTGGCCGGCATCCGGGTGATCAATCCGCCAGCGTCGCCCCGCGCGCCACCAGCAGCTCGCGCAGGGCCTTGCGGTGGCAGTGCGCCTCATCCTCGCAATAGCACCCCACGCTGATGTCGCTGTGCTGCGACATCGCGGCCAGCAGGTCCAGCGCGTGGGCCGCATCCGGCGCCTTCATCTCGGTCGTGTAGTGGCGGAAGAAGGCGTTCCAGTCGGCGGCCGTTTTCGCCTCGTGCGCCTGCTTCACCAGTGCCGCGCTGGGTGACAGGGTCGGGAACCAGACGTCGTACCAGTCCTGTGTCGCGAACTCGCTGCGCGGCACGCCACGTGGTGGCCGTCGCACGGTACCGATGCGCAGGCCCTCGTCGGGCGCGCGCGGTGTACCCAATCGAACAACACGCAGTGCCATGGTGTGCCTCCACTAAAAGGGGACGGAGGGGATTAAGTCGTATCCGACCCACTGCTGACGCTGTTGGAGATAACGGAGGGGCAGATGCGACTTAATCCCCTCCGTCCCCTTTTTCGGCTCAGCCCTCGAACGGCGTCAGCTTCTGCTTCACCGCCACGTTCTTGAGGGTGACGTATTTCGGCAGGCCGTCGGTGCCGTACGGCAGCGGGGCTTCGCCCTTGATCAGGGGCGACAGGTAGGCGCGTGCCTTGGCGGTGATGCCGAAGCCATCGCGGCGGATGAAGCCGGCCGGCATCTTCTTCTCGTGGTTGGCGATCTTCGAGAGCGGTGCCGCTTCGATCTTCCAGCGGTACGGCGCATCGCTGCTGCGCACGATCACCGGCATCACGCCGTTCTGGCCCTTCAGCGCCAGCTGGACCGCGGCCTTGCCCACTGCCTGCGCCTGCTCCCAGTCGGTTTTGCTGGCCAGGTGACGGGCCGAGCGCTGCAGGTAATCGGGCAGCGCCCAATGGACCTTCAGGCCCAGCTGGTCCTTGACCCGACCCGCCAGGTGCGCCGCTACGCCGCCCAGCTGCGAGTGACCGAACGAGTCCTTGCCGCCGCCAGCATCGGCGACGAAACGGCCATCGGCGGTGGCGATGCCTTCCGACGCCACCACCACGCAGTAGCCGACACGCTCGACCACGGCCTTGACCTTGGCCAGGAACGCGTCCTCGTCGTAGGCGCGTTCGGGCAGCAGGATGATGTGCGGCGCTTCGTCATCGCCGTTACCGGCAAGGCCGGCTGCCGCAGCGAGCCAGCCGGCGTGGCGGCCCATCGCCTCGTAGATGAAGACGCGGGTGGAGGTCTCGGCCATCGCCGCCACATCCAGCGCCGCTTCGCGCACCGAGACCGCGGTGTACTTGGCCGCCGAGCCGAAGCCGGGGCAGGTGTCGGTCACCGCCAGATCGTTGTCGATGGTCTTGGGCACGCCGATGCAGGTCAGGTCGTAGCCGGAGGCCTTGGCCAGCTGTGAGACCTTCAGCGCGGTATCGGCCGAATCGTTGCCACCGTTGTAGAGGAACCAGCGCACGTCATGTGCGCGCAGCACCTCCAGCAGGCGGTCGTAGCGGGCGCGGTCGGCGTCCAGTGATTTCAGCTTGACCCGGCACGAGCCGAAGGCACCGCCCGGGGTATGAGCCAGGGCGCGGATCGCGGCGGCGCTCTCCTTGCTGGTGTCGATCAGCTCCTCGCGCAACGCACCGAGGATGCCGTTGCGGGCAGCCAGGACCTTGATGCCCTTGGCGCGGGCCTGCTCGATCACTGCCGCTGCGGTGGCATTGATGACCGCGGTGACGCCGCCGGACTGGGCATAAAGGAGAGTACCGTTGCGCATGCTTCTACCTGCTCGGGGGAGGGGACATTGCAGTGACATTACCCGTATGCGGTAAAGTGGCGCTATTGCGGTGCAGCGATACCGGTCCGTCCGGGGCGCGAACCTTCTTAATTTTCAACACGTTGGAGTCAGGTCAATGCGATTGGTTCTGTTGGGACCGCCCGGTTCGGGCAAGGGGACACAGGCGACGCGCCTGAAGGAAAAGCTGGGGATCGCCCACATTTCGACCGGTGACATGCTGCGCGCGGAAATCGCCGCCGGCACGGAGCTGGGCAAGCAGGCCAAGACGGTGATGGATGCCGGCAACCTGGTGTCGGACGACATCCTGCTGGGCATGCTGGAGTCGCGCCTGACCCAGGCTGATGTCGCCAAGGGCTTCATCCTTGATGGCTACCCGCGCAATGTGGCCCAGGCCAATGCGATGGACGGCCTGCTGGCCAAGATCGGCCAGCCGCTGGACGCCGTGGTGCAGCTGGACGTGGCCACCGAGCTGCTGGTCGATCGCATCGCCGGTCGTGCCAAGGAGCAGGGCCGCGCCGATGACAATCCGGAAGCGGTGCGCCAGCGCCTGCAGGTCTACAACGACCAGACCGCCCCGGTGGTCGATTTCTACGCCGGCCGTGGCACCCTGGCCCGCGTCGATGGCGTTGGTGAGCTGGACGAGATCGAAGCCCGCATCCTGGCAGCGATCAAGGCCTGATCCGGCAGGGCCGGCACGCGTCCGGCCCTTCGGGCGTAAAAAACACAGGCCTGGTCCGCGAGGATCAGGCCTGTGTCGTTTGATAGGCGCCAGCGGAGGGCTTGCTCAGGGCCCCGCAGCATGAGCTCCCTTGGGGATGGCCTCTTGGGGAGTAGGACCGGTTCGGGTACTGCGGCTGGCAGTTCGAATTGTGTCCGGGTTCACAGAACATCGCTATCGGGAATTCCCTGACAGATGATTGGAGTTTTCTCACATCCTGTGTAGGACTTGTCTTACCCGGGAGCGGACATTGGCCCTATACAGCCGTCATCGGTCACAATCCCCGATCATGAGCAGCGTACATATCCTTGCAATCGCCGGCACCTTCATGGGCGGCGTGGCCGCCCTGGCGCGGGAACTGGGCCATACGGTCAGCGGCAGCGACCAGGCCATCTACCCGCCGATGTCGACCCAGCTCGAGCAGCTGGGCATCACCCTGGACCAGGGCTACCGCGCCGACAGCGTGCCGGCCGGTACCGACGACGTGGTGATCGGCAACGCACTCTCGCGCGGCAATGCCGCCGTTGAGGCCGTGCTCGACGCCGGCCAGCGCTACATTTCCGGTGCCCAGTGGCTGTCCGAACAGGTGCTGCCGGGCCGTGACACGCTGGCCGTGGCCGGCACCCACGGCAAGACCACCACCACCACCATCCTCACCTGGCTGCTGGAAAGCGCCGGTCGTTCGCCCGGTTTCCTGATCGGCGGCGTCGCCGAGGATTTCGGCGTCTCTGCCCGCCTGGGCCAGGGCCGCGAGTTCGTGGTCGAGGCCGACGAGTACGACACCGCATTCTTCGACAAGCGCAGCAAGTTCGTGCACTACCGGCCGCTGGTGGCCATCCTCAACAACCTTGAATACGACCACGCCGACATCTTCCCGGACGTGGCCGCGATCCAGCGCCAGTTCCATCACCTGGTGCGCACGGTGCCGGCGCGCGGCCGACTGATCGTCAACGGTGAGGATCAGCATCTGGCCGAAGTGCTGGCGATGGGCTGCTGGACCCCGGTCGAGCGTTTCGGATTCGATCCTTCGCTGGAATGGCATGCCGAGCTGCTGGCTGCCGATGGCAGTGCATTCCGTGTGCACCATCGTGGGCAGGCGCTGGGCGATGTGCAGTGGTCGCTGCTGGGCCGCCACAACGTACTCAACGGCCTGGCCGCGTTGGCTGCCGCACATGCAGTGGGCGTGGCGCCGGCCGAGGTGATCCCGGCATTGGCACGCTTCCGCAGCGTCAAGCGCCGTATGGAAGTGATCGGCAGCCATGACGGCATCACCGTCTACGACGATTTCGCCCACCACCCGACCGCAATCGCCACCACGCTGGAAGGCCTGCGTGCCAAGGTGGGCGATGCGCGCATCGTGGTCGCGATGGAACCCCGCAGCAACTCGATGCGGCTGGGCGCACATGCGCAGGCGCTGGCACCGTCGCTGGTGCTGGCCGATGAAGTCGTGTTCCTGCATCGCCCGGAACTGGCCTGGGATGCTGCTGCGGTGATCGCCGAGGTGCATGGCGAGGCGCACGCCGTGCCCGATACCGACGCGCTGCTGGCGCAACTGCAGGCCAGCGCGCGCAGTGGTGACCATGTGGTGTTCATGTCCAACGGTGGCTTCGACGGCGCACCGCGCCGCTTCCTTGCCGCGCTGCAGGCCCGATGAGCGTCGACGGTTCGCTGCCGCTGTTTCCGCTGCACACCACGCTGGTGCCAGGTGCGGCGGTGGGCCTGCGCGTGTTCGAACGCCGCTACCTGGATCTGGTCCGCGACAGCGGCCGCAGTGGTGAGGGCTTTGGTGTCTGCCTGATCCTCGACGGCCAGGAAGTGGGGGCCCCGGCGACACCGGCGGCGTATGGCGTGCATGTACGCATCGAAGACTTCGATGTCGGCGCTGACGGCGTGCTGCAGCTGCGCCTGCGCGGCACCCGTCGTTTCCATGTCGAGCGCACCCGTGTGCGCGACAACGGGCTGGTGGTGGCCGATGTGCGCTGGTGCGAGGAAGACCCCGACGACGAACTGCGGCCGCAGCATGCGCTGCTGGCCACGGTGCTGGGGCACATCATCGAACAGGCCGGCGAGGCCTATGCGCCGGCCAGTCCGGCGCTGCTGGACCAGGCCAGCTGGGTCGGCTGGCGGCTGGCCGAGCTGCTGCCGCTGAGCGAGCAGCAGCGCCTGCAGCTGCTGCAGATGGATGACCCGCACCAGCGCCTGCAGCAGTTGCTGGGCTGGATGCCGTAGAAGCCATCCACGCAGGGCGTGGATCTGCTGTAGAGCCGAGCCCATGCTCGGCTTGATGGATCCCGCGAAGAGCAGCCGAGCATGGGCTCGGCTCTACACTGGGTGATCGCGACCGTTACCGATCAGGGCGTGGTGGTCTTCAACCGCAGCACCGGCAGCCCGGTTTCGCTGTGCACGTCCTCGCGTTGCGGAAGCTCCTGCACGGCCTCCTTCACCGCATTCAAGGCCGGGTCGACGCCACGTAGCGGGTGCCACATGCCGATCCACTCGAAGTGACGCTCGTAGCGCAGGGTCTGTGCACTGCCCAGCCACAATGGCGTGTTGCCCGGCTGCAGCTGTGCCGGTGCCGGCCACAGGCGCAGCACGTAGCGCTCCTCCGGCTGCGCGCCCTGGCGCACCATCAGCAGTGCTTCCACACGGGTGTCCAGCGTGGCCGGCAGCACCGGCAGTTCGTCGGCGCCGGTGTTCTTGTCCAGCATCAGCAGCGCCTGTTGCCAGCCCGCCTGTTCCTGCCGCTTCCAGCCGCGTGCTTCCAGCTGCGCCTGCAGCGGTGCCAGCGGCCCGGCCACCTGCACGTCCAGCGGCCAGCGCTGGTCGTCGTCGAACTCATTGCGGCGCGCCGGCAGCGTCACCCAGTCGTGCTGCCACCAGGCCTGCATGTCCATCGCCTGCGGTGCCGGCAGGGTCGGCTCGAAGCGTTCCAGCTTCACCGGGATGTGGCGTGGCGCGTACCACATCGCCGCCACGGCGAAGACGCCATAGAACAGCCAGGCCACCGGTTTCACCCAGAACGAGCGGTTGAAGCGGCGGCGGTAGGCGATGCCCAGCACCAGCAGCCAGAACGTGCCGAACAGCATGCCGCCGATCACGTCGCTCAGCCAATGCGCACCCAGGTACAGGCGCGAGAAGCCGATCAGGCTGACCACGATGCCCGACACCAGGTACGGCCAGACGCGGGTGCGGCCGGGCATCTCACGCGCGATCAGCACTGCGAAGAAGCCGAAGGTGATGGTGGCCATGGTCACCGACACCGAAGGGAAGCCGAAGCCGCTGCTGGCGTCGACCGGGCGCACCACATCCACGGTGGCACCCAGCAGCATGGTCAGCGCCAGGCCGAAGGCGAGGGCGGCCAGCCAATGTGCGGCCGCCATCCAGCGCCGGCGCCAGATCAGGTAGCCCATCGCTGCAGCGGTGGCCGGCAGCAGTACCTGCCAGGCACCCAGCGATGCCAGCGCGGCCATCGGGTAATCGGCCAGCGGGTTACGCAGCGCCAGCATGGCCTGGTGCACCAGCAGGTCGATCGCCAGCGGCTCGCCGTGCGCGACCACCACGGTCAACAATGCGAACCAGCCCCAGCCCAGTACCAGCAGCATCAACGCCAGCATCGCCAGCGGCACCGATTCACGGCGCTTGGGATCAAGCACGCCGACGGTATAGCGGCCCAGCGTCGGGTGGCGGTTGGACCAGTCCAGCAGGCGTGCCAGCCAGTTGTCCATGCGCGCGGCCGACCAGCGGTAGCCGTACAGCACGATGGCCCAGACCAGGCCGAGGATCACCGCCAGCAGGCCGACCACCACCACCAGTCGTCCGGCCACGGCGGCCACCGCGTCATACGCCTCACCGAGGATCCAGCCCGGGGCCAGGAACAACACGGCCCAGGAGATGCTGGCGATGCTGCTGGCCTGTACGTAGCGGCTGGCCGGCATCTTCATCATGCCGGCGATGGCCGGCACGAACGGGCGGATCGCGCCGACGTAGCGTGCGATCAGGATGCTTTTGAAGGCGTTGCGGCGGAACAGGTTCTCGCCGCGGTCGAGCAGCTGCGGATAACGGCTGAACGGCCACACGCCACGCAGGCGGTCGCCCCAGCGGCGGCCGATCCAGTAGCTGATACCGTCGCCGGCGAACGCGCCCAGCGCTGCAGCCGCTACCGCGTACGGCCCGGAGATCTGGCCCAGCCCGATGAACACGCCCACCGCGAACAGCAGTGGCAGCGCCGGCACGATGGCGCCAAGAATGATCACCGCATCGCAGAAGGCGATGAGGAAGATAACGGCACCCGCCAGCACGGGGTGAGCGGCAATCCACGCGAGCGTGGCGTCGATCCATGAAGAGTCCATTGTCCGATTATAGGGGCGTGAAGGTGACTGGTTCCCAGCCGCTTGGTGACCGTTTGCAACCGGCGCCATCGCCTAGAATGGGCCCATGCCGCATACGCCAGACGCTCCCCACCGTGCTTTGAAGGCCGACAGTTTCGGTCAGATCCTTCTGGTTGAAGGGCCCAATGGCCCGTTCGTGCGCCGCGATCTTGGCGCCACGCCGCTGTGGCTGCGGTTGCCGGCGTGGTGGCTTGCACGTCGCGAGGCACGCGCGCTGCGCCATATCCATGGCATGGCCGATGTGCCGCAGCTGCTGGCCTGGGATGGCCATCACCTGGACCGCAGCTTCATGGCCGGCGATGCCATGTACCAGCGCCCGCCGCGCGGCGATCTGGCCTGGTTCCGTTCCGCGCGCAGGCTGCTGCAGCAGCTGCATCGGAACGGCGTGGCCCACAACGATCTGGCGAAGGAGGCCAACTGGCTGGTGACCGAAGATGGCCGCCCGGCGCTGATCGACTTCCAGCTGGCGGTGATCGGCAACCCGCGCTCGCGCTGGATGCGGCTGCTGGCCCGCGAGGACCTGCGCCACCTGCTCAAGCACAAGCGCATGTACTGCCGTGAATCGCTCACCCCGGTGGAGAAGCGCGTGCTCAAGCGCACCTCGTGGGTGCGCGAACTGTGGTTTGCCACCGGCAAGCCGGTCTACCGCTTCGTTACCCGCCGCATCCTGCATTGGGAAGACAACGAAGGGCAGGGGCCGAAGCCGTGAAGGCTTCGCGGGTAGTGACCGGCCCGCCGAGTGCCGACAGTGCGCTGCGTGCGCAGTTGCCCGGTGCCGACTTCGTGCACGCCTGCCAGGCGACGACCCGTCGCGATGGGCGCTCGGCCTTGCAGGCCTATCGCGATATGGCGGCGACCATTCCCGGCTGGTTCGATGGGCTGATGGCGCTGCGCAACCACGGCATGCGCCTGCTCGGCATGAAGCATCTGGGCTCGTTGCGTGCGGTGCAGGCGGTCGAAGATCCTCAACCGGGCCAGCGGCTGGGCATCTTCACCCTGCAGTCGATGGATGACGATGCCATCGTGCTGGAGGACAACGACCGCCACTTGCGTGTGCAGCTGGCCCTGCAGTGGCAGGGCGACGTGCTGGAAGTGGCGACCGTGGTGCATACGCACAACGCGTTCGGGCGCGTGTACATGCTGCCGGTTGCGCCGGTGCACCGGTTGATCGTGCCGCATCTGTTGAAAAAGCAGGTGCAGGTGTACCGCTAGATCCACGCCATGCGTGGATGTGGTCTGTGATCTGCGGGCTGCTCAACGGCTAAACGGCTAAACGGCTCATTGCCCAGTGCCGCATGAATGTGGATTGCATCGGCAGCAGAAGACTCGCGGCATCCAAACCAGAGACAATCCGCAAGAGAATGATCGAGGTGATGCATGTGGTATTGCGCGCACGCAATTTTCTATTACGAGAGCCCAGGCCAGGGCTCGTTCCTGGTGCATGAGAACGTGTACCTGATCAGTGCCGACAACGATGAACACGCTCTTGAGAATGCAGAAGCGCTTGCTTCCGGGTATGAGGATCTGACCGGCCGCCTGGTGGGTGAAGGCGGTAGGCCGTACCTTTATCGATTCGCCGGAATCCGCAAGCTGATATCTGTGGAGCCTGGTCAGGACACCGCCGAGGGGCGCCTGCACTCCGGCGTGGAGGTCACGTACTCCGTGATGGCGGTGGATACGTTGGATCAGGTGAAACGGCTTGCCCGTGGTGATGGCGTGGCAGTGCTGTACCAGGAATAGAAATGTAGAGCCGAGCATGGCTCGGCTCTACAGGGGGCGGTGGCCTTACGGCGTCGCCGGCACGACCTGCTGGCCGATGAAGTTGCGCTTGGCGTCGAAGTCGTAGGCGATCTGCAACTGCCCGACATCCGGGCAAGCGTGGCAGTCGCGCAGCGGTGTGCGGTACATCACGCGGATGCCGCCGTTTTCCAGTGGCGAGGCTCCGGCCGACTGTGCCGGTGCGAACGGCGTGGCCTGCGGGTGGTCCTTCAGCAGGGCCTGTACAGCGGGGTCGGCACGCAGGGTGTCGTCCAGCTGCACGGCATCCACATCGATGCGCTTGCCACTGGCATCGACCAGGCGGGTGCCTTCATTGGTGTTGGCGCGGAACGGATACTCGACCGTGGCAATGCCCAGTCCTTCGTTCTCGTGCCATGCGGTCACATAGGCCAACTCGCCGCCGGTGGACAACTGCTCGGCCGCAGTGATGGCATCGGCACTGGCGCCACCGGCGCGCATCGCGTCGCGAAGGCAATCCCGGGTGGCCGCGTTCTCGCCCTGGCGGCACGCGTTGAGGTCGCCATCCCAGACCACCGCCTCGCTCCAGCGCATCTTGCCGTCGGCGGCGGCCTTCTCCGCACTCGGCGCGTCACCGGCGGGCGGCTCCTTTCCGGGTTCCGGCGAACGGCCCTGGCAGGCGGTCAGCAGGGCAAGCCCCAGGGCAGGCAGCAACAGGCGGGAACGGCGCATGGCGTGGACCTCGTGCGTTGTCTGGAGGCCCGAGTATCGTCAAGGGCGGGTGAACTCCGCGTCGGCGCGGCATACTAGCGGCTCATTGCATACGCTGGAGTGTGGAACGTGGGCAGTCTGCAGGGCAAAACGCTTTTCATCACCGGTGCCTCGCGTGGCATCGGCCTGGCCATCGCACTGCGCGCTGCGCGCGACGGCGCCAATGTGGCCATTGCGGCCAAGTCGTCGGTGCCGAATCCGAAGCTGCCGGGCACCATCCACACCGCCGCCGAAGCGGTGACGGCTGCAGGCGGGCAGGGCCTGGCGCTGAAGTGCGACATCCGCGAGGAAGAGCAGGTGCAGGCGGCGGTGGCGGCCACGGTCGACACCTTCGGTGGCATCGACATCCTGATCAACAACGCCAGCGCCATCTGGTTGCGCGGCACGCTGGATACGCCGATGAAGCGTTTCGACCTGATGCAGCAGGTCAATTCGCGCGGCAGCTTCCTGTGCGCGCAGGCCTGCCTGCCGTACCTGCTGCAGGCGCCGAACCCGCACATCCTGACCCTGGCACCGCCGCCGAGCCTGGAGCCGAAGTGGTGGGGCGCACATACCGGCTACACGCTGGCGAAGATGGGCATGAGCTTCGTCACCCTGGGCCTGGCCGCGGAATTCGGCCCGCAGGGCGTGGCGGTGAATGCGCTGTGGCCGCGCACCGTCATCGCCACCGATGCGATCAACATGATTCCGGGCGTGGATGCGGCTGGCTGCCGCACGCCACAGATCATGGCCGATGCCGCACACGCGGTGCTGGTGCGCGAAGCGGCCGGCTTCCACGGCCGGTTCCTGATCGACGATGAAGTGCTGGCGCAGGCCGGTATTACCGATCTTTCGGGCTATGCGGTGGATCCGTCGCGCGCGCTGTTGCCGGATCTGTTCCTGGATTGATCGCGCATCGCGGGAAGAGGCCGAGGGCTGCGACCCTTGGCCTGCTGCGTTAGAATACGTGGCTGTAATCGTTTTCAACAGGGATGTGAACACATGTCACGCACTCTTTCCGTCGCGGCGCTGGCCGCTTCGTTGTCGTTGATCCTGACCGCCTGCGGTGGCAAGGCCCCCGCAGCTGCGGGCGGCGCCGCTGCCTCCGGCACGCCGGACGCCAGCGCGGCGCCGTCCGACACACAGCAGCAGTTGACCGCCAAGCTCAACGCCTACATCGGCTGCTTCAACGCGCTGGATTCGAAGACCCACGGCAGCATCCAGTCCTACACGCGCTGGATCAAGGACGTCGACGCTGGCCCGACCGGGCGCGAGACGCACGTGTACGGACCGTTCGAGATCAGCGATTACGACATGAAGCAGTGCGACGCTCCGGTGACCGGGGCGATCGCTGCCAAGCCGGCGCTGGCCGATCTCGATGCTGCTGCAGGCCATTACCAGCAGGCGCTGAAGGCGCTGGTGCCGGTCAGCAAGGACGCGCACGACTACTACGATCGCCAGGACTACGAAGACGACCAGTTTGCCAAGGGCAAGCAGCTGCACGCGCCCTTGATGGCCGCCTTCAAGGATTTCGTGGCTGCCAGCGAAACGTTCAACGCCGAGCTGGAGCGTCAGAACGACGCCGCCCAGCGCGAACAGCTCAAGGCGCTGGAGCAGGCCGAGGGTCGCACGCGCGAGTACTACCGTCTGGCGATGATGCTGGAAGCCAAGGCCATCATGGATCTGATGAGCGAGGATGATTTCGATCAGGCCAAGGCCCGCGAACGCCTGGATGCCTTCAACCGCATTTCCGATGAAGCACATGCGAAGGTGTCTGATCAGGAGCCGGGCAAGCTGGACTGGAGCAGCTTCGAGCGCGAGGCCGAGAATTTCCGGCGCGAAGGCAAGGAGCGGCTGCAGCGCGTCAGCGAGAAAAAGCCTTACACCGATTTCGAACGACGCATGCTTGATTCGCCGTCGATGGCGCCGCGCGGTTCGGCCAGCAAGCTGATGCAGGAATACAACTCGCTCGTTTTCCAGAGCAACCGCCAGTGACCGGCGCGCCAGTACTCATGCGAGAGACCATGACGACGTCCTGTCTGCGTATCGCGCCTCTGCTGCTGATCGGCGCTGTGGCGGGCCTGAGCGGCTGCAACAGATCGGCAGGGCTGCCGGTGGCCGACCCCGGCCTGGAGAAGGTGAACGCCTACATCGAGTGCTACAACGGCGTTGAACAGCCCATCCACGAGGGCTTCCAGGCCTACACCAGCTGGATGAAGGACCCCGAAGCCGGCCCGACCGGCAAGGAAGCGCAGCCGCGTTCGCCCGGAAAGGTGCTGTCGCACCGCGTCGAGTACTGCGGCCAGCCACTGACCGACGCGCTGGCGAAGACCCCGGCACTGCCGATGGATGGCCCCGCGCGTGACTATCAGCAGGCATTCCAGGCATTGAACACCCTGGTCGAGCGTGCCGATGGCTACTTCACCCGCGAGGACTATCGCCGTGATGGCGGTGAAGGGATGCGCAGCCAGCATGCCCCGTTGATGCAGGCCTACGCCGATTTCTTCAAGGCCAGCGAAGCGATGGATGTGGCGCTGGAAAAGAACGAGAACGATCGCCGTGCCGCGCAGCTGAAGCAGATCGAGGAAAGCGAAGGGCGTTCGCTGGCCTACTACCACCTTCGCCTGCTGGGCGATGGCAAGCAACTGGCCACCGCGTTCCAGCACGACGCACCGGACGTTGCAGCGTTGCGCGCGCAGCTGGCTGACTATCAGGCTCTGGTGACGGAAATCCAGAATGACGGTGTCGGCAAGGACGACCCGATGTGGGGCCACGTGCAGCGTTCGGCGGACAAGCTGGTGCGTACCGCGGGACGCGGCGTCGAGCGCCTGGAGCAGCACAAGCCGATCACCGCCGATGCGCTGGCGGCCGAGCGCAAGGCATCGGGCAGCTGGCTCACCACCGATCCCGAAGGCGCGCAGTCGACGATTCTGGATGCCTACAACGACCTGGTGACCACCAGCAATCGCATGCGTTGAGGGGGATCCACGCATGGCGTGGATCTACCGAGGGGCGCGCCGGGCCATGCCCGGCGCGCCCCCTGTTGTTTCGGGAGTGCCGGCCGCTGGCCGGCATGACACTCAATGGTTGAACGCATCCGGCAGCTTGCCGCCGCACTTGCGGCAGTGCCGTGCATCCGGTTCGTGGCCTTCCAGCCCGCAGTCCGGGCAGCCACGCGCATCACGGCGTGCGGCCAGCTCGGCATCGCGCATGGTGCTGGCCAGTTCGGCGGTGTAGATGCCGGTGGGCACGGCGATGATGCTGTAACCGATCAGGATCAGCACCGAGGTGACGAAGCGGCCGAGCACGGTCTGCGGCACGATATCGCCGAAGCCCACCGTGGCCATCGTCACCACCGCCCAGTACATGCTGCTGGGAATGCTGGTGAAGCCATGGTTCGGTCCCTCGATCACGTACATCAGCGTGCCGGCGATGATGGTGATGGTGACCACCGTGAACAGGAACAGCAGGATCTTGCGCCGGCTGCGCCACAGCGACTGCATCAGCACGCCGCTTTCTTCGATGTAGCGGGTCAGCTTGAGAATGCGGAACACGCGCAGGATGCGCAGTGCGCGCACCACCAGCAGGCTCTGCGCACCGGGAATGAACAGTGACAGGTAGGTCGGCAGGATCGAGGCCAGGTCGATGATGCCCCAGATGCTCACCGCGTAGCGCAGCGGGCGCTTGACCACCGCCAGGCGCAGCACGTATTCGGCGGTGAACAGGATGGTGAAGCCCCATTCCAGCACGTACAGCCAGTCGGCATGGGCGATGTGGAAGCGCTGCACGCTGTCGAACATCACCACCAGCACGCTGGCGATGATCGCGTAGACCAGGATCAGGTCGAAATTGCGCGAGGGCCGGCTGTCGTGGCGGTAGATGATGTCGAACCACCGGCGGCGCCAGCCGGTCTCGGTGGCGGGGTTCAGCTGGGGGGCGGAAAACGGTCGCATGCGCGCATTGTGCCGCAGGGGTTCCGGCGCGAGAATGGGGATTCCTGAACCCTGCCGACTGCCATGACCGCCGCTACCGATCCGCTGATCTCCCTTTCGCACTATTACCTGCCGGTCTACAAGCCCCGCCAGGTGGTACTGGAGCGAGGCCAGGGCGCCCGCGTGTGGGACAGCCAGGGCCGTGAGTTCATCGACCTGGCCGCCGGCATCGCCGTCTGTGGCCTCGGCCACAACGATCCAGACCTGGTGGCCGCGCTGGTCGAACAGGCCGGCAAGCTCTGGCACACCAGCAACGTGTTCTACAGCGCGCCGCCGCTGCACCTGGCCGAAGAACTGGTCAAGGCCAGCCGCTTCGCCGAGCGCGTGTTCCTGTGCAACTCCGGCGCTGAAGCCAACGAAGTGGCGATCAAGATGGTCCGCAAGTGGGCCTCCAGCCAGGGCCGCCCGGCCGACAAGCGCGTCATCATCACCTTCCGCGGCAGCTTCCACGGCCGCACCATGGGCGCGGTCACCGCTACTGCCCAGCCGAAGTACCAGGAAGGCTACGAGCCGCTGCCGGGTGGCTTCCGCTACATCGATTTCAACGACGAAGTGCAGCTGGAAACCGCGATGGCCGCCGGTGACGTGGCTGCGGTGATGCTGGAGCCGATCCAGGGCGAGGGCGGCGTGATGCCGGCCAAGTCCGGCTTCCTCAAGCGCGTGCGCGAACTGTGCGACCAGCACAACGCATTGCTGGTGCTGGACGAGATCCAGGCCGGTATGGGCCGCACCGGCACGCTGTTCGCGCACTGGCAGGACGACGTGGTGCCGGATATGGTCACCCTGGCCAAGGCGCTGGGTGGCGGCTTCCCGATCGGTGCGATGCTGGCCGGCCCGAAGGTGGCCGAAACCATGCAGTTCGGTGCGCACGGCACCACCTTCGGTGGCAACCCGCTGGCGGCTGCGGTGGCCCGCGTGGCACTGCGCAAGCTGGCCTCGTCGGAGATCGCTGCCAACGTCAGCCGCCAGTCGAAGGCGCTGCGCGATGGCTTCGCCCGCATCAATGACGAGTTCGGTGTGTTCAGCGACGTGCGTGGTCGTGGCCTGATGCTGGGCGCAGTGCTGAGCAAGGACTTCGCCGGCCAGGCCGGTGCGATCCTTGACCACGCCGCCGAGCACGGCCTGCTGACCCTGCAGGCCGGCCCGGACGTGCTGCGTTTCGTGCCGTCGCTGAACATCACCGACGAGGAAGTGGCCGAAGGCCTGAAGCGCCTGCGTGCGGCGATTGCCGGGTTCATCGCCGCGCGCTGAACCCGGCAGCAACAGCTGTAGAGCCGAGCCCACGCTCGGCTGCTGTTGCCTGACACTGCGATGAGCCGAGCATGGACTCGGCTCTACAGTGGTTCACGCATCCGATAGCGCTTCAACACCTTCCCCAATCCCCGGCCATCGCGCACGGTTTCCGCGTGCAGGCCGGCGGCGCGTGCGCCGCGTACGTTGGCGAACAGGTCATCGACGAACAGCGTGCGTGCAGGCACCACCCCCAGCGCCTCCAGCGTGCGCAGGAAGACTTCGGGTGCGGGTTTGCGCAGGCCGAAATCCGCGCTGCAGAACACGCGCTCCCGCAGGGCCGGGGACAGCTCCGGCAGCAGGGTGGGCAACACCTGTTTCATCAGCGCGCCGTTGTTGGTCAGTACCGCCATTGGCAGCTGCAGGGCCTGCAGCCGCTGCAACACCGCAGCCTGCGGATGGCTGGCGGCCCGCCGCGCGGCGATCCATGCAGCCACATCGACAGTCGTGCCCAGAAGCTCTCCCAACTGCGCCAGATAGGCCGGGCCATCCAGCGTGCCATTGTCATGCGCCGCTTCCAGTCCGCTGTCGTACAGCGCCGCCTGCACCGCCGCAGCGGGAATCTGCAGTGCCTGTGCCAGGTGCAGTACACGTTGCACGCGCTGGTAGTGCACCAGCACGCCATCAACATCCAGCAGCAACAGATCGATCCGCATCGGCCGAGCATGCCATTGCAGTGAACACTCGGGAAACCCTGGAGCAGCCATGCGACAGACGGTCGCAGACGCGGCCATGGGGGGCTGCCTAGAATGGCGTTTGAATCCGCAGGAGATGCAACGATGAAGGCTTGGAGGGTGGCAGTGGGACTGGGCGCGCTGATGCTGGCGCCGTCGGCGATGGCGCGGGTGTGTGCGGTGAGCATCGACAGCACCGACCAGATGAGCTTCAGCAGCCGCGAGATCAAGGTCGCCGCCGATTGCACCGCCGTGGACCTGACCCTGCGCCACACCGGCAAGCTGGCCGCCACCGCGATGGGCCATAACTGGGTGCTGACCCGCAGTGCCGATTACCAGCCGGTGGCGATGGCGGGCATGCGCATGACCCTGGCCGACAGCTACCTGCCGAAGGCCGACAAGCGCGTGCTGGCGCACACCAAGGTGATCGGCGGTGGTGAGACCACGCGCGTGCGTTTCTCTACCCAGGGCCTGCAGAAGGGCGGTGACTACACCTTCTTCTGCTCGTTCCCCGGCCACTTCGCGATGATGAAGGGCAAGTTCGTCTTCGGTTGATGCCGTTTGTAGAGTCGAGCCATGCTCGACTGCTCTGTGCCAACCAAGGTTGGCACCCACCAGATGCGGCAGTGCCAACCAAGCTTGGCACCTACCAGAGCAGGGCTCAGCCCTTGGCGGCCTTGAACGCCACGCGTGCAGCGGCCAGCGTCGCTTCGATCACCGCATCGTCGTGCGCACTGGACAGGAAGCCGGCCTCGTACGCCGACGGTGCCAGGAACACGCCCTGGTCCAGCATCGCGTGGAAGAAGCGGTTGAACGCCGGGATGTCACAGGCGGTGGCCTGCGCATAGGTCTCCACCTTCTCGCTGGTGAAGAACAGCCCGAACATCGCACCCACGCAGGTGGTGGTCACGGCCACGCCGGCGTCGGCGGCGGCCGCTTCCAGGCCGGCACACAGGCGCGCGGTGCGCTCGGCCAGATCGGCGTGGAAGCCGGGTTGCTGGATCAGTTCCAGCATCGCCAGGCCAGCGGCCATCGCCACCGGATTGCCGCTCAGCGTACCGGCCTGGTAGATCGGGCCGGCCGGCGCGATCTGCTGCATCAGCTCGCGGCGACCGCCGTAAGCACCCACCGGCATGCCGCCGCCGATGATCTTGCCGAAAGTGGTCAGATCCGGAGTGATGCCGTAATGCGCCTGCGCACCGCCGAGGGCGACGCGGAAGCCGGTCATCACTTCATCGAAGATCAGCAGCGCGCCATGCTTCGTGCACAGTTCGCGCAGGTGCTGCAGATAGCCGTCGCGCGGCGGAATGCAGTTTGCGTTGCCAACCACCGGCTCGATGATCAGGCCGGCGATGTCGTCACCCTGTTGCTCGAACAGCGCAGTGGCGGCTTCGAAATCGTTGTAGGGCAGGGTCAGGGTCAGTTCGCTCAACCCAGCCGGGACGCCCGGCGAGGTCGGCACGCCCAGGGTCAGCATGCCGCTGCCGGCCTTGACCAGGAACGAGTCGCCATGGCCGTGGTAGCAGCCTTCGAATTTCACGATGCGGTTGCGGCCGGTGGCGCCACGCGCCAGGCGGATCGCCGACAGCGTGGCTTCGGTACCGGAGTTGACCATGCGCACCATCTCGCACGACGGCACCAGACGGGTGATGGTCTCGGCCATGGTCACTTCGGCCGCGCACGGCGCACCGAACGACAGGCCGTTGTCGATCGCCCTCTTCACCGCCTGGCGCACCGCCGGGTGGTTGTGGCCGACGATCATCGGCCCCCAGGAGCCGACGTAATCGATGTAGCGGTTGCCGTCGACGTCGTACAGGTAGGCGCCGTCGGCGCGCTCGACGAAGAACGGCTCGCCGCCGACCGACTTGAACGCGCGCACCGGCGAATTGACGCCGCCCGGCAGCAGTTGCTGGGCGCGGGAGAACAGGGCGTGGGAGTGATCGTGGTTCATGCGGATTTCCTGGGCATTACGCGAACTGGGCGAGGAAGGCGCGCTGGGTCGCGACCGGGTCTTCGGCGGCGAACACGCTGCTGACCACGGCGACCAGATCGGCGCCGGCGTCGATGATGGGACCGACATTGTCCGGCGTCAGGCCGCCGATCGCCACCCGCGGCACGCCCAGTGCGGCGCTTTGCCGCAGCAGGTCGGTATGGGCGCGGCTGCTGGTGACCTTGGTGGTGGTCGGGAAGAACGCGCCGAAGGCCACATAGCTGGCGCCGGCCGCTACGGCCTTTTCGGCATTGGCCAGCTGGTCGTAGCAGGAGGCGCCGATGATGGCGTTGGCACCAAGCAGCGCGCGCGCGCTGGGGATGTCCCCGTCGGTGCCGCCCAGATGCACGCCGGCCGCACCCACCGCCTTGGCCAGCGCCGGGTCGTCGTTGACGATCAGCGGCACGCCGTGCTCCGCACACAGTGCCTGCAGCGCCATGGCCTGCTCCCGTCGCAGCGCGTCGCTGGCGGTCTTGTTGCGGTACTGCAGCCAGGTGGCGCCAGCGGCCAGCAATGGCGCGGTGCGGGCCAGCAGGCGCGCGGTATCGGGCTCGTCCGGGGTGATCAGGTAGACGCCGCGGGGCGCCGGGGAAGCAGAAGTCATTGATGGCTACCGGTGAGTGGACCGCGATGGGACAATGGCGGCCCGTGAATCCAGCCCTGATTATCCGATGAGCGATGCCACCCCCACCACCTTGCGCACCTGGATGTGCGTGGTCTGCGGCTTCCTTTACAGCGAAGCGGAAGGCTTGCCGGAGGAGGGTATTGAGCCCGGGACGCGCTGGGAGGACATTCCCGAGACCTGGACCTGCCCGGATTGCGGGGTGACCAAGGCCGATTTCGAGATGGTCGAGGTCGATTGACTGGAGGGCCCACCCGGCCCATCCGGTGGGTGTGGACCGTTGGTCCACACACCGACTCCCTCAATGCAGCCGCGGCACCGGCCCGCCGAGGTCGATCAGCTTCTCGCGCAGCCACTGCGCATCGCTGGCCTCGGGATTGCGCTTCAGGTACTGCCCCAGGTCGTGGCGGGCACCGGCCAGATAATCGAGCTGCAGATAGGCCAGGCCGCGGTCGCGCAGCGCGTCGTCCTGCTCCGGGGCCAGCTTCAGCAGGCGGTCGGCACTGCGTGCAGCGCGGTCCCATTCGCCGGCCTCGGCGTAGACGCCGTGCAGGTTACGCAGCATGCGCATCAGGATCGCGCGCGCCGGCGCCGGGTCGAGGATCTGCGCCAGCACCTGGTCGTCGGGCATCTGCCCGCCCAAGTGTGATTTGGCCCGCTCGCGCAGTTCGTCCACGTCCAGCGGGCGGCCACCGTTGAACGGGTCCATCACCAGCACGCCGTCGTCCACCGGCAGACGCACCAGGAAGTGGCCGGGGAAGGACACGCCATCGAGCGGAATGCCCAGTCGGCGCGCGACTTCCATCTGCACCAGCGCCAGCGAGATCGGGTTGCCCAGTCGGCGTTCGAACACCTGGTTGAGATAGCTGTTGCGCGGGTCGTAGTACTCGTCGTGGTCGCCGCTGTAGCCCAGCTCGTCGAACAGGTGGCGGTTGATCGCCGCCATTTTCAGCGGGCTGTCGTCGATGCTCTCCACTTCCGAGCGGAGGTGCTCGACATGGCTCTGGATCAGCGCGTCATAGGTCGACGGCTGCAGATCGGGGTATTCATCGCGTGCGATCAGCAGCGCGGTCGGCAACAGTGGCAGCGCCTCGTCTTCGAGGTCGGCCAGTGCATCCCAGTCGGGGAGAGAGATCCGGTCCTGCATGACCACAGACTGGCGTCATTCGCAGGCGGTTTCAAGCGGTGTCGCGTGAATTCCTCATGTCATCGTTTCCCCATCCACACATGGCATGGATCTACGTGTCGACCAAGGTCGACACCTACCATCACCAGCGGAAAACCGTCGAAGGCGGGGTGGGTCCGGTGACGGGGGTGTCCGCGGCATAGGTGCCGCGGCCAAGGCTACAGGGACGTACTTGCGCCGTCCCCCGCCACCTGACCCACCCCGCCATCCCTCGAAATATACGAATTTGACGTTGCCGTTGATGTTGATTCGGCGGGTGCCGGGCGCAGCCCGGCCGTACCTTACTTTTCGATGCCCGGGCCGAACTTCAGCTCCGTCCCATCCTTCAGCTTGAGCTTCTCGGCCTGGCCAGCGTTGAGTTCCAGCACATAGCGCGCCGGGCCACCGCTGGGGTAGGGCGGGCACATGTCGCCGGCAGAGCACGGCGGCACATCGCGCTGCTGGCTGACCAGCTTGCGCTGGCTGTCGAAGTACAGGATGTCCAGCGCGATCTTGGTGTTCTTCATCCAGTACGCCTGCATTTCCTCGCGGTCGTGGATGAACAGCATGCCGTGGTCGGCGGCCATCTGGTCGCGGAACATCAACCCGCGCGCGCGGGTTTCATCGTTGGTGGCCAGCTCGACCTGGTAGCGGGCGCCATCCAGCTCGACCCAATGGCGGGCCGCGTCGGTGGCGCAGCCGGTCAGGGCCAGCAGCGGAAGCATCAGCAGCGAACGCAACAGCGACATCGTCAGGATCCTTCGAAAGGGTCAGAGCACGACCGGCGGCTCGCCGCCGACGATCACCACATCGGCGCGACGGCGCGCGAACAGGCCCACGCAGACCACGCCCGGCAGCTGGTTGAGCTCGCGCTCCAGCTTTTCCGGATCGGTGATCTGCAGGTTGTGGATGTCCAGGATCTGGTTGCCGTTGTCGGTGACCACGCCTTCGCGCCAGGTCGGCTGGCCGCCGGTCATGTCGCGGATCTGGCGGGCGACCAGGCTGCGCGCCATCGGGATCACTTCCACCGGCAGCGGGAACTTGCCCAGCACCGGCACCTGCTTGCTCGGGTCGACGATGCAGATGAAGCGCTCGCTGGCCTCGGCGATGATCTTCTCGCGGGTCAGCGCCGCTCCGCCGCCCTTGATCAGGCACTTGTTGGCGTCGCACTCGTCGGCGCCGTCCACGTACAGCGACAGGTTGCCGCTGTGGTTCAGCTCGATCACCTCGATGCCGTGCTGCTTCAGGCGCGCGGTGCTCTGCTCGGAGCTGGACACGGCACCCTTGATGCGGTGCTGGATGCGGGCCAGGGCATCGATGAAATAGGCCACGGTGGAACCGGTGCCGACACCGACGATCATGCCGTCTTCTACGTACTCGATGGCTTTCTCGGCGGCCAGGCGCTTGGCTTCGGACATGGGAGAACTCTCAGGCAGGGAATCAGGATTTCTTTTCCAGCGACAGCAGCAGCTTCCACTGCGCGGCCGTCACCGGGAACACCGACAGGCGGTTGCCCTTGGCAACCAGCGGGAAGCCTTCGCCGAGCTCATCAGCGTGCAGCTTGATCTCGTCCAGCGCGATCACCTGCTTGAGCTTGCGGTCGAAGGCCACGTCCACCAGCATCCAGCGCGGGTTCTCGCGCGTGCTCTTGGGGTCGTGGTAGTCGGATTTCGGATCGAACTGGGTGTCGTCCGGGTAGGCCGTGCTGGCCACCGTGGCCAGGCCGACGATGCCCGGCACCTTGGTATTGGAGTGGTAGAACAGGATGCCGTCGCCCACCTGCATGCCATCGCGCATGAAGTTGCGCGCCTGGTAGTTGCGCACCCCGTTCCAGGGTTCGACCTTGACCTTGGCCAGGTCATCGATGGAGAAGGCGTCCGGTTCGGACTTCATCAGCCAGTAGCGCTTGCGGGCGGTCATGCGTTCACGGGGGCAGCGGAGGGGAACAGGGTGCCGTCTTCGGTGCAGATCGCATCCACCGGCACGTCCCACGACGCCACCGGCAAGGACTCGACCTGCTGCACCGCAAACGCAGCACCGACCAGCCAGGGCGGCGCCGGCCGATCGTGGCGGAAGGCGAAGCTGCGATCATACCAGCCGCCCCCCATGCCCAGCCGCCGGCACTGTGTGTCGAAACCCACCAGCGGGGTCACCACCAGCGCCATCTGCGCCGGTTCCAGGGTGTCTTCCACCGCCACGTCCGGTTCGGGAATGCCGTAGCGGTTGCTGGTCAGCGGCTGCCCCGGCCGCCACGGTGCGAAGCGCAGCACGTCGCCGGCCAGCACCGGCAGGCAGTAGGTGAGTCCTTCGGGCAGCTGTAGCTGCCAGCGATGCAGGGCGATTTCGCCATCCAGCGCCCAGTAGCCGGCCACGGCGCCTTCGCGCGGGGCGAACGGCAGGGCCAGCAGGGCATCGGCGAGGGATTCGGCGGCGGCGATGCGCTCAGCGGCGGGAAGGTCGCGGCGGCGTTGCCGCAGGTCGTGGCGCAGGGCCTGTCGCGGGTCGGTCATGGCAGCGTGCGGCAAGGATCAGCCGTCATTGTGCCGGAAAGAACAAGGGCGACGCCCGAAGACGCCGCCCTTACTGGAATATTGCATTCTCCGCAATGTCGATGCATGCGAAACGACCTTGAACCCGGGGGCTCAAGTGGGAACGCTGGAGAACCATCGGGCTTCCCGCTACAAGGCGGACCTGCACTCCCGGCGCTGTCGCGCTCCCGGTGTCGTTCTTAAGGGACAAGGCGAATGTTTGCACATGCCGTCGAGTACCGCAGAGAACGCGTGGCCATTATAGCCAGCGTGCAGCATCTGGATAGGCCGTTCGTCGGCAACAGTCCGTGCCAATTCAGATATGAGAAAAGGGGACGGAGGGGATTAAGACGTTTCCAGCACGGAAGGGGCAAATGCGCCTTGATTCCCTCCGTCCCCTCTTCTATGGGGTGCCGTCGATCGCGCGGTCCAGGCGCCGGTTCAGGTCGGCCAGCGTCTGCTGCAGCGCCACCGCCTGGCGGGCGTTCTCGTCGCGCAGCAGCTGCAGTTCGTGGGCCAGGTTCAACGCAGCCAACACGGCGACGCGATCGACCGCGGCCATGCGGTTGCTGCCGCGGATCTCACGCATGCGCGCGTCCAGCAGGCGTGCAGCGGCCATCAGGCTGTCGCGTTCATCGCCGCCGACGCCCACGGTGTATTCACGATCGAGGATGCGGACACTGACCGGTTCGGCGCTCATGTGTGCTGCTCCAGGGATTTGAGCCGGCTGATCATCGCTTCCACCCGCGAGCGTGCCTGCTCATTCTTGGCCAGCAGCGTCGAACGCTCGGCCACCAGCTGTTCCTGCTGGTGGCGCAGGCTGCGGTTCTCCTCGGCCAGGCGCTGGTTGCGGTCAAGCAACGCTTCCACGCGGGCAGCGAAGTCCTGCAGCTGGGCAAGGGGATCGGCGGGTTCCATGCGGGCACGATAGGCAAGCCGGGTAAGGGCGGTCAAGCGTTGTCGCAGCAAGGCTGGGCGGCTGCGGAGAGGATGCCGTCGGGTTGCTACACTACGGGGTCTCACGGGCGCGCGCGTGCGCGCCCCGGGTTTCCTTTCCGAACGAGCCGCACGATGACCGAACTTCCCTCCGTCGACGACGTTACCCGCGCCAGCCAGGAACTGGGCCTGGGCGCCACCGCTGCCGAGCTGCACGGCGCGCTGTGTGGCTGGCTGGCCGCCGGCGCGCCCCGGCAACGACTGGCCGGCGCGTGCTGGCCGACGACAACCTGCCGCCGGTGGCCGCCGACAGCGTGCTGGGGCAGCTGCTGCAGGCCACCATCAAGCAGCTGGAAGACCGCGACTTCGCCTTCGAGCTGCTGCTGACCGACACCGACGACGTGTCCGCGCAGGCCGATGCCATGTTCAGCTGGACCCGCTCCTTCCTGGGCGGCTTCGGTCTGGGCAGCGGTGGTAACCGGCCAGCCCTGTCCGAAGAGGGCGAAGAGGCGCTGACCGACATGGCCAGTCTGGCGCGTGCCTCCAGCGAGGATTTCGAGGCCGGTGGCGATGATGACGACGAAGCCCTGTCGGAGATCGAGGAATTCATCCGCGTGGCGGTGCTGCTGCTGCACGGTGACGTGGTGCTGGCCTCGCGCCACCGGCAGCGCCTGAACTGATGGACATCAAGCAGCGCACCGGCATCGCGGCCGGCGAATACAAGCGTCGCCGCCGCCAGCTGATGGACATGGCCGGCGAGGACGCGATTCTGGTGCTTCCGGCCGCGGCCGAGAAGGTGCGCAGCCTCGATACCCATTACCCGTTCCGGCAGGATTCGGATTTCCAGTACCTGAGCGGCTTCCCGGAGCCGGAAGCGGTGCTGGTGCTGATCCCGGGCCGCCGCCACGGCGAGGCCATACTGTTCTGCCGCGAGCGCGATGCCGAACGCGAGGCCTGGGACGGCAGCCGTGCCGGCCAGGACGGTGCGGTAGCGCAGTTCGGCATGGACGATGCCTACCCGATCGACGATCTGGACGACATCCTGCCGGGCCTGCTGGAAGGCCGTTCGCGCGTCTACTACCACTTCGGCCGCGACGCGGATTTCGACCTGAAGCTGATCGGCTGGGTCAACCGTGTACGTTCGCAGGTGCGCCACGGTGCGCAGCCACCGCATGAGTTCCTTGAACTGGGCCACCTGCTGCACGAGCAGCGCCTGTTCAAGTCCGGCGCCGAAGTGGCGCTGATGCACCACGCCGCGCAGATCAGCGTGCGTGCGCATCTGGCGGCGATGAAGGCGGCCAGGGCGGGCATCCACGAGTACGAACTGCAGGCCGAGCTGGAGCGCGTGTTCCGTGCCAACGATGCCGTGCCGGCCTACTGCAGCATCGTCGGTGCTGGTCGCAACGGCTGCATCCTGCATTACCGCGACAACAACGCGCGTTCGCGCGATGGCGAACTGGTGTTGATCGATGCCGGTGCCGAATACCGCGGCTATGCCAGCGACATCACCCGCACCTTCCCGGTGAACGGCCGCTTCAGTGCCGAGCAGCGTGCGCTGCACGACCTCGTCGGCGATGCGCAGGCCGCTGCGTTGGCGCAGGCCAAGCCAGGCGTACCGTACGAGAGTGGCCACCTGGCCGCGGTGCAGACCCTGACCGAAGGCCTGCTGCGGCTGGGCCTGCTGAAGGGCACGCTGGAAAAGAACCTGTCCGAAGGCTTGTACCAGCGTTTCTACCGGCACAAGACCGGGCACTGGATCGGGCTGGACGTGCACGACGTGGGCGATTACCGCCTGGCAGGCGATTCGCGCCTGCTGGAGCCGGGCATGGCGTTCACCATCGAGCCGGGGCTGTACATCGGCGTGGACGATACGACGGTGGAACCACGCTGGCGCGGCATCGGCATCCGTACCGAGGATGATGTGCTGATCACCGACGACGGCCATCGCGTGCTGACCGAAGGCCTGGCGCGCAGTGCCGACGAGATCGAAGCGGTGATGGCGGGGTAAGGGGTGTTCTGCAGGGCTTGCAGCCCTGCACCTGCTTCAAGCCAGGGCAACAGCAACAGCGGGCATTCCGTGGGATGGCGGGGCACTGTGGGTTTGCGGGGACGCCGTGAATCCATCCCTGGAGGCTTGGTCGCCGCATCCATGCGGCTCACACCCCGCAAACCCACAGTACCCCGCCTTCGACAGGTTCACGGGGCTGTTGGTGGGTGCCGACCGTTGGTCGGCACATCTGTCAGATATCGAATGAATCATCCACGCATGGCGTGGATCTACTGGCACTGCGATTGTTGGGGCGGGCGGCTGTTGGTAGGTGTCGACCTTGGTCGACACAGAGCGAGCGCAGCGAGCGACCCGCTTCTGCTTTTCTTTATTTCTTTTCCGTGGTTGGACGCGGCAGGAAACTGTCAAAGGCTGGGCGGGGTGGGTTTGCAGGACCGTTGGCGCCATGGATGGCGCCATCGAGCCCCCATGGATGGGTTTACGGCGTGTCCTGCAAACCCACCCCGCCCGGCCAAGCGCGGCTTTTGATTCAACGGGCAACCGCGAGGGGCTCAGCCGTTCGCCGCCGCAAACTCCGGCCGCGTCAGGTTGTCCGCCTCGCCCTCGGTGCACAGCACTTCGTCTTCGATGCGGATGCCGCCATACGGACGGAAGAAGTCCACGCGGTCCCAGTTGATCGCATCGCCATGGCCGGCGTCCTTCACTTCGTTCAACAGCATGTCGATGAAGTACAGGCCCGGTTCGATGGTCACCACCATGCCCGGTTCCAGCACGCGGGTCAGGCGCAGGTACGGGTGGCCGGCCGGGCGCTCGATGCGGCCGCCCTCGTCGCTGGCCGCGAAACCGGCCACGTCGTGCACCTGCAGGCCGATCAGGTGGCCGATGCCGTGCGGGAAGAATGCGGCGCTGACGCCGGTCTCCAGCGCGGTCTGCGGCGAGACCTTGATCACGCCGAAGTCCTTCAGCACGCCCATCAGCGAAAGATGCGCGTCCACATGCAGCTGCTTGTAGTCGAAGCCCGGACGCACCGCCGCGCACATCTGCTGCTGGGCGGCATCGACGGCGGCGATCATCGCCGCGAATTCGTCGTGGCCCTGCGCGGCGTAGGTGCGGGTGATGTCGCTGGCGTAGCCGTGCGCGCTGGCACCGGCATCGATCAGGAAGCTGCGCAGCGGCTGCGGTGCCTTGCGGCCAAGCTCGGTGTAATGCAGCACGGCGGCATGTTCGTTCAGCGCTACGATGTTGCCGTAGGGCAGCTCGTTGGCATCCTGGCCCACGGCCTGGCAGTACGCCATGTGGATGCTGAACTCGTCGGCGCCGTTGCGGAACGCGGCTTCGGCAGCGCGGTGGCCGCGCACACCCAGCACCTGCGCCTGGCGCATCAGCGCGATTTCATACGGCGTCTTGCTGCCGCGGTGCCATTCCAGGTAGTTCACTACCGGCGCCGGATTGTTCGGCACGTAGTTGCCCAGCGCGCTCTGCGGCTCGCCGAGGATCGCGCAGCGCGACGGGTCGGCCGGTAGCAGGGCCAGCGCTTCTTCCGGCTTGCGGATGATGTGGATGTCGAAGTGCTCCACCCACCAGCCACTCGGCGCATCGGGTACCACGTGCCAGTAATCGAAGGGCTGGTGGAAGATCACTGCCGGACGCTTGCCAGGGGTGAACACGATCCAGCTGTTGGGCACACGGGTCAGCGGCAGCCAGGCCTTGAACTGCGGATTGACCGCATACGGGTAGTCGCGGTCGTCGAACACCTGGTAGTGCAGGGTGCCGCTGGGCACCACCAGGTGATCGAAGCCGCCGCGGGCCAGCGCCTGTTCGGCGCGTCGACAGAGCACGGCCAGGTGGTCGGAATACAGGGCGCCGGGGTCTTGCTGGATCATTGCGGTGGCTCGACACGGAAAACGGCCCTAGATTCTGCCGCATACCGCGAAAAACCGCTGTGCCGGAACCGGCACTCAGGCCGTCGAAACCGGTCCCTCGTCGCTGTCTTCGCCCACCCACTGGCGCAGCAGCTGCCGATGTTCGCGTGACAGGGTCAGGAAGCGGAAGCCGGTCCAGCTCTGCCCGGGAACGTGCGCGGGCTCACTCCACAGCAGATGCACGCCCACATCAATGTCCTGCTGGCGGCCGTCACCCAGTGGCAGCGGGAAGCGCAGCTGGTACAGCGCATCCTCGCGCAACGGTGCGCTGGCCAGCATCAGCATGCCGGTTTCGGAAACATTGCCGAGACGGCCCACCACGCATTCGCGCATCTGGTCGGTGACCGGGACCAGATCCGAGACCTGGCGGCGCGGCGCGCGACGGGTGTCCTGCGGCTGGGTAGTCATGCGGAAGTCTCCTGCGTGTGGCCGGCCGCCAACGCGCGCAACGCGCCAAGGCTGGCTTCCCAGGCGCGGTCGACCAGCCGGGCCTTGTCTTCGGTGACCAGCTGCGCACGGCCGGCGCTGACCTGCCGGGCCAGCGTATCCAGGTCGGTATCGGCGATCTTCTGCCCGCGCGGATTGACGAACAGGGCGTGGCCGGTCAGCAGGCTGTACCAGGACAGGCGCTGGCGGCGCAGCGTGCCATCACCGGTGTCGATGTCGAACCAGCTGCCGAACGGCAGCGTGGACAGCTGCTGGTAGGCCGCTTCTTCGGCACTGCTGCGGGGCGTTGCAGACGCGGTGCCGGTGGGCGTACCGGCGTGCTCGCCCAGACGCGCACGTGCTTTCAGGCGGGCACTGAGTTCGGTACGCGAGGTGCTCTCGTCCTCGCCGCCGGGCGTAGCCAGCCTGCGCGCGACGGCGGCGGCTTCTTCGGCGTGGTAGCCGACCTGCAGCAGGGCGGCCTCGACGTCGGCGGCGAGCGCGGCATCGGTGCCATCAGGGGCATCAACGGCCTGCGCGGTGATGGCGGCGATGCGCTGGGTCTGCTGCAGACGTTCCTGCCACTGCGGTGAGTCGTCGCCGTGGCGCAGGCGGGTCAGGGTCAGGGCGTCGGCCCAGGCCTGGCGCAGCAGGGTCTGCACGAAGCGCGGTGGCGACTGCGCTTCGCAGCACTGGTCGATCTGTGCGGTGGCCTGGCGACGAGCCAGTTCCAACCGCTCCTTGCCGCGCGCGGCTTCCACATGGCGGCGCTCGGCCAGTTCGGCACGATGGGCCGCCGCGCGCTGGTGCTGCTGCACGTCTTCGTTGGCGGCGGCGAAGGCGTCCGGCGCCCGTGCGTCCTGGCCCAGCAGGCCCTGCACGCTCTGCGCCATGCGCTGCAGCAACTGCGGGTCGACATCATCGTCGCCCAGCCAGTTGGCGCCGACTTCGGCAATCTGGTTGAGCAGTTCGCGCGCCGGGTGCTCGTCGCGTACGAAGAAGCCCGGATCGGCCATGGCCGCGCGTGCCAAGGGCACCTGCAGGCGCGCCAGCAGGGCGGCCGGCACCGGGTCCGGGCGTTGTTGCTGCTGTACCTGCTGCATCAGCATGCGCAGCAGGTCGAGGTTGTCACGGTCGTGGCTGCCCAGCTGCGCCTGTGTCCCGTGCTCACTGCGCAGCTGCGCCACTACGGCGGCCTGCAGGTCGGCGACGCCGGTGGCCGAGCTGGACTGGGCCTGCAGGCGCGCGAGCACCGCGTCAACTGCCGCGCTCGGCACCGCATCGCGGTCCGCGGGTGCTGTGCTGGCATGGCGTGCCTGCTGCAGCAGCTCATGCAGCGCGCTGCCGGTGGAGGTGGTCAGGCCGGGCAGGGCCGTGCCGGCTGCGCCGCCATCCTGGAAAGCGTCCTGCACCAGACTCGACCAGGAACCGGCGGGTGCCGATCCGTTCCACCCGGTCAGTGGCGCCGCGGTGCGCTTGGCTGGCTGGGTGGTACGTCCACCGCCCACCGACTGGGTGATGATCCGCCGCGTGCTCGCCGAGCGCGCCAGGTAGGGGGTGTAGACCAGGCCGGGCAGCACGCCGTTCTGCGCCAGCAGGGCATTGGCGCGGTCGAGGATGTCGCCCAGGCGTTCCAGCACCTGGCGCTCGAAGCTGCGATACAGCGCCAACTGGACTTCCACGCCGAGCGCATCCTGTTCGGCGATCCGGCGCAGCATCGCGCACAGTGCCTGCGGGGCCAGCGGCAGGGTGTCGGCCTCGAAGGCCGGTGCCGCGGCCAGTACGCCCAGCCGTTGGCCCAGCAGGTTCAGCGTGTTGGTCGAACGCAGCGTTTCCCGCCGCACCATCTCGGTCAGCAGCAGGTCGCGGTCCACTTCATGTTCATCGACCAGCGACAGCCCGAGCATGCCGGGCAATGGCGGCGGCGTGGCAGCGGTTGGGCTGCCGGCAGCGGGTTCGCGCAAACGTATCAGCGCGTCGGCCACGGCATCGAGCATGCGGTCGGCGAAATGGCCGGAGAAGGCGTGCAGCTGGCCGCGCTGGGCCATCAGTTCGGCCTGCAGCTGTGGATTGCGCGCGCGATCGGCGTCGTGCAACAGCGTCTGTTCCAGCGCTTCGACGGTCAGGATCAGAGGGGCGGCCAGCGTCTGCCGGCACAGGCCGATCAAGCCGCCCAGCAGCTCACGCACCCGCGGTGGCAGGTTACTGGCAGCCAGACGGGCGTTGTCGGCAGAGGTTATGGAGAAGACAGCTGACATCGGCAGGCGGTACCCGGATTCCCGCGGATCGATCTTGTGAATCTACCGTGTCGGCCGCCGTCGGCGCTACTTTAGGGTGAATGTGCACTCCGTTCGCCAGGCATGGCCCGACGGATGAACGCTCGCGCCGACCGTTGGCCGGCACGACCCTCTGTCACGCGAGCATCAATCTTCCAGGAACAGGCTCACCACATCGTTGGTGAAGCGGCGGCCCAGTTCGGTCGGCTGCACGTGCCCATCCGTCACGTCCAGCCAGCCGCGCTGCACGGCCTTGGCCAGCGGTGCGTCCAGCACGCTGCGCGGCAGCCCGGTGCGCGACTCGAAATCGCGCAGGCCGAAACCTTCGTGCAGGCGCAGCAGGTTGAGCATGTACTCGAACGGCAGGCGCTCGGCTGCGATCACGTCGTCGCCACCGAACGAGGCCGGAGTGCCAGCGCTGTCCAGGTAGGCCTGCGGATGCTTCAGCTTCCAGCGGCGCAGCACGTGTTCCTCGGCGCCCGAGCTGATCTTGCCGTGCGCGCCGGCACCGATGCCCAGGTAGTCGCCGAAGCGCCAGTAGTTCAGGTTGTGGGCGCTCTGCCGGCCGGGGCGGGCGTAGGCACTGACTTCGTACTGGCCGAAACCGGCCTGTGCCAGCAGGGCCTGGCAGTGTTCCTGCATGTCCCAGGCGTTGTCTTCATCGGGAATGCCCTGCGGCGGCCGCGCGAAGAACACCGTGTTCGGTTCCAGGGTCAGCTGGTAGTGCGAGATGTGCGCCGGCTGCAGCGCGAATGCACGTTCCAGGTCGGCCTCGGCGCCGGCCAGGGTCTGTTCCGGCAGCGCGTACATCAGGTCGATGTTGAAGTTGTCGTAGCCCGCGTCCTGCGCCATCTTCACTGCGCGCTCGGCTTCGCCACTGTCGTGGATGCGGCCCAGGCGCTTGAGCATGGCGTCGTCGAAACTCTGGATGCCGAAGCTGAGGCGGTTGACGCCGGCCGCGCGGTAGCGGTCGAAGCGGCCATGCTCGGCCGTGCCCGGGTTGGTTTCCAGGGTGATTTCGGCGTTGGGGGCAAAGCGCAGGCGCGCGCTGGCCTGCTGCAGGAAGCGGTCGATCGCCTCCGGCGGAAACAGGCTGGGCGTCCCGCCACCGAAGAACACGCTGTGCACCACCCGGCCCCAGACCAGTGGCAGGTCCTGGTCCAGATCGCGCAGCAGTGCATCGATGTAGGCGTCGAACGGCAGCTCGCCCTTGGCCTGGTGCGAATTGAAATCGCAGTACGGGCATTTGCGCACGCACCAGGGCAGGTGCACGTACAACGACAGCGGTGGTGGCACCAGTCGTGGCGGGCTGTCGTGGTCAGCGGAGCAGGCTTCGCCGGGCAGGTGGTTGCAGTGGTCGTGGGCGTGCGGCATGGGCTTCTTCGGTAGTGCCGGCCGCTGGCCGGCTTCCCTGGTTCGATCGGGTGGCGTCAGTACAGCGTCGCCAGCTGCTGCTTGAGCTGCTGCAGGGCAATCGCGCGGTGGCTGATGGCGTTCTTCAATGCCGGCTCCATTTCCGCGGCGGTCAGGCCGTGGGTGGTGTCCAGGAACACCGGGTTGTAGCCAAAACCATTCGTGCCACGCAGTTCGCGGATGATCTGGCCTTCCCAGCGGCCTTCACAGATCAGCGGCTGCGGGTCGGTGGCGTGGCGCAGCAGCACGATCACCGCATAGAAGCGGGCGCTGCGCTGGCCATCGGGAACGTCATTCATTGCGTCCAGCAGCTTGGCGTTGTTGGCCGCGGCGTTGGTCGGGTGGCCCGCGTAGCGCGCGCTGTACAGGCCCGGCGCACCGCCGAGGGCATCGACGATCAGGCCCGAATCATCGGCCAGCGCCGGCAGGCCGGTCGCTTCGCAGGCCGCGCGCGCCTTCAGCAGCGCGTTCTCGACGAAGGTCAGGCCGGTCTCATCCACGTCGCCCAGGCCCAGTTCGGCGGCCGAGGTGATCTGCAGCGGCAGGTCGGCGAGGATCTCCTGCATCTCCACCAGCTTGCCGGCGTTGTGGCTGGCCAGTACCAGTTTCTTCATTGACGGGGCTCCAGCAGGTCCCAGGTGTTGCCATACAGATCGCGGAACACCGCAACTGTTGCATAGGGCTCTTCGCGCGGCGCTTCCAGGAACTCGACGCCGGCGGCGACCATCGCCGCGTGGTCGCGATGGAAGTCGTCGGTGTTGAGGAAGAAGCCGACGCGGCCACCGGTCTGGTTGCCGATGCGGCTGCGCTGTTCCTCGTTGCTGGCGCGGGCCAGCAGCAGGGCGGCGGCGCTGCCGTCGGTCGGCCCCACCACCACCCAGCGCTTGTGGCCCTGGTCGATGTCTTCCAGCAGTGCGAAGCCAAGCTTGCCGGTGTACCAGGCAATGGCTTCGTCATAGTCGGCCACCACCAGGGTGGTCAGGGCGATCCGGCGGTTCATGCCGACAGCGCCGCCTGCTGTGCGGCCAGCAGTTCGCCCACGCCCTTCTCGGCCAGGCCCAGCAGCGCATCCAGTTCATCGCGGCGGAAGGCATGGCCTTCGGCGGTGCCCTGCAGCTCGATGAAGCCGCCACCGTCGTTCATCACCACGTTCATGTCGGTGTCGCAGTCGCTGTCTTCGGCGTAGTCCAGGTCCAGCACCGGAGTGCCGCGGTAGACGCCTACCGACACGGCAGCCACTGCGCCCAGGATCGGGTTGCGCTTGATGTCGCCACGCTTCATCAGCACGTTCACCGCATCGACCAGGGCCACGTAGGCGCCGGTGATGGCGGCGGTGCGGGTGCCACCATCGGCCTGCAGCACGTCGCAGTCGAGGGTGATGGTGCGCTCGCCCAGCGCGTTGCGGTCCACGCAGGCACGCAGGCTGCGGCCGATCAGGCGCTGGATCTCCAGCGTGCGGCCACCCTGCTTGCCACGGGCCGCTTCGCGGTCGCTGCGGGTGTGGGTGGCGCGCGGCAGCATGCCGTACTCGGCGGTCACCCAGCCTTCGCCCTTGCCACGCAGGAAGCCCGGCACGCGGTTCTCGACGCTGGCGGTGCACAGCACACGGGTTTCACCGAAGCACACCAGCACCGAACCTTCGGCATGGCGGGTGAAGCCGCGTTGGATGACGACCGGGCGGAGCTGGTCGGGCTGGCGGCCGCTGGGGCGGGAATCGGACATGGTGCGGGTTCCGTAATGGCGAGGGAGTACGCCGCCACGCCCGCGGCCTTCACGGGGCGGGCAAGGGGGCTCTGGTGAGGGCGCTAGGGTACCATTCCCCCTTTGCACGCACCGGACACAATCCATGATTCGAAGCATGACCGCCTATGCCGGCGGCGAGCGGGTCACCCCGTGGGGCACGCTCGGCTGCGAGCTGCGCTCGGTCAACCACCGTTTCCTGGAGGTCGGCACCCGCCTGCCCGAGGAACTGCGCGCGCTCGAACCGCAGTTGCGCGAGCGCATCGCCGCACGTCTGAGCCGCGGCAAGCTGGATCTGGTGATGCGCCTGCGCGCGCCGGAAGCGGCGGCCAACCTGCAGGTGGACGAGGCCCTGCTGGGCCAGCTGGGCCGCCTGGCCCACCGCCTGACCTCTGATTTCCCCAACCTGCAGGTCAGCTTCACCGACCTGCTGCAGCTGCCGGGCGTGACCCGTGGCGAGGCCACCGATGCCGCCGCCCTGCAGGTCGAGGCGCTGGCGCTGCTGGACCAGGTGCTGGATGGCTTCGTCGAGGCCCGTGAGCGCGAAGGCGGCAAGTTGTCTGCGGCCATCAGCGAGCGTGTGGACGGCATCGAGCGCATCGCCACCGAAGTGCGCACGCTGATTCCGGCCATTCGCGACGGCCAGCGCGCCAAGCTGGCCGCACGCCTGGCCGACCTGCCGCACCCGGTTGACCCCGGCCGCGCCGAGCAGGAGCTGGTGCTTTGGCTGCAGAAGCTGGACGTGGATGAAGAGCTGGACCGTCTTGGCAGCCATATCGTCGAGATCCGCCGCGTGCTCAAGCAGCGCGAGCCGGTCGGCCGCCGCCTGGACTTCCTGCTGCAGGAGTTCAACCGCGAAGCCAACACGCTGGGGTCGAAGTCGGTGGACAGCCGCACGTCCAATGCCGCGGTGGAGCTGAAGGTGCTGATCGACCAGATCCGCGAACAGGTGCAGAACATCGAGTGATGTTCCGCGCAATTGCCTGGGAGGATCACAGTCCTTCCAGGTAGTCCCCGGCTATCGCGACGCAGTGGTCGAAGTCTGGCGTGTAGTCCAGCGTGTCGATGGCCTTGAACGCAATCTTCAATGTCGGATGGGGATTGCGGATCTGATCAAGAAACGTTGATCGATGGCGGACCAGTGCGTCTGCGGCGGCCGCCAGCGCGTCCGGCTCGCGTTCGATGACCAGCGCAAGATCGAACAGGTCTCGGGCCGTTGTTCGATGCCCCCGATGGAACATTTTCTTGGCGATGATTTCCGCCGACGTTTCCACCCGTATGCGCTGACCATCGATCGTCCATTCCTCCCAGGCGTCATCGAGAAGATTGGGGGCCGCGACGAAATCCACCTCGCCTTCCTCGAACTGCAGCTTTACCCAGGCGCTGGGATCTTCGCTGTAGTCGCCGGTAAGGCTCGCGGCCATATCGCTCAAGCGGGGAGTAACGAACCCCAGGTACTGGGGATTCGGCACGAAGATGTCGATGTCCTTGCTGAGCCGGTGCCGATGTCGAAACATCAGCACCGTTCCGCCGCCCAAGGTCCAGAACGGATCGGTGATGCCGCCGTGGCGCTGGATCTCCCCGATGAGGACAAGCGCCCGAGGCAGCAGCGCCTGCCAGGCGCCGGCCGGCAATTCGCGGTTCACATCCACAGGTCCTTGCGATGGGCAGAAAGTGTGTTGGCCATCTTCGCCACGTTGCGCCAGATGCGCCGTGGTGGCATCTGCGCGCCGATTGCAGCTTCTTCGACCGCCATCACCATCATGGCGGGAGGGGCTTCATCCAGCAGGTGCGCCATCTGCGCCGCGTAGGTGGCAGGAACTTCCCCACTGACCAGCACGCGCGCCAGCTCGCCAGCCGTCAGTTCGCTTGCGTAGCTCACGTTGGCGGTGCGTGCGGCCATTTTCAGGCCTTGCTTGCGCAGCCGGCTTTCGGTGGTGGGTGCCGGTACATCCAGACCGAGCACGGCCATCACCTGTCCCACGCGATTGACACCCAGGTCACTCAGGGTGCCCCCTTCCAGGCCGACCACGGTTTGCCGGGAAAGGCCGCTGAGATGAGCCAGTTGGCCTTGCGACAGACCAAGCTGCTCACGGCGGGCGCGAACCGCCTTGCCGATGTCGATCAGGTTCATGGCTTGATTGTCCAATATTTTGGACACGATTCAAGTGCCCGGAAGCGGCACGTTGGCAAACCTTCACGTCTCAAACCACGCTGATGCCCGGCGCTCCTTCGCCCAAACGCCCCACCACGGCTGCCTGGCCGAACCCCGCGTCGTGGAAGCAGGCCAGCACCGCATCCACCGCCTCCGGGGCGCAGGACACCAGCAGGCCGCCGCTGGTCTGCGGGTCGGTCAGCAGTGGCTGCCAGTGTGCCGGCAACCCATCGGCGAAGCGCACCTCGGTGCCATAGGAGGCCCAGTTGCGATTGGAGGCACCGGTCACGCAGCCACGCTGCAGCAGCTCCAGCGTCTGCGGCAGCAGCGGGATCTGCGCGCTGTCCACTTCGGCGGCAACGCCACTGGCGCGGCACACTTCCAGCAGGTGGCCGAGCAGGCCGAAGCCGGTGACATCGGTCATGGCGTGCACGCCGTCCAGCGCGGCCAGGGGCACGCCCACGGTGTTCAGGCGGGTGGTCGACGCGACCATCTGCCGGTAGCCCTCGGCATCCAGCACTTCTTTTTTCAGCGCTGACGAATACACGCCCACGCCCAATGGTTTGCCCAGCACCAGCGCGTCGCCGGCGCGGGCATCGGCATTGCGCTTGAGCCGCTGCGGATCGAGCACGCCGATCGCAGCCAGGCCGTAGATGGGTTCCACCGAATCGATGCTGTGGCCGCCGGCCACCACGATGCCGGCATCGGCGCAGGCGCGTTCGCCCCCCTGAAGGATGCCGCGGATGGTGTCCTGCGGCAGGCTGTTGATCGGCATGCCGACGATGGCCAGTGCGAACAGCGGGCGCGCGCCCATCGCATACAGGTCCGACAGCGCGTTGGTGGCGGCGATGCGGCCGAAGTCGAATGGATCGTCGACGATCGGCATGAAGAAATCAGTGGTGGCGACAATGGCCTGGCGGTCATCGAGGCGGTACACCGCCGCGTCGTCGCTGGTCTCGCGGCCGACCAGCAGTTCAGCCGGTGCCGGAAGCGCTGGAATGCCGCGCAGCAGTTCGGTCAGCACGCCCGGCGCGATCTTGCAGCCGCAGCCACCACCGTGTGCCAGCGAGGTCAGTCGTTGCGGGGCATCGGCCGTTGAAGGGGCGGGGGACTGCGCGTGCGTGGCCATGCCGACATCTCCTGCGGAAACACGAATGGCGGAAGGCAGCAGGAGTCGAACCTACCAGGGAACGATCGACGCCCCCTACTGGGTTTGAAGCCCAGCCGCATGCCCGGATGCGCATGCCTTCCGAAAGTACGGCGGTACCGGTGGGCTCAGTCGCGGGCTGCGTTCCACTGCAGGTCGCCGCGCGGCCGATGCTGGTCACCGACGCGTCGAGTGTAGCCAACGCGATTGAAGAACTCCAAGATCTGGATGCTGCGTTTGCGGCCCAGGCCGATGGCATCGCGGAAGGCGGCCGCATCCACCGTGCCGCTGGCCTGTGACAGCTGCGCGACGATGGCGGCGAGTTCCGAAATGCGCGCGGGTGCATAGAACAGGTCCGGCACCACTTGAAACAGTTCGCCACGTGCGGCGGCGCGGCGCAGGACGGCGCGGACCTCGTCTTCGGCCAGTCCGAAGTCGGCGGCCAGGGTACGCACCCACGGTGGATCGAAGCCGCCGGCGTGCAACTGAGGTAGCACGCGGTCCAGCAGCAAGCGTTCGCGTTCCGGTGGCGCATGGTCGTGGCCGGGCAGGCGCCACCACGCACCCGCGCGCTGCACGAGGCCGTCTTCAAGCAGGTCCTGCAGCAGGGCGTTCCACAGTCCTGCTGCCAATGCAGGAAGGGTGCTGCGCTGCAGGCGCCCGCTGTCGACACCCGGTTCGTCCGGGCGTCGCTCATGCCATCCACGCAGTGAGGTGATCAACTGCTCGCGCAATGCCTGCCAATGCGAGTCAAGGATGATCACCGTGTCTTCGCGGGTGGCGATGCGTCGCGTGTCTGCAGGAAGATCGATCCGGTCGGCCGCGCGCCGGCAGTACCGTTGCAGCGCGGCCATGGGTATGCCGAAGGGCGCCTGCTGCAACAGCGGGCCGATTCCCGCACCTGCGGCCAGCTGCTCCAGTGCTCCCAGCCAGGCGAGCCGTGCGGGGCTGCGCCGGCGCCGCTGCGGCGGATCCGGGTCGAGCACGACGCCACCACCCAGCGTATGGGCCGCAGCTGAATCGCGGGCAATGAAGCGATCGCCACACATCGCACAGACGGGTGCATCGAACACCAGTTGCACCAACTGCCCATTGCCGTGATCGTCGTCCTCCAGCAGCACCACATGGGCCTGCCGGTGCATCGTGCCCCAGTGGATATGCAGCGGCGCCCAGTCGCGCAACGGTGCGGACAACGCGGAAAGACGCAGGCGCACATCGACCCGGGTGGTCGCCAGCAGGGCGCGCGGGTCGGCGATCCAGTCGCCACGGTGGATGTCATCACGGGCGATGGCCGCCAGGTTCAGCGCGCAGCGCTGCCCGGCCATCGCGTGGTCGCTGGCCTGGTTCTGTGCGTGGATGCTGCGCACGCGTACGTCGGTGGCGGCGGGCATCAGCTGCAGGTGGTCGCCCACCATGGCGACGCCGCCATGCACTGCGCCGGTCACCAGCGTGCCGTGGCCGGCCAGCGAGAACACGCGGTCCACCGGCATGCGGAACAGTTCGCTGCGCAGTTCGGCCTGGCGCGTACTGGCGTCGTCCGCTGCCCACGCGTGCAGCTGGGTACGCAGTGCGCTGATGCCGGCATCGTCGGGTGCGGTGCTGTTGCAGGCGAACAGAGGGGAATCCTGCAGTGGTGTCGCGGCCAGCAGCGCAGCGATCTCGATCTCGACCCGGGCGATGCGCGCCGCATCCACACGGTCGATCTTGGTCAGCGCCACAGCCCCCCGGTTCACGCCCAGCAGTTGCAGGATCGCCAGATGCTCGCGGGTCTGTGGCATCACGCCGTCGTCGGCAGCGATCACCAGCAGGGCGACATCGATACCCGTGGCACCGGCCACCATCGTGTGCACGAAGCGCTCATGGCCCGGCACGTCGACGAAACCCAGCGTCGCGGCCGGGCCTTCGACGTCCGTGCTTTCCACCGGGACATAGGCGTAGCCCAGTTCGATCGATATGCCGCGCGTACGCTCTTCCTGCAGGCGATCGGTTTCGATGCCGGTCAGTGCGCGTACCAGGCTTGTTTTGCCATGGTCGATATGCCCGGCGGTGCCGACGATCATGCCTGCAGCATGCTCCATTGGGCCAGGAACACCGCTTCGTCCCCGGGTTCCAGGCAGCGCAGGTCCAGCCACAACGCGTCATCGGCGATGCGGCCCAGCACCGGGCGCGGTAGTTGGCGCAAGCGCTTGGCCAGGCGATCCAGCCCGCCACGGCGTGCGCTGGTGATGCGCAGTCCGGCGCTGGCCAGCTGTGCCTGTGGCTGCGCGCCGCTGCCGACCTGGCTGTGCATTGAGGCCTCTTCAAGGGTGTAGTCGTCTGCCAGCACGGACTGCATCGGCTGCAGCAGGCGATGGGCCTGCGCAGCAACGTCATCCTGCGTGCGCGACAGGGTGCGCAGGGTGGGCAGCCTCTGTGTCAGCAGCTCCGGTTCGCGGTACAGGGCCAGCACCGCTTCCAGCGCAGCCAGTCCCATCTTGTCCATGCGCAGTGCGCGCTTGAGCGGGTTGCGGTTGATCCGCGCGATCAGGTCGGCGCGGCCGGCGATGATGCCGGCCTGCGGACCCCCCAGCAGCTTGTCGCCGCTGAACGAAACCAGATCGGCGCCGGCCGCCAGCGTTTCCTGCACGGTGGGTTCGTGCGGCAGACCGAACGTGGCCAGATCGCACAGGCTGCCACTGCCCAGGTCCACCACCAGCGGCAGGCCATGCGCGTGCGCGATCGCGGCCATCGCCGCGGTGTCGACCTTGGCGGTGAAACCGGTGATCGCGTAGTTGCTGGCGTGCACCTCCATCAGCAATGCGGTGCGTGCGCCGATGGCGTTGGCGAAGTCGGCCGGATGGGTACGGTTGGTGGTGCCGACTTCCAGCAGCCGCGCCCCGGCACTGCGCATCACGTCGGGAATGCGGAAGGCGCCACCGATCTCCACCAGCTCGCCGCGAGACACCACCACGTCGCGGCGGTTGGCCAGGCTGTTGAGCAGCAGCAGGACCGCCGCCGCATTGTTGTTCACCACGGTGGCGGCTTCAGCGCCGGTCAGTTCGCAGATCAATGCTTGTACCCGTGCATCGCGGTCGCCGCGACGGCCACGTACGACGTCGAACTCCAGGTCCACCGGCGCTGTCATCGCGCGAGTGACTGCGTGTACGGCGGCATCGGGAAGCAATGCGCGGCCGAGATTGGTGTGCAGCACGGTGCCGGTCAGGTTGAACATCGGCTGCAGGTCCAACCGTGCATCGGCTGCGAGTGCGGCCTCGACCGCTGCGGCCAGCGCTGGGCCCTCAACCGCTTCCTGCAGCTGCGCGGTCGACAACTGGCCGGCGCTGATACGCTCACGCAGCACCTGCAGGTGCGAACGCAGCAGCTGGGTGATGCGGCTTCGACCGTGGCCTTCGATCAGTGGCGCCAGTGCAGGCAGGCGCAGCACCCGGTCCAGCGAGGGCAGGGCGGAAACCGATGCCGGGGTGGGGGGCGTGGCGCTCATCGCCTCAATCGCCGTCGGATTGCCACAACAGCGGACTCTGGCTGGCGCGCGCATAGCCTTCCTCGGCCAGCAGCAGATCCAGCGCCAGCGTGCCGAGGTCATCGGCAACCGGCTCCAGTGACGGGTCTTTCTCCAGATACAGGATCTTGCGGTAGCTGTGGCAGTGGTCGCAGGTCTCGGCACGCACCGCGCTCTCGCGCACCGCCTCGCCGCTGTCGCCGTCCACATCGGCCAGGGCGCGATAGGCGATGTCCTTGCCGGTGGCACCACACTGACTGCACTGCACGCGCACGTAGTGCCACTGGCAGGCGCACAGCGAGCACGACAGGTAACGGTAAGACGCATAGGGTGGGCGTGCCTGCACTACGCTGACCACCGGTAGCGAGCCGCACAACGGGCACAGGCCGGGTGCATCGGCCAATGGTTTCAGGTCGGTGGGGCGGAAGCTGTCCGTCAGCACCGCCCAATAAGCCTGCAGTGCATTCATGACCAGCAGCGCAGCGACCGCATCTACCGACGGCGCGTCATCGCGCTCCAGCACGGCATGCGCCTGCGCATCCAGCCAGGCATCGTCGGCCGCGGCGACGCGCTGCAGCTCCTGGCGGGTTTCCACCGGAAGCCCGGCCTCGTCGGCACAGTGCTGGCACAGCGTGCGCAGCCAGTCGCGCCAGCGTCCATCCAGTTGAAGCGTGTTGGCCGGCCGCAACGGCATGCCGGCACCGGCCGCCGCACTCGACTGCTGCGCACGTGCGTGCGACTGCAGCGCCTCGCGTTGCTGCGGTGTCAGCTCGTCCAGCAGCGCCTGCTGTGCATCGGCCAGCGCCGCCAGCAGCTGCAGGTAGCCGCCGATGGCACTGCGCGCAGCCAGGCTGCGCAGGCGCGTCGCGCGCTCAGCAAACAGGGACGTGACATCGGGCAGGATGATGCGCGGGACATCGCGCGAGGCGAGCGTCTCGATCTCACCGGGTTCAAGGATGCGTTGCGCCATGCAGGGCCGGCCAGAAGAACCAGGCTCCATCCTCGCCGTTGTCGGCGCTGGCGTCCAGCGTGTTCAAACAACGCAGTCGAGCAAAGCAGTCGAGCATGGCTCGACTCTACAAAATTCGGTTTCGGTCGTTGCCATGTTCATTGTGTCGACCAAGGTTGACCCCCACCAAGAGCAGCTCATGCCATTCCGACAGCAGCGGGAAACTGTCGAAGGCGGGGTGGGTCCGGTTGCGGGGGTGTCCGCGGCATGGATGCGGCGGCCAAGCCCCCAAGGACGGGTTTACGGCGTCCCCCGCAACCGGACCCACCCGGCCACCCCTCAGGAAGCCAGCTTTTGACGTTGACGTTGCCTCTGCGGGTGCAGGGCCGCAGGCCCTGCCGCTACCCCTCTTCCCGCCGTCCGCGCAGGATGTCCCGGAACCATTGCCGGTGATGTTTGTACGCCCACCCATAGGTCACCTTGCCCTGGGTCATCGCCCGCACCGAGCCCTTGATCCAGAGCGCTGCGTAGATGTGCACCACGATCGCGCAGATCAGCACCCAGCCGAACAGCGCATGGGCAAGTACCGAGAAGCGGATCACCCCGATCGGGAAGAAGTGGCTGAAATACTGCCGCCAGATCACGAAGCCGGTCAGCAGCAGCGCCGACAGGCAGCCGATGATGGCCCAGAACAGCAGCTTCTGGCCCGCATTGAAACGGCCCACCGGCGGCAGCTTCTCATCCTCGTTGCGCAGCACATCGCGCATGCCGCGCATCCACGCGCGATCGTCAGCGGTCGGCAGATTGTCGCGCCACATGCGGAACGCCAGCAGTGCAAAGCCCACCACCATGGCCAAGCCGATGAACGGATGCAGGATGCGCGTCCACGGTCCACCGCCGAACAGCTGGGTCAGCGGAAACAGGGCAGGGTGGAACAGGGCCAACCCGGACAAGGCGGTCAGCACGAAGCAGATCGCCACGATCCAGTGGTTGATGCGGGTCGGCGCACGGTAGCGGATGATCTGGCGCGGGTGCGGGGCGTACTTCATGGCCGCTGCTCCTCTTCGATCTTCTTCGCCTCGTGTTCGGCTTCCTCTTCTTCCTCGTCATTGACCGTGTTGCGGCCGATGCCGATGTAATGCAGGAACCCGGCGAAGGCGGTGGCGGCGATCGCCAGCACGCCCAGCGGCTTGGCCACGCCCTTCCAGACTTCCACCATCGGGCTGATGCGCGGGTCCTTGGGCAGGTCGGCGTACAGCTCCGGCTTGTCCACGTGCTGCAGCACGTACATCACGTGGGTGCCACCCACGCCCTGCGGGTCGTACAGGCCGGCGTTCTCGTAGCCGCGCGATTTCAGGTCGTCCACGCGTCCGGCCGCGTGCTCGGTCATCGCCTGCTTGCTGCCGAAGGTGATCGCACCGGTCGGGCAGGTCTTCACGCAGGCCGGTTCCTGGCCCACCGCCACCCGGTCCGAGCACAGTGTGCACTTGTAGGCCTTGTGGTCCTTCTTGGAAATGCGCGGCACGTCGAACGGGCAACCGGTCACGCAGTAGCCGCAGCCGATGCAGTTCTCTTCCTGGAAGTCGACGATGCCGTTGGCGTACTGGATGATTGCGCCGGGCGACGGACAGGCCTTCAGGCAGCCCGGATCGCTGCAGTGCATGCAGCCTTCCTTGCGGATCAGCCATTCCAGCTTGCCCTTCTCGTCCTCGTACTCACGGAACTTCATCACCGTCCACGACTGGTCGCTCAGGTCGGGCGGGTTGTCATAGCTGCCAACGCAGCTGCCCACTTCGTCGCGCAGGTCGTTCCACTCCATGCAGGCGACCTGGCAGGCCTTGCAGCCGATGCACTTGCTCACATCGATCAGCTTGGCGACCTGGCCGGTGTGCGCACCACGCGCCTCCGGCGAGGGCGTGGTGGTGGCCGAGCGGCGGATGATGTCCAGGGATTGCAGTGACATGGCGTGTCTCCTACACCTTCTCGACCTTGACCAGGATGCACTTCGATTCGGGCGTCTGCGAGTTGCCGTCTCCGATGGCGTTGGTCAGCGTATTGGCGATGTATCCGGGCTTGGCCGCACCGAGGAAACCCCAGTGGATCGGCACGCCCACCTGGTGCACGGTCCGGCCATCGATCTGCAGGGCCTTGATGCGCTTGGTCACCATGGCCACCGCTTCGATGTGGCCGCGCTTGGAACTGACGCGCACGCGGCTGCCGTTGTTGATGCCCAGCTCGTCGGCCAAGGCCGCGCCGATCTCGACGAACTGCTCGGGCTGGATGATGGCATTCAACTTGCCGTGCTTGGTCCAGAAGTGGAAATGCTCGGTCAGGCGGTAGGTGGTGGCCACATGCGGGAACTCGTCCGGCGAACCGATCTGTGCACGGTCGCTGGCGAACACGCGTGCTGCCGGATTGTTCAGCGTCAGTGCCTGGCCGGGGCTGAGCGGATTGCTGCGCAGCGGGGTATCGAAGGGCTCGTAGTGTTCCGGGAACGGGCCTTCGGCCATGCCGGCCTTGGCGAAGAAGCGGGCGATGCCCTCCGGGTTCATGATGAACGGTCCCATGCCGCCGGCGGGATCTTCGTCGGCCTTGAAGTCCGGCACGTCCACGCTGCCCCAGTTCTTGCCGTTCCAGGCCAGCAGCGTGCGGCGGGGATCGAACGGCTGGCCGGCCACGTCGCACGAGGCGCGGTTGTACATCACCCGGCGGTTGGCCGGCCACGCCCAGGCCCAGCCCAGCGTGTTGCCGATGCCGGTGGGGTCGCTGTTGTCGCGCCGCGCCATCATGTTGCCGGTCGGGCCCCAGGCGCCGATATAGATCCAGCAGCCGGAGGCGGTGCTGCCGTCGTCGCGCAGGTCGCCGAATGCGGCCAGCTGCTCGCCGGCCTTGCGCACCAGCTTGGTCGGGTCCTTCGGATCGAACACGTCGGCCAGCGCCTTGCCGTTGTATTCCATCGCCAGTTCTTCCGGCGTCGGCAGCTCCGGATTGGAATACTTCCACGCCAGGTCGCGCACCGGCTCCCACCACGCACCGCCGTCCTTCTCGTACATCGCTTTGATGCGATGGAACAGCTCGGACATGATCTCGATGTCGCTGCGCGCTTCGCCCGGCGGATTGGCACCCTTCCAGTGCCACTGCAGCCAGCGCGACGAGTTCACCACGGCGCCGTTTTCCTCGGCGAATGACGTGGTCGGCAGGCGGAACACCTCGGTCTGGATCGTGCTCGGGTCGACATCGTTCAACGCACCGTGGTTCTGCCAGAAGGCGATGGTCTCGGTTTCCAGCGGGTCCATGCTGACCATGAACTTCAGCTTGGAGAACGCGCTGATCAGCTTGCCCTTGTTTGGCGCCGAGGCCAGCGGATTGAAGCCCTGGCAGATGTAGCCATGGATCTTGCCTTCATTCATCAGCTCGTACGCCTGCAGCATGTCGTACGGCTTGTCGAGCTTGGGCAGGTGGTCGAAGCACCAGTTGTTGTCGGCGGTGGCGGCATCGCCCCACCACGACTTCATCAGGCTGACGTGGAACTTCGGGTAGTTCTGCCAGAACGACATCTGGTTGGCGCGCAACGGCTTCTGCGTGCGCTTGGCGATGTAGGCCTCGTAGTCCTGCTCGTCCTGCTTCGGCAGCGTCAGGTAGCCGGGCAACAGGTCGGACATCAGGCCGATGTCGGTCAGGCCCTGGATGTTGGAATGCCCGCGCAAGGCGTTCATGCCACCACCGGCCACGCCGATGTTGCCCAGCAGCAGCTGCACCATGGTCCCGGCACGCACGTTCTGCGCGCCGATCGAGTGCTGCGTCCAGCCCAGCGCGTACAGGATGGTCATCGCCTTGTCCTTGCCGGCGGTGGACGCGATCATGTCCCAGATCTGGCGGATGCTGTCGGCCGGCGTGCCGCAGATGCGTTCGACCATCTCCACGGTGTAGCGCGCGTAGTGCTGCTTGAGCAGGTTGTAGACGCAGCGCGGGTCCTTCAGCGTCGGGTCGCTGCGCACGAAGCCATCGTCACCGTAGGCGTAGTCCCAGCTGGAGCGGTCGTAGCTGCGCTTCTCTTCGTTGTAGCCCGAATACAGGCCGTCCTTGAAGGCGAATTCGTCCTTCACCAGGAACGACATGTCGGTGTAGTTCAGCACGTACTCGTGCTGGATGCGGTCCTCGGTCAACAGGTAGTTGATCAGCCCGCCCAGGAACACGATGTCGGTGCCGGTGCGGATCGGCGCGTACACGTCGGCCACCGCAGCCGAGCGGTTGAAACGCGGATCGACCACGATCAGCCGGGCCTTGTTGTGTGCCTTGGCCTCGGTCACCCATTTGAACCCGCACGGGTGCGCCTCGGCGGCATTGCCACCCATGATCAGGATCAGGTCGGCATTCTTGATGTCGACCCAGTGATTCGTCATCGCACCACGGCCTAGCGTCGGGGCAAGACCTGCCACCGTCGGGCCGTGTCAGACACGTGCCTGGTTGTCGAATGCCAGCATGCCGAGGGAGCGGACGACCTTGTGGGTCAGCACCGCGGTTTCATTGCTGGTGGCCGAGGCCGCCAGCATGCCGGTGGTCAGCCAGCGGTTGACCGTCTGCCCGGCTTCGTTCTTCTGCACGAAGTTGGCATCGCGGTCTTCCTTCATCAGCCGCGCGATGCGGTCCAGCGCATCGTCCCAGCTCAGCCGCTTCCACTCGTTCGAGCCCGGCGCGCGGTACTCGGGGTAGAGCAGGCGCGACTTGCTGTGGATGATGTCGGCCAGGCCGGCGCCCTTTGGGCACAGCGTGCCGCGGTTCACCGGATGATCCGGGTCGCCCTCGATATGGAAGATGCTCGGCTCGGCGTTCTTGGCGCCATCGCCGAGGCTGTACATCAGGATGCCGCAGGCCACCGAACAGTAGGTACAGGTGTTGCGGGTCTCGGTCGCACGGGTCAGCTTGTACTGCCTGACCTCCGCGAGCGCGATGCCGGGCGCGAAGCCCATCAATGCCAGACTGGAGCCGACCAGGGTTGTCCCGGTCACTTTCAGGAACTGGCGGCGGCTCATCGATGGCATGCCGTTCTCCTGGGATGGCGGGGAGGCGCTGGCCTCCGGGCTGTCGTTGGGTACGGCCCGGTTATAGCACAGGCCCCCGCACGCCCATGTGGCACAAGGCGCGGCGCCTGCCGGGCGGGCGCGTAACGGGGCCGCTCTGGTAAAGTTGCGTGCCCGCACCCCGGGGAAGCGTCTGCCGGGCCTGGTTCCAGGATGTTCCGCGCAGCCCCCGCCGTCCTGGCGCGATCCTCCGCGCCGGAGCTGGAACATCGAGGAAAAATTTTGCGAAATCAACCCGTTGGATCCCCCGCATGAGCGCCCCGTCGAAGCCGTCGGACGCCGTTGCGCGCGGCACGCTGTACATCGTTGCCGCCCCGTCCGGCGCCGGCAAGAGCAGCATCGTCAATGCCACCCTGGCGCGTGACCCGCAGATCGCCCTGTCGATCTCCTTCACCTCGCGCGCGATGCGTCCGGGTGAAGTGAACGGCCAGCACTACCATTTCGTCAGCGCCGAGAAGTTCGAGGAAATGATCGCCGCAGGCGACTTCTTCGAGCATGCCTGGGTGCACGGCGACTGGAAGGGCACCGCCCGCCAGTCTGTGGAACCGCAGCTGGCCGCCGGGCAGGACGTGCTGCTGGAAATCGACTGGCAGGGCGCGCAGCAGGTGCGCCAGCTGGTGCCGGGCACGGTCACGGTGTTCATCCTGCCGCCGTCCAAGCAGGCCCTGCAGGACCGCATGCGCAAGCGCGGCCAGGACAGCGAGGCGGTCATCGCCCAGCGCCTGGGCGCGGCCCGTGACGAGATGCTGCACTTCAACGAGTTCGACTACGTCATCGTCAACGAGGTGTTCGACACCGCCGTGGACGAGCTGTGCGCCATCTTCACCGCCAGCCGCCTGCGCCGGGAGGCCCAGAAGGTCCGCCACGCCGGCCTGATCCAGGCCCTGTTGACCCCCGATCCGGGCGCAACTGACTGATTCCAAAAGAATCGGGTGGGGGTTGGCTTGATTTTGTCCAGCCCCTGCCAGTACACTCCGTCCCCTTTCCCTCATTCGACTGAGCGGCCGACCGGTCGCCGGGAGCCCGTATGGCCCGCATCACCGTAGAAGATTGCCTGGAAGTCGTTAACAACCGTTTCGAACTGGTCATGATGGCTTCCAAGCGTGCCCGCCAGCTCGCCAACGGCGTGCAGGCCACGCTGGACAACAGCGAGACCGAGGACAAGCCGACCGTGCTGGCGCTGCGCGAAATCGCCGCCCGCAAGATCGACAACGCGCTGATCGACGAAGTCGAGAAGGCCGAGCGTGAGCGCGCCGAGCGTGAAGCGCTGGAGTGGGCTGCCGCGGAAGTGGTCGCCGACGAAGACATGTCCAAGAACGACGATTGATCGCATCGATCAACGTAATCGTTGGATGTGCCGAACAGCCCGCCCCGTGCGGGCTGTTTCGCATTCAGGATTTGCCGTAAACGTCGCGCTGGAATAGGCTTCGGGCATGAACCCAGGCCCCACTGCCAAGGTCGCCGCAGCCCCCGCTGCCGCCGTACCCGACTACGTCCTCCAGCTTGAACGCGCCGCCCATTACCTGCCGCCGGAACAGCTGCCGCTGTTGCGCCGCGCCTGGGAAGTCGGAGCCGCCGCGCACGCCGGGCAGACGCGCAAGTCGGGCGAGCCCTATATCACCCATCCGGTGGCCGTGGCCCAGGTGCTGGCTGAGCTGGGCCTGGACGTGGAAGCGCTGATCGCCGCGATCCTGCACGACACCATCGAAGACACCCCGCTGACCCGTGAGGCGCTGGCCGCCGAGTTCGGCGAAGCCGTGGCCGAACTGGTCGACGGCGTGACCAAGCTGGACAAGCTGAAGTTCCGCGACCGCCAGGAAGCGGCCGCCGAGAGCTTCCGCAAGATGCTGCTGGCGATGTCGCGCGACCTGCGCGTGATCATGATCAAGCTGGCTGACCGCCTGCACAACATGCGCACGCTGGGCGCGCAGAGCCGCGAAGCGCGCGGCCGCATCGCCCGCGAGACGCTGGAGATCTACGCGCCCATCGCCCAGCGCCTGGGCATGAGCCTGGTCAAGAGCGAGCTGCAGAACCTGGGCTTCAAGGCGCTGTACCCGTGGCGCCACGCCATCATCGAAAAACACATCCGCAGCCAGCCGGTGGTGCGCCGCGAAGCGATGGCGCAGGTGGAAGTGCAGCTGTCGCAGCGGCTGGCGAAAGAGGGCATCGAGCACCGCCTGGTCAGCCGCATCAAGACCCCGTGGAGCATCTACAACAAGATGCGCGACGAGAACAAGTCCTTCGACCAGGTGATGGACGTGTTCGGCTTCCGCCTGGTCGTGCGCAGCGTGCCCAGCTGTTACCACGCGCTGGGTTCGGTGCACGCCACGTTCAAACCCTTGGATGGCCGCTTCCGCGATTTCATCGCCATTCCCAAGGCCAACGGTTACCAGTCGCTGCACACCGTGCTGTTCGGGCCCTACGGCTCGCCGATCGAAGTGCAGATCCGTACCGAGGAAATGGACCTGATCGCCGAACGCGGCGTGGCCGCGCACTGGACCTACAAGTTCGGTGGCGATTCGCCCAACAGCGCGCAGAGCCGCGCCCACGCCTGGATCGTCGAACTGATCGACTCGCAGCGCGCTGCCGGTTCGTCGCTGGAGTTCCTCGACAACGTCAAGGTCGACCTGTTCCCGGACGAGGTCTATCTGTTCACGCCGAAGGGCAAGATCCTGGCCCTGCCGCGCAATTCCACAGCGCTCGATTTCGCCTACGCCGTGCATACCGATGTCGGCAACATGGCGGTGGCCTCGCGCGTGGACAAGAAACTGGTGCCACTGCGCACCAAGCTGGTGTCGGGGCAGTCGGTGGAGATCATCACCGCCCGCTCGGCCACGCCGAAACCGCAGTGGCTGGAATTCGTGGTCACCAGCAAGGCGCGCACCGCCATCCGCCACCAGCTCAAGCAGCTGGAGCACGAAGACGCCGTGCAGCTGGGCCACCGCATGCTCGACCGTGCGCTGGAAGCGATGGATTCGTCGCTGGAGCGGCTGCCGAAGGGACGCCTGGATGCGTTCCTCACCGAGCATCGTTTCCCGCGCCTGGAGGCGCTGCTGGCCGAGGTCGCGCTGGGCAACTGGATGCCGACCCAGGCCGCGCAGGCACTGATGGCCTACGCCGAACTGCGTGGCGGCCCGCATTCGCGCCACCATTCGCAGGAAAAGATCCTGATCAACGGCAGCGAGCGCGGCGTGGTCACCTTCGCCGGCTGCTGCCAGCCGATTCCCGGCGACGAGATCATGGGCTACCACACCGCCGGCAAGGGCATCGTGGTGCACCGCATGGACTGCCCGAACCTGGCCGAGCTGCGCAAGTCGCCCGAGCGCTGGGTGCCGATCGGCTGGGATACCACCGTCTCCGGCGACTACGACACCTCGCTGGTGGTGGAAGTGGAGAACGGCACCGGCGTGCTGGCGCAGCTGGCCGCCGCCATTGCGCAGAGCCATTCCAACATCGAGCGCGTGGACTACCTGGACCGCGACTTCAACGCCGCCGTGCTGGCGTTCAACATCCAGGTGCGCGACCGCAACCACTTGGCCGAGGTGATGCGCCGCCTGCGCCGCCTGTCGGTCGTGCAAGCGGTGCGCCGGCACTACCGGGTTGCTACAATCACCGCTCTGTTTTCCCCCAAGCACCGGAGCGACCCATGTCCCGCCAGATCATCAACACCGAAAAGGCTCCCGCCGCCATCGGCCCGTACTCGCAGGCCGTGCGCGCCGGCAACACCGTGTACTTCTCCGGCCAGATCCCGCTCGACCCGGCCACCGGCGACATCGTCGGCGCCGGTGACGTCGAAGCGCAGGCCCGCCGCGCCTTTGACAACCTCAAGGCTGTGGCTGAAGCCGCTGGCGGCTCGCTGGACAAGGTCGTGCGCCTCGGCCTGTACCTGACCGATCTGGGCGAGTTCGCCAAGGTCAATGCGGTCATGCAGGACTACTTCCAGGCCCCGTACCCGGCCCGTTCCACCATCGAAGTCTCCGGCCTGCCGAAGGGCGCCAACTTCGAGGTCGACGCGGTGATGGTCATCGACTGACCGCCACGTGGCACGCAAGGCGGCGGTCACCCCGGTCCTGTCACCGTCCGGCGAAGCATCCCTGGCGATGCTCGCGGGCGTGGGTCCGGCCGTGGCCGCCAAACTGCAGGCGCGTGGCCTGGCCACCCTGCAGGATCTCTGGCTTCACCTGCCGCTGCGTTATGAAGACCGGACCCGGCTGACCCGCATCGAAGACCTGCGCAACGGCGTGCCGGCACAGGTGGAAGGGCGGGTGGTCGCGGTCGAGCGCGGCATGCGTTACCGGCCGATGCTGAAAGTGGCTGTGGAAGACGAAGGGCGGGGCACCCTGGTGCTGCGCTTCTTCCACTTCCGCCAGCAGCAGGTCGGCCAGTTCGCGGTCGGCAACCGGCTGCGCTGCTTCGGCACGCCCAAACCGGGCCAGCTCGGCCTGGAAATCGTCCACCCCAGCTACCAGGTACTGGGCCGCAACGACGATCCCGAACTCGGTGACCGCCTCGACCCGGTGTATCCCACCGTCGAAGGCGTCGGCCCGATGACCATGCGCAAGCTGATCGGCCAGGCGCTGGACCGCCTGCCCGAGGAAAGCGCGCTGGAACTGCTGCCCAGCGGCTGGCTCGACGGCCTTGGCCTGCCGTCACTGCGCAGCGCGCTGCTGACCGTACACCGGCCGCCACCGGATGCCGACCTGGCCGCGTTGGCCGCCGGCACTCATCCAGCGCAGCGTCGCCTGGCAATGGAAGAGCTGCTGGCCCACCACCTCAGCCTGCGCCGCCAGCGCATTGCCCTCCAGGCGCACCACGCACCGCCGCTGGCCGGTCCCGGCAAGCTGGCCAAGGCGCTGCTGAATCAGCTGCCGTTTGCGCTGACCGGCGCGCAGGCGCGCGTGTTCAAGCAGATCCGCGAAGACCTGTCGCGGCCCAGCCCGATGTTGCGGCTGGTGCAGGGCGACGTCGGTTCCGGCAAGACCGTGGTCGCCGCGCTGGCCGCGATGCTGGCGGTGGAGCAGGGCAAGCAGGTCGCGTTGGCTGCCCCCACCGAGCTGCTGGCCGAACAGCACCTCAACAACCTGCGCGGGTGGCTGGAGCCGCTCGGCGTGCGTATCGCGTGGCTGGCCGGCAAGGTCACCGGCAAGGCGCGCGCCAGGGTGATGGAGCAGGTCGCCAACGGCGAAGCACAGGTGGTGGTCGGTACCCACGCACTGATGCAGGAGGCGGTGGTGTTCCAGGACCTGGCCCTGGCCATTGTCGACGAGCAGCACCGCTTCGGCGTGCACCAGCGGTTGGCGCTGCGCGACAAGGGCGCAGGCGGCAACAGCGTGCCGCACCAGCTGGTGATGACCGCCACACCGATTCCGCGCACGCTGGCAATGTCCGAGTACGCCGACCTGGATGTGTCGGCCATCGACGAACTGCCGCCGGGCCGCACGCCGGTGCAGACCGTCGCACTCAACAATGACCGTCGCCCGGAATTGATCGAGCGCATCGCACTGGCCTGCCAGGAAGGGCGTCAGGTCTACTGGGTGTGCACGCTCATCGAGGAAAGCGAAGAACTGGATGCCACGCCCGCGCAGGCGACCTACGAATCGCTGCAGGCGCTGCTGCCGGGCGTGCGCGTGGGGCTGGTGCATGGCCGCCTGAAGGCCGCTGAAAAGCTGGCGACGATGGTGGCGTTCAAGGCCGGCGACATCGACCTGCTGGTGGCGACCACCGTGATCGAAGTCGGCGTGGACGTGCCCAACGCCTCACTGATGGTGATCGAGAATGCCGAGCGTCTGGGTCTGGCCCAGCTGCACCAGCTGCGCGGTCGCGTGGGGCGTGGTTCGGCGGTGTCGCGCTGCGTGCTGCTGTACCAGGCGCCGCTCTCGCAGATGGCACGCGAGCGCCTGCAGACCATGCGCGAAACCAACGATGGTTTCGTCATCGCCGAAAAGGATCTGGAGCTGCGCGGTCCCGGCGAACTGCTGGGTACCCGGCAGACCGGCCTGGCCGGTTTCCGCATTGCCGACCTGGCCCGCGATGCCGGCCTGCTGCCCGGCGTGCACGACCTGGCCGAGCGCCTGCTGGACCAGCAACCCACGCTGGCCGATCGTGTGGTGCAGCGCTGGATCGGCACCGCCGTGCGTTACGCCTCGGCCTGATCCCTGTAGAGCCGAGCCCATGCCCGGCTGCCGTTCGCGCTGCGCGCAGAAGTCGAGCATGGCTCGACTCTACAGACATCGCTTTCGATCGTTTCCATGTTCATCCACGCATTGCATGGATGTGTCGACCAAGGTCGACACCCACCAACAGCCGCGAAAAACTGTCGAAGGCGGGGTGGGGCCGGTTGCGGGGGGGTCCGCGGCATGGATGCCGCGGCCAAGCCCCCAAGGGTGAGGGCGCTTTGCTTGCGAAGCATTGCTTCGCAAGCGCCCGAACGCACAGCCGCCAGCGGCTGGGCCGGACCGCGGAGCGGGGTTTACGGCGTCCCCCGCAATCGGACCCACCCCGCCATCCCCCAGGAAACCAGCTTCTGCCGTTGCTCTGGCGTTTGCAGTTGATTCGGCGGGTGCAGGGCGCAGCCCTGCCGAACCCCAACCCCCGTACTTGCAACGGTCATCATCCCGGTCCACACTTCGTTGCCGATCTGAAGACGGCAACGATGACCCACAAGATCCCCCTGTTGATCGACACCGACCCCGGTGTGGACGACGCCCTGGCCCTGCTGATGGCCTTTGCCGATGAACGGCATGACGTGGTCGCCCTGACCATCGCCGCCGGCAATGTCGGCCTGCAGTACACCGTACGCAACGCCCTCAAGCTCTGCGACATCGTCGGCCGCGCCGACGTACCGGTGTTTGCCGGTAGCCCGGATCCGCTGCTGCACCCCTCCGTTGACGCTGCCCACGTGCATGGCCGTGATGGCTACGGCGACGTGGACCTGCCGCCGCCGAGCCGCCAGGCCGAGGCCGAGCACGCTGCGCTGGCCATCCTGCGCCTGTCGCACGAGCACGCCGGCGAACTGATGCTGGTGATGCTTGGCCCGTTGACCAACCTGGCCCTGGCACTGAAGCTGGACCCGACCCTTCCCGAGCGCATCAAGCGCATCGTGGTGATGGGCGGCGCGGTCACCTGCCACGGCAACATCACTCCGGCGGCCGAATTCAACATTGCGTTCGACCCGGAAGCGGCGCACGTGGTGTTCACCTCGTTCAAGCACCTGCTGGTTTCGGACTGGGAGGCCACTGTGGCCCACGGTCTGCCGCTTGAGCAGGCGGAGAAGTGGCTGCAGGCCGATTCCGACCGTGCCCGCTTCTACGAGCTGATCTCGCGCAAGACCCGTGGCCTGTCCGAAGACAGCAAGGGCGGTCGCTGGTACACCGCCGATGCGGTGGCCATGGCCTGGGCGCTGAACCCGGAAGGGCAGCTGCAGGTCGAGTCGCGGCCGCTGAATGTGGAGCTGAACGGTACGTTCAGCCGCGGCGCCACCATCGTCGACTGGAACCGCCAGACCGGCCAGCCGGACAACTGCGATCTGCTGATGGCCTACGACCAGCAGCGTTTCGAGGCCCTGGTGCGCCAGGCCCTGGGTGCGGACTGACGTCGATTGACCGGCACCGGTTGCCCCGGGCGGCAACCGGTGCTTATAATGCCGCTCTTGACCACCAGCCCATTTACGGTGTGAGCCCATGAAGGCCGATATCCATCCGAACTACCGCGACGTCGTCTTCCATGACGTCACCTCCGATTTCAAGATCCTGACCCGCTCGACCATGGCGACGAAGGAAACCATCCAGTGGGAAGACGGCAACGAATACCCGCTGGTCAAGGTTGAAATTTCCTCGGCTTCGCACCCGTTCTATACGGGCAAGCACAAGGTCATCGACACCTCGGGCCGTATCGACAAGTTCCAGAAGCGCTACGCGCGCTGATCTGTCGATCCAGCTTCGAACCGACGGCCGCGCTCTGCGCGGCCGTTTGTTTTTCCCCAACGCCAACCCAACGGGCGTTTGGATGGACGGAACACTGCGTTCGGGTGACAACGCTTTTGCCGATCCGGGCCGCTCAACGGCCGGCGTCTGGCCGCCTGTCGTCTACGACTTCTGTCTAGCGCCGGGCAAATGCTGCTGTGCGATAATGGCGTGATCCCCGGCACAGGCCGAGGACGTCATTCACGTGCCTGACCAATGCGCTTGGGCAGGCGCCTTCCCATGAAGGAGCGCACACAGTGTCCGATCTTGATCAGGTCACGCTCAACGCCGGCGATAAGTCGGTCGTTCTGCCCGTCATCAAACCCACCCTTGGCAACGACTGCGTCGACATCGCGAAGCTGACCAAGGAAACGGGGTACTTCACCTACGATTCCGGTTTCACCGCGACGGCCAGCTGCAAGTCCGCCATCACCTACATCGACGGCGACAAGGGCGTGCTGCTGTACCGCGGCTACCCGATCGAACAGTTGTCGGAAAAGTCGAGCTACGTCGAAGTGGCCTACCTGCTGATCAACGGCGAGCGCCCGAGCGCCGAGCAGCTGAAGGCCTTCACCGACGAGCTGGCTGCTGAAGCCAACGTCGATGAGTCGATCAACACCCTGATCGGCAGCTTCGCCAAGGACGCCCACCCGATGGCCATCCTGGCTGCTGCAATCGCGCAGCTGTCGGCCATCTACCACGCCTCTCTGGACCTGTCCGACGCCGAACAGCGCCGCCAGGCCGCCGTGCGCCTGATCGCCAAGGTGCCGACCCTGTCGGCGCTGATCTACCGCCATGGCAAGGGCCTGCCGGCCAACAAGCCGGACACTTCGCTGGACTACGTCAGCCGCTTCCTGAAGCAGACCTTCGAGTCGGCTGATGGCCAGTACGACCTGAACCCGGACGTGGTCAAGGCGCTGGACCTGCTGTTCATCCTGCACGCCGACCACGAGCAGAACGCCTCGACCTCGACCGTGCGCCTGGTCGGTTCGACCGGTGCCAACCCGTACGCGTCGGTCGCCGCTGGCGTCACCGCGCTGTGGGGTCCGGCCCACGGCGGCGCCAACGAAGCCGTGCTGAAGATGCTGGAAGAGATCGGCAGCGCCGACAACGTCGAGTCCGCCGTGGTCAAGGCCAAGGACAAGACCTCCGGCTTCCGCCTGATGGGCTTCGGCCACCGCGTCTACAAGAACTTCGATCCGCGCGCCAAGGTCATCGGTGAGATGACCAGCAAGGTGCTCAAGCAGCTGGGCGTGCAGGATCCGCTGCTGGACGTGGCCGTCAAGCTGGAACAGGCCGCGCTGCAGGACGAGTACTTCGTCGCCCGCAAGCTGTACCCGAACGTCGATTTCTACAGCGGCATCATCTACAAGGCGCTGCAGATCCCGACCGAGATGTTCACCGTCATGTTCGCCCTAGGCCGCACCTCCGGCTGGGTGTCGCATTGGCTGGAACAGCAGGTCGACCCGGAAATGAAGATCGGCCGTCCGCGCCAGGTCTACACCGGCAGCGACGTGCGCGACTACCAGGGCTGATCGCCCGCGTAGGTTGTGCCGAGAACGCCCCGCATCTGCGGGGCGTTTTTTTTTGCTTCGGCTCTGGTGGATGCCAAGCTTGGTTGGCACGCTTTCGACACTCGGGAAAAATCATCCACGCGTGGCATGGATCTACCGCGTTCCCGCTTTTTGGTAGGTGCCAACCTTGGTTGGCACGCTCTTCACCGCGCCAAGACCGCGTGATTCAAGGGTCTCGCCAGCTTCACAAGCGCTCGCGCAGCCTCAGGACGCCAGCTGCACCCGCAGCACTGATACGGAGCATCCACCCCATGAGTACCCGATTCGATCCACCCGAGCGCGGCCCGCTCGGTCCCGACGTCGCCGCTGTCGTTACCGCACCCATCGTGCCGCCCACCAGCGAAAGCGCAGTGTCCTGGGGCGCGATCCTGGCCGGCGCCGTTGCCGCCGCTGCACTGTCCCTCATCCTGCTCATCCTGGGTGTAGGCCTTGGTCTGTCCTCGGTGTCACCGTGGTCGTTCGAAGGCGTCAGCAAGGAAACCTTCGGCTGGTCCAGCATCATCTGGCTGACCTTCACCGCGCTGGCCGCTTCCGGCCTGGGTGGTTATCTGGCCGGTCGCCTGCGCACCAAGTGGACGCAGCTGCACGGCGATGAAACCTACTTCCGCGACACCGCGCACGGCTTCGTGTCCTGGGCTGTGGCGACTCTGCTCACTGCTGGCCTGTTGACCTCGGCCATCGGTGGCGTGCTGGGCGCCGGCGCAAAGGTTGCCGGTGCGACCGCAGGCGCCGCTGCCACCACTGCCGGTGCTGCCGTGGCCGGAGCTGGCAGCGCTGCTGCAGGCGCACCGGAGAGCGACCTCAACTACTGGGTGGATTCGCTGTTCCGCAGTGCCACCACGGCGGGCCCGGACGCTGCCGGTGCACCTCCGGTTGCGCCGGCAGCGGGCGCAGCGCCGGGTACCAGCCCGATGGACCCTGCCGCACCGCCGCCGCCCCGGCCGCCGCCAGCGTTGGCCCACGTGACGCCCGCACGGCCCCGCCGCCGCCGCGACCGATGCCGGGCAATGGCCCGATGGGCGACCGCCGCGAAGTCCGTGCCGAAGTGAACCGCATCATCGTCAACAGTCTGCAGGGGGATGGCCTGGACCCGGCCGATACCCAGTACCTGTCGCAGCTGATCGCGCGCGAGACGGGCATGAGCCCGGCCGAAGCGCAGGCCCGTGTGACCGACGTGCAGACCCGCATGCGTGCTGCGCTGGAGAAGGCCAAGACCACCGCCAAGCAGGCTGCCGACGATGCCCGCAAGGCAACGGCCTATGCCGCGCTGTGGCTGTTCATCACCCTGCTGATCGGCGCGTTCTTCGCCAGCCTCAGCGCCACCTGGGGCGGCCGTCGCCGCGACCTGTAACCCCCATCTGATGCAAGGAGACCTGCCATGAAAACGCTTCTGCTCTGGTTCCTGGGTGTGCCGATTCCGCTGTTGATCCTGTACGCGATCTTCTTCTAGGCACCGCACCGTTCATCGCATCAGGCCGCCGAACGGCGGCCTGATGCATTTTGGTGTCAGTGCAATGAGGGTTGTTGCAAAGGACTGGTGAGGACAATTGCATAGCCCTCAAACATTGAGCGCCTTCAAGGAATCTCCTTAACACGCATCTATTTAGGAAAGCTTGAATGGCCGCAGGGTAGGGCGCTGCCTACCATTCTCTCCGTCGCCCGCCCCCACGCAGGCGGGTGATGCCTCCGCACTGGAGGCCTCATATCCCACCGTCCGAGAGAGACACCATGAACTCCATCCTGAAGAAGGCCGCGCTCGCTGCAGCGCTGGCCACCGTTTCGCTGTCCGCCAATGCATTCGACGCCGACATCAAGGTCTGGGCCAACGTCGATCCGACCCTGGCCCTGCTCAAGGCCGATGGCACGGCGCTGGATTCGGTGGTCAACATGGTCCACAACCCGGTCAGCGGCCTGGTGCCCTGGTCGCAGCAGGTGCGTATCTACTCCAACGATGAAAGCAAGGACATCGAAGTGCGTGTTGGCAGCACCCCGCAGCTGCTCAACACCGATGGTGGCGGCACGCCGGTGCCGCTGACCGTCAGCCTCAACGGCAGGGCGCTGACCGTGGCGGCGCAGGATTTCACCGCATCCGACCTGTTCGATGGCGCCATGCCCGGTGCGTCGATTCCGATGGCGCTGCGTATCGCGCAGACCAGCCCAGCGCCGATCACCCGCGGTGGCCGCTACGAAGGCATCGTCACCATCGCCATGCAGCAGAAGACCACCAGCCCGTAAGGCACTCGCGCCGGCCCGCTTGCCGGGCCGGCTGCATCCGGTAATCCCATGAATGCTCCCGCCCCCGCCGTCACCCGGCTGGCGGTCGCGCTCGCCCTGTCGCTGGCCACTCCCCTGGTCGCGGCGCGCGGCGTTCCCGCCGGTTTCGAGGATCTGGTCGAAGGCCAGACCGAACAACTGGAGATCCGACTGTTCGGTCGTTCGACCGGGCTGGTGCCGGTGCGCGTGACCCTGGAACACGTGCAGCTGGAAACCCCGGCCGAAGCGCTGCAGGCATTGCAGCTGTCCGCCGAAGCGCAGGCTGCGCTGCTGCCGGCGTTGTCGAAGCCGCTGCCGCGCAACAGTCATCTGGCGTGCCGTTACGGCGGTGCCAGTGCCGGTTGCGGGTACATCGATCCTCCCCAGGAGCCCACTGCCGTGCGCGCGCTGTATGACGAAGGCGAGGGCGCCGTGCGCCTGTTTGTCGCCCGCCAATGGATCCCCGGCGAGCCGGCCGCCGAGCGCTACCACCAGGTCAGCGCCAATGCCGAGAACGCCTTCCTGCACCAGCACACCTTCAATGTCAGCGGTGGCCGGGGCTACCAGGCGCTGGCCGCGCAAGGCATGGGCGCACTGGGCGTGTTCCAGCGCGGGCACCTGTCCGCCGACTGGACCTTCAGCCAGCAGCACTACCGCGGCGGCCTTGCCAGCCGCCGTTTCCAGCTCGACAACGCCTACTACCGCCATGACCTGGGCCAGCAGCACTACCTGCAGGCCGGGCGCATGGACCGCCGCAACCTGAGCAGCCCGCAGGGCGGCACCTTCAGTTTCAGCATGCTGCCGATGGATCGCTTCCAGGGCCTGCGGTTGGGCACCACGCAGGCCTACGTGGACTCCGCCGCCGCCGTGCAGGCCACGCCCCTCACCGTGCTGCTGGCGCGCGATGCGCGTGTGGATGCGTTCGATGGCGAGCGCCTGTTGCAGACCTTCTACCTGCAGGCAGGCATCAACCAGCTCGATACGCGCCGGTTCCCCATGGGCAACTACACCGTCAGCCTGCGCATCTACGAAGACGGCGTGCTGGTACGCAACGAGGACGCGCCGTTCGACAAGGGCGGTGACTGGACCGACAGCAGCGTGCAGTGGTTCCTGCAGGGCGGCCGCCGCAACGAGCGCCGCAGCGACCGCTTTGACGACGAACTGGCGGCCATGGGCGGCCTGCGCGTGCCGATGGGGCGCAACGTGGCCATGACCGCTGGCATCGCCGACGTGGGCGGTTTCAGCTACGGCGAACTGCGGGTGGACCTGCGCCATGTGTTTGCCACCCAGGAAGTCCGCGCCACCTTCAGTGGCATGCACGGCAGCGATGGCAGCCGTGGCCAGCAGCATCAGGTTTCCTACCGTCGCCGCGCTTCGTGGAATGTGTACCACCAGCGCATGCGCGGCCGTGCCTGCCAGTTCGAGGATGACGCGCGCGACCGGCTCGGCTGCGCCGATTCGCTCAGCGCCTCGATGGCGCTGCCGGTGGCCGGCGGCAACGCCTACGTGGCCTATACGCGCCGCCAGACCTGGCGTGCAGGCACCGTGCGGCCGGGGCTGGATGATGATCCGCTGGCCGGACTTGACCCGCTGCTGCCGCCGTGGATGCCACAGCCCACGCGCATACCGCAGCTCAGCCGCACCTGGCAGGCCAGCTACAGCCGCAGCCAGCGCTGGGGCGAGTTCAGTGTCTCCAGCCGCATCGGCGTGTGGCAGCAGACCAGCGGCGGTGGACTGCGCGATGGACGTGACCGCGGCATCTACCTCAATTTCAGCCTCAACCGCCTGCAGCACGATGACCGCGGCAGTTCGCAGCGACGCTATGGCGTGGACGTGCGGCAACCACAGCATGCGCGGCCGGACATCAACTACAGCGCCGGGCAGACGCTGCGCCAGGAATACGAGGATCAGTACCGCGAGGTATCGGGCGAACTGCGCGGCAACAACAACGAGCGCTACAGCGCCACGCTGAGTACCCAGCTGCAGAACCGCATCGGCCAGACCGGTGCCACGGTGTCGCGCTACCAGCACCAGGGTGGCAACGAAGTGGCGTACAGCGCCACGCACAGTTCCGGCCTGGCCATCGGCAAGCGCGGCGTGTACTGGGGCGCTGGCGTTGGCGCCGACGCGGGGCTGGCGGTGCAGGTGGATGACACCGACGACCTGGACCTGACCGGCGTTGCCGCCGAGCTGCAGGTGGGCGGGCTGCGCCGGCAGCGACTGAAGCTGGGCGAGCGCCGGCTGCTGCCGATATCCGCCTACCAGTCGCACCGCGCTGAAGTGCAGGACGCCAGCGCCCTGGACAGTATCGCCGCCGTGCGCGTGAGCGGTGTGGGCGGCGCGCGTCCGTTGTTTCTGTCACCGGGCCGGCTGGTGCGCATGCCGGTGCCGATTGAAGTGACCTACACCTTCATCGGCAACGCCCAGGACATCGCCGGCGCACCGCTGCGCGGTGCCCGCATTCTCAACGCGCCGGTGCCCGGCACCGGCAGCAATGGAGGTTTCGTGGCCGACTTCCCACGACGCGAGAAGACCCTGTACCTGCTGCAGGACGACCGGTTGCTGCACTGCCCGCTGCAGGTGCGCGAGCGCCGCAGCGTGGTGATGCTGGTAGGCGCCGTGCAGTGCGAGCCGCTGGCCGTGGCCCAGCTGCCGGCCGACATCCGCCACCAGGCACGGGTGGTGCGGTTGCTGCAGGAGCAGGCGCTGATCGCCGCCACGCCACAGACCGCAGCAGCGGGGGGTGCGAAGTGAGCCGTCGGTTGTGGTGGGTGATGGCGGTGTTGTGTGGGCTGGTGGTGTTGGTGCCGAGGGCGATGGCGCAACAGCCGCCGGAGACGCATCCGTCGAGCGAGCACCGGGACATCGTGATGAGTTGGGATCGCTCTGCGATGCCAGGAGATATCGAGTTGTGGGCGCCGAGGACTGTGCTGGGCTATGAACTGCTTGGGACGCTTGACTACGGAAGGTTGTATCTGACCTGCAGATCAAGCAGTGACTCGGCACAGGGGAAATGTCCGGTCAATGACACGCTTGAGAATGCGACAAGCATCAAGAGTGTTATTCCGCTTCGATTTACCGAACGACGAAGTGGAATGACAGAAGATCTTGATGTGGTAGCAGAGCTGCGTCGAGGCGAAGCAACAACAGCCTGTAGCCTTGATTACTGGGATAGTTTAATTCGCTTGATTTGGTCATCGAGTTTCACGCCCTGCTTCGGGAAACCAGTGGGAACGGCTGTGTCAATGGAGCTGCAAGGAAAGCAGCTTGAGAGGTTGGTTGCAGGGAACTGGACGGCTCAGCTGGCTCTTTCACTGCATACACCATCTCATTTGAATATCGCAACGTATACGTTTGATCTTGCGCTTGCGGTAACAGACAAGAACGCGGTCTCCATCTACTTCCCGCTTTTCGATCAAGTCACCCCGCACGTCGGCCTGAACCTGCAGTACGACCCGATCGCGCAGACCATCGGTGGCCGTACCCAGCTCGACATGTGCCTGTACGACGGGCTTGGCTCGCAGAGCAGCTACCTCGGCGTCACCGTGCGTGACAGCGGCGCGCAACCTCCCGGGCCCTCGGGCTACTCGGTATGGCACGTCGATGGCGGCAGTGATGCCACCCAGCGCGTGGACTACACCGTCACCCTGGATCACAACGGCAGTGCAGTGCCCATGCGCAACGGCGTGGAGCAGCTGCTGCATGGCATCGATACCGCAAGGTTGCGCCTGGTGCTGCTGCCCGGCATGACGCAGCCGGTGTTCTGCGTGCCTACGCCATTGACGCTGGAAACACCGCGCGTGCCGGTCAGCACCAAGCGCCCCGGCTACTACAGCGGCGATCTCAAGGTGGAGCTGCGTGTTCCCACCGTCACGCCCTGAACCCCACATGGAGTCCCCGATGAAACCTCTAGTCCGCTGCCTGCTGCCCCTGTCGCTGCTGATGGCGTTGCCTGCCCATGCCAATCTCACCGTGCACCCCATGCGTACGTCGGTAGACGCGAAGAAAGGCGCACAGATACGCATCTACTCGCAGTCCACCCAACCGCAGTACGTGCAGGCATCTATCAAGCGCATCGTCGACCCGGCGGGGGCAGGTGAACAGGAGGTTGAGGTGGAGCCGAATGAGGCCGCCATCGCCATCACGCCGGGAAAGTTCGCCCTCGCCGGTGGCGGCAACCGGCTGATCCGTGTGATTCCGCTGCAGCCGGTCGAAAAGGAAACGGCATACCGCGTGTACTTCGAGGGCGTGCGCGGCCCCGAACGTGCGGACCCGGCAGGCGAGGGTGAGAGTGCCCAGGCCAATGTCGGCGTCAGCCTGGTCTGGGGCGCACTGGTCAATGTACTGCCCGCGCAATCGACGATGGACGTGCAGGTGGAGGGAAACCAGCTGCGCAACACCGGCACGGTACGCGTGGGCATCACCAGCATCGCTGACTGCGATGGTGCGCGCTGCACCGCACATGACGTCTCGCGCAGCCTGTACCCCGGCAGCGCGCTGGAGCTGCCGTTCCCATTGCAGCCGGGCCACACGCTGCAGCTGCGCTATCGGCTGACCCGCGATGGCTATCGCGAGCACCTGCACAACGTCGCGCTCTGAATGCATCACGCCGCTGTGGCTTGGTGCCACAGCGGTTCCTTCTGTTTCGTTTGTTAAGGAGAATCCCATGAACAAGATCTATCGACGACTCTGGTCCGCCGCCCGCCAATGCTGGGTGGTTGCAAGCGAACTGGCGGCAGCGCGCGGCACGCGCAGGCACACATCGCGTGGTCCTGGACTGGCGCTGACGCTGGCCATGCTGCCGGCATCGGTCATGGCAGCCACAGCGGGTCATTCCGAAACAAGCGCTGATGAGTGGACGGAAGATGCCCTCTACGTTGCCTTTGGCCCGTTCAACACAAGCGCCATGCTTGCGCACGAAGATGCCGCCACCGCTCCCAGCGGGCGAGCGTTCTCCCGCGCGAACGCGCTTCCGCTGGCCTACAGCGATTTCGTCCAGCTCGGTTCGTATGCCGGTGCCCGTGACAGGGCGGTCGCGGTCGGTGTATCGGCCTTCTCCAACAGCTACGGCGTGGCACTTGGCTACCGGGCCGATGCCAATGGGCAATACGCGACCGCGCTGGGGCACAAGGCGGTTGCCTGGGAGCTCGGCAGCGTCGCGGTGGGCAATGATGCGAAGTCGTATGCGCATAACGCGGTCGCCTTGGGGAGCGGCGCGCTCGCAGCCGGGCGCAACTCCGTCGTGCTGGGAGCGGATTCCAACGACTACGGCGACAATCAGGTGTCGGTCGGTAACGGCGGCATGCGGCGCAAAATCGTATACGTTGCCGACGGTGCAATCGACGCAAACAGCAGCGAGGTTGTGACCGGCAGGCAGCTGCACGCTACGCAGCAGGCGCTGGCCAGCGTGAGCCAGAGTCAGAAGTTGCTGGCGACCGGGACTGCGGCGACCAATGCCAACGCTGCCCAAGCAGTGGGTAGCCGTGCGCTAGCGATGGGCGTTGGCTCAAAAGCTGATGGCGACGATACCATTGCGCTGGGCGGGGGTGCACGCACAGCGTCCGGTCCGGGTATCTCCCGCATCGCCATCGGTGCAGGCGCCTCCGCGGGCACCAGCGGCTGGACGGGTGCCGTCGCCTTGGGCGGGGGCGCCAGTTCCACGCATGACGGCGTTGCCATCGGCTATCAGGCCAAGACAAGCAGCAGCGGTACGACCGCGCTTGGCCGCGGGGCAACGGCAACGCACGGAAATTCGGTTGCACTGGGCGCCAACTCGGTGACCTCCAGTGCCAATACGGTGTCGGTGGGCAACAGCAGCAACAAGCGCAGGATCCAATACCTTGCCGATGGCGTGATTGCGGCGGGCAGTACCGACGCGATCACCGGCAACCAGTTACACGCGACCAATGCATCGGTGGCGACCGCGGCGGCAACCGCGAGTGCGGCAAAGGCCGGTGTTGATGCGGTCAACAGCCGACTCAACGCAGAAGCGCTGGCATTGGGTGGCGGTGCGCTTGCAGAGTCCAATGCTTATGGCATCAGCACTGCATTGGGGCGCAACGCCAAGAGCTACAACGGCAAGAGCGTCGCGCTGGGTGATGACGCAAGGTCTGGCGTGGACAAGGACGGGAACCGTGTTGCCAACGCCAATGCGGGTGTGTCGGTGGGGGCAATGTCGCGCAGCGGCAACGGTGCCGTTGCGGTAGGCCTTGAATCCCAAGCGGAGGGCGACCGCGGCATTGCCATTGGCAATGGGGCAAAGGGCAATGCGGTGCATGCCACCGCTGTCGGGTACCAGAGCAACGCCAGTGCTGGCCAGTCCACTGCACTGGGGCGTGGTACCCAAGCAAGCGCTCCCTTCTCGACTGCGATGGGCAATCTGGCCAGAGCGTCGGCCGAGAGTGCCGTGGCCATTGGTGATCGCTCCTTGGCTCAGCACAATGGTTCGGTGGCGTTGGGCAATGGCTCGCAGACCAGTGCCGCCAATCAGATTTCGATCGGCAGCAGCGCCATCAAGCGCAAGCTGGTCAATCTGGCCGACGGTACGCTCAGTACGTCCAGCACCGAGGCCGTGACCGGCAAGCAGCTCAACGCTACCAATGCCAATGTGACGACTGCACAGAATGCGGCCAATGCCGCACAAACGGCGGCAACTGCGGCCAAGACCACTGCTGACAACGCGCTGGGCAGGGCCACAGCGTTGAGTGGTCTGGTCAGTCAGGTATCGGCCACGGGCAATGTGCGCCTGGGCGCAGACAACACTGGCACCGTGGTGGATGTGGCCAACAAGGACGGCGCGAAGCGGCGCGTCAACAACGTTGCCAACGGCGTGCTGAGCGGCACCAGTACCGATGTCGTGACCGGACAGCAGCTTCATGCCACCAACCAGTCTGTTTCCACGCAGGGCCAGTCACTGGTGCTGCACGGCCAGCAGCTGGCAACGCATACCCAGGCTCTCGCGGCACAGGACCAGCGCGTCGCGGCCAACCGCGCCGCCATCGATCAGCTTCGTACGGACGTGGACAACTTCGATCCGGATCTGGATGGAGTGGTGAAGTTCAGTGCCGATCGCCTGCTTGTGGACATGGAAGGTGCGCGCGTATCGGGAGTGGCGGCGGGGGATGTCAGCTCTGCGGCCAGTACCGATGCGGTGAATGGTGGGCAGTTGTTTGCGGCCAACGAGAAGATCTCGGCACTTGAAGGCGCCGGAAAGTTCGTTGCTGTAGGCGGCGGTGGACCGGCCGATAGCGCGGCTGCGGGATTGATCGCGGTCGCGGTCGGGGATTCGGCGAGAGCCGAGGCTGAAGGAGCGGTGGCGGTTGGTAGTTTCGCGATGGCAGCGGGAAAGAACTCAGTTTCCTTGGGTAGGGCTTCAAGTGTCGCGGGAAAGGCTGAGGATGGCTTCGCGCTAGGAGTTAGGGCATCCGTTGAGTCGGAGAAGGGCGTTGCAATAGGTGCCGGAAGCTCTGTTTCCGAAGCTGCTTCTAACAGTGTCGCCGTGGGCGCCGGCTCCATTGCAACTGAGGCGATGACGGTCTCAGTTGGACAAGGTGCTTTGAAGCGTCGGGTTGTGAATGTCGCTCGGGGTGTGAATGAAGGTGATGCATCGACGATTGGTCAGGTCAGTGACGCACTGGCAATGCTTGGGGGAGGCGCCGGCTTTGGCTCAGGAGGCGATGTCATTGCTCCTGTCTACAATGTACAGGGTGGTACGCAGAACAGCGTGGGTGACGCCTTGGCTGTGCTCGATGGCGCGGTGCTCAGGTCCGATAGCCGAGTAGATGGCGTCGAAGGCCAGCTGCGCGCGACATTCCAACAGTCGCCGTCAACCAGCGCAGATGGAATCGGCCAACTGAACCTGGCTGGCGCGCATGGCATGGTTCTGTCGAATCTTGCCGATGGGCATATTGCCGCGGGTAGCCGTGATGCGGTGACTGGGAGTCAGCTGCATGCCACTGAGCAGAAGATTGAGCGTAATAGACGCGACTTGGATGCAATGCAGCGCGACTGGAGCTCGGATCAGAATAGTCTGCTGAGTGAGGCCAGAGATGGAAACCTCATCGACTTCGGCGGCGCACGCCTCACTGGTGTTGCCGATGCGCACCTCTCCGCTGATAGTTCGGATGTGGTGCGCGGGAGCCAGCTGTATGCAACAAACCTGAGACTGAACTCTATCGAAGACAGAAGCGGCAACATTGCATTTGGCTGGATGCCCGAGGAGGGACAGTATCCAGCTGAAGCGGGCCCGGCTGGGCTGGCTGTTGGCAAGAATGCAAAAGCGTCACTGCGTTCAGAAGGCGGCGTCGCTGTAGGTGCTTGGGCAACGGCGGGAGGGAAGAACTCGGTAGCCTTGGGACGCGCGGCGTACGTAGATGAGGGGGCGGTGCAGGGCTTCTCACTCGGAGTCAGTTCCCACGTTTACGGATCGAATGGTGTTGCCTTGGGAGCCGGCGCAGAGGTCAGAACCGGCGCGCTCATGTCAGTCGCCGTTGGCGCCTACTCCATTGCCACTGAGGCGAATACCGCTTCATTCGGTTCATCCGGCCATCAGCGTCGCCTGACCAACATCGCCAACGGCATCGCGAGCCACAATGCAGCCACCATTGGTCAGCTCAGCAGTGCCCTCGCTACCCTCGGCGGCAACATAGACGCCAATGGCAACCTCACCACTCCCGGCTTCAACGTCCAGGGCCAGCACCAGAACACCATCAACGAAGCCCTCGCCACGCTCGACTCGGCCGTAGTCACCACCGGCTCCCGCGTCGATCGCGTGGAAACCCAGCTCCGCTCGGTGTTCCAGGAATCTCCGTCCATCCGCAGCGACGGCACCGCCCAGCTCACCCTGGCGGGCGCCAACGGCATGGTCATCTCCAACGTCGCCAACGGCTTGATCGCCGCCGGCAGCCGCGAGGCGGTCAACGGTGGCCAGTTGCATGCCGTGCAGCAGCAGCTCAACGGTCGCATCGATGGCCTGGAGCAGCGCGTGGACGGCCAGCCGCAGGCGCGTGCAATGGCCACGGCGTCGGCGGCACCGACCGAAGAGATCATGCCAAGCCGGGAAGCCAGCGGTTCGCCGCAGGTCGCTTCGGCGGGCGAGGGCGCTTCGCCTGCACCGCAGCCAAAGTCGAAGAAGGACGATTCGCCCGCGCCCACGCCGCAGGTTGATACCGCCGAGCTGGAAAAAAATGCTGGCCCGCGCCAACGAGTACACCGATGGTGCGATCAGCAACTTCGAGCGCCGCCTGGACAAGATGGACAAGCGCTTCAACCGCATGGCGGCGATGAGCAGTGCGCAGACGGCCATGGCCATGAACACCGCTGGCCTGGCCACCTATAACCGCCTTGGCGCGGGTGTGGGCTACGCCGAGGGCGAGTCGGCCATGGCGGTGGGTTACCAGCGCGTACTCAACGACAAGGGCTCAGCCACCTTCAGCCTCAATGGTGCCTTCACCAACAGCGGTGAACGCAGCATGGGCGTGGGTGTGGGCATCGGCTGGTAAGCCATGGCGCCCCGGCGTGGTGCGCGTAACGAGCCCCGCCGCGCCGGGGTCCTTGCCGAGGAGATGGCAATGTACCGATGGGTGAGTCGATTCATCAGCTACCGCACGTTCTACGTTTGGCGGGCACGGTTTTACTACCACACCCGGCATCTGGACGTCTGGATGCTTGCCAGCGTGCTGTGCTTCCTGGGGGTAGTGGCGTTACTCTGGTACTACTGGCGGTTCAGCAATGTGCCGCTTCCGCGCATGCATCCGCAGGTAGCTGCGCTACGGGTGGAGGGCATCACCAACGAGGCGATCCACAGGATTGTTCTGGTGCGCCATGGTGGTACTCCCCCCGGCAAGCCGTTCTCCACGCCGGAGGAGATCCGGGCCAGCACGGTGCGTACGATGCGGGTGCGGCAAGTGCTGGATGGCGAGGTGGCATGGCGGCTGAAGGCGAACCTGCTGGCGGATATCGCCGATTACATCGAGGCGACCGCGGGCTGCGTGCCGTATCAATGCACACGGGTGCAGGCGCACATCAGCCAGCTGCGTGAGGCCGCGACGGAGAACGCGGGCATCAACAGGGCGTTGCAACCCATTCTGGAGGGCCCGCGTGATCTGGTGCCCGGTCTCACGAGCGGCGATCGCCAACGGGTGAAGAGCGGCTGGTCGGATTCGTTCAGTGACATCTTTCACCAGGTATGGCTGTTGAACGATCTGCAGACCATGCACGCGCGGATGATGGCGGAGTACCCCAAGCGCGCACCCGCACCGTGGCTGCCGGAGTGGTTGATTGGCCCGGAGCCGACGACCGGTAATGGCATGCCACTGTAGAGCACTGCCATGCTAGGTGGCGCCCGCGGATGCCACGCTTCCTGTAGAGCCGAGCCCACGCTCGGCTGCTCTTCGGTCAGGTATCCGGAAGTCTGAAATGCAGTGCGGACCAACAGTCCGCACCCACCAAGACTGGCGCTACCGTCACCCGCCGATATACGCGGTGATCTCCGCCTCGGCCAGCACCTGCCGCAACTGCGCCACGGACGCGCGCCGCATCGGCTTCTCATCCACCGGCGACAGCGGCGCTTGGCGCAGGGCGTCGTAGGGCAGCACGGCCAGGTCGAAGGTCAGCTCTTCGGCACTGAACACCCACACCGGCACGTCGAGGCAGCGTTCGCGGTCCATGCGCAGACGACGTGTCCGTGATTCGGCGGGGATGCCATGTTCGTCCAGGAAGCGATGCACGGCTTCCGGGTCGTCACTGTGCAGGTGCAGCTGCACGGGGCTGTTGGCGTCGGCGGTGCCATCCAGTACCGGGCCGACCAGGCGCGGGGCGAAGCCGTGCAGGAACTCCAGGGCGTGCATCGCGGCTTCGCGGCGGCGCTGCAGTTCGTTGCCGTGCTGCGGCCCGGAGAACAACCGCTGGTACTCGCGCAGGGCGTCTTCGATCTCGGTGTTGCGGGGCAGGGAGGCATCGTCGTGGATGCCGAGCCGGCTGGCGGCCTTCAACTTGGCCTGGTGGTAGTCGCGGATGCCGCCTTCGGCCATCAGGCGGGCGGCTTCGTGGGCGAGGCGGTGGCGCCGCTCGCGGGTCTGGCTGGCAGCATGCTGACGGGCGCGATGCATGCGATGACTCCCTGTTGCGACCTGGCTACAGACTAGCGCACGGATGTGACATCTGCGTGGGTATGGCGCGGAGATGCCAACCAACGGTTGGCACCCACCAACGCTCTGGTAGGTGCCGACCTTGGTCGGCACGGGGCGCCAACCAAGGTTGGCATCTACCAGGGCAGCATCGGTGCCAACCCACGGTTGGCACCCATCGCACCTTTCCTCAGAAGATATCGAACGCGGCGGCGTCGGCCTGCGGGGTATTGAGGTTCAGGTCGTAGTCGGTCAGGCGGTCCATGTCTTCCACCTTCACCCACTCGGTGGCGCCATTGAGGGTGGCCTGCACCATGCCGCTGGGCGGGTCGTTCTGCGCGATCGGGGTGTCCTTCAGCGCGGTGCGCATGTAGTCGATCCAGATCGGCAGGGCGGCCTTGCCACCGTATTCGCGGTAGCCCAGCGAGCGGAAGTCGTCGCGGCCCACCCACACGGTGGTCACGTACGGGCCACCGAAGCCGGAGAACCAGGCGTCGCGGTGGTCGTTGGTGGAGCCGGTCTTGCCGCCCACGTCCTCGCGGCCGAGCACCTTGGCCTGCACGCCGGTACCGCGCTGGACCACGTCGCGCATCATCGACACCAGCTGGTAGGCGGTGCGGGCGTCGATCGCGCGCGGGGCGGTGCGGGCATCGGGGTTGACCGGCGCGGCCGGGGTTTCGGTCTTGGCTTCGGTCTTGGCCGCAGCGGCCGGGTCCACCTTCGGGGCCGGGGCGCCGAAGTTGAAGCCGTCCACCACCTGGTTGACCGGCTGGTCGCTGCTGCCTGCGCAGTCGCGGCAGGCCAGTGCCGGGTTTTCCTTGAATACCAGGTTGCCGTCGCGGTCATTGACCTGGTCGATCAGCCAGGTGTCCACGCGCGAGCCGCCATTGGCGAACACGGCGTAGCCACGGGCCACCGACAGTGGGGTAAGCGAAGCGGTACCCAACGACATCGACAGGTTCGGCGGCAGTTCGGATTCGGCGAAACCAAACTCGCTGATGTACTTGCGCGCGTAGTCCACGCCCATGCCATCGAGCAGGCGCACCGAGACCAGGTTGCGCGACTGCACCAGCGCTTCACGCAGGCGCATCGGGCCGCGGAAGCCGCCGCCGTCGTTCTGCGGGGCCCAGGTCTTGCCGCGGCGGTCGCGGAACACGACCGGGGCGTCGAGCACGATCGAGGCCGGGTTGTAGCCCTTGTCGAAGGCGGCCGCGTAGACGAACGGCTTGAAGCTCGAACCCGGCTGGCGACGGGCCTGGGTGGCGCGGTTGAACTTGTTGCCGGAGAAGCTGAAGCCACCGACCAGCGCTTTCAGTGCGCCATTGTGGGCATCCAGCGAGACCAGCGCGGACTGGCCGCGCGGGATCTGGTCCAGCAGCCACTCACCTTCCTTGGCACCGGCCCGCACGCGCACGATGTCGCCGCGCTGCACCAGCTTGCCCGGGGTCTTGTTGGTCCACTTGGCAGCGCCGGCCGGCAGCACGATCTCGCTGCGGTTGGCCAGCACCACGGTGGCGCTGCCATCGGCGCCGGTGCTGGCGACGATGGCCGGCAGCAGGCCGGCCTGGCCGAACATGCCGCGCAGGTGCTCGGCCAGGGCAGCGGCGTCTTCACCGGCACCGACCGCTACCTGCTTCTCCACGCCATGCCAGCCGTGGCGGTGGTCGTACAGCAGCAGGCCGTCGCGCACCGACTGGTTGGCGGCGGTCTGCAGGGTGGAGTCGATCGTGGTGGTGACGTGGTAACCCTTGTTGACCACATCGCCGCCGAAGCGGGCGATCATTTCCTGGCGCACCAGCTCGGCCACGTAAGGGGCATCGACCTGCACCGGCGGCTCATGCGCGGTGGCGTGCATCGGCACGGCCTTGGCCGCGTCGGCCTCGGCCTGGCTGACGAACTTCAGGTCGGCCATGCGCTGCAGTACATAGTTGTCACGGCGCTGGCGGGCACGCTCCGGGTTGGAGATCGGGTTGCCCGAGGACGGAAACTTGGGGATGCCGGCCAGCGAGGCCATTTCGTCCAGGTCCAGCTCGTTAAGCTTCTTGCCGTAGTAGAACTCGGCCGCGGCGGCCACGCCGTAGGCGCGGTTGCCGAAGAAACTCTTGTTCAGGTACAGCTCGAAGATCTCGTCCTTGCTCAGCTCGGACTCGATCTTCCGCGCCAGCAGGATCTCGGCCAGCTTGCGGGTGTAGCTGTACTCGGAGCTGAGGAAGAACTGGCGGGCGACCTGCTGGGTGATGGTGGAACCACCCGGCACGCGCTTGTCGTTGGTGGTGGCGAGCAGCCACACCGCACGGCCGATGCCCATGTAGTCCACGCCGCCATGCTCGTAGAAACGGGCGTCCTCGGTGGCCAGGAAGGCCTGCTTCAGGCGCTCGGGCACGTCCTTCATGGTGATCGGGGTACGCCGGGTCTCGCCGAACACCGCCATCAGCTTGCCGTCGGCAGCATAGACGTACATCGGCTCCTGCATTTCCACGTCGCGCAGGGTCTGCACGTCGGGAAGCTTGGAGGACACGGCGTAGTACAGACCGCCCACGGCGGCCGCGCCGATCAGCGCCAGGACCAGGACAATCAGGAAGATCCAGCGCAGCCAGCGGCGGAGTCGAGTCATCGGGTTCAGATTCCGATTGCGAATTTCGTGGTCGCAGAGTATAGATTACGCAAGGTGGCGGCTGGGGTCGTCGCCGGGGAGCGCAAGGGGAACAGTCAGGGGCTGCATGGTGAATCCGTGAGGGACTTCACAGCAGGGCCGTTGCCATTTGCTAAGAATACGTTATTAATGCTCGGGCGCAGGTCTTGCGTCCAAGTGCCCGTCGGCAGGGGAGAAACCGTGGGGCTCATCCCAAAAAGTCAGTCGCCGCTTGTGGGCGTCGACATCAGTTCGACTGCGGTAAAGCTTTTGCAGCTGTCCCGCAGTGGCAACCGTTTTCGTGTGGAACATTACGCTGTGGAACCTCTTCCGCCGAATGCGGTGGTGGAGAAGAACATCGTGGAAGTGGAGGCCGTGGGTGAGGCCATCCGCCGGGCGATGAACCGCTCGGGGAGCAAGGCCAAGCTGGCTGCTGCTGCCGTCGCCGGTTCGGCGGTGATCACCAAGGTGATCCCGATGCCGGCCGAGCTCGACGAAAACGACATGGAAGCCCAGATCGAGCTGGAAGCGGTCAACTACATTCCGTACCCGATCGAGGAAGTGAACCTGGACTTCGAGGTGATCGGGGCGATCCCGAACAATCCGGAGATGGTCCAGGTGCTGCTGGCCGCGTCGCGTTCGGAAAACGTGGAACTGCGCCAGTCGGCCCTGGAACTGGGTGGCCTGCAGGCCAAGGTGATGGACGTGGAGGCCTTCGCGGTCGAGAACGCCTACGCCCTGGTCGCCAGCGAGCTGCCGGTGTCCATCGAGGGCGTGGTCGCGCTGGTCGATATCGGCGCCACCATGACCACCCTCAATGTCCTGCGTGGTGGCCGCAGCCTGTACAGCCGCGAACAGGTGTTCGGTGGCAAGCAGCTGACCGACGAGATCATGCGCCGCTACGGCCTGAGCTACGAGGAAGCCGGCCTGGCCAAGCGCCAGGGCGGGCTGCCGGAAAGCTACGAGATGGAAGTGCTGGAACCGTTCAAGGAAGCCACGGTCCAGCAGATCAGCCGCCTGCTGCAGTTCTTCTATGCAGGCAGTGAGTTCAACCGCGTTGACCACATCGTGCTGGCCGGCGGCTGCGCTGTGCTGGGCGGGCTGCCGGAGATGGTCGAGGAACAGCTGGGCGTGCCGACCGTGGTCGCCAACCCGCTGGCGCAGATGACCCTGGGGCCGAAGGTGAACGCGCATGCGCTCGCCCAGGATGCCCCCGCGCTGATGATCGCCACCGGTCTGGCGCTGAGGAGCTTCGACTGATGGCACGCATCAATCTATTGCCCTGGCGCGCCGAACGGCGCAAGCAACGCCAGCGCGAGTTCTACGCAATGCTGGGCATGGCCGCGATCGGTGGCCTGCTGCTGTCGCTGCTGATCTGGTTCTATTACGACCGCCAGGTGAGCGGCCAGATGGACCGCAATGCCTATCTGGAAGCCGAGATCGAGAAGGTCAAGGAACAGAACAAGGAGATCGACCGCCTTGACGCGCAGAAGGAGCGCCTGCTGGCCCGCAAGAAGGTGATCGAGGAACTGCAGGCCAAGCGCTCGCAGATGGTGCACCTGTTCGATGCGCTGGTGCGCACGATTCCCGATGGCCTGGTGCTGACCGCGCTGAAGCAGGAAGGCGACGTGCTGACCCTGGAAGGCCGCACCCAGTCCAACGCCCGTGTTTCGGCGTACATGCGCAACCTGGAGACCTCCGGCTGGATGACCAACCCGGAACTGTCGATCATCGAAGCGCGTGACCCCGAAAAGGACAAGGACGGCAAGACCGGCCCTGTTGCGGACATCAAGGCGCTGCCTTATGTGTTCGTGGTCAAGGTGAAGCTGCCGGCGCAGAGCGAAGAAGTGGCGGCGACGCCCGGTCTGAACGCAGACGGCTCGGTGGCAACGGCAGCGCCGGCGCCAGTGGCACCGCTTGCCGCAGGCCCGGATGCGGCCACCCCTGCGGCTCCGGCGGCAGGCCCGGCAGCGAGCCCGGGTGCACCGGCGCCGGCGGCACCTGCTGCTGCCCCGGCCAGCGCACCGGCCAAGCCGAACCAACCGGCCGCACCGGCTGCCCAGCCCGCTCCGAAGCCTGAGGGCAGCCGCCTGGCGCAGCCGCCGCAGGCCTTCCATGCCCCGCTGCAGGGGGACCGCGCATGAGCCAGAAGATCGATCTCAAGAACCTGGATTTCAACGACATCGGCAACTGGCCGCAGAAGGCCAAGATCGTCTTCTGCTCGCTGCTGGCGGTGGTGATCATGTTCGTTGCGTGGATGCTGCTGATCAGCGGCAAGCGTGAGGAACTGGCCGGCCTGGAATCGGAGGAAACCGAGCTGCGTTCGGAGTTCACCAAGCAGCAGGAGCGCGCGGTGAACCTGGCGCCGCTGAAGCAGCAGCTGGCGCAGATGGAGCAGGTGCTGCAGCAGATGCTGCGGCAGCTGCCCAGCAAGACCGAAATGCCCGACCTGATCATCGACATCTCGCAGACCGCGCTGTCCAGCGGCCTGACCAACGAGCTGTTCGAGCCGGAGCAGGAGCAGGTCAAGGAGTTCTACGCCGAGAAGCCGATCAAGCTGCGGATGGTGGGCAGCTACCACCAGTTCGGTGCGTTCGTCAGCGGCGTGGCCTCGCTGCCGCGGGTGGTGATCCTGACCATGCACGACATCAACCTCAAGCCCAAGGACAAGACCAGCGGCAACGTCCGCAGTGGCGCGCTGGAACTGTCCGGCACGGTCAAGACCTATCGCTACCTGGACGAGACCGAGGTGCAGGAACAGCAGAAGGCTGAAGCCGGCAAGGAGGACAAGAAGTGATCCGTTCCTTCTTCGCACGTTGTGGAATGGTGGCCGCCGTGCTGCTGCTGGCCGCCTGCGGCCGCGGCGTGACCAGCACGCCGGGTGATGCGCCGAATCTTGAAAAGTGGGTGGAGGGTGAGCGTGCGCGACCGGCACAGCCACTGGAGCCGCTGCCGGTGATGCAGCAGTTCGAGACCTTCGAATACTCCGCGCAGGGCATGCGCGATCCGTTCACCGATGCCTGGACCAATCCGCAGCAGGGGAATGGCGGATTGCGTCCGGATCCGAACCGGCGCAAGGAGCCGTTGGAAGGCTTCCCGCTGGATGCACTGGACATGGTCGGTACCATCGGCACCGGTGCAGGCACCGTCGCGCTGGTGATGGGGCCGGACAAGGTGACCTACCGGGTGCGCCCGGGCGGTTACCTCGGGCAGAGCGACGGGCGGGTCACGGCGGTCTTCGAAGACCGCGTGGAGCTGATCGAACTGGTGCCGGATGGCGCGGGCGGCTGGCTGGAACGGCCGGCAACGCTCTCGCTTGAAGATCAATGATCGTTTACTGGGGATAGCACGATGACCTTTCACCAAGCCAAGGGGCTGCGTCCCATCCGGCGCTCTACCTTGAACCGTGTCAGCGCGTTGGGAGTCGCGCTGATGCTGGCCTGCGCTCCGGCGCTGGCCGCCGCACCGGCGGAAAAGCCGGTGGGCGCCACCGTGGCCCCGGCGACAGCGCCGGCGGGCCTGTCGGTGGCCAAGATTGATTTCAAGCGTGGCGATGACGGCGCCGGGCGCCTGATCGTCCAGTTCGACGGCCAGGGCGCGGTCCCGGACCTGCGCACGCAGGGCAACAGCGTGGTGGTCGACGTCGGCAACGCCCGACTGCCGGCCAACCTGCAGAAGCCGATGAACGTCACCGACTTCGCCACGCCGGTGCAGCGCATCGACGCCAAGCCGTCCGGTGCCGGCACCCAGCTGGTGCTCAGCACCGGTGGCGCAGTGGAGTCGCTGGCTTACCAGAGCGGCAACGAGTACGTGGTGGAGATCAGCCCGCGGCAGGCTCCGGCCGCTGTCGGTGCCGTCACTGCCGGCAGCGTCACCCAGGCTGCCAAGGCTGTCGGCCAGCGCGGTTTCACCGGCAAGCCGGTGACCTTCAACTTCCAGGACGTGCCGGTGCGCACGGTGCTGCAGTTGATCGCCGAGGAATCCAATCTCAACGTGGTGGCGTCCGATTCGGTACAGGGCAATGTGACCCTGCGTCTGGTCAACGTGCCGTGGGACCAGGCGCTGGACATCGTGCTGCGTGCCAAGGGCCTGGACAAGCGCCGCGACGGCAGCGTGATCTGGGTGGCGCCGCAGGCCGAACTGGCCAAGTTCGAGCAGGAGAAGGAAGACGCGCGCATCGCCATCGAAAACCGCGAAGACCTGGTCACCGATTACGTCCAGATCAACTACCACAGCGCCACCCAGATCTTCAAAGCGCTGACCGAGGCCAAGGGCATCGGTGGCGGCGGTGGTGGCGGCAATGGTGGTGGTGGCGGTTCGTCGCAGGAGGACAGTGGTTTCCTGTCCTCGCGCGGCCGCATCGTCGCCGACGAGCGCACCAACACGCTGATGATCAGCGACATCCCGAAGAAGATCGCGCGCATGCGTGAGCTGATCGGGGTGATCGACCGCCCTGTGGACCAGGTGCTGATCGAAAGCCGCATCGTCATCGCCACCGATACCTTCGCCCGCGAGCTGGGTGCGAAGTTCGGTATCAGCGGCAGCCGCGACAACGTGTACTTCAGCGGCAGCCTGGATGCCAATGCCGAAACCCGCAAGTCGCAGGTGGATACCGCGCAGGCCAACGCCAAGGCAGTCCGTGAGTGGCAGGCCGGTGGCAGCGTCGGCCCGGCGCCGATTCCCAGTGGCCCGACCATCAAGCGCGGGCTGAACTGGAACCTGCCGGTGGCCGCGGCCAACAACCCGGGCTCGCTGGCGCTGTCGATCCTCAACGCAGGCTACCTGCTGGACGTGGAGCTGTCGGCCATGCAGGAAGAGTCACGTGGTGAAGTGATCTCCAACCCGCGCGTGGTTACCACCAACCAGCGCGAGGCGATGATCAAGCAGGGCAAGGAAATCGGTTACGTCACCATCAGCGGCGCCGGTGCTGCCGGTGGCGCCGGTTCCACCCCGAACGTGCAGTTCAAGGAAGTGGTGCTGGAGCTGCGGGTGACCCCCACCATCACCAACGACAACCGCGTGTTCCTCAACATGCAGGTGAAGAAGGACGAAGTCGACCGCCTGATCGAACTGCAGGGCTATGGCACGGTGCCGTCGATCAACCGCCGCGAGGTCAATACTGCGGTGCTGGTCGAGGACGGGCAGACCGTGGTCATCGGTGGTGTGTACGAGTTCACCGACCGCAGCAGCATCAGCAAGGTACCGTTCCTGGGCGACGTGCCGTTCCTGGGCAATCTGTTCAAGAAGCGTGGCCGCAACAAGGACAAGGCCGAGCTGCTGGTGTTCGTCACCCCGAAGGTGCTGCGCGTGGCCAAGCAGAACTGAGCCCGCGCCACCGGCGAAACGAAGAAGGGCCGCCATGCGCGGCCCTTCCTCGTTTCCACAAGTAGATCCCCGCCATGCGTGGATGGGCCGTTCAGCCGTTCTTGATGCCAATCGCAGAGCACCCTGCGATGATGTCGGGAACCCGTGCCGTCCCGCGCCGGTCAAAGGCCCCCATGAACCTGCCACCGCCGATGCCCGAATCCGCCACGCCGCCGCCCGCGCCGGCCGCCTCCCGCCTGCATGGCGCCTTCACCCAGCTGCGGGACGCCCTGTCGGCCGAGATCGTCGGCCAGGCGGCACTGGTCGAACGCCTGCTGATCGCGCTGCTGGCCGATGGTCACCTGCTGGTGGAAGGCGCTCCGGGCCTGGCCAAGACCACGGCGATCCGTGCGCTGGCCTCGCGCCTGGAGGCTGACTTCGCCCGCGTGCAGTTCACCCCGGACCTGCTGCCGGCCGATCTGACCGGTACCGAGATCTGGCGCCCGCAGGAAGGCCGCTTCGAATTCGTACCTGGCCCGATCTTCCACCCGATCCTGCTGGCCGATGAAATCAACCGCGCGCCGGCCAAGGTGCAGTCGGCACTGCTGGAAGCGATGGGCGAGCGCCAGGTCACCGTTGGCCGCCACACCTACGCGCTGCCGCCGCTGTTCCTGGTGATGGCCACGCAGAACCCGATCGAGCAGGAAGGCACCTTCCCGCTGCCGGAAGCACAGCTGGACCGCTTCCTGATGCACGTGCGCATCAGCTACCCCGATCAGGCCGCCGAATCGGAGATCCTGCGCCTGGCCCGCGAGCGTGCCCGCGGCGCGCTGGGCGAGGCGGCACCGGCACCGGAGAAGCTGCCGATGCAGGATGTGTTCGATGCCCGCCGCGAAGTGCTGGACCTGCACATGGCGCCAGCGCTGGAACGCTACCTGATCGAGCTGGTGCTGGCCTCGCGTGAGCCGTCGCGTTATGACGCTGGCCTTGGCCGTCGCATTGCCTGGGGGGCAAGCCCACGTGGTTCCATCGCGCTGGAACGCTGTGCGCGTGCGCGTGCCTGGCTGGCTGGCCGCGATTTCGTCACCCCCGATGATGTGCGAGCGGTTGCCGCCGACGTGCTGCGCCATCGCGTGCTGCCCAGCTACGAAGCTACCGCTGAAGGCTGGGATGGCGAACGCCTGGTGCAGGAGCTGCTGGCCCGGGTGCCGGCACCCTGAGCCTGCGCATGACCGATCCATCCCTGCACGACGTCTCTTCCGCCAGCGACGGTGACGGGCTGCGCCCGCAGCTGGCCGAGCTGGTGGCGCTGCGCCGCCTTGCACAGCGACCGCCGCCGCCACGCCGTGGCCGTGCCGGCAACGCGGGCCAGGCACCTTCCCCGCTGCGCGGCCGCGGCATGGAATACGCCGAGTCGCGCGAGTACGTGGCCGGTGACGATGCACGCCATATCGACTGGCGGGTGACCGCGCGTACCGGCCGTGCCCACACCAAGCTGTTCCAGGCCGAGCGCGAGCGGGTCAGCCTGATCGTGGCCGATACCTCGCCGGCCCTGTACTTCGGCACCCGCGTGCGCTTCAAGTCGGTGCAGGCTGCACGTGCGGGCGCCGTTGCCGCGTGGTCGGCGCAGCGTCGTGGTGATCGCATCGGAGCCCTGCGTGGCAGCGACCGTGAACCACCGATTGCACCGGCAGGAGGCCCCCGTGGCGTGCTGCGCGTGCTGGATGCGCTCACCCGCTGGTACGCGCAGCCCCCGGCCGATGACCTTGGCCTGGAGCGCGCGCTGGACCATGCGGCCCGCGTGCTGCGCCCGGGCGCGCGCATGCTGCTGCTGGCCGATCCGCAGCAGGCCATCCGTATTCCACCGGCGCGCTGGAGCGCGCTGGCCCAGCACCATGACCTCAGCCTGGTGCTGCTGGTCGATCCGTTGGAGATGCAGCCGCCCTCGGCCGCGCTGCAGTTCCAGACCGCGCAGCAGCGCATCGGCCTCGACCTGCGACGCAGCGAGGTGCAGGCCCATTGGCAGGCCCACTTCGTCGAACCGCTGCAGGAACTGCGACGCCAGCTTGGCGCGCGCCGTGTTGATGTGCAGGTGCTGTCCACCGATGCGCCCAGCGATGTCTGGCTGGCACCCTCCCCCACCGAGGTGCCGGCATGAGCGCCAACCTGCCGCTGCGCGATGTGCAGCTGCCGCCGGCCCCATCGTGGTGGCCACCGGCGCCAGGCTATCTGATGATCGGCGGTGGGGTGCTGCTGTTGCTGGTGGCGTTGGCCTTGCTGTGGTGGCAGCGTCGCCGACGCCGCCAGCGCTGGTTGCAGCTGTTCGACCAGGAGCTGGCGACCACCGCCGATGCTGCTGCAGAACTGGCGGCAATCGCCGGACTGCTGCGTCGCGCCGCGCGCCAGGCACAGCCCGGCAGTGAATCCCTGCGCGATGATGCGTGGTGGCAGCGTGTGGATCCGAAAGGCACGCTGCCCGCGGCACGTCGCAGTCTGCTGGCGGAAGGCGCCTATCGCCCACGGGTGGACGCCAGCGATGTGGCGGCGCTGCGCAGTTGGGCGCGCGAGCGCTATCTGGCCATGCTGCTGGAGCGGCGCCGATGAACCTGCTGGCAAGTTACTGGCCATGGCCGGACCTGCAGCTGGCGTGGCCGCTGGCCCTGCTGGCGCTGCCGTTGCCGTTGCTGATGCGCTGGTGGAAGCGTCGTGCCGATCCCGGCGCTGCGCTGCGCGTGCCCTATGCGGCGACGGAACTGGAAGCGCTGGCCGGAGGCGGCCGCGTTGATGTTTCGTGGCTGCGTACGCTGCTGTTGTGGCTGGGCTGGTGCGCGCTGTGCGTCGCACTGGCTCGCCCGCAACAGCTGGGCGAAGCGATCACGCCACCGCAGCAGGGCCGGCAGATGATGCTGGCGATGGACGTGTCCGGCAGCATGGGCGAGGGCGACATGGTGCTGGGTGGGCAGGCGGTGGATCGCCTGACCGCAGCCAAGGCCGTGCTGGCCGATTTCCTTGATCGTCGTGCCGGTGATCGCATCGGCCTGCTGATCTTCGGCGACCGCGCCTACACGCTTACACCGCTTACTGCCGACCTGGCCAGCGTGCGTGACCAGCTGCGCGACAGCGTGGTCGGCCTGGCCGGCCGCGAGACGGCCATCGGTGATGCCATCGGCCTGGCAGTGAAACGCCTGCGCAGCCAACCCGAGGGACAGCGCGTGCTGATCCTGCTGACCGACGGCGTCAGCAACGCCGGCGTGCTGGAACCGCTGCGCGCGGCGGAAGTGGCCCGCGCCGAAGGTGTGCGTATCCATACCGTGGCATTTGGTGGTGATGGCAGCATGCGCCTGTTCGGCATTCCCGTATCCGCCGACCAGGATCCGGTCGACGAGGCTACGTTGAAGAAGATCGCGAGCATGACCGGCGGCCAGTTCTTCCGCGCCCGTGACACCGCGCAGCTGGCCGGCATCTATGCCGAACTGGATCGGCTGGAACCGATCGCAGCGAAGGGGCCGAGCCTGCGCCCGCGCGAAGAGCGCTATGCCTGGCCGTTGGGTCTGGCGTTGTTGCTGGGCGCATTGGCATGGGTGTGGCCGGAGCGTCGACGATGATCGCGTTGGCTTCCCATCTTCCCGACTGGAATGCGCTGCACTTCCTGCGCCCGGAATGGCTGTGGGCCCTGCTGGCGTTGCCGGTCATTCTTGCGCTGGCGTTGTACCGGCAGCGGCGCAGCGATGTGTGGCGAACCGCGGTGGATGCCCACCTGTTGCCTCATCTGCTGGCTGCGGGCAAGCGCCGGCGTGCACGCCTGCCCTGGGCCGTGCTGCTGGGCTGGACGCTGGCCTCGCTGGCCATGGCCGGACCGAGCTGGCGGCAGCAGGCGCAGCCGATGTTCCAGGCCAGCGCACCGCTGCTGGTGGTGCTGGATCTGTCCAGCCGGATTACCGCCACCGATCTGCCGCCCTCGCGCCTGCTGCAGGCGCGGGCGAAGGTGGGCGAGCTGCTGCGCGCACGCCAGGGCGGCCAGGTGGGCCTGGTGGTCTATGCCGAAGATGCCTACACCGTGGCGCCGCTGACCGACGACGGCAGCAACGTTGCGCTGTATCTGGACGCGTTGTCGCCCGATGTGATGCCACGTGATGGCCAACGTGCCGACCGCGGCATCGACTGGGCGACGCGGTTGATGCGCCAGATCGGGGCATTGCGGGGGCAGATCCTGCTGGTCAGCGATCAGGCGGATGATGAAGCGGCACTGGCCGCAGCGCAGGCGCGCAACCTCGGCCTGCAGGTGTCGGTGCTGGGCCTGGGGACGCCCGCTGGTGCGGCGTACCGGGACGGCAGTGGGCAGATCCGCCAGGCTGCGCTGGACGAAGGCAGCCTGCGTGCAGTGGCCACCGCAGGCGGTGGCCGCTATGCCCGCATCGCCGCCGATGACAGTGACCTGCACGCGCTCGGTGTACTTGATGCACGCGAAGGTGCCGCGGCGCAGCGGCCGGGCGAGGGCAAGCAATGGCGTGATGAAGGGTTCTGGCTGGTGCCACCGGTGATGCTGCTGGCGCTGCTCGCCTTCCGTCGCCGCGCGGTGCTGGCGGCCGTGCTGGCAGTGGGCCTGCTGCCGTGGATGGGGAATGTGCAGGCACAGGCACCTCCAGCGGCCGCTTCGCAGCCCGTGCAGGGCACGCTGTGGAAGCGTGCTGATCAACTGCAGCACCAGCGCTTGGCGGAAGGCGTACAGGCTTACCGCAGTGGCGACTTTGCCAACGCACGCAAGCAATTCGAAGGCATCGACAGCGATGCCGGCTGGTACAACCTGGCCAATACGCTGGCGCGCCAGGGCAACTACGACGAAGCCATTGCCGCCTACGACCGCGCGTTGGCGCTGCATCCCGGCATGGCCGATGCGGTCGCCAACCGTGCCGTGGTCGATGCCGCACGCAAGCGCAAGCAATCGGGTGGCAAAGGCCAGGATCAGCAGAAACCGCCGCAGAACGGGCAGCAGAAGCAACCGCAGAACGGCCAGGGCCAGCAGCCGCAGCAGGGCCAGCAGAATCCCGGCCAGGGCCAGCCGCAGCCGGGCCAGCATGGCCAGCCCAAGCCCGGTGACGACAGGAACCCGTCGAGCCCGCAGCCCGGCGAGCGTGGCCGCGATGGCCAACAGGCGCCGCCGCAGGTGGAGGATGCCAAGGCGCAGGCCCAGGCGGATGAGCAGCAGCGCCAGCGCATGCAGCAGGCAATGCAGCAGGCACGTGAGGGCAAGGGCGAACAGGATGGCAAGCCCGTGCCAGGCAGTGACGGCAGCACCCCGCGCCAACGCGAGGAGCAACAAGCGGTGGAGGCCTGGATGCGGCGCGTACCGGATGACCCGGGGGCACTGCTGCGGGCCAAGTTCCAGCTGGAAAACGAACGCAGGAAGAGGGAAGGGCGATGACGCGGGCGATCAACATGCACGGGCGCTGGCCACTGCAGGTACTGGCGGCACTGCTGCTGTGGCTGCCGCTGCTGGCCTGGGCGCAGCCGCGCGCGTGGCTGGACCGCGACCGCATCGCGATGGGCGACACGGTCACGCTCAATGTCGAGAGCGACCAGGGCGCGCCGGACTTCACGCCATTGCGTACCGACTTCGACCTCAGCGGGCAGACCAGCAGCCGCCAGGTGGAGTGGAGCAACGGCAGCATGCAGCAGCGCAACCTGTACGGCGTGGCGCTGACGCCACGGCGCAGCGGTGCACTGGTGGTGCCGGGCCTGCAGGTGGGCAGCGTACGTACCGCGCCGCTGACCCTGCAGGTGGATGCCGCTGCCGTGGCCGGCCCTGACAGCAATGCGGTGGCGTTCATCGAAACCGTTGTCGATGACCAGACACCGTATGTGCAGCAGAGCGTAGGCGTGGTGGTGCGGCTGTATTTCGCTTCGCAGCTGGCCTCCGGCGAACTGGTGCTGGATACCCCGGCAGGCGCGTCATTGCAGCGGGTGGGCGATGATCGCACCGATGTGCGACAGGTCAATGGCCGCCGCTACAACGTGGTCGAGCGGCGCTTCCTGCTGATCCCGGAGCGCAGCGGCGCGTTGCGCCTCGCCGGTGCCCGTTTCAGCGGGCGCAGCGCGGGCGGCTTCTTCGATGACTTCTTCGGTGGTGGCGACGGGCGCATGAATGCCACCGGCGCTGACCGCACGTTGCAGGTGCAGGCACAGCCGGCACAGGCGCCGCAGCCATGGCTGCCACTGCAGAATCTGCAGCTGCGCTACACCAGTGCGCCGACCAGTGCCCGTACCGGCGAAGCGGCCAACGTGGTGGTCGAGGCGATTGCTGAAGGCGCGACCCGCGCGCAGTTCACCGACCTGCCGGTGCCGGATGTCGGCGCCAATGCGCAGGTGTTTGCCGAACCCGCGCAGTACGAAGAGACCTTCAACGGCAGTACGCCGCGGCTGAAGATCACCCGCCGTTATTCGATCGTGCCGCGCCAGCCGGGTGCGCTGGCGGTGCCAGGGCCGCGCCTGCCCTGGTGGGACGTGCGCAACGGCAAGGCGCAGGAGGCGAAGCTGCCGGACCTGACACTGACGGTTGCGGCCGGCACCGGCACGGGCACTGCCTCACCGGCAACGTTGCCACCGATCGACACCGACGCCGCATTGCCGGGCACCGATGGCCAGGACAGCCGTATCGCGGCCACCGATCCGCGCGCCAGCGGCCTGGCCGAGCGTCCGTGGCCGTGGATGGCGGCGGCCATCGGTCTGGCGCTGCTGTGGCTGTTGACCCTGTTGTGGGGCTGGCAGCGAGGCCGGCGCCCGCGTGCAGTGACGCCTGTCGCTGGCAAGCCCTCTGTGCCGACTGTGGCGAGCGGACGTGCCGGCCTGGCCGAACTGCGCCGCGCGCTCGATGGCGAGGGGTTCGACCAGGTTGAAGCACAGCTGTGTGCGATGGCCGGCGTTGAACGCATCGAACAGGTCATCGCGCGGCTTGAGGATGCAGCCCAGCGCCAGGTGCTGCAGGACCTGCAGCAGGCGCGCTGGGGCGGGCAGGGTGATCTGGCGCCGCTGCGTGCGCGCCTGCGCGAAGTCTTCCGTGACGGACCGCACTGGTCGACGGACGCGGGTGCCGTCGACACTGGGCTGGCGCCGCTGTATCCGCCACGGCGAACCTGAACCGGCGCCGCTTGCGCGCTTTGTTAGAGTGCATTCATTTTTCGAGGAAACCCGCGTATGACAGCAGCTGCTGCCGACAAGAAGAAGTTGCCCCTGCATTGGAAGATGGGCATCGGCTTTGCGATCGGCCTGGTCCTGGGACTGATCGTGCACGCCCTGGGCGGCAGCGTCGATGGTCTGCAGGCCGGTGCCAAGTGGGTAATGGACTACGTCACTACCCCGGCGTCGGGCCTGTTCCTCAACCTGATCTTCATGCTGATCGTGCCGCTGATCTTCTCGGCGCTGATCATGGGTGTGTCGGAGATGGGCGACATCCGCGCCCTCGGCCGCATCGGCTGGAAAACGCTGGCCTACACCGTGCTGCTGTCCGGCATTGCCGTGGGCATCGGCCTGGTGCTGGTCAACCTGCTCAAGCCGGGTGCCGGCGTCGACCCGCAGGTCGCCGCGATGATGCTGTCGGAGAACGCCGAGCGCAGCAAGGAAATCGTTGCTGGCATCCATGGCACGCCGAAGGGCATGGACATGCTGCTGTCGATCGTGCCGAGCAACGTGCTGCAGGCTGCGTCTGACAACGGTGCGATCCTGTCGCTGATGTTCTTCGCGCTGATGTTCGGCATCGGCATGGTGCTGACCGACAACGAGAAGGTCGCCCCGCTGCGCCGCGCCATCGAAGGCGTGTTCGAAATCTCGATGACCCTGATCAACCTGGTCATCCGTCTGGCCCCGTATGCGGTGGCCTGCTTCATGTTCAACCTGGCCGCGCTGTTCGGCTTCGAGCTGATCATCCGCCTGGGCGCCTACGTGGGCGTGGTGGTGCTGGCCCTCGGCCTGCACATGGTGGTGACCTACGGTACGGCCGTATGGCTGTCCGGTCGCTCGCCGCTGTCGTTCTTCCGCGATACCCAGGAAGCGACGGTGATGGCGTTCTCCACGGCCTCCAGCAACGCCACCCTGCCGACCGCGCTGCGCGTGGCCGACCAGATGGGCCTGCCGCAGCGCGTGTCGCGCTTCGTGCTGACCGTGGGCGCCACCGCCAACCAGAACGGCACCGCGCTGTTCGAGGGCGTGACGGTGATCTTCCTGGCCCAGTTCTTCGGCGTGGACCTGAGCATCGGCCAGCAGATCATGGTGATGGCGGTCTGCATCCTCGGTGGCATCGGCACTGCCGGCGTGCCGTCGGGCTCGCTGCCGGTGGTGGCGATGATCTGCGCGATGGTGGGCGTGAATCCGCTCGGCATCGGCCTGATCCTGGGCGTGAACCACTTCCTGGACATGTGCCGTACCGCGCTGAACGTGACTGGCGACCTGGCCCTGACCACGCTGGTGGCCAAGGGCGAAGGCCACGATGGCCCGGCGCTGGGCCCGCAGCAGGACTGAGTCCGGAGCCACTGCTGGCGACCTGATCGGGGTCGATTCCTTTCCGCAAAGAAAGGAATCCGACCCCTTTTCACATGCGGAATCCGGCGGAGATCATGAAGTGCCGGCCAGCGGCCGCCACGACCGGGCACGGTGAACCGACCCCCGGCCCGACGACTATGGGACAATAGGCCGCCCGCACGTCCGCGGCCGCCTCCCGATTCCGACAGAACCATGACGCAGCCTACCCGTCGCCAGTTGGCCAACGCCATCCGCTTCCTTGCCGCCGATGCGGTTGAAACCGCAAAGTCCGGCCACCCCGGCATGCCCATGGGCATGGCCGACATCGCCGAAGTCCTCTGGAACGACTACCTCCGCCATAACCCGAGCAATCCGCACTGGTTCAACCGCGACCGTTTCGTGCTGTCCAACGGCCACGGTTCGATGCTGCAGTACGCGCTGCTGCACCTGAGCGGTTACGACCTGCCGATCGAGCAGCTGAAGCTGTTCCGCCAGCTGGGCAGCCACACCGCCGGTCACCCGGAACGCCACGAGACCCCGGGCGTGGAAACCACCACCGGCCCGCTGGGCCAGGGTTTTGCCAACGCCGTGGGCTTCGCCCTGGCCGAGAAGCTGCTGGCTCAGCGCTTCAACCGCCCGGAGCTGGAAGTGGTCGACCACCGCACCTGGGTGTTCATGGGCGATGGCTGCCTGATGGAAGGCGTGTCGCATGAAGCGGCATCGCTGGCTGGCACCTGGGGCCTGCACAAGCTGGTCTGCTTCTGGGACAACAACCACATCTCCATCGACGGCAACGTCGAGGGCTGGTTCACCGACAACACCCCGGAGCGTTTCGAGGCCTATGGCTGGAACGTGGTGCGCGATGTTGATGGCCACGACCCGGAGAGCATCAAGGCCGGCATCGAGGCCGCGCTGTCGCAGAGCGACAAGCCGACCCTGATCTGCTGCCGCACCACCATTGGTTTTGGTTCGCCGAACAAGGCGGGCAAGGAATCCAGCCACGGCGCACCGCTGGGCAAGGACGAGCTGGAGGCCACCCGCAAGCAGCTGGGCTGGGAGTACGGTCCGTTCGAGATCCCGCAGGCGATCTACGACGGCTGGCGCGCCAATGGCGCCGGCACCCTGCGCCAGGCCGAGTGGGAACAGCTGTTCGACAAGTACGCCAGCCAGTACCCGGGCGAAGCCGCCGAACTGACCCGCCGCTCGCACGGCGAGCTGCCGGCCGACTTCGTTGCCAAGGCCGATGCCTACATCGCCCAGGTGGCCGCTGAAGGCCCGACGATCGCTTCGCGCAAGGCCTCGCAGCTGGCCATTGAAGCCTTCGCCCCGCTGTTGCCGGAAATCGTCGGCGGCTCGGCCGACCTGGCGCACTCCAACCTGACCCTGTGGAAGGGCAGCAAATCGGTTGCCAGCGACGACGCCAACGCCAACTACGTGTACTACGGCGTGCGCGAGTTCGGCATGACCGCCATTGCCAATGGCCTGGCCCTGCACGGTGGCTTCATTCCGTTCGACGCCACCTTCCTGGTGTTCAGCGACTACGCCCGCAACGGCGTGCGCATGAGCGCGCTGATCCCGGCCCACGCCATCCACGTCTACACCCACGACTCGATCGGCCTGGGCGAAGACGGCCCGACCCACCAGCCGGTGGAGCACCTGGCCTCGCTGCGCTACATCCCGAACAACGACGTGTGGCGTCCGTGCGATGCGGTCGAGTCGGCAGTGAGCTGGAAGGCCGCGATCACGCGTCAGGACGGCCCGAGCTGCCTCGTGTTCAGCCGCCAGAACCTGCCGCACCAGCCGCGCAGCGCCGAGCAGATCGCCCAGATCGAACGCGGTGGTTACGTGCTGGCCGATGCTGCCGGCACCCCGGACGTGATCCTGATCGCCACCGGTTCGGAAGTCTCGCTGGCCACCGAAGCCAAGGCCCAGCTGGACGCGGCCGGCCTCAAGACCCGCGTGGTCTCGATGCCGTCCACCGACGTGTTCCTGCGCCAGGATGCGGCCTACCGTGAATCGGTGCTGCCCAATGCCGTGCGCAAGCGCGTGGCCGTGGAAGCCGGCGTCACCGGTTTCTGGCGCCAGTTCGTCGGCCTGGACGGTGCCGTGATCGGTATCGACACCTTCGGTGCCTCGGCTCCGGCCGACCAGCTGTACAAGCACTTCGGCATCACCGCCGCCCACGTGGTGGAAGCGGCCAAGTCGCTGTAAGCAGCATCGCAGCGTGATGAAGGAAAGGCCGGCGCACGCCGGCCTTTTCTTTGCCGCAGGAAAAAGGGGACGGAGGGGATTAAGTCGTTTGTGCACAAAGACTTAATCCCCTCCGTCCCCTTGTCTCAGGCGGTGCGCGCCAGTGCCAGCCGCAGGAGGCGCGCGTCCAGGCGTTCGGCGAAATCCTTCGGGGCCTGCAGGCCCATGCGCTGCAGGTACACCGCATCGCCATCGCCGGCCGGTTGGCGCAGCGCTGCCCAGACGGTACGCAGCTTGTCGGCGCGGGTCTGCGTGTTGGCCTTCAGCCAACCCAGCGCCTTCACCAGCACCTGCTCGATCTCGTTGAAGTCGCTGCCCAGCGGATAGTCCGGCAGGCTGCCATCGGCGCGGAAGGGTGCCAGTGCGGCGGCCAATGCCTGCGGCGTGTTGCGCTGCTGCTGTTCCGGATCTGGTTGCGCGGCGGCCAGCAGCTTGCGTGAGGCATGTGCCTGCTGCAGCAGGCCGCCCTGGAACGGGGCTTCGGTGATCGCGGTCATCGCATGCACGCAGTCCTCGTCGGTCAGCCCACGCAGATCGGCGATGCCGTATTCGTTGAGGTAGATGTCGCGCAGGTGGCGCGGGATGGTGGTATGCCCGTAGTTCCAGCGAACGTTGGATTCGCGCTGGCCCTTGTCATCGCGCGCGGCGCGGAACATCAGCACGCTGCGCGCTTCCGGCAGCGCATGTGCCATCGCCACGAAGTTGTACTGGCCGCCTACGCCGGACACTACGCGTCCGTCGTCCAGCGCATCCGACACCGCCGCACCCAGCGCGGTGGCCATCATGCAGGAGTTGAAGAAGCGCGCGTGCCGGCGCTGCAGGCGTTCCAACGTTTCGTTGCCGCCGTACAGCTGGTTGATCTCGCTGATCCGGCGCATGCCGATCGCGCGGCACTCGTCTTCCGGCAATGTGCGCAGCCACTCGTAGAATTCCGGCGAGCCCAGGTAGAACGCGCCATGCAGGTACTCGCCCTCGGCGGCCAGGGTGGCGTGATCGATGGACAGCGTGCTGCCATTTTCAATGCGCTGCATCAGCGCCAGGTCGTCGTGCACCTTGCGCTTGATCACCCCGGTCTGCACCAGCCGGCGGAAGCCCTCGTTGAGCATCTCGCTGCAGCCGTACAGGCCCACCTCGAACGGATCCAGTCCGCCGATTTCCTGCACCAGCGGGTGGCTGGCCAGCTGCGGGTCCAGCGCGTGCAGTACGCGGCGGTAGCGGGCGTTGTCAGTGTGGCGCAGCACCAGCGCATGGCTGAGCGCATCGGCCAGCGTGCCGATGCCAATCTGCAGGGTGCCGCCATCGCGCACCAGCGTGCTGGCGTACAGGCCAATGGCGTAGTCAGCATCGCCAACTGGCTGCCGCGGCAGGCCGAACAACGCCGGGTACGGCGGTGGCGGGGTGATCACCAGATCGAAGAACGACACATCGACCGTCGCCGAGCCGCCCAGATAGGGCAGCTGCGGGTCGATCTCGGCGATCAGCAACGGGCGCGGCAGCCCGCGCGCGGTCATCGCATCCAGCGTGTCCTGGGTGATGTCGTTGTTGCAAGACAGCGAGAGCCGGCGGTCATCGGGCCGCATCGCCACCTTCTGCACGATCACCTGCGGCGCGCGCTGCGCCACCGCATCGGCGGCGTGGGTGTAGTTCAGGCTGGTATAGCTGGATTGCGCCTGCCGCGACCCGAGCAGGGCGCCGGATTGCATGTAGAACTCTTCCACCTGCACATGTGCCGGCAACGCGTCGCGCGCGATCGCATCGGCATAAGCCAGGCGCGGGAAGTCGTCGCCGAAATGGCGCTGCGCGAACGGCGCCAGGAAGCGCGCTTCCAGGCCGTTGCCCCGCGCCTTCGGCGGATTCAGCGACAGCGCGGTATACAGCTGCAGCGGCCGCGAAGGGTCGTGCTCGACGCGTGCGTAGAGGGCATTGAGCAGCCGGTGTGGCTTGCCCAGTGCCAGCGGTGCCCCGATCCGCAGCGGCCCGTCCACGCGCGCAAACAACCAGTCGACAGCGGCGTCCAGGTCGGTGAGGTGTTCGGTCATGCGCGGCGGTCCTGCGTGTGGGGGAGTGCTGGCATTACAGCATGTCGGGCTTGAACCGCCGTCGACGCGAGACTTCCGCGCCGGACACCATGAACTGCCCATCGCCCCGGTAATGCACCGTGCGCGGCAGCTTTGGCCGGGGCGCGACGTGGGCGCGCACGATTTCCCAGATGAACAGGTTGCTCGACGCCACCTGGCTGTCGTCGTACAAGCGGCATTCGAAGCACGAATGACATTGGCCGACCAGCGGCGCGCCGACCTCGCGCGCGGGCAGCGCATCGAGCTCGAAACGGGCGAACTTGTCGACCTCGCGGCCGCTGCAGTTGCCGATGTCCACCACGGTATCGAGCAGCTCCACGCCGGGCACGTTGATCACGCACTCGCCGCTGCCACGGGCCAGCGCATGGCTGTGGTTTTCGTTCCACAGGTAGGTGGCGACCAGCGAAGGCGAGAAGCCCATCACCATATGCCAGCCCATCGTCATCAGGTTGCGCTGGCCGCGCCAAGCCGTGCTAACCAGCACGATCGGGCCGGGTTCGAGGAAGCGGCGGGCCTGCTCGACCGGGAAATCCTTCTTGCGCAGCGCTTTCATCCGGGGCCTGGGGCGGGAGGAACCGATGCTGGCGCAGATTCGATGAACCTGGAGTCGAGAGGCTTGACAGGCGATTCGATTACGCGCGTAATCGAATCGTCGATTACGGATGTAAACCATGACCCCGATCAGCGAAGCCGAAGCCGTTGTGATGGAGGTGCTGTGGCAGCAGGCACCGCGTAGCGCCGACGAAGTGGTCGCCGCGCTGGCCCACCGCGACTGGGCCGAGCCGACCATCAAGACCTTGCTCAACCGCCTGCTGACCAAGGGCGCGATCGCCGCCGAACGTGATGGACGGCGCTACCTGTACCGGCCGCTGCTGCAGCGCCAGGCCTGGGTGGAGGCGCAGAGCCAGGATTTCATCGGGCGAGTCTTTGAAGGGCGCGTGGCGCCGCTGGTCGCGCACTTCAGCGAACGTGGCCAGTTGAGCGCGCAGGACATCGCCGAACTGAAGAAGCTCATCCAGGAGCTGGACCATGACTGAGCTGCTCGACGGACTGTGGCGGGCCAGCCTGTGGCTGGCGGTGGGCGTGGTCCTGCTGGCGGTGATGCGGCCATTGCTGGTGCGATTGGGCGGCGCGGGACTGGCCTATCGCAGCTGGTGGTTGTTGCCGATGCTGCTGGTGGCCTTGCTGCTGCCATTGCCGCAGGCTGCGCTGTTGCAGCAGGTGCCCACGCTGCCGCTGAAAGTGATGCCCGGTGCCCTTGATAGCGTGGCCGGGCATTGGCTTTCATGGGCCGGGCTGTTGTTCACGCTGTGGGCACTGGGCGCGGGTATCTGCCTGCTGCGCGACTTGCGCGCGCAGCGTCGTTTCGAACGGCGCATGGGGCCACTGAAGCTGCGCACCGATGGAAGCTGGCAGGCCAGCGGCGATCCAGGCCTGCCCGCGCTGGTGGGCCTGTGGCGGCCGCGCATCGTGGTCGGCCCGGAATTCGATCAGCAGTTCAGTGCACAGGAGCAGGGCCTGATCCTGCAGCATGAGCGCAACCACCGTCGCAACGGCGATCACTGGGCCAACGGCGCGCTGCTGCTGATGCGCGCGGCGTTCTGGTTCCACCCGCTGGTGCCGTGGGCTGCACGCCGCTTCCTGCGCGATCAGGAGCTGGCCTGTGATGCCCGCACCATGGCCCCGCAGCCTGCGCTGCGCGGCCTCTACGCCAGCACGCTGCTGAAGGCGCAGCTGGTCCACCCGGTTGCGCCCGCGGTCTGCCATTGGCGCGGCCAACCCGTGTTGAAGGAGCGTATCGCCATGTTGAAGCAGTCCAAGCGGAAGGCATTGCCGTGGGTGTCGGGGCAGGTACTGGTGGTCGGGTTGTGTCTGGGAATGGGAGCGGTGGCGTGGGCCAGCCAGGGCGGTACGGCGGGAGGCCCGGCAGGGCCCGTCATGGATCGGGAGATCCAGGTCGACAAGATGCCGCCACCGTCCTACCCGAAGTCCGCGGTCGAGCAGCGCCAGGTGGGCGTAGTGAACCTGCGCGTGGAAGTGGACGCCCAAGGGCATCCCACTGATGTCCAGGTGCTCAGTGCCACCAACCCGGGCGTGTTCGATGCGGTGTCGATCGCCGCCGCACGCAGCTGGACCTATCGGCCGGCGGTGAAGCATGGCCAGCCGGTTGCAGGGGCGGTGAAGATTCCGATCACCTTCGCCATGGATGACACCGAGGACGCGAAGTGAAGTCCGCGCCGCTGTTGATGATGGCGGCGCTGCTGGTGGGGTGTGCAACCCAGGATCGCCTGACCACGGTCGATACCCGCAGCGAAAATGTCGGTCACCAGCGCCTGCGGCCCGATGCGGGGGGAGGGACCGGCCAGATCCAGCGCTACACGCTGGCCGCCAGCGAAGGCTACCGCATGCCGCAGCTGCATACGGCACCGGATCCGGTAGTGGGCGAGCGTGATCCACGCACCTCGCTGCCGCCGACTACGGTCTGCCTGCAGGTGGTGGTGGATGCGCAGGGCAGCGTTGAGCGCAGCATCCCGCTGACCGACCGCAGCGAATGCAGTGCGGGTGAGGCACCGGAGAATGCGCCCTTGCTGCAGGCAGCGCAGGAGGCGGTTGCCATGTGGAAGTACTCGTCTGCCGCGGTCTGCCACTTCGCACCGGGCAAGGTGCCGGCTGATCGCGGCGACTGCCGCAGTGCCGAGCGGGTCGAACCGGTGGCTGTCACCCTGCAGTACGCTTTCACCTTCGAGGTCGTGAAGGGCCAGCATGTGGTGCGCACGCAGGGGAAGTGAACAGGGCTGATTCCCGACGGAACGGTAGCGCCGGGCCTTGCCCGGCGGGTACCGCGCGGCGCCTATCAGGCCCCGCCCTGGATGTTGGCCTTCACCGCCGGCTGCATCAGTTTCGGTTCTTCCAGCGTGGCATCGCGGGCCTGTCGCACGCTGACGAATTCCGCCTCGGCCACACCGTCGTGCACGTGGATGTTGTGCGCGCGCTGTTCGCCGACGGTGGTTTCGTTGGCGAAGCCGCGGCCACCCGGGCCATAGTCGTGGCAGACAAACACGCGCGTTGCATCGGGCAGGGCCAGCAGGCGCTGGATCGAGCGGTACAGCTGCGCGGCATCGCCGCCCGGGAAATCGCAGCGGGCAGTGCCACCGTCGGGCATGAACAGCGAGTCACCGGTGAACAACGCATCGTCGATCAGATAGGCAATGCTGTCGCTGGTATGGCCGGGTACGGCGATCACCTGACAGCGTAGTTCGCCCAGAGCGAAGGTTTCGCCGTCGCTGAACAGGTGATCGAAGATTTCATCTGCGGCAGGAAGCTGCAGGCCATAGCGTGGTGCAAACGTTGCCTGTACCGCGCGGATGCCTTCGCCGATGGCCAGCGTGGCCTGCGGGAAGCGACGCTTCAGGCGGCGCCCGGCCGACACATGGTCAGCGTGGGCATGGGTTTCCAGCAGCCAGCGCAGCTGCAGGCCTTGTTGCTCGATGGCCTGCAACGCGCCATGCAGCGGCGCTTCACTGCTGGCGTCGGTATCCGGGTCGTAGTCCAGGACCGGGTCGATCAGCGCTGCCTCGCTACTGGCCGGGTCGCTGACCAGGTAGCTGAAGGTGTTGCTGTCACGGTGGAAGAACGACTGCACCTGGACCGACATCGGAGCTCTCCTCAGCGCGCGCCGAGCACGCGGTTCAGCAACTGCGCCAGGTTTTCACCGGCCAGTCGCAGCTGCGCTTCGGCCAGCGGCCGGTAGCGCTCGGTGTATTCGTCACCGATTTTACGCGTGGCCGGATAAACGCCAGCTTGCATGGAGATGCGGCAGCTGGCCTCGGCCCACGTCTGCGGGTCGCGCTGCGGGTTGGACTGGTGCGCCAGCTTCGGCGCGCGCTGGCTCTGCAGCAGCGGCAGATAGCCCGCATCGTCCAGCTTGCGGGTGTTGAGCATGCCGCTGTCCCACAGCGAGTGCAGGTTGGTGCCGCGGTTGCCGAACTGCAGCTGGAAATCGTTGCCGCCCTTGTCGTGGGCGTAGCCGGCGTGCATCGGCTGATGGATGTCGCCGACCAGGTGCACGACGAACTTCAGCGCCTGCAAGCGCTCGCCATCGGTCAGGCTGCGGTCGCCGAGGATCGCGCTCTGCGCCTTCAGCGCTTCGACGATGCAGTTGCCGCTCTTGCAGTGCTTCGGCGCCTCGTAGTGGCAGCCATCTTCGGCGATGTTGACGTAGTGCCAACCGGCCGAGCGGCGGCCCAGGCCCGGGTCCTTGGCGCGCAGCTGGTCGGCCCAGGGCGCGATGCTGGCAAGGGTGGCGCCGGGTTCGGTGGCCAGCAGGCGGTCGACTTCAGCGCGCGCAGCGGGGTTGAGACGGGTGTCGGCGACTTCGGCGACCAGGCGGTGGCCTTGCGCGCCCCAGGCATGGGCGGGGGCGGAGACGGACAGCAGGGCCGGCGCGAGGGCGGCGGCGAGGAACAGGGAGTGCAGGGCTTTCATGCGCACATTCTAGCGGGGTAGGTGGATTGAAGAGCGGCGCGTTCCTGTTCCGAAGCGGGAGCGCAGCGGGAGGCGCGGCGTGTCCCGGCTCTGCTCCCCGCCTCGCCCCAGCTCCGGAACCGCTTCAGTCCCAGGCACAAAAAAAGCCCCGGCAATCACCGGGGCAACATGCTGCGAGGGTTTTGCGTATGGCGGGGGAGCGGGGGCGAAGCCCCCGCGCCCAACACACCGCTTAGAACTTGAAGACGTACGAAGCGCCGTAGACCAGCGGATCGATGTTGACCGTGCCGATCTTCTCGCCGTTCAACTTCACCTTGCTGTCGATGTCGATCCAGCGCATGTCCACACGCAGGGCGCCCTTCTCGCCGATCGCGAAGTCGATGCCCGCATGCGCGGCCAGACCCCACGAATCCTGCAGCTTCAGCTTGCTGCCGGCCAGCGCACCGGTGGTGTCTTCGCTGAAGAAGGTCGTGTAGTTCACGCCCGCGCCGACGAACGGCGAGACCTTGCCCTTGCTGTTGAAGTGGTACTGCAGAGTCACCACCGGCGGCAACTGCTTGGTGCTGCCGACGCGGCCGAGGCCATTGATGTTGATGTCGTGCTTGAACGGCAGCGCGGCCAGCACTTCGATGCCCAGGTTGTCGGCAATGAAGTACTCGCCGGTGATGGTCGGCTTGACGTCGTTGTCGACGTCGACCTTCAGGGTGTGGCCCGCCAGCCAGCCGTTGTTCGACTTCGGCGCCACCTGGTGGATGCCGGCCGAAACGGTCCAGTCGCCCTTGGACTGGGCCATGGCCGGGGCAGCGGCAAGGGACAGGGCGGCGGCCAGGCTGGCCACGATCAGGGGGGAGGTCTTGCGCATGGGGATGTTCTCGTTGCTGGGTGGATGGCGACAGTCTCGGCCTCACGCCGCGCTAACGCTTTGATCCGGATCAAATCCTGTCCGGCAGCCCGCCGCGGGGCCCGGCTGGCCCACGGTGGCCAGCGACGGTTTGCTAGACTTGTGGGCCCTATCCATCCCGCCGCACCCGTCGCGGCTGCAGGAGCTTGAGAAATGGCAATCAAGGTTGGTATCAACGGTTTCGGTCGCATCGGGCGTAATGTCCTGCGCTCGGCGGTGCTGAACTTCGGCGACGACATCGAAATCGTGGCCATCAACGATCTGCTGGAGCCGGATTACCTGGCCTACATGCTCAAGTACGACTCCGTGCACGGCCGTTTCAAGGCCGACGTGGCGGTGCAGGGCAACGACCTGCTGGTCAACGGCAAGAAGATCCGCCTGACCCAGGAGCGCGACCCGGCCAACCTGAAGTGGGACGAAGTCGGCGCCGACGTGGTGCTGGAAGCCACCGGCCTGTTCCTGACCAAGGAAACCGCGCAGAAGCACATCGATGCCGGCGCCAAGAAGGTCATCATGTCGGCGCCGTCGAAGGACGACACGCCGATGTTCGTGTACGGCGTGAACGACAAGACCTACGCCGGCCAGGCGATCATTTCCAACGCTTCGTGCACCACCAACTGCCTGGCTCCGCTGGCCAAGGTCATCAACGACAAGTGGGGCATCAAGCGCGGCCTGATGACCACCGTGCATGCGGCAACCGCCACCCAGAAGACCGTCGATGGCCCGTCCAACAAGGACTGGCGCGGTGGCCGTGGCATCCTGGAGAACATCATTCCGTCGTCCACCGGTGCGGCCAAGGCCGTCGGCGTGGTCATCCCGGAACTGAACAAGAAGCTGACCGGCATGAGCTTCCGCGTCCCGACCTCGGACGTGTCGGTGGTCGACCTGACCGTCGAGCTGGAAAAGGAAGCCACCTACGCCGAGATCTGCGCGGAAGTGAAGGCACAGAGCGAAGGCCCGCTGAAGGGCATCCTGGGCTACACCGAAGACAAGGTGGTGGCCACCGATTTCCGTGGCGAGACCTGCACCTCGGTGTTCGACGCCGACGCCGGCATCGCCCTGGACGGCACCTTCGTCAAGCTGGTCACCTGGTACGACAACGAGTGGGGCTACTCGAACAAGTGCCTGGAAATGGCCAAGGTCATCGCCGCCAAGTAAGGCGGGCGTAGATCGCAGACGGACCCCGGCCTGGCCGGGGTTCGTCGTTTATGGGGCCGGCCCTGTCGTAGCATGGGCCGGTCGACCGCCGCCGCTGGGGCGCGGGAACGCAATGGAAGCACGCAATGGAAGCATTGATAGCCCTGGTCGTACTGGTCCTGCTGGCCATCCCGCTGCTGCTGGTGGTGGCGCTGGTGATGATTGCCGGCCTGCGCCGCCGCGTCGCCGCGCTGGAAAGCGCGATGGCCGCTGCGCCTGTCGCTGCCAAGCCGGCCGCCGCCACGCCCGCGCCTGAACGGCCGGTGGTCACGCCCGCAGCCAGTGCCGATCCACCGTTCCTGCGGCCGGTGGCGGCTGCTGCACCGCCTCAGCCAACGCCGCCGGTGCGCGAAGCGGTGCCTGCGGCAGCGGAGGCGCCGCGCCCGATCGCACCACCGCCGGTGCCACCCGCGCCGATGCAGCCGCCGTTGCCTTCCGAACCGGCGCTGCCGAACTTCATCGAGCGCGGCATTGGCGCGGTCAAACGCTGGTTCACCGAAGGCAACGTGCCGGTCAAGATCGGCATGCTGGTGCTGCTGGCCGGTGTCGCCGCATTGTTGAAGTACGTCAGTGACCAGGGCTGGCTGGTGCTGCCGATCGAGCTGCGCCTGGCCGGCGTCACCGTAGCCGCACTGGGCCTGCTGGCGTTCGGCTGGCACCAGCGCGAGCGCCGGCGCCTGTTCGCGCTGGCCCTGCAGGGCGGCGCCATCGGCGTGCTGCTGCTGACCATCTTCGCGGCGTTCAAACGCTTCGACCTGATTCCGCCCGGCTTCGCTTTCGTCAGCTCCATTGCACTGGTGGCCGGGCTGTGTGTACTGGCGGTGGTGCAGAACTCGCGCACGCTGGCGGTACTGGGCATCCTGGCAGGCTTCATGGCCCCGCTGTGGCTGTCCACCGGCAGTGGCAACCATGTGGGGTTGTTCAGCTACTACGCGGTGCTCAACGCGGGCATCTTCGCCATCGCATGGTTCCGTCCATGGCGAGCGCTGAACCTGCTTGGCTTCGCCTTTACCTTCGGCATCGGTACGTTCTGGGGCGTGCTGCAGTACGCGCCGGACAAGTTCAGCAGCACCGAGCCGTTCCTGCTGCTGTTCTTCGCCTTCTACCTGTTGATCCCGCTGCTGTACGCACGCCGGCAGCCCGCCGGGCGACGCGACCTGGTCGACGGCAGTCTGGTATTCGGCACGCCGCTGGTCGCGTTCTCGCTGCAGGCCGGCATGCTGCACGAGCAGCCGATGACGCTGGCGCTATGCGCGCTGGGCCTGGCGGCGATCTATGCGGTGCTGGCGCGGGCGCTGATCGCGCGTGCGTCGTACACCGTGCTGGCGCAGTCGCATGCGGTGCTGGCGGTGGGCTTCGCCACGCTGGCGGTGCCGCTGGCCTTGTCGGCGCGCGCCACCGGCGCGGTCTTTGCGCTGGAAGGCGCCGGCCTGGCCTGGTTGGGCCTGCGCCAGAAGCGCTGGCTGCCGCAGGTGTCCGGTGCGCTGCTGCAGATCGGCGCTGCGTTCGCCTTCGTGGCCGGCGGCGATCACTGGCATGAGGATCTGCGCTTCCTGATCAACCCGACTGCCATCGGCGCGCTGCTGCTGGCCCTGGCTGGCTTCGCGTCGGCCTGGAGCTACCAGCGCAGGTCACGCATCGAGATTGCCCTGGTCTACTACCTGTGGGGCCTGCTGTGGTGGCTGGGTGGCCTGGTGCATGAGATCACCCGTTTCTTCCCGTACCGCACCGAAGGGGATGCATTGCTGGTGCTGGCTGCCATCACCGCATGGCTGGCCGCCGAAGTACAGCGCCGCCAGCCGGCGCGCGCACTGGGTGTGACCGCGCTGGCGATGCTGGCGCTGGGCTTCCCGCTGGCGCTTTTGCAGAGCGATGCGCACCATCAGCCGTTCGCCGGCTACGGTGCGCTGGCCTGGGCGGTGTTCGCGGTGCTGGGTGTGCGCACGCTGCTGTGCCTGCGCCAGGGGGGCGACACGGTGGCGCGCATCGCGCAGTTCCTGTGGTGGCTGCTGTGGCCGTCGCTGCTTTCGCTGCTGGCCCTGTGGGGCGGTGGCGAGGCCGATCTGGCACAGGGCTGGACGACGCTGCTGGTGACCCTGCCGTGGTTGCTGATGGCGGCGCTGTCGCTGTGGCGCTGGAATGCACTGCGTTGGCCGCTGGGTGCAGCGTTCGACAGCGTGCGCCAGCCGCTGCAGTGCGTGCTGTTCGGGCTGCTGTCGACGGGGTGGCTGTTCGGCCAGCTGCTGCCGGGCGACGCCGCGCCGCTGTTGTGGCTGCCGGTGCTGAATCCGGCCGAGGTCGGACAATGGTTGAGCCTGTTGCTTCTGGCGCGCTGGTTGTACAGCGATCAGGCACCTCAGGCATTGCTGAACATCCGCATGCCGCTGCTGTCCCTGGCAACCTTCGTCGCGCTGACCAGCGTTGTGCTGCATGGCGTGCACCAGTGGGGCGGGCTGTCGTGGAATGTGTCGATGATGCGCTTCAGCCTGGCGCAGACCAGCCTGACCGTGCTGTGGAGCGTGCTCGGCGTGATTGCCTGGGTGTGGGGATCGCGCCGTGGCCAGCGCGTGCTGTGGATGGTCGGTGCCGTGCTGATGGGCGTGGTACTGGCCAAACTGGTCATTGTCGATCGCCAGCACCTGGGCAATCTGCTGGGCATCGCATCGTTCATTGCCTACGGCCTGCTGTGCACGGTCGTGGGTTATCTGGCACCGGCACCGCCCAGCGCGGCGCCGTCCGTGGAGGAAAAACAATGAGGAAGTGGAGCAGGGCGCTGCTGCCGACGATGTTCGGCATGCTGGCCGCCGTGGCGGTGCAGGCTGCCGACTACCGCACGCAGTACGCCGAGCAGTGGCCGCTGACGCTGTCCAGCGCGCAGTCCGGTGCATACAGGGTGGTTCTGGAGCCGGCCATCTATCGCCGTGCAGGTGCCGCAGACCTGGGTGACCTGCAGGTGTTCAACGCCGCCGGCCAATCGTTGCCATCGGCATTGCTGGCGCCGGACCAGCCGCTGGCCCAGCCGCCCGTGCAGCGTGAGCTGCCGTGGTTCGCGTTGCCGCCGCTGGCCGAAGCACAGCGCAACGATCTGCAATTGCTGACCGAGCGCGATACCGATGGCCGTGTCCGTCGCGTCGAAGCACGCGTGAGCGGCGGTGCGGCAACGAACGGGCAGGGTGGTTGGCTGATCGATGCCAGCGTGCTCGGCGAGCAACCGTTGGCGGCACTGGTGCTGGATTGGGCTGACAGCGGACAGCCGTTGCAGGCGCAGGTGCAGCTGGATGCCAGCGACGATCTGCAGCACTGGCGCGCGGTCGGGCGTGACATTCCGCTGGTGGACCTGCAGCGCGCCGGCAAGCGCCTGCTGCAGCGCCGGCTGCAGGTGAATGGCGAAGCACGCTACCTGCGCGTACTGGCACAGGGCGATGCGCGTCTGCCGACGCTGCGCAGTGTGCTGGCCGAGCTGCCGCCGGCACCGGCCACACTGCCATGGGAGTGGTTGTCGCTGGAACCGACCTCGAAGGGCAAGGGCGAGTACACCTTCGAGATGGATGGCCGGTTCCCGGCGGCGCGTGCCGACGTGGCCAGCACCGACAACAGCCTGGTGCAGTGGACATTGTTCAGTCGCGATGACGAGAGTGCAGAGTGGCAGCGCCGCAGTGCGCCGTGGATTGCCTACCAGCTGCAGCAGGGCGCGCAGGGCCAGCGCCAGCAATCAGCGGCCCAGCCGCTGGGCGGCGTGCATCGCGACCGCTACTGGAAGCTGGTGGCAAACCCGGCGGAAACTGCGACCGCACCGACCCTGCGCCTGGGCTATCAGCCGGAAGTACTGGTGTTCCTGAGCCAGGGTGCAGCGCCGTATGCACTGGCGGTGGGCAGCGCGACCGCGCGCCGCATGGAAGCGCCGATTGGTGTGCTGATCGAGGAACTGCGACAGCGCAATGATCCGTCGTGGCAGCCGACGCTGGCCCGCCTGGAAGGCAGCCCGGAGCCGCTGGCCGGCGACGCGGCGCTGAAACCGCAGCACGATTGGAAGTCGTGGTTGCTGTGGGCGTTGCTGGGGCTGGGTGTGTTGGTCGTTGGCGGCCTGGCGGTCAGCCTGCTGCGGCAGAAGCCGGCGCCTTCGGCGTAGGTTCCGGCGAACGGCGCAGCCCCTCGTGGGTGGGGTTGGTCGTGCAAAGCAAAAGCAAAAGCCGCGCTTGGCCGGGCGGGGTGGGTTCGTGGGGGACGCCGCAAGTACGTCCTTGTAGGCTTGGCAGCCGCATCCATGCGGCTGACACCCCCGCGAACCCACCCCGCCCGGCCTCTGACAGTTTCCGGTTGCGTCCACCCACGGAAGAGAAAAAAGAAGAGCAAAAGCAATGCAGCTTCGCTGGGCGCTTCTTGTAGAGCCGAGCCCACGCTCGGCTGCTGTTCGCGGTAGACCCAGCCGAGCATGGGCTCGGCTCTACAGTTTCTCCGACATCAGAAGCCGCTCTTGCTCCTGCCTTTGCCATCCGCTCCGCCTCATGAACCTGTCGAGGCCGGGGCGGTGTGGGGTGGCAGGGGTGTGAGCCGCAATGGATGCGGCGACCAAGCCCCCATGGACGGGTTTATGGCGTCCCCTGCCATCCCACAGCACCCCGGCTCACCCTCAGCACCAAGAAGCGCCAGCGCTTTGGCTGTTGCAGTTCGCTGTTGCCGTACGCCTCTGCCTGCCGCAGGCATCGCCACCCGATACAATGGCCGTCTGCCGTAGCCCGGCATCCCGTCCCTGAGCCAAAGAGTTGCCCATGTCCATCGTCCGCATGACCGACCTCGACCTCTCCGGCAAGCGCGTGCTGATCCGCCAGGATCTGAACGTGCCGATCGAGAATGGCCGCATCACCTCCGAACAGCGCATCACCGCTTCGCTGCCGACGCTCAAGCGCGCGCTGGAGCAGGGTGCGGCGGTGATGGTCACCTCGCACCTGGGGCGCCCGAAGGAAGGCGTGTGGAGCGAAGCCGATTCGCTGGCGCCGGTCGCCCAGCGTCTGTCCGAGCTGCTCGGCCGCGAGGTCCCGCTGGTGCGTGACTGGGTCGACGGTGTCGACGTGCAGCCCGGCCAGCTGGTGCTGCTGGAAAACTGCCGCATGAACGTCGGCGAGGGCAAGGACGATGAAGCCCTGTCGAAGAAGTACGCGGCGCTGTGCGATGTGTTCGTGATGGATGCCTTCGGCACCGCGCACCGTGCGCAGGCCTCCACCCACGGTGTCATCCGCTTCGCCCCGGTTGCTGCCGGCGGCCCGCTGCTGATGGCCGAACTGGACGCGCTGGCGCAGGCGCTGGATGCGCCGGCCAAGCCGCTGCTGGCCATCGTCGCCGGCAGCAAGGTCAGCACCAAGCTGGAACTGCTGGCCAACCTGGTCGGCAAGGTCGACCAGCTGATCGTCGGTGGCGGCATCGCCAATACCTTCATTGCTGCCGCTGGCTACAACGTCGGCAAGTCGCTGTACGAGCCGGACCTGCTGGACACCGCGAAGAAGATCGTGGCCGATGCCAAGGCGCGTGGCGCCGACATTCCGCTGCCGGTCGACGTGGTCACCGCCAAGCAGTTCATGCCGGATGCTGTTGCCGAAGTGAAGGCGGTCGACGCCGTTGCCGAGGACGACCTGATCCTGGACATCGGCCCGCAGACCGCTGCGCAGTACGCGCAGCTGATCGGGAAGGCCGGCACCGTGGTCTGGAACGGCCCGGTCGGCGTGTTCGAGTTCGAAGCTTTCAGCAAGGGCACCGAAGCGCTGGCTCGCGCCATCGCCAGCTCGCCGGCATTCTCCATCGCCGGTGGCGGCGACACCCTGGCGGCGGTCGACAAGTTCGATATCGCCAAGGACGTCAGCTACATCTCCACCGGTGGCGGTGCGTTCCTGGAGTTCCTGGAAGGCAAGACCCTACCGGCGGTCGCCGCCCTCGACGCGCGCGGCGCATGAGTGCCGACCGCAGCAAGGATGTCCTGTTCTTCGACCTGGACGGCACGCTGATCGATTCGCAGGTGGGCATCACCGCCTGCATCGCCTATGCGCTGCAGAAGATGGACCATCCGGTGCCGTCGCAGGAGACGCTGCTGGGCTGGATCGGTCCGTCGCTGCGGACTACCTTCGCGCCGCTGTTCGGCGAACCGGCGCGGGTGGAACAGGCGGTGGGCTACTACCGTGAGCGCTTCGACGTCGAAGGCTGGCGCGAGCACACGGTGTACCCGCAGGTGGAAGACACCCTGCGCGCGCTGCATGGTCGTGGCCACCGCCTGGCGGTGGTCACGGCCAAGAACGAGCCGCACGCGCGCCGCATTCTCGCCCACCTGCCGTTTGGCGGGCTATTCGAGGAGATCGTCGGTTCCACCCTGGACGGCTCCCGCAGCCACAAGCCAGAACTGGTGGGTGAGGCGCTGCGTCGGCTGCAGGTGCAGCCCGCGCAGTGCTGGATGATCGGCGACCGCCGCATGGACATCGAAGGCGCACGCCACCACGGCCTGCGCAGTGTCGGCGTGCTGTGGGGCTTTGGCGGTGAGGAGGAACTCACTGCCGCCGGTGCTGGCCAGCTCGCCCGTGAGCCGGCACAGCTGGAAACGCTGCTGGCCTAGTCTCCTGTGGAGCCGAGCCCTTGCTCGGCTCCACAGAACTCCCTGCGCCAGCGTATGTCCGGACCATGTCCGTTCCATGACCCGCGGAGTCAGGCAGCACAAGGCTGTAACCGTATACATGGGGCGTGAAGGATGTGCTAATTTCCGTTCTTTAACGGGAGAGGCCCCTTCACCATGTTCGAGCGTCAGCGTCGCACCAAGATCCTTGCCACCCTCGGTCCGGCCACCGATCCGCCGGGCGTGCTGGAGGATCTGTTCCGCGCCGGCGTCAACGTGGTGCGCCTGAACTTCAGCCATGGCGATCCGTCCGGCCAGGCCAAGCGTGCGGCCGAAGTGCGTGCCGCTGCTGCGCGCGTGGGGGTGGAGGTCGGCATCCTGGCCGACCTGCCGGGCCCGAAGATCCGCATCGAACGCTTCGCCGAAGGCAAGGTGCAGCTCAAGGCGGGTGACCGCTTCGACCTGATCGCCAGCTCCAACGCCGGTCCCGGCGATACGACCCAGGTGGGCGTGAGCTACCTCGGCCTGCCGCAGGACGTGGGCCCGGGCGATGTGCTGCTGCTGGACGATGGCCTCATGCAGCTGCAGGTGGTGGAGGTGCAGGGCGAGCGCATCATCAACACCGTGCTCAACGACGGTGTGCTGTCCGACCGCAAGGGCCTGAACAAGCAGGGCGGCGGCCTCTCGCTGGGCGCGCTGACCGAGCGTGACAAGGAGCTGATCGGCATCGTCGCCAAGATCGGTGTCGACTTCATCGCCGTGTCGTTCTGCCGCAACGCGCAGGACATGAACGATGCGCGTGACATCGCCCGCTCGCATGGCTGCGATGCTGCGCTGGTATCGAAGATCGAGCGTACCGAGGCGATCGAGAACCTGGAAGAGATCGTCGAGGCCAGCGACGTGGTGATGGTGGCCCGTGGCGACCTGGGCGTGGAAATCGGCGACGCCGAACTGCCGGGCCTGCAGAAGAAGATCATCAAGGCCTCGCTGGCCCAGAACAAGGTGGTGATCACCGCCACGCAGATGCTGCAGTCGATGGTCGAAAGCCCGATCCCGACCCGCGCCGAAGTGCTGGACGTGGCCAACTCGGTCATCGACGGCACCGACGCGGTGATGCTGTCGGCCGAAACCGCTGCCGGTGCCTACCCGGTCAAGGCCGTGGAAGCGATGGCACGCATCTGCCTGGGTGCCGAGCGCCAGTTCCAGACCGAGACCGACTTCAACGCTTCGCCGCGCAACCTGGAACGTGCCGACCAGGCCATCGCCATGGCCACCATGTTCCTGTCGCAGCACGTGGGCGTGCGCGCGATCGTGGCGATGACCGAATCCGGCGGCACTGCGCGTTACCTGTCGCGTTTCCGCGCCAAGGCGCCGGTGTTCGCGGTCACCCGCCATGACGGCGCACGTCGGCAGATGGCGCTGATGCGCGACGTCTATCCGATCAATTTCGACAGTCGTGGCCTGACCCCGCGCGAAGCGGCGCGTGGCAGCATCCGCCTGCTGGTGGAAGCCGACCTGCTGCAGGCCGGCGACCGCGTCGTGTTCACCAGCGGTGAGCACATGGAAACCCACGGTGCCACCAATACCCTGCGCCTGCTGGAAGTGGGTGAAGACGGCCGCGCCATTGGGCTGGGTGATCTGTAAGGTACGCGCCATCGCATGCGCGCTGTCGCCCCACGATCTGCTGTGCAGATGGTGGGCCCCTTCCTACCAGCATCCGGACCCCCGCCACTGCGCGGCCGCCCCCTGACTCAGGGGGCACTCGTCCCGGGATCCGGGTTTTGCGCGGTACCCACGCTCAGTCCGCATGGGTCAATGATTGTCCTGCGCGGACATTGGAATCGTTTCCAGCCTGGCCTCCACGTCGAGGCAACGGGTAGCGGGGCTATACTTACGTTTTTCCCGCACCCGCCACAGGAAGTACATGAGCATCGAACAGCTGGCTGAAACCGCCCAGGCCATGGTTGCCCCGGGCAAGGGCATCATCGCGATCGACGAATCCACCGCTACCATCGCCAAGCGTTTCGCTGGCGTCGGTATCGAGAACACCGAGGAGAACCGTCGTGCCTACCGCGAACTGCTGCTGACCACGCCGAAGCTCAACGAGCACATTTCCGGCGCCATCCTGTTTGACGAAACCATCCGTCAGTCGACCAAGGACGGCGTGCCGTTCGCCAAGTACATGGCTGACCACGGCATGATTCCGGGCATCAAGGTGGACAAGGGTGCGCACCCGCTGGCCGGCTGCCCGGGCGAGCTGGTCACCGAAGGCCTGGACGGCCTGCGCGAGCGCCTGCAGGAGTACTACAAGCTGGGCGCGCGTTTCGCCAAGTGGCGTGCGGTCATCAACATCGGCGAGAGCATTCCGTCGGGTACCTGCATCGAGTCCAACGCACACGCGCTGGCGCGTTATGCCGCCCTGTGCCAGGAATGCGGCCTGGTGCCGATGGTCGAGCCGGAAGTGATCATGGACGGCGACCATGACATCGAGACCTGCTACGAAGTCACCGAAGCCACCCTGCGTTCGCTGTTCGACGCGCTGTACCAGCAGAACGTGCTGCTGGAAGGCACCATCCTGAAGGCGTCGATGGTCATCTCCGGCAAGAACTGCGATGAGCAGGCCGACGTCGAGGAAGTGGCCGAGTCGACCGTGATGTGCCTGAAGAGCACCGTGCCGGCGATCCTGCCGGGCGTGGTGTTCCTGTCCGGCGGCCAGAGCGACGAGCAGTCCACCGAGCACCTGAACGCGATGAACCAGCTGGGCAACCTGCCGTGGCCGCTGAGCTTCTCCTACGGCCGCGCCATGCAGCAGGCCGCGCTGAAGCTGTGGGCGAAGGACATGAAGGGCAACTACGCCGCTGCCCAGAAGACCGTGTACGAGCGCGCCAAGGACAACGGCCTGGCTGCGCTGGGCAAGTGGAACGGTTGATCCGTCCCCTTGCAGGATGAACAGGGCAACGCCGGCTTTACGCCGGCGTTTGCTTTTGCGGGTATCTTTTCCGCCCCCGCGTGCCCGGCCGGTACGCGGGAACCACATGGAAGGCCAAGGAGAAACAACATGCGTTTGGCAGCACTCACACTGGCCGTCGCCACGGTCCTGGTCGCCGGCGGTTGCAACCGTCTCGGTGGCGGTGGTGACGCAGGCAAGGCCGCGTCGCTCGATTTCGACAAGCCGGTGTCCGGCGAGATCACCTCGCGCAGCGGCATCAACTACAACGACGGCAGCCACCACCAGCTCTACCAGATCAAGCTGGAAGACAAGCAGCTGGTCGGGCTGAAGCTGACCGGTTCGCTGAGCGGCTCGATCGCCGTGTTCAACAACGGCAGCCTGGTGGCCAGCAGCAACACCGGCTACGAGCGCGAAGGCGACGTTTCGCTTGCCTTCCGTGCCAACGGTGGCGGCACCTACCAGGTGGCGGTTAACGCCAACGGCTCGACCGATTACGGTCCGTACCGCCTGCGCGCCGAGAAGCTGGTGCCGTACGACGGCAAGCCGCTCGCGGGCAGTGGCGAGATCGTCGACATGCTGGCCGGTGGTTCCCAGGACTACACCCTGCAGGTCGACAAGGCCGGCCTGTACGAGATCCGCCTGGTGTCGGATGTCTTCGATCCGGTGCTGAAGCTGTCGGGCCAGGGCGTGGATGCCGAGAATGACGATGGCGGGGACAGCACCAACTCGCGCCTGACCCTGTCGCTGAAGCCGGGCAAGTACACCCTGACCGCGCGCGGCCTGGGCGACGGCGTCAACGGCATGTTCACCCTGTCGGCCAACCGCATCGAGCTGCCCGGCAATCTGGTCGAGCGCGATGGCACTGCACTGCCGAAGTCGGGCAGCGTGTACACGATGCTCGACAACGATGGCCGCCGCCGCTTCCTGCTGACCCTGGACCGCCCGGCCGACGTGCGCCTGGATGCGATTTCCAGCCAGGTCGATACCGTGCTGCGCGTGGTCGGCGGCGACGTCGAGCTGACCGATGATGACGGTGGCAACGGTACCAACTCGCGCCTGGAGGAGACCCTGCCGGCCGGTCACTACACTGTCGACGTTTCCAGCCTGAACAATGGCGCAGGCATGGTGGAAGTGCGCGTGCAGGTGGATGGGGCCAGCGCTGACGGTGCTGTGGCCTCTGCGGCCCGCGCTGCGGCCGATGCCGCCGCCGTGGCCGATGACGCTGCGGCGGTGGAAGCTGCCAGCCGTTGAGGTGGTCCACGCGCAGCGTGGATGACATCAAGGCTGCAACGGAAAAGGCCGGGCAATGCCCGGCCTTTTCTTCTACCTTCCGCGCTGCGGTTCAGTGCGCAGCGGCGAAGCCCGCATCGCCCAGAGGCGGGAGCATCGACGCGCGCGGTTCGTTGTCCGCGCTTTGCCCGGCGGCGCTCAACGCCTGCTGGTAAGCCTTCGCCGTGGCAGTGTTGAACGCCACCAGCACGATGCGCATCGGCTGTGCATGGCTGCGCTGCCACGCCAGTGTTTCGGTCACTGCAATCTGCGCGGCCTGGTACAGCGGATAGCCGTATACGCCGCAGCTGATGGCCGGGAACGCGATCGACTGCACACCCAGCGATTCGGCCAGCTGCAGCGACTTCCAGTAGCAGTTGGCGAGCAACGCCGGTTCATCGCGCTGGCCGTCATGCCAGACCGGGCCCACCGTGTGCAGTACATAGCGTGCAGGCAAAGCGTAAGCGCTGGTGGCGCGTACTTCGCCGGTCGGGCAACGCACGCCCGGGCGCAGCTCCGGCAGCTCCTCGCATTCGGCCAGCAATGCGGGGCCCGCTGCACGATGGATCGCGCCGTCCACCCCGCCGCCGCCGAGCAGTGTTTCGTTGGCCGCGTTGACGATCGCATCCACCGCCAGGGTCGTGATGTCGCCCTGCCAAACTTCGATCTTCATGCGTCCGTCTCCTGCCTGTGAGGTGATCCGCGCAGCATCTGCGCCGGCTGTTCCCACGGTAGGGGACAGGGCATCGATACTGCGTCATGACCGTCTCACGCGCTGCGATCCGACGGTCTTCACGCACGATGGCGGGCGACGCCTTCACGCAGGCTGAAGCGGAGGAGGGCGGCTCCCTTCCCCTGCGGAAAAGGGAGCCGACCCCGGCTCTTATGGCAGGCCGGCCAGCCAGTCGTCGTCGGACCCCTCATTCACATCGGCGAACAGCGGCGTGGAGAAATAGCGTTCACCGGTGTCCGGCAGCATGGCCAGAATCACTGAGCCCGGTTCGGCACGTGCGGCCACGTCCAGTGCGCTGGCCACGGTAGCGCCGGCGGAGATGCCGACGAAGATGCCTTCCTCCGCAGCCAGTCGGCGTGCGGTGGCGATGGCGCGGTCATCTTCCACCGTCACCAGTTCATCCACCACATCGCGGTTGAGCACATCCGGCACGAAGTCCGGGGTCCAGCCCTGGATCTTGTGCGGCTTCCAGTCATCGCCCTTCAGCAGTGCGGCACCGGCCGGTTCGGTGGCGATGATGCGGGTCTGCGGGCGCGCGACCTTCAATACTTCACCCACGCCGGTGAGCGTACCGCCGGTGCCCCAGCCACTGACGAAGTAGTCCAGCCGCTTGCCGGCGAAGTCGCGCAGGATCTCGGCGGCGGTGGTGTTGCGGTGATACGCCGGGTTGGCCGGGTTGGCGAACTGGCTGGCCAGGAACCAGCCATGCTGCTCTGCCAGTTCAGCAGCCTTGCGCACCATGCCGCTGCCGCGTTCGGCGGCCGGGGTCAGGATCACCTTGGCGCCATAGGCGCGCATCAGCTTGCGGCGCTCCACCGAGAAGGTCTCGACCATGGTGGCCACGAACTTGTAGCCGCGCGCGGCGGCGACCATCGCCAGTGCCACGCCGGTGTTGCCCGAGGTGGCCTCCACGATCGTGTCGCCCGGCTTGAGCACCCCGCGCGCTTCGGCGTCGAGGATGATCGCCAGCGCCAGGCGGTCTTTCACCGAGCCGCCCGGGTTGAACGACTCGACCTTGGCGTAGACGCTGACCTGCGGTGGCGCCAGGCGCTGCAGCTTGACGATGGGGGTGTTGCCGACGGTATCGAGGATGGAGTCGTACAGGGCCATGGAAGCGCTCCGGAAACGGGGCCGCGCCGGGTTTCGGCGGGCGAAGGGGGAGGGCTGGCTGTTCAGGCCAGCGGCTGCCGGCTGACCGTAGCGCCGGCATATGACGCCCGGAAATGACCAGATACCTTTCTTAAACAACCTTTGGTTATAAGCTGGTGACGGCAAATGACCCTAGAGTGGACCTCCGCCCCACGCCGCCTGCCTCCCATGACGCTGACCCAGCTGCGCTATCTGGTTGCCATCGCCGACGCCGAGCTGAACATCACGCTGGCTGCCTCGCGCGTGCATGCCACCCAGCCCGGCCTGTCCAAGCAGCTCAAGCAGCTGGAGGACGAGCTTGGCTTCCTGTTGTTCGTACGCAAGGGCCGCAGCCTGGAGTCGGTTACCCCGGCCGGCACCGAGGTCATCGCCCGCGCCCGTGCGGTACTGGCCGAGGCCAACAACATCCGCACCTATGCAGCCAACCAGCGCCGCGAGAGCCAGGGCCAGCTGATCCTGACCACCACCCACACCCAGGCGCGCTTCGTGCTGCCGCCGGCGGTGGCGGCGATCAAGCAGGCCTACCCGCAGGTGAGCGTGCACCTGCAGCAGGCCGGCGAAGCCGATGCGCTGGATCGCCTGAACCAGGGTGATGCCGATATCGCCATCATCAGCACCGCCGGCGGTGAGCCCACCGATGGCATCGCGGTGCCGCTGTTCCGCTGGCGGCGGCTGGTGGTGGTGCCGAAGGGTCACCCGCTGGACCGCGCCGGCCGCGCCCCGGATCTGGCCGCGCTGGCCCGCCAGCCATTGATCAGCTACGAGTCATCGACCCGTCCGAACTCGTCGCTGCAGCGCGCCTTCGCCGCCAATGGGCTGGCGCCCGACCTGGCACTGACCGCGCTCGATGCGGATCTGATCAAGACCTACGTGCGTACCGGTCTGGGTGTAGGCCTGCTGGCGGAGATGGCGGTCAGTTCCAACGATGAAGACCTGCGCTCGTGGCCGGCCCCGGAGCCGATCACCGAGTGCATTGCTTGGGCGGTGCTGCCGCGCGACCGTGTGCTGCGTGATTACGCGCTGGAGCTGGTGCATGTGCTGGCACCGCAGATTGATCCGCGCGACCTGCGCAGGGTGCTGGATGGCAACCAGGCGGCGGCGTGGCCGGTGCCACCGACGTGGGAGTCACTGACCCAGACCATCACGGTGTGAGGTGGGTCGAGCAGGGCCTGCAGCCCTGCACCTGCCGCGGCATTCAAGCAACAGCAACAGCAACAGCAACAGCAGAAGCGGCATTCCGTGGGTTGGCGGGGCGGTGTCGGAGTGCGGGGACGCTGCAAGTACGTCCCTGTAAGCTTGGCAGCCGCATCCATGCGGCTGACACCCCGCACTCCGACACCGCCCCACCTCTGACAGATTCCGGCGGCTGTTGGTAGGTGTCGACCTTGGTCGACACGGTAGATCCACGCCATGCGTGGATGCTCTTTGTTCAATTCTCGAAATATTCGATTCCGATGGAGATTCATCCACGCATAGCGTGGATCTACGACAGATCGCAGAAATCTGTCGAAGGCGGGGTGGGTCCGGTTGCGGGAGTGTCCGCGGCATGGATGCCGCGGCCAAGCCCCCAGGGACGGGTTTACGGCGTCTCCCGCAACCGGACCCACCCCGCCATCCCACGGATTGCCCGCTTTTGACGTTGACGTTGACGTTGATTCAGCGGGTGCAGGGCTGCAAGCCCTGCCGATAAACCCCCTCCTGCGACGGTTCGTCGCACGAGCAACCCTGGACCCGCATCTACACTAGCGGGGTGACCCGCCTGTCCCGCCCGCAGCGCCTTCTGCTCCAGCTCGCCGTCCTGGCGACGCTGCTGATGGTGCTTGCGCCACTGGTCAGTCGCGCGCTGCAGGCGCAGCCGATGGAGCACGTCGCGATGGCAGGCATGGACCACGCTGCCATGGGCCATGACATGCACGGCATGGCCATGGCCGGGCACGATCAACACGGGTCTTCACCGGTAGCGCCTGACCGTCCGCCCGACCCCCACGCCATGCACGGCGAAGCCTGCGAATACTGCGTGCTGGCGATGCGCCTGCTGCCATGGCTGGCGGTACTGGTGCTGCTGTTGCCGCTGCTGTGGCGGCCGCGCCTGGTGTTCCCGTGGTCTCAGCAGGTACTGCCCGCGTTGCGCTGGCCGGCGCATGCCGCGCGTGGGCCGCCGCGTTTCTCCATCGTTCGCTGATGTCCCTATCGAATCTGCCGCACGACGCCTGACCGGCGCCGTGCGCGCGTGCGTACCTTGGAGCTGTTCCGATGAAAATGACTTCCCGCCCCGCGGGCGCTTGCGCGCGCCTGCCGGTTGCCCTTGGCCTGGCCGTGGCTGCAACGCTGGCCCACGCTGCGCCCGCCGAAGAGGCGCGTACCCTCGACACGATGGTGGTCACCGCCGCCGCGCCCTCGTCGCCACTGCACTGGGTGACCGATCCGCGCCTGCCGCGGCAGCCGGTACCCGCCAGTGATGGCGCCGATTACCTGAAGACCGTTCCCGGCTTCTCCGCCATCCGCAACGGTGGCACCAACGGTGACCCGGTGCTGCGCGGCATGTTCGGTTCGCGCCTGAACATCCTCAGCAACGATGGCAACCTGATCGGCGCCTGCCCATCGCGCATGGACAATCCGCTGTCCTACATCGCGCCGGAGAGCTTCGACCGATTGACCATCATCAAGGGCCCGCAGAGCGTGCGCTGGGGCGCCGGTGCCTCGGCCGGCACCGTGCGCTTCGAACGCGATACGCCGCGCTTCGAGGAGTCTGGCCTGCGGGCGGACGCCAGTGCGCTGGTTGGCTCGCGCAACCGCAACGACCAGGTGCTGGACCTGACCCTGGGCAATCCGACCGGCTATGTACGCGCCAGCGGCAACCGTTCCGAAGCTGACGACTACAAGGATGGCCACGGTGATGTGGTGCCCTCGAAGTGGCGCAAGTGGAATGGCGACGTGGCCATCGGCTGGACGCCGGATGCCGACACGCTGCTGGAGATTTCCGCCGGTGCCGGTGATGCCATCGCGCGTTACGCCGGGCGCGGCATGGACGGTGCCGCGTTCGAACGCACCAGCTATGCCGCGCGCTTCGAAAAACGAAATCTTCCCGGTGCGTGGGACACGTTGCAGACCAACGTGTACTACAACGAGGCCGACCACGTGATGGACAACTACACGCTGCGCACGCCGAACCCGTACAGCATGATGCCGATGCCGATGGCGTCGAACGTGGATCGCCGTACCCAGGGCGGCCGGGTCAGTTCCGAGTGGCGCTGGCAGGACGTGCAGCTGGTGGCCGGTGTGGATGGCGAGGACAGCCGCCATCGTGGCCGCATGGGCATGGGCCGCGACACTTACCGACAGGCCGCCTGGGAGACCGATGCCAACTTCCGCCGCTATGGCGTGTTCACCGAGTTGACCCTGGGCGCCGGCACCGACCAGCGCTGGATCAGTGGCCTGCGCATTGACCGCGCCAGCGTGCGCGATGAGCGGCAATCGATCCGCGGCATGATGGGGAACATGCCCAATCCGACTGCGGGCCAGCGCCGCAAGGAATGGCTCGGCAGCGGTTTCCTGCGCTACGAGCAGGACCTGGCCGACGGTCTGACCTGGTATGCCGGTCTCGGCCACAGTGAGCGCATGCCCGACTACTGGGAGCTGTTCTCGCCCAACCATGGCCCGGCCGGCGCGGTGAACGCGTTCACCGGCGTGCGGCCCGAACGCACCACCCAGCTCGACGTCGGCCTGCAGTACAAGGGACCGCGCGTGCAGGCGTGGGTTTCGGCGTATGCCGGGCAGATCCAGGACTACATCCTGTTCACCTACCACGGCAGCGGCATGATGGGCATGAGCCAGGCCAGCAACGTTGATGCGCGTATCGCTGGTGCCGAGGCGGGCCTGGAAGTGAGCGTGGCCGAACAATGGACGCTGGGCGGCACGCTGGCCTATGCCTGGGGCGAGAACCGCGACCAGCATCGCCCGCTGCCGCAGATGCCACCGCTGGAAGCACGCCTGAGCGCGAACTGGGAGGGCCAGCGCTGGAGTGCCGGTGCGCTGCTGCGCGCGGTGACCCACCAGCATCGTGTCGCAGATGGCCAAGGCAACGTCGTCGCCCAGGATCTCGGGCTGAGTGCCGGCTTCGCCACTTTCGCGCTCAATGCGGCCTACCGCTTCAGTTCGCAGCTGCAGCTCAGCGCGGGTGTCGACAATCTGTTCGACCGTGCCTACAGCGAGCATCTGAACCTGGCCGGCAGCGCCGATTTCGGCTTCCCGGCCGATCCGGTGCGCATCAACGAGCCGGGCCGCAGCCTGTGGATGAAGGTGAACTACCGGTACTGATCCGCCGGGTGTAAAAAAAAACCGGGGCCGGATCCCCGCCAGGATCCGTCCCCGCCCGACGCCCTCTGCCGGGCAGCTTCGACTCTACGATGGCAACGCCTGCGGTGCACGGCTGGATACACCTCGACACACGCCGACATCGCCACGACCCGCCTTGCACGGAACGGATTCCGGGCGCTATCACGGCACTGGTTCCACGCTGGTAAACGCTTGGCACATACCGCTTTTGCGGGCCCTTGCCTACACTCGTCGGCCGTGGATCAATCAGGACCATTCATGTTGGCTCGTATCGCTTCGACCCTGGCCCTTGGCCTCAGCCTGGCCGTGCTGGCCGGGTGCGCAGGCAAACAGGAGGCCGCCGCGCGTCGGCAGGGAGAAGCGGTGCCGGTCACCGCGCAGGTGGTGCAGCCCACGCAGTGGAACGACACCCTGCAGGCACTGGGCACGGCCAAGGCACGCGAGTCGATCAGCGTCACCGCCAAGGTCAGCGAGATCGTCGAGAAGGTGCACTTCGAAAGCGGCCAGCACATCGCCGCCGGCGCACCGATCGTGACCCTGCGCGGACAGGCCCAGGAGGCTGCGCTGGTGCAGGCGCAGGCCACCTTCCACGAGGCCGACCAGCTGTACAAGCGCCAGCGCGAGCTGGCCTCCCAGAGGTTGGTGTCCAGCGCCACGCTGGATACGCAGAAGTCGATCCGCGATGCCGCCGAGGCGCGTGTGGCGCAGATGCAGGCGGATATCGGCGACCGCCGCGTGCGTGCGCCGTTCGCTGGGGTCCTGGGTATCCGCCAGGTGAGCCCGGGCACGCTGCTGACGCCGACCACGGTGATCGCCACGCTCGACGACATCGAGCACATGCACATCGATTTCCAGGTGCCGGAAGTGGAACTGGCCGCGCTGGGCGTCGGTGACAAGGTCAGCGCCACCAGCGTGGCGTGGCCGGGCCGCACCTTCGAGGGCGTGGTCAGCACCATCGACGCACGCATCGACCCGGCGACCCGTGCGGTGACCGTGCGCGGCGATTTCGCCAACAGCGACCACGCGCTGCGCCCGGGCATGCTGCTGGACGTGCGCCTGTTCCGCCCCGAGCGCCCGGCGCTGGTGGTGCCGGAAATCGCCGTGGTGCAGGTGGGCCGCGACACGTTCGTGTACCGCATCAAGAGCGACGACAGCGTCGAGCGCGTGGACGTGGTGACCGGTGCGCGCCGCGCCGGCGTGGTTGAGATCAAGCAAGGCCTGGAAGCCGGTCAGCGCATCGTGGTCGATGGCACCGGCAAGCTGCGCGCAGGCCTGAAGGTCGCGGCCAAGGATGCGGCACCGGCCAGCGGTGCAAAGCCCGCTGACGCCGCTGCACCGGTCGCGGCCGAGGGCCACGGCGGATGAAGCTGTCCGACGTCTCCATCCAGCGGCCGGTGTTCGCCGTGGTGATGAGCCTGTTGCTGCTGGTGCTGGGCGTGATGTCCTTCACCCGCCTGACCCTGCGCGAACTGCCCGCCATCGATCCGCCGATCGTCTCGGTATCGGTGGACTACACCGGCGCCTCGGCAGCGGTCATCGAAAGCCGCATCACCCAGGTGCTGGAAGATGCGCTGGCCGGCATCGAAGGCATCGATACGATCAACGCGCGCAGCACCAACGGCCGCTCGCAGGTCAGCATCGAGTTCACCTCCAACCGCGATATCGAAGCGGCGGCCAATGACGTGCGCGACGCGGTCAGCCGTGTCGCCGACCGCATGCCGGAAGAAGCGCGGCCGCCGGAAATCGCCAAGGTCGAAAGCGATGCCGACCCGATCATCTGGTTCAACATGGTCTCCTCGACCATGGACACGCTGGAGCTGAGCGACTACGCCGACCGCTACGTGGTCGACCGCTTCTCCAGCCTCGACGGCGTGGCCCAGGTCCGCATCGGCGGCCGCCAGCGCTATGCAATGCGCATCTGGCTGGACCGTGACCAGCTGGCCGCACGCGGGCTGACCACCGGCGACGTGGAAACCGCGCTGCGCAACGAGAACGTGGAACTGCCGGCCGGGCGCATCGAGTCGACCGACCGTGATTTCACCCTGCGCGTGGAGCGCAACTACATCAAGCCGGAAGACTTCGCGACCATCCCGCTGGGCAAGGGCCGCGATGGCTACGTGGTGCGCATGGGCGACGTGGCGAAGATCGAGCTGGCCTCGGCCGAGCGTCGCGCGTACTACCGCAGCAACGGCGAGCCGGGCATCGGCCTGGGCATCGTCAAGACCTCCACCGCCAACTCGCTGGACGTGGCGCGCACTGCGCGTGCCGAAGCCGAGCGTGTGGCGCTGTCGCTGCCCAAGGGCACGCAGATCTTCGTTGCGTTCGACAACACCACCTTCATCGAAGCCGCCGTGGACCGCGTCTACGCCACGCTGGTGGAGGCGATGATCCTGGTGCTGGCGGTGATCTGGCTGTTCCTCGGCAGCTTCCGCGCCGCACTGATTCCGGCGGTGACGGTACCGGTGTGCCTGGTCGCGGCGTTCATCGCGCTGTATGCGTTCGACTTCTCGATCAACCTGCTGACCCTGCTTGCTCTGGTGCTGTGCATCGGCCTGGTGGTGGACGATGCGATCGTGGTGGTGGAGAACGTGCAGCGCCGCATCGACCTGGGCGAGCCGCCGCTGGTGGCCTCCAAGCGGGGTACGGCGCAGGTCGCCTTCGCGGTGATCGCCACCACCGCCGTGCTGGTGGCGGTGTTCCTGCCGGTCGGTTTCCTGGAAGGCAACACCGGGCGCCTGTTCCGCGAACTGGCAGTGGCGCTGGCCGCCGCAGTGGCGCTGTCGGCGTTCGTGGCGCTCACACTGACGCCGATGATGGCCTCCAAGCTGCTCAAGCCGCATACCGGGCAGGCACCGCGCGGCCTGCACGGCTTCATCAATCGCAACCTGGAACGCCTGGCGGGTGCCTATGGGCGGGTGCTCGATCATCATGTGGATCGCACCTGGATCTATCTGCTGGTGATGGTTGCTGCGTTGGCGTCCAGCTGGTTGCTGATGAAGGTGCTGCCGTCGGAACTGGCGCCGGCCGAAGACCGCGGTTCGTTCCAGATCATGATCGATGGACCGGAAGGCGCCGGCTACGACTACACCGTGCAGCAGGTGCAGCAGGTGGAAGCGCTGCTGGCGCCGCACGTGGGCGCGGACAAGCCGATCGTGCGCGCCAACCCGCGCGTGCCCGGCGGCTTCGGCGCCAGCGAGGAAATGCACACCGGCCGCGTCAGCGTGTTCCTGCAGCCGTGGCGTCAGCGCAGCGAAGGCACGCCGGAAGTCGCCAACGAACTGCAGAAGGAGCTGGACACCATCCGTGGCGTGCGCGTGCGCACCCAGGTGGGTGGCGGCCTGGTGCGCAGTGGCGGGCAGCCGTTCCAGATCGTGCTGGGTGGCCCGGAATACGCCGAGATCGCGCAGTGGCGCGACCGCATTCTGCTGCGCATGGCCGACAATCCCGGCCTGGTCGGCCCGGACTCGGACTACAAGGAAACCCGGCCACAGATGCGGGTGAACATCGACCGCCAGCGTGCGGCCGACCTCGGCGTGCCGGTCACCGCGATCGGTTCGGCGCTGGAAACCATGATGGGTTCGCGCCGTGTCACCACCTTCGTCGACAACGGCGAGGAATACGACGTACTGGTGCAGGCCGGTCGCGATGGCCGTGCCAGCCCGGCCGACCTGGCCGCGATCCGCGTGCGCGCCACCTCCGGCGAACTGGTGCCGCTGTCCAACCTGGTCACACTGAGCGAAGTGGCCGAGGCCGGCACCCTGAACCGCTTCAACCGACTGCGTTCGATCACCATCAGCGCCGGCCTGGCGCCGGGCTATCCGCTGGGTGAGGCCATCGCCTGGGCGCAGCAGGTCACGCGCGAAGAGCTGCCGCAGTACGCGCAGGTGAACTGGAAGGGTGAATCGCGCGAGTACCAGAGCGCTGGCGGCGCGGTGCTGCTGACCTTCGCGATGGCCCTGCTGGTGGTCTACCTGGTGCTGGCCGCGCAGTTCGAGAGCTTCATCCACCCGCTGACCATCATGCTGACCGTGCCGCTGGGCGTGCTCGGCGCGTTGGTCGGATTGTGGGTGAGCGGCGGCACGGTGAACCTGTTCAGCCAGATCGGCATCGTCATGCTGGTCGGCCTGGCAGCGAAGAACGGCATCCTCATCGTCGAATTCGCCAACCAGCTGCGCGACGACGGAAGAACCGTGCGCGAAGCGATCATCGAATCGGCGATGGTGCGCCTGCGCCCGATCCTGATGACCTCCATCGCCACCGTGGTCGGTGCGATTCCGCTGGTGGTGGCCGGTGGCCCCGGTTCGGCCAGCCGTGGCACGATCGGCATCGTGATCATCTTCGGCGTCACCCTGTCCACCTTCCTGTCGCTGTTCGTGGTGCCGGCGTTCTACGCGCGGCTGGCCCCTTACACCCGCTCGCCGGAAGCGGTGAAGCGCGAACTGGAGAAGCAGGAAGCGGAATCGCCCTCGGTGGGCGGCCATGCCTGATCCGACCACTCTGCTGCGGGGCGACGGCTTCCAGCTGCGCCCCTGGCGCCCGGATGATCTGGAATCGCTGCTGCGCCATGCCAACGACGCCGAAGTGTCGCGGGGCCTGCGTGATCGCTTTCCGTACCCGTACACGCGCGAGGATGGCGAGGCCTTCCTCGCGGGCCGCGTGCTGGCCCCCGGCACCCTGAACCTGGCCATCGAGATAGACGGCCAGGCCTGCGGCAGCGTCGGTGCCCAGCAGGGCGTGGCCGAACGTGGGCATACCGCCGAACTGGGTTACTGGCTGGGCCAGGCCTACTGGGGCCAGGGCGTGATGACCCGCGTGGTCGGCCAGTTCGCACCGTGGGTAATGGACGAACTGCGCCTGTTCAGGCTGCAGGCCACCGTGGTCGACTTCAACCTCGGCTCGGCCCGGGTGCTGGAGAAGAACGGCTTCCAGGAAGAAGGCGTGGAGCGCTGCGCGGTCTACAAGCGCGGCGTCCTGCACGACCTGCGCCGGTTCGCCCGGGTACGCACGCAGCTGCCCTGAAGACGCGGGCTGGCCGCTGTAGAGCCGAGCCCATGCTCGGCTGCCCTCGGGGCCCAAGCCGAGCATGGGCTCGGCTCTACAAAACAGCGCTACCGCAGCGGCCTTCGATCAGGGAGAATCGACCGGTCCCTTCCAGCCGACGGGACGTCCTTACAACCCGCCGACTGGAGAGAGAGCGCGTGGAAGCTACCGTACATTTCATCAACAGCATCATCTGGAGCAAGGCGCTGATCTTCATGTGCCTGGCCGCCGGCCTGTTCTTCAGCCTGCGCACGCGCTTCATGCAGATCCGCGGCTTCTTCGAGATGTGCCGCCTCACCGTCAAGGGTGAGAAATCCGACGCCGGCGTGTCCTCGTTCCAGGCCCTGGCCATGTCGATGGCCGGCCGCATGGGCATCGGCAACATCGCCGGCGTGGCCACCGCCATCGCCTTCGGCGGCCCCGGTGCCATCTTCTGGATGTGGGTGATGGGCTTCCTAGGCGCGTCCACGTCGTACGTGGAATGCACCCTGGCGCAGATCTACAAGACCAAGGACGCCGAAGGCCGCTACCGCGGTGGCCCGGCGTACTACATCGAAAAGGCCATGGGCCTGAAGTGGTACGCGCTGGCCTTTGCCATCGCCACGATCATCGCCGCCGGCTTCCTGATGCCGGGCGTGCAGGCCAACGCCATTGCCGACAGCATCATCAACGCCTGCCGTGGCACCGCACTGTGCGGCCCGCTCGATGGCCAGGCCTTCGGCATGGAATCGGTGCAGGCGCTGAAGCTGGGCATCGGCATCGTGGTCGCGCTGTTGCTGGGCGTGGTGATCTTCGGCGGCGTCAAGCGCATCGCCAACTTCGCCGAAGTGGTGGTGCCGTTCATGGCCGCCGGCTTCATCCTGATGGCCATCGTCATCATGATCATCAACTACGACCGCGTGCCGGAAATGTTCGGCATCATCTTCAAGAGCGCCTTCGGCACCCACGCCGCGTTCGGCGCGATGATGGGCCTGGCGGTGGAGTGGGGCATCAAGCGCGGCATCTACGCCAACGAAGCCGGCCAGGGCTCGGGCCCGCACGCGGCAGCCGCCTCGGAAGTCTCGCACCCGGCCAAGCAGGGTTACGTGCAGGCTTTCGCCATCTACTTCGACACCATGATGGTGTGTACCGCCACCGCGTTCCTGATCCTGGCCAGCGGCACCTACAACGTGTACTCGCCCGTGGCCGGCGCCGAGCCGATCTTCCAGGGCCTGGCCGGCATTCCGGAAGGCGCGGGCTACGCGCAGGCCGGCGTGGAAGCGGTGCTGCCGGGCTGGGGTTCGGCGTTCGTATCGATCGCCATCTTCTTCTTCGCCTTCACCACCATCATGGCGTACTACTACATGGCCGAGACCAATCTCAGCTATGTGAACCACAACAAGAAGCGCCCGCTGACCGTGCTGCTGCTGCGCCTGGGCATCATCGGCATGGTGGTGTTCGGCGCGTTCCATAATGCAACCCTGGCCTGGGCGCTGGGTGACATCGGCGTGGGCCTGATGGCCTGGCTGAACATCATTGCCATCCTCATCATCCAGAAGCCGGCCATGCTGGCCCTGCGTGATTACGAACGACAGAAGAAGCTCGGCCTCGATCCGACCTTCGACCCCGATGCCCTGGGCATCAAGAACGCCGATTTCTGGCGTCAACGCAAGCTGGAGTTGTCCCGTAGTGAATGATCCCTGGAAGAACGCCCGCCGCCCGTCGTCGCGACCGCCGCGGGCCACCCCGCTGCCACCGCGTGAGGGCGGCACCCCGCCGCCACCGGGGCGCGGCAACGACGAACTGCGCCTGTATGGCTGGAACGCCGTGCAGGCCCTGTTCGCCAAGCGCCCGCAGGCGTTGCGCAAGCTGTATCTGGTGGACGCGCTGATTCCGCGCATGCAGCCGGTGCTGAAGTGGTGCGTGGCCAACCGCGTGGGCTATCGCGTGGTGGAGGAGGGTGACCTCAACAAGCTGGCCGCTACCACGCACCACGAAGGCCTGGTGGCCGACGTGCTGCGCGCGCCGGTCGTGCCGCTGGCGCAGTGGCTGGAGGATCTCGGCGAAGGCCCGGCGCTGGCGTTGTGGCTGGACGGCGTCGGCAATCCGCACAACTTCGGTGCGATCCTGCGCTCGGCCGCGCACTTCGGCGTCAAGGCGCTGCTGCTGCCGGCCGGCAGCACACTGGCGCTGTCCGGTGCCGCCGCACGCGTGGCTGAAGGCGGGGCGGAGTCGGTGCCGCTGGTGCAGTTGCCGGAGACCGCAGAGGCGATGGCACAGCTGCGCGCTGCTGGCTTCGGCCTGGCCGCAACCCTGGTCGAGGGCGGTGATGACGTGTTCCGTGCGTCCCTGCCAGACCGGCTGGTGTACGTGATGGGCGCCGAAGGCGAGGGCATGGACCGTGGCCTGGCGAGCCAGTGCGATCTGCAGGTCTCGATCCCCGGCAGCGGCGCGGTTGAAAGCCTCAATGTCGCTTCCGCCACGGCCGTGCTGCTGGCGCAGTGGGCGAGCCACCGCGGCTGAGTGACGCCCGGTGGGTGCGAACCCTGGTTCGCACCGCTCGTGCCGCTGCGCTTGCCGGGCATGGCCCGACGCTACCGATGCGGGATCTGACTTGGTGGGTGCGAAATCTGCCTTGGTGGGTGCGAACCTTGGTTCGCACCGCTCCTGGCGTTGCGCTCGCCGGGCATGGCCCGGCGCTACCGCATCATTCGTTCGGCGGCGTGGTCGCCTTGGCCTCGCTGCCGAAGTTGCCATCGGCTTCCGCCGCCAGGTAGGCGAACACAGTGTAGGCGGCCACGTTCTGCGCCAGCGCCTTCGGGTCGATCTTGTCCAGCGTGTCGTCGGCGGTGTGGTGCAGGTGGAAGTAGTCCGAGCCATCCTGCGCCAGCCACGCCCACGCACCGCCCTTGGCGGCCAGCGGGCCGACGTCCGGGCCCGGGCCACCCTTGTCGGCCTGGTACTCGATGCCCAGCGGCTTCATCACTTCGGCAATCTGCCTGGTCGCTTCGCGCGAGCCTTCCGGGTTCGGCGAACCGGTATTGAAGGCGTAGATGCGGCCTGCGCCGAAGTCGCTCTCGGCGGCCAGCTGGTGCAGGGCCACGTCCTTCGCGTGCGCTTCGGCATAGGCCTTGCCGCCATACAGGCCCTGTTCTTCGTTGGCGAAGGCAACCACGCGGATGGTTCGCTTCGGTGCCTGCTTGAGCTGGCCGATCAGATGACCTGCGGCCATGGTGATGCCCACGCCCGCGCCGTCATCCACCGCGCCGGTGCCCAGGTCCCACGAATCCAGGTGGCCGCCGATGACGACCACTTCCTTCGGCAGCGTGCGGCCGGTGATCTCACCGATCACGTTGTACGAGGTGGCGGTGCCATCCCAACCGCAGTCCAGCGCCACCTTCACGGTGGTCGCGCCGCGCGCCAGCAGACGGGCCAGCTGGTCTGCATCGGGCACCGACAGCGCCGCCGACGGCACCGGGGTCAGGCCATCGTCGAAGCGGGTGATGCCGGTGTGCGGCACGCGGTGCGAGTCGGTACCGGCTGAGCGCATCAGGAAGCCCACTGCGCCCTTGCGGATCGCCTCGGACGGGCCCTTGCTGCGGATCGCGCCGCCACGGCCGTAGTCGCGGCCATCGCGGAACGGCAGCATCTGGTAATCAACGAAGGCGATCTTGCCCTTCAGCGAACCGGCCGGTGCGGCCTGCAGCGCGGCCAGGTCGGCGAAGCGCACCACCTCGGCTTCCACGGTGCCGCCCGGGCTGCCCCCCAGCGCGGTGATCTGCAGCGGCTGGGGGTTCCTGCCGGTCACGGCGGCGTGTTCACTGCGGCGCTCCCACTTCGGGAAGGTCACCGGCTCCTTCCACACCTTGTCGAAGCCCAGCGCCTTGAACTTGGCTTCGGCCCAGGCCACCGCACGGGCGTCGGCTTCGCCGCCGGCGATGCGCGGGCCGATCTCGGTGGTGAGCGATTCGACCACCTTCCAGCCAGTGTCATCGGTCAGCGCCTGATCGCGCAGCTGCGCGGCGGTGGCCAGCGAGGCCGGGGGCAGGGTGGTGATGCGTGGCGCCGCGAAGGCCGGGGCGGCCAGCAGGGCGAGGGAGGATGCGATGGCAAGGACGCGGCGACGCATGGACAACTCCGGGAAGGGACCTAAGCCTTGGAGCTTAACAGTCGTTCAGCCGCGCGCATGGGCGGGAGGTCATGGCTGGCGCGAACGCTGTTTTCCGCCACGTCCGGCAAAGCGAAAGCCCCGCCGGGGCGGGGCTTTCGTGTGCTTCTGTAGAGTCGAGCCCTGCTCGACTGATTGTTCCGGGCAGTCGAGCAAGCTCGACTCTACGCACGAAGGCAGCCGAGCGTGGGCTCGGCTCTACAGGAAAGCGGGGCGCCCGTAGGCGCCCGATACCTTATTTCTTCAGGCTGTCGCGGATCTCGCGCAGCAGCACCACTTCCTCGGCCGGCGCAGCGGGAGCGGCTTCCTTCTTGCGCGACAGGCGGTTGATCACCTTGATCACCAGGAAAATGGCGAAGGCCACGATCACGAACTGGATCAGCGTGTTGATGAAGTCACCGTAGCCGATCACCACCGCCGGAATCTCCTTGCCGTCCGGCCCGATGCGGGCCGGCGACAGCGTCCACGCCAGCTGCGAGAAATCCACCTTGCCGATCAGCAGGCCCAGCGGCGGCATGATGATCTTCTCGACCAGCGCGGTCACGATCTTGCCGAAGGCCGCGCCGATCACCACGCCGACGGCGAGGTCGATGACGTTGCCGCGCATCGCGAATTCCTTGAACTCGGTGAGCATTCCCATTGTTGTTTTTCTCCGGTGGGGAAGTGGACAGCGCGCAGGGTAGCGCAGGTGATGTCAGCCGGCGATCACGCCGTGGCGCTCGGCCACGTTTTCCAGGCGGGCACTGAAGCGGTCGCCGGGCTTCAGTGCAGCCACCCCGGACGGGGTGCCCATGAACACCAGGTCGCCGGCACGCAGCTGCCACAGCTTGGACAGCTCATGCAGGATCTCCGGCACGTTCCAGATCATCTGGTCCAGCAGCGCCTGCTGGCGCACTTCGCCGTTGACCTCCAGCGACAGGTTCAGCGCGGCCAGGTCGCCCACTTCCTCGGCGTGCACGATCTCGCTGATCGGCGCGGAGGCATCGAAGCCCTTGGCTGCATCCCACGGGTGGCCCTTGTCCTTGGCCGCGGCCTGCAGGTCGCGGCGGGTCAGGTCCAGGCCGACGGCGTAGCCGTAGACCAGCGCGTCGGCGTCGGCCACGGCCAGCTCGCCCGCGGGTGCGTCACGGCCGATCGCCACCACCAGTTCCACTTCGTGGTGCAGGTTGGCGGTCGCCGGCGGGTAGGGAATGGCATCGTCGTGGCCGACCACGATCGCATCGGCCGGCTTGCTGAAGAACATCGGGCGGCCGCGATCATCGGCTGCCGGCACCGCCGCGCCCATTTCGCGGGCGTGGTCGGCGAAGTTGCGGCCGACGCAGTAGATGCGGTGCACGGGAAAACTGCCGCCACCGGCTACCGGCACACGCGGCAGGGTTACGGCGGGGATCACATCGGAGACATCGGACATGCGGGCATCCAGGAAGGGCGTGCCCGCAGTCTAGAACGCATGGCGCCCGCCGTCAGCGGGCGCGGAAGACGTGGATCAGCGCGAGGCCGGCAGCACCGGCTTGCGCACCACGCGGTACTCGCCCTCGACCACGGTCGGGTCGACCGGACGCGCGACACCCGGCTTGCGCGAAGCCAGCAGCTTCCACGCCAGGCCGACCAGGATCATCGCCGCACCGACGAATACGCCGATGAACACCATCGCGGCCAGGATCGCCAGGCCGAGCAGGCCCACGGCCACGCGCACCAGCGGGTGACGCGGCTTGCGCGGCGCGAACAGGGTGCGGAACTGGTTGAAGGCGGATGCGCGATTGAACATGGCGGCTCGATAGGCTGGGATCAGCGAAACCAGAGTATCGGGACGCGCCACTGTCATTGAGTGAAAAAATCGTTAAATATAGCCTTTGCTTATTGCGAATCAATGACTTGTGTTCATGTTGCAGCCAGTCACCTGAGTGGGCGTGCGACAATGCGGGTTTACTGTCCGAGCCTTCGCCATGACTGCCGCTGCTGCCCTGATCGCCCTTGATGCCATTGCCGATGGCGCGTTTGCCGAGGTCGAAGCGGTGGTGGATGGCGATGCCGAATCGTTGGTGCTGTACCGCGACGGCGCGCAGGTGCGTGCCTTCCTGAACATCTGCCCGCACGCCGGCCGACGCCTGGACTGGGCCCCGGGCCAGTTCCTGAAGAGCCGCGAAGGCCACCTGGTGTGCGCCGCGCATGGCGCCTCGTTCACGCTGGACAGCGGCGACTGCATTGCCGGCCCGTGCAAGGGCGACCGCCTGCGCGCCGTACCGGTGGACGTGCGCGACGGGCAGGTTTACCTGGCCTGATGTAACCGGTGCGCGAACCAAGGTTCGCACTCACAGGATCAATGGGGATCCAGAGATTCATCCACGCATGGCGTGGATCCACCGTGTCGACCAAGGTCGACACCCACCAGAGCAGAACGCCGACAGCTCGCGGAAAACTGTCGAAGGCGGGGTGGGTCCGGTTGCGGGGGCGTGAGCCGCATGGATGCGGCGACCGAGCTTACAGGGACGTACTTGCAGCGTCCCCCGCAACCGGACCCACCCCGCCATCCCACGGAATGCACGCTATTGCTGTTGCTGTTGCTGTTGCTTCGGCTTCGGCGGGTGCAGGGCGCAGCCCTGCCAACAAACCCAACCGTCAGAACATCAGGTTGATCATCAACACCACCACGCAGGTGTAGATCAGCGACAGCGGGCCGCCGACCCGCCACATCTCGCGCGGGGTGTAGTTGGCCGGGCCGGTGATCATCGAGATCACCGGGTTGGAGGCCGTCATCAGGTTGTTGGAGGCGGACAGCGCCACGATCAGCGCGAACGCGGTCGGGTTGCCGCCCGCTGCCAACGCCAGGTTCACCGCGATCGGCACCATCACGATGGTCGCGCCCACATGGCTGATCACCAGCGAGAACGCCGTGGTCAGCAGCGCCAGCGCCACCTCCAGCACCCACACCGGGATGCCGGTGGGCAGCTTGTCGATGGTATGGCCGGCCACCCATGCCGCCGCACCACTGGAGTCCATCGCCCAGCCGAGCGGAATCAGCCCGGCCATCATGAACACCGTCTTCCAGTTGATCGAGGCATAGGCCTCGTCCATGCGCAGCACGCCGGTCAGCAGCATGCCGGCCACGCCGGTCATCAGCGTCAGCGCCACCGGCAGCTTGCTGGTCAGTGCGATCAGGATGGTCAGCGCGAAGATCGCCATCGCGATCTTGAACTTGTGCGGGCGTTGTTCGCCGGTCGGGTAGTCGGTCACCACCACGAAGTCGCGGCTCTTGGCGGCCTGCGCCAGGTCGGTCCAGATGCTGTGGAAGACCAGCATGTCGCCCGCGCGCAGCTGCACGTCGCGCGCGTCCTCGCGGATCACCTGCTTGTCGCGGTTGATCGCCAGCAGGCTGATGCCGCGCTCCTTGCGCAGGCGCAGGTCGGCCGCGCTCTTGCCGATCACGTTCGAGGTCGGCGGCACCACCGCCTCGGAAATGCCGGCACGGCTGGGGTTGAACAGGTCACCCAGGTGCTTCAGCCGCGAAGACATGCGCAGGAACTGGTTCTGCGCGAAGTCGTTGATCTGCTCGCGCGGGCCCATCGCACCGAGCACGCTGCCGACCCAGATGCGCATCTCCGCCGGCGGCGCCAGGCGGGTGTCGTTGCCGGTTTTCAGGGCCAGCAGCAGCGGCGCATCGTGCAGGTTTTCGGCCTCGCCCAGGGTCATGCCCACCAGCGGGCTTTCTGCGGTCACCACCAGCTCGAACACATCGCCTTCAATGCCGTAGGTCTTGGCGAAATAGCTCTCGGTGCGTGCCGGGGTGACGCCGTCGTTGACCAGGCTTTCCTCTTCCACCAGCTTGCGGTCGCCGTAGTAGCGGAAGTACAGCAGCGAGGCGATCAGCAGGGCCACGCCGATCGGCAGCGGCGCGAACATGCGCAGCGGCTCGATGGTGGCCAGGCCCGAGGGCAGGTTGTTGTTGGCCGAGGCCAGCAGATCGTTCAGCAGGATCAGCGGCGAATTGCCGACCATGGTCAGCGCGCCGCCCATCACGATCGCCGCCGAGATCGGCAGCAGCAGGCGCTGCATCGTCAGCCCGGTGCGCGCCGCCAGTCGCGAGGCGACCGGCAGGTACAGCGCCATCACCGACGGGTTCTGCATGAAGGACGAGTTCAGGCCGGCGATGGCGGTGGTCATCATCAGCAGACGCTGCTCGACACCGTGGCCGCGCCGCAGCAGCCAGGCCGCCAGCCGGTTCAGCGCCCCAGTGCGGTCCAGGCCCGCACCGAGGATGGTGGTGGCGATGATGCTCATCACCGCGTTACCGGAGAAACCGCCGAAGATTTCCTCCGGCGCGATCAGGCCGGTGACACCGAGCACCACCAGCACCACCAGCGCGACCACGTCGGCGCGGATGCGCTCGAACAGGAACATCGCCATCGTGAAGCCGACCAGCCCGAGCACGAGCTTCATGTCGTTGGTCAGCGTCAGCGCGGTATCCATGTGGGGCGCGGCGTCCTCAGGCGATCGTCAGGTGCGGTCGTACAACAGGTCCCAGACACCGTGGCCGAGCTTCTGGCCGCGGGTCTCGAAGTGCGTCTGCGGGCGCCAGTCCGGGCGCGGCACGCTGCCACGCGGGCCGGCGCGGTTGACCAGCCCGGCGGTGGCATCAAGCACGTCCCACATCTGCTCGGCGTAGTCTTCCCAGTCGGTGGCGCAGTGCAGGCGGCCACCCGGGCGCAGCTTGCGCACCAGCAGCTCGGCGAACGCCGGCTGCAGCAGGCGGCGCTTGTTGTGGCGCTTCTTGTGCCACGGGTCCGGGAAGTAGATGCGCACTTCATCCAGCGCGCCGTCGGCGATCTCGTTCTGCAGCACTTCCACCGCATCGTGGTGGTACAGGCGCACGTGGTCGGCGTTGTCGTCGGCCAGCGCGTTAAGGAGGCGACCCACGCCGGGCGCGTGCACTTCGATGCCGATGTAGTCGCGCGACGGGTCGTGCTGGGCGGCGAAGCGCAGCGCGGCACCGTTGCCGAAGCCGATTTCCAGCACCTTGTGTGCCGGGCGCCCGAATGTGGCGTCCAGGTCACGCGGCTGGCCGGTGTAGTCGAGGCCGAAGCGCGGCCAGCGTTCGTCGAACGCGCGCTGCTGGGCGGGGGTGAAACGTCCCTGGCGCAACACGAAGCTGCGCACCTCGCGGCGGCCCTCGCTTACGGTGAAGGGCTTGGGCGGGGCCTTGGAACCGGCGCTGTCGAAAGGATTGGTCATCAGCCGATCAACCCATCCACCGGGGAGGAGGCGCTGGCGTAGCGCTTGCGCGGAATGCGCCCGGCCAGGAAGGCCTCGCGGCCGGCCTCGACCGCCTTGCGCATGGCGCTGGCCATCAGCACCGGGCTGCGTGCACCGGCAATGGCGGTATTCATCAGCACGCCGTCGCAGCCCAGCTCCATCGCGATTGCCGCATCCGACGCGGTGCCCACGCCAGCGTCGACGATGATCGGCACCTTGGCGTCTTCGATGATCTGCAGCAGGTTGTACTTGTTCTGGATGCCCAGGCCCGAACCGATCGGCGCGGCCAACGGCATCACCGCAGCGCAGCCGATCTCTTCCAGGCGCTTGGCCAGGATCGGGTCGTCGGAGGTGTAGACCATCACTTCGAAGCCGTCCTTGACCAGCTGCTCGGCAGCCTTGAGGGTCTGCACCACGTCCGGGTACAGCGACTTCTGGTCGCCCAGCACTTCCAGCTTGGTCAGGTTGTGGCCGTCCAGCAGCTCACGGGCCAGGCGGCAGGTACGCACGGCGTCTTCGGCGGTGTAGCAGCCAGCGGTATTGGGCAGGATGGTGAAGCGCTCCGGCGGCAGCACGTCCAGCAGGTTCGGTTCGCCCGGGTTCTGCCCGATGTTGGTGCGGCGGATGGCCACGGTGACGATCTGGGCGCCAGCAGCCTCGGTGGCCAGGCGGGTTTCTTCCAGATCCTTGAACTTGCCGGTGCCGGTCAGCAGCCGCGAGCCATAGGTCTTGCCGGCGATCACCAGCGAATCGGGGGAGACATGAACGTTCATGGCGCGATTATCGCTTATCCGCCTGAAGATGGGATCACGCAATGGCGTGCAGGCCGTGGATCGGTGTGGGTAGTGCCGGCCGCAGGCCGGCAAAGCCGGACAGGTCTCAGCCGCCGCCCAGTGCGTGCACGATCTCCACCACGTCGCCTTCGGACAGGACATGTTCGCCATGGCGGCTACGGCTGACGATCTCGCCGTTCACCTCCACCGCCACCCGGCGCTGCAGCAACTGCTCGGCGTCGAGCAGATCGTGGAGGGTCGCCGAAGCGGGCAGGGTGCGGGGTTCGCCGTTGAGCTGGATGTTCATCCCTGCATTGTCGCTGATGGCCCGCCGGGATCGGAACGTTTGCAAATTGAACCGGGCGCCAGCTCCGGCACAGCGGGCTTTGCCGTGCTCGGGCGACAATCCATGCGGCGGCGCAGCGTGAGCAAATGGCAGCGCGGTGAAACCATTCACCGTGCGCCGGCGTACGTCCGCCGGGTCCTCAACGATTTCCCCACAGGAGTTCTTTACATGCTGCTCAGCAAACGCCCGATCCGCTCCCTGATGGCGGCCGCGATCGCGCTGGCCGCGCTACCGGCCATGGCAGGCGAATCCCCGTATTCCAGAGCCGTGTTCTTCGGTGACAGCCTCACCGATGCCGGCTATTTCCGCCCGCTGCTGGATCCGGGCGTACGTCCGGTCACCGGCCAGTTCACTACCAACCCGGGTTGGGTGTGGTCGCAACAGGTGGCCAATTACTACGGCCTCGACGGCACGCCCAACGGCAATGGCCAGAACGGCGACAACTACGCTGCTGGCGGCGCCCGCGTCGGCGTGGACGTGCCGAGCGCGATGGGCACCATCCCTTCGCTGAAGTCGCAGGCCGCCCGCTACCTCGCCGCAAATGGCGGCAAGGCTGACGCCAATGCCCTGTACACCGTCTGGGGCGGTGCCAATGACCTGTTTGCCGCCGCCGCTGCGCCGGCCCAGGCGCAGGCCATCATCGGTGCGGCGGTCACCGATCAGATCGCTTTGGTCGGCGCGCTGAAGCAGGCCGGTGCGCAGTACGTGCTGGTGCCGAACCTGCCCAACGTCGGTCTGACCCCGGCCTTCCGCGGCCCGAATGCCGCCACCGCCACGGCGCTGTCGGCCGGCTACAACAAGGCCCTGTACGGTGGCCTGAAGCAGGCCGGCATCGAGTTCATTCCGCTCGATACCTTCACCGTGCTGGCTGAAGTCGCTGCCAACCCGGGCATGTACGGCTTCACCAACGTCACCGGTACGGCCTGCAAGATCGATCCGAACAACTCCACTGCGAGCATCATCGGCTGCAACCCGACCAGCTACGTCAGCCCGGATGCGGCCAACACCTACCTGTTCGCCGACGGCGTGCATCCGACCACCGCCGGCCATCAGCTGCTGGGCCAGTATGCGGTCTCGGTGCTGGAAGGCCCGCGTCTGCAGCAGGTGCTGAGCCACTCGGCACAGACCATCGGCCGTTCGCGTGCCGATCAGGTCAGCATGCACCTGGGGGGTCGCCCGGCCGATGGCCTGTCCTGGTGGGGCGGCGTGCGCGGTGACCTGCAGCGTTATGACCATGCCGACCTGTACGACGGCCTGGCGCCCGCCGGCCTGTTCGGTATCGACTGGGCACGCGACGGCATGGTGTTCGGCGGCTTCGCCGGCTTCGGCCGTCTCAACGCCGACTTCGGCAACAGCCGTGGCGACTTCACCCAGAAGGACACCACCGCTGGTCTGTTCGCGGGCTGGTACCACGACCGCATCTGGGTCAATGGCCAGGTCAGCTACACCTGGTTGTCCTATGACGTGAACCGCAAGGTCCAGTTGGGTCCGGCCACCCGCGAGCACGGTGGTTCGCCGGACGGCAGCAACCTGACCGCTGCCCTGAACGCCGGTTACGAGTTCGGCACCGAAGGCGGCTTCCGCCACGGTCCGATTGCTTCGGTGATCTGGCAGAAGGTGAAGATCGACGGTTACACCGAAAGCGCTGCCGCCGGCACGCTGGCCACCGCACTGGGCTACGACCGCCAGAACGTCGATTCGACCGTCGGTCGCATCGGCTGGCAGGCCCGCTTCGATGGCGGCACCGTCAAGCCTTACGCGCAGGTGACCTACGACCACGAGTTCGAAGACACCAAGCAGGCCAGTGCCTGGCTGCAGACCCTGCCGGAACTGGGCAGCTATCGCGTGCCGGGCCTGAACTTCGACAAGAACTACGCCACCGTGGTGCTGGGTGCCCGTACCGAGCTGTTCGGCCTGCAGAGCAACTTCGGCCTGAGCGCTTCGGCCGGGCAGAAGCGTGCCCAGGACGCGACGCTGTTTGCCAGCTTCAGCGGCAGCTTCTAAGCAGAAACCAGGCGGGGTCGGATCCCTTTCGGCAACGAAAGGGCTCCGGCCCCGCTCTGATGCGGGGGCACCATTGCGCAACACCGGCCCCAGCGCATAGACTTTCCACTGCAACGCGGGCGTAGCTCAATGGTAGAGCTGTAGCTTCCCAAGCTACTGACGAGGGTTCGATTCCCTTCGCCCGCTCCATCCTGCGGTCCGGGCCAGTATCAGACGCTCCGAGGTTCCGCACAGCCTGTGGTTCAATGTGTAGTTTCCACGTTGCTGCGCCACGCGGTCCTGCCACAGCTGCCCGTGATCGACGCTGTTTCATGCTATGCGTCGCTCTGCACGTAATCGAGCTCTTCCCGCAGCGCATTGAGATTGAGCATCAGCAGTTTTGACGCCTGTCGGATGTCGCGACGGTCGTAGCGTGCCTGTGACTCGTGGTCGCGCGCCACCAGACCCGCTCCGGGCATCTGGTGCAGGCGCTGTGCGCGGCGCACCAGGCAGTCCAGCCCGAAGACCCGCGACAGCATCCGCCCCAGAACAACCCGGCCTGCCTGGTTGAGGTGCTGCGTATCGATGTCGTCGAACTGGGGTGTCTGAGCCGCAGCGAAGCGGCTGTAGGGGTTGGCCTGCAGGACGTCGCGCAGATTCGCGAACCCGCCAACATGCATCTCATGCAGGGCGATGTCTGCCAGGTGTTGGCACAGCAGATCATTGGTTCCATCGAAGATCGTGTACACCCGTGCATCCAGCAGGGCGTGTGCAGCGATGTTGTCCGCGCCGGTGCGGTAGCCTTCTCCGCCGCACAGCTGTTGGTAGTCGATGGCGGAATCCAGCATCAGTTCCGACGACAGCACCTTGGTGGCCAGGGAGGCGAACATGCTGCCGGAGATATCGCAGGTGTAGTCTTCTTCAAGCAGAAGGTGGTGGTAAAGCGCGTTGCAGATCACGTAGTGGTTGCGGATGCGCGACACTTTGTAGCGCACGTATCCGATGTCATACAGGGAGCCTTCGCCGATCTGTCGGTTCTGCGTCTGCGACAGCGCTTCCCGGTAGAGACGGCGCAGAAAGCCGCTGGACATGGCCGCCTTGCTGAACCTCGACGCGCACAGGATCTCGGCTGTATCCCCCAGTCCCGTGCGACGCTTGTCGAGCCGCCGGTGGGGGGCGACCCGGATATCGATTTCGTTCAGCCCGTATCCCAGGTTCTTCAGGCCAAGGCTGTCGTAGACCTCGGTGGTAACGAAGCCACCGTCCGAGCGCCGGTGCACGAAGTAGCCGAACTGTTTTCCGGCGTACTGGCGGGCGCACACGATCCACCAGTCTGCCTGTGCGCTGAAGGCCTGCCAATGCTTGCTGCCCCGCACGTAGTAGCTGCCATCCTGTTCTTCGTAGGTGGTCTTCATGCGCGACAGGCTCGAGCCATGCTCCGGCTCGGTGAAGGCGATGCCGCCGATCACGGGGTTTTCGAGGAAGTCCTCGAAGACCTCTGCCTGCAGCCGGGACGATCCGCTGAGCGCTACGTTGCGCAGGAAAAGCACGGTTACGATCATCGTGTACATGCCCAGCGGCAGGTTGTACTCCGACATCATTTCAATCACTTCGCACATTTCGCGGTGGTTGTGCCGCCCCTCGTGCGCCACCGGAATAGCGGGCAGGCAGATGCCCTCGTCCATCAGCTGCGCCCAGCGCTCCTTGGGCAGCGGCTCCTGCGGCAGCGTATTGCTGTCGAACACGGGCAGCACGTTCTGGATCTGCCGCAGGAAGCTCTCGGTGTCGCGGTGGGTCTTGTTCAGCATGATGGTTCCTTCATCGCAAGTGACTGGGCGTACTCCTCGGTGAAGAAGATCGACAGGGCGCGTCGTCGCGCGCCGTCGATCTCCTGCGCAGCGTTGGCGGTGTAGTCGAAATGGACCATCACGCAGCGTCCGCTGGCGACCTGCTGGCCGCATTGGAAGGCGTTCTGCACGATGGACAAGGACGACCGGCCGATCGCATCAATGCGGGTGTCGATCTCGACGTCGTGCTCTGCGCGGATCTGTTTCAGGAAGTCGATCTCGTAACGGCGCAGGATCAGACTGAGATCGCGCATGTTTCCGGTTTGGCTGAAATGCAGGAAGATCGGAAGGCGGCCATGCTCGAACCACACCGGCAGCGCGGTGTTGGTGACATGCCCGAGCACATCGACTTCGGAAAATCGCGGGGAGATGACAATGCGCACACGGAGCTCCTTGGAGGCTGGTGAGGTTCATCCGGCGCCGCGCGGGGCGCGTGCCGCCCACGGCAGGGCGACGGCGGCGACATGCAGCGCGGCACTGAGCCATAGCGCTCCATCCAGACCGGTACGATCGGCCACTGCGCCGGCGGCCACAGGACCGATGGCCTGGCCGGCGGCGAAGGCAAGGTTGAACAGGGCCATCGCGCGGCCTATGCGCGCCGCAGGCAGGTTCTGCCGGACAAGGACCGCGATGGCGGCTGCAGCGATGAAGACGCTTGAGCCGAACACCGCAGCGGAAACAAACAGACCCGTCGTGCCGCCCAGCAACGGTGCCAGCGTGCCCAGCAGTGACACCGCGCAGCACGCTGACAGCACGTGCGCGCCAGGCCATGCACCCAGCGCGCGCCGCCAGAGCATTCCCGAACACAGGATTGCGATGCCCAGCACCGTCCACACGGCGATGCCCTGCTGCCAGGACAGTCCGTGGTCGCGCAGCCACGCAAAAATGAAAGTGAGATAGATGATGTAGCCACCGGCCCAGCAGAAGTAGGCTGCCAGGCAGGCGCCCAGGTGCCGAAGTGGCAGCGGCGCAGGGTCGTGGCCTTCAGTGACGGCGGTTGATTCCTGTATTCGGCCGGCCAGTGTCATTGGCCATATCGAGGCGAGAAGCCCAACGGCTCCCAGCACCAGCCACGCCGTTGGCCAGGTTGCGGCCCCATGGATGGCCAGCAGCGGCGCCACGGCCAGGCCCGCGGCAATGATCCCGATGCCGGCGCCTCCGAAGAACAGACCGGTTGCCGCTCCGCGACGGTTGGGTGCATGCCGGTAGTGCAGCAGCACGAGCGTGCTGCCGCAGGCCGAGACCCAGGCAGCGCCGACGCCGTTGAGCACGCGTTGGGTGCTCAGCCAGGGCAGGGCACCGCTGGCGCCGGTCACGGCGAGAGTGAACACGCACAGCCCCAGGCCTGCCTGGAACAAGCGGCGTGCGCTGACCCGGTGCAGAAGCGCATAGGCGGTGCCTGCTCCAAGCACATAGCCGAGCGCATTTGCCGTGTTGAGCCAACCCGCCTGCGCATAGGTCCATTGCAGATCCTCGCGCATGGCGGGAAGCAACAGTGCGTAGGCAAATCTTCCCAGGCCGTTGGCAACCGCCATCGACAGGCACAGGGCGAAGGCTGGCCACAGTGATGGCAGTACTGCAGGCGAGCCCATCAACACCGTGCTGCGTGGCTCTGTCTGCATTGCTCAAGCCCCCGATGTGATGACCGCGTGACTTATTAAAGCGTTGCTGGTCTACACTGCGAGGTGTCTTGATTGACAAAAAACAATCCAGAATGGACAAACCTGAGTTCATCATCGCGGTGCTCGACGGGACGTTGGCCGCCAGCGTGGGCGCGACACTCGATGTACTGGATTTCGCCAATCGCTCGGCCGAGCGCCTCGGTCAGCCGGCGCTGCGCTGGCGAGTAGCAGGCAGCCGTCGCCAGTTGCGGTTGAGCAATGGCATGACGCTGAAGGCCGATCCGCTGTCCAGCATCAGCGATGGGGCTGCCGGCGTACTGGTCATCCCCAGCCTGGGGCTGGACGGCATGCTCGATGCCAACGGGCACGAGCCATGTGGACTGGATGCCCGCTACACCGACGGTATTGCATTGCGCCGGTTGGCCATGCCGGATGCCCAGCATCTGGCACGCTTGGCTGCCCACTTCCACGCGAGCGGGGGCAGGGTGTGCGCCAGCTGTTCGGGGGTGCTGGTGCTGGGGGAGGCCGGATTGCTCGACGGCCGTCGTGTCACCAGTCATTGGGCATTGGCGGGCCTGCTGCGTAGGCGTTTCCCGCAGGCACGGCTGGATCCGGCCTGCATGGTGGCAGAGGAGGGGCGACTGACCACGGCAGGGGCAGCAATGGCACAGATGGATCTGATGCTGCACCTGGTGCGCCAGTACTCCGGGCGTGACGTGGCCGAGGCGGTCATGCGTTTCCTGCTGGTGGACAGCCGCACCACCCAGGCGCGCTACATGGCCTGGCAGGATGCCGACCACGATGACGACACCGTGCGCCGTTTCGAATCGTTGATCGAAACCAGCCTGCCGCATGCTCTGGGCATGGAAGAAGCGGCGCGGCGCCTGCACCTGACGGCGCGTACCCTGGCCCGACGCGTCCATCGGGTTACCGGCAGTTCGCCACGGGTGCTGGTGCAGACGGTACGGATGCGGATGGCTCAGCGGCTTCTGGAGCGGACAGATCTTTCGGTGGAGGATGTGGCCGAGCGGGTTGGCTATGCCAATGCAACGTCGCTGCGGAAGCTGACGTTGAAGATGACGCAGCTGACACCGGCACTGTTGCGCCAGCGGCTCTGAGTACATCCATCATCGCAGCGCCACACGCCCGCGCTATGCTGCGCGCCTGCCGCCCGATCCTGCCGCGATGAAGCTCGCCATCCTGTCCCGCAACAGCTCCCTGTATTCCACCCGCCGGCTGGTCGAGGCGGCGCGCGCGCGCGGCCACACCGTGCGCATCCTGGATCCGCTGCGCTGCTACATGCGCATCGCCGCCGATGGTTTCTCGATGCACTACAAGGGGCGGCCGATGACCGGCGTGGACATGGTCATCCCGCGCATCGGTGCCTCCATCACCCGCTATGGCACCGCGGTGCTGCGTCAGTTCGAATTGATGGGCGCGCGCACGCCCAACCCGTCCGATGCGATCCTGCGTTCGCGCGACAAGCTGCGCGCGCACCAGTTGCTGGCGGCCAAGGGGATCGACATGCCGGTCACGGTGTTTGGCGACAACCCCGATGACACTGTCGACCTGCTCTCCATGTTGGGCCCGCCGCCGCACGTGGTGAAGCTCAACGAGGGTACCCAGGGGCGTGGCGTGATCCTCACCGAGAAGGCCAGTGCTTCACGTGGCATCGTCGAGGCCCTGCGCGGGCTGTATGCCAATTTCCTGATGCAGGAGTTCATCGGCGAGGCCAAGGGCGCCGACCTGCGCTGCTTCGTGGTCGGTGACCAGGTGGTGGCCTCGATGCAGCGGCAGGCGCCGGAAGGTGACTTCCGCTCCAACCTGCACGCCGGCGGCACGGCGGTGGCCGCCAAGGCCAGCCGTGCCGAGCAGCAGGTGGCGGTGCGTTCGGCCAAGGCGCTGGGCCTGTCGGTATGCGGGGTGGACCTGATCCGCTCCGCCCGTGGCCCGCTGGTGTTGGAGGTCAACTCCACGCCGGGGCTGGAAGGGATCGAAGCCGCCTGTGGGGTGGACGTGGCGACACGCATCATCGAGCACGTCGAGAAGCTTAAAAAGCCCTGATCGTTCAATCGCTTGCGATTCTCATGGGCGAATGAGGCCTGGTTTAACACGCCTTTAATCGGCCCCGGCGTAGCCTTCAGCGAACCGCAGCTCTGCCTCTCAGCAGGATCGGTATCGGGATACAACTTCAGACCCAGGCGGGGGCACCGCCTGGGTCTTTTTTATGCCCACTGCAGGCCCCTTGTGGAGGCAACGTGACGACCGTAGAGTGGCGCCCATCGTTCCTGGATGGATCCGGAGGCTGGCGATGTACCGCATCACGATGATCGCGTTGTTGCTGGGGTTGTCTGGTGCTGCCTCTGCCAGGCCGGAGAAGACCGCCATACAGATGGACGGGCAGGCACCGGTGGCCGAGCAGGTCCGGCGGGTTGAGAAGGCCCTCGACGACGGCGAATACAGCGAGATTTCCGCTGACGACCGTGCCCAGGTGCAGCAGGCCTTGGCGCGCATCACCCAGCGTATGGGGGACCACCGCACGCTTCAGGAGCTTCCGCCGCAGGTCCAGGCGGAGGTCTTCAACGACCAGGAGCGAATCAACACCGTTCTTGTCCGGGCGCATGAAGACAGCCGCCAGATCTGCCAGCACACCCGCACCACCGGCAGCAACATGCCTAAAAGCCGCTGCCTGACCGTGGCCGAGCGCCGTCGGATCGAGGAAAAGGGCAAGGCACTGCTGAACGACCAGCGCACCTTCAACAACTTCAACCCCGCCACCAACCACTAGGCCGGCCGACGCCCCTGCGCATGGCACTTGCTGGCGTGAAGGTGGTGCGAATACAGTCAGCACTCAACTCAAACAAGGATTCGTTTGTCATGAAGTCCCTTCTGATGTCGGCGGTCCTGATCTCGGGCCTGACCCTGGCCACCGCCGCCTCCGCATCGAACCAGGCCGGTGAGGTCTTTATCCCGGGCAAGCCGCTGCAGCAGCAGATCGAGCGCATCGAAATCGAACTCAACGATGGCGAGACCTACAGCGAACTGAAGCAGACCGACCGCAGCCGCGTGCGCGAAGCGCTGGTGCGCATGCGTACGGCCGTCGAGCAGCATCCGAACCGTGATTCAATGCCTGAACAGGTACGAACCGATGTCTTCAACGACCAGCAGATCGTGAACACGGTTTTGACACAGGCACGTGAAGATAGTCGTCTAATATGCCAACGTGAAAAGGCCACGGGTTCGAACCGGGCTACGACGCAGTGCATGACCGTTGCCGAGCGCGCCCGGCGGAAGGACAAGGCACAGCGTGATATGGGCCAGGCCCAGCGCGTTGGCAAATTCGTCAATTAGAGGTGACAGTGAGAATCCTGGTAATCGAAGACAACAGCGACATTGCGGCCAACCTGGGCGACTACCTGGAAGACCGGGGGCACACCGTAGACTTCGCGGCTGACGGGGTTACCGGTCTGCATCTGGCCGTGGTGCACGAGTTCGACGCGATCGTGCTGGATCTCAATCTGCCCGGCATGGACGGCATCGAAGTCTGCCGCAAGCTGCGCAATGAAGCGCGCAAGCAGACCCCGGTACTGATGCTGACCGCCCGCGATTCGCTGGACAACAAGCTGGCCGGCTTCGATTCCGGCGCGGACGACTACCTGATCAAGCCGTTCGCGCTGCAGGAAGTGGAAGTGCGTCTGAACGCCCTGTCGCGTCGCGGCAAGGGCGTGCAGACCCGCGTGCTGGAAACCGGCGATCTGGAATACAACCTGGATACGCTGGAAGTGCGCCGCCAGGGCAAGCTGCTGCAGCTCAACCCGACCGCGCTGAAGATCCTGCAGGCACTGATGGAAGCGGCGCCCGCCGTGGTGACCCGCCAGGAACTGGAAACCCGCGTGTGGGGCGAAGAACTGCCCGACTCGGACTCGCTGCGCGTGCACATCCATGGCTTGCGTGCGGTGGTCGACAAGCCGTTTGAAGTGCCGCTGATCCAGACCCGCCATGGCATCGGATACCGCATCGCCACCCCGGAAGCCTGATTCGGTGGCAACCAAGGGGGAGCGCCGGCGCACGCCCTATCGGCGGCGCCTGCGCAGCCGCATCATCGTGTCGTTCGTGTTGTTGGGCTTCTGCCTGACAACACTGTTCGCGTTCGCCACCAACTGGGCCCGCATGCGGGTGGAGAACCAGTTGGTGGAAGACGTGATCAACCACAACATCGAAGAGTACGCGCGCCGCTTCTACGAGCATCCGGGGCGCAATCCGGCGGTGCCCGTGCAGCAGATCCGGGCGTACGCCTACTCGGCGGACAAGTTCGACAAGGCCCGCGAATCCTGGCCGCAGTGGGCCGACCTGCAGAATGGCAACTACAACCTGAGCGGCACCGACGAGCAGGGGCAGCCTTACGCCTACAAGCTGGCGGTGCGCAAGGCTGACGACGCCTGGTTCTTCCTCGCCTATGACATGACCGACAGCGTGCGCGGCGGCAAGCAGCTCAACCGCGCGCTGGTGCTGTCGGTGCTGGTGTTCAGCGTGCTGTCGCTGGTGCTGGGCTGGTGGTCGGCATCGAAGGTGATGAAGCCTGTGTCGGATCTGGCCGCGCGGCTGCGCGCCTACCGCGGCGGCACCAGTGATCCCGAACCTCTGGCGCCACGTTTCCCCGACGACGAAGTGGGGCAGCTGGCCCAGGCACTGGACGACTATTCGTCGCGGCTGACCGAGGTGGTACAGCGCGACCGCGAGTTCAATGCAGACGTCAGCCACGAGCTGCGCACGCCGCTGGCGGTGATCCGGGGTGCCACCGAGCTGCTGCTGACCCGGCCGGGTCTGGACGAAAAGGTGCTGCAGCGCCTGCAGCGCATCCAGCGCGCCGAGCAGCAGTGCAGCGATCTGATCGGTGCGCTGCTGCTGCTGTCGCGCAACGAGCGCGGGCAGGGCACCAGCAACGTCGCCCGCGTGGCGGAACAGCTGCTGGACGCGCACCGCGCGCAGCTGGGTGGCAAACCGCTGGAGCTGGCGCTGGAAGGCGAGCGCAATCTGGTGATCGATGCGCCCGAAGCCGCGCTGTCGGTGGCACTGGGCAACCTGATCGGCAACGCCGTGAAGTACTCGCAGGATGGCGAGGTTCGCGTGTTCGTCGGCACCAATTCGGTGTCGGTAACCGACAGTGGCCCGGGCCTGAGCGAGGAAGATGCAGCCAAGCTGTTCCAGCGCGGGTACCGCGGTACCCATGCCGGGCACTCGCAGGGCGGCGGTATCGGCCTGTCGATCGTCAGCCGCCTGTGCGATCTGTACGGCTGGCAGGTGAGCGTGCGCCCCGGTGGCGAGCGTGGCGTGATCGCCACCCTGACGTTCTCGCCGAAGCCCTTGTAAAGGGCACCTGCTTTGGTGGGTGCCGACCTTGGTCGGCACGAACCCTGCCGACCTTGCATCGCGCCCTGTGTCGCTTGTGCCACTGAATCCCCCGCAAGCGAGCATCGCATCACTGGCCCAACACGACACCACCGTGATCGCTGCCGCGCCCCGCGCGTGTTCCGGCGCACGCATTGGCAAGCCCGCGCCGCACTTGGGCTTGATGGTCGCAGCCGAGCATGGGCTCGGCTCTACAGCAGATCCCCAGATCCACGCGAGAATTCGCTTCGGTAGTGCCGGCCGCTGGCCGGCAACCAGGCCTCACCCCCTGGCCAACCCCAGATACCGCGCATGCAACTGTTCCACCTGCACCTGCAGGTCCTCCGGCTGCCCATCATTGACCACCACGTCGTCGGCCAGCGCCAACCGCTGTGCGCGGCTGGCCTGCGCCGCAATCATCCGGTCGGCCAGTGCGGCATCAATGCCATCGCGCTGCATCAGCCGGGCGTGCTGCACGGCCTCCGGCGCATCCACCAGCAGCACCCGGTCCAGCCACGGGTAGGCCTTCCGTCCACCCACCTCGGTCAGCAGCGGAATGGCCGCAATCGCATAGGGGCTCTCAGCCTGCTCGCACTGCTGCTGCATCAGCAGGCGGATGGCCGGGTGGGTAATGGCTTCCAGTGCCGTCCGCTCGGCCGGGTCGGCAAACACATGGGCGCGCAGGCGGGCCCGGTCCAGGCCGCCATCGGCCAGCAGCATGTCGGCGCCGAAACGCTCGGCAATGCGGGCCAGCGCCGGGCTGCCGGCGGCCACCACGGCGCGGGCGGCCAGATCGGCGTCGGCCACCACGATGCCCAGCGCCTCGAAGCGCCGGGTTACTTCACTCTTGCCCGAGGCGATGCCACCGGTCAGGCCAACCACATAGCGGCTCATGGGGACTCCCCTCAGCGCAGCCCGCTCATCACCATGTACTGCTCCACCAGCGGCGCACCCCACATGAAGTACAGCCAGCCGGCAACGGCCAGGTAGGGGCCGAACGGGATGGGCGTGGCGCGGTCACGGCCCCGGCTGTACAGCCAGATCGAGCCGATGATGGCGCCCAGCACCGACGACAGCAGGATGATCGGCAGGATGCCCTTCAGGCCGCACCAGGCGCCCAGCGCCGCCAGCAGCTTGAAGTCGCCGTGGCCCATGCCTTCCTTGCCGGTCAACTGCTTGAACAGCCACCAGACCGTCCACAGCGACAGGTAGCCCACCGCCGCGCCTACCAAGGCAGGCTTGGCCGGCATGTACAGGTTGTCGATGCTGCCTATCAGCCCCAGCCACATCAGCGGCAGGGTGAGCTGGTCGGGTAGCAGCTGCGTGCGCAGGTCGATGCCGGACAGGGCAATCAGGAAGCAGGTCAGCACGATGGCGCCGAAACCCTGCCAGCCGAAGCCGAACTGCCAGACGCAGGCCAGCACCAGCACCGAGGTCAGCGCCTCCACCAGCGGGTACTGCAGCGAGATCGGCGCCTTGCAGTGGCGGCATTTGCCACCCTGGATGATCCAGCTGAACAGCGGGATGTTCTCGTACCAGCTCAGCTTGTGCTTGCAGTGCGGGCAGTGCGACGGCTCGACCACGATCCCCGGTGGGGGTGGTTCATAGAAGTCCGGTTCCTCCAGGACCTCGCGCGCATCGCGCTTCCACTGCCACTCCAGGCGCTTGGGCAGCCGCAGGATGACGACGTTCAGGAAACTGCCCAGCAGCAGTCCCAGGGCGGCCGCGGCGGGGTAGCCGAGGCCGGGATGCTGGTCGAGAAATGCCATTGATACCTTTAGCCGACGACGGCGCCGAGTTTGAAGATGGGGAGGTACATGCCGATCACGATGCCACCGACAATGGTACCAATGAACACCATGATCATCGGCTCCAGCAGGCTGCTCAAGGCGTCCACGGCATTGTTGACCTCCTGCTCATAATACTCGGCCACCTTGAAAAGCATGGTATCCAGCGCGCCGGCCTCTTCGCCGATGCCGGTCATCTGGATGACCATGTGCGGGAACAGGTTCAGCTGCTTCATGGCCATGTTGACCGGATAGCCGACCGACACGTCGTCGCGCATCCGCAGCACGCCTTCTTCGTAGACCTTGTTGCCGGTGGCGCCAGCCACGATGCCCAGGGCCTCCACCAGTGGCACACCGGCCTTGAAGGTCACCGCCGTGGTGCGGGCGAAACGAGCAATCGCGCTGTTGTTCATGATCTGCCCTATGACCGGCACTTTGAGCACCAAACGGTCAAAGGTGTGCTGCATCTTGGGAGAGCGCTTGTAGGCCATGAAGAAGCCTACAGAACTGCCCACAAGGACAATCAGCAGCAACCACCACCAGGAGAGCATGAATCGCGAGGCAGCCACGATCATCTGAGTAAACGCAGGCAACTCGGCGCCGAAGCTCTTGAAAACCTCTTCAAACTGCGGAACCACAAACATCAGCAGGATGGCTGACACTACAAAGGCCACAAGGACGATCATGGCCGGGTAGAACATGGCCTTTTTGATCTTGCCCTTCAGGGCTTCCATGTTCTCTTTGTAGGTCGCAATGGTTTCCAGCACAGTTTCGAGCACACCTGCGCCTTCACCCGCACGTACAAGGTTGCGGTAGAGCTCGTCGAACTGCACCGGGTGACGGCTGATCGCCTCGTGCAGCGAAGAGCCGCCTTCGATGTCGGTACGGATCGTCTCGACCAGCTTCTTCATCCGGGGATTCTTGTGGCCCCCGGCAATGATCTCCAGTGACGAAACGATCGGGACGCCGGACTTCATCATCGTGGCCATCTGCCGGCTGAAGAAGGCGATGTCTTTCGGCTTGACGGCACTTCCCGCTGCGCCGAACAGCGGCTTCGGCTTGGCTTTGACCTGGCCGGGGTTGATCCCCTGCTTACGTAGCTCCGCCCGCAGCAGATTGGCGTTCTTTGCCAACTGCTCGCCTTTCATCTTCACGCCCCGCTTGTCGGTCCCCTCCCAGACAAACGGCAGCAGTTCCGTGGTCGCGCGGGCCACGGGCTCTTTCTTGATCGCACTGCGACTGACAGACATGTTGGCTCCCCAAGGCCCGCCATCCCCAGGCGGGCATCCTGACCGGCGATGGTAGCCGGTTCAGGGCCGTCCGGGGAGCCTGCTGGCGTGACGCCGCGCAGGGTTTTCGACCTGACGAGACGAAAGGTGACGTACCGCGTCACATTGCCGCGTCCATCGCAGATTCGCTTCTGGGGGGTTCCCATCCGCGAAATTGCTGCCATCATTGGCGCGGGGAAATCGGGGAGACGCTGCCATGGGAGACTGGCACGTAACCTGCGTTGATCCACCCGCGGGGACGGGCAGCCTGCTCATCCGGTCATCTGGCCGGCCGGCCGCCACCCCCGACATCAACCACCACTTATCTTGGGGATGTACCACCATGAAGAACCAGAAGGGCTTCACCCTGATCGAACTGATGATCGTTGTTGCGATCATCGCCATCCTGGCCGCCATCGCGCTGCCGGCTTACCAGGACTACACCATCCGTGCCAAGGTGTCGGAAGGCCTGGTCCAGGCCGACGCTGCCAAGCTCGCCGTTGCTGAAACCGCTCAGTCGCAGGGCATATTGGCGACCGCAGTCACCGATGAGGCCGCTGCTGGTTACGTGAGCAAGGCCACGAACAATGTAGCTTCGGTTGGCATCGCCAATGGCGTCATCACCATCACCACTAAGGCAACCGGTGCAAAGGTCCAGCCGATTCTCAAGCTGACCCCGAGCCAGACTGATTTGGATTCTCCGATCACTTGGGCTTGCACCTTCACCGCTGGTGAAGCGAAGCACGTGCCGGCTAGCTGCCGCACTGCTGGTGCTGGCGCTCCGCCTGCCGGCTGATTGATAGCGTGATTCTAAAAAAAAGGCCCCGCTTAGCGGGGCCTCTTTTTATGTAGGCTCGGAAATTCGGGCTGCTTCTCGAGAATTGGGGATCTTGGGGGAGTGATGAAGCGGCAAACGGGTTTTACTTTGATCGAACTGATGATCGTCATTGCGATCATCGCCATCCTTGCGGCAGTCGCATTGATCGCCTATCGCGATTACACCGTACGGGCGCGGGTAGCCGAAGGCATTGCATTGACCGCGCCGTTCAAGATAGCGGTGGAGGAGAGCGTCGTGGAGCATGGCAATCTTGATGCGCGTGCCTGCGCGGACGTGCCGACCATGCCTGCCGCTACCGAGAATGTTGCCGCTCTTTCATGCGTCGGCAACGGTGTGCTGAAAGTACAGACGACTGCGGCAGCAGGGAGCGTCTCTCTGGATTTCACTCCGACCCTCAGCGGCGACGGGATGCTGCTCTGGGACTGCCAGATGAGGGCGGGCAGGCAGCGGCAAGTGCCGGCTATCTGTCGCGGTCCCTGAGTTGGCTGCGCTGGGAGGTTGCCGCGGTTGGAGTTTCCTGTTTGCCAACCGAGAGTAGTCCGGTAATCTGCGCAGGGGAGTAGGAGCGCACAAATGAACACAATTGCCACCGCCAACCTCGTCGGCATCACCGGCCTGGCCCGCCGCCTGGTGCAGGACGGCGCCCTCGACGAGGCCACCGCCCGACGACGCGATGGCCAGGGCCGCCGCCGCCCGCCAGCCGCTGCCCACCTGGTTCGCCCAGAACAAGCTGGTCAGCGCCTCGCAGCTCGCCGCCGCCAACGCTGTCGAATTCGGCATGCCGCTGTTCGACGTGTCCACGTTCGACGCCAGCCAGAATGCGATGAGCCTGGTCAGCGAGGAACTGCTGCGCAAGCACAACGTGCTGCCGCTGTTCAAACGCGGTGGCAAGCTGTTCGTGGGTACCAGCAATCCGACCCATGCGCTGGACGAGATCAAGTTCCACACCAATCTGGTGGTGGAACCGATCCTGGTTGATGAAGACCAGATCCGCCGGACGCTGGAGCAGTGGCACGCCAGCCACGACACCATCGGCGACGCGCTCGGTGGCGATGACGAGGGTATGGCCAACCTCGATGTCGGGTTGGGTGACGAGGACAATGCCGGTGGCGACTCCGGCATCGACGCCAAGGGTGACGACACCCCGGTGGTGAAGTTCGTCAACAAGGTGCTGGTCGACGCGATCCGCAAGGGCGCATCGGACATCCACTTCGAACCCTACGAAGACGATTACCGCGTGCGCCTGCGCATCGACGGCTTGCTGAAGATGGTGGCGCGCGCGCCAGTGAAGTTGAACCAACGCATTGCCGCGCGCCTGAAGGTGATGGCGCAGCTGGACATCGCCGAGAAGCGCGTGCCGCAGGACGGTCGCATCAAGCTCAACCTGTCCAAGACCAAGCAGATCGACTTCCGCGTCAGCACGCTACCGACCCTGTTCGGCGAGAAGGTGGTGCTGCGTATCCTCGATGGCAGCGCGGCCAAGCTGGGTATCGACAAGCTGGGCTACGAGCCGGACCAGCAGAAGCTGTTCCTGGAGGCCATCCACAAGCCGTACGGCATGGTGCTGGTGACCGGCCCGACCGGTTCGGGCAAGACGGTGTCGCTGTACACGGCGCTGGGCATCCTCAACGATGAGACGCGCAACATCTCCACCGCCGAAGACCCGGTGGAAATCCGCCTGCCCGGCGTCAACCAGGTACAGCAGAACAACAAGCGCGGCATGACCTTCGCCGCGGCACTGCGCTCGTTCCTGCGACAGGATCCGGACATCATCATGGTCGGCGAAATCCGCGACCTGGAGACGGCCGAGATTGCGATCAAGGCGGCGCAGACCGGCCACATGGTGCTGTCCACGCTGCATACCAACGATGCGCCGCAGACCATCGCGCGCCTGATGAACATGGGCATCGCCCCGTACAACATCACCAGCTCGGTGACGCTGGTGATCGCGCAGCGCCTGGCACGCCGGTTGTGCGGCAACTGCAAGCGCCCGGCGAATCTGCCGGAGCATGCATTGCTGGCCGAGGGCTTCACCCAGGCGCAGCTGGACGCAGGCATTGAGCTGTACGAGGCGGTGGGGTGCGATGAGTGCACTGAGGGCTACAAGGGCCGTACCGGTCTCTACCAGGTGATGCCGATGACCGATGAGATCGCTACGATCGTGCTGGCCGGTGGCAATGCACTGCAGATTGCCGAGGCGGCGCAGCAGATCGGGGTGAATGACCTGCGGCAGTCGGCGTTGAAGAAGGCGGCGGCGGGTGTGACCAGCCTGGCCGAGATCAATCGCGTTACCAAGGATTGAGGTAGAGCCGAGCCCATGCTCGGCTGAGGGACCGAAGAGCAGCCGAGCGTGGGCTCGGCTCTACAGTAGATCCACGCCATGCGTGGATGGCGCGGTCCCGACCGCTTACTCCATCCCCAGCTTCTTCAGCTTGTAGCGCAGTGCGCGGAAGGTAATCCCCAGCTGCGCAGCAGTGCGAGTCTTGTTCCAGCGGTTCTCTTCCAGCGCGCGCTGGATGGCGCTGCGCTCCAGCTGCTCGATGTACGAGGGCAGGGCGGCGCTGCCGGGCTGCAGGTCGGCCACGGCTTCGGCGGGCGCGGCACTGCCCGGCGCACGCGGCGCGTGTTGCGGCAGGCGCAGGTCATCGGCGCCGATGCAGTCTTCCTCGGCCAGGGCCAGCGCGCGTTCCAGGATGTTCTCCAGTTCGCGCACGTTGCCGGGGAAGGCGTACTGCGCCAGTGCCTCCAGCGCCGAAGGCGCCAGCAGCGGGGTAGCACGGCCATGGCTGCGGGCCAGGCGTGCCAGTACCGCGGCGGCCAGTTCCGGCAGGTCCTGGCGGCGCTCGCGCAGCGGCGGCACCCTCAGTTCGATCACGTTGATGCGGTAGTACAGGTCGTGGCGGAAGCGCCCATCCTCGACCAGCTCGGCCAGGTCCTTGTGGGTGGCCGAGAGGATGCGTACGTCCACCGGCTCCTCATTGGCCGCACCGACCGCTCGCACCGACTTTTCCTGGATCGCGCGCAGCAGCTTGACCTGCATCTGCAACGGCAGCTCGGCCACTTCGTCCAGGAACAGGGTGCCGCCGTGCGCAGCCTGGAACAGGCCGGGCTTGTCGGCATGGGCGCCGCTGAAGCTGCCCTTGCGATGGCCGAAGAACTCGCTCTCCATCAGTTCGCCGGGAATGGCGCCGCAGTTGACCGGTATGAACGGTCCGGCCGCACGTGCGCCCTGGGCATGGATGGTGCGCGCGACCAGTTCCTTGCCCACGCCCGATTCACCGAGGATGTAGACCGGTGCCTGGCTGCGCGCAACCTTGCCGATGGTGGTGCGCAGCACGTCCATGGCCGGCGAAGCACCCAGCAGGCGTGCGCCTTGTTCGGCAGCAGGGCCGGGCACGGGACGTTCGGTGTTGTTGAGTTCCAGCGCATGCTTGACCAGGCCGCGCAGCACCGAGATGTCTACCGGCTTGCTGACGAAGTCGAAGGCGCCGGCCTTCAGTGCTTCCACCGCCAGGTCCATGCTGCCGAACGCGGTGATCATCGCCACCGGCGTGCGCGGGTAGTGCTGGGCGATCTCGCTGACCAGCTCGATGCCGTTGCCGTCCGGCAGCCGCATGTCGGTGATGCACAGATCGTACGGATTGCTGGCGAGCAACTCGCGTGCTTCGGCCAGGTTGGCGGCAGTACTGATGCGCAGCCCCATGCGGCCGAGGGTCAGTACCAGCAGTTCGCGGATGTCGCGTTCATCGTCGACGACGAGGGCGCTGCGGGTTTCGTTCATGGGCGTGAAAGATAAACGAGGGGGCTGGAAGCGACAAATGTTTGACGCACAGATCTGGAATCAGGTGGGCAACAGCGTGTGCGGGCCGGGCAGCACCAGACGGAAGCAGGAGCCGCCAGCCGGCACCGGGATGTAGTCGAGCCGTGCCTGGTTGGCGCGGCACAACTCGCGGGCGATATACAGGCCCAGGCCCGTGCCATGCTCGGAGGTAGTGAAGAACGGGCGGAACAACTGCGCCGCCACGGTCTCGGGAATACCGGGGCCACGGTCCATCACGTCGATCACCGCGCTGCGCTCGTGCTGCGCCACGCGCAGGCGCACGCGCGCCGGCTGCTGGCCGATGCGGCCGTATTTCAGTGCGTTGTGCACCAGCACGGTCAGCACCTGGTAGAGGTGCTTCGTGTCGACCTGCGCCATCACCGCCGTGTCACTGATGATCGGCTCGATGCTGTCGGTCTCCAGCGTCTGGCCCTGCTTGTACTCCAGCACGAAGCGTCGCACGAAGGCGACCAGGTCGACGTTCTCGGGCGTGGCACGCTCACGGCGGGCGAGGCCAAGGACGCTCTCGACGATGCCGTTGGTGCGTTGGCACTGCTGGCGGATGATCTGCAGCAGGCGGCGGTCACTCTCGTTGAAACCGGTGCCTTCCTCGAGCAGCTGCACGGCGTAGTTGATTGCCGCCAGCGGGTTGCGGATCTCGTGGGCGAGGCTGGCCGAGAAGCGGCCCATCGCTGACAGGGTGAGCGATTCGGCGCGGCGCGAGACCACGCTGGAGTCGTCCAGGAACACCAGGGCCAGCTCGCTGCCGGCCAGCAGGCGCGCAAAGCGCGGCTGTACTTCGGGTTGGTCGGGGTTGAGCTGCAGCGGCAGTTCGTCCTGCGCCCAGCCGTTGCGCCAGCGCTGCAGGCGGCGCGCCAGTTCCGGCGCGGCGCTGGCCAGGTCCAGGCGTCCTGTCTCGCCAATGCCGTCGTTGTCGCCGAGCAGCATCGAGGCCGCTTCATTGGCCAGGGTGATGCGGTTGTCGGCGTCCACCACCAGCACGCCGGTGCGCATGCGGCGGATGATCAGTTCGTTGATCTGGAACAGGTTGGCCACTTCGTCGCCGCGCTGGTTGGCCAGCTGCTGGTTGCGACGGGCGCGACTGCCCACCTGGTAGCTGATGAAGGCCAGTGCCAGGTAGCTGGTGGCGAACATGGCCAGCTCGGCCAGGGTGCGGGTGGGGTCGCCGCCTTCGAGCACCTTCCAGAGGTATTCGGTACCGGTGGCCAGGCTGGCAGCGACCGCCAGGCCCAGGCCCCAGGTCAACGGCAGCAGGGTGGCGGCAGCGGCGATGTTGAACAGCAGCGACATCGAGATGCCGGCGCTGGCGCCGGGCAGGGCGTGTGCCAGCAGGGTGGCGGCGATGATGTCCACCAGCACGCTGCTGACCACGATCGGGCGCAGCCAGCGTTCGTTGCGGCCAATCACCAGGGCCAACAGCGAAAGCACCAGATAGATGGCCGCGACGGTATCGGCCAGGCGCGGGTGGTGGGCCTCGCCGACCATGCCCGACAAGGGGCTGTAGAGCAGGCCGGCGATGACCGCGGCGATCAGCACCCGGTACAGCGCAAAGAAGTACAGCTCACGCCGCGGGATCGATTCGATGCGGTCGATCAATGAAGCACTGGGTGACACGCCGGAACTCCCCTTCTGGCTGCCTGGGTCTGGAATCTGCGGCGGGCCTGCCTGGCATCCCCTGAAGCCGGGCGGGTTCGTCGCTTCGATGTGGCCTGCGGTGGAAGCGGTCGAGCAACCTCGACTCTACACACCCTGGCTGACCAGTATAGGGCCCACGGACAGGTGCCGCCGGAGCCCTCTGGATCGCGCATTTGGCCCGCTGTGGATACCCGTGGCCAACCGCGGCCCGGGCGCAACTGCCTGAATGACGGCGGAAATCTGCCCGGCTGTGGCGTTTTGTACAGACTTCTTTGCGCCCCGGCGCTGGCTCGGCCACAATAGTGGGCCCGCCGCGGTCCATGCCGGCGCCCCGCCGGGGCCCTGAGGAATTGCGTGCGGTCGTTCCTATTCCCACGGTGACGCATGAATTTCCACGAATACCAGTCAAAACAACTGCTTTCCGAGTACGGCATCCCGGTCCCGGCCGGCAAGGTCGCTGCGACCCCGGACGAAGCGGTTGCCGCTGCCAACTCCCTGGGCCAGGGCCCCTGGATGGTCAAGGCGCAGATCCACGCTGGCGGCCGCGGCAAGGCTGGCGGCGTCAAGTTCTGCAAGACCACCGACGACGTGAAGGCCGCTGCGGCCAAGATGCTCGGCACCAAGATGGCCACCTACCAGACCGCTGGCGTTGAACTGCCGGTCAACCTGGTGCTGGTGACCACCGCCGGCGAGATCGTCAAGGAACTGTACCTGTCGGTGCTGGTTGACCGTGGCACCAAGACCATCACCTACATCGCCTCTTCGGAAGGCGGCGTGGAGATCGAGCAGGTCGCCGCTGAGACCCCGGAGCTGATCCACTCGCTGAACGTCGACTTCGTCGAAGGCGTGCAGGGTTACCACGGCCGTGATTTCGGCTTCAAGCTGGGCCTGACCGCCAAGCAGGCCGGCCAGTTCGCCAGCATCATGGTGAACCTGTACCGCCTGTTCAACGAAAAGGACCTCGCCCTGGTTGAAATCAACCCGCTGGCCATCCTGGACGACGGCAACCTGTACGCGCTGGACGGCAAGTTCGACAGCGATGACAACGCCGCGTTCCGCCAGAAGGCCCTGGTCGCCATGCGCGACAAGACCCAGGAAGATCCGACCGAAGTGATCGCTTCGGAGCTGGACATCAACTACGTCACCATGGACGGCAACATCGGCTGCATGGTGAACGGCGCCGGCCTGGCCATGGCCACCATGGACGTCATCAAGCTCAACGGCGGCGAGCCGGCGAACTTCCTGGACGTGGGCGGCGGTGCCAACAAGCAGCGCGTCATCGAAGCGTTCAAGCTGATCCTGTCCTCGGACAAGGTTGAAGGCATCTTCGTCAACATCTTCGGCGGCATCGTCCGCTGCGACATGATTGCCGAAGGCATCATCGCCGCCGTGAAGGAAGTAGGCGTCAAGGTTCCGGTCGTGGTGCGCCTGGAAGGCACCAACGTGGAAGAAGGCAAGCAGCTGCTGCGTGACAGCGGCATGGCCATCATCCCGGCTGACAACATCAACGATGGCGCCAAGAAGATCGTTGAAGCTGTCAAGAACGCTGCCTGATCCGACACCAAGGAATTCCCATGTCTGTTTTGATTAACAAGAACACCAAGGTGATCGTGCAGGGCTTCACCGGCCAGCAGGGCACCTTCCACGCCACTCAGATGATCGAGTACGGCACCCAGGTTGTTGGCGGCGTGACCCCGGGCAAGGGTGGCACCACCCATATCGACCTGCCGGTCTTCAACACCGTTGCCGACGCCGTGCAGAGCACCGGCGCCAACGCTTCGGTCATCTACGTGCCGCCGCCGTACGCGGCTGACGCAATCCTGGAAGCCGCTGCTGCCGGCATCAAGGTCATCGTCTGCATCACCGAAGGCATCCCGGTGCTGGACATGCTGCGCGTCAAGAACGTGCTGACCCGTTCGCATCCGGACACCGTGCTGATCGGGCCGAACTGCCCGGGCGTCATCACCCCGGGTGAGTGCAAGATCGGCATCATGCCGGGCCACATCCACAAGCCGGGCAAGATCGGCATCGTGTCGCGTTCGGGCACCCTGACCTATGAAGCGGTCAAGCAGACCACCGAAGTCGGTCTGGGCCAGTCCACCTGCATCGGCATCGGTGGTGACCCGATCAACGGCCTGAACTTCGTCGACTGCCTGAAGCTGTTCAACGAAGACCCGCAGACCGAAGGCATCATCATGGTCGGCGAAATCGGCGGCGACGCTGAAGAAGCCGGTGCCGAGTACATCAAGAACCACGTGAAGAAGCCGGTCGTCGGTTTCATCGCGGGTGCTTCGGCTCCGGCCGGCAAGCGCATGGGCCACGCCGGTGCGATCGCCTCGGGCGGCAAGGGCACTGCCGAAGGCAAGTTCGCTGCCATGGAAGCGGCCGGTGTTGTCACCGTCCGCTCGCCGGGCGATCTGGGCGCTGCCATCGCCAAGCTGGTGAAATAAGATCGACTGCCTCCGGCAGACGATTCTGTAGAGCCGGCCGCTGGCCGGCTGCTTGAAACAGAAAGGCCGCCTCCGGGCGGCCTTTCCTGTTCTGCGGGTGGCACGCTATGGTGGCCATTACTCGACCCTGGCCTGCATCTGCGGCCTGATCAGGTCGCGGTATCGAGCGCTGTGGATCAGCAGTTCTTCGTGCGACCCGGTGGCGGCGACCGCACCTTCATCGATGAGTACGATTCGATCGGCGGCAAGAATGGTCTGCAACCGGTGTGCGACGATGAGCGTGGTCGGCCCCGTGCCCGTTCCGAAAACATGGTCATGTACCGCCTGTTCGGCGTGTGAATCGAGCGCTGATGTCGGCTCGTCGAGCAGCAGGATATCGGCCCGCTTCAACAGTGCGCGCGCAATGGCTACCCGTTGCTGCTGGCCGCCTGACAATCGGGCCCCGCGTTCGCCCAAGGGCTCATCGTAGCCAGCGGGCAATTCACTGATGAAGGCATCTGCGCCTGAAGACACTGCTGCGTTCCTGACATCCTCGTCGGTAGCGTCGAGCTTGCCGTATCGGATGTTCTCAAGCACGGATCGGCCGAAAATCGCCGGCGCCTGCGAGATCGTGCCGATAGCGTTGCGGATGCTTGCAGGCTGGAACGTGGAGATATCGTGGCCGTCGATGAAGATGGCGCCCGCCCGCACGGGATGCAGGCGCAGAAGCAGCGACAGCAGCGTACTCTTGCCCGCGCCGGATGCGCCCACGATGGCGACCTTTTCCCCCTTCGCAATGTCCAGGTTCAAGCGTCGCAGGACGGGCCTGTCGGGCGCAGCGGCATACCAGAAATCGACATTCTCGAATCGGATGCATCCCTGCAGAGCCTGCACCAGCCTGGTTTCCTGCGCCTCATGGTGTGGCAGGTCACCAAATGCGGTGATGCGATCAGTCGCTCCGGCGGAGCGCTGCAGCGCGCCCCATGTGTCCAGAAGCGCGGCGGCGGCCATGCCGCACATCACGGCATACATGGCGAACTGTCCCAGCTGGCCCGCCGAAAGCGTCCGGTCCATGACCTTGTGGGTGCCTGTCCATAACACAGCGGTGATGCCCAGCAGCATGACGATCAATGACAATGCCGTCAGCACAGACTGCCAGGTCGTGCGCCGACGAGCTCCGCTGACGCTGGCATCGAGCGTCGCCGCATGGCGCTCTGTCTCGAAGGGTTCGCGGGCGAAATCCTTGACCGCCCTGATATGGCCCAGCGCTTCCGCCGCAACGACGCGCGATTGCGCAAGCAGATCATTGTAGTCGCGCGCGCTGGTCCGCAGGTGCTTGGAGCCCACGGCGATGGGAACCGATGCAAACGGGATGGCGGCGATCGTCAGCAGCGCCAGGCCAGGGTCGGTAATGAACAACATGGTGACCGCACCGGCCAGCATGATTCCGCTGCGTATTGCCACAGAGAAGCTGACCCCGATGGCTATCCGCAGGTGCTCGATATCCGAGGTCAATCGTGAAAGCAGTTCCGTTGATGGCTGCTGCTGATGGAATTCCAGCGGCTGGACGAGCAATCGTGAGAACAGCTGCCCCCGCAGGTCATTGGTTACTTCGTCAGCGAGGCGATTGATGAAGTAGACCCGCATTGCCGTGGCCACGCCAATCGCCACTGAGATCAAGGCAAGTGTCAGGAAGATGTTGTCGATCTTCTCCAGGCTGTTCAGGTCCAAGCCGCGGTTGCCCCTTGCGGCGATGGGAACGGCAAGGGCGAACGTGGTTGCAACCACGATGCTGGTCAGTGCACCCGCCAGGAGTGGCAGGTGGTTGCGCGAAAGACTCGCCAGCAGCCGGAGGGTACGTGCCACCGGCATGGCCTTCTCGAGGGCTCTATTCACACCCGGCGCTCCTGTCAGTTCCAGTTGCTGGAGCAAGCACCATGGCGATGGCTAGTTCATGCACTTGCGCTGCTCCATCGTCCTGATGATGGCCTCGGCACTGCCGGGGTTTGATGCAAGCGCCTGCCGCAGTTCTGCGCACGCCATCCTCCGCCCCATGCGTGCATACCTTCCCATCCATGAGTTGTCTTCGACGCTCACCTGCAATGTGGGCTCGCGCGCCGGAAAGGCGGCCTGGGTCGGTCTTGTCAGGGAGGGGCGCTTGAACGAGATATCATCTGGACGAATGGCAAGGTCGAGCGGTGCGGGGGCAACAGCCATCGCAGGTCCAGGTGCTTCATCGACCACGTCCAGCGTGGGCCTGCGGGGCGCCGCAGATGCAACTGGCAGCGCCGGGCCAGCAGTCCTGCCGGGCCCTCCCAATGCCCGGGGCATGGCAGCGGGAACGGGCGCCCGCGCGAGAGGGCGCTCGATGAACACGAGCGATACCCTCGTTTCATCATCCCCGACGTTTACAGGTGACTTGCCGGCGACCTGGCACAGCAGGATCAGCAAGGTCAGTTGTGCTGCCGATGCCAGGAAAAGCGCCGATAGTCGATCCACTCGAGGCGACATCGGTCGGTCACTGCGGGAGGGCGTTCAAGGTGACTCGACCTCGTATCCGCGCTGGCGCAGCGCATCGATGTATCCGTCGTTGCCGGACAGGTCGGCGATGGGAAGCACCGCGAGCGTCGTCGTGTTGGTCTGCAGTGCCTTGTCTGCGGCCGCAAGCCATTTCTCCCTTACGACCGTGCGGATGTCGGGCATGCCAAAAGCACGGGCTGCGGGCGCGTTGCTGAGCGAGTCCGTGCATAGTTCATCCCGTTTCGAGGTCAGGGATACGTCGATCCGGGCGGTCTCGCCCGTAGACCATGCATTTGCGTTGGTTACCAGGCGATCCATGCCGGATTCGACAAGATCCATGGTTGCCACCAGGCAGGCGCTGTCGTCGATCGACGTTGACCTGACTGCCTTGAGCATCTGCGCGGCGTTCTGGCGCGAGAGCTTGAGCGTATATCGAGGTGTGTGCAGTCCGATGCCGCGCGCCTTCACTTCGGCGACGATGACGGGAGCGACCACCCCCTTGTTGCTCAGGCCACGCTGGGCCATCACTGTCGACATCAGCTCGTCCGCCGCGGCAAGCGGGCGCTTGCCTTCGAGGTTGCTGCGGCCAGCGAGGTACGTGTCGCGCAGATTCTGCCAGCGCGCGTATACATCCGGTGCCAGGATGTCTTTGAGTTGCGCATTGCCAGGATTGTTCTGTGCCTTCATGTAGCTGTAGCCAAGCGACAGCTTGCCGAGCCAGCCGGTGTCGACGTCTACGGTGAAGGATGGCTCCCACAGCACGGCCTGAGCCTCGGCAATCACCTCTCGCACCGCTGCCGAATCCCATGTGATCGAGGATGGCACCGGCTTGAGCGTGCCCAGGATCCAGAGTGTGTGCTCGCCACGCGAGACTCTCCAGAGTCCGGGACCCGGTGCAATCCCAGACACCACGACGGTATCAAGGGTGCGCAATGGGGGCTCGGTGGCATCTGCTGCGGCGGCACAGTTGATGCCCGCCGCGAAAAGCGCCAATGCAATGAGGAGCACAAGACGTGATTTCTGTTTCAGCATGTGGGTGCCGTTGCGTCTCTTCTCAGGTCAATTACTGCGGTAGGGGCGAGCATGTCGGGGTCGCGGGCCAGCAGCCCGGCCACGCGCGCCACATCGGACCTCGGCACCTCAAGATGAGGGCCGTTCTGGGCGATGTGTTGCCGTACGTTCTGCCAGTAGATCAGCTGGTGTTGCATGTGGTGTTCATAGAAGGCGAAGAGCCCGCGCATGACGCGGTAGTCGTCTGCAAGCAGCCTGCGTTCGGACTGGCCCTGTGCTGCAGGTGCCGGCTCAGCGCACGGCGGTGCGAAAACGCTCCTGAAACCCAGGCCCGACGCGACGGGGGTGGAGATCATCGGGACGATCAGCGCATCGGTCCTGCGGGACAATGCGGCGGTGCCGAGCATGATGCTCATCGAGCGCTTGCAGAAGCTGATGGGGTACGTGGCGTTCTCGTCCTTGAAAACGTCCGGCAGGATGAAGACGGCTGCGCCTGCCCTCAGTTCACGGATGGCTGTTGCCAGGCCTTTGCGGGTGTCATGGACGAAACCAACACCGTTGTCCTCGTTCCAGAACCAGCCGTTGAGCCTGTCGAAGATTTCGTTGCCTGGATGGGTTTCCGGGTTTCCATAGAACAGGAAGGTTTTCCGCTCGTGCCGTAAACGCTCCGCCAGCATGATGATCGACAGAATGTAGTGGGCATGGTGCGGCACTGCGATCAGAAGCCCGCGTGGCGTACGTGCCAGTTCATCGAATGCGCTGTAGTCCGTTCGGTCGGCGCGACTGAGCAGGGACAGGAACTCGGTCCGGTTCCCACGCCGCAGAACGTTGGCAACGAACAGCTTCTGCAGGTACCAGTAGTAGTACTCGCCAAATCTCGTGTTTCCCGATTCGGCGCAGGCAACACGCAGGTAGTGCTCGTCGTCGTCGGTCAGAGGGGTCTTGATGATCGACTCGATCCAGGCAATCCGCCGATCAAGGCGGCGCAAGGGACGGGCAAGTTGAGTCAACAATTGCGGAATCAGCATGCAAGCCTTCCCTGTCGATCAACGACATCGCCTTCAAGCGTATCGATCGCTTCCATCAAGGCGTCGAGTTCGGCATCGATACTGTCGGGTTGGTACTGTGCCAGCAGTGCGGATCGGAACATCCTGATCTTTCTGCGCGCGTTGTATGTCCTGATCGCCGGCCTGCGCAGTGACTGTTGTTCGCGCAGCAACCATTGATCCCCCAGGCTGCTGCACTGGTGAAGATGGTCGATGATCCCGTGCAGGATCGCGCTGCTGTCGGCCGAATGGGCCTCGATCGTGGAATAGCCCTGTATGCCCCAGAACGACAGTGCATAGCCGTAGCGCTGATTGAGGATCATTTCGAGCGGCGAGACGTAGATGTCCTCGCGCGAGGTCCGAATCAGCAGGGTTGCTTCGTGTGCTGAGACAAGCTGGTCCGAGAAAATGACGAGTGCTGGTCGCTGGCCGGACTGCGCCAGCCGAACCATGCCGCTTGCGCTCAACCCAGGGCTGTTCTCGTTACACACAACGCGTAGGCGCCCTGCATCTGCGAGCTGTCTGCTTCTGGTCAAGACTGCACGCGTGGATGGCAGGACCAGCGCAAGAGCGTTGGTGCCAGCGTGGTCACTGCCTGCATAGGCATGGAGGCTCCGCTCGAACTCCTCCGGTGCGTTGAATCCATCCATGGAATGTGCTCTCGATAATGAAGAGGGCGAAGGCAACCGCCTTCGCCCTCGATCTGCGTCAGTTGATGCCCGGGTCGATTTCCGGCACGCAGTCATTGCCGTTGCTGCCGCAACAGTCCGAGCAGAACAGTGCTACCGCACCATTCCTCACCACTTCAAATGCGGTGCCAATCGACGTTGCGTCTTCGGCCCTCTGCAGCATCCCAGCTTCAAAGCCTGCGACATCCAATGCCATAGAACTCATCCTGATTCTCCATTCCAATTGGATACAGCGATCAATAGCCGGACCGAATTGGCCGGCCAATCTGGACACAACGTCCAAATTCCTTTTTGAACCAGCTTGCGCGGTGATCTGAGCCGTCGAAGGTGATCACCATGAATTTTTCGTGAATGGGAGAGTGCTACTGATGAAGGCGAAAATCAATAGCCCCAGGACGGACATTCGAGGAGGCGATGGCAGTGCCTGGCCGGCAGGGAAACGTGGTCCAGGTCTGCGCGACTCGGGGCGGACCGATCGCATGCATCGGGCCTGACCGGTCCGTGTCCAAAGGCCTAGAATGGTGCAATTGCAACCACAGGCTGGATTCCCATGGCTTCGATCCGCATCGCGATGGCGCAGTTCGATTTCCCGGTCGGCGATGTCGCCGGCAACACCGAGCGCATCATCGAGATGATCGGCCAGGCGCGCGACGAGTATGGCGCCGAGCTGGTGATGTTCCCCGAGCTGGCGGTGAGCGGTTATCCGCCGGAGGACCTGCTGCTGCGTCCCGGCTTCCTGTACGAATGCGAGCAGGCGATGGGCCGTATCGCTGCTGCCTGCCGTGGCATCACCGCCGTGGTCGGCTGGCCGCAGGCGGCTGGCGCGGTGGTCTACAACGCCGCCAGCGTGCTGCGTGACGGCCTGGTGGAGCAGACCTACCGCAAGCGCGAGCTGCCCAACTACGCGGTGTTCGATGAGCGCCGCTACTTCGATGTCGATCCGGATGGCGGCAGCTGCGTGTTCGAGGTCAACGGCATTCCGGTGGGCCTGCTGATCTGCGAGGACCTGTGGTTCGCCGAACCGCTGGCCGACACCATGCGCGCCGGTGCGCAGCTGGTGGTGGTGCCCAATGCTTCGCCGTACGAGCGTGGCAAGCACGCCCAGCGCGATGCCGTGCTGGCGGCGCGCACCCGCGAAAGCGGCGCGGCGATTGCCTACCTCAACGTGGTCGGTGGCCAGGACGCGCTGGTGTTCGACGGCGCCTCGGTGGTGGCCGATGGTGACGGCACGGTGCACCCGGCCGCCGCCGCCTTCGTCGACCAATGGCTGGTTGTGGAGTACGACGGTGAAACCCGCCGCTTCATGCCGCACGTGTGGATGGACGACGGCGACGAGAGCGTGGACGCGCTGGCCTGGCGCGCAGTGACCCGTGGCATCCAGGATTACTGCCGCAAGAACGGCTTCAAGAAGGTTTGGCTGGGCCTGTCCGGCGGCATCGACTCGGCGATCGTGCTGGCCATGGCCGTGGACGCGATGGGCGCGGAGAACGTGACTGCCGTGCGTCTGCCGTCGCGCTACACCGCCGGCCTGTCCAATGACCTGGCTGCAGAACAGTGCCAGGCACTGGGCGTGAAGCTGGAGGCGGTGTCGATCGAACCGGCGTTCAAGGGCCTGATGGAATCACTGGCGCCGATGTTTGAAGGCACGACCCCGGACGTGACCGAGGAAAACCTGCAGTCGCGCAGTCGTGGTGTGATCTTGATGGCGCTGGCCAACAAGTTCGGCGGCCTGCTGCTGACCACCGGCAACAAGAGCGAGTACGCGGTCGGCTACGCCACCATCTACGGCGATATGTGTGGTGGCTACGCGCCGCTGAAGGACCTCTACAAGACCGAGGTGTTCGGGCTGTCCAAGTGGCGCAACACCGTGGGCGGCGCGCCGGTGATCCCGCCGGCGGTGATCAGCCGTCCGCCGTCGGCCGAGCTGCGCGAGAACCAGCTGGACCAGGATTCGCTGCCGGCCTATGACGTGCTGGACGGCATCCTGTACCGCTACATCGACCAGGAGCAGTCGCGCACGGAGATCGTGGCCGCCGGTTACGACGCGGCCGTAGTCGACCACGTGCTGCGCCTGGTGCGCATCAGCGAGTGGAAGCGGCATCAGGCCGCGCCGGGGCCGAAGGTGTCGCGCCGGGCGTTTGGCCGCGAGCGTCGTTACCCGATCAGCAACGGCTACAAGGGCTGAGGCAGCGGGCGGTGGGCCTTGGCCCGCCGCTACCGGGCCCTCCACGCGTGGGCGTGGATCTGTTGTAGAGCCGAGCCATGCTCGGCTCAGAGACAGTCGAGCGTGGCTCGACTCTACATTTCGGGCTGTCCACGCATGGCGTGGATTTACGGGGACTCGTCCAGTACCTGTTCCAGATGGGCGGTCTCGGCCGCTTCATTGAAGTGCGCATCCCCCAGCCGTGCGCGCACGAACGCCAGGCCATCCGCAGCGGCCGCGTCCAGCGTGCCGCGGTGGTCGACCGGATAGCGACGGAACGCGACCGGCTCGCCTCGCAGGGCCAGGCCTGCGGCGTACAGCAGCGTGGTCAGATAGGGCACATCGCGGTCCGCGCTGCCATGGCCCAGCATCAGTGGTTGGCTGAAACCGCGGCGCGGTACGCCGAGATAGTCGTACAACACCGCCCAGATGCCCGGCACGCTGGTCAGCGGTGCAGTGAACATGCTGCCGGTATCCGCACCGTCCAGCGTGGCGGCCAGTTCGCCCAGGCACTGCTCGCGTGCCACTGCCACGCGGGCGCGGCCGGTGTCGCTGAGGACGCGGTCGATCTGCGGCGCGACCTGCAGCAGGCCATCGAGCAGATACGCGTGATACGCATTGAGCGCGCCAGGATTGGCGGTGCGGTTGTCCGGTTTCATCACCAGCGCGGTCAGCTCGACCGCGGTGGGCGTACCAGTGGTGAAGCTGCCGCGGTAGTGCAACGCCGGCCCGCCATAGGTGGGGGCGATGTGGCCTGCCGTGAGCGCGGCGGCGCCGCCCTGCGAATGGCCGACCGAGACCCACCGCGGCGACAGCGTTGCGGTGCCCAGGTACTGGCGGCTGGCTTTGATCAGGTCGATGGCGTTGCGCGCGGCAGTGCGCACATGCAGATAGGCATGGTCACCTGGATTGCCGAGGCCCTGGTAGTCTGCGGCCACCACCGCATAGCCCTGTGCCAGGAACTGATCGAGGAAGCGTCCGTCGCGTTCGGGTTGGTAGGGGCCGGACACTGCAGGCGCACAGCGGTCCGCGATGCCCTGGGTGCCATGTGCCCACGACACCACCGGCCAGCCACCTGCAGGAGCCGCGCCGGCGGGCAGGTACAGCAGGCCGGTGCCTTCGGCCAGCTGGCCGCGATGGTCCGGGGTGCGGTAGTGCAGCTTGTAGGCCTGCGCGGCCTTGGACGGTACCCATGACGCGCGATAGGGGGCCGCAGACAGCAGATCGCCCGGTGCAACTGGTGCGGCAGCCAAGGGGCCGGAGGACAGCGCCAGCAGGGTGGCGGCGAGGAGGCAGGTCAGGGGGCGGATACGGCGGGGCGGTGGGGTCATGGGGCGCTCCTTCACGGCCGGGATGACCGTTGCGCCGCAGTGTGGAGGGCCTCGCCAGAGCAGGCTGCGACCGGCGTCGCATCCGCCGGGGATTCGTAGAATTCCTAGGCGGGATGCGGGATGCCGCCGATGAAGGAGCGTCGTGCTTGGTGCGTCTTGCGAAGAGCAGTCGAGCATGGCTCGACTCTACAAAAGGGAAGGGCCCCTTGCGGGGCCCTTTTCTTACTTCTTTTCCAGTCGCGCGTTGCGCTGGCCGGTGCTGGCGGACTTCTCGCCGGCGAACGGGTTCAGCTTGCGGATCATCCACGGGTACTTCGGCCACTTGCCTTCCAGCCACGGGTGGTCCGGCTGGTTCAGCTGCAGGACGCGGCGGGCGTCGTCGGCCAGGGTCTTGTTGCCCAGGTGGGTGTAGGAATCGGCCAGCACAGCTACGGCGTCGTACTGGAAGGCGCTCTGCGGGTAGGTTTCCAGCAGGTAGTTGGCGCGACCTACGGCCGAGACCCAGGCGCCGCGGCGCATGTAGTACAGGGCGTTGTCCAGCTCGTGCTGGGCGAACACGTCACGCAGCTCCAGCATGCGCTGGCGCGCATCGGCGGCATAGCGGCTGTTCGGGTAGCGGTCGACCACGATGTTGAAGTCCGAATACGCCTGGTGCGGCGTGGACAGGTCGCGGCGGCTTGCATCCAGCGACCATACGCGGCGCAGGAAAACCGTACTGCGGTTGGAGTTGGCCAGGCCGCGCAGGTAGTACATGTACGCGATGTTGCGGTGGGTCGGGTAGGTACGGATGAAGCGGTCGATGCTGGACACCGCGTCATCGTGCTTGCCGGCCTTGTACTGTGCGTAGGCGGTTTCGATCATCGCCTGTTCGGTGTACGGGCCGTACGGATACTGGGCCACCAGGCGGCGGAAGCTGGATTCAGCCCCGCTCCAGTTGCCACCCTGCATCAGCTTGTGGCTCTTCTCGTACAACTGTTCGACCGGCGTCCCTTCATCGGGGCGATCGCCCTTCTTGGCACCACGGTGGCAGCCAGTGGCGGCGATGACCAGCACCAGCAGCAGGGCGGTGAGGCGGACGGGCGCGGAGAGCATGGCGGAGCGTCGGATCATGAGGTCGAGGCGGGACGCGGCTGGAATACGAAGGGTCGATGATAGCCTAGTGTCCTGTCCAGCGACTGAAACCGGCCGCCGGGACCCCAAAATTTCAAAGAATCCCCCCTGCCATGTCTGAACAACCCTCTGAATCGGCCCGCCAGGCCATCGTCCCCGACACCGCCGCCGGCCGTCGTTTCGACGCCGTGGTGGCCGAATTGTTCCCCGAATACTCGCGTTCGCGCCTGACCGAGTGGATCAAGACGGGCGACGTCCTGCTGGATGGTGCCCAGGTGCGCCCGCGCGATCCGCTGCGCGGCGGCGAGGTCGTGACCCTCAACGTGGTGCTCGAAACCCAGACCGACGCCCAGCCGGAGGACATCCCGCTGGACGTGCTGTTCGAGGACGAGCACCTGCTGGTGATCAACAAGCCGGTGGGCCTGGTGGTGCACCCGGGGGCCGGCAACCATAGCGGCACCCTGGTCAACGCCCTGCTGTTCCGCGACCCGTCGGTGGCGGTGCTGCCGCGCGCCGGCATCGTGCACCGCCTGGACAAGGACACCAGCGGCGTAATGGTGGTGGCCAAGACCCTGGAAGCGCAGACCGCGCTGGTCGAGCAGCTGGCCGCACGCGACGTGCATCGCCAGTACCTGGCCATTGTGATGGGCGCGCTGGTGGCCGGCGGTACCGCCGATGCCCCGATCGACCGCCACCCGCGTGACCGCCTGAAGATGGCGGTGCGCGAAGACGGCAAGGAAGCGATCACCCACTACCGCCTGCGCGAGCGCTTCCGTGCGCACACCGCGCTGGAGTGCCGCCTGGAAACCGGCCGTACCCACCAGATCCGCGTGCATATGGCGCACGAGCGCCATCCAATCATCGGCGACCCGCTGTACGGCGGCGCATTGAAGCTGCCCAAGGGCGCCAGCGACGAACTGGTGGCCGCGCTGCGTGGCTTCAAGCGCCAGGCCCTGCACGCCGAGACCCTGGAGTTCACCCATCCGATCACCGGTGAGCCGGTGCGCAACACTGCGCCGGTGCCGGACGACATGCTGCACCTGATGAAGGTGCTGCGCGAAGACAGCGAAGCCTTCGCTGCGCGCGAGCGGGATCGCTGGTGATGGCGGCCGCGCTGCCGGTGCTGCAGGCGGACTGGCCGGCGCCTCCGGGCATCCAGGCGCTGACAACGCGTCGGTACGGCGCAGGCATTTCGCCGGCACCGTTCGCGCAGTTCAACCTGGGCAACCGGCACGCGGCCGATGGTGATACCCCGGCCAACGTCGAGCACAACCGCCAGCTGCTGCAGCAGGGGCTGGCGCTGCCGTCAGCACCGCACTGGCTGCGTCAGGTGCACAGCAGTACGGTGCTGCGCTTCAACGCACCACCTGTGGAAGGAGCGAGCGAGCCGGTGGCCGATGCCGCGGTGACCTCGGTGCCGGGCGTGGTGCTGGCGATCCTGACCGCGGACTGCCTGCCGGTGGTGTTCGCCGCTGCCAATGGCAGCGAGGTGGGCGCCGCCCATGCCGGTTGGCGCGGGCTGGCCGACGGCATGCCCACGCCAATCGCCACTGAGATCAAGGCAAGTGTCAGGGAAGCTGCGGGCCTGGCTGGGCCCGGCGGCCGGGCCGGCTGACTGACGAGATCGGCGAGGAGGTCTACCACGCCTTCGTCGGGCACGATCCGGCTGCCGAGGCGGCCTTCGTGGCGACCGGCCGGGCCACTGGAAGGTGGACCTGTTCGCCCTGGCACGGCAGCGCCTGCAGGCGGCGGGCATGGACCCGGCCCAGGTGCATGGCGGTACGGTGTCGACCATGGCCGATCCGGACCTGTATTCGCACCGGCGCGACCGTCGCACCGGGCGCATGGCGACGCTGGCCTGGATCGCGCCCTGACCCTGCCGCTGTTCGCGCGCGTGCTGGGGCCGGCCTTCGCCAGCCTGGCGGCGCCGGTGCAGGCGCTGCATGCCGCACCACTGCCGTGCCGCTACGCAGGGCAGGCACGGATCAAGCGTGGGCCGCACTGGCTGGTACCCGTGCTGGCCGCGTTGGCGCGGCTGCCGAAGGACGGCGATGCGCTGCCGACCGAGGTGGCGTTCAATACACGCGGGCAGGGCGAGCAATGGGCGCGGCGTTTTGGCCGCTGGCCGATGGTGTCGCGGCTGTGGGCCCACGAGGGATACCTGCGCGAGCAGTTGGGCGCGGTGCGCTTCGAATTTGATCTGCAGGCGCACGCGGGTGGCATCGACTGGTCGGTGCGCCGGGTCTGGGCCTTCGGGCTGCTGCCGCTGCCGAGGCGCTGGTTTGGTGGCGTGCGTTGCCGTGAAGCCTGGCAGGGTGAGCGTTACACTTTCCTGGTCGATGTGACGCTGCCCTGGGTGGGAGCCCTGATCCGCTATGAAGGCTGGCTCGAACCGCAGTGAGGCTGCCGCCGAGGCGGGCAGCGCGGTGATCGTGTTCGATGGCGTATGCGCGCTATGCAGCCGCTGGGTGCGTTTCCTGCTGCGTTTCGACCGCAGGGGGCGCTACCGCTTTGCGGCGATGCAGGGGGCGCAGGGCAGTGCGATGCTGCGCACGCACGGGCTGGATCCGCAGGACCCGATGTCATTCCTGTTGCTGGATGCGCAGGGCGCTTGGACCGATACCGATGCGATCCTGCGTGTGCTGGCGGGATTAGGCGGCGCCTGGCGCCTGACCGGCGTGCTTCGGTCAGTGCCGCGCGGCTGGAGAGATGCCGCGTATCGCGCGCTGGCGCGCAACCGTTATCGCTGGTTCGGGCGGCACGACGCCTGTTACCTGCCCGCACCGGAGCAGGCCGCGCGGTTCCTGGATTGATTGCCTGTCTTCTGTAGAGTCGAGCCATGCTCGACTTGCTTTTTCTCCTGCTAATAGCAGTCGAGCATGGCTCGGCTCTACAGGAACGCGTGCTTCAGCCCTCCAGCGCGTCCAGGTAGCTGCGGCGCCAGTGGTTGATGTCATAGGTCCGCAGGTGATCCATCATCGCGTGCCAGCGTTCCTTGCGCTTGCGCAGCGACATCGTTGCTGCGGTGGCGATGGCATCGGCCACGCCGTCCAGATCATGCGGGTTCACCAGCAGTGCCTGCTTCAGTTCGTCGGCGGCGCCGGCCAGCAGCGACAGCACCAGCACGCCGGGATCTTCCGGGTCCTGCGAGGCGACGTATTCCTTGGCCACCAGGTTCATGCCATCGCGCAACGGCGTGACCAGGCCGACCGCCGCCGCCCGGTAGAAGCCGGTGAGGGTGGCATGGGTGAAGTTCTGGTTGACGTAGCGCAGCGGTGTCCAGTCAGGTTCGGCGTGGCCACCGTTGATGTGCCCGGCGATCTGTTCCAGCTGGCTGCGCAGCTGCCGGTACTCGGTGACATCGCCGCGCGAGACCGGGGCGATCTGCAGGTAGGTCAGCGAGCCGCGCTGGTCGGGGTGGCGCTCCAGGTAGCGCTCGAAGCCGAGGAAACGCTCGGGCAGGCCCTTGGAGTAGTCCAGGCGATCCACGCCGATCGCCAGCTGGCGATCGCGCAGACTGGCGCGCAGGTTCTTTACCGCGGTCTTGGTGGCGGCGGTGCCGGCCTGGCGTGCGATCAATTCGGTGTCGATGCCGATCGGGAAGGCAGCGGCACGGAAGCGGCGCCCGCCCGGTGCTTCCAGCTCGCCGTTGTCGAGCACGCGACCACCACCGAACAGGCGCAGGTAGGTCTGGAAGCGATCTGCATCGCGCTGGGTCTGGAAGCCGACCAGGTCATAGGCGTACAGCGCGGAGAACAGCCGCAGGTGGTCGGGCATCGCCTGCAGCAGGTCGGCCGAGGGCATCGGGATATGCAGGAAGAAGCCGATGCGGCAGCCGATGCCACGCTCGCGCAGCAGTGCGCCGAGCGGGATGAGGTGGTAATCGTGGATCCAGACGATGTCGTCCTCGCGCAGCAGCGGCGCCAGTTTGTCAGCGAACAGCGCGTTGACCTTGTGGTAGGTCTCGCGCGTGCCACGGTCGTAGTCGACCAGATCCAGGCGGAAGTGCAGCAGCGGCCACAAGGTGCGGTTGGCGAAGCCGTTGTAGTAGCCGTCCACCTCGCGCTTGCTCAGGTCGAGGGTGACGAATTCAATGTCACCGTCTTTCTGTGTGTGCAGCGTGCCGCTGCCGTCGCGCACGCTCTTGCCACTCCAGCCGAACCACATGCCACCGCGTTCCTTCAGCGCGGCCAGCAGGCCCACCGCCAGGCCGCCGGCGCGGTTCTCGCCCGGCACGGCCACGCGGTTTGAAACCACCACCAGACGACTCACGATGCCTCCTGCCAGGACCGCGACAGGCGCATCGCGGCTGTGATCAGGCCGACGTGCGAATAGGTCTGCGGGAAGTTGCCCCAGGCTTCGCCACTGTCGAAGGCCAGATCCTCCGACAGCAGGCCCAGGTGGTTGCGCTGCTTCAGCAGCAGCTCGAACATCTCGCGCGCTTCGTCCATGCGCCCGATTGCCGCCAGCGCATCGATGTACCAGAAGGTGCAGATGGTGAAGCTGGTTTCAGGCTCGCCGAAGTCATCCGGTGCGACATAGCGGTACAGCGAATTGCCATGCTTGAGGTCGCGCCCTATGGCATCGACGGTGGCAATGAAGCGCGCATCCATCGCGTCGATGAAACCGATGTCGGCCAGCAGCAGCAACGAGGCATCCAGCCGATGGCCACCGAAGGTATCGGTGAAGTGGCCCAGCTCCTCGCTCCAGGATTCGGCCATGATGCGGGCGTGGATGGTGTCGGCGCGCTCGCGCCAGTAGCGTGCGCGGTCATCACGCTTCAGCCGCACGGCGATCTTGCACAGGCGGTCGCACGCCGCCCAGCACATCGCGCTGGTGTAAGTGTGCACTTCAGTGCGGCCGCGGAACTCCCAAAGGCCGGCATCGGGTACGTCGTGCAGGGCAAATGCCTGTTCGCCCAGCGGCTCCAGACGGGCGAAGGTGTGCGCATCGCCCGGGTCCTGCAGCCGCCGGTCGAAGAACAGCTGGGTGGAAGCCAGCACCACGCTGCCATAGACATCGTGCTGGCGCTGCACCCAGGCCAGGTTGCCGCGGCGCACCGGGCCCATGCCGCGGTAGCCGGACAGGCTGGAGACCTCATCTTCGTCCAGCTTGGCCTCGAAGCCGATGCCATAAAGCGGCTGCAACGTGCCATCGGTGGTGGCCAGGTTGAAGATATAGCCGAGGAACTGTTCCATCGTGCGCGTCGCGCCGAGGCGGTTCAGTGCGCGCACCACGAACGCGGCATCACGCAGCCAGCAGTAACGGTAGTCCCAGTTGCGCACGCTGCCGGGGGCTTCCGGAATGGAGGTGGTCATCGCCGCGATGATCGCGCCGCTGTCCTCGTACTGGCACAGCTTCAGGGTGATCGCACTGCGGATCACCGCGTCCTGCCATTCCAGCGGAATGGACAGGTAGCGCACCCATTCGCGCCAGTAGTCGCGGGTACGCTGGAAGGCTTCCTGCACATAGCCGCTGATCGAGCGGTTGAGGGATTCATCCACGCCCAGGATCAGGTGGACGGGATGGTTGAGTACGAACGGCAGGTCGTCGCGTACGAAGCGCACTGGCACGTCGGTGGTCAGCCGCAGCACATGCTCCGGCAGGATCCAGCGCACGTGGTTGCTGCCCCAGGTGGACTCGGGCACGCGTGCGCCCCAGTCCGCCAGCGGGCGTGCGCGTACGGTGATGCGGGGGCTGCCGGCCAGCGGACGCACCTGGCGGATCAGGCTGACCGGGCGGTAGAAACGGTCGTTCTGGCGCCAGCGGGGGGCGAAATCGAGGATTTCCAGTTCACCACCATGCGCGTCGCGCAGGACGGTGCGAAGGATCGCGGTGTTGGTCAGGTATTCCTGCTCGCTGCTCGCGAAGTCCTCCAGCTCGATGGCGAAGTCGCCACCGGTCTGTTGGTTGGGGCCGAGCAGGGCACAGAAGGTGGGGTCGCCGTCGAAGGTGGGCAGGCAGCTCCAGACAACGCGGGCACGTTTGTCGACCAGGGCGCCGAAGCTGCCGTTGCCGACCACGCCCAGATCAAGATCGGGTTGGGTCATCACGCGGTACATCTCGGTTGCGGCCGTGGGGTGGCCGGGTCAATAGGCATTCTCACGCAGCCAGGCGTGCACGCTGCGTATGTCGGGCAGCGCGAACACCGCCTTGCTGGGTTCACGTTCGCCCACCAGCACGCTCCAGCCATGCTGGCCGTTGGCGGCGTCGAAGCCGAATTCGTCGGTGAGGTCGTCACCGAGGAACACCGGCAGGCGGCCACGGAAGGGCAGGTACTGCATCATCCGGCGCACGGCACGGCCCTTGTCGGTGCCGACGGGCACGAACTCGACCACATGGTCGCCAGGTTGCAGGCGGTAGCTGGCACGGCCGCGCACGTGGCGGTCGGCGAAGGCGCGGACATCGCTGGCGGCGTGCGGCGCGCCGCGCCAGTGCAGGGCCAGGCCGACGCCCTTGTCTTCCACCAGCACGCCGGGATACCCGTGGGCAAAGCGCATCGCCTGCTGGTGCAGCGCGTGCAGCCACTCGGCGGTATCGTCGTCGTGTTCGTCGCGCAGCACACGACCGTCCTCGCCACGCAGTTCGTGGCCATGCAGGCCGGCGGCGGGCAGCTTCAAAGGCGCGAACAGTTGATCCAGCTGTTCAAGCGGGCGACCACTGACCAGTGCCACGGCACCTTCCAGGCGGTCGCTGATGCGGCCGATGGCTTCACGCACATCCGGCAGCAGCTGCACGGCGTCCGGGCGTGCAGCGAATTCGATCAGGGTGCCATCGACATCGAGGAACAACGCGCACGCGTCGTCCAGCAATGGCGGTGGCGGGCGCAGGGGGAGCGGTTCAGCCATGACGCGCAGCTTGCCAGCGTGCGCGTGTACGTGGGGTCGAGGGCAGACTACGACCCTGCTTCGGTGGGTGCCGACCGTTGGTCGGCATGGCAGGTCAGCCTGCATCGAGCTCAGGTAGTGCGGACCAACGGTCCGCACCCAACAAGAGCGATCAGAACGTATAGCGGACGCGGCCGTAGTAGTAGGCGCCGTTGCTGCCGATCGGCGACAGCACGTCGTACGGCAGGTTGCCGAAGTAGTGGATATCGCTGTTGGATCGATCCGGATAGTTGTCGGTCAGGTTCTGGCCGCCGATGGCCACGCTCCACTGCGGCGTGATGCGGTACTCCACTTCGGCATCCAGCTGCCATTCGGCCTGGTAGGTCTGGCGCGGGATATAGCCGTCACCGAAGTTGAACACGCGGGTGGCGCTGCCGTAGCGGTTCACGCGGGTGCTCAGCGACCAGTGGTCGTTGCTCCATGCCGCCGAGAAACTGCCGCGCGTACGCGGTGTGGCATCGGTGAGCGTGTTGGTCTCTTCGATGCCAAACAGCACGTAGTCCGGATTCAGCGCACGCAGCTGTGCCGGCGTGGCCAGCACGTTCTTCAGCGTGGTCTTGGTATACGCATAGGTGCCGGTCAACAGCAGCTGGCCATCGCCCAGCGACTGGCGCCAGTTGCTTACCAGCTCGGCGCCTCGGGTACGGGTGTCGGCGGCATTGACGAAGAAGCTGGCGCTCTGCAGGCCGCTGACGCCGTAGTTGGCCGCCACGTAATCGGTCAGTGCATCGCCAGTGATGCTCTCCGACAGCGCGATGCGATCGTCGATGTCGATCTGGAAGAAGTCCAGTGACAGGTCGAAATGCTCGCCGATGCGGCTGGTGAAGCCCAGCGAGGTGTTCAGCGATTTCTCCGGCTTCAGATTCTGCGCACCCAAGCCACGCGCGATTGGATTGTTGACCGACAGCAGGCGGCCCTGCACCAGCTGGCCGCCAGCGTTGTAGCCGGTGGAGGTGGACTCGTAGCCGATCTGCGCCAGCGACGGCGCGCGGAAGTTGTTGGAGATGGCGCCACGCAACGCGAACGCCGGGGTGAATTCGTAGCGCAGGCCGAGCTTGCCGGTCAGTTCGCCACCGAAATCGTCGTTGTGCTCGTAGCGCGCGGCCAGATCGGTGGAGAACTTCTCACCGAACTGGCTGGACAGGCTGGCGTAGGCGCTGGCCACATCGCGCGACAGCGTGGCTGCGTCCTGCGGGGTCAGGCCGCCACCGGCCTGCGAACCGGTCGGTCGGTCGGTGTACGGGCCGGCGGCATAGCTGGCCGGGTCGCCGGGACGGGTCTGGTAGCGCTCATGGCGCGCTTCCACGCCCAGGCCCAGGGTGTGGCTGATGCTGTCGCTCTGGGTGTACACGCGGCTCAGGTCGAGGTTGCCCACGGTCTGCGCGTACTCGTAGTCGGCGGTCTTGAAGCGGGTCGGGCTGGTCGGGCCAAGCGACGCGTTGAGCGAATCACGCAGGCGGTAGGTGAAGTCGTTCTGGCCGTAATCCAGGCTGCCGTCGTAGCTCCATTCGCCCCACTGCCCGCGCACGCCGGCCACGGCCTGCACGTCGCGGTTCTCGCCCTCGGAGATCGGCCGGTACCCATTCGGATAGACCTCCTTCCAGTTGGCATCGCCATCGGGGTAGCGGAAGTAGTTTGCGCCTTCGGTATCGCGCTGGTTGAAGGTGCCGAACGCGTAGAACGTCGAGGTCTGGCCCACCGGAATCTCGGTGTTCAGCCACAGGTTGATGTCCTTGCTCTTGCCATCGCCCAGCACATAGTTGCGCTTGCCCTGCAGCGCCAGGTTGCCCGGGGTCTGGTCCCACGGCGGAATCTGGTCGAAGCCGGCACGGTTGGTGCCGTTGCGGTGCTTGTATTCCAGGCCGACGCGCAGGAAGCCGCCGTCCTCGCCCAGCGAGGTGCCGACCTTGGCGCTGATGTTGCCGGTCTGGCCGTCGGTGAGGGTACGCCCGATCGGCTTCAGGTGGGTGTGGTTGGCGCCGTAGCTGGCCTCGATCTCGCCACCGTCGCCGCCGTTGTCGAGGATCACGTTGATCACACCGGCCACCGCATCCGAGCCATACAGCGCACCCGCGCCATCACGCAGTACTTCGATGCGCTTGATCGCGCTGACCGGGATCGAATTGAAATCAACCGGGGTGGTGCCCTTGCCGATCTTGCTGTCGGTGTTGACCAGCGCGGTGTGGTGGCGGCGCTTGCCATTGACCAGCACGAGTACCTGGTCCGGCGACAGGCCACGCAGCTGTGCTGCGCGCACGTGGTCGGCGCCACCGGAGTTGGACTGGCGCGGGAAGTTGAACGACGGCAGCAGCGCCTGCAGCGCGCTGCCCAGTTCACCGTTGACCACGCCGGCCTTGCGGATGTCCTCGGCGGTGAGCACGTCTACCGGCGAGGTGGATTCGAGCACGGTGCGGTCGGCGGCACGGGTGCCGGTGACGATCACCGTGTCCAGGTTGGCGGCGTCCTGGGCCAGGGCCGGGACGGCGGCGGAGGAAAGCGCAAGGGCGATGGCGAGGCCGAGCGGCGACGCGGGCAGGCGGACGGACATGGGGGCTCCAGCAACAACGACGACGGGGAAGGGGGAGATAGTTTCACTTACATCCATCCGGATGAAGCGATATATTATCTTCGCGTGATGGCCGGTGCCGATGCAAGTCCCTGCCAGTCCGGCATGAGCTGATGCTCGGTTGGCATCAGCACGCCGGGCCAGTGGCGCTGTACGCTGCCGGCTCGCCTTGTCCCCCCTTCCCCGGAGCTGTACCGATGAAACACCTTGGCCTCGTCTTCGCCGTGCTGCTGGCCACCAGTGGCTGCGCCAGCCTCTCTTCGCAGGCGCCCAGCGCCTATGCCACAGCCACCACCGCCGAACTGAAGGGCGATGCCGCACGCCCGTCCGCCGGCCACGGCTGGGTGCGCAGCGAGCTGTACTTCGGCGTAGGCGAAGAGCAAGGCGCCGGCAACCGCCCGCAGGCCGACACCATCAGCGAGGCGCAGTGGCGCACTTTCCTGGACAAGGAAGTGACCCCGCGCTTCCCGGACGGACTGACCGTGTTCGATGCCTACGGCCAGTGGCTGTTCCGCGGTGATGCCTCGCCCAACCGCCTGCGCACCAAGGTGCTGGTGGTGCTTCACGAGGACACCCCGCAGCGCCGCGCCGATATCGAAGCCATCCGCCTGGCGTGGAAGCAGCAGACCAAGCATCAATCGGTGCTGTGGTCGCGGCAGCCGGTCGAGGTATCGTTCTGAGTTGAAGGTGCCGCCGAGGTGCCGCAGGAAGCGATGATGAATTACAGGGAATGCCTGCTGGGCCTGGTATTGGTGGGCGTGCTGGCACCGCCGGCGCAGGCGGGTGGGGACGACGGCGAAACGCTGCGCTTCCAGGTGGGCGCGCATGTGCAGGCGCATGCCGATCCCCAGCAGGACGGCAGCATCGCGGTGCAGTTGTCACCGTCGGGCAAGCGCCAGACGTTGGCCGGCGCGGCCGATGCCGACGGCAATTCGAGATGGGGTCTGGAGGACATCGATTTCGATGGCTACCCGGAACTGATTGCGCGCGCCTCGGTGGGCATGGTGAATGAAGCGGTGACGGTGTACCGCTTCGATCCGGCCAGTACAGGTTTCCGCGCGCTGCAGGCCGACACCCACGGCAAGGACAGTTGCGGTGACCTGATGGGGCTGACGGTCGATCGTCCGAGCCGCACCCTGACCAGCAGCTGCCGCAGCGGCCCGATGTGGTACACCGACCAGTACCGGTTTGCAGGCGCGAAACTCTATCTGTACCGCGCCGAGAGCGTGCTGATGCTGGGCGAGACGTTGAACACTGCGCTGCAGTGGGAACAGACGGACGAACAGGGTCCGCTGGCCGTCTGGCGCACCTATGATCCCGCCGGCCGTGTGCTGGAAAGTGCCATTGCCGATGGCCTTGGCGCACCGCCCGACGGGCCGCTGCGCGGCCAGCAGGCCACCGTGCTACCCGCGCGCCTGTTCCTGTTCGACCGGCCTGGTGCGTCCAGCACCAAGCGTTACCTGGTGCAGGGGGATCGCGTGGAACTGCTGGATGAACAGGACGGCTGGGTGAAGCTGCGCTATCGCAACCCGAAGCAGGGCGCGGTGGTGGGCTGGATCAACGTCAACGATTGACGAGACGTCTACCCGCAGTTTGCACATCGAGGCGATGGGTAATTTGCCCACGGAGGCATCACTTCATCGGGTCTAGCCTCGGACGTTCCCCCGTTCGAGGATGTATCCGATGAGCAAGCGCGTGGCCGAAATCGTGGTGGACGCCCTGCAGCAGGCCGGTGTCCGCCGTTGCTACGGCATCGTGGGCGATACGCTCAACCATGTGACCGATGCGATGCATGGCAGCGAGATCGCCTGGGTGCACGTGCGGCATGAAGAAGTGGCAGCCTTTGCTGCTGGCGCGGATTCGCTGGTGAGTGGCGAACTGACCGCCTGCGCTGGCTCCTGCGGCCCCGGCAGCCTGCATTTCATCAACGGCGTGTTCGAGAGCAACCGTAACCGCGCGCCGATGGTGCTGATCGCCAGCCAGGTGGTGACCAGCGAGCTGGGCATGGAATTCCCGCAGGAAGTGGACTTCAAGGCGGTGTACGCCAGTTGCTCGGTGTTCTGCGAGCAGGTGCACAGCGCCGAACAGGCCCGTCGCGTGGTCACACTGGCCTGCCAGGCGGCGATCAGCCGCCGCGGCGTGGCGGTGGTGATCCTGCCGGCCGATATCAGCCAGGCCGAAGTGAAGCACGATGTGCCGTTCTCGGTGCACTACACCCAGCCAGTGCTGCGCCCTTCCGATGCGGAACTGCAGCGCATCGCCGAGCTGCTGGGGCAGGGCAAGCGCATCGGCGTCTATGCCGGCGCTGGCTGCCAGGGCGCGCACGCGCAGTTGCTCGAACTGGCCCGGCGCCTGCAGGCACCGATCGCGCACACGTCGCGCGCGAAGGACTTCGTCGAGCCGGACAACCCGTACAACATGGGCATGACCGGCATCTTCGGCATCGAGTCCGGCTTCCACACGCTGATGGAGTGCGACACGCTGCTGCTGCTCGGCGCCGATTTCGCCTGGGGCCAGTTCTACCCGGACAAGGCCACGATCATCCAGGTCGACCGCGATGGCAGCCACCTCGGCCGCCGCCACCCGGTGAACCTGGGCGTGGTCGGTGATATTGCCCCGACGCTGGATGCCTTGCTGCCGATGCTGCCGCCGCGCGAGGACAGCAGTTTCCTGGACGAGTGCATCGAACGTCGCGACAAGGCGCTGAAGAAACGCGAACAGGAAGAACAACCGGGCGAAGGCGAACTGATCCATCCGCAGCACCTGACCGCGCTGCTGTCGAAGCACGCCAGCGACGATGCGCTGTTCACCGCAGACGGGGGTTCTCCGATGGTATGGGTGCTGCGGCATATCCGGGTGAATGGCCGCCGCCGCACGCTGACCAGCCTGTTGCACGGGACCATGGCCAACGCGATGCCGCAGGCGCTGGGGTTGCAGAAGGCGTTTCCTGGCCGGCAGGTGATTTCGCTGTCCGGCGATGGTGGCCTGGCGATGCTGTTGGGTGACCTGCTGACCGCGGTGCAGGAAAACCTGCCGATCAAGGTGGTGGTGTTCAACAACGGCTCGCTGAATTTCGTCGAGCTGGAGCAGAAGGTGGAAGGCCTGCTGGACAACTACACCGACCTGAAGAACCCGGACTTCGGTCGCCTGGCCGAGGTGATCGGCTTCCACGGCCGCACGGTGACGCGTAGCGAGGATCTGGAGGAAGCGGTGCAGGATTTCCTGTCACAGCGTGGCCCGGCGCTGCTGGACGTGCATACCAGCCGCGCCGAGCTGGTGATGCCGCCGCAGATCGAGGCCAAGCAGGTGGCCGGAACGGCGCTGTATGCGGCCAAGGCGGTGTTGAACGGCCGATTCGACGACGTGAAGCATCTGCTGGTGGACAATTTCCTGAAGAAGTGAGGGGTTGGTCGATGCAGGGCTGCGCCCTGCACCCGCCGAAACCACGGCAACCACCGAAGCAAGGTCAAAAGCAGGTTTGCCGTGGGTAGGCGGGGTGGGTCCGGTTGCGGGGGACGCCGTAAATACGTCCCTGTAGGCTCGGTCGCGCCTTGCTCGTGTGCGCTGTCCTGCGCACACGGCAAGACCGGGGTTGGGCGTCCTGCCCAACCCGCCCGAGGCATGCCTCGGGCCCATGGCGCTCACGCCCCCGCAACCGGACTCACCCCGCCTTCGACAGTTTTCCGCTGCTCTCGGTAGGTGTCGACCTTGGTCGACACGGTAGATCCACGTCATGCGTGGATGAACGAAAGAATGATCGGAATGATCTTCTGTAGAGCCGAGCCATGCTCGGCTGAGAGGCTTCGCGTACGGCAGCCGAGCATGGGCTCGGCTCTACAAAGAGAGCCTGCCTTTGCTTTTGATCTTTGATTCTCTTCCGTGGCTGGCACGCGCAGGGAATTGTCAGAGGCCGGGCGGGTAGATGGCGCGGGGGTGTCCGCGGCATGGATGCCGCGGCCAAGCCCCCAGGGATGGGTTTACGGCGTCCCCCGCGCCATCTACCCGACCGGCCCAACTCGCAATGCCAGTCGACTAACAGTCGACTCTACCCGCGACCAGCCACGAGGGGCTCCGCCGTTGGCTGGAACCCATCATTCCACGACGGAATTGGCGCGCCGGCCCCGCTGGGCCTACCATCGGCGGTCCCCACCCCCACCGCCCCTTCCATGTCCGCTCCCGCTTCCGCCGCACCGCGTCGCTGGTTCGTCGCCGGCGACTTCAACGGCTTCTTCGGCCTGGTCGTCGACAACCTCTCCATCCTCGGCTTCATTGCCATGGCCCTGGTGGGAATCTTCCAGTTTCCCGCCGACGTAGTGTTCGGCCGCATGTTCCCCGGCACCGCCTTCGGCGTGCTGGTCGGCAACCTGCTGTACACCCTGATGGCGCGCCGGCTGGCCGCGCGCACCGGCCGCGACGATGTCACCGCCATGCCGCTGGGCCTGGATGCACCGACCAGCATCGGCATGGCCCTGCTGGTGCTCGGCCCGGCCTTCATCGCCTTCAAGCAGCAGGGCATGGACCCGCACGCAGCGGGCATCGCCACCTGGCAGCTGGGCATGGCCGCGTTGGTCATCATGGGCGTGCTCAAGTTCGTGCTGTCGTTCTTCGGCGAAGCGGTCACCCGAGCGCTGCCCCGCGCCGCGCTTCTCGGCTCCATCGCGGGCATCGCGCTGGTGCTGATGGGCCTGCTGCCGCTGCTGGAAACGCTGCGCTCGCCGCTGGTCGGCTTCACCACGCTGGGCCTGCTGCTGTATGTGCTGATCGCCAAGGGCAAGTTGCCGGTGCGTGGCCCCGGCGTGCTGCTGGCCTTCGTGTTCGGCACCGTTCTTTATTACGGCCTCGGCCTGGCCGGGTTGGGCGCGCCGGGCTTCCACGTGCCGGAGTGGGTGCCGCCGCAGGTGGTGCTGCCGCTGCCGACGCTGGGCTTCCTCGAGGGCCTGCCTACGGCGATGACCTACCTGCCGTTGCTGCTGCCGTTCGGCCTGCTGATGGTGGTCGGCGGCATCAACGTCTCTGAAAGCGCACGCGCGGCTGGCGATGACTACCGCACCCGCGACATCCTGCTGGTGGAGGCGGTAGCCACGCTGGTGGCCGGTGTCTGTGGTGGCGTTGCACAGACCACGCCGTACATCGGCCAGCCGGCCTACAAGCACATGGGTGCGCGCAGCGGCTACACGCTGCTGACCGGCCTGTTCGTCGGCATCGGCGGCATGCTGGGCATCATCTCCGGGCTGGTGCAATGGCTGCCGCTGGCGGTGCTGGCACCAATCATCGTGTACGTGGCCATCGACATCACCACCCAGGCCTTCCAGGCCACGCCACGACACCACACCGGTGCAATGGTGTTCGGCTTCCTGCCGTCGGTCGCGTACCTGCTGGCGATCAAGGCGCCCGGCTGGATCGCACCGGACCAGCTGCCGCAGTTGCTGACCAAGCTCGATGGCCATGGCCTGCCGGAACTGGCGGTGATTTTCACCCTCGGCAACGGCTTCATCATCACCTCGATGCTGTGGATTTCGGTGGTGGCGGCGATGGTCGACGGCCGCCTGCGGCGTGCCTGCGGTTTCCTGCTGGTGGCGGCGGTGCTGACCCTGTTCGGCCTGATCCACTCGGTGGACCCGCGCGGCGGCATCTACCTGCCGTGGGATCTGGACGGGCTGGCACACATCATCAGCTGGCAGTTCGCCGGTGCCTACGTGGCACTGGCGTTGCTGCTGGGGTTGTTGTCGCTGCAGAAGCAGGCGGTGAAACCGCTGGGTGAAAACAGCTGACCCCACGGTAGTGCCGGCCGCTGGCCGGCAACGCGGTGGGCTGCAGACGCATCATGTGTGGTTGCCGGCCAGCGGCCGGCGCTACCGTTCGGCGTCCAGTTCCGGGTAATGGCGGAAGATGCCGTTGGTGTTGAATGGCAACCGCCGCTCCGAGGCCAGATAGGCGGCGATGTTGGGCCGCTTGGCTACCCGCTCCTGCAGCGCACGCAGCAGGGGCAGGGTGGGTGCCAGTGCGCGCATCCGGCGTGGAAACATATAGTTCAGCCCGCTCAGCAGCTGGAACAGCGACAGATCCACGTAGGAGTGCTCGCGCAGCGCATGACGGCCGCCATTGGCGGCCAGCACCTGCTCGAAGTAGCCGAGGAACTTCGGCAGCCGCTCGCTGCGCAGTGACGCAGCGCGTGCCTTGGCTTCGGTCTTCTGCTCTTCGTAGTACTTCGATGCAGCGATCGGATGGTGGGTGTCATGCACCTCGGCCACCAGATCAGCGATGGTCAGCTGCAACTGCAGCGCCTGCACCCGCCGTGGGGCCGCCTGCGGCACCAGGTCCAGCGTCGGGCCCAGGAAATCCAGGATGGCTGCGACCTGTGCAATGACCTGGCGACCGGCCTTCAGGAATGGTGGTGCGAAGGGCTGCGCACCTTCACTGCTGCCATCGAGAAACGGCTGCATCACTGCATCGCCGTGCACCCGCGCCATGTCGATGTAGTCGGCACCGGCGTCTTCCAGCGCCAGGCGCACGAACTCGCCACGGCCCTGGATGCCGGTCCAGTAGTACAGCGCGTATTGCATGGCAGTGCCTCCACAGGACAAGACCCACAGCGTCGCGCGGGGCATGCAAAGCAGGCGTGAGCGCGGCTCTGGTGCAGGCGCGAACCCGAACGGCAGCGGAACAGGTGGGGAACCCGTTGGAATCGATGGGGTCACACCTTCTCCATGCGTGTGAAACGAGGTGCTGCATCATGCAGAGTGGAAAGGCGGTATGGCCCTGGGTGTTGGGCGTGGTGGTGATCGGTGGCGCGGGCGGTTGGTTGTTCCGCGATCAGCTGAAGCGCCTGGCCGACGGTGTTTCGGTGCCGGTGCAATCAACCCCTGCCAGCGCACCGCCACAACCGCAGGCGGCCGCAGAACCCGCGCCAGCGCCGCCGCCGATCAAGCATCCGCTGGATACCGAGGCCGCGGCCGATCCGGCGCTGCCGAAGCTGGCTGACAGCGATGCCACAGCCTGGGGCGCATTGAGCCAGCTGTTCCAGGGCGAGGGCCCGCTGACCCTGCTGCTGCGCGATCACCTGATCCAGCGCCTCGTCACCCAGGTCGACAACCTGGACAAGCCCAGCGTGCCGCCGACCGCGCTGGCCGCGCGCCCGCTGCCGGGCAACCTGCAGGTCGAGCCTGGCGAAGGCGGTGAACGCATCGCCGCCGGCAACGCGGCGCGCTATGCGCCCTATGTGCAGGCCTTCACCGCGCTCGACCCGGCGGCGACGGCGACCACCTACAAGCGCTTCTATCCGTTGATCCAGCAGGCCTATGTCGACCTTGGCCGGCCGGAGGGCTATTTCAACGACCGCCTGGTCGCGGTGATCGATCACCTGCTGGAGACCCCGGAACTGGCCCAGGCGCCGCTGGTGGAACACGATGAGCGCGGCCGCTACCGCTTCGTCGATCCGACCCTGCAGTCGCGCTCGATCGGCCAGAAGGTCCTGCTGCGCATGGACGTGGCGCAGGCCCGGGCGGTCAAGCAGCAGCTGCGGGCGATCCGCAGCGCGATCACCCGCTGAACCCGTCCACCGTGCGGAACTGATCGGGATCAACGCGCCGACCACACCCATTCCGGCATGCTGGCCGCAGGCTGACTGGCCTCGGGGTGCAGTCGCAGTCACCCTTGAAACCGGGTGGGGCAACCGCATCTTTCCAGCATCGCCGGCACGGGCCGGCCCAGATGACCGATGAGGTTTCGCAATGCGGATGGACAAGCTCACCTCGCGTTTCCAGCAGGCGCTGGCAGACGCACAGTCGCTGGCCGTGGGCCGCGACAACAGCATCATCGAACCGGTTCACCTGTTCAGCGCGCTGCTGGACCAGCAGGGCGGCAGCACGCGCCCGTTGCTGGCCCAGGCCGGGGTGAACGTGCCGGTACTGCGCGAGCGCCTGACCGAGGCGCTGGATGCGCTGCCCAAGGTGTCCGGCCAGGCCGGCAATGTGTCGATGGGCAACGACCTCGGCCGCCTGCTCAATCACACTGACAAGCTGGCCCAGCAGAATGGCGATGCCTTCATCGCCAGCGAGTGGTTCGTGCTGGCCGCGCTGGAAGACGGCGGCACGCTGGGCATGGCGCTGCGCGCCGCCGGTGCCGACAAGAGCCGGTTGCAGGCCGCGATCGACAAGCTGCGCGGCGGCGAGAACGTGCAGTCGGAAAACGCTGAGGAACAGCGACAGGCGCTGGAGAAGTACACCATCGACCTGACCGCGCGTGCGGAGAGCGGCAAGCTTGATCCGGTGATCGGCCGTGACGAGGAAATCCGTCGCACCATCCAAGTGCTGCAGCGCCGGACCAAGAACAATCCGGTGCTGATCGGCGAACCCGGCGTGGGCAAGACCGCGATCGTCGAAGGCCTGGCCCAGCGCATCATCAACGACGAAGTGCCCGAAGGCCTGCGCGGCAAGCGTGTGCTGTCGCTGGACATGGGCGCGCTGATTGCCGGCGCCAAGTTCCGCGGTGAATTCGAGGAACGCCTGAAGGGCGTGCTCAACGACCTGGCCAAGAGCGAAGGGCAGATCATCCTGTTCATCGATGAGCTGCACACCATGGTCGGCGCCGGCAAGGCCGACGGTGCGATGGATGCCGGCAACATGCTCAAGCCTGCGTTGGCACGTGGCGAACTGCACTGCGTGGGCGCCACCACGCTGGATGAGTACCGCAAATACATTGAAAAGGACGCTGCGCTGGAGCGCCGCTTCCAGAAGGTGTTCGTGGGTGAGCCGTCGGTGGAGGACACCATCGCGATCCTGCGCGGGCTGAAGGAAAAGTACGCCGTGCACCATGGCGTCGAGATCACCGACCCGGCCATCGTCGCGGCGGCCACGCTGTCCAACCGTTACATCACCGACCGCCAGCTGCCGGACAAGGCCATCGACCTGATGGACGAGGCGGCCTCGCGCCTGCGCATGGAGATCGACTCCAAGCCGGAGGAACTGGACCGCCTGGAACGCCGCGTGATCCAGCTGAAGATCCAGCGCGAGATGCTGAAGAAGGAAAAGGACGAGGCCTCGCGGCAGCGCTTGGCTGATCTGGAAAACGACATCGATGCGCTGGAGCGCGAGTTCTCCGACCTCAATGAAATCTGGAAGTCGGAGAAGGCGGCGCTGCAGGGTGCAACCAAGATCAAGGAGCAGGTCGAGCAGGCCAAGCTGGAGCTGGAATCCGCGCAGCGCCGCCAGGATTTCGCCAAGATGAGCGAGATCCAGTACGGCCTGCTGCCGCAGCTGGAAAAGCAGCTGGCCGCTGCGCAGGAGGCCGAACACAAGGACTTCAAGCTGGTGCAGGACCGGGTTACCGACGAGGAGATCGCCGAGGTCGTTTCGCGCTGGACCGGTATTCCGGTCAACAAGATGCTCGAAGGTGAGCGCGACAAGCTGCTGCGGATGGAAGAGGTGCTGCACAACCGGGTGGTCGGCCAGGAGGAAGCGATCAAGGTCGTCTCCGATGCGGTGCGTCGTTCGCGTGCGGGCCTGTCCGATCCGAATCGTCCGGCCGGCTCGTTCCTGTTCCTCGGCCCGACCGGCGTCGGCAAGACCGAGCTGTGCAAGTCGCTGGCCGAGTTCCTGTTCGACAGCGCCGATGCGATGATCCGCATCGACATGAGCGAATTCATGGAGAAGCACAGCGTCGCCCGCCTGATCGGTGCCCCCCCGGGTTACGTTGGCTACGAGGAAGGCGGCTATCTGACCGAGGCCGTGCGTCGCCGTCCGTACTCGCTGATCCTGCTGGACGAAGTGGAGAAGGCGCATCCGGATGTGTTCAACATCCTGCTGCAGGTGCTGGACGATGGCCGCCTGACCGATGGCCAGGGCCGCACCGTGGACTTCCGCAACACCGTCATCGTGATGACCTCGAACCTGGGCTCGCACCAGATCCAGGACATGAGCGCCGACGACAGCCCTGAGGCCTACACGCAGATGAAGGCGGCGGTGATGGGCGTGGTGCAGGCGCACTTCCGTCCGGAGTTCATCAACCGCCTGGATGACATCGTGGTGTTCCACCCGCTGGACAAGCAGCAGATCAAGCAGATCGCGCGCATCCAGATGCGGGGCCTGGAAAAGCGCCTGGCCGAGCGCGGGCTGAAGCTGGAGGTATCCGATGCAGCGTTCGAGCTGCTCGGCAACGTCGGCTTCGATCCGGTGTATGGCGCGCGTCCGTTGAAGCGCGCGATCCAGGCCCAGCTGGAGAATCCGTTGGCGCAGAAGATCCTGTCCGGCGCCTTCGTCAACGGCGACACCATCGAAGTCGGCAACGACGGCGGCCACCTGGTGTTCGCCAAGGCCTGACCCCGCAAGCGCTCCCCTCTTCGAGTGGGGGCGCCATCGCGGGCTTTCCCGGTGCAGAATCGCCTTGTTGCACTTTTGCCCGGACAAGGAGAACCGCATGGATGGCACACGCCTGGCTTCACTCTGCATCGCACTGGCACTCGCTACGTCGGCCACCCATGCCGCCGCTGCGGAGCAGGTGCAGCTGCCGCCGATGAAGGGCTACCACCAGGCCCACCAGAACACCGATGCGCAGGGCAACCGCATCACCGAGTACGTGCCCAACGGGCAGACCGTGCAGGACTGGGCCGACATGGTCACCGTCAACGACGCGCCGAACAGTAGCCACGCAAGCCCGCGCGAGTTCCTCGGCATCATCGAAGCCGGTTGGCGCATTGCCTGCCCCGACGCACAGAGTCACTGGATCCGCGAGGGCGAGGAAGGTGGTCGCCCGTTCGCGTTGCTGATGCTCAGCTGCCCGGAGAACCCGGGCACCGGCAAGCCCGAGTTCACCTGGATCAAGGGCATCCAGGGCATAGAGGGCTTCCACACCGTGCAGAAATCGTTCCGCTCCGAGCCGGAGAAGGATGACGTCGTGCAGTGGATAGGTTGGCTGCGCGAGGTCGAGCTGTGCGGCAGCGGCCAGGCACCGGCCTGCCGCTGACCGCAGGGATCAAAGGCCGCCGAGGGGCGCCCTTCCTGCATCAGAAGCGGTGCGTGTAGCCGCTCATCAGCCCGAACTGGTTGGGCTTCTGCACGATCGGGCTGTCGGCTGCATCGCCGAGCAGGCGCGTGCCCTCGGCCGAGATGTACCAGTTGCCGTTGCGGCCCACGCGGTGGCTCCATTTCAGGCCGAGACCGGCACTGACCAGGCCGGCCTTCGGCTTGTGCTCGGCAAAGCCGGTGCGCGCGGCCTGTTCCGGGCTGACGCCGTACCAGGTCTGCATGTAGCCACGGTTGCCGTAGTCGGTGGAGACGCTGCCGCTGACCACGCCGCCGGCCAGGTCGAACAGCGGCATGCTCAGGTTCAAGTGGATCTGTTGGGTGGCCAGGCCGTTTTCGGCCTTGTCCTCGTCCTTGCGGGTGAACTGCCAGGAGCCGCTCAGCACGGCTTCGCCCAGCGTATAACCAGCCGAGACACCGACCAGGGGACGGGAATCGATATCGCCCATGCCGCGCAGGAAGTCGGAACCACCGAGCAGCGAATCCTTGTCCTTGCGGATGCCGCTGGCACCGACATAGGCCCGCACGCGGGTGTGCTCGCCGATGGACGTGCCCCAGCCGATGCCACTGGTGCCCAGAAACCAGCCACCCGGCGAGGTGACATCGAAGGACAGCATGGGCGACGCCTGATACTCCTTGCTGCCGCTGTAGCGAGGGGTCGCACCGGCACCGGCGGCGACTTCGAAGGTCCAGTGGTCATCCTTGGCGTGGGCGATCGGGGCGGCCAACAGCGGCAGCAGGGCCAGGCAGAGCAGGGTGGGGGAACGGCGAAGCTGGGACATGGAAACTCTCGACAATGGGAGGAAAGCAGCGCTCGCATCCGGCGAGTGCTGCAGGGTCGTTAGCGTGGCGATACGCCGGCGACCGATCCGTCCGCAGTTGTGCGGGAGTTGTAATCAACTGTAATCGCGCCCGTGGGCGTTCAGCTGGCAGCCAGCGGCCAGTGCATTTCCAGGCGCGCGCCACCCAGCGTGGCGCGGCTGATGCGCAGTTCGCCACCGTGGCGGGCCGCAATGCGGTTGACGATGGCCAGGCCCAGGCCGAAGCCGCCGGTGTCACGGCTGCGGCTGTCGTCCAGGCGGGTGAACGGACGCATCACCTTCTCGCGATCGGCTTCGGCGATGCCGGGGCCGTCGTCGTCCACGCGCAGGCAGGCGCGACCGCCAGCACCGACCAGCGAGACTTCCACCTGCGAATGCGCGTGGCGCAGCGCATTGCCCACCAGATTGCTGAGTGCCAGTTGCAGCAGGCGCGGCTCGGCATCCACCCGTGGCAACGCACTGGGCTGCACGCGCAGGACCACGCCGGCACGTTCGGCATCACGGCGCACATCGGCCAGGCAGGCCTGCAGCCAGTCGTTGGCTTCGATGCGCTGCATCGGCTCGCCTTCGCTGGGATGCTCCAGACGTTCATACGCCAGCAGTTCGCTGACCAGCCGGTTGAGTTCGGCCAGGTCGCCGTGCAGCCCCTGTGCCAGCCGTGCCCGGCGTTCGCGATCGTCGCTGTCCTGCATCAGGTCCAGGCCGAAGGCCACGCGCGCGATGGGTGTGCGCAGTTCGTGCGAAATGGCATGGGTGAGATCGCGCTGGCGCTGCACCAACTCGGCCACGCGCGCGGCCATGCGGTTGGAATGGTCGACGATCACCCGGATCTGCGAGCGTGGCGAAACCTGCGCGCGCGCCTGCAGATCGCCCGAACCGATGCGGTCGGCGTGCCGGCGCAGCGCTTCCAGGTCGCGCCAGAGCAGGCGTACCCAGGCATACAGGCTGGCGCCGACCAGCAGCAGGATGCTGAGGTAGGCCGCGATGGTCATGTACGTGGTCATCTGCACAGCGCCAGGCAGGCGCAGTTGCAGCCAGCGACCGCCGACGCCTTCGATGGGCAGCAGGACCTGCTGGTACTGATCGCGCACGATGAAGCCATCAGCCTTTACGGCCGCCTGTTCCTGCGGGGCGAGTGCCGGAGGCGTGTCGAACAGGGTCAATGCGATGCCATAGTGCGGCTGCCACTGCTGCAGGCGCTCACGCTGCTGACCGGCATCCAGGCCAGCCAGGCCACTGCGCAGGGCGTACACCTGTCCGCGGACCTGCTGGACGAAAACGCGATCCTGCACGGGCGTGTAGATGCCGTCCAGGATGTGGTTGAGGAAGAACACCGACACCAGGAAGCAGGCACCGGTGACGAACCACAACCACAGGAACAGCCGCTTCATGCCGTCCAGGCCGACGGGTTGAACTGGTAGCCACGACCCCACACGGTCTTGATCCGCCGCGGTTCGCGCGCGTCATCGCCCAGCTTGCGGCGCAGCTTGCCGATGCTGACATCGACGCTGCGGTCCAGCCCGTCGAAGCCGATGCCGCGCACCGCCTGCAGGATCTGGTCGCGCGAGAGGATCTGCCCAGGCTGGCTGGCCAGCAGCCACAGGATCTCGAATTCGGTGGTGCCCATGTCCACCGACTGTCCATGCAGGTGCACCTCGCGTTGCATGCGGTCGATCAGCAGTTCGCCGTGCATCAGGCGGCAGGGTGTGCCGGTGTTGCTGCTGCCATGGCGACGGCGAAGCAGCGCGCGCAGGCGGGCCAGCAGCAGGCGCGGCTCGATCGGCTTGTGCACATAGTCGTCGGCGCCCGATTCCAGGCCCAGCACCTGCTCGATGTCGTCCTCGCAGGCGGTCAGCATCAGGATCGGCACATCGGAGAAACTGCGGATCTGCCGGCATACGTCGATGCCACCGAGGCCGGGCAGCATCAGGTCCAGCACCACCAGCTCGGGCGCATGCTGGCGGCAGGCGGCGCCGGCGAGGTCGCCACGCGCGACGTGCTGCACGGCGAAGCCATGTTCGTGGAGGTAATCGCTGACCAGCTCGGCCAGGCGACGGTCGTCCTCCACCAGCAGTACCGACGTGGGCGCACTGCTGGGGGTGGGGGTCCAGGGGGATGGCTGCATGCGTGGGGCCTCCGTGCCCGGGCAGGAGCGCCCGGCGGCGAAGCCTAGCAACGGCCCATGACGGCTGCCTGAATCGCGGCCAACGTGATAACCGGCGGTACGGGCGTCATCGCCAGTGGCTTTCAGCGGGCGCCCCCGGCTGTCCTATGGTGGCGGTTTCCCCGGATGGAGCCTGGTGCAATGAGCGATCCGCAGTGGCAACTGGAAACCCTGGCCGTGCACGGTGGCTACCGTCCCGACCCAACCACCCGGGCGGTGGCTGTGCCGATCTACCAGACGGTGGCGTATGCCTTCGATGATACCCAGCACGGCGCCGACCTGTTCGATCTGAAGGTACCGGGCAACATCTATACGCGCATCATGAACCCCACCACCGATGTACTGGAGCAGCGCCTGGCCGCGCTGGAAGGCGGCATCGGTGCACTGGCGCTGGCCTCGGGGCAGGCCGCGATCACGTATGCCATCCAGACCATCGCCGAGGCCGGTGACAACATCGTCGCCTCCAGCGCGCTGTATGGCGGCAGCCTCAACCTGCTGGCGCACACGTTGCCGCAGTACGGCATCCAGGCGCGCTTCGCCGACCCCGCAGATCCATCCGCGTTCGCCGACCTGATCGACGAACGCACCAAGGCGGTGTTCGTCGAATCGATCGGCAACCCGCGCGGCAACGTCACCGACATCGCTGCGATTGCGGAGGTCGCACATGCCGCTGGCGTGCCGCTGATCGTCGACAACACCGTGGCCACGCCGTTCCTGCTGCGCCCGTTCGAGCACGGCGCCGACATCGTGGTGCATTCGCTGACCAAGTACCTGGGCGGCCACGGCACCAGCCTGGGCGGTGCGATCATCGACTCCGGCCGCTTCGACTGGGCGGCGCAGCCCAAGCGCTTCGCTCGCCTCAACCAGCCCGACCCGAGTTATCACGGCGTGGTCTACACCGAAGCGCTGGGGCCGGCCGCCTACATCGGCCGCGCGCGGGTGGTGCCGCTGCGCAATACCGGCGCTGCGTTGTCGCCGTTCAATGCGTTCCTGATCCTGCAGGGCATCGAGACCCTGGCGCTGCGCATGGAGCGCATCAATGCCAATGCGCTGGCCGTTGCGCAGTACCTGAAGGCGCACGACAAGGTCGCCTGGGTGCGTTACGCGGGACTGGCCGACGACCCCGAGCATGCCGCCGCGCAGCGCTATCTGCGTGGACACGGCTCGGGTGTACTGACCTTCGGCCTGCCGGGCGGCCGTGAAGCAGGCGCGCGCTTCCTCGATGCGCTGAAATTGTTCACCCGCCTGGTCAACCTGGGGGATGCGAAGTCACTGGCCACCCATCCTGCCTCGACCACGCATCGCCAGCTGGATGCAGCGGAGCTGGCCAAGGCCGGTGTCAGCGAGGACACCGTTCGCCTGTCGATCGGCATCGAGCACATCGGCGACCTGCGTGCCGACCTGGAACAGGCCTTGGCCGCCGCCTGATAGCCGCGCGCTTGGTAAATATCGCCATATGCGATCACCACCGGCCACGCGATGCGCTACGGTGGAACTGCCTCTCCAAGGCAGTGGCAACGTGGCGATCCAGATCCCCGGTCGATGCGGGTCGACCGGGGATTCTTTTGTGCCGCCGTGTCGACCAAGGTCGACACCCACCAGAGCAGAACGCCGTTCCGGCAGACCGCGGGAAATTGTCGAAGGCGGGGTGGGTCCGGTTGCGGGGGCGTGAGCCGCATGGATGCGGCGACCGAGCGTACATGGACGTACTTGCAGCGTCCCCCGCAACCGGACCCACCCCGCCATCCCACGCAATGCCAGCTTTTGCCGCTGCCGTTGTTTCGGCAGGTGCAGGGCTGCAAGCCCTGCCGCACGCACACCCCTCACACCACCGGAATGCTGTGCTGCCCCAGATTCCGGTACGGCGGCGTGGACATCACCATCTCCGCCAGCGAATACGCCAGCTCACGTTCGGCCATCACCGTGCCATCGGCGCCGTGCTCCAGCAGATGCTTCACTTCCGCATCGCTGTGCGCGCGCGCCAGCAGGGTCAGGTCCGGGTTGATCGCCCGCAGCTTGGCCAGCGCCTCACCGGCTTCCAGCGGCTGCGGAATGGCCAGCACCGCGATCTTCGCCCGCTCCGGGTGGGCCTCAGCCAGCACCCGGTCGGCAGCGGCACTGCCACGGATCGCCGCCAGGCCCTTGGCGTGCGCCTGTTCCACATGTTCCTTGTTGTCATCGATCACCAGCACCGGCACGCCGCGATCACGCAGCACCTGTGCCAGCTCGCTGCCGACCCGGCCATAGCCGATCACGATCGCGTGCCCGTTCAGATCACGCGATGGACCGATCGCCTCTTCCGGCTCGGCCGGCTGCGGCTGCTGTTCCTGCTTGGCCTGCCAACGATCCAGCAGCCCGAATACCAGCGGGTTGAGCATGATCGACACCAGCGCGCCGGCCAGTACCAGCGACTGGCCTTCCTTCGGCAGGATCTGCAGCGCCACGCCAAGGCCGGCGATGATGAAGGCGAACTCGCCGATCTGCGCCAGGCTGGCCGAGATGGTCAGCGCGGTGCTGGTCGGGTGGCCGAATGCGCGCACGATGAAGAACGCCGCGGCCGACTTGCCAAACATGATGATCAGCACCGTGGCCAGCACCTGCCACGGGTGCTGGATGAGGATGTTCGGGTCGAACAGCATGCCGACCGACACGAAGAACAGCACCGCGAATGCATCGCGCAGTGGCAGCGAATCGGTTGCGGCCTTGTGGCTCAGCTCCGATTCGTTGAGCAGCATGCCGGCGAAGAACGCGCCCAGCGCGAACGAGACGCCGAACAACATGGCCGAGCCGAACGCCACGCCCAGCGCGATCGCCAGCACCGACAGCGTGAACAGTTCGCGCGAACCGGTGCCGGCAATGCGTTCGAGGATCCACGGAATGACCCGGCGCCCGACCACCAGCATCACCGCCACGAACAGGCCCAGCTGCACGAAGGTCCAGCCGATGTCGGCCAGCACGCTGCCCAGCGAGTGCGATTCCTTGGCCGCGTCGGGGCCGAACACACCGGCCATCACCGGCATCATCACCAGTGCCAGCACGCAGGCCAGGTCTTCCACGATCAGCCAGCCGACAGCGATCTTGCCGCGCATCGTCTCCAGCAGGCGGCGTTCTTCCATTGCCCGCAGCAGCACGACGGTACTGGCGGTGGCCAGCGAGAAACCGAAGATGACGCCATGGATGGCCGGCCAGCCCATCAGCGATGCCACGCCCCAGCCGAGCAGGGTCGCAACCGCGATCTGGCCGATGGCACCGGGAATGGCGATGGCCTTGACCGCCATCAGGTCCTTCAGCGAGAAGTGCAGGCCGACGCCGAACATCAGCAGCATCACGCCCAGCTCGGCCAGCTGGTTGGCCAGCGCCTGGTCGGCGACGAAGCCGGGGGTGAACGGACCTACGCAGATGCCAGCAACCAGGTAACCGACCAAGGGAGACAAGCGGAGCTTGTTGGCCAGCGCGCCGAAGATGAAGGCGAGCCCCAGGCCAACGGCAACGATGTTGATCAGGTCGGTGTCATGGTGCATCGGCACTCGCAGGAAATCGGGGGGATGCCCGATTTTCACCGATGCGGCCACATACGGCAAACCCGGCCAGCGTATCGGATCGTTGCGTGGGCGGCTTGTACGGGCGAGATATCAAGCTTTGTTGAGAGATGGCAGGCCCTGACGGGCCGAATGGTGCCTACCTATGGGGGGGCTCCAGGCGTAGCCGTCGACGATCACACCATCTGCCGGCGCTGGGTCTCTTCCAGGGCAGGCTCGGCCTGCTGCGGCGAGGCGGCCAACTGCTTGTCCAACTGATGAAGCTGCCGCAGCGACTCCGCAACGGGTGGCTGAAGGGCCGCTTCAATGTGGATGTGGGCACGCAGATGGCCCGGGTCATCCAAGGCTCCCTGAATGACGAAGATGTTCTCCGGCCGTGGGGGCTGACCAGTCGGCAAGCCCAATACCACATGGTCGATCCGTTCCAGACCTTGTGCCCGGGCAAGTTGGGTGAGGCTGGCCGCCATGCGTTGGCTGGATTCATCAGATGCGCGACCCAGCGATGCGTCCAGCGCATGGACGCCGGCGAGTGCCTGCTGGTGAAGCGATGCCGAGGCATCGCTCAGCGATGGGATGCTGGTTTCCGGCCGTTCGGTTGCCGGTTGCGGCTGCGAAGGACTCGTGGGCCGCACGCGCTCTGCCTTGCGAATGGACTCGATCAGCTCCCGCGGCGTATCGGTGAACAGCAGTTCGCCTGCATCCAGGGACTGCCCAGTAACCTTGTTCACGGTACTGGTCGCCCACGATGCGCAGGTATTGCCATATGACCAGGTGACATTTTCGCCCAAGGCCTGGTCAAGTCGCTTGACCTGCTCGGGAGTCAATTCGTAATAGCGTGAGGCCGAAGGTGTGGCCCGGGCTTCCATGCCTTCGCGGATGTCCGAACCTGGGCCATTGTCCTCAACGAGTGGATGGTTGTCTGGCCACAGGCCATGGAACGTCGTATGGCCGTTTCGCGTCACCGAGATCCAGGCGTGGCCGTCCACGAACTGATTGAACGACCCCTGTGTATTGGGGTCTACGTGACTGTGGATGCCGAGGACGACCTTGTCGCTCATGGGATGCTCTTACGGAAAAATCTGTGTTTCGCCATCGGCGAACAGCATCACCACGCGCGGCGCCATCAAGGGAATTTCCTGACGGGCCGGGCCAGCAGGTCCGGGCTTCACGTCGCGCCGCAGCATGGTTGTGCATTGGCCGGATATGGGGCAGCGATCAACAACGACTTTCATGGTGCCCCCTTCCACCACATAGCTCATCCCTGCCGCGTAATACATGCTTTCCATCGGTTCATTGAACTGGACCTGGAGCTTCGACGCGGAGAGCTGGGTGACGACGATCGGCTCAAGGCTCGATTTGGAATAGCTGGGTTTCACGTGATCTCCTGAACACCCTGACAGGGGGGCCGCCAGCGCAATCCACGCGAGCGCAGCGTACACATGGCGGCGAGTGATGCAGGCTCTCGTCACGGAGCGGCTCCTTCGTTGGTCCGCTGATTATGCACGGGGCGACCTATGAGGCGCGTGCAACAGAGCACAGCTTGGAAACCGGGTGGGGAGCCGGCGCGGTATGCGTTCACGACCGCGCCCGCCGGGCGGAATGCCGGCGGGCGTGTGGAGCAGCGGCCGGGCAGGGCCCAGCACGCCCGTTACCGCTTACCAGGTGTACTTGATGCGGCCGTAGACATACGCGCCGTTGAAGCCGAACGGCGAGTAGTTGCTGTAGGGCAGCATGCCGAAGGTCGAGTTTTGCAGGTCTTCGGTGCGGTCGGGGTACTTGTCCAGCAGGTTGTCGGCGCCCACGGTCAGGGTCCAGTTGCTGCTCGGCTTGTAGCTGGCCGAGGCATCCACCACCCAGGCGTCGCCGTAGGTCTGGTCGCGCAGCGCGGTGGCCGAGTTGCGCACGGTGAACCTGCCGTAGCGGGTCGCGGCCAGGCCCAGTTCCCAGTGGTCCGAACGCCAGGTGCCGCTCAGGATCGCCTTGTCGCGCGGGTAGCTGTCCTCGATGCGGCCAATTTCATCGCGACCGATCAGCGACTGGGTCAGGCCCAGCGTGCCGAACACCGGCGGGGTGCCACCGACGCGGCGCACTTCGGTGTCGTTGTAGCTGTATGCAGCGGTCAGCTCCAGGCTGCTGGCGTTGAACGGCACCGTGTAGCTGGACACGAAGTCGACGCCACGAGTGCGCGTATCCAGGCCGTTGGTGAAGTAGGAGAACGCGGTCACCTGCGGCAGGCCGAGGGTGCCCAGCAGCGCGCTGGTGGCGGCATTGGTGGTGATGCTGGACGACAGCGCGATGCGGTCATCAATGTCGATCTGGTACGCGTCGACGGTGATGTACAGGCGGTCGACCGGCTGCAGCACCAGGCCCAGGCTGTAGGAGGTGGAGGTCTCGGCCTTCAGCGGCGAGGCGCCCAGCGCCTGCGCCGCCGGGCTGGTGGTCGGGAAGGTGCCGCGCTCGACGAATACGCCATTGAGGAACTGGCTGGTGACCGCCTGGTAGCCCTGCTGCGCCAGCGAGGGCGCGCGGAAGCCGCTGGAGGCGGTGGCCCGCAGCGCGACCTTGTCGGTGAATGCATAGCGCGCCGAAAGCTTGCCGGAGAAGCGGTCGCCGAAGTCCGAGTAGTCCTCGTAGCGGCCGGTGATGCCGGCCGAGAACTTCTCGGTCAGGTCCGCTTCCAGGCCGGCGTAGACCGCGTAGTTGTGGCGGTCGGCATGCACTTCATTGGTCGGGGTGAAGCCCGCGAAGCCCTGCGCACCGCTGCCGGTGTACGAGTTCAGTTCGCCCGGGTTCTGGTCCCACTTTTCCTTGCGGTACTCACCGCCGAAGGACAGCGTGACCGGGTAGGCCAGGCCCCAGTCCAGCGACTTGGTCAGGTCGGCATTGAAGATGTCCTGCTGGTACTTCAGCGTGCCGTCGTAGAACGAGCGCGGGCTGCTGGCGCCGAGGCTGTAGTTGATGCTGTTGCGGGTGTGGAAGTCGAGGGTGTTCTCGCCGTGGTTCAGGCTCAGGTCCCAGGTCCAGCCGTTGTCGGTGTTGCCCTTGACGCCGGCCACCAGCGAGCGGTCCTTGGAGTACTGGTTGATCTCCGGCACGAAGCCGTCCGGGTAGGTCTGCGCCAGCAGCGCGGTCTGCCCGTTGTGGTTGCGCGAGCGGTAGAACGCGAACGAGGTGATGTCGCGGTTGCTGAGCAGCGCGCTGGCGTAGCCGGTTACGTGGTCGCTGAAATCGAAGCTGGCGTTGGCCGAGGCGGCGGTGGCATCCACGCGCGGGTCGCCGACGATGAAGGTCTTCTGGCCGATGCTCGGAAAGTTGCCGGTATTCGGCGTGGTGCCGCGGTACGGGCCGGCGCGGTTGCTCTCGTCCTGCTGGCTGATCTGGCCGGCCACATGCACGCGGCCACGGCCATTGCCGAACTCGACGCCGGTATCGCCGGAGAGCTGGTACTTGTTGCCGTCACCGGCCGAGTACTGGCCGTAGTCCACGGCCAGGCTGCCGCCACGGCCGCTGCCCTTGAGCACGATGTTGATGACGCCGGCGATGGCGTCCGAGCCGTACTGCGCCGACGCGCCGTCGCGCAGCACTTCCACGCGCTCGATGGCGGCGATCGGGATCGCGTTGATGTCCACCGCCGATGAGCCACGGCCGATGCTGCCGTTGACGTTGATCATCGCCGAGGTATGGCGGCGCTTGCCGTTGACCAGCACCAGCACCTGGTCCGGCGACAGGCCGCGCAGCTGCGCCGGGCGCACGCCGCTGGTGCCATCGGTCAGGGCCGGGCGCGGGAAGTTCAGCGAGGGCAGCGCGCGCGACAGCGCGGTGGCCAGCTCGCTGGTGCCGGTGGACTGCAGCGCTTCGGGGGTGATGATGTCGATCGGCGACTGCGATTCGGCGACGGTGCGGTCGGCCACGCGGGTGCCGGTGACGATCACCGTGTCCAGGGTGTTGGCGGCGGTGCCAGCCTGCTGGGCAGCGGCAACGAACGGAGAGCCACCGAGTGCGACAGCGACGGCGGCGGCGATCAGGCTGGTCTTGCGGGTCATCGGGATGGGGCTCCGGTTGGCGGGGGCGGCACCGGAATCGACATCACGGGGGTGAGGCGGACGGCGGTTGTTGCGGTGCGCAATACAGGAATTAACGGGATATTCAGCGCCTGTCAAATGCCGGTCATCGGGAAAAACGTTGCAGCAGCAACCATTTAGCCCGAATTGGCACTGGCGGGGGAGGGAGCCCGGGACGCGCGCGGCGAGGACGTGGGAGAGAGGAACGCCGGCCGCCGCGCATCCCGGGACGCGTCAAGTATTCGTTAACGCTAGAATTGCGTCGCAGGAACAGTGCTCACCAGCACATTCCATCTGGTTATATGGACGCCTCCCCCGATGATTTCCCTTCGTAATTTCGCCTTGCGCCGTGGCGAGCGGCTGCTGTTGTCCAATGTCGACCTGACCCTGCACGCCGGTTACCGGGTGGGTGTGGTCGGCCGCAACGGTGCTGGCAAGTCCAGCCTGTTCGCGGCGGTGAAGGGCGAGCTGGAGGCCGACAAGGGCGATGTCGATCTGCCCGGCAAGGTGCGCATCGCCAGCGTGGCCCAGGAAACCCCGTCGCTGCCCGACCCGGCGCTGAGCTTCGTGCTCGGCGGTGACATCGAGGTGGCCGCAGTGCTGGCCGCCGAGGCCGAGGCGACCGCCCGCGAAGACTGGGAGGCCGTGGCCGAGGCGCACACCAAGATGGCCGAGCTCAATGCCTACGACGCCGAAGCGCGCGCCGGCAAGCTGCTGCACGGCCTCGGCTTCCCGGCCGAGACCCATCACCGTGCGGTGTCCTCGTTCTCTGGTGGCTGGCGCGTGCGCCTGAACCTGGCACGCGCGCTGATGATGCCCAGCGACCTGCTGCTGCTGGACGAACCGACCAACCACCTGGACCTGGACGCGGTGTACTGGCTGGAACAGTGGCTGCTGAAGTACCCCGGCACGCTGCTGCTGATCTCGCATGACCGCGAGTTCCTCGACAACGTGGCCACCCACACGCTGCACCTGCACGGTGGCGGCGCCAAGCTCTACCCGGGCGGCTACACCGATTTCGAACGCCAGCGCGCCGAACAGCTGCGCCAGCAGCAGATCGCGCACGAGAAGGAACAGGCCGAGCGCGCCCACCTGCAGAGCTTCATCGACCGATTCAAGGCGCAGGCCAGCAAGGCCGCGCAGGCGCAGAGCCGCATGAAGCGCCTGGCCAAGCTGGCCGGCACGGAAGCGGTGCGCGCCGAGCGCGAGTTCCGCATCGAGTTCGCGCCGCCGGCCAAGCTGCCGTTCTCGCTGATCCGCCTGAATCACGTCGAGGCCGGCTACGGCAAGGACGCGGTGATCCTGCACAACGTCGGCTTCGGCCTGGAAGCGGGCCAGCGGATCGGCCTGCTCGGCCCGAACGGTGCCGGTAAGACCACCCTGGTGAAGACCCTGGTGGGCGAGCTGGCGCCGATCGTTGGCGAGCGCATGGCGCATCCGGACCTGAAGATCGGCTACTTCGCCCAGCACACGGTGGAGTCGCTGCACGAAGGCCAGTCGCCGATGGAGCACTTCCGCGAGATCGCCCCGGACGCACCGAACCAGTCGTTCCGCGATTTCCTCGGCAAGTGGAACTTCCCGGGCGACCGTGCATTCGAGCCGGTGGATGGTTTCTCCGGTGGCGAGCGCGCGCGCCTGGCGCTGGCGCTGATCGCCTGGCAGCAGCCGAACGTGCTGCTGCTGGACGAACCGACCAACCACCTTGACCTGGAAATGCGCGAAGCGCTGGCCGAAGCACTGGCCACCTTCGAGGGCGCGATCGTGATGGTCTCGCATGACCGCCACCTGATCGGTCTGGTCTGCGACACCTACTGGCGCGTGGCCGATGGCGTGGTCGAACCGTTCGATGGTGACCTCGACGCCTACGCCGCGTGGCTGCGCACCCGCCCGCAGGCGCAGGGCACCAAGGCGCGCATGGATCAGGTGGAAGAGCCGGTAGTGGTCAAGACCGCCCCGGTGGCGCAGGTGGTGCAGAAGAAGCCGGTGAACCCGCACAAGCTGGCCGCCGCCGAAGCGAAAGTGGCCGAGCTGGAAGGCGCACTGGCCGAACTGGATCGCCAGCTGGCCGACCCGGCCAACTACGCCGATGCCACCCGCATGGCCGTGATCGGCCGTGACCGCGAAACCGCCGCCGCCCAGCTGGAAAAAGCCGAGGCAGCGTGGATGGAACTGCTGGAGTCCTGATCACGCAAAAAAAGGGGACGGAGGGGATTAAGTCGTTTGTGCCACAAACGACTTAATCCCCTCCGTCCCCTTTTTTTTGTTACGTGCCCTGCGCCTGCAGCCATTCGCGGAACCGCTTGGCCGGCTCGCGCTCGGCACGCGATCGCAGCCGCGTCAGCCAGTAGCGCCCCAGCTCCAGTGTGGTGCTGAACGGCTGCAGCAGGCGACCCTCGGCCAGTTCCTGCTCGAACATGCGCAGCGGCAGCAGCGCCACGCCGGCGCCGCCGACCGCGGCCATCGCCACTGTCAACGACGAATCAAACACCGGTCCGCGGGCTTCCACGCCGCTCACTCCTGCCGCCTGCAGCCAGCGCGGCCACTCGTCGCTGCGGTAGGAGCGCAGCAGCGGCAGCGTGCCCAGGTCGCGCGGCTGCTTCAGCCGCCGCGCCAAGGCCGGTGCGCACAGCGGTGCGAAGGGCGCATCGAGGATCGCGGTGCAGGCCTGGCCCTGCCAGTCGCCATCACCGAAGCGGATCGCCAGGTCCAGGCCCTCGCCGGCCAGATCGATGCGGTTGTTGTGGGTCTGCAGGCGCAGCTCGATGTCCGGGTGCGCGGCCTCGAACGCAGCCAGCCGTGGCAGCAGCCAACCGGTGGCGAAGGTGCCGACCACGCCCAACGTCAGTACTTCACGGGCCGGGCCACCGGTGTAGCGCGCGATGCTGGCCGAGATGCGCTCGAACGATTCATTGAGCACCGGATACAGCGCCGCGCCCTCCTCGGTGAGCGCCACGCCGCGCGGCAGGCGATGGAACAGACGGATGCCGAGCCGGTCCTCCAGCCCGCGGATCTGGTGGCTCAGCGCGGCCTGGCTGACACACAGCTCCAGCGCGGCGCGGGTGAAGTTCTGGTGGCGCGCAGCGGCCTCGAAGGCGCGCAGCGCGTTCAGCGGCAGGGTCGGGTGCAGCATCGGGAAGCCGTGAGCCAGGGTGATGGCTGATCCTACCCTTCAGCGAGGAATTTCGTAAATCTCAACGAGTTGATTACGACAGGCATGAATTAAGTTCATGGCTTCCGCTGATATTTCGCGCTGGTCGGCTCCGGGGGGGGCTTCAATAATCGGGCGGTCCCCAGGAGAACCCCGCATGCTCGCCCGTCGCCGATTCCTGCAGTTCAGTGGTGCCGCTGTTGCTTCCTCGCTTGCCCTGCCGTTGCTGGCCCGTGCGGCGGGCAAGACCACCGCCAGTGCACCGACCGATGCCGCCCTCACGGCCGCCACCGACTTCGCCACGCTGGAAAAGGCCTGTGCCGGCCGCCTCGGCGTGACCCTGCTTGATACCGCCAGCGGCCGCCGCATCGGTCATCGCCAGGACGAGCGTTTCCCGATGTGCAGCACCTTCAAGAGCGTGCTGGCGGCCACCGTGCTCAGCCAGGCCGAGCGCACGCCGGCGTTGCTGGATACGCGCGTGCCGGTGCGCGACGCCGATCTGCTCTCGCACGCACCGGTCACCCGCCGCCATGCAGGCAAGGACATGACGGTGCGCGATCTGTGCCGTGCCACGATCATCACCAGCGACAACACCGCCGCCAACCTGCTGTTCGGCGTGGTCGGTGGCCCGCCCGCAGTGACCGCGTTCCTGCGCGCGAGCGGTGATGCGGTGAGCCGCAGTGACCGCCTGGAGCCGGAACTGAACAGTTTCGCCGAGGGCGATCCACGCGATACCACCACGCCGGCGGCGATGGCCGCGACCCTGCAGCGCGTGGTGCTGGGCGAGGTGCTGCAACCGGCCTCGCGGCAGCAGTTGGCCGACTGGCTGATCGACAATGAAACCGGTGATGCCTGCCTGCGTGCAGGCCTCGGCAAGCGCTGGCGGGTGGGCGACAAGACCGGCAGCAACGGTGAGGACGCGCGCAACGACATCGCCGTGCTGTGGCCGCTGGCCGGCGGCACGCCGTGGGTGCTGACGGCATATCTGCAGGCAGGTGCGATCAGCTACGAGCAACGCGCTACCGTGCTGGCACAGGTGGGGCGCATTGCCGATCGCCTGATCGGATGAGGTAACCGCTGGTCATCCGTAAACGGCTTGCCGGATCGGTTCGGCGCGCGCATCCTGCGCGCGTTCGAACCACACGGAAGTCCCCCATGAGCCATGAACTGATCTACCTGCTGCTGATCTTCGCGCTGCTGGTGATCCCGCGCGCGCTGCAGCGTTTCAGCCTGCCCGCGCCGCTGACCTGCCTGCTGTTCGGCATCATCGGCATGCTCTGGCTGGGCGACCAGGCCCACGATGCGGTGATCGGCCTGCTGGCCACGCTGGGCATTTCCTCGCTGTTCCTGTTCGCCGGCCTGGAAGTGGACTTGCAGGCGCTGCGGCGGGGCATGTGGCCGCTGCTGGCGCATCTGGTGATCCGTACCGGCACGCTGTTCGGTGTGGGCTGGCTGGCCTGGCGCTACGCGGGATTGCCCTGGCAGGCCGCCGGCCTGCTTGCACTGGCGCTGCTGACACCGTCCACCGGTTTCATCATGGATTCGCTGTCGCGGCTGGGCCTGAGCGAGGACGAGCGGTTCTGGGTGACCAGCAAGGCCATCGCCGGCGAACTGCTGGCGCTGGCGGCGTTGTTCGTCGTGCTGCAGGCCGGCGATCCGGGGCATATGGCGCTGTCCAGCCTGGCGCTGCTGGCGATGATGGTCGGCCTGCCGTTGCTGTTCATCGCGCTGGGTCGCTGGGTGGCACCGCATGCGCCCGGCTCGGAGTTCTCGTTGCTGGTGATGGTGGGCATGGTCGCGGCCTACATCACGTACCTGCTGGGCGTGTACTACCTGGTTGGCGCGTTCATCGCCGGCCTGGTCGCGCGCCTGCTGCACCAGCGCATGCCGCTGCTGGCCTCGCATGAGAACCTGCACGCGCTGCGCCTTTTCGCCTCGTTCTTCGTGCCGTTCTATTTCTTCAATGCCGGTACCAAGGTACCCAGCGAAGCACTCAGCTTCGAGGCGCTGGGGCTGGGCATCGTGATCACCCTGGTGGTGCTGCCGTTGCGTATCGGCGTGGTCTGGCTGCAGCGGCGGGTGATGTTCGGCGAGAGCTTCCGCAGCAGCCTGCGGGTCTCGTTGGCGCTGGCACCGACGCTGATCTTCACCCTGGTGCTGGCCGCGATCATGCGCGAGCGCTTCCAGATTCCGGCGGTGCTGTTCGGCGCGCTGCTGCTGTATGCCGCATTGACCACGCTGCTGCCGTCGCTGGTGTTCCGTACCCCGTTCGATGTCGATCCGGTTGAACAGGAGCCGGCAGGCGAGGGCGCGGCCGCGCCGGTGGCGACCACCGAGACGCTGCCGGAACCGCACACCGTCGAACGCTGATCGGTTGCTGCGGGCGGTTTGCGCCCGTCGGCCAGGGCCGTTAGGGTTGGGGCATGAAACTGCCTGCCGTGGTCACCGCTTCCGCCCTCCTGCTCAGCCTCGCTGCCTGTTCGCAGCGCTCCGACACGGTTGCCCATGATCTGGCAACCGCACCGGCCGATGCCTTCATGGCCGCCATCGCCGCGCACTGCGGCCAGGCCTATGCCGGCAAGGTGGTGGAAGACACGCCGGCACCGACCGGCAAGGATCCGTTCGCCGGCCAGCGCCTGGTCATGCACGTGCGTGGCTGTGCCGATCCGGCGCACGAGCTGCGCATCCCGTTCCATGTCGGCAATGACCACTCGCGGACCTGGGTGCTGACCCGCACCGAAACCGGTCTGCGCCTGAAGCACGACCATCGGCATGAAGACGGCAGCCTCGACGCGATCACGCTGTACGGCGGCGACAGCACGCCACCGGGCACCGCCGAGCGCCAGCAGTTCCCGGCCGATGGCGATTCGGTGGCCATGTTCCGTCGTGCCGACATGCTGGCCTCGACCCACAACACGTGGGCGATGGAGATCGATCCCGACCAGACGTTCGTCTATGAGCTGACACGTCCGGATGGCCGCCGCTTCCGCGTGCAGTTCGACCTCAGCAAGCCGGTTGCCCTGCCGCCGCCGCCGTGGGGCGATGACAAACCACCGGCGCCGTGATCCCGGGGTCGGATCCCTCCTGCGGGGGGCTCCGACCCCGACGCTGCACTCACCGCGTGCCGAAGCGCGCGCGACAGCCGTTGCTCACCCATACCTGGCCACGCGAGTAACCCCAGCTGCGGCCTTCCTGGCAGGCACTGCCGGAGAGCTGCTGCTGAAGCACCGGCCGGCCCTGGCGTTCATCCCAGTCGCAGGTCTGGGAGCGATTGTTGTTGCTGCTGCAGGTAACGGAATAATTGCTGTTGCCGCCGCCCCAGCCACCGCCGCCACCGCCCCAGCCGCGGGCTTCGGCGAATTCCGCGCGGCAGCCATTGCTGACCCAGACTGCGCCGTTGCGCACGCCCCAGGTACGGCCCTCATCGCAAGGGCTGCCGGACAGCTGCCGGACCAGGCGGGCATTGCGCCACCCCGCCGGGCAGCTGCGCTCACGGTTGTTCTGGCTCTCGCAGCGGATGGTCTCGCCGGGGCGGCCGTTGTTGCCACCCCAGCCACCGCCGTTGCCGCCGCCCCAGCCACCGCGGGCCTCGACGAACTCGGCGCGGCAACCGTTGGTGACCCAGATGCTGCCATTGCGGCTGCCCCAGGAGCGCCCTTCCTCGCAGGGGCTGCCAGACAACTGGCGGACCAGCTGTGCGCCGCGCCAGCCGGTGTTGCAGACCCGTTCGCGGTTGCTCTGGCTTTCGCAGCGGATCACCCCGTTCTGCGCAGATGCGGACGGGGCGGGCAGGGTCAGGGTGCCCAGGGCACCCAGACTGAGGGTCACGGCCAGGCTGGCCAGGGACAGCGGTTTCATGGCGGCATCCCATACGGTGGCAGGTGCCCGACTATAGGGAGGGGGGCGATCAAGCCGGTGTGACTGGCCGGATTTGCCCCGGCCGGGGCCTCGGCCGCAGAATACGAGGCTTTCCGGCCCCCATCCGGTGCCGGCGTTCTCCAGCGGAGCTTCCCCCCATGCGTACCCACTTCTGCGGCCTGGTCGATGAGACCCTGATTGGCCAGACTGTCACCCTCGCCGGCTGGACCGACGTGGCCCGTAACCAGGGCGGCGTCTGCTTCATCGATCTTCGAGATCATGAAGGCATCGTGCAGGTGACCGTGGAAGTCGACAACGCTGAAGTGTTCGCCGTGGCCGCGTCGCTGGGCTACGAGGACGTGCTGCAGGTGGAAGGCGTCGTGCGTGCCCGCCACGCGGTGAACGACAAGATGCGCACCGGCAAGGTGGAAGTGATCGCCACCGCCATCACCGTGCTGAACAAGGCCGCGCCGCTGCCGTTCCACGCCCACGAGAACCCGGGCGAAGAAACCCGCCTGAAGTACCGTTACCTGGACCTGCGCCGCCCGGAAATGCAGCGCATGCAGCGCACCCGCATCAAGCTGGTGCAGGCCCTGCGCCGCCATCTGGACGAGAAGGGCTTCCAGGATATCGAGACCCCGATCCTGACCAAGGCCACTCCAGAAGGCGCGCGCGACTTCCTGGTGCCGGCGCGCATGCACCCGGGCGAGTTCTACGCCCTGCCGCAGAGCCCGCAGCTGTTCAAGCAGATCCTGATGGTGGCCGGCTTCGACCGTTACTACCAGATTGCGCGCTGCTTCCGCGACGAGGCCCTGCGTGCCGACCGCCAGCTGGAATTCACCCAGCTGGACATGGAATTCGCCTTCGTCCGCGAGCGCGACGTGCAGGACTTCGTCGAAGACATGATCCGCGCCATCTTCAAGGAAGTGGTCGACGTTCAGCTGGATGCCAGCTTCCCGCGCATGACCTGGGCCGAGGCGATGCGTCGCTACGGTTCGGACAAGCCGGACCTGCGCATCGCGCTGGAGCTGGTGGACGTGGCTGAACTGGTCAAGGACAGCGAATTTGCCGTGTTCACCGGCCCGGCCAATGATGCCGAGGGCCGCGTTGCCGCGCTGCGCATCCCGGGCGGTGCAGCGCTGAGCCGCAAGCAGATCGATGAATACGCCGCGCATGCCGCCAAGTACGGCGCCAAGGGCCTGGCCTACATCAAGATTGCCGACAACGGCGAAGTCAGCTCGCCGATCCAGAAGTTCTTCAGCGAGGAATCCTTCGCCGCGCTGGTGGCCCACGTCGGCGCCGGCAACGGCGACATCGTGTTCTTCGGCGCCGGTGGCTACAACAAGGTCTCCGACTTCATGGGCGCGCTGCGCCTGAAGGCCGGCAAGGACTTCGGCCTGGTCGCCGACGGCTGGGCGCCGCTGTGGGTCACCGACTTCCCGATGTTCGAGTGGGACGAGGAAGAACAGCGCTACGTCGCCCTGCATCACCCCTTCACCGCACCGGCCGTGGACGACATCGCCGACCTGCGCGCCAATGCCCGTACCGCCGTTTCGCGCGGCTACGACATGGTGCTCAACGGCAATGAGATCGGCGGCGGTTCGATCCGTATCCACCGTCCGGACATGCAGAGCGCGGTGTTCGAGCTGCTGGGCATCGGTGCCGAAGAAGCCCGCGCCAAGTTCGGCTTCCTGCTCGACGCGCTGAACTACGGCGCGCCGCCGCACGGTGGCATCGCCTTCGGCATCGACCGCATCGCCGCGCTGATGGCCGGCACCGAGTCGATCCGCGACGTCATCCCGTTCCCGAAGACCACCGGTGCACAGGATCTGATGACCGACGCGCCGTCGCCGATCGTCGACGCGCAGCTGGCCGAAGTGCACATCCAGGTTCGCCCCAAGACCAACTGATCAGGAGATCCAGGCAATGACCGAGTTTGCGTTTTCGCTGGAGTGGGAAAAGCTGGGCAATGAAGGCTCCGAGGCCAACCTGGTCACCGAGCGTGCACGCGTGTTCGGTGGTTGGCTGGTCCGCGTCGGTACCAACCCGTCGGCCATGGCCCTGACCTTCGTCGCCGACGGCGAAGGTCGCTGGGACGGTGAAGACTTCGGCGTCGAGGATTACGAAGACGACGAAGAGGAAGAATACGACGAGGACGAAGAAGGCGAGGAAGAAGAGGACGAGGACGAAGAGGAATACGAGGAAGAGGACGAGGAAGAAGAAGCGGAATCGCCTGAAAAGGCTTGACCCGCGCTTCGCCCTGACGTCAACTTCCTGCATGTATTCGATCCGCCGCGCCACCGTGGACGACGCGCCGACCCTGTCGGCGCTGGCTGCCCGCACGTTCACCGAAACCTTCGGCCATCTGTATCCGCCGCAGGACCTGCAGGCCTTCCTTGAGGAGGCCTACACGGTCGAGCGCCAGCGCGTGATCCTGGCCCACCCCGATTACGCGGTGTGGCTGCTGGAGCTGGACGGGGAGGCGGTCGGCCATGCCGCCGCCGGCCCCTGTGGCCTGCCGCACCCGGACGTGAAACCCGGCGACGGCGAACTCAAGCGCCTGTATTTGGTCAAGACGCAGCAGAGCTGCGGCTGGGGCAGCCGGCTGCTGGAAACCGCGCTGGCCTGGTTGGAACGCGACGGCCCGCGCACGCTGTGGCTGGGTGTGTGGTCGGAAAACTTCGGTGCGCAGCGCTTCTATGCCCGCTATGGATTCGAGAAGGCCGGCGAGTACCTGTTCCCGGTCGGTGACACCCACGATCTTGAATTCATCCTGCGCCGCGCACCGCGCGCGGCCTGACGTTCACCGCCGCTTGCTGCGTGCGCGTGTTCAATTGCCGTACGTTCCTGCCCCGATGACCGCCAGGCTGTTTGCATGACTCCCCCCGTATTGCTGCTGCATGGCATCTGGAATGCCCGCGCCTGGGTCGGGCCGCTGGCCTGGCGCCTGCGCGCGCGTGGTTTTCAGGTGCACGCGTTCGGTTACTCCTCGGTGTTCGGTGGCCCCGACGTAGCCGTGCCGCAGTTGCTGGAGCGGCTGGCCGATGCCGGTCCGTTGTCGCTGGTCGGCCACAGCCTGGGTGGATTGCTGGCGCTGGAAGCGCTGCGCCGCAATCCGCAGCTGCCGGTACAGCGCGTGGTCTGCCTGGGCTCGCCGCTGCGCGGCAGTGGTACTGCGCGTTCGTTGTCCGAGCACGGCTGGGGGCTGGCGCTGGGGCGCAGCAGCGAGTTGCTGCTGGATGGCCTGCCGGACTGGCAGGGCAAGGCCGAAGTCGGACTGATCGCCGGCTCGGTACCGCATGGGCTGGGCAGCCTGCTGGGGGCCATCGACGATGCCTCCGACGGCACCGTGGCACTGGCCGAGACCCGCCTGCCGGGGCTGGCCGACCATTGCGTGGTGCGCACCAGCCACAGTGGCCTGGTGGTGTCTCCCGATGCCGCGCGGCAGACCGCGCATTTCCTGCGCCACGGCCAGTTCGACCACAGCCGCGACGCGGCGGCGGCATAAGAGCGGGGCAGGCGGGGCCGCCCTGTAGAGCCGAGCCCATGCTCGGCTGCATTCCGTCGGGCCCATTGAGCCGAGCATTGGCTCGGCTCTACAACAATACGGGCCTAGACACGGTTGCCGCCCCCGATCAGGTAGAATCCGCGCCTTGATCCTGAAGCAGCCAGACGGTAGCACCCATGGGTAGAGGCCCCTCCATCGAAGCCCGCAAGAACGCGTCCGACGCGAAGCGCGGCAAGATTTTCACCAAGATCATCCGCGAGATCGGCGTGGCCGCGCGCGGCGGTGGAGGCGACCCCAACAACAACCCGCGCCTGCGCGTGGCCGTGGACAAGGGCCTGGCCGTGAACATGTCCAAGGACGTGATCGAGCGCGCCATCAAGAAGGCTACTGGTGAACTGGAAGGCGTCGATTACGAGGAAATCCGCTACGAGGGTTACGCCCCGGGTGGCGTGGCCGTGATCGTCGATTGCCTGACCGACAACCGCGTGCGCACCGTGGCCGATGTCCGCCATGCGTTCAGCAAGTGCGGCGGCAACATGGGTACCGAAGGCTCGGTGGCCTTCATGTTCAAGCGCCTGGGTGTGCTCAGCTTCGCACCGGGTGCCGACGAAGAAGCCATCACCGAAGCGGCCATCGAGGCCGGCGCCGACGATATCGTGGTCTATCCGGATGACGGTTCGATCGACGTGGTCACCAGCCCTGACGCGTTCAACGCGGTCAAGGACGCAATGGCCGCCGCCGGCCATGTCGCCGACCACGCCGAGATCACCTTCCGCGCGGACAACGACATCAAGGTCGAGGGCGAGGTCGCTCTGCAGGTCAAGAAGCTGCTGGACATGCTTGAAGACCTGGACGACGTGCAGGACGTGTATTCCAACGCCGAACTCGGCGCCGACGCCTACGCCTGAGCCGTCCTCGACGGCCTGGGCGCGGGCCGTTGAACGGTCACCGCGGACAGTCATGAGCCCATACGCCTGCCAGCGCTTCCCGTTCCGCCCCGCCAGGAGTGCAGCATGACCCGCATCCTCGGCATCGACCCCGGTTCGCAGCGGACCGGGGTCGGCATCATTGATGTCGATGCCACTGGCAAGGTCAGCCACGTGCATCACCAGCCGCTGGTGCTGCTGGGCGCCGACGACTTCCCGCAGCGCATGAAGCTGCTGGTGCTCGGCCTGGCCGATCTGTGCCGGGAATACCAGCCCAGTGAAGTGGCCATCGAAAAGGTGTTCATGGCCCGCAACCCCGATTCGGCGTTGAAGCTGGGCCAGGCCCGTGGCGCGGCGATCTCGGCCGTGGTCCTGCGCGACCTGCCGGTGCACGAATATGCCGCCAGCGAGATCAAGCTGGCGGTGGTCGGGCGCGGTGGCGCCGAAAAGCAACAGGTTCAACACATGGTCGGGCTCATGCTCAACCTGAAAACCAAGCTGCAGGCCGACGCGGCCGACGCGTTGGCCGTGGCAATCACCCATGCCCACGTAAGGGCGACGGCCAACCGCCTGGGGCTCAGTGCCCGCCAGGCCTGGGGCCGCAAATGAGGAGCTGCACGCAATGATCGGTCGACTGCGCGGCATCGTCGCCTACAAGGCGCCGCCGTGGCTGGTGGTGGACGTGAACGGAGTGGGCTACGAGCTGGAGGCGCCGATGAGCACCTTCTACGACCTGCCCGAGCTCGGCCGCGAGGTCACCCTGTATACCCATTACTCGCAGAAGGAAGACAGTGTTTCGCTGTACGGCTTCCTGCGCGAAGGTGAGCGGCGCCTGTTCCGCGATGTGCAGAAGGTCAGTGGCATCGGCGCAAAGATCGCGCTGGCCGTGCTGTCCGGCGTCACCGTCGAGGAGTTCGCGCGCATGGTCCAGGCCGGTGACATCACCGCGCTGACCCGCATTCCTGGCATCGGCAAGAAGACTGCCGAGCGCATGGTGCTGGAGTTGCGCGACCGCGCCGCCCAGTTCGGTGCAGGCGGCGCGCTGCCCACCGGCAGCGGCCCCGCGCCGGCCGATCCGCTGTCCGACGCCACCGTGGCGCTGCAGCAGCTGGGCTACAAGCCGGCCGAAGCGGCACGCATGGCCCGCGACGCCTTCAACGAAGGTGACGAAGTGGCCACCGTGATCCGCAAGGCGCTGCAGTCCGCGCTGCGCTGAGCCGCGTCTCTTTCCCTCAACGAACCGCCTGAGCTTCGCCAGGAGACCCATGTCCAGCAGTCAAACCCCGCACGCAGCCGCCCCCGGCGGACATGGCCACGCCCCCTCTGCTGGAGGACTGGCGCTGGTCATCGGTGCGATCGGCGTGGTCTTCGGCGATATCGGTACCAGCCCGCTGTACACCCTGAAGGAGGCGTTCTCGCCACACTACGGGCTCAACAGCGACCACGACACCGTGCTGGGCGTGCTGTCGCTGGCGTTCTGGGCGCTGAACCTGGTGGTGACCCTGAAGTACGTCACGATCATCATGCGCGCCGACAACGATGGCGAAGGCGGCATCATGGCGCTGATGGCGTTGACCCAGCGCACGCTGCGCAACGGCTCACGCTCAGCCTATGTGGTGGGCATCCTGGGCATCTTCGGCGCCTCGCTGTTCTTCGGCGACGGCGTGATCACCCCGGCGATGTCCGTGCTCAGTGCGGTTGAAGGCCTGGAGGTGGCCGCGCCCGGGCTGCATGTCTTCATCGTGCCGGTCACGCTGGTGGTGCTGCTGGCAGTGTTTGCCGCGCAGCGCTTCGGCACCGAGAAGATCGGCAAGGCGTTCGGCCCGATCATGGTGATCTGGTTCCTGTCGCTGGCGGCGATCGGCGTCTACAACATCGTCGATGCGCCGGAAGTGCTGAAGGCCTTCAATCCGTGGTGGGGCATCCGCTTCTTCATGGAGCATGGCTGGCATGGCATCTTCATCCTCGGCGCGGTGGTACTGGCGGTGACCGGCGGTGAAGCGCTGTACGCGGACATGGGCCACTTCGGCCTGCGCCCGATCCGTCACGCCTGGTACTTCTTCGTGCTGCCGTGCCTGGTACTGAACTACCTTGGGCAGGGCGCGCTGGTGCTCAATCACCCCGAGGCCCTGAAGAACCCGTTCTTCGAGGCGGTGCCGTCGTGGGCGCTGTACCCGATGATCATCCTGGCCACCATGGCCGCGGTGATCGCCTCGCAGTCGGTCATCACAGGCGCATTCTCGGTCTCGCGCCAGGCCATGCAGCTGGGCTACATCCCGCGCATGCGCATCAAGCACACCTCGCACGACACCATCGGCCAGATCTACATCCCGGGCATCAACTGGGGCATCGCGGTGATGGTGTTCGGCCTGGTGCTGGCCTTCCGCAGCTCGTCCAACCTGGCCGTGGCCTATGGCATCTCGGTGTCGGCCACCATGCTGATCGACACCCTGCTGCTGGCCGTGGTGGCGCGCACCTTGTGGCCGAAGTCGCGTGGCTGGCTGTTGCCGCTGTGCGTGGTGTTCTTCATCATCGACCTCGGCTTCGTCATCGCCAACGGCGCCAAGCTGCTGCAGGGCGCCTGGTTCCCGGTGGTGCTGGGCATCTTCCTGTTCACCATGATGCGTACCTGGCGCCGTGGCCGCGAGCTGCTGCGCGATGAGATCCGCAAGGACGGCATCCGCCTGGATACCTTCCTGCCGGGCCTGATGCTGGCACCGCCGGTACGCGTACCGGGCACCGCGGTGTTCCTCACCGCCGACCCGACCGTGGCCCCGCACGCGCTGATGCACAACCTCAAGCACAACAAGGTGCTGCACGAGCGCAACGTGTTCCTGCACGTGGAAACCCTGCCGATCCCGTATGCGATGGAAGGGCAGCGGCTGAAGATCGAATCGGTGGGCGACGAGTTCTACCGCGTCTACGTGCGCTTCGGTTTCATGGAAACCCCGGACGTGCCGCTGGCGCTGATGCGCTCGTGTGACCACGGCGGCATCTACTTCGACCCGATGGACACCACCTTCTTCGCCAGCCGCGAAACCATCGTGGCCACCGCCAACCGCGGCATGCCGATCTGGCGCGACAAGCTGTTCGCGCTGATGCACCGGAATGCCGCGCCTGCGACCGGCTTCTTCCGGATTCCGGGCAACCGGCTGGTGGAGCTGGGCGCGCAGGTGGAGATTTAATCTCCACCGTCGATTCATCCAGAGATCCATGCACGCATGGCGTGGATCTACCGTGCCGACCAACGGTCGGCACCAACCAAAGCAGAACGCCGTTCCGACAGACCGCAGGAAACTGTCGAAGGCGGGGTGGGTCCGGTTGCGGGGGTGTCCGCGGCATGGATGCCGCGGCCAAGCCCCCAAGGACGGGTTCACGGCGTCCCCCGCGACCGGACCCACCCCGCCATCCCCAGTAGATTCGCAATTGACGTTGACGTTGACGTTGACGTTGACGTTGCCTCTGCGGGTGCCGGGCGCAGCCCGGCCGAAACCCGTACTTTTGCCGCATAATCAGCACATGACCGACGACCGCATCATCGGCGCCGGCGCCACCCGCGAGGATGACGCCGCCGACGCCAGCATCCGCCCCAAGCGCCTTGCCGACTACCTCGGCCAGGTGCCGGTGCGCGAGCAGATGGAAATCTACATCCAGGCGGCCAAGGGGCGTGGCGACGCGCTCGACCACGTGCTGATCTTCGGGCCGCCCGGCCTGGGCAAGACCACCCTCAGCCATGTCATCGCCAACGAACTGGGCGTGGCCCTGCGGGTGACCTCCGGTCCGGTGATCGAGAAGGCCGGCGACCTCGCTGCGCTGCTGACCAACCTGCAGCCGCACGATGTGCTCTTCATCGACGAGATCCATCGCCTGTCGCCGGTGGTCGAGGAAGTCTTGTACCCGGCGATGGAAGATTTCCAGATCGACATCATGATCGGCGAGGGCCCCGCCGCCCGCTCGATCAAGATCGACCTGCCACCGTTCACCCTGATTGGCGCCACCACCCGTGCCGGCCTGCTGACCGCGCCGCTGCGCGACCGCTTCGGCATCGTCCAGCGTCTGGAGTTCTACAGCGTCGAGGAGCTGACCCGGATCGTGCGCCGCTCGGCGGCCATTCTGGCCATCGACTGCACCGCCGATGGGGCAGGGGAGATCGCGCGCCGCGCGCGTGGCACCCCGCGTATCGCCAACCGCCTGCTGCGCCGCGTGCGCGACTACGCGCAGGTCAAGGCCGGCGGCCACATCGACGAGGCCGTGGCACAGGCTGCGATGCAGATGCTGAAGGTCGACCCGGAGGGCTTCGACGAGCTTGACCGCCGCCTGCTCAAGACCATGGTCGACTACTTCGATGGCGGCCCGGTCGGCATCGAATCGCTGGCCGCGGCACTGTCCGAAGAGCGCGGCACGCTGGAAGACGTGGTCGAGCCGTACCTGATCCAGCAGGGCTTCCTGGTGCGTACCGCGCGCGGCCGCATGGCGACTCACAAGGCCTACCGGCACATGGGCCTGAAGCCGAAGAATCCGCCGCAGGACCTGTTCGCGGAGGTTCCCGATGTCGGTTGAGCCACTATTCAGTTGGCCGACACGCATTTACTGGGAAGATACCGACGCAGGTGGCGTGGTCTACCACGCCCGCTACGTGGCCTTCATGGAACGGGCCCGGACCGAATGGATGCGTGCGCTGGGCTACGGCCAGGAGCGCATGCGCGCCGAGCATGGGATGGTCTTCGCGGTGCGCTCGATGCAGATGGATTTCATCAAGCCGGCACGGCTGGATGACACCCTGCAGGTGAGCGCACGCCTGGTCCAGCTGAAGAAGGCCAGCATGGTCTTCGACCAGCAGATCCTGCGCGACGGCGAGCTGCTGCTGTCGGCGCAGGTCCGCATCGCCGCACTGGAAGCGGCCAGTTTCCGCCCGCGCGGCATGGACGAGGCCGTCCTTGCCGTGCTGCAACCCCACCTCCACCCCGAATCCGAACATTGAGGAACAACGGATGATCGCAACGCTCCTGGCCCTGCAGGCCACGGTCACCGAGGCACTGCCGGCCGACGTCAGCAACGCCGCGACCCAGACCCTTGCCCAGGCCACCACCGGCGGCGGCATCAACTACCTCGAACTGATGGCCAAGGCCAGCCTGCCGGTGAAGATCATCGTGCTGCTGCTGCTGGTCGGCTCGTTCGTCAGCTGGGTGATCATTTTCCGCAAGGCCCGCGTGTTCAAGCAGGCCACCCGCGAAGCCGACGAGTTCGAGAACCGCTTCTGGTCCGGCGCCGATCTGGGCAAGCTGTACAGCTCGGCCACCGACCGCAGCCGCAATGTCGGCGGCCTGGAAGCGATCTTCGAAGCCGGTTTCCGCGAATACACCCGCCTGCGCGACAAGCGCCGTCTGGATGGCCGTGCGCAGCTGGAAGGCGCGCAGCGTGCCATGCGCACTACCTATACCCGCGAAGTGGACCAGCTTGAGCGCAACCTGGAACTGCTGGCCAACATCGGCTCGACCGCCCCGTACGTGGGCCTGGTCGGTACCGTGTTCGGCATCATGGTGACCATGCACGACATGATCAGCAGCGGTGCGCAGGCCGGCATCGCCGCCGTCGCCCCGGGCATCTCCGAAGCCCTGTTCGCCACCGCCATCGGCCTGTTCGTAGCGATCCCGGCGGTGTGGGCCTACAACCGCTTCACCACGCGCGTGGAGCGTATGTCGGTGCGGTTCGAGACCTTCGCCGAAGAGTTCAGCTCCATCCTGCAGCGCCAGAGCGCTGGCGACGAGTAAGCGCCTGACCCGGGAGTCCAAGCCATGTCCGCTGCCATCGGTCGCCGCAAGCGCCGCAAGCTGAAATCGGAAATCAACGTCGTTCCCTACATCGACGTCATGCTGGTGCTGCTGATCATCTTCATGGTCACCGCGCCACTGCTCACCCTGAGCTTCGACGTCGACCTGCCGCAGTCCAACGCCAAGGCGCTGGAGAGCAAGCAGGACCCGGTGATCGTCTCGGTGCGCCAGGACGGCCAGCTCAGCCTGAAGCTGCCCGACGCCAAGGAGCCGACCGCCGTGTCTGCCGAGGAACTGGAAGGGCGCCTGGCCGGCATCGCCGCCCAGGACAAGGGCGTGCGCGTGATCGTCGCCGCCGACCGCGCCGTGGCCTATGAAAAGGTCATTGCCGCGATGGACGTGATCAAGCGCGCCAAGGTAGACAAGGTAGGCCTGGCCACCGATGCACGCTGACGCCCTGCCACCCCCGCATCAGCGCGAACCCGGCTGGGGCCTGCCCCTGGCGCTGGCGTTGCTGGTGCACCTGCTGGTCGCGCTGGTCTTCATCGTGGCCTGGCTGTGGTCGCCCCAGCGCAACACCGATGCCGCCGCCGGTGATCCGTCGGTCGAGGCCAGCCTCGCGCTGTCCGCGTCCGAGGCCTCCGCTGCACGCCAGGCCCTGCGCCAGTCGGAAAAGCTGGAGGACCTGCCGCCGCCGGTCGCCGAGCCGATCCCGGTGCCGGAAGACACCATTCCGCCGCCGCAGCCGATTCCCGAGCCGCGCCCGCAGGATGCCCCCACGCCCCAGCAGCAACAGGCGCAGGAGCGTGTCGCACAGCCGGATACCAAGGACCAGGAAGCGGTGAGTGCGCTTGCCATCTCCCAGGAGAAGGCCAAGCAGGAACAGGAAGCCAAGCGCCGCCAGGAGCAGATCGACCTGACCGAACGCAAACGCCAGGAAGAAGCGGAGCAGAAGCTGCGCCTGGCCAAGCAGCAGGAAGCGGACGAGAAGAAGAAGCAGGCCGAGCAGGAGCGCGTGGCCGCTGACAAGGCCGAGGCCGAGAAGCAGAAGAAGATCGCCGAGATCCGTGCCCGCCGCGAGCAGGCCGAGAAGGAAGCCAAGCTGGCCGAGCAGAAGCTGCGCCAGGTGGCCGCCGCGCGCAATGCCGCCGGCAGTGCCGCTGCAGGTTCCAGTGGTGCCTCCCAGCCCGCCGCCGGCGGTGGTGGCAACAGCGACGATCTTTCGGCCAAATATGCTGCAGCGATCCAGGCCAAGGTGCTGTCGCAGTGGGTGCGCCCGGATACGGTGCCGCTGGGCCAGCGCTGCCAGATCACCATCACCCAGATTCCGGGTGGCACGGTGATGCAGGCCAAGGTCAGCCCGAACTGCCCCTACGACGAGGCCGGCAAGCGTTCGATCGAGGCCGCCGTGCTCAATGCGCAGCCGCTGCCGTACCGCGGCTTCGAGTCGGTGTTCGCGCGCACGCTCAACTTCACCTTTACCGCCCAGGATCGCTGAGGCGGGCAGGGCAGGGTGGCTCCCGGCTACCCGCGCCCACGGATGTCGCACTTGCCTCTGGCAGGCCCGGTCTCGACCGGGCAGGCTGTGGGCTGCTGTCGAACACCGTCCTGTGGGGCGGTGTGACCTGGGCAGACGGTGCGATGTTAGCCACGACGTTAACGGTGCGTGAGAGGACGGGCTGGAACTGACCCGGAATTCACGTACCCTTGGTTCATGATTGCGAAGCGGTTCACTTCCGCTTTGCTATCCCTCGTTCCGGTTTCCCCCTATTGAGCGCTCCATGAAAAAGATGCCTCGCTGGCTTGCCGTGTTTGCGGCCCTGTTGCTGCCCTTTGCTGCCGTCGCGCAGCAGAAGGGGCTGGATATCGACATCATCGGCGGCAATGCTTCCGCCCTGCCGATCACCATCGTGCCGATGCCCTACCAGGGTTCGGCGGCTGCACCGCAGACCGACGTCGCCGGCGTGGTCCGCGCCGACCTCGAGCGCTCGGGCCAGTTCCGCACGCTGCCGGAAGCGCAGATCGTCGAAAAGCCCGTGCGTGGCGGCGACATCCAGTTCGCCACCTGGCGCGCGCTGAAGCAGAACTACATCGTGGTCGGCCGCGTGCTCGACGCGGGTGCCGGCGCCTACCGCGTCGAATACGAACTGTTCGACGTGCCCAAGGGCGAGCGCCTGCTGGGCCTGGCGATGACCGCCCGTGGCAATGCCATGCGCGATGTTGCCCACCAGATGGCCGACGCCATCTACGAGAAGATCACCGGCATCCGTGGCGCCTTCTGGACCCGCATCGCCTACGTGACCGCCAGCGGCAAGGGCGACGCCATGCGCTATGCGCTGATGGTGGCCGACTCCGACGGCTACAACCCGCAGACCATCGTGCGTTCGGCCGAGCCGCTGCTGTCGCCGTCGTGGAGCCCGGATGGCAGCAAGCTGGCCTACGTCAGCTTCGAGCGTGGCAATTCGGCCATCTACATCCAGAACATCGGCACCGGTGCGCGTGAGCTGGTCACCAGCTTCCGCGGCATCAACAGCGCCCCGGCGTTCTCCCCGGACGGCCGCAAGCTGGCCCTGACCCTGTCGCGTTCGGGCAATCCGGAAATCTACGTGATGGACCTGGGCAGCAAGCAGCTGACCCAGCTGACCAACCACTTCGCCATCGATACCGAGCCGACCTGGGCACCGGACGGCAGCGCGGTGTACTTCACCTCCGACCGTGGTGGCCGTCCGCAGGTCTACAAGGTCGGCGCGGGCGGTGGCAGCGCCGAGCGCGTGACCTTCCAGGGCAACTACAATGCCAAGCCCTCGGTCTCCTACGACGGCAAGAAGATCGCCGTCGCCCAGGGCTCGGGCAACAGCTACAAGATCGCGATGATGGACAGCTCGCTGGGTTCGCCGCGCTGGAGCACGCTGTCCCCGGGTTCGCTGGATGAATCGCCGAGCTTTGCGCCCAACGCAAGCATGGTGTTGTATGCCGCCCGCGAAGGTGGCCGTGGTGTTTTGTATGCCGTCTCGGCCGATGCGCGGGTCCGCCAGCGCCTGGTCCTGGCCGATGGTGATGTGCGCGAACCGGCATGGTCCCCATACCGTACCCAGCGCTAAAAGAGTGTTAATATTTTCGTTGTCTTGAACCCCTCATCGGCCTAGGAGCCACAAAGGTATCGCCATGAACAAGTCCACCCGCGTTCTGCTTGTTTCCCTGCTGTCTGTGGCCGTCCTGGCCGGTTGCTCGAAGAAGGTGAAGGAAGAGCCGGCAGCCCCGGTTGACACCGGCACCTCGACCACCACCCCGACCGGTCCGTCGACCTCGGGCCTGTACGGCCCGGGCGACCTGGACACCGACGCTTGCCTGCGCCAGCGCGTTGTCTACTTCGACCTGGACAAGGAAGACGTGAAGCCGGAATTCCAGGCCATCATGGCTTGCCACGCCAAGTACCTGCGTGACCGTCCGTCCTCGCGCATCACCCTGCAGGGCCACACCGACGAGCGCGGTTCGCGCGCGTACAACCAGGCCCTGGGTGAGCGTCGTGGCAACGGCGTCAACTCGGCCCTGCAGGCCAACGGTGGCTCGGCTTCGCAGCTGACCGTCGTTTCCTACGGTGAAGAGCGTCCGGTCTGCACCGAGTCGAACGAGTCCTGCTGGTCGCAGAACCGTCGCGTCGAAATCGTCTACACCGCGCAGTAATCCATGCGCATTGGCATCAAATTGATGCTGGTCGTTGCGGCAGCCCTTGTGGCTGCCGCACCGGCGCATGCACAGCGACAGAGCCTGGCTGACCGTGTCGGCGCGCTCGAGCAGCAGATGTACAACAACAGTGCCAACCAGGACCTGTTGAACCAGATCAATCAGCTGCGGCAGCAGGTCACCAGCCTGCAGGCCTCGATCGAGCAGTTGCAGCACGACAATGCCCAGCTCAAGCAGTCCGCCCAGGATCAGTACCTGGATCTGGACAGCCGCCTGAACCGGTTGGAAGGGGGCAATGCCGCCCCGGCCCTGCCGCCCGTTCCGGCGAGCGCGCCGAAGGCCGCTCCGGCCCCGGCAAAACCCGCAGCGGCGGCCACTTCCGAGCGGCCGCCTTCCGTCCATGGTGATGCCGGCAGTCTTGCCGCCACCGGCGATGAGCGGACCTCCTACAACGTCGCCTTCGATTCGCTGAAGGCCGGCAAGTACGATGATTCGGCGCAGCTGTTCCTGAGCTTCCTGCAGCTGTACCCGAACGGCGTCTACGCGCCGAACGCACTGTACTGGCTGGGCGAGAGCTACTACGCCACCCGCAATTTCCCGATGGCCGAGACCCAGTTCCGCGAACTGCTGTCGCGCTATCCAACCCACGACAAGGCCGCTGGCGGCCTGCTCAAGATCGGCCTCTCGCAGTATGGCGAGGGCAAGGTCGACCAGGCCCAGCAGACGCTGGAGACCGTCGTGGCGCAGTACCCGGGCTCGGACGCCGCGCGCACCGCGCAGGACCGTCTGCAGTCCATCCGCCTCGGCAAGCAGATCCGCTGATCCGCTGACCGGGCGTACAATGCGTACCCTGGCGCTGGGCTGATTTCCGGCAGCCTCCTGTAGAGCCGAGCCCATGCTCGGCTGCTTTCGTTTCCGGCGCCGATAAATCGGTGGCCCGTCCCATGAAGAATTGTTTGCCATGACCGCCGTTACTCCGTCCAACGCCGTCGCCACCCCCAGCGACATCGTGCAATCGCCACTGCCGCGCCTGAAGATCACCGAGATCTTCACCTCGCTGCAGGGCGAAGCCGATACCGCCGGCTGGCCGACCGTGTTCGTACGCTTGACCGGCTGCCCGCTGCGCTGCCAGTACTGCGATACCGCCTATGCCTTCCATGGCGGCACCTGGTGGGACATCGACGACATCGTGGCCGAGGTGCTGGCCCAAGGCGTGCGCCACGTCTGCGTGACGGGCGGCGAGCCGCTGGCGCAGAAGCGCTGCCTGGTGTTGCTGCAGAAGCTGTGCGATGCCGGCATGGATGTCTCGCTGGAAACCTCCGGTGCGCTGGACGTCAGCGCGGTAGACCCACGCGTATCGCGGGTGGTCGACATCAAGACCCCGGGTTCGGCCGAAGCGGCGCGCAACCGCTGGGAAAACCTGCCGCTGCTGACCGCACGCGACCAGATCAAGTTCGTCATCTGCAGCCGCGAGGACTACGACTGGGCCAAGGCCCTTCTGGTCGAGCACGATCTGGTCAAGCGCTGCACCGTGTTCTTCTCGCCCAGCAAGGGCGAGATCACCGCGCGGCAGCTGGCCGACTGGATCGTCGAAGACCGGCTGCCGGTGCGCTTCCAGATGCAGTTGCATAAAATCCTGTGGAACGACGAGCCGGGCCGATGAGCCCAGGCAACGTTCCCTGATGTAGCTCCGGCGCGGGACAGCGTGCTGGCTTTCCCCTCCCAACCGGATGTTTTTCCCATGAAGAAGGCAGTCGTGCTTCTCTCCGGCGGCATGGATTCAGCCGCCGTCATCGCCATGGCCCAGGAACAGGGCTTCGCCGTGCATGCGCTGAGCGTGCGGTATGGCCAGCGCCATACCTCCGAACTGGATGCCGCCGCCCGCGTGGCCAAGGCCCAGGGCGTGGTCGCGCACAAGACCGTGGACGTGGACCTGCGCAGCATCGGCGGCTCGGCACTGACCGACGACATCGACGTGCCCGAGGCCGGCGGTGCCGGCATCCCGGTCACCTACGTGCCTGCGCGCAACACCATCATGCTGTCGCTGGCGTTGGGCTGGGCCGAAGTGCTCGGTGCCAACGACATCTTCTGCGGCGTCAACGCCGTGGATTATTCCGGCTATCCGGACTGCCGCCCCGAGTTCGTGGCCGCGTTCCAGGCGCTGGCCAACCTGGCCACCAAGTCCGGCGTGGAGGGGGCGGGCATCAAGGTGCATGCGCCGCTGCAGTTCCTCAGCAAGGGCCAGATCGTCAGCGAAGGCGTGCGCCTGGGCGTGGACTTTGGCTTGACCGTGTCCTGTTACAACGCTGACACCAACGGCGCCGCCTGCGGCCACTGCGACGCCTGCCGCCTGCGCGCGCAGGGCTTCGCCGAAGCCGGCGTGCCGGACCCGACGCTGTACGCTTGATCGCGCAGTCACTCCCTCGGTGGGTGCGAACCGTTGGTTCGCACTCCTTGGTCTACCGGGCCTGCAACCACCCCGACGCTTCAATAAACGCCCGCACCGCACTCGGATCGGCATAGTCCAGCTGGATCATCCGCGCGATGCCGGCTCTCTCGTCGGCCTGCTGGCGCATGTAGTCCTGCGCGATACGGTAGCCGGCGTAGTAGCCCAGATCACTCACGCCGAACGCATTGCTGGCGCTGTTGTACAGCCAGTTGTCCAGGTTGTTCCCGTCCATCTCGGCAATGAAGCGCGTGCGGATTTCCGCTTCGTGCGCGGGCCCGTAGCGATACATCGGCAACGCCGGCCGACGCCCGCTCAGCCGTTCGGCCACGTACTCGGCAACGCCTTCGCGCACTGCGTACTGGGCCACGCTGCCGCTGGTTTCGCGCTGCTGGGTATGCACGTACTCGTGCAGGTTATTTTGCGCGTTGTTCGCACCGGGGCGGCTGTCGTAGAAGATCCGCAGGCGGCTGCGCATCGGCTCCGGCAGCTCGCTCACGTCCACGCCCTCATCGCCCAGCGCCATCTCCGCGCCGATCAGCACCTTGTCGCCTAGTGTGGTGCCACCGGTGCGCAGCACACCGACTGCGTAGGTGACCGTCGCGGGCGCCAGAGCCGGGTAAAGTTCCCGGAAGGCGGCCAGATCCCGTTCCAGTGTGGCGCTGGCCTCCTGCGCATCGGCGGTGAGCGGTCGCACCGAAGCCCAGAAGCGCGGCCAGGCCCGCATGGCCGCGGCGTATTCGCGGGCAGTGTAGTTGCGCACCTGCATCAGTGCATGCAGGCCGGGGCTGCCCGGATCGATGTAGCGCTCTTGCACGAGTGCGACCTGGCGCTCGACGTCGGGCTCGGCGCGCACAGCGTCATAGGTGGCCCAGAAGCGGCCGATGTCGTCGGTGACTACGTGGGACGGGGCGGACAGTGCCTTGCAGGGCAGCAGAAGGGCGGCAATGAGGCAGAACGGCAGGCGCATCCGTGGCTCCGGGCAGGAATCACAGCTGGGATGCGTCGGATGCCCGGAAGGTTTAAGCGGGCTCACCAGATCGGGTAGTGCCGGCCGCTGGCCGGCAACCTCGACGCACCAGGGTTTCACCCGGCCCGGCAAAGTAGGGTAGAATGCCCACCCCGCCGAAAGGCTGGGGCAGTGCAATGGGCCGTTAGCTCAGTCGGTAGAGCAGAAGACTTTTAATCTTTTGGTCGAAGGTTCGAATCCTTCACGGCCCACCAATTGCATCAACGACTTAGGCGCCATCAATGGCGCCTTTTTCTTTTCGTCCTGAAAACGATCCTGAAAAGTCAGGGAGCGACGCAGGTTTCACGACCGGCAATCGATGGTCGTATCGATCTCGCATGGCTGCACTCTTGTGGCCGCCGTCCTCCGGCTTCTCACTGTCAGTGATGCCGCGATGCTTGAGGCCGTGCAGGGTGAATTCCTCCCCCGGCTTCAACAGTGGATCCTCCCCGCTAGTAGCCAAATCCATTAGCCGCTGCCAAGCGGAATCAAGTCCGGATTTGGTCAGCGGCAAGCCCTTCTGGCTTACCACTAGTGGGCGCTTATCGGGCTGCAATTGCACTGGCCTTTTGTGGCGTTCCATCGCCTCCTTGCGAAGTCCATCCAGGACATTCCACGAAAGGCGTAGATCATCATTCCATTCGGTCACATTGTCCTTGCTGCCCTTGCGCCGTTTGCAAACACTGCCAACCTCGGTGTTGTTCGCATCTGTCAGCGTGACAGCCTCAATACCGCGCAGGCGGCATAGGTAGGTGATGACCATCAGCGGAGCGAGATACGGAGCAACGCTACCCTCTGTGTGAGCCTTTCGGCTGGCCGGGGCTACGGCGGACAGGAGGGCGGCGCACAGCGCCAAGGCAAGCGGATGGGACAGCTGGGTCATGGGTCGTCAAGGCGGCAAGGCCGCGCGGTGGCGAAGTAGCCCGGCGTTGTAAACCTTGATGCGACTACAAGGTCAAGCGGCAGGCTGCGGCTGAAGGGCTTCCAGCACCCTGCAATCAGCTACGCGGCCGCCCGGGCAATTGCCGATCATCCGCTCCAGCTCGCCCTGCAACGCCTGCAGGTCCTGGATACGGCGCGTGATGTCTGCGATGTGCGCTTTCACCACATCGTCCACCGAACTGCACTCGTGCTCTCGCTGTTCACCAAAGGCAATCAGCTCGCGGATCTGTTGAATGGAGAAGCCAAGCTCGCGGGCGCGGCGCACGAACGACATACGCCTCTGGTCCTGCGCGCCGTAGTAGCGGTAGTTGCCCTCCGAGCGCAACGGCGGCTGCAGCAGGCCGATCTTTTCATAATAGCGGATGGTTTCGGCCTTGGTGCCGGTCTGGCGGGCCAGCTGGCCGATGGTGAGGTGGCTGGGCATGAGCTTGACCTTGTAGGGGCTACAGGGTTGATAACGACTCTCCCACCCCTTTTCAAGCCCGGCCACAGCCTGGCGGGAGACACCCATGGACCACTGCTGCGGCCACAAGCGCCAGGAACTGGAAGCGCTGGCCCTTCACAGTGCGCAACGGCGCGTACTGGTGGCGGTACTCATCATCAACCTGGCGATGTTCTTCATCGAGTTCGGCGCGGGCATTGTTGCGCGCTCGAGTGCCCTACAGGCCGATGCAGTGGACATGCTGGGCGATGCGATCGTGTACGGCCTGAGCCTGTGGGCAGTGAATCGGGGCGCGCGCTGGGAGGCTGGTGCAGCCCTCGCCAAGGGGCTGCTTATTCTGGCCTTCTTTGTCTTTATCGTGGTGGAGGTGGTCAGCAAGCTGATCCACGGCGTGCGTCCTTCCAGTGGCTTGATGCTGGGGTTCGGAGCCATCGCGCTGGTGGCCAATCTGGTGTGCCTGACACTGCTGTGGCGGTTCCGCGCGCTCAACATCAACATGAAAAGTACCTTCGAGTGCTCTCGCAATGACGTCGCCGCCAACATCGGTGTACTGGTGGCTGCCGGTGGCGTTGCGCTGACCGGAAGCGGCTGGCCGGACATCGCAGCAGGCACGGTGATCGCTCTGCTCTTCCTGAAATCTGCATTGGACGTGATTGGCGAGGCGTGGCCGGCATGGCGAACCGCCAGGGCGGTGCAACGCTGAGTTCACTAAAGAAAAGCCCGAGAGCAGGGGACGGTGGTAGGCATTGACCGTCGCCTACTCAGACTCAGAAATCACTTGGGTCGTACAGATCGAGATGCGGCTTTGCTCCGGCTAGGCCGAGCGCTCCATTGAGCGCGTGCATAGTCGTCCAGATCCCGCCGCTTCCGTCATAAAGAAAGCGGATGCCGCATCCGTCGGCCCATCGGATCACAGTGGCAAGCCTAGGCCTCTTGCCCGGCTGGCAGAGTTCCTGCAGGTCATTAAATTGGAGGATTGCCTTGCTCATGCCGATAGCTCATCTGGCGCTGAACGTGCGCACTTCATTGAAGCACTTAGACAGTCTCTCCTTAAGCGGATAGAAGCCATTCGTAGGTGCCTCCGGCTCTGTGCAAGCGTGGAGATCAAGCAGCGCCGATTGGGCATTACGATATATCCTCCTGCCAAAAGGGAGAAGGAAAGCGATAGAGAAGCCAGCACCCAAGTGGGTACTTCGATGTGGGGTGGTCAGATTGTAGATCCGCGTATCGTGGGTGATACTCAGATCACCCATAAGGGAGAGACAGGCCGTTGAGCGCCCCCATGCTTCCAAGAATCGTTGGTTTCGATGTGCCACAGCTACATGAGCGCGTCGATTCCTCTACTGATGAGGCCATCATTGCGTTGTTGGATCTTGCGCCGGGTGTCCGCTGGACTGAGCTCTTCGTGAGGAAGTGCGACGCGCTGGCGTCTCAGCTCTCCCTGGCGGAAGTCCGGGTTGAAGGCTCGAAGATCTACTTCTACGGGTCAATCAGCGACTCAAGAGCGCTCGCCGATGCGGTCATGTCCATCGTTCACGTGCTGAATGATCAGCTCATGCGAGAAGGGAACGACGCAGCCTCGCGGGAAGAAGACTCCTAGGAGCAAGAGAGACGCGACCAGCATTGGCCTGCGATCTCCGCTGCGCCAGGGTGACCGCGCAGACTGGATCGGGCCGCAAGTCTGCCCTCCAGGTCACCCAGCCATTCTGCGCGCGTTCCGTGCGGATCTCTGATGTAGATGTCACATGCGAGCCGGATGACCGGGTCAACTTCATGGCGGAAGCTAATGGCGGGTAGCGCACCGGAGTTGAATGCCAATCCCCAATGCGTGAGTTCACGTTCGACGTCAACGAAATCCTTGTTCCTCTTGCGTTCCATGTCCTTCTCCTCTTAGAGCTGCACTGTACACCCTTAGAATCGGCGGCCTGTTCATGGCGCTTGTTCATACTGATGCCAATCGGGCACGGCTGCGTAACATGCTGGGGGCCATTGTGGGGTGGCAGCAGATGGCTGCATCGGAGTAAGACATGAACAACACTTCCCAGAACCAGAGCGACAGTCGCAACTCAGATGCCGATAAGAAGCATCCGGGTCAGCAGGGCCAAACAGACGGGAAGGATCTCGGCGATGAGGATTTGGCCGGAAAGCAAGGGCAGCAACAGCAGCAGCCGAACGGCACTGAGCCTGGGCAGCCAGGCCCTGGTCAGGCCCAAAAGGTCAGTGTCGATCGCGACGATCGTCGTTGATGCATAAGAGGTGGCCGCGCCAAGCGCGGCTCCTTCCGTATCAACAGGATCGCCAAAATGTCGTCCCACGCTCAAGCTGTGAACTTGATGACGAAGATCATGTATCAATCGCGCCCGGCGACCACCACGACGATGGCTCAGTGCCGGACCTGCCAAGGGGAAAGCCCTGGAGGAATGGAATGTGCGCGGTGTTTGACTGAAAAGCTGGGAAGGGTGATTTCGAATAGAGGCGCTGCTCTTTGCTGGCTTGAGTCGTTCCTGAAAGTTCAGCGAGACGAAGCACACGTGTTCATATGTGCAAAGAGAGTTGATGCGTCAGCGTTGTAGTAGTCGCATTCCGACCTGACATTGTGCAAGCGTATGCTCGGTACATCTAGGAGCAACGCTATGAATTTCCCGATATGCATCTACGATCGAACGGGTACTGGGCTCCGGCTTCCTCCCGAGTGGTGGATTGATCTGCAGTCTGATCTCCCCGCTCTAGTGAACGGTAGTGAGCGCATAGATCTACCACTTTCTTCGAAAGATGAGCGCCCTCGCCTGAATCCTGAAGTTCTCAGTGATCTATCCAGACGAATCCGGGGCTCGCAATGGCTAGAGTAGATCCAGCTCAACCGCCAGGCGTGCGCTGGCTTTTCTTCCGACTTCGCAATGGGCAATCGATTAGCCCGGCTAGGCTAATGTCTGTCTGGTGCGAAGCTACTGAATCAACCGAGTGCGCAGTCCGCCGCGAGATCATTGACGGTGCTGGCTACGTATATGCTCTCTATGCATCAAATGGACTGCGCTCCCCCCGACGTGTGGAGCTGCGTATGAGAGCACTTCTGGAGGAAGCCGGGTATGCCTTCACGATGGGGAGCTTGGCTGGGAGACACCCGGCCGACGGCTGAGGGGCGCCGCTTCCAAGCTTAGGAACCATCATCCGATCCGTTCCATTTTCGTGGATTCGCTGCCGTCCTCGAATGCCTGCGTGTGCCTATCGAGGCTGTTGAAGAGCCCTGCCTACGCAGCAAGCAGCGCAAGCTACCGTCTCCGAGAATGTGGTCTCAGCCTATGACGGGCTATCTGGCGCACCAATTTGCTCGGTCAGAACCATCAACGATTGTTCGAAGGCTGCGGCGAAGAGATCGCTGCTGTCGCCCCGGTGTTTGGCCACAATGTTGGGCAATAGCTGATGCCATGCGTCGGAGAGGTCGTTGGGTATAGGGTGAGTCAGTACGCAGATTCGCAATGCATACTCCATCGCCTTTAGGTAGCCGCGGTGCATCTCAAGTCCTGCCTCGCAGGCGTGGAGGCGATCGAGGATTTCCGTGATTTCGGTCGATATGGCAGTCTCGACAGGCGGGGGGTGGGCAGGGGAGAGTTCGCGGACACCTAGACGAGCCCCCTATGAGCATCCTCAACGTTCTGCTCACTCGTGACCACCTTGTCGTCGCCGTGGATACCTTGGCAGAGGATGCCCGAACAGGGGCGCATTCTGCGGGGGCGAAGCTGCTTCTGATCCCTCAGCACAACCTGGCACTGGCCACTCGCGGCTCCACGCAGTTCTTCCTCCGCATCTACGAGCTAGCTCTGCAAGCCAGTTTCCGCGCGGACTTCACGATGGAGCAGCTTTCCGCCGAGCTGGGGTTGGTGGTGGACCAATTATGGCCGAACTACGAGAAGGCAGCGGCCGAGGCTGGCCTGCCGCTAGAGCAGCTCGGGACCGAGTTGTCGCCGAAGAACGGGCGAATGATGGCCACGGCGTATGCCAAGAGCGACAGTCAGCGCCCGACCCGTGTCCAGCCGATCGGCGGGCAGCTGGCATCGCCCGGCGAACCGCTCCAGGCGGTGATGCCGAGCATGTCCCAGACCGATTTAATGGCCCATGCGCGCCTCCAGTCCAGCTACCTCAATGAGCAGATGGGCCGGCAGGTGGCGGGTGGTCGGCTGCTGGCTGGGTTCCTGCAAAACGGGCAGGCCGTGGTCAAGGATCTAGGGGCGATCTGATCTGGGCCGTAGTGCTGGAAGAATCGGCGGAACATAGCCGGAGGTAGCCCTGCGGGGCGTGCCCGGATTGTGTAGAACCCGGCGGAATTGTGACGGCTATCCGACGGTCTCTACGCGCTGCTTACACGGTCGGCCCTACGCTCGGTCTCCCCGAGGAGTCCGGAGAGTGCCATGCCCAACAGGGCTGTTGTTTTCGTCAGTGAGGCCTCACCACACCTGGCTGCGGAACATTTGGCTGCGATCATGGCGGACGCGGCTCGATTCAACAGAAACGCGGGCGTCAGCGGCGTCACCCTGTACGACGGCAGGCGGTTTCTGGCGTACATGGAGGGGCCGCCGGATGGTTTGGACGTCTCGTTCTCCAGAGCGGCGGGCGCGTCAAGCCATGGCGAGTTGATCGAACTGGCTAGGGGGGGGGGCAGCGCAGGCTTCCGTACTGGCCGATGCGTTGCATCCCCCTGTCGCCGCCGGAGCTGGTGCAGTTGGTGCGGGCCGACTGGACTTCCTTCCTGCAGCGGGGAGGCAATCAAGATGGCCCAGCCACCGCGATGGAGATGCTGGTGGCACTGGTCGAATCATTCGCCGAGGTTGCATAAGCAGCGCTGCGCCTGCATCGAATGGCGTACCGGAGATGCCATCGTTCATTTTGGGCCCTCAATGTCGAGTGGGTCATCCGGCTTTGGATCGAAGAGCGCCAGTAATCGCTCGCGGCGACACTGTTCAAGCCAGTGGTGCCAGATCTCCATTTCGTCCATCAACCCTGTGGCTCCGCAAGCCGGGCATGTAAGCGTGGTGCCCTTGGGATCGGTTTGAAAGCCTGCGTCCTCGGCCATTGAGGACCTCAGTCCGCAGTTTTTACATGTTGTCCGCACCTGTTCCAAGCGGATGATCGCCCCATTGAGCGCAAGTAGAGGCAGGATCGTATGGATCCTGAAGGCGTTGGGAGGGTGCATAGCCGTGCCGCTTGAGGGCTGGACACGGGAGCAAAGGATTCTGCGCCTGAGAAGAGCCACGAGACAGCAGTGTCTACCACGTGATGTGAGCCTCGCATCACACCAAGCTCGGGTGGAAGCTGCGCCCAACCTGCCGCTCATCGAAGTGACCGTCTAGCAAGGCAGGGCGCCGCCCGGGTGCCGGCAAGCATCCGGGTGGCGCCGCAACACAGGTGATCTCAGTACCTGGCATTGGCCGTGGCCCCGTCGCCCTCGCGAGAGAGGCGGGATTGTTGGCTTCCCCACCAGTTAGTCACGCCGTAGGTTCATCTTTCTGGTGAAGCGTCGCGGGGTGATAACGTGCCAAGGCGCACCATCATCCTGCGATGAATTCATCGCGATGGAGTGATTTATGTATGAGCGACGTCGAGGGCTACAGGTACGCATCCAGCACCAACTTGAAGGGCTGCGAGCGATATGGATACGGGTCAAGTATCGGAGTGAAAGGCTTCAAGCGATACGGGTACATGCTCGGCGCAGAAGCGACCGTTCCATTGAGGCTGCTTTCCTGCGAGCAGCAAATCCAGCTCAAGATGTTCAGTGAGGCCCGTGCGCGAATCTAGTGGAACATGATCTAGAGGGCTCAAGTCTCACAAATGCAAGTAGGAGCAATTAGCGTAAAACTTGAGTGGGCGGCGTAGAACTGCGCCGTCCATCATCGTTCTATTTGACCGCAGTCGGCTTGGCTTGGGGCGCTTCTGCTTGAGAGATGCAGTGTGAGTGAAATCGGGGCCTTCATCAGTGAAGGAGGTGGTCCCAGCAACGAGAAGCAAATTCTCTGGCGGCGGTCTCATTGCTCATGTCGCCTGATCGCAAGTTGAGTCTCTTCACTAGATCGTCAAGCCAGGCTTCCCGGCTTCCATGTGGATCTCTAGTGTAGATGTCGCATGCGATTTTGATGATGGGTTGGATATCTAGGCCGAAGCTGGCTCCAGGAAATGCACCGGAGCCGAAGTGCATGCGCCAATAGATGATCTCTCGCTCGACATCAACGAAGCTTGTATCCCTGCTCATGGCATTTTCCTCGAATGCGCCAAGGTCAGTGTACGCCTGTGGGTCGAATGGGCTCATTCATGTGCTCGGTTCAGGCTTCTCTTGGAAATCGACCTGCAGCTAACGGGGCGGCGCGCATGCTTCCAGTGCGGTGAGTCCACCGCGATGGAGTAAAGCTATGAATGACTTCAAACGTGATGCATCCAATACCAACAAGCCCGCTGTGGCGGAGCCGGATGCAGGGAAGCAGAAGCAACAGCAACAGGAGCAAGAACGCCAGGACAAGGAGTCCAAAGAGCGTAATGCCAATGAAGGCGGAGCTCATAAGTCGAACAAGTAAGATCGACTGTGAGTAGTTGAAAGAGGGTGGCGCAAGTGTGCGCTGCCCCTTTCTGTAGAAGGAGCGAAGTGCGTGAACAGGCTGAGAGACAGGAGCACAGACGCAGAGGCTTTGATGGTGCGGGTGGCATATCAGCTTCGGAGCCCGTCTGAGACCACGTTGCTGCCATGTAAGAGGTGCCGGAGACCAAGTCCTGGCGGCTATCTATGTGCCAATTGTCTATGCGACGACCTAGCCGTTCTGATTGAGAACTCGGGGGCTGCAAGTAGATGGCTTTCCTCAGTAAAGATCGCTATCCAGGATGAAGAGACTGTCCTTCGATATGCGAGGAAGGCTGCATCAAAATAGCTTTCCCCCGCCGCCGGTAAGTCGGCAGCGTGACGGGCACGCTTCGAAATCTTAGATTGAACCAATCAGGGAGAAGTGCCATGGGCCTTCAAACCATGCAGTCTAGAATTGAGAGCCGCCTCAATGACTTGATAGAGATATCGCGAGACGGGAAGGCGTTCTATGAGGAAGCCTCGGATCGAATAGAGAGCTCGGAGCTTTCCGATCTCTTCATGGGAATTGCAGGGGTTAAAGGTGAGCTGGTCGAAGAGATCAGTAGAATTGTGTCCACAAGTGGTGGTCGCCCCGCAGAGCGAGGCACATTCGTGGGTGCGATGCATCAGTACTATGGGAAGATGCTCGCGGCGTTTGGCGAGACCCAGTATCAATATGTGAAAGAGTTGGAGAAGTCTGAAGCGCGTCTCGTTCAGACATTCAACGAAGTTCTCAATGATCCGGACCTGTCTCAGGACGTGAAGAGGGAGGTTGCACGGATGATTCCCAAGGTCAGTGAATGCCATTCCGTCATGGTGAATCGGCTGCAATCGATGCATCGGCACTGAGGCTGGATGTTTCGTTGCTAACGAATAGTCCGCACATGTCCTGCCCGGCCTGCCGCCGACCCGCGAGCAGCAGCAACGGGCCCGGCGCCTAGCGGAGGCGGGGGCGAAAGAGATCGAGCGGATCAAGGCGGCGCTGGAGCCGAGCCGACCACCGAAGGAGACCAAGCCCAGGGCGAGGGATCCCATGATGGCGTGGGTCAGGGAAGGTAGAGACCTATTGTCCCGAGCTCGAATCTGATCCCCCGTTCAGGCGGGGGCGATTGCCGGACCTTGCTGGCGTTGCAGCCCCTCTTTGCTTAGCGTCGGCGGGGGGCCGTCTTGCCTTTGGCACTGATTCCCAGCCTTTTTTCGATTCTTGCCTCTGCCGTATCGAGTGGCGGCGGGGGAATGTCGCGTACAGATATTCTGGGAGCTGCTACAGGTCGCAGGCGGCATTGGTTCCACCAAGCCTCCAAGTCTTCTCTATGGATGCGATCCGACTTGGCGCTTTGCCCGAGTCTCACAGCGGTGAGTTGCCCGCCATCGATGGCTCTGCGTATCGTCTTGGCAGAGCACGCGCTCTGCTTAGCCGCTTCTGCAACGGTCATCAGCTTGCCGGGAGGTTGCACTAGCGTTTCCCCTTGCGCTCGTCATAGCGCCGTAGCCGGGCAAGAGCTTCCTTCATCTCAGGGGAGGTTACAGCTAGGGTTGGTGCGGAAGTTACCGATGGACGCGACCAAGCCTTCGCGCCGTAGATCGCCTGGTAGAGAGCCGCCTTCGCATAGAGCTTCTTCCCCATGAACTTGCGCGGATCAAGATCGTATTCGTGGGCGCGGGCATTGAACTGGCTAACTGACACGCCGCAGTAGTGGGCGGCCTCGTCTGCGGTTAGCCAGTCCTTGCCTGACAGATCGACGCATAGCACCGCTATTTGCTGTCGAAGTGCCTTGATCTCGTCCAGCAGGGAGACGTCGGATTCGGAGGTGTCCATCGGGATCTGATCCTGCGTGCCTACCCGCACCCTGCCACAGCGAAAGCCAGGTCGGAACCCAGGAGATCACTCAACCGGATTTCAAACCTATAACACGATAGGGAGAGGCCCCAGCCTCTCCTCTATGCCGGCGCAATGCCGGCTCCCTACTGACAAGGAGCCTATCGTGTTCATCGAACGATCCAATTCCCCTCTCGAGTACCTGGCCGCATTCGCGGTCGTCTTCTTGGCCGGAGTCATCACAAAGTCCCGAAGCTGTTGAGTCAGCCTGATCGGAGCCTGTAGCTGAGGCTCCACCTCACCCGGAAATCTGGTTCCCAACGCTCCACTTTGGTTCCAATGACGGCCATATGCGTCATTGAAATCAATGACTTGCGATGTGTATTTTTTTATAGGCGCTGGGCGGATCCCTGAATGGCCTTGGGCTTCCTAGCCTGTTGACACTGACACAACACGAGCTACCCCATGGAGAAAGCCAGTTCCAACCCGCTACGTGTCGTACGGAGAGAAGAGGTCCAGCGGCGGCTGGGAATCTCTCGCTCGACGATCTACGCGTATATCAACCGGCGCTCGCCCAGCTACAGGCCCTACTTTCCGAAGCCTGTGCATCAGGGGAGAACCATGGGATTCATCGAGCAGGAAGTGGATGACTACGTCCTGCGTCTTATGGACGCAAGAAAACTCGAAACTCAGCCCTAACTTTGACGTGGCGTAGGCCAAGTTAAACCCGCCAATCGCAAGTTTTTCTATGAGATTCCAGCGCGTCTCACAACCACACGATCTAGGAATGAACGTTGTTAATAGCCCAGTTGAAGGAGAGTACATATGGGGCAAGCAGCACACAGCAGTAGCATGTATCGTCGCGCCTATCTATGGGCATCGGACGGAACAAGGCTGATCACTGATCAGCAGACCGCCACCTTTGCTGTAAAGCAGATCGTGGACATGATGGGCAAATTGATGCGCTCCAAGGCGCCACTGTTTGAAGTGGATAGTCGCCATCAACTGTCGTTTGTACGTCGTACCACCCTGGGTGAAGCGTTCCTTCTGAGCCTGAAGTCAGATCTTGGTGCAATCTCTAAACACTTTCCAGCTCACCGGCATAGCCCTTACTACACTCTGTTTAAGCGCTTTTCTGCACCAGTTCGCTTTCTGTTCTCGGGCAATAAGCTCTTCGTTGAGGATGTACCCAGGGTCAATGCTGCAATAGAAAAAATGCGCGCTTTCGCCAAAGGGCCCGCACTTGGTGGGGCCATGCGTAATCTAAGGCGGTGTGAACATGAGAACGGTAAAGCTTCGCGTGAGCTGCTCTTGCGACTGCGTGAAGGCTACTCAAAACTGCTAGCTATCCGACTGGACTTCGGCTATTACTCCAACCTCTCTGATAAAGGGCGGATCTTCGCGCAGAGTGTGAGCTTGAAGGAGGCGCAGCAGCATCGTGACCGGCTGCTCAGCTATCTTCGTAGGGGCCCGCTCTCAGAGCATCTGGCCGGGTACATCTGGCGCCTGGAGTATGGTCTCGAGAAGGGGCACCACTACCATGTAGCGATTTTCTACAACGGCCAAGCGCTCGCTAAGGACATCAGCATTGCTGACATGATTGGCCACTACTGGAGGCAGACGGTGACCAAAGGGCGGGGGATGTTCTTCAGTTGCAACAAGAACAAAGAGATGTACGAGAGGTCCGGTATCGGAATGGTTGATCGCTCAGATGAGGAGAAGTGGGAGGCGGTGCACGAGGCGCTCCGATATCTCACGAAACAGGACCTCTACCTGCGCTTTCGGCCTGGCCCCAGGATTCGGACTTTCGGAGTTGGGGGGCCGTACTAGCTCAGCGATGGATCAGGGGCCGGTCACTGACCGGCCTTCGTCCTTGTCAGGACCTTCTTCTTAGTCAGCGTGGCATAGACCGCAGTCAGCTTGGGCGAAGCCCGCAAGGTGCGTCGGAACCAGTTCTCATCCTTCCCCTTCCCATCTTCCAAATCAAACATCGCTTGGCGAAAATCCGCAGTGAACCTGAATGGATTTTGGGAGTGAATTGCTAAGATCGATGCAGTTACACGCTGTCTGCTAGCCAGAAGTTCAGCCTTGGGGGTTCTGCCACCAATGGCGCCATTCTTGGCTGCAACGCGTCTCGCCGCCGCCTCATCAGAAGACTCGTACGCTGCCTCCATTAAACCTTCGCGGTGCGCCATTGTCTTCTGGGCCTGGACAAGATAGAACCAGCCTTCCTCAGCCTTGCCCTCTTTATGAAGATCTCGGGCCATGGAGAGCGGGATGCCAACCCTGTGCAGCTCGTCTGGACTTAGATGGACCCCCCATCCGCTAACGCGAGCCCCATCTGTGGTTTGGTACAGGAGTTCCCGAAGAACGTCCCCAAATGGTTTTGCCTGATCTGGAATTATGGATAGTAAGAACGATCGGACATCTTCCATGACTACGCCCTATGCGATTTCTGGCCATGGTCATGTTCTCAGTCTTAACTGTCCAGTCGTGCAAGGGCTCGCGCAAAGTGAGTCGATTAGTGAGTCCAAAGTAGATTGAATTAGATTTAATATCAATCAAATCAATTATTTACTCTTCTGTTTCGGTTGCTTCACGGCCACCATAGCATCCCATGACCCAGGTCATTCAGAAAGGCACCGCAATGCGGTGCCTTTTTTGTGGCGCTCGTCCAGGGCTACTACTTCGTCCGCGCAGCCTTCGCTTTAGCCGCCGCCGCGTCAGCAGCCTCCTGTGCGGCCGCTGCTGCCGCATTCGCGGAACGTGCCGCCTCCGCTCTTGCCGCCTCGAAATAGGTGAGCCGCTGCAGACTGGTCCTGCGTTCCAGCTCCATTGCTGCGGCGAAGCTCTCCGGATGCTTTGCAGCACAGGCCTCCTGCACCAGTTGCACGGCACGATCAGACAGCCCGGGCTGGATGTTGCCGAGCAGGCAATCGGCATACGGTACGGGCGCGGCCGGACTGGCGGCCAGCGCGCCGATGAGCACGACACTCAACATGCAAACCTCCTTGTAGGCTTCGAAGGGGCTGGCGACCAGCCCGTCCCAAGTATGGACCGGTTCTGGGTGCAACGGCGACTACGCCGGCCGGATATCCCGGCACACCAGTTCCATCAGCCCGCGGCAGGCGGGAACAACCGATCGATTAGCCCCTCATCCGGATGGCGGTCGGGCGTGGCCATCGACCGGTAGCGTTCGGCGGCGTCCAGCATTTCCACCACGGTCAGCATGCCAATGGCGGCACGCTCCGCGTGTGCCATCGCGAGTTCCCGCCCGGGCGGCAGATCGGTTTCCGGCCTGGGCAGACCGTCGGCGCCGTCGCCGTCGCCGTCGCCATCGCGGATGCGCTTGAGGCGTCCCCAGAATGCGCATCCACGCATGGCGTGGATCTACTTTCGCCTGAGAACAATCGCTGCGATGACGGCTGCGATGCCGACCGGGATCAGGACGACCGCCAGAAGAATGATCCAGTGCCAAATGCTGAAGCCCCCCATATCCCAACTCCTTGTAGGAAACGATGAATGTTAGCAGACGCGATTGCAGTCATTTCCCGATACAGTTCAAGCATCGCGCAGCGCCGTAGCGTACGTGCAGGCATGCCGAATCGGCCGACGCCTTGGCCTTGGCGTTATGCTCGGCACTTTCCCAGGATGGGCCGCCCCATGCGCTTGATCGTGCTGTCGCTGTTGTTGTCCGTTGTCTCCGCCGCGCCGCTGATGGCCGCCGAAACCGTATCGCCTGCTGCCGCCTCGCCACTGGTCATCGGCGAGACCTTCACCATCGAGTCGAAGGCGCTGGGCGAAACCCGCCGCATCAATGTCTACCGTCCGCAGCCCTGGGGCCTGGACCCGAAGGCACCGTTGCCGGTGCTGTACATGGCCGATGGCGGCATCGGCGAGGATTTCCTGCATGTGGCCGGGCTGGTGCAGGTACTGAGCGGCAACGGCAGCATGCGTCCGTTCCTGCTGGTCGGCATCGAGAACACCGAGCGCCGTCGCGACATGACTGGGCCCAGCAACGACCCGCAGGACCAGAAGATCGCACCGCGCATCGGTGGATCGGCGGCCTACCGCCGCTTCCTGCGCGATGAACTGATGCCGCAGGTACGCCAGCGCTACCCGACCACCGACGAGCGAGCACTGATCGGTGAATCGCTGGCCGGCCTGTTCGTGGTCGAAACGCTGCTGCAGGAGCCGACGCTGTTCAACAGCTACATCGCACTGGATCCCAGCCTGTGGTGGAACCGAGGCACGATGCTGGCCGGCGCAGCCAAGCAGCTGCCGGCGGTGACGCGCGCGCAGCCGCGCGTGTTCCTGGCCAGCAGTGGTCAGCCGGAGCTGGCTGCCTCCGCCGCGCAGTTGGCCACGCTGCTGCAGCGGGCCTCGCCGTCACCGCTGGTGAAGTACCTGCCGCTGCCGGAGGAAACCCACGCCACCATCTATCATCCGGCCGCGTTGCAGGCGCTGCGCACCCTGTTCCCGGCACCGCCGCCGGCCTCGCCCTGACCTGGCGTGGCGCCACGCCGCACGGCGTGTGAGGATGCGGTAGCGGCGCCACCGGGCGCGCCGCCCGCAACAGGAGAGCGCGGATGCAGCGTGTGCGTGGATGGAGTGTGGTGGCCTGCCTGACCCTGGCGGGATGTGCGATGTCGGTGGCGCCACCGGCAACGCAGAGTGACGTGAAGGAAAGCGCGGCAACGGCCGTGCCGGGCGTGGTGCTGCCGGATACGGAAGCGCTGCGCGTACATGACCCCGTGGGGCGTGATTACCCGATATGGGTGGCACTGCCGGCCGACTATGCCACGCACCCTGAAAAGCACTATCCGGTGCTGTACGTGACCGATGCGCTGTACAGCTTCCCGCTGGTGCGCAGCGTGCGCAATCTGGTGGGGCAGCAGGGCATCAACATCGAGAACTTCATCCTGGTCGGTTTGCCGCCGCAGGAGGGGCTGACTTCGAAGCAGAGCCGCTCGCGCGATTACACGCCCAGCGACCCGGCGCGTACCGCCGGGGGGTACTACAGTGATGACGTCACCTACGGTGGTGCCGCGCACTATCGCGATTTCCTGGCGGCGCACGTGCTGCCGATGGTCGATGTGCGCTACCGCACAGACCCGGCACGGCGCGCATTCGCCGGCCACTCCTATGGCGCTCTGTTCGGCGCCTATGTGCTGACCACCCAGCCGGACATGTTCAGCACCTACATCCTGTCCAGTCCTTCGCTGTGGTTCGATCAGCTGCGGCTGCCGCGCATGCAGGATGCCGCCGCCATCCCGGCGCAGCCGACGCGCGTGCTGCTGTCGGTAGGCAGCTACGAGACGGACAAGCCAGGGGCGCGTTACTCAACCGGGAACGACATGCTGCGGCAGACTGCCGACTTTGCCGCCCAGCTTGGGCGGAATGGCCGCAAGCTGCAGGTGGAGAATGTGGTGATCGACGGTGAGGACCATCTCACGGTGTACCCGCGGGTAATCACCCGCGCATTGCTGGAGGTGATACCAGGCGAAGGGCCGTATACCGGCGGTTGATGCCTTGTTCAATCCACGCCATGCGTGGATCAATGGCTCACGCCGCCTGTGCATCTGGCCCGACCAACACGCCCACATCCGCGTGCCGGAAGCACAGCCGGATGGCATCGAGCAGTTCGCTCATGTTGTAGGGCTTGGGCAGGAAATGGATGCCGTCGCGCAGTTGCGGCAGCACCTGGTGCTGGTCCATGCCCGAGGTGACCAGGATCGGCAGGTGTGGGTAGAGACTGCGAACCCGGTTGGCGGCTTCAATGCCACTGATCAGGCCCAGATTGACGTCGGTGAACAGCAGATCGAAACGCTCCCCGGCGGCCAGCAGACCCAGTGCCGCTTCGGCGGAGCTCACGCCCACCACGTGGCAGGCCTGGCTTTCCAGCGCCAGCCGGCTCAGTTCGCGAGTTTCCTCCGCGTCCTCGATCAGCAGGACGCGGGGTTCGACGTGGCGCTTGGACAGCAACATGACGCGGCAACTCCGGACAGCAACGGTGAAAAGGCGCGCAAGTATGCGCAAGCCGGTGGTGATCCCGGCGTGCACGGCAAGCTAAGCGGGCGTTACAGGTCTCTCTGGCGCCGGAGCCGAACGTGCCAGGCCAGCACCGCGACCGCGAGCAGGGCGGTGCCGATGCGCAGGCCGGTAGCCTGCCAGCCCAGTGCAACGGCGTCATCAAGGCTGAACGCATTCCAGGCCAGGTTCATCGAAACGTGCAGGACCAGGCCGCACCACAGAGTGTCTCCGTCGAGGTGGTCGAGCCAGGCGAAGATGAAGCCGCCCAGAGCGATCACCGCGCCGACGAACAGGGCGGTGCCACCTCCCTCGAAACCGCCGAAGCCCAGCCAGTGGACCATGCCGAACAACAGCGCCTGCGGCAGTGCGAGCCACGGCCAGGGGCCGCGAACGATCTTCACCAGCAAGACGAAACCGAGGCCACGGAACAGCACTTCCTCGGCCAGCGGGAACAGCACTGCGAGCATCGTGGCGTCCAATGCGGTCAGTGCCTTGTTTGGTGTGCCGAGCAGTGCCAGGCCCAGCCAGCACGGCAGGGTGGCCAGCAGCACCCACATCGGGCCGCCCCAGCCATTCCCGCGCAGCCCGAGGCTGGCCAGCAGGCTTGTTCCACGGGGGCGCAGCAGCGCGGCCAGCAGGAGTGCTACCAGCGCCGCCAGCGCGTTGTCCACCAGGCTGCCGCCATAGGGGATGGGCAGTGCGGGAATCGGTGTGCCGATGGCCGCGGCGATATCGCGCAGGTTCAGGCCGAGGCCAACGCCCAGCAGTACCAGCCCCATGCGCACGGCGTTGGGTAGGCGGGACAACCTGGTCATGTACGCACTCCTTGCGGAACAGGGGCCCAGTGTGTGCGACTGCCGTGGCATGGGCACGCGTCGGAAGTCCCCGTGCCATCGGTCATGGGTTGCCGCACAGTCATCACAGGGCAGGTAGAGTCATTGCCAGACCGACAGGAGCAATGCCGATGCTGTGCCCCGTATGCACGACCCAGACCCTGCAGATGGCCGAACGCCACGGCATCGAGATCGACTATTGCCCGGGCTGCCGTGGTGTCTGGCTGGATCGTGGCGAGCTGGACAAGATCATCGAACGTGCTGGTGCAGGTGCGGCCGTACCGCCGCCAGCGCCCGTGCAGGCTCAGCCGGCGTCCGCGCCGCCACCAGTGATGCACCGTGATACCCGCCACCTCGGCCAGCGCTACGAGGACAACCCTGGCCACGGCTACAAGAAAAAGAAGAAGGAGAGCTTCCTGTCGGAGTTGTTCGATTTCTAGGCGCTTCGCTCTTTGTAGCGTCGGGCCATGCTCGACTGGCTGTTGCCGCCAATAGTCGAGCATGGCTCGACTCTACAAGGGCCGGAAAGGAAAGCAGTCGAGCATGGCTCGACTTTACAGGGCGCGCATGATCACGGCCGCCGAAGGATGAACTCACGGTCGTGGGTGTCGCCCACGATGAAGTCGTACTCGCCAACCTTGCTGCAGCCATAGCGCGCATAGAAGCGCTGAGCACCGAAGTTTTCTTCCCACACGCCCACCCACAGGGTGCGGCGCTGCGGCTGGTCCAGCCAGGTCATGAACGCATCCATCAGGCGCGCGCCGTGGCCGCCGTTCTGGTGTGCAGCCAGGATGTAGAACCGCTTCAGTTCGATGTCGCCCTCGCGTGCATCCGTGTGCGGCAAGGTGTTGGCACCGGCGGCCAGATAGCCGACCACGGCATCACCCTCCATCAGCAGCCAGATCGCGCTGCGTGGGTCGGACAGTTCGATGCGCTGCGGTTCGCTGCTGTAGTGCGCCTGCAGGAAATCGTGCAGCTCCTGCGGCGGATAGGAATCGCCCCAGGTTTCGTTGTAGGTGGCAATTGCGATGGCCGACAGCGCGTCGACATCGGCAAGGGTGGCGCGGCGGATCTGCAACGACATGGCGGTGCCTGCAATGGAGCGTGGCGCAGTGTAGCCGGCCCCGGCGGCTGCCGGGGCTGGCCATTGCTCACGAACCGCTGCTCAGAACCACATGCGCACGCCCGCCACCCAACGCGTGTCGCGCGCGTGGTCACCGGCATAGTCGGCGGTGTCGCCAAACGTACGTTCGTGGCTGATGCCGATGTACGGCGCGAAGCGACGGCTGAACTCATAGCGCAGGCGCAGCCCGGCTTCGACCTTGTTCAGTCCGCGACCAATGCCGTACTCCGGTTCATCCTTGGCCGCAACGGTGGCTTCCAGCAGCGGCTGCAGGATCAGGCGGTTGGTCAGCAGTACGTCGTACTCGACCTCGGCCTTGGCCAGCACCTGGCCGCCGGAGCCCAGGTACAGCGTGGCCGAACTCTCGAACTTGTACGGCGCCAGGCCCTGGATGCCGATGGCCGCCCACGTGCGCGAGTCGGCCGGGCGGAAGTCCTGGCGCACACCGACCAGCACGTCCCACCACGGCGACACGCTGCGGCCATACAGTGCTTCCAGCGATGACGACTCGGTGCGGCCGCGGCTGCGTTCGCCATCGGTGCGCAGCCACAGGCGGTTGATGTTGCCGCCGATCCAGCCCGTGGCCTCCCAGGCCTGGCCGTTGCTGTCCTTGCCGTCCCAGTGTTCGAGGCGGTCGATCAGCAGCAAGCTGTTGATCTCCGGCGCATGCTCCATTGCACCGTGGGCGATGGGCGGGAATGCGGCGGCACGGTCGGCATCGGTGGGGACCGGAATCGGCTCACGCGGTTCGGTGGGTGCGGGCGTGCCGTGACCCATCGCCGCATGGTCCATCTGCGAATGGTCCATCGCCGCTGGCTGCATCGCGCCATGGTCCATCTTCGAGTGGTCCATCGCGCCCGAATCCATCTTCAAATGATCCATCTTCGAATGATCGACCTGTTCGACTGGTGCGTTGACGGTCTTTGCGGGCGCGTCCATCGCAGCCATGTCATGGCCGGCGTGCGACTGCGCGAAGACCGGCAATGCGGCGGCCAGACCCAGGGCCAGCAGGCTGGGGGAAAACAGTGAGCGGCTCATTCTTCGATCCTCACTTCGCGCATCATGCCCGCTTCCATGTGGTACAGCAGATGGCAGTGGTAGGCCCAGCGGCCGAGCGCATCGGCGCGTACGCGGTAGCTGCGGCGCGTGCCGGGTGGCATGTCGATGGTGTGCTTGCGCAGCTGGAACTCGCCCTGGGCGTTTTCCAGATCACTCCACACGCCGTGCAGGTGGATCGGGTGCTGCATCATGGTGTCGTTGACCAGCACGATGCGCATGCGCTCGCCGTAGTTCAGCCGCAGCGGTTCGGCGCTGGCGAACGGGATGCCATCGAACGACCAGGAGAATTTTTCCATGTGGCCGGTCAGGTGCAATTCGATCTCGCGGCTTGGCTCGCGGCCATCGGGATCCTCGAACAGGCTGCGCATCGCGCCGTAGGTCAGCACCTGGCGTCCGTTGTCGCGCAGACCAATGCCGGGGTCGTCCAGCTTCGGTTCGGTGGCCGAGCTCTGCATGTCCACCAGCGGGTTGTTGCGCTCGCTGGCCGGATGCTTCGGTGCCTTGCCGGCAGCATCGCCACCGCCGTGCGCACCGTGACCCATGCTGGCGCCGCAGCCACCCTCCATGCCCTTCATCGCGGCCATGTCGTGGCCACCATGGCCACCACTGCCCATGTCGTGCCCCATGTCGCTCATCGTCAGCAACGGGCGTGGGTCGCGCGCGGGAATCGGGGCCTGCAGCCCGTGGCGCACCGCCAGCGTGCCGGCGGCGTAGCCGGTGCGGCCCATGTCCTGGCAGAAGATGGTGAAGGCGTCCTGGCCGGTGGGTTCGACCAGCACGTCGTAGGTCTCGGCCGGCGCGATGCGGAATTCGTCGATGCTGACCGGATGGATGTACTGGCCGTCGGCGGCCACCACGGTCATCTTCAGGCCGGGGATGCGCACATCGAAGTAGGTCATCGAGGCGCCGTTGATGAAACGCAGCAGCACCTTCTCGCCGCTGCGGAACAGCCCGGTCCAGTTGCCGGCTGGGGCGGTGCCGTTCATCAGGTAGGTGTAGGTGTGCGCGTTGATGTCGGAGATGTCGGTCGGCGTCATCCGCATCCGCCCCCACATGCCACGGTCGGACAGCGCGGCTGACCAGCCCTCGCGCTTCACGTCACGCAGGAAGTCGGGCAGGGTGCGCTTGTAGTAGTTGTCATGCTCGGCGAGCTTCTTCATGCGGCGGAACAGCGCGCCAGGGTCCATGTCGGTCCAGTCGGACAGCATGATCACGTGCTCGCGATCGTGCCGGTAGGGCGCCGGTTCGGCCGGATCGATGATAAGCGCGCCGTACAGGCCGGCCTGTTCCTGGAACATCGAGTGGCTGTGGTACCAGTAGGTGCCCGACTGCTTCAGTTCGAAGTGGTAGTGGTAGGTCTCGCCGGGGCCGATGCCGTTGAAGCTCAGGCCGGGCACGCCGTCCATGTTGGCCGGCAGCAGGATGCCGTGCCAGTGGATCGAGGTCGGGTGGCGTTCCAGGGTGTTGCGCACGAACAGGTCCACGGTCTGGCCTTCGCGCCAGCGCAGGATCGGTGCCGGCAGCGAGCCGTTGACGGTGATCGCCGGGCGGGTGCGGCCGGTGAAATTGGCCAGCGATTCGCCGATGGCCAGTTCGATGCGGGTGTCGCTGAGCACGGCGGGGGCACCGGCCAGGCGTGGGGCGGCAGTGGCGGCGGCGAGCGCGCGCTGCGGCACGCCGACAGCGGCGATGCCGGCAACCACGCCACCGGCGGCCAGGCCCTGCACGAACAGGCGGCGCGACGGCATGGGCACAGCGCCCGGACCGGGGGGAATGCGGGTATTCATGGTGGTGACTCCAGACACGTAAAGACGCCGGCAGGTGGCCGGCTACGGTGCGCAGGGCGCACGGTGCATGTGGAATCAGCCGATGGGAGGGCGGGAGATCGGCGGCAGCGGCGGCGCCGGACGGCCGTTGGCCGGCATCGGCTGCGGGGCCAGCGAGAGCGCCGGGCCGGCCATGAACGGCAACGGCTGCACGACCAGCAAGGGGTGCTGGGCACAGCTGCGCACGCAGTCCTTGATCTGGCAGTGGGCGTCGTGGGCGGGGGCCTTGGCCTGCGGGGCCTCGTTGGCCTGCATGGCGGCGTGGTGGTGGCAGTCGGGGTCACCGCCATCTACGGCGGCCGCGACGGCGTGTGCCATCCGCCCCATTTCCTCGTGACCGCTGGCCATGGCCGCGTTCAGCCCGTTGAGCAACAGGCTGAGCATGAGCACGACACGGAGCAGGGTCGAGGCCAGGGACATGGCGTTAATCTAGCTGCAAGTGGGCGCCGATGCACTTCTGGCTGAATGGCTGGTTCAAGGTTGGACCGGCACCAGTGTAGAGCCGAGCCCACGCTCGGCTGCTTCTGCGCGAACAGCAGCCGAGCGTGGGCTCGGCTCTACAGGGGCGCCCGCGCGCCGTTGGGACCATGCCCGGCGGCCGCGCAGCGCGGCAACGCGATACCGTCAGCCCTCTTCGCGCACGATCTCGACCAGGCGTGGGCCGTAGCGGCTCAGCTTGGTACCACCGATGCCGCCGACCCGGGCCAGTTCGTCCAGGCTGGTCGGCCGCTGTTCGGCGATGTTGCGCAGGGTGCTGTCGTGGAAGATCACGAAGGCCGGCACGTTCTGTTCGCGGGCCAGTTCGGCACGCAGGCCGCGCAGCGCATTGAACAGGGCCAGGTCCTGCGGCAGCACCGACAGGCCGGTACGCTGCGCGCTGCGCTCGCGCCCGCTGGTGCTGCTGGCCGGGTCGCGGCGCATGCTGATCTGGCGGCGGCCGGTCAGCACGTCGCGGCTGGCGTCGGTCAGGCGCAGGCCACCGTGGCCCTCGCTGTCCACTTCCAGCAGGCTGGCGGCGACCAGCTGGCGGAACACGCTGCGCCAGGTGCGCGCATCCAGATCGCGGCCGATCGCATAGGTGCTGAGCTTGTCGTGGCCCTGCTGCTTCACCTTCTCGTTCTCGCTGCCACGCAGAACGTCGATCAGATGGCCGACGCCGAAACGCTGGCCGCTGCGGTAGACGCAGCTCAGCGCCTTCTGCGCCGGAATGGTCGCGTCCCACGAGGCGGGTGGCGTCAGGCAGTTGTCGCAATTGCCGCAGGGCTGGGGATAGGTCTCGCCGAAACCGGCCAGCAGCACCTGGCGGCGGCACTGCATGGATTCGCAGTAGCCCAGCAGGTGGTCGAGCTTGCCCCGTTCCAGCTGCTTGCGTTCTTCGCCGGCCTCGGACTGCTCGATCATCTGCTTCAGCAGCACCACGTCGCCCAGGCCGTAGCACAGCCAGGCTTCGGCGGCTTCGCCATCACGGCCGGCGCGGCCGGTTTCCTGGTAGTAGCCTTCCATCGACTTGGGCAGGTCGGTATGCGCCACGAAGCGCACGTCCGGCTTGTCGATACCCATGCCGAAGGCAATGGTGGCGCACATCACGATGCCATCCTCGCGCAGGAAGCGGCGCTGGTTGTTGGCACGCACTTCCGGGGGCAGGCCGGCGTGGTAGGGCAGGGCGTTGAAGCCCTGGCCGCAGAGGAATTCAGCAGTCTCCTCGACCTTGCGCCGTGACATGCAGTAGACGATGCCCGCCTCGCCACGGTGGCCGCGCAGGAAATCGGTCAGCTGCTTGCGGGCATTGTCCTTCTGCACCACGGTGTAGCGGATGTTGGGGCGGTCGAAGGAGCTGACGAAGTGGCGCGCTTCCTGCAGATCGAGGCGCTCGGCGATCTCGCGCTGGGTTGGCGGATCGGCGGTGGCGGTCAGCGCGATCCGCGGAATCTGCGGCCAGCGCTCGTGCAGCACGGTCAGCTGGCGGTACTCGGGGCGGAAGTCATGGCCCCACTGCGAGACGCAGTGTGCTTCGTCGATGGCGAACAGGGCGATCCGGCTCCGTGACAGCAACGACAGGAAGCGACCGGTCAGCAGCCGCTCGGGCGCGACATAGAGCATGTCCAGCTCACCGGCGAGCAGTTCGCGCTCGACGCGGCCGGCGGTCTCGGCATCCAGGGTTGAGTTCAGGTACTCGGCACGCACGCCGAGCTGGCGCAGGGCTTCGACCTGGTCCTGCATCAGCGCGATCAGCGGCGAGATGACGATGCCACATCCGTCACGCAGCAGGGCCGGGACCTGGTAGCACAGCGACTTGCCGCCGCCGGTGGGCATCAGCACCAGGGCATCGTGACCGGCAGCCACATGCTCCACGATGTCCTGCTGGGGACCACGGAAATCGTCGTAACCAAAGACGCGTTGGAGCAGGTCGTGCGCGGGACGGGAAGCCATCCGGCTAGTTTACCCCGGCGGGAGGGGTAGGGGTTCGGCAGGGCTGCGCCCTGCACCTGCTGCAAGCCAGTGCAACGTCAAAGGCAACAGCCGGCTCTGGGGTGATCCGTGAATTGGCGGGGCGGTGTCGGAGTGCGGGGACGCCGCAAGTACGTCCGTGTAGGCTTGGCAGCCGCATCCATGCGGCTGACACCCCGCAATCCGACACCGCCCCGCCTTCGACAGGTTCACGCGGCTGTTGGTAGGTGTCGACCTTGGTCGACACATCTGTCAGATATCGAATGAATTCATCCGTGTCGACCAAGGTCGACACCTACCAGAGCGGACGCTGTTCCGGCAGATCGCGGAAGCCTGTCAAGGGCGGGGTGGGTCCGGTTGCGGGAGTGTCAGCCGCATGGATGCGGCTGCCAAGCCCCCAGGGACGGGTTTACGGCGTCTCCCGCAACCGGACCCACCCCGCCAACCCACAGGAAACCAGCTCTTGCTCTTGCTCTGGTAGTTGCTGTTGCTTCGGCCTCTGCGGGTGCAGGGCGCAGCCCTGCCGAACACCCCCAACCCTTACTGGAGGAGCGAGCGCAGCATCCAGGCGTACTTCTCGTGGGTCTGCAGGCGCTGGGTCATCAGATCCTCGGTCGGGGCATCGTCACCCTTGGCCGCCACCTCCAGCACTTCACGTGCCGTACGGCAGACCGCTTCGTTGGCGACCACCAACTGGCGTACCATTTCACGCCAGTCCGCACTGTCGGTCAGGCCCGGTTCCTCGGCGATCGAGGTCAGCGCAGCGAATTCCCGGTAGGAGCCCGGGGCATTGAAGCCCAGCGCGCGGATGCGCTCGGCCACGTCGTCCAGTGCCGCCCACTGCTCGGTGTACTGCGTCTCGAACATGGTGTGCAGCGAGTTGAACATCGACCCGGTCACGTTCCAGTGGAAGTTGTGCGTCTTCAGGTAGAGCGTGAACGCATCGGCCTGGAACCGCGACAGACCGTCGGCAATCTTCTTGCGATCGCCCTGGGTGATCCCGATATCGATGTTCGGCGCCGACGGTGCCGCCGCTGCAAGCTTCTGCTTTCCGGTCTTGGGCTTGGTCGTGCTCTTGGTCTTCGCCATGGGGTTCCTCCTTGTGGAATCGTTGGCCTTCACAATAAACCGGTCGTGATGACTGGTCGCTTTCAAAGTTTTGAACGAACCGATTGATGAGCTCTATCGATAAAAATCCATCGCCCCGCCTGCGCCAACAGCGTGCCGCCATCGACGGCGCCATGAGCCGCGACCGGGGCCGTTTGCTGGGGATGCTCTCGCGTTGCCAGGCCAAGCCACAGGATGCGGCACTGGCCGCCACCTTCGAGCAGGCCTTGCAGGCGTCGGTGCAGCGCCGGATGACACGGGCGCAGCAGCAGCCGTCCATTACTCTGGACCCGCAGCTGCCGATTGCGCGTGAAGCCGACGCCATCATCGGGCTGATCCGCGACCATCAGGTCGTGGTGATCGCTGGTGAAACCGGCTCGGGCAAGACCACCCAGCTGCCGAAACTGTGCCTGGCCGCAGGCCGTGGCCAGGCCGGCATGATCGGTTGCACCCAGCCGCGACGGATTGCCGCACGTGCGGTGGCCAGCCGCGTGGCGCAGGAACTGCACAGTGAGCTGGGCCAGCTGGTGGGCTACCAGGTGCGCTTCAACGACAAGGTCAGCGAAGACAGCCGCATCAAGTTCATGACCGATGGCATCCTGCTGGCGGAGATCGCGAGCGACCGCTGGCTGTCGAACTACGACACGATCATCGTTGACGAGGCGCACGAACGCAGCCTCAACATCGACTTCCTGCTGGGCTACCTGAAGCAGCTGCTGCGCAAGCGCCCGGACCTGAAGCTGATCGTGACATCGGCCACCATCGACACCGAACGCTTCGCCCAGCATTTCGACAATGCGCCGGTGATCAGCGTCGAAGGCCGTACCTACCCGGTGGAAGTGCGCTACCGCGCGCTGGAAGGCGAGGGCGAAGACCAGGGCGAGCGCACGGTCAACGACGCCATCGTGTCGGCCATCGACGAGATCACCCGCCTGGATGCGCGCGGTGACGTGCTGATCTTCCTGCCGGGCGAGCGCGAGATCCGCGATGCGCACCAGTCGCTGGAACGGCGCAAGTACCGCAACACCGAGGTGCTTCCGCTGTATGCGCGCCTGTCCAACCAGGACCAGGACCGGGTGTTCAATCCGGGGCCGAACCGGCGCATCGTGCTGGCCACCAACGTGGCGGAAACCTCGCTGACGGTGCCGCGCATCCGTTACGTGGTCGATCCGGGCTTTGCCCGCGTCAAGCGCTACAGTCCGCGCAACAAGCTGGACCGCCTGCACATCGAGCCGATCTCGCAGGCCAGTGCGAACCAGCGCAAGGGCCGCTGCGGCCGTATCGCCGAGGGCATCTGCTACCGCCTGTACGCCGAGGCCGATTTCCAGGCGCGGCCGGAGTTCACCGATCCAGAGATCCGCCGCTCCAGCTTGGCAGGGGTGATCCTGCGCATGCTGCAGCTGGGCCTGGGCCGCATCGAGGACTTCCCGTTCCTGGAAGCGCCGGACGAGCGCGCGGTAGCCGATGGCTGGCAGCAGCTGACCGAACTGGGCGCGATCGACGCCGAGCGGCGCATGACCACCATCGGCAAGCAGATGGCGCGCCTGCCGGTGGACGTGAAGCTGGCGCGCATGCTGGTCGCCGCGCAGGCCGCCGGCTGCCTGCGGCCGATGCTGGTGATCGCCTCGTTCCTGGGCATCCAGGACCCGCGCGAACGTCCGCCCGAAGCACGCGGTGCGGCCGACAGCGCGCATGCGCAGTTCGCCGATGGTCGTTCCGAGTTCGTTGGCGTGCTGCGCCTGTGGGATGCCTATCGGCAGGCCCATGAAGATCTGACCCAGTCCAAGCTGCGCGACTGGTGCGGCCGTCATTTCCTCGGCTTCCTGCGCATGCGCGAGTGGCGCGAGCTGCATCGCCAGCTGCGCCTGCTGTGCGAAGAACTGGGCTGGAAGGAAGAGGCCAGCGAGGCCTCGATGGCACCGTTGCTGGCCGGCAGCAGTGCGCCGGCGCCAGCGCGTGATGATGCTGCCGCAGTGAAAGCCACCCGCGGCCAGCTGCACCGCGCCGCGCGCCTGGCCCGCGAAGGCAAGGCCGAGGCCGCACCGGCCCCGGTGGCCGTGCGTGCGCAGAAGGACCAGGCACCGGCGGGTGGGGGTTTCAGCGAACGCGTGCGTGCCGCTGCCTACCAGACCCTGCACCGGGCGCTGGTGGCGGGCCTTCCAACGCAGATCGGTCACCGCACCGAGAAGGGCGATTTCCAGGCACCGCGCCAGCGCCGGTTCCTGCCGTTCCCGGGTTCGACGCTGTCCAAGCGGCCGCCGCCGTGGCTGCTGGTGGCCAACCTGCTGGATACGCAGAAGGTGTGGGGCATGACCCTGGCCGCGATCGAGCCGGACTGGGTGATCGCCGAGCTGCCGCATCTGCTGCTGCGCAAACATTTCGATCCGCACTGGTCGCGCGCGCAGGGCCAGGTGCTGGCGTCCGAGCAGATCAGCCTGTTCGGCCTGGTGCTGGCACCGAAGAAGCCAGTGCACTACGGCCGCATCGCACCGGGCGAAGCGCATGACATCTTCGTGCGCCAGGCACTGGTGACCGGCGAGATCAACACCCGCGCCAGTTTCGTGGCCGACAACCAGAAAGTGCTGGAGGTCGCCCGCGAGGAAGAAGCGAAGCTGCGCCGCGCCGGCATCGTTGCCGACGAGGACTGGCAGGCCCGCTGGTACCTGGACCGGGTGCCGCCGCAGATCCACTCGGCCGCGGGCCTGGATACCTGGTGGAAGGGACTGGCGCCGGAACAGCGCAAGACCCTGCACTGGTTGCTGGTCGATCTGTTGCCGGGCGAGGGCAGCGAGCAGGAGCGCTATCCGAAGTACCTGGCGCTGGGTCAGGCGCGGCTGCCGTTGCATTACCGCTTCGAGCCGGGTGCCGACGATGATGGCGTGACCCTGGACGTACCGCTGCACCTGCTCAACGCGCTGGACCCGGTGCAGCTGGGCTGGTTGGCGCCGGGTTTCGTCGCCGACAAGGCCTCGGCACTGATCCGCAGCCTGCCCAAGGCGATGCGCCGCAACTACGTGCCGGCACCAGACTTCGGTCGCGCGTTCTACGAAGCGTTCCCGCAGCCCAGTGCCGATGCCATCACCGGCGAACTGGCGCGCTTCCTGTCACGCGCAACCGGCGCCACGGTGACTGCGCTGGATTTCGAGCCCGGTTCGATCGAACCGCACCTGCACATGAACCTGCGGCTGCGCGACGAGCAGGGCAAGGTGCTGGCGACTTCGCGCGATCTGGACGCACTGCGCGCGAAATTCGGCGGTCGTGCCGGCGATGCGTTCGCTGCACGCGCTGGGCGCGAGATGGCGGCCGATGGCCTGCGCACGTTCCCGGCCGCGCCGATTCCGCTGCAGGTGCCCGGTGAAGCGGGTGTACCTGCGTATCCGGCGTTGTTGGACGAGGGCGACAGTGTTGCGCTGCGCATCTTCGCCGACCGCCATCAGGCGCTGGAGGCTCATCCACTGGGCGTGCGCCGCCTGCTGGAAATCGCGCTGGCCGAGAAGGTGAAGCAGGCGCGCAAGCAGCTGCCGGTCGGTGCCAAGACCGGCCTGTTGTATGCCGCGATCGAGTCGCAGGAGCGCCTGCGCGGCGACCTGGTCGATGCAGCGATGAACGCCGTGCTGGCCGAGGGCCTGGAAGACATCCGCGATGCGGCGGCCTTCGAGCAGCGCCGTGAGCATGCGGCCAAGGCACTGTTTGGTGAGGCCATGTCGCGGCTGAAGCTGGCCGAAACCATCCTGGCCCTGGTGGCGGAACTGAAGCCGATGCTGGAAGCGCCGTTGATGGGTTGGGCGCGCGGCAATCTGGACGACATGGAAGCGCAGCTGGTCGGACTGATCCATCCCGGCTTCCTGCGCGACACGCCGGCTGACGCGCTGGCGCAGTACCCGCGCTATCTGAAGGCGATGATCCTGCGCACCGAGCGTGCCAAGCGTGATCCGCCGCGTGACCAGGCGCGCATGCTGGAGCTGCATCCGTTCCTGGAGGCGCTGGAGGTGGGCGAACAGCAGGGCCTGCGTGAGCGCCCGCAGTGGCAGGCGCTGCGCTGGGATCTTGAGGAATTGCGGGTGTCACTGTTCGCGCAGGAGCTGGGTGCACGCACCGGCATCTCGGCGAAGAAGCTGGCGCAGCGGGTGACCGCACTGCGCCAGGCGTGACTCCGATGATGTGATGACGTAGAGCCGAGCCCATGCTCGGCTGCTTTTTTGATGCCTCGTCATCTTCCCGTGCAGATCGCAGCCGAGCGTGGGCTCGGCTCTACACGATGGGCGGCGTTATTTGGTGCGGCGTACCTTCGGCTGGGTGTTCACGCCGTCGACCTTCAGGTACCAGACGCCCATCACGCCGGGCTTGATGCTGACGGTGGGGGACTGCTTGCGCACACCGGCCAGGGTGCTTGCATCGGTCTGCTCCCATTCCTGGCCGTTGTCCAGCACGTAGACGCGGCCTTTGCCGAAGCCGCGGAATTCGCCCTGCAGCACGCCGACAATCGGCTCGTTGCTGCCGAAATCGAAGAAGCCGCGATTCTTCACGATCACTTCCTGGCGGCCTTCCTCGCGCGCCGATTCCCGTACCGCAGCAACCGCCTGGGTGGTGGCCGCTTCGACCTTGCCCTGCAGCCAGCGGTTCAGCGTGGCCAGTTCCTGCGCGCTGAGCTTGTCCAGGCCGGCCGCCTTGAACTCGGCCGGCGACATCTGCTGCTGCAGGTCACCCTCCACCACGCGCTGGGCCAGCGCAGGCGCCGACAGGGACAGCAGGAGCGCGGCGCAGGCCAGCAGCTGTGGGCGGAAACGCGGGACGATCGAGGGCATGGCGGGACTCTCCTGGGTTTGCCCACGAGTGTAGCGGCATGTCTTCATGCCGGGTGATGGTGGCCGTGGTGATTGTCCCTGAACGGCGCCGGCGCTAGTGTAGAGGCCTCTGTCTTGCCTGCTCGATGCTGTGAACCGCGCTTCCGTCCCCGGCCTGGATGGCCTGTTGAACCGTCCCTCGGCAGCGGTGCTGCCTGCTCCGCTGCGCCAGGCCCTGCGCGAGCACTGGGAAGCGCCGGAGTGCGACCACCAGATGCGCGCCAGCTGGTCGGTGCTGGGCGATACCCTTGACGCACTGGCGATGCTCTCGGCCGATGAGGGCGCAGTGGTCGCGGCCCTGCTGTTCGACCTGCCGGGCCTGCGTGCCAGTCTGGAGCAACTGCCTCTGGGTAACCACAAGGCGGCGGTGATCGGCCTGCTCGACGGTCAGGATGCAGCCGATCCGGTGTGGGCGCTGCATGCCGGCCGCGAGGCGGGGCGCAACAGTGAAGGCCTGCGCCGCCTGCTGCTGGCGATCATCCGAGACCTGCGCGTGGTGCCGATCCTGCTGGCACGGCAGCTGGCGCGGATGCGCGCGGCCGACAAGCTCGACGACGCGCAACGCCGCGCGCTGGCGCAGCTGACCCGCGACATCCATGCACCGCTGGCCAACCGGTTGGGCATCTGGCAGCTGAAGTGGGAGCTGGAGGACCTGGCGTTCCGCCATCTGGAACCGGAGACCTACCGGCGTATCGCCCGCGAGGTGGACGAGACCCGCATCGCGCGCGAGCGCTATGTCGAGAACGTCAAGAAGGTGCTGTCGCGCGAGCTGGTCGCGCAGGGCATCAAGGCCGAAGTCAGCGGCCGCCCGAAGCACATCTACAGCATCTGGCGGAAGATGCAGAAGAAGCGGCTGGCGTTCGACCAGCTGTACGACATCCGCGCAGTGCGGGTGATGGTCGACGACGTGGCCGCCTGCTACGCCGCGCTGGGCGTGGTGCATGCACTGTGGGCGCCGGTGCCCAGCGAGTTCGACGATTACATCGCCCGGCCCAAGGCCAACGACTATCGCTCGCTGCATACCGCCGTGGTTGGCCCGGAAGGGCGCACCATCGAAGTGCAGATCCGTACCCATGAGATGCACTCGCAGGCCGAGCTGGGCGTGGCCGCGCACTGGAAATACAAGGAAGGCGGCAAGGGCGCGGAGAAGTCCTTCGACCGCAAGATCACCTGGATGCGCCAACTGCTGGAGCAGGCGCAGGACGGGCAGGGCAATGAGCTGGCCGGGGCGCTCGACGCCGAGCTGACCGAGGACCGGGTCTATGCATTGAGCCCGAAGGACGAGGTGCTGGACCTGCCGCAGGGTGCCACGCCGCTGGATTTCGCCTACCAGGTGCACACCATGGTCGGCCACCGCTGCCGCGGCGCCAAGGTCAATGGCCGTATCGTGCCGCTGACCTATCGCCTGCGCAGCGGCGACCGCGTCGAGATCCTGACCGGCAAGGAGGCCGACCCGCGGCGCGACTGGCTGATGCCGGCCAACGGCTTCCTGGCCAGCAACCGCTCGCGCGAGAAGGTGCGCAGCTGGTTCCACAAGCTGGACCGTGCGCGCAACGTGCAGGCCGGTCGCGAGCTGCTCGAGCGTGAGCTGAAGCGGCTGGGCCTGCAGCACTCGGACCTGACGGTGGCGGCGAAGAAGTTCCATGCCGACAGCGTTGACGACCTCTACATCCAGGTGGCGCTGGGCGATACCGGCCCGAACCAGGTCAGCCGTACCCTGCTGGAAGCCGAACGTGCAGCGAGCCAGCCGGCGCCCACGCCAACCCTGCCGCGGCCGACTGCCCGCCGCGAGAACCTGGGCAAGTCCAAATTCACGGTGCAGGGCGTGGGCAATCTGCTGGTGCAGCTGGCGCGCTGCTGCCAGCCGGTGGCCGGCGAGCCGATCGTCGGCTACCTGACCCGTAGCCGGGGTGTCACCGTGCATCGTGCAGACTGTGCCGCGCTGGCCCGGCTGGCAGCCACCAGCCCGCAGCGCATCCTGCCGGTGGAGTGGGGCCAGGCCGGCGGCGGCTACGAAGTGGACGTGGTGGTCACTGCAGTCGACCGCCGCTGGCTGCTGAAGGACATCACCAACCTGATCGCCCAGGAAGACGCCTATGTGCTCGACATCCACAGTGACAACGTACGCAACAGTGGCCGTGCCCACCTGCGCCTGCGTCTGAAGGTGAGCGACTACGGCCAGCTGTCGACCCTGCTGGGCAAGCTGGACGCGCTGCCGGGCGTGAGCGAGGCGCGTCGCCTCGGCTGAGCTTCACGCTGCCCCGGCTACCCTGCACGCATGGAACGCGAGCCCCCGCATCGCCCGCATGGCGCTGAACATCCTGCGCTGGACCGCGTCCGCCGCGAAGGCCGTTGGTGGTGGCTGCAGGCACGCCACGCGCGCCGGGTGTGGCGCTGGGCGCTGGTCGCGGCGCTGGCGGTGTTCGTGCTGCTGGTGCTGCTGCGCAAGCCATTGGCCGACTGGTTCTGGGGTGAGCCGCAGATCGAACAGCTGCTGGCCGAAGGTGACCGCGCGCTTGCCACCGGCCGGCTGAGCGCGGCCGACGGCAGTGGTGCGCGCGAGCGCTACCAGGCCGTGCTGGCGCTGGATGGTGATCGCCCACAGGCCCGCGAGGGCCTGGCACGAACCGCTGCGGCCGCATTGCAGCAGGCCCGCGACAAACTGCAGAACGACGACCTCGACGGCAGTGCACAGGCACTGTCGCTGGCTCGCGAGCTGCAGGTGCCGCAGGTCGATGCAGATGCCGTCGACCGCCAGCTGCAGGCACGGCGCAGTGCGGGCGCGGCATCGGGGCGCTGCTGGCCCAGGCCCGCAATGCCTTCGCTGCCGGGCGGCTGGACGATGGCGACAGCAGCGCGCTGCCGTTGTTCCAGCGCATCCTGGCGCTGCAGCCTGACAACCTGCCGGCACTGGAAGGGCGCGAGGATGCGCTGAGCGATCTGCTGCAGCACGCGCGTACATTGGGCGCGCGCGGGGAACTGGCCGAAGCCGCCGCGATCGTGCAGCGCGCGCGTCAGTTCGATGCGGGCCATGCCGATCTGCCGGCCAGCCAGGAAGCACTGGCGCGGGCGGTAGACGAACGCTTGCGGCAGGCGCAGCGCGCGCTGCAGCGGCAGCAGCTGGAAAAGGCAGCGAAAGGATTCCTGGCCGTGCTGGCGGTGGCACCGGAGGATCCTGCGGCCCAGCGTGGGCGGGAGCAGGCGCTGCAGGCGGTGCTTGCGCGCAGCCAGAGCCAGGCCGATGATTTCCAGTTCGAGGCTGCGCAGCGCGATGCGGTGCTGGCGGAAGAGCTGGGTGCGTCGGCAGCAGCACGTCAGCAGTTGGCGCAGCGCCTGCAACGCGCGCAGCAGGCGCAGCAGTCCCTGAAACAACCGGCTGTCAGTACGGCGCAACGTGAACGACAGCTGCGCGATCACCTGCGCAGGATGGAGCGTGCCGAGCGCGCCGGGCAGTGGATCAGCCCGCCCGGCCATAGTGCGTTTGATGCGCTGCGTGAAGCGCAATCACTGGCGCCACGCGATGCACGGGTGAAAGCTGCAGCCGCCCGCCTGCTGCCCGCCAGCCGCAGTTGCTTCGATGACAACCTGCGGCAGAACCGGGTGCAGGCGGCAGGGGCCTGCCTGCAGGCCTGGCAGACCCTGTCACCCACTGCGAATGGCCTGGCTGCTGCCCGCCAGCGCTTGGCACAGCGATGGCTGGCAATTGGCAGCGAGCGTCTGGGCAATGGCGATGTGGCCTTTGCCGAGCACGCCCTGCAGCAGGCCGGCGAGCTCGGGGTTGGTGCTTCCAGCAGCGAGTACCAGCAGCTGCGGCAGCGCCTGCGCGACATCGGGGTGTCCTCCCCCTGAGCCTCGCCGTTGCCGGAGGGCTCGCTATAGTAGCCAGCCCCGCAACACCCCACGGAGTGCCGATGACCGTCCTTGTTTCCGGAGCCACCAGCCAGATCGGCCGGTTCCTGCTGCCGCGCCTGGTGCAGGTGCATGAGCGGGTGCAGGCGGTGAGCCGGCGGCCACAACCGGCACAGGACGGTGTGCAGTGGCTGTGCGGGGATCTCGCAAGCGCACTGGACAGCGTGCCGTCCCCTGCCTGGAAGGCGATCGCCAGCTTCGGACCGCTGGAAGGCCTGGCGCAGTGGTTGTCACAGCAGAGCGTGGCTCCGGCCGGGCAGGTCATCGCCACCAGTTCGATGAGCGTGCTGAGCAAGCAGGATTCCGAGCAGGCCGACGAACAGGACGTGGTAGCGATGCTGCAGCGGGGCGAAGCAGGCTTGATCGAACAGGCCGAACGTCTCGGCATGGTGTGGACGATCCTGCGGCCAACGCTGATCTACGGCGCCGGCATCGACCGCAGCATCACCCCGATCGTGCAGCGCGCCCTGCGTCTGCGCCTTTTCCCGATCCCGCTGGCCGATGGCCTGCGCCAGCCGGTGCATGCCGATGACATCGCCCGTGCCGTGGTGGCCTGCATCAGCAGCGGCGCGGGGTCCTCGAGGGTGCTGGAAATCGGTGGCGGCGAACGGTTGCCCTATCACGCGATGTTCCGCCGCGTGCATGCGAGCCTGGCGCAGCCGACCCTCGCGCTGCCGTTGCCGGGCAGTGCCCTGCGTGGCCTGGCCGCACTGGTTCCGCGCGCCCGCGGCCCGGTGTCACGCCTGCAGCAGGACCTGGTTGCAGACAACGGTCCGCTGCAGGCGTTGTTGGGCATCTCGCCGCGACCGTTCCAGCCAGAGGCGGGCATGTGGCAGCCGATGAGCGCTGCGCAGGCCCTGCAGCGTATCGCTGCCCATTCCAGCAACGGATAGTCAGCACCTGTTTCCGTGCGCTGGCGGGGGCTCTGCTACCATCCCCCAGCCTTGTTTTCCGCGAGTACGTTCGATGCCTGACACGCCATCCCGATCGGCCGCTGCCGAACGCATTGGCGTCGCGCTGTGCACCTACAATGGTGCGCGCTACCTGCAGGCACAGCTGGACAGCATCCTCGAGCAGGATCTGCCGGTGAACGAAGTCGTGATCGGCGATGACGGCTCCAGCGATCAGACGCTGCAACTGCTGCAGGCGTTCGTGCCGCGCGCGCAGGCGCTGGGCGTACGTGTCGAGATCGTCCAGCACGCACAGAATCTTGGCTATGTGCGCAATTTCGCCGACGCGCTGCTGCGTTGCCAGGCCGATATCCTGTTCCTGTGTGATCAGGATGATGTCTGGCATCCGGGGCGGGTCCGCAGCTACGTGCAGCGCTTCCAGGCAGACCCGGCCCTGTTGCTGCTGCACAGCGACGCGCGGTTGGTGGATGCGCAGGGCGCGCCGCTGGGCCAGCGCCTGCTGGAGGTGCTGGTGGTGCATCCGGCTGAAGTGGAGCTGGAACGTTCGGGTCTTGCGATCGACGCGATCCTGCTACGGAACTTCATCACCGGCGCCACCTGTGCAGTGCGTCGCACACTGTTGGCCGATTCACTGCCCGTGCCTGCCGGCTGGAGCCACGACGAATGGCTTGCGATCCACGCCTCGCTGTGTGGAGGGCTGGACATGCTGGCCGAACCGACCATCGACTATCGGCAGCATGGCAACAACCAGATCGGAGCCAGTCGGCGCGGCTTTCTGCAGCGCCTGCGCCATCTCGACCTGTTCGATGCGCAGGCGCGCCAGCGCACGGCGGGGCGCCTGCTGGCCCTGGATGCTCTGCTGCGACAGCGTGGCGTGGTCGTGGCGCCGGAGCGCTTCCAGGGGCTTCACGCGCTGGCCTGGCGCATGGCGTGGTCGCGGCTGCAGCTGTATCGCCGCGCGGATGTTCAGGGACGCTGGATCGCCCATGACATGCCGCGCTTGATCGCTCGGTTGGCCAATGTCTGCCTGGCCGGAGCCGGCTGGAAGGGCCTCCGGGCGGCACTGGCAGGGGCCGCGGCAGGCCAGCGGACGTCGCGCCCAGCTTGAACTGCAGTGAAACCGCAGCCCATCGCCTGCCAGCCGCCACGGCGGCTGCGTTAGACTCGCCAGACCCTACCTGCCCGCATCCCCGTGCCCCGACGCTACGATTCCGACGACATCGACGATTACGACGACGACCAGCAGGACAACGGCCCGCTGTGGCGGCGCCGCCTGATCACCTGGAGCATGGCCGCGGTCGCGTTGGGATTGGGCTTCCTGATCCCCTATACGCTGTACCTGAACCAACAGGTGACCCAGCGGTTCGGTGAACTGCGCTGGCAGATTCCGACCCGTGTGTACGCGCGTCCGCTGGTGCTTACGCCGGGCAAGGCGTTGGACGCGGCAACCCTGAAGACCGAGCTCGCCGCGTCCGCCTACCGCGATGACGGGCAGGGTAAGGAGCCGGCCACCTATGCGGTGAACGGTGGGCGCTTCGTTATTTCCAGCCGCGGCTACAACGATGTCGATGGCCGCGTTGCTCCGCGCCGGCTGGAGCTGTCGTTGTCCGACGGTGCGGTCGCTTCGCTGCGCGACGCCGACAACCGCAAGGCCTTGAAGGCCGCACGGTTGGACCCGGCCCGCATCGCCACGCTGTACGGCCAGAAGCAGGAAGAGCGCCGCCTGATCCGCATGGATGAGGCGCCGGATCTGCTGGTGACCGGCCTGCAGGCGGTGGAGGACAAGGACTTCAACCGTCATCACGGCATCGACCTTTCCGGCATTGCCCGCGCGGTGTGGGTGACCATCCGCTCCGGCGGCCAGAGCCGCCAGGGCGCTTCGACGCTGACCCAGCAGCTGGCCCGTAGCGGCCTGCTCGGCATCGGCAAGGAACAGACGGTCACCCGCAAGTTCAACGAAGTGCTGTACGCGCTGATCATGGAAGCGCGCTACGACAAGCGCACCATCTTCGAGGCCTATCTCAACCAGGTGTACCTGGGCCAGCGTGGCAGCCAGGCGATCCACGGCATGTCTTCCGGCGCCGAATTCTGGTTCGGCCGTGACCTGTCGTCGCTGGAAACCGAGCAGATCGCCTTGCTGATCGGCCTGGTCAAGGGGCCGTCCTTCTACGACCCGCGTCGCAACCCGGAGCGGGCGCTGGATCGCCGCAACTTCGTGCTGGGCAAGCTGCACGAAGCCACGCTGATCGACGATGCCGAGTACCAGCGTGCGCTGAAGGCACCGCTGGGCGTGCCCAAGACGCCGGGCCTGGTCGCGGCCAACCGCTTCCCGGCTTACGTCGACCTGGTTCGTCGCCAGCTTGGCCATGACTATCCGGAATCGGCGCTGCAGGGCGCAGGCCTGAGCGTGATGACCGGTATGTCGCCGTCCGCGCAGGCCTATGCCGAAGGCGCGGTGACCCGCACCATCAAGTCGCTGGAAAGCAAGCGTCGCCCCGAACTGCAGGCCGGCATGGTGCTGACCGACGTGCACAACGGTGACGTGCTGGCGGTGATCGGCAGCCGTGAGGTGTCCGAGGTCGGCTTCAACCGCGCGATCGAAGCACAGCGCCCGGTCGGCTCGCTGCTCAAGCCGTTCGTGTACCTGCTGGCGCTGGCTCAGCCGGACCGTTACTCGCTGGCCACCTGGGTCGACGATTCACCGGTGACCGTCCAGCTCGGTCGTGGCCGCAACTGGAGCCCCGGCAATGCCGACAACCGCAGCCATGGCACCGTTCGCCTGATCGACGCGCTGGCGCATTCCTACAACCAGGCCACCGTGCGCGTGGGCATGCAGGTCGGCCCCGAGCGGGTGACCCAGCTGATCCACGTGCTGGCGGGTATCAAGGCCGAAGCGAATCCGGCGGTGATCCTCGGCTCTACCGACCAGAGTCCCTACGCGATGGCGCAGCTGTACCAGTTCCTCGCGTCCGGCGGCGAGATCCAGCCGCTGCACGCGGTGCGTGGCGTGCTCGACCCGCAGGGCAAACTGCTCAAGCGGTATGACAAGACCCCGGCGCCGGCCCAGGAAGGCGACTCGATCGCCGCCAACCTGATCAGTGTCGGCCTGCAGCAGGTGGTCGCCAGCGGTACCGCGCAGCGCCTCAACGCCGACGGTCTGGGCCGGCTGCAGCCGGCCGGCAAGACCGGTACCACCAATGACGGCCGTGACAGCTGGTATGCCGGTTACACCGGCGATCATCTGGCGGTGATCTGGATCGGCAACGACCAGAACGAGCAGGCCGGTCTGTACGGCGCCACCGGCGCGATGCGGGTGTGGTCGGGCATCTTCCAGCGCCTGCCGAGCGCACCGCTGCGTGTCAGCAACAAGGGTCTGGACTGGCAGTCGGTGGCGCCCACCGGTCTCAACACGACCGATGAAGGCTGCCCGGGTGCACGCCGCTTCCCGTTCGTGGTCGGCTATGCACCGGCGTATGCGCCGTGCGCGCCGGCGGTGTCGCCGGACGGGCAGGGCGGTGCAGAAAGCGAAGGCGGTGGCTGGCGCAGCTGGTTCGGCCTGGACCGCAAGCCGGAAGCGCCCGCCGAACCTGCCGCAGCACCTGCCGCCGCCACTCCTCCTCCGAGCCGATGAAGCCGATGAACATGCGATCCCTGCTGCAGCTCCTGGCCTTGACCGGCCTCAGCCTGGCTCTGGCCGCCTGCGTGAGCAGTGCACCGCCGGTGGTCAAGCCGGTCGACACCACCACGCCGGCGCAGCGCCTGGCAGCCGTGAATGCCGCTGCGGGTCCGGACGACAAGGAGCTGTCGGTGCAGCCACTGCGTGATTCGCAGGTGGAAGATCTGCGGGTGACCGCGCAGGCGCAGCGCCAGGCCAACGATCTGGCCGGTGCCGCCAGCAGCCTGGACCATGCGCTGGAAATCGTCGCCGGCGACCCGGCGGTGCTGCAGGAACGTGCCGAACTGGCGCTGCTGCAGGGGCAGTGGGCGCAGGCGGAGACGTTCGCGCGCAAAGCGGTGGATCTGGGTTCGAAGACGGGGCCGCTGTGCCGCCGGCACTGGGCGACGATCGAGCAGTCGCGCCTGGCGCGGGGCGAGAAGGAAAATGCGGTGTCGGCGCATGCGCAGATTGAAGGCTGCACGGTGCCGGGGATCAAGCGGTACTGAGTTTCCAGCCAACGGCGCAGCCCCTCGTGGCTGGCTGCTTGGCCGCGTAAAGCAAAAGCCGCGCTTGGCCGGGCGGGGGTGGGTTCGCGGGGGACGCCGTGAACCCGTCCTTGGGGGCTTGGCCGCGGCATCCATGCCGCGGACACCCCCGCGAACCCGCCCCGCCCGACCTCTGACAGTTTCCGTGTGCTGCCAGCGACGGAAGAGAAAAAGAAAATCAAAAGCGGGTCGCGCGCTGCGCGCACTCGTTGTGGGGTCGGAGCCGTTTTCCGCAGGAAAACGGCTCCGACCCCTTCTTGTTTCCGTTCGACCCACCGCTTCTGAATCCAGTCGAGCAAGCGCGACGCCACGAAGCACGTCCATCCGTCACCGGGAAACTGTCGAAGGCGGGGCGGGAGGGGCAGGCAGGACCGTTGGCGCCATGGGCCCGAGGCACGCCTCGGGCGGGTTGGGCAGGACGCCCAACCCCGGTCTTGCCGTGTGCGCAGGACAGGGCACACGAGCAAGGCGCCACCGAGCCCCATGGACGGGTTTACGGCGTGTCCTGCCTGCCCCTCCCGCCCCGCCAAACACGCAGCAACCCAGAGCCATGAACCACGCTGTTGCTGTTGCCTTTGCCTGCGCTCTGGCTTGAAACGGGTGCCGGGCAGCGCCCGCCGGGTATCCTTTCCCTCTGATGTCCGACCTTGTCCATGCCAGCCGCGAAGCCCTCAGCGACGGCGGCGCGCTCGCCTCGCACCTGGATGCCTTCGTCCCGCGTCCGGCACAGCTGCACCTGACCGAAGCCATCGCCGATGCGCTGCAGCAGCGGGACCTGCTGCTGGCCGAGGCCGGTACCGGCACTGGCAAGACCTTTGCCTATCTGGTGCCGGTGCTGCTGTCCGGGCTGCGTACCATCATTTCCACCGGAACCCGCGCGCTGCAGGACCAGCTCTACCACCGCGATCTGCCGCGGGTGCGCCAAGCACTCGGTGTCGGCCTGCGCAGTGCGCTGCTGAAGGGGCGCGCGAACTACCTGTGCCGCTATCGCCTGCAGCAGGCACGGGGCGAGCCGCGTTTTTCCAGCCCCGAACAGGCTGCGCAGTTCCAGCGGATCCTGGCCTGGTCCGGTCGTTCGGAGTTCGGTGACATCGCCGAACTGGAAGGCCTGGCCGATGACTCGCCGCTGCTGCCGATGGTCACCTCCACCGTCGACAATTGCCTGGGAACCGATTGCCCATTCTGGGACGACTGCTTCGTGGTGCGCGCGCGGCAACGCGCGCAGGCCGCTGACGTGGTGGTGGTCAACCATCACCTGCTGCTGGCCGATCTGGCACTGAAACAGGATGGCTTCGGTGAGTTGCTGCCGGGGGCGCAGGCCTTTGTCATCGACGAGGCACACCAGCTGCCCGAACTGGCAGCGCAGTTCTTCGGCGAAGGTTTTGGCATGCGTCCGTGGCAGGAACTGGGCCGCGACTGCCTGGCCGAAGCGCGCGGTGTAGGGGGCGCACAGTCGGCACTGCAGGAACCGGTCGACCAGTTGCAGCAGGCGCTGCTGGCGCTGCGTTCGGCGATGGAGGGCTTGCCGTCGCGTGGCACGCAATGGCGCGCGCTGGCAATGCCACAGGTGCGCGACGGATTCGATACCGTGATGGCGGGATTGGTGACCCTGGAGCAGGCACTGCAGCCGCTGCGCGAAGCGGCGGCGGGCCTGGATGCCTGCCATGCGCGGGCGCGCGAGGCGGTCTCGCGACTCAGCCGCTGGCTGGGCGATGATGAGCCCAGCCTCGACTTCGATACCGATCCGGCAGACACAGCCAATGCCGCTGATGTGCTCTGGTACGAGCTCACGCCACGTGGCTTCCGCTGCCAACGCACGCCCATGGATGTGTCCGGCCCGTTGCGCGAGCATCGTGAGCGCAGTCGCGCGGCATGGATCTTCACCTCGGCGACGTTGACCGTGGGCGGTGGCTTCGATCACATCGCCACCCGCCTGGGCCTGGACGACCCGCATACGCTGGTCCAGCCAAGCCCGTTCAACTGGCCGGAGCAGGCGTTGTGCTACCTGCCCGAAGGCCTGCCCGATCCGGCCGCGCGCGGCTTCGGCACCGCGCTGATCCAGACCCTGCGGCCCGTGTTGCAGGCGTCGCAGGGCAGGGCATTCCTGTTGTTCGCCTCGCACCGTGCATTGCGCGAGGCCGCCGAGGCACTGCGTGATGGGCCTTGGCCGTTGTTTGTGCAGGGCGAGGCACCGCGCGCTACGCTGCTGCAACGCTTCCGCGAATCGGGCAATGGCGTGCTGCTGGGCTCGGCCAGTTTCCGCGAGGGCGTGGACGTGGTGGGCGAGGCGCTGAGCGTGGTGATGATCGACAAGCTGCCGTTCGCAGCACCGGACGATCCGGTGTACGAGGCGCGGTTGGAGGCGATCCGCAGCCAGGGCGGCAATCCGTTCCGCGATGAGCAGCTGCCGCAGGCGGTGATTGCACTGAAACAGGGCGTTGGCCGCCTGATCCGCAGCGAGAGCGACCGTGGTGTGTTGGTGTTGTGCGACCCACGCCTGCTCAACCGTGGCTATGGTCGGGTCTTCCTCGATTCACTGCCGCCGTTCCGCCGTACCCGCAGCCTGGCCGATGTGCAGGCCTTCTTTACGCCACAATGGGCGCCCGTGGCCGATGATGCGGCTGCCCCGGTCGCTGTTGCGACCGGCCCCGAGCCGGCGCCCGGTGCCACGTTCCCCCTGTTCTGACCCGATCCGATGAAACTGCTCGCCTTTGAAACCGCCACCGAAGCCTGTTCCGTTGCCCTGCATGTCGATGGGCAGGTGCTGGAACGCTTCGAGATCGCCCCGCGCCGGCACGCTGAACTGAGCCTGCCGTGGGCCGAGGCGCTTCTGGCCGAAGCCGGCATCAGCCGCCGCCAGCTGGACGGCATTGCGCTCAGCTGCGGCCCCGGTGCGTTCACCGGCGTACGCCTGGCGATCGCGATTGCCCAGGGCATCGCACTGGCGCTGGACCGGCCGCTGCTGCCGGTCTCGACGCTGCAGGTGTTGGCGCTGCGCGCGCCGGTGGAAGAAACGCAGATCCTGTCAGCGATCGATGCGCGGATGGGCGAACTCTACGTCGCCCGCTTCGAGCGTGTGGACGGCCTGCCGGTGGCGCGTGATGCCGAACGCGTCTGCGCACCGGCTGCGGTGGCGCTGCCGGAAGGGCTGTCGGCTTACGGTGTCGGTACCGGTTTCGGCGCGGCCGAGGGGGCACTGGTGACCCAGCTGGGCACCGGACTGCGCGGATTCGACGCCACGGCATTGCCGCGTGCGTCGGACGTGCTCGCACTGGCGGTGCCGGCGTTCGCGCGCGGCGAAGCCATTGCACCGGAGAAGGTCGAGCCGGCCTACCTGCGTGACAACGTGGCACTGACCCTGGTCGAGCAGCAGGCCGCGCGCGAGGCGAAGGCGAAGGCCAACGGCTGAGCCCCTCGTGGCCGAGGATCGGTAGAGTCGACTGTTAGTCGACTGCAACAGCCGCGCTTGGCCGGGCGGGGTGGGTTCGCGGGGGACGCCGTGAACCCGTCCCTGGGGGCTTAGCCGCGCCATCCATGGCGCGGATACCCCCGCGAACCCACCCCGCCCGACCTCTGACAGTTTCCGTGTGCGTCCGCCACGGAAAATCAAAAGAAAATCAAAGTCAAAAGCGGGTCGCTTCGCTCGCATCCACGCGTGGCGTGGATGTGTGTCGACCAAGGTCGACACCTACCAAAGCAATGGTGCGCCGGGATCTGTCAGAGGTGGGGCGGTGTCGGGTTGCGGGGTATCCGCGGCATGGATGCCGCGGCTAAGCCTACAGGGACGTACTTGCGGCGTCCCCGCCACCCGACACCGCCCCGCCAAGCGTCAGTACACCGGCCGCCGCTTCTGCTGTTGCTTCGGCTGTGGCCGTTGCCTCTGCGGGTCCCGGGCCGCAGGCCCGGGCAACAAAACCCTACCGGTCGTCGTGCAGGGTGCCGCCCGGCAGGAACACCCACGTGCGGGTGACCTGCAGGATGTCGATCTCATCTTCGGTCTTCGGCAACGGCGGGAACGGCTGCGCCAGCTTCACCACCCGCAGGGCCGCCTCATCCAGCAGCGGCGTTCCGCTCGAACGCAGGATCCGGCTGCTCTCCACGCTGCCATCGCGGCGTACGCCCACGCTGATCACCACCTGGCCGCCGAGGCGGCGCTGCCGCGCCTCGTCCGGGTAATTCAGGTTGCCTACGCGCTCGGCGCGGTCGACCCAGGCACGCAGGTAATTGGCATAGGCATATTCACGCGTGCTGGCCGACACGAACTTGCGGTTCGGGCGCTTGGCGTACTGCGCCGAGCGCAGATGCACTTCAGCGGCCAGTCGGGCCATTTCCACATCGCGCTGCTCGCGTGCGCTCAGCGGTGCGTCCGGTTCGGGCTGATCCGGCGTGGGGCGGGACTGCGCCTGCGCCACCACCTCCTGGCCATTGCGGCTGCTGACCACCCGTGCCTGCGGCGGCGGAACCGGTGCGGCCGATTGCTGCTGCTGCGGCACCGGGCTCAGCCCGGACTGGGCCTGCGGCACGATACCGGCCTGGTTGTCGCGCGGACGCTGTGCGCGGTCGTGCTCGCCACCGCCTTCCTGGTTGGCTGCGGCCAGGAAATCAGCCTGCTTCGGCGTCAGCGCGGTGCGGGTCTGGCTGAAGATCACTTCCAGCGTCGGCACCAGCGGTGCATCACCCTTCACGGCGAAGCCCACGCCCAGGATCAGCAGGGCGTGGACCAGCACAGACAGCGCGATGGTCGCCCCCAGCCGTTGCGCTTCGCGCGGTGGCGGGGGCAGGACGGCAGGTGCGGACGGCATCAGCGCAGGCCGGCCTCGATCGCGTCGAACAGGGTGCCGGCAATGTTCAGTCCGTACTGTGCGTCCAGTTCGCGCACGCAGGTCGGACTGGTCACGTTGACCTCGGTCAGATAATCCCCGATCACGTCCAGGCCGACGAAGCGCATGCCACGACGCTTCATCTCCGGGCCCACCTGGGCGGCGATCCAGCGGTCGCGCTCGCTCAGCGGGCGGCCTTCGCCGCGGCCGCCGGCGGCGAGGTTGCCGCGGAACTCATCGCCCTGCGGGATGCGTGCCAGGCAGTAGTCGACCGGTTCGCCATCGACCAGCAGGATGCGCTTGTCGCCGGCGGTGATGTCGGGAATGAACTTCTGCGCCAGCGCCATGCGGTGGCGCCGTCGGTCAGCGTTTCCAGAATCACGTTCAGGTTCGGGTCGCCCTGGCCGCTGCGGAAGATGGAGCGGCCGCCCATGCCATCCAGCGGCTTCAGTACGGCCTGGCCGTGCTCCAGCGCAAAGGCCTTCAAGGCCTTGGCGTCGCGGCTGACCAGAGTCGGCGGGCAGCACTGCGGGAACAGCAGCGCGGCCAGCTTCTCGTTGTAGTCGCGCAGGCCCTGCGGGTTGTTGACCACGCAGGCGCCGGCCGCTGCGGCCACGTCCAGCACCTGGGTGTCGTAGATGTATTCGGCGTCGACCGGCGGGTCCTTGCGCATCAGCACGATCTGGCCGGGGCCGAACTCGGTGCGGATGAATGCGCCCAGCTCATACCAGCCGGCCGGGTCGTCGCGCACCTGCAGCGGCGCGGTCTGGGCCACCGCTACGCCACCCTCCAGGGCCAGGCCACCCGGGCGCACATAGTGCAGGGCATGGCCGCGGCGCTGGGCTTCCAGCAGCATGGCGAAGGTGGTGTCCTTGGCGATCTTGATGTGGGCGATGGGATCCATCACCACGATGACGTTCAACGGCATGGGCGCACCTGTCAGGCAAGGTGTTGATGGTAGCGGCAACGCCGGTCGCGCGCCTCCCCGCCGTACTGCAACGCAGCGTCCGCCCGGCGGTCGCGCACTCATTGCGAAACCCGTCACGTTCAGGAGGGTGCCATGCCCCGCGCCATGGGGCGGCCTTGAAGCGGGCGCAGTAAGTGCGATATAGATACGCTTTCGTAGCGGCCCCCGCCAGAGATCGGGCCGTGCGCTTGGGGATAGGCAATGACTGAAAACACGACTGCGGGCGGGGAACTCGCAGGACTCCGGGTGATGGTCATCGATGATTCGAAGACCATCCGCAGGACTGCGGAAACGCTGCTCAAGCGCGAAGGCTGCGAGGTGGTCACCGCCACCGACGGCTTCGAAGCGCTTGCGAAGATCGCAGACCAGCAACCGCAGATCATCTTCGTCGACATCATGATGCCGCGCCTGGACGGGTACCAGACCTGTGCGCTGATCAAGGGCAACCAGCTGTTCAAGGCGACCCCGGTCATCATGCTCTCGTCCAAGGATGGCCTGTTCGACAAGGCGCGGGGACGCATCGTCGGCTCGGAGCAATACCTGACGAAGCCTTTCACGCGTGAAGAACTGCTGGGTGCCATCCGCACATACGTCAACGCCTGACCAGGGGGGAAAGGCACAATGGCTCGTATCGTTCTGATCGAGGATTCACCGACCGACCGCGCGGTGTTCACCCAGTGGCTGCGCCGTGCCGGCCACGAGGTGCTGGAAGCGGACAACGCCGAGGATGGACTGCAGCTGGTCCGCGACCAGGTGCCGCAGCTGGTGCTGATGGACGTGGTCCTGCCCGGCATGAGCGGCTTCCAGGCCACCCGCGCGATGGCCCGTGATGCGGCGATCAAGCACATTCCGGTGATCATCGTCAGCACCAAGGCGATGGAAACCGACAAGGCATGGGGCCTGCGCCAGGGCGCGGCCGATTACATCGTCAAGCCGCCGCGCGAGGATGAACTGATCGCGCGGATCAACGAACTGGTGGCCTGATGCGCTCGCCCTTCGACATTCTCGAAGCCTACGAACGGCGCAGCCTGGCCCATGCAGTGCAGCTGCCCGAGCGGCAGTTCGCCCAGGACCTCTGGCGTGGCGTGGGTTATCGCGTCGGCCAGCGCCGGCTCGTGTCCGATTTCCGCGAAGTGGTGGAAATCGTGCCGATGCCGCCGGTGACGCCGGTGCCGTGCGCGCAGCCGTGGTTGCTGGGCGTGGGCAACCTGCGCGGCAACCTGTTCCCGGTGGTCGACCTGAAGTACTTCCTGGAGGGCACGCGTACCGTGCAGCAGGAAGGCCAGCGGGTGCTGATCATGCGCCAGGCCGGTGGCGACGTGGCACTGACCATCGATGAACTGTTCGGCCAGCGCAGCTTCGAGCTGGCCCAGCAGATCGATGCTGGTGCGCTGGCCGATGGGCGTTATGCCCACTTCGTCGACCGCGCCTTCCACGCCGACGGCCAGGACTGGGGCGTGTTCTCGCTCTCGCTGCTGTCGCGCACCCCTGAATTCCGGCAAGCCGCGGCCTGAGGCCGGGCGCTGCCCCCTGCATTGAAGAACGAGGTTGAACGATGAGTACTGCTTCGGACGCCACCAAGACCGGCAAGCTGCGGCTGGGCGGCAGCAACCTCTGGTTGTTCCTGCTGCTGGCATCGATGATCCTGTTCGGCGTCAACACCGGTGTCGCCACCTGGCAGGGCAGTCGCCTGGCCGATGCCGGTTCCAAGGCAGCCGACCTGCAGGTGCTGTCACAGCAGCTGGCCAACCAGGGCCGTGACGCGGTGGGCGGCAACGCGCAGGCGTTCACCGCCTTCAAGGCCACCCGCAACGCGATCGAACAGAATGTGTCGACGCTGCAGGGGCGCTACGGCAAGGAGCCTGGGGTCTCCGGCGCGATCGCCACGCTGGGTGAAACCTGGGCGCCGCTGGGCAAGCAGGCCGGCCAGCTGGTCGCCAGTGAGCCGGCGGTGCTGGCCCTGGCTGGCAACGCCAACAACTTCAGCGGTGCAGTACCGGGCCTGCAGGCACAGCTGAACGAGCTGGTGCGTGCGATGTCCGCCTCCGGTGCGCCGTCGGCGCAGGTGTACAGCGCGCTGCAGCAGGTGGTGGTGGCCGGCTCGATGGCCCGCCGCGTGACCGAAATGCGTGCCGGTGGCAGCGGTGCTGCTACAGCCGGCGATGCGCTGGCCCGCGACATTACCGTGTTCTCGCAGGTGCTCGACGGCCTGCGCAACGGCAACGAGGAACTGGGTATCACCGCCGTGCGCGGTGCTGCCGCCGTGGCCGCGCTGGAGCAGTCGCAGCAGAAGTGGGAAGCGATGAAGCAGGACGCCGACGCGATCCTGGCCAGCTCGCGCCAGCTGTTCGCCGCGCAGTCCGCAGCCACCGCGCTGGGCCAGGGCTCGGCGCACATGCTGGACGACAGCCGCAAGCTGTTCGACGCGTTCTCCTCGTTCGGCTCGGTGTCCGATACCCGCCTGTTCCCGAACTTCTGGATCGGCGTGGTGTCCGGCGCACTGTCGCTGATCGCGATCATCGGCTTCGTCTCCACCAACGTGCGCAGCCGCTCGCGCGAGCAGGAACTGCGCTACCAGACCCAGGTGGAGTTCAACAGCCGAAACCAGCAGGCGATCATGCGGCTGCTGGACGAAATCTCCTCGCTGGGTGAGGGCGACCTGACGGTGAAGGCCTCGGTGACCGAGGACATGACCGGCGCCATCGCCGACGCGATCAACTACGCTGTCGACGAGCTGCGACACCTGGTGACCACCATCAACGACACCTCGGCCAAGGTCGCGCTGTCCACCCAGGAAACCCAGGCCACCGCCATGCAGCTGGCGGAAGCGGCGGGCCACCAGGCCAACCAGATCACCTCGGCCTCGGACCGCATCGGCGAGATCGCGGCGAGCATCGAACAGGTGTCGCGCAACTCGGCCGAGTCGGCCGACGTGGCACAACGCTCGGTGGTGATCGCCGCCGAAGGTGCCGGCGTGGTGCGCGAGACCATCCAGGGCATGGACCAGATCCGTGACCAGATCCAGGAGACCTCCAAGCGCATCAAGCGCCTGGGCGAATCGTCGCAGGAAATCGGCTCGATCGTGGAACTGATCAACGACATTTCCGAGCAGACCAACATCCTGGCGTTGAACGCAGCGGTGCAGGCCGCGTCGGCGGGTGAAGCGGGCCGCGGTTTCGCGGTCGTGGCCGACGAAGTGCAGCGCCTGGCAGAACGCACCTCGGGTGCGACCCGACGCATCGAAAACCTGGTCCAGGCCATTCAGGCCGACACCAACGAAGCGGTCACGTCGATGGAGCAGACCACAGCCGAAGTGGTGTCCGGTGCACGCCTGGCCGAGGATGCCGGCACCGCGCTGACCGAAATCGAGCGCGTGTCCAATGCATTGAACACCCTCATCAAGAACATCTCCATCGCCGCCCAGCAGCAGTCGGCTGCGGCCTCGGACATCACCCGCACCATGGGCGTGATCCGGCAGATCACCGGCCAGACCTCGCAGGGTGCCGGGCAGACCGCCGAATCGATCGGCCACCTCGCGCAGCTGGCGGCGGACCTGCGTCGTTCGGTCGCCGACTTCAAGCTGCCGGCGTGACGCGGGCAGGGCGGCGAGCAAGGAACCAGTCGATGAAGCATTTCCATTCCCCACGCCAGAACTCGCGCGGCTTCCGCGCGGCGGCGAACGGAGCGCGTCCATGAGCAGTCTGCGCGATGCGATGAGCCACGCAGCGCTGGGCTGGGTCAAGCCCGAGCTGGACGAGACCCTGCGCCAGGTGCGCAACGAGGTCGAGTACTACGCGGAAGACCCGACCGATGCCAGCCGCATGCGCATCTGCGCCGGCTACCTGCACCAGGTGCAGGGCACCCTGCGCATGGTCGAGCTGTACGCCCCGGCGATGGTGGCCGAGGAGCTTGAACAGCTGGCCAATGCCATCGGCGCCGGTGGTGTGGCAGATCGGGATGAAGCCTGCGCGACCCTGATGCGTGGCAGCGTGCTGCTGCCCGACTACCTGGAGCGCCTGCAGAACGGGCATCGCGATATTCCGATCGTGCTGATGCCGCTGCTCAACGAAATCCGTGCCGCGCGTGGCGAAGAAGGGGTGCATGACAGCGTGCTGCTGGCATTCGCACCGGACAGCGTCACCGCCACCGAGGCCGAACTGGACCATGCCCGCGGCAGCCTGAGCGGGCGCAACCGCGAACTGCTCGACACCGTCGGCAGTGCGGTGAAGGAAGAACTGCTGCGCATCAAGGATGCGCTGGACCTGCACCTGCGCACCGGCGGTGCGCCGGAGCAGCTGCAGACCCAGGCCAACGAACTCGGGGCGGTGGCCGATACGCTGGGCATGATGGGCCTGGGCGTTGCCCGCGGCGTTGTGGTGCAGCAGCGTGACGCATTGCGTGGCGTGGTCGAAGGGCGCCAGCAGATCGACGAGAACCTGCTGCTGGATATCGCCGGTGCACTGCTCTACGTGGATGCCTCGCTGGACGACCAGGTCGCCCATCTGGGCGCCGGCGGCAGTGGCGAGGACGATCCGAGCGCGGTGGAGAACCGGCGCACGGTAGAGGTGCTGGCGCATGAGGCCATCGCCAACTTCGCCGCCGCCCGCGAGCACTTCGTTGCTTTCATTGAAACCAGCTGGAACCATGCCGAGCTGCAGGACGTGCCGCGCCTGCTGGGTGATGTCTCCGGCGCGCTGCGCATGCTGGATCTGGGCACGGCGGCCGATTACCTGCGCGGTGTGCAGCAGTACATCGAAGCCGAGCTGATCGGTCGCCAGCGCGTGCCCAGTGGCCGTCAGCTGGACACCCTGGCCGACGCCATGGCCAGTCTGGAGTACTACCTCGAAGCCCTGCGCGACCGCCGTCCGGGCCGCGAGGACATTCTCGACATCACCCGCAGCAGCCTTGAAGCGCTGCGCTATTGGCCGTTGCCGGACCGCAATGCGGTGGCACCGGTTGCCGCTGCGCCGATTCCGTTTGCATCGCTGCTGGTGGATCGCGAGCCGGTCGCGCTGCAGGCCGAGTCGCTGCAGCCGGAGCGCATCGAGATTGCTGTACAGCCGGCCGCGCCCGCCGCTGGCACTGTGCCGGCGCCACTGCCGGACTTTACCTTTGATCCGCCACCGGCCACGCCTGCACCGGAGATGGTGGACAACACCCTGATGTTCGGTGCGCTGGGAACCGTTGCATCCGCACCGCTGTCGCTGCATGACGACGCAGATGCACCGCTGGTGTTCGCGGCTTCGAGCGCGCCTGCGCCCGAGGTTCCGCAATGGGATCTCGCACCGTTCCATCCGGAGGCCGATCCGGCCGCGAGTGCCGACGACGAGCGCAGCCCGACCTTTGCCAGCTTCGATCCGGTCAGTTTCGAACAGGCCGAAACCAGAGTGGAACCGGCACCGCAGTGGACGCTTTCGGAGGCAACGCCGCCGGCAGTGGCCGATGTGGCCGTGATGGATATCGAGGACAACGTCGACGCGTCGGTGCCCTTCGACACCGCGGTCTTTGCCGCGCCGGTGTTCGACCCGGTGGCTGCCGAGCACGATGCGGTTGCCGCCGGTGACGACGTGGTGTTCCACTTCGATGCCGACGCGCAGGACAACGCTGACGATGTGCTGTCGCTGCATGCGATGGAGACGCTGTCGCTGGACGGCGATGCCGCGCTGCATCCGTCGCTGGAGATCGCCGATGCCGGTGTGCCAACGATGGAGGACGCAAATCCTGTTGCCGTCGACACGGGTGCCGCTGCTGCGGATGCACCGATTGACGCGCCGGCACCCGGTGTCGACGCGCCTTCGCCTGTGGCGGATGCGCCTGCGGTGTCGGTGATCGACATCGACACCATCGCGCCGATCGATTTCAGCGAAGCCGACGCACAATTCTTCGCCGAGCTGAGCGCGGCCGCTGCGGACTTCAATCCGCAGGCAACGGCCGCGCCGACCGTGGCCGAAGTACCAGTCACGGCGGATGCCGAGGCGGGCTTCGAAGCGGGCTTCGATGATGACGCGGAGAACATCGACGAGGACATCCGTGAGGTGTTCCTGGAAGAGTTCGATGACGAACTGGCCAATCTCGGCAGCTTGCTGCCGGCATGGCGCATGCAGCCGGACAACATGGACCGGCTGCGGCCGATCCGCCGTATCTTCCACACCCTCAAGGGCAGTGGCCGCCTGGTCGGTGCCCGCACCCTGGGTGAGTTCGCGTGGAAGATCGAGGGCATGCTCAACCGCGTGCTGGACGGCAGCCGTCCGGCCTCGCCGGCTGTGCTGGCCATGGTTGACAACGCGCACGCCGCGCTGCCGCAGCTGAACGCCGCGCTGCGCCACGGCCAGCGCATCAGCGTGGACCTGCAGGCGATGCAGGCCATCGCCGACCGTGTCGGCGCCGGTGAGGAAACCTATTACGTGCCGCTGCCGGTAGCGGCCGCGCCTGTGGCACCGGTGGCCGAGGCCGAGACCGAAGGCGAGGACGAGATCAGCCGCATCCTGGCGGCCGAAGCCATCGCGTCGGTGCAGGACGAAGCCGAGCCCGAGGCCGTAGGTACTCCAGCCAACATCGACAGCGTGCTGCGCGAGATCCTCGAAGCCGAAGTGGAAGTCCACCAGGCCACCCTGCAGGACTGGCTGCGTTCGGCGCAGCAGGCACCGCAGCCGGTCAGCGACGCGCTGCTGCGCGCGGTGCATACCATGAACGGCGCCTTCGCGATGACCGAAGTGCCGGAAATCACCGCCGTCACCGGTGGCGCCGAGTCCTACATCAAGCGTGCACTCGCCGCCGACGTGGTGCCTGGCGACGAAGGCGTAGCCGCGCTGGATGCGACCGCACAGGCGATCACCGCGACCATGGAAGCACTGCAGGCCGAGCAGCCGCGGATCGCGCCGCAGGGCGCGCTGGTGCAGCGCCTGCAGGCGTTGGCCGGCGAGTTGCCGGAAGCGCGCTGGCCGATGGCCGGGCTGGAGGACGAGGACGACGATCTGGCGTTGGAGGCCGACCTGGAGTTCGATGCCGCTGTCGAGACGACGGATGCCGCCGCGTTCGAGGCAAACGAGTCCGGGATCGTGCCTGCCGAGCCGGTGCTGGAACCGATTGCAGCCGGCGCGCAGGCGCCGGAAGCCACGGACGTGATCGATGCAGGTCTGGAGGTCGGCGAACTGACCAGCGGCGATGATCTGTCGCGGTACTTCGATGCCGGATGGCCGTCGGTGCCGGGCGAGGGCGAAGCCGCCACCGTGGATATCGGATCGATTGAATCGATCCAGCCGGTTGAAAGTGAGTCGGTTGCTGCGCCGGCCGCTGAAGCCGATCTGACTGCCGCAGACGACCTGTCGCCGTACCTCGACGCCAGCGCGCTGCCGATCGATGACCGCGACGCGGACGAACTGCCTGCGTCTGCGGAAATTGACGCGATCGACCTGAATACGCTGCAGCCCTCCGATCTGGAGGAAGCCGAAGGCAACGCCTTTGACGACGCTGCTGCACTGCCACTCGACAGCGAGCTGTCGAGCCTGCAGGATGAAATGGCTGCGCCGGGTTTTGCAGAACCGGTCACGCTGGCAGCCGCGCTCGAGGCCGGCCTGCACGTGATCGACGAAGAGCAGACCCTGGACGACGACGGGCAATGGCCCGTGCTCGGCCTCCAGGCCAGCGAACTCGCGCCGGGCGAGGCGGAAGCCTTTGCCGAGGATGCGGACGTCGGCGGGGAGGCGGCGGTCGGTGAAGGAGAGAGCGCCGATCAGCCGTCCCCGGCGACGGTGGATGAGGAGGTCGCTGCCAAAGCACCGCAGGCCTCCGAAGAGCCGGTGCGCTTCTTCGAACTCGAAGAAGCACCGGGTCAGGGCACGGTCCATGACGATGCCGAACCTGTCCAGCCGGAAGTCGCAGTCGTTGCAGTCAATGCGCCGGCCCACGATGAAGCCTCCCCTCTGGAAGACAACGCGGATGGCATCGATGCGCTCGACTTCAGCGTGTATGACCGCGAGCTGGTCGACATCTTCGTCGAGGAAGGCAAGGACCTGCTCGACCACTGCGACGGTCTGATCAGCGAGCTGCGTGATGCGCCGCAGGACCGCGAGGTGCTGGCCGGCCTGCAGCGTGACCTGCATACCCTGAAGGGTGGTGCACGCATGGCCGGCATCAACGCCATCGGCGATCTCGGCCACAGCATCGAATCGCTGCTGGAAGCCGTCGCCGCCGGCCGCACCGAGATCGAGCGCCGCGATGTGCAGCTGCTGGAGCGTGGCTTCGATCGCCTGCACCAGCTGCTGACCCGCACCGGTGATCATCGCGTGGTGGAGCCGGCGCAGGACCTGGTCGACGCGTTCGAAGTGCGTACCACCACCGATATCGCTGCGGCAGCGGCAGCCAATGTGGCGAGCGTCGCAGAAACCGTCGCGGCAGCGGTCGCCAGCCCGGCTCCGGCACTGATCGATGCGCCGTTGTCGGCACCGCTGCCGGCAGAAGGCGCGGTCGATGAAGATCCGCTGGCGCGTCCGCAGCAGGAGCAGGTGCGCGTGCGCGCCGACCTGCTCGACCGCCTGGTCAACCATGCCGGTGAAGTGGCGATCTACCGCTCGCGGCTTGAACAGCAGCTCGGTGCCTTCCGTGGCGCCATGGGCGAACTGGAGCGCACCAATGCGCGTCTGCGTGACCAGCTGCGCCGCCTCGACCTGGAAACCGAGGCACAGATCGTCGCGCGCTACCAGCGCGAACAGGACCAGGCCGACCAGAAGTTCGATCCACTGGAACTGGACCGCTTCTCGACCCTGCAGCAGCTCAGCCGTGCGCTGAACGAATCGGCGGCCGACCTGGGTGGCCTGCAGGGCGTGCTCGACGATCTTTCGCGCCAGTACGATTCGCTGCTGCAGCAGCAGTCGCGGGTCAGTTCGGAACTGCAGGATGGGCTGATGCGCGCGCGCATGGTGCCGTTCGATGGCCTGGTGCCGCGCCTGCGTCGCGTGGTCCGCCAGTCGGGCATGGATACCGGCAAGCAGGTCCACCTCACCCTGGAAGGTACCCACGGCGAACTGGACCGCAACGTCCTCGACCGCATGGTCGCGCCGCTGGAACACATGCTGCGCAACTCCGTGGCCCATGGCCTGGAGGCGCCGGAACAGCGTCGTGCCGCCGGCAAGCCTGAGGAAGGCGAGATTGCCATCCGCCTGCACCGCGAGGGCTCGGAAATCGTGCTGGAAGTGGCCGATGACGGTGCCGGTCTGGACCGCGAGGCGATCCGTCGCCGTGCCATCGACCGTGGCCTGCTGGCTGCCGATGCGCAGCCGAGCGAGCAGGAGCTGGACAACCTGATCTTCGCCTCAGGCTTCACCACCGCCGACCAGGTCAGCCAGCTGGCAGGCCGTGGCGTGGGCATGGACGTGGTGCGCAACGAAGTGCGCCAGCTGGGTGGTTCGGTCGACATCCAGTCGGTGCGTGGCCAGGGCGTGCGCTTCACCCTGCGCCTGCCGCAGACGCTGGCGGTCACCCAGGCAGTGTTCGTGCAGATCGGCGAGACCACCTTTGCGGTGCCGGTCGCCTCGGTCAGTGGTATCGGCCGCCTGTCGCGCGAGCGCTTCGAAGCCGCCGACAGCAGCTACCGCTACAGCGGCGAGGACTATCCGCTGTACGACCTCGGCAGCCTGGTCGGGCAGGCCCCGGCCCGTGCCGATGGCCAGGATCAGGTGCCGCTGCTGCTGGTCCGCGCCGGTGACCTGCGGGCCGCCGTGGCGATCGACCAGGTGCTGGGCAACCGCGAAATCGTGGTCAAGCCGGTCGGCCTGCAGATCGCGTCGGTGCCGGGCATCTACGGTGCAACCATCACCGGCGATGGCCGCGTGGTGGTGATCCTGGACGTGGCGCCGCTGGTGCGCCGCTTCCTCGCCAACCCGACGCTGCCGGTACTGGCCAACGCACCGCGCCAGGAGCGCCAGGTGCCGCTGGTGATGGTGGTCGACGACTCGCTCACCATGCGCAAGGTCACCGGCCGCATCCTCGAGCGCCACAACTTCGAGGTCAGCGTCGCCCGCGATGGCGTGGAAGCGCTGGAACGCCTGGAAGAGCGCGTGCCGGACCTGATGCTGCTGGATATCGAGATGCCGCGCATGGATGGCTACGAGCTGGCCACTGCGATGCGTGCCGACCCGCGGTACAAGGATGTGCCGATCGTGATGATCACCTCGCGCAGCGGCGACAAGCACCGCCAGCGCGCCTTCGAGATTGGTGTCCAGCGCTACCTGGGCAAGCCGTACCAGGAACTGGACCTGATGCGTAACGTGTACGACCTGCTGGGGATCGCCCGTGTCCGTGAGTGAAACCCAAATGGCGCCGGCCGTTGCCCTGCTGGCCCGCCCCGGCGCGGCGCGTGAGCGCCTGCGCGAGGCGCTGTCGCATGCGGATGTGCAGCTGGTGCTGGAAGACGACCCGAACAGCCTGGAGCCGCAGCTGCTGCAGGAGGCGCGCCCGCAGATCGTGGTGATCGCCCTGGAGGCGGCCATCGAGGATGCACTTGAGCGCCTGGAAAGCGTACTGTCCGCACCGGGCCTGACCCTGGTGTTCGACGAGGCTGAACTGGCCGCGCGCCGTGATGGTTGGGAGGCACAGCGCTGGGGCCGCCACCTGGCTGCCAAGCTGCACGGACACCAGCAGGTGTTGCCGCCGGGTGCCGAGGATGAACCCAGCCTGCAGCTGGAGCCTGGCCATCCGGCACCGGCACCGGCGCCACAGGAAGAAGCGCTGCAGCCGCACCTGAACCAGGCGTTGAGCTGGGCCGACGAGGTCCCCGCTGACAGCCTGTACTCGCCGCCTGCGCATCTGCACGAACCGATTGCACTGGAACAGGCACTGGCGGCGTTGCAGCCGGTCGTGCCCGAGCCACTGGATCTGCCTTCTCCGCCGCAAGCGCTGGCCGAACCGGCGGCGCCTTCGGCACCGCCGATCTCCTTCGATCACACCGCCTGGTCGCTGGTCGAGGAATCGATCGAAGCGCCGGTACCGGCAGAAGTGGCAGCACCGGTCGCCGCGCCGCAGCCCTCCTTCGATACCGATCATTTGAGCCTGGTCGATCTGGATGCTGCTGCTCCGGTGGGCGCGCGCGCCGGATCGCTGCTGGTGCTGGCCGGTATCGGTGGCCCGGATGCGCTGCGCCGCCTGCTCGGCGCGCTGCCGTCTTCGTTGAGCGTGCCGGTGCTGGTGCACATGCGCCTGGACGGCGGTCGCTACGGCAACCTGGTCAAGCAGATGGCACGTGTCTCACCATTGCCGGTCCAGCTGGCCGAGGCCGGTCAGCGCGCCATCCCGGGCGAGGTGCACGTGCTGGCCGATGATATCGGCGTACGTACGGCGCCTGACGGCCTGCATTTCCTCAGCGACGCCAACGGCATCGCCATCGCCGGGCTGCCGGCGGAACATACCGCGCTGGTGCTCCTCAGCGGTGCCGATCTGGCCCATGTCGGACCGGCGCTGGACCTGGCGGCCGCCGGTGCCTGGGTGGCCGGGCAGGTGGGTGAGGGCTGCTATGACCCGGCGGCGGCGACCGCCGTGGTTGCGGCCGGCATGGTGGCTGGAGAACCGCAGGAACTGGCGCAGGCCATCGCCGCGCGCTGGGGTGAGCAGGACGATAACGGAGAGGCACCATGAGCTATGCCAGCAATGATGAAATCCGCGGCGTCCTGATCCAGGCCGGCAACGAGCGTGTACTGCTGCCCAATGCCACGGTGGCCGAAATGATGTCGCGCGTGCCGGTGCAGCCGGTCTCCGACGCCCCGCGCTGGCTGGTTGGCGAAATCGGCTGGCATGGCTGGCAGGTGCCGCTGGTGTCGTTCGCACGCCTTTCGGGGCTGGGCGAAGAGCCGGTGGCTGGCCACAACAAGGTGGTGGTGCTGAAGGCCCTGAGCGGCAACGCGCAGCGCCCCTACTATGCGCTGTTGACGCAGAATTTCCCGCAGCTGATCTCGGTGCCGCGCGACGGCTTGCTGGCCGACGCCTCCGAAGAAACCCTGCCGCAGATCGTGCACATGCGCGTGCTGCTGGGTGAGCAGAGCGCGTTGCTGCCCAACCTGGATGCGCTGGAAGCCGCCCTGGATTCGCTGGCGGCCTGAGCGGCAATCCGCCGGTCGGGTTCGCGGTAGTGCCGGCCGCTGGCCGGCAACTTCATGATCGGGTGGATGCCGGCCAGCGGCCGGCACTACCACGAATCAGCCTTATCCCAGATCGCCCAACCGCGCCTGCAGTGCCGCGATCGCGGCCAGCCCGGCGGTCTCGGTACGCAGGATGCGCGGGCCCAGCTGCAGGCCCTGGAAGCCTGCAGCCGCCAGCTGATCCCGGTCGCGCGGCGACCACCCCCCTTCCGGACCGATTGCAATCACGATACCCGCGGCGGGTGCAGCGTCCAGCGTCGACAGCCGATGCGCGCCCTGCGGGTCCAGCGTCAACCGCAGCGTATCCACCGGTAGTGCTGCCGTCGCCTGCGCCAGCGACAGAGGCGAACCCACCTGCGGAATGCGCGCGCGCCCGGACTGGCCACAGGCCGAGGTCACAACATTGTTCCAGTGCGCCACGCGCTTCTCCGCGCGAGCTGCATCGAGCTTCACCTCGGTGCGCTCGGCGTTGACCGGAATGATCGCTGCCACGCCCAGTTCGGTGGCCTTCTGCAGGATCAGGTCCATCTTCTCGCCGCGGGCGATGCCCTGCAGCAGGGTGATCGCCAGCGGCGATTCATTGGCGATGGCCTGCACGGCGTCGATGCGGACCTGCACTTCGCGTTTGCCGGCCACCGTCAGCGTCGCGCTGTAGTCGTTACCGTCGCCGTTGAACAGCACGCAGGTATCGCCCTCGCGCAGGCGCATCACCCGTACCAGGTGGTTGGCCGTCTCTTCCGGCAGGGTCACGGTCTGGCCGCTGTGCAGCGCCAGGTCGATGGGGCAGCGGGTCACGCGCATGCAATCGCCTCGTCAATCGCTGCCAGCGTGGTATGTGCCAGCAGCTCCAGTTGTTCGTCATCCACGCAGTAGGGTGGCATCCAGTACAGCACGTCGCCCAGCGGACGCAGCACCACGCCACGTTTCAGCGCGGCCTTGTAGGCGTGCAGGCCCAGCCGCAGTGCCGGGTCGAACGGCGTGCGCTTGTTGCCATCGCGCGACAGCTCGAACGCCACCACCATGCCGGCCTGGCGCACGTCTGACACGTGCGGATGGTCGTTGAACGGTGCCGCCAGCGTACCCATCACCGAAGCGATGCCGCGGTTGCGGGCGATCACATCGTCGTCGCGGAAGATGTCCAGCGTCGCCAGCGCGGCCGCGCAGGCCAGCGGGTTGCCGGTGTAGCTGTGCGAGTGCAGGAACGCGCGCTCGCGCGAGTCATCGAGGAAGGCGTCGTACAGCGCCTGCGTCGCCAGGACGGCTGCCAGTGGCAGGAAGCCGCCGGTCAGGCCTTTCGAGAGGCACATCAGGTCCGGCATCACCCCGGCCTGTTCGCAGGCGAACAGGGTGCCAGTGCGGCCGAAACCGGTGGCGATCTCGTCGGCGATCATGAATGCACCGTGCGCATCGCACAGTTCGCGCACCCGCTGTAGGTACACCGGGTCATGCATGCGCATGCCGCCCGCGCACTGCAGGCGTGGCTCCAGGATCACCGCACAGATCTCGCCCGGATGCTGGTCGAACAGCGTGGCCAGGCCATCGGCGGCCTGGCGCGCGCGATCCGCTGCACTCTGGCCGGGTTCGGCCAGGTAAGCGTCGGGCGAGGGCGCGAACAGCCCTTCGGCCAGCAGCGGTGCGTAGACACGGCGATACAACGGGATGTCACCCAGCGCCAGCGCGCCCAGGGTCTCGCCGTGGTAGCCGTTCTCCAGTGCGATGAAGCGCGTGCGCCGCGGCTCCCCACGGTTCTGGAAATACTGGAAGGCCATCTTCAGCGCCACTTCCACGCCGGCCGAACCGTTGTCGGCATAGAACACCTTGGCCAGCGGTTCGCGGCCAGGCTGGCGCGGGGCCAGTGCCAGCAGGCGTTCAGCCAGGGTGATGGCCGGCTCATGGCCGAACCCGGCCAGCATCACCTGTTCCAGCTGCGTGGCCTGGGTGGCGATGGCCCCCCCGATGCGCGGTTCGGCATGGCCGAACAGGTTGGTCCACCAACTGCTGACCGCATCCAGGTAGCGGTTGCCATCGTGGTCGATCAGCCATGCACCTTCGCCACGGGCGATCGGCACCAGGGGCAGGGTGTGCGGGTGTTCGCGCATCTGCGTGCACGGGTGCCACAGCACCTGCAGGTCGCGTTGCCGCCAGTGCTGGGCCAGCGGAGAGGGGGTTGGGTCTGCTAGCATTTCGGGCTCATGAACATGTTGCTGCCTGCACATTCTATCGGCCCCGGCGCAGGCGCCGGCCGCCGCGGAGATTCCGCATGAACGATGACCGTGCCGGCCGTCGCTTGCCGATCATCCATCGGATCACCGATGAGGAGAACGGCCCCTTCCAGCGCCAGCACCTGGACCTGGAGTTCTCCAACGGCGAGCGCCGCCGCTTCGAGCGTCTGGTCAGCCGGGGCCATGGTGCAGTGGTGGTGGTGCCGATGCTCGACGACGAGACGGTGCTGCTGGTACGTGAATACGCAGCCGGCATGCACCGCTACGAGTTGGGGCTGGTCAAGGGCCGGATCGATGCCGGCGAGACTCCCGAGCAGGCCGCCGATCGCGAACTGAAGGAGGAGGCCGGTTACGGCGCGCGCCGGGTCGATGTGCTGCGCGCGATGACCCTGGCCCCGACCTACATGAGCCACCAGTCCTGGCTGGTGGTGGCGCGGGACCTGTACCCGGAAAAGCTGGCCGGCGACGAGCCGGAAGAACTGGAAGTGGTGCCGTGGAAGCTGGCCGAGCTGGATCAGCTGATGCTGCGCGAAGACTTCTCAGAGGGACGGTCGCTGGCGGCGCTGTTCATCGCCCGCCAGTGGCTGCAGGGAACGCGATGATCAAACTGACCACGGACCTGCGCGAGACCGCAATCGCCATCGCCCAGCAAGCCGGACAGGCCATCATGCAGGTCTATTCCGATGGCTTCGACGTGCAGATCAAGGATGACGACAGCCCGCTCACCAGTGCCGACCTGGCGGCCAACCACGTCATCGAGCAGGGCCTGCAGCAGCTGACCCCGGATCTGCCGATCCTGTCCGAGGAGTCGGCCCCGGTCACGTGGGAGCAGCGCCGCCATTGGGGCGCGTACTGGCTCGTCGACCCGCTCGACGGTACCCGCGAGTTCATCAAGCGCAATGGCGAGTTCAGCGTCAACATTGCGCTGATCTACCAGGGGGCGCCGGCCTTCGGCGTGGTGCTGGCGCCGGTGACCGGCATCGTCTGGCATGCCATGCGTGGCGAGCTGGCCTATCGCCGGCAGGGCCTGCATGACACCGTGCTGCGTACGCGCACACCGGCCACCGCGCCGCTGCGCGTTGCCGCCAGTCGCTCGCACCGCTCACCGGAAACCGAAGCGCTGCTGGCGAGGATGGGGCGCATCGAGACCATCGCGCAGGGCTCGTCGCTGAAATTCTGCCGGATCGCTGAAGGTGGCCTGGATGTCTACCCACGACTGGGCCCGACCTCCGAATGGGATACCGCCGCCGGCCAGTGCGTACTGCACGCCGCCGGCGGAGCGGTGCTGTCGGCGGCGACCGGCAAGCCGTTCCGCTACAACCGCCGTGAGACCCTGTTGAACGGCGATTTCATTGCCCTTGGTGATACCAGCCTGCCGTGGCGCGACTGGTTGTCCGATTGACCCTGGAGGCCGCATGAGCGCGCACGATACCCCCACCACCGGCAGTGCAGCCAGCAACGAACTGGAGCGCCTGCTGGCGATCATGGCGCGCCTGCGCGATCCGCAGGGCGGCTGCCCTTGGGACCTGGAACAGAACTTCGCGACCATCGCGCCGTACACCATCGAGGAAGCCTACGAGGTGGCCGATGCGATCGACCGCGGCGACCTGGATGATCTCTGCGACGAACTGGGGGACCTGCTGCTGCAGGTGGTGTTCCATGCACGCATGGCCGAGGAGCAGGGCGCCTTCGCCTTCGCCGAGGTCGCACGCGCGATCAGCGACAAGATGCAGCGCCGTCACCCGCACGTGTTCGCCGATGTCAGCGTCGACGATGCCGATGGGGTGACGCGCAACTGGGACGCGATCAAGCGTGCCGAGCGTGCCGCCAAGGGCGAGCAGGATACCTCCGCACTGGCCGGCATCTCGCGAGGCCTGCCGGAATGGCAGCGTGCTGTGAAGCTGCAGTCGCGCGCGGCCAAGGTCGGCTTCGACTGGCCGGGCCCGCTACCGGTGCTCGACAAGGCCGCCGAGGAGCTGCAGGAACTGCGCGAGGAATTCGAGCGCGACGACACCGCCGCCAACAAGGGGCGCCTGCAGGAAGAACTGGGCGATCTGCTGTTCGTCTGCGCCAACCTGGCGCGCCATGCCGACATCGACCTGGGCGCGGCACTGCGCGGGGCCAACCACAAGTTCGAACGTCGCTTCCGTGCGATGGAAGCGCAGGCCGAAGCGCAGGGCAGCGCGTTGGCGACACTGGACCTGGATGCGCAGGAAGCGCTGTGGCAGCACGCCAAGGCGGCGGAGAAAGCGTGAAGACGCTCGGCCTGTTCCTGCTGACCGCGCTGGCCGAGATCGTCGGCTGCTATCTGCCCTGGTTGTGGCTGCGCAAAGGCGGGAGCATCTGGCTGCTGCTGCCGGCGGCGGCCAGCCTGGCCCTGTTCGCCTGGCTGTTGACCCTGCATCCGACCGCCAGTGGCCGGGTCTATGCCGCCTACGGTGGCGTCTACATCGGCACCGCGCTGTTCTGGCTGTGGCTGGTCGATGGCATCCGTCCCAGCCGCTGGGACCTGCTCGGTGCCGCGCTGTGCCTGGCCGGCATGGCGGTGATCATGTTCGGCCCGCGCACCTCATCGGTGTAGCGTCGAGCCAGGCTCGGCCGCTCTCCCTCCGACCGCGCTGGCGCGCGCAAGCCGAGCATGGCTCGGCTCTACAAGGTCAGCGATGGTGCATGATGGGGGCGCCCCTGGTTCCCGGAGCATGCGCATGTCCCGCTTCGCCAGCTTCCGCGAGTTCTATCCGTTCTATCTCAGCGAGCACCGCCACCCTGTATCGCGCCGGCTGCACTTCATCGGCAGCTGCGGCGTGCTGCTGCTGATCGTGGCAGCCCTCCTGCGCGGGCAGCCGATGCTGCTGCTGGCGGCGCTGCTGTGCGGCTACGCTTTCGCTTGGGTCGGCCATTTCTTCTTCGAGAAGAACCGTCCGGCGACCTTCCGGCATCCGCTGTATTCATTCATGGGCGACTGGGTGATGTTCGCCGATATCCTGCGCCGGCGGGTGCCCTGGTAGCTCCGCTGTGCCCACCGCCCTCACGCGCTATGCTGGGGCCTGGGCGACATAGATAAGGAAAGCGCGATGTTCCCGACCATGTTCTTTACCGTGGTACTGGCCTTCGTGGCCGTGGTGATCCTGTTCAAGGCGGTGCGGATGGTCCCGCAGGGGTATGAATGGACCGTTGAGCGCTTCGGCCGCTACACCCACACCATGACACCGGGCCTGCACTTCCTGATCCCGATCGTCTACGGCGTCGGGCGCAAGGTGAACATGATGGAGCAGGTGCTGGACGTACCCAGCCAGGAAGTGATCACCAAGGACAATGCCGCCGTGCGTGTGGATGGCGTGGTCTTCTTCCAGGTCCTGGATGCGGCCAAGGCCGCCTATGAGGTGGCCAACCTGGAAGTGGCGATGATTGCCCTGGTGCAAACCAACATCCGTACCGTGATCGGCTCGATGGACCTGGACGAGTCGTTGAGCCAGCGCGAGGTGATCAACGCCCAGCTGCTGAGCGTGGTCGACCATGCCACCAATCCCTGGGGCGTGAAGGTCAACCGCATCGAGATCCGCGACATCCAGCCGCCGCGCGATCTGCTGGATGCGATGGCGCGGCAGATGAAGGCCGAGCGCGAAAAGCGCGCGCAGATCCTCGAAGCGGAAGGTTCACGGCAGTCGGAGATCCTGCGCGCCGATGGCGAAAAGCAGGCTACCGTGCTGGAGGCTGAAGGCCGTCGCGAAGCCGCGTTCCGCGATGCCGAGGCGCGCGAACGCCTGGCCGAGGCCGAAGCGATGGCGACCAAGGTGGTGTCGGCGGCGATTGCCGAGGGCGACGTGCAGGCGATCAACTACTTTGTCGCGCAGAAGTACGTGGAAGCGTTCAAGGAACTGGCCAGTTCGCCGAACCAGAAGCTGGTGCTGATGCCGATGGAGGCCAGTGGCGTGATCGGTTCGATCGCGGGCGTGGCCGAACTGGCGAAGCAGGCGCTGGCCAGCCAGGACAACAAGCCCGCCGGCAAGCGGCCGCCGCCGCTCGGAGGCTGACATGCGCTGGGAAGTCGTCGGTTGGGGTGCGTTGGCGCTGCTGCTGTTCGCGGCAGAGGCGTTGGCACCTGGCGCGTTCATGCTGTGGATCGGCATCGGCGCAGCGGCCGTGTTCGTATTGGTTGCGGTGTTCAGCGGCATTCCGTTGCTGTGGCAGGTCGTTGCCTTCGTCGTGCTGAGCGTGGTCTCGATCCAGTGCTACCGGCGCTGGGGCAAGGCAAGGGCGCGGCCCAGCGATGCACCGTTGCTCAACCGCCGCGCCGAACAGCTGGTCGGTCGGGTGGTGCCCTTGCAACAGGGCATCATCGGCGGGCAGGGCCGGGTCAGCATCGATGATGCGTACTGGCAGGTCAGTGGTCCGGAACTGCAGGCCGGCAGCCTGGTGCGGGTGGTGGCGGTGCAGGGCAGCACGCTACGGGTCGAGGCTGCAGACCGCCCCCTGTAGAGCCGAGCCCACGCTCGGCGCCCACACGAAGAGCCGCCGAGCATGGGCTCGGCTCTACAGCTCCGGCGCTGCGCTGCGGCACGCCTGCGGGCGACCGATCTGGGATAATGGGGATTCTTGTTTCCTCTGCTGCCGGACCCGGTCATGACCCAGAAGACGCTGCTCAACGATACCCACCGCGCCCTTGGCGCCAAGATGGTCGATTTCGGGGGTTGGGACATGCCCATCCACTACGGCTCGCAGCTCGACGAGCACCACCTGGTGCGTCGCGAGTCCGGTGTGTTCGACGTCAGCCACATGACCGTGGTCGACCTGCGCGGTGACCAGGTCAAGCCGTTCCTGCGCCGCCTGCTGGCCAACTCGGTCGACAAGCTGAGGGTGACCGGCAAGGCGCTGTACTCGTGCATGCTGAATCCGCGCGGCGGCGTCATCGACGACCTGATCGTCTATTACCTGGGCGACGACTTCTTCCGCATGGTGGTCAATGCCTCCACCCGCGAAAAGGATCTGGCCTGGCTGCGCGAGCAGGCCGCACCGTTCGGCGTTTCCGTCGAGCAGCGCCCGGACCTGGCCATCCTCGCCGTGCAGGGTCCGCAGGCGCGCGACATCGTCATCGGTCTGGTCCGCGAAAGCGACCGCGCAGCGCTGGCCAAGCTGGGCCGCTTCGCCGCCCTGCAGGTGCAGTCGGATGACGGCGTCGAGCTGTTTGTCGCCCGCACCGGCTACACCGGTGAGGACGGTTTCGAGATCCTGCTGCCGCAGGACGCCGTGGTCGCGTTCTGGAACCGCCTGCTGGCGGCGGGCGTGAAGCCGGCCGGTCTTGGCGCGCGCGACACCCTGCGCCTGGAAGCCGGCATGAACCTGTATGGCCAGGACATGGACGAAGAGATCAGTCCATATGAAGCGGCGCTGGCCTGGACCGTTTCGCTGGACGAAGGCCGAGACTTCATCGGCCGCGACGTGCTGGAAGCGCAGAAGGCTGCCGGTACCGCGCGGCAGATGATCGGGCTGGTGATGGACGAGAAGGGCGTGCTGCGCCACGGCCAGGCGGTGACCACCGCCGGCGGCCAGGGCGAGATCCTGTCCGGCACCTTCTCGCCGACCCTGGCCAAGGGCATCGCCTTCGCCCGCGTACCGGCCGGTGAGCTCGGCGAAGTCACCGTCGACATCCGCGGCCGGCAGGTGCCGGTGCGCGTGGTCAAGTTCCCGTTCGTGCGCGAAGGCCAGGCCCAGCCCGGTGTGCTCGCCGACGCCTGATCCGAACATGCCGGTCGTCACTGACAGCAGTGGCGGCCGGTTGGTTACACTAGCCCCGTTTTTTCCACCCCTGCATATCTCTGGAGCAGTCCCATGAGCGAGATCCCCGGCGACCTCAAGTTCCTCAAGTCCCATGAGTGGGCCCGTGTCGAAGGCAATGGCCGTGTCACCGTCGGTATTTCCGACCACGCCCAGGGCCTGCTGGGTGACCTGGTCTACGTCGAACTGCCGGAAGTCGGTGCCGACGCCAAGGCCGGTGAACAGATCGCCGTTGTCGAGTCGGTGAAGGCCGCCTCGGACGTCTACAGCCCGATCAGCGGCAAGGTGGTCGAGGTCAACTCGGCCCTGTCCGACAAGCCGGAAACCATCAACGAAGATGCCTACGGCGAAGGCTGGATGTTCGTGGTCGAACTGACCAACGCCGAAGAGGTCAACGAGCTGCTGGACCCGGACGCGTACGCCGAAGTCCTGGAAAACGACGACCACTGAGTCGTCACTTCCGGTCTCTGGAACGGCCACCTTCGGGTGGCCGTTTTTGTTTTGGCGGCCGCGTCGGACTCATGACGCGGGGTTCGCTGCGCACCCTCGGCGTGGCATCAGTCGACAGACGAACGGTGCCGACGGGCGTGCGCAGTTTTGCGCAAATCCGCGTTTCCACCCCGCGCCGACGCACTCGGATGTGAAAACTTTTCGCCTCCCGTTGCGGTGCCGTTGTGCTGGCGTTGGCGGCGGTGCCGGTGACCAGCGACGATGCGCTCGCGCTGTTGCGCCTCACCCGCGCCTATCTGCGCGGAGTGCTTATTTCAAGTGTTTTTTTGATCATCGCCTGCATCGACATCGATGCAGGCAACGCGCATGCGCGCCGCTTCCGCCGTCGTTGCAGGCCGTGCAGGGTGGTGGCGCAGGCGGCGTCCGGAAAGGTGCGGATGTGAAAATTTTTCGCGGGGGTTGTTGACAGTAAAAAAAACCGTGATTAGGTTTCGCCTCAGCAGACCTTGCCTGCCAAACCGAGTGCGCAGAATCAATCGTCCGATGCGAAGCAGCCCCTTCAAGACCACCGCGACCCAGATGACGGTGGACATGGCCCCGCTTCCCCCGGAGAAATGCAAGGCACCTCCCGTTCCGATGCCCGTTCCGCCGATCGAGGCGGGCATCGCCGCATCCGTAACGGCGCGCCTGACGCGCCGGCGGTCCCCGCACGCAGCATCAGCGGGTTTGATCCACCTGGGCGTTTCAACTCCCTATCACTGACGAGGAGCCATCCCATGGCAACCAAGAAAGCTGCGAAGAAGAAGCCCGCCGCCAAGAAAGCGGTGAAGAAGGTCGCGAAGAAGGCCGCTGCCAAGAAGGCAGTGAAGAAGGTCGCGAAGAAGGCGACCGCCAAGAAGGCAGTGAAGAAGGCTGCGAAGAAGGTCGCCAAGAAGGCCACTGCGAAGAAGGCAGTGAAGAAGGCGGCGAAGAAGGTAGCCAAGAAGTCCACTGCCACGAAGGCCGTCAAGAAGACCGCGAAGAAGGCCGTCAAGAAGGTAGCCAAGAAGGCCACCAAGAAGACTGCCAAGAAGGCAACGGCCCGCAAGCCGGCCAAGAAGGTCGCGAAGAAGGCCACTGCCAAGAAGGCCGTCAAGAAGACCGCCAAGAAGGCAGTAAAGAAGACCGCGAAGAAGGCCACCAAGAAGGCTGCCCCGAAGAAGGCAGCGAAGAAGGTTGCCAAGCGCAAGCCGGCCGCCCGCAAGAAGAAGGCCGCTCCGGTCGCTCTGCCGGCAACCCCGGCGCCGCTGATCTAAGTACTTCCCGATAGCCGCATCCTGAAACCCCCTTCCCCGGCTGCCCAGCGGGGAGGGGGTTTTTTTATGGGCCGTTTGTAGCGTCGAGCCATGATCGACTGTTCTTCTGAGCGTCGAGGCTAGCGGTGCGCCGCCGGTGGAAAGCGCTCCACCAGGAAGTCCAGGAAGCTGCGCAGTCGCGTCGAGTGGTAGCGATCATGGGCGTAGACCACGTGCATCGGCCGACCGGTCTGGCCCTGCTCCGGGAACAGCTGTACCAGCGCCCGGCGTCGACGTCGGCAGCCAGCAGCAGTGCCGACTGCAGCACGATGCCCAGCCCATGCAGCGCCGCCGTACGCAGCGCTTCGCCGTTGTTGATCTGCAGCCTGCCGTCGGGCGCACGGTCGAGTTCGCCAGTGTCGGCCTGCAGCCACTGCGCGAGTGCCGTCGGTTCGAAGGACAGGCACTGGTGCCGGGCAAGTGCCTGCGGATCGGTGGGCGTGCCATGCCGGGCGAGGTACGCGGGCGAGGCACACATCATCAACCGGTACGGCGTCAGTGCGCGCGCGACCAGTGTGCTGCTGTCGGCCAGCGTACCGATGCGCAGTGCCGCTTCGAATCCTTCTTCGACGAGGTCGACGACGCGGTCGCTCAGCGTCGCTTCGACACGCACGCCAGGATAGCGCGCCATATAGTCGGCCAGCGCAGGCACCAGCGCATGCGTGCCGAAGATCACCGGTGCGCTGATGCGCAGCGTGCCTGCCGGTGCCAGCTGCTGGTGCTGGGCCTGTGCATCGGTTTCATCCACCAGCCGCAGGATCTCCCTGCAGCGGGCGTAGTAGTCCTCGCCGAAGGGCGTCATGTGCTGGCGCCGCGTGGTGCGGCTCAGCAGCTGCATGCCCAGGCGAGCTTCCAGTGCACGCAGGTGCTTGCCGGCCATCGTCGGCGAGATAGCCATCGCCGCTGCCGCAGCGCTGAGGCTGCCCTTGTCCACGATCAGCACGTAGACCTGCATGCTCTCCAGCAGGTTCATCTGACACCCCGGGTGTTGAATGCTGAAACCTGCGCGGAGTTTATCAATCAGCGGTGATCGAACAGCATGCATTGCACGGGCCGGATGTACCGGCCATGCTCACAGGAGATCACCATGGATTTGAACCTCGAAGGGCGCACCGCCTTGGTCACTGGCGCAGGCAGTGGCATCGGTGCCGGTGTTGCCCGGCTGCTGGCGGCCCAAGGCGTACGCATTGCGATCAGCGCACGACGTGCGGAACCGCTGCAGGCGCTGGCTGAAGGGATTGAGGCCACGGGTGCGCCGGCACCGATCATCCTGCTCGGCGACGTCACCGATGCGGAGGATGTACGCCGCATCGCGGATGCAGCCTTGGCGGCGCTGCAGCGCGTCGACATCCTGGTCAACGCGGCGGGGGGATCGCGCCCAACCCCGATGGATGCCGGTGACGATGTCTGGGAGGAGGCGGTCGCGCTGAACTTCTCTGCAGCCCGGCGCCTGACCCAGGCGCTGCTGCCGGCGATGCAGGCGCAGGGCTGGGGACGGGTGATCAACTTCAGCGGTTCGATGGAGCCGCGCGCAGTGAACGCGGCTACCGCCGCGAAGGCGGCGCTGCACCTGTGGGGCAAGGGGCTGGCCTCCGAAGTGGCCGGGCAGGGCATCACGGTGAATGCAATTGCGCCGGGACGGATCAACAGCGCACAGATCCTCGGCCGCCTGCATCCCACCGAGGAGAGCCGACGCGAGTTCATTGCCCGCAACATTCCGATCGGGCGTTTTGGTGATCCGGAGGAGGTGGCGCCGCTGGTGGCCTTTCTGGCCTCGCCCTTGGCCGGCTACATCACCGGCGCGGTGATTCCGGTGGACGGCGGTATGCACTACTTCGCGCACTAGCCCTCCGTTTGTAGAGGCGAGCCATTTGTAGAGGCGAGCCATGCTCGACTGCTTTTCGCCACGATTCCGCTCAGCCGCGCATGGCTCGGCTCTACAGGCCCAGCGGAGTCGAGCATGGCTCGACTCTACAAGAGCCAATAAAAAGGGCGACCCTCAGCCCGCCCCTCCCATCCACGGTCGAGCCCGCCAGATCAGCGCGGCGAGGCCACCGCACGGTTGCTCGAAGCACCCTTGCCCTTGCGCTTGTCCTGCTGCGCCGGGCTGGCGCCCTCGGCCATCAGGTTGTCGCTGCCGAAGTCGGTGTCAACGTCCAGCCAGCGCTGCGCCGGCAAGCCAAGTGCGGCATCGAGCACGGTCGGCAGCAGGCCGCTGGGAAGGCCGCTTTCGCCGTTCCACATGATGGCGATGCCGAGGTCGCGTTCCGGCACCAGTGCGACCAGGCCGCGGTAGCCCTGCACGGCGCCGGCATGGAACACGACGTCGTGGCCGGCGTAGTCGAAGGTGCGCCAGCCCAGTGCGTAGCCGGCCGAGTGCAGGCGCTCGCGGCGCCAGCCCGAACGCATCTCCCCGGGGGTGTTGATCAGGCTCGAATGCAGGGTGGCCAGCAACGGGGCCGGCAGCACGTCGGGGCGATGGCCGGTGTGGGCCAGCAGCCACTGCGCCATGTCGCTGGCGCTGGCGTTGACGCCGGCCGCCGGAGCAACGCGGTAGTAGGTCGGCTTCGGCGTCAGCGAGACCCAGCCATTGCGGCTGCGCACGTGCGGACGTGCCCAGCGCGAACTGGCCTGGATGCCGGCCAGGCCGAGGCTGGCATCGTTCATGCCCAGCGGCTTGAAGATGCGGCGCTCGACCGACTGCTCGTAGAAGCTGCCGGAGGCGGCATAGACGACGTCGCCGATCAGGCTGAAGGCCACGTTCTGGTAGGCGTAGCAGTCGCCCGGCAGGCACTTCAGGCTGGTGTTGGCCAGCTTCTGGGTAAGTGCGTAGTACTCGGCGTTGCCTTCGATGTCGCGGTCGTAGGCGTTGTACGGCAGGCCGACGCGATGGCTGAGCACGTCGGCCACGGTCAGGCGGTCGGTGGCTTCCGGCGAGTTCAGGCGGAAACCCGGCACATAGTCGGTGACCTTGCTGTCCCAGCGCAGGGTGCCGTCGTTGACCAGCAGGCCGGCCATGGTGCCGGCGAACGCCTTGGACAGTGACGCCAGGCGGAACACGGTGTGGGCATCGACCGGCAGCGGGTTGTTGACGTCGGTAACGCCATAGCCACGCGCGCTGAGCACGCGGCCACCCTGCACGATGGCCACGGCCATGCCCGGCACGCGCTCGCCATAGGTGAGCTGCTGCGCCATTGATTCGATGTTGGCGACGTTGAAGCCAGCCGCCGGGGCCTGCACCTGCGGCACCAGGCCGGTGCGGTAGGCGGCTGGCTGGGTGTGGGCGACGGTGGGAGCCGTAGCGGATTCGATGTTGGTCGGCATCGGCGGCAATGCCGGCGGTGTCTGCGCGGTGGTGGACAAGGCAACGGGCATCAACATGCCCAGCAAACCGGTGGCCGCCGAACGGATCGGACGACGCAGGCTGTTCTTTTTCATCGGTTGGACCCGTGCGCGACTGCTGATGGCGATTCTAGCGCCGCTTTTCCCTTGTGCACAAACAAAGCGAAGATGAATGCGCATCTCGTTGAAAAAGTTGGAATTTTGACGCTCTCAAGGCGTGTATCGGAACGTGTCATCCGGACTCCTCATGACACTGCGTTGCAGCCTTCAAACGGCCTCCTGCTGGCGATGTTGCAGTGCATTGGCTAACGTACGCGCTTCACCGCCCCCGGAGCCTGCCATGCCGCTGTCCAACCGCCGTCTTCTGGCGAGGGACGCCGCGTGAGTGCGGTGCAGGGCAGGGGGCCGCTGCGGGGCCTGATGGTGGCGCTGCGCGAGTCGCCGGCGTTGTGGTGGTCGTTCCTGTATTTCTTCTGCCTGCTCAGCGGCTACTACGTGCTGCGCCCGGTGCGGGAGGCGATGGCCGCCTCGGCCGACCTGGAAACGGTGTTCCCGCCGATGCTCATTGCCTGGTTCGCCAGCCATGGCATCGCGCTCAAGGACTTCGTGCTGCAGTTCCTGTTCTCCTGCGTGTTCGTGATCATGCTGGTGCTGCAGCCGGTGTACGGCTGGCTGGTCAGCCGCTTCCCGCGGCGGGTGTTCCTGCCGGCGGTGTACGGGTTCTTCATCGTCACCTTGCTGGGTTTCTACATACTGTTCGACAGCGGTGTGCCGGGCCGCGGCATGGCGTTCTTTTTCTGGATCACCGTCTTCAACCTGTTCGCGGTGGCGGTGTTCTGGAGCTTCATGGCCGATGTGTTTTCCAACGCGCAGGCACGTACCTTCTACGGTTACATCGGCGCGGCCGGCACCATCGGTGCTTTTCTCGGTCCGATCATCACCGGTGCGCTGGTACAGCGCGTGGGCATCGCCAACCTGATGCTGGTTTCGGCCGGATTCCTCGCCATCTGCCTGTTGAGCATCTGGCGGCTACGGCACTGGGCGGTGCTGCGCGAGCATGAGCAGCAGCTGGTGTCCGGCGAACAGCCAATGGGCGGCAGCGTGCTGGACGGTCTGAAACTGATCGCGCGTGAGCCGTTGCTGCGCTGGCTGGCGATCATGGTGGTGTTCGGTGTGGGCGTGGGCACCCTGCTGTACAACCAGCAGGCCAGCATCGTGCGTGCGACGTTCAACGATGCAGGCGCCGCCACGGCCTTCTTCTCGCGCATCGACCTGGCGGTGAACGCGCTGGCGCTGTTGATGCAGCTGGGCCTGACCCGCTGGCTGCTGTCGCGCCACGGCATCGCACCGGCCCTGTTGATCCCTGGATTTGCGATCCTGATCGGCTTCTCGGTGCTTGCCGCTTCACCCATGCCGTTGATGGTGGCAGTGGTGCAGGTGATGACCCGGGCCAGCGAGTTCGCATTGGCCAAGCCGGCGCGCGAGACCATCTACACGCGCGTGGACCGGCAGTGGCGCTACAAGGCCGGCGCAGCGATCGACACGGTGGTGTACCGCGGCGCGGACCTGAGCTTTGCGTGGGTGCACAAGGGCTTGTCGCTGTTTGGTTCACACGTGGTGTTCATCGGCGGCGTGGTGGTTGCCGCGTGCATGACCGCCGCCGCATTCGGTGTGCTGCGCGAAGAAAAGAAGCTGCCGCGCGACCGCTGATTTTCCGGGGTCAGATCCCTTTCCCATGGGGAAGGGATCTGATCCGATTCTTCTTCCCTGTCCAAGGAACCGCCCATGTACTGGATCGCACTCGCCCTGACCTTGCTGGTCGCACTGCTTCACGTGTACTTCCTGGTGCTGGAGATGTTCCTGTGGACCCGCCCGCTGGGCCTGAAGACGTTCCGCAACACGCCGGAGAAGGCCGAGACCACCCGCGTTCTGGCGGCCAACCAGGGCCTCTACAACGGCTTCCTGGCGGCGGGCATCGGGGTGGGTCTGGTGATCGACCAGCCGGTGCTGGTGACCTTCTCGTTGGCCTGTGTGGTGGTGGCGGGGTGCTATGGCGCGTACAGCGTGAGCCGGCGCATTTTCATGATCCAGGCGGTGCCGGCGATCCTGGCGTTGGTGTTTCGCGCGCTGGCGTAGTTTCCAGCCAACGGCGCAGGCCCTCGTGGGTTGGCCACGTAAAGCTTGTCATGGGGTTGGCCGGGCGGGTTGGGTCCGCAGGGGACGCCGCAAGTACGTCCTTGTAGGCTTGGCCGCGGCATCCATGCCGCGGACACCCCCGCGAACCCAACCGCCCGGCCTCTGATGGTTTCCGTGCGCGGCCAGCCCACGGAGAAGAAAAAGAAGATCAAGAGCAACAGCGGTTCGCTGCGCTCGTGGGCTCCGCGCGTATGAAAAAAGCGGCCGAAGGGCCGCTTTTGCTTTTGCTTGCTCCTGCTCTTCTTTCTTCTCTTGCGTGGGTGGACGCCACAGAGATCTGTCAGAGGCCGGAGGGGTGGGGCCGGGCGGGGTATCCGCGCCATGGATGGCGCGGCTAAGCCTACACGGACGTACTTGCGGCGTCCCCGCCCGGCCCCACCCCTCCGGCCCAGCCGATAAACCGCGTTTCGCGACGCACCCACGAGGGGCTGCGCCGTTCGCGGGAACACTACTTCGCCGGCGACATCCACATGTCGATCACCGCGCTGAACACCTCCGTCCCCGCGCGGTCGCGCACGCTCACCGTCACCGGCAGCGCATAGCCCTCGGCCGCGACCACGATCGGCTGCGCCGGCAGCGCCACCGCCTGCAGCGTGCCACGCGCCTTGGCCAGGTACTGCACCTGCATCCCCTTTGGAATCCAGCGCATTCCCTTCGGCAGTGATGCATCGACCATCAGCCCGGCGGTCAGTTCGGCCAGGTTGCACATCGCGATCGCGTGCACCGTACCGATGTGGTTGCGCACCTTGCGGCGGTCGGCCAGCGTGCCTTCGCAGCGGCCGTGTTCCAGGCGGGTGATGCGTGGCGCGATGCTGGCGAAGTAGGGCGCCTTGAAGCACACCGCGCGTGAGAACAGCCAGGTGCCGGCAGGCCAGCGCTGCAGGCGGTTGTAGAGCGAGAGCAGGGGCGTGGACATGAGGAGGATTCCGGTCGGCGGACAAAGCGACGGCGGGCCGAGGCCCGCCGTCGAGGCAACGCGTGTCGCGGGCGATCAGGCCGCCTGCGAATGCGGGTCCTTGTGCTGGCGGTCGTAGTAGCTGGCCGCGCGCAGTTCGTGGGTGTCGAAGTCGTCCACGGTGATGGTATCCAGCGTCAGCGTACGCAGCTCTTCCAGCAGGCTGCGCTCGTCCTGGGTAATCACGCCTTCGGCCACGGCTTCGTCCAGCTGGCTGTTGAAGTCCAGCGCTTCAATGCCCTTGCTCTTCAGTGCCTTCAGGAACTTGCGCTCCACCGGCTCGGCCATGATCGCCTTGCTCAGGTAGCTGTTGATGCGGCCACCCGGGTTGTTCTCGCACGGGGTCAGGAATACGCCGCTGGCCAGACGGTCGCGGGCTTCATTCGGCGCCATCAGCAGGGCGGCGACGCGGCGGCTCAGGCGGTCGCCCGGGGCCTCGGCACGACGGCCCAGCGGGAAGATCAGCGCCCACATCAGCCAGCCGATCGGGCGGATCGGGAAGTTGCGCAGTGCGGCCGACAGCGACTCTTCGATCTTGTGCACGCTGTCATGGAAGGCCCACGCCAGCAGCGGCTGGTCGGCCTGCGGTGCGCCTTCGTCGTGGTAGCGCTTGAGCATGGCGCTGGTCATGTAGACATGGCTCAGCACGTCGCCCAGGCGGCCGGACAGCGATTCCTTGAACTTCAGCTTGCCGCCGAGGGTCATCATCGAGATGTCGGCCATCAGCGCCAGGTTGGCCGAGTAACGGTCCAGCTTGCGGAAGTAGCGGCGGGTATAGGCGTCGCCCGGGGCGGCACCGAAGCGCGCACCGGTCAGGCCGAACCAGAACGAACGCACGGCATTGGAGATGCCGTAGCGGATGTGGCCGAACAGGCTGCGGTCGAAGTCCTGCAGGCCGGCACGGGTGTCCGGATCCTGCGCGGCCTTCATTTCCTTCAGCACCCACGGGTGGCAGAGGATCGCACCCTGGCCGAAGATCAGCAGGCTGCGGGTCATGATGTTGGCGCCTTCCACGGTGATCGCGATCGGTGCAGCCTGCCAGCTACGACCGGCGAAGTTGCGCGGGCCCAGGATGATGCCCTTGCCGCCGATCACGTCCATCATGTCCGAGATCACTTCACGGCTCATGTTGGTGCAGTGGTACTTGGCAATGGCGGACGGCACCGACGGCACGTCACCGCGGTCCACCGCAGCAGCGGTGGCCTGCGAAAGTGCGCTGATCTTGTAGGCCTTGCCACCGATGCGGGCCAGCGCTTCCTCCACGCCTTCGAAGCGGCCGACCGACAGGCCGAACTGCTTGCGGATGCGTGCATAGGCACCGGTCACGGCGGCACCGGCCTTGGCACCGCCACTGGCGGTGGACGGCAGGGTGATCGAGCGGCCCACGGCCAGGCATTCGTTGAGCATGTTCCAGCCCTTGCCGGCCATGGCCGCGCCACCGATCAGCTGGGTCAGCGGAATGAACACGTCCTTGCCGCGGATCGGACCGTTCTGGAAGGTCGAGTTCAGCGGGAAGTGGCGACGGCCGATTTCAACACCGGCGGTGTCGCGCGGCAGCAGGCCCAGGGTGATGCCGATGTCGCGGGTATCGCCGATCAGGCCATCCGGGTCGTACATGCGGAAGGCCAGGCCGATCAGTGAAGCGACCGGGGCCAGGGTGATGTAGCGCTTGTCGAAGGTCAGCTTGACGCCGAGCACCTGCTCGCCGTTCCACTCGCCCTTGCAGACGATGCCGTAGTCCGGAATGGAGGTGGCGTCGGAACCGGCGAACGGACCGGTCAGGCCGAAGCAGGGCACTTCGCGGCCATCGGCCAGGCGCGGCAGGTACTGGTCCTTCTGTTCCTGGGTGCCGTAATGCACCAGCAGTTCACCCGGGCCCAGCGAGTTGGGCACGCCGACGGTCGAGCTGACCACCGAGGACACCGAGGCCAGCTTCTGGATCACCTTGTGGTGGGCCAGCGCGGAGAAGCCCAGGCCGCCATATTCCTTCGGGATGATCATGCCGAAGAACTTGTTCTTCTTGATGAAGGCCCACAGTTCCGGCGGCAGATCCGCATGGACGTGGGTGATTTCCCAGTCGTTGACCATCGTGCACAGCTCTTCGACCGGGCCATCGAGGAAGGCCTGTTCTTCGGCGGTCAGCTGCGGCTTGGGGTAGTTGAGCAGGATGTTCCAGTCCGGATCACCGGTGAACAGTTCGCCCTCGAAGCCAACCGACCCGGTTTCCAGCGCGATGCGCTCGGTCTGCGACAGCGGCGGCAGCACCTTGCGGAACACCTTCATCATCGGGCCGGTCAGCAGCGGCTTGCGGATGAACGGCAGCAGCAGCGGCACGGCGATGACGGCCAACACAGCGGCCGCAACGATCGTGGCGGTCTGGTTGACGTAGGGAATGAACCAGCAGGCGGCAAGCAGGGCCACACTGATCAGCGTCCAGGTAAACAGCCGCATGCGGTGGTAGGCGACGAACGCGCCTGCCAGCAGCAGGGCGAGGAAGGGAAGAACGATGCTCATGAGCGTGCTCCGGTGACGTGCTCGTTTGTGGCGGACGAAGCTGCAGCATCCGCTGCGGGCAACACGTCCAGATAGTCCAACACAGTAGCGGTAAAGGCGTCGTTGTCATCGCCGGCGACCATGTGCGTGGCCTGCGGCAGCTGTACATGGCGCGCGTGCGGCGCCAACGCCAGGAATTCGGCCACGGTCTGTGGCGTGACCAGGTCGCTGCGGCCGCCGCTGACCAGCAGCAGCGGGCACTTCACCTGGCGTGCGGCCTCGGCCAGCGCATCCTGGTGCTGCTCGCTGTCGCGGGCCAGTTCGGCCACCAGGCGCGGGTCCCAGTGCCAACGCCAGCGGCCGTGGCCGTCCTCGCGCAGCAGTGCGCGCAGCGACTGCTCGGATTTGCGCGGACGGTGCGGCATGTAGGCCGAGATCACATCGGCGGCCTGGGTCAGCGAGGCGAAGCCGTCAGGATGGGCGGTCATGAAGGCCAGGATGCGTTCGACACCGGCGGTATCCCAGCGCGGGGTGATGTCGACCAGCACCATTGCCGAGAACAGGCCAGGCCAGCGCGATTCGGCCAGCAGGCCGAACAGGCCGCCCATCGAGGCCGCGACCAGCACCGGCGGGCGCGGTTGCTCGCCGGCCAGTACGATCAGGTCATCGGCGAACTGTTCGCCGTGATATGGCAGGTCGGCGGCATTCCAGTCCGAGTCGCCGTGGCCGCGCGCGTCGTAGGCCAGGGTCTGCAGACCCGCCGCGGACAACGCGCGGGCGGTGGCGATCCAGGCATGACGGGTCTGGCCGAAGCCATGCGCGAAAAGCACCCGGCCGCGCCGGCCATGGTCGCTGGCGGTCGCTGCAAGGCGCGCGCCATGGGCCGCCTCCAGGCGCAGATCATGGAACGCAGCGGGAGTAGGGGACGTAACCATACTTGCTAGTATGGATCGCTTGGGTGGGAAGTCAATACTGCATCGTATGGTGCAGTGCGACAGGCCTGCAGGAGAGCCCTTTGACGGTTTCGCCCGCAACGGCGTACTGCAACGAACCCCGGCGTATGGTTAAATCAGCCCATGAATCAACCTGACGCTTCCGCCGGCGAACCGCGCGCCGGCCGCAACAGCCGCCTGAGTGCCGAAGACTGGGCCCAGGCGGCCCTCGACCTGATTGCTGAACAAGGCGTAGGCGCCGTTGCGGTGGAACCGCTGGCGCGGCGACTCGGCGTGACCAAGGGCAGTTTCTATTGGCATTTCCCCTCGCGTGACGCCTTGCTGCAGGCCGCACTGGAACGCTGGGAACTGTTCGAACAGGAACAGGTGTTCGGCAGTCTGGAAGACGTACCGGACCCGCGTGTGCGGCTGCGCCAGCTGTTCCAGATGGTGGCGCATGAAGTGCAGCCGCACATCATCTACAGCGAGCTGCTGAAGGCGCTGGACCACCCGATGGTGCGCCCGGTGATCGATCGGGTGTCGCAGCGCCGCCTCGACTATCTGATCGCCTCGTTCCGCCAGGCCGGGCTCAGCTCGACCGATGCGCGCCACCGTGCACGCCTCGCCTACGCCGCCTACGTCGGCTTCCTGCAGTTGTCGCTGCAGTTGCAGCAACCCAAGCAGGCGCGCGAGGATTTCGAGGCCTACGTCGAGCACCTGATCGAGACGCTGATTCCGAACGGTTGAGCGTTGTTGCTGCGTTGAGTACAGAAAGGCCGCGGCAATGCCGCGGCCTTTTCCGTTGGTGCTGCTGCAGCCTGGAAGGCACAAAAAACAACGGCCCCTTGCGGGGCCGTTGCTGCGTCAGCCGATCAGTGGATCGATCAGAACTTCTGCTTGTACTGCATGTACATGTAGCGGCCCGGCAGGTCGTACTGCGGGTCGAACATGTTGGCACGGACCGAGTAGGACACCGGCGGATCCTTGTCGAACGCGTTGTTCAGACCCAGCATGATGGTGCCCTTCCACGGGGTGTTGTAGCGGACCTGGATATCGTGGTAGGTGGTCGACGCGATGTGGTTCTCGCCCTTCGCACCGTCGGAGCAGAACGGGAAGGTCTCCGGATCCTGGGCCGGATCGAACGGGCACTCTTCACGCATGCCGGACTTGTAGCGCAGGCCCCAGTTCACACCGAAATCACCGTAGCTCCAATCCACATACAGGTTGGAGCGGATGCGCCAGTACGGATCCTGGTCGCGGTAACGGCCCTGACGGCCTTCAACCGGCGAGTCCTGGGTCGACTTGGTGTCCCACTTGGACAGATAGGTGCTGTCCCAGCTGATGGTGAACTGACCGAACGAGGTCTCCGGCAGGCGGTAGGCCAGGCCCAGATCCCAGCCTTCCACCTTGTACGATGCCAGGTTCTGCAGCGGCATGTTGACGTTGGTGATGGTGTAGCGCTGGTTGACGGTGCCGTAGTTCGGATCACGCGTGATCAGGCCGCAGTAGGCTGCCTGCTGCTGCGGGGTGCCGCCGTAGCAGTAGCTCATGATGTCCTGGATCGCCGGACGGGTGATGGCGTCTTCCACCTTGATCTGCCACCAGTCCAGAGTGACGTTCAGGCCGGTGACGAAGCTCGGGCTCCACACCAGGCCCAGCGTCTTGCTGGTCGAGGTTTCGGGCTTCAGGTTCGGGTTGGCCTGCCAGGTGAACGGCACAACCGTCTGCTTGCGGCCTGCACCGGCGCCCGGCTGAACGAAGTTGGCCGGCACGCCTTGTGCGGCACACTGGGCGGCAACCGCGCCGGTACGGAGGCCAGCGTTGGACGAGCAGGGATCGATGTAGGTCTCGAAGGAGTCTGTATCGCCGCGATACAGGTTGTTGATGCTCGGCGCGCGGAAGCCCTCGGAGTAGTTACCGCGGATCATCAGGTCGTCGATCGGCTTCCAGCGGAAGCCGAACTTGTTGTTGGTGGTGTTGCCGAAGTTGCTGTAGTCGGAGTAGCGCGATGCCACGCTGAAGTCCAGCAGCTTGGCGCCCGGCAGGTCCGCCAGCACCGGGATCGACAGTTCCACGAAGAACTCGTTCAGATCGTAGCCGCCCTTGGTCGGTGCCGCACCGTTGCCGGTGCTCAGACCCGAGGCAATGAAGGCGTCCGGATCAAACTGACCGGTTTCCTTGCGGTACTCGTAACCGGCAGCGAAGCCCAGCGCACCGGCCGGCAGCTGCACGATCTCACCGGAGATGTTGGCGTAGTAGCCCTTCGACACCAGGCTCGCCGAATCGTGTGCGGTGAACGAGGTGTAGTCCAGAGCTTCCTGCGAGATGGAGCCCAGTCCACCCAGCGGATTGATCGGCACACAGCCGGCAATGACGGCGCCCGCCGAATTCAAGCAGACCGGCTTGCCGTCGCGCAGAGCCGACGGGCCATAGGCCTCGGCCAGACGCTGCCTGTTGAACAGGCCGTAGGTCAGGTCGTTCTGGTCGGTCTTGTCGTAACGATAGCCAACGTCCCAGTCGAAGTTGCGATCGGCAAATTCGAAGAAGCCTTCGAAGCCACCGTAGAAGTGCCAGTTCTTGACGTTCTGGTTGAACGAACGACCACCGGATTCATTGAAGCGACGATTGACGCCCGTCAGGTCGACGCCATACGGGTTGTACATGCTGCCCGCGCTCAGACGCTGGCCGGTCACCGGCATGGATGCCAACAGCTGCTCGGACTTGCGCTCGTTGTACATCGCCTCGGTACGGAAGGTGATGTTGTCAGTCACGTTGTACGAACCCAGCACGAACAGCGAGGTGCGCTCGTTCGGGGTCAGCAGGTAGTTGTCCGGTGCAGTGTTGTAGCCGTGGACGTTGGCATCGAACGGGGTTTCAACGCCATTGATGATGACGTACTGGTTGCCGTTGCGCACATAGCTGCCCGGGATGCCGGTTGCGCTCTGGCCACTGAAGAACGGCGGGCCACCGGCGGAGATCTTGCGATCGCCGGCCATCACGGACTTTTCGTTGACGTAGGACGCGCCGACGGTGATCGAGGCGCGGTCGGTCACGGTGCCCAGGGTGAAGTCATATGCTTCACGCTGGCCGTCGCCGGCGCTGTACTGACCCTTGTAGGCGTTGACTTCAGCACCGTCGAAGTTCTGCTTGGTGATGATGTTCACCACGCCGGCGATGGCGTCCGAACCGTAGATGGTCGAGGCGCCGTCCTTCAGGATGTCGATGCGCTCGATCATCGCAGTCGGAATGGTGTTCAGGTCGACGCTGCCGTCCAGACCAGTGGTCCAGCGGCGGCCGTTGACCAGCACCAGGGTGCGCTCGGCACCGAGGTTGCGCAGGCTGACGCCGGCCGAACCGTCACCGCCGTTGTTGAACGTACGGTTCAGGGCGGCACCGTTGGCGGCGACGCGCTGCAGGATGTCGGCGACCGAGGTCACGCCCTGCTTTTCGATGTCGGCGCGGGTCAGGCTGAGCACCGGCTGCGAGGTTTCGATGTCGGTGCTCTTGATGCGCGAACCGGTGACCGAGATGCGGTCAAGGTTGGTCGCTTCCTGGGCCTGGGCGGTGGCAGTGGATGCCACACCGGCAACGAGCGCGACCAGAACGGCGTCGCGCAGCTTGTTGGACTGGAAATTCATTGGCTCTCTCTCTCCAAGAAATCTTGGCTGGGTTAGTGCCCGGCGGGGGAGCGAAAAGCGCTCCCAAATCGCGAGGGCTGAACCGATAGTAGCGGGCGTTCGCCAAGAATTAAAGCTGTGTTAATCAAATCTATGATTTTGGTGAAAATTGAAATTAATTCGAAAAATCAAAGACTTGAGTTGCATTCGAGCCAGTTTCGTCTCGTTTGTTAGCGCACAGTGATGAAAAAAGTGCTCGCCGGCGTGTATCGCAGCATGTCGAACTGAACTGCACGGTATCCGACCCGCCGAAAAGCGCGATGCGTGTATCGCGATCACGCATACGCAACGGGCGCCTTTCGGCGCCCGTGAGAAGTCACTGCAGGAAGAACCGCGCGGTGGGATCAGAGATCCTGTTCGTAACGCACATATGGCACAGTGCCGTCGTCATTGCTTTCATTGCGCGGCGAGAACGGATTCTTGCCGCGGCTGATCACGTTCTCCGCGCCCACGGTGAGCTGGCCGGACCAAGGGGTACGCCAGGTCAGGCCGATTCCCAGGCCTTCCCACTTGCCAGGCTTGCCCGGTACGTCGACGACGCGACCGATGATGCTGCCGGTGAAGTTGCCGTAGCCGGCACCGATGCTCAGGCTCTTGCTGTCCCAGCGGTCGACCAGGGCCGGCGAAGCGTCGGCCAGCGGAACCAGGCGGGCCTTGGCATAGGTACCGGCGATGGAAACGAAGCCTTCGCGCCCGATGTTCTTCTGCGCGAACACGGTCAGATCATTCTGCTCGGCGCGCAATGACGGCGTCTTGTTGGGGCCTGCCAGCCATGCCGGCAGGGTTTCACGGCCGGTACCGGCAGTGATGCCCAGACGACTGTTGCCGCGGTTCAGCGCGGCGGTGCCGCTGAAGCGGCGGCTGTTGAGGTCATCTTCGTCGCCGAGGCTGGCCAGCATGCAGTGACTGGCCAGGCCGCTCATGCTGGTTCCACTGCTGCTGTTGCAGAGCAGGCCCAGCGAATCGCCCGACGACAGGCCGAAGGCGGCATCCAGCGAATTGCGGCCGAAGTGCCAGCGGGCGCCAGCCGCCTGTTCGCCGGTGGGCTCCAGGTACAGCAGGGCTTCGACCTTGCCGCTGCCCTTGTTCCACACCGGCAGCACGGTCCGGGTGTCCTTGCTCTGCGCATGCACGCCCGTGATCGCGCCAAGGGCGATCATCAGAGCCAGCGGTAGACGCAGGAAGGTACGCATCGGACCAGTTCAGACAGGGACGAACAACGGAAGTTCCCGAAGATACGGGAACTTGATCCTAGGGTGTTTATGAATTCTTAACAAGCCTTGATCCCCCCAGATGCAAGACAAGCCGTTTACTGAAGCCGCTCAGGCGCCGGTACAGTCCCCTCGGCACCGTGGAACAGTATGCCGAACTCCGTCAAAGGAAAGTGATACTCCCGCCCGCAGAATTCGCAACGGACCTCGACGGCGCCGGTGTCCGCGGCCGCGGCACGCGCCTCGTCCTCGCCCAGCGACTGCAGCATCGACGCGACCCGTTCACGGGAGCAGGAGCAGGCGAAGGACAGCGGCTTCTCGCCCATCAGCGCCGGCTTCTCCTCGTGGAACAGGCGGTGCAGCAGCTGCTCGGCCGGGGTGGCCAGCAGCTCTGCCTTGCCCAGGGTTTCGAACAATGCGCTGGCGCGCGCCCAACCATCCTCGTCGCCCTCGTCGCCCGGCAGCTTCTGCAGCAGCAGGCCGGCGGCACCGTTGCGGTCGGCCGCGAGCAGCAGGCGGGTCGGCAGCTGCTCGGACTGGCGGAAGTAATCCTCGAAGGCTTCGTCCAGCTCCGGCGCTGTCAGCGCGACCAGGCTCTGGTAGCGCTGCGGCTCGCGCGGGTCCAGGCCAGGGTTTTCGATGGTGATCGCGAGCAGGGCGTCGTCGCCCAGGCTGGACAGGTCGCGCGGCGCGTCGACGCCTTCGCTGAGCTGGGCAATACCGCGCAGGGTGCCTGCGGCGGTGCATTCAGCAAACAGGGTGCGCAGGGCGGTGCTGCTGCGCAGCTGGATCGAGAGGCGGCCATCGATCTTGGTGTGGCCGGTGAACAGCGCCGAGGCCACGCAGGCCTCGCCGAGCAGTTCGGCGGCCGTATCCGGGTACGCGGCGTGGGACAGGATTTCCTGCCAGGTGGCCTGCAGGCGCACATGGACACCACGGACGCCAGCGTCGGGGAGCAGGAAGCGGATCAGGGAATCGGAGTTGGCGGTCATCGGCTCATATCGCGCGTAAACGAGGGCGGTTGCCGGATAATGCGCCGACAACCAGACAGAAGAAGGATGCACCAGTAATGGGGGCAGGGGGAGAGCAGCACAAGGTGGAGGCCGGGGCGGACGTCCCGCGCCGCAGGCGCTGGCGCTGGAAACAGCTGCTGTGGCTGCCGGTGCTGCTGGCAGCCTTCAGCTGCCTGCAGGTGCTGGTGCTGCGGTTCATCGATCCTCCGGTGTCCACGGTCATGCTGTGGCGCTATGGCGAGGCGCTGGGCGAGGCTGACTGGTCGTATCGCCTGCATTACCAGTGGCGCGACCTGGACCAGATGGCCCCGAGCCTGCCGATCTCGCTGGTGGCGGCCGAAGACCAGCGCTTCCCCGAACACAACGGCTTCGACCTGCAGGCCATCGAAAAGGCCCGCGACCACAATGCCAAGGGCGGGCGCCTGCGTGGCGCCAGCACGATCAGCCAGCAGGTGGCCAAGAACCTGTTCCTCTGGCAGGGCCGCAGCTGGATCCGCAAGGGCCTGGAGGTCTGGTACACGGTGCTGATCGAAGCGCTGTGGCCGAAGGAGCGCATCCTTGAGGTGTACGCCAACATCGCCGAGTTCGGTGATGGCGTGTACGGGGCGCAAGCAGCGGCGCAGACGTTCTGGGGCAAGGACGCGGCGCGCTTGAGCCCGGCCGAGAGCGCGCGGCTGGCGGCGGTGCTGCCGGCACCGCGGCGCTACAACGCGGCAAAACCAGGGCCGTACGTACAGCGGCGCGCGGCGTGGATCCAGCGGCAGGCACGGCAGCTGGGCGGGGCCGCGTACCTGTCGGAAGAATGAGGGCCCACGACGCCTGATCTGCGGGCGCGGCAACGTACAATCGGGGCATGACCCGCGAACGGCTTACCTTTGTCATCGCCGCCTACAACGAGGCCCTGGCACTGCCGTTGCTGCATCCGCGGTTGTGTGCCGTGCTGGACGGCATGCCCGATATCGAAGGCCACATCCTCTATGTGGATGACGGCAGCCATGACAGCACCTGGGAGGTGATCGCCCGCCTGGCCCAGTCCGATGCGCGGGTGTCCGCGCTGAAGCTCTCGCGCAACTTCGGCAAGGAAGCCGCGCTGACCGCTGGCCTGGACCTGGTGCGCGACGGAGCGGCGATGATCCTTGACGCCGACGGCCAGGATCCGCCGGAGCTGGTACCGGAATTCGTCGCGCGCTGGCGCGAGGGCCATGACAACGTCTACGGCACGCGCATGGCCCGCGATGGTGAGGCCTGGATCAAGCGTGCCACGGCGGCGGTGTTCTACCGGGTGATGGGGCGCCTGTCGCGCACGCCGATCCCGGCCGATACCGGTGATTTCCGCCTGCTGTCGCCACGTGCGTTGAGTGCGCTGCGCGAGATGCGCGAGCGCCACCGTTTCATGAAGGGGCTTTTCAGCTGGGTCGGTTTCAAGCGGATCGCAGTGCCCTATCACCGTCACGCGCGAGTGGCCGGCACCAGCAAGTTCAGTCTGTGGCGGCTGTGGAACTTCGCGCTGGAGGGCATTACCGGCTTTTCCACCGTGCCGCTGCGGGCGGCGACCTACCTGGGACTGGCAACGGCAGCGGTGGCCTTCGTCTTCGGCGTATGGGTGATCGTGAAGGCGGCGCTGTATGGCGACCGGGTGGCGGGCTGGCCGACGATGATGGCGGTGATCCTGTTCCTGGGCGGGGTGCAGTTGATTGCGCTGGGCCTGATCGGTGAGTACCTGGGACGGCTGTACGAAGAGTCCAAGCAGCGGCCGCTGTACCTGGTTGACGCGTGGCTAGCATCCGCCGTGGCAGACTCGGCACTGCAACCCACCCTCGGAGGGCAGGCAGATGACGACGGTACGGCAACTGTTGGACGGCAAGTCTCCTGAAGTACATGCGGTCGCGCCGGAGGCGGCGGTGATCGATGCGATCCGGTTGATGGCGGAGAAGGGCATCGGTGCGGTGCTGGTGATGGACGGGCCGCGGTTGGTCGGCATCCTGTCCGAGCGCGATTACGCACGCAAGATCGTGCTGCGTGATCGTTCGTCACGCGATACGGCGGTGGCGGAGATCATGACGGCGCAGGTGGTGACGGTCTCGCCGGGCGAGCAGGTGGAGCACTGTCTGCAGTTGGTGACCGACTATCGCATCCGCCATCTGCCGGTGGTGGAGGGCGCGCAGGTGCTGGGGGTGATTTCCATCGGCGACCTGGTGAAGTCGGTGATCGATGCGCAGCGCAGGGAGCTGGACCAGCTGCAGCAGTACATCGTGGCGGGGTGAGGTGTTCGCTGGCGGGCCTGCGGCCCGCCGGCCCGCTTTTCGAAGCCAGAGCCAGAGCCAGAGCTGAGCGCAGCGCCTTCCTGATGCATGGGGAGGCGGGAGGGTGCGGCTGGGCAGGACACGCCGTAAACCCATCCATGGGGGCTCGATCGGCGCATCCATGCGCCTCACGGTCCTGCCCAGCCGCACCCTCCGCCTCTGGACACGTTCCTGCGAGCGCGGTGCGTACATGCGCGGTGCCTCGCCTTTGGTAGCTGCCAACCTTGGTTGGCAACCGCTTTTGACTTTGCCTTCTTCTTTTGATTCTGAATTTCGCTCTCGTTCCGCGCGCGCAGGAAACTGTCGGGAGGGGGACGGGTGACGCAGGCAGGACCGTTGGCGCCATGGGCCCGAGGCATGCCTCGGGCGGGTTGGGCAGGACGCCCAACCTGGTCTTGCCGTGTGCGCAGGACAGCGCACACGAGCAAGGCGCCATCGAGCCTACAGGGATGTACTTGCGGCGTGTCCTGCCTGCGTCACCCGTCCTCCTCAAGCCAACATCAATGCAGGCGCCGCGAACAACCTGTAATCCTACTTCGCATACTGCCCCCCGCAGTCGGCATCCTTGCCCGGCCCCAGTTCGATGGTCGCCAGCAATGCCGCCGGCGGCGCGATGCTGCCCAGTGCCAATGCCACGGCGCCACGAATACCCAACGCCTTGAAGTCCGGGCGGAATGACGGATCCTTGAAGGTGCCAGCGATGTGCAACGGTGAGCGCAGTACCAGGATGCTCTTGTCCTTGGGGCGCGGTTTCAGCAGCAGGTCCAGGGTCTCGTCGCGCAGGCTGACCGTGCCTTCGCCGATGAGAATCGTGTCGGTGGTGTCCACCGCCAATGCCTGGCTGGTCATCTGGCCGTCGCGCACGCCGAAGTCGGCGAAGGCGCAGCGCAGGGGAATCTGCTTGTCGCCGGTCACCAGGAATTTCAGCGACTCGGTGATGTCCAGGCCGGCCAGTTCCATCACCAGGTTGCCGACATGGCCACGGCCCATCGCCAGGCCGACCTTGCCATTGCTGCTGCCGAGCATGGCGGCGATCGAGTTGCCGCGGCCGCTCAGGTCCACTTCGCCGCCGATGCCGCCTTTGGCCTGTTCAGCCAGTTTCGCGTCCGGGAACAACTGGCCCAGCTGTACGCCGCGCACGCTGGCCTTCAGCGCGGTGCTGATCTGCGGACGACGCGCGTCCATGCGAATGGTGCTGCGGATGTCGCCACCGGCGACGCCGAAGTTCAGCGGGTCCAGCCTCAGCACGCCGTCATCCAGCAACAGGTGCGCGTCCATGTCGTCCAGCGGCAATGACGGCGCGTTGATGCGATGGGCCTTCCAGCGCACGTCGGCATCCATCGCGCGCAGCTTGCCGAGGTTGTAGGGCGTGTCGGGCAGCACGCGTGCACGGGCAGCCACCCGTGCGGCCTCGGCCTTCTGTTCTGCGTTGGCGGTTTCGCCGCCGCCGGTCTTTGGCGGGGCACCGACGAAGCCGGCCAGATCATCGAAGTCCAGCCGTTTGGATTCCAGCGTGGCCGTCAGCCGCGGCCGTGCGCCGCCCACTTCGAACTGCAGGTTGCCGCCGAGATCACTGTCGCCGACCTTGCCGGTGAACTGCTCATAGCGCCAGACGTCGTGGTCGCGCTTGAGGCGGCCGTTCAACGCATAAGGGGGCGACGGCGGAATGGCAATGCCGAGCAGCGGGTAGAGGTCGGCCAGGTCTTGGCCGCTGAGCGCGAACTGCAGATCGAACACACGCAGCTGGAAGGGATTGGTCAGCGTGCCACTGGCCACCGCGTGGGTGGCGCCTGCCCGACCATCAAGATGGATGCGGAACGGGTGGTCGCTGTCGGTCAGCTCAAGCGGTGATTCGGTGCCGCCATGCAGGGTGAATGGATTGCCCTGCCAGTGTCCCTTGCCCTGTACCAGAAGCGGTGGCGCAGCGTCGGCCTGTTTCGGCTGGCCGCTGCGCATGTCCACGCGGATATCAGTGCGGCCCAGCGCATCGAGGAACTGCAGGCGCCCATCGTCGATGCGCAGCCGTTTGAGCTGCGGACTGGTCCCGCCGGTGCTGCCACCGAGGAAATCCCAGTTGCCCGGGTCGCCCTTGCGCGGAGCGGTTTCCAGCAGCACGTCCGGCCGGGTCAGGCGCACTTCGGGCAGCTGCACGCTGCCGCGGAGCAGGGGCCAGACCCGCACGTCGATCTCGACGCGGTCGGCGCTGGCCATGTCAGGCTGCTTTGCCCAGCTTGCATTGGCGAAGGTGATCGCATCGGCGCGGATGGTACTGGTGCGGCCGAGGTCGACATCAAGGTTCCCGATGTGCAGCACACGGCCGGTGCGGGCCTGCACCGCGCGCTCCACCGGTCCCTTGAACCAGTTCCAGTCCCACAACGCGATCAGCAGCAGGATCGCTGCCAGCAGGAAGATCAGGATCGTAAGCCAGCGCCGGCCTCGTGGGCCGGGGCGGCGGAGGCGCCAGGGGGTCGTGCGCTTTGCGGCAGGGGAGGCGGCAGCATTCACGCTGCCATGGTTGCCTCCTCTTCGTGGACAGGGCGCGAAGCGTCCATGTGCATGGTGTGCACACGCGGCCCGTGCGCGGCCGTTTACAGCACCTGCATGGTGACGGCGACGAAGTGGCAGACACTGCCACCGATCACGAACAGGTGCCAGATCGCGTGCGAGTACGGGATCGATTCACGGTGGTAGAAGTAGGTGCCCAGCGTGTACGACAGGCCGCCGGCGAACAGCCAGGCGAGGGTGCCGCCGTCGATGGAGGCCCACATCGGCTTGATCGCCACCACCACCAGCCAGCCCATGGCGATGTAGATCACCGTGGAGAGCACCTTGAAGCGGCCGGTGTAGAACAGCTTGAACACCACGCCGCCCAGCGCCAGCGCCCAGATCGCGGTGAACAGGCCCCAGCCCCACGGGCCGCGCAGGCCGATCAGGGTGAACGGGGTATAGGTGCCCGCGATCAGCACATAGATCGCGCAGTGGTCGAACACCTTCAACCGGCCCTTGGCGACCGGATGCTGGATGGCGTGGTACAGGGTGGAGGCGGTGTACAGCAGCAACAGCGCGATACCGAAGACGATCGCGCTGGCCAGCTGCCAGCCGTCGCCGTAGATCGCAGCCAGGGTGATCAACACCGCGCTGGCGGCCAGGGCGAATACCGCGCCTAGACCATGGGTCAGGGCGCTGGCGATTTCTTCACGGATCGAAGCAATGGACGTCGTGGACATGGGCGTGGGCATCGGTCACGGGGTGGGGGACCCGCGTCCCCCTATCATCGCCGCGATGGGCGACATGTGCACGCCCGTCACCGTATGGTGGGTGAATCCCTGCATTGCGCCGATGAACCCATGATCGGTAGATCCACGCCATGCGTGGATGAACCGCCCGCGACGGCTGGGTCAGAGCCCTTTCCTGCGGAAAGGGATCCGACCCCTTGGCATCAGCCCACCGAAACCGTATGCGCCGCTTCGCGGGTGGCCGAGAAGCGCACATCCGGCGAGCGTTCCTGCGCCAGCTGCAGGTTGACCCGGGTCGGTGCCAGGTAGACCAGGTGTCCGGCCGCATCCAGTGCCAGGTTCAGCGCGTTCTTCTCGCGGAACTCTTCAAGCTTCTTCTCGTTGCTGCAGTGGACCCAACGCGCGGTGGTCACGCTGACCGGCTCGAAGGTGGCTTCCACGCCGTACTCGTCCTTCAGTCGGTAGGCGGCGACGTCGAACTGCAGCACGCCGACCGCACCCAGAATCAGGTCGTTGCTGGTGAGCGGGCGGAAGAACTGGGTCGCGCCTTCCTCGGACAGCTGAGCCAGGCCCTTCTGCAGCTGCTTGAGCTTGAGCGGATCACGCAGGCGTGCGCGGCGGAACAGTTCCGGGGCGAAGTTGGGGATGCCGGTGAAGGTGACCGCTTCGCCTTCGGTGAAGGTATCGCCGATGGAAATGGTGCCGTGGTTGTGGATGCCGATCACATCGCCCGGCCAGGCTTCGGCGGCGATTTCACGATCGCTGGCCATGAAGGTCAGTGCGTTGGCCAGCTTCATTTCCTTGCCGGTGCGTACGTGGAAGGTCTTCATGCCAGCGCTGAATCGGCCCGAGCAGACGCGCATGAACGCCACGCGGTCACGGTGTTGCGGGTCCATGTTGGCCTGGATCTTGAACACGAAGCCGGTCAGCTTGTTCTCTTCCGGGGCGATCTCGCGGCCGGTGGTGGAGCGTGCCTGCGGGGACGGCGCATGCTCGACGAAGAAATCCAGCAGCGGTTGCACACCGAAGTTGTTCACGCCCGAGCCGAAGAACACCGGGGTCTGCTTGCCGGCGCGGTAGGCGTCCAGGTCGAACGGATGGCTGGCGCCCTGCACCAGTTCCAGTTCGTCGCGCAGGTCGGCCAGCATCTGTGCACCGATCTTCTCGGCCAGGCCGGGGGCATCGATGGACGGGAAGATGGTCGAGTCCTGGCGGGTGAAGTTGCGGCCCGGCTCGTACAGGTGCACTTCGCCGGTCAGCAGGTGGACGACGCCCTTCAGGCGCTGGCCCATGCCGATCGGCCAGGTGACCGGCGCGCACTGGATGCCCAGCACGGTTTCCACTTCATCCAGCAGCTCGATCGGATCCTTGCCTTCGCGGTCGAGCTTGTTGATGAAGGTCATGATGGGCGTGTCGCGCAGGCGGCACACTTCCATCAGCTTGATGGTGCGCTCTTCCACGCCCTTGGCCACGTCGATCACCATCAGCGCCGAGTCCACCGCGGTCAGCACGCGGTAGGTGTCCTCGCCGAAGTCGGCGTGGCCGGGGGTGTCGAGCAGGTTGACGATCTTGCCTTCGTACGGGAACTGCATCACCGAGGAGGTGACGGAGATGCCGCGCTCCTTTTCCAGCGCCATCCAGTCGGAGGTGGCGTGGCGGGCGGCCTTGCGGCCCTTGACCGAACCGGCCATCTGGATCGCGCCTCCGAACAGCAGCAGCTTTTCGGTCAGCGTGGTCTTGCCGGCGTCAGGGTGGGAAATGATGGCGAAGGTGCGGCGACGCGACGCTTCGTTGGCGACTTCGGACATGGCAGTGGCGCCCGCCCGGGGCGCTTTTCAAAGAGATAAGCGCCCGATTATACCGGCCGGGGCCGTTCAGCGCCCAATGCCGCCCTCGGCCTCGCCCTGGCGGGCGAACTGCAGCTGGCCCTGCTCGGTGAAGATGCGTGCCGGCACCGAGCGCAGGCCCATGCCGCGGTTGACCTGCACCACGAAGTGCAGGTGCGGCGCGCTGCTGTAGCCACTGTTGCCGGACAGGCCGATCGGCTGCCCGGCGCCCACCGCCTGGCCGCGACGCACGCGCATGCCGCCGGCCTGCAGGTGGCCGTACAGCGCCATGCTGCCGTCGCTGTGCAGCACGCGGATGAAGTTGGCGCGACCAGCATCGCGTTCGCGGTCCTGGCCGTTGCCACGGAAGCCATCCTGGATCTGCATCACCGTGCCCTCGCGCGCGGCCAGTACCAGCGTGCCCTCCGGCAGCGCGAAGTCGACCGCGTCGCGGTTCTCCTCGTCATCGTGGCTGAACCGCCCCTGCGGCGCCTGGTCCACGCGCGGACGGGCCGCATCGAACGGCAGGCGGTAGGCGACATCCTCGGCCTGTGCGGCTGGATTGCCCGGCACCGAATGCAGGCGCAGGTCCAGCGCGCGGCCATTGAGCGGGGCGGGCAGGTGACCGACCACCAGGCTGCTGTCGCCCTGGATCAGCGACTCGACCGGGAGGCCTTCGACCGGGTGTCCGGGTGCAGCGCGCAGCTGGATCTGCAGCGGTCCTGCCAGCCCATTGTCGATCCGGGCCTGCCATTGCGTGCCGACCGGCTGCAGGCGCAGCTGGGCCATGGGGGGGGCGCCCTCGACACTGCCTGCGCGGGTGGCTGGGCCGGAGGGGGGAATCAGTCCCCAGCCCTGGCGCCAGTCGCCAGCGTGTGCAGTCGCGCTCGTCAGCAGAGCCAACAGCAGGCAGGACAGGGGCAGGCGCGGCATCGGCGGTTCCAGTGAAAAGGACCGCCGGGACTGTACTTGATCCTGAACGGAACGGGCGCGACGGCGCTCGCAGAGTGGAGTCGGAAAATATTCATCGCTTTATCCGCATGAAGGGATTGACAGTGCGCGAAAGGGCTGGCATCGTGGCCCCACCATCGAGACCGGCAGAGGGACAGGCCCTTTGAAGCCGGGGCAGCCCGCAGATGCGAAAGCGTCTGCGTAGGTGCCAAATCCTGCGGGGACCGTGGCGTCCACCGAAAGATGGTTCGAACCATGCACCGCACGTGCATCTCGAACGCGGGCCCGCGAAGGCTCGATGGCCGATTCCCCAACCGGATCCCGCCATGAGCTTCGCCGCCAGTACCGCCATTCGCCCCGAACCCTTTGTCCCCGTCAGCGTGCCGGTCGAAGACCGTATGCATGCCGAGCGCGGTGAGTTCGCCGCGGTGCTGTCGATGCGTCACGCCGGCCCCAGCCCGGTGCGCCTGCGCTATGAGTGGGTCGGTCCGGCCACTGCGCCGGTGGTGGTGCTGGCCGGTGGCATTTCTGCCCATCGCCATGTGGCGTCCAACGCACAGTTCAGCGAGAAGGGTTGGGCCGAGGACCTGGTGGGCAGCGGCCGCGCGCTGGATCCGCAGCAGCTGCGCGTGCTGGCCTTCGATTTCATCGGTGCCGACGGTGCTCTGGATGTGCCGATCGATACCGCCGACCAGGCTGATGCGTTGGCACTGCTGCTGGATCATCTGGGTATCCGCACGCTGAAGGCCTTCGTCGGCTACTCGTATGGCGCGCTGGTCGGCCAGCAGTTCGCGATCCGGCATCGTGCCCGCGTGCGCCAGCTGGTGCTGGCCAGTGGTGCGCACCGCCCACACCCGTATGCCGCCGCCTGGCGCGCATTGCAGCGCCGCGCGGTCGCGCTGGGCCAGCTGCAGTGCGGTGAAGACCACGGGCTGGCGCTGGCACGGCAGTTCGCCATGCTCAGCTACCGCACGCCGGAAGAATTCGGCGAGCGCTTCGACGCCGCACCGGAAGTGATCAATGGCCGCGTGCGCGTCGCCGCCGAAGACTATCTTGACGCTGCCGGCGCGCAGTATGTCGCGCGCACGCCGGTGACCGCCTACCTGCGCCTGTCCGAATCGATCGACCTGCATCGCGTCGACCCTGCTGCGATCCTGCCGCCCACCGTGGTGGTAGCCGTGGAGGGCGATCGCCTGGTGCCGCTGGCCGACCTGGTCGGCCTGGTCGAAGGGCTGGGCCCGCGCGGCAGCCTGCGCGTACTGCGCTCGCCCTACGGCCACGACGCCTTCCTCAAAGAAACCGATCGCATCGACGCGATCCTCGCCACCGCCTTCCGCACTTCTGGAGAGTCCGCATGAGCCTGCACGCCAACGAGCCGTCCTGTAGTCGCACCACCGCCGCCGTCCGCGCCGGCATCGATCGTGACACCGCGCATGGGGCGGTCACGCCGCCGATCGTGCTGTCGTCGAATTTCAGCTTCGAAGGCTTCGGCAACAAGCGGCAGTATGACTACACGCGCAGCGGCAACCCCACGCGTGACCTGCTGGGTGAAGCGCTGGCGGAACTGGAGGGCGGCGCCGGTGGCGTCATCACTGCGACCGGCATGGGCGCGATCAACCTGGTGCTGAACGCGCTGCTGCAGCCGGGCGATACTCTGGTCGTGCCGCACGATGCGTACGGCGGCAGCTGGCGCCTGTTCAATGCGCTGGCGAAGAAGGGCCACTTCGAGCTGGTCACCGCCGACCTGACCGATCCGCGCGCGCTGGCGCAGGCGCTGGCCACCCAGCCGAAGCTGGTGCTGGTGGAAACGCCGTCCAACCCGCTGCTGCGCATCACCGACCTGCGCTTTGTCATCGATGCCGCGCACAAGGCCGGTGCGCTCGTGGTGGTCGACAACACGTTCCTGTCGCCGGCCCTGCAGCAGCCGCTGTCGTTCGGTGCGGACCTTGTGCTGCATTCCACCACCAAGTACATCAATGGCCACAGCGATGTGGTGGGCGGTGCGGTGGTCGCGCGCGATCCGGCATTGCACGAGCAGCTGGTGTGGTGGGGCAACGCGCTGGGCCTGACCGGTTCCCCGTTCGACGCCTTCCTGACCCTGCGCGGCCTGCGCACGCTGGATGCGCGCCTGCGCGTGCACCAGGAGAACACCACGTCGATCGTTGCCCTGCTGGACCAGCATCCGGCCGTCGGCGCGGTGTACTACCCGGGCCTGGCCGATCACCCCGGCCACGCCATCGCCGCCCGCCAGCAGAATGGTTTCGGCGCGATGCTGTCGTTCGAACTGGCCGCGTGCGAAGGTGATGATCCGCATGCCGCAGTGCGTGCCTTCGTCGATGGCCTGCGCTGTTTCACCCTGGCCGAATCGCTGGGCGGCGTCGAAAGCCTGATCGCGCATCCGGCCACCATGACCCATGCGGCGATGACCGCCGAAGCGCGTTCCGCCGCCGGCATCAGCGAAGGGCTGCTGCGCCTGTCGGTCGGCATCGAGGCCGAGCGTGACCTGCTGGCCGATCTCGGTGCCGCATTGCAGCGCGCCGAAGCCGTGATCGATGCAGCCGCGCGCCGCAAACAGGTGGTGGACGCATGAGCGCGCTCGCCGCTGAAGTTCCTGCACTTGGCGTGGGGCGGCTGGCGCTGCTCGGCACGGGCACGGTGGGCTCGGCCTTCGTGCAGCGCTACCAGGCGTTGCAGGCACGTGGGCTGGAACTGCCCAGCGTGCAGTGGCTGGCCAATTCGCGCACCGCGCTGGCGATCGACCGCGATCTGGCGTTGCCGCTGGAGCTGGCACGGCGCGCACCGCGTGACGGCCTCAGCTCGCCGCCGTGGGCCAGCGCCGAAGGACTGGAGCGTGGTGATGTGGTGGTCGACGCAACTGCCAGCGAAGACGTCGCCGCGCGCCATGTGCAGTGGCTGGCGCGCGGCGTGCACGTGGTGACCGCCAACAAGCTGGGCCGTGGTGCGCAGCTGGCTCGTGCGCAGGCCATTGCGGAAAGCTGTGCCGACAGTGGCGCGCGTTATGGCGACAGCGCTACCGTCGGTGCCGGCCTGCCATTGTTGAGCAGCCTGCGCGCGCTGGTCGCCGGTGGCGACCATATCCATGCCATCGAGGGCGTGCTGTCCGGTTCGTTGGCGTGGCTGTTCCATCGCTATGACGGCCAGTCGCCGTTCTCGGCGGCGGTGCGCGAGGCGCTGGCGGCCGGTTATACCGAACCGGACCCGCGACTGGACCTGTCCGGCGAGGACGTGCGCCGCAAGCTGCTGATCCTGGCGCGCAGCAGCGGGCTGGCGCTGGATGCCTCGCAGGTGCAGGTGGATTCACTGGTGCCTGAAGCGCTGGCAGCGTTGCCACTGGAGGACGCAGTGGCTGCACTGGAGCAGTTGGATGCGCCACTGCAGGCGCGTTGGCAGCAGGCACGCGACAACGGCCGTGTGTTGCGTTTCGTTGGCCGTGTTGACGGCGAGGGTGCGCAGGTGGGCCTGCGCGAGTTGCCGGCCGATCATCCGCTGGCGCAGGGGGCAGGCACCGACAACCGCGTGGCCATCCACAGCGATCGCTACCACCGCCAACCCTTGTTGATCCAGGGGCCAGGTGCGGGCGCGGAAGTCACCGCCGCTGCGCTGCTGGATGACGTGCTGCGCATCGTAAGTTGATCGCATCGCTTGTGTAGAGCCGAGCCCATGCTCGGCTCGTACTGGCGTCGTTCCATCCTGCCCGAGGAGCCGAGCATGGGCTCGGCTCTACAGGGGCCCGTCGGTCAGCGCGACTTCAGCGCCTTCAACAATGCGCTGTTGAACTGCTTGGGGTCCTGTACCTGTGGCGAATGTCCCAGTTCGGCGAACTCGATCAGCGTCGCGCCGGGAATCGCCGCGGCTGCCGCCTTGCCGAGCACCGGATAGTTGCCCAACGTCGCCTTGACCGCAGGCGGCGCCAGGTCACGGCCGATCGCGGTGCGGTCCTTCTGGCCGATGAACAGCGTGGTCGGCACCTGCAGGTTCTTCAGTTCGTAGACCACCGGCTGGTTGAACACCATGTCCGAGGCCAAGGCCTGGCTCCATGCAACGGCCTGCTTGCCCGGGCCTTCGTACATGCCCGACTGCATCCGCGCCCACGGTTCATACGCCGGCTTCCATTTGCCGTCGTAGTACACGTCCAGCTGGTAGCGGCGGATGCTGTCATAGCTGATGTTCATTTCGCCGGCGTACCACGCGTCCACGCTGCGCCAGGGAACACCCAGCGCCTTCCAGTCCTCCAGCCCGATCGGATTGACCAGCGACAGGCTGCGCAGGTCCTGCGGGAACATCAGCGCGTAGCGCACCGCCAGCATGCCGCCCATCGAATGACCGACCAGGTGCACCGGTACATCACCCAGTTGCAGCTGTTGCAGCAGGGCATGGGTGTTGGCCGCCAGCTGCGCGAAGCTGTACTGGTAGCGCTCGGGCTTGCTGGATTTGCAGAAACCCACCTGGTCCGGGGCAATTACCCGGTAACCGGCGGCAACCAGCGGCTTGATCGATTCCTTCCAGGTGGCCGCACAGAAGTTCTTGCCGTGCAGCAGCACCACCACGCCGATGGGTGCCTTCTTCGGCGCGATGTCCAGGTAGGCCATCTCCAGCGGCTGCCGCTGTGATTCCAGCGCGAAGGTCTTTACCGGATAGCCGTAGTCGAAACCCTCCAGCCGCGGCCCGTAAGTGGGCGCGGCCAGGGCAGGCAGCGGCAGGCAGGCAAGCAGGGCGGCAGCGATTACGCGCATGGGGCAATCCGGGACAGGGGAAGCCCCGAGCCTAACCGGAACGCGGTGACGGTGTCGTCCGACCGGGCAGATTCGACCTGCGGCCCGACGCCATCGCGCCGGGCCCGGTCGACCTCAACACTCGATGACGTTCACCGCCAGCCCACCGCGGCTGGTTTCCTTGTACTTGTCCTGCATGTCGCGGCCGGTATCGCGCATGGTCTTGATCACCTTGTCCAGCGACACCTTGTGCTTGCCGTCGCCACGCATCGCCATGCGCGAGGCGTTGATCGCCTTCACTGCGCCCATCGCATTGCGTTCGATGCAGGGGATCTGGACCAGGCCACCGATCGGGTCGCAGGTCAGGCCGAGGTTGTGTTCCATGCCGATTTCCGCGGCATTCTCGATCTGGCTGGGATTGCCACCCAGCGCCGCGACCAGGCCACCCGCCGCCATCGAGCAGGCCACGCCCACTTCGCCCTGGCAGCCGACTTCGGCGCCGGAGATCGAGGCGTTTTCCTTGTACAGGATGCCGATCGCTGCCGAGGTCAGCAGGAAATCGAATACGCGCTGCTCGTTGGCGCCGGGGCAGAAGCGGTCGAAGTAATGCAGCACCGCCGGCAGCACGCCGGCCGCACCGTTGGTCGGCGCGGTCACCACGCGGCCACCGGCGGCGTTCTCTTCGTTCACCGCCAGCGCGTACAGGTTGACCCAGTCCAGCGTGGTCAGCGGGTCGCGCATTGCCGCTTCCGGCTTCGACGACAGCTCGCGGTAGAGCGCCGGTGCACGACGGCCAACCTTCAGGCCACCCGGCAGCACGCCTTCCTCGCGGATGCCGCGCGCCACGCACGACTGCATCGCACTCCAGATCTCGCGCAGCTGCGCGCGGATCTCGTCCTCGCTGCGCCAGCACTTTTCGTTCTCGAACATCAGCTGGGCAATGCTCAGGCCGCTGCGCGCGGTCTGCGCCAGCAGCTCGTCGCCGCTCTTGAACGGGTAGGGCAGCGGGGTTTCGTCGGGCACGATGCGGTCATCGGCCGCGTCGTCCTGGTTGACCACGAAGCCGCCGCCGACGGAGTAGTAATCGCGGGTGGCGATCACTTCGTCGTCGGCGTTGTACGCGGTGAAGCGCATGCCGTTGGTGTGGTACGGCAGCTTCTGGCGCTTGTTCATGCCGAGGTCGCGTTTCTCGTCGAAGGCGATCTCGTGCTGGCCCATCAGCTGGATGCGCTTGCTGCTGCGGATGCGCTCCAGCGTGGCCGGAATGATGTCCGGGTCGATCAGGTTCGGCCGCTGGCCTTCCAGACCCAGCAGGATCGCCTTGTCGGTGCCGTGGCCGCGGCCGGTCAGCGCCAGCGAGCCGTAGACATCGGCACGGATGCGTGCGACCTCGTGCAGACGGCCCGGATCGAGCAGCCAGCGGTGGATGAATCGCTCGGCAGCCTTCATCGGCCCGACGGTGTGTGAGGAGCTCGGGCCAATGCCGATCTTGAAAACGTCGAACGTGCTGACAGCCATGGTTGCCGTACTGCGGGTACCGGAAGAGACGGCTATTCTAGCGGTTCACGCCGCACTTCCATGGCTGCGGCGCAGCATTTCCGCCAGGGGGATCCATCCGGTGTTGACTCTGTTCCAGCGTGACGACTGCCACCTGTGCGACATGGCCCTTGCCGAGCTGGCCAAGGCCAGGGCGCCGGAGTTCGAATCGGTGTTCCTGGATGACCAGCCGGCGCTGGAATCGCGCTACGGCGCGCGGGTGCCGGTGCTGCGAGACGAGCGCGGCGACCGCGAGCTGGATTGGCCGTTCGACGCCGCCACGGTTCAGGCCTGGCTGGCCGTCGATCGGTAGTGCCGGCCGCTGGCCGCAACCCCGCCGTGCCCGGTGATGCCGGCCAGCGGCCGGCACTACCAGACGCGGTTTATTTCGCGTCGAACTTCACGATCGTGCTGATCGCGGTCTCATCCGGGATGGTCTTGGTGTCGGCCCAGTCACCGCTGCCGACGCCGAAGTCCAGGCGCTTGACCGTGGCCTTGCCGGTCAACACCGGCTGGGTGCCCGGCTTCCAGGTGAAGGTGAGGGTGACCGGCTTGCTGACGCCGCGCAGTTCCAGCGTGCCGTCGGCAGCGAACTGGTCATTGCCCACCGCGCGGAAGCCCTTGGCGGTGTAGCGCGCGGTGGCGAACTTGCCGACGTTGAAGAAGTCGGCGGTCTGCAGGGTCGAATCGCGGTCGCTGTTGCCACTCTTGGCACTGGCCAGCGGGATCACCACGTCCAGCGAGCCCGCGGCCGGGTTGGCCGGGTCGAAGCTGAGCTTGGTGGCAAAGCCCGGGAAGCTGCCGGTGAACACTTCACCGTCGTACTTGGTGGCGAACACCAGGATCGAGCCGGCGCCGGGCGCCTGCGCATAGTCGGCGGCGAACGCCGGAGCGGTGGCCAGCATGCCGGCCAGGGCGGCGGCCACGGCGGCCGGGGTGGTCAGTTTCAGGTTCATCGGTCAGTCCTTGTGGGGAGAGGCGAGCCAGCCACGCGGCAACATGCGGGACAAGGTCGCATCGCGCTGGAACAGGTGGTGGTAGAAGGCGGCACCGGCATGGGCCAGCACCACCGCGATCAACAGCCAGAAGCCGTATTCGTGGATGGCGTGGGAGACGGCAACGACCTGCGGGTCCGGGCCGCTCAGCTTGGGAACATCAACCAGGCCGAACCAGCGGAACGGGCGCAGGCCGCTGGCCGAGTCGTACAGCCAGCCCGACAGCGGGATGGCGAACATCAGCACATACAACAGCACGTGGGTGGCACTGGCGATGCGTTCCTGCCAGCTGGGCACGCCCGGTACCGGCTTCGGTGCACCGGCATACAGGCGCCAACCCAGGCGGAACAGCACCAGCGCCAGCACGGTGATGCCAATCGACTTGTGTGCGGTGTAGACCCAGAAGTACTTGGGGGTCTTGGGCAGTTCGCCCATGGTCAGGCCGACCACGCCCAGGGCGAGGATCAGCAATGCGATCAACCAATGCAGGATCTGGCTGACACTCCCCCAGGCGGCGGGGGTGTTCTTGGCGGTCATGAAGGGTCCTCTAGGGGGCCGTCTTGGGGTGGGAGTGTGGAACGGGAGCGGGAGTTCCCGGGGCGTCGCTGCGGTCGAGGGTGGCTTCAGCCTCGATCCTCAGCTGTACTGCATCACCGATGACGCCCGGCCAGGCGGTGATGCCGAACGCGCGCCGGCTCAGCGTGGTGCTGGCGGAAAAACCGGCGGTGCGTCGGAACGGGGGGAGGGGGTAGCGCTTGATGGCGTTGAGGGTCACGTCCAGCGTGATCTCCTGGCTGACCCCGCGCAGGGTCAGGGTGCCGATCACGTGGGCGCGTCTGGCATCGATCGGTTCGACCCGGCTGGAGACGAAGTGTGCCTTCGGGAAACGCTCACCATCCAGCAGGCTGCGCGCCAGCGTGGCCTGGTTCCATTTGGCATCACCAAGGTCCAATCGCGACACGGGAACCTCGACGTCCAGTGTGGCTTCGCGCCAGTTGTCGGGATCGAACTGCAGGCGTCCTTCACTGCCGGAGACCGTGCCCATCGCCTGCGAGTAACCCGCGTGGTCGATGGTGAACAGCACACGGGTATGCACCGGATCGAGGCGATAGGTATCTGCATCCGCCCAGGCGGGCGCGGTGGCAAGCAGCATCGGCAGCAGGGCCAGGCTGGGACGCATCGATGGCGGGCTCCGGAAGGGGGACGCTGTGATCATACGCACAGGCCCCTGCCAACGATGCGTGCATGGCTGCAACAGTTCGTGGTGGGTCTATCGGTGGAAACAGGCTGTTGCAGTCATGAACCCAGCCCTGTGTGACAATCGGACCAGGACAGGGGGTTCAGGATGACGAGCAGCTGGCGCCTGTGGTGTCGAGGCATCGTGGGCATGGGGCTGTTGCTGATGGCGTTGGCCACTGCAGCTGCGGCCCCGGACATGGCAGAAACACCGCGCCTGCGCCGTTTCGGTGCCGCCGAAGGCATGCCCTCGCGCATGGTGCTGGCGTTGGCCGAGGATCGCCAGGGGCATATCTGGGCGGCCACCGACGGCGGCCTGGTGCGCTATGACGGGGGCGCCCTGCGGGTCTGGGAACACGACCCCGAGCAGCCGGGCTCGCTGCCCGGCAATGAGATCGAGACCCTGCTGGTCGATCCCCTGGATCGCGTCTGGGTCGGCATCAATGGCAAGGGCGTGGCCCGGTTGGATGCCGACCGCGAACGCTTCAAGACCTTCGATGCGGTCAACGGCCCCTGCATGAGCCAGTTCTGGACGCTGGCCTACGCCGAGGATGCGCTTTGGATCGGCACCAGCAGCCAGGGCGTCTGCCGGTTCGGAGAGGACGGTAGCCTGCGCTTCTTCAAGCACGACCCGACCCGCCTGGACGGCCTGCCCAGCAACACCATCTACAGCAGCCTGGTTGACGCGCAGGGGCGGCTGTGGATCGGCACCGAGAGCGGGGTGGCGCGCTGGAACGGCCGCGGGTTCGAGTCCGTGGCAGCGCGTGAGCTGGGCGCGTTGAGCGTGCTGCGGATGAGCCGTGATCCGGATGGCTCGATATGGATCGGCAGCCAGAACGACGGGCTGTACCGCATCGATGCACAGGACCGGGTCAGCCGTCCGCGCTGGAGCGACAGCGCCCGCCTGCGTTCGGCGCTGGTGCTGGCCGATCGCCAGGGAGGCTACTGGGCGGGCACGTCCGACGGCCTGCTGCGCGGCGGCGCCAGCGCACTGCGGCGGCTCGAGGGCGACCGCGGCAGCGGCTTCCTCACTGCCCAGAGCGGCGTGCTTGATCTGCTGCAGGACCACGAGGGCGGATTGTGGGTGGCGCTGCTGACCCAGGGCCTGGCCTACCTGCCGCCGGACTGGCGCCGGTTTTCGATCTGGAACCAGCTTGACGGCAAGCCGCTGGACAGCCAGTACCTGCTGAGTGCAGCCAGCGATGACCAGAATTACTACGTCGGCTCGGCACATGGCGTGTACCAGCTGGACGCGCAGGGAGCACTGAAGTTGTTGGCCAGCGATCGCGAGATCGGCAGCGGGGCAGTGTGGTCGGTACTGCCGCGGCCGGGTGGGCGCCTGTGGCTGGGGCGTGCCGGCCGTATCAGCGTGTATGACCCAGCGACACGCGCGCTGCATGACTGGCACATCGAGGGGGGAGCCGACCTGCGCCAGCGCATCGACCTGATGCGCCAGGCACCCGACGGAACGATCTGGCTTTCGGTGATGAACCTGGGCCTGCAGCAGCGCAGTGCCGACGGCCGTGTGCTGCGCAGCTATCCGCTGGACGATTTCCGCAAGTCGGCCGATTCGCCTATCGAGCAGATCCGTTTCGACGCCCAGGGCAAGGTCTGGGTGATGGGCGACATGGGGCTCTGGCGCGAACAGGCCGGACGCTTCGAGCCGGTGCCGGGGGTCTCCCGTGGTCTGATCTACGATCTGGTGTGGATTGATCCGCAACAACTGTGGCTGGCCCGCCAGGGCGCGCTCGAGCGCTACCAGTGGGATGGCATGAGCCTGCGCCTGATCCAGCGCGTCGATGGAAGCGCCGGCGTGCCGCCAGTCAGCATGGGGGGCCTGGCGCTGGCCGACAACGGCCGCCTGTGGGCGACCACGCCGCGCGGTCTGCTGCGCTGGGATCCCAAGGCACGACGCCTGCAGTTGTTCAATGAACGCGATGGCCTTTCCGATGCCGAATTCACCAGCCGACCACCGGCGGTGAATGCCGATGGACGTGTGCTTGCGGTTGCCCAGACCGGCCTGGTGGCCTTCGACGTGAATGCCTCCGACGTTGTGTTGCCGGAATCATCGCTGGTGATCGCCGAGGTCCGCGTGCGCCGCGACGATGCGCGTGGCTGGCAGCCGCTGCCAAACACCGGCACGTTGCTGCTGGGACCGGGTGATCGTGATCTGCAGATCGACGCCCGACTCCTGTCGTACGCCAACCCGCAGGGCAACCGCTACCGCTTCCAGGTACGCGGTTACGACCAGAACTGGGTGGAGCAGGGCGGTGACGGCCAGCGCACGCTTTCCCGGTTGCCCACCGGCAGCTATGTCATCGAAGTGCAGGCAGCCACCTCCAGTGGCGCATGGACGCCATCGCAGCAACTTCAGGTGAAGGTGCTTCCGCCCTGGTGGCGCAGCGGCATGGCGATCTTCGGCTACATTTTGATCGGCTCGCTGCTGCTGCTTATCCTGGTGTGGTCGATCCGGGCGCGCCTGCGTCGCCGCCAGCAATGGCAGTTGACCGTGCACAAGCAGGAATTGGCCGAACAGGCCTCGCAGGCCAAGAGCCGGTTCCTTGCCACGCTGGGCCATGAGGTGCGCACGCCGATGACCGGCGTACTTGGCATGAGCGAGCTGCTGCTGGCCACGCCGCTGGACCCGGTGCAGCGCAGCTACGCCGGTTCGATCCAGCAGGCCGGCAGCCATCTGCTGCGCCTGGTGAACTATGCGCTGGACCTCGCGCGCATCGAGGCCGGTCGATTGGAGCTGGACCTGCACCCGTTCGACCTGGTGGGCCTGCTCGACCAGGTACAGGCACTGATGCAGCCGATGGCGACGCAGCGCAAGCTGGAGTTCCAGCGTGGCGAAGATCCGTCGGGACCGATCAGTGTCAGCGGTGACGAGATGCGCGTGCGGCAGATCCTGCTCAATCTGCTGGGCAACGCGATCAAGTTCACCGAGCGCGGCCATGTCGGTCTGGCAGTGCGCCTGGAGGAGAACGGCGGTGGCCTTTGCTTCGAGGTGCATGACAGTGGCCCCGGCATCAATGCCGAGCAGCAGGATCGCCTGTTCCACCGCTTCGAACAGGCCGATGGCCCTCGTACGGCATCGCGCTACGGCGGCAGCGGGCTGGGCCTGGCGATCTGCCAGGAGCTGGCCGTGGCAATGGGCGGGCGCATCGAAGTGGACAGCCAACCGGGCAAGGGCGCGCGCTTCCGGGTACGGTTGCCGCTGCCCTGGACACGGCAGCCCGCCGTCGCAGCGGGCGATGTTCCGGCGCAGCCGAACCTGCCGCCGCTGCGCATCCTGCTGGTCGAGGACGATGTCACCGTGGCCGAGGTCATCGCGGGCCTGTTGCGCGGCCGCGGTCATGACGTGGTACACGTTCTGCATGGCCTGGGCGCGCTGTCGGAGATCGCCACCGATGGCTTCGACGTGGGCCTGCTCGATCTCGATCTGCCGGCGCTGGACGGCACCGCCATTGCCCGCCAACTGCGTGCCCTGGGGTACGAGCTGCCGTTGGTCGCGGTGACTGCCCGTTCCGATGCCTATGCCGAATCGCAGGTTCTGGCTGCCGGCTTCGATGGCTTCCTGCGCAAACCGGTTACCGGCGACATGCTGGTAGCGGCAATCGCCCAGGCCCGTGCAAAGCGACAGACGGCATCGTGAAAGCGTCGGCGCCTGGCGTGAACGGCGCTACTTTCGGTTTACCATGCCGACGCCCGCAGCGCGGGAATCATCAGGGCAGCGTGAGGAGGCAATCGGTGGTGTATCTGCGGGCGGCGATGCTGCTGCTGGTCCTGCTGTGCTGCCTGTCACCCGCTGCCGCGCAGCCGGTGCCGCCAAGCCCGCGCCAGGTGACGGTGTTCGACGGCCTGCCGTCCAACACTGTCAATCGGATGGCCGAAGATCGCTACGGCTACCTGTGGATCGCTACCAACGATGGCCTGGCCCGCTACGACGGGCGCAACTACCGGATCTGGCGTTCGGAGGACGGCCTGCGCGACAACCGCATCTGGACGGTACTGGTCGATGCGCGCAACCAGCTCTGGATCGGCACAGAGAATGCAGGCCTGGTGCGGATGTCGGCCGATCGCCGCCAACTGCATTTCTACGATCGCAGCAGCCAGCCGTTGATGGGCACCAACACGGTCTGGAGCCTGGCGACCACGCCGGACGGTTCGATCTGGTTCGGCACCCACGAGGGCGGGTTGTACCGCCTGGACAACCAGGACCGCCTGCAGCGTTTCCTGCCGGAAGCCAACAATCCGCGCAGTCTGCCGGCGGCATCGGTTCCGTATCTGGCGACACTGGCTGACGGCAGTCTGTGGGTTGGAACCAAGCACGGCGTTGCGCGCTGGACCGGCACCGATTTCGAGCGCATCGGCACCGACCTCATCCCCAGCCTCCTGATCAATGGCCTGACCGCCGAGCCCGACGGCAGCCTGTGGATCAGTACGATGGCCGGAGCCATCGTGCGCCGCCCCGATGGTCGCTTCGAAGCGCCGCCGTGGAAGCTGCCCGAGGGCGAGCAGGTGCTGGGCATGATGCTGCGCGATGAACAGGCCGGGTACTGGCTGGACACCCGCACAGGCCTCGGCCGTGCAGTCGACGGCCAGTACCAGACCGTCCCGTTGTACAGCGCGGTGGCACGCGGCCCGGTGCGACCGAACTGGACTGGCGCCTACGAGGACCGTGAAGGCGGCATCTGGTTGGCCAGCACCAACGCCGGGCTGTGGCATCTGCTGCCCCGCTGGTGGCAGTTCTCGGTGCTGTCGCGGCTGGAGGACGACCCCCGCTCGCTGCGCAACGCTTTCGTGCTGGGCACCAGCCCATCCAGCAATGGCGGCATCTGGACAGTAGGCAGCCATGGTGCGCTGGACCGCTTCGACCCGAACACCGGCAAGGTCGAGCAGCACCGTACCTGGGTGAACGGAATGCACTGGCTGACGTCGGTGCGCGAGGACCGCCGCGGACAGGTCTGGATCGGCTCGAATGACGCCCTGCTGCGTTACGACCCGAAGCGGCGCGATCTGCGACGCTGGGGCCGTGATGCCGGTGCCGACGCAACCATGGAAGGCGTCATCGAATCGATGACGACCTGTGACGGCGACAGCCTCTGGCTGATGCTGTCGTCGGGCCTGCAGCAGCGCGACCTCGATGGGCGCCTGCGTCGCCAGCTCAACAATGGCCAGCGTGGTCTGCAGCAGGGGCAGCTCAATCTTGATGTGGAATGCGGGCCGCAGGACCATGTGTGGCTGGCCAGCAGCCGCGGCCTGCTGCAGTGGTTGCCGGAAAGCGAGCGCTTCCAGCCGGTGCCGGGGGCTCCGGCGACCGCGATCCATGCCTTGCACGTCGGTCGTGATGGCCAGGTCTGGCTGTCCGAAGATGGGCGCCTGTCGCGCTATCGCTGGAGCCAGGGGCGGCTGGAACGGCAGACCGTGGTCGGCGCCGAGCAGGGCTACCCGGCGATCTCGGCGTCCGGGCTGGTGGTCGACGCGCAGGGCGTGGCCTGGGCGACCAGCGCGCGCGGCCTGGTGCGGGTTGGTGCCGATGGCCAGAGCGTGCGCCTGTATGGTGTGCACGATGGCCTGCCCAGCCAGGAGTTCCGCGAGCACACGCTGGTGATGTCGGGGGACGGCCATCTGGTAGCCGGCACGCCGGCTGGCGTGGTGGTGTTCGACCCGGAACAGGTGCGGCCCTCGGTACGGCGCGCGCCGCTGGTGATCGAACGGGTCGAAGTCCGCCGCAACGAGCAGGTGCTCGACCTGACCCATGACACGCCGTTGCAGATCGCCGATGGTGACCGTGACCTGCGCATCGTCGCGCGGCTGCTGTCGTTCGCCGATTCTGCCTCCAACAGCTACCGCTACCGGCTGGCCGGCTATGACCCCGATTGGGTGGAAGTGGGGCCCGCCGGCGAGCGTCTTTTCTCGCGCCTGGCCCCGGGCAGCTATCGCCTGGAAGTCCAGGCGCGCTCGGCCGACCACGTCTGGTCGCGGGTGCAGAGCCTGGAGTTCCGCGTGCAGCCGCCGTGGTGGCGCAGCCTGTCCGGATTGCTGGTACTGGCTTCCATCGCACTGCTGCTGACCAGTTGGTTTGCCTGGCTGTACCGCCGCCGCCTGCAGCGTCGCCACGCCTATCAACTGGCATTGCACAAGCAGGAACTGGCCGAGCAGGCATCGGCGGCCAAGACCCGTTTCCTCGCCAATCTTGGCCACGAGATACGTACGCCGATGACCGGTGTGCTCGGCATGAGCGAACTGCTGTTGGCCTCGCCGCTGGATCCACAGCAGCGCGGTTATACGCAGTCGATCCGTCACGCTGGCGAACATCTGCTGCACCTGGTCAACGATGCGCTGGACCTGGCACGTATCGAGTCCGGGCGACTGGAACTGCAGTCCAAGCCGTTCGCGCTGAGCTGCCTGCTGCAGGATCTGGCGGCGCTGATGGGGCCGCTGGCCGCACAGAAGGGCCTGCGCTTCACCCTCGACAACCAGCTGCCGCCTGGCCTGCAGGCCACGGGAGACTCGATGCGGGTGCGGCAGATCCTGCTCAACCTGCTCTCGAACGCGGTGAAGTTCACCAGCCGCGGCACCATCACCCTGCATGCGCGCAGCGACGCTGAGCTGCGCGCGCTGCATTTCGAAGTGCGTGACACCGGTCCGGGCATCAGTCAGGAACAGCAGCAGCGTCTGTTCCGCCGTTTCGAGCAGGCCGACGGCGCCCGCACTGCCGCGCAGTACGGCGGCAGCGGTCTGGGCCTGGCGATCTGCCGCGAACTGGCACAGGCGATGCAGGGGCGTATCCAGGTGGAGAGCCAGCTGGGCCGAGGCACCTGCTTCGGCGTGACGCTGCCGTTGCCGCTGGTGGTCGATGCCAATGCCGAAGCGGATGGCGAAACGCACCGCGAGGACGCGGCCAACATGCCGCCACTGCGGGTGCTGCTGGTCGAGGATGACGCGACCGTGGCCGACGTGGTGCGCGGCCTGCTGAGTGCGCGTGGGCATGAGGTGGTGCATGCGGGCCATGCGCTGGCGGCGCTGCGTGAAATCAGTGCCGGCGATTTCGACGTCGGCCTGCTGGACCTGGACCTGCCCGGCCTGAGCGGTTTCGAACTGGCCCAGCACCTGCGCAACCAGGGCTACATGCTGCCGCTGCTGGCAGTGACCGCGCGGATCGATCCGGACCTGCAGCAGCAGGTGGAAGCGGCAGGCATCGGTGGCTTCCTGCGCAAGCCGGTGACCGGCGAGCTGCTGGTGGAAGCGATCGCCAGGGTGATGGGCAGGTAGGGGTTCGGCAGGGCCTGCGGCCCTGCACCCGCTACACGCAACGGCAACAGCTGAAGCAACAGCCGAAGCAAAAGCTGGCTTCCTGTGGGATGGCGGGGTGGATCCGGTGGCGGGAGACGCCGTAAACCCATCCATGGGGGCTTGTCCGCGGCATCCATGCCGCGGACACTCCCGCCACCGGACTCACCCCGCCTTCGACAGAATCCTGCGATCTGCGGTAGATCCACGCCATGCGTGGATGCGTTTCGATTTCAATTCGAAATATTCGATCTCGATGGAGATTCATCCATGCATGGCGTGGATCTACAGGCCACCGGGAAACTGTCGAAGGCGGGGTGCTGTGGGTTTGCGGGGTGTGAGCCGCATGGATGCGGCGACCAAGCCCCCATGGACGGGTTCACGGCGGCCCCGCAAATCCACGGTACCCCGCCATCCCACGGAATTCTGCTTTGGCTGTTGCTTCAGCTGTTGCCGTTGCGTGTAGCGGGTGCAGGGCCGCAGGCCCTGCCGAACCCCCTTATTCCGCTACGTGCTCGACCTGCCGTGGCTCCGGCTTTGTATCAGGCAGTTGCCAGAAGATCATCGTCGAGGTCAGGGTGATCGCGCCTACGCACAGGAACGTGGCATGCAGCGCGGCGGTCGCGCTGTTGCTGTCCAGGTGATTGCCGAACGCGGCCAGCAGGCTGCCGGCTGCAGCGGCACCGAAACCGGCGGCGAGCATCATCACCATCGACAGCAGGCTGTTGCCGGAACTGGCGAACTCGCGGTCCAGGTCACGCAGGGTCACCGTGTTCATCACAGTGAACTGCAGCGAATTGACCGCACCGAAGAAGGCCAGCTGCAGCAGGCGCCAGGCCAGGTGCTGGCCGGGTGTCATCAGGATGAAGCTGGCCATCGCCAGGCCCACCAGCACGGTGTTGACCATCAGCACGCGGCGGTAGCCGTAGTGCTCCACCAGCTTCACTGCCAGCTTCTTCGATACCATGCCGGCGGCTGCCACCGGCACCATCATCAGGCCGGCGTTCATCGGGCCCAGGCCCAGGCCGACCTGCAGCAGCAACGGGATCAGCATTGGCATGGCGCTGCTGCCGATGCGCGAGAATAGGTTGCCGAGGATGCCGATGCGGTAGCTGGGTACGCGGAACAGTGCCAGCGAGAACAACGGCGCCGTCGAATTGGCCGCGTGCAGCCAGTAACCCACCAGCGCCGCCAAGCCGGCCACGGTCATCAGCATCACCAGCGCATGTGGCGTTCCGAGCCCGGAGATGCCGTCCAGTGCCAACGACAGCACCACCATCGCGAAGGCCAGCATGATGTAGCCACGCAGGTCGAAACGGGTGCGATGGCTGGCGTAGTGGTCGGGCATGATCTTCATCGCGGCGATGAAACCGATCACGCCGATCGGCAGGTTGATCAGGAACACCCAGTGCCACGACGCGATTTCGACCAGCCAGCCGCCCAGCGTCGGGCCGATCAGCGGGCCGACCAGGGCCGGGATGGCGATGAAGCTCATCGCGCGCAGGAAATCTTCGCGCGGTACCGAGCGCATCACCGCCAGCCGACCGACCGGCAGCAGCATGGCACCGCCGATGCCCTGTAGCACGCGCGCACCGACCAGCTGGTGCAGGTGCTGGGCCAGTGCGCAGGCCAGCGAGCCAAGCGTGAACAGGATGATCGCCACCAGGAAGGTGCGACGGGTGCCGTAGCGGTCGGCGATCCAGCCGGAGGCGGGAATGAAGGTGGCCACCGCCAGCGCGTAGCTGAACACCACCGACTGCATCTGCAGCGGGCTTTCGCCCAGGCTGGCGGCCATCGCCGGCAAGGCCGTGTTGACGATGGTCGAGTCCAGCATCTGCATGAAGATCGCCAACGAAACCAGCCACAGCAGAGGGCGCTGGCGGTTGTAGGTCGATGGCGATGTGGACATGGGGTGCGGCCGGTGCAGCGTGGGGGCCACCATGATCGCGCACTGCGGGTCACGGCGCGATCAACATCGCGCCGCAACCGCGTGCGCAGTGTTCAGCGCTGGCTGTGCGCGTGCACCGCGTCGACCAGCACCTGCACATGTGCCGGGTCCATGTCCGGTGACATGCCGTGGCCGAGATTGAACACATGGCCCTCGCGCGAGCCGCCGTTGCCGGCAGCATAGGTGTCGAGCACGCGCGCGGCGGCTGTGGCGATCGCATCCGGCGAGGCGTACAGCGTGGTCGGGTCAAGGTTGCCCTGCAGGGCGACGCGGCCACCGGTACGGCGCATCGCCTCGTCCAGGTCCAGCGTCCAGTCCAGGCCGAGCGCATCGGCGCCGGTCTGCGACAGCGCCTCCAGATGCAGGCCGGTGCCCTTGCCGAACAGGATCAGCGGCGTGCGCTCGCTGCCTTCGCCGCGCTCCAGGCCTTCGGCGATGCGCTGCAGGTAGCGCAGCGAGAACTCGCGGTACATCGACGGCGACAGCACGCCACCCCAGGTGTCGAACACCTGCAGCGCCTGCGCACCGGCCGCGCGCTGCGCGCCCAGGTACGCAATCACCGCGTCGGTGGTGACCTCCAGCAGGCGGTGCAGGGCCCGCGGGTGGTTCAGTGCCATCGCCTTGATGCGCGCGAAGTCCTTGCTGCCGCCGCCTTCCACCATGTAGCAGGCCAGTGTCCACGGGCTGCCGGAGAAGCCGATCAGCGGCACCTGGCCGTCCAGCTCGCGGCGGATCAGGCGCACCGCGTCCATCACATAGCGCAGGTCCTGTTCCATGTCCGGCACCGCCAGCTTGGCGATGGCCGCTTCATCACGTACCGGGTGACGGAACTTCGGGCCTTCGCCTTCGACGAAGTACAGCTCCAGGCCCATCGCATCGGGAATGGTGAGGATGTCCGAGAACAGAATGGCCGCGTCCAAGGGGAACCGGCGCAGCGGCTGCAGGGTGACCTCGCAGGCAATCTCCGGATTCTTGGCCATGGCCAGGAAGCTGCCGGCCTTGGCCCGGGTCGCGCGGTACTCCGGCAGGTAGCGTCCGGCCTGGCGCATCAGCCAGACGGGGGTGCAGTCCACCGGTTCGCGGCGCAGGGCGCGCAGCAGGCGATCATTGCGGAGAGGGCTGGTCACGATGGGCATTCCTTGGACGAAAGTTGGCAGCGGCGTCAGTCGCCGTGCGAAAGGATCTGGAAGCCGCGATGCAGTTCGGCATCGCGGGCCTTCTCGAAAGCATGGCGGGCTTCGTCGGCCTGCAGGAACAGCTCGCGCCGCAGCTGCGAGCGGGCACCGACGCGGCCGCTCTCGCGCAGCAGTTCCCAGCCGCCGAACAGGTCCGGGACCAGCGTCAGGCGCAGGAAGCGCGGTGCCTGCGCACCGGCGTCGGGATGTTGCAGGTAGACGTGCATGGGTCGATTGTAGCGGGGCCAGGGTGACCCCGGCCGCAACGCGGTCGTGCCGGCGGCTGGCCGGCTTCCTCGTCGCTGACGTTGCCGGCCAGCGGCCGGCACTACCGGGACGACAGCACCTTCAGCACCACCGCCTCATCCACATCCGGCACCACTTCGGCGCGGCCCATGCCGCGCCACAGCACCAGGCGCAGGCGGCCGGCCACGTTCTTCTTGTCCAGCCGCATGCGGCCGAGCAGGGCCTGCGGGTCCAGCCCGGCCGGGATCGCCACCGGCAGGCCGAGGTGTTCCAGCAGCGCCTGCAGGCGGGCGCGGTCGGCATCCTCGGCCAGGCCGAGCTCGGTGGACAGCCTTGCGGCCAGCACCATGCCGACCGCTACGGCTTCGCCATGGTTCAGCGCGTCGCGGCCCGGGGCCGCGTAGCCCTGCTCGGTCTCGATGGCATGGCCGAAGGTATGGCCGAGGTTGAGCAGGGCGCGCTCGCCCTTCTCGAACGGATCGCGCTCGACGATGGCGGCCTTGTGCCGGCAGCTGCGCGCGATGGCTTCGGAAAGCACGTTGTCTTCGCCGGCCAGCAGCGCATCGGCATGCTGCTGCAGCCATTCGAAGAACACGGCATCACCCAGCGCGCCGTACTTCACCACTTCGGCCAGGCCAGCACGCAGCTCGCGCGGCGGCAGGGTGGCCAGCACGCGGGTATCGGCGATGACCGCGCGCGGTGGATGGAACGCGCCAACCAGGTTCTTGCCGGCCGGAATGTCGACCGCGGTCTTGCCGCCTACCGACGAATCGACCATCGCCAACAAGGTGGTCGGCAGTTGCACGCAGTCCACGCCGCGCATCCAGCAGGCGGCGGCAAAACCGGCGAGGTCACCGACCACGCCGCCACCGAGGGCGAACACGCAGGCGTCGCGGGTGGCGCCGAGTGCGGCCAGCGCTTCGATCGCGCGGCCGAATTCAGCCAGGGTCTTGGAGGCTTCGCCGGCGGCCAGCACGTGCTCGCCGACGATCAGGTCGGGGCGGGCAGCCAACAGCGTCTGCTTGACCGACGCCAGATAGCGCGGGGCCACTTCGCTGTCGCTGAGCAGCAGCACGTGGCGGCCGCGAACATGCGAGGCCAGTGCAGCACCATCGGCCTGGGCTCCGGCGCCGATGGTGATGGAGTAGGGGCGGTCGCCGCCAACGGCGACCTGCAGCAGGGCGGGGGAAGTCATGCGGTCAGGTCCTGGCGCTGCCATTGCGTGGCCAGCTTGACCACCAGGTGGGCGGTCGCGTCGGCAGCGGTATACGGGTCGGTATCAAGGGTGAGGTCGGCCAGTTCGCGGTACAGCGGGTCGCGGTGTGCGGCAAGATCGTGCAGCACCTGCTCGCGGTCCGGGCGCTGCAGCAGCGGCCGGCCCTTGTCGCGGGCCAGGCGTTCCAGCTGCGCGGCCACGCTGACCCGCAGGTAGACCACGAAGCCGCGTTGGGCGATCAGTGCACGGTTGTCCGGATCCAGCACCGCGCCGCCACCGGTGGAGACCAGCTGGCCGCGACCTTCCAGCACGCGGGCAAGCGCCTCGCGTTCATGGCTGCGGAAGCCGGCTTCGCCGGAGTGCTCGAAAATGGTCGGAATGCTGGCGCCGGCGGCATCGACGATGGCCTGGTCGACATCGACGAAGTCCAGCGTGAAGCGCTCGGCCAGGCGGCGGCCGATGCAGGTTTTGCCGGCGCCCATCGGGCCGATCAGGATCAGGTTCGGAGCAGGATTCATGCCCTGTGATGCTAACACCTCCGTGCCCTGGCCTTTACGTCCTTCACGTCAGGGTAGGCGTTCCTGCGGGGTTTCCCGCGCCAACCGGAGTACAGGCCATGACGGTCGCCAAGGTTATCGAAATCACCGCCTCCTCGCCGAAGAGCGTGGAGGACGCCGTGCGCAGCGGTCTGAAGAAGGTCTCCGAGACGGTCAAGGGCATCCAGGGCGCCTGGGTGAACGAGACCAAGGTGGTCACCAATGGCAGCGGCGAAATCACCGAATGGCGGGTCAACCTGCGGGTAACCTTCCTGGTGGAATAGGCGCGCTCAGCGCACGTCCTGCACCTGTCGCTGGCCGTCCAGCATCACTACGTGGTCGGCCAGGGCGGGCAGGGTAGCCAGCGCCTGCCGGCTGACCCGTTCGTAGTACTGCACGAAGCGCTCCAGCTGCGGCCGGCTCATGCCGTGCCGGCCCGGCTGCGCGGCCTGCAGGTTCTGCTCCTGCTGCCACCGCCAGCGCGGTACCACCGAGAAATCCGGTGGCTGCAGGAACCACAGGCGGTCGCAGCGCTGCCACAGCGCCGGGTAGTCGCGGGCCAGCGCCTGGTTGCACCAGCGCCGCCAGCGAGCATCGGCGTCGGCTTCGCGCTCCAGTGCGTTCAACGGGCTGTCCAGCGCGTCGTCATCCTGCGCAGGCGTGCCCAGGAACCAGCCTTCGAAGACCAGCAGGTCCAGCGGTTGCTTCAGCTGCAACCATTGCGCCTCGGGCAGGCGTTCATCGGCCAGCTTGTCGAAGCGCGGCATCGCGAAAGGCTGGCGTGTGTCCACGGCGTCCAGCACCGCATGGGCCAACGCCAGGTCATGGGTGCCCGGCGGGCCTCGGGTGATCAGCAGCGGGTGCACCTGGCGGGCCAGCCGCTGCCGCTGTGCGCGGGTCAGGTAGACATCATCGATGGACAGCGTGGCGGCGTTCAGGCCGCGCGACTGGGCGCGCGCCACCACCTGTGCGGCCAGCGTCGATTTGCCGCTCCCCTGCAGGCCGCTGATCGCCAATACTGGAACCGCTGCACCGCTGCCCAGTGCATCGTCCAGCACCTGTTCGGCCAATGTTTCGGGGAATCCTTTCACCTGGGGCATATACGCAGCAGCGGCCATGCAGCCACAATAGCCCAATCCGTGTGAGAAGAACGCAATCATGAGCGACCTGTACGCCGAAGCCCTGTCCACGTTTGCCGACCTGTTCGAAGAAGCCAAACAGAGCCGCGAGGTCGAGCCGAACGCGATGACCGTGGCCACTGCCGATACGCACGGCCGTCCCTCGGCACGTACCGTGCTGCTGAAGGCGTTCGACGAGCGTGGTTTCGTGTTCTACACCCACCTGGACAGCCATAAGGGCCAGGAGCTGCAGGCCAATCCGCAGGCCGCGCTGTTGTTCCTGTGGCGCAGCCTGCGCGAGGCCGGTATCCAGGTGCGCATTGAAGGCCGTGTCGAGCAGGTCGCCGATGCCGAAGCCGATGCCTATTTCGCCAGCCGCCCGCGCATGAGCCAGATCGGCGCGTGGGCCTCGCAGCAGTCGAAGACGCTGGCAACGCGCGAAGAGTTCGACGCGCGCGTGGCCGAGATCGAAGCCCGCTTCGAAGGCAAGGACGTGCCGCGCCCGGAGGGTTGGAGCGGCCTGCGTGTGGTACCCGACCGCATGGAGTTCTGGTACGGCGCGCAGTTCCGCCTGCATGAACGCTGGTGCTATGAAGCCGGTGCCGAAGGGCGCTGGAGCAAGCGTCTGCTGTATCCGTAAGGCTGCCCGATGCAACGCCTGCCGCTGTACCGCGTGGTGGTGTTCGTGCCATCGGCAGCACTGGACGCGGTGAAGCAGGGCATCCTGGCGGTGGACGCGCTGGCTGCCGGCGACTACGAACACGGTATGTGGTGGTCGGCGCCGGGGTTTGAACAGTTCCGTCCACGCGTGGGTGCGACGCCCGTACGGGGTGAGGCGGGTCGCACCGAAGTGGTCGACAGCGTGCGTCTGGAATTCTGCCTGCCGCGTGATCCGCAGCGGCTTCAGCGCATCTTCGAACAGGGCATTGCGCCGCATCACCCGTGGCAGGTGCCGGTGGTGCAGGTGGAGGAAATCGAGCTGCTGCTTGCTGATGCAAGCTCCTTGTAGAGCCGAGCCATGCTCGGCTGCTGTTGCTCTGGCGCGTAAGGCAGTCGAGCATGGCTCGACTCCACAAGAGCTCGTTGTCGCGAACGGACTGGTCAGCTTCATCTGCGAGCAGGTCAGCAACCGGCACACTCCGAAGAATTCCCTCGATTTCCGGAGTCGCCATGCCTTCCTGGCGCTGCCTGTTCGCCGTACCTCCCATCCGCCGCGGCGTGGAAGCGCACCTGCTGCTGCTCGCCCGTATCGTCGCCGGTGTGATGTTCTGCGTGTCCGGCTGGAACAAGGTGTTCACCGACGCGGGGCGCGAGCGCATGGTGCATACGCTGATCGATGCGGGAATTCCGCTGCCGGTGTTCAGTGCGCCGGTGCTCGGTTCGATCGAATGGATCGCGGGCGGCCTGTTGGTATTGGGGCTGCTCAGCCGCCCCTCGGCGTTGCTGCTGGCGGGCATCTGCGCGGTGGCTGCATTGACCGATGGCATCGCGCGCATTCCTGCCGGGCTTAGTGTGCCGGATTGGCTGAGCTGGTTCTTCTATCTGAGTGAGGTGCCGCTGGGCGTGCTGCTGTTATGGGTTGCGGCAGTGGGCAGCGGCCGGTTTGCGATAGAGGCGCGCTGGGCACGCTGACGGCACGCACCCTGTAGAGCCGAGCCCATGCTCGGCTGCTTCTGCGGGAAGATCAGCCGAGCATGGGCTTGGCTCTACAGGCCTTCAGCGCGCAGCCAGCGCCACAGCGTGGTGCGTGATACGCCCAGCGCCTGTGCCATCCCCTCGCGGTCATTGCGGTGTTCCTGCAACAGCGTTTCCAACTGCGCACGCGGCGGGCGCTTGCCGTTGCTTTCCACTGGTAGCGCAGCGGCGCCCTCATTCACCAGCTCGGGTGCCAGCTGCAGCAGTCGCGCGGCATCAATCAGCCCTTCACCGGGTTGCCAATGGATGCGCAGCCGATCCACCAGATTACGCAATTCGCGCACATTTCCGGGCCACTCGGCGGTGGTCAGCACCGCCAGTGCCCCCGTATCCAGGGGCGCGTCGATACCACGCAGCTGGCGGAAGAAATGCTGCGCCAGCAGCGGGATGTCACCGCGCCGGGCACGCAGCGCGGGCAGGGCGATGCGCAGCGCGGCCAGGCGGTAATACAGGTCGCGGCGGAAGCTGCCGGCCGCCACGCGCTGCTCGAGCGACTGCAGGGTCGCGGCCACCACGCGAAGGTCGACCGGGGTCGGTTCGGTGGCACCGACACGCAGTACCTCGCGTTCTTCCAGCACGCGCAGCAGGCGGGTCTGCAGTGGCAGCGGCAGTTCGCCGATTTCATCCAGGAACAGGGTGCCGCCGTCAGCGGCCTCGACCAGGCCGACGCGGCCGCCACGGCGTGCGCCCGTGAAGGCGCCATCGCTGTAGCCGAACAGCTCCGCTTCCAGCAGCGATTCGCTGATCGCGCCGCAGTTCAGTGCCACGAAGCGGCCACGGCGGCCGCTGGCGGCGTGCAGCTGGCGCGCCACCAGTTCCTTGCCGGTGCCGGTTTCACCGGTGACCAGTACGGTGCTGTCATGCGGTGCGTACAGCGCGATCTGCGCGCGCACCTGCGCCATCGCGTCGCTGTCGCCGAGCAGGTCGTGGGCATCGCTGCGCGGTGCGGCGCGGCGGCGCGGCGCGGGCCGGCTGCCGCCGGAGCGGGCCAGGGTCTGGGTCAGTTCCAACGCATGCTCGAACGCTTGCCGTACCGAATCTGCCGAGTACAGCAGCACACCGGGCAGGCCGGCCTGTTCGGCATGATCGATGGCCATGCCGGTGCCGACGATCACCTCGATGCCGTTGGCGCGCAGGTCGGCGATGCAGTCGCGGGCGTCCTCGCGGGTGACGAAGCGGCGATGCTCGATATCCAGGCCGAAACTCTGCTGGAAGTTGCTGAACACCGGCACGTCGCTGGCGTGGGTGACCAGGCCGATGCGGCTGGCGATTCGACGCGCCCGGGCCAGCGCTTCCATCAGGTCGAAGCCGTTGGCCTGGATCGGCACCAGCGGCAGCTCCAGCCGGCTGCGCAGCCAGGCCGCGTTGGAGCCGCCGGCGATGACCACGTCACAGTGCTCGCGGCGCAGACGCTGGCCGATCACGTCCACCGCTTCCTCGAAGCCGAGGTTGATCTGCTCGATGCGCGCGCGGCGGTCGAACTCGGGAATGACGTCGCCGAGCAGGCCGGTCAGCCGCGAGACGCTGACGGTCCAGATCACCGGGCGGCCGGAGTCGGCATCGGCGTGGCGCAGAGGCGAGCGGGGCAGGTACATGGCGGCGCGCGTTGGACGGGATGTTTCATGATACATCTGTTTCAATGTTTCATATGTTTCACTGTTGAGCGAGCGTCATTCCCGTGAAATCAAGGGCTTGCAGCTTGGCATGGTGCTTGCGCTCTCTATCCCCGTACTTCAACCTGGATTGCCGCATGACCGCTTCCGCCCCTTTCTCCGCCGGTGCCCGCTTCCGTGAGGCGCTGGCTGCCGAATCGCCGCTGCAGGTGATCGGCGCGATCAACGCCAACCATGCACTGCTGGCCAAGCGCGCCGGCTTCCGCGCCATCTACCTGTCCGGCGGCGGTGTTGCTGCCGGCTCGCTGGGCCTGCCGGACCTGGGCATCAACACCCTGGAAGACGTGCTGGTGGACGTGCGCCGCATCACCGATGTCTGCGACCTGCCGCTGATGGTCGACATCGACACCGGCTTCGGCCCGAGCGCATTCAACATCGCGCGCACCGTGAAGTCGCTGATCAAGGCCGGTGCGGCCGCCTGCCATATCGAAGACCAGGTCGGCGCCAAGCGCTGCGGTCACCGCCCCGGCAAGGAGATCGTCTCGCAGGGCGAAATGGTGGACCGCGTGAAGGCAGCCGCCGATGCCAAGACCGATCCGGACTTCTTCCTGATCGCGCGTACCGACGCCATCCAGGTGGACGGCGTGGACAAGGCCATCGAGCGCGCCATTGCCTGTGTCGAGGCCGGTGCCGACGGCATCTTCGCCGAGGCCGCCTACGATCTGGATACCTACCGCCGCTTCGTCGACGCGGTGAAGGTCCCGGTGCTGGCCAACATCACCGAATTCGGTGCCACTCCGCTGTTCAGCCGCGATGAACTGGCTTCGGCCGGCGTCGCCATCCAACTGTTCCCGCTGTCGGCCTTCCGTGCGGCCAACAAGGCCGCCGAGAACGTCTACCAGGCGGTGCGCCGCGATGGTCATCAGCGCAACGTGGTGGAAGTCATGCAGACCCGCGAAGAACTCTACGACCGCATCGGCTACCACGCCTTCGAGCAGCAGCTCGATGCACTGTTCGCCGCCAAGAAATAAGCAGTACCCTGCACCATCAAGTTTTCGGAGGGAAACATGAACGATACGACCGCAACCCCGACCTTCAAGCCGAAGAAGTCCGTCGCCCTGTCCGGCACCGCTGCCGGCAACACCGCGCTGTGCAGCGTGGGCCGTAGTGGCAACGACCTGCACTACCGTGGCTACGACATCCTGGACCTGGCCAACACCAGCGAGTTCGAGGAAATCGCCTACCTGCTGGTGCACGGCAAGCTGCCGACCCGCGCCGAGCTGGTTTCCTACAAGGCCAAGCTGAAGTCGCTGCGTGGCATCCCGGCCGCGGTGAAGGCGGCGCTGGAAGAACTGCCGCCGTCGGCGCACCCGATGGACGTGATGCGCACCGGCGTGTCCGTGCTCGGCTGCGTGGCGCCGGAGAAGGACGACCACAACCATCCGGGCGCGCGTGACATCGCCGACAAGCTGATGGCCTGCCTCGGTTCGATGCTGCTGTACTGGTACCACTGGAGCCACAACGGCCGCGCCATCGACGTGGAAACCGACGATGACTCGATCGGTGGCCACTTCCTGCATCTGCTGCACGGCGAGAAGCCGCAGGAGTCGTGGGTGAAGGCAATGCACACCTCGCTGATCCTGTACGCGGAACACGAGTTCAATGCCTCGACCTTCACCTGCCGTGTCATCGCCGGCACCGGCAGCGACATGTACAGCGCGATCTGCGGTGGCATCGGCGCGCTGCGCGGTCCGAAGCACGGCGGCGCTAACGAGGTGGCGTTCGAAGTGCAGAAGCGCTACGACACCCCGGATGAGGCCGAGGAAGACATCAAGGCCCGCGTCGAGCGCAAGGAAGTGGTGATCGGTTTCGGCCACCCGGTCTACACCGTCTCCGATCCGCGCAACAAGGTGATCAAGGATGTGGCCCGCGAGCTGTCCGAAGAGCAGTCGAGCATGAAGATGTACAACATCGCCGAGCGCCTGGAATCGGTGATGTGGGACATCAAGAAGATGTTCCCGAACCTGGACTGGTTCAGCGCCGTCAGCTACCACATGATGGGCGTGCCGACCGCGATGTTCACTCCCCTGTTCGTGATCGCCCGCACCGCCGGCTGGAGCGCGCACATCGTCGAGCAGCGTATTGACGGCAAGATCATCCGCCCGAGCGCCAACTACATCGGTCCGGAAGACCGCGACTTCGTCGCCATCGACAAGCGCGTCTGATCCACCTGCTGTACCCATCCGGCCGGCCGCGTGCCGGCCGGATGCTATCGCCGCCGCACCGCCGGCACCCGGCCCGCCTCAAGCACTCCGCCAGCCCATGAATACCGATTACCGCAAGAACCTCCCCGGCAGCGCGCTGGATTATTTCGACGCGCGTGCCGCTGTCGATGCGATCCAGCCCGGCGCCTACGCCACCCTGCCGTACACCTCGCGCGTGCTGGCCGAGAACCTGGTGCGCCGCTGCGATCCGGCCACGCTCGGCGATTCGCTGAAGCAGCTGATCGAGCGCCGTCGCGACCTCGATTTCCCGTGGTTCCCGGCACGCGTTGTGTGCCACGACATCCTCGGCCAGACCGCGCTGGTCGATCTGGCCGGCCTGCGTGATGCGATCGCCGACAAGGGCGGCGACCCCGCCAAGGTCAACCCGGTGGTGCCGGTACAGCTGATCGTCGACCACTCGTTGGCAGTGGAATGTGGTGGCTTCGATCCGCAGGCGTTCGAGAAGAACCGCGCGATCGAAGATCGTCGCAATGAAGACCGTTTCCACTTCATCGACTGGACCAAGCTGGCCTTCGAGAACGTGGACGTGATTCCGCCAGGCAACGGCATCATGCACCAGATCAACCTGGAGAAGATGTCGCCGGTGGTCTACGTGCAGGACGGCGTGGCCTTCCCGGATACCTGTGTGGGCACCGACAGCCACACCCCGCACGTGGATGCGCTGGGCGTGATCGCCATCGGCGTGGGCGGCCTGGAAGCCGAGAACGTGATGCTGGGTCGCGCGTCGTGGATGCGCCTGCCCGACACCGTCGGTGTCGAACTGAGTGGTCGCCCGCAGCCGGGCATCACCGCCACCGACGTGGTACTGGCCCTGACCGAGTTCCTGCGCAAGGAGCGCGTGGTCGGCGCCTGGCTTGAATTCTTCGGCGAGGGTGCTGCGGCACTGACCATCGGTGACCGCGCCACCATCTCCAACATGTGCCCCGAATACGGTGCCACCGCCGCGATGTTCTACATCGACGGGCAGACCATCGACTACCTGCGCCTGACCGGGCGCGAGGAATCGCAGGTAGCGCTGGTGGAGAACTACGCGCGTACCACCGGCCTGTGGGCCGATGACCTGGCCACCGCGCAGTACGAGCGCGTGCTGCGCTTTGACCTGTCCAGCGTGGTGCGCAACATGGCTGGCCCGTCCAACCCGCACAAGCGAGTGGCCACTGCCGAACTGGCCGAGCGCGGCATCGCCGACGAAGCCAAGCTGGAAGCCGGCAAGGCCGAGCAGGCGCAGGGCCTGATGCCCGATGGCGCGGTGATCATCGCCGCCATCACCAGCTGCACCAACACCTCCAACCCGCGCAACGTGATTGCCGCTGCACTGCTGGCGCGCAACGCCAACGCGCGTGGCCTGCAGCGCAAGCCGTGGGTGAAGTCGTCGCTGGCGCCGGGTTCCAAGGCCGTGCAGCTGTACCTGGAAGAATCCGGTCTGCTACCCGACCTGGAACAGCTCGGCTTCGGCATCGTCGCCTTCGCGTGCACTACGTGCAACGGCATGAGCGGTGCGCTGGACCCGAAGATCCAGCAGGAAATCATCGACCGTGACCTGTATTCCACGGCCGTGCTGTCAGGCAACCGCAACTTCGATGGCCGTATCCACCCGTACGCCAAGCAGGCCTTCCTGGCCTCGCCGCCGCTGGTGATCGCCTATGCCATCGCCGGCACCGTCCGCTTCGATATCGAGAAGGACGTGCTGGGCGTGGATGCCGACGGCAACGAGGTGCGCCTGAAGGACATCTGGCCGAGCGACGCCGAGATCGACGCGGTGGTGAAGGCCTCGGTGAAGCCCGAGCAGTTCCGCAAAGTCTACAACCCGATGTTCAACGTGCGCGTGGAGCATGGCGCCGCGGTCAGCCCGCTGTACGACTGGCGCCCGCAGAGCACCTACATCCGTCGTCCTCCGTACTGGGAGGGCGCACTGGCCGGCGAGCGTACGTTGGCAGGCATGCGCGCGCTGGCGGTGCTGCCGGACAACATCACCACCGACCACCTGTCGCCGTCCAACGCGATCCTGGCCTCCAGTGCCGCCGGTGAATACCTGGCGAAAATGGGCCTGCCGGAAGAGGACTTCAATTCCTACGCCACCCACCGCGGCGACCACCTGACCGCGCAGCGCGCCACCTTCGCCAACCCGAAGCTGTTCAACGAGATGGTGCGCAACGACGACGGCAGCGTGAAGCAGGGCTCGCTGGCGCGGGTGGAGCCGGAAGGCAAGGTCATGCGCATGTGGGAAGCGATCGAGACCTACATGGACCGCAAGCAGCCGCTGATCATCATCGCCGGCGCCGACTACGGCCAGGGCAGCTCGCGTGACTGGGCCGCCAAGGGCGTGCGCCTGGCCGGTGTGGAAGCGATCGTGGCCGAAGGCTTCGAACGCATCCACCGCACCAACCTGATCGGCATGGGCGTGCTGCCGCTGGAGTTCAAGCCGGGCACTACCCGCCTGACTCTGGGCATCGATGGCACCGAGACCTTTGACGTGATCGGCGAGCGCACCCCGCGTGCCGAGCTGACCCTGGTCATCCACCGCCGCGACGGCCAGGACGTGATCGTGCCAGTGACCTGCCGCCTGGACAGCGACGAGGAAGTGGCGATCTACGAAGCCGGTGGCGTGCTGCAGCGCTTCGCCCAGGACTTCCTGGAAGGCGCCAAGGTGGCGTGATACCGGCCTGAATGCCTGCCCCCGGAGGCCGGGGCGGGCTTGTCCGACACCCGGGCAGGGCGCACACTGACTTGGCAAAAACTGCCAATGGAGAGTCTCATGGCCACCATGAACATTTCGCTGACCGACCCGCTCAAGCAGTTCGTGGACGAGGAAGTGCGTGAAGGCGGCTACTCCAGTACGTCGGACTACGTGCGTGACCTGATCCGCCAGCGCCAGCGCAGCAAGGCCGAGGAACTGCTCAAGCAGCTGATTGCCGAGGGGCTGGCCTCTGGTCCTTCGGCGCCTCTGGCGCCGGATCACTTTGACAAGCTCCGTGAGCGTGCACGGAATCGCAAGTGAAGCCCTCGCACTGGTCCCCCGCAGCGGTTCGAGATCTTGACCAGGCCGCAACCTGGTATGGGGATCGTGGCGGAGAGGCATTGGAAATCGGCTTCATCGATGCGGTGGAATCCGTTGTGAAGCTTCTGGAAGCGCACCCTGGTGCCGGTTCCGCACTGCATGCGGACTTGTTGCCATCCCTCGCTGCCCCGTTGCGCTTTCATCCGGTTCGTCGCTTCGACGGCTACCTGATCTACTACGTTGAGCTACCTGCGCACATTTCCATTGTGCGCGTCTGGAATGCTTCGCGGGGCATGGAAGCATTGTTCGAAGACGAGGGACTCAACCCCGATATTGGTTCGTCGCATCCAGGATATTGATCCATGACCTTCCTCCCGCAACTCCGTATTCCCGCCACCTACATGCGCGGCGGCACCAGCAAGGGCGTGTTCTTCCGCCTGCAGGATCTTCCCGAGGCCGCGCAGGTGCCGGGCGCCGCGCGCGATGCGCTGCTGATGCGCGTGATCGGCTCGCCCGATCCGTATGGCAAGCAGACCGACGGCATGGGCGGCGCCACCTCCAGCACCAGCAAGTGCGTGATCATTTCCACCGCCTCGGTGCCTGACCACGATGTGGACTACCTGTACGGGCAGGTCTCGATCGACACCGCCTTCGTCGATTGGAGCGGCAACTGCGGCAACCTCAGTACTGCAGTAGGTCCGTTCGCGATCGCCAATGGGCTGATCGATCCGACCCGCGTACCGCGCGATGGCGTGTGCACCGTGCGCATCTGGCAGGCCAACATCGGCAAGACCATCATCGCCCACGTGCCGATGCGCGATGGCGAAGTGCAGGAGATCGGCGATTTCGAGCTGGATGGCGTGACCTTCCCGGCGGCCGAGATCCAGCTGGAATTCATCGATCCGTCCGATGACGGCGATGCAGGCGCGATGTTCCCGACCGGCAACCTGGTCGATACCCTGGAGGTGCCCGGCGTCGGCGCCTTCGAGGTAACCATGATCACCGCCGGCATTCCGACGATCTTCCTCAACGCCGCCGACCTGGGCTACACCGGTATCGAGCTGCAACCGGCGATCAACGAGGACAAGGGAGCGCTGGAGCGCTTCGAGAAGATTCGCGCCTATGGCGCCTTGCGCATGGGTCTGATCAGGAACCTGGAAGACGCGGCGACACGCCAGCACACGCCCAAGGTGGCGTTCGTTGCACCGGCACAGGACTACGTCTCGTCCAGTGGCAAGGCGATTCCGGCATCGGCCATCGATCTGCATGCGCGCGCGTTGTCGATGGGTAAGCTGCATCACGCGATGATGGGTACCGCAGCCGTGGCGATCGGTACCGCGGCGGCGATCCCGGGCACGCTGGTCAATCGCGCCGCCGGCGGCGGCGAACGTGAAGCGGTGACGTTCGGCCATCCGTCCGGCACGTTGCGCGTGGGTGCGCAGGCGGCACTCGTTGACGGCCAGTGGACAGTGACCAAGGCCATCATGAGCCGCAGCGCCCGCGTGCTGATGGAAGGCAGGGTGCGGGTACCGGCCGAGTGATGCGTTGGTAAACGCCAACCAAGGTTGGCGACTACCGGGCCGCAGAGACCGATTGCTTTGGTAGATGCCAACCTTGGTTGGCAGGGTGCACGGGCAACCGTGCACCGCAACGAGGAGATCGACGATGTCCGACAGTCACACCCCATCCAACGAGCGTGCAGCGTGGGATGCGCTGCTGGTTGACATCGTCGATTACGTACGCGACGCCCGCATCGACTCACCGCTGGCGTTCCAGACCGCACACCACTGCCTGCTCGATACCCTGGGCTGCGGCCTGGAGGCACTGTCTTTCCCGGCCTGCAGCAAGCTGCTTGGGCCACTGGTGCCGGGCATCAGCGTGGTCAACGGGGCGCGCGTGCCGGGTACGCACTACGTGCTGGATCCGGTGCAGGCGGCCTTCAACCTGGGCGCAATGGTGCGCTGGCTGGATTTCAACGACACCTGGCTGGCCGCTGAATGGGGCCATCCTTCCGACAATCTCGGCGGCATCCTCGCCGTCTGCGATTGGCTGGGCCGCAATGCGCAGGCCCTGCGTCGTCCGCCGCCGACCATGCACGATGTTCTGCTGGCGATGATCAAGGCGCACGAGATCCAGGGCGTGCTGGCCCTTCAGAATTCCTTCAACCGCGTCGGGCTGGACCACGTGGTGTTGGTCAAGGTCGCCACCACTGCGGTGGTCGCCCAACTGCTCGGGCTGGACCGCGAGCGCATGCTCAATGCGCTGTCGTTGGCCTGGGTCGATGGCCAGTCGCTGCGCACCTACAGGCACGCACCCAACACCGGCTCGCGCAAGAGCTGGGCCGCCGGCGATGCCACCAGCCGTGGCGTGCGCCTGGCGCTGATGGCAGCCAGCGGCGAGATGGGCTACCCCAGCGCGCTCAGCGCACCGGTCTGGGGTTTCGAGGCGGTATCCATGCACGGCCAGGCACTGACGCTGGGGCGACCGCTGGGCAGCTATGTGATGGAGAACGTGCTGTTCAAGATCAGCTACCCGGCCGAGTTCCACGGCCAGACGGCCGTGGAGGCGGCGATCACGCTGCACCAGCAGCTGCGTGCTGCGGGGCGGCGGGTCGAGGACATCGCGCACATCGACATCCGCACCCAGGAAGCCTGCATCCGCATCATCGACAAGCAGGGGCCGCTGCATAATCCGGCCGACCGCGATCACTGCGTGCAGTACATGGTGGCCATCGCGCTGCTGCACGGGCGGCTGGTGGCCGAGGACTACGAGGACGACATGGCCGCCGACCCGCGCATCGACGCGCTGCGGGCGAAGATGGCCTGCTGGGAAGACCCGCAGCTCAGCGCGGACTATCTGGACCCGGACAAGCGCAGTATCGCCAACGGGCTGACCGTGCGCTTCACCGATGGCAACGGACTGCCGGAGGTACTGGTGGAGTACCCGCTCGGCCACGCGCGGCGCCGGCAGGAGGGTATTCCGCTGCTGATGGACAAGTTCCGCCGGCACCTCGCGCACCGGTTCCCGACCGGCCAGCAGCAGCGCATCCTGGCGGCCTCGCTGGACCCGGTGGCGCTGGCCGCGATGCCGGTGACGGACTACGTGGACCTGTATCTGCCGGGGTAGGGGCTCTGGTAGATGCCAGCCTTGGTTGGCGTCAGGAGCGCCAACCAAGGCTGGCATCTACCATTGTGTGCGCCGGATCAGATCACGTATGTGGAAAGGCATCCATAGTCGGTCCGTACCGAGATGGCGTTGTCTCCCGTCCATGCGATATGCGCGGTACGTACCACATGATCTATCGCAAAGCTTCGAATTTCCCTCATGTCCGCGAAGTCATGGAGGATGATCTGTCCACGGCGCAGGATGGCCAGTCGCTTACCGTCGGCGTCCAGCGCAAAGTCGGCTCGTGTCATGTCAGCGAAATTCGGCCAGCCGGAAGGACACGCCCCTGTTGCCGTATCCAGGCACAGCAAGCGCCATTTTCCATATTGTTCCAACGCCAGCAGCCAGCGCCCATCGGGGCTCCACTCCATCTTGGTGATCATTTCAAAATCACTTCGATGTCGGCGGACAGTTTCCGCCTGAGCGATATCGATGTACTCGATCTCACCGGGAGTGGCGCAGCAGGCAAGCATTGCGGCATTCGGGGAGAGCGCGCCCATCATCTGCCTCGAATGCCCGCCCACCATCGCGGGGGTACGTGTCAACTGCAGTACGCGCTGCCTATTGGCGAGTCTCATGACCGTTACATGATCGCTATCATGCCACGCGACGTGCCCGTTGGACGTTGTCAGGAACGGCGATGACATTACCGTTGCATCACTGATCCGCTGGGCAGGACTGCCATCAGATGGCCAAAGGTAGATGCCGGAGTGGAATCGGATCAGGAAGCCGGTGCCGTCATTCGCAGGGAGTGCTGACCATGCAAGATCGGTTTTGCCGGGGCGCCACTCATGGAGTGTCCTGGCATCGTCACCAACGAGCACCAGCATGTCGGTTGCTGCACCAGACGCATCCTCATCCTGATGCCGGTTGGTCACTACTCTGCCAGCGCAGCCGGCAATCATCAGGGCCCCTGTATAGCCGCCGCCGATGTACCTCTGCATGCTCGGTTGCCCTGCTTCAGCGGCAGGATTCACCAGTACGAAGCCCTTCTTCAGCCGCGACCATTCCTGCTTGACTGCCCATGCAACGGCTTCGTCTGGCCCTGGGAACTCCTTCGGCTGCACTTTCGGCTTGGCAGCGTTGCCGGACGTCACTTCCACAATCGCACCTTCACAACGGGTGCCCCAGATCTTTCCGGTCGTCGGATCGTGGAGCAAGCGCTCTCTTGTCACGTCGGGTTGCCTTTATAAGTTGGGCGGACGCTCGATGCTACAGCGATGATTGAAGGTGGGTCGGCAGTGGGTGGATTGGGGGTTATCTCCGACACTGGTGGACGGTTTTGGCTTCGTGTGCAGGGGCGCCGCGCGGGTTGGTGGGCTGTTGATGTGTGGGCAGCGCCGCGCCCGGGGCGCCACCCGGGTACCCGTCTGGCGACGCCGATCCCGCCGGGCATGGCCCGGCGCTACCCTTGGCCCCGCTTTCCGACCGCCGGGGCGTCAACACCTTGACGCGGCGCGCCTATAATGTCTGCCTCGATCAAGGAGTGACGACATGAGCGGTCCGGCACGGCGGAAGCGGTGGGGTTGGGCGGCGGCTGTACTGGCAGGAGGCCTGTTGCTGGGTCTGGCCGGTTGTCGCAATGACAACGGGCAGCTGCCCAAGGCCAGCGGCGAAGCCATCGCCACCAAGGCCGAGCAGGTGAAGGACTTCACCCTGCTGCGCGCCTATCCGGACCAGAAGAGTGAGGGCCTGTCGCTGGCGCTGGAGTTCTCGCGCCCGCTGGTCGGCACCCAGGACTTCGACAAATTGGTGCGCTTCGAAGAGAAGGTCGGCACCGACGACAGCAGCTGGACCCTGTCCGATGACGGCCTGACCCTGCGCTACCCGTTCGTCGAGGCCGGCAAGGAGTTCAGCCTGGTGGTCTCGCCGGACCTGCTCGCCGCCGATGGCAGCCGCCTGGGCAAGGAGCTGAAGCAGAAGGTGTTCAGCGGCGAGCTGAAGCCGGTGGTTGGCTTCGCCTCGCAGGGCAGCGTGCTGCCGGCCAAGGACAGCCGCGGCCTGCCGGTGGTCTCGGTGAACGTGCCGGAGGTCGATGTCGAGTTCCTGCGCGTGCGCGAGAAGGACCTGCCGACCTTCTTCAGCCAGTACCAGCGCGGCGGCCGCCGTGGCAGCTGGGAGCTGAGCAGCGACTACGAGCGCAGCCCGATCAACAAGCTGGCCGAGCCGGTCTACGTCAACCGCTTCATCCTGGGCGGCAAGAAGAACGAGCGGGTGCTGACCTACCTGCCGACACAGGACATCAAGGAACTGCAGGAGCCGGGCCTGTACTTCGCCCTGCTCAAGCGCACCGGTGACTACGAGGGCGAGTTCGATACCGCGTTCTTCTCGGTCAGCGACATCGGCCTGCATACCCGTGCCTACAAGGACAAGCTGTTCGTGCACACCGCCGGCCTCAAGGACGGCGCGCCGCTGAAGGGCATCGATCTGCGCGTGCTCGATGCCAAGGGCGAGATGGTGCTGAAGGGCAGCACCGACGGCAACGGCAATGCGCTGCTGAACTACACCCTGGACGCCACCCACGTGCTGGTCGCCAGCAGTGGCAAGGACACCAGCTTCCTGCCGTTCAACCAGCCGGCGCTGGACCTGAGCGAGTTCGCCGTGGCTGGCCGTGACAACGCCTGGTTCGATGTCTACGCCTGGTCCGGCCGCGACCTGTACCGACCGGGCGAGACCGTGCGCCTGTCCGCGCTGCTGCGCGACAACGACGGCAAGCCGGTCAAGGCACAGCCGGTGTTCCTGCGCCTGAAGCAGCCCGACGGCAAGACCTTCCGCGAGACACGCCTGCAGCCGGGCGACCAGGGTTACATCAACTTCGAGCAGGTCATTCCTGCCGAGGCGCCGACCGGGCGCTGGCAGGTCGAGTTCCGCACCGACCCTGCCAGCAAGGAAGCGATCCAGGGCATGACCCTGCGCATCGAGGAGTTCCTGCCCGAGCGCATGAAGCTGGACCTGGACAGCGCGCAGAAGACGCTGAAGCCGGGCGAGGATCTGCGCCTGCAGGCCAATGGTGCCTACCTGTATGGTGCGCCGGCCGATGGCAACCGCTTCACCGCACGCATGGCGGTCGCCGCCGAACAGAAGCCGGTGGAGGGGCTGCCAGGCTATTTCTTTGGTGACCCGACCCTGCAGCTGCCGCGCGAGGCCAAGGACGTGATCGACACCACGCTGCCGGGCAATGGCCAGCTGCGTGAGGATGTGGCGTTGCCGGAAGAGGCAGCCAAGGCCAAGGCACCAATCGCCGTGGTGCTGTCCGGCAGCCTGTATGAAACCGGTGGCCGAACGGTCACCCGTACCCTGAAGCGGGTGATGTGGCCGGCCAACGCCCTGGTCGGTGTACGCCCGCTGTTCAACCCCGAGGACGGTGCCGATTCCAACGGCAATGCGCGCTTCGAGCTGATGCGCGTGGATGCCGCCGGCACGCCGCAGCCGGCCAAGGGCCTGAAGATCACCCTGGTGCGCGAACTGCGCGACTACCACTGGACCTTCAACGACAACCGCTGGGACTATGACTTCACCCGCCGCTTCGAGAACAAGGAAACGCGCACCGTCGATGCCGGCAGCAGCGCGGTCGCCTTCGATTTCCCGGTGGAGTGGGGCGAGTACCGGGTGGACGTGTTCGATCCGTCCACCGGCCTGACCAGCCGTTACCCGTTCCGCGCCGGCTGGAGTTGGGGCGATGACAACCGCGGCCTGGACGCGCGTCCTGACAAGGTCAAGCTGGGCCTGGACAAGACCGGCTACAAGGCCGGTGACACCCTGGAAGTGACGGTGACCCCGCCGCATGCCGGCAAGGGCATCCTGATGGTCGAGACCGACCGCATGCTGTACGTGCAGGACATCGAGGCCAAGCCGGGTTCGACCTTCAAGATTCCGGTCACCGCCAATTGGGAGCGCCACGACGTCTACATCACCGCACTGGTGTTCCGCGGCGGCAGCGCGCCGAGCAAGATCACTCCGGCCCGTGCCGTGGGCGTGGTGCATGTGCCGATGGATCGCAAGGGGCGCACCGTAGCCGTCGGCCTGGCCGCGCCCAAGCAGATGCGGCCGGAGCAGGACCTGCCGGTGACGGTCAGCGCACCGCAGCTGGCCGGCAAGGTGGCGCACGTCACCGTCTCGGCGGTGGACGTGGGCATCCTCAACATCACCCGTTTCCCGGTGCCCGACGCCGGTGCGCACTTCTTCGCCCAGCGTCGCCTCGGCATCGATGCCTACGACATCTACAGCCGGGTGATCGAGAGCTTTGACGGCGGTGCCGGCAAGCTGAAGTTCGGTGGCGACATGGCGCTGCAGGCGTTGCCACAGGCCAAGCGCCCGACTGCGCGCGTGCAGACCGTGGACCTGTTCTCCGGCCCGGTGCAGCTCGATGCCAAGGGCACCGCCCGCATCCGCCTGAAGGTGCCGGACTTCAACGGCACCCTGCGCGTATCGGCGCTGGTCTACAGCGATGACCAGTACGGCAAGCGCGACGTCGAAACCATTGTGCGCGCGCCGATCCTGGCCGAAGCCAGCATGCCGCGCGTGCTGGCCCCGGGCGACCGCAGCACCGTGACCCTGGACGTGCAGAACTTCACCGGCAAGCCGGGCCAGTTCAACGTGAAGGTGGAAAGCGAGGGGCCGTTGAACCTGGGTGAGGGCAGCCGCAGCGTGCAGTTGAATGCCGATGCCAAGACCACGCTGAGCTTCCCCTTGTCGGCACGCGAAGGCCACAGCGTGGCCAAGGTGCGGGTGCGGGTGGACGGCAACGGCTTCAAGGCCGATCGCCGCTACGACCTGCCGGTGCGTGCGGCATGGCCACAGGTGCTGCGTTCGCAGGTACGCACGCTGGATCCGTTGGCCGCGGTGAGCCTCGACAACAGCCTGACCGAGGGCCTGATGTCCGAGTCGGTGAACGCACGGCTGCTGGTCAGCCCGCTGCCGCCGATTCCGTTCGCCAGCGCGCTGCAGGGCGCGTTGAACTACCCGTACGGCTGTGCCGAGCAGACCACCAGCAAGGGCTACGCCGCGCTGATCCTGGACCAGGCGACGTCGTCGATGCTCGGTGCCGACGGGCTGGATGCCAAGACCCGTCGCGAGCGCATGGAAGGTGCGTTTGGCCGCCTGGCGTCGATGCAGGTGGCCAACGGCAACTTCTCGATGTGGGGTGACGACGGCTACGTGAATCCGTGGCTGACCCCGTACATCACCGAGTTCCTGCTTGATGCCAAGGACGCCGGCTTCGGCGTGCCCGACAACGTGCTGCAGAAGGCGCTCAACCGGCTCAGCGAGGATCTTCTGTCCGGCGGCAACCAGTTCTACGGCCAGGATGACCGCGAGAAACTGAAGTTCGCCAACCAGGCGTATTCGGGCTACGTGCTGGCCCGGGTCAACCGTGCGCCGCTGGGTACCCTGCGCACGCTGTACGACAACGAGCGCAGCAAGGCGGTCGGTGGCCTGTCGCTGGTCCACCTGGGCGTGGCGCTGTCGTTGCAGGGAGACGCCAAGCGCGGCCAGGCGGCACTGGCGGCGGCGTTCGCCAAGTCCAGCAGCGAACGCCCGTCGTACTTCGGCGACTACGGCAGCGCCATCCGCGATGACGCGCTGATGATTGCGCTGACCCACGAAAACAAGCTGGCCAAGCCGGCCTGGGACGCGCGTGCGGTCGATCTGGGCCGTGGCCTGGATGCGCGACGCAACGCCGGCTGGATGTGGCTGAGCACGCAGGAACAGGTGGCGATTGCCCGCCTCGGCAAGGCGCTTGCTGCCAACCAGAAGGCGCTGGTGGCCGGTGAACTGGTGATTGGCGGCAACACCGAAGCCATCGGCGAGCGCAAACTGTTCGGCCGCAACTTCAGCGCCAGTGAGCTGGCCAGTGGCGTGCGCTTCACTCCGCAGGGCCAGCCGCCGATGTTCGCCAGCATCGACGTGGCTGGCATCCCGCGCAGCGCACCGGCGCCGGACAACAGCGTGCTGGGCGTCGAGCGCAGCTACTACGGCACCGATGGCAAGCCGTGGTCGCCGCGCCCGCTGAAGGAAGGCGAAGCACTGATCGTGCGGGTCACCGTCACCGCTGACACCACGATGCCGGATGCACTGCTGACCGACCTGCTGCCGGCGGGCCTGGAGATCGAGAACTTCAACCTGGGCGATGCCAAGCAGTGGGCCGACGTGGTGGTCGATGGCATCACCATCAGCGATCGCGGTGAAGCGGCCGATACCAAGCACGAAGAGTTCCGCGACGACCGCTACGTGGCCGCGCTGAAGCTCTCGCGTGGCAGCAAGGCCAACGTGTTCTACCTGGTACGCGCGGTGACCCCGGGAACCTACTCGGTGCCGCCGCCGCTGGTGGAGGACATGTACCGGCCGCAGCTGCGTGGCGTTGGCCGCAGCAACCCGACCACGATCACGGTAGTACAGCCGTGACCGCGCGGACGGGCCGCGACGGCGCGGCCCGTCCTGATGGCAATTCGCAATGAAAGACGCAATGAAGACCCGGCTGGCGGCCCTGCGCCGCCGGCTGCGGCCGCTGTGGCCGTGGTTGCGCTGGGGTACGGCCGCCACGCTGGCGCTGCTGCTGGTGCTGGATTTCGCCTTCCCGCCGCCGCTGCCGAAGCAGCGTGATACCAGCACCCTGGTAGTGGCCGCCGACGGCACGCCGCTGCGTGCATTCGCCGATGCCGAGGGCGTGTGGCGCTATCCGGCTTCGATCGACAGCGTCTCGCCGTTGTACCTGCAGGCGTTGCTGACCTACGAAGACCGCTGGTTCTGGCGTCATCCGGGCATCAACCCGCTGGCGATCCTGCGTGCCAGCGGCCAGCTGCTGCGCGGCGGTCGCATCGTTTCCGGTGGCTCGACCCTGACCATGCAGGTCGCACGCATCCTCGATCCGCATACGCGTACGCCCTGGGGAAAGCTCAAGCAGATGCTGCGCGCGGTGCAGCTGGAAGTGCATCTGAGCAAGCAGCAGATTCTGGCCCTGTACCTGGAGCGCGCGCCCTACGGCGGCACCATCGAGGGCGTGGAAGCGGCCAGCTGGGCCTACCTGGGCAAGCCGGCGGCGCAGCTGTCGCATGCCGAGGCCGCGTTGCTGGCGGTGCTGCCGCAGGCGCCAAGCCGGCTGCGCCCGGACCGCCATCCGGAAGCGGCACAGAAGGCGCGTGACAAGGTGCTGTCACGCATGGCCGAACTGGGTGCGTGGACAGCGGAAGAAGTGGAAGACGCCCGCATCGAGAACGTGGTGGCACGCTCGCTGCGGCCGCCGCTGCACGCCGCACTGCTGGCGCAGCGCCTGCATTCGGCGCATCCGGGCCAGGCACGCATCCGGAGCAGCATCGACATCGGCCTGCAGCGCACGCTGGAAGAACGCGTGGCCAGCTATTTCTCGACGCTGCCCGAGCGCACCTCGGCCGCCCTGCTGGTGGTCGACAACCAGACCCTGCAGGCGCGCGCCTATGTGGGCACGCTGGCGTTCGGTGATCGCCAGCGGCTTGGCCACGTGGACATGGTGCAGGCCTGGCGTTCGCCGGGCTCCACGCTCAAGCCGTTCCTGTATGCAATGGCGCTGGACGATGGCCTGATCCATTCGGAAAGCCTATTGGTCGATGCGCCGCAGAGTTTCGGCAGCTACCGCCCCGGCAACTTCGACATGGCCTTCAATGGACCGATCGGCGCCTCCAGCGCATTGCGCCTGTCGCTCAACGTGCCCTCGGTGGATCTGCTGCAGCGTGTCGGGGCCGCGCGCTTCGCTGCACGCTTGTCTCACTCCGGCATCCAGTTGCGCTTCCCGCCGGGCAGCACGCCCAACCTGTCGCTGATCCTGGGCGGCACTGGCGCGCGGCTGGAAGACCTGGTCGGCGCGTTCGCTGCGCTGAACCGCAACGGCATCGCCGGCCGCGTGCGTTACACCGACGACGAGCCGATGATCGAGCGGCGCTTGGCCTCGCCAGGCGCCAGCTGGATCGTGCGCGAGATGCTGGAGTCGAACCCGCGCCCGGGGTACAGCGTCGGTACGTTCGATGTCGGTGGCCGCCCGCGCGTGGCGTGGAAGACCGGCACCAGTTACGGGTACCGCGATGCGTGGGCGATCGGCAGTACCCGCCACTACACCGTGGGCGTGTGGGTGGGGCGGCCAGATGGCACGCCGTTGCCGGGCCAGTACGGCGCGGTCACTGCGCTGCCGCTGATGTTTGAAGTGGTGGACAGCCTGCCGCGACAGCGCGGTGACTCGGCCGCTGCGCCGATGCCGGCCAGCGTCAGCCAGGAGGATGTTTGCTGGCCCACCGGCGAACGTGCCGAGGGTCTGCCTGCGGCACTGTGCCAGCGGCTGATGCCCGCCTATCTGCTGGAAGGGGCGGCACCACCGACCTTCCCCGAACGCGAAGCACGGCGTTGGCAGCCGGGTCGGCAGCGCTACCTTGCCGACGCGCGTACCGGTCTGCGCGTGTCAGCCGATTGCCGCTTGCCGCACGAAGAAGTCGCGCGCGAGATCGCGCGCTGGCCGGCATTGTTGTCGCCGTGGCTGTCCAAGGCCACGCGCGAAGCCTCGCAGCTGCCGGCGCTGTCGCCGGACTGCCGTGATGATGGCCGCGAGGCCAGCGTCGCGCTGCACATCGACGGGCTCAACGATGGCGCCACGCTGGCGCGTGCGCCAAATTCGGAACATGGCGTACGCCTGCAGCTGCGCGCGCTGGGCAGCGAGCAGACGGTGGACTGGTTGCTGGATGGACGCTGGATCGCGCAGACCCGCGGCGCGCAGTTGATGCAGCGGGAGTTCGCCGAGCCGGGCGCGCACACCCTGACCGCGCTGGCGGCCGATGGCGCGTGGACGCAGGTAAGGTTCAACGTCCTCCGCTAGATGCCACCGTTGGTTGGCACGCGATAGATGCGCGCACCAAGGTGGGCATCGACCGGATCATTCCCCGATCCACCCATCCAGCAGGTCGGCGAACTCGTCGGCGTGTTCCTCTTCCTGTGCGAGGATCTCTTCAAGAATGCGCTTGGTGGTGGTATCGCGGTCGCCGATGAAGTTGATCATCTCGCGGTAGCTGTCGATGGCGATGCGTTCGGCCACCAGGTTCTCGCGGACCATGTCGCGCAGGTCGCTGCCTTCCTTGTATTCGGCATGCGAGCGCGCTGTCAGCGTATCCGGGTTGAAGTCCGGCTCGCCGCCGAGCTGGACGATGCGCTCGGCCAGCTTGCCGGCGTGCGCCTGTTCCTGCTGTGCATGCTCGAGGAATTCGGCCTTGACCGCGTCGGCCAGCATGCCCTTGGCCATGAAGTAGTGCCGGTAGTAGCGCAGCACGCACACATACTCGGTAGCCAGGGCGTCGTTGAGCAGCTTGATCACCACCTTGCGGTCGGCGCTGTAGCTGTCGGTGATCGCGCCGTCTTCGATGTTGCGCCGGGCGCGCTCGCGCAGCGTCTCGCGGTCGCTGATGCCGGGAACGTTTGCGGCGGGCTTGCTGGCTTTGGCTGGCTTGCTGGACATGGCTGGCCGTTTCCTTCTGCGGTGGGGAATCAGGTGGGAAGATGCTCCAGCACGTACTCGGCCGAAGACACTTCGAACTGGCCGGGCTGTTCAACCCAGGCCTCTCGGACTACGCCGTCGTCGACATACAGGGCGAAGCGGCGCGAACGGACGCCCATGCCCGAGGCGCTGGCATCAAGCTCCAAACCCAAGGCGCGCGTCAGCTCGGCGTTGCCGTCGGACAGCATCAGCAGGCCGTCGGGCACGCTCTGGTCGGCGGCCCAGGCCTTCATCACGAACGGGTCGTTGACGGCCATGCAGTAGACGTCAATGCCGCGCTGGCGGAATGCCTGGAATTTCTCGACGTAGCCGGGCAGGTGGCGCGCCGAGCAGGTTGGGGTGAACGCGCCGGGCACGGCGAACAGCACCACCTTGCGCGCATCGAACAGCGAATGCGTATCGAGTGTTTCGATGCCCTCGCGGATGCGCTTGAGGGTCACTTCCGGAATGCGGTCGCCGACATGGATGGTCATGGGGAACTCCTTGCTGGGGCAGGCTAGTGGGCCGGATGGGACAGGGACGTCAAGACATTGGAAACCCGGTGTGCAGGCCCCATCTTCAGGCGTTGTGGCAGGGGCTTCCAGCCACAGCGTGGGGCACGGGGATGGCAGCCGCATTGCGCAGGATCAGTCGGCCTCACCGGGGCCGCACGAGGGGCGGCGTAGCCTCGCCGGCGCGTAGAATGAACCCAGGGCGGCGCCACCGGCGCAGCCGAAGCGAATCGAGGTAGCTGGATGGAATTCAAGGATTACTACGCCACCCTGGGGGTGGAACCGAGCGCGGGCGAGGCGGAGATCAAGACCGCCTATCGTCGGCTGGCACGCAAGTACCACCCGGACGTCAGCAAGGAGGCCGGGGCCGAAGACAAGTTCAAGGCGGTCAACGAGGCCTACGAGGCGCTGCGCGACCCGGAGAAGCGCGCTGCCTACGACCAGCTGCGCGCACAGGGCTACCGCCCTGGCGAGGAATTCAACGTGCCGCCGAACTACGGCGGTGCCGGTGGCTTCAACTTCGAGGAAGTGTTTGGCGGCGGTGGCCCCAATGGCGGCTTCAGCGACTTCTTCGAGAGTCTGTTCGCGCGCCAGCGTGGCGGTGGCGGCGCTGGCCCGGGTCCGGGCTTCAGCAGCCAGGGCCACGCCCCCAACCGCGACACCCGCGCCAAGCTGTCGGTACCGCTGGAAGCGGCCTACAGCGGCGACAGCCTGCGCATCACCGTCAACGGCAAGCAGCTGGACGTGCGCGTGCCCAAGGGCATCCGTCCGGGCCAGGTGATCCGCCTGGCAGGGCAGGGCAACCATGGCGGCAACCTGCTGCTGGAAGTGGAATACGCCGCCCACCCACAGTTCGAGGTCGATGGCCGCAACATCCTCTATACGCTGCCGCTCACGCCCTGGCAGGCCGCGCTGGGCACCAGCATCAGCGTGCCGACCCTGGGCGGTGCCGTGGAGCTGAAGATTCCGGCCGATTCCGATGCCGGCCGCAAGCTGCGCCTGCGCGGCCGTGGCCTGCCGGGCAACCCGGATGGCGACCAGATCGTTGAAATCGAGATCGTGGCCCCGGCCGCGACCGACGAGGCGCAGAAGAAGGCCTACCGCAATCTGGCCAAGGCGTTCGGCGAGACGATCTGAGGCTTTGGTTATGTGGAGTCGAGCATGGCTCGACTCTACAAAAGCGTGCCAACCAAGGTTGGCACCTACCAAACAAGAGCGTGCCGACCAGGGGCGGCACCCATCCGCGCGCGGCTCAGCCCTGCCCGGCGAACACCCGCTCCAGCACCTCGGACAGTTCGTCTTCCGAGAACGGCTTGGTGATGTAGGCCTTGGCGCCCTGGCGCATGCCCCACATGCGGTCGGTGTCCTGGTCCTTGGTGGTCACCAGGATCACCGGAATGTGCCGGGTGGCCTCGTCGCGGGCGAGGGTGCGGGTGGCCTGGAAGCCATTGAGGTTGGGCATCACCACGTCCATCAGGACCAGGTCGGGCAGCTCGGCCTTGGCGGTTTCGACCCCGGCAGCGCCATCGGTGGCGGTCAGGATCTGGTGCCCGAGCTTCTCGACGATGCGCTGTATCCCCAACAGCTGCGACGGTGAGTCGTCGACGATCAGAATGCGTGCCATGTTGTTCCCCATGTAATGCCCGCAGTGTAGTGCGGGCCCATTACCGGCGGGAGGGCCGCGTCTGCCGTCCGTCGCCTGCCTGCGACGTTCAGTCGATCCGCACCACGGTGCGTCCCAGTGAACCACCGGCCAGCATCCGCTCGAATACGGCGGGAAGACCATCGAGACCGACTTCGGCGGTGCAGATGCGTTCCAGGTGCTGCGGCTTCCAGTCACTGCCCAGCCGCGCCCAGACTTCCTCACGCAGTCCGCGTGGCGCATTGGCCGAAGACACGCCGAGCAGCGAGACGCCGCGCAGGATGAACGGCATCACCGTCATGTCCAGCGTCGGGCTGGCTGCCAGGCCAGCACTGACCACGCTGCCGTAGGGCACGGTCTGCGCCAGCAGGCTGGCCAGCATGTCGCCTCCGGCATTGTCGAGGCCCCCGCCGAAGCGGGCCGACTGCAGCGGGGCGGTATCGGAGAGCGCCTCGCGCGGCAGCACCTCGGTGGCGCCGATGGCGTGCAGGAAGTCGGTCTGGTCAGGCTTGCCGCTGACCGCGTGCACGGCGTAGCCGGCACGGCTGAAGATCGACAGCGCCAGCGCACCGACACCGCCGCTGGCACCGGTGACCGCCAGCGGGCCGAGCTCCGGGGTCTGCCGGTTGTCCTGCATGCGCAGCAGGGCCAGCGCTGCCGTGAAGCCGGCGGTGCCCAGCACCATCGCCTCGCGCGGGGTCAGCCCGGCCGGCTGGGCGATCACCGCCCGCGGCTCCAGCCGCACGTACTGGCTGTAGCCGCCGTCGCGGGTCTCGCTGAGGCCGCAGCCGGTGGCCAGCACGGCGTCGCCTTCACGCCAGTCCGGGTCGGTGCTGGCCACGACGGTGCCGGCCACGTCGATGCCACCCACCAGCGGGAAGCGGCGCAGGATCTTCCCCTTGCCGGTGCCGGCCAGCGCGTCCTTGTAGTTGACGGAGGACCAGTGGGCGCGGATCAGCACCTGGCCGGGGTTGAGGTCGTCGACCCTGAGCTGGGCCAGGCCGCTGCGGTAGCCGGCGTCGTCATTGTTGATGCGGAAGGCGGTGAACGGGGTGGTGGGGGCCATCGGCGTTGCCTGACTTCGAGGAAAACGCCACCTTACCCCGTTGCCCCCCTTTCGATCCTGCCGATCCGCCCCATCTTGTATGATCGGTGATGGTTTCACGGCTGGCGGTGCGGGAAGGGCCCGCGCCGCAGCCCAAATCTTGATGGAGCGTGCATGGCCTGGAATACACCCGGCGGCAACAAGGGCGGACAAGGCCCCGAGGACAATCGACGCGGGCCCTTCGGGTCGCGCGGCGGTGGCAATGGTGGTGGCTGGGGCGGATTGCCCGGGCCGCTGAAGGACCTGTTCGACGGTGGCATCGTGCGTTGGGTGGTGGCAGCGGTGGTATTGCTGGTGCTGTTCTCCAGCTTCCAGCTGATCGGCGAACAGCAGCGTGGCGTGGTGCTGCGCTTCGGCCAGTTCTCGCGCATCCTGCAGCCCGGCCCGAACTTCAAGCTGCCGTGGCCGATCGAATCGGTCACCAAGGTCAACGCTACCGAGATCAAGACCTTCTCGATCCAGGTGCCGGTGCTGACCCGTGACGAGAACATCGTCAACGTCTCGCTGAACGTCCAGTACCGCATCGACGACCCGCAGCAGTACCTGTTCGGCACCGTTGATGCCAACCAGGTGCTGGAACAGTCGGCGCAGAGCGCGGTGCGCGAGGAAGTCGGCCGTGCCGACCTCAACGCCGTACTGAACAACCGTGGCCCGCTGGCCGTGGCTGCCGAGGAGCGCCTGCAGGCGCTGCTGAAGGCGTTCAAGACCGGTCTGACCGTGACCGGCCTGACCCTGCAGGACGCCCGTCCGCCGGAGGAAGTGAAACCGGCCTTCGACGAGGTCAACGGTGCCCAGCAGGTCAAGGAACGCCTGATCAACGAAGCCCAGGCCTACGCCGCCAAGGTCGTGCCGGAAGCCCGAGGCCAGGCCTCGCGTGCCCGTACCACCGCCGAAGGCTACAAGCAGGCCGTGGTGTCCAAGGCCGAGGGTGACGCGCAGCGCTTCAGCCTGTTGCAGGCCCAGTACAAGGACGCCCCGGAAGTGACCCGCAAGCGCCTGTGGCTGGAGACCGTGCAGCAGGTGCTGAGCGAGAACCGCAAGGTGATTGGTGGCGATGGCCGCCAGCTGATCTACGTGCCGATGACCGGCGACACCCGTCCCAGCACGTCGGCCCCGGCCGCAGTGGCCAACCCGGACGTGGTGATGCCGTCGCTGCCGGGTGCAGCGGTGGAAGCTTCCCGTGATCCGGGCCGGCCGGTGGGCCGCCCGACCGGGCGACCGAGCGGCCGTGAGGAGGGCAGCCGATGAAGAGTCCTATCTGGATCGCCGTGATCGTGGCGGTGGTGCTGGGCCTGCTCGGCTCGGTGTACGTGGTCCGTGAGGACCAGACCGCCATGGTCCTGAACCTGGGCAAGGTGGTGCGTTCGGACATCAAGCCGGGCCTGCACTTCAAGGTGCCGGTGGTGGAAACGGTGAAGGTCTTCGACCGCCGCTTCCAGGTGCTCGACACCGCGCCGGCGCGCTACTTCACCGCCGAGCAGAAGGACGTCAGCGTCGACTTCTTCGCCATCGGCTACATCTCCAACGTAGGTGACTACTTCCGTGCCACCGGCGGCGATCCGCGCATTGCCAACGCCCGCCTGGCACCGATCATCACCGACTCGCTGCGCAACCAGATCAACTCGCGCACGCTGCAGCAGCTGGTGTCCGGCGACCGCAGCGAGCTGATCGCCGAGCAGCTGAAGGGGATCAACGAAGCGGTGGCCGGCCTCGGCATGCAGATGATCGACCTGCGCATCAAGCAGGTGGACCTGCCGACCGACAGCCAGGTGATCAACGACGTGTACGAGCGCATGCGCGCCCAGCGCAAGCAGGAAGCCGCCAAGCTGCGCGCCGAAGGCGAGGAGCAGTCGCTGACCATCCGCGCCCAGGCCGACCGTGACAGCACCGTGCTGATCGCCGAGGCCGAGCGCGATGCCCAGCGCCTGCGCGGTGAAGGCGATGCCGATGCGGCCCGCATCTACGGCAAGGCCGGCTCGGCCGATCCGTCGTTCTATGCGTTCTACCGCAGCCTGGAGGCCTACCGTGGCTCCATGACAGACGGAAACGGCGTGATCGTGCTCGACAAGAATGACCCGTTCCTGCAGTACCTGAAGAACGACCGCTGAGGTCGCAGGGCAGTACCCCACGGGGCCCGGCCAAATGCCGGGCCCCGTGCTTTTTCCGGAGTCCCCATGAAAGATCTGTTTGCCGCCGTCTGCCTGGTGGCGGTGCTGGAAGGCCTGTTCCTGTTCGTCGCGCCGTTCGCCTGGAAGCGCATGGCCGAGCGCCTGCTGGACCTGCCCAGCCCGGCCCTGCGCAGCTTCGGCGGGCTGGTGCTGCTGGCCGGCCTGAGCCTGCTGTGGTGGGTGCGGCACTGAAGGCCCGGCGCGGCCGCCTGCGTTCACATGCGTGACCCGGCTCTGGTAGATGCCAACCTGGGTTGGCATTGCCGGCCAGCGGCCGGCACGACCGGGCGGGGCGGCTGACCGGCCGGTGAAGCCGTCCGTCGGAAAGGTGGCACCCGACCCTGGAAACCCGGATAATGCACAAAAGCCGGACGGGCCTCCCCGTTCGGCTTTTTCTGTGTCTGGGCCTTCCATCGCCGGCCGCTCCCCGTTTGGAGCCGCCCTCCAGGTGCTGGCCAGCCCCGCCACGGTTTACCCGTCCGCGGCCCCGATGGCCGCAACATATGAGGAGCCCGTCATGGGTCAGTCTGTCGTAGTGCTTGGTGCCCAGTGGGGCGATGAAGGCAAGGGCAAGATCGTCGATCTGCTCACTGAGGAAATCGGCGCCGTCGTGCGCTTCCAGGGCGGCCACAATGCCGGCCACACCCTGGTCATCAACGGTAAGAAGACCGTCCTGCACCTGATCCCGTCGGGCATCCTGCGTGACGATGCGCTGTGCCTGATCGGCAACGGCGTGGTGATCTCGCCGGCCGCGCTGCAGAAGGAAATCGCCGAGCTGGAAGCCTCCGGCGTGGAAGTGCGTTCGCGCCTGAAGATCTCCCCGGCCGCGCCGCTGATCATGCCGTACCACATCGCCCTGGACCAGGCGCGCGAGCGCGCTGCCGGTGGCAAGGCAATCGGCACCACCGGCCGTGGCATCGGCCCGGCCTACGAAGACAAGGTGGCGCGCCGCGGCATCCGCATCGCCGACCTGCATTATCCGAAGCAGCTGGAAGAGCTGCTGCGCACCGCGCTGGATTACCACAACTTCGTGCTGACCAAGTATCTGAACACCGATGCGGTCGATTTCCAGAAGACCTTCGACGAAGCACTGGCCTTCGGCGAATACGTGCAGCCGATGAAGTCCGACGTGGCCGGCATCCTGCACGACCTGCGCAAGCAGGGTAAGCGCGTGCTGTTCGAAGGCGCGCAGGGCGCGCTGCTGGACATCGACCACGGCACCTACCCGTACGTCACCAGCTCCAACACCACCGTCGGTGGCGCGCTGGCCGGTTCCGGCGTCGGCGCCGATTCGATCGACTACGTGCTGGGCATCGCCAAGGCCTACGCCACGCGCGTCGGCGGCGGCCCGTTCCCGACCGAGCTGGACGACGAAGTCGGCCAGGGCATCCGTGACCGCGGCGCCGAGTACGGTGCTTCGACCGGCCGTCCGCGTCGCTGCGGCTGGATGGACATCGTCGCGCTGAAGCGCGCCGTGGCCATCAACGGCATCAGCGGCCTGTGCATCACCAAGCTGGACGTGCTGGACGGCATGGAAAAGCTGAAGGTCTGCATCGCGTACGAATACAACGGCAAGCGCACCGAGTACGCGCCGCTGGATGCGCAGGGCTGGGAAGAGTGCACCCCGGTGTACCTGGAGTTCCCGGGCTGGACCGAGAACACTCACGGCATCACCAACTGGGATGACCTGCCGCCGGCCGCACGTGCCTACCTGCGTTCGCTGGAAGAACTGGCCGGTTGCCCGATCAGCATCGTCTCCACCGGCCCGGACCGCGACCACACCATGGTCCTGCAGGATCCGTTCGCCTGAGGTAGCGCCGGGCGCTGCCCGGCGTAGGTGACAGGAAGAGCCCCGCGAAAGCGGGGCTTTTTCGTTTTCGATACTGTGGCGGCACAGCCGGCGGGGAAGCGCAGCGATGACGGAGACTTCGGCATGAAGGGCGAGACGGTCGTACGGGTGACCCTGTGGCTGCTGTGGAGCCTGTGGACGCTGGCCTGCATCGTGCTGGTGCTGGGCGCGCTCGCCAATTACCTGGCTTCGCGCACGCAGACCCTGCCGTTGGTGCTGCAGCCGGGCGCGACCGCCGAGATCACGGTGTACCGCTTCATCGACGACCCGCTGCGACTGCGCCTGCGCTATGCGGATGACAGCGCCGATCCGGCGGTCGATCCCGAGCTTCGCCTGCGCGCGGACACCCCGACCGATCGCACCGAGTTCCGCGCGGACAGCCGCTCGGCGACGACCGGTCCAGAGATCCACCGCGCACTGGAATCGGTCGAGCGAGACAGGTTCGCCGCGTCGTACTTCGGCTACGGCCGCGGTGATGCACTGCCGCGTGGCCGTTCCTCGCTGCGGCTGACCGTGCTGGAGGTCGACCCGGCGCTGGCCGGCCGTGCGGCCTCGGTGGACCTGCTGCCGCCGATGGACGTGCTGAAGCTGACCGACCTGGACTACCTGTGGCTGTGGCCGTTCTTCTTCTGGAAGGTGGCGGCGTTGTTCCTGCTGATCCCCGGGGCTGCCCTGGCGGCATTCACCTTCACTTTGCGACGCTGGCAGCGTCGGGCGTCGAAGCAGCCGATTCCAGCAATGGATACGGATTGATCGATTCCCCCTTCCACCACTGCTTCTCCGGCCCCAGCACGTGCACTTCAAAGTGCAGATGCGGAGCCTCGGCACTGGCGTTGCCTGTGCTGCCGACATAGCCGAGGACGTCTCCGCGCTTGATCACCTGCTTCTCCGCCAAGCCATCGGCGTAGCGCTGCAGATGCGCGTAGTAGTAGCACCAGCGGCCACTGGGCTCGAACTGGTAGATCGTCAGCCCGCCACGCTCGCTGTTGAACAGTTTTTCCACGGTGCCATCGGCCACCGCCAGCACCGGCGTGCCGGCGGTGGCCATGATGTCGATGGCATCGTGCACGCGGCCCTCGCTGCGTGCATCGGTGAACGTGTCGCGCAGCTGGGACGCCTGGATGCCCTGCACCGGCAGCAGCAGACCGGCTGGCGCATCGGTGGCGTTGGACGGCGGCGCGGCCGTGGGAGCCGGGCCGTCCACGCGCGGCGTTGCAGCCGCAGCCACCGCAGGTTGCACTGCGGGCTGGGCAACCGCCACCGGCTCACCTGCATCGCGGTGCAGCCACCAGCCTGCACTCAGCCCCAGCAGAACGCCCACTACGATCAGCTGCGAAAGACGCATCGGCTCACTCCTGCATCACCACGGGTACCGAGGTATCCACCGCATCGGCCACACGCAGCGCATCCCAGTTGGTCATGCGCACGCAGCCATGCGACTCGGTCTTGCCGACATGGCCGGGCTCGGGCGTGCCATGCAGGCCGTAGTGCGGCTTGGACAGGTCGATCCAGACCCGGCCGACCGGATTGTTCGGGCCCGGCGCCAGTGTCGCCTTCTTTTCACCTTTTCGGGCATCCCAGAACAGCTTCGGGTTGTAGTGGAACGGCGGGTCGCGGTAAACACCCAGGATCTTCCATTCGCCGATCGGCAACGGGTCGTGCTGGCTGCCGGACGACACCGGCACCTGCGCGATCAACTTGCCCTGCGCATCCAGCAGCTGCAGGGTGGAGTCGGATTTATCGACCACGATCTTCGTCGCCTTCGGCAATGCCGCCGGTGCGATGTTTGGCACCTGGATGTGGTTGCCGGCCTTGCTCAGATCCACGCCCGGATTGAGCAGCTTCAACAGCTCAGGGGATGCGTGGAAGCGTTCGCCCAGCGACTCTTCGACGTTGTTGAAGCTCAGCGATTTCAGTTTGGACTGTGCGGCGGGGCCCTTCGGCACCGCCTGGAACGGCCCGGCGACATCCTCGCTGGTCAGCGTGTAGCTGGCCAGGGGGGTGACCGTATCAGCCTGCAGGGCCTTCCAGGTCGCGTCATCCAGTTCACCTGTTACCGTCAGCCCACGCGCCGCCTGGAAACCCGACACTGCGCGCCGCTGGTTGCTGCCCACTTCGCCGTCGATCTGGCCGGGCGAGAAATTCGCGCGATCCAGCAGCACCTGGGCGTGCAGGGCAGATCGTGGTGCGGTGTCCGGTCCTGCCTTCTCGGCAATGGGGGCAGGCAGTCCAGGCGGCGGCGCCTGCGCGAACGCAGGCGATGCCAGGAGCGACAAAGCGAGCAGGGCGGATCGGGACACAAGTAAAGGCATTGGGATCTCCAGAAGATGGCGCCACAACCTTGCCTGCAGCCCGCGCAGAGCCACCGTGAAAGCGATCTGACGCCCGCATGAGCAGCCATGCCCGTAGCAGCCCGGTCCCGGGCGTAGATGCCGCCGGGCCGGAGTCTCACCAAGGTGAACGGTGCCCGACGCCATCGATGAGCGGCGATCAAGATTGCCTGCCGGGCCGCCGATAAGGGCGCATCCCCCCGTTTTGGATACCCCCATGAACTACTTGAGGAACGTCAGGGTTGCCTGGCGTCTTGGGCTGGGCTTTGGCCTGTTGCTGCTGCTGGTTGCCGCTGTGGTGGCCACCGGCGCCACCGCCAGTGTCGTGCAGAAGCGCGCGATGCAGCAGGTGGTCGACGTCAGCGTGGCCAAGGTGCGCCTGTTGTCGCAGATGCTCGATGCCAACAACCAGATGATGGTGGTGCGCCGCGAGATGCTGATCCGCCAAGGTGACGACCGCAGCAGCGACGAGAAGCGCATTGCCGATCTGGTCAAGCGCTACGAGGCCAGCTGGTCCGCCTACCAGGCGCTTCCGGGTGATGCCGAAGGCAAAGCCATTGCAGAAACCATCGCCACCAAGCGAGCCATCGCGCGCCCGCTCAACAAGCAGACCAGCGAGCTGATGGAGCAGGGCGACTATCCGGGCGCCGTGGCGCTGACCCTGGGCCCGGTGCAGGACGCGGCCAACGGCTGGAACAAGGCGTTGTCGGACGGCGTGGACTTCGAGGAAAAGGAAAGCCGCAAGGCTGCTGCCGAAGCGATCCGCCTGGGCGAGCGCAGCCTGTTGCAGCTGCTGGTGTTGGGCGGCGTCGCGCTGCTGGCGGGCATCGCCGCCTCGGTGATGATCGGCCGCAGCCTGACCGGCCCGCTGGCGCGCGCGGTGAATCTTGCCGAGCGGCTGTCCAAGGGCCAGCTGGACCAGGAGTTCCGCCTCGGTGGCCGCGACGAGCTGACCAGCTGGGCGAGGCCATGGCCAGCGTCCGCCAGAGCGTGCAGGCGGCGATCGGCGCGCAGCTGCAGATGGCCGAACAGCACGAAGCCGGCGCAATCCGTTATCGCATGGATGCCAGTGCCTTCCCCGGCGATTTCGGCCGCATGGTGCAGGCCACCAACAGCCTGGTCGAATCGCACGTGCAGGTGGAACTGCTGATGGCTGAAGTGATGCAGCGTTACGCCATCGGTGACCTCAGCCGCGACCTGCCGGACTACCCGGGCGAAAAGGGCACGTTGACCCGCACCCTGGCGGCGGTGAAGCAGAGCCTGATGGCGATCAACGCGCAGATCGATGAGCTGGCCCGCGCTGCACGCGCCGGTGACTTCACCATGCGCGGCGACGCCGCCGCGTTCCAGTACCAGTTCAAGGCGATGGTCGAGCACCTCAACGGCATGATGGCCAGTTCGCAGGCCAGCATCGCCGATGTTTCCGACGTGCTGCGCGCGATCTCGCACGGCGACCTGACCGCACGCATGGATGGCGAGTACGACGGCGTGTTCGCGCGCATGCGCGACGACGCCAACACCACCACCGCCCAGCTGACCGGCATCGTGCGTGGCATCCAGGTAGCCGCCGACAGCATCAACAACGCGGCGCAGGAACTGGCGGCCGGCAACAACGACCTGTCGCGCCGTACCGAGCAGCAGGCGGCCAATCTGGAAGAAGCCGCCGCATCGATGGAGGAACTGACCTCCACCGTGCGTCAGAACGCCGAGCTGGCGCGCCAGGCTGACAGTGAAGCGCATGCCGCCGGTGCCGCCGTGCGCGAGACCGAACAGGCGATGGCACAGATGGCGTCGGTCATGGGTGAGATCGATCAGTCCTCGGCACGCATCTCGGAAATCTCCACGGTGATCGACGGCATCGCGTTCCAGACCAACATCCTGGCGCTGAATGCTGCGGTGGAAGCCGCACGTGCAGGCGAGCAGGGGCGCGGTTTCGCCGTGGTCGCCAGCGAGGTACGCACGCTCGCACAGCGTGCCGGTGTCGCCGCCAAGGAGATCAAGGAGCTGATCGAAGACGCTGCTGCCAAGGTGAAGAGTGGCCTGGCGGTGACCGTTGAATCGGAAGCGGCGATCGCGCGCGTGGCCCAGGCCAGTTCGCGCACCACTCAGCTGATGAGCGACATCGCAGCGGCCAGCAAGGAACAGGCCGCCGGCATCGAGCAGGTCAACCAGGTGGTGGTGCAGATGGACCAAGTGACCCAGCAGAACGCCGCCCTGGTGGAAGAAGCCACCGCGGCCAGCCGCGCGCTGGAAGAGCAGGCGCATGCGCTGACCACGTCGGTGTCGGTGTTCAAGGTGGAAGGTGCATCGGTTCCGGCTGTGCCGCGTCGCGCAGCCTGACCCAAGCCACGAACGTTGCTGCACGAATGCGGCCGCGCTCAGCGGCTGCATTTCGCTGGAAGGGCTGCGTCCATGACTGCAAGCACGCACTCGTGCAGCGACAACCGAAGTTGCCGCGTGGATGAGGACGCTGTCGCCCTGATCGAAGGGCTCAGCCGCGCGCGCGGGTACGCGCGGCTTTCTTGGCCGCCACCTTGCGCACTGCCTTCTTCGCCGCACGGGTCTTCGCCGCCTTCTTCGCTGCAGCACTACGCGAGGCGGCCGTACCGGCCTTCTTGACCGCTGTCTTCTTTGCGGCTGTCTTGCGGGCCGGTGCCTTCTTTGCCGCCGCCTTCCTGGCTGTCGCCTTCTTCGCAGGTGCTTTTTTCGCTGCCGTTGTCTTGGTTGTGGCCTTCTTTGTGGGCGACTTCCTGGCAGGCGCCTTCTTGGCAGCCTTCTTGCTGGTCGCCTTCTTGGTGCCCTTGCGTGCGCTGCCGGCGCGCTTGCCGCCGCCGTCCTGCTTGTTCACGGTGGCCCAGGCAATGCGTTCGGCCGTTCCTTCGCTGGCGCCGCGATCACGCTCGCTTTCCTCGATGTGCTCGGCCTGGCGCTTCTGTTTCTCGGTATATGCGGATTTGTCACCACGGGGCATGACAGTTCTCCTGTTGTTGTAGTCAGGCCAGCAGGCGCAGCTTGGGTTCACGCGCCCATTGGCGGGTGGCGGCGACTGCCAGGAAGGCCTTGGCGTCTTCCGCTTCGACGATGCCGGCATCGTTGCCGACCCGTGCCGTCTTCAGCAGCGCCTGGCCACCGGCATCGCTGGCGATGGCCTTCAGGTGCGCCCACGCCTGGCTGACGAATTCGACGGCTGCACTCTCTTTCGACAAGGCCTTCGCGGCTTCAAGGCTGAGCACCACGGCGACCGCATCGAATACGGCCGACGGGGTGCCCGCCAGCTGCCCATCCGCCGCCTGCAGCGCGCCATCGCTGAGCGTGGCACCCCCCACTTTGGGGGCGACCAGCTTCACGTCTGCACCTGCTTTCCTGGCTGCCTTGCTCAGGTTGGCAATGATGCGGGCGTCGGAGCCTTCATCGAACAGGATGCCGATGCAGCGACCCTGCAGGGTGGGCTTGTTACGCCCGATCACGCGCACCTCGGGAGCGGGCGGCATGTCCCGCACCGGGGTAGCGGTTGGCGCGGGGTCGGGCAGTGCGGGCAGGGCCAGACCATCGGCCACGCGCTGCGCCAGTGAGTCATCGATGTTGCGCAGGTGGCTGACGGTGCGTACCCGCACCTTCAGCGTTTCCACCTTGGACAACTCGAACACCAGCGCCGAGGCAAGGTGCGCCTGCTCCGGCTTTTCAAGGCTGCGGAAGAACATGCGGGCCTGGCTGTAGTGGTCGGCAAAACTCTCCGCACGGGTGCGGCCCTTGCGGCCGTCGTCGGCACTGGCGTGACTGCGGAAGCCGCTGGGTGTCTCGCGCGGTGTGTCTTCCTGCAGCGAACTGGGGTCGTAGGCCACCCGGCCCTTGGGAACCTGCATCTGCATATGCCCGTCGCGCTGGTGATTGGCAAACGGGCACTTGGGTGCATTCACCGGGATCTGGTGGAAGTTGGGGCCGCCGAGGCGCAGCAGCTGTGTATCCAGGTAGGAGAACAGGCGCCCCTGCAGCAGCGGGTCGTTGCTGAAGTCGATACCCGGTGGCACGTTGGCCGGGCAGAAGGCAACCTGCTCCGTTTCGGCGAAGAAGTTATCCGGCCAGCGGTCCAGCACCATGCGCCCGATGACCTGCAACGGTACCAGCGATTCGGGAATGATCTTGGTCGGGTCCAGGTGATCGAACGGGAACGCGTCAGCCTCATCTTCGGTGAACAGCTGCACCGCCAGTTCCCATTCGGGGAAATCGCCGCGCTGGATCGCCTCGAACAGGTCACGGCGATGGAAGTCGTTGTCGGCCGACTGCAGCTTCAGCGCTTCGTCCCAGACCGTTGACTGGATACCCAGCTTCGGCCGCCAGTGGAACTTGACGAAGGTCGATTCGCCCGCCTCGTTCAGCAGGCGGAAACTGTGCACGCCGAAGCCTTCGATCATGCGCAGCGAGCGCGGGATGGCGCGGTCACTCATTGCCCACATGATCATGTGCATTGATTCGGGCATGAGCGAAATGAAGTCCCAGAACGTGTCGTGGGCCGACGCGGCCTGCGGAAAGGCGCGGTCCGGTTCCATCTTCACCGCGTGCACCAGGTCCGGGAACTTCATCGCGTCCTGGATGAAGAATACCGGGATGTTGTTGCCGACCAGGTCCCAGTTGCCCTCCTTGGTATAGAACTTGACCGCAAAGCCGCGCACGTCGCGCGGGGTGTCCACCGAGCCTGCGCCACCGGCTACCGTCGAGAAGCGGGTGAACACGGGTGTCTTCACGCCTACCTCGGTCAGGACGCGAGCGCGGGTGTGCGCCTTCAGCGATCGGGTCAGCTCGAAGTAGCCATGTGCTGCGCTGCCACGTGCGTGCACGATGCGCTCGGGAATGCGTTCGTGATCGAAGTGGGTGATCTTCTCGCGGAGGATGAAGTCCTCCAGCAGCGTCGGCCCCCGAGGTCCCTGCCGCAGGGAGTTCTGGTTGTCCGCCACCGGGATGCCCTGGTCGGTGGTCATCGCCGGATGGCTGCCCCCAGCCTGCTGGTGGAGTTCATCGCCATCGCCCCGGCGGTGGTTTTCGGCAGGGGTGGTTGCGCGCTTGCCGGTCGGCTTGCTGGCGGCCATTGACGTTGGCTCCGGATCATCAAAAAGGAACCACGACACTGGAACCAGCCCCGTTAAACCCAGGTCCGGCAAAGGTGAACGTACAGGCAAAAGCGGGCTCGGGTATGCTTGCGGCATGCGAGTCGAGCCTGCCGACATCGAAGCCCTGTTCGACGCCATCCCGGATGTGCTGTTCTTCATCAAGGACCTTCAGGGGCGTTACACCCACGTCAACCAGACCATGCTGCGGCGGCTGGGCCTGCGCGCCCGCAAGGACGTGATCGGGCGTACCGCGGCGGAGATCTACCCGACCGGGCTGAGCGCCGACTACGTCGATCAGGACGCCCGCGTGCTGTCCGGTGAGGTGATCGAGAACCTGATGGAGCTGCACCTGTTCGCCAACCGCGAACCGGGCTGGTGCCTGACCTGCAAGCGCCCACTGGTGGTCGATGGGGCCATCGAGGGGCTGATCGGCATTTCCCGCGACCTTGGCCAGAAGGACAGCCTGGGCACCCAGTACGAGCAGTTGCGGCTGGCCCTGGCCCACCTCAATGCGCACTACGCCGAGAACGTGCGCATGCAGACCCTGCTGGACATCACCGGCTTCTCGCTGTCCAAGCTGGAGCGCAGTTTCCGCAAGGTGTTCCAGATGACCCCGCAGCAGGTGCTGACCCGGCTGCGGATCCAGATGGCCATGCACCTGCTGCATGGCGACGACAGCATCGCCTGCATCGGCCAGGCCTGCGGTTTCAGCGACCAGAGCGCCTTCACCCGCAAGTTCAAGGCTGAAACCGGTTTCTCGCCGCGTGCCTATCGTGCCCGTATCGGTGGCAACGTCGGCGAGCCGGTGCTGGCCTGAGCCGCCTGCTGCGCTGTGCCTATCCCCGCGGGCATGGGACAGGGTAAGGTGTCGCCCCTGTAGCCCGCCGCCAGCCCTGCCGATGCCCAACTCGATTCCGACTGCTTCGCCGTCCCGCCTCGGACATTCGCTCAAGCCCCGCCAGCTGATCATGATGGGCCTGGGCAGCGCCATCGGCGCCGGCCTGTTCCTCGGCTCGGGCGTGGGTGTGCAGGCGGCCGGTCCGGCGGTGCTGGTGTCGTACCTGGTGGCCGGTGCGCTGGTGATCATCGTGATGAACGCACTGGGCGAGATGGCGGCGGCCAAACCGACCAGCGGCGCGTTCTCGGTGTATGCGGCCGACGCCATGGGCGCCACCGCCGGTGCCACCGTAGGCTGGCTGTGGTGGGTGCAGCTGGTGATCGTGATCGCCGCCGAAGCGGTAGGCGCGGCCGGGCTGTTGGCCACGGTCTGGCCTGCGGTGCCGGTGCCGATGGCAGCGTTGGCCTTCATGCTGTTCTTCACCGCGATCAACCTGCTTGGGGTGAAGAACTTCGGCGAGTTCGAATTCTGGTTCGCCATCCTTAAAGTGGCGGCGATCCTGGCGTTCATCGCCATCGGTGTGGCGCTGCTGATGGGTTGGCTCCCGCAGGTGACCTCGCCGGGGCTGAGCAACTTCACCGAGCATGGTGGCTTCGCCCCGAAGGGCCTGGCGGGTATTGGCGCTGCGCTGCTGGTTGTCGTTTTTGCCTTCGGTGGCACCGAGATCGTGGCCGTTGCGGCGGCGGAGACCGAAGACCCGGAACGCAGCATCGCCCGTGCCATCCGCACCGTGGCGTGGCGTATCCTGGTGTTCTACATCGGCTCGCTGAGCGTGATCATCGCCGTGGTGCCGTGGACCAGCGAAGCGCTGAAGTCGCCATTCGCCGCCGTGCTGGACATCGCGCGCATTCCGGGCGCCGGCACCGCCATCACCCTGATCGCGGTAATCGCGCTGCTGTCGGCGCTCAATGCCAACCTCTACGGCGCCTCACGCATGATGTATTCGCTGGCGCAGCGACGTGAAGCCCCGGCCGTGCTGGGCTGGACCGATCCGCGCCAGGTACCGGTGATCGCCGTGCTGGCCAGCGTCCTGTTCGGTTTCGCTGCCACCGTGATGGAACTGCTGTTCCCGGACCGGGTGCTGCCGGTGCTGCTGAACATCGTCGGTTCCACCTGCCTGCTGGTTTGGACGCTGTCGCTGGTCTCGCAGCTGGTACTGCGCCGCCGCGCGGATCGCCTGGGCACCCGCCTGCCGTTCCGCATGGCGGGCTTCCCGTGGCTGACCTGCTGCGCGCTGGGCATCCTGGCGCTGATCTTCGGCCTGCTGCTGAGCGAGTCGCACACCCGCCTGCAGTTCCTGTCGATGGTGGCGCTGACGGCCACTATCGCCGCCAGCAGCGCCATCGCAAGGCGCATGCGCGAGGCGTAATTCTGTAGAGCCGACCCTACGGTCGGCTGCTGTTTGCGCGGTCGCCAGCCGAGCATGGGCTCGGCTCTACAACAGGCACACACTCCGCGTGGCACTGTGCAGGCAGGCCGTCATCGGCCCGTCGACCAGGAGTACCGCATGCTGCGCAGTCGCCCTTTCCTGATGTTCACCGGCCAGGCCGAAGCCGCGCTGGCCCTGTACGCCGAGGCCTTCGCCGATTTCCGCCTGCTGGCAATGCAGCGCCATCCGGATGGCGCCGGTGCCGGCGTGCCCGGGCAGGTCCGCCAGGCCATCTTCCTGCTGGGTGGCACCCACTACCTGTGCTTCGACAGCCTGGACGTGCACGACTTCACCTTCAGCCCGTCGATCTCGCTGTTCGTGGAGTGTTCCGGCGCCGAACAGTTCGAGCGTGCCGCGCGTGTGCTGGGCGAGGGCGGCCACTGGCTGATGCCGGTGGGCGACTACGACTTCAGCAACCGCTACGGCTGGGTGCAGGATCGCTTCGGGGTGTCGTGGCAGTTGAGCCTGGGGCAGATGCCGGACCCGTGACCGGAATGTTGTGGGTGTGGCCTTGGTCCGCACACCCTCATGAAAACGGCCCGCTTGCGCGGGCCGTTCTCTTTACCGATGCAGCGAGGAATCAAGCCTCGACTTCATCATCCTTGTAGGCATCGACCGGGATGCAGGCGCACATCACGTTCTTGTCGCCGTACACGTTGTCGACACGCGCCACCGGCGGCCAGTACTTGCTCTGCTTCAGGCTGGCCAGCGGGAAGGCGGCCAGTTCACGCGGGTAGGCGTGGGTCCACTCGCTGGCGGTCACCGCAGTGGCGGTATGCGGCGCGTTCTTCAGCGGGTTGTCCTCGCGGTCCAGGCGGCCGTCTTCGATCGCGGTGATCTCCTCGCGGATCTGGATCATCGCGTCGATGAAGCGATCCAGCTCGTGCAGCGATTCGCTCTCGGTCGGTTCGACCATCAGCGTGCCGGCCACCGGGAAGCTCAGGGTCGGGGCATGGAAGCCGAAGTCGATCAGGCGCTTGGCCACGTCCTCGGCGCCGATGCCGCTGGTCTTCTCCAGCGGGCGCACGTCGAGGATGCACTCGTGCGCCACCAGACCGTTGCGGCCGGTGTACAGGGTCTTGAAGTGCGGGGCCAGGCGCTTGGCGATGTAGTTGGCGTTGAGCTGCGCAACCTGAGTGGCCTTGCGCAGGCCGTCGCGGCCCATCATCGCGATGTACATCCAGCTGATCGGCAGGATCGAGGCGCTGCCGAAGCTGGCCGCGCTGACCATGCCGACCGGGCCGTTGTCCCCCAGCTTGCCCGGCAGGAACGGCGCCAGGTGCTCCTTGACCGCGCACGGACCGACGCCCGGGCCGCCACCGCCGTGCGGGATGCAGAAGGTCTTGTGCAGGTTCAGGTGCGAAACGTCCGAACCCCACTTGCCCGGCTTGGCCACGCCGACCAGGGCGTTCATGTTGGCACCGTCGGTGTACACCTGGCCGCCGTGCTTGTGGATGATCTCGCAGATCTCCACCACCTCTTCCTCGAACACGCCGTGCGTGGACGGGTAGGTCATCATGATCGCGGCCAGACGGTCGCTGTACTTCTCGGCGTTGAGGCGGATGTCTTCCACATCGACATTGCCGTTGGCGTCGGTCTTGGTCACCACGACCTTCATGCCGCACATCTGCGCCGAGGCCGGGTTGGTGCCGTGCGCCGAATCCGGAATCAGGCAGATGTCGCGATGTTCCTCACCGCGCGAACGGTGATAGGCACGGATCGCCAGCAGGCCGGCGTACTCGCCCTGCGCGCCGGAGTTCGGCTGCAGGCTGACGGCGTCGTAGCCGGTGCATTCGACCAGCATCGCTTCCAGCGTGTCGATCAGTTCCTTGTAGCCCAGCGCCTGGTCGGCCGGCACCAGCGGGTGGATCTGCGAGAACTCCGGCCAGGTCACCGGGATCATCTCGGCGGTGGCGTTGAGCTTCATGGTGCACGAGCCCAGCGGGATCATCGTGCGGTCCATCGCCAGGTCCTTGTCGGCCAGCGAGCGCAGGTAGCGCAGCAGCTCGTGCTCGCTGTGGTGGGTGTTGAACACGGGGTGGGTGAGGAACGCGGACTGGCGCAGCAGGCCGGCCGGCAGCGCGTCGGCGGTGCTTGCATCCAGCGCGTCGACGTCGGCCTGCGCGCCGAACACGGCAGCCAGCGCGACCACGTCGGCGCGGGTGGCGGTCTCGTCCAGGCTGATGCCGACCGAGTCGCTGTCGATCGCGCGCAGGTTGTAACCGGCGGCGCGCGCCTTGGCATGGATTTCATCGGCATGCACGCCGGTGACATGCAGGGTGTCGAAGAAGTCGCCACCGACCTGGACGCCGGCGTTGCGCAGCGCGGCGGCCAGGATCGAGGCCAGGCGGTGGGTGCGGCGGGCGATGCGGGTCAGGCCTTCCGGGCCGTGGTACACGGCGTACATCGAGGCCATCACGGCCAGCAGGACCTGCGCGGTACAGATGTTGGAGGTGGCCTTCTCGCGGCGGATGTGCTGCTCGCGGGTCTGCAGGGTGAGGCGGTAGGCCGGGTTGCCCTGAGCGTCGATCGAGACGCCGATCAGGCGGCCCGGCATCGAGCGCTTGTAGGCGTCACGGCAGGCCATGAAGGCCGCGTGCGGACCGCCGAAGCCGAACGGCACGCCGAAACGCTGGCTGTTGCCGACCACGATGTCCGCGCCCCATTCGCCTGGGGCGGCCAGCAGGGTCAGTGCCAGCAGGTCGGTGGCCACGGCCACCAGGCCGCCACGTGCGTGCACGGCATCGACCAGCGCCTTGTAGTCGCCCACCTGGCCGAAGGTATCCGGGTACTGCAGCAGCAGGCCGAACGCTTCCGCTTCCAGTGCTTCAGCCGGGGTGCCGACGCGCAGCACGATGCCCATGGGCTCGGCGCGCGTGCGCAGCAGCTCCAGCGTCTGCGGGTGCACGGCGTCGTGCACGAAGAAGGTGTCCGATTTCGACTTGGCCGAACGCTTGGCCAGGGTCATCGCTTCAGCGGCGGCAGTGGCTTCGTCCAGCAGCGAGGCGTTGGCGATTTCCATGCCGGTCAGGTCGGCGCACAGGGTCTGGAAGTTGATCAGCGCTTCCATGCGGCCCTGCGAGATTTCCGCCTGGTACGGCGTGTAGGCGGTGTACCAGGCCGGGTTTTCCAGGATGTTGCGCAGGATCACGTTCGGCGTGTGGGTGCCGTAGTAGCCCTGGCCGATGAAGCTGCGCAGCACGGTGTTCTTGTCGGCGATCGCACGGATCTTCGCCAGCGCCTGTACTTCGGTCATCGACTCCGGCAGCGCCAGCGGCGCCGGCGACTTGATCTTGGCCGGTACGATGGCATCGGTCATGCCATCCAGCGACGCGTGGCCGACGACATCGAGCATCTGCGCGATCTCGGCGTCGTTGGGGCCGATGTGGCGCTCGACGAACGCGTTGTGGTGCTCGAGCTCACGCAGGGAAGGGGTGTTCTGGGACATGGCGAAGGATCCGTCAGGAAAGGGCACACGCACGGGCACAAGCCGCCGGTCGGCGGTCTGCGGGGCGCCCTCTGTCCTTTTGCCTGAGAGTTTAAAAGTGCGGCGGACCGCAGCTTCGTGCCCCTTCGGCGCCGGATCGAACCGGTCTCTCCAGAGTTCTGTTACGGGTGGTATCGGGCCTGAGCGATTACGGGCGTTGCGCCTTCGGCAGCGGTGTTCCGCTTCTCCCACCGTGTTGCCTGCTGATTATAGCCCGTTGCGGGCCCGCCGGCCGCCTCCAGCCATGGCCGCCGCGCCTGAATGGACGGTGGCCCGGCCGTGCGTTTTGTGCAGTGCTGCATGGCATCGCGCGCAATCCCCACCTATCATGGGCGGATACCCGAATTCATCTGGCGCCGTCCCTGCAGAAGGGGACCGGCGCCCGCCGTGCGTGCCGCGCATGGCCCTGCCGGACGCCTTCCCCATGACCGCCGCTGTTGCTCCTTCCACCCGCCGCATGGCCCTGCTGCTCGCTGGCCTGGCCATGTTCGGTCCGTTCTCGATCGACACCATCTTCCCGGCGTTCCCGCAGCTGGCCCAGCGCCTGGCGGTGGACGAGGTGGCGGTGCAGCAGACCATCAGCGTGTACCTGCTGTTCTACGGCCTGATGAGTCTGGCGCACGGTCCGCTGTCCGATGCCTGGGGCCGCAAGCGGGTGATCCTCGGCGGCCTGGTGGTGTTCGTCGGCGCCTCGGTCGGCTGCGCGCTGTCCACCGACCTGACCACGCTGCTGGCGTTCCGTGCGCTGCAGGGCCTGTCGGCGGGTGTCGGCATGATCGTCGGCCGCGCGGTGATCCGCGATCTCTACCACGGTCACGACGCGCAGCGCCTGATGAGCCAGGTGTCGATGCTGTTCGGCATCGCCCCGGCCATCGCACCGATCATCGGTGGCTGGATCCTGCTCAGCGGCGCCGGCTGGCCGCTGATTTTCTGGTTCCTGGTGGTGTTCGCGCTGGTCCTGCTCGCAGCCACCGCGCGCTGTCTGCCGGAGACCCATCCGGTCGAAGCACGCGTGCCGTTGTCGCCGCGCACGTTGATGCGTGATTACGTGCGCATCGGCTTCAACCCGCGTTTCCTGCGTCTGGCGCTGGCCGGCAGCATCGGCTTCGGTGGCATCTTCCTGTACATCTCCTCGGCGCCGGTGTTCGTGATGCAGCACCTGCATCTGGGCGAGGGCGGCTTCGCCTGGCTGTTCATTCCCACCATCGGCGGCATGACCACCGGCTCGTTCCTGTCCGGGCGCATGGCCGGCCACACCACGCCGACGCGGCAGGTCGCCATCGGTTTCGGCCTGTGTGCGCTGTCGGTGCTGCTGAATGTCGGCTATGTGGCGCTGTCGCCGCAGTTCGTGCTGCCGTGGGCGGTGCTGCCGATCTTCCTGGGCGGCATGGGCATGGCACTGATCTTCCCGATCCTGGCGCTGGCGGTGCTGGACATGTACCCGCACCAGCGCGGCCTGGCCTCGTCGCTGCAGGCCTTCGTGCAGCTGATGATCAGCACGGTGGTGGCCGGCGTGGTGTCGCCGCTGCTGAGCGCGAGCCCGCTGCACCTGGCGCTGGGCCAGGCCGCGTTCTTCGGCGCCGGCTTCGTGTTCTGGTACTGGGAACACCAGCGTGAACGCGCGGCGCAGGCGGCCTGCACGGGCCATTGAGCAGCGCACAGGGGTAGAGCCGGCCGCAATGCCCGCAACGCTTGCGACGAGGAACGACCGGACTAGGCTGGGCACTCCAGCCAGCCGGTGCGTGGATGCACGACAGCCAGCCAATCCGATGCCGTTGCATGAGGTTTCCCCATGGCTGCGCAGCAGACCTACCGCCTGTTCGAGGTGGCGCTGAAGGAGCGCCGCGTTCTTTCCCCTTCCCTGGACCGCATGGTGTTCACCGGTGCCGACGTGGCGCGGATGAAGACTGAAGGCCCGGACCAGCGCATCAAGGTGTTCTTCCCCTTGCCCGGCCAGGAGGTGCCGCAGGTCCCCAGCGGTGACGACTGGTACCCGCGCTACCGGGCCCTGCCGGACGACCAGCGCCCGCCGATGCGTACCTACACCATCCGCCAGTTGCGGGCCGAGCAGGGCGAGGTCGACGTCGATTTCGTGCTGCATGGCGAGACCGGGCCGGCCTCGCGCTGGGCCATCCACGCGCGGCCGGGCGACCGCGTCGTGCTGCTGGCGCCTGACGCCGATTGTTCCGGGAGCAGCGAGGGCTGGGAGTGGAAGCCACCGGCCGGTGTCGGCCAGGTGCTGCTGGTGGCCGATGAAACCGCGTTGCCTGCGGTGGCCGGCATCCTTGAGGAACTGTCAGCCATGGTCGACCCACCGCGCACGCTGGCGCTGCTGGAGGTGGCGCAGGCCGGTGATGCGGTGCACCTGAAGGCGCCCTCCAGCGCCGAGCTGGTCTGGCTGCCGCGCGGGCAGGCCGCCTACGGGCAGCGGTTGCTGCAGGCAGCCCAGGCGCGGTTGGCAGCGGCCTCGGGCGTGGCTGCCGGCGATGCGCTGGAGGAGATCGACGTCGATACGCAGATCCTCTGGGAACAGGCCGATACCCGCGTGGCCGGGCCCCTGTATGCCTGGGTGGCGGGCGAAGCGGGGGCGGTGATGGCGATCCGCCGCCACCTGGTGCGCGATTGCGGGCTGGACCGCCGCGCGATCACCTTCATGGGCTACTGGCGGCAGGGCAAGGTGCTGGACTGACCGGACTGGATCGAGCACGCGTGAAGCAGCGCTGCGGGCGGGGTGCGCTATCCTTGCGCCCCCCTTCGCAGCGGTACCGCACCATGTCCACCAGCTCCAAGACCCGCCGCGACCAGCGCCGTCGCCAGGAAAAGCAGGCCGCCAACAAGGCCGCTGCGCAGGCTTCGCCGGTGGAACCGCATGCCGAACTGCGCGACGCGCAGCGCACCCTGCTGGCTGGTGTCGTGCGCCGTGACGGCGAATGGGTGCTGGGCATGGACGGCCGCATCGCGGGCCACAGCGAGAGCGCTGCGCAGGTGCTGGCGCTGATCATGCAGGCCGGTGAGCTGCACGAACGCAAGGGCACGCCGGTGCGCCTGATGTACTCCGATGCACTGCGTGATGCCGCACAGGCCGAAGCAAAGGAGAAGGGCCAGACCTTCGAGGAGTTCAAGGCCGAGCTGGCCGCGGCGATGGCGGCGAAGAAGAACAGCTGATCGCGCCCAATATGTAGAGCCGAGCCATGCTCGGCTTGCCGTACGCAGCACGGTGGAAATGCAGCCGAGCATGGCTCGGCTCTACAACAAGGAGAAGGGGCGGATCCTCGCGGACCCGCCCCTTTTCTCATTTCGCCGCCGGGGCCGCGTTGGCCTGCCAGCCGCACATCTGGCCTTCGTTCTGCTGCTTCAGCCACTCGTTGACCGGCGTGAAGTACTCGATCATCGGGCCGGCATCGAGCTTGTCGGTGCCGGTCAGCTCCTTCAGCGTGGCCTGCCACGGCTGGCTGGCACCCTTGCTCAGCATCGCCCAGTACTTCTGGCCGGCTTCCTTGTTGCCGTAGAAGGTGCAATCATGCAGCGGGCCCTTGTAGCCGGACGCGTCGCACAGGCCCTTGTAGAACTGGAACTGCAGGATGCGCGCCAGGAAGTAGCGGGTGTACGGGGTGTTGCCCGGCACGTGGTACTTCGCGCCCGGATCGAAGAACTCTTCACCACGGGTGCTGGCCGGGGCCACGCCCTGGTACTTGGCCTTCAGGTCCCACCACGCCTTGTTGTAGTTGTCGGCGGTGATCGAGCCATCGAACACGCCCCAGCGCCAGCGGTCGATCATCAGCCCGAACGGCAGGAACGACACGCCCGACAGCGCCATGCGCATCTGGTTGTTGATGACTGCTTCGCGGCTTTCGGTCGGTGCATCGACCAGGCCGATCGAGCTGAGGTACTTGGGCGTCATCGCCAGCACGATGGTGTCGCCGATCGCTTCATGGAAGCCATCGTTGGCACCCCCCTGGAACAGCGGCGGCAGCGGGTTGTAGGCCAGGTCGTAATAGATGTGGCCCAGCTCGTGGTAGATGGTGGTGAAGTTCTCTTCGTTCGGCTTGATGCACATCTTGGTGCGCACGTCGCCTTCCATGTTCATGTCCCAGGCGCTGGCGTGGCAGACCACGTCGCGGTCGTCAGGCTTGATGAACTGGGTTTTTTCCCAATACGACTGCGGAAGCGACGGCATGCCCAGCGACACGTAGAAGTCCTGCGCGCGTTCGGTCATCTGCCTGGCGGTACGCAGTTCGGCCTCGCGCTGCGCCTTGTACTGGGCGGCGACGTTGGCGTCCTTGCCGGCCTTGGCCAGCGCCGCGCTCAGGTTGGTCTGGTACTGCTTTTCCAGTGCCGCGGTGATGTCCAGGCTGCCGGCGCCCGGATACGGTTCCAGCTGGTCCCACAGATTCGACCAGTCCTGCTGCCACATGTTGCCCAGCAGGTGCGCGGCGATCAGGCCGTTGCCCACTTCGGCCTTGTCCTTGCCGTAGGTCTTGTCCAGCTTGCCGCGTGCGTAGCAGTGCAGCTGCTCGTACATCGGCTTGACCTGTTCCCACAGACGGTCGGTTTCCGGGCCGATCTGCTCCGGCGGCATGTCGTAGCCGCTGCGCCACATCTGGCCGGCATCGGTGAAGCCCATGCCCTTGGCGCCTTCGTTCACCAGGCCGACGAACTTCTGGTAGTCGCCGCGCATGCTCTTGGTGGTGCTGTGCCAGCCCTGCCAGGCATCGAGCTGCTTGTCGTAATCGCGGCTGCGCGCCAGTACCTGTTCCAGCTCGCCCAGCTGGCGGCAGGAGTTGGGATCATTGGCGTCGGTGCAGTACTTGCCGGCGCCGTAGCTGCCTTCCATGCGGGTGGCGATCTGGGTCAGCTCGGCCAGCTTGGCCGGGTCGCGCGGTGCCGGCATCGATGACATCAGCTTCAGCAGGTGGATCGCGCGCTTGCTGTCCTCGCTCATCGGCTTGCCGTCGAACTTGGCGGCCTGTTCGATCCAGCTGTTGAGCTGGGTCAACGAGCGTTCGTTGGCTTTGGCTGCGATACGTTCGGAATCACTGTTGATGTAGGTGGAGGACAGCCACTGCGCTGACGTCATCTCCGGGTAGGCGGCCTTGAATTCGGCATTGATGCGGGCCACGAACTGGTCGGCGGTTTCGCCGGCCGGGGCGCTGCTGCTGGCGGTATCGGTGCCTGGCGCAGCTTCCTTCTTGCAGGCGGCCAGGGCCAGCGTGGCGACGGCGATTGCCGAGGCCAGCAGGAGATGACGGTGTTTCACGGGCGGTCCTTGGGTGGTGAACGACGGCCGAAGGCTAGTGGGCCGTCGCCGCCACCGCAAGTGGCGGAAGTCGGCCGGGCGGCGCCCGGCACCCGCAGAGGCCTTCAAGCAACGGCAACGTCAACTTCAAAAGCGGGGATTCCGCAGTTTGGCGGGGCGGTGTCGGAGTGCGGGGACGCCGCAAGTACGTCCTTGTAGGCTTGGCAGCCGCTTGCTCGTGTGCGCTTTCCTGCGCACACGGCAAGACCGGGGTTGGGCGTCCTGCCCAACCCGCCCGAGGCATGCCTCGGGCCCATGCGGCTGACACCCCGCACTCCGACACCGCCCCACCTCTGACAGGTCGCTGCGTCTGTTGGTGGATGTCGACCTTGGTCGACACATCTGTCAGGTATCGACAATCAAAATGGGGTCAGATCCGTTTTCCTTCGAAAAACGGATCTGACCCCAAGATCGTTCCAACAGATCGCGGAAAACTGTCGAAGGCGGGGTGGGTCCGGTTGAGGGGGCGTGAGCCGCATGGATGCGGCGACCGAGCTTACATGGACGTACTTGCAGCGTCCCCCTCAACCGGACCCACCCCGCCAGCCCACGGGATGCCAGCTTTTGCTGTTGCTTCGGCTTCGGCTCTGGCTTCGGCAGGTGCAGGGCTGCAAGCCCTGCCGAACAACCCTCAACCTTCGCAGTTGGCGAACAGGTCGCGATCACGCTCGTACAGCGAGGTCTTCACCTGCATCAGGCCCAGCACCGACGGGAACAGGTTGTCATGATCGGTATAGGCTGCCGAACGCTTGCGCACACACTGCAGGTCCAGCCCGCGGCTGCTGGCGAAGCCCGGCGAGAACCACATCGTCATCGGCACCCGGGTCTGCTCGGCCGGGGCGATGGCGTAGGGCACGCCGTGCAGGAACAGGCCCTTCTCGCCCAGCGACTCGCCGTGGTCGGACAGGTAGATCATCGCTGTATCGTAGTCCTGCATCCCCTGCAGCGTGCCGATGGTCTTGCTCAGGAAGTGATCGGTGTACAGCACGGCGTTGTCGTAACTGTTGGTGATCTCTTCGCGCGAGCAGCGGCCGATGTCACGGGTGTCGCAGGTTGGCTTGAAGCGGGCAAAGGCGGCCGGATAACGCTCGAAATACGCAGGGCCATGGTTGCCCAGCTGGTGCAGCACCACTACGCGGTCGCCGGGCCTGGCACGCACCTGGGTGGCCAGGTCCTGCAGCAGGATCTCGTCCATGCAGCGGCCGTCGGCGCACAGGCCCGGGGTGGTCGCGTCGGACAGCGACTGGAAGTCCAGACCTTCGCACACACCCTTGCAGCCGGACTGGTTGTCACGCCACAACGGTGCGATGCCGGCACGGTTCAATACGTGCAGCAGCGACTGGTGCGCGCGGATCTTCTTCTCGTCGTAGTCGTGGCGGCCCCATGGCGAGAACAGGCACGGCAGCGAAACCTCGGTGCTGGTGCCGCACGAATGCATGTCGGGGAAGTTGATCACCGGTGCCTGGGCCAGTTCCGGGGTAGTGTTGCGGCCACCGTTGAGCCCCCAGTTCTGCGCGCGCACGGTCTCGCCCATGACGATCACCAGCAGGCGCGGTTTGCTGGCAGGTGCACGCGGAGTGGCCTTGGCGTCGGTACCGATCGGCAGCTTCGGCGCGCGCTGCACCGGATTGTCGCCACGCAGCGCACGCGGCATGCCCAGCAGCACGTTGGCCGGGGTCGCGAGGTAGCGTACTTCGCGCTGGTTGCGCATCAGCGCCGAGACATCCTGGAACGAGATCAGCGCACCGCCGAGCGCGGTCACCGCAGCCACCACCAGGAAGCCGAGACGCCACAGCAGGCTGCGTCCCCAGCTGCGACGACGCACCTGCACGCGCCACAGCACCACCATCGGTAGCACCGCCAGCAACAGCACCGGCCACAGCAGCGACACGGTCATCAGCTCGCGGCTTTCCTTGGGGTCGGTCGCCAGCACGTTGCGCAGCATGTCCGCATCCAGGTAGATGTGGTAGCGGCTCATGTAGTGCGCAGCGAATGCAGTCACCAGCAGCAGCAGGCTGATCACCACCTTGGCGTTCCAGCGCCAGACCAGGATGCCGAGCAGCACGCCGTGCGCACCCAGCAGCAACAGCAGCAGCGAGAGCGCGTAGCGCAGGCTGCCCGGATGGCTGGCCATCGCGCTGTGCCAGAACAGGCCGTTGCCGGCCACCGCGAAGAACAGGCTGGTCAGTGCGATCAGTGCTTCGGTGGAGAGCTGCGGCCGCCAGCGGCGAAGGTTCGCCAACGCGGGAAGACGGGCGGGGCGTTGGACCGATGCACTCATGCGTTTGCCTCCTGGCGGTGGGGACGGTCCAGCTGATGGCGGATCAGAACATACAGGCCCAGCGAAAGCAGCCAGCAGATCAAAGCGGTCGCAACGTCATGTGAAAGGAAATGCGCGCCCCGCAGCTGCTGGCTGATGCCGAACAGCAGGCCGGCACCAAGGCCGACCCACAACCCCACCCAGCGCCAAGACGGGCGCCACAGCAGAGCGAAATAGTACAGACAGAGCCACGCGTAGCCGGCGCTCGCATGCCCGGCCGGGAAGCAGGCCTGTGGCGCCATGCCGGCTGGGCGCAGGGTGAAAAGCCCGATGAAAGGCTGGTGGCCGCCGTAGCGCAGAAGATCCCAGGGGCATTCCATCGGCACCAGCGACTTCAGCAGGGAGATCACACCCGTGCCCAGGGCCATGGCAATTACGACATAAAGCAGCGCCCACCGCAGGGTGCGATCGCGACCCTTTCGCCAGTGGTGGAAGCACAGCAGGATCGCCACGAGCGCAGCAGCCGTGCTCAGCCACTTGCCGACCTTGTGCACCACCGTGCGGGTGATCCAAGCGTCCTGCAGCGCCCAGTGACCACCCTCCAGGCGGAACAGATGATCGGCCACCCATTGGTCGCCGCCGAAACCCATCAGCAGCGTAAACAACGGCAGACCGATTGCGACAGGCAGCCAGAGGTGAGTTACGGCAAATCGTGACGCCAGTGGCGATGTCGCAAGCGGCGCTACCGAATCAAGGGGACGGACGGGCATGCTGGGAAAGGGCGGTTCGGGAATCCGCGGTCATGCTCGTCACCTGGATGTCGGAGAAGGGTCGGACGCTCGTTCGTGCCGGGTTAATGTGTGCCTGGCACGTGTCAACGTTCAGTCTTCTTCGGCGGTCGACCCTGTCCGCTCGGCGTGGCACTCCGGGTTCCATGCGGTACCGGGAAGCAGTTGCCAACGATTCCTGTTGGCAACACCGATATCGATCACTTTGCTCGGGTCCACGCACGGGCTCATCGCATCATCCAGCACCAGCAGCCAGCGCTTGTCCGGTGCTTCGGCCAGCCACGGGCCGGCATCGTGCCATTGCTCGGCCCAGGGGCGCTTGAAGCCGAATTCGCGCACTGGCCGGTCGGCCTGCAGCAGGTTCTGCTCGCGCCAGGCCACCAGCGCCAGTTCGGCGTCGGGACCGATCCGCGCGCCTACCCGGCGCATCAGTGCCGACGCCGATGCGTAGGGATCCAGCGCCGGGATCAGCACCAGACCGTAGAGCATCCACAGCATGCCGTGGGTCAGCAGCACCAGCGTTGCGGCGCGGCGTACCCGCAGCCACACGATCAATGTGGCCAGGGCGATGGCGAAGGTCAGCAGGCCGTCGCCCAGCACCGGCAGCAACGTATCGGGCATGGCGCGGCGTTCCAGTTGTGCCAACGCCCATGGGTGCTCGGTCATCAGCATCACGCCGAGCACGCCGGTGGCCAGCATCAGCACCACGCTGTAGCCGAACAGGTAGCGGCGCACGCACAGGCGGCGCAGGAGGCCGGGCAGCAGCGGCGCCACCGCCAGTGCCATCGCCGGCAGCATCGGCAACAGATACACCTCGCGCTTGCCCGGGCTGGCACTGAAGAACACCAGTACCAGCACTGCCCAGCCCAGCAGCAGCCACTGGCGGCCATCGCCGCGGCGGATGCGGCGCCACCACGGCTTGAACAGCATGGGCAGCAGCAGGCTGCCCGGCAGCCACAGGGTCAGGATCACCTGCAGGTAGTACCAGACCGGCTGCCGGTGATGCCAGGCATTGGCGTAGCGGGTGCCGGTCTGCTTGAACAACAGCTCATGCGCGTAGGCCTGCAGTTCGGCGCTGGGCGTATGCAGCAGGGCCCAGCCCAGCGGCGCCAGCCACACGCCCACGCCCAGCAGGAACGCCGGGATCAGCCACAGCAGCGTTGCCGGGTGCGGACCCTCCACACGGTGCCCGCGACGGCGCTGGTACAGCCACCAGCCGAACCAGGGCAGCACCATCAGCAGCGGCAGGAAACCCACACCCTTGGTCACCGTGCCGACGCCTGCGGCGAAACCGGCCAGCCACAGCGCGGGCAGGTTGCGGCGTTCGCACAGGTGCCGCAGCAGGCCCCACAGGGCCACGGTGATCATGCCGACCAGCACCATGTCGATCTGCGCGCGCTTGGCCATCAGCCCGAACTGCAGGGTGCAGAACAGCGCCGGCAGGGCGTACAGGGAATGCCGCGGCGACCACAGCCGCCGTGCCAGATCCGACACCAGCCACAGACTCAGCAGGCGCCCAGCAATGACGGCAGCAGGAACGACCACTGCCAGCTGCCGACCAGCTCGTAGGCGGCCGCCTGCAGCCACATGAATACCGGTGGCTTCTCGGCATACAACTCGCTGCCACGATGCGGCAGCAGCCATTGCCCGCTCTCCACCATGGTCCGCGCGCCAGCACGAAGCGCGGTTCGTCCGGCGGCTGCGGCTGCCGAAGGCCAATGCCCGCTGCCAACGCAGCAATGATCAGCAGCCACAGCAGGGGCAGGCGCCAACGGCGGGGCAGGGCTACGGGCACGGCAGGCTCCGGGAGCAAAACGGCCATTTTGAGGTGGCGAGGGTGGGAAAAGCGTCAGAAGGGGGCGGGACGACCGCATTCCGACATGGGCGGCGCTACCATGGTACGAACTTCCGTGGATGTTTCGTGCATGCGTCTGTTGGTGATCGAGGACAACCGCCAGCTGGTGGCCAACCTGTTCGACTATTTCGAGTCGCGCGGGCATGTGCTGGACGTGGCCCCGGATGGCATCACCGGCCTGCACCTGGCCGGCAGCCACCCCTACGATGCGGTGATCCTGGACTGGATGCTGCCGCGCATGGAGGGGCCGGAGGTGCTGCGCCGGCTGCGTGCCGAGCACGCGTCCGAGGTGCCGGTGATCATGTTGACCGCGCGCGATGAGCTGCCGGACAAGATCGCCGGCTTCCGCGCCGGTGCCGACGACTACCTGACCAAGCCGTTCGCGCTGCCGGAGCTGGAAGTGCGGCTGGAGGCGCTGCTGCTGCGTGCGCAGGGCCGCAACCCGCGCAAGCGCCTGCAGGTGGGCGATCTGGTGCTGGATCTGGCGACGCTGGAGGCCCAGCGTGAGGGTCAGGTGCTGCACCTGTACCCGGCCTGCCGGAAGCTGCTGGAAGTGCTCATGCGCGCCAGCCCCGGCGCGGTGACCCGCCAGCAGCTGGAATTCGCTCTGTGGGGCGACGAGCCGCCGGATGGCGACCTGCTGCGTTCGCATGTCTACGAGCTGCGCCGCAGTGTGGACGGACCGTTCGCCGAGAAACTGATCCATACCCTGCCGCGGGTGGGTTACCGCTTGGCCGTGACCACGCCCAGCGATGCCGGCAAGGATGATGATGAAGGCGAGTAAGCCGGGGCCGTTGTACCGGCGCGTGGTGTGGTGGTTGCTGGGCTATCTGGCGCTGCTGTCGGTCGCGGTGTTCAGCGTCGGCAACTACGTGCATGAACATGCCGAGCATGCTGCCTGGCGCGCGCTGCTCAATTCCGAACTGGACAGCATCGTCGAGCACACCGAGCACGAGCCCCACTATCGCTGGCAGGACTCGGACACGCTCAGCCTGTTCCGCTTCGATGAAGGCAACATGCCGGAAAGCGTGCGCATGCTGCACCCGGGACTGCATGACGGGGTGCCGATCAAGGGGCGACAGACTGCGGTGATGGTGCGTGACACCGGTTCGATGGGGCGGGTGGCGCTGGCGCTGGACATTTCCGACTTCCATGACCTGGAACAGTTCGCCACGCGCTGGGTGATGCTGGCCGGGGTGATCATGATCTTCGTCACCGTGCTGATGGCGTCGTTCGGCATGGAACGCATGGTGCGCCCGTTGAGCCTGCTGGCACAGCACATTGCCGGGTTGCGACCAGGGGTGCAGGGCCAGCGCATCGAGGTCGACCCGCGCGGCAGCTCCGAGCTGCATACCATCGCCGATGCGCTGAACGACTACCTGGACCGCAACGAACAGTTCGTCGAGCGCGAGCGGGTCTTCATCAGTACCGCCAGCCACGAACTGCGCACGCCTATCGCAGTGATGACCGGTGCCGCCGAGCTGGCACTGGAACAACCGGGCCTGCCCGATCGTGCACGCCAGCAGATGCAGCGGGTGCTGCGCACGGCGCAGAGCGTGGAGCAGCTGATTGAACTGCTGCTGGTGCTGGCGCGTGATCCGGCGCGCCTGGCCGCACGTGCCGAGCGCATCGCGCTGGACCAGCTGCTGCCGGAGATCGTCGACGACCATCGCCACCTGCTGGGCGACAAGGACCTGAGCATCGGCATCCAGGCTGCCCCGGTGGATATTGTCGCGCCGCTGGCCGTTGTGCAGGCCGCGATCGGCAACCTGCTGCGCAATGCCATCGAGAACAGTGGGCGTGGCCACATTGAGTTGCGCCTGAGCTCGTCGGCGGTGCTGACCCTGCAGGACCCGGGGCATGGCATGAGCCCCGAGGAGATTGCCGCGATCCACGCGCGCATGGCCCGCGGTGAACGTGCTGATCGGGGCGGCGGTATCGGTCTGGACCTGATCGCGCGGCTGTGCGAGCACCTGGGCTGGACCCTGCAGCTGCAGCCCTGCGACCCGCGTGGCACGCGGGTCACCCTGGACTTCGGCGCCTCGCGACCGGGCTGACCGACATGCCAATCGCTCCGCGCTGCGGCATGACCCGGCGTGAAGACAATGTTAATCTCGACCTGCGCCGCTTTATGCGGCGCTTTTTTTTTCCCGCTCTTTCGATCGACAGAGGATCCCATGCCGACCGAACCCGCTACTGCCCTGATCAGCAACGACATCGTTGGACTGGGCCTGATTGCCGCCACCCTGGCCCTGATCTTCTGGGCCGCCAGTGGTCCGACCCCGTTGCTGAAGAAGATCTTCGCCTGGGTGCCGGCGCTGCTGCTGTGCTATTTCATTCCCGCCATCTACAACACCGCCGGTGTCATCGACGGTCACAACACCTCGCTGTACAACCCGGTCGCACGCGACGTGCTGCTGCCGGGCGCGCTGGTCCTGCTGACCCTGTCGATCGACCTCAAGGGCATTGCCAAGCTCGGCCCCAAACTGCTGATCGTGTTCTGCGCCGGTACCGCCGGCATCATGCTCGGTGCCATCGTCTCGTTCCAGCTGATGAAGCTGATCCACCCCGAAACCGTGGCCGGTGATACCTGGGCTGGGATGGCGGCGCTGGCCGGCAGCTGGATCGGTGGCGGTGCCAACATGGTTGCCATGCGCGAGGTGTTCGGCACCGACGCCACCACCTTTGGCCAGTTCGCGGTGGTCGACGTGGCCTGCGCCAGCCTGTGGATGGCGATCCTGCTGTTCCTGGCCAACCGCGCGCAGCAGATCGATACCCGCAATGGTGCCGATACCCGTGCCATCGATGAGATGAAGGCACGCATCAGCGCCTACGAGGCACAGAACGCGCGTATTCCCAGCATGACCGACCTGATGGTGATCGTCGGCGTGGCACTGGGCGGCGTCGGCCTGGCCCACGCCATCGCCGCACCGCTGTCGGGCTGGTTCAAGGCCAATGTCAGCTGGGCCAGCCAGTTCAGTCTCGATAGCCAGTTCGTGTGGGTGATCCTGCTGTCCACCGCGATGGGCCTGGGCCTGAGCTTCACCCGTGCACGCCGGCTGGAAGCGGCCGGTGCGTCGCGGCTGGGCACGGTGTTCCTGTACTTCCTGATCGCCTGCATCGGCATGCAGATGAACCTGCTGTCGCTGCTGGATCGGCCGTGGCTGTTCCTGCTTGGCGCGATCTGGATGGCCACGCATGTGCTGGTGCTGTGGGTGGTGGCCAAGCTGCTGCGCGCGCCGCTGTTCTTCTTCGCCATTGGTTCGCAGGGCAACATCGGCGCAGCCGCTTCGGCTCCTGTGGTGGCAGCGGCGTTCCATCCGACGCTGGCCCCGGTGGGCGTGCTGCTGGGCACGGTGGGCTATGCGACTGGCACGGGGCTGGCCTACGTCACCGGCCTGATCCTGAAATGGATGGCCAACGGCTGAGTGGTGCAGCCGGGCTGCGCCCGGCACCCGCCGAAGCGGTAGTGCCGGCCGCTGGCCGGCAATCTCAACGGCAACAGCCGAAGCAACAGCAATAGCGGGCTATCCGTGGGATGGCGAGGTGGGTCCGGTTGCGGGGGACGCCGTAGATACGTCCCTGTAGGCTTGACCGCGGCATCCATGCCGCGGACACCCCGGTAACCGGACCCACCCCGCCTTCGACAGAGTTCCGCGATTTGCCGGAATGGCATGGCCTGCTCTTGGTGGGTGTCGACCTTGGTCGACACGTAGATCCACGCCATGCGTAGATGCTGTTCGTTCAATTGTCGAAATATTCGATTTCGACGGAGATTCATCCACGCATGGCGTGGATCTACCAGACACCGGAAATCTGTCAAAGGTGGGGCGGTGTCGGATTGCAGCGTCCCCACAATCCGACGCCGCCCCGCCAACCAAACAGAAACCCAGAGCCGACGCTCCGGCCGTTGTCGTTGCAGTTGCTTCTGCGGGTGCCGGACTGCAAGCCCGGCACCCACACCCAACCCTCAACAGCAGCGACCACCGTTGCGTCCGCCGTAGCGCGCTTCCTGGCGCTCGCGGAAGAACGTCTTGTAGTCCATCGGCTCCTGGTCCGGATGCTTTTCCAGCATGTGCCGGACGTAGTTGTCGTAATCAGGAATGCCACAGCACAGTCGTGCGGTCTGCACCAGGCGCCGCCAGATGCGGCGGTGCGCCTGGTACTGGCCAGCGGGAACCAGTTGCGTGCTCATCACAGATCCACCATTTCATGCGGCTTCAGTGCCACGTACGGGGTTTCGCGATCAGTGCGCTGCGGATTGCGGCGGGCCGCCAGGATGGTCTTGATCGAATAAACCAGCACTGCGCCCACCACCAGCAGGAACAGCGCGGTCAAACCGGTGTTGACGTAGGCGTTGACCACGATCTGCTTCATCTGCGCCACCGACTTGGCCGGTGCGGTGATCGTGTCGCTGGCGAGCGCGGCCTGGAACTTGTGTGCCTGGGCCAGGAAGCCCTGCGCCGGGTTGCTGTCGAAAATCTTGATGAAGCCTGCGTAGGTGGTGCAGATCAGCAGCCACACGGCCGGTACTGCGGTCACCCACGCATAGCGGTCACGTTTCATCTTGAACAGCACCACCGTGCCCAGCATCAGCGCGATACCCGCCAGCATCTGGTTGGAGATGCCGAACAGCGGCCACAGCGTCTGGATGCCACCGAACGGATCGACCACGCCGGTGTAGAGCAGGTAGCCCCACAGCGCCACGCAGCCGGCGGTACCGATGATGTTGGCGGTCCACGATTCGGTCTTCTTCAGGGCCGGCACGAAGTTGCCCAGCAGGTCCTGCAGCATGAAGCGACCGGCACGGGTGCCAGCGTCGACTGCCGTGAGGATGAACAATGCTTCGAACAGGATCGCGAAGTGGTACCAGAACGCCATCATCGTGTCGCTGCCACTGGGAATCGCTTCGTGCAGGATCTGCGCGATGCCCACCGCCAGTGTTGGTGCGCCACCTGCACGATGCAGGATGGTGGGTTCACCGATGGCCGCCGCAGTCGCGGTCAGCTGTTCAGGCGTGATGGTGAAGCCCCAGGTGTTGGTGATGTAGTGCGCGGCCGACGCGGCGTCGGCGCCGATCACCGCCGCCGGGCTGTTCATCGCGAAGTAGATGCCCGGATCGATGATCGAGGCCGCCACCAGTGCCATCACCGCCACGAACGATTCCATCAGCATGCCGCCGTAGCCGATGTAACGCATGTGCGCTTCATTGGCCAGCAGCTTCGGAGTGGTGCCGGAGGAAATCAGTGCATGGAAACCGGAGACCGCGCCGCAGGCGATGGTGATGAACAGGAACGGGAACATGCCGCCCTTCCACACCGGGCCGTCACCGCTGGCGGCGAACTGGGTCAACGCCGGCATCTTCAGTTCCGGCATCACCACCAGGATGCCGATGGCCAGCGCGATGATGGTGCCGATCTTGAGGAAGGTCGACAGGTAGTCACGCGGGGCCAGCAGCAGCCACACCGGCAGCACCGACGCGACGAAGCCGTAGCCGATCAGCATCCAGGTGATCTGGGTGCCGGTGAAGGTGAACGCCGGGCCCCAGACCGGATCGGCGGCGACCTTGCCGCCGTACCAGATCGCGGCCAGCAGCAGGATCAGGCCAACCACCGAGATTTCGCCGATCTTGCCGGGGCGGATGTAGCGCATGTACACGCCCATCAGGATTGCGATGGGCATCGTCGCGATCACGGTGAACATGCCCCACGGGCTTTCGGCCAGCGCCTTGACCACCACCATCGCCAGCACCGCCAGGATGATGATCATGATCAGGAACGCACCGAACAGCGCGATGGTGCCGGGCACCTGGCCCATTTCCTCGCGGACGAGGTCACCCAGTGAGCGGCCGTTGCGACGGCTGGACAGGAACAGGACCATGAAGTCCTGCACCGCACCGGCCAGCACCACGCCCACCACCAGCCACAGCAGGCCGGGCAGGTAGCCCATCTGCGCGGCCAGTACCGGGCCGACCAGCGGGCCGGCGCCGGCGATGGCGGCGAAGTGATGGCCGAACAGCACGTGCTTGTTGGTGGGCACGTAGTCCAGGCCATCGTTGTTGATCACTGCCGGGGTGGCCCGGGTCGGATCCAGCTGCATCACCTTGTTGGCGATGAACAGGCTGTAGAAGCGATAGGCCACCAGGTACAGCGAAACTGCGGCGACGACGATCCACAGGGCATTGATGTGTTCGCCGCGGCGCAGGGCCACGGTGCCCAGACAGAAGGCGCCGAGCAGGGCGAGTACCGCCCAGCCTATTTTGGAAAACCCTTTCATGAGGTGCTCTCTCCCGGAAAGACAGTCAAAGAGTCCCGCGTGCCCTCGGCAGGGTCAATTGGCACAGGACGAATCAGCGGTAGTACTTTGGTCGTACGCAGGGCGTGCTGACGTGCAGCGAACATCAGGGATGGAACAATCGGTTGCGGCGCCGTCCATTGGCGTGCGGCCATGTGGCGTCCATCTTCAGTGGCATCCATCCAACAGGAGTCGCCATGAGCTTTCCCGAACCGGTCCGCGTACTGCGCACCATCCGTGGCATGCCCACCTCCGACGGTGCCGGCGTGCGCCTGACCCGCGTCATCGGCGGCCCGACGCTGCCGGACCTGGATCCGTTCCTGCTGCTTGATGAGTTCGGTACCGACCGTGCCGAAGACTACATCGCAGGCTTTCCCGAGCATCCGCACCGTGGTTTCGAGACCGTCACCTACATGCTCGACGGGCGCATGCGGCATCGCGACAACCATGGCAACGAAGGCCTGCTGACCCCGGGCAGCGTTCAGTGGATGACCGCTGGCCGTGGCCTGGTGCATTCGGAGATGCCCGAACAGGAAAGCGGGCAGATGCGCGGTTTCCAGCTGTGGGTGAACCTGCCGGCGAAGGAGAAGATGACCGATCCGAAGTACCAGGAGTTCGCGCCGGAGCGCATCCCCGTGGTGCAGCCGGAACCTGGCGTGGAAGTGAAGGTGATCGCCGGCAGCGTGGACGGTACCCATGGGCCGATCGTGCAGCCGGCCACCGAGCCGCTCTACCTGGACATCACGTTGGCGCCGGATCGCGCCTGGACCTATGCGCTGCCGGAAGGGCACAACGCGTTTGCCTATGTGTTCGAAGGTGCGGTGACGGTAGGTGAGCAGGACGCTGCGCGTGACGTGGCACGCCAGGAGCTGGCGGTGCTGGGCGGCGGAGAACAGCTGCACCTCTCGGCCGGCAGCGAAGGCGCGCGGTTGATCCTGGTGGCCGGCCGTCCGCTGCGCGAGCCGGTGATGCGGCATGGTCCGTTCGTGATGAACACGCGGCAGGAACTGATGCAGGCCTTCGTCGATTTCCAGGAAGGCAAGTTCTGAGGTAGTTCCGGCCGCTGGCCGGCAGCAGCCTCGGATAATGGCTGATCGAGGTGCCGGCCAGCGGTCGGCACCCCCCTGTAAGCGGGCCGTGTTGTGGGGATGCTGCCAGGCAGTCATCCCCGTCATGCTCAGCGCCCGGCTGCCACGGCCGACGGGGTCAGGCTCATGCCCTGCGCCAGCTGCTGCAGCGAGCCCAGTTCCTGCGGGCTGTCCGGATACAGCGAAATCTGCGCGTAACGCCCTTTGTCGAGCTTGACCACGCTGATCCGGCGTTCGGCATAGCCCGGCGGCTGCTGGCCACCAAGGTCGGGCTGGTACCAGTAGAGTGATTCACCGCCGAAGCTGCCCTTTTCCTGGCGCAGCGAGCGGTTCAACGGAATGGACGGGTCACGTGCGCTGAGCATCAGGCTCAGTACCTCACGGCCATCTCCGGTACTGGCGCGACAGATCAGAAAGTCCGTCTGCACCACTTGCTGCCATTGCAGGCCACTGCTGGCCGGCAGCGAAGGACATTCGGTGGGAGCCTGTGCAGCCGCGGCCTGGGCCACGACGAACAGCAGGCTCGACAACACTACAGGCGCGAACTTCATGCATCCCCCAAGGTGGTGTGTCGTTTGGCGCCGCCGGATGGGCGGGCGGCGTTGGCATCCCATCCCCGGATGCCACCCCGGCCGGCATGTGCACGGACGGTCAACTCAACCTTAACGGAACGTGAGCGATCGCACAAATTGCGGTTACAAGCGTAACCATTGCGGCCGATGGTCGGCCGCAAGGTCCACACCGGCCTCAGCGGTCGTTGCCGATCCACTTGTAGATGATGCCGCCGATCGCGCCGCCCAGAAGGGGAGCGACCCAGAACAGCCACAACTGGCTGACCGCACCGCTGCCGGCGAAGAACGCGACGGCGGTGGAGCGGGCCGGGTTCACCGAGGTGTTGGTGACCGGGATGCTGATCAGGTGGATCAGGGTCAGCGACAGGCCGATCGCCAGTGGCGCGAAGCCGGCCGGTGCCTTGCCGTGGGTGGCGCCCATGATCACGATCAGGAACACCGCCGTCAGCACCACTTCGCACAGGAAGGCGGCCGCCACGCTGTAGCCGCCAGGAGACAGCGCGCCATAGCCGTTGCTGGCGAACGCACCGGCCTGACTGCCATCGATGGCGAAGCCACTGGCGCCGGAGGCGATCTGCAGCAGAATGAAGCCGGCCAGCAGGCCGCCGGCGACCTGGGCGATGATGTACGGGATCAGGTCCTTGGTCGGAAAACGGCCGCCGGCCCACAGGCCGACACTGACCGCCGGGTTGAAGTGCGCGCCGGAGATATGGCCGAACGCATAGGCGCCGGTCACCACGGTGAGGCCGAAGGCCAGCGCCACGCCGAGGAAACCGATACCCAGCGGATTGCCGTCACCTCCGAACTTGGCGGCCAGCACCGCACTGCCACAGCCACCCAGAACCAGCCAGAACGTGCCGAGGAACTCGGCCGACAAGCGTTTACCCATGCTCATGTGTTGCACTCCTTTGACGGTCTAAAGTGTGATTTATGTCACATTTCAGTGATCAGCGGGTGACTGTAGCGTCAACGCCGGGTGCAGGGATACACCCTCGGATGTGTGCAACACGCGATGTTCAGTACTGCGGCAGCGGGATGAATTCCTTGTCGTCGCCCGGGATGGTGCCGAAGCGGCCGGCTTCCCAGTCGTGCTTGGCCTGCTCGATGCGCTCCTTCGAGCTGGAGACGAAGTTCCACCACAGATGACGCGGGCCATCCAGCGGCTCGCCGCCGAACAGCATCGCCTTCACCGGCGTCTTCGCACGCAGGTGACCTGTCGCACCGGCTTCGGGGATCACCAGATGCTGGGCGGGAATATCCACGCCATCCAGCTGCGCCTCGCCTTCGAGGATGTACAGCGCGCGCTCGCGGTGGCCATTGTCGATATCGATCTCCGCATCCGGGTCGAGGTCGATCGCTACGTTGAGGGTGTCGGCGAACACCTTCACCGGCGATTCCTCGCCATAGGCGCGGCCGGCGATCACCCGCAGCCAGACACCATTGCGGCGCTGCTCGGGCAGGGTGGCCGCAGCATGGTGGTAGAACGCCGGCTCGATTTCCTCATGCGACTTCGGCAGTGCCACCCAGGTCTGCATGCCATGGATCGGGTTGTCGTGATCGCGGTCCGGTTGCGGCGTGCGCTCGGAATGGGCGATGCCACGGCCGGCGGTCATCCAGTTGACGTCACCGGGGCGGATCACCTGGTCCGAGCCCAGCGTGTCGCGATGGCCGATGGCGCCCGACCACAGGTAGGTGACCGTGGCCAGGCCGATATGCGGATGCGGGCGCACGTCGATGGCGGTGCCGGGGTGCATGAGTGCCGGGCCCATCTGGTCGACGAACACGAACGAACCGATGCTGCGCGCCTGCAGGGTGGGGACGGCGCGACGGACTTCGAGGCCGCCGATGTCGTGTACGCGCGGGGCGATGATGGTGGTCATGCGGGCGTTCTCGCTGGCAGGGATCAGGTGGTCAGCATCGCACGCAGCTGTGACGGGGACATGCCCCGTATGGGTAACAGGTTGTTCCAGCCAACGGCGCAGCCCCTCGTGGCTGTGGGGTTGGTCGCTGAAGGCGGAAGCAAGATCAAAAGCCGCGCTTGGTCGGGCGGGTGGGTTGCGCAGGACACGCCGTAAACCCATCCATGGGGGCTCGATGGCGCCATCCATGGCGCCAACGGTCCTGCGCAACCCACCCGCCCAACCTCTGACAGTTTCCGTGTGCGTCCAGCCACGGAGAAGAAAAAAAAGAAAATCAAAATCAAACGCCGATCGCTTCGCTCCTGGTGTCGACCAAGGTCGACACCCACCAGTTCGTAGTGATCCACACCGGAATCGAGATTCACCGACCGTCAACGGGAAACTGTCAGGGGTGGGGCGGTGTCGGGTTGCGGGGTGTCCGCGGCATGGATGCCGCGGCCAAGCCCCCAAGGACGGGTTTACGGCGTCCCCGCAACCCGACACCGCCCCGCCCAACAAACAGAAAAGCCAGAGCCGCTTTGGCTCTGGCTTCTGCTGTGGAACTTGACGTTGCCTCTGCGGGTGCGGGCCGCAGGCCCGGCCGATAAACTCAAACCACTGGTTCGCGCAGGGCGGGGTTGTCCCAGCCGGGGCGCGGGGCGAAACGGTCGCCATGGCGCTGCTGCAATGCCTTCAACCGCTCGACGATCGCATCGGCACCGACCGCACGGATGTGCTGGATCGGACCACCGCGGAACGGCGCGAAGCCGGTGCCGAAGATCACGCCGGCATCCAGCAGGTCCGCGTCGGCCACCACGCCTTCGTGCAGGCAGGCCACCGCTTCGTTCAACAGCGGCAGGATCAGGCGGTCCTCCAGATCGGCCGGGGCCTGATAATCGCTGGCCACGTCCGGCTTCTTCGGCTTGCCGTTTTCCCAGGTGTAGATGCCCTGGCCATCCTTCTTGCCACGCTTGTCCGGTTCCACCGTCTGCAGCGCGGCCGGAATCTGCAGGCCCAGGAACGGCGCCAGTTCGCGGCCGACGCCGGCGGCCACGTCCAGGCCCACGGTGTCGATCAGTTCGATCGGGCCCATCGGCATGCCGAATTTCACTGCGGCCTTGTCGATCACCGGGCCCGGAATGCCCTCGGCATACGCGGTGGCGGCTTCCAGCATGTACGGGAACAGCACGCGGTTGACCAGGAAGCCCGGGCTGCCGGCCACCGGCACCGGGAACTTGCCCAGCGCCTTGCAGAACGCGGCCAGACGGCGCTCGGTCTCCGGCGCCATGCCGTCGTGGTGGATGATTTCCACCAGCGGCATCTGCGCGACCGGGTTGAAGTAATGCAGGCCAGCGAACTGTGCCGGGCGCTGGATATGGTCGCGCAGTTCCACCAGCGGAATCGACGAAGTATTGGTGGTCAGCAGCGCGTCCTGCTTCATCTTCGGTTCCAGCGTCTGGTACAGCGCACGCTTGGCTTCCGGGTTCTCGATGATCGCTTCGATCACCAGGTCGGCCTCGGCCACGCCGTTGCCTTCCAGATCGGCACGCAGGCGCGCGGCCACGGCGGGGCGCTTGCTCTCGTCACGCACCTTTTTGGCGAACAGTGCCTGCGCGCGTTCCATGGCCGGGTCGATGAAGCGCTGCTCACGATCCTGCAGAGTCACTTCGAAGCCCTTGTAGGCGGCCCACGCGGCGATGTCGCCGCCCATCACGCCGGCGCCCACCACGTGCACATGGCGGATGCCGGAATCGCCGCCACCGAGGCCCTTCAGGCGCTCGGTCAGGAAGAAGATGCGGATCAGGTTGCGCGCGGTCGGTGTACTGGCCAGCTTCACCACCGCGCGCCGTTCGGCGTCGAGGCGGGCCTGGATCGGCTTGCCGCCGCTGCGCTGCCAGGTGCTAATCAGCGCGTACGGCGCCGGATACTGGTCCTTCTTGGCCTTGCGTGCGACCTGCTTGACCATCTGCGGCGCCAGCAGCGTGCGTGCCAGCCAGGTGTTGGTGGCCCAGGCCGTCGCGCGCTGCTTGAACGGGCGCGTAGCGCCGGACAGGGCCAGCGCCACGGCGGTGTCGAGCACCACCGCCGGCGCCACCACCTTGTCGACCAGGCCGATGCCGCGCGCGGCCGAGGCCGACAGGGTGCGGCCAGTCAGCATCATGTCCATCGCCGCCGGTGCGCCCACCAGCTGCGGCAGTCGCGCGCTGCCGCCCCAGCCCGGGAAGATGCCCAGCTGGGTCTCCGGCAGGCCGATGCGGGTGCTGCTGTCATTGGAGGCCACGCGGTAGCGGCAGGCCAGCGCCAGCTCGGTGCCGCCGCCCAGGCAGTGGCCGTGGATGGCCGCCACGGTCGGGCAGGGCAGCTCGGCCAGCTTCTGGTAAGTGGCCTGGCCACGACGGATAGCGTCGTTGACGGTGCCGCGGCGGTCGAACTCCTGAAACTCCTTCAGGTCCGCACCGGCAATGAAGCCGGCCTTTTTCAGCGACTGGATCACCACGCCCTTGGGCGGGTCCAGTGCAATGCGCTCCAGCAGGTCGCCCAGTTCCAGCAGCACATCCTGCGACATGGCATTGACGCTGCTGTCCTGACGATCCAGGGAGAGAACCACCACGCCGTCGTCGCGGATCTCGGGGTGCCAGTGGCTGAAGCGGAGACCATCGAAGCCTGAGAGCATGGACGTTCCATCCGGTTGTGTATGGAGAAGCGGCTATGATCCAGAGGTTGTTTCCCCCGCGTCAAATCCCAATAGCAGGGGAGTGGCGACCCCGGATCCATGGCCGTGGACCGGAACGCTAACGGAACGGTGGTTAAAAGCTGGTGCGGCGCCAAGTGATCGGCGACTGAACTTTTCCCGGGATTGGCAGTCTCATTGCCCGACGTCGGTTGGGCTGACAGGAGTGCGGCCCCTCATGGCCGATGTTGATACACCTCAGGAGCTGGATCTGGAACTGGTCCGGCGCGTGCAGCACGGCGAGAGCGCCGCGTTCGATGTCCTGGTGCGCAAGTACCAGCATCGCGTGGTGGCCCTGGTCGGTCGCTACATCGCCGACTGGAGCGAATGTCAGGACGTCGCCCAGGACACTTTCATCCGTGCCTACCGCGCGATCGGAAGTTTCCGTGGCGATGCCCAGTTCTCAACCTGGTTGCATCGAATCGCCGTGAATACCGCCAAAAACTACCTGGCTTCACACAATCGCCGACCGCCGACCGATGACATCGACATCGGTGATGCCGAACAGTTCGACAGCGGGACGCGCCTGCGCGACACCGACACGCCCGAACGCGAGTTGATGCGCCAGGAACTGGAACAGACGGTGATGAAGGCCGTCAACGCGCTGCCGGAAGAGCTCCGGTTGGCGATCACCCTGCGCGAGGTGGAAGGCCTGAGTTACGAGGATATCGCGCAGAAAATGGGGTGCCCGATCGGCACCGTGCGTTCACGGATCTTCCGGGCGCGCGAGGCGATCGACACCGAACTCCGGCCGCTGTTGGACATCGGCAGCGCCACCCGTGAGAAGAGCCGCGTATGACCAGTAATCCGTTCAACGAATCGCAGAACCACCAATCGCCCGCCGGGCAGCGCCTGGACCAGCGCCACCGCGAACAGCTGTCGGCCCTGGTCGATGGCGAGCTGGGTGCCGATGAGGCGCGCTTCCTGCTGCGTCGCATGGAACACGATCCCGAACTGGCGGGTTGCCAGGAACGTTGGCAGCTGCTGGGCGATGTGATGCGCGGGCAGGCCCCGGCGCTGGCACCGGCCGGATTCAGTGCTGCCGTGGCTGCCGCCATCGCGGCCGAACCCGCACCACAGGCCGAGCCGCGCCGCCAGGTACGTCGTACGCGCTGGCGAGCGTGGGGCGGTGGTGCCGCCCTGGCCGCGTCGGTTGCCGCCGTCGCGCTGTTCATCGGCGGCGAGAAACTGAAGGAGTCCACGCCGGGTGAACCGCTGGCGCCGCAGGTGATCGCCAGCCAGGCGGAATTGGCGCCGGCACCGGCCACCCCGGCGACGGTCACCGAAGCGTCGGTGGATACCGCGGCAATGGCTGTGGCAGCGGCGCCGGCCGTGGCGATGGCTGCCTCCAGCCGCCGCCAGGACGCCCGCCGTGCCAGCGCTACGCGCACCCAGCAGGCCGGGCGTGCCGCGCAGCGCGATGAGGCCCCGCAACGGGCCATCGCCGCAGCGCCGGCGCCGTTGACCCCGACCGTGCCGGCCAGCGCCAGCCGCAACCTGCCGTTCGGCGAGGTGGGCGGCCTGCAGGCCCGGCCGTGGCCGCGTTCCAGCCTGGCGCCCGCTGCCGGTGGCGCACTCAATGCCAGCTTCCCGACCCATGCCGGCGGCGCGGCGTTCTATCCGTTCGAGCCGCGCCTGCAGGACGACCGGCCGGTGCCGCCGCGCCCGCGCGACTGAGCCGGGCGCTTTCACGCCCGCCGTCGGCGGGGCCCGTATTCCTCTTTCCATCCGATCCGGAGGTTGCCGTCCGATGACTCCCCGACTCCGCACGCAGGCCATGGGTCTGCTGGCCCTGACCCTTCCCCTGGTGGCCTGCGCACAGGCCCCCGCGCCTGTCGCGCAGACCCAGCCTGCGCCAGCTGCAGCAGCGCGGGCGCCGGCACAGCCGCTGGTCAGTGGCCTGCCCGACTTCACCAACTTGGTCGAACAGGTCGGCCCGGGCGTGGTCAATGTCGACACCACCATCGTCCGCAACAACCGCCAGGCCGCGCGCGGCCCGATGAGCGACGATGACATGCCGGAGTTCTTCCGCCGCTTCTTCGGCCCGGACTTCCCGATGCCGGGGCAGGGTCCGGGTGGCCAGGACGGTGGTCCCAGCATCAAGGGCCGCGGCATGGGCTCGGGCTTCATCATTTCGCCCGACGGCTATGTGCTGACCAACTACCACGTGGTGGCCGATGCCAGCGAGGTGAAGGTCAAGCTGGGCGACAGCCGCGAGTTCAAGGCGAAGGTGGTGGGCAGCGACCAGCAATACGACGTGGCCCTGCTGAAGATCGAAGGCAAGAACCTGCCGACCGTGCGCGTGGGAGATTCCAACACGCTGAAGCCCGGCCAGTGGGTCGTCGCAATCGGCTCGCCGTTCGGTCTCGATCATTCGGTCACCGCCGGCATCGTCAGCGCACTGGGACGCAGCACCGGTGGTGCTGACCAGCGCTATGTGCCGTTCATCCAGACTGACGTGGCGATCAACCAGGGCAACTCCGGCGGTCCGCTGCTGAACACCCGTGGCGAAGTGGTCGGCATCAACTCGCAGATCTTCTCCGCCTCCGGCGGCTACATGGGCATCAGCTTCGCGATCCCGATCGACCTGGCGATGAGCGCGGTCGAGCAGATCAAGAAGAGCGGCAAGGTCACCCGTGGCCAGCTCGGCGCGGTGGTTGAACCGATCGATTCGCTGAAGGCACAGGGCCTGGGGCTGCCGGACAGCCGTGGCGCGCTGGTCAACCAGATCGTGCCCGGCAGTGCGGCCGAGAAGGCCGGCGTGCAGATCGGCGACGTGGTGCGCTCGGTCAATGGCAGCCCGGTCAACAGCTGGTCCGACCTGCCGCCGCTGATCGGCGCGATGGCGCCGGGCAGCCGGGTCACCCTGGGTGTGATCCGCGACGGCAAGCCCCGTGACCTCAGCGCCACGCTGACCGCACTGAGCGACGACGGCCAGGGCAACGCTCGCGCGGCGGCCACGGCCAAGCCCGATGCGGCACCGCAGGCCGGCGCCAATGCCCTGCTGGGCCTGGACGTCAGCGACCTGACCGCACCGCAGCGCAAGCAGTTCGGCCTGGACGGCAACGAGGGCGTGCGCATCACCGGGGTCAAGGGCCAGGCGGCGCGTGATGCCGGCCTGTCGCCGGGCATGGTGATCCTGCAGGTCGGCCGCACTCCGGTCGGCAGTGTGGATGGCCTGAACCGCGCGCTGTCCGGTTACAAGAAGGACGACGTGGTGATGCTGCTGGTGCGTACCGGCAATGGCAACAGCGCGTTCGTGGCTGTGAAGGCCGGCCAGTAAGTCCTGCCCGGGCCGGTCCGGCGGCCCCGCCGATCACCCCGAAGCCCCGCCCCGGCGGGGCTTCGGCCATTCCGGGCCCGGCTCGATGAGGCCGTTTTCGCGGCGGGGCGCCGGGCGTGCGATAATCGACCGTTACCCTGACGACGCCGCGCGCCGCCGCCACCTATGTCTTCTGATTCGATGCGGAACATCCGCAACTTCTCCATCATCGCCCATGTCGACCACGGCAAGTCCACGCTGGCCGACCGCATCATCCAGCTCTGTGGTGGCCTGCAGGCCCGCGAGATGGAAGCGCAGGTGCTCGACTCCAACCCCATCGAGCGCGAGCGTGGCATCACGATCAAGGCGCAGTCGGTGTCGCTGCCGTACCTGGCCAAGGACGGGCAGACCTACCATCTGAACTTCATCGACACCCCGGGCCACGTCGACTTCTCCTATGAAGTCAGCCGCTCGCTGGCCGCCTGCGAAGGCGCGCTGCTGGTGGTCGATGCGGCCCAGGGCGTGGAAGCGCAGTCGGTGGCCAACTGCTACACCGCCGTGGAGCAGGGCCTGGAAGTGGTGCCGGTGATCAACAAGATCGACCTGCCCACCGCCGACATCGAGCGCGCCAAGGCCGAAATCGAGGCCGTGATCGGCATCGACGCCTCCGACGCCGTGCCGGTCAGTGCCAAGACCGGCCTGAACGTGCAGGACGTGCTGGAAGCGATCGTGCATCGCATCCCGCCGCCGAAGCCGCGCGACACCGACAAGCTGCAGGCGCTGATCATCGACTCCTGGTTCGACAACTACCTGGGCGTGGTCTCGCTGGTGCGCGTGATGCAGGGCGAGATCAAGGCCGGTGACAAGCTGCAGGTGATGTCCACCGGCCGCAACCACCAGGTCGACAACGTCGGCGTGTTCACCCCGAAGCGCAAGGTGCTGCCGGCGCTGCGTGCAGGTGAAGTGGGCTGGGTCACCGCCAGCATCAAGGACGTGCATGGTGCGCCGGTCGGCGACACCCTGACCCTGGCCGGCGACCCGGCACCGAAGCCGCTGCCGGGCTTCCAGGAAATGCAGCCGCGCGTGTTCGCCGGCCTGTTTCCGGTTGATGCCGAGGACTACCCGGACCTGCGCGAAGCACTGGACAAACTGCGCCTGAACGATGCCGCGCTGCGTTTCGAGCCGGAAAGCTCCGAGGCGATGGGCTTCGGTTTCCGCTGCGGCTTCCTCGGCATGCTGCACATGGAAATCGTGCAGGAGCGCCTGGAGCGCGAATACAACCTGGACCTGATCAGCACCGCGCCGACGGTGGTGTATGAAGTCCTGAAGACCGATGGCTCGATCATCAACATGGACAACCCGGCCAAGCTGCCGCCGGTGAACCAGGTCGAAGAGATCCGCGAGCCGATCATCCGTGCCAACGTGCTCACCCCCGAGGAGTACATCGGCAACATCATCAAGCTGTGCGAAGAAAAGCGCGGCAGCCAGATCGGCATCAACTACCTGGGCAGCCAGGTGCAGATCAGCTACGAACTGCCGATGGCCGAGGTGGTGCTGGACTTCTTCGACAAGCTGAAGTCGGTCAGCCGTGGCTATGCCTCGCTGGACTACCACTTCGTGCGCTTCGACGCCGGTCCGTTCGTGCGCGTGGACGTGCTGATCAACGGCGACAAGGTCGATGCGCTGTCGCTGATCGTGCACCGCAGCCATGCCGACCGCCGCGGCCGCGAGCTGTGCGAGAAGATGAAGGACCTGATCCCGCGCCAGATGTTCGACGTGGCCATCCAGGCCGCCGTCGGCTCGCAGATCATCGCCCGCACCACGGTCAAGGCGATGCGCAAGAACGTGCTGGCCAAGTGCTATGGTGGCGACGTTTCGCGCAAGAAGAAGCTTCTGGAAAAGCAGAAGGAAGGCAAGAAGCGCATGAAGCAGGTCGGCCGTGTGGAGATCCCGCAGGAAGCGTTCCTGGCCGTGCTGCAGATGGACAACAAGTAAGCCCGCACCGGCCCTGCGGGGCCGGTCGTCTGGTGACGTTGCAAAGGACCCTGAATGAAACTGTTTGAGATCCTCCTGGTCGTGCTGACCCTGGCCTCGGGCCTGATCCTGCTTGGCGAGAAGCTGTACTTCGCCAAGCGTCGCGCCCAGCGCGCGGGCCTGCTCGATTCCGAGCCTGTGCTGGTGGACTACTCGCGTGCGTTCTTCCCGGTGCTGGCGATCGTGCTGATCGTGCGCAGTTTCATCGCCGAGCCGTACAAGATTCCGTCCAGCTCGATGATGCCGAACCTGTTGATCGGTGATTTCATCCTGGTCAACAAGTTCTCCTACGGCCTGCGCCTGCCGATCAGCAACACCAAGATCGTGCCGTTTGGCGAGCCGTCGCGTGGCGATGTGGTGGTGTTCCACTTCCCCGGCCATAGCGACAACGACCCGGCAAAGGGCGAGAACTTCATCAAGCGCGTGATCGGCGTGCCGGGTGACACCGTGGTCTTCGAAGGCGACGGCATGATCCTCAACGGCGAACCGCTGAAGTACGACAACAAGGGCATCTACGCCGGCCACAAGGGCCAGGGCGAGGGCGCCAACCTGCTGGTCGAGCACCTGCCGGGCCGTACCCACACCGTGCTGGAGACCGACTACCCGCGTGGCCAGGGCCAGTGGACCGTGCCGGCCGGCAAGTACCTGGTGATGGGCGACAACCGTGACAACAGCGACGATGGCCGTTTCTGGGGCCTGCTGCCGGAAGAGAACCTGCGCGGCAAGGCCTTCCTGATCTGGCTGAACTGCCAGGGCTGGTTCTGCAAGGATGGCTTCGAGCCGTCGCGGATCGGCTCGAGCATCAACTGATCGGGCATCAACCGGGTAATTTCACATCCAACGCGTATCTGGGGAGAACGCAATGAAGACGATGAACACGCAGCGTGGCATGACCCTGACCTCGTTCCTGACGGTCCTGATCGTGGTTGGTTTCTTCCTCTACATCGGCATGAAGCTGTTCCCGATGTACCAGGAGTACTACGCGGTGCGCTCGGCAATGAAGAGCCTGGCCAACGAGCCGGGTGTGGGCAGCATGGAGCCGGCGCGGATCCAGGACCTGTTCTTCAAGCGCCTGTACATCAACTATTCGGACAACGTGAAGCCGGCCAACGTGAAGTTCGACCGTCGCGACAATGGCTGGACGCTCAAGGTCAACTATGAAGTGCGCCGTCAGCTGATCGGCAACCTCGATGTGGTTGGCAAATTCGATTCCTCCCAGGACCTGACACGAAGCGGTGCCCAGTAAATTCATCCAACGTGGCGACCTGATCGGTCATGCCTTCAGCGACCCGGCCCTGCTCAAGCAGGCGCTGACGCATCGCAGTGCCGGTGCGCCGCATAACGAGCGCCTGGAGTTCCTCGGTGACAGCATCGTCAACATGATGGCGGCCGAGGCGTTGTACCGACGCTGGCCCAAGGCTGACGAAGGCGCGATGACCCGCGCCCGTGCCGAGCTGGTGCGAGAAGGCGCGCTGGCGGTGATCGGGCGCACTCTGGAACTGGGCGAGCGGCTGACCCTGGGCCCGGGCGAAATGAAGTCCGGCGGTCATCGCCGCGACTCGATCCTGGCCGACGCGGTGGAAGCCGTGGTGGCCGCGATCTACCTGGATGCCGGCTTCGAGGCCTGCCGGGCGGTGGTACTGCCCTGGTTCAGCGCGTCGATCGAGGCACTGCCGGCCTCCGGCCGGCCCGAGAAAGATCCCAAGACCCGCCTGCAGGAATGGCTGCAGGCCCGACAGAAGGCGTTGCCGCAGTATGAACTGGTGTCAGAATCCGGTGACGACCACGCCAAGCACTTCCGGGTACGCTGCAACGTAGCCGACCCGGCCGCCAGCACCGAGGGCGAAGGCGCCTCGCGGCGGCTTGCCGAACAACAGGCGGCTGCGGCCGTCCTAGAACAACTGGATTCCAAGTGAGCGAACAAACTTCCCATCATTGCGGCAGCGTGGCCGTCATCGGCCGCCCGAACGTGGGCAAATCGACCCTGACCAATGCCCTGGTCGGCGCCAAGGTCAGCATCGTTTCCAACCGACCGCAGACCACGCGCCATCGCCTGCTGGGCATCGCCACCTATCCGGAAGGCCAGCTGGTGCTGGTCGACACCCCCGGCCTGCACAAGGTGCAGAAGCGGGCGATGAACCGGGTGATGAACCGCGCCGCACGCGGCTCGCTGGAAGGCGTCGATGCTGGCCTGCTGGTGATCGAAGCCGGTCGCTGGGACGAAGAAGACAGCCTGGCCTTCAATGTACTGCGCGACGCCGGTATCCCGGTGGTGCTGGTGGTCAACAAGATCGACCGGCTGAAGGACAAGGGCGCGCTGCTGCCGTTCCTGCAGGAAGTCACGGCCGGCCGCGATTTCTCGTCCGTGCATCCAATCTCGGCGCAGAAGCGCAACGGCCTGGAAGCACTGGTACGCGACGTACTGGCGCTGTTGCCGGAAGCGCCGCCGATGTTCGGTGAAGACGAGATCACCGACCGCAGCCAGCGTTTCCTGGCCGGCGAACTGGTGCGTGAGCAGCTGATGCGCCAGCTTGGCGAGGAACTGCCGTACGCCACCACCGTGGAAATCGAGCGCTTCACCGAAGATGGCAACCTGCTGCGCATCGGTGCGGTGATCTGGGTCGAGCGCGAGGGCCAGAAGGCGATCGTGATCGGCAAGGGCGGCACCCGGCTGAAGGAGATCGGTGCCAAGTCCCGCCTGCAGATGGAACGTCTGTTCGGGGCCAAAGTGTTCCTGGAGACCTGGGTGCGCGTGCGTGAAGGCTGGTCTGACGACGAGGCCGCGCTGAAGGCCTTCGGTTACGAGTAAGCCGTCGCGGTCGCTTCGATGATGATCGAGGACGACACCGGTTTCGTGCTGCACGCACGGGCCTACCGCGAGACCAGCCTGCTGGTCGAAGTGTTGAGCGCGCAGCATGGCCGCATTGGCCTGCTTGCGCGTGGCGTGTCCACGGCCAAGGGCCAGGTGCTGCGCGCGGCCCTGCAGCCGCTGCAGTGGATCCGCTTCAGTGCCCTGCAGCGGGGGGAACTGGCCCAGCTGCGCGGCGCGGAAGCACTGGACGCGGCCCCACGCCTGGTCGGCCAGGCGATGCTGGCCGGCTTCTACCTGAGTGAACTGACCCTGCGCCTGGCCCCGCGCCAGGACCCGTTGCCCGAGTTGTACCTGGCCTACGGCGAAGCGCGTGCGCGGCTGGCCGTGGGCGCCGGCCTGGCCTGGACGCTGCGTCGCTTCGAACGCGAGCTGCTGTCCGCGCTGGGCCTGGGTTTCGATCTGGACAGCGCGAGCGACGGACAGCCGATCGACCCGGCCGCGCGCTATGAACTGGACCCGCAGGAAGGCGCGCAACGCCTGCTGAGCGAGCGCGGTGGGGAACGCCGGGCGGCCGCCACTGGCTCGGCGCTGCTGGCGCTGGCGGCGGACGAAGAGCCCGGTGCGGCCGACCTGGCCAGCCTGCGTCTGCCGATGCGGCGGGTGCTGGCCCATCACCTCGGGCCGCGCGGGCTGAAATCCTGGGAAATGCTCGAGCAGCTCGCACCCCGCAGGTAGGGGGTGTTCGGCAGGGGTTGCAGCCCTGCACCTGCCGAATCAACGTCAACGTCAACGGCAGAAGCTGGCTATCCGTGGGGAGGCGGGGTGGGTCCGGTTGAGGGGGGCGCTGCAAGTACGTCCATGTAAGCTCGGTCGCCGCATCCATGCGGCTCACGCCCCCTCAACCGGACCCACCCCGCCTTCGACAGATTCTTGCGAGCTGTTGGATCTGACCCCAGTTTGAATTTCGATATCTGACAGATGTGTCGACCAAGGTCGACACCTACCAACAGCCGAGTGAACCTGTCGAAGGCGGGGCGGTATCGGAGTGCGGGGTGTCAGCCGCATGGATGCGGCTGCCAAGCCCCCATGGACGGGTTTACGGCGCCCCCGCACTCCGATACCGCCCCGCCACCCACGGAATGCCAGCTTTTGCTTTTGCTGTTGCCTTGGCTTGAAGCCTCTGCGGGTGCAGGGCGCAGCCCTGCCGAAAACCCTCAATGCAGCAGGGCCGCCACCGCGTCGCGGAACCCATCCTGGGCCTGCCCGGACTCGGGCGCATGATGCAACTGGCGCACCGCACGGGCCAAGCGTGCCGCACCCACGAAACCACAGCTCGCCTGCAGCCGATGCAACTGGCTGCGCAGCTGGCGCTCGTCATGCTGGTCCACCGCCTGCTCGACCGCGTCGCGTACGCCCGGCAGCTCGGCCAGGAACAGCTCGCGCAGCGCGATCAGGTGGTTGCGCTGGCCATTCAGCGCAGCCAGCGCCGCCGTCTCGTCCCAGTCCTGTACCTGCAGCTCGACCGCGGCCGGCGCCTGGGCCATGACGATCCCGGCCGGACTGTTGACCAGTGCGCGGCGCACCGCCTTCAGCAGCTGGTCGCGCCCGAGCGGCTTGACCAGCGTGTCGCTGAAGCCGGCCTCGCGCAGGCGTGCGTGGATCGAGGTATCGCCGTCGGCGGTATGCGCCAACGCCGGGGTATCGGGGTGTGAACGGCGCAGCTCGCGCAGCAGCTGCGCGCCATTGCCGTCGGGTAGATTGACGTCGATCAGCCACAGGTCATGCGCGCCGGGCTCGGCGCTCGCCAGCGCACTGGCCAGTGAATCTGCGGTGTCCACGTCCGCCGGTAACGTTTCCAACGCCGCTTTGAAAAAACCGCGGCTGATGATGTCGTCCTCGACAAGCAGGAAGCGGGGCCGGCTGGCCCGCGGGGTCATCTGCATCAGGGCTGCCTCCATGTCAGCTGACCCCAATCATCAAGCACGGCGGCGGCGGGCGCAAGCGGGTCCGGACCCTGCCGGTCAGGATCTGCGACAATACGCCCCCATTTTTGCCCGCAGCCTGTTGCCACGTGGCCCGATCCCGCTCCCGCACCGACCGTACCCCGTTCCAGACCGAGATCCTCGACCTCAGCCATGATGGTCGCGGCGTCGCCCGCCGTGAAGGCGAGGGCGGCAAGGTCACCTTCGTCAGCGGCGCCCTGCCGGGTGAAGTGGTCAGGGCCGAACAGACCGCCCGCAGCCGCCATTTCGACGAAGCGCGCACGGTGGAAGTGCTGCAGGCCTCGCCGCAGCGCGTGACCCCGAAGTGCCCGCACTTCGGCACCTGTGCCGGCTGCGTGCTGCAGCACCTGGATGAAGACCAGCAGATCGTGGCCAAGCAGCGCGTGCTGATGGACAACCTGGAGCGCATCGGCCACGTGAAGCCGGGTACCGTGCTGGCGCCGCTGGTCGGCGAGAGCTGGGGCTACCGGCGCAAGGGCCGCTTCTCGGTGCGTCGGGTCGAGAAGAAGGACAAGACCCTGGTCGGTTTCCGTGAACAGGATCCGCGTTTCGTCGCCGACCTCAGCCAGTGCCTGACCGTGATCCCGGAGATCGGCACCAAGGTCGAGGCGCTGTCCACCTTCATCGAATCGCTTGATGGCAAGCGCGATATCCCGCAGATCGAGTTCATTGCCGGCGACCAGGCCGTGGTCCTGACCGTGCGGCACCTGCAGCCGCTCAGCGACGCCGATCGTGCGGCCTGGGCCGCCTTCGGCCAGCAGCACGGCTTCGTGATCTACCTGCAGTCCGGTGGCGTGGACACCGTGCAGCCGCTGGACGGGCAGGGTGTGCCGCTGTCGTTCCGGCTTGCGCCGTGGGATGTAGAGCTGGCGTTCCGTCCGCTGGACTTCATCCAGGTCAACGCCAAGCTCAACGAGAAGATGATCGCCCACGCCCTGGACCTCCTGGAACCGGGTGAGGACGAGCGCGTGCTGGACCTGTTCTGCGGCCTGGGCAACTTCACCCTGCCGCTGGCCCGTCGCGTGCGCGAAGTGGTCGGTGTGGAAGGTGATGCCGGCCTCGTCGCGCGTGCCCGTGAGAATGCCGAGCGCAATGGCCTGGCCAACGCGCAGTTCTTCAGCGCCGACCTCACCCAGGACCAGCGCAGCACCCCCTGGATGCGCCAGGGCTTCGACAAGCTGCTGCTGGACCCGCCGCGCTCGGGCGCGATCGAAGTACTGCAGCAGCTGCCGCTGAAGCAGTTCAAGCGGATCGTCTACGTCAGCTGTCATCCGGGCTCGCTGGCACGCGATGCCGGCTATCTGGTCAACGAACAGGGCTTCACCCTGGTCAGTGCCGGTGCCATGGACATGTTCCCGCACACCGCACACGTGGAAAGCATCGCGGTGTTCGAGAAGCGCTGATCGGCTGTCATGCCCATCGCGCATAATGGCGCGATGGGCATCGAAATCGAACGCAAATTCCTCGTCAGCAGTGATGGCTGGCGCACCGTCGCGCACCGGGTGATCCCGATGGCGCAGGGCTATATCAACGACATGGGCGCGCTGGATCGCGGCACCCAGAACGCCTCGGTACGCGTGCGCATCGAGGGCGACCACGCCGCGCTGAACCTGAAGTCGCGCACCATCGGCCACACCCGGCAGGAATTCGATTACCCGATTCCGGTGGAGGACGCGCGCGCGCTGCTGGCGTTGTGCGTGGGTGGCCTGATCGACAAGCGCCGCCACCTGGTCGAACACGCCGGCCTGACCTGGGAAGTGGACGAGTTCCTCGGCGACAACGCCGGCCTGGTCGTGGCCGAGGTCGAGCTCGACAGCGCCGACCAGGTCATCGACCTGCCGGACTGGGTCGGCGCCGAAGTCACTGATGACGCCCGCTACTACAACGTTGCCCTGGCCAGTCATCCGTATTCAGAGTGGTGAGCTCCCAAAAAGGGGACGGAGGGGATTAAGTCGTCTTTACCCCATCTGTGCTGAAAACGACTTAATCCCCTCCGTCCCCTTTTATCGAGGGGCGCGGCCCCCATGTCGGGGGGATGAGAATCGACATCTACTCCGACGTGGTCTGCCCCTGGTGCTGGATTGGCAAGTATCGTTTCCAGCAGGGTGTGCAGTTGCTGGGCGCGGACGCGCCTGAACTCGACATCCATTGGCAGCCGTTCCAGCTGGACCCGGATGCGGACGCCACCCCGGTGCCGCTGCGCGAGGCCTACGTGCGCAAGTTCGGCGGCGTCGAGCGCACCGAGCAGATTCTCGGCCAGACCCAGACCACGGCGCGTGCCGAAGGCCTGCCGATGGACTTCGGCCAGGGCCAGGTGCGGGTGACCACGCTGCCGGCGCACCGGGTGCTGTGGCTGGCCGGCCAGCACGGCGTGCAGGATGCGGTCGGCGAAGCGCTGTTCCGCGCCCACTTCGAGCATGGCCAGAACCTGGCGGACAGTACGGTGCTGATCAAGGCCGGTGTGGCGGGCGGCCTGGACGGCGGCGAAATCGCGCAGATGCTGGCCTCCGCCCGCGGTCTGGCCGAGGTCGAAGCCAAGCTGGCGGAGGCCCATGCGCTGGGCATTTCCTCGGTGCCGACCTTCGTCATCGATGGAAAGTGGGCCATTTCCGGGGCACAGCCCCCAGAGGCCTTCGCCAACGCCCTGCGCCAGATCGCGGCCGAACAGGGCGCCCCGGCAGCGTCGGCTGACGGAGACGAGTCCTGCGGCCCGGACGGTTGCAAGGTCTGACCGCCCCGAAAAGGGGACGGAGGGAATCAAGACGTATCCAGCCCGTAGGGGCCTATTGCGGCTTAATCCCCTCCGTCCCCTTCTTCTGACCACTGCGCCTGCCGGCCGGTTCTGCGACAATGCGGCACTGCGCCATGCGGGCGCGCGTTGTGGAGATCGACCATGCTGCTGATCGGCGTTGCCGGCACCGAACTCACCGCCCAGGAGCGCGACTGGCTGCAGCACGATGCCGTGGCCGGGGTGGTGCTGTTCAAGCGCAACTTCGCCTCGCGCCAGCAGGTGACCGATCTGAGCGCAGCGATCCGCGCTGCCGCGCCGCGCCCGCAGCTGATCTGCGTGGACCAGGAAGGCGGCCGCGTGCAGCGTTTCCGCGAGGGCTACAGCGAGCTGCCGCCGTTGCAGGACATCGGGGCGCTGTATGCCACCGATCCGCAGCAGGCACTGGCCCTGGCCGAGCAGCACGCCTGGCTGATGGCCAGCGAAGTGCGTGCCAGCGGCCTGGATCTCAGCTTCGCGCCGGTGGTCGACCTGGGTCGCGGCAACCGCGCCATCGGCAACCGCGCCTTCAGTGAAGACCCGCAGGTGGTGGCCGCGTTCACCGCCGCCTATGTGCGTGGCATGCATGCGGTCGGCATGGCCGCCACGCTCAAGCATTTCCCCGGCCACGGCACCGTGCTGGAAGACACCCACGTGGATACCGCGATCGATCCGCGCGCGCTGGACGAGCTGCGCGCGCAGGACCTGGTGCCATTCCAGGCCGGCATCGCCGCCGGTGCCGATGCCGTGATGATGGCGCACGTGATCTACCCGCAGATTGCGCCTGAACCGGCCGGCTATTCGCCGCGCTGGATCCAGGACATCCTGCGCGGCGAGCTCGGCTTCCGCGGCGTGGTGTTCTCCGATGACATCGGCATGGCCGCCTCGCACAGCGCCGGTGGCGTGCCGGCACGCGTGCACGCGCATCTGGATGCCGGCTGCGACGTGGTGCTGGTCTGCCACCCGGAACTGGTCGATGAAGCCCTGCACGCAGTGCAGGGGCGTTCCCTCAACACTGCTGCGCTGCTGGGCCTACTCGGCCGCGGCGCGCTTGGCTGGGACGGCCTGTTGGCCGATGCCCGCCATGGCGACACCCAATCCCGTCTGCTTGAAACCCTTGGAAGAACCGTCTGATGCCTAACCTCACCATTTCCCAGGCCCTGGCCCAGGCTGACCTGCTGGTCGACCGCCCCACCATCGACAAGGCCATCGCTGGTATCGCCGACGCCATCGCGCGCGATTACAAGGGCGAGGTGCCGCTGTTCCTGTCCATCATGCACGGTGCGCTGCCGTTCGCCGGCCAGCTGGCACTGGAACTGGGCGCGCGCGGCCAGGACGTGCAGTTCGATTACCTGCACGCCACCCGCTACCGTGGCGAAACCACCGGCGGCGACCTGGTCTGGAAGCACAAGCCGGCCACCTCGCTGTTCGGCCGCCGCGTGCTGCTGGTCGACGACATTCTGGACGAGGGCTACACCCTGCAGGGCGTGCGTACCTGGTGCCTGGAACAGGGCGCGACCGATGTGCGCATCGCCGCGATGACGGTGAAGAAGCACGATCGCGCACTGCCGGACGTGACTGCCGACTATGCCGGCATCGAACTGCCGGACCGCTACGTGTTCGGCTTCGGCATGGACGTCAACGAAACCCTGCGCTGCGTGCCGGCCATCTACGCAATGAAGGAATAACGGCGCAGCCGCCTGCGGCGCGTCTTCTTCTGCCGCCGGCATCCTCGGGTGCCGGCGTTCGTCTTTTCATGGAGTGCTTCGAATGCAACAGATCGCCCTGGCCGTGATCGGCGGTACCGGTGTCTACAACCTGGCCAAGCTTGACGACGTGCAGACCCACGAGGTCGACACCCGCTTCGGCCGCCCGTCCGGCCCGGTGCGCGTCGGTACGCTGCTCGGCCATCGCGTGGCATTCCTGGCGCGGCACGGCGAGGGGCATTCGCTGCCGCCGCACAAGATCAACTACCGCGCCAACCTTGCCGCGCTGCAGCAGCTGGGCGCGCAGCGCGTGCTGGCGTTGAACACGGTCGGTGGCATCACCGAGAACTTCGGTCCGCGCGTTCTGGCTTGCCCGGACCAGATCATCGATTACACCTGGGGCCGAATCAGCACGATCTGTGAAGAAGAAGGCACCGACGTGGTCCACGTCGATTTCGGCCATCCGTACACGCCGATGCTGCGCAGCAAGATCCTGGCCGCGGCCAAAGTGACCGGCGTCACGGTCCATGACGGTGGCTGCTACGGCGCAACGCAGGGGCCGCGCCTGGAAACCATCGCTGAAATCGCCCGGATGCGCCGCGACGGCTGCGACCTGGTGGGCATGACCGGCATGCCGGAAGCCGCGCTGGCACGCGAGCTGGGGCTGGATTATGCCTGCCTGGCGATCATCGCCAACTGGGCTGCCGGGTGTGGTGATGGCGAGGAGATTACGATGGCCGAAGTGCTGGCCAACGTGCAGGCGGCAAGCAACGGACTTCCGGAACTGGTGGGCGAATTGGCGCGGGGGTGATTGTCTTCCCCGTGCAAGCTTTGCATACTCAGCTTGTGCGCGGGTTCAGCGTACACCACCCATTCATTGCATAAGGTCTCGCATCACCATGCCGAACGGTACCGTCAAGTGGTTCAACGACGCCAAGGGATTTGGCTTCATCTCGCCGGAGGATGGCAGCGCCGACGTGTTCGCGCACTTCTCCGCCATCAACTCCAAGGGCTTCCGCAGCCTGCAGGAAGGCCAGCGTGTCACCTATGACGTGACCCAGGGCCCCAAGGGTGCCCAGGCTTCGAACATCACGCCGGCCGAGTGATCCACTCGACAGTGCGTTGAAAACCCCGCTTCGGCGGGGTTTTTTTTTGGGGGGGGCAGCAGATCCACGCCAGGCGTGGATGCCGTGTGCGGACTCCCTTCTCCATCGCAACCCTGCTCGGGCACAATGCGGCCATGACGGAACGACTGCGTATTGCCGTGATCGGCTACGGCACCGCTGGACAGGCAGTGTCCATCCTGCTCACCCGTGACGGCCACGAGGTGGAGATTTTCGAACGCGTGCCCACGCCGGGACCGGTTGGCGCCGGCTTCCTGCTGCAACCCAGCGGCCTGCAGGTGCTGTGGCAGATGGGCCTGCTTGATGCAGTGCGCGCGCATGCCGCGCCGGTGCACCGCCTGTATGGCGATACGCCGTGCGAACGCGCAGTGATGGACATGCGCTACGACGGCCTGGATACGCGCCTGCACGGCCTTGGCATGCAGGGCGGGGCCTTGTTCTCGCTGCTGGACGAAGCGCGTGCGGGGGCGGGCCAGCTGCATGCCGGCGTCACCATTGCCGCAGTGGATGCCGAGCAGGGCCGCCTGCGCGACAGCGAAGGGCGCATGCACGGCCCGTTCGATCTGGTGGTGGTCGCCGATGGCGCTGCATCAACGCTGCGCGGCACCATCGCAGGCGGTGCCGGGCTGGACCGTGTGTATCCGTGGGGGGCGTTGTGGTGCCTGCTGCCGGCCGAGGACTGGCCACACGTGCGGGAGCTGCGCCAACGCTATGTGGCTGCGCGCAAGATGATCGGCCTGCTGCCCGTCGGTACGCGGCCCGGTGATGACACGCCACGCCTGAGCTTCTTCTGGAGCCTGCCACGTGCCGACTTCGAGCGTTGGCAGAGCGATGGCATGCCCGCCTGGTTGGAGGAACTGCACACGCTGTGGCCGCAGGCCGCTCCGCGCTTCGCCCATCTGCGCGCCCCCGGCCAGATGGCGCGCGCGATCTATCGCGATGCAGTGATGACGCGTTGGCATCAGGGTCGCATGGTACTGGCCGGAGATGCCGCGCACGCGATGAGCCCGCAGCTGGGGCAGGGGGTGAACATGGCGCTGCTCGATGCACTGGCGCTGCGCGATGCCGTGCGCAGCCATGGCGGCGGTGCGGTGGCACTGCAGGCCTACCAGGTGCAGCGACGCGCGCATGTGGCGGTGTACCAGCGCTGGAGTCGTTGGCTGACGCCGCTGTTCCAGTCTGACCGCGATGCCTGGGCAAAGGCGCGTGATGTACTGCTCGGGCCGATGGGGCGCCTGCCTGGTGGTCGTGGCCACATGCTGCGCGTTCTCAGTGGCACGCAGCATGGCTGGTTCGGCTCGCTGGCACTGGATCCGGCCTTCATCGACGCGTTGGCAACGGCCGCCGAACCGCCCCGCATCATCGGCGCAACTGCCAGCGCGTGAGGCCTGCCGTCACGTGAATTAACGGTTGCCTCACCGCAGATGTGCGAGAAGAGGGGAGCACGCGACAGCCGCGTCGCCCGTTTTCCTTTCCGTGATCGATATCGCGCGTGGCCCGGGTGGCGCCGCCGTTGCGGCCTGCTGCGGCCCGGACGCGCCGCTGATGTTGAAGAGGAGGATGCCATGTTGTTCGCGGTCGAGGAGCTGGAATCGGAAATCTGCAAGCTGCGCGGACTGCTGCAGATGCTGCACGAGGACCAGCCCGACGTACTGGAGGACGTATTCGAATTCCATGTCGGCAGCCTGATCAGCCATGCATCGCCCGAGCATCACGCACGCATCCGGGTCTGTGCGCAGGAAATGCTGGTGGCCATCCAGGCCCTGCCGCGGCGGCGTGACGATGACGCGCCTGATTTCCGGCTGATGCCGGCGCTGAGCGTCCGCCCAGCCTGATTCACCGCACGGGCAGTTCCACCAGGCCATCCTCCACACAGGCGATCATCCGCTCGCTGTGGGCAGGTACGGGCGTGATTCCAGCGGTGAACGCGGAGAATGCGGGCAGGATCGTCATGCGCTCGCGCAGCCAGAACGCAGGGAAGCGCCGCCGCAACGGCGGCAAGGCGATCTGCGGATGCAGATGACCGGCGATCACGTGCAACGCTGCATCGGGAATCGGCTCATGGCGAAGCAGGAACGCCTGCAGCCGTACCTCATCGTGGATATGGACCTGCAGCTGCGCATGCGGGAGCTGCCGGTCGTGATTGCCGCGCAGTACATGCACGTCCAGCGCGGCATTGCGCTCGCGCCATGTCAACCATTGCTGGTACCACGCGGCGCGATGTGCGGGCCCATGCAGGATGTCGCCAAGGATCCAGAGTTCGCGGCAGGTGTGCGCGTCAAGCACTGACTGCAGGCGCTGCAGGTCTGTGTGGGTGCCGCCAGCGGGCAGCGCGATGCCGGCGCGGCGGAACACGTCGGCCTTGCCCAGGTGCAGGTCGGCGATCAGCAGTGCCTGCCGTGCGGGCCAGTACATGGCGCGCGCGCCGACCAGCATGAACGGCTCGCCGGCCAGCAGCAGCGGCAGTTCATCGGCCATGGCGGCGTTCCAGCTGTTGTGCGGCGCGCTGCACGCGGCTGCGCCAGTCTTCGTTGCTGAATTGCCCGCGCAGCCGCTCTGCCCACAGTGGGAAGCCCAGTGGTGTGAGTGATGAAGGGCGCTGTACCGACAGCAAGCGCATGCCGATTCGTTCCAGTACCTGCTGCAGTCCGGGAAAGTCCAGGCTGTCGTACAGTACTTCGCGCTCGGCCAGGGCCAGCAGCAGATGGTCGGGATCATGCTCGCGCAGTACGTCGTACAGCAGGCCCGCCGAGGCCTGCAGCTGGCGCAGCGAACGCGGCATGCCACCGGGCAGGCTCGGAACCAGCAGCCCGGCGACGCGAGCGATGCCTCGGAACTGGCGTCGCGCCAGCTCGCCCAGGTTCACCGCCGCACGCAGATCGTCGAGCAGTTGATCAGCAGTGAACAGCGCCCGCCACTGCTGCGCCTCCAGATCGACCGTCTGCGCCGGGGCCAGCACCAGGCCGTGGTCGTTCACTGCATAGCCGATGCTGTTGCGCTGCCGGCGCGTGAGCCGCAGCGCCAGCAGCGCGGCCAGTGCCTCGTGAACGTGGCGGCCGGCAAACGGATAGACGAACAGGAACTGGCCGTCGCGCCGCCGCACGTCTTCAACCAGCAGATGGTCCGGCCCGGGGCGTGCGGACACCTGTTCCTGCAGAGCCAACAGCGGAGCCAGCCAGCGTGATTCCGCGCTGTCGTCGGCACCGGACAGGACCCACTCCAGTTCGCGGCCGAGCGGCATCGACAGCGGCAACTGACCTCCCTGCCATCGCGGCACGACACCCTCACCGCGCCCTCGTGCCAGCCGCACGAAGGCGGTCATCTCGCGCAGCTGCACCAGTTCCAGCAGGCGCCCGGCGAACTGGAAGCGATCACCACGGCGCAGCCGGCTGGCGAACTGCTCCTCCACGGCGCCCAGGCCACCACCGCGCAGGAACTGCACGCGCACGCTGCCATCGCTGCTGATGGTGCCGATCGACAACCGGTGGCGCAGTGCCTGGCGGCGATCATGCATGCGGTAGCAGCCGTCGTCATCGCGTACGACCTTGTGGAAATCGGGGTACTGGGCCAGCGCCTGGCCGCCCTGCACGATGAAGGTCAGTACCGCCTGCCATTGACCTTCGCCGAGCGATGCGAAGGCGTGGGTGCGCCGTACCTGCGCCAGTAGCGCATCGCTGTCGAAGCCACCGGCCAGGGCGCGGCTGACCGCATGCTGGGCCAGCACATCCAGCGACAGCGTGAGTGGCCTGCGTGCTTCGACCACGCGTTCGGCCAAGGCACGGCGCACCGCGGCGTACTCGGCCAGTTCCAGCGCATGGCTGGGCACGCACAGGATGGCGCCGCTGGCACCCGGGCGGTGGCGTGCACGTCCGGCGCGTTGGCGCAGGCGCGCCACGCCTTTCGGGCTGCCCAGCTGCAGTACCTGTTCAACCTCGGGGAAGTCCACGCCAAGGTCGAGGCTGGACGTAGCCACCACGCAGCGCAGCGCGCCCGCTCGCAGTCCGTCTTCCACCTGCTGGCGCAGTGCCGGATCCAGCGAGCCGTGGTGCAGCGCAAGCGTGTCCTGGTCCTCGGGCCAGACCGCGGCCAGTGCCTGATGCCACAGTTCTGCCTGCGCACGGGTGTTGGTGAACAACAGGCTGCTGCGTGCCCGCATCAATGCGTCCAGCACCCGCGGCAGCTGCGCCAGGCCCAGATGCCCGGCCCAGCGGAAACGTTCGCCGGGGTCAGGCAGCAGGCTGCGCACGCTGATCGCGCGCGGGCGCACGCCCTGCACGATCGGCGCGTCGGGCTGTCCGGGCAGCAGCACGTCGCGCGCCTCTTCCAGATTGCCCAGCGTTGCCGACAGCCCCCACAGCTGCAATGCAGGCGTGGCATCGCGTAGCACGGCCAGATTCAACTGCAGCAGGACACCGCGCTTGTTGCCCAGCAGCTCATGCCATTCGTCCACCACCACGCAGCGCAGCTGGCGCATGCGCGGCAGCGTATCCGGATAGCTCAACAGCAGTGCCAGCGACTCCGGCGTGGTCACCAGCACGTCGATGCGCCCTTCGCGCGCCTGTCGTCGTTCGCGGCTGCTGGCGTCACCGCTGCGCAGGCCGACCCGCCATCCCAGCCCCAATCCATCGACCACGGCCTGCAGTGCGCGTGCGGTGTCGCTTGCCAATGCGCGCAAAGGCGTCACCCATAGCACCTGCAGCGGGCGCACCGCACTGGCGCGGCGGGGCGAAGGCGCTGGGTCGATCATGGCCTGCAGCAGCGGGCCGCCAAACATCGCCAGCGTCTTGCCGCTGCCGGTGGGCGTGTGCAGCAACCCGGATTCACCGGCAAGGTAATGCCGCCACATTGCGCGCTGGAACGGCAGGGAACGCCAGCCACGACCGGCAAACCAGTCTTCCAGCCGGCGCAGCGCCTGGCTGCGGGTCATCGCGCCAGCGCCTGCAGGCTGGCCAGTTGATCGGCTTCACTGGCCGGTTTGTCGTGGCGCCAACGCAGGATGCGCGGAAAGCGCACGGCGATGCCGGACTTGTGCCGGCTGCTGCGGTTGACCGCTTCGAAGCCCAGCTCGAAGACCTGCTCGGCGCGTACGCTGCGTACCGGACCAAAGCGCTCACGGGTATTGGCGCGGATCCAGCGATCGAGTGCCAGGATCTCCTTGTCGTCCAGGCCCGAGTAGGCCTTGGCCACCGGCACCAGTGTGTCACCGTCCCAGACGCCGAAGGTGTAGTCGGTGTACAGCGTGCTGCGTCGCCCGTGGCCGGCCTGCGCGTACAGCAGCACCGCATCGATGGTGAGTGGATCGACCTTCCATTTCCACCAGTCGCCGCGTCGCCGCCCGGCCTGGTAAGGAGACGTACGTCGCTTCAGCATCAACCCTTCCACGCCGCGCTCGCGCGCCACCTCGCGCATCGCTGCAGCCTGCGGCCAGTCGCCGGCGGCAACATCGGGCGACAGCTGGACCCGCGCATCATCCAGGGCACCGATCACCGCGGTGAGCCGCATGCGCCGTTCCTGCAACGGGAGCTCGCGCAGGTCCGCGCCATCGAGTTCCAGCAGGTCATAGGCGAGCACGCGCACCGGCGTGTTGCGCAGGGTGGCTGCACCGGGTTTGCGGCGCTGGATGCGGGTCTGCAGCGCGGTGAAGGCACGCGGCAGGCCGGTGGCCTCGTCCCAGGCCAGCAGCTCGCCGTCCAGCACGCAGCCATCGGGAAGCGCCATCGCCGCTTGTTCGATTTCGGGGAAGCGGCCATCCAGCCGCTCTTCGCCGCGTGACCACAATGCGACTTCGCCACGCCGGCGCAGCAGCTGCAGGCGGATGCCATCCCATTTCCATTCCAGCAGCCAATCATCGATCGGGCCGAGCCGTTCGGCAGGTTCACCTTCCAGTGGCGATGCGAGGAAGAACGGGTAGGGTTGCTGGCAGTCCAACGGAAGCTCATCGGGCGACAGCAGCTGGCCCAGCAGCCCGGGCGAGGGTACCCACTCGCCGAGCATGCGCTGGGCGATGCGTGCGATGTCCAGGCCCGACCACTCGGCCAGCGCCTGCTGCACCAGCCGCTGCGAAACGCCTACGCGCAGGGCACCGGTCAGCAGCTTGTTGAACACCAGGCGTTCGCCGCTGCACAGTTGCTGCCAGCCTGCGACGACCGCCGCACGGCGCACTTCTTCAGGTTGATTGGCCACCGCCAGCAGATGCTGTTCGATCCATTCGGCCAGCGGGCGGTCGACGGCTGGCTGCGATGGATCATCCAGCAGCAGGGTCAGCGTTTCGGCCAGGTCACCTACCTGCGCATAGCTGTCTTCCACCAACCATGGGGGCAAGCCGGATTCCTCGGCAATCCAGGCGCGCAGTTCACCGCTGGCAGCGATCTTGCGGCGTGCACCGCCCACCTTGCCACCGCTGAGCAGGTACAGCGCCCATGCCGCGTCGTGTGCACCTGCCTGGCGGAAGTAATCGACCAGCGCTGCACGCTTGTCCAGCGTCGCGGTGCTGCGATCCAGGCGCTGGTAAAGCGCGGCGAAGGCCTTCATTCCTCGCTCCCGAAATCGGTACGGAAGGCTTCGGCCGCCACTCCGCGCTCGCGCAGGAACGGAATCAACGCATCGGTATTGCCATGGGTAGCGATCACCCGCTGCGCACCCGTCTGTTCGATGGTCTGCAACAGCGCTGGCCAATCGGCGTGATCGGAAATGACGAAACCGCGATCGACATTGCGGCGGCGCCGATTGCCGCGCAACTGCATCCAGCCGGATGCGAAGCCCAGCTGGTGGCGGCCGAAGCGGCGCATCCAGGGCGTGCCCGCAGCCGAGGGCGGGGCGAGGATCAGCTGGCCGGCGGCATCAGGCTGGCGGCCCTGCTCGGCCACGGTGAGTGTCTCCAGCATCGGCACGCCGGCTTGCCGGTAGACGGCGACGCCATTGGCGATGGCACCGTGCAGCCAGGCCGGGCGGTCGTCCAGCGGCAGCAGCTCGGCAAGCACGCGTTGTGCCTTGCCGAGCGCGTAGCACAGCAGGATCGCAGCCTCGCCGCGTTGTTCGCATTCGCGGCGCCACGCCACGATCTCGGCCGCCACTGCCGGCGTGTCCGGCCAGCGGTAGATGGGCAGGGCGAAGGTGGCTTCGGTGATGAAGGTATCGCAGGGCACCACTTCGAACGGCGCGCAGGTCGGGTCGGGCTGGCGCTTGTAGTCGCCCGAGGCTACCCAGACCTGCCGGCCGTCGTCGATGCGCACCTGCGAAGAGCCGAGGACGTGGCCGGCAGGGTGCAGCGATACCTGCACCTTCCCCAGGCGGAACGGCACGCCCTCGACGTGCGCCTGCACCGGCACATCACCCAGGCGCCAGCGCAGGATTGGAAGGCTGCCGTCGCTGCAGTGGTATTCGCCCATGCCCGGGCGCGCATGATCGCCGTGACCATGGGTGATGACCGCGCGCGCTACCGGTCGCCACGGGTCGATATGAAAATCGCCAGCGGCGCAGTACAGCCCCTCCGGGCGCAGCACCACCAGATCATCGTTGTCTGCCATGCGGTCACTGTGGCCTGCGTCTCGTGCAGAGGGTGAGAACCGGCCTGAACACGGGCTTGGCAGGCGATGCGGCACAATCGGGCCGCAGACTTCTTGGCGCCAGGATGGACCGGATGAGTGGACCCAGCTTCAGCAGCAATGCGCCGTATGAAACCCATGTGGTGCTGAACCAGCCGCCGCCGTTTGCAGGGCGACAACTGTGGACCGACGACGTGGCGTTGATGGACGCCGTGCAGCGCGAAGGGGCCGGCAGCTTCGCGCCGCGCCTGGCGGTCTATGGCGCACTGGCGGGGGATGAGCTGTACCGGATCGGCTTCGACGCCAACCGTGATCGCCCGCGCCTGCGCACGCATGATGCGCAGGGCCATCGCATCGATACGGTGGAGTTCCATCCGGCCTATCACCAGCTGATGGGTACGGCCAAGTCGCACGGTGTCGCTGGATTGTCCTGGCACGAGCCACAGCCCGGCGCACACGTGGCACGTGCGGCGTTGAGCTACCTGCATCACCAGGCCGAAGCTGGCACCAGTTGCCCCTTGACCATGACCCATGCGGCCGTGGCGGTGCTGCAGTCCCAGCCCCATCTGGCCGAGTGGGCGCGCAAGGCCGCCGCGCCGGTCTATGACCCGCGCGATGTGCCGGTGACGGACAAGGCCGGCATCACCCTGGGCATGGGCATGACCGAGAAGCAGGGTGGTTCCGACGTGCGTGCCAACAGCACGCGTGCTGAACCGATCGATGGCGAACGCTATCGCCTGGTGGGCCACAAGTGGTTCTTCTCCGCTCCGATGTGCGACGGCTTCCTCGTGTTGGCACAGGCACCGGGCGGATTGACCTGCCTGTTGATGCCGCGCCGGCTGGCCGATGGCGACCGCAACGCGTTCCGTTTGATGCGGCTGAAGGACAAGCTCGGCGATTGGGCCAACGCCTCCAGCGAGGTCGAGTTCTGTGGCGCACAGGCATGGCGCGTGGGCGAAGAGGGGCGCGGCGTGGCCACCATCATCGGTATGGTGATGATGACCCGCCTGGACTGCATGCTGGGTGCAGCCGCGGAGATGCGCATGGCGCTGGCGCAGGCGCTGCACCACGCACGCCATCGACGCACCTTCGGCAAGCTGCTGGTCGAGCATCCGCTGATGACCAACGTGCTGGCTGATCTGGCGCTGGAGTCGGAAGCGGCCACGGTGTTGGCGATGCGCATCGCACGCGCGGTGGATCGCGCCGGTGTGGATGCCAACGAAGCGGCGATGGCGCGGCTGGGCACGGCATTGGGCAAGTACTGGCTGTGCAAGCGCGCGCCGGCCTTCGTCAATGAAGCACAGGAGTGCCTGGGCGGTGCGGGTTACGTGGAGGAGTCGATGCTGCCGCGCCTCTACCGGCAGGCACCGTTGAATTCGATCTGGGAGGGCAGCGGCAACATCCAGTGCCTGGATGTGCTGCGTGCGCTGGCGCGTGAACCGGAGGCGATGGCGGCGTTGCGCGATGAGCTGACGTCGGTGGCAGACCGTGACGCGCGCTACGCATCGGCATTGCAGCGCTGGGCATCGGCGCCGCCACCGGAAGAATCGCAGGCGCGGCTGTTCTGCGAGCGTACTGCGCTGCTGCTGCAGGCCGCGTTGCTGTTGCGTGCGCGCAGCCCGGTGGCGGAGGCGTTCGTGCGCAGCCGGCTGGAGGGGGAGCATGGGCTGGCGTTCGGGACGCTGCCGGCGGGGTTGGAGCTGACGGCGATGCTGGCGCGCGCGCTGCCGTAGGGGCGGCCAACGGCGGAGCCCCTCGTGGTGGGCGCTGATATCGGCGGTGGCCGCGCGAGTGGGTTGCGCAGGGGACGCCGTGAACCCGTCCTTGGGGGCTTGGCCGCGGCATCCATGCCGCGGACACCCCTGCGCAGCCCACCCGCGCGGCCTTGGACGATTTCCGTGCCGTCCACCACGGAATCAACAGAAAAAGCAGAGAGCGAAAAGCAGAAAAGCCGCGGCAGTGCCGCGGCTTTTCCTGTAGCGCCGAGTCGATGCTCGGCTGCCGGTAGGGCTTAGTGCTTGGCTTCTTCCTTGGCGGCATTGGCCTTGGCGTCATTGGCGACATCGCGGGCCTTGTCGGCGACCTTCTGTGCCGCGTTGGCGGTCGCGTCGCTGGCGTGTGCGGCAGCGTCGGTTGCGGCGTCCTTGGCCTTGTCGGCGGCGTTGGCGGTGGCGTCTGCAGCCTTGTCCAGCGCCTGCTGGGTATCGGCGGCAGCCTGCTCGGAAGCGGCAGCGGTCTTGTCGGCAGCGTTGCGGGTGGCTTCAGCGGCCTTGTCCACGGCGTCACGGGCGGCAGCGCCCGCGCTGTCGGCGGCCTGCTGTGCGTCCTGCTTGGCCTGTTCGGCTTCGGGGCCCTTGCAGGCCGCCAGGGCCAGCAGCAGGGAGGCGGCCAGCAGGGTGGTGGTGATCGGACGAATCTTCATGGCGGTCTCCGGTACTGCAATGGATGGGGACGCCAGCCTATTCATGCCATTGTGAAGAGGGAGTCGCGATGCAGCGGCTCAGTCGCGCGCATTCGACAAAAGAAAAAGCCGCTGGCGAACCAGCGGCTTTTCCAGAACAGCGTGAAGAAAGAAGTTATTACTTCTTGGCTTCTTCAGCAGCGTCCTTGGCCTTCTCAGCGGTGCCTTCAGCAGCCTTGGCAGCGTCAGCAGCGGCGCCGGCAGCGGCGTCGGTGGCAGCAGCGCCAGCCTGGGCAGCAGCGTCAACCGAAGCGTCAGCAGCGGTGGCGGCGGTGTCAGCGGCCTGCTGGGCAGCGTCGGCGGTCTGGGCGCCAGCAGCGGCGGCCTGGTCGGCAGCAGCCTGGGCTTCGGTGGCGGCTTCGTTGGCCGAAGCAGCGGCGTCCTGGGCAGCTTCCTGCTTCGAGCAGGCGGCCAGGGCCAGAGCCAGGGACATCGCGACCAGCAGCTTGTTGATGCTCATTGTGTAAATCCTCGTCGTTAGAATTAGGCAACGCGCATGCTGCGCGCCGACAACATGATGACAAGCCAAGATTGGGTGTCAAGCGATCCCGCATTCATTTTTGCGAAATCATCGTTAAATCCATTTAAATCAATTCGATGGCGATAGCCGTTGCTTCGCCACCGCCGATGCACAGGGTGGCAATGCCGCGCTTGCCACCGCGCGTGCGCAGGGCGTTGACCAGCGTCACCACCAGGCGCGCACCGGAGGCACCGATCGGATGGCCCAGTGCGCAGGCGCCGCCATTCACGTTGAGCTTGTCATGCGGGATGCCCAGTTCGCGCATCGGCGCCATCGCCACCACGGCGAAGGCTTCGTTGATTTCGAACAGGTCGACCTGGTCCAGCGACCAGCCGGTCTTCTCCAGCAGCGTGTGCAGCGCACCGATCGGCGCGGTGGTGAACCACTCCGGCTCCTGCGAATGGGTGGCGTGGCCGACGATGCGGGCCAGCGGGGTGATGCCGCGCGCGGCCGCGTCTTCCTCGGTCAGCAGGACCACTGCAGCGGCGCCGTCGGAGATGCTGGAGGAACTGGCGGCGGTGACGCTGCCATCCTTCTTGAAGGCCGGGCGCAGGGTCGGGATCTTGGCAATGTCGGATCGGCCGGGCTGTTCATCGGTAGCGACCTCGACCTCACCCTTGCGGGTGGCGACCTTGACCGCGACGATCTCGTCGGCGAATGCGCCGTTGGCCTGCGCGGCCTGCGCGCGCTTGACCGATTCGATCGCGTAGGCGTCCTGCTCTTCGCGGCTGAACTGGTACTTGTCCACGGCGCATTCGGCGAATTCGCCCATGGCCTTGCCATCGTAGGCGTTGACCAGGCCGTCGTGGGCCATGTGGTCGACCGCCTGGAAGTTGCCGAAGCGGTTGCCGGTACGCGAGTTCGGCAGCATGTGCGGGGCGTTGGACATCGATTCCATGCCGCCGGCAACCACGATGCGGGCCGAACCGGCCTTGATCAGATCATGGCCAAGCATGATGGTCTTCATGCCCGAGCCGCACACCTTGTTCAGCGTGGTGGCACCGGTCGACAGCGGGATGCCGGCGGCGATCGCCGCCTGGCGGGCCGGCGCCTGGCCGAGGTTGGCCGGCAGCACGCAGCCCATCAGGACTTCAGAAACGTCGCTGGCCGGGACACCCGACTGCTCCAGGGCGGCGGCGATGGCGGCCGCGCCAAGGGTGGGGGTCGGCACGCCATTGAACTGGCCGAGGAAGGAGCCGATGGCGGTGCGCTTGGCGGCGGCGATGACGATGTTGGACATGGCAATCTCGTTGATGCGTAAGCAATGTTCGGAAAGGAGACCGGGGGCCGTTGGATGTGCCCGGGTTTCCCGGCAGACTGCGTGGGGGTCGGCCCAAGTATAGAGGGTCGGGGAGGGCCGCCGCTGAGCGCGGCCGCACGCCTGCCGGGATGAAGGCAGGACAACGTACATGGGAAGGAATCGATGGAACGCACGATGATGGTGAGGTCTGCCCTGGGAACCGCGCTGGCCGTGGCGCTGACCGCCTGCGGCGGCGGAGGCGGGGGCGGCAGCAATGTGCGTGTCGATCCGCCGCCGACCACGCCTGTGCCACCGACCACGCCGCCTCCCACCACGCCGCCGCCGGCCAAGCCGCAGGAGCCGGCCTTCGATGCGCATCTGTCAGTCACCAACGCGCGTGCCGCACAGGCTGCCGGCCTGACCGGGCAGGGCGTACGCATCGGCATCGTCGATTCGGGCGTGCAGCGCAATGCGGTGGCCTTGAACGGGCGGGTGGTCGCCAACCTCAATTACATCGACCCGGCCAAAAACAACCTGGGTGTCGACGACGTGGTCGGGCATGGCACGGCCGTCGCCAGCCTTGCCGCCGGTGCGGCAGTAGGGTCCTGGCCGGGCGGCATCGCACCGGGCGCGCAGATCGTGTCGGCACGGATCATTTCCGACAAGCCGCCGACCGATGACGGCAGTGGTCGCGGCAATGCCTTCAGCGGCCCGCTGGGCGTGGCCCAGGTCCACCAGGACCTGATCAACTACAACGTGAAGGTGATGAACAACTCGTGGGGCGGCCTGTACTGGACCGACCTGCCGACCACCGCGCAGGTGGCTGCCGAATACCGGCCGTTCGTGATCAATCACGGTGGCCTGGTGGTGTTCGCCGCCGGCAATGATGGGCGCAGCGAGCCGAGCAGCCTGGCTGCGTTGCCCAGCCAGAAGGGCGTGGCCGGTTCACTGCCTGCAGCCGATCTGGAGCGTGGCTGGCTGGTGGCCACGGCGGTGGATCCGTATACGCCCGGCGCACTGGCCGGCTATGCCAATGCCTGCGGGCAGGCGGCCCGCTACTGCCTGGCGGCGCCGGGCAGCGCGGTCTACCCGGATGCCAATGGTGGCAGCTACTACTGGAACTACGGCACGTCTTTCGCTGCGCCTCTGGTTTCCGGTGCGGCGGCCCTGGTCTGGCAGCGCTTCCCGTACTTCGGCAACGATCTGGTCCGGCAGACCCTGCTGGGTACCGCCAAGGACATCGGCGCCCCGGGCGTGGATCCGGTGTTCGGCTATGGCCTGCTCGACATCGGTCGTGCGATCAACGGTCCGGGGCGCTTCGACTGGGGTGATGTGGTCGCCAACGTGGACGTGGCCTCGACCGGCTCGGCGTGGCGCAACGATATCGTCGGCAGCGGCGGCCTGGTCAAGCAGGGCGGGGGCACCCTGGTGCTGGCCGGCAACAACAGCTACACCGGTGCCACCCGCATCGAACGCGGCATCCTGTCGCTGCAGAACGGTGGCGTGATCCGTTCCAACGTGACCATCCTCGGCCAGCCCGATCCGGATTCGACCGGCCTGCAGTTCAACGGTGGCACGCCCCGCGTGATCGGCAATGTGGTCAACGGCAGCAGCGTATTCCTCACCAGTGGCAACACCACAGGCACGATCGAGGGCAACTACGTCCAGCAGGCCGGTGGCCAGCTGATGATCGCGCTCGGCGCCAATGCGCTGCAGGTCACCGGAAATGCTGCGATCGACGGCGGTGTGCGCGTGCACGGCTTCGTTTCCGGCTACGTGCCACAGAACGGCAGCCGACAGGACCTGATCCATGCGGCAGGCGGACTCAGTGGCACTTTCAGTACGCCGGCTACCTCCAGTGGCCTGCAGGGCCTGTCGCTGCTGCAGAGCAGCTACGGCTACGACAGCAACAACGCCTGGTTGAACCTGACCCAGGTCAGCGTCACCGCCGCGGCCAGCGGCCTGGGGGCGTCCGCGCAGGCCGCTGCGCAGCGTCTGGAGGGTGCATTCGCAGCGCTCGACAAAAACGCAGGCTTGCAGGGATCGGCCTTTGGTGCAGCGGCCGGCGCCCTGCAATGGACCGGCGGTGGCAATGACGGTCTGGCCGCCAGCCTGCAGAGCCTGTCCGGTCAAGCGCATGCGCGTGCTGAAGCGGCCACCTTCGACAGCATCGACATGTCACGACGTGCGATTGCCGAGCGCTTCGACCGCGTGCAGGCCGCGCCGCGCCTGCGCGGTACCTGGCAGAGCGCGCTGGGTGAAGCGGGGCAGGGCAGCTTTGCCGGCAACGCCGCCGACAGTCACGGGTGGATGGCGGGCCAGGACCTGCCGCTGGGCAGCAACGGCCTGATGGGTGTGGCCTTTGGCGAGACCCGCAGCAACGGTGGCAGCAGCTTCGGTGGTGACCGCGGACGTGATCGCCAGGCGCAGGCGCAGCTGTATGCCGGCTGGAACCTGGGGCGTGGCTACGCACTGGCCCAGGTCGGAAGTGGCCAGTTCACCCGCGCGTTGGACCGCCAGCTGCTGCTGGGCGCCGGCGCGTACGGCGTGTCTGCGCGCTACGGCGGCCGCTTCAGCAGTGCCAGCGTCGAAGGCGGCTATCGCTTCGGTCGCGCCGGGGCGTCGTTGACGCCGTATCTGGGCGCCAGCACCACGCGTGTGGATACCGATGCCTTCAATGAGCTGGGCGGTTTCGGCTTCGGCCTGCGGGGTGAAGCCAATCGCGTGCAGCGCAGCCAGATGCTGGCCGGCATCCGCGGCGAGCGTGGCTGGGGGCGTTGGACGCTGCGTGGGCATGCCGAATGGCAGCAACGACTTGATGGTGCGGATGCGGACTGGCAGGCCAGCTTCGTCGGCGTCGATGCCTGGGCGCCGCTGGCGGGCTGGAACGCGCCGCACGGCAGTGCGCTGATCGGCGTGGCGCTGGAATCGTGGTGGGGCCGCACTGGTCGCCTGAGCCTGGGCTTCGACCAGCGCGTGGGCGGCGAGGGCGCGCGCCAGGCGGCGTTGCGCTACAGCACCGGGTTCTGAGTGATCGGTCGCGCCGGGGCGATGGTCCCGGCGCGACATCGGCAGGCTCAACCGCCGCGCAGGTTACCCAGGCGCGGGGTGCTGCGGCCCAGCGGCATCTTCAGCTTGCCGATCGACAGGATGCGGCTTTCGGCGATGCGGTCGGCGGCACGCTGCGGTGCGATGTTCTCGCGCTGCGACAGTTCGAAGATGCGGGTGAGGTTGTGGTAGATGCTGCGGATCAGGCGCATCGCGCGTTCGCGGTTGTAGCCATCGATCTCCAGCGACACGTTCATCACGCCACCGGCGTTGACCGCATAGTCCGGCGCATACAGGATGCCGCGCGCATGCAGTTCGTCGCCGATCTCCAGGCTCGACAGCTGGTTGTTGGCGGTGCCACAGATGATCTTCGCCTTGATCCGCGGCAGGGTGTCGGCGTTGATCGCACCTTCCAGCGCGCACGGCGCGAACACGTCGGCGTTTACCTCGTGGATCTCGTCCGGCTTGACCGCTTCGGCGCCGAAATCGCTGACCGCGCGATCAACCAGCGCGCTGTCCAGGTCGGTGACGTAGAGCTTGGCGCCGCGGTCGCGCAGCAGCTTCACCAGTTCCATGCCGATGTGGCCCAGGCCCTGCACGGCGATGCTGGTCTTGCCCACTTCCTCATGGCCGAACTTGAAGCGCATCGATGCCATCAGTGCCTGCAGCGCACCGTAGGCGGTGAACGGGGCGGGATCGCCGGAGCCGCCATGGACCTGGTGCACGCCGGTCACGAACTGGCTCTCCAGGTAGATGTTCTCCATGTCGTTGACGTCGGTGCCCACGTCTTCGGCGGTGATGTAGCGCCCACCCAGCGAGTCGACATAACGGCCGAAGGCGCGGAACAGCACCTCGGTCTTGTCCACCTTCGGGTCGCCGATGATCACCGCCTTGCCGCCGCCCACGTTGAGGCCGGCCAGCGCATTCTTGTAGGTCATCGTCCGGCTCAGCCGCAGCACGTCGGCCAGCGCCTCGTCGGTGCTGGCATAGGGGCGCATGCGCACGCCGCCCAGGGCCGGGCCCAGGGTGGTGTTGTGGATGGCGATGATCGCCTGCAGGCCGGCATCGTGGTTGTGGCAGAACACCACCTGTTCGTGGCCGGTGGTGGCGAGGGTTTCGAATAGCATGGCGTCTCCGATGGCGCGAACAGCGGCGAACTGCAGCGAACGGCCAGTGAACGGTAGGGTCCCAAAAACAAAAAAAAGCGACGTCGTCGGTGCAGGGTGACGGTCGCGCGGCGCCATTCTAGTCCATTCCCCCGGCCGCTGCCGTCGACATCGGCGGCCTTCCGGTTAAAGAAGATGAAAGTGCGGCCGATGCTGCGACGACGGCGGGTGGCCGGATTCGTGTGAAGAGGCAGGGCAGTCAGTGACGGCACGGGCACCACAACGACAGGGCGGGCGGCGATGACGGCGGCCTGGTGGCGATCGCTGCGCGGCTGGCTGGCGCGCTCGACCGGGGCCGCGCCGTCCCGCTTGGCGGCTGTATCGCGACAGGCAGTGGCGGCAGCGGCTGCGAGCCTGCAGGGTGAAGCTCTGCCGTCTGCGGAGATCGCTGCACATCTGCAGCGCGGCCTGCACGCGTTGGCGCTGTACCCAAGACTGGCCGGTGAGCCGACGCCGGTACAGGATCCGGCGTTGGGGGACGCGGTGGCACGTGCGCTGCAGGACCGCGACTGGGCCACCCGGCAGCTGCCGCGCCGCCCGCAACTGCTGCCGCAGCTGATCCAGACCGTCAACGACGATGCCGCCTCAGCGCGGGTGATGGCCGCGATCATCGGCCAGGACCCGGTGCTGACCGGCAACCTGCTGCGCATCGCCAACAGCCCGGCGTACAAGGTGCACGAGCGCCCGGTGGAAAGCCTGCAGCGTGCGGTGACCCTCGTCGGCACCGAGGGGGTGCGCCAGATCATCAGCGCGGTGCTGGTGCAGCCGGTGATGCAGGTGCAATGCGAGGTGTTTCCGCAGTTCAGCACGATCATCTGGGAGCACGCACTGCTGGCCTCGCGCGCGGCTGCAGACCACGCACGCACGGTCACCTTCGGTGATGCCTTCGCCGCGCAGTGGCTGGGCCTGGTGCAGGGCCTGGGGTCTGCGCTGGTGATGCGCCAGCTGCTGCAGGAAGCCCAGGCACGCGGTGAAACCGTGGAGCCGGCGCTGGCACTGCAGCTGCTTCAGCAGTGGTCGTTGCCGCTGGCGCAACGGGTGGCGGCTGCCTGGGAGCTGCCCGAGCCGGTGCACCAGGCGCTGTTGCCGGAGGCCGAGGGCCCGCTGGCCGACAGCCTGCGCCTGGCCAGCGCGGCCGCAGCGGCCAGCCTGTTGTGCCGGCATGGGCATGCCAGCCAGAGCCGCATGCTGGCCCTGCTGGAGCAGTTGCCTGCGGCACCGCCGCATGCATTGCGCTGGATCTGGCGGCGCCTTCATGGGCGCAGCGTGGAAACGCTGGATGAGGCCGGACAGGACGAGGCCAATCCAGCGACCTGAGCGCTACAGTTGCGATTCCACCGGCAGCCAGCTGATCACTCGCGACATCCAGCGCTTGCGTGCCGTTGCCCCCGGCTCGGCCTCCACCCAGTGCGGTGGTGGCTCGCGCTCCAGCCAGCGCAACCGACGACGATCGTCCAGCGCCAGCCACCAGCTGTGCCTGGGATCAGCCAAGCGCAGGTACTCGTCCCGCAGCTGTGCGCCCAGCACCGGATCGTCGAACAGCACGCCCATCTCGGTGTTCAGATAGGCCGAGCGCGGGTCGAGGTTGAACGAACCAACAAAACCGCGGCAGTCGTCGACCAGGAACGCCTTGGTATGCAGACTCGCGCCGCTGCTGCCGAACACGCCGGCATCGCCGGACTGCCCTTGTGCCTTCAGTTCGTAAAGGTGGACGCCGGCTTCGAGCAACGGCACGCGGTAGCCCATGTAGCCACCGTGTACGGCGGCGACGTCATTGGCGGCCAGTGAGTTGGTGACCACGCCGACCTGCACGCCCCGCCCGGCCATGGCCGAAAAGCCATCCAGGCCCTCGTTGCCGGGAACGAAGTAGGGCGAGATCAACAGGGCCTTGTGCCTGGCGGCCTGCAGCTCGCTGATGAGGGTCGACACCAGCCAGGCAGCGCGATCGTCATTGCGGTGCTTCATCGGCGGGTCTGACACGATGCGAACTGCACCGCTCCAGTGCAGCGGCTCGGGGCTCGGTCGCTGCCGCTTGCGCGATTCGGCCACGCGCGCAAGGTAGGGCCGGGCCACGTCCCGCTGCGCCTCATGATCCGATTCGCGGACCAGCAGGCGCAGCTGCGCATCGGTATGGAAGGCAAGCGCCGATACCGGAATGGCAGCTTTGCTGTTCCAGTAGTCGTCGAAGATACGGTTGGCCTGCTCCACGGCGGGGCCGGCGACCAGCAGATCCAGGTCCTGGAAATTCACATCGTTGCGTGCGCTGAAGTACTCCTCGCCGATGTTGCGGCCACCGACGATCGCGACCCGGCCGTCGGCAATCCAGCTCTTGTTGTGCATGCGATGGTTCACGCTGAAGAAGCGTTGCACCATCTCCACCATGCGCAGGATGCCAGTGCGGTTGCGGAAGGGGTTGTACAAGCGGATCTCGATGTTCGGATGCGCATCGAGCGCCATCATCAGCGCGTCCTTGTCCTTGGCATTCATGTCATCGAGCAGGATGCGCACGCGCACGCCGCGCTCAGCGGCGTCATACAGCGCCTTGGCCATCAGGTGGCCGATCAGGTCGTCGTGCCAGATGTAGTACTGCAGGTCCAGGCTGCGGCCTGCGTGCGTGGTGATCATCGCGCGTGCGGCGAAGGCATCCATGCCATCACTGAGGAACGCCACGCCGGACTGCCCGGGGTGGGCGTCCTGCAGCGGCACGATTTCCTGGTCGATACGGGTCTGCGCCGGCTGCAGTGGCAGTACCTGCGAGGGCGCGCCCTGCGCCTGTGGCGTGAGATGGTCGGCCAGCAGCAGCCCGGACAGGACCAGCAGCAACAGCGCGGCGAGGAGGATTGCAGCGATGCGCAGCAGGCGTCGCCACAGGGGCTTGGGCAGGCTCATGCCCCGATGGTAGATCCACGCCATGCGCGGATGAAAGCCAGCCGACCCATTGCAGTAGATCCACACATGCGTGGATGGCTGCTCCAGGCAATATCACACCCTGCGTGGATGGGCCTCAGAACCGCTCGTCGCTGCCCAGGTAGCGCCACTGGCCCGGCGGCAGCGGCCCCAGCGCCACGCGGCCAATGCGCAGACGGCGCACCGCTGTCACCTGCAGCCCGGCGGTTGTCACCGCTGCACGCAGGCCCTTGGCGGTGAGCCCCTTGCCGGCGAACCGCAGCCGCTGTTCGCTCTGCCAGCTGACCTTGCCGCCGCCGGCCTCCTGCTGCAAGCGCGCCATCAACCAAGGCCCGCGCTCTGGGCCGCCCTCGGCCACTTCGATCAGGTATTCCTGCTCAGTGCGGCCCAGATTGCGCTGCAGATGCGCCAACGTGGCCGGATCCTGGCTGACCACGACCAGCCCGCTATCGGCCGCAGGCAGCGATGCGGCCAGCTGCAGGCCGTGGAAATGCCGCTGCAGCGGGCGGATGTCGCTGGCATCGAGTTCGCTGCGGCTGTCACTGCTGACCAGCGCACACAGGGTCTCGGCGGCAACGCCGGCCGGCTTGTGCAGCAGCATGCTGACCCGCTCGGCCTTTTCATCGCTGGCCTGCTCGGCCACGACAATCTCGGCGCTGTCATCGACCGGGCGCTGCGGCTGTTCCACCACCTCGCCATTGACCGTGACCCAGCCGCCTTCGATGTAACGTCGCGCTTCGCCGCGCGGGATGCCGAGCAGGGCGGACAGGCGTTTGTCGAGACGGATCGGTTCCATGGCGGAAAGGTCAGGCAGGGGGCGCGCAGTGTAGCCGCTGCGGCCGGTCAGCGCTGGCCGCGGTTGGCCAGCTCGGTCAGGTACAGGCGGGTATCGAACTCCAGCTGCAGGTAATCCGGTTCCATGTGCTGGCACAGCTGGTAGAAGGCCTTGTTGTGGTCGGCTTCCTTCAGGTGGGCCAGCTCATGCACCACGATCATGCGCAGGAAGGCCGCCGGTGCCTGGCGGAACACGGTGGCGATGCGGATCTCGCGGCTGGCCTTGAGGCGGCCACCGTGCACGCGGGAAATGGCGGTATGGGTGCCCAGGGCGTGCTTGATCACTTCCAGCGTGTTGTCATAGCAGACCTTGTTGAGCGGCACCGACTTGCGCAGGTAGCGGTCCTTCAGCTCCTGCGTGTAGTCGTACAGCTGACGGTCGCTGCGCACCTCGTGCGGGTCGGGGTAGCGCTGCTGCAGCCAGGGGCCGAGCTTGCCCTGCGCCAGCAGTTCGCTGACCTGGGCGACCAGGGGTTCGGGATAGCCGGTGAGGTACTTCAGGACTGCCATGCAGGGGCGGCGGGGCGTCGGTAGAATGGGGCATCCAAGATTACACGCGGTACGCACCGACCATGGCAAAGCCCAACGCGTTGCAGGAACAATTGCTCAAGGCCGGCCTGGCCAAGAAGTCGCAGGCCAGCGCTGCCGCGAGCGCGCAGGCCAAGGCCCGGCAGGGCAAGGCCGAATCGACCTCGGCCGACGTGCAGCGCGAGGCTGAACGGGCCCGCGCCGAAAAGGTCGAGCGCGACCGCGCGCTGGCCGCCGAGCGCAACGCCCAGGCCAAGCTGGCTGAACAGAAGGCGCAGGCGAAGCAGATCATCACGGCCCATGCCGTGCCCCACAAGGGCGATGACGAGTACCGCTTCAGTGATGGCGCGGCGATCCGCACCCTGCTGATCGACCCCAAGCTGCGCAAGGCGCTGTCGGTGGGTGTGCTGGTCATCGTCGCCCATGGCGAGGGCTACGCCCTGCTGCCGCGAGTCGCCGCCGAGAAGGTGCGTGAACGCGCGCCGGAAGCGATCATCGTCGACCACGGCCAGCCGGGCTCGACCGCCGAGATCTCCACCGGCAACGCCGAGGACGACGCCTACTACGCGCAGTTCCAGGTGCCGGACGACCTGGTCTGGTAAGCAAAAAGGGGACGGAGGGGATTAAGTCGCGATCTACCTGGTTGAAGCCCTCCACGTTCTGCTCAGATTGCTGAAGATCAGCCGGGCATGGCTCGGTTCAACACCGGTCTGCTCCTTTGTGCGCGGGTGTATCGTCCCCATATCAGGCGACACACCTGCGGAGGATGGCCATGGCCACCGGTTGGGCGGGAGACGGCGCGGTCCAGGACCAGATCGACGCCACCGTCGACGATGCGATCGCCCGCGCGCGGCGCCAGCTGCGCGAGGGGCCCGGTCTGGAACACTGTGAGGAATGCGGCGCGCCGATTCCGTTGGCGCGGCGCCAGGCTGTGCCTGGTGTGCGGCTGTGCGTTGCGTGCCAGCAGGCGCGGGATGACGAAGACCAGGCGCATGCCGGGTACAACCGGCGTGGCAGCAAGGACAGCCAGCTGAGGTAAAGGGGTGTTTTATTGCAGGGCTGCGCCCTGCACCTGCAGAAGCAACGTCAACATCAAAGGCTGGCTTTCCGTGGGTTGGCGGGGTGGGTCCGGTTGAGGGGGACGCCGTAAACCCATCCATGGGGGCTTGGTCGCGCCATCCATGGCGCTCACACCCCCTCAACCGGACCCACCCCGCCTTCGACAGATTTCCGCGATCTGTTGGAACCTGCTGCTGATGGTGGGTGCCGACCGTTGGTCGGCACGGGGTCGGATCCAATTTTGACTATCGATATCTGACAGATGTGCCGACCAACGGTCGGCACCCACCAACAGCGCGCGGAATCTGTCAGAGGTGGGGCGGTGTGGGTGGGCAGGACCGTTGTCGCCATGGATGGCGCCATCGAGCCCCCATGGATGGGTTTACGGCGTGTCCTGACCACCCACACCGCCCCGCCATCCCACGGAATGCCGCTCTTGATCTTGCTTCGGCTTCGGCCTCTGCAGGTGCAGGGCGCAGCCCTGCCGAAAACTCCACCCTCAGCCGTCGCCCTGGATGCCGCCCGGTGCCTGTGCCGGGTCGCGCCAGCGGCGCACCGTGCGCTGGAAAAACAGGTTGTTCGGCAGCTGCAGCACCGTGCCCTCGTGGCCGTCGCCGGTCTCCTGCAGGGTGGTGTAGATCAGGTTGACGTCGATCACCCGGCCCTTCAGGCCCGGCTTCTCGCCGTTCTCCAGCACCTCGATGTAGTCATGCAGGCGGAACGGGCGGGTGGTGAAGATCAGCAGCGTGCAGAAGATGTTGGACAGCACGCTCCACGCCGCGAAGAAGGCCACTGCGCCCACGGCCGCGAAGCCGGTGAACGCGGTCCACAGTACCGACGGCGATGCGCCGAGCAGGCTGAGGATATACAGCACTGCGCTGAAATAGACCACGAAACTGCTGATCCGGCGTGCGCCCATCGCCATCTCCGGCGGCAGTGTGTAGTGCTCGGCGAAGCGGCGGATCAAGCGCCGTGCCAGCACCCGCAGCAGCCACGCGGCCAGCAGGGTGAGCAGGATCTTCGCGGCGATTCCGGCGTCGTGGAGCCAAGGGTAGGTCCAGGCCGGCAGGTGATCCTTCAGCGACAACATCATGGGGGGTGACGACAGGTGGCAATAACGGCCCCCGATGTTACCCGGCGCGTGCGGGGGATTCGACCGCCGGGGTCCAGGCCAGGCACACCAGCTCCTGGCGGTGCTGCTGCAGGCAGGCGCGGCCGTTGTCGGGGCGCAGCTGCAGTGACAGGCCCAGCGCCTGCAGCAGGACGCAGGCAGCGATCACCAGCAGGGCGGCGCAGGATGGGCTGGACATGGCAGGACTCCCGGACGGCAATTTCGCGAAGGACCTTCCATGGATGCAGCCGCCATCCAAAAGGTTGCATGCCATCGATCATCGACCGGCTCTAAACCTTTTCCCGGGTCGCCGCATCCAAGCGATATGCTCGACACCACCATGCCCGCGCCGCCTGCCGCCAATGACGCCGTCGACGAACCCGCCCTGGTGCGGGCGGCGGCCGCGGGCGACACCGCTGCCTACGAACGGCTGTACCGGCGTCACGCGCCGCGTGTATTCGCTGTCCTGTGGCGGTTGTGTGGCGGCCAGCAGGCACGTGCCGAGGATGCGCTGCAGGAGGCTTTCCTGCAGGCGTGGAAAGCACTGCCAGGGTTCCGTTTCGAGAGCAGCCTGTCCACCTGGCTGCATCGGCTGGGCGTCAACGCCGCGCTGATGGAGTTGCGCGGCCGGGCTGCCGGGCAGGACCACGACAGCCTCGATGATATCGACGGAGGCCTGCAGGAACTGGCGGTGCATGACCGTTGTGCCGGCACCGAGCGCGATCTTGAGCGCGCGCTGTCGACACTGCCGCCACGGGCGCGTGCGGTACTGGTACTGCACGACATCGAAGGCTGGAAACACCAGGAAATCGCCGAGCAGCTGCAGATGGCCGTCGGCAGTTCCAAGGCACAGCTGCATCGTGCGCGCGGCCTGTTGCGCGCACGGCTGGGAGACATGACATGAGTACACACGAATACGATTCCGATCACGACCTGCTGGCCCGGCTGCGCGGGCTGCCGAACGAGCGCGATGTCCCCACCGATGGCTGGGCACGCCTGTCGGCCCAGCTGCCGCCGCGTGAACCGCAGGCAGCACCTGTGCCAACGGACAACGTGGTGGCCCTGCCAACGCGCTCGCGGCGCCGCTGGTGGCTGCCGGTCGGCGCTGCCCTGGCGGCCAGCCTGGCGGTCTACGCCGTGGCGCCGTGGCGCCATGCGCAGCCAGAGGTACCGGTACCTTCAGCGCTGCAGCTGCAGGCGGCGGCGATGACCGAGCAGTACCGGCAGGCCGTCGCTTCGCTGCCCGACGGACGGGCGCCGGAATGGCAGCCGGCCCTGCACGAACTGGATGAAAGCGCGGCGCAGATCCGTGCCGCCCTGGCGCAGGACCCGCGTGCGCCGCACCTGCTTGGCCAGCTCAAGCGCACCTATGCGCTGCGGCTGGAACTGACCCGGCAGGCGGCCTATGCCGCCGAGTCCGGCTTGACGACCTGAGGAGACCCCCATGACCCGAACCCTGATTTCCTGCTGTGTCGCGCTGCTGCTGGCCCCTGCCGTGGCGCTGGCCGATACCCGCATCGACGAGCGCCATACCCTGGCCGCGGGCGGTCGCATCGAGCTGAGCAACGTGGCCGGCAAGGTGACCGTGCGTGGCTGGGACCGCAATGACGTGCAGCTCACCGGCACGCTCAGCGATGGCCTGCAGCTGCGTCAGGAAAAAAGCGCCAACCGTGTGCGCTGGGAGATCGAGTACCCGCGCCGCAGCAATAACGGCGGCGCAACACTGGTACTGAACGTACCGCGTTCGGTGGAACTGCTGCTCAGCACGGTCAGTGCCAGCCAGGACATCAGTGGCATCGATGTACGGCGGCTGCAGGCCGACACGGTCAGCGGCAGCCTGAGCGCGGCTGGCCGCAGTGGCGACAGCAAGCTCAACACAGTCAGTGGCAGCGTCAGTGCACGCCTGCAGACGCCGAAGTTGGACGTGAACACAGTCAGTGGCCGCATCGAGGCCGGCGGCGGCGTGTCCGGTGATATCGGCGCGCAGACGGTGTCGGGCCGGGTCGAGGTGGACGCTGGCCGCGTGCAGCGGCTGGCGGTGGAGACCGTCTCGGGCAGCATCGATCTGGCAGCAGCCGGACTGGCACCCGGTGGCCGGATCAATGTCGAATCGGTCAGTGCCTCGGTCACGCTGAGCCTGCCGCGCGCGGTGTCGGCGCAGCTGTCGGTGAACAGCTTCAGCGGCTCGATCAACAGCGATGCCGGCCAGGTGGAGCGGCCGCGCTATGGGCCGGGCAGCCACCTCGATACGCGTCTGGGCGGCGGCGACGGTGACATCCGCATCCAGTCGCATTCGGGCAGTGTTCGGGTTCGCCTGGATCGCTGAGCACGGTCCGGCAGGCCGCGGCGGCAGCGCCGCCGCGGTCGGTGCTGGGTCAGCTGGCTTTCTTCAGCGCCCAGGTGGTGCCGAGGACTTCGATCTTGCCACCGGCCTTGCGGAACGCTGCCAGGTCCGAAGCGATCGAATCGCTGCTGACCACGGTGCTGGCGGCCGCGCCCTTGCGTTCGCTGCGGATGCTGTTGCTGGCCTTCGCGGGGGTCTTTGCCTTGCGGGGCATGGTTGCTCCTGTCAGGTGGAAGGGGAGGAAAGCGCCCAGGCGTCGGCCTGGCGCAGGTAGTCCTGCCGCTCGCGGCGGCAGTCATCGCCGCCCATCGAAAACTGGCGGCAGATCGCCGGGCGCTGCGAATAGATCGTGCAGCGCAGGTGATAGGGATCGATCGCCGCGCACCAGCCTTCCTCGTTGCGCGCCATCACGGCACGGCCGTGGGTGTCGCGTGACAGGAACTGGCCGGGCACGTGGTCGCCGGGCTGCAGCAGCACGGGCAGCCGGCAACAGACCGCGTCACAACGGCGGCAGTCGATGGGTGCAGGTGCTGCGTCAGGTTGTAAGGCCACAGGGGCCTGGCGGGTGCCCAAAGCGGGTCTCGATGGCGGCTCAGGTGCTGCGCGGACCATGATCGAGCCAGGAAGGCATGGCCGCTAGGCCCGCAGGGCGGGCCAGGCTGCACCGTGGACACACACCGGCGTGGCCGGTGGAAGGTGCAGCGGAGTTCTAGCCGACCAAGAGTAACTTAGACCGCGTAACGTTTTGTTAATCCTGGCTGGCTGCCGCCAATGCCAGGCCCTGGACCACGCCCAGCGAGGGCTCGCCATGGACCATGCGGGCACCCGGGAAGGCCTCGGCCACGGCCTGGCGCAGGTAGCCGGCACGGGACATGCCGCCGGTCAGGAATACCGCATCCGGGTCGCCGCCGATGTCGCTGCGGACCTGCGCCAGCAGTTCACGGATCTGCTCCAGGTAGCCCTGGGCGGCGGCGGCCAGGCCGTCGGCGCTGCTGTCGGCATGCAGGTCGCGGGCGATGTAGTCCAGCGTGCTGCGGTGCTCGCTGGCGGCGCTGAGGGCGATCTTGGCGCGTTCGACATCGCGGTACAGGCGGGCGGTATTGCCGCTGTCCTGCAGGGCCTGCAGGCGCGCGCCCCACGGGTCGTCGACGTGATCGTATTTGTGCTGCCGGAAGTCACGCTGGCGCGTCATGTCCTGCACTGTCGCTGCTTCCACGTAGTGGTGGGCGGGTACGCGGGTGATACCGCGGCCGAACAGCGGCATGTAGCTGGACAGGCTCAGCGCCAGGTCGATGTCGGTACCGCCGCGGGCGATACCCCAGGCGCGGTGGATGCGCGGGGCGTCGTTGCCGCCGACTTCTGCATGCGCGATGTCGGTGGTACCGCCACCGATGTCGACGATCACCGCCTGGTGACGTTCGCGGCTTTCGGCGTGGTAATGCATGGCCGCCGCGGCCGGTTCCTCGAGGAAATCGATCCGGTCGAAGCCGGCCTGGGTGGCCGCTTCGCGCAGGATGTCCAGCGCCTGGTCGTTGCCGGCCGCGCCGATCGAGCTGCGGAACTGCACCGGGCGGCCGAGCAGGGCGGCACGCAGCGGGCGGCCGAGCTGGGCGCTGGCGGTCAGGCGGATGTGTTCGAGGATGTGCGCGGCGATGCCGGTGATGGTCTGCTTCGCGCGCGGGTGCAGGTTGTAGCCCAGCATCGACTTCGGGCTCTGCACCAGGTTGCCTTCGTGTTCCTCGAAATAGGCTTCCAGCGCATCGTCGCCGTAGACCGCGTTCTGCAGCAGGTCGCTGGCGCTGCGTTCCTTGCCGGCGCGGGCTTCCATCCATTCCCGCCGCAGTGCGCGCAGGGCTTCGCGGCGCAGTGCCTGTGGCGTGCGTTCCTGGCCGGCGGCACGGGCTGCGCGTGCGGCGCTGTCGATCATCTGCTGCAGCTGGTGTTCCTGGCCATCATCGAGCTGGAAGTCGTCCGGGTCGGGCACCACGCCGGGGAAATACACGCTGGTACGGAACTGCTCGGCGTCGCCGAAACGGATCGGCAGCAGTTTCCCCTCATGCACGATGGCGGCGGCGGAGTTGCTGGTACCGAAGTCGATGCCGAGGCGCATGGGGAGTTCCGGGGGCGATCAGGGGCCGCGCACTCTGCTGCAGTTCGCGGCCGACTGCAAGTTCCACGAGCGTGCTGTTCCGGCCCTGGTCATGGCGCTGGCCGGATACCGGCCAGGGAAATGGGTCTCCGGGTCAGGCGGTTACAATGGCGGCTGTTGATTCACTTTGAGGTACTTGCTGATGTCTTCTGCCCCCGCCTGCCCGCAGTGCACCCTGGAAAACACCTACGCCGATGGTGCGCTGTGGATCTGCGCCGACTGCGGTTTCGAATGGACCGCCGAGGAAAGCGCCGGTTCGACCCTGGTCGTGCGTGACAGCAACGGCAACACCCTGCAGGCCGGCGACACCGTCACCGTGATCAAGGACCTGAAGGTCAAGGGTTCCTCGATCCCGCTCAAGCAGGGCACCGTGATCCGCAACATCCGCCTGGTCGAGGACGATGCCGAGCACATCGAAGGCAACTCGGACAAGATCAAGGGCCTGGTCCTGAAGACCTGCTTCCTCAAGAAGGCCTGATCGCCTTCACCGCCGGGCCTGCTGCTGCGCGCGCCAGCGGGCCAGGCTGTCCAGCTTGGCCTGGTAGCGCGCCTGCTCCGGCGCGCCCCCCAGTTCCTGTGCACGCAGCAGTTCGCGGTCGGCGCGCTTGAGCTGGCCAGCCAGGAAATAGACCCGTGCCAGCCCGAAGTGGAACTGATGCGCGGTGTCATACAGGCGCATGGCCTGCCGGTAATAGCGGATCGCCTGGTCCAGCTGGCCGGCGCGTTCGGCCCGGGCGCCGAACATGTACTGCGCAAACGGATCTTCGCGCTGCACCGACTTCAAACGGCGCTCAAGTGACTGCGCCTGCGCGGTCAGTCCCAGGCTGCGGAACAGCGCGGAGGCATTGGTCAGTGCAGCATCCTGGCGGCCGTCCAGCTGCAGCGACCGATCCAGCGCCTGCCGCGCCGCCTCGTTGTTGCCTTCGCGGTGGTCGAGCACGCCGAGGTTGTTCCACACCGGAGCGAACCCGCTGTCCTGAGCCAGGGAAGCGTCGAAGAATGCACGAGCGCCGCCGAAGTCACCGTCGGCGAGGCGCTCCGCACCCAGGTTGTTGTAGAAGTGCGCCAATGCCCGAGCACGGCTCACGGGAACCGGCCCGCGGCGGTCATAGAGCACATTGCGATCCAGATCGACGGTACCGAAACGCCCGCCGACGTCGACACCGGCATTGACGTGGCCGACGCTGTAGACCACGCCCGCGTCCTGGTTCTGGTACCAGGACACCACCTGCCCCACTTCCTGCACGCGGGCCTGGATACCAGCCTCCCGTGCAAGCGTCACGAACAGCAGGGTGAAGGCCAGGCAGTTGGCGCGGCGGTGCTGCCAGATATCGCTGACGGTGTAGGTCGCATCGGCGTCGTACTGAAGGTCCAGCCCGTGCTGATCGAAGATCATCTCTACGAGCGCCTGCAGCCGCTGGTCGCGGGAGTAGCTGCGCTGGATCACCCGCTTCTGGAGCATCGCACGCAGGTCCGCGGGAATGGCGAATACTTCTTCCGGGGTCGGCACACGTGCGGCCGACACGGTGATGGTCGGGGACGTCACCACATCGGCGGGCGGTGCCTGGCCTGCGCCGAAGGCAGGAACACAGAAAGCCAGCAGCGAAAGGCAGAGGCAATGGGCGGCAGAACGGTACATGACGGTTCCCGGCAGCGGCGGGCGCTCCCGCCTGTGGCGAGTGTATTCCCATGGATGCCAGGCTGCAGCGACCGTTGGTCGGCGCCGTGCTCATCCACAACCGATGTGGACCAGCGCTCGACAAAGCTGTGGACAACCGGCTGTGGGCCCCGCCCGGCAAGCGTTGTGAGTGAGTGGTGAAAAAACCACCAGCTTGCCCGGCACCGGCACAGGCGGGATGATCGGGGCATGGACTTCTCACCGCTGACGCTTGCTCCGGCGCAGTGGCAGGCGCTGCAGGACAGCTATGCAACGCCGCCACGCGCCTACCATCACTTCGGCCATGTACGCGCAGTGCTGCAGCATTGCCAGGAAGTGGCCGAAGGCCCGGGCTGGCGGCAGCCGGCCGAGGTCTATCTGGCCGTGCTCTACCACGACGCGATCTACGAGGCCGGCCGCAAGGACAACGAGGCACGCTCGGCAGCGCTCGCCCTGCAGGCGATCGCGCAGGCGCCGGAGCTTGCCGGCGTCGACACCGCCCGCGTGGAGCAGTTGATCCTGTTGACCGCCCGCCATGGTGCGCTTGGCCGGGACGATGTGGATGCCGAGGCGGCGCTGTTCCTTGACTGCGACATGGCGATCCTGGCCGCGCCGGAGCCGGTGTTCGCCGCCTATGACCGTGGTGTAGCCGAGGAATACAGGGGCGTTGTGCCGGGCTTCCTGTACCGTGCTGGCCGGCGTCGATTCCTGCAGGGGCTGCTGCGTGCACCGCGGATTTTCCTCAGTGACTTCTTCCATCAGCGCCTGGATGCGGCCGCGCGCGACAACCTGCGCCGTCAGCTGGGGCGCTGAGCCAGCCCGGTACACTGGTGGCCTGTTTCCATCGGCTATCGCCTCCAACCGTGTCCGACCCTGATCCCGATCCCCGCCCGCTGCCGCCGGAAGAGCCCGGTCCCAACGAATGCTGCGGCAGTGGCTGCCCGTTGTGCGTGCTTGACCTGTATGCCGACGAGCTGCAGCGCTATCGCAAGGCGCTGGCCGAATGGAAGGCGCGGCATCCTGAGGCCGCACCATGAACCGCACGCGCCCGGCGGCAGCGCTGGCGCTGGTGGCATTGCTGCTGTTTGTGGCCACCGCGCTGTGGACGCAGTTCGCACGTGCCGATCTGGACTGGGTGCGGGCCACGCTCAGCCTTTACCTGCACGGGCCGTGGGGGCTGGCGCTGCGTGCGGCATATTGCCTGTTGGCGCTGGCCATCACGGTGCTTGGCATTGCGCTGTATCGCGGCAGCATCGGTCCGCGGCGCAGTGCGGCGGCGCCGCTGTTGTTCAGCGTCTCAGCGCTGGGGCTGGTGACGGTCGCCATCGGTGACAGCTGGCTGCCGGAAGCCACCCCCTTGCTGGCGCCGTTCATCCACGGGCTGGCGGCCAACACCGCGTTCCTGTGCGCCAGTGTCGGCATGCTGCTGCAGGCCTGGTATCTGCGCCGCGAACCGGGTTGGCAGTCTGCCGCCGGCCTGCTCTGGGGTTGGGCCTGGCTGGCGTTCGCACTGTTGTGGCTGCATGTGCTGTGGCGCGCCGGTCCGCCGCGCGGGCTGGGCCAGAAGGCCGTGATCGTGGTGATCGTGGGCTGGCTGCTGTACCTGGCGCTGGCACTGTACCGGCGCGGTCGGCGTACCACGGCCCACTGAATCCCCAACGGCCTGCGCCGGTACGTGCCGTGCACGCGGCGGCGGCGTATCGTGTGCGTATTCCATCGGGGATGCGATATGAAGCGTGCAGGGCTGGGCTGGGCAATGGGTGTGGTTCTGGCGCTGGCGGCGCTGCCGGCGATGGCGGCGGCCAACGTGCAGCAGTTCAGCCACGGGCGGTTCGAGCAGATTCCAGTGCACATGCCGGCCGGCACGCCGCAGCGGGTAGTGATCTGGTTCCATGAGCCCACCGCCGGTGGCGACACCAGCCGCCTGCCGATCGAGGCCCTGCGTGCCGACGGCGCCATGGTTGCCGCCGTGGACATCGCGCACCTGCGCGGGGTGCTCAAGCGCGAGGGTGACCCGACCTGTTCGTTCGGTTCCGGTGACGTCGAGAACTTCTCGCGCTGGCTGCAGGCCTCGCTGCATCTGCCCGGTTACCACCTGCCGCTGGTCGGCGGTGATGATGAAGGTGCCGAGATGGCCTACTCGCTCGCAGCGCAGGCCGATACCCAGGTGTTCGCCGGCGTGCTGACCACCGGCTTCTGTCCGGACCACAACCACCAGCGCATGGTCTGCGGCGATGGTGTGAAGCACAACAAACTTCAGCCTGCCGAGCTGAACTTCCCGTGGTTGAGTGCGGCCGGTGACCACGGCTGCAAGGTGGGGGAGGCCAGCCGGTTCGTGCAGCAGGTCGCGATGGCGCGTGAGTTCAAGCGCACCGCGCGCGGTGATGCCTCGCCGGGCCTGGTGGCCGCAGCGCGGGTAATCGGCGCGCAGGCCGGCGTCAGCCTGGCACCGCCGCCGGCCGCGCTGAAGGGCCTGCCGGTGGTGGAGATGCCAGCCGCCGGCAACGGCGACACGCTTGCAGTGTTCGTTTCCGGCGACGGTGGTTGGGCCGGCCTGGACAAGAACGTGGCGTCGTCACTCAACGAGCATGGCGTAGCGGTGGTCGGCATCGATTCGCTGCGCTACTTCTGGAGCGAGCGCACGCCGAAGGGCTTTGCCGGTGACCTGCAGAAGATCATCGACCACTACCGCCAGCAGTGGCACCGCGACAAGGTGATGCTGATCGGCTTCTCGCAGGGCGCCGACGTGCTGCCGGCCACCATCAACCAGCTCGATGCCGATACCCGCGCGGCGCTGGACCGTATCGTGCTGCTGTCGGTGGGCAGGAAGGCCGACTTCGAATTCCACGTCAGCAACTGGCTGGGCGGCGGCGGTGACGGTCTGCCGATCGCGCCGGAAGTGGCCAGGCTGCCGGCGGAAAAAACGCTGTGCGTATACGGCGACAAGGATGAGGATGCACTGTGCCCGGACCTGCCGGCCAATGACGGCGTGAGGAAGGTGAAGCTGCCGGGCGATCACCATTTCGGTGGTGACTACGATCGCCTGGCCGAGGTAATCCTCAAGGGCGGGATGTAGCGTCAAGCCATGCCCGACCGCCGTCGCTGACGTGTCAACCAAGGTCGACACCTACCCGGCGAAGTGTAGCGTCGAGCCCTGCTCGACGGATCGCGGCCTCAACATCGCCGCGGGTCCAGTGAAATCAGGCGCGTGGCATCCAGCAGCGCCGCCGGCAGGTGCATGCCGCCCGGTGCGGCCAGGTAACGCGGCCGCCACTGCGGATCGAACTTCGATTTGAAGCGACGCAGGCCACTGAATCCATAGAAGCGCTCACCATGCCGCGCGAGCAGGCCGGCCAGCCGGTTCCAGCGACCGGCCAGGCGATGCTGGGCCAGCCCGGACAGCGGTGCCATGCCCAGCGAGAACCGCGCATAGCCCTGCGCGCGGCCCCACAGGAACAGCTCGATGAAGAGGAAGTCCATCGTCCCCTTCGGCGCTTCGTTGACGTGGCGCATCAGGTCCACCGACAGCTCGGCACCGGCCGGTGCCTGCCACAGGTTGGCAAACGCCACGATCTGGCCTTCGGCCTCGACCAGCGCCACCGGGAAGCGCACCAGGTAGTCCGGGTCGTAGCTGCCCAGCGAGAAACCCTTTTCGTCCCCGGATTTGTCATCCAGCCAGGCGTTGGAAATCGCGTGCAGGCGCGGCAGCAGGCTGGGAATTTCCTCCACTGGCGCTACGCGGAACGACAGGCCGCTGCGCTTGCCGCGGTTCCAGGCCTGGCGCAGGTCGGCACGTTCGCGACCTTCCAGGCCGAAGTCGTGCAGAGGCACCATCGCTTCTTCGCCCAGTTTGACCAGCCCCAGGCCAAGGTCGAGATAGGTCTGCCAGTACGTCTCGCCGACCTGGTAGAAGACCGGACGCAGGCCAAGCCGGTCGGCTTCTTCGCGGAAGCGCCAGATCAGTGCACGGGCGACGTCCGGCGGGCCGACTGGATCGCCCATTGCGATCAGCGAGCCACCATAGCGCTGCATCATCACGAAGCCCAGCCTGGCGTCGTCACGCAGCACTGCCTTGTCGGCGGTCAGTACCAGACAGGCTTGGGTGTCCGTAGCACCCGCCAGCACCGGTGCCAGCGATTGCAGCGTGGCTTCGTCGGCGGCCGGCAGTGGGCTGCGCGTGCTATGCAGCAGCCGCGCCAGGCCGAACATCACCAGCGCGATGGCCACCACCAGCAACGCGCGCAGCGCGCGTGGTGCGTTGCCCGACACCGCGAACTGCCACCACAACTCGTTCTGGTATTCGACATGGCTGTAGGTGAAGAACAGCAGCCAGGTGACCGCCACCAGCACCAGGCCGAGGTTGCGCAGCCACGGCCATGACCAGGCTTCGTCCAGCAGCGCGCCCTGGCGGTAGAACTCGCGACGTGCGGCCCACAGTGCCATCGCCACCAGCACCGCCGAGAGGGCGATCAACAGTTGGCCACCACGCAGCCACAGCGGCAGCGGGGTGATCACGCACACCGCCATCGCCAGCATCCACGCGGCGTGGCTGCGCCGGGCCAGGCCCTGGCCGATCAGCAGCAGTGCGACGCCGCTGAGACTGCCGATCAGGTGCGAGGTTTCGAGGATCGGCAGCGAGGCGTTGACCAGGTGACGGCGCGGCGTCGGCAGCGTGCCGTCGATGACCAGCGCGGCACCGATGCTGAACACCGCCAGCGCGATGATCTGCGGCAACCATGGGCGCAGCGCGTTCCAGCCGGCACGGGTTGCGCCGGCGCTGGCCTGCAGCGGCTGGCGCAGGGCGGGCGCGAGCGCGAGCAGGGTAGCCAGTACCAGCGGCAGTACATAGTAGGTAACGCGGTAGATCAGCGCCGCCGCCAGCACCGCCGCCGGTGCCACCTGCGGCAACAGCTTCAGCAGGCTCCATTCGAACACGCCCAGGCCGGCCGGCACGGTCGAGACCAGGCCGGCCAGCACCGCCACCAGGTACAGGCCGACGAAGCCGGGCAGGCCGGTGGGAGTGGAGTCGGGCAGCAGCACATAGAACGCAGCACTGGCCAGTACCAGCTCGATGACGCTGAGCACGGTGACGCCGATCATGGTCCGGCGGTCGGGTAGCCACAACGCATGGCCGAACACGCTGAACTGCCGTCCATCGCGGCCGACCAGCAGCACGGTGCCGAGATAGGCGAGCAGGGCGACGATGCCGACCACGCGCACGGCTTCGGGATTCAAAGGCAATGCCAACGCCGCCGCCGCAGGTTCCATGCACAGCGCGACGCTGATCAACAGCCATGCACCGAACACGAAACCGAGCGTGCTCATCAGCACTACCTGGCCGATCTGAGCCAGGTCCAGGCCGGCGCTGCGGTAGCCACGAAGGCGCACCGCACCACCGGTCAGCGCGGCAAAGCCGACGGTCTGGCCCAGCGTATGCGCGAGGAAGGCGGTGATGCCGATGCGCGCCGGATGCACGCGGATGCCGCTGCGGCGCAGGCCGATGGCATCGAAGCCGATCAGGCACGCGTAGCTGGCCAGGCCAAGCACCACGGTGAGCGCGATCTGCATGCCGCTGAGCTGGCGGAACGCCTGGCGGATGGCACGATAGCCGTGCTCGTCGAATTCACTGGCCAGGCCATGCAGGGCCAGCGAAAGGATCAGCAGGGGAACGACGATGGTGAGGACCCGCTTCCATGCCGGGGTAGAGGAAGCGGTGGCGGGGTCGGTGTCTGGGGTCATCGGCGCAAGGGTGCGTCAGGAAGGGCGAGTGCGGTGTCAACGCGGGCGTGGCGCATCGTGCGCCTGTCGCCGTCATTTGACCAGCGTGCGTGTCGTAGCCCGGTAGTGGGGCTGCGCGAAGGTTGCCCATGCACCCACCGTTGACCGGTTTGGAGGACAATGCAGGCCTGATCACCCGCAGGAGCCACGCCCATGATGGAGCGTTACGACGTCGGACCGCGCATGTCCGAAATGACCGTGTACAACAAGGTCGCCTACCTCTCCGGCCAGATTCCGGAAGACACGAGCCAGGACATCACCGGGCAGACCCGGCAGGTGCTGGCGGAGATCGACAAGCTGCTGGCGCTGGTCGCCAGTGACCGCCAGCACGTGCTGCGCGCGGAAGTGTTCCTGGCCGACATCGCCGACTTCGACGGCATGAACAAGGCGTGGGACGAGTGGGTGGTCGAGGGCGCGACCCCGGCCCGTGCGACCTTCGAAGCCAAGCTGGCCCACGCCGAGTGGAAGGTCGAGATCGTGGTGACGGCGGCGGTGCCGTAACGGCAGGCAAGGTCACCTCCCACCAGCGGAGGGGGGAGAGTCGACTGTTGGTCGACTGTCGCGCGCAGCGCGGGGTTTTGCGCCGCCGGAATGAAGAGCAGTCGACCAACAGTCGACTCTACCCCGCCGCTCCACCGCCGGTTGGTCCGGTGGCTACGTTGGCACCAGCTCGATGCAGTCCACCGGGCATGGGGGAATGCACAGCTCGCAGCCGGTGCACAGATCGGCAATGACCGTGTGCATGTACTTTGCGCCGCCGACGATGGCATCCACCGGGCAGGCCTGGATGCACTTGGTGCAGCCGATGCAGTCGGCTTCCACGATCAACGCCACCTGCGGCGCCTTGTGCTCGCCGCGCGCACGGTCGTAGGGCCTGGCCGGTACGCCCAGCACCTGCGCCAGTGCACGCGCACCGGCATCGCCCCCCGGCGGGCAGCGGTCCACATTCGCCTCGCCACGCGCCATCGCCTGCGCGTACGGGCGGCAGCCGTCGTAGCCGCATTGCCCGCATTGGGTCTGCGGCAGCAGGCGGTCGAGGCGTTCGGTCAGGGGCGGGATCAGGCTCATGCGTGGCGAAGGCTGCGCGGTGGGGTCATTTAAGGGGTTTGCCACGGAACCAGCGCTCGTGGGCCAGCGCCAGCATCGGCTTGTCTTCGGAACTGTCGCCGTAGGCATGGATGCGCACGTAGCGTGACAGATCGAACTGGCGACGGATGTGCTCGACCTTGTGCGGGCCGCAGTCGCCACCGGCATAGCGACCGGTCAGACGACCGTCCTGGCTTTCCAGCCGGTTGCAGATCAACTGCAGGCCCAGCTGCTCGCACCATGGCCGCAGGTACAGATCCAGCGAGCCGGACACGATCACCACGGTGTGCCGCTGTTCCTTGTGCCAGCGGATCTGCTCCAGCATTTCCGGGCGCACCACGTCGGGCAGGAACTCACGCGAGAAACCGACCGCCAGCGTGGCGATGTCATCGCTGTGGCGGTCGCTGAAGGTCAGGCGGGTGACGCGTGCGCGTATGCGTTCGGCCGAGATCAGCTTCAGCTTGTACGCGGCCAGCCACGGGCCGACCTTCCACCACGCCTGCGCCAGCTGTTCGGCGGTGGCCACCCGGCGCAGGAAACGGCCATAGGTATCGCAGGTGGTCACGGTGTGGTCGAAGTCGAACAGCGCCAGTTCCATTCCGTTGCTTCCCATCGCGTTGCCTACGGTGGCCGGTGCTGCCGGCGGGCGCGGCCGAGGCCACGCCCGCTGCAGGCATCAGCGGACCGGCATGCCCGGCTGCGCGCCGCTGTCGGCGTCCAGCAACGCCAGCGCACCGCCGTCGAAACCGGCCGACAGGATCATGCCTTCGCTCAGGCCGAAGCGCATCTTGCGCGGGGCCAGGTTGGCGATGAACACCACGCTGCGGCCGACCAGCTTCTCCGGCTCGCCGTAGCTGGCGCGGATACCGGAGAAGATCTGGCGCTTGCCCAGTTCACCTGCATCCAGTTCGAAACGCAGCAGCTTGTCCGAACCTTCCACGAACTCGCACACCAGCACCTTGCCGATGCGCAGGTCGAGCTTGGCGAAATCGTCGATGCCGATGTAGGCCGGGGCGTCGGCGCTCTTTGCGTCGTCCTTGGCCGGAGCCGGAGCCGGAGCGGCCGGCTTGGCGGCGGGGGCGGCAGCGGCGGCCGGCTGCAGGGTGTCCTTGGAGGCGTCGATCATGGCGTCAATCTTCTTCGGGTCGATACGGGTGAACAGCGGGGTGTACTCAGTGATGCGGTGGCCGAGCAGCGGCTGTGCCAGCTCGGTCCAGTCGTTCACCGGCGCGGCCAGGAAGGCCTCGGCCTGTGCGGCGGTGGCCGGCAGCACCGGCTTCAGGGCGGTGACCAGTACGCGGAACAGGTTCAGGCCCTGGCTGCAAACGGCCTGCAGCTGCGCATCGGCGCCTTCCTGCTTGGCGATGACCCACGGCTTGACGTCGTCGATGTAGCGGTTGGCTTCGTCGGCCAGGGTCATGGTCAGGCGGATCGCAGCGGCCGGGTCGTTGCGTTCGTAGGCTTCACGGATCGGCGCCAGGCCATCGACGAAGCGCTGGTACTGCGCCGCATCGGGCAGCTGCGCGGCCAGCTGGCCGTCGAAGCGCTTGCTGATGAAGCCGGCGCAGCGGCTTGCGAGGTTGACGAACTTGCCGACCAGGTCGGCGTTGACACGGGCGATGAAGTCACCCAGGTTCAAGTCGAGATCGTCGACGCCACCGCCGGACTTGGCGGCGTAGTAGTAGCGCAGCGCTTCCGGCTCCAGGCCGGCATCGAGGAAGGTACGCGCCATCACGAAGGTGCCGCGCGATTTGCTCATCTTGGCGCCGTCCACGGTCAGGTAGCCGTTGACGTGCAGGCGGGTCGGCGCGCGGTGGCCGGTACCGTGCAGCACCGCCGGCCAGAACAGGCCGTGGAAGTTGACGATGTCCTTGCCGATGAAGTGGTGCAGCTCGGTGGCGGTGCCTGCGCGCAGGTGCGCTTCGAAGTCTTCGCCGATCCTGCCGCACAGGGTCTGGAAGCTGGACAGGTAGCCGATCGGCGCATCCAGCCAGACATAGAAGTACTTGCCTGGCTGGCCGGGAATCTGGAAACCGAAGTACGGCGCATCGCGCGAGATGTCCCACGCGCGCAGGCCACCTTCGGCATTGAGCCACTCACCCAGCTTGGCCTTCACGCCCGGCAGGGCAACATCGCCGGCCAGCCATTCGCGCAGGAACGCATCGAAGTGGCCCACCTCGAAGAAGAAGTGCTCCGAATCGCGCATCTCCGGCGTGGCACCGGAGATGACCGAACGCGGTTCCTTCAGGTCGGTCGGTGCATAGGTCGCGCCGCACACTTCGCAGTTGTCGCCATACTGGTCAGGGCTGCCGCAGTTCGGGCAGATGCCCTTGACGTAGCGGTCGGGCAGGAACATGCCCTTGGCCGGGTCGTAGAACTGCGCCACCGAACGCCGGCTGATGTGGCCGGCCGCTTCCAGCTTCAGGTAGAACTGCTCGGTCAGCGCCTTGTTGGCCGCCGAATTGGTCGAATCGTAGTGGTCGAAGGCCACGCCGAAGGCGGCGAAGTCACGTTCGTGGCTGGCCTGGATGTTGGCGATGAAGGTTTCCGGGGTGACCCCGGCCTTTTCCGCGGCCAGCATGATCGGCGTGCCATGGGTGTCGTCGGCGCAGACAAACCAGGCCTTGCCGCCGCTCATTCGCCGCGCACGCACCCAGATGTCGGCCTGGATGTAGCCGACCAGGTGGCCCAGGTGCAGCGGGCCGTTGGCGTAGGGCAGGGCGGTGGTGACGAGCGCGGTACGGGTCATGGTCGCGGGGTGAAGCCGAGGGGAACCGCAGAGTATCGCATGCCCGCAACGAGGTGACCCGGCCGGGGCCGGGTCACGGGGATGAAGCGGGGGCCGGGGCGCTTATTCGCGCTGCCAGGTCTGCGCGCGGCAGATGAAGGCGATGCAGCCGGACACGTCAAGCCTGGTGCCGCCGGGCTGCAGTTCCATCTTCGACTTGTAGGTCTTGCCGTTGGCCGGATCGAGGATGGTGCCGCCGGACCACTTGTTGGCGCCGTCGGCCTTCAGGTTCCAGAGGATGGTCATGCCCTTCACCGGCTTGTTCTTGTTGGCGCCTTCACAGCCGTCGCAGACCGGGTTCGGGCCCTTGTCCGAGTGCAGGATGTCGACCACCTTGCCGGTCAGGGTGCCGTTGGCGGCCTGGGTGATCTCGACGATCGACTTCACCTTGCCGGTCTTGTCGTCGATGGTCTTCCAGCGGCCGGCGGCGCCGTCGGCCGCCTGCGCCGAGAGCGCGGCCAGGCACAGCGGCAATGCCAGCAGCAGGGTCTTGAAGGTCTTGCGCATGGTCCCCTCCCAGGGTTCATTCCGGCACGATGCCGGTACGGGTCGACTGTATACCCATTCGGCGGGGTATGGGGAAGGGGGGCTTTGCAGGGCTGCGCCCTGCACCTGCAGAGGCAACAGCAACGGCAGCGGCGGGATTCCGTGGGATGGCTGGGCGGTGTGGGTGGGCAGGACACGCCGTAAACCCATCCCTGGGGGCTCGATGGCGCCATCCATGGCGCCAACGGTCCTGCCCACCCACACCGCCCCACCTCTGACAGATTTCTGCGGCTGTTGGTAGGTGTCGACCTTGGTCGACACGGTAGATCCACGCCATGCGGGGATAAGACCGACCGTGGGAATGCGGGGTCAACCGACTTCGTACAACTCCAGCGGCAGGTCGTCGGGGTCGGCGAAGAAGGTGAAGCGGCGTCCGGTGTATTCGTCCACGCGGATCGGTTCGCAGGCGACACCGTGCGCGGCCAGGCGCTGGATGAAGGGTTCCAGTGCAGTTACCCGGAACGCGAGGTGGCGCAGGCCCTGGGCCTCCGGGCGGCTGGGACGGGGCGGCGGCGAGGGGAAGGAGAACAGTTCCAGCTGGCCGCCGTCGGGCAGGGCCAGGTCCAGCTTCCAGGAATCGCGCGCGGCGCGGTGGTTCTCGGCCAGCACGCGCAGGCCGAGGATGCGCACGTAGAAGTCCTTCGAGCGTGCGTAGTCGCTGCAGATCAGTGCGGCGTGGTGGATGCCCAGCAGGCCGTCGGAAGCGGTGTTCATTGCAGGGTGTCCAGCCAGCGCTGGGCGATCTTCAGCGCCAGCGGATAGGGTTCGGGGTCGTTGCGGTTGGTCAGTACGATCACGGTCAGGTGCTTCTCCGGGTGACGCACGATCACGTTGCGGAAGCCAATGCTCTCGCCGCTGTGCCATTGCACCGGGCCATTCAGGCGCCAGCCGAAGCCGTAGTGCGGTACATCCGGTTCGGGCGTCGATGTGGCCGGACTGAACATCGCCCGGCGCGAGGCCTTCGACAACAGGCGGTCGTCGTACAGCGCCGCATCCCACCGGGCCAGGTCGTCCAGCGAGGAATAGATGCCGCCATCGCCGAGCACGGCACTGGTGGTGCTCTGGTCGGTGCGTTGCCAGTGGCCATCGATCTGGCTGTAGCCATAGGCGCGTGCGGTGATGGTATCCACGCCGTCCTGGTGGGCCACGGTGTGGGCCATGCCCAGCGGGCGGAAGACGCGCTGCTGCAGGAAGGCGGCGAAATCCTGGCCCGAGGCACGGCCGACGATCAGTGCCAGCAGCGCATAGCCGCTGTTGCTGTAGCGGTACTGTGTGCCCGGTGCGAAGTTCAGGCGGTCCTGGCGAGACAGCAGGGCCAGCACATCGGCATCGTGTACCTGCCGTGGGTCTGCCGGGTCCATCAGGTCTTCGTAGTCGAGCAGGCCGCTGGTGTGCGACAGCAGCTGGCGCAGGGTGATGGCCGCCGCTGCCGGCGGCAGCTCGGGCAGCCACTGGCGGGCGGTCTGGTCCAGCCCGAGCCGGCCGTCTTCCACCAGCAGCAGCACCGCCGCAGCGGTGAACTGCTTGCTGACCGAGGCAAGCCGGAAGTTGCTGGCGGCGGTCACGGCAGTACCGTCTTCCACCACCGCCAGGCCATAGCCGCGACGGAACACCGGTTGCCCGTCGTGCAGTACCAGCACCGCGGCGCCAGGAACCTGCCCATCGTAGGCCTGCATCAGGCCGTCGATGCCGGCATCCGGTGGGGTCAGCACCGGTGCGGCGGAGGTGGCCAGCGGCAGCAGGCCCAGCACGGCGGCGAACAGGGCGACGGCAGGGCGCATGGTGGCTCCGGATGCGTCAGGGTGAAGGCGTGGGTGTAGTGCTGGCCGGCTGCGCCATCCAGCGCTCCATCTTGCGGTCCAGCACATCCAGCGGCATCGAGCCATCCTTCAGCAGTTCGGCATGGAAGCGGCGCAGATCGAAGGCTGCACCCTGGCGTGCCTTGGCCTTGTCGCGCAGGGCGACAATGGTGGTCAGGCCAGCCACGTTGGACAGTGCCTGGCCGGGCTGGGCCATGATCCGCTCGACTTCAGCGTTGGCATCATCGCTGCTCATGTCCACCGTTTTCTGCAGGTAGGCCACGGCCTGCTGCTTGCTCCAGCCCTGTGCGTTGACGCCGGTATCGGCCACCACGCGCGCGGCGCGCAGCAGGCGCGAGTACAGGTAGCCGATGCGGTCGTAGGGATCGGTGTAGATGCCCAGGTTCTCGCCCAGCGTTTCCGCGTACAGGCCCCAGCCTTCGACGAAGGCGAGGTCGCCACCGAGGCGGCGGAAGCGCGGCAGCTTGGCCAGCTCCTGCTGCAGGCCAAGCTGCACGTGGTGGCCGGGGATCGCTTCGTGCAGGTACTGCACCGGCACGTTCCAGCGCTTGCGGCTGGGCAGGTCGCGGGTGTTCACGTACAGCACGCCGGGTTGCCCGGCCGGTGACGGCTGATAGGCTGCGGCGGCGGCGGTCAGCGCACGTTCCGGTTCCACTGCGCGCACGTCCAGCGTCGACTTGGGCAGGGTGTCCAGTACCTGCGGCAGGCGCGCATTGACCTGCTGCTGCACCTGGCGGTAGCGGTTGATCAGCGCATTGGCGTCGCCGTACTGGAACTGGCGGTCATTGCGCATGCTGCGCAGCAGTTTGGATGGCGTTCCACGCAGCTTGGCGTCCTTCATCACCGTGGCGATCTGTGCCTGCAACTCCTGCACGCGCTGCTCGCCCAGTGCATGCAGCTGCGCGGCAGTCTGGTCGCTGGCGGTGGTCTGCACGATCAGGTTGGCGTACCACGCCTGGCCATCGGGCAGCGCGCTGAGGCCACTGCTGGCGCGCGTGGCGGGCAGGTATTCGGTGGCAATGAAACCGCGCAGGGCGCGGTAGGCCGGCATGATGCGCAGTTCGATCATGCGCTTGTACTCGGCACTGATGCGCGCCTTGTCCTCGGCCGCGATGGTGTTGGGCATGGTGCGGATCGGCGACCAGAAGATGCTCTCTTCAGCGGTCGGCTTGATGACCGCATCCAGCTGCGGCAGCACCTTCTCCATCAGGTCGCGCGGCTGTACCACGCCGGCCTTCATGCCCTGGCGCATGTTCTCGATGGCCTGGTCGAACAGCTCGGGAATGCCCAGCGCGCGGCGCGACCAGGTGTCGTAGTCCTGCACGGTGTTGAACGGCTGTGCGCCGGCACCGGCGCCGAGGATCGCCATGATGCTGCCGACGTTGTAGTACTGGCTGATCGGCATCATCCAGCTGGGGTAGCGCTCTGCGGCCAGCGAGGCGCGCGCATCGCGCACGAAGATCTCGTAGCTGAGCAGGTCCTGGCCCTGCAGGCCGTCGCTGCCGAGCTTCTCCACCTTGCCAAGCCACTCGGTGGTGAAGTCGTGCGATTGCTGGCGCCATGCGGCGGACAGGATGTTGGGCAGCTGGTCGTTGTAGCGGGCCTCGCCCTGGAAGGTCGCCTGCAGCGGATTCAACCGCATCGAGGCATCCCAGTACTCGTCGTACAGGCGCTCCAGCTGCACCTGCTTGGGTACGGCCCGGGCCGGTGCGACCGGACGCGGCGCGGCGCGGCGCGCCGAGCTGCCACGGGCCGGCGCGGTGGCGCGGGCGGGCCTGGCCTTGGGCTTGGCGGCCTGGCGGGTCTGCGCGGCGGCAGGGCGGCTGGCCTTCTTTTTCGCTGCTTCGGCCGACGGCACGGCGCTGAACAGGAACAACGCGGCGATGGCGGCGGCCAGGGCGCGGGTGGGATGCGGCATCAGGAGCTTCCGTGGAACACAGACCGTGGAGCTTGCACGATCCGGCCGCGTACGGCCAGCGTGAAGGCGCAGTCAGCTTTCTGCTGCTGGGGCTTCAGTCAGCCGCGGCTGCGGCGCGCAGCGCGGCGGCTCTGTCTGCACCCAGATAGCGGGTAATGGCACGCCGCATCAGGTACAGCAACGGAATCAAAGCGATCGCAAAGCCCATCTTGTAGATGTAGTTGACGCTGCTGACGGCGAGGAACAGCGAGGTCGGCCAGTGTTGCGGGCCCAGCACGAAGGCGATCCAGATCACCACGAAGCTGTCCACCAACTGCGAGACCGCAGTCGATCCGGTTGCGCGCAGCCACACGTGGCGCTCGCCGGTAGCCTGGCGGATGCGATGGAACACCGCCACGTCGATCAGCTGGCCGAGCAGGAAGGCCACCAGCGAACCGGCGATGGTCCACATGCCCTGGCCGAACACGGCTGCGAACGCGGCCTGGTAGTCCGGCACACCGTGGCCATCCATCGAAGTGACCCACCAGCTGGCCGGCGCCAGCGAAATGGCCGCGAAGGCGAACAGGAAGCCGTAGCCGATCAGCACCACCGCCAGCCACGAGATGAAGCGCACGCCGCGCTTTCCGAAAAACTCGTTGATGGTGTCGGTCATGATGAACACCACCGGCCACAGCAGGGTGCCGGCGGTGAAGCTGAGCGAGCCGGTCTGGCCGAACAGGTTCCAGTTCAGCGGATCGATGCCCAGGGTGTCCTCCAGCGCGAAGATCTTCACCCCGATCAGCTCGGCCAGCACCGCGTTGCCGCAGAAGAACGCGGCCAGCACGATGAACAGCAGGACCGCGCGGTCCTGCAGCGGACGCTCGATCGGCGCCGGTGTCATTCGGTGCGTTCGCCAGTGCGTTCGCCGGCACGGGTGAACGGCACGCTGGACGGCGCCACGGCACCGCCGGAAATGATGAAGCTCATCGCCTGGTCGACGGTCCAGTCGGTCGGGGTCAGCAGCTCCACCGGAACGATCTCCAGATAACCCGAGGTCGGGTTCGGCGTGGTCGGCACGTACACGGCGGCCAGCTCACGGTCGGTGCCGTGTTCCTTGATCACGCGGGTGACCAGACCGACCGATTTCATGTCGCGGTGCGGGAAGTCGATCAGCACCACGCGCTGGGTGCTGCCCGGCTCGGTCTGAAGCATGTCCAGCAGCTTCTTGGCGCTGTCGTAGATGATGCTGGCCAACGGAATGCGCTTGATGACCGCGCCCACCCAGCGCAGCAGGCGCTGGCCGAGCACGCGGCGGCTGGCCACGCCCACCGCCAGGATCACCAGCAGGGTGGCCAACAGGGCGATGGTGTCCTGGATCCACTCGGCGCGGACCCAGCCGAGGTAGTGCGGGAAGCTGGTCGCGATCTGCTCGGAAAGTGGTACCACCAGCGGGCTGGAAATGCCCGACAACAGCACGAACACGAACTTGACCACGACCCAGGTCAGCCAGATCGGCAGCAGGGTGAGCAGGCCGGTCAGGAACAGGCGCTGCAGGGAAGGGCGGGGAACCAGGGCGGGGGCTTCGAGCGACATGTGCGCATTGTAGCGGCCGCCGTGGGTCGATTACGCTGGGGAATCGACTGCGGCAACGGCACATGGAAGGGAAGCTGTGTTGAAGATCCTGCGCGGACTGGGCTGGACCCTGGCAGGCCTGCTGGTGCTGGCCATCGTCGTGTGGTGCGCTTCGCGCATGTGGCCGGTGCCCGAATCGCGCCTGCAGGCGCAGCAGCGACTGGAAGCACGCCTGCCGGCGACCGGCCACAACGGTTATGCCTTGTTGTGGACGCTGCCGTTCGACGATCTGGATGCCCAGCAGCGCGAGCAGGCGCTGGCCGAGGATGTACGGCGCTGGGAAGCCGACGCACATGGCGGAAGCAGCGGCCGGACACACCTGGTGGCCAACCATGCCGAGCTGCACTCGCGGCCCGGGGCCAGTTGCGGGCCGGCCGCCAGCGGCTGTCTCGCCCAGGTCCGCGCGGACCCGCAACGCTTCGTGGAGGCCCACGCCGGGCACCAGCAGTTGCATGCGCGGCTGGATCAGCTGGCCGACGCCGACTACTTCGCGTCGCCGTTCCGGCCGAAGGGCGAGGGCATTCTGGTCCCGTTGCCGGCCTATGGCGTGGTGATGGACGCCACCAGTGCACGCGCGCTGGCCTACGTGCAGGGTGACATTGACGGTGCCCTGCGTGGTGCCTGCCGTGGCCTGCAGCTGGGCCGGCGACTGGTGCCCGGCGGCAGCTATCTGGTCGAGAGCATCATCGGTGCCAGCCTGGTGCAGGCCAATGCCCAGCTGCTGGCTGACATGCTGGTCGAACTGCCTGCCGACCACCCCCTGCCGGCCGAGTGCGAACAGGCCATGCAGCCGTTGCGGGCCGAGGAACAGAGCCTGTGCCGTGCGATGCAGGGCGAGTACGCGATGAGCCGGGCGGCGATCGAGTCCTCGGCCCAGGAATTTGGTGGCGTCCTGGTGCTGGATCGGAGCAGCACGTTGGCGCGCGTGGCCGGCAATCTTGGCTGGGCCTGTGGCGCAGCCGCCACGGCCGCGCTGGAGGCCGATCGGCCGCTGCCGGTACAGGCGCCGCCGCAGCGGGACTTCGGTTGCCTGTCCAATGTGATGGGGTGCGTGCTGACCGAGATCGCCGCGCCGGTCTATCCCGCATATTCGTCACGGTCCCAGGATGCGGCGGCGATGCTGCGCCTGCTTGGCGCCCAGCGCTGGTTGCGGCAGCAGGCGCAGGACCCGGCTGAGGCGCTGCAGCGGTTGCCTGCGCAGTTCCGCTCGCCGGTGCGGTCGCCGCGGCTGTCCGTCGATGGCCGCCATCTGCTGGTGCCGCGTCGTTCGCCACCGCGTGGTGACGCTGAGAGCCCCTGGTTGTCCGTACCGCTGATGGCCGACGCCGGCGTAACTGCCGCTGCCCGCGACTGAACCGTGGCTCAGTCGGTACCGGCCTGCGGATCGAATGCCCAGCCATCGCCGACGGTCTGCAGCGTCCAGCGGCGGTTGCCACGCAGTGGCTGCCAGTGCACGCTGTCCTTGTCGTTCTCGATGCTGCCTTCGGCGCGTTTTACCTTGCGCGTGGAGAAGTTCACGCTCAGCGATTCGGTCTTCCCGGAATTGCGCATCACCGAATCCTGGTCGTAGCCGATCAGCGCGAACGCGCCATCCTGCCAGCGGAAAGTGAAGGCGGTGGTACCCATCGACCAGCTTCCGGCGCTGGCGAATGAAAACAGCGCGATCCTCAACGTGCCACGCTGGATGCTGACACCGCCTTCTTCAAGCGGATCGCTCATGACCGGGTTGTCCGGGCGCGGAATCAGCTGATGGTCCTGCACCGCCAGCACATAGCCGGTCGGGCGCGACCATGCCACGGCGAGAATGCGCGGGTTGCTGTCGTATGGCGATGGGCCGAAGCCATCGTGTTCGATGACATTGCGCGGATCCTGCTGGCGCAGGACCAGTACCAGGTCCGCGCGGCCATCCCGGTCGAGATCGCCTTCGATGCTGGACTCCAGCGTCCAGCCCTCGGGCACGAAGCCGGCGGCAGTGGCAGCCTGGGCCGGCAGCGTCGGGTACTGCACCGTCGGCAGGTCGAGCGCATGGGCCGCGCACGGCAGGGTGCTCAGCAGTGCTGCAAGGGTGTAGGGGCGCATCGGGGCCTCCATGGCAGAGGGCAAAGAGGATAGCGCCCCAGCGTTGATTCAGCGTGCGTGCGGCTTCAGGCGCAGATAGACCTGCTTGCGCACCTGGGCGACAACCTCGCCGCTTTCATCGACCACGTCGTTGCTGAACCAGCGCAGCACCTTTTCACCGCCAGCTGCTTCGGCCCGCAGTTCATCCAGCAGCGCATCGTCGATGCGGAACGACGTACGCACGGTGCCGCGGCCGGGCTTGAGGAAATCGATGGCACCGGCCCGGTCCCATACGTAGTAGTCGCGGCCGAGGATGTGCAGCAGGCCCAGCATCCAGAACGGATCGGTCATCGCAAACAGGCTGCCGCCGAAGTGGGTGCCGACATAGTTGCGGTTCCATGGCCGCAGGCGCAGTTCGACATCGATCTGCCGGTAGTCCGGCGTGACGCGGGTGACGTGAATGCCGGTGAACAGGAACGGCGGCCAGAGATTGATACCGAAGCGGAACAGGCGGGCGTTCATGCGAAGGCCGGGCAGGAGGCGAGGCTGCCAGTCTAACCATTCGCATGCGTATGTTGTAGCCTTGGCGAGCGTCCGCACGATTCGGACGTGGTCCGGCGAATTGTAGAGTCGAGCTTGCTCGACTGCTTTCAGGGCAGCAGCGAATACGCTCGACGCCATCCGATAGCTACTTCAGGGTTTTCCCGATGGGTACGGCCCGGTCTCCGGCCCATGCTGTTTACATGCCCAGCCCTGCCTTGTTGCGCGGTCGATTTTCCGCAATCGGATGCTTCTACGTAGTCACCGCTGTCACCGCGGGTCGTCGACGCATCTTTGCAGATACGCGACACGCGGCGACCCTGATGGACGGCCTTCGTGACAGTGACCGCCGTGGACTCACGCGATCATTTGCCTGGGCGGTAATGCCCAATCATCTGCATTGGGTCATGCAGCTGCGTCAAGGAACCTGGGGCGATGCATGCAGTCACTGAAGTCCAGATTGGCCATTGCAGTCAATGTGCACTCCGATGAAGGACGGCCGGTGTGGCAGCGGGGCTACTACGATCATCTGATCCGGAATGAGGCGGATGTTCGGCAACAGTCACTGTATGTACTGGCCAACCCCGTGCGCGCGGGCCTGACACCGCGGCTGGGAGACTATCCGCTTGCGTGGTGTCGCTGGCCGCTGGAATGAGGCGGAGGCAGTCCAGCAAGCTCGACTCTACAGGCGGTGTGCACATCCTGCGTCATGCGCCGTCGATGACATACCCGTCGCGGCCGTTGGCCTTGGCCTGGTACAACGCGGTGTCGGCGCCTTCGACGAAATGATGAGGTTGCAGCGTGCCATCGGGTACGCGGGTGAACACGCCGATGGTGAGGGTGACGCCTGCTTCGCTGCCGTCACCGGGCGCCGGCACTGCACGCACGCAGGCGATCAGGTCCTCGATGACCTGGCGCGCGCCTTCGGCCGGGGTATCCGGCAGCACCAGAGCGAACTCATCGCCGCCGTAGCGCGCGGCCATGTCACGCGGGCGCCGCGCATGCGCGCCGATCAGGCGTGCGACATCGCGCAGCACGCGGTCGCCGACCTGGTGGCCATGGCGGTCGTTGTGGCGCTTGAAGTGGTCGACGTCGATCAGCGCCAGGCTCAAAGGCTTGCCACTGCGCCGGGCTGCATCGCATTCCTGCTGCAGCGACTGCTCGAAGCGCAGGCGGTTGCCAAGACCGGTCAGCGCGTCGCGGTTGGCCTGGCGGTGCCAGGCCGAGATCCGCCAGATCGCCCAGGCCAGCAACACCAGCAGAACGCCCAGCATTGCGCTGGCCGGTGCCCACCACAGGTCACCGGCGCGCAACAGCAACCAGCTCAGCAGCGGTGGAAGCGGCAGCGAGCACAGCGCAGCAAGCCATGGCAGGCGCAGGCCGAGCAGGATCACGCACAGCGCCACCAGCACGCCGCTGATGGCATGCTGCCAGAGGCGTGGCAGCAGATCGATCTGCTTGTGCTGCAGCAGCATCGAAGCAATGTTGGCCTGGTACTCACTGCCGCTCATCCAGAACTCGCGGGTGGTCGGGGTCAGCAGCCGCGGTGCGATGCCGCTGGCGGTCATGCCCACCATGATGCGGCGGCCATGCAGCATCGCCATGTCCACGTGACCATCCAGCACGTCGGCATAGGACACCTGCGGCAAGCGCTCGGGCGGCCCGGCATAGCGCACGCGCACATAATCGTTGCGCCGCCATTGATAGGGCGAACCGATCTCCGGATGGGGGTCAGGCAGGCCGTGCACCGCGCCCGGCGGCAGGTCGGCCAGCGCCAGCCCCAGCGCCGGCCAATGCGCCTGGCCGATGCCGGCGTGCAGGTACACGCCGCGGGCGACACCATCCCCGTCCACTTCAACGTCGGTGTGGCCGATGGCGGCGGCACTGGCCGCAATCTGCGGTACCGGCAGCATTTCCTCAGCCATGCGATCACCGGCCGCGGGCGCGGCCAGCACCGGCAGCACTACCCGGCCATTGCGGCGGATGGCCGCGGCCAGCGCCTCGTCCTGGCGGCTGTCGCGGCGGTCCGGTTCGGACAGCATCAGGTCCAGTGCAACGCGTTCGGCACCGGCATCGGTCAGCCGGTCCAGCAGGCGGGCATGGATCGAGCGGGGCCAGGGCCATTGGCCGATGCGCTGCAGGCTGCCTTCGTCGATCGCCACGATCAGCACGCTGGGGTCGGGACGATAGTCCCAGTTGCCGACCATGGCGTCGTAGGCAGCTTCATCCTGCCGCCACAGCCATTGGCCCTGGCTGGCGATCACGGTCAGCACGCCAGCCAGCAGCGCCAGCAGGATCCTCTTCGACCACGGCAGTGGCGAGCGCCTCATAACAACAGCCACAGCAGCAGGGCGCCGCCGCCGGCGCCGTAGCACAGGCGGCACGGCAGCTTGATCTGCTGCGCCGGCGAGTACTCGCCGGCATGACCGTCATCGTCGATGTACTGCACGCGTACATGCAGGGTGCCGCTCCACGGCCGCTTGAAGCTGACCTGTGGCTCGGCAACCGTCTCATCGACCAGGGGGGCCTTGAAGTCGCCGCGGCGATCGACCTGCACCCGGTAGCGCTGGCCGTCGCTGCCGGCCTGCCAGCGCAGGGTCAGCTCACCGTGCGCGGCCTCCGGCGGCTGCAGGGCCGGATCGACTGGTTCATTGCTCAGTTGCAGCGGCAGCGCCTGGCCATAGCGGCCCTGGTGACCGTTGCCATCGCGCGAGGCCACGCGCCAGAAGTACTGCCCCGGCGGCAGTGGTTGTGCCAGGCGCAGGTCGGTGCCCTGGGTCGTCTGTTCCTGCAGTGGCTGCACGAAGCTCGGCTCGGCGGCGATCTGCAGCACGCTGCTGCGTGCGCCGGGGGCCTGGCTCCAACGGAAACGCGGCCGGTCGCTGTTGATCGTCTGTCCATGCAGCGGGGCCACCGTCAGCGGTGGCGGCGGTTGGTCGCTGAGTTCGAAATCAACGCTGGCATCCAGGCCTTCCACGCCCTGCGCGTCGACGGCGCGCAGCAGCACGCGCAGCTGCCCGGGCGGCAGGTCGCCGATGGCCAGGCGGGTGTCTTCGGTGGTTGCGGCAAACAGCAGGATTTCCGGCGTTGCCGCCTGCACCACTTCCACGCGGTAGTGCGCGGCGCCGTCGACGGGGTCCCAGGCGAGCAGGGTCGGCAGCGGCGCCATCCGAAGCTGATCATTTCGCAGCGTCGGCGCCGGCAGCAGGAGCGAGACCGCAGCGGGGGCTGCGTCTGCGCTGCTGCTGCGGGTAGCCTGTCCGGGTTGGACCATGCGCTGGCCGTGGGTGTTGCCGACCTGCACCTTGCCCTGCAGGACCTCGGTGGCGGCAACCTGGTCGGTGTCACCGGCGCTGACCCGGAACACGGTACCGCGCACGCTGCTGGTCGCGGTGGGGGCGTCGATGATGTAACGCGATGCCGGGCCGCGGGCGGGCGTCACCCGGTTGCTGGCACGGCCCTGCTGCAGGCGCAGGCGGGTATCGACCATGCCGGTATGGCCATAGCGGCTGAGCTGGTCCAGGCGCAGCCGGGAATACTCGCGCAGCTGCAGGCGCGAGGCGTCGGCGAATTCAAGAGTGACGCTGGAGTCGCCTTCGGTCTGCACGGTGTCACCGATGCGAAGCTGTTCCCCGGCGAGTATCGCGCGGGTGGCACTGCCATCGGCGCCTGACAGCTCAACCTTGCCGCGCACCGACAGCACGCGGGCGGGCGCAGGCTCGATGCGCAGCCAGCTGATCGGGAAGCGCAGCAGCTGGCCCGGCGGCAACTGGTAAGGATTGTCGATGCGGTTGTGCTGCTGCAGCTGCTGCCAGCGTACCGACGGCTTCAGGTACAGGCTGCCCAGATCCCACAGGGTATCGCCGGGACGGACCCGGTAGTTCCAGTCCTGGGCGGTGGCCAGACCCGGCAGCAGCAGGAGGGTACAGAGCAGGATGCCCTGGAAGCGCATGGCGAACGACAGCGAGCGGACGAAGGTCACAGTTTGCAATCCCGGCAAAACGGGGGTGCAGCTGCAAGACCCCATGGCCCCGACCTCATCCCCCCGAACGGATCGTGGCGGCCGAGCGGCCGCCATCCCGCGCATTATTGCCCGCGTTCAGTGCAGGGATTCTGAACGAAGTCCGTTCCCGTTCAGAACAGCAGGGAGGCCATCCGGCGGCGGTACTGGCCAACCAGGTCCTCGTCGGAGATCACATTGAAGGCGTCGATCAGGGCCTTGCGCGGCAGCCCTTCCTCGAAGGCGCGGTCGATCCGCAGCATTTCCAGGAACTGGGCGAGTGCGGCCTCATCGTGGCCGCCCAGCAGCAGCTGCACGCCGCGCAGGTGTCGGGCCTTGAGGTCTTTGCCGTCGGCGGCAATGCGCGCGTCCAGCACTTCGGCCGCGGGTGCATCCTTCAGTGCGGCGGCGAAGGACAGGCGGGCACGGGCGCGCACGGCACGGTCGTCGGTGGCGAGATTGGCGGGCAGGCCGTCGATCAGCGTGCCGGCCTCGTCCACGCCGCCGATCTGCAGCAGGGCCAGGGCCAGGTCGAGCTTCAGCTCGTCCTTGTCCGGCTCGGCGGCGATCTGCGCACGCAGCACATCCACCTGTGCCTGCGGGTCCAGCGGTGCCTGGTCTTCGGCAGCGGCGTCGCCGATGTCGGCCGGCACGATGCCGTGCTGGGCCAGGAATTCACGCAGCTGACCTTCCGGGATGGCCCCCGGGAAGCCATCCACCAGCTGGCCGCCCTTGACCAGGAATACGGTCGGCACCGAGCGGATCTGGAAGGCCGCAGCGATCTGCTGTTCAGCGTCGACGTCGACCTTGGCCAGCTCGAAGGCGCCGTTGTATTCGGCGGCCAGCTTTTCCAGCATCGGCCCGAGCGTCTTGCACGGCCCGCACCAGGTGGCCCAGAAGTCGACCAGCACCGGCGTCTGCAGCGACTTCTGCAGGACTTCGGCCTCGAAGGTCGCAGTGGTGGCGTCGAATACGTAGGTCGTCTCGGTCATGGGGGAGGCATCGTTTGGCATCTGGAAACCGATTCTATGGTGACGATCGATACCGGTCTCAACCCGCGATGCCGCAAATGCCCGACAATGCGGCCTTCCTGCCGCTGTTGTTCCGGAGCCCGCATGTCGTCATTGTCCCCGCTGTTGCGCCTGTCCGGGGTGATCGCCGCGCTGCTGTTCGTGCTGGCGGTGATGGGCTTCGGCTCCGGCCTGGAAGGTTATGCACAGGCGCGGCACCCGGTGGCCCTGCTGGGTGCGCGGGGCGTGCCGCACGCGTTGGCCTTCAATCTGCTGGGTTTCGTGCTGCCGGGCCTGCTGGCGGTGGTGGTGGCCGAATGCCTGCGCCGGCGACTGCCGGCCAGCGCTGGCTGGGCGCCGCGGGTGGGCAGCCAGATGCTGCTGTTGGGCGGGCTGGCCTTCGCCGCGATGGGCTTGCTGCCGCTGGATGTGGACGATCTGCACGGGCCAGCCAGCCAGCTGCATGCCAGTGCCTGGATGGTCTGGGTGCTGGGCTTCGTCGCCGGCACCCTGTTGCTGGGCATCTCCAGGTTGCGCCAGGCGCGCGGCCGCGCCCTGGGCGGGGTGGCGGTTGCCTGTGGCGTGCTGGCCGCGCTGGCGGCCTTTGCCCTGCAGGGCGTGTTGCCGGCGCCGCTGGCACAGCGGCTTGCCTTCGCCTGCTGGGCCGTCTGGCTGGCACTGGCCCTGCCGCTGTCGCGCCCGCACTGAGACGGCCTCCGGGCGCAATCGGCGCCGGCGGTCGACGGGCAGGATTGGAGCCATTTGCCGCACTGCGGTACGCTGTACCGCTTTGCCGCCGCAACCGCGTGTTACATGACCAGCGTCGAACCCAACGTTTACGATCCGCAGCAGGTTGAATCCGCCGCCCAGAAGTACTGGGACGCTACCCGTGCCTTCGAAGTCGACGAGACTTCGGACAAGCCGAAGTACTACTGCCTGTCGATGCTTCCGTATCCGTCCGGTGCGCTGCACATGGGCCACGTGCGCAACTACACGATCGGCGATGTGATCAGCCGCTACAAGCGCATGACCGGCCACAACGTGCTGCAGCCGATGGGCTGGGACGCGTTCGGCCTGCCGGCGGAAAACGCGGCGATCAAGAACAAGACCGCGCCGGCGGCGTGGACCTACAAGAACATCGATCACATGCGCAGCCAGCTGCAGTCGCTGGGCTATGCCATCGACTGGTCGCGCGAGTTCGCCACCTGCCGCCCGGACTATTACGTCCATGAGCAGCGCATGTTCACCCGCCTGATGCGCAAGGGCCTGGCGTACCGCCGTAACGCGGTGGTGAACTGGGACCCGGTCGACCAGACCGTGCTGGCCAACGAGCAGGTCATCGACGGTCGCGGCTGGCGCTCCGGCGCGCTGGTCGAGAAGCGCGAGATTCCGCAGTGGTTCCTGCGCATCACCGACTACGCCCAGGAGCTGCTGGACGGCCTGGATGAGCTGGACGGCTGGCCGGAATCGGTCAAGACCATGCAGCGCAACTGGATCGGTCGTTCCGAGGGCCTGGAAATCCAGTTCGACGTGCGCGATGTCGACGGCAGCGCGCTGGACCCGCTGCGCGTGTTCACCACCCGCCCGGACACGGTGATGGGCGTGACCTTCGTGTCGATCGCCGCCGAGCACCCGCTGGCGCTGCATGCGGCGAAGAACAACCCGGAGCTGGCGGCGATGCTGGCCGACCTGAAGCAGGGCGGTGTATCCGAGGCCGAGCTGGAAACCCAGGAAAAGCGCGGCATGGATACCGGCCTGCGCGCGCTGCATCCGGTCACCGGCGAGCCGGTGCCGGTCTGGGTCGCCAACTTCGTGCTGATGGGCTACGGCACCGGCGCGGTGATGGCCGTGCCGGGCCATGACCAGCGCGACAACGAAGTGGCCAACAAGTACGGCCTGCCGATCAAGCAGGTGATCGCGCTGAAGGATGCGCGCACCGAAGAGGAGCGCAACTGGGACGGCAGCCGCTGGCAGGACTGGTACAGCGACAAGAGCCGCGCCTTCGAGCTGGTGAATTCGGCCGAATTCGACGGCCTGGACTTCCAGGGCGCCTTCGAAGCGCTGGCCGAACGTTTCGAGCGCAAGGCCCAGGGCCAGCGCCGCGTCAACTACCGCCTGCGCGATTGGGGCGTGAGCCGCCAGCGCTACTGGGGCTGCCCGATTCCGGTGATCTACTGCGCCAAGTGCGGCGCGGTGCCGGTGCCGGAAGAGCAGCTGCCGGTGGTGCTGCCGGAGGACGTGGCGTTCTCCGGCACCGGTTCGCCGATCAAGACCGACCCGGAATGGCGCAAGACCACCTGCCCGGACTGCGGTGGTGCGGCCGAGCGCGAGACCGACACGTTCGACACCTTCATGGAGTCGAGCTGGTACTACGCCCGCTACACCTCGCCGGGTGCCCGTGATGCCGTCGACAAGCGCGGCAACTACTGGCTGCCGGTCGACCAGTACATCGGTGGCATCGAGCACGCGATCCTGCACCTGATGTATTTCCGCTTCTATCACAAGCTGCTGCGCGACGCGCGGATGGTGGACAGCAACGAGCCGGCGCGCAATCTGCTGTGCCAAGGCATGGTGATTGCCGAGACCTACTACCGCCCGAACCCGGACGGCTCGAAGGACTGGATCAACCCGGCCGATGTGGAAGTACAGCGCGACGAGCGCGGCCGCATCACGGGCGCCACCCTGATTGCCGACGGCCAGCCGGTGGTGGTCGGTGGCACGGAGAAGATGTCCAAGTCGAAGAACAACGGCGTGGACCCGCAGGCGATGGTCGGCAAGTACGGCGCCGATACCGTGCGCCTGTTCTCGATGTTCGCCGCGCCGCCGGAACAGTCGCTGGAATGGAACGAAGCCGGCGTGGACGGCATGGCCCGCTTCCTGCGCCGCCTGTGGGCCCAGGTGCAGAAGCATGCCGCCGACGGTGCCGCCCCGGTGCTGGACGTTGCCGCACTGGATGCCAACCAGAAGGCACTGCGCCGCAAGACCCACGAGACCATCGGCAAGGTCGGCGACGACTATGGCCGCCGCCACAGCTTCAATACCGCCATTGCCGCAGTGATGGAACTGATGAACGCGCTGGCCAAGTTCGAGGACGGCAGCGAGCAGGGCCGCGCGGTGCGCCAGGAAGCGTTGCAGGCCATCGTGCTGCTGCTGAACCCGATCACCCCGCATGCCAGCCACGCCCTGTGGCAGGTGCTGGGCCATGGCGAGACGCTGCTGGAAGACCAGCCGTTCCCGCAGGCCGACGCTGGCGCGCTGGTGCGCGATGCGCTGACCCTGGCCGTGCAGGTCAACGGCAAGCTGCGTGGCACCATCGAGGTGGCGGCCGATGCCGCACGCGAGCAGGTCGAGGCGTTGGCCCTGGCCGAGCCGAACGCGGCCAGGTTCATGGAAGGCCTGACGGTGCGCAAGATCATCATCGTGCCGGGCAAGATCGTGAACATCGTCGCTGCCTGATGCACCCCGCATCGGCCACCCGCGTGGTGGCCGGTGCCTTTCCGATGCAGGGCCATGTGCATGATGGCCCTGCATTCACGCGGCTTCGGGCACGCTGTGTGTTGCCGTGATCGCCCGGCTCCGCCAGACTGTCTCCATGACCCGAATCCTGCTTGCCCTCGTTCTTGCCCTCGGCCTTGCCGGCTGCGGCTTCCATCTGCGCAACAAGCTGATGCTGCCGACCGATACGGCGCCGGTGAAGGTGGTCTCCACCGCGCCTTACAGCGAACTGGTCAAGCTGCTCAACCGCAGCCTGCTGGCGTCCGGCGCCAAGCTGGCCGATGAGGACAGCAAGGAACCCAGTACCCAGCTGCAGGTGCTGTCCGAACGCTGGGGCGACCTGCCGATCGCCATCGACTCGCAGGGCCGTGCCCAGGAGTACAGCCTGCGCTATGCGGTCATCTTCATCTTCCGTCGCGAGGATGGCAGCGAGCTGGTGCCGCAGCAGGTGATCGAGCTTTCGCGCGACTACGTGTCGCCACCGACCGACGCCACCGGTACCACCACCGAACGCGAGATCCTGGCCGATGAACTGCGCCGGGAAATGTCGGCGTCGATCATCCGCCGCATCGACAGCGTGGTCCGCGCCGAGATCGAGAAGGGCGGCAGCCTGTCGGCACCGAAGGCCAAGCCGCTTGAGGGTGCGGTGCCGGCCGAGCCGGTCCCCGCAGCCAAGCACTGAGCTGCGGCGATGGAACTGCGTCCGGAGCAGCTGGCCGGCCAGAGCGCTGATACCGCGCTGGCACCGGTCTATCTGATTGCCGGCCCGGAAACGCTGCGCGTGCTGGAGGCGGCCGACGCCATCCGTGCACGTGCGCGTGCCGCCGGTATTGGCGAGCGCGAGGTGTTCGACGCCGACGGTCGCGATTTCGACTGGAACCAGCTCGACGCCAGCTTCAATGCGCCCAGCCTGTTCAGCGCCCGCCGCCTGGTTGAGGTGCGCCTGCCCAGCGGCAAGCCGGGCAAGGACGGCGCCGAGGTGATCAGCCAGTTCTGCGCCAAGCCGGCGCCGGACGTGGTGCTGATGATCACGGCCAACGAATGGAGCAAGGCCCATCAGGGCAAGTGGGCCGAGGCGGTCAACCGCGTCGGCGTGCTGTCGGTGGCGTGGGCGATCAAGCCGCACGAACTGCCGGACTGGATCGAGCGCCGCCTGCGCGGCAAGGGCCTGCGCGCAGATCCGGCCGCAGTGCAGCGCCTGGCCGAGCGGGTGGAAGGCAACCTGCTGGCTGCCGCACAGGAAATCGACAAGCTGGCGCTGTTGGCTGATGGCCAGCCATTGGATGTGGAACGGATGGAGTCGCTGGTGGCTGACGCTGCCCGCTATGACGTGTTCCGGCTGGTGGAGGCGACGTTCTCCGGCCAGCCGCCGGCCGTGCTGCGCATGCTGGCCGGCCTGCGCGGTGAAGGCGAGGCGGTGGCCGCATTGATGCCGATGGTGATCCGCGAACTGCTGGCCGGCGCCGGCCTGGCCCGCGTGCAGGCCCGCGGCGGCAATCTGGCCGCCGAAATGAAATCGCGTGGCATCTGGGAATCGCGGCAGGCGCCGTACAAGCGCGCGCTGCAGCGGCACCCGGAAGGCAAGCGCTGGGAGCGCTTCGTGGCCGAAGCGGGCCTGGTCGACCGCATCGCCAAGGGGCGGGCCGACGGCGATGCCTGGCTGGCACTGGAGCGCCTGCTGGTGGCCGTGGCCGAACCGCGTGCCGTGCGCCTGCTGGCGCGGGCCTGAGCAATGAGCCTGCGGATCTATTACGGGGGCACCTTCGATCCGGTGCACCTCGGGCACCTGGCGATCGCGCGGGCCGCCCGTGACGAACTGCAGGTTGCCGTGCGCATGCTGCCGGCGGCCGACCCGCCGCACCGTGCGGTGCCCGGTGCCACTGCCGAACAGCGTTGCAGCATGCTGTCTCTGGCCATTGGCGACGAACCTGGCCTGCTGCTGGACCGGCGCGAGCTGGACCGCGCCGCCCGCTATCCCGGTCGTCCTTCCTATACCGTCGATACCCTGCGCGAACTGCGTGGCGAACTCGGCCCGAGCCGGCCGCTGGCCTGGCTGGTCGGCGCGGACAGCCTGCTGGGCCTGGCCGGTTGGCACGAATGGGAGGCCCTGTTCGGGCTGGCGCATTTCGTTGTGGCTGAACGGCCGGGCAGCCCGCTGCGGGCCTCGCTCGATGGCGAGCTGGGCCACGCGCTGGAAGGGCGCTGGGCCGACAACGAACAGGCCCTGTTCGCCAGCGCGGCCGGGCGCATCCTGCGCCTGCACCACCCGCTGCGCGAGGAATCGGCCAGCGCCGTGCGCTCACAGATCGCCTCCGGCGGCCCCTGGCGCGCACTGCTGCCGCCGGCCGTGGCCGACTATGTGGCTGCACACGGGCTGTACCGCCCGGCCAGGCCGTGAATGGCGCGGCGCCGCCATCCCCGTATAATCGCCCCCACGTTTATCGAGTCGATCCACTTTGAGCAACCAGACCCAGCCCCAGACCATCAAGGTCGATCTGCCCAGCCCGCCGCCGTCCGTGCCGGAACTGCTGGCCAGCGTCCGCCAAGCCACCGAAGACCTGAAGGCCAAGGACCTGGTCGAGATCGACGTGCGCGGCCGGTCCAGCGTTGCCGACTACATGATCGTCGTTTCGGGCACCTCGACCCGCCACGTCAAGTCGATCGCCGATGAAGTCGTGCGCTTCGCCAAGAACATCGACGTGATGCCGCTGGGTGTTGAAGGCGAGCGCGAAGCCGAATGGGTGCTGGTCGATCTGGGCGACGTGATTGTCCACGTGATGCTGCCGCGCGTGCGTGAGTTCTACGCCCTCGAGCGCCTGTGGACCGTCGGCGACCAGCCGCCGTCCAGCGACGACGAAGTGGCCTGAGCCACGCGTTGATGCATCCTTCGACGGCGCCGATGGCGCCGTCGACGTTTTGGAGGACCGTTGATGAAAGCCCGCCTGATCGCCACCGGTGAACGCGCCCCCAGCTGGGTCGCGCAGGGCTTCGCCGAGTACCAGAAGCGGCTGTCGCACTGGCTGCCGTTCGAACTGGTGGAAATCGAGCCCGGCCTGCGTGGCAAGGGGCGTGATCCGCGTCGGGCTACCGAAGACGAAGGCAAGCGGGTCATCGCCGCGCTGCCGAAGAATGCCTATGTGGTGGCCCTGGATGTGCCGGGCCGCCAGCTGAGTTCCGAACAGCTGGCACAGCGCCTGGAGCATTGGCGCGGGCAGGGCAGGGACCTGGCGTTCCTGATCGGTGGCCCGGAAGGGCACTCGCCGGAAGTCTCTGCGCTGGCCGATGAGAAGTGGTCGATCGGACCGCTGACGCTGCCGCACATGCTGGTGCGCCTGGTGGTGGCCGAGCAGCTGTACCGGGCTGCCGCAATGATTGCCAATCACCCCTACCATCGCGCGTGAAGAGTGGTTATACTAGTCGTCTGCCCGAATAGCTCAGCCGGTTAGAGCACTTGACTGTTAATCAGGGGGTCGTTGGTTCGAGTCCAACTTCGGGCGCCACTTTGAGAAACCTGCATCGCGAGATGCAGGTTTTTTTTTTGCCGTGTTGTAGAGCCGAGCCCACGCTCGGCTGCACCCTGGAAGCCGAGCATGGGCTCGGCTCTACAATCTGCTGCTCCAACCATGGATGCCGATCGTGCGCGCACTCCTGTCCGTCGTTTCTCTGTTGCTTGCGCCGCTGACGTTCGCCGCAGCGAATGCGGCACCACCGACCTGGCACCCGCCGCAGGGCACTACCGAGCTGCCGTTGTGGCCGGAAGGCAGGGTGAAGGCACCGCCAAAACTGAAAGGTCCCGAGCAGATCAGTGAAGCAACCTCCAGGGCCAGCGGAGAACGCTGGACGATGTTGCAGAACGTGGCTGTGCCGACGCTCACCGTGTTTCCACCGAAGGCACCGGCCAATGGCACCGCGGTGATGGTGGTGCCCGGAGGTGGTTACCGGGTGTTGGCGATGGACCTGGAAGGCAGTGAAATCTGCGATTGGTTGAACGCGCAGGGCATCACCTGCGCACTGCTGAAGTACCGCGTGCCGGCGTCCGGGCCCAACTGGGATCCCGACTGCAACTGTCGCGACAATCCGACAGTACCGATGGCTTTGCAGGACGCGCAACGTGCAATGGGCCTGCTGCGATTGCAGGCACAACGCTGGAACATCGACCCGAAGCGGGTGGGGGTGATCGGTTTCTCGGCCGGCGGACACGTGGTGGCGGGATTGAGTACGCACGCACGTCGTAGCTACGCGGCGGTCGACGCGGCCGACTCACAGTCCAGTCGCCCGGATTTCGCGATGGTGATGTACTCCGGCCATCTGTGGGCCGGGCATGGCAAGGGGCTGTCCCTGGTCAAGGACATCGTCTTGGATGACGCGGTGCCGCCGACGTTCATTGCGCAGGCCACCGATGATCGCACCGACGATGTGCGCGAATCACTCGCCTACTACCAGGCGCTGATCGATGAAGGCGTGCCGGTCGAGATGCATCTGTTCGCGCGCGGTGGCCACGCGTTCGGTCTGCGTATGAAGGATGCACCGGTGGCGGTGTGGCCACAGCTGGCCGAGCGCTGGATGCGGGATATCGGCATGCTGCCCGAACGCCAGTTGTAGAGCCGAGCCATGCTCGGCTGCCCGTGCGAAGCCGAGCGTGGGCTCGGCTCTACAGTGTCAGCTCACCTCTGGAGAACGCCACCAACGTGGCGATCGCCACCACCAGGATCGCGCCGAACAGCGCCCACTCCCAGCGCGTGAATACCTTTTCCCCTCGCTGGTGCCGGGTGAACGCGAACAGCACCACGCCGGGTACGTACAGCAGGACCGACAGCAGCAGGTTGTCGAGGCCGCCGGCATACACCAGCCACAATGCATAGGCACTGGCCAGCAGGGCAACGACGAAATCGCGCCAGCGCGCACCCGGTTCACCCGCATAGGCCTGGCCACGCCAGGCCAGCTGCACGCCGAACGCGGTGGACAGGAAGTAGGGCACCAGGCTCATCGACGCGGCCAGCAGCACCAGTCCGGTATAGCTGCCGGAATTGACCAGCACCAGCAGCAGGAACACCTGGATCAGACCGTTGCTCAACCACAGCGCATTGGCTGGCACGCCGCGCGTGTTTTCGCGACCGAGGAACGCGGGCACGGTGCCGTCGCCGGCCGCGGCGTACAGCACCTCGGCGCACAGCAGCACCCAGGCCAGCAGCGCGCCCAGCACGGAGATGATCGAGCCGATGATGATTACCGTCGCGCCCCACTCGCCAACGATCGCACGCAGCACGTACGCCATGGATGGATTGGGCAACCCGGCCAGTTCGGCCTGCGACAGCACGCCCATCGACAGCAGGCTGACCAGCACCAGCAGCAGCCAGACGCCGAGGAAACCGATCACCGTGGCGCGGCCGACATCGGCGCGACGGGCCGCGCGCCGCGAGTAGATGCTGGCGCCTTCGATTCCGATGAATACCCACACGGTCACCAGCATCATGCCGCGCAGCTGCTGGCCGAGGTCGCCGAGTGCGGGCGTGCCCAGGAAATCGGCGCGGAACACATCCATGCGGAAGGCACCGGCGGCCAGGATCAGGAACAGCGCAATGGGCAGCAGCTTGGCCACAGTCACCAGCCCGTTGACGATGGCAGCGGTGCGCAGGCCCCGCAGCACCAGCAGGTGCACGGTCCACAGCAGCAGTGACGACGCGGCCACCGCGGCCGCGGTATTGCCTTCGCCGAAGATCGGCAGGAAATGTCCGAGGCCGCTGAAGATCAGCACGAAGAAGCTGGCGTTGCCGAGCACCGAGGCGACCCAGTAACCCCATGCCGCGGAGAAACCGATGTAGTTGCCGAAGCCCTCGCGCGCATACGCGTAGATGCCGGTATCGAGATCCGGCCGGCGGTTGGCCAGCGCCTGGAACACGAAGGCCAGCATCAGCATGCCGGCGCCACTGACCGCCCAGCCGACCAGCGCCGCGGCCGGTCCGGCGCTGCGCGCCACGTTCTGTGGCAAAGAAAAGATACCGGCACCGACCATCGAGCCGACCACCAGAGCGGTCAACGCGGGCAGGCCCAGGCGTTGCGATGTCGCAGCCATGCAGATCCCCTGCGGCGGTGATGCCGCGTGCACACGGTAGCGGTGGGCCCGTGAACATGCCTGCAAGGCGCACAACGACGAAGGCCCGGGCAGGTGCCCGGGCCTTCGACGGTGGTGCGTTGAGCGGTATTACTTGAAGGTGTACTTGGCGCCGACAGTGAAGTAACGGCCGATGGCGCCGCTGAAGTGCAGCGGGTTGTAGTTCACGCCACCGTAGGTGGTCGGGTCGAGCGGAGCGATGCGATCGAACACGTTCTGCACCGATGCATTCAGTTCGAAGGCTTCGGTGATGTTCCAGCGGCCGGACAGGTCGAAGGTGGTGAACGAGGAGATCTTGGTGACGTCGGTACCGTCGGCGTACGAGAACTGGTACGAACCGTCCGGGCCACGGAAATCCTTGTTGTCCATCTTGGAGATGTAGTTGGCAACGCCGCTCACACTCCACGGACCCTGGCGCCAGGTGGTACCGAAGTTGATGCGATCCTTCGGCGTACCGATGCAGTTGGTCACGTCGCAGTTGCCGTGGGTGCCTGCATAGTCGAAGGTCTGGTCGGAGTCGGTGCGCTCGTACTTCAGCACATGGCTCCACTGCAGATCCATTTCCAGCTGGCCCGGGCCGATATCGAAGGTCTGGCGGATATCGGTATCGATACCCCGCACGCGGGTGGAGGCGGCATTGATGTACGCGGTGTTGACCGCCAGGATGCTGCCGGTGCCAGCGATGCCGTTGATCAGGTCGATGTCACGCAGCACATTGCCGGCGGCGATGGCATCGGCCGTGGAGCCCTGGGCGATCTCGTTGGTGCGCTTGATCTGCCAGGCATCGACGGTCATCGAGGTGGAGGGGGTCGGCTGCAGCACGATACCCACCGAGTAGCTCTTGGATTCCTCCGGCTTCAGGTCCTTGTTGGGGCGGGTGATGATTGCAACCGGACGCGAGCTGCAGTTGGTGCCGACATCGGCCGGCGGGCTGGCGGCGCAGCGCACCGGATCGCGGGCGTTGGAGAAGGCGGCCAGGCCACCGTCGCCGTTCTCGGCCGGGTTGGGGGCGCGGAAGCCTTCTGCGTAGCTGGCGCGCAGTGCGATCCAGTCGGCCGGCGTCCACTTGATGCCCAGCTTCGGCGTCGCCTTGCCTTCGCCACTTTCGTACTTGTCGTAACGCAGCGCGCCGGACAGTTCCAGCTGCTCCAGCACCGGTGCCGACAGTTCAACGTAGCCGGCGTAGACATTCTGCGTACCGTCGTAGGCCGAGTAGCCCAGGCCGATGATGTCACCCTGGTCGGTGTAGGTCTGCGGGCTCAGGCTGTTGCTGGTCTTGCGCCACTCGGTACCGATCGCCAGGCCCAGCGGACCCCCCTTCAGGTCCATCAGGCTGCGCGATACGGTGAAGTCGAACATGTCCAGGCTGGACTTGGCGCGTGCGCTGATGGTCGGCGAAATGTAGTCGTACAGTGCCTGCGAATTGAGGTTGGCATTGTCGCCAATACGCCACACGCCGCCGGCACAGTTCGGGTTGCCCAGCGCGCACTGCACGGCGCTGTAGCGCAGGAAGCCGGTACGCTTGTTGACCAGATCGGTGCCGGAGTGCAGGTAGGCGGTGTCGTAGCTCCAGTCACCCCAATTGCCCTTGACGCCGACCAGGAAGCGATTGAACTCGTTGGTGTTGTTGGTCACGCGCGGGCCGACATCCCAGGCCGAGTAGCGCAGGCGCGAGGCCTGGCCCGGAATCGGGTTGTCGGGATGGGTCGGCGACAGCACCACGGCGCCCGGGCCGCTGCTGGCATTGCGCGGGCCAAGCGGATAGCCCCAGCTGCCGGACACGCCGGAGGGCGTGTTGCTGAAGATCGTTTCCTTCTTCGAGTAGCCGATCTCGGTGTAGATCTCGCCGCCTTCACCGAAGGCGAAGCTGGCGCGGCCGAACACGTTGACGTACTTCTCTTCCGGGGTCAGATCACGGTACAGCTGGTTCGGATCCCACAGGCAGCCGTGTGCGGCCACCGAGGCATCGGTCTGGCCCGGGATGGTGGTCAGGCCCTGGCAGCCGGGCAGCGGCACGAGCTGGGCCGAGGTGCCCGGCGGGACGCGGTCGTCGAATACCGAGCCGTTCGGACCCACGCCACCGCTGGTGCGGTTGTTGAGGTAGGCGCCGCCGAGGAACTGGGCGTTGTTGCCATAGCCCCACGGACGGATGTCGCCCGTGCCGATCCACTTGCGGTTCTTGCGATCACTGATCTTGATCGCGTCGGTCTTGCCAACGTCCAGGCTGAAGAACGCGTTCCAGCCGTCGGTGGCCAGGTCGCCGGTACCGGCGGTCAGGGTGGCCTTCTTGGCGTTGCCGTCGCCGTCACCGGAGGTGCCGTAGGAGGCACGCAGGATCGCGCCCTGGAAATCACTGCGCAGGATGATGTTGACCACGCCGGCGATGGCATCGGAGCCATAGATCGCCGAGGCGCCATCCTTCAGCACTTCCACGCGTTCAACGGCGTCGAGCGGGATGGTGCTCAGGTCGGTGAAGACCTTCTGGCCGTCATCGGCCAGGCCGTAGGTGGCCATGCGGCGGCCGTTCAGCAGGACCAGGGTCGAGCCCGCGCCCAGGCCGCGCAGCGAGATGCCGGCGCCACCGCCGGCAAAGCCGTTGCCGAAGGTCTTCGGGATCGAGCCGGAACCGTCGGCGGTCAGGGTCTGCAGGTATTCGGCGACCGTGGTCTTGCCGGTTCGGTCGATTTCCTGGCGGGTCACCACCTGCACCGGGGACGGTGTTTCGGTGTTGGTGCGCGGAATGTTCGAACCGGTAACCGTGATGCGGTCCAGGTTGGTGGCCTTCTCCTGCGCGAAGGCGGAGGTGGAAGCCACGGCGCCAACCAGCAGCAGGGTGCCGCCGGTAAGGATGTGGGTGATGGACGATGCCAGTGTGGTGCGGCGGCGGCTGGCGGGCCGTTGGATCAGGTGTTTCACAGCTTCTCTCCTAACTGGAAAACCGTAGCGTTGAGGGCTGTCTCCGGAAGGGGGCCGGGACGGGCCAATCTAGGTTTCCGACGGGTGACGAAGTAGTGAAATTTTGCTTAATCCGTAACGTTGAATCCAAACTTTGCCGAGTTTGGTACTTCGGCGGTGCTGGCCGGCCCGGCAGGTGGCCGGGCCGGCCCTGGACAATCAGTCCGGTAGCGAGAATTGCACCGGTACCAGCCCGATGGCCGGCACTGCTACGCCGTCGCGCTGGGCCGGTTCGAAGCGCCAACGCTTGAGCACTTGCTGACGCGCGGCCTGGTCCAGGCTGCGCGAGCCACTGCTGCGCTCGATGCTGACCGCGACCGGCTGCCCGCTGCTGTCGACTTCCACCCTCAGCAGCACCGTGCCCTGCTCATGATTGCGCAGGGCCGGCAGGGGATAGGCCGGTGGCGGTGCACTGCGGTACTGCAGCTGTGCTCCGGACAGCGGTGTCGAGCTGTCGATGCCTGGTGCGAGCTGCGGCGGGGACGGTTCGGCTGCCGGCAACGCGATGCCCTGGGTTTCCTCCACGGTTGCGGTGGGAGCGGGCAGGGGCGGCGCTACCGGCTGCGCATGCGGCTTCGGCACCACCCGCGCGACCTCCTTCGGTTCCACCAGTACCGGCGGAGGGGGCGGTGGCGGGGTCTTCTCGATCAGCCGTACCGTGGTCTTGTCACGCGGAACCTGCACAGCCTGGTAGGTCGCGGGGATCAGCAGCAACAGGAACGCGAGCAGATGCAGGGCGATGGCCGCGCTCCAGGCGGCAACGCGGGCGGGGTCGAAGTGCGGGGATGCAACGGGATACGTACGAACCATGGTCCACCTCCATGCCAGTGACGAAGTCCTCAACGCACCAGGGCCCGTGGCGGGGTTGCCGCACGCGGCTGGCAGTGCATCAGTAGCGCGATGGGGCCGCTACTGCCTAGAGGCAGGGTCGGCATCGTTGGGCTGGACTTCAGCCAGTGCAGGCCGCAGGCATGAAAAAAGGCGGAACCCCTGCGGGATCCGCCCTTGTCGGCAGTGGCAAGCGGGATCAGCGACCCAGTTCGAACACTACATCCAGGTTGACCGAGACGGTCGATTCGCCCGGCGCGACCGGGGTCGCCTTGTCCATCGCGGCGCCGGCCGACATCGCCCGCATCATCGGCATCGGACGGAAGCCGCCATTGCTGTTCTCGGAGATGCTGACGATGCGGCGCACCTGCAGGCCCAGCGACTTCGCATAGGTCTGGGCGCGGGCCTGGGCCTTCTTCAGCGCGGCCAGGCGGGCTTCGTCATAGACCGGCTCCGGCTGGTCGATCTCGAAGCTGGGGCCGTTGATCTGGTTGGCACCCTGCGCAGCCAGTGCGTCCAGCACCTTGCCGAGCTTGGCGATGTCGCGCACCTTCAGGCTGACCGTATTGCTGGCCTGGTAGCCGGTGATCTTCGGTGCTTCGTTGTCGGCATAGCGGTACTGCGGATTGAGGCTGACGCCGCTGGTCTGCACGTCCCGCTCGGCAATTCCGGCGGCCTTGATCGCGGCCAGCACCTTGTCCATCTGCTGGGCGTTCTGGCGCATGGCGCTGTTGCCGTCGGCCGCCTGGGTGACCACGCCGGCCGACAGGGTGGCCACGTCCGGCACGCGGGTGGCTTCAGCATTGGCCGAGATGTTCAGCAGGGTGCCTTCGGCCGGGGCGGCGACCGACGGCGACGACGGGGCGGCATGGGCAGTCATCGAGGTTCCAAGGGCGAGGGACAGGGCAAGCAGCAGCGGGGTGGCGGTCAGGCGCATGGAGAACTCCTTGTTGTGCCGTTGAGGGTGGTGTCGTAGCGATGAACGCGCTGTGAGCCCATTCGGGGTTGAACGCGTTCCGGAACGGGTTGCCGACGATTCAGGTGGCGGCCTCAGGTTATGCTGTGCCGATGCTCTATCTTGCTTCCCGCTCCCCCCGACGCAACCAGTTGCTGGCCCGACTCGGACGCCCCTTCCAGGCCCTGGACCTGGAGGTTGTCGAGCAGCGCGCGCCCGCTGAAAGCGCTGAACAGTATGTATGCCGTGTCGCCGCCGACAAGGCGCGCGCCGGGCTGGCCCGGGTGCTGGCCGATGACCCACAGGCGCGTGTGCTCGGCTCGGATACCGAGGTGGTGCTGGACGGTGAAGTGTTCGGCAAGCCGGCCGATGCCGCCGACGCGCGGGCGATGCTGGCGCGGCTGGCCGGGCGCACCCACCAGGTGATGACCGCAGTGGTGGTGGTCGGTGCCGACGGCCTGGACAGCGAGCTGGTCATTTCCGAAGTGACCTTTGCGCCGATCAGCGCCGCCGACATCGCCACCTACGTGGCCACCGGCGAGCCGCTGGACAAGGCCGGGGCCTACGCCATCCAGGGCGGGGCCGAACGCTGGATCGAACATCTTTCCGGCAGCTACTCCGGCGTGATGGGACTGCCGCTGCTGCACACCGATCGTCTGCTGGCGCGCTGCGGCGTGCCGGCCCCCACTGCTGATGCCGCCAGGGAGGCTGCCGATGTCTGAGGAAATCCTGGTCAATGTGACCCCGCGCGAGACCCGGGTCGCCGTGATCGAAAACGGCATGCTGCAGGAACTGCACATCGAGCGCGGCTGGCGCCGGGGTGTGGTCGGCAACATCTACAAGGGCAAGGTGCAGCGCGTCATGCCCGGCATGCAGGCGGCCTTCGTCGAGGTCGGGCTGGAGCGGGCCGCGTTCCTGCATGCCAACGACGTGGTGCGACCGGCGCCGGTGGCCAGTGCGGACACCGAGAACACCACGCTGCCGCCGCCGTCCAGCGTGCCGATCGTCGAGCTGCTGCGCGACGGCCAGGACATCGTGGTGCAGGTGGTGAAGGACCCGATCGGTACCAAGGGCGCGCGCCTGACCACGCAGATCAGCATTCCCTCGCGTTACATGGTGCTGCTGCCGCAGTCCAAGGTGGTGGGGGTGTCGGCGCGCATCGAGGATGAAGGCGAGCGGGCGCGGCTGAAGGCGCTGGTGACCGAACTGTCGGCCCAGCATGGTGGCTACGGCTACATCGTGCGCACCAATGCCGAAGGCCAGCCGGCCGAGGCCATTGCCGAGGACATCGCCTACCTGTCGCGGGTCTGGAACGTGGTCGAGCGTCGTGGCCGCGAAGCACCCTCGTGCAGCAACATCTATGAGGACCTGAGCCTGCCGCTGCGTTCGGTGCGCGATCTGATCCGCAAGGACGTGGACAAGGTGAAGGTGGACTCCAAGGAAACCTTCGCGCAGCTGCAGGCCTTCGTGGCCAAGTACATGCCGGTGCTGGCCGAGAAGCTGGAACTGTATTCGGGTGACCGGCCGATCTTCGACATGTTCGGCGTGGAGGACGAGATCGGCCGCGCGCTGGACAAGCAGGTGCCGCTGAAATCCGGCGGCTACCTGGTGATCGACCAGACCGAGGCGATGACCACCATCGACGTGAACACCGGTTCGTTCCTTGGCCAGCGCAACCTGGAAGAGACGGTGTTCCGCACCAACCTGGAAGCGGCGCAGGCAGTGGCGCGGCAGCTGCGGCTGCGCAACCTGGGCGGCATCATCATCATCGATTTCATCGACATGGACGACGCCGAACATCGCCGCCAGGTGCTGCGCACCCTGGAAAAGGCGCTGGCCCGTGACCATGCCAAGACCACGGTGTACGACTTCTCACCGCTGGGCCTGGTGGAGATGACCCGCAAGCGCACGGTGGAAAGCCTGGAGCGCCAGCTGTCGGAAACCTGCCCGCAGTGCAGCGGCCGTGGCAGCATCAAGACCACCGAGACGGTGACCTACGAGATTTTCCGCGAGATCACCCGCGCGGTGCGCCAGTTCGATGCGGCGCGCCTGCTGGTGATCGCTTCGACCAAGGTCGTTGCGCGCATTACCGACGAGGAGTCTTCGGCGGTGGCCGAGCTGGAAGAATTCCTCGGCAAGAGCATCCGCTTCCAGGCGGACGAGCAGTACCTGCAGGAGCAATTCGATGTTGTTCTGCTCTGACCCTCGCCGGCTGCAGGCCGGCGGTGGCCGATGAGCGCGCCGCCGCGCCTGCGACTGCGAAGGATCCGCCGTCATATCATTGCCGCCTGTGCGGTGGGCCTGGTCGGGCTTGCACTGCTGGTGGGCACGCTCAGCCAGCTGCTGCCGCTGGCTGAGCGTCATCCCGGGAAGATTGCCGCCTGGCTGAGCGAGCGTGCCGGCCAGCCGGTACGTTTTGACCAGTTGCACACTGCCTGGACCCGACGCGGTCCATTGCTGCAGCTGAAGGGCCTGCGCATCGGCGCGGGCCAGGGCCTGGCCATCGGTGAAGCCGAAGTGCTGGTGTCGATGTACAGCGGGATGCTGCCTGGTCGCTCGCTGACCGAGCTGCGCCTGCGTGGCCTGGCGCTGGACCTGCAGCAGGGCGAGGACGGCCGCTGGTCGGTGCGCGGCCTGCCGAAGTCAGACACGGGCGGTGACCCGCTGGAGGCGCTGCGCCGGCTGGGCGAGCTGCAGGTGATCGATGGCCGCCTGGGTGTGCATGCACCGGGACTGGGTATCGATACCACCCTGCCGCGTATCGATCTGCGCCTGCGCGTCAATGGCGACCGCCTGCGTGTGGGCGTGCGTGCCTGGGCGCGGACCGATGCCCTGCCGCTGACCGCAGTGCTGGACGTGGACCGCGCGCGCGGCAACGGCCAGGCCTGGCTGGGTGCCGATCCTGTTGATTTCCATGCCTGGTCGCCGTTGCTGGCAGCGGGTGGCGTGCGCCTGCGCGAAGGCAAGGGGGAGCTGAACCTGTGGCTGACCCTGCGCGACTTCGCGCCGGTGGCGCTGACCACCGATTCTGACCTGCGTGACGTGCGCATCGACGGTGCACCGATGCCCGACGTGGCAACGCCGCAGTTGCAGCTGCAGCGCTTGCAGGCGCGCCTGCGCTGGCAGCGCCAGGCCGATGGTTGGGCGCTGCAGGTACCGCGCCTTCGTTTGAAGACCGAAGACGGCGAACAACAGCTCGATGGCCTGCAGTTGCAGGTTGGCAGGCAGCTGCGGGTGAGTTCCGGCGAAGTACAGGCCGGTACGGCGCTGCGTGCGCTGGCGCTGAGTGATCGCCTCGAGCCAGGCCTGCGCCATTGGTTGTTCCTGTCCAAACCGCAGCTGGATGTGCGAGCGCTGCAACTGGCCGGCGAACGTGATGGCCCGTTGCGGGCACAGGGCGAGCTGCAGTCGCTGGGCTTTGCCAGCGTTGGCAATTCTCCGGGTCTGCGCGGCCTGGGGGGACATTTCGAGGGCGACGCCGATGGCTTCAGCCTGCAGCTGCAACCGCAACGGCAGCTGCAGTTCGATTGGCCCACCGGCTTTGGCGTGCGGCATGACCTGCACCTGGCTGGACAGATCGTGGGCTGGCGTGACGAGGGCGGTGGCTGGCGTATCGGCACTGCGGCGATGCGCGTGGAAGGCACCGACTACGCGGCCGATGTGCGCGGTGGTGTCTGGTTCCAGGGCGACGGCACGCGGCCCTGGCTGCAGTTGGCGGCCAAGCTGGACGATGTGCCGATGACGGCGGCCAAGCGCTTCTGGATCCACTCCAAGATGAGCAAGGGCGCCACCGACTGGCTGGACATGGCGCTGGCCGGCGGCCAGGTGCGAAATGGTATCGGCCTGGTCAGCGGTGACCTGGACGACTGGCCGTTCGACAACAACGATGGCCGCTTCGAGGCCACCGGCCACATCACCAACGGCGACATCCGCTTCCAGCACGACTGGCCGCTGATGAGCCAGGTCGATGCCGATATCGCCTTCATCGGCCCCGGCTTCGACATGCATGGGCGCGGCGACCTGGCCGGTGTAGCGGTGCAGAAATTCGAGGCGGGCATCCAGGACTTCGGGCAGCAGCCTCTGTACGTGCGTGCCGATGCGCAGAGCGAGGCCGGCAGACTGCTGGCAATGCTGCGGCAGAGCCCATTGCACAAGGAATACGGCGATACCCTGGACAACCTCACCGCTGCTGGCCCGGCGCATGTGACCTTCGATCTGCTGCAGCCGCTGCATCACGATGAAGGTGGCGGTCACCTGCAGGGGACAGTCGATCTGGCCGGCGTGAAGCTGGTGGACAAGCGTTTCCAGCTCGCCTTCGACAACATGCACGGGCAGGCGCGCTACAGCAACGGCGGATTCGGCGCCGAGGAACTGGCGGTGCGCCACCTCGGCCAGGACGGCCGCCTGAGCCTGCGTGCCGGTGGCTACGTGCACGACAGCAGACTGGCCTTCGAATCGAAGCTGTCGGCCACGCTTGATGCTGGCGTGCTGATCGACCGCGCACCGGAGATGGCCTGGCTCAAGCCCTACATCACCGGTACCTCCCCATGGACGATCGCGGTCAACCTGCCCAAGGTCGCTCCCGGGGCGCCTGCGCCGCCAAGCGAACTGCGCCTGAGTTCGGATCTGGTGGGCACCCGCCTGGATCTGCCGGCGCCGCTGGACAAGCCGGCCGCCGAACCGCTGGCGACCACCGTGGCCGCGCAGCTGCCGATGGGGGCTGGCCGCATCGACGTGGCCTTTGGCCAGCGTCTGGCCCTGGCCGCGCGCAGCCACAACAACCAGACCGGCGTACAGGTCACGCTCGGCAGCGACCACGTCGACCGTGAGCCGCCACCGAGCGGGCTGACCGTCAACGGCCGCAGCCCGACCCTGGATGCGCTGGAGTGGATCAGCCTGGCGCGTGGAGGCGGGGACGATGACGGCATGCCGCTGCGTGCGGTGGACGTGCAGGTCGGCAAATTGATGCTGATCGGCGGCGTCTTCGAGCAGACGCGGCTGAAACTGCAGCCGGGCCCGCAGGCGCTGGATGTACGCCTGGATGGGCCGTCGCTGGCAGGCCGTTTGACTGTTCCCAATGCAGAGGGCGGCACCATCAGCGGCCAGCTCGACCGTGTGCACTGGCAGTCGCTGCCGGCCGCACCGGGCGCACCGGCTGCGCCCGCGCGGGTACAGGCCGGCGCCAATGACATGGATCCGGCAAAGCTGCCGCCGTTCGCGCTGGACATTGCCGATCTGCAGTTCGGCAAGGTCGTACTCGGCCAGGCGGTGCTGCGTACGCGGCCGCTGGCCAATGGCCTGAACGTGGACGAGCTGCGCTTCCGTGCGCCGGACCAGGAGATCGACATCAGCGGTCGCTGGCTGGGCCGCACCGGCGGTGCCCGCACCGAGCTGACCGCACAGGTGCGCAGTGAAGACCTGGGCGGCCTGATGCAGAACCTGGACTACGGTGGCCAGCTGCGCGGCGGCTCCGGTCAGGCCCAGCTGCAGGCCTCGTGGAGCGGCGGTCCCTCGGACTTCCAGCTGGCCACTCTGCAGGGCCGGCTCGATCTGCACGCGCGCAACGGCCAGTTGCTGGAGCTGGAGCCCGGCGCAGGTCGAGTGCTCGGCCTGCTCAGTGTCGCGCAGCTGCCGCGGCGCCTGATGTTCGACTTCCGCGATTTCTTCTCCAAGGGCTTTGCGTTCAACCAGGTCGATGGCAGCGTGCAGTTCGGCCAGGGCATGGCCCGTACCGACAAAGTGCTGATCGAGGGTCCGGCGGCGAACATCACCATCCGCGGCCAGGCCGACCTGCGCAACCAGCAGTTCGACCAGACCATCGACGTCAACCCGCGCGCCGGCAACCTGCTGACCGTGGTCGGCGCGGTGGCGGGTGGCCCGGTAGGTGCGGCACTCGGCGCCGCCACCAATGCGGTATTGTCCAAACCGTTGGGCGAAATCGGCGCCCGCACCTACAAGGTGACCGGTCCATGGAAGGAGCCGAAGGTGGAAGTGATCGAACGCAGCCGCGAGAAGACACCGCCCGCACCCACACCGGCGCCGGCGGTTCCGCCGACGGTGACCGACCTGCCACGCTCGCGTTCACGCTGAGCATGGTGTTCCCGTTCACGGGGCTTGCCTGAGCGCCCCCGAATCCCCAGATCGAGGACCATGACTGATATCGCCCTGACGCTTGCCCAAGACCGCCTGTTGCGCCCTGGTGGCCTGGATACCGCTGGCCTGGAGCGCACCTTCGGGCAGTTGCTCGGCCCCGGTGTGGACTTTGGTGACCTTTATTTCCAGCACGCCCGCCGCGAGAGCTGGAGCGTGGAGGATGGCATCGTCAAGGACGGTGCCCATTCCATCGAGCAGGGCGTGGGTGTGCGCGCGATTTCCGGCGAGAAGACCGGCTTCGCCTACTCCGATGACATCCATGCCGATGCGCTGCTGGCTGCGGCGCAGTCCGCACGTGCGATTTCGCGCGAAGGTGGCGCCCAGACCGGGCGTTCGCTGCTGCGGGGCAATGCGCGCGCGCTGTATCCGGCGCTGGACCCGATCGACGGCATCGGCAACGAAGCCAAGGTCGAAGTGCTCAAGCGCCTGGACGGTTACCTGCGTGCCGCCGACCCGCGCGTGAAGCAGGTGATGGTCAGCCTGTCCGGTGGCGTCGACACGGTGCTGATCGCCCGCAGCGACGGCGTGCTGGGCGCCGACGTGCGTCCGCTGGTGCGCCTGAACGTGCAGGTGATCGTCGAGCACAACGGCCGGCGCGAGTCCGGCTATGCCGGTGGCGGTGGCCGCTATGGCTATGAGGAGCTGTTCGCCGACGGCCGCCCGGAAGCCTTCGCCCGTGAGGCGCTGCGCCAGGCGCTGGTGAACCTTGAAGCGGTACCGGCACCGGCCGGCGTGATGCCGGTGGTACTGGGCCCGGGCTGGCCTGGCGTGCTGCTGCATGAAGCGGTTGGCCATGGCCTGGAAGGCGACTTCAACCGCAAGGGAACCAGCGTCTACGCGGGCCGCATCGGCGAGCGCGTTGCCGCCCCGGGCGTGACGATCGTCGATGACGGCACGCTGGACGGACGCCGTGGTTCGTTGAACATCGACGACGAGGGGCATCCCAGCCAGTGCACGACGCTGATCGAGGACGGCATCCTGGTCGGCTACATGCAGGACAGCCTCAATGCGCGCCTGATGGGTGTGGCGCCGACCGGCAATGGCCGCCGCGAATCGTTCGCGCACATGACCATGCCGCGCATGACCAACACCTACATGCGTGCCGGCCAGCACGACCCGCAGGAGATGATCCGTTCAGTGAAGAAGGGCCTGTACGCGGTCAACTTCGGCGGCGGCCAGGTCGACATCACCAGCGGCAAGTACGTGTTCTCGGCTACCGAGGCCTACCTGATCGAGGATGGCCGCATCACCTCACCGGTGAAAGGCGCGACCCTGATCGGCAACGGTCCGGAAACCATGCAGAAGGTGCGCATGGTCGGCACCGATCTGGCCCTGGACGAGGGCGTGGGCATCTGCGGCAAGGATGGGCAGAGCGTGCCCGTGGGTGTCGGCCAGCCCTCGCTGTTGATCGAGGGCATCACCGTCGGCGGTACCCAGGCCTGAGCCGGGCGATGGCCAGCGCCACCGCCCAGGCGGGCGCGGACTCAGTCCTCGTCGGCTTCGTCGGTCTCGACGGGGTCGGCGCCTTCGGCGCCGGCCTTCAGGCCCAGCGCGGCCGGCAGCATCAGCGCGCGCAGCACCTGGAAGATCTCGCGGTAGGCGCGCGGCGGCTTGTTCTTCGCCTTCTCGGCCTGCGCGTTGCGCACCAGCGTGCGCAGCTGCTGGCGGTCGGCCTGCGGGTAATCGTCCAGCAGGGCGGCCAGCGCCTTGTCACCTTCGGCCAACAGGCGCTCGCGCCAGTCTTCCACGCGGTGCATCATCGCCACTTCGCGGCGGCCGGTTTCACTGTTGGCGTCCAGCGCATCGCGGATCGCATCCAGCGTGGCGTCTTCTTCGCGGCGCATGTGCTTGGCCAGGAACGCCAGCTGGCGCTTGTGGGCGATGTGGGCGGTGATGCGCTTGCACTCGGCGATATGCGGCAGCAGGTCTTCCGGAATCGGCAGGCGCGCCAGCTGGGCGGGGGTCAACGACACCAGCTTCTCGCCCAGGGCCAGGACGTCGAGCGCGTCGCGCCGGTTCTGGCTGCGACTCTTGTCGTGGAATTCACCGGTTTCTTCGTCGCGTCCGCGCATCGTTCCTACCTGATCTCAAAAAAAAGTCGCCCGGCGTGATGCCGGGCCCAACCCGTACAGGATAAAGCATTGAACGTGATCGCCCCTGAAGTCGCTGTCGGCGACGACAGCCCGGCCCGGCTGGAACGGCTGGCCGACCTCTCCCAGCAGCTGCTCGACCGTGCCCGTGCGCTGGGCGCCAGCCAGGCAGAGGTCAGCTGCAGCGAGGACCGTGGCCTGGAGGTCAATGTCCGCCTTGGCGAAGTTGAGACCGTGCAGTCCACCCGTGACCGCGGTATCGCCGTCACCGTCTATTTTGGCCAACGCAAGGGCAGCGCCAGCACCGGCGACCTGAACGAGGCCAGCCTTGCCGCCACGGTCGAGCAGGCCTGCGCGATCGCCCGCCATACCGAGGACGACCCGGCTGCCGGCCTGGCCGAGGCGGCGCTGATGGCGACCGATTTCCCCGACCTGGACAGCTGGCACCCCTGGGCGCTGCAGGCCGACGAGGCGGTGGACCTCGCCCTGGCCTGTGAAAACGCCGGCCGCGAGGCCGATGCGCAGATCCGCAATTCCGACGGCGCCTCGGTGTCGAGCATGCAGAGCCTGTCGGTGTACGCCAATTCGCATGGCTTTTTCGGCCGTGAGCGTGGCACCCATCATTCGGTGGGCTGTGCGCTGATTGCCGGCCAGGGCGACGGCATGCAGCGCGATGGCTGGTACACCAGCGCGCTGGCCCGTGAGGATCTGGAGGAGGTGGGCCTGGTCGGTCGTCGTGCCGCCGAGCGCACCGTCGCCCGCCTGCAGCCTCGTTCGATGGCCACCGGCAGCATGCCGGTACTGTTTGCCCCGGAAGTGGCGCGAAGCCTGGTCGGCCACCTGCTGTCGGCAGTGTCCGGCGGTGCCCTGTACCGCCAGGCCAGCTTCCTGCTGGACAGCGTTGGCCAGCAGCTGTTCCCGGACTGGATGCAGATCGAGGAACTGCCCCACCTGCGCCGTGGCCTGCGCTCGGCCGCCTTCGACGGCGACGGCGTGGCCACCCGTGCTTCGGCGCTGGTCCGTGACGGTGTACTGCAGCGCTACGTTCTGGGCAGCTATTCGGCACGCAAGCTGGGCCTGCAGACCACCGCCAATGCGGGCGGCGTGCACAACCTGCAGCTGGCCGCCAATGCGGGCTCCCTGCAGGAGATCGCGCGGCAGATGGGCGATGGCCTGCTGGTGACCGAGTTGATGGGGCAGGGCGTGAACGGCGTGACCGGCGACTACTCGCGCGGTGCCGGCGGCTTCCGCGTGGAGAACGGCGAGATCCAGTACCCGGTGGACGGCATCACCATCGCCGGCAACCTGCGCGAGATGTTCAGCAGTATCGAGGCGGTCGGCAGCGACGTCGACCCGCGCTCGCACATCCGGACCGGTTCGATCCTGCTGGGGCGGATGACCATCGCCGGTAATGATTGATGGCATTGATGGCGTAAGCTATGCCCGCCTGACGCAACCAGCTTGGCGCTGGTGGGTCAAGACCACCCAATGAAAAGGAGTTTTGTCGTGAGCGAATTCGATAACGTCCCGCCGCCGCCGGCAACCACCGATGCCCCGGCCGACCAGCGCACCATGGCGCTGGCTGCGCACCTGCTGGGCATCTTCACCGGCTTCATCGGCGCGCTGATCATCTGGCTGATCAACAAGGATGACGCCAGCAAGGCCTTCGTGACCGACCAGGCCAAGGAAGCCCTGAACTTCCAGATCACCGTGACCATCGCGATGGTCATCAGCATCATCCTGATGATCGTGATCATCGGCGGCATCCTGGCCCCGATCGTCGGCGTCATCAACCTGGTGTTCTGCATCATCGCTGCAGTGAAGGCCAACAACGGTGAAGCTTACCGCTACCCGTTCACCCTGCGCCTGATCAAGTAAGACCGGCTGCATGCGGAACTGAAAACGCCGGCATTGCCGGGCGTTTTCATGTGCGGGGAGCTGCGGGCGGTGCCCGACGAGCGCGCAGCGATCAATGATCGCGTTCGACCGCCAGCGTCGCCAGCGCACGCAGTGCATCGGCCTCTTCGCCGTATCCGGCCAGGATCGCCTGCATGCGTGCTGCGAGCTCATGCAGCTGGGCCTTTGCGCCGTCCATGCCAAGCAGCGCGGGGAACGTGCTCTTGTCCTGCGCCTGGTCCTTGCCGGCGGTCTTGCCCAACTGCTCGGAACTGGCCTCGACATCGAGAATGTCGTCGCGTACCTGGAAGGCCAGGCCGAGCGCGTCGGCGAAGCTGTCCAGCTGGGCCAACTGCGGTTCGTGAGCCTGGCCGCACAGTCCGCCCATGCGTACCGCCGCGCGGATCAGCGCGCCGGTCTTCAGCGCGTGCATGCGGGTCAGCGCCGCCAGCGTCTGCTGCTGGCCGGTGGCATCGATGTCCAGGGCCTGGCCGCCGCACATGCCGGACGCGCCGGAGGCGTGGGCCAGGGTCTGCAGGCAGGCTACGCGCAACGTTGCCGGCAGCGGCGCATCGGCCAGCAGGCCGAAGGCACGGGTCTGCAGGGCGTCGCCGGCGAGGATCGCGGTAGCTTCGTCGAAGGCGATGTGGGTGGTCGGCTTGCCACGGCGCAGCGCGTCGTCATCCATCGCCGGCAGGTCGTCATGCACCAGTGAATAGGCGTGGATCAGCTCGACCGCCATCGCCGCCGCATCCAGATGTTCCGGCTGCGCACCGAACAGGTGGCCACTGGCGTACACCAGCAGCGGCCGCATGCGCTTGCCACCGCCCAGCACCGAATAGCGCATGGCCTGGTGCAGGCGCTGCGGTGCTTCGGCAGGCGAGGGCAGGGCGGCGTCGAGCTGGCTTTCGATACGGTCGCGCCAGCGCGCGAACAGAACCTCAGCCGTCATGGCTGGGCGGATCGAAGGGCTCGGAGGCTTCCGGCTGCGCCGGATCGCTGAGCAGGCGCACGCGCAGTTCTGCCTGTTCCAGCGCCTGCTGGCACTGGCGATACAGACCGACGCCACGTTCGTAAGCACTGAGCGAGGCTTCCAGGCTCAGCTCGCCGGTTTCCATCTGCTCCACCAGCTGTTCCAGCGATTCGAGCGACTGCTCGAACTGGGCAACCGGGGAGGCGTTTTCGGGGGACTTCTTGGCCATGTGGCAAGTGTGGACGGGCCGCGCGCGGGGGTCAATTCACCAGCTGCCGGGACGCCACTGCAGCTGAGCATCATGGGCCTGCAACCAGGCTTGCAGAGGGGCCGCGATGACCACGTCGGCGGCGGCCAGCAACTGCGGGCCATCAAAGATCAGCGGCAGCTGCGCGCGTCGCCACGGGGCGAGGTGTTCGCGTTGCAGGCAGTCCTTCAACGCGTGCGAATGCTGGCGACCGGGCAGCAGAATGCGCTCACCGCCCACGCGTGCACGGACCTGCAGCGGGCGTTCGAAGGCCGGGGTGCCCTGCAGGCGCAGCTGTCCGCCATCGGGCAGCGGCAGCGGTGCGCGGCCATCCCATTCGACCTGCCACTCGAGGGGAAGCGCAGGCAGCCGGGCCGGCAGCAGGTAGGCGTGGTCGCGCCACTGCTGGATCGCGTGATCGTGCCAGCTCACACGGGCCTGACGATCGTTGTCGGCCGGCAGCAGCTCGTCCAGCGCCTGCTGCAGCACCGTGGCCGGCAGCGGTGCCGCACCGTGGCCGGCCACCCACGCACGCAGCACGCGTGCGGCACGACCCGGTGAGACCTGGCGCAGCAGCTGCAGCGACAGCACGCGTGGAGCGACTTCCAGGTGTGCGATCAGCTCGGCGTCTTCCTCATCGAGGAGTTCGCGGGTCTGCCCGCAATGCGCTGCGCTGCCCGCCATTGCCGCGGCGGCATGCGGCCAGCGTTGGCGCAACAGCGGCAGCACCTGCAGGCGCAGGAAGTTGCGATCGGCGTGGTCGTCGCCATTGCTGGGGTCTTCGATCCAGTGCAGCGCATGGTGGCGCGCGTAATCGAGCAGCGCACTGCGCGGGACCGCCAGCAGCGGCCGCCACAAGGCATGTTCGCCAAGGCGGCTGTGCGTGGACATCGCCGCCAAGCCATCGACGCCGGAAGCGCGCAGGGCCCGCAACAGGAAGGTCTCGGCCTGGTCGTCCTGATGCTGCGCCAGTGCGAGCGTTTCGCCGTCGCGCAGCTCGGCCGCGAATGCGGCGCGTCGCGCCAGTCGCGCGGCACCCTCGGTGCCCAGGCCTGTGCCGTTCTCGACCTGCACGCGATGCACGGCCAGCTCAATGCCCCAGGCGTCGCATTGCTGCTGGCAGTGCAGCACCCACCCATCCGCATCGGGCTGCAGGCCGTGGTGCACGTGCACCGCGCGCAGCGCAGTGCCGGAAGCTTGCGCGCAGCGCCACAGCCAATGCAGCAGCACGGTGGAGTCGACACCACCGCTGTAGCCCACCAGCAGCGGCGCATCCAGCGGAACGAGGGCAGGGAAGGCAGTCACGGCGGCAAGTATAGGGTTGCTCGGCAGGGCTGCGCCCTGCACCCGCAGAGGCGCAAGCAACAGCAACGGCCGAAGCAACAGCAGAAGCGGGGTTCCTGAAGGATGGCGGGGTGGGTCCGGTTGCGGGAGACGCCGTAAACCCATCCATGGGGGCTTGGCCGCGGCATCCATGCCGCGGACACTCCCGCAACCGGACCCACCCCGCCTTCGACAGTTGGCCGCGATCTGTCGGAACGGCGTCGTGCACCGCTTTGGTAGGTGTCGACCTTGGTCGACACAGTAGATCCACGCCATGCGTGGATGACTCATTCGATATTTGACAGATGTGTCGACCAAGGTCGACACCTACCAACAGCCGCGGAGATCTGTCAGAGGTGGGGCGGTGTGGGGGGGGCAGGACCGTTGGCGCCATGGATGGCGCCATCGAGCCCACATGGATGGGTTTACGGCGTGTCCTGCCCCCCCCCACACCGCCCCGCCCTCCCACGGAATGCACGCTGTTGCTGTTGCTTCGGCCGTTGCTGTTGCGTCTGCAGGTGCAGGGCGCAGCCCTGCCGAAACCCTACTTCACCCGACGGCCCGAACGGTCGATACGGAACCGCTCTCCGCCTTCCATCGGCGTGTGGCCGTCGGCATCCGGCGTGCCGCGGCGGCAGCCATTGCAGACCTCGGCCACGCCATCCTGGAACGGCCACCCGAAATCGAAGGTGCCGGGCACCACTTGGCGGAACTTCAGGTCGAAGTAGCCCACGCGGTCGCCGACGCGGCCGCGCAGCAGGCCTTCCTGCGGCGTTTCCGGACCGTTGTCCCAGGTCAGCACCGGCAGGCTGCGACCCTTGCGGTTGACGTAGTGGAAACCCTGGTGGGCGTACACCACGGCCAGGCCGTGGTCGTCGTAGTTCAGGTCCTTCAGCGTGTCGGCGCTGATCTTCGGCCGGTGATCGACCACTTCGCAGTTGGGCAGCGGCCACAACCCGTGTTCGTCGGTCAGCAGCTTGCACGCCGGTGCCTGTGCCGTTGCAGTGGCAGTGGCAGTGACCAGCACGCCAAGCAGGGCCAGCGACCGCGCGAAGCGGCCGCTGACAGGGACAGGGCGGGCCTGCCGTGCGATCACTTGGTCTCGGCCTTGCGTTCGAAGGCTGTCGGTGCCGGCAGCTGCACCGGCACGCCCTTGTCATCGCAGGTGCCGGCCTGGCACAGGCGCTCGCGCAGGGCCGGAGTGGCCTGCACGATCATGTGGTAGATCGCGTTCTGTTCCAGCGTGCCGCGGATCGCCTTGCTGCCCGGGCCGCGTGCCCAGATGCCGACATCCTCACCGCCGTGCGATTCGGACTTCATCGGCACCAGTGCTTCCTGCATGTAGTCCGGATGCTCGGTGTCGACCTCGCGCAGGTTCGGGCGACCGTTGGCCGGTTCGAAGCTGCTCGGGTTGTGCGGGTAGCGCTTGGGGCCGGCCGGCTGCTGGTTGCTGCTGCCGGTATGGCCCGGGCCATTGGCGTAGCTCAGCGTGGTGTACGGCTGGCCGGTGCCGTCCAGCGCATAGTCCAGCTTGCCGGCACCATCTTCGCCGCCCTTGTCTTTCACCTTGCCCAGGATCGGGTTGCCGCGCGCCGGGTAGCCGACGAAGTTCAGCGTGTGCGAGTGGTCGGCGGTAACGATGATCAGCGTGTCATCGGCCGAGGTCAGTTCGTTGGCCACGCGGACCGCGTCGGACAGGGCCACGGTCTCGGTCAGTGCACGGTAGGCATTGCCGCTGTGGTTGGCGTGGTCGATGCGCGCGCCTTCGATCATCAGCACGTAGCCTTCCGGGTGCTTTGAAAGGTTCTTGATCGCTGCTGCGGTCAGTTCGGCCAGGCTCGGCTCACCGCCTGGATCCTGCGGGCGCTCGTACTCGTAGCGCATGTGGTCCGGTTCGAACAGGCCGAGGATGGCCGGCGCATTGGCGGCGGCGGCCAGCTGCTTGCTGTTCCACACATAAGCGCCCTGCGGATGTGCCTGCTGCCATTCCTGCACCAGGCTGCGGCCATCCAGGCGCTGGCCGACCTTGTCGTCGTATTCCGGGTCGCGTTCTTCGACGGTGGTGAATTCACCGCGGCCGCCACCGAGGGCGACCAGCGGGCCGCGGCCATAGCGCGAGGTCGACAGCAGCTGCTGGGCGATGTCCTTGCAGCCGGCCGCCTTGGCCGCTTCGGTCAGGTCGGTGTCGTTTTCCCAGTTGCGCTCGGGCGAATTCGCATAGGTCGCGGCCGGGGTGGCATGGGTCAGGCGCGCGGTGGACACCACGCCCGTGGCCAGGCCGGCGCTGTCGGCCAGCTGCAGCCAGGTCAGCAGGCCCTTGGACAGGCTGTCGGCACAGTCGGTGCGGCTGCCGGCGCTGACGCCGATCGCGCCCATGTGGGTCTTCACGCCGGTGGTGATGGCGGTCATGGTGCCGGCCGAATCCGGGGTCTGCGAATCGGTGTTGTACGTCTTGCTGAATGCCGTGGCCGGGAAGCGCTCCCAGGACAGCAGGTTCTCTTCACCGGAGCCGCCCTTCTGCTGGCCCTCGTAGATGCGCGAGGCAGCCACGGTGGTCAGGCTCATGCCGTCACCGAGGAACAGGATGACGTTCTTGGCCTTGCCGGACATCGCGCCGTTGGCGGCGGCCTGGGCGGCGCCACTGCGGTACCACCACTGCGGGGTTTCGCCGGCCGGGTGGGCGACGGGGTCGACGGCGACCTTGAGGCCGGCCGGAGCGGACGAGGGGGCGGTGCTGGCGCAGGCGCCCAGCAGCAGGGTGGTGGCGCAGGCGGCCAACAGGGAGACGGAACGGCGCATGGACGCTGGGTTCTCACAAACTGTAACGGGACGTTCATTATGCCCGGCCCCGCAAGGCACGCCGATGACACACTGATTTGCCGGTCGGGCGGTCGTTCTGCGGGCCGCGTTGGGCTATCGTGCCAGCATCCCTTCCTTCCCCTCTGGATTGCCTATGAAGCTGGTCTCTGCCTGGCTGCGGATTCCATTCTGGCAGCGCGTGGTCGGTGGCTTCGTGCTCGGCGCGCTGGCCGGCTGGGCGCTCGGCCCGGCCGCGGAGACGTGGTTCGGCCCGCTCGGCGAGCTGTACGTCACCCTGATCAAGATGATCGCCGTGCCACTGGTGTTCTTCGCGGTCATCAACGCGATCTCGTCGCTGCACGGGCAGAAGTCGGTCGCCGCGCTCAGTGGCCGTACCTTCCTGTGGTTCGTGATCACCGCTGCATTGGCGGTGTGCGTCGGGCTGGGCGTGGGCACCGTGCTGCAGCCCGGCGCCGGTGGCCTGCAGCTGACGATGGCCAGCAACTACGTGCCGCGTGAAGTGCCCAGCGTGGTGCAGGTGCTGCTGGACGTGGTGCCGGCCAATGTCTTCTACGCGCTGTCCGGCATCGGCACCAAGGTCAACGCGGCCGGTGAGACCGTGCTGGCCGCCGGTCGTGGCTCGATCCTGCCGGTGATCTTCTTCGCCGGGCTGGTCGGCTTTGCCATCGTCAAGCTCGGCGAGAAGGTGACCGAGGCGCGCAAGCTGGTCGGGCAGATGAGCGACATCATGATCCAGGTGACCCGCTTCGTGCTGGAAGTCACCCCGATCGGCACCTTTGGCCTGATCGCCGGCCTGGTTGGCAGCTACGGGTTCGAGAAGCTGCTGCCGCTGGGGCATTTCGTGCTGGCCCTGTACGTGGCCTGCGCCCTGCACATCGTGGTGGTCTACAGCGCACTGCTGCTGGCGCATGGCCTGAACCCGCTGAAGTTCTTCCGCAGCGCGGCACCGGGCATGCAGGTGGCCTTCGTCAGCTCGTCCAGCTTCGCCGCGATGCCGGTGGCGCTGCGTTCGATCACCCACAACCTGGGCGTGAACAAGGACTACGGTTCGTTCGCGGTGCCGCTGGGCGCCAGCATCAAGATGGACGGCTGCGGCGCGATCTATCCGGCGCTGTGCGCGGTGTTCATCGCGCAGTACAGCGGCGTGCCGCTGACCCCGGAACAGTACGTGGTGGTGCTGATCGCTTCGGTGCTGGGCAGCTTCGGTACCGCTGGCGTACCGGGTACTGCGGTGATCATGGCCACGGTCGTGCTGAGCGCGGCCAATCTCCCGCTGGAGACCATCGGCTACCTGTATGCCATCGACCGCATCCTGGACATGATGCGCACGATGACGAACGTGACGGGCCAGATGCTGGTGCCGGTGATCGTGGCCAAGGAAACCGGGCTGCTCGACCAGGCGGTGTATGACAACCCGTCCAGCAATGTGGGTGTGGACGATCCTGATCCGACGCCGCCACGCGCCTGAGACTGCGTGGCGATGTAAAAGGCCCGCCCTGACCCGGCGGGCCTTTTGTTTGGGAGCTGGCGCGGTGGCGGCCAAGGCGGGTCCTGGTAGATCCACGCCATGCGCGGATGGAGACAGTGCCGACCAACGGTCCGCACCCACCTGACAGAGGGGGGGGGCGGCATCTATCTACCCACCATTACGGGCCCAACAGAAAAGCCGCTGCGGGGCAGCGGCTTTTTGTCTTTCAGGCGGCGCCGTAGCGCCAGCGGGTCAGAGGTCGACCCGGCGGGCCTGCATGAACTTGTTGCCCCAATAGCCACTGAGCAGGGTGTCCACGCGGACGTCCTTGCCCGAGCTCGGTGCATGCAGGAAGCGGCCGTCGCCGACATAGATGCCGACGTGGTCGACGCGGCCCTTGCGGCCGAAGAAGACCAGGTCACCCGCGGCCAGTGCAGTGCGGTCGTTGATCAGTTCGGCGTTGTCATCGTGGGCCATCTCGCGCGAGACGCGCGGCAGCTCGATGCCCAGGGCCGAGCGGAACACGTAGCCGACCAGACCGCTGCAATCGAAGCCGCTGTCCGGGTTGCTGCCACCCCAACGGTACGGGGTGCCCAGCAGGGTCATCGCGCGGCGCAGCAGCGACTGCACCTTGCCGTTGTCGGCAGCGGTGCCGACAACGCTGCCATTGGCGGCGCTGCTGGTGTCGTAGTTGGCGAGCAGGCGGCTGAGGTCGCCGGCCACCACAGCCGAGCGGTCCATCAGCGGAATGGTGTCGTTGGCGGCCAGGTGCGGCAGCAGGGCGGCCAGCGTGGCACTGGCGGCGGCGTCGACGCGGCTGCGCTGCGGAGCGGCAGCCTCGGCCTTGGCGGCCGGTCGGGCGGTGCTCTCGGCCACCGGGGCCGGGGTCACATCGGAGGAACGGTTCGGAGCGGTCTGCGACCAGGCCGGAAGGCTGGTCAGACAGAGTGCCAGGCCAAGCAACAGCGGGCGGGCACTACGTGAAGATACGGAAGTCTGGCCTTCGCTTTTCAGGTCGTCAGTCGTCACGCGTCGGTCACAGGAAAAAAAACGATGGGGCATCATGCCCTGTAAAAGCGCGGATAAGTTAAAAATTCCGTTAGTAAATCGTTAGTTGCACGGTGATGTACGTCACAGCTTTGAACATATAGCCTGTTCATTTTAGCGAAGGACGCGTTTCGCCCCTGTGTAGTGGTCCTTCCAGTAGGGACCGCTGAGCGAGTCGAGGCGCACGGTGCCGCCGGTGCTCGGCGCATGCACGAAACGCCCTTCACCGACATAAATACCGACATGGGTGACGCTGCCGCGGCTACCGAAGAACACCAGGTCGCCGGTGGCCAGACGCTGCGGATCGATCTTCGGACCCTGTACTGCCGCAAGGTCGCGCGAGGTGCGCGGCAGCCGCAGGTCCAGCATTTCGCGATAGACGTAGGCGACCAGGCCGCTGCAGTCGAAGCCAGAATCCGGGGTGTTGCCGCCGTAGCGGTAGGGCGTGCCGACCAGGCTGATGGCACGCATCAGCACCGAGTTGGCGGCTTCGGGGTTGTCCGGCACGGTCTTCGGCCAGTTCGCCGTCGGCGGGGGCGGCGCGGGGCGGGTGGCCTTGCCGCCGCCGCAGGCGGTCATGAGCACGGGCAGGGCCAGCAGCAGGGCCGGGGCGAGGAGCCGGCGCAGGCCGGACGAAACTGGCGTGATGTGCATGATCTCCGGATAATGCGCCACCTTAGGATTGGCCGTCATGATGGCGGCGTCCCCGCCGGGCGACAACCCGCCCCAACCCGCCTGCCTTCGGCAGATCCAGACAGAGTTGCGCATGAAGATCGAAAAAGACCGCGTTGTCCGCTTCCACTACACCGTTTCCGAAGTCGGCCAGGAGCCGATTGAGTCTTCCAAGGACCGCGGCGAGCCGCTGGCGATCCTGATCGGCCACGGCAACATCATCCCGGGCCTGGAAAACGCCATGATGGACAAGGAAGCCGGCGCGACCTTCAGCGTCGACGTCACCGCCGCCGATGCCTACGGCGAGCGCCGCGAGGGCCTGTCCCAGCGCGTGCCGAAGAAGCACTTCGGCAACACCAAGCTGGCCCCGGGCCAGCAGGTGGTGCTGCAGACCAACTTCGGCCCGCGTGCGGTGACCGTGCAGAAGGTCGGCATGAGCGTCGTCGACGTCGACCTGAACCATCCGATGGCCGGCAAGGACCTGCATTTCGACGTCGAAATCGTTGACGTGCGCGAAGCCGGCAAGGAAGAGATCGACCACGGCCACGTCCACGGTGACGGCGGCCACCAGCACTGATCGCAGCGCGATCATGGTGGAAGCAACGGCCCGCTTCGGCGGGCCGTTGCGTTTGTGGAACACGGCGCGGCCATCCACGGCGCGCGGGCCGGCGGCATAATGGCGGACCTGCCCGACGGATGCCCCGTGAACGCCGCTTCTCCTTCCCTGCAGCCGGTGGCTTCCGGCGAACGCATCGCCCTACTGGACGTGCTGCGCGGTGCCGCGTTGCTGGGCATCCTGCTGATGAACATCGAGGCCTTCAGCGGGCCGCTGGACCTGGCCTTCACCGGCATCGACGTGCGCTGGCAGGGCATCGACTACTGGGCCGATGCTTTCGTCTACGTGTTCGTGCAGGGCAAGTTCTTCACCCTGTTCTCGCTGCTGTTCGGCGCCGGCTTCGCGGTGATGGCGCAACGCGCCGAAGTGGCCGGACGCGACTTCACCCCTTTCTACCTGCGCCGCAGCGCAGGGCTGCTGCTGATCGGCCTGTGCCACGCGCTGCTGGTCTGGTCCGGTGACATCCTGGTGATGTATGCGCTGATCTCGCTTCCGTTGCTGGCCTGCCGAGAGGCACCTCGCAGCTGGTTGCCGTGGATGGGCGTGATCGTCTATCTGGGCGGCGTGGCGATGATGCTGCTGGTCGGCGCGATGGTGTCGATGGCTTCGGCGGAAGACGTGCAGAAGATGCTCGCCGACGCGCAGCAGAGCATCGAGCTGCAGCGCCAGGTCTATGGGCAGGGCAGCTGGATGCAGGCCAATGTGCAGCGCCTGAGCGAGTTCGGCACGTCGATGGGCGCGCTGCTGATCACCGGCCCGGAAGTGCTGGGCATGTTCCTGATCGGCAGCTGGTTCGCCGGCAGTGGTGCGCTGGCGGCGCCGGAGCGCTTCCCGCGGTTGTACGCGGTGCTGCGTTGGGTGGCACTGCCGCTGGGCTTGGTGGTCACGCTGCTGGGGGTTGCCTGGAAACCCTACCTGGCACCGGGTGCTTACGACCTGCCGGTGACAGCCGCAATGGCACTGGTGACGATCGGAGGCCTGCCGATGTGCCTGGGCTACCTGGCGTGGATCGTGCACTGGCGTGCGCGGTTGGCCTGGCTGGCCCCGGTCGGGCGCATGGCGTTGAGTCACTATCTGGGTCAGTCGCTGCTGTGCACCTGGTTGTTCTATCACTATGGCCTGGGCGGCTTCGAGCTGATGCCGCGCAGCGTGCAGCTGCTGTTCGCACTGTTGTTGTTTGCCGTGCAGGTGGCCCTTTCGCATGTCTGGTTGCGCCGCTTCCGCTTTGGCCCGATGGAATGGCTGTGGCGTGCGATGACCTACCGGCAGTGGCCGCCGATGCGGCGCGAGGCCGGGCAGGGCTGATCGATGCAGGCGCGCGCGAGGATGTGATCGTGGTCGGCGCCGGTGCCATTGGACTGGCCGCCGCACTCGCGCTGCGCGCACAGGGCCGGCAGGTGCGGGTGATCGACCGTGGGCGTGTCGGCGGCGCGACCTCGCATGGCAACTGCGGCACCATCACGCCCAGCCACGCGCCGCCGTTGGCAGCGCCTGGCGTGCCGTTGCGTGCGCTGCGCTGGATGCTCGATCCGCGTGCGCCGCTGTACGTGCGTACACGCCTGGACCCAGCATTGTGGCGCTGGCTGCTGCAGTTCGGGGCGCGCTGCAACGCGCGTGACTGGCTGCACGCCACGCGGGCGCGCGGCGCACTGTTGAATGATTCACGGCTGCGCCTGGTGCAGTGGGTGCAGACGCATGCGCTGGACTGCGAGTTCGAGGCGCGCGGGCTGGACTACGTATTCGGCGATGCCCGCAATTTCGATCATCATGCTGCCGAGTGCGAGGCGCTGAACGCGCAGGGTATTGCCACAAGCTGCATCGGCGGCGCCGACTATGCGCGCGACAATCCGGCGTTCCATGATCGCCTTGCCGGTGCGATCCACTTACCCGGCGATGCGCAGCTGCGTCCGGACCGCTACACCGCCGAACTTGCGCGCGTGCTGCGCGCACAGGACGTGGTGATCGAAGAGCAGTCGGACGTGCAGGATTTCAGCGCCGACGCGCAGGGTGTGCGCGTGCGTGTCGGTGAACGCATGCTGCGGGCGCGCGAGCTGGTGCTGGCCACCGGGCCGTGGTCACCGCGCTGGGCACGGCAACTGGATCTGCGCGTGCCGATCCAACCCGGCAAGGGCTACTCGCTGACCTGGTCACGACCGGCGCAGGTGCCGCAGCGTCCAGTCGTGCTGAAGGACCATTCCGTGTTCGTGATTGCCTGGCGTGAAGCACTGCGGCTGGGCGGCACCATGGAATTCGCCGGTGCCGACCCGCAGCTGCGCACGACCCGCCTGCAGGCCCTGCAGCACGCCGCCGACCACTACCTGCGCACGCCGCGTGGTGCGCAGCTGCAGGAGCAGTGGTGCGGTTGGCGCCCCATGAGCGTGGACGACGTGCCGTTGATCGGCCGTGCACCCGCGCATCCTCACGTCTGGCTTGCAGTGGGGCATGGCATGCTCGGCATCAGCATGAGCGCCGGCACCGGCCAGCTGATCGCCGATCTCGTCTGCGGCCGCACGCCGGCGATCGATCCAGCCCCTTACCGACCCGAGCGATTCCGATGAGCACAGCACCCTATGATTACGACCTGATCGTCCTTGGCGGCGGCTCCGCCGGCCTGGCTGGCGCGATCCGGGCCGCGCAGTACGGCAAGCGCGTGGCGCTGCTGGAGCCCGGCGAACTGGGCGGCACCTGTGTCAATGTCGGCTGCGTGCCGAAGAAGGCGATGTGGCTGGCGGCCGACCTGCACGAGCGCATCGGCCTGGCCAGTGCGATGGGCTTCGATGTCGAGGCACGCCCGGCGCTGTCGTGGAAGGAACTGGTGATCCATCGCCAGGCCTACATCAGCAACATCCACACCAGCTACCATAAGCGCCTGGATGAAACCGGCGTGGTGCGCATTCCCGCGCGCGGCCATCTGCTCGATGCGCACACCGTGGCCTGCAGCGATGGCGTGCGTTACAGCGCCGAGCACATCCTGATCGCCACCGGCGCGCACCCGCTGCGGCCCGACATTCCCGGCGCGGAGCTGGGCCTGGTTTCCGATGATTTCTTCGACCTGCGTGCGGCACCAGCCGAGGTGGCGATCATCGGTGGCGGTTACATTGCAGTGGAGCTGGCCGGATTGCTGCAGGCACTGGGCAGCAAGGTGAGCCTGCTGGTGCGCGGCAAGCGCCTGCTGGAGCGCTTCGACTACGAGCTGACCGACCAGTTGGCCGAGAACCTGAAGCAGCAGGGCGTACGGATTCATTTCGGCTATCGCCTGCGCGAACTGCAGCGCGATGGCGAACGCGTTCGTGCGTTCGGCCATGACGGCCCGATCGACAGTGTGTTCGATGCGGTGTTCTTCGCTGCCGGCCGCCGTGGAAACAGTCGTGATCTGGGCCTGGAAGCGCTCGGTATCGGCATCGGCGAACACCAGCAGGTGCAGGTGGATGAATGGCAGACCACCTCTGTGCCGAGCGTGCATGCCGTGGGTGACATCGCTGGCAAGGTGGGCCTGACCCCGGTGGCGGTGGCGGCTTCGCGGCGGCTGATGGACCGCCTGTTCGGGGGGCGCCCGCAGTCGAAGATGGATTACGAGAACGTGGCCAGCGTGGTGTTCTCGCATCCGCCGCTGGGCGCTGTGGGCATGAGCGAGGAAGACGCGCGTGCATGTTTCGACCAGGTGAGCGTCTACCACAGCCGTTTCCGTCCGATGCTGCAGGCGCTGGCCAACGGTACCCAGCGCAGCCTGTTCAAGATGGTCTGTGCGGGTCCGGAAGAACGGGTGGTGGGCATCCACCTGCTGGGCGAAGCGGCCGACGAGATCCTGCAGGGTTTCGCAGTGGCGGTGAAGATGGGCGCGACCAAGGCCCAGTTCGACGACACCGTGGCGATCCACCCGACCTCGGCCGAGGAAGTGGTGCTGATGCGCTGAGCGGGGCGGTTGTAGAGCCGAGCCTGTGCTCGGCCGTCGCTCTTTGTAGAGTCGAGCCATGCTCGACTGCGGTGGAAAGGCAGTCGAGCATGGCTCGACTCTACAAGGCGGGCGCCAGGCGCACCCATGCGACAATGGACGCCCTTACGCCTTCCCTGGCCGCCCCGTGCGGCCCGCCGTCGTCCTGATGTCCAGCCCCGCTTCCCGTATCGCCACCGCTTCCCCGCGCATCGCGCTGGGGGGTATCGGCCTGGCCGCGATCGGCGCCATCGCCGCCTCCGGCAAGGCCATCATCGTCAAGCTCGGCCTACGTCACGGCGTGGATGCCACCACGCTGCTCGCCCTGCGCATGCTGATGGCGCTGCCGCTGTTCGTAGTGATGGCAGTGTGGGCTGCACGCCGGGCCACGCCGCTGTCCTGGGCCGACCGCGCCCGCGTGCTGTGGCTGGGCTTCACCGGCTACTACCTGTCCAGCCTGCTCGACTTCCAGGGACTGCAGTACATCAGCGTGACTCTGGAGCGCCTGATTCTTTACTTGAACCCGACCCTGGTGCTGCTGATCAACGTGCTGCTGGCGCGCCAGCGGCCGGGCCGGTGGCAGATCGGTGCGTTGGTGCTGAGCTATCTGGGCGTGCTGCTGGCCTTCGGGCACGACCTGCAGCGCGAGGGCGGACAGATCATCGTCGGCAGCCTGCTGGTGCTGGGCAGTGCGCTCAGCTACGCGCTGTACCTGTTCGGCAGTGGGCAGGTGGTCGCGCGCATCGGTGCGGTGCGGCTGACCGCCTATGCCAGCTGTGTGGCCAGCGTGCTGGTGCTGCTGCATTTCGCGGTGACCCATCCACTGCCGCTGCTGTGGCAGGCGCCGGCGCCGGTGCAGTGGCTGTCGCTGGTCAATGCCACCGTGTGCACGGTGCTGCCGGTACTGGCGATCATGCTGGCGGTGCAGCGCGTGGGTTCGTCGCTGGCCGCGCAGGTCGGTATGCTGGGCCCTGTATCCACCATCGTGATGAGCCTATGGCTGCTCGACGAACCGATGGGGCCGGCGCAGATCGCCGGCACCGTGCTGGTGCTGATCGGCGTTCTGCTGGTGACCCGTCTGCGGCGCTGACGCCGGAGCAGGCGCGTGCGCGCATCCTGGCGGTGATCCGCGCGATTCCGGCGGGGCAGGTGATGGGCTATGGGCAGGTGGCGATGCGCGCAGGCTTGCCCGGGCGTGCGCGCCTGACCGCTCGCATCCTCGGCCAGAACGATGACCCGGACCTGCCCTGGCACCGCGTGCTGCGCTCGGACGGACGCATCGCCATGGAAGAAGGTTCGGCTGGGTGGCGCGAGCAGTCGCAGCGGCTGCGTGCCGAGGGCGTGCGGGTGGAGAACGGCCGGGTCCGGATGCCGGCGACCGATCCGGCGGCGGCGCTGGATGCTGCCGTGTGGGGCCCGGGCTGAGCACCGCTGGCGACTGAACAGGCCGGACCTGAGGGTCGCCAACAAGACACGGTGCTGCGGCTATGATGGAGGCCGTTCCATGCCGGTGCTCCCATGTTCCCGCGACTGCCAACCGTCACCAAGGCCCTGCTGATCGCCAATGCGATCCTGTTCCTGCTGCAGCAGCCGTTCCTGCTCGGCATGCAGACCTTCGAGCCGTTCATGCTGCAACCACTGCAGCAGGGCTTCGATGCGTTCTCGCCGGGGGGCAACTTCCAGCCGTGGCAGCTGCTGACCTATGGCTTCCTGCATGGCAGCTTCGGGCACCTGTTCTTCAACATGCTGGCCGTCTTCATGTTCGGCGCGCCGCTGGAGCAGACCTGGGGCGAGAAGCGCTTCCTGCTCTATTACCTGGTGTGCGTGGCCGGTGCCGGCGTCTGTCAATTGCTGGTGGGGACGCTGCTGGAAAACCCGGCCACGGTGCTGGGCGCCTCCGGCGGCGTGTTCGGCCTGCTGCTGGCCTACGGCATGCTGTTCCCGAACCAGCGGGTGATGCTGCTGTTCCCGCCGATTCCGATGAAGGCGCGGACCTTCGTGATCTTGTTTGGCGTGGGTGAGCTGGTCCTGGGCATGACCGGCTGGCAGCCGGGCGTGGCCCATTTCGCGCACCTCGGCGGCATGCTGTTCGGCTGGCTGTTGATCCGTTACTGGCGCGGGCAATCGCCGTTCAACAAGCGCCGCCCGCCGGGTCCACCGAAGCGCCCGAACCATCTGCGCAGCATCAAATGATCCGAAGGATCATTTGATGCTGTAGGTGCCAACCTTGGTTGGCACACCTTCTCCCATGCAGGTGGGTGCCGACCGTTGGTCGGCACACCTTCACAGATCCCGCAACACCACCTGCGCTGCGTTGTGGCCCGGCGCACCGGTGACGCCGCCGCCGGGATGGGTTCCCGAACCGCACAGGTACAGGCCGGGCAGGGCGCCGCGGTAGCCAGCCTGGCCGACCATCGGCCGCGCCGAGAACAACTGGTTGGCACTCAGCGCGCCGTGGAAGATGTCGCCACCGACCAGGCCGAAGGTGCGTTCCAGATCCAGCGGCGACAACGCCTGCCGACCGAGGACGCTGTCAGCGAAGCCGGGCGCATAGCGTTCGACGGTGGCGATCATCAGGTCAGCCACGGTTTCCCGGTGATCATCCCAATGGCGGCCCCCAGGCAACACCGGTGCCACGTGCTGGCAGAACAGGCTGGCCACGTGCTGTCCGGGCGGGGCCAGGGAATCGTCCAGCGTGCTGGGAATCAGCATTTCCACGATCGGTTCGCGTGACCAGCCATCGCGGCGGGCGTCCAGCCAGGCGCGATCCATGTAGTCCAGGCTGGGTGCCATGATGATGCCGGCGCTGAGGTGATCGCCTCGGCCGGGCAGGGCGCTGAAATCCGGCAGCCGAGACAGCGCCACGTTCATCCGGAACGTGCCCGAACCGCAGCGCCAGTTCGCCATGCGTTCGCGTGTGGCAGCGGGCACCTGCGACGGTTCCAGCAATTGTTCGTACAGCAGCTTTGGATTGACGTTGGCGATCACCGTACGTGCGCGCAGAACTTCGCCATCAGCCAGTTCCACGCCCACTGCGCGACTCTGCTCGATCAACACGCGCTGCACACCAGCCTCCATGCGCAGCTCCGCACCGGCCTCGCGTGCAGCGGCGGCGATGGCCTGGCTGATCGCGCCCATGCCGCCGATCGCATGGCCCCATGCACCTTTCACGCCGTTGCACTGGCCGAACACGTGATGCAGCAACACATAGGCACTGCCCGGCGTGTAGGGACTGGCATAGTTGCCGACGATGCCATCGAATCCGAACAGCGCCTTGATCGGTTCGCTTTCGAACCAGCGATCCAGATACTCGGCCGCCGACAGCGTGAACAGGTCCAGCAGTTCCTGGCGCAGTGGAGCATCCAGTGTCGCCAGTTCGCGGCCGAGTTTCCCCATCTGCCACAGGGCGGGCAGGGTATGCCAACCGCCTGCTACGCCCAGGTCCGGCGGCGCGCGCAAGGCCCATGCGCGCAGCACGTCGGCGAAGATCTCCAGGCGTGCTTCGTACGCGGGCAGGCGCTGTGCGTCCCGCTCGGAGAACTTGGCGACTTCGGCCTGGGTGCGGCCAGGCGCCGACAACAGGTGGCGGCCGTCCGGCAATGGCAGGAAGTTGTTGGCCGGACGCGCGACGATACGCAGCCCATGCGCATGCAGCTGCAGATCGTCGATCACTTTCGGCTGCAGCAGCGAGACCGTGTACGACGCGACCGAGTTGCGGAAGCCGGGATGGAACTCCTCGGTGACTGCGGCGCCGCCGAGCACGCCGCGCCGTTCAAGGACCAGCGCCTTCTTTCCGGCACGTGCCAGGTAGGCGGCGCAGACCAGGCCATTGTGGCCACCACCGATGATGATCGCATCCCAGGACATCAGCACCTCTGGAAAAAGGGGACGGAGGGGATCAAGTCGCAATCTGCATCTGAGTGCAGGGGGAGAAACGACTTAATCCCCTCCGTCCCCTTTTTTGATTGCCGCTTCGATGGTCGCGATGTCGATCTTCTTCATCGGCATCATCGCGTTGAAGGCGCGCTTGGCCAATGCCTTGTCCTTGCTGGTCACCGCTTCGATCAGCATGCGCGGGCTGATCTGCCAGGAGATGCCCCAGCGATCCTTGCACCAGCCGCATTGGCTCTCCTGGCCACCGTTGCCGACGATGGCGTTCCACAGACGGTCGGTCTCAGCCTGGTCCTCGGTCTGGATCTGGAAGGAAAACGCTTCGCTGTGCTTGAACGCAGGCCCACCATTGAGACCGACGCAGGGGATGCCGCAGACAGTGAATTCGACGGTCAGTACGTTGCCTTCCTTGCCGTCGGGGTAGTCGCCCGGTGCGTGATGCACGGCGGTCACCGCGCTGTCGGGCAGGATGCTGGCATAGAAGGTGGCGGCATCGAGCGCGCCGTTGTCGTACCAGACACAGATGGTGTTCTTGTGTGCCATGTCGGGGCTCCGCGTTGGACGAAGCTGCAGCGATAGCACGCCCGGTGTTAACCCGGGATCGTGCTGCACCCGCAAAAAAAAGGGCGCCCGAAGGCGCCCTCTGCATTACCGTGTGGCAGCTGGTTCAGCGCCAGACCTTGATCTGCTCGGCTTCGCTGCGCTGCATCGGCTGGCCGGCCTTGCAGCTGAAGGTGGCACCGAAGGCCGGCAGGTTGGCCAGCGTGCCATTGCTGCGCCACAGGCCCGGTGCACGGATGTCGGCGGTCAGGCGGCGCACGGCCTCGTTCGGAGACAGCTGCTGCGCCCACAGCGCCGACCAGGCGCGGAAGAAGCCCTGCTGCTGGGTCTGCTTGGCCTTCGGTTCCTGTGCGGTGTAGGCCGCCCAGGCCAGTTCCAGACCGGCGATGTCGGCCAGATTCTCTTCCTGGGTAAGCGTGCCGTTGACCTTGGCACCCTTCACGCCCGGGAAGTCGTAGGCGCCGTACTGCGCAGCCACGCGGTTGCCGAGCAGGGTCCAGGCGGTCTTGTCGGCCGGGGTCCACCAGCTGCGCAGCTCGCCCTTGGCGTCGACCAGCGCACCCTTGGCGTCGATCGCACGGGTCAGCTCATGGCCGACCAGGCCACCGAAGCTGCCGAACTTGTCGGCGGCGTCAGCCTTGGCGTTGAACACCGGCCCCTGCAGGATCGCGGCGGTGACGATCAGGCGGTTCTGGGCCAGATCGTAGGCCAGCGAAGGCTGCTGCGGCAGCACGTCCCAACGGCGGTCGGCGTTGCCCTTGCCGATGCGCTTCATTTCCTCGCGATGGCGCCAGGTTGAAGCAATCAGCATGTTGCCGCCGAACGAGCCACGACCCATCGGCTGCACGCTGTAGTCGAGGTCGCGCAGCGGGGTGCCGATCTCGATCTTCAGCGCGGCCAGCTTGGCCTGCGCTTCGGTCTTGGCCTCGGCACTCATCCAGCTGCTGTTCTTGACCGCTTCGATCTGCACTTCGCGCACCTTGTCGACGATCCACGCCGCCTGGCGACGGTCTTCGGCCGACAGGTAGCGGGCGGCGTATTCGCGGCCGACCATCGGGCCAGCGGCCACGTTGATCGCATCGAGCACGTCTTCCCAACGCTGCGGCGGCAGGGTCTCGCCACGCAGCACGCGGCCACGGAATTCAAACTCGGCGTCGCGATAGGCCTTGGACAGGTACGGCGCCATCGAGTCGCCCACGCGCCAGCGCAGGTAGGCCTTCCACTGGTCCGGCTTGAGCTTGGTGACCATGCCGTCGAGCTGCTTGAACAGGCCCGGGTCGGCCAGCGAGACCAGGTCGTCATCCACGCCCTGTGCCTTCAGGAACGCATCCAGCTGCAGATTTCGGTAACGGCTGTTGAGCTCCTTGGTGGAGATCGGCGCGTAGTTGTTGAACGGGTTGTTGATGCCGGCCAGCGACTGCGCATTGCGCGCCAGCTCGGTTTCCAGCGCGATCACCGCCTGCGACTCGGCATCCAGCTTGGCGGCCGGGGTGCCGGTCAGCGCCAGGATCTGCTTGACGTAGGCGCGGTAGCGGCCCATCAGGGCTACGGTGTCGGCGTCGGTGCGGGTATAGAACGCCGGGTCCGGCAGGCCCATGCCGCCCTGCATGAAGTAGCCGATGTGACGGTCCAGCGCCTTCAGATCGACGTCGGGGCCGAAGTTGAAGGCCACCGGGATGCCGACCTGGTGCAGCGCGGCGATCGATGCCGGCACATCCTTGGCCTTCTTGATGGCGTTGATGCGGGTCAGCAGCGGGGCGATCGGGTTGGAACCGTCCGCTTCCACGGCGGCTTCGTCCAGGCCACTGGCCCAGAAGTCGCCCAGCAGTTTCTGCACGTTGCCCTGCGGCGATTTCATCGCGGCGTCGAGCAGTTCACGCTGCTGCTGGCGGCTGCGGTCGACCAGCTGGCCAAGCGCGGTGGTGGCGCCGGTCTGCGGCACCGGATTGGCCTTCAGCCAGCCTGCGTTGGTAGCGTCATAGAAGTCGCTGCACTGGGCACTGACGGCCGGAGCGCGTGCGGCCTTCTTCTTGGCGGCGGCGAACGCATCGTGGGTCGGGACCAGGGTCGCCAGGCTGATGCCCAGGGCGATGGCAAGCGGACGGAAGTTGGGCATGTGGAACGAATCCGTGATGGATTGAGGGCGCGCGCACTATAGCAAGCCGCGCATCGACGCGGCATGCACGCATCACGCCGCGCTCGCAGGGCGCCGCCAAAAACAAAGGCCCGGGAATTCCCGGGCCTCTGCAGGTCTGCCGCAGCGTCAGCCGTGGCTTACCAGATCACCACCTGCTGCTCGCCGGTGCGGGCCATCGGCGAACCGGCCTTGCACTGGAAGGCCGCGGCAAAAGTCGGCAGGTTCGACGGCGCACCCATGGCGCGGAACTGCGCCGGGGCATGCGGGTCGGTGGCCAGGCGGACCTTGGCGTTTTCCGGGGTGTACTTGGTGCGCCACACGGTGGCCCAGTTGAAGAAGAAGCGCTGGTCGCGGGTGAAGCCATCGACCTTTGCATCTTCCTTGCCGGCGGAGGCCTTCTGCAGCGCGTCGTAGGCGGTGGCCAGGCCGCCCAGGTCGGCGATGTTCTCGCCCAGGGTCAGGTGGCCGTTCACCGCCTGGCCGTCGATCTTGTACTGGTCGAACTGCTTGACCAGCTTGCCGGTCAGGCCTTCGAAGTTCTTCTTGTCGGCCGGGGTCCACCAGTCTTCCATGTTGCCGGTCGGCCCGAAGCGCGCACCCTGGTCATCGTAGCCGTGGGTCATCTCATGACCGATCACCGCACCGATGCCGCCGTAGTTCAGCGCGTCGTCGGCCTTCGGATCGAAGAACGGCGGCTGCAGGATGGCGGCCGGGAACACGATCTCGTTCTGCAGCGGGTTGTAGTAGGCGTTGACCGTCTGCGGGGTCATGCCCCACTCGGTCTTGTCCACCGGCTTGCCGATCTTGGACAGGTTGAACTTGTAGTTGAACTCACTGGCCGCGCGCACATTGCCCAGATAGCTGTCGCGCTGGGTCTGCAGGCCCGCCCAGTCACGCCACTTGTCCGGGTAACCGATCTTCGGGGTGAAGGTTTCCCACTTGGCGATGGCCTTGGCCTTGGTTTCCTCGCTCATCCAGCTCAGGCCCTGGATGCGTTCCTTCAGCGAGGCGGCCAGGTTCTTCACCAGCTCTTCCATCTTCGCCTTGGCTTCCGGCGAGAAGGCAACCTTCACGTACAGCTGGCCGAAGGCTTCGCCGGCATCGTTCTCGATGGTGCCCAGCACGCGCTTCCAGCGCGGCTTCTGTTCCTTCTGGCCGTTGAGGGTCTTGCCGTAGAACTCGTAGTTCTCCTGCACGAAGGCGTCAGCCAGGTACGGCGAGGCGCTGTCCACGGTGTGGAAGCGCAGGTAGGCGCGCCACACCGACGGATCGGTGTCGCCCAGCGCCTTGCTTACTTCCTCATGGAAAGCCGGCATGGCCAGCGAGAACTTCTCCGGCGCGGCCACGCCCTGCGACTTGAAGAACTCGGTCCAGCTGAAGTTCGGGGTCAGCTTGTCGGCGTCGGCCAGGGTGACCGGGTTGTAGAACAGCTCGACGTTGCGCGACAGCTCCACGCGCGACTTGGAGGCCTTGGCCAGGCGGGTCTCGAACTTCACCACGTCCTCGGCCTGCTTGGCTGCATCGGCTGCAGCCAAGCCGGACAGCTCCAGCACCTTGGCGACGTGCGCCTGGTAGGCCTTCAGCTTGTCGGCATTCTTGGCGTCGGTGTAATAGGTGGTGTCCGGCAGGCCCAGGCCGCCCTGGCTGGCGTAGGCCATGTTCACGGCCGAGTTCTTGAAGTCGGCCTCGGCGCCGAAGCCGAACAGGACGTTGTCGCCCTTGGCGGCGCTGCTGCGCAGGTAGTTGGCGATGGCCGCCTTGTCCTGCAGGCCGTCGATCGCGGTCAGGTCGGCCTTCAACGGCTCGATGCCTTGCGCGTTGATCTTGGCCTCGTCCATGCCGGTGGCCCACAGGTCGCCGACGATCTTCTCGATGTGGTTCGGGTTCTTCACCTGCGCGACCTGCTCGGCCAGCTGGTGCTGCACGGCCACCGAGCGCTCGTCGAGGATGGTGAAGGCACCCCAGCTGGTGCGGTCGCCCGGAATTTCATTGGCGGCCAGCCACTTGCTGTTCACGTAGTCGCCGAAGGCGCCACAGGCGTCCTTGCTGGCATCCAGATCGCCGGGCTGGAAAGCGTTGTAGGCCGGCAGCTTGCTCTCGTCCAGCGTGTAGTGGGTGGCTTCGGCCGCAGCCGGCGTGGAGGCGGTGGCGTCCTTGGCCGGGGCTTCAGTCTTGCCGCAGCCAACCAATGCGGCCGAAACGGCCAGGGTCAGCAGCACGATCTTGGGATTACGGGTCACTTGAATGGCCTCCAGGCCGAGTGAGTCAGGGAAGGGCCGCAGGACGGCCGTGGGCCGAACGATACGCCGCCAGCCTGACCTGCAAGGGTGTCGAAGGTCATGGCCGGGCGCAAGGGGGCAGGGCCGCGGCCGGAAAAAGACAGACCCGGCAAAAGCCGGGCCTGTCGGGGTGCTGCGGTTCTGGATGGATCAGAACTTGTAGGTGGCGCCCATATACATGTAACGGCCGATGTTGTCGTACATCGCTGAACCGACATCGGAGCCGAAGTAGTTCACCGGCGGGTCCTTGTCGAAGGCGTTGTCGATGCCCAGGTAGACGTCGATCTTGTCACCCGGGAAGCGGTAGCCGAACTGGAAGTTGTGGTACGTGTACGAGCCGTTGCGGATCGGACTGGTCTGTCCCGGGTTGGCCTGGTAGCTCTTCGGCTGCACACGCAGGTTCGGGCCAACGTAGGTCATGTCCCACGACGCGCGCCACTGGCCCAGCGAGTACTTGGTCTGCAACTGGCCACGCCAGCGCGGATCGGTCACCCAGGTGACGTTCTCGTCGTACTCGTTCGGGAAGGCCTGGAAGGCCCACTCGCGCGACTGCAGCAGACGGGTGCCCACCAGGCGGATGACGGTGTCACCCTCGGCCAGCTTGAAGCGGTAGTCCATTTCCAGATCGACGCCGACGCGACGCGAGCGGGCCAGGTTTTCGTTCAGCGCAACCCAGCGGCTGATCGAGTATTCCGGGAAGGTGCGGCCGCCAGCATCGGTCTTGCCGCCCACCGGTGCGCGTTCGATGAAGCCGCAGAAGCTGTTGTTGATCCCCCCCGGCGAATCCACGCAACGGGTTGCATTGGTCTGCGCGGTCACCGCACCAATGGCGTCCTTCAGACTGATCCACCAGTAGTCGACGGACATGCCGAAGCCCTGCAGGAAATCAGGCTGCCAGACCAGGCCATAGGTGAAGCTGCGTGCGCGTTCCGGCTTCAGGTCCGGATTGCCGCCGCTGACGCCCGGGCGGGTGGCAGTGTAGGTGTCGACCCAGCCGACCGGCACGCCCAGCGCCGAGCAGTTGGCCTGGCGCAGTGCCGGGTCCGCCGCGGTGTTCGGGCGGTTCGGGTTGGTGGCCAGGTAGTTGCAGGGGTCGTTGACCGTGGCGAAGTTTTCGCTCTGCGGGTTGTACAGCTCACCGATGCTCGGTGCGCGCACCGCCTGCGACAGGGTGCCGCGGGCACGCAGCGACGGGATGATGGTCCAGTCCAGGCCCACCTTCCAGGTGGTGGTCTTGCCGATGCTGCTGTAGTCCGACCAGCGGCCTGCGGCGTCCAGGGTCAGGTTGTAGATGCCCGGGATGTCGGCCAGCAGCGGCACGGTGGTTTCAACGAAGGCCTCGCGCACGTCGTACTTGCCCATGCGGTTGGGAATGGCGTTGAGGAAGGTCAGGCCCTGCGCGGCCAGCGGATCGGTGATTTCGCGGCTCTTTTCGCGGCGGTATTCCACACCACCGGCCACGCCGACGTCACCGGCCGGCAGGCTGAAGAGCGAGCCGTTGGCCAGCGACGCGCTGAACACCGACTGCTGCAGGCGCGAGTAGTTGAACGAATTGACGTTCATCCAGTCACGCGCGGCCTGGGTCACAGCTCCGTTGCCGAACACCGAGAACGGCACGCAGCCTTCGCGGGCGAACTGCGAGTACACGCGGTTGCCGTTGTTGGGATTGGTCGCGTTCGGGTTCAGCGTGGTGCGGCAGACGATCTCGCCATTGGCCGGGTTGACCACGGTATCCAAGCCGGCCTGCCAACGCTCGTTGATGCGGTTGTTGAGGTTCCAGCGCTTGACTTCGCTCTGGCCCCAATTGCCGTAAACGTCGTAGGTCCAGTTCTCGGTCAGGTTGCCTTCAATGCCCAGCACGAAGCGCTGGGTGTTGCGCTCCACGTGCTCACCACGCTGGCCGGCGTCGACGTTGAAGCGGCTCAGGGTCAGCTGGCTCAGGCCGGCGCTGGTCATCAGTGCGCGCAGTTCCGGCGACACGTAGGCGTTATCGCGCTGGATGCGCAGGGTCTGGTCGAACGACGGCTGTGCCAGGAAGTCGGACACCGTTTCGGTGTACTTGCCCTCGAAGTACAGGCGGTGGTTGTCGGTCAGGTCGAAGTTGACGACCGTGTTGATGCTCTTGCGGTCGAACTTCGGCTGCAGGTCGGCAACCGAGTTAAGGTCGGCGAAATCACAGTTCACGCAACTGGTTGCGCTGACCACGGTGCCGTCGTAGCGCTGCTTGCGGAAGGTGCCATCCGGGTTGAACTGGTAGCGGTTGCCCCAGGTAGCCGGATTGTTCGGGTTGAAGGTACCAATGTTGAAGGTACCGCCGAAGGAGATCGAGTGGTTGCCGCCCGGGCCTGCCAGCACGGTTTCCGGGTTGCTTTCGCTGGACGGCTTGCTGCTGTCGTAGTTCGGGTTGCGCACCGACACCAGGAACTCGTTGCCGATGGCGCGGTCGGTGCGGACGAAGCGGTCCTGCTTGCTGTATTCAAGGGCGACAGCGGCGTTGCCGCGGCCACCGGCGAAGTCGGTGCCGGCCGAGGCACTGATGAAGGAACGGTTGAAGCCGCCTTCGCTGGCCATGCCGGTCTGACCGCGTACTTCAGCCCCGTCGAAGGACTTCTTCATGATGAAGTTGACCACACCAGCCACAGCGTCGGCGCCATACACCGCCGATGCACCACCGGTGATCACTTCCACGCGCTCGATCCATTCCACCGGAATGGTGTTGACGTCCACGGCGGAGGAGCCGGAGGTTGCGCCGACGTGACGGCGGCCATTGACCAGTACCAGGGTGCGGGAGGTGCCCATGCCACGCAGGTCCATCAGACCCACACCGGCGGTGCCGATGAAGCGGGTCGAGTTGCCCAGGGTATAGGTCGGGGTCAGCGCCGGCAGGCGGGTCATCAGGTCGCCGATGTTGTTCGCACCGGTGGCACGGATTTCCTCGGCGGTGATGGCCGTAACCGGGGAGGGGGTCACGAAGCCGGTACGCGCAATGCGCGAGCCGGTCACGCTGACGCGATCGAGGTCGATCGGGTTGGAACCTGAGCTGGCTTCCTGGGCCAGGGCCGGGCCGGCAGCGGCCATCATCAGACCGACCAGCAGGGCGTTGGTCAGCGGGTGGCGGCCGGGAGTGCGGTTGTACGTCATCGAGTGGATCCCCCTAGTGGACAGAATTCTTTCGCTTCCGTGCAGTTGTTATGTTGATGTTCAGATGTCGTCCTGACTTGACGCGAACCTAACATGGTCTTAACGCAAATTGGCCATTTGCTGGGAGAGCTGACACATTCCGCATCAGTTGGCTACATAAAAGTGCAACAAATACAGCGACTTGGTATCAGTTGTAATCGTGGCATCGAGATCTTCCAGTGGATGCTGAATGGGCTGTTAAGGTCAACTTTGCGCAAAGTGGCGGTTGGCTTTGCGCGGGGAGACATGCGCGGGGGACCCGAGGGTCTCTGTGCCCGACATGCCTGTACGGTGCGTTCAGCTGCAGCAGGCCGGCGGGTCAGGGGGTGACGACCGTCCTGCAAGGCGGGACATCCCACCCGCCTGCAGCTGGCCCGGCCAGGTCGCCTTGCAGCATCACCTCAAGATTGCACGAGGCGGCGAAGCAACCCGTCCGCGGGGCATTGGATTCATCAGGCGATCAATGCTCGGACGGGAGATCGGTAGGCCGTTCGAACGGCTTTTGAACGTAGTTGTGCTGCGCACCAATGTCGCCAACTTCCGCTGGGCTCAGAGCGTGCCTCATGTTGCCGGCAGTGCCGCCTGACTGCGGATCAACGTGATTGCCGATTCCTTTCAGATCCAACGGCCTTGGGTGTCGAGCCAGGTCGGCAAGGTTTCATTCCGCGACTTTTCAGGGGGTTGTTGCAAGAAAGTAAAGATTGAAAATCCATTTCAGCGTTTTGGCCGGAATCGGGCAAAAAAGACCCCGCCGAAGCGGGGTCCTGGTGTTCTGCAGGAACGCCCCCGCCTGGGCGGGGCGTCCAGCAGGGAGGGGCTTACTTCCTGCCGAAGTCGTACTGCGCCTGCACATAGATCGCCCGTCCGTAGGCGTTGTACAGGGAGTTGTTGTACGGCACGTCGATGTTGCCGGCATAGGAGTGCTGCTGGTTGTCCGGCACCTTGTTGAACAGGTTGTTGACCATCAGCGAGAACGTCAGGTTGTCCATCGCGCGATAGCTCACGCTCAGGTTGTAGGTGGTGTACGAGCCCCACTTGCCGGCCTTGTAGCCGGACGTCGGGTCGACAAAGTCGTAGCCGCGACCCAGGTAGGACATGTAGTTCGGCGTGCGGCCGATGTAGTTGAAGTACAGGGTGGTGGTGAACTTGTCCAACGCCCAGCCGATCGAGCCATCGGCGCGGACCTTGGCGTAGGAGTCATACACCCACATCGCGTACGGGTTGCCCAGCAGGTCCAGGAACGGATCATTGAGCTGCGGCTGCAGTTCGCGCTTGAGCATGTTGGTGTAGTTGCTGGCGAACTGCAGGGAGCCGAAGCGGCCGATGTCCTGCACGTACTTGAAGCTCGCGGTGAGCGCCTCGAGGTTCTGGCGCGCCACGTTCAGCTTCGGCGTGTAGATCTCCTCCAGGGCGCCGGTGGCGTCACGGGTGACCCAGTTGGCCACCTCGTCACAGGTGGCGCCTGCGGTGTTGGTCAGACCGTTGCGGCAGTAATACTCCGCCAGCAGCAACTGGTCGGAACTGAGGGTGTTGACCTCGTTCTTGATCTTCCAGTTGTAGTAGTCCAGCGATACCGACAGATTGTTGATCGGCGCCCACACCAGGCCGGCGTTCCACACATCGGCAGTGATCGGCTTCAGTGACGGATTGCCCGACTGCGTGCCGAACACCGACACGCTGCCATAGCGGCAGTCCACCGTGTTGGACGGATCGAAACCGAGCTGGCCGCAGCGGTAGTAGTCCTTGGAGCCATTGGCGTAATAGCCGCTCTTGCCCTGGAAGGCATCGGGCAGGGACGGTGCTCGGAACGCGGTGCCGTACTTGCCGCGGACCAGCAGGCTTTCGAAGGGCCGGAACTCGACGCCGATACTGTAAGTGGGCTTGTCAACGGTATTGCCGGCGATCTTGAAGTTGTCGTACCGACCCGAGGCCGTCACCGTCAGCATGTCGTGCAGTGGCAGGCGCAGTTCGCCGGTCACCGCATAGTTGCTGCGGTGGCCATTGCCGGCCACGGAGGTGGTTCCGAACACGGTGCCGTCGGTCAGGCGTACATCCGGGGTGTAGTCCCAGCCTTCACTGCCGCCCTCGACGACTGCCGCAAAGCCGGCATCACCACCGGGCAGCTTGAACAGCGAACTGTTGGTGAGCTGGGCCCGGGTCTGGGTCTGCCAGGTGCGGCTGCGGCTGGTGGTGAAACCGGTGAAGCTCTGGAACGCCCCGTCTGGCAGTCTGGAATAGAAGGCGCCCCAGTTCGGGTTGTAGATGTTGTAGCCATCATCGGTCTCGCCCAGCACCGGACCCAGCACGTTGTCGGCGAACCAGTTGTTGATCGGATCGTTCCAGCGCGCATAACCGCGCTCATTGAGCTTGTACTCGCCGCGGGTGATGCTGGCCTCGTAATCCCAGTTGCTGCCGATCGAACCGCGTGCGCCGAACGTGACCTGATAGGACTTGCTGCGGTCGGTATTCATGATGTCGCGGTAGCCACCGCCGCCGATGTCTTCGGGGGCGAACACGCGCTGCAGGCCCAGATAGCGACCGCTGGACTGATCGAAGAACGGACCCATGCTGATATCCGTGCCCCAGTAGTTGTAGCCGGCACCGGTGTTGTACTTGACGGTTTCGTAGCTGTAGAGGACATCGCCGAACAGCTGCAGGTTGTCATTCACATCGTAGGTCAGCGACGAATAGAACTGGCTGCTTTCCTTGCTGTTCTTGATCGTCTTGTAACCCGCGCCGAACGCGGAGCCGCAAGATTGTCCAGCGCGGCGTGTACCGAGGATGGTGGTGCCGTCGAACTGGCCGGCAACGCCGGCGCAGTTGTTCGGGTCCATCATCAGGAAGTCGTCGGTTTCCGCATCGAAGACCAGGAAGTCGTTCGAGGGGAGCTGGCGGGTGTAGCCCCGGGGATTGTTCTGCGTGGTGATGTCGCGCTGGTAGCCCCAGATCGGGTTGGTTTTTTCGTACTGCACGTTGACCAGTGCGCGGAAGCGGTCGTCGCGGCTGTTGAAGCCGTTGGCCGCGCTCACGCGGAAGCTGGCGCCGCCGCCATCCGAGTACGCGCCGCCACGCACGTTCAGGGTGCCGCCGTCCATGCGTTCCTTGAGGATGATGTTGACCACGCCGGCGATCGCGTCCGAACCGTAGAGCGACGACTGACCGCCAGGCAGGACTTCGATGCGGTCGACGATGTCGATCGGAATGCCACTGATGTTGTTGAACGCGTCGCTGCCGTTGTACAGCGCCGGGTAGGACAGCATCGGGCGGCCGTTGATCAGGTACTTGGTGTAGCCCGGATTCAGGCCGAACATGCCGGCCGCTTCGGCGCCCTGGGTGAACGACGCGGAGGTCTGGCCGCCCTGCAGGCCGCCGGTGGTCAGCGAGGACTGCTGCAGCACTTCGGCAACGCTGGAGAAGCCGCGCGCCTGGATCGCCTCAGCACTGATGGTCAGCACCGGCGTCTGGTTTTCGATCTGCGTCTGCGGAATCAGCGACCCGGTGACCGTGACGCGGTCAAGGTTGGTGGCCGCGCTCTTGCTTTCCTGAGCGAGCGCGACAGTGCTGGCGCTGGCAAGGAACAAGCCGCTGAGCACGGCACTGGTGAGCGGGTGGCGTGAGAACAAGAAGCGACTGCGAGACATGCGATTACTCCGTGTGATCGTAAGAACGCGTTTTCCCTTCCAGGGGCTCGGTTTCTGTTCGGCCGCGTCAACAGGTCATGCCGCGCGCGGTCGCTGAAACCTAACATGCGCTTAATTTGAAATGCACCGATTTGTAACCAAGCTTGACGAGCTTCGTCACAATTCCGTCCTCTTCTCTTTTCAAACAACAACTTGCAGATACTGTCTGGTTTTGCCGAGTGTGGCGGAATGAATGTCGATCAAATGACCGTATTAATAATCGAGACATTTATTAGATTATTTTCCGGGTTGTTCATTGCCCAAAAAAAAAGGCCCCGCCGAAGCGGGGCCTGGTCCAGACACTAAGTCCGGAAAACGACGGGATTACTTGCCGAAGTCGTACTTGGCCTGCACGTACACGGTGCGGCCGTAGACGTTGTACAGGTAGTTGTTGAACGGCGTGCCGGAGGTGCCCTGGTAGCTGTGGGCCTGCTGCTCGGGCATCTTGTTGAACACGTTGTTGACCATCAGCGACAGGGTCAGGTCATCCTGCGCGCGGTAGTTCACGCTCAGGTTGTACGTGGTGTACGAAGCCCACTTGCCTGCCTTGTAGCCCGACGCGGCGTGGGTGTACTCGTAGCCGTTCAGGCCTGCCAGGTAGTTCGGGGTGTGGCCGATGTAGTTCGCGTACAGCGTGGTGGTCCACTTGTCCAGCGACCAGGCCACCGACGCGTCGGAACGGACCTTGGCGTAGCTGTCGTAGTTCCACATCGACTTCGGGTTGCCCAGCAGGTCCTGGAAGTCCTCACCCGGCTGCGCCTGCACTTCACGCTTCAGCATGTTGGTGTAGTTGCCCGAGAACTGCAGCGAACCGAAGCGGCCGATGTCCTGCAGGTACTTGAAGCCGACGGTCACGGCCTGCAGGTTCTGGCGGGCCACGTTCATCTTCGGGGTGTACAGCGAGCTCAGGTTGCCGGCCGAGTCACGGGTGACCCAGTCAGTCACGTTCTGGCAGGTGGCCGAGGAGCCGTTCGGAAGGCCGTTGCGGCAGTAGTACTCAGCCAGCAGCAGCTGGTCGGTGCTGGCCGTATCGACTTCGTTCTCGATCTTCCAGTTGTAGTAGTCGGCCGAGATCGACAGGTTCGCCATCGGCGCCCAGACGATGCCCGCGTTCCAGACGTCGGCGGTGATCGGCTCCAGGTCCGGGTTGCCGGCACGCTCGGAGTAGACCGAGACGCTGTCGGCGTAGCGGCAGGCGTCGGTGTTACCCGGGGTGTAGCCCAGCTCGCCGCAACGGTAGTAGTCGGTCGAGTTGGCAGCGTAGTAGCCGCTGCGGCCCTGGAAGGCGTCGGGCAGGGTCGGCGCGCGGAAGGCGGTGCCGTACTTGCCGCGGAACAGCAGGCTTTCGATCGGACGGAACTCAACGCCCACGCTGTAGGTGGCCTTGTCGACGGTGTTGTCGGCGATCTTGAAGGCGTCATAGCGACCGGAAGCGGTCACCGTCAGCGACTCCAGCAGCGGCATGCGCAGCTCGCTGGTCACCGCGTAGTTGCTGCGATGGCCGTTGCCGGCAACAGCCGACGAGCCCCACACATCGCCGTCCAGCAGGCGCTGGTCCGGGCTGTAGTCCCAGCCTTCGCTGCCGCCTTCGACGACCACGGCCAGGCCGGCATCACCGCCCGGAAGCGAGAACAGCGAGCCATTGGTGACCTGCGCACGTGCCAGGTTCTGCCAGGTGCGGGCATGGTTGGTGGTGTAGCCGGTGAAGCCAGCGAAATCTTCCGGCGAGATCGGCGAGTAGAACGCGCCCCAGTTGGTGTTGTAGATGCCGAAGCCATCCTTGGTGCCCAGCTGCGGGCCCAGCACCTTGTCGGTGAAGTAGCTGTTGATGGCATTGCCGAAGCGCTGGAACTTGCTTTCATCCAGGCGGTATTCGCCGCGGGTGAAGCTCAGGCTGTAGTCCCAGTTGCCGACCGCGCCCTTGCCGCCCAGGGTGACCTGGTAAGCACGGCTCTTGTCGTTGTTCAGGATGCCCTTGTAGCCTTCGCCGCCGATGTCTTCCGGAGCGAACGCGCGCTGCAGGTTGACCAGCTTGCCCGACGCCTGGTCGTAGAAGCCGCCCATGCCGCTCTTCGTGCCCCACCACAGGTAGTTCGAGCCCGAGGTGTATTCGGTCTTTTCCTTGCTGTACAGCACGTCGGCGAACAGCTGGAAGTTGTCGTTCACGTCGAAGGTCATCGACGAGTAGAACTGGCCGCTGTCCTTGCCGTTCTTCAGGGTCTTGTAGCCGGCGCCGAAGACCGAACCGCAGGACTGGCCGGTCGGGCGGTTGGCCAGCACGGTGGTGCCATCGAACTGGCCGGCGACGTTGGCGCAGTTGCTCGGGTCCATCATGTACAGCGCATTGGTCTTGGCGTCGATGACGGCGAAGTCGTTCGACGGCAGCTGTGCGGTGTAGCCGTGGGTGTTGTTCTGCTTGGTCAGGTCGCGCTGGTAGCCCCAGATCGGGTTGCTGCTTTCGATCTGCACGTTGACCAGTGCATTGAAGCGGTTGTCCAGTGCCGAGAAGCCGTGGGCGCCGCTGATGCGGAAGCTGCTGCCGCCGCCTTCAGTGGTGGTGCCGCCACGCACGGACAGGCTGCCGCCTTCCATGTGGTCCTTCAGGATGATGTTGACCACGCCGGCGATCGCGTCCGAACCGTACAGGGAGGACTGGCCACCCGGCAGGACTTCGATGCGCTCGACGATGTCGATCGGAATGCCGCTGATGTTGTTGAACGCGTCGCCGCCGTTGTACAGCGCCGGGTAGGACATCATCGGGCGGCCGTTGATCAGGTACTTGGTGTACCCCGGGTTCAGGCCGAACATGCCAGCGGCTTCAGCGCCCTGGGTGAACGAGGCGGAGGTCTGGCCGCCCTGGATGCCGCCGGTGGTCAGCGAGGACTGCTGCAGCACTTCGGCGACGCTGTTGAAGCCGCGCGACTGGATGGCTTCAGCGCTGATGGTCATGACCGGGGTCTGGGTCTCAACCTGGGTCTGCGGGATCAGCGAGCCGGTGACGGTGATCTTGTCCAGGTTGGTGGCCTTGTCCTGGGCCATTGCCGGCGAGGCGGCGACCAGGGCGGAGATCAAGGCGACAGCGAGGGTGTTGCGACGTGCGGAATTGCGAAGGTCTTTCATGTAGTTCCGTTCAAAGAGCAAATACGAATACGGCACTGCGCATGCGCCATCGTGGGTGCCGTGAAACAGCGACGCAGCCCAAAACCAGTGCTTAGCGAACGTAACATGAACTTAACAACCTGTGCACGAATCTGTAGCAATCCTGAATTTCAGTCAGGCTACGTCCAGCTTGTATGATGTTGGGTTATTCCCCCCGATACCGCTGGTGCCCGTTGTGAACAGTTCTCCCCGTCGCCCCCATGCCAGCCAGGTCCAGAAGGGACTGACGCCACATGCCCGCATCCGCAATGTCATTGCGGTCGGCTCGGGCAAGGGCGGTGTCGGCAAATCCACCACGTCGGTGAACCTGGCAGTGGCGCTGCAGCAGCTCGGTGCACGCGTGGGCGTCCTTGATGCGGACATCTACGGCCCAAGCGTGCCGGCCATGCTTGGCCTGTCAGGCCGCCCGGAAAGCCCCGACAACAAGAGCATTGAGCCGCTGCGTGCGTTCGGTGTGGATACGATGTCGATCGGCTACCTGATCGAGGAAGACACGCCGATGATCTGGCGTGGGCCGATGGCCACGTCGGCGATGACCCAGCTGTTCAACGACACCCTGTGGGACGACCTGGACTTCCTGCTGATCGACCTGCCGCCGGGTACCGGTGACATCCAGCTGACCCTGACCCAGAAGATCCCGCTGGCCGGTGCGGTGATCGTCACCACGCCGCAGGACATCGCCACGCTGGATGCGAAGAAGGCGCTGAAGATGTTCGAGAAGGTCGAGGTGCCGGTGCTGGGCATCGTCGAGAACATGGCGGTGCACACCTGCAGCAACTGTGGTCACGTCGAGCACCTGTTCGGCGAGGGCGGCGGCGAGCGCATGGCCGCGCAGTACGGTGTGCCGCTGCTGGGTTCGCTGCCGCTGCAGATCGGCATCCGCGAGCAGGGCGACGCTGGTACGCCGATCACCGTGGCGCAGCCCGATTCGGTCCCGGCCCAGGCCTACCGCCATGCCGCGCAGCGCCTGATCGAAGAAGTGGGCAAGCGCCCGCGCGCTTCGATTCCGATCCTGTCGTCGCTGCTCTGATCACAGCTGCAAAGAAAAAGCCGCCGGCGCAAGGCCGGCGGCAAGTTGGAGCGTTCCTGGAGAGGAAGCTGCTTACCAGTCGTACTGGACCTGGAAGCGGACGGCACGCGGATCGTTGAAGTACTTCGGCGTGTTGTAGTTGTAGTAGTTGCGAATGGTCGGAGCGGAGCTGGGGCGACCGTACTTGGTTTCGTACACCTGCACCGGCTTGATGTTGTTGAAGGCGTTGAGCACGGACACCTGCAGGCTCAGGCCTTCCAACCAGTTCGGCGTATAGGTGATGTTCGGGCTGACGGTGAACTGCCATGGCGTGCGGCCGGCGCTGCCGACCTTGGCGATGTCGTCTGCCGGAACCCGGCCATTGAGCTCGCAGCTGTGGAATACGCCAGAGTAGCCGTACTCGGTGTCGAAGCTGCCATAGCCGCCGCCGAGGCAGCTCTTCGGTGCGCCGGACTGCGCCAGGATGTTCACGCCGACCGACCACTCGTCGGTGAACTTGTAACCACCAAACAGCTTGATGCTGTGGCGATGGTCGTTGAACAGGTAGCCGTCCGAGCCATACATGATCTCGGCGAAGTCGAAGTCCGACGTGGTGCCGGTGTCATCCTGGCCGTTGGTGCTCTTGACCAGGCCTTCATAGTTGCCTTCCAGCTTGGACCAGGTGTAAGAGAAGCTGGCATACCAACGTTCGGTCTGCTTGTCGGCGCTGAGGGTGACGGCCTTGTACGTACGCTTGGCCTTCGGGCCGAGGCTGGCGCCCGGAACAGTGATCTCTTCCGCCGTGCCGTTGCCATCCACATCAAGGGTGACCTTCAGGTCGCTACCCGGGTTGTAGATCCAGCAGCCGGGCAGGCCTTCCGGCACTGTCCACGGGTCGGACCAGTTGGACAGGTCATAACCTGCGGCAGCTGCGGCGTTGTACAGCGAGCGCGAGTCGCAGGTGTCGTCGATCACCTTGTTGGCGCGGCGATAGGTCGCCTTGATGCCAACGGTCCAGTCGTTGAAGAAATCGATCGACGAGCTGACCTGCTGCTGATAACCGATGATCAGTTCGTCCTGGGTGTAAGGCTTCAGGCCCTTGGACGCGACTGCGCGCGGATCCGGAGTGACGCCGCTTTCGCCATTGACCACGGAGTCGTTCGCACCATCCTCGAAACTGCCGGTGACGTTCGGAGCGCCATTGGCGCCGATGCCGTCGTAGGTGTAGTACTGGTCCAGGTAGTAGGAGGCGCTGGCTGCGCGCAGTGCCACGTTTGCCGCGATCGGCAGCGAGTACCGGCCCACCGAAGCGAACAGCTTGCTGCGACCATCACCCAACAGGTCCCACGAGAAGCCAAAACGCGGCTGCCAGATGTCGTCCTGCTTGACGAACGTTGCACCGTCGGAGTTCTTGTTGTTGAACGAATCGTTACGAATGCCGCCGTACAGCATGAAGTTGTCGGTGATCTGCCAGTTGTCCTGCAGATACCACGACTTCTGCTTGATCTCGATCGAACCACCGTTGCGGAAGTTCACGAGATTGGCGTAGTCGTCGAACAGGTACCAAAGTGCTCCGCCCGAGTACGAGGTGCCCTGCACGGACGTCCATTTTTCATCGCTGTAACCAAAGCCGACCTTGTGGTCGCCCAGCTGCCAGTCGAAGTCGAGGCGAGTGCCCTTGCGTTCGTTGCGGCCGCCGAAGATACCGACGGTGCTGGCAACCGCACAGCCGATCTGGCGGCCGGTGCCGCCGGTGGCCGAGCGGTAGTCCAGCACATAGGGGCACGCACCCTGCGGGCTGTTGATGTCACCGTTGTAGGCATCAAAGACGCCATCGGCGCTGATGGTGTGTTCCGATGAACGATTGCGCATCTGCCCGTACTGCAGGGATGCGGTCAGGTTCTCGGTGAGATAGCTGGTCCACTTGAAGACGTCGGTCTGGCCGCCGCTCTTGCCGATCAACTGGCCCAGGTCGCCGGTCTTGGCCGGTTCGCCGCCAGCGTTGGGGCTGTCATAGGCCGCAGTGTAGTAGTCATACGAGTAACGACGGCTGTTGTCGAAGCCGGTGTACTCCAGGTGGTTGTTCTCGTTGAGGTACCAGTCGACCTTCAACAGCCAGTAGGGCGTCTTCGACTCATAGTCATAGGCGCTGGTCGACAATGCCGCAGCCGACGGCGGACGGCCATTGGTGGTGTACTGGGAGCCGCGGTTGCCGAAGTTGCCGGTCTTGGAGTTGCTGAACTGGCCCATCGCGAACACGAACAGCTTGTCCTCGATCAACGGACCGCCAGCCCAGACGCTGTACACGTTGGAGCTGCTGCTGTTCTTGTCGTACGAACGGAACAGCGAGCCATCGCTGTAGTAGGTGTCCGGAGCTTTTTCACGCAGCGAGTCCGGGGTGCCGGTCCAGCTGAAACCACCCTTCCATTCGTTGGTGCCGCGCTTGACGTTGACGCTGGTCACGCCACCGGTGGAGAAACCGTACTGAGCACCATAGCCGCCGGTCTGCACGTCCAGCTGATCGATGGCCTGGTACGGGATCTCCGAGAAGGACAGGCTGTCATACAGATTGGTGACGTTGAATCCGTTGACGTAGTAGCTGTTTTCCGCAGCCGACGCGCCACCGAACGAGGCTGGGCCGAAATAGCCGCTCGATGCGACGGTGCCCGGGGTCAGCAGCGAGACGCTGGTGATATCGCGGGCGACCGGCAATGAATTGAGCTTGTCGGCAGTGAAGGTGGTACGCGATTCAACGCTGCCCAGGTCGATCGTGTTGGCCGCGCCCAGGGCGCGCACGTTGACGGTATCCAGCGATGTTGCACCGCTGCTGTTCGCCGAGGCGAATGTCGCGAACGACTGTTGTCCGGCGACCACGGTGACGCGGGTGGTCGCAACCGGATTTCCACCACTGACCGTGGTGACCTCATAAGTGCCGGTCGGCAATTGGGAGATGCGGAAACGGCCATCCGCGCTGACGTTCGCCTCGCGGGTGGCGCCGGAAGACAGGCTCTTGACCTGCACTTTGTCAGCCGACGTAGCGGTACCGACGATGTCGCCGGAAGTGCTCTGCGCATAGCTGGTGCCGGCGATGGCTCCCAGGACCATGGCCAGAGCGGTGCGCTTCAGACTGCGTCCATTGAAGTTCAGATTCATCGTGTTCCTTTGCGGTTGCAGAGGGAAATCGGTTGGGCTCAAAGGACCTGAACGAATTGTTCAGGATGAATGAAACCGTAACGATCAATCTTTCCTCATGCAACGTTCATCCGGCGCTCATGTCACCAAGGAGGCCGACTGATGGCTTCATGTATTTGAATTTCAAGAAAAAATATTTTTATGTCGACATGTGTCATTGCAAACATGCTGATTGGATTTGACATAAATATGTGCTAACTGATTTAACTCGGTCGGCCTGGTCTCATTTGTTAGTCATCCTGCGCGTGCGTCTTTTCGCTGCGACGGCGGATGACAATGGAAGTGGCGCGCCAATCCGCATCATGGCCGGCACAGTCGGCCCGCCTGTAGAATCGCCGCCTCGGGCGCAGCCCGTTTCCCCCTCGTTCAACAGGACAGAGCATGAGCATCAAGAGTGACCGTTGGATCCGCCGCATGTCCGAGCAGCACGGCATGATCGAGCCGTTCGAGGCAGGGCAGGTCAAGCAGGCCAACGGCGAGCGCATCGTCAGCTATGGCACGTCCAGCTATGGCTATGACGTGCGCTGCTCGCGCGAGTTCAAGGTGTTCACCAACATCAACTCGACCATCGTCGATCCCAAGCGCTTCGACTCGGGCAGCTTCGTCGACATCACCGCCGACGAGTGCATCATTCCGCCGAACAGCTTCGCGCTGGCGCGTACCGTTGAATACTTCCGCATTCCGCGCGACACCCTGGTGGTGTGCCTGGGCAAGAGCACCTACGCGCGCTGCGGCATCATCGTCAACGTGACCCCGCTGGAGCCGGAGTGGGAGGGCCACGTGACCCTTGAGTTCAGCAACACCACGCCGCTGCCGGCGCGCATCTATGCCAACGAAGGCGTCGCACAGATGTTGTTCTTCCAGGCGGCGGCCGATGACGTCTGCGAGACGTCGTATCGTGACCGTGGTGGCAAGTACCAGGGCCAGACCGGCGTGACCCTGCCGCGGACCTGAAGGCTGTCGGCAGCTTGTGGGGCCGGGCGATGCTCGGCCTGACGTCAAGGCAGCCGAGCATGGCCCGGCTCTACATGAAGAAGGCGGCGCAATGCGCCGCCTTCTTCATTTCCCGCGACCGAACAGCATCGCGATACCGACACCCACCAGCGCCACCGGCCACCAGGTCAGCAGCAGCTTGGACAGGTTCAGGTGCGTCCAGCCGAGGTTGCTGGCGAGCATGAACAGACCGATCAGGATCAGCAGGATGGCGGCAACGAGGTTGAATCGCATCGGGTCGGCGAACGCTCAGGAGTGGGCCGGATATCCTAGCCGTTCCTTCCAGTAGGCGACATGCTGGTCCAGCGCGGCCGGCTCGTAGCGGTGCGCCGGCCCGCTGCCCCAGACCGGGCCGGGCCAGGCCGGGTCGCCATCGTGACGCCCGATCACGTGGAAGTGCAGCTGGCGCACGATGTTGCCCAGCGCGCCGATGTTGATCTTCTCCACGCCGTCGGAGCCCTTCAGGGCCTTGCAGGCGCGGTTGAGCTCGGTGCGCAGCTTGTCCTGCTGCTCGCCGTCCAGCTCGATCCACTCGGTCACCCCGGCCAGACGCGGCACGAGTACCAGCCAGGGGAATCGTTCGTCGTTCATCAGCCGCACTTGCGACAACGGTCCTTCCGCCACCAGCACGCTATCGGTGGCCAGGCGTGAATCGAGTTCGAAATCGCTCATCCAAGATGCTCCGAGAAGAAGTCCAGGGTGCGTTGCAGCGCCAGGGCGGCGCTGTCTGGATCATACGCATGTCCGACCTCCCGGTTGAAGGCGTGATCGGCCGGATAGACGTAGGTGGCCATCTGCGGCAGCTTCTCCCGGTGGGCCTGCACGGCCTCCGGCGGGATGCTGCGGTCCTGGGCGCCAAAGTGGAAAATCACCGGGGCCTTGGGCGTCTCATCCAGGAACTGGACGTTGCGCGCACCGTAGTAGCTGACCGAGGGCAGGCCCAGGCGCAGCGCGGACAGCATCGCTACCGTGCCGCCCCAGCAGTAGCCGACGGTGCCGACCTTGCCGTAGGGGGCCAGCCGGGTGGCCGCCGCGCGGACCACTTCCAGCGCCTTCTCCATGCCCAGCGCGCTCACCCGTTCCAGGCCCTGCTTCACGCCGTCGGCGTCATAGGGCAGGGCATCCGGATCGGCTTCTGCGCCATCAACCAGGTCGAAGAAGGACGGCGCCAGCACCGCGTAGCCTTCGGCCGCGAAGCGCTCGGCTACGCCGCGGATGTGCGGGTTGGCGCCGAAAATTTCCTGCACCACCACCAGCCCGCCGCGCGGGGTGCCTTCAGGGAGGGCCTGCCAGGCCCGTACCGCGCCGTGGTGCGTATCCAGGGTGATCCACTCGGCCATTGCTTCTACCTCATTGCGGGAACAGACCCGCATTGTCGGTGCTGCGCGGGTTAGCGCGGTGTCAGCGGCTGTGCGTGATCGGGCGGCTGGCCATTCAGAGCGAGGTCGCCAACCCCGGTATACTGGCGCCCTTTCAGGCCCCGGCCCCCAGGAACCCCTGCCACGCCGGCAGGGGCCCAGGCCCCCAGAGTCCCGCGATTCCATGTCCCAGCTGAACCCCAAAGTCGGCTTCGTCAGCCTTGGCTGCCCGAAGGCCCTTGTCGATTCCGAACGCATCCTTACCCAGCTCCGCTCGGAAGGCTACGACATCGTCCCGTCCTACGATTCGGCCGATGTGGTGGTGGTCAACACCTGTGGCTTCATCGATTCGGCGGTGACCGAGTCGCTGGACGCGATCGGCGAGGCGATGAACCAGAACGGCAAGGTCATCGTCACCGGCTGCCTGGGCAAGCGCCCTGAGCAGATCCGCGAGGCGTACCCCAACGTGCTGGCGGTGTCCGGCCCGCAGGACTACCAGAGCGTGATGGAAGCGGTGCATGAAGCATTGCCGCCCAAGCACGATCCGTTCGTGGACCTGGTGCCCGACTACGGTATCAAGCTGACTCCGCGCCATTACGCTTACCTGAAGATTTCCGAAGGCTGCAACCACAAGTGCAGCTTCTGCATCATTCCGTCGATGCGAGGCAAGCTGGTCTCGCGCCCGGTGGATGAGGTGCTGCGCGAAGCCGAACGCCTGGTACGCGGTGGCGTGCGCGAGCTGCTGGTGGTTTCGCAGGACACCTCGGCCTACGGTGTGGACGTGAAGTACGCCGAAAAGATGTGGCGCAACAAGGCCTACCAGACCCGCCTGAAGGCGCTGTGCGAAGGCCTGTCCGAGCTGGATGCGTGGGTGCGCATGCACTACGTCTACCCCTACCCGCACGTGGACGAAGTGGTGCCGCTGATGGCCGAGAACCGCATCCTGCCGTACCTGGACATCCCGTTCCAGCACGCCAGCCCGCGCATCCTGCGGCTGATGAAGCGCCCCGGTGCGGTCGAGAAGACCCTGGAGCGCGTGCAGAACTGGCGCCGCATCGCGCCGGACATCACCGTGCGCTCGACCTTCATCGTCGGCTTCCCGGGCGAGACCGAATCCGAGTTCGAAGAGCTGCTGTCGTTCCTTGACGAAGCGCAGCTGGACCGCGTGGGCGCGTTCGCCTATTCACCGGTTGAAGGTGCCACCGCCAACGATCTGCCCGATGCGGTGCCGGAAGAGGTGAAACAGGAACGTCTGGCCCGCTTCATGGAGAAGCAGGCGCAGATCTCAGCCGCGCGCCTGGAGGCCAAGATCGGCACCGTGCAGCAGTGCCTGGTCGACGCCATCGAAGGCGATATCGCCGTGGCCCGCTCCAAGGCCGATGCCCCGGAGATCGACGGCCTGGTGCACATCCAGAATGCCGACCAGGTGCCACTGCGCGTGGGCGAATTCGTGGATGTGGAAATCACCGAGAGCGACGAGCACGACCTGTACGGTGACGCGCTGCCGGCCGCCACCCGCCCGGCATTCGATCTCAAGATGCTGTGACCGCAGCGACGACCGCCGCCGGTGACGGCAGCGGCGTCCGCCGCTTCGTGCCGCCGCCGCGTGCGGCGGTCGATCCGCAGGTGTTCGCGCACCCGGTGTTTGCCGGATTGCGCGACGTTCGTGACCTGCTGGCCAGCCCGGAGTGGCCGTCCATTGCAGCGCTCGAGACACGCCTCGCGCTGCCCGGCAAGCATCTGGTCGAGCAGGATGCCACGCTGCTGACGGACGGCCTGCACTACGAAGTCCGCATCGCACAGGGGCGCATCGCCACCCGCGCCGACAACTGGCATGACCTGTTCAACGCACTGGTGTGGGCCCGTTACCCGCAGCTCAAGCAGGCGCTCAACGTGCAGCAGTGCAGGCATATCGCATCCATGCCGCCGGGCCAGCGCAATCGCGCACAGGCGGCACTGACCCAGTTCGACGAGACCGGCGTGATCGTGCGCGTGCGCCATCACACGCTGCTGGCCGCCTGGGATGCGCACGACTGGCGTGCACTGTTCGAATCGAGATACTGGCTGAGCGGCGACATCGCCATCGCTGCGGTATTCGGCCATGCGCTGATGGAGCAGGCGCTGCTGCCGGGGCGTCTGCTGGTGGGCAAGTGCGTGGTGGTGCGCGACGAAGTCGATGATGCCTGCGTTGACGCAGTGACCGCGGCCATCGCCGAGGGCAGGGCAGTGACCGATCCGCTGCAGCTGCGGCCCCTGCCATTGGCCGGTATTCCCGGCTGGCATGGCGTGCAGGATTCCGCCTTCTATCGCAATGCCGATTATTTCCGCCCGCTGCGTGCCGGTCGCCAGTATCCGTTGCCGCTGGTGGGGTTGCCGTTGTAGAGCCGAGCCCATGCTCGGCTGCGTTTGCCCATCAGCCGAGCATGGGCTCGGCTCTACAAAGGGCAGGCAGTCGAGCCATGCTCGACGCTACACAGGCTCGTATTCCACCCCGATTACCGCAAAGGTGAACTGGCCGCCGGGCAGTTCCACCGAGAATTCATCATCCAGCCGCTTCTTCAGCAGCGCACGCGCCAGCGGCGAATCGATGCTGATCCAGCCCAGGCCTGCGTCGGTCTCATCCGGACCGACAATGCGATAGCGGCTGGTGTCGCCGCTGTCCACGTTCTCCAGTTCCACCCATGCGCCGAAGAATACCGCCTGCGGATCGGTCGGCGTGGTGTCGACCACGCGCAGCGATTCCAGCCGCTTGGTCAGATAGCGCACGCGGCGGTCGATCTCGCCCAGCTGCTTCTTTCGATAGGTGTACTCGGCGTTTTCCGAACGGTCGCCTTCTGCGGCGGCTGCGGCCAGTGCCTTCACCACCTCGGGGCGCCGCACACGCCACAGGTCATCCAGTTCGGCCTTCAACCGGGCGTGGCCGGAGGCGGTGATCAGGGCGGTACTCTTTTCTGCAGGGGGACGCCAACGCGACATGTGGTGCGACTTCTTTTCTGGATGACGAACGGGGGAGCGGGGGCGGAGCCCGCCCTGGCGGGTGGGATCCGACCGCGGGGCCAGATCCCTTTCCAGCGGAAAGGGCTCCGATCCCAGTAGCGGCAGGTCAGCGCTTGCCGCCGAAGATGCCGCCCAGCAGGCCGCGCACGATCTGGTTGCCCAGCTTGGTGCCAACGGTACGCGTGGTCTGCTTGGCCATGGTTTCGATCATGCCCTGGCGGCGCTTGGTGCCGAAAATCGCATCCTTGATCGCCTGGCCGAAACCGCCTTCCTGCGCTTCGTCCTGCTCACGGCTGCGCGCGGCCGGCGCCTGCGCCTGTTCGACGGTCTTCTGCGCACGCTGGGCCAGCAGTTCGGCGGCCGATTCGCGGTTGATCGCGGTGTCGTAGCGGCTGCCGACCGGGCTGCCGGCACGCACCTGGGCACGCTCGGCCTCGGTGATCGGCCCCATCCGGCAGCGCGGCGGTGCAATCATCGTCTGCTGCACCGGCATCGGCACGCCCTTGTCCTGCAGCGTAGAGACCAGCGCTTCGCCGGTGCCGAGCTGGCTCAGTACCTTGGCCACGTCCAGCTTCGGGTTCGGCACGAAGGTTTCAGCCGCGGTCTTCACTGCCTTCTGGTCGCGCGGGGTGAATGCACGCAGCGCATGCTGCACGCGGTTGCCCAGCTGGCCGAGGATGTTGCCCGGCACGTCATCAGGGAACTGCGAGCAGAAGTACACGCCCACGCCCTTGGAGCGGATCAGGCGCACCACCTGCTCGATGCGCTGCACCAGCGAGGCCGGTGCGTCGTCGAACAGCAGGTGGGCCTCGTCGAAGATGAAGACCAGCTTCGGCTTGTCCAGGTCGCCCACTTCCGGCAGCTGCTCGAACAACTCCGACAGCAGCCACAGCAGGAAGGTCGAATACAGCTTGGGCTTGAGCACCAGCTGGTCGGCGGCGAGGATGCCGATCACGCCGCGGCCGTCGTGATTGACCCGCATGATGTCGGCCAGTTCCAGGGCCGGCTCACCGAAGAAGTTCTCGCCGCCATCCTGCGCCAGGCGCAGCACCGAACGCTGGATCGCAGCGATGGACTGCGCGCTGACCAGGCCGTATTCGGTGGAGATGTCCTTGCGCTCCTCGGCCACCAGGCCAAGCAGGGCGCGCAGGTCGTCCATGTCCAGCAGCAGCAGGCCACGGTCGTCGGCCAGCTTGAACACGATGTCTAGCACGCCGGACTGGGTGTCGTTCAACTCGAGGATGCGCGCCAGCAGGGTCGGGCCCATCTCGCTGACCGTGGTGCGCACCGGGTGACCCAGCTTGCCGTACAGGTCCCAGAAAAGGGTCGGGCTGGCGGCCGGCGCGTAGTCGGCCACGCCGATCTCGGCGGCGCGCTTGAGCAGGTTCTCGGCGCCGGTGCCGGGCACGGCCAGGCCGGAGACATCGCCCTTCACATCGGCCAGGAATACCGGCACGCCCAGTCGCGAAAAGCCCTCGGCCAGAGTCATCAGGGTCACGGTCTTGCCGGTACCGGTGGCGCCGGCCACCAGGCCGTGGCGGTTGCCGAGTTTCGGCAGCAGGGTGACGGCAATATCGTCGGTAATGCCTTTGCCGAGCAGAATCGGATCCATGGTCCAGCCCTTGTGGTGAATAGCCCAATGTTAACCGCCGGCGGTGACGGTCCGAAGGTCGGCTTGCCCGGACCTTGGCGGCGCCGCTACTCTGCCTGCCTGTTTCGCACACAGTGCCATCAATGCCCGTTCCTGTCCTGATTTCCCGCGGTTGGCCGCTGCTGGCCCTGGCCGGCCTGGTTTCCCTGGCACCCGACGCCCATGCACAGCGGGTCTCGGCCCGGGACAAGGTGAAGGTGGATGCGCTGCAGCAGCGCATGACCGCCGCCGAGAAGCGCTACAGCGACGCTCTGCTGCTGGTCGCCAACGCCGACCCCAAGGGCAGCAACGAGGCCGATGCCGCGCTGGAGGACATGGAAGATGTCCTCAACGACTGCGTGAAGCAGAAGGGCTGCCAGATGGGCACCCTGCTGGCCAGCTACAAGCGCCTGCTCAAGCACGACGCCGATGCGGCCGCCAGCGATGACGTCGCCGACGAGGGCGGTGACCGCCTGGAAGCCGACCCCGACCACATCGGCCCGCTCACCGCCGACGTGCCCGAAGCCGCCCGCGCCGCCGCGCTGCTCAACGACAAGCGGCACGCCTTCGACAGCATGGTCGAATACAACCCGGCCGTGCAGGCCGGTATTCGCCGCTGGCTGACCGACATGCGCCCGGCGCTGCTCACCAGCTATGAGAACTACCAGAACCTGCGCGCGGTGATGTGGCCGGAGTGGGAGAAGCGTGGCCTGCCCGAGGCACTGCTGTTCGGCATCATGGCCAAGGAATCCAACGGTCGCGTGCACGCCTCCTCGCGTGCCGGCGCAGCCGGCCTGATGCAGTTCATGCCGGCCACCGGCCGCCGCTTCGGCCTCGGCCCGGACGGCACCGGCTTCGATACCCGTTTCGATGCGCGCAGTGCCGCTGAAGCCAGCGCCAGCTACCTCAACGAGCGCCTGCGCGAACTGAACAACAACGTGGAAATGTCGGTGGCCGCCTACAACGGTGGCGAAGGCCGTGCCGCGCGCGTGTTCAAGCAGAGTGCTGGGCAGAGCTTCTGGACCGACAGCGTCTACAACCAGTTCCCGGGCGAGACCAAGGACTACGTCCCGATGGTGATCGCCGCGGCCTGGATCTTCCTGCACCCGCAGCAGTACGGCGTGGAGTTCCCGAAGATCAGCGCCCAGCCGGCCACGCTGCGCCTTGCCAAGTCCACCACCATCTACGAACTGACCATCTGCCTGGGCAGCCACGGTACGCGCGATGGCTACATGCGCGCGCTGCGCAACCTCAACCCGCGCTATGAAGCCGATGGCTGGATTCCGGCCGGTACGCTGATCAACGCTACCACCCGCATCGCCGGCCTGTACCAGCGCAACTGTGTCAGTGGCCCGCGCGCCGACCTGGCCCGCACCCTGATCACCGCCGATCTGAATGCGGCGATCAAGCGCCCGACTGCGGCCAGCTACACCGGCAGCGTGGCGGTGGGTGGTGTGGTGCCGGTGGCCGACGCGGCCGCATCCACCAGCGTGCCGACCGCACCGGTGGCTGCGGTGGCGGCGCCGCGCCCGGCACCGGCCGCCCGGCCGAAACCGGTGCGCAGCCACAAGGTGGGCAAGGGCGAAACCCTGGGTGCCATCGCGGCGAAGTTCCAGTGCGACGTGCCGACCCTGGCCCGCGCCAATGGCCTGAGAGCCCCGGCCTACAGCCTGCGCCACGGCCAGACGCTGAAGCTGCAGGGCTGCGACAAGTAATTCCCCCGACCCCTGGAATCCGCATGGACCTCGAAGACACCCGCAACCTGTTCGCCAACCTCCGCGAAAACACCGACTGGGACATCAACGGCCCGTTGCTGTGGGGGTACTTCTTCGTGCACTCCACTGCTGAGCCGTTGCAGGCACTGGCAGGGCACCTGCAGGCGCAGGGCTATATCTTCGTGGAACTGTTCGAGCAGGAGCCGGAAGAGGGCGATGCGCCGTTCCACGTGCTGCACGTGGAGCGCGTGGAAATCCACGACGAAGCCTCGCTGGACCGTCGCAACCAGGAGTTCGCGGCGCTGGCCGCGGAGAAGGGCGTGGAAGATTACGACGGCATGGACGTCGGCCCGGCCCCGGCCCTGCAGTAACGCGCTTCTGGCTGTAGAGCCGAGCCCATGCTCGGCTTCCTTTGCCCACAGAAATGCATGACCGGTTGCAGCCAGCAGCCGAGCATGGGCTCGGCTCTACATGTACCTCAGCGCAGTTTCGCCAGCGCCTGGCCCAGCTGCACCGGGCTTTCGGCGCCCAGCTGCGGTGCGAACTCGGCCACGCCCGGCGGCAGCAGCACGATCACGGTTGAACCATAGTTGAAGCGCGCCATCTCGGCGAAGCGCTCCAGCTTGATGCCCTGGCCGCGGTAATCCTTGCGGGTGATGCGATCGCCATAGTGCGGAATTTCTTCGCCGCTCCATACGGTTTCCACACCGGACACCAGCAGCGCACCGACCATCACGCTGACCATCGGCCCGAAGCTGGTGTCGAAGTGGCAGACCAGGCGCTCGTTGCGGGCGAACAGGCGCGGCACCCCGTTGACGGCCGCAGGACCAACGCTGAACAGGCGGCCCGGCACGTGCACGGTTTCACGCAGGGTGCCGGTCCACGGCATGTGCACGCGGTGGTAGTCGCGCGGGGACAGGTACACGGTGGCGTACAGGCCGTCGTTGTACGGCTTGGCGTCTTCGTCGCTGCCCAGCAGCTCGGCGGCGGTGAACGACTGCCCCTTGGCCTGGAAGATGCGGCCGGCCTCGATCTTCCCCAGCTGGCTGATGCGGCCGTCGGCCGGCATCACCAGGCTGCGCGGATCGGCATCGGCCACGCGCGCGCCCGGCTTCAGCGCACGGGTGAAGAACTGGTTGAAGGTCGGATAGCTGCGCGGGTCCGGGTTGGCCGCTTCGTCCAGGTTGACGTTGAACTTGCGGGTGACCGTGTCGATCAGCCAGCGCGACACGCGCGGATCGTCCGAGTACGCCAGCGAGCGCGCCATCGAGGACAGCAGGCGATGGGGCAGGGCGTACGTCAGGGCGGTGGTGAGGCTCATGGGGCGGTTTTCTCGGTCAGCTTCTGCAGGTCGCGGGCAATGGCCGGCGCGTTGAACGGGGGGCGTACCAGGCCGGCAAGACGGCCCTGCGGGTCGAGCACGGCCAGGCTGGCCGAGTGCTCGACGGTGTAATCCTCGGGATTCTCGTCGAAGTGCTTGCCCGGCACCTTCTGGAACACGAAGCCCAGCGAGGTGGCGAAGCGTTCCAGCGAGGGCACATCGGCGGTTGCGGCCAGGGTGTCCTTGTGGAAGCCGTGCACGTACTCGCCCAGCCGCGTGGCGCTGTCCCGTTCGGGGTCGACCGAGATGAACAGCACCCGCGGGCGCAGCGTGTCAGGCAGGGCTTCCCACTGGTTCTGCGCGCCAGCCAGCTCGGCCAGGGTGGTCGGGCAGACGTCGGGGCAGAAAGTGAAGCCCAGGAACACCAGGGTCCAGTGGCCCTTCAGCTCGCCCGGGATCAGGCGGGTGCCGTCGGACTGCGCCAGGTTGAAGTCGGGCAGCGCACGCGGCTGCGGGTACAACGTGATTGCTTCGGTGGCCGGGGCGTTGGCCGGGGGCTTGGGCGCGAATGCCTGCTGGGCGGCCAGCAGGCCGAGCCCCGCCGCCAGGGCGATCAGCAGGATGATGCCGGCGTTGCGATTGAACATGGGGGCTCCCGCGCGAAATGGGCTCCATCATACCGGCTGCGGCCCGATCGTTTCCGCCGCAACGGATGCCGCCACGGGCGCCAGCCCCTATAATCGGGGGCCACTTTGCCCGCAGTACCGCCATGACCGCTGAAACGGCCGCCGAACTCCACACGATCATCGATCTGATCCGCTACGGCACCAGCCGTTTCAACGAAGCCGGACTGACCTTCGGGCACAGCTACGACAACGCGCTGGATGAGGCCACCCAGCTGGTGCTGCACAGCCTGCACCTGCCGCACGATCTCGGCCCGGCCTATGGCCAGGCGCGCCTGCTGCAGGCGGAGAAGCTGCGCGTGCTGGAGCTGTTCCAGCGTCGCATCGATGAACGCATCCCGGCCGCCTACCTGACCGGTGAGGCCTGGTTCGCCGGCCTGAGCTTCAAGAGCGACAAGCGCGCCCTGGTGCCGCGCTCGCCGATCGCCGAACTGATCGAATGCGGCTTCGAGCCGTGGCTGGCCGGCCGCGATGTCAGTCGTGCGCTGGACCTGTGCACCGGTTCGGGCTGCATCGCCATCGCCATGGGCCACTACTACCCGAACTGGGAAGTGGACGGTGTCGACCTGAGTGACGACGCGCTGTCGCTGGCCGAGGAAAACAAGGAGCGCCTGCAGGCGCACAACGTCACGCTGCTCAAGTCGGACCTGTTCAACGGCCTGACCGGCCGCCACTACGACCTGATCGTCACCAACCCGCCGTACGTCACCAACGACGAGACCGATGCCCTGCCGCAGGAATACTCCTACGAGCCGGAGATGGGCCTGCGTGCCGGCGACGACGGCCTGGACCTGGTGCTGAAGATCCTGCGCGACGCCCCGCTGCACCTGAGCGAAGACGGTCTGCTGATCTGCGAAGTGGGCGAATCCGAGCAGCACCTGATCAAGCTGCTGCCGGAAGTCGACTTCGCCTGGATCGAGTTCAAGGTCGGCCAGATGGGCATCTTCGCGGTCGAATGCCGCGAGCTGATCGCCCACAGCGCACGCATCACCGAACTGGCGGCGCAGCGCCCGTGAGCTCCAATTCGTTCGGCAAGCTGTTCACCGTCACCACGTTCGGCGAGTCGCACGGGCCGGCCATCGGCTGCGTGATCGATGGCTGCCCCCCGGGGCTGGCACTGGACGCGGCCGAATTCGCCCACGACCTGCAGCGCCGCGCGACCGGCAAGAGCAGGCACACCTCGGCGCGCCGCGAGGCCGATGAGGTCGAGATCCTGTCCGGCGTGTACGAGGGCCTGACCACCGGCACGCCGATCGCCCTGCTGATCCGCAACACCGACCAGCGCAGCAAGGACTACGCCAACATCGGCCAGCAGTTCCGGCCGGGTCATGCCGACTACAGCTACTGGCACAAGTACGGCATCCGCGACCCGCGTGGTGGCGGCCGTTCCTCGGCGCGCGAAACCACCATGCGCGTGGCCGCCGGCGTGGTCGCCAAGAAGTGGTTGGCCGAGCGCTTCGGCGTCACCGTGCGTGGCTACCTGTCGCAGCTGGGCGACATCACTCCGGCCGGTTTCGACTGGTCGGCGGTGGAAGACAACCCGTTCTTCTGGCCGCACGCCGCACAGGTGCCGGAGCTGGAGGCGTACATGGATGCGCTGCGCAAGTCCGGTGATTCGGTCGGTGCGCGCGTGGACGTGGTGGCCGACAACGTGCCGCCGGGCTGGGGCGAGCCGATCTACGGCAAGCTCGACGGTGACCTGGCCGCCGCGCTGATGAGCATCAATGCGGTGAAGGGCGTGGAGATCGGTGACGGTTTCGCCAGCGCTGCGCAGAAGGGCACCGAACATCGCGACCTGCTGACCCCGCAGGGCTTCGCCAGCAACCATGCGGGTGGCATCCTCGGTGGCATTTCCACCGGCCAGCCCGTGGTCGCGTCAATTGCGTTGAAGCCGACCTCCAGCCTGCGTCTGCCGGGTCCGTCGCTGGACACGGCCGGCAACGTGGTCGAGGTGGTCACCACCGGGCGCCATGATCCCTGCGTCGGCATCCGTGCCACTCCGATCGCCGAGGCGATGGTGGCGATGGTGCTGATGGACCAGGCACTGCGCCATCGCGCGCAGTGCGGCGATGTCGGCACGATCACCCCGCGCATTCCCGGGCAGATCGATGGCTGACACGCGGCCGACCGTGTGGGTGAGCCAGCCGCTGATCGACGCGGCCATCGCGCCGCTGCGCGATCGCGTGCAGCTGCGCAGCACCGACACCGTCACCGCCTGGTCGCCCGACCAGATCGCCGAACAGCTGGCCAGCGCCGACGGCGCGATCATCACCCTCAACGAACGCATCGGTGCGGCCCAGGTGGCCGATGCCACGCAGCTGCAGGTGATCGCCAATGTCGGCGTCGGCTACAACAACCTGGATGTCGACGCGCTCAGCGCGGCCGGCATCCTGGCCAGCAACACGCCGGACGTCCTGACCGAAACCACCGCCGATCTCGGCTTCGCGTTGCTGATGGCCACCGCGCGCCGCATCACTGAATCCGAGCGCTGGCTGCGCGAAGGCCAGTGGCAGCAGTGGTCGTTCCAGACCATGCTCGGTGCCGACATCCACGGCAGCACGCTGGGCATCCTCGGCATGGGCCGCATCGGCCAGGGCATCGCCCGCCGCGGCGCGCATGGTTTTGGCATGAAGGTGCTGTATCACAACCGCTCGCGGCTGCCCGCCGCGACCGAGGCGGAGGTGGGGGCCCGTTACGTAGATCTGGACACGCTGCTGGCGCAGTCCGATCACCTGCTGCTGGTGCTGCCGTATACCGCGGCCTCGCACCACCTGATCGATGCCGCCGCGCTGGCGAAGATGAAGCCGTCGGCGACGCTGGTGAACATCGCCCGTGGTGGCCTGGTTGATGAGATCGCGCTGGCCGATGCGCTGGCCAACGGTCGCCTTGCTGCAGCGGGTCTGGATGTGTACGAAGGCGAGCCGAAGGTGCGCCCCGAACTGCTGGCACTGCGCAACGTCGTGCTCACTCCGCATATCGGCAGCGCCTCCCTGGCCACGCGCACGGCGATGGTACAGCTGGCCGTGGATAATCTGGTTGCCGGGCTCGGCCTGGATGGCGGCCCGTCGTGCATGCCGAGCGCGATCAACGCTGACGCGGCGATGGCCGCGCGCGTGACGCTGGGCAAAAAAACCGGGAAACGATAGGGAACCTCCGCGCGCCCCGCTTGAGGAGGTTCCCCGAACCCAGCTGTCGTGCGTGTTTTTTTCCCCATTCCCGTTTTTCGTGAGAGTTTCCCCCATGAGCAATGCACAGCGCAGTTTCCACGTCGCCGTCGTCGGTGCCACCGGTGCGGTCGGCGAGACCATGTTGTCGATCCTGGCCGAGCGTGATTTCCCGGTCGGTACCCTGAGCGTTCTCGCTTCCGAGCGTTCGGCCGGCGGCGAGATCGAGTTCAACGGCCAGAAGGTCACGGTCCAGGACCTGGCCACCTTCGATCCGACCGGTGTCGAGATCGCCCTGTTCTCGGCTGGCGGCAGCGTGTCCAAGGAATACGCACCGAAGTTCGCCGCAGCGGGCGCGGTGGTGATCGACAACTCCTCGGCCTTCCGTTACGACGATGACGTGCCGCTGGTGGTGTCCGAGGTCAACCCGGAGCAGGTCGCCAACCGTCCGCGCGGCATCATCGCCAACCCGAACTGCTCGACCATGCAGATGCTGGTGGCGTTGGCGCCGCTGCACCGCAAGTACGGCATCGAGCGCATCAACGTCTCCACCTACCAGTCGGTGTCCGGCGGCGGCCGTTCGGCTACCGAGGAACTGGGCAAGCAGACCGGCCAGCTGCTGAGCTTCCAGGAAATCGATCCGCAGCGCTTCCCGGTGCAGATCGCCTTCAACCTGATCCCGCACATCGACGACTTCCAGGACAACGGCTTCACCAAGGAAGAGATGAAGCTGATCTGGGAAACACGCAAGATCCTCGGCGACGACAGCATCCTGGTGAACCCGACCGCGGTGCGTGTGCCGGTGTTCTACGGCCACTCCGAGTCGGTGGCGATCGAGACCCGTGACAAGGTCACCGTCGCCGAAGCGCGCGCGCTGCTGGAGCAGTCGCCGGGCATCGAAGTGGTGGACCGTCACGAAGCCGGTGGTTACCCGACCCCGGTCACCCACGCCTCGGGCACCGACGCGGTGTACGTCGGCCGCATCCGCGAGGACCTGTCGCACCCGCGCGGCCTGAACCTGTGGATCGTGTCGGACAACGTGCGCAAGGGCGCGGCGTTGAATGCCGTGCAGCTGGCCGAACTGGTCGCCGCCGAACAGCGTTGATGGAGAGGCCGGGCAATGCCCGGCCTTTTCTGTAGAGCCGAGCCCACGCTCGGCTCAGGCCATGCAGCCGAGCATGGGCTCGGCTCTACATGGGTGCGGACCCCGGTCCGCACGCTTTATAGTGTCGCCCATGAATAAACGGGCCAAGGGCGCAAAGCGCCCGCTCAGCTATCTGTCCACCGCCCTGCTCGCCTTGGCCAGCAGTTCGGCGCTCGCCCTGGGGTTGGGCGACATCCGTGTCCTGTCCAAGCCGGGCCAGCCCCTGCTGGCCGAAATCCCGGTGGTCTCGGCGGACCCATCCGAGCTGGAAAACCTGCGCGTGGCGCTGGCCTCACCGGTCACCTTCGAACGTGTCGGCCTGCAGCGGCCCACCGGACTGGTCAGTGAGCTGCAGTTCGAACTGACCCGCGACACGCAGGGCAGGGCGGTGGTGCGCGTCACCTCGCAGGCGCCGGTGGAGACGCCGTCACTGAGCTTCCTGATCGAAGCCGACTGGGGCCAGGGCCGCCTGGTGCGCGAGTACTCGGCGTTGGTCGATGCGCCGCCCAGTGCGTTGGCCGTGGCCGAGCCGGAGATCGTCGCACCGGCCGGCACGCCCTCCAATACCATCATGCGCGAACCTGCACCGGCTTCGGCAACGGCGCCGGCAGCAGCGACGCCCACTACGCCGCCCCCTGCGGTGGCGCCAGCACCGGCACGCCCGCGTGCGGCCTCCGCGCCGGTTGCTGCACCGGCGGCCGATGGCAGCATCACCGTGCAGCGCGGGCAGACCCTGTCGCAGATCGCCAGTGCGGTGGCACGTGGCAACCAGGTCAGTCGCGACCGCGCGATGATCGCCCTGCTGCGTGCCAATCCCGAAGCCTTCATCCGTGGCAACGTCAACCTGCTCAAGCAGGGGGCGGTGCTGCGCATGCCGGGCAGCGACGCGCTTGCTGCGGTCGACGCTGCCGAAGCGGCGACGCTCGTGCGCGAGCACGCCGCGCAATGGCGGCAGGCGCGTACCGTGCCGCAACCGGCGGGTGCCGTCGCCCCGGTCGCCAAGGCGGCAGCCACGAACGCTTCTTCCCCGGCTGCGGCCAATGGGGCACGACTTGAAATCGCTCCGGCGCTGGCGTCCGACGCCGTGCACGCGGGCACAACCACCGGCACCGCTGCCGGCAGCGAGGGTGACATGCTGGGCAACGAACAACTGCGCCAGGCGCGTGAGGACATCGCCACCCGCGATGCCGAGATCGGCGAGCTGAAGCAGCGCGTGGCCGACCTGGAAAAACTCAAGGAGCAGCAGCAGTCGCTGATCGCGATGAAGGACAACGACCTGGCCGCCGCGCAGCAGCGCCTGGCGCAGGCGCCGGATGCCCGGGATGCCGCAACACCGTGGTACTGGCTGGGGCTGCCGGTGCTGCTGCTTGCGGCCGGAGCGGCCTGGCTGCTGCGTCGTCGCAAGCCGTCGCCGCTGCCGCCGCTGCGTGAGGAAGACGATGCCGCCGGCCTGGCCGCTGCGGTGCCGGCGGGCGCGGCGCTGGATACGCTGGCCGAGCGGTCTTCGTGGTCGTCGGCGGTAGCCGATGGTGGCCGCCAGGAACCGGCGATGCCGGCCTGGGCGAGCGAGCCCGAGGCACCGGCCGAAACAGTGGTCGATCCCGTGGTGTCGGCCGACTGGCAGGCCGGTACGCTGCGCGACGACGAGATGGTCGCATTGCCCGAGGCGGTGACCGATCTGCCGCGCTGGGACGAACCCGTAACCACCAGCAGCGCGGGTGTCGTCGAGCCGGTGCACGACGAGCTGGTCGCATCGGAAACCCCGGTCGAAACAGGCGTGCCGGACTATGCGCTGCATGCCGAACAGCAGCCGCAGTTCCGCGGCGTGTTCGATCTGCCGGCCGACGCGCATGAGAACGAGGCTCCGGCGGATGCCGCACGTCCCGAAGCCATCGACGGCATCGATCATGGCAGCGTCGAGGCCTCTCATTCCGACGACATCGCGTCGAGCGCGGTCGCGCCTGCCGGCGACGCGGGCTGGTCGCCACGTGCCGGCCAGGAGCGCCTGGAGCTGGCCATCGCCTATCTTGACCTGGGCGACGCACAGACTGCGCGTACCCTGCTGCTGGAAGTCGCAGAAGACGGCGATCTGCACAGCCAGGCACAGGCGCGCGAACTGCTGGCCCGCCTGCCGTGATCGAACCTGCTGACAAGGACCGTGCCATGAACCGCGAACGCCGCATCGATTACGTTGAGTTCGCGTCCAACGACCCCGCCGCCAGCCGTGCCTTCTTCGAGAAGGTGTTCGGCTGGTCGTTCGTCGACTATGGCAGCGACTACACCGCCTTCGACGATGGCCGCCTGCAGGGCGGCTTCTTCCGTGGCCAGCCGCAGCGGGCCAGCGACAGCGGTGCGCCGCTGCTGGTGCTGTATGCCGACGAGCTGGCACCGGTCGAGGCGGCGGTGCGTGACGCCGGCGGCGAGATCGTGCGCGCGGTGTTCTCCTTCCCCGGCGGCAGCCGCTTCCAGTTCGTCGAGCCCGGTGGCAACGAACTGGCGGTCTGGTCCGAACGCGATCCGGCCTGAGCGCCGCTCCATCCGCAACATCGAGGTAGCACATGCGTTATGCGCTTGGCGTCGAGTACGACGGCAGCGATTTCAGGGGCTGGCAGAACCTGGGCGAGGGTGGTCCCAGCGTGCAGGCCAGCCTCGAGCAGGCCCTGTCGTCGGTGGCCGATGTGCCGCTGCAGGTGGTCTGCGCCGGTCGCACCGATGCCGGTGTGCATGGCCAATGCCAGGTTGTCCATTTCGACACCGACGTGGTGCGCGATCCGCGTGCCTGGATGCTGGGCACCACCACCCGCCTGCCGCGCTCGATCGCGGTGCGCTGGTGCGTGCCGGTGGCCGATGATTTCCATGCCCGCTTCTCGGCGCGTGCGCGCCGTTACCGCTACCGTCTGCTCAACCGCGAAGTGCGGCCGGCGCTGGAGCGGCAGACCCTCAGCTGGGAGCGCCGGGCGCTGGACGAGACCCTGATGCATGCCGCCGGCCAGGCTCTGCTCGGCGAGAACGACTTCAGTGCCTTCCGTTCGGTACAGTGCCAGGCGTTGCACGCCCGGCGTGAACTGCAGTCACTGCAGGTCAGCCGCCAGGGCGAGGTGATCGAGGTTGCTGTGCAGGGCAATGCATTCCTTCATCACATGGTCCGCAATATCGTCGGATCGTTGATCCTGGTGGGCAGCGGCGAAAAGCCGGTGGAATGGATCGCCGAACTGCTGGCCGGGCGTGATCGCACCGTAGCTGGCCCCACCGCACCGCCGCAGGGCCTGGTGTTCCTTGGGCCCCTGTACCCCGACAACTGGCATCTGCCCGCCGAGGTCACGCTATGAGCCGCTCCTACTACCGTACACGCATCAAGTTCTGTGGCATGACCCGTGCCGGCGATGTCCGCCTGGCCGGTGAACTGGGCGTGGACGCGGTGGGTTTCATCTTTGCCCGCGAGAGCAGCCGCCGGGTTGCGCCGGCCGAGGCCCGCGCGATGCGCCAGGCGATCGCGCCGATGGTCGACGTGGTGGCGCTGTTCCGCAACAACAGCAAGGAAGAGGTGCGTGAGGTGCTGCGCACGGTGCGTCCGACCCTGCTGCAGTTCCATGGCGAGGAAGACGAGAGCTTCTGCCGCAGCTTCAACATGCCCTACCTGAAGGCGATTGCCATGGGCGGGCGTGAGGAGGTCAACGCCCGCACCCTGCAGCTCCGCTATCCCAGCGCCGCCGGCTTCCTGTTCGACAGCCACGCACCGGGTGGTGGTGGCGGTACCGGCGTAGCGTTTGACTGGGGCCGCATTCCGACCGGGTTGCACCGGCCGTTCCTGCTGGCCGGTGGCCTGAACCCGGAAAACGTCTATGACGCCGTCCTGGCCACGCTGCCGTGGGGCGTGGACGTCTCCAGTGGCATCGAGCTGGAGCCGGGCATCAAGGACGGGTACAAGATGCGCACCTTCGTCGAGGAAGTGCGCCGGGCGGACTGCGCGGTTCTCGAGTGATTCGCGTGGCTATTTGTCCTGATCAGCGCCCGGATTTGAGCCTGCACGCACTCTTCACATAGGATGGAGCCAAGCGCGCCTGCCATGAGGGCCGGCGCGGGGATCGACGGGGCGCGCTCTGCGCGTCCCGAACGGGCGAGCACCGCCCACAGCCCAGGAAGGCAAAGCGATGCAGGAATTCCTCACCGTCGTGTTCGGTTTCCCGACCCTGCCGTACAGCATCGTGCTGGCGGTGGCGGTGCTGTATTGGGCGCTGGCGGCGTTCGGCCTGGTCGATGACGGGTTCGGCGATGCCGGCGCCGATGGTGCGCTGCATGGCGATCACCACGACCTGCAGGGCCTGTCCGCGCTGCTGGCGCGCTGGGGCCTGGGCGGGGTGCCGCTCATGCTGGTGGTGACGCTGCTGGGCTTCTTCGCCTGGATCGTCACCTATTTCATCCATTTGTTCGTGCTCCTGCCGCTGCCTGACCTGCTGCGCTGGTCGATCGGCGCGGTCGTGGCCGTGCTGGCGCCGTTGCCAGCTGTACCGGTCACCGCGCTGCTGCTGCGGCCCATCCGCCGGTTCCTGCTGCGCCTGCGACCGGTGGCGCAGGCCTCGCTGCTGGGGCGGACCGGCGTGGTCGCCTCGCCCAGGGTGGACGCCCGCAGCGGTCACGCCACTTTCGACGACGGTGGTGCCGGGCTGGTGCTGCAGGTGCGCAGCGACATCGAACTGCAGCGTGGCGAGCGCATCGTGCTGGTCGAGCACATGGCCGAACAACACTATTACCGGGTGGTCCGCGCTGATGCGGTCGCCCTCGATTTCCAGGACAACCTGCTTCCGGGCAACAAGGAGAATCACTGATGACATTGGCAACCATGGCCCCCTTCCTGATCGGCGTGGTGGTCCTGCTGGTCGGTCTGCTCGGCCTGGCCGGCCTGTTCAAGGCCTTCTACCGCAAGGTCGACCAGGGTGTGGCCCTGATCGTCAACGACATGAGCTCCACGCCCAAGGTGCATTTCACCGGTGCGCTGATCATCCCGGTGCTGTACCGCGCCGAACTGATGCGGATCAGCCTGATCACCCTGCAGATCGACCGCCGCGGCAAGGAAGGCCTGATCTGCCGCGACAACATGCGTGCCGACATCGCCGTGGCCTTCTACCTGCGGGTCAATGAGACCCAGGCCGACGTGCTGCGCGTGGCCAAGGCCATCGGTGCCGACCGTGCGTCGGACAAGCATGCCGTCGATGAGCTGTTCAACGCCAAGTTCTCCGAAGCGCTGAAGACCGTCGGCAAGAAGTTCGACTTCACCGAACTGTTCGAGAAGCGCCAGGAATTCCGCGACGAGATCATCGCGGTGATCGGCAACGATCTCAACGGCTACGTGCTGGAAGACGTGGCGATCGACTACCTGGAACAGACTCCGAAGTCGTTGCTGGACCAGTTCAACATCCTCGACGCGCAGGGTATCCGCAAGATTACCGAGCTGACCGCCGCGCAGAACGTGGTGACCAACGAGCTGGAGCAGAACGAAAAGCTCGCCATCACCAAGAAGAACGTGGAAGCGCGTGAAGCGCTGCTGGCGCTGGAGCGCCAGCAGGCCGAAGCCGAAGCCCGCCAGAAGCGCGAGATCGAGACCATCCGCGCGCGCGAGGAGGCCGAGACCGCCAAGGTGCAGGAAGAACAGCGCCAGCTGTCCGAGAATGCCCGCATCGAAGCGCAGCAGCTGATCGAGATCCGCGACCAGAACCGCCTGCGCGAAGTGGAAGTGGCCGAGCAGAACCGCCAGCGTGCCGTGGCCATCGAGGCCGAGCGCGTCGAGCGCGCACGCCAGCTGGAGCAGGTCACCACCGACCGCGAAGTGCAGCTGCAGGGCGTGGAGCGCGACAAGGTGGTCGAGCAGGGCAAGATGGACGTGGCCAACATCACCCGCGAACGCATCTCCATCGACAAGACCGTGGCCCAGGAAGAAGAGCGCATCAAGGAAGTGCGTGAGGTCTCCGAAGCCGATCGCCAGAAGCAGGTGCTGATCCTGGAAGCCGAAGCCAAGGCGCAGGAATCGCTGGTGCGCGAAGTGAAGGAAGCGCAGGCACGCGAGACCGCCTCCAAGCATCGCGCGGTTGAACTGACCACGCTGGCCCAGGCCGAGCATGAAGCGGCTGGCAAGCAGGCCGAAGCCAAGCGCCTGCTGGCCGACGCCTACCGTGCCGAACAGGCGGCCCCAGGCCTGGCCGAAGCGCAGGTGCGTGAAGCCTCCGCGCTGGCCATCGAGAAGGTCGGCATCGCCGAAGCGCGCGTGATCGAAGCCAAGGCCGAAGCCAGCCTGAAGCAGGGCAGCAACGAAGCCCGCGTGCTGGCCGAGACGCTGCAGGCACAGGCACAGGGCGAGGAGAAGATGGGCCTGGCCCGTGCCACCGCCACCGAATCGCTGGGCAACGCCGAAGCCGGTGTGGTGCAGAAGAAGCTGCTGGCCGAGGCCGAAGGCCTGGTCCGCAAGTTCGAGGCCATCGCTTCGTTGAGCGACCAGGCACGCGGCCACGAAGAGTTCCGCATGATGCTGGACAACAGCCTGAAGCAGGCCTTGGCCTCGATCGAAGCCGGCAAGGAAGTCTCGCGCGAGAACGCCAATGTCATCGCCAGCGCGTTGCGCAATGCCGACATCGATCTGGTCGGCGGCGACGGCGGCATGTTCGAGAACCTGGTCAAGGCCGTCTCGCTGGGCAAGTCGATCGAAGGCTTCGCCGGCAAGAGCCCGATCGTGCAGGAGCTGATGCAGCGCTACCTGGGCGTGGCCGTGGCCGAACCGGCACCCCGCCAGATCACCGAGGATGCCGAAGCGGTGCCGACCGTGTCGGCCACCGTGGTCGACAGCGCCCGTTGATGCATCGGGCGGTGGCCGCCGTGGCCATCGCCCGCCCGCGCCGGCCGCAACCGCGGCCGTCCGCCCGTGAGCTGGAAACCTGCTGATGTCTGAAACCCATCCGTCCGCCGAATCCACCGCGCCGGAGGCCGGCGACAACACCGTTGACCAGGCCGTCGCCCAGGGCGGTGCCTATGAAGTCCTGCGCCGCCGCCTGGTCGAGCAGGGCCAACGCCTGCAGTCCCTGGCCGAAACCCTCAATCGTCAGCGCCTGGCCGAATTCGGCGACAGCCGGTTGGAAGTGGCCGGGCGCTTCCGCATCCGCAGCGAGAACAACTGCGTCGGTCGTGACATCGTGCAGGTGGGTCCTGATCGCCTGCTGTTCGGCTACAACGTGTTCATCGGGCTGAAGACCCAGACCCGCATCGAGGATGTGTTTGGCCTGTACCGGCTGGTACAGGGCAACGACGGCTACGATGTCGCCGCGCTGGAGCTGAAGGGCAGCTTCCTCGACCAGCCCGGCTTCGTGCACGACTTCAACGAGCTGTACGCCTACTACAAGCACGCACGCCTGCTGCAGTTGATCGTGGTGGGCGACAAGCTGCTGGCCTCGTTCCAGATTGGCGAGCGCAGCAGCGATGTGCGCGTGTTCCGCTGGGCACTGTCGCGCGATGGCGAACTGACCTATCTGGATGCGCGCGGCGAACGCGATATCGCGCTGCCGCCGCCGTTCGACTTCGAATGGACCAGGGCCACGCGCGACCTGGCGGTCAGTGGCCGCCATTCACACCTGAACATCCTCGACACCCTGTTCGTGGAGACCACCGGCGGTGATCTCACCATCAAGGTCGAGAACAACACCGAGACCGGGCAGGGCATCTACAGCGAACCGGTCGAGGACAGCACGCAGTCGCTGGACGACGCCCAGTTCGAATTCGCCCGGGTGGGTTCGCTGGTGCTGCTGAAGGTGCTGCCGTACCGCGAGACGGCGTGGCGCGGCCTGATCTACAACACGCTGACCGGCGGCATCGTGCGCAACGATGCGATCGTGCAGGCCTGCGTGCAGCTGCCCGAAGACCACGGTGTGATCTTCCCCGGCGGCTATTACCTGCAGGGTGGCGAGCACAAGGCGTTCGACGCCTCGATGGCCGGCATGCAGTTCAAGCGCAGCATCCGTTCGCCGAACGGCGAGGACGTGCTGTACATCTTCTATGAGCGCGAAGGTGGGCGCTCGGCACTGTTCGTCTACAACACCATCCAGCGCGTACTGCAGACCCCGGTCTTCGGCCACGGCTACGCCTTCCTGCAGGATGGGCGCATGGTGCTGTTCCACGCTGAAGGCAACGAACCGACCCGCATCCATCCGATGCAGGTCTGGCAGACGCCCTTCAGCAGCGATGAGTTCGCCGCCAGCCGACCGCCCGGCAACACCTTCATGGGCCGCATCGGCAATGCCGAACTGGTGCGCGGCATCTCCAACCTGTTCAACCTGGCACGCGAGATCGACGGCCAGGACGTGTCGGTGCAGCGCTACCAGCGCCTGGTGGCCGATACACGGCGCTTGTTCGATGCCCACCACTGGCTGGGTGATGCGGCCTGTGATGGCGCCGAGGCGCTGCTGCGGCAGATCAGCGCCACCGGCGAATCAGTGCTGGACGAGTACGAGAAAGTGCAGTCGATCCGGCAGCAGTCGGCACAGGCGATGGTCGAGGCCGAGACCGCGCACAAGGCGTTGCTGGGACGGCTGCAGCCGCAGAACTGGAACGAGGTGCAGGCGTTCGTCGAGGCCCTCAACGCAATCACCGCATTGCGTGGACGCCTGTTGACCATCCGTGAGCTGCGCTACATCGACACCGCGCGCATCGAAGTGATGGCGGCCGAGCTGGTGGAAGCGCAGGACCGCGTCGGCGCCGCCACTGGCGAGTTTCTTGCGGACGAAGCCGCGTTGGCGCCGCTGACCACGCGCCTGCAGGTGCTGGATGAAGCGGCGCAGCAGGCACAGAGCGCCCGCCAGCTGGACGAGCAGCTGGAAGGGTTGCGTGGCATGGCCGCCGACCTGGACATGCTGTCCGAGCTGATGGCCGGCCTGAAGGTGGACGATGCGACCGCCCGCACCCGCGTGGTCGAGTCGATCTCGGTGCTGTACGGACGTCTCAACCAGGCGCGCGCGCGCGCCGATCAGCGCCGCAGGTCGCTCGGTTCGGCCGAGGCCGTGGCCCAGTTCGCCGCACAGTTCGCGCTGTTCTCACAGTCGATCACCAGCGCGCTGGCGCTGGCGACCGACCCTGAACGCGCCGACGAGCAGTTGTCGCGCCTGCTGGTCCAGCTGGAGGAGCTGGAGAGCCAGTTCGGCGAGCACGAGCAGTTCCTCGGCGACATCCTGAGCAAGCGCGAGGAGCTGGTCGAAGCCTTCGAGACCCACAAGCAGGCGTTGCTGGATGACCGCCAGCGCAAGGCGCGCTCGGTGCTGGATGCGGCCAACCGCATCCTCGACGGCCTGGCCAGGCGCACCGAGCGCTTCGCAACCGCCGATGAGCTCAATGCGTTCTTTGCCGGCGATCCGTTGATCCTCAAGCTGCGCGAACTGGCCGAACGCCTGCGCGCGTTGCATGACAACGTCAAGGCCGACGATATCGAGGCGCGGCTGAAAGGCGTGCTTGACCAGGCGGTGCGCCAGCTGCGCGACCGCAGTGACCTGTACGAAGCCGGCGGCAACGTCGTGCGGCTGGGGCCGCGCCATCGCTTCAGCGTCAATACCCAGGCACTGGATCTGACCCTGTTGCCGCGTGGCGATACGCTGGCCATCCATCTGACCGGCACCGACTTCCTGGAGACCCTGCACGATCCGGAGCTGGATGCGCTGAAGCCGTTCTGGCCGGTCACGCTGGACTCTGAATCCCCCACGCTGTATCGCGGCGAGTACCTGGCCGGCAGCCTGCTGATGGCTGCGCAGGAGGGGCGCGACGGCCTCGATCTGGCCATGCTGCAGCAGGACGTCGCCAATCCCGAAGCGCTGGATCAGCGTGTGCGTGCGTTCGCCGCACCGCGTTATCGCGAAGGCTACGAGCGCGGCATCCATGACCATGATGCCGCGCTGATCCTGCGCGCGTTGCTGCCCCTGCAGCAGACCGCTGGCAGCCTGCGCCATGCACCACGGGTGCGCGCGCTGGCGCTGCTGTTCTGGGCGGCCGAGCAGCGGCGCGAGGCAGTGGCGCAGTGGCCGGCGCGGCAGGCCGGTGCCGAGGCGCTGGCACGATTGTTCGGGTCCGATGAGGGACGCCAGGCCCTGCGTACGGAGATGGCCGAGGCACTGTTGGCCTACGCGCAGTCCCATGCCTTGCCCTTCGACGCCGATGCCGCTGAGGCTGCAGCCGCCTACCTGGGCGAAGAGCTGGCGGCGGGCGATCCGGTGTTCAGCAGCAGCCGCCATGCGGTGGCACTGCTGGAGGCATTCGCGCAGCAGCTGGAGCAGGCAGGGCAGCGCGACACGGTCGAACGCGCCGTGCAGCGCAGCCAGGATCCGCTGGCAACGCGCTGGGCACTGGCCGGGCAATGGCTGCGTGCACTTGCGGGTACGCCCGCGTACGCCATGCATGCCGGATATGTTGATGAAGCGGCAGCGCTGCTGCTGGTGCAACGCCAGCTGCGCACCCGTGCCAGCGATGCAGCGTTGCGGGTAGAGGTCAACGGCCTGCTCGGTGAACACGCGCGCATCGGCAACGGCACGCTGGTGGTGTCGCTGGATGACTTCCTGGCACGCCTGCAGCAGCACCTGCGTCACTTCGTGCCGGCGTTCCATGCCTATCAGGCATTGCGCCAGGGCATCATCGGCCGCGAGCGCGAGACCCTGCGTCTGTCCGAGTTCAAGGCGCGGCCGCTGTCCTCGTTCGTACGCAACAAGCTGATCAACGATGTCTACCTGGGCGTGATCGGCGACAACCTGGCCAAGCAGATGGGCACGGTGGGCGAGAACAAGCGCAGCGACCTGATGGGCCTGCTGATGATGATTTCGCCACCAGGCTACGGCAAGACCACGCTGATGGAGTATGTGGCGCACCGGCTCGGTCTGGTTTTCATGAAGATCAACGGGCCGGCGCTGGGCCACGAAGTGCGCTCGCTGGATCCGGCGCAGGCGCCGGACGCGACCTCGCGGCAGGAGCTGGAAAAGCTCAATCTGGCGCTGGAAATGGGCAACAACACCATGCTGTATGTCGACGACATCCAGCACACCCATCCCGAGTTCCTGCAGAAGTTCATTTCGCTGTGCGATGGCACCCGTCGCATCGAAGGCGTGTGGCGCGGCCGCACCCGCACCTACGACATGCGCGGCAAGAAGTTCTGCGTGGTGATGGCCGGCAACCCGTATACCGAGTCCGGCGAGGTGTTCAAGATTCCGGACATGCTGGCCAACCGTGCCGACATCTACAACCTGGGCGACGTGCTCGGTGGCATGGAGGCTGCTTTCACGCTCAGCTACATCGAGAACAGCCTGACTTCCAACCCGGTGCTGGCGCCGCTGGCCACGCGTGACATGGCCGATCTGTACGTGCTGGTCGAGCGTGCGATGGGCAAGGAGGTCTCGACCAATGGCCTCAGCCATGCCTACAGCAGTGCCGAGATCAACGAGATCACCGCCACCCTGCAGCGCATGCTGCGCGTGCGCGACGTGGTCTACCGGGTCAACCAGCAGTACATCGCCAGCGCCGCGCAGGATGACCGCTACCGCACCGAACCGCCGTTCCGGCTGCAGGGCAGCTACCGCAACATGAACAAGCTGGCCGAGAAGATCTCACCGGTGATGAACGAGGACGAGCTGCAGCAGCTGATCTCCGACCACTACCTGGGCGAGGCACAGCTGCTGACCACCGGCGCCGAAGAGAACCTGTTGAAGCTGGCCGAACTGCGCGGCGTACTGGATGACACGCAGGCGCAGCGCTGGGCACAGATCAAGCGCGACTTCCTGCGCAACAAGGCCATGGGTGCCGACGACAGCGATGTCGGCGGGCGCGTGGTTGCACAGTTGGCAGACATCGCCAGCGCGTTGCAGTTGCCACCGCCGACGCCGGAGGCGGCGCCCGTTGCCGTCGCCGACCCTGCGCCATGGCCGGCGTTGCTTGAAGCCCTGCAGCGGCTCTCCGAAACACGCCCTGCGCCCGCCGCATCGGTGCCGGTCGCGGTGGCACCCAGTGTGCCGGCCACGGTCCTGGCCGAAGATCTGCAGGCCGGCCTGGCACCTCTGGTCGAACTGCTGGCGGCATCACAGGCGCAGCAGGCACAGGTATCGCAGACCCTGGCTGCGTTCGCCGGTTGGGCACGGCAGCAGGTCGAGCGCGGCGGGCCCAGTGCCGTGGTGGCGCAGCGTGCACGTGTACGCCGTGCCGCGACGCCGGAGGAGCGGGCTCTGGATGAGGCCCTGATGCGTCACTTCTACGGCGAGTCATTGCCGCCGGAAGACGCTGATGGCCCCCCGGCATCCACGCCGAAGCCGCCGCCGCTGCCGTGACCACGCAGGCGCCACTGCCGTCACCGATGTTGCCGGACACGGCCGATGTCGCCGTGCTGGCCAACTACGGTGCGCCGCTGCTGCAGGTGCTTGCCCAACGCGCCGCCAGGTTGCCGCCGGTTGCGGGCGAAGGCCTGGTGGCGCGCTGGCGCGCATCGCGCTGGCCCTGCAGGCGGCGAATCCTGCGCAGATCCGGCGACAGGAAGGCTGGTGGGGGCGCCTGCTTGGGCGCGATGTCGACCGCGAGGCGCAAGGGCATGCGCTGCAGTCGCAGCTGGGCGTGCTGGCGCTGCAGGCGCGCGAGCAGGCCCAGCACCTGCAGCAGCACCAGCAGCAGCGGGCCCTGGCCATCGTCGAGCGTGCAGAGGCGGCCACGGCACTGGACGCCTGGGTCGAGGTGGGTGCATCACGGCTGGCGCACTGTGATGCGTCCGGGCATGCCGCGCTGTCGGAGCGGCTGGATCACTTGCGCCGGCTGGCGGCCCTGCATCGCGTCGAGGCCGGTCAATGGCAGCTGCTGCAGGACCAGGACACGCTGCTGCTGCAACGTTTCGCACGCATCCATGATGTCCTGCTGCCCGCCTGGCGACAGGCCACCCTGGCCGACCAGAGCGCCGCAGGCGCTGCATTGGCGGGCAAGGCGGCCACGCTGCACGCCCAGATCGATGACGAGGTTGCGGCCGCTCAGGCTAGACTGCGCTGAATCGGCCGCAGCCGCTTACCCATTTCAAGGAGATCGCCCGATGGTCCAGGACAGTCAGAGCCCCGGCACGCTGGTACAGGCCAACACCGCCGTTTCCACGCTCGACGAGGGCACGCTGAAGGCACTTGGCCTGGTCCACGAGGACCTGCCGCGCATCGCCGAGATCCGCCGTGAGCTGGATGACCTGCGCCCGGGCAACCTGCAGGTGTTCGGTCGCGAAGCGGCCACGCGCACCGCAGCGTTCTCCAGCCAGTTGCTCGACCAGGTGCGCAATCGTGACCTGGATGCCAGTGGCGAGAAGCTGGGCGAAGTGGTGCGCATCGCGCGCAGCCTGAAGCTTGACGGTTTCGCGCAGCGTTCCAGGGTCCCTCTGATTGGTGGCCTGATTGATCGGTTGCGGGCATCCAAGGGCGAGCTGGTGCAGAAGTTCAGCGACACCAATGCGCAGATCGAGCAGCTGCTGGGAGACGTCGGGGCGCAGCAGGTGCTGATGGGCAAGCGTGTGGGCGAGTTCGACCGCATGCACGATATCGTCCGTGAAGAACGCCACGCTCTGGGGCTGTACGCCGCTGCGGGCAAGCAGCGTCTGGCCGAACTGCAGACCGAGCAGCTGGCCGGGCAGGGCAGTGAGGATCCGCGACAACGCATCCGCCAGAGTGAAGTCGACAACGCGATCCGGCTGATCGAAAAGCGCGTGTCCGACCTGCAGCTGATGCAGCACGCGGCCGATCAGTCGCTGCCGATGATCCGCCTGATCCAGGCCAACGCACTGCAGCTGATCGAAAAATTCAATACGGTGCGCGAGATCACCATCCCGTCGTGGAAGCGCCAGTTCGCCATCCAGCTTTCGCTGGGCGAGCAGAAGGCCGCGGTCGAGCTGTCCACCGCCATCGACGATGCCACCAACGAGCTGATGCGCCGCAATGCCGATCTGCTGCGCCAGGCCTCGGTGGATACCGCGCGCAGCAACCAGCGCGGCGTGATCGACGTCGCCACGCTGCGCCACGTGCACGACCAGTTGATCGCCACGGTCGAGGAAGTGCGCAGCATCCATCGCGAAGGAATGCAGCAGCGGCAGCAGGCCGAAGTCGAGCTGTCGCGCCTGCGCGAAGACCTGCAGCAGCGCCTGGCCACCCCGACCGCCAGCTGAAAAAAGGGGACGGAGGGGATTAAGTCGTTTGTGCCACTTGCGACTTGATCCCCTCCGTCCCTTTTTTGTTGTCAGCGCAGTTGCTGGCCCAGCCAGTCGGCCAGCGCATCCACGCGTGCATCTGCCGGTCCGTCCGGCCTCGCCAGCACCCAGAAACCGCCGGTGGCGGCAAACCCCCACGGCGCGACCAGGCGGCCTGCCGCCAGATCCTCGGCCACCAGCGGCTCTGGCGCGATTGCCGGGCCCAGCCCGGCCACCGCGGCTTCCAACAAGTAGTACAGGTGCTCAAAGGCGGTTCCCAGCTGCAGCTTCGACACGTCCAGGTCGTGCGCCTGTGCCCAGGCCGGCCACGCCTGCGGTCGCGAGCTGGTGTGCAGCAGCGTCTCCTGCAGCAGCGCCGAGGGCGGTACATGCCGCAGGCGCTGCGCCGCCGGATGCGATGGGGCCACCACCACGCCAACCCGTTCCGGTGCCAGCTCACGCACCTGCCAGCTCCGGGGCCACGGCGCCTGCGCCAACAGCAGTACTGCATCCAGTGCTGCCTGCGCTTCGGTGAAACTGCCATCCAGCGCCGACCACTGCAGGCGCACACCGGGCAGGGCGGCCTGCAGTGCGGGCAGGCGCGGGATCATCCAGCGCGCCAGTACGCTGCCGCTGCAACCCAGTACCAGTGCCGGGGCCGCCGCCGGCCGCCGCAGTTCGCGCACGCAGTCTTCGATGCCGCCGAAGGCCTCGCTGCACGCTGCCTGCAGGCGCGTGCCCGCAGCGGTCAGGCGCAGACCGCGACCGGCACGCTGGAACAGCGCCAGGCCGAGATGGTCTTCCAGCAGCTTCAGTTGCCGGCTGACCGCGCCGTGGGTGACGTGCAGGTCCTGTGCGGCCCGCCCAACGCCACCAAGGCGGGCAGTGGCCTCGAACGCGCGCAGTGCATTGAGCGGCGGAAGCAGGGAACGACTCATGTGAGATTTCCTGACGATATACGCCAGATAATATCCATTTTCCGGTCACAACCCGTGCGCTAGAGTATCCACCTGTCTCGAATCAGCGGTCGCTTCCATGTCTGCCTCCCCCATTGCCGACTACCACGCCTTCCCGGATGCCCAGGGCCACTTCGGCCGCTACGGCGGCAGTTTCGTTGCCGAAACCCTGGTCGGCCCGCTGCAGGAACTGGCCCAGGCCTATGACCAGGCCCGCCAGGACCCCGCATTCCAGCAGGCCTACGACCGCGACCTGGCCCATTACGTGGGCCGGCCGAGCCCGATCTATCACGCCCAGCGCCTGAGCGATCATGTCGGCGGCGCGCAGATCCTGCTCAAGCGCGAAGACCTGAACCACACCGGCGCGCACAAGATCAACAACACCATCGGCCAGGCGCTGCTGGCGGCGCGGATGGGCAAGACGCGCATCATCGCCGAGACCGGCGCCGGCCAGCATGGCGTGGCCAGTGCCACGGTGGCCGCACGGCTGGGCCTGGAGTGTGTGGTGTACATGGGCGCCACCGATATCGAGCGGCAGAAGATCAACGTCTACCGCATGAAGCTGCTCGGCGCGACGGTGGTGCCGGTCACCTCCGGCTCGGCCACCCTGAAGGATGCGCTCAACGAAGCGATGCGCGACTGGGTGACCAACGTGCAGGACACCTTCTACATCATCGGCACCGTGGCCGGCCCGGATCCGTACCCGCGCATGGTGCGCGACTTCAATGCCATCGTCGGCCGCGAGGCACGCGAGCAGATGCTGGCCGAGTATGGTCGCCTGCCGGATGCGATCACCGCCTGCGTCGGCGGCGGCAGCAATGCCATCGGCCTGTTCCATGCCTTCCTCAACGATCGCCAGGTCGAGATCGTCGGCGCCGAAGCCGCCGGTGATGGCATCAGCACCGGCCGCCACGCCGCCTCGATTGCTGCCGGCCGCCCCGGCGTGCTGCACGGCAACCGCACCTATGTGCTGTGCGATGACGACGGCCAGATCATCGAGACCCATTCGGTGTCGGCCGGCCTGGACTACCCGGGCGTCGGCCCGGAGCATGCGTTCCTGGCCGATACCGGCCGCGCACGTTACCTCGGCATCACCGACGAGGAAGCGCTGCAGGCCTTCCACCTGCTGGCGCACACCGAAGGCATCCTGCCTGCGCTGGAATCCAGCCATGCGCTGGCCCAGGCGATCAAGCTGGCACGCGAGCGTCCGCGCGACCAGATCGTGTTGTGCAACCTGTCCGGCCGTGGCGACAAGGACGTGCACACCATCGCCGCGCGCGAAGGGCTGGTGCTGTGAGCGCGCTGCTTCGCAATAGTAGCGTGCTGCTGCTGGCGCTGGGGATGGCTGCATGCCAGCCGCCGGAGCCACCGGTGCTGGCACCGGCCGCCAAGGCCACCACGCAGCCTGTGCAGCAGGCGGCCAACGATGATCTCGACCCGATGGCGCGTACGCCCATCGTCGATCCGCCGTCCGTGGAGGGCGCGGACAGCGACGACGTGCCTGCAGTGGCTTCGGTGGCGCTGGACCATGCCCGCGAGGTCTTGATCGGCCAGCATATGACGGACCTGAAGGCACTTGGGCCGTGGACCGCACAAGGCGCGGTTGAAGCCATCGGCGGCAGTTGCGAGTACTACGACGGCAAGGAGCTGCCGCCCGGCGTATCGATGATGACCGATGAAGATCGCGTCGTCCGTTTCGATCTCGGCCTGGATCCGCAGAGCGGGGCGCCGACCCAGCAGCCCGGTCCATTCGGCCTGCGTGTCGGCATGACCCGTGCCCAGGCCATGGCCCAGTTCCCGAAGCCGCCGGTGTCCAGCCCGCACGCCTACGACGGTGATCAGGGCGAGTACCTCACCTGGCAGGACCCGGGTTCGGACCTGGGTATCCGCGTGGAACTGTTTGAAGGAAAGGTCATCCAGATGTACTGGGGGACCAGCGATGCGATTGAACTGATTGAAGGATGTGCCTGAAATGTCCGTATCCCGACTCGATGCCTGTTTCCAGCGACTGCGCGAGCAGCAGCGCAAGGCGCTGATTCCCTTCATTACCGCCGGTGATCCCTCACTGGAGGCCACCGTGCCGGTCATGCACGCGCTGGTCGATGCCGGTGCCGACGTGATCGAACTGGGCGTTCCGTTCTCCGACCCGATGGCCGATGGACCGACCATCCAGCGCAGCTCCGAGCGCGCGCTGGCACGCGGGGCCGGCGGCCGCTATGTGCTGCAGGCCGTGGCGCAGTTCCGCGAGCGTGATGCGCAGACGCCGGTGGTACTGATGGGCTACCTGAACCCGGTGGAGATCCACGGTTACGCGGCCTTCGCCAAGGCCGCCGTCGACGCCGGCGTGGACGGCGTGCTGCTGGTCGACCTGCCGCCGGAAGAAGCGGGCGAGGCGCTGCAGGCATTCGATGCGGCGGGGCTGGCGCTGGTCCTGCTGGCGTCACCGACCACCAGCGAAGCACGTGCCGACAAGCTCCTGGCGCTGGCCCGTGGCTACCTCTACTACGTCAGCTTTGCCGGTGTCACCGGCGCGTCCGAGCGCCTGGACAGCGATGCGGCCAGTGCCCGCCTGCAGGCGTTGCGCGCGCGTGCTTCAGTGCCGGTGGTGGCGGGCTTCGGCATCAAGGATGCCGACAGTGCCGCAGCCATGGCCCGCCAGGCCGACGGCGTGGTGGTGGGCAGCGCGCTGGTGGCGGCGCTGGCCGAAGCGGGCTCGGCTGAAGAGGCCGCGCAGCGCGCTCGAACCTTCCTGGCTCCGCTGCGGCAGGCGCTGGACGCGTAACAGGACTGCCGGCCGCTGGCCGGCATCCTCCTCCATACCCGCCTGCGCGCAGGGGCTGCTGGCCAGCGGCCGGCACTTCCCCGCACCTAAACGTACGTCCCAGCATGGTTTTTTCCGGCTGCCCTGCGGCTGGCAAGGGGGTGCACGGGCGGCGAAAGCGGAGCTAGACTGTCCGCCTTTGCGGCCCCTGGGCCGCCCTGAACGGAAGTGTCCTCCCGCATGAGTTGGCTCAGCAAGTTGATGCCGTCCGGCATCCGCACCGACAACACCCCCAGCAAGAAGCGCAGTGTCCCCGAGGGCCTGTGGGAAAAGTGCAGCAACTGCGGCAGCGCGTTGTACCGTCCGGAACTGGAAGAGAACCTGGAAGTCTGCCCGAAGTGCGGCCATCACATGGCGATCCGTGCGCGTGCGCGCCTGGCCGCCTTGTTCGACGCCGACAGCACCACCGAGATCGGTGCGCGCCTGGGCCCGACCGACCTGCTCAAGTTCAAGGACCAGAAGAAGTACAGCGAGCGCATCAAGATCGCGCAGAAGAACACCGGCGAGTATGACGCGCTGATTGCCATGCGAGGCCTGCTCAAGGGCCGTGCGCTGGTGGCATCGTCGTTCGACTTCGCCTTCATGGGCGGCTCGATGGGCTCGGTGGTCGGCGAGCGTTTCGCACTGGCTGCGGAAACCGCGGTCGAGATCGGTGCGCCCTATGTGTGCTTCTCGCAGAGCGGAGGCGCCCGCATGCAGGAAGGCCTGTTCTCGCTGATGCAGATGGCCAAGACCTCGGCTGCGCTGGGCAAGCTGCGCGAAGCCGGCCTGCCGTATATCTCGGTGCTGACCCATCCGACCACCGGTGGCGTGTCGGCCTCCTTCGCGATGCTGGGCGACATCAACATCGCCGAGCCGCAGGCGCTGATCGGCTTCGCCGGCCCGCGCGTGATCGAGCAGACCGTGCGCGAGAAGCTGCCGGAAGGCTTCCAGCGCTCGGAGTTCCTGCTGGAGCACGGTGCCATCGACCAGATCTGCGACCGCCGCGAAATGCGCGATCGCCTGTCCGATCTGCTGGCGATGCTGGGCCGTCAGCCGGCGCCGGAGGTGGCTTGATGGGAGGCCGCAAGTACTTCGGTACTGATGGCATCCGTGGGCGGGTCGGCCAGGGCGTGATCTCGGCCGATTTCGTGCTGCGCCTGGGCAACGCCCTGGGCCGTGTCCTGGTCGCCCAGCGCGGCCAGGACGGGCGCCGGCCGATCGTGGTGATCGGCAAGGACACCCGCATTTCCGGTTACATGTTCGAAGCGGCACTGGAAGCCGGCCTGGTCGCCGCCGGTGCCGACGTGCAACTGCTGGGCCCGATGCCGACCCCGGCGGTGGCATTCCTGACCCGTACGCTCGGTGTGGATGCCGGCATCGTCATCAGTGCCTCGCACAACCCGCACTACGACAACGGCATCAAGTTCTTCTCCGCCCAGGGCGAGAAGCTCGATGATGCGACCGAGCTGGCCCTGGAAGCGGCGCTGGACGTCCCGTTCACCACCGCCGAATCGGAGAAGCTGGGCAAGGCATCGCGCGCGCGTGAAGCGGTGGGACGTTACATCGAGTTCTGCAAGGCCAGCGTGCCGCGCGCGTTCGACCTGCGTGGCGTGCGCCTGGTGCTGGATTGCGCGCACGGTGCCACCTACCAGATCGCACCGCTGCTGTTCCGCGAACTGGGCGCCGAGGTGATCGGCATTGGTGCCGAGCCCAACGGCGTCAACATCAATGCCGGCGTGGGGTCCACCCATATCGACAACCTGGCGGCCAAGGTCCGCGAGACCCGGGCCGATCTGGGCATCGCCTTCGATGGCGATGGTGACCGCGTGTTGATGGCTGATGACCAGGGCAACCCGGTCGACGGCGATGACCTGCTGTACATCCTGGCCCGCGCATGGAAGGACGAAGGCCGCCTGCGCGGCCCGGTGGTCGGCACGCTGATGAGCAACTACGGCGTCGAGAAGGCATTTGCCGACCTGCAGATTCCGTTCGTGCGCAGCAATGTCGGCGATCGTTACGTGCACCAGGCGCTGATCGAAGGCGGCGGGGTGCTCGGCGGTGAAGCCTCCGGCCATCTGCTGTGCCTGGACCGGGCCACCACCGGCGACGGCATCGTCAGTGCCCTGCAGGTGCTGGTGGCGCTGCGCAACAGCGGGCAGACCCTGCGCCAGGCACTGAAGGGACTGGTGCGGGTGCCGCAGAAGACGGTCAACGTGCGGCTGGGCAATGTCTCGGCCAAGGCCACGGTGCAGGCCGACAGCGTGCAGGCCGCGCTGGCTGTCGCGCAGCAGTCGGTGGCCGGCCGTGGCCGTGCGTTCCTGCGCCCGTCCGGTACCGAGCCGGTGGTGCGGGTCACGGTCGAGGCCGATGATGCAACGCTGATGCAGGATACGCTGGACCGCCTGTCCGCTGCGGTGCGCGAAGCCGCCAGTTGAAGCGCCTGCCCGTCGGTGCAAAAAAAACGCCCCGGAATTCCGGGGCGTTTTCTTTCTGCGGGCCGGGCCTGGTCGTGCCTACGGCCCCGGTACCATCTTCTTCTGGCGCGCCTTGAAACCATTGAACAGTGGCGCGATCAGGGGGTTGTAGCTCTGGGCTATGCGCTTGCGCAACCAGCTCGCCGGGCGGTTGCGGATCGCGAAGCGGTAGATGCGTTCCGGATCGCCGCCCACCACGTTGCGGCCGAACGGGTGGGTGGTGTGCAGGTAGCGGAAGCCGTGCTCGCGTGCCACCTCGATGTGGTCCTGGTCGAAATCGCCGTAGGGCCAGCACAGCGTATCGGACACCTCGCCGAGCTTGTCCTGCAGGACTTCGCGTGAGACTGCCAGATCGTGGCTCAGGCCGGCACGGCGCTGTGCGCGGTCCAGGTCGTTGCGGCGCAGCCAACGGGTGTGGGTATGGGTGTGGCAATGCACTTCGAAGGTGCCGGCGGCGATGGCCGCGCGCGCTTCACTCCAGCGCATCATCACGTCGTCGCTGCGGTTCTGCTCGTAGATCGCCGCTTCGCAGCCGCGATGGTCCGGCGTGGCAGGCAACGTTGCCCCGGCAAGCCCGGCGTGGGGCCGCTCCGGGCCTTCGCCCATCCAGCCGGTGACCACGAACACCACCGCGTGCATGCCGTACTTCTGCAGGATCGGGTGCGCATACACCCAGTTGTCCAGGTAGCCATCGTCGAAGGTGATCACGATCGACTTGCGCGGCACCGGCTTGCCGGCCAGGAAAGCGGCGTACTGGTCCAGTGTCAGCGAGGTCCAGCCGTTGCCGGCCAACCATGCGATCTGGCTCTCGAAATTCTCCGGCGACACGGTGATCATGCCCGGCGACGGACTGACGTGGTGGTGCATCAGCACCGGTACGGTTCGGGCATCAGCCATGTCCCAGCTCCTTCAGCCACTGGTGGTAATAGTGTTCGGTGGTCTCACCGTGGCCGTCGGGAGTGAACCGGTGCGCGCTGCGCATCCAGTCCCAGCCGGCGCGGCCCATCTGCCGCCGCCGTTCCGGATCGTCCACCAGCAGGCGCAGGGCGCCTGTCAGGGCAGCATTGTCGCCCAGCCGGGTGAGGATCGCATTGCTGCCATCCACCACCATCTCCGGCACGCCGCCTACGCGTGTGGCCACGATCGGCACCCCGACATAGGCGGCCTCCAGGAAGACGGTACCGGCCGCTTCCTTGTGCGAAGCCAGCGCGAAGATGTCGAAGCCGGCCATAAGCCGGCATGCGCCATCGCGGTAGCCGAGCAGATGGACCTGCTGCTGCAGTCCGTGCTCGTCGCGCAGCGCCTGCAGCCGATCCATGACCGGCTGGCCATCGCCGACCACCACCAGGTGCAGGTTCGGGTGCGTCTTGCACAGCGGCACCATCGCCTGCAGCAGGTCGGCATGGCCCTTGGGTTCGCGCAGCACCGCCACGCAACCGACCACGATGTCCTGTTCGCCGAAGCCAAGCTCGGCGCGCACTTCCGCGCGCACCTCCTGCAGGCCTTGCCAGGGATCGTCCTTGCGGATCTCGCTCCAGCGCGGCGGGACCGCGATGGGCGGTACGATGCCGATGTATTCGGCCGGAATGCCGCGCTCGGCCAGCAACTGCTTGACGAAGCTGCTGACGGTCAGCACCCGGTGCGGCAGGCCGGTATAGGTCAGCAGCGAGTTGACCGGGCTCATCAGGTGGCGCGAGCGCACCACCAGCGGCGTGCCGCCCAAGCGTGCGCCGGCGGCGGCGATCAGCGCGTCACGGCGGCTGGTGGTGTTGACCACGTCATAGCGTTCGCGGCGCACCAGGCGCGAGACCGACCAGATGCCGCGCAACAGGCGCAGCAGGCCACCCATGCGCAGGGTATGCACGGTGAAACCATCATCGCGTGCCAGCTGGGCCAATCGCGCTTCGGGCTGGCACAGCAGCGCCACCTCGTGGCCGCGCGCGCGCATCACCTGCATGTGGCGGAAGATGTAGATCTCCTGCCCACCCATTCCCTTGGCGGCTTCGGTGTGCAGGATGCGCAGCGGACGGTTCATGCAGGATCGATCCTTGAGGGTCAGCGGTTGCGGAAGCGGGTCAGCGCTTCCCATGCGGTACGGACGGCGGCGGCATCCGGGGCCTGCTGCGGCAGTGGGCGATAGTGCAGGTCCAGCGAGGTCGCGTTGCCGAACTTGTCGAACACGTAGATGGCGTTGCCGTGGCGGACGGCGCGTTGCGACCAGCTTTCCACCACCAGCGCGCGCTCGCCCGCAGGTTCGGCCAGCAGGTCCTGGCCGGTACTGAAATCGGTCAGCGCGTTCTCGCAGCCCAGTGCGTGGCGCATCAGGGTAGGCACCCAGTCCTCGTGCGAACTGACGCGCGTTTCATGGGCATTGCCCTTGCCAGGCCAGTGCAGGACGAACGGCACCTGCAGCTGGTAGTCGGAGAAGTTGCCGTTGTGGCCCCAGTAGTTCAGCTTGAGGTCGTTGAATTCCTCGGCATGGTCGCCGGTGACCAGCACGATCGTGTCCTGGTCCAGGCCCTGAGCGCGCAGGTCGTCCAGCAGCGTGCCGACCAGGCTGTCGGCGTAGTGCACGGCGGTCCGATACCTGTTCCGTTCCGGGGTCGGGTCGTGGCCCGGGCCGAACTTCAGGAAGTCGATTTCACTGGCCATCGGGGTCGCCAGCGGCGGGTAACCCGGGGGCATGTGGTAGGGCGCATGGGTAGAATCGAGGAAGACGAAGCCGAACCACGGCCTGTGCGCGGCCTGGCTGGTCCGGATGTCTTTCCGCAGCGCGTCGACGATGCTGCGGTCGCGTCCTTCAGAACCCAGCTGGGCAGGCCCCTGGTGCAGCTGGTCGCGAACATCGGCGAACGCAGTGCGGTCGAATTCGGGGCTGTACATCGGCGCACTGCCGTACAGATGCAGGTCGTAACCCTGCTGGCCCAGTACCTTGAACAGCTGCGAGCCGCGCTGCTCGTCAAGCATGCTTTGCCAGTAGCCGCCCGGCAGGCCGTAGAGCAGGCCGAACAGGCCATAGCGGGTGGCGTTGCCGGTGCTGAAATGGCGGTCGTAGACACGAGCGGAAGCCGCCAGCGCCGAGGTGTTCGGCATGATCTGCGGGGTGAGGGCGTCGTGGCGCAGTGATTCCAGCACCACCATCAGCACGTTGGGCCGTTGCGGACTCTGGCAGCGCAGCGGCTGCAGCGGATACAGCAGCTGCGCATGGCGAGGATCGGGCAGGCCGACCTGCTGCTCGCTGACCACGCCCAGCTTGCGCATGAAGCTCTTGGCGGTGATCGGCTGCGCCCAGGGCAGGTAGTTCCACTGGGCGATCACGTCACGGTCGCCGCGCGCGTCGTAGTAGGCGGTGGCCACCTGGCCGCCGGCCATCAGCAGGACGGCCGCCGTCCAGGCCTGCAGTACCCGGTGCCGGCGCGGCGCGGCAGGCAGCAGTTTCCAGCAGGCCCAGGCCAGGATGCCTTCGGCAGTGAAGATCGCCGCGACCAGCAGGCCGACCTGCACCCAGGTCTTCCACGACAACGCGACCTGGTCCTGCAGCGCGCCGCCGAACACCATGTTCACGACCATGGCATTGAGGTGGAAGCGATACAGGGTGAAGATCTTGGCATCGACCAGCAGCAGGCAGAGCCACAGGCCCTGCAGCAACACCGCGCTGATGCTCAGCGTGCGCGCACTGCGCTGCCACAGGCCCAGCAGCAGCGGCAGAACACCGGCCAGTGCACCGAAGGCGAGCAGGTGGCCGGGCAGGGCGACTGCCAGATAGGCCAGGCCCTGGCTGCCGCCCGGGTTGTCACGCAGCGGCACGTTGCCGAGGGTGATCATCGTCGCCAGAAGTACATTGCCCATGACGAACAGCGACCACCATGCGAGCCTGCGCCAGAGGCGGGCAGGGCCTGCGGGGGAGGTGGCGATGGGGGCTGGAGCTATGGGCATGATGCGGGCGGGTTGAGACGGCGCGGAAGGGCGGCGCGGCAGCAACGTAAGGATTCGTTAAATGTGCGCGGGTCGCGCATTGTATCGGTTTGTTTCGTTGCATCGAGTCGCGTTCGCCGGACGATCTGTCACAATGTTCAGGCGGGCCATGAATGCGCAGGCCCCCCAGACCCAACGACAAGCCAGGAACCGCTGTGAGCCAGATCCCCACCCTCGACATCACCCGTTTCGACAGCGACCGCGAGGCCTTCGTGGCCGAGCTGGGCGCGGCCTACCGCCAATGGGGATTCGCGGGCATCCGCAACCACGGCATCCCGCAGGCCGACATCGACGCGGCCTACGATGCCTTCAAGGCCTTCTTCGCCCTGCCGGAAGAGGTCAAGCGCAAGTACCACGTGGCCGGCAGCGGCGGCGCCCGCGGCTACACCCCGTTCGGGGTGGAGACCGCCAAGGGCTCCAAGCATTTCGACCTGAAGGAGTTCTGGCACATCGGCCGTGAAATCGCCGATGACTCCAAGTACCGCGAGGTGATGGCGCCGAACCTGTGGCCGACCGAGATCGAGGGCTTCCGTGAGCGCGGTTACGGGCTGTACCAGGCGCTGGACAACCTGGGTTCGCGCGTGCTGTCGGCGCTGGCCCTGCACATCGGCCTGCCGCAGGACTTCTTCGCCGACAAGACCAACTTCGGCAATTCGATCCTGCGCCCGATCCACTACCCGCCGATCACCACCGACGACATCCCGAACGTGCGTGCCGGTGCCCATGGCGATATCAACTTCATCACTCTGCTGGTCGGCGCCAGTGCCGCGGGCCTCGAAGTGCAGTCGCATGAAGGCGAGTGGGTGCCGTTTACGTCAGACGCGGACACGATCGTGGTCAACATCGGCGACATGCTGCAGCGCCTGACCAACCACGTGTATCCGTCGACGATCCATCGCGTCGTCAATCCTCCGGGTGAACTGGCGCGCCAACCGCGCTACTCGGTGCCGTTCTTCCTGCACCCGAACCCGGACTTCCTGATCGACGTGCTGCCGTCCTGCATCACCCCGGAGAACCCGAGCCGGTATCCGGAGCCGATCACCGCCCACGGCTTCCTCGAGGAACGCCTGCGCGAGATCAAGCTGAAGTAATGAGTGAGAAGGCCGCCGAAAGGCGGCCTTTTTCTTTGCAGGGTTGCACCCTGCACCCGCAGAGGCCGAAGCCAAAGCCAAAGCCAAAGCGGCTCTGGGGTGTTCCGTGGAGAGGCGGGGAGGTGTCGGATGGCGGGGGCGCCGTAAACCCATCCCTGGGGGCTTGGCCGCGGCATCCATGCCGCGGACACCCCGCCATCCGACACCTCCCCGCCTTCGACAGTTTCCCGGTGACGGTGGGTAAATCGCGATCTCCGGTAGGTGTCGACCTTGGTCGACACGATTTCACGCCATGCGTGGATGAGATCTGTCAGGTATCGAGGGAGGGTAGGGGACCGGCTTCTGCTTCTGATCTTCTTTTTTCTTTCCGTGGCGGGCGGAACCGCCGGACTGTGTCAGAGGCCGGGCGGGTGGGGCTGCGCAGGGGCGTGAGCCGCATGGATGCGGCGATCGAGCTTACATGGACGTACTTGCAGCGCCCCCTGCGCAGTCCCACCCGCCCGGCCAAGCCCCAGATCTAGCCGGGCTCTCCGCGACCAACCCAGCCCCGACCCCCGCCACGAGGGGCTGCGCCGTTGGCTGAAAATCCATGTAACCGCTTACAAGGAAACGGATTTTTGCCGCAACAGGTATCATGACCGGCTGACTTCACACAGGAGCCACCCGCTCATGCGCCGCAAGATCGTCGCCGGAAACTGGAAGCTGCATGGCAGCCGTCAATTCGCCAATGAACTGCTGGGGCAGGTCGCCGCTGGGCTGCCGCTGGACGGCGTGGACGTGGTGATCCTGCCGCCGCTGCCGTACCTGGGTGAGCTGGTCGAGGACTTCGGCGAGACCGGCCTGGCCTTTGGCGCGCAGGACGTAAGCAGCAACGAGAAGGGTGCCTATACCGGCGAGGTCTGCGCGGCCATGCTGGTCGAGGTCGGGGCCCGCTATGGCCTGGTCGGCCATTCCGAGCGCCGCCAGTACCACCATGAAAGCAGTGAACTGGTCGCGCGCAAGTTCGCCGCCGCCCAGCACGCCGGTCTGGTGCCGGTGCTGTGCGTGGGCGAGACCCTGGAACAGCGCGAGGCCGGGCAGACCGAAGCGGTCATCGCCAGCCAGCTGGCGCCGGTGCTGGAGCGGGTCGGTGCAGCCGGCTTCGCCAAGGCCGTGGTCGCCTACGAGCCGGTCTGGGCCATCGGTACCGGCCGTACCGCTACAAAGGAGCAGGCACAGCAGGTGCACGCGTTCATCCGTGGCGAAGTCGCGCGTATCGATGCTAGAATCGCTGATTCACTGCCCATTGTTTACGGCGGTAGCGTGAAGCCCGACAATGCCGGGGAACTGTTCGCGCAGCCGGATGTCGATGGTGGGCTGGTCGGCGGCGCCTCCCTGGTGGCCGCGGACTTCCTGGCCATCGCACGGGCGGCGGCCGCGAACTAATCCTAGAAGTTTTGTCCGAGGGCGGTTTCCAATGCTGATGTTGATCCTCAATGTCGTCTACGTGCTGGTCGCTGTGGCCATGATCGCGCTGATCCTGATGCAGCGTGGCTCGGGTGCGGCGGCGGGTTCGGGCTTTGGTGCCGGTGCCTCGGGCACGGTGTTCGGTGCGCGCGGCGCCTCGAACTTCCTGTCCAAGTCGACCAAGTGGCTGGCTGTCGTGTTCTTCGGCATCAGCCTCTTCATGGCCTGGTATGCCGGTCACGGCACCCGTCCGGCGGCCGACCAGGATCTGGGTCTGATGTCAGCCCCGGCGGCGACTGCTCCGGCGGCCCCGGCGGGCGAACTGCCGGCCGTTCCGAAGGCCGATGCGGTCCCGGTCGCCCCGGTTTCGGCCGCGAATGTGCCGGCTAAGGCGGAATCTTCGGTTTCTGGTGAAGAAAAGCCTTCGGAAGGCTCCCGGAAAGACTGAAGCCGGTTACAATACGCGGCGCATCGGGAAGATAGTCTGATGTGATCGTTTGCCCAGGTGGCGGAATTGGTAGACGCACTACCTTGAGGTGGTAGCGACGCAAGTCGTAGGGGTTCGAGTCCCCTCTTGGGCACCATTTGTAAGTAAAGCGGGTTCGTCTGGCGCGCAAGGCGCCAGGCAGATTCCCGTCCACTCCCCCATGCCAAAGCGCCTGCAGGCGCAGCGGCAGAGGCAAGAGAGAATCGCTGTGCTGGCCGAATATTTGCCGTCTCTGCTGTTTCTGATCGTTGCCACCGGTATCGGCATTACGCTGATGCTGGTTGGTCGATTCCTCGGTCCCCGCCGCCCCGATCTGGAAAAGCTGTCGCCGTACGAGTGCGGCTTCGAGGCCTTCGAAGACGCGCGCATGAAGTTCGACGTGCGCTATTACCTGATCGCGATCCAGTTCATCGTCTTCGACCTGGAAATCATCTTCATCGTGCCGTGGACCCAGGTCTTCATGGAGCTGGGTGCCCGTTCGCTCATCACCATGGGCCTGTTCGTCGGCATGCTGTTCCTCGGTTTCATTTACGTCTGGAAGAAGGGAGCGCTGGAATGGGAGTGATTCAGACTCTCGATGGCCTCATGAACAACCCCACGCCGGAAGGCCGGGTTGATGACATCCTGCGGCCGGAAGGCGACAACCCGCTGCTGGAAAAGGGCTTCGTCACCACCAGCGTCGATGCACTGCTGAACTGGGCGCGCACCGGCTCGATGTGGCCGATGACCTTCGGTCTGGCCTGCTGCGCGGTCGAGATGATGCACGCCGGTGCCGCGCGCCTGGACCTTGACCGCTACGGCGTGGTGTTCCGCCCGTCGCCGCGTCAGTCCGACGTGATGATCGTGGCCGGCACCCTGGTCAACAAGATGGCCCCGGCGCTGCGCAAGGTCTACGACCAGATGCCCGACCCCAAGTGGGTGATCTCCATGGGCAGCTGCGCCAATGGCGGTGGTTACTACCACTACTCCTATTCTGTGGTGCGCGGCTGTGATCGCGTGGTGCCGGTGGACGTCTACGTCCCGGGCTGCCCGCCGACCGCCGAGGCGCTGGTGTACGGGATCCTGCAGCTGCAGAAGAAGATCTGGCGTACACAGACCATCGCCCGCTGACCCCTTCACCTGACAAGAGCGCGCCAAGCCCCCATGGCAGAGCAAGCATCCTTCATCGACCGACTCTCCGCACGTTTCGCAGGTGCGAAGGTCATCGTGGTCGAACCCCGCGGCGAAGTGACGCTGGAAGTGCCTGCCGCCGAGTGGCACGCCACCGCCCTGGCGCTGCGTGACGAGTTTGGTTTCGAGCAGGCCGTGGATCTCTGCGGCGTCGACTACCTTGGTTATGGCTCCGACGAATGGGACACCGCCGACGTGTCCTCGCAGGGCTTCAGCCGTGGCGTCGAAGGCAAGGCCCAGGGCCGCTTCGCGTGGGGCGAGTTTCCCACCGAGGAAAACGGTGCCGACGGTGCCCGCCCGCAGCACATGCCGACCCAGCGCTTCGCCGTGGTTGCCCAGCTGCGTTCGTACCAGCACAACCTGATGATGCACCTGCGCTGCTTCGCTCCTGACGAAGCGCTGCCGGTGGTGTCCTCGCTGACCAGCATCTGGCCGGGCCTGAACTGGTTCGAGCGCGAAGCGTTCGACCTGTACGGCGTGATCTTCGAAGGCCACCCGGACCTGCGCCGGATCCTGACCGACTACGGTTTCGTCGGCCATCCGTTCCGCAAGGACTTCCCGCTGATCGGCAATGTCGAAGTCCGCTACGACGAAGAAAAGAAGCGCGTGATCTACGAACCGGTCACCTCGGTGGAGCCGCGTGTCGGCGTGCCGCGCGTGATCCGCGATGACGCCCGTCTGCAGACCGCAGAAGGTGAGCGCGCGCAGGAGGCAGTGAAGTGAGCCACGTACACCAGGCCGGCGAAGCATTCGCCAGCAACGCAGCCGAAAGCCGGCAGGAAATCCGCAACTACACCATGAACTTCGGCCCGCAGCATCCGGCCGCTCACGGTGTGCTGCGCCTGATCCTGGAAATGGACGGCGAAACCATCATGCGCGCCGACCCGCACGTGGGTCTGCTGCACCGTGGTACCGAAAAGCTGGCGGAGTCCAAGCCGTTCAACCAGTCGATCGGCTATATGGATCGACTGGATTACGTGTCGATGATGTGCAACGAGCACGCCTACGTGCGCGCGATCGAGACCCTGATGGGCATCGAGGCGCCGGAGCGTGCGCAGTACATCCGCACCATGTACGACGAAATCACCCGCATCCTCAACCACCTGATGTGGCTGGGCTCCAACGCGCTTGACCTGGGTGCGATGGCGGTGATGCTGTACGCCTTCCGCGAGCGCGAAGAGCTGATGGACTGCTATGAAGCAGTCTCCGGCGCACGCATGCACGCGGCGTACTACCGTCCGGGCGGTGTCTACCGCGACCTGCCGGACCACATGCCGAAGTACAAGGAATCGCGCTGGCACAAGGGCAAGGCGCTGAAGCAGCTCAATGCTTCGCGTGAAGGCTCGCTGCTGGACTTCCTGGAGAACTTCACCAACGAATTCCCGGGTCGCGTTGACGAATACGAAACCCTGCTGACCGACAACCGTATCTGGAAGCAGCGTACCGTCGGCATCGGCGTGGTGACGCCGGAACTGGCCCACCAGTGGGGCATGACCGGCGTGATGCTGCGTGGCTCGGGCGTTGCCTGGGACCTGCGCAAGAAGCGCCCGTACGCCAAGTACGACGCCGTCGATTTCGACATCCCGCTGGGCAAGGAAGGCGACTGCTACGACCGCTATCTGGTCCGCGTTGCCGAAATGCGCGAGTCCAACCGCATCATCAAGCAGTGTGTGGCATGGCTGAAGGCCAACCCCGGCCCGGTCATGGTCAAGAACTTCAAGGTCGCTCCGCCCAAGCGCGAGGACATGAAGGACGACATGGAAGCGCTGATCCACCACTTCAAGCTGTTCAGTGAAGGCTATTGCGTGCCGGCCGGCGAAACCTATGCGGCCGTGGAAGCGCCCAAGGGCGAGTTCGGCTGCTACCTGGTCTCCGATGGCGCCAACAAGCCGTTCCGCGTGCACCTGCGCGCACCGGGCTTCGCCCACCTGTCCTCGATCGATTCGGTCGTGCGCGGCCACATGCTGGCCGACGTGGTGGCGATGATCGGTACCTACGACCTGGTGTTCGGCGAGGTTGACCGGTAATGCCGTTCGCCACGCCAACGCCCGCTGCAGGCAGCCGGCGCAAGCCGGCGCCGCAGTTTCTGGAATTTCACGTTATGCATTTCGCTGAGGTCGGCCGATGAAGGCGACAGGTAATTTCGAGGCGGCGCGCGACGTCGACCCGATGGTGGTGCTGAGCGACAAGACCCGCGCTCACATCGATCACTGGCTGTCCAAGTTCCCGCCGGACCGCAAGCGCTCTGCCGTGCTGCAGGGCCTGCATGCGGCCCAGGAGCAGAACGAGGGTTGGCTGACCGACGAGCTGATCGCCGGCGTGGCCAAGTACCTTGATCTGCCGCCGGTGTGGGCCTACGAGGTCGCCAGCTTCTACTCGATGTTCGAGACCGAGAAGGTGGGCCGCAACAACGTGGCCATCTGCACCAACATCAGCTGCTGGCTCAATGGCGCCGAGGACATCGTCCGCCATTGCGAGAAGAAGCTGGGCATCAAGCACGGTGAATCGACCCCGGACGGCCGCGTCTACCTCAAGCGCGAGGAAGAGTGCCTGGCCGGTTGTGGCGGCGCGCCGATGATGGTCATCAACGGTCACTACCATGAGCGTCTGACCCTGGAAAAGGTCGACGAGCTGCTGGACGGGCTGGAGTAAGGGCATGGCACATCACCACGAATCCAAGGGTCCGGTCGGCCCGGCGCCGCTGCCGCACCAGGTGGTCTACACCACCCTGCATTACGACACTCCGTGGTCGTACGAAAGCTACCTGAAGACCGGTGGCTACGCCGCCCTGCGCAAGATCCTCGAAGAGAAGATCCCGCCGGAGCAGGTCATCGAGATGGTCAAGGCCTCGGGCCTGCGCGGCCGCGGTGGCGCCGGCTTCCCGACCGGCCTGAAGTGGTCCTTCATGCCCAAGGGCAACATGCAGAAGTACATCCTCTGCAATTCGGACGAATCCGAGCCGGGCACCTGCAAGGATCGCGACATCCTGCGCTACAACCCGCATTCGGTGGTGGAAGGCATGGCGATCGCCTGCTACGCCACCGGTTCGACCGTGGGTTACAACTACCTGCGCGGTGAGTTCCACCACGAGCCGTTCGAGCACTTCGAGCAGGCCCTGGCCGACGCCTATGCAAATGGCTGGCTGGGCAAGAACGTGATGGGCTCGGGCGTGGACATCGACATCTACGGTGCGCTGGGCGCCGGCGCGTACATCTGCGGCGAAGAAACCGCGCTGATGGAATCGCTGGAAGGCAAGAAGGGCCAGCCGCGCTACAAGCCGCCGTTCCCGGCCAACTTCGGCCTGTACGGCAAGCCGTCGACGATCAACAACACCGAAACCTATGGTTCGGTGCCGGCGATCATCCGCAACGGTCCGGAGTGGTTCAAGGGCCTGAGCCTGACCGCCAACGGCGGTCCGAAGTGCTTCTCGGTGTCCGGCTGCGTGCAGAACGGCGGCAACTTCGAAGTGCCGCTGGGCACCAAGTTCCACGACCTGCTGGAAATGGCCGGTGGCCTGCGTCCGGGCCGTACCCTCAAGGGCGCGATCCCGGGCGGCGTGTCGATGCCGGTGCTGACCGCGGCCGAGCTGCAGGATCTGCCGATGGACTACGACACCATCCGTGCGCTGGGCTCCGGCCTGGGTTCGGGTGCGATCGTGGTTCTCGACGACAGCGTCTGCTGCGTCAAGTTCGCCTGCCGCATCAGCCAGTTCTTCCACAAGGAATCGTGCGGCCAGTGCACCCCGTGCCGTGAAGGCACCGGCTGGATGCACCGCGTGCTGGAGCGCATCGTCGCCGGCAAGGCCACGATGGAAGACCTGCACCAGCTGAAGGCGGTGGCCGGCCAGATCGAAGGCCACACCATCTGTGCGTTCGGTGAAGCGGCTGCATGGCCCATCCAGGGCTTCCTGCGCCAGTTCTGGGACGAATTCGAGTACTACATCGTCAACGGTCATTCGATGGTTGACGGCAAGAAGGTGGAGGCAGCCGCCGCATGAGCGCGCAACCCGTAAACCCGAACGTGCCACCGGATCACGTGACCATCGAAATCGATGGCAAGTCCCTGGTAGTGCCCAAGGGTTCGATGATCATCCAGGCGGCCGACAAGGCCGGTATCTCGATTCCGCGCTTCTGCTACCACGAGAAGCTGCCGATCGCCGCCAACTGCCGCATGTGCCTGGTGGACGTGGAAAAGTCGCCGAAGCCGGCGCCGGCCTGCGCCACTCCGGTGATGGATGGCATGAAGGTCGCCACCCGCAGCGAGAAGGCACTGAAGTTCCAGCGCTCGGTGATGGAGTTCCTGCTCATCAACCACCCGCTGGACTGCCCGATCTGCGATCAGGGCGGCGAGTGCGAGCTGCAGGACGTGTCGCTGGGCTATGGCCGTTCGGTCAGCCGCTTCAACGAGCGCAAGCGTGTGGTGCCGGACGAGGACATGGGCCCGCTGGTCGCCACCGAGATGACCCGCTGCATCCAGTGCACCCGCTGCGTCCGCTTCACCGCCGACGTTGCCGGTACCTATGAACTGGGTGGCATGTACCGCGGTGAGAACCTGCAGATCGGCACCTTCGACGGCAAGCCGCTGACCACCGAGCTGTCCGGCAACGTCGTCGACGTCTGCCCGGTCGGCGCGCTGACCAACAAGGTGTTCCAGTTCCGTGCCCGCCCGTGGGAGCTGACTGCGCGCGAATCGCTGGGCTACCACGACGCGATGGGTTCGAACCTGTTCCTGCACGTGCGTCGCGGCGAAGTGCTGCGTACCGTGCCGCGCGACAACGAAGCGGTGAACGAGTGCTGGCTGTCCGACCGTGACCGCTACTCGCACCAGGGCCTGTACAGCGAAGACCGTGCGGTCAAGCCGCTGCGCAAGGTCAATGGCGAGTGGAAGGAAGTGAGCTGGGCCGAAGGCCTGACCGCGGCCGCCGAGATCCTCAAGGCCAACCAGGGCGACAACCTGGGCGTGCTGGTGCATCCGTCCACCTCGAACGAGGAAGGCGCGCTGCTGGCCCGCCTGGCCAAGGGCCTGGGCTCGAGCAACATCGACCACCGCATCAACAACCGCGATTTCTCCGACGCCGCAACCGCCGAAGTGTTCGGCCTGCCGCTGGCCGAGATCGAAGGCGCCGACCGCATCGTGGTTCTGGGCAGCAACATCCGCCACGAACTGCCGCTGCTGCACGCCCGCCTGCGCAAGGCGCAGACCACCAACGGCGCGAAGATCCACGTCGTCAACCCGGTGGACTTCGACTTCGCCTTCAGCATCGCCGGCAAGCAGATCGTCGCGCCGTCGAAGTTCGTCGACGCGCTGGCCAACGCCGAGCTGCGTTCGGCAGTGCAGGGCGGCAACAACACCGTGCTGATCGTTGGTGGCATCGCCGAAAACCACCCGCAGGCTGCCGCGATCCGCGCCGCTGCGCGTGACTTCGCTGCCGCCACCGGTGCCAAGCTGTGCCGCATCCCGCAGGCGCCAACGCCGTGGGCCTGGCCCGCGCCGGCGTGCTGCCGGCCGGCAAGGACGTCGCCGCGATGCTGGCGCAGCCGCGCCAGGCCTACGTGGTGTACGGCCTGGAGCCGGGCCTGGACTTCGCCGACGCTCCCGCCGCGCGCAAGGCGCTGGTCGGAGCCCAGGTGGTGGCCTTCAGCCAGTTCGCCTGTGCCTCCACCCGCGACGTCGCCGACGTGATCCTGCCGATCGGTGCGCTGCCGGAAATCGACGCCACCCTGACCAACCTCGATGGTCGCGAGCAGTCGGCCCGTGCCGGCGGCAAGCTGCCGGGCGAGGCCCGTGAAGGCTGGCGCGTGCTGCGCGCCCTGGGCGGCGACATGGCGCTGGCCGGTTTCGACTTCACCGACCTGGCCGGCCTGCGCGCCAGCCTGGCCCCGGTGTCGGTCACCGTCGCTGCTTCGGCGCAGCCGGTGGTCGCCGGTGAAGGCCTGGAAGTGGCTTCGACCGCTGCGATCTACCGCACCGACGCGGTGGTCCGTCGTGCGCCGGCGCTGCAGTCGCATCCGCTCAACAACGCCCCGCGCATCGTGCTGAACGCTGAAGATGCCGCTCGCCTGCAGCTGCAGGAAGGGCAGATGGCCAAGGTCGGCACTGATGCCGGCAAGGCCACCCTGCCGGTGGTGGTCGACGCCCGCGTCGCTGCGGGTTCGGTCTGGATTGAATCGGGCCACGGCGCGACCGCGCCGCTGGGTGCCGCTCGCGTATCGGTGGTGGCTGCATGAACGAATTGCTGTTGAACGCGGTCGATCCGCTGCACCAGTGGCTGCTTGGCCTCGGTGACATCGGCGCGCTGATCTGGATCATCCTGAAGATCCTGGTGATCACCGTTCCGGTGATCATCTCGGTGGCCTTCTACGTGGTCTGGGAACGCAAGCTGATCGGCTGGATGCACGTCCGCCACGGCCCGATGTACGTGGGCATGGGCATCTTCCAGGCCTTCGCCGACGTCTTCAAGCTGCTGTTCAAGGAAGTGGTCCAGCCGAGCAGCGCCAACAAGGCGATCTACCTGCTGGCACCGCTGATCACCCTGGCGCCGGCCTTCGCGGCCTGGTCGGTGGTGCCCTTCGATTCGCAGATTGTGCTGTCCAATGCCAACGCTGGCCTGCTGTACCTGCTGGCGATGACCTCGCTGGGCATCTACGGCATCATCCTGGCCGGCTGGGCGTCGAACTCGAAGTACGCGTTCCTGGGTGCCATGCGCGCTTCGGCGCAGATGATCAGCTACGAAATCGCGATGGGCTTCGCCCTGGTGGGCGTGATGATCGCGTCGGGCAGCCTGAACCTGAGCAACATCGTGATGGCGCAGGCCGGCGATTCCGGTTTCTTCGACTGGTTCCTGCTGCCGCTGTTCCCGCTGTTCGTCATCTACTGGGTGTCGGGCGTGGCTGAAACCAACCGCGCGCCGTTCGACGTGGTGGAAGGCGAATCGGAAATCGTCGCCGGCCACATGGTCGAGTACTCCGGCGGTGCGTTCGCGCTGTTCTTCCTGGCCGAATACGCCAACATGATCCTGATCAGCTTCCTGATCTCGATCTTCTTCCTTGGCGGCTGGCTGAGCCCGATCCAGGGCTGGGTCAACCCGGGCGACATCTCGCCGCTGGTCGACTGGATCTGGAAGGGCGGTGCACCGTGGCTGTTCGTCAAGGTGTTCTTCTTCGCCAGTGCCTACATCTGGTTCCGTGCCAGCTTCCCGCGCTTCCGCTATGACCAGATCATGCGCCTGGGCTGGAAGGTCTTCATTCCGCTGGCCATTCTGTGGATCGCGGTTACCGCCGTCATGGTGTTCTTCGGCGTGATTCAAAAGGGCGTCTAAGTGATGAACAGGATTACCCATTACTTCAAGAGCCTGCTGCTGCTCGAACTCCTGGGTGGCCTTTGGCTGACGCTGAAGTACAGCTTCAAGCCCAAGTACACGATGATGTACCCGATGGAGAAGTTCCCGCAGTCGCCGCGCTTCCGTGGCCTGCACGCCCTGCGCCGGTACCCCAACGGTGAAGAGCGCTGCATCGCCTGCAAGCTGTGCGAAGCGGTGTGCCCTGCATTGGCCATCACCATCGACTCGGCCAAGCGCGAAGACGGCACCCGCCGTACCACGCGCTATGACATCGATCTGTTCAAGTGCATCTTCTGCGGCTTCTGCGAAGAAAGCTGCCCGGTGGACTCGATCGTCGAAACCCACATCCTCGAGTACCACTTCGAGAATCGTGGCGAAAACATCGTTACCAAGCCGCAGCTGCTGGCCCTGGGCGACCGTCTCGAGTCCGAGATCGCCGAGCGTCGCGCCGCCGATGCCGCTTACCGCTGAGGTCGAGAGATGGATTGGGTAAATATCGCTTTCTGGGTGTTCGCCATCGCGGCAACGGTTTCGGCCGGTGCGGTGATCAGCGTGCGCAACCCGGTTCACGCCGTGCTCTGCCTGGTGCTGACCTTCTTCTCCATCGCCTGCGTCTGGCTGCTGGTCGGCGCCGAGTTCCTCGGTGTGGCACTGGTGCTGGTGTATGTGGGCGCGGTGATGGTGCTGTTCCTGTTCGTGGTGATGATGCTGGACATCGACCCCACCAAGATGCGTGAGGGTTGGGTGCGCTACCTGCCGGTCGGCCTGATCGTTGCGGTGGCCATGCTGGTGCAGATGCTGATCCTGATCGGCGTGAAGGGCAGGGCGGTTACCCCGTTCCCGGCCGACAACGCCGCCGCGCTCGCCGCCGACAGCTCCAACGTCACCTGGCTGGCCCGCACGCTGTTCACCGAATACCTGCTGCCGTTCGAGTTCGCTGCGGTCATCCTGACCGTGGCCGTGGTTGCCGCCGTGATGCTGACCCTGCGTCGCCGTACCGGCGTGAAGAGCCAGAACCCGGGCGAGCAGACCATGGTCAAGGCCGGCCAGCGTCTGCGCATGGTCAAGATGGGCGCCGAGGCACCGGTCGTGCACAGCAACAGCAAGCCGGCCGCCGGCGAGGAGACCCAGCCGTGATTACCCTTGGCCACATGCTTGCGCTGGGCGCGGTGCTGTTCGCCATCAGCCTGGCCGGCATCTTCCTCAACCGGAAGAACGTCATCGTCCTGCTGATGTCGATCGAGCTGATGCTGCTGTCGGTGAACGTCAATTTCGTCGCGTTCTCGCGTCAGCTGGGCGATCCGTCCGGCCAGCTGTTCGTGTTCTTCATCCTGACCGTCGCCGCCGCGGAAGCCGCCATCGGCCTGGCGATCCTGGTGACCCTGTTCCGTACCCGCCGCACGATCAATGTCGGCGAAGTCGATTCGTTGAAGGGCTGATCCACAGATGGAAATCACTCTCTCCAAGAGTCTGTTGATCGCAGTGGTGCTTGCACCGCTGTTCGGCAGCATCATCGCCGGCCTGTTCGGTCGCCAGGTCAAGCGCTTCGGCGCGCAGACCATCACCATCCTCGGCGTTGCGGTTGCCTGCGGCCTGTCGATGTACACGCTCTACCAGCTGCTCTGGGGCGGCGCGCAGCCGTTCAACCAGAACATCTACACGTTCTTCGAAGTCGGCCAGTACTCGGCCCACGTCGGCTTCATGGTCGACAAGCTGACCGCGATGATGATGGTGGTGGTGACCTTCGTGTCGCTGCTGGTCCATATCTACACGATCGGCTACATGCAGGACGATCCGGGCTACCAGCGGTTCTTCAGCTACATCTCGCTGTTCACCTTCTCGATGCTCACCCTGGTGATGAGCAACAACTTCCTGCAGCTGTTCTTCGGCTGGGAAGCGGTGGGCCTGGTGTCGTACCTGCTGATCGGCTTCTGGTTCAAGCGCCCGACCGCGATCTTCGCCAACATGAAGGCGTTCCTGGTCAACCGCGTCGGTGACTTCGGCTTCCTGCTGGGCATCGCCGGCGTGTTGTGGGTGTTCGGCACCCTGGACTACTCGCAGGTGTTCTCGCAGGCCGGCATGCTGGCTGACCCGCGTGCCCAGCTGCAGATCTGGGACGGCACGATCCTGGGCATGCAGCTGCTGAACGAGCCGGTGATCTGGTCGATCGCCACCGTCATCTGCATCTGCCTGTTCATCGGTGCCATGGGCAAGTCGGCCCAGGTTCCGCTGCACGTGTGGCTGCCGGATTCGATGGAAGGCCCGACCCCGATCTCGGCGCTGATCCACGCCGCGACGATGGTGACCGCCGGCATCTTCATGGTCACCCGCATGTCGCCGCTGTTCGAGCTGTCGCAGACCGCGCTGAACTTCATCCTGTTCATCGGTGCCACCACCGCGTTCTTCACCGGCCTGATCGGCATCGTGCAGAACGACATCAAGCGCGTCGTTGCGTACTCCACGCTGTCGCAGCTGGGCTACATGACCGTGGCGCTGGGTGTGTCGGCCTATTCGGCGGCCGTGTTCCACCTGATGACCCACGCCTTCTTCAAGGCGCTGCTGTTCCTGGGTGCCGGTTCGGTCATCATCGCGATGCACCACGAGCAGGACATGCGCAAGATGGGCGGCCTGCGCAAGTACATGCCGATCACCTTCGTCACCATGTGGATCGGTACGCTGGCACTGGTCGGTACGCCGTTCTTCTCCGGCTTCTACTCGAAGGACACCATCATCGAGGCCGCCGAGATCCACGCGCACATGCAGAACAGCTGGGTGGCCACCTATGGCTACTGGGCCGTGCTGGGTGGCGTGCTGGTGACCAGCTTCTACAGCTTCCGCCTGCTGTTCCTGACCTTCCACGGCAAGGAGCGCTTCCGCGACGCGCATGATGATCACGGCCACGGCCATGACGATCACCACGCCGCTGACGCCCACCATGCTGATGCCCACCACGGCGATGCCCATGACGACCACGGCCATGGCCACGGTCCGCATGAGCCGCATGAAACCCCGTGGGTGGTGACCCTGCCGCTGATCCTGCTGGCCATCCCTTCGATCGCCATCGGTTTCTTCAGCATTGGTCCGATGCTGCACGGCACCGACTGGGCTGGCCACCACGCCCACGCGGCGATCAAGGGCCAGGTCAACACGTTCTTTACCGGCATCGTCGACTTCTACGATCCGGCCAAGAACACCGTTGCCTTCCTGGGCGAAGAGTTCCACGGGCCGGTGGCGTTCGCGCTGCACGGCATGATGCTGCCGCCGTTCTGGCTGACCCTGGCGGGCTTCCTGCTGGCTGCGCTGTTCTACCTGTGGAAGCCGGACCTGTCGGGCAAGGCGCGCAAGACCTTCGCCCCGCTGGTGTCGGTGCTGGAAAACAAGTACGGCTTCGACAAGCTGTGGATCGATGGCTTTGCCGGTGGCAGCGTCAAGCTGGGCAAGGTCGCACGCTGGATCGACAGCAACATCGTCGACGGCGTGGTCAATCTTTCGGCACGTGTTGTGGACGTCGCAGCCGGCGTGCTGCGTCGTACCCAATCCGGTTTCCTCTATCACTACGCCTTCGCGATGATCATCGGCCTGATTGCCCTTCTGGGCGTGCTGATGCATTACCTGCGTTGATGACCTGTACGGAATAAGAAGACGTGTCGAACTGGCCTCTACTCAGTGTCCTCATCTGGCTGCCGATCATCGGTGGCGCCCTGATCCTTGCGATCCGTGATGCGCAGACCGCCCGCTGGGCGTCCCTGGGCGTAGCGGTGCTGACGTTCGTGGCGAGCCTCTCGCTGCTGAGCGGCTACAACGCGGGCATCGACGGTCTGCAGTTCGTCGAGACCCATGCCTGGATCCCGGCGTACAAGATCGGCTACAACCTGGGCGTGGACGGCATCGCCGTGGCGCTGATCCTGCTGACCACCCTGGTCAGCGTGCTTGCCCTGATCGGCGCCTGGAGCGCCATCGACAAGCGCGTCAACCAGTACGTGGCCGCCTTCCTGATCCTGGAAGGCGTCACGGTCGGTATCTTCTCGGCCACGGACGCGATGCTGTTCTACGTGTTCTTCGAGGCGATGCTGATCCCGATGTTCCTGATCATCGGTGTCTGGGGTGGCCCGCGCCGCATCTACGCCGCGCTGAAGTTCTTCCTGTACACCTTCCTCGGCTCGGTGCTGATGCTGGTGGCACTGATCTACCTGTACATGAAGGGCGGCAGCTTCCAGCTGGCTGACCTGTACGCGCTGCCGCTGTCGGCCAAGGAGCAGACCTGGATCTTCTTCGCGTTCCTGATCGCCTTCGCGGTCAAGGTGCCGATGTTCCCGGTCCACACCTGGCTGCCGGACGCCCACGTGGAAGCGCCGACCGCCGGTTCGGTGATCCTGGCCGCCATCGCCCTGAAGATCGGTGGCTACGGCTTCCTGCGCTTCAACCTGCCGATCGTCCCGGACGCGTCGCAGGAATGGGCGTGGCTGGTGATCGCGCTGTCGCTGATCGCCGTGATCTACGTCGGCCTGGTCGCCCTGGTGCAGGACGACATGAAGAAGCTGATCGCCTATTCGTCGATCGCACACATGGGTTTCGTCACCCTCGGCACCTTCATCGCGCTGTGGCTGGTGCGTGAAGCCGGCAACGCCGATGCCGCCCGCCTGGGCCTGCAGGGCGCCATGGTGCAGATGATCTCGCACGGCTTCGTGTCCGGCGCGATGTTCTCCAGCGTCGGCGTGCTGTACGACCGCATGCACAGCCGCCGCATCGCCGATTACGGCGGCGTGGTCAACGTGATGCCCTGGTTTGCGACCTTCGCCATGCTGTTCTTCATGGCCAATGCCGGCCTGCCGGGCACCAGCGGTTTCGTCGGCGAGTTCATGGTCATCCTCGCGGCCTTCCAGCGTAATCCGTGGATCGCCTTGGGCGCGGCCACCACCCTGATCATCGGCGCCGCCTACACCCTGTGGCTGTACAAGCGCATCTTCTTCGGCGAAGTGGCCAACAGCCACGTTGCCGAACTGAAGGACATCAACGGTCGCGAATGGCTGGTGCTGGGCGTGTTTGCCGCCGGCGTGCTGGCCCTGGGCATCTACCCCAAGCCGCTGACCGACCTGATGGAGCCCTCGATCGCGAAGCTGGCGATGCAGATCGCATCCAGCAAGCTGCTGTAATTCCAGGATTTGATGATGACCACCTCGCCGCTGCTGCCATTGACCGCCGCTGACCTGCCACCACTCGCTCCCGAGCTGGTGCTGATCGGCAGCGCCTTCGCCCTGATGATCCTCGACCTGTTCGTCAGCAACCGGAACAAGATCGTCACCCACCTGTTCTCGCTCGCTGCGCTGGCCGTGGTGCTGTTCATGCTGGCCACCGGCGTGGGCGGGCAGGGGGAGGTCTTCCATGGCATGTTCGTGCGCGATACCGCCGCGGACGTGATGAAGACCGGGATCGTGCTGCTCAGCGGCCTGACCCTGGTCTACGGCTGGCGTTACCTGCGTGACCGCAACCTGTTCCAGGGCGAGATCCCGGTGCTGATCCTGTTCGGCACCGCCGGCATGATGATCCTGGTCTCGGCCGGCAGCCTGCTGATGGTCTACCTGGGCCTGGAACTGCTGGCGCTGTGCTCCTACGCGCTGGTTGCCAGCAACCGTGAGAACGGCCTGGCCTCGGAAGCGGCGATGAAGTACATCGTGCTGGGTTCGCTGGCCTCGGGCCTGCTGCTGTACGGCATGTCGCTGATCTACGGCGCCACCGGCAGCCTGCACCTGGACGTCATCCGTGAGGCCATCCCGCACTCGGAAGAGCGCGTGCTGCTGATCACCGGTGCGGTGTTCATGATCGCCGGCGTCGCCTTCAAGCTGGGTGCCGCGCCGTTCCACATGTGGCTGCCGGACGTGTACCAGGGTGCTCCGGCACCGATCGCTCTGTTCATCAGCTCGGCGCCGAAGCTGGCCGCGTTCGGCATGGCCTACCGCCTGCTGGAAATGGGCGTGGGTCCGCTGTCGACCGAACTGCAGCTGCTGATTGCCGGCCTGGCCGCGGTCTCGCTGGTCATCGGCAACCTGATGGCCATCGCGCAGAGCAACCTCAAGCGCATGCTGGCGTTCTCCACCGTCTCGCACATCGGCTTCCTGCTGATGGGTATCGCCGGTGGCGGTTCGCAGGGCTATGCCGCCGCGCTGTTCTACGCGCTGGCCTACGCCATCATGTCCACCGCCGCCTTCGGTGCGATCATCGCGCTGTCGCGTGCCGGTTTCGAAGCCGAGAACATCGAAGACTTCAAGGGCCTGAATGCCCGCAACCCGTGGATGGCCGGCCTGGTGCTGTGCATCATGGCGTCGCTGGCCGGCATCCCGCCGTTCCTGGGCTTCTGGACCAAGCTGGCGGTGCTGGGCGCGGCCGTCAACGGCGGCCTGCTGTGGCTGGCCATCCTCGGCGTGCTGTGTGCTGTGGTCGGCTGCTTCTACTACCTGCGCGTCATCAAGGTCATGTACTTCGATGAGCCGGTGGGCGAGGCCATGCCGCGCAGCAACGACCGCGTGCTGGGCCTGGTGCTGGGCGTGAACGCGCTGGCGCTGCTGGCGCTGGGCCTGGCCTGGAACCCGATCATGGTCTGGTGCCAGCAGGCATTTGCGCACATTGCATAAAAGTTGACACAAAGCTGCGCGATTCGTGTAATATGCGCAGCCTGAGTTGTCACTGCAGCGGTTCAGCCAGAACATCGTTGCGGTAGCCCTCCTCGAAAGAGCAGGGCAGCAGTTCAAACACTTCCGGTGCGGGGTGGAGCAGTCTGGCAGCTCGTCGGGCTCATAACCCGAAGGTCGCAGGTTCAAATCCTGCCCCCGCTACCAACACATCGAATCGGCGCCAACCAGTTCGATGAATGAGGAAAGGCTTGCAGGTTTTGAAGTTATGCCTCATAATTCCGCTTCTGATGCGGGGTGGAGCAGTCTGGCAGCTCGTCGGGCTCATAACCCGAAGGTCGCAGGTTCAAATCCTGCCCCCGCTACCAAGTAAAGAGATCGCCTTCGAAGTGCTGCTTCGAGGGCGTTTTTTCTTTGGATTGGTTCTGTTTTTGTAGAGTCGAGCCATGCTCGACTGCCGGTGTGGAAAAGGGGCCTGGTCTCGGCCCCGCACCTTGCACCAGCGCGGTGCAGTCGCTATCATCAGCGGCCTAGCAATACCCCTGAAGGCGGCCTCCCAGCGGGAGTCCGGACCCGGAAGGAGGGCCGCAACCGGCAGGCACTGCAGGTTGCAACCGGAATCCAGTCACCGGAGTCTTTCCGGAAAAGGGGCCCAGCGGGCCCTTTGTCGTTTCCGGGGCGTCATGTTTCCATGCTGGCCAAGGCCGGCACCCAACCATAGAGATCAAGGCAGGCTGTGAGCGACAAGGCAACCGACATCGCGAATCTGCTCGCCCCGACCGTTGTGTCGCTGGGCCTGGAGCTGCTGGGCGTTGAGTATCTGCCGGCCCCCGGCGGTGCGACCCTGCGCCTTTACATCGACGTGCCGCTGGCTGAACAGCCCGAGCGCATCATCAATGTCGACGACTGCGAGCGGGTCAGCCGCGAAGTGTCGGCACAGATGGACGTCGAAGACCCGATCAGCGGCAACTACACGCTGGAAGTGTCTTCGCCGGGCGTCGATCGCCCGCTGTTCAACCTGGAGCAGTTCGGCCGTCACCTCGGCGAAATGGCCAAGGTCACGCTGAAGCTGCCGCAGGACAACCGTCGCCGCCTGCAGGGCCGCATCGAAGCCATCGACGAGACCGCAGGTGCCATCACCTTCATCGTCGACAAGGCCGAAGTGGTCGTGTCGGCCGACAACATCGACAAGGCACGGATCATGCCCGACTGGGTGGCGCTGGGGCTGGCCCCGAGCAAGCCGACCGGTCCGGCACCGAAGCGTCCGAAGCCGAACACGAATTCTTCTTCCAACGAGCCGGCGGCAAAAAAAGCCGCGCGCGGAGTGAGCCAATGAGCAAGGAACTGTTGCTGGTAGTCGACGCGGTCGCCAACGAGAAGGGCGTGCCGCGTGAAGTAATCTTCGATGCCATCGAGGCCGCCCTGGCCTCGGCAGCGAAGAAGCGCTATCCCGACGAGGAAGTGCTGACCCGTGTGGTCATCGACCACAAGGATGGCAGCTACGAAACCTTCCGCCGCTGGGAAGTGGTGGCCGATGACGTGGTCATGGAATCGCCGGACCGCCAGATCCGCCTGATGGATGCCGTCGATGAAGCCGAAGGCGTGGACGTCGGCGACTACATCGAAGAGCAGATCGAAAACCCGGATTTCGGCCGCATTGCCGCCCAGGCCGCCAAGCAGGTCATCGTCCAGCGCGTGCGCGAAGCCGAGCGCCAGCAGGTCGTGGATGCGTGGAAGGATCGCGTCGGCGAGCTGATCACGGGTGTGGTCAAGCGCGCCGAGCGCGGCAACATCTATGTCGACCTCGGTGGCAACGCCGAAGGCTTCATCCCGAAGGACAAGGGCATTCCGCGCGACGTGCTGCGCGCTGGTGACCGCGTGCGCGGCTACCTGGCCGAAGTCCGTTCGGAACCGCGTGGCCCGCAGCTGTTCATCAGCCGCGCCGCCCCGGAATTCATGATCGAGCTGTTCAAGCTGGAAGTGCCGGAAGTCGGCCAGGGCCTGGTGGAAATCAAGGCCTGTGCCCGCGATCCGGGCGACCGCGCCAAGATCGCCGTGCTGGCCCACGACCAGCGCACCGATCCGATCGGTGCCTGCATCGGCATGCGCGGTTCGCGCGTGCAGGCCGTGTCCAACGAGCTCAATGGCGAGCGCGTGGACATCGTGCTGTGGAACGACAACCCGGCCAACTTCGTCATCAACGCGATGGCGCCGGCTGAAGTGCAGTCGATCATCGTCGATGAAGACAAGCACTCGATGGACCTGGCTGTTGCCGAAGACCGCCTGGCCCAGGCAATCGGCAAGGGCGGCCAGAACGTGCGCCTGGCCAGCCGCCTGACCGGCTGGCAGCTCAACGTGATGACCCAGGACCAGGTCACCGCCAAGTCGGAGGCCGAGCAGGCTTCGGCCCGCCAGCTGTTCATGGACAAGCTGGAAGTGGACGAGGAAATCGCCGGCATCCTGGTCAGCGAAGGCTTCGGCACTGTCGAGGAAATCGCATATGTCCCGGTCGGCGAACTGCTGGCCGTGGAAGGTTTCGACGAAGACATCGTCGAAGAGCTGCGCGCTCGTGCCCGCGATGCGCTGCTCAATGAGGCCCTGGCAGTCGAGGAAGGCCTTGAAGACGGCCAGCCGGCGCAGGACCTGCTGTCCCTGAAGGGCATGGACGAAGCCACCGCATATGCGCTGGCCGGCCACGGCGTGCGCACCAGTGAGGACCTGTCCGATCTGGCCGCCGACGAGGTCATGGACTTCGGCATCGAAGGGCTGGATCAGGCGCGCGCCGCTGCGCTGATCCTGGCCGCACGTGCCGAGGAGATCGCCCGACTGGAACGCGGCGAATGAGCCGGCAATGAACAGGGCCCTGAGCCGCTCAGGGCGTAGAATCCGCGCCACCTCCAGATGCGGGGGGCGCCCACAAGATCATAGGATCCGAATGTCGCAGCAAACCACCATCCGCAAGCTTGCCGAACTGGTCAACACGCCGGTCGAAAAACTGCTGGAACAGCTGGCCGGTGCCGGCATGAAGTTCAGCGGTCCCGACCAGGTCGTGACCAGCACCGAGAAGGTGAAGCTCCTGGGCTTCCTTCGTCGTTCGCACGGCAAGCCCGAGCAGGCCCCGGAAGAAACTGATCAGTCTGCAAAGAAGATCACGCTCAACCGCCGGAAACAGCAGGAAGTGACGGTCAGTTCCGGTCGCAGCAAGACGACCGTGAATGTCGAGGTGCGCCAGAAGCGTACCTACGTCAAGGATGGTGCTCGCGCCATGACCCCGGACGAAGAACGCGCCGACATCCTGCGCAAGCTGGAAGAGTCGCGCGCGCGCAACCTCGCCGAACAGCAGGCACTGGCCGAGAAGGATCGTCTGCGCGACGAAGCCATTGTCCGCGCCCGTGAGGAAGAGGTCGCCGCCAAGGAACGCGCAGAGGCCGAGAAGAAGGCCGCCGAGGAAGCTGCCGCTGCCGCGAAGGCGGCCGAGGCGCTGGCCGCCAGCAAGCCGAAGGTGCGCGCTCCGATCGACGAAACCGCGCCGCGCCCGCCGCGTACCCCGGCTGCCGCTCCGGCCGCACCGCGTGGTGCACCGCCGGCACCGCCGCGCAGCGACGACCGCAACAACCGCAGCGCGCCGCGCAACGAGCGTGGCCCGGGTGATCGCTTTGCCGGCCAGATGCATCTGTCGGCGGCTGATCGTGCGCGTCGTGGCAACAGCAACAACAGCAACACCCGGGGTCGTCCGGGTGGTCGCAACCAGAGTGGCGGCCGTCGCGACATGTCGCGTGGTGGCAGCAACGCCGGTCCGCACGCCTTCGAGCGTCCGACCGCACCGGTGGTGCGTGAAGTGGCGATCGGCGACACCATCACCGTGGCCGACCTGGCGCAGAAGCTCGCGCTGAAGGGCGGCGAGGTGGTGAAGGCGCTGTTCAAGATGGGCGTGATGGCCACCATCACCCAGTCCATCGACCATGACACTGCCGCGCTGGTGACCGAAGAACTCGGCCACAAGGCGATCCGTGCCAACGACAACGACGCCGAAGACGCACTGCTGGCCTCGACCGGTGAAAACCAGGGCGAAGCCACCCAGCGTCCGCCGGTGGTCACCATCATGGGTCACGTCGACCACGGCAAGACCTCGCTGCTGGATTACATCCGCCGCACCAAGGTCGCCACCGGCGAAGCCGGCGGCATCACCCAGCACATCGGTGCCTACCACGTGGATACGCCGAAGGGCGTGATCAGCTTCCTGGATACCCCGGGCCACGCGGCATTCACCTCGATGCGTGCGCGCGGCGCCAAGCTGACCGACATCGTGGTGCTGGTCGTGGCCGCCGATGACGGTGTCATGCCGCAGACCAAGGAAGCGATCCAGCACGCGCGTTCGGCGGGTGTGCCGCTGATCGTGGCGATCAACAAGATCGACAAGTCCGATGCCGACCCGATGCGGGTCAAGAACGAACTGCTGTCCGAGCAGGTCGTGGCCGAAGACTTCGGTGGTGACACCCAGATGGTGGAGATCTCGGCCAAGACCGGTCTGGGCGTCGACGACCTGCTGGATGCCATCTCGATCCAGGCCGAACTGCTGGAACTGAAGGCGGTCGACGAAGGCCGCGCCGCGGGCGTGGTGATCGAATCGTCGCTGGACAAGGGCCGTGGCCCGGTCGCCACGGTGCTGGTGCAGCAGGGCCGCCTGAAGAAGGGCGACTACCTGGTGTGCGGCATCCAGTACGGCCGCGTGCGTGCGCTGTTCGACGAAACCGGCAAGCAGCCGGAGTTCGCCGGCCCGTCCATCCCGGTGCAGGTCCTGGGCCTGTCCGGCGTGCCGGAAGCCGGTGACGACTTCGTGGTCGTCGAGGACGAGCGTCTGGCCAAGGACGTTGCCCAGCAGCGTGAGACCAAGCGCCGTGAATCGCGTCTGGTCGCCACCGCTGGCAGCCGCATGGAAGACATCATGGCGACCCTGGGCAAGGGCGAGGGCCAGCAGGTCCTCAACCTGGTCATCAAGGCCGACGTGCAGGGTTCGGTGCAGGCCCTGAGCCAGGCACTGGTCGCGCTGTCCAACGAAGACATCCGCATCAACGTGATCCACTCCGGCGTGGGCGGCATCACCGAGTCGGACGCCAACTCGGCGGCCGCTTCCAAGGCCACCGTCATCGGCTTCAACGTGCGTGCGGATGCTTCGGCCCGTCGCATCATTGAATCCAACGGCGTGGACCTGCGTTACTTCTCGATCATCTATGACGTGATCGATCAGGTGAAGCAGGTGGCCTCCGGTCTGCTGGGCGTGGAGATCCGCGAAGAGATCATCGGTATCGCCGAGGTCCGCGACGTCTTCCGCAGCTCCAAGCTGGGCGCCGTCGCCGGTTCGATGGTCATCGAGGGCGTGGTCAAGCGCAACAAGCCGATCCGCGTGCTGCGCGACAGCGTGGTGATCTTCGAGGGCGAGCTGGAATCGCTGCGTCGCTTCAAGGAGAACGTCGAGGAAGTCCGCAACGGTACCGAATGCGGTATCGCGGTGAAGGCCTACAACGACGTCAAGCCGGGTGACCAGATCGAGTGCTTCGAGCGTATCGAAGTGCCGCGCACCCTGTAATGCTGCAAGGCGGCCCGACCAACGGTCGGGCCCCACCATGTACCTGTAGCGCCCGACCGTTGGTCGGGCGACAACTGAACCAAGAGCTCCTCGTGCCCAAGACTTTCCATCGAACCGACCGTGTCTCCGCCCAGCTGCGCCGTGAACTCGGCACCCTGGTGCACAACGCCGTGCGTGAGCACGGGTTGCCCTCGGTGAGCGTGTCCGACGTGGAAATCACCCGCGACATGGCCCATGCCAAGGTGTTCGTCACCGCGCTGATGCCCGAACGTTCGGCTGAAGCCGTGGCCGGCCTGAAGGAGCTGGGCTATCGCCTGCGCATGGACCTGGCCCGCGCGATGAAGCTGCGCCACGTGCCGGAACTGCACTTCCACTACGACGACTCGGTCGACCGTGGTGAGCACATCGACAACATCCTGCGCGACCTGCCCGATACGCTGGCCGCGGAGAAGCGTCGCGAGAGCGACGAAGAATAAGCGCGCGACGCCGGGCATGCCCGGCGTTGTTGCATTCCGGCTGCGCGATGTCTGATGCAGACCCCGCTGCGGCAGTCGAGCATGGCTCGACTCTACGAAATTCTGTCATGACCCGAATTCAGTTCCGCCGCCTGGATGGCATCCTGCTGCTCGACAAGTCGACCGGCATGAGCTCCAACGCCGCCCTGCAGGTGGCCCGTCGCCTGTTCCGTGCCGAGAAGGGCGGCCATACCGGCAGCCTTGATCCGCTGGCCACCGGCCTGCTGCCGCTGTGCTTCGGCGAGGCAACCAAGATCGCCGGCCTGCTGCTCGGCTCGGCCAAGGCCTACGACGCCGAGATCATGCTCGGCCAGACCACCGATACCGATGACGCCGAAGGCCAGGTGCTGCTGCAGCGCCCGGTGCCTTCGATCAGCGCCGAGGCCCTGCAGGCGGCGCTGGTGCCGCTGACCGGCAGCATCCGCCAACGCGCCCCGATCTATTCGGCGCTGAAGCAGGGTGGGGAACCGCTGTATGTGAAGGCCCGCCGTGGGGATGTCATCGAGGCCCCGGAACGCGAGGTCCACGTGCATGCCATCGAGGTGCTGGAGCAGCAGCCGGAACGGCTGCGCCTGCGGGTGACCTGCGGCTCCGGCACCTACATCCGCAGCCTGGCCCGCGACCTGGGCGAGGCGCTGGGCTGTGGTGCCCACATCAGCGCGCTGCGCCGCCTCTGGGTCGAGCCATTCCGTGAACCGGCGATGGTCACCCTGGATCAGCTGCGGGCGATGGTCGAGGCGGGTGACGAGACGGGCATGGACGCGTTGCTGCTGCCATTGGCGGCCGGCCTGGCTGAGTATCCGCGGATCGACCTCGATGCCGATCAGACCCGCCGCTTCTGCGTCGGCCAGCGCCAGCGCGACCCGTCCTGGCCCCATGGCCTGGTGGCCGTGTTCGGTCCGGACGACGCTGTCCAGGGGTTGGGCCAGGTCGATGACAGTGGCCTGCTGGCCCCGCAGCGTCGTTTCAACCTCTGACCTGGCCTGCCGGTTCAGCCCCGGTCCTTGTCCCGGAAGCCCCCGCCCGTTACAATTTCGCGGCCGTTTTCCGGCAGCCTGCCTCGCGCGGGTTTCATCCTTGTAGTCCACGGCGAGCCTGGCGGTGCGCGAAGCGCGTTCCTGCCGGCCACGCATCACAGAGAAAAAAAAGAAAATGTCGATCGACACCCAGAAGGTCATTGAAGACAACAAGCGCAGCTCGGCTGACACCGGCTCCCCGGAAGTCCAGGTTGCCCTGCTGACCGCCCGCATCGAACTGCTGACCGGCCACTTCAAGACCCACAAGAAGGACCACCACAGCCGCCGCGGCCTGCTGCAGATGGTCAACCGCCGTCGCAGCCTGCTCGACTACCTGAAGAAGAAGGACGTCGAGCGTTACAAGGCCCTGATCGAGAAGCTTGGCCTGCGTCGCTAAGCAACGAATCCCCCGCGGCGCAGCGATGCGCCGCGGTTTTGTTTTGTAGCACCGCAATCCCCGATTCAGGCCGGAACGATCCGGCCACCCGCTGGCGGCAAGGGTCGCCGACGGTCCAAATTCGCAGACAGCATCCCCAAGGACACCCTCCGTGGCAAAAATCACCAAAACCTTCCAGTACGGCAAGCACACCGTCACGCTCGAGACCGGCGAAGTCGCCCGTCAGGCCAGCGGTGCCGTCATCGTCAAGATGGACGACACCGTACTGCTGGTCACCGCCGTCGCCGCCAAGAGCGCGCGTGAAGGCCAGGACTTCTTCCCGCTGACCGTCGATTATCAGGAAAAGTTCTACGCCGGCGGCCGTATCCCGGGTGGTTTCTTCAAGCGTGAAGGCCGTGCGACCGAGAAGGAAACCCTGATCTCGCGTCTGATCGACCGTCCGATCCGTCCGCTGTTCCCGGAAGACTACAAGAACGAAGTGCAGATCATCGCCACGGTCATGTCGTTGAACCCGGACGTGGACGGCGACATTGCTGCCCTGATCGGTGCCTCGGCTGCCCTGTCGCTGGCCGGCACCCCGTTCATGGGCCCGATCGGCGCTGCCAAGGTCGGTTACAAGAACGGCGAGTACATCCTGAACCCGACCGTCAGCGAACTGGCTGACTCGCAGCTGGAGCTGGTCGTCGCCGGTACCTCCAACGCCGTGCTGATGGTTGAATCCGAAGCCGCGCTGCTGTCCGAAGAAGTGATGCTGGGCGCCGTGACCTTCGGTCACCGCGAGATGCAGAAGGTCATCAACGCGATCAACGAGCTGACCGTCGAAGCCGGCACCAAGCCGTCGACCTGGGAAGCCCCGGCCAAGAACGACGTGCTGATCTCCGCCCTGAAGGAAGCCATCGGCCCGCGCCTGGGCGAAGCCTTCCAGGTGCGCGACAAGCTGCAGCGCCGCGACGCCATCTCGGCGATCAAGAAGGACGTCTTCGAAACCCTGGCTGGCCGCGTGGCCGCTGAAGGCTGGAACCCGGCCGAGCTGTCGAAGGAATTCGGCGAGCTGGAATACCGCACCATGCGTGACTCGGTGCTGGACACCAAGGTCCGTATCGACGGCCGTGCGCTGGATACCGTCCGCCCGATCGCCGTGAAGACCGGCGTGCTGCCGCGTACCCACGGTTCCTCGCTGTTCACCCGCGGCGAAACCCAGGCCATCGTGACCATCACCCTGGGCACCGCCCGTGACGGCCAGGTCATCGACGCCGTTGCCGGTGAGTACAAGGAAAACTTCCTCTTCCACTACAACTTCCCTCCGTTCTCGGTGGGTGAGTGCGGCCGCATGATGGGTCCGAAGCGCCGCGAAATCGGCCACGGTCGCCTGGCCAAGCGCGGCGTGCTGGCTGTCATGCCGTCGCTGGAAGCCTTCCCGTACACCATCCGCGTCGTCTCGGAAATCACCGAGTCGAACGGTTCCTCGTCGATGGCTTCGGTCTGCGGTTCCTCGCTGGCCCTGATGGACGCCGGCGTGCCGGTGAAGGCGCCGGTTGCCGGTATCGCCATGGGTCTGGTCAAGGAAGGCGAGCGCTTCGTCGTCCTGTCCGACATCCTGGGTGACGAAGATCACCTGGGCGACATGGACTTCAAGGTGGCCGGTACCGCTGAGGGCATCTCCGCCCTGCAGATGGACATCAAGATCGAAGGCATCACCGAAGAGATCATGAAGCAGGCGCTGCAGCAGGCCAAGGCTGGTCGTCTGCACATCCTGGGCGAAATGGCCCACGGCCTGACCGCTCCGCGCGAAGAGCTGTCGGACTACGCGCCGCGCCTGCTGACCATCAAGATCCACCCGGACAAGATCCGCGAAGTGATCGGCAAGGGTGGCTCGACCATCCAGGCCATCACCAAGGAAACCGGCACCCAGATCGACATCCAGGACGACGGCACCATCGTCATCGCTTCGGTCAATGCCATCGCTGCGCAGGCTGCCAAGGCCCGCATCGAGCAGATCACCTCGGATGTCGAGCCGGGCCGCATCTACGAAGGCAAGGTCGCCAAGATCATGGACTTCGGTGCGTTCGTCACGATCCTGCCGGGCAAGGACGGTCTGGTCCACGTGTCGCAGATCTCCAGCGATCGCGTCGAGAAGGTCGGCGACGTGCTGAAGGAAGGCGATGTGGTCAAGGTCAAGGTGCTGGAAGTCGACAAGCAGGGCCGTATCCGCCTGTCGATGAAGGCCGTGGAAGAAGGCGACGCCGTCAGCGCCGAGTAATCGACCTCCGGTCGATTACGGTAGGTGTCAACCTTGGTTGACACGCTTCTGGAATCGCTGAAATGAAAAAGCGGGCTTCGGCCCGCTTTTTCTTTGCCTGGAATCCTGCGGGTGAGGACCGTTGGTCCTTGCACTTACGCGTCTTCTTCGTCCTCACCCAGCCACCAGACCTGGCCTGGCTCCGGGTCGCTCAGCGGGTGCTCGCGCTGTTCGATGGCCTCCAGCACCCGGCCGGGGGCTGCAGCGACCCACACCGCCATGAGCTTTTCCACCGCAGCCCGGCCCTGTGCGGCCACGCCGAGGTCACGTTCGCGTCTCCATTGGTCTTCATCTGGCGCCTCATCACCATGCTGGTGCGGCGTGCCGTAGCTGCAGCGACGGCACAGCCGGCGCACGGTGGCTGTCCAATCCTCGACCATGCCGATGCCGGGCAGGGTGATGGCCTCCAGGGCAGCGATGTCATCGGCCGAATCGCACTGCACGAACACGGTGAAGGTCGCCATGTCCGATGCCTGCAGGCGCTGCATCGCGTTGAACACCGGCACCTGGCGCTCGCCGTAGGCACGCTGGCCGGTCGAGGCGCCGTCGTGCAGCACGATGTCGCCGAAGCGGAAGCCGCTTTCGGGCAGCGGTACGTTGTCGATGCGTGCACGCACCGGATCAATGCGGCTCATGTACACCACTTCGGCGTCGGACCATGGCGCCAGGCGCATGCAGGCCACGCCGAAGTGGCCCTCGATCGGGCCCTCGCCTTCGGGCAGGGTGATGCCACAGCGGGTCCACTGGCGTCGTGCTTCGGCCCAGTCCGCCATGCCGGTGGCGGCGATGCCGGCATTCCAGGCAGTGGCGACATCGAACTCGCCGCGCAGCTGCTCCGATCGCAGGTTGTCCTGCAGTGAGGCAGCCCAGTCGCGCAGATACTTGTGCGCCAATCCGCGCATGTAATGCAGGTACGGCACTTCGGGGGCGAGTGCGATCAGCTCGCCGAACAGCGCCACCGCCCGCTGCAGGTTGCCTTCGTGGAAGGCGTCGTAGGCGCGTGCCTCCAGGGCCTGGCCTTCGTCGAGGGTTTCGTCGTCCAGCAGGTCGCCGTCGTCGAGGTTGTCGTGGTCGGTGCTCATGTCCATGCGCGGTTGAAGGTCCGCGGCTACCTTAGCTGATGCGCGAGCCCGCGAACGCGGCGTCGGCGTGTGTCCTGCTGCAGTGCATGAGGGTCGTTGCATGACTGGCGCGTTGTCGCCATTCGGCGGGATGCACCTGTCCACTGGACGACATGCTACGACAACCGTCCCACAGCCCCATCCGTTTGCTAACGTGGCTGCGCCTTCGAACCGGGAGATCCCATGTTCCGCCAGACCGTGGCTGCCCTTGCCGTGCTGATTGCCGGTGCCTTGCCCATTGCCGTGCATGCGGCGCCCGCGCAGCCGCCGATCTTCGGTGCCTACTACCCCGGTGGTTCGGCCGAGCGCTACCCGGTGTCGAGCATTCCGGCCGAGCGCCTCACCCACCTGTTCTACGCGTTCTCCACCATCGAGGACGGCCGCTGCACGATCGGCGCGGAAGCGCCGAAGAATTTCGCGGCGCTGGCCGAGCTGAAGAAGGCGCACCCGCATCTGCGCACGCTGATTTCGATCGGTGGCTGGGGGGCAGGCGGATTCTCCGATGCAGCGCTGACCGAGGCCAGCCGCAAGCGCCTGGTCGACTCATGCATGGCGCTGTTCTTCGATCGTCATGCTGGCAGTTTCGATGGCGTGGACATCGACTGGGAGTTCCCGGTCAGTGGCGGGCCGAAGGAGCTGGCACACCGTCCGCAGGACCGCGCCAATCTGACCCGGCTCGCGCAGGCGTTCCGCGTGGCCCTTGATGCGCATGGACGCAAGGCGGGGCAGCCGATGCTGTTGACCGCCGCACTGGCCGCCGGTCGCCTGCAGACCGATGGCCCCTACGATCCAGCGGCAAGCTATGACCTGCCGGCGCTGGCCAAGGTGTTCGATTTCATCAACCTGATGAGCTACGACATGGGCACCGGCTTCTCATCGGTGTCGACGTTCAATGCGCCCCTGCATGAAGTGCCGACCGATCCGCTGGCGCCGGAGCTGCGGCGCTGGAACAACGTCGCCGGCGCAGTGCAGTACTACCGCGAGCATGGTGTGCCGGCCGACAAGCTGGTGCTGGGCGTGCCGTTCTACGGGCGCGGCTTCAAGGTCACCGGCGATGCACCGGACGGTCTGTATCAGGCCTACAGCGCACCGGCCGATGCCGGCGATTGGCGGGTGATCAAGGCGCGTTATCTCGACCAGCCGGGCTGGACGAAGCACTGGCAACCACAGGCGCAGAGCCCGTGGCTGTACAACGCCGGGCAGAAGATCTTCATCAGCTATGAAGACCCGCGCTCGATCGGTCTGCGTGCGCAGTTCGCCCGTGAGCAGGGCCTGGCCGGGGTGTTCATGTGGGAGCTGACCGGCGACGACGAACAGGCCAGCCTGCTCAATGCCATGCTGGGCCCGTGGCAGAAGGCGCGCATCGGCGACTGAGCTGCATCAGGCGATGTCCGGCGCAATGCCGCAACGTCAACGACCCAACCCCGCACAGCATGTCCATGCCCGCAGCGTTACGCTGTGGGCATGATCCATCTTGAACGCTTGGACCACCTGGTCCTCACCGTCGCCGACATCGAACGCAGCTGTGCTTTCTACCAGCGCGTGCTCGGCATGCAGGTCGTGCGCTTCGGTGCGGGCCGTACCGCGCTGCAGTTCGGCCAGCAGAAGATCAATCTGCATCCGGCCAGTGCACCGCTGCAGCCGCATGCGCGGCGACCCACGCCGGGCAGTGCCGACCTGTGCCTGGTCACGCGTACGGCGACAGTCGATGTGCTGGCCCACCTGCAGGCGCAGACCGTTGCGGTGGAGGAGGGGCCGGTCGCACGCACCGGCGCGCTGGGACCGATCGAATCGGTGTATTTCCGCGACCCGGATGGCAACCTGATCGAAGTGAGTCGTTACCCCGGCGAGGCATGATCCTGCTTGGGTAGCGTCGAGCTTGCTCGACGGTGCTTGGCGCGAAATCAACGCCAGTCGAGCAAGCTCGACTCTACATTGGCGCGAAATCAACAGCTGTCGAGCAAGCTCGACGCTACAGGGGGCGTTGCGCGCAACGGTAGGTAGCGTCGGGCCATGCCCGGCGGAGGCTCAGTTGGCCCAGACGCTGTTGGGGTCGCCGTTGCGGGCGCGGCGCTGGCTGGCGACGGCCAGGCGGGCGAAGCCGAAGGCCATGGCCAGCGCGATGGCATCGACCCAGAACAGTGGCCAGTGACCACGCCCCGCAGCGCGCCACAGCCAGTCGCCATTGAGTGCGCCGTGCAGCACCGGCACCAGCGCGGTACTGATCGCTGCCGCCCACAGCAGTTCGCGTGCGGCCTGCGCCGGGCGTCGCAGCGCGGCCCATAGCGCACAGGCCGCCCAGCTGCCGAAGCAGGCCCAGCGGATGCCGTGGTCGACCGCCGTCGGCGCCAGCCGCTCCAGCACCAGTGCGGTGACGAAGGCGACCGAGATCGCCACGCACAGGCCGATGCACACACCGACCGTCGCCCGCGCCATGTTCACCCCGGCACGCGGCTGCTGCGGCTGGCGGCGCCTGCGCCGCGATTCGATCCACAACAGGTTGCCGGAGTAGAACAGGAAGGCACCGCCGAGGCCGAGCAGGAAGTACAGCCAGACCACCACGCCATTGCCGAATTCGCCGAAGTGCAGCGCGTAGGCGGCGCTGAGCGTGGCATGGTTGGCGTCGCGCTGGCCCGGTAGCTGCGAGGCCAGAACGTTGCCGGTGGTCACGTCCAGCGCCACCGCGCCAAGCGGGCCGAGCGTGCCGGTGGATTCACCGGTGATCTCGATGGTGGCATTGGCATCGCCGGCATTGGCCAGCTTCAGGTAGGCCGGCTCGAAGTTGGCCACGCCCTGTGCGCGGGCGACTTCAAGCGCACGTGCATGCAGCACGCGCAGGCTGCCCGGCGGCGCCGGAATGCCACTGGCCTCGCGCACGGGCGCGGTGTCCATCGCCGTCGGCACCGCCTGCAGGGCCTTGCCGTCGTAGATCAACGGGTTGAGCAGGGCCATCTGCACGAACACCAGGCAGAGCAGGGCGCCGGTCACCGCAAACATCAGGTGGAAAGGCAGGCTGAGCACGCCGACCACGTTGTGCGCGTCCTGCCACAGCTGCTTCAGGTTGCGGCCCGGACGCAGCGCGAACAGATCACTGAACAGCTTCGGCAGGTGGATCACCAGGCCGCTCAGCAGCGCCATCCCATACAGCAGGCTGACGATGCCCATCACGTAGATGCCGGCCACCGGCAGGCCGAGGCTGTAATGCAGCTCGTTGACCAGCTCGGCCAGTCCGGTCTGTGGTGGTGTGGTGCTGCCGGCGATCTGGCCGGGCCAGGCATAGCGCCAGCTGCCATCATCGGCCTGCCAGTACGCAAGTGGCTGCGGATGTTCGGCGCCGGGGAAGGTCATGCCGACGTGGCGGCGGGCTTCCGGGTGTGCCGCCAGTACGTCTTCCAGCAGATACTGCGCGTCGTCCAGGCCCGCCGGCAGCGCGGTGGCTGCGCCCGGGGTCTGCCACAGCGGCAGGTCGTGATGGAACAGGGTCAGCGCACCCGCGTAGAAGGCCACGAACAGGCCGAAGCCGGCGACCAGGCCGACCCAGGTGTGCAGGGTGGTAAACGTGCGCAGGGTCTGCGAACTGAACTTCATGGGAGGGGTCTCATTGCACCGCGCCGGTCAGGCGCAGCAGCCCGAGCACGGCAAAACCGGTGGCCGCGCTGCCGGCCAGCACCAGCCAGGCGCGCAGCGCACTGCGGAAACTGAACGCCCACAGGGCGGCCAGCATCCACAGCGGGATGAAGGCGATCAGGGTCGGCACCAGCGCCCGCTGCCACGGGCCGGGCGGCAGCCACGCCAGCAGGCCGGTGGCGGCTGCGGCCAGAAAGAAGCCGGCGATGATGCCGGCAAGGGCACGCGGCCACATCAGGGTGACTCCGTGCCGGGGCGGTGCCAGGCGGCCAGCGCCGGCAGCAGCATCGCCGCCAGCATCCAGGTGCACAGCATGGCCACCAGGCCGGCGGCAAAGCCGAGCTCGGCCATCCACAGCCACAGCGCGGCAGCCGCGGCGACCAGGCCGATCTGGTGGCCGAGGCGGCCGGCGCGGCGCAGGCGTGGCCAGCGGCAGTGCGGCGAGGCGGCGTAGAAGGCCAGCGCCGAGAACATCGCTGCCAGCATGCCCAGGCTGCAGAAGCCGAGCGTGGAAAGGCCGACGGTGATCATCGCGGGCGGCCAGCGTGGCAGCGGGCCGGCGAACGCGGGACACGGGCGGGGCCGGCGGGAGCCGGTCGGAGCGGGTGGCGCATCACGGGGTCCTGGGGAAAGCGGGCAGGCTGGCACGAGGCGCCTGCGCCGACATGGTAATCATTGCCATTTCACGCCGCCAGCGAGACCCATTCAGGGGACCGTACGGTGGGCCTTGGGCTTTCCCGTGCACTGGTTTAAGATCATCGCAGAACCCTGACTGGAACAAGGTGGCCCGCGCCCAGCGCCGGCCGAGCGTGCGACATGAGCACTACCACCGCCCACTGTTGACCTGTCCCCGAAGGCCCTGTGTTCCAGGCGCCCTCGCGGCGCTTTTTTTATTGCCCGGGCGCAGCCCCGGGAACGCTTTCCAGCCCGCTCAGCGGGCCCCGCACGAAGCCACTGCGATGATCAACATTACTCTTCCCGACGGCAGCCGCCGCGAATTCGAAAACCCCGTCAGCGTCATGCAGGTCGCCCAGTCGATCGGCGCCGGACTGGCCAAGGCCACCATCGCCGGTGCCGTGGATGGCGTGCTGGTCGATGCCAGCGACGTCATCGACCACGATGCGAGCCTGCGCATCATTACCGCCAAGGACGAGGAGGGTGTGGAGATCATCCGCCACTCCTGCGCCCACCTGGTCGGCCACGCCGTCAAGCAGCTGTACCCGGACGTGAAGATGGTGATCGGCCCGGTGATCGCCGAGGGCTTCTACTACGACATCTACTCCGAGCGCCCGTTCACCCCGGACGACATGGCGGCGATCGAGAAGCGCATGGGCGAGCTGATCGCCCAGGACTACGACGTCATCAAGAAGGTGACGCCGCGCGCCGAAGTGATCGAGATCTTCAAGGCCCGTGGCGAGGACTACAAGCTGCGCCTGATCGAGGACATGTCCGACGACATCCAGGCGATGGGCATGTACTACCACCAGGAATACGTGGACATGTGCCGCGGCCCGCACGTGCCGAACACGCGCTTCCTGAAGGCCTTCAAGCTGACCCGCATCTCCGGCGCCTACTGGCGCGGTGACGCGCAGAACGAACAGCTGCAGCGCATCTACGGCACCGCCTGGGCCGACAAGAAGCAGCTCGAGGCGTACATCAAGCGCATCGAAGAAGCCGAGATGCGCGACCACCGCCGCATCGGCAAGCAGCAGGACCTGTTCCACCTGCAGGAAGAAGCGCCGGGCCTGGTGTTCTGGCACCCGAAGGGCTGGGCGTTGTGGCAGGTGGTCGAGCAGTACATGCGCAAGGTCTACCGCAACAGCGGCTACGGCGAAGTGCGCTGCCCGCAGATCCTGGACGTGAGCCTGTGGAAGAAGTCCGGCCATTGGGACAACTACCAGGACAACATGTTCTTCACCGAGTCGGAGAAGCGCACCTACGCGGTCAAGCCGATGAACTGCCCGGGCCACATCCAGGTGTTCAACCAGGGCCTGCACAGCTACCGCGACCTGCCGATCCGCTACGGTGAGTTCGGTTCCTGCCACCGCAACGAGCCGTCCGGCGCGCTGCACGGCATCCTGCGCGTGCGTGGTTTCACCCAGGACGACGGCCACGTGTTCTGCACCGAGAGCCAGATCGAGTCGGAAGTGACTGCCTTCCACCAGCAGGCGCTGGCGGTCTACCAGCACTTCGGTTTCGATGAGATCCAGATCAAGATCGCGCTGCGTCCGGAATCGCGTCTGGGCGACGATGCCACCTGGGACAAGGCCGAGGGCGCACTGCGTTCGGCACTGTCCGCCTGTGGCGTGGAATGGCAGGAGCTGCCGGGCGAGGGTGCCTTCTACGGCCCGAAGATCGAGTACCACCTGAAGGATGCCATCGGCCGTACCTGGCAGCTGGGCACCATGCAGGTCGACTTCATGATGCCGGGCCGCCTCGGCGCCGAGTACGTGGACGAAAACAGCCAGAAGAAGCATCCGGTCATGCTGCACCGCGCCATCGTCGGCTCGATGGAGCGCTTCCTGGGCATCCTGATCGAGCACCATGCCGGCCAGTTCCCGGCCTGGCTGGCGCCGACCCAGGTGGTGGTGGCCAACATCACCGACGCCCAGGCCGACTACGTCTCGGGCGTGACCAAAACCCTTGCGGAGCAAGGCTTCCGCGTCAGCTCGGATTTGCGTAACGAGAAGATCGGCTATAAAATCCGTGAGCATACGTTGCAGCGCGTGCCCTACCTGCTGGTCATTGGTGACCGCGAGAAGGAGAATGGGGCTGTGGCGGTGCGTACGCGTTCTGGCGAAGACCTGGGCAGCATGAGCCTGCAGGCCTTCATCGAGCGGCTCCAGGCCGAGGGCGCGTAAGCAAAGGTCCGGTCCGGGGGCACAGGCACCCGGACCGGTTCGATACCCTTGGGAGAACGTAATATCAGCACCCCTGACAACAAACAGAACCGCAAGAATCAGGAAATCCGTGTGCCGCGCGTCCGCGTGATCGGCAGTGACGGTGAAATGATCGGCGTGTTGTCGCGCGACGAAGCGCTGTCCATGGCCGAAGATGAAGGCCTGGACCTGGTCGAAATCCAGCCGCAGGCCGATCCGCCGGTCTGCAAGATCATGGACTTCGGCAAGTTCAAGTTCGAAGCGCAGAAGAAGGCCAGCGAGGCCAAGAAGAAGACCAAGCAGGTCGAGATCAAGGAAGTGAAGTTCCGTCCGGTCACGGACGAGGGCGACTACCAGATCAAGCTGCGCAAGATGCGCGGGTTCCTTGAAGAAGGCGACAAGATCAAGGTCAACATCCGTTTCCGTGGCCGTGAAATGAGCCACCAGGAACTGGGTCGCGAAATGGCCAACCGGATCGAGACCGATCTGGGCGAGGACATCGTCATTGAATCCCGTCCGCGCCTGGAAGGGCGTCAGATGGTCATGATGATCGCGCCGAAGAAGAAGACCTGAGGCCTGACGGGCCGCCTTCCGGGGCGCCTGGCTGAATGGTTCAGGGCAAAGGGGCGCCATTGGCGTCCCTTTGCTTTTGCGGCAGGCCGGTGAATTGCCGGCGAAAGGGTTGCAGGGGCTGGTGGCAGGGCGGTTTTGCCTGTATCATGCCCGGCTCGACCCACCCAGGACGGGTCGTACGCCGATCATGGCAGGACGGAAAGAGCGGCCCAGGCCGCCGCCAGATCAGTCAGAAACCAGGGTCATATCCCATCAAGGACATTGCAATGCCCAAGATCAAGACCAACCGGGCAGCGGCCAAGCGTTTCCGCAAGACCGCCTCGGGCAAGTACAAGTGCGGCCACGCCAACCGTAGCCACATCCTCACGAAGAAAGCGACCAAGCGTAAGCGTAATCTGCGTCAGACGGGCCATGTCCGTGCAGAAGACGCAGGCCGTCTGGACCGCATGCTCCCTTACCTCTGAGGAACTGAAAAATGGCACGAGTTAAGCGTGGCGTACAGGCGCGTCGCCGCCACAAGAAGATTCTGGATCTCGCCAAGGGCTATTACAACGCCCGTCGCAAGGTCTTCCGCGTCGCCAAGCAGGCGGTCATCAAGGCACAGCAGTACGCCTACATCGGCCGTAAGCAGAAGAAGCGCAACTTCCGTTCGCTGTGGATCACCCGTATCAATGCGGCTGCCCGCATCAACGGTCTGAGCTACAGCCGCTTCATGAACGGTCTGCTGAAGGCCGGCATCACCCTGGATCGCAAGGTCCTGGCTGACATCGCCGTGCACGACGCAGCCGGTTTTGCCGCGCTGGCCGAAAAGGCCAAGGGCGCGCTGGCGGCATAAGTCCTTCCCGATGCCGTAACCGTTCACTCGGAACGGTGTCAGGTCAAGGCAATGCATGGGGAAGGGCGCAAGTCCTTCCCCATTCTTTTTTGGGTCCCGGCGAGGCCATGGCGGCAGCGCGGGGACGGCGGTGGCGACAGGGGTCGGCCCTTCGCGCATCGCGATGGCAGATCGACTGGAGTTCCGGCCCCCCATGAGCGACATCCAATCCCTCACCACCCAGGCGCTGGCCGATGTGGCCGCCGCACAGAGCCCCGACGTGCTGGAACAGCTGCGCGTGGCCCTGCTTGGCAAGAGTGGCAGCATCACCTCGCAGCTCAAGCAGCTCGGCGCCCTGCCGGCCGACGAGCGCAAGGCCGCCGGTGAAGCGATCAACCAGGCCCGCGACGCGCTGACCCGCGCGCTGGGCGAGCGCAAGGCGCTGCTGGAAGACGCGGCACTGGATGCGCGCCTGGCCGCCGAAGCCATCGACATCACTCTGCCGGGCCGCAACGGCGACCGTGCTGGCCTGCATCCGATCACCCGCACCCTCGAGCGCATCACCGGCATCTTCGGCCGGCTGGGCTACGAGCTGTCGGAAGGGCCGGAGATCGAGGATGACTGGCACAACTTCGAGGCGCTGAACTTCCCGCCGCACCACCCGGCGCGGGCCATGCACGACACCTTCTACTTCGGCGACGGCCGCCTGCTGCGCACGCATACCTCCGGTGTGCAGGTGCGCTACATGGGCGACCACGCTCCGCCGCTGCGCATGATCGCCGCCGGCAAGGTGTACCGCAGCGACAGCGACCAGACCCATTCGCCGATGTTCCACCAGGTGGAAGGCCTGCTGGTGGACGAGCATTCGACCTTCGCCGACCTGAAGGGCACGCTGGCCGAGTTCGTTCGCGCGTTCTTCGAGCGCGACTTCGAAATGCGCTTCCGCCCCAGCTACTTCCCGTTCGTTGAACCGGGCGCGGAAGTGGACATCGCCTGGCAGCAGCCCGATGGCAGCACCCGCTGGCTGGAAGTGCTCGGCTGCGGCATGGTGCATCCGAACGTGCTGCGCAATGTCGGCATCGATCCGGAGCGCTACACCGGGTTTGCCTTCGGCATGGGCGTGGAGCGTTTCGCGATGCTGCGCTACGGCGTCAACGATCTGCGCGCGTTCTTCGAGAACGACGTGCGGTTCCTGAAGCAGTTCGCATAAGCCGCAACCATGTAGAGCCGAGCCATGCTCGGCTGCTCCTAAATTCGCAGGCCCAGGCGCATGCGCCGGGCCCACCAGGGTGACACCATGAAATTCTCCGAAAACTGGCTGCGCAGCCACGTCCCGACCTCCGCCTCGCGCGATGAACTGAGCGCGGTGCTGACCGCCATCGGTCTGGAAGTGGAAGAGGTGACTGCGCTGGGCGAAGGCCTCGATCACGTGGTCGTGGCACGCATCGTCGACGCAGTACGCCATCCGGAAGCCGACCGCCTGCAGGTGTGCAGGGTCGATGCCGGGCAGGGCGAGCTGCTGCAGATCGTCTGCGGTGCGCCGAACGCGCGCCCGGGCCTGGTCGCGCCGCTGGCGATGGTCGGGGCGCAGATCGGCGAACTGAAGATCAAGCCAGCCAAACTGCGCGGCGTCGAGTCCAACGGCATGTTGTGCTCGGCCAAGGAGCTGGGCTTGGACAATGATGCCTCCGGCCTGCTGGAACTGCCGGACGATGCACCGGTGGGCCAGACCCTGGTCGAGTACCTCGGCCTGCCGGACGCCAGCATCGAGATCAAGCTGACCCCGAACCGCGCCGACTGCTTCAGCCTGCGCGGCATCGCCTACGACGTCGCCGCCGCCACCCGCAGCGAAGTGCTGGACTTCGCGGCCGGCGCCATTCCGGCGGTCGGCAGCCGTGAGCTGGCCATCCAGCTCGACGCTGGCGCGGAAGCGCCGCGTTACCTGGGCCGCGTCATCGAAGGCGTCAACGCCGCTGCCAAGACCCCGCTGTGGATGGCCGAGCGCCTGCGCCGCAGCGGCGTGCGCCCGGTCTCGCTGCTGGTCGACATCACCCAGTACGTGATGCTGGAGCTGGGCCAGCCGATGCACGCCTACGACCTCGGCACCCTGCAGGGCAGCATCGCCGTGCGTCGTTCGCGCGCGGGCGAGACGCTGAAGCTGCTGGACGGCCGCGATGCTGCGCTGGACGACAGCTTCCTGGTGATCACCGACGCTGACCGTGCGGTCGGCCTGGCTGGCCTGATGGGCGGCTTCGACACCCGCGTCACCGACGCCACCACCGACGTGTTCCTGGAAGCCGCGCACTTTGCGCCGGCCGCGATCATGGGCCGTGGCCGCAAACTGGGCCTGCACACCGATGCCGGCCATCGCTTCGAGCGCGGCGTCGACCCGGCGCTGCCGCGCACCGCCATCGAATACGCCACCCGCCTGGTGCTGGAACTGGCCGGTGGTACCCCGGCGCCGGTCACCGAGGCCGTGCGCGCCGATGACCTGCCGAAGCCGGCGACGATCCTGCTGCGCCGCGCCCGCATCACCCGCGTGCTCGGCATCACCATCGACGATGCTGAAGTCGAGCGCATCCTGCGCGCGCTGGGCATGGACGTGGTCGCCACCGCCGACGGCTGGCAGGTGGTCGCGCCGAGCCGCCGCTTCGACATCGCCATCGAAGAGGACCTGATCGAGGAACTGGCCCGCATCCACGGTTACGAGCAGATCCCGACCACGCTGCCGGGCGGTGCCTCGCGCGTGGCGATGCCGAGCGAGACGCAGCTGGACGCGCTGAGCGTGCGCCGCCAGCTGATCGCCCGTGACCAGCAGGAAACCGTAAATTTCGCCTTCGTCGACGACGCGCTGCTGACCCAGTGGAAGCTGCGCGACGGCCTGGTCCCGCTGGCCAACCCGCTGTCGGCCGAACTGGCAGTGATGCGCCCGTCGCTGCTGCCGGGCCTGGTCGCCACGTTGGGCCGCAACGCTGCCCGCCAGTTGGGCCGCGTGCGCCTGTTCGAGCTCGGCCGCGTGTTCGCCCAGCAGGCCGGAGACGGCCAACCGGCACCGCTGGAAACCCCGCGTGTGGCCGCTGCGGTCTGCGGCGAGGCGCAGGCGGTGCAGTGGGGCCTGCCGACCCGCAAGGTCGACTTCCATGACCTGAAGGGCGACCTGGAATCGCTGGCGGCCGCCAGTGGCGCGCAGTTGGCGTTCCGCCCGTCGGCCCGACCCTATGGCCACCCGGTGCGTTCAGCCGACGTATTCCGCGATGGCGTGGCGATCGGCTGGATCGGTCAGATTCACCCGCGCCTGGCCAAGGCAATGGACATCGAAGCCGACGTCTACGCCTTCGAGCTGGACCTGGAGCCGCTGACCGCCCGTCGCCTGCCGCGTGCCGGCGAGCTGTCGCGCTTCCCGGCGGTGCGTCGCGACCTGGCATTCCTGGTGCCTGAACAGGTGGCCTGGGCCGACCTGGCCGCCACCGTCCGCCAGGCCGCCGGCCCGCTGCTGCGCGACCTGAACCTGTTCGACCGCTACGTCGGTCAGGGTGTCGAGCCGGGGTTCAAGAGTCTCGCTATGGGCTTGATTTTGCAGGACAAGTCGCGCACTCTGACGGACCGCGACGTGGATGCGGTGGTGGCCGAGGCGGTCACTGCCATCGAGCGTGAACATCACGCCCGGATCCGCGGCTGAGCGGGCAGCACTCGGGGGTAGCAGGCAATGGCATTGACCAAGGCGGAGATGGCGGAGAAGCTGTTCGACGAAGTCGGTCTGAACAAGCGGGAAGCCAAGGAATTCGTCGACGCGTTTTTCGATGTGCTGCGTGAAGCATTGGAACAGGGACGTCAGGTGAAGCTGTCGGGCTTCGGTAATTTCGATCTGCGGCGCAAGAACCAGCGCCCGGGCCGTAACCCCAAGACCGGCGAGGAAATTCCGATTTCCGCCCGTACGGTGGTCACCTTCCGTCCGGGCCAGAAGCTCAAGGAGAGGGTGGAAGCTTATGCTGGATCCGGGCAGTAACCGCGAACTACCGCCGATCCCGGCCAAGCGCTACTTCACCATCGGTGAAGTCAGCGAGCTGTGCGACGTCAAGCCGCACGTCCTGCGCTACTGGGAAACCGAGTTTCCCAGCCTTGAGCCGGCCAAGCGCCGAGGCAACCGCCGCTACTACCAGCGCCATGACGTGCTGATGGTGCGGCAGATCCGCAGCCTGCTGTACGAACAGGGCTACACCATCGGTGGTGCACGCCTGCGTCTGGACGGCCCCGATGCCCGCGAGGAATCGGCGCTGAGCAACCAGATCATCAAGCAGGTACGCATGGAGCTGGAAGAAGTGCTGCAGTTGTTGCGCCGCTGATCCCATTTCCATCGTAATCCGCTATACTTCACGGCCCGCCGCACTGGCGGGCACATCGCAGCATCAGTCGGGGCGTAGCGCAGCCTGGTAGCGCATCTGCCTGGGGGGCAGAGGGTCGTCGGTTCGAATCCGGCCGTCCCGACCACTGTGATGAATCAAGAAGCCCGCGCAGCGATGCGTGGGCTTTTTTGTGCGTGCGGTGTATGCTGCGCGCCACTCGTACTACCGCGGCTGCTGAACCCGGTACTCACGAGAACACATCATGGAATCTGCAAGAAACCGTGCCTGGCGCCGCAGCCAGGCCCGCAACCGCGGTGGCGACCGCGCCACGACCGCGTACAGCTACAAGCCCGAGAAGAACTGGAAGCTGCTGTATACGCGCGATGCCAAGCTCGCGCGTGCACGCCAGCTGGGTTTCACCTATCCGGTCCTCAGTGCCCGCCAACTGCAGGAACAGGAATGATCAACCTGCTGTTCGTCTGCAGCCGCAACCAGCTGCGCAGCCCGACCGCCGAAGCCATGTGGCGACGGCGGCCCGGCTTCGCCGCGCTGTCGGCCGGCACCAGCCCGCATGCACGACGCCCCATCGGTCCGGCGGATATCCGCTGGGCCGATGTCATCCTCGTGATGGAAGCCAAGCACCAGCATCGCCTGCAGGCCGCATACGCGCGCCTGCTGGAACACAAGCGCCTGCATTGCCTGGACATCGCCGACGACTATCGCTGCATGGATCCGCTGTTGATGGACCTGCTGGAGGCCAAGGTGGCCGCATATCTCGGTCAGCTGCCGGCAAAGCGGTAGATCAACTCCGGATCTCCTTCGTCCAGTCCATGCACGATGCCGCTGTCGATGAAACCCGAGGCGGCGAGCAGGCGCTGCATAGCGGTATTGGAGGCATTGGTCGAAGTGAACAGCTTGCCTTGGCCCTGTAGCGCGATGGCATGCCGCAGCAGGGCGGCACCCACGCCCTGGCTGCGTTGTTCGCGCGCCACCATCAGCATCTCGACGAAGGCTTCGCCGAAGAAGTGATGGTGGATGACCAGGTAACCGGCCAGCTGGCCGGCCCGTTCGCGCACATGCACGCCACCGCCGGCCAGCCAGTCGGGGATCTGCCGTGCCCGTCGCGGATCGTGGGCCGCAACGCTGTCGAGCGCGATCAGCGCGGGAACGTCGTCGGGCATCGCCTCGCGGATATACAGCATGGTCGAGGAGGGGGCGGGCGGCAGCATCGAAGGCTCCAGGGCTGGGTGCGCCCAGTCTATCGGTCACGTCGGCCGTATCTGCGCATCCGCCACAGCCAGCGTGTGGTCGGCAGTCAATACACACGAAACTCGGCACGGCAGCCGTCGCTGACCCACACGCCGCGGCGGTCCCAGCCCCAGTTGCGGTCCTCGATGCAGGTCGTCACCGATTTCTGCTTGACCAGCCGCACCTCGTGACGCACGCGAATCCGGCACTCCTTGTCCTTGTTCTCGTAGGACTCGCAGACCAGGCGTTCACCCTCGTTGTCGCGATCACGGCCGCGGCCACGACCCGGCCAGCGGCCATGTTCGTCGGCGACGAACTCGGCGCGGCAGCCATCGGTCACCCACAGCATGCGCCGGCTCTGGCCCCAGTTCTGGTCTTCCACGCAACGGGTCACCGACAGCTGCCTGGCCAGACGCATCGGACCCTCGATGGGGCATTGCTCGGTCTTGTTGAACTGGGATTCGCAGCGCAGCGCTGGAATGTGATCAGCGTCGTAGTCCTGGGCGCCACGGCGGTGGCGGCCAGCAGCAGGGCAAGGGCGGCGCCGGTGATCGGCAGCAGCGGGCGAAGGGTCATGGGGAGCCTCGAGCGGGGATTCGGGCGGCAAGAATGACCCAGCATGGGACCGTCGGAACGCATCGTTCCGGAACTGGCTCAGTAGGGATTTAGTAGTGCGCACGGGCCCATGCAGAGGCTTACATCCCGTATCATCGCTGCACATCCGATCGCATCGGTTTACACCTTCTTACATGTCTCCCACGTCGGTCGGCGCAGCCTGTGGCTGCCGTCACTGGTGTGCGGGCGGCCTGTGGGGGAGGATGCGCGGACCACGACGACCACAGGGGGTTGCGTTGATCAGCAGTACCGTCATTCATCGCTCGGCCGACGCAGGTGGCGCCGAGGTGCGGGTCCTGGACACTACGTTCAAGGGCAAGCATGTGTTCATCGCCTGGGGCCTGCGCGGGCCGGAACTGACCCGTAGCGCGGACCCGGCTGCCACCGTGGCTGCGCGCAAGGCATTGCATGCCGTTGCCGGGCACAGTGAAGGGCCGCGCAGCCCGGAAGTGTTCATCGCCAACCAGTCGGCGGTGGCGATCACGGTCTATCGGCTGCTTACCGAAGCGCGCTCCGGTGACGCCATCTTCTTCCTGTGCGATTCACAGGCGGTGGTCGAGTGGCTGATCACCGCGCTGGAAGTGCAGGGCGCGGACTGATTCCGCGCTCCGGCGCGCAGCGATTCAAGCCAGTGCTGCGTCCACCGCAGCCCGCGCATGCAGGGCAGTGGTATCGAACAGCGGCACTGCACTGTGCTCCGGGCGTACCAGCAGCATGATCTCGGTGCAGCCAAGAATGATTGCTTCGGCGCCGCGCGCCACCAGTCGCGCGATCACGCCCGCATAGATCTGTCGTGACTGCTCGCTGACCACGCCGGCAATCAGCTCCTGGTAGATGATGTCGTGCACGCTGCACCGGTCATCGGCACCGGGCACCAGCACCTCCAGGCCGAAGCGATCCTGCAGCCGGCCGCGGTAGAAGTCCTGCTCCATGGTGAAGGCGGTGCCAAGCAGGCCCACCTTGCGTGCGCCGGCCTGCACGATGGCCTGGGCGGTGGGGTCGGCGATATGCAGCAGCGGCAGTGGGCAGGCTGCCTCGATACGGTCAGCCAGCTTGTGCATGGTATTGGTGCAGACCAGCAGCAGATCGGCGCCACCGGCCTGCAGGCGCCGTGCGGCGTCAACCATGTGGTCGCCCAGTGCAGCCCAGTCGCCGTCATGCTGCAACTGCTTGATGCCGGCGAAATCCACCGACCACAGCAGCAGTTGTGCCGAATGTGCGCCACCGAGGCGCTGCCGCACGTCCTCGTTGATGAGCCGGTAGTACTGGGCCGAGCTTTCCCAGCTCATGCCGCCGATCAGGCCGAGGGTTTTCATGCACAGCTCCAAGCCAGGAACCTTCATTGCAGCACAGATGGTGCCCGGTTGCCGATGCCGGCGATCTGTAACCACCGTATCCATGTTGTGCTGTATGTGCCGCGCGCTGCAGGCGCACTCTATGCTGGTTGGGTCTTCTGAAGTGGATGTGCGCTATGGCCCTGCATACCTGGTGGTGGTTCCTCGCCACGGTGTTCGTTCTGTGTGGCACGCCGGGGCCGAACATGCTGCATATCCTCGGCCGCAGCGTCGGGCTCGGCTTCCGCGGCAGCGTGCCGGCGATGGCCGGCTGCCTGCTGGCGATGCTGCTGGTGCTGGCGGCCTCCGCAGCGGGCCTGAGTGCGTTGCTGCATTCCTCGCCGATGCTGTTCGAGGTGCTGCGTTACCTGGGCGTGGCCTATCTGGCCTGGCTGGGCCTGAAGGCATGGCGTGACAGTTGCCGGCCAGCACCACCGGTGACGGTCGATGCCGCGCTGCCGGCTGCGGCGTCGCTGGGCGCGTGGAAGGTGTTCCGTGGCGGCCTTCTGGTGGGTCTGAGCAATCCCAAGCTGCTGCTGTTCGCGGCGGCGTTCCTGCCGCAGTTCGTCGATCCGTCCCGTGGCCAGGCGCTGCAGTACAGCGTGCTGGTGACCACCTTCGCCGCCTGCGAACTGTTCTGGTACGTAATGTATGCAGCCGGTGGCCATGGCCTGCGCCGTTGGCTGGCCAAGCCGTTCGCACGACGCTGGTTCGAGCGGCTGGTGGGCAGCGTGTTCCTGGCGTTTGCCGTCGCGCTGCTGCGCTTCCGTCCGCGTTGATTCACGCCGCGCACGCGGCCTGTTCACGACTGCGGCATCGGCTACGGCCTAGCTTGATCATCCAGTACGCAGTCCCTGCGGGGAAAGGTTTGACATGATCAAGTGGGCCATCATCTTCGCCATCATCGGCGTCATTGCCGGCGTGCTCGGCTTTGGCGGCATTGCCGGCGCTGCGGTCGGCATCGCCAAGTTCCTGTTCTGGGCCGGCATCATCATCGCGGTGGTGCTGTTCCTGCTCGGCATGACCGTAGCGAAGAAGGTCAGCTAGCGTGTGTCGCGCAGCAGCGTGCTCAGTGTGCGTTGCTGCGCGAGAACAGGTTGATTACCAGTACGCCGGCGCAGATCAGGCCGATGCCGATCAACGCCGGTGCATCCAGGCGCTGCTTGAACACCACCAGCCCGATCAGCGAGATCAGCACGATGCCGACGCCGGACCAGATGGCGTAGGCGATGCCGGTCGGGATCGACTTCATGGTCACCGACAGCAGGTAGAAGCACAGTCCGTAGCCGACCAGCGCGCCCAGTGTCGGCGCCAGTCGACTCATACCGTCGGAGGCCTTCAGCAGCGACGTGGCGATCACTTCCAGCACGATCGCGGCGGCGAGATAGGCGTAGGGATTCATCGCGGGCTCCGGCTTACAGAGGATCGCACAGCTTCAGGGCCTGCTCGGCCATCGCCAGTGCATTGATGCGCTCTTCTTCGTCCAGTGGCCGGCCGTAAGCGGTGGCCCAGTAACCATCCGCCGCACAGCGCGCAGCGTACAGGCGAGGGTCGGTGGCCTCGCCGGGAAACTCGGCCAGCATCGCGCGCTTCCAGTCGCGCCAGTGCGCCAGCAGGGCCGGCTCCATCAGGTTGCCCAGGGTCAGGCCGATGTCGTTGTCCTGTTCCTGCTGCAGCAGATGCTCGAAATTGGCCTGCACATAAGCGCGGCTGAAACGGCCATGGCCTTCGGGGTTTTCCTGCAGCAGGGCACGTACCCGCGCTTCGAACTCGCCGATGAGCGCTCCGATGGCTTCATCCACCAGTGCCTGCTTGCTGCTGAAATGATGAAACAACGCACCCTTGCTGACACCGGCGGCCTGCGCGACGTCCTGCACGGTCAGCGCGGCCAGGCCATGACCGCCGATCACTTCAATGGTGGCCTGCAGCAGTGACTGGCGCACGCTGTCGGGCGCCTTGCGGCGCGAACGGGAAGGGGATGCGGACATGGCAGGAAGAAACCGACTGGACGGTACGATTGTAGCGCAGGCCCGCTGCGTTACCGCGCTGCCGGCCTGGACCGGCAGCGGAACCGTCATGCGTCGATGCGGGCGAAACGCGGTTGCGGTCCGTGCTCGCCCGGCACCTGCTCGACGAACATGGCATAGGGGCGTACCCACAGACCACCTTCGCCATACAGCGCGCGGTACAGCACCATCGGTTGCAGGGTCTCACTGCTGCGGACGATCTCGAGTACTTCGTACTCGCCGCCCTTGAAGTGGCGGTAGCGGCCCGGGGCCAGCGTTGGTAGCGGGCTTCTCAGCTCAGCCATGGTGGAAGCGACTCACTTGCGCGCCGGGCTGGCCGGCTTTGCGCAATAGGCGTCGATGGCTTCGGCGGTATTCGCCAGGCCCTGCGCCTGCGCCAGTTCCCACGGGCGCTCACAACGCTGGCTGTGCTCGCACCACTGGTAGCCGGCCGAACCGATGCAGCCATGCGCATCGCGATCACCGCCGACCACCGGCGTGGCTGGCGACGTGGCTGCCGCTTCGGCGTGCGTGGGCGCCTTGTCCGGGCTGGCACAGGCGGCCAGGACCAGCAGGGCTGGAATCAGAAGAAGGGATTTCATCGGCGAAGCTCCGTGCCTAAAGCAACAGTGTCGGCCGCAGGAAAAACGGCAGCAAGTGCTCAGTGCAGGGCGGCGCGGATCAGTTCCTCGATCAGGACGAGGTAGCTGGCGACGAAGTAGAACTTCAGCAGCGTCCAACGCTGCTGGGAGAAGAAGGTGCGCATGTGGAAGGGGCCCCTGTTGGTGACGATAGTGTGAAGCTCTGCTGACTCCGTGACAAGGATCACGGAAAGAACAGGCTAAACGGGCTCAGGGATGTGAGGGCAGGGAAGGGCTGACCAGAGGGCGCGGCATTTTCGTACAAATCTGATGGGCCATCCCTGAGGTGATCGCTAGCCTGAAGGTGTACCGGTACGTGGCCCGTCCGCCTGCCGTCGCATCCTTCCAACCGCAGGAGCCCCTCATGGTCATTACCGTTCAATGCAACGCCCGGCACTGGTCCGTGCTGGATCCGCAGGCGCATGACGCCACCCGTTATGCGCGGGGCGCCGAGGCTTTCGATGTCGCCGCGGCGCGGGCCCTCGAGCACCACCGTCGCACCGGCCAGCGCAGCACGGTGCGGGTCGAGGCGCTCGGCAGCACGGTGGATGCCCTTCACGTCGGAGACTGACGCCGACCGCCGTGGTGCAGTCAGCTACGGTTGCGTTGTTTGAATGGGGAAAAACCGCCGTCACGCGCCCCCCTGTGCGCCGTGCCGCGAATCCCGGATGCTTGCGCCATCGTATTCATCTGGAGATCTCGATGGGCAAGGCACTCACCTGGCGCACCCTGGCCTGCACCCTGCTGCCAATGCTGGCGGCGGCGGGTGGCGCCCAGGCGCAGAGCTATGGCTACGGCTATGACGATGACCGCTACGGCGGCCGCGAAGGCAGCGGCATCGTGCGCTGCGAATCGATCAAGAACCGCAGCAACGAGTGCCGTCTTGAAGGCCGGGCGCGGATGATCCGCCAGTTGTCCGGTTCACCCTGCGTGGAAGGTGAGACGTGGGGCCAGTCGCGCTACGGCGTCTGGGTGACCCAGGGCTGTCGCGCCGAGTTCGTTGGCGAGTATCGTCGTGGCGGTGGCTGGGGCAACGGAGGCGGCTGGGGCAACGGCAACGGAAACGGAAACGGTTGGGGCGGTGGTGAGGTGATCACTTGTCATTCCAATGGCCACCGCCAGGAGTACTGCGATGCCCGCATCCGTCGTGGCGTGCGCCTGGTCCGCCAGGATTCACGCAGCGCCTGCATCGAGGGCCAGACCTGGGGCTGGGACCGTCGTGGCATCTGGGTCAGCGACGGCTGCCGGGCGCAATTCCAGGTGAATTGAGTACGCCACTCGAAAATCAGAATAATCTGATACAGCTCACATTTTGAACGTCGTATCTTCTGCGATCAGGGCACCTCTGCGTGCCCCTGATCCCTCGTGATGAAGTCTGCCGTAACCGGCACGCCCGTCCCGCTACCGTCGATACGCTGCCTCAAGGAGTGAGCTGCATGTTGATCCGCCTGCAATGCGAGCAACGCCAATGGCGCGTGCTGCACCCGGACCGGCCGGAACCGATCGAGTTCCGCGATGGTGCCCGGGCGTACGATTTCGCTGAAACCCTTGCACGCCTCCACTTTGTCGACACCGGGCAGCGCGCTGCGGTGCGGGTGGAGGCCAGCGGCGCGTTCGTGGAAGCGGTCAGCTACGGCTGAGGGTTGGGGCTTCCGGAGCTCGTTATCCACGCATGGCGTGGATCGACCCCTGTTCCGCAGTGGATCCACGCCATGCTGGATCCACTGGGTAGTGATCTAGTGATCGGCCTCAGCCTGCCGCGCTGAGCGGTGGGGTTCCTGCGCCCAGCTGTGGCCAGCGCTTGAGTACCGCCGCGCGGATGCCTGCGGCGTCGATGCCGGCTTCGGCCAGCAGGTCCTCGCGGCTGGCGTGGTGCTGGTAGCTGTCGGGCAGGCCCAGGTGCAGGATCGGGCGCAGCACGCCTTCGGCATTGAGCAGCTCACCGACGCCGGAGCCGGCGCCACCGGCCACCACGTTGTCTTCGATCGTCACCAGCCCCTCGTGCTGGGCGGCGACAGCCAGCACCAGCTCGCGGTCCAGCGGCTTGATGAAACGCATGTTGACCACGCTCAGGCCCAGTTCGCGGCCGACCTGTTCGGCGGCGGCCACGGTGCTGCCGAAGGCGAGCAGGGCGATGCGACTGCCCTGCAGACGCAGCTCGCCCTTGCCGATCGGCAGGGTGGACAGATCGGTGCCGGCAGCCACGCCGGTGCCGGTGCCGCGCGGATAGCGCACGGCGGCCGGGCCCGGGTGCTGCAGGCCGGTGCTGAGCATCTGGCGGCACTCGGCTTCATTGGATGGCGCCATCACCACCATGTTCGGCACGCAGCGCAGGAAACTCAGGTCGAGGTTGCCGGCGTGGGTCGCACCGTCCGGGCCGACCACACCGGCGCGGTCGATGGCGAACAGCACGTCCAGGTCCTGGATGGCCACGTCGTGCACCAACTGGTCGTACGCGCGCTGCAGGAAGGTGGAGTAGATCGCCACCACTGGCTTGCCACCCTGGGTCGCCATGCCGGCGGCGAGGGTGACCGCGTGCTGCTCGGCGATCGCTACGTCGAAATAACGCTGCGGGTATTCCTTGCTGAAACGCACCAGGCCGGAGCCTTCGCGCATCGCCGGGGTGATGCCGTACAGGCGCGGCTCGGCGGCAGCGGCATCGCACAGCCAGTCGCTGAACACATCGGTGTAGGTTGGCTTCTTGGCACCGGCCTTGGCCACCAGGCCCTTGTCCGGATCGAACGGACCGACGGCGTGGTAACCGATCTGGTCGCCCTCGGCCGGCTCATAGCCCTTGCCCTTGGTGGTCATCACGTGCAGCAGCTTCGGGCCCTTGGAGGCGCGCAGCGTCTTCAGCGTGGACAGCAGGGCGGGCATGTCGTGGCCGTCGATCGGGCCGGTGTAGTGGAAGCCCATTTCCTCGAACATGGTGGAGGGCACGAACATGCCCTTCCAGTGTTCTTCCCAGCGCTTCACGAAGCGCGCGGGGTTGTTCTTCTTGTCGCCGAGGATCTTCTTGCCGCCTTCGCGCAGTGCATTGAGCGTGCGGCTGCCGGTGGCACGGCCGAGCATCTTGGTCAGGCCGCCGACCGCCTCGGAGATCGACATGTTGTTGTCGTTGAGGATCACCAGCAGGTTCGGCTCGGGTTCCATGCCGCCGGCGTGCATCAGCGCTTCGAAGGCCATGCCGGCGGTCATTGCACCGTCACCGATCACCGCAACGACCTGGCGGTTGTCGCCTTCGGACTGGCGGGCGATGGCCATGCCGAGCGCGGCCGAGATCGAGGTCGACGAATGGCCGACGCCGAAGGTGTCGTACTCGCTCTCTTCACGCTTCGGGAACGGCGCTACGCCGTCCTTCTGCTTGACGGTGTGGATCTCGTCGCGGCGACCGGTCAGGATCTTGTGCGGGTAGGTCTGGTGACCGACGTCCCAGACCAGCTGGTCCTGCGGGGTCTGGTACAGGTAGTGCAGGGCCACGGTGAGTTCGATCACGCCCAGGCCGGCGGCGAAGTGGCCGCCGCTCTTGCCCACCGATTCGATGAGGTAGGCGCGCAGTTCGTCGGCGACCGCCCTCAATTCGGATTCGTCGAACGTGCGCAGGTCATCCGGTGTCTGGATGCGCGCGAGGCGGGGATAGCGGGCAGAGTCGATCATCATGTTCGCACTTGTTCTGAACGCCCATTTTCGCCCTCAAACGGGGGTGGGGCAAGCAAACGCCGCCGCCCGTGACAGGACGGTGAGGGTTGCATTTTCAGCGATTCAGGTGCTCAGTTTTGAACGCTTCGGCAATTGCGCCTTCAGGAAGGCCATCTGGTCGGCCAGAATGTTGCGGTTGGACAGGATCAGGTGTTCGATCCAGCTGGGCCGGTAAGGCACCGCCAGCAGCGGCATTCCGGCCTGCTGCGGGGTGCGGTCGCTCTTGCGCGAGTTGCAGTGGAAGCAGGCGGTGACCACGTTTTCCCAGCAGTCCAGGCCGCCCTTGGACAGTGGCATGACGTGGTCGCGGGTGAGCGTAGGGCGGTTGAACTGCTGGCCGCAGTACATGCATAGATGGGCGTCGCGGGCGAACAGGGCCGGGTTGGTCAGGTTCGGCGTCGGGTCGATCGCGCGGGAGCGGGCGTGGCCGCGGGCGGCGATGATCGGGTGCAGGTCCATCCCGCTCTGCAGGCCACTGAAGCGGTTGGTGCCGCCGTGGATGTGCAGGCAGGGATCGCCGAGCGTCCAGGCGACGGCTTCGCGGGCGTAGAGGCACGCCGCGTCCTGCCAGGTGATCCAGTCCAGTACGCGCCCGTGGGCATCAAGCGAGAGCAGCCGGACCGAGCCGGGGCGATGCAGCGTCGTGGCGTTGGGCGATGCTTCGGCGCCCGGAGCAGAAAACGGAGCTCCGGCTTCGATCAGACCCAAGCGTGTAGTGTCTGTCTCCATCGGGAGAACAGCTTATACCTGAATCATTGCGATTTGGGTATCGCCCCGAGGGCGATGCCAAATCGCAATGATTCAGGTCCACGCATTCCTCCTAATCCCCGCGCCTGTCGGCGCGCCCCCTTTAGCACCCCAGCCCGCCGTTGGCGCGCTGGGGTGCCCGCGCATTCTTCCTAATCCCCGCGCCTGTCGGCGCGCCCCCTTTAACAAAAGGGGGCTCTTCTCCAGAGGGATTTCGGGGGTTTCCATCCACGCATGGCGTGGATCTGCCGTGTCGACCAAGGTCGACACCTACCAGCAGCACAAATCTGTCGAAGGCGGGGTGGGTCCGGTTGCGGGGGCGTGAGCCGCATGGGCCCGAGGCATGCCTCGGGCGGGTTGGGCAGGACGCCCAACCCCGGTCTTGCCGTGTGCGCAGGACTGCGCACACGAGCAAGCGGCGACCGAGGCTACAGGGACGTACTTGCGCCGTCCCCCGCAATTGGACCCACCTCGAAATCCCGCAGGAAGCCGGCTGTTGCGGTTGCCGGCCAGCGGCCGGCACTACCGCAGGTGCCGGGCGGCAGCCCGGCTCAGGCGCCGAAGCGCTCGTCGTCCATCGCCATCAGCGGGGCGGCGCCGGCCTGGATGGCGGCGGCATGGCTGAGGGTGCGCGGCAGCACGCGGGCGAAGTAGAAGCGAGCGGTTTCGCGCTTGCCCTGGGCGAAAGCGGCGCCGTGCGCGCTGGCGTCGGCGGCGGCCACGCTGCGAGCCCACCAGTAGGCCAGTACCACGTAGCCCGAATAGAACAGGTAGTCGTAGCTGGCTGCGCCCAGTTCGTCCGGATTGCCGGCCGCGCGCTGCAGCACGTCCAGGGTCAGCTTGCCCCATTCGGCGGCCTTGGCGCGCAGCGGGCCGATGAACTCGGCCAGCGCTTCGTTGCCCTCGTGTTCCTTGGCGAAGGCTTCGATCTCGGCCAGCATCAGCTTCAGGCCGGCGCCTTGGCTGGACGCGGTCTTGCGGCCGATCAGGTCCAGCGCCTGGATGCCGGTGGTGCCTTCATACAGCGTAGTGATGCGCGCGTCGCGGGCCAGCTGTTCCATGCCGTGTTCGCGGATATAGCCGTGGCCACCGAAGCACTGCAGGGCGTTGTAGGTGTTCTCGATGCCCCATTCAGTCTGGCAGGCCTTGGAGATCGGGGTCAGGAAGCTCACCAGAGTGTCGGCGCGCTCGCGCTCGGCGGCATCCTCGGCGTGATGGGCAACGTCGATCAGGGTGGCGGCGTGCAGGGCCAGCAGGCGGCTGCCTTCGACCAGCGACTTCACCGTCAGCAGCATGCGACGCACGTCCGGGTGGACCAGAATCGGGTCAGCCGGCTTGTCCGGGAACTTGGCGCCGCTGAGGGCGCGCGACTGCAGGCGCTCACGGCTGTACTTCAGCGCGTTCTGGTAGGCACGCTCGGAGAGGCCAATGCCCTGCAGGCCGACACCCAGGCGCGCGGTGTTCATCATGGTGAACATGGCCTGCAGGCCCTTGTGCGGCTGGCCAACCAGGTAACCCTGCGCGCCATCGAAGTTCATCACGCAGGTGACCGACCCCTTGATGCCCATCTTGTGCTCGATCGAGCCGCAGCGCAGTGCGTTGCGCTCGCCGACGTTGCCTTCGCGGCCGACCTTGAACTTGGGGGTGACGAACAGCGAGATGCCCTTGGCGCCGCAGGGGCGTCGGGCAGCTTGGCCAGCACCAGGTGCACGATGTTGCCGGTCAGGTCGTGCTCGCCGGCGGTGATGAAGATCTTGGTGCCGGTGATCGAGTAGCTGCCATCGGCGTTCGGCTCGGCCTTGGTCTTGAGCAGGCCCAGGTCGGTGCCGCAGTGCGGTTCGGTCAGGCACATCGTGCCGGTCCAGCGGCCTTCGATCAGCGGCTTGAGGAAGGCGTCGTGCTGCCAGGCCTCGCCGTGCTGCTTCAGTGCTTCGATGGCGCCGTGCGACAGCAGCGGGAAGTTGCCCCAGGCCAGGTTGGCGGCGTTGATCATTTCGTTGAGCGGCACGCCCAGGGTGTGCGGCAGGCCCTGGCCGCCCAGCTCTGGCGAGGCGGTCAGGCCGGTCCAGCCACCATCGACGAACTGGTCGTAGGCCTGCTTGAAGCCGGGCGGGGTGGTCACTTCACCGGTGGCCTGGTCGAGCACGCAGCCGATCTCGTCGCCGACGCTGTTGAGCGGGGCCAGCACGGTGGCGCTGAAGCGGCCGGCTTCTTCCAGCACGGCATCGACCACATCGGCGGTGGCGTCGGTGAAGCCCAGGCGGGCGAACAGGGGTTCGACCTTGAGCACGTCGTGCAGGGCGAAACGGAGGTCGGAAAGCGGGGCGGTGTAGCTGCTCATCGGTACGTCTCGATTTGATCAGGGCAGGGGAGAGCGGCGCCGGGCGCCGCCGCGGAAAGAGGGGTCAGCGCAGCACGCCGGGCAGGCCCGGGGCCTGGTTGAGGGTGCTGCGGCTGCTGATGTCGAAGCTGCGCTGCTTCTTTTCCTGCGGCGTGGCCGCCACCGTTCCCTTCAGGCCGTAGGCCAGGGTGCGGTTGCCGGCCAGCGCGTCGGCCACCACCAGGCGTGCGGCCGAGCTGGGCACGAGTTCGACATTGATGACGTCGGCCGAGGTGCCGCCGATGGAGATACCGGGCTTAGCCAGCAGCGTGCCGGCGTCGCTGTCGCCGACAGTCAGCGCCAGCGCGACGTCATCGAAGGTCATCGGCATCGAGCTGAAGTTCTGCAGGCGCAGGGCCACGGTCCAGTTGCCGTCGGCGCGCACGGTCAGCTGTTGCAGGCTGGCCGCCGGTTCCGAAACACGCTTGACGATGCCGTTGTTGCAGGCAACAACGGCGAGGGTGCACAGGACGATCAAGGCGATACGGAAACGGTGGAGCATGGGCGCAGGTCCTCTGGAGGGGTGCGTTGGATAAGCATACTACGGCGTATGGACGTTTGGATCGCCTGTGGCGACCCGTCGCAGAGGGTAGCGCGTGAAGATGGCGGCCGGGCGTGCGCGGCGCCGGATGGCGCGCGCGTGGTGCGCCGGATGCGGGGCGGTTCAGTTGGCGGGCGTGTCGCGCAGCGGGGCCATCAGGCGCAACGGCTTGAGGTCGTAGCCCATGGCTTCGGCTTTTTCTTTCAGCTGTTCGAATCGGGCGCGATCCATTTCCGGCACGCGCGAAAGAATCCACAGGTACTTTCGATCGGGTTCGCCGATCAACGCCCACTGATAGTCCGGGTCCAGTGCCAGCACCCAGTAGTCGGCCCAGACCAGCGGCACCCAGCTCAGCCAGTCCGGCACGAAGCGCACCTGCAGTTGGCCGGGATGACCGGCAACCGGGCGTGCTACGCCTTCAGCAACCACACGTTCTCCGTCGCCGTTGCGGCAGGCATTGGTGACACTGATGCGGCCATCGCGGCGCAGCCCGTAGTTGGCGGTGATCTCGCCGACGCACTGCTTCTGGAACGACACCGGAAGATGCGCGATCTCGTGCCACTGGCCTGCGTAGCGATCGATGTCCAGCGTGTCGACTGCGCGCACCGGTTCGGCGGCGATCACCGGGGAGGCGGCCAGCAGCAGGCAGGCGAGCAGGGCGGGGCGAAGATGCATGGGCGGCTCCAGGCAGGAGTCTGGAGCTTAGGCGAGCGGCCACGGGCGCGTGTAAAGGTTCCATGCGCCGGCACCATTGCCGTCGTCAGTTGCGGCTACTGCTCGAACGGGCGTTGACTGCGCTCGTCGCCGTCAAAGGTAATTGTCCGCGTATGCAACGTGCCGCTGCTCATATCCCATTTGAAGGTGTCCAGCCCTCCGCCGCCGGTTCCCTTGGAATGCAGGCGTACTGCGCCGCGGGTCAGATTGTCGGTCAGCAGCAGTTGCGCGGAGCCGTCGGCGTCCACACGGAGTCCGGCCCGGTCCCGCCACCGGTCCTCGCCCTGTCCCTTCGGGGCGTCCAGAGCAAGAGCGACGCTGTTGTCCTCGAACGTGCTCAGGCCGCCTCGCTCGGCGCCGGAAGCGTCGAAAATCAGGATGCCGGCAGCGCGGCTTCGTCGCCCTTCTTCTACGCTGCCCTGGCCAATCTCCACCCGTACCACGCCGTGCTCGTCGAGTACCTGCAGCTGCCGCGTGCTCAAATGATCGACGTGTAATGCGGCATCGCGCTGCGAAAGCAGCCAGGCTGTGACTGCGGCCAAGCCAAGCAACAATACGGACAGCCCGGCAACCAGCCATTGCAGGCGTCGCAGCGATTGCTGTAGTTGGGACGGGGAGGGGGTGTCATCCATGTCATCAGTGCTCCATGCAGTGAACCAAGGACGGTACTACAGAGACGGCAGGGACGGTCGCGCAAAAAAAAAGACCTGCATTTCTGCAGGTCTCTGAAGATGGTGGCCGAAGACGGAATCGAACCGCCGACACGGGGATTTTCAATCCCCTGCTCTACCAACTGAGCTACTCGGCCAAATTGTGTGGCAACCGTGATCAAACCCGGTTTCCGGAAAAAAAAAGACCCGCATTTCTGCAGGCCTTCGAAAGTGGTGGCCGAAGACGGAATCGAACCGCCGACACGGGGATTTTCAATCCCCTGCTCTACCAACTGAGCTACTCGGCCACATGTTTCGTTGCAGCGAGGTCGCTGCCAAGGACGCGTATATTACGGAGGTCGGCTGCCTTCGGCAAGCGTTTTGCCAAGATTTCTTCACATTGCCGTCTGCACGCTCGCAAGTGCTTGATCCTCCGTTCTGGGGCGGGGCGTGACCAGTCGATAATCGTCTGCGGTGGAAATCAGCAGATCGCCGCCATCGCCAAAGCTGCAAGGGCAGGGGCTGCGCCGGACCCGCGCCGGTCCGGGCGATGGAACGCTGTTTTCGTGGCCGCTGGCGCCGCCCGCAGCGGCGTAGTGTCGACGCTCCTTTCCTGATGCTGGCAACAGCAGAGTCCGTCGCCATGACCGCTTCTTCGACTACTTCCCGCATCGTGCTGGCCTCGCGTCCACAGGGCGCACCGACCGCCGGCAATTTCCGTCTGGAGCAGGCCACGCTGCCGGCGCCCGGGCCGGGCGAAGTGTTGCTGCGCAACCGCTACCTGTCATTGGACCCTTACATGCGCGGACGCATGGACGAAGGCCCGTCCTACGCCCCGCCGGTGGCGGTCGGCGCGGTGATGGAGGGTCAGACCGTGGCCGAGGTGCTGCAGTCCAATGCCGAAGGGGTAGCGGTGGGGGATCTGGTGCTGGCGCCAGGTGGCTGGCAGACCCACGCGGTGCTGCCTGCGACTGCGCTGGCACGTCGACTCGATCCCGCCGGCCTGCCATTGAGCACGGCGCTGGGCGTGTACGGCATGCCCGGATTCACTGCCTATTCCAGCCTGCATGAAATCGCCCGTTTGAAGCCGGGCGAGACGCTGGTGGTCGCCGCAGCGAGCGGCCCGGTCGGGGCGACCGTGGCCCAGCTGGCCAAACTGCAGGGCGCACGCGTGGTCGCCATCGCCGGCGGTGAGGCCAAGCGTGCCTACCTGCAGACGCTGGGCGTGGACGTGGCGCTGGACCATCGCGCCGCTGATTTTGCGGACCAGCTGCGCGCGGCGGTGCCTGCGGGCATCGACGTCTACTTCGAGAACGTCGGCGGCCATGTACTGGATGCGGTGCTGCCACTGCTCAACGACTTCGCTCGCATTCCGGTATGCGGCACCATTGCCACCTACAACGACCGCGGCGTCGAGCAGCCCGGTCCGGACCGCCTGCCGGCGCTGTTCAGCCAGATCCTGCGCCAGCGCCTGACCGTGCGTGGTTTCATCGTGCACGACTTCAACCACCTGTGGCCGGACTTCGAACGCGAGATGCCGCAGTGGCTGCGCGACGGCCGCATCCAGTACCGCGAGGATGTGGTGGAAGGACTGGAGAATGCACCGGAGGCGTTCTTCGGGCTGTTGCAGGGGCGCAACTTCGGCAAGCTGGTGGTGAAGCTGGATTGAGGGCTTGGCGGTGTGCCGACCAAGGTCGGCACCTACCGGAAGCTGGGCGCCGACCAAGGTCGGCACCCACCTCAGGCAGTCGAGGCCTTTTCGCGGCGTAGCAGTTCGCGCTTGCGGGCCACGCCCCAGGCGTAGCCGGACAGGTCGCCATCTCGACGCACTACGCGGTGGCAGGGTACGGCCACCGCCAGCGGGTTGCTTGCGCATGCGCGGGCTACGGCACGGCTCGAGCGCGGGGCGCCGATGCGCGCGGCGACATCCGCATACGACGCGGTCTGCCCGCGCGGAATCTGCTGCAGCGCTTGCCACACCCGTTGCTGGAACGCGGTGCCGCGGATGTCCAGCGGCAGCGTGGCGCCCCGCGAAGGATCCTCGACCAGGCCTACGACCTGTGCCACCAGTTGCTCATAGCCCTGGTCGGCGCGACCAGTTCGGCCTGGCGGAAGCGTTGCTGCAGCGACTGCAGCAGGGTCTCCGGATCGTCGCCGAGCAGGATCGCGACCACGCCGGTCCCGCTGCTGGCCACCAGTACGCTGCCCAGTGAGCTTTCGGCAAGCGCGAAGTGGATGACTTCGCCGCGACCACCTGCGCGCCATTGCTTGGGCGTCATGCCCAGCAACTTCGGTGCGTTCTCGTAGAAGCGCCCGCTGGAACCGAAGCCGGCATCGTGGAAGGCGTCGGTGATGCGTTCCTGCTGTTCCAGCCCGGTGCGCAGGCGGTCGGCGCGCAGCGCGGCGGCGTATTGCTTCGGGGTCAGCCCGGTGGCCTGTTTGAACAGGCGGTGCAGCCGGGTCGGGCTGCAGCCGGCGATGTCGGCCAGTTCCTGCAGTGAGGGTTCGTCGAGGCTGGTCTGCAGGTGGCGGCAGACCCGTTCGACGCGGGCATCGAGGGCGGTGGTGGCGGTACTGTCCATGGCCGGATTCTGGCACGCGCCGGTGCTGCGGAAACTCCGTTTCCTGCACCGACGGGCCAGGCCCGGAAACGGAGTGTTGGCAGGCCGAAGGCGCGGCATCGTGGCGGCCACTTCACAACCGGCACCACGACCATGCGCCTGAACAACAAGATCGCTCTCATCACCGGTGCCAGCGCTGGCATTGGCCGCGCCAGCGCCCTGCGCTTTGCTGCCGAAGGGGCAAGGCTGGTGCTCAACGCACGGCGACCGGAGCCGCTGCAGGCGCTGGCCGAGCAGATTCGCGCCGCCGGTGGCGAAGCCGTGGTGCATGCCGCTGACGTGGCCGATCCGGGCACGGCGCAGGCGCTGGTCGATCTGGCCCAGCGGTCATTCGGCGGCCTGGACATCGCCCTCAACAATGCCGGCATGCTCGGCCCGGGCGTGCCGGCGGCGGAGTTCCCGGTGGACGCCTGGCGCGAGGTGATGGCGACCAATCTGGATGCGGCCTTCCATGCCGCACGTGCGCAGTTGCCGGCACTGCTGGCGCGCGGTGGCGGCTCGCTGGTGTTCGTCGGCACCTTCGTCGGCCACACCGTGGGATTCCCGGGCATGGCGGCCTATGCGTCAAGCAAGGCCGGGCTGATCGGCCTGAGCCAGGTGATCGCTGCCGAATACGGCGCGCACGGCGTGCGCAGCAACGTGCTGCTGCCTGGTGGCACCGATACCGAGATGGGCCGGCAGGCGGCACCGACCGGCGATGCCCGCGCCTTCGTGCGCTCGCTGCACGCGCTCAAGCGCATGGCCGAGCCAGAGGAGATCGCCAACGCGGCGCTGTTCCTGGCCAGCGACGAAAGCAGTTTCGTTACCGGCACCGCGATGCGCGTGGAGGGCGGGGTGTCGATCACCCGTACCTGAGCGGGCTCACGAGCGTGGCGCGTAGCGGATGCCGCTGCTGGCCATGAAGCCTTTCGGATCGAAACGGGCCCAGGCTTCGCCCCAGTCGAAGCGGGCGAGGCCGCCGGTCAGTTTGCGCCCCAGTGCCGTAGCCAAGATGCGGCGCATGAAAGCGACTTCGGCATCGATCGCGGCCTGGGTCGGCCAGCCGTCTTCCAGCGGCGCACCAGGCAGACTGACACCCATTGCCACCATGTCGAGCTGTTGCCCGTGGAAGCACAGGCTGATGCCAGCGGGCGCGCCGCCCAGGCTGAGCCGGTGCAGGCTGAGCCAGTGATAGCCGGTGCCGACATCGCGCTCCCCTCGCACCAGCGCGGCGAAGGCGACGCTCGCTTCATCCCGGGACAGGGTGGGGCCGATCAGCGTCGGCAGATTGCCGAGCTGGATGCTGCCGTCGGTCGCATCGAGGAGCATCGGCAACGCGTGCGCTGCGTGCTGGGCAGGAGAGGGCATGGCATACCGGTGGGCGTGGTGCTTCGGATTCTGGCTGCGCGGGGGCCGCGGCGGCAAGCCAGTGCCTGCACATGGCGTTGGCACGGGACTGACCTGCGGCTTACCCGGCAACCTCTAGCGTGGTGGGCAACGCAGGCCCGCCGCCGGCGTGGAGATTTCGATGAACGAGCGAGACAAGGATCAGGACCCGAAGCAAGGCGTGCAGGAAAGCCGCCAGGACAGGAAGCAGGACGATGTGGCCAAGCAGCGGCCCGGGCAGCGTGATCAACAGGTGCGCGATGCGCACTCGCGCAGCCCGCGGCGCAAGGACGGTGACCAGGAGCCGGCCTGAGTTGCGGACGCTGAAAAGAAAAACCCGCAGATCGCAGGGATCTACGGGTTCTTCTGGATAGTGGTGGAGCCAAGGAGGATCGAACTCCTGACCTCGTCATTGCGAACGACGCGCTCTCCCAGCTGAGCTATGGCCCCACGGCAGGCTTTCAGTGTAGCGCTGCCTGCCGGCCTTGCCAAGCGCCGGGCCGGGACGGCGGCTGGCGTGGATCTGCCACCGTCCCGGCCGCGTCAGGTCAGGGCCTGGCGCAGCAGATCCCCCGCGCGCTGTACCGCTACGCCGGTAGAAACAGCCATTCCCTGCAGATGGATGCAGGCGTGGATCATTCCGGGCAACCGCTCGAGCGTGCAGCCGATACCTGCCGCCTGCAGCCGCCGCGCATACTGCTCGGCCTCGTCACGCAGTGGGTCGTACTCACAGCTGAGCACGGAGGCCGGCGCCAGTCCCCGCAGGTCGGTTGCGTGGGCGGGCGAGGCCAGTGCCAGCGGCGGATGCAGATCACCAAGATAGCCCTTCCAGCAGCGCCGCATCAGTTCGGCGCTGAGGTAGTAGCCACTGGCGTACTCGCGGTAGGAATCGCTGCCCATGCCGGCATCCAGCGCCGGGTACAGCAGCAGTTGGTGGCATGGTTGTGGCAGCCCCCGTTCGCGCAGCAGCAGGCAGCAGGCGGTGGCGAGGTTGCCACCGGCGCTGTCGCCACCGATCGCCAGCCGCTGTGGGTCCAGGCCAAGGCGCTCGGCGTTGTCCTGCAGCCACTGCCAGGCGTCGGCGACGTCATGCAGTGGAACCGGGAACGGGTGTTCCGGCGCCAGCCGGTAGCCCACGGCGACAATCACGCAGCCGCCGGCATTGGCCAAGGCGCGGCAGGGACCGTCGTAGACCGCCAGCGAACACTGGAACCAGCCGCCGCCGTGGGCGAACAGCAGGGCCGGCGCCGGTCCATCGGGCAGCCCTTCCGGTGTGTAAAGGCGGACTTCCAATGCATGCCCGTCGCGTGCGATCACCGTGTGCTCGATCACGCGTGCAACCGGCTGCGGCGCCCCCTGCAGCGTCGGCAGCGCACCCTCGCTGATCGCACGCAGTTCCCGCAGGTCGTCGGGCAATGGCTGCGACGCCACGGCGTCGACGAACTGCTGCAGCGCCGGTTCAAGCTGCATGGTGTGCCTCCTGCAGGAACGGCAGCAGCTGTGCAAGAAATGCCTGCGGCGCTTCTTCCATGATGAAGTGGCCGCAGCCCGGCACGATGCTGCCGCGCACGTCATCGGCATGTGGCTGCAGGGTCAGCATCGGCGCGTCGCCGGTGGCGTGTTCGGCGCCGATCGCCAGCACCGGCATCGGCAGCCGGCGCTGCGCGCGCAGCTTGTTCTGGCGGATGGTTTCCGGAATCGCGCGGTACCAGGCGAAGCCTGCGCGCAGCGCGCCGGGGCGGCTGTAGGCCGCGATGTAGGTATCGGCGGCCACTGCATCGCGCCGGTACGACCAGCGATCGAACATGAATTCCAGGTAGGCGCGCTCGCGACCGCTGATGAGCGCCTCGGGCAGATCGGCCACCTGGTTGAACATGAAGTGCCAGAGGAAGATGTTGTCAGCCGGTGCGGCGAAGATGCCCGGCTCGGGCGCCAGCCCGGGAATCACCGCTTCGGTGACGGCCAGCTGGCGCACGGCCTGCGGCTGGTCGCTGGCCAGCGCATAGGCAATCCACATGCCGATGTCATGGCCGACCACCTGGTAACGGTCGTGGCCCAGCGCCTGCATGGTCTGGTGCAGGACGGCGGCGGCGCTGCCAGTGTCGTAGCCGTGAATGGGGCGATCGGATTCGCCGATGCCCGGCGGATCAACCGCGATGGCTTTGAACCCGGCCTGGGCCAGAGCGTGCAGCACGTGCCGCCAGGCGTACCAGGTCTGCGGCCAACCGGGAATCAGCAGTACCGGCTCACCGTGGCCGGCGGATACGCAATGCACGCGCTGGCCGTCGATGCGCAGGTAATGGTGGCGCAGGGAAGCGTCGCCGGCAGCGCCAGCGGAAAGGGAAGGGGTCATGGGGGCGTGCTCCGTTGGGGCTCAGGCAATGCCGAGCATCTGCTGCATCTGCGCGGTGCTGATCGGTGCACCGGCGAAGTCGTCGAAGATCTTGTCGGTGACCGGAATGATGTGGTCGCGGATGAATGCGGCGCCTTCGCGCGCGCCGGCTTCCTGGTCCTTCAGGCAGCACTCCCATTCCAGCGTCGCCCAGCCCTGGTAGTCGTACTGGGCCAGCTTGGAGAAGATCGACTTGAAGTCGACCTGGCCATCGCCCAGCGAGCGGAAGCGACCTGCACGTTCGGTCCAGTCGGCATACCCGCCATAGATGCCTTGGCGGCCGCTGGGGCGGAACTCCGCATCCTTGACGTGGAACATGCGGATCAGCGGGTGGTAGATGTCCAGGTACTCCAGGTAGCCCAGCTGCTGCAGCACGAAGTGGCTGGGATCGAACAGGATGCGGCAGCGCTGGTGCTGACCGACGCGCTCGAAGAAGCGCTCGAAGCTTGTGCCGTCATGCAGGTCTTCGCTGGGATGGATCTCGTAGCAGAGATTGATGCCGTTGTCCTCGCAGGTGTCGAGGATCGGCCGCCAGCGTCGTGCCAGTTCGTCGAAGGCGGCATCGATCAGGCCCGGCGGGCGCTGCGGGAACGGGAACAGATACGGCCAGGCGAACGAGCCGGAGAAAGTGCCCATGTCCTGCAGGCCGAGACGGCGTGACGCGCGGGCGGCTAGGTGCAGCTGCTGCTGCGCCCATTCGCTGCGCGCCTTCGGGTTGCCGCGCAGTGCTTCGGGGGCGAAGCCATCGCAGAGCTCGTCGTAGGCAGGATGTACGGCCACCAACTGGCCAAGGATGTGGGTTGTCAGCTCACTGACCTGCAGGCCGTGTTCGGCGAGCGTGCCACGGATCTCGTCGCAGTAATCCTGGCTGTCGGCGGCAGTGGCCAGGTCGAACAGGCGTGCATCCCAGGCGGGAATCTGCAGTGCCTTGAAACCGTGGCCGGCGGCCCACTCGGCGATGCCGGCAAGTGAGTTGAACGGGGCCTGGTCGCCGGCGAACTGCGCCAGGTGCAGGCTGGGGCCCTTGAGGGTCTGCATGTGTTGCTCCAATTATTTGTCGATCGACAAAGAATAGGCGCGACCGTCGCGATGGTCAACACCCGCGTTACACTGCGCGCCTCACTGGAGCAGGCAGGCAGATGGCAGGGCGACCGCGCGAATTCGACAGGGACCAGGCATTGCGCAAGGCGATGCTGCTGTTCTGGCAGCACGGCTATGAAGGCACGTCGATGTCGGCACTGGTCGAAGCACTGGGCATCGCCTCCGCACGCATCTACGCCGCGTTCGGCAGCAAGGAGCAGTTGTTCCGCGAAGCCGTCGCGCTGTACGAGGAAGGCGAGGGCGGCTTCGCGCCGCGCGCGCTGGAGCAGGCCACGCTGCGTGAGGCGATCGGCTCCATGCTGCGCGAAGCCGTGCTGACCTACACCCGGCGTGGGCGGCCGCACGGCTGCCTGGTGGTGTCCTCGGCCAGCAGCGTCTCGCCCGATGGCGAGGGCGTGCGGGACTGGTTGGCCAGCCATCGTCGCCAGCGCACGGCCGCGATCATCGCGAGGCTGCAGCAGGCGCAGGCCGAAGGGCAGCTGGCCGACGATGTGGCGGTGCAGGCGCTGGGCGATCACTTCGCCACGGTGCTGCACGGCATCTCGGTGCAGGCCCGCGACGGCATCAGCCGCGAGCGCCTGCTGGCGATGGTCGATGTGGCGTTGGGGCCGCTGCCCTGAGTCAAGCCTTCAGGGCGTGCGGAATGCCCGGCGACTGTGCCGAAACCGCTGGTTTCGCCGGGCTTGGAGGTCGCGCAACGAAATCGTAACAATTTGGGGGATAATGGCGGCTTGCGCAGTTCTCCTCCCTTTTGCCGCCCGGCTCGCGCAGGCCGCACGGACGCCTCCTCAGAGCATTTCATGCCCTCCCATTCCGATTCCCGCCGTCTGTCGGGTATGTCGTCTTCCTTCGTTTCCTTCCGCCGCCATCCGCTGGCCCTGGCCTGTGCCGGCCTGGCTCTGGTCGGCAGCTTCGGTGCCGCCGCGCAGGACAGCGCGCCGACCCCGACCGGGCTGGACACGATCACCGTGACCGCCGAACACCGCGAGCAGAACCTGCAGGAAGTGCCGGTCTCGGTGGGCGTGGTGCAGGGCGAGCGCATGCGCGACTTCACCGCCGGCGGCGACGACACCCTGCTGGCGCTGTCCGGCCGCGTACCGAGCCTGTATGCGGAAACCACCACCGGCCGCATCTTCCCGCGCTTCTACATCCGTGGCCTGGGCAACATCGACTTCTACCTGGGTGCCTCGCAGCCGGTGTCGATCATCCAGGACGACGTGGTGCTGGAACACGTGGTGCTGAAGTCCAACCCGGTCTATGACGTGGACCAGGTGGAAGTGCTGCGCGGCCCGCAGGGTTCGCTGTTCGGCCGCAACACCACCGCCGGCATCATCAAGTTCGACACGTTGAAGCCGACCCAGGACTACACCGGCCGCGTCAGCGCCAGCTATGCGACCTACAACAGCGTGTCGATCGACGGCGGCTTCGGCGGCCCGATCAACGACATCGCCTCGTTCCGCGTGTCGGCCCTGTACCAGCACCGCGACGACTACGTTGACAACACCTACCGCGGCCCGAGCGCCGACGGCACGGTCAGCCCGAAGAAGAACGCCATGGGCGGCTTCGATGACCGCAACGTGCGCGCCCAGCTGCTGCTGACTCCGAGCGACCAGTTCTCGATCCTGGCCTCGGCCCACGCCCGTGACTACGAAGGCACCTCCACCCTGTTCCTGCGCGGCGCGCTGACCAAGGGCTCGAACAAGACCGACGTGCCGCGCGACCAGGTCGCCTACGACGAAGCTGACAACAATCCGCAGGCCTACAAGACCTACGGCGGTTCGGTGAAGGCGCGTTACGACTTCGGCGCGATCGACTTCACCTCGATCACCGCCTACGAAACCACCTCCGGCTACAGCCGCGGCGACACCGACGGCGGTGCCGCGGTGAACTTCCCGGTCAACGGCGTGCCGAACGGCTATGGCCAGTCGATGGGCCGCATCCGTGATCTGGACCAGTGGACCCAGGAATTCCGCCTGGCCAGCCATGACGACAGCGCCCTGCAGTGGCAGGCCGGTGCGTTCTACTTCAACGGCAGCGACACCACCGACTTCTACCAGCGTGCGTGGTTCCTGCAGGGCGCGGCCCGCAACCCGAACAACTGGGTGCGCCTGCGCAACAAGAACACCTCGTGGGCCGGATTCGGCCAGCTGAGCTACGCCTTCACCGACAAGTTCACCGTCACCGCCGGCCTGCGCCAGACCAAGGACGAGAAGCACACCCGCCTGCTGAAGACGGCTGACACTGCCGCCGGCGTGGTCACCTACAAGGGCCGCACCGACGTCAAGATGTCCGACACCACCCCGAGCTGGGATCTGAGCGCGATGTATCAGATCACGCCGGATGTGAGCGTCTACGCCAAGGTCGCGCGCGGCTTCCGTGGCCCGACCATCCAAGGTCGTTCGGCGGTGTTCAATGCCGATTTCACCACCGCCGATTCCGAGACGATCCTGTCCTGGGAAGCGGGTGTGAAGAGCAGCCTGTGGGACAACCGCCTGCGCCTGAACGCCACCGCGTTCACCTACACTGTCAACGACATCCAGCTCAACGGCAACGATTCGGACGGCAACGGCGTGCTGTTCAACGCCGACAAGGCCAAGGCCTACGGTTTCGAAGCGGACATGGAGCTGCGCCCGATCCCGAACCTGACGCTGAGCGCCGGCCTGAGCTTGCTGCACAGCGAGATCAAGGACAAGCGCGTCTACGCGCAGGTCTGCGGCCTCAATGGCCAGGTGGTCTGCACCGTCGGCGACCCGACCATCAAGGTCGGTGCCAACACCTTCGCGCAGATCGACGGCAACCCGCTGCCGAACGCGCCGAAGTACAACGTCAACCTGGCCGCCCGCTACGACTTCCCGGTCAGCGACGCCGGCACCATGTTCGTCTCGACCGACTGGAACAAGCAGGGTTACACCAGCTTCGTGCTGTACGACAGCAAGGAGTTCAACTCCAAGGGTGACTTCGAGGGTGGCCTGAAGATCGGCTACTCGGGCAACTACGGTGCCTACGAGGTGGCGCTGTTCGCGCGCAACATCACCAACGAGAAGAACCTCAAGGGTGTGATCGAGAACTACATGGCCGCGGTCTACAACGAACCGCGCACCGTCGGTGTCTCGTTGAACATGAACTGGTAAGCCTTACCCCGTCGTGTAACGGAAACGGCGCTCATCGAGCGCCGTTTTTCGTTGCTAGGCATCATCCGTGCTCACGGCGTGGCGCTGACGCCCTTGCCCAGCGCTGCATCGGACGGCGCACTGGGGCCCAGCACCTGCAGCTGCATCGCCTCCATTCGCTCCAGTACCTTGCGCTGCTTGCCGTTGAGGCCGCGCGAGGTGATTGCGATGTGCTTGCGTGCAGCGTCCAGCGGCGCGGGTTGGTAGTGCACCGTGAAGCGGCGCAGGGCGCATCCCGTCAGCTTGTCGACCGGTGCGCAGTCGTTCGCGTTGAAATCGATATCGCCGTCGGCGGCAACAATGAAGGGGCTGAGCAGGATCTGCCCTTCGCTGGCAGTGAAGGCCAGTGGCGCGTGGGCCTTGGCGATGACCGCCTGGATGCGTACGGCAGGGATGTCTTCAGGGACGATCCTGTCATCCCAGTAGCCTTCGGTCGGGCGCGAGGTTTCGTAGTTCTGGGTGCCCCATGCCACGCAGTTGCCGGAGGCCACATGCACCGAGATGCAGACCTGCTGGGAGTGCTGATCGGTCAGGACGCCGGGTGGTACCCAGACCTTCTTCCAGGAATAGAAACGGTAATCGACGTCGGACAGGCGGGTGGCGCCGATGTCCTTCGATACTTCGTCCGCGGTCCCCAGCGGCTTCAGCTTGGCCACGCGGGTGTTCAGGCGGTAGTTCTCCGCACCGTTCAGCAGATAGGTGCCTGGCGGAATCAGATGCACCTCGAACACGTCCATCAACACCGTCCGCTGCGGGCCGGTTTCCAGTTCGTTGGTGTTGAACAGCTGCACATAGCCCTGGGAGGGAATGTCCTTGTGCTGGAAGGACACCCGCGTCGAGAACCCGGGTAGGTCGGTCGAGCGGTTGCCCAGATGAAAGCCGGGCACCGGAGAGCCGACGCCTGGCCCGCCGTTGTGCACGACATACGGGGCCGGCACCAGCACGGCAACCAGACCGTCGCGGGTGGCACCGTCAATGATGTCCACCAGCTTGGCTGTGTTCTCCTTTTCCTGTGCATAGGAAAGCGGTGCGGCTTGCCCAGAGCATGCCAGGCCCAACGTGGTTAGCAGCAGTGCGCAGGCGGTCGCGATCTTGAGGGTCTGCATCGACGTCTCCTTGTCAGTACCGGCAAACCCTAGCACGGCCCCTGCAGGCTTGAGGTGCAGGGCGCCGGCGTGGTCCGGCGCCTTGTGCCATCAACGTGCGGGCAGCAGGGCCTGCAGCCGCGATTCCAGTTCCTGCTGGCGCCAGCCGGCCAGTGCGGCCGGCCACTGGCGACGTTCCAGATAGCTTTCCAGGTGCTTGCGCGAGGCCAGCACGCCATCCGGCAGGCCCAGTTCGCGGCTGCGCTCGGCGACCGCGTCCTGCAGCTTCTTCAGTGCCTGCTTGTTGCTGTCGTTGGCCGGCAGCGCCAGCGGTGCCTCGGCCTCATCGGCCAGCGGTGCGTCCAGCGCCTGCCACACGGCGCCAGCGAGCTTGCGCGGTGCCTTCGGGAACTGTTCGAACAGCGTGCCCAGCGCAGCAGCATCGGCCGGTGGCGTGCGCGCCAGCGTGGCGGCCAGTTCGTTGTCCAGGATCCAGCTCCGCGGGCGGTCGCTGCTGCGGGCCTGGACATCGCGCCAGCGCAGCAGGCGCAGCAGGCGGCGCTGTGCGGCGGCATCGAGGAACTGCGCCGAGCGCATCGCCAGGTGCGGCCAGCGGTCTTCGTCATTGGCGACGCTGGCCAGCAGGCGTTCGCCGTCGTCGTGCAGCCACTGCTGGCGGCCCAGCGCCTGCAGCCTGGCATCGATGGCGTCATGCAGCGCGAACAGGTGCTCGACGTCGTCGGCGGCGTACTGCAGCTGCGATTCCGAGAGCGGACGGCGCATCCAGTCCGAACGGGTTTCGCCCTTGGCCAGCGCCACCCCGGTGATCTCCGCAACCAGCTTCTGGTAACCCATGCCGCCACCGATACCGGCCAGCGAGGCACCGATCTGGGTGTCGAACAGCGGTCGCGGCAACACGCCGCAGGCCCACTTGAAGGCGACCAGGTCTTCGCTGGCGCTGTGCATCACCTTGATGATCGATTCATCGACCAGCCAGGGCGCCAATGCTTCGGTCATGCCGGGAATCAGCGGATCGATCAGCAGGATGTCCTGTCCGACGGCCATCTGCACCAGGGCCAACTGCGGCCAGAAGGTGCGTTCGCGGATGAATTCGGTGTCCAGGCCGATGCGGGTCGGACGCTGCTGGAAGTACGGATCCAGCTCAGCGGGGGTGGTGATCCAGGTTGCCACGGGTCAGGGCCTACTACTCGGGTTTGCTCAGGCAGGGGAGAATAGCCTAACGTCGGTCCGCATCCGTGCCGAAGGAGATCCTGCTTGCGTTTTCTGCTGTCGTCCGCGCTGTGCACCGCCCTGGCTGTGGCCCTGGCCGGCTGCACGCCGTCGCCCTCGGCAACGGCGGAGCCGGCGCCGGCTGCTGGCGAAGACGCGCGGCCGCAGGAAGGTCCGCAGGTGGACACAGCCCTCGGGAACGGGCAGGGCAGCGTCACCATTGCCGGCGAGGATGCGGCCGAGGATGTGCAGCGGTGGACAGCGCCACGGGTTGATCGGCAGGGGCGCACGCTGGCCCAGCTGCGCCGCGCGGCCGAGAAGGCATTCAACGAAGGGCATCTGTACGAGGACGCCGACGCAGCGGTTCCGCTGTGGTTGGCGGTACAGGAGGAAGACCCGGATGACCGTCAGGCCCGCATTGGCCTGCAGCGTGCCCGCCAGCGCCTGCAGCAGCAGGCGGACGCGCTGCTGGTGCGGCCGCTGAAGCAACGCGAGGCCCTCGCTGAGGCCAGCCGCCAGGCGCTGGTACTGCTGACGCTCGCGCCGAAGGACGAGAAGGTGCGTGCGCTGCAGGGGCGGGTCGAGACCGCGCAGCGCGCGGTGGCCTACAACCGCGCCGGCGAAGAGGACCTGCGGTCGAACCGGATCGGTGAAGATGGTGACGGTGCCATCGGCAACTTCCGCGAGGCCCTGGCCCTGGATGAACACAACAGCCGGGCGCGGCAAGGCCTGGCAGCAGCGGAGAGTGGCTTGATCCGCCGCGCCGAAGACGCCGCGCGCGTGCGCGACTTCGCCAGCGCGGGCACCTGGCTGGCCGAAGCCAGCAAGGTCCGCGACTCGTCACCGACCATTGCCGATGCCTTCGAGCGCATTGAGCAGATCCGTGCCGCCACGCTGCTGCAGCTGCGCGATGACGGTCTGCGTGATCTGGCCACGCCGCAGGGCCTGAAGCCGGCCCGCGAGAAGTTGGCCGAGGCCCTTCGCATCGCTCTGCCGGGAGACGCGGTGGTGGCCCAGCTGCGCGAGCGTATCGATCTCGCTACCCATTACGGTAGCTTCCGCCCGGGCCAGGTGTTCAGCGACGCCATGCGTGATGGCGGGCGCGGGCCGCAGATGGTGGTGGTGCCGCATGGCGGCTTCCAGATGGGTGCCAGTGATGCCGAGCCTGGATCCAGTGATTCCGAGCGCCCTTCACACTATGTGCGCTTCGATCGCGGTTTCGCGATGGCGATCACCGAGGTTACGGTCAGCGATTTCGAACGTTACGTGAAGGCGTCCAATGCGCGCCCGCGCGCGACCCGGCGTGGCCATTCGGTGGTATATGACGAGCGTAGCGGCAACTTCATCCGCCGCAGTGGAGTGGACTGGCGCTCTGACTATGACGGCGGCCGCGCGTTGGGCAACTCGCCGGTGATGCACGTCAGCGTGCGTGATGCCGAGAATTACGCGGCGTGGTTGTCCGAGCAGACCGGCCGCAGCTACCGGCTGCCCAGCGAGGCCGAATTCGAATATGCACTGCGCGCCGGCAGCAGTGGGCGCTACCCATGGGGCGACGCTGGCACGCCGCCGCCCGGCAGCGGCAACTTCACCGGCAGCAAGGATGTCTCCCCGTCCGGGCGGCATTGGCACAACGCCTTCATCGGCTACGGCGATGGCTGGTGGGGACCGGCGCCGGTGGCCAGCTTCCAGGCCAACGCCTTTGGCCTGCACGACATGAGCGGCAACCTCAGCGAATGGGTGGCCGATTGCTGGCATGCCAGTTACCGGCGTGCGCCCTCCGATGGCGCCGCCTGGTTCAACCCGGGCTGTCGTTCGCGGGTGATCCGCGGCGGCAACTGGGCCAATGCGCCCGAACAGACCCGTGCGGCCTGGCGGCAGTCACAGGATTCGGACACCACCAACGCCCGCATCGGTTTCCGCCTGGTGCGGGGCATCTGAGGGGCACCGGGCTTCACCCGCTGCTGGCGTCCGCGCACTAAGATTGCGCCGTGCCCGCCGGCCGGCGGGGCCTGCTGGACGACCCCTGATGCGCAATGATCCCTTTTCCCGCTCGCCCCAAGGCCCGCAGCGTCGCGGCCTGTTCGGCAACATTCGCTGGTGGGTGCTGCTGCTGGCGGCCGGCTATGCGGTGTTCTACTGGTTTTCCAACCGCACGGTGGACCCGTACACCGGCGAGAAGGTGATGATCGACAGCAGCCTGGACGCGCGACAGGAGACCGCTTTGGGGCTGCAGGCCTACCAGCAGATCCTGTCGCAGGAACGGCCGATGGATCCCAGCGCACCGATCGCGCGCGATGTGCGCGACATCGCCCAGCGGCTGATTGCCAAGGTCGATGTGGTGGAGACCGCGATGGCGCAGGAACACGGCGTGCAGCCGGCGCATTTCGCGCGGGATTTCCAGTGGGAGGTGAACGTGATCCCGTCCGATCAGGCCAATGCGTTCTGCCTGCCGGGCGGCAAGATGGCGGTCTACACCGGGCTGGTGCCGGTGGCGCGTACCCGCGACGCGATGGCGGTGGTGATGGGCCACGAGATCGCGCATGCACTGCTGCGCCATGGTGCACAGCGCATGGCCCAGCAGAAGCTCACCCAGATCGGACAGGTGGCCGGTGCCGCAAGCGGCATGGATGCGCAACAGCAACAGATGATGATGTCGGCGATGGGCTACGGGTATCTGCTGCCCTATGCGCGCAGCCACGAGACCCAGGCCGACGAAGTGGGCCTGATGCTGGCCGCAGCGGCGTGCTTCGATCCACGCGAGGCGGTGCCGCTGTGGCAGCGGATGGGCCAGGCCGGTGGCGGCCAGTCGCCGCCGGAGTTCGCATCTACTCACCCGAACCCGGGTACCCGCATCCAGAACCTGCAGGCGCTGATGCCGAAGGCACTCGAGTACCGGCAGAAGTTCTGCGAGCAGGCAAAGTAGGGTGGTGTTCGCAGGGCTGCGCCCTGCACCTGCCGAAGCAACCGCAACAGCAACAGCGTGCATTCCGTGGGATGGCGGGGTGGGCCCGGTTGCGGGGGCCGCTGCAAGTACGTCCATGTATGCTCGGTCGCCGCATCCATGCGGCTCACGCCCCCGCAACCGGACCCACCCCGCCTTCGACAGATTCTCGCGATCTGTCGGAATGGCGTGGGGTCAGATCCGTTTTCCTACGGAAAACGGATCTGACTCCGAATTGATTCGATATCTGACAGAGATTCATCCACGCATGGCGTGGTTCTACCGACCGTCATCGGGAAACTGTCGAGGGTGGGGCGGTGTGGCTGTGCAGGACCGTTGGCGCCATGGATGGCGCCATCGAGCCCCCAGGGATGAGTTTACGGCGTGTCCTGCACAGCCACACCGCCCCGCCAAACCATCAGCAATCCAGAGCCGCTTTGGCTGTTGCTTCGGCCGTTGCTTGAAGCCTCTGCAGGTGCAGGGCGCAGCCCTGCCGAACACCCCTCTACTTGACCTGCACGTCGATCACGCCGTCGCCGACGCGGGCCTGCAGTGCGTCACCCGGCTGTACCTGATCGATCTGGCGTACCAGCGTGCCATCGTCGCTGCGGGTGAGGATGCTGTAACCACGAGCCACGGTCGCCAGCGGGCTGACCGCTTCCAGTGAACGCGCCAGCCCGCGCAGGCGCAGCACATCGCGCTCCAGCAGACGCTGCATCGCAATCTGCGGGCGCCCGCGCAGGGCAGCCAGGCGGCGCTGCATCGTGTCCAGCTGGCGCTGGGGATGGTGCCCGCGCAACACGGCTGCGGCATGACGCAGACGCGCGGCACGGCGTTCCTGCTGCTGGTTGAACGCCGCATGCAAGCGCCGGCCCAGGTCCAGCTGGCGGCGACGCAGCAGATCCAGCCGCGCCTGTGGGCTCTGCGCGTTCAGACGCAGCAGTGCACGGTCGGCACGCTGCATCGCCTGCTGCATCGTGTGCCGCTGCAGCTGCACCATGCGTGCGGCCGTGCGGCGCAGGCGCAGGGCCAGTTCGCGCTGGTCCGGCACCAGCAGCTCGGCGGCCACCGACGGCGTCGGTGCACGCAGGTCGGCGGCAAAATCGCTGAGGCTGAAGTCGGTTTCATGGCCCACCGCCGACACCACCGGGGTGCGGCTGGCGGCGATCGCGCGGGCCAGCGCTTCATCGTTGAACGCCCACAGGTCTTCCAGCGAACCGCCACCGCGGGTCAGCAGGATCACATCATAGCGGCCACTGGCATCGGCGGCCTGCAGCAGGCGGGTGATCTGCGCGGCGGCGCTGCTGCCCTGTACCAGGGTCGGCAGCAGATCCACTTCCAGAAGCGGGAAGCGGCGGGCCAGCACGCTCAGCACATCACGCACGGCGGCGCCGGTGGGCGAGGTGATCACTGCCAGGCGCTGCACGTGCGCCGGCATCGGCCGCTTGCGCGCCGGGTCGAACAGACCCTCGGCCTCCAGCCGTGCCTTCAGCTCTTCGAACGCTCGGCGCAGCGCGCCTTCGCCCGCTTCTTCCATGTGGTCCAGCACCATCTGGTACTCGCCACGGGCGTCGTACAGGGTCACCTTGCCGCGCACCAGCACGCGCATGCCTTCGCGTGGCACGAACTTCAGGTACTGCGCCTTCATCCGGAACATCGCCGCGCGCAGCTGCGCACGTGCGTCCTTCAGGGTGAAATACAGGTGCCCGGAAGAAGGGCGCGCCACGCTGCCCAGCTCGGCCTCGACCCAGATCGCCGGGAAGCTGCCTTCCAGCAGGTCGCGGGCCAGGGTGTTGAGCTGGCTGGGGGTGAAGATGTCGTTGTTGCGTGGCTGCATGGGAACGGCGTGCTGCGGGCGGAACGGGGGCTCAGGATCGCACGTCAGCGCACCGTGTGCTGGCCCAGCGCCCACTGCACGTGTTCACGCACCAGCGGCGAGGGATCATCGACGCGGGTCTGCAACGCGGCCAACGCTTCGGCCGAGGTCGGTGCATTGCCCAGTGCCACGGCGATGTTGCGCAACCAGCGCTCATGGCCGCTGCGGCGGATCGGGCTGCCTTCGGTACGGCGCAGGAACTCGGCTTCATCCCAGGCGAACAGCTGATCCAGCCGCGCGGTATCGAGGTTGTTGCGCGCGCGGAAATCGGCTTCGTCGGTGCGCTTGGCGAACTTGTTCCAGGGGCAGACCAGCTGGCAGTCGTCGCAGCCGTAGATGCGGTTGCCGATCAACGGCCGCATGTTTTCGGGAATGGCACCGTCGTGCTCGATGGTCAGGTAGGAGATACAGCGTCGCGCATCCAGCCGCTGCGGGCCGGTGATGGCCTGCGTCGGGCAGACATCGATGCAGCGCGTGCAGGTACCGCAGTGTGCCGTGGCCGGCGTATCGATCGGCAGCGGGACATCGATGTAGATCTCGCCGATGAAGAACCAGGAGCCGCCGTGGCGGTCGATCAGGCAGGTGTGCTTGCCGATCCAGCCGAGCCCCGCATTGCGGGCCAGTGCGCGTTCCAGCACCGGCGCCGAATCGACGAATACGCGGTAGCCCAGCGGTGCCACTTCATCGTTGATCTGCGTGGCCAGCTTCTGCAGGCGGTTGCGCATCAGCTTGTGGTAGTCGCGGCCCAATGCGTAACGAGCCACGTAGGCGCGGCCCGGGTCGGCCAGGGTTGCCCAGGCCTCGGTGTCGTCCTTGTGGCTGTAGTCCATGCCCACCGAGATCACCCGTACGGTGCCGGGCAGCAGCTCGGCCGGGCGCGCGCGCAGGGTGCCATGGCGCGCCATCCAGTCCATCGTGCCGTACAGGCCCTGGCCCAGCCAGTCGGCCAGGTGCGCTTCATCCTCGCCCAGCTCGATGCCGGCGATGCCACAGCGCAGGAAGCCATGCGCACGGGCCAGTTCGCGGATGCGCTGCACGGCCTGGGCCGGATCGACAGGGGTGGGGACGGGGGACATGTGCACCAGTATAAAATCCCTGCATGGCCAACCTTGCCGATCTGTTCGATTCCGCTGCCGCGCGTGCGCTTGATGCGCAGGCCTCAGCGCTGGCCGCCGAGGGCGGTTGGGGCCTGATGGCGCAGGCCGGTCAGGCCGCCTGGCAGTGCCTGCTGCAGCATTGGCCGCAGGCGCGGCGGATCGGCGTGGTGGTCGGGGCGGGCAACAACGGCGGCGATGGCCATGTGCTGGCCCGTCACGCGCTGCAGGCCGGGCGCGAGGTGACAGTGATCGCCTTGCCGGGGAAGTCGCCGTCAACCGTGCTGGCACAGCATGCAGCATCTGAATTCAAGTCCGGTGGCGGCACCATCACCGATTTCGACGGCATGCTGCCCGAGGCCGACATCTGGGTCGATGCCCTGTTCGGTCTGGGCTTCGATCGCGCGCCGGAAGGCGTGGCGCAGGCGCTGATCGTCGCGCTCAACGCGCAGGCGGCACCGGTATTGGCGCTGGACGTGCCCAGTGGCGTCGATGCCGACCGCGGTGCCGTACCGGGCGTGGCCGTGAAGGCCGCTTTGACCCTGCAGTTCATCGTGCCGCATCGTGGGCTGTATACCGGCGATGCGCTGGATCATTGCGGGCAGAAAGTCCTGGCACCGCTGCAGCTGGCTGCGGCCGCATGGCAGGGCGTGTCACCCGCCGCAGAGCACTGGACCCAGGCTCGCTTGCCGGCACTGCTGCCGCCACGTCGCGCCAACACTCACAAGGGCGAATCCGGGCACGTGCTGTGCGTCGGCGGCAACCATGGCAGCGGCGGCGCCATCGCAATGGCCGCCGAGGCCGCGTTGCGTGCGGGCGCGGGATTGTTGAGCCTGGGCACTCGCCGCGATCATGTCGGCCCGTTGCTGGCGCGCCTGCCGGAGGCGATGACCCACGCGCTGGAAGACGGCGATGTGCTGCCAGCGCTGCTGGACAAGGCCAGGGTGGTGGCGATCGGCCCCGGTCTGGGCCAGGACGAATGGGCGCGCGCACTGTTTGCGCGGGTGCTGGCCTGCGCCAGGCCACTGGTGGTCGATGCCGATGCCCTGAACCTGCTGGCGCAGGATCCGCGCGCGCTGCCTGACGCCATCCTTACGCCGCATCCGGGCGAGGCCGCGCGCCTGCTCGGCTGCAGCACCGCTGACATCCAGGCCGACCGCTACGCCTGCGCGCAGGCACTGGCCGAGCGTTTCCACGCCGTGGTGGTGCTGAAGGGCGCCGGCAGCATCGTCGCAGCGCCCGGGCAACGGCCACGGCTGATTGCCGCAGGCAACCCTGGCATGGCCGTGGGCGGCATGGGGGACCTGCTCACCGGCATCATCGCCAGCCTGCGCGCGCAGGGCCTGGCAGCCTTCGACGCTGCTGCAACCGGTGCGCTGCTGCATGCGCTCGCGGGTGATGTCGCTGCCGCCGACGGCGCGCGCGGCCTGCTTCCTACTGATCTGCTGTCGCCGTTGCGGCGACTGGCCAACCCGGAACTCTCCCGATGATCGATTTCTTCCTTGCCGACAGCGATGCCACCGAACTGCTCGGGCAATGGCTGGCGGCCACCCGGCCGCCGCAGGCGCTGGTCGAACTGCGCGGCGACCTGGGCGCCGGCAAATCCACCACCGCACGCGCACTGCTGCGCGCACTGGGCGTGCAGGGCGCGATCCGCAGCCCGACCTACACCCTGGTCGAGCGCTATCCGCTGGCCAGCGGTGGCGAGGCCTGGCACCTGGACCTGTACCGGATCGGCCAGGCCGGAGAGCTTGATTTCCTGGGCCTGGACGAGGGCAGCGCGGTGCTGTGGCTGGTGGAATGGCCGGAACGCGGCGCGGGCGCGCTGCCGCCGACCGACCTGGTGGTGGCGCTGGAGATCGAGGGGCAGGGGCGCCGCGTCCGTCTCACTGGAGCCAGCGACGTCGGACATGAATGGCTGAAACGGCTTCCCCAAGGGGGCGACTTGCAGGCCATTTCTGTCGGCTGACGAGAACAAAGACCGGCAGGTTACGGATTATTAAGGAAAAAGGTGTTGCATTCCGTTCAGCGCGGTGATTGAATCCTGAGCCATGCGCCCGGGGAACCGTCTCATCGCTATCTGTGCCGCCGTCGGACTGGGTCTGGCGAGCGTCAGTGCGTGGGCTGGTGAAGTCCGCCAGGTCCTGCTGAATACCGGCGCCACCGGCACCCGTGCCGAGATCTCGCTGGTCGGCAGTGGCGGCTACAAGACGCTTTCTCTGGCCGGTCCGAACCGTCTGGTGGTCGATTTCCCGGATTCCAGCGCCATACGCAACCTGAAGATGCCGGCCGCGCAGGGCGTGGTCACGGCGGTGCGTACCGGACAGCCGGTGCCGGGCACTTTCCGTGTCGTTTTCGACCTCGCTGAATCGGTGGCGCCGTTCCGCCCGCAGATGCAGCGCGAGGGCAATGAATCCAAGCTGGTGATCGAATGGCCGGGCGATGGCCCGGCCGTGGCCGTCAGCCGTCCTGCGGTGGCGCCGGCGGTGCAGCCGCAGGCACCGGTCAACACGCCCGCACCGACGCCGACGCCGGCGGAGAGCGCGCAGTCACGTTCCGATGCGGCGCGTGCGACCGCGCTGCTGACTGCCCAGGTGCGCCAGCAGGCCAGTGCCACTGCCGCCGCGCCGGCCACGCCCACCCCGGCGCCGTCCACCGCACCCGCCCAGGTCGCGGCGGCCGGTACCGTGGCCAGCAGTTCGCCTTCTTCCTCGCCGGCCGCGATCCTGGCTGGGCAGCGCACCGCAGCGGTCGTGACCACGCCACCGGCCACGGTGCCCGCACCGGCACCGACGCCGGTGGAACCGCCGCGCCCGGTCATGCCCAGCGATGCGTCGCGCATCCGCATGCAGGCCGGCATGCGCCATCTGGTGGTGGCCATCGATCCGGGCCATGGCGGCCAGGATCCGGGTGCAATCGGCCCGACCGGCAAGCGCGAAAAGGATGTGACTCTGGCCGTGGCGCGTGAACTGGCCCGCCAGGTCAATGCGACGCCGGGCCTGAAGGCCTACCTGACCCGCGACAGCGACGTGTTCATCCCGCTGCCGATGCGTGCGCAGAAGGCGCGTGCGAACAAGGCCGACATCTTCATTTCGATCCATGCCGACGCGGCCGAAAACCGTTCTGCAACCGGTTCGTCGGTGTACGTGCTGTCGACCAAGGGTGCTTCTTCGCAGCGCGCCCGTTGGCTGGCGGACAAGGAAAACGCGGCTGACCTGGTCGGTGGCGTGCGCCTGCAGCAGACCGAAGGCACGCTCGCCAACGTGTTGCTGGACCTGGCCCAGAGCGGCTACATGAAGGCATCCGAAGACGCGGCCGGCCACGTGCTGGGCGGCCTGAAGCGGATCGGTAACAACCACAAGCCGAACATCGAGCGCGCCAACTTCGCGGTTCTGCGCACCTCGGACATGCCGGCGATGCTGGTGGAAACCGCGTTCATCTCCAACCCGGATGAAGAACGCCGCCTGATCGACCCGGCCTACCAGCGCAAGATCGCCGGTGCGGTGCTGGACGGTGTACATACCTTCTTCAGCCGCCAGCCGCCGCCGGGGACGCTGTATGCCGCCCGCGCCCAGGCCGAGATCGACGCAGCCGGCACCATGGCCGGCGGCAGCAAGTAACCCGCCGAAGGCGGGTTACTGCGTTCTGTAGAGTCGACTGTCAGTCGACTGCTCTTCGCCGGGCACCGAAACCCACACACTGCGCGCGCAGTCGACTGACAGTCGACTCTACATGCGCAGCCTCCGTTATCATCCCCGCATGACGTCTGCTACCCATCCGCGCCCGATCCGGCCGTTGCCGGAGATCCTGATCAACCAGATCGCCGCCGGCGAAGTGGTCGAACGTCCTGCGTCGGTGGTCAAGGAGCTGGTCGAGAACGCAATCGATGCCGGTGCCAGTCGCGTTGATATCGATCTTGAAGAGGGCGGTGTACGCCTGATCCGCATCCGCGACAACGGCAGTGGCATCGCGCCGGAACAGCTGCCGCTGGCGGTATCGCGCCATGCCACCAGCAAGATCGCCGATCTGGACGATCTTGAATCGGTGGCCACGCTCGGTTTCCGTGGCGAAGCATTGCCGTCGATCGCTTCGGTCAGCCGTTTCACCCTGTCCTCGCGTCGCGCACATGACGAACACGGTTCGGCGCTGCAGATCGAAGGCGGCAAGATCGGCGAGGTGACGCCGCGCGCGCATGCGCCGGGCACCACGGTGGAAGTGCGCGAGCTGTTCTACAACGTACCGGCGCGACGCAAGTTCCTGCGCGCCGAGCGCACCGAGCTGGGCCATATCGAAGAATGGCTGCGTTCGCTGGCGCTGGCGCGGCCGGATGTCGAACTGCGCGTGTCGCACAACGGCAAGGCGTCGCGCCGCTACAAGCCGGGCGATCTGTATTCCGATGCGCGATTGGCCGAAACGCTGGGCGAGGATTTCGCCAACCAGGCCGTGCGCGTCGACCACAGCGGTGCCGGCCTGCGCCTGCACGGCTGGATCGCGCAGCCGCATTATTCGCGCGCCAGCGCCGACCAGCAGTACCTGTACGTCAACGGCCGTTCGGTGCGCGACCGCAGTGTCGCCCATGCGGTGAAGATGGCTTACGGCGATGTGCTGTACCACGGCCGCCAGCCGGCCTATGTGCTGTTCCTGGAACTGGATCCGACCCGCGTCGACGTCAACGTGCACCCTGCCAAGCACGAGGTGCGCTTCCGCGATTCGCGGCTGGTCCATGATTTCGTCTATCGCACGTTGAAGGATGCGCTGGCCGATACCCGTGCCGGCGTGTCGGCGCAGGACATCGGTGCCGGCTCTGCGCATCCGGCGGATGCAGGTTCGGCACCGATGGTCTCCAGTGCGGGCGCCTCCGGTTTCGGTCTGGTACGCGGTGCCGCACCGGGTGCCGGATCGAGTGGTGGCGGTGGTGGATTCTCGGGCTGGCGCCCGCAGCAACCGCTGGGATTGCAGGTGGCCGATGCACCGGCCGCCTATGCCGCGCTGTATGCCGCGCCGGCCGGTGCCGAACGCGGTGCTGCACTGCCGCCGATGCCGACCGAGAACGGACTGCCGGTGACCAGTGCTGACGCCGGCGTGCCGCCGCTGGGCTACGCGATCGCGCAGCTGCATGGCATCTACATCCTGGCCGAGAACGCCGAAGGCCTGATCGTGGTCGACATGCATGCGGCGCACGAGCGCATCGGCTACGAGCGGCTGAAGAACGCGCACGATGGCATCGGCCTGCAGTCGCAGCCATTGCTGGTGCCGATCACGCTCGCGGTGGGCGAGCGCGAAGCGGATACCGCCGAAAGTGAAGCCGAAACGCTGGCCGCACTCGGCTTCGAAGTGACCCGTGCCGGCCCCGGTGCGCTGCACGTGCGCAGCATTCCAGCGCTGCTGGCACACGCCGAACCGGAAGGCCTGCTGCGCGACGTGCTGACCGACCTGCGCGAACACGGCCAGAGCCGGCGTGTGGCGAGTGCGCGCGATGAGCTGCTGTCGACCATGGCCTGCCACGGCGCGGTGCGCGCCAACCGACGGCTGACCGTGCCGGAAATGAACGCGCTGCTGCGCGACATGGAAATCACCGAACGGTCGGGCCAGTGCAACCACGGCCGGCCGACCTGGGCCCGTTTTTCGCTGGCGGAGATCGACCGCTGGTTCCTGCGCGGACGTTGAGGGGAGCATCGATGCGTTATCGGGGAATGGGCGGCCTGCTGGCCGCTTTGGTGTTGGCCGCCTGCAGTCCGGCGACACCGCCTGCGCCGACGGTTGCTGAAGATCCGGCCTATGCGGTCACGCAGCAGCAGTGGCGGGTAGCGCGCTACCAGGACCTGACCCGGCCGGATGGTTGGACAGCGTTGGTCGGCCTGCACTGGCTGCAGAACAAATCGCACTTCGTCGGCAGCGGCGCGACCAACGGGATCCGCCTGGCGGTTGGACCGGACAAGCTGGGCCTGCTGCGCCGCGAAGGCAGCCAATGGTGGTTCACACCGGAGACCGGCGTTGACGTCAGCCATGACGGGCAGCCGGTACGCGGCCGCATCCGTGTCGACACCGACAAGGATCCGCAGCCGACGCTGCTGGCCTTCGATGGTGGCAAGGGGCAGCTCAGCATCATCCGCCGCGGCCCGCGCGATGCGCTGCGGGTCAAGCACGCCGACGCGCCGGCACGCCGTGATTTTGCCGGCCTGGAATACTGGCCGGGTGGCCCGGACTGGCAGGTGCAGGCACGTTTCATCCCGCATCCGGCGGGCAAGACCCTGCCCATCGTCGACATCACCGGCCTGACCACCGAAATGCCGAACGCAGGCGCGGTCGAGTTCCAGCGCGATGGCCGCAGCTGGCGGCTGGAGGCGATCGGTGCGCCGGGTCAGCCGCTGTTCCTGATCTTTGCCGATCGCACCAGTGGCCGCGGCAGCTATCCGGCCGGGCGTTACCTGGACACCGACGCGCCGGCAGCCGATGGCACGGTGCGCATCGATTTCAACCATGCCTACAACCCGCCGTGTGCGTTCACTGCCTACGCGACCTGCCCGTTGGCGCCGCCGGAAAACCGGCTGGACCTGCGCGTGGAAGCGGGCGAGAAGGCTTACCACCTGCCTGAAGGAGAAGGCTGAGATGCCGATCAGAACCCTGTTGCGTGCCGCCGTTGTGTTGGCGGCCTGTGCGCTGGCACCGCTGGTTGCAGCGCGTACCGTGCAAGCCGACACCGCTGGCGCAGCGGCGGCCAAGCCGCCCGTACCGCTGTTGTGGAAAGTCACCGGCCCGGGCGATGCACGCGTGTACCTGCTGGGATCGTTCCACCTGCTGAAGCCGCAGGACTACCCGTTGTCGCCCGATGTCGAACAGGCGTTCGAGGCCTCGCAGCGGGTCGTGTTCGAACTGTCGCCGGAAGACATGCAGTCGCCGCAGCTGGCCAGCCGCATGGTGCAGGCAGCGGTCCGCACCGATGGCAGCGAACTCAAGCGTGATCTGGATGCTGCGACCTGGCAGAAGCTGCAGGTGTTCGCTGCCGAGAACAAGCTGCCGCTGGCGCAGATGCAGGGCATGAAGCCGTGGTTTGTCGGCCTGAGCATTTCGGTCGGGCAGATGCAGAAGCTGGGCCTGGACCCGGCACTGGGCCTGGACCGCCACTTCATGGAGCGTGCGCAGAAGACCGGCCGCAAGACCGCGGGACTTGAAGACATCGACACCCAGATCGGCATGCTCGACGGAATGACGCTGCAGGAACAGCGGCAGATGCTGGCCGAAGCGCTGGACCAGGCCGGCAAGGCCGACGAGCAGGCACGCCAGCTGCATGATGCATGGCGCCGGGGTGACGAGCGCCTGCTGTGGACCCGGATGGCGGCGGAAATGCGCCAGCAGTATCCGCAGCTTTACCAGCGCATCAATACCGGCCGCAATGACGCCTGGGTGCCGAAGCTGCTGCCGTACCTGCAGGCCGGGCAGGGCGGCACGCTGGTGGTGGTCGGCACGCTGCACCTGCTGGGCAACGATGGCGTGGTCGAGAAGCTGAAGGCGAAGGGTTACAAGGTCGAACGCGTATGCACGGGGTGCAAGGCGAAACGCTGACCTGACGTTGGCGCGATGCCAAACAGAACGGCGCGCCAGGGGCGCGCCGTTTTCGTATCAGCAGATGCCGCAGCTCAGCGGCGGGTCTTGCCGCCGGTGCCGGTGCCCGGTTCGTTCGGTTTGTTGCCGGTACCTGCGCCGGTTCCCGTTCCGGTGCCGCCCGGGCGCGGGCCGCCGAAGCCACTGCCCATGTTGCGCTGGAATTCCTGCCACAGCTCCAGGTTGCGCTCGGTCAGCTGGTTCATCATCGCCCACGGGGTCTGGCCCAGCAGGTTGCCCATCTGCTGGCGGAACTGCTGCTGCTGGTCGAGGAAGACCTGCATGCTGCGCTCCAGGTAATTGCCCATGAAGCCCTGCAGGGAATCGCCGTAGAAGCGGATCAGCTGGCTCAGCAGCTGGGTGGACAGCATCGGTTCGCCGTCCTGTTCCTGGTCGGCGATGATCTGCAGCAGGACCGATCGCGTGAGGTCGTCGCCGCTCTTGGCGTCGCGGACTTCGAAGTCTTCACCGTCCAGGATCAGCTGGCGCACGTCCTCGATGGTGATGTAGCTGGAGATCTCGGTGTCGTAGAGACGGCGGTTCGGATACTTCTTGATGATGCGGGTCGCAGCCATGAAGCGGTACTCGTCACAGTAGACGCGCAGCATGGCGCAGTGCAGCAGCCGTTGCAACCGCCTCAGCCCCCGCCAGGCTTGGCTTTCGGCGGCGATCATGTTGCGCAACAAGGGTTTGCGTGCTGCGCAGCATGACGCTTGGCAGGGGCCGGCGGCGGCCGCCGCGAGGGCCCTCTGCGCGGCTTACCACCCCATGTGGTGGCCGCCGTTGATGTCCAGGTTGCTACCGGTGATCCACGAGGCTTCGTCGGCGACCAGGAACGAGACGCCGTAGGCGATTTCCTCCGGCTTGCCGAGGCGTCCGGTGGGGATGTCGGCGATGATCTTGGCGCGTACGTCCTCCGGCACCGCCATCACCATGTCGGTGGCCACGTAGCCGGGCGAGATGGTGTTGACGGTGATGCCGAAGCCAGCATTCTCGCGGGCCAGAGAGATGGTGAAGCCGTGCATGCCGGCCTTGGCTGCGGCGTAGTTGGCCTGGCCGTACTGGCCCTTCAGGCCGTTGATCGAGCTGATCTGGATGACCCGGCCCCAGCCGCGGCGGCGCATGCCCTCGATGACCGGACGGGTGACGTTGAACACCGAATTGAGGTTGGTGTTGATCACATCGTGCCACTGGTCAGCGCGCATGCGATGGAACGTGGTGTCGCGGGTGATGCCGGCGTTGTTGACCAGGATCTCGACCGGGCCCAGCTCGGCCTCGACGGCGCGCACCAGCGCTTCGGCGCTGCCCGGATCGGAGACATCGCCCGGGAAGATCGACACGCTGTAGCCGCGTTCGGTCATCGCCTGCTGCCAGGCGCGGGCCTTGGCCTCGTCGCGGTAGTTGGTGGCGACCCGGTGGCCCTGGTCGGCCAGGCGTTGGCAGATGGCGGTACCGATGCCGCCGGTTCCGCCGGTGACCAGTGCGACGCGAGATGTCATGGAGTGTTGTCCGGGTATCAGGTGGGGGAAGTGGGATTCTGCAACATCGGCGTGGAAAGTGCGCCGGCTGGCGGCAGGCCTGCTCCAATCAGGATGTCACCCCGCGGCAGCCGCGCTGGGTCGAATGCCTGCCGAGCGGTGGCCAGCAGCGTGTCCAGGTCGTGCGCAGGTTCCAGCGCTTCAGGTGCCTGGCCGAGCAGCTGCCAGAGCTGGCGCAGCACGGGCAGCGGGCGCGAACTGTCCACCGGCAGCGCTGACAGCGACTTGGACAGCTTGTGGCCCGGGGCATCGAGCAGCAGCGGCAGGTGCCAGTAGCGCGGCACCGCCAGCCCCAACGCCTGCTGCAGCAGGATCTGCCGCGCGGTGGAGTCGAGCAGGTCGGCACCGCGCACCACTTCGGTCACCCCCTGCGCGGCGTCATCGACCACCACCGCCAACTGGTAGGCCCAGCAGCCATCGGCGCGGCGCAGCACGAAGTCGCCGACCTCGGCATGCACGTCCTGCTGCTGCGGGCCGCGCAGGCCATCGTCGAAGTGCACGAGGCTGCCCGGCGGCACGCGGAAACGGACGGCGGGATCCGGTCGGGGTTGCCGGGCGACGCAGCGATGGTGGATGCCGCCGCTGGCGGCCAGGTCGCTGCGGCTGCAATGGCAGACGAAGGCCTGGTCGCTGGCGAGCAGTGCATCCAGCGCAGCCTGGTAGGCCTCGCCGCGGGCGCTCTGCCAGAAGATCGGACCGTCGTGGGCCAGGCCGAACGCCGCCAGTGCCTGCAGTTGTGACTCGGCGGCACCGGGCACGGTGCGCGGTGGGTCGACGTCTTCGATGCGCAGCCGCCACACGCCGCCGTGATGGCGCGCGAGCAGCCAGCTGCCGAAGGCGGCGAGCAGGGATCCGGGATGGAGCAGGCCGGTCGGCGAGGGCGCGAAACGACCGCAGGGAATGGGGGAGGTCATGCTGGCTGAATCGTCGGTCAGGTTGGCGCTTGAATTCAAGCTGACCACACCGCAAATTGACCGGTATCGACCCCTTCCGAGCCGGATTTTCCCATGTTTACCCGCATTGCCCTGTTCCTGGCGACCAACTTCGCGGTCCTGATCCTCGCCAGCATCGTGATGTCGTTGCTGGGGGTCAATCCGAGCCAGATGAGCGGCCTGCTGGTCATGGCCGCGATCTTCGGCTTCGGTGGCTCCTTCATCTCGCTGCTGCTGTCCAAGTGGATGGCCAAGCGCTCCACCGGGGCGGTGGTGATCACCGAGCCGCGCAACCAGACTGAGCGCTGGCTGCTGGCCACCGTCGAGCGCCAGGCCAAGGCGGCCGGCATCGGCATGCCCGAAGTGGCGGTCTATGACGGCCCGGAGATCAATGCCTTCGCCACCGGCGCCAATCGCAACAACGCGCTGGTGGCAGTGTCCACCGGCCTGCTGCACAACATGAGCGAAGACGAGGCCGAAGCGGTGCTGGGCCACGAGATCGCCCACGTCGCCAACGGTGACATGATCACCATGGCACTGCTGCAGGGCGTGTTGAACACCTTCGTGATCGTGCTGGCCCGTGTGGTCGGCGGCATCATCGACAGCGCGCTGTCGGGCAACCGCGAAGGCGGCGGCCGCGGCTTCGCCTACTACATCATCGTGTTCGTGCTGGAGATGGTGTTCGGCCTGTTCGCCACGATGATCTCGATGTGGTTCTCGCGCCACCGCGAGTTCCGTGCCGACGCCGGCGGTGCCTCGCTGGCCGGCCGCCAGAAGATGATCGCCGCGCTGGAGCGCCTGCAGCTCAACCACGGCCAGAGCACGCTGCCGACCCAGATCGCGGCGTTCGGTATTGCTGGTTCGACGGCGAAGAAGCTGTTCATGAGCCACCCGCCGCTGGAAGAGCGCATCGCGGCGCTGCGGGCATCGACGGCGGCGTAAGCCACCGCTCCATGGCAGTGCAGGAACGCCTGGCTTCGCGCCGGGCGTTTTTGTATGCGCGCACGCATTGGTGGCGCCGGGTACGACTTGGCGAGAGTCGTTTCCGCGACCGCGGAGGGGTGTCACTTTCTTTGCTCGTGCACCGCGCTGCAGGAGCAGCGTGGAACGGCGTAGCCGGCCCGTAGGGTGGCGCACATGGATGTGCGCCATCAAGAAAGTAACCAAAGAAACACGCCGCCAGGGCGCGAGCCGATGCTCCGCATCGGTACCCTGCGCTCCTCGGCGAATCAGGGGGCGGCGCCGAACTCGCTTCGCTCAAACATCGGCGCCTCTTCGCCCCTGATTCCCCTGCGATGCTCGGCTCGCTCAAGGCGGACCCAAGGTCAAATGCTTCAGCTGCACCCCGTAGATTCACGCCATGCGTGGATGCTGTTTGCTCTTGATCTTGACCTTCCAGTCCGCCTTCAAGCGAGCCGAGCACCGCAGGTCCGGCGAGGGCGAAGAGGTGCGGGTGTCTGAGCGCAGCGAGTTCCCGCACCGTCCCTCGACGGGCCGAGGAGCGCAGGGCACCGGCGTGCGCAGCACGTCGGCTCGCGGCCGGCGGAGCGTTTCTTTGGTTACTTTCTTTGCGCGCAAAGAAAGTGACACCCCACCGCGGTCGCGAAAATGACCCCAGGCATCGCCTGGCGCGCCAATGCGTCGGCGCGCAAACGAAAACGGCACCCTCGCAGGTGCCGTCTCCACGAACCGCTTTACACGGAACCTCAGAACTTCGCGTCGAACTCCGCCGCGTAGCCGGTGTTCACCAGCACCTTCTGCAGCGACTCGGCCACCTTCAGGTTGCCGGCCACGATCTGATGGGTGTCCGGGCCACGGTTGTCCATGCGGCCCAGGGTCGCGCCCTTGAAGTCGCAGACCTTGCCGCCCGCCTCGCGCACCAGCAGCAGGCCGGCAGCGATGTCCCAGGCCTTCACGCCGGCTTCGAAGTAGGCGTCGGCGCGGCCGCAGGCCACGTAGGCCAGGTCCAGTGCCGCCGAGCCGGTGCGGCGGATGTCCTCGCCGTGCACCAGCAGGGCGTCCACCGCCTTCAGCTGGGCGCTGGCGCGGCTGCGCTCGCGCGGCGCGAAGCCGGTGTGGATCATGGTGCCTTCCAGGTCCTTGCGGTCGGCCACGCGGATGCGGCGGTCGTTCAGCACGGCACCCGCGCCACGGCTGGCGGTGAACAGTTCATTGCGCAGCGGATCGAAGATGACCGCATCGGTCGGCTCGCCGTTCTCGACCAGCGCGATCGACACGCAGTAGTGCGGCACGCCGCGCAGGTAGTTGCTGGTGCCGTCCAGCGGGTCGATGACCCACATCTGGCGGCGCTCGCCCTGCACGCCACCTTCTTCACCGAAGATGCCGTAGTCCGGGTAGGCGCGCTTGAGTTCCTTGACGATGACCTTTTCCGCGTCCGCATCCACTTCGCTGGCGTAGTCCATCCGGCCCTTCTGCACCACGTTCAGTGCCTCGAGCTTGTTGATGTTGCGCAACAGGACGTTGCCGGCGAGGCGGGCGGCCTTGACCATGACGGTTACGGCGGGTTTCTGCATGGCGTGGGCTCCCGGAAAGGCAGAAGAGATGGACTGGCGGGGGAAAAGAGCGGGTCCGGCGCAGTGGCCGGCCGCACAGTTTACCATTGGTCATCGTCCAGCTCGACCTTTTCCCTGTTCATGTCCCAGTTTCCCGCCGCCACCCGTCTCCGATTCGTCCTGGTCGGTACCCAGCACCCCGGCAACATGGGGGCCGCCGCCCGTGCCCTGAAGACCATGGGCCTTGCCCGCCTGGTCCTGGTCGCCCCCGAAAAGCCGCTGGACGAGGAGGCCTTCCGCCGCTCGGCCGGTGCCGAAGACGTGCTGGGGGACGCCCCGGTGGTGGCCACCCTGGCCGAGGCCGTGGCTGACTGCCGCCTGGTGCTGGGCTGCACCGCCCGTGCCCGCCGCGTCCAGCTGGAGGAGTACCTGCCGGCCGATGCCGCTGCCCGCGCGGTGGCCAAGGCCGGCGAGGGTGCCGAAGTGGCGCTGGTGTTCGGCCGTGAGCGCACCGGCCTGACCAACGAGGAACTGCAGCTCTGCCATGCAGCGGTGCACATCCCGTCCGACCCGGAGTTCAGCTCGCTCAACCTGGCTGCCGCCGTGCAGGTGCTGGCCTATGAAACGCGCATGCAGCTGCTGGGTGCGCAGCCTGCGTCCGACGCCGAGCCCGGATTCCGCGAACAGGCGGCCAGCCACGAGCAGATGGAGAGCTTCTTCGCCCAGCTGGGTGACACGCTGGACGAGATCGATTTCCACAAGGGCCGCGCCCCGGAATCGGCGATGCGCAAGCTGCGCCGCCTGTTCCTGCGCAGCGAGCCCAGCGAGCAGGAAGTGCGCCTGCTGCGCGGCATCCTCGCCGACACCCAGCGCATGGCGCGGCTGGCCCAGGCAGGCGGCAAGGACAGCTGACGACGTTCTCATTTTTTCGGGTAGTCTGTCTGGATACCCAGGGGGGATGAAGCCTGTGTCGGGTCTGCGAAAGGCAATGCAGGGGGGACTGCTGAGCCTGGCCATGGTCCTGCTGGCCGGGACGGTGCATGCAGCACCGGACCCGGTGCTGGTGCTGGGCCGGATCAGCGATGATCCCAAAGCCCACTACGAGCAGCTGCAGCCCTTGCTGGACTATGTGGTGGCGCGCATGCACGACGTTGGCATCAAGGAAGGGAGGATCCTGATGGCACGCGACCCGCAGCAGATGGCCAGCTATCTGCGGCGGGGCAGGGTCGACTGGGTCACCGAAACCTCGGGTACGGCGGTGGCGCTGGGCCAGCGCAGTGGTGCACGGCCGTTGCTGCTGACCGAGCGCAATGGCGTGCGCGAGTACCAGACAGTGTTCTTCGTGCGCAGCGACAGCCCGATCCAGCGCGTGCAGGATCTGCGCGGGCACCGCCTGGCGCTGCAGAACACGGCGTCGACCAGCGCCTATCTGGTGCCGGTGATGACCCTGCTGCAGGAAGGGTTGTCGCCGCAGATCCTGGCGGGTACGTGGGACATGCCGGGGCGGGACAGCGTGGGGTATGTGTTCGCGCGCAGCGAGTTGAACATTGCAACGTTCGTGCACAAGGGCGTGGTCGATGTGGGGGCGGTGAGCAGCGTGGACTGGAATGACCAGCGCCGGATGCCGCCTGCGTTCCGCCACGACTTCCGCGAACTGCTGCGTACCGAACCCTACCCCCGCGCGGTGGAAATGGTCCGCGCCGACCTTGACCCGCGGGTGCGGGATCGCTTGCAGGAAGTGCTGCTGCAGGCGGCCAGCGACCCACAGGCGCAGGGAGCGTTGCATCGGTTTTTTGGCACCTCCGGTTTCCACCGCGTCGATGCGCATGCGCAGCAGCGGTTGGATGAATTGAAACAAGGATTGACGCGCGTGCGGATGGAAGTGGAATGAAGTGGCTCGGCTCGGGGATGCAGGCCCGGTTCCTGCTGGCGATGGGCGGAGCAATGGTGGTGGTGGTGGCGATCCTGGCAGTGCTGCTGGGGCGGCAGACCGCCATGCAGGGCGAGGTGCGCAGCCTCAGTGGTGGCGTCATCCATGAACTGTTCGACCGCAGCGTGCGCAGCCGCGGCGAAGCGATGGCGCGCGAGTTGTCCGATTCACTGGCCAATCCCCTGTACTACCGCGATCTGGACCAGGTCGGCGCACTGGTACGGGGCACCGCGCGGCAACCGGTGGTGCGCTATGTGCTGGTGTTCGACGAACGTGGCCGGCTGGTGCATGACGGCTCGATCGAGGTATCCGGTTTCGGCCAGCCCATGGCCGATCCGCTGGCACCCAAGGCTGCCGCCGCACAGGCGCTGGTGGTGCAGGAATCGGCGAAGGTGCTCGACAACACGATGCCGATCATGATCGGCAACCAGCGCATTGGCGGCGTCCGCGTTGGCATGGCGCTGGACGAGGTGCAGCAGCGTGAACAGGCCGCCAATGCCACCCTGGGCGAGCGCCTGCAGCAGGTCGGCAGCCGCCACCTGGGCTGGCTGCTGCTGATGCTCGGCATGCTGGTGGTGATCGGCGTGGTGGTGATCCTGTACGTGCAGCGCACCCTGGTGGCGCCGATCCGTGATCTTGCCGTCGCCGCCCGCCGCATCGAGGCCGGTGACTACCAGACGCCCCTGGCCGAGAACACCCGCGACGACGAGGTCGGTGAACTGGTACGTGGTTTCGCCCGGATGCGTGATGCGATCGCCCGCCATGACCGCGAAGTGCGGCGCATGGCCTATACCGACGCGCTGACCGGGCTGACCAACCGGCTGGCATTCCGCGAGGCGCTTGATCATCGGTTGATGGCTGCCCGTGCCGCCAATCACCGCTTAGGCCTGTTGTTCGCCGATATCGACGACTTCAAGCGCGTCAACGATACCCTCGGCCATGAGGCCGGTGACGAAGCGCTGTTGCAGTTCGCGCAGCGCATCGGCCGTGCAGTCACCGAGGCCGGTGGCGATGAGGCCCTGCTGGCCCGCTTCGGCGGTGACGAGTTCGTGATCCTGGTCGGTGATGGTGACGTGGCCGCGAACGCGCGGCTGCTGGCCGAGGTGCTGGTGCGCGAGCTGGGCAAGCCGCTGGTGGTGCAGGGCAGGGAGCTGTTCCTGGGGACCTCGATCGGCGTGACCCTGTTCCCGGACGATGCCGCCGATGCGACCACGCTGCTGAAGAACGGCGACATCGCCATGTACCAGGCGAAGATGGCCGGCAAGAACTGTTATCGCTACTACAGCCGGGCGATGGACCATGCGGTCGAGCGCCGCGTGCACATGGAGCAGGAACTGCGCGGGGCCTGGGAGCGCGGCGAGCTGCGCCTGGCCTACCAGCCGATCTTCCGCATGCGCGACCGCCGCATGGTCGGCGTCGAAGTGCTGCTGCGCTGGCAGCATCCGACCCTGGGTACGATTCCGCCGTCAGTGTTCATCGAAGTGGCCGAGCAGAGCGGGCTGATCGAGATCATCGGCCCGAAGGTGCTGCGAGCGGCCTGCATGGAAGCCTCGCAGTGGCCACGTGGGGCCGGTGGCGATGATCTGTTCGTGTCGGTGAACGTGTCACCACGGCAGTTGCGCGGCGGTGAGCTGCCGGCGCTGGTCGCGCAGTGCCTGCACGAATCCGGCCTGCCGGCCTCGCGGCTGCACCTGGAGCTGACCGAAACCGCCGTGATCGGCGACGAGATGGTTGCCGCGCAGCTGCTGGACAAGCTGCATCGCACCGGTGTGAAGGTCTGGCTGGACGATTTCGGCACCGGCTTCTCCGGTCTCAGCCATCTTCGCCAGGTGCCGGTGGACGGCGTGAAGATCGACAAGAGCTTCGTGGCCGACATGCAGCGCGATCCGGACGACCTGGCGCTGACCACGGCGATCATCGCCATGGCCCACGCACTGGGCATCACGGTGGTGGCCGAGGGCATCGAGCAGCAGGCGCAGTACGAGCTGCTGGCCCAGCGCGGCTGCGACCTCGGCCAGGGCTACTGGCTGAGCCATCCGGTGACCGCCACCGAAGTGGTGCGGATGATCGAGTCGGGCGTCTGACGGTAGAACCACGCCATGCGTGGATGGGCGTTCCTGGCCGAATCATCCACGCATGGCGTGGATCTACTGTTACACCGGCCGCTTGCTCGGATCGCCGGGCAGTTCGCGCACCAGCTTGGGGATCAGGTAACCGGACAGGCGCGCGGTCAGGCCGGCAATCAGCGCCTTGGCCTGGGCATCGTCCACTTCGAAGTGGGCCACGCCCTCGACCCGGTCCAGCTGGTGCAGGTAGTAGGGCAGTACGCCGGCGGCGAAGCTGCGCTCGCTCAGGTCCTGCAGGGCCTGCACGCTGTCATTGACCCCGCGCAGCAGTACCGCCTGGTTCAGCAGCTGGGCGCCGATGCCGCGCAGGCGAGCCATCGCTGCGTCCACGCTGGCGTCGAACTCATTGGCGTGGTTGGCGTGGACCACGATCGCCAGCGGCCAGGGCAGGCTGTCCAGCCAGGAGACCAGTTCATCGTCCACGCGCTCCGGCAGCACGATCGGCAGCCGGGTATGGATGCGCAGGCGGCGGATATGCGGGATCGCGCGCAGGGCGTCGGTCAGCTCGACCAGCTTGTGCGTGGCCAGTGACAGCGGGTCACCGCCGGACAGGATCACCTCGTCGATGTCCGGATCGCCCGCGATGGCGGCCACCGCCTCCTGCCAGCCTCCCTTGGCGGCGTTCTCCGCGCCGTAGTCGAAGTGGCGACGGAAGCAGTAGCGGCAGTTGATCGCGCAGCTGCCGGTGGCGACCAACAGGGCGCGACCGCGGTACTTCTGGATGACGCCAGTGGCCTTCCTGGCGGCGCCATCGCCCACCGCATCGAAGCTGAACCCGGGCGCCGGCCGCATTTCCTCGTCGATCGGCAGCACCTGGCGCAGCAGCGGGTCGCCTGCATCGCCAGGGCGCATGCGGGCCACGAAGCCCTCCGGCACGCGCAGCGCGAACTGGGCCATGGCCGCCTCCGAGACGCCCAGCGCGGCCGGGTCCAGTTGCAGCCGGGCCAGCAGCGCGTGCGGGTCGCGCAGCGCCTGGCGCCAGAGCTGCTGCCAGCGCGCGGGCGCACCGGGCGACTGGGGCCGGGGGAAGGCGGAAAGCTGCATGGAGAGGGGGCCTGCGGTTATCATGTGGGCAGAAAAACAGTCGCCCACCGGCATCCGGTGGGCTTTCCATTCTAACGGCTCGCCGCACCCGCGGCGTTTTTGCCACTCAGGAGTTTACGCATGGCCAGCTACGGCATGAACGACGTCAAGAACGGGATGAAGATCCTGGTCAACAACCAACCGGCCGTCATCATCGACACCGAATACGTCAAGCCGGGCAAGGGCCAGGCCTTCACCCGCGTGAAGTACCGCCTGATCAAGGACGGCCGTACCCAGGAAGTCACCATGAAGTCGACCGACTCGCTGGATGCAGCCGACGTCGTCGATACCGACATGAACTTCATGTACAGCGACGGCGAGTACTGGCACTTCATGGACCCGGAATCCTTCGAGCAGGTCCAGGCCACCAAGGCCGGCATGGGCGGCGCCGAGAAGTGGCTGAAGGGCGAAGAGTCCTGCGTGGTCACCCTGTGGAACGGCGAGCCGATCTTCGTGCAGCCGCCGAACTTCGTTGAACTGAAGATCACCGAAACCGATCCGGGCGTCCGCGGTGACACCTCGGGCGGCGGCGGCAAGCCGGCCACCCTGGAAACCGGCGCCGTGGTCCGCGTGCCGCTGTTCGTCAACCAGGACGAGGTGATCCGCGTCGACACCCGTTCGGGCGAATACTCCGCACGCGTCAAATAAGGTTCCGGCCATAGGTCGACCTGCTGTAGTGCCGGCCGCTGGCCGGGTACGCGCCATCGCATTCGCGCTGGCGCTCCCATGGTCTGCTTCGGCAGATCATGGGCCCCGCTTCACGGGTCTCCAGACCCCGCCGCTTCGCGGCAGCCCCTGACTCAGGGGCGTGTCCCCCAGAAGTATCTCGCCGCCCCCACAGCCCAGTGAGCCCGCATGAGCGATAGCCCGCACCTCCCCGAAGCCTGCGACCTGCTCATCGAAGCCGGTTACGTCGTTCCGATCGAGCCGCATGCGGTGGTGCTGGAAGACCATGCCGTTGCCGTGCGTGGCAGCGAGATCGTGGCCATCCTGCCGCGTGCCGAGGCGCGCGCGCGGTTCCGCGCCGCCCAGGTGGTCAGCCGTCCTGAGGCCGCGCTGATGCCGGGCCTGGTCAATGCGCACACGCACAACCCGATGACCCTGCTGCGCGGCGTCGCCGACGACCTGCCGCTGATGACCTGGCTGCAGCAGCACATCTGGCCGGTGGAAGCGGCGGTGATCGGCCCCGAGTTCGTTGCCGACGGCACCACCCTGGCCATCGCCGAGATGCTGCGCGGCGGTACCACCTGTGCCAACGAGAACTACTTCTTCGGCGACGTGCAGGCCGCCGTCTACAAGAAGCACGGTTTCCGCGCGCTGGTCGGCGCGGTCATCATCGATTTTCCCACCGCCTGGGCCAAGACCGACGACGAGTACTTCGCCAAGGCCGGTGAACTGCACGACCAGTGGCGCACCGATCCGCTGATCGGCACCGCATTCGCGCCGCATGCGCCGTATACGGTCAACGATGCCAATTTCGAGCGGGTGCGGATGCTGTCCGACCAGCTCGACATGCAGGTGCACCTGCACACCCACGAGACCGCGCAGGAGATCAACGATTCGATCAAGCTGCACGGCCAGCGCCCGCTGGCGCGACTGGATCGGCTCGGCCTGGTCAACGACCGCCTGATCGCGGTGCACATGACCCAGCTGACCGACGCGGAAATCCACCTGTGCGCCGAACGTGGCGTCAGCGTGGTGCACTGCCCGGAATCGAACCTCAAGCTGGCCTCCGGTTTCTGCCCGGCCTGCGCCCTGCAGCGTGCTGGCGTGAACCTGGCGATCGGCACCGACGGCTGCGCCAGCAACAACGACCTGGACATGTTCAGCGAGAACCGCACCGCGGCGATCCTGGCCAAGGCCGTGGCCGACGATGCCACCGCGCTGGACGCGGCCACCACGCTGCGCGCCTCGACCCTGGGCGGCGCCCGCGCGTTGGGCTTCGGCGAGCGCATCGGCTCGATCGAAGTCGGCAAGCAGGCCGACCTGGTCTGCGTCGATCTGTCCGCGCTGGAAACCCAGCCGCTGCACAACGTGCTGTCGCAGCTGGTGTACGCCACCGGCCGCCAGCAGGTCAGCGACGTCTGGATCGCCGGCAAGCCGAAGCTGGTGCAGCGCGAGCTGGTCGGCATGGACCTGCCGGGCATCATCGCCAACGCGCGCCAGTGGCGCGAGCGCATCCGTCATATCCGCGCCTGATCCCTGGCGCCGCAAGGACTCCTCATGACTGCCCCCCACGCTTCCTCCAATTTCGATCAGGCCGAGCTGGACAAGTTCGCCGCGCTGGCCAACCGCTGGTGGGACGCTGATGGCCCGCAGAAGCCGCTGCACGCACTGAATCCGGTGCGCCTGAAGTACGTGGCCGAGCGCGTGCCGCTGCGCGGCGCACGCGTGCTCGACATCGGTTGCGGTGGCGGCCTGTTGAGTGAAGCGCTGGCCCAGGCCGGCGCCGATGTCACTGCCATCGACCTGGCCCCGGAGCTGGTCAAGGTCGCGCGGCTGCATGCGCTGGAAAGCGGCGCCAAGGTCGACTACCGCGTGCAGGCCGCCGAAGACCTTGCCGCCGAGCAGCCGGGCAGCTTCGACGTAGTCACCTGCATGGAAATGCTCGAGCACGTGCCCGATCCCGGCGCAATCATCGAAGCCTGCAAGCGCCTGCTGAAGCCGGGTGGCCACCTGTTCCTGTCGACCATCAACCGCACCGCTGCCGCGTTCGCGGTGGCGATTGTCGGCGCCGAGTACGTGGCGCGGCTGCTGCCCAAGGGTACGCACCACTACCAGGAATTCATCAAGCCGGCCGAGCTGGCGCGCTGGCTGCGCGAGGCCGACATGCAGCTGGTGGATGTCAGCGGCATGGCCTACGAGCCGTGGCGCAACCACGCCCGCCTGAGCAGCCGCACCGACATCAACTACCTGGCCTACGCGGTCAAGCCAGCATGACCTCCGCACGCTTCCCGCGCGCGGTGCTGTTCGATCTGGACGGCACCCTGCTGGACAGCGCGCCGGACTTCGTCGCCACCTGCGATGCGATGCTGGCCGAGCGTGGACGCGCGCCGGTCGATCCGGCACAGCTGCGACCGGTGGTCTCCAAGGGCTCGCGCGCGATGGTCGGGGCCGCTTTCCCGGACTTGGATGCCGCTGCGCGCGATGCACTGATCCCGGAATTCCTGCAGCGCTACGAAGCGTTGATCGGCCAGCACGCGGTGCTGTTCGATGGCGTGGCCGGCATGCTCGCCGCGCTGGATGAGGCCGGTACGGTGTGGGGCATCGTCACCAACAAGCCGGAGTACCTGGCGCGCTTGATCGTGCCGCAATACGGCTGGCAGCAGCGCTGCGCGGTGCTGGTCGGTGGTGACAGCCTGGCCGAGCGCAAGCCGCACCCGCTGCCGCTGCTGCACGCCGCGCAGGCGATCGGCATCGCCGCCGAAGACTGCGTGTACGTGGGTGACGACGAGCGCGACATCATCGCCGCACGCGCTGCCGCCATGCCGTCGGTGGCGGCGCTGTGGGGCTACCGCCTGCACAGCGACGACCCGTTGGCCTGGCAGGCCGACGTGCTGGTCGAGAATGCTGAACTTCTGCAACTGGCCAGTCTCTGGCCGACCCGGCCGGCAGCCCCGGCCCAGCCGTAAGGAATCACGTAGTGAGCAGTACCGCGCTGGACAGTTTCCTCGACAAGTGGCGCAGCCGTTGGCCGGAATGGTCGGTGGCCGCCCCGTTCGTGGCCGAATCGCAACGCGAGCTTGCCGTGGCGTGGTTCGCGCTGCTGCAGGAGTTCGACGACATGCTCAATACCGGCGGCGATCCGCTGCCGGCCGACGCCAAGCTGGCGTGGTGGGGCGAGGAGCTGCGCAGCTGGGCCGCGCATCGTTCGCGCCATCCGCTGGGACGTCTACTGGAGCCGGTGCGTGCACCGTGGGCCCAGTTGGCCGAAGCGCTGCCGGATCTGGTTGAAGCGCGCACCGTCGCACTGGATGCGGCCGGAGCCGAGCGTGCGCTGGCCAACTACGCCGAGGCCGTAGCTGCGGTGGAGGCGGTCTTGTTCGCGGACAAGCCGCGCACCGGCGCGGGCCGTGCGGTGCAGCTGCAGACCCTGGCCCAGCGCCTGCAGGATGCCGGCGTGGCCGGTGTGCCGCGCAGCCTGCTGGACGGTGATGCCAGCAGCGCCGCGCAGCGCTGGGCGCAGCATCTGTTGAAGGGGTGGGGCACCCGCGTGCCTGGCCCGCGCCCGCGACGTGTGTGGTCCAGTCTGGCGCGCGCCCGCGTGGCGGCGCAGGCCGCAGGCAAGCCGATTGAAGCTACTCCGGTGCGCACCCTGCTGCGCGTGTGGTGGGCTGCGCGCGGTTGATCGATCGGCCCTGCGGACAGCTTCTGGTGGGTGCGGACCTTGGTCCGCACGCTCTGAGGGATTGTGCCGACCAAGGTCGGCACCCACCAAGGCGCATTGCACGCGTTACTTACGCTCCAGCACCAGCAACGGGTCGATACGGGTATCGAACCAGTTCATGCCCCAGTGCAGGTGCGGGCCGGTGGCACGACCGGTGGCGCCGACCGCGGCGATCACCTGGCCCTGTTCGACACGGTCGCCAACCTTCACGTCGATGCGCGACAGGTGCAGGAAATTGGAACTGACCCCGAAACCGTGATCGAGCAGCAGCGTGCCACCGGTCAGGTACAGGTCCGGGCCGGCGAAGGTCACGATGCCGGCGGCCGGTGCCTTCACCGGTGTACCGGTCGGTGCCGCGATGTCCATGCCGGAATGACCGGCGCCTGGCTGGCCGTTGTACACGCGCGCGTTGCCGAAGCGGCCGCTGATGCGGCCCTGCACTGGCCAGATGAAGGTCTGGGTGAAGTCGGTACGGTCGTCATCGCGGGCACGCGCGGCAGTCACCTGCGCCTGTTCGCGCTTGATCCGCTCGGCAATCGCCGGCGGCGGGTTGACCGTCTTCGGTGGCACGCCGTTGACCCGCTCGGTGGGCCAGTCGCGCGGCGTCACCGCAATGGTCGCAGTCTCGCTGCCACCATCGGGGCGCTGCACCTGCACGCGCAGCGGACCCTTCTCGTCGCGGCCAATGCCGAACACCACGCTGCCATAGCCGCTCACCCGCAGCTGGCGGCCGGCGTACTGCACGCGGCTGCCGGCGGGCACCTTGCCGATCACCAGTGCACCCTGCGACGCACTGGCCGGGAACACCACGCGGCTGTCGATCAGGCTGCCGATGCCATCCTGCGCCTGGGCCGCCGGTGCGGTGAGTAGGGGCGCGGCCAGCAGCAGCGCCCCGATCATCAGTGCCGAACGCATCAGCGGTCGTAGGTCATGCGCTGGCCGGCGGGCTCGCCCACCAGTTTGCTGCCGTCCCACACCAGCTGGCCGTTGACCCAGGTGGAGGCGACGCGCGAACGGAAGGTGGTGCCTTCAAACGGCGACCAGCCGCACTTGGACAGCACGTCCTCGCGCTTGACCGTGAACGGCACGTCTTCGACCAGGACAAGATCGGCGAAGTAGCCTTCGCGCAGGAAGCCGCGCTCCTCGACGTCGAACAGCTGCGCCGGCGCATGCGCGAACTTCTGCACCACCTGCTCGCGGGTCAGCTTGCCTTCGTGCACGCGCTCCAGCGCGGCCACCAGCGCGTACTGCACCAGCGGCAGGCCCGACGGCGCCTGCGCGTAGGGCTTCTGCTTCTCTTCCCAGGTGTGCGGGGCGTGGTCGGTGGCCAGCACGTCCAGCACGTCGTCGGCCAGCGCAGCGGTGATTGCCTCGCGGTCGGATACTTCCTTGATCGCCGGGTTGCACTTGATCAGGTTGCCCTTGGTCGCATAGTCAGGGCGCGCGAAGTGCAGGAAGTGCACGCAGGTTTCAGCGGTGATCTGCTTGCGGCTGCCGTCGGCGCGGATCAGCGGCCCCTTCTCGAACAGCGCCAGCTCGTCGGCGGTGGAGATGTGCAGCACATGCAGGCGGGTGCCGTGCTTGCGCGCCAGCGACATCGCCAGGCGGGTCGACTTGATGCAGGCCTCGCGTGAGCGGATGTCCGGGTGCATGTCCGGGGTCAGCGCATCGCCGTACTTTTCCTGGAAGGCCTTCAGGTTGGCATCGATCATCGGCGTGTCTTCGCAGTGCGTGATGATCGGAGTCGGGCATTCGCGGAAGATCGCGTCCAGCGTTTCCGGGTTGTCGACCAGCATGTTGCCGGTCGACGCACCCATGAATACCTTCACGCCCGGCGCCTTCTTCGGGTCCAGAGCGCGGATCGCGTCCAGGTTGTCATTGCTGGCGCCGTGGTAGAAGCCGTAGTTGGCCCAGGCGCGACCGCGCGCGAGCTCGTACTTGGCTTCCAGAATGGTCGAATCCAGCGTCGGCGGATTGGTGTTGGGCATGTCCATGAAGCTGGTCAGGCCACCGGCCACGGCCGCCGCCGATTCGCTGGCGATGTCACCCTTGTGGGTCAGGCCCGGCTCGCGGAAGTGCACCTGGTCATCGATCATGCCGGGCAGCAGCCAGCGTCCGGCCGCATCCACCACCTGCTCGCCGACCCGCGGCGCCAGCCCATTGCCGATCTGCGCGATGCGGCCGTTCTCGATGCGCAGATCGCCGTCGAAGGTGCGGCCTTCGTTGACCATGCGGGCATTGGTGATGAGGGTGGAGGACATGTCAGTGTTTTCCTGTGCAACGGCAAGAGGGGGCGTTGGGGGACTCGGGCACGGGGTCGACGCCGCCGGGATGGAACGGATGGCAGCGGCCCAGCCGGCGCGCAGCCAGCCAGCTGCCGCGCAGCGGACCGTGCCGCGCGATCGCTTCCATCGCGTATTCAGAACAGCTCGGCACGAAACGGCAGCGTGGCCCCAGCAAGGGGCTGATGAAGCGCTTGTAGAAGCGCAGCAGGGCGATGAGCAGGCGCGAGATCACCCAGTCATCTTATGCCAGTTGGCATGAAGGCCGCATTTGTGCAGGATGGGCCGTTGGTCGCATGTCGCCGATGGCCTGCGACCGGTACCAGCACCTTCGGGTGTTGGCCAGGTTCCGTACCGCGCAAGGCGGTCCGTGTTCGTCGGACCGCCTCCAAGGGCGCCTTGACTCCAGGACTGAATGGAGCAGGGGGTCGAGGTTGCTGCTGCGGGTCGGGTAGGCTATAAAGGCCCGCTTTCCCGGGCCCCGGGGAATCCAAGGAAGAGCGTTTCGTGGCTGCTAAAAAAAACTGCAAAGAAGGCCGCAACGGCCGCCAAGAAAACCGCCAAGCCTGTTGTGAAGAAGTTGGCGGCAAAGCCCGTTGCCAAGAAGCCGGCCAGCAAGCCGGCGACCAAGGCAGCGTCCTCGCAACCGGCGGCCAGGAAGGCCACCGCAAAGAAAACGCCGGTCAAGGCAACCAAGCCGGTGGCGAAGAAGGCCGCTGCGCCCGCCAAGTCCAAGCCTGCCGCTGCCAGCAAGAAGGCGCCGGTGGTGAAGAAGGCCGCCAGCAAGGCCGCGCCGATGAAGAAGGCCGCCGCCAAGCCGGTAGCGAAGAAGGCAGCAGCCAAGCCGGCGCCGAAGGTGGTGGTGAAGAAGGCTGCAGCCAAACCGGTCGCCAAGCCTGCGGCAAAGAAGGTCGCTGGAGCTAAACCGGTTGCCACGCCTGCCGCTGTAAAGAAGGTTGCCAAGAATGTTGCCGTGCCGGCCGTCAAGCCGACCCCGGCCCCAGTAGTGAAGTCCGCACCGAAGCCTGCTGCCAAGCCGGCTCCGGCCAAGCCTGTCCCGGCCAAGACCGTGGCAGTGGCAGCAGCCCAACCGGCCTCCAAGCCGGCCCCGGCCGCCGCTCCTGCCGCTTCGAAGGCCCCGCAATCCAAGAATCCCGTGCCCGTTTCGAAATCGCCTGCCAAAACCGCCGTGAAATCCGATTCCGCCCCGAAGACCGTGTCGCGCCCTGTCGGCAAGGTTGCCGTGGCCGTCGCCGCCCGCTCGGCGGCACCGGCCCCGCGCAGCAAGTACAAGGTGGTCGAGTACAAGACCGACGAGGCCACCGGCCGCCCGATCCTGCCGGCTGGCTACAAGCCGTCCTCGGAAGAGGAATACATGAGCCCGCTGCAGCAGGAGTACTTCCGTCAGCGCCTGCAGAACTGGCGCGCGGACCTGGTCGAAGAGTCCAAGCAGACCATCGAGAATCTTCGCGAGGAAGTGCGTGACATCGGCGACGAAGCCGAACGCGCGACCCGCGAGACCGAGAACTCGCTTGAACTGCGTACCCGTGACCGCTACCGCAAGCTGATCGGCAAGATCGACAGCACCCTGAAGCGCCTGGAAGCGGGCGACTACGGTTACTGCGTCGACACCGGCGAAGAAATCGGCCTGGAGCGCCTGGAAGCGCGCCTCACCGCCGAACGCACCATCGACGCCCAGGAGCGTTGGGAGCACCTGCAGAAGCAGCAGGGCGACTGATTCCTGATCGTTGTCTGGTCATGCAGAAAACCCGGCTTCGGCCGGGTTTTTTGTTGGGTTCGAGTTGGTTGTGTAGAGCAGCACCTTCCGCGTATCGGAGGGAGCCTGCGGGTGGGTCCGGGCAGGACACGCTGCAAGTACATCCCTGTAAGCTCGGCCGCGGCATCCATGCCGCGGATGGTCCTGCCCGGACCCACCCGCAGGCGCTCGACGGTTTCCTGCGTGCGCGGCCGATGTAGAGCCGAGCCCACGCTCGGCTCAGGCCGACAGGAGCGGTCATGCGTGCGCTCGCGGCTGTTGAGTCCGCCTTGTAGCGCGCCGAGCACCGCAGGGGAATCAGGGGCGAAGAGGCGGCTCCATCCTGTAGAGCCGACTGCTAGTCGGCTGGCTCTCCGCGCCGTCCCCTGATTCACCGAGAAGCACCGGCTCGCGGATGGCGGAGCGTTTCTTTGGTTACTTTCTTTTCGCGAAAAGAAAGTGACAAGCCCAATCATCGAGGGAGAGCAACGGACCCAGCCAAACGCCCGGCGCCGCCGAATCCGCTGTTCGCAGCATCATTGCAGGTCGCGAAGGTTCAGTTTCCGCAGCGTCGGGTTCTTCCATGCGGTGATCCCGGCCACGCTCAGCACGGCGAACCCACCCAGCACCACGGCCGGCACCAGGCCGAGCAGCTTCGCCATCGTGCCGGCATAGAACGCGCCCAGCTCGTTGGACGAACTGATGAAGATGCCGTTGATCGACGACACCCGTCCGCGCATCTCTTCCGGCGTGGCCAACTGCAGGATGGTCGAGCGGATCACCACCGAGACGCCATCGAAGGCCCCATAGAACAGCAGGATCAGCGCCGACAGCCAGAAGTGCTGCGACAGGCCGAAGCCGATCACGCACAGGCCGAACCCACCCACCGCGAACAGCAGCACGCGGCCTGCATTGCGATGCAGCGGGTGGCGGGCCAGCCACAGGCCCACGCACACCGAACCGAGTGCCGGCATCGCGCGCAGGATGCCCAGGCCCTCCGGACCGTGGTGCAGGATTTCGTGCAGGAAGGCCGGCAGCATCGCCACCACACCGCCCAGCAGAACCGAGAACATGTCCAGCGCCATCGCCCCGACCATGATCCGGTTGCCGACCACGAAGCGCGCGCCTTCGGCGATGCTCTTGAAGATGGGCGCGGCAGGACCGGTGTGCACCGGTTCTTCCACCTTCAACGTAGCCAGGCAGGCCATCGCCACCAGCGCAAAGGCTGTTGCCACCGCGTAGGACAGGCCCTTGCCACCGAAGCCGACCAGCACGCCGCCCAGTGCCGGACCGGCAACCATGCCGGCCTGGAACACCACCGCGCCGAGGCCGGCGCCGCGCGCGAACTGGTCGCGGGCCAGCACGCGGGCGAACAACGCGTTGTAGATCGGCGACAGGAAGGCGCGGACCATGCCGGTCAGGGCGATGGCCGCATAGATGGGCCACACGCCTTCGAACGGCAGCCAGCCCTTGGCCACGCTGGTCAGCACCAGCGCGGTGGCGATCAGTCCGGAGCAGGCCGCCATGCCCAACCGGCGCCGCGGCAGGTGGTCGACCAGATAGCCGGCGAATGGCGCCACGCAGAAGAACGGCAGTACCTCGGCCAGGCCGATCAGTCCCAGCGAGAACGGATTGCGGGTGACTTCGTAGATATGCCAACCGACGGTGACCGCCACCACCTGGTAGGACAGCATCGCGAAGATGCGGTAGGCCAGCAGCTTGGCGAAGCCGGGCCGGGACAGCAGGCCCAGCGCGGTGTCTTCGGCTGTGGCAGGCTCGCTCACGACGGATCGCGCTGCAGCTGGGCCTGCGCGGTCTCGCGGATGAAGGCCAGCATCGCCGCCACACCGTTGCTGCGGGTGGGGGAGAGGTGGCGGGCCAGGCCGATGTCCTGGATGTAGCTCGGTTCGGTGGCGAGGATCTCCTGCGCCGAGCGCCCGGAGTACACACGCAGGGCCAGGAAGATCAGGCCGGAAACGATGGCCGAATCACTGATGGCATGGAAGCGCAGCGACTGCGCGTTGCCTTCCGGCACGATCCAGACCATCGACTGGCAGCCGAGCAGGCGATGCTCTTCGGTCTTCCATTCTTCCGGGAAGGCCGGCAGCTTGCGGCCGAGGTCGATCAGGTACTGGTAGCGCTCGGACCAGTCGCCGAAGAAGCCGAATTCCTCGGCGATGGCGGTCTGTGCCTCGGCGGCGGTGGGTTCAAGCGGGAACGGGGAGTCGGTCACAACGGTCTCTACGGTGGGGCGTGGCCGGCGGACCGGCCACGGGGCAGGGCAGGTCAGCCGCGCTTGCGCGACCAGCGCACGCCCTGCGGGGTGTCTTCCAGCACGATGCCTTCGGCGGCCAACTGGTCGCGGATGGCATCGGAACGGGCGAAGTCGCGGGCCTTCTTGGCGGCGGCACGCTCGTCGATCAGGCCCTGGATGCGGGCATCGTCGCCGCCGTCGCTGGCCGCAGTGCCGAACCACTGTGCCGGGTCGGCCTGCAGCAGGCCCAGCGCCAGGCCCGCACCAAGAAGCTCGCCCTTCAGGCGTGCCTGTTCGGCCGGGTCGGTGGCCCGGCGTGCATCGGCGGCGATGCGGGCCACTTCGGCCAGCGCCTGTGGGGTGTTCAGGTCGTCGTCCAGGGTCGCCTCGACCGTGGACGGGATCGCCACGACCGCGTCGACCGATGCCAGTTCGCGCAGGGTGCCGTACAGGCGGTCCAGGGTGCGCACCGATTGTTCGATCAGGCCGTCGGACCAGTCCAGCGGCTGCCGGTAATGGGCCGACAGCAGGGCCAGGCGCAGCGCTTCCGGCGGATGCTGGCGCACCAGATCGTGCACGCGCTCGATGTTGCCCAGCGACTTGCTCATCTTGGCGCCGCCGAAGTTGAGCATGCCGTTGTGCAGCCAGAAGCGGGCGAAGATCTTGCCGCCGTGGGCGCATTCGCTCTGCGCGATCTCATTTTCGTGGTGCGGGAACTGCAGGTCGACGCCGCCGGCGTGGATGTCGATGGTCTCGCCCAGATGGGCGGCGGCCATCGCCGAGCATTCGATATGCCAGCCCGGGCGGCCACGGCCCCACGGCGATTCCCAGCCGGGCAGGTCGTCGCTGGACGGCTTCCACAGCACGAAGTCGCCCGGGTCGCGCTTGTACGGGGCCACGTCGACGCGGGCGCCCGCCAGCATTTCATCCGGGTCGCGGCGCGAGAGCTTGCCGTAGCTCTCGAAGCTGGCCACCGCGAACAGCACATGGCCTTCGGCGGCGTAGGCATGACCATTGGCGATCAGCTGTTCGATCATGGTGATGATCTGCGGCATGTGCGCGGTCACTTCCGGCTCGATGTCCGGCGGCACCACGCCCAGCGCGGCCATGTCTTCACGGTAGGCGGCGGCGAACCTGTCGGTGATGGTGCTGATCGGCACCCCCTGCTCACGTGCAGCGGTGTTGATCTTGTCGTCCACGTCGGTGATGTTGCGCGCGTAGCGCAGGCCACCGAAACGGCGCCGCAGCAGGTCGGCCAGCACCCCGAACACCACCGGGCCACGGGCGTTGCCGATGTGTACGTAGTTGTAGACCGTCGGGCCGCACACATACAGGGTCGGACAGGCCGGGTCGAGCGGAGTGAACGGTTCGAGCTGGCGAGTCAGGTTGTTGTGCAGGCGCAGGGTCATGGGGCTGTGGCTGGGGGACAAGCCTGTGATTTTAGAACGTGTCGGCCCCCTTTGGGGGCACCGCCTGCCACCGGTGGACGCCGGGTCCGCCCAAGGTGGGGTGGGCAGGAGCAGCGTGGACGGGTAATGTTCAGCCCCTTGCGCTCGCCACTGCCTACACTATTGCCGTGTCCTTGCCCCCTTCGCCAATGAAATCCACCGCGTTGCTGACCCTGGCCTGCCTGTCGGCGCTGGCCGCCGTGGCCCAGGCGCAGGAGGCCGAGCCCCGCAACCGGGTGGTGATCGTGGAGAACGTGAAGTTCGACTACGCGCAGGTGCTGAACGTCGAGCCCGTGTTCCAGACCCTCCGCGCGACCCGTACCGAAGAGCACTGCGAGCCGGTCTCGACCCGGACTCTGGCGCCGGTCAATGTCACCGGCGAGGAGCCGGTCGAGGACAAGGGCCGGATCAGCCGCTTCTGGGACTCGGTGCGCTCGATGTTCAAGCGCAGCGATGAAGAGGTCTCCGAGGACACCGCCGCCGAGTCACCGGCCCCGGCGCCGGCACCGGCCAACAACGGCCCGATGCTGACCCGCGACTGCCGCATCGTGCCGGTGGGGCGTGAATTCCGCAGGCCCATCGCCTACGACGTGGATTACGTCTACAAGGGCACCAAGTACCGCTCGCGGCTGCCGGAAGACCCCGGCAACCGGCTCAAGATCCGGGTGTCGATCACCCCCTGGGTCGGCCCCGAGCAGGGCACAGCCAGCAACCCCTGATTCTGCGACCCCGGCCCCTTGCGCCGGCCCCAGCCGCATGCAAAGATAATTGACCATGAAGCTCACCGACTTCCAGCGTGACAGCAGCGCAGCCCGACAGGCGTCGGGCATGACCTCGCGTGCGCGTCGACCGGAACCCCACATCCTGGCTGGGTAACCGGAGCTTTTTGCTGTTCGTCCGAAAAAAACCCAGCTGCCCGGCTGGGTTTTTTCGTTTCTGCGTTCTGAAAGCTGCAACTGCAACCTTTTCGTTCCACCTTTGCTTCCTGTTTTCCCTTCCACCGCGTCGAACCCGGCGCCGCCACGCAAGGAAAGATGATGTCCCCCATGCACTTCCTGAACACCCAGGACTGGAGCCGCAGTGATCTCGACGCGCTGCTGACCCAGGCCGCGCTGTTCAAGCGCAACAAGCTCGGCGACCAGCTCAAGGGCAAGTCGATCGCGCTGGTGTTCTTCAACCCGTCCATGCGCACCCGCACCAGCTTCGAACTGGGCGCGTTCCAGCTCGGCGCCCACGCGGTGGTGCTGCAGCCGGGCAAGGATGCGTGGCCGATCGAGTTCAACCTCGGCACGGTGATGGACGGCGACACCGAAGAGCACATCGCTGAAGTGGCCAAGGTGCTGGGCCGTTACTGCGACATCATCGCCGTGCGCGCGTTCCCCAAGTTCATCGACTGGGCCTACGACCGCCAGGACATCGTCCTCAACAGCTTCGCCAAGTACTCGCCGGTGCCGGTCATCAACATGGAGACCATCACCCACCCGTGCCAGGAGCTGGCCCACATCATGGCCCTGCAGGAGCACTTCGGCACCCAGGACCTGCGTGGCAAGAAGTATGTGCTGACCTGGACCTATCACCCCAAGCCGCTGAACACTGCCGTGGCCAACTCGGCGCTGACCATCGCCACCCGCATGGGCATGGACGTGACCCTGCTGTGCCCGACCGCCGACTACATCCTCGACGAACGCTACATGGGCTGGGCCGAGCAGAACGTGGCCGAGAGCGGCGGTTCGCTGAAGATCAGCCATGACATCGACAGCGCCTATGCCGGTGCCGACGTGGTCTACGCCAAGAGCTGGGGCGCGCTGCCGTTCTTCGGCAACTGGGAGCCGGAAAAGCCGATCCGCGACCAGTTCAAGCACTTCATCGTGGACGAGCGGAAGATGGCGCTGACCAACAACGGTGTGTTCAGCCACTGCCTGCCGCTGCGCCGCAATGTGAAGGCCACCGACGCGGTGATGGATTCGCCGCAGTGCATCGCCATCAACGAAGCCGAGAACCGCCTGCATGTGCAGAAGGCGATCATGGCGGCGGTTGCCGGGCGCTAGATCGAACAAGGGGGTAGAGCCGACCGTTGGTCGGCTGCTCCCGCAGCGGCGCATCCAACATTCCAGCCGACCAACGGTCGGCTCTACCGAATTCTCATCCCCCAAGTGGACCTGACCCCCATGAGCAACAAAGACGTCGTTCTCGCCTTCTCCGGCGGCCTGGATACCAGCTTCTGCGTGCCGTATCTGCAGGAGCGCGGCTACAACGTGCACACCGTGTTCGCCGATACCGGCGGCGTGGATGATGAAGAGCGCGATTTCATCGAGAAGCGTGCCGCCGAGCTGGGCGTGACCAGCCACGTCACCGTCAACGGTGGCCCTGCCATCTGGGAAGGCTTCGTCAAGCCGTTCGTATGGGCCGGCGAAGGCTACCAGGGCCAGTACCCGCTGCTGGTCTCGGACCGCTACCTGATCGTCGATGCCGCGCTGAAGCGTGCCGCCGAACTGGGCACCAACATCATCGCCCACGGCTGCACCGGCATGGGCAACGACCAGGTCCGCTTCGACCTGGCCGTGAAGGCGCTGGGTGACTACCAGATCATCGCGCCGATCCGCGAGATCCAGAAGGAACACACCCAGACCCGCGCCTACGAGCAGAAGTACCTGGAAGAGCGTGGTTTCGGCGTGCGCGCCAAGCAGCAGGCCTACACCATCAACGAGAACCTGCTGGGCCTGACCATGTCCGGCGGCGAGATCGACCGTTGGGAAGCTCCGGGCGAGGGTGCCCGTGGCTGGTGCGCGCCGCGCAGCGAGTGGCCGGAACAGGCGCTGACCGTCACCCTGAAGTTCGTCGAAGGCGAAGCCGTCGAACTGAACGGCAAGGCGCTGCCGGGTGACCAGATCCTGGCTCAGCTCAACAAGCTGTTCGCCCCGTACGGCGTTGGCCGCGGCGTCTACACCGGCGATACCGTGATCGGCCTGAAGGGCCGCATCGTCTTCGAGGCCCCGGGCCTGGTTTCGCTGCTGGCCGCGCACCGCGCGCTGGAAGATGCGGTCCTGACCAAGCAGCAGAACCGCTTCAAGCCGGACGTGGCACGCAAGTGGGTGGAGCTGGTGTACGAAGGCTTCTACCACGACCCGCTCAAGACCGACATCGAAGCCTTCCTCAAGTCCTCGCAGGCCAAGGTCAACGGCGAAGTGGTGCTGGAAACCCGTGGTGGCCGCGTCGATGCAGTGGCGGTGAAGTCGCCGCATCTGCTCAACACCAAGGGCGCCACCTACGCGCAGTCGGCCGACTGGGGCGTGGAGGAGGCCGAAGGCTTCATCAAGCTGTTCGGCATGAGCTCGACGCTTTACGCGCAAGTCAATCGCTGAGCGATTGAATTGCGCGCACGTCTCCCGCGCATTCCACCTTAACCCTGCGCCGTTGGCGCGCCCCCTTCAACAAGAAGGGGGCTCTCCACCAGACGCATCACGGTAGCGCCGGGCCATGCCCGGCGGAATTCCACAGGATCTTTGTTTCATGCTTGAACAGACGCTCGATCACCTGCAGGCCCTGGTGTCCTTCGACACCCGCAACCCGCCGCGTGCGATCACCACCGGTGGCATCTTCGATTACCTGCGCGCGAACCTGCCCGGCTTCAACGTCGAGGTGATCGACCATGGCGCGGGCGCAGTCAGCCTGTACGCCGTGCGCGGGACGCCGAAGTACCTGTTCAACGTGCACCTGGATACCGTGCCGGACTCGCCGCACTGGAGTGCCGACCCTCTTGTGATGCGCCGCCTGGACGACCGTGTGGTCGGTCTGGGCGTGTGTGACATCAAGGGCGCTGCCGCTGCGCTGGTGGCGGCGGCCAACGCCAGCGATGGCGATGCCGCCTTCCTGTTCTCCAGCGACGAAGAAGCCAACGATCCGCGCTGTATCGCCGCGTTCCTGGCCCGTGGCCTGCCATACGAAGCGGTGCTGGTGGCCGAGCCGACCATGAGCGAGGCGGTGCTCGCGCACCGTGGCATCAGCTCGGTACTGATGCAGTTCGCCGGCCGCGCCGGGCATGCTTCGGGCAAGCAGGATGCGGCCGCCAGTGCGCTGCATCAGGCCATGCGCTGGGGCAACCGTGCGCTGGACCACGTGGAATCGCTGGCTTCGGCGCGCTTCGGCGGGCTGACCGGCCTGCGCTTCAACATCGGTCGCGTCGAAGGTGGGATCAAGGCCAACATGATCGCACCGGCTGCCGAAGTACGGTTCGGCTTCCGCCCGTTGCCATCGATGGACATCGATGGCCTGCTGGCGACCTTCGCCGGTTTCGCCGAACCGGAAGCGGCGTTGTTCACCGAAACCTTCCGTGGCCCCAGCCTGCCGGCCGGCGACATCGCCGAAGCCGAGAACCGCCGCCTGCTGGCACGTGACGTGGCCGATGCGCTGGACCTGCCGATCGGCAATGCCGTGGACTTCTGGACCGAGGCCTCGCTGTTCTCCGCCGGTGGTTACACCACGCTGGTGTTCGGCCCGGGTGACATCGCCCAGGCCCACACCGCCGATGAGTTCGTGACGCTGGAACAACTGCAGCGCTACACCGACGCCGTGCACCGCATCATCGCCGCCGGCGCCTGATTATTCCCTTTCCGACGAAACCGAAATGTCTCCTGCCCTCCAGCCCCACCGCCAGACCCGCCAGACCATCGTGCGCCTGCTCTCCAGCATGGCCAGCGCGAAGGAGATCAGCCAGTACCTCAAGCGCTTTTCGCAGCTGGATGCCAAGCGCTTCGCCGTGGTCAAGGTCGGCGGCGCGGTGCTGCGCGACGACCTCGACGCGCTGACCTCTTCGCTGTCGTTCCTGCAGGAAGTCGGGCTGACCCCGATCGTGCTGCACGGCGCCGGCCCGCAGCTGGATGCCGAACTGTCGGCCGCCGGTATCGAGAAGCAGACCGTCAACGGCCTGCGCGTGACTTCGCCGGAAGCGCTGGCGATCGTGCGCCGGGTGTTCCAGCAGTCCAACCTGCGCCTGGTCGAGGCGCTGCAGCAGAACGGTGCGCGTGCCACCTCCATCACCGGTGGTGTGTTCGAGGCCGAGTACCTGGACGTGGACACCTACGGCCTGGTCGGTGAGGTGAAGAAGGTCAACCTGGCGCCGATCGAAGCCAGCCTGCGCGCCGGTTCGATCCCGGTCATCACCAGCCTGGGTGAGACCGCAGGCGGCCAGATCCTCAACGTCAACGCCGACTTCGCCGCCAACGAACTGGTGCAGGAACTGCAGCCATACAAGATCATCTTCCTGACCGGTACCGGCGGCCTGCTGGACGAGCAGGGCAACGTGATCGATTCGATCAACCTGTCCACCGAGTACGACCACCTGATCGCGCAACCGTGGATCCACGGCGGCATGAAGGTGAAGATCGAACAGATCAAGGATCTGCTCGATCGCCTGCCGCTGGAATCGTCGGTGTCGATCACGCGTCCGGCCGACCTGGCCAAGGAACTGTTCACCCACAAGGGCTCGGGCACGCTGGTGCGCAAGGGCGAAAAAGTGCTGCGCGCCACCGCCTGGGACGAACTGGACCTGCCGCGCCTGAAGGGTCTGATCGAATCCAGCTTCGGCCGCACCCTGGTGCCGGACTATTTCCAGAAGACCAGGCTGCTGCGCGCCTACGTCAGCGAGAACTACCGCACCGCGGTCATCCTCACTGATGAAGCTGAAGGCGTGTACCTCGACAAGTTCGCCGTGCTCGACGACGCACAGGGCGAAGGCCTCGGCCGTGCGGTCTGGAACGTGATGCTGGAAGAAACGCCGCAGCTGTTCTGGCGCTCGCGCCATGGCAACCCGATCAATCACTTCTACTACGCCGAGTCCGATGGCTGCTACAAGCAGGATCAGTGGAAGGTGTTCTGGTTCGGTGCCGATGGCATCGACCGGATCAAGACCTATGTCGATCATTGCGCGCAGCGCACCCCGAGCCTGCAGGGCTGAGCAATGAGCAACCTCGATGCCTGGAACACGGTTCCTACCCTGCGCGGCCAGCACGTAACCCTGCAGCCGCTGCAGATGGAACATGTGCCCGGCCTGCGCGATGCGCTTGAAGGCAGCGGCCTGGACCAGCTCTGGTACACCCAGGTGCCGTCGCCGGAACAGGCCGAGACCTATGTGCGGGCCGCGCTGCAGGCGCAGAGCGAAGGCAAGGTGCTGCCGTTCGTGATCCGTGATGCGGCTGGCGGAATCGTCGGCAGTACCCGTTTCTATGACATGGATGCCGGTGTGCCGAAACTCAGCCTCGGCTACACCTGGTATGCGCCGCGCGTGCAGCGTACCGGCGCCAACACCGAAGCCAAGCTGTTGCTGCTGCAGCACGCCTTCGAAACGCTGGGCTGCATCAGCGTGGTGCTGGAAACCAGCTGGTTCAACGCCACCTCGCGCACTGCCATCGCCCGCCTCGGCGCCAAGCAGGACGGCGTGCTGCGCAACCACAAGCGGCATGCCGATGGCACGCCGCGCGATACCGTCATCTTCTCCATCATCGATGCGGAATGGCAGGGCGTGAAGCGCCACCTGCAGTACCGCCTGGACAGTCACGCATGAACGATTCGACTTTCACCCTGGGCATCGTCGGTGCCCGCGGCCATACCGGCGCCGAGCTGATCAAGCTGGTGGCCGCCCACCCACGGCTGAAACTGGCTTTCGTCTCCTCGCGCGAGCGCGCCGGGCAGCGCCTGTCCGACCACCACCCGGAATTCCAGGGCGAGCTGCAGTACGAAAACCTGGACGCCGACGCGGTGGCGGCCAAGGGCGTGGACGCGGTGATCCTGGCCCTGCCCAATGGCCTGGCCGCACCGTTCGTGGCCGCGCTTGAAACCGCGAAACCGGACACCGTCATCGTCGACCTCTCCGCCGACTACCGTTTCGACAACAGCTGGTACTACGGCTTGCCGGAGCTGACCCGCGGCCGCTACAACGGCCAGAAACACATCAGCAACCCGGGCTGCTATGCCACGGCGATGCAGCTGGCGGTGCATCCGCTGCTGGACCTGCTGGCCGGTCCGCCGCAGTGCTTCGGTGTCTCCGGCTACTCCGGCGCCGGTACCACGCCGTCGGACAAGAACAACGTCGAACTGCTGGCCGACAACCTGATGCCCTACGCGCTGACCAACCACGTGCACGAGCGCGAGGTGTCGGTGCAGCTGGGTGTGGCTGTTGAATTCATGCCACATGTTGCGCCGCATTTCCGTGGCATCACGCTTACCGCCAACCTGTGGCTGAACCGCGTGCAGACCCGCGAACAGATCGTCGAGCGCTTCCAGCAGGCCTACGCCGGCGAACCCCTGATCGAAGTGGTGGATGAAGCGCCGTGGGTCAGCCGCATCGCCGGCCGCCACGGTGCCCAGGTCGGTGGCTTCACCCTGGCCCCGGGCGGCAAGCGGGTCGTCGTGGTGGCGACCCTGGACAACCTGCTCAAGGGCGCGGCCACCCAGGCCATGCAGAACCTCAACCTCGCGCTGGGCATCGACGAACTGACGTCGATCCCGCACTGAACACGTATTCCGGAGCCCCCATGGCAGACCTTCTTTGGCAGAAGCCCGGCGTTGCTGTCGACGCCCAGATCCAGACCTTCCTCGCTGGCGATGACGTGATCCTCGACCGCGAGTTCTTCCTGCATGACATCGCCGCCAGCGCCGCGCATGCGCAGGGTCTGCAGCACATCGGCATCCTCAGCGCCGACGAGCTGGAAGGCCTGTTGCGCGAACTGGAGATCCTGGCGCAGGACTTCCGCGAAGGCCGTTTCGTGCTGGATACGCAGTACGAAGATGGCCACTCGGCGATCGAAGCGCGCCTGACCGAACGCCTCGGCGATGCCGGCCGCAAGATCCACACCGGCCGCAGCCGCAACGACCAGATCCTGGTCGCCACCCGCCTGTGGTTGAAGGAGAAGCTGCAGCGCGTGGCGCAGCTCAGCGCCGAGGTGGCCAAGGTCGCGCTGGACCGCGCACAGGCCGAGAAGGACCTGCCGGTTCCCGGCTACACCCACATCCAGCGTGCCGTGGTGTCCTCGGCCGGCATGTGGTGGGCCGGCTGGGCCGAGGCGTTCATCGACAACGCCATCCGCGCGCGCGACACCCATGCACTGGTTGACGCCAATCCACTTGGCACCGCCGCTGGCTACGGCGTGAACCTGCCGCTGGACCGCGAACACACCACGGCCGCGCTCGGTTTCGCGCGCATGCAGATCTCGCCGATCTATGCACAGCTGTCGCGCGGCAAATTCGAGCTGGCCGCACTGGAAGCACTGGGTGGCGCGACCCTGGACCTGCGCCGCATCGCCTGGGACCTGTCGCTGTTCACCAGCGCCGAGTTCGGTTTCGTCGCGCTGCCGGCGCAGTACACCACCGGCAGTTCGATCATGCCGAACAAGCGCAACCCGGACGTGATCGAGCTGATGCGTGCCACCCACGCCAGCGTGGCCGCTGCGCGCACCGAGATCGAGCAGCTGCTGTCGTTGCCGTCGGGCTACCACCGCGACCTGCAGTCGTCCAAGGGCGCCATCTTCCACGGTTTCGGCCGTGGCCTCGCCGCACTGGAGCTGCTGCCGGCGCTGCTGGCCAATCTGGAATGGCGTGACGACCGGCTGCGCGCAGCGATCGACTCGGGCATGTATGCCACCGACGTCGCCGTGGAAGCAGCCGTGGCCGGTGTACCGTTCCGTGAGGCCTACAAGGCCGCTGCAGCTGGTGCCGACAGCGCAGGGCAAGGACGCACGCCGGAAGGCAGCCTGGCCGCGCGTGTGTCGCCGGGTTCGGCCGCCGATCTGCGCCTGGACGAGCTGCACGCGCGCTGGCAGGCGCTGTCCTGATGGCGGGCACCGTCTACCTGGTGATGGCCATGCGCCGGCCGGACTTCAACGATGCAGCGGTGCAGCCGCACCGCGAATTCCTCGACGCGTTGCAGGCGCAGGGCAAGCTGCAGTTGACCGGTGGTTTCGCCGATGGCAGCGGTGGTGCCTATGTGCTGTGCAACGTGGACAGCCTGGCGCAGGCGCAGGCCATCATCGCCACCGATCCGCTGGTGACGATGCAGGCCTCCGACCTGACCGTGCACGAATGGAATACCCGCTGAGAGCCTGACCGATGATCCAGCACGCTGCCCACGTCGCCTCGCCGTTCCCCGAACAAGCGCTGCCGCCATGGCGGCGTGCGGTGCTGAAGGTCGGCAGCAGCCTGCTGGCGGCTGATGGCGGTGGCCTGTCGCCGCGCCACGCGCTGGGCCTGGCCCAGTTCGTCTCGGCCAATGTACTGGCCGGGCGCGAGGTGGTGATCGTGTCGTCCGGTGCGGTTGCGGCGGGGCGCGCGATCCTGCCGCGGGCCGATGAGCCCGGTGCGGCGATGGCGGCGAGGCAGGCGCTGGCCGCGCTCGGCCAGGCCCAGCTGATCGGGCTCTGGCAACGCTTCTTCGAGCGCCCGGTGGCGCAGGTGCTGCTGACCCATGACGACCTGCGCAACCGCCGCCGCTACCTCAACGCCCGCGCCACGCTCAACGAACTGCTGCGGCTGGGAGCATTGCCGGTGGTCAACGAGAACGACACCGTGTCGGTGGACGAGCTCAAGCTTGGCGACAACGACAACCTGGCGGCGACGGTGGCGGCGCTGGTCGATGCCGATGCGCTGTTCATCGCCACCGATATCGATGGCCTGTACAGCGCCGACCCGCGCACCGTGGCCGACGCGCGGCCGCTGCACGACGTGCCGGAACTGAGTGACGAGGTGCTGGCGATGGCCGGCGGCGCCGGCTCGCGCGCCGGTACCGGCGGCATGCGCACCAAGCTGGAAGCGGCGGCCAAGGCGGGTCGTCTCGGCATCGAAACCTATCTGTTCAATGGCCGCAGCGGTGACGTGGTACGCGCGCTGGCCCAGGACCGCCTGTTCGGTACCCGTATCCACGCCGCGCGCAGCCGTGAGGCGGCCCGCAAGCACTGGCTGCGGCACGCGCCGCTGGTCGAGGGTGCGATCGTGATCGATGCCGGCGCGGCGCAGGCGATGCGCGAGAAGGGCGCCTCGCTGCTGCCCGGCGGCATCACCGGCGCGGAGGGCATGTTCCGCCGTGGCGACATGGTGCAGGTGTGCTGGAACGCGCCACAGGGCCGCGTCTGCGTGGCGCGCGGCGTCAGCCAGTACGCGGCCGATGATGTGCGCCGGATCGCCGGCCGCCATTCGCGCGACATCGAGGCCGTGCTGGGCTACAACTACGGTGGCAGTGTCGTCCATCGCGACGATCTGGTGCTGCCATGACCGGTTTGAAGGACTCCCCGATGAGCGAAATCGAAGTGCAGGCACGTGCCTGCCGTGATTCGGCCCAGACCGTTGCCGGCCTCGACAGCGCGTCCCGCCGCACGTTGCTGCTGGCGATGGCCCAGGCACTGGAAGTGAATGCCGGGCTGATCCTGGCCGGTAATGCGCGTGACCTCGCCGCCGCGCGCGACAAGGGCGTTGGCAGTGCCATGCTCGACCGCCTGGCGCTGGACCCGGCACGCCTGTTCGCGATGGCCGAAGCCGTGCGTGAGGTGGCTGCGCTGCCCGATCCGGTCGGCCAGATCACCCGCGACGATGTGCGTCCAAACGGCATCCGCGTGCAGAAGGTACGCGTGCCGCTGGGCGTGATCGCAATGATCTACGAGGCGCGCCCGAACGTGACCGCCGAAGCGGCCGCGCTGTGCCTGAAGGCCGGCAATGGCGTGATCCTGCGCGGTGGCTCCGAGGCGATCCACTCCAACACCGCCATCGCCCAGGCGCTGGCGGGTGCCTTGCAGGCCAATGGCGTACCGCCGGCAGCGGTGACCGTGCTGACCGACCTGCGTCGCGAAGCAATGCTGGAACTGCTGCAGCTGCATGAGCTGATCGATCTGGCGATTCCGCGCGGCGGCGAAGGCCTGATCCGCTTCGTTGCCGAGCATGCGCGGGTGCCGGTGATCAAGCACTACAAGGGTGTCTGCCACCTGTTCGTGGATGCCAGCGCCGACCTCAGCAAAGCCATCGATCTGCTGGTGGACGGCAAGTGCAGTCGTCCGTCGGCCTGCAATTCGCTGGAGACCCTGCTGGTGCACCGCGATGTGGCCGAAGCGTTCCTGCCACGCGTGGCCCAGGCGCTCGGTGAGCGTGGCGTGCAGCTGCGCGCCGATGCGCAGGCGCAACCGCTGCTGCCGGGCAGCACGGCGGCGACCGATGAGGATTACGCTGCCGAGTTCCTCGACCTGGTGCTGGCCGTGCGCGTGGTTGATGACCTCGAGGCGGCCATCGCGCACATCCGCCGCTATACCTCCGACCATACCGAAGTGATCGCCACCGAAGACGCCGGCCACGCCGAGCGCTTCGTCACTGCGCTGCGCTCGGCGGTAGTGATGGTCAATGCCTCATCGCGTTTCTCCGATGGTGGCCAGTTGGGCCTGGGCAGCGAGATCGGCATTTCCACCACGCGCCTGCACGCGTACGGCCCAATGGGCCTGGAGGCACTCACCGTCGAACGATTTGTCGTGCGCGGTGAAGGGCAGACGCGCAAGTAGATCCACGCCATGCGTGGATGCTCTTCGCGGTAGACCCCGGTGGGTCACACCACCTCGCGACGGATGCCGATCGGTCGCGCGTGATCGTCCATGTGCAGCGTGGCGGCCTTGCAGGCCAGCAGGCGCTCGGCCAGCCCGGTGCTGGCCCCGAGGTCAGCGGCCACTTCATTGAGGCTGGCCAACGGTCGCGGCAGGCGCCGGTCGTGGCCACGGAAGCGCGCGCGGTTGTACTCGGCCCAGCCGATCAGCAGCACGCTGGCGCACAGCAGCATCAGTGGCAGCGCCACCAGCACATAGGGGTCGAACTGGCTTTGCCGTTCGTACAGCTGCCGCCAGGCCAGCTGTCCGCCGATCAGCCACGACACCAGGGTCACCAGTGGTGCCCACAGGTAGAAGTAGAAGCCCCAGAACGCCAGGGTGACGAATCCCCAGGCAGTGCGCTGGAAGCGCGGTTGATGGTGTGGCTTGCGGATCATCCGCGAGTCGAAGCGGTTGGACGGGTGTCGTGCGTTCATCGGATCCCCCGGTCGGGGCTGGTCCAGGTGGCGCGCTTGCTGCGACGGCGCAGCAGGGTCTTGGGAAGCGCCACCAGGGTGGTGGAAAGGCTGATCAGCCAGTACGCCATCGGGTACCAGATGACCCAGAAGTAATTGCGTCCAATCTGTGTTTCGTAACGCCGGTCGATGATCAGGCTGCTGGCGAACTGCAGCAGGCAGACCAGGGCCAGGATCACGCCATGCCACTGCGGAAGCAGGCTGGCGATGTGCAACTCTGGTGGCAGTTCGATGAACTTGCCCAGTGCCCACAGCAGCACGATGAACAACATCGTGTAGGCCCAGATCACGCTCAGCACGTACTCCAGCAGTACGCCCCACATGCGCCGCTCCTTCCAGTGCAGCAGCGAGCCGGCGTGGCGCAGCATCACTTCCACGCCGCCCTGCGCCCAGCGCAGCCGCTGCCGCCACAGGCCCTTCAGCGTTTCCGGCATCAGGATGAAGCACAGCGCATTGGGTTCGTAGCGGATGTCCCAGTGCGCGCGCTGCAGGCGCCAGCTGATGTCGATGTCCTCAGTGACCATGTCGTCCGACCACCAGCCGACCTGATGCAGGGCGGTGCGTCGGAAGCCGGCGATCACTCCGGAGATGGTGAAGATGCGCCCGTACACGCGCTGCGCGCGCTTGATCATGCCGATGATCGAGGAAAACTCCGCCACCTGAAGGCGTCCGAGCAGGGTGGAGCGGTTGCGGATGCGCGGGTTGCCGGTCACTGCACCAACCCGGTTGCCGCTGACCAGGTGCCAGACCATCCAGTGCAGCGCATGCTCTTCCAGCATTGCATCGCCATCAATGCACACCAGGTATTCCGAGCGCGCGGCCAGCGCACCCATGCGCAGCGCATTGGCCTTGCCCAGGTTGCGGTCCAGGTGCAGTACGCGCAGCCGCGGATGCTGCGCTGCCAGTGCGTCCAGTCGCGCGCCGGTGTCATCGCTGCTGCCATCATCGATGGCGATCACTTCGTAGTCGGCGGGATAGCGCTGGGCCAGCACCGCAGTGAGCGTATCGTCCAGGTTCTCCGCTTCGTTGTGGCAGGGCACCAGCACGGTTGCGAAGGGGGGATCGAGCATCAACGGCGGATCGTTGCGCGGGCGCGAGTGGCGCTCGCGCCGGAAGTAGTAGTACAGGCCGCCGGACATCCAGAAGAACGCCATCACCATCGGGTAGTAGAAGGCGAACTGGAACAGGACCTGCAGCAGCGGATGCATGTCCATGTCACTTCTCCGGGTACGGGAAGTTGCCGGCGGACATCGCCGCGCGGGCATCGCGGGTGGAGGGCTGGTCGGCGATGAAGTCGTCCGGGTACCAGGCGAAGTGGTGCACGCCCTGCGCCTGCAGCTGGCGGATCTGTGCACGCAGGCGCTCGGCGGGAATCGGCTTTCCATTGCGCCAATCGACGGTCTGCAGTTCGAACAGCGTGTGTTGCAGTTGGGGATCGTGCGCGCGCACTGCCGCCAGCAACTGGTCGAGCCAGCGTTCGGGGTGCTTGCTGCCTTCCATCCATGGCATCGCCATCAGTGCGGTCTGGTCGTAGGCCTTGTTGAACAGGTCCAGGCGCTGCGCGAACCAGGCCTCACTCTGCGGGCGGAGTACCGGCTCGGCATACAGGTTGCGTACCGTGGCCAGCTTCGGCCGCCAACGCTGCGCACTGTCGCGCAGGGCCAGGGTGAAGGCGATCAGTGCCTGGGTACGTGCGCTGCCATCTTCACCGGCCGCCAGAGTGGGCAGCTCGGTGTCGCGCAGGTAGCCGTCGTCATGGAACAGCAGACCTTCAAAGTAGGAATTGACCGCCAGATCCTCGTAGCTGTCGAGCATGATCTGCCTGGCCTTCGGGTTGGTGAAATCCAGGCGGTACATGCCGTCGGCATCACCGTTGCGGATCGCCAGCGCCTTTCGCTGCACCGGGTCGGGCAGCTCGAAGCCGAGCACCGGCAGCCACGCGTAGACCTTCACGCCCGCGCGGGATTTCAGCTGCCAGGCGACGCGGCTGAACAGGTCCGCGCGCATCGGCATGTGGCGGTTGGGGAAGTAGAGTGCATCGGCGGTGTTGTTGCCGTCCGGATCGGCGAACGCCTGCAGGTAGACGTGCGTCGGTGCGATGCGCTTGACCCGCTCGATCAGCGCATCCAGATTGCGTGCCTGCTGCGCCGGATCCGGGTCGTACACATCATCGAGGTCGATCTGCAGAGCGCGGATGCCGTCGAGCGCGACATCACGGCGCAGTTCGTAGGCCAGCCCTTCCACGGTCGGGTTGTCGCTCACCAGCAACCGCGCCAACCCGTGCAGGTCACTGGCCACCGGGGTGCTGCGCCCTTCCAGGTCGAATGAGACCGGCATGCCCAGCTGTTCGGCGATCTCGTTGCTCAACCGGTTGTAGGCCGCGTATGGCCAGACAATGGCGCGCGGGCGCACGCCCAGGTGCTGCTCGATGCGCTGCACGCTGCGCGAGAGATCGGCGCGAAGTCGCTGCTCGTATTGCGCCTCGCTCTCGTAGCTTCGCGTGGCTGGGGTGTAGATGCGGGTGACCACGGCGGGCGTCGAATTGCCCTGTGGATTGGCAAGCACGCCGTGGTGCAGGTCGTCGGTATGGCTGGCCACTTCGATCAGACCGCTGTCATGCATCTGCTTCAACTGCGCCCAGGTGACGAAGTCGTCGTGGCCGAATGGGCGGTAGCCGTAGTCGATGGTGCGGCCCGGTGCCATGTCCACATAGTCGGTGATCACCGCTACCAGGGCCGGGTAGTGGTAGGCCCGCAGCAGCGGAAAGGCTTTGTCGTAGACGCTGCGCAGGCCATCGTCGAAGGTCAGCAGCACCGGTTTCGGAGGCAGCGTCGCACGGCCCTGCGAGGCCTCGATCAGCTGTGACAGCGAAACCGGGTGGTATCCATGCGCGCCCAGCCAGTCCAGGTGCGCGGCGAAGTTCTGCGTGCTCACCGCATAGGTATCGGCATCGCCCTTGGCGGCCACCTGGTCGCGGATGTCGTGGTAGCTGAGGATCAGCAGGCCGTTGTCGATCGCATCAAGATGCACGGACTGCTGCGCGAACGCCGGTGGCACGCAGGCCAGCAGCAGGAGCACGATCAGTCGCAGGAAGCGGGTCATGTCAGTCTCCCCAGCGCAGTGCAGCTTCGAAGCCGATATGGCGCTCGCGATGGCCGTCGTACACCGGCCGCGACCAGCGCACGCCATACTCGAACACGCGACCGGGGCCCAGCTGCCACTCGTGCATGTAGGACACCGACGGCACCAACGCACTGCCGAAGCCGTCCTGCCAGTAGTCGCCCAGCGAGACGGTCAGCCGGTGCCGGAAGTGGCGCTCGTAATGGCGCCACAGCTGCTGGTCGATGCGCAGGCCGATCTCGACCATCCGGTCGCGCTTCGGGTTGAAGTAGGGCGCATCGTCGCGGCTGCCACGACTGGTGTAGGCACTGGCCAGGCCATCGACCAACCAGCGGGGGCGGGTCAGCAGGCGCTGTTCGAGGCGGGTGCCGAACAGTTCGCGATGGTTGCCATCGTCATAGCGGAAGCGGCTGGCGCCGAACATCCAGTGCGTGCGTTCGCTGCGCCGGTAGTCCACCTGTGCGCTTACGCTGTCGGCGGTGATGCCGGCCGAGCGTGCCTGCATCGATGCCTCCGGATCATTGCGTGCGGCCACCACGCCGGCATGCCAGTGGTCGTTGAACTGCCAGCCGACGCCGACGCGCAGGCCGGTATCGCCAGTGTGGTCGTTGGCGCGCAATACCGCTGCTTCCGCATCCAGTTGGCCGAAGCGGTAGCGTACGCCTGCGCCCAGCCACAGCGGATCGATACGCTGGTCCTGGAAATCGGTGGAGCGCCGGTCGGCGAGGGCGAACAACCGCCAGCGGTCGTCGAGGATCGGTGTCTCCAGTTCCACGCCGTAGTGGCGATCGTTGTTTCCCAACGGCGAGGTGCCACCGCCACCGGTACTGCGTCCGATGTCGGTCCATGCCTTCAGCTGCCAACCGCGGTGCGCGCGCCAGGCCTGGTCCATGCGTTCGACCGCCGGTTGCGTCGGGTAGCGCGCGATCAGGTCGTCGTGCAGCGGCCGCGCCAGGTCGTCGCGCTGCAGGGCGACGTAGGCCTCCTCCATTCCCAGCCGAGGTTCGATGTCACGCGGGTCCAGCGCGTGGGCCATCTGCTGGCGCTGCAGCGCCCGGCGTGGCCAGCCACGCATCATGTAGACGCTGCCCAGTGCACTCTGCAGGCCGCCGTTGCCCGGCGCGATGTCCACCATCGATTCCAGGTCGTGCTGCGCGGTACCCAGGTCGCCGCTGTAGGCGCGCACCATCGCCAGATTCAGGTCGGCCTCGTAACGTGACCAGTTCGCGTACGGTGATTTGCCGTTGCTCCAGCGCCACGCCGGCGCCTTGTCACGCCAGCCCTGCAGCAGGTCGATCGCCTTTTCCTGCTGCTCGCTCTCCAGGTAGGCATAGGCCAGTTCCGAATGCGAGGCATCGCGTGTCGGGTCGCCGGCCACTGCCGCCTGCAGCACCGGAATGGCCTCTTCCGGATGCAGGGTGGCCATCAGCGAATCGCCGACCGCAGGCAGCACATAGTCGGGCAGGGCATGGCCTTCGGCCTGAAGTGCGCGGGCTTCCTCGCGCACCTGCGCATGGCGGCCCAGGCGGTTGAGCAGGATCAGCCGATCCATGCGGATACGCAGTGGTGCCTGCGAGGATGGGGTGCCTTCGCCGCCAAGGTAGCGCTGCATGCGTGCCAGGGTCGATTCGGCCTCTTCGAGGCGGCTGTCCTCGCTGCTGCTGTAGGCCAGGCTCCAGACCACCAGCTTGGCCAGGTAGTCTCCTTCCAAGCGCTGCTTCTGCGCGGCGTCGAACAGCTGCGGGCGCTGCTGGTAAAGCTCCCACGCGCGCCAGGCGTTGCCGATGTCGCCCAGGGTCAGCACGCGCAGCTTGAACAGCAGGTCGTCATCCGGTTGTTGCTGGCTGGCGCGCTCGATCGCGCCCAGGGCATCCAGCCAGCGCGCCTGGTCGCGGTAGTGACCGATCTCGGCCAGGGCCGCCTCGCGGTCGGGCGGGGCAGCGCTGCTGGCCCAGGCCAGCGCGGTACAGGCAAGGCCGACGCAGAGCGCCAGCCGACGGTGGACAACCATTGGGGACCCCCTTGGCTTCCAAACCAGACAACCTGAAAAATGTGACGCACATCACATGCCAGCTTTTGGCGTGGCCGTGGCCCGCGTCACTCCCTTCGTGCATGCCCGTCCCATCAGGACGGATACAACCCGGACAGCGACCTGCAATGTCTTGTCTGAAACGAGAGTCCCCCGCACACCGAGTGGTGGCCTGGGCGGCGATGCCGCCCCCATGCCCGATGCCGTCACGCGGCAAGGATGGGCATTCACCGGCACTATCCGCCCGGAATTGTCAGTCCGGCGTCAAAATTCCCAGGGTGGCTGACGAGCGGTAGGCGGGGCGGCCTGGTGGCCCCGGCCGGTTACCAGAGATCTTCCAGTTTCCGCGGCTTGCAGGCCACCCACGAGGCGCACAGCATCAGCATGGCGCAGCCGAACAGGAAGCTGAACGGGAGGGTCCAGCCGTCGCTGACCGTGTGCAGCCAGCCGACCAGGAACGGGCCCAGGCAGCTGAAGCTGTAGCCCACGCCCTGCATGAACCCGGACAGCGCCGCCGAGCCGGTGGGGGTGCGGGTGCGCAGGTTGATCAGGGTCAGCGCCAGCGGGAAGGTGGACGGACCGACGCCGAGCAGGCAGGCCCACAACAGCGGCGCCTTCATGGGGGCGAGCAGCAGGCCGGTGAAGGCGATCACGAACGAGAAGAAGCCGATCAGCACCAGCGGGAACGGGTTCTGCAGGCGCACCGCCATCGACGGAATGACCAGCGACGGCAGCAGGCCCAAGGCCGAGAACACGGCCACCATCACACCGCCGAACGCGGGCGTGCCACCGGCCTCGACCACGATGCGCGGCAGCCAGGTGAACATCGAATAGGTCATCAGCGAGGTCATGCCGAACATCAGCGTCATGCTCCAGCCCAGCGACGTGCGCCAGACCTTGCCGTGCGGCTGCGCAGCGGGATCGCTGGCATCCGCCTGCGGCTTCGGCGCACGCCTGGCCAGCAGCAGCCAGGGAAGCGCAGCGGCCAGCGCCAGCAGCGCCCACATGCCCAGCGACACGCGCCAGCCTGCAGCGTTGGCCACCGGCACCGCAAGCAGGGCCGGCAGCATCGTGCCCAGCTGCAGCACGCTGATGTACAGCGTGCTCATGGTGCCGACCTTGTTGGCGAAGTAACGCTTCACCAGCGGCGGCACCACCACGTTGCCGATGCCCATGCCGGCAAGTGCCACCACCGAACCGAGCAGCAGCGTGCCGACGTTGCCGGCGCTGGAGCGCAGCAGCAGGCCGGCCATCGCCATCACCATCGCCAGCAGGGTGGTGCGTTCCAGGCCAAGGCGCCGCGCCAGCGCCGGCGTGGCCACGCCGAACAGTGCGAACGAGGCGGTCGGCAGCATGCCCAGCACGCCGGTCATGGTGGTGCCGAAGCCGAACTGCTGGCCCAGTACGTCGAGTAGCGGGGTGATCGAGGTGACTGCGGTACGCAGGTTGATCGCCGCAAGCAGGATGGCGGCGAACGCCAGCACGCGTCCGTGCAGCAGCGACGGCGAATCGGAAGTGGAGGAACTCATCGGTGGTCCTTGCAGGTGTCGCATGCCGCAGCAACGGCATGCAGCGCCGGCATCGGTCTACGCCGAAGCGGCAGGTGGGGGAGTGGCTGCGTGCAGGCCGGCAGCGCGGCCCATTGTACGTGTGCGGTCCGGCAAGGTCCCGTCATGCGGGCGTGCCGGGCGCCGGATACAAAAAAACCCGGAGGACTGTCGTCTTCCAGGCTTCTTGGTGACCACCGAAGTGGTCGGGGAGACAGGATTCGAACCTGCGACCTCTACGTCCCGAACGTAGCGCTCTACCAGACTGAGCTACACCCCGAAGGGAGCCGCCTATTCTAGCGATTCACCCCGATGGCGGCAAGGGGTGAATGCTGTTTTCTTCACACTGCCGAAGCAGTGCCACTTCAGGGAACAAAAAAAGCCTGGACGACTTCACCAGGCTTGAATGCGACCACCTGAGTGGTCGGGGAGACAGGATTCGAACCTGCGACCTCTACGTCCCGAACGTAGCGCTCTACCAGACTGAGCTACACCCCGAAGGAGCCGCCTAAGATACCGTGTGAAGGCCCAGGCGGCAAGGTTTTTTTACAGCTCAGCGACGATTTTCTTTCTCGATGCGGTTCTGCTCGCGGGCTTCGAACCACATGCCGTTGAGGATGGCCACCGTCGAGGCGAGGCCGGCGCCGAGAATCCAGGCGAAATACCACATGGTCAATCTCCTTTGTTCAAGGGTGTGCCGACCGTGGGCCGGCACACCGGCAATCAGTAAGCGTTCGGGTTGTTGCCCATCTCTTCGGTGGTGGTCTTGCCCTTCAGCACGCGGTACACCCAGGTGGTGTAACCGATGATGATCGGCAGGAACACCGCCGTGGCCAGCAGCATGATCCACAGGGTCAGGTGGCTGGACGAGGCATCCCACACGGTCAGGCTGGAGGTGGGCTGGCTCGAGGACGGCAGCAGGAACGGGAAGATGGCGAAGCCGACGGTCAGGATGATGCCGGCGATGGCCGCACCGGAGGCGATGAAGGCCAGGCCGCCGCGACGGGCACGCAGCAGCACCGCACTGGCCAGCAGGCCGGCCAGGCCGAGCAGCGGGGCCAGGATCGTGGCCGGCATCGTGCTGTAGTTGCGCATCCAGCCACCGGCGGCGCCCAGTTCGGCGGTCTTCAGCAGCGGATTGGTGGCGCCATCGGTGACCACCTGCGAGGTGATCTGGTAACCCGGCAGGCCGAAGGCCACCCAGGCGCCACCGACGGCGAACAGCACGAAGGCGATGATCGCGGCGATGCTGCCGAAGCGGGCCGCACGCTCGGCCACCGGGCCATCGGTCTTCAGCACCAGCATGGCGGCACCGTGGGCGACCAGCATCGACACGCTGAGCAGGCCGGCCAGAAGCGCGAAGGGCATCAGCAGGCCGAAGAACGAGCCGGTGTAGAAGATGCGCATGCTGTCATCGAAGTGGAACGGCACGCCCAACACCACGTTGCCCACTGCCACGCCCATGATCAGCGCCGGGATGAAGCCGCCGATGAACAGCGCCCAGTCCCAGGTGTTGCGCCAGCGCTCGCTGGGCATCTTGCTGCGGAACTTGAAGCCGACCGGACGCAGGATCAGGGCGAACAGGATCACGAACATCGCCAGGTAGAACCCGGAGAAGCTGACCGCATACAGCGGTGGCCAGGCGGCGAAGATCGCACCGCCACCGAGCACCAGCCACACCTGGTTGCCTTCCCAGACCGGGCCGATGGTGTTGATCACCAGCCGGCGCTCGGCATCGTTGCGGGCGACGAAGGGCAGCAGGGTGCCCACGCCCAGGTCGAAACCATCCATCACGGCGAAACCGATCAGCAGGATGCCGAGCAGCAACCACCAGATCACGCGCAGCGTGGTGTAGTCCAGAAGAATGAAATCCATCTTGGTTCTCCTGCCTCAGGCCTGGCCGGCGGCCGGCGCCGAGGCATTGTGGGAAGCATGCGGCTGGGGCGACTGCAGCGACGGCAGCACCTCGTCCGGACCCTTGCGGATCGCCTTGAGCATTAGCTTGATCTCGACCACGATCAGCGCGGTGTAGATCGCGGTGAAGCCGGCCAGGGTCAGCACGATTTCATGCAGGGCCAGGCCCGATGCTGCATAGAAGGTCGGCAGCACGCCGTCGACCGCCCACGGCTGGCGACCGTATTCGGCCACGAACCAGCCACATTCGATTGCGATCCACGGTGCCGGCAGCGTCCACAGGGCCAGGCGCAGGAACCAGCGCTTGTCCTGGAAGTTGTTGCGGCAGGAGTAGTAGAAGGCCAGCGCGAAGAAGGCGATCAGGTAGAAGCCCAAGCCGGCCATCACGCGGAAGGTCCAGAACAGCGGCATCACGCGCGGCACGGTGTCCATCGCCGCCTGCGAGATCTCCTGCGGGGTGGCGTTGAGGATGTCATCGCGGTAGCGCTTGAGCAGCAGGCCATGGCCCAGGTCCTGCCAATGGCGGTCGAACATCTCGCGCGCTTCAACGTCGTTCTTGTTCGCGCGCAGGCGTTCCAGCGCACCGTAGGCCAGCTGGCCGCCGCGCACGCGGTGCTCGGCGCGCTCGACCAGTTCCAGGATGCCCGGGATCGGCTGGTTCAACGAACGGGTGGCGATCAGGCCCATCAGGTACGGGATTTTCACCGCGTAGTCGTTCTGGTGGGTTTCCTGGTTCGGGATGCCGAAGGCGGTGAAGTCGGCCGGTGCACGCTCGGTCTCCCACATCGCTTCGATCGCGGCCAGCTTCATCTTCTGGTGTTCGCTGGCGGCGTAACCGCTCTCGTCACCCAGCACCACCACCGACAGCGACGACAGCAGGCCGAAGGCTGCGGCCACCGCGAACGAACGACGGGCCAGGTCCTTGTGCTTGTTGCGCAGCAGGAACAGGGCGCTGATCGCCATCACGAACACCGCGCCGGTCACGTACCCGGCGCTGACGGTATGCACGAACTTGGCCTGCGCCACCGGGTTGAACACCACGGCCATGAAGTCGACGACTTCCATGCGCATGGTTTCCGGGTTGAACACCGCGCCGGTCGGGTTCTGCATCCAGCCGTTGGCGATCAGGATCCAGATCGCCGACAGATTGGTGCCCAGCGCCATCAGCCAGGTCACCATCAGGTGCTTGACCTTGCTCAGGCGGTTCCAGCCGAAGAAGAACAGGCCGACGAAGGTGGCTTCCAGGAAGAACGCCATCAGGCCTTCGATCGCCAGCGGCGCACCGAAGATGTCACCCACGTAGTGGCTGTAGTAGGACCAGTTCATGCCGAACTGGAATTCCATGACGATGCCGGTGGCAACGCCCATGGCGAAGTTGATGCCGAACAGGACGCCCCAGAACAGGGTCATCCTGCGCCAGATCTCCTTGCCGGTCATCACATAGACGCTCTCCATGATGGCCACCATGAACGACAGGCCAAGCGTGAGCGGGACGAATAGGAAGTGGTACATCGCGGTCAGAGCGAATTGCAGCCGCGACAGTTCTACGACTGTCTGATCAATCATGGCCTGGCTACCTCGTTGGATAGTGCCGTTGCAGGTGGCGGGAAGGGTGGTCTACGACGTGAATGATGTGACCGACTACTTCAAACAGCCTTGATCCAGATCAATGTATGAACAGGTGCCCCGGTTGATCGTATGCCAACCTGATGAAGACTGCGACCGCCGGCCGCAGGGGCGGGCTGTTGCCTGCGCCTACAATGCCGTGTCTCCCCCGTTGCCCGTGAAGACCCCCTTGAGCGCTGCCGAAACGACCCCTGACGGCCTTTCCCCGGAAGCTGAAACCGCCCGCCAGCGGCGTGTTCGTACGGCCTGGCTGGCCGATCTGGCACGGTCCGCCCGGGGCCGCCAGCGGCTGGCGGCGGTGTGCATCAGCCTGTCCGGCGGGTTGCTGGTCGGGCAGGCTGCGGCCATTGCCTGGTTGGTGCAGACGGTGCTGGTGGAGCGCGCACCGCTGGCGTCGGGTCTGCCGGTGCTCGCTGGACTGGCCGTGATCCTGGTGCTGCGCACGCTGCTGGGCAGTACCAGCCAGGCGGCTGCCGGTGATGTGGCGGATGCCGCGCGATTGGCGTTGCGCGAGCGTGTGTTCGCGCGTCTGCTCGGCCATGGGCCGCTGTGGCTGCGCCAGCGCCGCACCGGCGAGCTGGGCGAGCTGATGCTGCATCACGGCGACGCGATTGAAAGCTACTACAGCGGCTTCCTGCCGGTGCGCACCGAAGTGGTGGTGGTGCCCCTGCTGATCCTGGCCGCGGTAGCCTGGGTGGACTGGGTGGTGGCGTTGATCCTGCTGTTCACCGCACCGCTGGTGCCGTTCTTCATGATGCTGGTGGGCTGGGGCGCCGAAGCCGCCGGCCGTGCGCAACTGGGCGAGCTGGCGCGGATGAGCGGCCACTTCGCCGACCGCATCAAGGGCCTGGGCCTGCTACGCCTGTATGGCCGTGGCGAGGCCGAACTGGAAGGTATCGAGGCGGCTGCAGAAGGCGTACGCGTGCGCACCCTGAAGGTGCTGCGCATCGCCTTCCTGTCGTCCACGGTGCTGGAGTTCTTCGCCTCGGTGAGCGTGGCGATGGTCGCGCTGTACCTGGGCTTGAGCTACCTGGGCATGATGTCGCTGCACTCGACGGTGCCGACCCTGGGCGCGGGCCTGTTCTGCCTGCTGCTGGCGCCGGAGTTCTATGCGCCGCTGCGGCGTTTGGCTGCGCACTACCATGACCGCGCCAACGCACTGGCAGCGGCGGCCGAGGTTGAGCGTCTGCTGCAGTCGTTGCCGGACGAGCAGGGCCTGATCGAGAACGAGGTTGCACCGCTGGCGGTGGAGCCGGCCGAGGCCGCGTTGCCGCCGTTGCGGGCGCAGGGGCTGGTACTGCGCCCATTGGGCGCCCCCCACGATGTGCTGCAGGATCTGGATGTACTGCTGGAACCGGGCCAGCGGCTGGCCCTGGTCGGTCCCAGCGGATCCGGCAAAAGCACGCTGCTGGAAGCACTGGCCGGTTGGTTGCCGCCGCGTGCCGGCAAGCTGCAGTTGCGGCCCGGCGTGCAGGTGGCCTATGCGAGCCAGCGACCGTACCTGTTCCATGGCAGCATCGCCGACAACCTGCGCCTGGCCGATCCCGGTGCCAGCGATGCGCGCCTGCGCGCGGTGGCCGAGGCCTCGCAGGTGCTGCAGTTCGCGCAGCGCCTGCCGCAGGGCCTGGATACGGTGATCGGCGAACGCGGCTTTGGCCTGTCCGGTGGCGAAGCGCGCCGTATCGGCCTGGCCCGCCTGTTGCTGCGCGACCCGCAGGTGCTGCTGCTGGACGAACCCACCGCGTTCCTCGATGCCGATACCGAAGCGGCGCTGCTGCGCAGCCTGGCAGCCTATGCACGTGGACGCAGCGTAGTGGTTGCCACCCACAGCCCGGCGGTGATCGCCTGGGCCGACCGTTGCCTGCTGTTGCCGGAAGGCCGGCTGGTGGAACCGGCACAGGCGGTGCGCGCATGAGTCGTTCGCCTGATTCGCTGCGCGCGGTGTTTCTGCGCCATCGTCCGCGCCTGCTGCTGACCGTGCTGCTGCTGTGGATCACGATGCTGGCCGGCACCGCCCTGCTGGGCCTGTCCGGTGGTTTCCTTACTGCGGCCGCGCTGGCAGGTGCTGCGGGCCTCGGCCAAGGCTTCAATTTCTTCTCGCCCTCGGCCGGCATCCGTGGCCTGACCATGGCGCGCATCTTGTCGCGCTACTTCGAAAAGCTGGTCGGCCACGACGCTACCTTGCGCATCGCCCGCGACCTGCGTGTGTGGTTCTTCCGCCGCGCGCTGCCGCTGGCGCCGGCACGGCTGGGTGCTACGCGCACCGGCGAGCTGCTGGCGCGCCTGCTGGGGGACATCGGCGAAGTGGATGGGCTGCTGGTGCGTGCGATCGGGCCGCTGGTGGCGCTGGGCGCGCTGTCACTGGTGGCGGTCGCCTCGGCAGCGCTGATCCTGCCCTCGGCAGCGGTACTGCTGGCGGTGCTGGCGCTGCTGATCGCCTTCGGTGTGCCGTGGCTGGGCGTGCGTGGTCGTGACGATGAGGAGGCCGACCGCGCCGCGCATCGCGCTGCCCTGCGTACCGTGGCCTTCGAAGGACTGGAAGGCGCGGGTGATCTGGCTGCGCTGCACGCCGATGCGGCGTGGCAGCTGAAGGTACGCGTGGCCGCCAAGCAGCTGGCTTCGCGGGATCGTCGTCGGCGCTGGCGCCTGATCGCGGCCTCGACCCTGCATGGCCTGGTGGCCGGGATGGGCCTGGTGGCGATGCTGGCATTGGCCCTGCATGCGGCCGAACAGCAGCGCATCGCGCCGGAAATGGCGGCGGGGCTGGTGTTCCTCACTGTGGCGCTGATCGAGCTGTGGGCGGGCATGGGCCTGGCCTGGCAGTCGCTGCAGTCCGGGCGCATCGCCGCCGGTCGCCTGCAGGCCATCGTCGAGCAACCGCCGACGGTGGACGATCCGCTGGCACCGCAGGCGGTGCCACAGTCCGCGCGCGTGCATTGGGATGACGTGCATTTCCAGTGGCCGGGTGCTGCGCGGCCGGTGTTGTGCGGCCTGCAGCTGACCCTGGCGCCGGGCGAGCGCATCGCGATTCGCGGTGACAGCGGCAGTGGCAAGACCACGCTGTCGAGCCTGCTGCTGCGGCTGTGGGATCCGCAGCAGGGACGGCTGACCTACGGTGGCCGCGATCTGCGTGATTTCGCCCAGGCCGACTGGCACCGGCAACTGGCGTGGCTGCCGCAGAACGCGCCGGTGTTTGCCGGCAGCGTGGCCGAGAACCTGCGATTGGGTGATTCCGACGCCAGTGACGCAGCGTTGTGGGCGGTGTTGCGTCGCGTGCGCCTGGGCGAATGGGCCGAGCGCAACGGTGGCCTGCAGACCTGGGTGGGCGAGAACGGCGCGACGATGTCGGCCGGCCAGGCACGACGTCTGGCGCTGGCGCGCGCACTGCTGCGTAATGCGCCGATCCTGCTGCTGGACGAACCGACCGAAGGCCTGGACGTGGACACCGCACGTGCGTTGCTGCAGGACCTTTCCGGGTTGCTGGACGGACGCAGCCTGCTGATCATCACCCACGACGACCTGCCCGAAGGCGTGGTCGATGCGCAGTACCGGTTGCGTGATGGGGTGTTGGTGCGCGAAGTGCTTCGGTAGATGCCGACCTTGGTCGGCACATCCACGCATGGCGTGGATCTACTGTAGAGCCGAGCCCATGCTCGGCTTCGGAAGCAAGTCAGCCGAGCCGGTCAATGGGAAAACTCGCGCAGCATCACCGCGATCGAGGCCACGTTGGCCAGCACGCACAGCCAGAACACCCACTGGAACGCGGCCTTGCGGTGCTTGTGGCGGAACATCGCCTGGCCCAGCAGCGCGCCGGGCCAACCGCCGGCAAAGGCCAGCAACTGCAATGTACGCTCGGGAATACGCCATTGCTTTCGCTGTGCCGCGCGCTTGTCGTGGCCATACAGCCCGAACGACACCGCGCTGCCCAGCAGGCACCAGCCACCCAGCCACAGCGGCAGCACACCGCTGATCATCAAGGCGGCCAGCGCGCCGAATGCGGCCAGCGCGAGATTACGCCGCCACGCCACTTACAGTGCGTCGAGGAAGCCGCGCACGGCCGGACCGAAACGCTCGAAATCGACGAGGAAGGCGTCGTGGCCCTGTGGCGATTCCAGGCCGATGAAGCGGGCATCGGCGCCGCCGGCGCGCAGGCCATCGGCGACCTGTTGCTGCTGCTGCACCGGGAACAGGATGTCGGTGTTGGCGCCGATCGCCAGCGCCTTTTCCACCCGGATCTTCGCCAGGCCGGCCAGCACATCGCCATCGGCGTACTCGGCCAGATCGAACCAGTCCATCGAACGGCTCAGGTACAGGTAGCAGTTCGGATCGAAGAAGCGCACGAAACGCCGTGCGTGGCCTTCCAGATAGCTTTCCACCTGGAATTCGAGGCCGAACGGATCGTCGTCGGCCTGGTCCGAATCCAGCCGCACGCGGCCGAAGCGGCCATCCCATTCCAGTGCGGAGCGGTAAGTGATCACGCCCAGCTTGCGCGCCATGCGCATGCCGGACTCGGGGTATTCGGCATCGTCGTAGTGGCCACCATTCCAGCGCGGATCAAGACGGATCGCCTCGCGCTGCAGTGAACGGATCGCGATCGAGAACGGCAGCGCCTGCGCACTACCAGAAATGTTGACGTGGCTGCGCGCGATGCCCGGTTGCAGCATCAGCACGGCCAGCGCGGTCATGCCGCCCATCGAATTGCCGACCACACAGGCCAGCTGCTCGATGCCCAGTGCCCGCACGACTTCGATCGCGGCGCGTGCGCCGTCTTCGATCGACAGCTCGGGGAAGTCGAGGCGATACGGTTCACCCGTGGCCGGATTGAGCGAGGCCGGACCGGTCGAACCCTTGCAGCTGCCCAGCGAGTTCACGCAGACCACGAACCAGCGGTCGGTATCGATCGCCTTGCCGGGGCCGACCATCCCTTCCCACCAGCCCGCTGCCGGGTTGGCGTCGTTGGCTGCCGCGTGTGCATCCGGCGACAGGCCGGTCACGATCAGGATCGCGTTACTGGCGTCGGCCGCCAGTGTTCCCCAGGTTTCATAGGCCACGCGCGCGCTGTGCAGGGCGCCGCCGCGCTTGAACGGGAAGGGCGAGGGCAGGGCGTGGAAGCGGGTGCCGGGCGGGATGAATTCGGTCATGCAGGCATTCTAGCGGGGCCGCATGTGGAGCTGGCGACACGCTGGTTTCCATCGGCGATGCACCCGGACCGGATCGTCACATTCACGCATGGCGCGGATCTACTGTAGAGCCGAGCCCATGCTCGGCTGCCGTTGGTTTCCCAGCATTCCGCAGCCGAGCATGGCTCGGCTCTACGGGTCAAGGGAACCGCAGCTCCACCACGCCCTCATGCGGCAGGCTCACCTTCACCGGAACGCTCTGCAGGTCATCCTCGCTGCGGTTGGCGCTGCCGGTGCGCGAGATGCGTGCCAGCACTTCCACCTCACGATGGGCCGACAGCGGTGCGGTCGGCATCGGGCTGTCACCGTCGCCCAGCCCGACCGTGGCCGGGAAACCGGCCAAGGGCAGCTTGCGCGCGGCCACCGGCATCGGCGGTCCGCCCACGGCGCGGGCCAGTACGAACACCTGGGTGCTGGCGGGCCAAACGGCGTTCTTCAGCGCAGGCAGCTGCACACGCACCTGCAGCAGCGCTGCTGGCGCCGCAGCGGCAGCATCGGCGCCTGGCCGGCGGCCTCGCGGGCGATGGCGATCTGCGCCTGCAGCGCCTGTGCGGCCCCGGGTTCCAGGCGCGGCAGCAAGCCGCTCCAGACGTCGGCAGCCTCGGCATTCTTTCCGCGCTGGCGCAGGGCGATACCCAGCAGCCAGCTGGCGCGCTCGGCATCGGGCGCCAGCGCACGAGCCTGCTGCAGCCAGGCCATTGCGGTGTCATCGAACTGCTTGCCGGCATCGGCCTGCGCACGTGCCTGTGCCGCTTCCACCAGCACGCCGGGGTCTTCCGGGGCGAGAGTGGCGGCCCGCGCGAACGCGTCCGCCGCAGCTGAGGCATTGCCCAGTTCGGCCTGCGACCGGCCCAGCAGCGCCCAACCATCGGCCCGCTGCGGGTCACGCTTCAGTGCATCCTGCAGGGCCTGCACGCCATCGCGCAGGGTGGCTACCGAAGGCGTCGGTTGCACCTGTGCTGCACGCGGATCACCGACCAGCAGATACAGGCAGGCACCGGCCACGCCCAGTGCGAACACGCCGACCACGAAGCCGCGGCGGCCAGAGTGGCGCAGCGGCGACAGCACCAGCACTGCTATCAACGCAGCAACCAGACCGGCCAGCACCGGCAGCCAATGGCTCACCATCCGTCTCCTTCATCGGCCTTGCCGGCCGCTGCGGCGCCAACCGTACGGCCACGGCGGCGGACGATGCCCAGCACCACCAGAGCACCCGCACCGAGCATCAGCAGGGGACCGCCCCACAGCAGCCAGGTACCCGGCTGCAATGGTGGCTGGTAGAGCACGAACTCCCCGTAGCGCGCGACCAGGAACTGCTTGATCTGCGCGTCGTCGTGGCCCTGCTGCATCAGCTGCAGCACTTCGCGGCGCAGGTCCTGCGCGATCTGCGCGTTGGAATCGGCCAGCGACTGGTTCTGGCACTGCACGCAGCGCAGCTGCGCGGCCAGGTCGTGAAAGCGGCGTTCTTCGGCGCCATCGCGGAACTGCAGCGGCTGCGGATCGTGCAGCGGCTGCTGTGCCACCGCGGCCAGCGGCAGCATCAGAAGCAGCAGCGCCAGCAGCCAGCGCATGGGCTCAGGGCGCCGTGTGCAGCGTGCTGCCGGCATTGCCCTGGGCCTTCTCGATCTTTTCCAGCGCCGGAATCAGCTTCTCGTCGACCACGCGCTGGGACATCGCACCGCTGTACTTCCAGCGCACGATACCGCTGCCGTCCACAAGGAAGGTCTCCGGTGCGGCGGTCACACCCCAGTCGATCGCGGTGCGGCCCTCGACGTCGCTGAGCACGACCATGAACGGGTTGCCCAGCTGTTCCAGCCAGTGCAGTGCATCGGTCGGGTCGTCCTTCCAGTTGTAGCCGATCACGCGCACGCGCTTGCTCTCGGCGAACCGGGTCAGCACCGGGTGTTCCTCGCGGCAGGCCGCGCACCAGCTACCCCACACATTCAGCAGATAGGGCGCGCCGCGCAGGTCGTCGCTGTGCACGATCATTTCCGGGTCGTGCAGCACCGGCAGGGCGAACGCCGGCGCCGGCTTGTCGATCAGCGCCGATGGCAGCACGTCGCGCTGTGGATCACCCGATTTCATCACCCCGTAGATCATCAGCCCGAGCAGGCCGAAGAAGAACAGCACGCCGATCACGATGGCTACCGGCGGCAGCGGGCGGGAGGGGCGCGGGGCGGGGGACTCGGACATGGAAACTCCTACGGACGACGGAAACGGCGGTCGGCGGCGGTGATGAATCCGCCCAGGGCCATCAGCAGCGCGCCCAGCCAGATCCAGCGCACGAACGGCTTGATGTGCATCCGGACCGCCCATGCATTGTTGCCCAGCGGCTCGCCCAATGCCACGTAGACATCGCCGTCGAAGCGTGCATCGATGCCGGCCTCGGTCATCACCTGGCCGCCGCTGGCGTACTGGCGCTTCTCCGGGTGCAGCAGCGCCAGTTCGCGGCCGTCGCGGAACACCCGCAGATGGCCTCGATCGGCGATGAAATTGGGACCTTCGCGATGATCCACGCCCTCGAAGCGCACTTCGTGACGGCCGACCACCAGCTGCTGGCCCGGCGCCAGCGCCACTTCGCGCTGCACGTTGAGTGCTTCCACCAGCAGCGCACCGGCCAGGAACACGGCAATGCCGGCGTGGGCGACGATCATGCCAAGCATTTCGGCGGTGAAACGACCGTTGCCGCGCAGGCGCTGCCAGACGAAGCGGGCGGTGCCCAGCCCGACCCAGGCCGCCGCCGCAACTCCAAGACCGGCTTTCCAGCCGTTCTGCGGCGCCTGCCACCAGGCCAGCGCGCCCAGCAGCACCGCCAGCCCCAGCCAGGGTGCCAGCAGCGCGAACGCGCGCGAGGGCTGGTCGCGTTGCCACTTCACCAACGGGCCGAATGGCAGCAGCAGGATCATCGGTGCCATCAGCAGCAGGAACAGGCTGCCGAAGTAGGGCGGGCCGACCGAAATCTTGCCCAGCGACAACGCATCGGCCAGCAGCGGGTACAGCGTGCCGAGCAGCACCATCGCGCAGGCAGTGGCCAGCAGCAGGTTGTTGGCCAGCAGCAGGGTCTCGCGCGAGGTGGCGGTAAAGCCACGGCGCGGATCGTCGGCGTCCACGCTCAGCTGGCTGGCACGCAGCGCGTACAGCAGCAGGCTGCCGCCGACCAGCACCGACAGGAACACCAGGATGAACAGGCCGCGCGACGGATCTGCAGCGAACGAATGCACGCTGGTCAGCACACCGGAGCGGACCAGGAAGGTGCCGAGCAGCGACAGTGCGAAGGCGGCGATCGCCAGCAGCAGGGTCCAGCTGCCGAACGTGCCACGCTTTTCGGTGACGGCCTGGGAATGGATCAATGCCGCACCGACCAGCCAGGGCATGAAGCTGGCATTTTCCACCGGGTCCCAGAACCACCAGCCGCCCCAGCCCAGCTCGTAATAGGCCCACCAGCTGCCCAGCGCGATGCCCAGGGTGAGGAAGCCCCAGGCGACGTTGGTCCACGGCCGCGTCCAGCGCAGCCAGCGCGCATCGATGCGCCCCTCCAGCAGGGCTGCCACCGCGAATGCGAACGGAACGGCGAAGCCCACGTATCCGATGTACAACATCGGCGGATGGATGATCAGCCCCGGGTCCTGCAGTAGCGGGTTGAGGTCGCGGCCTTCCAGCGGCGCTGGGTTCAGGCGCAGGAACGGATTGGAGGTGAAGATCAGGAAGGCGAGGAAGCCGACGCTGATCACGCCCATCACCGCCAGCACGCGCGCCTGTACCGGTGCAGGCAGGTGCCGCGAGAACAGCGCCACCGCGCCGGTCCACAGTGCCAGCACCAGCGCCCACATCAGCAGCGAGCCCTCGTGCGCACCCCAGACCGCCGAGTAGCGGTAGATCATCGGCAGCAGCGAATTGGAGTTCTCGGCCACGTAGCGCACCGAGAAGTCCTGCTGCACGAACGCGGCGGTGAGCACGGCGAACGCGCCGGCGACCAGCAGCAGCTGCGCGAACGCGGCAGGTCGTGCCACCGCCATCCACGCCGTGTTGCTGCGATGCGCGCCGACCAGCGGCAGGCCGGCCTGCAGCAGCGAGGCCAGCAACGCGCACAGCAGCAGGATCTGACCCAGTTCGGGCAGCACTCAGCGCACCTCGGGTGCCGTTACCGGCACGTCGTGCTTGCGATGGGCGTCGCCCATCTTGTCGGCCACTTCCTTCGGCACGTACTTCTCATCGTGTTTCGCAAGCACCTCGTCGGCGACGAAAGTGCCGTCCTGCAGTCGGCCGCTGGCGACCACCGCCGTGCCTTCGGCGAACATGTCCGGCAGGATCCGCGACGTGGTCACCGCCAGTTGCGCGTCGCCGTCGGTCACTTCAAAGCGTGCCTCCAGCGAGCCGACCGGTCGGTTGAAGGAGCCTTTCACCACCATGCCGCCCAAACGGAAGCGCGATTGCGCATCGACATCGCCGCGCAGCACTTCCGAAGGCGTGTACAGGTAGGCGATGTTGCGTTCCAGCGCCATCGCCACCAGCGCGGTGGCCAGCCCGGAGGCGAGCAGGGCCAGCAGTACCCAGGCCAGGCGACGGCGTTGTACCGGCGTCATCGTTCCAGCTCCGTCGACAGCGGCGCTGCAGCATCCTGTTTGACGGCGCGGGTCTGCTGCCGCTGCTGACGGGCCAGCGCCAACCGGCGTGCCACACGCAGGCGCAGCCATGAACCGATGGCATCGGCGCCGAGCACCAGTACGAACACGGCGTAGGCGCCGATCACATAGGGCAGGTGGGTCATGATCGGGCCTCCCCGGCCGCACGTGCGGCATCGACGCGGCCACCGACCCAGGCCTTGCCGGCCTCGCGGTCGAGATTGTCGGCGCGGGCCTTGGCCAGCACCGAGCCGGCGAACCAGAACTTGGTGCCGATCACCATCCACCACAGTGGCGCGATCATCGCGCTGCTGATCGCCGATTCACCGAACACGCTGATCGACTGGCGCTGGTGCAGGCCGCCCCACCAGTCCACCGAGTAGCGGATCACCGGCAGCAGGCTGACACCGACGATGGCCAGCAGGCCGGCCGCGCGCGCGGCGCTGCGGCGGTCCTCGATGGCGTGGTACAGGCCAATCACGCCCAGGTACAGGAACAGCAGCACCAGCTCGCTGGTCATGCGCGGGTCCCAGTCCCACCAGGTGCCCCAGGTGCCCTTGCCCCAGATGCTGCCGGTCAACAGGGTGATCAGAGTGAAGCCGGCACCCATCGGCGCACACGCCATGGCCAGGATCTCGCAGACCTTGATCCGCCAGATCAGGGCGATGGCGGCATACAGCGCCATCAGCGCGAACACGAACAGGCTCATCCAGGCACTGGGCACGTGGATGTAGAGGATGCGGAAGCTGTCCAGCTGCTTGGCTTCCGGCGGCACCACCAGCAGCGCCTGCCACATGCCGACCAGTAGCACCGGCACCGCAGCCAGGTAGAACACCCGCGACCAGCGGGCAGCGAAGCGGTCGAACGTGGGAGGCGAACCGAGTTGGTGGAACCAGCGGACAATCGGATTCATGCGTGGCGGCTATCCAGCAGGGGTGGATTGGCTCTCAGCTCGGTCAACTCAGAGAAATACGTATTGCAGCGGCAGTGGCCAGCGGTGCCAGCACCAGCGCGACCAGCAGGCCGGCGCCCAGCATCAGCAGCGCACCGACCGGATCCTGCCCGCGTCCGGCTGCCACCAGACTGCCTGCGCCGAACACCAGCACCGGCACGTACAGCGGCAGCGACAGCAACGCCACGAGAATACCAGAGCGTCGGATGCCCACGGTCAGCGCGGCGACCACGCCACCGATCAGGCTCAGCAACGGCGTTCCCAGCAGCAACGATGCCAGCAGCATCGGCAGCTGGTCATGCGGCAGATGCAGCATTTCGGCCAGCAGCGGGCTGACCACGATCAACGGCAGGGCGGTGGTGGCCCAGTGCAGCAGCACGCGCACCAGCACCAGCCAGGCCAGCGGCACCGGCGCCAGCAGCCATTGTTCCAGCGAGCCGTCTTCGGCATCGGAGCGGAACAGTGAATCCAGCGACAGCTGCCCGGCCAGCAGCACAGCAAGCCACAGCACTGCGCCTGCGGTGGCGGCCAGCAGGTTTGGCTCGCGGCCCTGGGCCAGCGCGAACAGCACCACCACCAGCACCGCGAACAGCAGCGGCTGCAGCGCGTCGCCGCGGCGCCGCCAGAGCAGGCGCAGGTCGCGCTTGAGCAGGGCGCCTGCGGTCTGCCACAGGCCCGGTTCGGTGCCCGGCGCGATCATGCGGCACCGCCGAGGTCGAGCTGGCGGGTCCGCACCGGCGGTGCGGCATAGGCGCCGTGGGTGGTGACCAGCGCAGCGCCACCGGCGCGCAGGTGCGCGGAAATCATCCGGTTGACCAGAGTGATGCCCTCCAGGTCGAGGTTGGCGTAGGGTTCGTCGAGCAGCCACAGCGGCGCCGGCGACAGCCAGATGCGCGCCAGTGCCAGCCGCCGCTTCTGCCCGGCCGATAGATGCCGCACAAGGGTTTCCTCATATCCGGCCAGGCCGACAATGGCCAGCGCGTTGCCCGGCATCTGCCGTGCGCGGCGGCCGTGCAGGCCGCACAGGAAGTGCAGGTTCTCCAGCGTGTCCAGGTCTGGCTTCAGCGCCGGCAGATGGCTGAGGTAGGCCACGTAGCGTGCACGTTCGGCATTGTTGGCCGGCTTGCCGTCGATCCGCACCTGCCCGGCCCCGGGCCGGGCCAGGCCGGCCAGCACGCGCAGCAGCGTGGTCTTGCCGGCGCCGTTGCCGCCCTGCACCAGCAGGGCTTCGCCGGCGTCCACATGGAAGTCCAGCGGGCCGAACACCGGCTCGTCATTGCGGGAGAAGCTCAGGCCGCTGGCAGCCAGCAATGCAGGGGTGTTCAAGGGGCAAAGGTCTTCATGCCGGAGTGCGGCGGCAATTGTAGCGGTGAATGCCGATGGTAGTGCCGGCCTCTGGCCGGCAATTTCGCCACCTGCCAGCCGAAGTTGCCGGCCGGCAGCCGGCACTACCGACGCGCGGATTGCGTAAACTCGCAGGTCTGTTCCCCCACAGCCCAGGCCGATGCAACCCACCACCAAGCTGCCCAAGGTCGGTACCACGATCTTCACCGTGATGTCCCAGCTCGCCGCCGAACACGGCGCAGTCAACCTGGGCCAGGGTTTTCCGGACTTTTCGGCGCCGCAGCGCCTGATCGACGAGACTGCCAGGGCGATGGTCGCCGGGCTGAACCAGTACCCGCCGATGACCGGCGTGGCGCCGCTGCGCCAGGCCATCGCGCAGAAGGCGCTGGACTGCTACGGCGCCCAGGTCGATGCGGACAGCGAGATCACTGTCACCAGCGGTGGCACCGAGGCCATCTTCAACGCCATCCACGCCGTCGTGCGTGCCGGCGAGGAAGTGATCGTGCTCGACCCGGCCTATGACTGCTACGAACCGGCGATCGACCTGGCCGGTGCCAAGGCCGTACATGTGTCGCTCGATCCGCAGACGTTCGCCGTCGACTGGGACCGCGTGCGTGCGGCGATCACCCCGCGCACCCGCATGTTGATCGTCAACACCCCGCACAATCCGTCCGGCGCGATGCTGTCGGCGCAGGACATGCAGGCACTGGCCGAGCTGCTGCGTGGCACGCAGATCTACCTGATCTCCGATGAGGTGTACGAACACATCATCTACGACGGCCGCCGCCATGAATCGGCGCTGCGCTACCCGGAACTGCGCGAGCGCGCGTTCGTGATCTCCAGCTTCGGCAAGACCTACCACTGCACCGGCTGGAAGATCGGCTATGCGATCGCACCGCCGGCGCTGACCGCCGAGTTCCGCAAGGTGCACCAGTACAACACCTTCACCAGCTTCGGCCCGGCGCAGTACGGCTTCGCCGCGATGATCCGTGACGAGCCCGAGCACCACCTGGAGCTGGGCGCGTTCTACCAGGCCAAGCGCGACCGCTTCCGCGAGCAGCTGGCCGGCACCCGCCTGAAGGCGCTGCCGGTGCCGGGTGGCTACTTCCAGCTGGTCGATTACTCGGCCATCAGCGACCTGCCAGACCATGAGTTCGTGAAGTGGCTGACCATCGAGAAGGGCGTCACTGCCATTCCGCTGTCACCGTTCTACGAGAACCCGCCGGCCGGCCAGCGCCTGGTGCGTCTGTGCTTCGCCAAGAACGAAGCGACCATGGACGCGGCCATCGAACGCCTGCGCCTGCTGTGAGCGGAGGGCTGAACATGCAGGACCTGCGCATTTCCCTCGTCCAGGGCGACACCCGCTGGCACGACCCGGCGGGCAACCGCGCCTACTACGGCGCGCTGCTGGCGCCGCTGGCCGGCAACACCGATCTGGTGATCCTGCCGGAGACCTTCACCAGTGGCTTCTCCAACGAAGCCATTGCCCAGGCCGAAGGCATGGACGGCCCGACCGTGGCCTGGGTGCGCGAGCAGGCCAGGGCCTTGGACGCGGCGGTGATCGGCAGCGTGCAGCTGCGTGATGGCGATGGCGTCTACAACCGCCTGCTGTTCGCCACGCCCGATGGTGAGCTGCAGTACTACGACAAGCGCCACCTGTTCCGCTACGGCGGCGAGCACGAGCGTTATGCCGCCGGTCGCGACCGCCTGAGCGTGGAATGGAAAGGCTGGCGGATCAATCCGCAGGTCTGCTACGACCTGCGTTTCCCGGTGTTCTGCCGCAACCGCTACAACGTGGAGCGTCCGCAGCAGCTGGATTTCGACCTGCAGATCTTCGTCGCCAACTGGCCTTCGGCACGCGCCTATGCGTGGAAGACACTGCTGCGTGCACGTGCGATCGAGAACCTGTGCTTCGTTGCTGCGGTGAACCGTGTCGGCGTCGATGGCAACCAGCTGCACTACGCCGGCGACAGCGCGGTGCTGGATTTCCTCGGCCAGCCGCAGGTGGAGATCCGCGAACGCGAACAGGTGGTCACCACCACCATTTCGGCCGAGGCGCTGGCGGCACACCGCGCACGTTTCCCGGCGATGCTTGATGCCGACGCCTTCCATCTGGACGAACAGGCCTGAGCGACGGCCTGAACGCTGCCGCACCAGCGCGCGCGCCTGCATTCAACCTGCACGCGCGCGCTGCTAGATTCGCCGCCAGTCCGACCGAACGGGAAGTCCCGCCATGAACAAGCCCTTCGCCCTGCTGCTGGCCCTGTCTGCCGCATCGCTCGCCCCGGCCGCGCACGCTGCCGGCAACCTCGATTGCGAGCTGCGCTACAACCTGTCCGGCTGGTCGCTGATCTACAAGACGGCTTCCGGCAATGGCACGGTCACCTGCAGCAACGGCGCCAGCATGCCGGTGCACATCCAGATGAAGGGGGGCGGCCTGACCGTGGGCAAGTCGAAGATCACCAACGGGCGCGGCAATTTCACCGGCGCGATCAGCATCGACCAGCTGCTGGGCACTTACGCGTCGGTTGGTGCACATGCCGGTGCGATGAAATCCAGCAATGCGCAGGTGATGACCAAGGGCGACATCTCACTGGCCCTGTCCGGTACCGGCAAGGGCTGGGACCTGGGCGTGGACGGTACCGCGTTCACCCTCAGCCGGCGCTGAGGCGCGACGGCTCGGCAGCTCCCCAGCTGATGCGGATGTAGTGCTGTTCGGAGTCGCTCAATAACCGTTCGATACCGAAACCATTCTTCAGCAGCTGCGCGACCACGTCTTCGACGAGCTGCTCGCTGGCCATTACCTGGTTGAAGCCGAACACGATGTAGCGTCGGCCATTTTCCGAGCCGATCTGGATAGCGTTGTCGAGATCGCGGTAGAACAGTTCGATTGGGCGCTTGGCAGCATCGGCGTTGGCGCGGGCCTGTTCGGCGGTGATGGTGATCACGGGCATCTGTCTTGTGTGGGAGAGCGCGCACGATAGCCGGGGAATCAAAACCATTCCCGGAAGGCGCGCACAGTGCGCTGCTTTTGCAGCAATTCCTAGGCTGCAACGGGACGCCGCCGCTGCAGCCACAAGGCCAGCAGGCCACACACGATGAGGGTCGGTGCCAGCAGCTGCACTGCACCGACCAGCGCCATCGCCGCACCGATCAACAGGTAGTAGAGCAGGCCGAACAGCGCGCCTGCGCTGCCGAGACAGTGTGGATAGCCACGCAGGGCCTGGCCGAGCACATTGGGAATGGCAAGGCCGAAGCCCGTCACCACCGGCACCATCGCCGCGACCAGGGCGGGGTGATCATGCAGCAGCGCAGCCAGCAGGCCTCCCGTCAGAACCAGGCCTGCGGCGATGCGGATACGCGCGGTTGTGGAAACGCCTGCACGCAGCAGGCAGCCATTGCCCCACGCGCCCAATGCCGAGCCCAGTGCCAGCACCGCGCCGCTGGCGCCGAACCAGGTGGCTGGCCAGTGCAGGCGCGCGAACACGAAGGGGCCGAGTACATACCAGCTGTACATCGCCACGTTGAAGGCCATCACCAGCAACGCGTGTGACCAGATCCAGCGATCGCGCAGCAGCTGCCGCAGCAGCGGCAGCATGGGCGTGTGCGGGATCTGTGCAGGGCGACTTTCACGCAGGCCTGCCAGGCATGCCACCGCCAGCAGGGCGGCGATCAGCAGCAGGCCGGACTGTACGCCGACATAGCCATGGGTGGCGACCAGCAGCGTGCCCAGTGCAAGGCCGATGGCCGGGCTCAGGGCCAGGGCCATGCCGATCCAGGAGAATGCCTGCGCCAATGCCGGCCCCCGCAGATGGTCGCGCAGCACGGTCTGGGTGACCACCGAAGCGGCGGCGGCGCCGACTGCGGCCAGCGCCTGGGCCAGCAGTACCTGGCCGAAGCTGCCTGCCATCAGGCCGCCCAATGCAGCCACTGCGAAGACGCCGAGGCCACAGAGAAGGGCGGGGCGGCGACCGAGGCGATCGGCCAAGCGCCCCCACAGCAGCACGCCTGCAGCGAAGCCGAACAGGTACAGGCTCATGGCCTGGCTGGCGGCACTCGGCGGCAAGGAGAAGCGTTTGGCCAGATCGGCCAGGGCCGGGCTGTACAGGGTCTGTGCCAGCTGCGGAAACATCAGCAGTGCAATGGTCAGCAACAACAGGCGGCGCGACATGCGGGCGCTCCAGGAACAGGGCCGCGCATTGTGGTCGCGTCCGCAATGGCGCACCCTGTCTAATCTGTCATTGGATGTATGAAATCAGACATGGCCTGGTTGCAGCCGGACGCGCACTTCGACGCCGATGCCTGGAGCGCTCCGGTGCTGGGTATCGCGGCCTCACTGGCGGATCACGATTCGGGTTGGCACCAGCACGCACGCGCGCAGCTGCTGTATACCCGGCAGGGCTGTACACGCCTGACTTACGGTGATCGCATCAGCCTGCTGCCGCCCGCGCGCGCCGCGTGGATCCCGGGTGGGCTGCGCCATCGCGCGCAGATGCGCCAGGCGGTCGACTACCGTTCGTTGTACTTCGACGCCAGCCTGGCGGCCCAGCTGCCCCGGCAGCCGGCGATCATCGGCGTGGGTCCGCTGCTGCAGGCGTTGCTGGAGCCGATCGCACAGGCACCGTTCGACCAGGACTGGCAGGCGCCGCGTGCGCACCACCAACTGGCGTTGTGCGTGCTGGAAATCGCCGCTGCACCGGTGGCGCCGATGGACCTGCCTTTACCGCGTGATCCACGAATCACACGTTGCCTGCCGCTGGCCGAACAGCTGCCGCCCGAACTGGGGGAGCTGGCCGCGCGCACGGGCCTGAGCGCGCGTACCGTCGGCCGGTTGATGCAACGTGATACCGGCATGAGCTATCAGGCCTGGCGCCAGCAATGGCGCCTGATGCGGGCCATGGAGCTGCTGCTGCTCGGCCGTCGCGTCGCGCATGTGGCCCAGGACACCGGCTTCTCCGCCGAGAGCCCGTTCATCGCCTTCTTCCGCAGCATGACCGGCACCACGCCCGCCGCGTTCCAGCGCCACGCAAAAGGGGACGGAGGGGATTAAGTCGCTTTCGCCCCTTCGACACACACAGTGGCAAAAACGACTTAATCCCCTCCGTCCCCTTTTCAACGAAAAACCCGGCCGGAGCCGGGGTTTTTCATTTCAGTCGGGTCGTGATCAGCCGCCGCGCGGGCCGCTGCGGCGCGGGCCGCCGGACCGCGGTTGCCGCCGGGGCCACCCGGGCCACGGTTGCCACCCGGGCCACGGTTGCCACCCGGACCGCCCGGGCCGCGATTACCGCCCGGACCACGGTTGCCGCCGCCCGGACCACGACCGCCCGGACGGGCGCCCTGCGCCGGCTTCGGGCTGCCATACGGGTGAAGCCCGGAGTGGCGTGGTCGGACGGAAGCTCGGGGCATTGCCCGGATGGCCATACGGGTGCTTGTTGCCCTGGCCCTGCGAGCGGTTGCCCGCACCGGCCGGACGGCCCTGGCCGCCTGCGCCGCTCCGGCCTTCGCCGCCGCCGAAACCGCCACGGCCCTGGCCGCCACCGGCGCCTGCGCCCGGACCCTTCGGCTTGCCGTACGGACGGCCCTGGCCGCCTGCACCCGGACCACGGGCGCCGGGGCCACGTGCGCCCGGACCGGCATTGCGATGGCCGCTCGGGCCGGTGCTCACGCCATCCGGCACGTACCAGGTGCGGAACGCCGCCGGATTGCCTTCCGGCAGCGAACGATCGTTCTTCTGGGCGCGCTGCTTGAACGGCTTCTGCGACTGCTTGGCTGCCGCTTCACCGCTGACCGTCAGGCCGCCCTTGAAGCCGCCACCCTTGCCGCCGCGACCACGGCCGCGGTCTTCGCGGACGTTGTCGAAACGACGCAGCTCGCGGCCTTCGTCGGCGGTGTTGTGGCCGTTGACATAGGCATTGCCGCGGCCACCTTCGCGCACGCGCACGGTGGTCTTGGCGGCGCGGCGCTGGCCGATCACCGGCTGCAGCGTCAGTGCCGACGGTGCGCCTTCTTCCAGCTTCAGCTGCGCGCGCAGGGCTTCCACCTGGGCGGTGCCCAGTTCCACCGAATGGCCACGGGCCAGTTCGCGCGGCAGGCTCACCTTGCCATAGCGGGTGCGCTTCAGGCGGCTGACCTGGCAGCCCTGCGATTCCCACAGGCGGCGCACTTCGCGGTTGCGGCCTTCCTTCACCACGACGCGGAACCAGTCGTGCGAATCGGTGCCGCCGATGCGTTCGATCTCGTCGAACTTGGCCGGGCCGTCTTCCAGTGCCACGCCACGGGTGAGGCGGTCGACGATGGCGTCGGAGACCTTTTCCTCGCCTTCCGGCGCACGCACGCGCACCACGTACTCGCGCTCGACCTCGAACGACGGGTGCATCATGGCGTTGGCCAGTTCACCGTCGGTGGTGGCCAGCAGCAGGCCGGTGGTGTTGATGTCCAGGCGGCCGATCGCGATCCAGCGCGCGCCCTTCAGCGGCGGCAGCGATTCGAACACGGTCGGGCGGCCTTCCGGATCATCGCGGGTGGTCACTTCGCCTTCCGGCTTGTTGTAGACCAGCACGCGCGACGGCTCGGCCAGGGCGGTGGCGACGAAGCCACGGCCATCCAGTTCGATCTTGTCGCCGCTCTTGACCGACATGCCGGTCTGCGCGACTTCACCGTTGACCTTGACCAGGCCTTCGGCGATGCGCTGTTCCAGCGCGCGGCGCGAGCCGAGGCCGGCCTGGGCCAGCACCTTGTGCAGGCGCTCTTCCAGCTTGAACTGTTCGGAGGTGGCTTCGCGCTTCAGCGAGAGCTTGTTACGGGGGGTGTCACTCATCAGTTTTGCTCCGGCCGACGGTTTCGAGGTCGGCCTCTGGTTCGGAATCGGCTTGGTCAACAGCCACGGTCGTCATCGCGACGGCGTTGTCTTCGCGTTCGTTCACTGGCACCGCGCGCTCGCCCGGCGCGGAATCGGGGTGCCCATCATCGAGGGGCGAAGGTGCTTGCTCATCGGAAGCCGACGCAGACGCTGCATCGGCGGAATCGGGGGTGTCGCTGCCGGCCAGGCCGGTGTCATCGTTCGCGGCAGCGCCATCGGCGCCAGCCGAAATGTCAGGACCGTCGGCACTGGCGGCGGCCGGTGCGTCACGGTCCAGGGACAGCTGGGGTTCCAGCTCGCCCAGGTCCTTCAGTTCCGACAGTGGCGGCAGCTCATCCAATCGCTTCAGGCCGAAATAATCCAGAAAGCCCTTGGTGGTGCCGAACAGCGCCGGCTTGCCGGGCACATCGCGGTGGCCGACCACGCGGATCCACTCGCGTTCTTCCAGCGCCTGGATGATGTTGCTGCTGACCGCCACGCCGCGCACCTGCTCGATCTCGCCGCGGGTGATCGGCTGCCGGTAGGCGATCAGCGCCAGGGTTTCCAGGGTGGCGCGGGTGTAACGGGTCTTGCGTTCGGTCCACAGCCGGCTGATCCAGCCATGCACTTCGCCGGTGACCTGGTAGCGGAAGCCGGAGGCGACCTCGACCAGTTCCACGCCGCGCCCTTCGCAGGCCTCGCGCAGGCGTTCCAGTGCGCGTTCGATGCTACCCGGAGGTGCCGGTTCCTCTTCCGGGAACAGATCCTTCAGCTGGGCCAGGGTGAGCGGCTGGCTGGAGGCCAGCAGGGCACCCTCGACAATGCGGTTGATCAGCAATTGATCCATCGGCAGTCAGCGCTCACTCGTCTGCATTGGCGGCGTCGTTGTCGTCGAATTCGCTGCTGAACTGCAGCGGGGCATTGGTGTTGCCGGCGGCCAGCGATTTCACGTAGATCGGCGCCAGCGGTTCTTCCTGGACGATGTCCAGCAGCTGTTCCTTGGCCAGCTCCAGCACCGCCAGGAACGTGACCAGCACGCCCAGCTTGCCTTCTTCGGCCGTGAACAACCCTTCAAAACGATAGAACTTGCCATCTTCCAGGCGTCCCAGCACTTCGCCCATGCGTTGCCGCACGCTCAGTGCCTCACGCTTGATGGCGTGGCCGCTGAACAGCTCGGCGCGCTTGAGCACGTCGTGCAGCGCCAGCAGCATCTCCTTCAGGTCCACCGGCGGCGGCAGCTTCACCGTGGCGCGTTCGGGCATGAAGGCATGCGCCACCGTCGTGTCGCGATCCTGGCGGGGCAGGGCGTCGATGTCCTCGGCGGCCTGCTTGAAGCGTTCGTACTCCTGCAGCCGGCGCACCAGTTCGGCGCGCGGGTCGGCCTCATCGCCTTCCTCGCTGACCGGGCGCGGCAGCAGCATGCGTGACTTCACCTCGGCCAGGATCGCCGCCATCACCAGGTACTCTGCGGCCAGCTCGAAGCGCAGCTCGCGCATCACGGTGATGTATTCCACGTACTGCCGGGTGATCTCGGCAACGGGAATGTCCAGGACATCCAGGTTCTGGCGGCGGATCAGGTACAGCAGCAGGTCCAGTGGGCCTTCGAAGGCATCCAGGATGACTTCCAGCGCGTCCGGCGGAATGTACAGGTCCTGCGGAATCTGCAGGACCGGTTGCCCATGCACCACGGCCAGCGGCATTTCCTGCTGCTGGGGGGCGGGCGGCCGGGTTGGCGGGTTCGCGTCGAGCGCGAGTTCGGAAGTCATCTAATGGACATCAGGATTGCAACGGACCAGTCGCGGCACCGGGTTCGCCGGGCCAACGCCACGGAGCCCCAGGGCACCAGACACGCCGGGATCGGCGCGATTCCACACATATCAAACAGCAGGACGCGCCGCAGGAAACGGCAGCGACGGAACTACGGGGAGGTCGTCTACGTGGCCCGGCCAGGTGGACCGGTTTGAAGCAGCGGGACGGTCGTCGGGGGCTGCGTTGGCCGCAAAAACCGACGGGCTGCTGCATCCAGCCACGTGCAATGGAGCCTAGGGTAAGCCTTTGTCGCGCCAGTGTCCAGCCGGGCCGGGGCGGGGGCCGCATTGGCTAGAATCTGCGCACCCGACAACGCAAGCGAGGAAATGCCGTGTGGTATGTGATTGAAGGCTATGACGGCCAGGATGTGCTGGCGCAGCGGCTGCAGGCGCGGCCGGAGCACCTGGCGCGGCTGCACGCGCTGCGTGACGAAGGCCGCCTGCTGCTGGCCGGGCCGTGCCCGGCGGTGGACAGTGAAGACCCCGGCCCGGCCGGTTTCAGCGGTTCGGTGGTGATCGCGCAGTTCGAATCGCTGCTGCAGGCCCAGGCCTGGGCCGACGCCGACCCTTACGTTGCGGCCGGCGTCTACACCCGCGTACAGGTGCGTCCGTTCCGCAAGGTGCTGCCGTGAACGCGGAACGGATCTCGCGAATGCGTGATGCGCTGCAACAGGCGCTGGTCCCCAGCGTGCTGGAAATCGAAGACGACAGCCATCGGCATGCCGGCCACGCCGGTGCGCGCGACGGTCGCGGCCATTTCAACGTGCATGTGGTCAGTGAACGCTTCGCCGGACTGGGCCCGCTGGCCCGGCATCGCGCGGTGTACGCCGCACTGGGGTCGATGATGGAGACCGATATCCACGCGCTGTCCATCCGCGCACATACCCCGTCAGAACAGGGCTGAGCCCTTGTCCCGCACTGTCCCGGCCGGTCCGCACGGGCCTCGCCACGGACAGATTTTCATGTCCATTTCGGGACATTCGCCTAACGGACTGTTTACAAGCCCAGATGGAAACGCTTACATTCCGCGCCAATGCTGGTAGGTCCAAGCCGTGGAGGGCGGCTTCGTGAACAAGGCAGCTATCACAATCAAAGACGTCGCTCGCGAAGCCCGGGTCTCCGTGGCCACGGTTTCCCGCGCGCTCAACGGGCATGAAAATGTCGCCGAACCGGTCCGCCAGCTTGTGCTGGAGGTCGCCGCACGGCTGCGTTACACCCCGCACGCCGCCGCCCGCAGCCTGAGCAGCCGCCGCACCAATACGGTGGGCGTGGTGCTGCCGGATCTGTACGGCGAGTTCTTCTCCGAGCTGATGCGTGGCATCGACAACGTCGCCCGTAGCCGCCGCCAGCACCTGCTGGTGTCCAGCTATCACGGCGACCAGGAACAGCAGGGCGCGGCCCTGCGCGCCATGCGCGGTCGCGTCGACGGCCTGCTGGTGCTCTCGCCCTATGCCGAGAGCCCCGGTTTCCTGACCGACAACCTGCCGCAGTCGTTGCCGACGGTGTTGATCAACACCTATCTGCCCGGGCAGGACCACCCGGTGCTGAGCATTGACGACCATGCCGGTGCGATGGCGATGACCCGCCACCTGCTGGACGCCGGCCACCGCCGCATTGCATTCATTTCTGGCCCGGACCTCAACTTCGACGCGCGCGAGCGCCTGCGCGGCTTCCGTGACGCGCTGGTGGCTTTTGGCAGTGGCGCCGAGGGCATCGAGCTGCCCGGTGATTTCGACGAAGCTTCCGGCCATCGCGCCGGTCAGGAGTTGCTGGCAGCCGGAGCGCTGCCCGATGCCGTGTTCGCCGCCAACGACATGATGGCCCTGGGCTGCCTGTATGCGTTCACGCAGGCAGGGGTCCGTGTTCCGGCCGATGTCGCCCTGGCGGGTTTCGATGACATTCCACTGGCGCGTTTCGTCCACCCGTCGCTGACCACCATGCAGGTCAGCATCGCCGAGCTCGGCGACCGGGCCATGACGCGCCTGCTGCAGTTGATGGACGGCACCTCCACGGACGGGACAGGGGACAAGCAGACCCTGGTTCCCCGCTTGATAGTTCGCGATTCCACCACTCCGCCATCGGGCCATTGAAGCCAGAGGCGTTCCTTCTTTTTTGATTGATCGCAGGTACCGCGCAAGCGGTTACCGCCACCCGGAGATTGAGTTGATGATGCACACCACCTTCCGCACGCCGGCACGCCGGCTGCTGAGCACCGCACTGGTCAGCTGCCTGATGCTGGCCGCCGCTCCGAACGTCATGGCGCAGTCGGCCAACGCCAGCCTGCGCGGCCAGGTTTCCGGCGCCCAGGCCGGCGCCGAAGTCACCGCCACCAACGTGGCCACCGGTACCGTCCGTCGCGGCACCGTGCGTGCCGATGGCAGCTACTCGCTGATGGGCCTGGACCCGGGCACCTACGACGTGGTTGCCAACGGCCAGTCGCAGAAGGTCACCGTCACCGTGGCCTCGACCGCTACGCTGAACTTTGCCGGCGCTGCCAGCAGCACCCCGGGTTCGACCGCGGCCACCAACCTGGACACTGTCAACGTCGTCGCGCCGACCCTGCTGCAGGAAGTGCGCACCTCCGAAGTCGGCAAGACCGTCAGCCTGCAGCAGATCCAGACCACCCCGCAGGTCTCGCGCAACTTCCTGGAGTTCGCCGACGCGGTGCCGGGCCTGATCTTCACCCGTGACGCCAAGGGCAATACCTCGCTGCGCGGCGGTGCCACCAATGCCGATGGCACCAATGTGTACATCGACGGCGTGGGCCAGAAGAGCTACGTCAAGGGTGGCGGCGTGGCCGGCCAGTCCGGCAGCGCCGGCAACCCGTTCCCGCAGCTGGCCATCGGTGAATACAAGGTCATCAGCGGCAACTACAAGGCCGAGTATGGCCAGGTGTCGAGCGCCGCAGTGACTGCTGCGACCAAGTCCGGTACCAATGAGTTCAAGGGTGAGGCGTTCTACCGCTACACCGATGAGGACATGCGTGCCAAGACCCCGGCCGAGCGTCAGGGCGGCAAGGACAAGATGGTCTCGGCCGAGAAGGAATACGGCTTCGCCCTGGGCGGCCCGATCATCCAGGACAAGGCGCACTTCTTTGTCACCTACGAAGCCAAGCGCTTCGATCTGCCGGTCACCATCGCGCCGGACGGCGCGGTCACCGGCGCTGCGGGCCTGCTGCCGCCGGCCGGCGCCGCCGGCCTCGGCCCGGCCAGCCAGCCGTTCCAGCAGGATCTGATCTTCGGCAAGATCGACTTCGAGCCGACCGACAACGATCGCATTGAACTGACCTTCCAGGACCGCGACGAAACCCAGTCGCAGTTCAGTGGCCAGACCTCGCCGCAGGCCGGGCGCGAAGTGGTCAATACCGACCGTCGCTACGCCCTGCGCTGGAACCACAGCGGTGAGCGTTACTACAACGAATTGATGGTCACCCACGAGGATTCGTTCAACAATCCGACCCCGCTGACCCTGGCCAACGGCATCACCTACACCGCGCCGGACGGTCCCGAAGACCGCACCGTGGTGAAGATCGGCGGTGCATCGGCTCTGGATTCGCAGGTGAAGGGCCAGAAGGGCTGGTCGATCGAAGACAACCTGACCCTGGATGGCATCCAGTGGGCCGGTGACCACACCATCAAGATGGGCGTGAAGTACAAGCAGATCGACCTGTACGCTTCCGACGCGGCGCAGATCAACCCGACCTTCACCTATTCCCTGGGAGACCCGGACTTCCCGGATTCGATTCCGTACAAGGCGCAGTTCGTCAAGCCGGTGACCGGCGTGTCGGGCGTGTCCGGCGAAGTGCGTTCGAAGTCCAAGCAGTACGGTGTGTTCATCCAGGACGACTGGCAGGTCAACGACCACCTGCAGCTGAACATCGGCCTGCGCTGGGACTACGAAAAGACCCCGACCTACCTGAATTTCGTCACCCCGCAGCAGGTGGTCGACGCCATCTATTCGCAGGATCCGCGTGCGCCCGCCGGCCAGACCTACGCCGATTCGCTGGCACTGGGTGGCCTGGACATCAGCGACTACATCAGCAACGGTCACAACCGCAAGGCGTTCAAGGATGCCTGGCAGCCGCGCCTGGGCTTCTCGTATGACATCAATGCCGACGAGCAGCACGTGATCCACGGCGGTGCCGGCCGGTCCTACGACCGCGACCTGTTCGACAACCTGCAGCTGGAAACCACCAAGCTGGCTTTGCCGCAGCCGACCATCTACTTCCGCAACCCGGCCACCGGCACCTGCATCAACGGCCAGGCCGCCTGCTATGACTGGAACCCGAACCTGCTCAACGGCATCGGCAACCTGCAGTCCCTGGTCGGCGCGACCAGCAATGCCGGTCTGGAAGTGGACCTGCTGAACAACAAGCTGAAGGCGCCGTACTCGGACCAGTTCAGCCTGGGCATGAGCAACCGGATCGGCGAGTGGCTGACCGACGCCACCATCGCTCGCACCCTGAGCTACGACGGTTTCGCCTTCACCCTGGGCAACCGTTACCCGACCGGCCAGTTCTTCGATGACCCGCGCCTGTGCGGTGGCACCGACCCGGGCCTGAGCCAGGCGTGGAGCTGCAACGTGCCGGGCTTCGGCAGCCTGATCATCGGCCAGCAGGGCATCAAGACCCGTGCCACCCAGGTGCTGCTGTCGGCGCAGAAGCCGTTCACCAAGGAAAGCGGCTGGGGTACCTCCATCGCCTATACCTGGACCACCGCCCGCCACAATCGCGACATCAACGAGAAGTACGCGTTTGACCGCGGTCTGATCGGCGACTATCCGACCATCCGCTCCAACGGCGCACCGCGCCACCGCCTGGTGGTGACCGGTTCGTACGCGGGCTTCTGGGGCATCACCTTCGGCGGCAAGATCACCCTGGCCACCCCGACCGCCGTCAACGACTGGTACCCGGTGATGCAGGCCAGCGGCTACACCCTGCCGACGCCGCAGGCGGCCGTGCCCAACGCCACCGGCAAGTTCCTGGTGGGCGGCAAGATCTTCGGCTACCGTTCGGTCGACCTGCAGGCGACGAAGACGTTCAAGATGCCGGGCGATACCGAGCTGTACGCACGTATCGACATCATCAACGTCTTCAACTTCGACAACTTCTCCACCTACAACTACGTCAAGACCAACGGCAAGCTGCAGGCCAGCTACAACGAGACCGGCGACATCATCGGTACGCCGCGTCAGATCAAGGCCGAAGTGGGCTTCCGCTTCTAAGCCCGGGTGTAGATGCACGACCCGATGCCGCCGCTCCGCCGGCGGCATCGGTCGCGTGAAAACGGCAATGGCCGGCTTCGTGCCGGTCCATTGCCCACGCCGCTGCCGGGCAGGGGGCAGCGGCGTGGGCAATGATCGCGGTGTCAAACCACGTTTTTCGTGGTTTTTTTTTGAACGCAGCTTGTAAACGATTTCAGATCATTGGACGTTATGCTTTCCCATCGATCAGACCACCGGAGGAATCGCGCCATGCAGGCACGCCATCTGTTGTCCGCCGCGGCGTTGAGCCTGGCTGCTGCTGCCTGCCAGCCGGCCCAGCAGGAGCCTGCCAAGCCGCGGCCGCCGGTGATCCTGATCGAGGCCGATGCACCGCCGCGGCCGATGAAGCCGGAGCTGCCGCCGCTGTTCGATGACATCGAGCGCCGTACTTTCCAGTTCTTCTGGGACACCACCAACGAGATCAACGGCCTGACCCCGGACCGCTACCCGTCGCGGCCGTTCGCCAGCATCGCCTCGGTCGGCTTCGCGCTGACCGCCTATCCGATCGGCATCGAGAACGGCTGGGTCAGCCGCAACCAGGCGATCGACCGCACCCTGACCACCCTGAAGTTCTTCCGCGACGTGCCGATGGGCCCGCAGCGCACCGGCAAGGCCGGCTACAAGGGCTTCTACTACCACTTCCTGGACATGCAGGAAGGCCGCCGCTACGACAGCTGGGTCGAGCTGTCCTCGGTGGATACCGCGCTGCTGATGATGGGCGTGCTATTCGCGCAGTCGTACTACGACGGTGACGATCCGCGCGAGAAGGAAATCCGCCAGATCGCCGATATGTTGTACAAGAAGGTCGACTGGCCATGGTTGCAGCAGCGCGCGCCGCTGATCTCGATGGGCTGGTTCCCCGAGAGCGGCTTCATCGACCACGACTGGATGGGCTACAACGAGGCGATGATGGTCTACATCCTCGCCCTGGGTTCGCCGACGCACCCGGTCAGCCCGGATGCGTGGACGGTGTGGACGCGTACCTATGACAACGACTGGGGCGTCTACCAAGGCCAGGAGTACCTGTCCTTCGGCCCGCTGTTCGGCCATCAGTACAGCCATGTCTGGATCGACTTCCGCGACATCCAGGACGCGTACATGCGCGAGCGTGGCAGCACCTACTTCCTCAACAGCCGCTCGGCCGCCCTGGCCCAGCGCGAGTATGCCATCGCCAATCCGATGCAGTGGAAGGAGTACGGCGAAAACGTGTGGGGTTTGACCGCCAGCGACGGACCACAGAACACCACCCAGGACTATCGCGGCGAGCAGCGCCAGTTCCGCCATTACTCTTCACGCGGCGCTGGCCTGCGCGAGAATTTCGATGACGGCACCATCGCCCCCACTGCCGCGATCGCGTCGGTGGTGTTCGCGCCGGAACAGGTGATCCCGGCCACGCTGGAGATGCACAAGCGCTACGGCGATTACATCTATTCCAGCTACGGCTTCCTGGATTCGTTCAATCCCAGCTTCAACTACGACATCCCGATCAAGACCGGCCGCGTGGTTCCGGATCGTGGCTGGGTCGCCAGCGACTACATCGCCATCGACCAGGGGCCGATCCTGACCATGATCGCCAACTACCGCAATGACTTCGTCTGGGAAGTGATGAAGAAGAATCCGTACATCCGCAAGGGCCTGGAGCGGGCGGGGTTCAGTGGTGGCTGGCTGGCGCCGGAAGGTTCGTTCCAGCCGCTGGAACTGCAGAAAGACGAAAAGGCCGCAGCGGCACGCGCGGTGGGTATCGCCGAATCACGCGCGGCTGCCGCGCAGGAACAGAAGAACAATGCCAACCGCAACACAGGCCAGGGCAAGTAACCCGATGCCGAACTGGATCGACCGTCTGCGCCGCTGGACACTGCCAGCCCTGGCCGCACTGGCCGTGGCCGGCTGCGCCCGCACCGAACCGGGCACCACCACCGTGCGCTTCTGGGCGATGGGCCGCGAAGCCGAGGTGGTCAGCGAACTGATCCATGAGTTCGAAGCCGAGAACCCGGGCATCAAGGTGGATGTGCAGAACATCCCGTGGACCGCTGCGCACGAAAAGCTGCTGACCGCGTTCGCCGCCGACGGCCTGCCGGACGTGTGCCAGCTCGGCAACACCTGGGTGCCGGAGTTCGCCGAGCTGGATGCGCTGACCCCGCTGCAGCCGTTCGTGCAGCGTTCGGCCGTGGTCGACCCGAAGGACTACTTCCAGGGCATCTGGGATACCAATGTGATCCATGGCGAGCTGGTCGGCGTGCCGTGGTATGTCGACACGCGTCTGATCTACTACCGCAAGGATCTGCTGGCCAAGGCCGGCTACGACCACCCGCCGCGCACGTGGGCGGAGTGGGACGAACAGATGGCGGCGATCAAGCGCATGCAGGGCCCGAACCGCTATGCGGTGCTGATGCCGATCAACGAGTTCGAGCAGCAGTTGTCGCTGGCGCTGCAGCAGCCCGATCCGCTGCTGCGCGACGATGACACCCGCGGCAATTTCGCCAGCCCGGGGTTCCGCCGCACGTTGGCCTTCTACGCCAACATGTTTGAGCAGGGCTGGGCGCCGAAGATGTCCGAGACGCAGATTTCCAACGTCTGGGATGAGTTCTTCCGCGGCTTCAACGTGTTCTACATTTCCGGCCCCTGGAACATCCGCGAGTTCAAGAAGCTGCAGCCCAAGGAACTGGAAGGGCAGTGGGGCACGGCCGCGCTGCCGGGTCCGGACGGTCCGGGCGCCGGCATTGCCGGGGACCAGCCTGGTGATCTTCCGCAAGTCGCAGCAGAAGGAAGCGTCGTGGAAGCTGATCGAGTTCCTGTCGCGCCCGGACATCCAGGCCCGCTTCCATTCCATCATCGGTGACCTGCCGCCGCGCCGCAGCGCCTGGAGTGCCCCGTCGCTGGCCAACGATCCGCTGGCGGCCGCGTTCCGCGACCAGCTGGAGCGGGTCAAGCCGACCCCGAAGGTGCTTGAGTGGGAGCGCATCGTGCAGGAAATGCGCATCGTCACCGAGAAGGTGGTGCGCGGTGGCCTGGCGCAGGACCAGGCCGTGGAAGAGCTGGACCAGCGCGTGGACAAGGTGCTGGCCAAGCGCCGCTGGATGCATGAACAACAACGCCTGCAGCAGCGCGTGCCGGCGCCGCAATCGAGCAGTGCCGTGGCCGCCGGGAGCGTGCAATGAAACGTACTTCGCTTGCCGGCTGGATCTTCGCCGGTCCCTCGCTGATCGTGCTGGGCGTGTTCTTCGGCCTGCCGGTGGCTTCGGCGCTGGCGCTGAGCGTGACCGACTTCGACCTGTATGCCTTGGCTGACAGCAGCAACCTGCGCTTTGTCGGCCTGGGCAACTACATCGATCTGCTACAGACACCGATGTTCTGGAAGTCGTTGTGGAATACCACTTACTTCGTGTTGATCGGCGTGCCGTTGTCGATTGGCGTGTCGCTGGGCGCAGCGATGCTGCTGAATGCACCGGCCGCGCGCTTCAAGGCGCTGTTCCGCACCGCGCTGTTCGCGCCGGTGGTGACCACGCTGGTAGCGGTGGCGGTGATCTGGCGCTACCTGTTCCATACCAGCTACGGGCTGGTGAACTACGGCCTGGGCCATCTGGGCATCAGTCCGATCGACTGGCTGGGCGATCCCAACTGGGCGATGCCGACCATCATGCTGTTCGCGGTGTGGAAGAACTTCGGCTACAACATGGTGATCTTCCTGGCGGGCCTGCAGGCGATCCCGCATGACCTGTACGAGGCCGCCCGCATCGACGGTGCCTCGCGCTGGAAGCAGTTCCTGCACATCACCCTGCCGATGCTCGGCCCGGTGCTGCTGGTGGTCGGCGTGATCACCGTGTCCGGCTACTTCCAGCTGTTCGCAGAGCCCTACGTGATGACCCGTGGCGACCCACTGCAGAGTACCGTCAGCGTGCTGTATTTCATGTTCGAGGAAGGCTTCAAGTGGTGGAACCTGGGACGCGCCTCCGCGGTGGCGTTCCTGCTGTTCCTGATCATCCTGGCGGTGACCACCGTGATGCTGCGTTTCGGCCGCAAGAGGCAGTTGGTATGAGTCGTGAAATCGGCCAGTCGCGCTGGTACCCGTGGTTGATCAATGGTGCGTTGCTGGTGCTGGCCCTGGTCAGCCTGGCGCCGTTGCTGTGGATGCTCTCGGTCTCGTTCATGCCGCAGGGCGAGGCGACCCACTTCCCGCCGCCGCTGCTGCCGTCCAGCATCACCACGCGCAACTACCATGAGTTGTTCGCGCGCACCGGCATGGGCGGCAACTTCGCCAACAGCCTGCTGGTGTCGGTCGGCATCACCCTGGGTTCGCTGCTGCTCAACACGATGGCCGGCTACGCCTTCGCCAAGCTGAACTTCGTTGGCCGCGAGCGCCTGTTCCAGGTGTTGATGGCGGCGCTGGTGATCCCGGCACAGGTAGCGATGCTGCCGCTGTTCCTGCTGATGAAGCAGCTGGGCCTGGTCAACAGCTTCGGCGGCGTGATCGTGCCGGCGCTGGCCAGCGTGTTCGGCATCTTCCTGGTGCGCCAGTACGCGCGTTCGATTCCGGACGAACTGCTGGAAGCGGCCCGCATCGACGGGGCAGGGGAGCTGCGCATCTTCTTCCAGATCGTGCTGCCGATGCTCAAGCCGGTGCTGGTGACCCTGGCAATCTTCACTTTCATGGGCGCATGGAACGATTTCATGTGGCCGTTGATCGTGCTGACCGATCAGGAGCACTACACTTTGCCGGTGGCGCTGGCCACCCTCTCGCGCGAGCACATCATGGACGTGGAAATGATGATGGCCGGCGCGGTGGTCACCGTGGTTCCGGTGCTGGCGCTGTTCCTGGTGCTGCAGCGGTACTACATCCAAGGTCTGTTGTTGGGGAGCGTCAAAGGATGAAGCGAGCGATCGCCGTTGGACTGGGCCTGTTGTGGACCTCCCTGGCGATCGCCGCACCTCCGGCGCTGCCGGCACCGAAGGTGCTGGACGATTTCGACGACATCGCGGCCTGGAAGCTGGTGCTGTCCGACCAGGTCAGTGGTTCTCTGCGACCGGTCAGTGGCGCCGGTGGCGGCCGCGCGCTGTGCCTGGACTATGACTTCCACGATGTCTCCGGCTACGTCGGCATCCGTCGTGCGCTGAACGTCGAGTACCCGGTCAATTACCGCTTCGGCTTCCAGCTGCGCGGTGATTCACCGGGCAACGACCTGCAGTTCAAGCTGATCGACGCCAGCGGCGACAACGTCTGGTGGGTCAACCGTCCCGGCTACAGCTTCCCCAAGGCATGGACGCCGGTCGAGTACCGGCGTCGGCAGATCGACAAGGCATGGGGGCCCTCGCCCGAGAAGGAGATGGCACGCAGCGCCGCCGTCGAATTCACCATCTACAGCAAGGTCGGCGGCCGCGGCACGGTGTGCTTCGACAAGCTGACCCTGCAGGGCCTGCCGCCGCAGGATGATTCGGCGCTGGTGCCGTCGGTGATCGCCGACACCGCCACCGCGCTGCAGGACCGCATGATCGACGGCAAGAGCGATACGTTCTGGATCAGCGGTGGCGTCAAGCAGCAGACCATCAGCCTGGACCTGCACAAGAGCCGCGAGATCGGCGGTGCGGTGATCGACTGGCTGCCGAACCTGGAAGCGCGTCGCTACACCGTGCGCACCTCCGAGGACGGCCGTGACTGGCGTACCGTGCGCGAAGTCACCAGCGGTGCGGGTGGCCGCGACTGGCTTGCGCTGCCGGACACCGATGCGCGCTACGTGCGCTTCGATCTGCAGGATGGCCCGAACTGGCGCTATGGCATCCGTGACATCGCGCTCAAGCCGCTGGCCTTCGCGGCCACGCCGAACGCGTTCCTGTCCTCGGTGGCCGCCGACCTGCCGCGCGGGTCGTTGCCGCGTGCCTACGTGGGCGAACAGCCGTACTGGACTCTGCTGGGCCTTGATGGCGGCCAGGAACAGGCGTTGATCAGTGAGGACGGCGCACTGGAGCCGGCCAAGGGCAGCTTCAGCATCGAACCGTTCATCCGCCTCGACGGCAAGCTGCTGGACTGGTCGAAGGTGGCCATCACCCAGTCGCTGCAGGATCACTACCTGCCGATCGCCAACGTCGACTGGGTGCATGAGAAGGCCGGCCTGGCGGTGACAAGTTTCGTGCAGGGCACGCCGGAGCGCGCGCAGCTGATCGGCCGCTACCGGCTGAGCAATCCGGACAAGGTCGCGCACGAGTACACCCTGGCACTGGCGATCCGTCCGTGGCAGGTCAATCCGCCCACCCAGTTCCTCAACACCGTCGGTGGCTTCAGCCGCATCGATGCACTGGACGTGGGCGAGCAACTGGTGCGGGTCAACGGTGAGCCGCGCATCTACCCGCTGCAGGTGCCGGACGCACGCTTTGCCAGTACGTTCGACGGCAAGCTCGATGCGATGCATCTGGCGGACGGAAAGTATCCGGCCACCACTGCAGTGAAGGACAACACCGGCATGGCGTCGGGCGCGTTGATCTATACGATCACGCTCGAGCCCGGCCAGAGCCGCGAGGTGGCGGTGGTACTGCCGCAGACCGGTGGCTGGGCGCCGCAGGCGCTGGACGTGGCCAAGGCGCAGGCGCAGGTGGCCGAGCAGTGGCGGCAGAAGCTGGGCGTGGTCTCGCTGCAGGTGCCCGCTGCGGGCCAGCCGCTGGTCGACACCCTGCGTACGGCAGTCGCGCACATGCTGATTTCGCGCGTGGGGCCGCGCCTGCAGCCGGGCACGCGCTCGTATGCGCGCAGCTGGATACGCGATGGCGCGATGATCTCCGAGGGCCTGCTGCGCATGGGCCGCAGCGATGCGGTGCGCGACTACATCAACTGGTATGCGCCCTACCAGTTCGAGAACGGCAAGGTGCCGTGCTGTGTCGATGCACGTGGCAGCGACCCGGTGCCGGAGAACGACAGTCATGGCGAGCTGATCTACAGCATTGCCGAATACGGGCGCTACACCGGCGACAGTACCTTCGTCGAGCTGATGTGGCCGCACGTGCAGGGCGCCTACAGCTACATGGAGCAGCTGCGGTCCAGCGAGCGCACCGAGGAGAACCGCGCACGCAATCCGGCCTTCTACGGCATGATGCCGGCCTCGATCAGCCACGAAGGCTATTCGGCCAAGCCGATGCACTCGTACTGGGACAACTTCTGGGCGCTGCGCGGCTACAAGGACGCGGCGCTGCTGGCGACCCAGCTGGGCAAGGTCGAGTCGATGCAGATGGCCGAATCGCGAGACCAGTTCCGTGCTGACCTGCAGGCCTCGCTGCTGTCGGCGATGCAGCAGCACAAGATCGATTACCTGCCGGGCTCGGCCGAGCTGGGCGACTTCGACGCGACCTCGACCACCATCGCGCTGGCGCCGGGCGGTGAGCAGGGCAGGCTGCCGCAGCAGGCACTGGAGGCTACCTTCGATCGCTACTGGAAGGAGTTCGTGGCGCGTCGCGATGGCAAGCGCGAGTGGAAGGACTACACCCCGTACGAGTGGCGCAACGTGGCCGCGTTCGTGCGCCTGGGCTGGCGCGACCGCGCCTGGCAGGCCACCGAGTTCTTCTTCAAGGATCGCGCACCGCAGGCCTGGAACCAGTGGGCCGAGGTGGTTTCGCGCACGCCGCGCAAGCCGTTCTTCGTCGGTGACCTGCCGCATGCCTGGGTGGCTTCGGACTTCGTGCGCTCGGCGCTGGACATGTTCGCCTACAACCGCGACATGGACGATGCGCTGGTGCTGGCTGCCGGTGTACCGACCGCGTGGCTGCAGGGCGAGGGCATCGCCGTTCAGGGCCTGCGTACGCCGCAGGGCCAGCTCAACTACCGCCTGCAGCGCAGCGACAAGCAGCTGGTGCTGGAGGTGCAGCCGGGCCTGGTGCCACCGGCCGGTGGCGTGGTGCTGCCATGGCCGTACGCGGGTGATCCGGGCGAGGCGACGGTCAACGGCGAAGCCGCCGAGTGGGTCAACAGGGAACTGCACGTGCACCAGCTGCCGGCGCGGGTCGAGATCGAAGTGCCGAACGCGGTGCGCCGCGCCGAGCGCAAGGGACAGTAACGATGAAGCAGCAGGGGGAGAGGGTGCGCACGACCGTGCGTGCCCTGGGGCTGGCAATGGCATTGGCATTGCCGGGCGTGATGATGGCGGCCGAACCGGTTGCCACGACTGCGGCGGCCGACGTTGCCAGCGCGCCGGGCATGAGCATGGTCACCTTCAACCTGCATCATGACCGCGAAGACTGGCCGAGCCGGCGCCGCACCATCCTGGCCGAGCTCAAGCGTCTGCAGCCGGATGCGGTTGCCCTGCAGGAGGTGATCCAGCGCCGCAACGTGCGCAACCAGGCGCAATGGCTGGCCAGCCAACTCGGCTACAGGTACGTGTTCGTGTCTACCGATCCGGTGGGCGCACCGAAGCGCTACGGCAATGCGCTGCTGACCCGGCGGCCGATCCTCGCCCAGGGGGATCATCTGCTGCAGCCGTTGGACGACTACCGCACCGTTGCTCACCTGCGCATCGACGTCGACGGCGCGCCGGTGAACGTCTACGCCACGCATCTGAACGAGCGCAGTGATGAGAGTGGGCAGCGCATCCGTCGCAGCCAGGTCGAGGACCTGCTGCGCTTCATCAGCGCGACGTCGGCGGGCGCACCGGTGGTGATCGCTGGTGACTTCAATGCACTGGTGGATGCAGGCGACCTGAGCGAGCTGCGCAGCCACTACGGCGACAGCTACGGCAGCGTGCATGTCAACACCGACCTGGCCGGGGTCAGTACGCTCAATCGTCACTACTACCAAGCGTCTTTGCGGATCGACCACATCTTCTTCCAGCAGGACGAGATGGTCGCACGCGAGGCGAAGCTGCTGTTCGACCAGCCCGACGACAGCGGTCGCTGGGCATCCGATCACTACGGCGTGTGGACCCGGTTGCAGTTCGCACCGGCGCGCTGATGTCCTGGTAGCTGCCAACCTTGGTTGGCACGGGCGTGTCCGCGTTCGCTCCAACAACGGCGCCAACCAAGGTTGGCCTCTACCAGAGCAGTGACCGTGCGCGGGTTGTGCCCTGGTGGGTGCCAACCTTGGTTGGCACGGGCGTGTCCGCGTCCGCTTCAACAACGGCGCCAACCGAGGTTGGCCTCTACCAGAGCAGTGACCGTGCGCGGGTTGTGCCCTGGTGGGTGCCAACCTTGGTTGGCACGGGCGTGTCCGCGTCCGCTCCAACAACGGCGCCGTCCAGGGTCGGCCGCTACCAGAGCGCTGCACGCGCCCGATGCACAAACAAAACGGCGGGGATCATTGATCCCCGCCGTTTGGTTTTCACGCGACAAAGAGCGATCAGTTCGCCGGCGGCGTGCGCTTGGCGGCTTCTTCGTCTTCTTCGTCGGCCTTGGCTTCTGCAGCCTGGGCTGCAGCGTCGGTGTGGCCATCGGCGACCGGGTCAATCGACGGCGTCACCACTGCTTCGGCGACCGGGGCCGAAGCGTCCACCGGCGCGGCTTCCACCGCCACCGGAGCGACCGGCTGCTCGGCGGCCACGACGGGCTCGACGACCGGCTTGGCTTCAACCACCGGCGCAGCCTCAACGACCACCGGCTCGGCATCGACCACCGGAGCGGCTTCAACAATCTCCGGCTTCGCTTCGATCACCGGAGCAGCTTCAACAACCGAAGCTGCTTGAACAACCGGGGCTGCTTCAACCGCGGCCGGCTTTGCTTCGGTCACCGGTGCAATGGCTTCGATTGCCGGCGCGGCAGCGGCTACCGGCTGGGCCGGGGTCGCGGCGTCGATGGCATCGAGCATGCTGGTCTGCACCGGCGAGGACGCCGTTTCAGTCTTCGCAGCAGCTTCGACCGGGGCCTGTACTTCAGCCACGACCGGGGCAGCGGCTTCGACCACGGCGCTGCTCACTACGGCGAGCGGTGCCGCGGCAACGGCGGCGGCAGCACGGACCGGCTTCGCGGCGTCGGCAGCGGTCGGTTCGGCTTCGTCATCGAAGTCGAACTCCGGCTGCGAACGGGCCGGCTGCGCAGCAGCGACCGGCGCAGTGCCGGCAGTGCTGTCGACGTTCGGCTCGGCGCCGTCGGCGTCATCACCGTCGTCACCATCGTCCTGGTCATCGCCCAGGACGTCGCTGCCGGCGGCGTTCTCGGCGCCCCCGCGACGACGACGACGGCCACCACGACGGCCACGACGACGTCGCGTCGCGCCTTCGCCTGCCTGCTCGCCATTGGCGTCGGTTGCAGCCTCTTCGGCAATCGCAACCACCTCGGTCTCGCTGGCAGCGTTGGCACCGGTCTCGACCGGTGCTGCAGTGTCCACCGGAGCGGCGGCCACCGGCGCAACCGGGGCGACCGGTGCAGTGGCTTCCTGCGCGGTCACCACATTGGCGGCGACGGCGGTGGCGGCCACGGCTGCTGCCGCGGTCACGGCCTCGGCCTGTGCTTCGGCGGCACCGCGCTGCGGCTTCTCGGCCGGCTTGTCACCGTCCTGCTGCTGGCGCGGCTGCTTGGGCTGCTTCAGCTTCGGCTGCTGCTGGTTCTGGTTCTGGCCCTGCTGCTCGTTGCGCGGCTTGTTCTGCTGCTGCGGCTGCTGCTGGCCATCCTTCTGCTGCGACTCCTTCTGCTTGCCCTGCTGCGGATGCTGCTGGGCATTGCCGTTGCGGCCGTCCTTGCGCTGCTCACCACGGTCCTTGCGGTTGCCGCCGTCCTTCTGCTGCTGCGCGTTGCCGTTGCCGCCGTTGCCACGATTGTCGTCGCGACGGTCCTTGCGGTCCTTGTTGCGATCCTTGTTGCGGTCCTTGCGGCCACCGTCCTGCGACTGACGCCCTGCCGGCGCGACCGGCGCCGGCGCGGGGCCGGTTCGCCACCGAACACGCGCTTGAGCCAACCGATCACGCCGCCGCTCGGGGCCGGCGCCACCGGCGCTGCCACGACCGGGGCCGGGGCCGCTGCGGCCGGCTCCACTTCCTCGCGCACCGGGGCCGGGGAGGTGTGCTTGACCTGGGTCACCGCCGGCGGCGGGATGTTCAGCTGGCCCTTGGTCAGCGCGTGCACCGGCAACTTGCGCGGGGTGCCGCGCTGGTAGCTGGGCTTGTTGCTCTCTTCACCCAGCTCGTTCTCGCGCAGGCGGGTGACGGTGTAGTGCGGGGTGTGCAGCTGCTCGTCGGCGACGATCACGATCGGCGCCTCGTGGCGCTGTTCGATCTCGCGCAGGGCGCTGCGCTTTTCGTTCAGCAGGTAGTTGGCGATCTCCACCGGGGCCTGCACCAGCACCTGCCCGGTGTTCTCCTTCATCGCATGCTCTTCGGCAACGCGGATGATCGACAGCGACAGCGACTCGACGCTGCGCATGCGGCCGTGGCCGTCGCAACGCGGGCAGACGATCTGGCTGGACTCGCCAAGGCTCGGGCGCAGGCGCTGGCGGCTCATTTCCAGCAGGCCGAAGCGCGAGATGCGGCCGACCTGGACGCGGGCGCGGTCGTACTTCAGCGCGTTGGCCAGACGGTTCTCGACCTCGCGCTGGTGCTTGTTGGAGGCCATGTCGATGAAATCGATGACCACCAGGCCACCCAGGTCGCGCAGGCGCAGCTGGCGGGCCACTTCCTCGGCCGCTTCCAGGTTGGTCTGGAACGCGGTGTCCTCGATGTCGCTGCCCTTGGTGGCGCGCGAGGAGTTCACGTCAACCGCAGTCAGCGCTTCGGTCTGGTCGACCACGATCGAGCCGCCCGACGGCAGGCGTACGTTGCGCTCGTAAGCGCCTTCGATCTGCGATTCGATCTGGAAGCGGTTGAACAGCGGGATGTCGTCCTTGTAGTGCTTGAGCTTGCGCAGGGTCTGCGGCATCACCTGCTGCATGAACTCGCGGGCGTGCTCGTACATCTCCTCGGTGTCCACCAGGATCTCGCCGATGTCGGCGCGCAGGTAGTCACGCAGGGCACGCACGATCAGGCGCGATTCCTGGTAGATCAGGAACGGGGCCGGCTTGCTCAGCGCGGCTTCGGCGATGGCACGCCAGACGTTGAGCAGGTAGTCCAGGTCCCACTGCAGCTCTTCCGCATCGCGGCCGACGCCAGCGGTACGGATGATCACGCCCATTTCGTCGGGGATGTTCAGCTTGTCCAGGGCGTCCTTCAGGGCGGCCCGATCTTCGCCCTCGATGCGACGGGAGACACCGCCGGCGCTGGGCGAGTTCGGCATCAGCACCATGTAACGGCCGGCCAGCGAGATGAACGTGGTCAGGGCGGCGCCCTTGTTGCCACGCTCTTCCTTGTCGACCTGGACGACGATCTCCTGGCCTTCCTTCAGCAGTTCGCGGATGCCGGCCTTGTTGTGGTCGACACCGGCCTGGAAGTAATCGCGGGAGATTTCCTTCAGCGGCAGGAAGCCATGGCGGCCACCACCGTATTCGACGAAGGCCGCTTCCAGCGAGGGCTCGATGCGGAAGATCCGGCCCTTGTAGATGTTGGACTTCTTCTGTTCCTTCGACGGCTGCTCGATGTCGATGTCATACAACGACTGGCCATCCACGATGGCAACACGCAGCTCTTCAGCCTGCGTGGCGTTGATCAGCATTCGCTTCATTGTTGCGTTCCTCGCAAGCGGCTACCGCGCGGAACGCCATGGGGTTTCGCCTCTGGACACGGTTCGCCGCCCATTCGCGCAAGCGCGGGGAGGGCGGCTTGGGTTTCCAGCGCTACGACACCACGGCAGGCCGCGGGAGCGCTTCACTCTTATGGGTTTTGGGGTGTTACAGGCCGCAGGCAGCTGTCAGCCAGGCTGGAGCGCCACGCGGGACATGTTCAGCACGGTTGCGTGTCAGGCATCCGGCGATGGCCGGGAAGGCCGGTGAGCCGCTAACATGGCCGCCCCGCGGGCGGTGGTCGCGCACTGTGCCGGATTCGTCGGAAGCTGGGCTTCTGGCCCTGAGTAACTTCCAACGAAATCAATCCCTTATCTCGCCCCCCGAGTGTAACAGAATAAACAGCCTGATGACTGCCCAAGACCCCACCAAGCCCGCTGGCGACAAGCCTTCCGTGCGCATGATCACCGTTCCCGCCGACCGCGCCGGCCAGCGTCTGGACAACTTCCTGCTCGGCCAGCTGAAGGGCGCCCCGCGCAGCCTGGTCTACAAGCTGGTACGCAGCGGCCAGGTGCGGGTGAATGGTGGCCGCGCCAAGGCCGAACGCAAGCTCGAGGCGGGTGATGAGGTGCGAGTGCCGCCGGTTCGTCTCACCGAAGAGGGAGACAAGGCCGGTCCGCCGGAGGCGTTCATGCGACGCCTGGAGCAGGCCATCGTGTTCGAGGATGCCCGCCTGCTGGCCCTGAACAAGCCCACCGGCGTGGCCAGCCACGGCGGCAGCGGCATCAGCTTTGGCGCCATCGAGACCCTGCGCGCGCTGCGTCCGGGGCAGACCCTGGAGTTGGTCCACCGGTTGGATCGCGACACCTCGGGCCTGCTGATCGTGGCCAAGAAGCGCTCGGCGCTGAGCGAACTGCAGGCGCTGCTGCGTGAAGACCACGGCGCCGGCATCCGCAAGCGCTACCTGACCCTGCTGACCGGACGCATGCCCGACGGCGTGATGACGGTCGATGCGCCGCTGCACGTGGGTCTGCGCCAGGGCGGCGAGCGCCATGTGCAGGTGAACGCGATCGGCAAGGAATCGATCAGCCACTTCCGCGTGCTGGAGCGTCGCGGCGGCCATTCGTACTGCGAGGTGCGCATCGAAACCGGTCGCACCCACCAGATCCGCGTGCATGCCCAGCACCTGGGTCATCCGGTGGCCGGTGACGACAAATACGGCGATCCGGCGGTCAACAAGCGGCTTCGTGAGCAGATCGGACTGAAGCGCCTGTTCCTGCATGCGGCCTCGCTGGAGTTCTCGCTGGACGACGGCAAGAGCCCGTACGTGCTGAACGCGCCGCTGGCGGATGAGCTGGCCGAGGCGCTGGACCGCCTGAAGTAAGGAACCCTTGTAGAGTCGAGCCACGCTCGACTGCTCTTCGGTAGGGTTGCGCGAAAAGCCAGTCGAGCATGGCTCAACTCTACAGGGCGAGCCGGGAACCCCTCACCACTTGAACAGCACCAGGCTGATCGCCAGCGTGCCCATGCCGGCCACCAGCCCGTAAACCGTCTCGTGGCCCTTGGCATAGCGCTTGGCCGCCGGCAGCAGCTCATCCAGCGCCAGGAATACCATCACGCCGGCGATCAGCCCGAACACCCAGCCGAAGGTGGCGTGCGACAACGACCCGGACAGCAGCCAGTAGCCCAGCGCCGCGCCCACCGGTTCGGCCAGGCCCGACAGCAGGCTGGCGCTGAACGCATAGAACTTGTTCTGGGTGGCGAAGTACACCGGCACCGCAATCGCGATGCCCTCGGGAATGTTGTGGATGGCGATGGCGAAAGCCAGTGGCATACCCACCGATGGGCTTTCCAGTGTGGCAAAGAAGGTTGCCAACCCTTCCGGGAAGTTGTGCGCGGTGATCGCGACCGAGGTCAGCAGGGCAACCCGTTTCAGGTACTCGCGGCTGTTCTCGCGGAACGCCGGGTCCTGCTTGTCGAGGCTGTCATGCGGATTGGGAATAAAGTGGTCGATCAGCACGATCACGATCACGCCCAGCAGGAAAGCCAGGGTGCCGTAGGTGAAGCCGGTGCGCTCTCCATAGGCCAGTGCGAAGGAGGCAATGGACTTGTTGAGGATCTCTGACAGCGACACATAGACCATCGCGCCGCCGGCGAAAGCCAGGCCGAACGCCAGCAGGCGCGGATTGGGGCGGCGCGAGAACAGCACCAGCAGGCTGCCGATGGCGGTGGCGAGGCCGGCCGCGAGGGTGACCGCCAGCGCGATCCAGATGTTTTCGGGGGGAATCTGCAGCATGTACCGACGCGGTCCTGGTCAACAGACAGCCGCCCCGGGCAAGGCCGGGGCGGCGAGGGCGAGGCGGGCGTCGGCTGGCCTCGTCGGGGTACGGGCGATCAGCCGCCGCGGCGCAGCCGTTCTTCGATGGCGAAGCACTGGTCTGGCTTCGGCTGCGGCGGGTTGAAGCTGACCGGCACCTGGATGGTGGCCGGCACCGGTTGGCCGTTGCGGGTGGCAGCGTTGAACTGCCAGCCCTGCACGGCGGTCTTGGCCAGTTCATCCAGTTGCGGGTTGCCGGCCCCGGTCAACAGCGCGACCTCGCTCGGCTTGCCGTCGGTGCCGATGGTCACCTTGAAGGTGCTGGTGCCACCCACGCCCATGCAGGCCAGCTCCAGCGGGTACTGCGGCGGCGGCGTCTTCACTGCGGCCACTTCTGTCGGCGGCGGCTGTGGTGGTGCCGGCGGTTCGGACGGGCCACAGCCGGCCAGGCCGGTCGCAGCCATCAGGGACAGGCTCAGCAAGCGTACGTTCATGGCAGTTGCTCCGTCAGGGCCGAAGTCTTTGCCGCGCAGATGAAGTCGTTCTCGCTCAGGCCGCCCACGTCGTGGGTGGAGAAGCGCACAACCGCGCGGTCGTAATGCACGCCCAGGTCCGGATGGTGGTCCTCGCGGTGGGCGATCCAGGCCAGCGCGTTCACGAAGGCCATGGTGGCGTAGTAGTCCTTGAAGCGGAAGGTGCGCGACAGCGCCTGGCCACCCTCGCTCAGCTCCCAGCCGGGAATCTGCGGCAGCAGTTCAGCCAGGCGGGCTTCGCCAAGCTTGTGGTCGCTGCCTTTGCGCGGCACGCAACGGGCCTGGGCCAGTGGAATCAGGTCGGCCATGGGAATCTCCACCTCGTGTTGACTGAACAATGCGCCGGACGGTGTATAAACCGAATGAGCGGCTGACGCTTACTTGGCTAGAATAGCCTGATGATCCAGATCTCCGACACTGCCCAGACCCATTTCCGCAAGCTGATCGAACGCGAGGGCGTGCCCGGCATGGGCGTGCGCTTGAGTGCAGTCGACCCCGGCACCCCGCGCGCCGATGCCCGGCTTGAGTTCGCCGAACCCAGCGACCTGCTCGGTGATGAGTGGGCGGTGGACTGCGATGGCTTCACCCTCTACGTCGATGCGAGCAGCGTCGGCTGGCTCGACGGCGCCGAGATCGACATCGTCGCCGGCACCGCCGGTACCCAGCAGCTGACCATCAAGGCGCCGCGCATCAAGGGCGAGGCCCCCGGCGATGCCGCGTCGCTGGTCGAGCGCGTGCACTGGGTGGTCGAGAACGAAGTCAATCCGCAGCTGGCCTCGCATGGCGGCAAGGTGGCCGTGCAGGAAGTGTCGGCCGAAGGCGTGGTGCTGCTGCGCTTCGGTGGTGGCTGCCAGGGCTGTGGCATGGCCGATGTGACGCTCAAGCAGGGTATCGAGAAGACCCTGATGGGCCGCGTGCCGGGTGTGACTGCCGTGCGCGACGCGACCGACCACGACAGTGGCCACGCGCCGTACATCCCTCGCGGCAACGCCGCCTGATCGCTGACGCGTGCCTCTGACCCGGGCCGAGCAACTTATCGACCTGCTGCTGGCCCGCCAGCAGCCACGCGCCGTCCTCGAGAAGTCCACGCGCCTGCCCTATGGCTGGGCGCTGTGGCTGCGTTCGCTGGGCCCGCTGCCGCGGCCGTTCCACGCCCGCGAAGTGATTGCGGTATTGCTGCCGCGCCCGCTGCCGGGACCGCCGGGCCAGTCGCCCCGGCTGTCATCGTGGCAGTCGCTGCGCCGGTTGTTCTGGCAGGACTGGGACGCAGCGCCGCGTGATCAGCGCTGGATGCGCTGGACCTCCGCGTTCGCCAGCGCGCTCCTGCACCTGCTGTTCTTCGTGCTGCTGCTGTGGGTGGCGGTGATCCGCACCACGGCACCGGAAGCAGAGGGCGCCGAAGGCGAGCGTGTGCAGGTGGAATTCATCGGCCGCGCCTCCCAGGAGGGCGGGGGCGAGCAGCCGGGTGCCGAGGCGGCTGCGGCTGCACCGGCCGGCCAGATTGCCGCCGGCCAGGAGGCGGGGCAGCGACTGCACCTGAGCCGCGTCCTGCAGCTGCGTCGGCGCCTGCGCCCGCACCGGCTCCAGCACCGACAGCCAGTGTGCCGTCGCCGCCGGCCGACGACGCCGAGCCGGCCCGCTTGCGGCCCCACCACCATCGCCGGTGCAGGCCACCGAAGTGGCGCAGGCCAGCACCGATTTCGTGGTGCCGCCGGTCAGCGTGCCGCGCACCGAGGTCAGCATCGTGCCGCGTGACACCACACCCACGGTGCGCGAGCGCAGCGTGCAGCCGGTGCAGGCGCCGCCAACCCCCACCGCACCGCGTGTGCCGGAGATCGCGGTGCGGACGCCGCAGCTGCGTGACATCCCGGTGCAGGAACGCGAAGTCAGTACGGTCGATGCACCGGCGGTGTCGCAGCCGCTGCGCACGGCCGATGTGCAGGTGCGCGTGCCGCAGCGCGACGTGCAGGTGCGCGAGCGTGAAGTGCAGGCAGTGGTCGATCCGCAGGTGCGGATGGCAACCGTCGCCGGTCGTGAGCCGGCAGTGCATGCGCCAGCGGGTCGTGACGTACAGGTGCGCGAGCGCGAAGTAGCCTCGGCACCGGCGGCAGCCCCTTCGTCTTCGAATGGGAGTGCACCTGCGGCAACGCCTGCGCCGGCATCCAGTGGCAGCGCGACGCAGGCGAGCAGCAGCACTGCGCGGCCCGCTGCATCCAGCACGACCCCGGCCCAGGCTGGAGCGCGTCCGGCCCCCAATCCGGGCAACTGGGCCACGCCCGCCAAGGGCGATGACTGGGGTGCATCGAGCCGTAACCATGGCGGCGCCGACAACGGCGCCCGCCAGGCCAGCGCCACCGGCAAGGGCAGTGGCCTGTTCAATGCCGATGGCAGCGTCCGCGTGCCGGGCCAGGAAGGCGAGGGTCGTGCCGAGCGCGGTGCGCCCGGTGGCGCCAGCGATGGCTGGAGCAAGGAACGCATCGCGCAATCGGGCACCTGGTTGAAGCGACCGCCTTACGACTACACGCCCACTTCGTTCGACAAGTACTGGGTTCCGCAGGAATCGCTGCTGGCCGAGTGGGTGCGCAAGGGCATCAAGTCGATGGAGATTCCGTTGCCGGGCACCGGCACGAAGATATCCTGTGTGATCTCGATCCTGCAGGCTGGTGGTGGCTGTGGCCTGACCAACCCCAACATGCAGGACCAGCCGGCGGTGGCGCGACCGCCGCCGGACATCCCGTTCAAGAAAGAGCTGCAGGAAGATAACGGGAGCCGCTAGGCAGGGCGCGCGGGCCCCATACGCTGGCCGGCTCGCGCGTTGGTAGGTGCCAACCTTGGTTGGCACAGAAGCGCCGACCAGGGTCGGCATCTACCGGAGCACGTGCGCCGACCAGGGTCGGCCTCTACCTGGGCGGTGACTTACGCGCTCTGCGACAGGAACACCCAGAACGGCACGTCGCGGCCGACCCAGTCGCGGCTGGTCTCGTCCATCACATCCAGCAGGGTGTCGAAGTCCTTCTGCGTGGAGGCGCGCAATGTGTCCACGTCGGCCAGGAACAGCGCGTAACCGTTGGCCGGCAGCCATTGCAGGTCGCGCAGGTTGTCCGACAGCGCATCCCAGTTGCCGCCGAAGCCGGCCGGGAAATCCAGTTGCGCGGCCAGCCGGGCGAGCAGGGTGCGCTTGTCGGCCACGCCTTCCAGATCGATGCGGATCACCTTCAGCCCGGCATCACGCATCGCTGCGGCCAGTGCGTCGATGTCGTCGCTGTCGATGGCGTAGACCCCAGCATTGTTGATGTCATGCAGGCCGAGGCCGAAATCATCGTGGCTCATCACTGCGCTCCCTGGGCCGGTACGGTAAAGCTGCGGAACGATTCGTAGTGGTCGTCGGTGTAGTACCACGCCTCCGGCGGATCGCCACCGGTGACGATGCGGCGCGTGCCGCGGGTACGCGCACCGGGGGTGTCGACGGTGTATTCGCGGTAGTAGCCACGCGGACGCTGTGGCAGCTGCTGTTCGCGGTTGCCGAAGGTGCTGCCGTCCTGGCGGTGCGGGAATGGACCACCGCGCTGGATCAGGGCGATGGTCTGCCGGGCTTCAGCGGGCAGGAACGCGGGCAGGCCGCTGTCGTTGCCGGTAGCGGCCGTGGCCGGCGCGCGCGCGGCAGACGCACCCTGCAGGTCCGGCGCGAACTGCGGCGCCGGCGGGCGCTGCATGAAATGGTTGACGACCAGCCCGAGCAGCAGCAGGGCGATGGCGGTGATCAGCAGCCGGGGGTTGCGCATGGGCAGGGAGCGGGCGAGGGTGGTGCAGGGACTTTAGCGCCTGTGCGCTGCACGGTGCATGAGGACGGCGTCGCGTCACTGCTGCGTAACAATTGCCGTCGTGCTCACTGGCAGGACGCAATTTCCTTTACATCCCCCTTGGTAATCTGGGGGTCTGTCCCCATCATTCACCGCGCAACGCCCGACACCGTCGGGTGCCCTCGCAATCAGGAGATGCATCATGGCCTATACCCTGCCCAAGCTGTCCTACGCCTACGACGCGCTGGAACCGCATATCGATGCGGCGACGATGGAAATCCATCACACCAAGCATCACCAGACCTACATCAACAACGTCAACGCGGCGCTGGAAGGCACCGAGTACGCTGACCTGCCGGTCGAAGAACTGGTGAAGAAGCTCAAGTCGCTGCCGGAGAACCTGCAGGGTCCGGTGCGCAACAACGGTGGCGGCCATGCCAACCACTCGCTGTTCTGGACCGTGATGGCTCCGAATGCTGGCGGTAACCCGGTGGGCGACGTGGCCAAGGCCATCGACAAGGACCTGGGCGGCTTTGACAAGTTCAAGGACGCCTTCACCAAGGCTGCGCTGACCCGTTTCGGCAGCGGCTGGGCATGGCTGAGCGTGACCCCGGACAAGAAGGTCGTGGTCGAGAGCACCGGCAACCAGGACAGCCCGCTGATGGAAGGCAACACCCCCATCCTCGGCCTGGACGTGTGGGAACACGCGTACTACCTGAAGTACCAGAACCGTCGGCCGGAATACATCGGCGCGTTCTTCAACGTCATCGACTGGAATGAAGTCGAGCGCCGTTACCAGGAAGCGATCGCCTGATTGCGTGACGGAATGGAATGAGAAGGCCGGGGGAGACCCCGGCCTTTTTGTGTGCCAGCTTCTGGACGTCGGGCAGGACCTGGTGGGGGCCGAAGGCGGGGCTATTCGGCCGTGGCCGTATCGCCCTGCAGGCGCAGGGTGGCCATCACGCCCAGGCGCAGACCGGGCAGGTCGCCGTCGGCCGGCAGCAGGATCGGCTGCTGGCGGATGCCGCCGAAGTGCTTGACCTGGAACAGCACATCCAGGCCATGGCCACTCGCACCGCCGCCACTGGCCGCGGGCGGATCGGCGCGGCCGCCGGGATTGCGCCGGGCCGGCTGGAAGCCGGGCGTGCTGCGCACCAGTTCCACCGTGTTGGCGGAGAAATCACCGGCGATCAGGCTGGGCATGCCCTCGGAGGTGGCGCCGATCCAGGTCATCAGATCGCTGGTCTGATGCTGGCGGGCAGTGGCCTCGTCCAGGTCCGGGCGCAGTCGCGCCACATAGATGTTGACCAGCGCCTCGCCCAGCTTCAGCCGCATCATGCCGGCGGCGCTGAAGGTGCCGGGTGGATGCAGCAGGGTCACGCCATCCTCGCTGACCGGCAACCGGGTCAGCATCGCGTTGCCATGCCGCAGCGGCTGGCTGGGCGGATCGGCGGTAACGAAGTCGCAGCTGTAGCGCAGCCGGCTGGCCAGCCAGCAGGCCGGGTTGCGGCCCTGTTGCTGCAGCACCTGCTGCACCGAAATCACGTCCGGTTGCAGGTCGGTCAGCAGCTGCGCGACCTGCTCGCGGCGCTGTTTCCATTGCGTGTCATCGCGGCTGGGCAGTTCCAGCGCGGCCACCGTCAGTTGGCGAGCCTCGCCCCCGCCGGTGGCGGACGCCGGCGCCTGCGGCCGCGCCTGTGCCTGCAGCGCCAGCAACAGCGCAAGACAGCTGAGCAGGAGGCGGGCGTGGGCGAGGGGGCGCATAACGATAAGTTTACGCTTTTGTCGTGCAGGTTCCGTGACTTCCGGCGGCGCCAGGACGGCCTGCCATGGATTGGCACCGTTGTCATGCAGCCCTGCAGCGTGCTTCGCAAGCCCCGGTTCCGGTAACCTTGCGCCTTTCGCTTTGCAGGAATGCCTTACAGGATGAGCCACGACGCAGTTGCCCCCATCGCCGGCCAGGGAAGGATGCCGCGCCAGATTCCGTACATCATCGGCAATGAGGCCTGCGAACGGTTCAGTTTCTACGGGATGCGCAACATCCTGGTGCAGTTCCTGATCACCTCGCTGCTGCTGCAGGAAATCACTGCAGAGGGCCGTGCCGGTGAAGCCAAGGACATCATGCACAGCTTCATGATCGGCGTGTATTTCTTCCCGCTGCTCGGTGGCTGGCTGGCCGACAAGTTCTTCGGCAAGTACCACACCATCCTCTGGTTCAGCCTGGTCTACTGCGCCGGCCACCTGTGCCTGGCACTGTTCGAAAACAGCCGCGAAGGCTTCTTCCTCGGCCTGGGCCTGATCGCGCTGGGTGCCGGTGGCATCAAGCCGCTGGTGGCCTCGTTCATGGGTGACCAGTTCGACCAGAGCAACAAGCACCTGGCCAAGATCGTCTTCGACGCCTTCTACTGGATCATCAACTTCGGCTCGCTGTTCGCCTCGCTGCTGATCCCGCTGGTGCTGAAGAACTGGGGCCCGCAGTGGGCGTTCGGCATTCCGGGCATCCTGATGTTCATCGCCACCTTCGTGTTCTGGCTGGGCCGCAAGCGCTACGTGCTGGTGCCGCTGCCGCCGAAGGACCCGCACTCGTTCGCCAACGTGGTGCGCACCGCGCTGACCGCGCGCGTCGCCGGCCAGGGCCGTCCGGGCCTGGTGATCGCCGTGCTCGGCGGGGTGCTGGCAGTGGCCTCGTTCGGCCTGGTCGGCTCGCTGGGCATCGTGATCTGCCTGTGCCTGGCGCTGGTGTCGATCCTGGCGGGCATCGGCGGTGGCACCTGGCTGCAGCTGGATCGCGCCCGTGGCCAGCATCCGGCCGAAGCCGTGGAAGGTGTGCGTTCGGTACTGCGCGTGCTGGTGATCTTCGCGCTGACCACGCCGTTCTTCTCGCTGTTCGACCAGAAGGCCTCGACCTGGGTCCTGCAGGGCCAGCAGATGCAGATGCCGAGCTGGTTCACCGCCTCGCAGATGCAGGCGCTGAACCCGCTGCTGGTGATGATCCTGATCCCGTTCAACAACCTGGTGCTGTACCCGGCCCTGCGCCGCTTCGGCTTCGAGCCGACCGCGCTGCGCCGCATGACCGCCGGTATCGCTTTCAGCGGCCTGGCCTGGATCGTCATCGGTGGCATCCAGGTGGTGATGGACGGTGGCAATGCCATGTCGATCTTCTGGCAGATCCTGCCGTACGCGCTGCTGACCTTCGGTGAGGTGCTGGTCTCGGCCACCGGCCTGGAGTTCGCCTACAGCCAGGCGCCGCAGGCGATGAAGGGCGTGGTGATGAGCTTCTGGAACCTGACCACCACCATCGGTAACCTGTGGGTGCTGCTGTCCAACGCGGCGGTGCGCAATGACACGGTGACCCACCAGATCGCCGGCACGGGCCTTAGCGAGGCGGCGTTCCTGATGTTCTTCTTCGCCGGCTTCGCCTTCATCGCGGCGTTGGCCTTCGGTTGGTATGCGAAACGCTATCGTATGGTCGACAACTACCGTAGCGCCTGAGCCTGACATGACCCCCGTCAATCTGCTGTTGATCGCCATCACCGCTATCCTGTCGTGGATGGCGTTCAACAACCGCAAGCTGGCCGACCGCCTGATCCTCTGGCCGCCGGCCATCGACCGTCACCGCCAGTACGACCGGCTGGTGACCTATGGCTTCATCCACGCCGACTGGTCGCACCTGATCTTCAACATGATCACCCTGTTCTTCTTCGGGGGATTCATCGAGAGCGTGATGGTGCAGCTGACCGGCAGCTACCTGACCTATCCGGCGTTCTACATCGGCGCGCTGCTGGTTTCGATCCTGCCCAGCTACCTGAAGAACCAGAAGAATCCGAACTACCTCAGCCTGGGTGCGTCCGGTGCGGTGTCGGCGGTGCTGTTCGCCTTCATCCTGATCAAGCCGTGGTCGATCATCCTGGTGTTCTTCATCCCGGCGCCAGCCATCGTCTACGCCGCGTTCTATGTCGGCTACAGCATCTGGATGGACAAGCGCGGCGGTGACCGCATCAACCACAGTGCCCATCTGGCGGGCGCGGCGTTCGGCGTGATCTTCATGCTGGCCATGCAGCCGAGCATCTTCAACCACTTCCTGCGCGAGCTCTCCAACCCGACCTTCCGCCTCGGCGGCGGTTGATGGCGGCAGCGGGGCGGATCGGCAGCGATCCGCCCCGGCAGGCTCAGGCTGCGGTCTGCTGGCCGTAGGTGTCCATCAGGCGGGCGAACACTTCCTCGCCGATGCGCTGGAAATCCTGGTCTTCGGTCTGCCCTTCCACCGCCAGTTGCAGCAGGCCCTCCAGCAGGGCACGGTCGGTATCGGAATGGGGATCGCTGGGGTGCATCGGTGCCTCCGCGGTGGTACGCATGGTCAACGGTCGCAAGGGCCGTGCCAGCCTGGCCGGACCCCTCCACAGGCGATAGCGGCCGCCAGCGCTCCAGCTTGAGGGTCGCAAACTGACGTGAATGGAACGGACTTGCCCCTGTTCAGGCTTCACGCGATCATGGCGCCCGGCTGCGCACCATCCACGCAGTCGCCGCAGGAGACAGTTCCATGGCTTCGGTCACGCCCCCCGGTCTGGCCTACGAGGTCGAACACGACCTGGCCAACCACCGCTTCACCGCCCGTGTGCGTGGACAGCTGGCGGTGCTCGATTACCAGATCAAGCGCAGGCGCATGGTCATCACCCACACCGAAGTGCCCGAGCCGATCGCCGGCCGTGGCATTGCCGGTGAGCTGACCCGCGTGGCACTGCGTTTCGCCCGCGAGCAGAAATACAAGGTGGTGCCGGCATGCTCCTACGCCGAGGCCTTCCTGCAGCGGCACGAGGAGTACCACGACCTGCTCGTTGGCTGAACGCCAGCGGGTCACGCTTCAGCCATGGCAGGCGATGATGTACAAACATGAACAGGGGATCCCGATGAAGATTGGAAACAACCGGCCACTGCACGGCAGCGTGCTGGCCGGCGTGGTGGGCGTGCTGTTGCTGGCCGGTTGCCAGCGTGAAAGCGAGCCGGCGCCGGCAGCCGACGCGGCACCCGCCGCCGAGGCCACCGCCGCCGGCGAAACGCCGGCCACCGAGGCGCCGCTGGACCTGCGAGACGTGATCGAGAACAACGAACGCGAAGTGGTGGGCATCAGCTACCCGGCCGGCATCGACCGCTACCCGGGCCTGGCGCGCGCGCTGCAGGACTATGCCACCAGCGCTCGCAGCGACCTGCAGCAGGCACTGGACGGGCTTGGCAACGACAAGCCGACCATGCCCTACGAGCTGTCGCTGAGCTTCGAGAAGCTGCTGGAAACGCCGCAGTTGGTGGTGGTCAGTGCCGACGGCAGCCGCTATACCGGTGGCGCCCATGGCGAACCGCTGGTGGCGCGCTTCGTGTGGCTGCCGCAGCATCAGCAGATGCTCAGCGCCGAAAAGCTGGTGGCCGATGCCAAGGGCTGGAAGGCGATCAGCGATTTCGTCGCCGACCAGTTGCGCGAACGCGTGGCCACCCGTCTCAGTGGCGAGGACATGGACCCGGCCCAGCTGCAGGAGTCGCTGCGCAACGCATCGCGCATGATCGCCGACGGTACCGGCCCGCAGGCCGACAATTTCAGCCAGTTCCAGCCGCTGACCAACGACAAGGGGCAGATCACCGCGCTGCGCTTTGTTTTCCCGCCGTACCAGGTGGGTCCATACTCGGACGGCACCCAGACCGCCGATGTACCGGCGGCGGTGCTGTTGCCGCACGTGGCCAAGGACTACGTGGAGCTGTTCGCACGCGGTTGACCGCAGTCGAGGAGGTGGTGTGGATACAGGGTTGCAGGAGCGGGTCGCCGGCCTGCTCCACGAAGCCGGGGTCCGCATCGGCGGCACCCAGCCACAGGACATCCAGGTGCATGACCCGCGCTTCTTCGCGCGGGTCATGGCGCACGGTTCGCTCGGCCTGGGCGAGAGCTACATGGACGGTTGGTGGGACGCCAACGTCCTGGATGAATTCCTCGTCCACCTGATGCAGGCGCACCTGGACGAACGGGTGCACGGTTGGCGCGAAGTGGCCGATGCACTGAAGGCGCGCCTGTTCAACCTGCAGGTCGGGCAGGGCAGCTACGAAGTGGGCCGCCGCCACTACGACCTCGGCAACGATCTCTACCAGGCCATGCTCGGTCAGCGCCTGGTCTACAGCTGCGGCTACTGGCGCAATGCCGACAATCTCGACGCCGCGCAGGAAGCCAAGCTCGACCTGGTCTGCCGCAAGCTGGGCCTACGCCCGGGCCAGCGCGTGCTGGACATCGGCTGTGGTTGGGGCGAAGCCCTGAAGTTCGCCGCAGAGCGCTACGGTGTCAGTGGCGTCGGCGTGACCATTTCGCAGGAACAGGCCGGGTTCGCGCGCGAACTGTGCGCGGGCCTGCCGATCGAGATCCGTCTGCAGGACTACCGCGAACTGCACGAACCGTTCGATGCGATCTTCTCGATCGGCATGTTCGAGCACGTCGGTGACAAGAACTACGCCAGTTTCTTCGAGGTGGCCAAACGCTGCCTGTCGTCGCGCGGGTTGCTGCTGCTGCACACCATCGGCACCAACATCTCGCGGCATCGCACCGATCCGTGGATCGCGCGCTACATCTTCCCCAACTCGATGCTGCCGTCGGCGGTGCAGATCACCCGGGCGTTCGAAGGGCATTTCGTGCTGGAGGACTGGCACAACTTCGGTACCGACTACGACCTCACCCTGCAGGCCTGGCGCCGCAACGTGGAAGCGGCATGGCCACGGCTGGATGCGCGCTACGACGAGCACTTCCGGCGCATGTGGCGCTTCTACCTGGCTGGCTCGATGGCCACGTTCCGCTGCCGGCACGCGCAGTTGTGGCAGCTGTTGCTGTCGCCGGAAGGTGTGCCGGGTGGGTACGTAGCGCCGCGGTGAGTTCATGGTCGGGTCGGAGCCCTTTCCGTTGGAAAGGGATCACCCCGGGGTCAGATCCCATTTCGCAGAAATGGGTTCTGACCCCAACCCCAACAAAAAAAACCGCCCGGTCTCCCGGGCGGCTTTCGTTTCAGGCGACTGCGCTGGCGATCAGTTGCCGGCGCCGGTCAGGCCACGCTTTTCCAGCAGCGGTTCGATCTGCGGCTCGTGGCCGGCGAAATCGCGGAACAGCTGCATCGCGTCGACGCTGCCGCCCTTGGACAGCAGGGTGGCGCGGAAGTGGTCGCCGTTCTTGCGGCTCAGGCCGCCGTTGTCCTTGAACCACTTCTGGGTGTTGGCATCGAGCACTTCCGACCAGATGTAGGCGTAGTAGCCGGCCGAGTAGCCGCCCATGATGTGGCTGAAGTACGGGGTCTTGTAGCGCGGCGGAACCGGCGCGTAGTAGATGCCGTCCTTCTCCAGCGCGGCGCGCTCGAAGGCCATCACGTCCTTGGCGGCCGGCACCTGGTCGGCGCCGATCTGGTGCCAGCGCTGATCAAGCATGGCTGCACCCAGGTACTCGGTGGTGGCGAAGCCCTGGTTGAACTTGGCCGCCGCCAGCACCTTGTCCAGCAGTGCCTGCGGCATCGCCGAACCATTCTGGTAGTGCTTGGCGTAGTTCTTCAGGATGACCGGGTTGTCGGCCCACATCTCGTTGACCTGCGAGGGGAACTCGACGAAGTCACGCGGCACCGAGGTGCCCGAGAAGTACGGGTACTTCACGTTGGAGAACATGCCGTGCAGGGCGTGGCCGAACTCGTGGAAGGTGGTGTTCACCTCGTCCCAGGTCAGCAGGGTCGGCTGGCCGGCCGGCGGCTTCGGGATGTTCAGGTGGTTGGCGACCACCGGCTTGAAGCCGGTCAGCTTGGATTGCGAGACGTAGGAGTTCATCCACGCACCACCGCGCTTGGAGGCGCGTGCATACGGGTCGAAGATGAAGATCGCCAGCTGGCTGCCGTCGGCGTCGAACACATCGTAGACGGTGACGTCATCGTGGTAGACCGGCAGGTCGGTGCGCTGCTTGAAGGTCAGGCCGAATTCCTGGCCGGCGGCGTAGAACACGCCGTTCTCCAGCACGTTCTTCATCTCGAAGTACGGCTTCAGCTGCGACTCGTCGAAGTTGTACTTGGCCTGGCGCACCTTCTCGCTGTAGAAGGCCCAGTCCCACGGTTCCAGCTGGAAGGTCGGCTTACGCGCGGCCTTCTGTTCCTTGTCGATCATCGCCTGCAGGTCGGCGGCTTCGCGCTTGGCGTTGGCCACCGCGGCCGGGGCCAGCTTGCCCAGCATCGCGTTGACTGCTTCCGGGGTCTTGGCGGTCTGGTTGGTCAGGTTGTAGGCGGCGAAGTTCGGGAAGCCCATCAGCTTGGCCTTGTCGGCACGCAGCTGCATGATGCGCGAGACCAGCGCGGTGTTGTCGAACTCACCGCCGCGGCTGCCGCGGGTGGTCGAGGCTTCGTAGATCTTCTGGCGCAGGGCGCGGTTGGCCAGGTTGGTCAGCGGCGGCTGGCCGGTGGTGTTGAGCAGGGTAATCACATACTTGCCGTCCTGGCCGCGGGCCTTGGCGGCTTCGGCGGCGGCGGCGATCTGCTCCTTGGACAGGCCGTCCAGCTCCTTGACGTCGTCGACGGTGATCGCCGAGGCGTTCACTTCCGACTGCACGTTCTGGCTGAACCTGGTACCGAGGTTGGCCAGCTCGGCGTTCATGTCCTTCAACTTGGCCTTGTCGGCCTCGGACAGCTTGGCGCCAGCGCGCACGTAGTTGTCGTAGTACTTCTCGACCAGGCGCACGCCTTCGGCGTCCAGGCCCAGCTGGCTGCGGGTGTCATACAGCGCCTGGATGCGGGCGAACAGCTTGCCGTTCAGCGCGATCGCATCGCTGTGCGCGGCGAACTTTGCCGAGTAGTCGGCCTGCAGCTTCTTGCGGGTGTCGTTGGTGTCGGCGCCGACCAGGCTGAAGAACACGGTCGTCGCACGGTCAAGGATGTCACCGCTCTTTTCCAGGGCGATGATGGTGTTGTCGAAGGTCGGCTTGGCCTTGTTGTTGGCAATTGCCTCCACTTCCTTCAGCTGCTGCGCCATGCCGGCGTCGAAGGCCGGGGCGAAGTCACTGTCCTTGATCTTGTCGAACTGCGGGAAGTGCAGCGGCAGCGGGCTTTCGGCGAAGAACGGATTGGCCTGCTGGGCATTGGTGCTGGCAGCCGGGGTGGCGGCGCCGGCCGAGAAGGCGGGCAGGGCAAGGCCGAGGGACATGGCCACGGCAAGGGCAAGGCGAGTGGTCAAGGTAGGAACTCCGGTAAGGCAAACAAGGGCCCGAGGGTAACCCGGCCGGCGGCGCCCGCACTTGTGTCAAAAGGCATGTTGCCGGGGCCGGGCGCGGGTACCATGCAGTCACCGCCCACGGCCCGCTGCCATGACCACTGCCTACGATTTCAGCTTCCGCGACCTCGACGGCCAGCCGCAGGCGCTGGCCCGTTATCAGGGTCACCCGTTGCTGCTGGTCAATGTCGCCAGTCGTTGTGGCTTCACCCCGCAGTACACCGGGCTGGAGCAGCTGTGGCAGGACTACCGCGAGCGTGGCCTGGTGGTGATCGGCTTCCCGTGCAACCAGTTCGGTGCACAGGAGCCCGGTGACGCCGCGCAGATCCGCCAGTTCTGTTCGCTGGATTATCCGGTCAGCTTCCCGCTGTCGGAGAAGATCGAGGTCAACGGCGAGGGGGCTGATCCGTTGTGGGCATGGCTGTCACGCGAGAAGCGCGGCCTGCTGGGCAGCGCCCGCATCAAATGGAATTTCAGCAAGTTCCTGGTCGATCGCCAGGGCAACGTGGTGGATCGCTTTGCACCCACCACCAAGCCGGAACAACTGCGCGACGAGATCGAAGCGGTGTTGTAGAGCCGAGCCCACGCTCGGCTGCTTGTCCGGCCGACATTGAGCGCGCGCGGTGCGCGCGAGCCGAGCGTGGGCTCGGCTCTACAGCTGCAACGGTTTACTTCTCGACGAACGCGCGCTCGAACACGTAGTGGCCCGGCTGGCCGATGCGAGGCGAGACCTGGAAGCCGCGGGCGTCGAGCACACTGCGCAGGTCGGCCAGCATCTGCGGGCTGCCGCAGATCATCGCGCGGTCGTTTTCCGGGTTCAGCTCCGGCAGGCCGAGGGTGCGCTGCATCTCTCCGCTCTCCATCAGCTGGGTCAGTCGGCCCTGGTTGGCGAACGGCTCACGGGTGACCGCCGGGTAGTACAGCAGCTTTTCGCCGATCATCTCGCCCAGGAACTCATGCTCGCGCAGTTCCTTCTCGAAGTAATCGCGGTAGGCCAGGTCCTTTTCGTAGCGCACGCCGTGGCAGAGGATCACCTTCTCGAAGCGTTCGTAGGTTTCCGGGTCCTTGATGACCGACAGCCACGGTGCCATGCCGGTGCCGGTGCCCAGCAGGTACAGGTTCTTGCCCGGGTGCAGGTCGCTGATCAGCAGGGTGCCGGTGGGTTTCTTGCCGACCAGCACCTTGTCGCCCGGCTTGATGTGCTGCAGACGCGAGGTCAGCGGGCCGTCCTGCACCTTGATGCTGAAGAACTCCAGGTGCTCTTCCCAGTTGGCGCTGGCGATGGAATACGCACGCAGCAGCGGCCGCGCCTCGGTTTCCAGGCCGATCATCACGAACTGGCCGTTCTCGAAGCGGAAGCCGCTGTCGCGGGTGGTGGTGAAACTGAAGTAGGCGTCGGTCCAGTGACGGACCTCAAGCACCGTTTCGGCGCCAAAAGCGGAGGACATGGGCGTATCTATCAAAAGTCGTCGGAGGGATTCTATCTCAAATGAGACAAGTTCTCATTGGGCGGAACGAGAGGCGTTCTCAGCGGTAACCGGCCGCCTGCAGCTCGAACAGCTCGGCATAACGGCCGCCTTCGGCCATCAGTTGCTCATGGGTGCCACTGGCCTCGATCCGGCCATCGGCCAGCACCAGGATGCGATCGGCCATGCGTACCGAAGAGAAGCGGTGGGAAATCAGCACTGCCGTACGATTATCCGCCAGCTCCCTGAACCGCTGGAACACTTCGAACTCACTGCGCGCATCCAGCGCTGCCGTTGGCTCATCCAGGATCATCACCTGGGCATTGCGCATCCACGCGCGGGCAATGGCGATCTTCTGCCACTGGCCGCCAGAAAGGTCCACGCCCTGCTTGAAGCGGCGGCCGATCAGCTGGTCGTAGCCGCCGGGCAGGTCGTCGATCACTTCCTCGGCCATGCCGCGCCGCGCGGCATCGGCGATGCGTGCCTGGTCATCCATCGCCTCGACCTGACCGACGCCGATGTTCTCGCCGGCGCTGAGGTTGTAGCGCACGAAGTCCTGGAAGATCACTCCGAGGTTGGCGCGCAGGTCGTCCAGGTCGTAGTCGCGCAGGTCGCGGCCATCGAGCAGGATGCGGCCCTCGTCCGGTTCGTACAGGCGTGCCAGCAGTTTGACCAGTGTGGTCTTGCCCGCGCCATTCTCGCCGACCAGGGCCAGCACTTCGCCGGCGTGCAGCTGGAAATCCAGATGGCGCACCGCCCATTGTTCGGCATCGGGATAGCGGAAGCCGACGTTCTCGAACACGAAACCCTGGCGGATCGGCTGCGGCACGCGCGCGGCGTCTTCCCGCGAGTGGATTTCCGGCTCGATCTGGAAGAACGAGAACAGGTCATCCAGGTACAGCGCCTGGCTGGCCACCTGCGAGAACCCGATCAGCAGGCCCTCCAGCAGCTGGCGCAGGCGAAGGAAGCTGCCGGCGAGGAAGGTCAGGTCGCCGATCGAGAAATCGCCGCGCACCGTGCGCCAGGCGATGTAGGCATAGGCGGTGTAGTAACCCAGCGTACCCAGCGCGGCCAGCAGCGTGCCCCAGAACGCGCGGCGCCGGGCCAGCGCCCGGTTGGCCTGGAACAACGCCACCGACAGGCGCCGGTAGCGCTCCACCAGGAAGCGGTGCAGGTTGTAGATCTTCACTTCCTTGGCCGTTTCCACGCTGGCGCCGAGTTGGCGCAGGTAGTCGAGCTGGCGGCGCTCGGGCGTCCACTGGAAGTTGAGGCTGTACCCGGCTGCGTTGAAGTGCGATTCGCCGATCAAGGCCGGCACCAGCGCCAGCGCCAGCAGCAGGATCAGCCACGGCGCATACACCAGCAGGCCGACGGCGAGGCTGGCCACGGTGATCGCGTCCTGCACCTGGCCGAACAGCTGGCTCATCAGGTTCATCCGGCCCATGGTCTGGCGCCGCGCGCGGTCCAGCTTGTCCTGCAGGTCCGGGTCCTCGAAGTCCTCCAGGTCCAGCGTTGCCGCGTGTTCCATCAGGCGGATGCTGGTGACGTTGGCGAACAGCTCCGAGAGCAGCGCATCGGCGTAGCTGACCAAACGGCCGAGCAGGTCCGAGGCGATGGCCAGGCCGAATTCCAGCGCCAGCAGGCCCAGCAGTGGATTCAGCACGCCGCTGGACAGCGCCTCCCCCAGCGGCGGGAAGCCCGCATCGTGCTGGCTCAGGTGCAGGGCGCTGTCGATGATCAGCTTGCCGACGTACAGCATCGCCACCGGCAGCAGGGCGCGGATCAGGCGCAGCCCGAGGCTGGCCAGGGTGAGCGCAGGGCTGGTCTGCCAGACCATGCGCAGGAACGGCGGCAGGTTGCGCATGGCCCTGAAGCGCTGGCGCAGGCTGGGTTTCTTCGCGGCGGCAGCGCCAGCGGTGGGGGGAGCAGGCATGCCCGTATTGTGCGCGCCTGATGCGTGCAGAGGGGGTCAGTGCAGCCGTGTGGCAGCGCCGGGGTCAGAGCTCTTTGCGAAGCGAACGGATCCGGCCTGCCTGCATCCACGCATGGCGTGAATCCACCGTGTCGACCAAGGTCGACACCTACCAACAGCAGTAGAAGTCTGTCGAGGGCGGGGTGGGTCCGGTTGCGGGAGTGTCAGCCGCATGGGCCCGAGGCATGCCTCGGGCGGGTTGGGCTGGATGCCCAGCCCCGGTCTTGCCGTGTGCGCAGGACAGCGCACACGAGCAAGCGGCTGACAAGCCCCCAAGGACGGGTTTACGGCGTCTCGCGTAACCGGATCCACCTCGCCATCCCTCAGGAAACCAGCTTCTGACGTTGCTGTTGTTTCGGCTGTTGCCTCTGCGGGTGCCGGGCGGCAGCCCGGCCAACAGATCCCTCTTACGGCAGCGGCGGCAGCAGGCCCGCACCCAGCCGGTTCCAGGCGTTGATTACCGCAATGCCCATGCTCAGGTCACTGATGCCCTTCTCATCGAAGTGCGGCGCCAGTGCATCAAACGCCGCCTGCGACGGCGCACCGTCAGTCAGCCGGGTCAGTGCCTCGGCCCAGCCCAGCGCCGCGCGTTCGCGCGCATCGAAGAAGCGGCTTTCGTGCCAGGCGGGCAGGGTGTCCAGCTTGCGCGGCTCGATGCCGCCCTTGCGCAGCGTGGTGGCATGCATGTCCATGCAGTAGCCGCAGCCGTTGAGCTGCGAGACGCGCAGGAACACCAGTTCCATCAGGGTCGGATCGATCGAGCTGTCATGCACCGCCTGGCTGGTGGCCAGCAGGCCCTTGAAGGCCTCGGCGGCCAGGCGGGTGTAGGGGACGCGGGGAGAAGTGTGATTGGACATCGGGGGCTCCACGGCGGCCACGATGGCCGCCTTTCACTACCAGGACGCCGCACCGTCACCGCGCGTGACAACCTTCGGCAACTTTTCCGGATTCAGCACGCTGTACACGTTGGCGATGCGGCCATCGACCACTTCGATGGTGGTGACCGAGTGCAGGCGGTCACCCTGGAAGCGCAGGATCGCCGGCTCGCCGTTGACGTAGCCCAACTGCGCCGGATGCACCGCGCCTCGGCGGGCAATGGCCCAGAACAGGCGACCGATGCGCTCGGCGCCCAGCAGCGGGCGCACCGCTGCGGTGACCACACCGCCGCCGTCGGACACCAGCAACGCGTTGGTGTGCAGCAGGGCCTGGATCGCCTTGCTGTCGCCGCGCTGCGAGGCATCCATGAAGCGCGCCAGCAGCTGCCGGTGCTGGCTGGCATCGGCGTTGAAGCGCGGTCGTCCGGCCTGCAACCGCTGCCGGGCGCGATGCACCAGTTGCCGGCAGTTGGCCTCGCTGTGGCCGATCAGGTCGGCGATTTCGCGGTAGTCGTGGTCAAAGGCCTCCTTCAGCAGGAAGGCAGCGCGTTCCTCGGGGCCGAGCTGTTCGAGCAGGGTCAGGAAGGCGACCGAGACGTCGTCGGCCAGCGCATGCAGCTGGGCCGGGCCGGGCGCCGGGTCGGGCTCCAGGGTGACCGCCAGCGGCTCGGCCAGCCATGGGCCGACGTAGTGCACGCGCTCGCGCTTGGCCGCGCGCAGCCGGTCCAGGCCGAGCCGGGTGGTGATGGTGACCAGCCAGGCTTCGGGGTCGCGGACGGCCGCCGGATCGGCACCGGACCAGCGCAGCCAGGCATCCTGGACCACGTCTTCGGCGTCGGCGCGACTGCCGAGCAGGCGGTAGGCCAGGGCCATCAGGCGCGGGCGGTGGGTCTGGAAAGCGGTTTCGGCGTTCATGTGGGCAAGGACGCCGCAGTGGCGCGTGGCGTGACAGAGGGCTTGCGTGGATATTGCCGGCCAGCGGCAGGTACTACCACCCTGCGGCCGGGGGAGGGGGTAAAATGGGGGGGATTACCCCCGCCAGCCTCCAGCAAGCGAGCAAGTCGTGACATCGATCAAGCAGGAAGACCTCATCCAGTCCATCGCCGACGCGCTGCAGTACATCTCGTACTACCACCCGGTCGATTACATCAAGAACCTTGCCGCCGCCTACGAGCGCGAGGAGTCGCCGGCCGCGAAGGAAGCGATGGCGCAGATCCTGATCAATTCACGCATGTGCGCCGAAGGCCACCGTCCGATCTGCCAGGATACCGGCATCGTCACCGTGTTCCTGGAAATCGGCATGGACGTGCGTTGGGACGACGCCACCATGGGCGTGGAAGACATGGCCAATGAAGGCGTGCGCCGCGCTTACATGCACCCGGACAACAAGCTGCGCGCCTCGGTGCTGGCTGATCCGGCCGGCAAGCGCATCAACACCAGGGACAACACCCCGGGCGTGGTCAACGTGAAGGTGGTGCCGGGCAACAAGGTCGACGTGATCGTCGCCGCCAAGGGCGGTGGTTCGGAAGCGAAGACCAAGTTCGCCATGCTCAACCCGTCCGACTCGATCGTCGACTGGGTGCTGAAGACCGTGCCGACCATGGGCGCCGGCTGGTGCCCGCCGGGCATGCTCGGCATCGGCATCGGTGGCACCGCCGAGAAGGCGATGCTGCTGGCCAAGGAAGCGCTGATGGAGCCGATCGACATCACCGAGCTGCAGGCGCGTGGCGCGTCCAACCGCATCGAAGAGTTGCGCCTCGAGCTGTACGAGAAGGTCAACGCGCTGGGCATCGGTGCGCAGGGCCTGGGCGGTCTGACCACCGTGCTCGACATCAAGATCAACGACTACCCGACCCACGCGGCCAACCTGCCGGTGGCGATGATCCCGAACTGCGCGGCCACCCGCCATGCGCACTTCACCCTCGATGGCAGCGGCCCGGTGATGCTGGACCCGCCGTCGCTGGAAGACTGGCCGAAGCTGACTTACGACGCGTCCAAGGGCACCCGCGTGGACCTGGACACGATCACGCCGGAAGACGTGGCCAGCTGGAAGCCGGGCCAGACCCTGCTGCTCAACGGCAAGCTGCTGACCGGCCGCGATGCTGCGCACAAGCGCATGGTCGACATGCTCAACAAGGGCGAAGAACTGCCGGTCGATCTGAAGGGTCGCTTCATCTATTACGTCGGCCCGGTCGATCCGGTGCGCGACGAAGTGGTGGGTCCGGCCGGTCCGACCACGGCGACCCGCATGGACAAGTTCACCGAGCAGGTGCTGGCACAGACCGGCCTGCTGGGCATGGTCGGCAAGGCCGAGCGCGGCCCGGCCGCCATCGAGGCCATCAAGAAGCACAAGTCGGCCTACCTGATGGCCGTCGGTGGTTCGGCCTACCTGGTGTCCAAGGCGATCAAGGCGGCCAAGGTGGTCGGCTTCGCCGACCTGGGCATGGAAGCGATCTACGAGTTCACCGTGCAGGACATGCCGGTGACCGTGGCCGTCGACTCCACCGGTGAATCGGTGCACAAGACCGGCCCGCGCGAATGGCAGGCCCGCATCGGCAAGATTCCGGTGGTGGTGGAGTAATTCCCCGCACGCTTCGGTCCAGACAACGGCGCCCGTGTGGCGCCGTTGTCGTGTGCAGCCTGCCCGCACGCGGCCTGCTCTGCTAACGTGCTGGCTGACGCCTTGGAAGGGAGTCCATCGTGCTGAAGTGGTCGCGTGTTTTCGTGTTGCTGGTCGCTGCGCTGGCGTGCAGCGCCTGCGGGCCGCGTTACTTCGTTGAACCTCCAACCCACGAAGCGGGGAAGATCTGCGCGTCGGTCTGCGAGAGCCAGAAGGCGACGTGTGACTTCCACAACCGCGCCCGCGGCGAGTCGGAGCAGCGGCGCTGCGAAAGCGAGAAGAGCCGGATCATCAGCCGTTGCAGTGGTATCGCCGATGACAAGCAGCGGCACAACTGCGAAGGAGGCAACGGTGCCGGCAACTACTGTGGTCCCCCGGCGCTTCCTTCATGCAGTGCTCCTTACGCCCAGTGCCTTCTCTCCTGCGGCGGCACCGTGAATGAAGTCCGCACCGACACCGGTATTCCCGTGTACTGATCGGGGGGCGCTGGTGCATGCAGGAGCAACCGTGGTCTGCTAGGGTCGACACACCCACTGCACCAGGATGTGCCCATGCGCCTGCATCGATCCCTCCCGGCTGTGTTCCTGCTGGTCCTGGCTGGCTGCAGCACAACGTCGTCCTACGAAGGTGCGGATTTCTCCGCCTCCTCGCAGTGCCGCATGCAGTGCCAGGCCAGCTACCGCAGCTGCATGGCGAAGGGGAGCATCGGCAGCAATGACTTCAGCTGTGAACAACAGGTGGTGCCGGCGCCGGACAAGCGCTGCAAGGACGTTTCCAACCCCGAACTGCGCCGTTCCTGTGAACTGAAGGCGCATGACTGCACGATGCGCGCGCCGATGATGTCCTGTGGCGAACGCCGCGATACCTGCATGAGCAGTTGCGGCTGAGCGGCGACAACCGGTGTGGGCGCATAATCGGTCGATCCATCCACACAGGACCCGCGCATGAGCACCACGCTGTATGGTTCAACCAGCACCGCCGCCCTGGTGGTGCATTGGCTGCTGATCGAGCTGGGCATCGAGCACGAACTGGTGCTGCTGGATTTTGACGCGCGCGAGCACAAGTCAGCGCAGTACCTGGCACTGAATCCGGCCGGTGTGGTGCCGACGCTGCTCATCGATGGCCTGGTACTGACCGAAGCGGCGGCCATTGCGTTGTACCTGGCTGATCGCCATCCGGACGCCAACCTGCTGCCCGCGCTGGGCACGCCGCAGCGCGCCGATGCCTACCGCTGGATGTTCTGGTGTGCCAATACGCTGCAGCCGGCCTATCGCGCCTGGTTCTATCCGCATGAGGTGGCGGGCGAGGCGAACGTCGAGGCGAGTCGCGAGATGGCCCGTCAGCGCCTTGAAGCGGCCTGGCAGCATGTGGCCACGCACCTGCAGGCGCATGGCCCTTACCTGCTGGGCACCACGCCCTGCGTGGTCGACTACATGCTGGTGATGCTGATGCGCTGGTCGCGCAACATGCCGAAGCCCAGCGACACCTGGCCGGAGCTCAAGGCGCATGCCACGTCGATGAAGGCGCGCCCGGCGTTCGCCGAGGTCTACCGCCGCGAAGGCATCACCGACTGGCGGTAACCTGTTCTGTAGAGCCGAGCCATGCTCGGCTGCTGTTCGCGTGCAGTCCATGAATGCAGCCGAGCATGGCTCGGCTCTACTAACGCAGTGCGGATTACAGGATCTCCAGCACCGTTTCGGGCGGGCGGCACAGCCGCGTTCCCTTGGGCGTGCGCACCACGGGGCGGTTGATCAGGCGGGGATGTTCGGCCATCGCGGCCAGCAGCGTGGCCTCGTCTGCATCTTCCAGGCCCAGTTCGGCGAACTGCGCTTCCTTGCTGCGCACCAGATCACGCGCGTTCAATCCGGATTCGGCCAGTACCTGGCGCAGTGTGGCCACATCGGGTGGATTGCCGAGGTACTCGATCACCTCCGGCTCAAAGCCCGCATCGCGAATCAGCTTCAATGCGCCGCGTGAATTGCTGCAGGCCGGGTTGTGCCAGATCGTCACGTCCATCAGAACCACTCCAGCAGGGACACGCCCACGCCCACGTAGGTAGCCTTGTGGTTGTAGTCGATCAGGCTTTCGCCGTAGCCGTCGAAGACCTGCACATGGCCGCGCAGCAGGTTGCTGATCGGGAAGCCGTAGTCCAGCTGCAGGGCGCCGTGCGAGGGGCTGCCGGTGCGCAGCGAATGGCGCGCCATCAAGGAGACTTCGTGGCCGTTGCGGTTCCAGGTCAGGGTCGCGTCACCGCGGCCCATGTAATCCTCGATGTCCGGGTTGTTGTCGTCGCTGCGCGTCTCGGGAATGCGGTACCACGGCCGCAGCACCAGCGCCCAGTTCTCACGGTCCAGGCCGATGTTGAGCATCACCCGGTTCCAGCTGCGCGACAGCGGATCAGCGCGGCCATTGGACTGGTGGTTCAGCGCGATGCCGGTCATGCGCCCGCGCCAGCCACCGATCGAATAGCCGTTGCGGAACACCATCATCACTTCCGGCTCGTAATTGGTTTCGCGGAACGGGCGCGAATCCTCGCCGTTGTAGGCCTGCCAGCGCGAGCTCTGGGTGTAGCCGGCCCAGATATCGCCGTTGTCGCCGAACAGGTTCTCGGCGATCTTGGTCTTGAAGCTGATCTGGAACTTCAGTTCGGCACTGTCCAGCACCTGCGGCGTGGTGACCGTGTTTGCCGGGTTCGGCGAATGCGGCGTGGTGTTGCGGTCGCTGGTCCAGAACGCCGGCAGCAGGTACACCGGCTTGTAGGCACGCAGCTGGAATGGACCCAGCTTGGAGTCTTCGGCCAGTTCCCAGCGGCTGTCCAGCAACGAACCACGGCCGGCGTTGGCCAGTGCGCTGTCCGGTGTTGCCGGACGGAACAGGTCGCTGACCCGTTCGCGCAGTTTCTCTTCGCCCTGGCTCACGCGTGCGGTCTTGCGCTCTTCGCGAAGGGCCTGCGCGGCCGCCTCGGCAGCGGCGTCGGCAGCCGCCGTGGCCTGCGGGGTGTGCGCGAACAGGCGGTCATAGCAGGCCAGGCGCGCCGCGTCGGTGGTGATGGCCGCGCAAGCGGCCGGCGAGGTGTCGGTGCTGGGCACGAACTCCTGCGCGGCCAGCGGCGCACTGGCCAAGGCCAGCGCCAGCGTTGCAAGGCGGGGAAGCAGCGAGGGGAGGGTCATTCCAGCAGGCCCTTCGGTGACTATGGGGATCGCACAGTGTGGCGGCTGCATCGCATCGCGGCCAGCCCCACGGTTTATGCACGGCCACTGCGTGCGTGTGGCGTGAAGGCTGCACCGGTCACAGGAACCAGGCGAAGGCGAACAGCCCCAGCATCGCGATCACCACCGCCAGCTTCAGCGCCAGGCCGAGCAGGATGCCGAGCCAGGTGGCCAGGCCGACCTTGGTCGAGCGGCCCAGCTCGCGGGTGTGCCAGTACTCGCCGAGCAGGGCGCCGATCAACGGGCCGGCGAACAGGCCGATCGGCATGAAGAACAGGCCGACGATGCTGCCGAGGAACGTGCCCCATAGCGCCTTCCGGCTGGCGCCCACCCGTTGTGCGCCCACCACTGTGGCCAGCACGTCCGCCAGCAGCGAGAGCACGGTCAGTACACCCAGTGCGACCAGGGTTGGCCAGCCCACATGGGCGAAGCCGTCGGCCCAGGCCGCCAGCAGCAGTCCGATGAATACCAGCGGGATGCCGGGGAGGGCTGGCAGGATGATCCCGGCGATGCCGACCAGGACAAAAATGACCGCTAGCAGATATAAGATGAATGAGAGTCCCATGCTGTCCCGTATGGTGGCCGTTTTGGGGTTGACAGTGAAAGATTTTGCCAGTTGATTTTTCGTTTTGGGCGGGTTAAGTTGCAGTCGCTGAGCTTGGCAAGGTCACCGTGGATCGTGGCCTGATGAAGCAAGATCTTCCCGATCCGCTGCATCGATGCACCTCGCTTCCCCCTTGCTTGTCAGCCGCCCACCAGGCGTTTCCAACAACAAGAGAGAGTCAAAGGGAGTTAGTGAGATGGCTGATCGCGAGACCGGTACCGTAAAGTGGTTCAATGATGCGAAGGGCTTCGGCTTCATCAGCCGGCAGAATGGCGAGGACGTGTTCGTGCACTTCCGCGCCATCGAGACCCAGGGCTTCAAGAGCCTCAAGGAAGGCCAGACTGTGAGCTTCGAAGTCGTGCAGGGCCAGAAGGGTCTGCAGGCTGACAAGGTCCAGCCGGTGTAATACCCGCCGCCTGTCGGCATGAAAAAGGCCCGCGCAAGCGGGCCTTTTTCTTTGCGCTTGGCCCGGTGCGGATCAGCGCAGGATGACCTTGCCGTTGACCACGCGCACATAGGTGTTCTCGCGGATGCCGCCGAGGTCACGCTGGTTGACCACGATGGTGCGGCCATCGTCCATGCGCACGCTGATGTCGTAGGTGTCGCTGGTCACGTTCTTCTGGATCTGGTTGCCAGCCAGCGCACCACCGACCGCGCCTGCAGCGGCGGCGATGTTCTTGTTGCCACGGCTGCCGCCGGTGTGGTCGGAGATCTCGTGGCCGGCCACGGCGCCGACGATGCCGCCCAGGATCGCGCCGGTCGCGCTGGGGGCGGTACGGCCGGACTGCACGGTATTGATGCGGGTGACGATGCCGCAGTCAGCGCAGCGGCCCTGGTTGTAACCGCCGTTGTTGCCGTAGCCGCCATTGTTGTAGCCGTTGTTGTAACCACCACCGCCGTAGCCGGGCGAGGTGGCACAGCCAGCCAGGGCGAGGGTAGCGATGGCGCTGGCGGCAATGAGCTGGATCTTCATGGGGCGTCTCCTGGCCGTGAAGGCGGGTGTCTGGGGTGGTACTGCGTCATGCAGCAGGGTGGACGAATCGTCCCCTTTTGAACGTGAACGACGCGCCAACCGTGCGTGCCTTGCCCGGCTGCAGGATGAATGCGGCTCAGCGGAAGTCCTGGTGGCAGGCGCGGCAGTCAGCCTGAACGGTTTCCACCACTTGGGCCAAGGCCGTGCAATCGCTGGGCGGCGCGGCCAGGGCGGCGTTGAGGCTGCCGCGCAGCTGGCTGGCATGCTGCTGGAACTGCGCGTTGTCCTTCAGCCCGGGAAAGGCCAGATCGAGGTCGTTGGACAGCAGGCGCAGGGCCTGCAGGCGCGGTACGCTGTCGGCCAGGCTGCAGCGGTTCTGCTGCTGGGCCTGCTGCAGCAGCTCTGATTGCCGCTGCATGACCTGCATCAGGCTGTCCGGGAACGGGTCGCGGCGCGCCTGCAGGGCGCGGCCCACCATGACCGTGGCGATCAGGCCGATCAGCAGGCCCAGGCACAGCACGAACAGATAGCGGTAGGCGGTGGACGGGCGGCGGGGCGGGCTGGCGTTCATGGCGGGCTCTCCGGGCGTGCAACGGTGGGTTCGATGCCGGTGCGCTGCAGGCGCCGACGCCTGCACGTTAAAATAGCCGGATGAACGAACAGGTCAAACAACGCTTCGCCGGCATCGAACGGCTGTATGGCGTGGGTGCGCTCGAGCGCCTGCAGGGCAGCCGCGTGGCGGTGGTGGGCATGGGGGGTGTCGGCTCATGGGTGGTGGAAGCGCTGGCGCGCTCCGCGGTCGGTCACCTGACCCTGATCGATGCCGATGACATCTGCGTGTCCAATACCAACCGGCAGCTGCCGGCGATGGAAGGCAACTACGGCCGCAACAAGGCCGAGGCGATGGCCGAGCGCTGCCGCGCGATCAACCCGGACATCGACGTTGATGCGGTGCAGGCGTTCCTGACGGTGTCCAACATGGCCGAGCTGCTGGACCGGGGCTTCGATCTGGTGATCGATGCCTGCGACAGCTTCCGGGTCAAGGTCGAGACGATTGCCTGGTGCCGTCGCCGCAAGCTGCCGCTGCTGACCGTCGGTGCCGCCGGTGGCCGTACCGATCCGACTCTGGTGCGCATCCGCGACGTCTCGCGCACCGAGCACGACGCCATGCTGGCGCTGATCCGCAAGAAGCTGCGCAGCGAGTTCAATTTCCCGAAGAACGCCAAGCGCTACTTCGGTGTGCCGGCAGTGTATTCGCTGGAGAACGTGAAGTATCCGCAGGCTGATGGCAGCGTCTGTGGCATCCGCCCGAACCTCGGCGCCGATGCGGCGTTGAAGCTGGACTGCGGCGCCGGCCTGGGTGCGGCGACCCATATCACTGGCGCGTTCGCGTTCGCGGCGGTGGGCAAGGCGCTGGAAATGCTGCTGGAGCCGAAGAAAGTGAAGGCCGAAGCGGTCGAGGATCACGCCGACGCGTGAGGGTAGTGCCGGCAGCGCGAACAGCCGCCGCGCATTCTCCGTCGTGGCCTGGGCCACCGCGTCCAGCTCCATCCCGCGCAGCGCGGCCACGTGGCGGGCGATGACCGCCAGCCGCGCCGGTTCGTTGCGCTGGCCGCGGATGCCGGCGTCAGGCTGGTCGGGCGCGTCGGTCTCCAGCAGCAGTTGTTCCAGCGGCATTTCGCGCACCAGCCGCTGCAGGCGCTGCGCGCGGTCGTAGGTCAACGGGCCGCCGAGCCCGAGCAGGAAGCCCTGCCTGTGCAGTTGCGCCGCCTGTTCCGGACTGCCGGAAAAGCTGTGCACCACGCCGCGCAGGCCGCCGATGCGACGGATCGCGGCGATCACCACGTCCACCGCGCGCCGCGCATGCACGATCACTGGCAGCTCGAACTCACGGGCCAGTTGCAGCTGGCCGATGAAGTACGCCTGCTGCGTCTCGGCATCCAGGCCTTCGACAAAGAAGTCCAGGCCGCATTCGCCGATCGCGCAGGGGCGTTCGCGCTCGATCCACTCGCGCAGCAGCGGCAGGTGGCCGGGCCGGTGCTCGGGCAGGAACATCGGGTGCAGGCCGTAGGCCGGGTACAGCCCCGGCGCCTGCTGGCAGACCTCCCGCAGCTTCGGCCAGCTGGCCGCCGTCACCGCCGGCACCACCTGCAGGCGCACGCCAGCGGCCTGCGCGCGTGCGATCACGGCGGCGCGGTCACTGTCGAACCCGCCGGCATCGAGATGGCAGTGGCTGTCGACCAGCAGGCTCAACGCTGTTCCAGCGACGGCGGCGCTGTGGCGGTGTTGCGGCTTTTCCAGTTGGCCAGCAGCAGGGTGCCGAAGCCGAGCACCAGTTCATCGACGAACGGGATCGGGTCGGGGATGAACAGGGTCAGCACGAACAGGCCTGCGGTGAGCTTGAACAGGGTGGGGTAGCGCAACCGGCGCGCCCATTGCAGTACCGGCAGCAGCATCGGGTTGGCCATGGCGGGGGTCCTCCTGGGGAATATGCAAACGCTACCACGGGCCCAGCATTTCCCGATGCTGAATGGGTTACGGGAATGAGCAGGAAATGTGGAGATTCCGTTCAGGCAGCGCATGCTGCAATCTGGTCCGAGAACGTTGCGGATGGTCCGCAAGGAGCAGGTCATGAAAAGCACAACTACAACTGTCCTGGTCGCAGCGGGCGCGCTGCTGGTCGGTGGTATCGCCACCGCCGCCTTCATGAAGAGCGGCGACACGTCGCCTGATTCCATCAGCGCCGGAACCCCCAATGGCAAATCGCGCCTGGTCGATGGCAACGCCACTGACGATGGCGCGCGTGGTGACACGCTCGACCCGTCGGCACCGCGTGGGCTGGAATATGCCGATGTGCTGAAGGTCGACCCGATCACCGAGAAGCAGAAGGCCTACGCCACCGTGATCGGCACCGATGCGGTGCGCGAGACCTCCACCACGCAGACACCGCATGAAGTCTGCCAGGACGTGACGGTGCAGGAGCGCCTGCCGGAACGTGACGGCAACGTCGGCGGCACCGTGGTCGGTGCCGTGGTGGGTGGCCTGCTGGGCAACCAGGTCGGCGGCGGCAACGGCAAGAAAGCCGCGACCGCAGCCGGTGCCGTGGCGGGTGGCTTCATCGGCAACCAGATCGACAAGCGCCATGTGGGGGGCCGCGTGGTCAACCGCACCGAGCGCCAGTGCCACACCGAGACCGCGACCTCCGAGTCGAGCCGCGTTACCGGCTACAACGTGACCTATCGCAACGAGGACGGCACCACCGGCACCATGCGCATGGCCAGCAAGCCGGGCAACCGCATTGCCATGGGTACCAACGACGTAGTGAAGGGTTACAACGTGACCTACCGCTACGACGGCGCCGAGAAGACCGTGCGCATGGACAACAAGCCGGCCAGCGATCGCCTGCCGGTGGTCGATGGCCAGCTGGTCACGCAGACCGCTGCCGCCGGTGCCACTGCGGCCACCACGCGCCAGTAGTCTGGAAGCAGCATGCAGTACCCCACGGGCCGGCTCATGCCGGCCCGTTTCGTTGCAGCCGGCGAAATTCATCCGTGCGGAGCGCGAATCCACCATCATGGACGCTTCCTTCGACATGGAGCCGGCATGAGCATTTTCGACCTGCGCATCGAAACAGAGCGCCTGATCCTGCGCCCACTGCTGCGCGAGGACTACGAACCCTACCTGGCGTTCTGCGCCGACGAGGAAACGATGCGCACCCTCGGTGGCGTGCAGCCGCCTTCGGTGGCCTGGCGTGGCTTCTGCAGCCTGGCCGGCGCCTGGCAGCTGTTCGGCTTCTCGATGTTCAGCGTGATCGAGAAATCCAGCGGCGACTGGATCGGGCGCATGGGTCCCTGGCAACCGCAGGACTGGCCTGGTACCGAGGTCGGCTGGGGCATCCGCCATGCCAGCTGGGGCAGGGGCTATGCGCCGGAAGCTGCGGTCGCCGCGATCGACTGGGCGTTCGACACGCTCGGGTGGGATGAGGTGATCCACACCATCGCCGAGAACAACGACAACTCGCGGGCGGTCGCGCGCAAGCTCGGCAGCACGATGCTGCGCATGGGGGAGCTGCCAGCGCCGTACAACGACAAGCCGATGCAGATCTGGGGCCAGTCGCGCGAGCAGTGGCGGCAGCGCCGTTCGCCGTTGTAGAGCCGAGCCCATGCTCGGCTGCATTGGGCGAACAGCAGCCGAGCATGGGCTCGGCTCTACGCCATGCCCGCCATGCTGCACCCGCGCTTGGCATTCACAGACGCGCTTGCCAGACTGCACGCAGCCGGCCGCCGGCCGGATGTGATGGAGCAGGCAATGGTGGAAGAGCGCGTCCCGCTGACGGTGCATGGCATGTCGGTCTCGGGCAATTGCCACAAGGTCCGCCTGCTGCTGGAGCAGCTCGGCAGCCGTTACCGCTGGGTGGAGGTGGACAGTGCCCACGGCCAGACCCATACCCCCGAATTCCTGGCGCTCAACCCGAATGCCAAGGTGCCGCTGATCGTCCGCGACGATGGCCGCGTGCTGACCGAATCCAACGCGATCCTGTTCTGGCTGGCCGAAGGCACGCCGTACCTGCCCACCGATGGCTGGGAGCGCGCGCAGGCGTTGAGCTGGATGTTCTTCGAGCAGTACACGCACGAGCCGTGCGTGGCAGTGGCGCGCTTCATCCGCGGCTGGACCGCACCCGATTCGCCGCGCCGCGCCGAACTGCCGCGCCTGCATGAACGCGCCGCCACCGCGCTGGCGGTGATGGAGCAGCACCTGCGACAGGCGCAGTGGTTCACCGGCAGCGGATACGGCATTGCCGATATCGCCCTGTTTGCCTATACCGATGTGGCGGGCGAGGGCGGCATCAGCCTGGAGCCGTTCCCGGAAGTTCGCGCCTGGCTGCAGCGCGTGCGTGAGCAGCCGCGCTTCCTGCCGATGCCGGCAGTGACCGCCGAAGTGCGCTCGCGATTCGAGGCCGCGTGACTCTCACCAAGGTGACCCCCACAGGGTAGCGCCGGGCGATGCCCGGCGGAATGCAACAACGACACGGAGGGTGTTCGATGTTCGCTGTGGTTCCAGATCCGATTCCCGCACGCATGCGCGTGCTCAACCGCGCCGAAGTTTGCGACGTCAACTTCCTCGATGCGGTGCGTGGCTGGCGCGGCACCCCGCGCCAGCGCCCGGCACCGGATGCGCCGATCCTGCCGGGCAGCACGCTCAGCGCTGCGGCCTTCGGTGAGCTGTTCGATTCGCAGCTGGCCAGCCGCCAGCTGGACCTGATGGCACGCGTGCTGCGCGTGCAGAACAAGGTCTTCTACACCATCGGTTCCTCCGGCCACGAAGGCAACGCGCTGCTGGCGCGGGCCTGCCGGCATACCGATCCAGCCTTCCTGCACTATCGCTCCGGTGCTTTCATGGCCGAGCGTTCGCGCCAGGTGCCGGGCATCGATCCGCTGCGCGATGCCGCACTGTCCTTCGCCGCCAGCGCGGATGATCCGGCCAGTGGTGGCCGCCACAAGGTGTGGGGCAGCAAACCGTTGTGGGTGCTGCCGCAGACCTCGACCATCGCGTCGCACCTGCCGAAAGCGCTGGGCACCGCGCTGGCCATCGAGAGCGGCAAGCGCCTGGGGCAGCCGTTGCCGATCCCGGCCGACAGCATCGTGCTGTGCTCGTTCGGCGACGCCTCGGCCAACCATGCCACCGCGCAGACCGCGTTCAACACCGCGATGTGGTCGGCCTACCAGAAGCTGCCGGCACCGATCCTGTTCGTCTGCGAGGACAACGGCCTGGGCATCTCGGTGAAGACCCCGGAAGGCTGGATTGCCGAGCGCTTCAGCCGCCAGCCGGGGCTGGACTATTTCTTTGCCGATGGCCTCGACCTGGCCACGGGGCACGCCCAGGTGCAGGCCGCGGTGCAGCACTGCCGGCGCACGCGGCGGCCGACCTTCCTGCATCTGCGTACCACCCGCCTGATGGGCCACGCCGGCACCGATTTTGAAGTGGAATGGCGCGCGTTGCCGGAGCTGTGCGCGGCCGAGGCGCAGGATCCGCTGCTGCGCTCGGCGCAGATCGCGATGGAGTCGGGCTGGATGGATGCGGCCGCCATCGAGGTCGCCTACGAAACGATGCGCGCGCGCTGCATGGCCGCGGCGGTGGATGCCGAAGGCCGCCCGACGCTGCAGTCACTGCAGGAGGTGATGGCGCCGCTGGCGCCGTACACGCCGGCAGCGGTACAGGCCGAAGCGCAGCGTGAGGCACCGACCGAAGTACGCGAAGCCGTATACGGCGGTGCGGACGCGTTGCCGGAGCGGCAGGCACCCCGGCACCTGGCCATCCAGATCAACCACGGCCTGCTGGAGCTGCTGGCCAAGTATCCGCAGAGCCTGCTGTTCGGTGAGGATGTGGCGCAGAAGGGCGGTGTCTACACCGTCACCAAGGATCTGCTGCGCCGCTTCGGCCCACGCCGGGTGTTCAACACCCTGCTGGACGAAACCATGATCCTGGGCATGGCGCAGGGCCTGGCCAACATGGGCATGCTGCCGATTCCCGAGATCCAGTACCTGGCCTACCTGCACAACGCCATCGACCAACTGCGCGGCGAAGCGTGTTCGCTGCAGTTCTTCTCCAATGACCAGTACCGCAACCCGATGCTGGTGCGGGTGGCCGGGTTGGGATACCAGAAGGGTTTCGGCGGCCACTTCCACAACGATAATTCGATCACGGCGCTGCGCGACATTCCCGGCCTGGTGGTCGGTTGCCCGTCGCGTGGCGACGATGCGGTGATGATGCTGCGCACGCTGGCGGCGCTGGCCCGGGTGGATGGACGTGTAGCGGTGTTCCTGGAGCCGATCGCGCTGTACATGAGCAAGGACCTGCATGAGCCGGGCGATGGCCAGTGGCTGTTCGACTACCCGGCCCAGGGCCAGGCGCTGGTACCGGGCGAGGGGCGGGTCTATGCGCCGGAGGCAGGCGACCTGGTGGTCTACACCTATGGCAACGGCGTGCCGATGGCGCTGCGCGCGGCGCGGGCAATCGAGCAGCAGCTGGGCTGGCAGGTGCGGGTGGTCGACCTGCGCTGGCTGGTGCCACTGGATGCAGGTTTCATCGCCAGCCAGGCGGCCAGTGCACGGCGGGTGCTGGTGCTGGACGAGGGTCGCCACAGTGGCGGGGTGGGCGAGGGCGTGGTGACCGCACTGGTCGAGGCCGGTTTCAGCCATCTGCCGCTGCGCCGGGTCTGCGGTGCCGATACCTATACCCCGCTGGCGGGGGCAGCAATGTTCGGGCTTCCAAGCGACAATGCGGTGATTGGCGCCGCCCTTGAACTGGCGCAGGAACCTTGATGCATGTGTGGATTGGCAGGAATGTTGTTGCCGGCGCCTGTGGCGTCGGCCGAGGTGCTGCAGGCGCAGGTCCTGGCCATGGGCGAGGCGCTGCACCACCGCGGGCCGGATGATGGCGGCAGCTGGGTCGATGCCGGGGCAGGCATCGCGCTGGCGCACCGCCGGCTGAGCATTCTCGACCTGTCGCCGCTGGGCCACCAGCCGATGGCCTCGTCCGATGGTCGCTACGTGATGGCCTACAACGGCGAGGTCTACAACTTCGCCGCCCTGCGTGCCGAACTGGAGCCGCTGGGGCACACCTTCCGTGGCCACTCCGATACCGAGGTGCTGCTGGCAGCGATCCTGCAATGGGGCATCGAGGACACCCTGCAGCGCTGCAACGGCATGTTTGCCATCGCGCTGTGGGACCGCCAGGAGCAGTGCCTGTGGCTGGCCCGTGATCGCGTCGGCAAGAAGCCGCTGTACTACGGCTGGGCCGGTGACACTCTGGTGTTCGGTTCCGAGCTGAAGGCGCTGTGGCAGCACCCGGCCTTCGACAACGACATCGACCGCGATGCACTGACCCTGTTGCTGCGGTTGGACTACATTCCGGCCCCGCACAGCATCCACCAGCGCTGCTACAAGCTGATGCCGGGCCGCGTGCTGCGACTGGATGCCGAAGCCGTAGCGGCGGGTGCATCGGCGCACCGCCCGGAACAGGCGCAGCGCCCCTACTGGGATGCGCGTGCACGCATGCAGGCGGCGTTGGCCGCGCCGTTCCAGGGGCGCATCGAGGAAGCCGAGGAGCAGCTGGACGGGCTGTTGCGGGACGCGGTGGCGCTGCGCATGGTGGCCGACGTGCCGGTGGGCGTGTTCCTGTCAGGTGGCACCGATTCGTCGCTGGTGGCCGCGCTGATGCAGGCACAGAGCGGACAGCCGGTGCACAGCTTCAGTATCGGCTTCACCGGTTCGGGCCACGACGAGGCGCCGTTGGCCAGGGAACTGGCTGCGCATCTGGGCTGTGACCACACCGAACTCTACGTCAGCGGTGCCGATGCATTGGCGGTGGTGCCGCAGTTGCCGGCAATGTTCGACGAACCCTTCGCCGATGCCTCGCAGGTGCCGACCGCACTGGTCGCCCGCCTGGCGCGGCAGGGCGTGACCGTCGCGCTGTCCGGCGATGGTGGCGACGAGCTGTTCTTCGGCTATACCCGCTATGTGCGCGCGCTGCGCAACTGGCAGATGCTGGGCCGTGTGCCGGGGCCGCTGCGGCGCTGGATGGGCGCACGCTCCCAGCAGCAGGGCGAGGCCTCGCGTACCGGCGGCCTGGCCGCGCTGTTGGCCGAGTCCGGCGCGCGTGGCATCGGCGACGTGTACCGCAACCGCATCTCGCGCTGGCGCGACCCGGCGGCGGCAGTGCCCGGGGCGCAGGCCGCGGGCAGCTTCTATGACCTGGCCGACCCGTTGCACGGTGCCGGCACACCGGCCGACGCGATGATGCTGGCCGATTACGTGACCTACCTTCCGGATGACCTGTTGTGCAAGGTCGACCGCACCTCGATGGCGGTCAGCCTGGAAGCACGTGCGCCGCTGCTGGATTCACGCGTGGCCGAGTTCGCCTGGTCGCTGCCGCTGGGCTTCAAGCGCAGTGAAACCACCAGCAAGGTGCTGCTCAAGCGCGTGCTGGGCCGTTATGTGCCGCAGTCGATGGTGCACCGGCCCAAGCGTGGCTTCGGCGCGCCGGTCAGTGACTGGCTGAAGGGAGACCTGCGGCCATGGGCCGAAGACCTGCTGCAGCCGGCGCGGCTGGAGCGGGAGGGCGTGCTGTCGGCGGCTGCGGTACAGCCGCTGTGGCAGCAGTTCCTCGGCGGCCAGCGCAAGTGGCATACCCATCTGTGGAACGTGCTGATGTTCCAGGCCTGGCAGGCACATTGGCGGCAGGTGCGTGCGGGCGTGACGGGCGGCTGATCTTCACCGGTCTGCAAGGGCCCGGCGACTAGGCTGGGTCTCCCGCACCATGAGGAGAATGTCCCGATGTCCGTCCCCACCATCGCCGTGTTCGTCGGCAGCCTGCGCAAGGAGTCCTGCAACCGCAGGCTGGCCCACGCGCTGGAGAAGATCGCCGGCGACCGTGCACGCTTCCAGTACGTGCAGATCGGTGATCTGCCGCTCTACGACCAGGATTTCGATGGCCAGTACCCGCCGCAGGGCACCCGGCTGAAGGATCAGGTGCGCGCCGCCGACGCGGTGCTGTTTGTGACCCCCGAATACAACCGGTCGGTGCCGGGCGTGCTGAAGAACGCCATCGATATCGGCTCGCGTCCGTATGGCGACAGTGCGTTTGCCGGCAAGCCCGCGGCGGTGATCGGCGCCTCCATCGGCCAGATCGGCACCGCCGTGGCCCAGCAGCACCTGCGCAACAGCCTGGCCTTCCTGGACATGCACGTGCTCGGCCAGCCCGAGGCGTTCATTCATTTCAAGGACGGCCTGATCGATGCCGATGGCACGATCCACAACGAAGGCACGCAGAAATTCCTGCAGGGCTATGTGGACCGCTTCCTGGCGCTGATCGCGGTTCACGTCAAGGGCGATTGACGCCAGCGGTTGCCACCCCCATCTGCGATAATGCCCGCTCGGGTGCCGCAACGGCGCCCGTCGCAGGCAGTGCGACGCCCCCACGCCAATCTGGCCAGGCACCGGCGGATATCCCCCGTTTCTCCACGGCTTATCCACAGGCTTGTCCATCGCCGCCGGGGTCGGCGCATGCCTACACTCGTCCGGCCCACTTTTGCAGGAAACACCGCAGCATGTCCGCTCGCCCCGGCTTCCGTTCCAACCGCAGAGAGCGCGGTGATGGCTTCGATCGCGATCGCGACGAGTCGCGCATCGACCAGTTGCGGGTACCGCCACATTCGGTGGAAGCCGAGCAGGCGGTGCTGGGTGGCCTGATGCTGGCCCCGGAGGCCTACGACCGGGTCAACGACCAGCTGACCGAAGGTGATTTCTACCGTCGCGACCATCAGATGATCTATCGCGCGATCCGCGAGCTGTCCGAGCGCGAGCGGCCGTTCGATGCGGTGACCCTGGGCGAGTGGTTCGAATCGCAGGGCAAGATGGAACTGGTGGGCGATGGTGCCTATCTGATCGAGCTGGCCAGTACCACGCCGTCGGCAGCCAACATCGTGGCCTACGCCGAGATCGTGCGTGACAAGGCGGTGCTGCGGCAGCTGATCCAGGTGGGCACCGACATCGTCAACGATGGTTTCCAGCCCGAGGGCCGTGAGAGCAGCGAGCTGCTGGCGTCGGCGGAAAAGAGCGTGTTCGCCATCGCCGAACAGGGCGCACGCGGCCGTACCGATTTCGTGGCGATGCCCGGTGCCCTGAAGGATGCCTTCGAAGAGCTGCGCAGCCGCTTCGAGAACGGCGGCAACATCACCGGCCTGCCGACCGGCTACAACGATTTCGATGCGATGACCTCCGGCCTGCAGCCGACCGACCTGATCATCCTTGCCGCGCGCCCGGCCATGGGCAAGACCACCTTCGCACTGAACATCGCCGAGTACGCGGCGATCAAGTCGAAGAAGGGCGTGGCGGTGTTCTCGATGGAAATGTCGGCATCGCAGCTGGCGATGCGCCTGATTTCCTCCAACGGCCGCATCAACGCGCAGCGCCTGCGTACCGGCCAGCTGGAAGACGAGGACTGGAGCCGCGTCACCAGCGCGATCAAGATGCTGAAGGAAACCAAGATCTTCATCGACGACACGCCCGGCGTGTCGCCGGAAGTGCTGCGTTCCAAGTGCCGCCGGCTCAAGCGCGAGCATGACCTGGGCCTGGTGGTGATCGACTACCTGCAGCTGATGAGCGTGCCGGGCAACAGCGAGAACCGCGCGACCGAAATCTCGGAGATCTCGCGTTCGCTGAAGGGCCTGGCCAAGGAACTGCACGTGCCGGTGATCGCGCTGTCGCAGCTCAACCGCTCGCTGGAAACACGTACCGACAAGCGTCCGGTGATGGCCGACCTTCGCGAATCGGGCGCAATCGAGCAGGATGCGGACATGATCGTCTTCATCTACCGCGATGATTACTACAACAAGGAAAATTCGCCGGACAAGGGCCTGGCCGAGATCATCATCGGCAAGCACCGTGGTGGCCCGACCGGTTCGTGCAAGCTGAAGTTCTTCGGCGAATACACCCGCTTCGACAACCTGGCCCACGATTCGGTCGGCTCGTTCGAGTAACAGGCGTGCCGGCCGCTGGCCGGCAACCACCCCACGGCCGGCAAACCATTCAAAACGCCAATCTTCCGTATGTGGCGTGTAAATGACATGTAACGCGACGCTTCTACGATTCCGCCGCTGCTGCCCTTCGACGCCGCCCTTCGGCGTCCAGCGTGCCCGAGGAATCCGCCCCCATGCCGTCCCACGCTCCGCTCCGCCGCAATCTGCTGGCCCTGCTGGTCTGTGCTTCGCTGCCGTCGCTGGCTGTCGCTGAAACCGCCCCCGCCATCGACACACCGTCGGCCACCACGCTCGATTCGATCTCGGTGATCGGCCGCGGCGAAGCCCGCCAGGTGCAGCGTGTGACCGCCGAGGACCTGAAGATCCTGCCGCCGGGTGCCAACCCGCTCAAGCTGCTGGCGACCAAGCCGGGTGTGCATTTCGAATCGGCCGACGCCACCGGTGCCTACGAATGGTCCACCACCATCAGCCTGCGTGGCTTCAACCAGAACCGCCTGGGCTACACCCTTGATGGCATCCCGCTGGGCAACATGGCCTACGGCAACAGCAACGGCCTGCACATCAGCCGCGCGGTGATCAGTGAGAACCTGGGCGGTGCGGAGGTCTCCACCGGCATTGGCGCGCTGGGTACGCCGTCCACCAGCAACCTTGGCGGCGTGTTCCAGTTCTACTCGATCGATCCGTCCACTGAATACGGCGTGGTTCTGGCACAGGGCTTCGGCAGCGACAATGCGCGCCGCAGCTATGCGCGCCTCGACACCGGCGACCACCAGGGCTTTGCGGCCTACCTGTCCGGCGCGTACTCGGAAGGTGACAAGTGGAAGGGCAAGGGCTCGCAGGAGCTGAAGCAGTTCAACGGCAAGGCCACCTACAACTTCGGAACGGACAGCAGGATCACCGCGCTGTTCAACGGCTCGCGCCGCGTCGAGGCCGATTACCAGGACCTGTCGCTGGAGATGATCGATCGCCTCGGCTGGGACTGGGACAACTACGCGCCGGACTGGGATCGCGCGGTTGCCGCGGCACGCGGAAAGTACACGGGTGGCGTCAACAGCCCGTGGGATGCGTACTACTCCGGCCACGGCCTGCGCAACGATGACCTGTCCAGCATCGCCGGCGATTTCGGCCTGAACGATTCGATGCGGTTGAAGGTGAATGTCTACAACCACAGCAACCGCGGCCAGGGTCACTGGTTCAGCCCGTCCAATCCGTCCAACCCGGGCACCAGCCGCGAGATTCCGATCTCGATCCGCACCACCGAGTATGCGATCGACCGCACCGGTGTGACCTCGGCGTTCACCTGGAACGTCGGTGGCCACGAACTGGAAGCCGGCCTCTGGTACGAGGACAACGGCCACAGCGTGCAGCGCAACTTCTACTACATCGACGGCCCGATCACCGACGACTTCTTCCTGCGCAACCCGGATCAGCGCGTGTGGCACCAGCGCTACACCACCATCACCCGCCAGTTCTACGTGCAGGACCGCTTCCGCCTGTTCGATGACCGCCTGACCATCGACATCGGCGCCAAGTCGCCGCACACCCGCACCAGCGTGCGCACGCCGCTGGGCAGCTATGCCAACAACAGCAGCCTGACCTCGAAGAAGGGCCTGCTGCCGCAGGCCGGCTTCAACTTCAAGCTCAACGAAGGCAACGAGATCTTCGGTTCGTTCGCCAAGAACGTGGCCGCGTACGCGCTGGGCGTGGGCAGCCCGTTCAACGTGCCGCAGGCCGCGTTCGACGCCAGCGCGCAGAGCCTGAAGCCGGAACAGTCGCGCACCATCGAACTGGGCTGGCGCGGCTATGGCCAGGGCTATGAAGCCTCGGTGGCGGTGTACGACGTCAAGTTCGACAACCGCCTGCTGGCCATCGCGCAGTGCGTGGGCATCCTCGGTTGCCCGGCGCTGTTCTCCAACGTGGGTTCGGTGACCAGCCGCGGCGCCGAGGCGACCCTGCAGCTGAAGCCGATGCAGGACCTGACCTGGTCCAACGCACTGTCGTGGAATGACAGCACCTACGACAACGACTACGTGAACAACGGTGTGGTGCCGACCCGCGGCAAGACGACCGTCGACACCCCGGAATGGATGTTCGCCAGCACCCTGGCCTGGACGCCGGGCCCGTGGGACCTGCGCCTGGCCGCCAACCATGTCGGCAAGCGTTACGTGACCTATACCAACGATGTGTCGGTGCCGAGCTACTGGCTGGTCAACGCCTCGGTGGCCTATGACTTCGGCAAGCTCGGCCCGGCGCAGAACCTGACCGTGGCGCTGAACCTGACCAACCTGACCGACAAGCGCTACCTGTCCTCGATCAACACCAACGGCACCTACGCCGCCGATCCGACCCGCAGTCTGGCGACCATGCAGGTCGGCGCGCCGCGGCAGGTGATGGCCACCGCTACCGTGCACTTCTGATGCGCGGGCCTGTGGATCCGGAAAGCCGTCGTCGCCTGCTGCGCATGGCGTGGCAGGGCACGGGGGCGGCGATCGCACTGGCGGCGATGCCGGGGCTGGCCACGGCCGGCCCGCGGCCGCGGCTTGGCCGTGATCCGTTCACCCTCGGTGTCGCTGCCGGTGATCCGGATCCGCAGGGTGCGGTGTTGTGGACGCGACTGGCGCCGGACCCGCTCAATGGCGGCGGCATGCCGTCGCGGGCAGTACCGGTGCGCTGGTTCGTGGCCGAAGACCCCGGCATGCGTCGGCTGGTGCAACGGGGTGTCGCTGCCGCTGTGCCCGAGTTGGCCCATTCGGTGCACGTGGAGGTCAACGGCCTGCGCCCAGGCCGCGATTACTACTACCGTTTTGCCTGCGACGGTGACGAGGAAAGCGCGGTCGGCCATTTCCGTACCGCGCCGCTGCTGGACACGCAGCTGCAGCAGCTGCGGCTGGCCCTGTGCACCTGCCAGGCCTGGAACAGCGGCTACTACCCGGTGCTGCGCGACATCGCGCAGAGTGACGTCGACCTGGTGCTGCATGCCGGCGACTACCTGTACGAATACAGCCCGCTGCAGAACGCGCGCGACAGCACGCTGGATGCGGCGCGCTTCAGTGGCGAGACGGTGAGCCTGGAGCGCTACCGCGACCAGTACGCGCTGTACAAGCTCGATCCCGACCTGCAGGCCGCGCACGCCGCACACGCGTTCGCAGTGATCTGGGACGACCACGAGGTGCAGAACGATTACTCCGGCATCCATCCTGAGAAGCCCGGCGTCTCGGCCGAAGACTTCATCGTGCGGCGCGCGGCGGCGTATCGTGCGTTCTACGAACATCTGCCGATGCGCAGCACGCCTGCTGGCAATGGCGGCCTGCGTGTACACCGGCGGCTGCGCTATGGCAATCTGGCGCAGCTGACGCTGCTGGACTGCCGCCAGTTCCGCCCGGCCAATCCCTGTGGTGTAGGCGAGTCACCGCGCTGCGAAGCGGCCCTGGATCCGCGCAAGAGCATGCTCGGTACGGGCCAGGAGGCGTGGTTCGCGCAGTCGATGGCCGCCGCGCAGGGCACGCGCTGGAACGTGGTGGTGCAGCAGCTGCTGATGGCGCAGCTGCGGCTGGACGGTGGCACGCCACGCGAGCGCTTCTGGAACGATGCCTGGGATGGCTATCCCGCCGCACGCAACCGGCTGCTGCAGGCCTTGCAGGCGGGCGGGCGGGGCAATGCCATCGTGCTCGGCGGTGACTGGCATTCCACTTTCGTCAACGACCTGAAGCTGGATTTCGACGCGGCCCGCGCGCTGATCGTGGCCACCGAATTCATCGCCCCGGCGATCAGCAGTGGCGGCGACGACACACCGTACGGTCCGTACTACGGTCCGTCGATTCCGCAGAATCCGCATATCCGCTACTTCGACGGCGACCGCCGCGGCTGGTGGAAGCTGCAGCTGAACCGGCAGGCCGTGGATGCCGAACTGCGCTTCGCCGACAGCGTGCTGCGCGCGGATGCCGCAGTGCGCACCGCGGCGCGCTTCCAGGTGGCCCATGGCCGCCCGGGCGCGGTGCAGCTCCTGTAGAGCCGAGCCCGCGCTCGGCTCTACAACAGCGCTGGATCGGTTTCATCGCCCCCAGCCCGGTTTCGTCGCAAACCGTTTGCCGGCGGTGGGGCGGGGCGCCAAGGTGTCCGCAGGCGGCAGGGTGCCGCCACAAGGAGACCGTGATGAAGACCCTGTTCGCGCTCGGTGTGTGGTGCCTGCTGTTCGTGCTGTGCTGGCCGCTGGCGATCCTTGCCCTGATCGCCTGGCCGTTCGTGTGGCTGCTGAGCCTGCCGTTCCGTCTGGTCGGCATCACCTTCTCGGCGCTGTTCGCGTTCCTGCGCGCGCTGTTCATGCTGCCGGCACGGTTGCTCGGCGGCGGGCCGGTTGCCGCATGAGGGTCATGCTGTTGACCGCTCTGGCACTGATCGCTGCGCCCGCCGTGGCTTCACCTCCAGCACCGCCATCGGTGTGGCTGGAGCGCCAGCAGACCGCTGCGGCTGACGAGGCGAATGCTGCAGCGGTTTCTGTGCCGAAAGCCAAGGAGCGCTGCAAGGTGGTGAAGGAATGGAAGATTGGTGAGGCCGTAGTGCAACACCGCATCTGCGACGATCCGCCGAAGAAGCCGGCTGCCAAGGTGTAGAGCCGAGCGTGGGCTTGGCTCTAAACGAAAATGGGCAACAAAAAACCCCGCCGAGGCGGGGTTTTTCGTCTGCAGGCGCGTGCCGACCAACGGTCGGCACCTACCCGGATGCCGATCAGTTCGCCTTGTGGATGGCGCGCTTGCTGACCGCCATTGCCGCGTCGTGGATCACTTCCGACAGCGACGGGTGGGCGTGGCAGATGCGGGCCAGGTCATCGGCCGAGCCACTGAACTCCATGGTCAGCACGCCTTCGTGCACCAGTTCGGAGACGTTGGCGCCGACCAGGTGCATGCCGAGGATGCGATCGGTTTCGGCATGGGCCAGGATCTTCACGAAGCCTGCCGGTTCGATCATCGCCACGGCACGGCCGTTGGCGGCGAACGGGAAGCTGCCGGCCTTGTACGGAATGCCTTCGGCCTTCAGCTGGGCTTCGGTCTTGCCGACCCATGCCAGTTCCGGCTCGGTGTAGATGACCCACGGAATGGTGTCGAAGTTGACGTGGCCCGGCAGGCCGGCGATCAGCTCAGCCACCGCGATGCCTTCCTCGAAGCCCTTGTGCGCCAGCATCGGGCCGCGCACGCAGTCGCCGACCGCCCACACGCCATTGACGCCGGTGTGGCAGTGCGCGTCGACTTCGATCTGGCCACGCTCGTTGATCTTGACGCCGGTGCCTTCCGCCAGCAGGCCCTTGGTGGCGGCGCGACGGCCGACGGCCACCAGCAGCTTGTCCACGGTCAGGGTCTTTTCGCCTTCGCTGTCGGTGTAGGTGACAACGACTTCCTTCTTCTTGCCCTTGCCGGTGATCTCGGTCTTGGAGACCTTGGCACCGAGACGGATGTCCAGGCCCTGCTTCTTGAATTCCTTGGCAGCGGTCTTGGCCACTTCGGCGTCGGCCACGGCCAGGAACTCCGGCAGTGCTTCCAGGATGGTGACTTCAGCGCCCAGGCGCTTCCACACGCTGCCCAGTTCCAGGCCGATCACGCCGGCGCCGATCACCGCCAGGCGGTTCGGCACTTCGGTGAAGTCCAGGCCGCCGACGTTGTCGACGATGGTCTCGCCGTCGAACTTGGCGAACGGCAGTTCGATCGAGTCCGAACCGGCCGCAATGATGACGTTGGTACCCTTCAGCTCGACGATGGAACCGTCATGCTGGGTGACCTTGACCACGTTGCCCGGCTGCAGTTCGCCGAAGCCGTAGTAGGCGGCGACCTTGTTGGCCTTGAACAGCATGCCGATGCCGCCGGTGAACTGCTTGACGATCTTGTCCTTGCGGCCAATCATCGCCTCGACGTCGATTTTGGCATCCTTGAAGCTGATGCCGTGGTCGCCAAAGATGTGGCCCATGTTCCAGAACTGGCGCGAGGAATCCAGCAGCGCCTTGGACGGGATGCAGCCCACGCGCAGGCAGGTGCCGCCGAGGGCCGGCTTGCCGTCCTTGCCCAGCGCTGCGTCGATGCAGGCGGTCTTCAGGCCCAGCTGGGCCGCGCGGATGGCAGCGTGGTAACCGGCCGGGCCGGCACCGATGACGACGACGTCGAATTGTTCAGCCATTGAATTATTCCTTGATGCATTACCAGAACCCCTCCGCGCAGGCGCGGAGGGGCGGGAGGTTTCTTACAGGCCGAACAGCATGCGGCCCGGGTTTTCCAGCTGGTTCTTGATGTCCACCAGGAACTGCACCGAGTCCTTGCCGTCGATGATGCGGTGGTCGTACGACAGCGCCAGGTACATCATCGGCGCGATCACGACCTGGCCGTTCTGGGCGATCGGACGCTCCTTGATGGCGTGCATGCCCAGGATGGCGCTCTGCGGCGGGTTGATGATCGGGGTCGACAGCAGCGAACCGAAGGTGCCGCCGTTGGTCACGGTGAAGGTACCGCCCTGCAGTTCTTCCAGGCTCAGCTTGCCGTCACGGGCCTTCTTGGCGTAGTCGGCGATGGTCTTCTCGATGTCGGCGAACGACATGCGCTCGACGTTGCGCAGCACCGGCGTGACCAGGCCCTTCTCGGTCGAGACGGCGATCGAGATGTCCGAGTAGCCGTGGTAGATGATGTCGTCGCCGTCGATCGAGGCGTTGACCAGCGGGAAGCGCTGCAGCGCGTTGGCAGCGGCCTTCACGAAGAAGCTCATGAAGCCCAGCTTGATGCCGTGTGCCTTGACGAACTCGTCCTGCAGCTCCTTGCGCGCAGCCGAGACCTTGGACAGGTCGACTTCGTTGAAGGTGGTCAGCATGGCGGTGGAGTTCTTCGACTCCATCAGGCGCTCGGCGATGCGCTTGCGGATGCGGGTCATCGGCACGCGTTCTTCCGGGCGTGCGCCACCGGCCTTGCCGGCGCCGCCGTTGCGGGCGAAGTTGACGATGTCTTCCTTGGTCACCGCGCCGCGACGGCCGGTGCCGTCGACGTCGGCCGGGTTCACGCCTTCGGTGATGGCGGTGAAGCGGGCGCCCGGCGGCAGGGTGTCGGCGGCCGACTTGGCAGCCGGAGCCGGAGCGGCGGCAGCGGCCGGAGCAGCGGCGGCCGGTGCGGCTTCAGCCTTCTTCTCTTCAGCGGCCGGGGCCGGGGCAGCAGCCACGGCGCCTTCTTCGATGATCGCCACGACCTGGCTGGAGGTCACGGTATCGCCTTCCTTGAACTTGATCTCCTTGAGCACGCCGTCGACCGGCGACGGCACTTCCAGGACGACCTTGTCGGTTTCCAGGTCAAGCAGGTTTTCGTCGCGCTTGACGGCGTCGCCCACCTTCTTGTGCCAGGTGGCGATGGTGCCGTCGGCGACGGATTCGGGCAGTACCGGGGCTTTGACTTCGGTGGCCATTGCGGGAGCTTCCTGGTTTGTCTTCTAAATAGGGGGAGGATTATTCAGCGAACGTGTCGTTGAACGGGTTGACCAGTGCGTCGGCGACCAGCTGCTGCTGTTCGCGGACGTGGTCAGCCATGTGACCGGCAGCCGGCGAAGCCGAGCGTGCGCGACCGGCGTAGTGCAGGTTCTGGCCATCGGCCAGGCAGAACTGCAGGTGGTGGCGGATCTGGTACCACGCCCCCTGGTTCTGCGGTTCTTCCTGCGTCCACACCACGTCGGTGGCCTTGCCGTACTTCTTCAGTTCGGCAGCCAGCAGCGCACGCGGGAACGGGTACAGCTGCTCCACGCGGATGATCGCCACGTCGTCCTGGCCACGCTTGGTCTGGTCTTCCAGCAGGTCGTAGTAGACCTTGCCCGAGCACAGCACCACGCGCTTGACCTTCTTGGCGTCCGCATAGGCGTCGCCGATCAGGTGCTGGAACTCGCCGTTGGCCAGCTCGTCCAGGGTCGACACGGCCAGCTTGTGGCGCAGCAGCGACTTCGGCGACATCACCACCAGCGGCTTGCGGGTGGTCAGGTGCTGCTGGCGACGCAGCATGTGGAAGGCCTGCGCCGGGGTCGACGGCACCACCACCAGCATGTTCTCCAGCGCGCACAGCTGCAGGAAGCGCTCCAGGCGCGCCGAGCTGTGTTCCGGGCCTTGCCCTTCATAGCCATGCGGCAGCAGCAGGGTCAGGCCGGAGATGCGGCCCCACTTGGCTTCGCCGGCGGCGATGAACTGGTCGATGACGACCTGGGCACCGTTGGCGAAGTCGCCGAACTGGCCTTCCCAGATGCACAGCGTGTTCGGATCGGTGGTGGAGAAGCCGTACTCATAGGCCATCACCGCTTCTTCGCTCAGCAGCGAATCGATGACGGTGGCCTTCTCCGGCGAATCCACCAGCTGCCGCAGCGGCATGTAGTAGTTGTCGGTCTTCTGGTCGTGCAGGATCGCGTGGCGGTGGGTGAACGTACCGCGGCCCACGTCCTGGCCGACCAGGCGCAGTGCATTGCCTTCGTCGAGCAGGGTGGCGTAGGCCAGGTTCTCGGCAAAGCCCCAGTCGCCCGGGATCTCGCCGGCGGCCATCTTGCGGCGGTCGTCGTAGACCTTGGCCACGCGCGAGTGCAGCTGCACTTCTTCCGGGATGGTGTTGATCAGCTTGGCCAGCTCGACCAGCCTGTTCTTCTCGACCTTGGTCGAGACCGGGTCGGACAGCTTGCCTTCCAGCAGCTTCGGCCAATCGACGAACAGCGGGCTGGTCGGCGGAGTCTTCTCGACCTTGGCCAGCTCGGTGGTCACTTCACCGGCGTCCAGCTTCTCGCGGTAGGCATCAACCATCGCCTTGCCGGCACCGGCGGCAATCACGCCCGCCTTTTCCAGCTGCTCGGCGTACATTTCGCGGGTGGTGGCATGCTTGCGGATCACCTGGTACATCAGCGGCTGGGTGATCGCCGGCTCGTCGGCCTCGTTGTGGCCCCAACGGCGGTAGCACATCAGGTCGATGACCACGTCCTTGGCGAACTTCTGGCGGAACTCGAAGGCCAGCTGCGCGGCGAACACCACCGCTTCCGGATCATCGCCGTTCACGTGCAGCACCGGGGCGGCGATCATCTTCGCCACGTCGGTGGCATAGCGCGTGGAACGCGTATCCAGCGGGTTGGAGGTGGTGAAGCCGACCTGGTTGTTGACCACGATGTGCACGGTGCCGCCGACGGCAAAGCCGCGGGCCTGCGACATCTGGAACAGTTCCATGACCACGCCCTGGCCGGAGAAGGCCGCGTCGCCGTGGATCAGGATGGGCATGACCTGCTTGCGTGCGGTGTCCTTGCGGCGCTCCTGGCGCGAACGCACGGAACCGGCCACGACCGGGTCGGCGATTTCCAGGTGCGACGGGTTGAACGCCAGCGCCAGGTGCACCGGGCCGCCCTCGGTGGCGACGTCGGCGGAGAAGCCCATGTGGTACTTCACGTCACCGGCCGAGGCGTGTTCGTCGTGCTCGAACTTGCCTTCGAACTCGTCGAACAGCTTGCGCGGGTTCTTGCCCAGGGTGTTGACCAGCACGTTCAGGCGGCCGCGGTGGGCCATGCCGATCACCACGTCCTTGACGCCATCCTTGCCGGCGCTGCGGATGATGGTGTCCATCATCGGGATCAGCGAGTCGCCGCCTTCCAGCGAGAAGCGCTTCTGGCCGACGTACTTGGTGTGCAGGTAGCGCTCCAGGCCTTCGGCTGCGGTCAGGCGCTCCAGGGTGCGACGCTGGGTGTCAGCGTCCAGCTGGTAGTTGCCACCGGCCGCTTCCAGCTTCTTGTAGATCCACTGGCGCTGTTCGACCTCGGAGATGTGCATGAACTCCGCACCGATCGAGCCGGTGTAGGTCGCCTTCAGGCGCGCCAGCAGGTCGCGCAGCTTCATGCGCGGCTGGCCGCCGACGCCGCCGGTGCTGAACTCGCTGTTGAGGTCGGCATCGGACAGGCTGTGGAACGGCAGGCCCAGGTCCGGGGTGTTGACCGGTGCGGCCAGGCCCAGCGGATCGAGGCGGGCGTCCAGGTGGCCGCGCGAACGGTAGGCGGTGATCAGACGACCGACATTGCGCTCGCGCTCGTCGCCTGCACCGTTACCGGTACCGGCCTTCAGCGCATCCTTGGCCGCGTCCGCAATGTGGGAGATGACGGCCGAGTGCGGAATGTCACCTGCTTCACGGCCCTTGAAGCCGTCGAAGTAGGTTTTCCATTTGGGATCGACACTATCCGGGGAGACCAGGTACTGCTCGTACAGGTCCTCGACATAGGAGGCGTTGCCGCCGGCGAGTTGCGAAGATTGCGCAAACTGCTTCAGTTGATTGTCCACGATGGAGGGTGTTGATTCGCTTTGTGGGGTATGGCTTCAGAAGGACCCGGCAGGAAGATGAATAGCCCTGCGCGGGCGCGTTCAAACAGCCAAATTGTACCCCCAACCGGACACGAAGGGGCACCACCAGAGGTATCCCGCGTCCCCCGGTGCCGCTTCCAGACAGGTTGAGTCTGTTGTGCGGGCTCAGATGCCGAGCGCGCGCAGTTCGCTGCAATCGCGCGAACGGTCCCAGACGCGCTGCAATTGCTGCTCGAACGGCTGCGAACGTGCCGGCAGCGCGATGCCGGCCTCGCCGTCAAGCCGATGCCCGATCAGACGAAAGTAGAAGTCGCCCGCATCGTTGAGCAGGCAGGCCGAGGCCAGCGCACGGTCGACCGGGTCGCTGACCTCGCGGAACTGGATCACACTGGGCAGGCGCTGGGCCAGCGCCAGCAGTGGTGCCCCGGCAGACGCGATCGCAGCGGCATCGTGCACGATCACCCGCAGCTGCTTGTCGTGGCGGGCGGTGACGAAGCGGCGCAGTGCCGCCTGTACCGGGGGCGCGTCGAGCAGCCCCAGGTCCAGCTGGCGGCTGTGCAGCCACAGCTGGCGACGGGCGCGGTGGATGATGGCCGTAGTGATGGCCACCGCCTCGGCGCGGCTGTCGATGGCGCTCGCGGCGCTCAGCCGGCGGCGCATCTGCTGGTGGCCGATGCCGGCCTCCTCGAACACCTCGCCTTCGGGCAGGAATCCCTGGCGGGCATAGAAGTCGCGGGCGGGCAGCTGGGCGTGCAGGTGCAGTTCGGCCAGGCCGAGGCGGCGCCCGGCCTCGACCAGTGCCTCCAGCAGGGCCTCGCCCACCCCCTGGCTGCGATGGCTGGCCAGCACCGCCATGCGGCCAATGCGACCATCCGGGGCCAGCCGGCCGGTGCCGACCGGCTGGCCGTCGGCATCCAGCGCCAGCACATGGGCGCTGACCGGGTCCAGCGCATCGCGTTCCAGCTCGGCGGCGATGCCCTGTTCCTGCACGAACACGCGTTGGCGCACGTCGTGGATGGCGACGTGGGCGTCGGCGTGGCTGATCTGCTGGACCCGGATCATGGCAAGGCTCAGGCGCGACCGTCGTCGCTGTCGTCTTCGTCGTGATCCTCGAAGTTGACGATGACGTCGATGCCGTCGTCGTGCACGGTCACGGAGTGGACATCGTCGGACACCGCATCGGCGTCGATCGCATCCACGCGGTCACGGCCTTCGACGACTTCGCCGAGCACCACGGCGTCCTCGCCGTCATCCTCGTCTTCGGCGTCATACAGTTCGCTGGGGTCGATCAGCTGGAACACGCCACCGACCAGCAGCTGCTGGACCACCGTGCGGCCCTGGTCGGACAGGCCGCGATAGGCGGTGGCATCGAGCTGTTCGGCGCCGGCCAGACGCTGGGCGTCCTTCACCGGCAGCGCGAAGTCCTGGCCGCTGACGTACAGGCTGGCGCCGCGCTTGGCCCGGCGCCAGGCCAGGCGTGCCCACGGGTGGCGCTGCAGCAGCAGGCCCGAGGCCAGGGCCTGGACCACTTCCTCCGGGGCCGGCGCGGCCTGGTGGGCCATCACTTCGCCCGCTGCACGGTAGGTGGTGATGAAACGGCCGAACCAGTCGCCCAGCTTGTCCGGGTCGTTCATGCGGATGGCGTTGAGCGCGGTGATCACGCGTGCCATCGCCACCGTGTCGATCTCGTTCGGATCGGCCGGCACCTTCAGGTCGGCATCCTGGTAGCGGATGTTCTCGTCGGCATCGGCAATCAGAGTGTCCAGGTAATCGCTGATCAACTCGGCCGAGGACGGCGCGCGCATGCCGAACGAGAAGGTCAGGCACGGATCTTCGGCCACGCCGTGGTGCGGCACGTTCGGCGGCAGGTACAGCATGTCGCCCGGCGCCAGCACCCAGTCGTGGGTCGGCTTGAACACCTTCAGCAGCTTCAGCTCCACGTCCGGGCGGAAGCCCAGCGGCGGCTGCTTGCCCTTGATCGATTCGCTGGCATCGATCTGCCAGCGGCGGTGGCCGTGGGCCTGCAGCAGGAACACGTCGTACTGGTCGACATGGGCGCCGACCGAGCCGCCGGTAGCGGCGAAGCTGATCATCACATCATCCATGCGCCAGCGCGGCAGGAAGCTGAAGTGCTCGATCAGGGTGCGCACATCCGGGTCCCACTTGTCCACGTCCTGCACCAGCAGGGTCCAGTCGTGGTCGGGCAGGGCGGGGAACACGTCTTCCTGGAACGGGCCGGTGCGCACGCGCCAGCCGTCCTGGGTCTTGTCGTGCTCGATCAGGCGCGCAAGCACGCCTTCCTCGCAGGCCAGCCCGGCCAGGTCTTCCGGCTGCACCGGAGTCTGGAAGTTGGGGAAGGCGTTGCGGATCAGCAGCGGGCGCTTCTGCCAGAAGTCGCGCAGGAAGGTGGCCGGCGCCATGCCCAGCGGCTGGCCGGGGCGGGCGGTGACTTCGATCAGGGGGGCGGAGGACTTGCGGGCGGCCATGGGGGAATCCTTGCAGCGGAAAGCGGGAGGGGCGGCGCGGCGGGCCGCCAAGGTCTCCATTGTCCGACGTTCGTGGGGATTGCGCACGTGCGCGGGTTTGTCGCGGGGTGTCCGGCCAACGGCGGAGCCCCTCGTGGCGACCCTGGTAGGGTCGACTGTTAGTCGACCGGCTTCATGGGTTGGGCCGGGCGGGGTGGGTTCGCGGGACACGCCGTAAACCCATCCATGGGGCTCGATGGCGCCATCCATGGCGCCAACGGTCCCGCGAACCCACCCCGCCCGGCCCCTGACAGTTTCCTGAGCGGCCCGCCACGGAATGGAAGAAGAAAATCAAAGGCAACAGCGGGTCGCGCGCTGCGCTTGCTCGTGTAGAGCCGAGCCCACGCTCGGCTTGCCGTTGCCATTGCGAAAGGCAGCCGAGCGTGGGCTCGGCTCTACAGCGTTCCCAAAGACAAAGAGGGACGCGGCGAAGCCGCGTCCCTCTCAAATTCCGTCCCGACAACCCAACGCTCTTCGATCCGTCACTAGGAATCTGTCAGAGGTGGGGCGGGTTGGGTTCGCGGGGGTGTCAGCCGCATGGATGCGGCTGACAAGCCTCCACGGACGGATTCACGGCGTCCCCCGCGAACCCAACCCGCCCCGCCAAGCACGACAGCAATCCAGAGCCGTTTTTGACGTTGCTGTTGCTGTTGCCGTGGCAGTACCAGCCTGCCGCAGGCAGCGCCCGCGGCCGCCGCCGCAGGAAAACCTTAGATCTTCTTCGCCAGCGACTCGGCCAGACCGGTGTAGCTGCCCGGGGTCATCTCCAGCAGGCGCTGCTTCGCATCCGCTGGCAGCTCGAGCCCCTGCACGAACGCACGCATCGACTCGGCCGTGATGCCCTGGCCACGGGTCAGCGCCTTCAGCTGCTCGTACGGATTCGGCAGGCCATGGCGGCGCATCACCGTCTGCACGGCTTCGGCCAGCACTTCCCAGGCCGCGTCCAGATCGGCGTCCAGGCGCTGCGGGTTCACTTCCAGCTTGCCCAGGCCCTTGGCCAGCGAATCCAGTGCCACCTGGCTGTGGCCGAACGCGGTGCCCAGTGCACGCAGCACGGTGGAATCGGTCAGGTCACGCTGCCAGCGGCTGATCGGCAGCTTCGCGCTGAAGTGCTCGAACAGCGCGTTGGCGATGCCGAAGTTGCCTTCCGCATTCTCGAAATCGATCGGGTTGACCTTGTGCGGCATCGTCGACGAGCCGACTTCGCCTTCCTTCAGGCGCTGCTTGAAGTAGCCCAGCGAAACATAGCCCCAGATGTCACGGGCCAGGTCGATCAGGATGATGTTGGCGCGGCGCGCGGCATCGCCGATCTCGGCGATGTTGTCGTGCGGCTCGATCTGCGTGGTGTACGGGTTGAACACCAGGCCCAGGCCGGTCACGAAGCGCTCGGCGAAGGCCGGCCAGTCCACGTCCGGGTAGCTGGCCACGTGCGCGTTGTAGTTGCCTACCGCGCCGTTGATCTTGCCGGTCAGCTCGACGGCAGCGATCTGCCTGCGCTGGCGCTCCAGGCGGGCGACCACGTTGGCCAGTTCCTTGCCCAGGGTGGTCGGCGAGGCGGTCTGGCCGTGGGTGCGCGACAGCATCGGCTGGCCGGCCTGGGCGTGGGCCAGGCTGCGCAGGCTGTTGGCGATGCCGTCCAGGGTCGGCAGCAGCACCTCGCGGCGGGCCTGCTCCAGCATCAGGCCGTAGCTGAGGTTGTTGATGTCTTCGCTGGTGCAGGCGAAATGCACGAATTCCAGCGCCGGTGCCAGCTCGGTGTCGTCCTTCAGCTGTTCCTTGATGAAGTACTCCACCGCCTTGACGTCATGGTTGGTGGTGCGCTCGATTTCCTTCACGCGCGCGGCCTGGGCCGGGCTGAAGCTGGCGGCCAGGGCGCGCAGGCGGGCGACGGCGGCGTCGGAGAACGGGGCCAGCTCGACGATGCCCGGCTCGGCGGCCAGGGCCAGCAGCCACTCCACTTCGACCGTGATGCGGGCCTTGATCAGGCCGTACTCGGAGAAGATCGGGCGCAGGGCATCGACCTTGCCGGCATAGCGGCCATCGAGCGGGGACAGGGCGAGCAGGGCGGAATCGGACATGTCGGCAGGGCTGGGGCGAGCGGCGGGGGCCATATTCTACGACGTGCCGGTCAGGTAGTGCCGGCCGCTGGCCGGCAACCACGCCCGGCCTACGCTTCCATGGATTGCCGGCCAGCGGCCGGCACTACCCTTGCGCGTGCACAACGGCCGTGCAGACGGAACGATCTGGCCCGCCCTCGTCATCCCACGCTGCGGGCAAGGGAGTATCGTTGGCGCAGCCGCCAGCCTCGGAAGCGACACCCTGCCAGCCGCCGCTTCCCTTTCCCCAACTGAAGTAGTGCGGAGTTGATGCAATGAGCAAAGCTGCAAGCAAGGGTTTCAGAATCGAACACGACAGCATGGGCGAGCTGCAGGTGCCTGCGGACGCCCTGTGGGGCGCCCAGACCCAGCGTGCCGTGCAGAATTTCCCAGTGTCGGGCCAGCGCATGCCGCGCGGTTTCATCCGTGCCCTGGGCCTGGTCAAGGGCGCTGCCGCCGGCGTAAACGCAGAGCTGGGCCACCTGCCGAAGACCGTGGCCAAGGCCATCCAGACCGCTGCCGCCGAAGTGGCCGCCGGCAACTGGGATGCGCACTTCCCGATCGATGTCTACCAGACCGGTTCTGGCACGTCGTCGAACATGAATGCCAATGAGGTCATCGCCACGCTGGCCAACCGTGCCGGCAAGGCGGGCAAGACCCCCGTGCACCCCAATGACCACGTCAACCAGGGGCAGAGCTCCAACGACGTGATTCCAACTGCGCTGCGCGTGTCGGCAGTGTTGGCGACGCATGAGCAGCTGCTGCCGGCGCTGGTGCACCTGCGCAGGACCCTGGACAAGAAGGGCCGCAGCCTGCGCAAGGTGGTCAAGACCGGCCGTACCCACCTGATGGACGCGATGCCGCTCACCTTCGAGCAGGAGTTCGGCGCGTGGTCTGCACAGTTGGCCTCGGCCCAGGAGCGCATCGAAGACAGCCTCAAGCGCGTGCGCCGCCTGCCGCTGGGCGGCACCGCCATCGGCACCGGCATCAATGCCGATCCGCGCTTTGGTGCACAGGTGGCCAAGGCGCTGAAGCAGCAGACCGGCTTCAAGTTCGACAGCGCCGAGAACAAGTTCGAAGGCCTGGCCGCGCAGGACGATGCAGTGGAGCTGTCGGGTCAGCTCAATGCACTGGCGGTGGCGCTGATCAAGATCGCCAATGATCTTCGCTGGATGAACGCCGGGCCGCTGGCCGGGCTGGGCGAGATCGAACTGCCGGCGCTGCAGCCGGGCAGCTCGATCATGCCGGGCAAGGTCAATCCGGTGATTCCGGAAGCGACCGTGATGGCCTGTGCGCAGGTGATCGGCCACCACACCGCGATCACCGTGGCCGGCCAGACCGGTAATTTCCAGCTCAACGTCACATTGCCGCTGATCGCCGTGAACCTGCTCGATGGCATCGGCCTGCTCGCCAACGTGTCCACCCTGCTGGCGGACAGCGCGATCGCCGGGTTGAAGGTGCGTGAGGACCGCGTGGCCGAGGCACTGGCGCGTAATCCGATCCTGGTCACCGCACTGAACCCGATCATCGGCTATGAGAAGGCTGCGGCGATTGCCAAGCGTGCCTACAAGGAACAGCGCCCGGTGCTGGACGTGGCACTGGAGGACAGCGGGTTGGCCGAAGCCGAGCTGCGGCGCCTGCTGGACCCGGCCGCGCTGACCGCTGGTGGCATCCACGCCGGCGGCGGTGGTGGCGGTTGATCTGCCGGTTGTAGAGTCGAGCCACGCTCGACTGTTGTTCCGGAGTCGAGCATGGGCTCGGCTCTAGGGAAACGAAGAACGCCGCCCTTGGGCGGCGTTTTTCTTCAGCGACGGTCGGCCACGATGTTGCCGAAGGTGTCGGTGTAATCCTTGAACTCCGGGATGCGCTGGATCAGATCCGCCGGAATCACTTCCATGCCCTCCGGCGGCTGGATCTTCACCGGCTGCATGTTGGGATCGGCCGGCGCGGCCACCAGGGTGTTCTGGCGAAGCACCTGCAGCTTGCCGAACATGGTCTGCAGCATCTGCTTCTGTGCGTCGTCCAGCGGAATCTGGATCTCGTCCATCTTCATCGTGCCGTCGGCGAGGATGATGATGTTCGGTGCCGGCGGGCGACGCACGGTGACCATGCCTTCGCTGACGGAAATCTTGGGCTTGCCGCGCTCGGCGCGGTGGTTGCGGTACTCCTGGTCACAGCCGACCAGGCCGAGGCAGAGCAGGGCGGTCAGCAGCAGAAACAGCTTCTTCATGACATTCGGTTCGGGCACGTCCGGGGGCCCCATTGTAAGCCCGCCAACGCAGTGCGACCGGCAACGGAAGGCCGCTGCCGGTCCGGTGCGTCGATTTGTCTCACTTGGAGAACGTGACCGAGTTGTTCTTGCCGCAGTCGTCCACGTCGCTCTGGTCCATCGTTGCGTACGGCTTGAAGGCCGGCAGCTCGCGCGCCAGTGCCTGCTGGCTGGCCAGCATCGCCGGCAGGCGTTCACAGATGCGCTTGGCCTGGGCCTCGATCTTCGCGGCTTCGGCGTTGATGCGCTTCTCGACACCTTCGCTGTCGCCGCTGAAGATGCCCTTCAGTGCTTCACCGGCCGCGTTGGCTCCCAGCTTGGCGCCGGCCAGGCCGACGTCCATGCCATCCATCGCGATGGCGACCACGTGGCCACGGTACTCCTGCAGGTGGCGGCGCTGGGTGTCGTTGACGGTGACCTCCTTTCCCGCGATCAGCAGGCGGCCATCCGGGCTGATTTCCGCGCGTGGCTGCTTGTCGGCCGAGATCTTGATGTTGCCCTGGGCGATGTCCTTGCGGGCATCGTCCATGGCTTCCTTGACGGTCTGGCCGACGCCACTGGTGGCTTCGGAGACGCTCTTGCCGACGGTCTTGTCGGACGAGGACGAGGTGCCGCCGCAGGCGATAAGCGGCAGGGACAGCAGCACAGCGGGCAACAGGCGCAGCAGGTTCATTGTGGTCCCCTGGAGGTGTCTGGAAGTGGATTACTTGCTGCGCGGCAGGGTGACCTTGCCGCTGACATTGCGATGATCGACGTCACCGCTGCCGCTGTGGTCGACGGTCAGGCTGCCGCCAACGCCGTCGACCTGGATGTCGCCCGAGCCGTGGCTGCGGACGTGCACATTGCCGCCGATGTCGGCCAGGTCGATGCCGCCGGAGCCGACCACGCCCACCTCGACGCTGCCCTTCACCCGCTTGAACTCGATATCACCCGAACCCACGGTATCCAGCCGCGCGTTGCCACGCACATCGGTGATCTTCAGGTCACCGGAGCCGACGGTACCGGTGCTGGCGTCGCCGCTGATGTTGCGTACGGTGACATCGCCGGAACCCAGCGACAGCAGGTTCAGGGAGCTGCCGCCATCGATGTTGAGGTCGCCGGAACCCACTGCAGCGTGGATGCTGCCGCGGGTACCGCGGGCCACGGCGTCACCGGAGCCGACGTCCACGCTGAGCGACTGTGCGTTTTCCACGCTGGCATCGCCCGAGCCGACCTTGAACTGCAGCGGCAGGTTGTCCGGCACGCTGCCGCGGATATCCAGCCAGGCATAGCTGTTGCCCAGGCTGATGCCGCTTTGGCGGCCGTCGCGGCGCAGGCTCACCACCAGCTTGTCGCCCTCCTTGCGCTGGTCCAGTACCAGCTGGTCCAGCCATTCCTGGCTGGAGGCACAGGCGCGCCCTTCCAGCTGACCGCCGCCGGCGCTGGCGACCACCTTCAGGTCATGCTGATTGACCTCGAACACCACCGTTCTGGCACCGGCCACGTCCAGCTTCAGCGTGCGGGCGGCAGTGAACTTGCAGTTCGGAGCATCGGCGGCCAGCGCCGACAACGGCAACAGCAACAACGCGGAACAGGCGAGCAGGGAACGCATGGGTGGTGCCTCCGGATGGATGGGATCAGATCTCGCCGGCGCGCTTGCGCAGGCGGATGGCAAGGAAGATGAACACTGCACCGACGGCCGCACCGATCCACAGTTCCGGCATCGCCAGCGACTTCAACTGTGAAGCCGGGGACATCAGGCTGACCACCGAGTCCAGGTCGCGGCGCGAACCTTCACCGGCGCTGAGCCGATACAGCAGGTCCATGCCAGGGACACCGCCCAGCAGCAGGCGGCCGACGATGTTCTGCCAGAACCAGCCGGTGGTCAGGCCGAACAGCGGCATGATCTTGGTGGTGCTGACGATGACACCGGCAAACAGCGGCAGCATCACCGCCCACAGGAACGGCTTGCTCTTGGCCCAGGCCGAGCACAGCAGCAGCCAGCCGGCGGTGGGCAGCGCCCACAGGGCATAGACCGGAATCCAGGCCAGGTGGCCTGCGGCCAGGGTCAACGGGCTGGCCGGACCCCAGATCAGCGCCATCGGGCTGCCGCCGTGCATCAGCGCGACGACACTGATGATCAACATGAAGCCGAACATGGTGATGATGCCGGCGATGACCGCGATCAACGGTGCCACGATCAGTGCGCTGATCACCTTGGACAGCACGGTCTGGGTATCCGACAGCGGCAACGACTTCCAGAACAGGATGCTGCGGTCGCGGCGATCGTCGTACAGGGCGCCCAGGCAGTAGAAGAACACGACGAAGGCCAGTACCAGGAACGGCCACGCCGAGCTGAGCACCAGGGTCAGGTCCAGGCCATTGCCGAGATCGGCCAGATCCTTGCCGTTGATGTTGCGGGTGAGCAGTGCCAGGTCCAGGCCATTGACGTTCACGCTTTCGCCATCGACATGCAGGGCGCCGTTGCGCGCTGCGCGGTTCAGCGCGAACAGGCCGAAGGCGATGCCCACGGTGCTCATCACCAGCGAGATCAGGCCGGCGATCAGCGGGGCATACAGGAAACCGCCGCGGTTCTCCCAGTACTCGCGCTTGAGCAGCCAGCGCAGGGTGCCCAACGGGCTGACGGGGTGGTTGACGGCGTTCATGCGTAGGTCCCCTTCATGATGGCGACGAACAGGTCGGCCAGTCCCGGGCTGCGGGTCTCGCCGAGGGTGGAGAGCTGGGTGCGCGGCACGCCATCGAACAGCATCACGGTCTTGCCGAACGCCAGGCTGCGCTCGTCGATCGGCTTCAACGCGCGGGCCGTTTCGAGCTGGTCGGCATTGACCAGCAGCTCGGTGTAGCGCTGGCCGACCTCGTCCATTTCCGCATCGAGCACGATGCGGCCATCACGGATGAACATCACGTCGCTGAGGATGTGCTCGATCTCTTCCACCTGGTGGGTGGTGACGATGATGGTCTTCTGTTCGTCGAAGTAGTCTTCCAGCAGGCGCTGGTAGAACTCCTTGCGATAGAGGATGTCCAGGCCCAGGGTGGGCTCGTCAAGCACCAGGACGCGGGCATCGATGGCCATCACCAGCGCCAGGTGCAGCTGCACGATCATGCCCTTGGACAGTTCGCGTACACGCTGCTTCGGCTGCAACTTGGTGTTGGCCAGGAAGCGCTCACAACGGGCGCGGTCGAAGCGCGGGTGGACGCCGGCGACGAAATCGATCGCTTCGCGGACCTTCAGCCAGCGCGGCAGCACGGCGACGTCGGCGATGAAGCAGATGTCCTTCATCAGTTCGTCGCGATGCAGCCGTGGGTCGCGGCCGAGCACGCTCAGGTCGCCTTCCACCGAGGTCAGGCCAAGGATGGCCTTCAATGCGGTGGTCTTGCCGGCGCCGTTGGGGCCGATCAGGCCGACGATGCGCCCACTCGGAATGCTGAAGCTGGCGTTGTCGAGGGCGACGGTGGTCTTGTAGGCCTTGCGCAGGCCGCGGGCGGTGATGACCGATTCACTTGCAGTGCTATTCATCAGACTTTCCCCTGGGGCAGCAATTCATCAAGGCTCAGGCCCAGGCGCTGGATGCGCTCCAGCACGGCCGGCCATTCTTCGTTGAGGAAACGGTCGCGCTCGCTGCTGCGCAGCTGCGTGGCCGCCTGCTCGGTCATGAACATGCCCAGGCCGCGGCGCTTCTCGACCAGGCCTTCGTCGGCCAGTTCCTGGTAAGCGCGCGAAACGGTGATGGGGTTGAGTTGATAGTCGGCGGCCACCTGGCGCACCGAAGGCAGGGCATCGCCCGGCTTGAGGATTCCGTCGAGCATCATGGCGATCACGCGCTCCTTCAACTGACGGTAGATGGGAGCGCCGTCGCTCCACTGGATGTCGCTCATATTCAGCTCCGTGGGGTCAGCGGCTGGGCGAACGAGAAATACGGCATGGACAGGGAGCTGTGCAGCCGACGCGGGGGAGGGGGGGAGGAGGGGTTGGCGTTCCCTGCCGGAGAGGCGGTCGCGTCCTGCGCACTGTCAGCGGAGTCGGAGAGACTGGGCGCGGCCAACCAGGCCAGCACGATCAGGGTCGAAACGGCAGCGGCCGCGGGTGCGGTGAGGTTGCGACGGATCCGGACGTTCATGGCTTCCCCCTGCCTCAGGTGACTGGTGTTGTATGCAACTATAACACCGGCACGCCTACGTGCAACCCCTGCCGTCCCCAACTGATGGCAGGGGGCGGTCAGATTGCTGAAATATCCCTTTATTTAATTGATTTAAAAGAGAAATAAAGCTGTCGCAGCGGGCAATCCGCACCCACCTTCCATTCAGTGATGTCCATGCTATGTCATCCCGGCACCGCCGATCGCGCCCGTGCAGCGCATCCGCCACGCCGCGCAAAGCCCTGCTGGGCCGATGCCATCAGGGGCGCCGGAGCCCGGTGCTATAGTTCGGCCGATTCCCGGCCGGCAGTGGCCGGGCCTTGTGAATGGCTACCGCGGACCACTCCTGATGCCCCTGTCGACCGTTTCCCCGCGCCGCCTGCGCGGTCTGTCCCTGCTGGCCTTGTTGGTGGCCGGCATCGCCGGTTCCACCAGTGCGCTGGCCGCCGATCTGCTCGACCTGGACTACCGGCCGCTGGCCAGCAAGCAGCAGGTCAACCTGCAGCAGCGCTACCACGGTCAGGTGCTGCTGGTGGTCAACACCGCCAGCAAATGCGGCTACACCCCGCAGTACGAGGGGCTGGAGGCGCTGCAGAAGCGCTATGCCGGCCGGGGTTTCGCGGTGCTGGGCTTCCCGTCCAACGACTTCAAGGGCCAGGAACCGGGTGATGAGAAGCAGATCCAGGACTTCTGCACCCTGACCTACGGCGTCAAGTTCCCGATGTTCGAGAAGGTGCATGTGATCGGCGCGGAGGCTACGCCGCTGTACCAGCGCCTGACCGCGGCCACCGGCGTGGCGCCGGGCTGGAACTTCCACAAGTACCTGGTCGGCCGCGATGGCAAGGTCATCGCCCAGTTCGCCAGCAAGGTGACGCCGGACGATCCGCAGCTGACCGCGGCTATCGACAAGGCGCTGGCCGCAGCGGCCACGCATTGATATCCGGCACGCATGCCTCGACATCGACGGCATGCGTGCGACAATGTTCCTTTTCGCGCCGACGTCGGCGCCCAGACACTTCCAGGAATGCAGCGAATGAAGATGGGAATGCGCGGCGCCGCGGCGTCGGTTCTGATTCTGGCGATGGGCACTTCGGGTGTCGCTCTGTCGCAACAACCGGCTGCCCCCGCAGCCGCCAAGGAGACCGCAACCTTGAATTCCCCCAAGCAGAAGCTCGGCTACGCCATCGGCCTGGACGTGGCCAAGTCGTTCACCCCGATCGCCGATGAGATCGACGTTGCCGCCCTGCGCACCGCCGTCGAGCGCTCGTTCGAAGGCCTGCAGCCGCAGATCACCCAGGAACAGGCCAAGGCCACCGATGCCGCGCTGCGCCAGGTCGTGATGGCCCGCAGCGGCCAGCAGGTGCCGGGCGTGGCACCGGGCTCGCAGCCGGCGAAGGTCGACCGCGTCAAGGTGTCGCAGATGATTGGTTCGTACTCGGTGGGTCCGTCGCTGGCGCAGTTGAAGGACGACATCGACGTCGCCTCGCTGTTTGACGCGATCAGCACCGGCCTGAGCAAGGGCCAGCCGAAGATGACGGAAGCTGACGCGACCGCCACCATTCAGGCCTTCATGGGCAGCAAGCAGGCCGAAATGCAGGCCAAGGCTGCCGCCGCGGCGCAGACCAACCGTGAGGAAGGCAATGCGTTCATGGCCAAGAACAAGACCCAGCCGGGCGTGGTGACCACCGCGTCGGGCCTGCAGTACCAGGTCATCCGCCCGGGCAGCGGCGAGCGTCCGCTGCCGAGCAGCAAGGTGCGCGTGAACTACGAAGGCAAGCTGCTCAACGGCACCGTGTTCGACAGCTCCTATGGTCGTCAGCCGGCCGAGTTCGGTCTGGACCAGGTGATCAAGGGCTGGACCGAAGGCGTCGCGCTGATGCCGGTCGGTTCGAAGTACCGCTTCTGGATCCCCGGCAACCTGGCCTATGGCGAAAACGGCACCCCGGGTGGCCCGATCGGCCCGAATGCGACCCTGACGTTCGACGTCGAGCTGCTGGGCGTTCTGCCGTAAGTCATCCAGGAGCGAATACGGATATGCGCGTTGCGATTTTTGGTACCGGTTACGTTGGACTGGTGACCGGTACCTGCCTGGCCGATGTGGGTCATCAGGTGGTCTGTGTCGATATCGACCAGGCCAAGGTGGATGGCCTCAACCAGGGCATCATCCCGATCTATGAACCCGGCCTGGAGCCGATGGTGAAGGCCAACCATGCCGCAACGCGGCTGGCGTTCACCACCGATGCCGCGGCCGCCATCGATCATGGCCAGGTGGTGTTCATCGCCGTCGGCACGCCGCCGGACGAGGATGGCAGTGCCGATCTTCAATACGTGCTTGCCGTTGCCCGTACCATCGGTCGGCACATGAGCGTGCCGACGTGGTGGTGAACAAGTCGACGGTGCCGGTCGGCACCGCGGACAAGGTGCGTGCCGCCATTGCCGAAGAGCTGGCCACGCGTGGCGCGGACATCGCCTTTGACGTGGTGTCCAACCCGGAATTCCTGAAGGAAGGCGATGCGGTTGCGGACTGCATGCGGCCGGACCGCATCATCATCGGTGCGGCCAATGAAGAGTCGGTGGCGGTGATGCGCCGCCTGTATGCGCCGTTCAACCGCAACCATGACCGTGTGGTGGAAATGGACGTGCGTTCGGCGGAGCTGACCAAGTACGCGGCCAATGCGATGCTGGCGACCAAGATTTCGTTCATGAATGAAATCGCCAACATTGCCGAACGCGTCGGTGCCGACGTCGAGCAGGTCCGCCAGGGCATCGGTTCGGACCCGCGCATCGGCTGGCACTTCATCTATCCGGGCGCCGGCTACGGCGGCTCGTGCTTCCCCAAGGACGTGCAGGCGCTGGCCCGCACCGCCCAGCAGTATGGCCTCGAGCCGAAGCTGCTGAACGCGGTGGAAGCGGTCAATGACGCGCAGAAGGGCCATCTGTTCGCCCTCATCCAGCGCCATTACGACAAGGGCGAAGACGAAGGCGTGCGCGGCAAGACCTTTGCCGTGTGGGGCCTGGCATTCAAGCCGAACACCGACGACATGCGCGAGGCCTCCAGCCGCCGCCTGCTGGCGCAGCTGTGGGAAGCCGGTGCGACGGTGCGTGCCTACGATCCGGAAGCGATGCACGAATCGCAGCGCATCTTCGGTGAGCGCGATGACCTGGTGTTCTGCAACAGTGCCGATGAAGCACTGCAGGGCGCCGACGCGCTGGTGGTGGTTACCGAGTGGAAGCAGTTCCGCAGCCCCGATTTCCAGAAGCTGCGCGAGCAGCTGAAGGATGCGGCGGTGTTCGACGGGCGCAACCTGTACGAGCCGGCGGAAGTGGAAGCCGCAGGCCTGGCCTACTACGGCATCGGCCGGGGGCGCTCGCTGCATGTCTGATCTACCGTCCGAACGCGAGCAGGCGCTGGAAGCGCGCCTGGTCGAGCTGGAAATGCGCGTGTCCTTCCAGGAGCAGGCGCTGGCCGAGCTGAGCGATGCGTTGGCCGACGCCCGCATGCAGGGCATGCGCAACGCCGACGTGCTGCGCGTGCTGCTTGAAGACCTGGGCAAGGTCCGCAACGCACTGAATTCTTCCGATCCGGCGAGCGAACCGCCGCCGCCGCACTACTGATCCGAATCCTATGAGCGATACCCTCCGCGACCAGCTGATGGGCCTGGGCTTCAAGCCGGCGCCCAAGCCCGAGCGCAAGAATGATGGCCCCCGCCGTGACGGCCGCCCGCAGGGCAAGGGTGGCAATGGCAATGGAAAGCCGCAGGGCGCAGGCAAGGGCGAGCACAAGCCCGGCGAGCGCCGTGGGCAGGGCCATGGTGGTCCGGGCAAGCCCGGTGGCCAGCGTGGCCAGGGCCAGCAGGGCCCGCGCAAGCCGCGCAGCGCCGAAGAGATGGACCTGGCCAAGGCCTATGCCATCCGTGCGCAGCGGGAGAAGGAGGAGCGCATCGAGACCGAGCGCCTGAAGCAGGAAGAGGCGCGCGTGCGTCGCGAGGCGAAGGCCAAGCTGGAAGAACTGCTGAAGGACAAGAGCCTCAATGCCGAAGCGGCGGACATTGCCCGCCACTTCCCGTATGGCGGCAAGATCAAGCGCATCTACGTGACGGCCGAACAGCTGACCGCGCTCAATGCCGGTGAGCTGGGCGTGGTCCAGCTCAATGGCCGTTACCTGCTGGTGACTGCCGAGGTGCTGGCACAGTCCGAGGCGGTGTTCGCCGCATCGGTGGCGCTGAAGGTCGATCCGAATGCGCCGGCCGAGGAAGATCCCTACGCCGACCCGCAGTACCAGGTGCCGGACGACCTGGTCTGGTAATCAGGCCAGCAGGATGATCGAAACGCCGGGCACTGCCCGGCGTTTTCGTTACGGGGCATGCATGCTGCTGCGGCGTGCGCGGATCAGCGGCAGGCTCAGCGCGAAGAAGCACAGCACGGCGCCGACCAACGCGAAGCCGCTGCCGGCAAGGAAGGCCGTTCGACCGTCATCGATCTTCCACAGCTGGCCGGCAATGAGCGCGCCCAGCACGCCGCCGACACCGGACGAGAAGCCGTACAGCAGGCCTTGCCCATGGCCATTGAGGCGGCCCGGGAAGTAGGTCGCCAGCATCTGCATTGCCGCTGCGAAGAAGGCGGCGAATCCCAGCGCATGCGCGCTCTGCGCGACCAGCATCACTGGCAGGTTCTGCGGGAACAGGGCGGTGACGGCCCAGCGCAGGCAGGAGCTCACCAGTGCGATCAACAGCATCCAGCTGGCGTCGTAGCGGCGGAAGAAGCGGCCGATGGTGAAGAACACGCCGACCTCGAACACCACGCCGATGGTCCACAGCAGGCCGAGCGTGGACGTGCGGTAGCCATGGTGGTCCATGTAGACCGAGAAGAACGTGTAGTACGGCCCGAACGAGAGCTGTTCCATGAAGGCGGCAAGGAAGAACGCCAGCACCGGTGGCCGCCGCACGATCTGCCAGAATCCGCTGGCATCGCCTTCGGCCTTGCCGACGCCGCGTGCGTAGTGGTTGCTGAAGGCGGACACCACCATCAGGGCGAACAGCGGCAGCATCATCCACGGCAGCAGCCCGGCGTGGCTGGTGGTGCCGTCGCCCTCGATCAGCCACCCGAACAGGGTCACGACGGCGATGAATCCGAGCGAGCCCCAGACCCGGATCAATCCGTAGCGATGGCTGTCGCTGCCCAGGTGGGTGAGGGTGATCGACTCGAACTGCGGCATCACCGCGTTGTAGAAGAAGCAGAACACCACCATCGCCGGATACATCCACGGCTGCGGCAAGGGAAGCAGGAACGCTGCGAAGCTGACCAGGGTCAGGACGCAACCGATGCGCAGCAGGCGGATCGGTCGTGGCGAGGCCGCCGCCAGTGAGGTCCAGGTGCTGGGCGCGATCACGCGGGTGGCATACCAAAGACCCATCATCACGCTGATGGCGGTCACGCTCATGCCGCGCGCGGTCAAAAACAGGCTCCAGTACGGAGTGAACGCGCCCAGCGCCGCGTAATAGAACAGATAGAAGCTGGAAAGACGGGCAACGGGAACGGTCATCGCGGAATGATGAAGCAAAAAGGGGACGGAGGGGATCAAGTCGTTTGTGCCCAAAACGACTTGATCCCCTCCGTCCCCTTTCTGTGTCATTCGGGATCGTAGTCCAGGTTGGAGGCCAGCCAGCGCTCGGCCTGGGCGCGGTCCACGCCTTTGCGGCGGGCGTAGTCGCTGACCTGTTCGCGGCTGAGTCGTCCCACCACGAAGTACTGGCTCTGCGGATGGCTGAAGTAGTAGCCCGACACCGCGGCCGTGGGCAGCATCGCGAAACTCTCGGTCAGCTCCATGCCGGCGTTGGCTTCGGCCTGCAGCAGGTCGAACAGCCGGCGCTTCTCGCTGTGCTCCGGACAGGCCGGGTAACCGGGGGCCGGACGGATGCCGCGGTACTGCTCGTCGATCAGGGCTTCGTTGTCCAGCGTCTCGGCCTGCTCATGGCCCCAGAAGTCGGTCCGCACGCGCTGGTGCAGGCGTTCGGCCAGCGCTTCGGCGAAGCGGTCGGCCAGTGCCTTCAGCAGGATCGCGTTGTAGTCGTCGTGGTCGGCTTCGAAGCGCGCCACATGCGCGTCGATGCCGATACCGGCAGTGACGGCAAAGGCGCCGATCCAGTCCTGCTTGCCGGTGTCGGCCGGCGCGATGAAATCGGCCAGGCAGAAATCCGGGCGCTCGGCCGGCTTGTCCACCTGCTGGCGCAGGAAGTGCAGGGTGGTCTCGCCCTGCGGATGCTGCACGCGCACGTCGTCGCCGACGCTGTTGGCCGGCCACAGGCCGAACACGGCCTTGGCGGTCAGCCATTTCTCGCCGACGATGCGCTCGAGCATCGCGCGGGCATCCTTGTACAGGTCGCTGGCCTGGGTGCCGACGATCTCGTCGGTGAGGATGGCCGGAAACTTGCCGGCCAGTTCCCAGGCCTGGAAGAAGGGCGTCCAGTCGATGTAGTCGACCAGTTCGGCCAGCGGGTAGTCGTCGAATACGTGCAGGCCGGGCTGGTTCGGTGCCGGCGGCGTGTAGCTGTCCCATCCTCCCTGGAATTTCTGCCCGCGTGCATGTTCCAGCGTGACCAGGCGCTTGGCGTCGCCACGGTTTCGGTGGCGGGCGCGGATCTCGGCATAGTCGGCCTCGTTGGCGGCCACGAAGGCATCGCGCAGGTCACGCGAGATCAGCGACTGGGCCACTCCGACCGCGCGCGAGGCATCCTTCACCCACACCGTGGGCGCCTTGTAATGCGGGTCGATCTTCAGCGCGGTATGCGCACGCGAGGTAGTGGCGCCACCGATCAGCAGCGGCAGCTCGAAGCCCTGGCGCTGCATCTCGCGGGCGACGTGGCTCATCTCCTCCAGCGATGGAGTGATCAGTCCAGACAGGCCGATCAGGTCGGCGTTGTGTTCGCGGGCGGCATCGAGGATTTTCTGTGCCGGCACCATCACGCCAAGGTCGACGACCTCGAAGTTGTTGCAGGCCAGGACCACGCCGACGATGTTCTTGCCGATGTCATGCACATCGCCCTTCACCGTGGCCATGATGATCTTGCCGTTGCTCTTGGCGGTGTCGCCGCTGCGCGCCTTCTCCGCCTCGATGTACGGCAGGAGGTAGGCCACGGCCTTCTTCATCACCGCGCGGACTTGACCACCTGTGGCAGGAACATCTTGCCGGCGCCGAACAGGTCGCCGACCACGTTCATGCCATCCATCAACGGGCCTTCGATCACGTCCAGCGGGCGGCTGGAGGCCTGCCGGGCCAGTTCGGTGTCTTCTTCCACGAAGGCATCCAGGCCGTGCACCAGTGCATGCGCCAGGCGCTGCGCCACCGGCTTCTCGCGCCAGGCCAGGTCTTCGGTCTTCGCCGCGCCTTTCCTGCCCTTGTAACGCTCGGCGATTTCCAGCAGGCGCTCGGTGGCATCGCTGCGTCGGTTGAGGATCACATCCTCCACGCGCTCCCGCAGTTCCGGTTCCAGTTCGTCGTAGATCGGCATCGCGCCGGCGTTGACGATACCCATGTCCATGCCGGCGGCGATGGCGTGGTACAGGAACACCGAGTGGATGGCCTGGCGCACCGTTTCGTTGCCACGGAACGAGAACGAGACGTTGGAGACGCCACCGGAGACATGGCAGTGCGGCAGCGTCTGCTTGATGATGCGGGTGGCTTCGATGAAATCCACTGCATAGTTGTCGTGCTCTTCGATACCGGTCGCGACGGCGAAGATGTTCGGGTCGAAGATGATGTCCTGCGGCGGGAAACCGATCTCGTCGACAAGGATGCGGTAGGCGCGGGTGCAGATCTCGACCTTGCGCGCGCAGGTATCGGCCTGCCCGGCTTCATCGAAGGCCATGACCACCGCGGCGGCGCCATAGCGCAGCACCTTGCGCGCGTGTTCGCGGAACAGCGCCTCGCCTTCCTTCAGCGAGATCGAGTTGACCACGCTCTTGCCCTGCAGGCACTTCAGGCCGGCCTCGATCACGCTCCACTTCGAGGAGTCGACCATCACAGGGATGCGGGCGATGTCCGGTTCGGACATGATCAGGTTGAGGTAGCGGGTCATCGCCGCTTCCGAATCGATCAGGCCCTCGTCCATGTTGACGTCGAGGATCTGCGCACCGCTGGCGACCTGCTGGCGGGCCACGTCCACCGCTTCTTCGTAGCGGCCTTCCTTGATCAGTTTGCGGAACTGCGCGCTGCCGGTGACGTTGGTGCGTTCGCCGACGTTGATGAACAACAGGTCCGGGGTGATGACCAGCGGCTCCAGGCCGGACAGGCGGGTGTAGGGCGAGGTGCTCATGCGGCCTGCTGCTCCTGGGAACCGGGCAGGGCGCGCGGCGGCAGCCCGGCCACGGCCTGGGCGATCGCGCGGATATGGTCGGGCGTGGAGCCGCAGCAGCCGCCGACCAGGTTCAACAGGCCATCCTCGGCGAAACCTCGCAGGGTGGTGGCCATTTCTTCGGGCGTTTCGTCGTACTCGCCAAAGGCATTGGGCAGGCCCGCGTTGGGATGCGCGCTGACATGACAGTCCGACACCTGCGACAGGGTTTCCACGTGCGGGCGCATCGCTTCCGCGCCCAATGCGCAGTTCAGCCCGATGGACAACGGGCGTGCATGTGCCAGTGACGCATGGAAGGCCTCGGCGGTCTGGCCGGACAGGGTGCGACCGGAAGCATCGGTGATGGTGCCGGAAATCATGATCGGCAGCCGCGCACCGCGTGCGTCGAAGGCTTCTTCAATGGCATACAGCGCGGCCTTGGCATTGAGCGTGTCGAAGATGGTCTCGACCATGATCGTGTCGGCACCGCCGTCGATCAGGCCGTCGATGGCTTCGCGGTAGGTGTCGCGCAGTTCGTCGAAGCTGGTGTTGCGGAAGCCGGGGTCATTGACGTCGGGGCTGATCGAGGCCGTGCGGCTGGTCGGGCCAAGCACGCCGATGACAAAGCGCGGTTTGTCCGGCGTGCTCGCAGTGGCGGCATCGCAGCAGGCACGAGCTACCGCAGCGCCCGCCTTGTTCAGCTCATAGACCAGGTGTTCGAGGTGGTAGTCGGCCTGACTGACCGAGGTGGCGTTGAAGGTGTTGGTCTCGACCAGATCCGCACCGGCTTCGAGATAGGCGGTATGGATGTCGGCAATGACCTGCGGCCGGGTCAACAGCAGCAGATCGTTGTTGCCTTTGAGATCGTGACCTTCCGGTGTGCCGTGGTCGCAGCCGGGGCCATGGGCGTGGTCGTAACCATCGGCGAAGCGCTCGCCTCGGTAATCGTCTTCCTGCAGCCCATGGCGCTGGATCATCGTCCCCATCGCGCCGTCGATGATCAGGATCCGCTGGCGCAGGGCGTCGAGCAGGGCATTGACACGATCAGGATGCAACCAGGGCAGGGCGGACATGGCGTTCTCGGGCTCAGGGCTTGTTGGCGATCAGCGAAATCACTTCAAAGTGCGGCGGGCGCTTCTCGCGGGTAACCGTCTCCAGACTTGATACCTGCAGGCCGGCCTTGTCGACGAACTTGCGCAGCTCCTTGTCGCTGAAGCCGAGGTTGACGTGGCCGTAGGCCTCCACTGCCGCCTTGTGCTCATGGCGGGCCAGGCTGCACAGCAGCAGGCGCCCGCCCGGGCGCAGCACGCGCGCGGCTTCGGTTACCGCCTGCGCCGGCTTGCTGGCGTAGGTCAGCGCGTGCATCAGCACCACCAGGTCGAAGCTGCCGTCCTTGAACGGCAGCGCATGCATGTCGCCCTCGCGCACTTCCACATTGGGCAGGCGGCGCAGGCGCTCGCTGGCGGCGGCAACCACGCGCGCGCTGGTATCGATGCAGATGTAGCGCTTGGCATGCGGGGCGACGAGTTCGGCCAGCACGCCGTCGCCGGAGGCGATGTCCAGCACGTCGCCGGTTTCCAGCAGCGGCAGCGCGGTACGCGCCAGCGCTTCCCAGGTACGGCCAGGGGAGTAGTGGCGCTCCATGTCGCCGGCCACGCTGTCGGCCCAGTTCTGGTCGGAGGCGCGGTGGGCCAGCACGGCGGCAACACGTTCGGCGTCCTGCCGCAGCAGCGGGTCGTCGCTTCCGTTGCTCAGGGCATGCCACAATGCACGCTGCGCCGGGTCCAGCTGGGCCTCGTCGAAGCGGTAATAGGCTGACACGCCGGCACGGCGGTCGCGAACCAGGCCGGCTTCCTTCAGGCGCGCCAGGTGGGTGGAGACGCGCGGCTGTGCCAGGCGGGTGATCGCTGACAGTTCGGCCACGGTCAGTTCCTCCTGCTCCAGCAGCGCCAGCAGGCGCACGCGGGTCGCATCGGCGAACACCTTCAGGCGTGTCGACCAGTCTTCAAGATCCATAAATATCTACCTATCGCGATATAGAGATATATTCGCCGAGAGCGCCTGCCGCGGTCAAGTCGCTGGCGTACGGAATTCCCCGGGCCCCGGTACAATCGGGGCACCTGGGCGCGCCGTGCGCGGCCCATAACATCATGTACCCGGGAGGGTGTTGTGGATTTCAGCTTTACTGAAGAGCAGTTGATGTTGCAGGACGTTGCGCGGCGCATCGCGCAGGAAAAGATCGCCCCGAGCGCGGAGCACCATGACCGCACCGGCGAGTTCCCGCTGGACAACATCCGCCTGCTGGGCGAGAACGGCCTGATGGGCATCGAAGTGCCGACCGAATACGGTGGCGCGGGCATGGACCCGGTTGCGTACGTGCTGGCGATGGTGGAGGTCGCTGCCGCCGACGCTGCCCACTCGACCATCATGTCGGTCAACAACTCGCTGTTCTGCAATGGCATCCTCACCCACGGTACCGAGGAACAGAAGCAGAAGTACGTGCGTGCCATCGCCGAGGGCGAGGCCATCGGCGCGTTTGCGCTGACCGAGCCGCAGTCCGGTTCGGACGCCACGGCCATGCGCTGCCGCGCCGTGAAGCAGGCCGACGGCACCTTCATCATCAACGGCAAGAAGAGCTGGATCACCTCCGGCCCGGTGGCCAAGTACATCGTGCTGTTCGCGATGAGCGAGCCGGACAAGGGCGCGCGCGGCATCACCGCCTTCCTCATCGATACCGACAAGGCGGGCTTCGGTCGCGGCAAGACCGAACCGAAGCTGGGCATCCGTGCCTCGGCCACCTGCGAGATCGAGTTCAACGATTACGTGGCGCAGGCCGAAGACGTGCTGGGCCAGGAAGGCGAGGGCTTCAAGATCGCCATGAGCGTGCTCGATGCCGGCCGCATCGGCATCGCTTCGCAGGCCATCGGCGTCGCCCGTGCTGCCTATGAAGCGACCCTGGAATACGTGAAGGAGCGCAAGGCGTTCGGCGCGGCCATCGGCACCTTCCAGATGACCCAGGCCAAGATTGCCGACATGAAGTGCAAGCTGGACGCAGCACTGCTGCTGACCCTGCGCGCGGCGTGGGTGAAGGGCCAGGGCAAGCGCTTCAGCACGGAAGCGGCCGTTGCCAAGCTGACCGCTTCGGAAGCGGCGATGTGGATCACCCACCAGGCCGTGCAGATCCACGGTGGCATGGGGTACTCCAAGGAAATGCCGCTGGAGCGCTACTTCCGTGATGCCAAGATCACCGAGATCTACGAAGGCACGTCGGAAATCCAGCGCCTGGTGATCGCCCGCAACGAGACCGGGCTGCGTTGAGTTCGACCAGCCGCGCCGCTGCAACGGCGGCGCGGCCGGTAGATCCACGCCATGCGTGGATCTACACGGTCTTCTTGGCCGGGCGATACCCGATCTGTTCCAATACAGGCCGTTTATTACGCGGTCTGCAATGATGATCTATCGTGGTTGGGGATTCATGACGCTGGTGACGCCGATTGCAGCCATCCTGCTGCTGGCGTACTTCTTCCCGCATGAAGGCTCCAGGGGCAACACTCCGCTGACGCAGGTTCTGTTGGGTGCAGGCATTGGCGCGGCGGTAAACGTAATGCTGGGCCTGTGGTTCAACCGTGCGCCCCGGCAGAAGGGCGAGGCCGCACCCCATCATTTCTTCTTTGTGCCGATGCAATGGGCTGCGCTGGCACTCGTAGTGGTGTGCGTGGCGGTCGCGCTGTTGCGCTGAGGGGTTGGAGCTTGCCGTAGAGCCGAGCCCATGCTCGGCTTTCGCGGCCAGTAGATCCACGCCATGCGTGGATGCGCCGTGGCCTGCGCTTTCTGTAGAGCCGAGCCCATGCTCGGCTCGGGCAAAAGCAGCCGAGCATGGGCTCGGCTCTACAGGAAGCAAAAGCAGCCGAGCGTGGGCTCGGCTCTACAGAAACCTGCAAAAAAGGCCCCGGATCGCTCCGGGGCCTTTCTCGTTTCAACTCACCGCTGGATCAACGATCCGGACGGTGTGCAGCATCTGCGTCGCGCTGGCGTTCCATGAACTCCTTCGACGGTTCATCCAGCTTGTCGCCCAGCATGCGGCGCACGACCACGAAGAACACCGGGATCATCAGCAGGCCGAGCAGGGTCGCGAACAGCATGCCGCCGATCACGCCGGTACCGATGGCGTGGCGGGAATTGGCGCCGGCACCGGTGGAGATCGCCATCGGGATCACGCCCATGATGAACGCGAACGACGTCATCAGGATCGGGCGGAAACGCAGGCGCGCCGCCTCGATGGTGGCGTCGCGCAGGTTCTTGCCTGCTGCACGTTGCTCCACCGCGAACTCCACGATCAGGATCGCGTTCTTCGCCGCCAGGCCGATCACGGTGATCAGACCGATCTTGAAGAACAGATCGTTGGGCAGGCCGCGCAGCATCGAAAGGCCGAGGGCGCCGAGCACACCCAGTGGTACCACCAACAGCACCGCGACCGGAATCGACCAGCTCTCATACAGGGCGGCCAGGCACAGGAACACCACCACGATGGACAGCACCAGCAGCAGCGTCGCGGCGTTGCCGGCCAGGATTTCCTGGTAGGACATGCCTGACCAGTCGTAGCCGAAGCCGGCCGGCAGGTCGTCGTTGACGATGCTCTCCATGGTCTGCATCGCCTCGCCCGAGCTGGTACCCGGGGCCTGCGAGCCGACGATGTTGATCGCCGAGTAGCCGTTGTAGCGGCTCAGCGACGGCGGTGCCGACACCCATTCGGACTTGACCACCGTGTTCAGCGGGATCATCGAATTGGTGCCATCGGCGTTCTTGGTCAGGCTGGACGGGCTGTAGAAGCTCTTCAGCGATTCCTGGCCGGTGCGGTACGGACCATCGGCCTGCATGGTCACGCGCTTGATGCGGCCTTCGTAGAAGAAATCGTTGACGTACACCGGGGCCAGCATCAGCTGGATGGTGCTGTACACGTCCGACACCGACATGCCCATCGACTGCGCCTGCACGCGGTCCACGTGCAGTTGCAGCTGCGGGGCATTTTCCAGGCCGTTCGGGCGCACGCCAACCAGGTGGTCCGGCTTCTGTGCGGCCTGGCCCAGCAGGATGTTGCGGGCCTGGGTCAGCTGCTCGTAACCGGCACCGCTACGGTCCTGCAGCCACATGTCGAAGCCGCCGAACTGGCCAAGGCCCTGCACGGTGGGCAGGTTGACCACGAAGATCTGCGCTTCCTTGATGCCATAGAACGCGCCGTTCATGTTCTGGATGAACTCGGGCGCGGTGAACTTGCGTTCCTCCCACGGCTTCAAGCGGATGAAGCCCATGCCGACGTTCTCGCCGGAACCGACGAAGCTGAAGCCGGCCACCTGCAGCATGCCCTCATAGCCATCCTGCTTTTCCAGGATGCCGCGCATCTGGCCGAACACTTCGTTGGTCTGGCCCTTGGTCGAGCCCGGCGGCAGCTGCACGATCGCCAGCGCATAGCCCTGGTCTTCTTCCGGCAGGAAGCTGCCCGGCATGCGGGTGAACAGGAAGCCGCACAGTGCGGTCAGCACCACGAACAGGATCATCCAGCGCGGCGCATGGCGCACCGCCGAGGTGATGTGGCCCACGTAGGTGTGGCTGATCTTGTCGTAGTACTTGTTGAAGGTGCGGTAGACGATGTTCGGGTTGTCGTTGTGCGTCGGCTTGAGGAAGGTCGCGCACAGCGCCGGGGTGAAGCCCAGCGCCAGGAACGCCGAGAACGCCATCGAGATGGCGATGGTCAGGGCGAACTGCTTGTAGATCTCACCGGCGGCGCCGCCCTGCAGGGCGGACGGGATGAACACCGCCGCCAGCACGACGGTGATCGCCACCACCGCGCCGGTGATCTGGGTCATCGCCTTCTGCGTGGCCGGCTTCGGCGCCAGGCCTTCCTCGGTCATGATGCGTTCGACGTTCTCGATCACCACGATCGCGTCATCGACCACGATGCCGATCGCCAGCACCATCGCGAACAGGGTCAGCTGGTTGATCGTGAAGCCGATCATCCACATGCCCAGGAAGGTGCCGAGCAGGGCCACCGGGATGACCAGGGTCGGGATGAGGGTGGCGCGGAAGTTCTGCAGGAAGATCAGCATCACCAGGAACACCAGGAACACTGCTTCAAACAGTGTCTTGACCACTTCCTGGATCGAGATCTTGACGAAGGTGGTGCTGTCGTACGGCGAGAACCAGGTCACGCCGGACGGGAAGCTGGGCTGCAGCTCGTCCATCTTGCCGCGCACCGCATCGGCCACGTTCAAGGCGTTGGCGCCCGGCAGCAGCTGGATGGCGAAGGCGCCGGTCGGCTTGCCGTTGTACTGGGTGTCGAAGCCGTAGTTGTTGGCACCGAATGCAACGCGGGCGATGTCCTTCAGCAGCACGCGCGAGCCGTCAGCGTTGGCGCGCAGGATGATGTTCTCGAATTCCTGCGGCGAGCTGAAGCGGCCTTCGGCCGAGACCGTGGCGGTGAAGTGCTGGCCTTCCGGCGACGGGTCCGAACCCAGCGCACCGGCGGCGAACTGCACGTTCTGCGCACGAACCGCGGCCAGCACCTGGCTGGCCGACAGGCCATAACCCTGCATCTTTTCCGGGTTCAGCCAGATGTTCATGGCGTATTCGGAACCGAACTGCTGGGTGCTGCCGACGCCGGGGATGCGCGAGACCTGATCGAGCACGCGTGAACCGACGATGTCGTTCAGGGCATCACGGTTGATGGCCGGCGTGTCGGACTGCAGCGCGATCACCATCAGGAAGCCGGCGTTGGCCTTGGCCACCACCACGCCCTGCTGGGTCACTTCCGAAGGCAGCCGTGGCGTGGCCAGCGACACCTTGTTCTGCACCTGCACCTGCGCGATGTCCGGATCGGTACCGGTTTCGAAGGTCAGGGTGATCTGCGCGCGGCCGTTGGAGGCGGACGAAGAGCTGAAGTACAACAGGTGATCGATACCGGTCAGCTGCTGCTCGATCACCTGGGTGACCGATTTTTCGGTGGTATCCGCGCTGGCGCCCGGGTAGGTCGCCGAGACGGTGACCTGCGGCGGGGCGATGTTGGGATAGGACTCCACGCCCAGGTTGAGGATCGCGATCACGCCGCTGAGCGAGATCAGGATCGCAACCACCCAGGCGAAGACTGGATGTTCGATGAAAAATTTAGGCATGACGGAAGGTTCCCGTTACTGCTTGTTCGAATCGGTGGCGGCCGGCTTGGCCGCATCGGCCTGCTCGGGCTTGGCCGCGTCGGCCGGTGCCTTGCCTGCGGCCGGTGCCGCGCCCGCAGGAGCGGCGCCGCCTGCGGCAGGCTTGCCGTTGGCGTCCTGCCCCGGGGTCCACGGCTTGGCCACCGCCGGTGCGCCTTCCTTGACCTTCTGCACGCCGGCCACGATCACCTTGTCACCGGCGGCCAGGCCGTCGCTGACCAGCCAGTTGCCGTTCTGCGCGCCATCGGTCTTGACGTTCTTGCGCACGACCTTGCCGTCTGCACCGACCACCATCACGTAACCGCCGGTGGTATCGCGCAGCAGGGCCTGCTGCGGCACCAGGTAGGCGTTGTTGCGCTCGCCCAGGTTGGCCTGGAAGCTGACGAAGGCGCCCGGCAGCAGGATCTGCTGCGGGTTCGGCAGCAGCGCACGCAGCGACACCGCGCCGGTGGCCGGGTCGACCGTGGTGGAGGAGAAGTCCAGCGTGCCCGGCTCACTGTAGGTGCTGCCGTCGGCCAGCTTGACGTTGACCGTGGCCTTGCCATCGCCGGACAGGGCCAGCGCACCCTTGGCCTGCTGGGCGCGCAGCTGGGTCAGCTCATCCACGCTCAGCGAGAAGTTGACGTACAGCGGGTCGAGCTGGTCGACGGTGGTCAGCAGGGTCACATCGCCCTGGCCGACCAGCGCACCCTCGGTAACCTGCTGCTTGTTGGCCACGCCGCTGATCGGCGCCGTCACTTCGGTGTAGCCCAGGTTGATGCGCGAGGAGGTCACTGCCGCTTCGGCCTGCTTGACCGCAGCCAGCGCGGTGCGCTCGGCCGATTCGGCGTTGTCCAGGTCGGACTTGGAGACGAACTGCTGCGGGGCCAGCGAACGCGCGCGGTCGGCGGCGACCTTGGCGTTGGCGTAGGTTGCGCGGGCCGAGGCCAGCTGGGCCTCGGAGGCATTGAGCGAGGCACGCAGCGGCGCCGGGTCGATCAGGAACAGGGGCTGGCCCTGCTTGACCTGTGAGCCCTCCTGGTAGACGCGCTTGAGCAGCACGCCCGGCACGCGCGCGCGCACGTCGGCGCTGCGGAACGGCGACAGGCGGCCGACCAGCTCACGCTGCAGCGGCAGGGTCTGCGGCTTGGCGTCGATCACGCCCACCTCCGGCGGCGGGGGCGTCTGCTGTTCCGGCTTCTTGCAGGCAGCCAGAGCGACAGCAACGGCGCACGTCAAGGCAAGGGTGCGGAGTGGGGCGATCATCAGGAGGAACTCCGGGGTTGGTTTGTAGACGGGGCCGCCGACGGCTGTGGCGCGAACGCGCGCAGGAAGCTGTCGACGGAGAACTCTGCCCAGCGCCGACGCAGCAGCGCGTCATCACGATGGGGGGTGTGGAAGCGCTGTTTGTCGAAATCCTGACCGGCGATCATGCTCAGCAGCAGTTCGGCCATGAAGTGCGGGTCGTCATGCCGGAGCTGGCCTTGCATGCAAACGGCTTCAATCCATTCAGCAAGATGAAGCGTCAGCGCGCCGGCGCCATGCCGGTACAGCGTACGCGCCTCTTCGGGAAACTGGGACGCATCGGCGGCGATCAGCCGACAGGCCTGGCCCACGTGCGGTTGGTTGAAATGCTCCAGGAAGTCGATGGCGAACTGGAGCAGGCTGGCACGCAGGTCGTCACTGCGGAGTGCACGAACCATGGCGCCGGTGGCGTGGCCTACATGGCGCTGCATCACCCGCCGCAGCAGTTCCTGCTTGCTGCCATAGCGCGAGTACAGGGTCTGCTTGGAGCAGCCGGCGTGCTGGGCCACCGCGTCCATGCTCATCTGCATGCCCTGTTGGGCCAGCAGCTCGCGCACGGCATCGAACACGCGCTCATCGCGTGCGTCGAGGGCAACGGGGAAGTAGGCCGGGTTCACGCGGTGGACTATACCGTCCAGTTCAGGATTGTGGAATCGAATCCGGGTCGCCGCGTGTGTCTTCCGGTAACACGCTTTGCCGATCCTGTCGGCAGTGCTGAAGCGGGCGCCAGCACCATACCGGTGCGAACTGAATAGGCGTCTAAACCGCAGCAAACCCGAATCTACTTATTCCGTCCTGCAGCAAGGCCTTTTCATGCGGTAGGGCTACAATTTCATTTTCCCAACTGAGCAAGCGCATCGCTCTGCCATGAAACCGCAAAAAACCGCAGCCAAGACCGTGAAAAACAAGACCAAACCAGCAGAAGCGGAGGTCGCAGTGACCGCTGGTTTCTCCCTGGAGCCGGTGTACACGGCATTGCGCAAGCGTTACCCCGCGGCCGCACAGGCCGAAGCGGTGGCCTTCGCCACTGACTTCTACAAGCGCATGGAGTCGGACGAGTTTCCGCATCACAGCGCTGAAGAGTGGGCCGCTCTCGCGGCTGAGACGCTGGAATTCGCCCGTGCCCGCAAGGCCGGCAAGGCCAACGTCCGCGTGTTCAATCCGACCGCGAAGGCCAACGGTTGGGAATCGCCGCACACCGTGCTGCAGATCGTCAACGACGACATGCCGTTCCTGGTCGACACCGTCACCATGTCGCTGGCCGAACAGGGCGTGGGTGTCCACGTGCTGGGCCATCCGGTGCTGCGCTTCACCCGCGACAAGGCCGGCAAGCTGGTCAAGGTCGGCGAGGGTGATGCCGAGTCGGTGATGCTGCTGGAAATCGACCGCCAGCCGGCCGAAGCCATGGCGGCCATCGAGCAGGCCATCAACAAGGCGTTGGACGAAGTGCGTGCGATCGTGCGCGACTGGCAGCCGATGAAGGACAAGGCGCTGGCACTGGCCGACGACCTGGGCAGCCGCCAGCTGCCGGTCGACGCAGCCTCGCGCAAGGAAGCACAGGAATTCCTGCGCTGGGCCGCCGACAACCACTTCACCTTCTTCGGCTACCGCGAGTACCGCGTGGAGAAGCAGGGCAAGGAAGAAGTGCTGGCGCCGCTGAACGACACCGGCCTGGGCCTGATGCGCGGCAAGGACAAGTCCGCCGCCCGTCCGGTCAAGACGCTGGCCGCGCAGGGCCTGAACGCCACGTCCGGTCTGAAGGACGCGCTGATCCTGACCAAGACCAATGCCCGTTCGCGCGTGCACCGCGCCGGCTACATGGACTACATCGGCGTGCTGGAATTCGACGCCAAGGGCAAGATCATCGGCGAGCAGCGCTTCCTCGGCCTGTTCACCTCCAGCGCCTACAACCGTCGCCCGTGGGAAATCCCGCTGGTGCGCCAGCGCCACGAGCACGTGATGAAGCAGTCGGGCCTGGCCCCGGCCAGCCACAGCGGCAAGGCCCTGCGCCACATCCTGGAAACCCTGCCGCGCGAAGAACTGTTCCAGTCCAGCGAGGACGAACTGTTGCGTACCGCGATGGGCGTGCTGGGCCTGCAGGAGCGTGTGCGAAGCCGCCTGTTCCTGCGTCGCGACAAGTACAGCCGTTTCATCTCCGCGCTGGTCTACCTGCCGCGCGAGCGCTTCAACACCGACGTGCGCCTGCGCATCGAAGCGATGCTGAAAGACGCGCTGCACGGCGAGTACGTCGACAGCTCGGTGGTGCTGGGCGAATCGCCGCTGGCCCAGGTGCACCTGATCGTGCGCCCGAAGCCGGGTGAAATGCTCGACGTCGATACCGCCGAACTGGAGCAGAAGCTGGCCCAGGTGCTGCGCAACTGGCAGGACGACCTGCGTGAAGCGCTGGTGGCCCGCCATGGCGAAACCGAAGGCCTGCGCATCGCCGCCCGTATCGGCAAGGCATTGCCGGCCGGCTACATCGAAGACAACAGCACCGCCGTTGCCGCCAACGATGTCAGCCAGCTCGACGCCCTGACCGGCCCGGACGACCTGCGCCTGAGCCTGCAGGCCGTGCCGCGCGAAAGCGGTGATGGCCTGCGCCTGAAGCTGTACCGCCAGCTGGACGACATTCCGCTGTCGGACGCGTTGCCGATGATGGAAAACATGGGCCTGCGCGTGATCGCCGAGCGTCCGTACCGCCTGTCGGTCGACAACGCCCCGGTGTACGTGCAGGACTTCGAGGTCGAATCGACCGCAGGCGCGATCGATGCCGCCAGCGTCGATGAAGCCTTCGGTGAGACCTTTGCCCGCGTCTGGCATGGCGATGCCGAGAACGACGGCTTCAACCGCCTGGTGCTGGCTGCCGGCCTGCACTGGCGCCAGGTCGCCATGCTGCGCGGCTACTGCAAGTACCTGCTGCAGACCGGCGTGCCGTTCTCGCAGGCCTACGTGGAAGGCACCTTCGCGCGCTACCCGCTGCTGGCCCGCCTGCTGGTCGAGCTGTTCGAGGCGCGCTTCGATCCGGCTACCGGCCACGAGAGCAAGGACGACATCGCCGCCGGCCAGGCCCAGCTGAAGGCCCACTTCGATGTGCTGGCTGCTGGCGACGACGCCACCCTGAAGGTGCTCAAGACCGTGGTCGACGCCCGCAAGGGTGACCGCGACGCGCAGATGCAGGCCGCGCGCGATGCGCTGCTGAAGCTGATGGACCGCGTGTCCAGCCTGGACGAGGACCGCATCCTGCGCTCGTTCATGGGCGTGATCGACGCGACCCTGCGTACCAGCTACTACCAGACCGATGCCAACGGCCAGCACGGCCATGTCATCAGCTTCAAGTTCGATTCGGCGCTGGTGCCGGACCTGCCGAAGCCGCGCCCGTACCGCGAAATCTTCGTCTACGGCCCGCGCGTGGAAGGTACCCACCTGCGCTTCGGCGCGGTCGCCCGTGGTGGCCTGCGCTGGTCGGATCGTCGCGAAGACTTCCGTACCGAAGTGCTGGGCCTGGTCAAGGCACAGATGGTCAAGAACACCGTGATCGTGCCGGTCGGCGCGAAGGGCGGCTTCTTCGCCAAGACCCCGCCGGTGAACGGTGACCGCGACGCGATCTTCGCCAACGGCGTGGCCTGCTACAAGCTGTTCATCCAGGGCCTGCTGGACATCACCGACAACATCGTCAACAACAAGATCGTGCCGCCGGTGGATGTCGTGCGCCACGACATGGACGATCCGTACCTGGTGGTTGCGGCCGACAAGGGCACCGCGACCTTCTCCGACATCGCCAACGGCCTGGCCATCGCGCACGGCTTCTGGATGGGCGATGCATTCGCCTCCGGTGGTTCGGTGGGTTACGACCACAAGGGCATGGGCATCACCGCACGTGGTGCGTGGGAGTCGGTCAAGCGCCACTTCCGTGCGCTGGGCCGTGACAGCCAGACCCAGGACTTCACTGCGGTCGGCGTCGGCGACATGTCCGGCGACGTGTTCGGCAACGGCATGCTGCTGTCGCGTCACATCCGCCTGGTCGCTGCCTTCGACCACCGCCACATCTTCCTGGACCCGAACCCGGATGCGGCCACCACGTTCGTCGAACGTGAGCGCCTGTTCACCGTGCCGCGTTCGAGCTGGGCGGACTACGACGCCAAGTTGATCAGCAAGGGCGGCGGCGTGTACCCGCGCAGCCTGAAGTCGATCGAGATCACCCCGCAGGTGCGTGAAGCGCTGGGCCTGGATGACAATGTCAAGGCGCTGTCGCCGAACGATCTGATGAGCGCGATCCTGAAGGCACCGGTCGATCTGCTGTGGAACGGCGGCATCGGTACCTACGTGAAGGCTGCCAGCGAGCAGCACAGCGATGTCGGCGACCGCGCCAACAACGCGCTGCGCGTGAACGGTGGCGAGCTGCGCTGCAAGGTGGTGGGCGAGGGCGGCAACCTGGGCATGACCCAGCTGGGCCGCATCGAAGCCGCCCAGGCCGGCGTGCTGCTCAACACCGACTTCATCGACAACTCGGCCGGTGTCGACACCTCCGACCACGAAGTCAACATCAAGATCCTGCTCAACGATGTGGTGCGGGCCAAGAAGCTGACCGTCGAGCAGCGCAACAAGCTGCTTGCCTCGATGACCGATGAAGTCGCCGAGCTGGTGCTCAATGACAACTACCGCCAGAACCAGGCGCTGAGCCTGATGGAGCGGATGGCGGTCAAGCGCCTGGGTTCCAAGCAGCACTTCATCCGTACCCTGGAACAGCAGGGCCTGCTCGATCGCCAGATCGAGTTCCTGCCGTCCGACGCCGAGCTGTCCCAGCGCAAGGCACGAGGCCAGGGCCTGACCCGTCCGGAACTGTCGGTGCTGCTGTCCTATTCCAAGCTGGTGGCGTTCGCCCAGCTGCTGGATTCGGATATCCCGGAAGATCCGTACCTGTCCAAGGAGCTGCAGCGCTACTTCCCGACCCCGCTGCAGAAGAAGTACGCCGACGCGATGGAGCGTCACCGCCTGAAGCGCGAAATCATCGCCACGGCCGTGACCAACCAGACCATCAACCGCATGGGCGCCACCTTCCTGATGCGCATGCAGGAAGACACCGGCCGTTCCATCGCCGAGGTCGCCAAGGCCTACACCATCAGCCGCGAAACGCTGGATGCGCGCGCGCTGTGGGCGCAGATCGATGCCCTCGACGGCAAGGTGCCGGAGTCGGTGCAGATCGACGCACTGGAAGTGATCTGGAAGCTGCAGCGTTCGTTCGTGCGCTGGCTGCTGTCGCGCCCGGGCGCGATGCCGGGCATCACCGAAGCGGTCAACCGCTACCAGGGCCCGTTCAACGACATCCGCGTTGCCTCGGGTGTGCTGCCGGATTCGCAGCGTCCGACCTACGAAGCCCTGGTGGCCGAGTGGAAGGAAAAGGGCCTGCCGTCCGCGCTGGCGCAGCAGCTGGCCGAACTGCACTTCCTGGAGCCGGCGTTCGACATCATCGAACTGGCCCGCACCCGCAAGCTGAAGCCGGTGGACGTGTCCAAGGTCCACTTCCGCCTGGGCGATGCCCTGCAGCTGCCGTGGCTGTTCGAGCAGGTCGATGCGCTGGAAGTCAACGGTCGTTGGCACGCCGTGGCACGTGGCGTGCTGCGCGACGAGCTGGCGGCCAACCACCGCAACCTGGCCGGCCAGGTGCTGGGCACCAAGGGCAGCAGCGCGGAGGCCAAGGTCGCAGCCTGGATGGGCCGTGACGACAACAGCCTGCGCTTCACCCTGGCGATGCTGGCCGAACTGGCCGAGCAGAAGACCCTGGACTACCCGACCGTTTCGGTCGCAGTCCAGCGCCTGGGCCAGCTGGCGGCACACGGCGCGTAAGTGATGTAGTGCCGGGCCACGCCTGGCATGCGTGAACCGGAACGGCCCCGCGAAAGCGGGGCCGTTCTGTTTCTGCCCTTGATCTTTGCGACCACCTGACCCGACGCCGGCCGTGAACCTGCCAGGTGGATGACCGGCATATCCGCCGGGACCGTGAGCGCCATGGATGGCGCGATCGAGCCCCCAGGGATGGGTTTACGGCGTGTCCCGGCGGATATGCCGGTCATCCGCCCCACGGGGTCCAACTCCCGGCGCTCGGTTATGCTCTCCATCAAACCCACCCGGATCCACCGATGAGCGACACCCCCCGCATCGCTTTCCTGGCCAGCACCACCGAGCCCGCGCAGATGGCCCGCGCGGCCATGGTGTCGCGCTATGGCGACTACACGCCCGAGCAGGCCGATGTACTGTGCCCACTGGGCGGCGATGGTTTCATGCTGCAGACCCTGCACCGGCATGGGCACCTGGGCAAGCCGGTGTTCGGCATGAAGCTGGGCACGGTCGGTTTCCTGATGAACCAGTACCGCGGCGACGATGACGTGCAGGCGCGCATCGCCCGTGCTGAACCGGCCAACCTGCGTCCGCTGGAGATGGTGGCACTGACCGAATCGGGCACCAGTACCGGCTCGCTGGCCTACAACGACGTCTCGCTGTTGCGCCAGACCCGTCAGGCCGCGCATATCGGCATCGATCTGAACGGCCAGGAACGCGTGGCCGAACTGATCGGTGACGGCGTGCTGGTCGCCACCCCGGCTGGCAGTACCGCGTACAACTATTCCGCGCACGGCCCGGTGCTGCCGCTGGGCTCGCATACCATCGCGCTGACGCCGCTGGCCCCGTATCGGCCGCGACGCTGGCGCGGGGCGATCCTCAAGGCCGACACCGAAGTGCGCTTCCGCGTGCTCGATCCCTACAAGCGCCCGATCAGCGTGACCGCTGATTCGCATGAGACCCGCGACGTGGTCGAAGTGACCATCCGCGAGTCGAAGGACCGCCGCGTGACCCTGCTGTTCGACCCGGAACACAACCTGGAAGACCGGATCCTGAGCGAACAGTTCGTTTTTTGAGGACAATAGGCGGCCGGCCCCGCCGACCGCTTGAAGGACCCCCACCGATGGGCGACAACTCCCCCCGTTTGCTGACCGTCGCGGTGACCTCGCGCGCGCTGTTCGACCTCGAGGAAAGCCACGCGCTGTTCGAGAGCGATGGCGTGGCGGCCTATGCCGAATTCCAGCGCCAGCATGAGGACGACATCCTCGGCCCCGGCGTGGCCTTCCCGGTGGTGCGCAAGCTGCTGGCGCTGAACCAGGGCGCCAGCCCGGAGAACCCGCGGGTCGAGGTGATCCTGCTGTCGCGCAACTCGGCCGATACCGGCCTGCGCATCTTCAACTCGATCCAGCATTACGGCCTGGGCATCATCCGTGCGACGTTCACCGCCGGCGAGCCGACCTGGCCGTACGTGAAGCCGTTCGGCACTGACCTGTTCCTGTCGGCCAACCCGGAATCGGTGCGCAGCGCGCTGCGCCATGGCATCGCGGCGGCGACCATCCTGCCCAAGCCGCCGGGCGAGACCGCTGCGGCAGCGGCCGACCAGATCGATACCGGTCGCCCGGCCGGCCAGCTGCGCATCGCCTTTGACGGTGACGCGGTGATCTTCGGCGACGAGAGTGAGCGCATTTCGCGCGAGCAGGGCGTGGAAGCGTTTGGCCGCCATGAACGCGAGCGTGCCCGCGAACCCCTCAGCGGCGGCCCGTTCCGCGGCTTCCTGTCGGCGCTGCACACGCTGCAGGAAGTGTTCCCGGCCGGCGAGAGTGCACCGATCCGCACCGCGCTGGTCACCGCGCGTTCGGCGCCGGCGCATGAGCGGGTGATCCGCACCCTGCGTGAGTGGGGCGTGCGCCTGGACGAAGCGCTGTTCCTCGGTGGCCGCCACAAGGGACCGTTCCTGCAGGCGTTCGGCGCCGACATCTTCTTCGATGATTCGCAGCACAACATCGACAGCGCCCGCGAGCATGTGGCCGCCGGCCATGTGCCGCATGGTGTCGCCAACGAGGGGTAGGGCCTGATAGTTGCCAACCTTGGTTGGCGCTGCCATGCATCGGCGCCCACCAAGGTGGGCATCTACCAGAGCGCTGTACCGCGGTAGTCGCCAACCTTGGTTGGCGCCGTCCTGGATCCATGCCCACCAAGGTGGGCACCTACCGAAAGCAGCGCCGTCGAAGGGCATGACCCGTCACGGGCTGCCCGACATCCCCAACTGCAGGTCCACCACCTTCCAGCGCAGGCCCTGCGGTTCCAGCACCACCTTCATCGGCGGCTGGTCGGGGCCGCGATCGACGTCGATCACGAAGCGGTCCAGCGCTTCGAAGTGATGCTCGGCGTTCTTCAATGGCCGTGCCGGCTCGGTCGCGCCGAAGGCATCACCGCCCTGCAGTTCATTGCGGCCGCGCTTCCACAGCACGTGGCCCTGCAGCATCGCGCCGATGCCGGTCGGGGTCACCATCGTCTCCACCGCCGCACCACCGAGCTGGTCGCCCAGCCCGTAGAGCAGGGCGCCGAACGGGCTGGCCGCTACATCCGGGCCGGCCTGGCGGACCAGATAGTCGTTGAGCTGCGCGCGCAGGCTGCTGCGCACGCGAGGGAAATCGACATAGCGTTGCAGTCGCGCCGTGTCACGTTCTTCGATGGCCTTGGACAGGCCGTGCACGGTCATGTACGGGCCGCCGAACCACCACGCAGCCAAGGCCAGGACCAGCAGCACAGCCAGTGCAGTGAGCTTCTTCATGCTGTCCAGACTGCCGCAAGTAAGGCAGCCAGTGGTGAACGGCAGGTGATGCGGCTCAGAACTCCAGGTCCAGCGCCGCGCACAGGTAGTCAACGAACGGGCCGAGCCCCGCCAGGTCCTTGCCCAGCGTGGACAGCAGGCGCGGGCCGGTCATGGTGGCGTCGTCCAGCGAGCGCCACATCACCCAGTTGCGGTGCTTGAGGTCGTCAATGAACTCGAAGTCTGCCGGAAAGCCGCGCGGCGGCCGTACCAGCTTCTCGCTCTCCTCGAAATCGAAGCGCTTGCGCAGCGCCGGGGCATGCGCAGCGGCCTTCCAGCTGCCGGGGTTGTCGAGAATGAAGTGGCGCACGCGGCGCTGCGTCTCGGGTTCTGGATGCCACAGGCCGGCGCCGACGAAGCTCTCGCCCGGCTGCAGATGCACGTAGAACGAGGGCGCGGCCACTTCGCGGCGGCGCTCATGGAACAGGCGTGCACCCTGCCAGGTCTTGTACGGGGATTTGTCGTTGGAGAAGCGCGCATCGCGATGGATGCGAAACAGCGAGCCGCCGACGCCGCGGGTATCGGCGCGGAAGTGCTCGCTGATCTCGGCCAGCGCCGGCTGCAGGTCACCCAGCAGGCGCAGGAATGGCTGCCGGACATGGTCTTCATACTGCTGGCGGTGATCGTTGAACCAGGCCTTGTCGTTGTGCCGCGCAAGGCTGCGCAGGAACTTGAAGCTGGCGTCCGAGAAATAAGTGCTCACAGCGTCTCCTGCAGGTGCTGGCCCCAGTCGCGCAGCGATTGCAGCAGGGCCTGGCGCCGGGTGTCATCGGGCGCTTCGGCGGCCAGTGCATTGAGCTGCTGCTGGTACTGGGGCAGGTTGAGTTCGCCCAGGCCGCCGTCTCCGAGCAGGCGCTGGCGGCGGTAATCCTGCCAGCGCTGTCGTTCAGGCGGCGCGAGGCTGTCGGGATGATTGCGCGCGCGGTAGCGGAACAGCAGCTCCGGCAGGCGTGGGTCGCGGAAGCGACCTTCCAGCGCGGCCAGCTGCTCGGGCGCGGTGGTGCGTGCAAGCGCAAGCAGCGGCTTGTCACCGTTGCCGAGGAAGCCGTCGTACAGCGAGGCATCGACGTCGGCCACGGTGGCGGCGCGGGGCTGGTTGTAGACCTGCCGGGCCTTTTCGGCCAGCTGCGGGGCGAACGCGCGCAGGCGTTCCACCTTGGCTTCGATCGCGGTCACATCCAGGCCGAGGCGCGCGTGGTCATCGGCGCGCAGGTGGTTCCAGGCGATCAGCGCCGGCACCTTGTTCAGATGCACTTCCTTCAGCGGTACACGTGCGACGCCTTCGGGCAGATCGCTGGCGCGCATGTACAGGCGCTGTGCGATCACGTCGGCCGGCAGTTCCAGCAGATCGTCGATCTCGCCTTCCAGGTCGAACACGATCACCCGGTTGTTGATGGTCGGGTGCATGGCCAGCGGCAGCACCGGTGCCGCGCACAGGCGGCTGGCCGGGTAGCGCATGGAAATGTGCAGCACCGGCTTCATCGCGGCCACGTCCAGCAGGCCGCCGACGAAGCGTTTGTCGCGCAGCTTCAGTGCGTACTCCCACAGCCGCGGCTGCGATTGCTTGAACAGCCGTGCCATGCCGATGGTGGCACGCACGTCGGACAGTGCTTCGTGCGCATCGCCCTCGCGCACGTGGTTGGCCTCGGCCAGGTGTTCGAGCTTGAACGAGGTGGCGCCATCTTCGCGCAGGGGCCATTGGATGCCGTCCGGGCGCATCGCGCGCATCAACCGCAGCATGTCCAGCAGGTCCCAGCGCGAATTGCCGTTGCGCCACTCGCGTTCGTACGGGTCGTGGAAGTTGCGGAACAGACCGTAACGGACGAATTCATCGTCGAAGCGCAGCGTGTTGTACCCCAGCGCGCAGGTGCCGGGGCGCGACAGCTGTTCGTTGATGCGGTCGAAGGCTTCGGCCTCGCTGATGCCTTCAGCCAGCGCCTGCTGCGGGGTAATGCCGGTCACCAGGGTGGCCATCGGCGAGGGCAGCAGGTCATCGGCCGGGCGCACGAAGAAGCTGACCGGGGTGTCGATCTCGTTGAGGTCGGTGTCGGTGCGGATCGCGGCGTACTGCGAGATGCGCGTGCGTCGCGGGTCCTGGCCAAAGGTTTCCAGGTCGTAGAACAGGAAGCTGTCGGCCATCAGTGCGCGCCCTCCAGGACCGGCAGCTGCGCGTGGATCTGCGCTTCCAGTGCGGCCCAGTCGATGTTGTCCAGTGAATCGTGACCTTCGGTGGCTGCCGCCAGCAGGTTGCGTTGCAGTTCGGTGCGGCGCAGCGCTTCGGCATACGGCGTGTGCAGGAAGGTGACCATGGTGTAGTGCGGCACGAAGCGCGTCGGCCATCGACGCTGCAGCTCCTGCTCCAGCTCACGCTGCAGCAGGAAGGCCGGGTCGGCCACGCGGTCGCGCATCTCCAGGTAGTTTTCCAGCGCCATCTGCTGAATGGCACGTGCATTCGGCTTGCGCTCGGTTTCGAACGCGGCGAACGCACCCTCCAGATCATCGGCCTCCATCAGGTGACGGGCCAGCGCAACGCAGTCCTCGAACGCGCAGTTCATGCCCTGGCCATGGAACGGCACCATCGCATGCGCAGCGTCGCCGATCAGCACGGCGCGGCCCTGCTGGTGCCAGCGTTCCAGGGTGAGTGTTCCGAGCAGGCCTGGCGGGTGCTGTTCCCAGTCCGCGCGCAGGTTCGGGATCAGCGGCAGGGTGTCGGCAAACTCGCGCGCGAACAGCGCCTCGGCCTGCGCACCGGTGTTGATGGTGGCGAAGCTGGGGTCGCCCTGGTTGGGCAGGAACAGGGTGACGGTGAAGGTGCCTTCGTGGTTGGGCAGGGCGATGCACATGTAGTGGCCACGCGGCCAGATGTGCAACGCATTGCGCTCGATGCGGAAGCTGCCATCGGCGGCCGGCGGGATCTCCAGCTCCTTGTAGGAGTGGTCGAGGAAGGCAATGTCCTCACCCAGCGGTGCACGGCGGTTCATCGCCGCACGCAGTGCCGAGCCCGCGCCGTCGGCACCGATCAGGGTGTCGAAGTGGATGTCGTGCGGGCTGTCGTCGCGGTCATCGATGAAGCGCGCGTAGCCGGCATCGAAATCGACGGTATGCAGGCGGCGATGGAAGTGCACGGTGGCGCCGGCCTGTTCGGCCAGTTCCAGCAGCGTGGTGTTCAGGTCGCTGCGGTGGATCGACCAGATCACTTCGCTGTCATCACGGCCATAGCGCTGCAGCTGCGGTTCGCCGTCGCGTGGGTGCACCATGCGGCCGCGCATCATCACCGCGCGCGCCATGACCTCGTCTTCCACACCGGCCTGGCGCAGCGCGTTGCGCCCACGCTCGGCCAGCGCCAGGTTGATCGAGCGTCCGCTCTCGTAGTCGGCCACGCGTGGATCGCCGCGGCGTTCGTACAGGGTGATGCGCCAGCCCTGGCGTGACAGCAGGATGGCCAGCAGGGACCCGGCGAGGCCGGCACCGATAATGCTCAACGAGCGGGAAGCGTGTGCGATCAACGAACTGTCCAGCAGTAGGGGAGAGGCCGGCTTAGAGGCCGGCCCAGGCTTCCACTTCCTCGACGAAGTGGTGCACGTCCAGGTAGCGGTTGTAGAGCGGCGTGGGCGAGATGCGGATCACGTCGGGCTCGCGCCAGTCACCGAGCACGCCGATGCCGCGCAGGTGTTCGAACAGTGCGCGGCCACGTTCGCGGCCACCGATCACGCGCAGCGACAACTGGCAGCCGCGGCGCTGCGGCTCGGCCGGGGTGATGATGTCCAGCACGCTGGACAGGCGCGCGCGCACCAGCGCTTCGAGCATGCCGGTCAGCGCCAGCGACTTGCTGCGCAGCGCCTCCATGCCGGCGCGCTCGAACAGGTCCAACGAGGCCCGCAGCGGCGCCAGGCCGAGGATCGGCGGGTTGCTCAGCTGCCAGCCTTCGGCGCCGATGGCCGGGGTGAACTGCGGTGCCATCTGGAAGCGGGTGGCTTCCTCATGGCCCCACCACCCAGCAAAGCGCGGCAGGGTGGTATCGCGGTGGTGGCGCTCGTGCACGAAGGCGCCAGCCACTGCGCCCGGGCCGCTGTTGAGGTACTTGTAATGGCACCACACGGCAAAATCGGGTGCGATGTCATGCAGGCGCAGCGGCAGGTTGCCGACCGAGTGCGCCAGGTCGAAGCCGATGCGTGCGCCCTGCAGGCGGGCGGCACGGGTGATCGCATCGAGGTCGAAGGCTTGGCCGGTGCGGTACTGCACGCCCGGCCACAGCACCAGCGCCAGGCGCGGGCCGTGTTCGGCGATGGCGCGTTCGATCGCTGCCAGCGATATCGTGCCGTTGACCTCGTCCGGCTGCACTTCCACCAGGCACTCGGCCGGGTCGAAACCATGGAAGCGGATCTGCGCCTCCACCGCATGGCGGTCGGTCGGGAATGCGCCGGCTTCCATCAGGATCACCGGGCGCTCGGCCGTGGGCCGGTAGAAGCTGACCATCATCAGGTGCAGGTTCACGCTCAGCGTGTTCATCGCCACCACTTCGCTGGGCAGCGCACCGACCACGCGGGCCAGCTGCGCGCTCACCAGGCGGTGGTAGGACAGCCACTGCGTGGGGCCGGTGAAGTGGCCTTCCACCGCCAGCTCGCCCCACTGCTTCATCACTTCCTGCACGGCCGCCTGCGCGCCACGCGGCTGCAGGCCCAGCGAGTTGCCGACGAAGTAGGTCTGCTCGCCACCACCGTGGCGCGGAATCAGGAATTCATTGCGCAGCGGGCGCAGCGCATCGGCGGCGTCCAGGGCAATGGCGTGGGTGCGGCTGAGCAGGTCGGACATGGTCGGGCAACAGGCTGCAACGGGACCGCCAGTGTAGCGCCTGGGGCATGGCCCGGTAGCAGCCGGCCCGGCACCAGCGCCGTGTGATCCGGTAGTCGCCAACCTTGGTTGGCGCACGTACAAGAAAGTGCCCACCAAGGTGGGCATCTACCAGAGCGGGAGCGAGCAAGCGCCGGGCATCTACCAGGGCAGGAGCGAGCAAGCGCCCACCAAGGTGGGCGACTACCGTTCGGGGCTCAGCCCGCCGCCGGCGTCGGCAGCGGATCCACGTGCCCGCACTGGCTGCAGGTACGCAGCTCCAGGCTGGCGTGGTAGCGCGCGAACACCTTCGGCAGATCGGTCTCGATGTTCAGCAGCGCGAAATACTCTTCGTGCAGCTTGTGGTTGCAGCGTTCGCAATGCCAGATCACGCCGTCCATCTCATGCGGCAGGCGCTTGCGCTCGACCACCAGACCGATACCGCCGGGCGGGCGCCGCGGCGAGTGCGGCACCTTCGCCGGCAGCAGGAAGATCTCACCGGCACGGATCGGAATGTCGCGCACCGCGCCGTCTTCCTGCACCTTCAGCACCATCTCGCCTTCGAGCTGGTAGAACCACTCCGGACCTTCGTCGTAGTGATAGTCGGTGCGCGAATTCGGCCCGCCCACCACCATTACGATGAAGTCGCCATTGTCGATCATCTTGTTGCCCACCGGCGGCTTCAGCAGGTGGCGGTGTTCTTCGATCCAGGCGTGCAGGTTGATCGGCGAAGCGAGCATGGTGGTCTTCCGTAGGGAATCAGTCGCGCTTGCCCTTGCGCGGAACGTAGGACAGGGCCTTTTCATAGGCGGGCTGCAGCTCTTCCTGCGAACCGACGTCGATGCCCATCTCGCGCACGCGTCCGTCCTTCAGGCTGTAGACCCAGCCGTGCACCATCAGCTTCTGGCCGCGGGCCCAGGCGTCCTGCACGATGGTGGAGCGGCACAGGTTGGCAACCTGCTCGATCACGTTCAGTTCGCACAGGCGCGCGTGCTTGAGCTCATCGGTGTCGATCGCATCGAGGATGCCGGTGTGCTTCTGCATTACGTCGCCGACGTGGCGCAGCCAGTTGTCGGCCAGGCCGACGCGGGTGTTGTGCAGGCAGGCATGCACGCCGCCGCAACCGTAGTGGCCGACGATCAGGATGTGCTTCACCTTCAGCTGGTCCACCGCGTACTGCACCACGCTCAGGCAGTTCAGGTCGGTGTGGGCGACTACGTTGGCCACGTTGCGGTGCACGAATACTTCGCCCGGCGCCATGCCGATGATCTGGTTGGCCGGAACGCGCGAGTCGGAACAGCCGATCCACAGGTATTCCGGGTGCTGCTGCTTGGCCAGCTGGTGGAAGAACTCGGGGTCTTCCTTTTCGATGCGGTCGGCCCAGTCGCGGTTGTTCTGCAGCAGTTTGTGGATGTCTTTCATGTAAGGGTCCCTGGCGTCGGGTGGGGGCGCGCCGCAGCCATCCGGCTGCGTCGTTGCGGGAATCTTGGGCGTTCAGTCGCTGCGGGCGGCCTGTTCGCGGTGCCAGCGCATCCACTGCGCCAACTCGATGGAAGAGGGTGTGCCCAGCTGTTCCAGTTCGGCGATCACCGCGCGCTGGTTGGCGTCGGGATGGTTCTGGCTCAGTTTGAGCTTCAGTTGCACCTGCTCGACCTGGAACCGGAAGCCGACGATGGCGCGCAGCTCCGGGCCGTGTTCGGCACGCGTGGCATCGAACTGCCAGGCCTGGCCGACGCTGGCCTCGAAGCGGTCGCTGATCGCGCCAACCAGTTCGGCCAGCGCATCAGCGTCGTCGAAGGTCTGCAGCTGGCCACGCAGCTCGGCAGCGGCGTAGTTCCAGGTGGGTACCCGCGCGGCGGGTTCCTTGTCCGGATACCAGCTGGCCGAGACGTAGCCGTGTGGGCCATCGACCAGTACCTTGGCCGCGCCGCTGTGGCGCGACTGCGGGTTGGCGCGGGCCCAGTGGCCGCGCAGTTCGATCTGGTCGCCGTCACGCCGGTACAGCACTGGCATCCGGGTCAGCTCCGGCAGGCCATCGCTGCCGACGGTGAGCACCGTGACGAACGGGTCGCGCGCCAGCAGGCGGTCCAGCCAGAGCAGGTCGGTCTCGGCGAAGGCGCGCGGGGTGAACATGCAGGGGTCAGGCGCGCCCGCCCAGCGACTGGATCATGCGGCCACGCAGACCCTCGTCACTGTCGGCCTGCGGCGGCTGCACTTCGTGCAGGCTGAAGCCGCGCACCAGCGCGTCCTCCTCGTCCAGGCCGTCGTACTCGACGAACTCGGCGTCGAACAACTGCGAACGGGCGGTGTCTTCGCTGTCATAGCTCAGCGTGTTGCCATCGCTGTCGAGCACTTCGGCGGTGCCGGCCGGGCGCACGCGCAGCCGCGCCCAGATCAGGGTGTTGCCGAGGCTGGCCAGCCACCAGCTGTCGCGCGAGGCGGTGATGTCATTCATGGATGTGTTACCAGAGCGAGGCCAGCCAGAGCAGGGCGGCCATGCCCAGTCCGGCCAGCAGGGTCAGCAGCGATACCCAGGCCGGCGTCGCCAGCCCGGACAGCGAGCGGTCGGGCTGCTGGCGATAGTCGCGGCGCAGCAGCCAGGCCAGGGCATCGGGCTTGAGGAAGGCGCCGCTGCCGAAGCGCTCGGCGAGCGCCGGGTGGCGGTCGCGCACGTGCACCAGGGTCAGCGGCCAGAAGATCACGAAGGCACTGAACCCGGCCACTGCAACGCCGACGAAACAGAGGGCGAAGAACAGGGTCATGGGAGCGGTACCTCCGTGATCGTGTGGGGCTTAGAAGTCCGCGCTGCCCGGGGCGCGCGGGTAGGGGATCGCATCGCGGATGTTGGACAGGCCGCAGACATAGACCACCAGGCGTTCGAAGCCCAGGCCGAAGCCGGCGTGCGGCACCGAACCATAGCGGCGGAAGTCGCGGTACCAGCTGTAGTGCTCACGATCCAGACCGAACTGGGCCATGCGCGCATCCAGCACGTCCAGGCGCTCTTCGCGCTGGCTGCCGCCGATGATCTCGCCGATGCCCGGGGCCAGCACGTCCATCGCGGCCACGGTCTTGCCGTCGTCGTTCAAGCGCATGTAGAAGGCCTTGATGTGCTCCGGATAGTTGGTCACCACCACCGGGCGGCCGACGTGTTCCTCGGTCAGCCAGCGCTCGTGCTCGGTCTGCAGGTCCAGGCCCCATTCGACCGGGAAGTCGAACTTCTTGCCGGACTTCTGCAGCAGGCTGACCGCATCGGTGTAGTCGATGCGCTCGAACGGCGCGTTGATGAAATCTTCCAGCTTGGTGATCGCGTTCTTGTCCACGCGCTCGGCGATGAAGGCCAGGTCGTCGCTGCGCTCGTTCAGAACCGCGCGGAACAGGTACTTCAGGAACTCTTCGGCCAGGCGCGCGTCTTCGGCCAGGTCGGCGAAGGCGATTTCCGGCTCGATCATCCAGAACTCCGCCAGGTGGCGGGTGGTGTGGCTGTTCTCGGCGCGGAAGGTCGGGCCGAAGGTGTAGACCTTGCTCAGCGCCAGGCAGTAGGCCTCGACGTTCAGCTGGCCGGACACGGTCAGGAAGGTTTCCTTGCCGAAGAAGTCGCGGCTGAAATCGATCGCGCCCTTCTCGTCACGCGGCAGGTTCACCATGTCCAGGGTGGACACGCGGAACATCTGGCCGGCGCCTTCGGCGTCGGAGGTGGTGATGATCGGGGTGCTGATCCAGTTGAAGCCGTTCTCGTGGAAGAAACGGTGCACGGCCTGGGCCAGGCAGTTGCGGATGCGGGTGACCGCGCCGAACAGGTTGGTGCGCGGGCGCAGGTGTGCCACTTCGCGCAGGAACTCCGGCGACATCGGCTTGGGCTGGATCGGGTAGGTGAGCGGGTCTTCGACCCAGCCGACCACTTCCAGTGCGCTGGCCTGGATCTCGAACGACTGGCCCTTGCCCTGCGACTTCACCAGGGTGCCGGTGGCAATGACCGAGCAGCCGCTGGTCAGGCGCTTGATCTCGTCGAAGTTGGCCAGGCCGTCGCCGGCCACGACCTGGATCGGGGCGAAGCAGGAGCCGTCGCTCACATTCACGAAAGCCAGATTCGCTGAACCGCGCACCGTGCGCACCCATCCGCGTACCGTGACTTCGCCGCCTTCCGGGATCTTCCCGGCAAGCGCATGTTCAACGCTGACCACCGTCATGACTTGAATCCTCTGCTGATCGACTCGATCTGTGAACACGGGAGTTTACCGGTTGCAGCGTTCTGCTTGCGAGGCATTTTTCGCGGCAACGGCTCCTTATAATGTCCCCGTACCTCTGGAGTAGCCCCATGGCCGTCAGCCTGACCCCCATTGCCTTCGAGCGCGTGCAGCGCTTTGTCGCCCAGACCCCCGGCGCGCTGGGCCTGCGTTTCGGCGTGACCAAGACCGGTTGCTCGGGCTGGGGTCACATCACCGACCTGGCCCGCGACGAGCGCGAGGGCGATACCGTGTTCGACCAGGACGGCGTGAAGATCTACGTCGATGCCAAGAGCCTGGCGCTGGTGGACGGCACCGTGATCGACTTCGGCAAGCACGGCCTGAGCGAGACCTTCACGTTCAGCAACCCGAATGCCACCGCCGAGTGTGGCTGCGGCGAGAGCTTCACCACCGACGCCGACAAGGCCTGAGGGCAGCCTGGGGAGTTGCCGACCTTGGTCGGTACGGGTGAAGGGCACCCCGGTTCAGGAGCTCCAGGGCCCCCCGGTTGCCCGGCCACCCCATCTGCGCCATAATACGCGGCTTCCTGCCTTCCTGGCGGGAATCCTTGCCCCACCGCGGTATCAACGGCGGGGGGCTGTCCGGCCGCAAGGCCACATCCGAAAGGTAGAAAAAAACATGAGTCGTCATTACGAAATCGTGTTCATGGTCCACCCGGACCAGAGCGAGCAGGTCCCGGCCATGATCGAGCGCTACAAGTCGCTGGTCGAGAACGGCAACGGCACCATCCACCGTCTGGAAGACTGGGGCCGCCGCCAGCTGGCGTACCCGATCCAGAACCTGGTGAAGGCCCACTACGTGCTGCTGAACATCGAAGCCGACCAGGCCGTGCTGAACGAGCTGACCGAAAGCTTCCGCTTCAACGACGCCGTGCTGCGCAACCTGGTCATCAAGCGTGACGAGGCTGACACCGAGCAGTCGCTGATCATGAAGAGCAAGGACGAGAAGGGTGACAAGCCGGAGCGCGGTGAGCGCCGTCGTCGTGACGACGAAGAAGGCGAGTCCACCACCACCGCTGACAACGAAGCCGGCGACGACGCCGCTTCCGCCGCCTAAGGAGCCTTCCCATGTCCAAGTTCTTCCGTCGCCGCAAGTTCTGCAAGTTCACGGCTGAAGGTGTGAAGGAGATCGACTACAAGGATCTCAACACCCTGCGCCAGTACCTGACCGAGAACGGCAAGATCGTGCCGAGCCGTGTCACCGGTACCAAGTCGAAGTACCAGCGCCAGCTGGCGACCGCCGTCAAGCGCGCTCGCTTCCTGGCCCTGATCCCGTACACCGACAACCACGACGTCTGATGCCCGGCGGGGCGGCCCGGTGCCGCCCCCGCTGTGCCAGCTATTCGGACAGCCTTTGTTGCGGGGCATCGCCTCGCTAACGAATAACTCATCTGGAGCAATACCATGCAGCTGATCCTCCTGCAGAAAGTCACCAACCTCGGCAACCTGGGCGACCTGGTTGACGTGAAGCCGGGCTACGGCCGTAACTTCCTCGTGCCGCAGGGCAAGGCCGTTCCGGCCACCGAGAGCAACAAGGCCGAGTTCGAAGCCAAGCGCGCCGAGTACGAAGCCAAGGCCCAGGCCATCCACGCCGACGCTGACGCCCGCAAGGCCAAGCTGGAAGGCGCGAGCGTGACCATCCCGGCCAACGCTTCGACCGAAGGCAAGCTGTACGGCTCGGTCGGCGCCCGCGAAATCGCCGATGCCTTCACCGCTGCCGGCCTGCCGGTCAGCAAGAGCGAAGTCATCCTGGGCGAAGGCGCCTTCCGCAACATCGGCGAATACGACGTGCTGATCCACCTGCACGCCGACGTCGAGACCACCGTCAAGGTCGTCGTCGTCGCCGAAGCCTGATCCCACGCCGTACGGCCTGGAATCACCGCAGAACGGGCGCCCGCAAGGGTGCCCGTTTTGTTTTATGGCTCCGTTTCGTGGTGTCGGGCCACGCTCGGCCGGCGGGGTGGGGCTGGACAATGTTCCACGCCCATTCGTAGAACACGGCCACATCGGTATACTCAGGGCGTCACACCCGTTCCACGGGCATCGATCCCAACAGGATCAATGACTTGGAGGGTAAACGCAGGCCGCTTGCCGGCCCCAGTCCGGAACCCCTATGCGTCTTTCCACGATCAAGCTGTCCGGCTTCAAGTCGTTCGTCGATCCGACCACCCTGCACCTGCCGACCAACATGACCGGCGTGGTGGGGCCCAATGGCTGCGGCAAGTCGAACATCATCGACGCCGTGCGCTGGGTCATGGGCGAGAGTTCGGCCAGCCGCCTGCGTGGCGACTCGCTGACCGACGTGATCTTCTCCGGGTCCAATGCCCGCAAGCCGGTCTCGCAGGCCACGGTCGAGCTGATCTTCGACAACTCCGACCACACGATCTCCGGCGAGTACGCCTCGTTCAACGAAATCTCGGTCAAGCGCACGGTCAGCCGCGACGGCACCAGCAACTATTACCTCAACGGCACCAAGTGCCGCCGCCGCGACATCACCGATCTGTTCCTCGGCACCGGCCTGGGCCCGCGCAGCTACTCGATCATCGAGCAGGGCATGATCAGCCAGATCATCGAAGCGCGCCCGGAAGACCTGCGCGTGTACCTCGAAGAGGCGGCGGGCATCTCCAAGTACAAGGAGCGCCGCAAGGAAACCGAGACCCGTATCCGCCACACCCGCGAGAATCTGGACCGGCTGGGCGACCTGCGCGACGAGATCAGCAAGCAGCTCGAACACCTCAAGCGCCAGGCCAAGCAGGCCGAGCAGTACCAAGCCCTGCAGGAAGAGCGCCGGGTCAAGGATGCCGAGTGGAAGGCGCTGGAATTCCGTGGTCTCGACGGACGCCTGTCGAAGCTGCGCGAAGGCCTGTCGCAGGAAGAGACCAAGCTGCAGCAGCTGATCGCCGACCAGCGTGATGCCGAGGCCCGCATCGAGACCTCGCGTGCGCGGCGCGAAGAGGCCGCCGACGCGCTCAACACCGCGCAGGCTGCGGTCTACCAGGTCGGCAGCACGCTGGCCCGCCTGGAGCAGCAGATCCAGCACCAGCGCGAGCTGTCGCAGCGCCTGCACAAGGCGCGCGATGAAACGCAGCAGGCGTTGGCCGAACTGGGCCAGCACATCAGCGGCGACGAGGCCAAGCTGAGGGTGCTGCGCGAGGCGGTGGAGGCTGCCACCCCGCAGCTGGAGGAGCTGCAGGAAGAGAACGAGATCAAGCAGGAAAGCCTGCGCGAGGCCGAGGACCGGCTGGCCAGCTGGCAGCAGCGCTGGGAACAGCACACCTCGCAGAGTTCGGAGGCCTCGCGCGCCGGCGATGTCGAGCGCACGCGCGTGGACTATCTGGACAAGCAGATCCTTGACGCCGACCGGCGTCGTGAAGCCCTGGCCGCCGAGCGCGCCGGCCTGGACGTGGATGCGCTGGAAGAAACGTTCGAGCACCTGCACCTGCAGCACGACACGCAGAAGACCGCGCTGGATGAATTGAGCGAAGACGTCGAACTGCGCAAGCAAGGCGTAGTGGCGGTGCAGGAGCAGCAGCGCAAGGGCCAGAACGAACTGGCCGAACTGCGCAAGCAGGCCAACGCCCTGCGTGGCCGCCTGGCCTCGCTGGAAACCCTGCAGCAGGCCGCGCTGGGCCAGGAGCAGGGCGCGGCCGTGGCCTGGCTGAAGGCGCGTGGATTGGATTCGGCGGCGCGTGTCGGCGAACGCCTGGACGTTGATGCCGGCTGGGAAAATGCGGTGGAAAGCGCGCTCGGCCAGTTGATCGAAGGCGTGCTGGTTGATGATCCGGCCAGCCTGGTCGATGCCCTCGGCGAACTGGGCGAGGGCCACATCGCGCTGGTTGCCAACGATGGCGCGGACCTGAAGGTCGCACCGACCTCGCTGGCCGCCCGCGTACGTGGCCCGGCAGCGATCCGTCGCCTGCTGGCACACCTGCATGCAGCAAAGGACCTTTCCGAAGCGAAGGCGTTGCAGGGCAGCCTTCCGGAAGGCGATTCGATCATCACCCAGAGCGGCGAGCGCCTGGGCCAGGGTTGGCTGCGCGTATCGCGCTCCGGTGCAGCCCAGCAGGGCGCGCTGCTGCGCGAGCGTGAGATCAATGAACTGCGTGAGCAGATCGAGCAGCTGCAGGACCGCGAGGCCGAGCTGGAAGAACAACTGAGTGGATTCCGTGAGCAGCTGCAGGCCGCCGAGCAGCAGCGCGAAGACGCGCAGCGTGCGCTGTACCAGGCCCATCGTGCGGTCTCTGAACTGGCGGGCCAGTTGCAGGGCCAGCAGGGCAAGGTGGAAGCGGCGCGCACGCGCATCGACCGCATCGAAGGTGAGCTGAAGCAGTTGCAGGAAACGCTGGAAGCCAACAACGAGCAGGCGCGTGAAGCGCGCTCACGGTTGGAGAACGCGGTCAGCAGCATGGGCGACCTGGAATCGACCCGGCAGCGACTGGAGGGCGAGCGCCGCCAGCTGACCGAGGCCCGCGACCTGGCGCGCGATGCTGCACGCGCGGTGCGTGAGCGCTCGCACTCGCTGGCGCTGACCCTGGAATCACAGCGGGCGCAGCTGGCCTCGTTGAGCCAGGCATTGGAGCGCATGGGCACCCAGCGCGGGCAGCTGGATTCGCGCCTGGGCGAACTGCATTCGCAGCTGGATGAAGGCGATTCGCCGGTCGAATCGCTGCAGGCCGAGCACCAGAACGCGCTGGAAGAGCGCGTGCGCGCGGATCGCGTGCTGACCGAGGCGCGCACGCTGCTGGACGGCATCGACGCCGAGCTGCGCAACTACGAACAGACCCGCCACCAGCGTGACGAGCAGGCGCTGGCCCAGCGCGAGCGCATTTCGCAGCGCAAGCTGGACCAGCAGGCGCTGGTGCTCAGCGCGGAGACCCTGCAGGCGGCGGTGGAGAAGGCCGGCTTCGTGCTGCAGGACGTGCTCAACGCATTGCCCGAGGATGCCCGCCTGGGCGACTGGGAGCAGGCCGTTCACCAGATCGACGGCCGCATGCGCCGGCTGGAGCCGGTCAACCTGGCCGCCATCCACGAATACGGCGAGGCTTCGCAGCGCTCGGATTACCTGGATTCGCAGCACACCGACCTGACCACCGCGCTGGAAACCCTGGAAGACGCCATCCGCAAGATCGACCGCGAGACCCGCGGTCGTTTCAAGGACACCTTTGATCGTGTCAACGCTGGCGTGCAGGCGTTGTACCCGCGCCTGTTCGGTGGCGGCCACGCCTACCTGGAACTGACCGGTGAAGACCTGCTCGACACCGGTGTGACCATCATGGCGCGTCCTCCGGGCAAGCGCGTGTCCAGCATCTCGCTGCTGTCCGGCGGCGAGAAGGCGATGACCGCGGTGGCGCTGGTGTTCGCCATCTTCCAGCTGAATCCCGCGCCGTTCTGCCTGCTGGACGAGGTGGACGCGCCGCTGGATGAAGCCAACGTCGGCCGCCTGGCCAACATGGTCAAGGAAATGAGCGAAAAGGTGCAGTTCCTGTTCGTCAGCCACAACAAGGCGACGATGGAGGCCGCGCACCAGCTGTCGGGCGTGACCATGCGCGAGCCGGGCGTCAGCCGCCTGGTCAGCGTAGACCTGGAAGAAGCCGCGCGATTGGCGGGCGCGGCCTGACGTGCCATCCTAGTTACCTGAATGAACTAGCCGGAGAACCTATCGAATGTCCGACACGGCACTGTTGCGCATCGGCATCCTGGCCGCCGGCCTGCTGTTGATCGCCGCGATCTTCCTGTTTGGCCGTCCGAAAAAGAAGCCCCAGGGGCGCCGCGTGGAAGGCGCGGAACCGACCAGCGGCGAGCGCCGCGAGCCGGTGCTGGGCGAAGACGGCGTCACCGTGCCCGATGGCCGCGTCGAACCGGGCATGGGTACGGAAGGCGAGCAGGCCGAACTCGGCCTGGGCGAAACCGACCCGGGCGCCAGCGACCTCGGCAAGCGTGCCACGCAGGATTTCGACAAGATCGTCTCGTTGTTCGTGGCCGCCCGCGCCGGCGAGCAGCTGCGTGGTGAGGACATCGTGGTGGCGGCGGAAAAGACCGGACTGGTGTTCGGTCACATGAACGTGTTCCACCGTTTGGTGGAAGGCCACCCCGAGCGCGGCCCAATCTTCTCGATGGCCAGCATCATGAAGCCGGGCAGCTTCGACATGGCCAACATCCGCGCCATGGAGACTCCGGCCATCGCCTTCTTCCTGACCCTGCCGGCCCCGCTGACCGCGCTGGACGCCTGGGAGAAGATGCTGCCGACCGTGCAGCGCATGGCCGAGCTGCTGGATGGCGTGGTGCTGGATGACAGCCGCAACGCCCTGGGCCGCCAGCGCATCGCGCACATCCGTGACGAGCTGCGCGCCTACGACCGTCAGCACCAGGCGCCGCCGCTGACCAAGACCCCGCGCTGGTAAATGCTTTTTTCGGTGTGCCGACCAACGGTCGGCACCCACAACAGTAGATCCACGCCATGCGTGGATGGGGCGAACCAAGGTTCGCCCCCACCAACAGGGTCAGGCCGGGACGCCGGCCACCTTCGCGAACGCATGGCGGAACGCGGCCATCTCCTCTTCGGTGCCGACGGTCACGCGCACGCGCTGTGGCCAGATCGGCCAGCTGCGCCCGATCACCACGCCGTTGTCGGCCATCGCCTTGGCAAACGTGCTGCCATCGCGCTGGACGTCGACCACGAAGCAATTGGCTTCCGACGGCACGCAGCTGAAACCACGCTTGCCCAGCCACGCGATGGTGGCCTGCCGCACCTTGGCATTCTGCAGGCGGCGCTGCGGAATCAACTGCGGATCGCGCAGGCTGGCCAGTGCAGCGGCCAGCGCCGGCACCGGCAGTGGGTTGTCGCCCAGGCTGGCCAGTTCGCGAAGGCGGTCGGGATGCGCGGCCGCCACGCCCAGACGCAGGCCGGCCATGCCATACAGCTTGGAGAACGTACGCAACACGATCAGGTCATCGCGCTGCGCCACCTGTGCGATCAGGCTCGGCTGTTCGCTGTACTGCAGATAGGCCTCGTCCAACAGCACGCGGGTGGATGCGGGCTTGTGGGCCAGCAGCCAGGCGAGCTCATCCGGCGGGCTGATCGAACCGGTGGGGTTGTTCGGGTTGCACACATACAGCAGGCCTGTCGGGCGTGCGTGTGCGGCGGCGACCATCGCACGCAGGTCATGTGCGCCGTTGTCGCGCAGCGGCACTTTCTGCACGTGCGCACCGTGGGCGGTGGCGACCTCGCCCAGCGTCTCGAAGGTCGGGTCGGCGACTACCAGTCCCGCCTGCGGGCCGGTCCACAGCACGGCGGCACGGTTCAGCGGTTCGCTGGAACCCGGATAGAGCCGCACATGATCGGCCGGGATGCGCGCCTGTTCGATGAAGGCGTCGCGCACCTGACCGGCCAGTGCGAAACGGTAGCGGCCGCAACCGGCGATGCTGTCGCGTGCCGCCTGTTGGGCCGCGGGCGAGGGGCCGTAGGGACATTCGTTGAAATTCAGCAGCACCGCGCCTTCGGCAGGGGCGGCGGCTGTCGCGGGTTGGGCATGGCCGAGCTGCGGCAGCCCGCTGCCGGCGACAGCGAGGCCGGCACCGGCCAGTTGCAGGAAGCGTCGACGGGAAGCAGGCAGGGTCACGGGCAGGATTCCGAAGGGCAGACCGTCGCACGCTAGCGCTGGTGGGGATGGGCGGCAAGCTGCTTTTGCAGCGTCGAGCCGTGCTCGACCACAGACGTGCCAACCATGGTTTGCACCTACCGGATCTGGGAAGAAGGTTGGCACCTGCTGGAGCGGGGGAGTGCTTGGCGCCTGCCAGAGCGAAGCGCCAGTCGAGCATGGCTCGACTCCACAAAAGGCAGGGCCGTTACCGGGCCTGACGGCCGGGCGCGGTAGAATCCCCGGCCATCCCAGAACCACCGGATCCCGATGAGCCCCAGCCCCGCCGAACGCGCCGAAGACCTTCGCCGGCAGATCGCCCAGGCCAACCGCGCCTACCACGAGCTGGACGCGCCGGAGATCCCCGACGTCGACTACGACCGGATGGTCCGCGAGCTGGAAGCACTGGAGCGCGAACACCCGGAACTGGCCCGTGCCGACAGCCCGACCCAGCAGGTCGGTGCGCGCCCCTCCGGCCGCTTCCCGGAGGTGCGCCACGCGGTACCGATGTTGTCGCTGTCCAATGCCTTCAGCGACGAGGAAGTGGCCGATTTCGTGCGCCGCATCGATGAGCGCCTGGGCCGCCGCAGCCTGCAGTTTTCGGCCGAGCCGAAGATGGACGGCCTGGCGATCAGCCTGCGCTATGAGGATGGTCATTTCGTGCTCGGCGCGACCCGTGGCGATGGCAGTACCGGCGAGGACGTGACCGCCAACCTGCGCGAGATCGGTGACATTCCCAAGCGTCTGCACGGCAGGGACTGGCCGGATGTGCTGGAGGTGCGCGGCGAGGTCTACATGGCCCGTGCCGACTTCGAGGCCTACAACGAACGTGCGCGCCTGCAGGGCGGCAAGGTGCTGGCCAATCCGCGCAATGCGGCGGCCGGTTCGCTGCGCCAGCTCGACCCGAAGATCAGTGCGCAGCGCAGGCTGAGTTTCTTCGCCTACGGCACTGGCGAAGTGCAGGGCGGCGAGCTGCCGGACACCCATTCGGGCACCCTGGCCCAGCTCGGTGCCTGGGGCTTCCCGGTCAGTGAGCTGTGCAAGGTGGTGGAAGGCACCGACGGCCTGCTGGGTTACTACCGCGATATCGGTGAGCGCCGCGATGGCCTGCCGTTCGATATCGATGGCGTGGTCTACAAGCTCGATGACCGCGCGGGCCAGCAGGCGATGGGCTTCGTCTCGCGTGCGCCGCGCTGGGCGATCGCGCACAAGTTCCCGGCGCAGGAACAGAGCACCACGGTGGAGGCCATCGAGATCCAGATCGGTCGCACCGGTGCCGCCACGCCGGTCGCGCGACTGGCGCCGGTGGCTGTGGCCGGCGTGATCGTGTCCAATGCCACCCTGCACAACGCCGATCAGATCGCACGCCTGGATGTGCGGGTGGGCGACAGCGTGATCGTGCGCCGCGCCGGCGATGTGATTCCGGAAGTGGTCAGCGTCATCCTCGATCGCCGCCCGCAGGGCACCACGCCGTGGCGGATGCCGACGCTTTGCCCGGTGTGCGGCTCGGAAATCGTGCGCGAGGAAGGTGCCGCCGCATGGCGCTGTTCGGGTGAGCTGTCCTGCCCTGCGCAGCGCAAGGAGGCCATTGCCCATTTCGCTTCGCGTCGTGCGATGGATATCGACGGCCTCGGCGACAAGTACATCGAAACCCTGGTCGACGCCGGCATCGTCAAGAGTGTGGCCGACCTGTACCGGCTCAACCGTGACCAGCTGCTGCACCTGAAGCTTGTGCTGGATGCCGAGGACCCTTCCGCACTGGCTGCTGCGCTGAAGCTGCATCTGCCCGCCGAAGGCAGTGGTGCGGTGCTCAATGCGGTGCTCAAGCTGGACGGCAACGATCCGGGCTGGCGCGCGCAGGCGCTGGTGCAGCCCGCCAGCTTCGAATGGAACACGAAGAAGATCGCCACCAAGTGGGCCGACAACCTGATCGCGGCGATCGACGCCAGTCGTGCCGCCACGCTGGAGCGTTTGCTGTTCGCGCTCGGCATCGAGCATGTGGGCGAAAGCACGGCCAAGGCGCTGGCGCAGTGGTTCGGTGACCTGGAGCTGATCCGCCACCTGCCGTGGCCGTTGTTCAAGCGCGTGCCGGACATCGGTGGCGAAGTAGCGCGCTCGCTCGGCCATTTCTTCGAGCAGCAGGGCAACCAGCAGGCCATCGATGACCTGCTGCAGGTCGGCCAGGTGCGCATCAGTGATGTGCATGCGCCCAGTGCCAAGCTGCGCGAAGGGCTGGATCTGGCGCAGCTGCTGGTCGAGTCGGAAATCCCCGGCATCACCCGCCTGCGTGCGGAGAAGCTGGTGGCTGCGTTGCCTGGCGCGCAGGCCGTGCTCGACGCCGAGCATGGCCAGTTCGTCAACGCCGGCCTGCCCGATGACACCGCACGCGGTCTGGCTGCGTGGCTGGACGCCGAAGGCCATGGCGCGATGCTGCTGGTGGCCGAAAAGGCGATGCAGCAGATCCTGGCCAAGGCGCCGGCGCTGGCCGAGATCGTGGCCGGCCCGCTGGATGGGCAGACCGTGGTGCTGACCGGCACCCTGGCCCAGCTCACCCGCGATGCCGCCAAGGAGCGCCTGGAAGCGCTGGGTGCCAAGGTCTCCGGCAGCGTTTCGAAGAAGACCAGTTTCGTGGTGGCCGGTACCGAGGCCGGCTCCAAGCTGGACAAGGCGCAATCGCTGGGCGTGCCCGTGTGGGACGAAGACCGCCTGCTGGCCTACCTTGCCGAACACGAATGATGACCCCGCCGGGTGCCTCGCGCCCGGCATGAAACACAAAGGAATACCGATGCAGACCGCCCCGCTGGATTTCCGCTTGGCCACCCGCGCCGACGAAGAGCAGTTGATCGCGTTGATGCGCGAGTTCTATGCCGAAGACAAGATCGACTTCGATGACGCGCGCGTGCGTCGCGGCGTGGATGCACTGCTGGCCGACCCACGCAACGGCGAAGTGCTGTTGTGGCTGGACGAGGCGGGCGAGGTGGTTGGTTACGCAGTGATCGCGATGGGCTTCAGCCTGGAGCAGGGCGGCCACTTCATGCTGCTGGACGAGCTGTACCTGAGCCATCGTGCGCGCGGTCGTGGCCGCGGCAAGCAGGCGCTGGCCATCTGCGAACAGCGCGCGCGTGGCCGTGGCGTCAGCCGCCTGCGCCTGGAAGTGAACCACCACAACGAGCTCGCCCGTCGCCTGTACCTGGCCAGCGGATACATCGATGACACCCGCGATCTGCTGACCCTGCCGCTGGACCACCCGCGCCCGGAGGGCATCCTGTGAGTGAGGCCCTGCTGCACGCGCTGCAGCAGCGCGCTGCGCTCAATGCGCTGGTGCGCCGCTTCTTCGCCGAGCGCGATGTGCTGGAGGTGGAAACACCGATCCTGTCGGTTGCAGGCAACACCGAGCCCAACATCGACAGCTTCCATACCGATTTCACCGGGCATGTCGATGCCGGTGGCCGTCGCCGCTGGCTGCGCACCTCGCCGGAGTACCCGCTCAAGCGATTGCTGGCGGCAGGTGTGGGCGACTGCTACGAGCTGGGCCGGGTCTTCCGCAACGGCGAAGCGGGTGGTCGCCACAACCCGGAATTCACCATGCTGGAGTGGTACCGGGTCGGCTGGGACCACCACCGGTTGGTGCAGGAGACCGCCGAGCTGGTCGGTCAGGCACTGGCCCTGGTCGGACGCAGTGCGACCCTGCGCGTGCTGAGCTACCGCGAACTGTTCCAGCAGCATGTGGGCGTGGACCCGTTCGAGGCTGACGAAGCCGCGCTGCGCGCCGCGCTCGGCGACGTGCACATCGACCCGGTAGGGCTGACCCGCGACGACTGGCTGGACCTGCTGATGACCCATCACATCCAGCCGCACTTCGATGACACGGTGATGACCGTGGTCCACGATTGGCCGGCCAGCCAGGCGGCGCTGGCCCGCATCCGCGCCGGCACGCCGCCGCTGGCCGAGCGTTTTGAGCTGTATCTGGGTGCGGTGGAACTGGCCAACGGCTATCACGAACTGAACGATGCGCAGGAGCAGCGCACGCGCTTCCAGCGTGACCTGCAGCGCCGGCACGAACGCGGCCAGGTGCAGCCGGCGCTGGACGAGGCACTGCTGGCCGCACTCCCATCAATGCCGGCGTGCGCGGGTGTGGCGGTGGGTGTCGATCGGCTGCTGATGGCGATGAACCGCACGCCACGCATCGCCGACGTGCTGGCCTATGACTTCGCCCACGCCTGATCTTCAGGGTTTTCTGAATATCGAAGACTGAACGGATTGCCGCATTTCCGCGCTTGCTTCGGTAAGCAGGATGATGCTCTTATCACGGCAGATGCGGGACACTCGCATCGGAATTCGTCCACTCCTGTTGGGGAAGGCATTGGTCAAGTGGTTTGCGGTCGTCGCGGCTCCGGTCTACTCCATTGCGTTGTGGGGTGCCTGGCTGCCGTCGTCGGCGTCTGCCCAGCAGGTGGGGTATGACGGCGAAGTGGTGACCTGCGAATCGCGCGACATGGGCTGGGTGCATTGCGATATCGATGTCAGCAATGGCATCGACCTTGTCCGCCAGCTCTCCAACAGCAGCTGCATCCGTGGCAGCGAGTGGGGCACCGACCGCAGTGGTGTCTGGGTCACCCTGGGTTGCCGCGCCGAGTTCCGCGCGCGCCGCGCCGCGGGGGCCATTCCGGCAGCGAATGAAGGCAAACGCCTGGTTCGCCGCGTGGTGCGCTGCGAATCCAACGGTCGTCCGCAGAGCTGTCCGGTGCGCCTGGATGGGGCGCCGGTACGCCTGCTGCGCCAACTGTCGGCGTTGCCGTGCCGGGAAGGGCAGGGCTGGGGCTACAAGCGTAACGAAGTGTGGACCAGCCGCGGCTGCCAGGGGGATTTCGAAGTGGCTGACGAGGACGGCCGTTTTGTTGACGTGCCACGCCGTCTGACCTGCGAGTCGAAGTCGAAGAAGCGCCGCTTCTGTGGCGCGAGCATTTCGGTCGGCGCCGTCGTCACCGAACAGTTGTCCAGCACCCCGTGCGAGGAAGGCAACACCTGGGGCTGGAACCGCAACGGGATCTGGGTGGACGGCGGCTGCCGCGCCGAATTCTCGGTGAATTGAGCCCGGGCAGGCTCCAACCGCGCGGGGCGTGGCCCTACAATGGGCCCATGAACACTGCCTCCGACATCGACTACGCCCGTTACGACCACATCCGCCCGATCCTGTGGACCGGCGATGCCCTGCAACTGCTGGACCAGCGCAAGCTGCCGTTCGTGGTCGAGCATGTGGTCTGCCATGACAGTGACGAGGTTGCCGCCGCCATCCACGCGTTGACCGTGCGTGGTGCACCGGCGATTGGCATTGCCGCGGCCTGGGGCGTGGTGCTGGCCGCACGTGACGTGCAGGCCGCAGACGGTGCGCACGCGCTGCAGCAGCTGGAACCGGCGCTGCAGCGCCTGAACGCGTCGCGCCCGACCGCCGTCAACCTGGCCTGGGCGCTGGCGCGCATGCGTCGCTGCCTGAACGCCGCCGGCGCCGACTGGAAGGCTCTGCTGGAAGCGGAGGCGCAGGCCATCGCGGAGGAAGACCTGGCCGCCAACCGCCACATGGGCGCGCTGGGCGCGGGCCTGATCGACGCCGGCAGCGGCGTGCTGACCCACTGCAACACCGGCTCGCTGGCCACCGCAGGCTTCGGCACCGCACTGGGCGTGATCCGTGCCGGCATGGCCCAGCACCGCATCGCCCGCGTGTTCGCCGGCGAGACCCGGCCGTGGCTGCAGGGTGCACGCCTGACCGTGTGGGAGCTGCAGCAGGATGGGATCGACGCCACCCTGATTGCCGATTCGGCCGCCTCGCACCTGATGAAGACCGGCGCGGTGCAGTGGGTGATCGTCGGTGCAGACCGCATCTGCGCCAATGGCGATACCGCCAACAAGATCGGCACCTACCAGCTGGCCATCGCCGCCCGCCACCACGGGGTCAGGTTCATGGTGGTGGCGCCGTCCTCGACCGTGGACATGGACACCGTGGACGGCAGCCAGATCGAGATCGAGCAGCGCGACCCGGGCGAGCTGTATGGCGTGGGCGGGACCCGCACCGTGGCCGAAGGCATTGCCGCCTGGAACCCGGTGTTCGACGTCACCCCGGGTGAACTGATCGATGCCATCGTGACCGAGCGCGGGGTGATCCTGAACCCGACCGCTGACAACATGCGTGCCGCCTTCGGCGGCTGAGGCGGGCAGGGTCGCGGATGTCTGTGGAGCCGAGCCCACGCTCGGCTCAGCCAGTGAATCCGCCGCAGCCGAGCATGGGCTCGGCTCTACAGGGGCGGCATGGGGCCCTAAGTTCCTGATTTGTGCCGGTAAAATCCCCGTAAAGGGAGGCGGAAAACGGCCTGTTGTGGTAGTATCCACAGGTTGAATCGAGGTTCCGGCGCGACCCCCTCCCGCAGAGGGCTGCGCCGGACTGGACCGCTACCAGACAACGGAACCCGAATGGCAGAAACCGCCAAGGAAATCATCCAGGTCAACCTGGAAGACGAGATGCGCAAGAGCTATCTCGATTACGCCATGAGCGTGATCGTGGGCCGCGCGCTCCCGGATGCGCGCGACGGCCTCAAGCCGGTGCATCGCCGCGTGCTGTTCGCGATGAACGAGTTGAACGCGCACAGCAACAAGCCCTACTTCAAGTCGGCGCGTATCGTCGGTGACGTCATCGGTAAGTACCACCCGCATGGCGATCAGTCGGTGTACGACACGCTGGTGCGTCTGGCACAGCCGTTCTCGCTGCGCTACATGCTGGTCGATGGCCAGGGTAACTTCGGTTCGGTCGACGGTGACTCCGCTGCGGCGATGCGATACACCGAGGCGCGCATGTCGCGCCTGGCGCATGAGCTGATGGCGGACATCGACAAGGAAACCGTCGATTTCCAGCCCAACTACGACGAAAAGGAACTGGAGCCGACGGTCATGCCGACCCGGTTCCCGAACCTGCTGGTCAATGGTTCGGCCGGTATCGCGGTGGGCATGGCGACCAACATCCCGCCGCACAACCTGACCGAATCGATCAACGCCTGCATCGCGCTGATCGACAATCCGGAAATCGATGTCGACGGCCTGATGGAGTACATCCCGGGCCCGGATTTCCCGACTGCCGGCATCATCAATGGCACCGCCGGCATCGTCGCCGGCTACCGCACCGGCCGCGGCCGTGTGCGCATCCGTGCCAAGGCCGATATCGAAGTGGCCGACAACGGCCGTGAGTCGATCATCGTCACCGAAATTCCTTACCAGGTGAACAAGGCGCGTCTGATCGAGAAGATCGCCGAGCTGGTCAAGGAAAAGAAGATCGAAGGCATCAGCGAGCTGCGCGATGAGTCCGACAAGGACGGCATGCGCATCTACATCGAAATCAAGCGCGGTGAATCTGCCGAGGTTGTGCTGAACAACCTGTACCAGCAGACGCAGATGGAATCGGTGTTCGGCATCAACATGGTGGCGCTGGTCGATGGCCGCCCGCAGTTGATGAACCTCAAGCAGATGCTGGAGTCGTTCGTCCGCCACCGCCGCGAAGTGGTCACGCGCCGTACGGTATTCGAGCTGCGCAAGGCGCGTGCCCGTGCCCACGTGCTGGAAGGCCTGACCGTCGCGCTGGCCAACATCGACGAGATGATCGAGCTGATCAAGACCTCGCCGAACCCCACCGAAGCCCGCGAGCGCATGCTCGCGCGCCTGTGGGAGCCGGGCCTGGTCGGTTCGATGCTGGGCGCTGCCGGTGCCGAAGCCTCGCGTCCGGATGACCTGCCCAAGGGCGTGGGCCTGATCGAAGGCGGCTACCAGCTGACCGAGATCCAGGCCACCCAGATCCTGGAAATGCGCCTGCACCGCCTGACCGGGCTGGAGCAGGACCGCCTGACCGAGGAATACAAGCAGCTGCTGGAAGTGATCGCCGGGCTGATCCACATCCTGGAAGATCCCGATCGCCTGCTGCAGGTGATCCGTGAAGAGCTGATCAGTGTCAGGGCCGAGTTCGGCGACGAACGTCGTACCGAAATCCGCCACAGCGAAGAAGACCTGGACATCCTCGACCTGATCGCGCCGGAAGACGTGGTGGTCACCGTGTCGCATGCCGGCTACGTGAAGCGCCAGCCGGTGAGCGTGTACCGCGCCCAGCGCCGTGGTGGCCGCGGCCGCAGCGCAGCGTCCACCAAGGAAGAGGATTTCATCGAACAGCTGTGGCTGGTCAACACGCACGACACGCTGCTGACCTTCACCAGTTCGGGCAAGGTGTTCTGGCTGCCGGTCTACCAGCTGCCCGAGGCTGGCTCCAACGCCCGCGGCCGTCCGATCATCAACTGGATCCCGCTGGAACCCGGCGAGCGCGTGCAGGCCGTGCTGCCGGTGCGCGAGTACGCCGATGGCCAGTTCGTGTTCTTCGCCACGAAGAACGGCACGGTCAAGAAGACCCCGCTGGGCGAGTTCGCCTTCCGTCTGGCGCGCGGCAAGATCGCGATCAACCTGGACGAGGGCGATGCTCTGGTCGGCGTTGGCCTGACCGACGGCCAGCGTGACATCCTGCTGTTCGCCTCCAACGGCAAGACCGTGCGCTTCGGTGAGGACAAGGTCCGCTCGATGGGCCGTACCGCCACCGGCGTGCGTGGCATCAAGATGCCGGCCGGCGAGGAAGTAGTCAGCCTGATCGTGGCCGAAAGTGCCGGTGGCATCGAGGACGAGAACGAGGACGACAACGGTGTCGAGGAAGCCGCCGCCACGGGCGATGCGGTGATCGACGGCGCCGACGACGCCAGTGTGCAGTACATCCTGACCGCGACCGAGAACGGCTACGGCAAGCGCACCCCGCTGCCGGACTACCCGCGCAAGGGCCGTGGCACGCAGGGTGTGATCGGCATCCAGACCACCGAGCGCAATGGCAAGCTGGTCGCCGCGGTGCTGATGGGCTCCAGCGACGAAGTCCTGCTGATCTCCGATGGTGGCACCCTGGTGCGTACGCGTGGCTCGGAAATCAGCCGCGTCGGCCGCAACACCCAGGGCGTGACCCTGATCCGCCTGTCCAAGGACGAGAAGCTGCAGGCGGTGGAGCGCATGGATGCCTCGATCGACGAGGACGAGGACGAGGTGGCTGCCGCCGCTCCGGCCACGACCGACGGCGCACCGGCTGCTGCCAGCAGCGAGGACGCCGCGCAGGAGTGATCCTGCCGCGAGCCTGAGGTACTCGACGACGCCGGCTCTGTGCCGGCGTCGTCGTATCCGGATGCCACACATACGCGCGCGCTTCACGCAGGCGGTGCGATAACGGCGCATGCTGCCCCCGGAGATCGACGATGTCCGCCACGCCGCAGTCCGCTCCTGCTCCCGTTCGCGCCTCCCGGCACCCCCTTGTCACCGTGCTGTCGCTGCTGCTGGTCGTGCTCGGCCTGGTCATCGGCGGGCTCGGTGCGTGGCTGCTCAGCCTTGGCGGCTCGGCGTACTACGCCATCGCCGGGCTCGGCCTGCTGGCCAGCGGAATCCTGTTGTTCGGCAACCGCCGCAGCGGCGCGCTGCTGTATGCGCTGGTGTTCACCGGTACGCTGCTGTGGACCTGGTGGGAGTCGGGCAGCGACTACTGGCGCTGGGTGCCGCGGCTGGGCCTGGTGACCGCGCTGGGCATCGCGCTGGCCTTGCTGGCTCCCACCCTGCACGAGCCGGTCTCCAAGCGCTTGTCGCGCAGCGTGGCGGGCGTGCTGATGCTGGTGTTCGTGGCCGCCTTCGGCCTGGCTTTCGCGCCGCATGGTGAAGTGGATGGGCATCAGCCGTTCCCGGAAGGCGCGATCAGCGCCGGACTGGAACCTACGCGTGATACCACGGGCCTGCAGCCGGCTGACCAGCCCGCCGAGGGCGACTGGCCGGCGTGGGGCCGCAGTAATGCGGGTACCCGCTATTCGCCGCTGCAGCAGATCACCCCGGCCAATGTGGCCACGCTGCAGCCGGCCTGGCAGTTCCGTACCGGCGATATGCCGAAGAAGCGCTGGGGCGCCGAAACCACGCCGCTGAAGATCGGCGACCGCCTGTACCTGTGCACCGCACGCAACCGCCTGATCGCGCTTGATGCTGCCAGCGGCAAGGAACTGTGGCGGTTCGATCCAAAGGTAAAGGATGCTTCGATTCCCTATACCGCTGCCTGTCGTGGTGTGAGCTATTACGAGCAGCCCAGCATGCCGACCCTTGCCGACGCGGCACTGGCCGATGTCGCCGCTGATCTGGCGCTGCCGGAACCGCCGCCCAGCGTTACCCGCAGCGCTGCGCCGGGCAGTCGTCCAACGTGCTGGGCGCGCATCATTGAAGGCACGCTGGACGGTCGCATCATCGCGGTGGACGCGGACAGCGGCCGCCCCTGCGCCAACTTCGGCAACAACGGCCAGGTCGACATCACCCTGGGCATGGGCGAGGTGCCACCGGGTTACGTGTCGATCAACTCGCCGCCGGCCATCGTGCGCGGCGTGATCGTGACCGGTCATCAGGTGCTGGACGGGCAGCGCCGCGATGCGCCCTCAGGCGTGATCCAGGCCTACGACGCGATCACCGGCAAGCTGCGCTGGGCGTGGGACATGGACCAGCCCGAGCGCAGCGGTCTGCCACCGCGCGAGCAGACCTACACGCGGGGCACGCCCAACATGTGGACCACGGCCACCGGTGATGAGGCGCTGGGCTTGGTCTACCTGCCGCTGGGCAATGCCGCGGGCGATTACTGGAGTGGCTCGCGCACGGAGAACCAGAACCGCTACGCGACATCGCTGGTGGCGATCGACGTGGCCACCGGCAAGCCGGTCTGGCATTTCCAGGCAGTGCGCAAGGATGTGTGGGACTACGACCTGGGGTCGCAGGCCAGCCTGATCGACTACCCGACGGCGGCGGGCAAGGTGCCGGCGATCCTGCTGCCGACCAAGCAGGGCGACATGTACATCCTTGATCGCCGCAACGGCCAGCTCCTGACCGCCGCCGAAGAGCGCAAGGTACCGGTCGGCGGCGTCGAACCCGAGCAGCGTTCTCCCACCCAGCTGTTCTCGCTGTACCACACGCTGCGTCGCGAATATGACCTGACCGAGCGTGACATGTGGGGCATCACCCCGATCGACCAGCTGGTCTGCCGCATCCAGTTCCGCAAGGCGTACTACGAAGGGTTCTACACGCCGCCGAGCAGCGAGCGCCATTCCATCGAGTACCCCGGCTACAACGGTGGCTCGGACTGGGGCAGCGTGTCCATCGATACGCGCCGCGGCGTGATCGTGGCCAACTACAACGACATGCCCAACTACAACCGGCTGGTGCCACGTGCCGAGGCTGACCGGCTGGGCTGGCTGCCACGCGAGAAGATCCGGTTCGACAAGGGCGGTGCCGAAGGCGCGGGCGACCCGCAGGTGGGCACGCCGTATGGCATCCAGGTCAACGCCGGTTGGCGGCTGCCGTTCACCGGCCTGCTGTGCAAGCAGCCGCCCTATGGCGGCATCCGTGCCATCGATCTGCGCACCGGCAAGTTGCTGTGGGACCGTCCGTTCGGCAGTGCGCGCGGCAACGGACCGTTCGGCATCCGCTCCGGCCTGCCGATCGAGATCGGCACGCCGAACAACGGCGGTTCGGTGGTGACCGCCAGCGGCCTGATCTTCATCGCCGCCGCCACCGATGACCTGCTGCGTGCCATCGATCTGAAGACCGGCAAGGAACTGTGGCATGCCAAGCTGCCCGCGGGCGGCCAGGCCAATCCGATGGTGTACGAGCAGGGCGGGCGCCAGTACGTGGTGATCATGGCTGGCGGCCATCATTTCATGGAAACCCCGAACGGCGATTACGTGATGGCGTTTGCGTTGCCGAGGTAACCGCAATGGGGGCGGTGGGCCGCCTCCATTGCACGACACGGGATTACACCGTGACCACCACCTTGCCGATCTGCTCGTTCGATTCCAGGTAACGGTGTGCTTCCTGGATCTGCGCAAACGGGAACACCTTGGCAATTTTCGGCGCCAGCGTGCCCTTGTCCAGGCCATCGACGATGAATGCCTTGGCACGGGCCAACGCGGCATCGTCGGAGACGATTTCCGAGTACAGATAGCCCTTCAGCGTCAGCGACTTGCCCAGCACATTGAACAACGGGAACGGCGTGGGTTCGCTGCTCAGCGCGCCGTATTCCAGCAGGATGCCGCCACGTGCCATCGCTTCGGTCAGTGGCACGAACTGCGGGCCACCGATCGGATCGAACACCACGCGGGCGCCGGCGCCACGGGTGATGCGCGCCACTTCGGCCACCAGATCCTGCTCCTGGGTGGCGATGACGTGGGCGGCACCGGCATCGAGCAGGGCCTGGCGCTTGCCCGGGCCGCGGGTGACCGCGATCGGCGTGGCGCCCACCGCATTGGCGATCTGGATCGCGGCCAGGCCAACGCTGCTGCTGGCAGCGGTGATGATGACGAAATCCCCGGCGGACAGGTGCGCCTGCTCCAGCAGCGCGCCCCAGGCGGTGACGTACTGCATCCACACCGCAGCAGCCGTTTCAAAGTCCAGCGCCTGCGGGTGCTTGACCGCCAGTCGAGCCGGCACATTGGCCAGCTCGCCGTAGGTGCCCCAGCGCGCGATGTCCAGCGGCGGTACCACGCTGACCGCATCGCCTGCTGCGAAGCCGCTCACCGCACTGCCGACCGCTTCGACAATGCCGGCCGCTTCGTAGCCCAGCCGGCTGGGGAACTGCGCTTCCTGCAGATAGGCGCCGTTGCGGAACATCACCTCGGCGCGGTTCATGCCGATCGCCCTCACCCGGATCTGGACTTCGTCAGGGGCGGGGGCGGGAACGTCGATATCGTCGATGCGCAGCACATCGGCGGTGCCATATTCGTGGATGCGGACAACCTGGCTCATGGGGGACTCCGAGGAAGGGCCGACGAGGGCGCCGGCGAAAGGGTGAGCGCTACTGTGCGCGTAGTCTGCAACCAGAATAAGGGGTAATCTGGTGTTTCATTGGAAAACATTTGTTTGCAATGGACCTGATCGTTCCCCTGCGGACCTTCGCCAAGGTGGCCGAGGTCGGCTCCTTCGCCGCCGCCGCAGACGCGTTGGATCTCTCGCCGCAGCTGGTCGGCAAGCACATCCAGGCGCTGGAGCAGCATCTGGGCGTGCGCCTGCTCAACCGCACCACGCGAAAGCAGAGCCTGACCGACTTCGGCCAGGCCTACCTGGCGCGGGCGCGGGTGATCCTGGAGGAAGTGGAGGGCGCCGAGGAATTGGCGGAAGTGGCGCGTGGACGGCCGATGGGGCGCCTGCGCATCAGCGCGCCGGTCACCTTCGGCGTGCACGCGCTCGGCCCGGCGGTGGTGGCTTACATGCAGCAGTACCCGGATGTGCAGGTCGATCTGAACCTGTCCAACAGCCTGGTGGACATCGTCGAGGACGGCTACGACCTGGTGTTCCGTACCGGTGACCTGGCCGACAGCGGGCTGGTGGCACGGCGGCTGGGGCCGTATCCGCTGGTCCTGTGTGCCTCGCCGGACTATCTGGCTTCGCGCCCGGCCATCACCCATCCCAATGATCTGAGCCGGCACGAGTGCCTGGGCTTCGCGCATTCGATCATCCGCACGCGCTGGAGTTTCCGCGATGCCGATGGCAGCGTGCTTACCGTCCCGGTGTCCAGCCGCTTCATGGTCAACCAGGCCGAGCCGCTGCTGACAGCAGCCGTGGGTGGTCTGGGCTTGATCCTGCAGCCCTACGAAATGCTTGCCGCTGCGCTGGCACGTGGTGAACTGGTGGAAGTGCTGCCGGACCATGTGCCGGTATCGACCTGGATCAACCTGGTGTATCCGCGCGACCGCCAGCTGACCCCCAAGCTGCGCAGCTTCCTGGACTTCTGCGTGGCGCGTTTCACTGAGCAGTCGATGGCACGGCGATAGCGTGGCATCGATCAGTATTCCCGTGTTCCCATGCGAAGGACTCGCCCCGTGATCTCTCTCCCGTTGCCGCAGCATGCCACCCGCTTCCTGCTGCTGGCGTCCTTTTCCAGCGCCAGCGTGCTTGCGCAGCAGACACCTGCGCAGGCGTTGGCCGAGTGGGAGGTGCAAGGGCGCACGGATGGCCTGGCGCGACCTGATATCGAATGCCAGGATTTCCTGCAGGCGATGGGCCGGAAGCCTCCGGGACTGCAGTATGTAGGTTGCAGCCAGGATGACGCGTCCTACATCAAACCCATGGAAGCCCACTATCGTGTTTCAGGTGCCCAGGCGGCGCAGGTGGAAGCCTATCTGCGCGAGACATTTGGCATGCCTGCATTGCGCTACGTCTGTTGCGGCTGGAGCAATGGCGCGCCGTACTACTGGCGTGACGGCCCGGATACGGTGCGGTATCAGATCGGCATGGGGGTGGAGTCGCTGCCGTACGAACGGGACGAATGGCCGCGCATCGAGGCATTCAACGTCACCGTCGAGGTGTTGCGGCAGAGTCCCTAGCGTGGATGCGGCGGGCCGATCCATCGTCTAGGATGCGCCCAGGGATGCCCGCAAAGGAATTGCCATGAAGGCTGTTGGACGCCTGTTTCTCTGCAATGCGTTGGCCTGTTTGATCCTGGTTGCCACATCGGCGTTTCCGGCAGTTGGCGCAGCATCTTCCGAGCGCGAACATCCACGTGCGCAGGATGCCATCGATGACTGGCTTGCGGCCTTCAATGCAGGCAGCCTCGAGGGGTTGCAGGCATTTGCCGACAGATATGCGAAGCAGGAGGGCAGCACTCCCAAGGACTATCTCGAGTTCCGCGAGAGCACCGGCCCGCTGAACGTGCTGGAAACACTCGAGCGCGCGCCCAGCCAGGCGAAGCTGCTGGTAATGGGCCAGCTGAGCGAACGTGCGATGTGGGTGACGGCGGTCATGGACCCGGCTAACCCGTCGCACGTGAAGCTGTTCCAGATCGAGGGCACTGATACGCCGGACAAGTACAAGCCGGAACGGGTTGCTTTGCCCGCGCTGATGGCCGATGCCACAGCAAAACTGGAGGCGCTGCGGGCGCAGGACGCGCTGTCGGGTGCATTGCAGGTGGCACGGAACGGCAAGGTGCTGCTGGACTGGCGCGGTGGCGAGGCCGATCGTACCGCTGGCATTCCAGTGGGCGTGGATACGCAGTTCCGCCTTGCGTCCTCCAACAAGATGTTCACTGCAGTGGCCCTCCTGCAACTGATGCAGGAGGGCAAGCTCAGCCTTGATGACACGATAGGCAAGTTCCTGCCGGACTATCCGAACAGGGTGGTCGCCAACAGCGTGACCGTACGCCATCTGCTGTCACATACCAGCGGTCTGGGTGATTTCTTCGGCGACGATTTCGAGCAGTATTCCGCGTCGTTGAAGACGCTGGATGACTACGTGCAGCGCTTTGCCAAGGATGCGCCGCAGTTCACGCCGGGCAGCCAGGACAGCTACCCCAACTATGGCTTCATCGTATTGGGGCGCATCATCGAAGCGGTTTCGGGGCAGTCGTACTACGCCTATGTGGACGAGCACATCCTGCGCCCGGCGGGCATGACCGGCACCGGCTTCGAGCCGGAAACAGTGAACGTCCCGCAGCGAGCCGTCGCCTACACGAAGAAGGATGGGCAATGGGTCCGTGAAACGAAGTCGCTGCCCTGGCGCGGCATGTCAGCCGGTGGTGGCTACAGCACGGTGGCCGACATGGTGAAATTCGCCGGGGCACTGCAAAGCGGAAAGCTGGTCTCGCCCGCATTGCTGAAGCAGGCCACCACCGCGCAGAACCACAAGGGCTGGTATGGATTCGGCTTCGTGGTGCAGGGCGAGGGCAAGGAACACCAGTATGGCCATGAAGGCGGTGCGCCCGGATCGAACAATGCCATCGTGGTGATGCCCGCACAGGGCTATGTGATCGTTGGCCTGGCCAATGTCGATCCGGATGCGATCGGCAACGTGGTCAACTACATCGCGCGTAGAGTGCCGCTGTGAACGCGGCAGGTGCCGGTCATTCCGGCACCCGCACCATCTTCGTCATCAAGTGTTCCACCACACCCGCCGGGTCGGCCGTGCGGCCCACATGCGTGCTCGACATCTGCACGACCGAACTGCGCTTGGCGGTGAGGAAGTGGAAGCGGGCGCGCGCAGGCAGCTGTGCGATCGGTCCGGCGTTGGCGTCGCCACGGCAGATGGCTACGATCGCATCCAGCCACGGTTGCAGCGCCTCCTGATCCAACGCCGGCGCGAACGCCCGCAGGCGCGCAGGATCGATCTCGATGGCCGCCTCCAGATGACGCGCGCCAGGACAGGAGACGATCACCCCGACGTTGATGAACTCCTCGCGTTCCACCCGCGGTACCACGCGGATGACCGCGTAGTCATACGTGTGCAGCGTGGGCACGGATGGCCTCCTGCACGAACACCGCACGCACTTTCAGGCGATGCTTGAGATAGTTGATGTAGCCCTGGCGGTAAGCCTGCGGGCTTTCGAACGCCGGCTCGTTGACCAGCCAGCTGTCCGGCACCAGGTCGACGATGCGTTCGATCTCGGCATCGGTCAGGCGCGCGGCCAGCTCGGCATCCACCTCGGCGATGCGACTGGCGAACGACAGCAGCACATGATCGCGGATCAACACGAACGGCTTTTCGCAGGCATCGCCGGCGTTGGCCCAGTCGTGATGGAAGTACATGGCCGCACCGTGGTCGATCAGGTACAGCTTTCGATGCCACACCATCAGGTTGGGGTTGCGGGTGGTGCGATCGACATTGCTGGTGAACGCATCGAACCAGACGATGCGCGAGGCCAGGTCGGCATCCACCGGCATCGCTGCCGGGTCGTAGTTGATCGCGCCGGGCAGGTAGTCCAGACCCAGGTTCAGGCCCTCGCTGGCGCGGATCAACTCCTGGATTTCCGGGTCCGGCTCGGTGCGGGCGAACTCGCGGTCCAGCTCGACGAACAGGATCTCTGGAATCGGCAGTCCGAGCGTACGCGCCATTTCGCCCGCGATCAGCTCGGCGATCAGGGCCTTGGGTCCCTGGCCGGCACCGCGAAACTTCAGCACGGCCATGCCGTCGTCGTCGGTCTCGACCACGGCCGGCAGGGAGCCACCTTCCCGCAAGGGGGTGATGTAGCGGAGGGCATGTACGGTGCGCATGCGCGCATTCTAGCGTGGGTGCAGGTGCAACCCTCTGATCGGCGTGGACCGATTTCGGCCTTCACCTGTCCCTTCCGCCTGCGATGGCAGCATCCTGCTACAGGAACCCTTGGGTTCATGAGCGTACTGGCACTCTCGATGCAGAGGCTCCAGGCTGGGTACCTGCTCGGCTGCCAGCGACGCGCACTGCGAAGCGGAAACCTCATCCACGATGTCCTGCAGGCTACGGAGGTGCACCGATGAGCGACGAATTCACTCCCATTCTGCCGACCTTGGACGATGCCAAGGCGGAAGAAATGATCGGCAAGGTCGTACTGGTCGGGGTCACCCGCTATGGCGGCGACGGCCAGGTGAAGGGGCTGGAGCAGTACGCCGGCACGGTGTTGCGCATCAGCGCCGACGAGGGCGTGGTGCTGGCCGACGAGAATGATGGCCACGAGCGCTATCTGCCGCCGATGCTGGACCAGTACCAGCCAGCCGAGCCCGGGGAGTACCGCATGCGCACCAGTGGCATGATCGTGGTCGACCCCGACTATCTGGCCACCTGGGACCTGCACGCGCAGCAGTAGTGCCAGTCCAGGCCTGGCAGGTGCCGGCAGTTCCCCGGCACCTCCCTGGGACGCACTTTGCCCCATCCGGCCACTAGCCCTTCCGGCCCATTCACGACAACCCCTGCGGTGCTAGATTCGGGTCCATGCCCGATGCCGGGTACCCATTCACACTCAGGGGATAAGGATGCTGATCCGTCGAACCTCTCTGGCGGCGGCTGTTGCCGTTGCCACCGTCGGCCTGCTGGCCGCTGGACCGGCTTTCGCTGATTACGCGAAGCCGCCGGAACACCTGCTCAAGGTGCTGAAGGCGCCGCCGCCGCCGGCGCCGAATGTGGCCCCGGGTGGCCACCGCTTGCTGCTGACCACTGCGCAGACCTACCCGTCGATCAGCCGCGTTGCCCAGCCGTACCTGAAGCTGGCGGGTGTGCGCCTGGAGCCGAAGAACCGCAGCCGCCATGACACCCCAGGCGGCTACGGCATTCCGGCCTGCGTGGCCGACTTCACCCTGGTCGACATCGGCAGTGGCAAGGAGACCAAGGTCAACCTGCCGCAGGGCTGCGCCACCGGTGCGCTGTGGTCGGCCGATGGCAGCCACTTCGCCTTCCAGAATGCGGTCGATACCAGCGTGCAGCTGTGGGTGGGCGATGCGGCCACCGGGCAGGTGAAGCAGATTCCGAACGTGCAGTTGAACCCGATCTTCGGCAACACCGTGCAGTGGCTGGGCGGCAGCCAGAACCTGCTGGTGAAACTGGTGCCAGCCAACCAGGGCCCGGCGCCGTCCAATGGCGGTGTGCCAACCGGCCCGGATGCGCAGGAGTCGCTGGGCAGCAGCGGCGAGAGCAGCACCTACGAAGCCCGCGACACGCTGACCAGCGCGCATGACGAGAAGCTGTTCGCTTATTACGGCGCCTCGCAGCTGGCCGTGGTCGATACTGCCGCCGGCAGCGTGCGTCCGGTGGGACAGCCGGCGTTGTTCAACGACGTCAGCGCTGCACCCGATGGCGTGCATGTACTGACCGAGTCGATCAAAGCACCGTATTCGCATGCGGTGACCTACCAGCGCTTCGCCAACGACGTGGCCGTGCTGGACATCAGCAATGGCCGCAGCACGCCGATCGCCAGCCTGCCGCTGGCCGACCGCGTGCCGGTGCACGGCGTACCGGAAGGCCCGCGCGGTTTCGACTGGCGTGCCACCGATCCGGCCACCCTGGTCTATGCCGAAGCGCTGGACAAGGGCGACTGGAAGGTGAGCGTGCCGCATCGTGATCGCGTGCTGATGCTGAAGGCGCCGTTCAACGGCAAGCCGACCGAAATCACCCGCACCGCGCAGCGCTTCGAAGGCTTCGCGTGGACCTCCGATCCGGCCGTGGCGTTCCAGTACGAGAATGACGAGAACCGCCACTGGATGCAGACCCGCATCGTCGATGTGGACCAGCCGAAGAAGGAAGGTCGCCTGCTGTGGGACATGTCCAGCGATGAGTTGTACGGCAACCCCGGCAACCTGGTCTTTACCCGCCTGCCGAATGGCGCGCAGGTCGTGCGCCGTGAGGGCGACCATGTGTTCCTCAGCGGCCGTGGCGCCTCGCCGCAGGGCGACCGTCCGTTCCTGGACCGCCTGGATCTGGGCACGCTGAAGAGCGAGCGCCTGTTCCGCAGCAGCGCCGACGCCTACGAGCAGTTCCTCGGTTTCAGCAGCACGCCGGGCCGCTACCTGACCTGGCACCAGTCGGTGATCGATCCGCCGAATGCCTTCATCCGCCAGCAGGGTGAGGCGGTGGCTGACGCGAAGACCGGCGAGGCACAGTTCGCCTCCACCACGACCGCGTTGACCAAGCTGGTCGACCCGACCCCGGAAGTGCGCCAGATCAAGAAGCAGCTGGTGACCTACAAGCGTGCCGACGGCGTGGACCTGTCGTTCACCCTGTACACGCCGCCGGGCTACAAGGAAGGCCAGCGTGTGCCGGCGATCCTGTATGCGTACCCGGCCGACTTCGCCAACGCCGCGCAGGCCGGTCAGGTGTCCGGTTCGCAGCAGACCTTCACCCGTCTGCAGCCGTACCGCCTGATGCTGCTGGCCGGCTACGCGATCATCGACAACGCGTCGTTCCCGATCGTGGGCGACCCGAAGAACGCCTATGACACCTACCTGGAGCAACTGGAAGCCGATGCCAAGGCAGCGGTGGACAAGGCGGTGGACATGGGTGTGGTCGACCGCAACCGCATCGGCGTGACCGGTCACAGCCACGGTGGCCTGATGACCGCCAACCTGATCGCGCACACGAAGCTGTTCAAGGCCGGCGTGGCGACCAGCGGTTCGTACAACAAGACCTTTACCCCGTTCGGCTTCCAGAACGAACGCCGCTCGGTGTGGCAGGCGCAGGATGTGTACCTGAAGGCGTCGCCGTTCTTCTATGCCGACAAGATCAAGCTGCCGCTGCTGCTGGTCCACGGCGAGGACGATGCCAACCCGGGCACCGAGCCGTTCCAGTCGCGCAAGCTGTACCAGGCGATCCGCGGTAACGGCGGCACCACCCGCCTGGTGATGCTGCCGAACGAACCGCACTGGTACACCGCGCTGGAGTCCAACGAGCAGCTGGTGGCGGAAATGCTGAACTGGTTCGACACCTACGTGAAGAACGCCAAGTAGCGTCGAGCTTGCTCGACTGCTTTGCACAAGGCCGCCTTCGGGCGGCCTTCCTGCATCCTGCGGAGCCGGGCCATGTTCGGCTGCTGTTCGACAGAGATAGGAAAGTCTCATGAAGGCAAGGATGTTGGCGCTGGCCATGTTGTTGATTTCTCCCGTGGCAATGGCGGTCCAGCCACGGATGAGCGTGCACGTGACGTACGATTGGTCTGGCTGGGGTTCTGTATCTGAGCGCTGGGTCATCCGGCGCGATGCCTATGGGTTGACCACCCGTGTACAGGTGGTTGACACGCCCGACGTCCAGCCGCGCTTGCCGGAGCTTCTGCCGATCGGTGCGCTGTCAGCGTTCGAGGCCGCGCTGCAGGCAGCACCGTTGACCAGGGACGCCACGGTGGATCTGATCACTTCGCGGCTGGACCGGCCCGCGATACTGAAGCTGGATCCGGAGCTGCGCAGCATGCCGGCGGCCACATGCTCGTTTGCCCAGCAGCAGGCTTGGGCACGGCAAGCTCTGGCCGGGCAGGGTCTGCAGGAGCGCGTTGCAAAACACTTCAACGGTCTCTGGACCGATGACTATCCCATCATGACCGTGGTCGTATCCCGGCCGGGCCGCCCGGATACCGTCCTGGTCTCCACCTCCCAGTACACGATGATGCTGCCATGGAAGCGCCTGTCGTCGGCGGACTTCGATCAGCAGGATCTGGAAGGTGCTCAGGAAGAGTGGCGTCCGGCGTTGAGCGATGCATTGATGGGGCTGCTACCTGCGGGAGAACCCACACGCGAACGCTTCAAGATCGCTTGGTTTCAGAACAGATTACGCGGCGATCTTGCCTCGGAGGCGCTGCGTTGTGGAACCCAGCGCAATGAAACGGCAGATTGATCATCCGTGGATGCTCTGCAATCAACTGTGGAGACTCGGTAACGACGTGTTACCGGCACATTCGCACGCCGCGCAAATGATCTAGGCTGGACCCGATCGCTCGTTCCAGGTCGGTGCAATGAAAGCCATTCTCCTTGCTGCAACGTTGTCGTTGGCCCTGGTTTCAACGGCATATGCTCAGTCGTTTCCTGCCGAGCTGACCCGATTGGGCATTGTCGCCGGCATGCCTTACGCCAAGGCCAAGCGCCTGCTGGATGCGGCAGGTTGGCAGGCGAGTCCGGCACAGGGCGCCCCCGAGTCACTTGAGGGCTTTCCGGAAGTCGGATGCCAGAAGGGCGGAAAGCAGTGCGCGACAACCTTCGAGAAGGGCGGGCAGCAGGTCGCGGTGCGGCTGGGCACTACCCTGGCAGGGCAGCCGTTCGTGCAGGGCGCTGACTGAGCGTCTGCTGCACTCACGCCAGCGGTAGGCGATCCAGCGCGTGCGACAGCCGGTCATGCAGGTCGCGCACATGCTCGGCCTTGGCATGCACCCGGGAGGTATCACCGAAACTGCGCAGATAGGCACACGCGGCGAAGCCGGCACTCTTTTTTTTCGTACTCGGCAATCCAGGCCAGTCGATCCGGATTGTTGGCCTGTTCGGCTGACCAGGCGGCCACCGGCGGGCGGATGCGATAACGCAGTCCGACGCGCCACGGCTTCGGTGTCAGCCGCGCACGGAAGCAGTGCTGCAGCCGGCACATGCGCGCGTACAGGGAATCGGTGCCGAGTGCCTTGAAGAACGCCTGCAGCTGCTCGTCCTCGGGCGAGAACGTGGCATGCATGGCCAGCACGCGCAGTCCGGCTGGCGTGCGGTAGGCGCGCAGATGCCAGTCGGGATGCTGTTCGCTGAAGGTCGCGATCCGCTGCAGCGCCACACCTTCGGCGCCACCGGCGGCGGCCAGCCGCCGCTTGCGCTGCATCAGCATCGCGCCATTCACCAGCACGACGGCCGCCACGCCCAGTACCAGTCCCACCAGCCAGTGCCACAGCAGGGTGCCGACGATGGCACCAGCGAACAGCAGCGCTGCGGCGATGACTGCAGGCATCACGCAGCCAGCCGGCGGCTGCGCATGGTCGATGTCGGCGAACAGCACGTCGGGGCTGTTGAGGCACAGCGCGCCATAGCTGTTGCGGGTAATGACGACGTCGCCGTCGCGCTGCACGATCTGCTCGCGGATCGGCACCCCCTCCACGCCGTAGTTGCTGCGCACTTCGCGGCGCGGCAGCGCCTGTCCGGCGAGGATGGCATTGAGCGCTTCGTTGGCGCGGCGGTCGGCATGCACCTGCGCCTCGGCAGAGCCCTCGTCGGACCAGCCGAAGCGGCGCACCACCACCGGCCGGCCACGGAAACGGGCCTGCAGGCGGGCTTCGGCCCAGTAGGCGGGAACGATCATCATCGCAGGGTGCTCCATCTTCCGTGGCAGGTGCCGAAGCGAGTCTGGCACAGCGCCGGGGCGCCCGCATCCGCCTGCTGCGGTGGGCCGGGCGGAGTGATAGATTGCGCGCTTCGCATGCACTCCACCAAGGACGGAGCGATGTCCATGATTCTGCGCGGCCTGTTGGCCCTGGCCTGTGCCGGGGCGGCAAGCGTGGCCACGGCAGCGGTTCCGGCCGGGCCACAGATCGTCACCGAGGATGTCAGTCGTTTCTACGCGCTTTATGACAGCGCTGGCAGTAAACCCAGCGTTGCGCAGTTGCGGGGATACATGGCCGAGGGTTCGACGGGCCTGGCCGAGCTGGCGAAGGCACGCCGGGTCACCCCCGAGCGCATTGCCGAGTCCATCGCCAACCAGCCGGAACTGTATGCGCAGGGACGACGCTGCCTGGCCGAACTGCCGGCGGTGAAACAACGCCTGACGCAGGTGTTTTCCAACCTGCAGGCCATCTACCCGCAGGCCGCGTTTCCGCCGGTGACCATCGCGGTCGGCCGTGGCCGTCCGGTCGGGCTGACCTCGAAAAGCGGCGTGATCATCGGCCTGGAAGCGCTGTGCGCAGCCGATTTCATGAATCCCAATGTGCAGGATCGCTTCGTCCACGTGATCGCGCACGAGTACGTGCATATCCAGCAGACCGGCCTGACCGACTTCGAGCCGGGCGACCCGCATGCGACGGTGCTGCGTGTATCGCTGGGCGAGGGCATCGCCGAGTTCATCGCCGAGCTGATCTCCGGCAACGTCGGCAACGGTCGCCACGCGGCCTGGACCCGTGGCCGGGAAGTGCATATCGAAAGCGCCTTCGCGCTGGATCTGGACAGCACCGATCTGTCGCCGTGGCTGTACAACTACAAGCCGGGCTCGCAGGAACCTTACGACCTGGGCTACTGGGTGGGTTACCGCATCGCCAAGGCCTATTACCTGCAGGCCAAGGACAAGCGTGATGCGGTGCGTGCGCTGATCCAGCAGGACAACCCGAAGACGATCCTGGCCGCCAGCGGTTGGACGCCGGGCATGTGGATGCCGGCGAAAGTCACGGGTGTGGCGGCGCGTACGGCAGCACGCTGAGCACTGGGCATGGCGTTAGACTGCGGAAGATGATTTCAGGAGTACTCGCATGCGTGGATCTGTTGAGCTTGCCGCTGCCATCGTCGTGACGCTGGGCCTCGCGTTGGCTTTTCCGCTGGGCGCTGCGGAAGCCGTCGCAGTCAATCCGCTGCTGCAGACGCCGATCGACCAGCTGCGCCTCGACGAAGTTCGTTTCATGCAGCAGCGCCTGGCCGATTGGCCGCAGCTGCAACGCTATCGTGACGCGAACGCGCGACTGCCTGCGGCAGTGCCGGGCCAGCCACGCGTAGTGTTCTTCGGTGACTCGATCACCGAAGGCTGGGGCAGAGAAGGCAGTGCCGGTTTCTTCCCCGGCAAGGGCTGGCTCAACCGTGGCATCAGCGGCCAGACCACGGCGCAGATGCTGGTGCGCTTCCCGCAGGACGTGCTGGCACTGGAGCCACAGGTGGTGGTGATCCTGGCCGGCACCAACGACATCGCCGGCAACACCGGCCCGTCCACGCAGGCGATGATCGAAGACAATCTGCAGGCGATGGTGGACCTGGCCCGTGCACATGGCATCGCCGTGGTGCTGGCATCGGTGCTGCCGGTCAGCGATTACCCGTGGCTGCCGGGCACGGCACCTGCGCCCAAGGTGCGCGCATTAAACACGGCATTGAAGCGCTATGCCGATGCGCAGCAGCTGGTCTATCTGGACTACTACACGCCGATGGCCAATGCCGCTGGAGGGCTGGATCCGCAGCTGGCCGACGACGGCGTGCATCCAACGGCAAAGGGCTATGCGGTGATGGCGCCGTTGGCCGAAGCGGCGGTCAAGCGCGCGCTGCAGCAGAAGTAGCTCCCGCGGGCAGGCTCGCCAGCAGCCACTCACAGAAGCTGATCACCAGCGGATCGGCTGCGCTGTCTTCATGCACCAGCCAGCTCCAGCGCGGGCCGCGCACGCGTGCCTCATCCAGCGGCTGCAGCAGGCCCTTTTCGCAGGCGCTTGCCGCCAGCAGCTCGCTGACCAGCGCGATGCCCAGGCCTCGCACGCGGCATCCAGCAGTTGGCCGGGCTCGGAGAAATTCATGCCCTCGGGGCGCTGGCCGACATCGGCGCCACCCTGTACCTGCCACTGGCTCCAGTCCATCTCGCGCTCGCCGTGCAGGGTCAGGCGTTCGTGCACCGGCGTGGCGAGCAGGGCTGGATGGCAGGCCGGAAAGAGGCGATCCTGCAGCAGCACGCGATGCTGGCACTGCGCCTGTGAGTCGAGGTCATCGCGTACCGCCACGTCCAGCGTCTGCGTGGTCATATCCGGTGCCTCCTCGCTGGTCAGCAACCACAGGTCGGCGTCGGGATGCAGGCGGTGGAAGCTGGCCAGGCGCGGTACCAGCCAATGCCGGGCAAAGGCTGGACTGGTGTTGACGATCAGTTGATTTGGCTTGCGGTACTGATCGAGCCGGCGGATGCCACTGGCCAGCTGCCGCAGCAGCGACTGGGTGGTTTCCAGCAGGTCGATGCCGGCGTCGGTAAGGGTGACGCTGCGGCCCTGCCGGAAAAACAACGGCTGCTGCGGCGAGGCTTCCAGGCCCCGGATCTGCTGGCTGATGGCCGACTGGGTCAGGTGCAGTTCCTCGGCCGCCCGGTGGAAGCTGCCCAGGCGGGCGGCGGCTTCGAAACCCCGCAGCGCGTTCAGCGGTGGCCAATGCTTGAGCATTTCGGATTAGTAAATCTGTTCAATTGATCGCTGAATCTATCGTTTGTTCTTATGGATCGGCAAGCGCAGCATGGCCTCCATCCCACCGGCCCTGGAGCCCGTCATGAGCAGCCGTCGTCATTTCCTCACCCAACTGGCAGGCGCCGCTGGCCTTGGCGGGCTGGCCGCCCTCGGCCTGGCGGGGTTGCCGGCTCGCGTCTCCGCAGCGGGGCCGGGCGCGGGTGTCTGGCGTATGCCGGACGAGCACGGTCCGCAGGAACGCGTTTTCCTGGCCTTCGCCGCGCAGCCTCGGGTCTGGGGCGCGCAGGCCGATGCGGTGAACACCGCCGTGGCCCGGCTGGCCCGCACCATCGCCCGCCACCAGCCGGTCAGCGTGCTGTGCCGGCCGGCGCAGCGGAAGCAGGCGCAGGACCGCTGCGGCCGCGACAACATCGAGTTCCTCGAAGTGCCGCTGGATGACATCTGGGTGCGCGATTACGGCGGTTGCTTCGTCACCGATGGCCAGGGCGGACTGGGCCTGGTCGACTTCAACTTCAATGGCTGGGGCGGCAAGCAGAGCGCGCGCAACGATGGTGCCGTGGCACCGTGGCTGGCGCAGGTGACCGGCGCAACGCTGCTGGAAAGCGATCTGGTGGGCGAGGGCGGTGGCATCGAAGTCGATGGCCATGGCACCGCGATCCTCACCGAAAGCTGCTGGGTGAACCGCAACCGCAATCTGGACGGGTCGCGCGCGGATATCGAGGCCGAGCTGAAGCACCACCTCGGCCTGCGCAAGGTGATCTGGCTGCCCGGCATTGCCGGCGAAGACATCACCGACGCGCATGTGGATTTCTATGCGCGCTTCGTTCGCCCCGGCGTGGTGATCGCCAACCTGGACAACGATCCGGAGTCCTACGACTACGATCTGACCCGCGAGCATCTGGACATTCTGCGCGGGGCCACCGATGCCGATGGCCGCCGCCTGCAGGTGCACACGCTGCCGCCGCCACTGGACGGGCGCGACAACGTGCATACCCGCGGCAACGATGATCTGGCGACGGGCTATATCAACTACCTGCCGATCAACGGCGCGGTGGTCGCGCCGCAGTTTGGTGACAACGCAGCCGATGGCTACTGCCGTGAACTGCTGGAAGACCTGTATCCCGGTCGCATGATCGAACAGGTGGACATCGATGCGATCGCCGGCGGCGGTGGCGGCATCCATTGCGTGACCAAGAACATGCCAAAGGTAGGCTGAGGTGCCTCAGGCATCGTCCTGCTTCAATGCCGCATCGGCGGCCAGCAGCGCCTCGGCGGCTGCACTGAGCGGTGGCGAGGGTGGGGCGACCACGTCGATCGCTTCCATCATCTTCGGCATGCCCAGGAACTGACGTGCGCGACGGTCGTAGATGCCGGTGACCAGCAGCGCACGGGTGGCGATCTTCTGCTCTGACCCGATCAGCACGCGCTGCTCCATGATGCCGCGCGAGCCGACCCAGCCCACCAGGCGCGTTTCCAGGGTGAAGCGCTGGAACGGCTTCAGCTCGCGGCGGAACTGGATGGTGCCGGCGCCGACGATCGGTGCCCACTTCTCGCGCAGCGCCACCCGGCCCAGGCCCATGCGCAGGATCAGGTCCAGCCGGCCCAGATCGAAGATGTTCCAGTAGCGGCCGTTGGTCATGTGCAGGTTGCTGTCCAGGTCGTTGGGCAGCACCCGGAACTGCAGGCGCGAGACCCCGAACGGGGCCTCCAGCTTTGGCCGGAACAGACTGCACAGCAGCAGGTGGAGCAGGCGGAACCAGAGATTCATGGTTATGACGACTGTTATAGAATCGCCGGCACGCTAATCTATGACGACTGTCCTGGCAAGGAGCCGGCCGTGAGCCCGCGACCCTCTGATGCGCCTCAACGCGTGATTGATGCTGCTGCACAGATGCTGGCACGCGTGGGCCTCAATGCCACCAGCATCCGTGAGGTGACCAAGCTGGCCGAGGCGCCGCTGGGATCCACTTACCATCACTTTCCCGGCGGCAAGCAGGAGCTGCTGGCGCGCGCCACCTGCATGGCTGGCGACAAGGTGGAGGCGCTGCTGGTGGAGCTGTTGAACGGCGGCGCAGTGCAGGGCCTGCAGCAGTTCCTGGCGATGTGGCGCGAGCGCTTGCTGCGCTCCGGGTTCCGTGCCGGCTGCCCGGTGCTGGCTGCTGCCGTGGAGGAACCGGTGGAGGCGGTGCCCAGCCAACCGCGGGCGGCCGCTGCGGAGGTGTTCGCGCGTTGGCAGGGCCATCTGGCCGCAGCGTTCGTCGCCGACGGCCACGACCCGGCCGCCGCGGGCGGGCTGGCCAGTCTGGTGATTGCCAGCGTGGAGGGTGCGGTGGCGATGAGCCGCGCACTGCAGGACATCGCTCCGTTCGACCAGGTGGCCGCGCAGTTGCTGAAGGCCACCGCGCCTCCTTGATCCGGCGGCACGCTCGCGGGAGACTCGGCGCAGGCCCTGACCGGACGCCGCCATGGACGAATCGCACTGCCGCTACCTGATCGAGCACTACCTGCAGGCCTACAACCGCTTCGACATCGAGGCCATGCTGGCGGTGCTGGCGCATAACGTGCGTTTCGAGAACCACAGCGGCAGCCAGCTGACGGTGGTCACCGAAGGCATCGATGCCTTCGGCGAACTGGCACGGCAATCGGCGCCGTTGTTCCGCGAGCGCGAGCAGCGGTTGCTCGAGCTGACCTTCAAGGATGGCGTGGCGCTGGCTAGCATCGGCTGGCGTGGCGTGTTCGCGCAGGACATTCCCGATGGTCCCAGCGCGGGCACGGAACTGGCACTGCAGGGACACAGCGAGTTCGCTTTTGAGGATGGTCGCATCGTGCGGATCGTCGACCGCAGCTGATGATCGATGGCCTCGGCCCGGCGTCTGGACAGCGGCCCCGACCGCGGTAGAATCCGCGCAACACCGCCCACGCGTGCCCGGCAAGGATGTCCGCATGCTGTATCAGGTTCTTGAGCTTCCAGGCTCCACGGGCTGTAGCGGCGCATGTGGATGGCCGAGCTCGGTTTTTCGTTCCTGGCCTGCCCTGCGCTATGATCCGCGCCAAGGCCAAGGTATGTGGCCGGCTGTCAACCACCACGAATGAGGAAAAGCGCATGGACGTCGCTACACACCGCAACAGGACGTTGTTTCGTTGGATCATGGTGACGCTGCTGGCGGTGTTGTTGCCGTTTGCAGCGCTGGCACAGCCCGCAGCCGGGCAGGCCGATGGCGCCGAAGCCGCCACTGCCGCGGAAGAGGCGCAGTGCCGCGCCTGCAGCTATGAGCGTATCGGGCACAAGGTCGATATCGGCCTGGTTGCACTGGTGTCGCTGCTGGTGGTGGGGCTGCTGGTAGCGGTGTCCCGCGAGTGGGGTACCACCTCGCAGCGCTGGACCTGCCGCACGCTGGCCCTGCTGCTGGTGGGCATCGGCCTGGCGTTGCTGTGGTGGGCTGGCAGCGTCGTCTACCTGGGCTACAACCCGTGGCAGGAAATGGCCGCCCCTGTCGATGGCTCGCTCACCTCGACATTGCTCAATACTTCACCGAAGTGGCTGGCGGCGCTGACGTTGATTGGGTTCGCGCCTTCCATCTGGAAGCGCAGCGAACGCCTGCCGGCCTGGCGTATCGGCTGACCCTGGAACGACGGCGCCGGGCCACACCGGCGCCGCCCGTGGCAATCAGTCAAAGCGCCAGCGCACGCCCGCATAGACGCCACGGCCCTCGCCCGGGGTCGAGCGCGCGACATCCTTGCCGGCGTCGTCGTAGCCCGGCGTGACCGTGGCGGCGTAGTGGCGGTTGCCGATGTTGCGCAGCTCGGCCCAGGCCTGCCAGCGGCCACCGGGTGCGTCGTAGCCGATGCGGCTGCCGAAGATCACATGGCTGTCGGCCCAGTAGCTGTTGGCGTAGTCCACGGCGATGCGCGAGGCGTATTCGGTATTGAGCGCGGCGTACAGGCCGGATGCATGATCGAAGCGCAGCTCGGCTTGATACGCGTGGCGCGGCAGGCCGGGCAGGCGGTTGCTGCCGAAACGCGCGTCGTGGCGGTAGCGGAAATCGCTGAAGGTGTACGCCTGGCGCAGCGACAAACGGCCCGGTGCAGCCTGCCACAGCGTGCTGTCCAATCCGGCTTCGATGCCGCGGTGCACGGTGGGGCTGGCGTTGTTCTCGGCGATGAACAGGTTCGGCACCGGTTGCAGTTCGACGCTGAGCAGTTCGTGGTTTAGGTGCGCGTAGTAGCCGGTCAGTTCCCAGCGACCCAGCGCCGCGTCACCGCGCGCACCCAGTTCCAGCGTGGTGGCTGTCTGGTTCTGCATTGGCACCGGCGCGCGCTGTCGGCCGGTGGACGGGCCATTGCCCGGCCCGAAGTACTGGTTCGAGCCCCAGATCATCGACCACGGATGCGGCGCTTCCACCGACCGGCTGAGGTTGCCGAACCACTGCGTCTGCGCGCTGTGCTGCCAGGTGAAACCCAGTCGCGGCGCGTAGTCCCAGACATGGTCGCGCAGGCGGCCGCCGCTGCTCGGCCAGGTCACCTGCACCTCGCGGCGGGTGTTGATCAGTGCCAGCCCGGTCTGCATGCGCAGGCGTTCATTGAAGGCGAGGGTATTGCTGACGTGCAGCGTGCTGTCGGTGCCGTGGTGGCGGAAGTCACGCGTGCGCGTGCCGGCAGCGTAGCCGTTGCTGGCAAAGCGCAGCGACTCGCGCACATCGGCGTCCAGATCGTGGGTGACGCGCAGGCCGACCGTGGTCTCGCTGTCCAGACCGAACAGCCGGTGGCGGCGGCGATAGTCCAGCGTGGCGTTGAGGTTGGCGTAGTCCAGCTGCTGCCGGTACAGGCTCTCGTTCAAGTCCATCGGGTACGTGTGATAGACCAGCCCGGCCTGCAATGAGGAGTCCTCATCGATCTGCAGCGTGGTGACGTTGCCCACCCAGGTGCTGCCCGGCTGCGGGCGACGCGCATCGATGGCCAGGTTGGCCGCGTTCGCGGCACGCGGATCGTTGCGGATCTGATCGCGGGTCAGGCGGCCGGGCGTTTCATGATTCGTTTCGCGATAGCGCACGAAGAAACGCGTCTGCAGGTCGGGGGTGATCTGCCAGCCGATGTTGGCCATCGCACCCTTGCCGTCGCCGCGTGCATGACGCTGGTAACCGTCGAATTCGGTATCGGTGTAGGCCAGGAAGTAGTCGACATCACCACTGACGCCGCCCCAGCTGATGCCGCGTTTCTGGTAGCCACGACTGCCGGCTTCGTAGTGCAGCTGCACGCCCGCCGAATCACGACCGCTGCGGCTGACGTAGTCGATGGCACCGCCCAGCGCCAGCGCGCCGCGCTCGAAGCCGTTGGCGCCGCGCAGCACTTCGACGCGCGACAGCCACAGCGGTTCCAGCAGCTCGTAGGGCGTGCCACCCGGGCCGGTCAGTGGCAGACCGTCGATCGACACAGCGATGCCCGAGGCGTGCGCGCCCGGACCGCGGTTGATGCCCGAGCCACGGATCGAGATCTTGGTGCCTTCGTTGCCCGGAGACTGCGCGCTGATGCCCGGCTGGTAGGCCAGCACATCGGCACTGCTGGACAGTCGGCTGCCGGCCTTGGCCACGTCGATGACGTTGCTGGCGCCGGGCACCCGCTTCAACGCCTCGCGCGCCTGAGCGCTGGCATCGGTGGCAGCGGTGACCTGCACGGCATCCAGCGTGGTGGCCTGCGGGGCCGCAGCGGCGGTGGAAGCTAGGCCGAGGGAAACGGCCAGGAACAACAGTGATCGGGTGGGACGGTACGACGAGAGCGACATGCAGGAGTGCTGTAAACCACGAAAGTGGCGCGCAAGTTAACAGGTCGGTGGCCCCCACGTCACCCTCCACCTGCGTATGGCCACCTGTGGTGGCCCTGTAGAGCCGAGCCCACGCTCGGCTATCGCGCGCAGCGCGGGTTCTCTGCGATCGCCACGAAGAACAGCCGAGCATGGGCTCGGCTCTACGGTTTACCGCGAAGGCTTCGCCAGCGCCTTGGCCTTCGCGTACAGCGCCTTGGCAATATCTGCATCGCCCAGCGCCGCATGGCATTCGGCCAGGCTGTCCCACGCGTTGGCCGAATCCGGATACAGCTCGGCGTTGAGCGCGAACACCTTCAGTGCCTTGCGTGCACCCAGGCTTTCGCGGATGGCGTAGCCATCGGCATTGATCGCGCGTTCCAGTTCGCCGGTGGGAACGCCATTGCTGTCGCGCAGCCAGCTATGCATCAGCGGTTTCGCATCGGCGCTGTCATCCAGCGCGTAGCCGATCAACCGCTCGGACAGCACAGCGTGCGGAAACTCCTGCGGCGCGGCCACCGCCATCGCGCTCTCCACCAGCGTGCTGGACCAGACATTGCGGGCGCTGCCGTTGGTCAGGTACACGAATACCCAGTAGCCACTGGCCAGCGTGCCCTTGTAGGCCAATCGCGCACGTACACGGGTGCCACCATCGTGACCGACCTGGGTGTAGCCGTCGCTTCGGGTGGTGTCCCAGCCGGTGGAGAAGAAATTGCTGCCGCCACCGGCCAGTTTCTGCGGCTGCCAGAGTGTTTCCAGGGTCGCCGTGCGCAGCAGCCTGCCAGTCGCCAGCGCCTGCAGGAAACGGTTCATGTTACCCACGGTGGTCTGCAGATCGGCATGGCCCCAACCGTAGTCCGGCCAGGGATCTTCATTGGCCGGCTGCAGCTGGGCGTCCTTGCCGATGTAAGGCACCGCCGCGCGCGTGGCTGGCACGCTGGTAACGCCCCATGAGGTGCTGGTCATCTTCAGCGGCTGCAGGATGCGTTCGCGCGCGATGGCCGGGTAGGGCTTGCGGTAATGCGCTTCCAGCAACGCGGTCAGCACCAGGTAGTTGGCCTGGGTGTACTGCACGCGGCTGCCGGTGGCGAACTGCATCGGTGTCGCGCCGGCCACCTTCAGTGCAGCGCCAAGGTCAGGCGCTACACCGAGGTAGCCCTTGCTCACCCAGCGGTTGTTCACGCGGTCGTAGTACTCACCGATACCTGAGCTGTGGTTGAGGAAATCGCGCACGTGGATCGCCTGCCATGCTGTGGGCAGGTCCGGCACATAGCGGCTGGCTGGTGCATCCAGATCTACTTTGCCCTGATCCACCAATTGCATCACCAGCGTGCTGGTCAGCAGCTTGGCCATCGACTGCGCGGCGAAGATGGTATCGACGGTGACCGGTGCATGGGTAGCGGGATCACGTTCACCGCTGGCGCCCTGATAGAGCACCTGGCCGTTGTGTGCGACCAGTACCGCCTGGCCGGCGATGCCGTAACGTTCACGGTTGGTCTGCAGCTGGGTGTCGAGCTGGGTAGAGAGAGCGGCGGGGACGTCACGCGCCGAAGCGGGCGGAATCACCAATAGCGTGCAGAGCAATGCGGCAGCGAACGTGAGGTACATCGCGGTGATCCATCAGCGGTGATGGCGCATGTTGGTCAGCGTCGGACACTGGGTCAAGCATGCAGAGCCGAGCCCATGCTCGGCTGCCTTCCGGTCAGGCGTCGTGACCCCGGAAGCATTGAGCCGAGCATGGCTCGGCTCTACAGGTGCCTTGCGGTAGTGCCGGCCGCTGGCCGGCACCCCTGCGATCAGCCCAGAATCCCCGGCAGATCCAGCCCCTTCTCCTTCGCACACTCCACCGCGATCTCATACCCCGCATCGGCATGGCGCATCACGCCGGTGGCCGGGTCGTTCCACAGCACACGCCCAATCCGCTTGGCTGCCGCCTCCGTGCCGTCGCAGACGATCACCATGCCGGCGTGCTGCGAGAAGCCCATGCCCACGCCACCGCCATGGTGCAGCGACACCCAGGTCGCGCCGCTGGCGGTGTTGAGCAGGGCGTTTAGCAGCGGCCAGTCGGACACCGCATCGGAGCCGTCGGCCATCGCTTCGGTTTCGCGGTTCGGCGAAGCGACGCTGCCGCTGTCCAGGTGGTCACGACCGATCACCACCGGCGCCTTCAGTTCGCCGTTGGCGACCATCTCGTTGAAGGCCAAGCCCAGGCGGTCGCGGTCACCCAGGCCGACCCAGCAGATGCGCGCCGGCAGGCCCTGGAACTTGATCTTCTCGGCGGCCATGTCCAGCCAGCGGTGCAGGTGCGGGTTGTCCGGAATCAGTTCCTTCACCTTGGCATCGGTCTTGGCGATGTCTTCCGGATCGCCGCTCAGCGCGGCCCAGCGGAACGGGCCGATGCCGCGGCAGAACAACGGGCGGATGTAGGCCGGCACGAAACCGGGGAAGTCGAAGGCATTGGCCACGCCTTCCTCCAGCGCCATCTGCCGCAGGTTGTTGCCGTAGTCCACGGTCGGCACGCCCAGTGCGTGGAAGCCGAGCATGGCGCGGATGTGGTTGGCCATCGACGCGCGCGCGGCCTTCTCCACTTCCTTGGGGGCGGAAACGCGCTTCTCATCCCACTGCTCGACGGTCCAGCCCTGCGGCAGGTAGCCGTTCACCGGGTCGTGCGCGGAAGTCTGGTCGGTCAGCAGGTCCGGCTTGATGCCGCGCGCCAGCAACTCAGCCAGCACATCGGCGACGTTGCCGAGCAGGCCCACCGACGTCGGTGTACCGGCCTTGCACGACTCGTCGATCAGGCGCAGCGCTTCGTCCAGATTGTCGGTCCAGGTATCCAGGTAACCGGTGCGCAGGCGCATGTCGATGCTGCTCTTGCGGCACTCGACGGCCAGGCAGGAGGCGCCGGCCATCACGGCAGCCAGCGGCTGTGCGCCGCCCATGCCGCCCAGACCGCCGGTGAACAGCCACTTGCCGGTCAGGTTGCCACCGAAGTGCTGGCGGCCCATTTCCACGAAGGTCTCGTAGGTGCCCTGCACGATGCCCTGCGCGCCAATGTAGATCCAGCTGCCGGCGGTCATCTGGCCGTACATGGCCAGGCCCTTCTTATCCAGCTCGTTGAAGTGGTCCCAGTTGGCCCAGCGCGGCACCAGGTTGGAATTGGCGATCAGCACGCGCGGCGCATCGGCGTGGGTGCGGAACACGCCCACCGGCTTGCCCGACTGCACCAGCAGGGTCTGGTCATCGTCCAGGCGCTTGAGCGTTTCGACGATGGCATCGAAGCTTTCCCAGTCGCGTGCGGCGCGGCCGATGCCGCCGTACACCACCAGTTCCTGCGGGCGTTCGGCCACGTCCGGGTGCAGGTTGTTCATCAGCATGCGCAACGGCGCTTCAGTCAGCCAGCTCTTGGCGTTGAGCGTGGTGCCGGTCGGCGCGGCGATGGTGCGGGACGGGTCGTTGCGGGTCATGCGGCGCTCCGGTTCGTAGCGAATTCAAGGCAGGCGTTGAGCACCTGCGCCAGGGTATGGCGCAGCGGTGCGGCGTGGTCGGGGTCGAGCGGGGTGGGCCAGCTGTGTTCGTCCACCTGGTCCGGCAGGGGTTCGTGCATGTAGCCACGGCAGGCCAGCTCCATCTGCAGGCTGTGCACGCCACCGGCGACGTTGCTGTAGTGGCGGGTGATCCAGCCGCCCTTAAAGCGGCCGTTGCGCACCTGGCTCATGCCGCTGATCTTCAGCAGGTTCTCCACCACATCGCTCAGCGCGTTGTCGCAGGAGGTGTCCGGAGCACCGGAGGGACCGGCGGTGCCGAGGTTGAACTGCGGCAGCTCGCCGTCGAACAGGTGCGGGATATGCGAGCGGATCGAATGCGCGTCGTACACCACCACGGTGCCGTGGCGTTCACGCAGGCGCGTGATCTGCGAAGCCAGCGCATCGTGGTAAGGCAGGAAATACGTGTCGCGGCGACGGGCGATTTCCGTTTCATCCGGCTCGCGGCCCGCGTGGTACAGCGGCTGGTTGTCGAAGGTGGTCAGCGGGCACAGGCCGGTGGTGTTCTGGCCTGGGTACAGCGACACACCGCTGGGATCACGATTGAGATCGATCACCGAACGTGAGATCGCCGAGCGCACCGTGGTCGCGCCCATGCCACGCACGAAGTCGTACAGTTCGTGCACCCACCAGTCGGCATCGCGGCGGGCCAGCCACGGCGAGTGGTAGTCGCCGATCAGGTCGTGCGGCAGCTCGCTGCCGGTATGCGGAAAGCTGACGATCAACGGGGCATCACCTTCGTGCACCGTCAGCCATTCAGGGCGGGCATTCATGCCTGGGGCTCCACGGTTGGCAACAGATCGGACAAGCCCTGCGCCAGCGCGCCGCTGCGCACCAGGTTGGTGGCGGTCACCATGTCAGGATGGAAGTAGCGGTCTTCTTCCAGCGTCGGTACCTGCGCACGCAGGGTGGCGCGCACGGTTTCCAGCGCGGCGCTGGAGCGCAGCGGTGCGTGGAAGTCGCAGCCCTGCGCGGCGGCCAGCAGCTCGATGCCGATAACGTTGGCGGCATTTTCGGCCATCTGCATCAGGCGGCGTGCGCCATGCGCGGCCATCGACACGTGGTCTTCCTGGTTGGCCGAGGTCGGAATCGAGTCGACGCTGGCCGGATAGGCGCGCTGCTTGTTCTCCGAGACCAGCGCGGCAGCGGTAACCTGCGGGATCATGAAGCCGGAATTCAGGCCGGGGCGCGGGGTCAGGAACGCAGGCAGGCCCGATAGCGCCGGGTCGACCAGCATCGCCAGGCGGCGCTCGCTGATCGAGCCGATCTCGCATACCGCCATCGCCAGCATGTCGGCGGCGAAGGCCACCGGCTCGGCGTGGAAATTGCCACCGGACAGCGCTTCACCGGTCTCGGTGAATACCAGCGGATTGTCGGAGACGCCGTTGGCTTCGATTTCCAGCGTGGTCGCTGCCTGGCGCAGGATGTCCAGTGCCGCGCCCATCACCTGTGGCTGGCAGCGCAGGCAGTACGGGTCCTGCACGCGCACGTCGTTGTCGCGGTGCGATTCGCGGATGCCCGAGTCCAGCATCAAGCTGCGCAGGGTGGCAGCGGTTGCGATCTGACCGCGCTGCCCACGCAGCGCATGGATACGCGGATCGAACGGCGTATCCGAGCCCTTGGCCGCTTCCACCGACAGCGCGCCGGTGACCAGTGCGGCCTGGAACACGGTTTCGATTTCAAACAGGCCGGCCAGTGCGTACGCAGTGGAGAACTGGGTGCCGTTGAGCAGGGCCAGGCCTTCCTTCGCGCCCAGCTCCACCGGCTGCAGGCCGGCGCGTGCCAGTGCGTCCACGGCGGGCAGGCGTTCGTCTCCGATGAAGGCTTCGCCCACGCCCAGCATCACGCTGGCCAGGTGCGAGAGCGGCGCCAGATCGCCGGAGGCACCGACCGAGCCCTGTGCGGGCACTACCGGCAGCACGTCCTTGACCAGCATCGCTTCCAGCAACAGCAGGGTCTCCTCGCGCACGCCCGAAGCGCCCTGGGCCAGGCTCACCAGCTTCAGCGCCATCATCAGCCGCACCACGTTGGCCGGCATCGGCTCGCCCACGCCGGCGGCATGCGAGAGCACGATGTTCCGCTGCAGGGTGGCCAGGTCTTCGCGCTCGATGCGCACGCTGGCCAGCTTGCCGAAGCCGGTGTTGATGCCATACACCGGCGCGCCCTTGGCGACGATGGCAGCCACGGTCGCGGCACTGGCACGCACGGCCGGCAGCGCGGCCGGGTCCAGTGCAAGCGGTGCACCGCGATAGGCCTGCCGCCACTGGGCGAGGGTGACATGGCCGGGGCGAAGAACCAGGGTGTTGCTCATGTGTTGCTCCAGGAGGCAGGCAGGTCGGGCTGTCCGCGCACCACGCGCGCGTGCAGCGGGTTGAATCCAATGCGATAGACCAGGTCGGCGGGGGCGTCGATGTCCCAGATCGCCAGGTCGCAGTCCAGGCCCACGGCCAGTCGCCCGATGCGCTCGCCATGGCCCAGCGCGCGCGCCGCTTCACGGGTGAAGCCGGCGATGCACTCGTCCACGGTCAGGCGGAACAGCGTAGCGCCCATGTTCATCGCCAGCAGCGGGCTGGTCAGTGGCGAGGTGCCCGGGTTGCTGTCGGTGGCCAGCGCCAGTGGCACGCCGGCCGCACGCAGCGCGGCGATCGGCGGCAGGGAGGTATCGCGGGTGAAATAGAAGGCACCGGGCAGCAGCACGGCGACGGTGCCGGCGGCGGCCATCGCGGCAATGCCGGCGTCGTCCAGATGTTCGATATGGTCAGCCGACAGCGCACCGAAGCCGGCCGCCAGTTCGGCACCATGCTGGTTGCTCAACTGTTCGGCATGGATCTTGATCGCCAGCCCGTGCGCGCGCGCTGCTTCGAAGACCTGACGGGCCTGTGCCGGCGAAAACGCGATGTTCTCGCAGAAGATGTCCACGGCCTCGGCCAGGCCTTCGGCGGCAATGGCCGGAATCATCACCTCGCACACTTCGTCGGTGTATTCCTGCGCCTCGCGGCCCGGCGGAATCGCGTGCGCGCCGAGGAAGGTGGTCACCACGTTGACCCGGCATTCCTCGCCCAGCGCGCGCGCCACCTGCAGCTGCTTGCGTTCGTCTGGCAGGGTCAGGCCGTAGCCGGACTTGATCTCGATCGTGGTCACGCCTTCGGCACGCATCGCCAGCAGGCGCGGCCGGCTTTCGCGGGCCAGCTGTTCCGGGGTGGCAGCACGGGTGGCGCGTACGGTGGAGACGATGCCACCGCCGGCACGGGCGATGTCGGCATAGCTGACGCCCTGCAGGCGCTGCTCGAACTCGTTGGCGCGGTTGCCGGCGTAGACCAGATGGGTGTGGCAATCGATCAGGCCGGGCGAAATCCAGCGGCCTTCGCCATCGATGCGGGTGGTTGGCTGCAGCTGGGCATCGCTGCCGGCTGGACCGACATGGACGATGCGGCCGTCAGCGCAGGCCAGTACGCCATCGCGGATGACACCCAGCCCTTCGCCATCGAGGGTGATCAGGTGAACGTTGGACCATAGGGTATCGACGTGCATGGCATCCACAACGCGGCTGTGCTTATATGTCTATACAATATAGGCGTCCATTTCGGGTTGTCCAGCCATGTCCGATTCGCGTTCCCCGCACTGTTTCCATGCCGCCCACGTCCTGCTGGCCGACGGCTGGGCCCGCGATGTCCGCCTGCAGGTGCAGGACGGCCGCATCACGGCGATCCACCCGGGGCAGGGCGGCCAGCACGGCGACACCCGCGTCGGTATCCTGGTGCCGGGCCTGCCCAACCTGCACAGCCACGCTTTCCAGCGCGGCATGGCCGGCCTGACCGAGATCGGCGGCGGCGACGGTGACAGTTTCTGGAGCTGGCGTGAGCTGATGTACCGCTTCCTGGCCCATCTGCGCCCGGACGCGGTGCAGGCCATCGCCGCCCAGGCCTACATGGAAATGCTGGAAAGCGGCTTCACCCGCGTCGGCGAATTCCACTACCTGCACCACGACGCCGATGGCCATGCCTATGCCAACCGCGCCGAAATGAGTGCGATGATCGCGGCGGCGGCCGACCAGACCGGTATCGGCCTGACCCTGCTGCCAGTGTTCTATGCACATGCCGATTTCGGCGGCGCGCCGCCGAATCCGGCGCAGCGACGCCTGATCCATGATGTAGAGGGATTTGCGCAGTTGCTGGACGCCGCCAAGCCGGCACTGGCCGCGCTGCCCGACGCGATACTCGGCATTGCCCCGCACAGCCTGCGTGCAGTCACCGGCGAGGAATTGAGTGCATTGCTGCCGCTCACCGGCGGTCCGGTACACATCCATATCGCCGAGCAGGTGCGCGAAGTCGAGGCCTGCCTGGCCTGGAGCGGCCAGCGTCCGGTGCAGTGGCTGTACGACCATGCACCGGTCGATGCGCGTTGGTGCCTGGTGCATGCCACCCACATCACCGATGACGAGCGCGCGGCCATTGTGGCCAGCCGGGCGGTGGCCGGCCTGTGCCCGATCACCGAAGCCAACCTGGGTGACGGTCTGTTCCCGATGCAGGCGTTCGCGCGCGAGGGCGGGCGCTTCGGTGTGGGCTCCGATTCCAATGTGCTGATCGACGCGGCCGAAGAACTGCGCCTGCTTGAATACGGTCAGCGCCTGACCCTGCGCGGTCGCAACGTGCTGGCGCCGGATGCCACCCGCAGCACCGGTCGCTTCCTGTTTGAAGGCGCACTGCACGGGGGCGCACAGGCCCTGGGCGTGGCCGCCGGCCTGCAGGTGGGGGCCAGTGCCGACCTGGTCGAGCTGGATGCTGAGCACCCCGCGTTGCAGGCGCGGCAGGATGACGCATGGCTTGACAGCTGGGTGTTCGCCGCACGTAATGGCGCGCTGCGATCGGTCTGGCGCCATGGCCGCCAATGCGTGGCCGAGGGCCGCCACCTGCAACGCGAGGCGATCACCACCGCCTTCGCCGCTGCGCTGAAGGGCGTGCTGGGCTGATCGCCTCCCGCCACAGAGACCCCATTACGTGAAGGCCAGCAAGTCCGCCACGCTCAACCAGCGTATCCGCAGCGATCTGGAAAGCCGCATCCTCAGCGGAGAATGGGCGCCGGGCTTTCGTATTCCGTACGAACACGAGCTGATGGAGCAGTACGGCTGCTCGCGGATGACGGTGAACAAGGTGCTGACCGCACTGGCCGAGAGCGGCATGATCGAGCGTCGCCGCCGCGCAGGTTCGTTCGTGGCGCGGCAGCCGCCGCACCTGGAGCAGGTGGCGCTGGAGATTCCCGATATCGCGATGGAGGTCGGCTCGCGCGGCCATCAGTACGCCTATCGTCTGCTGCAGCGCGAGCTGCGCCTTGCCGATGCCGGCAATGCCGGCGAAGTCGAGCTGGCGGGCCAGGAAAACCTGCTGGCGATGCGCTGCCTGCATCTGGCCGATGGTCGCCCGCTGGCGTTGGAGCATCGCCTGATCAGCCCGGTGGGCGTGCCCGAGGTGCTGGACGTTGATTTCAGCACCACCGCGCCGGGTAGCTGGTTGCTGCAGAACGTATCGTGGACCCGTGCCCAGCACCGCATCAGTGCCTGGGGCGCGGATCCTGCCACCGCCAAGCTGCTGGACGTGAAGCCCGGCACCGCCTGCCTGGTGATCGAGCGCCTGACGTGGCGCGGTGAGCAACCGATCACCCGCGTGCGTCAGGTGTTCCTGGGGGATGCCTGGGACCTGGTGGCGCGCTTCGCGCCGGGCGCGCGATAGGGATTCCATCCACGCATGGCGTGGATCTACCGAATCCCGGTTGGGATTACGCGACGCGTGTGAATCCCCGGTAGATCCACGCCATGCGTGGATGCTGCCCCATCAATACGTAGCGCACTGCCGCCAGCGCACCGGCTCATCCACGCCGGGGCGGGCGTTGAGCTGGATGCGCACGTTGCGCAGGGCGGGGTAGTGCAGCACTTCCTCGCAGACCTGCGGCCACACCGCGTCCAGCTCGCCGGTGCGGTTGATGGCCAGCGTCTGCCGGGTCAGCCAGACGCCGCTGGCGATCCCAGGCTTGCCGGCCAAGGCGCGGGACAGATCGGACTGGAAGCGCTCCAGGGTGGCGGCATCCGGGTTGGGGTTGCTGCGTGCGTCGGTGGAGGGCGTGGCCGGTGCAGGCGCGGCGGCCGTTGGCATGCTGGCGGGCGCCGGCGCCGGTTCGGACGCCACCTCAACCGCAGGCGCGACCGGCGCGGAGGCGACCGCCAGCATGCCAACGGGCGGGGCGTCCTGCACATGCAGCCCTTGCAGGCCCAAGCCGACCAGCAGGCCCAGCGTGGCCGAAGCCAGAGCGGCAATGGCGATCCGGCGCAGGGCTTCATGGCGGGCGCTGGCGCGCACACGGGTTTCGATTTCCGCCGGAAGATAGGGCTGCAGCAACGGCCACAGGCGCGGGCCGTCCAGCACCTCGACCGCCTGCTTCTCGGCGGCGCTGCGGCCGTCGCGTTCCATCCGGCCTTCGGTCAGCAGCACGCCGCCCTTGGCGCCGGCCAGGCGCGCGGCCGCACCCAGTTCGTTCACTGCGGCGGTGCCGATGCGGTACGCAAGGCCGTGCTTGCACGACACCAGCCAGCTGTTGGGGCCGTCACTGAGCAGGAAATCGCTGCTCGGCTCACGGGATTCCTCGCCCGGGTCATTCAGCTCTCGCAGGCCGCGCTGCTCGCGCAGCATGCGCTTGACCAGTACCGAGAATTCGCGCCAGTGCATGCCGGCCAAGGCCTGCAGGCCGAGTTGCATCTCCTTCTGCCGCCGCTTGATCCACCACAGATAGACAACGGCCAGGGAACAGGTAAGCAGGGCCGACAGCAGGGCCAGGATCCAGGGGAGCATGCAGGAGTAGGGCGGAAGGGGCGAAAGCGGAGAGCGACAGTGTAAAGGTCGCGGTGCCCGGCTGGGTCAGGATGTTCCTGACAGGAAGCGTGATGGAGCGCGCAGATCGGTATACGGCGGACACGAAAAACCCGCCAATCCTGAAGCCGTGAGGGGAGGGAACAAACGGCAGCCGAAGCGATTGGCGGGTTGCTCGCGATTGTCAATCAAATTTTATTGCATTGCAACATGCGCCCTGTCAGGGCACGCCGCCGGGTGACTGGTGGCTGCCAGGTGCGGGGGCATCGGCGCCCGAGGCCGCACGGTTTTCCAGCTTGGCCAACCGCGCGTGCAGCGCGTCGATCCGGGCCTCCAGCGCAGTCACCTCGTCGGCAGTGGGTACGTGCAGGCGCTTGAGCACGCCCTGCACCTGGTCATCAAAGGCCTTCTCAACCTTGGTCCAGGTGCCGGAGGCCCTTTCGCGGGCCTCGTCCAGCGAGGTCTCGACGTTGTCGCGCCAGCCCGGGCCCTGTTCGCCGTGGCGTTCACGGCGGCGGGCCTCCCAGGCTTCGCCTTCCTTCACCAGACCCTCAAAGAAGCGGCTGCCTTCAGCCTGTGCACGGCCAAGAGCGCCCAGGCCGGCCAGCCAGACCTGCTGCGCCGAGTCACTCAGCTTGCGCGAGAAGCGCTCGGCCTGGTCACCGAACGAGGCGTCGTCGTTGCGGCGGTCGTCGTTTTCGTAGTGGTTCATCGCACTTCCCGTGGGAGTTGGGCCTGTCCCGAGAGTAGCGCGCGTTGGCGTTGCACGGCCGTGACGGCCGCCGCCGGGGTTCAGCCCAGCTTTTCCTTCAGCACGCGCTGGATCTCGCCTTCGACCATGCCCTTCATTGCCGACAGCAGGAAGCCGAGCTTGGCGGTCACGCGCACGGCGCCCGGCTGCAGTTCGATCGCACCGTCCACGCCGCTGCCGGAGAAATTCAGTACGTCGGCGGTCCAGGACGACTTCAGGCCGAAGCGCTCGGACAACTTGGCGGCAACCTGTTCGATCGCGGCGCGCGCCTGTGCGTCGGGCAGGGCGTGGGCGTGGCGGACATCGATGGTGGACATGCAGGCTCCTGGCGCAGGGCGGGGATGATCAATGAGGGCGAGCATTGTGCGCATCGAGGGCCTCCGCGCCAAGCACTCATCGTGGGTTCTTCTTCGTTGGCGGCCAACCTGCTAGGCTGCGCCGCGTGCAGAACCTGCTTGTTCACTTCAGTCAACAACAACAGCCCGACCAGCCGCTGAGGCCCGGGGTGCAACGCATCGTGCGCCAGGCCAACGGCAGTGTGCGGCTCGGCGATGCCGGCAACGGCGCCCTGCTGCTGGCGCAGTTCTGCATGGACGATCGCGGCCTCTGGTTGCAGGTCGGCAACGGCATCCGCGGCATCCACGTGAACGGCCGCCCGGTGCGGCGCATGGCGCTGCTGCGTGCGGGCGATGCGGTGTACGTGGATGGTGTGGAGATGGTCCTGCAGGGCGAGGTAGAGAGCCTGCTGCAGGCGCCTGCGCCGAAGAACGACGACGGCTCCGATGAGCAGCAGCGCCTGCTGCGCGGCGTCGGCGGCCTGCACCATGGCCGCAGCTTCACCCTGTCGCGAACCCGCTTGGTCGGTCGCGGCGGCGACGCCGACATCGAGATCAATGAGCCGGCCTTCGCCGAACAGCACGCCCGTGTGGAAGTGCATGGCGAGCGCGTGCTGCTGCGCGATCTGGGCAGTGCCGACGGCACCCGGGTCAACGGCGTGGCCGTGCGCCACTGCTGGCTGCAGGCGGGCGACCAGGTGGTGTTCGATGGCCAACACCGGTTCGTGCTGGAAGTACCGCATGACCCACGCCGACGCCCGCTGCCGGATGAAGACGAGTCCAGCCAGGACGCCGAGCAGGCGCCGGTGCTGCCGGCCGTGCCGCGCAGGGTCCGGCGCTGGCCGTGGCTGCTGGTCAGTGCGCTGCTGCTGGCCGCGCTGCTCAGCCTGCTGCTCTGGTTCGGCGCGCGCTGATCTGCTTCCGCTGGGGCTGCTTTGGTAGATGCCGACCTTGGTCGGCACGCTCCATCAGGGCTCATGACGCCTGGCAGCACACGGCTTTGGTAGGTGCCGACCTTGGTCGGCACGCTCCTTCGGTGGCCATGACGCCCGACGGCGTACGCCAACCAAGGTTGGCGGCTACCGGTGCTGTGCGCCCGGCCAATGGATTCCAATGAAACCAAATTTCCCTTGCGCCACAAGGCCGCAAGGCTGGTGCACTGCGGCATACTAGGGATCTTGCCCCACAGGTGTGACATGACGCGCGCGTTCAACTTCAGTGCCGGCCCTGCGACCTTGCCGGAATCGGTCCTGCGCCAGGCGCAGGCGGAAATGCTGGACTGGCACGGTACCGGTGCCTCGATCGTGGAAATGAGCCATCGCGGCGCGGAATTCATGTCCGTGGCCGCCGAGGCCGAGGCCGACCTGCGTCGCCTGCTCGATATCCCCGAAGACTATGCGGTGCTGTTCCTGTCCGGTGGTGCCACCACCCAGCAGGCCTTGATCCCGCTCAACTTCGCCGCCCCCGGCCAGCGCGCTGATTACGTGGTCAGTGGCCACTGGGGCAAGACGGCGGTCAAGCAGGCCGGTGTCTACGTCGACGTCAACATCGCCGCCAGCAGCGAGGCCAACGGCTACCGCGAGCTGCCGGCACGTGCCGACTGGCGGCTGTCACCCGATGCCGCCTACGTGCACATCACCGCCAACGAGACCATCCACGGCGTCGAGTTCCGTGATGTGCCCGACACCGGCAACGTTCCGCTGATCGCTGATTTCAGCTCGTCCATCGCCAGCGAGCCGCTGGACGTGCGCCGTTATGGCGTGATCTATGCTGGCGCGCAGAAGAACCTCGGCCCGGTCGGCATCGCGGTGATGATCATCCGCCGCGACCTGCTCGAGCGCAGTGGCCAGCCGCGTGCGGACATCTTCGATTACCGCTCACACGTCGCCCGCGATTCGATGCTCAACACCCCGCCGACCTGGAACTGGTACCTGGCTGGCCTGGTGTTCAAGTGGATGCTGGCCGAAGGCGGCGTGGCCGAGTTCGCCAAGCGCAACGCCGCAAAGGCCGCGTTGGTTTACGGCGCCATCGACGGCTCTGGCGGCTTCTACCGCAACGAGGTCGCACATGCGGCCCGTTCGCGGATGAACATCCCGTTCTTCCTGCCCGATGCCGAGCTCGATGCCCGCTTCGTCGTCGAAGCCAAGGCCGCTGGCCTGCTGGCGCTGAAGGGGCACAAGGTGGTCGGGGGCATCCGCGCTTCGCTGTACAACGCCATGCCGCTGGCCGGGGCCGAGGCGCTGGTCGCCTTCATGGCCGATTTCCAGCAGCGTCACGGCTGAGCAATGAACGGCGCGCACCGTCGGGTGCGGGCCCCGCAACAAGGAATTCCGATGGCAAGCAGCAAATCCAGCAAGACGACGCCGAAGAAGGCCGAACCGGCCAAGGACAGCGCGCCCGCCAAGGCGAAGGGCAAGGCCAAGTCCGCCTCGAACCCGGCACCCACCCTGGCGCCGCTGGCGCTGGCCGATGTGCGTTCAAAGATCGACCAGATCGACCGCGACATCCAGGGCCTGATCGCCGAGCGCGCGCGCTTCGCCCATCAGGTCGGCAAGGCCAAGGGCAAGCTCGCCGCCGCCGTCGACTACTACCGCCCCGAGCGCGAAGCGCAGGTGCTGCGCATGGTGGTGGATCGCAACGAAGGCCCGCTCAGCGATGAGCTGCTGGTGCACGTCTACCGCGAGATCATGTCGGCCTGCCTGGCCCAGCAGGAGCCGCTGAAAATCGGCTACCTGGGTCCGGAAGGTACCTTCAGCCAGCAGGCCGTGCTCAAGCACTTCGGTCGCTCCGCGCTGGGCCTGCCGATGGCCAGCATCGAAGAAGTGTTCCAGGAAGTGGAAGCAGGCAATGCCGATTTCGGCGTGGTGCCGGTGGAAAATTCGGGGCAGGGCACCATCCAGATCACCCTGGACATGTTCCTGACCTCCAACCTGAAGATCTGTGGCGAAGTGGAACTGCGCGTACAGCAGTACCTGATGTCGCGCAGCGGCCGCATCGAGGACATCGAGCGCATCTACGCGCATCCGCAGTCGTTCATGCAGACCTCGGCGTGGCTGCGCGCCAACCTGCCGAAGGCCGAGAAGATTCCGGTCTCGAGCAATGCCGAAGGTGCGCGCCGTGCGCGCAACGCCGATGATGCGGCGGCCATCGGCGGTGAGAGCGCCGGCCATGTGTACGGCCTGAAGAAGGTGGTCACCAAGCCGATCCAGAACGATGCCGACAACACCACCCGCTTCCTGGTGGTGGGCCGCAACATCTTCCCGACCTCCGGCCACGATCGCACGTCGGTGCTGGTGTTCATCCATGACAAGCCCGGTGCGCTGTTCGACGTGCTCAGCCCGTTCGCCCGCCACGGCATCAGCATGAACCGCATCGAGTCGCGCCCGTCGCACCACGGCAAGTGGGAATACGGCTTCTTCATCGACCTGGCCGGCCACATCGACGACGCGCCGATGCAGGCCGCGCTGGCCGAACTGGAAGCGCACTCGGCGCAGATCAAGGTGCTGGGTTCCTATCCGGTGGCCGTGCCCTGAGAGTTGCTGTGGCGGCCTCGGTCGCCGCCCCCTGATGCATCGCCGGCGCTGCCGGCGTTTACGGAATGATCGAACGATGAGCAACGCGCAACACTGGATCGCCCGCAAGGGCCAGCCGCTGCAGGGCAGCCTGACCATTCCCGGCGACAAGTCGGTCTCGCACCGCTCGGTGATGTTCGCCGCGCTGGCCGATGGTACCTCGCATATCGAAGGCTTCCTGGAAGGCGAAGACACCCGCGCGACCGCGCGCATCTTCAGCCAGCTGGGTGTGCGCATCGAAACGCCCAGCCCGTCGCAGCGCATCGTGCACGGCGTCGGTGTCGACGGCCTGCAGGCCCCGGATGCGCCGCTGGACTGCGGCAACGCCGGCACCGGCATGCGCCTGCTGGCCGGCCTGCTGGCAGGCCAGGCGTTCGACTGCACGCTGATCGGCGATGAGTCGCTGTCCGGCCGCCCGATGCGCCGTGTCACCGGCCCCCTGTCGCAGATGGGCGCGAAGATCGACACCCAGGATGACGGCACGCCGCCGCTGCACGTGCATGGCGGCCAGACGCTGCATGGCATCGACTTCGCCTCGCCGGTGGCCAGCGCGCAGATCAAGTCGGCGGTGTTGCTGGCAGGCCTGTACGCACAGGGCGAAACCAGCGTTGTCGAACCGCACCCGACCCGCGACTACACCGAACGCATGCTGTCCGCGTTCGGCGTGGACATCGAATTCTCGCCGGGCAAGGCGCGCCTGCGCGGTGGTCAGCGCCTGCGCGCCACGGACATCGTGGTGCCGGCTGACTTCTCGTCTGCCGCGTTCTATCTGGTGGCTGCCAGCATCATTCCCGGCTCCGAGCTGCGCTTGAAGCAGGTCGGCCTGAATCCGCGCCGCACCGGCCTGCTGCACGCGCTGCGGCTGATGGGTGCGGACATCACCGAAGAGAATCCGGCCGAGCAGGGCGGTGAACCGGTGGCGGACCTGGTGGTGCGCTACGCCCCTTTGAAGGGCGCGCGCATTCCGGAAGAGCTGGTGCCAGACATGATCGATGAGTTCCCGGCGCTGTTCGTTGCGGCAGCAGCGGCCGAAGGCCAGACCGTGGTGAGCGGTGCAGCCGAGCTGCGGGTGAAGGAGTCGGACCGCCTTGCGGCGATGGCCACCGGCCTGCGCGCGCTGGGCATGCAAGTGGACGAGACCGAAGACGGCGCCACCCTGCACGGCGGCGTGCGCCTGGGCAGCGGCACCATCGAAAGCCACGGTGACCATCGCATTGCCATGGCGTTCGCCATTGCCGGCCAGGTCAGTGACGGCGAAGTGCGCATCAACGACATCGCCAACGTCGCCACATCCTTCCCGGATTTCGATGGCTTGGCGCGCAGCGCCGGGTTCAACCTGGCCTGATCAGCATCGCGACCGCCGGGTCATGCCCGGCGGATCGCACTGCCTGGCAGGTGCCAACCTTGGCCGGCACGCTCACATCAGCCGGTAGGTGCCAACCTTGGTTGGCACGCCTTTCCGCATAAAAGGACGGAGGCCGAAGCCTCCGTCTAAACATCACGAACCCCTCGTCCGCGATCAACGCTGCTCGGTACGGAAATCCACCGGGACCCGCACCACGCTGGCGACGGCACGGCCTTCGTGCATCGCCGGCTGGAACTTCCAGTTCTGCACGGTGTTCAGCACCGCACGATCCAGGTCGCGGCTGCGCTCGCCGCTGCGCGAAACGATCGCGGCATTGGCGACATTGCCGCGGGTATCGACATTCAGGCTGGCGATCACGCTGCCCTGCACGCCACTACGCAGCGCGGCGGCGGGGTAGGTGGGCATGCGGTTGCTGGCCAGCGGGCGGGCCTCACGATTGCGCACCACCGGTGAGGCCTTCCGCGAAGCGGTAGCCGGCGCCGCCTGGCGCGCTGCGGGCACCGCTGCATCGGCTACTGCGGCCTGCTCAGGGGCTGGCAACATGCGCTCGCCGACCGGCGCCGGCGCCACATCTTCCTGGTTGGAATGACGCAGCCACAGCAGGGCGGCTGCAAACATCGCCACGATCAGCGCGATCCACATCCAGGGCGACGTGGGCTTGTGCTGCACGCTTGAATCCTGCTGCAGCTGCGGCGAATGAAGGTCTTCGTGGGTGGTGGCAGTCATCGCAAACTCCTTCCGTCAATGGACGACGTGGGCAGTGTTGCCCGAGCCATGGACGGGAAGTGTCAGCGTTGCGTCAACGTCACCGGCAGGGTTCAGTTTGCCTGCCGGGAAGTGTTCAGTTACTGCGTCTTGAAGTCGAACGGCACTTCAATGCTGCCGGGCACGGCCTGGCCGTTGCTCTGCGCCGGGGTGAAACGCCAGCGGCGCACGGCGTCGGTGGCGGCACGGTCGAGTTCGCGCGAACCGCTTCGCTGGATCACCGTGGCGTTGTTGGGATAGCCGGTGGCGTCCACATCCACGCGTACCACCACGGTGCCGGTTTCACCGGCGCGCAGTGCAGCGGCGGGATAGGACGGTGGCGGCGACTGACCGGCAATCGGCATCGGTTGGCTGTTGCCGGTCGTGGCAGGCGCCGCGCCCGGGGTGGCCGGGGCCGGCTCGGCGATCGGGGCGGGCGGCGGCGGGGCGGTTTCGACCAGCTTCGGCGCTTCCTCCTCCACCGGTGCCGGCTTGGCGTCCGGCATGTCGCTGGAACCGGCCGCAGCGGCCAACGGTTCCGGCAGGGGCTCGACCTGGGCGGTTTCCTGCGGGGTCTGTGCGGCCGGGTCGGCGCGGAAGAACTCCTTGTCACGGCCGGTCAGCCAGACCAGCACGAACAGCAGCACGCCCACGCCGAAGGCGATGCCGGCGATCTTCAGGGCGTTGCGCGGGATATGCACAGTGAACGACTTGGCGGACGACGAGCGGGGTGCAGACATGGACCGGACCAGTACGGAATGGCTCGATTCTGCCACGGCCAGAATGAACCGGGCGGCAGAAATCCGTATAACAAGCGATAATCCCATCCCTGATACCCACCACGACACCTGCCATGCTTGATCCAGCCCTGCTCCGCCACCAGCCCGCCGACCTCGCCGAACGCCTGCGCACCAGCCGTGGCTTCGAGCTCGACGTGTCTGCCCTGGAGTCCCTGGAGGCTGATCGCAAGCGCATCCAGGTGCGGACCCAGGAGCTGCAGAGCCTGCGCAACAGCCGTTCCAAGGCCATCGGCCAGGCCAAGGCCAAGGGCGAAGACGTTTCGGCCATCATGGCCGAGGTCGCTGCCTTCGCCGACGAGCTGAAGGCCTCGGAAGTGGCCCTGGATGAGCTGCGCGAGAAGATCGAAGCGATCTCGATGGGCATTCCGAACCTTCCGGCCGATGACGTGCCGGCCGGTGCCGACGAGAACGAGAACGTGGAGCAGGCGCGCTGGGGTACCCCGCGCCAGTTCGACTTCAAGGTGCTCGACCACGTTGAGCTGGGCGCCCGCAACAAGTGGCTCGACGGCGAGACCGCGGCCAAGCTGTCCGGCTCGCGATTCACTGTGCTGCGCGGCCCGATCGCGCGCCTGCATCGTGCCCTGGCCCAGTTCATGCTCGACCTGCACAGCGGGGAGCATGAGTACCAGGAGACCAACGTGCCGGTGATCGTCAATGCCGACAGCTTGTACGGCACCGGTCAGCTGCCCAAGTTTGAAGAGGACATGTTCATCACCCAACTGGGTGAGCAGAAGCGTTATCTGATCTCGACCTCGGAAATTTCGCTGACCAACATCGCTCGCGACGAGATCCTCGACGCTGAGCGCCTGCCGCTGCGCATGACCGCCCACTCGCTGTGCTTCCGTTCCGAAGCCGGCAGCGGCGGCCGCGACGTGCGCGGCATGATCCGCCAGCACCAGTTCGAGAAGGTCGAGCTGGTCTCGATCTGTCGCCCGGAAGAGAGCGATGCTGAACACCAGCGCATGACCCGTTGCGCCGAAGTGGTGCTGGAAAAGCTGGGCCTGCCGTACCGCAAGGTGCTGCTGTGTACCGGCGACATGGGCTTCTCGGCGGTGAAGACCTACGACCTGGAAGTCTGGCTGCCGTCGCAGGAGACCTATCGCGAGATTTCCTCGTGCTCGAACTGTGGTGATTTCCAGGCCCGCCGCATGCAGGCCCGCTGGCGCAACCCGGCCACCGGCAAGCCGGAACTGGCGCACACGCTGAACGGCTCGGGCGTGGCTGTTGGCCGCGCGATGATCGCAGTGATGGAGAACTACCAGAACGCTGACGGCAGCATCACCGTGCCGGAGGCCCTGCGCCCGTACATGGGCGGCCTGGAAACCATCGCCTGATTCCCTGATCGGGCGGCGCTGCGGCTCTGGTGGGTGCCATGCTTGCATGGCACCGAATCCACGCCATGCGTGGATGAACCGCCGTGATCACTCCACAGCGCGAAACTTCTCCAACGGCACCCATCCCGGGTCGCCGGCCTCCGGCACGCACCACGCCCAGCCATTGAGCGTGCGCTGCCCGCGCAGCAGCTGCCCGGGATCCATATCCAGTTCCCGCGCGCAGTAATCCTCCGTGGCAAACGCGCCACCCTGCGCATCCCGACCGATCACAGGCGCCGGTACGAATCCAGGCCGCTGCCCTCCGGCTTCGCACAGGAACCAGTCGTCCCAGCCCTCCGGGCCTTCATAACGTTCGCCCACCACTAGTGCCTGACCACGGCGCAGGGTGATCGGGTGCGGAAACTCGCTGCGGTGTGCAGTGGTCACGATGTAGTTCATGGCCCCAGCCTAACGTTCTGGTGAGCGCCGTGCATGGCAGCGAATCCACGCACACGTGCAGCAGATCCACGCCATGCGTGGATGGGGCCCTCTGACCAGACACAAAAAAACGGCCCCGCAAAGCGGGGCCGCCAGGGTGGGCCGGGATGGGGGAGGGGATCCCGGCCCGCGTTCAGCGCCCAGACGAGGAGAGAGGGGCGCCGAACGCTGGAACGCTTATGCAGCAGCGGCTTCGGCCGCTTCGTGCGACGGCAGTGCTGCCAGCGCACCGGCAATGGCGTCTTCACGGTGCTGCGGCGAGTAGGCGATGCCTTCGGCGCGCACGAACTCGACGTCATTGATGCCCATGAAGGCGAACACCTGGCGCAGGAATGGCTCCTGGAAGTCGGCCGGCGAGTCGGTGTAGATGCCGCCACGGCTGCTGGCGATGATCACCCGCTTGCCACCGGCCAGGCCCACCGGGCCGTTCTCGGTGTACTTGAAGGTGCGGCCGGCCACGGCCACGCGGTCGATCCAGGCCTTCAGCGTGGACGGGATGCTGAAGTTGTACATCGGTGCGCCGATCACCACGATGTCGGCCTCAAGGAACTGCTGCATCACCTGTTCGGCATCGGTTGCCTCGGCGGCGTCGGTCCTGGCCAGCGAGCTGCTGCGCAGATGCGGTACCGGATCTGCGTCAAGATCGCGATAATCGACCTGCAGGCCGTCGATCTGGCCGGTGAAGCGGGCGACCACGGCGGCCGACAGCTGGCGGGACACGGAGTTGTCGCCAAGCACGCTGGCGTCGAGATGCAGAAGCTTCATGGCAGTCACCTATGTTCTGGGAGGAAGGGGCGGGGTGCCCCGCCGACGGAGAGAACGATAGGTTGTTGCAAAGGCGGGATAAAGGTGGTTGAATGCCACGTATTGTTCTAGATATGGAACTCGGGCATGCATGACCTGAATGATCTGTACTATTTCGCGATGGTGGTCGACCACGGCGGGTTCGCCGCCGCCGAGCGTGCACTGGGTATTCCCAAGTCGCGCCTGAGCCGCCGCATCAGCCAGCTGGAAACCGACCTGGGCGTGCGCTTGCTGCAGCGCTCCACCCGTCGTTTCGCCGTGACCGACGTCGGCACCAGCGTGCACCGCCATGCGCAGACGATGCTGGCCGAGGCCCAGGCCGCCCGCGAAGTGGTGGACCGCCTCAGTGCGGAACCGCGCGGCGTGGTGCGCGCCAGCGTGCCGGTGTCGCTGGCGCAGATGCAGCTGCCCAAACTGCTGCCCAAGTTCCTTGAGCAGTACCCGAAGGTGCGCCTGCAGTTGAACATCAGCAACCGCCGCGTGGACATCATCAACGAAGGCTACGACGTGGCCCTGCGCGTGCGTTCGCGCCTGGATGACGATGGCAGTCTGGTGATGCGCAGCTTCGGCCAGGTGCAGGAACTGCTGGTGGCCAGCCCGAAGTACCTGGATCGCGCCGGCCGCCCGAAGGACCCGGAAGAGTTGACCCAGCACGTCACCCTCAGCATCAGCGAAGACGAAGCGCGTCAGCGCTGGGAGCTGCACGGCCCGGAAGGCGAAGTGCGCCGGGTCGACCTGCAGCCGCGCGTGGCCGGCTTCGACTTCCCGCTGCTGCAGAGCATGGTGAAGGACGGTTTCGGCATCACCATGCTGCCGGAAACCGTCTGCGCCGACGCCGTGCGCAACGGCGAGCTGGAAGTGGTGCTGCCCGACTGGTCGCTGCCGCAGGGCGTGTGCCACGCTGTGTTCGCCTCGCGCCGCGGCCTGCTGCCGGCGGTGCGCGTGTTCATCGACTTTCTGGCCGAGCACCTGCCGCCGCAGCTGGAGGCCTCGCGCCTGGATTGCGGTGGCGCCTGTGAAAAGGCCAAGGAGCGGATCAAGGCCAGTGCGCTGGGTGCGCTGGCGGTGGATGCGGGCTGAGAATGCAGGAAGGTAGCGCCGGGCCATGCCCGGCGTTTCTGTATTCCGGCGCCGATTAGTTCCGGCCGAACAGCCGGTCCCAGAAGCTGCGCCGCGGCGGTGCGGCCGGTGCGGGCTCGGCAATGACCGGTGCTTCCAGCACCGCTATCAGCTCCGCGCTGCGTGGTTTCTTCAGGAAACGCGCATAGTCCAGATAGCTGGTCACCTTGCTCATGTGCAGGCGCTCGGGCATCGCCGGCAATGTGCCGCCCTGCAACAGCACCCGCAATGCCTGCGGACGATCCAGGCGGATCGCCTCGAACAGCGCGGTGCCGCCGCATCCGGGCTCAATCTGGTTGGCGCGCTGTGGCGCATCCTTCAGCAGGTCACGCAGCGCATCCGCGTCATCGCGCTCTACGGCGGCTACCAGCCGTGCCAACGCTTCGGCTTCTTCTGGTGGAAGGCTTTCGCGATAGGCCTGGTCGGCGATCTCGCGCTCATCGCGCCCGTCACCGCCCTGGATGCACAGGAAATCGGTGACCAGAGCGACCGGAATGCCGGAGGTATCCAGTGCCCAGTAGCTCGGATAGACGCCGTCGCCCCAGCCGCTGGTGAATACGACCAGGCCATGCGGTGAGTCCTCGCCCCAAGGGCGGTATTCGGCGCCTTCATCCAGGCCATCGTGATCGATCAGTGCATCCGACCATTCACTCTCTTCGTCGCCATCGGCCTGTTCGATCAGCGCCAGCAGCGCCTGCTGGGTGTCGGTATCCATGAAACAACCGATGCCGGCGTCGACCGGGTAGCCGATGAAGCTGTCCTCATCCAGTCCGGTCAGGTCCTGCGTGGTCCAGTGCGCCATCTGCCAGTGCAGGGCGGTCGCAGTGAGAGCTTCGCGAGGCTTGAACCAGACCACGGCCAACGCCGGGCGGCCGCTGTGCACGATGATCTCGACCGGATGCCGGCCCAGCGGCGCGGTGTAGTCGGCCAGCGCCGGCGCCTCGGCCTGGACCAGCGGATCGCAGACCACCAGATGCCCGCTGCTGACCGGCAGGTGCCCGGCGAAGGCGCGGTGCAGGGCCACTGCGGCCAGCTGGGTGTCGTCCAGCAGGGTGGTGCGCAGGTTGGCCAGGTCGAGGTGGGCCATGGGGGCTCCGATTGCGGTGAAGGCCCCACCGTGCCGGATGCGAAGGGTGGGGGCAAGGGTGGTCTTGGGCAAATGCGCTTCACGTGCGAGAATACGCCGCTGCCCGGGCGACCGGGACCCGATTGGAGAGATGGCCGAGCGGTTTAAGGCACCGGTCTTGAAAACCGGCGAAGGGTTAAACCTTCCGTGGGTTCGAATCCCACTCTCTCCGCCAGGATTCCAGAAGGCCCCTAGAGATAGGGGCCTTTTTGTTTTCTCAGGCTTCTCTACCTGCGCAGCTGTCCTCAGCTGACGAGAGGGGGGCGCAAAAATCTCCCCGCAGAGAATCAAAGAATCGATTCTGGCCGTTGCTGCATTGGAAGTGGTCCCGCTGTTTCGCGCTGAGTCTGCTGTCGATGACCCTGCTGTGGCTCGAACAGGAAGCGGTGCGCCGTACCCCTGTGTCCTTCTGAGTCGGCGGATAAGAAGGGCTCCCATCGGATCGGTGGGATGTTCCAAGAGACATGAGCGCGAAACGCCGTTTACTGAGCTAGTATTCAGGTTTCACGGATAGGACTGATCATGAGTGAAATGGATGCGGTGGACCCGGCTTCGGCAGAACGGTCACGAGTAGAGAGTGAGACGCTGCCGCTTGTCATCCAGACGGTCGGAGGTTTGTCGGCCGCGGTTGGCGTCATCAGCATCGTGTTGGCGCTTACTGGCACTGTTCCCTGGCTTCTGGGATCAGGTGTCTCCGCGCTTCTTGCGGCGCCCTTTCTTTATGGCTTTGCGGACATCGTGCTCAGCTTGAGAAGGCTGTGCTCAAAGCGTTGACGCAGGCGCTGGAGAAAGATCCATAAGCCGGCTCAATGCCGGCTTTCTAATTGTCGGAAAGTGGGAGTCGATGGCCCTGCCGCCGTTACAGTCGGTATCCCACCGCTGAGGTTTAGTGTTGGCGTGTTCGAACGGGTGGCAGATCCTGAACGGCTACCCGCGACGCCCACTCTTCGGCTTGTTGTGGCACAACGGGTAACTGGAGCACGACCGGAAGGCCCCATGCGGCCCATTGCGGTCCACGAACACGCCCACCTTGCACACCGGGCAGCGCTCTTCGTGGATCGCCGCGCCTGAAATCCCGGTCACCTCCACAACACCTTCCTCCACCAGCTCATCCAGGAATGGCGAGTGCTTCCCCTGCAGGGTGAACATCGCAACCGAGCGTCGCGCACGCGTCAGCGCGACATAGAACAACCGCCGTTCTTCGCTCAGCGGATAGGTATCCCCATCCGGCATTGCCAGCGAAAGCACAGGGTCATCCGCGCGCAGGCTCGGGAAGCTGCGGTTGATCATGCCCGGCAGGATCACGTAGTCCGCTTCGCGTCCTTTCGACCGATGGACCGTGAGGAACTCGACGTCCATCGTGCTGCCGAAGGCCGTCTTCCAATCCGAAGGCACTGCACCCCGATCCGCGCGGTAGCGCCCCAGAACAAAGACCGTCACGCGCCCGTTGCGGCCCTGTGGAACGGCACCGGACAGCAGCTGCTGGTGCAACGTGGCGAGGTATTGGCGAACGCCATCCTGCACCTCCTCACGCCGGTGCATCTGGAACGCCTGCAGCACCGGGCCCATCGCCGGTGTAGTAGAGCGAACCTCCTTGACGATCTGCGCGGGGTTCCTGCTGACGAAGTGACTGGAAGCATCGCAGAGCGCCTGAGGGCAGCGGAATGTCTGCTCGAGCTTCAGTACCTGGCCATGCCCCATCCCCTCGCGGAATCCGGTCATCACCGAAACGTCGGCACCGGCGAAGCGATTGATCGATTGCCAGTCATCGCCCACCGCGAACAGATGGCGGCCCGGTTGGCTGACCAAGGCGCGGCAGAGGCGCGCACGGGCGCGCGATGCGTCCTGGAACTCGTCGGCCATCACCAGTTCGTAGGGTGATTCATAGTGGCCCTGTTCCAGCAGCCCGGCGGCCATGTTGAGCATGTCCTCGAAGTCGATGCTGCGCTCGTCAGCCAGTGCGTTGTCCCAGGCCTGGAAAACCGGCCCTGCGATTTCCAGGAAGCGACGGTGTCGTTCCTTGAACTGATCCTCAGGCATCTGCCGCAGGCGCGCGGCCATATCGTCCAGCGTCAGGCAGTTGCTCTTGGCATGGGCAATGAAGGTGCGCATCAGGCCGATCAGGTCCGCGTCCGGCATCGGCTTGGCGCCTTGATCGGGCAGTTCGCGGTCCGGGTTCGGGTCGAGTTCGATGTCAAACTCGCCAAGCTTCTCTGCGAGGTCCAGCAGGGCATGTCCGCTGCGCAGGCCAAACGAGGTCGTCTCGACAAGGGCCGTGCCGCGCGCCACATGCTGCTGGCGCTTCCAGTGCATCCCTTCGCTGTAGTTGGCAAAGTGCTTCGGCGGTTGGCCATCGGCATCCAGTGCAAAGTGCTCGTGATACAGCCCGGCGTCCGGGTAATAGAAGTCGGGGCGATACTGGCGGTGGGTGTCGGTCGCCGTATCAAATTCGTAGCGGCGCTCGTAGTCATACGTCACGCCGTTGTAGAAGAGCCAGTCGGCGATCACGCACTCTTCCAGGCTCTTTACCCGCTCACCCTGCAGCGTGCGGATATAGGGCGAGCCATCGCGGTCGTAACCATCGGCCTCCATTTGCTCACCGAATGGCGGCAGATCGCGCCCGAACACCAGGCGGAACATGTCCCATTGGGTGCGGAAGTGGGTCGAGCGATCCTTCAGGTCGTCCACCAGTTCGGCCAGCTTGTTGAAGCCGAGCGTCGCGTCGATGGTCCAATCCGGGATGTCGGGCTTGCGCCCTGTGGCTTTGGCGATGATTGCCAGGCCCAGGGCGTGGAAGGTCCGGGCCTCCACCACGGTGTTGCCCATGCCGAGCCGGTCGAAGCATCGCTGCGCGCGCTCTTCCAGCTCCTTCGCGGCGTCCTTGTTGAAGGCGAGCATCACGATCCGTTCGGGTTCGACAAAGCCGCGATCGATGGCATAAGCGGCCTTGGCGACCATCGTGGAGGTCTTGCCAGAGCCAGCGGAAGCGACGACCTGCACGCGGTTGTCGAAGCAGATGACGGCGCGGGCTTGTTCCTCGGTCAGGGGCTTGCTCTCGACCCGGTCCAGGAAGTCCCTGGCAAGCTCCAGTTCGCGTGTGGCCATGGCCGCGTTGGCGTCGGCCCACACGGCGGGCCAGTCCAACTGCCAGTCGTGCAGGGCGTCCAGCGCTGCACGGTTGCTGGGCGAATGCAGGTCCTGGTGCACATCCTCATCGAGGAACAGTTGTTCCAGCTCGCGTGGCGGGAGCGGCAGGGCGGGGCGACCGGCCAGCAGTGCCTGCTGTTGTTCGTGCGTGATCCAGCGGCGGGCGGTGCTACCCCGGTCGGTGAGGGCATCTGCTTCGGCCAGCCACGACTGGATCTGCTCCAGAATCGTGTCGAACAGTGCCCTGCGACCTCGCGTGGTACTCGCAAAGCGTACCTGCTGCAGCGCTGCTGCAAGCCGGGAGGCCTGGCCGTTGGGCAGTCCATCCATGGTCAGCACGCCGTCGTCCTGGGTCTGCAGGGCGACCTTGGCCCAGAAGAGTCCAGGGATGACCTGCACGCGCTCGTCGTCAGCCACGTGCTGCCGGTACTGGCGACCTTCAATCAAAAGCTCGACGTGTTCGCCGTCAAGTCGCAGCTGCCAGTCCGGCGAGCGGGTCACACGTAGGCCCCAGCCCGAGGGGCGCCATTCCATAGACATCCAGATACTGCCTTGCATACGTCAACTGGGCTTGCAGAGCCCTTAGCCCTCCATGATAAGGGGCCTTGACGACGCGCGTGGCCTTTCGTTTCATGGTCGGCCGTACCACCGGATTCATTGACGTAAGCGAAGGCCGTTGCCAGCATGAAGCCTCTGGACGTGGACGCCGCTCATGGAAATCGACTGGAACTGTGTGGGTACCTTGAAGCACACCGTCGGCGGCTACGATATCCGCACGGATGCACTGAAGAGTCTGGTGACCGCTGCAATGCAGGGGCACGAGGGTGATGTCTCGCAGATGCGCATCGAGATGGAGGACGGCATCGTCCTTCTGCCAGACGAGATCAGGCGCCTGGCACTGGCGCGGAGTCGCATCCGCTAGCCGCACCGATTGGCGCTGGACCCGGTTACCCTGCGGCAACTCCGGGTGCCAGCACCTGCCAGCACGGAATCACTCGTAGGCGCGGTCCCGCCTTGTGGGAGGCACCTCAACCAGGTCTCCCCGCCGGATCAGCTCATCCAGATCCACGGCCGATGCCGCCAATGCCTCCTGCGTATCGAAATCCCATTTGTTCTTGTACTCACGCCCCAGAAGATCGCAGACCGCCTTGGCGCGCTGGTAGGCATCGTTCTTCGCGTCATCCTGCATCAACTCATCGCGATGGATCTGGCAGAGCATCAGCTGGTGTGCGTCTTCGCTGCGCTCGCGCTCCCAGGCAATGTCGGGCAGGCCGGAGAGAGCGGTCGCAAGTGCGAGTGCAGTCATTGACATGACGGTGTCCACAGTCGGCGGAAAGCTGAGCGTATGCGAGCGGCAGTGGCAAGCGACCACCGCCGCCCGCATGGTTTCATGACGTGTTCACCATTCGTCGCCGGATGGAATGCGCTGGGGAAACTTCCTCAAGCATTCACATCCACGACAATCCGCCCGCGCACCCTGCCCGGAATGATCTGCTCGTAGACCTCAAGCACGTCGGCAAGCCCAATCAGCTGCACCGTGCTTTCCAGCTTCTGCGGATTCAGGTCGGTGGCAAGCCGGTCCCACGCACGTTGGCGAACGTCCTGCGGCGCATTCACCGAATCTACGCCCGCAAGGGTCACGTTGCGAAGAATGAAGGGCAGCACCGAGCCGTGCAGTGCATCGCTTTGCGCCAGTCCACAGGCGGCGACGGCACCGCGGTATTTCGTCTCGGCAATCGCGTTGACAAGGGTAGGGCCACCCGCCACATCCACCACGCCGGCCCAGCGCTCGGCGCTCACCGGCCGGTCGCGCGGCTCTGAAAGCTGTGCGCGATCGATGATCTCGGCCGCGCCCAGGCTGTGCAGGTACTCGGCGTGTTCGAGGCGCCCGGTAGCGGCCACCACGCGATAGCCCAGCTTTGAAAGGATTGCCACCGCGATCGAACCGACGCCACCGTTGGCGCCGGTCACCAGCACATCGCCCTTGTCGGGCGTCACACCGGCATGTTCCAGGGCCAGCACGCACAGCATGGCGGTGTAGCCGGCGGTACCGATGGCCATGGCATCGCGGGTGGTCAGGTTGCCGGGAATCCTGTTGAGCCATTCGCCTCGCACGCGGGCGCGCTGTGCCAGGCCGCCATGGTGGCCCATGCTCAGGTCCCAGCCATTGAGTACAACGCGGTCGCCTGGCTTGAAGTCGGGCGTGCTGGATTCCAGCACCACGCCTGCCAGATCGATGCCGGGAATGAGCGGGAACTTACGGATGACCGGACTCTTGCCGGTGAGGGCAAGCGCATCCTTGTAGTTGAGTGTGGAGTACTCGACCTGCACCAGCACGTCGCCGTCCATCAGGTTGGCATCATCGAAATCGACCAGTTCCGTGGATACGCCGTCGTTCGTTTTGCGGGTCAGCAGTGCCTTGAAACTCATGGTGGGGGCTCACGTTCAGTGGATGCGCCCATGCTAGGCTCGCACCCTTATCGCAACAAGAACGATGATTTTCCGTAGGTACTATGGTTTTCCGGAGTATTCATGCGTAGCAAGCGTTGGGACGGCAAGAGCGGGTGCGCCGTGGAGGTCACGCTGTCGGTGATAGGGGGCGTGTGGAAGCCCGTCATCCTCTTTCATCTGGTGACGGGCAAGCGGCGTTTCATGGAACTGACGCGGCGGGTGCCCAATGCCACCCAGTCCATGCTCACCAGCCAGCTGCGTGAACTGGAAGCCGATGGCGTGGTGATCCGCCACGTGTACCCGGAAGTGCCGCCGAAGGTGGAGTACGAGCTTTCCGAGTTCGGCCGCACGCTGGTGCCGGTGCTGCTGGCGATGCGCGAGTGGGGTGAAACCTATCGCGGCCATGGGAGCACGGACAGCGACGGCTGAGACCTGGAGTGGAGCGCCGAAGCAATAACCGCAGCACCGCAGGCAGCGCATGAGCGCCGCCTGGTTCCATGAAGGGTTGCGATGCGGTTCCTGTTCCGTTGACGCCCGGTTCCCTATAGTGGCGCCGGAACCCTGCAACGGAATGCCCATGCACGTGATGTCCCCCAGCCGTTGCCTGACGCTTGCACTTGCCATCGCAGTGAGTGCCAGCGCGTGTGCGCGGCCACCGTCCACCGAACTCGAAAGGAATCCCGCCATGTCCGGCGCAACGCAGACCGGCCGCACGATCAACGGTCACACCTATACCGATGCCCCCGTGGACGTGAAGCTGGGGCCGAACATTTTCCGCATCCCGGCCAACTACCTGGACAGCCAGATCGCACCGTGGCCGGGCGAGGGCGTGACGCTGGTCATCGAGTGGCCGGACATGACGCCGACGCCGCCGGGCGCCCGGGCGAATCCGCGTACGAATGATTTCCGGAAGGAGATTCCCATTCGGATCAACTACGTCGATCGCGTCCCCGTTGAAACACTGCTTTCAAGGCTGTCGTCAAATGAAGCCATCACGGAGGAGGGTTCTGTGGAAAGGGAGGATCCCAGGGACCGTCTCGATCAACGCGTTGCACAGCCGGAGACCTTGGGCCTGACGCCCTATGCAATCGATGAGGCGAAGATGGTGGTGTACGCGAAGAAGTATGAGGCGCGGTACGGAAAGCCGCCTGTGCGCAATCCCGCCTACGAAAGAGACTGGTATATCGCACGTCAGGGCGACGGCCGGATCAGCTCGTTCATCAAATGTGACGGCGAGGAATTCCGACGCGACGGCGTGCGGCTGGAGGGGCGCGAGGTGATCAGTGAGCCTGGGGAAGTGGCAGCGGGCTGCGTTCATTACTTCGTGGACATCGACAACAAGCTGTCCGTCAGCCTGGACTACAAGAGAGCGTTTCTGAAGGACTGGAAGCGCATGGAAGAGGCCGTCAGGGACGTCATCGCGCGCACCCGGTCCGAGTGATCAGTGATTCAAGGAAGAGAAGGGGCAGGGTATGAGTGGATTGACCGAACGGGATCTGAGCGTCCTTGGCAGCTATGCCAGAGACGGCAACCGCGAGCTTTACTGGAACTACCTGTCGCAACTGCCGGGAGCCGATGGATACGGGACACTGGCACTGGGTGTTGTACGCAATGACAGCCTGCCGGGACGCGTCGCGAACGCGTATGCACAAAGCTACGCGAAGACCCAGCAGGACGAGGGGTCCCGGTTTTCAAATGCACAGTTGACGGAGCGGCAATGGGAGTCCTTTGGGCAGACCCTGCTCGAAAGAGATCTTGAGTTGCGGCAGCAGTGGATGAACGAGCGCCGTCCAGACCTGGCACTGAATCTTCCCGGCAAGGATGTGATGCTGGCTCACGACCGGGCATTTGAACGGCATGAACTTGATCCCAACTGCTGGACGCCGCGCGTGTTGCTGCAGGCGGCTGAACAGAAGAGCGGCCCCGCGAAGCTGGAACAGATCTGGACCAACATGCTCAACAACGACTACGCGGGCGGTCCACGCGTAGGCAACACCAGCGTCGATGCCGTCAGCCAGATGGGATGGACGAAAGGTGGCCAGTACCTGACCCGGTTGAGCGTGCTGGAAGCCACCCAGGCGCTGGAGGGCCGCTCGGCGGTCGATCCGAATGTCATCGGTGGCAACAGCTACTACGCGATGTACTTCGAAGCGGACAGGAAGTGGGCCAGTATCAGTGCGGGCGGCGGCCACATGTCGATGCGCGAGATCACCGATCCGGCCCGTATCGCCGAACTCAACGACGCGCGCGAGGTTCGTCTGGAACGGCAGGAAAAACGTACCCAGTTCCACCCGGACGACCCGTACCGGACCATTACCCGCAGCCCGCTTACCGCAGCCGTGGACGAAGTGCCGGATCCCTCGCAGGCACCGACCCGTCTGGCCGACATTGGTCCTGGCCACCGTGAGTACGCATTGATGCAGCAGGTGCGCGAAGGCGTGGCCGCGATCGATGCCAGCGCGGGACGGACCCACGATGAGAACAGCGAGCGCCTTGTGGCGAGCGTGATGGCATTGGCGCGCCACAACCAGCTCGAACGTGCCGACCATGTGCTGCTGAGCGCGCAGACCGCCGATCAGCCGGCCGGCCGCAACGTATTTGTGGTGCAGGGTGAGTTGAATGATCCGGCGCATCTCCGGGCCTCCATGCCCATGGACAGGGCGGTGCAGACGCCGGTCGAGCAGTCACTGCAGGCCATGCGGACAGTCGGCGCGGATCGTGAACAGGCACACGCGCAGCGCCAGCAACAGGAGATCGATGTGCAGGCACGCGACACCCCGGCCATGCGCATGGGCTAGGGTCCCGGCTTGCCGCAGCCCCGCCTCGCGTGCCCGGACCGCCGCCTCGATGCTCTGCACCCGCCGTGTTCCACGGCCGCGTGGGCGTGTTTGGCTTGAACCCGGAAGTGCCGGCTGCCGCGACGGTGGTCGTGGCGAAGATCGACCGGATGACGCGTAAGGGTGAGTATCCGGACGTCGCATGCGGCACCGGGACGCTACTTCGCCGGGGCGTCTGCTGCCTGCGCGGCCACCATGGCCTGCTGCATTTCCTTCAGCGACAGATAGCCATCGCCATCAGTATCCAGCCCCGCGAAATACTTCGCGATTTCCGGCACCACCGCGGCTTCCTTCCTGCTGCTCCCCCTCGGTGTCCAATACAACGATGCCCCTCGGAAGGGGCATCGCTGGGGCTTACGGCGTTGTCTTCGCTTGGCGCGGATCGGCAATGATGCGCGAGGGCGATCCATACAGCACCAGGACCCGCATGCCGGTGCTGAACACCGGATCGGGGCCCTGCACAACCGTCATCAGGTTGCCGTTCTCCGTCTGCACCACGTACTCCAGACCTTGGGTCTTGGAAAGTGCGCGTTCGGAAGCGGCACCGGCAATCGCGCCCACAACCAGGCCGCCGATGGCGCCAATGGCGGCCGCCTGATCGCTACCACCAATGGTCGAGCCGGCGACGCCGCCAGCAGCTGCGCCTGCGACGGCACCGCCACCTTGGCTGCCGTCGATACTTACCGGGCGAACACTGATGACCGTACCGCCGACAGTCCGATTGACCTGTCCCACCGAACCGATGGAGTAGCTGTCGGTTCGCACGTTGGGCGCGCAGGCCGTCAGCATTGCGGCAACAGACGCACCCAGCAGCAGGCGCTTCACGGCGCTTCCTGCTTGTTCGGGAACATCGGCTTGGTGATGTCCACGGTCTCCAGCGCCTGCAGGAACTGGGCGATGTTGTTCTGCGCCGAGCGGCTGATCGACTCGCGAGCGCGGATGACACCGGCAAAGGCATAGTTGAACGGTACTTCGCCGGAGGCGCTGACATCCTGGGTATATACGATGCTGCCGGTGGCGCGATCGATCAGCTCATACCGGGCGATCGTCTTGGTGGTCATCGAGGCGCCGAAATTCGGAATGTCGATGGCCAGGATCTTCACCGAAAGGCTCAGCTTCACCGGCGCGTCGTCACGGAAGACCGCCATCTTGTTCAACGCTTCGGTCAGCGCGTTCTGCCACATCTGCGGCACTTCGTGCTGGGCCTGCGCCGGAATCTTGCCCTTGGCCTCGTCCGGGCGCGCCAGGGTAACGGTCAGCGACTTCAGCTCACCGTCGATCTTCTTGCTGCTGACCCCGACGTTGGGAACCGAGAAATTGAGCGGAGGATTGGTGGTGCAACCCGCCAGCGACGCAGCGAGGATCGCTGCGAACAGGAACTTCTTCATCCATTTTCCCCTGTGATTACGTTGAAACATCCATGGTGAATCGTGTTTTCGTCCGCAACATCGATGCTGTGCTTCAGCGGTCGCATGACGGCGTGGCTGACTGCGCGCAAGGATACCTGAATTGGGGCGGTCTGCTATCTGGCATCCCCAGCGCTCAAACCGGCCTCCGGGCGGGCGCGTGTTACCAGGGTAATCAGGCGAACGCCTGTGAGAGCGGACGGCTGCAGGTTGCTGCCTGGCACTGACCGCGGCCCAACGGCATCTTGCTGCAAGTGTGTGCAGCTTGCCGGCCCACGGGCTGGAACTCACTGACCTGTTCGTTCTCGCAGGCGGCGAGCAGGGGCAGCAGCACCCATGGCAACGAGCGCTGCAGTAGGGTACGGACCCGTGTCATTGCATCAGGCCTCATCCATGGGACGGGTCATTGGGTCATGCCGGGTGCAGCCAAGCGCGGGCTTGCAAGCGCGCCCTTGGCGCTACGGAACGACGGCTCAGAAACTGTATGCCGCCTGCAGATACACCCGCCGCGGCTCACCGGGGAAATGCCCGTTGCGTTCGATGAAGCCACTGGCCGCGTACACCTTGTCGAACAGGTTCTTGACGTTGGCCTGGAACTGCCACTGCCTCCACGTGGTCTTCCAGCTCATGTCGAATACGGTGTAGGCCTTGACCGTCTGCCCATCCAGGCTGACGCGCTCGCCGACGTGATCGGCGCCAAAGCCAATGGCGGAATTGATCGCCGGCAGGTCATAACGCGTCCACACGCCCAGCGTGTTGCGCGGCGCGTTGGCGAATCGGTCGCCGGAGGCGTTGGTGATGCCACTCGGGCCGGCGTCCTTCACCCGCGCATCGTTGTAGGCATAGGTCAGGTTCAGCACCCAGCGCTCGGTGAGATCGGCCAGAAGGTCCAGCTCCATGCCGGTGCTGCGCACCAGGCCCAGCGCGGCCAGCTGGTTCACGCCACCGATCACCTCGCCGGTGGCCTGCACGATGTTGCTTCGGTCGATCCGGTAGGCCGCCATGTTCAAAGTCACACGGTCGGCCAGCAGCGACTTCATGCCCACTTCCCACTGCTTGCTGCGCTCGGCATCGAACGGTCCGCCAGCGGCCGGGTTCTGGTTGGCGGCACTCTGTGGCACGAAACCACTGGCGACGTTGGCGTAGACATTCAGGCCCTCGCGTACGGTGAACGTGCTGCCCAGCCGCCAGCTGAGATCGTTGCCAGCCACACTGCTGCCACTAATGCGATCCGCATCCTTGAAGCCATCCCAGCGCAGCCCGGCCAGCACATGCCAGCGTGTGCCCAGTGCCAGTTCGTCCTGCAGGTAACCGCCATAGCGCTTGCTGCGGGTTGAGGTGCTGCGCCAGGGCAGGGCGGCCAGGTTGTAGTCGTGCCAGGTACTGGCGCCATACACGGGATTGAACAGGTCGATGCCGCGCACCGGCCCGGCACCACGCGCAAGGTCAGCGCTGTTCGCGGTCTGTGCGGTGAAATCCGCATCCAGCTGGTACACATCGGCGCCGAACAGCACCTTGTGCTCAACCGTGCCGGTGGCCACCCGCCAGACGGCATTGCCGTTGGCAGTGAATGCTTCGTTGTCGCGTATCTGGTTGCGCAGCTGGCGTGTCATCCACTCGGCCACGCCATCGCGGTCACGATCGATCAGACCCATCGGCTCGTGGTACCTCTGGTGTTCGTTGTTGCTGAACCAGCGGGCGGCGAAGTCCAGGTCCAGAGTGTCGCTCGGCGCGAAACGGTACTGCGCCAGCGCCACTTTGGCGCGCATGTCGAGGAAGTCGCTGGCCTCGTTGTGGTTCCAGCGGCGGTCGGTCAGGAACGTGCCTGCATCGTTGACCGGCACGCCACGCAGGCGGTTGCCGCCAAGGTTCTGGGTGATGTCGGTGAACTGCAGCACCAGTTCGCCGGTCTGGCCAACGTCGAAGGCCAGCGAGGCGTCGCCGATCACGCTCTCGCTGTCGGTGTTCCAGCGCACGCCCTCTTCACCGTCAGCATAGAGCCCGGCGCGATAGCGTACGCTGCCGACGGCATTCAACGGCCCGGTACCCTCGATCGATCCGGCACGGAAGTCCTTGTTGCCCAGCTGGACCTCGATGCGGCGTTCGGCGCTGGCTTTCGGCTTGCGGGTCACGTAGTTGATGACACCGCCCGCATCACCACCGCCATACAGCGCACCGGCCGGCCCCTTCAGCACTTCCACGCGCTCGATGTTGAACAGCTGCGGCACCGAAAATCCTGCATACGGGTCGCCACGCAGACCGTCATACAGCACGTTCTCCTGGCGGAAGCCGCGCAGGGTCACCCCGGCATAGCTGAAATAGCTGATACCGCTGATGCTGCGATAGAGGTCGGTCACCTGACGCGCGGCCTGGTCGTCGATCAGTTCGCGCGGGATGACCTGGATCGACTGCGGGACCAGCTCCAGCGGTGTATCCGTGCGGGTGCCGACCGCGGCATCGTCCACCCGGTACAGGGTTTGCGCACGTCCGCGGACCTCGACCTTGTCCAGGTCCTTGGGTGCGGCAGCCGAGGGCTCGGCAGCATGGGCAAGGGTTGCCAGGGGCAGGGTCAGTGCCAGGCACAGGGTGCGTTGCAGGGGCGTGGGGAGGGGCATTGGGAGAGGAGTATGTTTCTGCAAATGAGAAAGATTAGCATTTGCGATACATCGAAGCCTATTCCCCGAATGCGCTATGGACGCGCGCCGGGGTCCGTATAGGGGGTGCCCGCCAGGGCCACCAGTACCCCGGTGGCACCGCGCACGATCAGCTGCAGCATGGCCTCGCGCGGGTCCTCGCCCTGCAGCTGGCTCGCCAGTCCTTTCTCATAGGCCGCCACCATCGATGCCAGCAGCATGGCCGCGCCCAATCGCGCTTCGGCGTCATGTCCGGGCCGGCCGGCAGCGAGGGCCATCAATCCCGCCAGATCGTCAGTCAACTGCGCCTGCAGCCGTCGCGCGTGCGCGACCAGCACCGGGCTCTCCGCCACGGTGCCCCAGAAGGCGGCAGCGCCGGCATTGATGCGCAGCAGCGGATGGCCAGCCTCCAGCAACTCGCGCACGAGTGACTGGAAGGCCGCCAGCGGGGTCAGGCTGCTGCGCGCCATCATGCCCTCGCGAAGCAGTGTGCGCGCCTCCTCATCCCGGTCGAACACCAGGTCTTCCTTGCTGGCGAAGTAGTTGAAGACCGTCTTGCGTGAGACGCCTGCGGCTTCGGCGATCTCGGACATGGAGACGGCCTCGAAGCCACGCCGGATGATCAGCTCGGTGGCGACGTCCGAAATCGCTTGTCGGGTCTCGGCCTTGCGTTGTTCGCGACGGCCTGGTGGCGGGGTCATGGGCGGTTCACATGTCAAAACGTACACCGAGTGTAACATTTGATCCGCCAGAGCGCCGGCCCGGCGCTCACAAGGAATCCCCATGCTGTACGACGTCGTCATTGCCGGTGCCGGCCCGGTTGGCTTGTTCCTGTCCTGCGAACTGGCCCAGGCCGGGTGCTCGGTGCTGGTGCTGGAACAGGCCGGGTCCGCCGGTTCGCCGTTGAAGCGCCTGCCATTCGGACTGCGCGGCCTGAACGCCCCCACGCTGGAGGCGCTGGATCGGCGCGGCCTGTTGGACGCGGTCGCCGCGACACAGGTGCTCAAGCCTGACAAGGGGGCGCCGCCGCCCGGCACCGCCCATTGGCTGGCGCAACCGCGTGCGCTGGGTGGGCACTTTGCGGGTATTCCATTTGCGTTGGACGATGTGGACCAGACGCGCTGGACCTGGCGCCTGCCGACGCCGGTGGGCACCCAGATGGCGGTGGAGCTGCAGGCCCTGGAAGCGGTGTTGGCCGAACGTGCGATTGCGCTGGGCGTGCGCATCGAACGCGGGCGTGCGGTACAGGCGGTGGATGCGCGTGAGGCGCAGGTTGCCGTGCACACCGGCTCCGGCATGGTCCACGGCCGCTGGCTGGTCGGTTGTGATGGGGCCCGCAGCACGGTACGCAAGCAATCGGGCTTCCTCTTTGCTGGAACCGGGCCGGAGTTCACCGGTTACACGCTGCTGGTCGAACTGGCAGATGGGTGTGTACTCACACCGGGCCGACAGTTCACCGATCACGGGATGTGCAATTTCAACCCGCCAGGCATGCTGGCGCTGGCCGACTTCGACGGTGGCGCGGGCCATCGCACGCCACTGGACCGGCACAACGTGCAAGCGTTGCTGCGGCGGGTGTCTGGCCGCGAGGCAACGATCACTGCATTGCACCTGGCCACGACATGGACCGATGCTGCGCGCCAGGCGACGGCCTATCGCAGCGGCCGTGTGCTGTTGGCAGGTGATGCCGCGCACATGCATTCGCCGTTGGGCGGCCAGGGACTGAACCTCGGCATCGGCGATGCGATGAACCTCGGTTGGAAACTGGCCGCCGTGGCGCGGGGCAAGGCCGATGAGGCGCTGCTGGACAGCTATCAGGCTGAGCGCCATCCAGTGGCCGCCAAAGTACTGGACTGGTCGCGCGCACAGGTTACGCTGATGCGTCCCGGCGACGGTTCGCGCGCGTTGGCAGCGATCATGGCCGACCTGGCTGGCACCCGCGATGGGGCCACGTATCTGGCCGAGCGGATCTGGGGTGTTTCGCAGCAGCTGGATCTTGGCGGAGAGCACCCGCTGGTCGGCAGGAGCGCGCCTGACTTCCGGCTGGCCGATGGTCGCCGCATGGGCGAACTGCTGAGAACGGGGCAGGGGGCGCTGCTTGTTTTCGACCCGGCGTCCTGGTCGCCGCAGCATGGCCAACGCTGGCAGCTTCCCATCGCCTGCGCCGCAGATACTGGAGATGCGGCATCGGGTCTGGGGGCGGTGCTTGTACGCCCGGATGGCATCGTGGCCTGGGCCTGCGGCATAGGCGGGGATATGTCCGGCCTCGATTCAGCGCTTGCTTCCTGGACCGGTCCGACGCGGTGATCTGCCGGCTAAAGCGCAGTCACCATCGTCTGCGAGCGACAGCTGGCCTCGGTCATCACAGAGGCCAGCTGCTTCAGTGAATAGGGCTTGCGCAGCAGCGTGAAACCATGGCCTGGATCGCGGGCCAGCAATTCGCTGTAGCCACTGGTGAGAATGATCGGGAGGTCGGGCAGGCGGCTGCGGATGGTGCGGGCCAGATCCAGCCCATTGGTCCCAGGCATGACCACGTCGCTGAACACCACGTGGAAACGCGCAGCGTCGCGCTCCAGCTCCGCCAGTGCTTCGTCGGCATTGCGCGCAAGTACGACGTTGTATTCAAGCTCGCGCAGCGCCCCGACTGCAAACTCGGCCACATCCACGTTGTCTTCCACCACCAGCACGCACAATCCGTGGCCATGCAGCAGTCCCGGTTGCGCGGTCGGCGGCTCGATGGAGGCGTTTGCCTGCGCCAGCGGCAGATACAGCGTGAAGCGCGTACCGACACCGGCCTGACTCTGTACGTCCACTTCGCCCTCGGACTGCTTGACGAAACCGAACACCTGGCTGAGGCCAAGCCCGGTGCCCGCGCCCACTCCCTTGGTGGTGAAGAAGGGCTCAAAGATCCGGTCCACCACGGACGGATCGATACCGGCACCGGTGTCGCTGACGCTGATCGCAGCGAAGTTGCCTTTCATCGGCGCCGCGAACCGCACGGAAGGCACCGATGTCAGCTGTTCCACATCGATCGTCACCTTGCCGTGGCCGTCGATGGCATCGCGCGCGTTCACTGCGATGTTGATCAGTGCGGTGTCGAGTTGGGTCCGGTCCAGCAGTACCGGCAACAGGGCGTCAGGCAGGTTCACCGAAACGGAGATGCGGGCACCCAGCACTGTGGTGATGATGTCTGAAAGCGCGCGTACGCTCTCGCAGAGGTCGAACACCTGCGGCGACAGGCTTTGTCGGCGCGAGAACGCCAGAAGCTGGGCGGTCAGGCGAGTGGCGCGGTCAGCGGCGGTTTCGATGGCCTGTACATAGCGCAGGCGCGCATCTTCGGCCGGCCAGGTATGCAGCAGCATGTCCACGGAACCGGTGATGACCTGCAGCAGATTGTTGAAGTCGTGGGCAACGCCGCCGGTCAGCTGGCCGATGGCCTCCAGCTTCTGCGACTGCCGCAGCTGTTCGCGGGCGCGTACCAGTTCAAGGTGGGCCTCGCGTGCCTGCTCGGTGATGGCTGCTACCTGGCGAGTATGCCGGTCGCGCTCGATCACCCGTTCGGTCTGCTCGCTGACGACACAGATGATGCCGGCCACGCCTCCGCAACCGGCACGCAGCGGCGAGTAGGAGAACGTCCAGAATGTCTCGCGCAACGTGCCATCACGGTCCATCATCAACGGCAGGTTCTTGAAACTGTGGCTTGTGCCGCCGAAGGCATCGTTGACAGCATCCACGACGTCGGCCCAGACATCCGCCCAGACGTCTTCCAATCGGCTGCCCATGGCACCGTGCAGCTTGCCGCCCAGCATCGGAAGATAGGCGTCGTTGAAGAAGAACGCCTTGTTGTCGCGGCCCCATGCGATCCACAGCGGCTCCGGAGAATCCAGGATCATCGCCAGCAGAGCGCGAAGTTCGGGCGGAGCGTTGGTGGCGTCGGCCGAACGGGCCCAGTCGCTGTCCTGCAGCAGTCGGTAGGCGAGTTGATCAGGTGCCGAGACAGGTAGCGGGAAGGGATGCATGGCCGTGCGCGAAGAAAGGTGCCGCAGCTTAGCCGAGGTGATGTCACTGCGCCCTGCACAGGTCCTGCGGCCTGTCTTTGATCGGCCCTTCGCGGCGGTCGAAGGTCCTCGCGCGGCGTCCTCTGGTTGCACCGCCATCTCCGCGCCAACAGCCTGCGTCGCGGCTGCCCGGATCTGCGGCCTCAGACACCCAGAAGCGAATTCACCTGCCAATCGGCAACCCGCGCATGGCTCACCGCCTGATGACTGCCGCATCCGTCGCAGCGGAACAAGGCACCGCCCGGCAGCTGGACCAGGTTGTCTTCGCTGGCCGAGCGGGTTTCCGAGCAATGCCGGCAGATGACAGTGAGCGCCGTAATGCGCTCGACCCCGCCGGACAAATCGAACACAGCTTCAAAGGCATGGATGACAGGGTGACCAGTGGCCGGCATCGGGAGAGTCGTCGTGGTGGGAAGGCCTCATCCTGCCCTCCCGATCGTGACGGACGGGTCATCCGCATGCATTGGAACGATCAAGATGCCAGGCGGCTCAGAGATCCTTCTTCTTGCCGCTCAGGTCGATCGGCCTGTCGCTGCCCTTGCGCTCGCTCGACCACACTTCCATGCTCTTGTTGCAGCGGCTTTCGCGGGCAGCCACTTCGCGCGGCAGGTCCTTCAGGTGCGGCGATTCCTGGCAGGCCTGGTGCATGTTGCTGTCGTCATAGGTGGCACAGGCGCTGAGCGAAGCCAGGCCAACGGCGGTGAGGGAGGCGCGAAGCAGGGGCTGCAGGGTCATGGGGAGGTCTCGGGTGGTGCCGGGCTGGCCATGGAATTCAAATCCGTGACCCGGGCACGCACAATCCGTCCGATCGCACTTGTTATTTTATAACAGATACGCGATAGTCCCGCGCCTGCTGCCTCAGGCGACGCAGATCAACAGGATCATGCTCAGCGCCAGCATCAGCACGAATATGCGCCGGCTCAGTGCCAGGCAGGCCAGGCAGGCGGCCAGTGCCCAGGCAGCCAGCAGCGCGCAGGCCAGCAGCCACAGCCCGATCACGATCAAGGATCCACTGGCCGGTGCGGACAGTGCGATCGCCTTGAACAGCGTCACGCCCAGCACACTGCCGAGTACGCCCGCCTGCAGGGCGATGGCATCGTGACGGGCAGGGGCGGGCGGGTGGTGCATGTCGGCGGTGTTCTTTCGCTGCGAGGAAGGCGCAGCCACTGTGCCCGACCGCATATCCACGCCATGTGTTTTTCGCGCACGCGATGCGCAGCCGGCGCGGGCCTCAGTCGAACTCGCCCTCGGCCGATTCCAGCCGTTGCCGGTAGGCCGCCCGATGCTGGTACAGGCGTTGGCACTCGGCGGACCGGTGGATCCGGCTGGCCGGTTCGTTGGCCACGGCGTCGCACATCCTTGCGATGTGGTTGTTGGACGCCAGTTCGGTCACGAAGAACACGGCGGTGATGCCGGTACCGAGCAGCACGACATAGAGCAGGCGGCTGAGCCAGCGCGTGCGCTTGCGCTCGAAGTGCTGCTGGAGGGTCAGGTCGAAGCGGATGATGCTGAGCACGATCCAGATGATCGCGACCAGGAAGCAGAGCGTGGGCAGCAGGCCTCGCCAGATTCCTGCTTCGTATACCGACTCGCTGTAGTGGACTGCTGCCCCGGCACCGGCGATGGCGATTGCCAGTGCCCAGTTGCGGCCAAGCGAGAGCAGGTCATCGAGCAGCTTCTCGCGGTTCCTGGTCGATCCTCCTGCCACGTGGGTTCCATCTCCATGCTGCGAGCGGCGGCGGAACTGCCGCCGATCCTGCAGATGGTGGAGCATCGCTGCGGTGATGAGAAGACCGCGCGGCTCAATGTGCGATGACGCGGGCGCCGATCCAGCGCCGGTAGCGGCGGGTCCGACACTTCGCGGCCGCCTGTGCCAGCAGCAGTGCCCATACCGGCGAGACCGTGGGTGCGGTGGGGCGGCGCCGGCTCAACCGGCCCAGCTGATACTTCACTGCGGCCATGTGCGCACTGGCCGCCAGCGGCTTGCTGCGCCAGTTGATGTTGCGCAGTGTCGGCACCGGGTCGCGGCCCTGCTGCCAGTGCTGCGGCAGATCCGGCTCGATCGCCAGCGCCGTGGCGATGCCGACCATGGCCACGCCGCTGGCCAGCACCTGCTCTGCCACTTCGCGGCGGCGGATGCCACCGGTGACCATCAGCGGCATCGTTGCCACCGTAGCGATCTCGCGTGCGAATTCGAGGAAGTACGCTTCGCGGGCCACGCTGCGTTCGTCGCGTGCGGCGCCGGTCATGGCCGGTGCTTCATAGCTGCCGCCGGACAGTTCGACCAGATCCACGCCGAGGGGCGACAGCATCTGCACCACTGCGCGCGCGTCCTCGGGCGAAAAACCGCCGCGCTGGAAGTCGGCGGAGTTGAGTTTCACCGCCACCACGAACGTGGGCGCCACGGCCGCGCGCACGCCCTGCACGATCTCCAGCAGCAGGCGCGCACGGTTCTGCAGGCTGCCACCCCAGCGGTCATCGCGGCGGTTCGATAGTGGTGACAGGAACTGGCTGAGCAGGTAGCCGTGCGCGGCATGGATCTCCACCCCGCTGAAACCCGCGCGCTCGGCCAGCTCGGCACTGCGGATGAAGCGCGCGATCACCGAGTCGATGTCGTCCTCGGTCATCGCCTTGGGCGGTGCGAACTGCTTGGACAGCGCGCCCATCTGCAATGCGACGGCTGACGGCGCAAGCGCAGGCTGGCCGAGTGCGGCCGGCATCTGCCGCCCCGGGTGATTGATCTGCATCCACATCTGCGCGCCCCGCGAGCGGGCAGTGTCCGCCCAGGCGGTGAAGCGGTCGAGGTGGCGGTCGTCCTCCAGTACCACGCCACCCGGCCCGGTCATGGCGCGCCCATCGACCATCACATTGCCGGTGATGATCAGTCCGGCGCCACCATCGGCCCAGCGCTGGTACAACTGAAGCAGCGCTTCGGAGGGGGCGTGGTCGGCGTCGGCCATGTTTTCTTCCATCGCCGCCTTGGCGATGCGGTTGCGGATGACGGCACCGGAGGGTAGTGCCAAGGGCGAGAACAGCGACATCGGACAGCTCCAGCACAGGGGAATGGTGCTACGCTAACCTTCAAGTTTTATTGAAGGTCAACAGGTTCCGATGTTGAGGATTCAGGTAGATGAAGATCGGTGAGCTGGCCCGCCGCACGGGCCTGGCAGCGTCGCGCATCCGCTTCTACGAGGAGGCCGGGTTGCTGGTGGCCCAGCGGCAAGCCAACGGCTACCGCGACTATCCCGAGCAGGCGGTCCTGCTGCTGGAGCTGATCACCGGCGCCCAGCGTGCCGGTTTCAGCCTGGAGGAGATACGCGCCTTGCTGCCACCGGACATGGGCCAGTGGCAGCACGACGCATTGATCACGATGCTGCAGCAGAAGGTGGCCGACATCGAGGCGCTGCAGTCGCGGCTGGCACAGAGCCGGGAGCACCTGCTGGCCCTGATCGAGGACATCCAGGCACGGCCGGAGGGCATCGACTGCGCGGCCAACTCGCGGCGGGTGCTGGAGCGCGTCAAGCGCGGTGAGCTGGCGCGACCGACGCTGGCGGCCGGCGACACAGCGTTGCTGCGGCCGGATCGCCGCCGCCGCGCGGGCGGCAGCTGACGATCCGACGCGAAGGTCAGTGGCTGCCCACGCCGGCTGCCTTGCGCTTCTTGTCCAGCATCACCGCCACGCACCACAGCAGCAGGCCGCCGATCGCGGTGGCCGCACCGACATAGCCGGTGCTGGCCGGGCTGAAGCCGGCACTGATCGCCATGCCGCCCAGCCACGGGCCGAGGGCATTGGCGGTATTGAAGGCGGCATGGTTGGAGGCGGCGGCCAGGGTCTGCGCTTCGCCGGCCACGTCCATCAGGCGCGTCTGCAGTACCGCCGCCAGCGCGCCCATCGTGCCCACGGTGATGATCATCGGGCCGATGGTCCACACCGATTGCGCGGCCAGCGGATACAGCAGAAGCATCACGATCGACCACAGCAGCACCACTGCGGCGGCCTTGAAGTGGAACTTGTCGACCAGCCAGCCACCGGCGATGTTGCCGATGATCGCGCCGATGCCGAACACGCCCACTGCCAGCGGCATCCAGGATTCGGCCACGCCGGTGACCTGCACCAGGGTCGGCGCCAGGTAGGTGAACACGCAGAACATGCCGGCGAAGCCAACGGCGCCGATCGCCAGCGCCAGCCACACCTGGGTGGTGTTGAAGGCGCGCAGTTCGCGCATCGGCGAGGTGCGCACTTCGTCCGGATCCGGCAGCAGGAAGCGCGCGATCATCGCCACGGTGGCGATGGCCAGCACGCTGACCAGGGCAAAGGCGGTGCGCCAGCTCAGCTGCTGGCCCAGCCAGGTGGTCAGCGGATTGCCGACCAGGATCGCGATCGACAGGCCCAGCAACACGCGCGACATCGCCTGGCCGCGCTGGCCGGCCGGGCTGATCGCGGCGGCCACCAGCATCGCCACGCCGAAGTAGGCGCCATGCGGCAGGCCGGCGACGAAACGCGCAATGAGCATCGTGCCGTAGTTTGGTGCCAGCGCGCTGGCCAGGTTGCCGACGGCATAGAAGCCCATCAGTGCCAGCAGCAGCTTGCGGCGCGGGAAGCTGGCGCCGACGAAGGCGAGGATCGGGGCGCCGACCACCACGCCGATGGCGTAGGCGCTGATCAGGTGGCCGACCTGGGTTTCGGAGATCGACAGGCCGCGGCTGATCTCCAGCATCAGGCCCATGCTGGCGAATTCGCTGGTGCCGATGGCGAAGCCGCCCAGGGACAGGGCAAGGATGATCAGGGTGCGCTGACGGGGCGTCAGCCGCGCAGCCAGGGAAGAGTTGGGGCTCATGCGGGGCGCGATGGGGGCGGGGAGCCGGTCATTGTACTGCTGCACCGCAGCAAGGGCAGCAGCACTCAGGGTAAATCAGCGTTTGATCGGTGACACGTTCGTCCACCCCGCCACCGCGCTGCGCGATCAGATGCCCAGCGCCGCCCGGGCGTGCGCATACTTGCCGCGCAGGCGCCCGGCCGTCGCCGCGTCGAGCATCGCCAGGCGCTGCGGATCGGCGTTGTCATCCAGATCGGCCTGCTTCACCTTCAGTGCCAGCGGGTGGGCGGCAATGCGCGCGTAGTAGCTGTCCGCGTCGGGGGCCGCGTCGCGGTTGAGCAGTTGCACCGCCTCGCGCAGCGGTGCGGGAAATGCCTCGATCCGTGCGGCCAACGCCGGACAGTCTTCGGCTACGTCATGCAGCCAGGCCACCACTTCGGCGTCATCGTCGCCGCGTACTGCGGCCGCCACCCGCGCCACATGGCAGATGTAAGGCTGGCCAGCCTTGTCGATCTGGCCCGTGTGGGCCTCGGTGGCCAGCGTGCGTGCAAGTGCTACCCAGTCCATCGCAGTCTCCTTGGATATCCGCGGACAGTTTCGCGCAAAAACCGCAGCGCTTGTGCATACGCCGATGACACTGCGATGGGCATGATGGCGGGGCAGGGGACGCAGTGTCGCCCCGACAAGGAGGAATGCGATGCAGGAATTCAGGCATGTGCTGGAAACCCGCGGCCGCTATCAGCTGGTAGCAGTGTCCTACGAGCCGGTGTACGCTCCGGGCGATGTGGTCGGCCATGCGGTCGTCGCCGACGATGGGGATCGTCTGACCGACCTGGTATCACTGGCCGAAGCGCGCCAACTGCTGTTGCAGCGGGTGCGTGAAGAGGGCGAAGAGCCCGGGCTGGAGAACGAAAACAACCTGCGGAAGAAGGCGTCGCGCTGGCGCCGCCGCTAGGCCGTCGCGCCCTCGTGCGCATCATGGAGGATTCGGGTGTTGCCCAGTAAGAAGTATCTGCTCATCGCCATCGTCACGCTGGCGACCCTGCTGCTTGGTTTCGTGTTTTCCGGCTACCTGACCCTGTTGTTCCTGGGCCTGGACACCAAGCTGTTCACCTGGAACACGTACTACCAGTACTACCACGCCATTGGCCAGCCACAGGTCGCGCCCTTCGTGGGCAAGATCAAATGGGCCGGCTACGTGGGCTTCGGCCTGCCGTTGCTGGCACTGGTGGTGACAGGCCTGGTGCTGCTGCTGAAGAAGGACAAGCGCTCGCTGCATGGCGACGCGCGTTTCGCCAACGGCGCCGACCTGTCCAAGCACGGCATGTTCAAGAAGACCGGCCAGAGCATCGTGGTCGGCAGCCATGGCGGCAAGCTGGTGCGGCTGGACGGCCAGCAGTTCGTGATCCTGGCCGCGCCGACCCGCTCGGGCAAGGGCGTGGGCGTGGTCATCCCGAACCTGCTGGAGTACGGCGAATCGCTGGTGGTGCTGGACATCAAGCAGGAGAACTTCGACCTGACCAGCGGCTGGCGCGCCAGCCAGGGCCAGGAGATCTACCTGTTCAATCCCTTCGCAGAAGATCGGCGCACGCACCGCTGGAACCCGCTCAGTTACGTGTCCGATGACCCGGCGTTCCGGGTTTCGGACCTGATGAGCATTGCCGCGATGCTGTATCCGGATGGTGCCGAGGACCAGAAATTCTGGGTCAGCCAGGCGCGCAACGCGTTCATGGCCTTCACCCTCTATCTGTTCGAGAACTGGGACGACGAGCGCAGCAGCGGTTTCCCGGGTGGCTCGGGTACGCCCACGCTGGGCGCTGTCTACCGGTTGTCGTCGGGTGACGGCACCGAGTTGAAGAAGTACCTCAAGGCCTTGTCGGAGCGGCCGTTCCTCAGCGCCAACGCGCGTTCGGCGTTCGCCAACATGCTGTCCCAGGCCGATGAGACCTTCGCCTCGATCCTGGGTACCTTCAAGGAACCGCTCAATCCCTGGATCAACCCGGTGCTGGACAAGGCCACCAGCAGCAACGACTTCCTGTTGACCGACGTCCGCAAGAAGAAGATGACCATCTACATCGGCATCCAGCCGAACAAGCTGGCCGAGAGCCGGCTGATCATCAACCTGTTCTTCAGCCAGCTGATCAACCTCAATACCAAGGAACTGCCCAAGTCCAACCCGGACCTGAAGTACCAGTGCCTGCTGTTGATGGACGAATTCACCTCGATCGGCAAAGTCGAGATCATCGCCTCGGCGGTGTCCTACATGGCCGGTTACAACATACGCCTGCTGCCAATCATCCAGAGCATGTCCCAGCTCGATGCCACCTACGGGCGGGAGGTGTCGCGCACGATCATCACCAACCACGCGCTGCAGATCCTGTATGCGCCGCGGGAGCAGCAGGATGCCAACGACTACTCGGACATGCTGGGCTACACCACCATCCGCAAGAAGAACGTCACCCACGCCCGCGAGAAGACCCACAGCTTCACCGAAGAGCGGCGCGCGCTGATGCTGCCGCAGGAACTGAAAGCAATGGGGCCGGACAAGGAAGTGTTCCTGTACGAGGGCATACCGCATCCAGTGAAGTGCGACAAGATCCGCTATTACAAGGACCGCTACTTCACTTCGAGGCTGCTGCCAAAAGTCGACGTCCCCATGCTTAACGTCTAATTCACGTCGCTAAATTTGTGACGTAGATTCATATTCATCGACGTGAAAACGTGAGCTGAGTCAAGAATTCGGCATCTGTTCATAGATTTTCAGACTTGTCTGACATGGAATTGACGCGTGGTTGTGTAACTCTGTGTTCGTCATCCAGAAGTGTGTGTTGGATGGCAAAAGTTGTAGCGCAGGGTGGCCAGGAGTTTGTGCCATGGAAACAAGGATGGTTTCGACGTTGGTGAGGGTGTGCGGGTGTGTCGTCGACAGTGTCTGGCGGCCCCGCGACTTGGTTGGCAGCTTTCGGGCTGCAGGGGAGCCGGGGCAGGTGTGCTGCATGCCAGCGCGTCTCCCCGATTCCGGCGTGCGCCATGCAGCGCCGGACGACCAGGGAGCCAACGCTCGGGACTGCTTTTTCGTACGTCAAAGTGAAGCCCGTATGAATCAGGCGTTTATCGCGAAAATGTCCATCGCCGCAGTCGCGGCGCTGATGGTGGCAGGTTGTGCCACCAAGTCCGCTCCCGATTTCGGCGGCCGCTGGAAGCCGGTCAACCGCTTTGCGGCGGCGACGACCGAAATCCCGCTGTACTCCAGCTACGTCTACCAGGCCTCGCCGATGGATGGCACGCTCAAAGCCATGCTCGAGCGCTGGGCCAAGGATTCCGGACGCACGCTTGATTACCGCCTCAGCTCGGACTTCACCCTGTACGGCGCGGTCTCGAACATCGACACCACCAACGCTCAGCAGGCCGTGATCGATCTCACGGCGGCCTATGCGGCACAGGGCATCTCCGTCTCCATTGTTGGCAACCAGATCGTTGTGCAGAGCGCTGGCTCGACGCCCACCGCGTCGGCGCAGGGCGCTGATTCCAACAGCGGCACCTGAGTCCACATCGAAATCATCGAACGTGCCGCTCCCCGCGCCTGTCGCAGGGGTGCCACGCCCATTGATGTTTCAGCAGTACGGAAGAATCCATGTTCCGCAAGAAGGATCCCGGCAATAGTCCCAAGGTCGAGCAGTCGGTCGCCAAGGCGGTCAGCTACGAGATCACCGTCGCCGACATGGCGCGTCGCAGCGAGCGACGTGCGTGGTGGGTGGCCACCGGCTCTTTGCTGATGTCGCTCGCCCTGGCGGGCGGCTACTACTACATGCTGCCGCTGAAGGAGAAGGTGCCGTTCCTGGTGATGGCCGATGCGTATACCGGCACGGCAACGGTCGCTCGCCTGCGTGGCACCTTCCAGGGCGAGACGATCACCACCAATGAAGCGATCAACCGCAGCAACGTCGCCCAGTACGTGCTGGCGCGTGAATCCTACGACTCGGCGGTGATGGGCCTGCGCGACTGGGAGCTGGTGTTCGTGATGTCCAACGGCCCGGTGTCGCAGTCGATGCGTCAGCGCTATGCAGGCAACAACCCGCAGAACCCATTCGTGATGTACGGCCGGGAGAAGGCGATCCGGGTCAAGATCCTCAGCATCACGCCGCTGGGGGCCGAGCCTAACGGCAGCTTCCGGGGGGCTTCGGTCCGTATCCAGCGCAGCCTGCTGGACAAGCGCACCGGTGCGTCTACCTACCTGGACAACCAGCTGGTGACGATGCGCTTCGAGTACAACCAGAATCTCGCCTTGTCCGAGCAGGACCGCATCCTCAATCCGTTGGCTTTCCAGGTCACCGAGTACCGCGTCGACAACGATTACTCGCGTGGCGTTCCGGTGCCCGACGACGGCGCCATGCAGGCGCAGGCCCAGCAGGCGGCACAACAGGCAGCGCAGCAGGCGCAGGGCGTGTACGACCCGAACAATCCGGCTGCCGCCACCATCATCGATCCCGCAACTGGCCAGCCCGTTGCCGTTCCGCCCAACGGTCAGGTTCAGGGGCAGCCGATGCAAGCCCAGCCAGTGCCGGGTCAACCGGTGCCGGGTCAACCGGTGCAGGGTCAAGCAATGCCGGGGCAGGCCATGCCCGCACAGCCGGCCATGAGGCCGGCACAGAACAATTCCACCGGAACTGCTGATGGAGCAAGCAACCGATGAGTAGTCGAAATATCAGGGGAAGCGCGCTGGCGCTGCTGTCGATGTTGTCGTTGCTGTTCTGTGCAACGGCGATGGCGCAGGCGGTTGACCACTACGAGTATGAAAAGGATCGCATCTATCCTGTTCGCACCGGCCTGGGCCTGACCACGCAGATCGAGCTGAGTCCGAACGAAAAGATCCTCGACTACAGCACCGGCTTCAGCAATGGCTGGGAGCTGACGCGTCGCGAGAACGTGTTCTATCTCAAGCCGAAGAATGTCGACGTCGACACCAACATGATGGTGCGCACGGAGACCCATTCCTACATCTTCGAACTGAAGGTGGTGGCCACCGACTGGCGTCAGCTGGAACAGGCCCGTCGCGCGGGCGTGCAGTACAAGATCGCTTTCGTCTATCCAAACGACACCGTGTTCGGCGTCGCCCAGGAAGCGGTCGAAGAGGAAGCCAAACCGCTGCTGAGCTCTGAACTGGCCAAGGATCGCCAGTACAACTTCAACTACTCCTATTCGACCAGCAAGGCGAAGAAGATGGGGTGGTTGATTCCCGTCAACGCCTATGACGATGGTCGCTTCACCTATCTGAGGCTGCCGAACTCGCCCGAGTACAAGACCGGCATCTTCCCGGCGGTGTTCGGGCGTGAATCGGAATACGGTGAAGACTTCGTGGTCAACACCACGGTTGAAGGCAACACGCTGATCGTGCACGGGACGTACCCGTACCTGGTCATCCGCCATGGCGACTTCGTCGTCGGCCTGCGAAGGAACGTGAAGAAATGAGCCAGCAGAACACTCCGGGAAATGACCCGAACCCGTCTCCCTATTCCCAGGGCGCCGCTGGCCAGGAGCCGCCGTCCAACCCGTACTTCGGCAACGCCAACGACCAGCAGGCTGCGCCTGATCTGGATGCTGGCGCGCCGCAGTTGCGCTCGGCAGAAGAGCAGCGCCTGAACCGCAAGGCATTGCTGTTCCTGGGGGGTATCGTCCTGCTGCTGATGGCAATGGGGTTCCTGCTTTTCCGCAAGGGGCAGGACGACGCAGCCGAGCAGAAGAAACCACAGGAAGAAGCACGTGCCACCACGCCGCAGCTTCCGAGCGTTGTCGGGGCGCCCGAGCCGGCGCCGCCGGTCGCGGTTGCCGATCCGATCCCGATGCTGCCGCCTCCGCCGCAGCAGGAAGTGCCAATGCCGGGCTTCCCGATGGGCAACGAGGCCAAGGCGGATCATGAGCGTGGACCGACGCTGATGGACCGTCGCATGGGCAGCGGCTCCGGCGTGGGCGGGGGCGAGGCGGGCGGCGCCGCCAACGGCCAGAGCGGCTCCGACTACAACCAGGCGATGATCGCGGCCATGCAGGCGGCGGCCAATCCGCAAGCGCAGCCGCAGAAGGTGCGCCGTGGACCGGATGTGGAAGATGTCTCCAGCGCCACTTATATCCGCAGTCCGGATGCACTGCTGGTGCGGGGCACCTACCTGCGCTGCGTGCTGGAAACCCGCATCATCACCGACATCGCCGGTTACACCTCGTGCCTGCTGACGGAGCCGGTGTATTCGATCAACGGCCGCAATCTGCTGCTGCCCAAGGGCTCCAAGATCTATGGCGCCTACGGCGGTGGTCCCACGGGCAAGCGTGTGGAAGTCATCTGGGATCGCATCACCACCCCGAATGGCATCGACGTGGCCATGTCCAGCCCCGGTACCGATGGTCTGGGCGGCGCGGGCCATCCCGGTCAGTACAGCGCGCATTGGGGCAGCCGTATCGCTTCTGCCCTGATGATCAGCCTGCTGGCCGACGCGTTCAAGTATGCCGCTGCAGAGCACGGTCCGGAGACCACGACCGTGGCCAACAACGGTATGACCATCCAGTCGCCGTATGAAAGCGCTACTGCGCGCACCATGGAGCGCCTGGCCAATGAGGCACTCGGCAGCAGTCGTCGTCCGCCGACCGTCACCATCAACCAGGGCACTGTGGTGAATGTCTACGTTGCCAAGGACGTCGATTTCACCAACGTGCTGAATCCCCGCCGGTAACCCAACGAACGACCATGGACGCTGAAGTGTCACCCCTCGCCCTCGTCTCCAGCGACTTCCTGCGCTATCAGTACGAAGTGCTGGGCATCGCCGAGTACATGACTTCGCCGGAAGTGACGGAAATCTGCATCAACCGTCCCGGCGAGCTGTACCTGGAAACCCGTGCAGGGTGGCAGCGGGTGGACGTGCCGGGCCTGACTTTCGAGCGGGCCCGGCAGTTCTGCACCGCGGTGGTGAACGAGAGCAACACCGGGCAGCGCATCACCGATGCAGATCCGGTGGTCTCGCTCACGTTTCCCACCGGTCAGCGCGCCCAGTTCGTGATTCCACCGGCGTGTGACGCGGGCAAGGTGTCGATCACCATCCGCCTGCCGTCCAAGCACACCAAGTCACTCACGCAGTATCACGAAGATGGATTCTTCAACCAGATCCTGGAGAGCGACGGCAGCATCAGCGAACACGATCGCGAGCTGCTGGAGCTGCGCCATTCGCGTGAGTACGCCGAATTCTTCCGGCGTGCGGTGATGTACCGCAAGAACATCGTGGTATCGGGTGCGACGGGTAGCGGCAAGACCACCTTCATGAAAGCGTTGGTGAATCATATCCCGGACAGTGAACGCCTGGTCACGATCGAGGACGCGCGCGAACTGTTTCTGACCCAACCAAACGTGGTGCATCTGCTGTACTCCAAGGGTGGGCAGAGCGCAAGCAATGTCACCGCCAAGAGCTGCATGGAAGCGTGCCTGCGCATGAAGCCCGAACGCATCATCCTGGCCGAGCTGCGCGGTGACGAGGCGTTCTACTTCATCCGCAACTGCGCATCGGGCCATCCGGGGTCGATCACGAGTTGCCATGCCGGCAGCCCGGAGCAGACCTGGGACCAGCTGGCGCTGATGGTCAAGGCCTCCAGCGAAGGCTCTGGGCTTGAGTTCAACGTGATCAAGCGACTGCTGATGATGACCATCGACATCGTCGTCCACATCAAGGCACATGCCGGTTCCCGCTACATCACCGGTATCGATTTCAACCCTGGGCGCGCCCAGGGGCAGGAGGGCTGAAGGATGCTGCCAGGACTGGAAATGATGGCGTGCCCGGAGATGGCCGTGTCGATGGACGTGATGCAGCACGTCATCAATGTCGAATCGTCGCGCAATCCCTACGCGATCGGCGTGGTGGGAGGAGCGCTGGTGCGCCAGCCCAAGGCGCTGGACGAGGCGTTGGCCACCGTGCGCATGCTGGAAGAGAAGGGCTACAACTTCTCCATCGGCCTGGCCCAGGTCAACCGCTACAACCTGGGCAAGTACGGGCTGGATTCGTACGAGAAAGCGTTCCAGCAGTGCCCGAACCTGCGGGCCGGATCCCGCATCCTCGCCGAGTGCTACAAGCGCTCGGGTGGCGATTGGGGAAAGTCGTTCAGCTGCTACTACTCGGGCAATTTCGAAACCGGCTTCCGTCACGGCTATGTGCAGAAGGTCTACGACTCGATCCGCCGTGGGCAGCAGGTCGCCAGCAACGGCGTCACGCCGATCGACGTGATCAGCCGTGGCGAACGGCGCGCTGTAAAGGTCGAGCATCACCCGCAGCTGGCGTCGCCGGCACAGGCGCGCATTGTCGCCCAGTCGAACGGACCGGTGTACGTTCCTTCGGATGATCCAGCGCGTGCGTACGTGGTGTACCCGTCCACCGGTGCGATGGCGCGCGGCAGTCTGCTGAATATTGCCGATCAGGCGCTGTCCAAGGTCGTCCTGGGGTCGGTGGACCGGATGATGCAGCCCCAGCAGGCAGGTCAGCAGGGCGGGACTGCACAGCCGCAGCAGGCGCAGTTCCCGCAGGGCATGGCCCAACGCCTGCCGTCCCAGAACAGCTTGGCAATGCCGCAACAGCTTCCTGGTGCCGCGGGCGGCACCGACAATGGCCCGGTGATGCTGCGTCCGTGGAGCGAACGCAACCTACCGGTGGCGGAAAGCGCAGATTCGTACAACGCGCCGGCGCAGGGCGCGCCGGTGCAGCAGATTCCCGCAGGGGATGCGGCCTTCGTGTTCTGACGAAGTCGTGGTGCGGCCAGTCCCCCGGCTGGTCGATTCAGTTGTGTTAGTCCATCAACAAGGAAATCAATCCATGAAGCGATCCAATCTCGACCTCGTCCAGGCCCAGCGCACGCTGAAGACCCTGCTGATGGCAACGATCTTCGTCGGCGCATTGTTCGCCCCGCAGGTGTTCGCCACCAACGGCGCCACCAACTACGGCGGTACCGACGGCAAGGTCTGCGGCTTCTTCTCCAACATCAATGGCCTGCTGAACATGGCCTCGATTGCCGTCGTCACCATCGCGGTCATCTTCGCCGGCTATCAGATTGCCTTCGCGCACAAGCGCATCAGCGAGGTCTCGCCGATCCTGATCGGTGGCGTCCTGATCGGTGCCGCCGGCCAGATCGCCCGCATGCTGCTGGGTGACGAGTACGGCACCTGCGAAGGCAAGACCGGCATGCTGATCCAGCAGGCAGTGCTCTACTACAGTGCATAAGAACGTCGTCTTCCGCGGTTGCACTCGCCCGGCAATGTTCCTGGGCGTTCCCTACCTGCCATTCTTCATGGTGGCAGGTGGGTTGCTGCTGCTGAGCGTCTACACCAATTTCTGGTTCCTGCTCACCATTCCGGTAGCAATCTTCATCATGCGGCAGATGGCCAAACGTGACGAGATGATCTTTCGTCTGATGGGCCTGCGCCTGATGTTCAAGCTGCGGGTGCGCAACGTGCAGCAGCACGACGGCATGTGGGTATTCAACCCGAATCATTACCGCAACAAGCCGGCCCGAATGGATTGAGGTCCGGAATGGCCTGGCGGGCGCGTGCTGCCCGCCAGGCCACCTCGAAGTTCCCTGGCAGCAACTCTTTGGAAGCAGTCGTATGTTCAGCCCAGATACCTCCATCAGTGAGTTCATTCCCCTGTCGACGCATGTCGCCCCGAACGTGGTCAAGACCACGGGCGGTGACTACCTGTTGACCTGGTACCTGGAGGGGTTGCCGTTCGTGGGTCGCGAGGAATGGGAACTGGAACATCGGCACAACACCTTCAATCGCCTGCTGCAGACGCTGCGTGCGCCGGACTTCGTCAACGTGGCTTTCTGGGTGCACGATATTCGGCGCCGTCGCACGCTGAAAGGCAAGAGCACCTACCGGCAGCGCTTCAACCAGGACGTGTCCGATCAGTACATGGGCATGCTGTCCTCGCAGCGCATCATGCAGAACGAGCTGTACCTGACCATGATCTACCGCCCGGTGGTATCGGGTAAGCGCTTCGTGGAGAAGTCGGCGAACGTCGATCGCCTGCGTGCCGAGCAGGAACAGGCCATCGAGAAGCTGATGGAGCTGGCCGGCAACGTCGAGGCAGTGATCCGTGATTACGCGCCGTATCGCCTGGGCATGTACGAGGCAAAGAATGGCGTGGTGTTCTCCGAGACGCTGGAGTTGTTCGGATACCTGATCAACCGCATCGACGAGCCGGTGCCGGTGCTGCCGGCGCCGATCAAGGATTACCTGCCGGTCAGCCGGCACATGTTCTCGGCCAAGACCGGCGACTTTGTCATCAACACCCCGAATGGCGCCAACCACTTCGGTGCCATCCTCAACATCAAGGAGTATGCCGAGGGCACCTACCCGGGCATTCTCAACGGCCTGAAGTACCTGGACTACGAGTATGTCATCACCCATTCGTTCAGCCCGATGGGGCGCCAGGACGCGCTGAAGGTGCTCGACCGCACCAAGGGCATGATGATCTCCTCCGGCGACAAGGCGGTCAGCCAGATCGTCGAGCTGGACCAGGCCATGGATCAGTTGTCGTCCGGCAACTTCGTGCTGGGCGAGTACCACTTCATCATGGCGGTGTACGGCGACACGCAGGCCAAGCTCTCGCAGAACGTCGCCTCGACCCGGGCCGAGCTGTCCAACGCCGGATTCGTGTCGACCAAGGAAGACCTGGCGGTTACCTCGTCCTTCTATTCGCAGCTGCCGGGCAACTGGCGCTACCGTACGCGCCTGGCCAATGTCAGCTCGTTGAATTTCCTGGGTCTGTCACCGCTGCACAACTTTGCTACCGGCAAGCAGCACAACAACCCCTGGGGCGACTGCGTCACCACACTGCAGACCACCAACGGCCAGCCGTATTACTTCAACTTCCACGCGACCCATCCGTCGGAGAATTCGCTGGGCGAGAAGGCGATCGCCAACACCATGGTGATCGGTAAGTCAGGTACCGGTAAGACCGCGCTGATCAACTTCCTGCTCAGCCAGGTGCAGAAGTACGAGCCGTCGCCGACCATTTTCTTCTTCGACAAGGATCGTGGTGCGGAGATCTTTGTGCGTGCCTGCGGCGGCAACTACCTGGCCCTGGAGAACGGTGCGCCGACTGGCTTCAACCCGTTCCAGTGCGAGAACAACGAGTCGAACGTGCAGTTCCTGGCCGACCTGATCAAGGTGCTGGCCGGCAAGCGCGAGTACAGTGCCCGTGAGGAAGAGGACATCTACCGCGCAGTGGAGAGCATGCTCGATACGCCGATGCACCTGCGCAACATGACCAACTTCCAGAAGAGCCTGCCCAACATGGGCGATGACGGTCTCTACGCGCGCATGCGCCGCTGGACCTCGGGCAATTCGCTGGGCTGGGTGTTCGACAACCCGGTCGATACCGTTGATCTCAGCAAGGCCAACATCATCGGGTTCGATTACACCGACATCATCGACAACCCTGAAGTGCGCGTGCCGGTCATCAATTACCTGCTGCACCGCTTGGAGTCGCTGATCGACGGCCGTCCGCTGATCTACGTGATGGACGAGTTCTGGAAGATCCTGGACGGCGAGGGTGGCCTGAAGGAGTTCGCGAAGAACAAGCAGAAGACCATCCGTAAGCAGAACGGCCTGGGCATCTTCGCCACGCAGAGCCCGGAAGATGCGCTGAAGAGCGACATCTCCGCGGCCCTGATCGAACAGACCGCCACGCTGATTCTGCTGCCGAACCCGAACGCCAGCAAGAGCGACTACATGGATGGCCTGAAGCTGACCGAGGCCGAGTTCAAGGTGGTTACCGCGCTGGACGAGCGCTCGCGCTGCTTCCTGGTCAAGCAGGGTCATGCCTCGAGCGTCTGCCAGCTCAACCTGCGCGGCATGGACGACATCCTGTCGGTGATCTCGGCCTCGACCGACAACATCGACATCATGCATCGCGTGCTGCAGACGGCAGCGGTCCGCAACCGTGTGACGGTGGACGAGTTGACCCCGGATCAGTGGCTGGACGCGTTCTACAAGAATCGAAAGGGCTCGGGCAAGCGGGCCGAACAGGATCAGGAGGAGACGGCATGAACCTGCCCACTCAAACGAACAAGGAAACTGCCATGACGACCGAAACCCAACGCAAGCCCATTCGCCGGCGTCGCATGGCGCCCCTGATGGCAGCCGTACTGACGCTGGGCCTGACCGTGAGCACGGGCACCAGCCCGGCGCAGGCGATGACCGTCTATGACCCGTTCAACTGGGTCATGAACTTCCTGCAGGAGATGAAGGCCGGCAAGGAGTACTTCGAGACGGCTGCGCGCTGGAGCCAGACGGCCGAACAGTACACCAAGACCATCGACAACTGGCTGTCCAAGCTGCAGAACTGGACCCAGATCATTGCTTCGCCGCTGATGCCGCCGACGCCCACGCTGACGAAGATTCCCGAAAACTGGAACGTGGCAGAAAAGTGCGGTGGCGATTCCATGATCAGCATGAGCGGCCTGATGGCAGTGCTGAACATGAGCCCGGGCGGCGATATCGGCGCGCAGCAGCGAGCGATCTGCTCGTACATCCAGGTGCTTGAGAACAAGAAGTACAACGAGACCGTCGAGGTCGTGCAGATGTCCATGCCGGCGATGGAGCAGATGCTGCAGCAGCTGCGCCGGATCCGCAACGCGTTCAAGAACGAAGGCGCGCTGCAGGAGGATATCTCCAACAATACGGCAACCGCGGTCGAACTCGATAAGGCGTTCAAGAAGTGGGAAACCACCGTCAAGGTCTACGATCAGCAGATTCTTGCCCTTCAGGGGCGGCAGAAGAACCTGGCCGAGCGTGCGTTGCGTGGCGAGCGCAATCCGATTGGCAGCGTCATCAAGGCCGGCGCGCTGAAGGCCGCGCTTTCGAAGTGAATCACGTGCGCAACGCACTCCAGCAGGGCCCCGATGCGGGGCGGGTGATGTGATGAGTCAGGGAATGATGCACGGTATGGTGTTCAATGATCTGTTGCACGGCACGTTGTTCGCCTCGGTGGGCGACTTCGTCTTCTTCCGGCTGATCCTGGATTATCTGCGCGACGAGATCACCAACTTCGGCAACGGCATCCTGAGCCGGATGATGACCTGGGTCGGCACGATGGCGTTGGTGCTGATGACGCTGTGGGTGCTCATCCAGGGCTTCCGCATCGTGACCGGACGGAGCCGTGACTCGATGGCTGCGCTGATGACGAACATGGCGCGCGCCGCCCTGATCGTCACCGTCGCAACGTCGATGGCGATGTTCGGAACCAAGCTGCAGAACTTCCTGACCGGAGATGTGCAGGACCAGATCACCTACATCGTGACCGGCAAGAAGTCGACCGCCTCGGAGCTGATCGACAAGAACCTGGGCTACATGCAGCTGGCACTCACGTCGGTAAGCGTGCTGGATGTGGCCGGCGACGTGGCTCTGGATAGTGCCAAGACCCGCGCGATGTGGTTCATCGGCCTGGGAACGGGCGGTCCCGCCGTGACCGCAGGCGCGATGTTGCTGCTGTACCAGATTGCGCTGGCGCTGTTCATCGGATTCGGACCACTGTTTATCCTGTGCCTGCTGTTCGAGCAGACAAAGTCGCTGTTCCAACGATGGTTGTTCTATGGCATCGGCACCATGTTCTCGATGGCCGTGCTGGCGGCGATGACCGGCATTGCCATGGAAATGGTGGCGCGCGTGGCGGCTTCGTTCTGGGGCGCGTCCGCGCTGGGTGCACTGCTGGGGTCGAACCTGACCGAGGGCATGAGCAGCATGGCGCTGCAGCAGGGCGGCATGGGACTGATCCTGACGACGCTGATCCTGACTGCGCCCCCAATGGCCGCGATGTTCTTCCAGGGCACCCTGGGTACCTTCATGGCATATTCGCAGATAGGTGGTAGCCCGGTAGCGCAGGCGCCCAGCTCAAACGGCCAGCCGCCGGGTAGTTACATGCCGCCTCAGACTTCTAATGCGGAGAAGCATGTTTCACCACCAGTAACCTATGCAACCAGTGGAAGGTCTATAGGTGAAGGCGGGTCTAGCGGAAGTCTTGGGCCTGGTACGCATGGCAAGGCTGCTGGAAGTTAGTTGAGGCTTGCTCAGCGCATGATTCAAGGATTGGAGTAAACACTATGATCAAGTTCTTTCTTGCGGCCGCGCTGCTGATAGCCCCTTTTTCCGCTCTGGCGGAGGGGAGATGTCCCCCTGGGCAGTACCCTGTTGGAGGGCAGGGCGTCGGCGGGTGTGCGCCTATTCCTGGCGGAAGCAGCTCTCCCTCCACTGGATCTTCTGCGCCGGTTCCGGCCGGGAAATGGGAGACGCGCTGGGGAGCCATTGCTGAGGACAAAAAACCAGCAACTGGTGGCTTGATGGCAACCGGTGTTTCCGTATCCCAGAAATCGAAGCGAGCTGCGGAAGCGGCGGCGATCGACGGATGTGTCCGACGAGGAGGGAGCAAGTGTGAGATTCGTTTGAGCTATCACGATCAATGCGCCGCAATCGCCGATCCGTCGCCCCGCTCGGGCGGAAAGGCTGCCGGAAATTCAATCGTTGCCAGCGCTGAAACACTTGACGAAGCTCAATCGCTCGCGTTGAAGGAATGCGCCTCTGTGAATGATGGAGGAGCGTGTGAAGTGGCCTACTCGGCCTGCAGCATGTCGGAGTTCAGGGCGTATCGCTGATCGCCAGTTCTGCGTGAGGGCTGTCAGCAGTTATTCATGCTGCACCGGAAGGTGGCGTTACTTGTGGCCGCATCTGCTATGGCTGTGATGTTGTTCCGAGGCGTCTGGGAGACTTCATGCATGTTCGCAGATGGCTGGAAATTGAGTTCGGGCGTGGCTGTATGATCATGACTGGTCGATTGATGCAAGCGGTCATCGCAGCAATGTTCTCTCTAGCATTCTCATCCGCAAGTGCAGAAGGGAACTGCCCTCCCGGTATGTATCCGATTGGAGGGCAGGGAGTACAGGGCTGCGCGCCAATTCCAGGAGCCAGTTCTGGGGGCAGCGCTACGATTCCTACTCCTCCGCCCAGACCATTGGGTGAATGGGTTAAGACCTGGGGCGCACTCGCTGGCTCATCCAGCGGTTCGGAGGGGGGCGCATCTGTAGGTGAACCCAGTGAGCGTGCTGCGAAGGGGACCGCGATTTCGAATTGCGAGAAGAACGGTGGACGTTGCAGGATCGAGTTCACCTACCAGAATCAATGTGTGGCTGCTGTCACCTCGGAACTGGCATCCACCGGTACACAGTACGCCAGTTCGGGGACCGTGGAGAGCGCCGGGGAGCAGGCCATGCGTGACTGTCAGGCAGCAGGCGGGGCGCATTGCAAAATGATCTACTCGGCATGTTCCGCGCCGATCTTCCGCAAGTATTGAAAGTGTGTCCAGGCGGCGCCCGGATGCCTGGTGGCTTTAGGGGAGCGTATGTTGGCGCAGGCCGGTACACCACCGTCACTACCTTCACGCGAATTGCTCGGCAGTCAGAGGTACATGGCCGCTGCCTCCAATGTCGTCCTGGATGCCGGATGCGATACTTTGTCGGAATGCTGGCAGTGCTGGTTTCCTTCTGGTCCTCGCCGGTAGCGGCTGAGGGCAACTGCCCGTCTGGTTTCTACCCAATTGGTGGGCAGGGTGTCAGCGGGTGCGCACCAATTCCCGGTGCAGTTGCTGGAACGGCTTCACCCTCTGCTCCCCCTCCTGCTCAGCCGTTGGGGGAGTGGTTGACGAGATGGGGAGCCGTGGCTGAATCGCTACGTCGAATCTCGTCGGCACCGCAGCCAATGAGTCCAGCGAGCGGCGTGCGGTGGATGTAGCGATCAAGAAGTGCGCGGCAGAGGGTGCAAAGGACTGCAAGTCTTCGGTCACCTATTACAACCAATGCGTTGCATTCGCTGTACCGTCCTCAGGAAAGGGGCAGGGCTCCTTGGATACGGCGGTGGATGCAGAGACCGTCGCTGGAAATGCAATTGGTCATTGTCGGGATACCGGAGGCGGAAAGTGCGCCGTCGTCTATTCCGAATGCTCCTTGCCCGTCTTCCGGAAGTATTGATAAGGCGTCAGATAGGTCAGCAGAGCCAATCCCGCTTTTATGTGATCAAGTCCGCTTTTCGCTCCGTTCCCCCTTCGACGACTGAAGGCTCCTCGAAGTAAGCTGCGTGCGCGTCAAAATTCCGGCGCATCGGTGCCATCGAACGCAGGAGCTTTCCCGTCCATGAGGACGCTGACGACCCGCGGTGCGGGTGACGCACACCCACAACACCACCGCCGCAGGGCCGGGGCTATCATCCGCTCTGGCGGACACCAGGGCCTGCGGCGCATTGCGCGGTGTCCCGGCCGGCGCACGGGTACTGGCAAGACGGGATTGAAGGAGTGGCAGCGGATGCAGAAGGGGAGCGGCACGAACATGGACAATGCGTTGGCGTTCGTGCCGTCCGGCGCGAACCTGCTGGAAGCCGTGCGCGGTGATCTGACCGGCAATGGCATCGACGACCAGTTGCTGGTGATCGATCAGCCCGCCCCCGATGGCCTGGTGCCGGGCGAGCACGGTCCCAACCGGGTGCTGTTGTTGCTGCTGGGCGATGCTGCCGGCCGATGGCAGCTGGCGGCGCGCAACGACAAGCTGGTGCCATGCTCTACCCGCGGCGGCATTGCCGGTGATCCCTTCGCCTACGTGACGATCGAGGATGGCGCGTTCAGCGTGATCACCAACGGCGGCAGCCGCGAGCGATGGAGCAGCACCTACACGTTCCGCTACGCGCCGTCCGAGCAGGTCTGTTGGGTCCATGGCGTGCAGCGCAGGGTGGTCGACACCGAGACCGAGGCAACCCACACCCGTGACTTCTCGGCGGCCGAGCTGGGCAGGGTACGGTTTGAGGACTTTGACCCGTCCGTGGTTGCCGACGTGAGCTTGCCTTGAGTGCCGCGCCTGTGAGGAGGCAGGAGGACCCCACGATGATCGAGCAGGAGTTTGACCGTGTCGCAGGATAGAGAGTCGCAATTGTTGCGACAGGCCACGGAGGCCGGCATCACCTCGTCCCGGGAACTGGCCAACTTCATGGCGCAGGCCGGGCACGAGTCGCGTGGCCTGAGCCGGCTCAATGAAAGCTTCAACTTCACCCGGGGCATCTCGCAGATCCCGGTCGAGGCCGCGTGGCGTAATGGCAATGGTGCGCTGGAGAGTGCCCGCCAAGAGGCGTTGCGCGGTCGCCCGGAGAACCTGGCCGAGCTGATGTACGGCGGGCGGATGGGCAATGACGCACCGGGCGACGCGCTGAAGTATCACGGCCGCGGTTATCTGCCGCTGGTCGGCAAGGAGAATTACGAGCGTGCCGGCAAGGCGCTGGACCTGGACCTTGTGAACCATCCGGAACTGGCTGCGCAGCCCGAGCACGCCGGCCGCATCGCGGTCTGGCAATGGCAGACACGCGTGCCGGAGGCGGCACGCGAGGATGTGCGCGAGGCCACGCGTGCGATCAATGGCGCACTCAATGGCATCGAGGCCCGCCAGCAGCGCTTCGAGGTCTGGCAGCAGAAGCTGACGCCGGACGTGATGGCGCGGCTGGATAGGGGCGAAGTCGGGGCGCCGGCGCAGCAGGCCGGTGCACGGGACATGTCGCAGCCGGGCGAGCCGGGACACGTCCTGTTCCAGGACGCACGCCAACACCTGCAGCAGATGGGGCCGCAGAGCGGGCTGCGCAGTGCGCAGGAACTGGACAACGCGGCCGGCGCACTGGCGCTGAGCGCACAGAAGGCGGGGATGTCGCGCATTGACCATCTGCTGGCGGGCAACGACGGACGCACGTTGTTTGCAGTGCAGGGCACGTTGGGTGATCCGGCGATGCTGCGCGCGTCCATAGACAGGGAACAGGCCGCCCAGCAGCCGTTGGCGCAAAGCAGCCAGCAGGTGGCGGCCAGTGTTTCGCAACAGGATCAGGCAGCTTCGGTTGCCCGTGAGCAGGAGCAGCGCTCGCGCTCAATATGATTCAAGGGGGCGCTTGCGGGGTGGAGGCCCGCAGGCGCTGGACGCACGACGCGTGGCGCTTATCGGCGCCGATAGGGAAACCCAACGTAAGGACACCACATGCGAACCGTACTTCCAGTGTTCCAGCACGCCGTTGCCAGCTTCACGTCTGTCCGGCCGAGCCCGTCGCCAGTCTGGCTCCTGTCATTGAGTCTGGTGGCTTCATTGGCGCAGGCCCAGGACGCGCCACCATCGCTGCCGCAGGCTCCGCCGTTGACCGAGCTGGCAGCAGCGCCTGCGTTGGCCGCACCGACGGTGGTTGATGCCGCCGGAGTGCCGGATGCACCGGCTCCGGTGGCTCAGGAGTCGGCGATGCGCTCTCCTGCACCCGCTGCGGCGCAGGAACCGGCCCCTGCATCCGAGCCAACCCAGACCCAAGCGGCAGCGCCCACGTCCGCGCCGTCTGCGGCGCCCGAATCACCCGCCGTGGTGGGCGCCCCCAATCCGCCGACGCCTCCCGCACTCGCCATCGTGCCGCTGCCGCCGGAACAGGCCACCGAGCGCGCGCTCGGCGCCCGCTGCCCGGTGGATCTGGCCGGTCGCCTGGCGGCCCAGGGCGACCTGCTGATCGGTGCCTGCGAGGGGCAGATGCCGGCGCATCTGGCGGCCGTGCTGGTGGCACTTCCCGAGCAGGACATTCACCTGCCGCGCAGCTGGCGCGAGCGTGAGGTGCGCCAGAAGGTGTGGTTCAAGGCGGTGCCGGGCTTTGGCCAGCGTTCGGACTTCATTGCGCGGATGGGGGATATCTGGGTGCGTTCGCTGGAGGGCCGTGACGCCGAAAGCACGTTCTATCTGGTCTCGGCGCCTTTCCTCTGCAGCAATCCGGCGGCCGGGACCACAGTGCAGGTGCAGGAGCCGGTGCGCCTGCCGGCCGGTGAGTGCCGCGAAGCTTACATCGCTCAGCGCGTATACCAGGTGCGCGGCGATGCCGCGCCGAGGGATGTAACGGCCGAGGTCATGCCGGCCATGCCACCGTTGACGGAAGCCGATCGTGCGCGTCAGCTGGCTCGCGAAGGCAGGATCACGCTGGATCACAGCAAGCTGCAGTTCGGCCCGGCCATGCGCTGGTTCGTGCAATATCCGGAGACAGCCCAGAAGGGCGGTCCACGCGCGTTCAGTGATTGGAGCCGCGAGCACCTGGCCTTCGTGGTGTGGACCGGGGATCGCTTCGAGCTGCGCGAAAAGATATCGCGCAGCCAGTGGCCCTGCGACCCGGTGGCGCCGGGGGATCGCGCTTGTGGCGGCTTCCCGGATTCCGGGCCGGATCTGTTCGTGACGGCCGGAACATCCGTGCCGATGGCAGCCTCCAGCCCCTGAGCTGGAGTGTCGAGGTAAATCGGGAGTCGGGGTGACCGGCTCCCGCACCGTCATCAGGCCTGCATGCTGCGGGTCTGATGCTGTTGCTGTTGCTGTTCCAGTTGCTGGTCGCGCTCCAGCGCAACGCGCTGACCGGCGGCCTGCTGGTCGATGCGCTGGCTGCTCTGCTCCAGCGGCGTGTTCATCGCCACTGCGGTATCCACCGACACGCGCAGGTGTGCCGGGTCGCCGCCCTGGCCCTGCACGGCGAAGCTGCGCGAGGCATCGGCGTTCATCACCACGTCGTCGATGCGCTTGCCGCCTGCAGCGTGCATCTCCGCCGCCAAGCTGCCCGCCAGCTGCGTGCTCATCACATCCGGCACGCGACCGACCCGCACGTCCTGTGCGTGCACGCCGCGGATCGCGTCGTTGAACAGCGGGTTGCCCAGATGGTTGGCGTCGTCCATGCGCAGCATGCTGGTGTGATGGCCGTTCTTCTCCGCCTCGCGGCGTGCCGGCTCACCGGGCTGCAGCGGGCCACGGATGTGGTCGTACAGATCGATGGCGCCGCCGGGAATACCGCGCGCTGCACGGGTAACGCCACGGCGCAGTGACTCTACGTCGTCGCGGTACTCCTCGATCATCTTGGCGTTGTCTTTGGCCAGCGTCTGCGTTTCCGGGTGCTTCAGCACCGAGCCTTCGTTGAGGAAGTTGCCCAGCTTGTGCGCACCGAAGGAGCTGGTGGCCGCGATGATCGGGCGGTCTGGGATCAGGTCACGCAGGGCGTGATTGCTGAAGCCGTTCGCTGCCAGCGTCTTGATCTCATCGGGCTTGGCATAGACGCGGACCTGGCCGAAGTGCGGCGAGGCAGCGCTGACCGGATCGGAGGCCATGACATGGTTGATCATGGTGTTGCCGCCTTCCGGAATGCGGTAGCTGAGGCTGACCGCGCCATAGGCGTTGAAGGTCTCGCCCTTGACGTTGAAGTGGTGCGAGGTGATCTGGGCAAGAGCGCCGCCGAGGGAGTGACCGGTGACGGTGACCTGGGGCGCGGGCACACCGTTCAAGCGGGATTGAAGCGCGGCGCCTTCGAGCGTCCTCTGTGTCAAAGCAATCGCGTCAGGCGCCTGCACGTTGGTGCGCGCCACCACCATGCCGCCGTCGGTCAGAATCGCATCGCGAGCGATCTGCTCGGTGCCACGATGCGCAATGACGATCTCTTTGGTGTCTACGCGCTGATAGACGGTGCCCTGATAGCCGTTGAGACGATTGTTGACATGCTCAAGTATCTTGTACTCATGGCCGTTTAACGTGACTTTTTCTTCTTGGCCGGGTTCACGTCGGCCGACGGCCCGATCCTTGTAGGCGTCATTGGATAACGCGGCGTAGTCCTGAGAGGTGATGGTCACGGCGCGACCTCACTTGCGGAGAGGGTGATCGTAAACAGCTTGTCCTGCAGATCAGCGGCGTAGTTGCTGCGATCGGGCTCGCCACTGGCTGGGAAGTTGGGAACGCGATCTGCCTTCGGATAGACCAGATCCGGATAGTAGAGCGTATGGGCGCCACCTTCGGTCAGCGGCTTGGCGTCGACGAAGGTGAGGAAGCGGGTCTCTTCTTCGGCACCCGTCGCCTTCAGCATTGCCCCGGCACCGGTGAACTCCCACTTGCAGACGCCACGACCGTAGTAGTCCTCATCCAGCATGCGGTCCACATATAGCGTGCCGCGGTACTCGCCCTCAGCGACCTTGCGCAGCTCCACCGGTTCCTGGCTGGTGATACGTGCAGCTGTGCCGGTGGCCGGCTCGATGTGGCCGCACTGGTCTTCGTTGGTGACGTCGTACTGCGCTACGCCCTTGACCAGTGCGAAGTCGCCGGGTGCATCCTTCAGGCGCAATACCAGTTCATAGGCCTTGCGCGGGCTGGGGTTGAGCTTGGCGAGGCCGCGCCCACCCTGGGCGACATCGGCTTCGGCAGCGGCACGTTCCTGGTTCATGGCGGTCTCCGGGTTGCAGGCGGTCAATAGAAGCAGAGCAAGGCACGGGATCATCTTGTGGCGCAATGTCGGCCTCCTTGGGGGGTGTGGAACTGGCAGCTCATGGCATGAGCTTCTGCACAGTGGTGGTGGTTGAGAACAGCGCATTGCGCAGCTCTTCTTTGTACGCTGAAGGATCTTCCTTGCCACTTGCTCCGTATCCGGTGATCTCTTCGATCCGCGGGTAGTCGGCGCGTGGGTAGTACCGCGTCAACGGGCTCCCCGCGTCCATGCGCTCCCTGTCGACGAACGTCAGGAATCTCGTATCCGCCTCGCCGTTCGTAGCACGCAACATCGCACCGACACCCGTCAGCGTCCAATGGCAGGCGCCACGCCCGTAGTAGTCCTCGTCCTGCATGCGGTCGAGGTAGAACGTGCCGCGGTATTCGTTTTCGCCGACCCGGTGCAGCGTGACGGGTTCCTGGCTGGTGATGCGGCCCGCGGTACCCGTCGCAGGCAGGATCCGACCACAATCTGCGTAGTTGCTGACGTCGTACTGGGCCACACCCTCAACGATCGCGAACGGCCCCGGCGCGTCCCTCAGTGTCAGCACCAGCTCATAGGCCTGCTTCGGTGCGTTATTGAGCTTGGCCAGGCCGCGTCCACCCGCGGCGACATCGCGCTCTGCTTGTGCGTAAGGCGAGCACGCCGCCAGTGCCAACAACAGGGCCGCCGGCAGCCAGCATCGTGCGCTGCGCAATGGTGTTGTCGTGCTCAAGGCGTGTTCCTGCATCGTGCATCCATGTCCATATATCCTTCCCTGGTGACAGGTTTCCCGATTATGGAGTGCCCAGGAAACCCGGCGCCACCCGATAGCGGGCATGAGTGCCAAAAGTTTGACGCATTCAGGATTGGGCGATGTCGCGGAAGCGCTTGCGGCACAACCGATCTGCCGGCATCGGAACGACTGCGCACTGCGTTCGGTATTCTGCAGCCATTCTGTGACATTGATACTCAATTCACGCGACCATCACCCAGCTAAAGTCTTCCACCATGAGCTACACAATCCGCCCGGAAGCCGCTGCCGATCATGCCGTGATCCATGCGCTCACAGAAGCTGCGTTCCGCCAAGCCCCGCACAGCAGCCATACCGAGCAGTTCATCGTCGACGCCCTGCGCGCCCGCGGGGAGCTGAGCGTTTCGCTGGTGGCCGAGATGGTCGGCAAGGTGATCGGCCATGTGGCGGTGTCGCCGGTGACGATCAGCGATGGCAGCATGGGCTGGTTCGGCCTGGGTCCGATTTCGGTATTGCCCGCGTGGCAGGGGCAGGGCATCGGTGCGGCCCTGATGCGCGCCGCACTCGAAGCACTGCGTCAGCAGGGTGCGCATGGCTGCGTGGTGCTGGGTGAGCCGGCCTATTACGGTCGTTTCGGCTTCCGCGCCGAGTCGGGCCTGGTGCTGCCGGGTGTGCCGGCGGAGTACTTCCAGGCGCTGTGCCTCCGGCCGCCGATGGCGCAGGGCGAGGTGAGCTATTCCATGGCCTTCGAAGCCACCGCCTGAGCATGCGGAAGATCAGGGCGCACGCCAGACGGTGGGCTCGGGTTGCGGCTTCGGAATGCGGTAGCCGCCGATGTGCTCAAGTGAACTGACGGCGTCACGCCCGCACCTGGCTCCTACCGAGAGATGTCAGCCGTTGTACCGGAGATGGATCAGCGGATACGGACGTCCCTGCGAATCCAGCGGCGAGCGACCGGTTTCGATGAAACCCATGCGCAGATAGAAGCCCACTGCCTGCGCGTTCTGTGCATTGACGTCGGTGCTCAGCTGCGGATGCAGGGACAGCGCGTGCTGCAGAAGTTGGCGACCAATCCCGGTGCCGCGCACGTCCGGATCGATGAACAGCGCTTCCATGTGCGTGCCATCGATCAGCATGAAGCCCAGCGGCCGATCCTGCGCATCCACAGCAACGGTCAACGGCGCGTGCGGCAGGAAACCGGCGACTTCGGCATCGATCGCCTGGCGGTCTTCAGTGCTGAGGAAGTCGTGGGTGGCGTCGACGGCGCGGCGCCAGAGGTCGACAAGGGCGGCGCCGTCGTCGGCGCGCGAGGGGCGCAGGGTGGTCATATGTTCACCAAGGTGCTTGACAGGAATGCGCAGTATGGAGCTTTCCGGCCGCGCCTGCAGGTGCGGGTTCATCCCGCGTTGCGATGGCGGATGAAGGGACTGTAGGCAGTGGCTTGCGCGCGAAGGACCACGCCATCCTCGAAGTCATCGCTGTCGTTGAAGGGCACGGTCGGCCACTGCCGCCAATGCGTCAGTCGCCCGCGGTAGGAAAGGGTGGCTGCAACCAGCGCTTCGTCGTGGGCCTGTACGCGTTCAGCCGCAAGCCCTGATCGCACGCCGTGCACCACATGCGGCTCCATCACCTCGAAGCCGACGTAGCGCAGGCTGTACATCAACGGCCACAGCAACAGCCGGGTATCGCCTTCGCGGCCATCGACCGCGCACGCCCGTGCCGACGAACCGGTTGTCACGCTCAGCAACGCACGCTTGCCCTGCATCAAGCCATGTTCGTGGCGCTGACGGCTGTTGTACATCGGCCCATAGACCATCACGCGGTCCAGCCAACCCTTGAGGATGGCCGGCGCCGTGAACCACCACAGTGGGAATTGCAGGATCACCAGATCCGCAGCCCGCAGCAGGTGCAGGTGACGTTGCACATCGGCGGGCAGCTGGTCGTGTTCGGCGCTGTAGCGTTGTTCGCGCTGGGCATCGAAGCGCTCGGGCTGCAGGCGCCGTGGATGGTGCCAGGCCGCTTCCAGCGGATCGAAGCCTTCCGCGTACAGGTCGGCCACGTCCACCTGCAGGTTCTCATGCCGCAGCTGCTCGGCGGCCTGCGCGGCCAGGTAGGCGTTGAACGAGCGGGGTTCGGGGTGGGCAAGCAGGATCAGGGCGCGCATGGGCGAGGTGTTCGAGGAGTGTGCGACCATCCTCGCGGCGCCGGCATGCACCGGCAATTACGCACCTTGAGGTAACCATGGCCTTTCCCGGAGATGTCTATGCCGCCGACTGCTCGGCGCGCGATGCGCTGGCGCTGATCTCCGGCAAGTGGGTGATGCTGCTGTTGCCGGCGTTGGCGCAGGGCCCGCAACGCAACGGTGCGCTGCTGCGGAAGATCGAAGGCATCTCGCAGAAGGTGTTGACCCAGACCCTGCGGCAGCTGGAGCGCAATGGCCTGGTCGAGCGGTGTGATCTGGGCAGCAAGCCATTGCATGTGGAATACCGGCTGACCGATGTCGCACGTGGACTGGTTGACACGCTGTCCGCTCTGGATCGTTGGGCCGAGCACAACTTCCCGGCGCTGGATGCCGCCCGCGAGCGCTTCGACGCGCGCTAGCGGCGCCTGCACGGCCGCGGGCGTACAATGCGGCCCCGGCGGCCATCCTGGCCCTGTACTCACGCGAGAACCGCCATGACCGATGCCCTGGGTGTGCCGGTGCACGACATCGATGAACGCTGGATGCGCCACGCGCTGGCGCTGGCCGAGCGCGCGCAGCGCGAGTTCGACGAAATTCCGGTGGGAGCCGTGCTGGTGGGGGCCGATGGGCAGCTGCTGGGCGAGGGCTGGAACCTCAACATCGCCTCGCACGACCCCAGCGCACACGCCGAGATCGTGGCCATGCGGGCCGGCGGAAAGTTGCTGGCCAATCATCGCCTGCTTGGCAGCACGCTGTATGTGACCCTGGAGCCGTGCGCGATGTGCGCGATGGCGATCGTGCATGCGCGCGTTTCGCGCCTGGTCTACGGCGCCAGCGACCCCAAGACCGGTGCGTGCGGCAGCGTGTTCGACCTGCTCGGCGATGCCCGCCACAACCACCGGGTCGAGATCCACGGCGGGGTGCTGGCCAAGGAAGCCAGTACGCGCCTGACCAATTATTTCCGCGCCAAGCGTGGCAAGCCGCCGCTGCTGCTGGAAGACCACGTCGGCGAGGGCTGAGGGGCGAACGGGTATGATGGGCGCCTCTTTCCTTCACCGGTAGGCCGCGCGCCTGCCCAGCAACGAGGCGACACAATGGCGGACACCGGCGCGGCCAACGAACGACTGATCTGGATCGACCTGGAAATGACCGGGTTGGATACCGATAACGATTCGATCATCGAGATCGCCACGGTGGTGACCGATGCCCAGCTCAATGTGCTGGCCGAGGGCCCGGAATTCGCCATCCATCACCCGCTGGAAACGCTGGAAGCGATGGACGAGTGGAACCGCAACCAGCACCGCCGTTCGGGCCTGTGGCAGCGCGTGGTGGACAGCACCACCACGCTGGCCCAGGCCGAGGCGCAGACCGTGAACTTCCTGGCGCAGTGGATCCCGGCTGGCCTGTCGCCGATGTGCGGCAACTCGATCTGCCAGGACCGTCGCTTCCTGCACCGCCAGATGCCGCGTCTGGAGAAGTACTTCCACTACCGCAACCTGGACGTGTCCACGGTGAAGGAACTGGCCAAGCGCTGGGCGCCGACCGTGGCTGCCGGCGTCGGCAAGAACAGCAACCACACCGCACTGAGCGATGTGCACGATTCGATCGCCGAACTGCGCCATTACCGCCAGTTCATGGGCGCGCTTTCGGGGCTTTCGACGCCTTGATCGATAGTGCCGGCCGATGGCCGGCAAGGCGCCGGGGTCGGATCCTTTTCCTGCGGCAAGGGCTCTGACCCTTCTGTCGTGCCCCGCGACGAACCGTTCAACTCCCTGGCGCTAAGATCGGCGCCATGAACGAGCCCATCCTGCTCCCCCGTGACATTGCCCACGACGCCCGCGACTGGTCCGACCTGCAGCGGGCGGTGGCCCTGCTGGAAGCGCCGACCCTGACCGCGCGCATGGCTAATCTGGTCGGCACGCCGCTGGAGTTCGCGGTGAAGGCGCTGCCCAGCTCGGTCTCCAACCGCATCCACGGTGCGGTGCAGGCAGCGCTGAGCAAATCGGCGCAGGCCGCGCTGTGGAGCATGGACAACACCCCCGGCAAGGGGGCGTCCACCCGCTGGCACAAACTGGCGGCGGCCACCTCGGGCGCGGTCGGCGGGGCGTTTGGTTTCGCAGCCTTGTTCATCGAACTGCCGGTGTCGACCACCATCATGATGCGTGCGGTTGCCGACGTGGCCCGCAGCGAGGGGTTCGACCTGTCCGAGTTCAGCACCCGTCAGGCGTGCCTGGAGGTGTTCGCGCTGGGTGGCAACTCGCCGCGCGATGACGCCAGTGAGACCGGCTATTACCTGGCCCGCGGCTTCACCACTGATGTGATGCGCCATCTGTCGGCTGAACTGGCCGGGCGTGTGGTGACCGGCCGTGACCTGACCCTGGGCGTGGCGCCTAAGGAAGCTGGCAAGCTGCTGGCGAAGATGGTGGAGAAGGTGGCGGCGCGCTTCGGCGTGGTGGTCACCGAAAAATTTGCTGCACAGGCGGTACCAATCGTCGGTGCTGCCGCCGGTGCAACACTGAATACCATGTTCACCGACTACTACCAGGACATGGCGCGCGGCCACTTCATCGTGCGCCGGCTGGAGTTGAAGTACGGGGAAGATGTGGTGCGCACCTGCTATGACCGCGTGGCGCATGGCGCGGTCAAGATCGAGCCAAGGCTGGAGTAGCGCCACGCCACGCGTGGATGAGCCCTTGTACCGGGTGATCCTTGCCTTGGGGGAACAATTGTTTTGCCAGTGCATGCCTGTTGCCTGGCAGCCGGCATCCCCATCCTTTGCGGCACTCCCCCCGCAAGAGATTGCCGCCATGATGTTCACCCCCCACCACCTGGGCGCGTTGACGCTGCCCAATCGCATCGTGATGCCGCCGATGACCCGCTCGCGTGCCGCCGATGGCAACGTCGCCACCGCGGAAATGGCCGCCTACTACGCGCAACGTGCCAGTGCCGGCCTGATCGTCAGCGAAGGCACGCAGATCAGCCAACAGGGCCAGGGCTACGCCTGGACGCCGGGCATCCACAGCGCCGAGCAGGTGCAGGGCTGGCGGCAGGTGACCGATGCGGTGCACGCCGCCGGTGGCCGCATCTACGCCCAGCTGTGGCACGTCGGCCGTGTCTCGCATGTGGCCCTGCAGCCCGATGGCGCGGCGCCGGTGTCTTCCTCGGCATTGCTGGCCGAAGGCGTGAAGGTATTCGTCGACCCGACTGGGGCGGGTCCCGAAGCCGGTGTGGGCGAGATGATCCAGCATTCGATGCCGCGCGCGCTGCGTGAGGACGAGATTCCGGGCATCCTCGCCGATTACGCGCAGGCTGCGCGCAATGCGCTGGCCGCAGGATTTGATGGTGTGGAACTGCACGGCGCCAACGGCTACTTGATCAACCAGTTCATCGACTCACAGGCCAACCAGCGCACCGATCGTTACGGTGGTTCGCTGCAGAACCGTCTGCGCTTCCTGCGCGAGGTCGTGCAGGCGGTGGTCGCGGTAGCCGGTGGTGATCGCGTGGGCGTGCGCCTGGCGCCGCTGACCACGCTGCAGGGTGCGGTGGACGATACGCCGCAGGCGACCTATCTGGCCGCAGCGCACCTGCTCGGTGAGATGGGGGTGGGCTACCTGCACATCGCCGAGGCCGACTGGGACGATGCACCACCGATGCCGGTGGCATTCAAGCAGGCGCTGCGCATGGTCTACCCGGGCACGCTGATCTACGCCGGCAAGTACACCGCCGAGCGCGCCGAGCAGGCACTGGCCGAAGGCTGGGCTGACCTGATCGGCTTCGGTCGCCCCTTCATCGCCAACCCGGACCTGCCGGAGCGCCTGCGCCAGGGGGCGGAACTGAATCCGCCGGATCGGGCGACGTTCTTTGGCGGCGGTGCGGTTGGGTTTACCGATTACCCGACGCTGGAAGAGAGCGTCGCGGCCTGATCCTGGAGGCTGCCGGCCAGCGGCCGGCACTACCAGGGTGCGCGGGGCAGGGTAGTGCCGGCCGCTGGCCGGCATTTCAATGTCGTATCGCCGATGGGTGGGTGCCGACCGTTGGTCGGCACTACCGGCATGGATCAGGGCTTGTCGCGCACCAGCGCGTCGGCCTCGACTACGCCGCCATCCTTGCCATGCAGGTACAGGTGCATGTCCTGCTGCGGATACGGAATGTTGATACCGGCCTTGTCATAGCCCAGCTTCAGCTGTTCCAGCAACGTCACCTTGGTGCCGAACCAGTCGGCCGACTTCACGTAGCAGCGGATGCCCAGGTTGATTGCATGCGCACCCAGCTCGTACACCACCACGTCCGGTGCTGGCGTCTGCAGCACGCGTGGGTCGGCCTTCATCAGTGCGAGCGCGGTATCGCGTGCCAGCTGGATGTTGTCCTCGTAGCCGATGCCAATCACCAGTTCGACGCGGCGCGTCGGCTCGGCGGTCAGGTTGATGATCGGCGCGGCGGTGATCAGCGTGTTCGGAATGGTGGTGTGCTGGTTGTCGGCACCGGTCAGAACGGTCTGGAAGATGCGCACTTCGCGCACGGTGCCGGTCTGCCCGGCCACGGTGACCACATCGCCCACGCGGAACGGTCGCAGCGTCACCAGCATCACGCCCGAGGCGATGTTGGACAGCGAATCCTTCAATGCCAGGCCAACAGCGAGGCCAGCGGTGCCGAGCACGGCCAGCAGCGGGGTGATCTGCACGCCCAGCGTCCCAATGGCCAGTACCACCACGATCACCAGCGATGCGGCATAGACCACGTTGCGCAGGAAGCTGCCGAGCATCGGGTCCACACCCATGCGCGCCGTAGCGCGCGGCATCGCGTTGGACAGGCGTCGTGCCACCCACAGGCCCACAAGCAGCACCACGATCGCGGCCAGCAACGGTACGCCATAGGTTTCCAGCAGGCGTTCCCAGTCGAGTGAATGGAGCCAAGGGGTTGCGGCGGGGGCGGGCGTTGCGGCGGCGATCATGCGGGAGTTCCTTTGCTGCTGCGGGACGGGCGCGAGGTGCGCGTGGCGTGTGCGGACGCCAGAAACAGCAAGCCCCGCAGAGGCGGGGCTTGCGTGCAGCAGCAGTATCAGCTGACGTCGATGAACATGACGTCAGCCTGCGGCCATCATGGCATCAGCCGTTGGCCTTCAGCTTGGCCAGGCGCAGCCAGGTATCGACCACGGTGTCCGGGTTCAGCGACACCGACTCGATGCCTTCCTGCATCAGCCATTCGGCCAGATCCGGATGATCGGACGGGCCCTGGCCGCAGATGCCAACGTACTTGCCCTTGGCACGTGCTGCCTTGATCGCCATCGACAGCAGCTTCTTCACCGCCGGGTTACGCTCGTCGAACAGGTGCGCGACGATCGACGAGTCGCGGTCCAGGCCCAGGCTCAGCTGGGTCAGGTCGTTGGAGCCGATCGAGAAGCCGTCGAAGATCTCCAGGAACTCATCGGCGAGCAGTGCGTTGGAGGGCACTTCGCACATCATGATGATCTTCAGGCCGTTCTCGCCCTGCTTCAGGCCATTCTGTTCCAGCACCTCGACGACCTTGCGGCCTTCTTCCAGGGTGCGCACGAACGGAATCATGACCCACAGGTTGTCCAGGCCCATTTCGTTGCGCACGCGCAGCACGGCCTTGCACTCCAGCGCGAAGGCGGCCGAGAAGCTCGGGTCGACGTAACGGCTGGCGCCGCGGAAGCCGATCATCGGGTTCTCTTCGTGCGGCTCGTAGTTGCTGCCGCCGATCAGGTTGGCGTACTCGTTGGACTTGAAATCCGACAGGCGCACGATCACCGGATTCGGCGCGACCGAAGCAGTGAGGGTGGCGATGCCTTCGGCCAGTCGGTCGACGTAGAAGCTGACCGGATCACCGTAGCCGGCGATCTTCTCATCGATCTTCTTCCTAGTCGCCGCGTCCTGGCGGTCGTATTCCAGCAGCGCGTTCGGGTGGATGCCGATGTGGCTGGCGATGATCATTTCCAGGCGGGCCAGGCCGATGCCGGCGTTCGGCAGCTGGCCGAAGTCGAAGGCACGTTCCGGGTTGGCCACGTTCATCATGATCTTCAGCGGCGCCGGCGGCATGTTGCCCAGATCAGTGGTGGTGCGCTCGAAGCCGAGCTTGCCTTCGTAGATGAAGCCGGTATCGCCTTCAGCGCAGCTGACGGTGACCAGCTGGCCATCTTCGATGACCTTGGTGGCGTTGCCCGAACCGACCACGGCCGGCACGCCCAGCTCGCGCGCGATGATCGCGGCGTGGCAGGTACGGCCGCCACGGTTGGTGACGATGGCCGAGGCGCGCTTCATCACCGGCTCCCAATCGGGATCGGTCATGTCGGCGATCAGCACGTCGCCCGGCTGCACGCGGTTCATGTCGTCCAGCGTCTTCACCACGCGGGCCACGCCCGAACCGATCTTGGCACCAACGGCACGGCCTTCGGCCAGCACGTTGCCGCCCTTTTCGGTCAGCGCGAAGCGCTCGATCTGGGTGGCGTGGCTGCGCGACTTCACTGTTTCCGGGCGCGCCTGCACGATGAACAGCTTGCCGCTGACACCGTCCTTGGCCCACTCGATGTCCATCGGGCGGCCGTAGTGCTTCTCGATGACCAGCGCCTGCTTGGACAGCTCCTGCACGTCCTCGTCGCTGATCGAGAAGGTGTTGCGCAGTTCGGCCGGGGTATCTTCGATCCTGACGCGCTCACCCGGGACATCCGAGTACACCATGCGGATCGCCTTGCTGCCGAGCGAGCGGCGCAGGATCGCCGGCTTGCCGGCCTGCAGGGTGGGCTTGTAGACGTAGTACTCGTCGGGGTTGACCGCGCCCTGCACGACCATTTCGCCCAGGCCGAAGGACGAGGTGACGAACACCACGTCACGGAAGCCGGACTCGGTGTCCAGGGTGAACAGCACGCCGGAGGAACCGACGCCCGAACGCACCATCAGCTGCACGCCGGCGGACAGGAACACGTCCTCATGCTTGAAGCCGTGGTGCACGCGGTAGGCGATGGCGCGGTCGTTGTACAGCGAGGCGAACACTTCCTTGACCTTGTGCACGACATCGTCGGCACCGGTGACGTTGAGGAAGGTTTCCTGCTGGCCGGCGAAGGAGGCATCGGGCAGATCCTCGGCGGTGGCCGACGAACGCACGGCCACGGCCACGTCGCCGCCACCATTTTCGGCGCTCAGCTTTGCGTAGGCAGTGCGGATGTCCTGGTCCAACTGCGGCTGCAGCGGAGCATCGATGACCCAGCCGCGGATTTCCTTGCCCGCTGCGGTCAGCGCGTTGACGTCTTCGACGTCCAGCGTGGCCAGCTTGTCGAAGATGCGCTTGGACAGGTCGTTGTGCGCGATGAAGTCCTTGAAGGCTTCAGCGGTGGTGGCATAACCGCCCGGCACCGAAACGCCCAGACCGGCCAAGTTGCCGATCATCTCGCCCAGGGACGAATTCTTGCCGCCTACGCGGGCCAGATCGGCCAGACGCAGTTCGTGCAACCACAGGATGTTCTCGTTCAAGCGCGATGCTCCGTTTGGCCATCGCCCGAGGCGGGCTGAGTGGCCGCGTCCGTAGGAAGAAGCCGATATGATGCCGGGCAGAGCACCGTCGGCACAAGCTTGTGCTGACGGCCTTTTTAAGCTTCGTAGGGGGTAAAAGCGCGCATGTCGACCATCCGTCCGGTGTTCTACGTTTCCGATGGAACCGGTATCACCGCTGAAACCATTGGGCATAGCCTGCTGACCCAGTTCTCCGGATTCAGCTTCATTACCGACCGCATGTCGTTTGTCGACGACCCCGAAAAAGCGCGTGAAGCCTGCGCCCGGATCCAGGCGGCGGGGGAGCGGTACCAGGTCCGGCCGATCGTGGTGAACTCCTGCGTGGACCAGAGCCTGAGCCTGATCCTGGCCGACAGCGGGGCGCTGATGCTGGACGTGTTCGCACCTTTCATCGAGCCGCTGGAGCGTGAACTGGCCAGCCCGCGCCTTGCCCGGGTTGGCCAGGCCCACGGCATGGTGGACTTCGACACCTACCACCGCCGCATCAATGCGATGAACTTCGCCCTGACCCATGACGACGGCATCGCGGTGAATTACGACGATGCCGACGTGATCCTGGTAGCGGTTTCGCGCGCCGGCAAAACGCCCACCTGCATCTACCTGGCCCTGCATTACGGGGTGCGCGCGGCCAATTACCCGCTGACCGATGAGGATCTGGAAAGCGACCGCCTGCCGCCGCGCCTGCGTGCCTACCGGCGCAAGCTGTTCGGCCTGACCATCGACCCGGACCGCCTGCAGCAGATCCGCCAGGAGCGCCGCCCGAACTCGCGCTACGCCAACCTGGACACCTGCAAGCGGGAGGTGGCCGCGGCCGAGGTGATGTTCCAGATGGAGCGGATTCCGACCCTGAGCACCACCCACACCTCGATCGAGGAGATTTCCAGCAAGGTGCTGGCCACGTTGGGGCTGCAGCGCGAGCTGTATTGATCCGTGCGCCACGACCAACGGTCGTGGCCTACCTCCGGGGCGATGACCCTCCTGCGCGGGGGCATCGACCCTCCTGCACGGTGGGTATCGACCGTTGGTCGATACCGAGCCCCTTTGGTCGGGGTGATCCCGCCCCCACGTTGAAGCGCCAACGTGTAGGATCGACCCATGGCCCGAGCCTTGCCCCGCACCGAACGCATTCCCCGCCTGAGCCGGTTGAGCTGGCTCATGGGCCTGTACGCGGAAAACTACCGCCACCTGGTGCGCCTGTTCGAACCGGCCGGGCTGGTGGCGGGCAGCTACATCTCCTCGATCGGCGACGGCCTGGATGTTCGCCTGGACGTGATCGAGTGCCATCGCTACACGGTGGAACTGCGCCTGACCTACGATCTGGCCGACCCGGTCACCGGCGAGCCGGATCCGTCAGCCTATGTGCGCCTGTACCGTGACGCGCGCCAGGCCGAGACCACCCACTGCTACGTGGGCCGTCGCTGGCAGGACACCATGGGCCTGTACCCGCCGCCGGCGGAGCTGATCAGCCACCGCATGCGGATGAATACCTTCCTCGGCAAGTGGCTGGAATATCTGGCCGAGCGCGGCCACGGTGTGGCCACCCTGCGCCGCGATCCCGATGGCGCCGGTGCGGCTGCCGAGCGCCGCCTGTCGCTGGTGCGCTGATCGGCCATAATCCACGGCTGACCTGCCGCTGGATGCCGCCCCATGCCGTATACCCCGATCGTTGCCACCCTGGGCTACGTGCTGTCGCCCGATCGTCGCCAGGTGCTGATGATCCACCGCAACACCCGGCCCGGTGACCACCACCTGGGCAAGTACAACGGGCTGGGCGGCAAGATCGAACCGACCGAAGACGTCGCGGCAGGCATGCGCCGCGAAATCGCCGAGGAAGCCGGCATCGACTGCACCGGCATGCGCCTGCGCGGCACCATCAGCTGGCCGGGTTTCGGCAAGCACGGCGAAGACTGGCTGGGCTTCGTGTTCGTCGTCGATGGATTCGAGGGCACTCCACATGGTGGCAACCACGAAGGCACGCTGGAGTGGGTGGACCTGGACAAGCTGGACACGCTGCCGATGTGGGAGGGCGACCGCAACTTCCTGCCGCTGGTGTTCGACGCCGATCCGCGCCCGTTCCACGGCGTGATGCCGTACAAGGATGGCCGCATGGTGAGCTGGTCCTACAGCCGGCTGTGACTTCGGGGATCTGGTGGGTACCAACCTTGGTTGACGCCCTCTTCTGATCGATTAATACCCGGGCAATATTGACGGAATCAAATTACCCGGGCAATATTTGCGCATCGCCTCTGATGTCAGTGCCATGCCTGCGTCCCGACTCCCTCCCTTCAGCTGCTTCGACGGCCACCGCCTGGTCGCTTCCGGTACCCGGGAAGTGGCTGCGCTGGCGTTGAAGCAGCTGCGCGCCGACAACGCTGCCGGTCCGCTGCTCGTGTTCGACAACGCTACCGGCCGCACCCGTGATTTCGATACGCGCGGTTGCGACGCAGAACTGCTGGCGCGGGTGGCGGAGGCGTTTCCATCGGCCGTGGAAGCGGACGCCGGAATCGCTCTCGAAGACGCACCTGTTGCCCCGCGCGGCCGCGGCCGCCCCAAGCTGGGCGTGGTCGCCCGCGAAGTGACGTTGCTGCCGCGCCACTGGGCATGGCTGGCAGAACAGCCGGGTGGAGCCTCCGTGGTTCTGCGCAGGCTGGTGGAGGCGGCCAGCCGGGCCGGTGCGGACAAGGACCGGCAGCGCCGTCACAGCGAGCGTGCCTATCACTTCCTGCAGACCATCGCCGGTGACCTTCCGGGTTTCGAGGAAGCGATCCGTGTCCTGTTCGCGCACGACCGGGCGGGCCTGGAAATGGCGCTGCGCAGCTGGCCCGAGGATGTGCGCGATCACGCCCTGCGCCTGGCTTTCGATGATTCTTCGGACCACGCCGACAGCTGAGCCATCGAGCCGTCGTTGAGCGGCGGCGCCACCTGATCGCGGGCTACCACCCGCTCCCCTGTGCTTGCTTTGCTGGCGGAAACGCCGGGCAGGGCGGCGCCTTGCCCAGAGAACCCCATGGACACCCCCGCACATCCCATCCCCCCGTTCGCGCCGCCCCTCTGGCGCACCTATCTGACCCTGCTGCTGCCGATGCTGCTGACCAACGCATTGCAGCTGGCCGCAGGCACGCTGGACAATATCTACCTCGGCCATCTGCTGGGTACGCAGGCGGTGGCCGCCGCCGCGGCGTTCTTCCCTGTCTTCTTCCTGCTGCTGGCCCTGGTAATGGGCTTGGCGACCGGCGCGATGGTGCTGATCGGCCAGGCCTGGGGCGCGGGCCGGCCGCAACAGGCTCGCGCGGTGGCCGGCAGTGCGGTGGCACTGATTCTGCTGTTGTCAGTGCTGGTGATGGCGGTGGGCGGCGGTTTCGCGCCACAGCTGCTGGCGGCACTGGGCACGCCAGCGCAGATCCTCGACGAATCCATCGTCTATGCCCGTGTTCTGCTGCTGGCGGCACCGGCGTTCTTCCTGCTGTGGCTGGCCACTGCGGTGAGCCGTGCGGTGGGCGACCCGAAGACACCGCTGCATGCGCTGCTGCTGGCCACGGTGGTTGGCCTGCTGTGCACGCCGCTGCTGATCCTGGGCTGGGCCGGCCTGCCACGGCTGGGCTCGGCCAGTGCGGCAGTCTCGGCGGCGCTCGCCTCGCTGCTGGCCCTGGCCTGGCTGATGTGGCGGTGGCAGCGGATGGGGCACCCGCTGGCACCGGGGCATGAGTTGCTGCAAGCCATCCGCTTCGATGGAGCGCTCATCCGTTCGATGCTGCGCATCGGCGTACCGTCTTCGCTGCAGATGCTCAGCCTGGCCATTGCCGAAATCGTGTTGCTGGGCTGGATCAATCGCCACGGATATACCGCCACGGCCGCCTACGGTGCGGTCAACCAGTTGATGAGCTGGGTGCAGCTGCCGGCGATGTCGCTGGGTATTACCGCCGCCATCCTCGCGGCGCATGCGATGGGTGCCAGGCGTACGGAGCGGTTGCCCGCCATCGCCCGCACCGGGGTGATGCTGGGTCTGGCGATGCTGACAGTCGTGGTGCTGCTGGTGATGGCGCTGGCGCCATGGCTGACTGGCTTGATCCTGGCGGCTGCAGAGGCGCGCGATCTGGCCACGCAGCAGTTGCGCACGGTGGTGTGGGGCGTGCTGGCGATGGGAGGCAGTGCGGTGCTGGTCGGAGTGATGCGCGGCAGCGGCACGGTGCTGTTGCCAGCGTTGCTGGGCATGGCTGCCGTGTTGCTGCTGGAGCTGCCGCTGGCGATGTGGCTGCAGGCGCGGCAGGGTCTGCCGGGGCTGTGGTGGGCGTGGCCGTTGGGACTGGTGGCCATGCTGGTGATCCAGGTGCTCTGTTTTGCTCGCTGGCGGCGGGTGCAGGCTGGGTAGTGCCAGCCGCTGGCCGGCAATCCGGAATGGCCGGGGCAGCCGGCCAGCGGCCGGCTCTACCACTTCAGCGCCGATGTGCCAGCAGCAGGTGGAAGTGCTTTTCGCGGGTCTGGCCGTCATTGCCGGCCGTGGATTCCCGGTGGCTCCGCCAGGCCGACACGCGGAAGCCGGACACACGCAGGGCAAGCTCCACCGCGTCCAGCTCATGCAGCTGGAAGTCGGCGGCAAATGGCAGGCTGCGCATGAAGCTGGCATCACCAAAGGCCAGGCACAGGCGGCCACCCCGGCGCAGTACCCGCGCCAGCTCGTCCAGCACCGGGGCCAGGTTCGGCCAGAAGTACAGGGTGTTGATCGCCAGCGCGGCATCCATCGCGGCATCGGCGACCGGCAGCGCATGGGCGTCGCCATGTCGCATCGCCGCACGCTCGGTCAACCCGGCGCTGGCCAGCCGCTGGTTGCCGGCCTCGACCATGGCCGTTGACAGCTCGATGCCCAGATAGTGGCTGCCGGCGGCCTGCAGCATCAGCGGCGCGAAGGCCGCATTGCCCGGGCCGACCTCCAGGATCCGTTCGCCAGCGCCAACGGCCAGCAGCCCGATCGAGGCCAGATTGAGTGCGCCGTTGCTGCGGTTCATCGAGTCGGCGACCGCCAGCGCGGCCTCGCCATGGGGCTGCCGCAGCTGTGCGGCCAGGGTGGGAGCATCCAGCATCATCATCGTCCGTTTCAGAGTTTCGGACGTGGCGGCGGCGGGTCCGCCGGTGACCATAGCGCCGACCTTGTGGCTTGGGAAGTAGGGAAACCCCGCTCCAGGGTGATGAGGAAATGTCCACCGTCGTAGTCGGTGAGATCTGGTTGTCCACAGGGGGTGTGGATTACGCGTGGGCAACTTTGTGGATAAGCCGCGACAGGCGCCACCCCCCTAGGCTGTCAAGATGGGTGGCGAAAAATTCACCGCCGGTGAGGGTGGGTGAGGGAGCGGTGAAGAATCAGTCCCGTCGGCGCTGTCGCCGGCGGTGGCGCTCGCGGTAACCTGTGGGCCTTGATGCCCCGTGAGACTCCATGAAACGTCACTTCTCGATGCTGCGCGAATTCCAGCTGGCCGACTGGTTCACCCTGGCCAATGCGTTCTGCGGCACCGGTGCGGTGTTTGCCGCGATGCGCTTCCTGCAGGATGGCGAGCGTGGCTACCTGCTGTTCGGCATGGCACTGATCCCGCTGGCCTTCATCTTCGACGCCCTCGACGGGCGCATCGCGCGCTGGCGCAAGTCCAGTTCCACCCTGGGCCGCGAGCTGGATTCGCTGTCAGACGTGATCTCCTTCGGCGTGGCCCCGGCGGCGCTGGCGTATGCCTGCGGCATGCAGGGCGGCTGGGACTGGCTGGTGCTGAGCTACTTCGTCTGCTGCGGCGTCAGCCGCCTGGCGCGCTACAACGTCACCGCCGAGGCACTGGCCGGCGACGAGGGCAAGGTCACGTATTTCGAAGGCACCCCGATCCCGACCAGCCTGGTGCTGGTGATCGTGCTGGCGATCGCTGCCGGCACCGGCGCCATCGGTCGGGACATCTGGTTCGGCCAGTGGCAGATCGGTCCGTGGCAGCTGCATCCGATGGTGCTGCTGTTCGCCCTGTCCGGGTCGCTGATGATCAGCAAGACCCTGCGTATCCCCAAGCCATGAGCCAGTCCTGCGGAGGCCTGCGATGACCAGCTCGGCCCATGATGCCGGCAGCAGCGATTTCGAGACGCTGGCCCGGCAGTATTTCGGCGCCTGGGGCGATGCCCTGCGCCATGCGACCACGCCCGGTGCGCCGGCTGGCGACGACCCCGGCAGCTGGAAGCGGCTGTTCGATTGGTGGGGTCAACTGCTGCCCGAACAGGGGCAGGGCGCGCCGGAAGATGCGGTGCGCCGTTTCCGCGAACAGGCGGGCAGCTGGTACGGCACCATGCAGGAGGTCGCTGCGCGCTTCGCCGGCCGCGACGCCAGCAGCGCTGATGTGGCCCAGGCCTGGCGCGAGGCGGTGCAGGGGCAGGGCGACGGCATGCTGCAGTGGATGCTGCAAGGCGCTCGTGGCAGCACCCAGGCCGGCGCCGCCGTGCCCGAATTCGCTGCATGGCTGCAGCAGTTCCAGCTGCAGGCTGGCCCGTGGCTGCAGAGCCCGGCGTTCGGCCCCGGCCGCGAGCACCAGGCGCGCTGGCAGGCGCTGCTGCGGGCGCAGGAGGAGTACCAGCAGCATTCGCGCGCCTACGTCGATCAGATCAAGCAGGCGCTGGACGAGGCCTTCGCGCTGTTCGAGCAGCGCCTCGCCGAGCACGAGCAGCCCGGCAGCCAGTTGACCAGCGCCCGCGCGATGTTCGACCTGTGGATCGAAGTGGCCGAGGAGGCCTACGCCAAGGTCGCCATGTCCGAGCCGTTCCAGCAGGTCTATGCCGCGCTGGGCAACGCACAGATGCGCTTGCGCGCCGGCTTGCAGCGCGAGGTGGAACAGATGAGTGAACGTATCGGCCTGCCGACCCGCAGCGAGATGGACGCCGCGCACCGCCGCATCGCCGAGTTGGAGCGCAGCCTGCGTCGCCTGCAGGCACAGGTGGTGGCCATGGCCGGTACGGGCAACGTCGATCCGGTGGCACAGCCGGCGCCGGCGAAGGTGAAGCCGGTCGCGCGCAAGGCCGCGAAGAAGGCCGCGCCGGTAAAGAAGGCGGCTGCGAAAGAGGCGCCTGCGAAGAAGGCTGCACCTCGCACTTCCACTCGGACGCGTGACCGATGAAGGGACCGCTGGGCTTCAACGCCGATGACCTGATGCAGGAAACCCTGGCCATGCAGCGCAAGCTGATGGAAGGCCTGAAGCTGCTGCCGCAGGTGGAAGACGTGGACTATGGCGTAACCGCCCGCGAGGAAGTCTGGCGCGACGGCAAGGTGGTGCTGTACCGCTTCGTCGGCGAACAGGCACCGACCCGGCGCACGCCGCTGCTGATCGTCTACGCGCTGGTCAACCGGCCGTACATGGTCGACCTTCAGGCCGACCGTTCGCTGGTGCAGAAGCTGCTGGCGCTGGGCCAGGACGTCTACGTGCTGGACTGGGGCTATCCGGACCGCTCGGAGCGCTTCCAGACCCTGGAGGACTATCTGCTGCGCTACATCGATGGCGCGGTCGATGCGCTGCGCGCGCGCAGTGGTGGACCGGTCGACCTGCTCGGCATCTGCCAGGGCGGCGTGTTCGCGCTGTGCTACGCCGCGCTGCGCCGACAGAAGCTGGGCAAGCTGATCACCATGGTCACCCCGGTCGATTTCCACACCGCCGACAACATGCTCTCGCACTGGGCGCAGCAGGTGGACGTGGACCTGCTGGTGGACACGCTGGGCAACATCCCGGCCGACCTGATGAATGCCAGTTACCTGATGCTCAAGCCGTTCCGCCTGAACGTGCAGAAGTACGTGGGCCTGCTCGACATCCTCGATGACAAGGCGGCGCTGGAGGATTTCCTGCGCATGGAGAAGTGGATCTTCGATTCACCGGACCTGGCGGGCGAGGCCTTCCGCGACTTCATCAAGCAGTTCTACCAGGGCAACGGGTTGATGAACGGCACGGTGCGGATCGGCGAGGAAGCGGTGGATCTGTCGCAGGTGACCCTGCCGGTGCTGAACATCTATGCCGAGCAGGACCATCTGGTGCCGCCGGATGCCTCGCGCGCGATGCGTGGACGCCTGGGCACCGAGGACTACACCGAGTCCAGTTTCCGTGGCGGCCATATCGGCATCTACGTGTCCGGCCGCGCGCAGCGCGAAGTGCCGGCCACGATCGATGGCTGGCTGAAGGCGCGCGACGCGTAAGGCCTGCTTCGTTTTTGTAGCGTCGAGCCATGCTCGACTGCATGGAGAATGATGATGTCGCGAAGGATTTCGTTGCTGCTTGCCACGCTGCTGCTGGCTGCCCCTGTTGCGCAGGCCGCACCCAGTGCGGATGCACGGCGGGAGATCGCCCAGCTGATCTCCAGCCTGGACGGCTCCCAATGCCGGTTCCAGCGCAATGGCAGCTGGTACGACGGCAGCGATGCGCGCGCGCACCTGCAGCGCAAGTACGACTACCTGCTGAAGAAGGACATGGTGGACAGCGCCGAGCAGTTCATCGAGCGCGCCGCCAGCCAGAGCAGCATGAGCGGCAAGCCCTATCGCATCCAGTGCCCGGGGCAGCCTGAACAGACCGCAGCCGCCTGGTTCGGCGCACGCCTGCAGGCCCTGCGCCACCGCACGCCGTAGACATGGGGGCGGTGTAGAGTCGAGCCATGCTCGACTGCTTTTTCCCGTAGCCTTGGAGGACTGCCATGAACACCACGCCGCGCACGCTGTCACGTTCATTGAACGACCGCATGATTGCCGGCGTGATGGGCGGCATCGCCCACCGCTTCGGCTGGAACCCCACGCTGGTACGGATCGTGTTTGTGCTGGTCTCGATCGGCTCGGCGGCTTTCCCCGGCATCCTGGTCTACCTGATCCTGTGGCTGCTGATGCCGAACGAGGCCGATTGAAGACCGTTCCAGAGCCCTGGCCGGTCTGGCTGCGCGCGCTGCAGGTGCTGGGCGCGGTGTGGACGTCACCCAATTCACTGTTCGGTGTGATCGGCGGCCTGGCCGGCATGCTGGGTGGCGCAACAGTGCGCTGGAGCGGCCGTGATTGTGCGCTGGTGTTCGACCGCTGGCCGTGGGGACCGGGTGGGGCGATCACGCTGGGCAATGTGATCCTGCACACCGGCCATGACCTGGGCATCTCCTGCCGCACCTATGCGCACCAGGCCGGGTGGGGCGTGGAGCCGCTGATCCGGCTGGATGATCACGAACGCGCACACGTGTACCAGTACATGGTGCTGGGGCCGCTGTACCTGCCGGTGTACCTGCTGTGCGGCGGGGTGAGTGCGCGCAACCCGTTCGAGCGCGCGGCCGATCATTTCGCCCGGTTCGGGCACGGCTGGTGGCCGTAGTTTCCAGCCGACGGCGCAGCCCCTCGTGGCTTGGTCGCGGAATGCCTGCTTCCTGGGGGCTGGCCGGGTGGGTGGGGCTGGCGGGGACGCCGTGAACCCATCCATGGGGGCTTAGCCGCGGCATCCATGCCGCGGATACCCCGCCACCCCCACCCACCCGGCCGCTGACAATTTCCGTGCGCGCCAAGCCACGGAAGAGAATAAAGAACAGCAAAAGCGGGTCGCGCGCTGCGCTTGCTCGTGTAGAGCCGAGCCCGCGCTCGGCTTCGCGGACTGGCCTGAAAGCAGCCGAGCATGGGCTCGGCTCTACAAAAAGCGAGCCGGCCAGGCCGCTTTTGCTTTTGGTCTTCTTTTTTCTTTTCCGTGGCTGGACGTGCCCGAAAACTGTCGGGGGTCGGTCGGGGTGGGTTCGCGGGACCGTTGGCGCCATGGATGGCGCCATCGAGCCCCCATGGACGGGTTTACGGCGTGTCCCGCGAACCCACCCCGACCGACCCAATCACATGAAGCGCATTTCGCGACCAAGCCACGAGGGGCTGCGCCGTTGGCGGGAATCCCCGCGGATTCGTTAGCCGGAAGTTAAAGATCCGTAAGCATTCTGCTGCGATCCCGCAGTCATCTGCATGCAACCGATCGTCATTAGCCTTCGTGACGTTCCAGTCAGGTTCGACGCGGTAAGCTCTCCCTCGATGAGCTCGCAGCATCGCTCATCGAGTGCAGTACGCAGTAGCAATTTGGAGGAATACATCACATGGCAATCGTTCTTTATGTCGGTGGTAGCAAGGATGGCGAGAAGGGCGTGGTGCCCTACGGCTTCAGTAAATCCCGCGCCGACACCGCGCTGGGGCCGGAGTTCTACACGGAGCGGTTCATGGAACTGCAGGGTGTCGGCAAGGTCCGCCTGATGGCCCTGGAAGGCATGCGTGACGAGATCGTCATGCAGCGCGCCGCCCGCCACTACCGCTGACCTCCGCAACACGCGGCAGGGCGCGCCCACCATCGCGCGCCCGCGCCGGCATCCCAGCCCAGGGCCAGTCCGAGCCCTCTCGTTGCCAGGATGCCGGCGTCCAATCCGGCCCCGCCGCTGAACCTCGCCCCCTGTCAATGCCTTGTCCGGCTCCGTCGTGGATTGCCAGAATGGGGTCTTCCCGAACCGCGGCACAGACCTGAAGCAATGCACGACGCCAAGAACGCACAGAGCGCGCTCGCCCAGCAGATCGCCCAGACCATCGCCGACGAGATCGGTGCCCAGTCCGCCCAGGTACGCGCCGCCGTCGGGCTGCTCGACGAGGGCGCCAGCGTTCCGTTCATTGCGCGCTACCGCAAGGAAGTGACCGGTGGCCTGGACGACACCCAGCTGCGCAATCTGGAAGTGCGCCTGACCTACCTGCGCGAGCTGGAGGATCGCCGTGCGGCGGTGCTGGCCAGCATCGGCGAGCAGGGCAAGCTCAGCGACGAACTGCGCAACGACATCCTGGCCGCCGATACAAAGAGCCGCCTGGAAGACCTGTACCTGCCGTACAAGCCCAAGCGCCGCACCCGCGCCCAGATCGCCCGCGAGGCCGGCCTGGAGCCGCTGGCCGATGGCCTGCTGGCCGACCCGACGAAGGACCCGCAGACGTTCGCGGCCACCTTCGTCGACACCGACAAGGGCGTGGCCGATACCAAGGCCGCGCTGGAAGGCGCGCGCGCGATTCTGATGGAGCGCTGGGGCGAAGATGCCGCGCTGGTCGGCGAGCTGCGCACCTGGCTGGGCGAGACCGGCGTGATCCGTGCCCGCGTGGCCGAGGGCAAGGAAACCGAAGGCGCCAAGTACCGCGATTACTTCGAGCATGCCGAGGCGCTGGCGAAGATTCCATCGCACCGCTTGCTGGCACTGTTCCGTGCGCGCCGTGAGGAGATCCTGTTCCTGGAACTGGACCCGGGCAGCGATGCCGAGGCCGGCCACCAGTACGCCGAAGGGCGCGTGGCGCGCAAGGCCGGGATTGCCGACCAGGGCCGTGCCGCCGACCGTTGGCTGCTGGATGCCTGCCGCCTGACCTGGCGCGCCAAGCTGCACACCCATCTGTTGCTGGACCTGTTCAACCAGGCCCGCGAGAAGGCCGAGGCCGAGGCCATCGCCGTGTTCGGTGACAACCTGAAGGACCTGCTGCTGGCGGCTCCGGCCGGCCCGAAGACCGTGCTCGGGCTGGACCCGGGTATCCGCACCGGTTGCAAGATCGCCGTGGTCGATCCCACCGGCAAGCTGGTCGCCACCGACACCATCTACCCCCACGAACCCCGCCGTCAGTGGGAGCAGTCGCTGCAGACGATCAAGCAGCTGTGCGCCAAGCACAACGTCGAGCTGATCGCGATCGGCAACGGCACCGCCAGCCGCGAGACCGACAAGCTGGCCGGCGAAGCGATCAAGGCCGCTGGCAACCCGAAGCTGCAGAAGGTGGTGGTCAGCGAGGCCGGTGCCTCGGTGTACTCGGCCTCCGAGTTCGCGGCCAGGGAATTCCCGGGCCTGGACGTGTCGCTGCGTGGCGCGGTGTCGATCGCGCGCCGCCTGCAGGACCCGCTGGCCGAACTGGTCAAGATCGATCCCAAGGCGATCGGTGTCGGCCAGTACCAGCACGACGTGGATCAGTACCGGCTGGCGCGGGCGCTGGACGCGCGCGTGGAGGACTGCGTGAACGCGGTCGGCGTGTACGTGAACACCGCCTCGGCCGCGCTGCTGTCGCGGGTGTCCGGCCTGTCGGCCACGGTGGCCGAGAACATCGTGCGCCATCGTGACGACAACGGCCCGTTCAAGCGTCGCAAGGACCTGCTCAAGGTCGCGCGCCTGGGCGAGAAGACCTTCGAACAGTGCGCGGGCTTCCTGCGTATCGCCGATGGTGACCAGCCGCTGGACGCCTCGGCGGTGCACCCGGAAGCCTATCCGGTGGTCGAGCGCATCGTGGCCAGCACCGCGCGCCCGATCAAGGCGCTGATCGGTGATGGCAGCTTCCTGCGTGGCCTGAAGGCAGAACAGTTCACCGACGACACCTTCGGCGTGCCGACCGTGCGCGACATCCTGAAGGAACTGGAAAAGCCGGGCCGCGATCCGCGTCCGGAGTTCAAGGCCGCGCGCTTTGCCGAGGGCGTCGAGGACATCAAGGACCTGCGCGAAGGCATGGTGCTGGAAGGCGTCGTGAGCAACGTGGCCGCCTTCGGTGCCTTTGTCGATATCGGCGTGCACCAGGATGGCCTGATCCACATCTCGGCGCTGTCCGATACCTTCGTGAAGGACCCGCGCGACGTGGTCAAGGCCGGCGACATCGTCAAGGTGAAGGTGCTGGAGGTGGACGTGGCGCGCAAGCGCATCGCCCTGACCCGGCGCCTGGACGATACCCCCGGCCAGGCCACGAGCCGCCCTGCCCAGCGCGATGAGCGAGGCCAGGGGCAGGGGCCTCGCCGTGACGCGGGCGGCCAGAACCGTGGGCCGAACCGCGGCCAGGGCGCCACCAGCCGTCCCGCCCAGTCTGCGCCGCCGGCCAACAACGCCCTCGCCGAGGCCTTCGCACGGGCCAGGCGCAGCTGAGGATCGTGCCCCCCGTCACGGTTGATCCGGGGCGGGGGACTTGTCGGTTTTCCCCGTGATTGCGCACACTTGCGCCTGAGGGGGGCGTTCGGCCTCCCCGCTGTCGCTGGGGAGGGCCATGACGCCAGCACGACCCGCCGTCTTCGTCGCAGGCTGCAGCGTTTCGCTGCGGTCGGCGCCTGCCCGTGCCGGCAGGGGACCGGAGTGATGGCAGGCCAGGGAAACAACGGCAACGGGCTGCTTGAGCGGCGCCTGCAGGAGCTGTCCGAAGAGCGCCGCCGGCTGGCGATGATCATCGATGGCACTGCTGCGGGCACCTGGGAATGGAACGTGCAGACCGGCGAGATGCGGGTCAACGCGCGCTGGGCCGAGATCGTCGGCTACCGCCTGGAAGAACTGGAACCGATCTGCCAGAAGACCTTCCTGAAGCTGGTGCACCCGGATGACATCGCGGTGTCCGATGCAGCGCTGGATGAGCATTTTGAAGGGCGCGCCGACAACTACGCCTGCCTGCTGCGCATGCGCCACAAGAACGGCCAGTGGATCTGGATCCAGGACCGCGGCCGGGTCTTTGAGTGGGATGGGCAGGGCAAACCGCTGTGGATGGCCGGTGCCCATGCGGATGTGACCGAGCTGCAGCAGGCCCGCCAGGATGCGGCCGAGACCCGCCAGCGCCTGCAGGCGGTGGTCGATGCCTCTGACGAGGTTGCGGTGATCGCCACCGATACCGACGGCACCATCACCCTGTTCAATACCGGCGCACAGCGCCTGCTCGGTTACACCGCGTCGGAGGTCGTCGGCCAGCGCCGCCTCGATGCCTTCCATGATCCGGCCGAACTGCAGGCCTGGTTGCAGCCGCTGGCCGATGCTGATGGCAATCTGCCCGGCGTGTTCGAGGCGCTGAGCGCGCGTGCTGACGGACAGACCTACTCGCGGCAATGGACGCTGCGGCGCAAGGATGGCCAGTCACGCCAGGTGCGCCTGTCGATCAGCCGCATGGAAGGCGCCAACGGAGCGCGTATTGGCTACGTCGGCATGGCGATCGACATTACCGAGATCCTGCAGGCGCGCGCCGAGGCGCGCCTGTCGGCGGAGAAGTTCGCCGGCGCGTTCACCAGTGCGGCGCTGGGCATGGCGCTGGTGTCGCTGGAAGGCCGCTGGCTGGACGTCAATGACGCACTGTGCCGGATCCTGGGCTACCCCCGCGAAGAGCTGCTGCAGGTCGATTTCCAGCGGCTGACCCATCCCGATGACCTGCAGACCGATCTGGCCCTGGTGCAGGACCTGCTGGCTGGGCGGCGCAGCCACTACCACCTGGAGAAACGCTACCTCGATCGCGATGGACGCGTGATCTGGGCGCGGCTGTCGGTATCGCTGGTGCGCAACGAGCACGGCGAGCCGCTGCATTTCGTGTCGCAGATCCAGGACATCAGCGCCCAGCGCAGCAGCGAGCAGCGCCTGTTCGAGAGCGAGCAGCGCAGCCGTATCACGCTGGATGCGGTGGCCGACCTGGTGCTCAGTGTCAGCCTGGATGGCCGTATCGACTATGCCAATGCCGCCGCGGTGCGCACGTTGGCGGGCGACGGTGCGCTGTCGCTGGCCGGGCACAAGGTGCAGGACGTGCTGGCGTTGACCACCGAGTACGCGCCGGGGTCGGTGCTGGACGTGTCGGTACTGCTGGATCCGGAAAGCAACGCGGTGGACCTGCATGCCGACCTGCTGCTGCGCCTGGGTACTGCCACGGTGCCGGTGGACCTCACCCGCGCCTGGTTGCGCGATGACGAGGGCCACGTTCGCGGCGCGGTCTGGGTGCTGCGCGACGATACCCAGCAGCGTGCCCGCCAGCGCGAGGCACGGCACCTGGCCGAGATCGACCCGCTGACCGAACTGAGCAACCGCCGTGGCTTCGAGGTGCACCTGCAGCAGGCGATCACCCGCGTTGAACGTACCGGCCAGGCCGCGTCGCTGATGTACATCGATCTGGACAGGTTCAAGCCGATCAATGACACCTGGGGCCATCTGGCCGGCGATGCCGTGCTGTGGGCGGTGGCCAGCGTGCTGCGTCACGGGGTGCGCGATTCGGACGTGGTGGCGCGGCTGGGCGGCGACGAGTTCGCGGTGATCCTTTCCGGGTGTACGCCGCGCCGCGCGGCCCGCATCGGCGGTGAACTGCTGCACACCTTGGCATCGCTGTCGATTCCGTGGGACCGGGACCGCCTGCATGTGGGCGCCAGCATCGGTATCGCGCCACTGGCGGGTGGGATGAGCGTGGACCAGGCTGTGGCGGCGGCTGATGCCCAGTGCTACCGGGCCAAGGCAATGGGTCGCAACAACGTGCAGGTGCAGGGCGAGGCCAGTGAGCTGCCGGGCGACGACATCGACCCGACCGACGGCTGATCTCAGCCTGTGAGAGGGCGTGCGCGAATACTCCGCGCACTTCCCCACGTACAGGTGACCCCATGAATGTCTGCAATCCGGTAACGGTGCGTGCCTTCGCCCCGGCTCTGGTTGGCTGGTGCTTGGCCCTGGCCGCCTGCCTGCGTGCGGAACAGCTGCGCGGCGATCTGCACGCGCAGGCCCTGCTGCCGGTACTGCAGGGCGGCGCGGCCGCCCTGCTGGTGTTCACGCTGTCCTGCATCGGTGCCGCCAGCATCGTGTTGTGGCGGGCGGGCAGGAACGCAGTGGAGTGATGCGGTGGAGGGTGACCGCATCCCCATGTCATGTTGCGTCAGCGTAATACTTCATCCGAACTGACCAGCTGCACATCGTGCATCAGGTTGAGGTAAGCCTCGTAGTAGCCCTTGTGCGAGGCGCCGACGATGGTCAGCATGCGGGTGCCTGGGTGCTGGCCCAGCACATCCCGCATGTTGGCGACCATGCGCAGGTTGCGGGTTTCCCAGTAGCCCACATAGTTGCGGCCGAAGCCCTCGGGAGATGGTTCCACCAGGGTCGCACCGAAGTCGCTGTTGTAAGCCATCATCGCGGCGTCCGAGGTGTTGTAGGCGCGATACATCGCGAGCAGCCCCTCGGGTTTGTCGAGGTTGGCTTCGAGCGGCTCGTCAGCGGCCATTCGCGTCTTGACGAATGGATTGTCCCAAGCGGCCCGGATGGCTGCGATGTAGGCTTTCCTTCGCGATTCCGGCGTGGGCGAATCCGCGGTGTGGTCGTCGACCGACCACAGCCGTTCCAGCCCCAGCCGTGCGGCCAGTACCCCTGCGACCATGCCCACTTCGTCCGGCCTGGCCATGCGGGTGTCGAGGTAGCGCACCAGCTCGGGCGTCAGGCTGTCACCGGCACGGCGCTCTTCGCTGGGCAACCGCAGCCATTGCACGACGGCCGAACCGTTCTCGCCCGCAGCGAGGAAAACCGCGGCCAACCGTCGCCGCTGGGCGGCGGTGGGTGTGCCCGGCCATTCCGCAAGCAGACGTTCCATCTCGGCATTGGCGCTGGGAACGTCCAGGCCGGTTGCTGCCTGCGCCGGCGCTGGATCGACGCAGTAGTCCTCGACACTTCCGGCGTAGCGGCCTGGATTGCGACGCATGAAGTCGCACTGCAGGCCGGACAGGTTCTCGACCGCGATCACCGTGGGCTGCCAGGCCTGCAGACGCTGCAGCAGGGGTTCCAGCATGGCTGGCCTGAAGGTCTTCGGCAGGCTGGACAGATGCGGGCTGCCAGCACCAGCACCTCGTTCGGGCGACCCGCAGGTGGACCCTTCAGCTGGTCGGGATGGAAGGACGGCCGATAGGCGGCATCGGCAGCCAGGGCACCGGTACTGCACAGTCCCAGGAAGAGGTAGCTGGCCAAGCGTGCAAGCATGTGATCTCCGTGTCCGCGAACATCCTTCAGGTCACTGCATGCTGGCCGTTTCCCTGCCCCGGGGAATCCCCCGTTGGTCATGGCCCTTTCGGCTTGCGTTGCATGCGTCTCATGAGCGAGGCTGGATTCAATGGAAACGTGGTGCAGGACATGACCCCAGGCAACCGGGTGATCGAAAGTGCGAGGTTGTGCCTGCGGCCTTTCACGGCGGCGGATGCCGATGAGGCGTTCACCGCGATCACGCCGGGACTGACACGCTACATGGCCTTCGAACCGCCGCCGTCTGAGGAGGCCTTCGCTGCGGTCTGGCAGGCGTGGTTGCCCACCATCGCCAAGGGCACGGACATCACCTTTGTCATTCGCCGACGTGACGATGGCGCCTTCCTTGGTCTGGCCGGCCTGCATCGGACCATGGACGCCGAGCCCGAGCTCGGCATCTGGATCGACGAAGCGATGCATGGGCAGGGCTATGGCCGGGAAGCCGTGGCGGCGGTGTGGTCGTGGGCTTCCGGGCGCCTGCGATGCGCAGCATTCCGCTATCCGGTGGCCGAGCAGAACGCACCGAGCCGGCGTCTGGCCGAATCCCTGGGGGGCGTGCCCGTTGCGCGTGAGCAGCAAGTGAAGTACACGGCGATCGTCTATCGCATTCCTGCGCATATGCCTGGAGTTGCGACGGACGTCGCGGAATCCCGCTAAAGCCCCGAACCCGATCGCCGATATCCCCTCTGGATCCCGCTCCAGTCCCCCGCTGCAGGACCCCTGGCTGCCCTGGATGGGCGGTCCGCGCTGTGTGTTCCGCCGTTCCCTATGCCGATCGCACCCGCACCAGACGTTCTTGCCAGCCGCTCGAGGGGTGCCTGCCGGTACCTGTAGTCCCAAGCAACTGAAGTTGCCGCCGGGCATCCCGCCCGTCGGGTCGCAACCGCTTACCGGACACCGAGGATCAGACAATGCTCATTCCAGGCTTCACGGCGGGCGCGCAGGCGCCGGCCGAGCTGCATACCCGCTGGTCGCCGTGGCGCGCGCTGCTGGGCGCCCTTGCGCCGCAGCAGCGCACCCGCACCGAGCCGGCGGCAACCGACCGCGCCGAACTTGAAGCCCAGATCGCGGCGCTGCATCGCGTGCAGGCGGTCATCGAGTTCGCGCTCGACGGCACCATCCTGCAGGCCAATGACAATTTCCTGCAGGCGATGGGCTACCGGCTGGAGGAGATCCAGGGCAAACATCATTCCCTGTTCGTTGACCCCGAACAGGCGCGCAGCGCCGAATACCGCGACTTCTGGGCGCGCTTGGGGCGCGGCGAATATGACGCCGGACAGTACCGCCGCTTCGGCAAGGGGCAGCGCGAGATCTGGATCCAGGCCTCGTACAACCCCGTGCTGGACCGCCAGGGGCGGCCGTACAAGGTGGTCAAGTTCGCCACCGACATCACCGCGCAGAAACTGCAGGCGGCCGATTCGGCCGGGCAGCTGGCCGCGATCGCCAAATCGCAGGCGGTGATCGAATTCAGCATGGATGGGCGCATTCTCTCGGCCAACGAGAACTTCCTCACGGTCACCGGCTACAGCCTGGATGAAGTGCGCGGGCAGCATCATTCGCTGTTTGTCGAGCCGGATCACCGCAGCAGTGATGAGTATCGTCGCTTCTGGGAGAAACTCGGACGCGGCGAATACGATGCCGGCCAATATCGTCGCTTGGGCAAGGGCGGGCGCGAGGTATGGATCCAGGCCTCCTACAACCCCATCCTCGACCTCAACGGGAAGCCGTTCAAGGTCGTCAAATACGCGACCGACATCACCGCGCAGGTGCATCAGAACCAGGCCATGCAGCGCGCGGTGGCGCAGACCCGGGAGGTGGTGGCGGCTGCCAAGCAGGGCGATCTGACCCGGCGCATTGCGATGAAGGACAAGCAGGGTTCGATCGCGGAGCTGTGCGAGGGCGTGAACTCGCTGGTCGAGGCGATGGCGGCGATCATTGGCCAGATCAAGTTTGCTGCCGACACCATTGCGGTGGGCGCGACCGAAATCGCGCAGGGCAACAGCGATCTGTCGCAGCGCACCGAACAGCAGGCCGCCTCGCTGGAGGAGACCGCCGTTTCGATGAAGGGCCTGGCCGAGACCGTGCAGCGCACCGCCACCAACGCCCGCCAGGCCAGCCAGCTGGCCGGTGGCGCGGCCGATGTCGCTGCGCGTGGTGGCAGCGTGGTGCATGAGGTGGTCGAGACAATGGCGGTGATCAATGCGTCGTCGCGGCGCATCGTCGACATCATCGGCGTGATCGACGGCATCGCCTTCCAGACCAATATCCTGGCGCTGAATGCAGCGGTGGAGGCCGCACGTGCCGGTGAACACGGCCGTGGCTTCGCCGTGGTCGCCACCGAGATCCGCGAACTGTCGCAGCGTTCGGCCAGCGCAGCCAAGGAGATCAAGCACCTGATCGACGAGTCGGTTGCCAATGTGGGGGCCGGCACCGCCCAGGTCGAGAGCGCGGGCCGCACCATGGATGAAATCGTGACCAACGTCCGCCGGGTGAGCGACCTGATGACCGAGATCAGTACCGCCTCGCAGCAGCAGAGTGATGACATCCAGCAGATGAACCATGCGGTCGATCTGATCGACCAGGGCACCCAGCAGAACGCGGCGCTGGTCGAGGAGGCCTCGGCGGCGGCACGCAGCATGGAGGAACAGTCGGCACAACTGCTGCACACCGTGGCGAGCTTCCGTGTGCACGGCGGGGCCGGCCATCCGCATGGGGTGGCCGCGTTGCACGCGGTCTAGGCGCGGCGTCCGGCAGTCGCTACCCCGGCCGCCTTGGCCGGGGCGAGCTGCACGCAGTTGCGGCCGGCGTGCTTGGCCCGGTACAGGGCCTGGTCGGCGCGGTCGACCAGATCATCCGGCTCGCGCTCGTCGCTGGCGGACTGCCAGGCGACGCCGACGCTGATGGTCACGTGGCCGTCCGGGGCGGGCAACGCCGCGTATTCGACGGCAGCGCGCAGTCGCTCGCCCAGATCCAGCGCATGCGAGGTGTCGGATGAGGGCAGGGCGGCGATGAACTCCTCGCCACCGTAGCGGGCCAGCAGGTCATCGCCGCGCTGCAGGCAGCCGTCGAGGATCGCGGCAACGGCGCGCAGGCGGCGGTCGCCCTCAGGGTGACCGTAGGTGTCATTGAGCCGCTTGAAGTGATCGATGTCGATCATCAGCACGGCCAGGCCCAAGCCCTGGCGGCGGGCGCGGCGGTGGGCCGCGCCAAGCGATTCATCGAAGCTGCGCCGGTTGCCCAGCCCGGTCAGCGGATCGCGCCGGGCCAGCGTTTCCAGCTCATCGCGCTGGCGCTGGATCTCGGCCTGGCTCAGCACGCTGCGCAGCGCATAGCCGAGCAGGGCGCCGATGAATCCGATCGTGGCCAGGGTCGGCTGCAGGCGTGCGACCAGCAGCGCCACCATCATCAGCAGCAACGGCAGCATCAGCGGCACACCGGCATCGACGATGCGGCGCAGGTTGGGCGATACCGGCGCTGCAGGGCGGCGGCGGTTGCTGCCTGCCATGATCGCCAGCAGTACGAACAGTCCGCTGATCAGCAGGTCCTGCCAGTTGCCGTCCGGCGCCTGCGGCTGGTAGGTGTTGATGTAGAAGGCCAGCAGGAAGTAACCCAGCGCGTAGATCGTCAGCGTCCGGAAAAAATCCCGGCGATCCGCATTGTCCTCGGCCAGGAAGCGGATCAGTGCGAAGCAGAACACCAGGCTGTTCTGCACGTTGCTCATGGTGTTCAGGCATTGCGTCCACAAGGCGGTGTTCAACGGAGCCATTGCCCGCGCATGCATGTAGTACAGCAACCACAGCAGCGCGATGATCCCGAAGTCCACTGCACGGATGTAGCGGTTCCCGCCCCCCGGGCTGGCAGCGACGTAGATGAGTGGAATCCGGTAGAACACGTACAGGATCAACGATGAGGCGGTCATCTGCGCAGGGGAGAGGCCGGCCACGTTCCGGTACAGCAGGGCCAGCAATGCAAGCGCGAACAGGGCGACGGCGGCGCCCAGCGTCCGCCATTGGCAGGCGGCCTGGCTGCAGCGTGCGCGCCGCAGACAGGCCAATGCGGCCAGCAGCGGCGCGGAGATCAGCAGGAGGTAGGAGCCGACCGGGTCCTGGGGGCCGATCAAAGCGATGACAAGCGCGTGCACGACCAGAAAAAACAGTGCAGCACGCAGCGTCATGCATTCCCCCGCCCACAGATACGGCGGGATCACGATAGGCAGATGTACCTGCGGCTGGCAAGAAAAGTGTGATGCGCATCCAGTGCGAACCTTGTCGAAAGTCGCAATTGTGTGTCAGGGGGATGACCTAGCCGTGCCTTCGAGGTGGGCGTACATCCAGAAGCCACGGGGCTGTCCCCGTACCCGCCGGTAGGCGCTCAGGAGCCCTTCGCGCTGCATGCCCAGGCGTTCCAGCACGGCGATCGAGCGGATGTTGCTGTCCAGCACGGTCGCCTGGATACGGACCAGGCGCGTGCGGAATGACCCCATTCAAGCACCGCGCGTGCCGCCTGCGTGGCCAATCCCTGTCCCTGCCAGTGGGGGTCGAGGTCATAGGCGAGCTCGCCGCGGCCATGCAGGAGGTCGATGCCGTTCAGGCCGAAGGTGCCGATCAGCCGGTCGCCTGAATCCACCAGTCCCCAGCGCTGGTCGGGGGACGTGGGCAGGTAACCGGCGATCAGCTGGCGCAATGCGGCTTCCGAGACCTCGTTCCAGCTGGTGTGTTCGATCACGCCCGGTAGAGACAGGTAGCGGGACCATGCGGCCGCATCATCCACCCGCAGGGCGCGCAGGCGTGCGGGCAGGGTGTCTGGAAGTGACGGCAGACGTGAGGCAGGCATGCCGGGCAGTGTGGTCACTCCGTGCCTGGAAAAGCAAAAGGCCAGGTCGGGGACCTGGCCTTTGATGCTGTGGTGCCGGTGAAAGGACTCGAACCTTCATGGGGTCACCCCCGGCTGATTTTGAGTCAGCTGCGTATACCATTCCGCCACACCGGCAGGCAGCGTGCGAGTGTAACCGAGGTCGGCAGGGCTTTCATAGAGGCAAGGCCGATCGGGGCGCTTCCTGTCGGCATCGGCTCTGTGATGGCTATACTGCGGCGGCTTGAATGCCTCCAGGAGCGGTAGCCGATGACAGTGTTGCAGGACCTGAGGGTGCTGGTGGTCGAGAACGACGAGATGAGTGCCGCACTGCTGCAGATGCAGCTGGTGCATGCCGGCGCGACCGTGGTCGGGTTGGCGGCGAGCGTGGATGAGGCACTGCGCCTGTTGAAGGAAAGCTCTCCAGACGTGGCTCTGCTCGATTACCGCTTGGCCCGGAACGAGACCAGTGAGCCGGTGGCTGCCGCGTTGTCGGCACGCGGTGTGCCGTTCGTACTGGCGACCGGGATGCTGGCCGAGCAGTTGCCGGCGTCGATGCTGACCGGCGTGCTGCTGGTCAAGCCGTACCTGTCGGCGGATCTGTGCCAGGCGCTGGTGCGTGCCGTGGGTCGCTCCCGGGTCAAGGCCTGAGGCCTGTGTTTCAGCCTGCTTCCTCGTACACGTAGCGGATGTCCTCACGGTCGTCGAGGATCCGGTACTGCCGGGCCAGGTCATCCGGATCGGGATTGAGCCAGGCGTCCAGGTGCTCCCTGCGGATCGGCACGACGCCGCGGTCGTGGCCTGCAGCGGCGACGTCGTGTGGAGGGGTGTCGGTGATCGTGGCGAATGACAGCAGGCGACCTTCCGGGCCCTCCCATTCCGCCCACAGGCAGGCCAGCAGCAGGTCGCGCTGTGGATCGGGGCGGAACTCCAGCACCACGTCATCCTCCTTCTCGCCGGCGTCGAGCGTGCGCCCGGCGATGGCGTGGCGGGGTACGTGTTCGTAGAACGCCTGCACCACCACCACGCCATGGCGCAGGCCGAACGCGCCGCGCCAATAGCCTTCCAGGCTGTCGCGCCGCGCGTTGTAGGTACCCGGATAAAGCACGTCGTTGCGCGCGGGCTTGTCCGGCAGCCGGCACTGGTAACGCATCGGCTTGATCACGCGCTTGCCGTTCTCGCTGACCATCACCGGTGCGTAGGTGCCTGGGAAGATGCGGTTGTCGCGTGGCAGCAGCTGTACCCGGTGCAGGTCTTCCAGGCGGGACTGCGCGCGCTCGATGCGATTGCCGGCCACGCGCAGGTCGTTGCGTGCCTTCTGGGTGGGGCGGGTCGCCAGGGTGGCGTTGGCGATATCGCGCCGCTCGCGCTGGCGCGACAGCTCCGCCTCGAGATCCTGGCGTTCCTGCGCATGCCATTGCTGGATCTTTGCAACGATGTCACGGCCCTGCTCGGTGCGCGCAGCGGCAAAGCCGTCGTCCATGGCCTTGGGCGTCTTCGGGCGCTTCTTGCCGGGATCGTGTGCGTACAGCTCCGCGAATTCTTCCAACGACAGGATGGCGCCGAACTCGCGGACCAGCTTGGCGTAGTCGGCGCGGATCAGGGCGGAATAGCACATGGATGTTCTGCCGGCATGGGTCGCAGCGGCTGCGACGTGGATGCGGCAGGATAGCCCGACCTACAGGGAGATACTGCATGAACAATTCCATCGCCTGCCAATTCCGCGAGGGCGTGCCCACGGTCGAGGACTACTGCCAGCTGCGTGTACTGGCGGGCCTCAGCGCCAAGAGCCAGGAGGCGGCAACGCGCGCACTGCCCAATACGCTGTTTGGTGTCTGTGCGTACCAGGGCAGCGAGCTGGTGGCGATGGGGCGCATCGTGGGTGATGGCGGTTGCCACCTGCAGGTCTGCGATATCGCCGTGCTGCCACGGCTGCAGGGACAGGGGCTGGGCAAGGAGGTGATGCGCCGCCTGGATGGCTGGATGCAGGCGAACCTGCCGCCGTCGGCATACGTCAGCCTGCTCGCCGATGGTGAAGCGCATCGTTTGTACGCGCAGTTTGGTTTCGCGCCCACCGCGCCGGCATCGATCGGAATGTATCGCCGGTTCTGAGGTGTGGTCGAGGTGAGGCCATCCATGCATGGCGCGGATCTACTGCAGGAGCCCGGTAGATCCATGCCATGCATGGATAGGACGGTTTGACGGCAGATCGCAGGCAAAGAAAAACCCCGGCCGAAGCCGGGGTTTCAAATAATTGGCGTCCCCACGGGGATTCGAACCCCGGTCGCCACCGTGAAAGGGTGATGTCCTAGGCCTCTAGACGATGGGGACGCACGAAAACTTCAAGTTGTAGATGCTTCGACGGCCTAATGTCGAAGTGGTGGAGCCAAGCGGGATCGAACCGCTGACCTCCTGCATGCCATGCAGGCGCTCTCCCAGCTGAGCTATGGCCCCATGAAACTCCGGATGATCTGCCGGGAGCAGAGTCCGTTTTGAAACTGGCGTCCCCACGGGGATTCGAACCCCGGTCGCCACCGTGAAAGGGTGATGTCCTAGGCCTCTAGACGATGGGGACGCACGAAAAACTTCAAGTTGTAGAACCTTCGACGGCCTAATGTCGAAAGTGGTGGAGCCAAGCGGGATCGAACCGCTGACCTCCTGCATGCCATGCAGGCGCTCTCCCAGCTGAGCTATGGCCCCGTGTTACCGAGCCGCCTATCATACCTGCGTGTTCACGTTTGTGGAAGTCTTTTTTGAACTTTTTTTCGTTCCGGTTCAACCGCAACCACGAGGGCAGGGGAACCGCAACGCCACAAGCTGAATGCCGGTAGGCGGTGAACAAAAAAGACCCGGTTATCGGCCGGGTCCTCGTTGTTCGTGATGAGTGGCGTCCCCACGGGGATTCGAACCCCGGTCGCCACCGTGAAAGGGTGATGTCCTAGGCCTCTAGACGATGGGGACGCAATTCTCATCAATGTTCTTTAGCGACCTTTCGACGGCCTAATGTCGAAAGATTGGTGGAGCCAAGCGGGATCGAACCGCTGACCTCCTGCATGCCATGCAGGCGCTCTCCCAGCTGAGCTATGGCCCCACGTCGCTGAGGAGCGAAATAATAGCCTTGCCCCAGGGGGTTGGCAAGCATTTGTTGCACTTTTCTTCACGTGCGCCGCAACGCCGTTATCGGTCGTCCATGCTTATGCATTGTCGTCGGTCAGTGCCGCCAGAATCGGGCACTGGTCCAGCGAGCCGTGGCCGGGGCAGGCGTCGACCAGCTGTGACAGCGCGGCGTGCATGCGCTGCAGCTCGGCCATCCGTCGCGCGATGTCCTGCAGGCGGGCCTGCGCAGTGTCGCGCACGCTGCCCATGTCCTGCTGATGGCGATCGCTGAGTGCGAGCAGTTCGCCGATTTCCTCCAGGCTGAAGCCCAGCGCCTTGGCACGGCGGATGAAGCGCAGCCGGCGCAGGTCCGGCTCACCGAAGATGCGGTAGCCCCCGGCCGAGCGGGCCGCTGTCGGCAGCAGCTGCTGCCGCTCGTAGTAGCGCACCGTGTCGATCGGCACGCCCGCCTGGCGGGCCAGTTGTCCAATGTTCATCGCGGATTCCTGCGGATGCTGTGGCCATTGTGAAGCCTTGAGTCTGGTCGAGGGTCAAGGCTTTGCGCCGATGTGCGCATTCAGCGCACTTTGCAACTTTCTTCATAGCCCTGCCGTCGGACCAGTTCCTACCCTTCGCCTGAACCGGCCATTCAATGGCCTGCAACGAACCGAGGAGGTGGTCAGTGGATGGAATCAGGAACGAAGGATTCGTCGAGGTCGCGGTGGTCGAGTACCCGGGAGGCGACCCGTCCGCGGCATCGGTGCTGGCGGAAATGGCCCACGTCGCCAATCGCCTCGCCCAGCAGCAGCGCCGACCGTTCAAGCGCGTACTGGTTACGCGCTGGATCGTACCGGCCAGCCAGACCGGCGTGCATCGCATTGCCGGTGCGGAAATGCTCGAAGCCGCCATTCCTGCGGTGATCGCGGTTCCCGGCCAGATCAGTCCCGGAACCTGCCTGCGTGCCGAAGAAGTCCTGCTGGACTGGCTGCGTGCCCACTACGACGGTGGCAGCCTGCTGGCGGCCGCCAGCGATGGGGTGAGTGTGCTGGCGCGTGCCGGCCTGCTGGCCGGGCGAACGGTCAGCGGGCCCGATCTGGTGCGGCATCCCGGATTGCAGGCGCAGTCGATGAGCTGGGTACCCAGTGAGCGTGCGCTGGTTGACGATGGCGATCTGCTGACGGTCGGCGGTTTGCAGGCCTGGCGATTCCTGGGCCTGCGGCTGCTGTACCGGCTGCACGGGCAGGGGGTGGCGAGCGCGGTCGCGCAACAGCTGGGCATCACCGTGCCAGCGGGCATCCAGCAGGATCTGGAGCGTTTCAGTGCCAATTTCGCCCATGGCGATCGCGATGTGCTGAAGGCGCAGCGGTGGCTGCATACCACTGCGGCACGAGGCGCCACCCTGGCGGCCATCTGTGAGGTTTCCGGGTTGGAGCCGCGCACGCTGCAGCGACGTTTTCTCCGGGCCACCGGTCTGCGCCCGATCGAGTACTGCCAGCGGCTGCGCATTGCCAAGGCCCAGACCCTGCTGCAACAGGGGGCCGGTATCGACGAAGTTGCCTGGGGCGTGGGCTATGCCGATCAGAGCGCTTTCCGGCGCCTGTTCCTTCGTATCGTGGGCATGACGCCGGCCAACTATCGTCGCCACGTCAGCAGCAAGCGGCGAGAGAGGCCTCTGATGCCCTCGGTCGCAGGCAGTCTGCGCGGGTTGCAGGCACCGTCGGGCGTGCAGTTGGGGCGAAGTGCCGCGTGATGCCTGATATCGGGCGGCGCTTGCAACCTGGGCGCGACGCTTCGACCATGCAGGCAGTGGACGATTGAGCAGGTGGATTGATGTCGAGTGTTGGACCGGTACCCATGCCGGTGGTGTTGATCCTCGTTTGCATGTTGCTGGCGATGGCTGTGGCCCGTCTGTGGCCACGGAGGGAAGACGAAAGACCGCTGCCATCGGCAGCAAGCATGGTGTTGGACATGCTGCTGATCGGCCTGTTGTGTGGCCGCCTCAGTTTTGTCGCCCTGAACATCGCGCTCTATCGCGAAGCTCCCTGGAGCATTCTGCAGATCGCCGACGGTGGCTATCACCTGGTGGTGGTGCTGGTGGCAGGACTGGCATGGGGTTTGTGGCGCTTGCGGCCGTGGCCCACGCTGCGTATGCCGGTGCTGATCAGCGCTCTGATCGGCGTGCTGCTCTGGGCGGGTGGCGGTCAGGTGCTGTCGGCCTGGCAGGAGCGGCAGATGCCATTGCCGGTGTTGCAGGTAACGGACCTTCAAGGCGGCGAGGTCGATCTGCAGGAGTTCCGGGGCAAGCCGCTGGTGCTGAATCTGTGGGCCACATGGTGCGGGCCCTGCCGGCGCGAAATGCCCGTGTTGGCGGCGGCACAGCAGGCACATGCCGATGTGCAGTTCGTGTTCCTCAATCAGGGTGAAACCCTGGATGAGGTCCAAGGTTTCCTCGCCAGCGAACGACTGGCGCTGGGCAACGTGTTGCTGGACGATGACACTGCCGCTTCAACTGTGCTGGGCGTGCAGGCCTATCCTTCCACGCTCTTCTTCGATGCCGACGGGCGCCTGCGTGAACTGCACCTGGGCGAACTGACTGCGGCCGGTCTTGAACACAAACTGCGCCGGCTGCGGTAGCCTGCCCGGGCATCTCACTACGGAGTTCCCATGTTGTCGACTTCCATGCGCATCGCTCCGGCGGTGCTGTTGCTGCCGGTCATGCTGGCATTGGCCGCCTGCAGCCAGGCCCAGACCCCACCGGGCAAGGCGGCCCCGGCAGCAACTGCTCCGGCTGCTGCGACCAAGGGCGACCGTCCTGCCGTGCTGAAGGGTATCGAGAAGCACGGTTTCGAGGTGGTTGCCGAGTTCGATGCGCCGGGTGGCCTGCGTGGCTTTGCGGGCGTGGTGGGTGGCCAGCAACCGGCCGCGGCCTACGTCACCGCCGATGGCAAGCACGTACTGGTGGGTAGCCTGTTTGATGCCGAGGGCAATGACGTCGCGGCCGAAGCCGTGGAGAAACTGGTTGCCGCGCCGATGTCGGCCAAGATGTGGACCAAGCTGGAGACCAGTGCCTGGGTGCGTGACGGCAAGGCCGATGCGCCGCGCGTGGTCTATACCTTCAGTGATGCCAACTGTCCGTACTGTCACAAGTTCTGGGAAGCCGCACGGCCGTGGGTCGATGCCGGCAAGGTGCAGCTGCGTCACATCATGGTCGGCGTCATCCGCGAGGACAGCCCGGCCAAGGCGGCGGCCATCCTCGCTGCACGTGACCCGAGCGCGGCGCTGCTGCAGAACGAGCACGATTTTGATCGCGGTGGCATCAAGGCGCTGCCGAACATCAGTCGTGAGATCGCCGGCAAGCTCGACGCCAACCAGGTGTTGATGATCGAGATGGGCTTCCAGGGCACGCCGGGCATCCTGTTCCAGGACGCACAGGGCCAGGTGCAGCGTCGAGCTGGCCTGCCGCAGGGCGCTGACCTGCAGACGGTGCTGGGCCCGCGCTGAGTTGCGCCTTTCATCGTGAATGACCCACGGGCCCGCATGGCAGCATGCGGGCCTGTTGCTTTCCGTGATCAGGAACGGTGTGCGGCCTGCGCATCATTTGTTCGTCGTCACGTCTGAATAGTGACTGACATCAAGCCTCGCGCCTTGATTCCAATCAAGGCCAAAAACGACAGGTGAGCTAGCCTTTGACGCATGGATTACAGCGTCAACGCGCGATGGATGTCGCGCTCGCCAAGCCCTGATCGGGGCCGGTCGGCTCAGCCATTCACGACACTCTCACCCTGTGCTTGTTACCCAGACCGCTGCGGTCGCCACCTCTCTGGCAGCGCGGCCTTGATGGCGTCGACATCGGTACAGGCAGGGCAGTGTCACGGTCCTGTTGTCTGTCATGCGCAGGCTGGCCGGTGTCGTCGACGCAGTATCCGCATTTCCAGCAACAGCGGCGCGAAGCCGGGGTGGCACAGGCGTGCGTCCCGTCAGCGCGAATCAAGTGTTCGTCCAGGGAGGATGCAATGCGCGTGGCGGTACTGAGTCTGGCCTGCTTGACCGCACTGGCGATCACGCCGGCGTATGCACAGACAGTCGACAAGGAGGACGCACAGGCGCTGCGTCGTGAGATTGCGGCCATGCGCCAGGCGCTGGAGGGCATGCAGCAGCGGTTGGATCGCCTCGAGCAGCGCGATGGAACTGTTGGGCCCGCCACTGCGCAGGCGCCCGCATCCGTGGTCGCGCCCGCCAGCACTACCCATCTGCTGCATCCCACCCAGGTGCCGGGCGTGGCACAACCCGTACTGCCGCAACGCGAATCGGTGGCCGATCCGTCCACCGCCGCATCGCGACCGGACAGTGCGGCTGGTCCGACCGATCCTGACCTGAAGGGCTTCTTCGCCATTCCCGGTACCGACACGGTGATCCGCATCGGCGGCTACGCCAAGCTGGATGCCATTGCCGATTCGCGTGCAGCGGGTGACGAGGATCAGTTCATTCCCTCGTCGATGCCGGTGGGTGGCAGCCATCGCGATGTTTCCAACTTCAACATCCATGCCAAGCAGACCCGCTTCAGCTTCGAGGCGCGGCGCCCGACCACGCACGGCAACCTGCGCTTCTACCTCGAGAACGACTTCTTCGGCAGCAGTGACGGCTACGAATTCCGCCTGCGCCATGCCTATGGCCAGCTGGGCAATACCTACGCCGGTTACGGCTACTCCAGCTTCATGGATGCGGACAGCCTGCCCGACACTTTGGATTTCGCAGGGCCTGGCGGTGCTGGTTACCTGCTGGTGGCGGGCATTCACCACAGCTTTGCGATGGGCAAGGGCAACACCCTGACCGTCGCCGCCGAAGATCCGAAGACCGAACTGGCGGGTGCCAGCGATGAGCGGGCCGCGGTGAACCGGCTTCCTGATGTGACGGTGACGGCGCGTATGGAGCGCGAATGGGGCCACCTGCAGCTGGGTGCGGTGGCACGCAGCCTGGCCTATGACGGCGACGGCGAGCGTGACCGGCGCATGGCCGGCGGCCTGCAGCTCAGTGGTTCGGCATCGGCGGGCGAGCGCGACCTGGTGCTGTTTGGCGTACTCGGCGGGCGCGGCCTCAGCCGCTATACCGCCGACCTGACCGGCTCCGGGCTGGATGCGGTGGTCGGTGCCGATGGCCGCCTCGACGCGCTCGACCTGCACGGGGGCTTCGTCGGCTACACGCATTACTGGTCCGAGCTGTGGCGTTCGAACCTGATCTTCGGCCAGCTGACCCTGGAGCGGAATGCCGCGCTGGCGGCCGAGGCTTTCCGGCAGAGCCGCTACGGCGTGTTCAACCTGATCTGGAGCCCGGCGCCCTCGTGGACGATGGGCATGGAGCTGCTGTACGGCCGCCTGGAACAGCAGGGCGGCGCGCGCGGCGACACGGTCCGGGTGCAGGGGAGCCTGCAATACAACTTCATCAAATAGACGCCAGCGGTCGTACGCCAGCGTAACCCGTCCCCACGCCCGGCTGCACCGGGCTCATGCCTGTACAGGAGATTGTCATGGCAGAAGCAAAGAAAATCGGGGTGGTCGGAGCCACCTTCCTCGTCGCCGGCAACATGATGGGCTCAGGCGTGTTCCTGCTGCCATCCAGCCTGGCCAAGATCGGTACCGCCTCGATCTGGGGCTGGCTGATCACCACCGCCGGTGCGCTGCTGCTGGCCTTCGTGTTCGCCAAGCTGGGCAAGCTGGCCCCCAAGGCCGGCGGTCCCTATGCCTACGCACGTGACTGGTTCGGGCCATACATGGGCTTCCAGACCAATACCATCTACTGGTTCGCCAACTGGATCGGCAACGTCGCCATCCCGATCGCGGCGGTCGGCTATTTCAGCTACTTCTTCCCGATCCTGTCCGAGCCGCTGGTGCGCTGCATCGCGGTGCTGATCCTGGTGTGGGCGCTGAGCTTCGCCAACATGATCGGCCCGGCCTTCGTCAGCCGTGTGCAGACGGTCACCACCAGCTTTGCGCTGGTGCCGATCCTTGGCATCGCCATCTTCGGCTGGTTCTTCTTCGATGCCGACATCTTCAAGGGTGCCTACAACGTGTCCGGTGAGTCGAACTTCGGCGCGATCTCCAGTGCTGCAGCCCTCACCCTGTGGGCTTTCATTGGTGTCGAGTCGGCTTCGGTGACCGCTGGCGTGGTCGAGAACCCGGAAAAGAACGTGGCCCGCGCCACCCTGGCCGGTGTGTTCCTGGCCGCCGTCGCGTACATCGCCAGTTCCTCGGTGATCATGGGCATGGTGCCGAACTCGGAGCTGCAGGTGTCCGATGCGCCGTTCGCGCTGGCCGCGGCCAAGGCCGTGGGTGGCTGGGGCGGTGCGCTGGTCAGTCTGTGTGCCTTCATCGGTGCTGCCGGTTCGCTGGGCGGCTGGATCCTGCTGACCGCACAGAGTGCCAAGGCGGCCTCCGATGATGGCCTGTTCCCGAGCATCTTCAGCAAGACCAACAAGGACGACGTGCCGGTCAAGGGCGTGCTGATCGTTGCGGTGCTGATGACCCTGGCGGTGCTGGTCACTTCCACGTCGGAAACCGCGTCGGCCCAGTTCGACGTGATCACGTCGGCTGCCGTGGTGCTGACCCTGCTGCCTTACATCTACTCGTGCGTGGCCTGCTACTTCGTGGTCGAGCGCTCGCACACCCTCGTCCACACCGGTGCGTTCTGGACCCTGACCAGCCTGACCGTCGTGTACTGCCTGTGGGCGATCTACGGCTCGTCGGGAACCATCGTGCAGTATGCCTTCCTGTTCGTGCTGTTCATCACCGTGTTCTATCCCTTCTTCAGCGAGGAGCGCCGCCAGCAGCGGCAGCGCGCCCGCGAGGCATCGGCGATCAGCGCCGGCGCCCAGCGTTCCTGAGTTCGACAAGGAGAATCAACGTGTACTTCAAGTCCCTGGACTATCCGGTCATTGTCATCGACAACGACTACGAGTCGCCGCGCATCGGCGGCATCCTGATCCGCGCCCTGGTGGAAGAGCTGCGCAGCAACGACCAGCGCGTGCTGTGCGGCCTGAACCTGGACGATGCCCGCGCCGGCGCCCGCACCTACGTGGCGGCCTCGGCGGTGCTGATCTCGATCGATGGCAGCGAAGAGGTGGATGGCGAGTTCCAGCGCCTGACCGCCTTCCTGCGCGAGCAGAGCGCGCGCCGCGCCAACCTGCCGGTGTTCCTGTATGGCGAGCGCCGCACCATCGAAAAGGTGCCGAGCAAGCTGCTCAAGTACATCCACGGCTTCATCTTCCTGTTCGAAGACACCAAGAGCTTCATCTCGCGGCAGGTGATGCGCGCGGCCGAAGACTACATGAAGAATCTGCTGCCGCCGTTCTTCAAGGCGCTGATCCATCATGCGGCCGAGTCGAACTATTCCTGGCATACGCCGGGCCATGCCGGCGGCGTGGCGTTCACCAAGTCACCGGTCGGACGTGCATTCCACCAGTTCTACGGTGAGAACACCCTGCGCAGCGATCTGTCGATCTCGGTGCCAGAGCTGGGTTCGCTGCTCGACCACACCGGCCCGATCAAGGACGCCGAGGAAGAGGCAGCACGCAACTTCGGCGCCGACCATACCTTCTTCGTCACCAACGGCACCTCCACAGCCAACAAGATCGTCTGGCACGGTACAGTGGCCCGCGGCGACGTGGTGTTTGTCGACCGCAACTGCCACAAGTCGCTGCTGCATGCGCTGATCATGACCGGTGCGGTGCCGGTGTACTTCACTCCCAGCCGCAACGCGCACGGCATCATCGGCCCGATCAGCCTGGACCAGTTCACGCCGGAGTCGCTGCAGCAGCGCATCGCCGCCAATCCGCTGGCCAGCCAGGCCTACAAGGCCGGTTCCAAGCCGCGCATCGCGGTGGTGACCAATTCGACCTACGACGGCCTGTGCTACAACGCCGAGAAGATTGCCGACGAGATCGGCAGTGCGGTCGACTTCCTGCACTTCGACGAAGCGTGGTACGCCTACGCGGCGTTCCATCCGTTCTACGAGAACCACTACGGCATGGCCAAGGGCAAGCCGCGTGAGCAGGATGCGATCATCTTCACCACGCATTCCACCCACAAGCTGCTGGCGGCGTTCTCGCAGGCGTCGATGATCCACGTGCGCAACTCGGCACAGCGCAACCTGGACGCGGAGCGTTTCAATGAGTCGTTCATGATGCATACCTCGACCAGCCCGCATTACGGGGTGATCGCGGCCTGTGACGTGGCCTCGAAGATGATGGAAGGCGACGCCGGCCGCTCGCTGGTGCAGGAAATGCACGACGAAGCCATCGCCTTCCGCCGCGCGATGCTGCACGTCCGCGATGACCTGGGGCGCGACGACTGGTGGTTCAGCGTATGGCAGCCGACCAAGCTCGAGCGCAGTCTGGACAAGGGCGATACGCCGGCGCCGCTGGTGGCCAAGCGCGAAGAATGGTACCTGCAGCCGGACGCCCACTGGCATGGCTTCGAGAACCTGGTCGACGACTATGTGCTGATCGACCCGATCAAGGTGACCCTGCTGACCCCGGGTCTGGCGATGGACGGCAGCATGGGCAAGCTGGGCATCCCGGCAGCGGTGCTGAGCAAGTTCCTGTGGGGCCGCGGCATCACCGTGGAGAAGACCAACCTGTACTCGGTGCTGTTCCTGTTCTCGATGGGTATCACCAAGGGCAAGTGGAGCACCCTGGTCACCGAACTGATGGCGTTCAAGGAGTTGTACGACCGCAATGCGCCGCTGAGCCAGGCACTGCCGACGCTGGCCGCCGATTATCCGAATGCCTACGCCGGCTGGGGCCTGCGTGACCTGTGCGACGCGCTGCATGCGTTCAACCAGGAATTCGCGGTGGCCAAGGTGATGCGCGAGATGTACGTGGATCTGCCGACGCCGGTGATGACCCCGGCCGATGCCTACAACCACCTGGTGAAGGGCGAGATCGAGCGGGTCGACATCGAGCAGATCAGCGGCCGCATCGCCGCGACCATGCTGGTGCCGTACCCGCCGGGCATTCCGACCATCATGCCCGGCGAACGTTTCGGCGACAGCGACGAGCCGATCATCCAGTCGCTGCGTATCGCCCGCGAGCAGAACGCCCGTTTCCCGGGGTTCGAGTCGGACGTGCACGGGCTCATCATCGAGCAGGAGGGTGATGCGGTGTCGTACAAGGTGGAGGTGCTGAAGGCCTGACCGGCGACGGTCGGCTCCTTCGGAGAGCGATGGATACCGCGCGCGAGCAACGCATCCTGAAGTTCTCGATCGGGGTCACCCTGGCGGTGAGCGCGGTCGGCTTCGGCGGTGGCCTGCTGGTGGGATCGCAGGCCATCCTGTTCGATGGCGTGTACAGCCTGGTCGACGTCGCCCTGACCCTGGTGTCGTTGTCGGTGCTGCGGCTGGTGGCGCGGGAACAAAGCCCGCGCTTCCAGTACGGCTACTGGCACCTGGAGCCGATGGTCGAGGCACTCGGTGGGGTGATCCTGTCGCTGGCCTGCGTGTATGCGCTGGCCAACGCGGTGATTGGTTTGACCACGGGCGGGCACGAGGTGAAATTCGGGCCCGCGCTGTGGTGGGCGGCACTGCTGAGTGCCAGCAACCTGGCGATGGCCGCATTCGTCGCACAGCGTGCGCGACACCTGCGTTCCGCTCTGTTGTGGCTGGATGTGCGAGGCTGGCTGCTGGGTGGATTGATGAGCCTGGCGGTGGTGCTGGCCTTCGTGCTGGCGCTGGTCCTGCAGGGTGGTGAGTGGCACCACTGGGTGCCGTACCTGGATTCGATCGTGCTGGCGTTGATCAGCCTGGCGGTGTTGCCGGTGCCGGCGCGCAGTGCGTGGAAGGCCATGCGCGAAGTGCTGCAGGTGGCCCCGGACGATCTGGACCGGCGCGTGCAGCAGGTGATGCAGGCGTTCGTGGCCGAGCGCGGCTATGCCGGTTTCACCAGTCATGTGGCGAAGATGGGGCGGATGCGCTTCATCGAGATCCACGTGCTGGCCGACCCGGCCATGCCGTTGGGTTCAGTGGGCGAAGTCGATGCGATGCGCGACGAGATCGCGGTGCGGCTGGATGCGCGCGGCAGCACGTTCTGGCTGACCATCGATTTCACCGCAGACCCGGCGTGGACGTGAGCGGGGAACGGTAGAGCAGAGCCCATGCTCGGCTGCCATTCGCGCTGAGCAGCCGAGCGTGGGCTCGGCTCTACACGTGGGCACGATCGTTGCGCATGGCGGACCGGACTGTTGCAGCGGATCGGTTTGACCTCAACTCTGGTTGAGGTCGCAGACTGCTTCGCATCCCCCACGAGACATGCGGCATGAACCTGCTGACTACCCCGGACCTCAGTCATGGCCTGCTGGAGCTGTTCAATCCTCCCGGCCTCTACGACCCTTCCGCCAACGGGTACTCACACGTGGCCGTGGTGCGATTGCCGGCGCGGGTGATCCATATCGCCGGGCAGGGCGGTGAAGATGCCCAGGGCCGTCTCTCACCCAGCTTCGAAGAACAGGTCGGGCAGGCACTGGACAACCTGCAGACCGCGCTGCGCTCGGCGCAGGCAAGCCTGGCCGACGTGGTACGGCTGCGTATCCTGGTGGTCGACCACGACGAGGACCGGCTGGGCATCATCGCCCATCAGGTGCGGCGGCGCTGGCCTGACCGCGCGGCGCCCACCTGCACGCTGATCCCGGTGCCGCGGCTGGCGCTGGACGGCATGTTGTTCGAGATCGAGGCGGAGGCCTATGCCGCCTAGCGCAGGTAGTACTCCACTGGCACCACCAGTTCCTGTGGTGCCTTCAGTTCATCCGGAATGCGCGGCAGCGGCTGCGCGCGACGGAAGGTCTGCAGCGCTGCGTCATCCAGCATCGGCTGGCCACTGGACTGCTCCAGTCGCAGCGCCAGCAGGCGGCCGTCGCGGTCGATGCTGGCCCTGACCCAGGCGGTGCCTTGCTGCCGGCGCGAGCGCGCGGCGGCGGGGTAATAGCGATAGCGCTCCAGCCGCGCCATCAGGCGGGCTTCCCACTGGTCGCTGGCGGCGCCGGCCTGGAAGTCTGCCGGTGGTGCGTCTGGAGCGGGCGGCGCGGCCGTGATCGATGCCGGTGCGGGACTGGCATCGGTCGCGGCCGCAGGCGGGGCGGCCGGCAGCGGCTTTCGACCCGTCCCGCTTGTTTCGCTGGCGGCCAACTCGCCCTCGTGCGCGGCGGTGGGCTTCGGCGGCGGGGGCGACTTTGTCGGTTGCGACGCACGCGCGTGCTGCGCCTGGCTGGGGGTATCGGCCTGGCGCTCCTCCACGGGCTGCGGGGGCGTGGCCGGTGCCAGCAGGCGCAGGCTGATGCGCACGTCCTGTTCCGGTGGCGGGAGCATGGGCGGCGTCGCGACCCAACGCAACATCAGCAGCAAGGGCAGCAGATGCAGGCCGATGGTGATGGCAATCGCCTGCCAGTGTTGGCCGCGTTCACTCATCGGCCAGCACCCACAGCAGGTCGGCATCAATCGCATCGACGGTTTCACCCGGCGAGGCCAGTGCGATCACCAGCGCAGGCGTACCCGGTGACAGGTACCCCGGTACCCCGGTACCGCGCAGGACGTGCCACCGGCCCGCCACCAGCAGCGCTGCGCGGGCGCATCGACCAGTACCTGCGCCATGCGTGCGTCGCGGCCCTGCTGCACGGCCAGCATCCCATCCAGCATCGGTGCCCCGTCTGCATGCTGGGCCAGCACCACCGCCGACAGGCGCTGGCGGGCATCGGCCACCGGGAACTGCACGTCCTCAGTGGAGGCGAGCAGCAGGTTGACCTCGGCACGCGACAGGTTGCCGCCGAACAACGGCGTGCCTGCATCGGCAGCATCCTTGACCAGCCCGCCATACGCGGCCCACGGCCAGCGCGCATCCCAGTCCAGCAGCTCCTGCAGGCGTGCATCTTCGGCCCGGTTGCCCTTCGCCAGCCAGCGCTGCACCCGCTGCAGGCGTGGCTGGCGCTCGCTGGCGATCATTTCCAGCACCAGTGAACCCTGCGGACGCCGCCGCTGCAGGGCCTGCAGCAGCCAGCGCTGGGCGGCATGGTCTCCGGCGAGGTCATGGCGTTCACCCAGCAGCAGCCGCTGGGCGTCCCCCGCACGCGTCACGAATGCGGCTTCGTCCAAGCGCTGGCCGTTGGCCAGGTCGATCACCGTGCCAGGCATCCGCTGCGCGCTGGCCATTGCGGCCAGCGCGAGCAGGCACAGCGGCAGCCAGGGGCGGCTAGAACGCCACGTTGACGCCCATCGAGACGGTACGGCCACGGCCGTTGCCGCGGTCCAGGATCGGGCTGAAGATGCTGTCGATCGAGGCATTGTTGTCATAGGCTTTGTTCTGCAGGTTTTCGATGTTCAGCCACAGCGTGGTGTTGGCCTGGGGCTTGAAGCTGGCGTAGAAGTCCAGCAGCACGCCGGTGCCGCCGGTCTTGCGGGTCTGGAAGAAGTCGTAGCCTTCCTCGGTCGGCCCCGAGTACTCGGCGCGCAGGCCGGCCTGCACGCGCTGCTGCCGCCAGCGGCCGCCCACGTCCAGCGTCCAGTAGCGGTCGGGCAGGGCGGTGATGTCTTCCAGGTTGACGAATTCGATGGCGGGCGCACTGGTACGCGAGCGGGTCCAGCTCAGCGTGGCGTGGTAGCGCTCGCTGGCGTAGTGCGCTTCCAGCTCGATTCCGCGCATGCGCACCACGCCCGGGTGGTTCATCCAGCGCGTGGTGGTGCTGAAGTCCTCCACGTCCAGCGCATCGGTCCAGGCGGTGAGCTGCGGATCGCTGTCGATCGGTACCACCAAAGGCTCCACCTCCGGGGGGTGCACGATCAGCAGGTACTGCGGCTTGATGTAGTCGCGGATGCGGTTGTCGAAGCGGGTGACGCGCAGCTGCGCCAGATCACCGTCGGTCAGCAGCGAGGACGTGCTGAGGTTGGCGCCGAACTGCAGGTTGCGCGAGCGCTCGCGGCGCAGGAACGGATTGGCGCCAACGCCATCGGCATCGCTCATGCCTTCCAGTGGGATCTTTTCGAAGAACATCTCCTGCACACGCGGTGGGCGGGAGGTGCGCGAGACTTCGGCGAACAGCTGCAGCCAGCCAGTAGCCTGCCACGATACCGCCAGGCTGGGGCTGAGTACGCGCTGTGTGCGGCGCAGGTCGATGCCGCCGCCGTTGATTTCGGCGCACTGGCCGGGGACATCCGAGCACACCGGAACGTGGCCACGGATGCCATAACGATCCTGGCGCAGGCCTGCAGTCAACGCGTAGACGTCGTACTGAAGTTCCAGCGTGCTGAACACGCTGTCCAGCTGGCTGCGTCCCTGCGGGTTGGCACCGCGCAGGATGGGCGTATCGGCCACATAGATGTCGGACTGGTGCTTGATGCCGGTGTTCCAGCGCGCCTGCAGCGCGCCGACATCGAAGCGGCTGGTGTTGTCCACGGTCCAGCTGCTCAGGCTGCTGTGGGTGCGGCGGCCGATGTAGCTGGACGCCTCCACCGGCGGATAGAACAGCCGGGTCTTGTTGCTGGCAAAAGTCGCGCGCAGGTCGATCCAAGGCGAATAGGGCGTGTAGCGGTAGCTGGCGCGTTGGTTGCGCGCGGAAATCTGCCACGGGTAGTTGTGGTAGAAGTCGTTTTCGTAATGCATGTGGCTCAGGTCCAGCCGATGCTGGTCACTGGGCTGCAGGCGTGCTTTCAACAGCCAGCTGCTGGGTTGCTGGCTGCCCGGGTCGGCGGTGTTCTTCTGCCCACGTGCGGTGGCGTACTCGCTGCTGCGGCTGCTGCTGGCAGCGGCCAGCAGGCCGAACTGGCGGTCGCCCCCCTCTTCGCTGTGGCGCCAGGCACCGGCGAAGGTGCGGCCACTTCCGTAGCCGTTGTTGCCGTGGCGATAGCCTGCACGCAGGCCCCAGTCACGGCCCTCACCGAGCAGATCGTCGATATCCAGCGTGCGGAAGTTGGCACTGCCGGCCAGCGTGCCGGCGCCATCACCGCCGGCGACTGCACCGCGCTGCACGTCCACACCGGCCAGCAGGAACGGGTCGACATAGGCGAACGGGCCGCCTGAGCCATGCCCGGCATTGTTACGGAAGGTCTGGGTGACACCATCGATCATGGTGTTGACCCGGCCGGCACCGGTCATGCCGCGGATGTTGACCTGCAGGCCCGGCTGGCTGCGCGAATGGAAGCTGTGGGTGCCGGGCATCGAGCGCAGCAGGCTGTTGCCTTCCTGGCGTTCGGCCATCGCCACGCGCTCACTGCCGACCGAGGGCGCAAAGCCATCGCGGGTGGCCGGTACATATTGGCTGGCGCCGGCACCCGGTGCCTGGCCGTGCGCGGTAGTGCCCTGTACCCGCAGCGGACCGGTGCGGCGGCTGCCATCGGCGCGTTCGGCCGGCGCCGGTTCCAGAGCGGCACGACGCGCATCCACGAAGCGCGGGCGCAGACCGCTGCCCGCCAGCAGGCGCGTCAGGGCCTGCGCATCGTCGAAGTCACCGCGCAGAGCCGGCGCCGAATGACCGGCAGGCAGCGCCGCGCTGATCACCAGATCGACACCGGTCAGCCGGCTGTAGGCGTCCAGCGCGGCGGCCAGTGGCTGGGCGGGCAGATCGTAGCTTCGAGTGGCGGCCTGTGCGTGGGCGCTGTTTGGCAGCAGTGGGATGGTGCTGGCGCAGGCCAGCGACAGGGCGAGGACAAGAGGGCGGGGAAACAGCATCGGGGGCTCCAGGGGCTGACGCAGAGCGTCGTCATCCTGGGTAGACGCGGTGGTGGGCCCAATGTCAGGGTGCATCGCGCTGCTCCTCGCGCGGCGGCAACCACACCTGCATGCCCGCGCCGATACGCAGCACACGCACATGCAGCTGCGCGGCGAGCTGGTCGCGGTTGCTGGCGGCACCATCTGCATTGCCCAGTAGGGTGACCGGCCGTTGGCGAAGCCGTGCACCGACGATCCAGGTATGTCCGCCATGCCAACGGTCCAGCCCCTGGGTGACGTCGGCAAGCGGCGCCGAAACCCAATGCAGGCGCCGTTCGCGCCAGGCCAGGGTGCCGTCGTCTGCCGGATGTGCTGCAGCAGTCGCTTGTCCGTTGAAGCGTATCTGCTGCCCCTCACTGGCCTGCATGCTGGCGGTACCGCTTTCTACACGGACGCTGTGCTCGGTGACCGTGACCACGCTGTTGTCGCCCTGCACGGCCAGATCAAACGCGGTTCCCAGCGCAGTGACCGTGCCCTGTGGAGTGTGTACCTGGAATGGCCGGTCGGCATCGGCGGCGACCTTGAACCAGGCTTGCCCCCGCTGCAGCTGCAACTGGCGGCGCTGTGCATCGACGCGCACATGCACTTCGCTGCCCGGTGACAGCAGGACGTGCGAACCGTCTGGCAGGGCTTCGTCACGGATCTCGCCTGCGGCAGTGCGCAGTACCTGCGCGGCGGGTGGCGCGGCGGTGCGGCTGTACAGGCCGAGCGCGCACAGCAGCAGTACCGCAATGCCGGCCTCGCCCAGGCGCCGCCGCTGCCGCCGTTGCTGTTGCCGATGCAGACTGGGCAAGGTTGCACCGGCCTGCCATAGCTGCTGCAGATGCTGGTACTGCGCAACATGGCGCGGATCGGCCTGGCACCACTGGTCGAACGCGTTCTCGTCGCGGACGCCATCGTGTCCATCCAGCCACCAGCGTGCGGCTTCGCGCGCGATCGCGTCCTGGCTCATGCGCCGGGCACCTGCTGCAGGGCGACGAGGGCGCGCAGCAGATGGCCGTGCGCGGTCTGTCGGCTGATGCCGAGCTGGCGCCCGATCTCGGCCAGGGCCATCTGTTCCACACGTGCCAGCAGGAACACCTGGCGCGAGCGCGGTGGCAGCGCGGCGATGATCGCATCGAGATGGCGCAGCTGTTCGGCGTCGAGCAGGCGCTGCTCCGGTAGGGGTGCAGGATCGATGAGGGCGTGCAGCTGCGCCTCATCCAGCGCTTCCTCACGACGGCGCTGACGTTGCCGGAAGTGATCCGCGATCAGGTTGTGGGCAACGCGGTACAGGTACGCGCGGCCATTGCTCAGCAGGCCGCTGGTGGCGACCTTGACGACACGCAGCCAGGTTTCCTGGACGACGTCATCGGCGTCGCTGTGTTGCGGGAGTTTGCGGCGGACATGGGCGTGCAGCGGCCGGTAATGGGCCGCGCACAGCTGCGCGACATCCGTCGGTTCGACAGGCGTGGACACGGGGCGGGCGACAACTGGGAAAGGGAACAGCCCGCGGCGGCAAGGGCAGCGGCTGCACCTTACAGCAAAAGAGAATCATTTGCATCTTTGATGTGGTGCGCAGTGCGCAGGGGCCACCGCCGCGTCAGCACGGACGATAGTCGCAGTGGATCTGCAGGGCTTCGGTGGCGTTGTGATGCAGCTCGAAGCCGCACTGCTGCAGGCTGCGCTTCACCTGCGCGACGGCTTCGGAATGACGGGCAACGCGACGATCCTGCCAGCGCAGTGGGGTGAACACACCCAGGGGCAGCAGCCGCAGCCGCTTGCCGTGCAGTACCAGTGAGACATCGACATGACGGCCATCGATGTCGTGGCCGTTGGCACCGAAGATGGCATCGATCTCATCGCGGCGTTGCGGGTAGCAGGTGCGGAATGCTGCGATGCCGAGCCGTCGTACCGCGCGGCGGAAGCCACCGAGACGGCCGTGGCGGGGTTCGAAGCCACGGGTGAGCAGCAGGCGCAGCGCGGCAGGCAGCATCGCCTGCGCGTCGAGCAGGCGTTGCAGTACCTCTTCTTCCAGTTGGATGCGGGTGGAGGGCCAGCGCGGGGCGATGAGCAGTCCGTGGTGGTTGCCGCGTTGCAGGGTCAGCATGCGTGGAGCTTCGCACGCGGGCGAGCAGCCGCGGTAGTGCCGGCCGCTGGCCGGCAGATTCGGGTGCCGGCCAGCGGCCGGCACTACCATCGTCGTGTCAGATGTCGCGGTACTGGATCTGCGAAGCCAGTACGCGCAGGCCATCGGCAGTGCTGGACAGGATGCGCTCTTCGCCGACACCTTTCTGCCGTTTCAGCTGGAAGCCCTGATCGGCAGGCAGCTGTGCGGCGATGGCGTCCATGCGTCGCAGGGCATCGGGGCCGCTGCAGTCGAAGTGGCCCCAATGTGCGCCATCGCGGTGGATCTGCAGTCGGTAATTCATCGCGGTGTCTCCGGCAGGTCCTGCAGCCAATGGTCGAACATCGCGGTGGCGGCCGCAGCCAGCGGTGCGCCATAGCGACGTGCCTGCGCGCGCAGGTCGGTGGGATCGATGCCGGCCTGGGTCAGCTCCAGCGTGTGGCCGATCAGCCAGCGCTCGAACTGGCGGGCGTCCAGTTCCGGATGGCATTGCAGGGCCAGTGCGTGGTGGCCGATGGCGAACGCCTGGTGACGGCAGGCCGGCGTGCTGGCCAGGCGGCGTGCACCGGCCGGAAGTTCGAACGCCTCACCATGCCAATGCAGTACCGGAATGCCCTGCAGGCACTGCAGCGGTGAACGCTGGCCTTCATCGGTCAGCAGCAGTGGCGCAAAGCCGATTTCCTTGCCGCCACTGGGAGCAACGCTGGCACCGAGTGCTCGTGCCATCAACTGTGCACCCAGGCAGATGCCGAGAGTCGACCGCTGCTGCCGCAGGCGGCGCTGCAGCAGGGTGATGCTGTCGTTGACGAAGGGATAGATCTCTGTGTCATTGACGCTGATGGGGCCGCCCAGCACCACCAGCAGGTCAGCCGCTTCGGCCGGATCGAGTGCGTCTACACCAGCCTGCAGCACCTGCAGCTGCCAGCCCTGCGCCAGCAGCAACGGTTGCAGGGTGCCGAGGTCTTCGAAAGCCACATGTTGCAGGACGACCGCGTGCTTCATGCCGGGCCTCCACTGCTAGGCCAGTAGAAGCTGTCGGGGGTGGCACGTGCACCAAAGATGGCCTGGCCGACGCGGACCACGGTGGCACCTTCCTCGATGGCCACTTCGAAATCACCGGACATGCCCATAGACAACTGCGACAGGTCCAGGCCGGGCGGGGCGGTGCGTTGCAGCTGGTCGCGCAGTTCGCGCAGGCGCACAAAGCAGGCACGCACGCGCTCGACCTCGGGGGTGAAGATGGCCAGGGTCATCAGGCCGCGCACGTGCAGGCGATCAAAGGCCGGCAGCTGCTGCACGAAGGCCTCGACAGCATCGGGTTCCAGACCGTACTTGCTGGGTTCGGCGGACGTGTTGACCTGCACGAACACATCCAGCGTGCGGTCTTCCAGCTGCAGGCGCTGCTGCAGGGCCTCGGCTACGCGCAGGCTGTCCAAGGCCTGGAACTCGCTGGCAAAGCGCGCCACGTAGCGCGCCTTGTTGGTCTGCAGATGGCCGATCACCGACCAGTGCACGCCCAGGTCGGCCATTGTCTCGGCCTTGCGTTGTGCTTCCTGCACCTTGTTCTCGCCGAGTTCGTGGCAGCCGGCGGCCACCGCCATGCGGATGCGGGCTTCGTCGACGGTCTTGCTGACCGGCAGCAGGCGCACGCTGGCCGGATCCCGGCCGACGCGGGCGCACGCATCGGCGATGCGTTGACGCACCGTGACCAGGTTGGCGGCGATCTGTTCAACGGACTGGGCGACGGGCCAGTCGGCAGCGGCAAGGGGCATGCGGGCACCTCCAATGCAGGGCGGCCAGGGTGGGATACACTGGCACAGGACAAGATATATTTTGGCATAGGACAAAATGAAAATCACCGGGCACAGTGCCGAGTCGATCTTCGACAGCATCCGTGATGGCATTGGCAACGGCCGCCTGCCGGCGGGCAGCGTGCTGCCGCCGGTGCGTGAACTGGCCGAGCAGCTGGGAGTGAACCGCAACACCGTGGCTGCGGCCTACAAGCGCCTGGATGCGGCGGGCCTGGCCAGCACGGCGGGTCGCCGCGGTACGGTGGTGCGTGGCCTGCCGCCGACGCTGGCGCGCGAGGGCAGTACGCCCGGGCTGGCCCTGCAGGACCTGGCCGGTGGCAACCCGGATCCGCGCCTGCTGCCGAACCTGCGCCTGGCTCCGGCCGCACCTCGGCTGTATGGCGTGGGTACGGTCGACCCGAGGTTGCAGGCGCTGGCGCGCGCCTCGCTGGATGCGGACTGCCCTGAGGGCTATGCGCTGGAGCTGACCCATGGGGCGGTCGATGGCATTGAACGCCTGCTGGCGGCGTGGCTGCTGCCGGGGGATCGCATCGCGGTTGAGGATCCGTGCTTCCTCGGCAGCCTCAACGTGCTCAACGCCGTGGGTCATGCGCCGTTGCCAGTGGCGGTGGACGCGCATGGCATGCAGGTCGATTCGCTGCGACAGGCACTGGAGGCCGGTGCACGCGCGGTGCTGCTGACGCCGCGCGCGCACAACCCGACCGGCGCCAGCCTGGATGCGAAACGGGCAAGGGCGTTGCGCCAGTTGTTGGCGGCCTACCCGCAGGTGGCGGTGCTGATCGATGATCACTACGCGCTGCTCTCGCAGCAGGCCTATCACTCGGTGCTGCCGCTGGATGGCCGGCGCTGGGCGCTGCTGCGCTCGTTGTCCAAACCTCTCGGCCCGGACCTGCGGCTGGCCTGGCTGGCCTGCGATGAAGAAACCGCGATGCGGTTGCGGCTGCGATTGGCATCCGGTATCGGCTGGGTCAGTCACCTGCTGCAGGACGCGGCAACCTCGGTGCTGGCGTCGTCAACGCAGCGGGCGAAGATCGCCTCGGCAGGTGAGCGTTACCAGCAGCGACTGCGGTCGCTGCAGGAGCTGCTGCGCGCGCGCGGCATGCCGACGCCGCAGCCGATGGAAGGATTGAACCTGTGGCTGCCGTTGCAAACCGACAGCCATCCGCAGGTGCTGGCACTGGCGTCGCGCGGATGGCATGTGCGGGCGGGCGAAGTCTTCGCGGTGATGGCGCCGGGGCATGGCCTGCGTATCACCTGTGCGGCACTGGGGGCAGCGCAGCTGCGGCAGCTGGCCGATGACCTGGCGGCGGTGTGCGGTCTTTAGCGTCGCCCCATGCTCGACTTTGCTTCGCCTTTGTAGAGCCGAGCCATGCTCGGCTGCCGGTCATGTAGGGTCGAGCCATGCTCGACTGCCGTGCGTGTATAGGCGCTACAAAAGCAGATCAGGGCGCGGCATTGGCGCCGGGGCGCACGTAATAGGACTGACCGCTGTCATCGACGAACATCAGTTCCGGCTTGCCCTGCCAGGAGGTGAGCATGGCGCCGGTGTTGTTCTGGTGCTTGACCATCAGGCTGGCGCCGCGATCCGGGTTGGCCACCACCTTGAACACTTCGGTGGTGCCGGTGGCATCGTCCAGAGTCAACAAGGCTTCGCCGCCGCGGTCGCTGGTGCCGTAACCGCCGCGTTCGGAACCATCGGGGCCGAGCAGGATCAGGCCTGACAGGGCGGTGGCGCGCGGCCCCTGGGTACGGCCCTGGCTGAGCGGATCGGGAACCGGTGCGCCGAGGATCACCCGGGGCTGGCCGCTTGCATCGTGGATGACCAGCCCGCGTGCTTCGATGATGCGCTGTGGCGATTGGCTGCGATGCAGGCTCCAGGCGGTCCAGCCGGAAACCAGCAGGGCGAGGGTGGAGACCACCAGCGTGGTCAGCAGCAGTGCGCGGGGCATGGCGTCGTCCTTCCTTGGATGTGCCGACGATAGCGGATGCAAAAGGGGATGGGTAGAGTCGACTGTCAGTCGACTGCTGTTCGATCAGATCACGGAAATTCCCGCGCTGACGCGCGCAGGTCGACTGACAGTCGACTCTACCTCCACCTGGTCGACATCACCCAGTGGCCGTTACGCGGTGATTCCCGGCGTCAGTGGAAATCGCGGCTATGGCTGCGCAGTCCCTGCAGCAGCTCATCCAGGCAGTGCATGCGCTGCACGATGACATGCTGCACACCATCGACGCGTTCCAGGCGGCCATCGATCTGCATCAGCTGGGTATCGACCAGCACCCGGTGCTGGCGATCGGCCAGGTGCCGCCAGACCACGGCGTTGACCATGCCAGTCTCATCTTCGAGCGTGAGGAAGGTGACGCCGCTGGCGGTCTGCGGGCGCTGGCGCATGCGTATCAGGCCGGCGATGCGCACGCGACGGCCATGGCCATGCCCGGCCAGTTGTGCAGCGTCCAGACAGCCACGGCTGCGCAGCTGCGCACGCAGGAACGAGATCGGGTGGCGGCCAAGGGTGGTGCCGGTGCTGCGGTAATCGGCCTGCATGTCCTCCCATGCGCTGGGCAGCGGCAATGGCACGCGGGCTTCGGCGGTGGCGCGGGCCTGGTCGAACAGCGGCAGCCGGTTTTCCACGCCGGAGATATCCCAGCGTGCACGATGGCGATGGCCACTGAGCCCACGCAGCGCACCGGCATCGGCCAGCAGGCCCTGCTGGCGGCGATCCAGGGCGGTGCGCTGGCACAGGTCGCCCACATCGTCGAACGGGCGCCGCGCACGTTCGCGCATGATGGCCTGCACGGCTGCTTCATTGCAGCCTTCGACCAGGCGCAGGCCGAGCCGGATCGCCGCCGGGCCCTTGCTGAAATCCAACGAGCAGTCCCAGCCGCTGTGGCGCACGTCCACCGGCAACACCGTGATGCCATGCCGGCGCGCATCCTGCAGCAGCTGGTCGGGGCTGTAGAAACCCAGTGGCTGGCTGTTGATCAGGCTGGCAGTGAACGCGGCCGGGTGATGGCACTTCAGCCAGCAGCTGGCATAGGTGAGCAGGGCGAAGCTGGCCGCGTGGCTTTCCGGGAAACCGTAATCACCGAACCCCTTGATCTGCTCGAACAGGTGCTCGCCGTATTCCAGGCTGAAGCCGTTTTTCAACATGCCCGTCAGCAGCTTTTCGCGATGCGGTTCCAAGCCGCCACGACGCTTCCAGGCGGCCATCGAGCGGCGCAATGCATCGGCTTCGCCGGGTTCATAACCAGCTGCTTCCACTGCCAGCTGCATCACCTGTTCCTGGAACAGCGGCACGCCCAGCGTGCGTGCGAACACGCGTTCCAGCTGTGGTGGGTAGAGCGGATTGTCCGGGTCGTTCAACGCGTCCGGTCCCTGTTCGCGCAGGATCCGCCGCCGCTCAAGGTAGGGATGGACCATGTCACCCTGGATCGGGCCGGGTCGCACGATCGCCACCTCGATCACCAGGTCATAGAACTCGCGTGGCTGCATGCGCGGCAGCATCGCCATCTGCGCGCGCGACTCGATCTGGAACACGCCGATGGTGTCGGCGGCGCAGATCATGTCGTAGGTCGGGCCGTCTTCATCGGGGATCGCATCCATGCGTCCTTCATGCAGGCCATGCTGTTTCAGCATCGCCAGGCACTTGCGGATGGCGGTGAGCATGCCCAGCGCCAGGCAGTCGACCTTCATCAGGCCGGTGGCATCCAGATCGTCCTTGTCCCACTGGATGACGGTGCGGTCGGCCATCGCCGCGTTTTCTACCGGCACCAGGGTCGACAGCGGATGCTCGGAGATGACGAAACCGCCCGGATGCTGAGACAGGTGGCGTGGGAAGTCGATCAGCTCGGCGGTCAATGCCAGCAGCCGCCGCATCAAGGGTGTGTCCGGATCGAAACCGCGCTCGCGGAGGGTTTCCGGCAGTGGGATGTTGCCGCCCCAATGATCCATTGCCGCGCCCAGTTCGTTGACCTGGTCCATCGGCAGGCCGAGCGCACGGGCCACGTCGCGGATCGCGCTGCGGCCACGGTAGCTGATCGCCACCGCGGTCAGTGCGGCGCGTTCGCGGCCGTAGCGCTTGAACACGTACTGCAGTACTTCTTCGCGGCGCTCGTGCTCGAAATCGATGTCGATATCCGGTGGTTCATCGCGCTCAGCGGAGATGAAGCGCTCGAACAGCAGGTTGCTGCGTGCCGGGTCGATCTCGGTTACGCCCAGCACGAAGCACACCGCGGAGTTGGCCGCCGAGCCGCGGCCCTGGCAGAGGATGTCCTGGCTGCGCGCGAAGCGCACGATGTCCTGCACGGTGAGGAAGTAGGAGGCGTAGTTCTTCTGCCTGATCAACGCCAGTTCGTGCTCGATCTGTTTGCGTTGCGCCGGTTCGATGCCGCCTTTCCAGCGCCACGGGATGCCACGCTCGACCAGCACGCGCAGCCAGCTGTCCGGGTCGTGGCCTTCGGGCACCAGCTCGCGCGGATAGGTGTACTGCAGCTGCTCCAGCGTGAAGTGGCAGCGTTCGGCGATGCGCAGGGTCTCGGCCAGCAGTTCGGCGGGATACAGCTGGGCCAGCGCGGTGCGCGGGCGCAGGTGGCGCTCGCCGTTGGGAAACAGGCGCCAGCCGGCTTCGGCCACGCTGCAATGATGGCGGATCGCGGTCAGCGTGTCCTGCAGGGCGCGGCGGCGTCGCACGTGCATGTGCACATCGCCACTGGCGACCAGCGTCAGGCGGTGACGTTCGCCGAAGGCCTGCAGCTGCTGCAGGCGGCGTGCGTCGTCGTGTTCGTGGTGCAGTTCCACCGCCAGCCACAGGCGATCGCCGAAGCCGGCGCGCAGCAGTTCCAGATCGGTGGCCGCCGGTTGCCGGTCCAGCCATAGGCACAGCAGGCCGTCGGGCAGGCCGAGCAGGTCCTCGCGCAGGCAGCGGTACTCGCCCTTGGCCGCGCGCCGCCGGCAGGTGGTGATCAACTGGCAGAGCCCTGCATAGGCGGCCTGGTCGGTGCACAGCAGGGCCAGCTTGGGTCCGTCCTCGACCTGGAATTCGGCGCCGACGATCAGCGCCACGCCATGCGTCTTCGCCGCCTGCCAGGCACGCACGATGCCGGCCAGCGAGCATTCGTCGGTGATCGCCAACGCGCGATAGCCTTGGCCGGCGGCGCGTGCGAACAGTTCTTCGGCGATCGAAGCACCGCGCTGGAAGCTGAAGGCCGACAGGCAGTGCAGTTCGGCGTAGCCGGGCAGTTCGCTGTGCATGGCGGCTCAGCCGAACCAGCCGTGCAGCATCCACGGCGCATGTGGATTGTTGCGGTCACGGAAAGCCCAGCCGCGCTGGCCATGCGCTGTTTCCACCACGTAGTAGTCGCGGCGCGCGTCGGCCTGGTCCCACCAGCCCGATTCGATCCGCTCCGGTCCGGTGACGATGCGCAGCCTCGGATCACGCAGCGGTTGCGGCGCATCCAGCAACCAGCCGGGGCGCAGTGGCCAGTACGACGGGGGCTTGGCCGGTGGCTGGGTGCCACTGGCGCGTTCGGGGCGATGGTCGGCCTGCACCGCCAGCGGCTGCACGGCGTCATCACCCAGCCGCGCACGCAGGCGCTCGCGCAGCTGGTTCCAGGGCATCGCCTGCGCCGGCCGGGTATCGAACAGGTCGCGCGCGGCGGGCACGAATGGTGGCAGCTGCTCGGCCTGCAGGCGCAGTGCGCGGCTGCCGGCCGGCAGGGCGAACGCTTCCATGCGGTTGCGTGCGATCTCGAACAGCAGCGCAGGATCGCGTTCGGGGGCCAGCAGGCCGATGGTCAGCACGCTGGCCGGCAGCAGGTCGTGCTCGAAATGCAGGTCGAAGCGCTGCACGCCGCCATCGCGCGAACACAGGAAGGCGGCCAGGTCCAGCAGCAGGCGGCGCAGCGGGAACAGCAGGGCCTGGCTGGATTCGATCTCGTATTCGAATTCGATGCGCGCATCGAAACGGTCCGGTGGCTGGTAGTAGCGCAGCGGCGCGGTGGGCAGGCCGCGCAGTGCATCCAGCTGCTGCAGTACCTCCGGTGCGAAGCGCCGGGCCAGGCTGTCACGCGGCAGCTCGAGCACCGCACCCAGCGTGCGCAGGCCGGAACGGCCGAGCACGGTCACCGCGTCGCTGGGCAGGCCGCAGCGCGGCAAGGGTAGCTGCGCCAGTGCCGCTGGCAGTTGCTGTGCATCGATGCCGAGGCCGTCGTGGACGTTGGCCAGCACGCGCGCGGCCTGTGGGGTCGGTGCGGCCACCAGACGGTGACGGAAGCCGAGTTCGTGCAGTTCGTTGCGCAGCCGCTGCTGGATCGTCAGCCAGTCACCGAACAGGGCGCGGCTGGCGCCGATCTCCAGCACCAGTGCATGCGGGAAATCGAGGCTGACCTGCGAGCTGTAGGCGTAGGCCCAGCTGGCCAGCAGCTGCCGGGTGTGCTGTTCGGCATTGGGATCGTAATCGTGCAGGTGCATGTCCTGCACCAGCACCTGCGCAGCCGACAGCAGCATGCCCGGACGCAGCCCCGCTGCGCGTGCCGACGGGCTGACCGCACGCAGTACGCGACGCTGTGCCGGCCCCTGCAGCAGCACCAGTGGCCGCTGCGGATCCGGCTGCAGGCGCAGCACGCTGTCCAGCGCCAGCTGCGGCAACAACAGGCAGGCCCAGTGCATGGCGCGACCTCAGTGGGCGATGGCCAGCGGCAACGGCTGCGCCGGCGGCAGGCCGCCTCGGCACTTCAGCACCCGCACCTGGCCGTGGTCGAGCTGCAGGCGCAGGCTGGCCGGGGAGGGGTTGCGCGCTGCCTGCGCCTCGCGGAACAACGAAGCCCAGGCACTGGCCGCTGTCGGCGGCGACCTGCAGCCGGCGCAGGGCGCGATCGTCGGCCTGGTGCGGCCAGCACAGCACCGCCGCGCAGGCGGCAGAGCGCAGGCATTGTTCGGCGGCCCACAGCGCCTGCTTCGGCGCAGCGTGGATGATCTGCAGCTGGGCCAGATCCAGCCCGGCCGCGGCCCAGGCCGGGGCATGCGGGCGATAGGGGGGGGCGACCAGCACGATCGGGCGGTCGCGCTGGCTCAGCCTGGCCAGCGCTGGCCAGACCAGCGCCAGCTCACCGACGCCGGGCGCCGCCTGCAGTACCTCGCATAGCCCGCTGGTGGGCCAGCCACCGCCGGGCAGGCGTGCGTCCAGTGCCGGGTGGCCGCTGGCCAAGTGGTCGCTGGCCGGCCCCTGGCGGGCCGGGCCGCGCCACAGTTGGCGCCCGTCCAGCAACCGGTCGAGGGCGACGACCGCACCCATCAGCGGTCCTCCAGAGGAGGCGCCGGGTGGGCTGGAAGCGGCAGGAACGGGCGGAAACGGCGGGCATGGCGCGAGTATCGACAGGCCGGTATCAGGGGCTGAGACCGGACATGCTACTCGCCTTGTGAGTAGAATTACTAATGAAATCGGAGGGTCCGGTTTCAGGTTGCTGAAGGGGGTAAGGAGTGCCGACCAGGGTCGGCACCCACAGGCCCGGTTACGGGCGGACTGGCAGCGCCACCGGACGCAGCGGCGCGGCATCGCCACCGCGGATCTTCAGTGGGCCGCCGATGAAGGCGAACTCGTAGACCTTGTCGCGGGCCAGTTCGTCCAGCGCCACCAGCTCGATGATCGGCGCGCCCTGCTGGGCCAGCAGGTAGGTGTGCAGCGGCACGTAGTCGTCGGACACCTCCGAGGGGAAGGTCTCAAAGCTGAGGTTGTCGGCACCGACGATCATCGCGCCGCTGTCCTCGACCAGGAAGCGTGCCGCGTCCAGACCCATGCCCGGCGGGTTGGCCATGTAGGCCTTGGGCTGTTCGAACAGGCGCATGCGGCCGGTGCGGATCAGCACCACGTCGCCCTGCTGCAGTTTCACCTTCTGGCGTGCCAGCGCATCCTTCAGGTCCTGGCGGGTGACGCGGTAGCTGTCCGGCAGCATGTCCACGCCCTTGGCGGCGGCCACGTCGATCAGCACGCCACGCGCGATCAGCGGCGGGAACTTCTCGATGCCGGTGACATTCCAGCCACGGTCGCCAAGATGCTTGTCGGCCTCGAAGCCGTTCCAGATCTTTCCGTGGATGCCGAAGTGGTTCAGCGCATCGATGTGGGTGCCGGTATGGCTGTACATCGAGAACGCGGTGCCGGTGTAGCTGCGGGTGAGGTTCATGGTTTCACCCACGCCCATCGGATCATCCATCACCGTGCCGCGCGGGGTGTGGGTCATCCAGAACTGGTAGTGCGGGTCGCCGGCATCCTGCCAGCTGGGCATGCCGACGTAGTAGTCGGTGGCCAGGTCATAGGCCTTGCCGCCGCTGACCCGCGACAGGATCGCCGCACGCGAGGCTTCGGTGATCAGGTTGAGGCGGCCGATCTCGTCCTTCGGCCCCCAGGGGCTGGTGCCGACCTGCTGGCCGGAGGGAACGCGTTCGTGCGCGGACACGGTGGTGGAAGCGGTGGTGCCGGCCAGCAGCAGGGCCAGCGCGGTGACCAGGGTACGTGGGGTCATGGGGAATCTCCTTGCAGGGTGGGGGAGGGTGCGGCTCAGGCCGCGACCAGGTGCGCCAGGGCCTGGCGCAGGTGTGGCAGCGGCAGGGTCTGCAGGCGCAGGCCGTTGCCGCCGATCACGGTGGGTATGGAACGGATGCCGAGGGCAGCGGCTTCGGCGCGATCGACCTGCACGCGCTGGCGTACTGCGTCGCTGCGCATGTGGTCAGCGAAGGCGCCACGCGGGTGGCCCAGCGCTTCGGCGATATCCAGCAGGACTTCGGCGTCGCCGATGTTGCGGTGCTGGTGCAGGTGCGCCCACTGCACGGCATCGAACATCGCGCCATGGGCGTCGTTGCCACCGAGCATGCCGGCGGCCTGGCAGGCCAGTGCGCCGAGCCAGCCGGAGGGATACTCGAAGTCCTGCGCGCGCATGCCTTCGATATCGATGCGCGCGGTGTCTTCATGCGCGGCGCAGTCGGTCCAGTGGCGCAGGATGATCGCCTTGGCGCGCTCCATCGAGCCGAACACCTCGACCATCTGTGCGCGCGAGTCCTGCAGCACGAAGCTGCGGTGGCGCACCTGGATGCCGAGTTCGGCGGAGACCTGCTTCAGGCGCGGGGCCAGCACGAAGCACCAGCCGCAGACCACGTCGTGGAAGAAATCGACCACCGGCGCGGCGGTGGCGGGGGAAGGAACGGAAGACATCTGCCTGCCATCGGTGAGAGGGGAGGCGGCAGATTAGGCAGCGCGGCGTGGCCGAAACATCACGCCGCGGGCAGCTCAGTTTTCGCTGGCGGTTACGAATCCAGGCCGGCGCAACCGGGCAGCTCGGCGTGCAGGAAATCGATGAAGGCGCGTACCTTGGGCTGCAGATGGCGCGATGTGGGGTAGACCGCATGCACGAAGCGCGGCGGATAGCGGTGGTCGGGCAGCACCTGCTGCAGTTCGCCCTGGGCCAGTGCCGGCGCGGCCAGGAACGAGGGCAGGGCACCGATGCCCATGCCGGCCACCAGCAGGTCGCGCAGCAGCAAGCTGTTGTTGACGGTGACGCGCGCGGGCAGTGTGATGGTCACCTGGCCATCGGGACCGAGCAGCGGCCAGCTGCCGGGGGAGTCGGACAGGCTGTAGGCCAGCACGCTGTGCGCCTGCAGATCGTCCACCGCCTGCGGTGCCGGATGCTGCCGCAGGTAGGACGGGGCCGCGCACAGCACCTGCTGCAGCGACGCCAGCCGGCGCGCCACCAGGCGTGAATCATCCAGTTCGGCACGCAGCCGCAGCGACACATCGAAACCCTCACCGACTGCATCGAGCAGGCGATCTTCCATCACCAGGTCCAGCGACAACTGTGGATGCTGCTGCAGGAAGCGCGGCAGCAGCGGCGACAGTGTGCTCAGTGCGAATGACTGCGGCGCGTTCACGCGCAGGCGCCCGGCCACCTCGCCGCGCTGTTCGGCGATGCCGCGTTCCAGCGCTTCCAGCTCGTCGAGCAGGCGGCAGCATTCGCGGTAATAGGCGTGGCCGGTTTCGGTCAGGCTCATGCGCCGCGTGGTCCGCTGCAGCAGCACCACGCCCAGGTGCGTTTCCAGCGTGCGCAACTGCTTGCTCAGGCCGGCCGGCGACATGCCCAGGTCTTCGGCGGCACGAGCGAGCCCGCCGCGTTCGACGATGCGGCGGAAGGCGCGCATCAGGTTGAAGGAGTCCATGCCGGTCCCGGGCGCGATGAGGGCGCCATTGTAGAGCCGCGCCGTGCGTGGATACAGGAACACGGCGCCGACCAAGCTCGGCATCCACCCGCGGCACGCGCTTGCGCCGTTTGTTCAAGCCGCCAACCCGCATGCCACGCCAGCATGCAGGCCCCTCACTTTCCGGGTTGCCCATGAAGCACTGGATGCTCCGCCTGTATGCCCCACTGTTCCTGCTGGGTTTCGTTGCCACTGCCGTCGTCTGGGTCGGCCACTGTCACGGTGATCCGTTGTGGCTGCTGGCCTTGCTGGCCTTGCTGGCGGCCGCCATCGCGGTCTCGTTCGTCGCCGAGCGGGCCTGGCCGTACGATCCCGCGTTCAACCACGACCACGGCGACAGCCTGCGTGACACCCTGCATGCACTGGTCAATGAAAGCCTGAACCTGCTGTCGATCACGGCGGTGCCGCTGCTGGCGGCAATCATTCCATGGCAGGCCTGGCCGCTGCAGTGGCCATTCGCGCTGCAGGTGCTGCTGGCCATCGTCTGCGCTGATCTCGGCATCACCCTGGTGCACTACGCCAGCCATCGCATCGGCTGGCTATGGCGGCTGCATGCCGTGCATCACAGCGTCACCCGCATGTACGGCTTCAACGGCCTGATGAAACACCCGCTGCACCAGGCGGCCGAAGCGGTGGGCGGCGTAATGCCGCTGCTGCTGTTGGGCCTGCCGATGCCGGTGGCTGCGGTGCTGGCCTTCGCCATTGCCATCCAGCTGCTGCTGCAGCACTCCAACGTGGACATGCGTCCCGGCATGCTGGGACGGGTGATGGCATGGGCACCACTGCATCGCTTCCACCACATGCGCTACGGCACCGCCGGCGATGTCAATTTCGGTTTGTTCCTGACCGTGTGGGACCACTTGCTGGGGACCGCCTTCGATGCACCGGGCTACCGCCTGGGCCGGCCTGACCTGGGCATCGGCAGCCAGCCGGACTATCCGCACGATTATCCCGGGCAGCTGATGGCACCGTTCCGTGAACTGCCGCATGGCGAGGTGCCGGAGCTGCCGGAAGGCCTGCGCAGGCGTGGGTGATCGAGCGTGTCAGGTCGCGTGCAGCTGCAGGCCCTGAAGCTGCGCGGCACCGATGCCGAACATGCGGCGCAGGCTGCGTGACAGATGGGCGAGGTCGGCAAAACCGGCCGCATGCGCGCTGTCGGTCAGGTTGTGTCCGCGCAGATGATGCATGAGCGCGTTGCGCAGCCGTTGCCACAGTACCCAGCCGCGAAGGGTCACCGCCAGCTCGGACTGGAAACGCCGGTGCAGCTGGCTGGTCGACAGGTGCGCCGCTTCGGCGATATCAGCAGCCGGCACCGGGCCGGGCAGGTGCTCGGCGATACGGGACAGCGCGGCCTGCACGCGGCGGTCCAACGGCTGCGGGCGACTCAGCCTTGGCAGCCAGTCGTGCAGCTCCAGCGCGTTGCCCGGCAGCGCGAGCAGGTGCTGCCGGATCTGGTTGGGATCGGCATGCGCCGGTTCCAGGAACACCGTGCAGCCCGCTTCCGGCGCCGACAGGATTGCGTGCGGCTGGAATGACGGCAGCCACAGCCGTTGGCCCTGCTGCCGTACGCCGTCGATCTCGACCTGCCAGGGAGCGGCTTCGCTCAGCAACAGTTGATGGGCGTAGTGCGCGTGCGTATCGCTGCCACCAGCGTGGCCTTGCAGCACCGCCACGTGAGCATCCAGCAGCAGCGTGCCATTCCAGGGCAGGGCGGGAGAGGACATGGAGGGATTGTAGATCCACGTCATACGTGGATGAATCTCCATCGAAATCGAATATTCCGACAGTTGAACGAAGAGCAGCCGAGCATGGGCTCGGCTCTACAGCAGGCTGTGCAGGGAATTGTCGAAGGCGGGGTGGGTCCGGTTGCGGGGGCGTGAGCGCCATGGATGGCGCGACCGAGGCTACATGGACGTACTTGCGCCGTCCCCCGCAACCGGACCCACCCCGCCACCCCACAGGAGCCCAGCTTTCGCTTCTGCTGTTGCTTCGGCCGTTGCCTCTGCGGGTGCCGGGCGCAGCCCGGCCGTGCGTACCCTCACCGCCCGTGCGGGTCGGGCCGGTGATGCACGTACTCGACCACCGTGCCATCGGGATGTACCGCATTGAACGCCGCTCCGGTCGGTACCACCTGCAACGGGAAGATGATCTCGGCGCCAGCCGCGACCAGTTTGTCGTGATAGGGCCGAACGTCATCGACCAGCAGTGTCCCCGTGGTCGAAGTGAACGGCGCCAGCGCCGCCTCGCTGCCCTCGATCAGCAGGAACGCACCGACCATCGCCAGACGTAGCCCGGCCTCCGGAAACGGGAACCCCGCATCGGCCACCACGCCTTGCAGCTGCTCGTAGAAGGCCACACTGCGTTCCAGCTCACCGGGGGCCACGAACACCCGGATCAGCACGCGCGGCGCACGCTGGCTGGATGTATCGCAGCGGTCGCGCCAGAGATGGTCGAAGTCGCGGTGGACGGTCATGGGCTCGGTTCGTGGCCAGGGATCTCCATTATCGGCAGCCCCACGCGGCCTGCTGATGACCGCCGGTGATGGCCTGATAACTGCTGGCCGGGTTGCCCCTGTGACTTAGGTCCTGTTGACAGGTGTGAACGCCCTCGCACAATCTTCACAGGATTGGGTCGCCCTGCGCGGCCCGGACAGGCAGGTTGTCACGCCGGGAGGAGGGTCCCAGGCGCAGACCGGCCCGTCCTTCGGCCTGTGGGACGTTGCCTGGCAACCCCTGCGCGGCATGAACGCTGCACCCTTCGGCGGCACTTTCCCTGGACCGATTGCCTTGGCAACGGAATTACGCCTGCCGATGAAAACGTTTACAAAGCCGCTTGCACTGTCCCTGGCCCTGTCTGCCGCACTGGCCGCTCCGGCCTGGGCCGACCCCGCCGCGTTCACTGTGCTGACCCTGGAACAGGCGCCCAACGCCGAGGCGATGCCGGCCCTGGCCGCGCAGCTGAAGAGCCTGAACGTGGACGCGGTGAGCGTGCGCCAGGTGCAGCGCGGCATCGGTCAGGTCGATCCGCTGCAGGTGCTGGCCGATGGCCTGGGCTACGAGTACCGCTTCATTGCTGCCGGCAAGGATGATGGCCAGACCCAGCGCGGCCAGGCCGTGCTGACCCGGCTGCCGATCGCCGCTGAATCCGGCCCCGACCAGCCGGGCCTGAACTACCTGCGCCTGGATGATGGGCGCCACACGGTGGCGGTCTATACCGATGCCGGTGCAGGCGCCGCGCAGTTGCCGGCACTGGTCACCCGTTCGCGGCTGGGTGCACCGGCGGTGCTGCTCGGCGCGGTGGCCGGTGAATCGGCCAAGGCCGCAGGCTTCGATCCGGCGCGTGTGGCGCTGGAAGCCGACGCAAGCTATTTCAGCGATGGCTTCCAGGCCGCCAGCAGCGCACCGTTCAAGGTGGAAGGCAGCACCCTGCACGCCACCCTGCTGACCTTGGCTTATGCCGCCGACAAGCACAGCGAAAAGCCCTGGATGGACACCACCCTCAATGCCGACGCACGCGCTGCGCTGCTGTTGAAGGCGATGACCGAGGATGAGAAGTTCCAGATGCTGCACAGCTACTTCGGGCTGGGCAAGGACGGTGGCCCGTTGCCGGAAGGTGCGGTCGGTTCGGCCGGCTTCGTGCCGGCAGTGCCGCGCCTGGGCATCCCGTCGCAGCAGTCGGCCGATGCCGGCGTCGGCGTGACCAATCCCGGTGGTATCCGTCCGGGTGACTTCGCCACCGCCATGCCGTCCGGCCCGTCCACCGCCTCCAGCTGGAACCGCGAAGTGGCCTTCGCCGGTGGCGCCACGATGGGCCGTGAGGCATGGCAGCAGCGCTTCAACATCCTGCTGTCAGGCAGCGTCAACCTGCAGCGCGACCCGCGCAACGGCCGCAATTTCGAATACGCCGGTGAAGACCCGCTGCTGGCCGGTTCGATGGTCGGCGCGCTGATCCAGGGCGTGCAGAGCCAGCACGTGATCTCCTCGATGAAGCACTTCGCGCTGAACGACATGGAGACCCGCCGCAACTTCCACGACGTGCGCATCGGCGAACAGGCCATGCACGAGTCGGACCTGCTGGCGTTCGAAATCGCGCTGGAAGCCGGCCGCCCGGGCGTGGCGATGTGCTCGTACAACAAGATCAACGGCACCTACGGCTGCGAAAACGGCTACCTGATGAACCAGGTGCTGAAGCAGGAATGGAAGTTCCCCGGTTTCGTGATGTCCGACTGGGGCGGCGTGCACAGCGGTTCGAAGGCGGCGCTGGCCGGCCTGGACCAGCAGTCGGCCGGTGAAGTGTTCGATGCGGCGGTGTTCTTCGATGAGCCGCTGCGCCTGGCCGTGCACGGCGGTGTGGTGCCGCAGGCGCGCCTGAACGACATGGTGGCGCGCATCCTGCGCACGATGTTCCTGCACGGCAATTTCGACAACCCGCCGCAGCACCAGAAGGTCGATGCCGAGGCCGGTTTCGCCGTCGCCCAGCGGACGGTGGAAGAGGGCAGCGTGCTGTTGCGCAATGAAGGCAGCCTGCTGCCGCTGGCCGACAGCGTGAAGCGCATCGTCATCATCGGCGGCCACGCCGACAAGGGCGTGATCGGTGGCGGTGGTTCGTCGATGGTGGGCGTGACCGCCAAGGGCACCAACGCGGTACCGGGCGTGATGCCGACCACCTGGCCGGGCCCGGTGATCTTCCACCCGTCCTCGCCGCTGGAATCGCTGCGTGCGGCGCGCCCGGACGCGACCATTGCGTATGTGGATGGCACCAATGCCGCCGCTGCGGCCGAGGCAGCAGCACAGGCCGACGTGGCCATCGTGTTCGCTACCCAGTGGGCCGCCGAATCGGTGGACCTGCCGGACATGCAGCTGCCTGACAACCAGGACGCGCTGATCTCGGCGGTGGCCAAGGCCAACCCGAAGACCGTGCTGGTGCTGGAAACCAATGGCCCGGTGCGCACGCCGTGGCTGGCGCAGGTGCCGGCGATGCTGCAGGCCTGGTACCCGGGCATCCGCGGTGGCGAAGGCATCGCCGCGCTGCTGACCGGCCAGGTCAATCCGTCGGGCCGCCTGCCGGTGACCTGGGTGACGGACGAATCGCAGCTGCCGCGCCCGCACATCGACGGCCTCGGTTTCAAGCCGGCCAAGCCGTTCGGTGATGTGTTCGATTTCGATATCGAGGGCGCCAACGTCGGCTACAAGTGGATGGCGGCCAAGGGCCTGACGCCCACCTTCGCGTTCGGTCATGGCCTGTCCTACACCTCGTTCGCCTATGACAACCTGAAGGTGAGCGTGGAAGGCTCGCGCCTGGTTGCCAGCGTCGACATCCGCAACACCGGCAAGCGCGCCGGTGCCGATGTGGCCCAGCTGTACCTGAAGCTGCCCGCCGGCAGCACCACGCCGATCCGCCTGATCGGCTATGACAAGGTGAACCTGCAGCCGGGCGAACAGCGCCGCATCCGCATCGAAGCCGAGCCGAAGACCCTGGCCCACTACGATGCACAGGCGCGCCAGTGGAAGATCGACGGCGGCACCTACCAGGTGCAGCTGTCGCGCAATGCGGCCGAGCCACTGCAGACAGTGGACGTGCAGCTGGTGGAGCAGGTGCTGCGCTGATGCCTGAAGACACGGCCCGCACAGGGCCGTGTCTGTTTGTGCTGCTTCTGTAGAGCCGAGCCAACGCTCGGCTGATGAACAGTGAAGGCTGAGCCGACGAGCAGCCGAGCATGGGCTCGGCTCTACACCGGCGGGCTGACAAACCGGTCGCGCAGGAAATCGATCAGCTGCCGTATCTTCGGTGAGGGCTGCGCGCTGTGCGGGTAAACCGCGTACACGCTCTGCTGCGGGAAGCGGTGCTGGCGCAGTACCGGGCGCAGCCGGTCCTGGGCCAGGTCGTCCTCGATCAGCCAGCGTGGCAGCACGGTGACCCCGGCGCCGGCCACGGCGAAGGCACGCAGGCTGCTGGCACCATCTACGCGCACCACCGCATTGCCCGGGTTGGTGGCGAACAATGCGTCGCTGCCATCCGGCGCCACCACCGGTACATCGGCCAGGCGCGGGTAGCCGAGGCGGGGCAGGGCGCCCAGCTGCACCGGGTCATCGGCTGCATCCGCGGAGGGCAGCCGGGCCAGCAACGAGGGCGCGGCCACCGCGCACAGCGGATGCCGTTCCAGTTCGCTGGCATGCAGGCCTGAATCCGGCAGGCGGCCCAGGCGGATGGCCAGGTCGAAACGTTCGGGAATCAGGTCGGCCGGTGCCGGTGAGGTCGACAGGTGCAGCTGCAGCGCCGGGTGCCGCGCACGGAAGGCCTCCAGCGCTGCGATCAGGCGCAGCTGCGCGTATTCCGGAGTAGTGGTCAGGCGCAGCACGCCCTGCAGCTGATGCTGGTCGCGGCGCGCGGCATCGATGGCTGCCTGTGCGGCATCCAGTGCCTGCACGCAGTGCTGCAGGAACTGTTCACCGGCCTCGGTCAGCGCCAGATGGCGGGTACTGCGCAGCAGCAGGGTCACGCCCAGCTCCTGTTCCAGCCGCTTCAGGTTGAAGCTGACCACCGCGCGGCTGAGCCCGAGGCGATCGGCGGCGGCGGTCAGGCTGCCGGCCTCGACCACGGCGCGGAAGATATCGAAGCGGTCGAGGCTGACCATGGCGATCCATTGTCAAAACAGATTTGACAGTGTTGCAGCTGTCGTCGTGTTTTTCCAACAAGGCCCGCACGGCATGCTGGCGACTTCTCCGCTGGAGCGCCGCCGATGCCGTCCCCCCGCCTGCGCCATGAGGCGATCTTCCTGCTGGTGTTCGCACTGGATCTGGTCAACATGTTCATCGCCACGGTGGCCTATCCGGCACTGGCAGCGGAACTGCACGCTGATGTCGGTACCCTGGCATGGGTCGGCACCGCCTACATGCTGGGCCTGAGCGTGGTGATTCCGCTGGCGCCCTGGCTGGCTGCGCGCTGCGGCGAGCGTCGCCTGCTGCTGGTGGCGTTGCTGTTGTTCGCGGTTGCCGCTGCGCTGGCCGGCGCAGCACCGGGGATCGGCTGGCTGCTGGGCTGGCGCCTGCTGCAGGGGCTGGCCGGCGGCCTGCTGATTCCAGTGGCCCAGGCCGCGGCCTACCGCCAGTGCACGCCCGAGCAGCGTGGCGCGTTGACCCGGCGCATCCTGCTGGTGGCGCTGCTGGTGCCGGCACTGGCGCCCGCGCTGGGCGGGCTGCTGGTGCAGTGGTTGTCCTGGCGCGGCGTGCTCTGGGCCAGCCTGCCCGTGGCGGTGGTGGCGATCGGGTTGGTGCTGGCCTGGATGCCGACCGATGGCGCGCGCAGTGCGCCGCGCCTGCAGGCCTATGCGCTGTCCACCGCGATGCTGGCGCTGGGCGTGCTGCTGCTGGCGTTGACCTGGCTGGGTGAACCCGGCCATCGGGCCGCCGGTGCCGTACTGCTGTTGATCGCAATGCTGTTGGCGGCGGCCCACCTGCGACATGCACGGCAGCAGGCGCAGCCACTGCTGCGCTGGTCGCTGTTGTCCCATCGCGGGCTGCGGCTGGCGATGCTGATCTATCTGGCCGTACCCGGTGTATTCATCGGCAGCCAGCTGGTCAGTACCCTGCAGCTGCACCAGGCCGGCTACAGCGCGGCACGCATCGGCGCGTTGATGCTGCCGTGGGCGCTGGCCTCGGCCATTGCGATCACCGCCAGCAAGCGCCTGCTGGCTCGCTTCGGCCCGGCCACGCTACTGCGTGCCGGCATGCTGCTGCAGGCCAGCGGCCTGCTGTTGATGGCGCTGTTGCCGCAGCCGGCCTTCGCCTTGGCTGCGCTGTTGTTCGCGCTGATGGGCGCCGGTGGCAGCCTGTGCAGCAGTACCGCGCAGACACTGGCTTTCCACGGCGTGGAGGGTGAAGCGCTGGGCGATGCCAGTGCCCTTTGGAACCTCAACCGTCAGCTCAGTTTCTGCCTTGGTACTGCCGCCATTGCGCTGTTGCTGGCGCTGGCCATGCAGTGGCTGCCAGCACGCGCCACCAGCGTGGCGCTGGGTCTTGCCGCCGCAATGACGCTGTTGCCGATGGCGCTGTTGCGCCACTCGCACTCTGTTTCCCTTTCGCAACCCGAGAATGCCTGATGGATATCACCGCAGAACATGAAGTCCACCACCTGCACGACAAGCTGCAGGCCTGGTTCCGTGCCGATGTCGGCGCCGATGCGCTGGCGGATCTGATGGCGCACTTCTGTGCAGACTTCAGCATGGTCGGCATCGCGGGTCGCAGGCTGGACCGGAAGGCCGTGCAGGCACTGTTCGCGGGCGGTCATGGCGCGCGTCCAGGACTGCAGATTTCCATCGACGCCGTGCAGGCGGTGGAAGCGCCATCACCGCTGGCGGTGCTGCGCTATCGCGAAGGGCATTCGCTCGATAGCGGTCAGCTCACATGGCGCGAATCGTTGGCCGTGCTGCGGCAGGAGCAGGGTCGCTGGCGCTGGTTGGCGCTGCATGAAGTGCCGGTGGCCTGACCGGTAGTGCCGGCCGCTGGCCGGCAACCGCGTAACGCACCCCGGGATCATGAAGTTGCCGGCCAACGGCCGGCACTACTGGTCTTCGGTGAGCGCAGCGGCACCGGGGGCACATGTGCCATCAGTCCTGCCTGCATCCGCCCCAGAATGCAAAGCCCGCCCACACTTCACGGCTCGGGGCAGGAGTAGGCTTGAGGCTTTCCTGCCGGGAGGGGTTGTCCATGCATGTGCGTGCCGTCGCTGTAGCCATTGCCCTTTGCCTGTCCAGCACCGTGCTGGCCGCCGATACCCCGCCGATGACCCCGGACATCAGCGGCAAGCCCTTCGTTGCCCCCGATGTCGGTCGTGACTACGACAAGCGCGTGGTGATGGTGCCGATGCGTGATGGCACCAAGCTGCATACCGTGATCGTGGTGCCCAAGGGTGCCCGCAACGCGCCGATCCTGCTGACCCGTACGCCTTACGATGCCGCTGGCCGCGCCAGCCGCAGTGATTCGCCGCGCATGCGCGACCTGCTGCCGCAGGGCGACGAGGTGTTCGTCGACGGCGGTTACATCCGCGTGTTCCAGGACATCCGTGGCAAGTACGGCTCCGAAGGCGATTACGTGATGACCCGGCGCTGCGCGGGCCGTTGAACAACACCAAAGTCGACCACTGCACCGACGCCTGGGACACCATCGACTGGCTGGTGAAGAACGTGCCGGAGAGCAATGGCAAGGTCGGCATGCTCGGCTCGTCGTACGAGGGTTTCACCGTGGTGATGGCGCTGACCGACCCGCATCCGGCGCTGAAGGTGGCGGCACCGCAGAGCCCGATGGTCGATGGCTGGATGGGGGACGACTGGCTCAACTACGGCGCGTTCCGCCAGGTCAACTTCAACTATTTCGCGATGCAGACCGAGAAGCGCGGCAAGGGTACGCCGCTGCCCAGCCTCGGCTACGACGACTACAGCACGTTCCTCCGGATCGGTTCGGCTGGCGACTACGCGCGCTTCACCGGCGTGGACCAGCTGACCTGGTGGAAGAAGCTGGTCGAGCACCCGGCCTATGACGGCTTCTGGCAGGGCCAGGCGTTGGACGCGGTGATGGCGAAAACACCGTTGAAGGTGCCGACCATGTGGCTGCAGGGCCTGTGGGACCAGGAGGACATGTGGGGTGCCAACCACGCCTACCAGGCCATGGAAGGGCGCGACAGTGGCAACAACCGCAATTACCTGGTGATGGGCCCGTGGCGGCACAGCCAGGTGAACTACAGCGGCAGCGAGCTGGGCGCGCTGAAGTTCGACGGCGATACCGCGCTGCAGTTCCGCCGTGATGTACTCAAGCCGTTCTTCGACCAGTACCTGGTGGACGGTGCGCCGAAGGCCGACACGCCGCCGGTGCTGATCTACAACACCGGCGAGAACCACTGGGATCGCCTGAAGGGTTGGCCGCGCAGCTGCGACAAGGGCTGTGCCGCCAGCAGCAAGCCGCTGTACCTGCGGGCCGGCGGCAAGCTGGCATTCCAGGCGCCGGCGGCGGGCGAGGGCGACTTCGAGGAGTACGTGTCCGACCCGGCCAAGCCGGTGCCGTTCGTGCCGCGTCCGGTCCGCTTCGGTGACCGCGACATGTGGACCACCTGGCTGGTCAAGGACCAGCGCTTTGTCGATGGTCGCCCGGACGTATTGACCTTCATCACTGAACCGCTGACCGCGCCGCTGCGCATCGGCGGCGCGCCAGTGGTGCATCTGCAGGCCTCGACCAGTGGCACCGACAGCGACTGGGTGGTGAAGCTGATCGACGTGTATCCGGACCAGGAAGCGTCGACGCCGGAGATGGGGGGCTATGAGCTGCCGGTGTCGTTGGCGATCTTCCGCGGCCGCTACCGCGAGAGCTTCAGCGATCCGAAGCCGCTGGCGGCCAACCAGGTGCTGCCGTATCGCTTCGACCTGCCCAACGCCAACCACACGTTCCAGAAGGGGCATCGGGTGATGGTGCAGGTGCAGTCCAGCCTGTTCCCGTTGTACGACCGCAACCCGCAGACCTACGTGCCTAACGTCTACCTGGCCAAGCCAGGCGATTACCAGAAGGCCACGCAGCGGGTCTGGCATAGCGCGGCGCAGGCCAGTTACATCGATCTGCCGGTGTACTGAGGCGGAGAGGACGACGCCGGGCATAGCCCGGCAGCACGTGGTAGTGCCGGCCGCTGGCCGGCATCCGCGATGGGGCAGGAGCGTGTCGACCAAGGTCGACACCTACCAGAACACCAGCCTTCAGCCCACCTTCGAGGGGCCCGTGCGCCAGCGGCTGGGCACCAGGCCGAAACGCTTGCGGAATGCAGCCGCGAAGTTGCTGGGGTGGCGGTAACCGCTGGCGGCGGCGGCCTGTTCAACCGTCCATCCGTCCTCGCGCAGGCCCTGTTCGGCGTGGCGCATGCGTTGTTCGTGCAGGTAATCGAACACGGAGCAGCCGTACTGCTGGGCAAAATGGCGGCGCAGCGAGCTGGGGCTCATGCAGGCCAGCTGGGCCAGTTCGACCAGGCTGTGGGCATGGCTGGGGTCATCATGCAGGTAGGCACGCACACGTTCCAGCCGCTCGCGCTGGCCGGCCCGCAGCGTTCGTACAGGGTCGGTCTGCAGATCCTCGGCCTTCAGGCCAACGGCCAGCAGCTGCAGTGCGACGCCTTCGCGCCACAACGCGTCGATGCCGTCCTCCCATGGGCTGTCGAACAGCTGGCCCAGCACCGGCAGCAGGGTATGCGGAATGGCCCAATGGCGGCATTCCAGGTGGGTGTTGAGCGCGGTCTCCAGCTGCGGCAGATGGAACAGGTCCGGATCGATCTTGCCGGGCACCATGACGCTGACGCCGCGCATGCGCGTTTCGCCGGGATGCGTACCAGTCATCTCGACCTCCTCGCGGTGGTGTGCGGTCATCGCCGTGCCAGCGCGAAGGGTGAAACCAGCGCGTCGCGGAACGCGCACATCGACCTCGCCCAGCAGCATCACGCGGATGGCCAGGCCGGGACTCTGCTGGGCCGTGGCGACATATGGAAAGCGATTATGGACGTCGGAGGCGATCAGACTCATGCCGCCGCGCAGGAACTGCTCGTTGACCTCGCCATGGCCGGCCCACTGGTCGTCGCGCAGGTGTTCCGGGTCGGCGCGGTAATCGAAGCCATGACGGTGGCCGAAGCGGCGGTAATCGGCAAAAGTGAAATATCGGGACATCGCTCGGCACGTGCTTTGGAGGTGGACGCTGGCATTACCTCGCCCACGCGCTCTGCAACGCAGATGCAGATCCGGTCATTACCCGTGCAGACGTGCTGGAAGGCAGTGGCGTGGGCACTCCGGATGGTGGGGGAACACCAGATTGAATGGAATGTGTCGCAGAAACTGGAAACGTTTCACATTGTCGCCTCGATTCGCGCGCTTTTGATTTAAATAGGGTCAAAACGATTGACGATTACGGCCAAAGTGAAAATGCCGCCGAACATACGCCGGCGTTTTGCATGCATATCCGTACGCAATTCCATACATCAACTTGAGTTGAGGTTTCATGGCTGGAACGATCATCTGTAGGCGCGATGTCAGCCAGGTCATCACGGGCGCACGCGTAGGGTGGGGCAGTTGGCTGTTGCAGGCCACTTCGATACCCCCACTGATGGAGAACGCAGATGATTGACTACCAGCTCACCGGCAAGACCGCGATCGTGACCGGCGGCGTATCTGGAATCGGCCTGGCCGTGGCGCAGACGCTGGCCGCGTCCGGCGCGCGGATCTCGGTCTGGGACCTGAAGGAGGATGCGGTCGATGCGACCGTGGCGCAGTTGCGCGATGCCGGTGCGCAGGCCATCGGCATCGCGCTGGACGTCACCGACGACGCTGCGGTGGAGGCAGCGGTGCAGCGCACGATCAAGGAGCTCGACGGCCTGCATGTGGCGGTCAACAACGCCGGTATCGGTGGGCCAGCCGCCAGCAGCGGTGACTATCCGATCGATGGCTGGCAGCGCGTGATCGACGTCAACCTCACCAGCGTGTTCCTGTGTCAGCGTGCGCAGATCCAGGCAATGCGCGCTGCTGGAACCGGCGGCAGCATCATCAACATGGCCTCGATCCTGGGCCAGGTGGGCTATGCCGGTTCCACCGCTTATGCGGCGGCCAAGCACGGCGTGGTCGGGCTGACCCAGACCGCCGCGTGGGAGCATGCCGCCGACGGCATCCGTGTCAACGCGGTCGGTCCAGGCTTCATCAGCACACCGCTGCTGGAGAAGATGGACCCGAAGGTGCGCGCCACGCTGGAAGGCCGCCACGCCTTGAAGCGGCTGGGTACGGCCGAGGAAGTGGCGGCGCTGGTGGCCTGGCTGGCCAGCGACGATGCCTCGTTCGCGACCGGCGCGTACTACGCCATCGATGGTGGCTATCTGGCGCAATGATGCGGTGATCGCAGGCGACGATGACGCCGGGCATGCCTGGCGCTATCAGGTGAACGCGCTGTGGTGCCACCTTCACCGTTGTGCCACGGCTGCCGAGCGACGCTCCGGGAAAATCCCGGAGCTTTCCCATGGAACTTACCCAGGACGTCTCGATCCTGCTGCGCGTGGCCACAGCCATGTTGTTCGGCGGCGTGCTCGGCGTCGAGCGCGAGATGGGCAAGCACGCCGCCGGCCTGCGCACGCACATGCTGATCGCGGGGGCTGCCGCGTTGATCGTCGGCCTGGGCGACTCGGTGGCCGAGCACTTCCAGCAGGAGCGCTACCGTGACCTGCTGCAGGTCGACCCGGTGCGCCTGATTGAAGCAGTGGTTGCCTGTGTGGGCTTCGTCGCCGCCGGCACCATCCTGCGCGGCTCACGCGAGGACCAGGTCAGCGGCCTGACCACGGCCAGCTCGCTGATCATGGCGGCGGCCATCGGGATTGCGGTGGGGATCAGCAAGTACGTGATCGCCATCGGGGTGAGCGTGCTGTGCGTGCTGGTGCTGGCGGTGATGCGGCGGTTGGAGAAAAGGATTTCTTAGGGAAGCCCGAGTTGCCGGGCAGAGGCCGGCCCTACGGTGACCACCCTAATGGTCGTACCAATATGCCATCTAGCTCTATGGTCTAATAGGCTCTTCGTCGGAGTGGCGGTTAAATCCGCTGCAAGTGGTCTGATCGAAATCATTATTGGTAGTACCAATAATGGGTGACCACGGCGATCCACCGCCTGCGGTGGGGCACCTTCCGCATCCAGTCGAGAGTCTTCATGCAGCCCTGGCAACACCTGTACGACCCCGCCGGCAACCTGTGGTTGTCCAGCCTGATCGCGCTGCTGCCGATCGCGTTCTTCTTCGTTGCCCTGGCCGTGCTGCGCATGAAGGGCTGGCTGGCCGGCACGATCACCGTGGCCATCGCGCTTGGCGTGGCCCTGTTGTTCTACCGCATGCCGTTGACCCAGGCGCTGGGTGCGGCCGGCTTCGGCTTCGTCTACGGCCTGTGGCCGATCGCCTGGATCATCATCGGCGCGGTGTTCCTCTACAAGGTCTCGGTCAAGACCGGTCAGTTCGACATCATCCGGGCTTCGATCCTGTCGGTCACCGAAGACCAGCGCCTGCAGATGCTGATGGTCGGCTTCGCCTTCGGTGCCTTCCTGGAGGGCGCGGCCGGTTTCGGTGCGCCGGTGGCGATCACCGCGGCATTGCTGGTCGGGTTGGGCTTCAAGCCGCTGTATGCCGCCGGCCTGTGCCTGATCGTCAACACCGCGCCAGTGGCGTTCGGCGCGATGGGCATTCCGATCATCGTGGCCGGGCAGGTCACCGGCCTGGATGCATTCGAGATCGGCCAGATGGCCGGTCGCCAGCTGCCGTTCCTGACCCTCATCGTGCTGTTCTGGATCATGGCGATCATGGACGGCTGGCGTGGCATCAAGGAAACCTGGCCGGCAGTGCTGGTGGCCGGTGGCTCGTTCGCCATCGCGCAGTACCTGACCTCGAACTTCATCGGCCCGGAGCTGCCGGACATCACCGCTTCGCTGGCGTCGCTGGTCTGCCTGACCCTGTTCCTGCGCCGCTGGAAGCCGGTACGGATCTTCCGCTTCGATACCGAAACCAGCGCCGAGGCGGCCGCACAGGCACTGGAGGCGCCGCGCTACAGCGTGGGCCAGATCGCCAAGGCGTGGTCGCCGTTCCTGATCCTCACCGCGATGGTCACGCTGTGGAGCATCAAGCCGTTCAAGTCGCTGTTCGCGGCGGGCGGCCCGCTGGAAAGCTGGGTGCTGAAGCTCCCGGTGCCCGGCCTCGACCAGAGGGTGCAGAAGATGCCGCCGATCGTGGACGCGCCGCTCAGCTATGAGGCGGTCTATAAATTCGACTGGTTCTCGGCCACCGGCACCTCGATCATCCTCGCCGCAGTGATCGCGATCATCGCGCTGCGCATGCCGGCGCGGTCGGCACTGCAGACCTTCGGCGAAACCGTGCGTGAGCTGCGCATGCCGATCTACTCGATCGGCATGGTGCTCGCGTTTGCCTTCATCGCCAACTATTCGGGCCTGTCGGCAACGCTGGCGCTGGCATTGGCGCACACCGGTGACGCGTTCCCGTTCTTCTCGCCGTTCCTGGGCTGGCTGGGCGTGTTCCTGACCGGCTCGGATACCTCGTCCAATGCGCTGTTTTCGGCCCTTCAGGCAACCACTGCGCAGCAGATCGGCGTGTCCGACGTGCTGCTGGTGGCGGCCAACACCACCGGCGGCGTCACCGGCAAGATGATCTCGCCGCAGTCGATCGCCATTGCCTGTGCTGCGGTCGGCCTGGCCGGCAAGGAATCGGACCTGTTCCGCTTCACGGTCAAGCACAGCCTGATCTTCACTACGATGGTCGGCCTGATCACCCTGGCCCAGGCCTACTGGCTGACCTGGATGATTCCCTGAGCCATGCCGCGCGGCCTGACCCTCTGTTACGCGCTTCGGGCCACAATGGCGCCATGAGCACGCAACGTATTTCGGACAAGGTGGCCGCGCAGCTGCGCGGCCTGGTGCAGGAACAGCGGCTGCAGCCGGGCGACCGGCTGCCGGCCGAGCGCGCCCTGGCGGTGCAGCTGGGGGTCTCGCGCACCGCGCTGCGCGAGGCCATCGCGCAGCTGGCCAGCCAGGGTCTGCTGACCGCACGGGTTGGTGGCGGTACCTACGTGGCCGAACCTGCGGCGCGCGCGCGGCAGGCGCTGGATGAACCGCTGGCGCCGTATCTGCCGCTGTTCCAGGGCGACCCGGAGTATCGCTTCGACGTGCTGGAGATCCGTCACGCGCTGGAGGGTGCCACTGCATGGCATGCAGCGTTGCGTGCCACCGACGAGGACCGCACGCGCATCGCGCAGGCCTTCCAGACCATGATGGACGCGCACGGCAAGGACGACCCCACCGGTGAAGCGGAGGCCGACGCGGCCTTCCACCTGTCCATCGCCGAGGCCTCGCACAACCTGGTCCTTCTGCAGGTGATGCGCGGCCTGTTCGAACTGCTGCAGACCAACATCTCGCAGAGCCGCGAAAAGCTCTACACGTCGGCGAGGACCTTCTCGCCGCTGTCCGACCAGCACCGCGAGATGATGGACGCGGTGCTGGCCGGCGACCCCGAACGCGCGCGCGCCGCCGCGCATGCCCACCTCGAGTTCGTGCACACCACGCTGCGCACCCTCGATGACAACGAAGCCCGGCGTGCGCGGGCCTCGCGTCTACCTTCCCCACACGGTTGACCCCATGATCATCTCCGCCTCCACCGATTACCGTGCCGCAGCGCAACGCCGGCTGCCGCCGTTCCTGTTCCACTACATCGATGGCGGCGCGTATGCCGAGCACACGCTGAAGCGCAACGTTTCCGATCTGTCCGACATCGCGCTGCGCCAGCGCATCCTGCGCAACATGTCCGACCTGAGCCTGGAAACCGAGCTGTTCGGCGAAAAGCTGGCGATGCCGGTGGCGCTGGCGCCGGTCGGCCTGACCGGCATGTATGCCCGGCGTGGTGAGGTACAGGCGGCGCGCGCGGCCGACAGCCGCGGCATCCCGTTCACCCTGTCCACCGTATCGGTGTGCCCGATCGAGGAAGTGGCCCCGGCCATCCAGCGGCCGATGTGGTTCCAGCTGTATGTGCTGCGCGATCGTGGCTTCATGCGCAACGCGCTGGAGCGGGCGCAGGCCGCGGGCGTGACCACGCTGGTGTTCACCGTGGACATGCCGGTGCCGGGCGCGCGCTACCGCGATGCACACTCCGGCATGAGCGGCCCGAATGCCTCGCTGCGCCGTATCGGCCAGGCCATCACCCATCCGCACTGGGCGTGGGACGTGGGTCTGTTCGGCCGTCCGCATGACCTGGGCAACATCTCCACCTACCGTGGCAACCCGACCGGGCTGGAGGATTACATCGGCTGGCTGGGCAGCAACTTCGATCCCTCCATTTCCTGGAAGGACCTGGAGTGGATCCGCGAATTCTGGAAGGGCCCGATGGTGATCAAGGGCATCCTCGACCCGGATGACGCGCGTGATGCGGTCACGTTCGGTGCCGATGGCATCGTGGTCTCCAACCACGGTGGCCGCCAGCTGGACGGCGTGCTGTCCACCGCACGCGCACTGCCGGCCATCGCCGACGCGGTACAGGGCGATCTGAAGATTCTCGCCGATTCGGGCATCCGTACCGGCCTGGACGTGGTGCGCATGCTGGCGCTGGGTGCCGATACCGTGCTGCTGGGCCGCGCCTTCGTCTATGCGCTGGCCGCGCAGGGCGAGGCCGGCGTGGCCAACCTGCTGGATCTGATCGCCAAGGAAATGCGCGTGGCGATGACACTGACCGGCGCGCGCCGCATCGCCGACATCGGCCGCGATTCGCTGGTCAACCTGCCATGAATGGCCACGACGCCGTGCTGGCACAGTTGCGCGACGCAGTCGGCAGCCGCCATGTACTGACTGGCGACAAGGCCACGCGCCGCTTCCGGCGTGGCTACCGATTCGGCGACGGTCCGGTGCTGGCGGTGGTGCGCCCGGGCACCTTGCTGGAACTGTGGCACGTGCTGCAGGTGGCGGTGCAGGGTGGGGCGGCGATCATCCTGCAGGCGGCCAATACCGGCCTGACCGGCGGCTCGACCCCGGACGGCAACGACTATGGGCGGCCGATCGTGCTGGTCAGCACGCTGCGGCTGACCGGCATCCAGCTGTTGAATGAGGGCCGCCAGGTGCTGTGCCTGCCGGGCGCCACGCTGGACCGCCTGGAGCAGACGCTGGCCCCGCTGGGCCGTGAACCGCATTCGGTGATCGGCTCGTCCTGCATCGGCGCCTCGGTGCTGGGCGGCATCTGCAACAACTCCGGCGGCGCGTTGGTGCGCCGTGGCCCTGCCTACACCGAGCTGGCCCTGTACGCGCAGGTCGATGCGCAGGGCCAACTGCAGCTGGTCAACCATCTCGGCATCGCGCTGGGCGATACACCCGAGCAGATCCTGCAGCGCCTGCAGGCTGGCGACTACAGTGCCGCTGACGTGGGTGACGGCGACGGCCGCGCCGCCTCCGATCCACGCTACGCCGACGAAGTGCGCCGGATCGACGCCGATACCCCGGCGCGCTTCAACGCTGACCCCAGCCGCCACTACGAGGCTGCCGGTTCGGCCGGCAAGCTGGCGGTGTTCGCGGTGCGCCTGGATACCTTCGAAAAGGAGGCCGCCGAGGTCTTCTACATCGGCAGCAACCGCACCGACAGCCTCACCGCGATCCGGCGCCAGCTGCTGACCGGATTCGAGCGCCTGCCGATTGCCGGTGAGTACATCCACCGCGATGCCTATGACATCGGCGAACGCTACGGCAAGGACAGCTTCCTGCTGATCGACCGCCTCGGCACCGCACGTGTACCTGCCGCGTTCGCACTGAAGAGCCGCGTCGACGGCTGGTTCGAACGGCTGGGCCTGCGTGGGGTGACCGACCGGGTGATGCAGGTGCTGACCGGCCTGCTGCCTTCGCATCTGCCCAAGCGCATGGGCGAGTTCCGCCAGCGTTATGAGCATCATCTGTTGCTGAAGGTCTCCGCGCAGGATGCAGCAGAAACCGAGGCCTGGCTGCGCGACTTCTTCGCTGGCCACGAAGGTGGCTATTTCCACTGCACGGCGGAGGAGGGGCGCAAGGCGTTCCTGCATCGCTTCGCCGTGGCCGGTGCCGCGGTGCGTTACCGCGAAGTGCATCGCGACCAGGTGCAGGACATCGTGGCGCTGGACATTGCCCTCCGCCGAGATGATGCCGACTGGTTCGAGCAGTTGCCGGCCGATATCGACGGCCGCCTGCTGCACAAGCTGTACTACGGGCACTTCCTGTGCCACGTGTTCCACCAGGACTACATCGCGCGCAAGGGCGAAGACCCGATGGCGATCGAGCACGCGATGTGGGCGCTGCTGGACCGGCGTGGCGCCGAGTATCCGGCCGAGCACAACGTCGGCCACCTGTACCCGGCCAAGCCCGCATTGGCCGGGTTCTACAAGCAGCTGGACCCGAGCAATACCTTTAATCCGGGCATCGGCCAGACGTCGAAAGCCAAGGGCTGGGGGAGCTGCGACTGCGGATGATGTAGAGCCGAGCCTATGCTCGGCTGCTCTTCCCGACAAACAGCAGTCGAGCATGGCTCGACTCTACAAAGGTGATGGCGGGCAACGGTTACCATCGAAAGCCCAGCCGCAGGAGCCATCCATGCCCACCGCTACCGCCCGTGCCACCCTGTACGCTGCACTGCTGGCTACCCCGGTGCTGGTGCTGGCCCAAGGCTCGATCCTGCCGCAGCAGCGCGATGCCGCCGGCAACGTGATGGAGCCGCTGGGGCAGGTGCTGATCGCGAGTGAGACCGGGCCGTCGGGGCTTTATGACTGCACGCGGGACGGCAACTGGTGCGTGCGCGTGCAGCCGGTCGCCGAGGAGGGTGACCGGCCGAGCGTGCTGGAAGTGCTTGAGAAGGTGCCGGGCCAGGGCAAGCCGCACACCTACCACGTCAGCATCGACGTGCCGCAGGAAAGCGAGCTGTCACTGTGGCCGTGGATCGTGCGCCTGGCCCCAGGCGTGGGCAGCGGTGAACCAGTGACCGATCCGCAGCAGCGCACCCGCCAGAATGTGCTGGTGGGTGGCATCGTCACGTTCAGCACCATGAACTCCGGTGGAGGTGCTGACGCGTCCACCCTGCAGCTGGCACGCGTACGCCACCTGCAGGACGACATTCAGGTGGACGACGACGTGCTGACCGTGCCATGGCTGGGCAATGCGATGATCCGCGCCTGTTTCAGCGAGCAGGACGTGAAACAGCGCGCGGGTGCCTGCCACGACGAATACGGCTTCTCGGCGAAGCTGGCGCTGGATACGGCTGCCGAGGGCATGCCGGTGCTGCGCTACCAGACCGTGGCGACCCGGTTCCCTGCCGGCGCTTCACGCTTCGAGGATTCGCTGGCCAAGGGCCCGCTGAAGAAGCAGGATCTGCGCAGCGAGCAGGACCCGGCGTGCACCTACACGCGGCTGTTCCGCTTCGGGGAGGGAATGTTCCACCCTGACCAGGCGCTGCCGGACTGTGCCGGCTATACCGAACCCTGAAATGTAGAGTCGAGCCATGCTCGACTGGTCTTTGGATGGGCCGCGCGAAAAGCCAGTCGAGCACGGCTCGACTCTACAAGAGCGGTGGCGGCGCTTACTCGCAGCGGGTGGCGGTGATGATGTTGTCCTTGTCCACGAACACGCGCAGGCGGTCCTGGCGGATGTCCTTGGTGGTGATGGTGCTGGGGCCGATCGGGTTGACCAGGCCGGCACCGCTCTCGCGGGACAGGCGGCGGATGTTGGGTTCATTGGCTGGCTGGCCGATCGCCCAGCCGAGCTGGCTGGCGTCGCAGCGGCCGCTGCCTTTGACTTCCGGGCCAGGCGTGCTGACACAGGCCGACAGCAGCAGGGCAGAGGCCGGCAGCAACAGGGACAGACGGAATGCAGACATGCGAGCGCTCCTGCGCAGGGAAGATGGCGGGAACGATAGCACCGAGCGTGCGAAAGGCGTCAGCGTCCCGGTCATTGCCGGCACAGCGTGGTCATTGCATAGTGGGAGGAATGGCTGGCAGTACGCCAGCGGGCAGGCCGGGCCTTTCCGGCGCAGGTGTTGGATACGGTATGACGGCAGGCAGTTTCCGCGGCAAAGACAGGACGATGACGGCGCTGGTGTTGTCGTTGCTGGGCGTGGCGTTTGCCGCCTCCGCTGCCGATCCGGAACCCGCGCCGCTCGAAACCCCGGTATTCGGTGCCTGGCGCAACCTGCAGACCGAAGCGGGCTACGAGCCTGCGCAGCGCAACCTGGCGTTTGCCATGCTGCCGCAGGCGGCGACCCGAGGCGATCGTTTCGCCATCCTCGACCGTGAAGGCAAGCGGACGGTGTGCTGCCTGCAGGTGGCCAGTCCCTCGCTGGGCGTGGCTGCGCTGCGTGAGCAGTACCACCTGCCGCAGGCCTGGGTGACCGACCTGAGCAATGGCCGCAGCCCCGCACGCCCCTATGTGCCGCACGTCTATGCGATGCAGCGGGTGGACGAGCTGGCCGACTACAGCTTCGCCGATGTGCCTGGCGCGTACAGCGATCTGGGCGGGCTGCTGATTCCGGAAGGCGCCGCGCTGGAGGCCGACGGCAGCGCCGTGCGCCTGGGGGACACCCGCTACCCGCTGCATTTCCAGCGCCAGCCGCACGCCGACGACGACGGCGCGCTGGACCGCTACAGCCTGCAGGCCGGCGAGGGTGCCGCCCCGATCGTGGTTGAAGTGCCGTTCGGCACCTACTGATTGCAGCATTGCACTGGCTAGAATGCAGCGCGGCGCTGTCTGCCGTGCCTGCTCCGTGAGTCGTTTCCGTGTCCCTGCGCTCCTTCCTGCTGCCGTCCCTGCTGCTGTTGTCCGCCTGTGCCAGCGCGCCACCGCCGGCGCCGGCCCATTCCGATGCATTGTGGCGATTGATCGAACGTGACTGCCGGGGCGCCGAAGGTCCACGCGGCGACTGCCTGCGCGTGGAGACGGCCGCAGACCGCCGCGATGTGCTGGTCAAGGACGCGCACGGCGACTACCAGTTCCTGCTGATGCCGCTGGACAAGGTCAGCGGTATCGAGAACCGCCGCCTGTACCAGCGTGGTGCACCGAACTACTTCGCTGCAGCCTGGCAGGCGCGCAGCCACACCGAACAGGCCTTGCGGCAACCGCTGCCGCGCAACGTCGCCAGCCTGGCATTGAACTCGCCGCACGGCCGTTCGCAGCACCAGCTGCATATCCATGTGGATTGCCTGCGTGCCGACGTGCTGCGGGCGCTGGACACGCATGCTGCCGCCGTCGGCAGCCGCTGGGCACCGTTGCCGGTGCTGCTGCGCGGCCATCAGTACCAGGCCCGCCTGCTGCCGGGCGAGGAACTGACCGCCAATCCGCTCAATCTGCTGGCCTATGACCTCGCTGGCGTGGACGACGTGGGCCAGTGGAGCCTGGTCGTGGCCGGCCGGGACGCCGTGCAGGGCGGTCCGGGCTTCATTCTGCTGGCCACCCGCGTGGACGCCGGAACCGGCAACGAGGCCAGCGCTGAAGAACTGCAGGACCACGCGTGTTCGGTGCTGACCGGTGCCGGCAATGCGCTGGAGCGGGTGCGCTAGTCCAGCACGCGATGTTGGCCGCGCCACATCGGCGCGGTCAATGCCAGCAGCTGGCGATCCTGCCAGCCATCCAGATCCAGATGATGGTCGCGCAGCAGGCCTTCCTGCTCGAAGCCGAAGGCGTGCAGCGCAGTGGCGAACGGGTCATTGCAGTCTGGTGGCAGCATCACGAACAGGCGATGCAGGCCGACATCCTCGAACAGGAACGGGCACAGCGCCCGCAGCGCGGCGTCGGTATGCGGGTGCCAGTGCTGCAGCGACAGCAACTCGGCACTGCGCGCGTGCAGCGACTGCAGGCGGATATGCAGCTGATCCAGCACCGTGCCGTGTTCGTCGTCGAACACCCCCAGAAGCAGCTGATCGTTGTCCTGCTCCAGCCGTGAGCGATGCATGTGGGCGAGAAAGCGTGCCTCCTCGTCGATGTCGCCGGGTTGACGGCGGCCGCGCCGGCGGCGGTCATCGAACAAGCGCCAGCGTGGCAGATCGGTGCGTAGGAATGGACGCAAGGTGACCGGCGCCGCCTGCAGTTGCAGCAGATGGCGGCGCTGCACCGGGCGCAGCGGGGGAAGAGCGGGGGGAGGGTACGGGGTCGTCATCCCAGCAACGATGACCGTGCCAGCAGCGCCAGACCATTCAAAACATTGCAAAAACATGCCGGGCATCGGGCCGGCCCTGATTCGGTTCAGGCATAAGCCCATCAGGGCTGGTCATTTCCGTTGAAACCATCCATTCAGGACACTTTCGTTACGGGATCGTTATGCGCCGCTCAGGCCGCTGCTCCCGTACCACCACCACCCACTCCCCCAGGAAGCCCATGTCCGCCTTTCACAAGGCGCTGCGCCCGCGTCCGCTGGTGCTCGCGCTGTCGTCCCTGATGCTGGTCTCGTTGCCGGCCTTCGCGCAGGAAAGCGCACCCGTCTCACTGCAGGAAGTGAAGGTCACCGGCTCGCGCATTCCACGTGCCAGTGTCGAGGGACCGTCGCCGGTGACGGTGATCAGCCGCGAGCAGATCGACGCGCAGGGTTACCGCAACGCCTTCGATGCGCTGAGCGCGCTGACCGAGAATACCGGCAACGTGCAGGGCGAGGACTTCGGCAATACCTTCACCCCGGCCGCCAACACCATCAACCTGCGCGGGCTGGGCCCGAACCGCACGCTGGTGCTGGTCAACGGCCGCCGCCAGGCCGACTACCCGCTGGCCTACGAGGGCTCGGTGAACGTGGTCAACCTGGCCAACATTCCCAGCGCGCTGATCGAGCGCATCGAGGTGCTGGCTGCGGGTGCGTCGGCGGTGTACGGCTCCGATGCCATCGCCGGCGTGGTCAACATCATCCTCAAGGACCGCTTTGAGGGTGTGGACGTGAACGTGCGCGCCGGCGGCACCCAGCAGGGCGGTGGTGACAACCAGCGCGCGCAGGTGGTCGGTGGCAGTTCCGGCGAGCGTTGGGATGCATTGTTCGGCTTCGAGTTCGATGTGCGCAAGGCGATCCATGCGCGCCAGCGCGACTTCATGGATTCGCTGGATGATGACCCGGCCGGCAAGGCGCCGCAGGCGACCGCGATCGCCTATCGCCGCAATGCTGCCACCGGTCGCAACATCGATCCGGGCGTCAACGGCTGCGAGGCAGCGTCGGACATCTATGGCGGCAGTGTGTTCCGCGCCAACAACCCGCGCCAGGGCTGGTACTGCGGCAGCAATGAGGCAGCGGCCAGCTACTGGACGGTGCAGACCGAGAAGCGCAACCTCAACGGCTACGGCCTGTTGACCTTCCACGTCAACGAGACCACCGACCTGTTCGCCGATGTCGCCGTGGGCAGCGCGCGGATCTACAACAACACGCGTGCACCGACCTGGACCTCGGCCCGCAACTACTTCTACAACCAGACCACCGGCAACCTGGAAAGCTGGTATCGCCGCTTCGCGCCGGAGGAAATCGGCGGCCTGCCGCGCAATGCCAACCGCTTCCTGGAAAACTCGTGGTCGTTCAATGTCGGCGCACGTGGCCAGATCGGCGACAGTGGCTGGGACTATGAGGCGGTCTACAGCCGCTCGCGTTACGAGAACCGCACCCGCCGCCCGGTGCTGCTGGCTGGCATCAACGAATACCTGCTCGGCCCGAAGCTGGGCGTACGCAACGGCGTTGAGATCTATGCGCCCGACCCGGCACGCCTGTTCAAACCGTTGACCCCGAACGAGTACGAGGGGCTGTCCGACTACCAGGAAAGCCGCAATGCGGCATGGCTGCAGACCTTCAGCGCCAGCGTCAACGGCCGCCTGTTCGCGCTGCCTGGGGGCGACGCTGCATTGGCAGCGGTGGTCGAAGCCGGCAGCCAGGGCTACCGCAACCGCCCGGACCCGCGCCTGGGCAGCGGCGAGTTCTGGAATACCAGCGCCGGTATCGGTGCCGGCGGCGAGCGTGACCGCTATGCCGCAGGTGTGGAACTTCAGCTGCCGCTGCTGCAGTCGCTGACCACCACGCTGGCCGGTCGCTATGACCAGTACCGTGCTGGTGGCGAGCACATCGGCAAGGCGACCTGGAGCTTCGGCGTCGAGTTCCGTCCGGTCGAGAGCCTGCTGATCCGCGGTACGGCGGCGACCAGTTTCCGTGCGCCGGACATGAACTACGTGTTCGCCACCGAAACCCGCGGCTACAACCCGGGCATGACCGACTACTGGCGCTGCCGCACCGCAGGCCAGTCGTACGACAACTGCGACTACAACGGCCTGTCGATCGATTACAGCAACCGCGCCAATGCGCAGCTGCAGCCGGAATCTGCCAAGTCGTATGGCTTCGGCGTGGTCTGGTCGCCGCTGTCCGGCCTGGATTTCAGCGCCGACTACTACGACATCCGCATCGACAACGAGGTGACCAGCCTCGATACCAGCCGCATCCTGCGTGACGAGGCCGATTGCCGCCTGGGCCGCACGCTGGGCGGCGAAGCGCGCGATATCGGTTCACCGCTGTGCCAGGACGCGCTGTCGCGGGTGATCCGCAACCCGTCCAATGCGACCGTGCAGCCGGACCAGGTGACCCGTGTGCTGATCAACCCGATCAACGCCGCCTCCGAATCGGTGCGCGGCCTGGACCTGAAGGGCAACTGGCGTTTCGATGCCGGCCGCTACGGCCGCTTCACCACGCGCCTGGCCTACACCGTGGTGCTGGAGCACAAATACCGGCAGTTCTCCGATGATCCGGAGCGTGACATCCGCAACTCGCTGGATGACTACCAGTGGCGCAGCAAGGCCAACGGCAGCATCACCTGGAACAAGGGTGACTGGACCACAACGCTGTACGGCAACCGCTTCGGCTCGCTGCCGAAGACCGATGGCAGTGGCCGCATCGCGCCGTACATGACCTACAACGCCAGCGTGTTCCGCCAGTTCGGCGAGAACCTGTCGGTGGGCGTGATCGTCAACAACCTGCGTGACAGCCGCCCGCCGGCGGACAAGAACGGTGGCGGCTGGCCGTTCTACCCGGTCGGCAACTACGACCCGTATGGCCGCCAGTACTGGGTGCAGCTGGACTACCGGTTCCGCTGATCCGGCAGGCGAACGAAAGGCCCGGCATTGCCGGGCTTTTCTTTGTGCGATGCACGTGTGCGAAGGCGCGCGAGCTGGCATGCTTCGGCCATCAAGACCAAGGATGGCAGTCATGGGCGCAGGAAGAGCGTGTTTACTGGCGGGGGTGCTGTTGGTGACAGCGGGGTGCAGCGGTGACAATGCCGGGGCGGCCGTAGACAGTGCTGATGTTGCCGCGGCGCCGGTATCGGCAACAGCCGTTGCGTCGAAGGCACCGTTGGGCAACATGCCCGATGCGGGACCGGCGGCTTCGGCGCAGGCAGCAGACCAGACGCTCAGTGCTGCATCACCTGCATTGACCGCCCATGGCAGGAAGCCCACGACACGGGGGAGTCTGGACGGTGAAAACATGCTGATGAGTGAGGGTGCACTGTCCGACCAGGAGGCCGGCAAGGTCATCGGTTCCAGCAAGGCCTATGCTCGGGCCTTGCTGCAGTTCGAGCGTGATGCCGCGGGCAATCCCGACGCGCAGGATCTGACCACGCTGTACCGCGCGGCAGTAGCACGCACGCTGGGGCCGGACATGGCGCTGGCCTCCTTCGCTTGTGGCTACAGCCTGTGCATGGGCGAAATCCACAGCGGGAATGCCGACGGATTCAGCCACTGGACCAGAACGTTCGGGGACGACAGTGCCGCGCCACAGTACGCGTTCATGAGTGGCGAATTCCTGCAGGGCGGGGGGCAGTCGATCGGCCGTTTCGTGTTTTCCACCGACCCGGCGGCGAATGGCATTACGACGCGGTAGCGCCGGACCACGCCCGGCGATACATCAAGCTAGGGAAGCGCCTGCATCAGGTACGACTCGATGACATAGCTGAAAGGCTGGTGCTGGCGGTCGCGCAGCAGGGCGCGCACTTCCAGGATCACGCCGTGATCGCCTTCGCCCCGCGGCGGCCAGAACGTCTGGTCGGCCAGGGTCTGGCGCTGGAAACCCAGCGGGCCGACCACGCGACCGAACGGTTCATCGGTGCTGTCCAGCACCTGGTTCATGGCCGGGCTGAGATGGCCGGGCAGGTACCAGTTGTCGGCCTCGGACAGTACGCGGCTGCCGCAGACCAGCTGCACGCGGCGATAGCGCAGGTCGGCACCCGGCTTCACGCCCAGCGCCTGCAGCACGTCGGCGGGCGCGGGCTTGTCCTGGCCGTGTATGCGCACGGCGCGCACCCGCGCCTGTTCGGCCAGGCCGTGCTCGGCGCACCAGTGTTCCAGCGTGGCGGTGGCGCTCTGCCCGGACAGCACGCGCTGGTGCAGGCGCTCGACCAGTGCAGCCGGGGCGATGCGCTGCTGGCCCGGCGGGGACTGCAGCGGCGCAGCCGCCGCAGCATCAGTGGCTGACAGGCTGGCGATCGGGGCGGCGGCAAGCAGGGACGCGGCCTGCCAGCGGCGGAGACGATCGTGGCGGTCGGACGGGCCCATGCGGCTTCACAGCGGAGACAGGCGCCCATGTTACCCGTTCAGGGGTGTGCACGGCGTGGCTGCGACCGGTTGTCGCAGGAGTAGCCATCGTTCTGATGAATGCGTGCCATCCAGATATTTCGTTGGCCGATAGCTGCGGCGAGGGGGCACGATGGCGCCATTCTTGGCATTCCGGGAGTCCCCGATGACCCTCCAGTTCGTCCATGGCGGTGTAGACCGCTACGGCGCGCCACTGCATTTCCATATCCGTGATGGCCGCATCAGCGGCCTGAATGGCGAGGCCGCGCCGGCCGAAGGGGCGGAATGCGTCAACCTGCAGGGGTTCGCGATGCTGCCGGGGCTGGTCGACGGCCACATCCACCTCGACAAAAGCTTCGTTGGCGACCATTGGCATCCGCATCAGCCGGTGAACAGCCTGCGTGAGCGGCTGGCGGTGGAGAAGGCGGCGGTGGCGGGTGCGGCACCGATGGTGGACCGTGCCGAGGCGCTGATCCGCCAGTGCAGTGCGTTCGGTACGATGGCGATGCGCTGCCACGTCGATATCGACGCCAGCACTGGGCTTGGCCATCTCGAGGCAGTACGCGAGGCGGCGTTGCGCTGTGCCGACATCATGCGCATCCAGCTGGTGGCATTCCCGCAGGCCGGGGTGATGTCCTGTCCCGGCACCGCGGCCGTACTGGAGCAGGCGCTTGCTGCGGGCGTGGAGGTGCTCGGCGGCATCGACCCGACCACGCTCGATGGTGACGCCGAAGGCCAACTGGCGCTGCTGTTCGCTCTGGCCGAGCGCTACGGTGTGCAGCTGGACATCCATCTGCATGAGCCCGGCGAAACCGGCCTGGCCCAGCTGCTGCGCATCGCTGCGCGTACCCGGGCCGCCGGCCTGCAGGGGCGTGTTGCGGTCAGCCATGCCTATGCGCTGGGCGACGTGCCGCTGGCGCGTGCGCTTCAGGTGGGCGAAGCATTGGCCACGGCGGGTGTGGCGATCATGAGCAACGCGCCGGGCGATCATCCGTTCCCGCCGCTGCGCGCACTGCATGATGCCGGCGTGCGCGTGTTCGCAGGCAACGACAACATCCGTGACTGCTGGTGGCCGTACGGCAACGGCGACCTGCTGCAGCGGGCGATGCTGCTGGGCTACCGGTCCGGCTTCTACACCGATGCCGACCTGATGCTGGCGCTGGACATGGTCACCACCCACGCCGCGCAGGCGATCGGCCTGCCGCAGCATGGTATTGCCGAAGGCCAGCCAGCCACTTTCGTGGCGGTGCGTGCCGACCACGGCCCGGCTGCCGTGGCAGCGGTGCCGGTGGAGCGCCGGGTGGTGGTCGACGGCCGCTGGCTGTAGATCCACGCTGCGCAATCCCCTGTAGTGCCGAGCCAAGCTCGGCGGCCTTTCAGACGTAATCGTCGGCGCGGGTGGCGACGAATTCCTCAAGCCACGCCAGCAGATGGGCGATGTCGATGATCTCGCCCTGCTCGACGCGCTTGAGCAGCAGTGTACTGGCGCCGATCTGCAGGCTGCTGTCGGCATAGCGCAGCACCGCGTCGATGCCCCAGGCATCGGTGACCTGCATCCAGGCCAGGCCCGGCACGCGCTGGGCCAGGGTGTCACCGAACGCCACGCCCAGCGCTTCCCAGCCATCGCAGTCGTCACGGTCGATCAGCTCGGCATCGACCACGCGCTGCAGCGTGGTGGCCGCCAGCGGCCATTGCACCGGCAACGTCGGGAAGCCGGCGGCCACGCGCGCGGCGATCAGCGAACGCTGGTGCTGCAGATGTGTCTGCAGGGCAGCGGGCAGGGGATCGAAGCGGGTGGGGATTTCGTTGGACATGGCAAGGCGCCGTATGGGGCACGGAAACAACAGGCACTCTACGAGGCGACGTTGCCTGCCGTGCGGCCGGATTGACCATGTTTCGATGCGTGATGCGCGAACGGCATCCATGCATGGCGTGGGTCGACTGTGGTCAGTCCGGTTCGCGCTGCACCTGCCGCCACAGCTCGCTGGCCAGTGCGCGCACGGCATCATCGGCGTCCGCGCGATGCAGCAGGCCGATCTCGTAGTTGTCGATCACCGGCAGCTCGCGCTCGCCATCGATGATGCGGTGATCGCGGTTGACCGCGCGGCGCGGCAGCAGGCTGATGCCGATGCCATCGGCCACCGCGCCCTGGATGCCGCTCAGCGACGAGCTGGTGAAGGCGATGCGCCAGCGCAGGCCCAGCGCTTCCACGGCATGGATCATCTCATCGCGGTACAGCCCGCGCGGCGGGAAGGTGACCAGCGGCAGCGGGTCCTGCTGCAGGCAGCTGCTGCGCAGGCTGTCGATCCAGTGCATCGGCTCGCGGCGGCAGTGCACGGCCTGGCGGCTGTTGCGGCGCTGCTTGACCAGCACCAGGTCCAATTCGCCATGATCGAAGCCCTGCGCCAGGTCGCGGCTGAGGCCGCTGCTGATCTCCAGCTTCACCTGCGGGTGGCGGCGGCTGAAGGCGGCCAGCATGCGCGTGGTCTGCGCGTTGACGAAGTCTTCGGGTACGCCGATGCGGACCGCGGTTTCCACCGTCGCGCCGGCCAGCGCCTGCGCCATTTCCTCGTTCAGGTCGAGCATTCGCCGCGCGTAGCCGAGCAGCGTGTGGCCGGCGTCAGTGGGGTGCACGTCGCGGTGGCCGCGTTCGAGCAGGCGATGCCCTGCCAGTTCCTCCAGCCGGCGTACCTTCTGGCTGACCGTGGACTGGGTCGAATGCAGGCGCGTGGCCGCCGTCGTGAAGCTGCCGCAGTCGGCGACCATCACCAGCGCCCGCAGCAGGTCCAGTTCGAACAGGGTTCTATTCGATTTGGCACTGTCTTGCATTTGAACATTTCACTTCTGGATGCCCGGGCCGACTTCTACCATGCGGGGCAGGGGCCGGCAATGCCCGGCTGCTGCTACCGTCGCACGGCGTTCCGTGGCGAAGGACATGAGGAGACACTGTCATGCGCGTCCATCGTTCCCCTGGCTGGCCTGCGCCGTTCGCGCGCGCGCTGCTGTTGTGCCTGCTGGCCATGGTCACCCCGGCCTGCACCGCAACGTCCAGAACCGACGTCGATGGATGTCTGCGTGATGCCGCCAGCCGCGGCGACGCTGATGCGGTGCGTCAGGCGATCGAGGATGGCGCCGCGCTGGAGGCGCGCGATGGCCAGGGCCGCACCGCGCTGCTGCTGGCCACGCATGGCAACAATGTTGATGCCGCGCGTGAGCTGGTCGAAGCCGGCGCCGACGTCAATGCCAAGGATGCGTTGCAGGACAGTGCCTACCTGTATGCCGGTGCGCGCGGCCTGGACGAGATTCTGGCGATGACCCTGGCGCATGGGGCCGATCTGCGCAGTACCAACCGCTATGGCGGCACCGCGCTGATTCCGGCTGCCGAGCGCGGCCACGTCGCCACCGTACGTACACTGCTGCGCGCGGGCGTGGCGGTCGATCATGTCAACCGCCTGCACTGGACCGCCCTGCTGGAAGCGATCCTGCTCGGCGACGGCGGTGCGCGTCACGTGCAGATCGTGCAGCTGCTGCTGGAGGCCGGCGCCGACCCGGAGCTGGCCGACGGCGACGGCGTGACGCCGCTGGCGCATGCGCGCCAGCGCGGCTATACCGGAATTGAAACCCTGCTGCGCCAGCACGGCGCGGTGCGCTGAATGCAAACCCCTTCCACCCGCACGCTGGGCGTGCCCACCAGGATGCTGTCCATGTTCCGTTCCCGTCCGTTGTCCCTTGCCATCCTCCTTGCGGTAGCACCTCTGTCGGCGTCTGCCGCCGAGCGCGCCGACCTGCTGATCCGCAATGCCACCGTGGTCGATGTCGAGCACGCCAGCACCCTGGCCGGGCAGAGCGTGGTGATCCGTGGCGAGGACATCGTCGCCGTCGGCCCGGACGCGCGGCTGCGCAGCCAGTGGAGCGCGGCCCGCCAGATCGATGCCGAGGGCAAGTACCTGATCCCGGGCCTGTGGGACATGCACGTGCACTTCGGTGGTGGCCCGGCGCTGATCGAAGAGAACAAGGCACTGCTGCCGCTGTACATCGCGCACGGCATCACCACCGTGCGCGACTGTTCCGGCGATCTGCCCGAGCAGGTGCTGCAGTGGCGTGGCGAAATCGCCAAGGGCACGCTGTTCGGCCCACGCCTGCTCAGTTCGGGCGCGAAGATCGAAGGCATCAAGCCGGTCTGGAAGGGCACGATCGAAGTGGGCAGCGAAGCCGACGCCGACAAGGCGATCGCCCGCCTGCAGCACGACAAGGTCGATTTCGTGAAGATCACCGACAGCACGCTGAAGCCGGAGCTGTTCCTGTACTCGGCCAGTGCTGCGCGCAAGGCCGGCTTCAAGGCCTCGGGTCACATTCCGATGGCGCTGACCGTGGAGCAGGCGGTCGATGCCGGCCTGGCTTCGATCGAGCATCTGGACTACGCATTCAAGGCCGGCAGCAAGGACGAAGCGAAGATCGCCGCCGACTTCGGTGCCGGCCGCATCGATCGCGCCGAAGCCAACCGCCGCCTCGACGCCAGCTTCGACCGTGACACTGCGATGCATGCCTACCGTGATTTCGCCAAGCGTGGCGTATTCGTGACCCCGACCCTCAACGGTGGCCGCATCCTCGACTTCCTTGATCAGGATGACCACGCCAAAGATCCGTACCTGGCCTACATCGGCCCTGGCCTGCGCGCGACCTACCAGTGGCGCGTGGATCGCGCGGCGAAGGCCACGCCGGCGCAGATCGAAGCGCGCCACGCGCAGTACCACCAGGTGGCCGCAGTGCTGCCGATGCTGCAGGAGGCCGGCGTGACGATCATCGCCGGCACTGATGCAGGCTTCCTCAACTCGTTCAACTTCCCGGGCATCGCCCTGCACCAGGAGCTGCAGCTGTTCGTGAAGGAGGGCCTGAGCGCACCGCAGGCGCTGTCGGCCGCAACCCGTTCCGGCCCGGCCTGGTTCGGCCAGATGGACCGTTACGGTGGTGTTGCACAGGGCAAGGCGGCCGATCTGGTGCTGCTGACCGCCAACCCGCTGCATGACATTGCCGCCACCGAAAAGATCGACAGCGTGATCCTGCGTGGCAACGTGTATGACCGCGCCGCGCTGGACAAGATGCTGGCTGACACCAAGGCCAAGGTTGCGACGTGGGATGCCGAGGCGGCCAAGGCCAACTGATTGCGGGGGGAAGGAATCCACGCATCGCGTGGATCTATCCGTACCCTCGGCAGATCCACGCCACGCGTGGGTGATGCGGCAGGTGACCTAGCGTGGTGCCGGCCGCATTCCATGCAATTGCGGCAGCGCTGCTTTCATCGCATCGATGAAGGCGCGCAGCCGTGGCGGCTGCTGGCGCGCGGCGGGAAACACCACGTGTACCGGCAGTGCCGGCGCCTGCCAGTCCGGTAGCAGCTGCACCAGCCGCCCTTGTGCGAGGTCCTCGGCCACCAGCCAGGCCGAGACCACCGCTGCGCCCAGCCCGGCACATGCGGCTTGTTGCACCACGAACAGGTTGTCGCTGAGCAGGCGCGGGCTGATTGAAAGGGTATGCGCGCGCCCCTGCGCGTCATGCAGCAGCAGGCGTTCGCGGTAGTAGGTGACCAGCGAGATCCACGGCAGTGACTGTGCCTGTTCGGGCGTACCGACCGCTGTGGCGTCCACCAGTGAGGGCGCCGCTACGACGATGCGTGGTACCTCGGCGAGCGGCAGTGCGACCATGCGCGGTTCGTCGACGGGGCCCACCCGCACCGCGCAGTCGATGCCTTCCGCGATGAAATCCGGGCGTCGATCTTCCAGGATCCACTCCAGGCTCAGCTGCGGGTGCTGGGCGAGGAACGCAAGCATGGTCGGCAGCAGCTGCGCCTGGCCGAATGCGTGCGGCACCATCACCCGCAGGCGTCCGCGCAGCGTTTCTGGCTCGCCGTGGAGTTCGGCCTGCAGCGACTCCCATTCGTCGACCACGCGTTGCGCATGGCGCTGGCAGCGCAGGCCATCCTCGGTCAGCTGCAGGCCGTGAGTGGAACGCTGCAGCAGGCGCAGGCCGAGCTGCCGTTCCAGTGCCTGCAGGCGGCGACTGACCGTCGGCTGGGTGGTGCCCAGCTGCACGGCCGCAGCAGACAGGCTGCCGGCATCGACGATGCGCAGGAAGGTGCGCAGCAGATCCAGGCGATCGGCGCTGGTGGCGAGGTCGTTCATGCGTTTCACGTATGAAGTTTATGTGCAAGAGCCTACTACAGACGCTGGGCGAATACGGGCAGGATACGCCCACTTCCTCCACCGGACTCCCCCATGTCTACCCCCTCGCTGTCCGCCGCCGCCACACCCGCGAGCGCACCCTCCACCCCGCTGGTGCTGGCGATGGCCGCCGGTGCAGGCTTTTCGGTCGCCTCGCTCTACTACAGCCAGCCGATGTTGGGCCTGATTGCCCAGGACCTCGGCGCAGGCGAACGCGCCGCTGGCCTGGTACCGACCCTGACCCAGCTTGGCTATGCACTGGGCATCCTGCTGTTGGCGCCGTTGGGCGACCGCTTCGACCGCCGCAACCTGATCCTGTTGAAGTCCGCGTTGCTGGCACTGGCACTGGGCGCCGCAGCGATGGCCGGGCACCTGCCGGGCCTGCTGATGGCCAGCCTGCTGGTCGGGCTGATGGCCACGCTGGCACAGGACATCGTGCCGGCCGCTGCGGTGCTGGCGCCGGATGCACAGCGCGGCCAGATCGTCGGCCGGGTAATGACCGGCCTGCTGCTCGGCATCCTGTTGTCGCGCGTGGTCAGTGGCGTGGTGGCTGAAGCATGGGGGTGGCGCACGCAGTTCGTGCTGGCCGCGGTATCGGTGGCGGCGATGGGTGCGGTGATGGCGCGTGCGCTGCCGCGTTTCGCACCGACCAGCACGCTACGCTATCCGGCATTGTTGGGTTCGTTGCTGGCGTTGTGGCGCGAGCAGCCGCAGCTGCGCCGTGCGGTGGCCAGCCAGTCGTTGCTGGCAGTGGGCTTCAGCGCGTTCTGGTCGACCCTGGCGCTGATGCTGCATGCACGTCTGGGCCTGGGCAGTGCGGCGGCGGGTGCGTTCGGTATCGCCGGTGCGGCCGGCGCATTGGCCGCGCCGTTCGCCGGCCGCTTCGCTGATCGACTGGGTTGCCATGCAGTGGCGCGGCTGGCGATCGCAGTGGCGCTGCTGGGCTTCGGCCTGTTGCTGACCGAGTCCTGGCTGCCGGCCGCCGCGCTGCTGCCGCTGCTGGTGGTGAGCGCGCTGCTGTTCGACTTCGGTTTCCAGTCGGCGCTGGTGGCGCACCAGACCCTGGTCTATGGCCTGGTGCCGCCGGCACGCAGCCGCCTCAATGCGTTGCTGTTTACGGGCATGTTCATCGGCATGGCCGCCGGCGGTGCGTTGGGCAGCCTGGCGCTGGCGCAATGGGGGTGGCACGGCGTCGCCTGGCTGGCGGTGGTGTGTGCGGGCGGCAGCCTGCTGCTGCGTTTGAAGTAAGGGCGGTGTTCGGCAGGGCTTGCAGCCCTGCACCTGCTGGGGGCAACAGCAACGGCAACAGCAACGGCGGGGTTCCTGTAGGTGGGCGGGGTGGGTCCGGTTGCGGGGGACGCCGTGAATCCCGCTCCGCGGTCCGGCCCAGCCGCTGGCGGCTGGGCGTTCGGGCGCTTGCGAAGCAATGCTTCGCAAGCAAAGCGCCCTCACCCATGCAGGCTCGGTCGCGCCATCCATGGCGCTCACGCCCCCGCAACCGGACCCACCCCGCCTTCGACAGGTTCCTGCGGTCTGTTGGAACGGATCTGACCCCTGATTGATTTCGATATCTGACAGAAGTGTCGACCAAGGCCGACACCTACCAACCGCCATCGGAATCTGTCAGAGGTGGGGCGGTGTCGGAGTGCGGGGTGTCCGCGGCATGGATGCCGCGGCCAAGCCCCCATGGAGGGGTTCACGGCGTCCCCGCACTCCGACACCGGCCCGCCATCCCACGGACGCCATGCTGTTGCTGTTGAGTTTGCCGGCCCGCGGCCGGCACTACCGCGGGTGCAGGGCTGCAAGCCCTGCCGAACAACCCCCTAATCGTGACCGCTGTCGTCCAGGCTGATGATCCCGCGCCGCAGCGCCTGGGTCACCGCATGCGTGCGATCGCCCACGCCCAGCTTGTCCATCAGGCTCTTCATGTGCGCCTTCACCGTCTGCTCGGAAATCTGCATGCGCTCGCCGATGCGCTTGTTCGACAGGCCACCGGCCACGTGCCGCAGCACCTCGGTCTCGCGCGGCGACAACCGGTCTTCCACCACATGCGCGGCGATGCTGGCCGCCACCGCCGGCGGAATCGGTGCGCGCCGGCCGCCAGCGACCATGCGGATCGTATCGACCAGCTCGTGGCGCAGCATGTCCTTCAGCAGGTAGGCGCTGGCGCCAGCCTGCAGCGCCCGCACCGCACGTACGTCACCGCGGTAGGTGGTCAGCACGATGATGCGCGCACGCGGATCCATCGCGCGGATCCGCACGATGGCTTCCACACCGTCCAGGCGTGGCATCTGCAGGTCCATCAGCACCACGTCCGGCTGCAGCTGCTGGTAGCGTGCGATGGCTTCCTCGCCATCGGCGGCTTCACCGAGCAGGCGCAGGTCGGAATGGGCGCCCAGCAGGGCAGCCAGGCCGTCACGCAGCAGCGGGTGGTCGTCGACCACCAGTACGCCGATCGGGGCAGGGGTTTCAGTCATGGCTCGTTCTACTCCAGGGCCAGCGCCAACGTGATGGGCGGCGTTGATACAGGCGCCGGGTGGGAACTGCCAGCGCGACTTCGGTTCCCAGCCCGGGGCGGGTCCACAGTTGCAGTTCCGCACCGAGGCGCTGCGCGCGCTCACGCATGCCCTGCAGGCCCCAATGGCCATGCCCGGCATTCTCGTTGGCGATGCCGACGCCATCATCGCGCACGTGCAGCAGGAAGCACCGCGCGCCATACGACAGCTCTACTTCAATGGCGCTGGCGTTGGCATGACGCAACGCGTTGCGGATCGCCTCACGCCCTATCAGGAACACTTCTTCGGCCGCATCGGCCTGCAGCAGTGGCGTCGCACCTTCCACGGTCAGGCGCAGCGGATTGGTGCCGTGCCCGGCGTATTCGGCGTGAACATCGGCCAGCGCCGAAGCGAGGTCGCGGCCCACGAAGGGTCCCTCACGCAGGGCGTTGACCCGCTCGCGGCCCTCGGCAAGGTTGCGCTCGGCCAGTTGCATCGCCGCCTCCAGCTGGCCGCGTACCGGCGCCGGGGTCTGGGGTGACTGACTGATGGCGTGCAGGCGCAGGATCAGGCCCTGGCTGCCCTGCAGCAGGGTGTCGTGCAGGTCGCGTGCGATGCGTTCGCGTTCCCCATTGCGTTCCTGCAGGCGTGCGCGGAACAGCGCAGCCAGCTGCCCGCTGCGGATGCGCACCGCCATCATCAGCAGCGCGAGGATCGCGGCGGCGCACAGCAGCTTGAACCACACGGTCTGCATGAAGGTGGGCGCGATGCGGAAGCTGCGGCTGGCCGGGGAGGTGCTCCAGATGCCGTCTTCGTTGGCCGCTTCCACCTCGAACCGGTAATTGCCCGGTGCGAGGTTGGTGTAATACGCGCGGGTGCTGCTGCCGGCATCCTGCCAGCCGTCGTCGACGCCGGAGAGGCGATAGCGGTAGCGGTTGCGCTCCGGGCGCGCCAGTGACAACGCCACGTAGTCGATCTGCAGTTGGCTGGTACCGGCGGGAAGGCGCAGGCCATCGCGCAGCGGCTCGTGCTTGCTGCCATACAGCACCTCGCCGATGCGCACGCTGGGGGCCATCGTATTGACGTGCGAATGGGTGGTGTCCAGCCAGGCCAGGCCCTGGTTGGTGGCCAGCCATAGCAGGCCGTCGTCGGCCAGCGTCGCGGTGGCGATCGGTCCACTCTGCAGGGCAATGCCAGGCATGCCGTCGATCGCGTCGAACAGGCGCGGCGTGACCGGCAGTCCGGTGCGCAGGGCACGGCGCAGCAGCCCGCTTTCCATCCGCACCAGGCCACGGCTGCCGTTGAGCCACAGGTGGCCATTGGCATCGGCGACCATGCCGGTGATGCCTTCCAGGACGCCGGCCATGTCGGTGCGCACCGGAACGAATCGTCCATTGCCCAGTCGCGCAGCCAGCCCGGCTTCGCCGGCGACCAGCAGAATGTCCTGGTGATGCAGCATCGCGGTGATCGGCCCCACCGACAGGCCTTGGCTGGCATCGAAGCTCTCGATGCGGTTCGCACTCATCCGGCGCAGGCGGCCGTCGGCATAGCCAAGCAGCAGCTGGCCATGGGCATCCAGCGCCAGCGATGAGCAGGCCTGCTCGGGCAGGCGAACCTCGCGCTGCCATTGCCCATGCAGGTAGTGCAGGACGCCACGCTCACCCGTACACACCCAGGCCTGCTCGTCGTCGGGGAACAGCAGCGCATGCAGCGGTTGCCCGGTGAACGGCGGCGGCAGCGGGATCAGCGAGGTGTGGCCGGCTACCGTGCGCGCAAGATTGACCCAGTCGAACTGCCAGATCGGCGTGGGTGCCTGGCGCGCGGCGGCCTGCAGCTGCGTGGCGCTGCCATCCAGCAGGGTGCGCCGCAGATCGTAGGGCTTGAGGTCTTCGCCATAGCCATACACGCGGCCATCGCTGGCCCGCACCAGCGAGCGGTAGGGATCGCTCGGGCCCACCGCCAGGGTGTGCACGCTGCGTGCGCGGAAGCGGTTGAGGCCGAGATTGGTGCCAACCCAGAGATTGCCTTCGCGATCGACGATGATTGGAACTGCCGAGGTGGCGGTCAGGCCGTGCGGTGAATCGAAGCGCTCCATGCGCACGGCCCGGGTGCCGTCGAAGGTGATGCGGGCGACGCCGCCGTGCGGGCTCATCGTGGCCCACAGCGCACCATCGGCAGTGAACTGCAGACGCGCGGCGACCAGCTCCGGAAGACGCCGCGCTTCGCGTTCGCTGGCCGCCAACAGACCCTGCGCATTGGCCAGCGGCGAGGTGCCGCGCACCCGGTCGGCCAGCCACACTTCGCCCTGCGGGCTTTCGGCCAGCGTCGCCATCTGCGAGACGGCGATGCCGGTGTCCTGGAAGGCGGTCTGGCCGGCTGCACGCATCCAGACCTTCAGGTCGGCCAGGACCCAGAAGGTGTCCCGGCTGTCGTGCAGCACCCACTGCACGCGGCGCTCCGGCAGCCCGGCACTGGCCGGCAGTTGCTGCCAGCGCTGTCCGTCAAAGCGGCGCAGCCGCCGTTGATCGCCGCCCACAGCCGGCCCTGGCGATCCTGGCTGAAGCGCGGGACCACGCCGACCGGCACCCCTTGCTCGCGGCCGTAGCTGTGCAGCTGTCCCTGTGCGAACCGGCTGATGCCCGCCTGGAAGTAGCCGATCCACAGGGCGCTATCGCGGCCCGGTGCCAGCGTGACCATGTTGGTGGACGGGAACTGGCTGCCGACGGGCGCCGCCTGCCGTTCGAAACGACGGCCATCGAAGCGGTACAGGCCCGAGCCCGTGGCCAGCCACAACAGACCGTCGCGGTCCTGGACAATGTCCCAGATGTCGCCGGGCGCACCCTGGCCGACGCGCCAGGCCGTGTGCTCGTAATCGGGCAGTCCGCCGCTCACCGGCGGGCGCTGCACGGCAAGGGCGGGCAGGGCGGTCAACAGCAGCAGGCACGTCAGCAGCGTCGGCAAGCGACACAGGAACGGGAAGGGGCGGCCACGCATGGCGCGCATTCTGGCAGGTGTGGGGCAACCCAGGGTGACCCGAACGGGGTAGGCGGCGTGCGCCGACGTCGGCTATCACGCCGGCATGTCCTCTGGAGCCCCGGCATGCAACGGCTGTTCGTGATGTTCCCTGATCGCGGTCCGGGCCTCGGTCTGCTGTGGCTGCGGCTGTGCCTGGCCACCGCGCTGTACACGCCTGGCACGCATGCGGGCGGATGGTCGGCGATGTGCCTGCTGGCAGTACCGATGCTCATGCTGGGCGTGTTGACGCCACTGGCGGCGCTGATGGCGGCCGTGGGCATGTTCGCGCAGCAGGCGCCGTGGTCGCAGGTGGTGCTGCCGTTGGCGCTGTTGATGCTGGGCCCTGGCGCCTATTCACTGGATGCACGCTTGTTTGGGCGGCGCCTGCTAAGCCGTCGGCCTCCCCCATTCGGGTAGGTACTGGCCTCGACCGACGGGGGTAGGGCATCGCGCAGGCGCCACGCACCATGGGCCACCCCCTCGCGGCGTCCCGCATGGCCACCATTTTTCCGCCTGATCCGCCCGCCGCATCACTGGCACCGCAGCAGGCCGCCGCGTTGCAGCGCGCCCTGCGCTATGTCGATGAGCACCTGTCGCAGCCGCTGCGGGTGACCGAGCTGGCAGCGGCCGCCTGCGTCAGCCGCTTCCATCTGGTGCGTCTGTTCCGTACCGGTACCGGTGCCAGCCCGTTGCGCTATGTGCGCCGGCGGCGCATCGAACGTGCACGCCAGCTGCTGCCAGACGCGCAGCTGCCGATGTCCCGCCTGGCACAGCAGCTGGGCTTCTTCGACCAGAGCCATTTCGTCCGCAGCTTCCGCGCGGAGACCGGCTGCAGCCCCGGCCAATACGTTGTCGGCGATGCCGCCCTGTTGCATCCCCTTGATCGTGTTTCCAACGGAGTCCAGCCATGAGCCTTGCCACCGCCACTCCCGCCCCGGCGCTGCTGTCGCCGACCGACCACGCCCTGGTGCTGATCGACTTCCAGTCGCAGATGGCGTTTGCGACCCACACCATCGACATCTCCGCGCTGCGCAACAACGTGTCGCTGATCAGCAAGGGTGCCAAGGGCTTCAATGTGCCGGTGGTGCTGACCACGGTCGCCGAAACGTCGTTCTCCGGCCCGATGTTCCCGGAACTGCCGCAGATCTTCCCGGGCCAGACGGTGTTCGACCGCACCTCGATGAATACCTGGGAAGACCAGCCGGTGATCGATGAGATCAACCGCATCGGCAAGCGCCGCCTGGTTGTTGCTGGCTTGTGGACCAGCGTCTGCATTGTCGGGCCGGCGCTGTCGGCGTTGGCGCAGGGTTTCGAGGTCTACGTGATCACCGATGCCTGCGGCGATGTCAGCGAAGAAGCGCATGAGCGGGCGATCACCCGCATGGTGCAGGCCGGCGCAGTGCCGATGACCAGCGTGCAGTACCTGCTCGAACTGCAGCGCGACTGGGCACGCGGGGAAACCTACGACCTGACCACCGGCATTGCCCGCGACCACGCCGGCGGCTACGGCATCGGCATCCAGTACGCCAAGCGCATGTTCGGCGCGCAGGAAGGCGGGCACTGAGTATGGTGGCCAGCCATGGCCTCGACCTGGCCCTGCTGATGCTGCGCGTGGCGGCAGGAGGCTTCCTGCTGCCGCACGCGCTGGGCAAGCTGTTCGGCTGGTTTGGTGGGCCTGGGCTGTCCGGCTTCGCTACCGAGCTGCGTGCCTTCGGGCTGCCAGCAGTGGCACCGCTGCCGCTGTTGCTGGCCTTGCTGCAGGTGCTGTCCGGGCTGGCCGTGCTGCTGGGATGGCAGACCCGTATCGCCGCACTTGCGGCGGCCGCCTTCATCGGCTTCACCGTCCTGTTGGCCCTGCCCAAGGGCTGGTTCTGGATGCGCGGCGGCAGCGAGTACCCGTTGATGTGGACCACGGTGCTGCTGGCCCTCGCACTGGCCGGGCCGGGTGCCTGGGCGCTGGACGGCCAACGCTTTCCGGGAGATTTCGCATGAGTCACGATCCCCTCGACCACGGCCGCCGCAACGTGGTGCTGGCCAGTGGTGCCGCTGTTGCGCTCGGTCTGGCCGGCCGCGCCGCTGCCGCACTCGATTCCACTTCCAAGGAGCGTCGCATGAGCACGCTGGTCATCCGCAATGCCCGCATCACCACCCTCGACCCGCAGCAGCCGCATGCGCAGGCGCTGGCTGTGCAGGAAGGACGCATCGTCGCCGTCGGCAGCGACGAGGAGATCATGCGCGGCTGGGGCAATGAAGCGACCCTGATCGACGCCCAGGGCAGGCGCCTGCTGCCCGGCCTCAACGACAGCCATACCCACCTGATCCGTGGTGGCCTGAACTACAACCTGGAGTTGCGATGGGACGGGCTGCGTTCGCTGGGCGACGCTCTGGACATGTTGAAGGCCCAGGTCGACCGCACGCCCGCACCGCAGTGGGTACGCGTGGTGGGTGGCTTCACTGCCGCGCAGTTCAACGAGAAGCGCCTGCCGACGCTGCAGGAGCTCAACGACATCGCGCCGGATACGCCGGTGTTCCTGCTGCACCTGTACGACCGCGCGCTGCTCAACCGTGCCGCGCTGCGCGCGTGCGGCTACAGCAAGGACACGCCGGATCCGCCGGGCGGGCAGATCGTGCGTGATTCGCTGGGCAACCCCACCGGGCTGCTGCTGGCCAAGCCCAATGCGCTGATCCTGTATGCCACGCTGGCCAAGGGCCCACGCCTGCCGATCAAGTACCAGGCCAACTCGACGCGCCACTTCATGCGCGAACTGAACCGGCTCGGCATCACCTCGGTGATCGACGCTGGCGGCGGCTTCCAGAACTACCCCGAGGACTACCAGGTCATCGAGCAGCTGCACCGCGATGACCAGCTGACAGTGCGCATCGCCTACAACCTGTTCACCCAGAACAAGGGCAAGGAGGTGGATGACTTCCGTGGCTGGAGCGAGATCCTGCAGCCGCGCCAGGGCGACGACCTGCTGCGCCACAACGGTGCCGGCGAGATGCTGGTGTTCTCGGCGGCCGATTTCGAGCTGTTCAACGAGCCACGTCCGGAGCTGCCGCCGGAGCTTGAGCCCGAACTGCATGACGTGGTGAAGCTGCTGGTGGAGAAGCGCTGGCCGTTTCGCATCCACGCAACGTATGACGAGAGCATCACCCGCATCCTCGATGTCTACGAACAGGTCAACCGCGAGGTGCCGTTCGATGGCCTGCACTGGTTCATCGACCACGCCGAAACCATCACCCCGCGCAACATCGAACGTATCCGCGCGCTGGGTGGTGGCATCGCCGTACAACACCGCATGGCCTACCAGGGCGAGGCTTTCGTCGAGCGCTATGGCGTGCAGGCCGCGCGGCATACGCCGCCGGTCAAACGCATGCTGGCCGAAGGCGTGCCGGTCGGTGCCGGTACCGATGCCACCCGCGTAGCCAGCTACAACCCCTGGGTGGCATTGTCCTGGCTGGTGACCGGGCGCACCGTGGGCGGGCTGGCCCTGTATGGCGATGAGAACCTGCTCGAACGCGAGCAGGCGCTGCGCCTGTGGACCCAGGGCAGCGCCTGGTTCTCCGGCGACGAAGCGGTGAAGGGCACGCTGCGGAAGGGCCAGCTGGCTGATTTCATCCTGCTCTCGTCCGATTTCTTCCGTGTCGATGACGCGCAGATTGCCGACATCACCAGCCTGCTGACCGTCGTCGGCGGCCGCATCGTGCATGCCGACGGCGACTACGCCGGGCTGGCGCCGCAGCTGCCGCCAGCGATGCCGGACTGGTCGCCGGTCAACCGGTTCGGTGGCTACCACGTCGGCGGTGCCGCCACCGGGTTGGCCGCCGCCCATCGCCACCATCACGGCGTGGCCTGCAGTACGCACGGCGCTCATGGTCATGCCGCACGGCATGCGGCGCCCACCGATGACCTGACCGCATTCTGGGGCGCGATGGGATGTTCGTGCTTCGCGTTCTGAGCCTGGCGCTGCTGGCCGCGCCATCGCTGGCGCTGGCCTGCGAGGGGGGCCGCTGCAGTGATGCTGGCAACGGCCAGCTGCAACTGGACGCCTCGCTGCGCCTGCGTGGCCTGTACTACGACCCGACCCGGTTCGGCATCGGCAGCAGTGAAGATGGCTACGGCCTGCTGCGCGCGCTGGCCTCGGCCACCTATGCGGAGGACAGCTGGCAGGCGAAGCTGCAGCTGGGCGTGCATGCCGAGAATGGCAAGGCAGGTGGAGCCGGCCGCACCGACCGCGGCGCGCTGGATGTGCAGCAGGCGTACTGGCGCTGGCAGCGCAGCGGCTTCCACCTGCAACTCGGTCGGCAGGAAGCCGGCTACGGAAGCTCGCGGCTGTTGTCGGTGCGCGATGGGCCGAACATCCGCCTGGCCTTCGACGGTGCGCGCCTGGGCTGGAAAGGCCGCCTCGGCACGTTGGATCTGATGGCACTGCGACCGGTGGAGAACCGGCCGGGTGCCTTTGATGATCGCGGCGAACACGGTGCCCACCTGTGGGGTGCCTATGCCACCACGGCACGCGGGCAGGGCGCGGGACAGTGGGATCTGTATCTGCTGGACTACCGCCGCGAAGGCGCACGCTTCGCGGCAGGTTCCGGCACCGAGCGGCGGCAGACCGTGGGTGCACGCTGGTTCGGCCAGGCCGGTGCACTGGACTGGAACAGCGAGCTGGTGGCGCAGGGCGGTGAACTGCGAACGGCCATCGGCACGCTCGATATCCGCGCCTGGACGCTGGCCACCGATACGGGGTGGCGCTGGACGGACCTGCCGTTGCAACCGCGGTTGGGGCTGAAGGCGGACATCGCCAGTGGCGATGGCAATCCGCGAGACGGCCGCCTGGGAACCTTCAATGCGCTGTTCCCGAAATCGGCCTACTTCAGCGAGGCCAGCCTGCTGGCCCCGGCCAACCTGATGGACCTCCAGCCAACCTTGACCCTGCGTCTGCACGACACGGTGACGACGGAGCTGGGCGTACAGATCGCCTGGAAGCATCGTCGCGCCGATGCGGTCTACGCCACGCCGGCACCGCTGGTGGCGTTGCCGGGCAGCGCCGGTGGCGCGCGCCGCATCGGTAATCAGTACAAATCCGAAACCCGCTGGCAGGCCAGCGAACACTGGCAATGGCAGCTGCAGCTGGCCTGGGTCGATGCGGGTCCTGCGCTGAAGCAGGCCGGCGGCCAGGACACGCTGTTCGCCTCGATCGTTGGAGCATGGCAATGGTGAACGCAACCGCGTCGCAACCCCCCGCACAGGCCGCAGGTGCCTGGTCCCCGCTGAAGATCCAGATGTTCCGTTCGATCTGGCTGGCAATCCTGGCCAGTAACATCGGCACCTGGGTCAATGACGTGGCCGCCGCCTGGGTGATGGCCGAACGTACCGGTTCGCCGTTGATGGTGGCCTTGGTGCAGTCGGCCACCACCGTGCCGATCGTACTGCTGGCGCTGGCCGCCGGAACGCTGGCCGACATCGTCGATCGCCGCAGGTACCTGTTGGCGACCCAGGCCTGGATGCTGCTGGTCGCCGCCGTGATGGCGACGTTGACCGCGCTGGACATGCTGACGCCGCAGCTGCTGGTGCTGCTGACCTTCTGCATGGGTTGCGGTGCGGCGATGGCGATGCCGGCACAGGCCGCGATCGTGTCCGAACTGGTGCCGCAGCCGATGCTGGCCTCAGCGGTGGCGCTGAACTCGATCGGCATCAACATCGCGCGCTCGATCGGCCCGGCCATCGGCGGCGTGATCGTCGCCCAGCTCGGTGCGGTCTGGGCGTTCGGCTTCAACGCCATCACCTTTGCCGCAATGCTGTTCGTGGTGTGGGGTTGGAAGCGTGACCCGAAGCAGTCGAGTCTGCCGCCGGAGGGCTTCGGTGCTGGACTGAAAGCGGGCCTGCGCTACGCCAGCCGTGCGGGACGCCTGCAGGCGGTGCTGATCAAGTCGGTGGGCTTCTTCTTCTTTGCTGCGGCGATGAACGCGTTGCTGCCGGTGGTGGTGCGCGGCCAGATGCACGGCGGGGCGGGGCAGTACGGCATGCTGCTGGGCTGCATCGGTATCGGTGCAGTGGGCGGGGCCTTGCTGCTGCCGAAGCTGCGCGCGCAATTGGATCGCGACCTGCTGGTGCTGCTGGCCACGCTGTCACTGGCGCTGAGCCTGGTCGGGCTGGCACTGACCCGCAGCTGGTACGTGCTGCCATTGGTGATGCTGATCAACGGTTTTGCCTGGATCACCGTGCTGTCGTCGCTGCAGATTGCGGCGCAGACAGCAGTGCCTGCCTGGGTACGCGCGCGTGCGCTGGCGCTGTACATCATGGTGTTCTCCGCCGGCATGGCGGCCGGTGGCCTGAGCTGGGGCGCGCTGGCACAGCGTACCTCGCCGGAACTGGCGCTGCTGGTGGCTGCCGCAGGTGCGGTGATCGGCGGGCTGCTGGTATGGCGCGTGCGCATCGCCGGTACCGAAGACCTGAACCTGAGCCCGGCCGGGCACTGGCCGGCGCCCGAGCTGTCGGTGCCGGTGTCGAACGACCGCGGCCCGGTACTGGTCACCCTCGAGTACCGCATCGATGATGCTGATCGCGCCGCGTTCCAGACGCAGATGCGCGCGCTGGGCGCGATCCGTCGCCGCGATGGCGCGGTGGTCTGGGGTGTGGTCGAGGATGTGGCCAGCCCGGGCATCCACCTGGAGTATTTCGTGACCCCGTCGTGGCTGGAGCACCTGCGCCAGCACGAGCGCATCACCGCCGATGACAAGGCGATCCAGGAAGTACTGCGGGAACTGCATCGCGGTGAGCGCGCACCGGTTGTACGCCACTTCGTGGGTGGGCATGACCCGCTGCCGAAGACCGGGGTCCCGCACCACCACAGTGATATCTGAAAAAAAGGGGACGGAGGGGATTAAGTCGTTTGTGCACAAAGACTTAATCCCCTCCGTCCCCTTTCTGCGACCGAAGGAGCGGCGGCACCATTACGATGCCGCCGCGGCACATCAACTGCGTGCGAACGCCAGCAGGTCGGCGTTGAACTGGTCGGCGTGGGTGATGGTCAGGCCGTGCGGCGCACCGGGGTACACCTTCAACTCGGCGTCCTTGATGATCTGCGAAGACAGCTTGGCCGAGGCATCGAACGGCACGATCTGGTCGTCATCACCGTGCACGACCAAAGCCGGCACATCGATCTTCTTCAGGTCCTCGGTGTAATCCACTTCCGAGAACTCGTGCACGCAGTCGTACTGACCCTTGACGCCACCGAGCATGCCCTGCAGCCAGAACGCATCACGCATGCCCTGGGTAACGGTGTTGCCGTCGCGGTTGGCACCGAAGAACGGCGTGGTCAGGTCCTTGAAGAACTGCGAACGATCGCCACCGGTGCCCTTGCGGATGCCATCGAAGACTTCCAAGGGGGTGCCGGCCGGGTTGGCATCGGTCTTCAGCATCAGCGGCGGCACGGCGCCGACCAGCACCACCTTGGCCACGCGCTGGCTGCCATGGCGACCAATGTAGTGGGCCACTTCGCCGCCACCGGTGGAATGGCCGACCAGGATCGCGTCCTTCAGGTCCAGCGTCTCGATCACCGCGGCCAGGTCATCGGCGTAGGTGTCCATGTTGTTGCCGTCCCAGGTCTGGCTGGAGCGGCCATGGCTGCGACGGTCGTGGGCGATTACGCGGAAGCCGTTCTGGCCCATGAACAGCATCTGCGGGTCCCAGGCATCGGACGACAGCGGCCAGCCGTGGGCGAACACGATCGGCTGGCCGGTACCCCAATCCTTGTAGAAGATGCGGGCGCGTCGGCGACGGTGACGAAGTTGCTCATTGCAGGTTCCTTGGCGGAAGGGAGGGAAGGCGCTGGCAGTCATGCCGGTGCCTCCGGCAGTACAGCGCAGCGCCAGGCCGACGACTTGCACGGCTGTGCTGGATTGCACCAGATGTGACGCGTATCGCTCTGGCAGGAAGCCGTTCCGGCATCGAGGATGGCGGCAGCCCTGTCGAGGAGCCTGTAATGTCGAATGCGTGTTGGCGCTTGTTGTGGTGCCTGCTGCTGGCCACGGGGGCGCATGCTCAGACCAACGTCTACAAATGCGTGGACGGGCCGCATCCGGTCTATCAGCAGACGCCGTGCCAGGGGCGTGCGGAATGGCGTTGGGAGGTGCCGGCGGAACCGCCCTCAACAGGTGCGACGGCGGCCAAGGCGGCGAGCCCGACCCCAAGACGTGCGCGCGTGGTGCAGCAGGGGCGTGCGCGGGCTGCGCTGATACCCATCAGCACGGATCCCACCGCCTGTGAGCGTGCGCGGCAGCAACGCGGGAAGGTCCTCGCCAGGGCCAAACGCCTGGACTTCGTACAGCGGCGGCAGCTGGATGACGCGGTGTACGACGCGTGCCGCTGAATCCGGGAGTGCCAGAAGCGACAACGGCGCCCAAGGGCGCCGTTGTCAGCAGATGCCAGGTGCTGGATCTCAGCGACCGTCGCTGGCCGACGCCGGTGCCGGCGAGGGCACGCTGTCCGGCTTGGGCAGGCTCAGCTCCGGGTTGCCCTGTTCGGCCTGCAGGATCTGGATGCGGCGCTGCAGGGAATCCAGCTGGCTGTTGGTGCTCTGCACATCGCTGCTCAGGCTGACCGCCTGCTGCTGGGCCTGCTGCAGGGCAGCACTGACCTGGGCCGACTGTGCCTGCTGCTGTTCCATTTCCTGCTGCAGGGTGCGCAGGCGTTCCTCGTTGTAGGCCACCAGGCGCTCGGTATAGCGCTTGCCGGCTTCCAGGCGCGTGGTGTCGATGTAGACCTGGGCCAACTGCTCGGACTGCTGCGCGAAGGTGCGGTAGACACGCTCGGCGTTGTCGACGGCGTCGGTCTTGATCACCCGCCAGAAGTTCTTCTCCTGGAACAGGGCGACGTAGTAGGTCAGGGTGTTGGCATTGAACAGCAGGCTGGCGCCGTAGTTGCCGTTGTAGGTGGTGCGCAGCTCGGTCAGCTGGCGCGCATCCATCAGCTGCTTGAGCTCATCAACGGTGTTGCGCACCACCGGTGCGGTGCGCGCGGCCGGCTCTGCGGCTGCTTCGCGATCGCCACGGGCAGCCATCGCCGCCGGTGCCACCAGCATCATGGCCACGGCCAGCAGTGCCGCGCCGCGCGCGTGCCGGGCGAAGACCGCGCCCCCTGAAGTTTCTCGCATGTCTAGACCATCCACGGATGAGTGTGGGTTGAGATGAAGGTGGTTCCCCGCCGGGAGTCTAGCATGCGCGCGGGCGCCGCCAAGGGCGCCGGTCACGGGTCAGTAGACCAGCTGCGCCGCGCTGCACTGGATCGACTGCACGTTGACATCGGTGCGGCCCAGCTCCAGGCCCAGCACGCTGGCCAGCAGGTTGGTCAGCAGGGTGCCGACGCTGTTGAGGACCGGACGCAAAGCGGACAGGATCGGCTTGAGCAGCGTGCACAGCAGGCCACTGCAGGTGACGCTGCCGTCGGGGTTGGTGACGCCCGTTCCCCCCGCACCATCGAGGAAGCCGGCCGGTGCGGTCTGGATGTACGACGCCAGGTTGTTGCGCACACAGCCGTTGTAGTCGATCAAGTTGCCGAGCAGGCTGTCGCAGCGGTTGATCAGCAGGCCGCCGACCAGCGATCCGAGCAGGCCGTCGAGCAAGCCCAGCCCCTGTCCGGTGACGGTCGTCCTGTAGCCGGTCCACACCGAACCGTCTTCCCAACAGGTGGTCAGGCCCAGCAGGCAGGGCTTGGGCACGCCATTCTTCACCGTCCAGTTGCCCAGCGGCGCGAGGTTCCGTGCCGGGTCACCATCACGTAGCAACGGGATGACCTGATCGACGTTGTAGCGCCCGCCACTGGGAAAGGCCGCCAGTAGATAACGGTCGGCCAGGGCCTTGGCCGTGTCGTTGGCGCTCATGCCCTGCTTGGGTGAACTGAGCATGCCTGACAGCACGCGCAGCAGTTCATTGACCAGATCCGACACCGCGTTGCCTACTGCCAGCGGGTTGATCCGGGTCGATGCGGTCTCGCCGGCGGCCAGCGTCAGGTTCTGCGAGCTGGTCAGGGCGGGCAGGGTGATCTTGTCATTGATCAAGGGTTGCCCGAGCAGTTTCAGCAACTGCTCGTTCTTCAGGGTGGCGTCGCAGACATTGTTCTTGGAGAAGCGTTGCGCCGGGTCGACATTGCCGACACACGCGCGCAGCACCGACGAATCGACCTGGATGGTGGCCTTGGGTGGACTGGCGCCGCACTGGATACCGGTCAGCGTACCCATCGCGTTGGCGACATCGACATGCAGCGGCAGATGCAGGCGCGTGCCGAGCAGATTCAGCAGCGGCCCAAGTGCGAACAGATTATTGCTGTCCACGTCCACCAGCAGGCGCACCTGGGCGTTGTACGCGCGCGTGCCGACGCCACCGATGGCGATCGAGGGCGGCTCCACCACGCCGGCCTGGATGTTGATCCCCAGCAGGTCCAGCCCCTTCACCGCAACGCCATTGCCGTCATTGGCGATGGAAATGGCGGTGCTGATCAGGTTGAGCACGTTGACCTTGGTTTCCAGTGCGCTGCCGACCGTGCCATCCGGCGAAACGACCTCGGCGAACAGACCGCCACCCCCGGACTGGCTGCCCAGCACGATGTTGAGCTTGTTGATGTCCAACTGGGTGGCGACCAGATCGGACAGGGCGCGCAGCTGCACGCCGACGGTGGTATCGCGACCGACCACGGTGGCGGTGGCATCGACCAGCTGTGCCAGTGAGATCTTGTTGACCGACAGCAGGCGGTTGAAGTCGGCCACGCTGAGATTGGCGGTGACCGGGATGTTGAGCGCCTTGAGCAGGCCCGACGGGGTGATGTTGGCCTGGGCCAGACCGTCATAGGAGAGCACGGTCGCATTGGTGACATCCAGGCCGATCATGCGCAGTGTCGACAGCAGCACCGAGTTGCCGTTGGTGCGCAGCAGCTGCGAGCCCACCGCGAACACTGCCGTGGGCTCCGACCGGCGGGCAACAGCCTGTGCGCTGACGGTCGGCAGGCTGGTGTTCTGGCCGAAGAAGGGAAGCACACTGCGCTCGGCGACAACCTGTACTGCATTGCGCGGGTTGGCGGCATCGACGGTGGTGACGAAGCGGTTCGCGGTGGCGCGTGTGGCGCTCCAGTTGCCGCAGTGGATCTGCAGGCTCCCTGCAAACCTGTTCTGGGTGAGTGCGCTCTGCCGGGCAGCACTGTTGTCGCTGTTGTCCGAGGTGCACAACTCCAGTCGCTGCGCGCCGGCCAGAGCGGCCAGGTCGGCAACCTTCTGCGCATCGCGCTTGGCCCAGAACAGATAGCCGATTTCAATCAGGCCCAGCATCGCCAGCAACGCCAGCATGACCAGCATCATGGTGACCGACATGCCGCCGCGTGCGCGGCTGAAACTGAACTGGCGTGGGCGTTTCATGGCCTACCTCAGCGTCCGGATGAGGATGTTCCCTTGGACTTGGCGACATCGGCTTCAAAGAAGTCCGGGATCTCGTGTTCGAAACTCTTGATGTAGCGGGCATAGCTCAACGTGGCCTGGTCGCCAAGGATCGGCAGGCGCTGCCCGGCCTGCTGCCCCGAAGCCTGCAGGCGGAACAGGCCACGGGTGGTATCGCCGATCTGGCTGCGTACAGGGCGGACCGCCGGTGTGGTGGCATCAGTGGCGGCGATCGCCGCCGGCATCGCGGCGGGTGCCGGCGGTGCAGGTGTGGACAGATCCACGGTGGGCAGCGGCTCGGACTGCAACGGCCGTGAGGCCGGTGCGGGGCCGCTGCCGCCGAGCATCTGCCCGGTCAACGGCTGTTGCTGCGCCTGCGCGACGCCTGCAATCAACAGGCAGGCCAGCACAGGCAGCAGGCCTCGGGTCAGGGGCATCGCGGTCATGGTGTGTTCCCGTTCGGGTGATCGGAGGTGCTGAAGCGTTCCAGCATCGAAGGCGGCAGGCGCTGCGGGTCGCGCTCGTCGCGGGTCTCGCGACGCGGCTCGACGGCCAGCCGTGCAGCGCTGGCCGCGGGAGCAGCGACGGGTGCGGCAGGCGCGGGGGCGGCCACTGCTGCAGATGCCTGTCGTTGCTGCAGGCGGGTGCGGATCTGTGCGGCCTGCTGCTGGATGCTGCGAAGGGTGTCCTCGTTGAGGCTGGCCTGCTGCGCCAGGCGCTGGGCGGTGGCGGTGTCACCGCGCAACACGGCCCACAGGGCGAGGTTGGCCGTGGCCTTGGCGTTGCCCGGGGACAGCTCCAAGGCCTTGGCCAGCGGCTCACGTGCCTGATCGAACTGTCCGGCACGCAGGCGTGCGTAGCCGAGGTCTCCCAGATAGTCGGTATTCAAGGGCTGCAGCTGCGTGGCCCGCGCCAGTGCCTGTTCACTGCCTGCATCGTCATCACGGCGTGCGGCGATCAGGCCCAGGCCGTGCGCGGCGGCCGCCGCCTGTGGGCCGCTGGAAAGATCACGGTACAGGGCGATGGCCGCATCGGCCTGCCCGGTCTCGCGCAGCGCGTCGGCCTGCAGCAGACGCAGCGCCGGTGGATCGCCGTAGCGTTGGCGGAAGGCATCCACATGCGCCAGCGAGGCATACCAGGCACCCTGCAGCTGCATGCGCGCGATCAGCTCCAGGTAGGCATTGCGGCTGTCCTGCGGTGCCGGCTCGGGTGCGGCCAGGGTGGGCGCGCGCAGGTACTTCGGCGTGGTTGACGCGCAGCCGCTGGCGACGGCGGCGAGGGCAAGCAGCAGGCAGGAGGTGCGCAGGGCAGGCATCAGGGCGATCCCATCTTGGACATGGTGGTGGCCAGCGCGACCAGCGCCGGGCCGGCAAGGACCAGCATCAGCGCTGGCAGCAGGGTCAGCATCATCACCACGGTCATCTTCACCGAGAGCTTGCCGACCTTTTCCTTCAGGGTGTTACGGCGCTGTTCGCGCAGCCGGATGCTGAACTGCCGTAGCGGTTCCTGCACCGCGCCGCCATGTGCGTGCACCTGCAGGATCAACTGCATCAGGCTGGTCAGGTCATCGTAGGCATAGACTTCGCTCAAGCGCCGCAGCGACTGCGCGCGGGTGCGGCCGTGGGTGTAGGCGACGTTGGCCTCCTGCAGTTCGCCACCGAGGACCGGCAGTGCATCGCGCAGCTTGTCGCCCAGCGTCTGCAGGCTCTGGTCCATGCTGAAGCCCACGCCCTGCAGCAGGCGCAGCAGATCGATCAGCAGGGGCAATTCGTTCTCGACAGCGCGCCTGCGTCGCTTCACCCAGGCGGACAGGATGAACTTGGGCAGCAGCAGGCCGGCAGCCAGCGCGCCGATGATCACCATGATCCTGGCCAGCCCTGTGACGCTGCTGAATGTCAGCACCAGGGCCAGTACCAGCACGGCCAGCAGCAGGCGCAGGCCGAGGTAGATGGCTGTGCCGCGGCGGGTGTTCCAGCCGGCCAGGTCCAGCAGCAGCCGGTCTTCATTGGTCAGCAACGCGGCCTCGAGGCGACCGCCGCTGAGCGCCCGGCCGAAACGCTCCAGCCAGCCCAGAGAGTCGCGCTGCGGCGCTGTTTCGCTGTCACGGGCGTCCTCCCGCGGTTGCAGGGCCGTCTTCAATGTGGCTGACGTGCGGTGCTCACGATGGCTGCGTACCCAGCCGCCGATACCGAGCAGGGCGACACCGGCGGCCAGCACCAGCAGGGAGAGGGCGAACCACGCGCTGGCGCTCATCGGTCGTCTCCGCAGGGGCGGGGGTGGTTCATAGCGACTTGGCCAGGCGATACAGCAGGAAGCCACCGACAAGCTCCAGGCCCAGTGCAATCAGCAGGATCTTGTGGCCGAGCGGGTCATGCAGCACCGGCTGGAAGAAGTCCGGGCTGGCGATCGCCATCAGCACAGCGCAGGCCGGTGGCAGCAAGCCGAGGACCCAGGCCGACATGCGGGTCTCGGAGGTGGTCGCGGCCAGTTCCTGCTGGGCTTGTTCCAGGTCGCGCATGAAATCACCCATGCGCTGCAGGATCTGGTCGGAGCGGCCACCGATGCGCACGCTGACGCCGATCACCACCGACAGTACTTTCAGTACGTCCATCCGGTAGGGCTGTGCGGCCAGTGCCAGCGCCCTGTCCAGGTCCATCCCGCTGCGCGCGTAGCGTACCGTGGTATCCAGCAGCCCGCGCAGCGGCGCGCTGGTCTGCATCGACGCGACCTGGAACGCCGCCTGCAGGCTGTTGCCCAGTGCGGTCAGCCGTACCAGGTTGTCCAGGAAGTCGGGAAGCATATGCAGCAGCTGGGCGCGCAGTTTCGAGGTGCGCCGCATCACCCACAGCCAGCAGCCCAGCAGGTACAGCAGCAAGGTCAGCGGGAACATCCATGCGGTGCCGAGCCGCAGCATCGCTACGACCGAAAGCACCAGTCCAGGCACCAGCAGCATGATCGGAAGCTTCCAGCCGGTCTGCAGGCCCGCACGCTGCAGCAGGCCATCCAGCGGCAGCACACGGCGTGCACCGCTGGCCGTTCGCGCCGGATCGTTGGCAGCGGCGATGGATGGCCCGGCAGGTGCGCCACTGCCTGCACTTCCACGTGCGAGCTGCTGCTCGGCATGCTGCAGCGATGCCTGACGTTGTTCGCGGCTGCTGGCCGTACCCCACAGCCAGACCGCCAGCGCCAGCAGCACCGAGATGATGCTCAACACGCCCAGCAGCAGGCCGGTGCCCATGTTCAGAAGTCTCCGTACAGCGACTCGCGCAGCTGCTGGCGGAACGGCTCCAGTTTGTGCGAGTGCGGATGGAAGCCCAGCCCGATCCAGCGATCGGTCTCTTTGCCATTGCCGTCGATCTGCAGCTCGTGGCGGAACATTTCCTGGGTGGTGATCAGGTTGTCGCTGACGCCGGTGATCTCGGTGATCGAAACCAATACACGACGGCCGCTGCCCAATCGAGAGATCTGCACGATGAAATCGATGGCACTGGCGATCTGCCGGCGCAGGCTGTCTTCGCTGCCCTGGAAGCCGGCGAAGCCGGCCAGCATCTCGATGCGGTACAGGCAGTCGCGCGGCGAGTTGGCATGGATGGTGGCCATCGATCCGTCATGGCCGGTGTTCATCGCCTGCAGCATTTCCAGCACCTCGGCACCGCGTACCTCGCCGACCACGATGCGGTCCGGGCGCATGCGCAGGCTGTTGCGGACCAGGTCGCGGATGCTGACCGCACCCTGGCCTTCGGCACCGCCGATGCGGCTCTCGAGCCGCACCACGTGCGGATGGTTGAGCGACAGTTCGGCCGTGTCCTCGACGGTGATCACGCGCTCATTCGGGGGCACGTAGCTGGCCAGTGCATTGAGCAGGGAGGTTTTGCCGGAGCTGGTGCCACCGGAGACCAGGATGTTGCAGCGGCCCAGCACCATCGCCTTCAGCAGTGCCTGCATCGGTGCGTCGAAGGTGCCCTTGGCCAGCAGCTCGTCAGGCGTGAACGGATCCTTGCGGAACTTGCGGATGGACACCATCGGTCCGTCCACCGCCAGCGGCGAGATGATCGCGTTGAGGCGGCCGCCGTTGGGCAGGCGCGCGTCAACCATCGGATTGGAGTCATCCAGGCGACGCCCGAGCGGGGCCAGGATGCGGCGCAGGATGCGCAGCAGGTGGGTATCGTCGGTGAAGCGTTGGGTCGCGCGCTTGAGCTGGCCGCCCTGCGAGACATGCACGTCCCTGAAGCCATTGATCAGGATGTCTTCGATGGACGGATCGTGCAGCAGGTCGTCGAGCGGGCCGAAGCCGGTCAGTTCCTTGACCAGACCTTCGGCAACCACCTGCATCTCCTCCTCGTTGATCGGGATTCGCCATTCCTGGATGAATCCCACGGTCTGCACCTGAACCCATCGGGCGATGGTGTCCGGTGCCCAGGAGTCGATGTCGATGCGCTCGTCCTCGATGCTGTTGAGCAAGTGCTCATGCGCTGCCGACAGCACCTTCTGGTACTGCTCGGTCTGCGCGAACGGCACGTGCGCCGGCGCGGTGTCGGGCAGCACCGGGCGGGTGGCGGCATGCGGGAACGGGGTTACCTTGTCTTCCATTGCGATCCACCCAGGGCAAGGGAGAGTCTTTCCCGCAGTCCCTGTGCCTGGACCGGGCAGGCGGCCGGATCCAGGCGCGAGACGAGCGGGGTGAGGGCACGCAGGTATGGGTCGCGCGGTGCATCCTGCAACAGCAGGTGGCCCTGGCTGGCAGCGAGGCGCACACGCGGACGTTCGGGCAGCGTGGCCAGCAGCGGTACTTCGAAGCGGCGCGCGATCTGTTCGGGGCTCATGCCGCTGCTGTCGTCGTGGCGGTTGATCACCAGCTGCAGGCGCTTCTCGCGCTCGCGTTGACCGGCCAGATGCTTCAGGGCCTGATCGAGCGACACCAGCGTGGCGATCGACGCGTCGATGACCAGCCAGATTTCGTCCGCCTGGTCCAGCAGCAGCGGTGGCAGCTGCCGCAACGGACAGCCACCGGCATCACACAGCACGCTGGCAAACACGCCGCGCAGGCGCTGCAGCAATGCGCCGGGATCGGACGGTGGCACCGCATCGCTGCCGCTGGCGCGGTCCAGCAGCACCAGCCCCGAATCGTGGCGTGCCATTGCGGTGCGGGCGAGGGTGGCATCGATGCGGCTGGCATTGCGCAGCGCGTCTTCGTAGTGGAAACGGCTGTCCAGGTTGAGGTACAGCGCCAGATCGCCGGAGGGCTGCGCCAGCTCCATCAGCAGGCCGTCCTGGTGCAGCGCTTCGCCCTGGGCGAGTGCGCGTGTCTGTTGTGCCAGCACCGACAGGTGTGCGGCCAGGGTACTGGTGCCGACGCCGGCGCGGACGCCCAGCAGTACGATCAAGCGTGCCTTGTGCGCATGTTGTGCGGCGGCGGCTGGCCGTGGCGACAGCGCCCGGCGCAGCGCTGCTTCGATGCCGGTATTGTCGCTGTCCAGGTCCAGCACATCACGCAGTCCCACGCGCAGGGCCATCACCACGCCTTCCACCTGACCGGGACTGGTGGCGCCGACCGCAACCAGCATCAGATCCGGCTCGGTCTGCTGCAGCTGCTGCGCAAGCACGCTTGACGCGGCCGCATGCTCTGGGCGGAAATCGAGCAGCACCAGGCTCTGCGGTCCGCGTTGCAGGTCCTGCGCGGAGGTCGGCGCACTGCTGTCCTGCCAGTGCAGGGTGGTGGTCGGCGGCAGCTTGGCCGCCAGCCGGGGCAGCAGTTCGCGATCCATTCCGTACAGGACCAGGTTCATCGGTGGACCTTGCGGATGCAGCGGCTGAGCGGTGGCGTAGGGCATGGGCGTGGTATCGCAGGCATCATGGAGTCAGCGCGAGAAACCGGGTACCGGGTCCTGGCTGATCGGGCCAAGCAGCCACGCGCCCCATTCGGGGAGGTTCGGCTTGGCCTCGCGGTCGCCAGGCAGCGGCAGCTCGGTATTGCGTGCCAACGGCTGCACCAGCCGTGGCGTAACGATGATCACCAGCTCCTTGTCCTGGCGCTTGTAGTCGAAGTTGCGGAAGAATGAGCCGATGATCGGCAGGTCGCCCAGCAGGGGGATCTTGCCGACGTTGGAGACGACGTTCGAGCTGACCAGGCCGCCGATCACGAAGCTCTCGCCGTCGCCGAGTTCGACCGTGGTGTCGGCGCGGCGGGTGGTGATCGAGGGAATCTGCACGCCGTTGAGCGCGATGGCATTGCTGTAGTCCAGATCGCTGCTTCCGGCGCCACCTTCAGCGCGATGCGGTTGGGCGACAACACCGTCGGGGTCACGGTCAGGCCGATGCCGAATGGTTTGTAGGTAATGGTGGTGGTGCCAAGTCCCTGTGGCTCCAGGATGGGCAGCTCGCCACCGGCCAGGAAGCTGGCGCTCTGACCGGACAGCGCAACCAAGGTGGGTTCGGCCAGCACGCGGGCCATGCCGTTGCTCTGCAGCAGGTCCACGTCGGCGTTCCACAGTCCCTTGGTCGAGCCGAACACCAGGCGGAACGCAGACGAGATGGGCGACTCGGCTTCATTGCCGGAGTTGCCCTCCTTCATGCCTGGCAGGATGCCGGTATTGCCCGGCAGCTGGCCGCCAGGCCGCGCGAAACCATAGGCGAAGCTGCCATTTCGGTTCTGGAAGCTGATGCCGATCTGCTTCAGCGCGGTCTTGTTGAACTCGACCACCTTGACCTCGACCTGGACCACGCCGCCGCTGTTGACGGTGGAGGCATCGGCGAGCATGCCGTCCTTGCCCAGCGCCATGGCAGCGGGCTTCTGCTCCTGCATGTGCGACAGTACACTGTCGGTGCTCCCCTGCAGCAGGCCCTGGTTGTCCTGCTGGGTGAACACCAGCCCGTTCGCCCCTGCATCGGCGGCGCCCTGTACCGCACTCTGTACCCGTACCTGCAGGCGCTGTGGCTCGGTCTGCTTGCGATGCCAGAGCAGCAACGTGGTCGTGCCCGGAGCCTTGCCGACCAGCAGCGCCTGGCGCTGGCCGCGCAGCATCACGATATCGGCTACGCCCGGATCGGCAATGGCGACCCGCTCCAGATCGCCCGGCAGGGTCCAGGGGCGCTGCTCACGTGCCTGCAGTACCAGGTCGTCGGCAGCCACGCTCGTCGCCGGTGCCAGCAGCACCAGCAGCAGGGCCAGCCAGCGCTGGCGGGGGGACGGACGTGGACAGTGGCGACGTTCGGTCATGGATGCGCTCGATGCAGTCATAGGGAACCACGGGGAGCGGAGCCGTCACCGCGGATGATCTCGATACCCGGCGCGCGTGGCGCGCTGCGTCGCGGCGCCGCGCGCGGGCGGGCGCTTCCGGGTAGTTGCGGGCGGGCGTGCTGCTGCGACCGGCCAGTGCATCGCCGTCGATGCCGGCGAACGCGTGATTTTCTGGCCGTTGCAGCGCAAGTTGCTGTTCTGCATCCAGGCCACGCAGCGGATCGATCACCCCGCGTGCCTGCGGGAACAGCGCCAGATCGGGCTGGCCGGAATCGGCAGGGTTGCGCAGGGCCAGGAACAGCTTGCCCTGCTGCGCACCCAGCAGCAGGCGGTTGGCATCGGCCACCGGTACCGCCAGTACCGCGCTGCGTGCGGGCTGGGTGGTCTCGCTGCCCGTGCTCTGGTTGCTGCTACCGGTGATGTCGGCGGCGCGTGGATCGTTGCGGGTGTCGGCCTCACTGCTGGCTACCGCAGCATCGCTGGCTGGGGCAATGTCCTGCTGGCCATAGCTGAGCACTCTCAGGCGTGACAGCAACAGGCGGGTCTGCGCGGCTTCGCCTGGGCTGTTGACGTTAGGCTGGGCATTGCGAAGGTTGAGGAACACGTCGACGAAGTCACCCGGCAGGATGCGGTTGCCGGCACCCACCAGCTCGTCGACCGGTACGGCCAGCGCACGTTCGCCCGCGCGCAGCTGCAGCGAGAAGCCCTGTGCGAGACTGCCGGCACTGATCGCCGTGCCTTCAGCGATATCCTGCACCGGCACCTTGCCGACGACCGCGGACATGCTGGTGGCGGCACCGGCAACCGGCGTGCTTCGCTGTGCAAGGCGCACACCATTGGCGCTGATCGGTTCGCCGGCCGGCAGGCGCGCCACGGCTTCGACCACGGTGATTGCCTGGGCCTCGCTGTGCGCAACAGGGGCAACCGAGGCAGGCGCTGCCGACCTGCGTCCGATCATCAAGGCAACCACGGCCAGCAGCACGGCCAGCCCGATCAGGGCGACGGCGGCGATGCGGGTCAACTTGAGCATGGAACCGTCTCCTTGAGTGTTCGTCAGTTGCCGCTGCCGAGGTCGAGCTGGGCGACGGCGACGCTGCGGATGGGAGCCTTCATCACCCACTTGTAGAGCGTGGCGGTGCCGGGCAGGAAGGGGTGGCTGGCATAGTCGTAGCTGACCGTCACGGTGATGCACTGGACCGTGGCGAGGCCGGCACAGGGCGCCTGCGCGGATACCGTGACGGCGTTGCTTCCCCCATTGCTGCAGTCGACGGGCTGACCCGAGAAGTTCAGCAGCCACTGCATCGAACCACGCGCGGCAACACAGGCCGCTGTACGGCGTTCATTGGCAGTGCCGTAGCGCAGCGATGCGCGAGCACCCTCGGCCGAGGCGGTTGCCAGCGTCTGCTGGGCCGCCATGATCATCACGCCGGAGAAAGTGAACAGCAGTAGTGGCAGCAGGCCCAGCATCAGCATCAGTGCGAATTCAATGCTGACCACGCCCCGTTGCAGCCTTGGACGATGGATGTTCATGTCAGGCCTCCGTACGTACTGAAGAGGATCCAACCGATGGCTGCCATTGCCAGGTAGGCCGCGTAGGGAATGCCTTGGCGTCCCTGGCGAGCGCTTTGCATCCCGCGCAGCGCCGGGTGTGAATGCCATTGCGAACTCGCCCGGATCATCTGGGCCTGCAGGCCAATGGGCAGTACTGGACCCAGCCGGCGCGACACCAGCACCACCGCTGCATGTACCCCCGCTGCGATGCTGGCCGCGATCCAGATCGGCAGCAGCGCCTGCCAGCCAAGCATCAATCCCAGTGCCGAAAAAAAATTTCACATCGCCGGCGCCCATCCAGCGCAGCGTATAGAAGGGCAGCAATGCGACCAGGCCGAGCGCCGCGCCGGCAACGTGGGAAATCCACGGCAGGCGCGGCGCACTGAACTGGCCGGCGATGAGCAGGGCAACGGTGATCGCGCATGCAGACAGCAGCCAGGCATTGGGCACCCGACGGGCGTACAGATCGCTGATCGCGATCCGCAGGCACACACCGATGGCCAACAATCCCAGCAGTGTCATCACACACTCCATCGTCCGTCAGTGGACGGTCAGCAGTTGCTGTCCCTGATCCAACCTGGGACGCGGCTTACGCAGGCGCGGTGCCTGAGGCCTTGTTGGCAAGCTTGGTGAGATTCTCGAAGAGCGTGCTGAAGAACGTCTGGATCTGCGTGCTGCCCAGCGCGATCAGGACGCCGGCAATCACCGCGGCCAGCAACCCGTACTCAAGGGCGGTTACGCCGTCTTCTTCCTTCAGGAACTTGCGGATCGATGCGTTCATGACCTTTGTCTCCCTCAACCTGTCTGCTACAGGACACCTGTTGGGCGGTGGCCCGGCTCCGCCGGGATCGTCCGTGGGCCTCCGCGCATCCTGGCGGAGGAGGCACGGCGGGATGGACCCGCTGTGCTCAAGCAGGGTGATCGTTTCCAGGCGGGACGTCGTTCGCGCAATGACGACCCCGCGGCCAAGGGCCGGTGGTCGAAACATCGAGCGATACGTGCATGGTCATGCAGTCCCCCTGGGTGAGGCCATTGCTGGATGGCCGGATCACCGTGTTATCGACTTTGCCTGAATGGCGGCCAGCTGCAACCGGAACCTATATGCAAATTCGGCAGAAAGTCGTTGGGCCTTAAAACTTCAGTCCGTTTCTGTGACGAAAATCCGTTCCCTGGCAAAACGATTCATCGACGTGCAGATAATGTGATTCCAGATTCCTGCGCATGCGAAAACCGTGCCGTGGGCGACAACTTTACGTTCACGTCTGTATCCATCCTGTTCCGGGAGCGAGGGATGTTTATCCTCGTAAATTATCGGGCATACTCGCATTCAAGTATTCGTGTTTCTTTATGGGGCGAGCACGTTGTTGGCGGCATCGCTCGCCCCGGAGATGGAAGCAATTCCATGATGGGTGCGTGCCCTGTCAGGCAGTGGGGGTCGCATCGCACGACGGATATAAACGGGGGGACGACACTGTCATGGTCGATGGTGGGGTAGGAGACAGCGACGAAAGCGGCCTGCGGTCGATCGACCTGGCGACGCTGAGCGGCGTACTTCGTGTGTGCGATGTCGAACTGCTTCTGCTCGATGGCAACGGGCCCCGGGCGGCCTTCGCTTCGCGCGTGCATGAAGAGGCTTTGTTCTGCAGCATCAGCTGTGGATTCCATTGTCGTGGCCGTTTCATGCTGCCGCCGGACTGGGCGATGCTGGGCTACCTGCATGCAACGGATGAAACGCTGAGTTGGTGCCACGGAGTACCGCTTACCACCGGCATGGCGTTGACGGTGATGCCGGAAGGCATCAGCGAGTTCACGCTGAGTCCGGGTACGCACATGACGCTGATGCTGGTGCCGGTTGCGCGGGTGCAGCGAAAACTGACCGAGTTGAGCCTTCGCAGTACGCCGCCGGCAGGCCAGGCGTTGTCGTTGTTCAATCTCGCCAGCGAGACCGCTCCTCTTGCACAGCATTACCAGCAACTGCACGTGCAACTGGGGCAGGGGGCGAGCCTGCAACCGGAAGAAACCGAGAAGCTGCTGCACGAGCACGTGCAGGCCCTGCTCGGTGCCGGTGCAGCCGATCGGCCTGGATGCAGTCGTGCACGGCGCACCCATTATCTGATCGCGCAGCGGGCAGAGAATTTCATGCGGCTCAATCTGCGCCGCAATATCTATATGAATGAGATCTGCGATGCGGCTGGCGTCAGTGAGCGTGGGCTGCGCTACGCCTTCGAGGATCTGTTCGGCACCTCGCCCAACCGTTACCTGTCCATGCTGCGCCTGTGCGCAGCCTGCCGGAGCCTGTCGATGGCCGATTCCAGCCGTCGCTCGGTCAAGGCCATTGCCCTCAGCTGTGGGTTGTGGGACCTGTCGCGTTTCGCCGACAACTACCGCAAGGTGTTCGGTGAACTCCCGCGCGACACGCTCATGCGCGCGCCTGCGCAGATCGGCCAGCCGGCCTGAGCCAAGCGCTACAAGGGTTTCCCGATCGTTTCTGCCGGAATTGCATATCCGCTTGCCGATATGGTTGCCGCTTCTGCATAACCGGCTGCCGATTCCGACCGTGGATTTGCCGGAATGCGCGATTGCCGTGCCGGAATGAAGTGCGCAGCCGCCGTTGCAAACGCTGAAATGTCAGTCACCTGCCTAACGGCAAGTCCACTGACATTCAAGTTGTTCGCCTACGGGGGAAATGCTCATGAACCGCATCTACCGGCGTGTATGGAACCGCCAGCTCAATGCTCTGGTTGTGGCCTCGGAACTGGCCACCGGCGACAGCGGCGGCAGCGCTGCCCGTGATCCGCGCAGTGCCCTGCTGATGCCCACCGCCTTGGCCCTGGCCCTGCTGTGTGCGCTGGCCAGCGGGCATGCAGGAGCGTCCGAATCCAATCAGTCCCTGCGTGACCTGCAGGCGCTCGCGGCCAAGTACGCGCAGCCGATGCCGGTCAAGGTTGATGCTGAAGTGGCATTGGCGGCCGCCTCGCGTCAGGCGCAGAGCACAACGGCAATCAGCGCTGATGCGCGTGTCGGCCTGCAACTGAGTACGAACGCGCTGCCTGTGGTGCGCGACGTGCTGCCGGCGACGGTGCAGGTGAAGCTGGATGCGAACACCGCGCCGAAGCAGGTCGCCGTTCCGGCGCTGGCGGCCGATGTCCGGGCCAATGTCGGGCTGGGTCATGCAGCGTCCAATGTGGCGAAGATTGATGCATCGCTGGCGGCCAACGTTGCACCGTCTGCGCACGGGCCGCTTGGTGTGGCTGCGGATGCGCAGGCGAAGGCCAGGGTTGGCGTCGCCGGTACCCAGGTGGCCTCGATCGATACCGGTGCCAAGGCGGCTGTCGCTGTTGCCGGCGCGTCCGCTGGCTCGCTGCCTGGCCTCAAGGCGTCGGTTGACGGCAAGGTGGATTCGCAGCTCAAGCTGGCGGGCCACCAGATCGACGGTCAGGGACAGGTCAAGGCGACGGCAGCGGTCACGCTGCCGGCCAAGGAGGAGCTGCCGGGCGAGACCCACGATCGTGCGATCACCGCAGCCTTCGATACCGGTGTTGCCGGCAAAGTGCGCGTGCAGGCGCCGGATGGCCAGGAAGTCGTGGCCGACCGCAATCTGAAGCTGGCCGGCCAAGCGACCGCGGCAGCGCAGAACAGCGCGCTGGGCGTCGGTGGCCTGGTGGGCGGCGTTGTCGGCGCGGCAGGTGGCGCCGTGGGTGGCGTGCTTGATGGCACCGTAGGCAACACGGTTGGTGCGGTCGGCGGCGCCTTGCACGGCACGGTTGGAACGGTAGGTGGCGCAGTGGGCAGCACGCTCAATGGCGCCGTGGGTACGGTTGGTGGAGCCGTAGGCGGTGCGCTCAACGGCACGGTCGGCTCGGTCGGCAGCACAGTCGGCGGCGCGCTCAACGGTGCGGTCGGCACGGTGGGTGCAGTTGGCGGTACCGTGGGTGGTGCGCTGGACGGCACGGTCGGTTCGGTTGGTAGTGCTGTCGGCGGCACGCTCAACAATACAGTGGGTGCGGTGGGCAACACCGTCGGCGGTGTACTCAATGGCGCTACCGGAGGCAGCACGGGCGGCCTGGGTGGCCTGTTGGGCAACACGCTCGGCAGCGTCGGCGGCGCCGTGGGCAACCTGCTCAACGGCAACCTCAACGGTACCATCGGCAATCTGGGCAGCGCCGTGGGTGGCCTGGTCGGTGGCACACTGAGCGGCCTCGGCCTGACCAAGCCCTCGGCGATTCCGCCGACCAGCCCGAAGGCGCCGGCTCCGGCCGATCCGAATGCGGGGTTGATCATCGGCACTGGCGGCCTGGTCGGCAATGTCGGGCAGCTGATCGGCCCGACCACCACCAGCCTGTTCGGTGGCAACGGCTACCTGAGCAACGGTAACCTCAAGCTCAGCAACGCCAACGTGATGCAGACCTACTCGACGGTCAATGTGCTGGGCCTGCCGGTGGTCAACCTGTCGCCAGTCGGCAGCACCCTCAACGGGCTGGGCGGTGCCGCTACCGGTGGCAGCTCGCACCTGACCCTGATCGGTGGCGTCACCTCCGACAGCTACATCTACAACATCAACAACGGCAATCCGGGTGGCCTGCTGGGCCTGTTGCTGCCGAAGGACTCGCCGGCGTGGGCCGCCAAGTGCCTCGATATCGCCCTTGCAGACATCTCGTGCTGGGCGGTCAATGCCGCGCAGGACTACCAGGTGCTGATGGGGGACGGCGCTTCGCCAACGGTTCGAAGGAAGTGGTGATCGGTGCCAATGCACGGCATGAACTGCCGAAGGTCGATGCCAACGTCGCCTTCCCGGGTGATGGGGTCAACGACCCGAGCAACCCGACCGGTGTACCGACCGCCGACTATGCCGCGCGCATGGGCCATTCGGTGATCGTCGGCGACAGTGCCGTCGGTACCGCAAACGGCCAGACCCTGCTCGGTGCTGAAGCCACCTCCAACCAGGCCAACTCGGTCGCACTGGGCTACCGCTCGGCCGCACTGCGCGGCGCGCAGGCCAGCTACAGTGCTTACGGCCTGACTGCACCGCAGGTCTCCGCCGGTGAAGTGTCGGTGGGCACCGCAGGTGGTGGCGAGCGCCAGATCACCAATGTTGCTGCCGGTAGTGCCAATACCGATGCAGTCAACGTGGTCCAGCTGAAGGGCGCGATCAGCCTCATCAACGATGTGGCGGCTGCAGCGGTGACCTACGACCTGGATGGTGCAGGTAATCCGAACTATCGTCGCGTCACGCTCGGCGCCGGCACCGGCACCACCACCATCGGCAACCTGGCCGGCGGCGCGGTCACCGCAGGCAGCCTGGAAGCGGTCAACGGTGGCCAGCTGGCTGCGACCAACGCCGCCATCGCCAGCTTCTTCGGTGGCCGCGCCGCGTTTGATCCGGCCAGTGGTGCCTTCACCGCGCCGCTGTTCGAGATCAGCACCATCTCCACCGGCGGCGCCATCGCCAAGGGCCTGTATGACAACGCTACCGATGCCTTCGCCGCGGTCGACGGCTCGCTGGTCAACCTCAACACGCAGATCACCGACATCCGTAACGGTGGCACCAAGTACCTGCGGGTGAACTCGACCGGTACCGAGGCGCTGGCCACTGGCACCGACTCGATTGCAGTCGGCACCAATGCCCGTGCCACCGCTGCCAACAGCATTGCGGTTGGTGCCGGCAGCCTGGCCGATCGTGCCAACAGCGTGTCCATCGGTGCCGCCGGTGCCGAGCGTCAGGTCACCAACATGGCCGCGGGTACGGCCGCCACCGATGCGGTCAACGTCGGCCAGCTGCAGGCATCGGAACAGGGTGCACTGCGCTATGACCTCAACGGCGATGGCAGCGTCAACTACGCCAGTGCCACGCTGGGCCAGAGCGGCACCGCCACCACGCTGCGCAACCTGGGCCCGGGCCAGGTGAGTGCCACCAGCAGCGAGGCCATCAATGGTGCCCAGCTGTTCGCGGCCAACCAGGCAGTGGCCACCCATCTCGGCGGTGGCGCAGCAGTCAACGCCAGTGGCGTACTGACCGCACCGACCTACTCGATCAACAACGTTGCCGCCAACGGCACCGTCAGCAAGGGCAGCTACAACGACGTCGGTACCGCTTTCGATGCCGTCAGCAACTCGCTGGCCAACGTCGCTGACCAGACCGGCGAGATCGACAAGCTGGCCGTGAAGTACGACGTCGATGGCAGCGGCAACGTGCTCAACAGAGTGACGCTGACGGGTACCGGCACCGGCGCGGTGAAGATCACCAACGTGGCCGCCGGCAGCATCCTGGCCGGCAGCAGCGATGCCATCACCGGCGACCAGCTGTTCAACACGAACAGCACCATCGCCAACTACTTCGGTGGCACCACCGCCTACAACGGCACCACCAACGTGTGGACCGCGCCGAAGTTCAGCATCTCCAGCATCGCCACCGATGGCACCTTCACCAGCGGCGACTACAACAACGTCACCGCCGCCTTCACTGCGGTGGACGGCTCGCTGAAGGTCCTCAACCAGCGCATCACCAACGGTGGCGGTGGAAGTGCCTACCTGGCGGTGAACTCGACGGCGGCCGCAGCCACCGCGGCTGGTGCGGAAGCGGTGGCGGTCGGCCCGCAGGCAAGTGCAGCCGGTGCCAACAGTGTGGCGGTCGGCAACGGTGCCAGCAGCAGTGCCGGCAACAGCGTGGCGCTGGGTGCCGGTTCAGTGGCCAGTGTCGGCGCACAGAGCGGCTACACCGGTGCCTATGGCCAGACCGGCGCCAGCAACTCGGCAGGTGAAGTCTCGGTCGGCAGCAGCGGCAGCGAGCGCAAGATCACCCACGTTGCCGATGGCTCCGACACCTATGACGCAACCAATGTTGGTCAGCTGAAGAATGGCGTGAACTACGCCATCGACGAGTCGAAGAAGTACACCGACCAGAAGATCCAGAACATCACCAACGTGGCCGGCAGCTTCCGTGCCAACAACACCAACAACCTGGCCGATCCGTCCGCCAGTGGTGCCAACTCGGCCGCCGGTGGTGCAGGCTCCACCGCAGCCGGTGCCAACTCGACCGCGCTGGGCAATGGTTCGCAGGCGCAGGCCGACAACTCGGTGGCGCTGGGTGCGGGTTCGGTGGCGAACCGGGCCAACACGGTCTCGGTCGGTGCCGCCGGTGCCGAACGCCAGGTGGTCAACGTGGCCGACGGCTCGCAGGCCACCGACGCGGTCAACGTGCGCCAGCTGCAGGCCTCGCAGCAGGGTACGATCCGCTATGACACCACTACCAACGGTGCCACCAACTACAACAGTGTCACCCTCGGCAGCACCAGCAGCGGTCCGACCACGGTGCGCAACGTCGCCGCCGGCACCGCCGGTACCGACGCAGTCAACGTGGACCAGTTGAAGTCGGGCATGGCGCAGACCCTGGACTGGTCCAAGGCCTACACCGACGAGCGCATGGGCGGCTTCGAGCGTGACCTGCGCAAGACCGACAACCGCGCCTCGGCCGGTATCGCTTCGGCGATGGCCACCGCAGCCCTGCCGCAGCCCAGCGAAGCGGGCCGCAGCATGGCCTCGGTCGCCGCCGGCAGCTACAACGGCGAGTCTGGCGTGGCGGTCGGTATCTCCGGTGTCTCAGAGGGTGGCCGCTGGATCTACAAGTTCAGCGGTTCGACCAACAGCCGTGGCGAGGCCGGTGTGGCCGTCGGTGCCGGTATCCAGTGGTGATCGCCGTCGCCGGGCCGCAACCGCGGCCCGGCAGCGCGGAAACGTCCATAGGGGGAATGACATGAAACTGCATCGCATCGCCCGTAGCGGCCAGATGGCCGCCATGCTGGGCCTGGTCCTGGGGATGGGACTGCTGGCCGCCTGCCGCAGCCATGCGCCGGCCGCCGAGGGTCCTGCCGAAGCCACCGCCGTGCACTTCCCGGAGGCCTCCAAGGCTTCGCTGAAGGAAGGCATCTATCCTGACGTCGCCGACCTGCGCCGCTTCGCGCCGGGCATGACCAAGCGCCAGCTGTACACGCTGCTGGGTACGCCGCATTTCAATGAAGGCATGTGGGGCGTGCGCGAGTGGAACTACCTGTTCAACTTCCGCACCGCACAGGGCGCGGAGTACTTCACCTGCCAGTTCCAGGTCCGCTTCGACAGCAAGGGCGTCGCCCAGGGGGGCTACTGGAAGCCGGAATCGTGCGCGGCGGTGATCGAACCGCCACGGCCACCGGCGCCACCGGCACCGGCACCGTTGCCGGAGCAGCCGCTGCGATTGTCCGCCGATGCGTTGTTCGGCTTCGACAGTGCGGTACTCAGCGCTGAAGGCCAGCAGGCGGTGCAGGGCATCCTGGCGCAGGTACGCGAGGCCGCGCAGGTGCAGTCGATCCGGGTGACCGGGTACACCGACCGTATCGGCAGTGCCAGCTACAACCAGACCCTGTCGCAGCGACGTGCCGAGGCCGTGCGCAGCGCGCTGGTGCAGGGCGGGGTGCCTGCGGCCAGCATCAGTGCAGAAGGGCGTGGTGCAGCGGAGCCGGTCGTGCAGTGCGAGCAGCGCAATCGGCGCGAGCTGATCGCCTGCCTGGCGCCGAACCGTCGCGTGCAGATCGCCGGAATGGCCCAGCCGCGCTGAGAGTCCCGCACCGGGGCCATGCCCCGGTATCCCGAGTCCCCCCTGACCGTCGGCAGGACGTGGTTACGTCTCCCCCGTTGACCACGCCTGCCGGCGGCTCAGGTTTTCCATGGTGCACGCGATGAACGCCCAATTCCTGCCTCTTTCCATGAAGACGGAAACCACACTGAGTGTGTACGGTCAGCTCGGTAATCATGCCGTGGTACGCATTCCCGGGCGGCGCCTGCCGGGGTTGATCCTGCAGGCCGATACCGTGGCCGGGTTCCTGGCCCAGCTGCAGGAAGCCCAGGCCTGCCTGCGCAGCGGCCGCGCGCAGCGCACCGATGCCGAGCTGGACATGCTGATCGACGTGCTGCAGCAGTGGTATGCGCTGATCGAATCGCGCCTGGCCGACGCTGGCGAGGCGCTGTAGAGGAAAAAGGGGACGGAGGGGATTAAGTCGTTCTTGCCCCGGCTGTGCCGGAAACGACTTAATCCCCTCCGTCCCCTTTTTTCTAGGCGCGGGCGCGCAACAGCCAGCAGGCGGCATCCACGCGGACGCGGTCGCCTTCGATGAATGGGTTGAATGCCGCCAGCGCCGTGTTGCGGAGCGAGGTGGCCCGTTCTTCGGGCAGGTTGCGCAGCGCCAAGCCAAGTGGGCCCAGCTGTCCCACGTAGGTCGGCAGCGCATCGCGGGCAATCGAACACGGCAGGTCCACCGCAATCGTCTCCACCTGCGTCCAGCCAGCGGCCTGCAACAGGCGCTGCACGTGCTGGCCATCGGCAAAGGCGAACTGGCCGGGTGCTCCTGGCGCACGCGGGGGAAGATCGAGTTCATCGCCAATGGCGCGCTCGGCCGTCGTCATAAACGGGTTCTCCGCTGCGCTGCGCCAAGCGATGAAACGCAGGCCGGCACCGGGCCGCGCGGCGCGGTGCAGGTTGCCGAAGGCGGCCTCGGTATCCTCGAAGAACATCACGCCCAAACGAGATTGGATCCAGTCGAAGTGTGCGGGTGGCAGCGGATGCTGTTGTGCGTCGGCGACGATGAAGTCTGCGTCCAGTCCTGCCGCCTCGGCACGCTGATGGGCCATCGCCAGCATCGGCGCGGAGATGTCCAGGCCGGTGCAGTGCGCGGCAGGGCGAGCCGCTGCGGCGGCAAGCAGGCTGGCGCCGGTACCGCAGCCGATATCCAGCAGCTGCGTGACGGTCTGTGGAAGCTCGGCCACCAGCAGGTCGGCCATGGGCTGGAACAGGCCGTCGAGAATGGCCTGCTGCGCGACCCAGATCTGGCCGCCAGGGCCGTTCCACAGGGTGTTCTGATCAACGGGGGGTGTGCTGGTCATGGTCTTGCCTTGCGGGGAAGTCGCCCATAGGTTGGCGCTTGAAGGTCACTTGAGGTCAAGCCCGTGCGTGAACTGGATATCGGCGAGGTGGTCAAGCGCAGTGGCGTGCCGGCCTCGACCCTGCGTTACTACGAACAATTGGGCTTGTTGCAGGCCCTGGGCCGTCGCGGCCTGCGCCGGCAGTACGACGAGCAGGTGCTGGAACGGCTGGCGCTGATCGGTCTTGGCCAGGCGGCCGGGCTGTCACTGCAGCAGATCGGGGCATCGCTGCCGCCGCAGCATGGATGCATCTCGCTGGACCGCAAGGCGCTGCTGGCACAGGCTGATGTGCTGCAGCGGCAGATCACCCAGCTGCAGCGGGTGCGCCGGCACCTGCAACGCGCGGCGGCCTGCCCGGAAGCGCAGGATGCGCGGCAGTGCGGTTCATTCCAGAAACTGTTGCGCGCGCAGCAGCGCATGGCGGGTAGGTGAGTTGCTGGTGCCCGTTCAATCGCGGGTACTGACTTCCCAGGTGGCATGCAGCACGCCCGGCACATGCTCCATCCGCGCCAGCACCACGTCCAGCTCATCGGCACTCACGGCGGTACTGACGAGCACCGCGATCACATCGGTGGGCGCATCGGCATGCTCGACCAACTGCACATCACCAACCGGATACTGCGCCGCCTCCAGCGCATCGACCAACCGCTCGCGCACCCGCGGCACCGCTTCGGCATCCACGCTCAGACGCACTTCGTAGGTGGCTTCGGTCGCCGCCTCGTTGATCGGGATGCGGTTGATTGCATTCACCAGCGGCCGCAGCAGGGTATTGCCGGCGATGATCAGTACGGTCAGCAGCACGCCTTCGGCCAGCATGTCCGCGCCGGTGCAGCTGCCCACCGCTGCCGAGCACCACAGGGTGGCGGCGGTGTTCAGGCCGCGCACGTTCATGCCTTCCTTCATGATCACGCCGGCGCCGAGGAAGCCGACCCCGGAGACCACGTAGGAGATCACCCGCACTGCCTCGGCGCTGCCGGCGATGCGCATGCCCAGGTCGACGAAGGCAGCGGCGCCGACTGCCACCAGCACGTTGGTGCGCAGGCCGGCCGTGCGTTGCCGGTACTGGCGCTCGGCGCCGATCAGCGTGCCCAGCACGAAGGCGGCCAGCAGGCTGACCACGGTGTCGGCGAAGGGGCCGGCCTGGAAGGTTTCAATGAAACGCATGGCCGGAGTCTATCGCGTCGAAGTGACAAGAGATCCACACCATGCGTGAATTTCAAAAGTGTCAGAAACGACTTAATCCCCTCCGTCCCCTTTTTTCGGGGTCAGTCGGTGTCGTCGACGCGCTCGCCCATCAGTTCGCGCTGGCGTTTGTCCAGTTCCTCGGCGTAGCGCTTGCGTACGAAAGCTTCGGAAACCACGCCCAGTACCTGGCCGTCGGCGGCGACCACGGCCAGTTCGTCGGCCTGGGTCTGGTCGAAGCGCTGCATCACGCTGACCACGTCCGCGGCTGGTGACAGCGACACGTCCCGGTTCCCGGCCAGCTCGCCGATCATGGTTTCCGGCTTCACGCCGTCGCCGTAGACGCGTGGAATCTGCACGATGCCGGCGTAGTGGCCCTCGCTGTCGATCAGGATCACCCGGCTGCCCGAGCCCAGCGGGAAGCGCTGGCGGAACGCGGCGGCATCGAGATCGGCCGGGGCGGTGGCCACGCCTTTGCGCATCAGCCGACCGGCGTTGAGGTTCTGCACCCAGCCCACGTCGCGGGCACTCTTGATGGTCTCGCCGCGCAGGTGCATGCGCCAGGTCGAGAACGAATAACCAAACCACTGCCGCACCAGCGTGCTGGACACCAGCACCGCGCTCATCACCACGCTGGTCAGCAGGAAGTCGTGGGTACCTTCCAGCACCAGCATGGCCATGGTCATCGGCGCACCGACCACCGCCGCGGCCAGCGCCGCCATCCCGGCCAGTGCGGCCGAGGTGGCGTCGATCACCGGCACGCCGGTGGCCATGGCCAGCAGGCCGGCGAACAACGCACCGACCAGGGTGCCCATGAACAGCGAGGCGAAGAACAGGCCGCCCCGGAAGCCGAAGCCCAACGAGATGCCCGAGGCCAGGCACTTCAGGGTCAGCAGGCCGCCGATCCAGATAAGCGGCAGATGCGTGGTCAGGTCCAGGTGCAGCGCGCCATGTCCGGACGACAGCACCTGCGGGCTGGCCAGGGCCAGCGGAATCAGCAGCAGGCCGCCCACCACCGGCCGTCCCCACAGCGGCAGCGGACTGCGCTTGACCGTGCCTTCGATGGACGCGATCAAGCGCATGATGACAATACCGACCATCGCGCAGCAGCAGCCGAGCAGGCCGTAGATGGCGTAGTCCGCTGCACGCACGTCGATGGTCGAGGCGGCAGGCAGCAGATAGGCCTCGATGCCGGCCTGGTCGGCCACGAACGCGCCGGCCAGTGCGGCAACCGCCACCGGCGCCAGTGCGGCCGGGGTGTAGGCGCCAATGACGATTTCGAAGGCATAGAACGCACCAGCCAGGGGCGCACCGAAGGCGGCGGCGATGGCACCGGCGGCGCCGGCGCCGACCAGGATGCGCACGTCGTTGCGGCGCAGGCGCATCACCCGGCCCAGCTGCGAACCGCTGCCGGCACCCATCTGCGTATAGGAAGCCTCCAGCCCGACCGAGGCACCGCAACCATTGGACAGCAGGGTCTGTGTCAGAACGATAAGGTTGTCGCGCATCGACATACGGCCGCCATGCAGGGCATTGGCTTCCACCGCATCAAGCAGGGGGCGCTTGAGCCGGGTCGCGGCCAGGCTGACCAGCCCGACCAGCAGGCCACCCAGCGGCAGCACCAGCAACGCAGTCCAGGTCAGCGAGGGCAGGGAGCTCAGGCGCATGCCTTCATCCAGCCCGTACAGGGTGCCCTGCAGCCAGCGTGCGATGCCGGACTGCAGCAGGGTCAGGTAGCCGGCGATCAGGCCGACCAGCAGCGCAAGTGCGATGAACCAGAGGTCGCTGCCGCGCAGTCTCAGGCGCAGGCCCTGGAAGGCCAGATGCAGGCGCGATGGCAAAGCAGACGGTGACATGGTGGCGGCATGATACGCCGCCACCGTGATCGCCACCGTCACTGCATCGGGCGATTACCGCTTCAGAAGCGGTAGCGGCCCTGCACGTAGAACGTGCGCGGCGCGGCTGCCATGCGGCCGGCGTTGCCATCGACGTTGCGGGTATACCAGCGCTTGTCGGCCAGGTTGTTCACGCCCAGCGCGATCTCGCTGTCACCCAGCCCGGGCACCTGCCAGGCCACCTGCGCGTTCCACAGGCGCACGCCCGGCACGCGGCCCACGCGCGCATCGGCGGTTTCTTCCCAGGTGTTGGCGGCATCGGAGAACTGACCGCTCTGGTGGGTGCTGGAGACATTGAACGTCCAGCCGGCCAGGGCGTAGCGGGCGCCGACGCTGTCGGTGTCGCGCGAGTGGAAGGGCACGTCCAGGCCGCGGTTGTCACCGGACTGCTGGATCGCCTTGGTCCAGGTGTAGTTGGCGTACAGCTCCAGCCCGGCCAGTGCGCTGTCCTCGGCGAAGCGGTACTCCAGCGCGCTCTCCACACCCTTGTGGTCGGTGGCACCAATGTTCTGGAAGGTGGGCGGGGTGATACCCGGCACCTGCAGGATCTGGTTGTCGAAGCGCATCTTGAACACGGTCACTTCCGCGCGCAGTGCGCCGTCCTGCCAGCGCGCGCCCAGTTCGGCGGTCTTTGCCACCTCCGGGTTCAGCGGATTGCGGGCGGTCTGCGAGTTCAGCTGGATGTTCTGCACCGGCCCGAACGACGTGGTGTAGTTGCCGAACACGGTCAGCTGCGGCGTCAGCAGGTAGGCGACGTTGAGCGAGGGCAGGGCCTTGTCGTTGCGGCTGCTGAAGGTCGCCGTGCCCCCGGCCTGGCGGCGGTCCATATCGATCCACTCCATGCGCACGCCCGGAGTGATCCGCCATTGGCCGATCGCGATGCGGTCGTCGATGTAGAACGCATGGGCATCGGTGGCGTTGTCAAAGCGGGTGGTGGCACTGGCCACGCCGGTGCGGCGGGTGACGGTGTAGCTGCGGTCGTTGCCGCGCTCGCGCAGGAAGCGGTAGCCGGCGGTGATGTCGTGCACGCTGGCGCCCCAGTGCAGGCGCTGGGTGTAGCGCGGCTCGATGCCTAGCACGCGGTAGTCGCGCGGCTGCACGGTCAGCTGGGTATTGGCGGCATTGATCAGCGAGCTGGCACGGGTGCTCTCGTTGTAATAGGCCAGCACCTCGAACTCGCTGTTGGCCGACAGCGTGTTGGTGTAGCCCAGGTCGATGCCGGTGCGGTGGCCCTTCCAGAAATCGGTCGGCCGGGTGTTCTGGAACGGATCGGCCTCGTACTGGGCGCGGGTCAGGCCGCCCGGCGTCAGCGAGCGCACATCGTAGTAGGACAGTTTGGCGCGCAGTTCCTGGTGCGCATCGATGGCGTAGGCGAACTTCAGCGCAAGGTCGTTGAAGCGATCATCGCTGCCCTGTCGCCAGCCGCGGCCATCCTGGCCGGAGTAGAGCAGGGCGGCGCCCAGCCCGTTGTCGCCGGTACCGCCGAGGAAGGCGTTGTACTGGGTGCTGTCACCGCCGCCATGGTCGTAGGCGGTGTAGCGCACGCCCGCTTCGCCGTGCAGGCCTGCCTCGGTGGGAATGGCGCGGGTGCTGAAGTTGATGATGCCGCCCACGTTCTGCGGGCCGTAGCGCACCGCGCCGCCGCCGCGCACCACGTCGATCGACTCGATGTTGGACAGGCTGGTCGGCGCGAACGACAGCTGCGGCTGGCCGTACGGCGCCACGGCCAGCGGCACGCCATCGAGCAGCACGGTCGAGCGCGGCGAGTAGCGGCCGGTGAGGCCACGCACGCCGATGTTCAGCGACACCGAACTGCCGGCGGTGCCGGAGTTGTCGGTGACCTGCACGCCGGGGATGCGGCGCATGGCATCACCGATGCTGGCCGCGCCGCTGGCCTCGATGCGCTGGCGGTCGACCACGGTACGTGCGCCGGCGAAGCTCTTCACGCTGTCATGCAGGCCGGTGCCGAGCCAGCTGCCGGAAACCTGGATGCTGTCCAGCGTGGTGGCGCCGTCCTGGGCGAAGGCGGTAGCGGCCGGGAGCAGGCACAGGGCAAGGGCGGTGGCCAGCGGCAGGCGGGCCGGTTGCAGGGCAGGGATGGGCATCGGTGCGGGTTGTGGAAGGTCGTAAATGAGAATTATTGCTGATTCCATTCGCCAATGGAATGCGCTACCGGTTCATGCGGATGCCCCGGTGGTAGAGTGGGCGATTGCTTCCTGACTCGCTGAGATCCGCCATGTCCAACGCCGCCTTCTACCCCGTCGGAACCCCTGGCCAGCCGTGGGGAGCGGCGGAACGGGAGGCGTGGCGCGGTCGCCAGCAGCGCCTGCGTCGCTACGACGAGGAGGTGCTGCCGCGCATCGAGGCGCTGGCCTCGCGCTTCGACAAGGTGGCCTACGGGCAGCTCGACTACGCCGGCGAGACCTACACCCTGTTCGCCCTGCGCAGCCGCGACTGGAACCCGGCGTTGCCGGCCGCGCTGGTCACCGGTGGTGTGCACGGCTACGAAACCAGCGGCGTGATGGGCGCACTGGAGTTCCTTGAGAAGCACGCCGCCGACTATGCCGGCAAGGCCAACCTGCTGGTGGCGCCGTGCGTGAACCCGTGGGGTTTCGAGCGCATCAACCGCTGGAACTTCGATGCGATCGATCCGAACCGCAATTTCCGCGCCGATGGTCCGGCACGCGAATCGACCGCTGTCATCGAGCTGATCGCGCCTTACCAGGGACAGTTCGTGCTGCATATCGACCTGCACGAAACCACCGACAGCGACGAGAGCGAGTTCCGCCCGGCGCTGGCCGCACGTGACGGCAAGCCGTTCGAGCCGGGCCTGATTCCGGATGGCTTCTATCTGGTGGACGACAGCGAGAACCCGCAACCGGCCTTCCAGCAGGCGGTGATTGCCGAGGTGGAGAAGGTCACCCACATCGCCCCGGCCGACGACACGGGCGAGATCATCGGTTCGCCGGTGGTCGCCCATGGCGTGATCGAGTACCCGCTGGTGAAGCTGGGCCTGTGTGCCGGCATCACCGGTGCGACCTACACCACCACCACCGAGGTCTACCCGGACAGCCCGCGCGCCACCCCGCAGCAGTGCAACGACGCCCAGGTCGCAGCGGTGTGTTCGGCGCTGGATTACGCGTTGGCCCATCGTTGATGAAAAAGGGGACGGAGGGGATTAAGTCGTTTGTGCCACAAACAACTTAATCCCCTCCGTCCCCTTTTTTCGGTTCATCCAAGCGCGTCGGCCCACCACAGTGCGGCCGGTCCCGGCGGCGTGTCGCGGCGCCACAGCAGGTCGCTGTGGATGCGCCGCGGCCAGCCGGGCAGCACCAGCTCCACCAGCCGCCCACGGTCATAGCGCTGCACCAGTGCCCGCGGCAGTTCGGCCCAGCCGATGCCGTCCTCGGCCATCTCCATCACCATCAGGTAGTCGGTGGCGGTCCAGGCCAGGCCGGTGACCAAGCGGGATTGATCGACTTCCGCACTCAACCGCACCTGCCGATGCCGCGCCAGTTGTGCGGCGGCGCGACGTCCGGCGCGGGCCAGCGGGTGTTCGCGAGCCACGTACACCGATAGTTCGCTGTGGTGGGCCAGCGGTCGGGCGACCAGCCCATCGGGATAGCGCTCCTGCCTGGGCAGCAGGCCCAGTCCGGCGCGACCACTGCCGACCAGCTCCAGTACGTCCTCGCCCTCGGCATCCAGCCATTCCAGTTCGATCTCCGGGAACGCCTCGGCGAAGCGCTGCAGGATCCGCTGCCCGGGATCGAGCTGGTAGACATCGGAAAACACCACGGTCAGGCGCGACTCGACCGGTGCGGCCAGGCGCACGCTCAACTGTTGCAGGCGCGCATCGGCGGCCAGGATCTCCTGCGCGTGCCCAAGTACCTGGCGCCCGGCCTCGGTCAGCTGCGGGTAGCGCCCACTGCGATCGAACAGGCTCACGCCCAGGTCGGCCTCCAGGTGGGCAATGGCGGTGCTGACCGTCGACTGCGTTTTGCGCAACCGCCGTGCCGCGGCCGAAAACGAGCCCAGCGCGGCGGCTTCCACGAAGGCCTGCAGGGATTCAGGGGAGTAGGGCATTGATCCATCGCTCCTGTCGATGGAATCCATTTTGATACCACCGTAAAAGGCGATGATACTGGTCGCCATCGCCCCTGTCTGCGGGGCACTCCGGACCCTCCACGCATCGCGTGGATCTATTGAAAAGGCGGCGCGGTCCCCGCCCTGCAAGGAGCTTCACATGTCCCGTACTGTCCCCGCCCGTGGCGCGCTGGTCGCCTGGGCCTGCCTGACCGTGGCGATCGTCGCCGAAGTGGTCGGCACCTCGTTCATGGCCCATGCCGCCCGCGATGGCGGCTGGACCGGTTATCTGATCATGGCCGGCGCGCTGGCGCTGTCCTACTTCTTCCTGGCGCAGTCGGTGGGCCGCATCGCCGTGGGCGTGGCCTACGCAGTGTGGGAAGGCCTGGGCCTGACCCTGCTGACCGTGGTCGGCCTCACCGTCTTTGGTGAAAGCCTGTCGCTGCAGCAGCTGGTCGGCCTGGTACTGGCGGTGGTCGGCATCGTCTGCGTCACTCTCGGGGAGGCGCACTGATGAATACCCTGGCCCTGCTTTTCGTGATCTGTTCGGCACTGATCGATGTCGCCGCCAACATGATGGTCGCCAAGTCGGAAGGTTTCCGTCGTTGGCGCTGGGGTGTCGGTGCGATCATCCTGGTCTGGATCGCCTTCGCCCTGCTGGGCCAGGCCGTGCGTTACATGGATCTGGCCACCGCCTATGCAATGTGGGGAGCGATCGGCGTGATCGGTACCGCCACCTGCGGCCGCCTGCTGTTCGGCAACCGCCTGCGCCCGATCGGCTGGGTCGGCATCGGTCTGGTCACTGTTGCGGTGCTGCTGCTGAGTACTGCGAAGTAACGCGTCGCCGTGCCAACCAAGGTTGGCACCTACCAGTGCTCAGTCGCCGTGCCAACCAAGGTTGGCACCTACCAGTGCTCAGTCGCTGTGCCAACCAAGGTTGGCACCTACCGGCGCTAAGCCAACCAGGGTTGGCACCTGCCAGAGCGTGAGCCGCCGCAGGCAAGCGCCCCGGGGAGGATTTCTCCGGGGCGCTGCCGCATCCGCAGAGCTTAGAAACGTGCGGTGAAGTTCAGCCGCGTGGTGCGGCCCGGGCCGGGCATCAGGCTCATCGCCAGCGTGTCCATGTAGTAGGTGTTGCGCAGGTTGCTGACCACCAGTTCCACTTCGCTGCGCGGGGTGAACTGCCAGCGTGCATAGAAGTCGTAGATGGCGGTCGGCAGGTAGATGTTCTGCAGGCCGGTCGAGCCGGTGGTGTTCCAAGGCTTGTCGAGTTCATGGGTGGGGCCGCTGTTGTAGGTGCGTCGGATGCCGGTATCCAGGCGGCGATCGAACAGACGGAAGCCCAGCGTGCTGTGGATCGAGTACTTCGGCGGGTTCTGCGCGTTGACGAACGAGGTGCCAAAGCCGCCGTCCACGCAGTCCGGCGTGGTGTCCAGCTTGCTCCACTTTGCATATGGGTCGTCGCGCAGGCGCTTGGCGGTGGCCGCGTCGCAGGTGCGTGCGCGCTGGTAGTAGCTGGCCGACAGGTCCAGGTAGGCGATGCCGGCGTCATAGCCGGACTGCAGCTCGTAACCGGACACCGTGTAGTTGTCGACGTTGTCGACGTAGAAGGCCCAGTTGCTGGAATCGAAGCGACGGGTGATGGCGTTGTCGATATCGTTCTTGAACCAGGCCACCTTGAACGCCAGGCGATCACCGTCACGCCACAGGTCCTGCTTGAGCAGGCTGAAGCCGATGTCCCAGGAACGGTTCTTCTCCGGCTTCAGGTCGGCCACCGGGGCCGAGGTGCTGTTGCCCAGCGTCGACTCGAACAGGCTGGGCATCTTCCAGCCCTGCGCATACTTCACGTAGAAGAACATGTCCGCGTCGACGTTGAAGCGCGCTTCTGCATAGGGCGCAACGCCGTGGCCCGAGCGACGGATCGCCGGCTTGTAGCCCCAGGCGGTGGGAATCTGCTTGGTGTAGAAGCCGTTGGCACCGCGCGGGTCACGGATGAAGCCGTCGAAGTCGTAGGTCTGGCCCAGCGTGCTGTCGCCATAGGGCGTGGCGCGCAGCGAGTCATACGTATAGTTGCCCTGTGCATCCGGGTACCACTCCTTGTACCAGCCTGGCAGCAGCTGGCCGCCCTTGCTCAGGCGCGCGAAGGTATAGCGCAGGTCGCGCGATTCACTGACGAAGGCCACGCGGTTGCGGTCGCGGGTGCGGTAGTCGATGAAGCGGCCGCCGGCCGTCAGCGACAGCCAGTCCCACGGCTGCCATTGCAACGATGCCACCGCGCTGGCCTCGCGGCGCGTGCCCGAGCGCAGGTAGCGGTTGTTGTTGTAGTCCACCGGCAGCACCGGCGAGTTCGGTGCGGTGTCTTCGTGCTGCAAGGACGCGCCATAGCGCAGCGTCCAGGCGCCCAGCGTATTGCTGAAACGCGTGGTGTTGCTGCTGTCCACGCCCCAGCGCCGGGTCTTCACGTCCGACTGCAGGCCGGGGCCGTAGGTCTCACCCAGCGTGTCGGGCATCTGGTCGTTGGGCACGTCCTTGAACAGCGGCGTGTTGGCGATGTTGCTGTTGAACATGCGGCTGGTGGCGGTGGTGAACCACAGCGTGCTGCTCAGGTCCAGCCACGGGTGCGCCTCGGGGCGGTAACGATGGCGCAGCGAGGTAGCGTTGACCCGCATCTTGCCGGGTTCGAACTGGAACATGGTGTTGGCCTTGTCCACGTAGGTCACCCATTCGTTGGACTCACCCACGCGTCCGATCGCCGACGGCATGATCTCGCCGAAACTCGAATTGAAGTAGCGGTGGCTAAGCTCCAGGCGCTGGTCGGGGTTGGGTGTCCAGGTGAATTTCAGCAACGCCGATTCGTTGTCGGTATGCGTGTTGAGCACTTCATCGCCCGGATGGAAGAGCTTGGACACCGCCTGGCCGGACATGCCGGTGCCGCCGCTGGACAGGTGCTGGTTGTCATAGCGATGCGCACCGTTGCTGCCGGCGAAGAAGTTGCCTTGGCGGCGCCGCGCATAGGCCACGACCAGCTGCCAGTCTTCGCCGCGCTGGGCGAAGGCCGCGCTGCCATTCCAGTCGCGCGGGTCGCGCAGGCTGTTGCGGTTGTCGCTGCCACGCGCGATCTGCTTGAAGGTGCGGGTGCGGTCGATGCTGTTGTCGGCCACGCCGCCGCGCACGCGCAGGCCCCAGGTCTGGCCATCATCGAGGATGTCATCGACGTTTAATGTTTCCATGTAGACCACGCCGCCGATCGCGCTGGCGGCGTTGGCGGCGAGGCTTGGCCCCTTCTCGATGCTGATCGCGCTGATCAGGTCCGGGTCGAGGTAGCTGCGCTGCTGCACGCCGGCGTAGCCGCGATAAACATCGATGGCCTGCTGGCCGCCGTCGATGATCACCGGCACCCGGTTCTGGCCCTGCAGGCCACGGATGTTGACGTCCAGCGCACCGCCGTTGCGGACGTCAGCGGTGTGTACGCCCACCGCACTGGCAAGCACGTCGCCGATCGACTGGCCGCGGAAGCGTTCCAGCTGCTGGCGGTCCAGATGCACGCGCGAGCCGCTGTCGCGGTAGACCGCATCTGCATCGGCGAGCCCCCACGGCGAAGCGCCTTCACTGGCCTGGCCGGCCACGCGCAGGGTGCCGATCTGGCGTACGCCGGCTTCAGCGGCAGGCGCCGCCTGCAGCACCACGCCGCTGGCATCACGCTGGAAGGCCAGGCCGGTGCCGGCCAGCATCTGCGCCAATGCGGCGTCCGTGCCGAGCGTGGCCTGCACGCCTTTGCTGTGGCGGCCGCGGGTCAGGCGCGCATCGGCAGCGATGGACAGGCCCGACTGCTGGCCGAATGCGGTCAGGGCCTGGTCGAGCGGGCCAGCCGGGATCTGCCAGCGAATGGCGGCCGCAGTGTCCTGTGCATGGGCGGCGGCCGGCAGCAGGCACGGGGAGGCCAGGGCCAGGCACAGCGCGATGGTCAGGGGGCGAGGGGAGGGGCAGGGCAGTTTCATGGGGGCGGCAACATCCGCAATGGGTTCCCTTGTATTGCCCGGTGAGCGCACAGAAAGGGAACCGCGATTTCAAAGCGGACGCACGACGGTCCACCACGGCCAGCGCTGCTCGATGCGGATCGGCAGGGCGCGGGCCAACAGTTGCAGTGCCTGCATGCTGTCGAGTCGCGGCAGCACCGCCGTGGCTTTCAATGCAGCAAGCGCCGGATCACAACCGAGATAGCCCTGATGGTGACGGGCCAGCTCATCGATGATCCGTATCATGGGTGTGTCCTGCACCTGCAGGCGTCCCTCCTGCCAGTCACCGCGCAACGGATCCGCAGCCACCGGGGAGAGTCCACCCATCGGGCCGATCTGCACCGCACCGCCGACGGGCACGTCCAACGATGGGCCGAACAGCGGCAGGCAGCGCACGGCACCTTCAAATACATCCAAGCGGCTGCCCTGCGCCTCGCGACCGACCGCGAAGCGGGTGCCGATCGGCTGCAGGCGTGCGCCCGGCACATGCACGCTCAAGGGCATGTCGGCGAAGGCGGGGTGATGGCCGGTCTGCAGCAGCATTTCGCCACGCAGCAGATGCAGGGCGCGGCGGTCGCTGCCGATGTCGATCGTGACTTCACTGTCGGCGTTGAGCCACAGCTGGCTGCCGTCTGCCAGTATCCAGTGCCCGGTATGTCCGGCGGCGGTGCGTTGTGTCTGCAGGCCACGTTGTGCCTGCAGGCCATGCAGGCCCAGCAGCGAGACCGCGCCGATGCCAAGTGCACCTCCGAGGCCGCGCAGAGCCTGCCGGCGGCGACGGCCTGCGGCATCCAGCGCCGTTGCTGCCGCCGGTGCCGACAGCGGGGCGAACGATTGCCAGACCGCCTCGACCCGTCGCCAGGCATCGGCGTGACCAGCATCGGCCTGCAGCCAGACGTGCCAGCGCCGCTGGTCGCCGTCGCTCCAGCCCTGTTGGCGCAGCGCGAACCATTCGGCTGCCTGTTCCAGCGCCGGGCTGGCCAATGCCACACTCATGCCGCCGCGTCGCCGGACAGGCGCAGGCAGTGCAGCATGGCCTGCGCCATGTACTTCTTGACCATGCGTTCGGACACGCCGAGCTGCACGCCGATCTCCGCATAGCCCAGGCCGGACAGCCGCGCCAGCAGGAAGGCACGCCGTGGCCGCTCGGCCAGGCCGGACAACATGTCGGCGATGGCATGCAGCAGCTGCAGCGCCTGCGTGCGCTCCTCTGCCGAGGGATGCACCGGCTCCGGTTGTGCGGCCAGTGCGGCCAGATAGGCGCGTTCCAGGTCCGCGCGCTGCCAGTGATTGACCAGCAGGGCGTGCGCGATGGTGCTGAGATAGGCGCGCGGCAGGCGCAATCCGGTCGGGTCGACGCGACGGCTGAGCAGGCGCAGGAAGGTGTCCTGGGTCAGGTCTGCGGCGCAGTCGGCGTCATGGGTGCGGCGGCGCAGCCAGCCCAGCAGCCAGCCATGGTGTTCGCGGTAGAACCCCGCCAGCGCGGTGCTGGAGGTGGCGGGCACGGCCATCGGTATCGGTCATTAATGAGAATGATTCGCATTATAGTGTGATCGGGCGGCGCACGACAAATTCCTCGGCAGTTGGCAGCGGACACGGGCGGAGGATTTGCGATGCCTGCAGCGCTCGCCGACACTGCGCTCTTCTCACAAGGAGTGCCCGCATGTTCAGCCACATCACCGTTGGAACGAACGACATGGACGTCGCGCATCGCTTCTACGATGCGTTGTTCGGCGCCTTGGGCGCACGTCCGGGCGTCTTCGATGACAAGGGCCGGCTGGTGTACTTCAAGGATGGCCGCATGTTCATCGTCACAGCACCGATCGACGGTCAGCCCGCATGCCATGCCAACGGCGGCACGATTGGTTTCACCCTCGACAGCGCCGAGGCCGTGCGTGGCTGGCAGGACGCCGGTGTCGCCCACGGTGGCACCGCCATCGAAGATCCGGCCGGGATCCGCAGCATGGCCGGGCGCCAGCTGTTCCTGGCCTACCTGCGCGACCCGGACGGCAACAAGCTGTGCGCGGTGCATGTGATGTCGTGATTGGACAGTACGCGCGCGGCTGCGATCAATGTGGCCCGCGCGGTGCCGGCAGGCGCAGGCACGCAGCAGCGCGCGCGTGATAACACGGAATCGCGGGATGGCCCTGTGACCGCAGGGCGCAACTTCATGCTCTGTCCACTGCGGTTCAGCCAGAATCGGCCGGCTAACCCTTTGATCTACCGGAGAACGCCGCCCCATGGATGTACTGGAGCCGCAACAATCCCCGGTGCGCACCCTTCGGCCTGTGTTCGCCTTCGCGGCGATCGTTGTCGTGGCGTTCGCGCTGTTCGTCAGCCTGTTCCCGCTGGGCGCAGGCCGCCTGCTGCTGAAGGCGCAGGACTGGGCCGCACTGAATGTCGGCTGGTACTACCTGCTGGCCATGACCCTGTACCTGGTGTTCGTGGTCGGCGTGGCGCTGTCCAAGTACGGTGGCATCAAGCTCGGTGCCGACCATGACGAACCGGAGTTCAGTTACCTCTCCTGGGCCGGCATGCTGTTCGCCGCCGGCATCAGCATCACCCTGTTCTTCTTCTGCGTTTCCGAGCCGCTGACCCACTACCTGCAACCGCCGCAGGGCGATGCGGCCGCGGGCGAGGCTGGTGCGCGCCAGGCCATGCAGCTGCTGTTCCTGCACTGGGGCCTGCATGGTTGGGGCGTGTTCGCGCTGGCGGCGATGGCGATGGCCTACTTCGCCTACCGCCACAACCTGCCACTGGCCCTGCGCTCGGCGCTGTATCCGCTGATCGGAAAGCGCATCAACGGGCCGATCGGTTACACCGTGGACGCGCTGGGCATTGTCGCCACCGTGTTCGGCATCGGTGCCGACATGGGCTTCGGCGTGCTGCACCTCAACGCCGGCCTGTCGCACCTGTTCAACATCCCGCACTCCAACCTGGTGCAGATCATCCTGGTGGTCGCCATGATGGGCGCAGCGGTGGCGGTGGCCGTTTCCGGGGTGGAAAAGGGCGTGCGCTGGATGGCCAACATCAACATGCTGCTGGCGATCGCGCTGGTGCTGTTCATGCTGTGCGCGGGGCCCACCCAGTACCTGCTCAGCACGCTGATGCAGAACCTGGGCGACTACCTCGGTAGCGTGGTGGGCAAGAGTTTCGATGTGTACGCCTATGGCGGCCGTCCCGAATGGCTGGGCGGCTGGACGGTGTTCTACTGGGCCTGGTGGATCGGCTGGGCGCCGTTCGTCGGCCTGTTCATCGCCCGCATCTCGCGTGGCCGCACCATCCGCGAGTTCGTGTTCGGCGTGCTGCTGATTCCGCTGGGCTTCACCCTGGCCTGGCTGTCGATCTTCGGCAACAGTGCTCTGGACCAGGTGCTGCACCACGGCCAGCAGCAGTTGGCACAGCTGGCAGTGGATGATCCACCGACGGTGCTGTATGCACTGCTCGATGGCTATCCGTGGAGCCGCACGGTGATCGCGGTGACGGTGCTGGTCAGCTTCATCTTCTTCGTGACCTCGGCTGATTCGGGGGCAGTGGTGTTGTCCACGCTGTCCTCGCACGGCGGTGCGCCGGAGGATGATGGTCCGCGTTGGCTTCGCGTGTTCTGGGGCACGGTGATCGCGGTGCTGACCGCCGGGTTGCTGCTGGCCGGCAGCATCGATGCGCTCAAATCGGCGGTGGTGCTGGCGTCGCTGCCGTTCTCGGCGGTGCTGCTGCTGATGATGTGGGGGCTGACCCGCGCCTTCAGTGACGAATCGCACCGCAAGCGCGCGCTGCAGTACCGGCCATCGCCGCTGATCGGTGACGACCGCCACCACCAGGGCTGGCGCCAGCGCCTGAGCCAGGCGATGCATTTCCCGGTGCGCGACCAGGTCTACCGCTTCATGGACGACACGGTGAAGCCGGCGATGGAGGCGGTGGCCGAACAGCTGCGCGGCCAGGGCTGGGACGTGTCCACGCGCTTCGAGGCCGGCGACATGGAGCTGACGGTGAATCACGGCGAGCAGCAGGACTTCCTGTACAGGGTGATCCTGAGCGGCTACCTGACCCCGTCGTTCGCCGCACAGCAGTTGCGCAACCAGCGTTACTACCGCGCTGAAGTGCATCTGTTCGAAGGCAGCCAGGACTACGACCTGGTGGGCTACAGCCGCAAGCAGATCATCAATGACATCATCAGCCAGTACGAACGGCACCTGCAGTTCCTGCACCTGAGCCGGTGATGCGGTGGGTGCGGACCGTTGGTCCGCACCCCCTGTAGAGCCGAGCCCGCGCTCGGCTCCTCGGTGTCGGAAGAGCAGCCGAGCATGGCTCGGCTCTACAGTGGCAATCAGAACCTGTAACGAGCGCCCAGCGAGACGAACTGTCCGCGCAGGTTGTACTGGCTGATGTCGAAACCGTTGGAGCCACCGGCCGGGTCGAACGGCGGATCCTTGTCGGTCAGGTTCAGCACCGACAGCGACAGCGTAGTGTTGGCAATGCCTTCGTAGGCCACATACAGGTCCAGTTGGTGATACGGCTTGATGCGGTCACGCAGGCCGGGGTTGCTGGTCGCCGTGGCCACGCGCTGGTCGTAGCCGCTCACGTACTGCAGGCTCAGCGTGCTGCTCCAGTCGCCCACCGCCCAGTTCAGCGACGTGGTGCCACGGGTGCGCGGCAGTGCGCCGTGGCGGTTGTTGCCGGCCCCTTCATACGGTGCCTGACCGGCCACCAGCGGCTGCTTGAAGCTGAGCAGATGGGTCCAGCTGCCGGCCACGGTGAAGTTGCCCCAGCCGTCGGTGCGGAAGGTGCGGTTGGCTTCCAGGTCCAGGCCCGAGGTAGTCAGCTCGCCCTGGTTGGCATACTGGTTGGTGATGAACTGGATGCGCCCCTGTGCATCACGTTGCACGCGGCCGGGGAACAGCGTCGGGTTGTCGACGATGAACTGCGCGCTGTCCGGCTTGACCAGGTTGTCCTGCTCGATGCGGTACCAGTCCAGGCCGATGCTGGTATCGCCATCGGGCGACCACACCGCGCCCACGTTGAAGTTGCGCGAGCGTTCGGCCTTCAGGTCCGGATTGCCGGTGCGGATGTTGGTCACGCCACGGCTGCCACCGGGCTGCAATGGATCCAACGGATCGATCACCGAGCCGTAGCTGACGGTCTGGCCCGGCGCGATCTCCGGCAGCGACGGTGCACGGAAGCCACGCGAGAACGAACCACGCAGCAGCAGGCTGTCCAGCGGCTGCCAGCGCAGCGCTACCTTCGGCGAGAACGCCTTGCCGAAGTCGTCATAGTGGTCGCCACGACCGGCCACCTGCAGCTCCAGCGTGCGGTGCAGCGGCACGCTCAGTTCCGCATAGGCGGCGCTGACCTGGCGCTCGCCGTTGACCACGTTGATGGCCGGGCGCAGTTCGGTGCCCGACAGCACCTGCGCGCTGGTGCGCGCATCCAGTGATTCCTTGCGGAACTCCGCACCCCAGGCAAAGCCGACCGTACCGGCTGGCATCTCCCACAGCGAGGTCGAGGCCTTCAGGTTCAACGAGTGCAGCTTGTACCAGCCTGGCCGCTTGGTCTGCAGGCGCAGTGCATCCAGCGCGCCCGGCGTGGCGGACGGGTTGAGGAAGTTGTAACTGCCATCGCGCAGGATCTGTTCGAACGCGTAGCGGTTGACGAAATTGTCGACGTATTCTCGCTGCGCGCTCTGCGAAGTCAGCGCCGCCACTTCCCAGTCCCAGCGCTCGCCACTGCCGCGCACGCCGGCCAGGGCACGGTAGAACACCTGGGTGTTGTCCTTCAGGCGCGGGCCGATGTCGAAGAAGGTGTACTCGAACGGCAATGGCGTGCTGCCCGGGTTGTTCGGGTGGCCGACCGGCAGCACCGCCGGCACGTCGATCAGGGTGCCGGTGGCCGGGTTGTAGGCACGCAGGCCCGGGCCGACGGTCAGCGGCGCGCTGAAGATCTGGTCGGCCTTGTTGTGGCTGTACAGCACGTCGGCGAACGCCTCGACGTTGTCATTGAAGCGGTAGGTTGCACTCAACGACGCCTGCAGGCGCTCGGCGCCGGGCTGCAGGGTCTTGAACGGCTGCGCGTTGAAGGCGCAGGCCTGGCCGGGCAGGGTGCTGCCGAAATCGCTGTACGGGCGCAGCTGGCTGCCATCCGGGCAGTTGGCGAACGGTTGCGGCGCGCGCGGGTTGGACAGCCAGTTGCCACCGGCAGTGGACCAGCCGGCCAGGCGGCCACCGGGCTTGTCGCGGAAATCGCCGCTGCGGGTGTAGGCACGCTGGTCGGCGTCGAGGCGATCACGCTTGAGCAGGTCCAGCCCGAACAGCACGTTCCAGCCCTGCTGTTCGAGGTCACCGAAGCCGGCCAGCAGGCTGGCCTTGCGTTCGTCGAGACCGCCCTGGGTGGCGGTACCGAGGCCGCCGCCCACTTCCACGCCCTGGAAGTTCTTTCGCAGGATGATATTGATGACGCCGGCGATGGCGTCGGAACCGTACACCGCCGAGGCACCATCCTTCAGCACTTCGATGCGCTCGACCGCGCTGATCGGCAGCGCATTGAGGTCGACGAAGGTGTCCTGGGTGTTGAGCGCGAAGCCGAAGTTGGACACGCGGTAGCCGTTGACCAGCACCAGCGTGTTCTTCGGCGACAGGCCACGCAGGCCGATCGAAGCCGAGCCCGCGGCAAAGCTGCCGGTGTACTGCTCGTCGAAGCTGTTGCCGGCATTGGCCGACAGGTTGCGCAGCACGTCGGTGAGGGTGGCGCGGCCGGTCTGCTCGATCTGCTCTCGGCTGACGATCTGCACCGGATTCGGCCCGGCAGTGTCGCTGCGCTTGATGTTGGAGCCGGTCACCAGTACGGTGCCGAGAGTGGTGCTGTCCTTGCCGGTATCGGCCGATTCAGCGGCGCCGGCAGCGCCGGCGGTGAGGCCCAGCGCAATGGCGCCGGCAAGCAGGTTCAGGGTGGTGCGGTACATGGAAGCGACAACGCCGAACGGGGGAGGAGCCGTCAGTACCGCACGCAGGCACATGCGCCTTCCAATGACGAAAGCGCATTCAGTTATACATCACAGGTTCTTAACGAACCGGCTCGGTGGGTGCGGACCGTTGGTCCGCACGCCCCTGTAGAGCCGAGCCTACGCTCGGCTCCACACACTGGCCGGAAAGCAGCCGAGCATGGCTCGGCTACAGAACGCAATGTCAGACGATCACGGCCGCAGCAGCACCTTGCCGTTACGACCCGAACCCGCACCGGCCTTCGCTGCCTGGGCGATATCGTCCAGTGCGAAGATCTGCTCCACCGGCAGCGTCAGCTCGCCGCCAGCCGCACGCTTCAGCAGTTCGCCAACCAGCCGGCGCTTGTCCTCCACCGCCATCGCCTGGCTGACCTTGCTGCCCCAGAAGCCCTTCACCGTCGCTTCCTTGTAGATCAGGCCGCCGGCCGGGATGCGCATCGGTTCGCCGCTCATCACGCCGAACGACACCAGCGTGCCGTTGTGGCCGAGCAGGTCGACCAAGTCACCGCTGGCGTCGCCGCCGATGGAATCCACGGCGGCCGCTGCCTGTGCTTCGCCGGTCGCTTCACGAACGCGATCCTTCCAGCCGTCCACCGAGGTGTCGAACACATGATCGATACCCAGCGCCTGCAACTGTGCGACGGCATCCGCATTGCGCACCAGGTTGGCTACATGCACGCCACGCGCCCGCGCCAGCATCGCCAGCGACTTGCCCACCGCGCCGTTGGCGGTGTTCTGCACGATCCACTGGCCCGCCTCGACGTGCAGGAACTCCAGCAGCATCAGCGCGCTCAGCGGCATGGCGATCAGCTGCGCGGCCATTTCGTCGGGGATCGCCTCCGGCATCGGAATCACCATGCGTGCCGGCGCGATGAAGGCCTCGGCCCAGGTACCGTGTACCGAGGCTGCGGCGACGCGCTGGCCGATCTGCAGGCCGTCGACACCATCGCCGAGTGCATCGACCACGCCCAGCGCTTCACTGCCACCGATCGCCGGCAGGATCGGCTTGTAGCCATAGAGGCCGCGCACGGTCAGCAGATCGTGGTTGTGGATCGAGGCCAGCACGGTGCGGATGCGCACCTCGCCGGGGCCGGGCTCGGGCAGCGGCGCATCGACAATGGCAAGGACGTCGGCCGGGTTGCCGAAGGAGGGGTACTGGGCAGCGCGCATGGGCGGTGTTCCGGGGAAAGTGGATGTTGTACCGAACTGGGGACGCAGGGGCTGTCGACAAGGCGCCGCAGCTGCAACACGGCATCCTGCGACTGATCGTCGCGACATGTGCTGATTACCGCATCTTGTGTTGACGGTTCGGGATATCCCCACTATGTTGTGGCCGTCACTCCCGGTCAGCCGCCGCCGCCGGACATGCAGCAAACGTCCCGCGGCCCGCCCCTGAAGGCTTGCCGTGTCGACGCGGCCGCCATCGTGCGGACGCAGGTCGCCCCCACGGCCCGGATACCGGCCGCAGGCGCAGGCAGATGCCGACGACCTACGTTCCCGTGCCCTGGCAATCCACCCGTTCGCCCCGTGCGCCGGTATCGCGTTCAGGGCCGCCGTGGCATCGACCGCCAACGCGCGTGCGAGCCTGGAGTTTCACCACCATGACCGACAGTACCCTCCGCGTGGCCGATCTGGCCGGCGCTGGCGACGCCTTGCGCGCCGGTGGCGAGCGCGTGCCGACCTGGATCACCAAGGAGGCCGGCAACCGCCGCCTGCCGTTCGAGGCCGAGCGCCTGCAGCGCAGCATCGACGCCGTGCATGCCGAGTTCCCGCAGCTGGACGTGAGCGACTATCGCCGCGTGGTGCAGGCGATGGTCGAGCGCAAACCGAGCATCAGCGCCGACGACCTGGTCGATCTGCTGATCCGTGAGGCCGAATCGCGGGTGGACCTGGTTGCACCCGAGTGGGAACAGTTTGCCGCGCGCATCTACCTGCGCCGCCTGTACAAGCGCGCCAGCCGCAACCGCTTCTACGACGTCGGCCTGAAGTACGGTTCGTATGTGGGCCTGCAGGAAAGCCTGGCTGACCGCGGCATCTACAGCAACGACATCCTGCGCTGCTATTCGAAGGAAGAGCTGCAGCAGGCCGGCGAGATGATCGACCCGGAGCGCGACCGCCTGTTCGCCTACAACGGCCTGTACCTGCTGGCCACGCGCTATCTGGCCAGCGACCGCAGCCGCGAGGTCTACGAGCTGCCGCAGGAGCGTTGGCTGACCATCGCGCTGTACCTCATGCAGGAGGAAAAACCGCGTGAGCGGCGCATGCAGCTGGTCGGCGAGGCGTATTGGGCGCTGTCCAACCTGTACATGACGGTCGCCACACCAACGTTGGCCAATGCCGGCAAGGTGGGTGGGCAACTGTCCAGTTGCTTCATCGACACGGTGGACGACAGCCTGCAGGGCATCTATGACTCCAACACCGATATCGCCCGCGTGTCAAAGCATGGCGGCGGCGTTGGCGCCTACCTGGGCTATGTGCGCAGCAGTGGCGCACCGATCCGTGGCGTGGCCAATTCCTCTGGCGGCGTGGTGCCGTGGATCAAGCAGCTCAACAACACCGCGGTGTCGGTCGACCAGCTTGGCCAGCGCAAGGGCGCGGTGGCGGTGTACCTGGACATCTGGCACCGCGACATCGAAGCGTTCATGGACCTGCGCCTCAACAACGGCGACCAGCGCCTGCGCGCGCACGATGTGTTCACCTCGGTGTGCGTGCCCGACCTGTTCATGGAGGCGGTGGAGCGCCGCGCCGACTGGTACCTGTTCGACCCGCACGAGGTGAAGCAGGCCAAGGGCTGGTACCTGCAGGACTTCTACGACGAGAAGCGCGGCGCGGGCAGCTTCCGCGACCGCTACGCCGAACTGGTGGCCGACGAGCGCATCAGCCGCCGCACGGTGAAGGCCATCGATCTGTTCAAGCGGATCATGCTCAGCCAGCTGGAGACCGGCAACCCGTTCCTGTTCTACCGCGACGAGGTCAACCGCCGGAACCCGAACAAGCACGCGGGCATGATCTATTCCAGCAACCTGTGCACCGAGATCCTGCAGAACATGAGCCCGACGCGGATGATCCAGGAGATCGTCAGCGGCGACCAGATCGTCACCACACGCCGTGCCGGTGATTTCGTGGTCTGCAACCTGTCCTCGATCAACCTCGGCCGGGCGATCAGCGCACCGGATGACCTACTGGCCACCGATGTACTGGAGCGCCTGATCCCGATCCAGGTGCGCATGCTCGACAACGTGATCGACCTCAATGCGTTGCCGGTGCCGCAGGCCACGATCACCAACCGCAAGTACCGCGCCATCGGCCTGGGCACGTTCGGTTGGCACCACCTGCTGGCGCAGCAGGCGATCCAGTGGGAATCACCGGATGCCGAAGAACTGGCCGACCGTCTCTACGAACGCATCAACTTCCTGACCATCCAGGCCAGCGCGCAGCTGGCGAAGGAGAAGGGCAGCTACCCGATGTTCGCGGGTAGTGACTGGCACAACGGGCGTTACTTCCGTGACCGCGACTACAGCGGCGCCGCATGGGACAGCCTGGCCCACGAGGTCGCCACGCACGGCCTGCGCAACGGCTGGCTGCTGGCCGTGGCACCGAACATGAGCACCGCGCAGATTGCCGGTTCCACCGCCTCCATCGACCCGATCTACAGCGCGTTCTACTACGAGGAAAAGAAGGACTTCCGGCGGCCGGTGGCAGCGCCGGGCCTGTCGCTGGAAACCTGGCCGTACTACGAGAAGGGTGCCTACAAGGTCGACCAGTTCGCCAGCGTGCGCCAGAACGCCCGCCGCCAGCGCCATGTCGACCAGTCGATCAGCTTCAACCTGTACGTGCCCAGCACCATCCGCGCGAGCACGCTGCTGGAACTGCACCTGAGCGCCTGGCGCGAAGGCCTGAAGACCACGTACTACGTGCGCTCCAACGACATCGACATCAGCGAATGCGAGTGGTGCTCCAGCTGATTGCTTCGACTCCTGTAGAGCCGAGCCTATGCTCGGCTCAGGCGCAAGGCAGCCGAGCGTGGGCTCGGCTCTACAACGGCAACGCACGCAATACGAAGGCAGAAACCCATGGCAACCCCCCTCGACCGCATCAAGATCCTCGAACCGCGCCATCCCAACCGCAGCACCGGCATCATCAACGGCCGCACCAGTGGCATCCTCAACTGGAACGACATCCCGTACCCGTCGTTCTATCGGGCCTACAAGGAGCTGTCGACCAACTTCTGGATTCCCGACGAGGTCGACATGAAGCTGGACGCCCGCCAGTACGGCGAGCTCAACTCGCGCGAAAGGAACGCGTACGACTCGATCATCGGCCTGCTGGCCACGCTCGATTCACCGCAGACCCGCTTCATCTACAACGTGGCCGAGTACATCACCGATCCGGCCGCGCATGCCAATGCGGCGATCATCGGCCAGCAGGAAGTGATCCACAACGAGAGCTACAGCTACGTGCTGGCCTCGATCACCGATCTGCCAAACCAGAACCGCATCTTCGAGATCGCCCGTACCCACCCGACCATCATCAAGCGCAACGCGCCGATCATGGGGGCGTACGACGACTTCATGCGCGAGAAGACCGCCGAGACCCTGCTCAAGTCGCTGATCCAGTCCTCGATCCTTGAAGGCATCAACTTCTATTCCGGGTTCGCCTACTTCTACAACATGGTGCGGCAGAACCGCATGAACGGCACCGGCAAGATCATCAGCTTCATCAACCGCGACGAACTGGCGCATACCAAGTTCATCAGCGAGCTGATCCGCGCCATCATCGGCGAGAACCCGGAGTTGCAGACCAACGAGTTGACCGCCTACGTGCACCAATCGTTCGAACACGCGATCGAACTGGAGACGCAGTGGTCGTCGGAGGTGCTGGACGGCATCGATGGCATCGACGTGGACGAGATGGTGCGCTACGTGAAGTACCGCGCCAACAAGATGGCCGGCATGCTCGGCATCGAGCGCCTGTACAGCGACACCACCGACAACGTGATGCCGTGGATCAAGGCCTACGCTGACAACTTCACTGAAACCAAGACCGACTTCTTCGAGATGCGCAATGCAAGCTACAAGAAGACCAACGTCGACAACGGCTTCGACGATCTCTGAGCCCAGCGCCGCGCTGAGCATCCTGGTGGTGGTCGCCTCGTTGAGCGGCAACACCCGCGAACTCGGCCGGCAGATCGCCGAGCGCTGCCGCGCCGCAGGTCATGCGGTGCACTGGCAGGAGGTCGACGACCTGCGCCAGGCGCCGCCACTGGCCGCCGGCGAGGCCGATCTGGTCCTGCTGGGCAGCTGGACCGACAACGCTGGCCGCACGCCGGCGGAGATGAAGGCGTGGGTGGCCGGCATCGCCGAGCGCGGCGAGCGGCCACGGCAGCTGGCAGTGTTCGGCACCGGCGAAACGCAGTGGGGGCAGGAGTACTACTGCGGCGCCGTGCACCGGCTGATCCGCTATTTCCGCAGCGACTATCCGCCGTTGGAGATCGAACAGATGCCGCATGGCGTTCGCCATGCCGAAGCCATTGATGCTTGGATCAATACGGTCCTGGCCCATTACTGGAGCAACAGCGATGCAGATCATCGACGCCACCACGCCTGAGCAGTTCCAGCAGCTGCTGGCCGAGCACCCGCGGGTGCTGGTGGATTTTCACAAGGACCAGTGCCCGGGCTGCCGGATGCTGGAGATGTCGTTGCACCGGGTGGCCAACAGCGTGGCGGGGCAGGGCACGACCCTTCTGCGCGTGCAGCTGGAAGTGCTGGGTGAGGCGTTCTTCCGCGAGTTGGGGCTGCGGCAGACGCCGACGCTGTCGCTGTTCCGTGATGGTGACGAACGTACGCGCCTGGCCGGGTTCCAGTCGCCGCAGCAGATCGAGGCCGCAATCGCGTTGCATTTGTAGAGCCGAGCCATGCTCGGCTGCTGTTCGTGCGGTGTGCGATGAGTCGAGCATGGCTCGACTCTACACAGGCATCCATGGCATTTCGCGCTATGCGCCGCTGAAGGTATCCACCAGCAGTTTCACGTTCAACACCACGATCACCATCGCGATCACCCAGGCGATGCTGCCCAGCCAGCGCGGGGCCACCAGCGCGCCCATCGTCACCTTGTCGGTCACGATCCGCACCAGCGGGATGATGGCGAACGGCAGCTGCATCGACAGCACCACCTGGCTCAGCACCAGCAGCTTCACCGCGCCCTGGTCGCCGAAGAGCATGATCACCACCACCACTGGAATGATTGCCAGTGCGCGTGTGATCAGTCGACGCAGCCACGGCGGCAGGCGCAGGTGCAGGAAGCCTTCCATCACGATCTGCCCGGCCAGCGTCGCGGTCACCGTCGAATTCAGGCCGGAGGCCAGCAGGGCGACGGCAAACAGTGTCGCTGCGGCGCCCACGCCCAGCATCGGGGCCAGCAGCTGGTGCGCCTGCTCGATGTCTTCCACATCAAAGCGGCCGTTGGCATGGAACACCGCCGCCGCCAGGATCAGGATGCTGGCGTTGATGAACAGTGCGAGGGTCAGCGCGAGGGTACTGTCGGTCACTGCCCAGCGCAGGGCACTGCGACGGCCCTCGTCGGTACGCGGATAGGCGCGGGTCTGCACGATGGACGAATGCAGATAGAGGTTGTGCGGCATCACCGTGGCACCAATGATGCCGATGGCGATGTACAGGGCGTGCGGATCAGTTACCACCTGCGCGTGCGGAATGAATCCGCCCAGCACGTCCATCACCGGCGGTGCGGCCAGCACGATCTGCACCATGAAGCAGCCGAAGATCACCATCAGCAGCGCGATCACGAAGGCTTCCAGCGCACGGAAACCGCGGTTCATCAGCAGCAGCACCAGCAGGGTGTCCAGGGCGGTGATGACCGCGCCCCACAGCAGTGGCAGATCGAACAGCAGTTTCAGTGCGATCGCGGTGCCGATCACCTCGGCCAGGTCGCAGGCGATGATCGCCGCCTCGCACAGCGCCCACAGCGCCAGGTTCACCGGTTTCGGATACCGGGCGCGGCAGGCCTGCGCCAGGTCCATGCCGGTGGCGATGCCGAGCCGCGCCGACAGCGCCTGCAGGATGACGGCCATCAGGTTGGAAATGAGGATGACCGACAACAACAGGTAGCCGAAGCGCGAACCGCCGGCGAGGTCGGTGGCCCAGTTGCCCGGGTCCATGTAGCCGACCGAGATCATGTAGCCCGGGCCGAGGAAGGCCAGCAGGCGGAACCACCAGTGCCCCTTGTCGGGCACCGCGACCGAGGCGTTGAGCGCGCCCAGGCTGGCCGGAGTGGAGGCCGAAGGGTCGCGGGGCGCCAGGGTGTTCATGGGTCCGAATATAGCTCCTGCTATAGTCATTAGCAATGTGAAACAATCGTCTTTATCGCGTTACTGGTCCAGAATTCAGGTTCAACACCGGATTACACCGGAAGGACAGGCGCAGGCGTGGGCAAGACCGACGATTCGACATCGCTGAAAAGCACCCCCTTGATCGAGGCCGAGCGCCAGGTCGAGAGCTTCCGGCAAGTGCGCGAGGCGCACCGGATGGAGCTGGTGGAGGACTATGTCGAGCTGATCTCGGATCTGCTGGCCGACGGCGGCGAGGCCCGCCAGGTCGACATCGCGACCCGCCTGGGCGTGGCCCAGCCCACCGTGGCGAAGATGCTGCGGCGGCTGGCCCGCGATGGCTGGGTGGTGCAGCGACCGTACCGCGGCGTGTTCCTGACCCCGGAAGGCGAGGCGCTGGCGCATGCCAGCCGCCAGCGTCATCAGACCGTGGAGCGTTTCCTGCTGGCGCTCGGGGTGGATCCGGATACCGCACGGCGTGATGCCGAGGGCATCGAGCACCATGTGAGCGAGCAGACGCTGGCGTTGTTTGAAGCGTTCGTGCGCAAGGCCGAGGGCGGGGCGCCGTGACGGTAGCGCCGGGCCATGCCCGGCGGCATTTCGCGCGATCCCGATTTTTGTAGAGTCGAGCCATGCTCGACTGCTGTTCGCGCGGTGATGGAATGAGTCGAGCGTGGCTCGACTCTACAATTCGGGCGGGCAACGGGCCTGCTGCTGCGCGCACGCCCGTTTCGCCCATTCCTTCAACACCGGCTGCAGGCCTTCATAGCGCCGGCCGTGCCAACCATTGGCCAGCACCCTGCCGTCGGCATCGATCAGTACCAGATTCGGCGGTGCCAGCCCGGCCAATGCCTGCAGCGCCGGCATGCGCGCGGCGCGGCGTGGGTCCAGCACCGGCCACGGCATGTCCTGCGCGTGCATGTAGCGGCGCAGCGCGGCCTCGCTTTCATCCAGGCTGACGTACACCACTTCGGTATCGGCGCCGGCCTCGCGCAACGCGTCGCGCACGCTGCGCAGCGTGGGTACGAAGGCGTGGCACGGTGCACACCAGTCGGCACCGAAGTACAGCGCCACCAGCTTCGGCGGCGGCGTCCACTGCATCGGCCGCAGCGAACGCTGCTCCGGCCGCATCAGCGAGGCCGAGACCTGCGCGTGCAGGTCCGCAGCCATCGCCGGTGAGGCCAGCAGCACGGCACAGGCCAGCAACAGCGCTCGTAGTGGATCAGAACGCATAGCGCAGGTTGACGTACCACGAACGCGCGAAACGCGGCCCGTAGACATAGTCGCTGTCACGCAGCGCGCCCACTTCCAGGTCCTTCTGGCGCTGATCGAACACGTTCTTGACGCCTGCGGCCACCGACACTTCCTGCTGCGCCTGCGCGCCCAGATGCCGGTGCCAGCGCGCACCGAGGTCGGTGACCAGGAACGAGCGCGTGCGGTGCAACGCGCCCAGCCGGTTGTTCAGCACCGACATCGGTCCGGTATGGCGCAGCGCGACGAAGGTTTTCCAGGGCTCGGCGGGCATCCAGCTGAGCTGGGCCAGGCCAGTCCAGCGCGGGGTCTTCAGGTAGTCGCGGCTTTCGATCACGGTGTCGCCACCATCGCCGGTGTCGTCGAAGATGCGCTGCGGTTCGCGGAAGCGCGAGCGGTACCACGAGGCGCCGGCGGTCAGGCGCCACTGCGGCGAGGGTTGCCAGCCGAGGTTGGTTTCCGCGCCCAGCACGTTGGAGCCGGAGGCGTTGTAGCGCAGCTGGCTCAGTTGTCCGTCATCGCCACGCTGGATCTCGCCCAGCGCGAAGGTGTCGCGGATGCGTGCATAGGAGGCGGTGGCATCCCAGCTCCACACCGGATTGGCCGGGTCCGATCGCCAGTCGAAGCCGAACAGGGTGGTCAACGCGCGCTCCTCCTTCAGGCCTTCGGTGTTGCGCACGCGCACCTGCTCGCCGCCGAGGGTATCGACGTGCACATCCTCGACGAAGATCTCCGGTGCACGGAAGCCGGTGGCAATGCCCGCCCGCCATTTCAGGTTCGGGTTGGCCTGCCAGGCCAGCGCGATGCGCGGCGAGAACACCGCATTGTCCAGCTCCGAGCTCTTGTCCACGCGTGCGCCGAGCACCAGGTCGACGTTGTCGCGCAGGCTCCATTCGTCCTGGATGAAGGCGCCCAGGTTGTGGAAGGTCGCATCCTCCAGCACGGCAAGACGCCGGCCGTCACCGGTGCGGTTGTCGTCCCGCAGCGCCTCGTGCTTGTACTGCACGCCGAAGGCCAGCGCGTGCGCGCCCAGCCGCCAGTTCAACTGGCTGTCGATGTAGTGCAGCGGGTTGTGGGTGCGGCCGTACTGGCGCCACGAACGCGAGGCCGCGCTGCCGGCCACGTTGCGGTCCAGCTGCGAGGGGTCATAGCCGGGCGCGGACGGATCGGTGACCACGTTGCCAAGGCCGCCATAGAAACTGTCGCGATCGATGTCGGCGAAGGCGTAGGCCAGGCGGAAATCGACGTCGGCGTTGACTTCCTGATCCCACGACACGCTGCCTCGGCGGTATTTCGTATCCAGCGATTCGGCGATGTTGGCCAGATACTCGGGCTGGTCCAGGCGGTTGCCGCCGCGGCGGGTTTCATCGGTCACCTGCAGGTCCAGGCGCAGCCGCGTGCCCGGCGTGGGCGCGTACCAGGCCTGCAGCCCGCCGACCTTGAGGTTCTTGCGGGTGATCTCGGTGTAGCCATCACCGTTGTAGTCGATGCCGCTGTTCCAGTTGCGCTGGGCAATCACCGACAGGCCGGCGTCTGCTTCCTTGGCCACCAGGTCCAGCCGCACATCGGCGTTCTTCTGCGGCGTGCCTTTCAGGACATCCACGCCGGCCTGCACATGGCCACCGCTGCGCGCCGGCAGCGGCGGAACCAGGTTGATCACACCGGCAACCGCACCCGGGCCGTACAGCGCCGAGCCACCACCCTTGACCACTTCGATGCGATCGACGAACCCGGCCGGGATCTGTTCCAGACCGTACACGCTGCCCAGCGTGGACAGTAGCGGAATGCCATCGAACAACAGCTGGTTGTAGGCGCCGGGCAGGCCCAGCAGCTGTACTTCGCTGGTGTTGCAGTTCTGGCAGTTGCTCTCCACGCGCAGGCCGTTGATCAGCTCGGCTGCGCGCGAGAAGTCGGTGGCCGCGCGCAGCGCGATGTCTTCCTTGCGCAGCACTTCGGTGCGGATCGGGACATCGGACAGCAGGCGTTCGCTGCGGGTGGCAGTGCTGACCTTGACCTGCACGCGGTCCAGCTCGGTCGGTTTCGGAGTGGCGGCCAGTGCGGGCAGCGGCAGGGTCAGGGCAATGGCGGCGGCCAGGGGCAGCCGACGGATGAGGGGTGCGGCAACGGGCATGAGGGCGTCGTCCTTGGGAAAAAGAAAGGCGGCGAGGGCGACCTGGCTGACGCATATGAAAGCAGTGGCTTATCAATATAGCAAGGGCTATATAACGAAGCCGTAGTAATTACGAGTGGAGCACCGGCCAAGTCAGATCATGATAAGGTTATAACATTACACATAACGACCGCGACCCTGCCGGTGGTCATATGCGGAGGATGGAATTGCCGTGTGGGGCTGGGAGACGGGGTCAGAGCCCTTTCTTTGGAAAGGGATCCGACCCCGGGTACCGATCGTCAGCCGCGGCGGAATGCGGCGGGGGTACGGGCGCCGACGATGATCATGCGGATCATCGTGGAGATCTGTTCGACCAGTTCCGGATCCTTCTCCGGCGGCAGGTCCATGGCGGTCGCGCCCATCGCGAACACCAGCCGGGTGATGGCCTTGGCCACAAGTTCCGGGGCATGCAGTACCGCGCCATCCAGTGCGGCCAGTCGCACCAGGTCGTGCTGCAGCTCTTCCTCGAAATAGTGCAGCTCGCGTTCGACCGCGTGCTTGAAGTCGTCCGAGCCGACCGCGCCTTCGCGCAGCAGTACGTGCAGCAGCTTGTCGTCGGCGCGCAGCTGCTCCATGAAGGTCTCCACCGAGACCCGCACGACGCTGGTGGCGGTGGAGGTGGCGCGTTGGCGGGCCTCGCCGATGATGGTGCGCAGCGAGCGGCCGGCTGCATCGATCAGCGCCACGGCCAGTTCGTCCATGTCGCGGAACTGCCGGTAGAAGCTGTTCGGCGCGATGCCGGCCTCACGAGCCACTTCGCGCAGGCTGAGCGTGGACAGGCTGCGGTGCGGCCCGATCAGTTTCAGGGCGGCGGCCAGCAGATCCTCGCGGCTCACCGTACGGCGGGCCGGGCTGTTGGCATCTTCGGGCGTCGACAAGACGGTGGCGGCGGCCATGGGGGTTCCGGTGGGGCGAGGCTGAATCATACCCAATCCGGTTCAATATACACATGTATACACAGGTGTATGTGCGCCCGTATAGTTCACCCATGAACGCTGTCGTCCGTCCGTCCCTGTTCTCTCCGTACCGCTGGGTCTCGCCGTCGCTGTTCGATTTCTGGGCGGGCCAGCTCAATCCCCTGTGGACCCTGCGCGAGCCGGTGGCCCGCCTGGTCCGGCGTGAGCCGGCCGGCGAGGGCGCGGCGACCCTGGTCCTGCGCACCAACCGGCACTGGGCCGGCATGCGCGCTGGCCAGCACGTCACCCTGGGCGTCGAGATTGAAGGACGCCTGTGGCAGCGCAGCTACAGCCCCACCGCACTGGGTCGGCGTGAGCTGGCGATCACCGTCAAGGCGATCGAGGGTGGCCGGGTCAGCCAGCATCTGGTCCACCATGCGCAGCCGGGCGAACTGTGCCGCCTCGATGCCGCCTTCGGCGAATTCCATATGCCTGCCGCCGCGCCGGTCTTGCTGCTGGCTGCCGGCAGTGGCATCACGCCGATGCGCAGCCTGTTGCGCGACGCCTGCCAGCGCCCGCTGGCAGCACCGGTGGACCTGTTCTATTGGGAGCGCACCGCCGCCCACCTGCAGTTTCGTGATGAACTGCAGGCGATGGCTGCGGCGCATCCGAACCTGCGCGTGCATCTGCTGACCACCCGTGAGGGTCAGGCGCCGGCCGCGCGCATCGATACCCATGATCTGCAGGTGGCCGGTGATGACACGCCGCTGGCGCAGCGCCATGTGCTGGCCTGCGGCCCAGACGGCTTCGTTGCCGCTGCGCGCGAACGTCTGGTGCAACAGGTGGCCGGCTTCCAGGCCGAAGCCTTCACCCCGCCGGCGCCGCTGCGCGATGCCAGCAGCGAAGGTGAGGTGTCGCTGACGCTTGCGCGCAGTGGCCGCCAGCTGAGCGTGCCGCGTGGCCGCTCGCTGCTGGAAAGCCTGGAAGCCCATGGCATCAAGCCCAAGCATGGCTGCCGCATGGGCATCTGCAACAGCTGCAGCTGTGACCGCGTCAGTGGCGCCACCCGCCACCTGCGCACCGGCGACCTGCAGTCCGAATCGGCACAGCCGGTGCGGATCTGCGTGAGCGCGCCGACTACCGACCTGACCCTGGATCTCTGAGGACGCCTGCCATGACCCGCGCTACCGACCGTGCCCTGAGTACAGCCGAGATGCATGCCTTCGGTGAGGAACTCGACGCGATCCGCGACCGTGTGATCGGCAGCCTCGGCGCCTCCGATACCCGCTACATCCGCCGGGTGGCTGCCGCCGTGCGCTGGTTCGGCGTGGGTGGCCGCGGCCTGCTGTTCCTGGCGGCATTCTCGCCGCTGTTCTGGATGCCGCTGCTGTGGCCGGCCGCGATCACCGGCACGCTGCTGCTGGCGCTGTCGAAGATCCTGGAGAACATGGAGCTGGGCCACAACGTCATGCACGGCCAGTTCGACTGGACCGGCGACCCCAAACTCAATGGCAACACCTACGAGTGGGATATCGTTGCCACCGCCGACAACTGGCGCAAGACCCACAATTTCCGCCACCACACCTACACCAACGTGCGTGGCATGGACGATGACATCGGCTACGGCCTGCTGCGCATCTTCCCGGAGCAGCGCTGGAAGCCGTTCTACCTGCTGCAGCCGATCATCGCGCCGATCTTCGCGCTGCTGTTCCAGTGGGGCGTGGCCGCGCAGGACCTGCGCCTGGGCCGTTGGCTGAAGGGCCGCATCAGCGGCCGTGCGATGTGGATGCAGACCCGCCCGGTGGCGCGGAAAATGGCCCGCCAGGTGCTGAAGGACTACGTGTTCTTCCCGCTGCTGGCCGGCCCGTTCTTCCTCACCGTGATGCTGGGTAACATGGTGGCCAACGGCCTGCGCAACATCTGGACCTACGTGATCATCTTCTGCGGCCACTTCACCGCCGAGTCGGAAACCTTCCCGAAGGAATGCCTGCGCAATGAATCGCGCGGCCACTGGTACCTGCGCCAGCTGCGCGGTTCGTCCAACATCAGCGGCGGCTTCCTGATCAACGTGCTGTCGGGCAACCTCAGCCACCAGATCGAGCATCACTTCTACCCGGACCTGCCGGCCAACCGCTATGCGGCCATTGCCAAGGAAGTGAAGGACATCTGCCGCCGTTACGGCCAGCACTACAACAACGGCTCGCTGCCGCGCCAGTTCGGCCAGGTGGTCTGGCGCATCCTGCGTCACGCGTTCCCGAGCAAGCCGCGCCGCCTGCCGATGTCGGACATCATGTCCACACCGGCATCGGCCAACGCGGGCTGATCGACTCAGCCCGCCTTCGCCAGGTCCGCCTGCTCGCGGTCCAGGCGTCGCAGGAACACCTGCATTTCCTTGCGTGCCTGCTGGTCGCCCTTGCTGCCGGCCACGCTCAAGCCGCGTTGCCATGCTTCGCGCGCCGCCTGCGGCTGGCCGCTGGCCAGCCAGGCTTTGCCCAGCAGCTTCCAGGCGGCCGAGTATTGCGGATCAAGCACCACGCAACGGCCCAGATGGGTGGCCGCGCGCACCGGATTGCCGGCGTCCAGCCAGCCCTTGCCCAGGCCGAAGCGCAGCAGCGCGCCGTCCTTGCCGGCGGCAAGCATGCATTCCAGGGCTTCGATGTTCATCAGCGCACCTCCACCAGCAGCTCGGCCGGGCCGGGCTGGAAGCGGCCCCGATGGAACAGCAGCGGCGCGCCGCCGTTCTCGTGCACTTCGATGATGCGGCCGGCCAGCAGCAGGTGATCGCCCACTGGCCACTGTGCGTGGCGGGTACAGGTGAGATGGGCGACCGCACCGGCGATGCGTGGCGGGGCGTTCTCATCGTCATCCAGCAATGCCAGGCCGTCGAAGCGGTTGCGCACCTGTGGATCGGCAAAGCGCCGGGCCAGCGCCTCCTGGTCGGCCGCCAGCACGCTGATCGCAAAGCGGGTGGCGCGCTGGAAGGTGGACAGGCTCTGCGCATGCAACGCTAGGTTCCACAGCACCAGGGGCGGCTGCAATGACACCGGCACGAACGAATTGATGGTCAGGCCGATGGGTTTGCCCTGCGCATCGCGTGCGCAGACGATGGCCACGCCGGTAGGAAAGTGGCCGAGCAGCCGCCGCAGGGCACGCGGCGGCATCTCGACCGACGGCACCGGGGCGGGGGCGGGGAAGACCCCCGCCCACGGCCCGGCGTACGGCAGCGTCTCGCCGCTCATGAGGCCCGGGCCTGGCGGTAGCGCCGGCCGACCTCGGCCCAGTTGATGATGTTGAAGAAGGCGCCGATGTAGTCCGGGCGACGGTTCTGGTAGTGCAGATAGTAGGCGTGTTCCCAGACATCCAGTGCGAGGATCGGGGTGTGGCCGGACAGGCCGACGGCTGCGCCCATCAGCGGGCTGTCCTGGTTGGCGCTGCTTTCCACCTGCAGGCGGCCATCGCGATCGCTGGTCAGCCAGGCCCAGCCGCTGCCGAAGCGGGTCTGCGCAGCCTTGGTGAACGCATCCTTGAAGGCATCGAAACCGCCGAGATCGCGGTTGATGGCGGCGGCCAGTTCATCATCGGGTGCACCACCGTTGGTGCTGAGTACGGTCCAGAACAGGCTGTGGTTGGCGTGGCCACCGCCGTTGTTGCGGACCGCGCCACGCTGCGCCTCGGGCACGGCATCGAGGTTGGCGATCAGCGCCTCGACCGGCTGTGCGGCGATGCCGGCCTGCTCGATGGCGGTGTTGAGGTTGTTGACGTAAGTCTGGTGGTGCTTGCTGTGGTGGATCTCCATCGTGCGCGCATCGAAATGCGGCTCGAGGGCGTCGTAGGCATAGGGCAGCGGGGGAAGCGAGTACGACATCGAAGCAATCTCCGTGGGGAAGGCCAGAAGGCTGGCCGTGGGGAGATTGTTATCGCACCTCAACATTGGTTGAGGTCAAGGGGCGGGATTGAAATGCGTGCGCGTTCGTCGCTTTGATTCCTTCCATCAATCTCTGCAGGACTGCTCCCTGCGGCGGCGCGGAGAGGGAGTCAAAGGCAAGAGCAGGAGCGGCATGGTAGTGCCGGCCGCTGGCCGGCAGACAGGCAAGGTCGGGTTGCCGGCCAGCGGCCGGCACTACCAGAACCCGCTTTTCGAACCTCACCGGCGCGCTGATGTGTTGCCCGTGGGTTTACGGCGTGTCCCGGCCAGCCCCTTCCCCCGCCACAACCGATATCAACAAAAGCGTCGGCAGGCAAACCCGCCGCCAGCGCCTTCATCAACTCAACTCAACCAATCCTTGCACGCACCATCCACCTGGTCGCCGCACGCCTGCTGCATCCGCTGCTGCAGCCGCGCCAGTGTCTCCGCACCCTGATGCTTGCCGCTCCATGTCTTCAACTGCCCGGCCAGGCGCTCGAAGCGCTGACGGGTGCGCTGGTGGTAGCCCGAAGGCTGTGCTTCCAGTTCGGCGATCAGCGAGGCGGTGGCCTGCTCGATGCGTGGTGCGTCGTCCGGCGCCAGCTTCAGCAGGCCCTCTACGTACAGCACGCCCCACTGCACGCGGGTGGCCGGACCCTGCGCACCGTCGTAGGCACGCTTCAACCACTCCAGCGCCCCGGCGGTATCGCCGCGTTGCTCGGCCAGTTCGGCCAGCTCGGGCATGTAGTAGTACGGCTGTTCGCTGCGCTTCAGCTCGGCCAGCAACAGCGCCTCGGCACCGGCGTCGTCGCCAACCTCGCGCAGGGCATGGACAGCGCTGCTGATCGTAGCCTGGCGCGCATGCGCATCGGTGGCGGCGGCATCGGCAGCGGCCACGCGCTGCTTGACCCGATCAACCAGCGGCGCGGGCAGTGCACCCTCCGGCTGCTGCTGACGGGCCAGCGACACTTCGGTCAGCGCGCGCGACAACGCGTCGTCGGCGCGGTCGCCGCGCTCGGCGTCTGCCCGCTCCAGTGCGACCAGCAGCTGCTGTCCCAGCGTGTTGCTGGTGGCCGGCCCGGCACTGGCCTGCTTGACCAGCTGCACGCCTGCATAGCCGAGCAACTCGCGGTTGCGGCGTACTTCCGCCGGTTGCGCCAGCACTGCCTGCAGCAGCTCGCGTACTTCGGTGGGTGAGGCATCGGGCTTTTCGGCCGTCGCCAAGGCAAGCAGAGCGAAGCGGCGCTGCAGGGCGGCATCCGGTGCCGCCTTGGACAGCTGGCGCAGCACGTCCTGGCTCCTGCGCTCGCCGGCCAGGCGGTTGGCGTCCACTTCCCAGCCGTAGTCGCCCAGCACCTGCCAGTCTTCGGCAGCCAGCTTGCCCGGCGTCGCCAGCGCTGTGGCCAGGGTGGCGGCAACGGCACTGCGGCGGCCTGCGGCGACGGTCAGTGCCCGGGTCAGTTCGGCGGCGTCGTTGCCGCCGGCCACGCGGGTGATTTCGTTGCGCTGTGGGTCCAATACGATCAGGGTCGGATAGCCGCGTACGCCGAAGCGCTCGCCCCAGGCCTGCGCCCCTTCCTCGTCGCCATCCAGATAGACAGGAACGAATTTGCTGGTCAGCGCGATGAAGGCCGGATCCTTGAACAAGCCTGCTTTGAGCTGGTTGCACGGCGGGCACCAGACGGCACCCCAGTACAGCAGCACCGGCTTGCCGCTGTCGGCGGCCTCGGCGAAGGCATCGTCGACATCGCCCTGGCGCCAGGCGATTGCCTTGGCCGGCGCGGGCGCCTCGGCGGAGTTGGCGGTGGAAACCGGGGCCGGGGTGCAGGCGCTCAGCGCCGAAGCCAGCAGCAACACGGAAAGCGCGACGCGCATCGGCAGCATCTCGAAGGGCAGGGTGACAGGCCATTGTAGGAACCGCCGGGGAGCCCGCTGATTCAGTTTGCTTATGACGGGCGTGCCGCAGGGCATGACGCCCGCCGGGCATTGCCGGGCATGCCCGGCGGATGCCTTCAGGCCGCTGCCCGCACCATCTGTTGATACACCAGCCCATTGAACTCGCCGACGTCGCCGTCCAGCACGAAGCCATAGCGCAGGTAGGTCGGTACTGCATTGAGCGAGGCGCGCACGGTCAGGACCGGCGCGCGCACCTGTGGAAGCGCCGCCTCAAACAAAGCATGGCCGATGCCCTGGCCCTGGCAGGCGGGATCGACGAACAACATCGCAAGGTGCCGACCCTCCTTCAGTTCGATCACGCCGACGACGCGGCCGTCCTGCTCGGCCACCAGGATGTGGTTGTCGCCGTGCAGGCGCGCGCCGAACGCTTCGGCTGCGGCGACACTGCCGAAGGTGGCGATGCCGGCCGCGCTGAGCGAAGGCGCGACCGCGGCAGTGAACGCAGCCAGGCACACCGCACTGATCGCGGGCGGGTCATCGACATGGGCAGGGCGGATCATCGGCATGCAGTGTTCTTCCGGTAGTGGGCGGCGCGTCATCGTTGCCGCAGGCCTGCACGCTAAGCTGCGGGCATGAGTGATTTCAATCCTGCTTACGCTGCCTTGTTTCCGCAACAGGGCCTGAGCCTGGGCCTGATGACGCCTGTCGCCGCGCATGGACTGGCCGATCAGCATGAGGCGCGGCGCATTGCGCGACTGGCCGATGATCTGGGCTTTGCCGCATTGTGGACGCGTGATGTACCACTGATGGTGCCGCAGGGTCCGGACGCGACAGCAAGCGCGCTGGATGACCCGTTTCTGTGGCTGGGCATGCTGGCTGCCGCGACCGGACGCATCGTGGTCGGCAGCGCGGCCATCGTGCTGCCATTGCGGCAGCCGCTGCAGGTGGCGAAGTCGGCCTTGAGCCTGGACCGGATCAGCGGCGGACGCTTCGTGCTGGGCCTGGGTTCGGGCGACCGCCCGGAAGAATTCGCCGCCTTCGGTGAGGATCTGGAGGGCAGGGCGGCGACGTTCCGTGAGCGCTGGACGTTGCTGCGCGCGGCGTTGTCACCGGAGGCCTATGAGCGGAGCGCCGTACTACAGGCCACGGGTGGCTTCGACGTGCTGCCGGCGCCGGCAGCGCGCATTCCGATGCTGGTGGTGGGTACCGCGCGGCAGAGCCTGCAGTGGATCGCGCGCGAGGCCGAAGGCTGGGCCACCTATCACCGCGAGGAGGCCGCGCAGGAAGGACGCATCGGCCTGTGGCAGCAGGCGCTGGCGCAGCGCGGCGGACCAGGCAAGCCGTTCGTGCAGTCGATGCTGCTGGATCTGCAGGCGGATCCGCAGGCGCCAGCCGAGCCGCTGCCGCTGGGCCTGAAGGTTGGCCGCGATGGCCTGCGTGACTACCTGCTGCGCGTGCATGCGCAGGGCGTGGCGCATGTGATGTTCAACCTGGTCGACAACGGGCGACCGATGGACGCGGTGCTGCGCGAGATCGGTGAGCAGGTTCTGCCGTACATGCTCCGGTAGGTGTCCACCTGGGCGGACACGTTCCAGCAGTCGAGCACGGCCCGACTCTACATGAGGTTCGCATCTGCGTATCATTCGCATTTGATACCCCGATGCCGGAGCCCCGCGTGACCCAACCTTCCCCCATGCACCCGACCGGACGTCTGTTCGCCGCGGTCGCTTTCATCGAGGCTGTGACCTGGGCCGGGCTGCTCATCGGCATGTGGATGAAGTACGGCCCAATGGCCAGCGTGGCGCTGGTGAAGCTGTTCGGGCCGCTGCACGGCGTGGCCTTCCTGGTCTATGTGGCAGTCACCCTGTTTGCGGCGGTGCGCCTGCGCTGGCCGTGGTGGGCCAGCGCCCTGGCGCTGCTGGCGGCGATCCCGCCGCTGGTGACGCTGCCGCTGGAGTGGTGGTTCAAGCGCCGTGGCCTGCTGGGCCTGCGTGCGATGCGCTGAACCCGCTGTTGCATGCCCATTCAAGAGAATGGGTATCAAATGCAAATACGAGCCGTTATCATTTAAGGGTGGTGTCTGGTCCTGAGCGGGGCCGGTGCCGGGTGGGGCGCGCAGGTGCGCCCGCCCATCCTTTCCTGTTACGGCTGGTGTTCCATGCATGCACGTCCCGTCGTCCCCGGCTTGCCGGCGCTGGTGTTGGCTGCCCTGATCGGCACCATGGCGATGATGTCCTTCGTCGCTGTGATCGGCCCGGTGGTCCGCATGCTCGGCCTGTCCGAGTGGCATGCCGGCCTGTCGGTCACTGCCGCAGGCGTGTTGTGGATGCTGGCCGCGCGCCCCTGGGGCCAGCTCAGCGACCGCATCGGCCGCAAGCGCGTGCTGATGCTGGCGATGAGTGCCTACACCGTGGTCTATATCGCGCTGGCGGTGTTCATCGACATTGCCTTGCAGGCGGTGCCGCCGGTACTGGTGTCAGTGCTGGTGCTGGTCGGCGCGCGTGGCCTGATCGGCCTGTTCTATGCGGCGGTGCCTCCTACCGCAGCCGCGCTCATCGCCGACAAGGCACCGACCGGCCAACGTGCGAAATTCCTCGCCCGCCTGGGCAGCGCCAACGCGCTGGGCATGGTGCTCGGCCCGGCCGCCGCGGGCTGGCTGGCCTATACCAACCTGTCGCTGGCGCTGTACGTGGCCGCGCTGCTGCCGTTGCTGGCACTGGCGTTGCTGGCCTGGCGGCTGCCGGCGACACCCCCGGCGGCTGCTGGCAACGCACAGCGCCGCACGCCGATGAGCCGCCTCGACGCGCGCTTGCGCCTGCCGCAGCTGGCAGCGTTCATCGCGATGGTCTCGGTGACCATCGCGCAGGTCACGGTTGGCTTCTTCGCGATTGATCGCCTGGGCCTGGATGCGGCTGCGGGCGCGCGCATGGCCGGCATTGCACTCACAGCGGTCGGCGTCGGCCTGATCCTGGCGCAGGCGCTGGTGATGAAGCTGGAGGTACATCCACGCCGCTGGATCGTCCTTGGCGCCCTGATTTCCGGCATTGGCTTTGCCTCGGTGGCAGGCGTGCAGCAGGCCTGGCAGCTACCGGCGGCGTATGCGCTGGCCGCGTTTGGCATGGGCTTCGTATTCCCCTCGTTCCAGGCGCTGGCCGCCGATGCGGTGGAGGCGCACGAGCAGGGCGCCGCCGCCGGCACCGTCGCTGCCGCGCAGGGGCTGGGCATGGTGGCCGGGCCGATGCTCGGCACGCTGTTGTATCGCGGCGGGCCAAGCCTGCCTTACCTGCTGGTCGGCGCGCTGCTGCTGTTTCTGTGCGCGCTGGCCGCAGCGCATCGGATGAAGGAGACCCCATGAACGATTCCCTGATGCAGGGCGCGTGGCCGGAGGCTGCGCCAGCGCCGCAGGAGAGCACCGACGACGCGTCGCTGTTCCTGTTGCAGCATGCGGGCCAGCACGTGCACGCACGCGGCTGTCGCGCCACGCTGCCGGCCGGTGCGCTGGCGACCTTGGCAGAGCGCGTTGCGGCGTTCTTTGCCCAGCAGCGTGGCGGCCCGGGCCTGCTGGTGGGGGCGGTGCCGTTCGAACCGCGTGCGGACGACGCGTTGTACCAGCCCGAGCGCCTGCTGCCGGCGCTGGCACTGCAGCCGCAGGCCGCACCGCCGCTGGACGGTTCCCTGAAGGCCGAGCCTGCGCCGCAGGACTATGCGTCAGCGGTTGCCGCGGCGGTGCAGGTACTGCGCGCGCCCGAACTGAACCTCCAGAAGGTGGTGCTGGCGCGCAGCCTGCTGGCGCGCACCCGCCAGGCGCTGTTCCCGGACGTGCTGCTGGCACGTCTGGGCGCGGATCCGTCGGTGGCGACCTACGCGGTGCCGTTGCCGGCGGAGCCAGGGCAGGCGCCAGCATGGCTGGTGGGGGCAACCCCGGAACTGCTGCTGCGCAAGCGCGGCGCCGAGCTGTTGTCGCATCCGCTGGCCGGTTCCGCGCGGCGCAGCGCCGATGTCGCCGAGGACGAGCGTGCGGCGCAGGCGCTGCTGGCCTCGACCAAGGACCACGACGAGCACCGCCACGTGGTCGAAGCCATCGTCGAGGGGCTGGCACCGTACTGCAGCCACATCGATGCGCAGCCGCGGCCGGTGCTGCATGCCACCGCCAGCATGTGGCATCTGGGCACCCGCATCCACGCCACCCTGAAGGATCCGCAGACGTCTGCCGCCGAACTGCTGGCACAGTTGCACCCCACGCCGGCGGTCTGCGGTACGCCACGGTTGGCGGCGCTGCAGCGCATCCGCGAACTGGAACCGGTGCCGCGTGGCTTCTATGCCGGCGCCGTGGGCTGGTTGGACGCTCAGGGTGACGGCGACTGGTACGTGGCGATCCGCTGCGCGCGCCTGCAGGGCACGCAGCTGCGCCTGTATGCCGGTGCCGGCATCGTCGCCGAGTCGCAACCCGAGGCCGAGGTGGCCGAAACCGCAGCGAAGTTCGCTGCCTTGTTGAACGCGCTGGGTGTCCATGAATCCGCGCCCGCCATCGAGCCTGCCGCATGAGTACCTCCACTGACTTTTCCCGCCTGCCACTGCAGCAGGTGTGGCCGGATGACCTGATGGCGCGCTATCGCGAGGCCGGTCATTGGCGTGGCGAGACCTTCCCGGCGTTCCTGCGCGAGCGGGCGGAACGCTATGCCGACGACATCGCGGTGGTCGCCGGTGATGTCCGTCTGAGTTACGCGCAGCTGTGGCACGAGGCGGGACGCATCGGCGCGGGCCTGCTGGCGCTCGGCCTGCAGCCGGGCGAACGGGTGCTGGTGCAGCTGGGCAACACGGCAGGCTTCATCACCACGGTCTGCGGCCTGTTCCGCGCCGGGCTGGTGCCGGTGTATGCGTTGCCGGCGCACCGCATCACCGAGCTGGTCCACTTCGCCAACAAGGCTGAAGCAAGTGCCTACATCACCACCACACTGCATGAGGGCTTCGATCATCGCGGGTTGGCAAGGGCGCTGCAGGCCAAAGTGCCGGCGGTTCGCCATGTGGTGATCGACGGCGATGCGGCGGAGTTCATCGCGCTGGAGGCACTGCAGGGCGATCGCAGCCAGCTGCCGGCCGATCCGGACCCGCAGTCGGTGGCGTTCCTGCAGATTTCCGGAGGCAGCACCGGGCTGTCCAAGCTGATTCCGCGTACCCACGACGACTACATCTACTCGTTCCGCGCCAGCAATGACCTCTGCGGCATCGACCGCGACAGCGTCTATCTGGTCGCGCTGCCGGCCGCGCACAATTTCCCGATGAGTTCGCCGGGCTTCTTCGGCGCACTGTATGCCGGCGCCCGCGTGGTGCTCAGTCCCGGCCCCGGTCCGGACGCGGCCTTCCCGCTGATCGCCCGCGAGCAGGTGACCTGCTGTGGGCTGGTGCCGCCGCTGGCGTTGCTGTGGGCGCAGGCGGCTGCCACCAACAAGCATGACCTGTCCAGCCTGCAGGTACTGCAGGTAGGCGGCGCCAAACTGGTGCCGGAGGCGGCGCGGCGCGTAATCGACGGCCTGGGCTGCACACTGCAGCAGGTGTTCGGCATGGCCGAAGGCCTGGTCAACTACACCCGGCTGGATGATCCGGAGGAACTGATCGTGGCCTGCCAGGGCCGGCCGATCAGTCCGGACGATGAAGTGCGCGTGGTCGATGACCATGACCAGCCGGTGGCCGAAGGCGAGGTGGGGCATCTGCTCACCCGTGGCCCGTACACCATCCGCGGCTACCACAACGATGCGGTGGCCAATGCGCGTTCGTTCACCGACGATGGCTTCTATCGCACCGGCGACCGCGTGCAGCAGCTGCCCGGAGGCTACCTGGTGGTGCAGGGCCGCGCCGGTGACCACATCAACCGTGCCGGCGAAAAGATCTCCGCCGAGGAGATCGAAGACCACTTGCTGGCACATCCGGGCGTGTTCGATGCCGCCGTGGTCTCCATTCCCGATGAGTACCTGGGCGAGCGCAGCTGCGCCTTCGTGATTCCGCAGGGCGAGCCGTTCAAGGCGCCGGCGCTGAAGTCCTGGATGCGCGGGCGCGGCCTGGCGGCGTTCAAGGTGCCCGATCAGGTCGTGTTCGTCGACAGTTTCGATACCACCGCGGTCGGCAAGATCAGCCGCCGCGAACTGCGCGCGCAGTTGCGTGCGCGTCATCTGCAACAGACAGGAGGAACGCGCTGATGGCGCTGCCCCGTATCACCGATTACCCCTTGCCGACCGCCGCTGAACTCCCGCAGGCGCGTGGCCCGTGGCGCCCGCAGCGCGATCGTGTCGCGCTGCTGGTGCACGACATGCAGCGTTACTTCCTGGCCGCGTTCGACGCCGGCAACGCACCGCTGCGGCCGGCCGTGGACAACATCGCACGCCTGCTGGCGCATTGCCGCGCGCACGGTATTCCGGTGTTCTACACCGCCCAGCATGGCGACCAGGACCGCCGTGATCGTGGCCTGCAGGCCGACCTGTGGGGGCCGGGCATGCACCGTAGCGCCGACCATGAACCGATCATCGAGGCGCTGGCACCGCAGCCGGGCGAGCACGTGCTGGTCAAGCACCGCTACAGCGCGTTCCAGCGCAGCAACCTGGAGACGCTGATGCGGGTGCGTGGCCGCGACCAGTTGCTGGTGACCGGCGTGTACGCCCATATCGGCTGCACCGCGACCGTGGTCGAAGCGTTCCAGCGTGATATCGAGGCCTTCATCGCCGCCGATGCGGTGGCGGATTTCTCGCGTGCCGATCACGATCAGGCGCTGCACTGGATCGCGCGCACCAGCGGGGTGCCGATGACCACCGACCAGCTGCTGGAGGTGCTGTGATGGCTGCCACGGGTGAGGTGCTGGATCTGGAGCGGATGCGTGCCGACGTTGCGCGCGTTCTGGAATGTACGCCGGCCGAGATCGGTGACGACGACAACCTGATCGATCTGGATCTGGACTCGATGCGCATGCTCGGCCTGGTCCTGGCCTGGGGCAACACCGGCCTGCCGCTGGAGTTCTCGCAGTTGGCCGAACATACCACGCTGCGCCAGTGGTGGAACGTTGTGCAGACGCTGCAGGCCGCGCAGAACGCATGAACGCCGTCGCGCTGGCCACGCCGGTGGCATTGACCGAGGCCCAGGCCGGACTGTGGTTCGCACAGCGGTTGGCACCGGACAACCCGTCATTCAATACCGCGCATGCGGTGTGGATCGACGGCCCGCTGGACGTGGCCGCGTTCGTTGCAGCGGCAGACCAGGCTGCGGGCGAGGCGCAGGCCTTCGCGCTGCGCTTTGCCGAAGGGGCCGATGGCCAGCCGCTGCAGTGGCATGACCCGGCACACGTGCCGCTGCTTTCGGTGCGTGATGTTTCCGCCGCGGCGGATCCCTCCGCTGCCGCACGCAGCCTGATGCACGCTGACCGGATGAGCCCGGTCGACCCCACCCGCGACCGGATCAGCCAGCAGGTGCTGCTTGAGCTGGGCGGGGAGCGCTGGGTCTGGTACCTGCGCGTGCATCATCTGGCGGCCGATGGCTATGGCATGGCGCTGTTCACCGATCGCGTCTGCGCGTTGTACGCCGGCCGCATGGGTGAGCCACTGCCGGGGCTGGCGGGCGTGCTGGCCGATGATGCCGCTTATCGTGCCGACCCGGGCCGCACGCAGGCCGGGCAATGGTGGCGCGAGCACATGCAGGGAGCACCGGCAGGCGTGGGTCTGGCCGGCACGCTCGCGGCCAGTGACGACGCGCTGCGCTGGGTGCAGCCGCTCGATGCGGCCTTCCGCGAGCAGCTGCTGCAGGCCTCGGCACGTTGGCTGCAGCCATGGCCGGATGTGCTGGCCGCGTTGTCGGCCGAGTACCTGCGGCGGATGAGCGCGGCCGATGAAGTGGTGCTGGGCGTGCCCTACATGGGGCGGCTCGGCAACGCGTCAGCGCGGGTGCCGGCGATGGTGATGAACGTGTTGCCGCTTCGCGTGGCGGCCGGCGAGGGCAGCGTCGAGGCCTTTACCCGTGGGCTAGGCCGCAGCTCAGCCAGGGCCGCAAGCACGGCCGCTACCGCGGCGAGCAGCTGCGCCGGGACCTGGGCCTGGTCGGCACGCAGCAGCGCCTGTACGGCCCGCTGGTGAATGTACAGCCGTTCTACAAGCCGTTGGCGCTGAGCGGCGTGCAGGCCACGCTGGAGGTGCTGTGCACCGGGCCGGTGGATGACCTGACGCTGGGCTTCCGTGGCGACGGCCAGAGTCTGCTGGATCTGGAGATCGAGGCCAATCCCGCGCTGTACAGTCGCGAGGATGTCGAGGCGCATGCGGCGCGGTTGCTGCATTTCGTGTCCGCGGCAGTGCAGGCTGACGATATCGCAGCCGTGCCTCTGGCGACGCCCGTGGAGGCGCAGCAGGTGCTGCATGGTTTCAATGCCACCGCGCACGCGCTGCCGGAGACGACCCTGGTCGAGCTGCTGCAGCAGGGCATGGATCGGGACCCGCACGCGCCGGCGCTGGTGTTCGGCGACGCTGCTTTGGATTACGCAACGCTGGAAGCGCGCAGTTTCGCGCTGGCGGCACAGCTGCGGGCGATGGATGTCGGCCCGGGCAGCGTGGTGGCGGTGGCATTGCCGCGCTCGCTGGAGCTGGTGATCGGGCTGGTTGCGGTGCTGCGCGCAGGCGCGGCCTATCTTCCGCTGGACCTTGCCCATCCCGATGAGCGGCTGGCGCGTATCCTCGCCTCGGCACAGCCTGTGTGCGTACTGGCTGCTTCCGAGGTTTCGGCGCGCATGGCTGGCGTAGCGGTGCTCGCGCCGGAACAGTGGACCGCGCTGAGCTTCGCCGCGCCGTGGGCGGATCCTTCGCCCAGCGATGCAGCCTATGCGATCTACACCTCCGGTTCGACCGGCGAGCCCAAGGGCGTGGTCATCGAACACCGTGCCATCGTCAACCGCCTGCTGTGGATGCGCGAGCACTACGGCATCCGTGCCGACGACCGCGTGCTGCAGAAGACCCCGGCCACCTTCGATGTCTCGGTCTGGGAGTTCTTCCTGCCGCTGCTGTGCGGGGCCACCCTGGTGGTCGCCGGGCCGGAAGCGCACCGCGATCCCACTGAACTGGCGCGCTTGATCCGTGGGCATGGCATCACCACGGCGCATTTCGTGCCGTCGATGCTCGATGCCTTCCTCGCTGCGCCGGCCTCGGCGGGGCTGCAGCTGCGCCGGGTGTTCACCAGCGGTGAGGCGCTGGACGCTTCATTGCGCGACCGTTTCCACACACGCGTGCACGCAGAGCTGCACAACCTGTACGGCCCGACCGAGGCGGCGGTGGATGTCAGCTACTGGCCGGCGTCGGCGCAGGATCGCTCGCGACCGGTGCCGATCGGGTTCCCGGTCTGGAACACCCGCCTGTACGTGCTGAACGCCCGGATGCAGCCGGTGCCGGTCGGTGTGGCCGGTGACCTGTACCTGGGCGGGGTGCAGCTGGCACGCGGCTATCTCGGTCGCGACGATCTGACTGCCGAACGCTTCATCGCGGATCCGTTCCGGGCGGGCGAGCGCATCTACCGCACCGGCGACGTGGCCCGTTGGCGGCGCGATGGTGCGGTGGACTACCTCGGCCGCAGCGACCACCAGGTGAAACTGCGCGGCCTGCGCATCGAGCTGGGCGAGATCGAGGCGGCACTGCGCGAACTGCCGGGCATGGAGCGGGTGGAAGTGCTGCTGCGCCAGGATGCCCCGGGAGACGCCCGGCTGGTGGCCTATGTGCCAACCGCGCTTGCCGACGCCGTGACGCTGCGCAGCCACCTGGCCGCGCGGGTGCCGGACTACATGGTGCCCTCGGCGTTTGTCGGCGTGGACCACTGGCCGGTAACCGCCAACGGCAAGCTCGATCGCAACGCGTTGCCGAAGCCACCGCAACTTGAAGTCGTCGGCTTGGCGCCGCGCACGCCGTTGGAACAGGAACTCGCGTTGCTGTTCGCACAGGCGCTTGGGCGTGAGGCGCCGGTGGCGGTGGATGCGGACTTCTTCAGTCTCGGCGGTGACTCGCTGTCGGCAGTGCACCTGCTGCTGGCGATCGAGCAGCGCTGGCGCCGCGATCTGGGTCTGGGTGTCTTGTTTGCCCAGCCCACCGTGGCCGCGCTGGCGGTTCGTATTGCCGAACCGCCCGTGCTGGCCGATCACGGACTGGGGCCGGTGATCACATTGGCCGAGCCCGGCGCCGCCGGTCCTTCGCCGCTGTTCGTGCTGCATCCGGCCGGGGGCATCGCCTGGAACTACCGCACCCTGGCCCGGGCACTGCAGCCGGCACGCCCGGTGTACGGCCTGCAGTCGCCGGCACTGGACGCGCGGCAGCCGCTGCCGAGCAGCATCGAGGCGATGGCCAACGACTACGTACAGCGCGTGGTCGCATTGCAGCCGAAGGGGCCGGTGCATCTGCTGGGCTGGTCGGTGGGTGGCATCCTCGCCCAGGCGATGGCGGTGCGCCTGCATGCGATCGGCCGCGACGTCGGCGAGCTGGTGCTGCTGGACGCTTATCCCAGCGAGTGCTGGCGGGCCGAGCCGGAACCCGATGCCATTGCCGCATTGCGGGCACTGCTGGCGATTGCCGGTCATGACCCGGATGCGCATCCGGAACTGGACAGTCGCGAACGCATTCTGGCGTTCCTGCGACGTGGCGGCAGTGCACTCGGCAGCCTGCCGGATGTGGTGCTCGATGGCGTGGTGCGCGCGGTGACCGGCACCAATCGACTGATCCGCGAACATATTCACCAATCGTTCGACGGCACGCTGGTGCACGTCCGTGCGGGCCGGGATCATCAGACGCGGCCGCAGCTGCAGTCGGCGTTGTGGCGGACCCACGCGCGCAAGGTGCAGGCGCTGGAACTGCCGTTCCTGCACGCCGAACTGACCGGCCGCGATGCGGTGGCGCAGCTGGCACCGTGGTTGTCGGCGCGACTGCGCCAATGGGACGAGCAACAGGAGATCGCAGCATGCAGTTGACCGGTTTTGAAGGCCGCGTGGCGTTGGTGACCGGTGCTTCCGGCGGCATCGGAGAGTCGCTGGTACGGCTGTTGGCCGAGGCCGGCTGCACGGTGGTGGCGACTGATCGCGAGGCACCCATGGTCGTGGAGGCACGTGTGCAGGCATTTGCTCTTGATGTGACCGACAGTGCGGCTGTGGACGCGCTGGTGGACCGGGTAGAGTCCAGCGTCGGGCCGATCGCGCTGGCCGCCAGCGTCGCCGGGGTGCTGCATGTGGGTGGCGTGACCAATACCACCGATGACGACTGGCGTCGGGTGTTCGCGGTCAATGCCGACGGTGTATTCCATGTTGGGCGCGCGCTGGCGCGGGTGATGTCCGCGCGCCGGCAGGGCGCGATCGTTACCGTCAGCTCGAACGCTGCCGGCGTGCCGCGGCATGGCATGGCCGCCTACGCGGCATCCAAGGCCGCCGCCACGATGTTCACGCGCTGCCTCGGGCTGGAACTGGCGCCGCTGGGCATCCGCTGCAACATTGTCGCCCCGGGTTCAACGTTGACCCCGATGCAGACCGGTATGTGGCAGGACGAGCACGGTGCCGAGCGCGTGATCGCCGGCAGCCTGGAGACCTACAAGGCCGGCATTCCGCTGCGCAAGCTGGCCACGCCGGAAGACATCGCCCATTCGGTGATGTTCCTGCTGTCCGAGCAGGCCGGGCACGTGGCAATGAGTGATCTGTACGTGGACGGGGGCGCGACCCTGCGTGCCTGAGCTTTGTAGAGTCGAGCCATGCTCGACTGCTTTGCGGCATGAGTCGAGCATGGCTCGACTCTACAGGGTGTATCGGGTTGATCCGATAGCGCCGGGCCACGCCCGGCGACGTCTCAGGGCAGGGTCAGGCGGTACACGAGCACGCGGTTGTCGTTGTCGTACGGGATGTCGCAGGCCCGGCTTCGTTGTAGAGTCGAGCCATGCTCGACTGCTTTGCGGCATGAGTCGAGCATGGCTCGACTCTACAGGGTGTATCGGGTTGATCCGACGCCGGGCCATGCCCGGCGACGTCTCAGGGCAGGGTCAGGCGGTACACCAGCACGCGGTTGTCGTTGTCGTACGGGCTGTCGCAGGTCTGGCCCTGCATGCGGCAATGGCGGGCGATGAAGTCGTTGTCGTTGCCGATCAGCAGCAGTACGTCGTTCGGGTGCTGCGGGTCCAGCGCCGGCAGCACGTCCATGGCTTCCCACTTCTCTGACAGCAGTCCGGCATGTGGGCCGCGCTTTGTGTCCAGGTCCAGCCCGGCACGGGCCAACTGCGGGCGGTCCAGCAGGTTCAGCAGTTCGTCGCTGCGTGCTGGCATGATCTCCGGCTTCAGCGCGGTGTCGGTCGGGTCGGCCAGAACCGAGGCCGTGCCGGTTTCATAAGCACTTTCGGCCAGGTTGGTGGCATCGGCCACATCGACCAGCAGCACCGACTTGTAGACGATCGGGTCTTCGCCGTCCTTGCCCAGCCCGTTGCCGTCGCGGGCCAGCAGCAGGAAGCGATGGTCGTCCAGCGCGCGCAGCTCGCTCTGCGCGGCGGTGCGGTCCAGCTTGCCCTTGCCATCGTGCGCGTAGGCGGGCAGGGCCATCACGTAATGGCCGATCGGATGCTGTGGCGTCGGCGAGGCCGTCACGTCGTAGACCAGTACGCGGGTGTTGATGCGGCCCACCGCGTTGCCCCGCGCACTGTCCTGCAGCGTGGCGCTCTGCAGGGCGACGAACAGGCGGGTACCGTCGGGTGACAGGCCCATGCCTTCCACGCCCTGGTTGTTGCGGCGGCCGGTCTGCGGTGGCGCCAGTGAACCGAACGCCGGCTTGCCATCGCGCTGCGGCCTGATTGCAGGCGGTGCCACGATCACGCCCTGCAGGTGCCCTTGCGCATCGAAGTAGTAGACGTTGGCGGTGTACTCGTCGCCGATATAGAAGTGACCATCCGCGGTGAACTGCAGCGATTCCGCGTCCAGCGACACCTTGCCAGCGCCTGCGCCGCTGGCCGGCGAGGGCAGTACCACATCGCGCTGGGTGACCGGGTGGTCACCGGGGTCGGCACCGGTGAACGGTTGCCCGCTGAAATCCTTCAGCACCACGCCCTTGTCGGGCACCATCGTCAGCGTGCCAAGCTCGGATTTACCCGGGGAAACGTCGATGCGCAGCTGCATGCGCTCCACTCGGCCGGTGTAGTCGTAGAACAGGCCGGCCTCGGGGTCGTTGCGGCCGCGGTCGGGCAGGGTCCACAGCACGCCTTCGTAGCCGTTGGCGGTGCGCTTCCAGGTGCCGGGCTGCACCGCCAGCGACGAGAACGAGCCCAGCGTGTCGCCCAGGAAGTCCACCGTGCCCGCCGGCAGCCGCCCGGCGGCGACCAGGCCTTTGTCGACATAGGTACGACCGCCCAGCTGCAGGGTGCGTGGTGGTGCACCCGTTGCCTCGTGCGGAGCGGCGTATCCGCTGGCGGAGAGCGTGGCCAGCAGCAGGGCGGTCGTGAGCATCGGTGGACTCCGGGGCGATCAGAAGCGAAGGTCGATCGTACCGAACACCTGGCGCGGTGCCGAGGCATGGAACACATACAGCTTGCCGGCAGGGTCGCTGGGCGCGAACACGCTCGAATCCAGGTTGCTGGCGTAGCGCTTGTTGGTCAGGTTGGTCACGTTGAACGACAGGCGCATGCCCTTGGCGAAGCCGACCTGGCCGAAGTCATAGCCGCCGGCCACGTCGAACACGGTGAAGCCGCCGAAGCCCTGGTCGTTGGTGTAGGTGTAGAAGCGTTCGCCGGTGTACTTGCCGCGCAGGCTGGCAAACCAACCGTTGTCACGCCAGGTGATCTCGGTGGCCAGCAGCTGCTTGGGCGTATCGGTCTGGATCTTGCCCTTGATCTGCTGCTCCACACCGGCCTGCACGTAGTTGGAGGCGTAGGTCGAACGGTTCAGTGAGGCCGAGGTGTACCAGCTGAAGTGCTCGTTCGGGGTCCACAGCACGGTCAGCTCGGCGCCGCGGCTGTCGACGCCGCCCACGTTGTAGAAGCGGTTGCCGCAGGTCGGGCCGACCGGCTGGCGCGAGTCGCAGGGGTTGTACTGCAGCAGGCGGTTGTCGAAGCGCACGCTGTAGGCCGCGATCGAGGCCTGCAGGGTATCGGTGACGAAGCGGTAACCGGCTTCGAGAGAGCGCGATTCCTCCGGCTTCAGGTTGCCCTGTGCATTCCAGGTGGCCTGGCTGACCGCCTGCGGGCCCAGCTTGAACCCGCCCTGGAACATGGCGATGTTCTCGGCATAGCTGGCGAACACTTCGTGGTGCTCGGCCAGGCGGAAATTGGCACCGATGCTGGGCAGGAAGTTTTTGCTGGCCTTCAACGAGCCGGTGGCGAACTGGTTATTCGAGGCCGGCGGGATCGGCGTCTTCGCGTCACCGGGCAGGGCCTGTGCATCGGAGGTGGCATGTGGGCTCTTGGCGCCGAATTCCAGCGTCAGGCGATCATCAAGCAGGCGCCAGGTGTCTTTCAGGAAGAACTGATGGGTCTTCCAGCGCGTGCGCTGGGCGAACACACCGACATCGGAGGGCAGGGTATTCATGCCACTCAGGTCGCGCGGGCCATCCACGGCGGTCTGGTAGCGCTCGGCGCTGCTGGTATTGCGCTCGTACCAGACGCCGCCTTCGATGCGATGTGCACCCAGCTCCCAGTCGAACGACAGCATGCCGCCATCGCGGTCGATGGTGTAGATGGTGTTGCGGAAGATGATCGGAATCTCCTGCGCCGTGCCCTTGTTCGACCACGCGCCACTGTTCCAGTTGTGGCCTTCGCCACGGTCATCGTGGTGGTAGGCCAGCGCCCGCAGGCTGAAGCCATCGGCCAGGAAGAAGTCGCCGGCTAGGTAGTACAGGTTGTCATCGCGCAGGATCTGCCCGGCGGTGAAGGCACCGTCGGCATCCTTGTCCGGGCCGCTGTTGTCGCACTTCTTCGCGTTGAAGCTGGCAGTGTTGCAGTAGGCCTTGGCCACGGCCTTGTTCCAGTCCGGCGCGTAGCCGCCCCAGTCCCAGCCGAGGCCGCGCGACATCTCGTCCTTGGACAGGTAGAAGTAGTCAGCCTGCGTGGTCCGCGAGGTATCGACGAAACCGGTGATCTGGCCGCGGCCGAAGTTCCACACGCCCTTGGCATTGAACTGCTTGGTGGTGGATTTGTTGTAGGCGGTCTGGTCGTTCCACAGATCGGAGACGGCGTTCATGCCGGAGACGTAGCCGGAGAAACCGTTGTACTCGCCGCTGTCCACGCGCACGAAAGTGCGACGATTGGCATCGCTGCCGAAGGTCTGCACCACGCGACCGCCGATTTCCTGGGCCGGGCGGTCGGAGGTGTACGAGATGGTGCCACCGAGGTTGCTGGTGGACGGCGTGCCGAGGCTGCCGATGCCCACCGCCAGCTCGGCGCCGGCCATGTTCTCGCTGATCAGCGCACGGTTGATGGTCAGGCCGTTGTAGTTGTTGTACGCGCCATCGCCCAGCGGCACGCCGTCCAACGTGTAACCGAGACGGGTGGAGTTGAAGCCGCGCAGGCTGAGCGTCATCGACTGCTCGTTGGTGCCCAGCGCATCGGCCGACTGCGCGTTGACGCCCGGCAGCAGGTTCAGGGTCTTCTGCAGGCTGGTCCCCGGCGGCAGGATGTCGAGGTTCTCGCGGGTGATGCGCTGCACCTGGCGCGCTTCACCGCTGCCGATCACCGAGACCGCATCGAGGGTGGTGGCGGAGGGTGTGCTGGAGGTCGGGGCAGCATCCTGCGCCCAGGCCGCAGGAGCGAGCGCGATCGACAGCGCGGCGGCCAACAAAGTTTTCGTCATGTTACGGACACTCATGCAGGCACGAGCCGCCGCGTGGGCGCGGAGCTCATGGACTTTGAAGAGGGAGATAGCCGATGCGATCGGCAGGCACTGCAGCGCCGTGGGTCAACGTGAAAATGGTGCGCTAGACAGATGACTGTCTGGTGACACCGCTACACGCGTGGCATGCCGACGCATGCATTGGTGGATGCCAACCTTGGTTGGCATGCGCGGCGTCGTTGATGGAGCGCCAACCAAGGTTGGCGTCTACCAGAAGCGCGGATCAGGATTGTCGTATCCAGGAACGCCGAACGAGGTCGGCGTCAATGTGCGATCAACCCGCGTTGCGCGGCTTGCGCGTGCGCTTCGGCTTTGCGTTGTCACCGCCGCTGGCGGCGCCATCCTGCAGCGCCTGCAGCCAGGACAACGTATCCACGTAATCGATGAAGTGGCGCAGGTAGCCGGGGCTGGTGGCCTGCATCGTGTCCAGCATGCGCTGCACCAGCACCGCCGAGTTCAGCGGGCCGCCATCGGCGGGAGCCTCGGTGCGTAGTGAGCGACGCACCTGCAGTTCGCTGCGCAGCTCCGACCACTCGCGCTGCACCTGCGCCAGCATCGGCACCTGCGGGTAATGCGGCAGCGAGCGCGACCCTGCATCGAGGTCACGCACCAGTGCGCGCAGGCCTTCAAGCGCTGGCGGCTTACTTGGCATCCGGCGCCTTGGGCTTGGGAATCGGCGCGATCTCCACGCGGCGGTTGCGTGCGCGGCCTTCTTCATTGGCATTGGAACTGACCGGCTGCTCGCTGCCGAACGCGGCGGCGAACACGGCGTCGGCCGGTACGCCGTCGGCGATCAGGGTGCGGGTCACGGTCAGCGACCGCTGCGCGGACAGCTCCAAGTTGTCGGCGAAACGACGGTTGCCTTCGCGCACCGGCGCGTCATCGGTGAAGCCGCTGACCATCAGGATCTCTTCGCGACTGCCCAGGTAGGCGGCCAGCGGCGCGGCCAGGCTGCGCAGCAGCTCCTGGCCTTCCGGCTGCAGCTGGTCGGAGTTCAGCGCGAACAGCACGCTACCGCTGATGCCGATGCGGCCATCCACCAGCGTCACGCGACCGGCAGCCAGCGGGCCAGCCAGTGCCTGTTCGAGCGTCTGCAGGCGCTTGGCTTCGGCCTGGCGCTGCTTCACTTCCTGGTCCAACCGCTGCGACAGCTCCAGCTGCACCGCGACCACACCCACCAGGATCAGCACGAACGCACCCAGCAGCACCGACATCAGGTCGCCGAAGGCGGCCCAGATCGGGGCGTGTGAGCCGCCATCGACCTCCAGCTCGTCGCTCATGCGCTGCCGGCCTTGCCGCGGCGCGTGGCCAGCTGCTGCAGTTCTTCCATCACCTGCTTCTGCGACAGCAGGCTGAGGTCGACCACCTCGCGCGCCTGCGCCACGTAGTAGGCCAGCTGTTCATCGCTGCGGGCCAGCGAGGCATCCAGTGCGCCGCCGATCTGTTCCAGGCGGCCGGACAATTCAGTGGAGGCGCTGTCGAACTGCGCGACCGCTTCGCCGAAGCTGCTGGCCAGCTGGCCGACGTCGCCCGCGCTGCCGTGGAGCGCTGCGGCAATGCCATCCAGCTTGCCGGTCTCTGCGGCGATATGGTCGGTGAAGCGATTGCCAACGCGCTCCAGCAGCTCGGCCGAGCCACCGACCAGTGCGTCCACAGCGGTGCGCTGTTCGTGCGAGGCATGATTGATCGCATCGAGCAGGGTCTGCACGGTGGCCAGCAGGCGTCCGCGTTCTTCCAGCATCGCGTTGTCGCGCACCAGGCTCTCGGACAGCGTGCTGCGCAGCTCGTTGATGACGTCGGCAGCAGCTTTCGGTGCCGCCGCCGCGGTCTGCAGCAGGGTCGACACCTCGGCCAGCGTGGCGTTGGCCTGCGCGCGACCGTTCTCGCCGATCTGCTGCGCGGTGGCCGCCAGCGTGTCGCAGACCTGCTGCTGCTGCGCGGCCAGGCGTTCGCCGTTGGCCTGCAGTCGCTCGGCCAGATCGGTGGAAACGTGCTGCAAGGCATCGCTCCAGCGCTGCAGGCGCTGTTCATCGCCGGCCTGCAGCTGTGCCTGCAGGGTGGCGTGGGCCTGCTGCAGCTCGGCGCTGACCGCGTCCCAGCGCGCCTGGCGCTGCTGTTCGCGGCTGTCCAGGCTGGCCTGCAGTTCGGCGTGCGCGGTCGCGGCGGCGGCCTGCGCGGCCTGCCAATCCTGCGAGCGCTGCTGTTCGTGGTCCTGCAGCAGCGACTGGCTGGCGCTGTGCTGCTGCTCCAGTGCCTGCAGCAACGCCTGCGCGTGCTCCTCCAGCTGCTGACCGGCTGCGAGCAGCGCCTGCTGCTGGCGCTCGACCAGCGCGCTGTTCAGGGCCTGCTGCTGTTCGGCGGCAGCACGCAAGGCCTCTGCATTGCCCTGTGCATCGGCCTGCAGACGCTCGCCGATGCGCGCGACCAGCGCTTCGCCATGCGTGGCCTGGCCATCGCTGAAGGCCTGCAGGTGCTGGCGCAGATCACCCACCAGTGCCTGTTGTGCCTGGGTCTGTTCACTGACCACCTTGGCCCAGCTGGCCTCGGTGGCGACGCGGCTGCGCTCGAAACCGTCGCTCAGGCCGGCCAGCTGCTGCTGCACGGCCTGCTCGACGCGGGCATGCAGTGCTTCGCCGTGACGGGCCAGGCCAGCCAGGGTGGTCTCGGCCATCGGCTGCAGCGCGCCACCGATGGCGGCGGCGCTGGCTTCGGCGCCTTCGCGCAGCGACTGCTGCAGCGAGACCGCCAGGCGCTCCTGCAGGGCCTGGCTCTGGGTCAGGAACTCGGCCTGGCCGGCCAGCAGGCGCTCATTGGCAGCCGCACTGTGCTGTTCAAAGGCGCTGGTCATCGCCTGCAGGCGGTCCACCAGCGCCGGCAGTGCCGCGGACTGTGCCTGCAGCAGGCGCAGCGATTCGGCGCGCTGCCAGGCCTGCGAGTACGGATGCAGGTCACCGGCAATGGCGCGGTCCAGCTGCTGCACGGCCTGCAGGCGGTCACGACGCAGCAGCGCTGCCAGCAGGCCGAGCATGGCCGAGCTGGCCACACCGGCGATCGAGGTACCAAATGCCACCGCCAGGCCCTGCACCGGCGAGGCCAGCGAGCCGCGGATCGCGGCCATGTCGGTCGCGCTCTGCAGGGCCAGTCCGGTGCCACGCAGCGTGTCCATCATGCCCAGCAGGGTGCCGAGCATGCCCAGCAGCACCAGCAGGCCAACCAGGTACGGGGTCAGTACCGGTGCGGGCAGGGCAGTGCGCTCGCCTTCCACGCGCATGCGCACGGCGTTGCGCAGGCCCACCGGCACGCGCTCCAGCCAGGGGGCGAGGCTTTCCTTCGCGCTGGACAGATCGTTCAGTGCGGTGCGCAGGCCGTTGCTGGCCTGGCGGTAGCGGTACAGCTCCACGCTACCGGCGATGTAGCAGGCCGCGATGATCGCCGCGACCGCTGCACCCAGCGGATGCACCGAAACGTAGCCAATGCCGATCCAGCACACGGCCAGCAGGCCGACAAGGAAAACAACGACATGGAAAGCAGTTCTGGACATGGTGTTCCGGTCAGTGGGAGCGCAGGGCGTCTTTCAGCCCTTCGATCGGGTGGAAGCGCAGCTGCAGCTCGGCGAGCAGCAGTGTGCGCATGTCTTGGCGGAAGGCCGCGCGCCAGCCGGGCTGGCCGTGCACGCGTTCAAAACGGGCGCTGAGCACTGCCGGCGCAGTGGCCAGCAGGCTGTGCTCGCGCGGGGTGAGGGTCTGTTCCATCACCGCATCGACCTCGGCCAGCCGCGCCAGCTCGGGCGAAACCTGCACCAGCTGGTCGCGCAGGCGGCCGCGCAGGCGCCCGGTGGCGGTCTGGATGGCCTGCTGCAGCACCCGGTAGCGCTGGCGCAGCGAGGCGAAGTTGGGTACAGCGGCGGCTTCGGCCAGGTCCAGCAGGCGCTCGGCCTCGGCATCCTCACTGATCGAGGCGAGCAGGCTGGCACGCGCCTGGGCACAGTCGGCCAGCACATCCTGGACCGCTTCGGCGGCTTCACCGGGCTCGGGCAGGCGTCCGCCGAGCGCTCCGGACAGGGCCACGGCACGGCTCCAGTCCACCCACTGGCCGAGGCGATCGGTCAGGGCGGGACTGGTGGCCGGTATCGCGCCGTCGCTGAGACGGGCGAGCAGGCGGAGGAACTCCGGTCCACCCAGGACCGGCTGCGCTGCGTTCGCCATCAAGGGGTTGGGGCCAAAAACCATTGATTTTACAACCAGATGACCCGGCCTGGATGAAGGCGGGGGCCGGGCGGGGGCGCCCGCAGGCGCGACAAGGCTTAGAATGTCCGGCTGCACCCATCCGTTCGACCCCTGGAGTTCCCCAATGACCGTTGCGCAGTTCTACCCGATCGGCACCCCCGGACAGCCCTGGGGCGACGCGGAACGCGCACAGTGGCGGGCCCGCCAGCAGCGTCAGCGCAGTTACCACGATGACGTGGTGGCCGCCCTTGAGCGCCTGGACGACAGTTTCGACGTGATCCAGTACGGCCAGTTGGACTATGCGCCGGACCATTACCCGCTGTTTGCCGTGGTCAACCACGACTGGAACCCGGCACTGCCGACCGCGCTGATCACCGGTGGCGTGCATGGCTACGAGACCAGCGGTGTGCACGGTGCCCTGCAGTTCCTGGAGCAGCAGGCTGAGCGTTACCTGGGCCGGCTGAACCTGATCGTGGCGCCGTGCGTCAGCCCGTGGGGCTACGAGCGCATCCAGCGCTGGAACCCGGATGCCATCGACCCCAACCGCAGCTTCCGTGACGGCGGCCAGATCGAGGAAGCGGCCGCGCTGATGGCCTGGGTGGCCGAGCGCAAGCCGAACCTGCTGGTGCACCTGGACCTGCACGAGACCACCGACAGCGATCTGCACGAGTTCGATCCGGCGCGCTGTGCCCGCGACGGCAAGCCGTTCGAGCGCGACACCATTCCGGACGGCTTCTACGTGATCGGCAACAGCGAAGATCCGCAGGCCGAGTTCCAGAAGGCATTGATCACCGCCGTGGCCCCGGTCACCCATATCGCCCCGGCCGACGCCGAGGGCAACCTGGTCGGCCTGCCGCTGCAGTCGCCGGGCGTGGTCTGGGGTGAGTCGCGTTCGATCGGTGCCTGCGCCGGCTTCACCGACGCGCGCTTTGCCACAACCACCGAGGTCTACCCGGACAGCCCGCGCACCAACCCGCAGGAATGCAACGACGCCCAGGTGGCGGCCGTATGCGCCGGCCTGGATTTCGCCCTGGCCGCACAGTAACGCGCCACGTTCCGGGCGGTGACCGGCATCAGCCGGTGCCGCTTGGCCGGCGCGGTGGCGAGCGGCGCGCCGGTCGTCGCCCGGCAGCCGGCGAAGACATCCAGATCGCGCTGGTACACGCTGCTGCTGACACCGAACAGGCCCAGCAGGGAATGGAAGACATTGTCGTGGCTGTAGGCGCGGTGCAGCGCATTCCCACGCAGGCAGGCCATGTCCAGGCCCGCGTTGCGGCTGAACTCCGTTGAGAACCACATCACCATCGGCACCTGGGTCTGTTCGCGCGGGGCGATGAAGTAGGGCGTGCCGTGAAGGTACATGCCGCGTTCGCCGAGCGACTCACCATGGTCGGAGACATAGATCAGCGCAACGTCGCGGTGGTCCGAATAGCCCTGCAGCAGGTCGATGGTCTCCGCCAGCACCTGGTCGGTATGCACCAGGGTGTTGTCATAGGTGTTGACCAGTGCCTCGTTGCTGCAGTGCTGGATCTGGTTGCTGTCGCAGGTCGGGCTGAAGGCCCGCGACGCTGCGGGATACCGTTCAAAGTAGGTCGGCCCATGGCTGCCGAGTTGATGCAGCACGACCAGGGCATCGCCATGGATCGCGTCGATGCGTGCGCCGAGCTGATGCAGCAGCACGTCGTCGTAGCAGGTGCCGTCGCCGTTGACGCACCGGCCGGCCACCTTGAGTGCGGGCATGTCCTCGGTCGGCACGCGCTCGCACACGCCCTTGCAGCCGCCATTGTTGTTGTTGCGCCAGAGCACGCCGACGCCGGTACGCTGCACGATGTCGAGCACGTTCTCCTCGGTCGCCGCGCGGACGTCGTCGTATTGCTGGCGGGTCATCTGCGAGAACATGCAGGGCACCGAGATCGCTGTTGCGGTTCCGCATGAGGAAACATCACTGAAGCTGATGACGCCTTCCTTGCGCGAGAGCCGGGGATTGGTCACGCGTGGGTAGCCGTTGAGCTGGAAGTTCTGTGATCGCGCGGTCTCGCCGACGACCATGACTACCAGCTTCGGGCGCGGCCCCGGTACGCGCCGTGCGTCCATGCCGATCGGGCGCAAGGGTTGCTGGCGGGTGCTGTAGAGACCTTTCAGATAACCGTGGGTATGGCGCACGATGTTCATCGGCAGCACCTGGTCACGGATATAACGATTGTTTCGCAGCAGCGAGGAGTAGTCCTTGTAGAACGCGAAGCCGACTGCCAGCAGTACCAGCAATGACGCCAGAACGCTGGCCGGCCACACCAGCAGCGAACGTATCGAACCGGCCCCGCTGGTGGTGCGCACCAGGGCCAGCCCGGCAGCAGGCAGCACGCCCAGCGCCAGCAGGGTCAACAGCAGTGGCAGCGAGAGATAGGCGTTCAGCTCGGCCTGGTTGGTCTCGAACACGTTCTGCACCATGCTGCGATCGATCAGCACGTTGTAGTGCAGCATGAAATAGCTGCAGGCGGCGCTGACGACAACGAGCAGCACCAGCAGCGGCCTGCGCAGGAACGGCAGTGCCAGCAGGGGCGTCAGCATCAGGTTGAACAGGCAGAACAGCACCACCGGCAAGCTGGCCAGGAACAGCACGCTGCGCAGGCTGTTGAGGTCGATCAGCCCCCACAGCGTCTTCCAGAGGGCGATGTTTCCAATCGTGGTGAAGAACAGTGCGGCGGCCCAGACCAGAACGATCGGATGGGGCCGTGGAAAACGGAGGCATTGACGCACGAGCAGGTTCCGCAGAACGGGAGTGCGCGCAGTATCGAAACCGCTTTATCAGGAAGTTGTCAGGATTGGCGGCTCACCCCAGCAGGATCACGCCCCACACAGCGCCGACCATCAACAACGCGGTGGTCTGCGCGGCACTGCCCATGTCCTTGGCATTCTTGGACAGCGGATGCTGCTCCAGAGAGATGCGATCAACCACCGCCTCGATCGCCGAGTTGAGCAGTTCCACCAGCAGGCTGATGAAACAGACCGCCAGCACTATCGCGCGCTCGACCGCGCTGATGTCCAGCACGAATGCTGCAATGATCAACAGCGCGTGCAGAAGCAGCAGCTGACGAAAGGCTGCCTCGCCGCGGAAGGTGGCGATGAAACCATCGCGCGAATGGATGAGGGTGTGGAAGATGCGGCTCAGGCCGGTCTTGCCGTGCGGGTACTTGCCGCTGTCCTTGGGGTGTTGCATGCGGGTTCCGCCGTGAAGTGAGCCATCCCAGCATGTGCACGCGCGCGTCAGGAAACCGTCAGAGGGGCCACTCCAGGCTGAACCGGCATCCCTGCTGCGAGGAATGCACCGTCATCCTCCAGCCCAGATGCTCGACGATGCGCTGCACGATCGACAGCCCTAGTCCCTCGCCACTGTGCGGGTTGCCGGGCAGGAAACGCTCGAACTGCTGTGGGTCGATACTGGAGGGCAGGCCGGGGCCCGTGTCGGCGACGATGAGTGCGGAGTCGTGGAGGGTGATCCGCACTTCGCCGCATTCGGTGTACTGGCAGGCGTTGCGCAGCAGGTTCCAGATCACGCTGTGCGCCAGATTCGCGTTGGTGTCCAGCACGGTGTCATGCAGGGCATCAAACGCAACGATCACCGGCTTGCCGGAAAGCCAGGGCTCGCAGCGCTCCATGCAGGATTCGATCAGCGGACGCAGGGCCACCTGGTTGCGCGGCACGGTACTGGGGGCGCGCGAGAGCAGCAGCAGGCAGGTCAGCTGGCGCTGCATCTCCTGGGTGGTGCGCAGGATGCGCTCGGCACTGGGAACCAGGTGGCTGTCGGCCGGAAGCTGGCAGGCGAGCGTCTCTGCGGCGCCTCCGATGATGGCCAGCGGCGTGCGCAGCTCGTGGCTGGCATCGCCACTGAAGCACTGCTCGCGATGCAGGAACCGTTCGAGCTCGTCGCTGTGCCGGGCGAAGGCGCGGGCGAGTACACCAATCTCGTCGCGCGCGTCCTGATAGGGAAAGGGCTTCTGGCCGTCCTGCACCGCGTCCGCCAAGCGCGTGATGGGCGCGATGACGTGCGTCGCCACCTTGCGACCGATCAGGAAGGCGCCCAGCACGCAGATCGAGATGACCAGCGCCGCAAAGGCATTGATCAGGTGTTCCAGGTAGCCATAGGGGGCAGCGTCCTGCAGCAGGTAATAACGTTGGCCGCCACTGTCGAACACACGCAGGTGCCACTCGTTGGGTGCTGCTTCGCCGTGGTAGCCCGGACCGTACTGGCGCAGGACCATCGGCACGCTATGGCTGTCGTACAACTGGCTACCCGAGGGCAGGGCGGGGTGTTCGCCACGGGCCAGTGTTCCCTGCAGCTTCTGCACGGCACTATCCTGGGTCCGCGCGATGACGGCGGCCCTGACCTGGTCGTAGTCGACCTGTTCGGCCAGGACGATGAAACCCATTGCACCGGCCATCAACAGCACGAACGAGATCGTGATGCGGGTGCGCAGGCTCAGCCGGCGGTAGAGGGAAGCAGGGCTCACGCCAGCATGCGCCAGCCGACGCTGTGCACCGTGGTGATCAGCGCGGTGTCAAAGCTCCGGTCCACCTGCAGGCGCAGCTCATGGATGTGTGTTCGCAGCGCGCCGCTGTCCGGTGGCTCGTCGCCCCAGACCAGGTACTGCATCTCCTGCTTGCGCACCACCGCGGGAGCCGCACGCACCAGGCACATCAGCAGCTTGTGCGACGTGGGCGTCAGCGTAATGCAGCGGCCTTGCCGCCAGGCCTGTGGCGAGCGCGTGTCCACCTGCAGATCCTTCCACGCCAGCACGCTCTGGACCTGGCGACCCTGCGCCCGTCGCACCAGGGCCTTGATCCGCGCATCCAGTTCCGTCAGCGAGAACGGTTTGACCAGGTAGTCGTCCGCACCCAACGCCAGGCCCTGAACCCGGTCTTCGACTGGATCGCGCGCGGTCAGCATCAGGATCGGTACCGGGTTCTGGAACTCCTGGCGCAGCTTCTGGCACAGCGTCATGCCATCCAGGCGCGGCAGCATCAGGTCCAGCAGGATGGCGTCGTAGTCGTGCTGCGTGGCCCGGCGCAGGCCGCTGGCACCGTCGCGGGCGTCGTCCAGCACGTAGCCGAGAGGCTCGAAGAAGGCGTACAGGTTGGCTACGAGCTCGGGGTTGTCTTCGATGATCAGCAGGCGGGTCATGGCGTGCGTCCTTGCGCGTGGCCGAACTGTGCCCGATCCCTCACTGATTGCCAATGCGCAGGCTGAATGGATCGCGGCCTGGGTTCGGCCCCGTCAAACGACGTTCAATCGGCCGGGCTGCGTGAATCGCGGACCGAGTAGATCACCGAGAAGATCTTCCAGCCCTGCTCGGTCCGGATCAGCTGCCACATTTCCTTGCCCCAGTTGGTCTTCACCCCATCGTCGTGGAAGCTGTAGTCGAACGACACCGAGGCCACATCGCCATCCGTCTCGATCTTGGTGTTGGAGAATGTCTCTTCTTTTGGCTTCGGCGAAGCCACCGCTCCGTCGATCAGCGCGATGAAGTTGTTGGTGGGAATCTGCCGAGCCTTGATCGCATCGGGCTTCGCCTTGCGGATGTCCTGCAGGCGCGTGTCCTCGGAGACGAACTGCCAGCCGACATCTTCCGGTTTTTCCGAAAAGAACAGGCCCATGTAGGTCGGCTTGTCCTTGTTGATCAGCGAGGTGCGGAACGATTCGACCACCTGTTCGATCGCTTTTACATCCGCCGCTGATGGGTGCTGGGTTGCGTGGGCCGGCTGGCCTGCGACGAGGAAGGCAGCGAGAAGCGCGCCTTGGAATCCGATGGTTCGCATCATTGACGTGGGTCGCAGCAGGATAGGAGCGCCGCCGGGGCCCCGGCTACAGGGCCCCGGCGCGCTCCACATTCAACGATGCAGCGCGTCAACAATCAAGCCGGTTGCGATCTCCACCAACAGGTACTCGTTGTCGGACTGGCGCACCCAACGCCGGTCGCGGCCCGGCTCACGCAGGTGATAGCGCGCATAGTCGTTCACCCAGTATCGGCGATCCACTTCGGACCACGGCAGGCGCTCACCGCGTCGCCAGGCCTTCTTCTGCCAGCCCGGCGGCGGCGCATCACGGTTGTGGGGGCCGCCGGCATGCGGCGGCGGGCCGTTGCCGCGGGCGTGGTGCGGCGGATCCGCGAAGGCGGGAGCTGCGGCGAGTGCTGCGGCCGTACTCACGGCAAGGGCAAGCAGACGTATGGATGTCATCGGGATGTCTCCGTCATGGCCGCGGTATGCGGCGCTGTGAACGCGAATGTAGGGCAGGCCATGTGAATGAATACGGGTGTCGGCATGCCGTTCATGAACAGATCGGGTTGCGCCTGCTGCTGCGAAGATGATCTCAGCGTATCGCACCATCGGCTGTGTCGCCCGCAGCCCAACCGCCGCCCAGTGACAGGAACAGTTCCATCTGACGGTCGACCCGCTCCGCGCGCGAGGTGGCCAACGCGGACTCCGCATCTGCCAGCGCGGCCTGGGCCGAAAGCACGTCGAGAAAATCGATCCTGCCGAAACGGTAGAGTTGCTGTGCCTGCCCGGCGGCCCGCGCTGCGTCCATCCGCGCCTGCGCCAGGCTGCGCTCGCGTTCAAGCTCCTGCGTGCAGGCAGAAAGCGCGGTCTCGGTCTGGCGCAGTGCCCGCAGCACGATGCCGTCAAACGAAGCGAGAGCAGTATCTGCATTGGCACCAGCCGCTGCGATGCGGGCCTTGGCTGCGCGGCGGTTGGGCCAGTGCCATGACAGCACGGGGCCGATGCTCGCACCGAAGCTGTCGGCTGACAGCAGATGCGCCGGTGTGCCAGCCACGCCCGAGGAGGCGCCCAGAGTGATCTGCGGATAGAGCCCCGCCGTCTCGACACCGATCATTGCAGTCGCGGCGGCCAGGCTGCGTTCGGCTGCGCGTACGTCAGGGCGCCGCTGGAGCAGCTGCCAGCCGTCACCGACCGGCAATGCTTGCTCCAGCTCAGGGGGCTGTGGGCACCCTTCTGCTTCCCTGGGATAGTCCGCCGGGAGCCTGCCCATTAGTGCGGCCAGTTCGAGCAGTGAGGCCTGCCGTTCCGCCAGCAGGTGCGGTATCCCCGCCGCGCTGCGGTTGACGGCGGCACCGGCACGGCTGACATCGAAGTCCGTTCCGCGCCCGCCTGCAGCCAGGCGTCGGGTTGCCTCCAGCGTGGCGCGCTGTATCGCCAGCACTTGCCGGGTTGCGGCGAGCGTGTGATTGCGGGTGCACACCTGGAGATAGGCACGGGTGACGGCAGCAGCGACGACCACGCGGACCTGGTCGCGTGCCGCAGCAACCGCCTCCGCGTTCGCGTTGGCGGCTTCGATGCCGCGGCGGATGCCGCCTGCGAGGTCCAGCGGATAGGAGAGGTGAAGACCCAGCGCATAGGACTGCGGCGCGGCCGACGCCTGGGTGTAACCACCGGCATGGGCGAGCGTGCCCGATGCATCCACGTCGGCCTGCACGGCACCGCGCGCACGGTACTCCAGCACGGTAGCGCTGGCGCGCCGAAGGTTGGCATCGGCGGCGCGCAGGTCGGTATTGGCCGCCAGTGCTTCGCGTACGTAGGCGTCAAGCTGGGGGTCGCCATACAGTTGCCACCACCGATCCGGTGGCACGTCGTGACTGAACGATGCGTCCTGGCCTGAGACGAACGCCCGGGCCGCCCGGGGGGAGGCTGCGACGGCATTCGCAGGCAGGTGATAATCAGGGCCGGATACGCAGGCCGTCATCGGCAGCAGCAGGGCAAGCAGCCCACCACGTACGGTTCGCACGCTCACTTGCAGGCTCCCTGGGCCGAGGGCGTGATGGTCACGTTCGCAGTGCGACCCACGATCAGACGCGTATCCGCCGGCGCATCATCGATGTGGATGCGGACCGGGATGCGCTGTGCAAGCCTCACCCAGGTGTAGGTCGGCGCCACGGCCGGCAGCAGGTTGTGCGTGCTCGAGCGCTGATCGTCGGCAATGCCGGCGGCAATGGTGTCCACGTGTCCGCGGACATCGCGGGCGTCGCCCATCAGCCGGGCCACGGCGGCATCACCCTCGGTGATGCAGCCCAGTTTGGTTTCCTCGAAGTAGCCTTCGATACGCAGGCTGCCGGTATCGATCAGCGCCAGCGCCTGCGCACCGGGTTGCAGGTAGTCGCCCGCGTGCAGGTCCAGATTGGTGACGATGCCATCGGTAGTCGCGCGCACCTCGGTACGTCGCACGTTGAGCTGGGCTACGCGCTGTTCGGCTCGTGCCTGGGCAAGGGCGGCCAGCTCGGTATCGACCTTGGCGGCGTTGCGTTCGCGTGTTTCCGAGGCGACCAGGTTGCCAAGTGCGTTGTCGCGCGTCGATTCGCGGCGGGCCAGCGTCAGCGTCGCTCGTGCACTGCTGACCGCTGCGTCGGCCTTCTCAAGCGCGGCAGCGAAGCGCGGTTGATCCAGCACCAGCAGCAGCTGTCCGGCGCTGACCCGCTGGTTGTCGTGCACCAGCACCTGGGTGACCAGGCCTCCCATGTCCGACGCGACGCGCACCACATCGGCGCGCACCCGTCCATCACGCGTCCACGGGCGTGTTTCGTAACGATTCCAGAGGGACAGTGCAGCGACGACAGCAATCGCGAATACAACCAGCGTTGCGCTCCAGCGCCCGATGACAGCAAGCGTGTGTTTCATTTCATTTCTCGAACAGAGGCGCAAGCCGGATCATCAGCTCCGCCAGGATCACGAACAGGGAAAGGCCTACCAGCGGCCGTGCGGCGAACCAGCGGTACAGACCGAGGCTGGCGAGCAGACGTGAGGTCAGCATCGACAGCGCCAGCGCGGCGGCGGCCACGGCGAGCAGGCCGGGAATGAGCACGCCATCAATGGAAAGATCAGAAAACATGAGGTCGGTGCCGATGGGTGAGCGGGGGTGCCAGCAGGTCGCGGCGCAACCCGCAGAGCAGGTGCGACAGATGCTCCCGATCCGCGCTGCTGGCCACCGCTGCTTCTCGCATGCGGTCGAGCAGTTCCAGGAGATGGGCGTCGACACGGCGTGGCGCGTGGGCGCGGATCCTGAAATGTGCTGCGACGCGTTCGATCAGCGTCGCCTGAAGCGCTTGCATGCGCGGATCCTGCAGGCGCGTGTCCAGTGAGCGGAGTTGGCTGGATGCACGTGCCGCACGGACGTCCGCAAACAACGCTCGCAGGTCGTGTGCTGCGCTGGAACAGCCCTGCAACCTGGGAGCGAGCAGCCCGATTCGATCCAGCATGCGGCTGAGCCAGGCGCGGGTCATATCATCTTGTCCGGCGGCGTGTCGTGCGATGTCCCGACGGATCGAACGCTCCAGCCGTGCGCGGTTGCGGCCCGCATCGGCGGTCTGGAACAGCTGCATGCTGCACAGTGCCATTGCCGTACCGACGAACAACGCAACGCTGTTGTTGAGTGCGCCGACGATGTTGACCGTATTGGTCGCACCCAGGCCTGCGATGAGCGGGAAGGTCAATACCACGCCCAGGGCGGCCATGATGAAGGGCGGCCGGGCCAGGAACGATCCGCACAGCAGCAGCACCGGCGCGAACGCGGCAATCAGGCCGACGAAATCGGACAGCGCGGGGAAGATCAGCAGACCGTAGAGCAGGCCGACGGCAACGCCAATCAACGACCCCACCAGATAGCGCATGACATGCGGCGCCGGCGCTTCGAGGGTGCCGAACAGGACGCATGCAGTGCCGATGATGGACACCGCCGTGGCGCCCTCCGGCCAGCCGGTAACGATCCACAGCACGCAGCTCAGCAGGATGCCTACGAACGCGCCCAGCGCGCTGCGCAGGGCAAGCCGATGATCCCGGTGAAGTACCGCACCCTGCGCATGTCGGGCAAGGCGGGCAGGTACATGCCGGCGCCAGTCGGGGCGGGCAGCGCATAGTTGTGCCTGCAGCACGCGGCAGTCGGCGTGGGCGAGGTCGAGCTCGGCCTGTTGCGCGGCGAGGCCGGTCTGCATCAGCTCGCGCCAGCCAGGCGAATCCATGGCGCTGGCCTGTGATGAGCGCAGCCGTGCGAGGGAATCTTCCACCGCGCTGGAGAGCATCAGTACATCCAGCATCCGGTCATGCAGGGCACGCAGGATCTGCACCTGGGCCACGCCGTGGGCGCTGTCGAAGGGCAGGTGGATCGACAGCACATGCAGCTCGAGCAGGTCGGCGGCCACTTTCGAGCGGTCCGTCGCCAGCACCGTGTCCGATGCACCGGCGCGCATGTCGCGTGTCCATCGTTCCGCGTCATCCAGCACGGCAGCAACCCGCGCGTGCACGCGCATCGAGACCCGGCGCGGCAGCACCAGCCCATGTACCAGCGTAGCCGCCAGGATGCCGATGGCGATTTCCTGCACCCGCGTGATGGCGATGGTGAACACGTCTCCCGGCACCATCACCGCAGGAAACCCGATCAGGCTGGTGGTATAGCCGGCCAGCAGGAACGCGTACGCACGTGGCGTGCGGTCGAGCATCGCCAGATACAGGCACAGCGCCATCCACGCCGCGAGCGCGGCGCTCAGCACCAGGGGTTCATTGGCGAAGCGTGGCACCAGCACGACGGTGGCGACGGCCCCGCCCACGGTACCGAGCAGGCGGAACAGGCCGCGGCTCAGTGTTGCCCCGGAAAGGGGCTGCGACACCAGATAGACCGTCCCGATCACCCAGAATGGGCGATTCAGGCCGATCCGCAAGGAGACATACAGCCCCAGCGACGCGGCGAGCAGGCATTTGAGCGAGAACAGCAGCGCTTCCTGATCGGTCCTGAGGGCAGGGTTTTTCAACCGGGCAAATGCCTGGCGCATGTAGGGGCGGAACGGGGTGGGGGAGTGCATGCGGCTCATGCTAGTGATCGGCCGCACTGGCGAATTTCGCTACAATGACAGTCAATCGCTAAAACCGGTCATTGTGAGATGGCTCGCATTTCGCTCCCCGGCTTTGACCTGGACCCGGACGAGACCGATCGCCCGGCGGTCGCCAGCCGCCTGCAGGTGGCCGAGCACGACGCGGAGATTCCCGTGCATGAGCACCGCAAGGGTCAGCTCATTCTTGCGCTGCATGGGGCGGTGACCTGCGAAGTGGCCAATGCGTTGTGGATCGTGCCGCCCCGGTGTGGCGTCTGGATTCCGGGTGGCATGCCGCACAGCAACCGCGCCACCGCCAACGCGCGCCTGTGCTACCTGTTCGTCGAGCCCGGCATCGTCGATCTGCCCATGCAATGCGTGACGCTGGCGATCTCCCCGATGCTGCGCGAGATGATCCTGCACCTGGCCGACGCGCCGCTGGACTACCCGCATGGCAGCCGCACCGACCGGCTGGCGCGCGTGTTGCTGGACGAGCTGGTACAGATGCCGGCCGAGCACCTGTCGTTGCCGGTCAGCCATCACCCGAAGGTGCGTGCGCTGGCGGCGGCGCTGTCGGCGGATCCGGCAGACCGCAGCACCATCAGCCAGTGGGCCGTGCGCCTGGCCCTGGGCGAGCGCACGCTGACCCGGTTGATTGAGCGGGAAACGGGCTTGTCCTTCGGACGTTGGCGGCAGCAGCTGCACCTGCTCATCGCCATTCGTGAACTCGCCGCGGGCGCACCGGTACAACGCGTTTCCGAGACGCTGGGCTATGAGTCGGTGACGGCCTTCATCACGATGTTCAAGAGGGCGCTTGGCCTTTCCCCGGCGCGGTACTTTGCGGTGCGCCTGCGCGGGCAGTAGCGGGGAACAACGGGGGAAGCCGTTGCCTGGAACGTGCGCGATATCCAGGGCCGCATCAGCCAGATCGGCCTGGCCCGGCCCGGCCAAGCCCGCCAGATCGTGGTGAACAACGTGACCTATGCGGCCTTCGGACCGGCGACCGGTTGGATTTATGGCAACGGCCGCCAGTTGCAGCGCCCGCTGGACCTCGACTATCGCCCGCAGGCGGTGCACGACCCGGCGGCAGGCGGCCTGTCGCTGGGCTACGGCTATGACCCGGTCGGCTCGGTCACCGAGCTGAAGAACGGCACGGGCTCGACGGTGTTGGCCAAAGTACGCCTACGACACGCTGGGTCGCCTGACCCAGACTCAGGACGGCGCGACCGGCACGCCGATCGAAACCTATGCCTACGACGCCACGGGCAATCGGACCGCGCTGACCACCTCGGCAGGCACCGCCAGCTACACCTATCCCGCAACCAGCCACCGGCTGACCGCCGTGGATGGCGAAGCGCGCACCCAGGACGCGGTGGGCAACACCGCCAGCATCGGCAGCAAGACGTTCATCTACAACGATGCAAACCGCATGAACGCGGTGAGGCAGGGTGATGCCGTGCTGGAAAGCTACGGTTACAACCATCGCGGCGAGCGCGTGCTGCGTACTCCAGCCGGTGGCGCAGCTTAGATCACGCTGTACGATGAGGCCGGACAGTGGCTGGGCAGTTATTCCGCCACGGGCGAGGCCCAGCAGCAGGCCATCTGGCTGGACAACTGCCCGGTGGCACTGATCAATGTGCCAAGCACTGGTGTGCCGGAGCTGGCCTACGTCCAGTCGGATCACCTAGGTACGCCGCGCGTGGTGTTCGATCGGGTACGGAATGTCTCGATCTGGGAGTGGAGCAACAAGAGCGAGGTATTCGGCAACCAGATTCCGAGTGCCGATCCGGATGGCGATGGTGTGGCGTTCGAACTGGCGTTGCGCTTCCCGGGCCAGCAGGCCACGGATGCGAGCGGGTTGTTCTACAACTATAGTGGTTCGATCAAAACATCAAGGGCGACTCCAGCGCTGACTCCGCTGCGGATCAGCTGGCAAACCGCCTCGGACGATCATCTGGACAATTGAGCCGTACGCGGAGTTGCTCGCAGATGTGCGGGAGCTATCGACCCGGTGGAAACTTCCCTTACTGATGACTCGGATGCCTCAGATGTACGCTCCCAAGCTGCTCCCAATCGTGACGCTGTCAATCGCACTTTCTGGTTGCATGGAAGTTGCCAGCACCGAGTATGCAGACCGCAATCAAGCCGTCTCAAGGCAAGCAATCGGTGAATCCAAATGGTTGCCTTCATGGTGCCAGAGGATGCAGTCAATATACGCGAGTCGCACGACATTGACACAAATGAATCGTGGCTGGTTTTCCTCCTGACCAGCGGGGCTCTTACTTTGCCCGAAGAATGTAGGCTGGTGAGCAGGCCGGAGTTGTCCGGCGCGCGAGTCATGCGGAGATTTCCACAGTTTGCTCGCAGCGCGTGGTCACGAGAATCAAGCTACTCCGGGATGTTCTATCTGTGCCCGGAGGGTGATGCTGGTCGCTGGGTCATGCGCGATGAAGAACAGGGCCTTGTCTACAGCCGAATAGCGCTATAAGTGGCTGGGCGGTCTCGCCTGGGAAGCGAAATGCGTGGCTGGCACTTGGCGATCTCCTTTCCCGGTGCCTGGTTCGCTACTTTCCGGCCGAGCGTCGAGGTCGGGCATGGGTCACATCGACCTCGCCACTGGCCATGTTCGCGAATGGGAAGGCGCTGTCAGAGCATCGCAGGTTCCGGCAGGTCCTGGGGCGCGTGGCCGTGGTGACGACTATATCGGAGGGGTTCTGTGATATCGGCTCCATGGCCTATTGTGGCTGCAGCGCAGGCGGCGGATGGAGGCGAATGGAAATGAAAGACAAAATGAGAGAAAGAGAGGCGCTGTCGCCAACTGGCTTCTATGACCAATACTATGCGGACAGTGGCCTGGATCAGGAAGTACAGCTCATACAACCGGAACGAAGTGGAACGGATGATTGAGCTGTCTTGCACGCAGCAGGAGCGGCTGGGTGTGTACGAAATTCTCAGGCAAGGAACCAATCGCCTGATCCATGAAGTGCTTAAACTCATCTAAAGATGCGCGAACGAACACCACCACAATACAGACGTCAGGGTGCACAATCATTCCACTGAGACTTGTGAGCTAGGTCGCGGTGTCGGAGGGTAGACAGTGCTAGGCTCGCGCATCGAGGCATGTGAAAGCCTCGATGATTTGTTACAAGCTCTGGAGATGTCGCATGAAATGGAAGGTTCTAGGATGCTCCGCAGCACTTCTTGTATCCACCTGTGCTTTGGCGCAGGTGCCTGACGCTGACACGCAAGAAGGCAAGGAGATGCAGATTCAGATTCACAGCTATTTGAGTGAACACCCCACGGTCTCGATAGACGAAGCAATCACGCGCCTAGCGGTACAAGGTGAGGTGATGTCGGATATTGAAGCGTTGCGTATCGAGTTCGCAGATCGTCTAACGGAACTGTCGATAAAAGACGCGCCAGATCAACACATCCTGGTTCAACTCAAGGGGCCAGATCCAGTCGCGGATCGAACGATTACCACCGAGAGCGGGACGACCCGTGTGGTGTTCGAGGTTGGTCACAAGTACACCCAGGACGAATTTTACGCGCTCCTTGCTCAGCACAGACCTCTTCTTCACAGCGCCATACCAGGAATCACGGGGACGACTGGGTTCCCAGGTGAAGAACGGGTGCTGATTGACATAAACGGCGACAGCCGCCAAGCAGAAGAGTTGAAGGATACAATCAAGAAGCTTGAAAGAGTCACCGGTCTCAAGATTGAAGTCCGCCCCAACATGCCGAAGTCAGTCAACGCGGAGTATGTTGTTGGCGGCGCCCCCCTCCAATCCAACAATAGCTACTGCACCTCAGGATTTCCGGTTATTCATAAGGCCACTGGACGAAGGGGTATCACCACTGCGGCGCATTGCCCCGACAATCTAATCTATGGCAACTACGCAACCGGCGCAGGGAAGTACACCGTGCCGCTGACGTTCGTGGACCAGATCAATGATGCGAGCCACGACGTTCAGTGGCATACGGTGGGGTCACACACACCGCTACGGGAGGTGTATGCCACCTCCACTTCGGATTACAGTAGGCGCCGCATCATGTACATGTGGACCAACGCTACTCAAGGCCAGAGCATGTGCTTCAGAGGCGTCACCAGCCAATACACCTGCGGAACAGTCGTGAGCATCAAGCACAGGCCCGAGCTCGCATGCGGTCCAACCGGAAACCTTCCCTGCGCGGACGCGTGGATACGCATCGAAGGATCGTCGTTGGCGTGCGGATTTGGAGATAGCGGTGCCGCTATCTTCTTCGGAGACAATGGATACGGCATTGTCGCTAAGGCAAGCCTGAAAGACGGAAGTTGCAAGGGAGTCTCCGCAATGCCTTGGGGCGCAGTCAGCGCATTAGGGCTGGAGGCAGGCGGTTAGTCGCTACAACGAAACGTCCGGCTGAGGATGCTGGCTTTGCATCCTCAACCGGATATCCGCGATCGACTCTTTTTAATTGATTAAGTGAGCACGCCCGGTCCCTCTGGAGTTGAGGCGGTCAAATCGATGCTGGACGTGGTGAAGGAGAAGAATGTTAAGAAGCTGGGCGGGGCCTGATCCAAAGGTTAATCGTCCAGTGTTTCCTGGGTAGCCATCAGCCGCCAAGTGCCTGCCGCGTGTCGAACTTTATTGGGGCGGCTCGTCGCTGGCGCGGTGGCGCTGTCTTGGGTTCTAGAACATCTCGATGTGCAGGGCGACGTTTGCGCGTGTCTCGTCGTGATTGCTTTAGATCCTCCGCTTTGTATGTTTCCCGCTACTGTCACTGGGGGAAATTCTCCATCGATGCGTTGTCATGGCTGTTTCCTATCCGGCTCATGCCGCACAGGATGTCTGCTCGCGCAGAACGCTCTGCCAGTTTTACTGGGTGGAGAGCGAATTGAGTTCGCCAAGGTTGACGATAACGAGCCGGGACTTGCTGATCTTCTTGATCGTTGGAAGGCGGTCGGCTATCCGTTGTCCGGCCTGAAGTGTTTTCGTATCGAGACCAGCTCGACCGGAAGCGTCATTCTCATCTACGCCAAGACATGGCGGATCGAGCATCTGCCGATGGCGGACGCGGTGCCCTGAAGGACACTCCGTGCCCAGATTGCTCACCCCCGACGAGGTCTCCCTCATCCACAGGCTGCTGCCGGAGACGACCGAGCTGTCCGAACGGTTGTTGAAGGATCTGGCGCTGGCCCAGGTGGAGGACGTGGAGGTCGTCGGATTCGGGGGCGTGGTGTTCCTGTCCAGCACGACCCAGGTCTTCGGAAGCGACATTGCCACGGCGATGCTTGCCGATGCCGACGGCGTGCCGGTGAGAGTCACCCTGTGCCTGGACAATCACGATCAGCTCTTCGAGCTGGAGCTGTGGAAGGTGGACTTCTCGCCGATCATCGGCGTCGATCTGAGGAGCGCTTTCAGCGAGCACTGACGCCTGCTGAAAGCGATCCAAGCTGAAGGGCGTTGTGCATCGCCTTCACCCTTCGGGCTGCAACCGCCCCACCGCCTGGGCGCACAACGACTGGCAGGCCATGACCAACCCCTCCATCACCCGGTCGCCCACGTACTCTTCCGGTTCGCCGTTCTGGCTGGTGCGTTCGGCTGCCAGCAGCATTTCCAGCACCACCCGCAACCCGGTTAACGCGCAATCGGCGTCGGCCAGGGCCAGGCAGCGCCCGGGCAGCTGATGCCGCTCCGGCCAGGGTTGTCCGTCGGCCGCCGCACCGGAGCCGATGCGGTGGAGATTGGCAATGAAGGTGTTCCGGTCAACCGTAGTCGCAACCGGTGGCGAACCCTCGTCGCGGGCCGTGCTGCGGAAGGCGTGCAGATGGGGGAAGTCCGATTCGTTCATGGCAAGGCTCCGTGCAGGGCAATCGGTAGCCGCCACCCATAAAAGTGGCGGGCGGTACGTGGTTCGAACACCGGGTTGATGTCAGTCCGGCGGGCCCGAAGGCCCCCACGCACCGCCCGCCATAGCCGGCAGACGGATTGCCAGCCGGCGCCACGCTAGGGTGGCGCCGGCTGGCAAGCGCATACATCAACATCAACTCGGGTGTTCGAAGCCCGGCCACCCTTTTCCGGTGGCACGCCATCTGAGCCCTTGGCGCTGTGCAATGCCAATCAGAAGAGTTGCAAACATCACTCGATTGGAGACGCTTTTGACATTGTCCTACGCTGTTAAGCCCCGGAAGTGCTGGCTGGCGTAGTGATCCGCCCGCAACGTGCAATCTGCGACAGGTGTCGAGGTTGTCACGGCGAACGGGACGGGCGGGGCGGGCCTATCACGACAGGTGGCGCCAATTCAGGCTGCGTGCCTCCCGGGTTGACGCTTTCAACGCCCCAGCGCACTCTGCGGGCTGGGGTCGACAACCCGTTCAGGGGCAGGGCTGCAGGGTGGTACCAGGAGGCGGAACAGCCATGAGCCAACTCACCGATAGTTTCGGACGCAGCTTTCCGTACCTGCGCTTGTCGCTCACCGAAGCCTGCAACTTCCGGTGCAGCTACTGCCTGCCCGATGGGTACCAGGCCGACGGCCACCCGCGTTTCCTGCAGGTGGAGGAGATCGGCCGCCTGGTGCGGGCCTTTGCCGCGCTGGGCATGAGCAAGATCCGCCTGACCGGTGGCGAGCCCAGCCTGCGCAAGGATCTGGACGAGATCATCGCCACCGTGGCGGCGGTGCCAGGCATCCGCAAGGTGGCCATCACCACCAACGGCACGCTGCTGCCGCGGCGCCTGCCGGGCTGGCACCGGGCAGGCCTGACTGCGCTGAACGTGAGCATGGACAGCCTGCAGCGCGAACGCTTCAAGACCATCACCGGGCACGACCGCCTGCCGGAGATCGAACAGGGCCTGGCCTTGGCGCAGGCGTTGGGCCTGCAGGCGATCAAGCTCAACGCGGTGCTGCTGCGCGGCCTGAACGACGACGAGCTGCCGCAGTGGATGGACTACCTGCGTGACCGGCCCTTCAGCGTGCGCTTCATCGAACTGATGCGCACCGGCGATAACGAAGCCTATTTCCAGCGCCACCACCTGCGCGCCGACCTGGTGATCGAGCAGCTGCTGGCCGCGGGCTGGCACGAGCGCCCCCGTGCGGCCGATGCCGGCCCGGCGCGCGAGTTCGGCCACCCCGACCATCGCGGCAGCATCGGCATCATCGCCCCGTATTCGCGTGACTTCTGCAAGGGCTGCAACCGCCTGCGGGTGACCGCCAAGGGTGACCTGCGGCTGTGCCTGTTCGGCGAGTTCGGCGTACCGCTGCGCCCGCTGCTACAGCACGACGATGACCACGACGCGCTGCTGGCACGCATCACCACCCAGCTTGGCCTGAAAGCGGCCGGGCATGGACTGCACCAGGGCCAGACCGGGCTGACCCCGCACCTGGCCTCCATTGGAGGATGAGCAACACGATGAGTGGGGAATTGAACGCGGCCTTCCACATGGCCGATGTGCGCAATAAGCGCATCAGCCGCCGCCGTGCGGTGGCGGTGGGCGAGCTGCATGCCGGTCCGGCGGCCTATCCGCTGATTGTCGAGCGCCGCCTGCCCAAGGGCGATGCGCTGGTGATGGCCGAGATTGCCGGCCTGCAGGGCGCCAAGATGGCGTCGATGCTGATGCCGCTGTGCCATCCGCTGCCGCTGGAACTGGTGCAGGTGTTCTGCGCGCCGGTACCGGAACGGCAGGCGATCCGCGTGTGGTGCGAGTGCGCGAGCGAGGCGCGCACCGGCGTGGAGATGGAGGCACTGGCCGGCGTCAACGCGGCGCTGCTGACCCTGTACGACCTGAGCAAACCAGTGGAACCGGCCCTGCGCATCGAAGGCATCCGCCTGCTGTTCAAGGAAGGCGGCAAGCGCGGGGTCTGGCTGCACCCGGACGGCATGGACGAGGCCGAGCGCGCGCGTTTCAAGCCGCGTGCGCCGAAGGGCCTGCAGGGCGCGGCCTGCGCGGTGATCACCCTGAGCGATCGCGCCAGCGAGGGTACCTATGAAGATATCTCTGGCCCGACCCTGGTGGCCGGGCTGAAGAAGCTGGGGGGCGTGGTGGTAGCCGCCGAAGTACTGCCCGATGGCATTGAGCCGTTGGCGGGCCGCCTGCAGGCCTTGGCCGCCGAGGGCGTGCGCCTGTGCCTGTGTACCGGCGGTACCGGGCTGGGCCCGCGCGACCTGACTCCGGAGGCGCTGCGTTCGTTGAATGCGCGGCCGGTGCATGGCCTGGCGCAGATGGTGCGGGCGCTGAGCGCGCAACATACGCCGATGGCCTGGTTGAGCCGCGCCGAGGTGGTGCAGCTGGGCAACATGCTGGTGTTCGCGCTGCCGGGCAGCCCGAAGGCGGCGGCGCAGTGCCTGGACATCCTGACGCCGGTGCTGGGCCATGCCCTGGCCATGGTCGATGGCGGTGGCCACTGATGATTGCCTACAGCGAGGCCTTGCAGCACCTGCTGGACGCGGCCACACCGCTGCCGGCCGAACATCTGCCGCTGCATGAGGCCGGCGGCCGTACACTGGCCAGCGACATCCACAGTGGGCAGTCGTTGCCGCCGTTCGATAACTCGGCGATGGACGGCTTCGCGCTGCGCGCCAACGGCGCGACGTTCGAAGCCGGTACCGAATTTGCCGTGCAGGGTTGGCAGGCGGCCGGCGATGCTGGCGCCGAAGGCGGCGAGGGGACCTGGGAAATCATGACCGGTGCGCGCATGCCGGTCGGGCTGGATACGGTGGTGCCGGTCGAGAACGTGGAGATCCTCGCCAGCGAGGAAGGACGCCCGACCCGCATTGCCTTGAAGGGCACGGTAAAGCCGGGCCAGAACGTACGCCTGCGTGGCGAAGACGTTAGCGACGGCGAGCGCGTGCTGCAGACCGGGCAGGTGCTGGACATCAACGCGCGCACCTTGCTGCATGCCATCGGCGTGGCTCAGGTGGCGGTGATGGCACGGCCGAAGGCCGCGGTGATCGCCACCGGCAAGGAGCTGGTGACCGAGGCGGCGCAGACGCTGGCATCCGGGCAGATCCGTGACAGCAACCGGCCGTACCTGGTCGGCCGCCTGCAGGCCGCCGGTGCCGAGGTGGTCTGGCAGGGCACGGTGGGCGATGAGGTGGCCGCGTTCAACGCGGTACTGGATGCAGCGCTGGACGCGGGTGCGCAGCTGTTGATCAGCACCGGCGCGGTGTCGGCCGGCCGCTACGATTTCATTCCCGACGCGCTGCGCGGCCGGGGTGCGCGCATCGTGTTCCACAAGGTGGCGATCCGCCCCGGCAAGCCGTTGCTGTTCGCGGTGCTGCCCAATGGTGCGCTGTACTTCGGCCTGCCGGGCAACCCGGTGTCGGCTGCGGTGGGCCAGCGCTTCTTCGTCGAGCCGGTGCTGCGCCGCCTGCTGGGGCTGGTACCTGAGCCGGTGCTGACGTTGCCGTTGCAGGCCGACGTGCGCACGCCGCCCGGCCTGCGCTTCCACGCGCGGGCGCGGGTGGAAGTGGACGCGCAGGGCCGCCTGAGTGCGCGCGTGCTGGCCGGGCAGGAGTCGTTCCGTTTGATGTCCATGCTGCAGGCCAACGCTTGGGTGGTGCTCGAAGGCGAGGGCGGCGTGGTCGCCGCCGGCACGCCGGTGCGTGTGCAGGGCTGGGGTCATCATGACCCGGTGCAGCTGGCGAGCCAGGAGTCATGATGAGACAGGTGAATCTGCAGTTGTTCGGTGCGTTTTCTGATCTGGACGCCAGCCGCGAAATCGCGGTGGAAGTGGCTGGCGGCACTGTGGCCGATCTGCGCCAGGCGCTGCGTGAGCTGCTGCCGGTGCGGTGGCCGGGTTTCCGTGCCGGCTTGCTGGATTACTCGGCGTTCGCCGATCAGCAACGCGTGCTGCGCGACCATGACGCGCTGCCCGACGACGGCCGGGTGGCGATCCTGCCGCCGGTGAGCGGGGGCTGAGCGATGAACGAAAAGATCATCGCGAAGGTGGTGGACCGCGCGCAGGCGGCGATCGATCCGGCCGAAGGCATCGCGGCGGTCTCCGATCCCGGCTTCGGCGGCATCGATGTGTTCATCGGCAAGGTGCGTGACGTCAATGTGGGCCGGCGGGTGACCGGGATCACCTACGATCTGTTCGAACCGCTGGTGCTGAACGAGTTCAAGCGGTTGGCGGCAGAGGTCGAGGCCACGTTCGGTCCGAAGCTGAAGCTGTACGTGGCGCATGCCAAGGGCCGGTTGGGCATCGGCGACGTGGCGGTGGTGGTGGCCGCCGGCAGTCCGCACCGTGACGAGGCGTTCCGCGCCTGCCGGCAGTTGATCGAGGTGGTCAAGCACCAGTGCCCGATCTGGAAGCAGGAGCATTACGAGGACGGCGACAGCGAGTGGAGCGAGGGCTGCAGCCTGTGCCATACGGACGGCGAAGCCTTGCACCCCCATGGCCACGGGCATTGACCGCGCCCTTAGGAGGGCGCCGGGTCCAGTAGATCCACGCCATGCGTGGATGAGGCTCTCCCGATGAATCCGGTGGGCGCAGCCACGCATGGCGTGGCTCTACCATGAATGGAACCATCAACGGCATCGTGCTGGCCGGTGGCCTGTCCGCCCGCATGGGCCGCGACAAGGCACTGCTGCCCTGGCAGGGCCGCACATTGCTGGAACACATGCGCGGCCTGTTGAAGCAGGCGGGCGCGCGCGAGGTCTGGGTCAGCGGCAACTACCCGGCGTTTGGCGGAATCCCGGATCGGGTTGCACGCTGCGGCCCACTGGGCGGCCTCTACAGTGTGGCGATGCAGATGACGGATGGCCCTGCCTGGGTGGTGCCGGTCGATACGCCGCGGGTGACACCCGCGCTGTTGCAGCGCCTGCAGGCCGATCAAGCGCGCGCCTGCACGGTATTCGACGATGAACCGTTGCCGATGCGGTTGCAGATCGATGATCATTGCCGCCGCGTGCTGCAGGCCTTGATCGATGACCCGACGGCGCGCCGTTCACTGCGCGCCCTGCAGGAACGCCTGGGCGTGACACGGTTGCCACTGGCGCCGGAGGATCAGGCGTTGCTGCTCAACTGCAATACCCCGTCGGAATGGGAGTCCATCACAGCATGAAGGTCCAGCTGCAACAGCAATCGATGCGCCTGCGCGTGGATGAAGAAGAACTGGCACGATTGCTGGCAGGTGAATCGGTGGAGAACCTGACGCGCTTTGGTGGCAGCGGTGGCTGGGGCGTGGCGCTGTCGCTGCATGCCGGCGACCAGGCCGTGCTGCTCGATGGCGGGACATTCTGCCGGTTGGTGCTGCCGCGCCAGGCCGTTGAGTCGCTGGCGGGGAGGCTGCCTTGCCGCGATGGGCTGGGCTTCGGTATTGCCCTGGATGACGACAGCATGTTGCAGCTCCAGTTCGATGTGGACGTGCGCGACAGCGTGCGCCAGCGTGGCCCGCAACGACGTGCTGAACCTGCGCCCGAGTAGGCGCAGGTTGCGCAGGGCCGGGTGGTGCGCTGTCGTATGATGAGGGCCTTCGTTCCTGCGTCGCTGCAATGCCCCTGAACTCCTCCGCTCCGCCTGCGTCCCGACCGGCCACGCCCAATCCGGCAGCGGCCGACGACGGAGACGCGCTGCATTTCTGCAGCACCTGCGCGTTCTCCGATGCCTGCATGTCGCAGGGCTACGACAAGACCGCGCTGGGCGAACTGCATGTGCTGGTCGACCACGTCGGCCCGTTCCAGGCCGGCGACTATCTTTTCCGTGCGGGCGATCCGTTCGATTCGATCGCAGCGGTCCGCGCGGGCATGGTCAAGACCTTTGTCGATGACAGCCAGGGCAACGAGCAGGTGCTGGGTTTCAGCCTGCCGGGCGAGGTGATCGGGCTCAATGCCATCCACGGCGCGCGCTTCCCGTGCAACGCCGTGGCGCTGGACACCGTCTACCTGTGCCGGATCTCGTTCCCGCGATTGAGCCTGCTGGCCAGCCGCATGCCGGGGCTGCAGGCGCGGCTGTTCAGCCTGCTCAGCGCCGAGATCGGCAAGGTGGCCACGCTGGCCGCCAACCATCGCACCGAGGAGCGCATGGCGGCGTTCCTGCTGGATCTTTCCGAGCGCTATGCCCGGCGGGGCTTCTCGGCGACCCGATTCAACCTGAGCATGGCCCGCACCGATATCGCCAACTACCTGCGGATGGCGCCGGAGACGGTGAGCCGCGTGCTGCGCCGTTTGAGCGAAGAGGGTGTGATTGCGGTGAACCAACGTGAGATGCTGTTGCTGGACCCGGACCGGCTGGCGGAACTGGCCGTAGCCCGGGACGCCGGACTGGACTGATCAGGCAGAGGGCTGGGTATGAAGCGAGCGGCATTGTTGTTGCTGGGACTGCTGGCCACGGTGCCGGCCTGGGCGGCTGAGCTGACGGTGTCGGCGGCATCGAGCCTGACCGAGAGCTTCCGCGAACTCGGCACTGCCTATGAGAAGGCGCACCCGGGAACCAGGGTCGATTTCAACTTCGCCGCGTCGGGCGTACTGCTGCAGCAGATCAGCCGCGGCGCGCCGGTGGATGTGTTCGCGTCGGCCGATGAAACCACGATGGACCAGGCCCAGCAGCAGAATCTGCTGGCTTCGGGTACCCGCGAGGTGTTCGCGGTGAACGCGCTGTGGGTGGTGGTGCCGCCGCAGGCCAAGGCCGCGCCGCGCACCTTGAAGGACCTGGCCGGTGCCGGTGTGCAGCGCGTTGCGCTGGGCAACCCGGACAGCGTGCCGGTCGGCCGCTATGCCAAGAGTGCGCTGGAAGCGGCAGGCCTGTGGCCGTCGGTGCAGGGCAAGACCATTACCACCCAGAACGTTCGCCAGTCGCTGGATTACGTGGCGCGCGGTGAAGTGGACGCCGGCTTCGTCTATGCCACCGATGCGCAGGCGATGCCCGACCGGGTGCGCCGCGCCTTTGCGGTGCCGGTGTCTGGGCGCATTGCCTATCCGCTGGCCGTGGTCAAGGCCAGCTCACAGCAGGCGGAAGCCAAGCGCTTCACCGCCTTCGTGCGTTCGGCACAGGGCCAGGCGATCCTGGCCAAACACGGGTTCGGCAAGCCCTGAGGCATGGATCTGGACTGGAGCGCATTGGGGTTGTCGCTGAAGGTGGCCGGCTGGGCCACCGCGATCAATCTGGTGCTGGGCGTGGCACTGGGCGCGCTGCTGGCGCGTCGGCGCTTTCCCGGCCGTGAGCTGCTGGATTCGCTTCTGACCCTGCCGATGGTGCTGCCACCGACGGTGCTGGGCTATTACCTGCTGGTGCTGATCGGCCGCAACGGCCCGATCGGCGCGTGGCTGCAGTCGTGGTTCGGTATCAACCTGGTGTTCACCTGGCAGGCGGCGGTGATCGCCGCGGCAGTGGCTTCGCTGCCGCTGGTGTTCAAGCCGGCGCGCGCGGCGTTCGAAGAAGTGGACGGGCAGTTGGAACAAGCCGCACGCACGCTCGGTGTGTCCGAAGCCGCGGTGTTCTTCCGCGTCACGCTGCCACTGGCCTGGCGTGGCATTCTTGCCGGTCTGTTGCTGGCGTTTGCACGCGCGATGGGCGAGTTCGGCGCGACGCTGATGGTGGCTGGCAGTATTCCTGGCCGCACGCAGACGCTGTCGATCGCCATCTACGAGGCGGTGCAGGCCGGTCAGGATGGCAAGGCCAACGCGCTGGTGATCCTGACCTCGGTGGTCTGCATCGTGATCCTGTTGCTGGCTGCGCGGCTGGTGGGCGGACCTCGCCGGGAGCTGCGAGATGTGGCTTGACCTGCAGGTGCAGCGTCGCCTGCTGGCAGCAGGCCAGGAATTCGTGCTGGATGTCGCGCTGCAGTGCACGCAGCGCCAGGTGGTGCTGTTCGGGCCCTCGGGCGCGGGCAAGAGCCTGACCCTGAAGGCGGTGGCCGGGCTGCTGCGGCCGGGGCAGGGGCATGTACGGCTGCAGGGGCAGACCCTGTTCGATGCGGCCACCGGCGTGGATCTGCCGCCGCAGCGCCGCCGGCTGGGCTATGTCTTTCAGGACTACGCATTGTTCCCGCACCTGAGCGTGCGCCAGAACGTGGCGTTCGGGCTGGAGCGCGGCTGGTTCAATCCATTGCGCAGCCGGCGCATCGATGCGGTGGAGCAGTGGTTGCACGCATTCCGCATCGACACGGTGGGCGATCTGCTGCCGTCGCAGGTATCGGGTGGCCAACGTCAGCGTACCGCCCTGGCGCGGGCTTTGGTGACCCAGCCACAGGCGCTGCTGCTGGATGAGCCGTTCTCCGCTCTGGACCACGACCTGCGCCAGCACCTGCGCCAGGAGCTGGAGGCGGTGCTGGACAAGACCGGGATCCCGTTGCTGTTGATCAGCCACGATCCACAGGATGTGGCGATGTTCGGTCAGCAGGTGGCGCGCGTGGTGGATGGTCGCATCGTCGGTGGTTGAGCTGCGGTTGTAGAGCCGAGCCCATGCTCGGCTGCTGTTGGCGGTGTCGCGAAAAGCAGCCGAGCATGGGCTCGGCTCTACAGGATCAACAGATCAATACAACTCACAGTGCGTGCGACCTTCGCCCCGCAGCGCGTCCCAGTGCCCTTCGCCACCGATGGCATCGATGGCTTCGCGCACCGCGCTTTCCAGGTGGCGCTTGTTGCCGCACAGGTACAGATGCCCGCCGCGGGCCAGGACATCGCGCACTTCGCTGGCGCGCTGTTGCAGCACATGCTGCACATAGACCTTTTCCGCGCCGTCGCGCGAGAACGCAGTATGCAGGCTGGTCAGCACGCCACGCGTGTGCCAGTCCTGCAGCTGTTCCCTGTAGAGGTAGTCGTGCTGGCTGTGCTTCTCGCCGAATACCAGATGCACCTCGCGCTCGTGGGCGTTGGCCTGCAGTTCCTGCATCAGGCCCATCAACGGTGCAATGCCGGTACCGGTGCCGACCAGCAGCAGCGGTGCCTCGCCGGTATCGGGCAGGTGGAAGCCGGGGTTGGAGCGGCAGTACACACGGGCATGGTCGCCGCCATGCAGCAGGCTGCCGGTGGCAGTACCGAAGCGCTCGCGGCCGCGCAGGCTGTAGCGCACTTCGCGCACGCACAGGCTCAGCTGGTCGTCACACGGGTGCGAGGCGATGGAATAGGCACGCGGCAGCCGCGGTGACAGCAGTTCGCGCAGCCGGGCAAGCGGCACGCTGTCCGGGGTGGCGTGGTCCTGCAGCACGTCCAGCAGGTCCAGGCCGTGCAGGTAGGCGTCCAGCTCGCGCTTCTGCTTGACCTTCAACAGGCCCTTCAGTGTCTCGCTGCCGCCGAGCCTGGCCAGTTCGCGCAGCACGCCCTTGCTCAGCAGGCGCAGCTCCCGATCATGCAGGGCGGCCACGGCGGCGGTGTCACCATACCAAGCGGCCAATGCCTGCAGCAGGGCAGGGTCGTTCTCGGGCACCACGTGCAGGGTGTCGCCCGCGCGGTAGGCCATGCCGCTGCCGGCAATGTCCAACTGCAGGTGCCACGCCGCCGGGTCGCTGCTGTTCAAGCGGCGGCGTTCGAGAATAGGCGCGGCAAAGGCATTGTCTTCGCCATAAGCGGTGACCTGCAGGTGCAGATCCTGGCCAGCGTTGAGGTCGCCATCCAACACCTGGCCCAGCACCGGCTGCCATTGCTGGAAGAACTGCTCGTAGCCCAGGTCGGCATCCACGCGGCGCAGCAGTGGCTGCGCCTGGCGCTCGCGCAGGGCGGCATCCAGCGCCTTGGTAAAGCCGCAGAAGCTCGGGTAGCCGGTGTCACCAAGGCCGAACACCGCATAGCGCAGACCGCTCAGCGTTGGGGTCTGGCGTAGCGTTGCGAAGAACTGCTCGCCGTTGGCTGGCGGCTCGCCATCGCCGAACGAGCTGGAGATCGCCAGCAGCACATCGCCGTGGCCGAGACTGGCCACGTCGATGTCGTTGAACGGGAGCACCTGCGGCGCGTGCGGCTGCAGGTCCGCGCCCAGGCGCTGGGCCAGGGCGCGGGCATTGCCCGACTCGGACGCGAAACCCACCAGCAGGCGGCTGAAGGGCGTACTGGTCGGGACGGCGTTCACGCGGCCTCGTAGAAGTCGTCGAACTTTTCCTTGCTGAACTCGACCAGGTCGTAGTTCTGCATCAGGTCGTTCACCACGCGGCGGATGCTGATGTACGAAGTGATGTTGCCATCGGCGTCGAACAGCGGCTGCACGGTCGTGTCGACCACGTAGAGCACGCCGTCCTTTCCAAGGTTGGGCACGATGCCGGTCCAGGTCTTGCCGGCCTTGATGGTGTCCCACATGTCCTTGTAGACGGCCTTGGGAACATCCGGATGGCGCACGATGCTGTGCGGCTGGCCGATCAGTTCCTCGCGGGCGAAGCCGGTGAGCGTGCAGAACAGGTCGTTGGCGTAGGTGATGTTGCCCTGCAGGTCGGTGGTGGAGATCACCATGACGTTCTGCATCGCGTTCAGCAGCTGGGCGTTGTCGGGGGTGTAGCTCATCGCAGGGTCCTTGTGGATGCCGGCCGCGCCGGCGTGTTCGGGTCCTGCATAGGAATACGCCCGCGCGGCGGCGGGCGGTTTGACATTGGTCAAGCGCGTGGCGCGAAGGCCTGCGACCGGGTGTCGCAGGGAGAATCTCCGTAGCGCCGAGCCCATGCTCGGCTCACGCGGCAAACGGGATTGCCAGCAGCCGAGCGTGGGCTCGGCTCTACATGAGAGGCACGGGCGGGAGGCGGGTAGACGTCATGTGTACTGAGCTCATGACGTGTTGTCACAAAGAAATCGCCATGGCTTCACGGTTGATTGATCGCATGCAGGGCTATTGTCGTCCTGAGCCTCTCGCTGACGTCCCCCACGTCCTGCGTCGACTTCCTCCCCACCATCAGCGCCCATCAGGGCGCCGCTGGCGTCCGTCTGCCTGAAATACCCGAGAGACCCTCCCATGGCCAGCGCTGTCCAGTCCGCTTCATCTGTTGCGACCTCTTCCGGTTCGCTGGTGCCGATCGGCACCCGCCGTGGCCACTCGCAACCATTGCAGCTGCCGGCACTGGTACAGCGCGTGTTGTTCGTCGCCACCGAGATGGCCGACTTCATCAAGGCCGGAGGCCTGGGCGACGTGGCCGCAGCCCTGCCGCGTGCGGTACGCGGCGCCTGTGATTCGCGCGTGCTGCTGCCCGGCTACCCGGAGGTACTGCAGCGCCTGCCACAGCTGCAGCGGGTGGGGCAGGTCAGCTCGCGGGCCGGCTTGCCAGCGTGCACGATCGGCATGGCGGTGCAGGCAGACGGTCTTCCGATCTATGTGCTGCTCTCGCCTGAGCTGTACGAGCGTGAAGGATCGCCCTACGTCGACGGGCAGGGCCAGGAGTGGAAGGACAACGCGGTTCGCTTCGCCACGCTCTCACACGCGGCCGCGGAGATCGCGGCCGGGCGTGCCGGGCTGGACTGGTCGCCGCAGCTGCTGCACCTGAACGACTGGCCCGTGGCGCTGGCTGCGGCATACGTGCGCTGGGACCGGACAGCCGTGCCGACCCTGCTGACCATCCACAACCTGGCTTACCAGGGGCTGTTTCCGTACGCGCTTGCCCCTGCGCTGGGCGTACCGGCCGAACACCTGGATGAGCTTCACTTCCACGGGCAGATGTCGTTCCTGCAGGGCGGGATCACCAATGCCACGCGCCTGAACACGGTCAGCCTGCGCTACGCGCAGCAGATCACTGCCCCGGACGATGGTTGCGGGTTGCACGACCTGTTGGCGCGCCGAGCGGCTGGTGGCCACCTCAGCGGCATCGTCAACGGCATCGACGCCAGCTGGGACCCGCGTCGTGACATCCACCTCAAGGCCCACTTCGGCATTGGTGAGTGGACCGGTCGTGCCACCAATGCGCACGCGGTGCGCAGTGCATTCGGCCTGGCGCCCTCCGCTGGCCCGCTGTTCGCGGTGGTCTCCCGCCTGGTGCACCAGAAGGGCCTGGACATCACCTGCGACGTGGCGCCACAGATCGTGGCGGCCGGCGGCCAGCTGGTCATCATCGGAGGCGGCGAGCCGCAGGTGGAAGCACAGGTGCAGGCGCTCGCCCGGCGCTACCCTGGACGGGTGGGCGCATTCATCGGCTTCGAAGAGGCGCTGGCCCGCCAGATGTTTGCCGGCGCCGACTTCCTGCTGATGCCTTCGCGTTTCGAACCCTGCGGGCTGAGCCAGATGTACGCGCAGCGCTTCGGCTGCCTGCCCATCGCGCACGCGACCGGCGGCTTGGTGGATACCGTCGAGGATGGCGTGACCGGATTCCTGTTCCACGGCGCCAATGCTGATGGCCTGCGCCGTTGCGTGGAACGGGCGATGCGCACCTTCCGCCTGCCGGGCCTGCTGCAGGCCATGCGCCGCGCCGCCATGCTCCGGCCAGGTGGCTGGGATGCGGCGGGGCGTGCGTATCTGGCGCTGTACCAGCAGACTTGCCAGGTGGCCGCATGAGCCACGACAGCCTGCATCCGGCCAGCCTTGACGACCAAGCCATGGTGGGCGCCGGACTGGACGAGCGCGCGGCGCCGGCATTGGAAGACCTTGTCCATGCACGACCTGCCGATGCATTTGCCTGGCTCGGGCCGCATCAACAACCGGATGGCCAGCGACAGCTGCGCGTACTGGTTCCCCATGCGCATCGCGTGGAGGTGATTGCGGGCCCGGAGCGGCGCTGGGGTCTGCAGCCGGGCCCTTTGCCCGGGCTGTTCGAGGGGCCGGCTGGCGAAGCGCCTGTGCCGCTGCTCGCTGCATTTCGAGCAGGGTGTGGAGCAGGTGCACGATGCGTATTCCTTCGGCCCGCTGCTGGACGAGGCGCTTCTGCAGCGCTTTCATGCCGGTGATGCTGAAGCGGCGCGGCAGCTGGGTGCGGTGCCGACGCAGGTGCAGGGCATTGCGGGCGTGCGCTTCGCGGTGTGGGCGCCCAATGCCCGGCGGGTCGCCGTGGTTGGCGATTTCAACGGGTGGGACGGCCGACGCCATCCGATGCGGCTGCGTCACACCGCCGGCGTGTGGGAGCTGTTCCTGCCGGGCGTGCAGGCCGGTGCCCGTTACAAATTCCGCATCGTCGGTGCCGACGGCCGGGTGATGCCCGATAAGTTCGATCCGATGGCGCGCTGGGCCGAGCTGCCACCGGCGACAGCATCGCGGGTGCCTTCGGCTGTGCCGATGCAGTGGCACGATGACGCATGGCTGGCGGCCCGCCGCCAGGCCGGAACCCGCGCACCGCTGTCGATCTACGAAGTGCATGCGGGCTCCTGGCAGCGCAGCGACGAGGGTGCGCCGCTGGACTGGGATGCCCTGGCCGAGCGGTTGATTCCGTACGTGGCCGGGCTTGGCTTCACCCATATCGAGCTGTTGCCGGTGAGCGAACATCCCTTCGGCGGTTCCTGGGGCTATCAGCCGCTGGGGATCTACGCGCCGACGGCACGCCATGGCACCCCGCAGGCCTTCGCACGCTTCGTGGACCGCTGTCACCAGGCCGGCGTGGGAGTGATCGTGGACTGGGTGAGCGCGCACTTCCCCAACGATGCGCATGGCCTGGCCGGGTTCGATGGCACCGCGCTGTACGAGCATGCCGATCCGCGCGAAGGGGTGCACGCCGACTGGGACACGTTGATCTACAACTATGGCCGCAACGAAGTGGCCGCCTACCTGATCGGCAGCGCATTGGAGTGGGTGGAGCGCTTCCACATCGACGGTCTGCGCGTGGATGCAGTGGCCTCGATGCTGTACCGGGATTACAGCCGTGCCGAGGGGGAGTGGATACCCAACGAGCAGGGCGGACGCGAGAACCTGCAGGCGGTCGCGTTCCTGCGGCGGATGAACCAGGCGCTGCGCGAGCGCTTTCCGGACGTGCTGGTGATCGCCGAGGAATCCACCGCATGGCCGGGGGTGACCGCGCCGGTGGAGGAGGGTGGGCTTGGCTTCACCCACAAATGGAACATGGGCTGGATGCACGACACCCTGCAGTACCTGGGGCGCGACCCGGTCCATCGCCCGCATCACCACAGCGAGATCAGCTTCGGCCTGGTCTACGCCTTCTCCGAACGGTTCGTGCTGCCGCTGTCCCACGACGAGGTGGTGCACGGCAAGGGGGCGCTGCTGGCCAAGATGGCCGGCGAGCCGGCGCAGCGGCTGGCCCAGCTGCGCGCGTACTACGGTTTCATGTGGGCGCACCCGGGCAGCAAACTGCTGTTCATGGGCGGCGAGTTCGGCCAGGGCCATGAGTGGTCGCACGATGCGGCACTGGACTGGGCACAGGCGGCCAGCGGTGAGGGCCGGGGTCTGTCCCGCCTGGTGGGCGACCTCAATGCCGTGCTGCGCGCCGAACCTGCGTTGCATCGCGACGAACGCGACGAACGCGGTTTCGACTGGAGCGTGGCGGACGACAGCCGCAACAGCGTCTATGCCTTCGTCCGCCGGGATCCTGCCGGCAGCGGCCGCACCCTGCTGGTGGTGAGCAACTTCACCCCGGTGCAGCGCGACGGGTACCGGGTAGGCGTGCCGCAACCGGGGCGTTGGACTGAACGTCTGAACACCGACAGCGGGTATTACGGTGGCGACAATGTGGGAAACCTCGGCGCGGTGCTTACCGAGCCGAGTGCGATGCATGGTCACGCCCAGTCGCTGCGGCTGACCCTGCCGCCGCTGTCTACGCTGTACCTGCAGGTTGATGCATGACCACAGTGGCCCCTCGCCTGGGCGCATGGCCGGTGGCCGGCGAAGAGGTGGAGTTCCGCGTGTGGGCGCCGGACGTGGACGCGGTGGCGCTGTGCCTGCAGGGCGCCCAGCGGCCGATGCAGCGCGACCGGGATGGCTGCCACTGGCTGCGAACGCCAGCGTCGCATGGCGACCGGTACCGTTTCCGCCTGCCGTCCGGCCAGGACGTACCCGACCCGGCCTCGCGCTGGCAGCCGGACGGCATCGATGGCGACAGCGCGGTGGTGCTGGGCATAGATGGAGCACGGCCCACGTGGCAGGGGCATGCCTGGCAGGACCTGGTGATCTGTGAAGTGCATATCGAAGCGGGCGGCGGCTTCGCGGCGTTGACCGCGCAGCTGCCGATGCTGGCGGCCCTGGGTATCACCGCCATTGAACTGATGCCGGTCGCGCAGTTCCCCGGCCAGCGCAACTGGGGCTACGACGGCGTGTTTCCCTACGCGCCGGCGCATGCCTACGGCGGGCCGGCAGCCTTGAAGGCCTTTGTCGACGCCGCGCATTCGGCCGGGCTTTCCGTGCTGCTGGATGTGGTCTACAACCACTTCGGGCCGCAGGGGAACCGTCTGCGCGACTACGCACGGGGGTTCTTCCGTGACGACCGCACCACCCCTTGGGGCGAGGCCATCGACTTCCGCCAGCCATGGGTGCGGCGGTTCTTCGTCGACAATGCGTTGATGTGGTTGCGCGATTACGGCTTCGATGGCCTGCGCCTGGATGCGGTGCATGCCATTGACGACGACCGGTTCCTGCAGCAGCTGGCCGATGAGGTACGCGCGACGGTGCCGCAGGCGCACCTGGTGTTGGAGAACGAACGCAACCAGGTGCGGTGGCTGCGCGGCGCCTATCAGGGGCAGTGGAACGACGACTTCCACAACGCGCTGCATGTGATGCTGACCGGCGAGCAGGAAGGCTATTACGCGGCCTATGCCGGGCGCGCCGAAGCACTGCTGGCGCGCTGCCTGGCCGAAGGATTCGCCTGGCAGGGCGAACCGGATCTGCATGGCCATCCCCGCGGCGAACCGAGCGCCGACCTGTCGCCCGCGCGTTTCGTGGTGTTCGCGCAGAACCATGACCAGGTGGGCAACCGTGCCTTCGGCGAGCGCCTGTCGATGCTGGTCGATCCCGCGCCGCTGCGCGCGGCACTGGCCCTGACCCTGCTGACGCCGATGATCCCGCTGCTGTTCATGGGTGAACCCTGGCAGGCGCAATCGCCATTCCTGTTCTTCACCGACTACGCGCCGCCGCTGGACGAGGCGGTGCGCGAAGGGCGTCGCCACGAATTCGCGGGTTTCAGCGCCTTTGCCGATGTCGCCTCGCGCGAGCGCATTCCCGACCCGAACGACCCGGCGACCCTGCAGGCCTCGTACACGCTGCCACCCGGCGATGATCCCTGGTCGCAGCACTGGCTGCGCTGCACGGGTGAGTTCCTCGGCCTGCGCAGGCGCTATCTGCAGCGTGGCCTGCTGCAGGCGCGGTCGCTGGGTGCACGCGTGCTGGGCGAGGGCGCGGTGCAGGCGGGCTGGCAGCTGCCGTCAGGCCAGTGGTGGATTGCGATCAATGTGGGGCCATCGCCAGTGGCGCACGCGATGCCGGCCGGCGAGTGCGTTGTGGGGCCGGACGCGGCCGGGGTGCTGCCGGCAGGCGGCGGTGTGCTTGCCTGCTGGGTCGCCGCATGAATACGGATGCGACGGTGCGGGACGCGGCACGCCGTGCGGGCCTTCTGGTTCGCTGGACCGACGTGGCTGGTGCCGAGCGCGAGGTTGCGCCGGACGTCCTGCGCGCCGTGCTGGCGGAGTTCGCGTGCGACGGTGCGCCGGTGGACCACCCGTTGCTCACCGCCTGCTGTGGTCAGCTCCTGGCCCTGCCTGCGGCAACGGGAGCGGCGTGCTGGGTGGATGAGCAGGGCACAGAGTTGCCTGCACGTGCGGATGCGCAAGGGCGCTGGCGCGTGCCGGATCAACCAGGCTATTGGCAGTGGCGCCAGGGCGGTCAGCAACAGGCGGTTGCGGTAGCACCGCAGCGTGCCTGGTGGCCGCAGGGCATGCTGCGCGGCTGGGGCCTGTCGGCGCAGGTCTACAGCCTGCGCGCGCCCGGTGATGCCGGCATCGGTGACAGCGCCGGCTGTGCGCGATGGAGCGAGCTGCTGCACCGTCACGGGGGCGATGCACTGGCATTGAGTCCGCTGCACGCCGGCCTGCCACCGGGCCCGGGCTACAGTCCTTACTCGCCCAGCGACCGGCGCTGGCTCGATCCGCTGCAGGTGTCGCTGCCGCAGGTATTGCCGGAGGCTGCCAGCAGCGTGTTGCGCGAGGACGAAGCACTGGCGACGGCCGTCGAAGCGGGTACCGCAGCACGCCGCATCGACTGGCCGAACTCGGCGGCAGTGAAGTGGCGCTGGCTGCGGCAGGTACACCAATGGCTTCGGCTGCAGGTGCCAGCGCAGTACGCGCAGATCGAAAGCTGGCGTGCCGCGCAGGGCGATCCGCTGCGGAACTATTGCCAGCATGCCGCCGACCGGTTCACCGGCGGCGCGGACGACCATGCGTTTGCGCAGTGGCTGGCACAGCAGGGCTGGGCACAGGTGCAGGATGCGCTACGCAACGATGGCGCGTCGATCGGACTGATCGCGGATCTGGCGGTGGGTTGCGCGCCGCAGGGCGTCGAAGCCCGGACCGGCGGCGACCATCTGCTGCAGGACCTTGAACTGGGCGCGCCGCCGGATGCATTCAATCCGCTGGGCCAGGCCTGGGGTATCACCAGCTGGTCACCTTCTGCGCTGCAGCGCGAGGGGTTTGAACCGTTCATCCGCGTGCTGCGCGCCGTGATGGCTGGCCGTGGCGGGCTGCGCATCGATCACGTCCTCGGCCTGCAGCGGCTGTGGGTACTTCCCCGCGGCGCAGGCGCCGGGCAGGGCGTATACCTGCGCTACCCGTTCGATGATCTGATCAACCTGCTGGTTCTGGAATCGTGGCGCCATCGCTGTGTGCTGATCGGTGAGGACCTTGGCGTGGTTCCTCCGGGTATCCGCCAGCGACTGGCCGCCCGTGGCGTGCTGGGGCTTGAGGTGCTCCCGTTCGCCCGCAACGGCGAGCGCTTCCTGCCGGCGCCACGTTGGCGCCGCGATGCGGTGGCCATGCCCTCCACCCATGATCTGCCACCGCTGGCCGGCTGGCTGCGCGGGCGCGACCTGCGCTGGCGTGCACGCCTGGGTGAGCTGACGGAGTTCCCCGCGGCGCTGCACGCGCGTGCCAGTGAAGTGCAGGCGCTGTCCGCAGTCGCCCGGGGCGAGGGCGCGACGCTGGAAGCACGTGCGCTGTCACTGGTGGCGCACGCACCTTCACGGTTGGCGTTGCTGCCGCTGGAAGATGCGCTGGGCAGCCGCGCGCAGGTGAACCTGCCCGGTACCGTCAACGGCCACCCCAACTGGCGCCGTCGGTTGCCGCTGGCGTGGGACAAGGACGCGGCCGACGCGCGTATTGCCCGATTCAGCGCCACGCGGCGGAAGGTGAGGCGATGACCGGGTTGCGTGCCACTGCCCGCCTGCAGTTGCAGGCAGGCTTCAACTTCGAGGCTGCCTCGGCGCAGCTTCCGTACTACGCCGCGCTGGGCGTCAGTCACCTCTACCTGTCACCGATCGCTGCTGCGATGCCGGGGTCCACGCATGGCTACGATGGCATTGATCCGGCCAGCATCAATCCGGACCTGGGCGGCGAAGCGGGCTTCCTGCAGCTGGCGACAAGGGCGCGCTCGCATGGCATGGGCCTGATCCTGGACATCGTGCCCAACCACCTGGCGGCGTCCCCGCATACGCCGTGGTGGAGCGATGTGCTGCTGCACGGGCGTCGAAGCCCCCACGCAGGGTGGTTCGACATCGAATGGGAGGCGCCGGACTGCGAGGGTCGGCTCTGGCTGCCCGTATTGGACCGGCCATTGCACGACGCCGTGCGCGATGGGGTGGTGCACGTGGTGGTGGACAACGCGCGGCCCGTGCTGCGCCACCGTGGGCTGGCATTGCCCTTGTCGCCGCGCAGCCATCCGCTGGCACCCGCGCAGTGGCCAGCCTGGGCCGAGCGCTGCAACCGCAGCGTGGAGCGGTTGCACGCGCTGCTGCAGCGGCAGCATTACCGGCTGGCCTGGTGGCGCACGGCGGGTGACCGGGTGAACTACCGGCGCTTCTTCGACATCAACGAGCTGGCCGCGTTGCGGGTGGAGCGCGACGATGTGTTCGAGGCGGTGCATGCACTGCCCCTGCGGCTGGTACGCGAGGGCTGGGTGGACGGCCTGCGCATTGACCACGTGGATGGCCTGTCGTCACCCGGTGCCTATCTGCAACGCCTGCGGGCGTCGCTCGACGCGGCCTGCGCGGCCGGCGGTCGTGACGCACAGGCAGTGAGCGTGCATGTGGAGAAGATACTGGCGGAGGACGAACAGCTGCCCGATGGCTGGGCCTGCGACGGCACGACCGGCTATGACTTCATGGACCAGGTCGGCGCGTGGCTGCATGATCCGGCAGCTGCCCCCGTGCTCTCCCGCGCCTGGCAAGCGGCGAGTGGCGACGCGCGCAGCTTTGACGACCTGCAGCAGGATGCCCGCGGCATGCTGCTGCGCACGTCGCTTCACGCCGACTTCCAGCGACTGCTGCGCAGCGCGCAGCAGGTGCTGCAGCCCCGGCTGGCCGAAGCCGATATCGGAGCCGCTGCGCTGGCCCGTGCATTGGCTGCGCTGCTGCGGCACTACCGTACCTACCGCCCCTATTCGCTGCAGGGTGCGGGTGAACGAAAGGCGCTGGTGGACGCCGCCGCGTCGGCACGCGAGGCACTGGACGGTGCGGCACGTGTGGCGCTGGATCTGCTGCTGCGGGCACTTCCGGGCGACGCGCTGGCCGATAGCGCGCTGCGCGTGCGCTTCGGTCAACTGGCCGCGCCGTTGAATGCCAAGTCGGTGGAAGATACCGGGTTCTATCGCTATTTCAGGCTGCTGTCGCGCAACGAAGTCGGAAGTGATCCGCAGCGGTTGGGCATGGAGGGACGAGAGCTGCTGGAACACGCAGTGGGACGCCTGCAGCGCCATCCGCGGGCATTGCTTGCGCTGGCGACCCACGATCACAAGCGCGGGGCCGACAGCCGCGCGCGGCTGGCGGTGCTCAGCACCTGCACGACGGACTGGCGTGCCGCGGTACAGCGCTGGGGCCGGATGACGGCCAAGGCCGGGATGCCGATGCCGTTGCCGGGCGCGGAGGCATATGCGCTGTGGCAGGCGCTCGTTGCGGCGTGGCCGATGCACGGCGCCCCGGGCGCTGACTTCGCATCGAGGATGGAGCAGTGGCTGATCAAGGCGTTGCGTGAGGGCAAACGGGTCAGCAGCTGGTCCGATCCGAACGTGGCGGTGGAGGAGGCCGCCGCGCAGTGGCTGCACGCGCTTCTGGATGCAGCACCATTGCAGCCGGTGCGGCAGGCGCTGGCGACGTTCGTGGCGCGCATTGCGCCGGCCGGCGCCTGCAACGGCCTGGCACAGCTGTGCTTGCAGCACTGCCTGCCCGGCGTGCCCGACCTCTACCAGGGCGGAGAAGGCTGGGACCTGAGCCTGGTGGACCCGGACAACCGGCGTGCCGTGGACTATCCAGTGCGGCAGGCGTGGCTGCGTGATACGCGCGGGTGGCCCGCCCTGCTGGAGGACTGGCGGGACGGTGGCATCAAGGCATTTCTGCTCAGGCGCTTGCTGGAGTGCCGCCGCAGGCACCCGCAGCTGTTCCTGCGCGGCCAACTGCAGTCACTGTCCCTGCCTGCGCGCTCGCCCTGGCTGGCGTTCACGCGCAGGCATGAGGCGCAGGTGCTGCTGGTGATCATGCGGCGTGGTTCGCCCACCGCCATGCGCGGTCCCGGCCTGCACACGGCGCACGACGTCGGTACCGGCGTGACGCTGCGCGGGCTGCCAGCAGGCCCCATGCGCAACCTGCTGGACGGGCGCATCGAGCATTTCAACGCGACCGCGGATGTGGGCAGGCTTCTGGCTGACAGCCCGCTGGCGATATGGATCAACGAGGAGACAGGTAGGGATGGACAGCAGGGAACGACGGCAGCGGATTGAGGCACTGGCCCACCAGATCTGGGAAGCAGAAGGGCGCCCGGATGACCAGCAGCAGCGGCACTGGCACATGGCCGAGCGGCTGGTGGAAGCCGAGATTGCTGCGGCGCGCGGCGAGGAGGGAAGCGATGGCCAGCCGTAAATGGGCACAGACCTCGCGCGTGCGCGAAGGGCGGCCTTTCCCGCTGGGTGCAACCTGGGACGGGCTGGGCGTGAACTTTGCGCTGTACTCGCGCCATGCCACCCGGGTGGAGCTCTGCCTGTTCGACGCGCGCAACCGGGAAGTCGAGCGGATCGCCCTGCCTGAGTACACCAACGAAATCTGGCACGGCTACCTGCCCGACGTGCGGCCCGGGCAGCGCTACGGCTACCGGGTGCATGGCCCGTATGCGCCGGAGGAGGGCCATCGCTTCAATCCCAACAAGTTGTTGTTGGATCCCTACGCCAAGCAGATCGTTGGCGAGCTGAAATGGGCGCCACACCTGTTCGGCTACACCCTCGGTCATCGCGATGGCGACCTCAGCTTCGACCGTCGCGACAGCGCCAGCTACATGCCCCGTTGCGCCGTGATCGATCCCGCCTTCAGCTGGGGCGCCGAGCGTGCGCCTGCCACGCCTTGGGACCGCACCGTGATCTACGAGGCGCACGTGCGCGGGTTGACCATGCAACACCCCGGTGTTCCGCAGGCCGAGCGTGGCACATTCTCCGCGCTGCGCCATGATGCGCTGGTCGACCATCTCAGCGGCCTGGGCGTGACCGCCATCGAGCTGCTGCCGGTACATGCCTATGTGGATGACCAGCAGCTGCTCGAGCGTGGCCTGCGCAACTACTGGGGGTACAACACCATTGGCTTTTTCGCGCCGCAACCACGCTATCTGTCGCTGGATACGGTGGCCGAGTTCAAGCAGATGGTCGCGCGGCTGCACAATGCTGGGATCGAGGTCATCCTGGACGTGGTCTACAACCACACCGCCGAGGGCAACGAACTGGGGCCCACGCTGTCGTTCAAGGGCATCGACAATGCCAGCTACTACCGATTGGCCGATGATCGCCGCTATTACATCAACGATACCGGTACCGGCAACACGTTCGATCTGACCAATGCCGGCGCGCTGCGCATGGTGATGGACTCGCTGCGCTACTGGGTGACCGAGATGCGGGTGGATGGGTTCCGTTTCGACCTGGCCACCATCCTCGGCCGCGAGCGGCATGGCTTCGACGCCTCGGGCAGCTTCCTTGATGCGGTACGCCAGGATCCTATCCTGAGCCAGGTGAAGCTGATTGCCGAGCCATGGGACATCGGTCCGGGCGGCTATCAACTCGGGCAGTTCCCGCCGGGCTGGGCGGAATGGAATGACCGCTTCCGTGATACGGTGCGCGCGCTGTGGCGCGGCGATGGCGGCCAGCTGCCGGAATTCGCCACGCGTTTCACCGGCTCGGCCGACCTGTTCGAACACCATGGCAGGCGACCCTCGGCCAGCATCAACCTGGTGACGGCGCACGATGGGTTCACGCTGCACGATCTGGTCAGCTACAACGATCGCCACAACGAGGCCAACGGCGAAGACAACCGTGATGGCCACTCGCACAACCTCTCCAGCAACCAGGGTGTGGAGGGCGACACCGATGATCCGGCAATGCTCTCCGTTCGCGCGCGGCAGATGCGCAATCTGCTGGCCACGCTGCTGCTGGCGCAGGGGACGCCGATGTTGCTGGCCGGCGACGAGTTCGGCCATTCGCAGCAGGGCAACAACAACGCCTACTGCCAGGACAACCCGCTGAGCTGGATCGATTGGGAGCGTGCTGCTGGGCCCGCCGCGCAGGCCCAGGTCGCCTTCGTGCGCCGCGCGCTGTCACTGCGCCGGCGTTATGGCCTGTTGCGCAGGAACCGGTTCCTCCGCGGTGAATACGATGAAGCACTGGGCCTGCGCGATATCGACTGGCGGCATCCCGATGGCCGCACGATGGAGGAGGCGGACTGGCATGATCCTGCGCTGCGGGCACTGCTGATTGTGCTGGACGGTCGAAGTCCCGACAGCGGCCTGCGCGAGCCTGGGCGGCATGTCAGCCTTGCACTGCTGCTCAACGCCGGGGAGCAGCCGCAGCGATTCTGTGTGTCAGACGACGCCCTGTCGTTCCGGCGCGTACTGCTGCAGACCGACGAAGCGCCAGTGGAGCCGGATGAGGAAGGCGCCTGGACGCTGCCGCCGCGCAGCCTGTGCCTGCTGGCGGCGAGCAGCGGCGCGTGATTGCACTGCTGCGCCACTACGGTACGCCGGGCGTTGCCCGGCGTACCGGTAGCTACCCCATCAGATAGCGCAACACACCCGCCGAGACCACGCCGATCAGCACGGTCGGCAGCATCGACAGCCGCGTGGCGGCCAGCAGGGTGATGGCCAGCGCGGCCAGGTCGGCCGGCTTGTCGGCGACGAAGTCCGGGGCGATCACCGAGATCAGCACGCAGCCCGGCGCGGCCTCCATCATCGTCACTGCGCGTTTGCTCAACGTGCGGTTGCGCAGCGCGAGGAAGCCGACGATGCGGGTCAGGTAGGTGGCGGCGGCCATCAGCACGATGGTCAGCACCGAGGTCCAGTGGATCAGTTCATTGAAGATCATGCTGCGTCCTCCGCCAGCAGCCAGGCGGCCGCCAGGCCGGCCAATGCGCCGCTGGCTACGTACCAGGCACCCGGAATCAGCAGGTAGGTGGCGGCGGCCACGATCAGGCTGACCAGCCACGGCCGCGCCGCCTTCATGCCCTGCCACATGCCGCGCAGCAGCACCAGGAACACGGCGGGGAAGGCCATGTCGAAACCGTAGGCGTGGATGTCGCCCAGCATCGGCCCGACGATCGCGCCCAGCGCGGTACAGGCCACCCAGACCGTGTACAGGCCTGCCGACACGCCAAGGTAGTAGGCCAGGCTGAAGCCGAGCGCACGGCGGCGCGCATCGGCCACGCCCATCGCCCAGCTTTCGTCGCACATGAAGAACAGCGCTGGCAGCACCCGGCGGCGTGGCAGGTGCTGCAGCAGCGGGGCCAGGCTGGCGCCCATCAGCAGGTGGCGGCTGTTGACCAGCGCGGTGATCGCCACGATCAGGGCGATGTGTGGCGGCGAGGTCCACAGTTCGACGGCGGCGAACTCCGAGCCGCCAGCGAAGTTGAGGCCGGTCATCAGCGGCACTTCCAGTGCGCTCAGGCCTTTCTGGGCCGCCTGCGCGCCGAGCACCAGGGCGAAAGGAATGAAGCCGATCATCACCGGCACGGCGGCGCGCAGGCCGCGCAGGAATTCGGCACGCGGCGCGGTGTCGCAGGCGTCGGGCAGGGGGAGGGTGGTACGGGCGTCCATGGAGCGGCACAACGAGATGGGGGTGGCCCATGCTAGCGGTCCGATCGCGAAATCGGGTTGCGTTGATGCTACTGGATTCTGGATGATTGATATTTAATGCGGTCAGAAGTGAAAAGGGCGAAATCCCATGCAATATCAGCTCGACAACCTCGATCGGCGCATCCTCGACGCCCTGCAGCGCGACGGCCGCCTGCAGAATCTGGAGCTGGCCCGTCTGGTCGGGCTGTCACCGTCGGCCTGCCTGCGCCGGGTGCGGTTGCTGGAGGAGGGCGGCTACATCGACCGCTATGTGGCCTTGTTGAACGAGGCCAAGGTGGGCCGTGGCTTCACGGTGTTCGTGCGGGTCTGGCTGCGCGGGCAGGACGAGGACACCACCAACCACTTCATCAACAGCATCAAGTCTTTCCCGGAAGTGCTTGAATGCCATCTGATGGCCGGTGACTGCGATTTCCTGCTGCGGGTGGCGGTGGCTGACCTTGATGCCTACCGGCAGTTCCAGATGCAGCACCTGAACCGGATCGCCGGGGTGCAGAACACCAAGACCGAGATTCCGATGCAGCGGATCAAGCAGACGACCCAGTTGCCGCTTTGAGGGATGGGTGGTTGCGCGGTGCACCGGCACCCGCGGGTAGTGCCGGCCGCTGGCCGGCAACCTCAGGAGCAACAGCAACAGCGATTCTCCGTGGGGCGGCGGGGCGGTAAGGCCAGGCAGGACACGCCGTAAACCCTTCCTTGGGGGCTCGATGGCGCCATCCATGGCGCCAACGGTCCTGCCTGGCCATACCGCCCCGCCGCCTGACAGCTTCCCGCGATCTGTCGGGGTCGGATCCCGTGCGCAGATGAACATGTCTGCTCGGTTCATTGATTCCTGATGCATGACTGGCTCCACGGAGCCTGCCTCGACGCCAGACCGTGGGCAGCGGTCATCGCAATGACATCTGGCCCCGGTACGGTTTGAGCCCGCTTGCGGGTCGCGCGCGGGCCGGGGTTCCGGTCGTGGCGCGCGTCCACTGCAGCTGCTGTCGCTGCCGAGGGTCATGTGTTCTACGTCAGGGGGCTGAATGGACACCATGCGGTCAGAACTTGGAAGGTGGCCATCGCCGCATGGCTGCTGCTGTCCTTTGCCGCTGCCGGGCACGACGGTGTTCATGCCTACGACATCCCTGCGCAGCCGCTGGAACAGGCGGTCGAACGCTTCAGTGTCATCAGTGGGTGGTCGGTGATGTACCCGGGTGACCTTGCCGCCGGGCGCAGCAGCCACGCGCTGAGGGCCAACCTGCCGCCACTCCCCGCGTTGCAGGCGCTGCTGCAGGACACCGGCATCGAGGCCGAGATGATCGGCGAGCAGCGCGTGGTGCTTCGCCGGGGCACGCCCTCGGTCGCCGAACCAGGTGTTGGCACCGGCCTTCCCGAGGCCGAGCGTCGGCGTCGCTACGGTGGGCTGCAGCAGCGCCTGCGTGCGGCGTTCTGTGACGACCCCGAGATCGCGCCCGGCCGCTATGCCGCGACGCTGCGCTTCCACGTCGACAGCGAAGGCCAGGTGCATGCGCCCGAGCTGCTCTCAGGCAGTGGCAGCGCCCGCCGCGATGCGCGCCTGCTGCAGGCGCTGCAGGGCCTGATGCTGGCGCCCGATGCCGCTGCGCTGCCGCAGCCGGTAACGCTGCAGATCCGACCTTCCGGCACCGACCACGACTGTGGCCGTCGCGCGCCCCCTCCATGACTTCAAGGATTCGAACATGAGTAACGGTACGGCTGGGGCAGTTGACCTGATGGACCACCTTCTGGGTGCCTACGATGAGCTGAAGCGCCGGCTGGCACGCAAGCTGGGCTCGGAAGAGTTGGCCGGCGACGCGCTGCAGGACACCTGGATGCGCCTGAGCGCGCGCCGTGACCGTCTGGATGCCGTGCAGAACCCCGCGGGCTACCTGCTGCGCATGGCAATGAATACCGTGATCGATCGCCAACGTGCGGACCACCGTCTGCTGAGCCTGGAGGAGGTGGATACGCTGATGGACTTGGCCGACCCTGCACCCGGCCCGGCGCAGGCGGCCGAACTGGACTTCGCGTTGGAAGACATGGTCGGCCTCCTGCAGCGCATGCCCGAGCGCCGTCGCCGCATCCTGCTGGCGATCCGCGTCGATGGCCTGCAGCAGCGGGACGTCGCCGATCACCTTGGCGTGTCGCTGCGGCTGGTGCAGCGTGAGCTGAAGGCGGCCCAGGACTATCTGGCCGAGCGCAGCGGGCAGGGGCGCCAGGTGCGGTTCTGAACGGCGGCATCCGTCTACACTTTGACGCCGAGCAGAACCCCGCAGCGTGCGGGAGCGGCATGAGCCCCCATGGATCCTGACGATCGCCCGCAACGCCCGCTGGATGCCGTCGAGCGTCAGGCCCACGCGTGGGTGGTGCGGCTGACCTCGGGCGAGGCGACCGCCGCCGACGGGCGCCGGTTCCGTGATTGGTGCGAGGCTGACCCGCGTCATCGTGAAGCGTTCGGACGTGCGCGCAGGCAGTGGGAGCAGGTGCGGCTGGCCGGCGAGCAGCTGCCCGCCACCGCGCGTCAACCGGTCGCGCCGGCTCCGGCCCAGCGCTGGAGCCGACGCGCCTTTCTGGGTGCCGCGATTGCAGCCCCGGCCAGCCTGGTAGTGGTGGCGGCGATCCGCCCGCCGCTGGGGCTGTGGCCCTCGGTAACGGCGATGACAGCCGATTTCCATACCGGCACCGGTGAGCGACTGCAGATCACGCCCTCGCCGCAGCTGAAGATCGAACTGGATACGCAAAGCAGCCTGCGTCGTCGCGCGGACGCGCAGGGCGAAGGCTTCGAGCTGGTGCAGGGCCAGGCCGCGATCGAGACCCAGGCCGGCCTGCGTCTGGCGTTGTTCGCCGGCCCGGGTTGCGTGATTGCCGATGAAGGCGCAGTACGCCTGGATGTGCGCAACACCCACGGCCAGGTTCGGGTGACCTGCCTGCATGGCAGTGCCCGTATCGAGCATGCGCAGGGCCGGCTGCAGCTGCAGGCCGGCCAGCAGACCCGGTACGACGAGCGCCTCAGCGGCGTGGTGGCCGAGGCCATGGCTTCGGACGTGAGCGCCTGGACCGAAGGCATGCTGGTGTTCCGCCGCGCACCGCTGCGCGAGGTGGTGGACGAGATCAACCGTTACCGCCGCGGCAAGGTGCTGCTGGGAGAATCGGCGTTGGCGCGTGCTCCGGTCAGCGGTCGCTTCCGCATTGATGATCCAGACGCGGCACTGGAGCAGCTGCGACTGACGATGTCGCTGGATCTGCGTCGCTTTCCGGGTGGCATTGCCGTCCTTGGATAGATGAAGACGCTGGCCGTGCGCGCCGCGCAGGGCTGTTGCAAGCGAGGAGAGGCCAAGGATGCGCAACGAGACCATCGGTGTGCTGGATCTGCGTCGTAATCTGTCGGCGCTGCTGGAAACCACGCAGCGACGGCCATTGATGGTGCATCGCTATGGCTCACCTTGGGTGTGCGTGGTGTCCGATGCGCAGTGGCAGCAACAGGCGGTGCTGCTGGACTTTGATCCGCAGTCGCACCCGCTGGCGATGCTGCTGCGCCTGCAGCAGCAGTCGCTTCCGCTGTCTGAAGCTGGTGCGTTGCCGCCCGCGGCGGTTGCACGCGCACTGCTGTTGATGGACGTGCATCGCATTGAGAATCTCGCACAGCTGCACGACCAGGTGCTTCACCATCGCCTCTGGCATTGGTTCGTAGCAGGCACCCATGGTGTGATGGACGGCTGGCAGCTGCCGGCGCTGCGCGTTTCGATGGCGTCATGGTTCGATGACGTGGACATGTCCAATGCGCTGGCAACATTCGCCGCGCGCAGCGACGTGGCGATACTGGCGCGCCGTTGCGGAGGTGAAGCACCGCGGCTGGAGCGCGAAGCCTGCAGGCAGATGACGCTGCGATGACGTTGTCGATGAAGCGCCACGCAGCGCACAGAGCAGCATGTACGCTGTCGCTTCACCCGCCGTGCTGACGTCTTCTCCAGAATACGGCGCACCACGCGTCACAGAGCACGGGCGGCGCCGATGGCAGACAGTCGCAGGATCAGCATGCTGGAGCTGGATCGCCACCTGAGCCGGTCACTGGAGCAGGCGCGGCATACGCCCCTGAACGTGCAGCGCTACGGGCAATCGTGGGTCTGGGTGCTGTCCAGTGATGCCTGGGCGGATGCGGCGCGCTGGGCGGCACTGGATTGTGGTACGCACCCACTGATGGCGCTGCGAAGAGCCCTCGACCCGCAACTGCGGCCCTGGCCCGAATGTGCGGCGGCGCTGCTGCCGCTTGAGGCCGGTGATGTACGCGTGCTGCAACGCGCGGCATTGCTGGTGGTGATGCGCAGCCTGAACAGCGCGCAGCGCGTGTACGACGACCTGCGCTACCACCAGGCCTACCGGCAGTTCATCGGCCTCGACCACGGCACGGCCTGGTCGCCGATGCAGTGCGTACGCCTGTTGCAGGCCTGCGCACATCCACTGCTGCGGGCCTGTATCGACGACACACTGGGCAGCCTTCCATCTCCGTTGCTTGAAGCGGCGTGTGCGCCAGCGGTACGTGCTGCACCGCTGCAGGCACAGCCGCAGCGAATAGCGGGCGGATGTTTATCGTACTGACACATGCACCGCTGACCATGGCGCAGCGGTCTCTTCCAGGATGATGAGGGCGGAACAATGGCAAGGCAGGTGGGTGGTCGCAGGGCTCGGCAGCAGGGTTTCAGCCTGATCGAGATCATGGTGGTGGTAGTGATCATCGGCATCCTTGCCGCATTGATCGTGCCGCGTTTGATGGATCGCCCGGACCAGGCGCGCGTGGTTGCGGCGCGCCAGGATATCGCCGCGCTGATGCAGGCCTTGAAGCTGTTCAAGCTGGACAACGGTCGCTATCCCAGTGCCGAGCAGGGCCTGCAGGCGCTGGTGAAGCCGCCGCAGGGCAGCGGTGGATTGCCGGTGACGCCGTATCTGGATCGCCTGCCGAATGATCCGTGGGGCCATCCGTACCAGTACCAGGTACCCGGAACCCACGGCGACATTGATGTGTTCTCGCTGGGAGCGGACAGCAAGCCCGGTGGCGACGCCGGAAATGCGGATATCGGCTCCTGGCAGCTGTGAGGCGTGCTGATGGCAGCCCGGACGCGTTCGGTCTCGTACATCCGCCAGCGTGGCATGGCGGTGATCGTCGCCCTGCTGGTGGTGGCGTTGGTGGCTGTGATTGCCACTGCGCTGCTGACCCGGCAGTCGGCGCAGCTGCGTGCGCTGCGCGGCGACCAGCTGCGCGCGCAGGTACGCATGGCCGTGGACGCTACGCTGGAGCGTGCGGCGCAGCAGCTGCGTGAGGATGTAAAGGAACAGCTGACCACGGTACGCGGCGGGCGCTGGGCGCGTCCATTGGAGCTGCAGGTGCCGTTGCCGGTGCAGCTGCAGCTGGTCGATGCGCAGTCGATGTTCAACCTGCGGAACCTTCTTGCGCATGGCAGGCCGGACCCCGAGGCGCGGCGCGCGTTCATCGCGTTGTGTGCCGGGCAGGGGCTGGGCCAGGGCGCCTGCGCATCCGCCGCGGACCACATCCAGGCGCGCCTGCGCGACGGCGACATCCAGGCGCAGGCACCGCTGCCGCGCGAATCACTGATCGAACAGGCGCTGCCGGGTGTCGATCCGGTGGCGTTGCAGGCGCTCGCGCGGCGCACCGTGGTGTTGCCGGCGCAGACTCTGGTCAATGCCAACACCAGCGACCTGAACGTTCTGCAGGCGGTGACGCCTGGGGTCGAGCCGGCACGGCTGCAGGCGTTGCTCGGTGAGCGCGACGCTGGCCATTGGCTGCTCAATCGCGGCGACATCGCCAACCGACTCCAACTGAGCAATGAACAGATGGCCGTGCTTCCCCTGGGTATCCATAGCGAGTGGTTCCTGGCCGTCGGTCAGGTGCAGGCTGACGGCAACGCGGTTGATTTTCGCGCGCTGCTCTGGCGCGAGTACCGCGACGATGGCGTGCGTGTGCAGCGCGTGTGGACGAGGATCGGCGCATGAACGTGCAGCTTCGGGTGCGCCTGCCGGCGCTTGAACGTCTGCGCGGCGACAGCGAGCTGGACTGGGCGCAGCTGCACAAGGGCGAGGTGCTGGCTCATGGCCGCGACACGCTGGCGGCGCTGGGCCTGCGACATCCGCAGGCTGCGGTGCATGCCTGCCTCGATCCGAACGACCTGATCCTGCTGGAACTGCAGCTGCCGCCGTTGTCCGGGCGCCGCCTGCAGTCGGCGTTGCAGGGCGAGGTGGAGGCGATGCTGCTGGATGACCTGCAGGAGGTGGCGCTGGCCCATGGCGCTCAGGCGGCGGACGGCACGGTTCCTGTGACCTGGTTGGGCCAGCAGGCGCTTCTGCAGGCGCAGCAGTTGCTGGCTTCGTGTGCACTGCGGCTACAGGCACTGTATCCGACGCCGCTGCTGCTGCCCTGGCAGGACGGCCATGCCACGCTGCAGATCAGCGGCGAGCACCTGCTGGTACGCAGTGGGTGCGATCGGGGCTTCGTTCAATGGTGCGGCGGACGTGACGCCTGTGCGGTGATGCAGGCGCTGGCCGTGCGCCTGCAACAGGCCGGGGTGCAGGCCGTGCAATGGATCGACAGCGTGCCGCCGGCGTGGCCGGACAGCCTGCCGGCCACCGCCGTCACGCATGAACGGCAGGTCTGTGGCCCCCTGCCAAGCTGGTCATTGCCGCTGCCCGGCACGGGCCAGAAAACGCCGCGGCTTGCGATCGGGCTGGCATTGGCGGCAGTGCTGCTGGCTGCACTCGGCCTGCAGCTGCAGGTCTCGCGTTGGCGGATCGAGGGTGAAGCGCTGCAGCAGGACATGGCACGGCAGTTCAGCGCACGCTTCCCGGAGATCATCGATGTAGTGGACCCGGTGTTGCAGGCAAGGCGAGCACTTGCAGTGCCACCGCCGGCGCCGCCGTTACCGCCGCTGCAGCGTCAGGTGGCCGGCACGCTGCAGGCGGTTCCGGAGCTGGCGGGACAGGTGCGCAGCCTGCATTACCAACCCGGGCAACTGGACATGGAGCTGGATGCCGACGCCCAGGCATTGGCCGATGATCCACAGCGGCTTGAGCACTGGCAGCAAGCAGTTCAAGCACAGGGCCTGCAGCTGGCGCGCGAAGCCGGTGGACACCTGCGAGTGAGCGGAGCTGGGCAGTGACGACCCGCACCCTACGGCTGGGCGAGGGGCTGGTGGGCCTGCAGCAGCGCTGGCAACGCCTGCCACCGCGCGACCGGCTGATGCTGTGGGTGATGGTGGTGGCGCTGCTGGTGGCGGGCCTGTGGATGTTGTGGCTGGAGCCGCTGCTGAAGCAGCGCACGCACTGGCAGGCCGAGCTGCCGCGGCTGCAGGCACAGGCGCGTGTACTGGCACCATTGCTGCAGGCACGCGAGCGCCAGCAGCAGACGCAGGGGCAGCGCCCGACGATGGCCGGGTTGCGTGATGGAATCAAGTCGGCCGGCCTCGCCGACGGACTGCATATCGAAGCGCGCGACGGGCGTTGGCACCTGCAGGTGCACGCGGTGCCCGCTGACGCGCTGTGGAACTGGCTGCTGCCCGTGCTGGCCGATCCGGCCATCGAACTGCAGCAGCTGCAACTGACACGCACAGGGGATGCGAACATGCCGGCGGCGCGGATTTCCGGAAACATCGTGATGGCGCTCAACGTGGGTGCCCATCCATGAGGGCGATGCGCAGCCTTGCCTGCAGTGCCGCACTGGCCTTGATCGTGTGCATGGCCCACGCACCGGCGTCGGTGCTGGCGCAGGACGCCCGCGATGAGCCGGTGCAGTTGAACCTGGTCGACACCGATATCGGTGGCGTGTTGCGCATGGCCGCACGCTTCACCGGCCGCCAGTTCCTGGTCGACCCACGGGTGACCGGCAAGATGACAGTGGTTTCCGATGGCCCGGTCAGCCGTACCCAGGCCTACCAGTTGCTGTTAGGCGCACTGCGCATGCGTGGCTTCGCCGTGGTAGAGAACGGCGGCGTCAGCCGGGTGGTGCCGCAGGCCGATGCCAAGCTGTTGGGAGGACGCGTCGGCACCGGTGGTGCCGGCGGCGAGGTCGCCACGCGCACCTTCGCGCTGCGCTACGAGAACGCGGCGGCACTGGTGGCGGTGCTGCGTCCGATGATCAGTCCGGACAATCCGATCACCGCCAATCCAGGCAACAACACCCTGGTGATCACTGACTACGCCGACAACTTGGAGCGCATCGCACGGGTGATCGCAAGCGTCGATACACCGGCCGGCATGGACACCGACGTGGTGAAGCTGCAGCAGGGTATTGCCGTTGACGTCGCGGCGATGGTAGCGCCGCTGCTGGATGCGCAGGGCGCCGAGCCCACCCAGAAGGTGGTGGTGATGGCCGACCCGCGCAGCAACAGCGTGCTGCTGCGTTCCAGCAGTCCCGGTCGTACCCGCCTGGCGCGGCAGCTGGTGGAGAAGCTGGACCGCGCGCAGGACGAGTCCGGCAACCTGCATGTGGTCTACCTGCGCAATGCCCAGGCCAACCAGCTGGCCGGTGTGCTGCGTGGCGTGGTGGCCGGGCAGAGCGATGCAGCAGCGATGGGTAGCAATGAAGGCATCACGCCACTGCCGGGTGATGCCAATCGTTCCCCGCCAACGCAGCCGTCGCAGCCGCAGCAGGCCAAGACCGGAGGCAATGCGCTGGAATCGCAGCGCCTGGGCCCGAGCCGCCGTGACCCGATCGATGCGGGAAGCACCGGCTTCAGCCAGAACGGCATCTCGGTGCAGGCGGACGTGGCCACCAATACGCTGCTGATCTCGGCGCCGGAGCCGGTGTACCGCAACCTGCGGCGGGTGATTGATCAGCTCGACCAGCGCCGTGCACAGGTGCTGGTCGAGAGCCTGATCGTGGAGGTCAACCAGACCGACGCGGCTGAGCTGGGCGTGCAGTGGATGCTGGGCAATGGCCGTACCTTTGGTGGCACCCACTTCGGTGGTGCCACCGGCGGCAGCGGGCTCAATACCGGCGCGCGTACCACGCTGGACGTGCTGCCCAAGGATGGCCTGAAGATCGGCGTGATCGACGGCACCATCAACCTGCCCGGTGTCGGCCAGATCCTCAACATGAAAGCGCTGGCCACTGCGCTGCAGAGCAAGGGCGGTGCCAACATCCTGTCCACGCCGAACCTGATGACGCTGGACAACGAGGCGGCCAGTATCATGGTCGGCCAGACCGTGCCGTTCGTCAGCGGCCGCTACGTCACCGACGGCGGTGGCGGCAGCAACAACCCGTTCCAGACCATCGTGCGCGAGGACGTGGGCCTGAAGCTGCGCGTACGCCCGCAGATTTCCGAGGGCGGCACGGTGAAGCTGGACATCTACCAGGAAGTCAGCAGCATCGATGCGCAGAGTGCCAACAGTGCCGCCGGCATCATCACCAACAAGCGTGCGCTGGATACCAGTGTGCTGCTGGATGATGGCCAGATCATGGTGCTCGGTGGCCTGCTGGAGGACAACGTCAGCCATGGCCGTGATGCGGTGCCGGGCCTGGGTAGGATCCCGGTGCTGGGGGCGCTGTTCCGCAGTGATACGCGCAAGCGCTCCAAGACCAACCTGATGGTGTTCCTGCGCCCGCACGTGGTGCGTGACCCCGCCGCCGGCCAGCGTTTGACCCGCGACCGCTACGACTACATGCGCAATGCGCAGGCCGGTGCGCAGCCGGTACAGAGCTGGGCATTGCCGGCGCTGTCGGCACCACAGCTGCCGCCGCAGGACCTGTCTGTACTCGGCCAGGGCAATGCGCGCGACGGGCAGGGCCAGCCGCTGCAGAACACCAGCCTGGCAGCGTTGTATCCGGCCGATGACGGCAATGCGCAGCTGGTGCAGTTCGCGCAGGGGCTGGACCCGGCACGTGCCAGCCAGGGCGTGGCGCAGGTGCGGGCACTGGGCCTGCAGGCCTATGCCGAAGCGACGCCGGGCGAGAGCGGGCAGCGCCTGCGCGTGCGACTGCCGCGCGATCCGGCGACGCTGGACCCGGCATTGCAGCAGCTGCGCGGGCTGGGCTACACGCCGGAACTGGTGATCGGGCCGTGAGCGCCGCCGCGCCGCTGCCGTACGCCTGGGTGCGCAGCCATGGCGTGATGCTGTCCGAGGCCGGTGGCGAACCGGTGCTGCTTGGCACCGCCGACACCGCGGCGTGGGCCGTGGCCGAGCTGCGCCGCCGGCATGGCCCGCTGCCGTTCCATGCGCTGGATGCGGCGACCTGGCAGCAGCGGCTGGGTGAGCAGTACCGTGACGGCGGTGATGCCGCTGCCGTGGTCGGTGCCGCCGAAAGCGAAGTCGACCTGGACCGGCTGATGCAGGACATGCCGGAGGTCACCGATCTGCTGGATGCGCAGGACGATGCGCCGGTGATCCGCATGATCAATGCGCTGCTGGCACAGGCTGCACGCGATGGCGCCAGCGATCTGCACATCGAGCCGTTCGAGACCCATTCGGTGGTGCGCTACCGGGTGGACGGCACGCTGCGCGACATGGTGCAGCCCCGGCGCGCACTGCATGCGGCGCTGGTGTCGCGCATCAAGATCATGGCCCACCTGGACATCGCCGAGAAGCGCCTGCCGCAGGACGGGCGCATCGCGATCCGTGTGGGCGGCCGGCCACTGGATATCCGTGTCTCCACGGTGCCGACGGGGCATGGTGAGCGTGCTGTGCTGCGCCTGCTGGAGAAGGATGCCGGCCGGCTGCAGCTGCAGCGACTCGGCATGGCCGATGACACCCTGGCCACGTTTACCGGGTTGATCCGGCAGCCGCACGGCATCGTGCTGGTCACCGGGCCGACCGGCAGCGGCAAGACCACGTCGCTGTACGCCGCACTGGGCCAGCTCGACAGCAGCACCAGCAACATCCTCACCGTGGAAGACCCGGTGGAGTACGACTTCGCCGGCATCGGCCAGATCCAGGTCAACGCGCGCATCGGCATGAGCTTTGGCACCGCGCTGCGCGCGATCCTGCGTCAGGATCCGGACACCATCATGATCGGTGAGATCCGCGACCTGGAGACCGCACAGATTGCGGTGCAGTCATCGCTGACCGGCCATGGCGTGCTGGCGTCCCTGCACACCAACGACGCGATCTCGGCGGTGACCCGCCTGGCCGATATGGGCGTGGAGCCGTTCCTGCTGGCTTCGTCGCTGCGCGGCGTGCTGGCGCAGCGGCTGGTGCGGCGGCTGTGCACGCAATGCCGGCGTGCCGAGGTGGATGGCGACGGCCGTACCGTGTGGCGCGCGGTGGGCTGCGCGGCCTGCGCCAACAGCGGCTATCGGGGGCGAACCGGCATCCACGAGCTGTTCGTGGTGGACGATCGCGTGCGTGCGCTGATCCATGAAGGGCAGGGCGAGCCCGCCCTGCGCGAGGCGGCGGGGCGTGCCGGCATGCGGACCTTGCGCCAGGACGGCCAGCGTTGGGTCGACAGCGGGGTGACCACGCTGGAAGAGATCCTGCGCGTCACCGGTGACGACTGAGGCGACGATGGCACTGTTCGATTACCAGGCCGCCAACGCGCAGGGCCGCATCGAGAAGGGCCAGCTGGACGCCGACAGCCCGCGCGGAGCGCGCCAGCTGCTGCGTGGGCGCGGGCTGACTCCTGTACAGGTGAGCGCGGCGCGCAGTGCCGGCAGTGGCTGGGGCGCTCGGCGGCTGTCCGCCAGCGAGCTGGCCTGGGCTACGCGCCAGCTGGCCAGTCTGCTGGCCGCCAGCCTGCCGTTGGAAGGCGCATTGAGTGCGGTGATCGAGCAGGCCGAGCGCCCGCACGTGGCCCAGGCGCTCACCGCGGTACGCGCCGACGTGCGTGCCGGCCAGCGCCTGACCGTGGCACTCGCCGCGCGGCCTCGCGATTTCCCGCCGATCTATCGGGCACTGGTGGGGGCGGGTGAAGACTCCGGCGACCTGGCGCGAGTGATGGAGCGCCTGGCCGACTACATCGAAGAACGCAATGCGCTGCAGGCCAAGGTGCTGACTGCCTTCATCTATCCGGCGGCGATCAGCCTGGTATCGGTGGCGATCGTGATTTTCCTGCTCAGCTACGTGGTGCCGCAGGTGGTGACCGCGTTCGTGCAGGCGCGGCAGACGCTGCCGATGCTGACCCAGGTGATGCTGGCGGCCAGCGCCTTCGTGCGCAGCTGGGGCGTGTGGGTGGGGCTGGGCATCGCTGCGCTGGTGGTGGCGTGGCGGCTGGCCCTGCGCCGGCCCGAGCTGCGCCTGCGCTGGGATGCGCTGTTGCTGAGGGTGCCGATGATCGGGCGCTTCGTGTTGGGCGTGAACAGTGCGCGTTTTGCCTCGACGCTGGCGATCCTGCTGGATGCGGGCGTGCCGCTGCTGCGCGCGCTCGAAGCTGCCCGGCAGACGCTGAGCAATGCACTGCTGGCGCGCTGTGCCGATGATGTGTCCGCACGCGTGCGCGAAGGTGCGGCGCTTGGCTCTGCGCTGAAGGTGCAGAAGGTGTATCCGCCGATCCTGGTGCATCTGGTGGCCAGTGGCGAAAAAACCGGTTCGCTGGCGCCGTTGCTGGATCGCGCTGCGCAGACGATCTCGCGGGAGATCGAGCGTCGCGCGATGGCGCTGACCGCGCTGCTGGAGCCGACCATGATCCTGGTGATGGGGGGCGTGGTGCTGACGATCGTGCTGGCGGTGCTGATGCCGATCATGGAAATGAACCAACTGGTGCAGTAGCAACTGTCTTGTCAGGGGCAGCCGAGGGCCACCTCGGCGTCCCGCTTACGGGCGTTGAGGATCACCAGCATTTTGCGCATGACCGCCACGAGCGCCACCTTGCTCGCTTTGCCCTTGGCCTTCAGGCCAGCGTAAAACGCGCGCAGTCCTGGCTCGTACCGGATGGCCGTCAGGGCCGCCATGTAAAGGGCTTCGCGTACTACTGCGCGCCCACCACTGATCCGCCGTTGGCCCTGCCAGGTGCCACTTTCGCGGTTCATCGGGGCCAACCCCGCCAGCGATGCTATGGCTTTGCTTCCCAAGCTGCCCAGTTCGGGCAACTCGCAGGCCAGTGTGCTGATCAGGATGGGGCCGACGCCTTTGAGCGTGCCGATATTCTTCCAGCCAGGCTGTCCCTCAAGCTGCTCGGCAATAGCTTTATCCAGTTGCTTCAGGTCGTCAGATAGCTGGGCTATATGGCGTTGCTTCATCGCAATCAGATCCGGATCGACCAATCGCCGCAAGCGCTGCATCTCACTGACCCGCATCTGCACCAAATGCCTGCGGCATTGCGCAAATTCAGCCAGACGCTGCTGCCAAGGGGCAGGCGGTACGTAGCGGGTCAGCGGCAACAAATGGGCCATCTGCGCCAGCACTGTCGCATCGAGCCGATCGGTCTTGGCGGCACGGCCCGTGCCTTGGGCAAATCGCCGTGCACGCGCCGGATTGATTCGCACCATCGGCAGGCCGGCGGCGTGCAATACATCCAGAGCAGCACGCTCGTAACCCCCGCTTGCCTCAAGAACGACCTGCTTGATCGGCCACGTCTTCAGCCACCGAATCAAGCGCACAAAGCCGCGCTTGTCGTTGCTGAATTGGCGAAACTGCTCTCCATGGACGACCACATCCAGCGTGGCTTTGCTCACATCGATCCCGATCCCAAACATGGCAGAACTCCGCTAGGCTGACAGGGTCGAGAGCTCTCCCCGCTTGCCCAGTCTTATCAGTTCGAGCGCCAACTCAACCAACTGTTCGGGCGGTTCAGGGAGAATCCGGCGTGGGGACCCAAGCTACTTCTCGGTCGCAAGACCTGGATCCACACGGTCGCCCACGCCGGGCTCTCGGCCCCCAAGGTGCCAGATCGGCAAGAGATAAGATCCACGCCATGCGTGGATGGATCACCAGACGCGCGCCATGGGCGGCACATCCACGCATGGCGTGGATCTACTGACATCGATTCTCCACACAATCCTCCACACCTTTTTCCGATCTTCCACAGGTTTCTTAAGCGGCCTGTCATCGGCGCGGACCAGCATGGACACGTCGCCGCAGAGTGGGCTGGGAGGCCCTCGGCGGCAGCAGGCGTGTAGTGACCGTTCCTCCCTTGGTGTTTCCCTTCGCAGTAAACCCTTCAGGAGAAGATCATGAACAAGTACAAGACCCTGGCCGCGCTGGTTGCCACCGCGCTGCTGGCCACTGCCGGTGCCGCTTCGGCCCAGACCGCCGTCACCGGCGGCGGCGCCTCGCTGCCGGCCGACCTCTACAAGGGTTCGGCTGACAGCATCCTGCCGGCCAACTTCAGCTACGCCGTGACCGGCTCGGGTACCGGCAAGAAGGCCTTCCTGGAAAACAACTCGGCGCTGTTCTCCACCACCGGTACCGTGCACTTCGCCGGTAGCGATTCGGTGCTGAGCAGCACCGAGCTGAACACCTACAACAGCACCTACAACGTGTCCGGCGATGCCAACCGCTACGGCGCCCTGGTGCAGATCCCGTCGGTAGCCACCTCGGTCACGATTCCGTTCAACAAGGCCGGTTCGGCCGTTGACCTGTCGGTGACCCAGATCTGCGGCATCTTCTCCGGCAAGATCACCAGCTGGTCGAGCATCGACAGCGCCCGCAGCGGTGCCATCCAGGTGGTCTACCGTGGCGAGAGCAGCGGTACCACCGAGCTGCTGGCCCGCTTCCTGACCAGCGCCTGCAAGCCGGCCGACGTCTCCGGTACCGCGCTGAAGCTGACCAATGGCGTGCCGGCTTTCTCGGTGCAGTCGACCTTCGCCAACCTGTTCACCACGGTTCCGTCGAACTTCGTCGCTGCCCCGGCCACCGGCGGCACCTCGGTGTACAACGCCGTGTACGCTGCCGATGGCCGCATCGGCTACGTCGGCCCGGACGTGATCCCGAGCCTGACCGACGCCACCAAGGTCGCCAAGGTCAAGGGTTTCTCGCCGGACGAAGTGAGCGTACAGGCGACCTTGGAAACCGTCGCTCCACCGACCGATGCCGCCGCTGAGAACCCGGCCAACTGGGTGCCGGTGTTCGGCAACCCGAACGCGGGCTACCCGATCGCGGGCTACACCAACTTCGTGTTCGGCCAGTGCTACAAGAACGGCACCGTGGGCGCCAACATCCGCGGCTTCCTGACCCGCCACTACGGCAGCACGGTGATCAACGGCGTGGAGCAGGGCCCGAACGACGCCGCCATCCGCGCGCACAAGTTCATCCCGCTGACCAAGGCCTGGCGTGATGCGATCCGCACCCGCTTTGCGACCGCCACCAACGCCGGGGCCGTGAACAACCCCAGCACCTGCTCGGGCATCGGCCGTCCGCTGTAACTGCGATTGCTTTGGTAGTTGCAGGAAACGCACAAGGGCGCCGGCAGCAATGCCGGCGCCTTCTGCGTATGTCCGCTGCATGACAGTGATGCGCCTGTCGCCTTCACGCCGCCGCCACCGTCTATGAGGTGCAGGGCGTGCCTCGCGCAGGCCCATCCGTACACACGCCGCCGCCGACGCGGCCCATCAGGTTGACGAGGTCCCCGATGTCGCACCCGCATTCGCCCGCCGCCCGTTTCCCTGCTGCCCTGTGGCGCAGCCACCCGATGGCCTGGGCCGTCGCCGTGGCCCTGGGCAGCGTGGTGGCTCCGGCCACTCAGGCCCAACAGGCGTTCAGCCCCGGCTGGTTCGCCGAGCGCGGTGCGGCGCAGGGCGCGGCGGCACAGAGCGGGCGCATGCCCAATGGCGTGCCGATCCAGTTCCAGCTACCCGCGCAGCAGCAGGATGCGGCACGGCAGAAGCTGCAGCAGTCGATCGACAACCTTGGTACGGCCGCGCAGGCCATCGCCCTGCAGCAGCGCCTGCAGGAACAGGCACGGCAGGCGCGCCGCGAGGCGGGCTTCGTGATCGCCGATGGGCTGGGCAAGGATGGCCTGAAGGTCGACGAGAATCCGCTGACCCGCGGCTGGAACAACGCCCGCGAGGCGATCCAGTCGCAGGCCGCCGACGGGCGGGTGCTGGTCAACATCGAGCAGACCGCCGACCAGGCGATCCTGAACTGGGAAACCTTCAACATTGGTGGCAACACCACACTGAATTTCCTGCAGAACCCCGACTGGGCCGTGTTGAACCGGGTCAATGATCCCGCCGCAAGGCCCAGCCAGATCCTTGGCCAGCTGAAGGCCAATGGCACGGTGTTCGTGGCCAACCGCAACGGTGTGGTGTTCGGCAACAACAGCCAGGTCAATGTCCGCAACCTGGTGGCGGCGGCCGCGCGCATCAGCGACGCGCAGTTCCGTGAGCAGGGTCTGTACAGTGCCGAGGCGAACACCTCGGCGCTTACCGACGCCGTAGGCAAAGTCATGGTCGAACGCGGTGCACGCATCACCACGCACGAACCGACCACGGCAACGCGGGGCGGTGGCTATGTGCTGCTGGCTGGGCACAGCGTGGAGAACGCGGGCCAGATCGAGACGCGCAAAGGTCAGACCCAGCTTGCCGCCGGCGACAGTTTCGTGATCCGCCGTGGCGTGGGCACGGCGCAGAACACTGCATCGACCACCCGTGGCAACGAGATCGCACCGCGCTTCGTCGCTGACAGCACGGCCGGCAGCGTTCGCAACAGCGGTCTGATCCAGGCACGCGAGGGCGACATCACCCTGGCCGGCCGCACGGTCGAACAGGCCGGCGTTGCGGTTGCGACCACCACGCTGAATCAGCGCGGCACCGTACACCTGCTGAATTCGGCGTCCGATGCGGCGGGCAGTGTGACCCTGGCCTCCGGCTCGACCACTGCAGTACTGCTGGAAGACGATGGCAAGAGCACGGCGCTGGACAGCCAGCGCGATGCCCTCATCAGGGAATCGGCCGAGCAGGACAAGCTTCGCGGTGGCAGCAACAGTGGCACCTTCGACAATCTCTCGCGCCTGCAGGACCGCCGTGAGCAATCCCGCATCGAAGTCGTCTCCGGCGGCGATGTGAACTTCCAGGCCGGTTCGCTGGCGGTGGCCACCGGCGGCCAGGTGATCGCCGACGCCAGCCGGCGCAGCTATCTGGATGATGGCGCGCGCGTGGACGTCTCCGGTGCGGTGGGTGTGCAGGTGGCGATGGAAAGCAACAACGTCAAGGTGAAGGTGCAGGGCAATGAGTTGCGCGATTCGCCGGACAACCGTGACAGCGGCAAGCTGATCAGCAGCGAGGTGTGGATCGACCGCCGCCAGTTGACCGAAGTTGCCGCCGGTACCGGCGGTTATGAAGGCACGCGCTGGTATGCCGGCGGCGGCCTGCTGGAAGTAGGTGGCTACCTGGACAATCAGGGGCATTCGATCAGCGAATGGGCGGCGCAGGGCGGCACCGTCCAGCTGGCAGGCAAGGAAGTCGTCAGCCACGCTGGTTCGCGCATCAATCTGGCCGGTGGCAGCCTGGATGTGCAGTCCGGCGTGGTGCAGCAGAGCTGGCTGCGGGGCCGCGACGGGCAGTTGTACCGGCTTGATGATGCACCGGCCGAGATGCTGTACGACGGTCTGTACCAGGGCTATGAAGTGAAGCAGGAACGGTGGGGGATGACCGAATCGTTCCGCAATCCGCTGGTGGCACCCACCCAGCGTTTCGACAATGGCTATACCGTGGGACGCGATGCTGGCCGCCTGTTGATCTCGGCGCCCACGGCCGTTCTGCAGGGCCAGGTGGATACGGTGGCCTTCCAGGGCGCACAGCAGACGCGCCGGCCCGATCAGGAGCAGGAGGGCTACGCGCAGGCACAGACGGCGGCGGCCCGCAACGCCCAGCTCTGGCTCGGACGTTTCGACAACAGTGGGCGCAGCGCGGTGTTTGACTCGAATGTCCGCATTGGAGCGCTCCAGGCCGACACCCGGCCGTGGACGCTGCAGGCGCCAGTCGGGGAAGCACAGCGCGATACCGTGTGGTTGGACAGTGAGGTGCTGAGCGCCCAGCGATGGGGGCAGGTGGACCTCGCGTCGGCCGGTCGTATCGACCTCGACGGCACGCTCAGGTTGCAGGAGGGCGGCCGGCTTGGACTCACCGCAAGCCGCGTCAACTTTGGTGGAACGGTGCAGATTGCCGGCGGGCAGGTGGAAGCCGGAAATCTGCTTGCGGCGCTTGGCGGGCCCACGGCATTGCTGACGTCCGGACGTGGTGCGGTGGATGTTGCGGCCGGCGCACGGATCGATCTTGGCGGCGGTTGGGGCAACGCGCTTGCTGCGCCGGATGGCGGTCCCGCACAGGCGTGGATCGACGGCGGACAGGTGCGCTTCAACAGCAGCCACGACATCCATGTGGGCGAGCGGGCCGAGATTCTGGTCGATGCCGGCGGCGCGATCGATGCCAGTGGCAAGGGGCGCGTAGGCAAGGGTGGCAGTGTCAGCCTGCTCGCGGCCAGCACCGAGGTTGGCACTGACGGCAGCGGACGGATCCGTATCGGCGAGGACGCACGCTTCAGCGCGCTCGGCAATGGCAGCGGCAACTTCACGTTGGCAACCGGCGGTGTGGTGTCCATCGGCGCGCCTGGCACGGATGCATCGGCGGCGTCGTTGCGATTGCAGCCAGCACTGTTCAGGAGTGGCTTCGCCGGCTATGACATCGCCGGTCACAACGGCTTGACGGTTGAAGAAGGTACCCAGCTGCAGGTCGAACGACCGGCGCTGCGCCTGGCCGAGGGCGCACAGCAGGCACTGGCCCGCGAGCAGGGCGTTCAGGCCTGGACGCCGTCGCTGTATGAGGCGGATCCGGCCAGCGGGCGTGTATCGCAGCGCGGCGGCGCGAGCTTGGCACTGCGCGCAGGGCATCTGCTGTCCACGGCCGATCTGCGCGTTGGCAAGGGTGCAAGGATCGAGGTCGATGCCGGCCAGTCGATCGAACTGTTCAGCGCCGACAACCTGGACGTGGCTGGCGGTCTGAAGGCGGCAGGCGGCCGCATCCGCCTGGATGAGGCATTCGATCCGTCGGGCGTACGCGGCGATGCACGCCGCGAGCGCCAGTGGACAATCGCTGAAGGCGCACTGCTTGACGTGAGTGGCGATAGCGTTTCCCTGCCCGACGCGCGCCGAACATTGCGCGGACAGGTGCGCAAGGGTGGAACGATCGAGATCGGGGGGGCGCTGGACTGGGAAGACCAGGACAACGTACGCCACCTGCCGCCCGATACCTTCGTGGTGGTGGAGCGCGGTGCGCGGCTGGACGCGTCCGGTGCTTCGGCGCTGTTGGACATTGATGGCAGCGGGCGCACCCGGGTGGACAGCGATGGCGGCAGCATCGTGCTGCGCGCGGGCAATGCGCTGTACCTGCAGGGCGAACTGGACGCAGCAGCGGGCGGCGACGGCGCGCGCGGCGGCACCCTCGGTGTTGCCTTTGGGGGCGGCACCTACGGCAGAACGGCAGTGGGCAAGGACGTGCTGGGGCCACGGGTGATCTCGCTGACCCAGCACGCCGCGCAGACGGCGGACCTGCCTGCACGCCTTGAGTACGGCCATGCGGCACTGTCGGTGGAGCAGATCGAGGCCGGTGGTTTCGATCATCTGGCCCTGTTCGGTGACATCCGCGCCCAGGGAGATGTCAATCTGGGCATGGACCAAAGCCTGCGCATCCATGGCATGAATGAGCGCGCCCTGGGGTTTGCGGAAGGCAACAGCGAGGGCAGCCGCCTGTTGCTGAGCGCGCCCTACGTGCGCCTTGCGCAGGGACGCTGGTGGCAGCCGGCGGGGGAGGGCACGCTGCGGCCGGTCGAGGCGCGGTTCGACGAAGGGAAGCAACATCGTTTCGATGTGAAGGCGAACCTGATCGACCTGCGCGACGTTAGCTGGCTGGCGGGCTTCGACCATGTCAACCTGGACAGCCGTGGCGACATCCGCCTGCTGGCACCGGGAGCCAGCAGCGCCCAGGAAACTTCGTTGTCGTCCCCGGGTTCGATCGATATCAGTGCAGCCCGTCTGTACCCGGCGGCCCGGGCGCGTGGGCGCATCGTCGCTGGCGTTGCGGACATCGGTCCGTCGGGACAGCCTGCCTGGCAGAACCCGGAGGCTGTATTGCGCATCCACGGCGTTGGCAGTGCCACGCAACCGGCACCGGATTCGGCATTCGGCCGCCTGGAACTGGTCGCGGCGACGGTGGTGCAGGGCGGCAACGTGCAGGCGCCGTGGGGCCGCGTCCAACTGGGTGGCGGTGAAAGAAACACCAATCGCGCCAGCCGCGTCGACCTGCTGGGTGGCAGCGTGACCTCGATCAGTGGCGCCGGCCTGGCGCTTCCGTTTGGCGGTACCGTGGACGGTGTGACATGGCGCCGGAACGGCGCCGAGTTCGATGTGCTGGTTCCTGGATCGATCGATGCCCCGATCGGTGTGGATATCGTCGCCAACGCCTTCAACGGTGCCGCAGGCAGCATCGTGGATGTCTCCGGCGGAGGTGAGTTGACCGGCGCTGCGTTCGTCGCCGGGCGCGGTGGCTCGGTCGATGTCCTGCGGCATTCGTTGGCGGATGCCAATCCACGCTATGGCTTCAGTCGCGCGGGCAATGCGGTCTACGCAATCGTGCCGGGCCGAGCGGACGTGCAGGCACCGCTGGCGACCGGTGACGGCAGCGTCGATCCCCGTGTCGGCCAGGAGATCGTCATTCCGGACGGCGTGCCTGGACTCCCGGCGGGAACCTACACGTTGCTGCCGGCGAACTACGCATTGCAGAAGGGCGCATTCCGCGTCGAGATCGGCGCCGAGAGCGCGCTGGGCAACGTCTCGCCGGTGGCGACCGGCACCGGCTCCTGGCGCGTCAGCGGGCACCGCGCGCAGGGCCTGGGCGGGGCGGTGTCGCCGTTGCTCACCGACCTGGTGCTGACACCAGCGGAGGCGGTTCGCCGCCACGCCGGCTACAACGAAACCTCCTACAACGCGTTCGTGCACGGCGTGGCCGAGCGGCGTGGCGAAGCGCTGCGCTGGCGGACGGTGGATGCCGGGAGCCTCAACCTGGTGTTCGGTGAAGGCGCAGGACGGTCGGGTACCCCGGCGGCAACCTTCCTCGGCCTGTCCCGCTTTGGCGCCGGCAGCAGTGACGGGCTCGGCGGCACGCTCTCGGTCAATCTGCGTGTCTCCAATGGTGCAGCGCTGGAGATCGCCAGCGAGGGCGCCGATGCCGCCAGCGGGCGCGGCGCTACCGTCTCCGATACCACGCTCAATGCATTCCGTCCGGTAACGATGCTGATCGGCGGCACGCTGCGGCGCGATGCAACCACCTATGCGCTGGAGGGCGGCGCACAGCACATCGTGGTGCGCAACGGCGTCAACCTGACGGCGCAGGAAGTGCTGCTGTCGGCCGCGTTCGGAGGCAGGGGTATCCTAGTCGAGCAGGGCGTTTCGATCGACACCCTGTCCCAGTCGGGCCCGTCGAGCGTGGCGCAGCCCACGGCGCCCTACCTGGTCGCGGGCGGCCTGCTTGCCGTGTCCAACCAGCGCTTGACGGCGCTCAGTGCACAGGGCGGAAGTGCCGGCGGGCCGGTAGCGATCGACATCGGCGGTTGCGAGGCGGACTGCAGTGGGCAGACCCGCTTGCTGTCGGCGGGCAGCATCAACGTGGTCACCGACGGCGCCTTGAACATGGGTGACTCGCTGAGCTATGGCACGCGCCAGCTCGGCCTGGGCATGTCCGCACTCAACCTGGGCAGCACCGAGGCCATTGCGATGGCGTCGGCGGCCGGCGGCCTGCCCACGGGCATGACCATGAACCAGGAGGTGCTGCAGCGGTTGCTGCGCGGAAACACCGCCATCGGCGCTCCCGCACTGGAGGCGCTCAGCCTGACCGCGCGTGATGCCATCAACGTGTTCGGCAGTGTCGACCTGGATACGCGCGATGGCGCGACCGGTCGCAGCAGCCTGCGCAATCTGGTGCTGGGTGCGCCGGCCATCCACGGCTATGCTGCCGCCACCGACCGCGCGCGCATCTTCGCCGACACGCTGGTCTGGGATGGGACATTGGCCGGCACCGACCTGCCCGGCGGCGAGCTGGCACAACCGCCCGGCGAGGCGATGGTGGGCCGGCTCGGCCAAGGGCAGCTGGAGATCAATACACGGGTGCTGGAACTGGGGCGTGCGCCGTTCACCCGCCCCAACTCGTCTGTGGCGGCCGGTCGCCAGGTGCTCGGCTTTGCCGGCGTTACCCTGGCAGCGTCGGACCGCATGCTGTTCTCGGGCAAGGGCAGCCTCGATGTGTTCCAGCAGCAGGGCGACTACCTGCCAGGCAGCGGCTGGCAGTTCAGTGGCGGCGCGCTGGACATCGTCACTCCCCTGCTGACCGGTGATGCCGGTGCGCAGCTGGCAATCCGCAATGGCGGTACGGTGCAGCTGCGCGGCGCCGCGGCGACCGCGGGCAGCGATGCGTTGGGTGCCGAGTTGTCCATCACGGCCGAACGCGTTGTGATCGACAGCAGGGTGGCGTTGGCGTCCGGCAGGTTCGAGGCCAACGCACGCCAGGGCGTGGTGCTTGGCAGCAATGCAGTGCTGGACATGGCAGGGCGCAAGGTCAGTCTGTTCGACGTGGACAAGTACAGCTGGGGCGGTGACGTGGCGCTGTCGAGCCGCGAAGGTGACATCGTTGCCGACGCGGCGTCGCGGATCGATCTTTCCGCCCGCAACAACCGCGGCGGCCGCTTGACCGTTGCTGCGCTGGGCCCGCAGGGCAGCCGTGTCGATCTGGCAGGTACGTTGCTTGGCGGTGCCAGCGGCCGCTACGACGCCGGTGGCACCGAAGTGCCCTATGACGGTGGCGAAGTGGTGGTGCGCGCACGCCAGTTGCAGGACTTCTCCGGGCTCAATACACGGCTTACCGCCGGTGGTATTACCGGTGGCCGGACCTTTCAGTTGAGCGAAGGCGACCTGGTGATCGGCGATGAGGTGAAGGCCCGCAACGTTGATATCAGCGTCGATGGCGGCAGCCTGCAGGTCAATGGCCGCGTTGATGCCAGCGGCGAACCGGTCGGCAGCATCCGCCTGTCCGCCCGCGACGTGCTGCGTATCGATGGCACATTGGACGCGCATGGCAGCGCCTTGCGCGTGGACAGCTACGGCAAGATCATCGACAGCCCGAACCGGGCCATGATCGAACTGACCTCGGCCAACGGCAGCCTGCAGCTGGGTGCGGCTGCCTCGATGGACCTGCGCGCCGGCACGTCGGTGGCCACCGGTAGCGGGCCGGGCCAGAACGACGGCCGCGCACGCGGCAGCGTCAAGCTCAACGTGCCCCGCGTGGGCAGCAACGATGCAGCGATCGAGGTGGCCAGCGGCATCCGCATCGCCGGTGCCGGCGACGTGCAGGTCAACGCCTTCCGCAGCTATGATTCGGCGCCTTTGGCCAGCGCTCCGGACGTGCATGGCCATCGTCCGCAGGTGATCAACCAGCAATGGTTGGATACGGTGGTGGATCCGGACAACAGCCAATGGATGAACGCCGCGCTGGCCAATACCGGATTGCAGCAGCGCATCTCCGCACTGGGCAGCTATCGCCTGCGCCCCGGTGTGCAGATCATGGCGCGAACCAGCAGTGACAACCCGCGCGGTGATCTGGTCGTGGCCGGTGATATCGATCTGTCCGGCTACCGCTACGGACCGCAGTCGAACCGGGCCGATCCTGCGCGCCGTGGCTTCGGTGAGTCGGCCGCGCTGGTACTGCGTGCCGAGGGCGACGTCAATGTCTACGGCAGCATCAACGATGGGTTCGCGCCACCGCCTGCCAATCCCGATGAAGACGGCTGGGTGTTGCTGGAAGGACGCAGTACGGGTTCACCGAACACCGCGTTTGGCGGTGACCTGATCGTGCCGGGCGAGGGTGTCCAGCTCCAGGGCGGCACCGAGTTCCGCGCCGGTGCCACGCTGAATTATGCGCTGCCCTTCGAGGCGGTAACCCTGCCGGCCGGAACCGTGCTACCGGCGGAGATGGTGTTGTCCGGGCCGCTGCTGCTGCCGGCCGGTACCGTGCTGGGCGCGGTAGTGACCACAGACAGCGGACAGGTGATGGTGGCCGGCACCGTGCTGGCACAGGCGCTGGCGTTGCAGTCCGGTGCCCGACTGGGTGCCGGTTTCCGCCTGCGCACGCCGGCGCCGTTGGCCGCACAGGTGTGGCCGGCCGGCGTCGCCCTGCCCATGGCGATGAAGCTTTCAGGCGCGCTGAACCTGCATGCCGGTGCGATCATCCCGTCGATGACCAAGGTGGAGCTGCCAGGCGATGCACCGGTGAAGCTGCGGGCGGCCGATGCCAGCGGACGCCAGGGCCGCAACTGGGCGCTGGCGGCCATGCTGCCCGAAGGCACCACCTCGTGGGACCTGACCGCGGTGGCCGGTGCTGATACGACCGCCGCCGATCCGCGTACCCGGCGCTGGGGGAGTGACGGCAGCATCGTGCTGGCCGACAGCCACTACAGCACCATCGGTACGGTGACCACGACGACGGAATGGAAGGGCGACCGCGTGATCACCGTGGATGGCTCGCTGGATCTATGGGGCGATGAGTCGTGGGTCGGAAAACCCGTAGCGGATCTCGCTCGGGAGCTTGGCATGACCGAGAGCGATGTCTGTGATTCCGGACCCTACTGCGGTCCGGCCCCGCGCCTGGTCGACAAGGAAGGCTCGCTGGCATGGTGGGGCGATGAATCGTGGGTCGGCCGCCCGGCTACGGAGCTCGGGGCCGAGATGGGCATGTCGGAGGAAGAAATCTGCGCGGCGATGGGCTACTGCTATGGCGGCGGCACGTTGACTGAAGTCACGACCTATGGCAAGCGCCTGGGTGCACCGGCCTGGAGCGTCCTGCGCACCGGCAAGGGTGACCTGGCGCTGCTGGCCGCGCAGGATGTGCGCATGAAGTCCGGTTTCGGTGTGTACACCGCAGGTGCGCCGACGGCGCTGGGTGATGGCCGTGACACGCAGTTCACCCCGGGGCGGGCCCCAGTGCCCAGGAACACCGCGCTGCTGGGCCCGGTCCAGGCGTCCGGCCGCTACGATGCCGCCATCGCCACTTACCAGGCGTGGTACCCCGACCAGGGTGGCAATCTGCACGTGCAAGCGGGCCGCGATATCACCGGTGATACCTGGAGCGCGCGCGCAGAGGCGGGCACGCCGCAGCGCGACCAGGCCGGGCATTCCAGCGCCGCGGTGGGCAACTGGTTGTGGCGCCAGGGATCGGGCACGACTGCTGGTGTAGTGCAGAGCGCAACCAGCTGGTGGATCAATTTCGGTACCTACAGCACGGTGGGCCCTGAGCTGGATGCGACGCCTCGCCTGGTCGGCTTTACCGGTTTCGGCACGCTGGGCGGCGGTAATCTGTCCCTGGAAGCAGGCCGCCACTCGGGCGTGATCGCGCCGATGGGCAATGCTCTGGGATTGTTGACGGCGCCCCATTCCAGCGCGATCGTCGCGGCGGTCGGGTCGACCGGACGGGTCAGCAACGGTGAATTGCATCTGACGGGGGGCGGAGACCTGACGCTGCGAAGCGGCGGAGCGGTCAACCCCGGCCTGCGCGCAAGCGCGCAGCAGCCCGAAGGTTTCCAGCAGGATCTGGATCTCAACGGCACCGTGACCAATCTACGCGGCAGCACGCTGCTGCAGGCGGCGCGCATCGGCGGTCTCAGCGCGATACAAAGCAGCTACGGCACGTTGGGCCTGCACAATCCGTTCGTGGCCGACGCACCCGTTGCGATGGCCGGGCCGGTGCTGGTGCTGGGCGATTCCACCGCCCAGGTGCAGGCGCGCGGCGATGTGGTACTGGGTAGTGCCGCCGATCCCGGCCGGGTTCCCGTGGCCAATTTCAACGATATCCTGCTGGAAGGGGGCGGCCACGCGTCGGGCACAAGCTGGTTCTCGCTGTGGACGCCGCGCACCGCACTCGACCTGTTCTCCGCAGGCGGAAATCTCTCGCCGGGCCTGGTTGGCACGCAGCACACGACCGGCAGCAACCAGGGTAGGGAGGTGATCAGGATCAACCCCAGCAATGGCGATGCCTATCTCAACTACTGGTTGTATCCCTCCCGGTTCACGGCCATCGCGGCCTCCGGGAACATCAATCTCGCCAGTCTGCGCAGTGGCAGCGTGCCCGATGCGCAGGACGTCATCGTGCTGGCGCCCTCGGCGTCGGGTCGGCTGGAGGTATTGGCGGGAGGATCGATCCTGGCTACCGACCGGGCCACTCAGATTGTGCGCTCAAGCAGTGATGCCCGTGTCCCCGGCCCATTCAATCCCGGCTTCATCGCGCAAGGCCCCGGAAACGCGGGAACCGTGCGCAGCAATGTACCCGCGGACGGGAACGGCGCCAGTCCTGGCACTACGCTGCCGTACTTTGCCTTCGGTCCCAATACCGCGCTCGGCGTGCTGTTGCCAACCACACCGACCGTGGCCAGCCGGTTCTATGCAGTGGCCGGCGATGTCATCGGGCTGGGAAGCGGCGACAGGCGGCAACTGTCGCGCAATGCCGAGAACGGCGCGCGTACCGTATTCGACTGGTACGAAGCGGGCTCGGCGGTACAGCTGCGCGCCGGTCGCGATGTGATCGGCGCGGATGTCACCGCGCTCAACACCAGCGGTACCGATATCAGCGGGATCGAAGCGGGCCGGGACATCATCCGCAGCAACCTGACGGTTGCCGGCCCCGGCAACGTCGAAGTGAGTGCGGGCCGGCAGCTGCGCCAGGAAGAGGCCGGAAGCATCGTGAGCCTGGGCGGCGTCGTGCAAGGCGATGCCCGTCCCGGCGCCAGCATCGCAGTGACTGCCGGCAACCAGGGCATTGATTTCGGCTCACTTCGCACGTACTACCTGGATCCGGCCAACCTCGCCGATCCCTCGCAGTCGTTGGCTGCGCAGCCGGGCAAGGCGGTGAAGATCTACGACAAGGAGTTGAGGGAGTGGCTGCAGCAGCGCTTCGGTCTGGCGGTTGATGGCGCCGAGGCGCTGGCAGCATTCGACCGGCTGCCGAAGGAACAGCAGCGCATCTTCCTGCGCCAGGTCTACTACGCCGAACTGCGTGAAGGTGGCCGCGAGTACACCGATGCCGAAGGCCCGCGTTTCGGTTCTTACCTGCGCGGCCGCGAGGCGATCGCCACGCTGATGCCGGACAAGGATGCGACGGGGGCGACGATCCAGCGCACCGGCGACATCGTGATGTACGGCGGCTCCGGCGTGCGTACCGAAGCCGGCGGCAACATCGAGCTGATGGCGCCGGGCGGGCAGATCGTGGTGGGTGTGCAGGGTGTGGTGCCGCCGGCCAGTGCCGGGCTGGTGACGCAGGGGCAGGGTGACATCCGTCTGTTCAGCCAGGACAGCGTTCTGCTGGGGCTGTCTCGGGTGATGACAACGTTCGGCGGAGACATCCTGGCCTGGTCGGAGCAGGGTGACATCAACGCCGGTCGTGGTTCGCAGACCACGTTGTTGTACACGCCACCGCGCCGCGTCTATGACGGCTGGGGCAACGTGATCCTGTCGCCGCAGGCCCCGGCCAGCGGTGCAGGCATCGCAACGTTGAACCCCATTGCCGAAGTACGACCGGGCGACGTCGACCTGATCGCGCCGCTGGGCACCATCGACGCGGGCGAAGCGGGTATCCGCGTCTCGGGCAACATCAACCTGGCCGCGCTGCAGGTGCTCAACGCCGCCAACATCCAGGTACAGGGTGAAAGCAAGGGCCTGCCCGTGCTGGCCACGGTGAACGTCAACGCGCTGGCCTCGGCCAGTGCAGCAGCCAACAGCGCCAGCCAAGCGGCACAGGATGTGATGCGCAAGAGCCAGGATGATGCGCGGCGCAACCAGCCATCGGTGATCAGTGTGCAGATCCTCGGTTTCGGCAGCGGCACCAGCAGCATCAACCCGCCGGTGCGTGGCAATACTGCCAACGCTGGCTATGACGCCAACAGTGCCTTCCAGTTCCCGCAGGCAAGTCGCGACGAGGGCACGCAGCGCCGGTAGCCCTCTTGCAAGCGTGCCGACCAACGGTCGGCACCAAGGTAGATCCACGCCTTGCGTGGATGCGATCCGGCCGGAAGAACGGACAGCATCGGGCCAGCCGCCACGGAGCGGTGGCGGCCCCAGCCAGGACGGCACGGAGGGTAGGGAGCGGCCATCAGCGGTGAGGACCACCGACACGGCGCCGCCGGGTGCAGGAGTGCGCCCGGCGGCAGGCGGGGGGATCCATGCAATGCGCGGATTCCGGAGCCAACAACAATGCCGACCCACGGTCGGCACCCACCAAGGCACGGTCGGCACCCACCGTAGATCCACGCCATGCGCGGATGCGGTGCCACGAACGAATCCTACAACTCCAACACCCGCCGGTAACTCAACGGCTCACGCCCATCGTGCAGGCCCAGCCGCAGCTCCAGTCCGGTGGCTGGCAGCACCTCGCCCTTGCTCGGCAACACGGCCCATCCCTCGCCGGGCTGCCACGCCCGCACATCGAACCGCTGCACATCGCGCGCCACCGCGATGCCCTTCGACTGTTCCGGCGCCGGCAATGGATACCGGTCCGTGGCCGCGCCGCTGGCCCGCCACAGTGTGCTGCCCTGACGCCACCAGCGCACGCGCTGCCAGTGCAGCCCATCACTGCCCACGCTGCGGGTGATCTCCAGCGCGAAGCTCCCATCCGGATGCCGCTCGCTCACCAGCGAAGGAGGCAGCAGCCGCTGCGGTTGGTCGGCCGGGCGCACCGCGCCATTCATCAGCGCATCGTCCGCACGCATCTCGATGTCGCGCTGGAACTGCTGTAGCACGCGCAGCGCCGTCGTGGTCTCTGCATCGGCCTGGCGCAGTCGCTGGTCGCTGCTGGCCACGCTGTCGAGCGCCCGCCAGCAGATCAGTGCCAGTACACCCATGATGGTGATCGCAATCATCACCTCGATCAGGGTGAAACCGCGCACGGAACGGTTCATTGCGCCGCCGTCCACGGCAACTGCATTCGCGCCAGCGACTGCCGCGGAGCATCCTCGGCAACCACACTCAGTTCCAGCTGCGGCTGGCCGTCGCTGCCCGTGCCCAGATGCTGAAGCACCAGGAAGCTGCCGCGCCCCTGCACGCAGCGCTGCCGGGCATCCCGCGGTTCCTGTCCGCTCAGGCGCAGTTCCTGCCAGCGGTCCTGCGCGCACATCAGTGCCAGGCGGCGATCCCGCAGCCGTGACTGATCGTCGGTCGCCACTGCCACCGAGCGCATCACCGCTGCCAGCGCAATCGATACGATCGCCAACGCAATCAGCACTTCGATGAGGGTGAATCCGCGCGCCACCTGTTTCATTGCGCGACCTGCAACTGTCCGCTGCCATCATCACGAAGACGCAGTCTGCGGCCATCCAGCGACAGTCCAAGCTCCCAGGCGATACCGATCCACTCCGGGCTCAGCTCAATGGGGTTGGCGGGCTGCACCGCGATGCCCGTCGCCTGCCACCTCTGCGGGCGCAGCAGATCATCGCGTTCAACGGTCACCCAGCGGCTGCCTTCGCGGCGGCTGAAACGATAGCCGTTGGCGTCGGCCTGCCAACGCAGCGGGCGGCCATCGATGCGCGCCTCATCGCGCGCCACCTGCAGGCGCTGCGCCAACCGCTCGGCTTCCTGTCGCAGCTGCCGGCCCGGGTCGAGCAGGCTGCCCAGGCCCAGCCCGATCCCGGCCGTGCAGATGCCGATGATCACCAGCACAACCATCAGTTCCAGCAGGGTGAAGCCACGCGGCACGCGCTGCATCGACGTTGCCTCCTGTCCGGGTCGATACCTGCCAGCGTAGGCCGGCATGATGAAACAAAAGCGTCAGCCGCAGCTGCTAGCGTAGGCGGACAAGAACGTGGCGATGGTGCGGAACATGGATGGCAGGCGCTGGGATCGCAATCGAATGTTGACCCTGCTGGCGGCGACGCTGCTGCTGGCCGTGGTGGCCTATTGGAGCGTCACCCTGTCTGCGGTGGCGCCAGCGGCTACGGCCAGCGAAGCGAAAGCCGAGGCGCCGGTACGGCCGATGTTCGATGCGGTGGCCAGCCTGCCGCTGGTGCGGTTGCTGTCCCCCGGTGCGGTGCAGACCGACGTGGTGGTGCTGGGCGTGCTGGCCGGTGACCACGCGCCTTTGGCCCTGCTTTCGGTGGATGGACGCCCGGCGGAAGCGTATGCGCCCGGCCAACGACTCGGACCCTGCACGGTGCTGACCAGCATCAGTGCCAGCGCGGTCGAATTGAACCAGGCCGGGCAATTGCGCAGCCTGCCGGTGCCTGAGCTGCCGCCGTTGCCAGGCGATGGCATCGTGCCGGCCGCTCGGCAGGGCGGCGCTCTGTAGAGCCGAGCCCGCGCTCGGCTGCCTTTGCATGGCTGTTGAAAGGTGTGCAGGAGCAGCCGAGCGTGGGCTCGGCTCTACAGAGGCATGGGCTCAGCGCGCCGGACGCTGCGGTACCACCGAACGACCAAAGGCATCGCCCATGCGCTGTCGTGTGCCTTCCAGGTTGTACTGCATCAGCTGGTTGCCGGGCTGCCGCATCAGCCGTTCGGCCTCGGGGAGCGCCGGTGATTTCGCCGCTTTCGATGCCGGCGCAAGTTTGCGCTGCAGGCAGTCCCACGCCGGAATGCGCTCGCCATTGACCTGTACTTCGATGCAGGGCGCGGCGTCTTCCTGCTTCTTCGTCTCGTCAGCGCGCGCCGGGGACAACACCAGCAGCGCAAGGGTGAGGGCAGCGCGCAGGCCCGCCATCAACGATTCACGCATCTCGGATCTCCCGCAGCAATCGACGTTCTGCAATGAAGACGTGTGGCGAAGGCGGGGTCCGCCAGCGAGCGTTCTGGCGCTTTCAAAAGATGACAGTGCTGTCACAAAACTGTTGGCGGCTTTGACGCGACGTACACGTCCTGTTGGTAGACCCACGCGCCGCTCCCTGGCCACTCCCCTTCGATACGACGCGATGCCTTCGATGAATCCTGTTCCGTGCCGAGCCGTCCGTCTTCCCTTGCGCCTGCATCCACTGATGCTGGCCCTGGTGGCGCTGCCGCTGCCGCTGTTCGCCCAGGAGGCAGCGCCTGCGCCCAGCGTGAACATCAATGAATACATCGTGCGCGGCAATACCGTGCTCGACCCCCGGGACATTGAACGCGCGGTGGAACCCTTCCTCGGCCCGGCAAAGACCCTGGCCGATGTCGAGAAAGCACGCGATGCTGTCAATACGCTGTACCAGCAGGCGGGCTACCAGTCGGTCTACGTGGAGCTGCCTGAGCAGCAGGTCAGTGGCGGCGTGGTGCTGCTGAAAGTGCAGCAGACGCCGATCGGCCAGCTGCGGGTCGTGGGGACGAAGCACGAATCGCCCGAGCGCATCCGCGAACGCGTGCCGGCGCTGGCGGAAGGCAAGGTGCCGGACTTCGACCAGGCGCAGAAGGAACTGACTGCGCTGAACGAGGGCGGGCGCCGCCAGGTGATGCCGCTGGTGCGCGAGGGCCAGGTGCCGGGCACGATGGATGTGGACCTGCAGGTCGAAGAGAAGTCGCCGTGGCGTGCCAGTGCGTCACTCAACAACGACCACAGCGCCGACACCGAGAAGCTGCGCCTGAGTGCGTCGCTGGCCTACGACAACCTGTGGAAGCGCGGGCACAGCGCCACCCTCAGCGCGTACCTTGCGCCGGAAGATACAAAGCAGGCCAAGGTGTTCTCGGCCTCGTACACGATGCCGTTCGAAGGCACGCCGTGGAGCCTGGAAGCCTCGGGCTACAAGTCCGACAGCCGCGTGTTGAATGCCGGCGGGCAGGTCGGTACCGGCACCGGTACCAATGTGATCGGGAACGGCCATTCGATCGGCCTCAAGCTCAACTACCGCCTTGCCGCCAGCAGCCAGTGGTGGCGCCAGCTCAGCCTCGGTGTGGATTTCAAGGACACCGAGGAAGACACGCAGATGGGCCAGGACAGCCTGAAGACACCGCTGAAGTACGCGCCGATCACCTTGGGGTTTGTCGGCGTGCGCCAGGGCGAGCAGGATCAGGTGAGCATCAACACCCAGCTGGTGGCCGGTACCCGCCGCCTGTTCGGCTATGGCAGCGATGCCATCGGGTTCGGGCAGAAGCGCTACTGGGCGGACCCCAGCTTCGTCGCGTTCAAGGCGGACGTCGCCAACACGCATACCTTCGGCAGCGACTGGCAGTGGTATGCACGCGGCTCGCTGCAGATAACCGATGCGCCCCTGGTGTCGGCCGAGCAGTTCGCCGCCGGTGGCATGTACACCGTGCGTGGCTACCTGTCGGCCGAGGCGATCGGCGACTACGGCGGCCTGGCCAGCCTGGAATGGCGTACCCCGGCATGGTCGCTGTGGAGCGGCACCGATCTGCGCGTCTACAGCTTTGCCGACGCGGCCTACCTGCGTCTGCGCCAGCCGCTGCCCGAGCAGCGTGACAAGTACAACCTGGCCTCGGTCGGCCTGGGCGCGCAGCTGCGCCTGGGCGAACACCTGCAACTGCGCCTGGACTACGCCTGGCCCTATGCCGACGGCCCGGTCACGCGCAAGGACGACCCGCGCCTGCATTTCAACATCAGCACCAGTTACTGACCCTTCCCTTGAACATGCGTTCTCCGGAGACCCTTCGCATGGACCGTTTGCTTACCCGAGTGTTGCTGCTGCTGGCCGCGCTGGTTGCGTTGCCTGCTGCTGCGGCCGATGCCAATTGGTGGCAGGCCGAATGGAAGTACCGCAAGCCGATCACCGTCGACGCCGGCCCGCAGGGCGCGGGCCTTGCCGGTGACCCGGGTCGCACGCCGCTGCTGCTGCGCCTGCATACCGGCAACTTCGGTTTTGACGGCACCCAGGACGCGGGCAACGACCTGCGCTTTGTCTCGGGTGATGGGCGTACCGTGCTGGCCCACCAGATCGAACAGTTCGATCCCAAGCTGGGGCTGGCCCTGGTCTGGGTGGACGTGCCGGCAGTCAGCTCCGCCGCACCGCAGACGATCTGGATGTACTACGGCAACGAGAAGGCCCCGGCCAGCGGCAATGGCCAGCAGGTGTTCGACCCGGACTACACGCTGGTCTACCACTTTGCCGAGGCCAACGCGCCGGCACGCGACACCACCGCCTATGGCAACAACGCCGGTGCCGTGGCGCCGCCGTCCGAAGGATCGGTGATCGGCCGCGGCGTTCAGTTGGGTGCAGGCCCGCTGCCGCTGCCGGCCAGCGCATCGCTTGCACAGGAGGCGGGTGCGCCGCTCACCGTTTCGGCCTGGATCAAGCCGGGCAGCAACAATGCGGCTCAGGCGATCTACGCGCGTCGCGACGGCGCGTCCGAGCTGGTGCTGGGCATCGAGAACCGTGTGCCGTTCGTGCAGCTCAATGGCCAGCGCAGCACGCCGGCGCAGCCGATTCCGGAAGGGCAGTGGGCCCACGTTGCGCTGACTGCGGAGAAGGGCGCTCTGCAGCTGTACCTCAATGGGCGCGTGGTCGCCCAGCTGAGCGGCGAGCTGCCGGCGCTGACCACCGCGCCGGTGGTGGGCGCCGATGCGCCGGGCGCGGTGCAGCCGCTGGCCAATTTCGAGGGCGCACTGGATGAGCTGCGTATCTCGCGCGTGGCACGGCCGGCGGTACTGCTGCTGGCCGATGCCACCGCACAGGGCGCCGATTCGCGCCTGATCAGCTACGGCGCCGACGAGCAGTCGGCCGGCCAGAGCCACTTCGCCTTCATCCTCAAGGCGATGCCGTTCGACGCCTGGGTGGTGGTCGCCATCCTCGGCCTGATGATGCTGCTGTCGTGGGCGATCATGATTGCCAAGGGGCGCCACTTCGGCCGTACCAGCAAGGCCAATGCGGTGTTCACCGAGAGCTTCGGCAAGCTGTCCGGCGTGCCGCTGCGCACCTTGTCCGACATGGATCGCCAGGGCAAGGCACCGACCGCGATGCATGACGGTTCGCTGTGGCGCATCTACCAGGTGGCCATCGATGAAATGCAGCAGCGCCACCAGCGCGACGGCAACAGTGGTTACCTCAGTGGCGCCACCATTGCGGCGATCCGCGCCTCGATGGACGCGGTGATGGTGCGCGAGCAGGAGGCGATGGCGCGGCGCATGAACTGGCTGTCGACCACCATCGAAGGCGCGCCGTACGTGGGCCTGTTCGGTACCGTGATCGGCATCATGCTGGTGTTCGTGGTGGCGGCGATGGCCGGCGCGGTGGACATCAATTCGGTGGCACCGGGCATGGCCGCGGCGCTGCTGTGTACCGCCGCCGGCCTTGGTGTCGCGATCCCGGCGCTGTTCGGCTACAACTACCTGGGCGCACGTGCCGAGGCGATCGGCGCGGACATGGCGGTGTTCATCGACGAGTTCGCCGCACGCCTGGCCGAAGAGCAGGACGGGCGCGGCCCGGCCGCGGTCCAGGGCTGAGGGGCGCGCCATGGGCCAGAAGGCGAAGTTCGGCATCAAGAAGCGCGAGAAGGGCATCAACGTGACGCCTTTCGTCGACGTGCTGCTGGTGGTGCTGGTGATCTTCATCCTGACCAGCAACGCCTCCATTCCCGGCATCGAGGTCAACCTGCCGAAGGCCAGCAACAGCGTCGCGCTGGAGAAGCCGAAGACCAAGGCGATCACCATCGACCCCAGCGGCCAGGTGTTCCTGGATGCCTACCCGGTGACGATGGCTGAACTGGAAGACCGCCTGCGCACCGAGCGCGCGACCACGCCGGATTTCCCGGTGATCGTGCGCGGTGATGCGCAGGTGCAGTACGCCCGCGTGGTCGAGGTGCTGGACCTGCTGCGGCGGCTGGAGCTGGCCCAGGTCGGCCTGGTCACCGGCAAGGTGCAGGGCTGAGGCATGACGGCCCATCAACCCCCTCGGCCGGAGCCCGGCATGCGCGGTCGCCCGTTGCTGGTGACCGTCGCGCTGGTGGTGGCCGCGTTGCTGGTGCTCGGCGTCGCCGTGTGCTGGATGCTGTTCAAGGACACCGCCAGCACCCGCCGGCCGGTGGTGCAGCCGCCGATGCTGGCGCTGCCACCGCCGCCCCCGCCGCCACCGGAAAAGCCACCGGAACCGGAAACGCCGCCGGAAGAGACCATTCCAGAGCCGGAGCCGCTGGATCAGCCGACGCCGGCAGAAGAGCCGACGCCGACCCCGGACAACGCCGACCCGGTAACGATGAACGCCGATGCGCAGGCCGGTGGTGACAACTTCGGCATCCAGTCCGGCAGTGGTGGCGGTTCGTCCGGCGTCGGCCGTGGCGGCGCCGGCAATGCCACCTATGGGCGCTACCTCGGCTATCTGATGCAGCAGGCGATCTCGCGCGACGACAAGGTCAAGCGCCTGGCGTTCCAGCTGCAGGTGAACGTGTGGCTGTCCAACGATGGCCGCCTGGAAAAGGTCGAGCTGGTGCGCGGCAGTGGCAACGAGGAGGCCGACGCGGCCGTGCTCGATGCGCTGCGACGCATCGGCAAGGTCGACCAGGCACCGCCGCCGTCGCTCGATTTCCCCGCCCGCGTGCTGATCCAGGGCCGCCGGCCCGGGGCCTGATTCCCGACCTCCGTGATTTCCCTTCTTTCGATGAGAACCGTGATGAACGACCACGTCCGCGCACGAACCGACTCCCGCCGCCCGCGGCCGGCCCGACGGGCGCTGCTGTGCTGCGCTGTGCTGCTCAGCCTGGCCGCCCCGGCCGGTGTGATGGCCGCAGAAACCACCATGGTCAAGCTGATCAAGGGCCTGATCGCCAGTGGCGCGCTGAAGCCCGAAGACGGCCAGGCATTGCTGGTGCAGGCCGAGGCTGAGGCAGCGGCCGCATCGCGCACCGCGACCACCGCACCTTCGGCCGCCAGTGGTGGCGTGGCCCTGGAAGCCGGCGACGTGCGCGTGCCCTACGTGCCGCAGAGCGTGCGTGATGGCATTCGTGACGAAGTGCGCCAGGATGTGATGGCGCAGGCCAAGTCCGAGGGCTGGGCGGCACCGAACGAAGTGGCTGAGTGGACCAAGCGCATCAAGGTCACCGGTGACATGCGCGTGCGCAGCGAGTCGCGCTTCTTCTCCGAGCGCAACAGCGACATCGTGAGCAACTGGTCGTCGATCAATTCCGGCAACGGCTTCGACACCAACACCAACACCAACCTGCAGCTGCCGCCGCTGCTGAACACCCGCCAGGACCGCCGCAACCTGTGGCGCATCCGCGCGCGCCTGGGTATCGAGGCCACCATCGGCCAGCACACCACGGCCGGCGTGCGCCTGGCCAGCGGCAGCAGCAATGGCCCGGTGTCGACCACCGAGCAGCTGGGTGGCGGCCTGAGCAAGAAGGACGTGTGGCTGGACCAGGCCTGGCTGGCCTACAGCCCGGCCGACTGGGTGACGGTGCGTGGCGGCCGCTTCGGCAATCCGTTCTGGACCAGCGATACGCTGTTCTCCAATGACCTAAACTTCGACGGCCTGGCCGCCAACCTGAAATACGACTTCAACGGGGGAGATCTCGACCTGTTCGGCAACCTTGCGGTGGTGCCGCTGGAGTACACCTCCGACAGCTCGCCGAGCCAGAGCAAGGTCAAGACTCCGAACGAGAACAAGTGGCTGTCCGGTGCCCAGGTGGGCGTGAACTGGCGCTTCAACGAAGACAATGCGCTGCGTGCCGCGTTGGGCTACTACGACTTCAAGAACATCAGCGGCCGCCTGTCCTCGCCGTGCGCGCTATATGCGGGCGCGGTGGGCTGCGACACCGACTGGTCGCGCCCGGCGTTCATGCAGAAGGGCAACACCCTGATGCTGATCCGCGACATCGCGCGCAACCCGCTGGATCCGGCCAATACGCCCACCCCGCAGTACGTCGGCCTGGCCTCGGCCTTCCGCCTGGCCACGCTGAACCTGCGCTGGGATACGCAGCTGGCACAGGGCATCGGCCTGCGCCTGGACGGCGACTACATCCGCAACCTGGCCTACGACAAGCAGGCCATGTTCATCCGCGCCAACAACGGCATCGTCAACAACTACGGCGCCGGCGGCACCGCCAGCATCGATACCTTCCGCAGCGGTGACACGGCGTGGATGGTGCAGGCCACCTTCGGTGCCACCGAGCTGAAGGAGAAGGGCCAGTGGCAGGCGTTGCTGGGCTACAAGCACATCGAGGCCGATGCGCTGCCCGACGCCTACAACGATCCAAACTTCCACCTAGGCGGCACCAACGCCCGCGGCTACTACGTGGGCGGTGCCTACGCGCTGGATGCACGCAGCTGGATCAGTGGCAAGTGGATGGCGGCCAAGGAAGTGTCCGGCGCGCCGCTGTCGATCGACGTGTTCCAGCTGGAGTTCAATACCGGCTTCTGAGTGGCGGCGTGATGCGGATCACGTAGTGCGTGGCGGGGGCGCAGCGATGCGCCCGTCTAAGGAAAGGAGACCACGCGTTGTTCAAAAGGAGGAGTGGATGAGCCGTCGCAAGCTGTTCGAGAGTTCCGAACCGTCCAGCGAGATGCTGGGTGTTGGACCGGCCTATGTTTCCGTCGAGGGCCTGCGCCAGCACCTGGCCGAATTCCTGCTGTATGCGGGCCGGCCGGTGGTGATCATGCGCGGGCGCAGCGAAGTGGGCTATTTCCTGCCGGCGCGCTGCTGGCGCCAGCGTGACGATGATCCGCTGGCAGCGGCTGCCGCAGACCAGCTGTTGGACGCGGCCGGGTTCCAGGCCGAAGACATCCAGCAGGTGGAGCAGGAATTCAACGCGATGCGCCAGCGTACCGTGCTGCATTCACGGCGCTGAAGCAGATCCACGCCACGCGTGGATGGGGTTACGCTGCGCTCCCACGCTCGCTGGTGATGCGTGCGCCTTCGCGCATCACCAGGGTCACCGGGGTCTTTTCCACCACCTCCAGCAACCGCTGCCACTGCGCATCGCTCAGCTCGGCGCTGGCATGCAGTACGCGGTGCACGTGGAAGCGGCCATCCGCGTCACGTTCCGAGCGCAGCTCGGCATGGAACTCGCCCAGGTCCCAGCCCTTGCGCTGCGCATACATGCGCAGGGTGATGGCGGTGCAGGCCGCCAGCGAGGCCAGGTACAGGTCGAACGGTGCGAAGCCCTTGCCCTGACCACCCAACGAGGCGGGCTCGTCCGCGTCCACATCGAAGCTGCCATTGCTGATGTGGTGCAGGTAGTTGTCCGCGCTTGAAACAATGCGTGCGTAAGCCATCACGTTCTCCATCTGTCGGTAGCGTCGAGCCATGCTCGACCAACCCCACTGTAGAGTCGAGCCATGCTCGACTGCTCCAAAAAGGCGGCGCCAGCCAGGACCGGCGCCACCACCCAATCACTCGGTACGATCGTACGAGAACTGGATACCTGCCGTACCACCGGTTTCAATGAAAAGGTTCATGAAATCCGGAACCGTTGCCGAGCGGGCCCAGTCGCGCTGCAGCTCACAGAACAGCTGCGGCACGCTGATCAGCTGGCCACCGGCCTGTTCGATGCGGCGCAGCGCCGCATCGTGCGCGGCCAGCGAGGTGCCGCCGACGGCGTCGACCACCACATACACCTCATGGCCTTCCTTCAACGCATCCAGGGCCGGGAAAGTCAGACACGCCTCGGTCCACAGCGCGGTCATGATCAGCTTGCGGCGGCCGGTGGCTTCCACCGCCCTGCGGAACTCGACGTCCTCCCAGGAGTTGATGGTGGTGCGGTCGTAGGTGGGGTAGTCACCCAGCACCTTGCGCAGCTGCGGGATCGGCGGCTTGTTCAGGCCGGTCTTGACGTTCACCGTCGAATGCACGATCGGCAGGCCGTAGGCGACGGCGGCTTTGGCCGTGCCGACGATGTTGTTGACCAGCAGCTGGCGGTCCATCGAGGCGATGGAGTTCACCTGTACCGGCTGGTAGTCGATGATGATGAAGGCGGAATTCTGCGGGGTCAGCAGATGATCGCTGGCCGGGTCGCGGATCGGTTCACTGGACATGGTGGATCTCCTGTTCGGGGGAGTGCCGAGGATCGGCTGTCAACCGGGGCAGCTCAGCTGCGCTGCGAATCCAGTTGTTCGTGGTTCTTCTGCACGTCCTGCGCCTTCAGGTAGCTTTCGATCAGCAGCTGGTAGTTCGGGAAGATCTTCGTATAGACCTCGGCCCACTGCTGGGCATCGTCGCGGTTCCAGGTGCGCTGGATCTCCGAGGCCACCGCGGCGGTGTCCATCGGCACCACACCGGCCTGCACCACGCGGGCCAGGGTGATCTCTTCGGCCATCTTCGAGTAGGTACCCGACGCGTCGATGACCGCGAACACCTGGTAGCCATCGGCAACGGCGGCGATCGACGGGAAGGCCATGCACACGCTGGTGATGGTGCCGGCAATGATCAGCTGCTTGCGGCCGGTGGCCTTCACCGCGGCAACGAATTCCGGGTTGTCCCAGGCGTTGATCTCACCCTTGCGCGCCACGTACTGGGCATGCGGGGCGGCGTCGTGGATCTCCGGGATCAGGGGGCCATTCGGACCCTGCGGAACAGAGGCGGTGGTGATCACCGGCATCTTTGCCAGCGTGGCCATCTTCGCCAGCGCGGTGGCGTGGGCGCGCACACTGGTGAACGGCATGTCACCGATGGTCTGGAACAGGCCGCTCTGATGGTCGATCAGCAGCATCGCGGCGTTGTCCGGATCGATCACCGGGCGGGCACCGTTGAAGTTGGCGGGGGTACTCATGGTCAGGCTCCTGGAGAAGGTGGGCGATGGCCCGGAAGGTGCGGCGGGCCGGTGCCCGCCGCATTGAAACGATCAGTGCGCGATCTGGCCGAAGCGGCCGCTGTTGAAGTCGTTGACCGCCTGCGCGATCTCGGCCTGGCTGTTCATCACGAACGGGCCATAGCCCACCACCGGCTCGTCGATCGGCTCACCGCTGAGCAGCAGCAGGGTGGCGTCACTGTCGGCGTCGACGAACACGTCCTCGCCGCTGCGATCGAAGGTGACCAGTTGTGCCTCGCCGACCGGCTGGCCACCGTTGATCCGCACCGTGCCCTTCAGCACCACCAGCGCCAGCGTGCGGCCATCGGCCACCGGCAGTTCGGCGTGGTGCCCCTGCCGCAGGCGGATGTCCCAGACATCCATCGGCGTATGGGTGCGGGCCGGACCGGTGTTGCCGTCGAAACGGCCGGCGATGACACGCACGCGCCCAGCGCCATCAGGCAGATCCACCGAGGGAATCTCCGCGTCGAGCAGGGTCTGGTAGCCCGTTGCGCCCATCTTGTCGCGTGCCGGCAGGTTGACCCACAGCTGGACCATGTCCAGGGTGCCGCCGCGCTTGCTGAACTCCGGCGTGTGGAATTCCTCGTGGAGGATGCCGGAGGCAGCGGTCATCCACTGCACGTCACCCGGGCCGATGGTGCCGCCGGCCCCGGTCGAATCGCGGTGGGCGACCTCGCCCTCATAGACGATGGTGACCGTCTCGAAACCGCGGTGCGGATGCTGGCCGACGCCACGCGGCGTATCGCTGGGCGCGAAGCTGTAGGGGCCGGCATAGTCCAGCAGCAGGAACGGGCTGAGGTGCTGGCCGTGGGTGTTGTAGGAAAACATCGAGCGGGCGGGGAATCCATCGCCCACCCAGTGCGGGCGGGGGGCGCTGTAGGTACCGGTGACACGCTTCATGGCGATCTCCTGGCCGGGGCTGCCGGCCGCTGTTCTTCGTTGCGAAGACGATATCGCCGCGACAATGGAGCCGGTAGGCGCCAATATTTGCCGTCATAGTCCTATCTGGTGAACAATGGTCGCAGGCCGTGGGCCGCAGGAGACCGCCCCGTGTTCATTGCAGATATCCGCCGTTGTGACCTCAACGACCTGTTCTACTTCGCCATGGTGGTCGAGCACGGCGGCTTCTCGCAGGCAGGTCGGGCGCTGGCCATGCCGAAGTCGAAACTGAGCCGGCGCATCGCACTGCTGGAGGAACGGTTGGGCGTGCGCCTGATCCAGCGTTCGACGCGGCGCTTTTCGGTCACCGAGGTCGGCCAGGACTATTACCGCCACTGCAAGGCCATGCTGGTCGAGGCCGAAGCGGCCGAAGAAGCGATTGCGATGTCACGCGCCGAGCCGCGCGGCACGATCCGCCTGGCGTGCCCGATCGCGATCCTGCATGCACGCATCGGCACGATGCTGGCCGATTTCCTCGCCCTGCACCCGCAGGTGACGGTGCAGCTGGATGCCACCAACCGGCGCGTCGACGTGGTGGGCGAGGGTGTGGACGTGGCGATCCGCGTGCGACCGCCGCCGCTGGAGGACAGTGACCTGGTGGTACGCGTGCTGGCGCGCCGGGTCTGGTGCACCAGCGCCAGCCCGGCGCTGCTGCAGCGGCTGGGCACGCCGCAGGTGCCGGCCGACCTGGCGATGATGCCGACTATCGATCTGGCATCGCCCAGCCAGCAGCATGTCTGGGAATACACCGGGCCGGACGATGTGCTGGCCAGCGTGCACCATCGCCCGCGGCTGGTCAGCGATGACATGATCGCGCTGCGCACCGCCGCGGTGGCCGGGGTGGGCCTGCTGATGCTGCCGCGGATGATGATCAGCGACGAACTGGCCAGCGGTGCGCTGGTGCCGGTGCTGCCCGAGTGGGTGCCAAAGCATGGCATCGCGCACGCGGTGTTCCCATCGCGACGTGGCCTGTTGCCTGCAGTGCGTGCGCTGATCGATTACCTCGCCGAGCGCTTCGAGGCGCTGGAGGAACCCTAGGTCTTCCATCCACACCATGCTTGGATGCTGTCGGGGCTTCTACTTGCCGCCTGCGGCCGCGCAGCCCACAATCCACGTCCGGACCGTCGCCATCACGCCCATCATTCCCCGGTCCGGCCTTGGCACCTATGTCTCCCAATGCCCTGGCGCTGGTCGAGCTGCTGATCCGCGAGCGCCGTGCGTTGTCTCGCTTCATCGCGCGCTATCTCGACCCGGCCAGTACCGAGGACACCCTGCAGAACCTGTACCTGAAGGCCAGCAGCGTGCCCGGCGATCCGCCCATCCTCGAGCCGCGCGGCTATCTGTACCGGATGGCCTACCACCACGCGCTAAACCGCAGCCAGTCCGACGCCCGCGAGCGGCGTGCGATGGCCGAGTACGCCCTCGACATGGCCGAGGCCAGCCGCGATGGCGAGGCGCAGGCGCTGGACCAGGCGCAGCTGCGCGAGATCACCCAGACCATCCTCGGGCTGCCGACCCAGGTGCGTGAGTGCTTCGTGCTTAACCGCTACCTCGGCCTGAGCGAGCGCGAGATCGCCGCCAGGCTGGGTATTTCCAAGAGCCTGGTCGGCAAGCATGTGCTGCGCGCGGCGCTGTTGATCCAGCAGCATCAGCAGGGAGTGCATTGATGAGCTGCGATTGCTGTGGGCAGATCGCGCCCGCCGTTGTCACAACAGGAAGGCGCACCCGTTCGGGGTGCGGCAGGCCACAACCATGAACACGTCCGAACCCTCGCCGCGTCAGGCCAGGCAGGCGTTGCGCTGGGTGATCCGGTGCAGTGCAGGCCCGCTGCCGGAACGCAAGCAACGAACCCTGCAGCGCTGGCTGCAGGCCGATCCCCGCCATGCGCTGGCATGGCGCCAGCAGCGGGCCTTCTGGCAGGGGCTGGATGCCGCTGGGCCGGAGGTGCTGGCCGCACTGCCCGGGCTGACGGCTGATCGCCAAGGGCTGCGTCCGATCGCACCGCGCCGCCGCCTGCCGTGGCTGTTGGCCAGTGCCGCTGCCGTGGTACTGGTGGTCGCGGCCGCACCGCAGGCGCTGCTGCTGGCACGCAGTGACCTGCGCAGCAGCGATGCACCGCGCGTGGTGCAACTGGAGGACGGCAGCACCGCCGTACTCGATGCGGGCACCGCATTGGCGGTTGAGTTCGATGGCCAGCGGCGGCACCTGCGCCTGCTGCGCGGCCAGGCCTGGTTCCAGGTTGTGCATGAACAGCGACCGTTCCAGGTCGAGGCCGGCGGTGGCCAGATCCGTGACATCGGCACCGCCTTCAGCGTGTCGATGCAGGACACCACGGTCGTGACCCAGGTCAGCGAGGGCGTGGTCGATGTGCGCCCAGGCGATGGCAGCGTGCAGCGCCTGCATGCCGGGCAGGCACGGGTGTTCCGTGACGGTCGCTGGCTGCGGCCGGTGCAGCTGGAAGATCTCGAGACGATGGCGCCGTGGCGGCGTGGCGAGGTAGTGATCGACGATCAGCCGGCCGCGCAGGCCATCGCTGATCTCGCGCGCTACCGTCGTGCACCGGTCTGGGTGCTGGGCGGGCAGGGCGCGGACGTACGGGTCAGTGGTCTGTTCCATCTGCAGCAACCGGAGGCCGCCATCGATGCGGTGGCCGCGCAGGCAGGGCTGCGTGTGCAGCGCTTGCCCGGCGGCGCGCTGGTGGTGTGGTGAGGCTCGCGCAATGCCCGGGTGAACCGGTCGCATGAAAAAAAAACATGAAAAAACCGTGGGCAATTGCCACATCGCGCTGTCTATAGAGGTATAGCCAGAGCGAAACACCGTTTCTCCTCAAGCCAGACATGCCACCGGCACCGGATGTGCCCGTGGTTCCGCCACGCTTGAGGAGTTCCTGTCCATGCCGTCCACGGCATCCGCCTGTCATCGTCGCGTCACCGTTCTGGCCCTGGCCATCTCCACTGCATTGCTGCCGCTGGCCTGGGCGCCGGGCGTGCAGGCGCAACCGGCGGTCGTCGCGCCGTTGCGCCAGTACACGATTCCGGAACAGCCCCTGGCCGACGCTGTGCGTGCCTTTGGCCGCCAGGCCGATGTGCAGGTGGTGTTCCGCAGTGACCTGGTGGAGGGCCGCCGCTCCAGTGCGGTGAAAGGCGAGTACAGCCAGATGCAGGCGCTGCAGCAGCTGTTGCGCGGGAGTGGCGTGCGCGCACAGCGCGGCATGGACGGCACCTGGAGCCTGCGGGCCGCAGCGGAGGCGGGTGAAGGGGAAGGGGTGCGGGTGACCGAAACACTGGACGTGGCCGGTCGCCTGCAGTCGGAAGGGGGCGAGGCGCGTGATCGGCGCGGTTACGATGATGTGTTCGCGCTGGACCTGACCACGGCGTATTCGGGGCGCGACCGGGTGGAGCGTTACCGTGGCTCCAATCCGGCCGACGTGGTCAAGGATCTGGTCGGTGTGTTCAGTGGCGATGCGCGCAACAGCGGCGCGCTGGACATCAACATCCGCGGCATCCAGGGGCCGGGGCGGGTGCCGGTCAGCATCGACGGTGGTGAGCAGGCGCTCACGGTCTGGCGCGGCTACAACGGCGTCAGCAACCGCAATTACATCGATCCCAACCTGATGGGTGGCATCCAGGTCATCAAGGGGCCAGGGCTGGTGCGCGATGTGCACAGCGGGATCGGTGGCGCGCTGGTGATAAAGACCATCGACGTCGATGACATCGTGGAAGCGGGTGAGCGCTTCGGCGGGGAGCTGAAGATCGAAGGCAGCAGCAATGCGGTGGCGCCGCGCCTGCCGCGGCTGCACACCGGCGAGGATTACCGTACCGTGCCGGGGTTCCCGCAGGGCTCGCCGAACTCACCCTACGACGACCGCACCCTGGTGGTGCCGGTGAAATCGCGTAGTGGCAACAACCCCTTCGATGGCGAGGACCAGGCCTGGCGCCTGGCGCTGGGCGTGCGTGGCAACAACGTCGACCTGATGGCCGCCTATGCCTGGCGCAAGCGCGGCAACTACTTCTCCGGGTCCAACAGTAGCGCCTACTACGACCAGGACCGGCGCGAGCAGTTCGAGTACCAGGGCATCGACTACATCACCACACTGGCGCGCTACTTCAAGCCCGGCGATGAAGTGCCCAATACTTCCAGCGAACAGGAATCCTGGCTGGTCAAGGGCAGCTGGCAGATCAACGATGACCAGCAGTTGAAGGCGACCTGGCGGCGCACGCTGTCGCACTACGGCGAGATCATGCCGTCGCGCATCCTGTCCGCGCCGGACTATGGGCGCATCCAGTGGCCGCTCAGCCGGGTTGCGTCCGATGCCTGGAACCTGGAGTACCGCTTCCAGCCGGCCGGCAGCCGTTGGCTGGACCTCTACGCCAACCTGTGGCGCACGGAGACGGACAGCGATACCTACACCGCAGGTGGCTTTCCGAACTTCGCCCCCGGCAATCCGGCATGGAACCCGGACGCCAGCCCGATCCTGCGCAACACCGCGTTGGCCAATGCGCGCAACGACCGCATCGGCCTGACCCTGAGCAACCGCTTCGCGCTGCATTCCACCCTCGACCTGACCGTGGGTGGCAACTGGCAATACGAAAAGCTCGGCTCGCGTGACCCGTACTTCGGCATCACCGATGGCTGGCGCATGTTCCCGCGTGCCGGGCGCCGCCAGGAGGGTGAAGGCTACCTCACCCTGGAGTGGCGGCCGGTCGACTTCCTCACCCTCAATGCAGGGGTGCGCTACAGCCGCTACTGGGCCTTCGACGATTTCCTGCAGGCGCATCCGGAGCTGCTGACCAAGGGCGTGGGCAGCAAGGAGGCGACCTACCGGACGAATGAACTGCCCGAGCGGCCGGCCAGCCTGCAGGCGGAGATCGACGCACTGGAGGCCGAACGCGAGTTCTGGGACAGCATCGGCATGGGTTCGGTGGTTGACGATGCACTGCATGGCCTGCTGGCGTACTACGAGACGCCGCAGGCGGTGGAACATCGGCTTCCGTGGTTGCCCGATGCCAACGGCAACTATGCCCGTGCGACCAACCCCTGTCTCAACGGCCGGGTGGCGGCCATACCCGGTGTGCTGCCGGTCTACCCCGGCAGCGACCGGGTCTGCAACATCGGCAACACCATGCAGTCGCGGCCGGTGGACGGGCGCAATGGCCGCCGCCGCGATCACGCGTGGTTGCCCACTTTCTCGGCCACGGTGAACCTGTCCAAGGCCGCGCGCGTCTACCTGCGCTACAGCGAAGCAGTGCGCTTCCCCAGCATGTTCGAAAGCACCATCGCTTTCTCCAGCAGCCTCAACCCGCTGTACACGCTCAAGCCCGAGCATGCCTACAACTACGAGCTGGGCTACGTGCACAACCTGTCGGGCCTGTTCGGCAACACCGCCGATGCCGACGTCAAGCTGGCCTACTACGTGCACAAGACCCGCAACGTGATCGAGCGCGACGCCTCCTTCCTGTTCGACAATATCGACAAGCAGACCATCCGCGGCATCGAGCTGCAGGCACGCTTCGACAACCGGCGCTTCTTCACCGATCTGGGCATCAGCCGCATCCTCGAAAACGAGGTGTGCGACGAAAGCACGGCCGTGCTGCTGGATGCCAACCGTGGCCTGGTGCCGAACTGCGTGCAGGACGGTTTCGTCAGTGGCTACCTGCTGACCCAGGCGATTCCGAAGTTGTCGGTGAACCTGTCGCTCGGTACGCGCCTGTTCGATGAGCGGTTGGAACTGGGCAGCCGCATCGTGCACTACCAGCGCCACGAAAACCCCGATCTACAGGCCTACCGCGACCGGTTGCTGGCCGGTGGCAGCAGCATGCTGTGGCAGAACGTGCCGTTCACCTGGGGCAACATCATCACCGTCGATGCATACGCGCGCTGGCGCTTCAACGAGCACGCCAGCGTCGAGCTGGTGGGCAGCAACCTCGGCAACCGCTACTACGTCGACCCGGCCACGCGCTCCACGCTGCCGGCGCCGGGCCGCACCCTCAAGCTCGGCATCACCGCGCGCTTCTGACCTTCCGCTTTCAAGCGTTGTACCCGTAGTTCCCACAACCCAAGGAGTAATACCATGAAGATGATCTCCCGTTCGGTGCTCGCCGTTGCTGCCACCTTTGCCCTGGCCGGCGCCGCGCATGCCGCTGACATCGTCGGTGCGGCCAGCCCGGTGACCAATGCCGAGCTGTACGTCGCCGTCGGCGAATCGCAGGTCAACGGTGGCCCGCACCAGGCAGGCAAGGCCGGTATCGGCGTCGGCACCGTCTCCAACGCCAAGCCCGTCGATTTCCAGGGCCTGAGCCTGTACTCGGGCACCACCACCGTCAATGGCACCGCGGTGCGCACGCTCGCCATGCCGATCACCGGCGCACCAGGCAGCCATGCCGGCATGGGCCACTTCAACTTCGTCAAGGTCGGCAGCGGCGATGTGTGGTTCGGTGAGTGGTCCAAGGATGGCGCCGCGGGTGGCTTCAACAACCGCCAGGTCTACTTCGTCGGTGACCGTGCCGGTACCACGCTGCCGGCCGGTGTGGCCACCTACAGCGTTGCGGGCCTGAACAAGTTCAACGGCAGCAACCTGCTGTCGGGCACCTTCCGTGCGGACTTCGGCAGCGGCAAGCTGCTCGGCGGCCTGACCGGTGGTGGCCTGGCGATCAACGTCAACGCCAACATCAACAGCGCCAATGCATCGTTCGCCGGTTCGGCCACCGCCAACGGCAGCGTTGCCGGCACCACCCAGGGGCAGTTCTTCGGCGCCAACGCGGCCGCCCTGGCCGGTATCGCCACCTTCAGCGGCAACAGCCAGTACGACACCGCCTTCGGCGGCAGCAAGAACTGATTGCCACGCCCCTGACGGGGCAGGGCAGGGGCAAGCCGCGATCCGCCAGTCCCTGCTTCGGCCCGCTGCATGCACCACCACGGATCGACCATGCGCCACTCCATCTTCCTTGTCGTTCTGCTGCTGGCGGCCGCCGATGTGCGCGCCCAGCAGGACGATCTTCGCCGCGTGCTCGAGCAGGGCACCGACCTGCGTCACCAGCAGCAGGACCAGCAGCGCCTGCAGCAGGCCGAGTCGGAGCGGCCGACCATCACCATCGACGGCCAGACGCTGCGCGTGGAGCGCACCGTCGATGATCTTGGCCAGGCTCTCTACCTGTCACTGCAGCATCAGCAATGGCAGGCCGCCGCTGCGTTCCTCGATGAGTACATCGAACTGCCCGGCCATGACCCAATGCTGCGCCACTATGCGCAGGGGGCGCTGGCGCGGGTGGCGGGCGACCATCGCCGCGCGGCAAAGGAGTACGAAGCACTGCTGGTGGCGCAGCCGGATTTCCTGCCGGCGCGCCTTGAACTGGCGCGTGTCTACGCAGAAGACCAGCGCGATCGCGATGCGGTCGTGTTGTTCAGGGCCATCGCTGCGGGCATCAATGCCGATGATCCGGCCACGGCCGGCGTCCGCGCTCGCGTGGACGGGTACCTGAGTGCCCTGCAGGCGCGCCAGCGCTGGAAAGGCGCGCTGTCCGCCGGCCCGGCATGGAGTGACAACATCAACCGCAGCTCGGCCAGTCGCACCTGCCTGTTCGGCGTGGGCGACGCCTGCATCATCGAACGGAAACTGCCCGACGCCCAGCGCGCGGCGGGCCTCGACTACGACGCCAGCCTGGAACGGCGCTGGGTGCTCGGCGGGCATCATGGGCTGTACGTGCGCGGTCTCGCCTTCGGTCAGACATGGCGCGGGCAAAGTGCGTACAACGAGCTCAATGCAAACGTGCAGGCGGGTTACAGCTGGCGTAGTGCACGGCAGACCGTGCTGCTTGCCCCCAGCTATGACTACCAGGGCCTGGGCAACCATGCGCTGCAGGGCGGCAGTGGCGTGCACGGGGAATGGCAGTACGCCCTGGATGCACGCAGCCTGCTCAAGCTGGAGGCCGACTGGAAGCGCCAGCGGTATCGACAGCAGGGCCTGGCCAGCAACTACGACGGCGAGCTGGCATCGTTGTATGCCACCTGGTTCCGTGCGCTCAACCCGCGCTGGACGGTTTTCGCCGGGCTGGATCTCACCGACAGCAGCGCAGCCGACCCGGCCAACGGCTACCGCCAGCGCGGCCTGCGGCTGGGCGCGGCACGGCAGTGGATCGGCACCACGGCCACCGTATTCGTGTCGCTGCGCCATCGCGACTACGACACCTGGAGTCCGCTGCTGGAAGCACGGCGTGAGGACAGCGAACAGAACCTGATCGCCATCGTCCGCAGCGAGCGCCTGGCCGTGGCGGGACTGGTACCCAGCCTGAGCCTGCGCTACGCGCGCATCGACAGCAACGTCGGCTGGCTGTACAGCCACGATCGCAGCCTGCTTAGTCTCAAGTGGGAACGCGCGCTCTGACCTGATGGCCAGCTGACGTGGTCGGGCGGCCGGGGTGCGGCCGCCCACCCAAGGCCTTCATCGATCGTCACGCGTTCTTGCAGGCCGGATCGCGCATTCTGACCGCGTTGCGACCGCAGGCAGGTCGCGTGCATCGAGGAGCGTAGGGCGTGCTGGAAGTGGGCAACAAGACGGAGGGCTTGAAGGGGCTGCGCGTACTGGTGGCAGAGGATGAATTCGCCATCGCGATGTTCCTGGTCGATTACCTCGAGCTGAAGGGCGCGCAGGTAGTGGGCCCTGCTGGCGACCTGCAGGCGCTGGGGCGGTTGGTCGATACCCATCCCATCGATGTGGCGTTGCTGGACATCAATCTGGGCGGCGAACAGGTCTATCCATTGGCCGACCGCCTGGCCGAGGCCGGCACCCCGTTCCTGCTGACCTCCGGCTACGACGACAACCTGCCAAGCCGCTTCGCCAGCGCGCCGCGCTGTACCAAGCCGTATCACATTGAAGCCCTGGTGCAGCAGCTGGCCGGGCTGGTGGCGACGCCGCAGGTCTCTGCGGGCATCGCCTGATCGCGCGGCATGTCGCGCCGTCCTGAAGGCATCCGCGCCACCGAGCTTCGTGGCGGCATGCCACCTGCAGCGCACCCGCACGGGCGCCACGATGGCATGGCTGCGCGCATCGCCCGCCATGACTGGTCATCCACGCCGCTGGGAGCGTATGAGCGGTGGCCGCCACACCTGCGCGCCACCGTCGACCTGATGCTGGCCCATGGTTTCCCGATGATCGTGCTGTGGGGCGAGCAGCTGGTGCAGCTCTACAACGATGGCTATGCCGAGATCCTGGCCGACAAGCATCCCGGCGGACTCGGCCAGCCGACCCGTGAATGCTGGCCCGAGGTGTGGCATATCAACGGGCCGATCTACCAGCGCGTCTGGCAGGGCGAAACCATCACTTACGAGGACAAACTCTATCCCCTCGCGCGCCGCGGGCGGTTGGAGGATGTGTGGTTCACCATTACCTACAGCCCCATCCGTGGCGAGGAGGGGCGCGTCAGCGGCGTGCTGGTTACCATGTTCGAGACGACGGCGGCGCATGTGGCCCAGTCGGCCCGCGAACGCGAAGAGCAGAAGCGGCGGGAGGCGGACCGCCGCCTGGCATTGGCCTTCAAGGTACTGCCGGTGGGCGTCTGCATCGTCGATGCCGAGGGGTGCCTGCAGCTCTCCAACGACCAGATGCGCACCTACCTTCCCACCGGCAAGGTGCCCTCCACGGATCTGCCCAACCACCACCGCTGGCAGGGATGGCACCCCGACGGCTCGCGCATCGAACCCAGGGATTTCGCCATAGCCAGGGCCTTGCGCGGTGAGACGGTAGTGCCCGGGCTGGAGTTCCAGTTCAAGCATGACGACGGGCGCGCGCGCTGGACCCGTGTGGCCGCCGCGCCGCTGCGCGATGCAGACGGCGAGGTGACGGGCGTATTCGCCATCGCTGTGGACATCGACGATCTCAAGCGTGCCACCGAGCGCCAATCGGTACTGCTGGCCGAACTGCAGCACCGGGTGCGCAACATCATGTCGACCATCCATGCCATTGCCTGGCGGACCCGTGAGTCGGTCAGCAGTGTGGATGATTACGCTGAACGGTTGTGCGGACGATTGATGTCGCTGGCGCGCACGCAGAGCCTGCTTACCCGTGGCGCCAACGCCGGGGTCTGCCTGCGTGGCATGCTCGATGAGGAGATCGCAGCGCAGACGCCGGTCACCGCCGCCTATCGCCTGCAGGGCGAGGATGTGCTGCTGCCACCGAAGGCGGCCGAAGTGCTGTCCCTGGCAATCCACGAATTGGCGACCAACGCCCTGCGGCATGGTGCGCTGACCCATGAGGATGGCCGGATCGACGTGTCCTGGCACCTGCAGGTGCAGGACGGACAGCCATGGCTGGGCCTGCACTGGTGTGAACGCCATGCCGCCGTGGAAGACTGGGAGCTGCCGCGCCAGCGCGGCCTGGGCCGTGCGCTGATCGAGCAGCGCGTGCCCTATGAGCTGGCCGGCAGTGGTGAACTGCACTTCGATCCGCAGGGGCTGGATGCTTGGATCCGCTTCCCACTGCGCGAGCGTGACAGCCTGCTGCAGACCGATGCGCCACAGACCGGCTCCGGCGCGTGAAACGGCATTTATATCCAATTTGGCCAAATTGGGTATAGTGGCCATTATCCACTTCTGTCTGGAGCCGTGCCATGACCCTGCCGCTGGATCTGCCTGGCCTCGAAAAGGCCCCGGCCTCGTCTGTGAAGACGAGGGGCTGGCCGAGCCTGATGCGTACCGTGCGTGAGAAGCAGGCGCTGGTCATCACCAACCACAACCACCCCGAAGCGGTGATCGTGGATATCCGCACCTACCAGGAGCTGTTGGCCAAGGCCGCCGGCAGCGATGCCGGTGAGCGCAGTGAAGAACTGCTGCGCCTGCGCAGCGAATTCGACCAGACTCTGGCTGGCCTGCAGCGCGGTGAGGGGCTGGGCAAAGTGCTGGGCCAGCCGATTCGGCGCGGCCGCAAGGTCACCCTCGGCCGTCCGCTCTGACCGATGGGGCGGATCCTGGTGCTGGCCGGCGTCAACGGCGCCGGCAAGAGTTCGTTGCTGGGAACCTGGCTGGAAGCCGAAGGCCTGGGCTGGTTCAACCCCGATTCGTTCACCCGCCGCCTGGTGGAGGCCGGTTGGCCGCTGCCCGATGCGAATGCCGAGGCCTGGCAGGAAGGCACTCGCCGTCTGCGCCAGGCAATGGCCGATGGCACGGATTTCGCCTTCGAGACCACGCTGGGCGGCAATACCATCCCGCGCCTGCTGCGCGAGGCCTGCGAACACCATCACGTTGCGATCTGGTTCTGCGGCCTGGCCACGGTGGAGCTGCATATTGCCCGCGTTGCAGGGCGTGTGGCCGCCGGCGGCCATGACATTCCAGTGGAGAAGATCCACGCCCGCTTCGATTCGGCGCGCGAGAACCTGCTGGACCTGCTGCCACACCTGGCCGAGCTGCATGTCTACGACAACAGCGCTCCCGCCGACGCCGACGGCTGCGTCGAGCCGCTGCCGGTGCTGGCGATGGCGCATGGCCAGCTGCAGTACCCGGTCTCGGTGGCCGAGCTGCTGCATACGCCGGACTGGGCCAAACCCATCGTAATGCGTGCGATGGCGTTGGACACCCCGCATGATTGAGGGCGCAGGGGTGTAGAGCCGAGCCCATGCTCGGCTGATCCCCGAAAGGCGCCGAGCCCGGGCTCGGCTCTACAACGCTGGTTCCACCCGGCCTCAGGCCGGCTTCACCTGCTCGGGCTCCGCAACGTCCGGCAGCGGCGGCAAGATCGGGTCCACCGTCACGGGTACATCGCTCTTCAACAGCGCGGCAGCTTCCCTGTCGCTGCCGACCGCCGGCGGTGAACCGCGCAGCGGCAGGCCCGCGGTCTCCTTCACGAACAGCATGGTCACCAGGCCGATCACCGCCGCGCCCATCAGGTAGTAGGCCGGCACCAGCGGATCGCCGGTACGTTCCACCAGCCATGCGGTCAGCAGCGGCGTGGTGCCACCGAACAGCGACACCGACACATTGAAGGCGATCGACAGTGCGCTGTAGCGCACCGGGGTATAGAACAGGGCTGGCAGTGTGGATGGCATCGAACTGGTGAAGCACACCAGTGCCAGGCCCAGCAGCATCAGGCCCAGGAAGATCATCCAGTCGTTGCCGCTGCCGACCAGCAGCAGGCAAGGCACCGCCAGCACCAGCAGCGCGATGCAGGCACCGATGATCATCGGGCGGCGCCCCAGTTTGTCACTGAACAACCCGCCGACGATGTTCAGCGGCATCATCACCAGCATCACGATGATGATCAGCAGCAGGCCCTTGCTTTCGGCGTAGCCCATGGTGACGCTGAGGTAGCTGGGCATGTAGGTCAGCAGCATGTAATCGGTGACGTTGAACACCAGCACCAGGCCCATGCACACCAGCAGCTGGCGGCCGTGTACCTGGAACAGTGCGCCCAGCCCGGGGCGATCATGCTCGCGCTTCTCGGCTTCCTCGGCAAAGGCGCGGAACGCCGGCGTCTCTTCCAGTTTCATGCGCATGTACAGGCCGAGCAGGCCGAGTGGGCCGGCCACCAGGAACGGAATGCGCCAGCCCCAGTCCAGCATCTGCGCGTTGCTCAACAGCATGTGCAGTGCGGTGACCGTGCCCGCGCCGGCGATGTAGCCGCCCAGCGTGCCGAACTCCAGCCAGCTGCCCATCAGGCCGCGGTTGCGGTCGGTGGAATACTCGGCGATAAAGGTTGCCGCGCCGCCGTACTCGCCACCGGTGGAGAAGCCCTGCACCACGCGCGCCAGCAGCAACAGCACCGGTGCCCAGATGCCTATGCGCTCGTAGGAGGGAATCAGGCCGATCGAGAACGTACCCAGTGCCATCAGGATCATGGTGAACGCCAGTACTTTCTGGCGCCCATAGCGGTCGCCGAGTGGGCCGAACACAAGGCCGCCGAGCGGCCGCACCAGGAACGCCACGGTGAAGGTGGCGAAGGCCGCGATTACCTGTGCCGTAGGGTTGCTGGACGGGAAGAACACCTGGCCGATGGTGACGGCGAGATAGCCGTATACACCGAAGTCGAACCACTCCATGGCATTGCCGAGTGCGGCGGCGCCTACGGCGCGCTTCAGCATGGGCTTGTCGACGACGGTGATCTCATCGACCTTCAGGTGGCGGCGGCGTTTGAACCAGCCGAAATGGGCATGTGCCTCGGGCGTGTCCTGCATGGGGGCTCCCTTGTAGGTATGGAATAGGGGAATGGGCGGTGTGGTGTGTCCCGGAAATCGGAAACGGCGATGCGGGCGCAAGTGGCGCAGGGGCATCGATGGGTGGCGTGAGGGCCGGGGAATGTGTGCAGGCGGAGCGCCACGCGCACGGTAATGCACCGCCGCAGGGGCGGAAACGCAGCAACGGGATCACCGCGGCCGCGCAGTCAGCAGCCGGGTATCAGATCAGCGTGGGGGGCAGGCAGAAGGCCCGCGGGCGTCATCCGCCGGGATCCAGCGCAATGCGATGGAAATGCAGGGCGGGAGCATTCGTGGCAAGCGAAGCGCCGGTCGGCAGTGCTTCCCACGTAACAGGTTCGCCCGTCACGTAGTGGGTAGTGTCGATCATTGATTCATCATAACGGCATCGGCGTGAGCGTGCAGCGAAGCGGGCTGATCTGCACGCTGTGTTCCACGCTGCCCGTTCAGATGCCTCAGGCCGATTTCGCCATCAACCCGAATACGGTGCAGGCCATCGCCAGTGCGCCGGGCAGCGCCAGCCGACGCGAGACCAGAGCAGCGCCGATCATCGTCAGTACGGAGAACATGATGGCCAATGCGAACAGCGGTCTGCCCAGCAGGAACTGATGGATGCAGCCTGCGCAGCCGGCGATCGCCAGGCTGGTGGCAAAGCAGACGTGGAACAGTGAGCCAGCGTACACAGAGGTTCCTCGCGATGATGGAGGCCATAGCGGCAGGCATCCGGACAAATTTAGCGCTGATTGCAGATTGCGATGACGGGATCACATCCTGTGCGCGCGCTGGTGACATCGGCGTGCATAAGGTGGAGCGCACACCCACTTTTCGGATTGATGGAGGATGCAATGGCGCGGACGATTCCCGAAGGAACCCTGATCGTGGTAGCCGACGGTGGTTCGGCACGGGTGTTCACCAACGTGGGCAGCAACCACCAGTTGACCTTGAAGCAGGAAGGCGAACTGCGCCTGCAGGACATCAGCGAGCAGGGTGTATCCGGGCAGGGGCCTGCGGGTGCAGTGCCGAAGGATATGTCGGTCTCGCAGCTCAACGAGGCCACGTTCGCCAAGCAGGTGGCAGAACAGCTCAACGAGGACGCGTTGAAGAACCGCTATGCACATCTGGTGTTGATTGCGGATCCGACCACGCTGGGGCGCATCCGGCCGCTGCTGCACAAGGAGGTCCAGGCCCGCCTGCTGGGCGACATCGCCAAGGACCTGACCAACGCACCGCTGGCGGACATCCAGAAGGCGCTGGCGGCGTAGCGCGGATGCCTTTCATGCGCGATTACTTGTCGGCGGAGCCCGACCGCTCGGATGTGGAGGCGCAGGTCGGCTGGCAGCTTCTCGAGTTCGGTGCACCCTGGTGCGGCCATTGCCAGGCCGCGCAGGCTGCATTGCAGGCCTTTGTCGAAGCGAACGATCTGCCGCACTGGAAGATCGAGGATGGCAAGGGAAGGCCGTTGGGGCGAGCATTCAAGGTAAAGCTGTGGCCGACGGTGGTGCTGCTGCACGATGGAGAAGAGGTTGCGCGGGTGGTAAGGCCGCTGGATCCTGCGGACCTGACGTCGTTGCAGAGCGCGCTTCCCGATTGAAGATTGAACCGGGCATGGGAAGCCGGGCAGTCGCACTGCAGCATGCGGCGTGACAGGCCCGGTGCTAGGATCTGACTATCACCTGAATCGATCCAAATGCCGATGCCCACGCTGGACCGTCGTCTCCTGATCGCTGTCGCCGCCACGGCGATGCTCGCTTCCGGCCTGGCGTCGGCCGCGCCTGCCAGAACTGCCGCCGACAGGGCCTATGCCTCGGTCGACCCGTTCATCGGCACCGGTGGGGAAGGCCACACCTATCCGGGTGCAACGGTGCCGTTCGGCATGGTCCAGCTGAGCCCGGATACGCGTATCCAGCCACGCGAGAAAGCCTACGGTTGGGCGGCCGGCTACCGCTACGACGACAGCAGCATCGTCGGCTTCTCGCACACGCATTTTTCCGGCACCGGCCATTCCGATCTGGGCGACATCCTGCTGATGCCGTTCACCGGCAATCCCGGCCTGGAGCGGGGCGATCCGGAGAAGCCGCGCAGCGGTTATGCCTCACGGTTCCGCCACGCTGACGAGAAGGCCGAGCCGGGCTATTACGCGGTCACCCTGGACGACTACAAGGTGCGCGCCGAGCTGACCACCAGTACGCGCGTGGGCGTGCATCGCTACGCCTTCCCGAAGGGCGCCGACGCCAAGGTGCTGCTGGACATGCGCACCAGCATGTACGACTACCCGGGCAAGGTGCTGTGGTCGCGGGTACGGGTGCGTGCCGACGGCACGGTGACCGGCTTCCGCGAGACCCGCGGTTGGGCGCTGGGCCGCCAGCTGTACTTCGCGATGCGTTTCTCGCGCCCGCTGGCCGGGCATGAGCTGCACAACACCGAGCAGGATGTCGTCTACAAGGGTTTCCCGCCCCCGGGCGAGAAGGATCCGTCACAGCGCGCACAGATCGAAGGCCGGCAGCTGGTGGGTACCTTCGCATTCGGCAAGCTGGACGCACCGCTGGTGGTCAAGGTCGCAATCTCACCCGTCAGCGAGGCCGGCGCCATCGCCAACCTCGATGCGGAAGTGGCCGACTTCGATTTCGATCGCGTGCGTGCGCAGGCGAAGCAGGAATGGACGCAGGCGCTGTCGGTGCTCGATATCGATGCACCGGAACACGCGCGGCGCAGTGCCTATACCGCGCTGTACCACACGATGCTGGGACCGACGCTGTTCATGGATGCCGATGGCCAGTACCGCGGCTCGGACAATGCCGTGCACAAGGCTGATGGCTTCACGAACTATTCCACGTTCTCGCTGTGGGACACGTACCGCGCGCTGCATCCGTTGCTGACGCTGGTGCAGCCGGAGAAGCGCAACAGCGACTTCGTCAATTCGATGCTGGCGCACCATGAGCATAGTCCCTACGGCATGCTGCCGGTGTGGTCGTTCCATGGCCTGGAAGACTGGTGCATGATCGGCTACCACGCCGTGCCGGTGATTGCCGACGCCTACGTGAAGGGCATCCGCGGTTTCGACGCCGACAAGGCATTGAAGGCGATGGTCGAGACCGCCAACTACGGCCCCTATGACGGCATCGCGCAGTACCGCGAGCTGGGCTATGTGCCGATCGACGAGGAAGGTGAAGCGGCCAGCAAGACGCTGGAATACGCCTTCGATGATTGGACCATCGCACGCATGGCGCAGGCGATGGGCAAGGGCGATATCGCGGCGACCTTCGACAAGCGCGCGGGTAACTGGCGCAACGCCTTCGAAAAGGACACCGGCTTCATGCGCGCACGCAAGCGCGATGGCAGCTTCCGCACTCCGTTCGACCCCAGCGCCAGCGGCTATGGCACCGACTACACCGAGGGCAACGCCTGGCAGTATTCGTGGTACGTGCCGCAGGACGTCGCCGGCCTGGCGGCAGCACATGGTGGCAGTGACAAGCTGCTCGCGCGCCTGGACGAGGTGTTCAACGCCAAGGTGGATCCGTCCGTCTTCGAGCACATGGAAGACATCACCGGCCTGATCGGCTGGTATGCACATGGCAACGAACCCAGTCACCATGTGGCCTACCTGTACTCGTACGCCGGCCAGCCGTGGCGCACCCAGGCGCGCCTGAAGCAGATCATGGACACCCAGTATGCCGATCGGCCTGATGGCCTGGCCGGCAATGATGACGTTGGCCAGATGTCGGCGTGGTATGTGTTCACCGCGCTGGGCTTCTACCCGGTAGCGCCGGGCTCGGGCGAGTACATCCTCGGCCGCCCGTTCCTGCCGAAGACCGCGATGCGCCTGCCGAACGGCAAGACGTTCACCATCGTGGCCGAGGGCCTGGATGACAAGCACACGTACGTTGGCAGCGTGAGCCTCAACGGCAAGCCGCTGCAGCGCACCTTCCTGCGCCATGACGAGATCCTGGCAGGTGGCGAGCTGCGTTTCACCATGCAGGCCGAGCCGAACAAGGATTGGCCGGGGCAGGGCGCGCAGGCGCCGTACTCGATGAGCCGGTGATGCTGGGCGCCGCCGCCCGGGCGCCGTCATTTCCCCGCACCTGGTAGGTGCCAACCTTGGTTGGCACACAGCACCTCAGCGGGAACGAAACCGCAACCCCACCCGCGCGCCGCCGATCGGGGCGGTATCAATCATCAGGGTCGCGCCATGCCGCTGCGCGATCTCGGCCACGATCGCCAGTCCCAGGCCGCAGCCATCGCCCTCGCTGCTGGCCCGGTAGAAGCGTTCCGTGACGCGCGAGCGCTCGGCTTCGGCAATGCCGGCGCCGTTATCGTCCACCCACACCAATACGTCTTCGACCTCCTGCCGAACGCCGAGGGTGATCACCCCGCGCGAGGCACCGTAGCGCAGCGCGTTGTCCAGCAGATTGCCCAACGCTTCGCGCAGCAGCTGCGGGTCGCCCTGTATCGACACGCCGTCGTCGGGCCCCTCGTAGCCCAGGTCCACGCCCGCCGCCAACGAACGGTCGGCGTAGCGCTCCACCACGTCGCGTGCCAACGCAGCCAGGTCCACCGGTTGCAGTGGCAGTCCACTGCCATGCGGATCTTCCGATCGGCTGAGCATCAGCAGCTGGTTGACCAGGTGCTGCAGCCGCGCCAGCCCGGCCAGCGTGCCGGACAACGCCAGTTGCTGGGCCTGCGGATCGTGCTGGCGCAATGAACTCTCCAGCTCCACCTGCATTGCTGCCAAGGGCGTGCGCAGCTGGTGCGCGGCATTGCTGACAAAGCGGCGTTGCGCGGCCTGCATGGCGTCCAGCCGCTGCAGTAGTGCGTTGTATGCCTCCACTGCCGGCCACAGCTCGCGCGGCGCCTCCTGTGTAGGATCCAGCGGCGCCAGCGGGTCTGGGCGGGGGCTGGCCAAGCGCCGTGCGACCAGGTTGGCATGGCGTGCGGCAGCGCCTGTACCGGACCAGGCCAGCCACGCCGCCAGTGTCAGGATCGCAGCCTGGAACGGAACGCTGGTCAGCAGCAGCTTGCGCTCCAGCCGGTGGCGCTTGCGCAGTGTCTCGGCCACGCGCAGCCGGATGTCATGGCCAGGTCCGGCGCTGACCACCACTTCGACCATGCGCACGGCCTGGCCACGCAGTCGCGCATCGTAGTACACCGCGTCGTCGCTGCTGGCGGGCATCGCCGGGCGCGGCAATGCTTCGGGCAGGTCGCCATACAGGCGCCCGCCTGCAGCGTCGACCACTTCGCCATGCACTTCGTCGGCGGTGTCCCAGGTGAACATGCGCGAAACTGCCGGGGTGATTTCGATTGAGGCGCGACCATCCTGCACCGTCACCAGCTCGGACAACGACATCGCCGAATCCAGCAGCCAGCGGTCGTAGACCTGGCCGGCATAGAAGCGCGCCAAGGCGAATGAACCCACTGCGCTGCACAGCAGCAGTACCAGCAGCGGCAGCCACAGGCGCCGCAGCAGCAGGCCACGCAGGCTGTGCACGCGCTCAGTCACCCACGGCCTCCAACCGGTATCCAAGCCCACGCAGCATGCGGATGCCGACGCCGGCGCGCGCCTGTTCCAGTTTGCGGCGCAGGCGGCTGACATGCACTTCGATCACCGACAGGTTGGCCTCGTGGTCCCAACTGTACAGCGCGTCGAACAGACGCTGTTTGGTAACCGTTCGGCCGGGATGCTGCATCAGTGCATCGACCAGCGACAACTCGCGCGCGGTCAGTTCGATGCGCTGCCCGTCCACCTGCACTTCATTGCGGATGCTGTCGAAGCACAACCGGCCCATGCGTTTCTGCGCGGGTGCATCACTGCGACGCCGGGACAGCGCCCGCAGACGCGCTTCCAGCTCGCCGAGTGCGAATGGCTTGGCCAGGTAGTCGTCGCCACCGCGGTCGAGACCGAGGATGCGGTCTTCCACGCCATCGCGTGCGGTCAGGATCAGCACCGGCAGGGTGGTGCCGTCGTTGCGCAGGCGGGACAGCAGGTCCAGGCCATCCACGTCGGGCAATGAAAGGTCGAGCACCATCACGTCATACGGTGCGCTGGCCAGTGCAGCGGGTGCGTGCAGCCCGCGCGAAAGGTGGTCGCACAGATGTCCGGCACCCTGTAGGGCGCGGATCAGTCCATCGGCCAGAGCGGCGTCGTCTTCGATCAGCAGGATTCGCATTGCAAGCTTCGTGCAAGGTTGGGGCAAGTTTGGCGCAAGTGCGTCACCTTACCGTGACGTGCATGAATTTCTCCCCTCGTCTTGCGGCCGTGCTGGCCGCCCTCCTGTGGGCACCCGTGGCTTCAGCGTTGTCGCTGGCGGAAGCGCAGCGCGCAATGGAAGCACGCAACCCGGACCTGCGTGCGGCGGCACTGGCGCTGCGCGGTGTGCAGGGTGATGCGCAGACGGCGGCGCTGCGCCCGGCCACCGAGCTGTCGATCGGCACCAGCAAGATCAGCCCCAAACACGGCATCGGTCCTGGGCGCTGGCAGGACAAGCGGGTGGACAGCACCGTGGGCCTGGGCTGGACCTGGGAGCGCGGTGGCAAGCGCGCGTTGCGTATCCGCCAGGCCGATGCGCTGCTGGAGGTGGCCGGGCTGGAGATGCTCGATGCGCGGCGCCGCCAGCAGGTAGCACTGCATGAAACCTATTTCGGCCTGAAGGGTGCACAGGAGCGGGCGCAGATTGCCGATGCCAACCGCCTGAGTTCGGCCGAACAGATGGCGGCGGCGGACAAGCAGGTTGCCACCGGGGCGATGGCGCCGGTCGACCGCGCGCGGCTGGCGGTGGACGACCTGGCGGTAGCCGACGCGGCGCGCGAGGCGGCGCTGGATCTGCGCGATGCGCAGCATGCGCTGGGCCTGCTGCTCGGCCGCGACGACAGTCATGACCTCAGCGCCGATGATCCGTGGCCAGACCCCGCGGGCAGGGCCGATGCGCGCGCGTTCGATCCGCAGCAGCGTGCCGATCTGCGCGCGGCCCGTTCGCGCCTGGCTGCCGCCGACGCCGGTGTGGCATTGGCGCGCAGCGAGCGCCACCGCGACATCCAGTTGGGCGTGGAGGCAGAACGCGAGCCCACCGACATCAGCGGTGTCACCTGGGGCGTGTCGCTGACCGTTCCGCTGGGGGGGCCGTCGCGTGCACGCGGCGCGATCCAGCGTGCCGAGGCCGACCGCGACAATGCCGCGCTGGAGCTGCAGGTGCTACAGCGTGAAGCGCGTGCCGAACTGGACCGGTTGCAAGCCAGCGCGCAGTCCGCCGCGCAGCGTCGAAGTGACTACGAAGGACTGCAGTCCGACGCCGCACGCAAGGCGGTGCGGGGCATCGAACTGGCGTACCGGCGCGGCGCCGCCAGCCTGACCGATCTGCTGGATGCGCGCCGCAGCTGGCGCGAGTTCGAGGCTGCGTTGATTGAAGCGCGAGCCGAACATGCCATTGCCCTGGCGCGCTGGGAAGCGGCCACATCCGTTGCTGAAGGAGAGTCTCGATGAAGTTCACCGTCGCTTGTCGCCCGCAGGCGCGACACGCCGTGCTGCCGGCCTTGCTGGCGCTGGCCCTGCTGGGCGGCTGCGGCCGCGAACCGGCGTCGTATACCGGGGACGCGCCGAAGGTCAGTGCTGGCCAGATCCAGTTTCCGGCCGGTAGCCGCCAGCTGGACGTGCTGCGCAGCGAGGCGGTGACCGCCGGCGCCAGCGCCAGCCTGCAGCTGCCGGGCCGGGTGGTCTGGGACGAGACGCGCTCCAGCGCGCTGCGCACGCCGCTGGCGGGGCAGGTGGCGCGCATCGAGGCACAACCGGGGCAGAAAGTGAAGGCGGGCCAGGTGATCGCCTGGATCACCTCGCCCGAATTCGGCCAGGCCCAGGCCGACGGCGTGCGCGGCCGTGCCGAGCTGCAGCAGGCGCGAAAGGAGCTGGAGCGCACCCGCGAGTTGCATGCGGCGGGTGTGGCGTCGGGCCGCGAACTGGACGAGGCCGAGGCCAATTTCGCCGGCAGCCAGGCCGATCATGCGCGTGCAACCGCCTTCGCCAGGGCGTATGGCAATGGCCAGCACGTCGACCAGCGCCTGCCGCTGCGCGCGCCGATCGATGGCGTGCTGGTGGAGCGGCGGATGAGCCCGGGCATGGCAGTCAGCCCCGACAGCGAGCAGCCGTTGGCGGTGATTGGCGATCCGGACCGCTTGTGGCTGCTGCTGGATGTTCCCGAGAGCCTGGCTGGACGCTTGCAGGCGGGCATGCAGGTGACCATGCCCGGCGCCGATGGACAGCCGCTGCAGGCGACCCTGCAGCACGTGGATGATTTCGTCGACAGCGAACGCCGCGTGGTGCAGGCGCGCGCCGAGCTGGACAACCGCGCACGCGGCTTCAAGGCAGGGCAGTACGTGCGCGCCCAGGTGGCGTTGCCGGGCGAGGGCGGTGTCTCGCTGCCGGATGCGGCCGTGTTGTTGATCGACGGCAAGCAGGTGGTGTTCGTGGAGGAGGGCAAGGGCCGCTTCGTGCGTCACGCCGTGCATGCCGAGGAACTGGGCGACGGCCGCCTGTGGGTGCGTGAGGGTCTGGCCGCAGGCGCCAGGGTGGTGGTCGAGGGCGGCCTGCTGCTGCAGCAGCTGGCGGACAGCGCGCCCGCCACCGCCAGCATCGGCACGGGGCACGCCGCCCCATGATCGATCGCCTGATTGCCTACTGCCTGCGCCAGCCGCTGATGGTGATGCTCGCACTGTTGCTGTTCATCGGCGCTGGCATTGCCGCGTTCCGCGTGCTGCCGGTTGAAGCCTTCCCGGATGTGTCCGACACCCAGGTTACAGTGGTGTCGCTGCACCCGGGCCGTGCCGCCGAAGAGGTCGAGCGCGAGGTGACGATGCCACTGGAAGTGGCGTTGTCCGGCATCCCGCATTCGGTGCGGGTGTTCTCGCATACGCAGTTCGGCCTGTCGATGATCATCCTGACCTTCGACGACAAGGCCGATGACTACTTCGCACGGCAGCAGGTGCTGGAACGCCTGCAGGGCGTGGAGCTGCCGGAAGGGGTATCGCCGGAACTGGAGGCGATGAGTTCGGCGGTAGGTGAGATCTACCGTTATGTGCTGAAAGGCCCGCACATGACGCCGACCCAGCTGCGCACCGTGCAGGAATGGACGATGGAGCGCAGCCTGCGCACCGTGCCGGGCGTGGCCGATGTGATCAGCTTCGGCGGCTTCGCGCGCACCTTCCAGGTCAAGCCGGACCTGGACAAGCTCCGCGACCGCGGCATCAGCCTGGGTGAGTTCGCCGAGGCGTTGGAGAAGGGCAGCTCGAATGCGGGTGGCGGTTATGTCGAACGCGGCCAGCAGCAGTTCCTGATCCGTGGCGTAGGTCTGATGCGTTCGCCGGCCGACATCGGCAACGTGGTGGTGGCGCAGCGCGGGGGCACGCCGATTCTGGTGCGCGACCTGGCCGGCATTGCCGACACCGGCCTGCCCCGCCAGGGCCTGGTCGGCCAGGACGACAACGACGATGCAGTGTTCGGCATGGTGCTGATGCGCAAGGGCGAGAACCCATCCGACGTGCTCGACGCCCTGCATGCGCGCATCGCCGAGATCGAGGCCAACCAGTTGCCGGCCGGCGTCAGCATCGAACCGTTCTACGACCGCTCGTGGCTGGTCACGACCACGCTGAAGACGGTCTTCCGCAACCTGCTGGAAGGCGCAGTGCTCGTGTTCCTGGTGCTGTGGCTGTTCCTGTACAACGCCCGGGCCGCGCTGATCGTGGCGGCGATGATGCCTCTGGCCCTGCTGTCGACCTTCCTTGGCCTGCATCTGTGGGGCGTGCCGGCCAACCTGCTGTCGCTGGGTGCGATGGACTTCGGCATCATCATCGATGGCGCGGTGATCGTGACCGAGCACATCGTCTCGCGGTTGTCGAAGCTGCCCCCCACCGCCGATCGGAAGACGCGGTTCTCGACCATTCTTTCAGCCGCATCGGAAGTGGGTCGACCGACGTTCTTCTCGATGCTGATCATCATCGCCGCGCATATCCCGATCTTCACCCTGCAGCGCCAGGAAGGCCGCATGTTCGCGCCGATGGCGTACTCGGTGACCTCGGCATTGATCGGCGCGCTGATCCTGGCGCTGACCGTGGTACCGTTGTTCTGCTACTGGTGGCTGCGGCGCGACCGCATGCGCGACGGCAATCCCCTGATGGACCGCCTGACCGGCTGGTATCGGCCGATCCTGGAGCGCGCACTGGCTCGCCCGCGTGCGGTAGTGCTGACCGCGGTTGCGCTGCTGGTCGGCACGCTGGCACTGGGCACCCGCCTGGGGTCGGAGTTCCTGCCCGAGCTGGACGAAGGCTCGATCTGGTTGACCGCCACGTTGGATCCCAGCACCAGCCTGGCTGAGGCGCAACAGCAGTCGCGGCGCATCCGTGAGCTGGTCGGCACTTTCCCGCAGGTATCGACCGTGGTGGCCAAGCTGGGGCGCCCGGAAGACGGCTCCGATGCCAAGGGCGCCAACCAGATCGAGGCGCTGGTGGCGTTGAAGCCGGAGAAGGAGTGGCCGAAGGGTGTGGACAAGCGGCAGCTGGTGAGCGACCTGCAGCGCACGCTGGAGCAGCGCATTCCGGGGCCGGAGTTCTCGATCTCGCAGCCGGTGCGCGACAACATCCTGGAGAGCATCTCGCAGATCAAGGGCCAGGTGGTGATCAAGGTCAGTGGCTCGGATCTGGACGTATTGAACCAGCAGGCACAGGCGATTCTGGGCCAGGTACGTGGCGTGGAGGGCGTGGAGAGCGCCTTCATCGACCGCGACGGGTCGTTGCCGCAGCTGCAGATCGAGATCGACCGTGACCGTGCCGCACGCTATGGCCTGAACGTGCGCGACATCGACGAGGTGATCGAGACTGCGCTGGGCGGGCGCCAGGTCGGCGAGCTGTGGGAGGGCGACCGCAAGTTCCCGATCACGCTGCGCCTGGACGACGCCGACCGCGACCTGCAACGGCTGCGCACGGTGCCGGTCGGCATCGGCGACGGCCACACGGTGACATTGTCCGACGTGGCTGATTTCCGCATGGCCAGCGGCGCGATCAACATCTCGCGCGAGAACGCGCAGCGGGTGAAGGCGGTGAGCATCTTCATCGCCGGCCGCGACATGGGCAGCGTGGTGGCCGACATGCGCACGCGCGTGGATGCCAGCGTGCAGCTGCCGGAAGGCTACCGGCTGGAATGGTCCGGCGAGTTCGAGAACCAGCAACGTGCAATGAAGCGGCTGGGCTGGGTGATCCCGCTGTCGGTGCTGATCATCTTCGTACTGCTGTTCGATGCCTTCAAGGACATCAGCAGTGCCGCGCTGATCCTGGCCAACGTACCGCTGGCGATGATCGGCGGCATCCTCGCCCTGTGGTTGACCGGCATCCCGCTGTCGGTGTCGGCGGCGATCGGTTTCATTGCATTGTTCGGGCAAGCGGTGCTGAACGGGGTGATCATGCTCAGTCGCTTCGCGCAGCTGCGAGAGCAGGGCATGGACCTGCTGCAGTCGGTGGTACAGGGCTCGCTGCAGCGCCTGCGCACGGTGCTGATGACCGCGCTGCTGGCGATGTTCGGCCTGCTGCCGATGGCCACCTCGCATGCGATCGGTGCCGAGACCCAGAAGCCGCTGGCGGTGGTGGTGATCGGTGGCCTGCTGTCGGCGATGCTGCTGACCCTGCTGGTATTGCCCACGCTGTATTACTGGGTACACCGGCGCCGCGAGGCCCGCGCGGGCTGACGATAATGTAGAGCCGAGCCATGCTCGGCTGCTTCTGGCCTTTGCGCGGAGAGCAGCCGAGCATGGGCTCGGCTCTACCCCCGCGACATGCGCAGATGCGATCCACGCCATGCGTGGAAGCCGGCCGCGCGATCTACACCATCCCGCCGTTGGCGCGCAGCACCTGGCCATTGATCCACCCGCCATCGGTGCCTGCCAGGAACGCAACCGCACCGGCGATGTCCTCCGGCGTACCCAGCCGCTCCAGGGGGTTCATCTTCGCCAGCCGCTCGATCAGTTCGGGTGATTTGCCGTCCAGGAACAGATCGGTGGCGGTCGGGCCGGGAGCCACTGCATTCACGGTGATGTTGCGCCCTCGCAGCTCCTTGCTGAGGATCGCGCCCATCGTCTCCACCGCTGCCTTGCTGGCCGCGTACACGCTGTAGTGCTCCAGCTTGATACCGACCACGCTGGTGGACAGGGTGATCAGCCGGCCACCGTCGCGCACCCGTCGCGCGCTTTCGCGCAGCACGTTGAAGGCTCCCTTGAGGTTGATGCCGATCACCCGCCCGAACAATGCGTCGTCGCTGTCGGCCAGCGGCGCCAGCTGCAATACGCCGGCGCTGTTGACCACCACGTCGATGCCGCCGAAACGGGCCTCGATGGCGTCGAACAGCTGGCTGACCGCCTGTGAATCGGCCACATCGGCCTGCAGCGCGATGGCCTGCACACCGGCCGCGTTGAGTTCGGCCGCCAAGGCTTCGGCGTCGTCGCGGCGCCCCGCATAGTTGATGGCGACCGCGTGGCCATCGGCGGCCAGGCGGCGGGAGATGGCCGCGCCGATGCCACGGGAACCGCCGGTGACCAGGGCGACAGAGCGGGCGGGGGAGAGGGTCATGGTGGGTTCCTGCAGGGCACGCCGGAGTGGCGCAGGGCCATCTTCGCGACATTGTCTTTTCGGATAATCCTGCATAATCCGTCAACATCATCCGGACAACCGAATAATGGACCGCTTCACGGCCATGCGCGCCTTCGTCCGTATCGTCGAGCGCCGCAGCTTCACCCGGGCCTCCGAGGACCTGGGCCTGCCGCGGGCCACGGTGACCGACGCGATCAAGGCGCTCGAACAGCGGCTGGGCGTGCGCCTGCTGCACCGGACCACGCGGCTGGTGGTGCCGACGCTGGAAGGCGAGGCCTTCTATGGCCGTTGCCTGCGCCTGATCGCCGACATGGACGATGCCGAGGCCGCGTTCCGTGACGCGCCGCCACGCGGCCCGTTGCGTATCGAAGTGCATGGCACGCTGGGCCGGCACCTGCTGTTCCCGCACCTTCCGGTGTTCCTGCAGCGCTACCCGGAAATCGAACTGGAGATCAGCGAAGGCGACCGCTATGTCGACCTGCTGCGCGAAGGCGTGGATGCGGCGTTGCGGGTGGGGACGCTGGCCGACAGCGATCTGGCGGCGCGCCGGTTGGCGATGCTGCGCGAGGTGACGGTGGCCGCGCCGGGTTACCTGCAGGGCAAGGGCGTGCCAGGCAGCATCGAGACCCTGCTGGACGGCCACGAAATGGTTGGCTATCGCTCCAGCGCCACCGGCCAGCTGATTCCGCTGGAGTTCCAGCAGGGCGGGCAGGTGCGCTACGTGCCGCTGCCGGCGCGGGTGCGAGTGTCCGGTGCGGACGCGTTCCTTGGTGCCGCGCTGGCGGGCCTCGGTATCATCCAGGCGCCGCGTTACCGGATGGACCCGTACATCGCGCGTGGGCAGTTGGTGGAGCTGTTGCCCGAGATGCCGCCGACGCCGAGCCCGTTGAGCCTGGTCTACCCGCGCAACCGCACGCCGTCGCCACGCTTGCGGGTGTTCATCGACTGGGTGGCTTGGGTGTTCGAGGAGACCGGGGTTGCCGGCCAGCGGCCGGCATTACCAAAGCGGCGCTCCTGAAACGCCACGACGGAATGGCTGTGTGGGGGTAGTGCCGGCCGCTGGCCGGCACTACCGGGCTGCGGTGTTCGGCAGCACCAGCTCGAACACGGTGCCGGTGTCATCCGACACAACACTCACGCTGCCGCCGTGCGCCTGTGCAATCGCGCGGGTGATCGCCAGGCCCAGTCCGGCACCTTCGTGGCGGCCACGCTCGCCGCGGTAGAAACGATCGAACAGGCGCGGCAGCGCTTCGGCGGAAATCGGCGTGCCGACGTTGTGCACGCTGACCCTGCACACGCCATCGGCCTCGACCAGCCGCACCCGCACTTCGCTGCCCACGGCTGCGTGCTTCAACGCGTTGGACAGCAGGTTGGCAATCGCCCGGTGCAGCATCAAGCGGTTGCCTTCCACGCTCGCCACACCTTCGCGGCGCAGGGTCAACTGCCGGTCCTCGGCCAGCAGGTCGTAGAACTCCAGCAGTGAATCCACCACCTCATCCAGCGCCACCGGCTCGCGCGAGGGAAGCGCGCCCGGCGCTTCGGCCTGCGCCAGGTACAGCAGGTCGCCCACGGTCTGCGCCAGCTGCTGCAGCTCCTCGGCACACGACGCCAGCGTCTCGCGGTAGGCCTCGTTGCTGCGCGGATGCGCCAGCACCACCTGCACCTGGGTCAGCATGTTGGTGATCGGCGTGCGCAGCTCGTGGGCGAGATCACCGGAAAACTCTGTCAGCCGCGCGAAGTCCTGCTGCAGCCGTGCCAGCATGCCGTTCAGGGTCTGCGCCAGCTGTTCCAGCTCGGCCGGGGCGCTGCGTGCGCTCAAGCGCCGCTGCAGGCGGCCGGCGGTGATCTGCCGGGCTTCATCGGCCAGCGTGCGCAGCGGTCGCAGCGTACGCCGCACCACATAACCGCCGAGCAGGCTGCTGGCCACGGCGGCGCCAATGATCGCGATCGCCAGCAGGTGGCGGAAGCGCTGCAGGAAATCGGCATGGCGGTTGTCATCGATGGCCAGCAGGATGACCAGCTGGCTGCCGTCGGCCAGCGCCTGGCGCAGGTGCAGGGCATGCATGCAGCGGCCATCGGCGAGGATCCAGTCGTGCCGCCGTGGCGCGGCGTCGATCGGTTGGCTGCGTGCATGCTCGCGTAGCAGTGCCGGCGCAGTGGAGAACAGTACCGCGCCGCTCCCGTCAACAATGTGGAAGGCGATATCCGGATGATGCCCGAGCGCCTCTGCCAACCGCGGTCCGCGTGCGGCGGCTGGCCCATTGTCAGCAAGGTCGCGGATCAACGCGGCCTTGTTTTCCAGTTCGGTGAAGTCCTGGGCAACAAGATCATGGCGGGCGCTGACATAGATCGCCACGCCCAATGCGGCCAGCACCAGCGTGGCCACGATGGCGAACAGCAGCGTCAGCCGTACCGCGATGGAACGGCGCAGGTTCATCCGCTGTGCACTGCACCGTCGTCCGGTGCCTCCAGCACATAGCCCATGCCGCGCACGGTGACGATCAGCTTGGCATCGAAGTCATCGTCGATCTTCGCGCGCAGGCGGCGGATCGCCACGTCGATCACGTTGGTGTCGCTGTCAAAGTTCATGTCCCACACCTGCGAGGCGATCAGCGAGCGTGGCAGCACTTCGCCCTGGCGACGCGCCAGCAGCTCCAGCAGGGTGTACTCCTTCTGGCTGAGGGGGATGCGCTGGCCACCGCGTTCGACCCGGCGGCGCAGGGTGTCCACCACCAGGTCGGCGATGACGATGCGCTCGGCCTGCGGCAGTGCCTGGCCGCGACGCAGCAGGGTGCGCACGCGCGCCAGCAGCTCGGCGAAGGCGAATGGTTTGGCCAGGTAGTCATCCGCGCCCAGCTCCAGGCCCTGCACGCGGTCGGCGATGCTGCTGCGTGCGGTCAGGAACAGCACCGGCACCTGCCATCCGGCCTCGCGCAGCCGTGACAGCACGCTCCAGCCATCCAGGCCGGGCAGCATCACGTCGAGGATGACCAGCTGGTACTCGCCGCTGCCGGCCAGGTGCAGCCCGTCGACGCCGTTGCAGGCGAGATCGACCACGTAGCCGGCCTCGATCAGGCCCTGGCGCAGGTAGTTGCCGGTCTTGGGTTCGTCTTCGACGATCAGCAGTTTCATGATGCGCCCATCATCGCAGCTTGCACGTGGGCTGGCTGCGCAGGCTCACGCCAACGGATCCAGCGTACCAAGCACCGCCACGCAGGCCAGCACCAGCAGCGCCAAGGCCGACTCGCAGGCCAGGCTGTGGCGCAGGGAGCGCAGTGGCCGCGGTTGCCAGCCTCCGCGGATGGAGGTGGCCAAGGCCGGTACCAAGCGCCAGCGATGCAGCGCTGCGAGCCCCAGCATGCCGCCCACCAGGGCCAGCTTGAGCAGCAGCCAGCGCCCGTGTGCGGTACCGATCAGGGTCTGCACGGAACCTCCGAGATCGACATAGGTATAGGTGCCGGTCATCGCCAGGGTGGCGACGATGACCGTGCCGGGCAGGGCGAAGCTGTGGGCGGCCTGCCACAGTGCATGGGTGCGTTCGCGCAGGTGCAGGCCTTGTTGACGCAGCGCCAGCTGCACAATGGCGGCGATCGCACCGACCCAGGCGCCGGCGGCCAGCAGGTGCACGATGCCGGCCAGCAGCCGCAGCGTGCCACCGAACCCATCGCCCGCAGCGGCGTGGCCGTTCCAGGACAGGCTGGCCAACGCCGTGGCAGACAATGCGAGCAGGGCCACGCGGCGCAGGCCCTGCAGCGGCGTGGCGAATGCCAGCAGGGGCAGCATCGCCAGCACCGCCACGGTACGCAGCAGGCCGGCTTTACCCACCGGCGTACCGGTGAGGAACCAGTGCGCCGTTGCAGGGTCGATGTCGGCCGGCGCGATGCCGAGGACACCGGACAACCGGGTGATGGCATCGGTGACCACCAAAGCCAACGCGATCAGGGCGAGCCCCAGCGAGACGCCACGCGGCAGCCTCGGACGGACGAACAGCAGCCGCCCGAACAGCAGCATCAGCACCAGGTACAGCGCCAGCCGCAGCGCATACGGCGAGAGCTCGGCCACGACGGCAGTCTTACTTCACGGTGAAACGGTACGTGCCAGTGATCGGGTGGCTGTCCTGGCCGACCGCGCGCCACTGCAGTGCGTAGCTGCCTGCCGGCAGCGGCGTGGCGAAGCGCGCACGCAGGGTGTGGCCATCTTCGGAGAGCTCCTGCGCGGTGGTGGGCATGGCCATCTTCATGCGGCCATGGTCCATGCTCAGCTCGATGCGGGTGGCACGCGGCATCACCTTCTCGCTGAACTGCAGCTCGATCTGGCTGGCCGGGGGCACGGTCGCGTCGGCGGCCGGCGTCGAGCGCACCAGGCTGGGATGGGCCAGCGCCAGCGGCGCAGCCGCGAGGCCGGACAGGAGAAGAACGAGGGTGGTGGAGCGGAGCAGGGGGCGGGTCATGCGCGGGACACCTGTGGAAGACGTGGCCCACAGGGTGGAGGGCAGCGCCTTTCGCTGCCCTGACCCGCACATTACCGATCTGTAATGTTCGGCCCACCAACAAGGTAGTGCCGGCCGCTGGCCGGCATCACAGCACTGCCAGCGGCCCTTGCATGCGATGGAAACTGCCATCGGTGGCGGTGAACCAGGCCAGCGAACGCCCACCCACGAAATCGTCGACATGCACGACCGTAGCGCCATCGGCTTCCTGCCACGAAATGGCATAGACCCCTTCGCTGATCCGCTGCCACTCACAGGCGGCTTCGCCCTGCGCACCGGCGTAGGCGCCGGAGACGATGGCGTACTGCACGTGGCGGCCATCGGCGCTGTAGACATTGTCGGCGGCCAGGCCGTCATAGCTGACGCGGAAGCGGCGGCCGGCGAACACGGGAAGATCAGCGGCGGTGTTCATCGGATCGCCACCGGGTTGATGTTGACCTGGGTCGAGCCGACGTACAGCGGCTGGCCAAGTACGAACAGGAATTCCCAGGCCTTGTCGCGCACCAGCGCGCGGCTGTCGATCAGCTCCAGGTTGTAGATGCCGCGCTTGGCCAGCATGTACTGGTTGATCGGGAACTCTTCGGCACCGTTCGGGTTCGGGTAGACCTCCGAGGCCCAGGTGTCGCCACCGAAGGCGACGATGCCCTGGTCGGCCAGCCACTTCGCGGCGTCCATGCCGATACCCGGTTCCACTTCCAGGAACTGTTTGTCGTCCTTTCCGATCAGTTCCAGCCAGCCGGTGTTGAACAGCACCACGTCGCCCTTGCGCAGGCTCAGGCCCTGCTTCTTCAGCACGGCCTGGATGTCGGCCACGGTGAACTCGGTGCCGCCGGGCACGATCGCCTTGCCGTAGTACGCGGTCATGTCCAGCACGACGCCGCGGGTGACCATTGGCGGCACCTTCTCGACGCCGAGCTTGCGTACGCCGTCCACGGTGACGAAGTCGGCGGCCTTGTTGCCGTTGTAGTAGACGTTGTCGATGCCGATATGGCCGATGCCGTTGAGCTGGGTGCCAACGCCGGTCCAGGCGTTCACCAGTTCATCGTTGAAGGTGAACTTGTTGGGGCCCAGCGACTTGCCGGCCTGCTGGCCGACCTGCACGTTGTACAGGCGGAAGCTGCGGTGGCGGAACGCGGGCAGGTTCTTGTCCACCGGCACCGCCAGCGGATAGGTCTTGCCGGTCCTGACCAGCGATACCGCGTGCTTGACCACGTCCGCGGTCAGCAGGTTGGCCGCGCCGATCTCGTCGTTGGCGCCGTAGGCAGAGGGGTACCAGTCCTCGGCGGTGGCCTGGAAGGACAGCGGCAGGGTGGCCAGCGCAAGCGCGGCCAGGGTCTTCATCTTCATGGCAAAGCTCCGGTAACTGTCAGGCCGTCGCGGCGGCGCCGGCATGGGCCGGGACGTGCGGCAGCACGTACTCGGCGATTTCGTGGAAGGTTTCGGCCAGCGGCCGTTCGTTGCGGCGGAACTGCAGGCCGATGTGGTCGACACCGGCCGCCTGCAGGGCGTGCAGCTCGGCCAGCAGGGCGTTGCGGCCGCCGCGCAGGCCGAAGCGCCAGCGCTGCAGGGGGGCATCGGCATCGGCCACCAGGTCCAGGTGGATGAAGCTGGCATAGGGCTTGTTGCCGGCCACGGCGCGCCAGGCCGCCACGCGTTGCGCATGGTCCTGTGGCGTGCCCGGGTAAGCCAGGCAACCATCCATGTGCTGGCCGACCCACGCCGGCTGCTGCTGGGCCAGCCCGGCCACGAACAGCGGCAGGGCCGGGCCATCCGCGGGCAGCACGTCCAGGCCCTGCGGCAGATGCGAAGCGGCGCCTTCGCGCAGCAGTGCGATCTGCTCGCGGAAGCGGCTGCCACGCGTGTCGAAGTCGCGGCCGAACAGCGGGTACTCCACCGGGCGGTCGCCACTGGCCACGCCCAGCAGCAGGCGGTCACCGCTGAGCCGCTGCACGCTGCGCGCCGACTTCAGGGTCAGCAGCGGCTCGCGGATCGGCAGCACCACCGCACCGGTGCCCAGCAGGATGTCCTCGGTGATGCCGGCCAGGTAGCCGAGGTAACTGAATACCTCGAACACCTGCGCCGCATCGCCGAAGGCCGGGTCGTACACCGGTACGTCGCGTACCCACAGCGCACGGAAGCCGAGGCGGTCGGCCAACCGTGCCAGTTCTGCATGGCGCTGCAGGTCCGGTTCGCCGGGCAGGCGTCGCGCGGCGCGTCGTGCCTGTTCGCCCAGCGGCGTCCAGTCATTGTCCAGCGGTGCTTCGATGCCGATGCTGAAACCACCGGCCTGCAGCCGCGCCAACGCACTGCGCATGGCGAGGCTCCTCAGTCCCAGGCCGGGGCCAGGCCCGGCGGATCGACTTCGCGGCCGTTGCGGTCAAGCGCGGCGATTGCGGCCATGTCATCGGCATCCAGGTGCAGGTCCTGGGCGAGCAGGTTGCTGGCCAGGTTCTCGCGCTTGGTCGAGGACGGGATGACCGAGTAACCCCGCTGCAGTGCCCACGCCAGCGCAACCTGGGCCACAGTGGCCTGGTGCTTGTCGGCGATGGCGGCCAGCACCGGATCCTTCAGCACCTTGCCGTAGGCCAGGGTCATGTAGGAGGTCACGGTGATGCCCTGGTCCTGCAGGAAGGCAGTCAGTGCCGGGTTCTGCAGGTAGGGGCTCAGTTCGATCTGATTGGTGGCGATCTCGCTGGCGCCGACCACCTCGATGGCCTGCCGGGTCAGCTCGATGTTGAAGTTGGACACACCGATCTGTCGGGTCAGGCCCTGCGCCTTGGCGTCGGCCAGCGCGGTCATGTACTCGCGCAGTTCAACGCCATTGCCCGGCGCCGGCCAGTGGATCAGCAGCAGGTCCACGTAGTCGGTGCGCAGCTTGGCCAGGCTGTCGCGCAGGCTCGGGATCAGCTTGTCAGCGGCGTAGTTGTCCACCCAGATCTTGGTGGTCAGGAACAGCTGGTCGCGTGCTACGCCGGATTCGGCGATGGCCTGGCCGACTTCGGCTTCATTGCCGTAGATCTGCGCGGTATCGACCGCACGGTAGCCGACCTCGAGGGCGTTGCGCACCGAATCGATGACGGTCTGGCCGGTCAGGCGGAAGGTGCCGACGCCAAAGGAAGGAACGCTCATGATGGACTCCAGGGACTTCGTTGAGAGCCGGTGGGCTCGGGACAGGGCGAAGTGTGGGCGCTTTACATTTGTTGATTAAGCCGTGTATACGGGAAACGCTTTTGCGCCGAGGTAAAAAATGAAAACCACTCTGGATGAGCTGAAGGCCTTCGTGGCCGTGGTCGACAGTGGTTCCATCACGGCGGCGGCCGAGGCGCTGGAACTGACCATCTCGGCTACCAGCCGCACTCTGGCGCGGCTGGAGGACAAGCTGCAGACCACACTGCTGCGGCGGACCACGCGGCGGCTGGAACTGACCGAGGAAGGCGCGGCGTTCCTGGAGTACGCGCGCACGATCCTGGCCACGGTGGACGAGGCCGAAGAACAGATGGCCGCGCGGCGGCTGCAGCCGGTCGGGCGCCTGCGCGTGGATGCGGCCACACCCTTCATGCTGCACGTGATCGTGCCGCTGCTTGAAGGGTTCCGTGAGCGCTACCCGCAGGTGGAGCTGGAGCTGAATTCCAATGAAGGCATCACCGACCTGATCGAGAAGCGCACCGACGTAGCGTTCCGCATCGGCGCGCTGCGCGATTCCACCCTGCATGCGCGACCGATCGGCCATAGCCGCATCCGCGTGGTGGCAAGCCCCGAGTACCTGCGCCGGCACGGCACGCCCACGCGGGTGGAGCAGCTGCGCGAGCACGACCTGCTGGGCTTCACCCAGCCCAGTTCATTGAACGAATGGCCGCTGCAGGATGCCGATGGTGGGCCTTTCGTGATCGAGCCGGCGATCGCTTCGTCCAGTGGCGAGACGCTGCGGCAGATGGCGGTGGCCGGGCTGGGCATCGCCTGCCTGTCCGACTTCCTGACCCGCCAGGACCGGCGTGATGGCCGCCTGGTACAGCTGTTCGCCAAGCAGACGCAGGAAGTGCGGCAGCCGATCAACGCGGTCTACTACCGCAACACCGCGCTGGCCGCGCGCATCACCTGTTTCGTCGACCATGTGACGCAGACGCTGGGGCAGCGTCCGTTCGACGAATAGGGAGGGGTAGGGCCGGCCGCTGGCCGGCTGCCTGATCCTCGCGGTTGCCGGCCAGCGCCCGGCGCTACCGGGTGCGCAACGCCCGCCGATTGCCGATGTGCGCCGCCGCCAGCAACACGCCGCCGCACGCGGTGGCCACACCATGCCAGAGCAGCGATTCCTTCAGCGGTAGATACAGAGAGGCTGACAGCAGCAGGATGGCGCCAACGCAGGCCAATCTCGCAGGCCGCCAGCGCCCATGCCGGTGTACGCCGGCCGAGGTACTCGCCAAGGCCAACGAGGAGGCCAGCAGCGCGAACAGCCATTCCCAGCGCGACATCATCAGCAGCAATGTCATCGCGCCATGGCCGGGATGCTGGAACGAGCGCAGCGCCATCATCGCTGCCGGCACGAAGGCCAGCAGCAGGGGCAGGGCGATGCAGTGGGCGGCGCAGGCCAGGGACAGCCAGGCACCGGCAAGATCGAAGCGGGGGTGCCAGCGTGCCGATGTTGGCGGCTGGGCCAGGGCCCTTGCGGGGGTCGTGGGAATGTGGTCCATAATGTTACATAGTAACAATTGGAGTCTTTCCCATGAAGCTTCCCGCCGCTCTTTTCCTGCTGCTGGCTGCCAGCGCTGCGCAGGCCCATGACGTGCGTCAGCTGGGCGCACATGTGCACGGCCAGGCCACCGTCGATGTTGCGCTTGACCAGCAGACCCTGGAATTCGCACTTCAGGCCCCCGGCATAGGGATCCTCGATTACGAGCGACCGCCGGCCAATGCAGCCGAGCAGACTGCGCTGGCACGTGCCACCGCCGTGCTGAAGAGCGGCAGCTGGGTCACCTTGCCCACGGCGGCCCATTGTCGTCTGGTCAGTGGTGATGCCAAGGCCGAAGGCTTCGATGCGACGGCTACCGCACCCATGGCCGGGCAGCATCGTCATGCCGGCTTCAGTGCGAACCTGCAATACCGCTGTGCGAATACGGCGGCGCTTCGCGCCCTGGTGATTCGCCTGCCCGTGCTGTTCCCGGGTCTGCACGAAGTCATCGTCAACAGCGCAACCACCAATGGCCAGGATCGCAGCGTGCTGACGCCCGATAATCTGCGCGTGGTGCTGGTACCGTGAGCACGTCACCGGTGATCGCGCTGGAGAATGTGCAGTTCGGTTACGCAACACGCCTGGTGCTGGATATCCCACATCTTCTGATAGAGCAGGGCAGCAGCGTGCTGCTGCGCGGAATCAGCGGTGGCGGTAAAAGCACCCTGCTGGGGCTGCTGGCAGGTGTGCTGCTGCCCGGCAAGGGCCGTGTCGAGGTGGCCCGCCAGGCACTGCAGGACATGGGAGGTGCGGCGCGGGACCGTTTCCGTGCCGATCAGCTGGGCGTGATCTTCCAGCAGTTCAATCTGCTGCCGTTCCTCACCGTGCGCGACAACATCGCGCTGGGCCTGCGCTTCTCGCGCCTGCGCAGTGCGCGCATCAGTGGGCCACTGAATGCCGAGATAGCCCGTCTGCTGCAGGCCCTGCAGCTGGACCCGGCGCTGATGCAGCGACGCGCGGGTACGCTGAGTGTTGGCCAGCAACAGCGCGTGGCGGCGGCACGCGCCCTGATCGGTCGCCCGGCGTTGCTGCTCGCCGATGAGCCCACCTCAGCGCTCGATCGGGATGCGGCGACCGCCTTCCTGCAGCTGATGTCCGCGCAGTGCCAGGCGGCCGGCACCACGGTACTGGTGGTCAGCCATGACGACGGCCTGCAGCCGTTGTTCGACCGCACCATTTCAGTGTCCGAGATCAACCAGGCAGGTGCCGGCCATGCTTGAGCTAGCCTGGGCCAGCCTGCGCAGCCGCGCGTTGAGTGTCGGCCTGGCCGTGCTGGTCATCACCCTCAGCGTGGTGCTGCTGCTGGGCGTCGAGCGTGTGCGCACGCAGGCGCACGAGGGGTTCGCCAGCACCGTATCGGGCACCGACCTGATCGTCGGTGCGCGTTCGGGACCGGTGAACCTGCTGCTGTACTCGGTGTTCCATATCGGCGACCCGACCAACAACGTGTCCTGGCAGTCCTACCAGGAGCTGTCCGCGTTGCCACAGGTGAAGTGGGCGGTGCCGCTTTCGCTGGGCGATTCCTGGCGCGGCTACCGCGTGGTCGGCACCAGCGGTGGCTATTTCGAGCATTACCGCTACGGCGCCGGGCACGCGCTTGCGTTCGCGGACGGACGGCCGTTCGATGACCTGTATGACGTGGTGATCGGTGCCGAGGTGGCACAGGCACAGAGGGTAGGTCTCGGCGATGAGATCGTGCTGGCGCACGGCACCGGCGCGGTCACCCTGGCCACGCATGCCGACAAGCCGTTCCGTGTTGCCGGCATCCTGCAGCGCACCGGCACGCCGGTGGACTCGTCGCTGCTGGTCTCGCTGCCGGCCATCGAGGCGATCCATGTGGACTGGCGTTCGGGCGTTCAGCTACGCAGCCAGCGCGTCAGCGCCGAGCAGGCGCGTCATCTGGATCTGACCCCGACCAGCATCACTGCCTTCATGCTCGGCCTGAACTCGCGCATTGCCACGTTTTCGGTGCAGCGCAGGATCAACGAGTATCCAGACGAGGCGATGCTGGCGATCCTGCCCGGTGTGACGCTGCAGCAGATGTGGCAGTCGCTGGGCACCGCCGAGCGCGCCCTGCAGCTGATCAGTGCAATGGTGGTGCTGCTGGGCATGGTCTCGCTGGTGGCGCTGCTGGTCTCGACCCTGCAGGAGCGGCGGCGTGAGATGGCCATCCTGCGTGCCACCGGCGCGCGGCCGGGTTACATCGCCGGCCTGCTCGTGGTGGAAGCGATGGCGACCAGTGCGGTGGCCTGCGTACTGGCCCTGTCGCTGCTGGTGGTCGCAAGCATGGCCGGGCGCGGCTGGGTACTGGCCACCTTCGGTCTGTCGATCACCCATGTCTGGCCGGATGGTCGTGAACTGGCATGGGTTGCGGGCGTGTTGGCGGTCAGCGCGGTGGCCGGGCTGGTGCCGGCGTTGCTCGCTTACCGGCGCACCTTGGCCGATGGCCTTTCAGCGGGAGGCTGAGCATGCGCTGGATGCTGTCACTGCTGATCGTGCTGTCATTGGCCGCCTGTGAGCGTCCCGTGGATATCGGCGTACAGGCCCTGCCGCCCTCGCCGGTTGTTGACCGCGATGACCCTGCAGACGCTGCGGAACAGGAACTGGACTGGCTGCAGATGATGCCCAAGGACGAGCTGGCCGCACTGGAGCGGGGCGAGGGCCCGGAGGTCGAGCACAACGGCAACCGGCGCATGCCGCAGTTCGGCACCTTCCGCACGGTGGACACGGTACTGCAGCGGCCGGTGCGCCTGCCGGGCTACGTGGTGCCGCTGGCCAACGCGCAGGACGGCCGGCTGAGCGAATTCCTGTTCGTGCCGTACTACGGCGCCTGCATCCACGTGCCACCACCACCACCGAACCAGATCGTACACGTGGTGCTGCCACGCCCGATCGAGATGCCGGACATGTACTCGCCGTTCTTCCTGGCGGGCACCCTGAGCGCCGAACGGTTGGATGACGATCTGGCCGGTTCGGCCTACACCATGCGTGACGCACAGCTGAGGCCCTATGAACCGTAGTCACCTGTTGCTGGCGTTGGGCTGCCTGTGGTTGGCGGGCTGCACCGGGTCAGGCGGCGATGCCGTGGTGGCCACGCCGGAGGGCAAACCGGTGCCCTCCGCCACGGCCGATGCCCGCATTGACCGTTGGGACGCGTTGCGACCCGACGAAGTGACCTACCAGCGCCCACCCCCGCAGATCGGCCTGTCACGCAATGGGATGGAGGGCGTGGGCGGCCTGATCGACGACACCGGCTCGGGCACGCCACCGGGGCTGGAGATCGACCATTCCAGCCCGGACCGCGCCAAGCAGTTCGGCTCTTCGCGCGTGGTCGATGCTGTCGATGGTCGCGCGGTGGATCTGGATGGCTACGTGGTGCCGCTCGGCACCAACGATGCAGGATTGGTGGATGAACTGCTGTTCGTGCCGTTCTACGGTGCCTGCATCCACGTGCCGCCGCCGCCACCCAATCAGATCATCCACGTGACCCTGGCGACACCGATCGCGCTGGGCGATCTGTGGGATCCGTACCGGCTTGCCGGCCGCCTGCAGGTGAAGCGTTTTGACGCGGACATCGCCAGCGCGTCCTACGATGCCGCGGCGGCGTCGCTGACGGCGATCCGCAACTGATGCGCAGGCGATGGATCATGGCTGCCGGGGTACTGCTGGGCGCGTTGGTGCTGCTGGTGTGGTGGCAGCGGCAGCGCGCACCCACCGCGCCGCCGGCGGTCGCGTTTCCGGCACCGGCGCCCGACGCCAGGCAGCGCATCGAACAGCGCCTGGGTGACGACCACGCGTTTCGCAACGACGTGCTGTTCCTGCTCGCGGCGACATTGCGCGACCGCTGCCAGCCGGCGCAGGCGGGGCTGCTGGCGCGCATGGCCAATCGTGCATCGCTGCCGGTGCTGGCCGCAGTCAGCGCGGTGACCCAGCAGGACCCATCGCTGGACCGGCCGATCTACCAGTACATCCAGCACCGCGCCGATGCGACGCAGTGCGGGCAGCCGCTGAAGATGCCGCTGGCCGGTGGGCGCAGCATGGCCGTGGACATCGAACAGTACGCGCGCACGTTCCCGGACAGCTACTTCGACCCGCAACGCAGCAGTGAACCGCGGGATTTCGGTGGGCTGTCGCTGCAGCAGCGCGCCGGCAACGCCTGCAACAGCGTGGTGTATTCGGTGCTGCCGCTGGGTGGCACCGACTGGCGGTGCAGCAGCCTGCGCGCGAATGCGCGGGCGCGCGTGCGCGGGCTGTGCGAGGACGAATTGCGGCGCCAGCATGGGAGTACAGGTGGGGAGCTGGACACGGCCGTCGGGCAAGGCATGCAGGCGGCGGTGGTATCGGCGATCGCCGCGCTGCCGGAAGACTGCCGATAGAGGTGCGCCAGTAGCGCCAGGCCATGCCAGTCCCGTTTCAGTAGAGCCAGGCCATGCCTGGCTGACCGTTCAGTCGAGCAAGCTCGCCTCTACAAAAGCTGAATCGGCTGATCCAGAAGGCCATAACTGTACAGGACATCCTGTATAGTTATGTCCGTACTCTACCCCCCATCAGGTTCTCCCATGGCTTTGTCCCAGCCCTTGGCCGGTGCTCCGGCCCTGTCGCGCGCCCGTGGCTGGGCACTGTTGTTCACCGTCGCCGCTGGCCTGCTGCTGGTCACGCTCGACAACTCCGTGCTCTACACCGCGCTGCCCACCCTTACCGAAGAACTCTCGGCCAGTGCTGGCCAGGCGCTGTGGATCATCAACGCCTATCCGCTGGTGATGGCGGGCCTGCTGCTGGGCGCGGGCACGCTGGGCGACCGCATCGGTCACCGGCGCATGTTCCTGATCGGCCTGGTGGTGTTCGGCGTCGCCTCGCTGGCAGCGGCGTTCGCCGACACCGCAACGCAGCTGATTGCCGCGCGTGCATTCCTGGCGATCGGTGCGGCGGCGATGATGCCGGCCACGTTGGCGTTGATCGGACTGAGCTTCCACGAAGACCGCGAACGCAACATCGCCATCGCGATCTGGGGTTCGGTGGCCATCGTCGGTGCGGCGCTCGGCCCAATCATTGGCGGCTGGCTGCTGCAGCACTTCTGGTGGGGCTCGGTGTTCCTGATCAACGTGCCGGTGGTGGTGGTCGCGTTCGTGGCCACGCTGCTGCTGGCACCGGAGGGCCAGCGCGACACCTCGCGGCCATGGGACCTGGTGTCCTCAGTTCTGGCATTGGCTGCACTGTCCGGCCTGGTGCTGGCGATCAAGTCGCTGATCGCAACGCCGCCGTCGTATGCGCTGGGCGCAGGCGCGCTGCTGTTGGCCGTCATCAGCGGTGCGGCGTTCGCGCGCCGCCAGCAGCAGTTGCCGTACCCGCTGCTGGATTTTGCGATCTTCCGCAACCCGGCGTTCCTGGCCGGCACGCTGTCGGCGGTGTTCACCTTGTTCGCGATGGCCGGCCTGCAACTGGTCACCACGCAGCGCTTCCAGCTGGTGGCAGGCTTTACGCCGCTGCAGGCGGGCCTGCTGGTATCGGTGGCGGCGCTGGGCAGCCTGCCCAGTGCGCTGCTGGGTGGCAGCATCCTGCACCGGGTGGGCCTGCGCCCGCTGATCTGTGGCGGCCTGGCGGCAGGGGCGGTGGGTGTCGGCGTGGTGGCGTTCGGTTTTCCGCATGGCCTCGGTTGGGTGCTGGCTGGCATGGCCATCACCGGCTTCGGCATGGGTTCGGCCATCTCGGTGGCGTCCACTGCCATCCTCAATAACGTGCCGGCGCACCGTGCGGGCATGGCGTCTTCGGTGGAAGAAGTGTCCTACGAGTTCGGCGGCCTGCTGGCGGTGGCGTTGCTGGGCAGCCTGAGCGCAGCAACGTACAGCGCGTTCCTGCCGGTCTCGGCAGACATGCCCGCGCTTGCCCGTGAGGGTTTCACCCAGGCGCTGCATGCCGCGCGCGAGAGCGGGCAGGGCGAGTGGTTCGCACTGGCTGCGGCCGCGTATGACCGTGGCTACCAGATCGTGCTGCTGGTGATCACGGCGGTGCTGGCGATGGGCGCGACGATCCTGGCGCGCCTGCTGCGGGGCCGCGTTGGCAGCCGCGAGGGCGCGGCCGATCGCGTAAAATGAGGCAATGAGAACCAGCAAGCGCGACCGCATCCTCGACGCCGCCGTCAACGTGATCAATCGTGACGGCGTGCGTGCGGTGACCTTCGAGTCGGTGGCGGCCGAGGCCCAGCTGACCCGCGGCGGCCTGCTGTACCACTTCCCTTCGCGCGAGGCGCTGCTGCGCGGCATCGACGAGCACCTGGTGCAGGCCTGGGAAACGTCGATGGAAACGCTGCTCGGCAAGCGCGCGGATGAAGCGACGGCACTGGAGCGCTACCAGACCTTCGTGCGCGTATCGGCACAGAGTGCCACCCGTGCCGAACTGATGTTCATGCTCGAATCGGCCGACCCGGACGCCGAGCGTCCCTGGGGGCCGGCGGTACGTCGCTGGGCTCCGCTGCCGCCGGAGGCAGGTGCAGCGGAAGATAGCGCCGCGCTCGACAATTTCGTGGCGCGGCTGGCCGCCGATGGCCTGTGGATCTACGAGGCAATGTACGAAGGCCAGCTGGACGACGGCGTACGTGCCCTGGTAGCCGAGCGCATCGCCGGGCTGCTGGCGAAGTCTGATGGGTCACCGCACTTGTAGAGTCGACTGTTAGTCGACTGCTCTTCGCTCAGACAACGAAACCCCGCGCTTCGCGCGATAGTCGACTCTACTCCTCAGCCGTTCACCCAACCTGCGCGGCGCTCGCGGCCAGCCACGCCCGCGGCGATGCCCCCAGCCGCTTGCGGAACGCCTTCGACAGCGAGGCGGTATCGGCGAACCCCACCTCGATCGCCACCTGCTTGACCGCCACGCCGGCCCGCAGCTGCGCGCAGGCCAGGCTCAGCCGCCAGTCCAGCAGGTAGCTGGCTGGCGTCGCCTGCATCACGTCCTTGAACACGGCCGCGAACGCGCTCCGCGACATGCCGGCAGTCGCGGCCATGCGCGGCAGCGTCCATTCGTCCTGCGGCGCCTGGTGCATCGCCACCAGCGTGCGGGCCAGCCGCGCATCGGACAGGCCCCGCATGAGCCCATGACTGACGCCCGCTGCATCCGGGTGATCGACCACCCAGCGCAGGATCTGGATCAGCGCCACCTCGAACAGGCGGTTGGTCAGCAGCCGTGACCCGCAGCGCTGGCGATCGGCCTCGGCGAACAGCAGGTGCAGGGTGTCATCCAGTTCGCCGATCGCGGCCAGCGGCACCACCATCACCGGTGGCAGCGACTGCACGATCGGATTGCGCGCGCCGCCATCGAAATCCAGCGTGGCGCAGGTGAAATCCGGACCATCCAGCGGTGCATTGAAGAACACATGGTGCACCGGCTGCGGATACAGCAGCAGGCTGGGTGTGTCGATCTTCAACCGGGGCAGCGCGATATCGCCGTCGGGATGACGGACCTCCATTTCACCCTGGCGCAGGATGTGCAGGAAGGCACGACCGGGCTGCGGCTCGAAGACATGGTGGCCGCACAGCGGACCGCTGTGAAACAGCGCGGCCTGCACCCGGAAGCGTTCCAACAGGGAGGAGAGACGGTCGGGTGCGGAAGTGTCGGTGGGTAGGCGCATGGATGAATGGACAACATGTGTGGCGAATTACGCCTGACGCGTCCACGGAGTCTACCTACGATGAGCGGGTCGTCCAATCCCGGGCGCTTTCCCAAGGAGATCCACCATGTCCCGTGTCCCCCTGATCGATGTCGCCAGCACCACCGCCGACCGCCAGGCCCTGCTGGGTCAGGTCCACGCTGCCTTCGGCGCCACCCCGGCCATGTTCCGCGCCGTGGCCAACTCGCCAGCCGCCCTGCAGAGCATGTGGGGTTCGTTCGGCGCGCTGGGCGGCGGTCGCCTGTCGCCGCTGCTGGGTGAGCAGATCGCCGTCGCCATCGCCAACCGCAACGCCTGCGAATACTGCCTGGCCGCCCACACCGCGCTGGGCCGCAAGGCCGGTGCCAGCAGCGAGCAGATGGCCGCCGCGCAGATCGGCCAGTCCAGCGATCCGGCCACCTCGGCGGCATTGGACTTCGCGCTGAAGGTGGTCGAGCAGCGTGCGCAGATCGCCGACGGTGATGTGCAGGCGCTGCGTGCGGCTGGCTTCGATGACGAGCAGGTCGTTGAGATCCTCGCCCACGTGGCGCTCAACCTGTTCACCAACTACGTCAACGTAGCGTTCGACGTACCGGTGGACTTCCCGAAGGTCGCGCTGCGCTGAGATGCGGTTCGGCCCGGGTGGCAGCGGGCCGCCCGGGCCGGTCTGAATGGAGCCGACCGGGTAGACTCGACTGTCAGTCGTCCATCGCGCGCAGCGTGGGGTTTTCGGGGGGGGCTGAACGAAGAGCAGTCGACTGACAGTCGACTCTACTTGTCGTCCGCCTGCAGCCGCTCGGGATGGGTATACACATTGAACCCGCTCTCCCGTGCGAACCCGACCAGGCACAGGCCTGCACCGCGGGCCAGGTCGATCGCCAGCGCGGTCGGTGCCGAGACTGCGGCCAGCACGCTGGCACCGGCGCGCACCGCCTTGCTGACCATTTCGTAGCTGGCCCGGCTGGAAATCACCAGCAGGCCGCCTTCAATGGCGTGTTCGTTGTGGCGCAGCGCGCCGATCAGCTTGTCCAGCGCATTGTGGCGACCGACGTCCTCGCGCACCCAGCCGATCCGCCCGCTGGCATCGGCCCAGGCCGCGGCGTGGGTGGAGCCGCTTACCGCATTCATCGGCTGGTGCTGCGCCAAGGTGGCCAACGCCCGTTGCAGGGCAGCGGCGGAATAGCTGCGGCGCTCGCGGATCTGTGGCAGTGGGCGCAGCACTTCTTCCAGCTGGCGCGTGCCACACAGGCCGCAGCCGCCACGGCCGGGCAGCAGGCGTCCATTGGCCGGGTCCAGGTTTGCGCCGGGCGCATCCTGGGCCACCGTCATCTGAAGCTCGATGCCTTCCAGCTGCGGGTGGACATTGATCGACAGCAGCTGCGCGGGCGCGTTGATCAGGCCTTCGCTGAGCGAAAAGCCGAGCGCGAAGTCCTCCAGGTCGCACGGCGTGGCCATCATCACTGCAAAGGCAGCATCGTTGTAGCGCAGCGCCACCGGCACTTCTTCGGCCACCACGTCGACCTGCTGCTGTTGCGTGCCGCCGCGCCAGCGCTGCAACGGACGCTGGGCCGTGCCGGCAGGCGGGGTGTGCGGTGGGGGCGAATCAGGCATGCAGCGCGTCCGGGCTAGGGAGATACGCAGGTGGTGGACCACCCACGGCATCGAGAATAGCGCAGTGGCCATGCGCTGACGCAGGTGTAACCGTTGTCATGGCAGGCTGCGCTGAAAACAGGGTGCAGACTGGCGAAGCCGTGCAGGCCGTGTTTGACTGTGGGGCTGGCCGTGCGATTGAAGGCGCCGCCGGATTGCGATGTGCCCATTGTTGCCGCGTTCCTCCCGTAAGGTTCCCGAACATGTCCGAGCAGAAGCCGCCGCGTTACAAGCCCTACAACCAGCCTGCCGGTGGCTGGGGTGCCGCCGGCGCCACGGCCAAGGTACTGCTGCAGCAGAGCGTGATCGGCAAGGGGTCGAAGGCGTTGCTGGCGATGAACCAGCCCGGCGGCTTCAAGTGCCCCAGTTGCGCGTTCCCTGACGCTGACGAACGCAAGAAGCTGGAGTTCTGCGAGAACGGCGCGAAGGCACTGGCCTGGGAAGCCACCCAGTTCCGCGCCGGCCGCGAACTGTTCGCCCGGTACACCGTGGCCGAACTGATGGCGCAGACCGACTACTGGCTGGAGATGCAGGGCCGGCTGACCGAGCCGATGCGCTACGACGCAGCCACCGACCACTACGTGCCGTGCAGCTGGGACGATGCCTTCGCGCTGATCGGCCGCCACCTGCAGGCGCTGGACAGCCCGCACCAGGCCGAGTTCTACACGTCCGGCCGCACGCCCAACGAAGCCGCGTTCCTGTATTCGATCTTCGTGCGCGAGTTCGGCACCAATAATTTCCCGGACTGCTCGAACATGTGCCACGAGCCGACCAGCCGTGGCCTGCCGCCAGCCATCGGGGTGGGCAAGGGCACCATCGTGCTGCAGGATTTCGAGCATGCCGAGGCGATCTTCGTGATCGGGCAGAACACCGGCACCAATTCACCGCGGATGATGAGCAACCTGGTCGACGCGCGCAAACGCGGCATTCCGATCGTGGCGGTCAACCCGATGCCCGAGCGCGCGCTGATCCGCTTCGCCGAACCGCAGGACATGGTGCAGATGGCCACGTTCGGTTCGACCGAAATCACCAGCGAGTTCGTGCACATCCGCATCGGCGGCGACCTGGCCCTGATCAAGGGCATGATGAAGGTGATGTTCGAGCGCGAGGCGCAGGGCGAGCGCGTGCTCGACCATGATTTCCTGTCAGAACACACGGTGGGCCTGGAGGCGCTGCGCGAAGACGTGATGACGCAGGACTGGGATGAGATCGTGCAGGTGTCCGGCATTTCGCAGGCGCAGATCCGTCGCTGTGCGGAGATCTACATCCGCTCCAATGCCACCGTGATCTGCTACGGCATGGGGCTGACCCAGCACCAGTACGGCTCGCGCCTGCTGCAGCAGGTCGCCAACCTGCTGTTGCTGCGTGGCAATTTCGGCAAGCCCGGTGCTGGCATCGGGCCGATCCGGGGCCATTCCAATGTGCAGGGCGACCGCACCGTCGGCATCGACGAGAAGCCCAAACCGGCCTATCTGGACCGCGTGCAGCAGGTGTTCGGCTTCGACCCGCCGCGCGAGCATGGCCATCATGTGGTCGAATCCATCGAGGCGATGCTGGATGGCAGCGCCAAGGTGTTCATCGGTCTGGGTGGCAACTTCATCCATGCGGTGCCCGATACGCCGCGCGCGTACGAGGCAATGCGTGGGCTGGACCTGACCGTGGGCATCGCCACCAAGCTCAATCGCGGTCATCTTGTTCATGGCCGCGATGCGCTGATCCTGCCGGTGGTGGCGCGCTCGGAGCGCATCGTCACGCCGGCCGGCGAGCAGTTCGTCACCATTGAAGACGCGATGTCCAATGTGACCGCCTCGCGCGGTGTGCTCGAGCCGGTCAGTGCCGATGTGTTGCCCGAGGTCGAGATCGTCTGCCGCATGGCGATGGCCGCGCTGCCACGCAGCAAGGTTGACTGGGCAGGTTGCATGCATGACTACGCACCCATCCGTGAGCTGATCGCGGCCGTGTACCCGGAGATCTACACTGGCTTCAACGAGCGCATCCAGCAGCCGCATGGCTTCCATCTGGACATCCCGCCGCGCCGCCGCGTCTGGCCCACGCCCAATGGCAAGGCCAACATCCTGGTGATGTCTGGCCTGCACGTGGACGATCCCGTACACGATCCGGACATGCTGCGGCTGGCCACCGTGCGCTCGCATGACCAGTACAACACCACCATCTACAGCTACAACGACCGCTATCGCGGCGTGTACAACGATCGCATGGTGCTGTTCATGAACATCGAAGACCGGCTGGCGCGCGGGCTGGACAAGGAAGCGCTGGTCAGCCTCGAGACGATCAGCGGCGATGGCGTGCAGCGGCGCATCGAGGGCCTGACGGTGCTGGACTACCCGATGCCGCGCGGCGCGCTGGCCGGCTACTACCCGGAACTGAACCCGTTGCTGCCGCTGGACTACTACGACCGTATCAGCGGCACGCCCGCCGCCAAGTCGATTCCGGTGCGGGTGCAGGCGATGGCGGCGGCGATTGCGTAGTGCGTGCATCGGCTATCATCGGCGTGTGAACCTGACTGATCTGCTGCTGCGTTGGATGTTGCTTGTCGCCCTGGTGCTGAATGCACCGGCACTGGCGCTCGCCGCGTCTTCGTACAGCGGCCCGGCCAGCCTGGAGCATTGCGCTGTACCGCATTCGGCCGCGATGGCGGCGGCGGGCTGTTGCGATGATGCGGCCCCGGCTGCCTGCCAGAGCGGTGAGTGCGAATGCCCGCCGGCCTGCCTCGGCATGCTGGCGACGTTGAACGGAACACCGGCCTCGCCCTGGCGCGAAGCGCCTGCTCCGGCCAGTACCCAGCAACGCGCATCGCCTCCGACGCCGGATCCGTTGCGTCCCCCCATCGCGTGACTCCCCGCAGGCCTCAAGCGCCTGCCTTGACTGCTCGACTTTCTCTCGACTCTGCCCGCGCCTTCGATGCGCGGGCGACGGGCCGCGTTGCCCGTCTTTGCAAAGGAATCACTCAATGAACCGTACGCTCTCCCTCGGCCTGCTGCTGGGCACCGTCTTGGCCACGACCGCCTGCGCTCGTGCCGCCGAAGAATCCTCCGTGGCACCGGTCGCCAGCGATGCGCCGGCCCAGGCAAGCCCGGCCAAGGTCGATCCGGCCTTGCCGGTGGCCGTCGTGCACAAGACCGCCAGCTGCGGTTGCTGCGGCATATGGGTCGACCACCTGAAGGCCGCCGGCTTCCAGGTCGATGTGCGCGACACCGATGACATGAATCCGATCAAGGTCCGGTTGGGTGTGCCGGTCGGCAAGGCGTCGTGCCATACCGCCGAGATTGGCGGGTATATGGTCGAGGGCCACATCCCGGCTGAGGACATCAAGCGCCTGCTGGCCGAACGCCCGGCGGCGCGTGGGCTGGTGCTGCCCGGCATGCCGGCCGGTTCGCCGGGCATGGAAATGCCGGACGGCTACGTGCAGCCGTACACCGTCGAACTGGTGCGCACCGACGGCAGCACCGAGCCGTTTGCCCAGCACGGGCAGGGCGGCTGATAGACGGTGGGTGCCGGTCAGGCTGACCGGCACCCTTCGATGCGCCTTGTGTAGAGCCGAGCCTATGCTCGGCTGTGTTCGGCCGGCAAGCCGAGCGTAGGCTCGGCTCTACAGGATTTGCAGAATCAGCGGTCCCCGGCCGTTTCCTTGGCCAGCTGCGCGTCGAATTTCTTCTCGGCCGCATCCGCGTAGGCGCTGCAGGTCAGTGCATTGGCGCTGGCCTTGCTGCCGGCGGCATAGTTCCAGTTGCTGGCACCCGGATGCGGGGTCAGCAGCAGATCGCAGGGCAGGCCGCGCACGGTGGTGAAGCTGCGCTTGTAGTCCTCGATCAGGCGCGGATAGCGAGGGTTGCCCTTCAGCTGGTAACCCGGCGCGCTCAGGCTGTCGGCGTAGGCGATGCGCACCGGCTTGCCATCGCGGGTGTCGGTCCAGGTCCAGGCGGTGCTGCCCGGGGTATGCCCTGGCATGAAGTGCGCGGTGAATGTGATGCCGCCCACCGTGACCGCTTCACCATCCATGATGATCCGGTCGGCGCTGGCCGGCGGATACGTTATGCCGTCGGCAAAGTGCAGGTCGTTGCTACCGCCGCGCGCCAGCAGCACCGCCGATTCGGCATTGGCCGCCACATGCGCGCCGGTTCGACGCTTGAGCTCGGCGACCGGGCCGGCGTGGTCGGCATGCGCATGGCTGAGCAGGATCAATCGCAGGTCCTGCGGGGCCACGCCGCGCACCTTCATGTTGCTGATGAGGTGGCTGGCCATCTGCGGCATGCCGCCATCCAGCAGTACTGCGCCCTCGGCGGTCTGCACCAGCAGCGCAGTCAGGTCCTCGGTGCCGATCTGCCAGGTGTGGTCGGCAATCTGCAGCGGCGCCATCGGCTGCAGCCAGGAGGCATCCACGGTGTAGGCCCGCAGCTGTGGCAGCGGTGCCTCGGCGGCGCTGGCGTGCGCGGCCGGAAGAGCGACGGCCAGGGCGAAGGCGAGCAGGGTAAAACGCATGATTCACGTCCGCTTGAAGGAGGCCCAGAAACTAGCATGGGCCTCCTTCATCGCGTCTCGCATAGATTTCATGGTTCCCATAAGGACGCCATGGATCAGTACCGGTACTGCCACCCCAGCGTCAGCACCCGGCCGCGACCGGAGAAATAGCTCGGGTTCGACGGCGTGGTCTGCGAGTAGTAGCTGATGTACTGCTTGTCTGCCAGGTTCTGCACGCCCAGCGTGAAGGCATGCTTGTCCAGCGTGTAGCGCGCGACCAGATCCAAAGTGGTGTAACCCTTGAACTCGGCCACCCGCGCACCTCGCAGGTCGAAGTCTCGGTCGAAGGCATGGCTGGCCTGCAGGCGGGTGCTGAGCTGCGGCGTCCAGCTCTGTTCCCAGAACGCAGTCAACCGGTTCGGTGCGATGTTCACACCAGCCAGGTCGCTGTCGAGGCGACCGTCGACGTCGGCGTCGTAGCGGCCGTTGGCGCGTGCATAGCCCAGGCCGAGGCGGCTGTTGCCCAACCGCAGGCGCAGGTTGCTTTCAAAGCCTTCCACGCGGGTGGCCTGGCGCTGCACCGCATAGGCATCGATGCCCGGATCGTAGATCAGTACCGAGCCGAGCTTGGATTCGGAGGTGTAGTAGGCAATGTCACCGCTGAAGCGGCCATCGTCGTACTCCAGTCCGATCTCGCGGTTGTCAGACACTACCGGTGACAGGTCGATGAGGCTGTCCACGCGCTGGCCGTCGCGGTTGATCGCACGTAGCACGCGGCCGACGTCGGCCACGGTGTAGCCTTCCGAATACGAGGCGTAGGCGTTGAGGCGATCGTTGATGTACCAGACCGCGCCGAAGTTGGGCAGGGTCTCGCTCATGGTCGGCTTGCCGCCAGCTACCTTGCGTGCGCCGTAGCGGGGCAGGGTGGTGTAGTCGCCTACTTCCAGCTCGCCCTTTTCGTAGCGCAGGCCGCCGGACAGCATCAGGTGGTCGCTTGGCCACCAGTGCAGCTGCAGCAGCGGCGACAGGCTCTGGTAGGTGGTCTGCGGCACCCAGTTCATGCCGCTGGCCAGCAGCACCTGGTGGGTGCGGTCGCGCAGGCCGTCCAGGCCCAGGGTCACGTCCAGCGTGGTATCGGCGATGCGGGTCCAGCTCTGGGTCAGCTTGAAGCCACGCTTGTCCGATTCGTTCTGGGTCTGGTCCCAGGCGGCGTTCGCGCCGGTGTTGCCCCACGGATCCCACTGGCTGGCACCATAACGGCCTTCGAAGTCCACCGCGAAGGCCTGCGCCTGGAAGTGGCCACCGAGCAGGTCGGCGGCGCTGTAGTCCAGCGTCAGCGAGCGCGAGCGGTTCATCGGCGGATCGAGCGGGGTATCGCCGGGGACCGAAATGGTCGGGCGACCGGTGCGGTAGTCACCGTTCACCGCCAGGTAGTTGTCCAGCCCGCGCAGCTCGTAGCGGTTGGCCATCAGCTGCAGGCGGTGGCCCTCGGCAATGTTCCAGCCCAGCTTGGCGAACACGTTCGACGATGTCGAATCCATCAGTTCGCCCTGCGCGTTGGTACCGATCGAACGGCCCTCGCCGTCGTGATACAGGCCCTGCTTCTCATAGGCCAGGCCGGCCACCAGATCGAACTGCTCGCCGCGCACGCCGACCAGTGCCGAGCCGCGCTGGCCATTGTCATCGCGGCGGCTGGGCAGGGCCGAGCTGTAGGTGACGTTGGTGTCGAGCAGGAAGGCGCCGGGCTCGCTGGGCGCGCTGCGGGTGATGATGTTGACGATGCCACCGGTACCGCCGATGCCCTGCAGCGCGTTGGCGCCGTGGATGACCTCGATGCGCTCGATCATCGCCGGGTCGATGGTGTGCGAATCACGCGAGCCATCGCGCAGCGGCGTCGACTGCGGTACGCCGTCGACCATGTACAGGATGCCGCGGCCACGCATGGTTTCGCCGTAGTTGGACATCTTCTCGCGCGCCGGGGCAAACGCCGGGATCTGCGCCGACAGCACGCGCGAGACATCCGAGCCCAGCGCCAGCTGCTGCGCGATGTCCTCGCGGCTCAGCACGGTGATGGTGTTGGGCATCGCGGTCTCGCCCTGCGGCATGCGCGCGGTCGAGGCCGATACCGTGACGCGGGCCAGCGAAGTGGTCGTGCCCGGGGACGCTGCCGATGACGAGGCCCGGGCCGGAGCGCGGGCCTTGGAGGATGCCGGCGCGGCACTCACCACGAACACCCCCGGCGAGCGCTCCTGCATCGCCAGGTCTTGCCCGGCCAGCAGGCGCTGCAGGGCGTCGTGCGGGGTGTAGCGGCCGTCGAGGGCCGGCGCGTTGCGGCCACTTACGCTATCGGCCGCGAACAGCAGCTGGATGCCACTCTGCCGCGCCAGTGTCGTGAGCGAAGCCTGCAGCGGGCCGGCCGGCAGGTGTAGTTCGACAGGTGCGGACGCAGCGGTCTGCGCGGTGGCGGGCAGCGCCGCACACAGGCAGCCGGCAAGCAGGGTGGGGGCCAGCCGGCGCAGCGCGGCAGGCGGAACAGGGCGGATCATGCGGGGGTCCTTCGGAAGGGTTCAAGCACTTGCCGGATGGGACGGCGCGCAACCCACCCTCGGCGTGGCAATCAATCGCGGGCACGCAGATGCAGGCTGCCGTCGGCGGCGGTATGCACCTGGACCGGCAGGATCTCCGGCAACAGGGCGACCGCCGTCTCGGCACGGTCGGCATCGAACACGCCCGACACCTGCAGTGGTCCCAGTGCCGGGTCGTCCAGCACGATCGGACGGTCGTGATAGCGCTGCAGGATGCGCAGCACCTCGGCCAGCGGCATGCGGTCGAACTGCAGCCGGCCGGTGGTCCAGTCGGCCCGGTCCGGATCCACTGCTTCCGGCGGAGACAGGGACCCCGGCTGGGCCAGCAGGCGCTGCCCCGGCTTCAGCCGCTGCTCGGTGCCGCCGCCATCCACGCTGACACCGACCTCGCCGCGCCAAAGCGTGACCTCGCTGAGATCGCCCTGGCGGTCAACATCGAACACCGTGCCGTAGTTGCGTACCTGTACCGGCCCGGCATCGACCTGGAAGCGGCGCCACGCCGAATGCTGCACCTCGAAGCGCGCATGGCCCTGCGCCAGCAGCACCCGCCGCGAACGCAGGTGGCGACGGACCTGCAGGTGGGTCCCCGCGTCGAGCAGCACGCGGCTGCCGTCCGGCAGCTCGATGTCGCGGCGCTCGCCGACGGCGGTCTGGTAGTCACGCATTTGCCAGGCCGGGTCGGCCAGCAGCAGCGCGGCGGCCGCCAGCAACAGCACCGGCAGTACCCGTTTCGCGCCAGATTCGCCGCGCCGCCGCTGCAGCTGCTCCGGGCCTGGCAACGGGAAACGCTCCTTCAGTGCCTCCCGGTGCTGATCGAGCGTGTCCTCGGCGGACGGTTCGGCGGGCGGCGACGGCGGTACCGGATCGGGTGATGCAGGGCTCACCGCAGCGCACCGTGCAGCCGGCAGTCGGCCATGGCCAGGCGCAGGTGACGTTCCACCGCCTTCAGGCCGATGCCCATCCGCTGCGCCACTTCGGTCTGGGGCAGCTCGTGGATCTTGTGCAGGATGAACACCTGCTGCCGCCGGCAGGGCATGCGCTCGATGCTGGCGGTCAGCCGCTGCAGCGCCTGCTGGCCCTGCGCCTGGCGCTCGGGTCCGGGGCGCTCGCAGGCGCCTTCGGGAAGCTCGGCGCGGGGCTCCACCCAGTGCCGGCGCAGGTCCTCGGCGCGGCAGCGGTCGACCGCTGCGTCGTGGGCGATCCTGCGCAGCAGCGCGATCGGTTGGCGGGCGTCATGCACGGCCGGACGTTCCAGCAGGCGTACACAGATATCGTGCACCACTTCGCGGGCCAGCCCGGGCGAGCGGAACCGGCGATGCAGGTAGTCCACCAGTTCCTCGTAGTGGCGCACCAGCGAGGTCACCAGCGGCAGCGCAGGTGGGCGGGGAAGTGTCGGCTGGGACATCCGGACGGGCAGCAAGGGTGAAAGGCGGGTGCCGGGAGGTCATCCCTGCGTAATGACGCAATACTAATGGGAACTGTTCTCGTTTGCCATGCCGCGATCGCCAGGGCGATTGTTCGCCGCGCCTGGAAAGTGAATCCACGATCATCGGCTGGAGCGCAGAATCGCCCACGGCTAGCCTGCCTGCAGGCTCAAGGAGGTGGACCATGCATGTGCTTCTGGTGATGTTGGGCGGCATTGTGCTGTTGGGAGTGTTCCTGTTGTTCGGACGGCTGTGGAGCGTAGGCACCTCACAGCTGCCCACGGCCCTGATCGCGTTCATTGCCACCTGGCTGTTGGTGACGGTGGCCAACCTGTGGGTGGGTGTCAGCAAGGCCGGCTACGGGATGCGCGAAGAACTGCCGATCCTGCTGCTGGTGTTCGCGGTGCCGGCCCTGCTGGCCGGCCTGCTCTACTGGCGCCTGGCGCGCTGAAGGAAAGCCATGAGTACACGACTGCGATTGCCGGCCCTGCGCCAGCGCGACGGCCACCACGCCCGCGTGACCTACGAAGAACTGTTCTTCGACCTGGTCTACGTGTTCGCGGTCACCCAGCTGAGCCACCACCTGTTGCACCACCTGGACCTGGCCGGCGTGCTGCAGACCCTGGTGCTGTGGTTTGCGGTGTGGCTGGGCTGGCAGTACGCCTGCTGGGTCAGCAACTGGTTCGATCCGGAGGCACCGCGCATTCGTGGCCTGCTGTTTGCCACCATGCTGTTGGCCTTGCTGATGTCGTCGTCCATTCCCGAGGCGTTCGCCGACCGTGCCTGGGTGTTCGCCGGGGCCTACGCCACCATGCAGGTCGGGCGTACCGCCTTTGTGCTGTTCGAGGTCGGCCACACACACCCGCTGGCGCCGAACTTCCGCCGCATGCTGGCGTGGGTGAGCGTATCGGCCTGCTTCTGGCTGGCAGGTGCGGCAGCCGAGGGGAATACGCGGCTGGCGCTGTGGGCGGTGGCGGTGGCGTGCGAATACGTCTCACCGATGTTCGGCTTCGCGTTCCCGGGGCTGGGTCGTTCGCACACCCGCGAGTGGACCATCGAGGGCGGGCACCTGGCCGAGCGCTGCCAGCTGTTCGTCATCGTCGCACTGGGCGAGACGTTGCTGGCCACCGGTGGTGTGCTCAGCGAGGTCGAACAGTGGAGTGGGGCGGTGGTGTCGGCGGTGCTTGCCACCTTCGCCGGCACGATCGCCATGTGGTGGCTGTATTTCGGCATCTCCAGCCGCGACGCCACCGAGGCCATCAGCCATGCTGAAGACCCCGGGCGGATGGGGGCCAACTTCCACTACGTGCACGCGCTGCTGATCGCCGGGATCATCGCTACGGCGGTGGGCAATGACCTGGTCATGGACCACCCGCACGCTGCGGTGACGCCGGTGCATGCGGCCGTGCTGGTTGCAGGGCCATTGATCTACCTGCTGGACAGCGCGCTGTACAAGCGCGTGGTATACGGGCGCGCACCGTACTCGCATCTGATCGGTGCGGTGGCACTGGTCCTGCTGGGCGTGGTGTTGCCGCAGACCCATCTGCTGGCCGCCGGTTGGCTGACCAGTGCGGTGCTGCTGGCGGTGGGGTTGATGGATACGCGGTTGAAGCACCGTCTGCAACGCGCCTGATCCACACGGCGGCTCGCACTGCTTGCGCAGGCGGGCAATGGGAGTAGCGTTGGCGGTGGGTGCTCTTGGAGCCGGGAGTGGCGCAACATGCAGAGCGTTCCGCAATGGCTCGTCTGGGCCGGGTTGTCAGCCTGCTTCGCCGCTCTGACCGCGCTGTTCGCCAAGGTTGGGGTCAAGGGCGTCGACTCGGATCTGGCCATGGCCATCCGCACCCTGGTGGTGGCGGCGGTGATCCTGCCGCTGGTGGTGATCAGCGGCAAGTGGTCGAATCCATTGCTGCTGCCGGGGCGCACGCAGCTGTTCCTGGTGCTGTCGGCACTGGCCACCGGCGCCTCGTGGCTGTTCTACTTCCGCGCGCTGCAGAGTGGTGAACTGGCCAAGGTGGCGGTGGTCGACAAGTTCAGCGTGGTGCTGGTGATCGTGCTGGCTTACCTGCTGCTGGGCGAACGACCGAGCCTGCGGGAGTGGAGCGGCATCGGCCTGGTGGTTGCCGGGGTGATCGTGCTGGCGACGAAGAAGTAGCGGGATTCAACCCATCACACGGAAGTGCAGGATGCAGGGCGAAGCACACGGTAGAGTCGACTCTACCGTCTCCCTCTACCGCCTGGGGTGGCCTGGCCAAGCGCGGCGGCCATTGCCGCAAGTTTGCCGACCGTGTTGAGGTTGCGGGCGGTGCCTTGCTGGGCATAGGGAATCCGCAGGCGTGAGTCGGCCATGCCGTCGCCATAGTGGACGAAGATCTCGCGTGTACCCAGCACCAGCTGCTCATCGCGCAGGCCGGTCACCCCGGTCAAGGGATCCGTGGGCAGTGCCTCATCCACGAACAGCGCGACCACACGATTGCCGGCGGCGTGCGGGAACGGATTGCCGGCGGCAACCGCCGCGATCTCGGCTGCCGAGCGCACCAGCACACCCACCGGTTTTCCGGCATAGGCCTGCAGCCGTTGGCCAAGGGCTTTCCGCACGCCGGCTTCGTCAAGTCCGCTGCGGAACACCACGTTGCCGCTGGCGATATAGGTGCGGACGTCGGTGAAGCCTGCGTCCTCGCACATCGCCACCAGTTCAACCATCGGCAGCTTGCCGGTGCCGCCGACGTTGACTGCGCGTAGCAGCGCGACATGCACGCTCATGGGGTGCCCGCCTGCAAGCGGTCGTACATGCGCACCAGGTCGACCAGCGTACGCGCGCCCATCTTGCGCATCACCTGTGCGCGGCGCACCTTCACGGTGATCTCGCTCACCCCGAGGTCGCCGGCGATCTGCTTGTTGAGGCGGCCGCGCACCACGCCGTCGACCACCTCGCGCTCGCCGGGGTTGAGGGTATTCCAGCGCTGCTGCAGGGCGTCCAGTGCCTCGCCGTCACGGCGGCGCTGGCGGTCGATGTCGATCCCCTTGTGGATTGCATCCAGCAGCTCCTGGTCACGGAACGGCTTGGTCAGGAACTCGATGGCACCGTCCTTGATCGCGTTGACACCCATCGCGATGTCGCCGTGGCCGGTGATGAACACCACCGGCAGCTGCAGGCCGTGGCTGCCCATCGTGCGATGGAACTCCAGCCCACTCTGGCCGGGCATGCGCACATCCAGCACCAGGCAGGCCGGTGCATCTTCCAGTTCGTGCTCGAGGAATGCCTGGGTGGAGGCGAAGGCCCGTACCTGCAGGCCCATCGAGGCGAGCAGGTCTTCCAGCGCGGCGCGCACCGACGGATCGTCATCGATCACATAGACGATGGGCGCTGGATCGGCGGCGGGTGCAGCGGGCTTACGCATGAGGAAGTTCCGTGGCGATGGGCAGGTCAAACACAAAGCAGGCACCCCCGCCGCTGGGGCGCTCGGCTCGGATCCTGCCTTCGTTGGCTTCGATCATCGAACGGCTCAGGCTGAGACCGAGCCCCAGCCCGTGTGATTTGGTGGTCCAGAAGGCATCGAACACGCGCTCAGGATGGTCGATTGGCAGGCCGACACCGCGGTCGCGCACGCTGAGGCTGATCCGCTGTCCGTCGCGTTGGGTCAACAGGGACAGGCGTCGATCAGCGGCGGGCACGGCCTCCATTGCGTCCACCGCATTGAGGATCAGGTTGCCGATCACCTGCTGCACCTGCACGCGATCGGCCTGTACCAGCGGCAGGTCGGCATCGAGCAGCAGGGCCACGGCCACGCCGTGCTGGTCCAGCTCGCTGCGCGACAGCGCCAGCATTTCCTCCACCGCCTGGTTCAGGTCGAAGGCGCGTCGTTCCGGTGCCGCACCCTGGGTCAGGCCGCGAATGCGGGCGATCACGTCACCGGCGCGATGTGCATCGTCCAGGATGCGGGACACGGTCTGCCGGGCCTTGTCGACGTTCGGTGGGTCCTGTGCCAGCCAGCGCTGGCAGGCCTCGGCGCTGCTGGCAATGGCCGCCAGCGGCTGGTTGACTTCATGTGCGATGGAGGTGGTCAGCTCGCCCACGGTCGACGCGCGCGCCACCCGCAGCAACCGGCCCTGCGCTTCCTGCACTGCGGCCTTGGCCGCTTCCATCTTCAACGCGAGGTAGGTGGTGATGCCGATCACCAGCATGCCGATCACCGAATTGACCAGGCCGATGCGATAGGTGCCGAAGCGGGTGAGGAAGAAGCTCAGGGCGGTGAGTGCGATGCAGGCGATGGCCAGGCTGATCAGCCCGCGCGCACTCAGCACTCGTGATGCGGCGAGGATGACCGCTGCATAGAAGCAGGCCGCAGCCACGGCGTAGTCGGTGACGGTATCGACCAGGAAGATCGCCGCCATCACAACGATCAGGGCCAGCAGCACCAGCGGGCGGCGGGGCGACAGCGATGGCATCGGGACGTCTCCCTGGCGTGGGGGGGAAGGATAGCAAAGCCGCCTTGGGTGGATGCGGGCACCCACCAAAGCGATGCCGGGTAGTGCCGGCCGCTGGCCGGCATCTCCAGGATTGTGCCGACCAAGGTCGGCACCTACCAAAGTGGTAGACGGTGTGGCCGGCCAGCGGCCGGCACTACCGAGCGGCTACTCCTCCAGGCTGGCGTTCCAGAACCCCTGCAGCACGCCGGGGGTGGTCGCCAGCGTGGCCAGCACCGCATCCAGTTCACCGGCATCCACCGTGGTGGCATACAGTACGGCTTCTATCTCCACGTCACGCTCGCCGAACGGGCGCTGGTCCACCGCGCGTACCGGGTAGTGCGCCTGTTCCAGCAGCAGCAACAGCTGGTCCAGCACCTCGGCCTGCTGCTCACGTTGGCAGACCACGTTGATCGCATAGGTTGCTTCGCTGAACGCTTCCGGCAACGGCTGCCGCTGGATGCGGTTCACCACCGGCCGCAGCAGGGTGTTGGCGGCCAGCACGAACACGGCCGCCAGTACCGCTTCGGGCAGCAGCTTGATACCCGCACAGGCGCCAACCGCCGCCGAGCCCCAGAGGGTGGCCGCGGTGTTCAGGCCGGACACCTGCGCGCCGTCCTTCATGATCGCGCCGGCGCCGAGGAAGCCGACACCGGAGATCACATAGGCCACCACGTGCAGTGGCGACGGCGGGCCGCCGTACAGGTCGTGGAAGCGCACGGCCAGGTCCACGAACACTGCCGCACCCACCGCCACCAGTGTATTGGTGCGCAGACCGGCGGTGCGTTGGCGCAGCTGTCGCTCCAGGCCGATGACGGTGCCAAGCACGAAGGCCACCGAGAGGCTGATCAACGAGCTCAGGGTCGCGCCGGCGTTGAACGCCGGCAGGTTCGGATTGATGTCCATTGTGCTTCTCCCTGGACCAGGCGGCGGGCGCTTACTGCCAGCCGTAGCGACGGATGTAGATCTTCTTCAGCAGGGTGGTCAGCACCGCGTAGCCGAACAGGATCGCCACCAGGAACGGCCAGTAGCCGGTCGGCAGGGCCTGCAGCTTGAAGTAGCCAGCCAGCGGACTCATCGGCAGGGCCACGCCGATGGCCATGATCAGGCCGGTCATCACCAGCAGCGGCGGCGCGGCGATGCTCTGCAGGAACGGCACCTTCGGTGTACGGATCATGTGCACAATCAGCGTCTGGGTCAGCAGGCCCACCACGAACCAGCCGGACTGGAACAGGCCTTGGTCGGCTGGTGTGCGCGCATCGAACACGTACCACATCAGGGCAAAGCAGCTCAGGTCGAAGATCGAGCTGATCGGCCCGAAGAACACCATGAAGCGTCCAATGTCTGCCGGGTTCCACTTCAGCGGCTTGCGCACCAGCTCCTCGTCCACGTTGTCGAACGGAATGGCGATCTGCGAGATGTCGTACAGCAGGTTCTGCACCAGCAGCTGCAGTGGCAGCATCGGCAGGAACGGCAGGAAGGCCGAGGCCACCAGCACCGAGAACACGTTGCCGAAGTTGGAGCTGGCAGTCATGCGGATGTACTTCAGCATGTTGTTGAAGGTGCGCCGGCCCTGGATCACACCTTCCTCCAGCACCATCAGGTTCTTTTCCAGCAGGATGATGTCGGCCGCCTCCTTGGCGATGTCCACCGCACTGTCCACGCTGATGCCGATGTCCGCCGCACGCAGCGCCGGTGCATCGTTGATGCCATCGCCGAGGAAACCGACCACCTTGCCCTGCGCACGCAGCTCGCGCACCAGGCGCTCCTTGTGCAGCGGGGTCAGGCGAGCGAACACGCGGTGGTGGTGCAGCGCCCGCGACAGCGCGCCGTCATCCATGCGCTCGATCTGCGGACCGGTCAGAATGGTGTCTGCCTCCAGCCCGACCTGCGCGCAGACGCGGGCGGTCACCAGTTCGTTGTCACCGGTGAATACCTTCACCTCCACGCCATGCGCGGCCAGCGCCTGCAATGCCTGCGCAGCCGATTCCTTGGGCGGGTCGAGGAAGGCCACGTAGCCGACCAGGGTCAGGCCGCACTCGTCAGCCTGCGAATACACGGTCTGGCTGGCAGCAGTTTCCTTCATCGCCACTGCCACCACGCGCAGGCCCTGTTCGTTCAGTTCCTCCGTGGTCTGCCGCACGCGCGCCAGCCGCTGCTCATCCAACGCCTTGTCCTCGCCGTTCTCGCGCACGGTGCTGCACACCGCCAGCATTTCTTCCACTGCTCCCTTGCAGATCAGCTCATGGTGGTCCTCGCGTTCGGACACCACCACCGACATGCGGCGGCGCTCGAAGTCGAACGGAATCTCATCCACCTTGTGGTAGTCCTGCGACAGCCGCAGCGAGCTCTGCAGCTCCACGTGCTCCAGCACCGCACGGTCCAGCAGGTTGATCAGCCCGGTCTGGAAATGGCTGTTGAGGTAGGCAAACTTCAGCACATCCTCCGAATCGTGACCGAACACATCGGTGTGCCGTTCCAGCGCGATCTTGTCCTGGGTGAGGGTGCCGGTCTTGTCGGTGCACAGCACTTCCATCGCACCGAAGTTCTGGATCGCATCCAGGCGCTTGACGATCACCTTGCGCCGCGACAGCAGCACCGCACCCTTGGCCAGGGTGGAGGTGACGATCATCGGCAGCATTTCCGGGGTCAGGCCCACCGCCACCGACAGCGCGAACAGGAATGCCTCGGTCCAGTCGCCCTTGGTCCAGCCATTGATCAGCAGCACGAACGGCACCATCACCAACGCGAAGCGGATCAGCAGCCAGCTGACACTGTTGACGCCGGCCTGGAACGCAGTCGGCGCGCGGTCGGTGGCGGTGCTGCGCTGGGCCAGGGTGCCGAAGTAGGTACGGTTGCCGGTGGCCAGCACCACGGCGGTGGCGGTGCCGGACACCACATTGGTGCCCATGAACAGCAGGTTGTGCTGCTCCAGCAGACCAGCCAGGCCATCGCCCGGGTGCGCGAACTTCTCCACCGGCAGCGACTCGCCGGTCATCGCTGCCTGCGCCACGAAAAGGTCCTTGGCGGTCAGCACGCGGCAATCGGCCGGAATCATGTCGCCGGCCGACAGCACGATGTGGTCACCGGGCACCAGCTCACGGATCGGCAGGTCCAGCAACCGCGCCGGGCGACGGCTGTGCAGGTGGGCACCGAAATACTGGTCGGCAACGTCTGCCGCCTCGGTGCCCGGATTGCGGCGCAGCACGCGCGCGGTGTTGCCGACCAGTGCCTTCAACCGCTCGGCGGCACGGTTGGAACGGCCTTCCTGCACGAAGCGGATCAGCGTGGACAGCAGCACCATCGCACCAATCACCACGGTGGCCTTGATGTCCTCGGTCAGCCAGGACACCGCCGCCAGCACGGTCAGCAGCAGGTTGAACGGATTGCGGTAGCACTGCCACAGATGGCGCCACCACGGAAGCGGTTTTTCGTGATCGACCTCGTTGGGGCCGAGCGTGGCCAGCCGCTCCTCGGCCTCATGCGGGCTGAGGCCATCGACGTGCGAGTCGAGCGCGGCCAGCAGGCGCGGCTCGTCCAGCTGCGACAGGGTCACCAGGCCGGTGGTGAGCGCGAACGGTGCGGCTTCGGCGCTGCCCGGGCCGAAGCCGGCTTCGGGCATGGCGCGACGGCCGAACAGGTTGCCTGCGCGACGGCTGCGCAGGAAGGCATTGAACCAGGCGTTGAGCAGGCTCATGGGAACTCCTTGAATGTCAGAGCCGGCCGCGGCCGGAATACGAACGGAATGGATGCAACGGATCAGGCGTGGCGCATCGCCAGTACCGCCGGTGACCACGGCTGCATATGCAGGCGCTGGCTGCCACCGATGCACAGCGGCTTCATCGCATCGCGAAGGGGGTAGGGCAGATGGCGCAGCACGTTGATGCGCTCGCTGATCGGCAGCAGCGACAGTGCGTCGGCGACCACGCGCGGCGAACCGAGCGACAGCGAACGGGCGAAAACCACGGGGCCGTGCTGCAGCAGTTGGCTGCGCAGGGCGGCAACATCGCGCTCGCCGATCAGGCGGCGCAGGGTGATGTAGAGGATCTTGTAGGACATGGGGGCGATCTCCAGGCAGGCGGTGCCTGACGATCCCCCGTCACTCAGGCAGGCGGGGACCGGCGGGCGGGCGCCAGGAACAGGCAACAGGCGGGCATACGGGGCGCGGGGCGCCCAGCAGGGTCGGGGTCCATCTGCGTCTCCATGAAGGGAGGGAGCCAGCCAGGGTTGCCCTGGCCAGTGGCGCTATTGTCCGCCCCTGAATGGGGTAGTCCTAGAGGCTCGTGGGTTAGCCCGGCTATACCTTGGTATAGCCGGGCGAGCATCGCGCCAATCGATGGCGCATAAAGGGATCAATGCGCGGTGCTGGTCTGCTTGCACACGTCGTACTCGCCGCGGCTCAACGTCTTGTTGCGATCGGTATCGCAGGCGTGCAGGCGTTCGGCCCAGTCGGGCGCCACTGCATCCACCTCGGCCAGGGTGACGATGCCGTCCTTGTCCTTGTCCAGCGATTCATAGGCTGGAATCAGCTTCACTTCGGTTACGTCCTCGGCCGCGGTGGCCTTGCTGGCATCCTGGGTCTTGGAACACGCACCGAGAAGCAGGCCCGCGCAAAGTGCGAGAGCGACGGGGAGATAGCGAACACCGGTCATGGCAGGCTCCAGAAGTAGGGAGGTAGGCCAGGGTTGTCCGTGGCCACGGCCGGATCATCGGCGCCTGCCTGTAAGCGAGCTGCGAAGAATCCGCCTGCCTGGCCGGTGGCGGTGAGCCGCCATTCACCGGGCTGCCGTGATCGACGGCCCAGAGGCGGCTGCGGGGAGACGGATGGGTAGAGTCGACTGTTGGTCGACTATCGCGCGCAGCGCGGGGTTTTAGGCTTCCCGCCGAGAGCAGTCGACTGACAGTCGACTCTGCCCTCGAACAGTGGGATGCCGGCCAGCGGCCGGCGCTACCCCCTCTCTTCAGTTCCGGTCGGCAAACGCGTCCGTGGCGCGCACCAGCGCATCGACCGTCGCCGGCTCGTTCGCGCCATGTCCCGAGATCACCATCTCCAGCTTTGCCTCCGGCCAGGCCTTGGCCAGGTCCCAGGCGCTGCGCGGCGGGCAGATGATGTCATAGCGGCCCTGCACGATCACGCCGGGCAGATGGCGGATGCGATCTATATCGCGCAACAGCTGGTTCGGTTCCAGGAAGATACCGTTGCGGAAGTAATGCGCTTCGATGCGGGCCTTGGCCAGCGTGTCCAGCGGGTCGTCGGTAGAAACAGCATCCACGTCGTGCTGCAGGGTGGCGGCGTTGTCTTCCCAGCCCAGCCAGGCCTGCGCGGCTGCGATGCGGGTGGCCTCATCGGCGCTGTCCATGCGCGTCCAGTAGGCCGCAATCATGTCGCCACGCTCGCCTTCTGGAATGTAGGCCTCGTAGCGATCCCAGCGCTCCGGGAAGATCCAGCGCGCACCACCGTTGGTTTCCGCGAACCAGCGGTTCTCCATCTCGCGGCCAAGGAATACGCCACGCAGGATCAGGCCGGTGGCACGCTCGGGATGTGCCTGCGCGTAGGCCAGCGACAGGGTCGAGCCCCAGGAACCGCCATAGACCAGCCAACGCTCGATGCCGAGGTGCTCGCGCACCTTCTCGATGTCGGCCACCAGTTCCTGCGTGGTGTTGTCGCGCAGCTCGCCGAACGGCGTGGAGCGACCGCTGCCGCGCTGGTCGATCAGCACGATGCGGTAGCGCGCCGGGTCGAAGAAACGGCGATGGGTGGGCGAAATACCCGCACCCGGTCCGCCATGCAGGTACACCACCGGAATGCCCTCCGGCGTGCCGCACTCTTCGATGTGCAGCGTGTGCAGATCGCTTACCGGCAGAGTGAACTCGCGGTACGGCTCGATGGTTGGGTACAGAGTGCGCATGGCGGGTGTCTCACAAGCAGGGGCGGCCAGCATAGCGCCTCGCGCCGACCGAGGCAGGGGGTGTTGCTTGCGGGACGCTGGAAATGGGCTTGCCGATGCGCATAAGCTTCTGGGATGCACGCGACCACGACAAGGACGTCCACGTTCAGCATCAGCCTCGGCAGTGGCGCCCGCGAGCTGCTGAAGTGGATCGCATTGCTGGCCATGACCGGCGACCACGTGGCCAAGGTGGTGTTCGGTGGCTACGTGCCGGTGGTCACTGAACTGGGGCGCATCGCCTTTCCGCTGTTCGCACTGGTGATGGCCTGCAACCTGGCCCAACCGGGCGCCGACCTTCGCAAGTCGATGCGTCGCCTGGCCCTGTGGGGCGTCATCGCCCAACCGCTGCATGCCTTGGTCTTTGGCTCCTGGCTGCCGCTCAACATCCTACTCACGTTCGCCCTGGCTGCCGTGGCGGTGCACGCGCTGGCCAACAACCGGCCCCTGTTGCTGTTGTTGGCGGCGGGTGTACTGCCGATGCTGGTGGACTACCAGTGGGCCGGAGTCGGCAGTGTCCTGCTGGCCTGGATCGCGTTCCGCCATCGCGCGTGGTGGACGCTGCTGATTGCCTTGGCGGCGGTGTGCTGGGCCAACCGGAACGGCTGGGCCGTGCTGGCAGTTCCCGTGGTGCTGCTGGCCGCACGGGTGCAGTGGCAACTGCCACGCTGGCGCTGGATGTTCTATGGGTACTACGTGGGGCATCTGCTGGTACTGGCGGTGGTGGCGCGCGTGCTTTCTTGATCAATGCATGGGTGGTCGTGCCTTGTGTCGGTAGATCCACGCCATACGTGGATGCTTCTGGCGGATTGCCTGGCATTCTGTAGAGCCGAGCCCATGCTCGGCTCATCAAAGGAAACGGAGCCGAGCATGGCTCGGCTCTACAGTACGCCCACGCCGCCCATGGATGCCTTTCAGAAATCCATCGTGGCCGACAACAACACCGTTCTCGGTGCCCCCAGCGCCAGGCTGGAAAGCAACGGCATGCCCCAATACGCCTTGTTGGTCACGTTGTTCACGCTCGCTCTCAGGGCAAGCGGTCGTCCGGCCACGGTGGTGCTGTAGCGCGCACCCACATCGAACAAAGTGCGCCCAGGTACCGACAGGCTATTGTCTGCGCTGATGTACTGCTTCGACATGGCGGTGGCATTGCCGGTCAGGGTAAAGCCCTCCAGTGCAGGCACATCCCATTCCACGCCCAGCTTGGCCTGCCGCTGCGCAACCGCCGTGGCCATGCGGCCTTCATTCACGCCACCGGCCGTGCGGGTCAGCTTGGGCTGCACATAGGCCATGCCACCCAGCAGGCGCACGCCATCCAGCGGTGAGCCGAAGAAACCCCATTCCACGCCGCGGTTCCGTTGTTCACCACCGAACGAGAAGACATTCGTGACCGGGTCGGTGTAGCTGCTCGGGCGCTTGATCTCGTACACGCTGAAGGTGTGCGTGAAGCTGCCAAGGTCCAGTTTCAGGCCGAGCTCCTTCTGCTTGGTGCGGAAAGGCGCGAACACATCGCCGGCGTTGGCAGCAGTCATCGGCGCGGTGGCGCCCTGGCTGAGGCCTTCGATGTAGTTGGTGTAGATCGAAAGCTTATCGGTGGCCTTCACCAGCAACGCGGCGGCAGGGGTGGTGGCGCTCTCGTCATAGCGTGAGGTGCGCGCACCGCTGGCCACGTTGAAGGTCTCGCTGACCACCTGCTGGCGACGCACGCCCAGCGTCAGTTGCGCGCGGTCATCGGCGAAGGACAAGGTGTCGGCGAAGCCGAGGCTGTCCAGCCGCAGCTCGGTGTGCGAGATATGCGGCGCCACGAACGGCGCGGCCGGGCCCCACACCGGGTTGTACAGGTTGGTGGTCCAGTCCCAGCCCGGCACGCTGCGGCGGCCGTAGTCGTTCTGGGTGTGCTGGTAATGGGTCACGTTGGCAGCCCACTGGTGGCCGACGCTGCCGGTACGGAAGCTGCCGCGCAGGCCAGCATCACCGGACTGCTTCTTGATGTCGAACGCCAGCTGGCCGATCACGGTAGTGAAGTCACCGGCTGGGTTGAGGATCTGCGCGCTGATCGATCCGTTGTAGCGGTAGTCGGTCTTGCTGGTGCCGTAGGCCAGGTAGGCCATCAGGTTGTCGATGATATCCAGCTCGCCACGCAGCATCGCGCCCTTGTCCTGGCTGTCCACGTAGGCCCAGTCCGGGTTGATCAGTGTGTCGCCTCGCGGCGGGCGGGGAATGGCGACGCCCGGTGCCAGGCCGACACCACGGGCCGGGCCGTCGACGCGGTCGTCGGCGCTGTACAGATCGGCCGACAGGCGGGCGCGCTCGCCGCGCCAATCCAGCGCCAGCGAGCCCAGCTGCACCTTCTTGCTCTGCTTGCCCACTGCACCGTCGCCATCACGGTAAGCGCCGTTGAAGCGGATGCCGAACTGCTTGTCGGCGCCCAGACGGCGGCCCACATCCACATGGGTGCCGAACTGCGCATCGGAGGCGAAGTTGGCGCTGATCCGCAGCAATGGCTGGTCATCCGCACGCTTGGGCACCAGGTTGACGCTGCCACCGACCGAGCCGCCCGGCGGCATGCCGTTGAGCAGGGCGGACGGGCCCTTCAACACCTCGATGCGCTCGAACATTTCCGGTGAGGTGCGGTAGTACGGCGCGATGCCGCTGAGGCCGTTGAAGGTGGTGTCGCTGCTGCTGGAGGCGAAGCCGCGGATGGCGTAGTTCTCGCTCCAGGAACCGGTGACGCCGTTACTGAACACCGTGGGGTCGGTGGCGGCGATGACGTCGGTGAGGTCCTTGGCCTGGCGGTCGCGGATGAAGGCTTCGGTGTAGCTGACCGTACTGAACGGCGTATCCATGAAGTCCTTGTCGCCGAGCAGGCCGACGCGGCTGCCAGAGGCCACCTGTCCGCCGGCATAGTCGCCGGTCACCCGGCGCTGTTCCTGCACCTGCACCGAAGGCAGGGTGGACGGCGTCGACTCGGCCAGCGCGGCGAACGAGGCCAGCAGGCCCAGCGCCAGGACCGACACCCGGATGCCCAGCGCCTGCGTCTGGCCGCTACGCGCATTGGGGGTGCTCTGGTAGCGCCGGGCCATGCCCGGCGGGAGCATCACCAGGCGGGTCGGATCAGCAGCTGCGCGCTGCAGCAGAGAGGAAAGGTCGTACACGGTCATGCCAGATTCCTGTGAATCGCAGGTGCGAACGCGCCTGGCGCGCTGCCGACGGCAAGCACGGGGGTGGGCGCAGCGCAGGGTTGTCGGCTGGGTGGGAACCTGGCGGGGAGTGAGCCATGGGCTCGATTGCGGACGGCGGCGGGGTTGCGAACCAGACGCATTCCGAATTAGTTGAGTAAATTAAACTAAATTACATGAAGCGGACAAGAGGGTCCCCTTGCTGGCACCCTCGCTACGGTATGAGCATGCAACCTGAGATCCCGGCGCCGGCCCGTGGCCGCCCGCCTACCATCACCCCCGATCGGCTGGCCGACATCGGCATCACGCTGGGCCTGCCGAACCTGACCATGGCCAATGTGGCCGCCGAGCTGGCGGTGACCCAGGCCGCGCTCTACAAGCGCGTGGCCAATCTGGAGGCCTTGAAGCGGCTGGTTGCCGATACGGTGTTCCAGCGCTGGCAGATTCCGCGTGCGTCTGCCGATGCGCCGGGTGGGTTGCAGGCCTACCTGCTGGGGTTCGTGGAATCACTGTGCGAGGTGGTGAAAGCGCACCCGGGGTTGCCGCCTTACCTGCTGCGCCGTTCGGTGGCGACCACGCCGATGCTGGAGAAGATCGCCTCGCACCAGGCGCATGTGGCCGAGGTGTTCGGCCTGCCGCTGGACAAGGCGCGCTGGTTGCTGGCCACGATAGCGTTCTACTGCATTGCCGGTGCGGATACGGTGTACGGGCTGGTGGATGACGAAACCGAAGTGTTGACCGGCCGCCGCGTGCAGGACGAGGAAGTGATCGCCGAATTCAAGCAGGGCATGCGTGCGCTGGTGATAGTTCGCTGGAGGTATTGGAGCTTCGGTAGATCCACTCCATGCGTGGATGCCGTCGCACGGTTGGCCAAGGCAGCATCCAGGCATGGCGTGGATCTACAATGCGGCCATGCCTGCCACGCCCACTCTCGATGATCTGCGCCGCCATGCGGTGGCGCGCACGCTGTTCAAACCCACCACGCTGATGACCGCGATCCGGCGCCTGGGCTTCGTGCAGGCCGACCCGATCCGCGCGCGGCACGTGCGCAGGACCTGACCCTGCGCCACCGGGTGAAGGACTATCGCGCCGGTGATCTGGAGCGCCGTTATACGCGCCTGCCGGTGGAAGAAGATTGCCTGGTGAACTACGGCTTCCTGCCACGCGAGCATTTGGCGCTGATGCACCCGCGCGTGTCCAAGCGCGAGTGGGACGCCGAGACCCATCGCCGCGCGGCCGACGTGCTGGCCTTCGTGCGCGAGCGCGGCAGCGTGCACCCGCGGGAGGTGGATCAGGCGTTCGCGCATGGGCGGGTGACCAACTACTGGGGCGGCACCAGCAATGCCAGCACGCACCTGCTGGATGGCATGCATTACCGTGGCCTGCTGCGCGTGCAGCGGCGCGACAGCGGCACCCGCATCTACGCCGTGGCCGACCACGCCGAGGCAGATGCCAGCGAGCAGGCGCAGATTGAACGCGCCGCCGCCCTGATCGATCTGGTGGTGCGCAAGTACGCGCCACTGCCGTCGGCCAGCCTGACCTATCTGGTGCGCCTACTGGGCTATGGCGCACCGCATCTGGCCGAGCAGACCCGGCAGGCGTTGATGCTGGCCAAGCACCAGCTGGCCAGCTGCACGCTGGACGGCACCACCTGGTACTGGCCGGCGGACGAGAACCCGCGCTCGCACCGGCATGCGCCGGACGAACAGGTGCGCCTGCTGGCGCCGTTCGACCCGGTGGTGTGGGACCGCCGCCGCTTCGAGCTGCTTTGGGGCTGGGTGTACAAGTTCGAGGCCTACACGCCTGCGCCGAAGCGCCAATACGGCTACTACGCGTTGCCGATGCTGTGGCACGACCAGGTGGTGGGCTGGGCCAATCTCAGCGTGCGCGACGGTGAACTGGCGTCCAGCGTGGGCTATGCCGGCAAGTCGCTGGCTCGCGACCGCGTGTTTCGTTCCGCGCTTGAAGACGAACTGCAGCGCATGGCGGCTTTTCTGTAGAGCCGAGCGACGCATTGATGCCTGTCGGTCTAGGTAGTCGCCAACCTTGGTTGGCGTCGCTTTCACCGGTGCCCACCAAGGTGGGCATCTACCGATCCCGCCGCCCATGCGCCACCATCGCCACCACCACAACACCTGCGGCCACGCTGGTGTGCCCGGACAACGCGGCCAGACCGAAACCCACTCCCAGCCCGCGCATGGCGAACACGGCACTGAACACCAGCAGCGCCCAGCCGACCGCGCGCAGTTTCTCGGTCGCCTGCGCGCTCAACACACGGCGCAGCACATCGCGCTGATGGCGCTCCATCGCCAGCGCCAGACAACCGAACGCGGCCAGTGACAGCACGAACAGAATGACGTGGATCATGCGCTGGCCTCGGAAACCGCATTGCGTGACGCTGCAGACGGCCGTGTGCGCTTCACCTTCGGTGCATGCCGCCAGGTGCGCCAGGCCAGCAGCGTGTGCAGGGCGGCCAATGCCAGCAGGGTCAGGTCGGTCCCGGCAAAGGCCCAATCGCCTGCGACCAGCGTGCGCCACAACGGATGTGCCGTAGTCATCGCCGTCAGCACCGGCAGCAGTGCAAGCAGCAACGCCGCCAGCAGGAACTGTTCGATCCACGCTCGCTTGGGTGTCCGCAGCGTGGCGTGCACGAACATGGCCGCCCAAGCCAGGAAGAACACATGCACCTCCCACGCCGCGCGACCGTCCATGGCAGTGGGCAACAGGCGGTTCGCCCACAGATAGGCCGCCATCGCCACCGACAGGCCGGCGACGGTGGCGATGTTGAGACGCTCGACCAGGCGGAAGCCGAAGTAGGGGCGCTGCGGATCGGGCAGCTGCGCACGGCGCTTGACCGTCCATAGCACCAGCCCGGTGCCGACCATGGCGGTGCCGGCCAGGCTGACGATGAAGTACAGCCAGCGCAGGGCGGCATCGGCGAAGCGGCCCAGGTGCAGACCATACAGCACGCCCTGTGTATCGGCGGCGACGCCCGAGTGCTCCTTGACCTGCAGCAACTGCCCGCCGCTGCCGTCGAACAGCAGATAGTTCGGTGTGGTGGAAACACGGCTGGACTGCGCACGCACCACGGCCACGAGTGCGTTCTGGTCGCCGGGGTTCTGCACCTGCACGCTGCCCACCGATCCGGTTCCCCAGCGCTGCTCGGCCTGTTGCACCAGTGCGCCGACGTCGGTGAGCGGGGCAGGCTGGCCCGCGGCTTTCTGCGGTGGCAGGAACAGGCGCATCTCGCTGACCACCTCGGCCTGCTGGCGCTTGTCCGGCAGCTTGGCCAGGCCCCACGGCATGTACAGCACCGCCAGCATCACCAACCCGCTCCAGGTGATCATGAAATGGAACGGCAGGCCGAGCACCGAGAGTGCCGCGTGACCATCCAGCCACGAGCGCTGGCCCTTGCCCCAGCGGAAGGTGAAGAAGTCAGCGAAGATCTTCTTGTGGGTGATCACGCCGCTGACGATGGCCACCAGCATGAACATCGCGCACAGGCCGACGATCCAGCGACCCCACATCGCAGGCATGTAATGCAGGTTGAAATGGAATGCATAGAAGAAGTCGCCGCCGCCGGTGTCGCGTGCCTGCAGCGGCGCGCCGGTGTTGGCATCGAACAGGCCCGAGTCGAAGCCATGCCGGCCACGCCCACCCGGGCTGGCCCACATCGCCGACACCCATGGCATGCGCGTGCTCGGCAGGCCGAGGTTGATCTGGCTGGCCGCTGGCGTGTCGGCCATGATCGTGGCGACGGTGCGCTGCGTGACGATAGCGGCATCCGGCAATATAGACGGCGTGGCGATTTCCGGGCGGGTATAGCGCGAGAGCTCGTCGCGGAAGTAGCTGGCGGTGCCGGTGAGGAACATCGCGTACAGGATCCAGCCGGCCAGCAGCCCGACCCAGATATGCAGGTCGGACATGGTCTGGCGGATGCCGCGTGGCTTCGGGGTGCGATCGACCTTGCTCATGCAGTGCCTCCGTTGCCGACCGTCTGTGCAACCAGCCACAGTGGCAACGCGGCGACGATCAGGCCCAGCCATGCGCGCCAGGCCGAGCGCACCGCGAACACCCAGACTACGGCGCCCGCATACAACAGGAAGCTGGCCAGCATGCCGGTGAACACGGCCTGGCGGCCATCGATGGGCAGCGCCAGTGCGGCGATGCTGCACAGCGCGGCCAGCACATAGCCGCCGAACAACGCGGCGAGGATGCGTGAGGCCAGCGGCAGCCAGGCCAGCACGACGGTGGTACGGGAAACGCTCACATCACTTCTCCGGGGCGCACGCGCGATGGCGTGGCGCCCGTGCATCAGGCATCAGAAATCGACGGTGGCCGACAGCACGGCGGTGCGCGGCGTGCCCAGCCCGGAGCCGAGGCTGCCTGCCCAGTACGCCTTGTTGGTGAGGTTCTGCACGGTGGCGCGCAGCACCAACGGGTGACCGGCGGCCTGCAGTGCATAGCGGGCACCGAGGTCGAACACGGTGCGGCCGGCCACCCATTGGCTGTTGTCGGCATTGATGTAGCCCTTGGACAGGCTGACTGCATTGCCGGTGAGGGTGAGGCCCGGCACGGCCTGCACATCCCACTCCAGGCCCAGCTTGCCCTGCCACTGCGGGGTGGCGGTGGCCAGGCGACCCTGGTTGATGCCGCCCTGGGTACGGGTCTGCTTCGGCTGCAGCCAGCCGATTCCGCCCAGCACACGCAGCTGTCCGGTGGCCTGGCCGAACACGGTCCATTCCACGCCACGGTTGCGCTGCTGGCCGCCGAACGAGAACACGTTGGTGGCCGGGTCGGTGTAGGAGCCGGGCTTCTCGATCTCGTACAAGCTAAGCGCACTGGCCAGGCGACCGAAGTCGAACTTGGCGCCGACCTCGCGCTGGCGGGTCTTGTACGGTGGGAACACTTCGCCGGCGTTGGCTGCGCTGACCGGGGCGGTGCTGCCCTGGCTGAGCCCTTCGATGTAGTTGGCGTACAGCGACAGGCGGTCACTGGCCTTGAACAGCAGCGCGCCGGCCGGAGTGTTGGCGCTGGTGTCGTAGCGCGACGTGCGCTTGCCAGTGCTGCCGTCGATGGTATCGCTGAGCACGGTCTGACGGCGGATGCCAAGGGTCAGCTGCACGCGGTCATCGATGAAGGACAGCGTGTCGGCGATACCGAAACTGGTGGTGCGGACTTCGCCGGTCTTCGGCAGCGACGCATTGCTGAAGCTGCGGTCGATGGCCGGGCCCCACTGCGGATTGTAGATATTGGTCACCCAGTCCCGGGCCAGCAGGTTGCGTTGGAAGCCGAACTTGTAATCGTGGTGGTACCAGGCGGCGCTGATGGCCAGTGCATGATCGACCGGGCCGGTGCGGAAGCTTGCCGACAGCCCTGCTTCGGCGGTGTCCTTGCTGTAGATGAAACGCTGGTGGGCGAAGTTGTTGCGGAAGTCGCCGGCGGCATTGGTGATCAGCGTGGTGCCGCTGGCGATGGAATCGAAATCGGTATGGCCGTGGCCGTAGCTGGCGTGCGCCTGCAGGTGATCATTGATGTCGAACGACCAGCGCAGCGCGGCGGCCTGGTCCTTGACGGTGCTGAAGGTCCAGTCCGGTGCGAACAGCGTGCTGGCCTCCGGCGGGCGCGGCACGGCCAGGCCAGGTGCCAGCGAGACACCACGGTTGAGGCCATCCACGTGGTCGCGGCTGCTGAACAGGTCCAGCGATACCTGCGAGCGCTCGCCGCGCCAGTCCAGGCCGAGCGATGCCAGCTGCGCCTTGTGCTGCTGGTGGTCGGTGGCGGTGTCGCCATCGCGGTGCACGGCATTGAGGCGCATGCCGAACTGCTTGTCCGCGCCGAAGCGGCGGCCGATATCCAGATGGCCACCGAACTGTGCGTCGCTGCCGTAGCTGGCGGTGAAGCGGGTCAACGGCGTGTCGCCGGCACGCTTCGGTACAAGGTTGACGCTGCCGCCGACCGAACCGCCCGGCGGCATGCCGTTGAGCAGCGCGGACGGACCCTTCAGCACCTCGATGTTCTCGGCCAGTTCCGGGGTGACCCGGTAGTAGGGAATCAGCCCGTACAGGCCGCCGAAGCCGATGTCCGAGGAGGCCACGCCGAAGCCACGGATGTTGAAGTAATCGGTGATGCCGCCACTGGAACCGCTGTTGTAGACGCTCGGGTCGGTCAGCGCGATCACCCGTACCAGATCCGGTGCCTGGATGTTCTCGATGAATTCGGCGGTGTAGCGGGTGGTGTTGAACGGTGTGTCCATGAAATCGAGGTCGCCGAGCAGGCCGACACGGCTGCCGCGCGTCACCTGGCCACCGGCGTAGGCATCGGTAGGCGCGGTCTTGTCGGCGCGTACGTTCACCGTGGGCAGCTGGCGGGCGCCATCGGGCGCGTCGTTGGCGTGGGCGGCAGTGGCGATCAGCAGCGCAGGCAGCAATGCCGCGCGCGCGGCGAGGGACAGCGCGGTACGGCGCGGGAGGGGCAGGGTTCGGGCGGGGAGGGACATGGCGGTTCTCGTCGTGGTGGGTCGTGCGATCGGCCAGCACGGCGCCGTCGATGACCTGCACGGGCAGGACGACGCGGGCTGTGGAGTGGCTGGCAGAGGGCACGGCGCTGCCGCTGGGGCAGTGCTGCACGCGAGGTGCGTGGGCGATCTGTGGCTGGGTGGAGCGAAGCGCGGAGCGCGGGTGCTGCGGGGTGGATCAGATATCGTCGGCGAGGTCGTCGAGGTCCTGCAGGCCACCGCCGCGGGCCAGCACGCGCTCGTAGTTGCGGCGGCGGCGCTGGTCGGTGTCGGTGGTGGTCTCGCCACGTTTCCAGTAGCCGGCAACGGCGACGTCGGTGCGTGCCAGGCCGACCGCTTCGATGAAGTGGCGGCGCAGGGCGCGCATTTCCTCGCGTTCGCCGGCCGCCCAGACGGTGTTGTTGGCGTCCGGGTGCAGTCTGCGTGCCTGCTGCAGCAAGGGCGCATCACCGGTGGCCAGGCGCTGCACGCAGACACCATCGATGCGGGGCAGCTCGTCTACCGGGAAGGGATCATTCGAGGCGATCCAGGCCTGCGCATGCAGACCGGCCGGCCATTGCTGCAGCAACGCAGACAGGGCTGGGATGGCGCTCTGATCAGCGAACAGGAGAGCGCTGGCACCTTCACGCTGCGGCACCTGCAGATGCGGGCGCGGCCCGGTCAGATCGAAGGCATCACCGGGGCGCAGCGCACGTACCCAGGCCAGCATCGGTCCTGGTGCTTCGTGCAGCACCACATCCAGCGTGAATCGGCGCGTGTGCGCGTCGACGCAGCGCACGGTGTAGATCCGTGACACATCGCCGAAGGCGGCGCCGAGCTGGATGCGCACGGCAGTGTTTGCGCGCTGCCACGGCGCGAGGGCTGCCTGCTCCGGCAACTGGACCACGAGGCGCAGCAGGCTGGCGCATGGCTGTGCAACCGCGACCACCTGGACCTGCAGCGCCTGCAGGCCGCGATCATGGTCGGCACTGCGTAGCGGTCCGGCCGGGGGGATTGAAGTGGGAGACGCGGACATCGACAAAGATCCTGGGCACTGCGAATGCGAATTAGTTACATCATAGTAAACTAAATTGATCAAGTCGCAACCCAGGCCTGTCCAGCGGCCACGGGATGCGTTGACCACCGCGTCGCTGCGGACCACCATGGCAGCCCTTGCCCGCGCATCGCGCAGGAGCCGTTACCGCATGGCTGCACCGAAAAAGACCGCCACCCGTGGGCGACCGCCCACCATCACCCGCGACCGCATCGCCGACGCCGGCATTGCAATGACGCTGCCGGCGCTGAGCTTCGTGGGCGTGGCGGCGGCGCTGGGGGTGAGCCACATCGCGCTGTACAAGCATGTGGCGAATCTGGCGGCGCTGCGCGAGCTGGTGGCCGAGGCGATCTTCGAGCGTTGGCAGGCGCCGGCGCTGGATGCCGCTGGCCGGCGCAGCATCGAGGAGGACCTGCGCGCATTCCAGCGTTCACTGCGGGCGCTGGTGGATGCCAATCCGGGCCTGGCGCCATTCCTGGTCAGCCACGGCGCGAAGACGCCGGAGATGCTGGCCCGCATCCAGCGCCATCATGCCGAGTTCAGTCGTGCACATGGCCTCCCGCTGGAGCAGGCAGCGTGGTTGCTGTCGACCGTGGCGTATCACGCCGTGGCGTTGGCCGACACCGTGTACTCGCGGAATGCGGTGGTCGATACGTCGCGGCGGCCACTGGATAGGAAGGCACAGCAGGCCGAGTTCGACCGCAGCATGGAGGCATTGATCATCGGTGCGTTGGCGATGTGCGGACGCACGGCAGCCTCTGGGTAACCCCTCAATCTTGGTTGGCACCGTTGCCCCGGTAGTCGCCAACCTTGGTTGGCGCCGCGATACATCGTTGCCCACCAAGGTGGGCATTTACCGGTCAAGCGGCATCCTTGCGCTCCGCATCGTTCATCCCCGGGCTGACGCGGCGGCCGATGTCCTTCAAGCGCGCCAGCTGATCCACCATCGACGGTGCATCGTCCAGGCTGCCGACGAACGTCCACAGGTAGGTCATCACCGCGTACACATGACCCGGGGTAACACCGTCGGTGGTGGCGAGACGGCCGATGGTCACCGCGAACAACACCGCCGCCGCCGCGCCCACCACCACGAAGGCCCCAGCTTCGCGATCAGATAGCAGGATACGCAGCCGCGACAGCGTGGTGTAGTGGCGACGCAGCACCGAGGGGCTGACCCGGTTAACCAGTCGGATTTCATGTTCCAGCCGGTTGTTCAGGCGCCCATGCAGCTGCTCGTTGCGGCGTGCGAACGACGGCATCAGCAACACTGCGCCAAGCAGTGCGATCAGGCTCGCGGCGCCCACCAGCGGTTCGATCACCAGCAGCATCACCGCCGCACCGAACATCGATACCAGCGCGGTGGCGATGATCGGCACGTGCTTCTCGAAGAAGTCGACGAACTCGCGGGCCAGCACCACGCGTGCGGCCGAGGTGGAGGTGGCGTGGCCCAGCCTGCGCTGTGCCTGCACCACATTCACCGCCAGGTTGGCATAGATGCGGGTGAAGGTACGGGTATCGACCGCACGGCGGGCGGCACCGACCAGCCAGAACAACAGCACGACGCCGGCGTACGAGATGGCGTGGCCGATGTCGCCGCGGATGATTGCGTCCACCGCGAAGCCGGCAAACAGCGGATACGCCAGCAGCAGCGCGTTCTCCAGCGCCACCAGCGAGAACGTGCCGGTGAGCTGCCACGGGTAGGTGCGCAGGATGGCCTTGAGGGTGGCGGCCGCGTTTTGCTGCCCGATGCTACCGGCGGCTGCCGCCGGATCGTGAGGGTGTTTCATGGGGATGCCTGGGCAAGGTGGAGACAGGGCAGGGGGTGGATACCTGCCGCCTCCCTGGTCACGCCCAGTATCGGCAGCCCTTTGGAGCGGGCATGGAGGGACGATGGAGATTGCGTGGAGAAATCGGCGCCGTTCAGTGATGCGAATGCCCACCAAGGTGGGCCGCTACCAGAGCAGCGTCTGCCGCAACGTTGCGCCCTCAACGACGTGCATGTACCGGCCAGCGGATCTCGAACGAACTGCCGCCACGTTCGGTAGCCCGGCACTGCGCGGTTCCGTGATGGGCCACGGCAATCGCACGTACTACCGCCAGACCTAGCCCGGAGCCACCGCTCTGCCGCGAACGCGAGACATCGGTGCGCTGGAAGGCCTCGAAGATGCTGTCGCACAGCTCGTCCGGCACGCCGGGGCCGCCATCCTCCACGGCCACGGTGCAATGGCCCTCGGCCAGGGTGACGGCCACCCGCAGCGGACACGGAATGGCATGCCGCCGCGCGTTCTCCAGCAGCGCCAGCACCGCCTGGCGGATGCGTGCGGGATCGCAGTCGGCCAGTGACGGGCGCGCATCCAGGGTCACCGAGAAGCCACTTTCGGTCAGCGCTTCGGACATCGCTTCCACCACTGCCGCCACCTGTACGCTGACATCGCTGCGCTGCAGACGAAGATCCAGATGACCACTCTCGGCCAGGCTGACCACGCGCAGGTCCTCGATGATCCGGGTCAGGCCTTCCAGCTGGGTGAGCATGCTGTTGAACTGTTCCGGGCCCGGTTCGAATACCCCTTCGGCAATGCCCTGCAGGCGGCCGCGCAGGATGGTCATCGGCGTGCGCAGTTCGTGCGCGATCGCGGCGTTCCAGAACACCCGGTTCTCGGACATCCGGCTGAGCCGCTCGGCCATGGAGTTGAAATCGCTGACCAGCGTGGCCGCTTCGGTCATCGAGGTGTCGCCGCCGCGTGCACGTGCCTCCAGATCACCGCTGGCGACCCGGCGCAGGCTTTCGGCCACCGAGTTCAATGGCGTGATGATGCGGCGGGTCAGGCGCGAGGCGACCAGCGTGGCGAAGATGACGACAACGGAGGCGGTCAAGCCGATCCACAGCCACTCCAGCCCCGATGGCATGATGGTTTCCGGCTCGTCGTACCAACGCGGATAGAACACTTCCATCAGGTAGTAGAACAGGTAGAAGCCGCTGATCGACAGCACCGTCGAGCACAGCGAGGCGACCGTGATGGACAGCGTGATCTGGCGGCCGATGCTCTTGCCTTTGGGGTTCATCATTCAGTCCAGGAAACGGTAGCCAACGCCACGGATGGTGGCCGGAATGCCGATGACGCCGACGTCTTCCAGCTTGCGGCGCAGTTTGCTGACGTGGCTGTCCACCGTCCGTTCCTGCGCATCGCCCTCGGGCAGGCAGTTGTGCAGCAGATCCAGCCGGCTGTGCACCTGGCGCGGTGCGCGCGCCATGTGTACCAGCAGGCGGAACTCGGTGAGCGTGAAGGTCAGTGCGTGCAGTTGCTCATCTGTGCGCACTGTCACCTCATGGCTGCGCAGGTCGATCTCGAACGGTCCCTGGCGGATCACCCCGCTGGGCGCATCGCTGGGTTCTCTGGCACTCCGCCGCAGCACCGCCTGGATACGGGCGACGATCTCGGCCGGATTGAATGGCTTGGCTACATAGTCGTCGGCGCCGACGCGCAGGCCGGTCAACTTGTCCACGTCCTGGTCGAGTGCGGTGAGCATGATCACCGGCGTATTGCCACGCCTGCGCAGTTCGCTCAGCACCTGCCATCCATCCATTCTCGGCATCTGCACATCCAGCAGCACCAGATCCGGGCGTAGCTGGCGATGACTGGCCAGGGCCGCCTCGCCATCGACCGCGCGGACGCTGCGCAGGCCGGAACGCGCCAGGTACGCACCAAGGATGTCGGCGATCTCGCCTTCGTCTTCGGCAATCAGGACCAGGGGCGCCTGGCGCATGCGGGTATCGGGTTTCATTGCGTGATGCGGCTTTGGAAAGTGAGCAGGTGAGGGCGATGTCAGTGGAGAGGTCATCGTCGGCGTTCCATGGCCTGTGCTTCCTCGTTGGCGGCCCAGGCCAGCGTGGCCAGCACCAGCGTGCGACGCAACGACGGCGCCAGCGGCCGCCCTTCGCGCAGATCCCGCGCAGCCAGAGCGGATACCGCTGCCGACAAACGGGCCCAGCGTGATGCCATGTCGGCCGCATCCACCCGTGCCTGCAGGCGGGTGGCCATGTGCAGGATGGCGCGCAGGCGGAGCGTCATCTGGGTGGCGACCAGCAGGGTGGCGAGGGCGAGCAGCAGATGCAGCGTGGCACCGGCGGCGGTTGGCGTCGGCTCCGACCAGATTGCCAAGCCGATCAGCGCCAGCGAAGCGGGCGATCCGAGGCGGCTCGCGTGGCCTGGCCCATCGCTGCGGAACCACAGCAGGGCGGTAGCACCGAAGCCTGCCAGCAGGGGCGCTAGCACATGGAGACTGGCCAGCATCCAATCAGTGGTCGATGCCAGTACCAGGGCGAGCAGCCACGGCGAAGGTGCGCACCAGGCCAGGTAGGCGCGGCGCACATCGATCGACGGCAGGTCTGGATGGGGACGGAGCACGGTGGGCAGGCAGTCGGCAAGTTGCCGAGGCTAGCCGCCATTGATGGAGACTCGGTCGAGATTGTGTCGAGATTGCGTGGACACGGATCGCCTGGTTCAGCCGGCGGCGGCGTGCCTGAACGGCTGCCGGATCTCCATGCAATCTCCACAGTGGCTCCAAGAAACGTCCACCCCTGGCTTGCAGACTGCGGCCTCAGCGGTCGCACTGGGTGGCCGCCCGCAGCCGGGCGTTTCGATGAACAACCGCAGGATCTGGACCATCGCCGCAGCCGTGGCTCTCATTGCGGGTGCCGCAGGCTGGTGGGCCTTCGCAGACAGCGATGATGCCGCGTTGATCACCGCGCCGGCAAGAGTGGCGGATCTGGAAAAGACCGTGCAGGCGGTGGGCCGGGTCAACCCGAAGGAGCTGGTGGCGGTGGGCGCGCAGGTGTCCGGCCAGGTCAAGCGCCTGCATGTGGTGCTGGGCCAGCGCGTACAGGCCGGCGACCTGATTGCCGAGGTCGACTCGCAGCCGCAGCGCATCGCCCTGCGCAGCGCTGAAGCGGCCACCAACACGTTGCGTGCCCAGCATGCGGCCAGCCAGGCCCGTTACGCCCAGTCCAGCCGTGTCTACGAGCGGCAGTCGCAGCTGGTGGCGTCACGCCTGGTGTCACAGGAAGGTTTCGAGGCCGCGCGGGTGGCACGTGATACGGCGCGCTCGGAGATGGCCGCGCTGCAGGCGCAGATCGACCAGGCCGTGACCCAGGTCGAAACCGCACGTATCAACCTCGGCTATTCCCGCATCGTCTCGCCCAGCGACGGGTACATCGTCGCTATCGTGACCAAGGCCGGGCAGACGTTGAACTCGATGCAGACCACGCCGACCATCGTGATGCTGGCGCAGATGGATACGATGACCGTGCGCGCCGAGATCGCGGAGGCCGATGTGGAGCTGGTCGCGCCCGGCCAGCCGCTGTGGTTTTCGACACTGGGCCCGAGTGGCCGCCGCTACGAATCCCATCTGCAGCAGCTGGAGCCTGCGCCGTCGACGATTGCCGATATGGCCGGCAGCAGTGCGGGTGGCTCGGCGCAGACGCCCAAGGCGGTGTACTACGCCGGCCTGTTCGATGTGGCCAATCCGGGCCTGAAGCTGAAACCGTCGATGACGGTGAAGGTCACCCTGCAACTGGCACGCGCTGCCAACGCACTGCAGGTGCCGTTGACCGCATTGACCGAATCCGAAGGCAAGGACAGCAACCGCGACACGGTGCAGGTGGTCGATGCAAAGGGCCGCGTCACCGAGCGTGAGGTCAGCACGGGTTTGCGCACCGCGACGGCGGTGCAGATCCTGTCCGGGCTGAAGGCAGGCGAGAACGTGGTGGTCGGCCAGGCGCCAAGCGGCGCTGAGCCGGAAGCTGCCAGCCTGTTGGGGATCTGAGCATGGCCGATGCTCTGCTGGAACTGCATGGCGTATCGCGCACCTATCGCTCGGCCGCGGGTGAAGTGGTGGTGCTGAAGGATGTCTCGCTGCGTATCGACGCCGGTGAGTTCATCGCCATCATCGGCCCGTCCGGTTCGGGAAAATCAACGTTGATGAACATCCTCGGCTGCCTGGACCGGCCAACCGAAGGCAGCTATCGCGTGAACGGCGAGGCCACCGAGCAGATGGCGCCGGATGCGATGGCCCGGCTGCGCCGCGAGCACTTCGGCTTCATCTTCCAGCGCTACAACCTGATGGAGAACCTGAGCGCCACCGAGAACGTGGCATTGCCGGCGGTCTATGCGGGCGTGGATGCAGAGACGCGTACCGCGCGTGCCCGCGGGCTGCTGGAAACGCTGGGCCTCGGCGAACGCACCGCAAACCGGCCGAGCCAGCTGTCCGGCGGCCAGCAGCAGCGCGTGTCGATCGCGCGTTCGCTGATGAACGGCGGCGCCATCGTACTGGCCGACGAGCCGACCGGCGCGCTCGATCACGCCAGTGGCCAGCAGGTGATGGCCGAACTGAAGCGCCTGCATGGGCAAGGCCATACGGTGATCCTGGTGACCCATGACGCTGCAATTGCCGCGCATGCCGGCCGGGTGATAGAGATTGCCGACGGACGTGTGGTCGCCGATCGTGGTGACAGGGCGCCGGTGTTGACGCCCGCTGCGTCCATCGCCGAACGCGGTCCGTCCCTGACTGCCGAGCGCCGGGCGCGCCTGGACGCGGTACGCGAGGCCGCCCGGATGGCGGTGCGTTCGATGCTGGCCCATCGACTGCGGACCTTGTTGACGATGCTCGGCATCATCATCGGCGTGGCCGCCGTGGTGACCGTGGTCGCGCTAGGCAAGGGCGCGCAGGCGCAGGTGGAATCACAGATCAATGAACTGGGCGCCAGCACACTGGAGATATTCCCCGGCGCCGATTTCGGTGACCCGCGCTCGGCGGAGATCGAAACGCTGGTGGTGGGGGATGCCGACCATCTGGCCGCGCTCAGTTACGTGGACAGTGTCAGCCCCAACCTGAGCGGTTCGGTGACAGCACTGCAGGGCGGCCGGCGCGCCAACACGCAGGTGCTGGGTGCCGGTGCTGATCTGCCGCGCGTGCGCGGGCTGCGCCTGAGGGCCGGCCGGTTCCTCACCGACGCCGAGGTGGAGGCGCATCGGGCGGTGGGCGTGGTCGACCAGAAGGCCGCGAAGGCGTTGTTCACCGGCAACCCCATCGGCAGCACGGTGCTGCTGGGCGGCATGCCGGTCGAGGTGATCGGCGTGGTCGGCCCCAATGCATTCGCCGGTGGCGCCACGCCGACGGTCTACGTTCCCTACACCTCGGCTGCCTCGCGCCTGCTTGGCAGCCAGCGGCTGGAGAGCATTACCGTGCGTGTGCGCGATGACGTTCCGACCCGTGCAGCGGAGGTCTCGCTGGGTGCGGAACTGCAGCGGCTGCACGGGCGTCGCGACTTCTTCATCTACAACTCGGACCAGATCCGCAAGGCGGTGATGAAATCCAGCCAGACCATGGCGGCGCTGGTTTCGGCGATCGCGGCGGTGGCGCTGGTGGTCGGTGGCGTGGGCGTGATGAACATCATGCTGGTGTCGGTAAAGGAGCGCGTGCGCGAGATTGGCGTGCGGCTGGCGGTGGGTGCGCGGCAGCGCGACATCCTGCGCCAGTTCCTGATCGAGGCGGTGCTGATCTGCCTGTTTGGTGGCGTGCTGGGCGTGTTGTTCGCGTTGGGTGCGGGCGCCCTGTCCAGCCTGCTGTCGCTGGGGGTGCCGTTCCTGTTCACGCCTGGACCGGTACTTGCCGCGCTGGCATGCTCGTCTGCCATCGGTCTCGGTTTCGGTTACTTCCCGGCGCGCAATGCCGCACAACTGGACCCTATCCAGGCATTGGCGGCGGAGTAGTGTCGGCCGCCGTGGTACCCGTAGAGCCGAGCCCGCGCTCGGCTGCTCTCCGTGCAGACCGCAAGGCACCCTGCGCTGTGTGCAGCGAGCCGAGCTTGGGCTATGCCGGTCGTCGTGACCGGCACCCTTCGGGCCGTCGCACGCGACGTTGGCAACGGCTCTTGCCGCGGCCTTCGGCTCTACACGGGATTCCCGGCGGCAGAGCGAGCGTGTCAGTGCGGCGGAAAGGCGATGACGATGTCATTCAGCGGCAGCTGGTTCTGCCGTGGCGCGGCCACGGCTGGCTTCCAGGCATCACCCTGGCCGAACAACTGCGCTTCGCCTTCAGGGCCGAGATCCTCGAAGGCCTGGAAGACATAGGGAATGCCTTCGGATCCTTCGAAGCTTGCCTTGTTGGAAAGCTGGAAGTGCAGATGCGGAGCGGCGGAGTTGCCTGACTGCCCAAGTTCGGCCAGCGGCTGTCCGCGCTGGACACGTTGCCCGGCTTTCACCCTGATGCTGCCGGTGCGCAGATGGGCGTAGCTGGCAAAGGCTCCCGGCGCGATTTCCAGGACCACGTAGTTCCCGAACAGACCGTCTGCTGTCAGTGAGGCAGGCTCCGGCTGTGGGATGAGGGGCGGATGCTCGGATTGCCCATCTCGCACCGCGCGCACGATGCCATCGGCGACCGCCAGTACGGGTGCTGCGTATCCTATCCAGTCCGAATGACGCGTGTGCTGCAGATCCTTGGCGGTCGAACGCAGTGCGTGGCCGTGTTCGTCGACACCGACCAGATCGAGTGCGAAGCGCTGCGGAATGGTCAGCTCACCATTCACCGCTACCAGGCTGCCCCAATGGTGTGACTGCGCGTCGCCGGGTCCTTCGTGGGCGAGCCACCGGCCTCCTCGCAGGGGCGGACCGAGCGCAATGGCTGGCGATGCGTTGATCGCAACGCGGGCGCCATCAAGCGCCACTCTGCCGTGGTCCGCGGTCTCCAGCAGCATGCGGTGCCGGAGCGAATGCGGCACGTGGGCTGCGGCGGGCAGTGACAGCCACAGGAACACCACCAGACGCTTGCCCGGCGCAATGGAGACCACGCCATCCTCCGCTGGCGTCGGCCGCACCCAGCGGCGCAGGGCAGAGGCGTCCAGGCTCAGCAGCGGCGTGCCGGCATCGTCGCCCAGCACCTGCAGCCACTGCGGCTGCAGCGCACCGGTATCGCCGTAGTAGTTGGTGATGTGCAGCTCGTAGGCCAGATGGCGCAGGCCGTCGCTGCCGACAAAGAGAGTCGGTGCGAAAGGTATCCTTGCTTCGACCGGCGCAGGGGTCGGCGTCGGCAACGCCAGTGAAGGAAGCAGCAACAGCAGCAGGGCGAGGCAGATGCTGCGGGTCATGCGCGTTCCCCAGTCGGCCGTGGGCGGCCGATGGCGAGCATAGCGCCGTGTGACGGCCAGGGATATACGGACAGGGGTTGATCAGGGCTACGCCCGCGGGTGCCTGCGCACGCGGGCGCGCTCGCGATACAGGTGGCTGTCGGCACGTTGCAGGGTATCGGCCACCGACTCGCCCGTTGCATGGTGGGTCGCCCCCATCGAGAAGGGCGTGGGCGATTGCCCCGCGTGCTGCGTATACCACTGCTCCAGCGCGGCCAGCCGCCCCGGTTGCGGGGCGGTCAGCACCACCATGAACTCGTCACCGCCCATGCGCACCACGTTCTCCGCCGTACCCAGCGGCGAACGCAGGAAGGCGGCGAATTCCACCAGCACGGCGTCACCCCGCGCATGGCCCTGGATGTCGTTGACCTGTTTGAAATGATCCAGATCGAACACCAGGCAGGCCCATGCCTGGTCGGCCAGTTCATCAAGGCGGGGCAGGAAGCGGCGGTTGTAGCTCTGGGTAAGCGGATCCTTGACGGACATCTCGCGCAGTTGCTGTTCCTGCATCCGCAGCGCGGTGACGTCCTGCGCATGCCCCAGCACGTAGGGTGGGTTGGCTTCGCTGTCGAGCACGTTGTGATACGCCCAGTAATGGCGCGCTCCATCGGCGGCGATCAGTTCGATCACGCCGGCATCGGTGTGGTTGGCCTGGATCCGGGCGAGGTAGGCCTTGAAACCCTCGCGCTTCTCAGGCGGCATCAGGTCACACAGGCTGCGCCCAATCATCTGGCCCTCATCGTATCCCAATGACTGTACGGCCGCAGGATTCACCGAAGTAAGAACGCCTTCCAGCGTGTGCGTGCAGATCAGGCCGAGGCTGTAGTGGAACAGGCGGCGGTAGCGCGTCTCGCTGGCTTCCAGCGCATCCAGCGCGGCGCGCTCTTCGGTGATGTCCTGGATGGCCCCGACCAGCCGCGGGCGGCCATCGACCTGCTGCCGGCTACCGACCACGCGGGTCCAGATGGCGCGCTCGTCGGCGGTGGTCATGGGCAGCTGCACCTCCCAGGACCTGCCTTCGTCGATGCAGCGCTGCACTGCGGCGCGGATGATGTTGCGGCTGTCCTCGCGATAGAACGAGAGTGCAGTCTCCAACGTGGGCTCGAAGTTGCTGCGCACGCCGTGCAGTTGCTTGGTTTCGCGGGTCCAGCGCACTTCGTTGGTGAGCAGGTCCATCTCCCAGCCGCCCACCCGCGCCGCGCGGTTCGTGCGCTCCAGAAAATCTTCGCTGCGTTTCAACTCGCGATGCAGTGCTTTGGCCTGGGCAACCTGCGCCATCAGGGTGCTGCGCTGTTCCAGCACCTGGGTGGTGACCCGTGCCAAGTGAACCATCAGTTCGCGCTGCGAGGGCGACAGCACACCGGGCATCGGGTCGAGCAGGCACAGCGTGCCAATGCGTGCACCATGGGCCGAACCCAGAGGGATACCGGCGTAGTGGCGGATGCGCGGCCCACCGGTGACCAGCGGATTGGTGGAAAAGCGTGGGTCCTGGCGCGCATCGGGTATCTCGAACAGCTCGTCCTGGCGTATGGCATGGGTGCAGAAGGAGATCTCGCGGGCTGTCTCGCTGACGCCCTCCAGGCCGATGTTGGCCTTGAACCATTGGCGGTCTTCGGCCACCACGGTGATCAGGCCCATGGTCAGTCCGGTCGCGGCGCGGGCCGCGGCGACGATGGCATCGAACACCGGCTCAGGGGGCGTATCCAGCAGATGGAGTCGTTCGATTTCGAGCAGTCGTTCGGCTTCGTCCATGGCGCTTTTCAGGGCTGGGTGGCGAGGGCGGTTGCGGCGGCTGTCTGGCGCTACGCTAGTGCGCGCACCGTTATGTATCGCCACGGCGGGGTGATGCCGATGTGAGGCGGGCGCGCCGGATCAATGCTGTTGGAGCGATGCCTGCAAGGCGGCGGCCAGCGCGGCGTCTCCGGATACCAGGTCCTGCCAGCGTAGGGTGATGCCCTTGCGGCGCCCCTTCTCAACCAGCTTGAGGCCTTCGGGGTCCACGGTGAGGGTATAGGGACGGCCATCAATGTGCACTTCGCGGCGCAGTGGTTTGTCGAGCGGGGTCATCATCGTTTCCTCGCAGGGGCGGAAGCGCGACGTGGCTGGATCGATACGTGACGGTGATCACGGATGTGCCACCGCCAAGGGAAATCAATGGCGCGGCTGATGCCGATGCGGGGCCCGATCACTGGATCCTCCGGGGGCTGCACGCCGTCGCTGGCGATGACAATGCCGTGGCTGCCGGTCACCAGATCGGCGCCGTCGAAGCTGCGGTCCAGCCCGAAGGCCTGTGACAACTTGCCGGGGCCGCTGGCCAGATCGTGGTCGCGGCGCGCGGCGGGGCGCAGTTCGCGCATGCGCTCCAGGCCCACCAGCGGCTCGATGGCCCGCAGCAGCACCGCCACCCCTTCACCCACTTCGCCGCAGACAACGTTACTGCCCCAGTGCATGCCGTAAGTGAAGTAGACATACAGGTGCCCGGCGTCGCCGAACATGCTGGCCGTGCGCGGCGTCTGCCCGCGATAGGAGTGCGCCGCCGGATCGACGCTGCCCGCGTACGCTTCGACTTCAACGATGCGACCCGTTCGGCCATCGTCACGGACCAGCAGTTTGTTGAGCAGCTCGGGCGCAACCTCGACGGGCGGGCGCCGGTAGAAGCTGCGGGGGAGGATCTGAAGAGCGGCGGGCAACCAATCCGGCACGGTAGAGGCAGGCTCGGGCAAATGTTGGTGGCACTGTGGCATTGGGCTGGTGAAACGGGCGCAGACGCAGCGTCATTCCGGCGCGGGCGGTGCAGCCAGCGCGGCGCGCCGGGCGGCATAGACCTCGGGTGTCTGCGGTTTGATGAACAGTGCCACCAGTTCCGGATACTCGCGCTTCACCGCCGTTTCGATGCGGGTGATGCACGCCTCGATCTGGGGCGTCTTCCGGTCATCCTCGAACTCGGCGCTGAGCATGGCCACGACCTGTTCCGGTCCCATCTGCATGGTGGTCACGCCGTTCGCGCGGCGCAGGTCCGGATCAGTTTCCGCCACCGCCATGATCCGCTGGGCCACCGCCGGGTGAGCAGGCTCTCCAACCAGCAGGCCCTTGGTTTCACGGGCCAGGAGGAAGGCGGTTGCGGCCAGCACGCCGGCGATGCACAGCGACGCCACACCATCAAGCACCGGCATATCCAGCGCCTGCGCGGCCACCAGGCCGATCAACGCGAAGCCCAGCCCGAGCAACGCAGCGCTGTCTTCCAGCAGTACGGTGAAGGTGGAAGGATCCTTGCTGCGGCGGAAGGCTTCGAAGTAGCCAAGCTTGCCTTTGGTACGCCGGAACTCGCGCAGCGCCACCCACCAGGAGGCACCCTCGAACAGGATGGAGATGCCCAGCACGCTGTAGCTCAGTGCATGGTTGGTGGCCGGTTCCGGCCGGCGGATATGCTGGATGCCCTCGTAGGCCGAAACACCGGCGCCGGCGGCGAACACCAGCAGGGCGACGATGAAGCTCCAGAAGTACAGCTCGCGGCCGTAGCCAAATGGATGCAGGGAATCCGGCGCCTTGCCGGCACGGCGCAGCCCGTACAGCAGCAGGAGTTCATTCAATGTGTCGACCAGCGAATGCACGCCCTCACTGAGCATGGCCGAGCTGCCGGAGATGCCGGCAGCGATGAACTTGGCGATGGCGATGGCCAGGTTGCCCGCGAGGGCGGCGTAGATGACCAGACGGGAACCGGTGGGAGCAGACATCAAGGCAAGGGGGAGGGCAGGTGGATGCCTGATCTTCCGGACGGGCATGTCCCCGGGATGTGCAGGTGTCCGATGTGCCGGGGCCGGGCAGGGGCCCAACTGCCGCTGCGATCAAGCCGGTTAGACGACGGGACTGCGGACGCCAGGCCCTACGCTTGGGTCAGTCGTCGTTGCCGATCCTGTTCGAAGCGACGTCGACTATTTTTCCATGACCTGAAGAGACTTCGATGAATCGCAAACTTTCCTCGCCGATGCCTGACCCTACTCCCCGCTCGAACGGTGGAGAGGTGCCCGTCTGGTACGCCCTTATCAGTCTGGCGTTCTGCGCTACCGTCGCATCGATCTCCAGCACCCTGCTGTACATTGCGGGTCGCACGTTTGTTGCAGTGGCAGGTGCAGCCCCGATCGCAAGCTGGGGACGCCCGGGATACGGGCTGCTGGTCGTCATGGGATTCCTTGCGTTGGCGTCCTGGTACTTCAAGGCGAGCGTAAAGGCCGCACAGAAGGTTCTGCCGGCCCGCTTCTTCATCTGATACAGTCGTTTCGGCCCAGGGTGCCGGCCAGCGGGCGGCACCACCGTTCAATCCGCCATCACGCGCCCAATTGCATCGGCCAGCAGGGCGCGTACCCGTTCCGGTGGCAGGTCGGGATCGCGCACGGCGCGCATGGCCAGGCCTTCTACCAGCAACCGCAGCAGCAGGGTGCGGCCGGCAATCTGCTCTTCGTCCAGAACCCGGCCAAGGCTGGCATCGCGCTGGCGCAGCCAGGCATGGATGGCGGCGCTGGTCTGCTTGTCATGGGTACGCAGCACACCGGCCAGCTCCGGATCGCGATGGGCTTCGGCATTGATTTCCGCGTACAGCGCAACGCTTGCAATCGCATTGCCGTGAATAGGCAGCACTTCACCGCGCGCCCATTGCTGATAGCACGCGAGCAGGCCATCGACCAGGTCCGAGGCCGCCGGCATCTCGCTGATCGAGGCCTGGTCGTGACGCAGCTGGCGCTCGATCAGCGCCAGGATCAGGGCGCGCTTGTTGGCGAAATAGCGGTACATCAAGCCTTGGCTGATCTCGGCCTCGGCGGCGATATCGCCGATGGACCCGGCGTGAAATCCACGAGTGATGAAGCACTTCTGGGCGGCGTCGAGGATGCGCCGGCGCTGGGCCTCGGCATGGGCTGCAGCAGGATCTTCGGCGGTCGGGGCTACGGCGGATCTCGGCGTCATTGCGTGAGGTCAGGGCGTCCAGAGGCGGGATAGTACGTCACAAAAGGTGTGAATGAACGGTCATTCATTTGTAATTCCCGCCTCCCAGACTGCGCCGGCCTTCTCCTTCCGCGAATGAGTCCGATGCGCCACGCTATGCTGCACCGCCCGCTGCTCACCCTCGCCATCGCCGCCGCTCTGCCGGCGCTGGCCCATGCCGAAGACAGCCCCAGCGCCGACGCCAGCGCGTCCGCCGATGCCGCACGTACCGTGGTCGCCCTCGACCAGGTAATGGTGACCGCCCAGAAGCGCGCCACCAACCTGCAGGAGACGCCGATCTCGGTGTCGGTGGTCGATGCCGAAGCGCTGAAGGATCGCAGCGCGATCTCGCTCGGCAGCCTGTCCGATGGCTCCATCCCGTCGTTGCGGGTCACGCCGTTCGCCACCCGCAGTTCCGCACTGAATATCGGCATCCGTGGCATCGGCGCCTCCGGCGACGCCAACCAGCCGGCGCGCGATGCCGGCGTCGGCATCTACGTCGATGGCGTGTTCATGGGCCGCGCGCAGGGCCTGGGCAGCATGCTCTACGACGTGGAGCGCATCGAAGTGCTGAAGGGCCCGCAGGGCACGCTGTTCGGCCGCAATACCGAAGGCGGCGCCGTGAGCATCGTGACCAAGGCGCCGACCGGCGAGTTTGGCGGCAGCGTCAGCGCCGGGGTGTCCAACTTCAGTGGGTACAACAGTGCGCTGCACCTGGACCTGCCCAAGGTGGGCGATGTCAGCTTCAAGATCGACGCCGTACAGGCCAAACGCGGCGGCACCACCGACAATCCCATGCGCGGCGAGCGCGACTTCAACAGCTACGACAAGCGCGGCGCACGCCTGAGCGCGCTGTGGCAGCCGAGCGATGACTTCTCGCTGCTGTACGCCTTCGACCGCTCCTACGATGCCACCACGCCGTATCACACCCAGGTCCTGGTACCGGGCGCCTACCTCAGCCCGCTGCAGAAGGCAGGTGCCAGCCAGGACCGCCGCGACAGCGCCATCCTGGGCGGGCCGCAGGAAGACAATATCGGCCGCACCAGCGGCCATCTGTTGAACCTGTCGTGGGCATTGAATGACAACCTTGAGCTGAAGTCGATCAGTTCCTACCGCGAGCTGACTCAGGGCCAGTTCGACATGGGCCTGGTCGATGCGATCTCGGCCTATGGTGGCGCCGGCACGCCGTTCGGCCGCTACAGCCTGGCCCAGGTCTACCAGCACCAGTACAGCCAGGAATTCCAGCTGATCGGTAACACCTCGCAGGTGCAGTTCCTTGGCGGTGCGTTCTACTACCACGAGACCGCTGGCGACAATGCACAGACCCCGAACATGCTGGTGTGGGGGCCGGGTGGCAACAGCTACACGGTGAACCCCGCGACCAATCCGCTGGATCTTTCCCGGGTGCGTATCGACCGTGCCAGCAAGGCGTGGACCGACAGCCTGGGCGTGTTCGGCCAGGCCACGTGGACACCGGAAGCACTGCAGCGCCTGCACCTGACGGCCGGCGGTCGCTACACCCGTGATGACAAGAAGGGCAACCTGTACATCGTCAACGGTGCCGCCACCAACCTTGCGTTCAAGGACCGCTGGAGCCGCTTCGACCCGATGGTCAACATTGCCTACGACCTTGGCGAACACGCCATGGTCTATGCCAAGTACAGCACCGGCTTCAAGGCGGGTGGCGCCAACTCACGTTCGACCAATTACGCGGCCTTCGGTCCGGAGGAAGTGACGGCCTATGAGCTGGGCTTCAAATCGCAGTTCTGGGACAACCGTGCACGCCTGAACCTGGCCGTGTTCGATTCGACCATCGCGCACAAGCAGATGGACTTCTCGCTGCCGTTCGACCCGAACAGCGGTGAAACACGCACCACCATGGTCACCACCAACGCACTGAGCGATGGCAAGTCCCGGGGTGCGGAGCTGGAATTCAACGTGATGCCGGTCGACAACCTCACCCTCGGCCTCAACTACGCCTACACGAAGATCGATGCGCAGACAGCAACCGACCCGTTCGGCGCTGGCGTGCAGGTGACCGTGCAGCCGCTGCTGGCACCGAAGAATGCGGGCAGCCTGTCGGCCGACTATCTGGTGCCGTTCGCCAACTTCTCGGCACTGAAGTTCCATTTGGACGGCAACTGGTCCGACGGCTACTACACCAGCGAGTACGACCAGATGCTCACCGACAGCTCGTTCGTGGTGAATGCACGGGTGGCATTGGTGGATGTGCCGGTCAACGGCACCGGCACCACGATGTCGTTCTCGCTGTGGGCACGCAACCTGCTGGATGAGCAGCACCTGTTCTACAAGATCAACAGCGCGGCGCTGGGCCAGAGCGGCATCTTCAACGACCCGCGCACCTTCGGCCTGGATGTGGCCGTCAACTTCTGATTCGAACGGAGAACCCCATGAAGACCCGCCATACCGAACTCGCCCTGGCCCTGATGCTGAGCCTGCCGCTGGCCGCGACGGCTGTTGCCGCTGATGCGCCGCAGGCCGTCGCCGCGAAGGCGCCCGCCGCTGCCAACGTGAAGCCGGTCGCTGCCGATGCGCAGCGGGTGATTCCGTTGCAGGGCGCCTGGAACGTGCGTACGTTCGCCGGCCTGCAAGGTCGCCACGGCCCGATTCCAGCCGATGCGTTCGTGCGTACCGCTGATCTTGGGCGCCTGACCGAAGCCGACCGTGACGCTTTGGCTGCCGCTGGCGTGAAGCTGGACATCGATCTGCGCACCGCCGATGAGGAAGCACAGTCGCCGGACCTGCTGGCCAGGGACGACCGCTTCGACTACCAGCGCATCTCGCTGATGGGTACCGAGAAGATGGACCTGCAGAAGATGATGACCAGCTTCCCAGATTCGCTGGGCGAAGCCTACGTGCAGTGGCTGGGCCACAGCCAGCCGCAGTTCAAGCAGGTGTTCCAGCGCATTGCCGCGCAGCAGGACGGTGCGGTGCTGTTCCATTGCACGGCCGGCAAGGACCGCACCGGCATCATCGCCGGGCTGCTGCTGGACCTGGCCGGCGTGCCCAAGGCCGAGATCGTGCACAACTACGCGATCTCCGCGCATTACCTGGAAGGGCAGCCGAAGGACAGCGCGATGAACGCGCAGATCATGGCGCTGGTCAAACAGAACCCCGAGATCGCACGCAAGATGGCTGGCATGTCCGGTACCGCACCGGACAACATGGAACAGTTCCTGGCCGCGCTGCACAGCCAGTACGGTGGTGCCGAGGGTTACCTGAAGTCGATCGGGGTGAGCGAGCAGGAGATCCAGCAGTTGAAGGTGCGGCTGGGGCAGGCCGGTTGACAGGTAGTGCCGGCCGCTGGCCGGCTCCCCTTTGATGTCCAGAGACTGAGGGAATGCCGGCCGGCGGCCGGCGCTCCCCGCAGCCAGGCATGGCCTTGCTCTATTCTTCGGGCTTCACCCTTACCACCCGTTTCCGGTACTCATACACGTTGTCACCGCGGATGCGCTTCTCCTCGGTGCCGGTAACCCGGCCCACCTGCTGGTCCGAGCCGGTGACCGGCTTGGCCTCGATGGCGGTCTCGTGCTCGAAGGAATGCGATTTGTCGGTGTTGCGGTAATAGCGGTACAGCGCCCAGTACAGCGCGGTTGCGCCGGCTGGTCCTGCCGCCAACAGCCAGAGGCCACTGTCGTCGCTCATGTCGATGCCACCAGGAAGGCAATTGCGAGGGCTTCAATGACGGTGCCGGTGGCCAGTGCCGCCAGCAGCATCTTCCATTGCTGCACGGGCACGCTGCCCATGGTTTCGCCGGTACGGCCGTTCACCGCGATGTAGTGCAGCATGCCGCCGTTCTTGCCGGGCTGGTGGTACGAGTACAACCACACCGGCAGGTACATCGACACCCATCGGGTGCCGCGCACTTCCAGCTGTTCCTGCTCCCAGCGCACGCCGCGGTTGTAGCGCTTCACCGAGCCTTCCACCTGTGCACGGGCAATGGACAGCAGCTGGTCTTCCAGCCGTGGCCGCAGCTTTTCGACATCCAGGTTGCGCTTCTCCGAAGTGAAGCCGGCCAGGTACGAGGCGTTCCACTTCACGGCGTTCTTGGTGTCGAACGGCAGGATGGTGTTGATGATGTTGTTCGTATTGGCGCGGGTATCGAGATTGCCGCGCTCGGCTGAGGATTCCAGGGGCAGGTCATCGACGGTGAAGTCGACCTGGCGTTCGACCTGGTAGACGTCTGCGTCATACAGGGTGCGCTTGTTCTTCTCGCTGCCCACCGTGTACTCACGCGTCTTGATCTCGCCCTTGCCGGCCACGGCCGCGCTGACATTGCTGTCGACGATCATGTAGGGCAGGAACACGCCCACCACGTTTTCCGGGGTGAACTGGTCCTTGAACGCCTTCAGCGCGAACATGCGGCGCTTGTCGACGAACTGGCGGATGCGCGCGACCGCATCGTCCTTCTTGATGTGGAAGGGCAGCACCGCATCGGGCACCGCGCCGTTGGCGATCTGCTCGTTGACGCCAAACACGTGGCGGCACCAGTGGCAGCGCGCCGTCATCGTACTTTCGGTATTGACCGTGACTTCGGCGCCGCAACCGGTGCATTTGAACGTCATCAGTGCCGAGGTGTCGGCATCGATGTCACGCGCACCGGAGGCAATGACCGTACCGCGCAGCTGGTCGATGGCGTCGCCCAAGCCGAATTCCTCCTCGACGCGTGCGCCATGCCATTCGTGACGGCAGTACAGGCAGACGAGGATGTCGGTGCCGGCCTTGGGCCGGATGTCAGTGGCGCCGCACTTCGGGCAGCGGTTGAGGCCGTCCTTCAGCTCGCTGGCCGAGGTATCGATGGCCACAGGATCGGGCGCTTCCACTTCATCGCGGATGGCCTGTGGCACCTTCGAGGTGTCCAGCGGGAAGCTGCCGGGCAGGGGAGGGACGTCCTGCGGCGAACCGGGCCCATCCAACGACGCCGCCGGCAAGGGCGGCGGCGTCGCGGGCGCGGATCCGGGCAGCGGCGGTGGGCCGTGTCGGGGATCGGACATGTCGGTTGTGCGTCCTGCTGTTACAGGCCCAGTGCCTTGGCCTTGAGCGCGTCGTAATCGCTCTGGGTGATCAAGCCCAGGTCCAGCATTTCCTTGGCCTTCTTCAGCTTGGCCACCGGATCGTCGGCAGCCGGGGTGGCCGGCTGCTGCATGCCGCCGACACCGAACATGCCCGAGGCCATGCCGACACCTACCAGGCCCGCCGCACCGCCGTTCTCGCCGGCCGACTGGATGCCCTGGGCGACGCTGGCCTGCAGGTTGGAATTGCCGCGCGAACCGGACAGCGCATCGGCGCGCTGCACGGTCTTCAGCAGTTCGCGGGTGTTGGCGTCGTACTCGATCGAGACGATGGCGGTCTTGACGATGGCCAGGCCGCGGTCGGACTTCCACTGGTAAGCCTGCTCGACGGCGGCCGACAGGCTCTGCGCGAAGCCCAGCGAGTCCTGCTGCAGCTTGGTGATGCGGTTGCCCTTGCCCGGATCGTTGGTATACAGGCTGAAGGCCGGGGCCAGCGAACCGACCACTTCATTGAACAGCTGGCTGGCAGCGGCGTTGTCCAGATCGGTGAAGTCGAACACCTGGCCCGGCCGCAGGTAGCTGGCCGGTACGAAGTTCTTCACGAACAGGATCGGGTCGACGATCTTCAGCGTGTACGAGCCGCGGGTGATCGCACCGACCTGGGTATTGAGGAAACCGTCGTCCCAGTAGATTTCCGACTGGGTGCCGAAGCGGTTGTCCGGCAGTTCCTTCAGCGAGACGAAATACGCGGCCTGCTGCGAGCCCGGCTGGCCGCCGAACTTGAAGCGTTCCCAGCTCTGCTTGATGAAGGTGCTGACCAGGCCGTCGCCGGCGAAGATCGACTGCGAGTTCAGATCGTCCGAACGCCACTCATAGCCACCCGGTTCGGCGACGAACGCAGTGATCGCGCCGTCCTGGAACAGCAGCAGGCCGTAGCCCTCCGGCACGATGATCTTCGAGCCGTTGGTGATGATGTTGGACGAGCCGCTGGTGTTGGAGCCGCGGCCGGCATTGGTGCCCTGCGGCACCGCCGCGAAGAGGGCGGCCGTGGACGGCAGGCCTGCCGGCACGGTGTAGAAGTCCTTCCACTGGTCGGCCAGCACACCGCCCACCGCACCCTTCACCGCCTGTACCAGACCCATGACCAACTCCCTGTGATTCGAGGGCAGGCACCATGCCTGCCGAGCTGGACTGAATATAGCAGCGGGCAGGGACTGCTGTGGTGCCGGAAGATGAATCCGCGCCGTTCCCATGCCGTGCGCAGCGCCGGGCCGGGCGCTGTCGCTACAACATGTACGGGATCTTGAAGGCGAGAGTGAAGTCCGGCGCGTCCGGGGTCAGCCCGATGCCCAGCAGCGTCACCAGCGTGGTGTGCTGGTTCAACGCGTAGGTCACGCCCAGGTTCAGTGACGCCGCATTGGCGTCACTGCCGATCACCTTCATCCATTTGCCGCCCTGGAAGCGGGTGGAGGCGCGGGCGCTGATGCGGTCACTGAAGGACAGGCTCAGGCTGGTCCGCTCGTTGAACGCAAAGGCCACGCCTGCGCCGAAGTACACCGAGCCGCCCAGCTTCACGTCGCCCGGATTGACCGTGTCGGGATTGCTGTCGATGTCGCTGAAGCCGCGCGGGATGGAGTGCACGTAACCGATGTTGGCAAACAGGATGGCCGGGTCGGCGGTCTTCACCATCGACAGGCCAAGGTTGGCCTGCCATACGCCATTGCCGGTGGGTTGCTCGCGTGGCACGGCGAAGCGGATGTAGTCATCGTCATCGCGCTCGATCACCTTCCAGTCCAGGCCGTAGGGTGCGCGCCCGGTGGGGGCGGTGACACCGGCCGTAAGCACGGTCTCCAGGCGCCAGCCGCGTTCGCCGAACAGCCGGTAGTTCGCGCTCAGGCCAATGTCGCCCAGGCCGTTGCCGTTGGTCTGCTCCTGCGCGATGGCGGCCGCTGCACCGCCGGCGCCGCCTTTCTGATACACGGTGCGCCGCGCCAGGTAGGGCACATCCAGGTTGAGCGTCAGGTTCGGGCTGACGCCCCAGCGGGCCGCCACGTTGTAGGTCAGCGAGTCGGACTCCACGTTCTCGATGGCGATATTGCCGAGGAAGATCGCGTCCAACGCGAGGAAGCCGTTGAGGGTGAGCTGCTTGCGGTCGTAACGGGCGTAGGTGAGGCTGTTCTCGATGGTGAAGCGACGGGAGAACAGGGCCGATTGCTGCTGCTTCACGTCGTCCACGCTGCGCCGCGACTCCTGCCTGGCCTGCTGGGCCTCGGCAGCGGTACTGGCATAACCTTCGCTGCCCGGCGACGTCTGTAGAGTCGAGCCATGCTCGACTGCCGCGCCCGTGCCGGTTGCCGCCGCCGTTGCCGGCCCAGTGGCGCCCGTACGCCCGCTCAACCGCGCCTGCATGGCCTGCACCTGCATGTCCAGTTCGCGCAACCGCCGCACTTCCTGTGCGTAGTTGGCCTTCAGCTGTTCCAACTGGTTGGCCAGCGCCTGCACGTCGGCGCCGTCGTCCCCTGTGGGCGGGGCGGCGAGCGCGGTGCCCGCCAGCGCCGCCAGCGCCAGCGGGGTGATCCTCAGAAGGGTGTGCATGTTCGTGTCCTGCGTTGTGAAGCGCTTCCCCCGATGCCGCGCCGCGCTACTGGCCCGGCCCCATGCCGCGGTTCAACGCAATCGCCTGGGCCACGTTCTGGCTCAACGGCAGGTTGCCGCCCACGGTGTTGCGAACCAGCTCCAGCCGCAGTTGGTTGCTGGCGATCTGGCCATCACCGGCCAGGGCAATGCCCTGGCCGACGCTGCCATTGCGGATCCACTGTTGCACCAGGCCCTGGCCATCCACCTGCAGCTGCAGGCGTGCCTGGTTGCCGTCCAGCACTGCGGAGGCCGAGACGCCTGCGCCCTGTGCACTGAGCGAATGGGCACCGTCACCCGACAGGGCCGGCACCGCGCCATTGCGTACCACCAGCGTGGTCGCATTGCGGGCGACGTTGCCATCGCCGGCCACCTGTACGCTCTGCACCAGGCCGCTGGCGTTGGCCAGGCCGCTGCTGTCGATGCTGCGGCCGCGGGTGTCCGGCAGTGGCGCATCAGCAGCGGTCACATGCACGCTGGGCTGGAAGCTCAGCTTCGGCGCACCGCCGCCGCGGAAGTCCATGGCCAGGGTCAATGCGCCCTGCAGGGTGGCGCCGTTGCCGGCCTGCCACTGCGAAACCATGGTCACCCCGAACCAGGCCACGTTGTTGCCGCCCACGGTGTAGCGGCCTCGCATCAGGCTCAGTTCCGGGTCCGGAATTTCCTTCAGGCCGCGACCGGGCGTGCCCTCTGCCGCCTGCAGGGGCAGGGTAGGGAAGGCCAGCAGCAGGGCCATCATCAGCGGTTGGCGGAACATGGTCGAACCTCCTTCAGAACAGGTCGGCATGGCTGAAGCCGAAGTCGACCAGTTCGGCATCGGTGATCGGCCCCTGCCGCGCATACAGCGCGCGCGCACTGGGCCGTTCGCTGGGTTGCAGCAGGGCGGTGTTGCGGTCGAAGTCGCTGCCGATCACCACGAACACTGCGCGTGATGGCCAGGCCGCAAGGAATTCAGGCAGCGCCAGGCTGCGGTTGCCAAGGATCGGGTCGGCCACCTCGACGATGCCGTTGCGGACCTGCTTGAGCACCACGAAATGGCGGAAGCCGCGCACGTCCATCAGCACCAGGCCGGGGACGCGCAGGGTGCGCAGACGGGATTCGTCGATACGGTAGCCGCGGCCGCGCATGCCCAGCGATTCCACGTAGCGCTTGATGTCGAGCAGCGAAAAACCGCGCTCGGCCACCAGTGCGGGATCGGAGACCCCCATCATCCCCTCGATCACCGTCGCCTCGTCGGTATCCAGGTGGTAGGCGTGGCGCAGGATGGTGGCCAGCGCGGCGGCCCCGCAGCTGTAGTCGGTGTGCTGGCGCACCACGTTGCGGTAGCGCCGCTCCTGCATGCTCTCCACCTTCTGCTGCAGCAACGCGCCATTGGGCAGTACGCCGCTGAAGCGCACCTCGCCCGCCCACGCGGAGGCGGTACCCAGCAGCAACAGCATCGCCAGCAGGCACATCGAAAGACGGCAACGGATCATCACGTTCTCCGGCAGAGGGGAGCCCCTGTCCCAAGGGGGAGGAGGAACAGGGGCTCCCGGGAACCCGGCCATTGGCGGACGGCCGGGGTGTTGCGCTTACTCGCCGCTGCCACCACCACCGCCGGTGCTGGGCTGGGCGACTGCCAGGGCAAGGCTGTTGGCCTGCAGGTTGCCGGTGCCGGAAGCTACGTTCACGCCGATGTTGCCGGAGGCGCCGGAGAAGGCGCTGCCCGACAATGCCGAGGTGTTGGTCGCGTTGACGTTCACCCAGCGCGTGGTGCTGACCGTGCCGCTGAGGCTGGCATACAGGTCGGCCACGCCCAGTTCGACGAACTGGCTGGTGCCACTCTCACGCGTGTCGAAGCCCAGGCCGCCCACCCCCGGCCGGTTGGGGTTCATCGTGGCGTTCTGGATCTGGTTGTCCAGGTCGATGTGGCCGGTGCTGTTGCCACCCGGGTGCGGCAGTTCGCCATTCCAGGTGTCCAGATAGTAGTTCGCCATCTGGTAGGCGTTGCCGGTGCCGCGGTAGGTACCCGCGCCATAGGCCAGGGTCAGGCCGCTGACGCCGCCATGCATGCCGACCTGCACGGTATCGGTGTAGGACTGCACGAAGCCGGCGTTGCTGACCGTGTTGCCGGTGGAGACCTGGTTCGAACTGATGCTCGACTGCGCCACCGCCGTGGTCGCGACCGAGGCCGCGAGCGCGTTCTTCTGCTCGTTGTTGTTGCCCGAGGCGATGTTCACGCCGATGTTGCCGGACGCGCCTCCGAAAGCGTTGCCGCCAAGACCTGCGGCGTTGGTGACGCCGGAGTTCATGGTGGCGTTGCCGAAGCCGGCCTGGTTGACGAACACCTCGGCGTCAGCCATGCCGAAGCTGAAGGACGCATCGGCAGCGGACAACGACGCGGCATTGTCCTGGGCATTGTTGTCGCCGGAGACCACGTTGAAGCCGAGATTGCCCGATGCGCCGGCCCCCACGCTGTCACCGATGGACGCACTGTTGGTGACCAGGCTGTTGCTGGTGGCGTTGTTGCTGATCGACTGGCGGTTGTCGATCACGGCAATGGCCGCCGAGTCGAGGTCGATGTCGCCGGTGATGTTCGGATCGCCGGAGAAATTGATGTCGGTGCTCAGCCGCAGGTCCTTCTCCAGGTTCACGTCGACGCCGTGGTTGTTCTTCTCCTTGCGTTCGTCGGCCTGGATGTTGCTGTGCTTCTGCACATTGACGTTGACGGTGCGGTTGCGCACGTCGTTGTCGGTGTGGTTGTGCGTATCGTTGCGGGTTTCACTGACGGTGTGGTTGTGGTTGATGTTCGCGTTGGCGTTCTGGTTGTCCCAGCCATTGGCCGCAGCGGCGGTCGAGGCAGTGGCAATCGCCATGGCGAGCATGGTCTGTTTGACGGTCGCTTTCATGGTGCCCTCTCTCTCATCAGGTGGTGCATCGGTTGGGTGGTTGTCACGGGCGGTCCTGCACGACCAGGCCCAGTACGTTGGCCGTGTCGTTGCCGTTGCCCGCGATCTGATTGAGTTGCAGGACCCCGTCGAATCCCTGCAGCGCGGTGCTGGCTACACCGGCGCTGCGGGTGCCCGTCGCGACGCCGCGACCGGTGTCGTCCCGCCCCCCTGCCAACGCGGAACCCTCGGCGGCCAAGGCCGTATCGTCGGTTTCGCGTATGCCCTGTCGGGCCAGCGTCGCGCTGACGACGTTGAGCGTCGTGTTGGCGATGCCGCTGGCCTGGTTGATGGATGCGATGCCGCTGGCACCGGCCAGTGCGTCGCCGCCAATGAATGCAGTGGCCCGCAGCGGCCCGGACAGCACGCGGTTGCCCTGCTGCAGTTGCCGCGCATTGGTCGCCACGTCGGCGCGATCGCCCTTGGCGATACCCCGCAGGTTGGCCTGCACATTGAGGTCGCCGGCGGCCTGGTTCACGGCGATGGCGCCATTCGCCCCGGCCAGTGCGTGGCCGTCGATCCGGGCCACGTCGAGATAGGCGAGCATGCCGCTGTAGTCATCGGCCCGGGTCGCCGAGGGCGCGGCAGCGAGCAGCAGAAGCACGCCGTGCAGGGGCTTCATTTTCCACCTGCCGGGGCCGTGCCCTGCAGCGGGAACTGGGCCAGTGCGCCGCGCACGGTATCGGCGATACCGCGGGTGCTGCTGCCGACCGCACCGAGCGGCCCACTCATGGCGCCCCCCAGGCTGCTGCCGACCATGCCGTCGCCACTGCGGCCCAGCGTGCCGCCCAAGGCCTGCTGGGTGACCCGTTCAACGGTGGTTCCGCCCGGCGCCGCGATGGACACGGCCTGGCCGGCGCCCATGCCGGCATAGTCCTCATCGCTCAACTCGTCCATGCCGGTCGTCGTGCCGCCGTCACCCAATGCGGCGGCGATCTCGCGCTGCGGCTTCGGGTCGGCAATCAGCGCCATGCCCGGTGGTGCCATGCGATAGGCCGGCCGCGCGGAGACGTCCCGCAACAGGACGATTTCGCCCGGTTGTGCCTTCACGCCCTGGCGGGCGCCCGACGCGGACGCGACGGCGCCAACCGACAGCAGAGCTATTGCCAGCGCTGCGGCCAAGCCGCGAATCAGGGTGGTGCCGTCCATGCCGATCTCCCGCGATGGGTGCGGCGGAACCACGCATCAACCGTGCCAACTCCGAAGCGCCCACGCGCCAACAGGGTGACCGTGCCGCACCTGACCGGGTTGCTGCCATGCTGTTACAGGCACGTCGCGGAATCGTCGGGATTTCGAAGCGCCAGGCACCGCAGGGCAAAGGCTGCGGGCGACTGTCGCATCGGTGTTACAGGTGGCGTCGCCGTCTGCTACGGTGCCGCTTCAGCCAGGAATTTCTTGACGCACTGCTCATTGCGCCGCCGTTTAGGGAAGCGCTAGGATCCGCCCAACAAGGGCCACCCCGGTGGCCGTAGAGGTCCCGGCGGGGGGCGGCACGCCGGTGATTGCCTGACAGTCCGCCGACGGTGTCCGGATGCTGGGGGAAGCATGGCAGCGGTCCCGGAGGCTTCTACGTCACGTTGCGTGCTCTGGTTTGGCGAGCCGCTGGCAAACGAGCGCAGTGCGCTGGCGGCAGCGGGCTGGTATGTGCGCAGCATCCATCCCGATCCCGCCATGGCGATTGGCCTGCGTGGGCGCGATCGATTGCTCGCCGTACTCGATCTGCGCCATTTGGATTCAATGGCATTGCAGCTGCTCACCTCCTGGATGGAGCAGCATCTGCATCTACCCTGGTTGGCGGTGCTTCCACCCGGTGCAGGTGTTGTACCTCCGGTGTGGTTGCCGCTGCTGGCGCGCTGCCGGGGGAGGTTCACCCTGCCATTCGGGCTGCAGGAGCTGATCTGCGCGATGCGCCAGCAGTTTGATGCGGATGATCCGTCGATCGAAGAGGCCTGTGGTGGGCAGGGACCACGTGCCCTGATTGGAGAAAGTCCTGCGCTGCATGCGGTGCGCACCGTGCTGCACAAGTTCGCACCGGTGGAACTGCCGGTGCTGGTCACCGGCGAAACCGGTACCGGCAAGGAGTTGGCGGCGCACGCGCTGCATGCGCTGTCGGGGCGTGCTGGCAGGCCTTTCATTGCAGTGAACTGCGGTGCGATTCCGGCCAACCTGGTGCAGTCGGAGCTGTTCGGCCACGAACGTGGCTCGTTCACCGGTGCCGACAAGCGGCAGATCGGCGTGTTCGAATCAGCCCATGGCGGAACGGTGTTTCTGGATGAGGTGGGCGATCTTCCGGCAGAAGCACAGACCAGTCTGCTGCGCGTGCTGCAGGAGGGAACCTTCGAGCGCGTGGGCAGCAGCCAGCCGCTGCGCGCAGACGTGCGGGTACTTGCCGCGACCCACGTCGAACTGGAACACGCGGTGGCGCAGGGGCGGTTCCGCAGCGATCTCTACTACCGTCTGAATGTGCTGCGCCTGCTGATGCCACCGCTGCGTGAGCGCGGCGCCGACGTGCAGCTGCTGGCCGAGCACTTCCTGCGCTGCTTCCGGCTGCGCCACAGCGTGCGCGCACGTGGTTTCTCGCCAGTGGCGCTGCAGGCGATGCGGCGCTTCGACTGGCCCGGCAACGTACGCGAACTGCTGAACCGTGTGCAGCGTGCAGCGATCATGGCCGAAGGCGAGCTGATCAGCGAGCGTGACCTGGAACTGGGCGCATCGGCGGCGGCCCTGCCCGCGGCGATGCTGCACGATGCACGGGGGCAGGCCGAGCGCGATGTGCTGCTGCAGATCCTGCGCCAGACCGGCTACAACGTCTCCGAGTGCGCGCGGCAGATGCAGATATCGCGGGTGACGGTGTATCGCCTGTGCCGCAAGCACCGGCTGGAGCTGCCTGCGCAGCGCTGATCAGCCGGCCGCCAGGTGCTTGAACAGGCGCAACGGCTTGCCCGCGACGCGCTCGATCACGCCCTTGGCTTCCAGGTCCAGCTGCACGGCCTTCAACCACCAGCCGGCGGTGGCACCTGCCGGGAACAGGGCGGCGGGCAGATGTGGCAGCAGTGCCTGTTTTGCCTGCGCAACGGTAAGGCCGGGCGGTTGCGCAGGCAGGGCCCGCAGCAGGGCATGGCGCATGGCGAGATACTTGGCACGATCCACGCGCTGGATGTGCCCGGGCGTGGTGATGCTCTCGATCTCGATCCGCTCGGGCTCAGACATGGGTATCTCCCGCGACCTCGATGCGTGGGCTGCGGAAGCCCATGGCGACCCACGCCTTCATCAACCGGGCATAGAACCGCAGCGACCGGGTTTCCAGGTTCGGCACATCGTCGGGAAGGACAGACGCATCAGGAAGATCACTGACCATCGTCCGCATCTCCACGGCGGGTCTTGCCGATGCCGGCCACAACAGGCCATACAGGCTCAGCCAATGGCCGCCGCTGAACTCCAGGAAGAGTGGTGTATTGCAGCATCCCGCCACGACGCGGCGGCTGCCACCCCTGCTGGACAACCGCAACGCGCGCAGCATGGCATGTCCGGCATCGATGCTGACGCGATCCTTGCGCTGCATTACGAAGAGCGTCTGGCCGTGCGGGCCCAGTACGGCCGGTGCCCGGGGCATCGACTGCAGCATGGCGCCGGCCTTGCGGCAGCTGTCGCAGCAGCATTCGACGGTGGCGATGGGACTGCCGGTGGCGGTCAGGCGCACCTGGCCGCAGGCGCAGGCAAGGGACTGGTGTGAGGCCATCTGCGTTTTCTCCTGGGTAGTCATCCTCTCGACGAGCAGGGGCGCCGAGAATCGACAACATCTGGCTTCAAGGGCGCATCATCCGATAGCGGACGCGGTACAGGTCCAACCCTGCACCGTCTGCGCGCCGTGCCGAATAGGTCAAGGTGTCGGGTTGTGAGCCATCCAGCATCGCGCCGTAGCTGTCGCCGGAGGCTTCGTTCATGGGCGAGGGCAATGCAAGGCCCGCGTCATAACGGCCTCCATGCGCGTAAGCAATGAACTGGCGCACCGGTGCACTGCCGAAGTCCAGAGCGCGGGCAAACACCAGCGTCCGGCCGTCGCCCAGGAAGGTGGCATCGAACTCCTGCGCTGCGGTATTGAGGTCTCCGGCCAGTGGCCGTGCCGGCTGTGCCCTGCCACGGACCATCGCTGCGACGTAGAGGTCATGGCCACCCGCACCGCCTGCGCGATCGCTGGAGAACAGCAGCGTGGCTGCGTCCGGCGAGAGCATCGGCGCGAACTCATCGGCCGCGCTGTTCACTGCCGGGCCAAGATTGACCGGCTCCCCGAATCGACCGTCGCTTCCCATGCTGACCCGATACAGATCGTCGCCGCCCTGGCCGCCTGCGCGATCCGAACAGAAATACACCACGCGGCCATCGGCGGAAAAGGCGGGATCGAAGTCGCGCCCCGGCGTGTTGAACGGCACCGGCGTCGCCGGCCGCCAGCGCTGCCCGTCGTTGCGGGAGACCCAGATGTCATACCCGCCCGGACCGCCAGGCCGGTTGCGGCTGAACCACAGTGCGGTTTTCCCGTCCGGGCTCAAGGTCAGTCGAATCTCGTCGTACTGCGTGGATGCAACGCCCGGGGCAAAGCGTTCGGCCGGGCCGACGATCTGCAGCACCCTTGATGGAGACGCGGCAGGCGACGCAGCAACCAGCAGCATCACGGCCAGCAGCGCCTTCATGCCTGTCGCTCGAAGTCGCTGACCCAGTTGGTTTCCCAGCTGCGCCCACCATCGGCCGAGGCCGCCTGTTCCCAGCGCGCCGAACGCGGGGTGATGCGTGACCAGATCACCCGCGTCTGGATTGATCGACCGTCGTGCTGGTCTTCGCCGAAGAAGCGGCCGACACCGGCCTGGAAACCACCGCGCAGTGGCGCGCCGATCCGGGTCGGCTCCAGGCCATCCAGCCACCAGCTCAGCCAGTGCTGCTCCGCCGCATTCCAGGCGCGGATGCCCATGCCGCGCAGCGGTGCTGCAGGCACGTCCATCAGGTTGTCACCCACGTTGCCGAATCCTCCCAGTGCCGGCCAGTTGTGCAGGGTGCCGTTGAACGCGTCCCACGCATCGCTGCCTGCCAGCCGAGCGCGCAGGCGACGATGGCGCACGTTCCAATGGCCCACCAGGAAATCAAAATCGCCCGGTGCATCCGGCAGCTTCGGAAGCGGAGAGGGGATCGCAGCAGTGCGGCGGAACCAGTTGCGCCAGTTCACTTCCCAGTGCGCACCGGCATCGTCGGAGAACGCCTGCTCCCACCACGGCTCCTCGCCGTGGATGTCATGCCAGCGGAACCACACGTCGATGGGGCGTCCGTCGATCCGGTCGGTGCCGCGGAAGCTGCCTGCATCGCCCTCGAAAACGCCACGCACGGGGGCTTCGATACGGGCAGGGTTGCGGCCATCGATCCACCAGATCGACCACATGGAAGACACCGGATCGAATGCGCGCACGCCCAGGCCCCTGTAAGGGCCCGAAGGCAGCGCCATGATGTTGTCATCGATGGTGCCGAGTCCCCCCAGGGTGAGCCAGACCGCGCTGGAACCGGTGAAGGACTCCCAACGGGTATCGCCGACCAGGCGCTCCTTCAGGCGTCGGTGCCGGACCTGCCAGTTGCCCTGCAACCATTTCCAGTCTTCGCTGTGGCTGGGCAGGGCCCACCCGGAGGGCAGGGCAGTGGACGCCGCCGCGGCGGCCAGGGTGGCCAGGAACTCCCGTCGATCCATGTGCGTGATCCCTTGTCGAAAGTGCCTCCATCGTTGCGGACAGGAGGGGGATTGACCACGCAGATATCGGGGCTCAGGCTAAGTCACACTCATGGTCACCCAACGCCAGCTGCCATCGCTTGCCGCCATCCGTGCCTTCGAGGCGGCGGCGCGGCTGGGCAGCTTCGCGCGTGCCGCCGAGGAGCTAGACACCAGCGCGGCATCGGTGAGCTACCACGTGCGGCGGCTGGAGGCCCAGACCGGCACCTGCCTGTTCCTGCGCCACGCACAGCACGTGGAACTGACGGTGACGGGTGCCAGCGTCGCGCAGGAGGCCACCCGCGCATTCGATGCACTGCGCGCCAGCTTCATGCGCGCCGCTGAGATGGATGCGGCGCGACTGCGCCTGTCCGTGCTGCCGACGCTGGGCACCAGCTGGCTGACGCCGCGGCTGGGCACGTTCCGCGCCCGCCACCGGCAGTTCGTGCTGGAACTGGACCTGTCGGCAGCGCCGCAGGATCTGGCCGCCGGTCACTTCGATGCTGCCATCCGCAACGGGCATGGTGAGTGGCCCGGGCTGAAGGCCACGCCGTTGTTCCCCAGCATTTTTGCACCGTTGTGCGCGCCAGCGCTGGTGCCGGCGGCGCGTGGGCTGGGCAGCGCCGCGCTGGAGATTCCCCTGCTCGGGCGACCGGACTGGTGGGCCCTGTGGTTTGCCGCGCACGGGCACATTCCACCGCCGGCACCGGAGAGTTTCGTCACGCCCTTTGCCGTCGAGCATCTGGATGTCGGCGCCGCGATCGCCGGGCAAGGCATCGCCATCGGTTCGCCGATCCTGTTCCAGGCCGAGCTGGACAGCGGGCGGCTGGTGCAGGCGCATCCGGGTGTGGCCGGTGACGGCCGCAGCTTCTGGTTCGTGGCACCTACGGCGCGAAATGGCAGTGCCAAGGTCATTGCATTGCGTGACTGGCTGGTCGAGCAGGCCGCTGAGGCGCGGCATGCGGCACGCCACTATCTGGCCCAGGCGGTGGTGCCATGAACCAGAGCCCCGAACTGCTGCGGCGCCTGCTGCGTGCCAAGGACCGGATGGATCGCGCCAGCCACGAAGAGTGGCCAGTCGCGCGCCTGGCCGAGGTCAGTGCGGTGTCGCCGGCGCACTTCGCCCGCTCGTTCAAGCAGGCCTTCGGGCTGCCACCGCACCGCTATCTACTCAGCCGGCGCATTGAACGGGCCGTGGCGATGTTGCGTGACACCGACCTGCCGGTCACCGAAATCGCCGCGCAGACCGGGTGGAGCAGCCTGGGCACCTTTGGCCGCATCTTCCGTGACATCACCGGCGACAGCCCGGGCAATGTGCGTGAGCGTGAGCGTGAGCGTGCAGGCCAGGCGGCGTCGGCCTGCGTGCCGGAATGCCACGTACGTGCCGCGCAGCGACCGGACCTGAACATCGCAGTTTTGGAGAAGCGCCGCCGCGAGGCGGTTGCTAGCGTGGACCCCACCTGAGGGAGGTCCCATGACGAACACTGTGAACACGGTCGGCCTGTATGTGCGCGACCAGGATGAGGCGCTGGCGTTCTACGTCGGCAAGCTCGGCTTCGAAGTGCATACCGACGTACGCAATGGCAGCTACCGCTGGCTGACGGTACGCAGCCCGGGCCAGGACGGTTTCCAGCTGGGCCTTTTCGTGCCAGGCCCGCCCACCCACGATGCCGCTACCGCGCTTTCGCTGCAGCAGCTGGTGGCCAAAGGTGCAATGCCGCCCCTGGTGCTGGCCGTGGATGACTGCCAGGCGTGCTACACGCAATGGCTGGCACAGGGCGTGGAATTCACCCAGGAGCCGATCGAGCGCTATGGCGCGGTCGACGCTGGATTCCGCGATCCATCAGGCAATGGCTGGAAGATGATTGAAGCCCGTTCCGAGGCGAGGCGCCGGCAATGAGCCGCGGTGGCTGGGCACGGCCCGTGCATCGTTGGACCTCGATCGTGTTCACCCTGGCGGTGATCGCCAACTTCGTGGCGCGCGGGCTCGGGCAGGGCCAGCCTGCGGCGTGGATCACCTATTCGCCGCTGCCGCCGCTGTTCCTGCAACTGTTCACCGGCCTGTACCTGTTCGCGCTGCACTACGCCGGAAAGCGCCGCAGCGCCGCACTGGGCACTGCGGGCTGAGCAGGGTCAGGCGACGGCGTCCACCGCGTAGGCGGCAAGCAGGCCCGGCAGCTGGTCCATGCGCTGGAAAATTACCTTTGCACCGGCAGCGCGCAGGGCTTCGGGCGTACTGTGGTGCGGGCCACCCTCACTGAAGCCGAACACGGTGGCGCCTGCGGCAACGCCCGCAGTGGCGCCGGTGACGGTGTCCTCGATCACTGCACAGCGCGTCGGGTCGACGCCCAGCGCTGCAGCTGCAGCCAGGTACACGTCCGGGTGCGGCTTGGTGCGCGGCATGTCCTGGCCACTGAACACATGGGGGCCGAAGGCATCGAGGATGCCGACTTTGCCCAGCTGCAGCTTCACCTTGAGCAGATCGGCGCCGGAGGCGCAGGCGATCCGGCCGCCGGTGGCCGCAGCGATCGCACGCACGGCCTCGGGCGCCCCCTGGATCGCTTCAAGGTCACGTTCCAGTGCCCGGTTGCGCTGCTGGCGGAATTCTTCAAGCCATTCCTCGGTGAACGGCTTGCCGGTGCGCTCTGCGATCAGGCCAGCCAGATGGGCCACGGACTGGCCGAGGAAGACTTCACCCGCCTGCGCAGGGGTCAGCGGCCAGCCGCGTGCGGTCAGCATTTCCGAGAGAACGCGGGCGACCAGCGGCTCGGAATCGACGAGCACGCCGTCGCAGTCGAACAGCACGGCATCAAACGGAAAACGGGACATCTACAGCTCCAGGGGGCAATGCAATGGCGCAATTGCCCGCTATTTTCCCACAGCCATCCTTGCGGGGCACCCGGTCCGGGTGCCCCCATTCCCGGCAGGCCGGTCAGCCCAGGTCACAACCCGCCGGCTGCGGCCAGGTGCTGGCCGGCAGCATGTTCTTCAGCGAGGCCGGTGCGTTGATCGCGACGTAGCTCGCACCCAGCAGCTCCTCCAGATCGGCGATGGTCACCAGGTAGCTGTCGAGGCTGCCGAGATTGGCTTCGTTGGGAATGATCCAGCTGATCGCCTTGGCCGTGCCGGTGTTCGGGTCACGGGTGATGATGGTCTTCCAGAAGAACTCCGGTGTCGGGATGCCGTGGCTGGAAAGGAAGTAGTCGTTGGAGGCGTCGCCGTAGACCACGCCACCGTAGACATCCACCGGCGCGATGTCGCGGTAGCACTCAGCCACGTTCTCTGCCTTCACCCAGATGCCCTGGTTGAAGCTGGACACCTGCGGAACGATGTTGGTCATGTAGTTGGCGCGGCGGATGTAGGTCGCGTTGTAGTCCATGTGATTGGACGTGACGAGATGGCCACGGTCGTAGCCGGACTTGATGCTGGCGTAGGAGGCGGTGCTGGTCTGGCCGAGGCAGCCTGCCGGCAGGTCCGGATCCTTGTAGAAGCTGGACGGGCGCGCGGCCGAGCCGGTGTCGGCGGTGAGCGTGTACTCGTAGCGGGTGGCGCTGTGGATGCTGCAGTCGTAGGTGAGCACGAAGCCGCCCTTGTTGAGGGTGACGACCTGGGCCTGGGCAGCGCCAGCGAAGGCACTGAGGACGAATGCGAAGAAGAGGCTTGCAAGGCGCATTGCGGTTCTCCAGCAGAAGTTCAGGGCGCAGCCGTCCGCCACGACCGGGCCGAGGCGAAGTCATGGGGGGCGTTGCGGAGACGGGTGCTACGGATTGCGGTGAGACGTGACCGCGATGACAGGCCCGTGGAGGCCGTGCGGTGCCGTAAGCGTCACAAGCTGTCGTCTTTCGGTCAACGATGAAAAGACGAAGCTGTGACAGCGCGCAAGCACTGGAGATGTGTCAAATGGAGCAGGGCGTGGCTGAAACGCTCGCGTGCTAGAGCACCGCGATGCCTGCGGGTGTTGTCAGGGGTTCGCCTTCAGCACGTAATCGCCGTTGCGTGTTCCCGGTACCAGCAACCATCCTGGTTTCAGACTCAGCGACCACCCTGGACCCTGTAGCGGCGGGTCGGCAGTTGCGGGTGCCTGCACGAACACGGCCTTCCAGTCGCTCTGCATCAACGCTCCGTCGGTGACGTCCAGGCTGCCCCAGGTGTCGGTCAGCCGCATCGTTGGATATACCGTTCCACGGCCCGGCAACGGCTGCATCGTGTTGGGATTGAACTGGATGCGCATGCTGCGCAGATCCAGCCGCACGACCGGGCCTGTCACGAAGCGCGCACGGTTGTGTTCCAGCTGCGCAATGCGCTGCTGTTCGCGCAGCATTTCGGCTTCGCGCAGTGCCTGTCCGCCGTAGCGCGCAGCAGCGGCCCGCAGCTCGGTCGCACCCCGCTGCATCGGGGTCCGGGTCACTTCGGCCAGATGCGTGCCGAGGTCCCGGGCGGGGTGGGCGAGATGGTTGCGCCAGCCGGGGGCCGCCTGGTCCAGCAGCAGGCCATAGGCCGGACCGGTGGCATAGGCGAAAGAGCGAACGAAACTGCGATCGGCAACGTGCGCGCGAAGGTCATGCAGCGCCGCCTGGATACGTGTGGAGCGCGTTGGGTTGCCGACGAACACGCCGGTGTACTCGGCCAGGCCCTCGTTCAATTCCAGCGCCGCTTCTTCCTGCGCTGCCGCAGGGAACTGGCGGTGGCGCTCGGCGCGGAATGCGAGTGCGTCGGTCACCGCAGTGTGCTGCGCCATTGCATCGGTGGCCGTGAGCGCATCCGCAAGCGCGCGCCATTCCAGCTGCAGCCAGTAGCGTCCTTCAAGTGTGTCGAGGTGCTCGTTGCCGCCTTCGGTCGGCGCGGTGATGGGCAACGCCGGTTGCAACCGATGGAACATTTCGTGAGCCAGCAGCGTACTGCGCCTGGACACGTCCTGCGGCAATGGCCAGAGCAGTTGCGTCCAGCGTATGCCGGACCATTCCACGGCGGTGTTGGCAACGATCGCATCGGGCGGAAGCTGGCCCACGAACACCTCGCCACGCGCCTTCAACGCGCCGTGTACATCCGCATGCGAGGCGGTGACCTGCCGGCTCTTCGGATCGACCAGCATCATCGGCCCGCACAGGGATTGCCCCCACAGCTGGCCGCCATCGACCTGGCACAGGTGCTGTGCTTCGATGAAGATTCCGCGCGCGTCGGCGTCTGCGATCGGTGATTCAGCGGACCATGCCGGTCCTGCTGCACAGGCAACACCGGCAATCAGTGCAGTGCGGAAAATATCCATGGCATCCGTGCGTTGATGGGCGCAGGCAGTCATAGCACTGGACACCGTTGTCCTTCAACGACGGGCAACGAACGCGTTGCCGCTTCGGCGGCCGGGGCCATGGCTACGCCATGCAGGCGCACATCCATACTTTCGCGTACTGATCTCTGTCTTGCAGCTGTCACGAAAAACTGTGCGCCGCGTCAAATTTTGAGGTAGTGTCGATTCTGCTGCCGGGGCGCAGCGGGGTGCAAGGCGTCGGGGACTACGCGCCGCACCCGCAATTGAAGCACCAGACATCACAGCGCCGGCGTTGACGCCGGCGTGCATCTCGGGCTTTCAATGAAAAGGGGGGTATTCGATGCGCAATGCATGGATCAAACGAAGCAAATGGGTTGCACTGACCCTGGTGGCGGGTGCCGCACTGGCCGCCGCTGCCGTGGGCATACGCAGTACCGGTGCCCAGTCAAAGACCGGCAATCCCTCGGTGGACGCGCGCGCCGGCAATCCGTCCGGGCCTGCGGCACGCGGTCCGGGCAGCGGCTTCGCCGAGCTCTCCAACCGCTACATCGTGGTCTACCGCGAGGAGCCGCTGGCCACCTACAAGGGCGACATCCAGGGCCTCGCGGCACCGGAACGCATGCGCCCATCCGCCAGCGCCGCGCGTGCAGCGGCAGCCACCGGCAATGCGCCGACACCGCGCATCGCTGTAAGGGGGGCACGCTCGCAGGACTATGTGCGCTTTCTCGCTGACCGCCAGGCACAGCACGAGGCCCGCATCAATGCAGCATTGGGTCGCAGCGTGAAGGTAGAACGGCGCATGCAGCATGCGATCAACGCATCGGTGCTGCAGATGAATCCGCAGGAAGCGGAGCGCGTGCGCGCACTTCCTGATGTGCAACTGGTTGAAGAGTACAGGGAGTATGAGCAGGACACCGACGTCGGACCGGGGTTGATCGGCGCACCTGCGCTGTGGAACGGCACACCTGCGCCGTTCCGTGGCGAAGGTGTGGTGGTCGGCGTCATCGACTCGGGCATCAACTTCGGCAGCCGGGCCTTCACCGCCCGCGCCGAAGATGGTTACGAGCACGTCAATCCGCTGGGCGCAGGCAACTACCTCGGTACCTGCGCGCCGGGCGGCATCGACGAAGGCAGGTGCAACAGCAAGCTGATCGGCGGCTACGACTTCGTCTGCGGCGCGCCGGGCAACCAGTGTGGCGTTGCGGACGTACGCGAGGAGCCTGGATTTGGTGACACCAACGGTCATGGCAGCCATACCGCTTCCACCGCCGCCGGCAACCCGCACACTGCGTCCTACCGTGGCAACCAGATCCACATTTCCGGTGTTGCGCCGCGCGCCAACATCATCGCCTACGACGCCTGCTACACCGAGGTCTCCACCGGGCGCGGCTTCTGCCCGAATACCTCGACGCTGGCAGCGGTCAACCAGGCCCTCGCCGATGGCGTGGTCGACGTCATCAATTACTCCATTGCCGGTGGCACCGCGCCGTGGGGAGAGGCGGTCTCGCTGGCGTTCCTCAACGCATCCGATGCCGGCATCTACGTGGCCACTTCGGCCGGCAACTCCGGCCCAGGTCCGAACACGATGGGCCATCTGGAACCCTGGACCGGCAGCACTGCGGCGGCCACGCATGGCCGCGGCGACATCGTGCTGTTCGCTGCGGTCAGCGGCCCCGGCAGCGTGCCGCCGGCGCTCACTGCCATCCTGCTGACCGAAGGCTCGGGCGGCGTGCCGTTCGCAACGCCGATTCCTGCAACCACGCCGCTGCGTGTCAGTGCAGGTATCGACAGTGTCAACGATGGGTGCGCGCCGTTCCCGGCCAATACCTTCCAGGGCGCCGTTGCGGTGATCCGCCGTGGCTCGTGCAACTTCAGCGACAAGGTCAACAACGCCGCTGCAGCGGGTGCGATCGCCGTGCTGATCGGCAACAACCAGCCGGCCCCCATCCTGCCCAACGTGGCCGGGGCGACCATTCCCGCCTTCGCCATCGACCAGTCGGACGCCAATGCACTGCGGACCTTTGCGTCGAGCGTTGGCAACAACGCAACCGCCGGCATTGCCTATCCGGCCAGCAAGATCAGCAATACGCCGGATGTGCTGGGCGACTTCAGTTCGCGCGGCCCGGCCGGGATCTTTGATCTGGTCAAGCCGGACGTGACAGCCCCGGGTGTGCGTGTGCTGGCCGTGATCGCAGGCAATGAGGTGACCGGCTCGGAGAACGCCGTCGGCCTGATGGACGGCACCTCGATGGCATCTCCGCATCACGCAGGTGCCGCCGCGCTCCTGCGCCAGGCGCGTCCTGACTGGACCGTGCAGGAGACACGCTCGGCGTTGATGATGACCGCGCGGCAGGAGGTGCTGAAGGAAGATGGCGTCACACCGGCCGACGCATTCGCGATGGGCGCTGGACGCATCCAGGTGGACCAGGCACTGCGCGCAGGGCTGGTGCTCAACGAGACCAAGACCAACTTCCTGGCCGCCAATCCAGCCAATGGCGGTGAAGTGTCGTCGCTCAACATCGCCAGCCTGGGCAAGCGCAGCTGCCCGGACAGCTGCAGCTTCACCCGCGTGTTCCGCAATGTGCTGCCGACCCGGCAGACGTGGACGGCGAAGGTGCAGGGCCTGACCGCGGTTGTCTCGCCATCGGTGTTTACCCTGGCGCCCGGTGAAAGCAAGTCGGTGCGGGTCATCGTCACCACCGGTTCGGTACCGAACGATGGCAGCTGGCGCTTTGCCAGGCTCACCCTCGCACCGCAGGGCGGTGATACCAGCCAGCCGCTGCTGCGCCTGCCGATCGCCGTGTCGGTGCCCCCGCCGCAGATCGCCGCCACGCCGCCGACGAACTCGCTGACCCTGCCGGCCGGTGGCAGTGGAACGGTGAACCTGCAGATCGCCAATACCGGCGGCTCACCGCTGGAATGGCAGATCGACAATTCCGGAGTGGGCACCCGCACGCTGGTAGCGCAGGCGCCAAACAACGCCAATGGCCGTCGCTCGACGCGCTTCACCGATGCGGCGACAGTGGGTGCACGTGCACAGCTTGGTGCCGATGACTTCACTCTGGGCGAGGCCACCGGCATTACCCGCATCGTCGCTGACGGCTTCGTCAACGGTGGCTCGCTGGCAACTTCGACCAACATCAACTGGTCGATCTACCGGGATGTTGGCGGCAATCCGGAGGGCAATCCGGAATCGAGCCCGCAGCTGGCGCTGTGGAGCTACACCTCCACCGTCAGCGGTCCGGGCGTAAGAACGTCGGCCACGCTGGCCACCATCAACCTTGACCTGGCCGCTGCAGGCCAGAACGTGAACCTGCCGGCAGGCCGCTACTGGCTGGTGGTCTCGGTGCGCGCGCCGCTGGCTACCAGCTGGTTCTGGTTCAACGCCACCAGCGGCGACAGCGTGTACCGCAGCGCGATCATCAATCCCGATGGCAGCGGTGCCTGGTCCGCCACCGCCGGCGCGCCTGGGTTGGCCTATGGGCTGGGCGGAAGCAATGCGTGCGGTGCCGGCTGGATCGGCACACCGACCCGTGCCCTGGGCCGCATCTCCGCAGGCGGCAGCCAGAGCACGCAGGTGCAGATCAATGCCAGCGGCCTCGCGCCGGGCAGCTATTCGGGCTTCGTCTGTGTCGGCAGCAATGACCCGAGCACGCCGAAGACTGCTGTCCGTGTCGCCTTGACCGTAACGCCGTAAGGCGCATGCAGCATCCGGGTCGCCCCTGTGCAGGGGCGGCCTGTTTCCCACCGTTCCCGGCGCCTGCCGGGAACCCTTCCTGATGGACCTCGGGGGTACCGTGAAGACGATGCACAAGCACATCCTTGCCGTGGCACTGGCCATGCAACCGCACCGGCGTGGGCCGGTGATACCTGCCAGCTGGACGATGGCTTCGGCGGCGTGTCCAACGGTGGCGCCAGCGCCGGTGGCGCTGCCTCGCTAGCGTGTGGCAGTGGTGCCGATGCCAGCGGTGATCTATCGGCGGCCGTCGGAACCGGCGCCAGTGCCAGCGGCACCGGCAGTACGGCGATCGGCGCAGCCAGCAGCGCCTCCGGCGACCAGAGCGCCGCCGTGGGCGTGGGTGCTTCCGCCTCCGGCGCCAACAGTGCGGCGATCGGCGACAGCGCCACCGCCAGTGGTGACTTCAGCAGTGCCAGTGGCTCGGGCAGCTCCGCAACGGGCTCGTTCTCCACCGCATCAGGCGCTGGCAGCAACGCCACGGGCGAAAACAGCACCGCGCTCGGTAGCTTGTCCGAAGCCAGTGGCAACAACAGCAGTGCCGTGGGCAATGGTGCCATCGCTTCTGCGAACGACAGCGTTGCACTGGGCAACGGCTCCGTCGCCGACCGTGCCAACTCGGTATCGGTGGGCAGCGCCGGCAACGAGCGCCAGTTGACCAACGTGGCCGCCGCCACGCAGGGCACCGATGCGGTGACCCTCAATCAGATGAATACCGCCAACGCCGCCACGCTGACTTCGGCCAACAGCTATGCCGATGCGCGGGCCACGGCGACCATCAACTCCGTCAACGCCTACACCGACGCGAGCAGCGCCGCGGCAGTGACGACCTCAAAGGCCTATACCGATGCCAGCAGCGCAACCACGCTCTCCTCGGCCAACTCCTATACCGATACGAAGTCCGCGCAGGCGGTGACGACGGCCAATGCCTACACCGACCAGCGCCTGGCGCAGTTCGCGCTGGACAACAACGGGCTGAAGCAGGAGATGGAACGCCGCCTGCGTCACCAGGACCAGCGCATCGATCGCATGGGTGCGATGAGCTCGGCGATGTTGAACATGGCCATCAACGCCGCCGGCTCACAGAGCCCGCGCGGTCGCATTGCGGTGGGTGCCGGCTTCCAGGGCGGCGAGCAGGCGCTGTCGATCGGATACGGTAAACGGATCGGCGAGCGTGCTTCGTTCTCGCTGGGTGGTGCCTTCAGCAATGGCGAGAGGTCTGCTGGCATGGGCTTCGGCGTAGACCTGTAACGCAGTGCAGGGCAGGGGGCGTGCAGCGCCCCCTGTTCAGCCAACAAGCGCTGCGAACGTGCAGCAAACGTCATGCTGCGTCGCAAGGTGCCACCCACCATTCGCACTGGTACGGTCCAACCCGTTGCACCACCACCGACGGGGAGAGACGACGATGCGCAAGGTATTGCTGCTGTTGATCCTGCTGACCGGCCTGGCGCCCACTGCCTGGGCTACGACGGTCAAGACCACCCATCGCACCATTCCCGGCTGGGATGGAACGCCTCTCGGGGCCTTCGTCATCGAACCGCAGGATGCGGGCGGCGGGCGCTATCCGCTGCTGGTGATGCCCAGCAGCTGGGCGGTGCCCAGCGTGGAGTATGTGGGGGTGGCGCAGTCGCTGGCACAGCGCGGCTATGTGGTGATCAGCTACAGCTCGCGTGGCTTCTGGGAATCCGGCGGCAGCATCGACATCGCTGGGCCCTCCACGGTGGAGGATGTCAGCGCGCTGATCGACTGGGCGCTGGACAACACCCGCGCTGACCCGGACCGGATCGGCGTTTCGGGCATCTCCTACGGTGCGGGCACCAGCCTGCTGGCGGCGGCACGCGATCCGCGCATCAAGGCCGTGGCCGCGCTCAGTGGCTGGGCCGATCTGCAGGCCTCGCTGTACAGCAACGACACCCCGAGCGCGCAGGGCATCGCACTGCTGGTTGCGGCCGGCCTGGTGACCGGACGTCCCGGCGCGGAGCTGGCCACGATCAACCGCAATGTTCTGGCCGGCAACTACCAGGGCGCGGTGGATTCGCTGTTGCCGGTGGCGGCGCAGCGCAGTCCCGCGGCCAGCATCGACGAGATCAACGCCAACCAGCCGGCGGTGTTTCTGGCCAACGCCTTCAACGACAGCCTGTTCCCGCCGGGCCAGCTGGTTGATTTCTTCAACCGGCTGAAAGGCCCGAAGCAGCTGCAGCTGCGCCACGGTGACCACGCGCTCAACGAAGCGCTCGGTGCACTGGGCATTCCCAACGAAGTCTATGACCAGGTGGGTGACTGGTTCGATCACTATCTGAAGGCAGTGGCCAACGGCATCGACCGCCAGCCGGCGGTGCAGCTGAAGTCACAGGCCGGCAGCTGGAGCCGCTACGCGGACTGGCAGGCGACCAGCAAGGGTGCGGTCAGCTACGGCCTGACCGCACCCTCTGGTTTGCTGCTGCCGACCGGCGGCCTGGCCGAGCACGGTGGCGGCACCGGCTGGAACTACCGCATCGGCAGCGGTTTGCTGACTGCGGCCAACTCCGGCGTGGCAATGGCCTCCGGCGCGCTGCAGATGATCAACCTTCCGCCGGGCGCCTACGTGCCGTTTGTTGGCCGCAGTGCCGCCGGTGTCTGGCAGGGGCCAATCCAGTGGAGCGCCAAACGCGTGGACGGTGCGCCGGAAGTGCGCCTGACGGTCACGCCCAGCCGTGCCAACACCACGCTGTACGCCTACCTGTACGCCGAGGATGTGCTGGGCAATGGTCAGTTGATCAGCCACAAGCCGTACACCTTGCGCGGTGCCACGCCAGGCCAGGCGAAAACGCTCGACCTGCGGCTGGAAGCGAGCAGCTGGAACCTTCCAGCCGGCAGCCGCCTGACCCTGGTGGTCGATACCGTGGACCTGCGCTATGCGGGCATCAGCCAGCTGGGTGGGGCGGTGACCTTCAGCTCGCCAGTCAATGCGCCGTCGGTGCTGAAGGTGCCGCTGCATTGATGTGCGGCCGCGCCCGTTGCGGCGGGCGCGGTACACCGGGCTGGAAAACTGCGAGACTCGTGCTTGTCCCGGGAAACGGATGAATCCATGGTCATTGCATGGCTGCTGCTCGGTGCGGTGCTCGCGGCACCCACCGCGAAAGGTGCGCCGATCGATTGGCCGGACACGCTGTTGAAGGATCTGGACGCTGCCGACGCCGCCCTGCGTGGCAGTCATCCGGGCGCGGTGGATCTGCGGAATCCCGGGTTCGGCGCGCAGCTCGACGAGGCCCAGGCGCTTGCACACTCGCGCGCGAATCGGGTCACCAACTATCAGGGCTACTGGTGGGCGATGAAGGGCTATGCGGCGTTCTTCAACGATGGGCATGTCAGCCTCAACGCGCTTGCCGGCGCTCCCGATGTTCCAACGCAATGGCCCGGGTTCCTGACCGGCTTCGACGGCGATGCGCAGTTGGTCATGACCGTGGACGGTGGTCCGGGCCATCCGCCGCTGGGGGCTCGATTGCTTTCCTGTGATGGCATCGATGCGCAGACGTTGGCCGCACGGCGGGTGGGTGACTTCAGTGGGCGTTGGAACCTGCTGGCCAGCCGCATCCACGGTGGTGGCGAAGTGCTGCTGAATCAGGGCAATCCGTTCGTGCCCACGCTGCGCACCTGCGTTTTCCAGGTGGATGGACACGAGAAATCCTACGTACTGCAGTGGCAGCCACTGCAGGCGGCACAGCGCAAGGAGCGTCTGGCCGATACTCGGCGCAGCTTCCGCCCGGCCAACGGCTGGCACATCATGCCTGATGGCGGCTACTGGATCACCACCAGCAGCTTCAATGCCGACCCCACGGAGCAGAACTTCAAGGAACTGACCGCCCTGCTTGAGCAGCTTGCTCCGAAAGCCGAAGCACTGCAGCAGGCACCGTCGGTCGTGCTGGACGTGCGTGGCAACAGCGGCGGAGCTTCGCAATGGAGCATCGAACTGGCGCGATTGATCTGGGGCCGGGCCGCCGTGGACGTGCTGCCCGACCCCAGCTGGGTGGAGTGGCGGACCTCCGAGGCCAACATCGCCCAGTTGCGCAGCTTCCTGCAGAAGCTGGTGCAGGCGCCCGACGCGTCGCCAGAGCTGCGTCGCATGCTGGAGTCGGTGACGGCAGGCATGGCACAGGCACGCGGCCGGGGTGAGGCATTGTGGCGCGAGCCATCCGAGGCCAGCGCAGATGCGGCGCCAACCCCAGGCCCGGCCGCACCGCTGCGCAAGGGCAGGGTGGTGATCGTGGCTGATGCCGCCTGTGGTTCGGCCTGCCTGGATGCGCTGGACCTGTGGAAGCGGTTGGGCGCGGTGCAGGTAGGCGTCGAGACATCGGCCGACAGTCTCTACATGGACGTGCGGCCAGAGCGGCTGCCAAGCGGGCTGGCCAGGATTTCGGTGCCGATGAAGGTGTTCCGGGGGCGGGTGCGTGGTTCGAACGAACCGCACGTGCCCGATCATCGCTATACCGGCGACATGCGGGACACCGCAGCACTTGAGGCGTGGATCTCCGGACGATGATCCGGTTCTGGTGGCGTACCGGTGAAGCAGTTCCGGCGCGTTAAACCTTTTCACCGGCAGCTGCATCCAACCCGCAATGAGCCCGGCAACCGCTGCTGCAGCTCTACTGACCGAAGGAGCCCTCGGATGTGCGAACTGCCTCGTACTGCGCTTCCATGCGCGATGTTGATCATGCTGGTGCCTTTCGCAGCAGGTGCTGCGGTCACCGAAGTTCCCTTCGAACTGGGCAAGGATCACCGGATCTACGTGGAGGGTACGATCAACGGCTCGCGACCACTGCGCTTTCTCGTCGATACAGGCGCGTCGGCCATGGCCGTTGCCAGGCACATCCAGCAGGACGCGAAGCTGATCATTGACGACCAGAGTGAGAACACCGGTTCCGATGGCGTCACGCTTCTCGACTACAGCACGCACAACGCCGTGCAGATCGGCGGCGTGCAGCGACCGATGGGGGGCGTGGTGATCGACTACACGGGGCGCCCCTTCGATGCGGTACTGGGCTGGACCTTCTTTCAGGGCAAGGTGCTGGAGATCGACTACGACCGCAGCCTGCTGCGCGTGCACGACGATGTTCCCGACCTTGCGGGGTATGTCCGGGCCAACGTGCGCTGGATCGACAATATCCCGGCCATCCAGGTCACGCTCGGCAACGGCAGCAGCACTTTCACACCCTGGCTTACCCTGGACACCGGCAGCAACGGCAACATCGACCTGTCCTACGCCTTCGGCAGCGTCCACCGCCTGCAAGAAGCGTTTCCGGAACGACTTGGAACATCACAGTTCAGCGGCAGCGCGGGCCGGAAGATCCGCGCGGTGGACGTGCGCGTGCCCGTGGCCAGCATCTCGACCCTGCAACTGAAGGGGCCGAAAGCCTCGATCACCGTCGATGACGATGGCTCCACGGACGACGGGACGCTTGGCAGCGAAGTCCTGCAGCAGTTCAATATCCTGCTGGATGCCCGTTCCGGCAGCATCTATCTGCGTCCCAACCGTCGCTTCGTCGCCACCCCGGCGGGGTGACCACGCGCGTTCGGCATTCAGCGCTGGACATCCGCACCTCCATTGCCCAGCAGGGCCCGCACCTGCGCCTCAGCTACCGGGCTGAAGTCACCGGGAATGGCGTGCTTCAACGCGCCCGCAGCCAGTCCGAAGCGCACGGTGCTTTCTGCGTCGAGCCCGGACAGCATTCCGTGCAGGATGCCGGCGGCAAAGGCATCGCCGCCCCCGATGCGATCAACGATACCGGGCAGCGGGCGCGGTGGTGCCTGCGCCCGCGTGCCGTCGCGGCCGAGCAGCAGCGCGCCCAGGATGTGATGGTCTGCACTCACCACATCGCGCTGGGTGCACGCCAGCCACTGCAGGTGCGGGAATGCGGCAAAGGCGGCGGCCGCAGCGGCTTCGGTTCGGGCGACCGCATCGTCCTGCGGGAAGTGCAGCCCCAGCACCAGTTCGATGTCCCGATGATCGGCAAAGGCAATGTCGGCCTCGGCGAACAGCTCGCGCAGGATCGCCGCTGCGTCGCCATCCCAGCGTCGCCACAATGAGCGACGGTAATTGCCGTCGAAGGACACCTGCACACCGGCCGCGCGAGCCGCACGCGCGGCCCCCAGCACCGACTCGGCCACGTTGGCGCCCAGCGCCGGGCTGACGCCGGAGACATGCAGCAGGCGCGCGCCGGACAGCAGGGCGGGCCACGCATGGTCACTGGTATTGGTGTTTGCGAATGCAGAACCGGCCCGGTCATACACCACTTCACTGGCGCGCTGCACCGCACCGGTCGCCAGGAAGTACAGACCCATGCGGTCACCCTCCACTTCACGCACGCCGGCCACCCCTACGCCATGCCGCCGCAGCTCCGCCACGGCATGCCGGCCCAGCGCGTTGCCGGGTACCGTGCTGACCATCTGCACATCGTGGCCCAGGCAGGCCAGCGAGACCGCAACATTGGCCTCGGCGCCTCCCACATGGACCTGCAGCTGCGGCGTCTGCAGCAGCAGTTCACGACCCGGCGCACCCAGGCGCAGCAGCAACTCACCGAAACAAACGACGCGGCTCATCGGTTCTCTCTCACTCGGGGGTGGTGCAGCCCAACATGCGCAGATCGATGGCATCGGCCATGCGGCGGTAGCCCTCGTCGTTGGGATGCAGATGGTCGCGGGTGATGTCATTGGGCAACGATTCGGCTGCCCTCGGGTCACGTAGCGCGGCATCGAAATCGATGATGCCATCGAAGCCGCTGTTGCCGCCGCGTGCCCACTGGTTGATCGTGGTGCGGGTGGCTGCGGACACGGGCTCGTAGCGCTCGGAACCACCGAATGGGGTCAACGTACCCAGCCAGGCGCGGATGCCGTGCGCATGCAGCCGCGCCGCAACCTGCTGATAGCCCAGCCGCATGTCCGCCGCATTGCGCCCGGGCAGCGGCTGCGCACCCCCTCCGTGGCGGATGTCGTTGATGCCTTCGAACAGGATCACCTGATCGGCATCGGCCACCGCGATCACGTCGCGATCCAATCGTGACAGGGCGCTGTGGCTGCGGCCATGGTCAAGCAGCTTGTTGCCGCTGATGCCCTGGTTGAGCACCACGAACCGGTTCGGGCAGGCCTGCTGCAGGCGCTGCGCCAATCGCTCCGGCCACTGGTTGAATGTTCCGCGACGGGCGGTGGCGCCTTCCGTGATGGAGTCACCCAGCGCCACGATCACCTGTGGACGATCTGCGCGCCGCACCATCACTGCCGAGAACACGTTCTGCTGGTAGCCCAGGCGCACGCTGTCGGCGACGGTTGTCTGCCTGCCGTCCGCTACCCGAAGCTCGGTGCGGCGCACGGCGGGGCGGGTGGGCTGCGGGAAATACGCACTCACGCTGATTTCCTGCAGCGCCACCAAGGGCATCGGCACCGGGTCGCTCAGCAGCGCGGCGCCCACCGGCACCTCGATGACCGCGCGGCCATCCACCGTTACCGGCAGTGGTGCAGCCTTGCCGCTCTTCAAGCCTACGCGCAGGTCTTCGACCCGCAAGGGCGACGTGCCGAGCTCGTTGCTGATGCGCAGCCGCAGCGCATCACCACGGCTGCCGATACGCATGTCCTGGCGCACGGTCTGCACGGCGAACTGTACGGGTTCCTCGGCGGTGCCATCCTTGCGATCCGGTGCCGGCGAGGCGGTCCAGGCAGTGACCCAGACCGGTGCAGCCAGAGCGGTAGGCGTGGCCGCGGCGGAACAGATCGCCAATGAAAGCAGGAGTGTCCAGCGCTGCATGGGCAGGATTCCAGTCAGGAGAAGTAGGTGCCGCCGTTGACGTCCAGATTCGCACCGGTTATGAACGCCGCCGCATCGGAGGCCAAGAATACAGCGGCGTCAGCGGCTTCGTCCGGCGCACCCTGGCGACGCAGCGGGGTGGCGCCGGCAACCGCTGTGCGCACTTCCGGCTTGGTGAATTCGTCGTGGAAGCGGGTGGCGATCATGCCGCAGCACAGCGCGTTCACCCGGATACCCTTCGGCCCCAGTTCCTTGGCCATGGCACGGGTGAAGGTCATCACCGCCGCCTTGGCGGTGGCGTAGATCGATGCGCCCGGGCCGCCACCATCACGCCCTGCCTGCGAAGCGAAGTTGACGATGGCCGCGCCTTCACGCATGTGCGGAACCACCGCGTGCGTGGTCAGGTAGGTCGAGGTCAGGTTCAGGTCCATCACGGTGTGGAAGAACGCCGGGTCGATCTCGGCCAGCGGCCGACGCTGCACCATGCCACCGGCCACGTTCACCAGCAGGTCAATGCGCTCGCCGAACGCGTCCTGTGCCGAAGCGACCAGGCCGGCCACGGCAGCGGCATCGGTGACGTCGGCGCGATGCACGATGGCCTGGCCACCGGCCGCCTGGATCTGCGCCAGCGTTTCCTGGGCACTGGCTTCATCGTTGGCGTAGTTGATGCAGACACGTGCACCGGCGGCAGCCAGCTTGATCGAGACGGCGCGACCGATATCGCGGCCGCCGCCGGTGACAATGGCCACCTTGTCCTGGAACGACATGCGGAAAACTCCTTGGTTTGCGGGGGAATGAAAGAGAACTGCAGGCTCAATCGCCGCGACGGTCGAGCTTCTGGATAGGTCCGGTCCACCACCACAGCGCGGCCAGCGACAGCGGCACCAGCGCGGCAACGAGGATGAAGATCGGGGCATAGGAGTGGCGGGTCAGCACCGGCACCAGCCAGGTGGTGATCAATGTGCCGGCCACGGCGGCCAGGCCACCGAGGCCCGCCAGCGTTCCGACCGAACGACCGTCGAACAGGTCGCCCGGCAGGGTCTGGATGTTGCCGATGGCCACCTGGAAGCCGAACAGCACCGCGGCGATGGCCAGCACGGCAAGCAATGGCTGGTTGGCCAGCACCGCGCCCAGCAGGGCAGGGGCCATGATCACGCAGCCCAGCGTGATGGCCAGCTTGCGGGCGCGGTCCACGCTGTGCCCGGCGCGGATCACCCGCCCGGACAGCCAGCCACCACTGAGGCTGCCCAGCATGGCACCGACAAACGGCACCCAGGCGAACAGGCCGATCTGCTTGATGTCGAAGCCGAAGGTTTCAGCGAGATAGATCGGCAGCCAGGACACGAACAGCCACCAGATCGGGTCCAGCAGGAAGCGGCAGGCGAGCATGCCCCAGCTTTGCCGGTGGGCCAGCAGTTCGCGAACGCTGGCCTTCGGCGCCGCCTCTGCCTGTTGCCCGGCCTGGTCTTCCTGGATCAGCCGCCGCTCGGCATCGCTCACCCACGGGTGCTTGTCCGGGCCGGCGCGGTAGACGAACAGCCACGGCAGCAGCCACAGGAAGCCGATGGCACCGACCAGCACGAAGGTGCCCCGCCAGCCCAGCCACAGGTACAGGCCGGCGATGGCCGGTGCGGACACGATCGCGCCGATCGACGCGCCGGCATTGAACACGCCCTGCGCCAGTGCGCGTTCGCGTGCCGGGAACCACTCGGCATTGGCCTTCACCGCGCCCGGCCAGGCGCCGGCCTCGCTGATGCCGAGCATCGCCCGCACCAGGCTGAAGGACAGCATCGAATGGGTGATCGAGTGCAGGGCAATGGAGATCGACCACACGCTGATCGACAGGGCGAAACCCAGGCGCGTACCGATCATGTCGAACAGACGGCCGAACAGGAACTGGCCGGCCGCGTAGAACAGCATGAACACCGTCACCAGCAGCGCGTAGTCATCCTTTGTCGCGCCCACTTCCTTGGCGATTTCCGGCCACATCACCGCCAGTGCGTTGCGGTCAATGTAGTTGATCACCGTGGCCACAGCGATCAGGCCGACGATCAGCCAGCGTACGGCCGAACGTACCGGGACCTTGCGCAGCTGATCCACCACCGCAGGGCCGTTCATTTCGCGTCACCCTTGCTGCGGTCCATGCGCGCGTGGCTGCCGCTCCACCGGTAGGCGTGACCATCGACGGTCACGCTGTGCTCGCCCTTCGCGCTGCTGTCATCGGCCACGCCGAGGGCGATGCGTGCGCCGCTGGCCAGGCGCAGCTCGATCACCTCGGCGTCGCTGCCGCGGGTACGCACAATCTCCTTGATGCGGCTGTCGGCGCCATGCACGTACTCGGCGGTGCCGTTGTACTCACCATGCGGCTCCAGCACGCTGAAGAAGGTCACCTCCTTCTGGCCTTCCACGCGCTGCAGCAGGGCTGGTTCGCGGCGCAGGTTGAATTCCGGATCGTTCGCACCGCTTTCCACCAGCAGCGCCTGTGCCGGCGCACTGCTGCCGAAGCGGTAAGTGTAGAAGCGCCCATCCAGCAGCCAGGCCAGCGAACGCGGCTCGCTGCCGGGTTTGCTGCGTGCATCCAGCCACAGGTGCTGGTAGCCGTTGTCCTTGCCCAGCACCGGGCGCTGGGCGGGGAAGTGTTCGGCCTCGAAGCCGGTGGTGACGATGTGGCCGTTGAAGTGCAGCGGCAGGTCGTAGCGCGCGGCCTTGTCACCGTGCACCTGCAGCAGGTCGAGCACCACCGGCAGGCCCAGGTCAGGGTGGCGCAGCAGCGCCTGGGTGCGGGTAAACACCACGCCGGGATAGGCATCGCGCATCGTTGCCGAGGCAATCTGGGTATCGGCATCGGCCTGGAAGAAGCGCACCTGCGGGGCATGCTCCTCACCCCGCTTCCAGTCGCCCTTGAAGTGGCTCTGTTCGTCCACCACCAGGGTGTTGTGGGCCACGGTCTGCTTGGCCCAACTGCGGTTCTCGGCCAGGTAGATGCCCCCACGCTTGGCTTCCACATTGAGGAAGCGGGCGGCACCGTAGTCGGTCACCACCGGATTGCCGTTGTCGTAGAACAGCCAGTTGAGCTTGTCGAAGTGGCCGTGTCCCATGCCCTGCATGGTGTCCTTCTGCACCAGCGCCTGGCCGCGTTCGCCGTTCATGCGCAGGATCGCCAGGCCGCCGCGGTCGCCGTCGGGGCCATCGCGCAGCAACATTGGGCGGTAATCGAAGGGCTTGGCCTTGTTGGCGGCCAGTGCCTGCGCCACCTGCAGGCCTTCGGGTGACAACAGCAGGCGTTTCTGCTGCCGGGCCACCGACAACAGACGGTCATCACCGGTGCGCGCATAGGCGATGCCGATGCCGGCCACCAGCTCTTCGGTGTCGATGCCCTTGTCCAGGATCGCATCGTTGATCGGGAAGAACAGGCCGTCGTAGCTGGTCTGCACGAGCACATCCACGGCCTTCAACAGCACGCCGTCACGGCGCGCGAAGATCTTCCGCTGCGGCTCGTTGCGCTCGATGGCGTTGGCGAACAGCAGGAACGGCGCCAACGCATAGCGCTGGTAGTAGGGGCCTTCCTCGTAGTAGCCATCGGGCGAGAACAGCAGGTCAATCTGCCGCAGGAAGCCGAACGTGTCGTCCTTCCGGCTGCCGCGCAGGGATTTCTCCACCAGTTCCGGGTCATGCAACACATAGCCGGTCATGCCGGTGGCGGCCACCGCCCAGGTAGCGTGGTTGTGGATCTGGTCGTAGTTCTTCGGTTCGCTCGCCAGGAACTCCGCCATTGGCCGGAACACTTTCGATTCGATGGTGTCGCGGTCCTCGGTGGACAGCGCATCACGGATCGCGTCATAGCCCTGGATGGCGTTGACCAGCCACACCGAATCGTTGAGCACCTGCCAGAACACGCGGCCGGGAATCTGGCCGCGACCCTCCGGGTGCGGGCCCAGCGTCGGGTAGAGCTTGGCGTACTGCAGCAGCATGTCGCGCGAGTACGCGACATAGGCCTTGTCGCCGGTCAGCCGGTACAGGGTGCCGGCCGCCAGCAGCGCCTGGTAATTGCGCTTGTGCTGTTCATGCGTGCGCCCGCCGCCTTTGTCCCTGGGCACCGGCACGTCGATACCGGCCTTCATCATCTTCTTCAGCGTTGCCTCTGTGCGCGCCTGCTCCTTGGCGAACCACGGGTAGCGGCTGCCTTCACTGGCCATCTGCTGCCACTGTGCGGCGGTGACCAGCACAGGTGCCGCATCGAACTGTCGCGCGACGGTGGCCGGAGCCGCCAGCAGCGGGGCGGCCGGCATCAAGGCAACGGGACAGGCCAAGGCCAGGGAGACGAACAGCGGCTGCAACCTCATCGATCAACTCCATTGCGGGTGCGTGACAGGGCAACTTCGCCCACCTTGGGATACCAGGCGACGCCAGTCGCCTCGCGCGCGGTCATCGCCAGGGCAGGATCGGCGCCCACGGCGGGCAGGGCAGGCGTGGGCACCCATAGTCCGCTGGCAGCCTGCTGCAGGATGACGCCACGGCCCTCTACGCCTCCCGGGAACACGGTGCTGGCTGTCGGCGACTGCACGTTGCCGCTGAAGGCGATGCCAGCCAGCGAACTGGCGGCATTGGGCGGGTTCCTGCTGCTGCGGTTGACGATCAGGTTGGCGCTGAAGCGACTGTCGCTGGCGGCGACCACGATGCCCTTGGCCTCATCGTGGCCCACGCCGAAACTGATCTTCGCCACGTCCACGAAGGTATTGCGGCTGATGGTGGCATTCACCACCGGCGCATAACCGGACAGCGGCGGACTGGCCTGCGCATCCATCACCGCCAGTGCCGAACGGTTGCTGGACCCGGCCAGCCGTTCGAAGTAGTTGTTGCTGACGATCTGGTCGGCGTTGATGATGCGCACGCCACCGGTGCCGGCCTTGTCGTCACCCAGAAAGACGTTGTCAATTACGCGGTTGCTGTTGCCATGGCGCAGGGTCAATGCGCCGGCCGAACGGTAGAACACGTTGCCGCGGTAGGTGTTGCCGCCGGACTTGTTGCTGATGATCTCGGTCTCGCCGTCGCAGCCTTCGAACCAGTTGTTCTCCACCGTGCTGTTGGAATCGCTCAGTGAGCTATCGCTGGTGCCGACGCGGATCGTTTCGCCACCGTTGACGCCCAGTGCCGGGCGGGGCCCGAACCAGTTGTGGTCGATACGGTGCTGGTTGTCCAGGCCCTGGGTGGCATCGCGCACCACCACCACGGTCGGCCCGGCGTTGGTCTTGCCGCGCAGCTGGCTGTGGTCGAGACGGTTGTGGCTGCCATAGAAGGAAACCCAGTAGTCCTGGTCACTGGCATCGGGGTTGGTGTAGTCGTCGATCACCAGGCCGGTGACGCGACTGTTGCTGGCGACGGCCTTGCTCGACTCGCGGAACGCCACCACCGCATCACCCGGCGTATAGCCGTTGCGGAACACCAGATTGGACACCTGCAGGTGGCTCCCCGCCAAGCGCAGGTCCGATCGGCCGCTGAGAATCACGTTGCCCGGGGTCTGAGCGCGCAGCGTGATTGGTGCTGCCGCTGTGCCTTGGCCCTTCAGCAGCAGCCGGGCATCGGTCCAGGTGCCGTCAGCCAGCACGATTTCATCGCCGGGCTGCAGCGCCAAAGCGGCGGTAGCGAACTCGGCGACATCATGGACGAGCCAGCTGGCTGCACTTGCGGCTGAAGTGGTCAGGCACATTGCCAGGCCACTGGTCAGGCAAAAAAGCCATGAATTATTGGATCGGTGACACGCCAGCGGGTGAGTGCGCATGAAATCCTTCCAGGGACGGCCGGACCGTCGTTTCAGGGTGGGCCTGCATACCACTTTCGGGACTGTTGTAAGCCAGCTTTCGCGCAAAGTCATGCTGCATGAGCACATTAAATTGCGGTCAACTGGTATGGATCAAAGGCATTTGAACAATCGCATACCAATTGGTTGACATTTTCATGTCGCCGTGTCGAAGCTGCGTCCCACGCCTGGCATGCAGGCGATCCTTTGGGAGGAGGAAACCATGCGGCGACCCGCCGGAGCAGTGCACAGCATCTCGTTGTCCCCCACACCCCTGATCGTGGCGTTGCTCGCCGTGCTGGCGGGCCTGCCCACGGCCCAGGCGCAATCCAGCAAGGACGCGGCAGGGCAGGATCCCACCACGCTGGACCAGGTGCAGGTCACGGGCATCCGCGAATCGATGCAGAGTTCCATCAACAAGAAGCGCGACGACACCGTCATCGCCGACGTGCTGTCGGCCGATGACATCGGCGACCTGCCCGCGCCCTCGCTGGCCGATGCGATCGAGACCCTGACCGGTGCCGCCTCGACACGAGACAAGACCGGTGCATCGGAGATCTCGATCCGTGGCCTCGGCGCTTTCCTCAGCAGTACCAACTTCAATGGCCGCGAAATCACCAACGGCAGCGGCGACCGCTCGGTGAACTTCAACATGTTCCCCGCCGAGCTGATCAACACGGTGGCCATCTACAAGACCCAGCGCGCAGACATCATCGAAGGCGGCGTGGCTGGCACCATCGGCCTGGAAACAGTGCGCCCACTGGAGTACGGCAAGCGCTCGGCGCAGATCGATCTGCGTGGCAGCTGGGCCGAGTATGACAGGAAGTACCGCGACGACGACGGCATCGGCTACCGTGGCACCGCCAGCTACATCGACCAGTTCGAGTTCGGTAATGGTCAGAAGCTGGGCATCTCGCTGGGCTTCCAGCGCCTGGACGGTACCGATCCGGAAGAGAGCATCACCAGCGGTTCCACCTGGTATGCCTGCGATGGCACGCAGAACGTGGGTAATGCCAACTGCAATGAAGTCTCCGCGCAGGCCATCGCCAACGGCGCGCCGTACTACCTGGTGCCAAGCAGCCGCATCTACCGCCTCAAGCAGGAGCGCAACGACCGGCAGAGCGAGTTCGCCGCACTGCAGTGGCGGCCCAATGACGTGGTCGAAGTGAACCTCGACTTCGAACACACCGAGCGCAACTGGTACGAGAACCGCAGCGATCTGAGCCTGTCCAACGCTCGCCGCGGCATCACCCGGCGCGACGTGGACGCAGAGGGCATCGTGCGCCACCTGCATGGCAGCACTTCGATCGACTCCACTTCCAACCGCTACTGGCGTGGCGAGGAATACACCGGGGGTGGCCTGAACCTGATCCTGCGACCGACCCCGGCCTGGGAACTGTCCACCGATCTTTCGTACTCGCACACCAATCGCCTCGACAGCGAGCGCATGACCCGCCTGCGCGCCAACCAGCGCGACGTCAACAATGTCATCGTGCCGGGCATCAGCAGTGGTGCCACCGGCTACGTGGACTATGACTGGGACTGGCACGGCGAAGTGCCCAGTGTTGCCCTGGCGCCGAACTTCGACCCCAACAACTGGGACGCCTACACCGGCGCGGCGCGCGTCACCTCCAGCACAACGGAGAATGACCACAGGATCAAGGCCGGCCGCTTCGATGCCAGCTTCATGCCCGAGTCCGGCCTCTTCACCCGCATCAAGGGCGGCGTGCGCGCCAGCCAGGCTGACTATCGCCTGCGCGACAACACCCTGGTAACCGACTACGACCAGCGCGTGGCGGCCGACAAGGCGAAGATCAACGCCGCCAACCAGGCCTGCCGCGCGCCGTTCCCTCAGGATGACTTCATGGATGCCGCCAGCGGCAACACGATCTCCTCGTGGGCGTACTTCGATCCGAACTGCCTGTACCAGTCGTTCCGTGGCAGCCTCGACAGTGGGTTGGATCCGGGTTTTCAGGATCCGAACAATGTCGATATCACCGAGAAGACGCGCGCCCTCTATCTGATGGGTGAGTTCAGCAGCAGCCTGTTCGGCTTGCCGGTGACCGGCAACCTCGGCCTGCGCTGGGTCAAGACCGATGTGCGTTCTGAGGGCGTGCGTACCGGGCTGCGTATCCAGGACAACGGTGACGGCACGATCCGCCTGCAACCCACCGGCGAGTACACCACGCAGGTGTTCAAGGCGGGCAACGACAAGCTGCTGCCCAGCCTCAACGCGGCCTTCGAACTGCGCCCGGACGTGTTGCTGCGGGTCGGTGCATACCGCGCGATGTCACGGCCGGACATCGCTGCGCTGGGCGCCGGACGCACCATCAACGTGAGCAGCGATGCCACCTACGGCAATCTGGCCGACGCGCTGGATGACATCAGCGCCAGCGGCAACCCCGCCGCGCAGCCGCTGATGTCCTGGAACGGCGACCTTTCCCTGGAGTGGTACCCGAACCCGGACACGATGCTGGCCGGCGCGGTGTACTGGAAGCAGTTCAACGGCGGCACCGCCACGGCGCTGGTGCCGGAGACCTACACCATCGACGGCCAGAGCGTGACCGTGCCGGTGCGCCAGCAGGTAACCACCGACGAGGACAGCACGCTGACCGGCTTCGAGCTGACCGCCACCCATCGACTGTCGTACCTGCCCAAGCCGTTCGACGGGCTGGGCTTCAAGGTCAGTTACAACTACGCCGATGCCGACTACCGGACCCAGGACTCACGACTGGGCGAGCAGCTGGCCAGTGATGGCACGATCATTCCGGCGATCGTGCCGCCGGCGGGTCTCAGTGGCTTCTCGCGGCACGTCCTGTCAGGTTCGATCTACTGGGACGTCGGACGTTTCAACATCCAGGCCATCGGCAAGTTCCGCTCGCACTACTACCAGGACTTCACCGGCAATACCGCGCAGCAGAACCGCTACTACGATGACAACACCAGCGTGGACCTGCGCCTGCGCTACCGGGTGAACAAGCAGTTGTCGCTGTCGCTGGAGATGATGAACCTGACCAACGAGTCGCGCGTGGCCTACCAGCCGCTTTATGGGAACTTCCGCGAAGTGGTGACCTACGGGCGGCGTGCGTATTTCGGTGTACGATACAAGTTCTGAACAGGGCGGCGTGGCCAGTGGTCGCGCCGTCGCTCCAACCGGACCCTTGCCGGCCGCGGTGGCAGGGCAGGGACCCGGAAGGAATCGCCAAGGGTCAGCCGCATGTCCGCCAACCGCCTTTACCAGACCATCGCTGCCAAGCTCCGCAAGCTGATCGAGGACGGCGAATTTCCGCCAGGCTCGCGGCTGCCGGGCGAGCGTGAACTGGCCGAACGGTTCGGTGTCAGCCGGGTCACCATCCGCGAAGCCGAGATTGCACTGGAAGCACAGGGCTGGATTGCGATCCGCATCGGATCGGGCGTGCATGTGAAGCCGCGCCCGACGCAGGCGTCCGGCGGGCTGCCGGATGTCAGCGCCTTCGACCTCACCGCTGCCCGCGCGGTATTCGAGGCCGAGGCCGCCGCTCTGGCGGCAAGCAATCTGGACGATGCCGGCATCGCCGAACTGCAGGTGCTGGCCGAAGCGCTGTGCCGTCGCGACCTGAGCGACGCGGAAGCAGGCGAGTACGATCGCCGTTTCCATCTGACCATTGCCCGCCTGTCAGGCAATCCGGTGGTGGAGTACTTCGTGCAGCAGATCTGGCGCATGCGCAGCGAACTGCCGCGGGTGACCGAGGTCTATTCGCGGGTCTGCCATGATGATGGCGCCAGCCGTGCCGACGAGCACATGGCCATCTTCGAAGCACTGCGCGCACGCGATCCGGTGGCCGCGCGCAATGCCATGCGCCATCATTTCCAGCGTCTGTTCGAAGCGATGCTGCAGGCGACCGAAAGCCAGGCGCTGGAGGAGATCCGCCGCCGCACGCAGCAGGACCGCGAACGATTCATGGCTACGACGCGGATCTGAGTGCCGCGTCCAACACAATCGGCGCTGCGACCTTCAGCAGGGCAGATCGCGCTCGACGCCTGATGGATATGAGAAATGGGCATGACCGCGCCGATGCCCAGCCTGTCCGCAATGCCTACACTGCCCCCGGGTCATACACGGCCCGTTGAGAAAGCTGCATACACACAAGGAGCAGGGTATGAAGTTCTCGCTGTTGAGCGCGGCGCTGCCATTGGTGCTGGCACTGAGCGGAGTCCCCGGGGGAAGCGTCAATGCAGGACCGATCGCGGGCACCGCGACCGCCACTGTGGTTGCGAAGGCCACGTACGCGTCGGATTCGCTGGAAGCCGGCTACATCGTCGATTGGATCAAACGGAATTCGCCCGCCTACGCGCCGGCGTTGCAGACGGGTGAACTGGCCATCTCGCACAGCTATCAGTCTGCTGGCAGCCTCAAGCTGGCCGGTGCGGCGGGCCCGCCTGTTCCATTGCCTGCGCGTGGTGTGGAGGGCGAGGTCATCTCGATCTCCAATACCCTGCCGAGCGGCGCTTCCGAGTCGTGGACATACCGGTGGTCGAGCGGGGCGTGGAAGCTGATCAAGTACAGCTTTGATGCATGCCAGGGCCCCGCCAGCATCGGTGCGAAGGGGTCCGATAAGGCGATCGCTGCAAAGGGACCCTGCATCGACTGAGGGTGACCTGTGCTGGCAGAACAGAACCGAGTCTGCTGCAGGACAGTGGTGCCCCGGGAGATCATGGTCCCGGGGCGCCACTTCATACCTTGCCGTGCGAACATTGACCTCGGCGATCAGGCGGAGATCACCCACGGCCCGAGTCAGTCGCTGGATCATGCAACCCACGCAGCTTCTTCTTGTTGATCTTGCCCACGCTGGTGCGCTCGATCGCATCCACGAAATTGACCCGCTCCGGAATCGCATAACGTGAGATATCCCCGGCGCGGCTGCGTGCTGCGATCAGTTCGATGATCTCCGCTTCGGCCACATGGCTTCCCGGCTTCCTGACCACCAGCGGCAATGGCCGCTCACCCCATTTCGTATCGGCGATACCGATCACCGCGACCTCGCTGACCGCCGGGTGCAGCGCGATGATGTCTTCCAGCGCGAGCGAGGAGATCCATTCGCCACCGGTCTTGATCACGTCCTTGATGCGATCGGTGACACGCAGGTAGCCACCTTCGTCGATGTTGCCGATGTCTCCGGTGTGCAGGTAACCGCCCGCCCACAGCGTTGCCGAAGCCTCGGGATCGTGCAGGTAGCCCTGGGTCAGCCAAGGTGCACGCGCCACCACTTCGCCGGTGGCGACGCCATCGTGGACGACATCACCCATGTCCGGGTCGACGATGCGCAGGTCCACCAGCGGCACCGGTATGCCGGCCTTGGTGCGCAGTGACAGCACCTCATCGGCATCGGTCACGCTGTCCACGTCGATCTGGGCGATGGTGAGCAGTGGGCAGGTCTCGGACATGCCATAGCCGCCGAAGATGTCGATGCCCCGTGCCAGTGCACGCTGTGCCAGGGCACGGGGCAGGGCGGCACCGCCGATGATCACCTTCCAGCCCTCCAGGTCGGTCTGCGCCGCGTCCGGGTGCTCCAGCAGCATGTGCAGGATGGTTGGCACGCAGTGCGAGAAGGTCACCTTTTCGCGGGCGATCAACGCCAGCAGCTTCGCAGGCAGGTAGCGCCCCGGATAGACCTGCCTGATGCCCATCGCGGTAGCCACGTAGGGCAGGCCCCACGCGTGCACATGGAACATCGGGGTGAGGGGCATGTAGACATCGTCACGATGCAGTCGACCCTGGCGGGGTGCGCCGCCGAGCGCGGCCATCGCCGCCAGCGAATGCAGCACCAGCTGCCGGTGGCTGAAATAGACCCCCTTGGGCAACCCGGTGGTTCCAGTGGTGTAGAACACCGTGGCACGGGCATTCTCGTCGAAGTCCGGGAAGCGGACGACCGGCGTGGCACCGCGCAACCCCGCTTCGTACTCGGTGGCGAAGCCTGGCGGCAGCGGGCCACCGGCATCGTCCAGCAGGATGCGCGTGCGCAGGTCCGGCAGCTGCTCGTCGATGGCATCCAGCAGCGGCAGGAACTCGCGGTTGGCCAGGATCACCCGCGCGCCGCTGTGGTTCAGCGTGTACGCAATCTGCTCGGGGGCCAAGCGCACGTTCACCATCATCAGCACCGCACCGATCATCGGCACCGCGAAGTAGGCCTCCAGATAGCGGTTGCTGTCCCAGTCCATCACCGCCACCGTGTCGCCGTGGCTGACGCCCATCGAGGTCAACAGGCCGGCCAGCTGGCCGATGCGCGCCTGCAGGGTGCGGTAATCGAATCGGACCTGGTCGCCGTAGACGATTTCCTGTCCAGGGCTCACCGCCAGCGGCATCAGCAGCAGCTGCTTTATCAGCAGTGGATAGGCATGGGCATCGGGAGTGGGGGCGGATGACATGGCATTTCCTCGTGGGCGGCGTTGCGGTCGCCGGCCTTCTCCGCACCACACTAGCAAGCCCTTCCTGCGGTACCAGCGTACCTAGGTACCTGTTCCCGCGCGCACCCGATTTGATAATCTCGCCAGGACATGCCAACCCTGCTCATCGCCGATGATCACCCCTTGTTCCGCGCGGCACTGCATCGCGCAGCGGAAGAGGCGGCTGCCGATCTGCAGATCAGCGAGGCTGATTCGCTGGACGGCGTGCTGGAGGTGATCGAGAACCAGTCGATCGACCTGATGCTGCTGGACCTGCACATGCCGGGCAACCACGGGTTGGCCGGGCTGGCCACGATCCGTGCGCTGCAGCCGGGCCTGGCGATCATCATCGTCTCCGCCAACGAGGAGCCGCAGGTGATCCGGCGCGCCATCGACCTCGGCGCCGCGGGCTACCTGCCCAAGAGCTCGGGTTTGAACGAGCTGCAGTCCGCGCTGCAGTCCGTGCTGGAGGGCGAACGCTGGATACCGGCACTGCTGCGCGAGCCGGTGGCGCGGGTGGCTCCGTTCACCAGGGATGCCGACCTCGCCGCGCGCCTGGCCAGCCTGTCGGCACATCAGTACAAGGTGCTGGGGCTGGTGGCCGAGGGCCTGCTCAACAAGCAGATTGCCGACCGCCTGGGCGTACAGCTGCGCACGGTCAAGGCGCACATGACACGCATCATGGAGCGCCTGGGTGTACGCAACCGCGCGCAGGCCATCCGCGTGCTGCACGAAATGGGGTTGGCCGATCCGTCCCGGCAGATCGAAGAGCTGCCCGAGCCCTGAACGGTCAGCGCGTGGCAGTGGCCGCCAGCAGGTGGTTGATCGCCCAGCGCAGCGCCAAGGGCTTGAACGGCTTGTTGAGCAGGGACAGCCCAACGCCGCGCACCGCCTCGCGCGTATCGCTGCCGGTATCCGCGCTGAGGATCACCGTCGGCCGTGGCCCATGCTCGGTGACCAAACGCTGCCAGAGCGCCACGCCGGTATCGCCGTCATCCAGGTGGTAGTCGAACAGCCACAGCGCCGCGTCGTGCGCTGAGGGCCCGATGGCGTCGGCGTTGCCTGCCGCGATGACATCGCACCCCCAGGAAAGCAGCAGTTGCCGCATCGCGTCCAGTGCGTCCGGGTCATTGTCGACCACCAGTACGCAGATACCCTTGAGGGCACTGCTGCCGCCAGTCGGTGGTGAATTCCTCGGGGTCGCAGGTCGTGCTGCGCGTTGCACGCTGATCGAGAAAGTCGAGCCGTGATCGAGCACGCTGCGCAGGTGCAGCGGTGCATGCAGCAGGCCGGCGATGCGGTGTGCGATGGCCAGGCCCAGGCCGAGCCCCTGGCCGTTGCTGCGGTCGCCGCGGTGGAATTCTTCGAACACGATCGCCTGCTGCTCGCGCGCGATACCGGGCCCGGTGTCATGCACGCCAACAAGCAGTGTCTGCCCTCGGCGACGCGCGCCCAGCAACACGCCCCCGCGTTCGGTGTAGCGAATGGCATTGGCCAGGAAGTTCTGCAGCACACGGCGCAGCAGCAGCGGGTCACTGTGCACCCATGCCTGGGTCCGCACGTAACGGAACTGCAGGCCGCGCGCCGCCGCCAGTACAGCAAACTCCTGCGCAAGCGGATCCAGCACGGTGGACAGGGCCAAGGGACGCGGGTCGGCCACCAGCCCACCGGCTTCCAGCCGCGAGATGTCCAGCAGGCCGGACAGCAGGTCATCGGTGGAATCCAGCGCACCCCGGATCTGGCGCAGGAAACTGTCGAGGAATTCTGATTCGATGTGCTGCGACATCGCCTCGGTCAGCAGCTGCGCCGCATGCAGTGGCTGGATCAGATCGTGGCCGACGGCGGTCAGGAAGCGGGTCTTGGCCACGTTCGCACGCTCGGCCTCCTGTACCGCCTGCTGCAGCTGCGCGGTGCGGTCCTGTACCCGGCGTTCCAGATTCTCATTACTGCGCTTGAGCGCATCTTCCGTGCGTCGGAACGCCGTGACATCGGTGAAGGTGGCTACATAGCCACCGCCCGGCATCGGATTGCCGCGGATCTCGACGATGGTGTCATCGGGGAAGATCCGTTCGGACAGGTGTGGCGTGCCACGGCGCATATGCGCGACGCGGCGCTGCAATGCCTTGGTCGGCGTGTCGCCAGGGCCGTCGCCGATCTTCAGCTGTCCCAGTGCCCATGCCGTGAGGTTGACCACCGGCTGCCCGACCTGCAGCAGCTCCGGCGGGAACTTGAACAGCGCGGCGTAGCGGCTGTTCCAGGCCACCAGCTGCAGCTGCGCATCGACCACGCTGATGCCCTGGCTCATGTTCTCCAGCGCAGCTTCCAGCAGGCGCTGGTTGAAGCGCAGCACCTGAGTGGCCTCGCCGACGGCGCGGGTCACCGCGTCCAGCGGCGCGGCGCCGCCCTCGCGTGCGGCTTCGACCAACAGCCGTGCCATGCCTGCGCCGACCACGGCCGTCAGCTCACGCTCGACGGCGGTGACCCGGTCGTCATCCAGCATCTGCCCGGCGTGGCCTCCAGCAGCTGGCGCGCACGCTCCTGGCCAAGGAAGCGTCCGGCGGTCCTGCGCAGGGACGCCGCAGCCACCGCATCCCGCCTCCGCGGCAAGGACGGACGCACGGCCCGCGACACCAGGGCCACGGCCAGCAGGTTGACCGCCAGGCTGGCCCCCATGCTGATGGCGATATGGCCCGGCTGCACGCGCAGCGAGACCACCGACAACCAATGCAGCCCGTCGGCGTCGACCGACGGCGTCGCGGCCGGGATCACCATCGGCAGCAGTACCAGCCACAGCCAGGCCAACGAGCCCAGCACGATGCCGGCCATGATGGCCGCGGAGGGCGTACGTGGGCGATACACCGCCAGCAGCACAGCCGGTGCCAGCTGCGAGAGGGCGGTGAAGGACATCAGGCCGAAATCGCTGAGTGCCTCGGTGTCGCTCATCGCGCGGCTGTACAGCCACGACATCAGGAACACGGCGAGGATGCCGGCACGGCGGAACGCCAGCACGCGCGGGCGCAGATCGGCGTTGGCCACGCCACCCTCGATGCCGCCGAGCAGGCGCGAACCGAATCCGTGGTTGCCAAGCATGATCGACAGGGTCAGCCCGGACAGGATCATCATGCCGGTGGCCGCGCTCAGGCTGCCCAGATAGGCCAGCAGCGCCAGCAGATGATGGCCACCGGCCTGCGGCAGCGCCAGCACGTACAGGTCCGGTGATACCGAGGCCGGCAGCTGCGCGGCACCGGCCAATGCCATCGGCACCGACGGCAGACCGATCAGCAGCAGGTAGACCGGGAACATCCAGCGTGCCGTCTTCAGGTCCGATGTCTGGCGAAGCTCGACCACGCCGACGTGGAACTGGTGAGGCAGGGTGAACGCGGAGATCGCCCCCAGCGCGACCATGGTGAGATAGTCCGGCACGATGGCCGGTGGCGGCAGTTGCGCCATCTTCTCCAGCAGCGGCGTGCCGGCTTTGTGCACGGACAGCGCCGCATACAGGCCAATGGCCAGCAGTGCGACCAGTTTCAGCACCGATTCCAGGCCCAGCGCGACCACGATGCCGCGGTTGGGCTCGGTAGCCGAGGCCTTGCGTGCACCGAACAGCAGGGTGAACGCGGCCATCGTCAGCGCGAACCAGAACGACATGTCCAGCTGCGCACCGGCAGGCGCGAACCGATCACCCAGCAGGGCACCCAGCCCCTGGCTGACGGCTTTCAGCTGCAGTGCGATGTAGGGAATGATGCCGAACAGCGCCACCAGGGTGATGGTGAAGCCGATGCCGCGATCGGCACGCAGTCGTCCAACGACCAGATCGGCGATGGTGGCACTGTTGTGCTGCTTGGCCAGCCGCCCGAGGCGGAGCAGGAACGGCAGGCCCAACGCGAAGATCAGCGCCATGCCGGCCAGGGTCGGTGGAATGGGGAAACCCCATTGCAGCCCCTGCGAGGCCGCACCGTAGTAGGTCCACGCGGTGCAGTGCACGGCCAGCGACAGCGCATAGATGAGCGGCCACACGTTCGAAAGCCGGTGCCCCCGGCGCTCGCCCCAGAGCGCCACGCCAAACAGCAGTGCGGTCCATGCAATGCAGGCGAAGAGGACGATGGAGGGCGTCAACATCGCTCCAGTGTAGGGAGAGAACCGGGCAGGGTGGTGCTAGGAGGCGCTCACGATCAGTGACAGCTGCTCGGCGACCAGTGCCAGCTCGCCATCGGCAACCCGCTCGACGGCCTTGCGCTGGGTCAGTAGCCACTGGCCGGGCAGGCGCGCATCCAGTGACACCAGCTGCGAGCGTACCCGCACCTCGGACCCGCTCGGCACCGGCGCCAGGAAGCGGACCTTGTTCAAGCCGTAGTTGAGCACGTGTGCGATGCCGGGGAAGCCGGCGAGGGCGGCCACATCGTCCTCCACCGTCAGCGAGAGCAACAGGAAGCCGTGTGCGATGGTACGCCCGCCCGGCATCTGTGCCTGCGCCCGCGCCGGATCGACATGGATCCAGTTGTGGTCACCAGTAGCGTTGGCAAAGGCATCGATGCGTGACTGGTCCACGCAGGTCACGCCACTCAACCGCTCGCTGACCGCCCACTGCTGCAACGCCTGCACGGCAGGAGGCAGCCCGCTGTCCGTACTCACGCCACCCGCTCCAGCAAGGCCAGGATCGCGTTACGTGCCTCAGGCTCGGACAGCATCGGTGCGTGCCCCACATCGGGCACTTCCACCAGGCGGGCGCTCTCCGAGGTGGCCGCCATCTGCCGGGCGACATCTGCCGGCAGAATGTCGGACAGCGCGCCGCGCACCACCAGCACCGGCACCCGTGCGGTCAACCCGCGGACCGCACGCCACAGCAGCGGACGCAACAGCCACAGCAACCATGGCCGGGTAGTACGGATCACTGCCGGGTCGTAGTCCAGTTCCAGCAGGCCATCGCTGCGCGGGCGGAAGGTGCGCACCGCCATCTGCCGCCAGTCGTCGGTGCTGAAGCGCGGGAACGCAGCCTTGCCGATGGATTCCACGTAGGCCGTGGCCTGCACCAGGTCCATCGGCGGGGCCGGCTTGCCGGCGTACTTGCCGATCCGTGCCAGCGCCTCGCGTGGCACCTTGGGGCCGGCATCGTTGAGCACCGCCCCGGAAATCCGCCCGGGCGCGCGCGAGGCGAGGGTGATGGTCACCAGCACGCCCAGCGAGGTGCCGATGAACACCGCCTTGTCGACGTTCTGCGAGCGCAGCAACGCAACCATGTCATCCGCATAGGCACGCGGGTTGTAGCTGGACGGGTCATATGCGCGTTCCGAGCCTGCACGACCACGCAGGTCGACCGCGATCACGCGCCAGCCCTCGGCGGTGAGTACATTGGCAAGCGCATCGAAATCGGCACCATTGCGGGTCAGTCCTGGAATGCAGACCACTGTGCCACGCGCTGCCTGCCCCGCATCGGGTGCATGGTCGCGCGCATGCAGGCGCAATCCATCATTGCTGTTCCAGTACAGGTCGTCGTAAGACTGCGTCATGCAGAAGCTTCCTGAAGATCGTAACGGATGCGCTAGAAATCGTAACGGACGCTGAGGCTATATTCGCGTGGTGGGCCATAGAAGCCAATCAGCGTGCCGACCGCCGGGATGTTGTAGCCGGTGGTGCGGTATTCCTTGTCGGCCAGGTTGGTGCCTTGCAGCGAGAAGGTCCACGCGTCATCCAAGCGCCAGATGACGCCGGCATTGACCAGCCCGTAACCCTGCTGTCGGATCACCGGGCTGAGGTCGGTGGTCGGCCACACTTCGCTCTGGTAACTGTAGCTCACCCGTGCCGACAGGTTGCTGCCGTTGGCCAGGTCGGTGCGGTATTCCACGTTGAACGCACCAGAGAATTCCGGGGCATTGGTGAACTTCATCTGCCTGGCCACGTTGATGCCGCGGTCCATGTACTCGTCGTACTTGGTATCCAGCCATGCCAGGTTGCCGGAAATCAGCCAGTGCTGGCTGGGCAGGTACTGATACTCGACTTCCAGGCCTTTGACGGTGCCGGCGCCGGCGTTGGTGAAGTCGCCGAAGAAGGAATCGTCGATGCCATCGCCGTTGGTATCCAGACCGGTGAACACCGACAGCTGGATGTCCTTGTACTTGTTGTAGAACGCCGACAGGTTCAGGAACAGGCGCTGGTCTAGGAAGGCCATCTTGCTGCCGACTTCGTAGCTGTCCACGGTCTCGTCATCGAACGGCTCCGCCGAGCGCGGTACCGCCACCGCGTTGGCACGGATGTTGTAGCCACCGGACTTGAAGCCACGCGTCGCCAGGCCATAGACCATGATGTCCGGGGTGATCTGGTAGTCCAGCGAGACCTTGGGCGAGACGTTCTTGAAGTTGGTCTTCTTGTCGAAATCGGCGGTCACCGCCACCGGCCGGCTGAAGCCCGGGTCGGCGTAGAGGCGGTTCAGCACGATCGCGCGCTTGTCCTCGTCGGTGTAGCGGGCGCCGACATCGAGCTTCAGTCTGCTGGTCAGGTCGAAGGTCCAGTCCGCGTACAGCGCGATGCTGTCGGTCAGCACCTTGCCCTGGTTGTCGGCGAACTGCGCACTGAAGTAGTTGTTCTGGATCTGCCCGCCAGCTTCGCCGCTGAACTGGTACAGGCCGACCACGCCGCGCATCCGGCCGCCGGCATCGTAGTTCACCTGCACTTCGTTGCTGACCTGGTCGTCGTGGTAGGTGCCACCCACGTCGGCGAGCTTGACCGGCGCGGTATCGAAGTCGATGTTGGCCTCGCTGTCCGATTCACGCTTGGCGATCACGTACTTCAGTGCGATGTCTTCGTTCGGCCGCCAGTTCACCGTGGCCGAGGCGCCCTTGCTCTCCACGTTGTTGAGGTTGCGCATGCCCGATCGGATGTCATAGCGGCTGTCCATCGGCGGGTAGGCGCGCAGGAACGGATTGGGCGCCAGCATCTTCGAGCCGCGCATGCCGGACTGATCGTCGATCCAGTCCAGTGCGAACTGCACGTCGAAGTCATCGCCCGCATACGCGCCCAGGTTCAGGCGTGCCGCGTTAATCTGCTTGTCGCTGACCGGCTGGCCGTTGAAGGTGTTCTCGCCAAACCCGTCGTGGTTCATGCTGGCCACCGCCACACGGGCGCGCAGGCCGCTGTCGGCACCGCCGATCGGGCCACCGATGGCCGCCTTCGCATCCAGCTGGCTGTAGTTGCCCACGGTGATCTGGGCGAAGCCCTCGGTCTGGGTGGGCAGGCCGCGCGAGATGTACTTGATCGCGCCGCCGATGGTGTTCTTGCCATACAGCGTGCCCTGTGGGCCGCGGAGCACCTCGATGCGCGAGACATCGAACACATCCAGCAGCGCACCCTGCGGACGCGCGATATAGACGTCGTCCAGGTAGATGCCCACGCCCGGATCGGCGCCCCAGGTGGGATCGGACTGGCCGATGCCACGGATGTAGGCGGTGACCGTGCTGCTGGCGCCGCGGGCAGCGTAGATGGTCAGGTTGGGCACCTGCGCATCCAGGTCGCTGATGTCCTGGACATTCATCTTGTCCAGCGCCTCGGAGGTAAACGCAGTGACGGCAACCGGCACCTCCTGCAGGGTTTCCTCGCGCTTGCGTGCGGTGACCTTGATGCTGTCCAGGTTGGTGGGTGATGCAGTCCTGCCCACCGTCGGCGTGGCCTGGGGCGCTTCCTGTGCCAGTACCGGCCCGGAGGCCAGCAGCGCGCCGATCATGAGACTCAAACAATTCCGTTTCATTCGGTCCTCCCCCAGGCAGATGGCCCATTGCCACCCCTGCAGCCAAGGCTAGCGGTGTCATCGGGCAGCGGCGAGTGGACCTAGGTCCAGTCGGCAGCGGCCGCCGGATGCGGATACTGGGCGCGCCCCCAGCCGGAAGCGCATCCCGGTACCCCTTCATCCACGACTCACGCATGAGGATCTGGCCATGAAATCCGGAATCGATTCGATCAAGGTTGTACTGCTGATACTGTGCAGTTGGCTGGCGATGGCGGGCAGCGCCGTTGCCGCAGGCCGGCCGGGCATTGGGACATTGGCCTGTACGGAAATCTGTTCGGCGCCCGCGAATACCAGGTGTGGGTGCCCGCCGGCTACGACGACACACAACCGCTGCCTCTGCTGCTGGTGCTGCACGGCTGCGTGACCGGGCCGAACCTGATGGGCGAGGCCTCGGGCTTCAACGATGTGGCCGACACCGAAGGCTTCATCGTGGTCTACCCGCGGCAGAACGTCACCTCCAATCCGGCCCGCTGCTGGAACTGGCAGCTGCCGATCAACCAGGCACGCGACAGTGGCGAGCCCTCGCTCCTGGCCGGCATCGTGGAAAAGGTGAAGGCGGCTTACAGCGTTGATCCGCATCGCGTGTACGTCACCGGCATTTCGGCGGGCGGCGCGATGACCTCGATCATGCTGGGCTGCTATTCGGACGTGTTCGCCGCAGGTGCCATCCATTCCGGTGGCATGTTCAAGGGCGCGACCACGATTTCCGGTAGCGCCTACGCACTGTTGGCTGGCAGCATCTACTCGCCGGACAGCAACGGTCGCCTGGCATGGCAGTGTTCGGGTTCGCCGTCGCCGCGACCGCTGCCGGTGCTGGTGTTCCATGGCAGCGCCGACCTCACCGTCAACCCGGTGAACGGGCAGCAGGCCGTGCGCCAGTTCCTGCAGACCAATGACCTGGCCGACGACGGCATGGACAACGATTCGGTGAAGTACGTGCCGACCAGCACCTATCACGGCCAGGTGCCGGGCGGCCGCGCGTATACCGTCGACACCTACGCGTACGGCGGCAGGACGCTGGTCCAGCACTATGTGGTGCAGGGCATGGGGCATGCCTGGAGCGGCAGCCAGTCGGGCCTGCCATTCACCGACCCGAAGGGGCCGGATGCCACGCTGATCACCTGGCTGTTCCTGAAGGACTACCAGCGCTGAGTGGTCGCCGCTGCAGCGTCAAGCCTGGCGGTCGAGACACCATGCTAGCCTTCCCTTTGGCAGGATTGCCTGACAGGGGGAAGGCATGGATACCCGGCGCCGAGATTCCATCGTATTGGCTGCATCCGGCATGCTCGCACTGGCACTGTCCGCCAATGCGCTCGCGCATCCGGGCGGGCTCGACAAGCAGGGTTGCCACACCAACCGGAAAACGGGTGAGTATCACTGCCATCGAGGCGCTCCAGCCGCCCCTCGATACGTCGACACTCCGCGCAGCAGTTTCGCCCCCGCCCCCGCGCGCGGTTCCCGGGCATTTGCCAACTGCGCGGAGGCCCGCGCCGCCGGGGTTGCGCCGGTACGGCGTGGTGATCCGGGGTATGGCCCGCACCTCGATCGTGACAATGACGGCGTGGGCTGCGAACCCTATCGGGGCCGCAGGTAGGGCATGGCCCACCTGGCTTCAACTCCCGTTTCCCCGGGTTCGTCGGCCATCGCCGGGAGTGGTCGCACGATCTCCCCGTATTGCAGGGATATCCCCTAGGCTGTTGTGATTGAACTGCAAGGATGAAAGCAATCATGAACCGCTGGATTTTCCTGGCATTGGCCACGCTCCCGTTCGCCGCCGGTGCCGTGGTCATCCGCGATGATGTTGACGATGCCAGGTACCGGATCGACGCATCGGTGTTCCCGGCACTTGCAGACATGCCGGGCGAGGGGCACGGCGTCCTGATCGCACCGCAGTGGGTGCTGACTGCCGCGCATGCCGCGCCGATGGAGGGGATGGATGCCACGATCACCATCGATGGGAAGGGCTACGGCGTCGAGCGTGTCTTCCTGCACCCCGGCTACCGGAGGATGCCCGAGGCGCTGGGCAAGGAAGCGATGGCAACCGGGAGCGCATCGAAAATCCATGCGTTTCTGGCAGCGTCGGACGACATTGCACTGATCAGACTTGCCGCCCCGGTGAGCGGTGTGCCGCCGGTCGCACTCTACCGTGGCGCCGACGAGGTCACGCAGGTCGCCTCCCTGATAGGGAAAGGCGCCACCGGCAACGGTGCCGTGGGGCTGGCGCCCGGCGGGTCGCATCGTACGACGCTGCGGCGAGCCTGCAACGCGATTGGGCCTCGGCTCCTGGATCACCGCCGTTCCCGAGCATGCGCTAGAGGCGGGCTTCTATGGCCAGGTGGTTTACAACGTCCGCGTGTCCCGCTACCTCAACTGGATCGAAAGCATCATCGAGCGTGACGCGTCACGTTAATGGTGCATCCGGGCAGCCTTCCGCGCAGGTGTTCGCCCGGTCTCAAGTCATGCGACGGGTGTTCGTATCCTTCCCGCCATGGCCTCTTCTTCGTTCAAATTCCCTGCGTGCATGACCGCCTCCCGGCCATCCGGGTGGGTGCAGAGCGGCGAGCGCTGGGATCTGTGGTGGAACGGCCGTTCGGTGGCCCGTATCGTGCCGCATGCCGCGCTCGGGTTCCGCCTGTACCTGGACGCACGCAAGATGTCACAGGCCAAGGTCGTGTCCGCCACCAGCACCCGTCAGGCCAAGCGCTACGCCGAGCGCTGGTGTGCTGCACGGCTCTGCCCGCAGTTGCCTCTGCGCGATGCGGTGGCGCGGTTGGTGGCTGTTGCGCCCGGCGCGGGCGCCGTGCCCTCGCAGCTGCTGACGCGGGAGCAGCGGCAGCAGGCCCGGCGCCTGGCTGAAGCCGGGGCAGGGGAGATGGGGCGGATCAAGGAAGCGCTGGCACCAAGGCCGCGCATGATGGCCGCCAGGCCCGAGGTGCAGGGACGAGGTGGAACCTGGTCTGTACCCGGCCAGGTTCCATCCTCCCCGCGCCGAAACGGGAACACATCCCCAGCCAGGACTACGCCGAGAGCTCCTCACGCACGATCCGGGCCCCTTCGCTGAGCGCACGCAGCTTGCCGCGCGCCACCTCGCGCGGCAGTGGTGCCATGCCGCAGTTGGTGCTCGGGTAGAGCTTGTCGGCATCCACGAACTGCAGCGCCTTGCGCAGGGTGTTGGCCACCTCTTCCGGCGTTTCCACCGTATTGGAGGCCACGTCGATGGCGCCCACCATCACCTTCTTGCCGCGCACCAGTTCGATCAGGTCGATCGGTACGTGCGAGTTCTGGCATTCCAGCGAGATGATGTCGAGGCTTGAGGTCTGCAGCTTGGGGAACGATTCTTCATACTGTCGCCATTCCGAGCCCAGTGTCTGCTTCCAGTCGGTGTTGGCCTTGATGCCATAGCCGTAGCAGATGTGCACCGCCGTTTGGCACTTCAGGCCCTCAACCGCACGCTCCAGCGCGGCCACGCCCCAGTCGTTCACTTCGTCGAAGAACACGTTGAAGGCGGGCTCGTCGAACTGGATGATGTCGACACCGGCAGCTTCCAGCTCCTTCGCTTCCTCGTTGAGGATCTTCGCGAATTCCCAGGCCAGCTTCTCACGGCTCTTGTAGTGGGCGTCATACAGCGTGTCGATCATGGTCATCGGGCCGGGCAGTGCCCACTTGATCGGCTGCGTGGTCTGCCGGCGCAGGAACTTCGCATCCTCGACGAACACTGGTTTCGGGCGGCTGACGGCGCCAACCACGGTCGGCACGCTTGCATCGTAGCGGTTGCGGATGCGGACCGTTTCGCGCTTCTCGAAATCGACACCGCTGAGGTGCTCGATGAAGGTGGTGACGAAATGCTGCCGGGTCTGCTCGCCGTCGCTGACGATATCGATGCCGGCGTGCTGCTGTTCCTGCAGGGACAGGCGCAGTGCATCCTGCTTGCCTTCAATCAGGCCGTCGTCCTGCAGCTTCCAAGGTGACCAGAGCTTCTCGGGCTCGGCCAGCCATGATGGCTTGGGCAAGCTGCCTGCGGTGGAGGTGGGAAGCAGTTTCTTCGTCGACATTGCGTCTTGTTTCCTGGGGGCGAATGGGAAATCGATGGATCAGCGGGCAGCCCACTGCTCAAGCACGGCGCGGTACGGCTTGATGAAGTGCTCTTCGGTGAACTTGCCCTGCTTGACCGCCAGCTGGCTGCGCTCTTCGCGGTCGTAGACGATGCGGGTGGACGAATAGTCCTGATGCTTCAGGCTGGGCTGGTAGACCTTGCCGGCCACGGAGTTGGCGTTGTAGATCTCCGGGCGATAGATCTTCTGGAAGGCTTCCATGGTGCTGATGGTGCCGATCAGTTCCAGGTTCGAGTAATCCCCCAGCAGATCGCCCTGGAAGTAGAACGCCAGCGGCGCTACGCTGCCCGGCGGCATGAAATAGCGCACCTGCAGGCCCATCTTGTCGAAGTACTGGTCAGTGGGTGAGAACTCGCCCTGGCGGTATTCCACGCCCAGGATCGGGTGATGGTTCTCGGTGCGGTGATAGGTCTTGCTGCTGGAAACGCTGATGCAGATCACCGGCCCCTTGCTGAAGTTGGCGCGGTAGGCGTCAGACTCCAGGAAATGCTTGAACAGCTTGCCGTGCAGGTCGCCAAATCCCTCCGGAATGCCGAAGGTGGCCTTGCCCTCGTTGCTGGCCGGCAGCACCACGCTGAAGTCATAGTCACGCACGTAGGACGAGAAATTGTTGCCGACGATGCCTTCGGTACGCGCACCGGTGCGGGTGTCGACGATGGTCGGTCGCAACACCTCGATCAGCGGGAACGGATCACTGCCATCGGCACCGTCGATGTGCATCTCCACCGAGATGATGTCCAGCTCGACCGCGTAACGATCCGCGCTGGGGTTGTCCCAGTGCGCCAGATCGTTGAAGCGATTGTTGATCATGCTGATCGTGTTGCGCAGGTTTTCCTGGCGCGCCGCGCCGCGGGCCAGGTTGGCGAAATTGGTGGTGATGCGCGTGCCATCGGCGGGCTGGTAGTCCTCGTTGAAGGGGATGCGCGTGATGCTGAAGGTGAAGGTGTCGGTCGTCATGGGCGGCGTTCCGTGTTGCGGGGTGGCATCCGGATGCGGGCGAGGGCATCCGGCATTCAAAGCGCTGCGGCGGCCTCAAGGGCGGTGGCACGATGGCGGGGCACCGCCAGCAGCGGCATGGCCCGCCGTACCGCCAGTCGCGCCCGCTCGATCAGGGCGTCGCTGTGCACGCGGCCGTCGGCGAAATCGCGATCGGTGGCGTAGACACCCAATGGCAGGGTGCGCGCCTGGAAGAAGCTGAAGAGCGGGCGCAGCTGATGGTCGATCACCAGCGAGTGGCGCTCGCTGCCACCGGTGGCGGCCAGAAGGATGGGGGTGTCGACCAGTGCGTCCTGGTGGATGAAGTCGAAGAAGTGCTTGAACAGCCCTGTGTACGAGCCGCGATAGACCGGCGTGCTCACCACCAGTACATCGGCCTGCTCGACGGCGGCCAACTGGCGTTCCACGATGTCGGGCAGCTGCGAACGCCAGAGCGCACCGGCCAGCTGCGGGGCCAGTTCGCCCAGTTCAACCAGGTGCTGCTCGCTATGGGTCTCCTCGCCGATCAGGCCCAGTAGATGCTCGGCCAGGGTGGCGGCCTTGGAGGGGCGCTGCAGTCCGCCGGAAACGGCGACGATTCGAAGGGGGCGGGTAGGTGAAAGCATGACCCGATGCTAGCCACGCCCTTCCATGACGTAAAATGGTATTACTTCACCAATCCATGAGCGGGATTCATCATCATGCTGGAGCGGATCCACCTCAGTATCGTGCAGCAGGTCGAGCAGCAGGGCTCGCTCACCGCTGCGGCCGGCGTGCTCAACCTGACCCAGTCGGCGCTCAGCCACAGCATGAAAAAGCTGGAGCAGCAGCTTGGCACCGATGTCTGGCTGCGCGAAGGCCGCAGCCTGCGGCTGACCCAGGCCGGGCAGTACCTGCTGGCGGTTGCCAACCGGGTGCTGCCACAGCTGGACCTGGCCGAGGAGCGGCTGGGCCAGTTCGCACAGGGCGAGCGTGGCGCCCTGCGCATCGGCATGGAGTGCCACCCCTGCTACCAGTGGCTGCTGAAGATCGTCTCGCCTTACCTGGCCGCGTGGCCGGACGTGGATGTGGACGTCAAACAGAAGTTCCAGTTCGGCGGCATCGGCGCGTTGTTCGGCTACGAAATCGACCTGCTGGTCACCCCCGATCCGTTGCTGAAGCCGGGCCTGAAGTTCATCCCGGTGTTCGACTACGAGCAGGTGCTGGTGGTGGCCAAGAGCCACGCCCTGGCCAAGGTGGATTACGTGAAGCCGCGCCAGCTCGGCCAGGAAGTGCTGATCAGCTACCCGGTGCCGTTCGAGCGCTTGGATATCTACAACCAGTTCCTGCTGCCGGCTGGCATCACGCCTCGCCGCCACAAGGCCATTGAAACCACCGACATCATGATGCAGATGGTGGCCAGCGGCCGCGGCGTGGCCGCCATGCCGCGCTGGCTGGTGGAGGAGTACGCCGCGCGCATGGACGTGGTGCCCGTGCGCCTGGGTGCCAAAGGTATCCCCAAGCAGATCTATCTGGGTGCACGCGAGGCGGATACCGGCATCGACTACCTGCAGTCCTTCATTGAACTGGCCCGTAACAGCTCGCCGCTTGCCGGCAATGCAGGCGGAGCCCGTTGATGCCTGCACCTGGATCACTGCGGACGGAAGCCTTCATCAACACCTTTTCACTGGAGGTCAGCGCGAAGGCCATGCCCGCGCTGCGCGCGGAGGCCGCCCGCGTACCGCATGGCACGACGATCTCCATTCCCTACCTGGCCAGTGAGGATGACGACGCACGCCTGGCTGCCGCGCGCATGGTGCGCGCGCTCGGCTTTGAGCCGATGCTACATCTGTCTGCGCGCCGCATCGGCTCGCGTGCGGTACTCGAGCGGTTCCTGGAGCGTGCTGCGAGCGAGGCCGGTGTCGAACAATGCCTGGTAATCGCCGGTGACCTCGCCACGCCTGCCGGGCCGTTTGCTGACAGTGCTTCGATCATCGAGACCGGACTTCTTGAGCGTTTCGGCATCAGAGTCGTGGGTATCGGCGGACACCCGGAAGGCCATCCAGTGATGAGCAGTGACGATCGCTGGCAGGCGCTTGAACGCAAGTGCCAGGCCATCGAAGCGCGCGGAATGGCGCCGTTGATCATCACCCAGTTCGCCTTCGATGCCGATATGGTGCTTGCTTGGCTGGCTGTACTGCGCGCTCGTGGCATCAACGTTCCGGTGCTGGTCGGTGTGCCGGGGCCGGCCAGCATCACCAGGTTGCTGCGCTATGCCGCGATGTGCGGCGTGGGCGCAAGTGCATCGATGCTGGCCAGGTACGGCATCTCGATCGGCCGGCTGCTGGGAACGGCAGGGCCGGAGGTGTTTGTCGACCGTCTCGTGCAGGGGCTGACCGACGCTCATGGCATGATCAGCCCGCACCTGTTCCCGTTCGGCGGCATCGCGCCGTCACTGGATTGGATTGAGCGGTACCGGCTCCGGGGCCCGTTTCCCCGGGTTCGTCGTTGAATGCCGCGGCTTGGTCGCATGCCGTCCCTGCGCCGGTTGTGTTCGGCTAGGCTGCAGCCACTGACCGCAAGGATGAAGCGCCGATGATTCGCTGGTTGTTCTTGGCACTTGCTGCGCTGCCGTTCGCTGCCAGCGCTGTAGTCATCCGCCACGACGTTGACGATGATCGATACCGGATCGGCGGATCCGAGTTTCCGGCCCTGGCCGACATGCCCGGCGAAGGGCAGGGCGTTCTGATCGCCCCCAGCTGGGTGCTGACAGCGGCACACGCCGCGCCGATGGAAGGGATGGGGCAGACCATCACCATCGATGGGAAGGGCTACGGCGTGGAACGCGTATTCCTGCATCCTGGTTACCGGAGAATGCCTGACGCCTTGGGCAAGGAGGCATTGGCAACGGGAAGTCCTGCGAAGATCCACGCTTTCCTGGCCGGGTCGGATGACATTGCATTGATCCGGCTCGCCACCCCCGTGAACGATGTGCAGCCCGTAGCGCTCTATCGCGGCACTGCCGAGGTCGCGCAGGTCGCCGCCTTGGTCGGAAAGGGCGCCACCGGCAATGGATCGGTTGGACTGTTGCCGGGCGGGCCGCATCGCACCACTTTGCGGCGGGCGTACAACGCTATTACCGGCGGAAACGATCGTTATCTCTGGTATCGGTTCGATGCCCCGCCACAGGGACTTCCACTTGAAGGCGTGTTGGGCAGCGGCGATAGTGGCGGCCCACTGGTGATCAAGGATCGCGGCGTCTGGCAGCTGGTCGGCCTGGGCTCCTGGATTACCGCCGTTCCCGAGCATGCCCTTGAGGCAGGTTTCTATGGTCAGGTGGTGCACAACGTTCGGGTGTCGCGCTATGTGGATTGGATCGAGAGCACCCTGAGTGCGCCAGATTATCGTCCAGTAACACCCGAAGACTGACAGCTGTCACTGGCTACACCCCGGGCGGAAGCGAATAGTGAGCGCCAAGGCGAGGGCACCTCGCCACCACTCAGCCACCACTCACCAAGGGGACCGCTCATGAACATGCTCCAGCACCTCGCCTCGCAGACGCCGATCTGGGTCTGGCTGCTCCTGGCCTTCCTGATCACCCGTGGCATCGCCGCCATGAAGCCGGCCGAGACCTCGCTGCAGAAGCTGGCGATTGTGCCCGCCCTGTTTGCCGTCTGGAGCGCGTGGTCGATCATCCATCGCTTCGGCGCGTCGCTGATCGCCTGGAGCGAGTGGCTCGCAGGCATTGCCACGGGTGCTGCGCTTGCCTGGCTGCTGTTGAATCGGCTGAAGCTGACGCTGGACCGCAGCACCGGCAAGCTCTGGCGCAGCGCGGATTTCAGCCTGCTGCCGCTGCTGCTGGTCACCTTCCTGGTGAAGTACGGGTTCGAAGTCGCATTTGCGGTATCGCCGTCGCTGCCCGCCAATGCCGGCTTCAGTGCCGCCTACCTGCTGTTGTCGGGTGGATTCACCGGTCTCTTCATTGGCAAGTACTGCCGCTACCTGGCCTCGCTGCGACGAGGCGCGGAATCGGCCGAAAGGTCAGCATCGGCCCACCCATAGAGTTATTTGTCAGGCCGGAAAGACAGGTGCCGCTTGAAGGTGGCACTCGGCTCGCGTCCTTCATCAGGAGGAAACAAGGAAATAAGTCCAGCTTCCACAGCACGGGGACGCATCGCTATCCCTGCGCCCTCCGCCCGATCTATATCTACAGCGCTTACAGTTCCATCCCGTCGTATGTGCATGATCCACTCCAATTCGCCATTGAACTGATCAGGCGCTATTGACGAATCGTAGTTGGGCCGACCGAGGACATAGGGCATGTCAGGTGCAATGTCTGAAATGAGTGCATCGACCGTCGGAAACACATCAACGGTTTGAGATCCCACGACATGGTCCTGTCCATTCACCCTGACCTGATAGGTCCACTTCCCGGCTGGTGCGCCGGCCGGGAACTCGGCCGGGACACATCGCTTGTGTCCATCTGCATCGTTGAAGCGCGTGCTCACGAGCTGTTTGCCGTCAGCATCTATCGCGCGTAGCTCAATACTTTTGACCTCGATGTCGGCGTTCAGAATAGCGAAGCAGACTTGGTGGTCAAACTGTCCATCCAGTGCGAACGAGCGTGTTTCCTGCCGGGCAAGCGCACCTTCTGGGGTCTTTGTCCATAGGAATTCTATGTACGCGTCCCGTGTTGGCAAAGGAGCGGCTTCCGCAACTCCGCCTCCCCAGAGAAAGGCTGGCAAAATCAAAAAGCAAATCCGGAACATGATTGACCTCGCAGAGTCAGGAACTGCTGGCGGCAGGGAAGCCCTGCCGCCAGACTCAAGCGCCGAAGTGGCGATTACTCAATTACGGGGTGGGTCGTCGGCGGGTCGCTCTTTGGTGTGCAATTGCCGCCGTCCTTCCAGGAGTCGGTTGGCTGGCTCGTACCATTGCCACCACTCACCCGGAGTACCTCTTCACGAGAAAGAATACGTCCGAGCACACGATTCTCGGATGCCTCAACACCCGCTACGTTTGACTTCTTGAACATGAACTTCTCCTTGTTGTCAGCGGCCTAGGCCGCGTGTCCGGTGCGGCAGTTGCCGCACCCACGATGGGCCGCGGGCTGCGGCAACCATTCGTTCCGAGCGTCTGCAACCTCGCAGACAAAGCACCATTCATTCATTTCGAAATCACGCCGTGTTCGAAAGCAGAGGCCGTGATGCCATTCAAAGTCAATGTATCGCTGTGTGGCGTGTAGCGGAAATCCGCCTTGCCATACTCAAGGAACTGGCAGAACGCGTCGAGAACAGGCAGGTCGGCGCACCACGTCTCGATGAAGAAGAATTGTCCGGCCTCATTGACCTCCATGAAGCACCACCTGCCTTCGGGCGTGATGATGAAATCAAATCCGCCACTGACAATTCCCAACTTGGCCATCAACGCAATGCAGCGTGCGTGGACATCATCAGGCAGGATCGCTGGTTCGCAACGCGTAATCGAGTTCTGGTCCAGCCGCCAGTCAACATCACCACTCTCCAGCGCCGATGATTCTATCCGGACCGCAAAGCAACTCTCACCGAAGAACTGTGCACGGACTTCGTAGTGCTTGTCGACCTTGTCCTGGAATATTCCGGGTGTTGTTCTAAGGATACGGTCGCAGGGCAGGTCCGCCAAAGCTACCTCAGCGGTGTACGTTTTGCGAACCACGCCATCTTCTTTCCAGATACACCCACCCAGCGGCTTGTAGATGCAGGCGATGCCCTCCGACAGGAACTGGCGGATATCTCCGGGATCATTGCTGATAAGGGTGCGAGGAATGTCGATTCCCAATTCCAGCGCATAACGGAGTTGCCGTACCTTGGACTCGCAGAGCAGTGAAGCGGCGTGAGGATTCACCCAGAATGCTTGGGAGAAAGCCTCGGGATGCGATCGCTCGGCCATCCTCAATTCTTCTGTGGCGAATTCCTGGTCGAGCGGGTCCACATAGGATGGGGCCGAAATAATGCGCCTTCTTCTGTACCAGACGACATCGACATCGTCCGATGAAATATCACCACCGGCTGTATGAAGTCGTCCGGTCAAGGTGCCTTCAGAGAACGCAAGGCTGCTGGTGTTGCTTTCAGGTACGCGATCGCCTCGCCACTCGAGCACACGATTGCCGCGGACACGAAGGGCATGCCCGACAACCTTCGCATGGAAGTCACCTTCAACGGTGTGGATCAGAATGGTCCGCGGACCGCCGCGTTGAGCCACTGGGGAGGGCTGTTGAGCTGAGTTGTCAGGCAAGACTGCGGGCTCCTTCTTCAAGGTGTTGGTGCGGATGAGTACTTCCAGAGCGCTCATCCACCTTCATAAAAGAAGTAAGGTCAACCACGCGGTCGGCGCTGGAGATGGTTTCCTGGCGGTGCGCGAAGATGATGCGGGTCGCCCTGAGATTCGATACGTTGTGGTTGATTTCACGCTCGGTGCGGACATCGAGATGACTGGTCGCTTCATCAAGGATGAGGATCTTCGGGCGCTTATAGAATGCGCGCGCAAGCAGAAGTCGCTGCTGTTGTCCCCCGGACAGCGCTGCCCCCATGTCTCCGACCAGTGATTCATAGCCCATAGGCAATGCGACGATGTCCGCGTGGATCCCGGCCATCGTCGCTGCTTCCACGATGGCCTCGATGGTCCCATCTGAATCGAAGAACGAAATGTTGTCTGCGATGGTTCCAGCAAAGAGGGTGTCGTCCTGCATGACCACGCCGACCAGATCCCGGTAGGACGCAAGGCCGAATGAGCGGATATCCACCCCGTCAATCTCCACCGAGCCCTCGGTAGGCTCCAGCAAGCCCACCATCAATCGTGAAAGCGTGCTCTTGCCGTATCCGCTGGGACCGATGATCGCCACGGATTCGCCGTCCTTGAACTCGATAGTGACATTGCGGAAAACCCACGGATCCGACTGGGAGTAGCGAAATCCGATATTGTTGAGGCGGATTCGTGCCTTCGGTGATCGGCCGCTGTGCGTACTGCTGACATTCTGTTCTTCCTCTGCCAGCGCCACGTCAGCAATACGTTCCGCATGCAGTCTCAGCATGCGGAACTCGACGATCTTGTCGACCAACCCTCCGGCCTTCTGTGCGAACTGGTCGGCATACGCCACGAACGCAACCAGCATGCCGGCAGAGAAGCTGCCCGACATCACCAGATGTGCGCCAAGAGCCACGATGAGCACGCGCTGCAGCCCGGAAATCGTGCTGCCCATGACGCCGAAGCCCAACGTGTATCGCTGCACCTGCATCGCACGCTTGTTGGCCTCCATGGTCGCGCTGGCGAGCCGAGCGCGCCGCAGGCCCTGCTTGTTTCCAAGTTTGATGGCCTGGATTCCGCGCACCGATTCCATCAGCTCACTTTGCTGGCGCGCCCAGTAAACCAGCTGCTCTTCGTTCAGATGCCAGAGCCGCCTGTAGAGAATCCAGCGCGTCAGCGTATAAACCGCCACAACGGCGCAGACCAGTAGCGCGAGCTTCGCGCTGTAAAGGCAGATGACGAACAGCGCCAGAGTGCCCATCACTCCATCGAGCACGGCTTCGATGAAATTTCCCGTCAGTGTGTTCTGGATCGCATGCACGGATGAGAAGCGCGATAGCACATCACCCATGTGCCGCTTCTGGAAGAAGGACAGGGGAAGCCGGAGCAGATGGCTGAATAGATTACTGATCCATTCTGTGTTCAGCGCCGCCCCCAGCCAACTGATGATCCACGCGCGCACAAGCTGCAGTGCTGCCGACACAAGCAGGATGACAGAGAACCCCAGTGCCATCAGCACAAGCAGGCCTCTGTCGGTCGAGAGGATGACATGATCAATCACCCATTGAACCTGGAACGGCAGCGTCAATGCCAGGACCTCGATCGCCAATGCAAGGCCAAGCAACTGCAATGCCGCCCCGGGCAAGCCGCTGACATCTCCGGCCAGCCGTTGCAAGCTGATTGAATGACGCTCCTTGATGGGGTTGAAGGTGGCCCGCGGGCTCAGTTCAAGCAGGACGCCGGTAAAGTGCCGCCCAGTCTCCGCCAGCGTCAGACGTCGAATGCCACGCGAGGGGTCATGAATTTCAAGCCCTTTGCCGCTTACACGGCGCAGTACCACGAAGTGGGTCATGTCCCAGTGCAGGATGCAGGGAAGTTGGGCGTTGGGGATATCTTCAAGATCCACCTTGATGGGCCTTGACTCGAATCCGAGCTCGTCCGCGATCCGCATGACATCTGCCAGATGCATGCCCTTCAGCGAAGAGTCGAATCTTCGGCGGAGGCTGGACAGGTCCAGCTCATGCCCATGGAAATTGGCAACCATTGCCAAGCATGCCAAGCCGCATTCCGCGGCTTCGGACTGATGAATCATCGGCAATCGACGCGACGCCATCCATTCTGAAAACGAAGTCATGCTCATCGCCTGTCGGTGTCCGCTGAGCCCACTGCTGGACGATCTTGAGCCAGTCGATAGAGCGGGTCGAAGACCCACTCAACCAGCCGCCGGGTCTCAACGCTGATGTCCGCTTCCAGCCCCATGCCGGGCTTCAATGATTCATTCCGTCCGTACACCGCCATCACCTGGCGCTCCAGCGCCACTTCAACGCGGTATCGTGGCGCATCCACTGCCGTGCCCAGCAAGCGGGACTGCGCATCAGGGGGGGCTGCGCTTCGCGAAACCGAAAGCACCCGCCCACGCTGCTGACCGAATTTCTGATACGGGTAGGCCTCATAGCGAAGGGTAACGGGCTTTCCTGCATCGACAAAGCCGATGGCACTGGATGGCACCCATAGCTCGGCCACGAGCTCCGAGTCGTGAGGCAGGAGGCTGAGTGCCGTTTGACCCGCAGACACTGCCTGCCCCGGTTTGATAAGCACACTGGTCACGGTTCCGCTTACCCGTGCTCGAAGCGTGACTGCGGCCCTTGCGGCGTTCTCGGCCAATGATTGCTCGACATCTGCCACATCTCTACGCGTCCGGTTTTCCTGACCGCGCAGGGTTGGCTCGAGCTGCGCAAGCGCAGACGTTGCCTCGTCGGCCTGCTGTACAAGAAGCCGCCGCTGAGCCTCCAGTTCAATCTGGTTCGCACGGTGCTGCAGAACGCTGTCACGCTGCTGAAGCATCTGGTATCTGCTGATCACCTCGGCACTCTCGACCCGCAGCCATTCCTGATACAGCTCATCAGCACTGTCCGCACGCTGTTTCTGCAACCCGGCCTGCCGTGCCTTCTCCTCGGCCCGTGAGTGAAGGTTACGCAGGCGCTCCTGTATCTCGTGGCGCTGCATGTCGCCCAGACTACGATGCAGTACAAGGTCTGACTGCAGGCCCTGCTGCTTGACGCGGAGCTGTTCGGCGACGAGGGCCTGGGTTTCGCCCAGCGCGACGCTGTCCTGCGGCATGGAGACTTCGACGAGCGGCTGGCCGGCGACAACGATATCCCCTTCATGCGCCAGGATCCGGGAAACAACACCGGGCCCGGCGACGCTTACAGCAATCAATCCGCTGTCAGGGACCAGGGTGCCGTGCACACGCTCATGCCGCGTATATCGGCCTGCAATCAGCAAGCCGAGGATGGCTATGGTGGAAGCGGCGCCAATGGCAAAGAATATCCAGCCGACGCGAGGGGCGCGAAACCCTATCTTTCCAAGCCTTTCGTCCTGCTTTGCCTGGAGTACTTCCCTGCGGAACAACTCATCGGACATCCATTGCCCTCTAAGGCCTGGGGTGCGACAGCATGACTTCCGTGATCTGCGTGATTTGATATCACCGCACTTCTACGCTGTCAATTTGCAGCACGGCATGCCCAGGCACTCGGCCTTGGTCTGATACAGCAACCGGGGATAGGCTGGCTCGCGATACTCGTAATCCATGACCATTGGAATTCCCGGGCTGAAAGCCACGGGGAAAAGTTGACGGCAACGCGCCCGGGCAGGATCACCGCGCTACTGCCACGCAAGGGCCTCAAGCCTCCCCGCGCCACTGGCTCATCAGCATCTGAAGAAACCGCTCGGCGGTGGGCGAGAGCAGGGCGCCCCGGCGGCGGACGATGCCGATCGTGCGCGATACCACCGGGTTGCCGATGGCACGTGTCACCAGGGTGGGGTGATCCCCGTCCGGCGTGGCCATCTTCGGCAGCACCGACACGCCGATACCTGCCTCGACCATGCCCAGCGACGTGGACAGGTGGGTCACTTCGTAGTGCCAGCTCAGCTTGAGGTTCTCGCGCGCCAACGCGCCGTCCAGCAGCGTGCGGTTGCCGCTGGTGCGATGCACGGTGATCAGCTGGTGCTCGGCTAGATCGGCCCATTCAACCTTGCGCTTGCGGGCCAGCGGATGATCGCGCCTGCACGCCAGCACAAACGGATCCTCGGCCAGCACGTCGAAGTCGAGATTCGGGTCGTTGGCGCCCATGAAGTTGATACCAAATTCGACCTCGCCGCGCTCTACCGCCTGCAGGCCTTCGGTGGCCGGGATATCGAGGATGCGGAACCGCACGTTCGGATGAGCTTCGTGGAAACGTGCCATCACGCTGGGCAGGAAGTAGAACGCCGCCGTAGGCAGGCACGCGATGGTGACGGTGGCGCCGCGGGTGTCCTCCCGGCCACGCAGTGAGAACAGCGAACCATCGAACTCTTCCAGCATGCGGCGCACCAGCGGCAGCAGGTTCTCACCGACGGCGGTGGTGCTGACGCTGCGCGTGGTGCGCTCCAGCAGCGGCGAACCCACGGCCTGCTCCAGCTTCTGGATCCGCCGGCTGAGTGCAGGCTGGGACACATGCAGGATTTCCGCGGCGCGGTGGAAGCTGCGGGTCTCCGACACCAGCAGGAACGCGCGCAGATCCAGGATTTCACAATTGATGCTCATCAGGTATCAATCATCCAAAAATCAGCAATTCACAGATCAATTGGGGCCATGCCAGTATCGAATCACAGAGGGGCCATTCATCCCCTATACGCATCAATCTAGCACACGTATGTCCAACGATCTGCTCAGCATTCCCTGCGTGCTCATGCGCGGCGGCACCTCCAAGGGCCCGTTCTTCCTGGCCAGCGATCTGCCGGCGGACACCGCCGAACGCGATCGCCTGCTGCTGGAAGTGATGGGCTCGGGCCATCCGTTGCAGATCGACGGCATCGGCGGTGGCAACGCGCTGACCAGCAAGGTGGCCATCATCGACCGCTCAAGCCGGGCGGACGCCGACGTGGACTATCTGTTCGCCCAGGTCCGGGTGGAGCAGCAGGTGGTGGATACGTCCCCTAACTGCGGCAACATGCTGGCAGCCGTGGGCCCGTATGCCATCGAACGTGGGCTGGTGCAGGCGCAGGATCCGCGGACCGAGGTGCGCATCCACAACGTCAACACCGGCAAACTGATCATTGCCACCGTGGAAACGCCGGGCGGCAATGTGGTCTACCGCGGCGATACGCGTATTGCCGGCACGCCGGGATCGGCCGCGCCGGTCAGGCTCTCCTTCCTTGATGCCGCAGGCGCCCGCACCGGCAAGCTGCTGCCGAGCGGCCACGCGCAGGACACCATCGATGGCGTGCCGGTCAGTCTGGTGGACTGCGCCATGCCGATGATGCTGGTGCGTGCCGAAGACCTGGGCGTGAGCGGCGATGCGTCGCCCGCTGAGCTGAATGCGAACAGCGCCTTGCTGACGCGGCTCGAAGCGCTGCGTATCGAGGCGGGCGCCCGCATGGGCATCACCGACGCTGGCAACAAGGTCATTCCCAAGCCGGTGCTGCTGTCGGCGGCGCAACATGGGGGCGATCTGCAGGTGCGCTATTTCATGCCGCACCAATGCCACACTGCACTGGCCATTACCGGCGCGGTCGGCCTGGCCACCGCCGCCGTCACGCCGGGCACGCTGGCCCACACTTTGGTCGGATGCCTGTCCGTTCCCGGCAGCATTACCCTCGAACATCCGAGCGGGGCCCTGGAGGTGGGCCTCAGTCGCAGTTCGGGCGATTCGCCGGTGATTGCCAGCGTGGTTCGCACTGCGCGCCGCCTGTTCGAGGGGCGCGTATACGCGACATCGCCCGCGCCCGCCGCGGCCAGTGCCACCCAAGCCCGCCAATGGACGTCAGCGGCATGATCTGAAACCGGTCGGGTCGGCACAGGCGTGCCTGCCCACCACCACAACGTAGATGCTTCACTCCTGGGAGGGATGATGTACAAGCAGTTCCTGATGGTCGCGCTGTGCGCGGCCGGGCTGGCCGCGGCCGGATGCAGCAATAGCGGCCGCGCGGAAGGCGCGTCCACGGGCAGCGCTGACAACGCGCCGGTGCGCATCAGCGTCGGTTCCTACAACCTCAACAACCTTCCGTTCTTCATTGCCGACGCCAAGGGCTATTTCAAGGACGTCGGTCTCGAAGTAAAGACGGAGAACTTCGCGCAGGGCGGCTCCAAGGTGCTGCAGGCGCTGGTGGCCAACTCCACCGATGTGGCCGTTGGCTTCTACGACCACACCATCCAGATGCAGGCCAAGGGCAAGGATGTGGTCGCCTTCGTGCTGCTTTCGCGCAATTCGGGCCTGGTGATGGCCGGTCGCGAGGATGCCACCTTCGATCCGGCCCGCCCGGACACCATCAAGGGCCAGAAGGTCGGCATCACCGCACCGGGCTCATCGTCGGATTTCTTCGTCCGTCACTTCCTCGCCCAGCACGATATTCCGGCTGACAGCATCTCGCTGATCGGCGTCGGCTCGGGCGCCGCAGCGGTCGCGGCGCTGGAGCAGGGCAAGATCGACCTGCTGGTCAACTATGATCCTGCCGCCACCCTGATTACCGAACGCAAGGTCGGCAAGATCATCCTCGACGCGCGCAGCGACGACGGCGCCCGCCAGGTCTACGGCGGCCTGTACCCGACCTCGGTGATGTACGCCAACCAGAGTTTCCTGGACAAGCGCCCGGAGGCGGCCGAGAAAATCGCCCGTGCCGAGCAGATGGCATTGAAGTTCATCGCCGACAACAGTGCCGAAGAGATTGTTGCGGCGTTGCCGGACAGCTATGTCTCCGGCGACCGCACCACCTATGCCCGCGCGGTGGAGAACGCCCGCGCGATCTTCACCCGGGATGGCCGCTTCACGCCGGCCGAGCTGGAGACGCCACTGAAGGTGCTGCGTGAATTCAATACGGATGTGGCCAAGGCCAACATCGACCTGTCCAGGACCTACACCAATGCCTTCGTCGAGCGTGCCAACGCTGCGGCGCCGGCCGCCCAACCGTAAGCGGAGGTAACCCCATGGCCCTCAATGCCACCGTGCGCCAGTTCAATGGCGCACCGCAGCTGGAGCCTGCACAGACCATGGTCGCCATCAACAAAGTGACCATGTCCTTCGGCGAGTTCACCGCCGTCCGTGATGTCGACATCCAGGTGGGTGACGGCGAGTTCCTTGCCATCGTCGGGCCCACCGGCTGCGGCAAGAGCACCATCCTCAATTCCGTGGCGGGCCTGCTGAAGCCGTCTTCCGGCCAGGTCAGCATCGACGGTCGCACCGTCAGTGGTGTGCAGGAATCGGTCGGCTACCTGTTCCAGCAGGACGCGTTGCTGCCGTGGAAGACGGCTTACCAGAACGTTGAACTCGGCCTGCGCTTCCGCGGCGTGCCCGAGGCCGAACGCAAGGCCAAAGCCAATGCGTGGCTGGCCAAGGTCGGCCTGACCGGCTTCGAGCATCGTTACCCCCACCAGCTGTCCGGAGGCCAGCGCAAGCGGGTGCAGATGGCGCAGGCGCTGATCGTCGAGCCGAAGGTGATCCTGATGGATGAGCCCTTCTCGGCGCTGGACATCCACACCCGCCACCTGATGCAGAACGAGCTGCTGCGGCTGTGGCAGGAGGACCGGCGCTCGGTGATCCTGATCACCCATGACCTGGAAGAAGCCATCGCCCTGGGAGACCGCGTGGTGGTGCTGTCCTCCGGCCCGGCCAGCCGTGTTGTGCGCAGTTTCGATGTGGATCTGGAACGGCCGCGCAACGTGGCCGAAATCAAGCTGGATGACCGTTTCACCGACCTGTACCGCGATATCTGGGCCTGCCTGCGCGGCGAAGTGGAGAAGAGCTATGCACGCCAAGACTGACAAGTTCATCCAGCTGGCCCTGGTGATCGCCGTGTTCGGTGGCTGGGAAGGCGGCATCGCGCTGGGCGTGATCGATCCGTTCTTCTTCCCCTCGCCAACGGCGATCGTGCAGCAGGCCTGGACCTGGCTGTCGGATACCTCGTTCTACCAGCATGTCTACATCACGCTGACCGAAACCGCGCTGGGCTACATCATCGGTACCGGCCTTGGCGTGGCCGGCGGTGTCTGGCTCGGCCTGAGCCGGCGCTCTGCGCGCATCCTGGATCCCTTCATCAAGGGCTTCAACGCGATTCCGCGTGTGGTTCTGGCGCCGATCTTCGTGCTGTGGCTGGGCCTGGGCCTGTGGTCGAAGGTGGCGCTGGCGGTCACCCTGGTGTTCTTCACCACGTTCTTCAACGCCATCCAGGGCGTGCGTGAGGTGAACCCGGTAGTGCTGGCCAATGCCCGCATCCTCGGGGCGAGCCGCAGCGACCTGCTGCGCCATGTCTACTTCCCGGCAGCGGCAAGCTGGATCCTGTCCTCGCTGCGCACCTCGGTCGGCTTTGCGGTGGTCGGCGCGATCATCGGTGAGTACCTCGGCGCCTCGGCCGGCCTGGGTTACCTGATCGCGCAGGCCGAGGGCAACTTCAATGCCGTGGGTGTGTTTGCCGGCATCATCATCCTGGCCGCCTTCGTGCTGGTCATCGACGCCCTGCTGGACGTGGTCGAGAACAAGCTGATCACCTGGCGCCCCAACGCCCAGGCACAGGCCACCAGCTGACCAGGCCGGGCTGAGCCCGCCTGACGCGCCGCCGGGCCGATCCGGCGGCGCGCGCTTCCTCCCCCGAACTTCCCCCGCACCACCGAAACAGGCCAGCGCCAGGCCAGGGGGCCGGCTGGCCGGAGAGAGCCCATGAACCCTCCCACCGTGCTGCCGATGGCAGCGCTGTCGGTCGCGCTCGGCCTGCTGTTGGCCAGTGGCCATGCCGACGCACAGTCCACGTCTTCGCTTCCTGCGCCGCTGAGCCAGGCCGAGCTGTCACGCCTGGTGCAGCAGCAGGCGCTGCAGATCCAGCAACTGGAGGCCCGCCTCCGCGCCGTAGAGGGCGGGCAGGGCACTGCGGCCGCACCGCCCGCGCACCCTGTACCTGCGCTGGAGACGCGGGTGGCCGCACTGGAATCCGGGCAGTCCAAGCTGCCCAAGGTCTCCTGGGCCAAGGGCGCACCGGAGTTCAGCAGCGCCGACGGCAATACCGTTTTCCGTCCCCGTGGCCGCCTGTTCGTCGACGCCTCCAGCACTGACGGTTCCGCAGTCAGCGAACGCAACGTTTCTGGTACCGAGATCCGTTCGGTGCGCCTGGGGGCCGAGGGACGCTACGGCACCTTGGGCTGGGTGGTGGAGGGGGACTTCGCCGACAACGCGGTGGCCTGGAAGTCGGTCTACGCCACGCTGGACCACACGCTGTTCGGCCTGCCGGCCGATCTCACGATGGGCAACCGCTTGAACGACCGCGGTATCGATGGCTCCAGCAGCACCTCCAACACGCCGTTCCAGGAGCGCAACGTGGTCGGCACGTTGATGCTGCCACAGCGCGGCCTGTTTGGTGTCGGGTTGACCGAGCGCGTGTATGGAAAGGGGTGGCATGCCAGCCTGTCGGTGGCCGGCAACGACCTCAACAACGGCGGCACCGACAACGACAGCCAGACCTGGGCCACCCGCGTCCATTGGAATCCGCTGGATACCGCTGCTGCCACGCTGCATCTGGGCGCATGGGCCTTCCACGAGAAGATTCCCGCTGGGGCCAGCGGCGTGGTGCGCAGTTCGGCCATCGCCGGGCATTTCAACGATCTGGTCAAGATCACGCCGGGCACGCTGCTGGGCGCCCAGCGCAGCACCGCCTATGGTGCGGAACTGGCCGGCTTCTTCGGCCCGGCGTGGGCAACCGGCGAGTGGGGTACGCGAAGCCTGCGCGGGGCCGATGCCAGCGGTCGCTACGATCGCGACCACCAGGCGTGGGCGATCTCGGCCGGCTGGTTCCTGGCGGGCGCGCTGCCGTCCTATTCGGGCAAGGCCGGCACCTGGGGCAAGGTGAAGGTCGCCGATCCGGTGACGCGCGGCGGCAGCGGCGCGTGGGAGCTGAAGGGCCGTTACGAGGACGTGGACTATGCCGAACTGCCCAGTGGCGGTACCGGCCACGCGTGGACCCTGGGCGCGAACTGGTACCTCAACGATTTCAGTCGGGTGATGTTCGAAGCCGTGCGTTGGCAGACCCGCCACCGCAGCGGCAGTGCGGCGGGCAGGGATGAAGGCACCACCTTCAATACCCGCCTGCAGCTGGTCTTCTAGGGCCGTGGCGCCGCCTGCATTCTGGTCACAGCAGCAACAATGCAGCGATGAGTGCAGGCGGCATCACCAGCGCGCCCACGCGCAGGAAATCGAGCGCGCTGACATGCTCGCCTTCGCGACGCAACGCCATCAGCCACAGCATCGTGGCCAACGAGCCGGTCACTGACAGGTTCGGGCCCAGATCCACGCCGACCAGCAATGCGGCACGGGTCTGCGCCGGCAGGTCCGCCATCTGCCCCAACGAACCAGCCGCCAGGCCGACCGGCAGATTGTTGGCCACGTTGCTCAGCAGTGCCGCCACACCACCGGCCAGCCAGCTGGCCTGGTGCGGTGACGTCTTCGCCAGCGCCTGCAGCGCGCTGGCCGCACTCTGGATGGCGCCGGTCTGGGCCACTGCTTCCACCAGTACGAACAGGCCGGCCACCAGCGGCAGTACGCCCCAGGACACGTGACGCAGCAGCAGAAGCGGGCTGCGTCGCTGGCGGATCGCTACCGCCGCCACGCTCAACGTACCCGCACAGAAGGTGGTCAGGCCCAGCGGCCCGTTCAGGGCGGACGTGACCAGCAGCACCGTGCCGGTGAACAGCACACCCAGCGCACTCAGGCGCCCGCCCACGGTCAGCGGGCGATGCTTTGGCGCGGTCACCAGCGGCTGTGCGATCTCGCGCCGGTGCACCCAGCGCAGCACAAGATAGGTCGCACCGATCGCCGCCAGCGAGGGCAGTGCGAACTGCGCCAGCCACTGCAGCAGCGGCGGCATGTGCTGGCCGTACACCACCAGGTTGGCCGGGTTGGAAATGGGCAGCACGAAGCTGGCCGCATTGGCGATGAAGGCACAGACGAACAGGTAGGGCAGGGGATTGGCGCGGGCCGCCTTGCAGGCGGCGTAGACCGCCGGCGTCAGCACCACGGCCGTGGCATCGTTGGACAGGAACACCGTCACCAGCGTGCCGACCAGGAACACCAGATCGAACAGGCGTCGCCCCGATCCGCCGGCATGGCGGACTGCGTACAACGCCAGCCAGTCGAACAGTCCTTCGCGGCGGGCGAGCTCGGCCAGCACCATCATGCCGACCAGGAACAGGTAAACGTCACGCCCTTCGGCGACTGCGTGCCAGGCAGTGCCGAACGACACGGTGCCGCTGAGCGGAAGCAACGCCGCCGCACCGAGCGCCCACACATACTCCGGGATGCGGAACGGACGGAACAGCAGGCCGACAGTGGCAACGGCCACCGCCATCCAGATGATGAGCGAAGAATGGGAAGCGAGCATGGAGTAGAGGCGTGCGCGGTGCCGTCCATCGACCCTGCCGCCGGTTCTCCGGTGCATCTGATCGGCGTGCAGCGCCCGCTGCGATCAGTGCAAGTGCCGGGGTTGCGGCATCATACCGTGCCAGCCGCCCAGCGAATGCCCTGGCGCGGCGCGTTCCGTGACGGCCGCGCCAAGGCATTCAACACCGCGCCTACTGCGTCGCACACTCCACCTTGCGATCAAACTCGGTGCCCAGTACGACCGAGGTGATCGCAAGCGTTGTGCCCTTTCCGGCGCGCAGCGCAAACGGCACGTTCAAGCGGCTCATGTCTGCCCCGGCCTTGGCCAGGCACTTGAGGGGAGCGCCCAGCCTGATCCACTCATTGCGCGGCGCCGCCGACAGCGCAGGGCCCAGCGCAACCTCGGCAGCACACGCCGCCCCGCAGGTAGTACCGAGTGTCACTGCGGATTCCGCCGGGAGCTGTTCGACACGCACGGTCGCTACCACGGAGAGCTCGCCGTTGGTCTCGCGCGACCAGTCCAGCGGAGTATTGGCCTGCAACGCCACCGTGGCCGGCGCCCGGAAACTGAACTGGCGTGCGCCCTCCTGCACATCGGTATTGATCGCGACCATCGCCAGTGACTGGTCGGCAGTTGTTGCATTGGGATGCACGACATCGGTCGATTCGCCATTGGCGGCAGTCAGGCGAAGCATCAGGCCGGTGCCGGCCACACCACGATCGAACAGGGTACCGCTGCCCGCGGCGTCCGGATCAATACCCGGGTCCTCAGAAAGAGCAGGCAGGTTTCCCTTGTCGCCATAGGTCAGGCCGTATCCGAAGGCGAACTGCGGGTCGTAGTCCTTCTGCCCCACGTTGTTCTGGTACTGGTTGGCGCGGCGTGGCCACGAGAAGCTCAGCTTTCCGCGGAAATCGTGCTGCACCCGGCCATCGGCCCCGCGCAGAAGGACATCGGCCACGCCGGCACCTTCCGATCCGGGCAGCCAGGCGGCAACGAAGGCGTCGGCTGCATTGATTTCGCGGTTGAGCCACAGCGGGCGTCCACCCAGGAAGACCGCGACAACCGGAATGCCGTCGGCCTTCAAGCGCTGCATCAGTTCCAGGTCGCCGGACTTGCCGTTCTTGAACATCAGATTCGGCAGGTCGCCCTGGAACTCGGCGTACGGCTCTTCGCCGAACACCACGATGGCCACATCGGGACGGTTGCGGTAACGACCATCGGCCACCAGCTCGGCCTGGCCGCCGCCCGATCTGACCTGTGCCTCCAGCCCTTCCCAGATCGTTTCCGCATTCGGGAAGTCCTCGCGGCGCGTGCCGTCGCCCTGCCAGCTCAACGTCCAGCCGCCGGCTTGGCGGCCCATGTCGTTGGCGCCATTGCCCGCCACCAGCACGCGTTGCTTCGGCGACAGTGGCAGCAACTGATTCTGGTTCTTCAGCAGCACCAGTGATTCGCGCACGGCCTGCCGCGCGATCTGGCGATGCGCCGGCGCTCCGAGCAGCTCGAACTTGCCACCCAGTGCCCGCTCCGAGGGCCTGGGCTTGTCGAACAGGCCCATGCGCATCTTTACCCGCAGGATGCGGCGCACCGCGTCGTCCAGCCGTGCCTCCGGCAGGCTGCCGTCCTTTACGTGGGCCAGCGTGCTTTCGTACATGCCTTTCCAGCTGTCCGGCGCCATCGCCATGTCCAGGCCCGCTACGTAGGTCCTGGCGCAGTCGGTGTTGCTGCAGCCCTTGATCTGGCCATGGCCGTTCCAGTCGCCGACCACGAAGCCGCCGAAGCCCATCCGGCCCTTCAGCACATCGGTCAACAACGGCTTGTGCCCATGCATCTTCTCGCCATGGAAGCTGTTGAACGACGCCATCACCGACTGCGCGCCCGCATTGATCGCCGGCAGGTATCCGGCGGCATGGATGTCGCGCAATGCGGCCTCGCTGACCGTGGTGTTGCCCTGGTCCTTGCCGTTGTCGGTTCCGCCGTCACCGAGGAAATGCTTCACCGTTGTCATCACGTGGTGGTCATCAAGGAAGTCAGCCGCGCCGACCTTGCCCTGCAGGCCTTCGACGAATGGCCCCGCATAGCTCGCCACCAGCGCAGGGTCCTCGGAGTAACCTTCATAGGTACGACCCCAACGGTCATCCTGCGGAACCGCCACGGTCGGCGCGAACGTCCATTCCATGCCGGTCACGCGGGTTTCGGCAGCGGTGATCCTTGCGATCTCCCGCAGCAGTTCCGGGTTGCGCGCCGCGCCCAGGCCGATGTTGTGCGGAAACAGGGTGGCGCCAACCACGTTGCTCTGGCCATGCATCGCGTCGATGCCCCATATGATCGGGATGGCCTTGCCACCAGTGCGCGTGTCCATCGAGGCTTCCCAGAACGCGTCAGCCAGCGCCAGCCACTCGGCGGGCTTGGCGTTGTAGCGACCGCCCGGGTCGGACGCGCCACCAGCGAGGATTGAGCCCAGTCGGTACTTGCGCACGTCATCAGGCGTGACGCTGGCGATATCGCCCTGCACGATCTGGCCGACCTTCTCCTCCAGCGTCATCGACGCGATCAGTGCGTCGATGCGTTTCTCCATTGCCGGATCATTGGCCAGCGGCCACTTCGCCTTCGGCCAGTTGGCGGCTGTGATCGTGCCTGCTTCGCGCTGCGGGGCAGGGGCCGCGCCGATAGCGGGTGCCAGCGCCAAGGCGAGCGCGGCGGTCAGCATCAGGTGGTGTAGACGGAAACCGGGGTTGCGCTTCGCACGATCGGAATGACGGAAGTTCATGGGAACGATCATCTCGGATGGTTGGCTTGAAGGGGGCGTGCAGACCAGAAAGCAACCTGACAGCGTTGTCAGTCGAATTCGAGCATACCCAGCCCTTGAGACGATTGCTTGCTGCACAGCGGCATCGGATTTGAGGATAAAGTTGCATCTGCATCCACATCCCGTGGTGCGGGGTTCCGGTACAGATGGTGAGGCTATGACGGGCAGAGGGCGGGGGATGCTGGGACCTGAACAGGTACCCGCAGGCAGGCCGGGACGCGTGCGCATCGAGGATGTCGCGGCAACGGCCGGGGTCTCCATGAAGACCGTATCGCGCGTGCTCAACAACGAGCCGAACGTCTCCAAGAGTACGCGTGCCCGTGTTGATGCTGCAGTGGAAAAGCTGCGCTATCGCCCCTTGCCCTCGGCGCGTGTCCTCGCCGGCCGGCGTTCCTACCTGATCGCGATGCTGTTCGACAATCCGTCCTCGAACTATCTGATGGAGATCGAGATGGGGGTGCTCGATGCCTGCATGGAACAGCACTACAACCTGATGCTGGCGCCGCTGATCTACGACGCAGCCGATATCGTGGAGAAGGTCGAGTCGTTGATCATGCAGTCGCAGCTCGACGGCGTGGTGCTGACGCCACCACTGACCGACGACAGCGCCCTGCTGGAGCGCCTGGTCGACCTGGGCATCCCGTATTCCAGCATTTCGGCAAAGGAACAGAATCGAAACGTGGGCGTGGTGGTGGACGAGATCGGCGCGGTGGTTGCGCTGATCGCACACTTGGCCTCGCTCGGCCATACCCGCATCGCCCATATCAAGGGGCACGCCGCGCACGGCGCAAGCATGTGGCGCCTGGCAGGCTACCGTGAAGGCCTGCGCAGGGCGGGGCTGCGCTACGACCCCAGCCTGGTGCTGGAGGGCGAGTTTTCATACGAATCAGGCTACAACGGTGCCAACGCGCTGCTTGATCGACCTGATCGGCCGACCGCCATCTTCGCCGCCAACGACGATATGGCGGCGGGGGTCATCTGCGCGGTGTTCGAGCACGGCCTTTCGGTGCCGGGCGACATCTCGGTCTGTGGTTTCGATGACACGCCGATTGCCCGCCAGATCTATCCGGCGTTGACCACCGTCTGCCAGCCCACCCGTGAGATGGGCCGGCGGGCGGCCATGGAGCTGATCAAGGAAGTGCGCGAGCTCGGCAGCGGTGGTGTGGTCGATATTGACTACGCCCTGCAGGTCCGGCGATCCACGGGACCGGTCCGTCACGATTGAATGCGGTCCAACGGCCGGCCGGCGCGATCGGCAGGCCGCGCTGGCAGGGCAGGGGCGCGGCTCAGTGGCCCGCTTCGGTCGCCAATCGCTCCAGATCAACACCCTGGCGACGAAGTGTACGGCCGGCAGCCCAGGCGTAGAACGCCAGATAGCAGAAGCACAGCACGCCAATGATGAAGCTGTAATGCACACCGACCTTGTCGGCGAGTGCGCCCTGCGCCCAACTGACGATGCCGCCGCCCATGATCATCATGATCAGCAGGCTGCTTGCCTGATTGGTGTGGCGGCCCAGGCCGGAGATGGCCAGGGTAAAGATGCAGGGCCACATCGTGCTGCAGAACAGCCCGACACTGATGAAGGCGATGACACTGGTCATGCCGGTGGTGAACATGCCGACCAACTGCGCCGCAATGCCACACACGGCGAAGTACAGCAGCATGCGCGATGGACTGCCCTTGCTGGCCAGGGTGGCGATGATCATCAGGACGATCACCGGCGCGTAGTGGAGGAACTGCCCGGAGTCGTGGCCTGATACCGCGTTCACGGCGAGGTAGATGGCGAACGCGACGAACGGAAGCGCCAGCATCAACAGCTTCTGGGTGCCTGCGCGCACATCGAACGCACCTGCGGCACCACCCCAGCGGCCGATCATCAGGCTGGCCCAGTACAGCGACACGAACGGGGCGATCACCGAGGTTTCCAGGCCCAGTCCGCCCTTGCTCAAGGGCTGTTCAAGGTAGGCCGGAAGATTGTCGATGGTCGATACCTCCACGCCGACGTAGAGGAAGATCGCGATCATGCCCATGACCAGCTGCGGGTAAGCAAGCGCAGATCTGCGGTCTGTCTGGTGATCTGCCCCGGTTACGCCTGCGGGGACCGTCGCGGACAGCTCGACATGATTGGGCACGCTCGAGACCCGCAGCAGCACGGCCACCAGTACGAAGGCGGCGCCCAGTACCAGGTACGGTATCTTTACGCTCTCGATGCTGGCCTCTGTATTGCCCGCTGACACACTGCCGAAGATGGCAATGCTCACCAGCAGTGGGCCCACTGTTGCCCCCAGGTTGTTGACGCCGCCGGCCATGGTCAGGCGCTGCGATCCGGTGGCCGGGTCACCCATGATCACCGCCAGCGTATTGGCCGCGATCTGCTGGAGGGAGAAGCCGAGGCCCACGATGAACAGGCCGGAAAGCATCAGTGCAAACGAGCCGGTGTTGGCTGCTGGATAGAAGAGCAGGGCGCCCAGTGCCGAGACCAGCAGGCCGATGCAGATGCCGTTGCGATAGCCCACCCGATGCAACAGGTCGGTGCCGATGGCACGTGAAACGGCGATGTAGATCAGTGAACCAGCGGTGTAGGCAACGTAGAAGGCCATCGCCACGTACATGCTCTGCGCCTGGCTGAGATGGAACGCCTTCTTGAACACCGGAATGAGGATGCCGTTGCTTGCGGCAACGAAGCCCCAGAAGAAGAAGACCGTGATGAGTACACCGAACTGCGACCAGCGGGTTGTGTGTTTCATGATTCTCATGTCATGTCGTACAGGACGACGCCCTGCGCGTTGACGCACAGGGCGGGAACAGGTGGTTGCGGTGGGGAGGGCCGGCGAACCCGGCCCTCCTTCATGGCGGTGCTGCTCAGAACTGGTAGCGCAGACGCAGGCCGTAGCTGCGCGGATCGTTCAGGAAGCGAACGTTGATGCCCGATCCGACCAGCGCCTTCTGCGAGACGTCGTTGCCGAGCAGGTTGTTGCCCCATGCTTCGACCCGCCAATTGCCGCTCAGTGACGTAAACCCGATGCCGGCGTTCAAGGTGGTCTCGCCGCGCTGACGGTCCGGGAAGCCTGCGGCAGCAGCGCTCTGCGTGCGGTCATGAACCAGTTCGCCAGTGACCGCATCCTTGCGGATGAACTCCACGTCCCGGTTGTTGTACTGGGTCAGGAAGAAGGCCGAGCGGTACGAGGCCAGCAACTGCCAGTCGAAGGTACCGAAGCGCAGCTCGGTCGTATGCTGCAGGCGCACGTTGAAGGTGAGCTTCGAGGCCAGCGGCAGTTCATTGCCGGACAGGTCGATCAACGAAGTGGCACCACCGGCGTCGTAGTTCTGGCTGCGGACATCGGCGACGGTGCCGCGCTTGATCTCGCTGTCCATCCAGAGTGCATTGATGTTGACCATGAAGTTGTTCGGGAAGCGCAGGCTGCTTTCCGCCTCCAGGCCATACACCGCCGACTTGCCGACATTGCGGTTGACCAGCGCATAGCCAGTGGCTTCGCCAGTGGTCGGGTTGGTGGCGATCACCGCCAGGTCCTGGAACACCTGGTCGCTGTAGTCGTAATAGAAGCCGCTGACATTGAAGGTCGAGGTTCGGCCCAGCATCTGGAACGAGTTCTTGCTGCCGATTTCGTAGGCAATGATCGATTCTGGCTTGAACGTCTCCGGAATCTCCTTCGGATCGAACGTGTCGTTGAAACCGCCCGCCTTGTGGCCGGTCGACACCAGGCCGTACAGCAGGCTGTCGTCGCTCACGTCGTACTCGAAACCCGCGCGCCAGTCGGTAAAGCTGAACTTGCTCTTGCCGAACTGCTGGGCAGGAATCGCGCTGACCTGGGCCCAGCTCTGGTACGGGCAGTCGACGGTGTCGCCGCCGATGTCGGGACGATCCACGCAACCGAAGGGGCCGCCGTCGGGCACCGCGCCGATCTGCTGCAGCAAGGTGTCGTTGCGACCATGTCGCAGCACGCCCTGCAGCAGGAAGCGGGCCATCTCGGCTTGCGAGGTGATGTTGCTGACATCGAAATTCGGGCGGCTCATGAAGGCCGGCTCGAAGCCCGGAGTTCCCAATCGCGTGGCGAAGTCGCCGCCCTGGCCGGGCAGGCCCAGCGACCAGTTGCCGCCGATGCCGTAACGCGACTTCTTCTCCTCGGAGTAGCGCAGGCCACCCTTCACGCGCAGGCGTTCGGTGACATCAAACGTGCCGTCGGCAAAAATCGCTGAGGACTTGCCGTTGACCTTGGGCATGGTGAACTCGGTGCCCGAGTACCAGCGCCCCTTGTCCACCAGCGAAAGGTAGCCCACCCGCTGGTCCTCGTTGAAATGGAACAGGCCGGTGGTCCAGCGCAGCCGCGCGTCCTGGTCCGAGGTGAAGCGGAGTTCGTGCACCTGCGACTCCGACTCGGTCAGCCAGTACTGCGTGGAGTAGTTGTCGTAGTCGATGCCACCCGGGTTGCTGGGCGATGCCGGATCGATGTTGCGGCCCGGCCAGAGGATGCCTTCACTCTGCGCATTGGTCTGGCGGTAGTCCACGTTGCGGTAGCTGCCGTTGTACTCCACCGCCACCTTGCCGAAGTCGTAGGAGATGCTGGTCTGCGCCCCCCAGTTGGTGCTGTCGAGCTTGCCCTGCGCGCCACGGTAGATGATCTTGCGCAGGTCGACATCGTCCGGCAGATAACCGGCCTTCGCGGCAGTGTAGACGTTGGCACCGGGATAGCCCGTGCCGCCTTCCTTGCCGATGTCTGCCATGGCGAAGATCGAGAGCTTGTCATCCGGCTGGTACAGGAACGACAGGCGTGCGCCGCGATCATCCTGCACGCCTGCCGGTTCCAGGTCCTGCGCGCGCCCCGCATTCTTGAACGGAGAGTCCTTCTCCACCTTGTAGCCGGCCACGCGGAAGGCCGCGCCACCGCCGATCGGCAGGTTCAGTGCGAACTCGCCACCCCGGTGGTCACGATTACCCACTTCGGCCTGTACATATCCGCCGAAGGCTTCCAGGTCGGGGCGCTTGGTGATGATGTTGAGCGTGCCGGCCAGTGCATTTCGACCGCGCAGCGTGCCCTGCGGGCCCTTGTTGATCTCCACGCGTTCGACATCGTAGAACATGCCGCCCAGACCGCGCGGTCGCGCAATGTAGGCCCCGTTGATGTGAGGCGCGGCACCCGGATCACCCAGCTCGGTATTGTTCGAAGAGCCCACGCCGCGGATGAAGATCTCCAGGTTGCCTTCCTGGTTGGCCATGCTCATGCCCGGCACCAGGGCCTGGATGTTGCGCAGCTCATTGTTGATGCCCAGCGCACGCGTATCGTCCGCGGAAATTGCCTGGGCGGTACCTGCATATTTCTGCAGGTCCTGTTCCCGACGTTCGACAGTGACGATGACGGCGTCCAGCGTTGAGGCCTCCCGTGCCTCGCTGGTGGTGGTGGAGCTGCTTTCCTTGGCTGTTTGCGCTGCGACCGGCAGCGCTGCACTGGCGGTGACGATGGTGGCAAGTACTGCCTGTGCGAGTGTGCTCTTCCTGAAATGGCCGGTCATAGGGTCCCTCTCTCCCCATAAGTGATGTCTGGACGTTCCCGCGCCACGCGCCGGACGTGGGCTCTTGTAAGCGCCGCCTGACAACGCTGTCAATCAGAATGAACGATGGATGACCAGATGCTCGGGAAATCAGGCAGTTGAGCGATCAGCAGGGCTGCCTGGCACGCCGCATTTGCTGCAATGCGAAACCAAATCGAGCGGCGTTGCGCCCTGCCTGCGACTGCAACGGCCGGATCGGAACCATCAGAAAGCGGGCCGGCAGCAAGGGCCATCGGCTTCGCGTATCCGCTGGCGGGCTACGGGGCCATGCGGGTCGCGTGGTGCTGATGCTGCGACGTGGCCGGGCATGACCTCAGGCACTCGGCTTTGACTACAGTTGTAGTCACTGTGAGCAGGCATTCACCGTAAGAGCTGCCCATGAAAACTGCACGATGGTTGTCCGGCTTCGCGGCCTTGATGCTGGCCCTCCCTGCACTGGCCAGCACGACCGCCACGGCCGACGCCGTCGCGATGATCGAACGCAACGCCCGTGCCGCGCATTCCGCCGCGGTGCTTGTCTGGAAGGATGGAAAAACACTGCTGGAGCTACAGCCAGAGACCGGCGAGGAGCCGGTTCACCTCATGTCGGCCACCAAGTCGGTGGTCGCGCTGGCCATCATGCTCCTGCTGGATGACGGAAAACTGGCCTCGGTCGACGAGCCGGTAAGCAACATCTTCGCGGAGTGGAAACAGGGGCGGAAAAGGGACATCACGGTACGTATGCTGCTGGACCATACCTCTGGCCTGCAGAACGTGGCCAACGCGGGGGAAGAGCTGGAAGCTGCGCCGGACCTGGTCAAGCTCGCGCTGGCTGCAGAGCTGAGCAGCGATCCAGGCGCCACGTTCTCCTACAACAACAAGGCTACCAATCTGCTGCCCGGCATTGTCGAGCGTCTGGCAGGGGAACCGATGGATGCCTACCTTGAGGCGCGCCTGTTCAAACCGCTGGGCATTGCCCGATATACCTGGTTGAAGGACGGTGCGGGCACGCCATTGGGCATGGCCGGATTGTCGCTGAGTGCCCGCGATCTGGCGAAGATCGGGCAGCTGCTGCTTGATGGCGGCGTGACTCCGGCGGGTACGCGCGTGTTGAGCGAGCGGTCGGTGGCGCTACTGACTGGAGCAAGTGCCCGCTCCCCGGATGTTGGTCTTCTGTGGTGGCGCATTCCAGCATGGGAGCGTTATGAGCTGAAAGGCCAGATGGCCGGCTTCCTGGCGCAGCATGGGGTCAGCGCTCCGGTCCAGCAGGCATTGCTGGCCACCGGGGGCAGGGTATTCGACAGCAAGAGTGCATTGATTGCGGACGTGGCCGAACGACTTGGCGCGGACTGGCCGCAGCACTATGGCAGCGAGATCACCGGTCGTGGACTCAAGCTGTCCGACATGTTCGACATCCAACGCGGCCCGACCGTTGCCTACGCCGCCAACGGTTACCTGGGCCAGCACCTGGTCATCGTTCCGCAACAGCGAGTGGTTGCCGTGCGCCTCATCCACCGACGCGACAGCCATCGCGCTCCACTGGATGACTACGCGACATTCCCGGCGGATGTACTCAAGCTGGCACAGGCGCTTCAGTGAACGGAGGAGCCGGGCATGCGCCCGGATCCTCGTCCACTACTTCGTGCTGCTGGCCGGAGTGTCAGGTCTGGCAGGGGGCCCCACTACTTCGGCATCAGCACGGTATCGACAACGTGGATGACGCCGTTGGATTGGTTGACGTCGGCGATGCTGATGCCCGCTTTGCCACCCTTGGCGTCGATCACCCACAACGTGCCGTCGTGAAGCGCCACGGTAAGCGGCTCGCCTTGCACTGTCTTCAGCGTGGCTTTTCCACCGTGCTTCCTGGCATCGGCCAGGAGCTGGGCGGAACTGAAGCGTCCTGGGACCACGTGGTAGGTGAGGATCCGGGTGAGCTGCGCCTTGTTTTCAGGCTTCACCAGTGTATCGACCGTGCCTGCTGGAAGCTTGTTGAAGGCCGCATTGGTGGGCGCAAAGACGGTAAAGGGACCGGCGCCATTGAGGGTCTCGACCAGGCCTGCGGCCTTGACCGCTGCCACCAGAGTGGTGTGATCCCTGGAGTTCACGGCGTTTTCAACGATGGTCCTGGTCGGGTACATCTCGGCCCCGCCAACCATTACGGGATCTGCGGCGAAGCTGGCGGAAGCGGCTGAGACGAGTACGGCGAAGCTGACTGCGGCGGCGATGCGCTGAAGAGCGTTCACGGTGCGTTCCTCGATAGGATGCCCGCACAGCGCGGGCATCCTACATACGGCTGGCGGGAACGCCTGGATGCACCAGCGTGATGCTGAGGCTGGCGTCGATCGAATCCACGCTACCGGACAGACGTGCGGTCATTGACCAGAGCCGGTCGCTGCCGCCCGCAGGGCAAAATGGACTGCGTGGGCATCATGAGCCTTTGATCGGCAATCGCGCGGATGAAATCGAACTCTCCTACAGACTCCAATCGACCCGCAGGCCTGCGATCAACGCATTCGGCAGGTCTCGCTGGCGTGCGGGTTCGTTGAACTGATCCGGATGCACGATGTAGTGCAGGTTCGGCGCGACCCGAAGCTGCGAGGTGACCTGGACGCCATAGCTCAGCTCCATCATCACCTGGCTCCCGTGCGGGGTACCGCTGCCACCCGCTGCGGCACGGGCAAGGCGCAGGTTTTCCAGCGCGATGCCGCTGTACTTCTGCTGGGTGACCACGAAAGCGATGCTGTCCTGCGGTCGGCTTGCGAACGTGCCTTTCTGCACCAGGCCGGCCTGCAGGAAGTGATCCTCGATCAACTGCCCGGAGGTACCCTTGAGCGCGGCGCCGAAAAGGGTCAGGCCTCGACCACTGCCATCGCCGGTAAGCTGCTGTTCGAAGCGGGCGAACGCACCGGAACGACCGTGGCGTGTCGCGTACTCCTGGCCACTGAGCAGCGCCGGCATGCCATAGGCATCGCGCAGCGGGTCGCGATAGGTCGAGTTGTCCTGCCAGCCACCGAGCTCGTACTTGGCTTTCAGGCGCGCCGACGCAGGGCTGCGCCAGCCGATCGTGTACGGCACGATCCACCCGGCGGCCTGGTTCGTACTCCATTTCAGGCCGTGCTGGCCGTCCTCGGCCTGGCTCGGGTCGACCTGATAGGCGCCGACGCGCACGTAGACATCCGGCGTCACCCAGACCGTGGCATCGGCCATCCAGCTCGATACCGGCCACCAGGTGAAACTGCTGGTGCGGAACACGTAGGTCGGGTTGCCGCAGGCCGAGTTGCCTTGGAAGTACTGGCACAGCTCCGAACCGAGATGATGGATGTTGGCGACGCTGCGCCCGGCTTCCAGCACCAGTCGGTCGTTCAGCAGTTTCTGCTCGAGCGTCAGATTGGCCAGGCGCGTGCCCTGGCCGCCGTAGATTTCCTGCACCGAGGTGCTGTTGCCCGTGCTGCTGTTGGCAAGATTGGTGCCATGGCGGTTGATGCCGTAGGCCTTGACCGTTGCACCTCGCCAGCCAAACGCAGCGTCCAGGTTCATGTCGGCGCCGAACATCAACTGGCCGGCATAGGCCGTGCCGCTGCGCTTGCCGCCATCGAGCGTGGCAGCCGCTTCGCCGGTGTACGCCAGCTTGGGGATGAAGACCTCGCTCGCGTCGGTGGCTGCGGCCACGGACGGCAGGGCCAGCAGGATGGTCACCGGCAACAGGCGGCGGGAAGGAGAGGTCATGGGCGAGGTTCCTTTTACAGGGTGGGAGCCGTGACCGGCTTCTTGAGGACGCGCAGCGCGACCGCGGTGACAGCCACGCCGGCCACCAGCGCCAGCAGGTAGATGCCAAGATGGGTGACCGCGTTCGGGATCGGCAGCACGAACACACCGCCGTGCGGTACCTTCAGCTCAACACCAGCTGCCATCGAAATCGCACCGGCCACCGCAGAACCAAGGATCAGCGCCGGAATGGTGCGCAGCGGATCGCGTGCGGCGTAAGGGATCGCACCTTCGGTGACAAAACTGAGGCCAAGCACGCCTGCGGCACCGGCGGTGCCGCGCTCCTCGGCGGTGAAGCGGTTGCTGAACAGCCACGTCGCCAGCGCGATACCCAACGGCGGCGTCATGCCGCCGATCATCGTCGCCGCCATCGGCGTATAGACCTGGCTGGAGATCAATGCGGTGGAGAAGGCATAGGAAGCCTTGTTGACTGGCCCACCCATGTCCACTGCCATCATTCCACCCAACAACAGGCCGAGCAGGATCGCGCTGCTGCCCTGCATGCCGCGCAGCCAGTCGGTCAGCCACGCCAGCAGCCCGGCGACCGGCGTACCGATCACGTACATCATCAACAGGCCGACCAGCAGTGTGCCCAGCACTGGCAGGATCAGCACCGGCTTGAGGCCTTCCAGGCTGCGCGGCAGCCGCAGCGCACGGTTGATCCAATGCACGCCGTAGCCGGCGATGAAGCCGGCGAGGATGCCGCCGATGAAGCCTGCATCCATGTTGACCGCAACCAGTCCACCGATCATGCCGGGCGCGATGCCGGGCCGGTCGGCGATGGAGTAGGCGATGTAACCGGCCAGCGCCGGCACCATCAACATGAAGCCGGACTTGGCGCCGATCTGGAACAGCGACCACGCCAGCGTTCCCTTGTGCGCGTCATCGAAGGCATAGATGCCGCCGAGTGCGAACGCCAGTGCGATCAGCAGGCCACCGGCAGTGACGAACGGCAGCATGAACGACACGCCGGTCATCAGGTGCTTGTAGGGACCGGTTGCCCTGGTTTTCTCGGCCGTGCGGCCCGGAGTCGCGGTGCCCGCCTGCACGCCGGCCTCGGCCAGTGCCTTGCGGATCAGGTTCTGGCCGTCGTTGATCGCCGGCTTGGTGCCACTCTTGAACAGGCGCTTGCCAGCGAAGCGCGACAGATCGACTTCGCGGTCGGCGGCAATCAGCACCAGATCGGCGGCCGCGATTTCCTCGTCGCTCAACGCGTCCTGCGCGCCCACCGAGCCTTGGGTTTCCACCCGGATCGCGTATCCCAACGCCTTGGCCGCCTGCTGCAGGCCTTCGGCCGCCATGAACGTGTGGGCGATGCCGGTCGGGCAGGAGGTGACGGCGACGATGTGCTTGCCGGTGCCTGCCGTGGTTGCGGCCGACAACGGTGCCAGCGCTGCAAGCGGATCGTCCAGTACTTCGCCGAGGCTCGCGCGCACGATCTGGGCGTTGCCGAAGCGGGAGCTATCCGCCTCGCCGTCACCCACAAGCAGCAGCTGTGTCGCGGCGGAAGCATCTGCGGCTGGCAGCGCGCCGGTCACGCCCTGATCGCTGCGGATTTCGATCATCAGCTCGAGCCCGCGCTGGCGGGCGGCGCGGCGTAGCGCTTCGGCGGCGAGAACCGCTTCGATGCTGCGATCGCCTGCGGCGATGACTACGGTGGAAACTTGCATGGGAACTCCTGGAATGCTTCGGGTTCGTCCTTGCAGGAGGCACTGTGCGCTGCTCGAAGCCAGCAACAGCGCCTCCTGCAGTCGTCTCAATCCAACCGCTCGATCAATACGTCGCCGGTCCACTGGCGCACCTGCGCCGGATCCAGCCGTCGCGCGTCACCGCTTTCCAGGCGGCTCATCGAGAACGCCGTGGCCAATCGTGCACAGCCGGCCAGATCGAAGGAGGGCTCCAGCAGTGCGGCGGCGATGCCGGCCACCATGGCGTCGCCCGCACCGACCGTACTGCCCTGCGCCAAATGCGCTGGTCGCGCGACCAGCGCGCCGCCGCGATCAATGAACAGCGCGCCGTCGATGCCCATCGAGATCGCTACGAGCGCGACCCCGCGTTCGACCAGGGCCACGCCCGCCGCCTGCAGGGCGTTTCGATCCGGCAACGGCGTGCCGGTCCAGGCCTCCAGTTCGTGGCGATTGGGCTTGACCGCGTAGGGAAGTGCGCCTTGTGCGCCGCTCAATGCAGCCCCAAGTGCGTCGCCGCTGGTGTCCAGCAGCACGCGCGCACCGGCGGCGCCGGCCTGTGCCTGCAAGCGCGCCCATGCGTCGGCCGGTAGCCCGGACGGCAGGCTGCCGGACAGCACCACCGGCAGGTTCGGCTGCAGCAGGGCGGCGAGCCGGCGCGACACCGCGTCCAGGTCGGCGCCGCCGAGTGCCAGCCCGGGCAGGTTGATGTCGGTGGTCTCGCCGCCATCCTCTTCGACCAGCTTGATGTTGGTGCGGGTGCGGCCCGGAACACGCAGGCAACCGTCGGCGATGCCACGCGCCGAGAACAGCGCACGGAACACGCCGTCGTTGCCGTCGCCGAGCACGCCCAGAGCCGTTGTCGGCACCCCCCAGTCGGACAGGCAGGCGGCAACGTTGATGCCCTTGCCACCCGCATCGTCGTGGCTGCTGCGGGCGCGGTGCACCTGGCCCGGGTGCAGGCGCGCCAGGCGCACGGTCTGGTCGATCGCCGGGTTGAGGGTGATGGTGACGGCGCCGGCGTTCATGCGCGGGCTCCGTCGAGGGCGCGCACCTGCTCGGCGGTTTCGCAGTCCAGCGCCGTCGCAGCCAGCGCTTGCAGATCGGCCAGCGCGCTGCCACGCAGCCGCGCCTTCACGGCTGGGATGTCGTTCGGGGTCATCGACAGCTCGTCCACGCCCAGGCCGGCCAGCAGCAGTGCGCCGAACGGATCGCCGGCCAGTCCGCCACAGACACCCACCCAGCGCCCATGCAGGCGCGCGCCATCGACCGTGGCGCGGATCGCGCGCAGCACCGCCGGGTGCAGGCTGTCGGCCTCCGCCGCTAGTTCCGGGTTCTGGCGGTCGATCGCCAGCACGTACTGGGTCAGGTCGTTGGTACCAATTGAGAAGAAGTCAGCGTGGCGGGCCAGTACATCGCTCTGCGCGGCAGCGGCCGGCACTTCGATCATGATGCCGATTGGAACGTCGGGTGCCTCGAGTTCGGCGCGCAGGCGCTCGCAGATGGCGCGCAGAGCGACCAGCTCGCTCACCGAGGTGATCATCGGGAACATGATGGACAGGCGTTCGCCGTCTTTCGCCGCGCGGTACAGCGCACGCAGCTGCGGTTCCAGCAGGTCCGGCCGGCGCAGCAGCAGGCGCGCGCCGCGCACCCCCAGGAACGGGTTTTCCTCATGCGGCAGCACCAGGTGCGCCACCTGCTTGTCGCCGCCGATGTCGAGCGCGCGGACGATCAACGGACGGCCGTCGAGCGCCTTGGCCATGGCCAGATAGGTGGCGTACTGCTCATCTTCGCTGGGCGTGCTGCCACGCTCGAGGAACAGGAACTCGGTGCGCATCAGGCCAACACCTTCCGCACCCTGCTCAAGCGCCAGCGGCACCTGGTCGGGCAGGTTCACGTTGGCGCCGATGTCGATGCGATGGCCATCGGTGGTCTGCGCCGGCCGCGCGCGTTGAGCGGCTTCGCGTGCGCGGATCTTCTGCTGCTCGGCGATCCAGGCGCGTGCCGAAGCAAGATCGGCCTCGGAAGGGGACAGATAGAGCCGCCCGCTGCTGCCGTCGATGATCGCCTCGCGGCCGGCCTGGATTGCCAGCAGTTCGGCGCCACCGGCAACCAGCGCCGGCAGGCCGAGCGTGCGCGAAAGGATGGCGGTGTGCGAGGTCGGCCCGCCCTGTGCGGTGGCCAGGCCAATCACGCGGTTGGTGTCCAGGTGGGCCGTGTCTGATGGCGACAGGTCGGCCGCGAGCAGGATGCACGGGTGCGCGGGCAGGTCGGACAGGCCATCACCGGCGGCAGCAGGATCCAGCAGCGACAGTACGCGGCGGCCAACGTCACGCAGGTCGGCAGCGCGGCCGGCCAGCACCGGGTTGCCCAGCGCCGCCAAGCCCGAGGCGATCTGTTCGATGGCCTGGTGCCAGGACCACGCGACGCCATGGCCTTCGACCATCAGCTGGCAGGTGCGGGTGATCAGGTCGGTGTCGTCCAGCAGGGCCGCGTGGGCCTTGAAGATCGCTGCATCCGAGGCGCCGAGCCGGCGCTGGGTGTCGTCCTGCAGCGCCGCCAGCTGCTGCCGGGTGCGGCTGAGTGCATCCTGCAGGCGTGCGCCGCCCTCGCCGAGCGGGGCGGGGCGATCGGCAACATCAGCCTGCGCGCTGGCCAGTACATGCACCGGACCGATGGCCAGCCCGGGGCTGGCGCCGATACCAACGATGGCAGCCTGTGCTTCGGGTGGATTCCAGCCCGCGACCGGCGCAGCCTTTCGCTGTGCTGCACGCTCCGCATCGGCCTTTTCCTGCGCCACCAGCCCGTCCATGGTCTTGCGTAATGCAGCCAGCAGTGCGGGGGCATCGGCGCCTTCGGCCGAAACACGCACGGCATCGCCCTCGCGAAGCCCGAGCTGCAGCAGCGCCACCAGACTCTTGGCATCGGCCGCCTGATCGCCCGCGCGCACCTGGGCCCGGGCCGTGAAACCCCGCGCCGTCTCAGCCCAGCGCGTGGCCGGGCGCGCGTGCAGTCCGCTGGGGTAAGCGATGGACCAGTCGAAGTGCTCGGCCAGGTCCGCCACCTCCACGTGAGCGACAGAGGCTGCGACATCACTGGCGAGCGCATTGACGATGTCGCTCGCATCGGGGGTGGTGAACAACCGCTGCAGCGCGGCCTCGTCCTGGATCAGACGGGTCAGCCTGCGCAGCAGGGTGATGTGGGTATCGGACTGGGCGGCAATGCCAACCACCAGGCGGGTGACCTGGCCCGGGTTCCATTCCACGCCTTCCGGCAACTGCAGCACCGCAATGCCGTCGCGGCGCACCAGGTGGCGGTCCTCGCCGAGCCCATGCGGGATCGCCACGCCATGGCCGAGGAAGGTGTTCGCCAGCGCTTCGCGGCGTCCCATGCTGGCCTCGTAGTCCGGCGCCACGCAGCCGGCAGCGACCAGCTTCTGGGCCACCTGGGCGATGGCATCGGTCTTGTCCTGTGCCCGCGCGTCCAGGCGGATCAGTTCCCGGCTGACGGGGGAAGGGGAGGTCAGGGGCGACAAAGCGGGCTCCGGGAGAGATGGCTGTGGGGTATTGGGAACGTTCCCACCGCACATTTCAATGTGCAGTGCACAAAAAGCCAATAGTGCTTTGGGGTTAGCATTGTCCTGTACAGCCATCCGGCCATGAACAGCGTACGTTTTCGGGAACGTTTCCAATGAGTATCAGCATCAATGACGTCGCACGCGTGGCGGGGGTATCCAAGTCCACGGTGTCGCGGGTGCTCGGAGGCGGCCCGGTCAGCGAAGAGGTTCGCGGCCGGGTCGAGGTGGCGATCCGCCAGACCGGCTATCGGCCGAACCTGCAGGCAAGACGGCTGCGCTCCCGCCACACCGGCATCATCGGGTTGATCGTGGCGGACATCCGCAACCCGTTCTTCACTGCGCTGATCCGTGCGGTAGAGGAGGTCGCCTATCGCGAAGGCCTGCGCGTCACGCTCTGCAACACCGATGAAGACCCTGAGCGCGAGGCGCTGTATCTGCAGTTGATGCACGAGGAGCGCATCAGTGGACTGATCTTTGCACCCACCCGGACCACGGTGGGGCGGCTGGAACGGCTCGCGCTGGATTTTCCGACGGTACTGGTGGACCGCGCCGCGCCCAGCGGGTCGATCGACAGCGTGGTGCTCGACAATCCCGCAGCGATGGGCGCCCTGGTCGAGCATCTGGTCGAGCGTGGTTATCGCCGCATCAGCGGCTTGTTCGGCAGCACCAGTACCACCGCGGCCGAGCGTCGTGACGGTTATCTCGCTGCGATGCGCACGCATGGGTTGGAGCCGGACTACCGTGAGGTTGAACCCACGGCCGAAGCCGCCATCGCGACGGTCGAGCAGTGGCTCGCTACGCCATCACGCCCCGAAGCACTGGTCACCAGCAACAGCCTGCTGTTGATGGGAGCATTGAAAGCCGCCCGCGGTGCAGGGCTGGCGATTCCAGACGCATTGGCACTGGCCGGCTTTGACAACGAACGGTGGACCGAGCTGGTCGTGCCGGGCATCACCGTGGTCGAGCAGCCGGTTGAGGAGATGGGGCGGGCCGCGATGTCGCTGCTGCTTGAGCGCCTGCGCACGCCGGAGCTGCCGGTACGCCGACTTGTGATGACGGGCCGGTGCGTGGTCAGGGGGTCGACGGCTGCGAGATAGCTCGACGCCCGATCGCGGTGAACCCTGAGAACGCTGTTCGGGTGTTGGCGGGCCAACCGCTGTCTGTTACAAGCAGGCTGTACACGCAGAAACAATGGATGATCGCCTTGTCAGAGCCTTATTCAGCGCTGCTTCGCCTGCAGTTGTGCCCCGAAGATCTCTCCAGATGGCTGGCCGCGCCCGTGCCCGCAGCATCCCGATGGTCCGACTGGCGACGCCTCGCCGGGCAGTGGTGCCTGGGTAACGGTCAATATCTGGCCTCATCAAGCGACGAGGCGTTGGATCAGCTGCTTGCGGACTGCCAGGCACTGCTGGCCCGCTACCCCGACAATCGCGCCGCATTGAAGGCCTTCCTTTCCTCCGCACAGGCGGAGAACATCCGGATTGCCGCCTATGACCGCAGCGGCAGGCACTTTGTTGCAGGATCGCTGACATATTCGGAAAGTCTCTACGATCTCATCGCGTTTCTTGCTGTGGCACGGAGCGCCGCCGACTTCCTGAAGGCAGGCGACCAGGGTGTGGCGCTCATCCACGACTATCTCTGGGCCGAGGACGGTGAGCGGGAGACCGTTGCCGCGATTGCGCTGGTCGGCCAAGGGGAATCCAGCTTTCTGTCTGCCGCGGACCTGGGTACTGCCACCGCGCCGTTCGCAACATTGGTGGAGGCCATGCTGGAAGCCCATGACGACCCGGAGTTTCATCCGCGCAACCAGCTTGATCGACTTTGACCGACCCCAGGACCCCGACATGAACGGACATCACGCCCCCCATGCGCGCCGCCGCATGCGTCGGCTCCTCGCATTGGGCCTCTGCGCCCTGGCTGGATCCGCCCTCGCCGGAACAACGCAACCGGCACGCACCTGGCTTGTCAGTGGAGCCGAACTCATCACCCTGCTGCAGGGCAAAGGCGCTGATGGGTTCTGCGACGGCGAGCAGTGCCGGAACCTGTCCAGCGCTCGCGCCAGCGCCTATATCCAGGGCGTTGCCGATGCCAGCCACGGCCAGTGGTGTGGCCAAGGCAGGATTCTTCCGCATGAGCTGGTCGACCGTGTGTCCTTCCATCTCCGGCAGTTGCCCCGCGAGCGATTGCAGCAGGATGCGTCTTCACTGGTTGCCGAAGGGCTGCGGTCGGCATTTCCCTGTGGCGGCGGCGCATCACGTGGTAGCAGTGCCGAGCCCGGCAAAGACGAATGAAGCAGTCCGCGCCTACCTGGCGACGGTGCGAACGTCCTACACCCTCGTGACACGGTGCATTCACAGCCGCCGACATCCGCGCTTGCCACACTGCATGTTCCCTCCACAGCATGAGGTGCCCCATGGCTACCTGTGATGTCTGCGGCAACAACTACGACAAGAGCTTTACCCTGCAGCAGGGCGGGCGCAGCGGCACGTTCGATTCGTTTGAGTGTGCGATCCACGCATTCGCACCGCACTGCGCACACTGCGATTGCGCGGTTATCGGGCACGGCGTTGAAGGAAATGGCCAGATCTTCTGCTGTGCACATTGCGCCGGTCATGCGGGTGTACAGGGCATAGCCGACCGAGCCTGAGCCGACTTCAGCTCCCGCCTGCTTCCTTCCCAGAGACCAGCGAAGGAAGCCGAGCGATCCGGGCTGCGCCCGAACCGGCGAGCAGCGCCAGTGCGCGCCGCTTCTGGGAAGGCAGCCCCGCCACGACCTCCGGTGCCACCACGATGTCGAATTCCCTGGCGTTGGCGTCCAACGCGGTAGCCAGGACGCACGAATCGGCGGTCATGCCAGACAGGCAAAGGCGGCGCACTCCTAGTTTGGCCAGCAGAATCGGCAAAGGGCTGGCCAGGAAAGCAGAGTGCTTGGGCTTGAGCACGAAGTAGTGATCGGGCAAGGGCGAGAGGACTGTGGCAATACGCCCCGCCGGACCTCCGTCGCGCTGGCACTGCTCCACCTGCTGGCGGAAATCCCGTTTCCAATCCGAGAAATTGTCATTGGCGTAGATGACTGGCCACCCGCGTTCGTCAAAGTGATCCCTCAGGCGTCGGATCTGCCGGGCCGAGCGCTCTGCCGCAGGCGCCAGTTGCTGCGCGCCCGGAAAGTCAAAACGACTGAACATGTCGATGATCAGCAGGGCCGTCGATGGATCGTCTGCCATGGCTCAATCTCCTGTCTGGGCGTGTGGGGCCTCGACCGGTTTGGATTGCGGTGAATCCTTCTGGCGCAGGAAGATCGTCAGCACTACCAGGGAAAGCACGGCCAGGAATTCGCTCTGCCAGTTCTGCATCGATTCGAACCAGAATGTGCTGCTGCCCAGGTGCTCAAGGAAGCCGGGCGCCGGTAGGCCCTGCAACTGCTGCTCTGCCTGCTCGGCGCGCCAGCTTCCCAATGCGTGCAGCGTAAAGCTGAGCAGGAACAACAGCCCGAACGCAATCGCCAGCGAATGACCGTAAAGCGTCTTCCACAGGCCACCGCGCCTGACCGGCCAGGGCGTGGGACCCGGCTCGATGCGATTCTGCTCCTGCGCAGGGTTCAGGGGGCGAGATTCGGCCGAACCACGCTGGCGCAGGCTGACCGTCAGCAGAACGTACATCCCCATCTGCAGGAATTCGCTCTCCCAGTTCTCGAACGTGGCGCTGACGAAGTGCCCGGTTGCAAGGTAGTGCCAGAGATCGATCGGCGCGCGCCCGTGCTGCATCAACTCCTCGTTGTGCACGTGATGCCCCGCAACTGCCTGCCCGACAATGAACACTAACGTGAGCGCAACCAGTACCAGGGAGAGACCGTTGCGTTTCCACATGCAACACCTCGTTCAGCCTGTTCCAAAGACCGCGCATGCAGCTTGCGCGGGCGGAGGACCATGACTCGTGATTGCTGCGCATCCAGAATGTGAGGCGGACTCAACGCTTCCCTGTGGGATCGGGATCTGGGCGCTCGTAGTCCTCCGGTACGGCCTTGGGGCCGTCGCCGTCGTCGGGCATGTCGTGCTCCTTCCACTTGGCTGCATCGTTGCGCCGTTTGTCCGGCGTGTACGCCTTCGACTGATCATCCACGTCCGTGGTGGGATTGAAGGGAAGTTTGTCATTCATGGGCAGCTCCTGCGGCGGGAGATTGAAGCCTGCACCGGGCCGGGTTAACGCCACGACGCTGCACAATGAACGCCGCGCACACCGGGATATCACTGAAGCGGGATGGCGGCCTTGCGATGCTGGCGTCCCGATCTCCTGGAGAAGCACGATGCAGGCGTTGACCTATCACGGCCGCAAGGATGTGCGTGTCGAGACCGTGCCGGACCCGGTGCTGGCGGCGGAGGATGATCTGATCCTTCGGGTGACCGCCACCGCCATCTGTGGATCGGACCTGCACCTGTATCGCGGCAAGATTCCTGATCTGCACGATGGCGATGTGCTCGGTCACGAATTCATGGGCGTGGTGGAAGAGGTCGGTAGCGGCGTGACCCAGGTGAAGCCGGGCGATCGTGTAGTGATTCCCTTCGTGATCGCCTGTGGTGAGTGCTTCCATTGCCGGCTGGCCGAGTATGCCGCCTGCGAAACCACCAATCCCGGCAAGGGCGCCGCACTGAACCAGAAGGGCATACTGCCTCCGGCCGCGTTGTTCGGTTACAGCCATCTGTATGGCGGCCTAGCCGGTGGCCAGGCCGAATTCGTGCGCGTGCCAAAGGCCAACGTGGGTCCATTGCGCATCCCGGAGGGCGTAGCCGATGAGCAGGTCCTGTTCCTTTCCGACATCCTGCCCACGGGCTACCAGGCCGCACTGAACGCAGGGGTGAAGGCAGGCTCGACAGTTGCGATCTTCGGCGCGGGCCCGGTAGGGCTGATGAGCGCCGCCTGCTGCCGGTTGCTCGGGGCCGAGACCATATTCATGGTTGACCACCTGCGCTACCGCCTGGACTATGCGCGCCGTGCCTATGCTGTAACCCCGATCGACTTCAGCGAGATCGAGGACCCTGCCGATTACATCCTTGCCCAGACCAGTGGCCGGGGCGTGGATGCGTGCATCGAGGCCGTGGGCTTCGAGGCCGAGGGCAGTGCGCTGGAGTCAGCGTTGACCGCCGTGAAGCTGGAGGGAAGCAGCGGCGTTGCGATCCGGCAATGCATCGCGGCAGCACGCCGCGGCGGCGTGGTCAGCATCCCGGGGGTCTACGCCGGCTTCATCCATGGGTTTCTTCTGGGTGATGCGTTCGACAAGGGGCTCACGTTCAAGATGGGGCAGACCCACGTGCAGGGACTGATGCCGGAGCTTCTCGACGCAATCATGGAAGGAAAGCTGGACCCGGGTGACATCATCTCGCACCGGATGCGCCTGGCTGATGCAGCGCAGGGGTATGCGATGTTTGACGCCAAGAATGACGATTGCCGCAAGATCGTGTTGACACCGTGAGCACGCTGCCATGAGCGCGATTGTCATGTCCGGGGTGTACGCACTGTGGTTGGTGGCCGGTTCGCTGGACTTCCATTTTCACCGACGGACCAACCTGCCGCACACCTCGGGGATGGATGAAAGCGCATTGCACGGGGTCCAGCTTGTCCTGATCGGTAGCGGCGTACTGGCCTGGCTCCTGCTGGAAAACACGTGGTCGCTCGCCACGTTGCTGGCCGCGCTGGTCATCGCGCACGCAATCGCCGGCTACTTCGATACCGTCAGCGCGGATGGGCGACGCCGGATCAGCCCGGCAGAGCAGCACGTGCACAGCGTGCTCGACGCTGCCCCGTGGGTTCTGCTGGCTTGGGTCGCCTGGCACGCCCAGCCGCGTTGGCCGCTCACCGTAGCGCCGGCAGTGCCGGAGGTCTGGTGGCTCATCCTGCTGCCGGCGCTGGGCGCGGTCGTACTGCCATGGTTGTGGGAGCTGCTGCAGTGCCTCCGCGCAGGACGGCAGCGCCGGCAGGCGAGTGCGTGAGGATCATCGCGCAGAGAATTCATGCGCCGGCTACGCCTCCGAGACAGCGATGTGACCGCTTGCCGCCTACGTTCGTCATGTCTCTCCATTGCAGGCCCCTTCATGCAGCATGTGACGTCGCCCTCCCCGCTGGAAAACCGCGCTCGCCAGGTGGTGGTCCAGCTTCCCGACCTGCCATTGCCGGGACGTGGCCGCACGCTGCAGCGCTGGCAGGCGCTGGCCGCCTGGGGGGCGGACGATCTCTGCCTGGCCAAGGTGCTTGAAGCGCACTACGACGCCCAAGCGATCATTGCCGAACTGAACGCGCCCGTCGTTGCTGAAGGCCAGCTGCTGGCGGTGTGGGCCGCGGAAGGTCCAGCCAACACACTCCGCTTCGATGCCCACGGTCAGCTCCATGGCGACAAACCCTGGTGCTCCGGCAGCGCATGGGTAGATGCAGGACTGGTAACGGTCCGCAACGCGCAGGGCGTGTGGCTGTGCCAGGTTGGGGCAGAGCATTGGCGCACGCTTGCAGATGAGCCCTGGCCCGCCGTCGGCATGGCCGGCGTTCCGTCCACCACGGTGCGATTCGACGGTGCACCGATGACGCTTCTGGGAACGCGCGATGAGTACCTGCAGCGCCCCGGTTTCTGGCACGGCGGGGCAGGCATCGCGGCAGTCTGGTTTGGCGCGGCGGCCGCCCTGGCCGAGCGCATGCGGCCAACCTGCACCGAGGGAAATCGCGCGCGACTGTTGGGTGAAGTGGACCTCGCCTTGGGCCCGGCGGCGGCGCTGCTTCGCGAATTGGCAACGCGCATCGATGCCGAGCCCGAATCAGCGCATCGCGAAGACGTAGTGCGCCTGCGCTGTGTGGTCGAGCGCGCGGCGACGCGTGTCCTGGATCTGGCGGGAAGGGCGCTGGGCCCGGCACCCATGTGCCTGGAAGATGCCCATGCCCGCCGCTGTGCGGACCTGACCGTGTTCCTTCGCCAGAACCACGCTGATCGCGATTGGGAATGGCTGGGTGGGCAGCGTGCAGCCCAGGAGTCGACATGGGCGCTGTAGCCAGGACGCCCCTGCAGGGGGAAGGAACGCAGGAGCAGGCATGGCTGCGCTGCCATTGGCTCTGGCAGCAACCGGCCACATCGGCCACCGCCCTGTGCGCCGGCCATGACCGCATCGTGGTGGTCGCACCCCATCCGGACGACGAGATCCTCGGCTGTGGTGGACTGCTCCGTCACGCAGCGGGGCAGGGCATGGAGGTACGGGTCGTCGCAGTGACCGATGGCGAAGCGTGCTATCCGGACGAGCACTGGTGGACGCCGGAGCGCCTGCGATCGGCACGGCGCGCCGAGCTTGCCGCAGCACTGGGCGAACTCGGTATCCGGGCGGGATCAATTTTCCATCTCGGCATCGCCGACGGCGCGGTCAGCGCGCACGAACAGGGCCTGGAAGATTGGCTGCAGCAGCACCTGCAACCGCGCGATCTGGTGTTGGCACCCTGGCGCTTTGATGGGCATCCCGATCATGAGGCCGCAGGCCGTGCTGCCTGCCGTGCCTCGCGGGCAGTGGGCTGCCGACGTCTGGAGTACCCGGTGTGGGGCTGGCACTGGCTTGACCCCGCCTGCGCTCATATGGCGTGGGAGGTTCCCAGGCTGGTCGACATTTCCGCAGTGGCGGCCGCAAAACGAAGTGCCATCGCGCACTTCCGGACCCAGACCGGCGAGGTGCCCGAATTGAACAGCCCGCCGGTGCTGCCCGCGCACGTACTGACCCGATTCTTCCGGAACTACGAGGTATTCCTGGTATGAGCGCGCAACCGTACTTCGATGAATTGCATGAGCAGGAGGATCCCTTCGGTTATCGCCGCCGATGGTATGAAGAACGCAAGCGTGCGCTGCTGCTGGCCAGCCTGAGCCAGCGCCAGTTCAATCGCGGCTGGGAGCTGGGATGCTCCAACGGCGTGCTGACCGAAGCCTTGGCCGCCCGCTGCGAGCGCCTGCTGGCCACCGACATCAGCCCGCGCGCAGCGTTCCGGGCCCGCCGCAACCTCGCCCATCTGCCGCATGTGCAGGTCCACTGCGCCAGCCATCCCGAGCAATGGCCGGCGGGTCGCTTCGACCTGATCGTCTGCGGGGAGATGGGCTACTACCTGGGGGTAAGCGCACTGCATGAACTGCGCGCCGGTATCGATGAGGCCCTCCGCGATGACGGACTGCTGGTTGCCTGCCATTGGCTGCCTTCTTTCCAGGGGCGCGCAAGTCGCACCGAAGTCGTGCATCGATGCCTTGGACACGGCCTGCAGGAAGCCTTCCACTATCGTGACGCGGACTTCGTGCTGCAGGGCTGGACACGCCGCGCACTGTCGCTGGCCCGCGATGAGGGCCTGCGGTGATCGGCATCCTGGTGCCGGCCCACAACGAGGCAGCGAGCATCGAGCGCTGCCTCCAGTCGATCCGAAGGGCAGCCCTGCATCCCGCTCTACACAGCGAAGCGGTGCAGGTGGTGGTTGCGCTGGACAGCTGCTCTGATGCAACCGAGTCGATCTGCCGCCAGCAGTGGGTTGATACCGTGCGCCTGGAGGTACGCTGCGTCGGCGTTGCCAGGGCAGCGGCCGCTGCTGAGCTGATCGGACGCGGTGCGAGATGGCTGGCGAGCACCGATGCCGACAGTGAGGTACCTCCCGAGTGGTTGGTTGCCCAGCTTGAGGGCCGGTGCGACGCCTTCTGCGGACTGGTGGACATAGCGACCACCTCCAGGACGGAAAGGCGCCTGCGACGCGCGTTCCAGCAACGGCAGCAGTGGGGCGACGATCATGGACGCATCCACGGTGCCAATCTCGGCGTCTCCGCCCAAGCCTATCTGGCGGCCGGGGGATTTGCTCCCCTGCGCTGTGGAGAGGATGTTGCGCTGGTGCGGAGGCTGCAACGGCTCGGCGCCGACGTAAGGTGGGCCGGCGCTCCCGTCGTCATGACCAGTGCCCGCCTGGTAGGACGGGCCACCGGAGGATTCTCGGCCTACTTGGCCGGAATGGGTAGGGCGCGGCCCGCCGGCGAGGCAGATCGGCGGGCGGACGAAAGTGGAAGCGCCGTGAAAACTGCGGTGAATTGGGCATAGTGTGACGTGTACCCGGTTGATGTTTACAGTTCGGCCACGACGCCCGTCCTAGAGTGAAGGGGTGGGAGAGCAGGAGTGGCACCATGCCGAACAGAGCGATCGTCTACGTCAGCGAAGCCGTCAGTGGATTCTCGCCGGAGCGCCTGAAAGCGCTGATGGAGGATGCCGCCCGCTTCAATCGGGGCGCAGGAGTGACCGGGGTCCTGCTGTTCGACGGGGAACGCTTCCTGCAGTACATGGAAGGCCCCGCCGATGGACTGGATGTGGCCTTCTCCCGCGTGACCGGTGCCAGCAGTCACACCCACCTGATCGAGCTAGCGCGGGGCCGTGTCGGCCAGCGGCGGCTGCCGTTCTGGCCCATGCGTTGCCTGTCCGTCAGCACCGATGAGCTGCGCATGATCGCCTGTGCCGACTGGACCAGTGTCATCCAGCGGGCAGCAACCGAACAGGCCGATGCCACGGCGATGGACAAGCTGCTGCTGATCGTCGAGCCCTACGCGAAGGTTGCCTGAGCCCCGATGCCTGTTACCGCAGTGTGTTACCGGGCAGAGGATGGGGCGAGGCGGATCGTGAATCGCCTCATTCGTCCCTACAGCAAGGGCGGGATCATGGAAGGGCAGGAGACTTCCTGCGTCAGAAGGATTCAACGTTCCCCTCCGCGCAATCGCCTACGCAAGTGAGGCGATACCGGGGCTTTTCATGGACCATGTGGACGACCTCACCAGGGCCGCCGCCCGCTTCAACATCGAAGCAGGCGTGACGGGACCGAGCCTGCCGACATCCGCAACGTGGCCCGTGGCAACTGGAGTGAGCTCTCCCGCGGTGGCGCCCTGCGCCAGCTGCGCCGGATGGTGGCCCCGCACCTGGGGTGACACGGCGGTGGTTCTCAATGCGCGGTCGGCGGTGCGCAGACGTCTCCCACCACCTGCTGGACCGCTTCCTGCAACCGGTCGATGTGGAACGGCTTGGCCACGAACGTCGCGCGGCGGTGGCGCAGCGGCACCAGCTGGTCGTAGACCGCAGAGACGAACAGGTAGGGAATGCCGAGTTCGGCCAGCCGGTCGGCGACGGGAAAGACCACGCCGTCGCGAAGCTCCACATCCAGCACGGCACCATCGAACCGTTGCGTATCCAGCAGTCCCAGCGCATCGAACACGCTGTAGGCGTGGGTCACCTGGCCGCCGCCGTCTTCAAGCGCCTGCTCCATCAGTGCAGCCAGGTCGAGCTGGTCTTCAACCAACAGCAGATTGCACCTGCGCTGGCCCATTTCCATCTGCATGCGCGCATGCCTGTGTTGCCTTGGGAACTGCAGTGTGTGCTGTGCCGCATCAACGGCGTGCGTGTGGCGTGTCAGCCCGGCGCGAAGCGGCCTGCCCTCAACCGCCAACGCCGTCGACGCAGCGTGGAAAGCGGTGCGGCGTTTGTTGACGGCGCCTTGGCGGCCGCTATGGATACTGCCGCCGTCCCCCGTACTGGAGCCACTGCCATGCCTCGATCCACAACCGATCCCGCCTCACCCAGCGCACTGCGCGTGGAGTGCATGTCCCTGGACTGCGGCGGCGCTGCAATCGTTGTGGAGCTGGACAGCACGCCCGAACGGGCATGGATGAAGTCGCTCAAGCGCGCCCTGCAGGACGATGACGTGCTGCAGGGCGCGCAGGCCAAGTTCGATGGCCGTTTCGTCTACGTCGTAGGCGTGGAAGGCGGCGCACACCGCGCGCAGCATCGGGTGATCCAGGCGCTGAAGGCTTCCGCAGGCACGCGTACGCGCGCGCCTGCGGCAAGCCCCCGGCGCGACGCCGGCACCGCAGTCGTGTCCGGCGCGATGCCTGCCTGAGTGCGCAGCAGGCGTTGCCACGCAACAGCGGATGTTATGACCGCATCAGCGCCAGGTGCAGCACACACGCCCAGCGGCTCACGCCGGCCGACGAGGCGGTGATTGCTGCCTCGCCACCATGGTCTCCGGAGGCATGTTGCCCCACTACCGGAGACCGTGATGGCAGACCCGAACACCGTCCGAAGCGAGCGCCTGCTGAAGTGGCTGCAGGACGCCTACGCCATGGAGCAGGAGGCGGAGACCATGATGAAGGCCATGGCTTCGCGCATCCAGAACTATCCCCATCTTGCCGCACGTATCGGCCAGCAGCGCGACGGGGCACGTCCAGGTTCAACGCCGTCTCCACGCCGGTGTCACCGCGCGTTTGATCCGCATCGCTAAGGTAGAGCCATCTGCAACAACCCGGTGCTGTCATGCCTCTTCGTGCCACTGCCTATGTAAGTGAAGCCACCCGAAACCTGCCTGCGGAACGGCTGCAGCAGCTTGTTGCGGACGCGATGCTGTTCAACGCGTCCGTTGATGTGACCGGCGTCCTCCTGTTCGACGGCACTCGCTTCCTGCAATACATCGAAGGTCCGGAGGCCGGCGTCAGCGCGGCGTACACCCGCATCCTGGCGGCGGGCAGCCACAGCGGCCTGGTCGAACTCAACCGGGGCAGGGTGGGGCGGCGGCAGTTCCCGCACTGGCGCATGCACAGCGTGCGGGTGGATGAGCTCGCGCTGGGAAAGATCGCGATCTCCGACTGGACCGGCTTCGTGCGCAGCGCCTCCGCACTTGCCTCTGGCACCAGCGCGCTTGATCGACTGCAATCGGCGGCGCAGTCGCCTCCCGGCCCCGGCGAGGGCCGGCTGCTGGAACAGGACGGACCGGTGGCACGGTGAACGCGGCCGACTCCCCGGGCACGCCGGGCCAGGTGCGCGTCGGCTGCGCAGGCTGGTCGCTGTCACAGGCAGCGCAGACGGCGTTCGGCGCAGGCGAAAGCGTGCTGCAGCGCTATGCCACTCGGCTGCCCATGGTTGAGATCAATTCTTCGTTCTACCGCCCCCACCAGGCAGGTACCTACGCCCGGTGGGCGGCCAGCGTGCCCGAGGACTTCCGCTTCGCGGTGAAACTCCCGCGTGCGATCAGCCATGAGCGCCGGCTGCGCGATGCGATGCAACCGCTGGATCAGTTCCTCGGTGGCGTGATGGCCCTGGGTGACAGGATGGGCCCGCTACTGCTTCAGCTGCCGCCCAGTCTTGCGTACGATCCGGCGACCGTAGCGGAATTTCTGCACGGCCTGCGCGCGCGCACCCCGCTTGATGTCGCCTGCGAACCGCGCCATCCCTCCTGGTTCACTGCGGACGTGGATGCCCTGCTGAGCGACCACGGCATCGCACGGGTTGCCGCTGACCCGGCCCGGGTACCCGCCGCCGCGCTTCCGGGCGGTGACCGCACGTGGAGCTACTGGCGCTGGCACGGGCAGCCGCAGATCTATCGCAGCGCCTACAGCGAGCAGGCGCTGGCGGGGCTGGCCCAGCACCTGCAGCATGAAGCCGCCGCGCAACGCCGTGCCTGGTGCGTACTGGACAATACCGCGCTGGGTCACGCGACCGGCAACGCGCTGCACCTGCAGGCACTGCTGCAGGAGAACGTGCATGCCTGAGGGCCCGTCCATTGTCCTGCTGCGCGAAGCCGCGAGCCACTTCAGGGGTCACGTCGTACGCGGCGTCTCCGGCAACAGCCGCATGGACCTGTCGCCACTGCAGGGTCGCAGGGTCAAGGCGGTCCGCAGCTGGGGCAAGCACTTTCTGCTGGAGTTCAGTCACCACACGCTGCGCATCCATCTCATGATGTTCGGCAGCTGGCGCATCGACGAGCGGAAGCCGACCCCTGCACGGGTGTCGCTGGCATTCGACAACGGAGAGTTGAACTTCTATGCGTGTTCGGTGCGGTTGATCGACGAGCCGTTGGACGACGTCTACGACCGGCGGGTGGACGTGATGAACGATGCCTGGGATGCGAACCTGGCCCGCCGCAAGCTTAAGGCGCTGCCGGACACCCTGGTCTGTGACGCGCTTCTGGACCAGACCCTCTTCGCCGGCGTCGGCAATATCATCAAGAATGAGGTGCTGTTCCGGATCGGCGTGCATCCGGCCACGCGACTGGGCGACCTGCCGCCGCGCAAGCTCACCGCCCTGATCACCCAGGCCCGTGCCTACAGCTTCGACTTCCTGGAGTGGAAACGACGCTTCGAGTTGAAGAAGCACTGGCAGGTGCACACGCGCAAAGTGTGCCCGCTGTGTGGCGGGCCGATCAGCAAGCTGTACATGGGCCCCCCCGGCGGCGCACGTTCTTCTGCGCGAACGACCAGGTGTTGTACCAACCCTGATACCGCCTTCCGTGGCGGCCGGGGTGTGTGCAATTCGGCTCAGGCGGTCTGCGCGGCCTTCGCATTGCCGCCGCCCTTGGCCAACAGCGTCAGTTTCTCGTCGGTCGCCTTTTCTTCCTCCAGCGTCTCCAGCAGCAACGGCAGGGCATCCTTGTAGCCCAGCTGCTTGGCCAGCGCGGCGATGGTTCCATAGGAGGCAATTTCATAATGCTCGACCTTCTGCGCGCCACCGATCAGGGCAGCATCACGCACCGGCCCCTTGTCGATGCTGTCGATCACCTCCTTGCCTTCCTCGACCAAGCCTTCCATCGCCGCGCACTTGATGCGCTTCAGCCGGATGCCAAGAACCTCCACCACCTGGTCGATGCGCTCGATCTGGCCCTGGGTTTCTTCCAGGTGCGTTTCAAACGCGGTGGCAAGGTCAGGGTTCTCGGCCGCACGGGCCAGGCGCGGGAGGGCCTTGGTCAGCTGCTTTTCGGCGCTGTAGATATCCGAGAGTTCATGGATGAACAGGTTTTCCGCTGTTTTGATAGCCATGCTGGACTCCGTAGTGGGTGAGCGGTCAGGGTACATAGCGCCCGGTCGCGATCACGCGGGGGGCGGGTGAAGGCAGCATGTGAGCGCCCGTGGAAATGCTGCGCATGGTCTTCACGAAAGTGCACCCGCCTCGCACGGCATGCATCGCTCCTTCTTGGACTTGATGTCTGCAGCGGTCTTCGCCAGTGCCTCGTAGCGCTGGCGAATCTCTTCAAGATGGGTAGGCTCCATCGACTCCAGGTTCAACAGCTCCTGGTTGGCATCCTTGCTGACCCGGATCAGTTCATCCAGTTTGATGTGCAGCGCGGCCGTATCGGCGTTCTGCGTATGCTGGATCAGGAACACCATCAGGAAGGTCACGATGGTCGTTCCCGTGTTCACCACCAGCTGCCAGGTGTCATTGAAGTGGAAGGCCGGCCCGCTGGCGGCCCAGGTGATGATCACACCCAGTGCGGCAACGAATGCGCCCAGGCTGCCGGACAGTCGCGCCGTTGCGGCCGCGACGCGGGCAAAGCCGCACCGGATCATTGATCACCTCCTGCGGCCTCCTCATCCGTTCGGCGGTCTGGCAGTTTCACCCGCTCCGCCAGGCGCTTGGCCTGCTCTTCCGGCGTTGGCGCAGCGACGAAGGGCGAGATCGGGTCACTGGCAGGGAAGGTTTCCTGCAGCGCTTCGTCATGATTGCGATGGTTATGCAGCTTGGCCTGCAGAGGACTGACAGGATCGGTGTGCTGCGCTTCCGCATCCGGGTGGGGGAGGTCTTTCTGATCGCGTTGCATGGTGAATCTCCAGGTTGGGTACCGCTGCCGTGGTGGCGGGCCCAGCATAGGAGCCGCGGCGTGGGCGGCCACATCAAAGGTGTGGCAACGTGGCGTCAACCCTTCAGCCAACGCGGGTTAACAATCAGCCGCATGGCGTGGTTGGCGTGGGCAACTTGGCGTTCCGACGCTGCATGCAAGCACACATCCCCTCACACCATTCACCGCGCAGCAGCGAGAATGGCCTACCGGGCGTGCCCTGTGCGCCCCGCCCACCGAATCCAGGAATGCTGAGATGTCCAACACCCCCTCCGGTGAGTCGTCATGCGCAGCCGCAGCCGGCGGCTGCATCGAGGTCCGCGGCGCACGCGAGCACAACCTGAAGAATGTCGACGTCGCCATTCCACGCGATGCGCTGGTGGTGTTCTCCGGCGTATCGGGTTCGGGAAAGTCCTCGCTGGCCTTCGGCACGGTCTTTGCCGAGGCACAGCGGCGCTACTTCGAATCCGTCGCCCCCTATGCGCGCCGCCTGATCGACCAGGCCGGCGTGCCCGACGTGGATGCCATCGACGGGCTGCCGCCGGCAGTGGCCCTGCAGCAGCAGCGCGGTGCCAGCAACGCGCGCTCATCGGTGGGTAGCGTGACCACGCTGTCCAGCCTGGTGCGCATGATGTACTCCCGCGCAGGCGCCTATCCGGCCAACCAGCCCATGCTGTATGCCGAGGATTTTTCGCCCAACACACCGCAGGGCGCCTGCAGCACCTGCCACGGCCTGGGCCACGTCTACGAGGTGACCGAGGCCCTGATGGTACCCGACCCGTCGCTGAGCATCCGCGAGCGCGCCATCGCCTCCTGGCCACCGGCCTGGCATGGCCAGAACCTGCGTGACATCCTGGTCACGCTGGGCTACGACATCGATGTGCCGTGGAAGAAGCTGCCGAAGAAGGATCGGGATTGGATCCTGTTCACCGAGGAAGCGCCCAGCGTGCCGGTCTATGCCGGTTTTACCCCCGCCGAAACCCGTGCCGCGCTCAAGCGAAAGCAGGAGCCCAGTTACATGGGCACGTACACCGGCGCGCGCCGCTACGTGCTGCACACCTTTGCCAACACCCAGAGCGCATTGATGCGCAAGCGCGTTTCGCGATACATGGAGGGGCGGTTGTGCCCGGCGTGCCACGGAAAGCGCCTGAAGCCGGAGGCACTCTCGGTCACCTTTGCCGGCGTGGATATCGGCGAGTTCATGCGGCTGCCGCTGGATCAACTGGCGGACCTGCTGGAGCCCATCTCCCAAGGCGATTTCAGTGCACACAGCCAAGGTGCGCGTCCCCGCAGGCGTGCAACGCCCCGCGATCGCGCCAAGCGTGCAGCAAGTGGCCGTGCGACCCACGAAGGCGCCCCCGACGTTCGGCTGACCTCGGCCCTGTCAGAAGAAAAGCGCCTCGCAGCGCAGCGACTGGCGGGTGGGGTCATGGCGCGGGTACGGCAGCTGCGCGAACTGGGCCTGGGGTATCTCTCGCTGGATCGCGCCACGCCCACGCTGTCGGCCGGCGAACTGCAGCGCCTGCGGCTGGCCACCCAGCTCAGCTCGTTGCTGTTTGGCGTGCTGTATGTGCTCGACGAGCCCTCGGCCGGCCTGCACCCGGCTGACAGCCAGGCGCTGTACGACGCCCTGGAACGACTGCGCGACGGTGGCAACTCGGTGTTCGTTGTTGAGCATGACCTGGAGCTGATGCGGCGCGCGCAGTGGCTGGTGGATGTGGGACCGCAGGCGGGCGAGCACGGCGGGCAGATTCTCTATAGTGGCGAGCCCGACGGGCTGCGCCAGATCCAGGATTCACGCACGGCCCGGTACCTGTTCGACCAGGTGCCTGCGCCTGCCAGCCGGCAGCGCAGTGCCAGCAGCTGGCTGGAACTGAAGGGCATCCATCGCCACAACCTGCAGGGCGTGGACGCGCAGGTGCCGCTTGGGTTGCTGACGGCCGTGACCGGCATTTCGGGGTCGGGCAAGTCCAGCCTGATGGCGCAGGCACTGCCCGAGCTGATGCTGCTGCACCTCGGGCACGAGACGGTAGACGACAGCACCGACAGCGCGCCCACCGACGGACCCACCGTGATCGAAGCCACGCGCGGCCAACTGGCCGGCGATGTGGACGCCATTCAACGCGTGGTGCAGGTGGACCAGAAACCCATCGGCCGCACGCCACGCTCCAACCTGGCGACCTATACCGGCTTGTTCGATCACGTGCGCAAGCTGTTCGCCGCAACGCCCGATGCACGCCGCCGCCGCTTCGATGCGGGCCGCTTCTCGTTCAACGTGGCCAAGGGTCGGTGCGAGACCTGCGAAGGCGAGGGTTTCGTCAGCGTCGAACTGCTGTTCATGCCCAGCGTCTATGCGCCATGCCCTACGTGCCACGGCGCCCGCTACAACGAGGCCACGCTGAAGGTGCTGTGGAACGGCCGCAACATCGCCGAAGTCCTGCAGATGACGGTCGACCAGGCGCAGGCGTTCTTCGCCGAAGAAGAGGGCATCGCCCGCCCGCTGCAGGTGTTGCAGGAGATCGGCCTGGGCTACCTGCGGTTGGGCCAGCCGGCCACGGAACTATCAGGCGGTGAGGCGCAACGCATCAAGCTGGCGACCGAGCTGCAGCGCAGCCAGCGCGGGCGCACGCTGTATGTGCTGGATGAGCCCACCACCGGCCTTCATGCATCGGACGCGGACAGGCTGCTGGTGCAGTTGCAGCGGCTGGTGGACGCGGGAAACACCGTGGTGATGATCGAGCACGATATGCGTTCTGTCGCACAGGCGGACTGGGTGATTGATGTCGGGCCCGGCGCGGGCGGGGCAGGTGGCACCATCGTGGCGAAGGGAACACCGCAGCAGGTAGCCCGCGCCAAGGGCAGCAGGACGGCGCCGTTCCTTGCGAAGGAGCTTGGGCAGGGCCGGTAAAGCCATTGCGAGTCTATGGGCAATCAGGACATCCACTGCAGTGCAGGTTGTACTCAACTGGATCGGCAGTGATTCCTGATGCGTCCTTCAGCGTGACCCGCTCCCTCCAGGTCAGAGGCGGCGGTGGGATGACCGGGGGCGGGTAGAGCACGATGGGATAGAAGCAGGTCCATGTGTAGTTGAGCGGGGAGGGCATCTTGTCCGGCAACACTTCCGTCGCCGGTTCGCAGGGCCCGCTCGGGCACACGGGGCGCTCCAGTGTCAACTCTATTGGGAACTTAGGAACTCCCTTGTACGCAACCGGAACGGAAAATGGCCTGAAATAATTCTCTGTGCGATCTGCGATGCCGGTAATTTTGAAGGCCTCCGTCAATACGGAAACGCCAAGCACTGAAACCCGCTCGATGGGCATGTAGAACAGGTCATTCTCAAATCCCGTGTCTTCACCACCCCGGCCGTGAATGACGCCGACGGCCGCATTGTGCGAAAAGACCGGCCCGCCGCTGTCACCTTCGACGCTGAGAGGGCCTGGGGACAGGTTGCGCGCACGAATATACCTGCCTATGGCTCCATTATGATTGGACCTTGAGTTCATATCCTCAATGGTCCCGCATGCGTAGTGACCGTGAATGCCACTCTTGCAGATCACATCCCCCACATGCATCGAACTGGACGAGAGTGTGCTGGTTATTTCGAGCGTCTGCGACGGACCATTGATCAGGGTGATTTCATTCTTCTGCGCCTGGCGTGGGCCTCTGGACGGCTCCCTATGCCACTGGACATCGTAGTCGCCCTCGTTCTGCTCGCTCTGGAAAACGAGAGGCGCGGCAATGCCCTGATAGGTCAGCGCATTGTCACAGTGACCGGCCGTGAGGACACCAAGCTCGCGATCTGCGTCGAAGACGTTGAAGCCAGTGGTGCAGTTGAAGGCAGTGCCGGTCAGCTTATGGCCGCCGGAGATCGCGGTAGTGACCGTGAAGCCTTTCACCTGCTTGATCGCCACGAAATCAACAGCGCCCAGCAGTGGCCGGAGTGCGCGCCTGGCGGCCGCCTCATCCTTCACGTAGAAGGTCACAATGGACTGCTTGATATCGACACCGGACTCGAACCCAACATTCTTTACCAGAAGCTGGGCCTCCGCCTCCGCCTGGGTCGCCAAGAGCATTTCGAGCGATTGAGCGGAAGTGCGACCGGTAAAAACAGGATCCTGCGTGTACTTTGCCAAGGTCTCTCTCGGCTTCTTCGTGAACAGCACTACGATCTTGAATTCTGGCCTATGCTCGACGTACAAGCCGCCAAACGTGTCCGGCTCAGAGGTCTGAATCCTGGCTTCCAGCGCTGCCGCAGAGATCGATTTCATCGACCTGTATTTTGCTTCGGCCTCAGATACATTGAAGGTTCGCGAATAGGTGTATGCCGTGGGGTTGCCAGTTATCGGCTGGCCGTGCAGGGAGAATGCGAACGCACCGAGGGCGGACAATGCCAGGGCGCGCACGGATTTCGTGCGCAGATGGATCATGGCTGCTCCTTTGCCTGACGCATCAAGTGAATCGTCATGAGTGGGCCCGTGCAGCCCGCCGGGATGCTCGCAGCCAGACTCGAACGGAGCAGTTCGCCGCCATGCCCCCCTCCGAATGATGCAGCAATCCCGAACTCCACCATTCCGCCAGATCGTACGTCCTGCACCCCTATGGGAGCGCCTCCTTTCATGGCCAGCGTGTAGCCATGTGGCCATGCTGCAAGATATGCCGTGCCACCTGGGTCCACGAAGTAGACACAACCGTTGATTGGTTTCAGCACCCCCTTGAGCAGTCCAGTTGCAAGGACCCCACTTTGGGCAGGCGAGAGCGTGACAAGTACCAGTGATCGGGCATCCTTGGCGCTTGCCGACGGGGTCGCGGATGCGCCGCAGGTGGTTATCAGAAAGAGTAGAGCCGCAAGCTTTGCTGAAGAGCTGCCAGAGACCATGCACATCCCCCACCTCCATGTCACAACCGATTGTTGGCCCGCCTGGAATTCAATCGCATTATCAGCAATTAGGTTGCAGTGGGCTTGAAGGTATTGACTTTCCCCGCCATTAACCGTGACCACTTTCACGAACGCGCACTTTCAGATTGCCCCTCAATCCCTGTAACGCATGTTTATCATGCGACGCAGGGGGCGGGGGATTGCCAGCAGCAGCCGAGGTTCTGCTATCGCCATTTCAAGTCCTTGCAGCCGGATCTTGATGAAATCCCGCACCCGCTGAATCCGCGCAAGGCCGAGTCTGGCCGGGAAGGGGCACGCACAAGGTAGAGACACTCTGGTGTGGGACTGGCTCCGGCGCGATGCCGGAGCCAGTGTTGCTCACTTTTCCTGCAGGAACGTCAGCAGGTCCTGGTTGACCCTGTCCTTGTGGGTATCGGTCAGGCCGTGCGGCGCACCCGGGTAGACAATCAGCCTGGCGCCCTTGATGAGCTTTGCCGATTGGCGGCCGGAGATATCGATCGGCACGATCTGATCGTCGTCACCGTGGATGACCAGGGTAGGTACATCGAACTTCTTCAGGTCGGCGCGGAAGTCGGTGGCCGAGAACGCGGCGATCGAGTCGTACGTGTTCTTGTGGCCGCCCTGCATGCCCTGCGCCCACCACGCATCGATCAGCGCCTGCGACACCTTCGCGCCCGGGCGGTTGAAGCCATAGAACGGGCCGGACGGGATGTCCTTGTACAGCTGGGCGCGGTTGTCCATCTGTGCCTTGCGGATGCCATCGAACACTTCGATCGGCAGCCCGTTCGGGTTGTCGGCGGTCTTCAGCATGAACGGCGGCACCGAGCTGATCAGCACGGCCTTCTTCACTCGCCCGGTGCCATGCCGGCCGATGTAGCGCGCCACCTCGCCGCCGCCGGTGGAGAAGCCCACCAGGGTGACATCGTGCAGATCCAGCGTATTGATCACCGTGGCCAGGTCATCGGCGTAGTGATCCATATCGTTGCCCTCCCACGGCTGGCTGGAACGGCCGTGGCCGCGGCGGTCATGCGCGATCACGCGGTAGCCATGATTGGCCAGGAAGAGCATCTGCGATTCCCAGCTGTCCGAGTTCAACGGCCAGCCGTGGCTGAAGGTCACGACCGGGCCGTCCTTCGGGCCCCAGTCCTTGTAGTACAGCTGCACGCCATCGGCGGTGGTGATGTAGCTGGCGGTGCGCGCGATGGCGGTGACCGCAGTCGGCTTGGCCGGTTCGGCGGCCTGCGCGGACAGGCCGGCCTGGACCGAGAGGGCGAGGGCGGCAACGGCCAAGGTGCGGGCGAAGGTGTTCATGCGGAAACTCTCATGGGTGGGTGGTGAGACGTACTTTGCGCCTGGAGTCAGGCGTTCGGGTGATGAATTGTCCGGATTTCTTGATAGATCGTCTTGCACGGATGTGCGCGCACGAATCGCCCGCCACCGCCTGTTGACGGTGGAGAATGATCGTTCTACCTTGTGGCCATGAACAAGGCCACCACCGATACCCAGCAGAAGATCCTGGCCACGGCCGAGGCGCTGATCTACCAGAACGGGATCCACGCCACCGGCATGGACCTGTTGGTGAAGACCTCCGGCGTGGCGCGGAAGAGCATCTACCGCCATTTCGAGAACAAGGACGACGTGGCCGCTGCTGCGCTGAGGGCCCGCGATGTGCGTTGGCTGGCCTGGTTCCGGCAGGAGTGCGAGAAGGCGGACACTCCGGAAGCGCGCGTCCTCGGCATGTTCACCGTGCTCAAGAAATGGTTCCAGTCCGAGGGTTATCGCGGTTGCGCGTTCATCAACACCGCAGGCGAGGTCGGCGACCCTGCCGATCCAATCCGGGAAATCGCGCGGAACCACAAGCAAAAGCTGCTCGATTACACGCTGGAACTTGCCGGACAACTGGATGTGGAGCAGCCGGCGGACCTGGCACGTCAGTTGCTTCTCCTGATGGAAGGCGCCATCACCCTGTCGCGCGTGATGGGGGATTACGGCGCCGCAGACACTGCGAAGGATGTCGCGAAGCTGTTGTTGGAACAGGCCAAGCGTTAGCGCCTGAGTACGCCAGATCGCTTGAAGCACTTCATGTATCCATCTCGATTGGAGGTCTCCCCGTGTCCGCTGAACAACCCCGTCCGCCGCTTCCTCCGTTCAACCTCGAATCGGCCACGCAGAAGGTGCGCCTTGCCGAGGATGGATGGAATTCCCGCGATGCCGACAAGGTGTCGCTTGCCTATTCGCTCGATACCCAGTGGCGCAACCGTGCCGAATTCACCAGCGGTCGGGAAGAAGCCCGCCAGTTCCTGGAACGCAAATGGAACAAAGAGCTTGAGTACCGCCTGATCAAGGAGCTCTGGGCCTTTACCGAGAACCGCATTGCTGTCCGCTACGCATACGAATGGCACGACGACTCCGGCAACTGGTTCCGTTCCTATGGCAACGAAAACTGGGAATTCGGAGAGGATGGCCTGATGCAGCGCCGCTTCTCGTGCATCAACGACCTGCCGATCAAGGAAAGCGACCGCAAGTTCCATTGGCCGCTGGGGCGTCGCCCGGATGACCACCCGGGGTTGTCCGACTTGGGGATGTGAGTTGCGGGGTAACACCAGGGAAGCGGGGTAGCGGTGCCCGCGCAGGCGGGTCCGCATTGCTTCCCGGAACGCAACATGGCGTACCCCTCCACGGGCCTACCGCATCTGTGGCGCGCTGCCTAGGCTGATCCCGCACGGCACCTGCCGTGTTCCGGGCCCATTGCCCGCGCAGTGGCCAGTCTTCCCGTGAACCGCGCAGCGCTGGCCTGCTAGGCAACCGTGCCCTGGCAATGTCACTGCCTGCGCCATGGGAAAGCACCCGGATTCGTTCGCGCCAGCCTTGCACTGCTGCCCGCCAAATGGCTCTTCGTGGAGATCCCTCATGTTCAGTATGGAAAACACCGCCGCGCCCATTGCCCCCGCCCTTGATGAACTGGTGCCCTCGCGCTACGCCCTGAAAGTGGGCGATGTCGAAGTGCTGGTGATCAGCGATGGCGTCCTGCCATTGCCAACCCAGATGCTCGGTCACAACGTACCGGCCGCCGATCGTGCCGAATGGTTCGAAGAGATGTACCTGCCGCAGGATGCCTTCGACTGGGCGTTGAACGTGATGGTGGTGCACAGCGGTGATCGCACCATCCTCATCGATGCCGGCCTGGGCATGGACCCGGACCTGCAGCTGCCGCGCGCCGGCCAGCTGATCCGCCGCCTCGGTGCTGCCGGTATCAACCTGGGCGAAATCACCGATGTGGTCATCACCCACATGCACATGGACCACGTCGGCGGCCTGCTGGTTGAAGGCGTAAAGGAACAGCTGCGCCCGGACCTGAAGATCCACGTCGCAGCCGCGGAAGTGGAGTTCTGGAAGTCGCCGGACTTCAGCCGCACCAACATGCCGCAGGGCTTTCCCGATGCGTTGCGCACCACGGCCACGCACTTCTGGGCCGAGTACAGCAGCTATGTGCACACTTTCCAGGACGAACAGCAGATCGCACCGGGCGTGACGGCCCACCGTACCGGTGGGCATACGCCGGGCCACTGCGTGGTGCGCGTGGCGTCTGCGGGGCAGGCCCTGACCTTTGCCGGTGACGCGGTGTTCGCGGTCGGCTTCGACCAACCGAACTGGCACAACGGCTTCGAGCACGACCCGGAGGAATCCGCACGCGTACGCATCGCTCTGCTGAAGGAACTGGCCGGCACCGGCGAAATGCTGGTGGCCACGCATCTTCCGTTCCCGTCAGTGGGCCGGGTGTCGCTGGAAGGCGAGACGTTCCGCTGGGTGCCGGTGTTCTGGGACTTCTGATCGGATCCTGCGGATACAGCGCAAGCAGGAGTTTTCGACGGGGTGCACCGGCACCCCGCTCGAATCCCCCCCCCAAGGGCGAGGCCGATAACGGACGCCCTCCCTACCTGGCGGGGAACTACTGGATGGCGGTAGGGTGAGCCAAACGCTGCAGCTTGTGCGGGTTGCGCTGCACCAAGACCTGCGTGATCCGTTCGCCATCGGTCTCGAAGGCCATCGCCGCCTCCAGCTCGCCATCGAAATAGCGCAGCAGTCCCAGCCGTCCGTTGAGCATGGCCGGTACCATCCGCAACTGCGCACTGCGCCGCAGGTGCGGGGCATACAGCAGCTGGGCGATGCGTGCGCCGCCGACCATCGGCCCGGGGAAGCTGGTGACGATACCGCCGCCGTCACCCACCAACTCGGCCGATTCGGCCATCAATGCTTTCATTGTGCGGAAATCTCCGCTGGACGCGGCCTCGGCGAAGCGACGCAGGAGTTTCTGGTGCACGTCCTGCGGGACGTTGTAGCGCGGGCGTTCCTGCCGGAGCTGCTGACGCGCACGATGCACGATCTGCCGGCAGGCGGCTTCCGTTTTGTCCAGGGTGCGCGCAACCACGGCGTAGTCCTGATCGAACACATCGTGCAGCAGGAAGGCCGCACGCGCATCCGGGGCCAACCGTTCCAGCACACTGAGGAATGCGACCGACAGATCGCTGGCGGTTTCCAGCACGTACTCGGGCGTGGCGGTGTCATCGGTCAGCAGCGGTTCGGGCAACCACATGCCCACATAGTGTTCGCGCGTATGCCGGGCCAAGCGCAGGCCATCAATGGCGCGACGGGTGGTGGTCGCCACTAGCCAGGCTTCCGGATTCTCGATCTGTGACTGGTCGGCGCCATGCCAGCGCAGCCAGACATCCTGCACCACGTCTTCGGCTTCGTACGAAGACCCAAGCATGCGGTAGGCCACGCCGAACAGGCGTGGGCGGAGGCGTGAGAACAGCGCAGTGGAATCGTCCATGCCAGCCTAGACGGGACAGGTCCCCGGATTGTGACACCCGGGAACCTGTCGCTGGTGCCAGCGCCGGACGTGCGATCAGTGCGGCGGCAGAACCGCCGGCTTGCCGATGTCCTTGATCAGGAACACCACGAACTTCGCCGGCTCGGTAGCGCTGGCGTTACGACCCACGGTGTGCAGATCGGCCGGGCCTTCATGGAAGGCCTCGCCCGGGCCGAGGGTGACTTCCTTGCCGCCGGCCACGCCCATCACGATCCGTCCTTCCAGGACATAGACGAAGCCATGGGCATCGTGGCGGTGGACAGGATCGGCGCCACCCGGCGGGTACTCCACGGTAAGGATCAGCGCTTCCTTGCCGGGCTGCTCCGGAAGGGCGCGGGTCATCACCTCGCGCACCAGGGGTTCGGGCGCCGCAGAGGGTGGGGTGGCGGCAGCGCTGCACAGTGGCAGCAGCGCAGACAGGGCCAGAACAGAAAGACGCATGGCAGGTCTCCAAAGCGGTAGGGGAGAGCCGCTGCATGGGGCAGCTGCGGAAGGGTCAGGCCAGGCCGGCCTTGTCCAGGCCGAAGGCCGCGTCCAGGGTGCCGGGCGTGGTACGGAAGGCGACATTGGCGCGGTTCCATGCGTTGATCGCCATCACCGCGTGGGTCAGGTCGACAACTTCCTGATCGGACAGCTGGCCGCGCACGCGCGCGTACAGCTCGTCGGGCACGCCCTGTGCCGGCAGCTGGGTCAGTACTTCGGTCCAGGCCAGGCAGGCGCGCTCGCGCGTGCTGAACAGCATCGATTCACGCCATGCCGCCAGGTGATGCAGGCGCAGCGGACGCTCGCCGCGCAGGGTGGCTTCCTTCACGTGCATGTCCAGGCAGAAGCCACAGCCGTTGAGCTGCGATGCACGGATGTTGACCAGATCAATGATGGCCGCTTCGATCGAGGCGGTGTGGGCGGCATGCGAGTACAGGCCGAGCTTCTTGAACAGTTCGGGGGATTGCGCGGCGTAATCCAGGCGTGCGGTCATGGTGTGTTCCTGTAGCGGGTGAAGGGCACAGCGAGGCTAGGCCTGCACCCGCAATGCCGGTAGGCGGGGGCCGGGCCGCACGCTGTTGCATGAAAAACACCAATGTCCTGTCACAGCGGCCGATGCTCGGCCGTCTGCCGGGCATGGACACCTCATCGCACCTGCGCACCGCATCGCGCCCTGCCAGCGAACAGGTCTGGCAGGCTTTCCTCGCCGCATTGCGCGAACTGCCGCCCGATGCACGTGCGATCCTGCTGTTGCACGACGTGCTGGGCGCCGGATTCGAGGACATCGAGCCCCTGCTGGGGCTCGACCCTTCCACGTGCAGGCAACGGTTGGCGCTGGCGCGGAGCCACCTGCACGCACAACGTGCCCGCCTGGAGCCAGGCAGCCCATGAACGCCGCAAAGCCCCGCCCGGCCGGCGACGGTCACGATGCGTTCAATGCGTCCTTCTCCACCAGCTACGCCGGCGTGCTGGCCTTCATCGCAGTGGCGTCCGAGGGCAGCTTCGCGCGCGCGGCCGACCGCCTCGGCATCGGCCGTTCGGCCGTCAGCCGCAGCGTGCAGAAGCTGGAAAGCCAGTTGGGCGTACGGTTGTTCCTGCGCACCACGCGCTCGACCACGCTCACCCGCGAAGGCGAGCTGTTCCTGGAGGGCTGCAACCCGGGCGTGACCTGCATCCTGCAGGCGCTGGAGGAAATGCGCGACCTGCGCGAGGGCCCGCCGCGCGGACACCTGCGCATCAGTGCCGGCCACGGCTTCGGCCGGCGGGTGGTTGCTCCCCTGCTGGCAGCCTTCCGTGCCGAGTACCCGCAGGTATCAGTGGAGCTGCTGCTGGACGAGCAGGCCCCCGACCTGGCCGGTGACCGCATCGACGTGGCGTTTCGCGACGGCCTGCTGGAAGACAGCCAGGTGATCGCCAAGCAGCTGGTGCCGATGCAGCTGGTCGTATGTGCATCACCGGCGTACGTGCAGACGCACGGCCTACCGGTGTCGGTGGATGCGCTGTGCACGCATGCCTGCATCGGACGGCGCCTGCCGGGCGGACGCATGCAGCCCTGGGATTTCCGTGTCGACGGTGCCGAAGTGCACCTGCAGCCGCCGGCCGCACTGGTGTTCAATGATGCCGACCTGGCCCTGCAGGCCGTCATCGACGGGCTGGGCATCGCCCAGCTGCCCAGCTATCAGGTGCGTGAAGCGCTTTGGGCGGGCAGGGTGGTGACCTGCCTGGATCGGCATGCGCCGCTCGATCGCGGTCACTACCTGTGCTATCTCAGCCGCCGCCAGCTGCCCAAGCGCGTGCGTGCCTTCATCGACTTCAGCACGCAGCGGGTGCGCGCGCTCGAACTGGATGTGATCTCGCACTGGGAAGCACGCCAGCAGGCCAACCCTCTGAAGCCAGGCAAACAGCCCACCTGGGTCTGAGCGTATTGATGCGTGCCGGGCAACAGTGCGCGGCCCGTCACGGACCTACTGCCTCGCGCCCGCGCTACCTACGATTCCTGCGCCGGACCACATCCGGTAGCCCCTCTACATTCCAGGAGACACGCAATGAAGTTCCTCGTCATCGGTGGTACCGGCCGCATCGGCAGCAAGGTGGTGGAGCGCCTGCGCGTAGCCGGGCATGAGATCGTGGTGGCAGCGCCCTCCACCGGGGTGGATGTGCTGACCGGTGAAGGTCTGGACGCCGCCATGGACGGCGTCGACGTGGTGGTGGACCTGGCCAACTCGCCCTCGTTCGAAGATGCGGCAGTGCTTTCGTTCTTCGTGACCGCCGGCCACAACATACTTTCGGCCGCCACCCGTGCCGGCGTGCGCCACCATGTCGCGCTTTCTGTTGTGGGTACCGACAAGCTTGCCGCCAGTGGCTATTTCCGCGGCAAGATCGCCCAGGAGCGGCTCATTCGCGATTCCGGCCTGCCGTACACCATCATCCATTCCACGCAGTTCTTCGAGTTCCTGCCGGGCATCATCCAGTCCGCCGGCGACGGGAAGACCCTGCGGCTGCCGGCCGCCGACGTGCAGCCGATTGCCGCCGAGGATGTTGCCGAAGCGGTGGCACGCATCGCGCAGCAGGCGCCAGCCAATGGCGTGCTGGAGATCGCCGGACCGCAGCGCAGCGCGATGGCGGATCTGGCCAGGCGCCATCTGCAACTGACAGGTGATTCCCGGCAGGTGGTGGCAGACGCCGATGCACTGTACTTCGGCGCGCCGCTGCAGATCGACACGCTGGTACCGGCCGGCCACGCGTGGCTGGGACAGGTCGGCTTCGAAGCCTGGCTTCAGCAGTCCGGCCTGTTGCAGCGGCAGCCTGCCTGAGCGGCGAATCGATCGCCTGCCGCAGCTGCGCTTGATGGAGCCGCGCAATGACCGAGCTGAAGCCGCCTTCGCCCGCCATGCTGGACCGCTACCAGGGTGACGACGTGAAGCCGCTGTACACCGGCCGCGTGCGGGTGAGCGGTGGCCAGGCCCAGCACGGGCGGGCGTCCGGCGTCGTGCGGTCGGACGACGGTGCACTGGCGGTGGACCTGCGTCTGCCGCCGGAACTCGGCGGGCCTGGCGGCGGCACCAATCCCGAGCAGCTGCTGGCCGCGAGCTACGCCGGCTGCTTCCACGGTGCCATGGTGCTGGTGGCCGCGCGTGCCGGCCTGCTGCTGCACAACCCCAGCATCGAAGTGGCGGTCACCTTCGCCCGTGATCCGGCAGATGGGCTGTATCTGCTGTCGGCCGAGATCGTGGTACATCTTCCCGGCATGGATGAGAACCTGGCCTGCGAACTGGTTCGCAACACCGAACGCGTCTGCCCATACGCCAAGATGTTCCATCGTGGCGTCAGCCATGTGGTGCATGTTCGGGTCGGCCCGCAGGCTCCTCCTCTGTAGAACCGAGCCATGCTCGACTCCGGGAAGGTCCTGGCCCTGACGTCTACACGGCTAGGCCGTATTCCGCTACAACCCAGCTCGGCTACGATGGTGGCGCCGGCAACCTGGCCGGTGGGGCAGGGGATGCAATGGACATGCAGGCAGGGGGCGGATTCGATCCGCCGGCAAAGATCGATTCGGAGGAACTGACATTCCACTGGCTCTACCAGCGGGTGCAGGGACTGGTTGAGCACAGCATCTACCCCAAGGCGGGCAGGGTGGAGACGTGGGCGTTTCGCATCGGCGTGGGTGCGGCGATCATCGGCATTCTCATGGGTCAGCTTCCGGATCGATGGCTGCCTCTTGGCGTAGTGCTCCAGGTGGTTGTTGCCTGCCTGGCAATCGAAATCGGAGGATTCATTGTCGGTGGCGTACTGGCCGCCCGCAGGGGCATTCGCCAGTTCAGCCAGCCGCGGCTCTCGCACGCCCGGGAGATGGATGAAGACTTCGCTCACTGGCAAGCGGTGGTGACCGAGCTTCGCGGATTCCCGCGCGTCCAGCGCGAGCGGCGACTCAAGTTCGTCAGCACCTTGCGCACAAACATGATTGAGCGCATGGGCATGATGTATGGCGGCCTGCAGCGGCTGGGACCATTCCCGCTGTTGATTGCCCTCTACCTGCAGTTCCGCGGATGGAAATGGGGCGACTGGGCGGGCGCTTTCGATGTTGGCCCGCTGGGTGCACTACTGATCTTCGCCATGGTGCTGCTGTACCTGCTGGGCTGGATGCTGATCGGCCTTCGCACCAGGCTTGATACCTACGTTGCCTTGTTGGAGGGTTCCATCCACGAACCCGAGCCCTCCCAGCCAACGCCTTTGTAGCGTCGGGCCATCATGTTCCTCATGCTGAGGGACGAACAGGACTGTGAGACATCCAGTGAGGCATACGCATGGCTCAAGAGTGCCGCGCTGTGGCTGGATGCAGCCGATTTCTTCGGGCTTGCTGCGTCATGTTCGTACATTTCGCCGACTTCACAGGCTTGTACCCCGCAGATGGGCATAGTAGCCCTTCGGTAGTGTGAGCGCGTCCATCCAGCCACGGGGTTTCCCCGAACGCCAGGAGGTCACTGTGCCAAGTTGTGATGAAGGAATGAAGTTGACGCGTCGCCAGGTGATCGCCGGCGGCGTCACGACCGTGGCGATGTCCGCCGCACCGGGGGCGTCATCGCTCGCCGCCGAACTGGCGGCGCCCCCGCCGCCCAGGCCGCCGGTCATCAGCAAGGTGGCCTTGACCGTCAACGGCAAGCGGCGGGAACTTGAACTCGACACCCGGACCACGCTGCTCGATGCCCTGCGCGAACATCTGAAGCTGACCGGGACCAAGAAGGGCTGCGACCACGGTCAATGCGGTGCCTGTACCGTGCTGGTCAACGGTGAGCGCATCAATGCCTGCCTCAGCCTGGCGGTGCAGCACCAGGGCGATGCCATCACCACCATCGAAGGCCTCGGAACCCCCGATGACCTGCATCCGATGCAGGCCGCCTTCATCAAGCATGACGGCTACCAGTGCGGGTACTGCACGCCGGGGCAGATCTGCTCGGCGGTGGCGGTACTGGACGAGATCAAGCGGGGTGTCCCCAGCCATGTACAGGCGGACGTCAGCGCACGGCCCCGGGCCACCAACATGGAAATGCGCGAACGCATGAGCGGCAACCTCTGCCGCTGCGGGGCCTATTCCAACATTGCCGAGGCGATGGCAGAGGTCGCTGGCGTGACCTCTGCAGGGAGGCGCTCATGAGGGCCTTCAGTTACGAACGCGCGAAATCCCCGGCCGAGGCCGCCAGGGCCGTCGCCGGTACCGAGGGCGCGAAGTTCCTGGCCGGAGGAACCAACCTGCTCGACCTGATGAAGCTGGAGGTCGAGACGCCAGCGCACCTGGTCGATGTGCAGGACATCGGCCTGGACAGGATCGAACCCACCGACGAGGGCGGCCTGCGCATCGGCACGCTGGTCACCAATACCGCGCTGGCCTCGCATGAGCGCGTGCGCCGCGACTACGCGGTGCTGACCCGCGCGATCATGGCAGGCGCCTCCGGGCAGTTGCGCAACAAAGCCACCACCGGCGGCAACCTGCTGCAGCGCACGCGCTGCCCGTATTTCTACGACCCCAATCTGCCCTGCAACAAGCGCCTGCCCGGATCCGGCTGCGGCGCACTCGAGGGGTTCTCCCGGCAGATGGGCGTGATCGGCACCTCGGACAGCTGCATCGCGACCTATCCGGGCGACATGGCGGTGGCCCTGCGGGTGCTGGACGCCTCGATCCAGACCGTCAGCGGTGACGGCAGTACGCGCAGCATCCCAATTGCCGATTTCCATCGTTCCCCCGGCGACAGGCCGCAGCAGGACAACGTGCTGCAGCGCGGTGAGCTGATCACCCACGTCACGCTGCCGGAACCCCTGGGCGGTCGGCACGTGTACCACAAGGTACGGGACCGCGCGTCCTATGCGTTCGCACTGGTGTCGGTCGCCGCGGTCGTGCAGCGTGACGGCTCGGCGCGGTTCGCCTTCGGTGGGGTCGCGCCGAAGCCGTGGCGCGTCGAGGCAGCCGAACCCCTGCTGCGCGACGGCGTGAAGGCCGCGACCCGGCAGGTGTTCGCCGGTGCCCGTCCGACGCCGGAGAACGCGTTCAAGATCGCGCTCGCCGAGCGCACCCTCGCAGCGGTGCTGGTGGAAGGAGAGCGCTGATGCCCCTTGAATTCAACGCCCCCGCCGGCGACAACCTGTTCGACAAGGCCAAGGTCGTCGGCAAGTCGACCCCGCGCATCGACGGTCCACGCAAGACCACCGGCACTGCCCCCTATGCCTACGAGCGCCATGACGTGGCGCCGAACCAGGCCTACGGCTACATCGTCGGCGCGGGCATCGGCAAAGGGCGCATCATTTCGATGGATGCCTCCCGCGCGCGTGCCGCGCCCGGCGTACTGGCGGTCATCACCGCACCGGAAACCAAGCCGGTCGGCAAATCGAACTGGAACAATGCACCGTTGTTCGGCGGACCCGAAGTGGCCCACTACCACCAGGCCATCGCCTGCGTGGTGGCAGAGACCTTCGAGCAGGCCCGCGCCGCCGCGGCGTTGATCCGTACCCGCTACGAGCGCGGCAAGGGCCGCTTCGATTTTCCCGCACTGGCACCGTCCGCGCCGCTGGCAAAGGGGCGTGACGGCAAGCCCGACCGGCAGGCGTTGGGCGATTTCGACACCGCCTACGCGAGCGCCGCGGTCAAGCTCGACGAGACTTACCACACCTCCGACGAAAGTCATTCGATGATGGAGCCGCACGCCACCATCGCCGCCTGGGAGGGTGACACGCTCACGTTGTGGACGGCGAACCAGATGATCGACTGGGCCAGGCAGGGCATGGCGGCGATCCTCGGCATCGATCCTGCCAAGGTGCGCGTGGACTCGCCCTATATCGGCGGCGGCTTCGGCGGCAAGCTGTTCATCCGTGCCGACGCGGTGCTGGCCGCGTTGGCGGCCAAGCAGGTCGGGCGACCGGTGAAGATCGCGCTGCAACGCCCGTTGATGCCCAACAACACCACGCACCGGCACGCCACCCTCCAGCGCGTGCGGATCGGCTGCGGAAAGGATGGCCGGATCTCCGCCATCGCCCATGAGAACTGGTCGGGCAACATCAACGGCGAGGACGGCGAGAACGGCACCCTGCAGACGCCCAAGCTCTATGCGGGCGCCAACCGCCTGGTGGCCAACTACATCGCCACGCTCGACATGCCCGAAGGCAATGCGATGCGCGCACCGGGCGAAGCACCGGGCCACATGGCGCTGGAAGTGGCGATGGATGAAATGGCCGAGAAGCTGGGCCTCGACCCGATCGCGTTCCGCATCCTCAACGAGCCCGAGGTGGTACCCGGCGATCCGTCCAAGAAGTTCTCCGACCGCAACCTGGTGCGCTGCCTGCGCGAAGGCGCGGAGCGCTTCAACTGGAGCAAGCGCAACCCCAGGCCGGCGCAGGTCAGGGAAGGGGACTGGCTGGTCGGCATGGGCGTGTCTGCGGGCTATCGCGGCGCACCGACGATGAAGTCGGCGGCGCGAGTCCGGCTTGACGGCCAGGGCGGGGTGATTGTCGAGACCGACATGACCGACATCGGCACCGGCTCCTACACGATCATCGCGCAGACGGCAGCCGAGACCATGGGCGTGCCGCTGGAGCGGGTCCAGGTGACCCTCGGAGACTCCCGTCATCCCGCCTCCGCCGGTTCCGGCGGCCAGTGGGGCGCGGCAAGCTCCACCGCAGGCGTGTACGCGGCGTGCGTCAGCCTGCGCCGCAAGGTGGGCGAGAAACTGGGCTTCGACGGCGACACCGCAGACTTCGCCAATGGCCGCATCCAGGCGGGTGGGCGGACGATCAAGCTGGCGGAGGCGGGGGCACTGTCGGCGGAGGACGGCATTGCCTTCGGCGACTTCAAACAAGGCTACGACGTCGGCACCTACGCAGGGCATTTCTGCGAGGTAGCCGTGCATGCTTACACTGGAGAGACGCGCATACGCCGCATGCTTGCCGTATGCGATGGCGGCCGGATCCTTAATCCGCTGTCCGCACGTAGCCAGGTCATCGGCGGGATGGTGATGGGCGCGGGCGCGACCCTGATGGAGGAGCTGGTGGTCGACAAACGGCTTGGCTTGTTCATCAACCACGACCTGGCCGGCTACGAGGTTCCCGTGCACGCCGACATCCCGTACCAGGAGGTGGTCTTCCTCGACACGCTGGATCCGGTGATCTCGCCGATGAAGGCCAAGGGCGTGGGTGAACTGGGCATCTGCGGGGTTGGCGCCGCGATCGCCAATGCGATCTACAACGCAACCGGCGTGCGCGTGCGCAACTATCCCATCACCCTGGACAAGCTGTTGCCCGGCTTGCCCGATGTAGGTTGACGGTGCGCATGGACCGACCCGTAGCCTCGCCCACTCTGGAGGTCTCCGCCGCAGGGGGAGGGGAGCCCGGCGATCTTGCCGAGGACCTGTCCGCAGCGCCGGGTTTCCTCGCCGAAGGCAGCCCGCGCGGCGTACTCGAGACGGCCTTGACGCGCGTGCGTGCGGGGGAGCGCGCCGTGCTCGCGCTGGTGCTGGAAACCGATGGCTCCACTTACGCTGGTGCCGGCGACATGGTGCTGTTCTGCAACGGCAGCCAGGTCGGCTGGCTGAGCGGCGGATGCCTGGAGCCCGAGCTCGCGCGACGCGCGGAGCAGGTGAGCGCGGCAGGGCGGGTCGACTGGATCGAGATCGACACCCGCAGTGACGACGACCTGTTGAGTGGGTCTGCGCTCGGCTGCCGCGGCCGGCTTCGGATTGCCCTTCTGCCGTTGCGTGCCATGTCCGGCATCGACGCCGTGATCGAGGCTTGGTTGCGCGAGGGCGTGTCACTCCAGCGCGACCTTCGCACGTCGGGGCAGGTCATTTTCCGTGCCGGCCATCGCGAGCAGACGTGGCAGCTGCATCCGATGGATGGTACGCAGCCCTTTGGCGAGGGTGCGTGGCGTTTGCCGTTGCCCCGGCTTCCGCGGGCCCTGGTGTTGGGAGGCGGTCCCGAAACGCCCTTCCTGGTTCCGTTGTTGCGGGGTCTGGGGTGGCGGGTCAGCGTGGCCGAACGGCGAGCGCGCTGGGCCTCAGCCGGGCAATACGCGGATGCGCATCTTCCGTCCAGCCCGGCCGAGGCCCTTCATCGCGACCGTTGCGACGCGGCACTGGTGATGCATCACGATTTCGAACTGGACCGGGAGGCGCTGGTGGCCCTGGCTGATACCAACGTCGCGTTCATTGGACTGCTGGGTCCGCGGCGAAGGCGCGAAGACCTGTTCAAGCTGCTGACACCGGATCAGCGCCACCGCCTTTCCCCGAGACTTCGATCACCGGTCGGCCTGAACATAGGCGGCCGAGGGCCAGAGGCGATTTCGCTCAGCATCGCCGCACAGCTGCAGCAATGGCGAAGCGCGCACGGCAGGTGACTGACGCGCATGCGGTCGTCGTGCTTGCTGCCGGCGGGAGCACTCGACTTGGCCAGCCCAAGCAGCTTCTCACCCGGCAGGGCGAGACCCTGGTACATCGCGTGGTGCGGTTGGCGCGTGAGCTCGCGCCAGCGCAGGTACTGGTCGTGGTGGGCGCGAACGCACCGGCAGTGACATCCAGCATTGCCGGGCTGGATGCCACTCCGGTGACCAATCACCACTGGGAGCGTGGCCTGGCGAGCAGTCTGCAGGTTGCCGGCGCACACCTGCTGCCCACGGTGACCGCGGTGATGGTCGTGGCATGCGACCAGCCCGCGATCGAGCACTCCCATCTGCAGGCGTTGCTTTCGGGTGCCCGCGCCTCGGCGTCAGGGTGCGCGGGCACTCGTCACGGAAACGTCCTTGGCGTTCCTGCAGTGGTGCCGCGCGCATGGTTCAACGCTGCGGGCGCAGCCGGTGACCGCGGCTTCGGAGCGCGCTTGAGGCAGCTTCCCATCGATGCCGTGCATGCCCTTCAGGCGCCGGAGCTGGGCCTGGATATCGACACGCCGGAAGACCTCGCGCGTGCGCGCGATGCGGGCTGGATCGATGCCGGGAGGTGACTCGCATGATCACTGGGCCAATGCCTGTCACGCAGGTGACGGACGGCAGGGCTGGTGCCCGAACCCTCGCTGCCCGCAGCCCTGCAGAGTCGAGCCACGCTCGACTACGGCACGCCACATCGCGCTCCATCAGGCACATCACTAGCAAGAATCTGCAGCACCCGATCCAACAGAACAGGCTCCGGCACGTCAGCCAGCACCTGCTCCAGGTAATCCAACGGCTCCAACTGCCATTGGAGGAGCGCGCGCAACCACACAACGGCGGGCGCCCGCTGGTGGGCGTCCAGTGAAACCTGCAGGAGAAGATAGTGCGAGCGCCTCTCCAGCCACAGTACCGGAACGCCCCTGCAGTAGATCTGCAAAGTGGCGTCTTGACGCTGTTCGACGAACTCAAAGCCCTGCCGTGGCCGCGCTTCCACAAACTGCCTTACCTGTCGGCGGAGCAGTGAAAACCGATCGTCGGGAATGCTCTGGAACGCGAGCTGCTCAGGCACCGGCGGCACCGGCCAATGAATCTGCGCCGCAAGCACCGCTGCGAGGCAAAGCACCGTGGCCGCCCAGCGGCACCACGCCCCTCAGCCCTCCGGATGCAGCCGCGTACTGGCGTGTGCAGTGAGGCCTAGTCCGGCCATGATCAGACCCTCCATCACCCGCGGGCCAACGTATTGCTCCAACTCGCCGTTCTCGCGGGCGCGCTCCGCGGCCAGCAGAATCTCCAGTACCACGCGAAGCCCGGCCAAGGAGCAGTCGGTGTCCGCCAGGGCGATGCGTCGACCGGGCATCTGATGGCGTTCCGGCCACGGCTGACCATCGGAGGCGGCACCGGCGCCGATGCTGTGCAGCAGGGCGATGAGCGTGTTCGGATCCAGCGCGGGGCCGTTCGCGGGCGCATCGTGGATCGGGTGTGGGGCAGGGGAGTGGGGCTGGGTCATGGCGGGGCTCCTTGCGTGCATGCAGAAGCCGCCACCGATAAAGGTGGCGGACGATGCGTGGCTCGAAATCCGGTACGCGACTTGGCCCGGTGGGCACAAGGCCCCCACGCACCGCCCGCCATAGCCGGCCGACGGATTGCCAGCCGGCACCACAAGGCGTGGTGCCGGCTGGCAAGCGCAAACTACAGTCGCGTTACCGGGATTTCGAGCCCCGTCCACCGATGCATTGGTGGCAGGAAAAGGAATACGCCCGCCCATGCGAGATGCCAAGGCAGTAAGGCCGATGCCGTCAGCACATTCAACATTTTCAGAATCGTTGCATATGGCGCAACGGGGTCGGATCCTTGTGCTGCAAAGCTATCGGCGATGTTGGTTCTGGATGCCCGCGGACTGTCGGCATCCGCCCGCCGGGCTCATAAGGGAGGCGGATGCGACAGTCTTGCCAAGGGCCATCAGGCGTCAGTAGCCCTTCAACGCAACCTTGGTCCGCTCCAACCACGTGGCATTGTGGCTACGCGCGTGGCGCGACCAGTGCTGGGCATCGTCGATGATGCTGGCGAACAGGCTGCGGGCCTGCTCACGATCGTCGGGCTGCGGTTGTGCCATCAACCATTCAGCGTACAGGCAGCGGGCGGCTGCATCGTTTCCGCATTCCACGGCGCGCTCGAATGCAGCGCGGGCTCCGGGCGCTTGGGCGGTAGCCAATGCCTGCGCGTAAAGCAGGGTCTGTTCCGGCTTGCGGCGCACATCCGGATGGCGGGCGAAGAGGCCGTCCAGCGTCTCGACCGCAAGCGCGGGCTGCCCGGACTCGAGGCGGGCACGGGCAAGGCCGGTCAGGATGTAGGGATCGTCGCCCAGCGGCGAGCTGGCCGCCTGCTCGAGCAGGGTCCTGGCTTCCTCGGCCTGGCCGGCATCCAGCAGCGTCATGCCCAGGCGAACCCGGTTCTGCACGGTGGGCGTGCGGGCCAGTTCGGTGCGAGCGTTGCGCAGGTCCTGGCCCGGGTCCATGAGCTGCTTGGCGGAACGGACGACCTGCCGGGCGCCGCGCGAGTGGCGGACTTCAGGGAAGTAGATCGCCAGGAAGTAGATGACGCTGCCGAGCAGCGGGAACGAGAAGAGCAGGATAAGCCAGTAGAGGCTCTGGCCCGAGCGGATGGCGTGCACCGCGAAGTAGATGGCTGCCAGTACGTGGAGTCCGATTCCTATATAGGGCATGTGCGCCGCCTCGTCCTTGTGAGGGGTGGAACTATAGTGGGGGAGGGGTGGGGCGCCAATGGGGTGGCAGCGATCGAGTGTGACGCGTCACGTTAATAGGCTGGGTTCTGCAGAGCGGAGCGCAGCATGCCACTATGTGGCGGGGCTGCATCGATGGAGGGGGATACATGGAACGTACGCAGAAGACGCTAACGATGGCTGATGTTGCTGGATGGGGTTCGGCGCTCGTCACGTTCGGATTGATTCAAGGGGCTTTGTACCTGAAGGAGTATTGGGGGCACTTCGGCCTGGATCCCTTTCAGTTTGTTGCGGTGAGTGAGCTTGCACTGGCAGGGCTTGCTGGGATCGGCATGGTGTTATTTCTCATGCTGCTAGCCTCGCTGTTTGGCGGCTGGGTGGAGATGAAGGTCACGAGCGGCAGCTCCAAAAGCAAGCTGTTCGCATGGCTGTTTCCAGTGCTTTTCTTCACTGCCCTGGGGCTGCTGCTTTGGTGGTCGAACACGTGGCCTCTTCTGATAGGGGTACTTCTGACGATCATCTGTGCGTTGATCGTGCATCTTTCGCCGGTGGTGCCCACCGCAGTGAAAGATTCCCCTTGGCTGATCTACGCCTTGGTGATGTTGGTCTACGTCTCGATAGCGTCAAGCATGCTTGGCTCCCAGCGTGCCGAGAAGATTTCCTCTGGCGGCGGCAAGCACGTGACGGCTGTGACTGTTGATGGAAAGGTGCAGGGCGACCTAAGCCTGATTGGTCGTCTTGGTGACAGCTATGCACTGTGGGACCCGGTGCGGAAGGCTACAGTGCTTGTGCCTGTTGGCGATGTTGGGAGGTTGGAGATTCTGCGAAAGGGTGTGATTCCTGCTCCGGCAGTCCAATAGGGCTGGATCTCGGCAAGCGCCAAACTGGGAGTGCCAGTGCACTTCATTACGGGGAGTGGCGATAAGGGATGTTTATCGAGGGTAGGGAAGTCTGCTGTACCCGATCTCTCTGTACCTGAGCAGCCTGAGCAGAAACGTGGCTTCTGCCACTGGCTCGACCTCGGCATTCTCGTGTGGGAACCAGAAAGAGGCTGAGCTCAGTGGCCCCGTTTCTCTGGGTTTGGCGGCCACTTATCGCCAGTACGTAATCAACAGAGTCTCGAGCGCCTCCATGGTCTAGAGCCAAAGGCCCGCAAGACCTTGTATGGCCCGGCCGTAGGAGCCGTGGGCTTCGCCATCCAGGAGTTGGGTGAGCAGTGGGGCGAGAAGATCCCGCTGCTAAACCTTATCGTCGTCCACGCCGACACCCGACTACCCGGTCATGGTGCGGATGGAGCGCCCACTACTACTTCGACGACGGCGGGGCAGGGATGGCTGCCAATCGCAAGGCCTACGTTCAAGCCGCCATGGCTGCGGTATTCGACTACGGGCTGAAGTTGGACCGGGTGGCCCAAGCCTAGGGGGTGGACGTGCTCGACGCGGAGCATGCCACCCGCGACGAGGGGAACCCCATTGAACTATCTGCCGTTCCAACCGCCCACCGGCCCGAAAGTTCCGCGCACAAAGCACTTAAGGCCTGGATGGCAGGGCACTCGGAATGGTTCGAGGACTACGGGGCTTTCGAGGCGGGGGGGAACGAGCACCGGCTGAGTTCCGGCGACAATCTAGATGCCTATTTCACCAACGGGCGCGAGAGCCTCGCGGTGGAGGTCAAAGCCAGCAATGCCAGCGACGCCGAGCTCATGCGGGGCATCTACCAACCCATCAAGTATAGGGCTGTACTGCGCGCCGAGTGCATTGCGCTACGCAAGCTAGCCCTGTGCGATGCTGTGCTGGTGAGCAGCCGGCAATTGGGCAAGGCATGCAGGGCCTTGGCCAAGCGCTCACATGTGGACTTCGTGCGTGTGCCGGCGGAAGCGGAGAAGTGAAGGGACCTACCCCGACTTGTTCGCCAAGCTAAAAATCAGCCGCCCAAGCATCCAACGATAGGTCCCTGGGACCCGTATCGGCACCATTATTTTTCTCCGGCCAGAATTCCGCTTGTACAGCCAGCACCGCACCGCACCGCACCGCAGAATCTTGGGGGCCAAGTGAGAGTGCTTGGTCAACTGTTGCACGTCTGACAAAGGCGACTCATCGCTGGTGATGACGAGCTTAGCAGCGTTGTGTCCGCCGCGTTCTATCCATGCGCAAGTACCCGAGGTAAGCTTCATGTACGCATAGCAATCCAATATACGGAAATTACAATGACGCTCCCCGACGTTGACTTCAAGCTCATCCGACTGCATCGGGGAAGTCGCGAGGATGCCTTTGAGGAACTGTGCTGTCAGCTTGCCGGGGAGGAGGAGCTATCTCCGCCCGTCGTGCGCTTTGACAGGAAGGGCCGCGGCGCAGATGGCGGAGTCGAGTGCTTTGCGAGTCTTTCTGACGGCACTGAGACCTGCTGGCAGGTCAAGTACTACTGGGAAACGAAGCCAGCACTGAAGTCATTGGACGAATCTCTCGACCAGGCCCTGTCGAAGCACCCCAAGATGTCGCGCTTTGTGGCATGTCTACCCTTTGATCTGGCTGACTCGCGTAAGGATGGCGTAAAGACTGCGCTGCAGCTGTGGACCGAATGGAAGGAGAAGCGAGAATCTCGGGCGAAAGAATCGGGAAGGAACCTGTTGGTAGAACGCTGGGATGCGCACGAACTGAAGAAGAGGCTGATGGGATCAAGTCCCTCTGCTGCCGGAAAGATCGCCTTCTGGTTTGATAGCACTCTTCTCTCGCCGGATTGGCTGGAACGGCAATTCAAGCGGACGCGGGCTGAGCTGGGTGAGAGGTACAGTCCCGAGAGCCACATCGACCTCCCCATTCGACGCTCCATCGACGCAGTTTCGCTGGATTCTCGCCTCTTTGACCAGCTTGCGGTGATGGCTGGGGAGATTCGTCTCACGTTAGCGAGTACTGATCAGAGCAATGGCGCTGCAGTCCTCGCTTGCGAGGCGGCGCTCGCTGCGTTGGATGGAGCTCGATGTGATCACAACGCTAAGGCTGTCGAGGAGCTGAGGGCGCGGCTGGCTAGCGCAAGGAGTGCGGTCGCCATCTGGCATGGCGAGATGATGCATGGCCAGGAAGTTGACGCAGAAGGTCTTGCCAGGCCGACGGCCAGTCTGAGGGCGCTATCGGGTCTGGTTTCGGCTATTCGAGTTGCGAGCCGGGAGCTTCAGCAGGATCACTGGAACCTTGTTGGCGCCAGATCGCTGCTGGTGGTCGGTGACGCCGGATCAGGCAAGTCACATCTATTGGCAGATGCCTGCGATAGTGCGCTGAACAACGGGCGTCCTGCTCTGTTGCTGCTCGGTGGCAAGTTAGCAGACGCCGAGCCCTGGGGAGAGATGCTGAAGGGGCTTGATCTGGCGGGCAGTTTTTCCTCCGCAACGTTCCTGGGCGCGTTGAACGCTGCCGGCGAAGCTGCTGGTGCCCGGGCGCTACTGATTGTCGACGCATTGAATGAGGGAAACGGGCAGAGAATCTGGCCATCTCGCCTGGCCGCGCTGGCCCACGACGTGGCTCGCTTTGAATGGGTGGCGCTTGTTATGTCCTGCAGGACCGGCTACCTGGACATGGTGGTGCCTGCAGAGTTGGATGCGCGCGCGTTGCCAAGAGTTGAGCACCGGGGATTTTCCGTTCGCCAGGCTCGCCTGTACCTGCAGCGTCGCGGCATCCGTTTGGCCGAAGAGCCGAGTGCTGTTCGAGAGCTGGAGTCGCCTCTTTTCATCAAGATCTGCTGCGATTCGCTGAATCTGGATGGACAGGATGCACTGAAGAGTTCGCTGGGAGGAGTCTCGGCGATCTTTGGCCTCTACACTCGAGCCGTCGTCAAGAAAGTGACTCTGAAGATCCGTTCGAATCCCGCAATGCGTCGGGTTGAGAAGGCCATTGCCGCCTTGGTGGATGAGATGGCTGATGTTGGCAACGAGCTCATTGATGCTGATCGTGCCTATTGCCTCGTTTCGCCTCCGGGCGGAGCGCCTGTGGATGTCGATCACGACGTGCTTTTCCAACTCCAGAGTGAGGGGCTCCTGGCCACACAGCCATTGGATGGGCATGAGTACTATCGATTCACATTCCAGCGCGTGGGCGATTACCAGATTGCAGAAAGGCTTCTATCGCGCAGTGTGAAAGGGGGTGATGTAGAGGCCGCCTTCTCTGCGAGCACTCCTCTGAGAGCTGCACTCTTCGATGAGCCATCGATGATCGCGCAAGGTGTTCTTGAGGCCTTGGCCGTCCAGTTGCCGGAGAGGTTTGGCGTAGAGCTCCTGGATATCAGTGAGCTGGGTGGAGTGTGGGGACGCGAGCCCGCGTTTCGAGCAAGCATCCTGGCCAGGGACATGGAGGCGATTCGCGAACGCACTTGGGAGCTCATTGAGGAGGTGGGCGGAAGCAACCTGAGGTTTGAAACGATGATCTCCCTTGCGTCCGAGCCCGGCTTCAGTCGCAACGCCGAGGCGCTCCATGCTGAACTGTCTGGCTTGGCAATGCCCGAGAGAGACGCTGGTTGGTCCTTGCACCTTGCAGATCCGGATGCACCCTCAGATGGTGGGCATGCGGAACGACTCATCGATTGGCTTCTGCTGGCAAACCAGGATCTGGTTCAGCAAGAGCGGGCAGCGCTGGCGGCGCTGCAGTTGTGCTGGTTCTTCACGACCTCAAATCGATCGGTTCGTGACACGGCAACCAAAGCCCTCGTTGCGGTCCTTGCGGACCGCCCAGGCTTGGCCTTGGAGCTGTGGCGGCGCTTCCAGGATCTGGATGATCCTTACGTCACCGAGCGGATTGCATGCTCGATTTATGGTGCGGCATTGCAGGGGCAATGGGCGGACCAGGATCTTTCCGCTGCTGTCCTTTCCTTGCACAGTACGGTATTCCTGTCCGCGAATTTCCTTCCGAACGCGCTCACTAGAGACCATGTGTCAGGGCTCGTAGGTTACGCAGATAGCAGGCGGTGCTTGCCTGCCGGGCTGACGGCGGGCTCCCCTCTTGCTGCTGTTCGCAGTGCGTGGGCTGATGAGTATGTCAGTGATGCTCAGATCGCCACGTACACCCGAACATATAACACCGGGCACGTCCATACCGACGAGATTGTCGGATCGGCTGTGAATGATGGTGACTTCGCGCGATACCAGATTGACCGTGCATTGGATGCGTGGAGTGCAACGCCGCTGGATGAAGCGACGTTTCTTACCGTGGGAGACGTGCAGAGTCGGTGGGAGGTCCAGTTTCGCCAATCGGCGTCACCGGAGGCCAAAAAGGCCTATGACGAGCTACAGGTGGTGCTGCAGCAAGCGCAGCAGGGCGCTCACTGGGAGTTCCGGGATCAGATAGCGGCGGCAAGGGCTGTGTTCCTTGCGGCTGCGGGCCAGCGTGCTTATGACATATGGTGCGCCGAAGCGTCTCCTTGGTGGCAGCAAGGGACGTTCGGTGGTTCTGTGGCGAAACGGGCAGGGCAGGCGGCTGGCTTCAACCTGCGCTGGGCCCGAATGTGGGTCTGTAAGCGTGCTCACGATCTTGGCTGGAGCGAACATCTTCATGGCGCCTTTGATCTGTCGACCAGAAGCGACCGCCATAACCACAAGGTCGAGCGGATAGGAAAGAAGTACCAATGGATTGCCCTGTATGAGCTGTGCGCCAGGGTTGCGGACAACTTCAAGGCAATGCCGAGCCAGGAGTTCGCAGCGCAGCGCAGTCGTCTTCGCAATATTGATCCGTCGTTGTTGATTTCACAGACAGGCGGTGATGGTGGGCAAGTCAGTGGGGACGGGTGTTTCTGGATTCCCCGTGGACCCGATCTCGCCCCTGCATCCCTCGATGAGTCCGTCGAATGGCTCGTTGAAGAGCAGGATGTTGTAGCGGGATTGGAGAACATCGAGGTCACGGACGATCGCGAGAATCGAAGGTGGTTGGTACTGAGCGGTTTTTCTGACTGGAAAGGAGAGAGTGCAGTCATTCGGCGCGATACTTGGCGCCGCATCTCGTGCATGGTAGTTCGTGCCCCTGATCTTGATAGGGCCCTTGCGCTGCTCGGAGGGAACCACTTCCAGGGAGAGGGCGATTTTCCTGTGGCCCGAAGTGGAGGGCTGCATTCTTACCTAGGGGAGCATCCCTGGGTCTGCAATCTGGGTGATGGTGCGAACGCTGGCAGTGAATGGATCAATGACTGGAATCCGCACTACTGGACTGGTGAGGGTGAGACGATTGGCGTTCTTCCTACAACCGCCTCCTATTTAGTGGAAAGCAGCGAGTATGACGCGTCGATTACGGAGAGCATCAGTCTCGATCTACCCGCAAAGTGGTTGATGGATGCTCTTGAATTGAAGCTCATCGATGGAGCATCCGTTCAGTACGGCGACGCGGCCGATATCGTTCGGTTCATGGATCCGTCTGTGGCATGGCCTGGCCGAAGCGCAGCGCTGATAGATCGGAGTCTGTTCCTGGAGTACCTGCAGGCCAATCAGTTGGTCGCCATTTGGGCTCTTTCGGGGGATAAGGGAGTCTATGGAACAGGAGGAGCGCATGGATTTGGCGGCGGGTGGACGTTCACCCAAATCTTCTATTCCAAGGCCGACGAGCTGACAGGCCTGGCCCGCTATGAGACCCATGAGAAGCCCAGTTCGGAGCAGTTGCAGACCCTGCGCGGCCGCGAACAGGGCCTGCTCCAAGAGCTGGTGGAAGATGAAGACTGACGACAGGTGAGGAGCACAGCTCCCCATCTGGTAGGGATCGAGCCTGATCTTCAACTAGTGCAGCGGGTCCAGATCGGCCGAGTAAGGAAGCGGGGAACTGGAGGATGAGCCAGATGAATTACATCTCTGGATGGATCCGCGCGGGCTGATTCAGCACGATGCGACGGCCAAATCCGCGGATTTGGCCGACAGCAGTCAGGCCACGATTCCCTTGGTTTGCAGGAGCATCAGGGGATCAGAACAGCCTGGTTATAAGGTCGCGGACGTGCTCTGTGCGCGGGTTTCGACCAGCCGCCTTGTTCCGGGTCTGTCCTAGATTTTGTGTAAACGTGTCACCGGCAGGAAACTTCCTCCTTGTCAGAAGGGCCATCGACCTTTGGCTCCCGGGGGGCGCTCCGTCCCCCATCTGAGGAAACTTTGAATAGCCGCTTTTGACCGCAGGGCGTCATGCGACCCAAAAGCTGACATCGTCGGGGCCGGGAATTAGGGATGCCTATCAGGGTTAGAGTCAGCGGAGCGCAGCACCATGGGATAGCGTGCAGCCACGTCCAATACCTTGCACTGCAGGTTCGGTATGCCCGTGAGAGTAGAGGCCTGCATGGCTGCTAGGACGAACATCCCATTGACGTTCATTAGTGCGTCCACAACTAGCTGCATCGGATAGCCGTCCTGGTGCCGGCGCAAAGGATGGATGCCTGCATGGGTGTACGAGTTCAGGGCCTTCCAGTTGTAAACCATGAATTCCCTCAGCGGCGTCACCGAATTGGGCGGAGCTTTCTTGCCCAGTTCCTCAACCATCACGGAGACATTGGGCAGGTTCTTGGCCGCCCGTTCGGTATCTAGCGTCAGTTCCGTGACCAGCTTAGCCAGTTGACCATCGGTAGCGGCATAGAGCGTCCAGATGGCCCGCACCACGGCCTCAAACTGCGCCCGGTGGATCACTAGGGCGGAGGGCAACAGTCCGGTATGCAGGAGTGCACGAGCACTGTCGCCATGCTCCATGGACAGGGAACACAGAAGATCACTTACATGGATCCGCTGGCTGTCATCGAAGAGCGGCCTATCGATCACCTTGACCATGTCGTGGACCAAGGCATTGGACTGCTCAAACAGGTTGTCGAAGTCCATGGATCTCCCAATTTGGCTGCATGATGCCGGGCTGGAAGCCAAGGGGTCAAACCGACTCACAGAAAGGTAATGGCGAGGGCGCTTGCACCCAGAGTCAATCCAAGGCTGGCGGTGACAGCCAAGGCGATGGACCAGCGAGTCCAGCGGGCTTTGACGGTGACTTTGTTTCGGTTGAAGCAGTTGGTGCACTGGAATAGGGTGACGCTCGTTGTTCGGTTGCTCATATCGGTATCCTGTTTAGTTCGATACGAGTATTTAGCGTCGGCATAGCTCTGTGAGCGGGGTCGCCTGCGGGGCTACGAACAGGGTAAGGATTTGGCCCGAGCGGGCTGGGATTAGATCGATTTATCGAGGGTAGCGCATGCCGTTTTCGGTCCAGAGCAGACAGCTGATACTGCGAGCACCGGTCAAGTCATCCCAGCAAACGTCAGCTTGCTAGTCGAGCCCACCCCTCCATAAAATTGAACCGCCTCTAGGGTGTAGCGCACCAAAGGATCTCAGGTGCTGAAGCAAATTCTAGCTGACTATTCTTCAAGCCGATTCCCATTCTCGGCACGACTTAACTCAGGCGGCGGGGACATATGGTAATTGCCGAGAACCACGACGGACATGTTTACAACTGGATCATGTTTGAGCGTGAAACAGTCGAATTTGTACTGCGCGCTATTGACTTCTATGTGTCACTACTTGGCGATGAGTCGCGCGAGCTTGCGGAAGACCCGGATCTCGCGAGCTTGATCACAGACGATACGCGCAGAGAACTTGGTCTTGGGCGTGATAAGGAGCGAGCAAACCGTCTTAGGCAATGGATCAAGAGCAAATCGGAAGAGAGCGGCGATTCCTACCATGTAGACATCTCCATGAGCCATGGTACTGTCCGCTTCATCAAGGCGGTCAGCCTTCTTTACCTTGCAAAGCTAAAGACGAAAAGAAACAGGCTGGCCAGTCGGCCCAATGTAACGACTTCGACTCTTTCGGCATTGGACCGTGAAATATCCAGGAAAGAAGAGCTCTTCTCTTCCTCTGGCGTGTTTAAGAACGCGTCTCCTGTTCAACTACTTGCGGAGTACGGCGAAGCACCCGGAGCCGAGGAAGCGGTGACCCCGCCGCAGCCCAATGAAGAAATCGCCCTCCTTACCGCGTCGAGGCCACGCCCGGTGCTCGTCGGCTCCATCGAAATTCTGGATCATGAGCTGAGGAGGCGGTGCTTGGACCTGTTCAACCAGTTCCAGGAAGCGGGCCAATCCGAGCGCAATGATACAGTCGTCTCAGAAGCATCACGCATTCTGGAAAGCCGCCTTCGAGCGGTGACGGGATGTACCGATGGGAGTACTGGCAAGCAACTGGTCACTCTTGCATTTAATGGTCAGAAGGCTAAGTTGCGGGTTAGCCCCGTGCCGTCGGAGCAAGAGGCCGCGCAACTTCTCTTTATGGGAACCTTTGGCTTCATCCGGAACCAGGTTCAGCACAAACTCTTGGGCAGCCTTCCTGCCGAGCGTACACTGCAGATACTTGGTTGGATTGACTATCTTTTGGCAGTCATAGAGCAGGCGGAACGAGTCGCAGATTCTCCCTAACAACCGGACAGCCAGCAGGGTGACGAAGAAAGCCATCATGTAAACAATGAGAGAATAGGCTGTGGCCATTTCGTTCTATTTCGACGGCGATGACGTGGTGTGGACCCAACGTCTTGAACGACCAGCCGTCTACCTGGACACCTTCGCCATTCGCGAGATCGCGGACAGCGACAAGCTGTCGGCGCGCTTCGCCCAGGCGTTGAAGTCAAGCGGTGGCACTTGGCTCTTGGCCTCGCTCTCCATGGGAGAGTTCGCCCGTTTCAAGGACCCCCGCCACGTACAGTGCGCCGAGAGGTTACTCGCCCAAGTGGTTCCCCATATACAGCTCTTTATATCCGAGCCAAGCGTGAGGATGGGAACGCCGGGCGAGACGGATTTGGCCAGGCGCTCACTGCCCCGTGCCGACGAGCGTCACATGGACTACTTTTCGCGCCGCTGGGCTAGAGAGCAGGCCTTCGCAGACACGTTTCAGGGAATGTTCCAGCTGGTCCAAGAGCGTCGGGAGGAGATGACGGCTACGTTGGACGGCATTGCCTCTCAGCTAGTGGCGTCGCTGTTCCATCACCGACGGGTAGAAGCCTACCGACGCAAAGCTAAAGCGTCGCGGCCAAACGATGGACGAACCCGCCGGCAGGTCATTATGGGCGATCTACTGCGGGAGTTGGTGCTAGACACCAACGCGTCCATCTCCAACAACGATGCGCTGGACCTGATGCACGCCGTGGATGCCGTGGACCACTGCGACTTGGTTTTGCTTGACAAGGCATGGCAGCGGCGCGTCGACGCGCTGCGTCGACGTATTGCTCAATCGGGGGTTGAGATGCCGGTCGCCGCCTGCTGTCTGCCGCACCGAAAACGCCCGGCCTCTAACGCATTGATTTTAGAAGATATGGATGGGGTGAGCTTAGCCTCTTCCTGGCAGCTTCCGTCCACCAAAGATGCCCGATATTTCCGGAAGTCCACCAAAGATGCCCGATATTCCCGGAAGTTCACCAAAGACGCCCGGCATTTCCAGAAGTACATAAATAACGCCCAACAGTTCCGGAAGCCCATAAAACACGCCCACGACTGCCGGGGGTTCATTAGAATTGCCAATTAGCCCACGCGGCGGCAAAGCCTCCCCTTGTGTTGCGTACTCGCATGAAGGCTACTGCCGTTCGCAGTCCGGCACGAGACAGTGCCGTTGCCCCAATGATGGCAAAAATTGCTAAGAACTGCCTGCCTTAGGATTTCTGCTGGATTCTAGCTGTTTTTCGAGGTGTCACCCAGGCGACCCGGACTTCTCTCAAGGAACGGGCGGAACCCTGAAGCTCGATGACCGGATACCCACCTGAAGGCAGTACATCCTTCGGATTCAGCTTGAACACCCTTGCAAGCGTCAACGCCAAGCCTTCCTCATAAGCGGTTGCCAGAACCCACACAAGCGCGTCGACCAAGGCGGATCTTCCCTTAATGCTGTCCAATACCGAAGCGACGATTACGGAAGGGGACCTATCCGGCTTGTCGTTCGCGATACCAAAGGCCGCAGCGGCCAGCTCCAGCGCTGTGCCGCACGCTAACGTTACCATCGGGTCGACAACCGAGAGATTGAGCCAAGTCGCGCCGCTGGCAGAAACACCATAGGGAGCTAGGAACGACTCGTGCCGCTCTACCTCAGTGGGTCCTTGGGTGTCGTAGTGCGTTGAGCGGAAGCTCAGGACAGATAGGCCTTCAAGTCCGACCCTGGCGCATGCCGCTGCAGTGGCCCGCGTCAAAGCATCGTAGGCCATCAATGGGAGCGGAGCGCACATGAGGCCCGAGTTGCCGCCAATCATTGCCCAGCCCCAGAACGCCCCTGGCTCCGGATCGTCAGCGGATGGCTGGAAAGCCTCATACCTTACGTGAGCATTGCCATCGTCCTGGTGGACGGGCGGCATAGGAGTCGTTCTATCAATCAGGCGCGCCAGAGCTGAAGGCCAGCTTTGCGCATCACTGGGGAAGTGAATCACTCGGCCTGCCCGCTGGCGTGATGCCCAATGAAGGTAGTCATCCACCCACTGCGACACTTCACGAGCGGGAAATTGCCTGACGTCCAGTAGCGCTGTGTGGGCGTCGATTGGCTGAAATCCACAAGTACAAGTCCCGAGACCACCGGAGTGGTCAAAACTGGTGCCCAGCGTCCTTCCGCATGCCTCGCAGTGGCTGATGAGCTTCTCGCCATGCCAAGGGCACGCAGAGATGGAAGGAAGGAGAAATAGTGAACAATGGTAGCCGTGAAGTGCGCATGCGGGGCACCGCATATATGGAAGCTCACTACCCGCGAGAAGTCGAAGTGATTGAACTGGAAGCCACGCGGCCGGATTCCATAGATTCTTCGTTGTGACGTCACGGACTTCGATGGCTGACGCAAAAGTATCCTGCACCCGGCCCGGCAGAAGCAAAGGGCGGAGCATGGAGCGCCCAGTCTTACGCCTCACCCCCATGATCATGAGTTGCTCACTTGTTGGCATGCCCAGTGCAACGATCCGCTGCAGCACGCCGTAGCCCGATATGTATGGATAGAACTCATGCTCTGCGCCGACAATCCGAGGCGTAGAAGGATTTACGGCGCGAGAGCTATTCATTGCTTCCCCCTACCTGGTTTGCCGTATTCTGTATCTTCTCAATGATGGCGATTGCCTTGTCGGACATCTTCTCGCGCATGCGAATGAACTCGGTTCGCAGGTACCCGACATGCACAAGCGCAGCACGGACGTCAGATGGAGTGAAGCGTTCGAAACTCTGCTGAAACCAAGCGTTCGTTAGCAGATTCCGCACGGTCGATGTGAAGGAGCACATCGGCCAGCCACTATGTTCGGGAAGTCCCACCTCCCTCCGGAGGGCGGACACAGCATCGCAAATCATCTCCGTTTCAGATTCCAGCCGCCATCCGCGATCAAATGCGTCGGTGGCGAAGTATCTAGAAAATGGCATGTCCTCTGTCGGCCACCATGCTGCGCCGTCGTAGCGCGACAGGGCATGCCTGACCTCATCTCGCGCCGCAAGAGGAAGAAATGGGGCTGAGTCCAGAAACCACCGGCGAACAACATGTGACGGATGGTGCTGCCACATGTCGCCAAGCTCGATGCCCTGCTGGTCACTTTGGTACACAAAGACCAAAAAGAGAGTAAGCCTGTCCTTGCTCATCAAGTTATCAAGATCTTCTAAGCACTGAAACTCAAGATTGGTGAGCCGTTGAGCACTGTCGATGAACAATACGTACCTGCGTACGTCGGCGTGCCCACACGCGGCGCGCATGTGATTGTGTATTCGTGCCCTCAGCTCGTGAGGCCTGGCCGATGACCAGCGCGGCATTCCCAGTTGATGTGAAAGCGCGTGCCAGAAGCTCAGCGGGCTCCTGCATGCATCTGAGGTTGCGACGATTGCCCTGGCCACACCTGCGCGGCGTCCGTCCTCCACGAGCCAGCGCCAGTCGGTTTCGACTAGATAGTCTTGCGCCGTGGATTTGCCAACCCCGCTCTCTGAATAAAGAGAGCACCCATGATGACCCTGCTGAATGTTGTACAGAACGAAATCCGCCATGCGTTCGACAGGCTTCGTGTTGATACGGTAGCCAGACTCAATGAAAAGTGGATGGTCGGGGTCAAGGCGACGGACGGCCATGATGGCCTCCGCAAGGTCCGATCTAGTCATCAAGATTCACCTTGCCTCCCCGGGGGACTCTTACCGGGATGTGAGCTGGCTGGGACCGAATGTCGGGCAGACGGCCGAAGTGCAACTGCTGCAAGCGCGCAAGTTGGTCGACTGCGGGTTGGGACGTGTCTGCAGTAGATCGAAGATGCGCTATGAAGGCTTCAATTGCACACTCCACGCCAGCGATTGAGAAATCACTGCGCTGTTTGGACCAACGACAGATGATCCTTCGCGTCCTCTCGTCATGCGGCGCGCGCGACCAAGGCGCTCGCGCGGTAGCCACTCCGAATGGCACGGTGGCACTTTGAAGTAGCACGATTGAACGAAGATCGCGCCTATTCACGCGCGCAAGAATCCTGGTGCCAATCAGTCCCCATTTATCGTTAAGGGAAGGGGATCGGTAGTCCGCATACAAGTAGGTGACATGGGGCAACTCCCCATTATCCTTGTTGCCTTTTACGGGCAGGCTTACGATTGTCGAAGCCATATCTGCAGCATCCAGGCCACAGGTTTCCGGCGCAAACGCAAACGCTGACTCTTTGCGATTCGTGAGATACGCTAGCGGCGTCATCTGTCCGAGTGCGGAGTGAGGCGTCGCGTTGTAGTTGGCTATGATGACGTCCAGGAGCTCCTCGAGAAGGTGCATCTGGATGGGATGGGCATCCGGAGAGAAGTTGCTGATCCTGATCTTGTTTTCCCCCAGCCGTTTGGCGGGCTCAAAACCGCCGGGGATCTTACGCAGCGCACCACGTTCCAAGCGCGAGAAGAATTGCTCTACAATGGGTCGTGAGCGCGGTGTGTGCGACTTTCCGAAGATCATCACACCTCCCCGAGCCCTGCAGAATGCTGCTTCGAGTGCATGGGCCGAGTGCGCAAGGAAGTTGTCCAGTGCGACAGCGGCCGAGCGCGTGACTATCGGCGTTGCTGCCTGATAGACGGGCATTCCAGCGCCAGGTGCGTAGAAGAGGTCCGGGATCGTCAGGTCCCTGGGAGCCCAGGGTTCCATTGACTTGGACAAGCAGAGCGCTACATCAAGATTGTCATAGCTCTGGCCGACACAGAGAAGCCATCCCGTTACCGCCCTGGATTCAGTCTCTATTTCGATGAGAAGCCATAGCCGTGACACTTTGCGCGTAACACGCGCGCCATTGGGCATATCGATGGAGATCTTGCATTCAACATCGATTTGGTGCGCGTCAAACTCCGTTCTGGCGAACAGGCCCATCCGTACTGCTTGCTCCAAAGCGACAGGAGCGTTCGATGCCGATTGAGGTTCATAAAGGTCCACGTCGGCTACTGCCGACTGCCGCCGCTTGAGCAAAGCAAGCAGCGAGCGCTTCCCCTTGCCAGGATCGTTCAGGGGGAATTTGTCCTCCAGGTTGTGCTGCTTCAGCTCCGCAAGGACTCGTTGGTGCAATTTTACGAACGCGCTTGGAGGGCGGCCCGGCGGCAGATGGGTTGCAAAGCCATCGATCAAGGCTTTAACACTCGGCACAGCTTCGGAGACTTTGTGCCACGCAAATCTTCCTGGAACCAGCGGCAATTCCGCGGGTTCGAAGGAAAGCTCAGTCGAGTAACTGCCCCATGGAATGCATACGCGAAATCCGTGCGGCATGCCATCGTGGGCTATCGTGGGCGCTTTCATTGCCATGCGCTTCAGGCGTTTGTGGCAGATTCCATATCTCCGGGATATAGCGGTGATGGTGGAACGGCCCAGAAGCAAGGCGGTGAGTGCTTCCTTGGCCACGCGGAACTTGGAGAGATGATCTGGTGCAATATCAACCGGATGTGGGGAGTACCACTCGTCGAGTGTCGCCTGATCATAGATTTCGTACCTAGCCATGACGCACCTCCACGAGGGCATCCGGATCCCCTGGGCGATAGTCCACGAGTTGTACGCGGCCGGTGTAGACGAGGCTTGCCACTGCGCAAGCCACTGCGAACCGGGCCTGGCCCGTCTGCAGTTGTAATGCGCTCATGGTGAGGCGCTCAACGTTCTGGAGCATGTCCTCAATCCTCACTTCCAACTGCCTGGCCCCCGCGATCTTTGCATTGGCCCAGACAAGCGGAAGTAGTTCGTAGGCAACAGCGACCTCGCTGGCGCGAGATGCCAGAGAGTTTTCGTGGACAAGTCGCAATACGAGCCCTTGATTCAAGGCCATGTGGATGAGCTCGTCATCTGCGGGAAGCTTGACTAAGCCAACGCTCAGTGAAGCCACCCGTTTTGTAGGGATTACAAACTGGTAGTGCTGGGTGCCATCCCTCCGCCCGACCCAGAAGCTCAACTCAAGGTCGCGCTTCTCGCCTACCGTGATTCGACGCGGCCTCTCAACATACATCTCCACCTGGGGGTCAAATTCGAGCATCAGCGCCTGGCAAAAGTTGACCAGGTCGGCCACCGTTACGGTCCGCCCATTCTTCGGGGACTGAAATACAAAGATTTCGCGGCGGTCGCGCTTGCCGCGTGCTAGCTCGAGAGGGGAATGGGGCAGATGCCCCTCACGGCGGTCTTCGTCCGTCGGTTTGGCGGTCGCGCTTTTTCCTGCGGTCATCATCCTGCTCCTCAGCCGTCGGCTTGCGAACGTCTGCCCGGTCTCGAGATTGGAACAAGGTGCCCATTCAGGTTCGCCTCCGCCATATGAGATGGGGAGGAAATGGGCGCACCCCTCCGCGCGAACGGGAAGTCGCTTGACTTTGTCAAGGAAAAGGGTGAGCCTCAGGGTACAGGCTGAGTTTCACCACCATCTGCTCCAACAGATGTCACTTGCCCCCGCGCCAACGGGGGCAAGTCATTTCCAGGGTTCGGAGATGTTAGTTTCCGGCTCTTGGTACTCTCCTCGGCGCTCGGCGAGCGCATCTTCGGGGACGTCTTGAGTCTGTTCTTGAAACGCTACAAGCCCGGCCCCTTGAGTTTGGGTTGTGGGGCGTCATTCCTGGTTGGGCTTCAGAGCAGCCGCTTCATCTTGCGGGGTGCCAGATACTGCCGGCGGACTGATTGCGGCCCTCAGCCCAACCATCCAGTCGGCGATGTCCATCGCAAAGGCAAATTTGCCGCGGCGGCCGGGCACTTTGAATATCTTCACGGGCAAGGTTCCGCGTGCCTCTGCTTGGCGGAGCGCGTGGCTGGAGCGATAGCCAAGAGCTCGCGGCAAGTTTTCATAGCCGATGAGAGGCCCGAAATGAAAGGTCAATTCTCTTTCGATCTCACGGCGTTCCGGGGCCAGGATTGATTCGTTGGTCCGCTCCGTCATGGCGTGGTCACACCCCGTCGCTTGTGTCCTCCTGATTCTGCCCCTCTAATACGGATGGTGGAAGGAGTAACAAACTCGCGTTTCGTTACCCATCAAAGGTGAATGGGGAGGGGCACGGCCATGGCGCTCAAAGAGATACCCTTTTACGGCGAGGCGCGACTTGCCCGCATGCGTGCAAGCACGAGCATACTTCCCGCCAACCGAGCCGTGCCGTACTGCCTGCGATCACTCAGTGTCGGATTGTGGTTTGAATGCTTGCGAAGCCGAATGGGCCTATCCAGCGCATACGCGCTCGGACAGTCGATATCCCCGGAGCGTCCCGGCTGCCACTCCAATGTGTGGGTGAAATATGCCCATGCGGAACACGTCCCGTCCCAGGCGACGCAGGCAGCAGCCGAGGCGCGCTATCCCGGCTCCCGCATGGTTCTATGTTCACCGGTCTGGGCCGCTCTGAATGTCCACGAGGCACTTGGCGGTTGTGGAGAATCAATACTCATGTCGCTCAGTGCACCTGTGCAACTGGAAGTGTTCAGCGGAGCGAGCTTGCGAGCCGGCATGTTTGTCCGCCGAGACCGTCGGTTACGAGAGATCACCGAGGGCTTGTGCGGGCTGGGCACTCTGGATAGCCTGGCGGCACTAGTGGTGATGTTGAGGGTCGCCCATGAGCAGGGCAGACGGCATGACTGCTTTGCCTTGGGGCGTGCACTGCACGATTGCCTGCTACTGGTGGGGCAGGATAGTCCCATCCAGCTTATTGCCGAAGAGCTGTTCTGGTACTTCAGCCATTTCGTGCTTCCTTTCACAGGGTGCCGGGGTGTTCGGATTGCATCGTCGCGACGCCGCTTGCTCCTGCAGCATGAGGTTCTCTCCCGCCTCGTACTTGAGCTTGAAGACAGCGGGTTCGACTATCTCCCAGGCATGCGTCACCCGCTCTTGCGGGTAGTCCGCAATCAGCAGCATGCTCCGTCTTCGCGCTTCTTCTCGCCCGGCGTCGGACCCTGCAGCGCAACATCGCGGCAGATGGCGCGGTAGCGCTATCAATACAGAGTCTTGTTGAGACGAGGAGGCATCCAGGATGGTGAGCGCAGAGACTAAAGGCTCGACCGATTACGAAATGAGCCGCTTGTGGTGGGCGGCACGGCTGTCGCAGTCGAGTAGAGGCTCAAGATGATTGCCTATCTTGGTTGGGGGTCGCTGGTATGGCAACCCGACGGTCTACCGGTTCGTGGACAGTGGCTGGCAGACGGGCCAACGGTTTGCGTAGAGTTTTTAAGGCAATCCGGCAATGGACGGCTTACGTTGGTCATGCATGCGGCCGCGTCTGCTGTCACCTCCTTCTGGGTTGAGGCTGGTACCGACGACGAGGGCGACGCCAAGCGAGCCTTGCGTGAGCGGGAAGCCATTCCCTCAAAGAACATGGAGCGACACTTGGGGGTCTGGACACATGGCTGTCCAGCACCGGCGAGTATTCCTGGGCTCGCTGACTGGGCCGCTGCTCGCGGGATTACCACTGTGCTATGGACGGCGCTGCCACCGAAGTTCAACGGGGAAAATCAACGCGTCCCATCAGTGGAAGAAGCAGTTGCCTACCTCGCAAGCCTCTCAGGGCAAACTGCGACGCTCGCAGAAGAGTACGTCCGGCGAGCCCCGCCCCAGATTGACACCGTCTATCGTCGTGAGTTTGCTGCACGTCTAGGCTGGCATCCCCTTCCGAAAGGGAGCTAACTGCGACGTGCGTGTGATAGCCGATGGCCAAACTCCGGCAATGGCCAGCACCGTTTCTCACCTTGGGCCGACTTGGGCCGGAAGGCCCGGCCCTGTCAGCGCTGCCCGGGGCTCCGGCTCAACAACTGGATGAGCAGAAGCCACTTGTGTGTCACTTTGCCGGCGGAGGCAGCACAACGATGAGTGCCATCCATGGGGCGATTGCCAGAACAGTGGCAATGTACGCGTACTTCAAACAGCTGAATTTTGACGAGAGAATCTTGGAATTGCGCCAACATTGACCCAGGAGGTCTTCCTCGAACTCCATCAGCGTACGCTCCGCGCACTTCTGCAAGAACTCGTGCTCGGCCATGCTCGACACCCGTTCAAAGAAGATGAGCGAATTTGACCCGCCTCGCAGTTCCGGAAAATATCCGTACCACAGGTGCCAGAAGCTAACAGTAAGCGGTGTAAGGAACAAAACGCCCGCAACCGAGATCAGGGCCGTTAGTTCATCAAGTTTCGGCAGCCGCGTCGCGATCATGGCAAGCATGCCCAGGTTGATACCCAGGCCGACCGAGAGTTTTGTGTCTACACGGGAGAAGAAGCCCAAGACCAAATTCAGCTGCTGCCAAGCGGCACTAACGCGGTCGCTTTGATTTGGCGGGTGGCCGCCAGAATTTTGAGGTTCTTGCACGGGGTGAGTTCTCTGTCTTGAGGGATACGGTTTGTGTTCGTTTGATGGCAGATCGAAGACCGCAGATGTCCAGCGTTCCGCAGCAGCGCGCTCCTGCAGCCGCACAATCCTCAAGGAAAGCTGTGTCGGCCAGCGCACATCGGTGCTGTTCCAAGATGAAAGTGACCAGGGCCGCAGCGTGGTCGCCACATGCAGTGATCGCACCGTCAGGATCGCGGCCACATGGGCAGACTGGGGGTCTCCCGACCAAGGTTTCAGTGCGCGTCGACACCCGAGCAAGGAGTAGTTTGCCGTGCCAGAGCTCGAGCCTCCGCTTCTGAGGGCGCGAATCCTTGCGGACCATGAACTGCCCCGCGAGCACATCTGCCTTGAATGCCGGACCCAGTCGTTCGGCTGCCTGCTCAGCATTGGCCTGATGCTGCGCAGCACGACCGTGCGCGCGGCCGTTCTCCGCTCCAGGAAAGACCCGGCGGGCGTTCGCGCCGATCTGGTAGGTCAGGTACTGGTAGACCGTGGCCCACCAATGCCTCGCTGCTGCTTCGTCTTGGATCCGGCTCGGATTGTCTTCTCCCCAGCCGAGGCAGAAGCTACGGTCACCGTTGATATGCCGATCGGGACAGAACCCCGGCAGCATGCCGGGGTCGGCGATCTCGCGCACTGAGACGTGCTCGCCTGCAACGGAGACGAGCAATCTAAATGCGTACTCGGCTCCGCCGGCCCGAACCACTGTGATCCCAACCAGCCCCCCGACAGGGTCTACGATCAACGTGGCACCGTAGTCCGGTGCCACGCGCTGCAGCAGCTCCAAAGGCCTTGGCGTCACGTCGCGGCCACATGAGGACGGATCGGCTGCGCGAGCGCAGGAGCCACTGCGGGTGCCACTTCAGCGTAGTGTGCCTCCAGTGTTGCCTTCGCCACGCGGTCCCCGGATGCGGCGAGTTCCTCCACCGCTGCGGCATAGTCTAGGTTCGCCGCCTTTCGCTTGTCGGTAAAGACGGTCCGTATCGCGGCGCTGGCGGCCTTGTAGGCATTTTCACCAATGGCCGTCTCCACACCGTCGCAGAGTCGTTGTTGGGCTTCAGATTCCAACACCGCTCGCCCCGTGGCACACCGCAGAAGGCTCCCCTTCATGCCCAGGCGGGAAATGGCAAGGGGGCCAAGTTCGAAGCCAATGGCCAATCCCAGCTCTGCCACTTCCGCGCCTTCGGCGCTCAGTTGCTCCAGGGCAGTGGAGAAACTGCTGCGCAATGCACCCGCGCACTGGGCAGCGGTGCTGACCGTGTCCTGCGCATCTGTCGTCTGTGACGTGCCCTCCAGCAGCACCCCATGAAGGCAGTCGCCAATAAAACGGACACGACGCCCTCCAAAATCCTCGTGTACGACCGCATCCAGCTCAGAGCGCAATACGTGCAGTGTTCGAACCAGATGTTCGGGATCCTCCTCTAAGTGCTTGTCCACGAAGTCGGTGAATCCGTCAATGTCGGCATAGATCGAAACGCCATCAAATCGCCTTGAGTTCGCCGCGCTGAGCAGGGAGAAGTCCAGATCAGAAAGCGGAGGCGTCGGTCGACTGAACTTGAATTCGCCGATAGGGAGCTCGGCCTGTTCATCTTTCCAGAGTTCGATGATGCGCGACTTGGAAATGCCGAGTGCAGCGGCCTCGACGCATGCGGAAATCTGAGCATCGGTCAGCGAAGTGGTGCGGTCCTTGTTGCCGGTCAAGGTAGGCAGTTCAAGCACGGCACGTGCGCCGTGCGTCAGGTAGATGCCTTCAGCCCCTCCATGCCCGGCACACTTGGCCGCCTGATTGGCTGGGGAGCCTAAGAAAAGAGGTTCTCGGCTGGCGCGACGACCATTGTTGACGGCCAACGCCATCCCGCTGTCAATGCCGACACGAACCTGGGCATTGGGGATGTGCGCGTCCGAGTCGCCCGTTTCAGCCAGCACATCGATGGCGAGCTGGGCGATCGCAACCGCGCGCTCGATCCGGGCGCGTTCGTTGGCATCGCCGTACGGCTTGGTCACAACCGCATGCAGCCGCTGGTTGTGAAAGTCCACACGGATGGCATCACTTTCAACGAGGATGCGATGGACGGCGCGGTAGTGCTGATTCAGGAATCGAAGGGCCCGCTTGTGGCAGGTTTCGCCTTCGATGTCAGTGCAGCTAAGCATGTCCGCCAGATTGACGATGTCGATGTAGACATGCGCCCCTTGGACGCGATAGGCGCGATTGACTGGAATATCCACCAGCGAGGTTTCCCGCTTGTAATCGCGGATGTCCACGTCGCGGACTTCGGCGTAACGGGTGGCAATGCGCTTCTTGGTGCGATCTTTTTTCCAGCTGTGTCCCATCGTGCTACTCCCTGCGCCCAAGAGGAGGCCAGGCCGGGCGGGTCGCGTCGCCTACGGCGTGGCTGGCAGCCGGATTCATTCCAGCTCCTTTGGGCGTATATTGGGACCCAGTTCACACTTTCAAGGGGGCAGTATGGGGACTGGGATCGTCGAGCGCCTCGCGGCGGATGATGGCAGGCGACTGATCGCCGCCTTGGCTGAGTTCCGCCTGCTGGCCGGCTTGGACGCGGCCGCAGCCCAGCTGGCACAGGCCGGGGAATTGCTCGACGTGGGGACAGGGCAGGCCTTTATCACTCAGGGCGCCCCAGAGACCGACGTTTTCTTCATTGTCTCCGGCTCCGTGGACGTGCTGGTCAACGGCAAAGTGGTTAATACCCGAAGGGCTGGGGACCACGTCGGCGAAATGGCAGCCATCGAACCGGCGCAACTGCGGGCGGCAACTGTTACTGCACGCGAGCCGACCGTAGTGCTAAAGGTGCCGGAAATCGATTTCAGCAGGATTGCGGATTCACACCCCGTCATCTGGCGGCGGCTGGCCGCGACCCTTTCGCGCCGTCTAAAAGAGCGCAATCACATGATTACCCAACCTCGCGGACAGGTCCGGGTCTTTGTGATGTCGTCGGTGGAGGCGCTCCCTGTCACGCGGTTGCTGGTACAGCACTTCGAGCACGACCCGTTCCTGACGGTGGTATGGGACCACGGGGTGTTCCGCGCCGCCAACTACACACTTGACGAGCTCGAGCGCCAGCTGGAACAGGCAGACTTTGCCATTGCCGTGGCCCACGCGGATGACATGGTCATCAGCCGCGGTGACGAGTGGCCTGTCATGCGCGACAACGTCGTCTTTGAACTGGGTATGTTCATTGGATTCCTGGGGCGTCGGCGCGCCTTCTTGATGGAGCCGCGCGAAGACAAGCTGAAGCTTCCCAGTGATCTCACGGGGCTCACGACCGTCCCCTACCGATACACCCCTGGCCCGGACGCCCGGGCTTTGATTGCACCGGCATGCGAACAAATTCGCTCCCGCATTCTCGAAGCTGGGCCGAGGGACTGACGGTGGCACTGCTGGAAGAGATGACGGCCGCCGTGCAGGCGATAGCACAAACCCGATGGTCTACACGGAGAGGTCAAGTTGTACCCGATCCAGAAGATCTGCGATTGGGCAATGACGCAGTGGAGTTTGATCGTGCCACTGTTTTGTACGCGGACCTGAACGGCTCAACGAATATGGTCGACACCGAAGCCTGGCAGTTGAGTGCAGAGATCTACAAAGCGTTCCTGCACTGTGCAGCGACGATCATCAGGAAAGAGGGCGGCAAGATCACCTCCTACGACGGAGATCGTGTCATGGGCATCTGGGTGGGTGACCGGCAAGCCACGCCGGCGGCTAAGGCCGGGTTGAAAATCAACTATGCGGTCAAGATGATCGTCATGCCAGCGTTGAAACAGCAGTACCCCGACTGGACAGGTACCGTGAGGCATGTCGTCGGAATCGACAGCAGCCCAATCCGAGCTGCTCGCACGGGTATTCGAGGCGGCAACGACATCGTCTGGGTTGGACGCGCGGCCAATCATGCGGCCAAGCTCACGGACCTGGACCTTGCCCCGTCAACCTGGATTACCGATGAGGTGTTCATCCGGTTGGCTGATGAGTTGAAGTACGGTGGAACGCCGCCGACTCTGATGTGGGAGGCGTTCCGCTGGAACCGGCAGGGTGGTCGCCGCATTCACGGATCAGACTGGGCTTGGCGCGTCTAAAGCGCCCTCTGCGGACCCGGCATTCGCAGGGCCAGCATGGCAGGGAAAGGGCGCACTGTTAGAGGCCGATTTCATGGCGCGGGAGTCAGGCAGCCGAGTCCTGCCCTCCGATGAGTGCGCGCCGGGAGAGGAACCCGCTGCCATTGCGGAGCTCTGGCAGAGGTTCATCTACGCACCGGCCCCTAGCGCCGCATTGATCTCAGCGAAGGCCTTCTCAAAGCGCTCCAGCGTTTCATTGATGGCCGTAGTTTCCGCGGCCAGCACGTGCTGATTCTGGATGAGCCAGTTGGCGGGAGTGAAATGATCCAGGGGCGGAACGGAAGCCCCCATGACATTAAACAGTGCTTCGGCCTGTTTGACCTGGCGCGTCAGGGCACCGTCTTGGCTGAACTGCCGGGCGGAAATTTGCCCTTTTCCCTTCAGACCGTAGGCACCGTTGAGGATGTCGGCGAAGACGGCGGGTGCGAAGAAGTCCTCAATGTCGCTCTCCGCCTTTCCGGTGAAATCCGTGGCTACCAAGACGCCGGAAGTCTTCATGATCTGAGACTCCCTCAGCCGCTGCACCTTGCCTTTATCGCCATTGCCGTAGTCACACAAGGCGACCATGTGGATGCCCTTGCCAGAGAAGAGCGAGGCGAACGATTGCACTTTGTCTATGCCGCCTGTGGGGCAGATCACCCACCGGCTGTCCAAGCCTTGGCGCTTGCGTTGCTTGAGCGCGTGCGATGCCGCCTGAAGATAGAGCACATCCGAAGGTCCTTCGACCAACAGGGTATGCGCTCCCACAAACAGGCTTTGGGTAACCTCGTAACCGAGATGGGCCTGAAGGGGGAACAGCGTGTCCTGATCGACGCTCAGGACGTCCGCGGAGACCTGTGTGCCCTTAACGGTGGGGCGGCGACGCTGGTCGTAGGTGACAACGTCCTCGACGACGCGAACGTCCGCAAGACGATCGGCCGGCACCATAAAGGGCGAGTGGGTGCTGTAGATGACCTGGGGGTCGGGGAGTAGACGCTCAATGATGTAGCGGAGCAGATCAGCTTGCGCCTTTCCATGTAGCGTCAATCCAGGCTCATCCAGAAGGATGATCGCACCGGGGTTCCTCTTTCGCATCTGCTTGAACTGCGACAGGAAGGAGAAGAACCAGACGAATCCGGCGCTGCGCTCAGACAGGGGCACCGAAACCTTGTGGTTGTCATTCCGAATGCGGATTTTGGCAACAGTCCCGCTATTGAAGGGGGCGGGATCCTCGGAGAGGCCTTGGGCAAGCGCTATCTCTACACTGAGCGCGTCGTTCTGACTCCAAAACTCGAAGATCTCATCGGTAATTTCATTGGAGGCGGCTTGGCAACGTGCGTTGAGCTCTTCCAGGCGTGTGCTGGACTGCAATTCGCTGACCGACGTCCCGGCGTACTCGAGGAAGTCGAGGAAAATCTGGTCACCCGGGGAGATCGTCGCGCCGCTTTGGGTGTCACGAGACAGCTTGTCCAGCGATATCTCCCCGGACATGCGATCAAAGTGAGAGGTATAGAAGAACGCCGGCATCCTTTTCTGCAGGATATCGATGGCCGCCAGCACTGGTTTCCCCTTGCGGAAGCCGCTGATGGACCGCTTGACCGCCTGCAATTGGTCAGACGGCTCGGGGTGCGCATCTATCTCGACCACGAGTCGATCCAGCAATATCTTGGAAAACTTCTCCCGCTCCTCGCCTGCCACACCGTGCTGGTCGAGCAGAAACGCGCGCACCACGTTGGGATCGACGTGAATGCTCCAAGTGCTGTGGCCACTGTAATCTGTCGTTACGTCAACGGTCGTACTACTTAACGCGCCGGCACCCAGGACGTCGGCGACCGCCTTTTGGTCTTCGTGGCTGAGCTCCCAGGTCAGGGTGGCAACCGGTGCGGGTTCGTCGTCGTGGCGTTCCTCATACCGCGTGAGGAAGCGGCGGGGGTAATCGTGCACCGTGTCGTAAGCAAACTGGTCGGCGATGGGACGGGTACCAAACAACGCCGTCAGAATTGCAGTCTTGCCCGCCTCGTTCTTACCGACCAAGCAGGTCAGCTCTCCGACATCGAACGTTCCGGAATCCTCTGCAGAACGGAAGTTTCGGATCCGTGCCTTGACTAGCTTCATGCTGCCCCCTGATTCCTGCCGTGGATGGTGCGCGTCTTGTGCAGGATAGGGCCCGAGCGGGGCACATTCAACGCGCACTGCTGGCCGCTCGGGCCGGAGGCTCAGTCCTCATCCATCAGGCGCGCGGCGGGGTTGCTGCCGACGCCGCCCTGCTGGAAATATCCGATCACGCTGGCCACGGAGCGGTGATCGGTCATCGCCATCAGCGCCGGCAGGGCCACCCCACGCCGCGCACCTTCGGTAACAAAGCCCGAGCGCAGGCTGTGGCCGGCAAAGTCCCCGTCCAGACCGGCCAACCGCGCCCGGTCCTTAACGATGGCGGCGACCGCCTTGCCGCTGAGCGCGCCGCCCAATGACCGTGGCCAGACGCGCCGGAACAGGGGGCCGTCGGTAATCTCGGCCATGTCCAGCCAGTCCTGCAGTGCGGTGGCTGCCTCTCCCAGGATGGGCTTGTCGGGGCTGCTGCCAACCACTGGCCCGGACTGCAAGGTTTTTCCGTGATCCAAGCGATAGGTGTAGCCGCCTTCGGGCAGTCGGGTGAGGTGATTCACCGTCGCCTCGGCGACTTCGCTGCGGCGGCGCCCGCCGCTAGCAAAGGCAAAGTAGAGCAGGGCGCGATCGCGCTTCCCCTTGAGCGAGGTGTCGCAGGTGGCCGCCATTGCGCGCAGATCTGCGGCTGACAGCGCGGTCTTCTTGGCCGGGCGCTCGCCTCGTTTGTGAGAAGCCCTGCGCCCCTTGGACAGTAGGGTCCTCACGGCGCGATCCTCGCAAGGGTTGTCTTGGCGGGCCTGCTTGTGGGCCGCCGACAAGACCGCCACCCGGTGGACCAGGCTGGAGAACGCCAGCGGCCCAGGCTTCTTCTTCAGGCCCGCATGCACCAAGGCACTATCCAAGTCTGCAGGCAGATCCCAACGAAGCCCCAAATCGCCTGAGCGCCCCATGTGATCCACGATGAACTGAACCACTGCCGCCGGGGGGACGGGTAGGGCGATGGGCCTGCCATAGCGCCCTTCGAACCAGCCCGCCCAATAGCGCAGGGCGCCGGCGTAGCTGCGAATGGTGTTAGGCGCTTCGGCCTCCTGCAGGATGTCTCGCACCGCTTCTGCGGCGGAAGTGGCCAGCCGCTCCGGAACCAGCCCCGAAACGAGTTCCCCTGACGCAGCAGTGATATTATTCATATGTACTATGTATTGTGCACTATGATTAGGTTGAGCTACATCTGATAAATATGCCTTATCAGACATGGCCTGCCAATTCTCACCGTTCCGCAGAAGGACACCCAATGGCCAAGGGCATCAGCGAACTGGATGTGCACCAGGCAGCGGACGACATCATCGCCGCCGGCGAACGTCCCACCGTCGAGCGAATCCGAGCCCACTTGGGCACCGGCTCGCCCAACACCGTCACGCGTTGGCTGGAGACCTGGTGGCAGACCGTAGGCTTTCGCCTGCGCCAGCGCGCCATTGAGGCGGCGGTTCCAGGCATCCCAGAGCGGGTAGCTCACCTGAGCCAGCGTTTGTGGCAGGCCGCGCTGCAGGATGCCGGCGAGCTCGCTCAGACCCAGCTGGAGTCGACCAGGCACGCACTGGAGGAACGCGAGCGCCTGCTGGAGGAGGACCGGGTGGCCCTGACGCTGGCGATTGAGGCCAGCCAGAAGCGCGAAAGGGAGGCTCAGGTCCAGACTCAGGCCGCCGCCACCACCGCGGAGCAGTTGGCGGCACAGGTCTCCCAGATGACGGCACAAGTACAAGACCTGCTGCGCCAACGCGATGGAGCCTATGGACGGGCGGAGCGACTCGAGCAGGAACTGGATGCCGTACGCCGCAGTCTGGGCGAGGCCGCGGCCGCTCACGAAGAAGAGAGGAGGGCGCTCCAGGCGCACGTCAGGGCAGTGGAGGATCGTGCCCATACGGAGGTTGACCGGCATCGCCAGGCGTTGCGGTCAGCCGAGCAGGAGTGGGGGCGGGAGCGCATGGCCTTGGCCACCTCATTGCGAGAGAGCGAGCAACAAGCCATTGCTGCTGCCAACCGCGAGCAACAGGCATTGCGCCGACTGGAAGGCGTGAACGCGCGGGCTGATGGCTTGGAGGCGCAGCTGACGTCACTGAAGGAAACCACTCGGCAAGTTACCGAGGCACTCCGACAAGGGAGAGCGAACACGGCAACGCCAAGCAGGCAAAGCAAGCCACGCCGCACCGCGCCCAGAAGAGTGGGCGAGCCGACACAAGAACCCAATAGCAGGAAATCTAAGACTTGAGGCCATCCATTCGATCAAGGCTTCTTTCCCCGAAAGACTTGGAGGACGTACACGCCCCCCCCCAAAGTTCATCCTCGACCGCGCCCGAGAGCACGGCGCGACAGGCCCCGTACGAACGGTAGAAACCAGCACGCCGGAGGAGGAACGCCATGAAGCAGGGAAGAACTGACAGAGATTGGGCGGTGGTCGCTGTGATGACCTTTGCCGCAGGAGCCGTCTTGACTTGGGCACTCATGAGCAAGCCGAGTCCCAAATCCGCCACGTTAGCGCTTGACTGGCCGGCGTGGGTGCAAGCGATCGGCAGCATCGCAGCCATCATCGCCGCGGGACTGATCCCCCTTTGGCACGCCAGAGTCAGGAGACGGGAGGTCACACAGTCCCTCATAGAGCTGATTTCCTATGCGCGATTTCCAGCGACACTGATGCTGGCGCAGTTCGAGGGAGGATTCGGCGGCCCCCGGCTGATCTTGGCGCATCTGACCCAGCTTCATAAGGCTTTCGATTCAGTCAACTATGTTGACGTGCCGAACCGATCCTTGGCGATTGCGCTGCAGCAATCAGCAACGGCTGTGAGTGCACTTAAGGAGATCCAGGAACTCTTTCTGAGAAAAGAAGAGATGAAAAAGGGGCGGGGGAGCGAGATCGTTAAAAAGTACCTGCTCATGCTCGATAGAGCCGTCGAAGAAGCAATCAAGGCAACCGGTCAGCGGCCTCGAGACTTCAACTACGACACAATCGTGCTGCCTAATGAATAGCCCATGCAAATGCTGTTCGTTACAACTACGCGGTAATAGTCACAAACCTCTCTCTAGTAATCCACTGCCGAGGGCTATCCGGCAAATCGTGCGGAGTCGGAGGGAGTAGCTGGCGTCTGAACGGGGGAACTCGCCTGGCGATGTAGCAGGGGCCTGGTGCACTGGACTGTAACAGAGCAGTTTCACTGTCACCGCGCCTTGTTACGGTAAAGAACCTCCGTTACATTCGCTGCTATGAACGACCTCGACGCCGCAGCCCGCTATCTTCAGGGTCTACTACCCGACATGGTCGGTGAGCTCGAGCCCTGGCCCAGCTCCAAGACGCGCGGCTTACCCCACTTCCTCGCCACCCTATTCGGCCTGGCCGAGCTTGACCTGCTCGGCCACAGGGTGCTGCTGGCCACCGTCCCGGCGCAGACGGAACCGTTGCCACCTTTGCGGCTGATCGCGCAGGTGCATCGATTGGCGGAAAAGGCCGGCTTGAGGGTCATTCTCGTGCTCTCCGGCGTTTCGCCCTACATTCGCTCCAAGCTCATCGAGTCTCGGGTGGATTTCGTTGTGCCTGGTAGCCAACTGTTCGCTCCGAGCTTCCTGATGAGCTTACGCGAGCGCGATTCGTCTCCAAGGGTGCTCACATCCGCTGGGGAGCGGTTGAGCCATCCGGCACAAGCGGTTCTGATCGCGGCCCTGTTGCGGCCCGACTTGGAGGAGCGCGGCATCCCTGGCAGCGTCCCGTGGGTGCCGCTCGACCTGGCGCGCGAGGCAGGCTACTCACGCATGACTGCCTCGCGGGTCGCCCGTGAACTGGTGGCGGCTAACCTCGTCAGCGCCCAGCGCGAGGGGCGGGAGACGAAGCTACGGTTCTTGAAAGCGCGCCGCTCCTTGTGGGCGGTCGCGCTGCCGCGGCTGCGCTCGCCGGTGCTGCGCACCACTTGCATCGGCAAAAGTGGCTTGGACATGCTGCTGGCCGATCATTGTCGTGCTGCGGGAGAAACCGGCCTGTCCGTTCTCACCGAACTGGCGGCGCCATCGCGTCCGATCGCTGCGATCGGACGAGACTGCTTCCGTCGGCATCCGGAGCCGGAATGGTTTCCCGTGGCCGGCGAGGGCTATGCAGACGTGCAGCATTGGGCGTACTCCACCCGCCTGGGTGGCGCGGGCACCGTCGTGGACCCGTTGTCGCTGTACCTGTCCTTGCAGGGACAGGGCGACCCGAGGCTGAACGGCGCGCTGCGGGACCTGCTCGATGAGGTCTTCGTCTGATCGCAGGCGCGCGGGAGCTCGGCGAGTGGTGCCTGAACTCCGGTACCAGTCCGCGGTCATCGGGGCCGTTGCGCTGGCCGTCGTAACGCAGGAAGCGAAGCGGCAAGTGGGGCCACGAAGGATCTGGAACGTGGTGCTGAGCGTGGAGGCGCTGACGCTTGCGTTCGGCCAGCGGTTCTCGGGGGGATATCGAGGCAGCGGCTACGAGGTGCGCCAGCCCTCGGACCGACACTCAACGTTCTATCGCTTCCGGCGGCCTGCGCCCAGAAACTGCAGGAGTGGCCGACGGGTCGTTTCGACCTGATCGTCTGCAGCGGGATGGACGACTAACCCGGGCCGGATGCCCTGCTCGAACTGCGTGACGGTGCGCATGGGGCGACGAAGGACGGTAGCCTGCTGGTGGCTTGCCAATGGCTGCCCATCCTTCAAGTAGCAATGCCTTGGGCGCATGCGCTGGCTAGGATTGTGCCGCGCTGAATCTGCTTCTGGCCGGCAGACGATCACCCTCGAAGTCGCAGGGCTAGGACAACTGATCTCAATCATGGAGGGATAGATGTGGCCTAACCCTTAACAACTCCGTGAGGGCGGCTTACATCGCATCCACAGTGATGCCATGAAGGATCATTGAAGCATGCTGGGACGCAAGTTTGTCCAGCGCAGGTGCATGCGGACTCGAGGTCCCGAACAGCTCGTGGAACAGCACACCCATTACGATCGGAGCCGTGATTGAAAAGGCCATGAGATTTGAGTCGCCGGCGCGGACGGTCCCCTTGGCCTGCGCCCGCTCGACAGCGCTTGCCACCAGCCGGATCATGCGAGATGCAACTTCGTCATGCCAGATCCTCGCAAGCTCAGGAAACATTCGGCTCTCCGATAGCACCATTCGCAATGCTGCAGACAAGCGGGCATCGCCACCTGATGAGACCGCTCGCTGGAGGAGCGTCGGGATTAGCTCCTCAATCGACCCGTCGAAGGTCGCCTGTGCCGTCTCAAGGCCTTCCAGATTTGTGGAGATCAACTGGCGCGCTGCGGCTCGAAACAGCTCTTCCTTGGTTTCAAAGTAGAGGTAGATCGTGCCCTTCGCGACTCGTGCGCGCTTCGCGATATCAGAGAGCTTTGCGGCAGCAAAGCCGTTCTCAAGGAAAACATCTACCGCAGCGTCTACAATCTCGAGCGGCCGCGCCTCCTTGCGACGACTCCACTTAGGTTGCATCTCGCTCACGTGCTCAATCTCTTGCCCATGCGGGAATCCCAATAGCGCTGCAGCTCGTCTAGGGACTGCGTTGGCTGTGCCAATCCCACCCAAGTGTCAGGCCGCAGAACGTAGACAGCGTCCTGCTGACGTCCAGCGCGGCCATGTTCTTCGTGCCAGGTAAACTCGCGAAGAGCCATGCCGCGGCTGTCGCACCAGCCCTTTAGTTCAGTACTGGCTCGTCCATAGACATGGACCTGCCAGCCGATTTGCTCTGAGATCGCGTAGTTGTCCTCACCACGCGTCTTCACCCAGGGCAGGCGATCGCCGCCTTCAATCTTTCCAGCCTTGCCCTGGCTCAAGGGGCTATGCGATCTACAGCATCATCATGATCAACGTTGTCTTCCACGTGATCCCGCTGATTCTCGGGGTCGGCTACGGCGCGGGAACGCTAACTGCGATCATCATCTTCATCCCCCTCTGCGCTTGGATGATCTACACATCCTTTGGCGCGGGTCGTATGAGCTATCGAGCACTAGCCCTTTTGGTTGGTGCGGGAGTGTTGTTCCATGCCCTACTCACTATTCCGATGATTCTCCTGCTGCAAGGTGCAATCTCAGAGACGTCCGTAGTCATGATTCAGGTAGCCAACCCCTTTGTGCTGATGGTCATCTTGTCGGCGGCGGAGCGCTCGCGCTTGAGCATGCCGGCAAGGCAGCGTCGGCCAAGTGCCTCTCGCTAGCTCGAGTCTTCTTCGGCGCCTAGTCAGACCTCCCATCCCGTCTCGCTCACGCAGCCGCTTCGGTGACCCCTGGCGGACAAGGCGGAGCAACTTTAATGGTGCCTGTCCCCGCCTGTGTTGAGGCGGGGTAGCAGCTTGCAATGGCGTTAGGGATTCTCGATGGGAGCCAGATCATTTGCCCCTATTGCTCGATGGAGGAGGGGGCTGGCTCGCTCCTATTGAGCCGACGCCTTGCCCGGGCCTTTGTATCTGCTCAGCCAATAGCTGTAAGGCGTGGGTAGCACGCTGGCTGGGAGCTCCTGGCCAAGCGCAATGGCCATTTGGTACGGATAGTGCGGATTGGATAGGTGGGCCCGCCCGATCATCACTAGGTCAACCTGACAGTCCGCTACAACGCGCTCGGCAGTCTGTGGATCATCGATGCACCAACCTGTGGCCACCGGAAGCCCAGTTTCATTAGCAAATCGCTCAGCAAGGGGTGCCAGGAACGCCTGTGTACCCCATGGGACGCGGCCACCAAGAGCACTGAAGCCAATGCTCACGTTGAGCAGATCAAGCCCCAACTCTCGCATTTCTTTGCCAATCTCAATGGAGTCGACCAGTGCTTGGCCATCGCGCGAGTTGTACTCCACAACTCCAAAGCGCGCGGTCAGCGGCAGATGCTCGGGCCAAACCTTACGGACGGCCGCCAATGTCTCCAGCAGGAAGCGTGCTCTGTTCTCCGCACTGCCACCGTAGCGATCCTCCCGCTTGTTGCTGTCGGGGCTGAAGAAGCTCTGCGCCAGATAGCCATGAGCGAAGTGAAGCTCCAGCCATTCAAATCCTGCAGCAAGCGCACGCTTGGCTGCAGCGACGAAATCCGCTTGAACGCGATGAATGTCCTCAACCGTCATCTCGTTGGGAACTCTATCGAGCGAGCCGCCAAAGGCGATCGGCGAGGGACCAAGGATCGCCCATCCTGCGGGATCATCGGCTGCGATGTGGTCATCGCCTTGCCATGGCCGATTTGCACTAGCCTTGCGCCCTGCGTGGCCGATCTGGATGCCAGCTACGGCACCGCCTTGCTTGATGGCAGAAGCGATGGCTGCCATTCCTGGAATTTGCTCATCACCCCACAGGCCAGCACATCCCGGGGTGATGCGTCCTTCCGGAGACACGGCGGTAGCCTCGACAATCACGAGCCCAGCGCCTCCGCGCGCAAGCGCGGCATAGTGGCTGAGATGCCAATCGTTGATACGGCCGTCCTCCGCACTGTACTGGCACATGGGCGGCACCGCGATACGATTCTTAAGAGTGACACCTTTGAGCTCGAATGGGCTAAACAGGGCAGACATAAACGGGGCTTTGGGGAGAGCAAGAGGAGCAAGCACGGGGATTTACTCCGGCTTAGGACGTTGACTTGGCGGCTCGAGCTGCTTCCACCAGGCCGTCCAGCCAATCCTGGTGACCATTGATCATTGGATTCGGCTTGGCCAGACGCAGGGCTTCTGCAGGCTGTCCCTTCTGCGTCTCCTGCGTGAGGATCCGCACTCGGCCACCATCAAGGTCTTCGACAATCCACGCATGATGAACGTCAAGTCGATCGGCAGACCCGGGCTCACCGGCCCAGCCATGCCAAGCGATCCGGCCCGGACCCTCGGAGGTAGGAGCCTCATGCTCGACGCATTGAGCCTCCACGGGGAAGCCAAAGGTTTCAAAGTAGAATCGATCCCCGTTTCGCAACAGAGGGCCGGCGCCATCGTGGAAGCGCACATTGGCTGAATTTCCGTAGTAGGTCGGCCACAGACGTGGCTCTTCAAGCAACGGCCAAACATCAGCTGCGGCAAGGCCGAGGACGATCAGCTCATTCGAGACAAAGTTTTCGGTGTAACCAGGAAGGTAGCCTTCCGGCCAACGAATGCCGTTCATTTTCATCATATGCTCCTTAGGGCTAGCGGCGCGGCTCGCCGATGAATCGTTAAAATTACGTTCGCCAGCTTCTAACTTGCAGACCTCTGACTTCTACAGCCGAGACACTTGCTCCGTACCGTCGTGTCTCAGTTTGGCGAGGACTGCCTGGCAGTCGAAAGCTGGCTGAGGGTGTGCGTGGAGCTAGACGTACGCGCCAGCTGAATACGTAAGCTCGTAGCTGTGGCTGTAGATCTCCAGGATGTTGCCCAGCGGATCCTCCATGTAAACCATCCGATAGGGCTTCTCCCCTGGGAAGTACTCTCGAACCGGCATTCGCTGCTTTCCACCAGCTGCCACAATCCGAGCGGCCAGGCCTTCAACGTCCGGATCCTGAATACAGAAGTGGAAGACGCCCGACTTCCAGTACTCGAAGTTGTTCGCGGGACGCTCGGCGTTATTGAACTGGAAGATTTCGACTCCAACCCGGTCACCAGTGGATAGATGTGCAATGCGGAAGCTGCCCCATCCAGGCCCAAACACATCCGTGCACATCACGCCAATTGCGCTTTCGTCTTCAGCAATCCTGGTCGGCGGCATGACGAGGTACCAGCCCAAGACTTCTGTATAGAAGGAAACCGCGGCATCGAGATCGGTAACAGACAGGCCGATGTGGGAGAAGGCGCGAGGGTAGGGAGGGGGTAGGGCAGGCACGGCACACCACTGAAGAGAGGGGTAGCCGCAAGATTAGACCCTGCAACTCAACCATGATCTGATCCATTTTTATCAGATTGATAAAATATTCTTATGCTGAATGAGCATTGGCTCCGATCCTTTCGGGCTATCGCAGAGGTCGGGAGCTTTACCAGGGCCGCAGGCCAGCTGCAGCTCACCCAGGCTGCGGTCAGTCAGCATGTACGTCATCTTGAGCAACAGCTGGGTGCCCTGTTTCTGCGCAGACCACGATTTATTGAGCTGACGCCGGCGGGAATGGCTCTATTGCAGTACTGCCAAGAGATGGATTCGGCCGATCGCCGGCTTCAAGCCAAGCTCGCGAGCGCGGACAGCGATCAGGGGGAGTTTGCGCTGATAACCCCCGGGAGTGTTGGCCTTGCTCTTTACCCGGTGTTGCTGGACTTCCAGCGCACCCATCCCGGCTTGATCATTCGTCATCGCTTCTCGCCGGACCCAGAAATCCTATCGGCGGTACTGGAGAAGAAGTACGAGGTGGGTCTACTTGCACTTCGGCCGGATGACCCTCGGCTGCGGGCTGAGCCCTTCACCGAGGAGGCGCTTGAGCTGGTAGTTCCGAGAGGTGCCTGCGCGGACAGCTGGGCGGATCTTCAAAAGTTGGGTTTCGTTGATCATCCAGATGGCCAGGCTATGGCCACCCGCCTTCTCGCCCGCAAGTTCCCAGGAAATCCAGGCGTACGCGCGCTTCCTATACACGGCTTCACCAATCAGGTTGCGCTCATCCTTGAGCCGGTATCGCTCGGGCTGGGATTCACTGTCATTCCGCGACACGCCCGTGAATCCTTCGCTCGGCAAGACGCAATTGAGGTGGTTGACTGTGGATCTCCGGTGGTTGACACCCTCTGGATGATCCATCGATCCGAATGGCCACTGTCTGGGCCAGCTAAATGGTTGACCCAACAGCTTCGAGGCCTGCCTCGATTCAGCGGGAGGAGGGCTCCACCTCTCGCTGGAGCGGACTGAGGCCCCTTCTATACTGGTCTGGGGTCCGGCCAGAGTGTCGCTTGAACATCTCACTGAAAGACGTTGAGTTTGCATAGCCCAGATCGTCTGCAATCTGCGTAATTGATCGGTCTGAACCCAAGGCATCAATTGCCCTCAGAAAACGAAGCCGACTGCGCCACTCTCCGAACCCCATCCCTAGCTCGCGCTTTGCCAAGCGCTCAAGTGATCGAACACTAATGTGGTGGCGCTCTGCGACCTCAAGTGCCGACGGAGAGTCCTGAAGGGAGGTCTCGGCATAGCTCAGAATCCGCTTTAGCACGTCACCGCTGGCCAGCGGCAGGAAGCTCGACATCACCGGCGCGGCCAGAATCAGGTCAAGGGCGACCGCGGAGAGTCGCCGGTCTTCTGGCTTAACGGCCTCGCCGATGTCACGACGGGCCAGTTCGTCCAAGATCTCCCTAAGCAACGAGCTAACCGCTAACGCAGTCGGAATGCTGGGCATCTGCGCCGACGCGCCGACCGAAAGGTATGCGGATCGATAAGCAACCGCACCACGGTTTCGGGATGAGTGGTGAACACCAGGCGGAATCCATATCGCATAGTGGGTAGGGGACACCATCCAGTCCTCGCCTACCTGTAACTCCATGACACCCTGCGCAACATAGTTGAACTGCCCCCACGGATGCACACGAGCATCCCAGTCGGAGGGAGGCAAAGTCCCTTGCCGAACGTAGATGTCTCCAGGGATGGAGCTGAACGAGGGGACGGGGTCCATTGCCATGTCGCATTCAAGATGAAGATTGGCGCAAATTATGGATGTAACGAAATTCCGCCAAGTCTACGCTACTGGCTGTTGATATCCAGTATCTGAGGATGCCATGTACTACCTGCTCCCCCTCCTGGCCTGCCTTCTCTGGGGCGCCAACACCATCGTTACAAAGCTCGCTGCAGGGACCGTCGGCCCGGTCGATATTAGCTTCTGGCGATGGCTTGCTGCGGCCATCATCTTGCTCCCATTCGCCCTGCCGCGCCTGAAGTCGAACCTAGCGGTCCTGAAAGCCAATTGGGCACGCTTCCTCGTGCTCGGTGCTTTGGGCGGTGTCATGTTCCAATGCCTGGCGTACTACGCCGCACATTTCACTTCTGCGACCAACATGGGCGTTATCCAGGCACTCATCCCGTTGATCGCTCTTGCCTTGTCGCGCATCTTCATGGGTCACGCAGTCCGCGGTGGCGCAGTGATTGGTTCGATCATCTCCTTGGTTGGGGTGATAGCGGTAGTGTCCCATGGTGACTTTGAAGCCTTGGTTTCCCATGGAATCAACAAAGGTGACGCCCTGATGCTGCTGGGCGCTTTGGCTTTTGCCACCTACAATTTGCTGATGCACAAGTGGCGCATTCCCGTAACGCTGATCGAATCCCTGTTTCTTCAAGCCATGTCTGCAACGATCCTGCTGCTACCTCTTTTCCTTGTCGCAGGCACTGGCGTCCAGGGTGGCGCAGCCATCGGCTGCATTGCATTCGCAGCAATCGGCGCTTCGATCATGGCACCGTTGGCATGGATGACCGGCCTGCATCGGCTGGGCTCTGCTCGCGTGGCCGGGTTCTTCAATCTCGTCCCGATCGTCACTGCATTGCTTGCGGTGGTGGTCCTCAAAGAGTCTCTGAGCACCTGGGTCGTGGGTGGCGGTTTGATGGCAGTATTTGGTGTGGTACTGGCGGAGTACGCAGCTCGCAAGAAGCCTGACGAGGTCATGGTCGTGGATGACACCTCGACCAAGCGCTGAAAGACAATTGCATAGCTGCAGTTCAAATGAAAACGGGCCGCTTGAGGCCCGTTCTCCTTGTTCGGGGAACGCTTCTTCGGCTAGCCAGGTTCAAAGGGCCCTCTCCTCAAGGTGAAGTTGCATCTAGACAGCGCTCTTCAGCTGAGTTGGGCACATGCCGGTTAGTCGGCGAAACATTGCAATAAAAGGGGAGGGGCCGCTATAGCCCAGCCGCTTGGCAACATCACCAACTTTGCAGTCGCTCTGGAGGAGAGGGAGGGACGCAGCAAGCTTCAGCCTCTGGCGCCACTCACAACATCCCAGGCCAGTAGCGGCAACCCAGCGTCTTGCAGGAGTCCGAGAGGATACGCCAGCAACTTCTGCCCATTGAACTAGTGACTGGCCACTTCCTGGATCGGCTTGTAGCGCATCGATGATGGGGGCTAACAAGCGCGAAAACGCCAAGAATGCGCGGCCAAAGCTTCTGTTCCGGTAACTCAGCGAATGACCGGGGATCACCCCAAAGCGGAAAGGCTAACAGTAGGAACCGGGGATGCTTCGCGGCCCAGCTGCGCATCTTGCGCTGCCGCCGCCAAGCGATAGCCTTTGCGTCTCGAAGCTTGTGTAGGGCGCAATCCTCCACGTCAGACAGTCGCGCCGAAAGGGTATAGGCCCCGCGACAAGCCCATCGGAGGCATTTAGGGGTTCGCTTTAGCGACCTGTGGAGCTGCTGTGGAGTGGGCCGGAGAAATGTCTTCACATCAACAACTGTAAAGACGTCGCTTCACCCGGATCTACACGAGGGTTCAGACCCCACGGTTCCACAAAACAGCCTAAAGTTTCGACCCGGCACGCCGAGGCCGATCTACGTCACGGATTTCCGGCAGGGCGTGCCCCTTCCATCCGGTTGGCCGTCTGTCACTGGCGTGTGCGCCTGGTCCCGACCGGCCGGCAAGAAGCGCGAACCTACCGCTACACCCTAAGGGGCTTTAGTCTTTGATTCGCTTCTCAAAGTTTGTGATCAACTTGCCCAGCGAAAGGCCTGTCAGGCGGGCGATATCTCTCAGCTCCACCACATCAACCCTTCTCTTGCCTGTTTCGACGTCGCTGATGAATGACTGGCTGCGGCCCAGCATGCTGGACACCTGGGCCTGGGTCAGACCGGCAGCTAGCCGCGCCTCGCGAACAGCCTCAATGAGGGCAGCGTACTCTTTTCGATGGATGGACTTCGACACGACCGCGCCTTGGCTGAGCGGCCTAGAAAGCTATATCCAGTTCTCCGATATCTAAAAACCAGATATTCTGTCTTCTTCATTGACAGGGGGACGCATGAGCGAACAGCCATACCGCTTCATCACCGCGGCCAGAAGCAGAGCAACACTGATCCTGGCAGCATCAGCACTGCTAGCTGCCTGCAGCGGTCCGACAGACAAGAAGATGGTTACGAATGGAACCCAGCAGCAATACCGGCAGTCAATTGACGCTATCGACGCGGAACTCAATGCCCACGAAAGAGCGGCCTTCAACTGGGCAGTCGCTGGGATGAACCTTGAAGAGGGTCGGCAGGGAATCATTACGTACAGGGCCAAAAGCTGCCTAAGCGACTGAATTTCAAAGTTGATTGCTCGTCTCTCGATCAGGTTCTCCCCATCTATGGGGTCTGTTCAAGCACCTTGGCTGTGTAGCTCAGCGGCGCCACTTCCCTTTCAAGATCCAGGTGGTAGTCGCCGAAGCGATTGATGTGGCTGGTCCGATAAGGCGACAGGCCGGCCAGGATCTCGGGCGTCAGTTCAATCCCCTCCTTCCTCATCTCGGCCAAGGTCCGGCTCATGCCTTCCACGTTGTGGAGGATGATCATGTTGGCCACCAGCTGGCTGTACTTGATGATCTTGCGCTGCTCGTGTTGGACGTTCTCAGCAATGATCCCCTGGCTGCCAAAGAACACCCATTTCACGAAGCCGTTGTATTCCTCGCTCTTGTTGGTGGCAGCATGGATCGTTTTGCGGATCTCATTGTCATCAATGTAGCGCAGCAAGAACAGCGTTCGAACGGCCTTGCCAAGTTCCCGGAAGGCGAAGTACAGCTTGTTCTTCCGGCTGTAGGTGCCCAGCCGGCGCAGGATCGAGGACGCGGTGATCTTGCCCAATCGGATTGAGATCACCACCCGCAGCATGTCGTGGAGATGGGTGGCGATCAGTTGCCAGTCGATGCTGTCCCCGAACAGTGCCTGGATGTTCTTATAAGCCCTACCCGGTTCGGGCCGAAAGAATGTCAGGTCCTTGATGTTCCGGATCCGGGGCATCAGCTGGATGCCCAGCATGTGGGCCAGGCCGAAGACCGGATAGCTTTGGGCCTGCGTGTCGCCATGGACGATCTCAGGCTGGATGTCGGAAGTGTTGGCCAACAGACCGTCGAGGATGTAGATGCCCTCGTGCACGCCACAGGGAATGAAGTGGCTGAACGGCGCTACGTATTTGTCGGACACGTGGCAGTAGCCGATGCCACCGTAGCCGCCGTAGCGGATGTGATACTCCGACAGCAGGTTGTCCTCGTAGACGCTCCACTTCGTGCCATCAGCTGATGCGCTCTTGCCGCTGCCCCAATAGCCAGGCAGGTCGAATCTGTTGTAGGTATTGATGACCTCCACGATGGCCTTCTCAAGCACATCCTCGGTCACGTATTTCAGGTTGAGCCAAGCGACTTGGCGCCGGCTGAAGCCCTTGATCGACCGCGCCGTCTGCGTCGGCCCCAGGTTGCAGCCATAGCAGAATAGCGTGGTGATCACACGTCGGGGCAGATCTTCGACCTGGCTCTCGGTGCCGGCGATCGGGCGGAAGAAACGGTGCAGATCCAGCCATTGGCTGGCATCGATCAGGACATCGACGATGCTGGATTCTGGAAGCCGTTCGGCGATGAGGCGATCCACCGTGGTAATCGCGCTGGAGACTTCGGCGCGTTGCCCCTTCCGCAGCACCAGGCGCCCATCCAGGATGTCCGCATGTACGTTCTCCGGGAAACGCGCGTCGACCTCATCGGCCAGGGAGGTCAGTTGTGCACGTAATCCCGCCACGAAAGACTCGGCGTCGGTGGGCAGGCCTGACACCTGGCCGTAGGCTTCCAGTTCCTGGGCCAAGGTGGCTTCATCGACCAGCTGCTCACGGTAGTCATCAAACCGTTCGCTGCTGGGAATGAAGAGATCTCCGGACTTCAGTTCGTCCTTGACCTGCACCAGCACGGCCAGCTCGAAGTACTTACGGTGCATCCAGCCGGCGCCGGCTGCACTGGCCCGCTTGCCGAACACGTGCTGACACCAGAGCTTGGACATCCAGTCAAAGTCCTTTTCCGGGTCCAAACCGAGGGAGGCGACCTCGATCAGCTCACGGCGCTGGTTGCGCAGCGAGAGCACCGCTGCGATCAGCGGCTCCATGCCGGCGTCGTGGCTGGTCGCCCGAAGTTTCATCAGCTCCAGCCCATTGAACAGCAGCGGCCTGACCGCGCCATAGGGCTGCAGCATGAAAGGCAGGTAGTTCTTCCCGGCGTAGGCCATATGTTCTTCGCATTCGGCCAGCAAGGTCGACACTTCCGCTTCCAGGCTGTTGTCGATGGCATCCACGCGCTGACTATCGCTGCCGTCTAGCTGATAGGCCTGCAGGATTTCCTTGAGCTGGCCGATGAGGAAGTCGGCCCGTTTGGCATGTTCGAGCTGGTAGGCCAGCAATTTCTGCTGGGCCGTGTTCTCCAGCCCGCGCACCTGCTTGATGAACAACTCGGCTGCATCATCCAGTGTCTTGGCATGCTGGGCGCGAATGAAGATGGTGGCCAGCGCATAGCGCTTGTCCGGAGCCAGTTCGGCCAGCTCGCTGGCGTCATAGGCCCGAGCCATTGCACGGAACTGCTTGAGCTTGGGCACCGGCACATCGATGGGAGGCAGCTGGTCGGCCAACTGCTGCAGCATGCGGATGTGCTGCAGGTAGAACCGAACTTCCTTGTTGGTGGGCCGGCCGGGCTCGCGCTTGAGTGATTGCCAGCCGGTGAACCTGGACCCTTCCGGTGCGCGCAGCAGTTCGTCGATGAGCGTGCGCGTGGCAGGCGTCAGCGCGTGGCTGATGCTGCGGTAGTAGCCCAGATTGACCCGCTCACGGGCGCCGATGGCGGCCAGCTCCAGAGTGCGGAAACCGGGCAGTTCGTAGCGATGGTGCACCAGCTCTTCGAGCAGGACGTTCACGATGTCCGGGATGGTGTGCTTGGTCTGGGCTGCTCCGGTGGCCACTGTGTCCAGCCAAGCCAAGCCCGATTTATCCAGGGGACGTACCCCGATGAATTGCCGAAGCTGCGGCATATGCCGGCGCTGGCTGCCGGAAGCGTCGTAGCGTTCGAGCTGGTCGGTGTCCAATACGCGCCCGAGTCGGGCGGCCTTGGCGATGTGCTTCCGGATCCGCTCGGGTACGTCGGCCAACAGCGTGAAGTAGCCCAAGCGTTGGAAGAGCTTGAGATGAATCAGTACCGCCAGCTGCGGACCCGGCTGGGTGGTCAGCTGCTTGGCGAATGCAATCTCAGCGGCGGTCGGGGTATAGATCTCCTCCAGTTCCTTGGCGGTGGGATCAGGCTTCAGTCGCGGGTAGGCGGTCTCGTGAAGGGTAGCCATTGGATCCGGAGGGTGTGAGGGGGATCAGTCCCAGTGCCGGCCGTCGTCTGTACTGAGCGACGCTTCCAGGAAGCACTGGTGCGTATCGGCCATGCGGTGCATGTCATCGAGCAACGTGGCCAGGATTTCATCCAGATCCCTTTCGGGATCGGTGGGAGCAGTCAACTGGTACTCGCTGCTGGCGGTGTTCAGGCGCACAGCCTGGAACGGGGCCAAGCAGATCTCTTCAATTCGGCCTCGGGCCTTGGCCGCGCCGCGGCCCGTGCGGGCAAACGGGGTCAGCACCATGCGCAGGCGCAGCTGCAGGGCCGATTTGCCCTCCGGCGCCGGCAGTGCCATCGCCGGTACCGGCACGGTTGGACTGGGCAGGCTTGCTTCAATGCGGTCCCGGGCAAACGGGTCACGCCCGTCCAGGTAACGCATGGCCGACTGCACATCGCGCCAGCCCACGTACTCCATCAAGGCCTTCATGTCCCAGCCTTGGTCGTTGGCCCAGCTGGCAAAGCCGCGGCGCAACGAATGGCTGCTGTGGAGCCCCGCATCGGCAAAGCCTGCACTGGTCAGCAACTCGCGCAGCAGGCGCACCAAGCTGTTGGGATGCAGGCCTTCGGCGCTCACCTGGCCCCATTGGTTGACTGCCCGAAACACCGGCCCTTCTTGCAGGTCGGCCGCCTGCAGCCACGCCTGGGTCGCCTCCACCGGACATAACCGCGACAGCGCCGGCACCTTGTAGGTGACGCCGGCTGCTTGGCGATCACCCTTGCTGCGTGGCAAGAAGCAGGTCATCCCCTGTTCCGGCACCAGCGTGAGATGGGCCACGTCCAGACGCAGCAGTTCATCGCCACGGAATCCCCGCCAGAACCCGAGCAGCACCAGCGCTCGGTCTCGTTGATGGCGCAGCGCCGCCGGCCCATCGCCCCGGGCATGTGCCGCAGCGATCGCCGCGGCCAGCCAGTCATCGAGCTCGACCAGCCGCCGAATCTGGAGCGGCGCGGCTTGCTTGACCTGGCCCGGGTGCAGGGTCTGGATGCCTTTGAGCACCTTGCGCACCAGCGGCGATCGGGTCGGGTCGACAAAGCCGTGGTCGCGGTGCCAAGAGGCGATGGCCGCCAGACGTTGGCGGAGGGTGCTGGTCGCCAAGGTCTGCGCATAAGCGGCCAGGTACCGGGCCACGCTGTCAGGTGTCGCTGGGAGGTGGCCTTGCCATTCAACCTCGAAGTGCCGCAGCGCCGACGCATAGCTGCGCACCGTGTTCTGGCGCGTGGCCGCATCGAGGTAGCGGTCCAGTTCGGTCACTGGCGCGTGGCCTCCACCGAGGTCGTCTGGCGCAGCGTCGACAGGATGGTGCATTCCGCCCGCTGCCCGCCATGGCAACTGGCAATCACCCGTTCCAGCTCGCTGGCCATGCGCTGCAGGTCGGCCATGCGGGCGCGCACGTCGGCCAGATGGCTGCGGGCCAACCGGTCCACGTCCCCGCACGAAAGCTCCTCATCGCCGGCCAGCTGCAGCAGGCTGCGGACCTCCTCCAGGCTGAAGCCCAGGTCCCGGCCACGCGCAATGAAGCGCAGCCGCTCGATGTCGGCCGGGCCATAGACCCGGTAGCCGTTGCCCGTGCGCCCCGGGCGCGGCAGCAACCCGATCCGCTCGTAATAGCGAATCGTCTCCAAGTGGCATCCGCTGGCGTCGGCAGCCTCACTGATTTTCATTCGTAGTACGCTTGACTCCGTAGTAGCTACGGACTTTACGCTGAACCCGTATCCGCCGCCACTCCGGCCGCGGCGCTGCATGTGACGACCATGCCACTGCCCATCGCCTTGATTCGCTACTGCCTGATTGCCTTGCTGATCGGCTGGGTTCTGCCCGCTTCTGCTCAGGCGGAGCCTGCCGCAGCAGACCTGCGCCAAACCTGGCAGATGCTCGATTACATCGCGGTCGACTACCCCGGCGCGGTCCAGGCCGGTCGCGTAATTGCCCCCAACGAATACGCCGAAATGAGCGAGTTTGCCGGCGCCGTGCGCAGTCAGCTGGCAGCATTGCCCAGTGGCCAGAACCAGCAGGAGCTGACGGCCCAGGCCGACCGCCTGGTCCAGGCGGTGGCAGAGAAGGCCGACCCGGCGCAAGTGGCAACGTTGGCGCGCGGGCTCGGCACGACGCTGTTGGCCCGCTACCCGATCGGCGCTGTTCCGGCGAGCGCGCCGAAGACCTCCCAGGCCGCGTCCATCTACAGCCAGCAGTGCGCGGCCTGTCACGGCCCCACAGGTCACGGTGATGGCCCCGCCGCGCAAGCGTTAAGTCCGCCGCCGATCGCGTTCACCGATGCCACTCGCGCCGCGCAGCGAACGCCGCTGTCGTTGTACGAGGTCATTTCCCAGGGTGTGCCGGGTACCGGCATGGTCAGCTTCTCTGGGCTGTCAGAAAGTGATCGCTGGGCGTTGGCATTCTATGTGGGCAGCTTGGGGTACTCCTCGCAAGCCAAGGCTCAAGGTGAGGCGTTATGGCGCACCAGTGCCGAGGCCCATACGCACATTCCCTCGCTCGAAGCGCTGACACGCACGCGAGAGGCCGATCTTGCCACCACGATGCCCGCCGATCAGGCAAACGCGATCATCGCCTACCTGCGTTCGCAGCCACAGGTAGTAAACGAAGCGGTACCAGGAGCCGATCGCTTTGCGGTGGCGCGGCAGCGACTGGCCGCCAGCCAGCGCGCTTACGCTGATGAGGACCTGGCTCAAGCCAAAAAGCTTGCGCTCTCGTCCTATCTGGATGGTGTAGAGCCGCTTGAACCCACGCTGGCCACGCGCAATCCGTCATTGCTGCGAGAGATCGAGACGGCCATGGCAGGCTACCGCGCGCAGCTGGATCAGCATGCGCCCGCGGCTGACGTTGCCGGGCAGGCAGCGCAAATTGCCCAGCTGTTTGATCGCGCGGACGTGGCGCTGCAGGACACCCGAATAGGCGCCAGCACCGCGTTTCTAGGCAGCTTTACCATCTTGGTACGCGAAGGACTGGAAGCGCTGCTGATCGTGATTGGTATCGTGGCGTTCTTGCGTAAAGCCGAGCGGTCTGATGTGTTGCCGTATGTGCATGCGGGTTGGATCTGCGCGTTGTTGGCAGGCGCAGCTACCTGGGCGGTGGCCACTTACTTTGTTGATATCAGCGGTGCGAACCGGGAAGTCACTGAGGGCGTCTCGGCCTTGTTCGCTGCCGCTGTCCTGCTCAGCGTAGGCATCTGGATGCACCAAAAGAGCCTTGCAGGGCGGTGGCAGGAGTACCTGCACGCCAAGCTGACGACTGCGCTGACACGGCGCTCGGCTGTTTTCCTGTTCATGCTGGCCTTTGTCGCGGTGTACCGCGAGGTGTTTGAGACGATCTTGTTCTACATCGCGATGTGGAGCGATCAGGCGTCCACCGCCATCCTCGCAGGCCTGGCGGCGGGAATCGCGGTGTTGGCTGCGGTGGCGTACTGGATGCTGCGCATGAGCAGGCGGCTGCCGATTGGCCGGTTCTTTTCGATCAGCTCGATTCTCATCGCGGTGATGGCGGTCATCCTGATCGGTAAAGGCGTGGCCGCGTTGCAGGAAGCGGGCTGGATCTCTCAAACACCGCTCGCGTTGCCGCGCATCGAGTGGATCGGCCTGTATCCCACCTGGCAGTCGCTGCTGGCGCAGGTATTGGTAGGCACCGCCGCCATCGTGGGGTTCCTCGCCAATGCCCGTTCCGGTGTGCGTAGACAGCCAGGCGCAAACAAGCAATGAAACAACACAGCAGAGGACCAAGACATGAGTGATTGCGGGTGCCACCACGAAGCCAAGAACAAGGAGGAGCGACGCATCCTCTGGATCGCCTTGGTCCTGAATGCAGCGATGGCCGTGATCGGCGGCATTGCCGGCTGGATTGCCCATTCCACCGGGCTGCTGGCTGACGCGCTGGACATGCTGTCTGACGCCACCGCCTATGCCATTGGCCTGGTCGCTATCGGGCGCACGGCGCGCTTCAAGGCCAACGCCGCGTGGGTCAGTGGCAGCGTGCTGCTGGTGCTGGGCGTAGGCGTGCTGGTCGAAGTCGGCCGCCGGGTGATGTACGGCGCCGAGCCGGTCAGCGGTTGGATGATCGGTACCGCTCTGGTCTCGCTGGCCGTGAACCTGAAGGTGCTCCGTATGCTCGCCCCCTTGAAGTCTGGCGAAGTGCATCTGCGAGCGACCTGGCTGTTTACCCGCGCCGATGTGGTGGCCAACGTTGGGGTGATTCTGGCCGGCCTGTTGGTGTGGTGGCTGGCCAGCCCCTACCCGGATTTCGTGATCGGCGCCCTGATCGGCCTGTATGTGATCAAGGAGGCTTTCGAGATCTTGGGTGATGCTCGCCGGGCGCGTGCCGACGCGCGCAAAACGCCTGCATGACAGCGCTTGGCCGGCTGAGCTGTGGCCTGCGCTGGCTGCTGCTGGCGCACTTGGCCGTGGGCCTTGTGACGCAGCCGGTGCTGGCAGTGGTTGGCGAGCTCCATGCTCAAACCCATCTGGCCGCGGCCGACCATGACCCGGCAGTGGCATCACCAGCTTCCGAGCGTGGCGTAGACGCCGCGCTGCACCGGCTACAGCAGCTGGTGCTGTGCTGTAGCCAGGCCGCGCCGGCTCCAGAAATAGTGTTGGCCATTGCTCATATCGGCCGGCATTGGCCGTCGGCGACAGCCCATGCGGACAGATATCGGCATGAGCACCTGCTCGCGCCGTTCCGGCCGCCGATCGCAGGGTGATGCGCGCCGGCGTGCGCCGGATCCCTGTTGGCTATCGAAAATTCTGGAGTACTTCATGCATGTGCGATTGGCGGCCCTGGCCGCGTGGCTACTGTTGAGCGCGGCGGCAACGCCGGCGACAGCAGAAGAGCTGATGACCTTGGACGACGCGTTTGCACGCGTGGCCCAAACCCACCCCGAGCTGCGCCTGGTCGATGCGCGAGCCACGGTGCTCGCTGCCGAGCGCGACCAGGCCGTGCAGCGGCCACCGTGGACGTTGGGGGCGGAGGTTGAAAATGCGCTGGGCACGGGCGCGGCCCGTGGCCTGGACAGCGCGGAGTTGACCTTGAGCCTGAGCTCGGTCCTGGAGCGCGGCGGCAAGCTCGACGCCCGCCGCACCTTGGCCCAAAGCCGGATTGATGCACTGGCCGTGCAGCGCGAGACCAGGCGGCTGGACCTGCTCGCCGAGACGGCGCAGCGCTATTTGGCCGTTGTCGGTGCCGACCGGCAACGCAGCCTGACGAACATGGATGTCGGCCAGCGCCAGCGGACCGTCGCCGCTGCCCGGCAGCGCCTGCAGGCTGGCGCGTCTCCCGAATCGGTGATGCTCACCGCACAAGCAGCACTGGCGAGAGCAGAGTTGACCCGTGATCGGGCCGAGCAGCAGCGCATTGCCGCCCGGCAGCACCTTGCTGCCCTCTGGGGCGAACGTGCTCCGAGCTTCGAGGTGGCCGCGGCGGATCCCATGACCCTGCCGGCGATCGCGTCCATGCAGTCGCTGGCCGAGGAATTGGAGCGCACTCCCGAGTTGGCGCAGTTTGCCGATGCCCGCCGGATCGCGCAGGCACGACTGCAGCTGGCGCGTTCGGCGGCCTCGCCGGACTTGTCGTGGCAGCTGGGCGTGCGCCGCCTGCAGGAGACTGACGACACCGCGCTGGTGGCCAGCCTGTCCATGCCACTGGGCAGCCGCAGCCGCGCGCAGCCGGAGATCCGCGCCGGCGAAGCCGAGCTGGAGGTTCTGACGATCGAGCGCGAGGCCAAGGGCCTGTCGCTGTATTCCACGCTGGTCGAAGCCCATGGTCGCTACACCGTGGCGCAGGCCGAGGTGGCACGGCTGCAAGGCGAGGTGCTGCCGAAGTTGGCCCGGGCTGAGAAGGCCGCCGAGCGCGCCTATCGCGCCGGCGCGATCAGCTACCTGGAATGGGCACAGCTGCAGTCCGAACGCACGGCCATGGCCCAGCAGCAGCTGGACGTGGCGCTCGATGCGCAGCGCGCCCTGATCGAAATTCAACGCCTGACCGGCCAAGCGCTTGTCGCGCCGCCGGCGGCTGCTTCCACCGGAGAGACCCCATGAATCGCTTTTCTTGGACCGCACTGGGCATGGCCCTGATGATGCTGGCCGCCTGCAACGCGTCGGCCCCCAACGAAGCGTCCGAAGGCGGCGCCGCCGCTGAGGGCGAAGAGCACGGCGAGCACGAGGAAGCGCCGCTGGAAACCAAGATTGCCGCCAAAGCTGCGCAGGCAGCGGGTATCCAGGTCGCACCGGCAGGCCCCGGTGAGATTGCTGACGAGCATGAGGTGCAAGGGCTGTTGACCCCGATTGACGGTCGCATCGCGCAGGTCACGGCACGCTTCCCCGGACCGGTCCGCTCCGTGCGTGCGGGCGTGGGTGATCAGGTACGGGCCGGCCAGGCACTGGCCACGGTAGAGAGCAACCTGAGCCTGACCACCTATACCGTCACCGCGCCGATCAGTGGCGTGGTCATGGCGCGCACGGCCGCCGTAGGCATGGCCGCCGCTGAGGGCGCGCCGCTGTTTGAGGTCGCCGACCTGTCCACGCTGTGGGTGGACCTGCACATCTTCGGCGCCGACGCCCAGCACATCGGTGCTGGCGTGCCGGTGACGGTTACCCGCTTGAGCGATGGCGTCACCGCACAGACCACCTTGGAGCGCGTCCTGCCCGGCACCGCCACCGCCAGCCAAAGCACCATTGCGCGCGGCACGGTGGCCAACACCGATGGCCTGTGGCGGCCGGGGTCGGCGGTCAAGGCGCGGGTCACCGTGGATCGCCAATCGGCAGCGTTGGTGGTGCCGATCACGGCGCTGCAGACCGCAGAAGACCAGGACGTGGTCTACGTGCAGCAGGGCGAAACCTACCACACCCGGCCGGTGAAGCTGGGGCGCCGCGACGCCGAACGCGCCGAAGTGCTGGAAGGCCTCAAGGCCGGTGAACAGGTGGTGGTGGCCCAAAGCTTCCTGATCAAGGCCGACATCGAAAAGTCCACCGTGGAAGAAGAATGAGGCCCGCCATGCTCGAACGCCTCATTGGGCTGTCCATCCGCCATCGCTGGCTGACGCTAGTGCTCACCGCTGCGCTGGTTGCGCTGGGCGTGTGGAGCTACCGTCACCTTTCCATTGACGCCACACCCGACATCACCAACGTCCAGGTCCAGATCAACACCCAGGCCCCGGGTTACTCGCCGCTGGAGGCCGAACAACGGGTCACCTTTGCCATCGAAACGGCCATGGCCGGTCTGCCCAAGCTGGACTACAGCCGCTCGCTGTCGCGCTACGGGCTTTCGCAGGTCACCGTCGTCTTCAAGGACGGCACCGACCTGTACTTTGCCCGCCAGCAGGTCGCCGAGCGCCTGCAGCAGATCGCCTCCCAGCTTCCCGAAGGGTTGGACCCGGAAATGGGGCCGATCTCCACCGGGTTGGGCGAGATCTTCATGTACACCGTGGAGGCCGAGCCCAACGCTCGCAAGCCCGACGGCACCCCGTACACGGCCACGGACCTGCGCACCCTGCAGGACTGGGTGATCCGGCCGCAGCTGCGCACCACGCCCGGCGTCACCGAGGTCAACACCATCGGCGGCTTCGAGCGGCAGATCCACATCACTCCCGATCCAGCTCAGTTGGTGGCGCTGGGCTTCACGTTGAACGACGTGGTCGCCGCGGTCATGCGCAACAACCAGAACATCGGCGCCGGCTACATCGAGCGCAACGGACAGCAGTTCCTGGTGCGCGTGCCGGGCCAGCTAGCCAATCTGGAGGCAATCGGCAACATCGTGCTGGACCGGCGCGATGGCGTGCCCATTCGGGTGCGCGACGTCGCTAGCGTGGGCGAAGGCAAGGAGCTGCGCACGGGCGCGGCCACCCAGAATGGCCACGAGGTCGTGGTCGGTACCGCCTTCATGTTGTTCGGCGCCAACAGCCGGGAAGTCTCCCAGGCGGCCGCGGCCAAGCTGGATGCCGCCAACGCCAGCCTGCCTGCCGGCGTCCATGCCAAGGCCGTCTATGACCGCACCGCGCTGGTGGATCGCACCATCGGCACGGTGTCCAAGAACCTGATCGAGGGCGCGCTGCTGGTGGTGGTGGTGCTGTTCCTGCTGCTGGGCAATGTGCGCGCCTCGTTGATCACCGCGGCGGTGATCCCGTTGGCGATGCTGTTCACCATCATCGGCATGGTGCGTGGCGGCGTGTCGGGCAACCTGATGAGCCTGGGCGCGCTGGACTTCGGCCTGATCGTGGACGGGGCGGTGATCATCATCGAGAACTGTCTGCGCCGGTTCGGCGAGGCGCAGCACGCGCTAGGCCGCCAGCTCAACGATGAAGAGCGCTATGACCTGACCGCCTCGGCCACCGCCGAGGTGATCCGTCCCAGCCTGTTTGGCCTGGGCATCATCGCCGCGGTCTACCTGCCGATCTTCTCGCTGTCCGGGGTAGAAGGAAAAATGTTCCACCCGATGGCGATCACGGTGGTGCTGGCCCTGACCGGCGCCATGGTGTTGTCGCTGACCTTCGTGCCGGCGGCGATCGCCAGCTTCCTGCGCGGCCGTGTGGCTGAGCACGACAACCGCCTGATGCGCTGGTCGCGTGCCCGTTATACGCCGCTGCTGGATTGGGCCCTGCGTCGGCGCGTGGTGGTGCTGGCCGGCGCGGCCGTGCTGGTGGTGGGCTGTGGCGTGCTGGCCACCCGCTTGGGTTCGGAGTTCGTGCCGAGCCTGGATGAGGGCGACATCACCTTGCAGCCCATGCGTATTCCCGGCACCAGCTTGGAGCAGTCGGTGGCCATGCAGGAAACGCTGGAGAAGCGCCTGGCCCAGTTCCCGGAGGTGGCCAACATCTTCTCAAAGATCGGCACCGCCGAGGTGGCCACCGATCCTATGCCGCCGTCGATGGCCGACACCTTCCTGATGCTCAAGCCCCGCGACCAGTGGCCCGACCCGCGCAAGCCCAAGGCCGAGCTGGTGGAAGAGCTGGAGGCGGCGGCCAAGGAAATCCCGGGCAGCAACTACGAGTTCACCCAGCCCATCCAGATGCGCACCAACGAGTTGATCTCCGGCGTCCGTTCGGACGTGGCGGTCAAGGTCTACGGCGACAACCTTGACCAGTTGACGCGCCTGGCCAGCCGGGTCGAGCGGGTCATGCGTAGCGTCCCCGGCGCCGAAGACGTCAAGGCCGAGCAGGTCTCCGGCCTGCCGCTGCTGACCATCACGCCAGATCCGGCGGCATTGGCACGGTATGGCCTGAACCCGGGCGATGTGCAGGAAACGGTGGCCACCGCCATTGGGGGCAGTGTTGCCGGCCAGTTGATCGAGGGCGACCGCCGCTTCGACCTGGTCGTGCGCCTGCCCGAAGCGCAGCGCCAAGACCCCGCTGTGCTGGCAGATCTGCCCATTCCGCTGCCGGCAAGCACCAGTGTCGATGAGTCCAGCCGTCTGGCCGCCGGCGCCAATGGGGGGCCTCGCACGGTGCCGCTGCGGGAAGTGGCGAAGATCCAGGTAGAGCGCGGGCCCAATCAGATCAACCGCGAGAACGGCAAGCGCCGCGTGGTGATCACCGCCAACGTGCGCGAGCGCGATCTGGGCGGGTTCGTCGGCGAGTTGCGCACACGCATCGGCCAGGATGTCGCGCTTCCAGAGGGCTACTGGATCGATTACGGCGGCACCTTCGAGCAGCTGATCTCGGCCACCCAACGCCTGGGCGTGGTCGTTCCGGTGACACTGGCGTTGATCTTCGCTCTGCTATTCATGGCCTTCGGCTCGGCCAAGGATGCGGCCATTGTGTTCAGTGGCGTGCCGCTGGCGCTGACCGGCGGTGTGCTGGCACTGGCTCTGCGCGGGATTCCGTTGTCGATCTCTGCCGGCGTGGGCTTCATCGCGCTGTCGGGCGTGGCCGTACTCAACGGGCTGGTCATGATCGCCTTCATCCGCCGTCTGCGCGAACAGGGCGATCCGCTAGACGACGCTGTGCGCGACGGCGCCCTTGGACGCCTGCGACCGGTGTTGATGACCGCCCTGGTAGCCTCGCTGGGCTTCCTACCCATGGCCTTGAATGTCGGTGCTGGCTCGGAAGTGCAGCGGCCGCTGGCCACTGTCGTCATCGGCGGCATCGTCTCATCCACCGCATTGACCTTGTTGGTGCTGCCGGTGCTCTATCGTTGGCTGCATCGCGACCGAGCTCCCCGCGCCGGTAGCACTGCTTTGGAGTCCCCATGAACGAGCTCAACCTGGAACAGGTCCGTGCGGCGATGTTTACCGACCCGGGCGTGAAAGCGGTGGACGACCTGCGCCTGGTCGCCGGTGAGCATGGCCGTGCGATCGCGGCCACCATCACGGTCGCGGCGCCCTCGGTCGACCTGGACCTGGTGCATGCTGTGATTGCCCAGGTCCTGGCCGATCAATTCGGCATCGATCAGATCATGCTGTGTTTCAACGACCCGGGCCCGGTACCGCCGCCGCCCACCGCGGCGCCGTTAAAGAAGATGTGATCGCAGCCCCTGGCTCTATGCGTCTGCGCTGGCAGGCGCATAGAGCTGATGACCCGGCAACGCGCACGCGCCGGCATACACAAAGGCCACGCTTTGCCGCGCCCGGGTGAAGGCCACGTAGTATTTCGGCGGCGCGGTGATACGCGCTGCATCGGCCGTGCGCAGGTACTGCGTCAACGGCCCGTTCGGAAAGATGAGGACCCGACTGTAGGTGCGGCCCTTGCACTGCCCAAAGTTCACCGCCGGCAGTCCGTCGCACGCCTGCCGCCGGTCATGCCGGAGCACGGTGGGGGCGAACTCCTGCATGTACGCGGCCACATCCCCTGGAGCGACGAGGTAGATGCCATCGTGTCCGGTGACCTCGCCATTGCCTGATTGGGTCCGCGGCATCTGCGGATAGAGCGTGTCAGCCATATCGCACAGGGCCTGGACGCAGCGCAGACTGGTGAGGCGGTGATCCAGCCGGCATAAGCCGTCGGCCTCCCAAATCTGAAACAGCGCTGCCAGATTCGGACCACGGTATTGGCTGTACCTTTGCGCATAGTTGGTCGCATACGTGGCTTGGCGCGTATCGCCTACCAACGTGATGGCAATCTCGCTCTTCAACAGCCGTTCGACCAGATCCAGATCAAAGCCGGCCAGATCCTGGACTTCGTCGATGTAGAGCTCGTCGTACATCGCCGCCAATCGCGCCACGACCTGGCCTTGGGTCAGCTCATCGCAGCGCACAGCGAAATCGGCCGCTCGGTCCGAATACATCCGGTTGCCCGCCAGGTAGTGGCGCGCCACCTGGGTGCGTGGGGCGCGGTTGTTGGTGACACCTTCTACGAACAGGATGGTCTCGATGCGAGGCTCAGGGCAAAGCGCAGCCTGGTACGGGCGAATGCACTGGCGCAGCAGAAAGCCATACCAGCTGTGCAAGGTGACATGCGCGGGGACCGCGCCTGCGTGGGCCTCAAACGAGCGCCGGATCTCTTCCAGGTTTTCCAGCGTGTAGGTGACAATCGCGATGCGGCGCTCAGGTCGCTCCAAGGCCTGCCGGACCAGCAACGTGGTCTTGCCCGAGCCGGCTGCCGAGAGCAGGACCCGGTTAGGTGATGGCACGCTGGACATAGTCCGGGAACCTGATCGAGTGCGGGCTATTGAAAATCGCCAAGGCCGTATCGGTCTTATGGCCCTTCATGTACTTGAGCAGCGCCACCTCATCGGCAAAGGCCTTGCCCAGCACGGTATTGAGTTCGGCCAGCGAGTTGGCTTTGATCAGCTGCTCTTCCAGCGAAGGGGCGCTCTCGTCGGAATCGTAATAGATCGCGTTGATGTGCTCGGCATAGCGCTCTTGCACAACTGCGATATCACCGTCGTTGTCGGTGATCACCTTGGCCTGAATCCTCAGTCGATCGGCAATCTGCAAGAAGCGTTTGAATGCCAACGACTTGACCGAAATGATGTCTACGCCGTGAGCCATCGGCGCCACGCCGTGATGGTCACTGTAGGCACGCTGCACGATCAGTTCGTCGGAAGGGCCTTCCACCAGGATCGCCTGCTTGGCCAGGATCAACCGCAGCGTGTCGTGGCCCGGCAGCTTCATGAAATAGTCGTGGGTATCGCTGGGCAGCTGGTCCAGCTTCATCTGGCCTTGCGCGCTGAACAGGATCACGTTGTCCACGCCCAGCTTGTTCAACACGAAGCTGCTGTGGGTGGCGATGATCACCTGCTGGGCGGTGGAGAGGGCCGCAATCTTGTCGATCAGCTGGGTCATGCTGGAATAGGACAGATGGTTCTCCGGCTCCTCGATCAGCAGCACGTGAGCCGCGCCGGCCGCGTGCATCGCCAGCTTCATCTTCACCGCGCTTTGCTCGCCCTTGCCGGCCTGGGTGAACGGGAGCTCATCCAGGTAGGGTGACAGGCTGGTTTCCCACGTTGAGCGCGGCGATGTGTCCACGCCTACCGTCAATGCCCTGTGGCTGATGTCCCCGGTGTGCTCGGTCAAGTAGGCATTGATCGCTGCCACATCCGCTTCTTCGGAAAAGCTCTGCCGCATGCGGCGGAAGCTCAGCGACAGCGAGACGCGCTGCGCAGGCGTCAGTGCCTGCTCGATGATGCCGGCGATATAGCGATCGGCACCGGACAAGGTCTTGATGCCGTGCGTGTCGATGATGGTCGAGTCGAACGGAATACTACGGGCGGTGACGCCATTGTTGGCGAAGGAGTACCAGCGCACCGTGTAGTACTCCACCGGCAGGCTGACCGCGCCCTGGTGCTGCTGCAGGTAGGCGTTGAACTCCTCGCGGTAGTCGTCGTTGAGCTCGACCAGCAGCCGGATGCCGGCGGTATCCAGACGCAGGGAGTTGTTGGTGCCGCGTAACGACGCCAGCGCGGCGTCGGCGCCCAGATAGGCTTCGATGGAGATCCGTGGCGGCGAGGCCGGCGTGCCCGTGGCAAGCGCTCCCAAGTACTCCTGCACCGTGGGCTGGTGGAACAGGTAGGGCGTGAGCTCGTAGGCAAGATTGCGCCCATGCAGCTGGCCGGTGACCACCGCGTGGATGGCCTCCAGCAGGGTGGATTTACCGACCTCGTTGTCGCCCACCACCAGGTTCATGTGGGCATTGAGGGGCAGGTCCAGATGGCGAAACGACTTGAAGTTGTCGATGACGATACGTTCGATCGGCATGCACAGTCCTATGATGGCCAACGGGCTCGGTGGCGGAGCCTGCCTGCACCCTGGCTGGCCTCCTTTCCGCTCTGGGCCATACTACCCAGCGATCGCCGGCCCTGGGCGGTTTCGTACTGCTTGGGACGCCGGGAAGGGTCAGAATCCGCCTTACGCGGGATAATTCAATATTATCCCGTATAACTATTTTCGCCGACGAGCGGTCGTCTACCTGCTTTAATAGTATGTAATTACATGGTATGTAATACATTACGAAATAAAGTGAGGTGGCACGATGGCGCGCGCAGGACTCTATAAGAGTGACGTCCAGAAGGCGCGCGACGCGCTGCTGGCCCAACGCAAGAAGCCGTCAGTCGACGCGGTGCGAGTGGCCTTGGGCAACACGGGCTCCAAGACCACGATCCACCGCTACTTGCGTGAACTGGAAGGAGAGGAAGGCGGCGGTCCGGCGAGGACGGTAGCCGTTAGTGATGCTTTGCAGGACTTGGTTGCGCGCTTGGCCTCGCGGCTCCAGGAGGAAGCAGAGGCCATCCTCACCCAGGAGCGTGAGCGCCATCAGGCTGAGCTCCACAGTCGGCAACAGGCGCTTTCCGGTGCCCAAGAGGAGGCTGCCGCCTTGAGCAGTCGGCTGCAGCGCACCGAAGCAAGCCTGCACCAAGAGCAAGCTGCTCACGCCCTCCTTCAACAGAATCTAGGTGACAGGATCGCGGAAATCGCCCAGTTGAACGAGCGCATCGCTGGCATGACGGTGCGGCTGGCTGATCATGAGGCGCATACGCGTTCTCTGGAGGACAAGCATGCCCATGCCCGGGAAGCGCTTGAGCACTACCGCACTTCAACCAAAGAGCAGCGTGAGCAAGAGCTTCGCCGTCACGAGCATCAGGTCCAAGAGCTGCAAGTAGCCTTACGTCAGGCCAATGAAGCCTTGGGCGCGAAGAATCAGGAGCTGTTGGTGCTGAACCGCGACAATGGTCAATGGCTGGAGCGCCACGGGCGGATTGAGCGTGAGCTTGCCCAGCTACGACAGGCCCACGAAGGCCAACACAGCGAGGTCGTGGCGTTGCGCCAGACCGCGACGGACTATTTGGCACTGCAGGAGCGCTGGAAGACTGACGCCAAGACCTTGGATACCATGCGCAACGAGCTAGCTCAAGTTCAAGACACCCTTGCGCGGGAGCGTGAGCGCCGCGAGAGCGCTGAAGCCGATGCGTTGCGTGCCAATGCACGTCTTGAAGCGCTAGAGCCTCTACTGAATCAACTGACGCCAGCACAAAATGCGGTGAAGAAAACTCGGCGCGGCCATGCGCAAGATGGGGGAGCCGACTGACGAGGCTGCTCGTTTGTCTGCTAGCGGCTGGGGTGGCGCTCACCTGTCCAGTACGCCCATTCCATAGGGACGACCCAATCTACAAACAGTTTGGCTACTGAGGACTCCGGTGCCAAATGATAGGGCTTGAACATGCCTTGCTCGGGCGAACTGGTCATCAGGTAGCGCAGGCGCTTCTGGACCTCCTGAAAGATGGCTTCCCGCACATGGGCGCTGTCGTGCACGCCAAGACGCATCGCCACCGAGGCACCTTGGCGTACCGCCGCCCAGCAGCAGTAACGCCACCGCGCGATCGGCAAGCCCCGCGGTCCGGATTGAAAGACGAACCCCACATCACGTGCCCAGCCTGGGTCGAAGTGATGTTTGAGCAATTGCTGCTCCAGAAACTGCTCGGTCTCCCAGAGTGCAAGTTCATCCCACAGCTCCAGTTTCGCGTCCGCCAAGTCTACATCGTGTGCCATATCGCCGAGTTGGTCTTCCAGCACCGGGAGCAGGTGCCTGCGCTCGTGGGTAGACCAGGCGAAAGCCCATTGCAGATCTTCGATGGGCGTGACCTCGGCATCGGGGCGGATCTGCCATCGATCCGCTGGCCAGGGAACTTGGATCAAGGCCAAGTCTCGCAGCGTGTCCAGCACCAGCAAGGTGGAGCGGCGTGTGGGCGCCACCGGTAGGCGTCGTAGCTGCGCGGCTAACAGTGCGGCTAGGAAAAGGGTGCCACGAAGGCCCAACTCCTCGATGCTGGCGACCCCAGATGGCGTCATTGACGAGGTTCCGGGCATGCGGTTTCCGGGGATGAGGGAGCGGCGTGGCTCCTGGGGGGGGGGCGGCGCTACCGGTGTCGCCGGTTGCCTCAAAGCTAAGAATATCTTAGTATGCAAGGCTGGGTACATCCGCCATCCTTATGGGGTCTCCATGGGGTGCGCGCGTGACTTTGTCCGTCGACTCAACACCGACCTTCGCTCGACGCCTCAAACAAGCCCGCCTGCACACGGGTTTGTCGCAGAAGGAGTTGGGCATCCGGGCCGGTCTGGATCCTCACGTGGCCAGCCCCCGAATCAACCAGTACGAGCGTGGCAAGCACGAGCCCATGCTGGAGATTGCTGAGCGGTTGGCCCAAGCGTTGGGGATCCCCGCCGCCTTCCTTTACACCGACGATGATCTGCTGGCCAAGTTGCTCCTGCGCTGGGGCTCGCTAAGCAAGCAGCAGAAGCGCGAGTTGGTGAAGCTGATCGAGGCCACGCCCGAGAAGTAAACCGAACAAGCGCTCGCCCTATGGGCAACTCTTCGCCTCAACCCGCCCTTTGGGCGCTTCTGGAGGGAGCTGCAGTGTCCGCGGCTAGTGCGACTGACAAGTCGCGACATCTCAGGCTTACTTGAGATTTTGTTCACGACCGATACACACGCGCCTTGTCTAAAGTGATATACCATGTCGCCCGTGTCAGCCTCCTCACTTCTACTGCGACTGTTCCTGATCGCCATGCTCGTGCTTAACGGCGCGTGGTCGGCGTTTGCGTCCGTCAGTATGAACCCGGTCATGGAAGAGCAGGCCAGCGAAGTGGCTGCCGCGGTGCAAGTCGACGAAGACTGCTTCGCCCATCACAGTGCTGAGCATCATCCCGATGCCACATCGATTGAAAAGGCTGGCACTGGGCATGGCGACCATGCCGGTCCCGACTGTTGCAAGTCTTCTGCGTGCCGGTGCGCCTGCGTACACGCTTGCGCGAGCGCACTTCCTGCGCGCCTGCATGTTTCGGTGCAACTGGCCTTGGGCCTGGATGTCATGCCGCTGCCCCTAGGGCATGCGGCACCTGCCTTGCCTCATCTGATCCGACCACCGATCGGCTAAGCGTCCCTAGGCGCCGCAATGGCGCCGTTGGTGTGGCTTGCATGCCTGTTTAGGCCAGCCGCCCGCTCTGTACCACCGCCCGCCGGTGGCAACACGACGCTTGGAGCATTTTCATGTCGCATGATGATTTTCGTGGTCCACGCGGTGGACCGCTGCTGCCTTCGCGGCGGCGATTTGTCCAAGGCTTGGCCTTGGGAGGCGCAGTCGCAGGATTAGGTTTCTGGCCCAAAGCCAGTTGGGCGCTCAAGGGGCCGGGACAACCCAACGTACTATCGGGCACTGAGTTTGACCTGACCATTGGCGAGACGCCGATGAACTTCACCGGCAAGACCCGCACCGCGATCACGGTCAACGGGTCCGTTCCGGCGCCGTTGCTGCGGTGGCGGGAAGGCACCACGGTCAACTTGCGCGTCTCTAATGCATTGCCCGCTAACTCCATCCATGGCGCGGACACCTCCATCCATTGGCACGGCATCATTTTGCCGGCCAACATGGACGGCGTGCCGGGTCTGAGCTTTGACGGTATCGGACGTGGTGAGACCTACCACTACCGGTTCACCCTGCATCAGGGCGGAACCTACTGGTACCACAGCCACTCAGGGTTCCAGGAACAAGCCGGGCTCTATGGCCCGATCGTCATCGACCCATTGGAGCCGGAGCCCTTCAGTTTCGATCGCGACTACGTCGTGATGCTGAGCGATTGGACAGACCTGGACCCGACGGCCCTGTTCGATCGTTTGAAGAAGATGCCGGGCCATGACAATTACTACAAGCGCACGGTCGGCGATTTTGCGCGCGATGTGAAGCGCAACGGCCTGTCGGCCACGTTGGAAGATCGCAAGATGTGGGGCGTGATGCGGATGACGCCCACGGACCTGTCCGACGTCAACGCCAACACCTACACCTACCTGATGAACGGCACGACCTCACTGGGCAACTGGACCGGTTTGTTCCGCAGTGGCGAGAAGGTGCGCCTGCGTTTCATCAATGGCTCTGCCATGACGTACTTCGATGTGCGTATTCCGGGGCTGAAGATGACCGTGGTGGCGGCAGATGGCTTGTATGTCCATCCGGTTTCCGTCGACGAGTTCCGCATCGCGGTAGCAGAAACCTTCGATGTGATCGTGGAGCCCTCCGGGCAGGACGCATTCACCATCTTTGCCCAAGACTCCGGTCGCACCGGCTACATCAGCGGCACGCTCGCTGTGCGCGAAGGATTACGCGCGCCCGTTCCGTCTGTGGATCCCCGGCCGCTGCTGACGATGGCAGACATGGGCATGGATCATGGGTCGATGGATATGTCTGGCGGCAGCAAGGGCATGGAAGGCGGCTGTGGTGCGGCCATGGGCATGCCTGGCATGACCCCACCTGTCAGCGGTAACGCGACCTCGGCCCATGCAGGCCATGCGATGCCCGCCGCCGGCGATGGTGCCATGGCAGGCATGCAGCACGGGGGCATGCAATCACACCCTGCTAGCGAGACCAACAATCCCCTGTTGGACAACCAAGCCATGAGCGTGAGTTCGCGCTTGGATGATCCGGGCAATGGCCTGCGCGATAACGGCCGTCATGTGCTGACGTATTCCATGCTCAAGAGCACCTTTGAAGACCCTGACGGACGCGACCCCGGTCGCGAGATCGAGCTGCATCTGACCGGACACATGGAGAAATTCTCCTGGGGCTTCAACGGTCAGAAGTTTTCCGATGTCGAGCCGCTGCGGCTGAACTACGGCGAGCGTATGCGCATCGTATTGGTTAACGACACGATGATGACCCATCCCATCCATTTGCACGGCATGTGGAGTGACGTGGAGGACGACAACGGCAACTTCATGGTGCGCAAGCACACGGTGGATATGCCGCCAGGTAGCCGACGCACGTATCGCGTGCGTGCCGATGCGTTGGGCAGCTGGGCGTTCCATTGCCACCTGCTTTATCACATGGAAGCCGGAATGATGCGCACGGTGAGGGTCGACGAATGAACATCAATAGACGCGATACCACCCTGACTGCGCTGACGGCTATCTCGCTGGCCCTGGCCAATGCGGCCAGCGCCCAATCTATGCAGCACGGCTCCATGCAGATGGAGCAGGGCGCGCAGACCCAGACTCAGGATCACTCTGCACATCAGGCACCGACATCAAAACCTGCGCCAGCCCAAAAGCCTGCAACACCGGCCAAGACGAGCGAAGCGACGATCGATCATGCGGCGATGGGCCACGCCGAGCCGCAGGCTAACGCAGCCGAGCCTGCCATGCAGGGCATGGACCATTCGCAGATGGGGCACGGCTCGCCCGCGAGCACACCTGCGGCGCCCACAGCGCAGGCGCAGTCGATGCAGGGCATGGATCACAGTCAGATGGCACAGCCCGCTGCAGCCGACACCTCCGGCACGGCCACGCCTGCGATGCAGGGGATGGACCATTCGCAGATGGGCCATGATTCGCCCGCGCCGCTACACCAGAAGCGGGAATGCAATCGATGGAGGGCATGGACCACAGTCAGATGGGACACGGGCCTGCAGCGCCAACGCAGCCGCGCACCCCGATTCCCGCGGTGACGGACGCGGATCGCAAGGCGGCCATCGCGCCGGAACACGCGCATCCGGTGCATGACAACTCGATCAAGAGCTACGTGCTGCTCAATCGCCTGGAAACCTGGGATGCCGATCCGGGCACCGGGCTGGGCTGGGAGGGCCAGGGCTGGATCGGTACGGACCTCAATCGCGTCTGGCTCCGCAGTGAAGGCGAACGCACGGATGGTCAGACCGAGTCGGCTGATCTGGAAGTGCTTTACGGCCGCAGTATCTCCACGTGGTGGGATGTGGTGGCCGGTGTGCGTCATGACTTCAAGCCTGGGGCATCGCAGAACTTCGCCGCTATCGGTGTACAGGGCTTGGCGCCGATGAAGTTCGAAGTGTCCGCCACAGCCTATCTCGGCGAAGGGGGCCAGACTGCCGCCAATGTCGAGGCCGAGTACGAATTGCTGCTAACCAACCGGCTGATCTTGCAGCCGCTGGTGGAAGTCACCGCCTATGGCAAGAACGATCCATTGCGCGGGATAGGTTCGGGTCTGAGTGCCGCTGAGGCGGGGCTACGACTTCGCTATGAGTTCACCCGAAAGTTCGCTCCCTACATCGGCGTGGTGTACGAGCGCGCGTTTGGCAATACCGCAGACATGCGACGCGAGCATGGCGAGTCCTTTGAAGACACGCGCTTGGTCATCGGCCTTCGTACCTGGTTCTAAGGGGAACTGACAATGAAATCCAACAAAAAGATGTGGGTATGGCTCGGTGCCGGCGTGGCATTGGTTGCGGTGGTCGCAACCGCCACGCTCTCTCTGGGCGTGTACAACGTGGCCGCCGACGATCCGCATAGTCGCCCGGTGTATGCGCTACTTGAAACGGCGCGCGAGCGTTCCATTGAGGTGCGCGCCGCCAAGCTTCAGCTACCCACGAACCTTGATGATCCTGAGCGTATCCGCCAGGGTGCGGGCAACTACAACGCCATGTGCGTGACCTGCCATCTTTCACCAGACGCGGCGGCCACCGAGATGAGCAAGGGCCTGTACCCCGCGCCACCGAACCTAAGCAAACAGCCGGTCGCTCCAGCTGAGGCGTTCTGGGTGATCAAGCACGGCATCAAGGCCAGCGGCATGCCCGCTTGGGGCGGCAGCATGGACGATGAGTTCATATGGAACATGTCGGCCTTCCTGCAGAAGTTGCCCACGCTGGACGCGACTGCGTACAAGGAACTTGTCGACAGCAGCGAGGGCCATTCGCATGGCGGCGGCGAGACGCAAGGCCACCATGACGACGAAAAGGCCGAGGATCACCCTGCCTTATTCGAGCCGGGCAACAACTCCATGCCGCATGCGCACCCGCCGGGCGTGGACGACGATCACCACGGCCCGACACCCAGCGACACGGAAGTCGGGTTGGTGAGCCACGGCCATCCCGACGGCAAGGTGGAGTCGCACCCTGCACCACACACGCCCGTGGCCGATGACGGCCATGCGCACCCCCATTGATCTTCTTGGAGCCCACGCAATGAACGCAACAGCAATCTCGTTCACCCTCGCACTGGCACTGGCCGTCGTGTCCCCCGCAATGGCGCAGGCGACACAGCCGCACGCACATCACCCCGCTGCCGCGGCATCTGCGGACGTCGACGTCCCAGTCACTGCAGAGGCCGCGGTCGCCGTAGCGGAGCGTTTCAACAGGGCCCTGTCTAGCGGCGATCTGGCCACGGTCGAAGCCCTGCTCGCTGCCGACGTTCTCATCCTCGAGTCCGGGGGCGCCGAACGCAGCCGCGAGGAATACATGGGCCATCACGCAGTCAGCGATGCGGCGTTCCTCAAGGGCGCCCATCGCCAGCTGCTCCGTCAGCGCGCACGAGCCGCTGGCGAGTTCGCGTGGGTCGGAACCGAAAGCGAGTTGCATGCCCAGAAGGACGGCCAGCCACTGACCGTCCAGAGCGACGAGACGATGGTGCTGAAGGAGACCGCGGACGGCTGGCGGATCGTCCACATCCACTGGTCCTCGCGGACCAAGCGCTGAGTCGAGAGATTGAAATGACTACGCTCACATTGCACCGTCTGACTTTTGTGGTCCTTGCCGTGGCTGGTCTGGGTGCTTGCACCCAGGATGCTTCATCCGCGCAACCCACAACCTCGCCCTCCGCACAGGTTGTCGTCCAATCAGCCGACGCGACTCCAGCAGCCCTGCCACGCATGACCGTCCACAAGACCCCGACCTGCGGGTGCTGCGGTGTCTGGATCGACCACGTGCAGAAGGCGGGATTCACCGTGGATGTGCACGACATGGATGACCTGGGTCTGGTCAAGGAGCGGTTGGGTGTCCCCTATGCAAAGGGCTCCTGCCACACGGCCGAGATCGGCGGATACGTCATCGAAGGCCACGTTCCGGCCGCGGACATCAAGCGTCTCCTCGAAGAAAAGCCGAACGCACGCGGCCTGGTCCTCCCAGGGATGCCGCTTGGTTCTCCGGGCATGGAGGTCCCGGAGGGACGCCAGCAGCCGTTCACGGTCGAGCTGATACATCGCGACGGAACCACTGAACCGTTCGCACAGCACTGATCCGTCGCAGCAACAGGGGACGGTGTTGCGGGCGCGCCGATTCTCGCCCGCGAGGAAGAAGGAGAACTACATGACTCACCATTCCGCAGCACACCGGCCCCAGGCCATGAACGAGTGCATCGACAACTGCACGCAATGCCATGCGATCTGCCTGGAGACCATCAACTACTGCCTGACCAAAGGAGGTGTTCACGCGGCCCCGGAGCACATCGCCCTGTTGGCGACGTGTGCCGATACCTGCGCAACCAGTGCCGACGCGATGCTGCGCGGTGCCAGCGTTCACGACGTGGTTTGCGGTGCCTGCGCGGAGATCTGCCGCCAGTGCGCCGATGCATGCGACGCCATGAACGACCCTGAGATGACGCGCTGCGCCGAAGTTTGTCGCCGCTGCGCGGAAAGCTGCAGCGCCATGGCAGCGTAATGCGTCGAGGATCCCGCCTGAGCCGGTGGGATCCTCGTCTCGCGAAAGCGGAAGTATCAAGAAAATCCGACAAATCGTGGTTTCAGTGACAGTCCGACATCTAACGCTTGTCGCATCGAACACAGCGCGGCCCCTCCCGAACGGGCTTTGCATCACATTCCAATGAGGATTTATCCATATGAAGTCGTCCAACGTCATTCGCTCCTTCGCGCTCGTCCTCGCAATCGCGGCCGGGCAGTTTTCGCTGCAGGTCGCGCACGCCCACGCCGCGCTGCAGCAGTCCACACCGGCGGCAAATGCGGTGGTGGCCTCGCCAGGCCAGATCGATCTCGTGTTCAACGAGACATTGATTCCGCGGGCGTCGCGTCTCAAGTTGCTCATGAAGCACGGCAGTTCCACCATGCCGATCGAGAATTTCACGACCGAGATCGTCAACAACGGCAAGACCCTGCGTGCCAAGTTGCCTGGACCGCTGGCTCCGGGCGTCTATACCGTGGAATACCGCGCCGTCGGTGGTGACAACCACCCCATGCCGGGCAGCTTCAGCTTCACGGTGCGCTGAGGAGTCGCGAATGTTCGACCTGTCGGCTTATGCACTGAGATTCTTGGAATACCTTGTCATCATGGTTCTTTTCGGGGTTCCACTCTTCGGTTGGTACGGGTCGCGTCGATCGGCACTCGCCGACGCCTTGGCCGGGTGGTCACTCATGGGCGTTCTATTGGCGGGTGCCGTAGCCGGTCTCGTGCTCACCGGGCTCGATGTCGTCTTCAAGACCGCGGGCATCATGGGAATGCCGCTTGCCGAGGTTGATCGCGCATCGCTTGGCTGGTATCTGCTCGAGACGTCCGCGGGCCGGGCAGCCATGGCGAGAGGCGCGCTGCTGGTCGCCCTGATGTTCGTGCTCGGATGGCATCGTCGCCGCGGGAAGGTGGAGACCGCCTTCCCGCTGGGGGCGATGCTGGCGGGCGGCGCACTCGCTTCGCTGGCATGGAACGGCCACGCCGCCGCTGGCGAGGGCTTGGCAGGCGCGGTCCGGCTTGCTGCAGGCATCGTCCATCTTCTCGCGGCAGGCGGCTGGATCGCAGCGGTCCTGATGTTCCTTGCCATGCTGCTGCGCGGCAAAGAGACGAACGGCAGCGGGCGTCTGCGATCAACGCATGACTTTCTGCATGGTTTTTCGACGCTGGGAACGATCTTCGTTGGTGCGCTCATCGTGTCCGGCATCGCGCACTACGGGGATCTCACCGCGTGGTCGTTTTCGGCCCTGTTCCAGAGCACCTACGGGAAGTTGCTGCTTTTCAAACTGGCCCTGTTCGCTGGAATGCTGGGTTTGGGAGCGCTGCACCGATGGACGCTGGTGCCGCGCTTGGAACGAGCGCTGACCAGCGGAGATCCCGCGCAGGAGGTGCGGGCTTTGCGGCAGAGTGTTACGGCTGAGGCCGCGCTGGCCATCTTGATCCTGATTGTTGTTTCAGTGCTCGGGACGCTCAGCCCCGAATAGCTGTGTAACCCGCAATGGCACACTGCCTTGGCAGTCCATCCCCACTAAAGCGAGCATCGGCATGAACTCACCGTCGTCCCATGACCATCACCATTCTGCAGGCGCAGCCCCTGTCGAGGCTGCGGATGGACGGGTCATCACCAATCCCGTCCGCTATACGGACGATGCTCCCCAGCAAGTTGAAGTGACCGCCCCAGCAGCGGTGGCCCAACCCAGCGGTACCCACGCCACGGTCTACACCTGCCCGATGCATCCGCAGATTCGTCAGCCAGGTCCCGGCACCTGTCCGATCTGCGGCATGGCGCTGGAGCCGGAGATGCCCTCGCTGGAGGAGGACGACAATCCAGAGTTACGCGATTTCACCCGAAGGTTCTGGTGGACGTTGCCTTTGACGTTGATCGTCCTGGTCTTGGCCATGCTGGGACACCGTCTGCCCGGCTTGTCCACGCAGGCGCGCACCTGGATTGAGCTCGTGCTGAGCGCCCCGGTGGTGCTCTGGGCGGGGTGGCCTTTCTTTGAGCGCTGCCTACAGTCCATCGGCAATCGCAGCCCCAACATGTGGACGCTGATCGGCATCGGCGTGGCCGCCGCGTTTGGCTACAGCGTGGTGGCCACCGTGGCACCGGACCTGTTTCCGGACTCTTTCCGCGAGCATGGACGGGTAGGGGTCTACTTCGAGGCGGCAGCGGTCATCGTCTCGCTCACCCTGCTCGGACAGCTGCTGGAACTGCGGGCGCGTTCCAAAACCTCGGCGGCCATCAAGTCCCTGCTGGGATTGGCGCCCAAGACGGCTCGCCGCGTCAAACCCGATGGGGGCGAAGAGGACGTTGCGCTGGATCACGTGCACGTGGGTGATCTGCTTCGCGTACGACCGGGCGAGAAGGTGCCGGTCGATGGGGAAGTCATCGAAGGCCGCGCCAGTGTCGATGAGTCGATGCTGACCGGTGAACCCATTCCGGTGGAGAAGGCTGTCGGTGATCACGTTATAGGCGCCACGCTCAACGGGACGGGCGCCTTAGTCATCCGGGCGGACAAAGTCGGATCCGGGACGGTACTGGCGCAGATTGTGCAGTTGGTAGCCCAAGCCCAGCGCTCCCGCGCGCCGATGCAGCGTATGGCGGACAAGGTGGCGTACTGGTTTGTCCTGGCCGTGCTGGCCACGGCGGTGCTCACGTTCTTCGGATGGGGTCTGTTTGGACCCGAACCGTCCTGGACCTTTGCCGTCCTCAATGCCGTATCGGTTCTGATCATTGCTTGCCCGTGTGCCTTGGGTTTGGCTACCCCCATGTCGATCATGGTCGCCACTGGCCGCGCTGCGCAGGTCGGGGTCCTGTTCCGCGATGCTCAGGCGATCGAGCAGCTACGTCTGATCGACACGTTGATCGTGGACAAGACCGGTACGTTGACCGAGGGGCGTCCAGCCTTTCGCGACACGCTCTCCAACGCCGGCTTCGACGCCGATCAGATCCTTTGTTTGGCCGGCAGCTTGGAGCAGGGCAGTGAGCACCCCTTGGCCGAGGCCATCGTGGCTGAAGCCCAGCGACGTGGCTTGAACCTGGTGGCCGCCCAAGATTTTGATTCGCTCACCGGCCAAGGCGTCCGCGGGCGCGTGTCCGATCAGGATGTCGTGCTCGGCAACCAAAGCCTGATGGCGTCGGTTGGCGCCGATGTAGCACCTTTGCAAAGCAGCGCCGAGCGTCTTCGGAAAGAAGGCGCTAGCGTGATGTTCCTGGCGGTCAATGGTCGGTTGGCCGGCGCCATTGCGGTGGCTGATCCCATCAAAGCCACGACCTTGCCTGCCTTGAACCTGCTACGTGCCGATGGCCTGCACGTGGTGATGGCCTCCGGTGACGCACAGGCGACGGCCGAGGCCGTGGGGCGCACGCTGGGCATCGAGGATGTGCGTGGTGGCGTCAAGCCGCAGGACAAGGCCGACCTGGTCCAGCAACTCAAAGCCCAGGGTCGTCGCGTGGCCATGGCTGGCGATGGCATCAACGATGCGCCGGCCCTGGCGGCAGCCGATGTGGGCATCGCGATGGGGACGGGCACGGATGTGGCCATGTCCAGCGCCCAGCTCACCCTGGTCAAGGGTGATTTGAGGCGCATCGTGCAAGCCCGTGCCATCTCGTCTTTGACGGTGGCCAATATGAAGCAGAACCTGGGCTTCGCCTTCGTCTACAACGCCATCGGCGTGCCTATCGCCGCCGGCTTGCTGTATCCCAGCTTCGGCCTTTTGCTCAGTCCGATGATGGCGGCCCTGGCCATGAGCCTGAGCTCGGTTTCGGTGGTCACCAATGCCCTGCGTTTGTCCGGCTCCACCGTTGTTGCCACCCCCCACCCTGACCGCGCCGATGAGCCTGCGCGCGGCCATTCCTGTCACTGATGGCTCATATCCCACAAGGAGTACTGCAATGAAGCGTTATGCCTCCCTCTCGATGATGGCCTTGTTCCTGATGGCGGGCGCGGCCTTCGCCGGCGGCCAGACCACCACGCCCACCACCGACCACGGTCAGCACAAGCCGGCGGCGGCCGATGCCGATTTCACCAAGCTCGATGCCAACAAGGACGGCTCGCTGTCCAAGGAAGAACTGGCCAAGCACAAGCTGGCGCCGCACTTTGGCATGCTCGATAGCAACAAAGATGGCAAGCTGAGCCCGCAGGAATTCGCTGCCGGCAAGGGTATGTAAGTGTTCTCAGCCCGGGAGCTGTTCCAACAGTTCGCGGGTTCTTCCGCCGTTCTGCCATTCCCACGGAGATTGTTATGTCCTCTTCGCACGGTACGCACGAAAACGCGCAAGACCCGCAGTCCCAGCACGCAAAACCGCACGCCTCACACCAACCTGCCCACCAGGCACAACAAGGGCATCAAGGCCATTACGGCCGCCTGTTGTTGATGATGGGCCTGTCTTTCGTGGCCATGTACGCATTGATGTACGCAATGGTCGATCAGTGGGCTAACGTCTATAACAACGTGAACCAGTTCTACATGGCGGGCCTGATGGCCGCTCCCATGCTGCTGATCGAGCTGTGGCTAATGTCCAGCATGTACCCCGATCGCCGACGCAATCTGATTCTGGCTGGTCTGACGGTGGCGTTCATGCTGTTCTGCTGGTGGGGCATTCGCACTCAAGCAGCGGTCACTGACAAACAGTTCATCCGTTCGATGATTCCCCACCACGCTGGCGCCATCCTGATGTGTGAGGAGAATCGTCTGAAGGATCCTGAGTTGGTGAAGCTCTGCCAGGACATTATTACCTCGCAGACACAGGAGATCGCGCAAATGAAGCAGTTGCTGGCTGAGCGTTCCCATTAGCTCACTGCCTTTTGCCAGCCGATATCACTTCACTGAGCCTGCGCACTGACCATTCGGTGGATCAAACGCGCGGCCACACGTGCGGTGGCTTGATCCGGATCCAGGGGCGGACACAGTTCCGCCACGTCGACCACACGTACCTTGCCCGAGGCCATGACCAGATCCAGCAGGGCTTCCAGGACCTCCAGACTCACCCCGCGTGGGTTGGGGGCGCTCACGCCCGGGGCCACCACCATTGAGTACGCCGGCAAGATCACCAGCGGCTTGGGTAGCTACACCCAGTGGCGTGGCTTGGGCTCACTGCGTATGGGCAAGAACCGTTGGACCGGCGTCTATTCGGCGCAGTACATCGGCAGCGCGGACGACATCATCGCCGTGCCCGACACGATCGGCTCGCATGTGTCCAGCGTGGTGTACCACAGCCTGCAACTGAGCTACGGCATCAAGAAGAAGTGGGATATCTCCGCCGGCGTTGAAAAAGTGCTCGATAAGAAGGCGCCGTTCGTGAAGAACAACCCCAACACCGACACCGACACCATGACGTACGACTTGCTGGGTCGTCGCTGGAATGTCCGCTTTGGTTACCACTGGTAAGCCACGATCACGAGGAGCTACACATCATGAGAAACACGCAACTATCCGCCACACTACTGCTGTTCGCTGTGGCCGGCAGTGCCGGTGCGCACGACCTGTTTGTCGCTTTCTCCAAGCCTGGCACCGCAGCGGGCGAGGCGAACACAGCGTTGGTGAACAATGGCACCTTCGATGAAAGTGCAGGTGCAGTCACCCGAGCGCGTCTACAGGACGTTTCGCTGAGTCAGGGCGGCGCTAAGGCTGCACCGGACTTGGCCAGTTGGAAAGAGGTCGGCAAGCAGAGCCAGCTCACCGTGCATCCGGCGGGCGAGGGCACCTATCTGCTGGGGGTCTCGACGATGGCCTCCACCAGCACGCGTACGGCCAGCGAGTTCGGCAAGTACCTGGAGTTGGAAGACTTGCCCGATACCCTGGCCACCTATGATGCGAGCAAGTTTCCCAAAGGGGTCACCTATAGCTATACCAAGCATGCTCGTACCATTGGACAGGTGGGCACAAAACTGACCGACGATTTCGCTGCCTCGCTGGGCTATCCGCTGGAGATCCGCTTGGCCCGCAATCCTGGAAGCGTGAAGGTCGGCGAACAGCTGTCGTTCCAGGTGCTGCAGCAGGGCACGCCAGTGCCCAACCTACGCGTGTACGTCGGTCATCGTGCTGACGCACCGGTCAAGGGTGGGCACGGTAGCGCTACGCTCCTGCGCACCGATGCCCAAGGCCAAGCCAGTTTCCAGGTGACCACCGCCAAGACCTGGTACATCCACACCAATCACATTGTGCCCTCTACACAAAAGGGTTTGGATTTTGTGTCGGATCGGGCGTCGCTGAGCTTTGAGATTTCCCCGCACGCCGGGCACTGATAAGTAAGCATGTAGGCGGTACTCTCCCCTTTGACGCCAGTCATGACTTCTTCCATGACTGGCGTCTTTTTGTGGGGACTTACCTCAAGTGCTCAGTCTGTCTCTCATTGGTCGCCCCGCGCCGCGCGCAATCCACGTCGCCGCACTAGATAGAACGCTGCGGGAATCACCACCATAGAGAGCACCGGTGCGGTGAGCATGCCACCCAGCATCGGCGCGGCGATACGTTGCATGACCTCCGAGCCGGCACCGGCACCGACGAAAAGCGGAAACAACCCGGCCAGGATGACGGCTACCGTCATCGCCTTCGGGCGCACCCGTTGCACGGCGCCTTCGTAGATAGCCTCTTGCAGGGTAGACACATCTTCCGGCGCACCGCTGGCCAAGCGCTGCTCCCAGGCATGACGCAGGTACAGCAGCATGATGACGCCGAACTCAGCCGCAACGCCGCCCAGGGCGATGAATCCGATCATGCTGGCCACCGAAATCGCATGGCCCAGCCCCCAGATCAACCAGAAACCGCCCACCAACGCCAAGGGCAAGCTGAGCAGGATGATGGATACATCGCTAAGCCGGCGAAACACCATCCAGATGACCAGGAAGATGATCGCCAACGCCGCGGGCACCACCCATTGCAGGCGTGCCAAAGCCCGTTGCAGATACTCGTACTGCCCCGACCACGCCAGACCATAGCCGGCAGGCAAACTCACCTGGGTCTGCACCGCGGCTTGCAGGTCCTGGACCACCGATCCCAAGTCGCGATCGGCCACATCCACGTAGATGTAGCCCACCAACCGGCCGTTATCGCTCTTGAGCATCGGCGGGCCTGGGCTGATTGACAGCTCCGCCACCTGGCTCAAGGTCAGTTGCACACCGCCTGGCGCGATCAGCGGCAGATCCTGCAAGGCCTGCAACGAGTCACGCTGGCCACGGGGGTAGCGCAAGACGATGGGATAGCGTTCGCGCCCCTCGATCGTTTCCCCGATTGGATCACCGCCAACGACCGTGGCAATCAGTTGCTGGAGTTGGCCTTGAGTGAATCCGTAACGTGCAGCGATTTCCGGGCGCACCTGTACATCGACATAGCGCCCACCCGTGACGCGTTCGGCCAGTGCCGAACTCACGCCGGGCACAGTCTTGGCCACCTGCTCGATCTGCTGGCTCAGGCGCTCGATCTGCTCCACATCGGGTCCGGAGACCTTGATCCCAATCGGGCTCTTGATGCCGGTGGCCAACATATCGATGCGATTGCGAATGGGCGGGACCCATAGGTTGGTCAGACCGGGAATCTTGACCGCTGCGTCCAACTCCTGGCGTAGCTTCTGGGGGGTCATGCCCGGGCGCCATTGATCCCGCGGCTTGAAGGTCACGGTGGTCTCAAACATTTCGATCGGTGCCGGATCGGTCGCACTTTCGGCACGGCCCGCCTTGCCGAACACGTGCTCAACCTCCGGTACGGTCTTGATCATCCGGCCCGAGAGCTGGAGCAACTGACGGGCCTTGTCGGCGGACAGGCCGGGCAGGGCCGTGGGCATGTACAACAGGCTGCCTTCTTCCAAGGGCGGCATGAACTCACTGCCCAACCGGCTAAAGGGGATCAAGGTGAGCACTAGCAGCAGGCCGCTGAGCAGCAAGGTGACACCGGGATGTTTGAGGACCCACAGCAGGATGGGCCGATAGCCAGCGATCAGGATGCGATTGATGGGGTTCTGCTGTTCCGGGCGGATGCGGCCGCGGATCAGGTAGCCCATCAAGACGGGGATCAAGGTCACCGACAACCCTGCTGCGGCGGCCATCGCGTAGGTCTTGGTGTAGGCCAGAGGCGAGAACAATCGCCCTTCCTGCGCCTGCAGGGCAAAAACCGGCACGAAAGACAGGGTGATGACCAGCAAGCTGGCGAACAGGGCCGGTCCGACCTCGGCCGCCGAGCGGGCCATCAGCTGCCAGCGCTCCTCACCCTGAGGTTCCCGGCCGTGCGCCTCCCGCCAGTGCTCCAGATGCTTGTGTGCATTTTCGATCATCACCACCGCTGCATCGACCATCGCACCAATGGCGATGGCGATGCCGCCTAATGACAGCAAGTTGGCGGAGATCCCCTGGGCGTGCATCACGATGAAGGCCGCCAGGATACCCAAAGGCAGGGTGATGACGGCCACCAACGCCGAGCGTAGGTGCCACAGGAACAGCAGGCATACCAGCGCTACGACCAGAAACTCTTCGCCAAGCTTGTGGGTGAGGTTGCGTACCGCATCCTGGATCAGCTCGGAGCGGTCGTACACCGGCACCACTTCCACGCCCTCGGGCAAGCTGGATTGCAACGCCTGCAGTCGCGCTTTGACGTTCCGAATGGCCCCCAAGGCATCCTTGCCGGTCCGCAGGACGATCACGCCGCCGGCCACCTCACCTTGACCATCCAACTCTGCGATACCACGACGGAAGACCGGCCCGCGACTGATCGTGGCCACCTCGCCGAGCAGGACGGGGATGCCGTCGTTGCCGGTTACCGGCACCTGTTCGAACGCCTCCTGTGTGCGCAGGTAGCCTTCGCTGCGCACCATCAGTTCGGCTTCGCCTTGTTCGATCACCGAGCCCCCGGTAGCGCCGTTGGCCGCATCCACCGCCTCGATGAGCTCGGCCACCGTCAGTCCACGGGCCGCCAACGCCTGCGGATCGGGCTGGATCTGCCAGGCGCGCACCGCACCGCCCACACTGGCTACTTCAGCCACGTCCGGCACGGTTTTTAGCTCATAACGAAGAAACCAGTCCTGCAACGCACGCAGCTGCCCCACATCACGTTGACCTGTCCGATCCACCAAGGCGTACTGGTAGATCCAGCCCAGTCCTGTCGCATCAGGACCCAGCGCCGGATTCACATTCGGCGGAAGTCGATCGCGTACCTGGCTCAAGTACTCGAGCACTCGAGAGCGCGCCCAGTAAAGATCAGTGGCATCGTCAAACAGGATGTAGACGAATGAATCACCGAAGAAGGAGAAGCCGCGTACCGCCTTCACGCCCGGCACGGACAACATCGTGGTGGCCAACGGGTAGGTGACCTGGTCTTCGATGATGCGCGGGGTTTGCCCCGCCCATTGCGTGCGGATGATGACCTGGGTATCGGACAGGTCCGGCAGCGCATCCAGCGGCGTGTTCTTTACCGACCAGATACCGACCACCGCCAGCAGCGCGGCGGCAACCAGCACCAGCACGCGATTGGCGATGCAAGCATGGATCAGGCGCGCGATCATGGTGTGCCCTCCATCGCTTCGGACATGACCTCGCTTGCCTGGCAATCAGCGGCTGCGGCGGGGCCGAACTTGGGTACCAACTGCATATCCATGAACGGTGACTTGCCCGGCTTGTCGAAATGCTTCTCCGGCACCATCGGGTCATACCAGTACTGCACCGGGCAGCGCGGCGGCGTAGAGGTGGAGGTGTCTGGCGCGACAGGCGCCGGCTGTCTGGACGGTGACGGCACGACAGTGCGTGGTTCGTGCCCGGCGTCATGGCGCTCGTGCACACCTGATGCGCTGGCAGGGCGTGTCGGTTGTGCAGCACCCAGGCGCTCCAACGCACCGGAGAGACTGGCTTCGGAGTCGAGCAAGAACTGACCCGAGACGACCACGCGTTCACCACCGGCCAAGCCTGCCACGATCTGCGTGCGCCCTTGCACGCTACGTCCCACACTCACCCGCACTGGCCGGAAGCTCCCGTCCGGATCCTGCACGATGACCCGGCTGTCCCGCCCGGTGGCGATCAGCGCCTCCGTGGGAACGACTGGCAGGGCCTGCTCGGCGTCGGGCTGCACCAGAACCTCGGCGAACATGCCCGGCACCAGCCGACGCTGCGGGTTGCGCAGCACAATTCGCGCCCGCTGCGTGCGACTAGCCATGTCGACCTGGGGAAGCAACGCCTGGATCTGTCCGGCAAAGCGCTCTGCCGGCCAGGCACTGACCGTGGCCTGCACTGAGGTCCCCGGCCGCAAGGTGCCCAGCGCTGCCTGGGGTACCGAGGCCTCCAGCCACAACGTGTCCAGCCCATTGATCTTGAACAGTGGCGTACCGGGCATCACCGTCTGTCCCTCGCGTGCCAGGATCTCGGTCACGACACCACTGTGGTCTGCGCTAAGCACGACGCCACTTCTGGCCGAGGCGCCAGAAGGAACACCCAACGAACGCAACCGTTGTTGCGCCGCACCCTGCAGCTCACGCGCGCCCGCGGACTGAGCTTGGCTCAGGGCATGTGCTTCGGCGATGGCCGCGTTCCATGCCGGGGCCTGCACGGTGGCCAGCGTTTGACCACGACGAACCTCGGTAAACGGCGCCTTTACCTGCACGTGGGTGATCAAGCCTTCCATGCGCGCACTGATCACGCTTTCCTGGGTCAGATCCCACGTCAGTGTGCCCGGCACGCGTACGGCAGTCCCTAGTAACTCTACCGTCACTTCCTGAGTGCGTATGCCCACGTTCTGCTGCAGGCGCGGATCGATCTGCGTTCCGCCCCCTATGGCCTCATCTGCGTATTTGGGCAGCAACTCCATATCCATGAACGGAGATTTGCCCGGCTTGTCGAATCGCTGCTCCGGCGCCATGGGGTCGTACCAGTACAGCACCTTGCGTGCTTGATCTGCGACGCTCGTGCCGGGGGGCGGGGTGGTATCAGAGGTTCGAGTCATCCAGGCGTAGCCGCCGGCAAAGCCGAGCGCCAGCAACCCGAGGGCCACGGCGAGCTGTGTGAGACGCGTCTTGGTCGGGCTCATGGCGTGTTCTCCTCATGGGGTAGCAGATAGGCCAGTGCCGCCCAGGCACGGCCCTGTTCGCCCAGCAGACGGGCGTTCTCCAGGTGCAATTCGATCTCATCGCGCCGCGCTTCCAGCCACGGCTGCAGGTCGGCACCGGCGCCGTAGGCGGCCAACGCCGTGCGTGCACGATCGCGCGCCAAAGGCAGGCTCTGCGTGTTCTGGCGCTCCAACTGGCCGGTTAACCCGCGCCATCGCGCTATCGCGCGTTGCACCGACTCGGCTTGGATGCGCCGGGCCTCATCGCGCTCTGCGGACACCGCCTCCAGCTCGGCCCGCCGTGCCGCGATGCCTCGTGCTTGGCGGTTCTTCTGGAACAGCGGCAGGCCCACACCCACTTCCACCATGAGCATGTCGCTGCGCGCCATGCCGTCGGGTGCGCGCTCGCGACGTCCGTAGGTGAGCTCCACACTCCAATCCGGGCGGGTTTCGGCCACGGCCGCATCCACCTGGGCCTGGGCTAAGCTCTCGCGTGCCTCCCAGCCCAGTAGTGGCGTGTGTTGGTCCAGTTTGGCCAGCAGTTGGGTGGGCTCCAATGGCAACTGCGAAAAATCCGGTGCCGCACCACTGGCCAAGATCGCCTCTGGTGCAATACCCAACCACCGCGCCAGGCCGGCCTGCGCGGCGGCGTGCTCCGCATGTACCTGCTCCAGGCGATTGTCCAACTGCAGTAGGGCGGCCTGGGCGGCAAGCACATCACTGGCCCCGGCCGTGCCGCCTGCCAAGCGAGCACGCGCCGCACGCTCGGCTATACGGGCCGGCTCGCGCAGACCTTCCAACGCATCTACGGCTTGCTGCGTACTCCACAGCTCGATCCAGGCCAGCGCGGCCGCTTGGGCCACCATCTGCTGTTCGGCCATCGACAGTGAGCGCGCTTGCGCCAGCGTCGCTTGCGCCAACGCGTGCTCGGCACGTCGTTTCGCACGCGCAGGAAACTCCTGCATCAGACCGATTTGCTGGGTGGTCATCTCATCGGCCCGCAAGCTGAAGGCATCGGGTCCGCTGACGGGCCAGTTCGCCAGCCCCACGATCAAACGTGGGTCGGGAAGCGCGCCAGCACGCGCGGCTTCTTCGGTACTGGCATCGATCTGCGATCGGCGCACCTGCAGGGTTGGGGCGTTAGCAAGCGCCCGTTGTAGGGCTTCTGTGTAGCTGATCGGGATAGCGGGCGATGCCGCCAGCACAGGACCACTGAGCGCCAGGGCAAACACGAACCCACACGCCATCTTGCGCCTTGCACGCAAGAAGAAAGACATCTCCATAAGACCTCCGGGAAACGACAACGAGCGCGCTGCAACGCATGCAGCACGAGCACGGGTCAATCCAGGAGGGGGCTTAAATCAGCAGGCTACAGAAGCGCTGCAGGGGAGGCGGATCGGACACGCACACCGGAACATCCCGATACAACTGCGCGTGTACCGGTGGCAACAGAGCCTGCACCAGCGCGAAGGCGGCCAGCGCGGGCTGGTAAGGCACTTGAGGGGCCTTCGCATCGGCCGTGGCGATGTGATCGCGCTGGCAATGCTGGTCGCACAACGCCGGAGCATCGGGATCCGGCGTGGACATCTCTTCGCAACCGACCATCAGGGTCGCTTGTCCAGCTTCCACCGATTCCAGCGGACAGGCGTAAGCCACCAGCGCGAGTTGCTGCAGCAGCAGCGCCCACAGTCCCAGCCATGCCAGTCGGGCACGAGAACGGGGTCGCCGCCATCGCCTCAGCAGCCTCACCATGACAGCTCCCGCACGCCCGAAGCAGCGCCTGCGGACGCTGGGCAGATCAGGGCAGGGGACGTGCGAGCTCTCATGATGGCCAGTCTAGCCCTCTTGGGGCCGACTGTCATTGATCAGGATCAAGCCCTCGCGCGGACTCAGCGGTGGCATCCGCCGCAGCAGGAGGATGCGACGGCCGGGGCGGCCGGCGTACCAGCCTCAGAAGGGAGCACCGCAGCGATCACATAGCCTTGCCGCTGGATAGCCTCAACCGCCTGTTCTACGGCAAGCAGGCCCTCGATCTTGACCACGCCACTGCCCAGATCGACGTCCACCTGGGCGTGGGGGTCAAGGGCCTGAATGGCTTGGGTGACCGTTCGGACACAGTGACCACAGGTCATACCTTCAACAACGAGATTCATGGACAACCCTCCAAAAGCATCGGCGGTTTGCCGACGGCGTGACGATGAGCCTTCCCACGGTGGGAAGGTCAAACGACAGGCAAGTTGAGTGGTAATCCGTCCCGCGTTGTTGACCTTCCCATCATGGGAAGGCTCAGGCTACCTGCTCGTTCCTATTGGCCCTCACTCCATGGACATAACGCTCACTTATGCGAATTAAGTTATTGATTATATTACATTAATACAGGAATCGCAAGGTCTGTAGTTGCACCGTGCCCTGGCCGGCCACAAACGCGATAAGCTAAGCATTCCTTAGTGCTAGTCATTCTTGATGTCATGACGATGCCATCTGAGCGCACCCGCAATGTGCTGCAGGCGGGCGCGTTCCTCAGGCAGCTAGCGGCCAGCCAAGCCGTGCCTAAAGAGGTGCGGCAAGAGGCATATCGACTGCTGCGGCACTATCCAACCGTCAGCGACATCGAGGCGATTGCTGAGCACGAAGAGCGGCTGCGAGCGCTGACCCAGTCGGCCTTCGTACGACCCTACCTGAGCAGCGAGATCGAGGCGGATTGGTTCTCCGGGTACCCGCTCGGCCCTCATCGCATCTGACCATGAAGCAACCGAGCAGGCCGCGTGGAAGAGGGACTACGTCTGCGGAGACAGCGCTGGAGGCTTCCTTTGAACGGGCCCGCGACAGTGCGGCCGAGGAACGCGCATTCTTCAAGCGACTGATGGATGCGATCGTGTACGTGCATGCGCCCATCTCGGACGACGCGCAGACACTGCGGCTGGTCCAGTTCCGCCATCCTGACGGTTTCGATGCGATCCCTTTCTTTACCTCGCTCGACAAGGCGCAGGCGGCCAGCTCGTCTGCTGTCAGAATTCTGGGAGTTTCAGGCCGTGAGCTGCTAACCGGTACTCGCGGCGCGACGTTGATGCTCAATCCCAACTACGGCGGCGTTGTCCTGTACCCGGAAGAGGTTGCGACATTGTTGGATACGGGCTTTCTGGCCAGGGTGGAACGTCTGGCGCCGGCGGAGTTCGCGGTGAGACCTGCCCAGGCCGCGCCGGCTTGGCTCGCTCCGGCCATCAGCGGCAGCCTTGAGCACGCCGACTTCGTCTCGTCGGCCTATCTCCTGGAAACTCACTCGTCAGGGGGCGTCGAACAGCCTCCCGGTCTGTTGATCTGGCTGGTGGTGGACCTGGCTTTCGCCGAGCGGGCGGCTCGTCTGGTGACCACCGCCATACAGCCCTTATGCTCAGATTTGGACGTCATCATCGACTTGGCGGTCCACGACGTATCGCTGCCTTTGCCGGCGGGCTTGGATGATCCCCAGATCCTGCCCATATTTTTTCACGAGAATCAAGCCAACTTGAGCACAGCTCATCGGCCTATGAGCCCTGAAGATAAGCTACTAGCACTCCTTCCGGGATTGACCGAGGAAGAGAAGGAACGGCGGACCCGCGAGGGTATGGCCGACGTCGACGCTGGACGTACGATCCCGCACGAGGAACTACTGCAATGGATCAGGCGACGGTCAGAGCCTTCTTGAAGGTTTCCGTTGGGTCAGGAGCGTGGAAACTCTTGAATCCAATATTCAAGAAGGGCACGCGTGCCTGAGCAGTACTCCAGGAATGCCTGTGTCACGCGGCTTCTGGTTCAATCAAGCCTAGGTCTGTAATCCACGAACTGCCTGACGTCGAGGGGTGTTTCCTCGTTGAATCATGGTGTTAGAGACGATTCGGCTGTTTTTCTCACGAATCCCTGCCGACCTTCTTGAAAAACTGAACCAGACCTACCCAAACGCTTCCGTAAGGCAGGTGGTGAGAGGGCAGGTTAAGCACATCAGGGATAGCAATCCCAAGGAGATAGAAGCGCTACGACAGGAGGCCAACGATCAACTTCCTACTATCGCCGAGCTAAAGAGGGTCAGTGCGGTTGATCCAGAGTTCCGGATGGAAAACAGCTTCTTTGGGCCCAAGCCAGTCATCACCGCCCGCATCATCAACCGCTCAACACTGCCATTGAGCGAAGCGAGCTGGAATGCGGCGCTGTACATCAATGGCGATGTACAGCCTGTAGCCACGTCGAAGGTGCGCAGCGATTTCCGTTCCATCGAAGGCCTCAAGCCCGAACACCATGTTACGGCTCGATTCACTGTCGGATTCGTCAAGGGCGATAAGGCCTGGACCACCTTGGCAATTCGTCAAGCTACATCCACACGCGTCGAGCTGGAGATGATCCCTGAGACAGCAATGGACTTTACGGACAAAGCCTATCTAAGTGCCGATCTTCAGAAGCGCATTGATTTCCTTGAGAACCAACTCAAGCAAGCGAGCGAGTTCGAAGATGTCTGATGCTACCAAGCCCCGCCGGCGGATCACCCTCCGGCGGGGCTTGGTAGCGGTACCGACGTTCACCCCCGCCAAAGAGGACCATTACACAATGCGCCCGTCCATCCTCGCCTTGGACTTAGAAGGAACGCTGATTTCCAACGCTGTAAGCCAGATCCCGCGCCCGGGCCTCTACGAATTTCTGGAGTCGGCAAAGTCGCTCTTTGAGGGTCTAGTCATCTTCACCACAGTTCCGGAGCCTAGATTTCGCGAGATTGCCGACCTATTGGCTTGCGAAGGAGCGGCCCCGGGTTGGTTTGCCCGCTTGCCATACATAGACTGGACTGGGCCGACGAAGGATCTTGCCAACGTTTCCCAGCCCATCGGCTCTGCATGGCTACTAGATGATTACGCCCCCTATGTACAACCGGGACAGGAACATTGCTGGGTCCCGGTTCAACTGTTTTGTTCTCCTTACCCCGAGGACGACGCGGGACTGGACGATGCCATCGAGGCAATCCGTAAGCGACTGAACGAGTACTAGAGGGCCATCTCTTGGCCAGCGTCCAATGGGCCACAGGCTCGCCGGTCAACCAAGGTCCAGCGCTTCGTTGGAGAACCGTCGATATAGACCTGGGGGGGCGTTTACCGCGATAGAGTCCTGAGCCCCCTCAAACCATCTCATGGACCCGTGGCAGCTGGTCGGTCTACTCAGACTAGAAGCTAAAGCTGCCAACTGCCGCTAGGTTCCAGCCAGTACGCCATGCCCAGCGGCAGGAAAGTCTCCATTGCAACGTCCAGGATCAACGGCTGACGCCAACCCTGACCAGGCAAGAAGCAAAAATCCTTCCGGGCGAGGGTTCCAGCTTGCTCGCGTCCAGCTAACCAGATGCATCTGCGTTTTATCTCGCGATCAAGTGCTCGCCTCGCGGCATGCTCATCCAAACCGCTTTGTATGAACTCCGAGGCAGAATTTCGCATGCTCGCCCACAGCACGTAGCGCTTACGCCCCAAGCTGAGCGCATTCCATTCAGGCGATCCAATCGACTGAAGCCCGTCGCCTAGCTTCGGGTCCAACCGATGCTTCCGCAGAAGGTTTGCCAAGTACGCTCGAGCTTCGGTGGATGCCAGTGAAATTCCGAGATTCCGCCTCGCACTGGGCGTGCACTCAGCCGCCCACTGGGTGAGCGACCGGGTCAATGCCGACTCAAGGTTCAAGTCACTGCGAGACCACGGAGATTTGTAGGACCAAGCCAGGGGCTCATACAGAGATCTTGCGGCAAGCCGAGAACATTCGACTGGTTCGCGATGGAGGACGCGCAGCGTCGCAAGCGTGTCAAGTGCCTGCGAGGCCAACCCCTCAGCAGCTACCGGCGAACTAGCCGTTCTTGAGCGCTCTAGCGCGCACCACGCGCACGCAAGAAAGGGACCTATTGAACGAACGAAATTGTCCAGTTCTGGCCAGGGCGCGATGAGGGTCGGTTGGCTAACGACATAGGCCACACAGCCCTCAAATCGCGATACCAGTTGTCAGGATATCAACCTGCCCACAGACTGTCTATCTGACTTTCCGATATTGACCCTTAGGTGTTCTCTCCAGTTCAACGATATCTGAACATCCGATATCCTAGCCGTGCAGCGAATGAGCGGGGAGCGCCCCGGCGCACGACGCAGAACGTTACCGCATGTTGGGAGAGCCGAAATGATGCGCACCAGCGCTAGCCACCCGTTACTGATTGCAGAGTTGCCTGTTGGAGCCCATGGAGGCGGCATAGGGGTGACATTTGCGCCAGGCAAGTACCAGGAAGTCGCCATGACTGGAGCATGGGCGAGAGACCTAGATGTGGACGTCTCGGCTATTCAGGACTGGGGTGCCACTCACCTAGTCACCTTGCTTGAGCCTTGGGAGCTCAAGGACCTTCGAATCGAGAGCTTACCGGCGATAGTGGCGGGGAAGGGCATCTCTTGGCATGGACTGCCAATCACTGATGGAGCCGCACCAGACGACAGACTCCTCAAAGATTGGCTACAGCTAAGTGCTGAGCTCGTCGCTGACATGCTGAGCGGTCAAAGGATCGTGGTCCACTGCAAGGGGGGGTTGGGACGCGCGGGAACGGTCGCTGCCATGCTTTTGCTGCAGTCTGGCGAGGCCAAGCGGGCATCGGATGCCATCCACATGGTGCGGCATGCCAGGCCAGGCGCAATCGAAACGATTGCTCAAGAGGAGTTCCTAGAGTACTGGGCGCAGAGCCTTCACCCGGGCGGAGCTTGACCACTCAGGTGCGCAGTCAGGAACTCAAGGACGAGTTGCCTGTGGATCCAGAACTCGAGGGCTTCTTAGGTCTGGATCCAGAAATCGACGGCGTCTCCATAGTGGATCTTCGCGAGGGTTCAGGGCACATCAAAAATTCGCTGCCTCGAAAGCTAAGAACCTTGCTGTCGCACGAATCAGGGTCTTGTGCTGGGGCCGGACCAGCGCTATCGCTGACTAAGGCAGGGCAACCTCCAGGGACTGTACTGCGACGGCGCGATCAATAGACATCTGTCAGATGTATCGCCACCACTATCGATCTAATGAATGCTGACTCAGCCGATGCGTGCTGCCTTAGGAGTTACGATCTGACTGCACTCGTGGCCGAGGCGAAACGCCACGACGTACAGGACCGTGGCATCCATCGGCATACCTGAGCCCATCCGAATGACGACCTTACGCTGACCGTGCGACAGTGATACTCCCAGTTCCCGCAGGACCTCAATGCGCTGCTGCAGCCCGTCGTAGATGTCTAGCTTGTCGACTTCTGAATACAGGTCTTGGCAGTCGCGATACTCACGGTAGTAGTCGACCAGTGCAGCAAACTCGCTCGCCGCCTCGCGCGACAGCTCGAAAGCCGGTTCGGACAGATCCATGTCGCACGAAACGATCAGGCTGGCCAGCTCGCGCCCAGCAGCAAGCGGGGACACCGCCAGGGTGATGTAGTCGCGCTCAAACTGCGCTTGCGCCGCCTGCAGTTCCTCGTCTGTCGGCAGCGAGAAAGGCTTGTTGAGTGCATCGATGTCATTGAAATCGAAGGCGCGCGCCAGTGCGCGACGGGTGTCGAAACTGGCCGAGTCACCCTGCTCAACCCGCTGAACTGTTCGCACGTTCAGGCCCGAGATCTCGGCCAATTGTTCTTGCGACCAATGACGCAACTGGCGGAACTGGCGAATGCAGGCGCCAACCTCAGCAGCGGTAAGCAGGCGAGGCGGGGTCTTGGTGGTCATAGAAGATAACTCCGGAGGGGTAGGGAGCCCAGATTAGGAGGGTGCCGAACTTGGAAACATGACAGTCGCCCGACAGGCCCCCGACACAGATCAACTGCCAGGACTTGCCCCAACGAGAAATCCGGGGCAACTGCTTATGCGCCCGTGATGTTCTCCCCGTGCCCCCAGAGGGGGGCGAGGCCCAACTGCCTAGTCACTCACCACAGACCCCACCCTAGACGCGCAGGCGATCCGGGACAGCTCTATGGCGAGGGCTGATGGGGGGTCAATGGCTCCAACTCTGGCAAAACACCCCCAAATTGATGATGCAGTGCATTCATCCATGCCAGAACTGGTTCGCCTGGCCACAGGTGCGCCAGATTCAGAAGGGTTAGCATGGCAAGCGCATTGCTGTTCATGGCCACCCCCGCCAGAAGCGCGCCCGGGTAGCCATTTAACTGCCTTGCCAAGGGGTGAATCCCGGCATGGAGATAGGAGTTCAAGCCGACATAAAGGCATTGTCTGGCTCTGCCCAACAACTGTGATGCTCCTCGGGGCCCAGAGGACTCAAGCTTTACGAGCATGTCCTGAACGCCAGGGAGCCTCTTTGCCGCTTGCTGACTCTCCAGAGTCAGGGGCGCAAGAAGCTTCTCGATGTCGGTGTCGGTAGCTGCATAACATGCCCAGGTTGCACGCACGAGGGCCTCATACTGGGGCCGGACCAGCGAGATTGCTGACTGGGGCAGAGTAGCGATCAGGGACTGTACTGCCACGGCGTGATCAAGGGACATCTGGCAAAGTGCCGCCACCGCCGTCGATCTTCGGTCACGTCCATGCTCTATCTCCATCCAAGCGGCTCGAATTTCACCCAAGAGCTCTAAGGAGCCCTCCAGCACAGACGCCCGATCCTGGTCAGCCGATTGAGGCACAAGTCATCCTAGAATCGTGATCTGCAGGCAAGAGTAACGGCTCGTCCATCGGGCAAAGCCCTCAGTTGGCCGGCTGGGCTGCAGCATCTGTTAGCCGGTAATCTCTGCATTGCATCATCCGTGCATCAGCAATTTCTGCGTTGCGTCAGTCGCAAGTCAAATTTTTCTGCAATGGACCGTCTTGCACTGAAATTTTATTCCTCAAAAGCTGAAATCTCTGCAATGGCACCCTAAGAATGTCTGCGATGAACAGCGTTCTGGTCCGCGCGCGATTGCTTCCTATATTGCAACCATACGCTCAGCCAGCCAACCGCCGGGATCCATGATCGCGCGAGCGGACGATCCCGGTCGCAAATGGCTGGCTGCCGTCACTCTCGTGGCTTTGAGCGATCAAGGGGAGCAGTCTGGCCCACGTGTCGAACAGAAGCCTTGGATCTTGGTGGATCAGAAGCGAAACCCGCAGCGCATCTTCCATCGCCTTGAGGTAGCCGCGGCGTATCTCAAGTGCGTTCTCGCAAGCATTGGGGCGACCAAGAATTTGTGTGATCGCGGAGGCCATAGCAGTCTGGACAGGAGGGGAGGGGAAGGCGATAGTCTGCAAACGTCTAGACGATCCCGCAATGAGCATCCTCAACGTTCTCCTCACTCGTGACCACCTCGTCGTCGCAGCGGATACCCTGGCAGAGGATGCTCTCACAGGGGCGTATTCCGCGGGGGCAAAGCTGCTGCTGATCCCTCAGCACAACGTAGTGCTTGCTGCGCGCGGGTCTACGCAATTCTTCCTGGGGGGCTCGCAGAATTCGGAAAAAATCGTACGCTAAGGTTTTCCGGGCATCCGTAGGGGCCGAAACTTCCCGTCTTCCAGTCTGCGGCTCTGCCGCCAGACGTAATCGCCGGTGAGGTTGATGTGCTCCCAGCCCAGCGGCGACAGGAATTGCAGCAGCTCGCCGTCCACCGGCTTGCCGGCCTCGACCAACCCCTGGGTGGCGCGCTCCAGGTACACCGTGTTCCACAGCACGATAGCCGCCGTCACCAGGTTGAGGCCGCTGGCCCGGTAGCGCTGCTGCTCGAAGCTCCGATCCCTGATTTCCCCAAGGCGGTTGAAGAACACCGCCCTGGCCAGCGAGTTGCGCGCCTCACCTTTGTTCAGGCCGGCATGCACGCGGCGGCGCAGCTCAACACTTTGCAGCCAGTCTAGGATGAACAGCGTGCGTTCGATCCGGCCCAGCTCGCGCAGGGCCACGGCCAGGCCGTTCTGGCGCGGATAGCTGCCGAGCTTGCGCAGCATCAGCGAGGCAGTGACGGTGCCCTGTTTGATCGAGCTGGCCAGGCGCAGGATGTCGTCCCAATGGGCGCGGACGTGCTTGATGTTCAGGGTGCCGCCGATCAGCGGCCGCAGCGTCGGGTAGGTCTGCACGCCCTGCGGCACGTACAGCTTGGTTTCGCCGAGGTCGCGGATGCGCGGCGCGAAACGGAAGCCCAGCAGGTGCATCAGGGCGAAGACGTGATCGGTGAAGCCGGCCGTGTCGGTGTAGTGCTCCTCGATCCGCAGGTCGGACTCGTGGTACAGCAGGCCGTCGAGCACATAGGTGGAATCGCGCACGCCGACATTCACCACGCGGGTGCTGAACGGCGCGTACTGGTCGGAGATATGGGTGTAGAACAGCCGTCCCGGCTCACTGCCGTACTTCGGGTTGACGTGTCTGGTGCTCTCGCCCCGGCCGCCAGCCCGGAAACGCTGGCCATCGGAGGATGAGGTGGTGCCGTCGCCCCAGTGGGCGGCGAAGGCATGCTGGTACTGGTGGTTGACCAGCTCGGCCAGGGCCGCCGAATAGGTCTCGTCGCGGATGTGCCAGGCTTGCAGCCAGGACAGCTTGGCGTAGGTCAGACCGGGGCTCGACTCGGCCATCTTGGTCAGCCCGAGGTTGATCGCATCACCGAGGATCGCGGACAGCAGCAACGTCCGGTCTTTGGCCTCGGCCCCGTCCTTCAGGTGGGTGAAGTGGCGGCTGAAGCCCGTCCAGTCGTCCACGTCCATCAGCAGTTCGGTGATCTTGATGCGCGGCAGTAACTGACTGGTCTGGTCGATCAGCGCCTGCGCCCGATCCGGCACCGCCGCATCCAGCGGGGTGATCTTCAACCCGGACTCGGTGAGGATGGCATCGGGCAGCTCGTTGTCCTTGGCCAGGCGGGCGACAGTGGCCAACTGCTCGTCCAGCAGCTGCAAGCGCTCTTCCAGATACTGGTCGCTGTTCGGGTTGATCGCCAGCGGCAGGGCCTGTTCCCGCTTGAGCGCGGCGAACTTCTCGGCCGGCAGCAGGTAGTCGTCGAAGTCGCGGAACTGCCGCGAGCCCTTGACCCAGATGTCGCCGGAGCGCAGGGCGTTCTTCAGCTCGGACAGGGCGCAGATTTCGTAGAAGCGCCGGTCGAGGCCTTCCGGGGTGATCACCAGTGGCTTCCAGCGCGGCTTGATGAAGGCGGTGGGAGCATCGGCCGGCACCTTGCGCAGGTTGTCGGCGTTCATCTCGCGCAGCGTCTGCACGGCTGCCAGCACGCCCTGCGCGGCCGGGGCGGCGCGCAGCTCCAATACCTCCAGCAGAGCCGGCGTGTAGCGGCGCAGGGTGGCGAAGTTCTCGCCGACCAGGTGCAGGTGGTCGAAGCCCTCCGGCCGGGCCAGCAGCTCGGCTTCGCTGACGCTCTCGGTGAACTCGTCCCAGGGGATCACCGCCTCGATGGCGGCATAGGGGTCGCTGCCGGCTTCCTTGGCCTCCAGCAGCGCCTGGCCGATCTTGGAGTACAGGCGCACCTTGTCGTTGATCGCCTTGCCCTGCTTCTGGAACTGCTGCTGATGCTTGTGCTTCGCGCCGCTGAACAGCTTGACTAGGATGCGGTCGTGCAGATCCACCAGCTCATCAATCACGGTTGCAGTGCTCTCCAGCACCACGGCGGCCAGGGTCGCATAGCGCCGCTGCGGCTCGAACTTGCCGAGGTCTTTGGGCGTCATCTGCCCACCCTCGCGGGCCAGCTTGAGCAGGCGGTTCTGGTGGATGTGCCGGCCCAGGACTTCGGGCAAGTCCACCAGCTGAAATGTCTTCAGCCGCTCGATGTGCTCAAGCATGTGCCGAGAGTTGGGTTTCAGCGGTGCCTGGCGCAGCCAGGTCAACCAGGTGATGCTGCTGCCGGCCTTGAGCTTCAACAGCTCGTCCAGCTTGGCCCGATGCGAGTCCGTGAGCGGTTCAACCAGGGCGCGGTAGACCCGCCGATTGGCCCGTGCAATGGCCTCCGAGCAAGCCCGGTCGATCACGCTCAACGCCGGCAGGATGCGTCGCTTCTGCCGCAGGCTCTCCAGCGCCTGGCCGGCCAGCAGCAAGCCCTTGTCGGTCTGCTGGGCCAGTTCGGTCAGCTCGCGCACCAGGGCGCGGAAGTCGGACAGGCCGAACGGGGCCAGTTGAAGGTAGGTGCGCAGTTCCTGGGCGTGCTCGCGACGGGTCACATCGCGCTCGCCGTACTTCGTCCAACTCGCCGGATCGGTCTGGACTTGCTTGGCCACCCACAGGATGACCGGTTCGGGCAGCTCGCTGTCAGTGCCCAACGCATAGCCGGGGTAGCGCAGCAGGCAGAGTTGCACGGCGAAGCCGAGGCGGTTGGCGTCGCCGCGCCGCTGACGGATCAGCGACAGGTCGGAGTCGTTGAAGGTGTAGTAGCGGATCAGGTCATCCTGGCTTTCTGGCAACGCGAGCAGGGTGCCCCGCTCCGTGGCCGAGAGGATCAAGCGACGCGGCATGTGTCAGTCGTCCGTGCGGAGGTACTGGTAGAGGGTTTCCCGGCTGATGTTGAACTCGCGGGCAAGCTGCGCCTTGGGCTCGCCGGCCGTCGCTCGCTGCCGCAGGGTAGCAGCCTGCTCATCGGACAGGGCTTTCTTGCGGCCCCGGTACGCGCCACGCTGCTTGGCCAAGGTGATGCCCTCACGCTGCCGCTCGCGGATCAGGGCGCGCTCGAACTCAGCGAAGGCCCCCATCACCGACAGCATCAGGTTGGCCATCGGCGAGTCCTCGCCAGTGAACACCAGGCCCTCCTTCAGGAACTCGATGCGCACGCCGCGTTGAGTCAGCTTCTGTACCAAGCGACGCAGGTCATCGAGGTTGCGGGCCAGCCGGTCCATGCTGTGCACCACCACTGTATCGCCTTCGCGGACGAAGCTCAGCAGCGCTTCGAGCTGGGGGCGCTGGGTGTCCTTGCCCGATGCCTTGTCGGTGAACACCTTGCTCACCTGTGTCTGTTCCAGCTGGCGTTCCGGGTTCTGGTCGAAGCTGCTGACCCGGACGTAGCCGATGCGGTGCCCCTGCACGATGTCTCCTTGGTTGAAGGCGGCTTAAGTGCTCCTTCTGTTCCGTTGTGCCTCAAACCCCGTTTCTGTCAGGCTGAAATCTATGACCTTCGCAGGCATGTGTCAAAAAATGCGAAAGATGACTCTATTCTGACTAAGCGGCGCGGCCCTGCCTGACATCCAGTTAGGGTATGCCTCAATCTGACGGTAGCGAGTCGCAGGCGTTCGGATCGGCATCGGTTTCGTTCCCTGTCTTGGCACGCGCTTCGAAGCGTTGATAACACTCCAACCCGCAGAAGTGCTCGACGTATTCCGCGCCTTCCGGGGTGAAGGCGGCATCGAGCGGGATTTCCTTGCAGCACACGCAGCAACTGGTGGTGGTCGAGTCACTTGCATTCATGGTGGCACCCCTCCATTGACTGACGAAGACGGCGAATGCCGCCGCCGGCATTGGCTTCGCGAACAGGAAGCCTTGTCCTGTGTCGCAGTCCGCTTGTCGCAATAGATCAAGACTCGCCGATGTTTCCACGCCTTCAGCCACCACATCCATGCCCAGCCCGTGCGCAAGCTGAATCACGGTGTGCACGATGGTTTGGTCGCGGCGGTCGTTGGCGAGCCCGGCGACAAACGATTGGTCGATCTTGAGCGTGCTGATTGGGCAGCACTTCAGATGTTGCAGACAGGAATACCCCGTCCCGAAGTCATCGGCGGCGAAGCGCACACCGATCTGCCGCAAGGCGTCCAGGGCGGGGAAGATCGCCGGATCACCAAACGCGACCGATTCGGTCAGCTCGATTTCGAGATACTCGGCGGGCAACTCGGCATCAGCCAGCACGCCCTTTACCCACCCGTCGAAGTCCGGTCCCACTTGGCTCGCCGAAACATTGACGGCCAGCCGGAACGGTCGCCATGCCAGCATTCGCCAGTCACGCATCTGGCGGCAGGCTTCGCCCAGCACCCAAGCGCCGATTTCAGGCATCAGGCCGGACGATTCGACCACGGGCAGGAACTGGCCCGGTGGCAATAGTCCAAGCGTCGGATGACGCCAGCGCAACAGGGCTTCCGCGCCGACAATCCCACCACTGCGCAGATCGACGACGGGCTGGTAGTGCAGTTCAAGCTGCCCGCGCTCGACCGCTTGGGCCAGTTCCGGCGTCGTCCATCCATCCGGCCGGAAAGCGCTCATTCTCTTTCCCTGAATGCCCGCAACGCCCGCGACAGGGACAGAAGGAACAGGCCGGTCAAACCGAGCGCCGCGATGACCCAATGCTCGCCGAGGAAAGCACCGGCGGTTGTGCCGGCCAGCACGACAGCGAGGATGGGCAGGTGGCAGGGGCAAGTCAGCACAGCCAGTCCGCCCCACAGGTAGCCGGTGATCGGTTTGTGCGTCTCGGACGGCAAGCGCTCGGGGTTGTTCATGGCAGACTCTCCGCGTGCTGTGCCGGCTCGGTCGGCAGGGTGGCCAACTGCACTTCCAGATCGGCCAACGCTTCGCGCCGACGCTCGACGAACTGACGCAGCAGGGCAAGCTGCGCGGCCGCTTCGTCGCCGTCCGCCGCATCCAGCGCCCGGCACAGCCGCGCCAGCGCGTCGAGGCCGATGCCCGCCTCGAAGGCCGCCCGCACGAAGCACAGCCGTTGCAAGGCGGCGTCATCGAACAAGCCGTAGCCGCCTGGTGTGCACGCCACCGGGCGCAGCAATCCGCGCAGCAGGTAGTCGCGCACGATATGCACGCTCACCCCGGCATCAAGAGCCAGCCGGGACACCGTGTAGGCGTTCATTGAACACCTCCTTTTTCTCACCCGGCGCAGCAGGAAAGCTGCTTCACATCCTTGTTGAAGGTCTGCGCCGCGAGCTTCAACCCCTCGACCATCGTCAGGTAGGGGAACAACTGGTCGGCCAGTTCCTGCACCGTCATGCGGTTGCGAATGGCCAGAGCCGCCGTCTGGATCAGTTCACCCGCTTCCGGCGCGACCGCCTGTACGCCGATCAGCCGATGGCTGCCTTCCTCGATAACCAACTTGATGAAGCCGCGTGTGTCGAAGTTGGCGAGCGCACGCGGCACGTTGTCCAAGGTCAAGGTGCGGCTGTCGGTCTCGATCCCGTCGTGGTGGGCTTCCGCCTCGCTGTAGCCCACGGTCGCCACTTGCGGATCGGTGAACACCACGGCCGGCATTGCGGTCAGGTCGAGCGCCGCATCGCCGCCGGTCATGTTGATCGCGGCACGGGTGCCGGCCGCTGCCGCCACATAGACGAACTGCGGCTGGTCGGTGCAGTCGCCGGCCGCGTAGATGTTCGGGTTGCTCGTGCGCATGCCTTGGTCGATGACGATGGCACCTTGCGCATTGACAGTGACCCCCGCTGCGTCCAGCGCGAGGCTGCGCGTGTTCGGTGTCCGACCGGTGGCAACCAGCAGTTTGTCGGCGCGCAATTCACCGTGCGTGGTGGTCAGCACGAATTCACCGTCCATATGGGCGACCTGGCTGGCTTGCGTGTGCTCCAGCACCTCGATGCCCTCGGCACGGAAAGCGGCTGTCACCGCCTCGCCGATGGCCGGGTCTTCACGGAAGAACAAGGTATTGCGCGCCAGGACCGTGACCTTGCTGCCCAGCCGGGCAAAGGCTTGCGCCAGCTCCAGCGCCACCACCGACGAGCCGATTACGGCAAGGCGTTCGGGAATGGTGTCGCTCGCCAGGGCCTCGGTGGAAGTCCAGTAGGGTGACTCTTTCAAGCCCGGAATCGGCGGGACCGCCGGGCTGGCACCCGTGGCGACCAGGCAGCGGTCGAACATCACGACGCGCTCGCCACCCTCGTTCAAACGGACGGTAAGGCTCTGGTCGTCCTTGAAGCGCGCCTCACCGTGCACAACAGTGATGGCCGGATTACCGCCCAGGATGCCTTCGTACTTGGCGTGCCGCAGTTCGTCGACGCGGGCCTGCTGCTGGGCCAGCAGCTTACTGCGGTCAATCGTAGGCACAGTTGCCGCAATACCGCCATCGAACGGGCTTTCCCGGCGCAGATGGGCGATGTGGGCGGCGCGGATCATGATCTTGGACGGCACACAGCCGACATTGACGCAGGTGCCGCCGATGGTGCCGCGCTCGATCAGCGTGACCTGCGCGCCTTGCTCGACGGCCTTCAGCGCCGCCGCCATCGCGGCTCCACCGCTGCCAATGACCGCTACCTGCACCGGGGGCTCGTTGCCACTGTGCTTTTCGGCGGCGGCCATCCATCCCCGCACCTTGTCGAGCAGTCCGACGCGGTTGTCCGCCAGTGGCGCATCGGCTAGCGTTGCCTTGTAGCCCAGTCCGGCCACGGCGGCAGTCAGCGCGTCCGGCGATGTGCCCGGCACGATGGCGAGTTGCGCTGTGCCCTTCGGATAGGACACCAGCGCCGACTGCACGCCTGGCACTTTTTCCAGCGCTTCCTTGACGTGCGCCGCGCACGAGTCGCAAGTCATGCCGGTGATTTTTAGATGGGTCATGCAACAGATCCTTTATCGTTTGTGGCGCCAGACAATGACGTCCGTTGTGCTGCGGTGCCGTTTTCAGTGACTCACTGCTTGACGCTGGACGGATAGCCCGCGTCTGCGGTTGCCTTGGTCAGCTTCTGCACGCTGGTCTTGGCATCGTCGAAGGTGACGACCGCTTGGCGTGTCTCGAAAGTCACGTCAACTTTGCTGACGCCTTCGACCTTGGAAATCGCCTTCTTGACAGTGATCGGGCAGGCGGAGCAGGTCATGCCCGGTACGGACAGCGTGACGGTCTGGGTGGCGGCCCAGACGGGGGCAACAACGGCGGCGAGGGCGAGGGAGGCAAACAGTTTCTTCATGGTGAACTCCGATCAGTAGAAAAATGGCATGACGTAGGGAAATCCGAGCGCGACCAGAACCAGCGCGGCCACGATCCAGAAAATGAGCTTGTAAGTAGCTCGCACTTGGGGAATCGCGCAGACCTCACCCGGTTTGCAGGCCGCTGCCTGCCGGTAGATGCGCCGCCAGGCGAAGAACAACGCCACCAGCGCCACGCCGATAAAGATGGGGCGATAGGGTTCCAACACCGCCAAGTTGCCGATCCAAGCGCCGCTGAACCCCAAGGCGATCAGAACCAACGGCCCGAGGCAGCAAGCCGAGGCGAGGATGGCGGCAAGCCCTCCAGTGAAGAGCGCGCCGCGCCCGGTTTTTGGTTCAGACATGCGCTTGTCCTTTCGAATTGAAATTGGATAGCGTAACCTTACTTCCGTACTCATGTACGGAGTCAAGCGATATGGAAAACAATTTGGAGAACCTGACCATTGGCGTTTTCGCCAAGGCGGCCGGGGTCAATGTGGAGACCATCCGTTTCTATCAGCGCAAGGGCTTGTTGCTGGAGCCTGACAAGCCCTATGGCAGCATCCGCCGCTATGGCGAGGCGAATGTAACGCGGGTGCGCTTCGTGAAATCAGCCCAGCGGCTGGGCTTCAGCCTGGATGAGATCGCCGAGCTGCTGCGGCTGGAGGATGGCACCCATTGCGAGGAAGCCAGCAGTCTGGCCGAGCACAAGCTCAAGGACGTGCGCGAGAAAATGGCTGACCTGGCGCGCATGGAGGCCGTGCTGTCTGAGTTGGTGCGCGCCTGCCATGCGCGAAGGGGGAACGTTTCCTGCCCGCTGATCGCGTCACTACAGGGTGGAGCAAGCTTGGCAGGTTCGGCTATGCCTTAGCGTGCTTTATTTTCCGTTTTCTGAGACGACCCCTTAGAAAGCCTAGTCAAAGAGCTGTCACGAGAACACCGTTAGCTTAGCGTACGATTTTTTCCGAATTCTGCGGTTCCCCCTTCCTCCGCATCTACGAGCTTGCACTGCAGGCCAGCTTCCGCGCAGATTTCACAATAGAACAGCTATCTGCCGAGCTAGGGCTGGTGGTGGACCAACTCTGGCCGAACTTTGAGAAAGCGGTTAGCGAAGCGGGATTGCCGATCGAGCAACTCGGGACCGAGTTGGTGCTTGGTGGATGGTCGTTGAAGAACGGCCGGATGATGGCCACGGCGTATGCGAAGAGTGACAGCCGGCGCCCTTGCGTTGTCCAGCCGATCGGGGGGCAGATGGCGTCGCCGGGCGAACCGCTCCAGGCCGCGACCCTAGCATGGCCCAGGTGGATCTGCTGGCCCATGCGCGTCTCCAGGTCAGCTACCTCAATGGGCAATTGGGCCGGAAAGTAGCAGGAGGTCGACTGCTAGTTGGGTTTCTGCAGAAGGGGCAAGCCCTGCTCAAGGATCTAGGAGAGATCTAGGTCGCGGGAGTCAAATACGCTAGGGGCTGAAATCGAAGTTCAGGTCTGGCCCTAAGGCAGAAGGCCAAAGCAGACCAAGGTCGTCCGTGGATTTGGGATGTTTATCGAGGGCAGGGTGGATGTCCGCTTCTGGCCGGAAGCGGACATTGGGCGGCGACCGGCCCGGTGATGGCATCCGCCTTCGACCCAAAGCGGGCATCGTTCTCGACACACCTGAGTTGATCCGTACTCCAAAGCCTGTTTCCGCTACCCCTTGTAGTGCTCGACGTAGAGCCCCAAAGCTGCCAACGACGCATACACGGCGGACCCAGCGTTGGTCGCGTACAAGGCAAAGGGAACCGGAGGATCGCAGGGAACTGTTGCGATGAACCACGGAGCTGAGCTCGTCAAGCTCGTCCTAGGTGATGTGAGGAATCCTAGCTCCCTACGCATACCTAGCGCCTCGCGGACGTACGCCTTGTTCCAGCCGCCAGTCTTGCACGAGACCCCAAGAAGTAACTCCGTAAATGCGGGATAGCGACGGGTCTTAATCGGACGATATACACCGACGTCAATCTCGTGACGGTCAGCCGCTTTGACCACCGTCGTGCCTTTCCAGCTATGGCTTAGTGTGGTGACCTGCACTGAAATCCTAATCTCGAGCTTCTCAGTAGACGTAGATCCACTGATGTAATCGTGATCCGGATGGTTTGCTTTGCATGGAGATCCTCCAAACGTCAGGACGCCTGCCATCTTGGGGGTACACGTGAGCTTGTAGCCCGCACTATCGATGATTCGCAGAAGCCTAAGCAGCACCCGAAGTTCGTAAGCCTTTCCTTGCGCGTAGGGAGACCCGCTCGCCTTAGCACGCGAAATGGCTGCTTTCACAGCGTTGAGGATTGCTAACTTACTGATCGTCACAGTCGCGGTCCTCGTGGCGCGTGTTCCTCGCGAGGGTCGTCCGGTGGCAGATATCGAGCGATATAGGCCTCAAGATCTGCCTGCTCGTGATCCGTCAAACGCTGGGGTGATACAGTTGGTAGATGTGACCGGATTGAGCGAACTCGGCGACCTTCTGGTGTCTCAACAGTGTAATGAACGTCCTCCAGTCCGGTGAGACCTTGGACCAGCTTCCCGATCTCACCCAAGGTTTGCGAGAGGGCGTCTTGGGTCGTCACAGGTCTAAAATCGAGAACCGCCGCAAGTGCGGCTGCAGCTTGTGCATTCGTGTCGTCCTCGTAATCAGACATCGCCTGAACAATCGCGGAGCGAAGCGATCTAACAATTTGTGGATCAAGCTCAGACGCAAGGGCTAGCGCCTTCCCTATCTCCCTAATTACCTCTTCACCACCTTGATCTTCTGCCATTCACAACTCCACAGCTGTAGACATTAACGGGCCGCGCGGGATGAACCGCCCGGATTCTCTAAATTCAATTGCCGAAGGTTGCCGTTGGCAATGTTCCTTAAGAGTAAGGCACAGTGCGGTTTGGTTCCATAAGCGGATCGCGCTGGCTGTATCCCGAAGTGTGCGATGACGCCGAAGCTGGATAGTGTCGCTGAATTGGACCATCAGGCACTTAGGTCTGAGCCCTGATACAGATTGATGATATGACTCCAAGTCGCGTACGGGCTGCGAAGAGCACCGGCTACTTTGGTCCGCTTCTGACCGAAAGCGGACATTCGTTTAACCAAGGGTGAAGGAAACTTTTAGGGCCAGGATGGACTTCAACTCTCTCGTTCGCTCGCTTCTATCCGATGCGAAGATGCGCCGTAACAAGCCTCTGCGAGACTAGTGCGCGAGCCAGGTCGCTGACATTGCTCCATGGCCTATGACGTGCCCCGCACCCGCTGGTCAAATGGAACCGCCCTCGGCACCATGGGCACGACCATCTAAGGAGTTCTTCATGCTCTACCAAGATAAGTACGTCGCCTTCATCGACATGCTCGGGTTCTCCGCACTTGTCCAAGAGTCGGCAGCCGACATGAGCAAGCTTGATGAAATAGCAGAGGCCATCGACAGACTAAAGAACACAGCGTGCTGCAACCCAGCAACAGGACTTTTGTTCACTTACTTCAGCGACTGCATCGTCATATCAAGCAGCCGCTCTCCTGCTGGCCTTGCCGACATCCTGAGCTGCATCAGAATGTTGGCCGAGAACCTGCTAGTGGTTGATATATTGATACGTGGAGGGCTCACAGTTGGAAGCATTCATCATGATTCTCAGATGATCTTCGGACCGGCGATGCTGGACGCCTATCGCATGGAATGTAAGGAAGCACGCAATCCCATGGTGCTCGTGAGCGAAGAGGTGCGATCGGATGCTCGCGCTGCGGGGTTAAGCAACCTGTTGACGTGGGATGACGAAGAGCCAGACCGCCACTATGTCCACTATCTGATCTCGTACAGCGCTTATGACTCTAATCCAAGGGCGGGCGTCGTGATTCTCGATAGCCAGGCCGCTCTCATCCGGCATTTCATCGCCAAGAGGCTGCTAGGCGCTCCGGGTAAGATCCTGGATAAAGCCGAGTGGATGGAACGATATTGGAACGAGAAGGTGGCGACAGGTGGAATTCTCGGACGTGTTGACAGGGTCGCAGACCTTGTTAGGCCCAATGCGCGACCATTTCGCAGCAGACTCGCCGTTCTAGCACCGCAACCGGGCGCCACTAGTGTGGACTAGCGAATCAGGCAAGCAGCTGCCGATTCCTTGCAAAGATTCAATTCAATTGGCCATACGGAAGCACGTGCAATCCCTGATGGCAGTCGGGACCACCATCTCCCCATTGCCAGCCGCGTCTGAACCAGCGCCCGGAACGCTTCAGCGGAAGGGGCTGGTCCCTTCCGCTGGTGCCTGCCCTGGTTGCACCGGCTATGCGCGGCCACCACGTTCCCGGACACGTCTCTGCCCCCGTCCTGTTGGGCCACCAGGTGCTCGGCGGTGCATTGAAAGGCTCGGGCCTTACTGGCCTTCAGCCCGAGCTCTGAGGGTGCAGTGAGCCACATCGGCAGGCCGCAATAGAAGCAACGGCCCGATTGGGCGTAGAAGGCAGAAGTGCGAAGGGATCTGCGGCGTTTGGCGGTCATGGATGGCTCCGGAATCGAAGGATTCCCGTGCCCCCATTGGGTGGACCTCGGGCACCCGGAGCCTATTGGCTATGCGGGCACAACACCGGCGCTTTATAGCGACTGGCTAAGGCGTTATAGCTCAGCGCTTGAGCCGCTACAAGGCCCAGATGCCGACCAGAACGGGAGGGAGTCACCGACGCCCAGTTAAGGTCAAAGCTTGGTCAGGGGGCGAGCGACGCGCTTGAGCAGGTGGAGCGGGGCGTGGCGCGTCACCCAGGGAAGTCGCGGTGTTGTAGTCCTGCTCAACCCGCTGAACTGTTCGCACGTTCAGGCCCGAGATCTCGTCTAATTGTTCTTGCGACCAATGTCGCGACTGGCGGAACTGGGAAGTGCAGGCGACAAGCTCTGACCGATCAGGTGCGCAGTTGGGAACTCAAGGGCGAGCTGGATGTGGAGCCAGAAATCGAGGGCGTCTTAGGTGCGGATCCAGGAATCAAGGGCATCTTTGGGGGAGATCTGGAAATCGCGGGCGTCCTTGTGGGGAAATACGGGCGGACAGCTGTGGGATCTGGGGCGTTTCCGTTGTGGCAGTCAACAGGAACCGACAAAAGCAATGCCACGCCGCGCCGACCGGCGCATACTTCATTTCGCATAATGTATATTATGTTCAAAGCAATCCGGGGGTGGCTGGCACGCATCTTGCCTCGATCCCCAGCCCTGCTGTGGCATGGAGCCTGATTGTGCGTGTGTTGAGCGCTGCGAATTTGGGGCAGCTTGTGCGGCAACTTGTAGCAATTGATGCGCTGAGCTACGTGCAGTCCCAATGACTCGCTGTGATCTTGGTGCATCGCCAATGGTGCGTCGCAAATCTGGTGCACCCCCAATGATGTTGCCAAGGCGCTGCAGCCACGCGCTTTCGAGAGCATCTACTTCGGGAGACGGCTATGACCGTCAGCTTCATTTCTGAGCCAGTTCAGCGACTGGACCCCCCAATTTTGACTGGCTCCGGTGTCGCGGCCCCCGAGCCCCAACCACGTCAGAGCCCCTTGGACTTCGGCGGTGTCAGTCAAGGCGCTGCCTGATCCATTCCCATGTCGCCTTGCTGAGGTAGCCTTGGTACTCGCCACGGACAAGCTGGGATACAAAAATCCCGTCATTCTTGTCGAGCTTCTGTTGAAGATCGGCAGATAGATCATGAGCCCTCATATCCCCGGACACCCAGCGGACCGACTCCAGATCGGGATCTGCTACGTTCTGGTAGCGCTCCAGGTGCTTAAGGAACGCAGTCCTCTTTGCGTCGTAGTTGGCCTCTCGGTTCAAATTCCAGGTAACAACATAGACGGCCATTTCGATCCTTCGAGACTGACACCGAACGTGTCTTTGTGATCTTAGTAAGTGCAACACATGTCGCGCAACGGAGGCCTGGATCGCCTTTAGTAGAAGGCCGCTGAGTGATCGCCCTGCCCTGTACTTTTGCGCTTCCGATAAGATATATTTATCGGAACTCAGGCTATTTTTAAGCCCTACTTTCAATCACTTATGAGCGACCTTCTTCCAGCTCTGACCACCGCGGCTCCTGCCAATCCGACTGTGGCGCAGCTCTCGCAGTCCTCGGCGGACGCGGTGCGCGAAGTCTTCGCCGAAGCGGCCTCGGCCAACACCACGCGCAGTTACGCCACCGCCTTGCGCTACTGGGCGGCCTGGTACCAAGGCCGCTACGGAGTGGTCATCGCCATGCCGGTCGACGCGTCTTGCGTGATCCAGTTCATCATCGATCATCTGGCCCGGCGCTCAGGCGATGCCCTGACCTGGGAGCTGCCGCCGACACTGGATGCGCTTTTGGTGGAAGGCAAATTCAAGCAGCGCCAAGGACCGCTCAAGCTGTCGACCATCGTCCACCGCGTTGCGGTGCTCTCCAGCGCCCATCAATTGCTCAAGCTGGCCAATCCCTGCGAAAGCAGCGAGGTTCGGCAGCTGCTGGCCAAGGGCCGTCGCGCCGCACATAAGCGCGGCGAGCGGCCGAGCAAGAAGACGGCGATCACTGCGACCGAATTGATGGCGATGATTGCGACCTGTGAGGACGATCTTGTTGGGAAACGTGATCGTGCCCTGCTCTACTTCGCCTTCGCCAGTGGTGGGCGCCGTCGGAGCGAGACGGCCCATGCCGTCTTGAGCAAGCTTGCGCCGATCGACGGCGGCTACCTCTACCACCTGGACGTCGGCAAAACGCTTCAGGAGGGCGTCAAAGCAGGCGGCTCGCCGGACAAGCCCTTGTTAGGTCCACCGGCCGAAGCGCTTCGCACCTGGATCGAAGCGGCTGGACTGCAGGAGGGTGCCCTCTTCCGCCAATTGACACGCGGGAAAGTTGGGGCCGGCTTGTCACCCAAGTCGGTGGCCACCATCATCCAGAATCGCGCCCGCGCTGCCGGATTGGTGGGGAGCTTTGGCGGTCACAGCCTACGATCGGGTTTCGTAACGGAAGGTGCTAGGCAAGGAATTGCCCTGCCAGCCATTATGGCAATGACCGATCACCGATCGGTGGTCAGTGTCATCGGCTACTATCAAGCCGGTGCGGCCGAAACGAATCCGGCGGCTCGGATGCTGGAAGCTGCCGCAAGGTCAAGTGCAGAGTGCCCCATAGGGCGGTATGGAGACACGACGAGCACTGAGTCCTAGGCAATCGTGCGGTCAAACTAGTAGAAGTATCCTTTGATCGTCGCGGCTTCGCTGCGATCTATCACTGTCGGTCTCTGATGAGCCCCCGTCGCAGTCCGCCCTCACGTCACGGAGATCGGGTGATCTGTGCCCGATGCTTGAGTCGGCCGTCTCCAATAAATCGCGCACGGCTACACCAAAGATCCTGCGATGCTTGGCGGTGCGAAAGGCAATGGCCACTCGTCCCTGACGTCCGATTTGCCGCTCTCGCATGGCAAGAAGAATCCCGTTTATGCGGTCATGGTCGAAGGTCCGGACGGCACCAGATTGCAAGCAGAAGCGGAGCTTCGTCTCGACCACTTTCGACCTGGCGGTTACAAACTGATTGCCTATCTCCCTAGACTCGATAAAGCTGATGTGCCCGTGAGTAGCAAAGTCTGGAAGGTGTAAGTCGAGCCTCCGTTTCGGGCCGACAGCTGCCATGCTTCACCCCCGATATTCCCCCCTGCCCCCCTTGTTCCGTTGATGTCCGCCTGCGGCCACATGCGTCCGAACAGCCGTTCTCGCGTCCGTGCGAGTGACCGATGTGATCGACGACGGATATACTTCGATTCACAATGCCGCTCGATGCGGCGACGGCATACCCGCTGGTGCTCGACGCCCCCGGGTTATGCTGGAGCGGCTCCCTTTTCTCAGGTTCGCACCCACTACCCAATCCATATTTATGGCCTCGAAAGCGCCCCAAAATTCGCAGCCATCCGCTGCTACAGCTCCCGCAACGGTGCCGGCGGAGGGCGAACGCCGAGCGCTTCGTGGATACGTCGGCCAGTACGAGCGCGCGGGCGCTGCCATCTATGCCGCGCTTGAGCGCGACGAGCTGCTTTGGATTGGCGTCGCTGACCGCAACGCGGGCATTGCGGACGACCTGGTACTAGGCTTCGATGGATTGGTGGTCGGTCACCAGTTCAAGACGTCCAAGTTCCCAGGCACTTTCACTGTTGAGACGCTGTTTACTGGTGCCAATGGTCTCTTGAAGCCCCTAGTTCAAGCTTGGCAGTGCCTGTCCAAGGACAACCTAGGAAGTCGCGTCGAGATTCACTTGGTCGTCAACGACTTTCCATCGGTTACCGACAAGCCAGGCGACGGCCGGCTGCGGCACAGCGCTGCATTTCTCGAGGAGTTCCAACAGCATCCAAATCGGTCGCTGTCGGATTGGTCCGCGCGAGGATGGAGCCGACTGATCGACCACCTGCGCCGCGAAGCCGGCTTAAATGATGACGACTTCGAACAGTTCATGCACGCCCTGCGCGTGGTGTGCGGAGCTGCAGCGAACTTCATCCAGTCGCACAAGCTGAATGCGGAGCAGGCGAGACAGGCATGCGAGATTGCCAGCGTGCTTCCCAAGCTAGTCGCCGATGAACGCGACAAGGACAGGTGGACGCGTGACGAGCTGCTTCGTGAGCTTGGATGGCGCGATCCCGTCAAGACTTTGCTCATCCATCGGTTCCCGGTCGGCGCCTATGTTCAGCGCAATCGGGACACTGAGGTCAAGCTACTAGCAGCGCTTCATGCCTCCAATCACGGCTACGTCTCACTCATAGGACCACCTGGCTCCGGAAAATCCACTCTCCTGCAGGTTGCGTTGGCCACTGAAGCAAGTGTTCGGCTCGTTCGTTACTTGGCGTACGTGCCGGGCGCGGCTCAAGGCGTGGGTCGTGGGGAGGCAGACAACTTTCTGACCGACGTAGGTACGCAACTGCGGAACAGCGGTTTAGTTGGACTTCGTCTTCGCGATGACTCGCTATCTGAGCGCCGCGAACAGTTCGGCGTCCTGCTACGGCAGGCTGGTGAGCGCTTCACTCGCGAAGGGATCCGTACAATCATCGTTGTCGACGGGCTAGACCATGTGCCACGCGAAGAACGGCCGACCAATTCGTTTCTGGGAGAGCTGCCTCTTCCCGCGGCAATCCCAAACGGGGTCGTGTTCGTGCTCGGCACGCAACGGTTGGATCTCGCTAATCTGAAGCCCGCCGTAAGAGCGCAAGCGGAGAAGAGAGAGCGACAGGTTCTCATGGGGCCTCTCGGTCGCGAGGAACTCACCTGGATGGCGGATGCGCTAGGCTTGCCTGCCGAGATTCCAAGATTGGATCTCAGCAATCTCACGCATGGCCACCCGCTGGCAACGCGCTACTTGATTCAGGCACTGCTGCAAGCTGACGAAGCTGGTCGCAAGCACCTTCTTAGCGGCGGGATGCCGTTCGACGGCGATATTGAGACTGTATATTCAGCTGCTTGGCGCGAGATCGCAAACGATGTCGATGCCATGGATGTGCTGGGCTTCATCGCTCGGGCTGAGGCACCCATGGACCTGCGACTGCTGGCCACGATGGTCAAGGAGTCCTCGATTGAACGCGCCCTGGTCATTGCGCAGCACCTGCTCCGCAGTTCATCCCGGGGATGGAGCGTCTTCCACAACAGCTTTAGGCTATTCGTCATCGCTCAACCGCGAACCCGCCTCGGGAGCGTCGACGCTGAATACTCGCAGCGCGTATACCGCAACCTTGCCCAGTTGGCGAAGAGCGCGCCACCTGAATCGGCACAGTACTGGCTTGAGCTGCGCTACCGCGCCCGTGCTGGCGACGGTGCCGATGTACTGGCATTGGCGATGCCCGCTCGCTTCAGGCAGCAGCTGGCTGACGGGCGTTCTATCGCCGAGATTCACGCCGACATCCGCCTCGCCCTGCTGGCAGTGCGTGAAACGCACGACGCAACCGCCTTTACACGGCTGCTGCTGTGTCGTGACGAAGTAGATCGGCGCAAATCAGCCCTTGAGTACGCCAACCAACTCCCGCTGGCTATGCTGGCGGTGGGGAACATTGAAGCAGCCGTCTCCCTCGTGCAGGACTTCCCCAGCCAGGGCTACGAGGTCGTCGACGCCCTACTAGCGCGAGGCGACTTCGACCGCGCGAAGGAGCTGTTTGAAAGCCTCGAACCGCTATCGCAGCTCCATACGCCCAAGTTCAGAAACTACGGGCACCAGCACAACATCAAGGAATTCGAAAGATGGGCAATGCGCGCCGTCCACTTCCGAGACACCGAGCAGATCCAGATAGCGGTTGATCATCTCGCCGCAGAGGGTCTACGGGAGCCGGAAAAGGTGGATCCGCAATCTGCCGTCGCGCTGCGGCTGCATCTTAGGAGGGAAGCCGCAAAGGCGATGCTCGTTCAGAAGATTGGCTCCGATCCTCAAGAACTATGTAGCAAGCTCGGAGTAGCCAACGAAGATAAGCCGTCGGTGATGGTTCACGCAGGGCTTGCGGCCAGTCGACGTGGCGACGTTGGGCAAGCGCTTGCGCTGTTTGATAGTGCCGTCGCTCTTCCCGGGTTCGGGGAGGTACCAAACGGCTACCGTCGTCGGATGGCGCTGATCGCATTCGAAGCTGGCCGTCGTGACCTAGCCGAGGCCCTGTTCGACAAGCTGGTCGCACCGATGATCTCCATGTGCGACGACAAGACGGACCTGGCTGGGCTGGGCAATCTGGTCGGCGCAGTGATGCATCACACGAGGCTTTGCACGCTGCTCAAGAGGCCACTGCCAAGCGTGACACCGTCGAAGCACACCTTCCTTCATCCACTCCAACAGCACGCTTCGACGATAGGTGTGCTTCTAGGTCGCGCTGCCGGCGTCAACGGGTCCCTATCGGCAGGCGGCATCCAAGGCATAGCCCGCACGTCCCTTGGGTATGTCCTACGTCTCGCATCAGAAGGCGGCAGCGAGTCATACCGTATCCAGCAGTCTTTGAAAGCGATCCCCACGCTCGTGCAAGCGCTGCTGAGGCTCGGCGCCGAGCGCGGTGAAACTGAGTATCGCGCGGTACTTGGGGAGGTTGACTCAGCCATCGCCTCATCGACGTCGAAGGGAACTGCTTACCTGCGACGCAGATTGGCTGTCGATGCATATCGCGTTGACGGTGATCGTGCGGCGGCGGCGGATCGGCTTAATGCCCTCGTGGCGGAGCTTAAAGAAAGTACACCAAGCGAGCAGATCGACGGGCTAGCGAATCTAACCATCGGGTTGGCTGCGGTCGGGGAGTTAGAGCGGGCGAAACAGTTGCTGGCGACGGTTCCTGAGCAATGCCTTGGCTATGCCTTGGCTCCCAAGAAAGACCCGCAGTACGCGATCTGGCGAAACATTCTAGCTCTCGCGAACGCAGCTGACCCGGAAAGCCGTGTCAAGCGGGTCTCAGACCTGATGCGTCAGGTCGGTGGCATGACCAAAACGGAAGGGTCGTCGGCCGCGCATCGCCTTACGATGGCACTGATTAAGGAAGCGATGCAGGTTGGACCTCGCTTCGGCTTCGAGGTGTCAAAGACACTGGCGGATTGGCATCTAATCGGCTGGCCGAATCGTGTCGACCTGCTCATGACGGGGATGGTCAGGCGAAACCCGGAACTCGTCTTGGCATGCGCAACCGTCTGGTGCGGTCTGTGCCTGCCATTCTATATGGAACCTCACTACCGGGATCCGTCCCATGTTGGTGACTTCATCGACGCCTCCGCGGACGCAGCCGGCCCTGACCAGATTGAACCGCTCGCTCTGATGCTGCTTGGGGCGGTCGAGGTAGCCAGCAGAGCGCACGAGAGAATCACGCTGCTCCAGCGCATTCACAAGGCTTCCGGAAAGCATGGATTCTCGTCGCCTGAGCTCGAAGCCGCCATCGCTCGGTGGACGCCAGAAGCGCCGGAGCCTCGACACTCGTATACGCCTAACAAGTACGCCTCGGAAGCTACTCTCGAGGATCTTGAACTCGCGTTTGAAGCAGATAGCGACGAGCTGAACCACAACGCCCCGGACCGTTTCGAAGATCTGGCAGACACAGCTCCGCTTCATCTGGCGCGAAGGGTCTTTGAGCGCTGGCAGGTATTGCAGGACAACGCACGCTGCCGCTTCCTGATGGTGGAGCGGTTTGCTGCGGCCGATGAGGTCGATTACGCCAAGAAGCTTATGCAAGGCTACGAGACAAGCAACGACCCCTGGAGCTCCTGGAGCCAGTGGATGGGTGGCGGCAGGTTCTTCTACTTTAAGGCGAAGAAGCTTCTGCACGGATCATCCACATGCCTTGCGGCCTTCGAGAACATAGTCGATTCAGTGACGACGGGCCAGGAGAATACCCAGGCACTGCTCACAGAGCTGGATTCGATACTGCCGGTCATCAGCTTGACGCCAGATTGGCCGGCTATCTGGTCGCTGCTTGAGGAGCAGATGACCTGCACTCGCGAGTTCCAGTTGGGGCGGCCCTTCCAGTCGAGCGAGCTACCACTCAGCGACACGGACCTTTTGGAGGATTTGCTGCACTTTGCCTATCGGCTTCCCATTGCAGAGGTTCAGCGGCATGCGCGCAATTGCGCGCTGAGCTTGGCAAGGCAAGCCGGACAGGGTCAATCTTTGTTCACATCTCTTATCCGGCGACTTATGGACGGTGAGTTGGACGCCCCCTTGCAAGCACTCGGAACGCTGCTCGCTGCCGACAGCGCGAACCTCGAGCCCGTATTGGGCCGCGCCGTAGCTGCAATGGTCAGTCACCGTGACATTGCGGTAGCCGAGTCAGCCACGCTCTTGTCGCATCGGTGGGGGCTGGCTGTCTCTTTGGACGCGAAGCCACTGCCACTCTTCTATCTCCTCGAATTCAGTGACCTGCCAGAGAGCGACCAGGCATTCACGGACGAGAGAACTGGTGCAATGCGCGTCGAATCGCCGCTTGGCTGGACTCGTATGTTGCGCTCGACGGCACGTCACATTGCAAAGGCGGCAGACATCGAGGAGATGACAGTCCGCCGGCGCGCGGCGATGTTCATCCAGGATTGGGGTGGACTTGAGGCCTTCGGGCCCTCTGGTGTCAAAGAGCTTGAGGCTCAGCTTCGTGTCCTTGATATGCAGATCACTTACATGAAGCCACACGCCTACATTGCCATTGCTGCCCTTCGCCACGTCGCAGGGGAACTGCGCCTGGCCGGCAAGTTGGAGAGCCGGGACAGTCCGATGCTGTTGGAGAAGTTGGGCTACCCCCTTCCGCCTCGGCCATTGATGCTCCCGCGAGTTCGTCCCGAGTGGATTCGAAGGCCGCTGATTGACCGAAGTGCCGGTTGGTCCGAGCGAGAGCAGAAGTGGATTGACGAGGTTGACGGCGATGTTGCCCCTTTCCTGGCGCACTGCGACGGCCAAGTCGTGGCCGAGGTGTCTCGCTTCCATATCCACAAGGCACGACTGTCAGAGCACCGCTTCTATCGCTTTAGAGCACCTTGGGCAGAGACTGATAGTGAAGACTTCGACGATTGTTACGCCAAGCTGCCTATCGCTGTTTGGCTAGGCCAGTACGTCCCACTCGACAATGATCTGGCACCAACGCTGGTAAGGCGAGTTGTCTGCTCCGTGGACATGGGCTTTGACACAGCGGCCAATCCGTTTGCATTATGCCCAAACTGGGTTGAGGGGCTTCGCTGGCGCGCTCATGACGAGACACCGAGCGTATTCTTCGATGCGAGCGGAACGGTGGTCGCAGAGCTTCACTGGTGGCGTGACGCTGGCCCGGTTGGAATCGATGCGGATTCTCTGTGGGGCGAGGGTTGCTACCTCGTTGTGACGCCGGCTGGCCTGGAACAACTCACCGCCGCTTGTGGGAAAGAGTCCTTAGCCGTTAACGTGTTCGCAAGCAGGCATATAGAGCAGCCGAGTAATTGCGGGCAAACTCTCCTAAGAACGGCGAAGGGCGGATACTCGGTCTAAGGCCATCCATACTCCGCTTCGATCCTAGACGCTTAACTACAGGCTGTTATCGCTGACGACAGCCCTTCTGGCGTAAGAACTGGAACGACCGCTATGCGTCGGAAGCAGCCATTGCCCTACCACGATAGACACCCCGAATCCATGTTTGGCCTTGAGCCTGCTTCGGTCCATCGCTGTTGGAGCCAAGGCTGAACCTAAAGCCCATCCTTCCTGGGCACATCGGATAAATCGGGAGAGACTTCACTATCTTCTAGCCGGTCACTCCCAGAATTCGCGCGGAGCCTGGAAAAGAGGCAGAGTCGAATCTTGGCGCTAGTCGAAGTGACACCATTGGTCCAGATCTCTCCTAGATCTTTGAGCGCAGCCTGCACCCACGCTGCCCCGCTGCCCCGCTACCCGCTGAGGTGGCCGGCCTGCATACGCCCACGGCCCAGCAGATCCGACTGGGCCATGTTGGGCGTCACAACCTGGAGCGGCTCACCTGGCGATGCCAGCTGGCCCCAAAATCGGCCGGACCACGCAAAGCGCCGTCTGTCACCACAGAGATACGCCGAAGAACAGCGTTCATCCGGCGGTTCTTCGGCGACCTGCTACCAAGGACTTACTGGGTCCCAAGCTGCTTGAGTGACAGTCCCGCCTGAGTTGCCGCCCTGTTGCTGTTCGGCCACAGCTGATTGTGCCCGCGTAGAACCAATCAGTGTGCACAGGGTCCTTTCATCTATGTACATCGAATTCACAATGAGCCAACAGGACCGAGTATCTATGCGGGGCGCAACACCAAGATGACTAGCCGGCTCCATCTCACCCATACGCATCATTCAAAGCGCTGTTCCCGTCGACTTTGATCTTGCGCCTCCCGCTGTCGCTCTCTTCGCACTGTGAGCTCGACCCGTTCAAGCCTTTCCGCCGCAAGATTTCTCACTTCAGCCAATGGATGCTCCAGCAGCTCAGCAAAAGCCTTGGCCCGAATTTCTATGATGTCAGCCAACGAGCTAGACCAACTCATGGGCTGGATTCCGGCAAACATCACATCGACGATGCATTGCTTGTCCACTGCGGCTTCCAGCAAGCCTTTGATGGACGCACTGAGGACAACGCGTTTGGGATGTTCTAGTGGTATATCGGTTGCCTCTACAGTTGAGTAGGCGCAGGTCGCTGCGGCAACACGCACGATCCGATCTTGATCACCTCGACACCAGGTAATCAGCCGATCCACCGGCATACTATTGAGTGACGGCGAAGCACCTCCGAAACGACACTTGAAAACGCGATCAATCAAACGACGCTCCCTATCGTCGCCCGTGAAGATCTCTCCAAGGACAATCTCCGGGAAGTTGCGGAATAGCGTTGTCATGAGGACTTCGAAATCAGAGCTGCGAATTCTAAGATCATCCAACGCTTCGCAAAGCAACCTCACGATCTCCTTCACTTCCTGTTCTGGAGCAGACTCGGATAGGCACTGCTGGGCGATCCGCTTGGTCCCTCGGATGCGATTCAATTCAGTCTGTCCGCGCTTCCCCGCGAGTAGAGCGCGAATGGCGTCGCGCCCTGTCGAAAGGAGATCTTCACTCGGCACGTAGTTTCCGCCCCTCCCCGCGAAGAATCGCATTTCTAGCACACTAAGCGTGGTGTAGAAGCCATCATGGCGCTGGTTCAATATGGTGAACAGCTCCGCGAGCTCGCTGTCGGTAAGGGACTCGTGCATGCGGCCATAGGCAAGCTGTCCAAACCGCCACGCTTCGAACTCTTCCCCTCGAGCCAACTCAATCAGCATATTGAACCCCCATGGGCCAATCTTGATGGCGCTGAGCAGGTAGATGAAGAACGTCCGCAACAAGGGATGATCTAGCACCCGCTCCAACATCACCATGGCCAAGCGGGGGTCGATATCGTTTGCAGCGCTGATATAGCCTTGAAGCACCTGTGGATTGAGCTTCGCAGGCGCCTGCAGTTGCACCAGGCTCAAAAGACGCTCATAAGTGGCAATTAGGTCGACGCTGCCTTGCGCCAGCCCAATGCCGAAAGTATGCAGTGCATCGAACTCGCCCGACCAAAGCCCTGGACCCAATCGCTCTAAGCAACCTAGCTCTGCTGCGGCCATCTCACCAAGAGAGATGACCTTCTCTTTGATCATCTCGTCACTGAAGGTTACTTGCTCCCCCCTACTCTCGATGTGATCCCAAGTATTGGACAGCACATAGGCCTCGATCTCCGAATAGAGGCCGGATGGTGCCGCAACGCGCGAAAGTGACTCCAGCCGAGCCAGTAGATCAGGATGAGCTGAGTCGCCATCGAAGCCAAGCGTCTTCTTTACCGAGACCCACATCTGCGGCCATTCCCCTTTCGAAGCATGACTTCTGACTATCTCCTCGAGATCATCAAAACAGCCCGCAAACGTCCATAGTTCCCGGAAATGACCTGCCAGAAGTGAGCGCGCCCAGTCGCGAAGAGTCAAGTCATCGCATGTCAGCACCGGTCGCAGCAAGTTCAAGAAGCCGACATACCACTCGAGCTCTTCGGCACGCGTTCGCGGCTGCCAGCCAGCATCACGTCTGCGTGCACCGAAGTCGAACGCCGAGAAAGACGTCCAGTGCGTCGCTTCGAACGCAGCATGGAACAGCTCGGCTGCGATCTCGCGATGCCTCTCGGTGCCCGACTCGAGTAGCTTGCTGACAAACGCACACCGCCGTTCTGGTCGCGCCAGCGTACCTGACAGGTGCAACGAGAACAGATGCCGCATCTGTCCAACTATGCTGTCCCTGTTCTCACCTGACTTCTCGGCCTCGGCGAACTTCAGCATGACCGTCGCAGCACGATCAAACTTATCCTCGTCGTAAGCTAGCTGGTGCAGCAGGCGCACGAACAACCTGAAGTTTCGGTTCTCGCGCGAGGCAAAGCCTGGCTTGGTTGCGGCGTTCTCGATCAGCTGCAGCACGGTCTCCGGGAATACCGGCGCTATGTATAGCAATGCAGACAGCGTGCCTTCGTTACACGATCCAATATCATGCAGCGGTCCGCCGGGGCTCACCCAACTATTTGCCATCCGAACCGCAGGCCCGAAATCGTGCAGGTATCCCAGTCGATGCGCACATGAGACGAAAAGTCGGAGGTTCTCTGGCTTTAGCAGCTCGGCATTGATTGCGTCGACAGGGATGTTCTCCAGCGCACGCTTCGCCAAACGATTGGCAAGTGCATGAGGAAGAACTGCTCTCCACTCACCACGACTCTGCGCGAGCTGACGACGCATCAACTCAGCCTGAGCCCGATGCAGACCACGACGATCGAGGCCAACGATGGCACTTAGGACGCCAAGCTCATCATTGAACTCGGACGAGGAAACATTGAAGGAATAGACGAGCGATAGCGCTTCAGCGCATTCCAGAAGTTCATTGGACGCTCCTTTTCGTTGACTGAACAACCTATGGAAAAGGTCCTCGTCGGAGAAGTTTGTCAACGTCTCATCTGCATCTACCCGGCTGGCCAGCGCGATCGCGATGCGCGAATTGCCGCCGGAAAATTCGGCGATTTTGCCAGCGTTCAACTTCCCGATGTCTGGGTGCCGCCGCTGGATCAGCATCGAGACCGTCTCCTCGCTGCACGGCTCGAGGTGGATCACTTCGGTTTCCTCAGGACGATCGTCCGAGATGTCGTACTCGATTGTCAGAAGGCTGAGCATCGCGCTACTTGCGGAGACCTGCTTCTGCAACTGCCGATGCACGTCTGGCGGGCAGTTGTCCAGCACCAATTGAACCGCATGATCGTTAGCCACGATGTATGAAACTAGCTCGGATGCCGTCGGTGTCAAGTTCTCACCCAGGTCGGCGTAGATTGCGCTAGCTGGTGACAAGGCCTCCTCACCAACGTTCGCCTCAAACAGGGCCTGCGCGAATCGCGTCTTCCCCACTCCGGAGAGGCCGGTGATGCGAACCGCACTACCGCGGCGGCGCAACCGCTCTCGAGCTAGATGTATACCCTCAGAAACAGGCATGGGAGTCTTTGCGCTCGAGTTCGCGTCAATCACGCAGGGGTGGTCATCAACAAGGAATGCGTCGTTCTGGGCTGGGGGAGTAGCTGCCCACCTCCCGAAAGGCCTCCAGCCGGACAAGGGGCGGCCGAGGCGCGCACGAACCCACAGCGCAACGCTTGGATGCCGCCGTAGCCAAGTCGCCAATCGATCTCGACCATAGAAGTCAACGCGCAGAGACGCTTTTCCAGGAAGGATCCCCGCGACCGCCTCCATCGCCCGCACTCGACTCGCCAACATGCTGTCTGAACAATCGTCCTTGCCACTAACGATAATGTAGGCACCATCCCGATCGGCAAGATCTGCAAGTACGAGCTTTGGGGTGCCACCCTCCAACATCTCGTCCCTGCATGCCGCCGCACCCATAGCATGCTTCTTGACCTGGAAACCGCAGATCCCACGAGGAACAAAGCCGTCGTTGGACGGCAAGTCCATAGCCTCAATACGGACATCCAAACCGCCATCAGGCGCCTCCTGCGCACCTCCCCACATAACGTTCTTCGGCCGACGCCCCTTCTGGATTACCTCCGCTTCGCAAAGACGGGCAACCAATTCACGCAGATCGCCAGCACTGAGCGCTGTGATATCTACAGCATCAAGTTCAAAAAATCTCATGATTCCCTTCCCGCAATGATCGGGGCACGCGCATCAAGGCATTAAAGACGGCGCAAAGCAATTTGTCGCCTAGGTCAGACTGCCCAGAATTCTAGGAGCCTGGAAACTGTGGAAGGAGAACCTCCTGCTCCAGCGTCCCCGGATGCGTTTCCACATGAATGGCCAAGTCATTCCACCCGATGGATCGACAAGTTCGAGACATTGCGCTAGACACCGATTCAGCCGTTGGCTTGAGAGCGTAACCGAGACCAATGAGCTCCCTGGGATCCATCAACCACGGCTTCAGGGTGAACCCCGCCTCGGCGGCAGATCCTGCGATGACGGCGCCAATCCTCATCCCACCCTCATCCAAGTCGCCGAAATGGAACGCCTGAGTTGTCTGGCGAGGAAGTGATTTCAAGATCAGCATGTAGACCTGTCTCCAGGATGGGGACGGCATACCACCGGTATAGAGCAGTACGAGGCCGACTTGATCAGATGCAGCCTCAGCAAACTCATGGAATGTCTGTCGATTCTCAATAGTGAGAACACGCCAACTCAGCACGGCTGGGTTCGGCACGAATCCAGCGATGTGGGCAGGAGCGAAGCCGAGATATGGATGAACCACTCCCACCGTCGTAGTCGACGTAACAACCGTAAGTGGACCTGAGATCAGTACGGGCAATGGTTCCTTGTGCAGGCCTATGGCCGAGAACACCTCGCTACTATCAAGTCCAGATGGTGCAATAGAGTTGAACCAAAGCAAATCGATCCATTTCACGATGCCCTCCACTCGCTTGCTGTCACCAAACATCATGGACGAAACCCGGCGCAATAGTTCGTCCCTAACGACGCCTCGCCTTGCTGAAATGAGGCTGATTGCATCCAGTATTTGCGCTACAGAAGCATCGGCAGCCTCTTGCCCGCGAACCTTATGGCCCAACGACCAGCGCTCAATGACCTCGGTCAGTACGGGGAAAAGGCTGGTGTGAGTGTCCAGCATGGAACGGGCCTTTGATACGGAATCACGACGAAGTCGTGCCCCCAAGAAGTTCGCCAGCTTCGCGAGGTTCAGTACGGCAACGCCCGCAACATCCAGAGGCGGCTGCACCATCACCTTGGCCCTGATTTCGATAGCTCCAGAGCGCTCAGCCAGTTCAAGCTCGGAACGAAACGCTCTTGCATCCTCGATGCTGCGCAGGCTGAAGAACTCTGGACATGATGACTCCGTCAGCCTGAGAGCTATTCGCTCATCCTCGCCACGACTCACTGCATTCTGGGAGCGATTGAAAATTGACGTCAGGAAGGCCCGGGCAATACTCATGCAACGACTCCTTCCCCATGGGGCATTCGACTTGCTTCAACACGCTTGAGCTCCTCCTCGAGAAGCTCGGGATGCTTGCGCCAGTTGTCGGAATCCAGAATTACATGACCATCGTCATCAATGCGGACGTGTTTGATGGAGATAAGATCGTCGTCACGGTACATCTCGATGTAGGTATCCACCGATTCGTTGATCTTACCCAAGGCATCGTCCGGTGCCGCGACGATGGGCTGAAGGCCCAATGCCTTCAGGTACTCAAAGACGGCACGGGTATTCACTGAGTCAATCTTGTCACCCAACTCATCGAAAATTATCAGCGACATGCCGCCTTGATCACCGCGCAACTTTCCCAATGCGCGTGCCATCGAAGCTGCAGCAACGATGAAAAGAGGCGCGCGGTGCTCGCCCCCGGAACCCTTGTCCATGCGCTTTGAGAAGTCGGTCACCGTCACACCATTGCTGCGAACGTCAATCTCGAAGTTGAAGAAATTGCGATAGTCCTCCAGAAGCCTGTTCGCCTCTGCATCCTTTCCCTCAAGCATCGCCCTGAACTCAGGAGGAGCATCCACCTGGCCAGAGAAGATATCCCCCTCCGGTCCCGCACCAGCCACCTTCAGTATGAATTTGTACAGCGACTCATGATCTTTATTGAGATTGGTGACGAAGTGATACTTCTCGTTGTTCGAGAATGGCGGCAAGCGCTCCATCGTACTGTTCAGCTCATTGAGCGTGCTGCGCATGCTGGCGAAGTGGTCGCTCAGGCGGGCGGCGATCTGCACCTTGAACGTTTGCTCTGCCGCTTCTGCAGCTTCCGCGGAAAGCACTTGGTAGTGATGGAGCTCGGATTCCTCTAGCCGTTGCTTCTCCTGAGCCATTGTCTCGCACATGGCGCCCAGGTCGCCCACCGCGATATCCATCTGAGGATCGAATTGGTTTGCGTACGTGGACATGTCACTTGCCAACGCCTGCACTTGGGAAGACAACTGATTGCCACTTCTAACCGTAGCGTCACTGATCTTCGCCACAATCGTATGCAGCGATAGGCCGGAACCATCAAACTCATCGCGTTTTGTTTCGAACCACTCATCACCCACGTATTCATTGCGGCGACTGAGAGCCGCCTTTGAGCAGATTCCGTTGGTTCTATCCGCAAGCTCGTCTAGCCGTCTCTGTGCTTGCCGGAAAGCCTCACCATGAGTTCCGACGTCTCTGCTGCTTTCTTCCAGCTTCGACTGTGCTGCCAAGGCAGCTCGCCTTGCCTCTGTGATGAGCAGCTGACGAGCAAGGAGATCAGGTGCGCTTGCGATCTCTTGCATCGCCGCCTTTGCATCAAGCGCGGATTGCTCCTGAATGTGCGAGTTCAGCCATCTTTCAATGTCCTGGATACGTCCTTCAAGTCCCACCAACTTCTCAAGGGCTTCAACCAACTGGCGCGACCGGTTCGCCTCCTGCTCGCACTCGGCTGCGTTCTGCCCCAACGTGCTGCGCTGCTGCCGAAGCACCGCCAGGCGATGGCTGGCATCTTGGCGTCCCAGCACCAGTTCCGTTGCAGACAAGGGGCGTCGACGGCCGAAATCAGCACGTCCAGCCTGCTCGCCAGTACGGGTGAAGCCCTCAGGGCTATCCGTAGTGACGCGCTCCAATCGCTCCAGCCGGCCGAGTCGAAGACGGATATAGTCCACCGCCACTTGATTGTCACCCGCGATCAGATGCGCGAGACCCATTGGCGGAACTACACCCATATCCGCCTTCGACTTCACCGGGTTCACCAACAGTACTGAATCCGGCTTTGTATCCCACGGAATCTTGTTGAAAACGGACAAGGCATCCTCAAATTTGCCGCTACGGACAACCAGGGCAGTGCGCGAACGACCAAGGAATCCCTCGATTACGGGTGCCCAGTCAGCATCTGTGACCGTGACCAAATCGCAGACGGGCGTGCACAGAAGTCCTTTATCTCCAAGTATGTTCACAACTGCTTGGACGGCCGGCGGGAGTTCCGCTTTGCCTTCTTGGATGCGTTTGATCTGCTCGTTAGCGATCCTAAGCTCATTTCCGAGCTTGGACAGCCTCTGCTCGTCATGGTCTAGCTGACGCCTTGCCGACTGGATGATCGGAGCAACCCGCATGCTGGACTCGCGCAATGCTGCCGAGGCCTGCGAAACGTCAAGCACAAGCGCATCGGATACGGATGTGCTGGAAACCGCGTCAAGAAGCTCAACCCAAGGCATCGCCAGATGCTGCCAGCCTCCGAGATCGGGTTTCACGCGGTTGGCCTTCTCGAAGCCCGCCACCACCTCGCGAAGGGCCTGGGCCACATTGGTTTTGATAGGTCTAAGTGATCTCTCTCGTTCGCTGGCCAGGTCACGGGCGGCACTGATCGCCGGATCTGCTGCTGATTGAAGCTCTAGTTCGATGTGCACGCCGTTGAGTCGATCATGCTCTGCCTTGGCGCTGTCGACTGCGTTCTGCGCTGCCTGATGCCTGTCCCGCGCTTCATGCAGCGTAGTTTGTGCCGCATCAACAGCATCCATGTGTTGTTCACGCTCATAGTCATCCAACAGCGCCCTATAGGTCGCTGCGTGCATCCGAGTCTGAGTAGCCTTATGACCGGCTGCGATCAAGCTTTTGACGTTCTCAAGCCTGTCCAGTGTTTCCAGAACCTTGGCTTGAAGCGAGCGCAGATTGTCGAGCTGGGAGCGGAAGTTCTTGAGCTCGATAGGATGGGCATCGACAATGTAATTTCGAACAAAGCTGCTGGTGTCAGGAACTTTCTGCAGATTAAGCGCATTCTTCATCGCTCGCCGAAAAGCTCTCGGGTCGATGCTGCCCCCTCCTTTGGGGCGCAAGGCGAACAACATTGCTTCAACCTGCTTCTCCGCCGACGGAGGCACTGCGAGCCTACCATTCACGCGACTGACTGCGTCCTCCATCAGCTTATTGAACGTTCCCCAGGCCAACGGCAAAAGTTCCGCCTCGGCGTTCGCTTCAAGATGATCATCTAACGCGAGCGCAACCCCTTGGACCACATAGCGCCCGTAGACGTGCAGCTTTGGATCGCCCACTGATGCGCCCAGGGCCAGGCCAACCGAAACCGGCGGCAATTCGCCCTCAGTGTCGCGAAACACCATGGTCAAATAGGACGTCGCATTCTCACGAATATGCTCGTCACCGCGATAGTAGCCGAGGCAGTATTCGCGCACTGAACGCCCCCGAGTGCCTGATACGCCCCCTGACTGCGCATTGAGATCGATTTGATTCTGATCCCCTCCGTACAAGACGATCTGCATCGCATCCAGAATCGCAGATTTTCCCGATCCGTTAGGCGCCACAATGCCCGTTGCAGGACTAAAGCTCAGGGTTTCGGCACGGAATAGGAAAAACTGTACCAGGTGAAATTTCTCAAGCAGATACATTGCCATCCTCCGTGACTTCATTCATTGCGTCGAAAGTAGCTGCATCCCCCTCACCTGCCACTTCCTTGCGGAAGGATTCCAGATGGCTCAAGTATTCCTTCCGCAGCAGATCTCCGATCGCGGGATGGATGCGAACCTTCGCGAGCTGATTCCGTACATCGTCCCTGTCCTCAAAGGCAGCAATCCCCCAGCGCTTGAACTTGGCCATCAAAGAGCGGAAGTCCCCAGGCGAGGGAAAGTCCCTGCCCGTTTCCTTCTCGTAGTGCTCTTGCAAGTCAGGCAAATCGACGAAAGTTTCGCCATTTGGCTCTTCGCGCCCCTCGAAACGGACGCGATGATGAACGCCGGCGAGCACCAACAGCAGCAGGGTTTCGTCCTTGCTGGCTCGCTGTTGGGTCAGTACGTGCACGGGCCGCGCCACGATGTACTGGTAGTTGGTGTCGTGCAACAGCTCGATGCCGAGGGGACGAACTACCTGCTCAAAGTCATTGATATTTCGGCTGACAATGCCGTAATCCTTCCGGGTCGCCCGGTCCGAGGCGGACAAGACCTGGTGGGTTACTAGCCGATAGGCCGCCTGCTCGTAGTCCTGCTCCTCGTACATAGTGTCGCGGCTAAGCGCCTTTTCCCAGTGGCGTGCCATGTCATTTCACCTTGGTGATGTAGAAGTCCGGCATGTCCAAATACGGCCCGGCAATTCGTTCATCACCGGCGCTTTGGAAGCGATATCCAGGTAGTCGCTTTGAAATTCCTTCATGGTGCTTCTTTCCGAGGCCTGTCATTGCCTCCTGTGCGTAGGTGGACAGCGTCTGCACCATTCGAAATTGCTTGATACCGGTGATGGGAAGCTGAGACGCCCGGATCTGCCTGCCTCCTCCCATGACACCCTGCAAGTACACCCTCACCTCTGTTGGCATGGCGGTACGCGCATCACGCGCACGCCTGTGCAGGTTCATCCGCGCCTCCTGCTCGGCTGTCATCTGCCGGGGAGAATCGGCGGTCCTGGGAATGGGCGGACGGGCGATGCGTGGTTGAAACAGGAGTTCACCGGAAAGCAATGCTCCGGGCCCAACGGGCATGGAGGCGTCGAAGTTCTCCGCAGCATTGACTCCGGCGATAGCCTTTTTGATCCGTCTCTCGAGCTGGCCCGGCGCGCGAAGCTGGTACTCGATCATGGCCAGCATGCGACGCTCGATATGGCGCTGATCCTGGCCCAAGCGATCGAAGTAGTCTTGCAGACGATAGACATTGCTCAATCGCCTGATCGCCTTCTCATAGACAGCCTCAGCCGTGCCTTTATCACCTTTGTAGCGTCGCTCGGCCAACCACACGATGATCCGTTCCCGATGATCCCCGTAATGGATTTCCTGAGTTAGGCTCAACACCTGCGCCTTTCGTGCGAGGGGGTGATCGGCGCCAGCCAAGTCCGCATAGTCAGCCATGACGTGCTTGGAAATGTAGTCTTCAAACAACCGACGGATAGCCGCCCCGGGGGTCGCGGACTTGAATATCTCGCGCTGAAGGGTACGCACGTTCAGACTCATGGCGGCAATCCCGGACAGAAGCGCATGGGCGCTGTCGCCGGCGTTTACGAAGTCGTCGCCGTAGACATTGCTTGCAGGATCAAGCACCCGACGTAATGTGTCTTCAATGGAACGCATCTTCGCGCCGACCATCGCCGGCGTGTCTTCTGTGAAGACCTGCAAGGTGGCAAGGAAACGGCTTACCACAGCAGTCATGGACAGAGTGCGCGTGAGTCCCACCTGCTCTTCTTCGAACCAGCCATTCTCCGTGAGATGGCTCAAGTACATGTTGGCGCGAATGTTGAGCGGAGTGAGCTGGCCTACCCCCTCTTCTGCCTGCCAAGCGTCATCGTGTTCGAGGTAGTTCTCGATGAACTGCGTCAACTGCCGCCGTTCCCAGCCGGTCGCCGGGGGAACCTCAGCCTCTGGCCCGAAGAATTCTTCGTACAGACCCAAGAGCAGCCGCCAGTAGTTCTCCCGATTTGCCGAGGCCAATGGGCGAAAGAGTTGCGATGGCAGTACCTCAAACAGAGAGCTGGACACTGTGCAACTCCACAGAAGTTGGGCTGTCTACTTCACATTAGCATAAACGCTAACATATCATAAACGCTAACTTAGCATCAATGCTAAGCTGCGTGTCATCTGACCCCGGCCCAGCCCCATGCCCCGCCCCCGCCCCAATCCAAACAAAAGTCCGGAAACACTTCGAGCCATCGAAACGCTGCTCCTCTGGGAGGGGCAAGTCACCAATGAGCGAGTACGCCAAGTGTTTGATCTGCATATCACCACGGTAAGTCGATTGCTAACCCAATATGCTGAACTCAATGGAGGCGGCCTTGAGTACCGAAGCCATGTGCGCGGATACGTGGCGATGTCTGGCTTCAGACCCCTCCTAACCGAAGGGCTGATCGAAGAGTACCTTGCGTTTGAGCGCCCCCAGGAAGCTACAGGCTTTATCGAGAGCTCCCAGCTTATCCTCGGCGGCGTTGAACGACGCCACTTCGCACTGCTTAATCGTGCCTGCAGAGAGGGCAAGGGGCTCGTTGGCGAGCACCGGTCCATGCGCAACCCAGCACCTCGCACCAAACGACTGTTCCCTCATGCGCTGGTGCAGGCAGGCAGGCGCTGGCATGTTCGCGCATTTGTCATCGCCGAGGACGAGGCGGAAGCCGGACGCTTCCTGGACCTGTCTATAAATCGGCTGAGCGGCTTGAAACAGCTGGCTGATCCTCGGCCAGAGCGGGCCGAGCCTAGCCAGGACGCCGCCTGGCAGACACAGGTAGAGCTGTCGATCGTCCCCCATCCGCATCTGACACCAGATCAGAAGGATATGGTGCGTATCGAGTATTTCGGAGGTAAGGCAGCCTACAGGTTAAGAACCCGTGCAGCACTACTCCAATACCGACTACATGAGCTGCGCTGCGCCACCGATGCAGAGAAGGAGCCGCCGAACGAATTTCACCTCTGCGTCGACGATCCAACCGCGATCCAACCGTGGCTATTTGGCGAGCTGAATTAGCGGATGGCATGATCGTAGCCAAACTTGAGGCCCGGCACGGATACCGCGCTACCCCTGCCTGGGTAGCTACCCTACATAGCAACCGTATCAGATGGACGCCATTGGCATTCAAAGCCAATTCTCCGTCTGTACCTCAATGATCCGGTCGATGAGCCGTGCCCTCGTGTCCCTATCGATCGAGCGCCAAATGCAAACTACCGCCCCAGCTGCGGCATGGTCCGGGGCATTCAACTCTAGCCCTTCGCTTACTCGGCATTGAGGTGACCAATCCCGACCTAGACGATTACTGATTGCCCACTTCATAAACTCATGGCACTCTGGGTTGGGATCATTCTGGTCACAGGGGGCTAGGTATGGGCAGTCTGCATCAAATCCACAGTCGCAACGGCTGTATCGGTGCCGGAACCGATACGAAGCCAGAGGATATCGACGCTATCGTCACGGCGCTTCGTAAGGACGGGCGTGGTCATTTGCTGCTTTACTTTCACGGGGGCCTGGTCGACAAGGCCGCGGGTATCGGTATTGCCCAGCGACTTGAGGGGCGCTTTTCTCAATCGGCCTATCCGGTTTTTTCCGTGTGGGAGTCGGGTTTCGTTGAAACGATCCGCAACAACCTGCGCGAGCTGCCGGATGAGCCGGTATTCAAGAATCTGGTGCGCAAGGCGCTAGAGTACGCGCTCCGCCGCTTGGGAGGTAGCAACGGCGCCCGGACCATCACGCCGGGCAACGTCGATGCAGAGAAGGTCCGCCAGGCAGTTGATACATATTGGAGCGATCCCAGTCGCAATCACGTGCCCTACCGTGATTTCAAACCTGTAGTAGGGCCCTCAGGTGCGCGTGCGGCGAGTGCGCTGATCGACGACGCCGAGATCGAAGCCGACTTGCAAACCGACAGCGAGTTTGTGGTCGCCATGCAAACCCTGCCAACCGCGTTAGACGAAGCACGCGATGCATTCATCGGGGGAGGAGCGAGCGTTCGAGATACCCCGTTCTCGCAGGCGGTATCAACGCAGGTCGCCGGGGTCGAGGGAGGCCGCGGGTTGATCGTCTGGTTCAAAGTTGCCCTTCTGGTGAAGCGCATCCTGCAGGGTGTTCTGCGTCGGTACGCGGATCAACGCGATCACGGCCTGTATGCAACGGTCGTAGAGGAAGTGTTGCGTGGTGTTCATTTTGGTGGCAGTGGACTCAATGAATGGGGCAAGGCACTCCAGTGGAACCGCATGAAGCAGGACTCACTCGATGCGTTCGGCGACGGCTCCGACCTGTATGCCGGAACTGCGCTGCTGGAGCGGCTGCGTGCCGCCCATGCCTCTGAAGGGCTGCTATCGAGGATCACTCTAGTCGGCCACAGCACTGGCGCCGTCTACATCGCCAATTGGCTTGACAAGGCATCAGAGCTTCTGCCGGCCGAGATTGCATTCGACGTCGTGTTCCTGGCGCCCGCCATCACCTACGAGCGCTTTGCCGCCACGATCACCCAACATGGCGATCGCATCCGTCACTTCCGCTTGTTTGGCATGCGCGATGAATTCGAACGGGACGATCAGGTCGTCGGAGACGACTCTAAATTTCCCAATGGGCAGGACTGGAAGCGCTTCATCTATCCCAGCTCCCTCCTCTATCTGGTGTCGGGTGTCCTCGAATCGCGCCCAAATTCCGACGGAACGCTCGTCGACGAACCGGACATGCCGCTGCTAGGCATGGAACGCTTCTTCGCTTGGCACCACATCTACTCAGATAGCAAGTTTCCCGAAATAGGTGCAGTCCGCGCGTGGCTCGGAGCTGCACCGAACCGTACGATCTGGTCCAAGTCCCAAGGACAGACAGCAGGCTTGAACAGCACAAGCATTGATCACGGAGCTTTCGACGACGACGAAGATACGCTGCTCAGCGTTGAGAGCCTCCTCGGCGGATGGTGACATCTTCGAGAGCACGCCAAAGGTGCCCTTGTGTACGCAACAGGGAGAGATGTGGACATGCCGCGAGATGATCACTACGCGATCGTGCTGACAATTAACCGTTATCCCGGCCTGAGTGACCTCCATGGACCTGAGAACGATGGCGAAGAGTTCCGGCAATGGCTCCTCGATCCGGAGTACGGCGACCTGGACACCCGACGTATCCAAGTCATACGGTCGCAGGATTATGGCGTGGCAGCGACCCCGGACGACGCAAACCCGACCGAGAAGGAGCTCAAGAAGGCGCTTAATCTATGGCTGCGCACCCCGAACGGATGGCATGACCGCATTGGACAGCGCTTGTATCTGTTCTTCGCCGGACACGGGTTCACAGCAGGTTCGACGATCCACGACCCGGCACTATTCTCGGCCGTCGCGCAAAACGGCGATACGGCGCATATCGCCGTCCTACGTTATGCGTCGAAAATCGCCAACGCGGGTTTCTTTGATGAAATCATCCTGGTAACGGACTGCTGCCAGGACGTACTCAAGGCGAGCCAGGTGCTCGAGCCGACTTGGACCCCGCCGGACCGGCAACGAACGGCACACGTCCGATTGTTCCAGGCGTATGGAGCGCCGCGGGGACGTCAGTCCTTTGAGCGCAACATTGGCCCGGCCGGGCAGTCTCGCGGCCTGTTCACTAGCGTCCTACTGGACGCGCTGCGCAGCGCACCGCCTGACGCCGACGGATGGGTGACGGATCGCGCCGTCGCGGACTACTTCCAAGTGCTATGGGCCGATCGCTACGAACAGGAAACCGGATACACGCCACCGCTGACTCCCGCAACGAAGCGGATTCGAATATATCAGCGCCCGGCGTCGGCGCCAGCTTCCGCGCTCCCACGCCGGGTTGCCGTCGACCTGAGCCGCATCATTGCTAGATCCGCGGCCATCGACCGGCAACCGGATCCTGACATCTCTCCTTACCCACCCGCGCCGCCCACCGACATGGCGCCAAATGGGCAGCTACGCAGTAGCCAGCTTCGCCAGCTCGAGCATCCCATCGTGGAGCTGACCCCGGGTCTGCATCTCGTCGTTACACCAGGGAATCTACCCGACCTCGCCTTCGAGGTTCCCTACCCGGTGCTGCCAGCTGCAGGCAACACCCCTCCCGTTGCTGCACCTATCGACATGCCCGCTTTGCGAACCGACCAGGTTGCAGCGCAGCCGGTGGTGTTGAGGACGGACAATCCCAACGCGCAGATCACGGTGCTCGATGCTAGCTACGCTCGTGTCAGCATCGGTACGGGAGTGGTCTCGCTGTCCTTAGCTCCGGGACTCTACAAAGCCCTGGTGCACGTCGGGGCCGAATCGGCGCAATCGCTGTTCGTTGTTGCGGATGCGCCCCTCGACCAGCGGTTGCCCGGGCCCGAATTTTCCGCGGCTGCGCCCGTCATCGGCACGTCAACCACGCACCAATATCAGTCCCTTCATGCCGCTGAATACTCGATGATTCCGACGGAGCCAAGCCGCGATCTCAGCGAAATCGGTGAGGTCTTTGTCTTCGCGCGCGACTCCAGTTTCAGTCCCGACGGCTCTCTAAACCCCGCGCCACCGTGGCGGCAGTGGCACCTCAGTTCCCTTGTAGGGGCAACCTTGGAGGAGCGCCTCATCCACAGTGGTACGGACGACAGGCTCGGCTACGCCTACCTCAAATTAGCAGCAACAGCTGGCAGCCTCGCACTGCGAACGGCCAGCCCTTGGGGCGAGTCGAATGAAGACGGACTGGTCGTCCCGGTGATTAAGGGGTGGCGTACCGAGATCTACCTTGACTGTACCTCAGCTCCGCCAACCCCTCCGATGGTGGACACTCAGGGCGCACGAATGCTCGACTTGGCGACTGCCTCCATCCATCTGATCCGGATGGGAAGTGCGTCACTGCTGTTCGATCCGATCGGGCTTGCGACGGAGGCGGCGCGAGCGCAGCTTACAGTCGGCCGGGAGGTGGCGGTGCCATCAACCGAGCAAGCAATGGCCAGCCCGATGTGGGCCTTGTACGCGGCCCTCGCTGCCTTCCAGCGGGGCGGGCAGCACATCGATACCGTTGGACAATGCGTTGCAGCCGTTCCTAAGGAAATCAGGGAGGGTCTATCCGATTTTGCGGTGCTCGCGCAATGGCTAGGCCTATCGAACGTGGCCCATCCGCTCCGTAACCCACCCGCGCTGGCGGCCTCATGGAGCCTTGCCTCAAAGCTGGAGGCGCGAGGCGGACTGGCCTCCGAACTGTTCGAGGAGATCGGCCAATGGCGGTCCGGTGGGAGTCTATGGACTCTCTGGCAGCGTTCGGTTGATGACCGCTGGTTGTTGCGAAATCGGCTCTCTGACCAGGCTATGGGCACTCTGAAGGGTAATGCACAGGGGATTGACGACGCGGCAACCCCGCAAGTGCTCGCCCCCGCCTGGTCACTGGACACCTGGGTTCCGGTCGAAGACGGCCTGAGGTGTCCTAATCCCACCCATAGCCCCTTCCAGCAAGCACTCCGTCGGCGTCTTCTGGATGCGCTGGCTGAGCGCCACACCGATGCCGACAGCGACGCCTTCACCACTGTGTCGCTGCCACCCGAGTCCGATGTCTTCGCCTTGGCAGCGGAGCTCATGCTGTCGCCGATATACGCCATGGCCGCCTATAGCAAGCTGTATGCGGAAGCCCGCCGCCAATCCGACCTGGGGCCTCTCATCGAGTGGGTAACGGTGAACGGAGATGAACCCGACCTAGACTCGACAGCCACCAAGTCGAAGCGCAGCACTCACCTGCAATCAATGGACGACTACTGAGAGGCGAATCGTAAGCGCGGCCTTCACGCGAACCCCATCCAAGTATTCTTAGCGGTGTCTAGGCAAAGTTGTCCCAAGCCACAGCCGGCCTGCGTTGCCAGCCCGAAGCGGTTATAGGTCAAGAATATAGATGAGGTGCGACGCCCGGCCTACAGGATGACATCCTCCCGCGTGTTAGGCGGCTCTCAAGTAGCGCCATTTCTTGGTGGTCCTTGTGCCTTCGCTGTGGCAGTTTGCGATTCGGACCTCACACTACTCACATAGAATGCTGAAATGCCGGTAAGCGCCAATCTCGCCTACGACCTTCTCAAGACCGTGAGCAAACTGGAATTCCAGCTCCGACGGCACGGGGACTTCTTCCGGAAAGACCGGACGGGGCAACCGACGTCCGACGTGGCTTGGCGCAAGGTGCAAGAGCGCGTCCGAAAGTTGGGCGACGATTTCGCGTCAGAGGTTCCTGAGTCGGCGCGCACGCGCCTTCTCTGTCAACGCGATGAGCGCCCCATGAAGCAGATGATTATTGAAGAGAACGGGAACTTGGTGGCCCGCTTTTGCCCCTGCCCATTGGATGCCGAATCGGATGCGGTCGCGCTGGTGGAAGCCATGCGGCAAGTCCGCAACAACCTCTTCCATGGTGGCAAAGAAGATTCGGAAGTGGATCCGTACGAAGAAGACAACGATTGGGTCTACGCCGCGACGCAGGTTGCGATTGCTCTCCAGCATGCGTTGTCTAACGGACGGCTCGACAATCGCGAATGAAACCACCTCACGAAACTATCGGGACGGCCCTAGGCCGTTGACGAGCGTGCAGCAAGGGTCGACGCGGCGATTGGCATAGCGCTAGCTAAGGCGAGGGGTGCCGACTAAACGCAGCATTGGCCGGGGGCATTCATGGTAGGTCGGTCACAGCAGATCCGTAATTCTGAGATCATCTGGGTCCGATCTTCTGAACCAGGCACGCTTGCGCGCCAAAGGCCGATGCTCGAATGATCGCGCACCTCGTCGAACTATCTCTCGCCCAAGGAGCTCAATAGCTGACTGCTTCCATGATCCTCTGGATGTAGTGACTAGTACGACCTTTTTCCCAGGGAACATGTTGCTCCTAACAAACTCCCAAGCCGGCGGCGCTGGGCAACCACGCCAGATGGGTGTTCCCAAATAGATAGCGTCATAGGGAGCTAGATCCATCCACGCGGGATTTATCCACGCGTCATCAAGACCCCCATCAGCCATAGCATTCACCCACCCGGCCAAGCCCAATGAGTAGTCAAATGCTTCGACAGCACGCAGATCGGCGTGTAACTGGTTCGCCAGATAACTAGAGGCTAAGGCGGTGTGCCCAGAGCGAGAGTAGTAGACCACCAGGGCATCGGGTAAAGGAGATCTCGATGGGGCCGGCGCCTTTAGCTTCTGAAGTTTCTCCAGCCTTCGTCGCGCTGCCCACACGACACAGCAATCAATCACCTTGATCCCAGCGGCAAGCGCGACGATGACTACGACGAGCTTGGTGATTAGCATCATTCAGTACTCTCCATCATGCACTCCCGCGTTACTTCTGTAGTCGCTCTGCGAGGTACTGCACTCAAGGACATAGCATGGTCGAACACCCGCGATCGTCGCCATCTACTATAGCGAGCGGCTAATAGTGAAGCTTCCGAACACCGGCGACTGGCGCTGGCCATAGAACTCCCGGGTGCTGTGGTAACGCGCCATTGCGAATTTCCAGCGACCGCGCATCACCGCGATGCCGTAGCCGCCTTGGGCGACCACGTGGCGCTTGTCCACGCTGTGGCTGTTGCGAAAGGTATTGCCGTCCAGAGTGATGTCGCGGATTACCCATGCCGCGTCGGTGGTCGCAAACAGGTGCCAGGACCAGCCGCTGGGGCGGCCACCACGGGTCGGCGCGGTGTTCTCGCCGGCCGGGCGCAGCGGCGTGCTGCCGAAGTCGTCGGGCAGCTTCCAGCCGAAGCGCACTTCGCCACCGGCGTTGGCCTTGGTTTCCAGGTTGCCGATCGCACCGCCATAGTGACTGATCGCATCCCAGCCCCAGCCGCCGGCATTGACACTGGCATCGGCCGGCCAGCGGCGCATGCGCTCGTGGGTCAGCATGAATATCGGCTCGTTGTGCAGCTGGTTGTCCCAACCCTTGAACTTCTCGTCCCCCAGCGCGTCGTGCACGGCGTTCTGCACCTGCCTGCCTTGGGCCCAGGGCCCGACCACGCCCACGGCCAGCTGGGTGGTCTGCAGGCGGTCGCCGCTGCGTGCGTTGAAGCCGAAGCTGGCCAGCAGCACGCCGGCATACGGCCGGTCATCCTCGATCAGGTCGCGGCGGGTCGGGTCGGTGGGGGTGAAGATGGCCTGGCCGATGCTGAAGATCATGTTCTGCTGCTCGAACCTGCCGGGGTGCAGGCCTTCCAGGTACTGGTTCACCCAGCGCGCCATGCGCGGCAGGCACGGGTCGGCGGTGTAGTCGACCAGGTTCGGCGAGACCAGGGTCAGCTGCGCGCCGTTGGTATAGCCCTGGTCTTGGTGGCGGCCACCGAACAGGTCGTTGTCGACGCGGAAGCTGATCTGCGGCGGGTGGTCGCGCATCGCGTCCGGGCCACATTGTTCGGCCGCCTGGGCCACCGGGGCTCGGGCAGCGGCCAGGAACACGAGTGCCGCCATCACAGACAACCGACTAAGCGCCAGTCTTTTCATGGGCTTGCTGCCATTTGACTCAATGTGAGGTTCAATTGAAGATCTAATGCGCTGTCGCAGTAGACCCGGAGGAAGGGGTTTGAGCCATACACCAGGCCATCAGCCGGCCGCACGCCAATTGCTTTCAAAGGCGGCGCATCCCTGCAGCAGTATCTAGCGCTCTTGGGCTCGCCAAGACGTTCGCCTGAGCAAGAGATCGTCCAGGCCCTCTCTAAGTGCAGCAACAGCCGGCGCCCCAGGTGCTGACCTAGACTGAAGGGCACGTCACCTCGCTGCGAAGCAACGTCAGCCGCTCAAGATGGACGTTTCAGAATCACAGTCAGTTTGTTGATCTCTGACTGAGAGAATGGCCACCCCGCCAGCAACTCCGCATCATGTGAGGTGGGGCATAGGCGCTCGGCGGGCTCGCCAGATGCGTCCAGGAATGACTCCGGTCGCAGCGAGTTTTGTGGAAGGCTCCCAATCGCAGGGCTAGCCTCCGTGCTGAGCACGGAGGCACCACCGCACTAGCTACTTACGCCGACCTGTCCACGCCGAAATGGAGCTACGAAGCAATCTAATGGCCCAGACTGCGACAACCGACGCGCCGATGAGGCCTGTGACTGAGTCCAGCCATGTCACGTCCCAGATCATCCCCACGACAAGTGCAGTAATTGCGAGTGCCGTTACAGCGGTGTCCGTAGCGACGTGAAGATAGGCCGCACGAAGATTGGGACTCCTGCGCGCACCGGGCCCCTTCTCGTCAGCATGGCGCTCATGCGGAACGTGGCAGTGATCAACCGCAGCACCTTCGCGATGGTAGGCAGAATGTAGCCACCGCGCTGAGAATATATTTGTAATCAAACCCGCAACGGCGATGGCAAGCGCTTCTGAGTACTGAACAGCCTCTGGCGCATGGAGACGCTCCGTCGATTCATAGGCCATCGAAGCGGCAATCCAAAGCATGATCATCGCGCTTACGCTCGCCGCGATGAGCTCAACCGCTAGCACCCGAGCCGCGCGCTCTGGGCGGCTCTGATTCCGCTCAGCGTACCAAGCGATAGAAAGTGCGAACAGGAGTACCAGCACGTGAGAGCTCATGTGCCAGCCATCTGCGAGAAGAGCCATCGAGTTGAAGGCCCATCCTCCAGCAATTTCGACGGACATCATGACCGCAGTGAGAGTCGCGGCCTTCGTAATTGCCCGTGCGTTGCCGGTGCTCTGTACGCCCTGCAGAGTCCGCTCGTGCATTGCGTTGGGGGGAAGCAAGGACATGGTCGAAGACTCCAGGCTCTGAGCGAAAATGTATACGCCGGTGGCGTACTGTCAGGAAGTACCGCCCCTTGCATGCAAGGGGCGGCATTTACACTACTTAGGAGAGAACGCCGCTGAGTCGTGCAGCATGCGCGGACAGCGCATCCATGAGCGGCGGGTTCAACACGTCGTACGGCTCCAGGGACAGAGCCTTCAGGCGGCTACGGACGCCGTCCATCTGTTCCGGCCTTGCGCCGCCGCCTTCGATGATCGAAGACACGAATGCGGCGAAGCGCGGTTCTTCCCAGCCCTTCTGTTCGGACAGTTCAACGTGAATGAAGTCCAGGCCGTAGAAGGCATGGGACTTGTTCTCGATGCGGCCAAACATGTGGACACCGCAGTCCTTGCACGCGTGGCGCTGGATGGTCGCAGCCGGATCGACAATCGCCAGCTTGTCGGCGTTCGCCGTGATCGAAACGGTATCGCGGGGAACGACACCGACCACGGAGAAGATGGCGCCTTCCGGCTTCCAGCACTTGGTGCAACCACAGGCGTGGTTGTGGGCCACATTGCTTGCGACGGAGATCTCAACCGGCTTGTCAGAGCACAGGCACTTCAGCGTGCCGCCCTTGAAGCCGGCGGTTCCGGCAACGACGCCGGAATCGACCGAGGGATGGATAGTTTGGTGTTGCATGGACTTAAACTCCTATTGTTGGAAGTGCAGCACCGGTTGCCCGGTGCTGCGGTGCATCAGTAGTTGATGACAGTACGAATGGACTTGCCTTCGTGCATGAGTTCGAAGGCTTCGTTGATTGCTTCCAGGCCCATCGTATGGGTCACGAACGGAGCCAGATCGATCTCACCCCGCATGGCGTCTTCGACCATGCCAGGCAGCTGGCTACGGCCCTTCACACCACCGAAGGCGCTGCCAATCCAGCGACGACCGGTCACGAGCTGGAACGGACGGGTGGAGATCTCCTGACCAGCACCGGCCACACCGATGACAACGCTCTGGCCCCAGCCGCGGTGTGCACACTCCAGCGCCGAACGCATCACATTGACGTTGCCGATGCACTCGAAGCTGTGATCGACGCCCCAGCCGGTCATCTCAACGATGACTTCTTGAACCGGACGGTCGTAATCCTTCGGGTTCACGAATTCGGTTGCGCCGAACTGCTTGGCCAACTCGAACTTGGACGGGTTGGTGTCCACTGCGATGATGCGACCAGCCTTCGCCTGACGAGCACCCTGGATCACCGCCAGGCCGATGCCACCGAGGCCGAACACGGCCACGCTGTCACCTTCCTGCACCTTGGCCGTGTTGTGCACCGCACCAATGCCAGTGGTGACACCGCAACCGAGCAGGCAGACGTGCTCCGGATTCGCTTCCGGATTGATCTTGGCCAGAGAGACTTCGGCCACGACGGTGTACTCGCTGAAGGTCGAGCAGCCCATGTAGTGATACAGCGGCTGGCCGTTGTAGCTGAAGCGGCTGGTGCCATCAGGCATCACGCCCTTACCCTGGGTGGCGCGTACGGCAACGCACAGGTTGGTCTTGCCGCTCTTGCAGAACAGACACTCACCGCATTCTGCGGTGTACAGCGGGATGACGTGATCGCCGGGCTTCACACTGGTCACGCCCTCGCCCACTTCGACAACGATGCCGGCGCCTTCATGGCCCAGCACCACCGGGAACAGGCCTTCAGGGTCATTGCCCGACAGGGTGAATGCGTCGGTATGGCAGACACCGGTGCTGGTGATCTTCACCAGTACTTCGCCCTTCTTCGGCGGAGCAACATCGATTTCGACGATCTCGAGCGGTTGACCGGGACCGAATGCAACGGCTGCACGGGATTTCATGTGAGTTCTCCTTGGGTGTAACGAGATAAGTGCGACAACGGTCTTTGGGGCGAGCTTGATCAGTGGTACATCGGGCGCGCCGCCCCTGGCGCCGGCTCTAGAACGCGTTTCAATCAGGTCGAATGCGCCTACAGCATTCTTCTTGGCGAGCTGTTGGGACCAAGTATTGGACTTCGATGGATTGCTGTATATGGAACAGATTGGATTTCATAATTCCTTGCGTTGGAATTATTGACTCGCAGCTCCGCCCCTCAGCTCGCCCGCATCAATGCAACTTGAGGCGAGGCTCCGTACTCCGTCCCAATGCGTCTGCCAACATGCGCGCAACCACCCGGCGTGTACCGAACAGGCTCCTCTGGTGCATGCGATACAGTGAGATGTAGAACATCCTGGCCAGCCAGCCCTCGACCTTGAATGACCCCATGAGGTTGCCCATCAGCGTGCCAACGGCGCCCTCCCTCGACAGGGACACCAGCGATCCATAGTCTCGATAGGTGAAGCTGGGCAGCGGGCGTCCCTCGATACGGCGGGTAATTGCCAGCGCAAGGAAGTGAGCCTGCTGATGAGCGGCCTGTGCCCTGGGGGGAACGTTTGTACCGCTGTGTCCATTCGGGCAGGCTGCACAATCCCCGAATGCGAAGATGTTCGGATCCTGCGTTGTCTGCAGCGTTTCAGATACCTCGAGCTGGTTGATGCGATTGGTCTTTAGGTTCCCGAGGGATGCAAGGAAGACGGGAGCACGGATGCCCGCCGCCCATACCTTCAGCCTCGCAGCAACCTTGATGCCATTGGCGAGTTGCAGGCCCTCTTCATCCACTAGGGTCACAGCCGAGCCACACATGACACGAACGCCTTCATGTACAAGCCGCTCGGCGACCGGCAGGCTCACGCGCTCTGGCAGAGCTGGCAGCACTCGCGGACCAGCCTCGATAAGCGTGATCTTCAGATTCTCGGGAGAGATCTTGTCCAGCCCATAAGCGCTAAATTGCCTTGCAGCATCACGCAGCTCGGCCGCCAGCTCGACACCGGTGGCACCGGCGCCGACGATCGCAACCTCCAGTGTTTCTGACTTGCCACGCGCTTGCGCGCCCATGTACTCGCTCAGCAGCCGCTTCTGGAAAGCAATGGCGGCATCGGGATCGTCCAGGAACAGGCAATGATCCGCTGCACCGGGAGTTCCAAAGTCGTTCGTTCCGCTACCCACACTGATCACCAGGGTGTCGTAGGAGATCGAGCGACGGGGCGCAATAACGTTGCCCTCCTCATCGTACAGTGGGGCAAGCTCGATCTTTCTGGACTTCTGATCCAAACCCGTCATCCGCCCCAACTGAAACTGGAAGTGATTCCAGCTAGCTTGGGCGAGATAGTTGAGCTCACTTTCTGCGGCATCCAACGCGCCTGAGGCAACCTCGTGAAGGAGTGGCTTCCACAGATGCGTCATCCGAGCATCGACAAGAGTGACTTTTGCTCGCCCTGAGCGCCCGAGCTTCCGGCCCAGCTGCGTAGCCAGCTCCAGCCCTCCGGCCCCACCACCAACAATGACAATACGATGCATTTTGATTCCCCAGGTATTTGAGTTGCCAGCGACGCCCACGAGCACTTCATGGCCCAGGCATCTAGACGTTGGTTAGTTCAGGACCTCAACGGAATGGAAGCGGAGCTGACCATCCCAATCCTTGTCGACGGCTACCTGCGCTCGTGCACGGCTTGCTTCGAGCGCTGCGAAGTCAATGTCAGCAATCGCCCACTCCTGATCGTCGGAGGTCGCTGCGAGCACGCCGTCACTGGGGAAGCCATGGTCCATCGGTGAGAGGATCATTGCCTCACCGGTGTTGACATCAAGCGCTTCACTCCAGTCGGCGACGCCGGCGGTGACCGCCTTTGCCACGAACATCCGATTCTCAAGCGCTCGCGCTCGGCACCCAACATCGACACGGGTGGCACCGGCGTCGGTGTCGGTGCAACTTGGCACCAACAGCAAGCGCACCCCTGCCTCTTGCTGGAGGCGAACAGGAAGCGGAAATTCGCTGTCATAGCAAACCGCAATCCCGACACGCTTTCCGTCCTGCTCAAACGCCGCGATGCGATCGCCAGGCTCGATGACAACTGCCTGCTTCTCGAAGCCAGTAAGCTGAAGCTTGTCCTGCCATCCGCTGCGACCATCAGCTGTGAACCACCAGGCACGGTTGCGATACATCCCATGGGATGTTGCGGTGAGGAACGTTCCTGCCTGGATGGTCATTCCCAGTTCGACAGCCAAGGTGCTGTAGAGCTCACACCATGCGCTCTGATAGATCTGGAGCGACTCCAGGGTGGACCTCAGGCTAAGCTGAAGAGCTTCTGGAAGAGTCGAACCCAGTTCCAGCGACAGGTATTCCGGAAGTACTGCAAGCTCAACTCCTTGTTCCCGTGCGTCATTCAGAATTCGGCGCTGGCGCGCAGCGAACTCGGCAAAGGTCTTCGGACGACCGATCACGTACTTAGCTGCTGCAATCTTCATGTAACGTCCTCCAAGGAACGGAGCCAAAGTGAAAGTGTCTGCTCGGTTTCGTGCGTGGCTCCATGCTGCCGCCAAGGAAGAGCGACCTTCATCGCGCTCTGTTGTGCATACCCACGGCGAGTCCAGAAGCCTTCATTGCTTCGATATCCAGGTGGCCTAAGCGGATCAGTCTCCGACCGAACCACCGACGCGAAAGAAGACCACTTGAAGCCCTTTCGTCGGGCTTGCTCCTCTCTTCGATCAAAGAAGACGTGGCCCAAGCCAGCTCCTCTGTACTCCGGCCTCAGTACGGACTCCCCGCAGTAGAAGACTTCTTCTGGCCGGGGACCGTGCTCCTGGAAGGGACGAATGAAAGCGGCATCGGCGCTCAACAAAGGAAGGCCAGTCGATGCACCTACAACGTCCCTTCCATCCCTGGCCAGAACAACGATGCCCCCGTCAGACGTCGCATAATTGCGGAGGTAGTGACGCTCATAGTCCATGTCTCCTTCGTACAGGTAGGGATAGCTACTGAATATCTCGATCCGCAGCTGAGCGACGCGATCGAGCCAGTCCTCGATTTCGGTGCCGACCAGTACCTCTACTCGCACGTTGGTAGCCATTTCAGGGCGCCTTGTGGACCTGGGAAATCCAGTCCTCCAGGTTGTAGTAGTTGGTAACGCGCGCAATCTTTCCATCACGGATGTCAAAGAACGCGCCACCGGGAAGAACATAGATCTGCCCTGCAGCTGCAGGGAGACCTTCGTCCGTGTGGTGGTAGAGTCCGTGCACCACGTACTCCGCGCCGGCACGCGCACCATCGCTGCTGTACATCACCACGATGTCGTGAAGCTGCTCGCTGTAGCAGGAATCCATGCGGCTCAGGAACGCGCGGAATGCGTCGATCCCTACTTCGCGATTCCCCTGATTTAGATCGTGCACAACGTCGTCAGTGAGCATCGAGAGCATCGCGTCGCGATCACCGCGGTTGAATGCCTGGTAGTACTCTTCGATGTAGTTGAACTTGCTCATCAGGTTCTCCGGTCAGGTGAGGGTGTGGAGGAATTCTGGAGACCTGAAGAATTGTTGTATATGGAATTGATAGGATTTCATAATTCCCTGAAATGGAATAATATGAGCCCAACGACCACAGGGCCTTAAGATGAACAGCGAGCTGGATCTTCTAAAGACGTTTAGGGCCGCGGCTGAGGCGCCGAGCTTTCGTGAGGCCGCTGTTCGACTGGGAAGCTCTCCTCAGGCCATCACCCGAGCGATACAGGCCCTTGAAAGTCATTACGGGGAGCTGTTGTTCCACCGAAGCACACGCCAGGTTCGCATCACGGCCTTTGGGGAGGACCTCTTACATCAGCTGCGGCCGGCGCTTGAGGGCTTAGACAAGCTGTGGCGCCCGCGAACCAAGGCGACGGCCTCACAGATTGAGGGCACAGTCCGAATTAGTGCCCCTCACAGCATGGGCTCCAGGGCAGTTCTTGCCGCCTTGGATACAGTGACCCAAAGTCACCCGGGAATTGTCTTGGACGTTCGCTTAAGCGATCGGGTTGCAGACGCTGTCGATGAAGGGATCGATGTCGGAATCCGCGTCGGCTTCATGCGTGATAGCAGATTCATTGCGAAGAAGGCAGGAGAGATGCGACTGCACGTCGTTGGCTCCCCCGCACTTGTAGAGAGAATCGGAGCACCAGCGGAGACTAGCGAGCTCTCGCGGTTTCCACTGGTTGCGTCGGTGGACATCAATACAGGCAGGCCCTGGCCCTGGTACTTGGCTGGAGGCGTACAGGTGGCGCCGACAGCACCGGTCTTCATTGCAGACAATGCCGACATGGAGATGGCAGGGGTCATTGCGGGCTTGGGGTTTGCCCAACTTGCTGATTACATGGCTGCCCCACTCATTCAGTCAGGTGTTCTGCAGCGTGTGATGGAAGAATTCGATCCTGCGCCGTGGGGCTTGTACGTCTATCGGCCTCAACGCGGCCCAGTCTCACCTCGCGTCAGAGTAGTTTTCGATGCACTCCATTCCGCCGTCGGAGCACTACCGAGCCTTACGCAGATGGCGCCCTCCCCCACCTCGGCCCTAACGCCACCCAAAGCAGGGAAGCGCTAACGCCGAGTCGCTTGGCCGCTCTCTGATACGGGATCTGGCCGCCATGAGCGCCAGGGACGCTCATGGTGGCCAAAAGAGCGTCGGGTCAACCCGCGCGGGCGAGTTCCTCAGCCAAGAAGGGGGCGGTACGGCTTCTCTTCACGCGAGCGACCTGTTTTGGAGTTCCTGCCGCCACGATCTGCCCGCCCGCATCACCGGCACCTGGACCCACGTCGATTACCCAATCCGCCTGAGCAACGGCACGCATGTCGTGCTCAATCATGACCACCGTATTGCCGGCATCAACGAGCCGCTGGAGCTGCACAAGCAGCCTATCCGCGTCCGAGGCATGGAGGCCCGTAGTGGGTTCATCCAGGACATACAGTGTCCGCCCGCGCTGGCTCCGTTGAAGCTCTGTGGCCAGCTTGATGCGCTGCGCTTCACCACCCGATAGCTCGGTAGCCGGCTGGCCCAGTCGAAGGTATCCAAGACCAATCTCCTTCAGCAACTGAAGTGGGCGAGCGATCGCGTCCTCATCGCCAAAGAATTCACGTGCATCGTCGACAGTCATCCGCAGAACGTCTGCAATGTTCTTACCGTTCCAAAGCACCTTCAGCGTAGCTTCGTTGTATCGCGCACCGTGGCACGTTGGGCACGGTGCATAGACGCTAGGCATAAACAGCAGCTCGACGCTCACGAATCCCTCCCCTTCGCACGTCTCACAACGTCCCTTGGCCACGTTGAAGGAGAATCGACCTGCGTCGTAACGTCGACGCCGCGCATCTGGTGTTGCGGCAAACAGCTTTCGAACATGATCGAAAAGGCCGGTGTAAGTCGCGAGATTCGATCGCGGCGTCCGTCCGATTGGCTTCTGATCAACCTGGACGAGACGCTGAATAGCATCGACATCTCCGCCGAGGTGTCCCCCTGTCGTCTCGATGACGGTTGGCCCGTCTGCTGCCCCCGTTTCCACCGCGTCGTCTTCAGGCTCGTGGCCAAGTTGAAGCATCATCAACTCCGGCAACGCTTGGGCGACGAGGCTGGACTTGCCCGATCCCGAAATCCCGGTCACCGCGGTGAGGATGCCCAGAGGTATCTTCGCATCAATGCGCTTCAGGTTGTGACGCTGGATGCCCTGAAGTTCCAGCCAACCACTCGCTTGACGCTCTTGGCCACTAGGGGGCGGGACCTTGTCAAAGAGGTACAACGCGGTACGTGACTCGTCGATGTCACGAAGACCATCCGGCTCTCCGCTGTAGAGCACTTTGCCGCCCCGCTCTCCCGCCTCAGGCCCAACATCCACCAACCACTGGGCACGGCGCATCAGCTCCAGATCGTGCTCCACAACAAATACGGAATTACCACCGTCGCGGAGGCGGTCCAAGGCGTCATAGAGAGCCTGGCTGTCGGAGGGATGAAGACCTGCCGACGGCTCGTCCAACACGTACACCACGCCAAAGAGCAGCGAGCTCAACTGCGTGGCGAGTCTCAATCGCTGCAGCTCGCCAGCGGACAATGTCGGCGTAGCGCGATCCAAAGTTAGATAGCCAAGCCCAAGGCCACGCAACTGACTGATTCGGCTCATCACTCCACTAGCGAGGCGCTGCGCGGCCAGGCGCTTCTCCTCCGACAGCGCTGAGGTGCGGCGGACGTCAGGAGACACCGCGTGGACCGCCCGCCCACTGGCCGCCCTATCGGCGCGATCACGACGGGTGGCTTCCTTGTTCGCCTTGCCCCCGCCAGCATGAGCACTGAAGTCTCCTCGAGAAATGGGCTCGAGCAGGGACGCCAGTTGGTCAAGAGGCATCTGCATGAATTGACCAATGTCCACACCCGCAAATGTCACTGACAGCGACTCTGCCTTAAGCCGCTTGCCATGGCACGTGGGACAAAGCTTACCCTCCATGTATCGCGATACGCGGCGCCTCATCAGGGCACTTTGCGTGTTAGCAAACGTGTGCAGGACATACCTACGGGCGCCAGTGAAGGTTCCCATGTAGCTCGGCTCAGTTTTACGCTTCAGGGCCGCACGCGTCTCCGCCGGCGTGAACCCAGCATAGACCGGCACAGTGGGCGACTCCTCGGTAAACAGAATCCAATCGCGGTCCTTCTTGGGAAGGTCCTTCCAAGGCCTATCAATGTCGTAGCCCAGCGTCACCAGAATGTCGCGAAGGTTCTGCCCGTGCCATGCAGGTGGCCACGAAGCAATGGCACGCTCACGGATGCTCAGCTTTGGATCCGGCACCATGAGGGCCTCTGTCACCTCGTACACATGGCCAAGGCCATGGCAGGTCGCGCATGCGCCCTGGGGAGTATTGGGTGAGAAGTCCTCGGCATAAAGCATAGGCTGATCAGCCGGATATGCTCCGCGCGGGAATACATCATACGAATGAGGCTGGATAGCGTGGTGACGCTACCCACCGAAGATCGCGCATTGCTGGCACCACGCTGCTGCTGCAGCGCTACTGCCGGCGGGAGTCCATCGATGGAGTCAACATCAGGGACGCCTGCCTGATCGATTAGGCGTCGAGCATAGGGAGCAACGGACTCAAAGTACCTCCTTTGAGCTTCCGCATAGATTGTCCCGAATGCAAGAGATGACTTCCCGGAACCGGATACACCGGAAAAGACGACCAGTGCGTTGCGAGGAATTGAGACATCAACGTCTCTAAGGTTGTTCTCACGCGCACCGCGCACCTCTACAAGGCCGCTTGCTGCGACACTGCAGGAAGCTTCACCGAACGTGGCGTTTGGCATGTGCATCTCTCTGTAGGTTGTAGACGTTAAGTTCAGCTGGATCACTGGCCGGAAGAGGGTTCGGCTTCGGTTTGCGATGCCTCTTCATCCAAGGCTCGCTGCCATGCCTGTCTCTCAGCCAAGGCGCGCTCAGCTCCCCGATCAGTGGGCCGATACCAGTTCGGCCTCTCCACACCCTCCGGCAGGTACGTCTGTCCAGCTGCGTAGCCGTCTGGCTCATGATGCGCGTAGCGATATGCTTGTCGATACCCCATCTGCCTCATAAGCTTCGCTGGAGCATTCCGAAGATGCATGGGAACTGGCAATGATCCGTGCTCCTTGACGAAGGCCCTTGCTAGATCCCAAGCGGCATAGGACGCATTCGACTTGGGGGAGAGCGCCAGATAGGTCGCAGCCTGGGCCAAGACAATTTCACCTTCAGGAGAGCCAAGTCGCTCATACGCCTGCGCAGCATGGATGGCCAAGTGCAGAGCGCCCGGATCAGCATTTCCGATATCTTCGCTTGCCATAACAATCATTCGACGTGTGACCTGGCTCACGTCCCCGCCCCCATCCAGAATGCGCGCTAGCCAGTAGAGGGAGGCGTCGGGGTCAGAGCCACGCAGTGATTTGTGAAACGCGGAGAGCTGCCAATAGAACTCGTCCCCGCCCTTATCGAATCGGCGCAGTGACGGGCTAGTGGAGCGCTTGGCAAACTCAAGATCCACCTCTTCCACCCGCTTCTCAGAGGCCGCAGTTGAGACCTGCTCGAGAAGGTTCAGGAATCTGCGGCCATCACCATCAGCGAAGCCCTTCAGCAGCTGCAATGCGGGATCGGAGAGGTCAACGCCTCGCAAGTGAGGTCTGGCGCGTTCGTAGAGCTTCTCAAGATCTGCGTCAGAGAGAGGCTCAAGTGTGTACACCTGCGCGCGCGAAAGCAGCGCCGAGTTAACGGCCAGTCCTGGATGCTCTGTTGTGCCACCCACCAGTGTGAGTAGCCCTGACTCAACGTGAGGTAGCAGCGCATCCTGCTGGGCCTTGTTGAACCGGTGAATTTCGTCGACGAAAAGTACCGTGGAGCGACCGCGTACGTCGAGTTCGGCCCGCGCATCATCAATGGCCTGCCTGATGTCCTTTACCCCGGCAAGTACGGCGGAGATCGCAATGAAGTGACTGTCAGTCACCATCGCTGCGAGGCGCCCCAGGGTGGTCTTACCGACGCCCGGGGGCCCCACATGATGAAGGAGTGCAGACTTCTTGCTTCAAAGGCAAGACGCAAAGGCTTCCCTGGCCCCAGCAGGTGCTGCTGCCCAACGAACTCGTCGAGAGACTTCGGTCGTAGCAGTTCGGCCAGTGGTGCCCTTGGTTTCGCTGTGAATAGATCTGCCAAGGTGTTCTCCTTCGGGAAGTCAGTTGCGAGTATGCATTCGGAGCTTCTTGGCCCCTATTTCAGCTTCCCATCCAATGAGCCGCTTGTGGCATTGCCTGCTTTATCACGGAGGATGATGCGAGCTCCTCTGTATCCAACGCTGTGATTCCATACCCAGCTCATTGCGACGCTCAGGCGATTTCGCACTCCGATAAGGAAGTAGATGTGAGCGAGCTTCCAGATCCACCATGCGATTCCTCCGCTCAGCTTTAGCTTCCCCATATCGATTACTGCAAGGCTGCGTCCAATCGTGGCGAGGTTGCCTTGGTGCCGGTACTTGAACGCAGCGGTCCTCCGCGCCCCTGTTATCAGCCCTTCAATCTGGCCCGCGACGTACTTGCCTTGTTGCTTGGCCGCAGGCGCGATTCCAGGAACGGTCTTTCCGTCCGCAGTGGCTGATGAAGCAGTGTCCCCAATCACGAAGATGTTGGGGGAACCAGGCACCGTTAGATCAGGGCCGACGATTGCGCGCCCCGCCCGATCTGATTCGGTGTCGAGCCAACGTGCGGCTGGAGACGCCTGAACTCCGGCTGCCCAGACGATTGTGGATGCCGCCAGCTTCTTGCCATTGAGCATCACCCCATCAGAGGCGCACTCTGTGACAGGTGCCCCCAACAAAACTGATACCCCAAGCTTCTCGAGGGCGCGCCTCGTGTACTCGGAGAGCTTTTCAGGAAAGACGGGAAGCAGCCGCGGACCCGCCTCAATGAGAAATACCCGGGTTTTGCTGGGATCAACTGACCGAAAGTCATCCTGCAGCGTGCCTCGCGCCAGCTCCGCGATGGTTCCGGCAAGCTCGACACCTGTAGGCCCACCACCAATGATCACAAAGGTTTGAAGGGCTTCTCGAACCTCGGGATCATTGCAGAGCTCCGCTTGTTCGAACGCGCTCAGGATCCTGCCTCGAATGGTTGTTGCATCCTCCAGGCTCTTCAGGCCTGGAGCGTACTTCGACCATTCGTCATGCCCAAAGTAGGCATGTGTCGCTCCCGTAGCGAGCACAAGGGTGTCGTAAGGGTATCGAGTGCCGTCCTGAAGGATCACTTGGCGGGCAGCTTTATCCACACCCTCGACCTCCGCCATGAGGGTCCTCACCTCGGGGCGGTCACGGAACAGATAGCGGATCGGCCATGCAATCTCCGACGGTGACAGTGACGCACCAGCTACCTGGTAGAGCAGCGGCTGGAACAAGTGATAGTTCCGCCGGTCAATGATTGTTACATCGACATCCACTCCTTCAAGGTGCGTGGCGGCCTCCAGTCCGCCGAAGCCCGCCCCAACGATCACAACTTGATGACGATTTCTGGAGGTCTTGATCACGGCAGCACTCCTTGGTTAGGTGTTCAGCGCCGATGCGTGGTGCTTGAGATGATCGGCAATGAAGCTGGAGATGAAGTAGTAGCTATGGTCGTAACCATCGCGAAGGTTCAGCGAGAGCGGATGATTCACTTTGGCGCATGCATCTTGAAGCAGTTCGGGGCGGAGCTGATTCTGCAAGAAATCATCGCTGAGCCCTTGATCCACCAGCAGGGGCAGGCGCTCCTTTGCATCTGCGATCAGCTCCACGGCGTCATACTGCCGCCACTGCTCCTGATCTCCCCCCAGGTAGGCCGAAAACGCCTTCTGGCCCCAAGGAACCTGAGTAGGTGCCACGATCGGAGAGAAGGCGGATACGCTGCGATAGCGACCTGGGTTTCGCAAAGCGATGACCAAGGCACCGTGGCCGCCCATTGAGTGGCCGCTAATTGAGCGAGCCTGGCTAACAGGGAAGTTCTTCTCAACGAGAGCAGGCAGCTCACTTACAACGTAGTCATACATGCGGTAGTGGTCAGACCACGGTGCCTCGGTGGCATTAACGTAGAACCCTGCGCCTTGGCCGAGATCGTAAGCCGGATCATCCGCGACGGACTCTCCGCGCGGACTTGTATCCGGAGCAACGATGGCAATGCCATGCTCAGCAGCGAGCTGCTGCACTGCAGACTTGGTGATGAAGTTCTGCTCTGTGCACGTCAGGCCCGAGAGCCAGTAGAGAACAGGTACCGGGCCGCTGGACGCCTGCGGAGGGAGATAGACTCCAACCTTCATGGTGCAGCCAAGGCTGGATGATTCATGCTGGTAGACGTCTTGCCATCCACCGAAGCTTGCGTGACGCTCAATGCGTTCCATTGTTCTTTCCTCAGAATTGAATTTGATAGGCCATCTATCGCGAATCGAATGTGGCCTTAAGCCAGGCTTTAGGCCTTGTCTTCGATAGCCGAGTCACCGTGTGCATGCCTGATCCTTCGGACAATCCACCAAATCAGCAGCAATACAGCGGGAACCAAGATCGCAGTGACGGTTGCTGCGATGTCATGCGTCCCAGGCAAACCCTTGAGCAGGTATGCGAGAAGACTTACGACGTAGTACGAGATGGCGGCCACCGACAAACCTTCCACCGTCTGCTGCAGGCGCAGCTGAACCTTCGCCCGATCATTCATGGACGCCAGTAGATCGCGGTTCTGCCGCTCGAGCTCAACATCAATCCACGACCGAAGAAGCGAGATCGAGCGCGTCAACTTGTCTGAGAGCTTGCCCTGCCGCTCCTTCACGGACTGGCAAGTTCGCATGGCCGGTGCAATTCTTCGATACAAGAAGTCCGCCCAGGTGCTATAGCCGGCAACTTGATCCTCGGCCAACGCATCGAGTCGCTCTTCAACAATTTCGTAGTAAGCCCGACTTGCACCAAACCTATAGAGATTTGCCGCGGCGTCCGCCTCCAACTCTGCAGCCAGGCTGGTCAAATCCGAGAGGAGTACGTCACTGTCACGACGTCCACCGGAGGCCCTGCGCATCTCTTCAGTAATTGCAGCCAGACGCGCCTCCATGCGACGAAGATTCGACGTCATGGAGCGAGTCAGCGGTAGCGCTAGCAGGGCAAGCGTTCGGTATGTCTCGACCTCGAGCAGTCGTTGCGCCAGCGCTCCTGCCCGCGCCGGAGTCAGGTCACGATCAAGGATGAGCATGTGGGTTAGCCCTTCCTCGTCTTGCCGGAAGTCGGTCACAATGGCCGCGGCACCGTTCTCAACCAGCGAATAGCAGCGGCTGACGGGATCAAAGCAATCTATTTCCTTCTCCGCCTCCGCGGTCCAAGGCAAAAGCCTGACGCTAACAGCCGAGATCACGGGTCCTGGCGGCTTGAATCCCTGTCTAAACGGGTTGTCCCCACAAGGCTCACCTGTTTCTGAGCTCAGTGGTGCGCTCCAGAGGTAGGAAGAGAACTCAGTGTGCTTCTCGCAGTGCAGATCACCCTCATTCCACGTAAGCGCGTGATGAGGTGTGGTGTGATCCTCGACTGCAGCCCCCATACGACCTGACAGATCGTCAATCGCGGCACGATCTCGACTCATGTCCCCTTCTGTCATGAAGGAGAGCTGGAGAAGGCTTCGCGGAGACTGGGTGAGCAGGTGCGGTCGCGCATGGACTTCCTCAACGGCGGCGCGGCGGTCCGCGTGCGCCGGCATCCCATATACGTAGCCTTCCGCTGGCGTGCCTGCAGCTTGGCTCAGGCCGGATGGGTCATTCATACATAGCCTCAAGAATGGATGATCTTCTAAACACCGCTCACGGGAGGCCTATCACTTGCTTGTGCGATAGCTCAGCGAAAGGCCGCGTGGTGGAACCGGCTCTGGTGTAGGGCGGTAGTGGGAGCCACAACAAGCGGGGAGGACAGCACCGCATAGATCGCAGGCCCTTGCTCTCCCACCTTCCAAGCCAGGCGCGGACCGCATGGGGGCCGCAACGAGGCTGGAAGCTCACTTCAATGGGCCTGCCATGACTCAGTCAGATGCCGAAGTCAACGACGCCGGCCGAGAATGCCCGCTCCAAGAAATACAGACAGGCGCAACTCGACTGACATCATCCAGCATGCCCTGGAGCCTCCTGGAAAGGCCTCAACGTCCTAGTCGTGACGCCCTAACCCACGAAGGGGCTAGGAATGGCGGGTTCTACTTGAAAAAGAAGTAGTTCGGACACCCATAGATTGCCTCCTCTACTTAGTACTAGCGCCATCAAGCAATGCTGCGAACTGACTAACGGAGATAGGAGCGGACAATAGAGATGGTCTCGTCAATCGACTTCCTCTGAGAGTCGGTGTGCGTGTCGCTATGCGGGAACTCTTCACGCAGATAGCTCTCCAGAACCGTCGCCATCAAACCATTGACCGCCCCGCGCACAGCAGCAAGCTGCTGAAGTACTGCAGCACATTCCGCCCCGCTCTCCAGAGCCTGCTCCAATGCAGCCACCTGTCCGCTGATCCGACGTACACGGGTAAGGGCCTGCTTTTTCTCCCGAGGGCTGTGAGGCATTGCGCACCTGTACGTATCACATGAGGGAACGATACTATACTCCCCGATAGTATGCAAGCTAGCAATCTGGGAGGGTCTTTTGCTCCGTTGACTCAGTCTGCACCTGATTTCGAGCCGCCGCCAGAGGCCAGTGACAGGCCCCTCTCGCCCCACCCGCACACCAGAAAAGGCGGGCTCCTGCAGGAGCCACGCCCCACCACTCGAAAGAGTGGTTACATGTAGATGAATTGGCGGTATAGCTTGTCTAGCTCCAGCCTGACGAACTCGATCTCCTCCTCGTCCCCGGCATCAGAGAGCTCCAGAAGCTGTCGCTCCTTTGATGTAATTCGATCACAGAGATCTTTTAGGTTGGCGCAGAACTCCGCTGAATGGGCTTGCGACCGGTCAGGGCGAGCCTCTGTTGATCCCAACATTCCGCGAGACGTTGACGGGGTGATGCCGAACTCCTCATTGAACGCGATCTGATGCTGTCGCCTGTCATCAGTCTCAGAAATGGCCTGCCGCATCGCACTGGTGATCGTATCGGCATACATGATCGCCTTACCGCGCGAGTTTCTTGCGGCTCGTCCAATCATCTGAATGAGGGCCTGGCTCGACCGAAGGAAGCCCGCCTGGTCCGCATCAACGATAGCGACCAGAGAGGCCTCAGGAATATCGAGTCCCTCTCTCAGCAGACTGATGCCCACTAGCACATCGAACTCGCCAGCCCTCAGCCCATTGATGATCTCAACTCGATCCTCTGCCTTGATATCCGAGTGCATGTACTTCGCACGCACCCCTTGATCCTCGAGGAACTCGCACAGCTCCTCAGCAGACACCTTTGTCAGCGTGGTCACCAAGACCCTGTCGCCCTCTCGTACACAACGGGCGATCTCTGACAGAAGATCGCGCCTGTAGCCCTCCCTCGGCCTCACCTCTACCAGCGGATCGAGCAAGCCAGTGGGCCTGATGAGCTGGTCAATCAATCTTCCCTTGGATCTACCAATCTCATAGGCCCCAGGCGTAGCCGAAACGAAGATCGTCTGAGGCTTGATGGCTTCAAACTCAGAGAAGCTAAGCGGTCTGTTGTTCATCGCCGAAGGTAGACGGAACCCGTACTCGATTAGAGTCTCCTTCCTGCTCTGATCGCTCCTGAACATTGCCGCGATCTGAGGAACCATGACGTGCGACTCGTCAACAAATAGCAGGCCATCCTTCGGGAGGTAGTCCATGAGCGTCGTCGGCCTAGCTCCTGACGGCTTTGAGTTCAGGTAACTGGAGTAGTTCTCCATGCCAGAGCAATAGCCCAGCTCCCTCATCATCTCCACGTCGTTCGTGATCTTCTCGTAAAGCCTATTTGCCTCAACGATTCGACCAGATGCGTTGAGCTCCGCCACCCTGGCCTCCAGATCCTTGAGGATGGACTTCGTAGCCTCATTGATTTCTGTTTTGGGGCTTGCGAAAAGAGTCTTTGGAGAAACGAGGTAGCGCGTCTCATCGCCAAGCTTCTTCCCTGTAATCGCATCAATCCAGGTGAGCGACTGCACTCGCCCCTCATCCGTGAGCTCTACTCTAATTGCCTTGTACTCAGAGTCGGCGGGAAAAATATCGACCACATCGCCAGACACACGGAACGTGCCACGCTTCAGGGTCCGCTCAGTCCTGTCGTACTGAAGCGATGCAAGCCGACGCAGGAAGTCCCTCTGATCCAGCTCGATTCCAAGCGCAAGCTCAACCTGCAGATCCCGGTAGCTCTGTGGGTCCCCGAGTCCATAGATTGAGGACACCGAAGCGACAACAATCACGTCTCTACGCTCTATCAGAGACTTCGTAGTCGATAGTCGAAGCCTCTCAAGGTGATCATTGATGGCTGAGTCTTTCTGGATGTAACGATCGCTACCTGGGATATAGACCTCTGGCTGGAAGAAGTCGTAGTAGGAAACGAAATACTCCACGGCATTCTCGGGGAACAGCGCCTTCATCTCCCCGTAGAGCTGAGCAGTCAACGTCTTGTTTGGCGCAAGAATGAGCGTGGGTCGCTTCAGCCGATGGATCACATTGGCCATCGTGAAGGTCTTCCCTGACCCTGTAATTCCCTTCAAGGTCTGATGTGTTGCTCCCTCCTCGATGCCAGCAATTAGCCTGGCAATCGCTTCGGGTTGATCCCCGGCCGGCGTATGATCCGAATGCATTACGAACATATCTGTTGACATCACTTACGCTCCTACTGGCTCATTCTTGATCGTTAGAGGAACTATTCCCGTCTCACAGATTCCATCCCATATGTGCGAACGGAATCAAGGGGGCTGTACGAATGCTATCTTTGGGCGAGTTCCTTTCAGGTGAGCTTGGCAATCCATGCCTGACTAGCGCTAGAGCATGAGCTGGCACATCGTTACATGCCGGAGCGGCCTCAGAAGTGCACCCACCGCCCTCCGATCACGCCTCACCCCTCCCTACCTGGCTGCTGTACCGACTCGTGATCGACCGCAGTCAGAGCCAGCGTAGACATTAGCTCTGTCTCGATCGTCCTCTGCATTGAGTAGATCGGGAGCGCGTTCGGTGCGGCACTGAATGGCTCCTCCAGCTGACGGCCCAGCGCATCCAGACCAAAAAAACGTGTACGCCACAATGAGTACCGGTAGAAAGGTCCACCACCCCAACGTTCCTGCCAGCGCAAAAGGAAGCGTTGTGCAGAATACGATCGCAGTCCGGTGAAGCAGCAGCGAATACGAGAATGGAATCGGAGTATTGAGTATCCTCTCGCACCCACCCTGGATACGAGCCAAGCTGGCAAGCTGCTTATCCAGCACCGAGTACTGAATCGAGTCGATCCTTCCCTCATGAGCCAGATGGGCAAGCTTCAAGCCAATGCCCTGGAGCACAGCGTCCGTCGGATTCGGGCCTTGTGATGCTTTGCCAATATCCCACCAAGGTGCGATCGCATGGGCTTCGTCGGCCCGGCGCAGTCGAGAATAGAGGCCAGCACTGAAGCCACACAGGCCTCGCAGGATCTGTGCTCGGCTGTTTGGATCGAGCAGGGTCGTCTGTCGGGCTATCGAACGACACGCTATGACCAGGTCGCCCCAAAGGTGCCTCGCCTCCCACCATCTGGAATAGCAAGCGTTGTTTCGAAAGCTCATGAATACGGAAAGTGCGATGCCAATGAGCGTGAACGGAACGGCACTGAAGCGAGCAAAGATTCCTGGATGCTCCGTTGATGCGAGCACCGCTCCTGCGGTCACAATGCTAATCAGTAGTAGATGCAATGCGATCCTGGGCAGGATGGTACCCCTGACAGCAAACGCAACGTCCCACAACGTCGGCTGCCTTCGCATTCTCGTTTCAACATCTGGGAGACGGTGTGTCATGCCAACCTCTGATTCATTGATCGACTGCTGGCGTCGATACGGCCAAGCAACAAATTCCTTTCACTTGAGTTCGAAATGCGAATGACATCACGCCGTTCGCATGACACTGCTACAGCAGGTCTAAAGCAGTTCATCGTCGGCAGCCTCGGGCATCCATAGTTCAATGACGGTCCCTGTCAGGCCGGTTCTCTCTACAGACAGGCTGCCACCGTGGCGGTTGGCAAGCATCTGACTGATGGAAAGACCCAGCCCGGTACCTTGACGATGTTTGGTCGTAAAGAATGGCTCAAAAATTCGGACCAGAATGTCCTGAGGAATGCCGCTTCCAGTATCTGATACTCGCAAAGCGACGCCAGGGTGACCATGAACGTCGTCAACGTCCAACGTCGCCAATCCCAGCGTTCCACCCTTCTGCATCACATAGATTGCATTGATCATGAGGTTCACAAGAATTTGCTGCAGCTCGCCCCGATTGCCCGCTACGAGCCGTGTGGACAGGAAGTTCTCCTCTATCTTCACGGGATGGCGCTTGATGAGGTGTTGAATCAGGGGCAGCGTCTCCAACATCAGCGTGGCAGGCTCTAGCAGCTCACTATGACCGGAGTACTCACTGGGCTTGGAGAACTGCAGCAACTTGGAAACAATGGCGCTGATACGCCCAATCTGATCCTCAATGAGGTCAATCTCTTCTCCAAACCGCTGACCCTCGGGCTCCCTGATCGAGTCACGCAGAAGCTCGAGGTTCCCCTGCATGACGGCAAGCGGATTGTTGATCTCGTGCGCTATTCCTGCTGCGATCTCGCCAATTGTTGCCAGCTTCTCAGTGACAATCAGGTGCTGGGTCGTCTCTTCCAACCGTCTATTGGCTAGTGCGAGACCAGCAGTTCGCTCCTCCACCCTGGAATTGAGCTCCTCGTTCCAGGCGACCAGCTGTCGTTCCTTCTCTTCCAGCTGACAGAGCAGTTGGTCCAAGTGCGAAGCGACACGTCCGATTTCATCATTGGATGCCCCTGCTCCGGAGCGAGCACTGCGGTCACCCGCCTTGACCCGTCCAATTGCCTGATCCATTCGCTCAAGTGGCTTGAACACGCCGCGAGCGATGTGCAGAAAAAGGGGTACGGTGATGACTGCAACAAGCAGGCAACCGAACACGATCGCTCCGATGGAATTTCGACGGGCCGTGGTGAATGGTTCCTCCAGAAAGCCCACGAAGAGCATACCAATGGGTACACCCCGGCCATTGAGAATGGGCATATAGCCGGCGATGTACCAATCATTGACTACGTAGGCTCTTGCCTGCCAGGTCTTTCCCTGGCCCAGCACGGCCTCGGCCACTTCAGAAGACACCCGGGTCCCCGACGCCGGGTTCCCTCCCGCCAACAACGCATTGGTGCTGATGCGGGTATCACCAAGGAAGATGGAGGCTATCCCTGTTGCGCCAGTACGCAGGGCCTTATCTCGGTAGACAAGATCAGTGATCTGCTTGATGAATTCGGTGTTGTGGTTCAGCAGAGTACCCGCAATCAAGACGCCGACCTGATTGTTTGGCAGTGCAACCGGCGTTGCAGCTTGAATCATTAGGCCCCGCTTCTCACTCTGGGCCGAATCGACAGGATTCCTTGCGTTATGCGGACGAATGACCTCGGCCCGTGCGGCGAGCTTTGGGGAGATCTCCATCAGATCGTCCCGGCTTACCACCCCCACCTCCACGCTGGACGCTCCCTTCAGGGCCTTTTCGATGACTGACCAGTCCAAGTCAAGCTCAGCTGGCGAGGCCGGCTCGCTACTAGCCAACAAGCGACCGTTTGAATCCAACAGTGCGATGAAGTCTAGTGAACCACCTTGGGCTTTCGACGCCAGTAGGCTGCCAAGCTCTGCATTCTTGTTGACCCCCTGGCTAATGACGCCATGGAAGCTCTGCGAATCAGCAATCGCAGCCAGCGTCGCGCGGTCGTTGACGAGCAGCTGGTTCATGTACTGTCCCGCAACTTTCAGGTCCCCGCCAACCTTCGAGGCGAGCAGTCGGTCGAAGCGCAAATCCCATTGGTAGATGAGTCCGCCGACGATAGCCGGCAGGATCACAAACATTGGAAGGATCGCGATTAGAAGCAGGCGGAAGCGAACTGAGCGCGCTCGGTTCATTGCAGATTCCTAGGCTGATACATTCCAACTGGAGCACTTACGATCAATCGTCTTTCGCGATATGCCCAAGATCGTGGCCGCTCTTTCGCGATCTCCGCCAGTCTCACGAAGCACTGCAAGGATGTGCCTGCGCTCGACCTCCGAGAGCAGCCGGCTTCGTGGGTCAGAGAGTGACTCCAACCGCTCAAGCTGAGTCGGAAAGTGTCCGAGTATCAGGCTACGCTCAACGTAGTTGTGAAGCTCGCGGACGTTCCCGGGCCACGAGTAGCTCTGAAGATATGCCCGGGTCCTTTCGTCGATCGGAATCGGTTGAAGGCCAAGCTGCAGCCCCAGCTCACGCATGAAGCCCGCCGCCAGCTCCAACACATCAGCGCCGCGGTCATGAAGGCGAGGAAGCGACACCTCGAGAACGTTGATGCGATAGTAGAGATCCGACCGGAATGTTCCATTCTTCACTTCCGCAACCAAATTCTTGTTGGTTGAGAAGATGAATCTGACATCGATCGGAATCTCCCGATCTGCGCCAACTGGTCGTATCCGTCTATCTTCAAGCATCCTTAGCAGCTTTCCTTGGAGAGCCAAGGGAAGATCAGCGACTTCGTCAAACAGCAATGTTCCGCCTTCTGCATAGGCGACCAGTCCTTGGCGAGACGAGTTCGCTCCACTGAACGTTCCTTTGAGACTCCCGAACAGTTCAACGTCAATCAACTCGCTGGGAACAGCTGCACAATTTATTGGAATGAAAGGATGAGATGCCCGAGCGGACAACGCGTGCAGCGATCTTGCGGCAACCTCCTTTCCAGAGCCGGATTCTCCAGTGAACAGCACGCTACTGGGCAGTGGTGCGACCTTCGCGATCAGATCCTTGGTGGCCTGAATCGCACGCGAGCTACCTGTGAGCCTGTCTCGAAGCGCAGCTGGTGCACCGGAGCCATGTAGCTCGTGACGGAGAATGGCATTCTCGCGCCGTAGGCGACCGCGTTCCAGGCAGCGCGATATAGCGGCCAGCAACTGATTGGTTCTGAAAGGCTTGAGAAGAAAATCAGCCGCTCCCGCGCGGATAGCGCCGATAGCGGAATCCAAGTCTGCGTACGCAGTAATCAGAATGAAGTCGGCCAAGACCCCTCCCCTGCGCTGGTCCTCCAGCCACGCGATGCCACTCTTCCCTGGCAACACGTTGTCCACAATCACGATGTCAAAGTGGCGCTCCGTCAGATGCTGCTCCGCTTCAATGGTGTCAGCTGCAGCTTCCACAGCTTTGCATCGCGGTCGCAAGGCGCGAACCAAGAAGCTACGCATGCCAGGTTCGTCGTCAACGATCAGTATCGATGAGCGCGCAAGGTCCGGCCAAGCAAGATCGCCGTTTGCGCGCTCTTCGGAAGATTGGTTGGCGCTCTTTGGCGTCATGTTTCCCTCAGTACAAGTGAAGCGTGGCTAGTTCCGTCGATTCGTGGTCGAGTTCATTTCGATCTCTCGACCGCTAGATGACGGGTGACATATCGAACAAAACACCCCCTCTCACGACGTAGGACGTTGTGCACCAAAGGCCAGTCTTAGACGTTCAATGCTGTCGACCTCAGTCATATGCCAATCCGGAATTCTTGCCCTACGAGCCTCGTATCGACCTCTTGGTGGCCAAACGGACCGGGGGACTCCTCGCCATATTGCCCAGAGCGCCAATGGCCTCCGTGCCCCTCCAAGCCCCTCGGCGGTCGGCCGCCACGGGAGGCTGGAGAAGTCTCGCTCCCTTCGAGCGGATCATTACGCCAATTCGGCCATATGGGAAGCGCTGGGTGCGCGTTGTCCCCGCCTCGGCCGGAGCCACGCAGCGCGGCCAAGCGCGGGCGAGTCGATCCGCCTTGCAAGAAGGTCCAGGCCCTACCGCTCGCCTACCGGCATAGAGATGCCTATGCTCCAGGGTCGTCTCCCATTTGCGCGGCTCGCGGGCAGATGTATCGTGGCTTTGGGCTCTCTGAGTCTCCGACCGACTGATGGTTGCTCTTCCCCTCAAGACCCGGGCTTGTTGGGGAGCTGACTAAGGATGGTAGAAGGCGGGGCTGACGGGTCGGCCTCTGACGCGAGCCGGGAGGAGAGATCAGTCGCCCATTTTCGATGTGGGCGATCTGGCCCCCAAATATCTCAATGTCGTTGGGATCATGGCTGATCAGCAACAGTGGAATGCCGGCCCCGTCCAGCACGGCCTCCAGCTCCTGCCGCAGGTGCTGGCGAAGATCATGGTCCAGCGCGGAGAACGGTTCATCCAGCAGCAGCGCCTGCGGCTGCGTCACCAGGGCGCGCGCCAAGGCGGTACGCTGGCGTTGGCCACCGGAGACCTGCGAGGGCAGTAGATCGCCCACCGTGTCGATGCGGAATGCGTGCAACCACTGCTCCACTGCATCGAAGCGCTGGCCGACCCGCGGATTCAACCAGCCCTTCTGCAGACCGAACGCCACGTTCTGGCGCACGCTCAGATGCGGGAACAATGCGTAATCCTGGAACACGTAGCCCAGCCGGCGGCGTTGCGGCGGCAGATCCACGCCGGTAGCCGCATCGAACAAGGTCTGCCCCTGCAGCCGTACATGCCCCTGGCCCGGCCGTAGCAGCCCGGCCACCGCCTTCAAGGTCAGGCTCTTGCCCGCGCCCGAGGGTCCGAACAGCACCACCTGGCGTTGCGTGCACTGCAGCGATACGTCCAACACGAAATCCTGGCCGGCCGCCTGCAGGCGACGCTGCACCTGCAGGTCAAGCCACATCGCGCAGCTCCCGGCGACGTCCGCCTACCAGCCGCGCGGCCAGCAACAGGATCACGATACAGACCACCGAGGTCAGGATCACCAACGCGTTGGCCTTGCCATCCTGGCCGGCCTGCACCGCCTCGTAGATAGCGATCGACAGCGTCTGCGTGCGGCCGGGAATGCTGCCAGCCACCATCAGCGTCGCGCCAAACTCGCCCATCGCGCGCGCAAACGCCAGCAACAGCCCGGCGAGGATGCCGCGCCAGGCCAGCGGCAACGTGATGCGGAAGAACACCGCCGCTTCGGACACCCCCAGCGTGCGTGCGGCCTGCTCCAGCTGCCCGTCCACTTCCTCGAACGCCGCGCGTGCCGGCTTGAACACCAGCGGCAGCGAGGCCACCGCCGCAGCAATCACTGCAGCCTGCCAGGTGAACACCAGGTTGATGCCGAACCACGACTGCAGCCACGCGCCGATCGGGCCGTTGCGACCGATCAGCACCAACAGGTAATACCCCAGCACCGTCGGTGGCAGCACCATCGGCAGGGTCAGCAGTGAATCCAGCAGCTCACGGCCGGGAAATCGCCGCCGCGCCAGCAGCGCGCCCAGTGCCACGCCCAGCACCAGATTGATCGCGGTGGCCCAGCCGGCCACCTTCAGCGACAACCACAGCGCGCTCCAGTCGAGATCCATGCCTCAGGGCTTGCCGAACCCATGCTTGGCCAGGATCGCCTGGCCCTGTGCCGAACGCACGAAAGCAGTGAAGCGCTTGGCTTCGGCGGGCTGCGCGCTGACCTTGGTCACCGCCAGCGGATAGGCAATGCGCCCCGTCACCGGCACCGCGAAGGCACGGCGCACCCGGTCGGGCATCGCCTGTGCATCGGTGGCATAGACGAAGCCGGCGTCCACTTCACCGCGAGCCACGTAATCCAGCGACTGGCGCACGTTCTGCGTGGTGATGGTCTTGCCCTGCACCGACGGCCACAGGCCCGCCGCTTCCAGTGCACCCTTGGCATAGCGGCCGACCGGCACACTGTCCGGGTTGCCCAGTGCGATGCGCTGCACGCCGGCACCAGCCAGATCCCTCAGGGTACGCGGCGCGGCCTTGGCCTGCGGCGGCACCACCACCCACAGCGCGTTCACTGCGAACACCTCGCGGGTACCGACCGCCAGCAGGTCCTGCTGCTGGGCCTGGTCCATCGTGGTTTCGTCGGCCGACGCGAACACATCCACCGGTGCGCCGCGGCTGATCTGCTGCAGCAGCACGCCGGACGCGGCGAAATTGAAATCGACCTTGGTTCCCGGGTGCGCCTTCTCATAGGCGGTGCCCAGTTCGCGGAAGCTCTCGGTCAGGCTCGATGCCGCCGACACCGTCAGCTCGGCCGCCCAGGCCGGCACCGTGGCCAGCAGTCCCAGCAACAACAGTCCAGCTCGTTTCATCATTGGTTTCCCCGTTTGGTTGGGTTTAGATCGGTTTCACCGCCTATCCTTGGCATCGCAGGCGCTACATAGGTGGCCCGCCCAGAGCTAGGCAGAGGGTGCACGACGGTGCGGACCTCGTTGGCGCAGGCTGTCTCGTACATCCACATCGAATTGAAGCTGCAGCGAGATGTCATCACCCAGCGCGATGCCAAAACCAAGACCATCACGACAGGGCAAACGTGATGCCAAGGACTGAACCGCTTCGCGAGGAAGCATCAACCGGCAGTACTCGCTCCCCTCCAGAAGCACCGCCTGTTGCCCTGCATGCAGTGATAGCACCATGCCCCAGCCGCGATCGCCGCCGAACCGCGTCAGGTTCTCCACCGATTCGCCGGCCAGCAACTGCGCTAGCTCCTCTTCATCAACGCGCAGACGAACTGCCTGCCGCTGTAGCTGGACTTTCATGATGCAATGAACTCGAGCTCGGTTGGGGTGTTGCAGTTGAGTAGCTGGTCGTATTCGCTATCCGCCAGTGGCAGCTCGATTGCGCCCAAGCGTTCTCGCAGGGCGCGTAGCGAGCGGTGCGCCGCCGGATTCTCGATCAATTCCCGCAACACATGCCGGCAATGGTCATCAATCTGCAACCGCATCGGCAGGGGTTCTTCCGCAAACAGCACACAGGCAGCCGAAGGCGCATCACGTAACCGTTGTAGTAACGCCGGGGTCACATTGGGCGTATCCACCGGAAGCACCAGAGCGGCAGCGTCCGGCATGCACATGGCCACACTGTAGAGCCCGCCCAACGGGCCGCAGCGTGCCACGCGATCAGGAATGCCACCGAAGGCCGGGTAGTTGCCACTCACCCATACCCTTTCCGCACCTGCCTGTCGCAGCAGGCCACGCATGTGCTCTAGCAGGGTTCGCCCGTGCCACGGTAGCAGCGCCTTGTCACGGCCCATCCGGCTGGAAAGACCACCGGCCAGCACGATGCCGTCAGTGGGAATGTTCGTGATCGTGTGCACATTCATGGGCATTGTCATGAGCTTGCGTGGGTTCGTTATCCGCATGGCAGAGACTGCAGCCTTCGGTCCACTCGCTGTCGCCGTCCTCGTAATGCTCCTGCTTCCAGATCGGGCACTGGTGCTTGACCACCTCGATCAACTGCCGGCAGGCGCGGAACGCCTCGTCGCGGTGCGGGCTGCCGGCAGCCACCACCACCGCCACATCGCCAATGCCCAACCGGCCCTTGGCGTGGGCCACATACAGCTTCAGCTTCGGACCAAACGTCGCCTCGACCTCGGCGGCCAGGCGCTTGAACTCGTTCAACACCAGCGGCTCGAACAGGTCGTAGGTGATCCCGGTCACCGGCCGGCCGATGTTGACGTCGCGCACCTTGCCGATGAACACGTCGATGCCGCCGAAGCCCGGATCAGAGACCGCAGCAATGCCCTCGGCTGGATCGATCGCCGCCTGCGCGCGGTCCACCACCTTCGCGATGATCTTCTCGCTCATCGCTCAGCCCCCGCTCACCGGCGGCAGGATCGCCACCCGGCCATCGTCGGGCAGCGCCTCGTGGTCGCGCAGCACGCGTTGCTGGTCGGCGAACGCCGAATAATCCAGCAGGCCGGCACGGAATCCCGGCCAACGCACCGGCAGCAGCTCGCGCAGCGCCTGGCGCAGATCGGCCACGGTGCCACCGGCCACATCCACGGCAATCTCGCGGCTGGCATCCAGATCGGAAAACGCACCGAACAACTGCAGATTCACCTGTTTCATCATGACTCCTGGCTCACCAGCTGCACCGGTTCGTGGTGACCCCAGCCCTGCACGCGCACGTAGGTGCCGGCGCTGGCCAGGTCACCCTCAGCCTCCAGCACCACCCAGGCGTTGGCCTGCAGCATGGACATCAAACGGAACGACTCCTGCCCGGACAGCACGCGCGCACTCAGGCGCCCCTGACCGTCCATTTCCACCCGCGCACGCGCGTGGAAGCGCAGGCCCGGCGGCTTGCGCACGTCGGCCTGCAGCGGCAGCTGCAACATGACTTCCGGCGCCAGCCCCAACAGGCGGCGCAGCACCGGCTCGACGAAGAAACGCTGGCCCACAGCAGCGGAGACCGGGTTGCCCGGCAGGCCGAAGTACAGCGCGCCATTGGGCAGCACGGCGAACAGCAGCGGCTTGCCCGGGCGGATCGCCACCTTGTGGAACACGATGCGCGCACCACGGCCGCGCAGCGCATCGGGAACGAAATCGTAGCGCCCGGCCGACACCGCGCCGGTACTGATCAGCACCTGCGCGCCCGCGGCCAGCGCTTCATCCAGCACCGCATTGAACGCGACCACGTCGTCGCCCACCGTGCCCTGCCAGACCACCTCGGCACCGGCGGCCTGCAGGCGGCCGACCAGGTACGGTCGGTTGCTGTCACGGATCTGGCCGGATTCCAGCGCCTGCGCCGCCTCGGTCACCAACTCTTTGCCGGTAGCGATCACTGCCGCCTTCGGCCGCGCCACCACCGCCACCTGGCCCACGCCGATGGCATGCAGCAGGGTGCGCGCATTGATATCCAGCACCTGCCCGGCCTGCAGCACGCGCTCGCCTTCGCTCACGTCCTGGCCGCGCAGGCGCACATGCTGGCCCGGCTTCACCGATGCCTTCAAGGCGATGCGGGTCGGGCGTCCCTCCTCGCTGGCGAGGATCTCCACGTTCTCGACCGGCACCACCGTATCCAGCCCGGACGGCATACGTGCACCGGTCATGATTTCCCATGCACCCTCGCCGCCTTCGGCGCCGGCATCGCCGGCCGCCTGCCAGCCCTGCACCGCGAATTCGGTACCGGCCTCGAACGTCGCGCCGTTGGCGCGCAGCGCGAAGCCGTCCATTGCCGAATTGTCGAACGGCGGCAACGACTGCCCGCTGTGGATGTCACTGGCCAGGGTACGGCCGCCGGCCTCATGCAGCGGCAGGCGCTCGGCCGGCAGCGGCGTGGCTGCGTCCAGCAGGTGCTGCAGGGCTTCGCTGTAGGCAATCATCAGTGGCCACCACCCTCGACCATCGCCAGGGCATGGCCCAGTACCGGCGCCAGGATGTCCAGGCACTGCGCCGCCGCCTTCGGGCTGCCGGGCAGCGCGAACACCAGCATGTTGCCCAGCTGCACCACCTCGGCGCGGCTCAGCCAGGCCATCGGCGTGTGCTGTGCACTCAGTGCCCGCACCATCTGCGCCAGGCCATGCACCGGCCGCGCGTTCAAAGAACGCAGCGCCTCCGGGGTCAGGTCACGCGGGCCCAGCCCGGTACCGCCGGTACACAGGCACAGGCGCACGCCCTCGGCGGCCAAGGCCTGCAGGCGGCCCGCCAATGGCTCGATGCCATCGGGCAACACCTCAGCGGCCACCACCTCGCCGCCCAGCTTTTTCAGGCCGGTCACCAGGGTCGGGCCAGAGATATCCTCATAGGTGCCGTCGCTGGCGCGATCGCTCAGCGTGATCACCGCGCAGGCCGCGCCCTCCAGGCCCTTCGGCGCACGCGGCTTGAAACGCGTGCGCTCGGCATCGTCCATGCCGTCGGGGTGCAGCCAGACACCGCGCTTGCCGCCTTCCTTGAACAGCAGGCGGATACCTTCGATGCGCAGGGCCGGTTCCACCGGCTTGCTCAGGTCGTACAGGGTAAGCAGCGCCGCGTTGACGCCGGCCAGTGCCTCCATCTCCACGCCGGTGCGCGCCTCGCTGGCGCACTCGCACCACACGCGGATCGCCTGCCGTTCCGGTACCGGCGCGCAGAACACCTGCACCAGTTCCAGCGGCAGCGGATGGCACAGCGGCATCAGCATCGAGGCCATCTTGGCGCCCTGCAGGCCGGCAATCTCGGCCATCACCAGCGCATCGCCCTTGGGCAGGCGGCGCTCGACGATCAGCGGATAGGCCACTGGACCGGCATGCAGCTCGCCCACCGCCACCGCACGGCGGCGGGTGATGCGCTTGTCGCGGACATCGGCCATATGGAAGGCCGCATTCAATTCCCCACTCATCGTGTTGCTCATCCTCCGATGGAAGCCAGGTGCGGGGTCAGCCCGGTCTGGCCCTGGTGCAGTCCATGCCCGGCCGCTTTCAGGCCAAGCTGTGTGGTGATGCGTGCCAGCAGCGCGTCATGGTCGTCGTCGCTCTGCAGCAGCGGGCGCAGCGGCACGCCGAACTCGCCGAACAGGCACAGCCGCAGGTCGCCCTTGGCGGTCACCCGCAGGCGGTTGCAGCCCTTGCAGAAGTCGCGCGAATACGGGGCGATGATGCCGATGCTGCCGCGATGGTCGGGGTGGCCGAACTCGCGTGCCGGGCCGGCATCGGCCGCGCGCGGACGCTCGTGCCAGCCAGCGGCCAGCAGCTGCTCGATCACCACGTCGGCACGCAGGTGGTGGCGCTGGAAATAGGCTTCGTTGTCGCCGGTGCGCATCAGTTCGATGAAGCGCACGCTGAAGGGGCGGTCACGCAGGTAGTCCATCCACTGCGGCAGCTCGTCGTCGTTCAGGCCGCGCAGCAGCACCGTGTTGAGCTTGATCGCCGGCAGGCCAAGTGCCTGTGCCAGGGCCAGGCCCTGTTCGATCTCCGGCAGGCGGTCATGCCCGGTGATGGTCTTGAAGCGTTCGCGCTGCAGGCTGTCCATGCTCACGTTCAGCGCGGTCAGGCCAGCCCGGTGCCAACCCGGCAGGCGCCGCGGTAGCAACGTGCCATTGGTGGTGATGGCCACCTTGCGGATGCCCGGCACCGCCGCCACGGTGGCGATGATCTCATCCAGGTCCTTGCGCAGGCTGGGCTCGCCGCCGGTCAGGCGGATCTTGCTCATGCCCAGCGCGGCAAACGCACGCACCAGGCGCGCGATTTCATCCACCTGCAGGAAGCGCGGGCGGCCATCGGCCTGGTAACCGTCGGGCAGGCAGTAGCTGCAACGGAAGTTGCAGGCTTCGGTCAACGACAGACGCAGGTACGGAAAGCTGCGTCCGAAACCGTCGGTGAGTTGGCGTGGATGACCTGCCAGTGCGCCCTCACCTACCGGCTCTGGCGCCCGAATGAGCTCGGCTGACATTCTTAGTCCTCCCTACGACATGCCGGCGCAATCACTGTGAAATGACCACCCTGACCGGGATCGACTTCGCCGCGGGGGTACCACTGATGCGATCGAAGTAATCCAGAGGTAGCAGTGGATTGAGTTCAGGGTAGTAGCCCGCAATCGCGCCACGCGGCATCGGATAGTCAAGCACAGTCAACCCATCGACCCGCCGGCAGACGCCATCACTGGAGATCGTCTCGAGGCTCACCTGTTCCTCCTTCCCAATCCCTCGTGCTACTCGATCTTCCAGGTTCATGAAGAGGATCATTCGATCGTTGTACACACCGCGATAGCGATCGTTGTAGCTGTAGATTGTCGTGTTGTACTGGTCATGGGAGCGAACCGTGGCCAGCCGAAGCATAGTGGGATCCTCGACCAGGTCGTTCACTTCAAGACCCGGCAACACCAGAATATTGGCCTTCCCGTTAGGTGTCGACCACTCACGGCGGCGCGGCGGAATGTCCAAGTGGAAGCCACGCGGCGCCTGGATCCGTTCATTGAAGTCTGCGTAGATGCTGGGATAGACCGCCGCGATCAGCTCACGAACATGGTTGTAATCGTGCATGCAAGCTGCCCAGTCGACCTTGCTGTCCGGCAGTGTTGCCATTGCCATGCGGCACACGATCTCAACTTCCGGAAGAACATGTTCACTCACAGGCTCCAGTACTCCACGGGATGCGGTGACATTCGACATGGCATCCTCGATGGTGACAAACTGCTCACCCAGCGGGGTATGGATCCACTCCGAGCGCGCCACCACCGGTAGGATCAGCGCCTCCTTGCCATGCACTAGGTGGCCACGGTTGAGTTTGGTGGCGATGCCAACCGTAAGCTCAAGACCACGCATTGCCCTGTAGGCAATTTCGGTATCAGGAACAGCATGGATGAAGTTCCCGCCCATGCCGATGAAGACCTTGGCGGTTCCAGCCAGCATCGCCTCAATAGACTCAACCACATGGTGCCCATGTTCGCGCGGCGGTTCGAACCCGAACACGTCGCGAACTTGGTCCAGGTAGCGTTGCGTCGGCTTCTCATCAATGCCGACGGTACGGTCGCCTTGCACGTTGGAATGGCCGCGAATAGGAGCAATGCCCGCCCCGGGCTTTCCGAAGTTGCCGCGCAGCATCAGCAGATTGGCAACCTGCTGCAAAAGGCGAGATCCTTGCTGGTGCTGGGTCAGGCCCATGCCATAGCAGATAATGGTCGCACGGGAACGGATGTAGATCTCTGCACAACGCAGAATCTGCTCCTTCTTGATCCCGGACACTTGGACGATCTGGCTCCACTCCAGGGACATCACTTCTTCACGCAATGCCTCCAGCCCGACGGTGTGCTCGGTCAGGAATTCGTGATCGAGAACAGACTCGCCGGCCGCTTCCCGCTCGAACATAGCCTTCATGATGCCCTTGATCAGGGCCAGGTCACCGCCGATGCGAATGTGTACAAATTCACTGGAAATCGCGGTGGAGCCAAACGTGGCCATCTGCACGACGTCCTGGGGCTCGGCAAAGCGAATCAGCGCACGTTCCGGCATAGGATTGACCGCGACAATTGGAGCATTACGCTTCCGCGCCTCCACCAAGTTGGACATCATTCGTGGTGAGTTGGTGCCTGTGTTCTGGCCGATGACGAAGATGGCCTCAGCATGCTCAAAGTCATCGAGCACGATAGTGCCCTTGCCGACGCCAATTGCCGGCGGCAACCCCCGGCTGGTCGGCTCGTGGCACATGTTCGAGCAGTCCGGGAAGTTGTTGGTTCCGAACTCGCGCACGAAGATCGAGTACAGGAACGCGGCTTCGTTCGGCGTCCTCCCCGAGGTGTAGAACTCAGCCTCATGCGGGCTGGACAGGGCCTGCAGGTGTCGCCCGATCAGCGCGAAGGCTTCATCCCAGCTACAAGGAACGTAATGGTCGGTTACCGGGTCATATCGCATCGGCTCGGTCAATCGACCCTGCATCTCCAGCCAATAGTCGGACTGCGCCATCAGCTCCTGGACAGTGTGCTCCGCGAAGAACTCACGCGTGGCGCGATGCTTGGTTGCCTCCCATGCCAAGGCCTTCGCACCGTTTTCGCAGAACTCCAGCTTCTTGGTGTGATCTGCATCCGGGAAAGCGCAACTGGGGCACTTGAATCCCCCAGGCTGATTCATCGACAAGAGCGCTTTAGATCCCTTGGCAATGACGCTCTGCTGCATCAAAACCTTGGCGGTTGCACCGGCGGCACCCCAGCCACCGGCAGGATGGTCGTAGGCTTTGTAACGGGGGATCTTCTGCTCTGACATGACAGGCACTCGCAGCATGCAATTGGGAGTGGGAAAAGTTAAGCACGCGACGCCCGCCCCTTCCACGGACAGTATGTCCACCCTGCCCAGACAAGACGTCCGGCGTACACGCCGGGCCTCGAATCGAGGCACTGGTGTCCGATACGAGCGCCTCAACGTACCCGAAGCGCTCATCCTGGCCCTCGCCACGAACAGGTCTTCACGCCACCCGCCATCGATTGTAACTATCTAATTTATCGGACGTTTTCTAGCTACAGACACCTCTAGCGGACAGGCGGACCACAGCCCCTCGAGCAGAATGTCTGATCAACTCAGCCAAACTGTCCATCTGCGAACATTTGTAAATTTTGACCGCAGCGGGATGTACGCCTTGGGATACTCTCCGCACTGTCAAACCACTAAGAAGTCCCCGACCCGAGGGACCCTGCACGCCCAGATCATCGTTACCGGCTTCCCTCCCCGCCAGGCCTCATCTCCATGCAAGCGCCCAGCCCAGTACCTGCCAACGAGCCCTGCGGCATCGCATATCGAAGAACTCTTCGGTGGCGTGGTGGCGAGCGCGGCTCAATCATGGACAGCGTTGCCGAAGAAGTGCCTGTCGCGATGCTCTACAACGACAATCCGTTCTCGGTGATGATGGCCAGCCCAACGGACCTGGAAGACTTTGCGCTGGGCTTTTCCATGACGGAGGGAACAATTTCTGATCCCTCCCAACTTCTCCGGATTGAAGTGAGGCCATCGCTGGAAGGCATTGAGCTGGCGATGGAAGTCACAGATAGTGCGCCCATCGTGTCAATGCCCAACGACGCCACCCGCAACCTACCCGGGCGTAGCGGTTGCGGGCTATGTGGAGCTAGTCGACTGGAGCAAGTGCTCAGAATGCCTTTGCCAATCGACCGACCCACCACCTACTCCGCCTTGGCGCTACGCGTAGCACTGTCCTCGCTAAAAGGGCTACAGCCAATGAACGAGGCTGCCGGCTCAACCCACGCAGCAGCATGGGTTCTCCCGGACGGAGCTATCGAAGTGGTACGCGAAGACGTAGGCAGGCACAACGCACTAGATAAGCTCATTGGTGCAATGAGGCGCTCATCGACTTCAACCAACGAAGGTCTCGTGCTTCTATCTAGCCGTGCTAGCTACGAAATGGTGAGTAAGGCCGCCTATGCAGGCATGGCGATCGTTGCAGCGGTATCGGCACCCACAGCCTTAGCCATAGATCTCGCAAAGGCCGCAGGGATCTGTCTTGTCGGCTTCGCGCGCTCGGATGGCTTCAACATCTATTCACACCCCCAGCGCCTACTCGATTTGGAAGCTGCACACCTAGCAGCCGTATGACGCCAGATGACGCCTGCCGTGCAATGAGCAAGGATCTCCGCCGATGAAATTGCTAGGCACCATCGGAACTTGAGCCGCTAGCCACCACCCACCCCCTATTGGGATCGTTATGGACGCCCTCCTCCTTTCCCGAATTCAGTTCGGCTTTCTCATCAGCTTCCATGTGCTCTTCCCTGCCTTCACCATTGGCTTGGCCAGTTGGCTTGGTTTCGTGGAATGGCGCTGGCTTCGAGCCCGCAACCCGGTGTGGCGGGATCTGTTCTTCTTCTGGCAGAAGATCTTTGCCGTGTCCTTCGGCATGGGCGTGGTAAGCGGTATCGTCATGGCGTTCCAGTTCGGCACAAACTGGCCTCGTTTGAGCCAGATCGCCGGAACCGTAATCGGCCCCCTACTGACTTACGAGGTCCTGACAGCCTTCTTCCTGGAGGCAAGTTTCCTCGGAGTGATGATGTTCGGCTGGGGGCGAGTATCACCACGCCTGCACTTCTTTTCCACATGCATGGTCGCACTTGGAACGCTCTTTTCAACGTTCTGGATTCTTGCCTCCAACAGCTGGTTGCATACGCCTGCGGGCTACGAAATGATCAACGGAGTGGTCCATCCGGTTGACTGGTTCGAGGTTGTGTTCAATCCATCGTTCCCCTATCGACTGGCCCATATGGCAATAGGGTCATTCATAACAACCTGCTTCGTGGTGGGTGGTGTTGGCGCCTGGTACCTGCGGCGTAAGGAGCACGTCGAAGCCGGCCGCAAGATGCTTGGGGCGGCTGTGATATTTGCGGCCATTACCGTTCCTGTTCAGATTTTCGTGGGTGACATGCATGGTCTGAACACCCTCAAGCACCAGCCGATGAAGATCGCAGCGGTAGAGGCTCACTGGCATCAGGGCCAAGAAGGTGAAGGAGTTCCGCTGGTCGTCTTCGCTGTACCAAATGAGAAGGAAGAGCGGAACGATCTTGAGATCGCGATTCCGCGTGTTGGCAGCCTCATCCTGACTCACTCCATGGATGGAACCTTCGCACCGCTGACATCCGTACCGGCGAGCGAACGACCTCCGGTCACGCCTGTGTTCTTCGCATTCCGGATCATGGTTGGGATAGGCACCCTCATGCTACTGCTCGCCTGGCTTTCTGCTTTCACCCTGGCCCGCCGTAAGCTGTTCGATTCCGGGGCCCTGCTGCGCGCTTGGAACTGGATGCTTCCAAGTGGGTTCGTTGCTTTGGTGGCCGGCTGGTTTGTCACCGAGATGGGGCGCCAGCCTTGGATTGTCTATGGCGTTTTGCGAACGGCTGATGCCGTGGGGCCGCAAACGGCCTGGATGACAGCGATCTCACTCGCGGTCTATGTCGCTGGATATGCGTTCGTATTTGGTTGGGGCATCTGGTATCTGGTCAAGATCCTCCGACATGGCCCACATGCCCAAGACGGAAGTCCGTCGCTAGAGGGTGGTGATCGCACACCTGCACGGCCTATCTCGGCCGCTGATCAATCTCTCTGAGGAACGCTGACATGGACTCGATGACCTGGTTGCCCATCGCCTGGTTCGCCGTCATCAGCTTCGGCGTCCTGATGTACGTCGTCCTCGACGGCTTCGTACTCGGTATTGGCATTCTCGCGCCCTTTGCCGAGAATGAAGAGCAGCTCGATGTGATGATGAACACCGCTGCCCCAATATGGGATGGCAACGAAACCTGGCTGGTGCTCGGCGGAGCCGGATTGCTAGCAGCGTTTCCAACAGCCTATGCAGCGCTTCTTTCGGCCCTGTACCATCCAGTACTTCTGCTGCTTGTATCATTGGTTTTCCGGGGGGTCGCCTTTGAGTTCAGGTTCAAAGCCCATCGCTCCAAGAGACTTTGGAGCGTGGCTTTTGGCCTTGGCTCGCTTCTGGCCGCGTTCTCTCAAGGAGTGATTCTTGGCACGGTGGTGCAAGGCGTGCCAATGACTGGTGACACCTACGCTGGCGGACCATTCCTATGGTTCAGCCCCTTTGCCATGCTTACCGGAGCAGCCTTGGTTGCCGGCTACGCCTTGCTTGGAGGCACCTGGCTAATCTTGAAGACCGAGGGGCGAACCCACGCACTTGCCAGGCGCCTGACCCGCCCCCTGGTGGTCGCCGTGATCGTGGCCATGGGGCTCGTAAGCAGCTGGCTGCCGTTCCTTGATCTGCGACTAATGACTCGCTGGTTCAGTGACGGGAATTTCTGGTGGCTGTCCCCCGTCCCCCTTCTTACGCTCGCCGTGGCAGTGGCGCTGTGGCGCGCGGAGAAACGCCCCACTCATGATCTTGCCCCTTTCCTACTGAGCCTGTCGTTGTTTGTCCTGGGCTACCTAGGTCTCGTACTCGGCATGTGGCCGTACCTGCTCCCGCCCGGATTGACGATCTGGGATGCAGCAGCGCCAGTGTCGTCGCTTGGCTTCAGCCTGGTCGGCTTGGCGGTCATGCTTCCGGTCATCCTGGGCTACACCGCCTGGTCATACCGCGTTTTCCGCGGCAAAGTGAGTGCGAGCACGAGCTATCATTGAGCGTGATATACCACCCATTCGCCTGAAGTGGAGAATGGGCTCAACTAAAGCCCGGAAAGGGCGAGTAGAGGTTCGGTGGTGGCCGACTCATGAACTGAATGTCACTGGACTATCTTCAGCTAAGCCGAAGGTCGAATGCCACCGCCTCTGGCCCTCGACTTGACTCAATCAGTTAGCCAATACGCCCGGCCTCCCAGAATCGTGTATCGCCCTAAGACACACAGGACGTGATGAGTGAGGCCTTCAGCCGACCCTGAATCGTATGCCTTCGGATCGAACTGACTTGAACGAAAGTCGATGATTCACGGTGACGTGGTAGAAGAACGCCTCACACCAACGAAGCCGCCTAGAAAGAAGGACTACATCATGTATGGGGCCGCTACGAGATAGCCACCGGACAAGAGTGAGTGGGTCCCGTCCCGACAGCATGGGGCTAAGTAGCTCAACAGTAGAGCCTCTGGCCAACGCGCAAACCCACGGCCGTACGGATCTTAACCATAGGTGGAAGCCCTCCCGTTCAAGCCTATGCCTTTCAGCAAGCTCCGCTCTGAGCTGACGCCGGCGAACCTGGCGGGCTATCTCCAAGTGTGCCGAGTACTCCCCCTTGCCATGATAGGCAACCTTCAGGACGTAGCCCCGGGCCCTGGTGGGAATCGGTGAGTACGAAGCTCGAACACGCGCAAAGAAGTACCCCGCGAAAACGGCAGTTGCGACGAGAACAGCATGAAGTTCGCTCGGGGCGATACGGTATCCACTCGCAGTGAAGAACTGGACGCAAACAAGCCCATCGCAACCCGTAGGAATCAACGTTCGATACAACGTCGTCCCGGGAACATACAAGAGAAAAATGAAGCCATAGGCGCACCACTTCCAGCAATGAACTCGCTGATCCAGCACCGGCTCCCAACTGAGCTCTCTTTTGGGGCGGCGCAGAACGTAAGCGCCAATGAAGAGCAGCGAAGGAACGCCCAATAGCAGCAGCAGGTCGATGATCTTCTGAATTGTGTACATGGCAGGGTACTTAGAACGTCGCTCCGGAGCTCCTGGGTAAACGGGATGCCATCGCCTGGATTCGTGGCCGGGACGAACCGCTAGGAGTCTGGACAGGGCTGTATCGGCCGCGCGACATGGAACTTGAACCACTGATTCGTCCATGCTCAATGGCCTACTCGCGCTCCTCGGCATAGCACGGCTCCCAAAGAACCTAGAACACCGCTGGAGGAAGCGACGGGACTTTCACTCACAACTCCACCGCAGCCACGGACAGCAGTGCTGCGATATCTGAAGATCAGATAGACGCGAACTGGCCTCGCTGCTATGCTGGTGAGCTAGGCGAGCGATCTGAGAGACAAGTGGCCTATGTTGTCACCCAACCGACCCTCATTTCGCATTGGCCAGAGTTGGACGATTTCGTTCGTTCAATCGGCCCGTTCTTAGCCTGCGCCTGGTGCGCACTGGAGCGCTCAAGGACCGTAAGCGGGCCTGTTGCCGCCGAGGGCTTGGCCTCAGCCGCACTCGATACGCTTGCCTCACTTCGCGTACTGCAGCGCATTCCCATCGCAGCCCCCAATTCCGGGGCGAGGTCCTTGTATGAGCCTCTGGCATGGACCTATCAGGCCGCTTGGTCACGTCAGGACGTGAGTCTGGAGGCCAGGTTGACCAGTACGCTTACCCGATGGGCTGCCGAATGCTCGTCCACTGCCAAACGGACCTTGGGAACCTCGCTCGCAGAGAGCGAAGCCCGTGCATACCTGGCCAATCTGCTACGCAAGTATCGGCTATCTCCCACGCTGGGCAATGGCCTGAGATCGACCCAGCTCCCGGAGTGGAATGCACTGAGCTTGGGACGCAAGAGGTATGTACTGTGGGCCGGCATGCGCAACGTTGCGTCGGAGTTCCTGAAAGCTGATCTGGACGAGGAGGCCGCCCGTCGGGTACTTGATCGAGAGATCAGCAGGAGATGCACTTGGCTCGTTAGCCGAGTTCAATCGGGAGCACTTGACCCGACTGACTTTTGCTTCGTGCCAGGCCATGGCTGGCGTCAGCCGTTGATCTTGGACGTGGCGATGGAGACCTTTATCCCTCTGGGCAGACAGTACTGGCTGCAGCCAAGTAGCGACTGGAGGCTTTAGCGGATACTCTCCGCGCCGCGTCCACTAGTGGGCGCGCGACCCAGCGAATCCGGTGTCAGCGGTCAACTAGATCGCGTAGGTATCGGTGGCGCCAATAGCCAGGGCCTGGCCTTGAACGACTGATGAGCTCGCCACGCGTTTGATCTGGAAGGCCAACTACGAGCGCAGTCCCTGTGCCCATTGCTGCAGGAACTCCTCCTGGACAGCGGTCTCGATGGCACCCGGCCTGACACGTCGCACCGAGCCAATGGCAGCCTGCGCTGTTCGCTCAGCCCCTGACTGCAGTAGAAGCATCGCTGCGACAGTGCCGGCTCGCCCCAGCCCACCCTTGCAGTGGACCACAATGCGCAGGCCCGAATGCAAACTCCGAACGAGCATTGACCCCAGTACTGGCCATCGTTCGAGCAACCTCTGGTCAGGCGCTGCGCCATCCGTGATTGGAAGGCCATGCCATGAGATGCCCTGCCCTTCAACCACTTGAGGCAAGCACTCGATCCGCAACTCACTGAACTCCCACGGCTCGAGTAGCGTAATCAGGTGGCTGGCTCCCCAACACTGAATCACAGAGACATCCACATCGATGTCTCTCGCCCATGCCCCCGTCATCGCAACTTCTTGGTACTTACCTGGCGCGAAGGTCACACCAATAGCCCCTCCCCTTTCGCCAACCGGGAGTTCCGCGATAGCTAAAGGGTGGGTCAAACTTGTTCGAATCATGTCGGATCTCCTGAACGACAGCCCATTCCTATGCAGCAACCGGCGCTGCTGGCTGGAAGAGCTGCACCCGCCAACCCACTCACTAAGCACACCAACTACAACGGAACAACCAATCGTTCCTTCAGCATCTCAAGGGCCACTTCCAGGCCGGCGTCATCCGCGTCATATGGAGCGCCGAACAAAGAGACCTCAATCCAATAGCGCTCCTGCCCCGGATGGATGTAGTCCGAGTGATCGTCCAGCAACAGCGCTGCACCCAGGATCGGAGACACATACCGGAGGTCCTTCGTTGCCCCTCCCCAGAATGTATATGGCAACTCAGCGAACCAGCCTGGCGCGCCCCCTTCCTCGACCAGCAGCCGCGAAATCCTGCGGAAAGCTGCCTCAGGGACCGTGGTGTAGATGACCAGATGCTCGAAGAGTTCATGAGCGACCTCAAGGAACTGATAAAGCCCTGGGCGTGGAATCTGGCTGACAGCATTTGAGATCAGCGTCCCCTCGAGATCGAGAGCAAGGATGGTCGGTCGCATTGAGCGCTAGGATCCTCATCAGTAGTTGGACACTTTGATCTGGAGCGTTCCGCGCTGCGCTTGGTCATCGGACGCAGTTGCGGAACACCAATGAGTCAGATATCTGAGAACTTCTCGGCTTGCTTAAGCTGATTCTCCAGAGACTGGATCTTTTCCCTATAGTTGGCAGCTATGTAGGGCTTGTCATTGAAGTCCAAAGCCGTCTGAGGAATTAGTTCGAGCTCGACTCGCGTTGAAGACGCTTGTCGAATTGCCAGTGTCGACCACGCATCATCACCTTTTACGAAGCCAACATTGAAGCGCGCCGTGACGCCATGGTTCGGCTTGAGGCCATCAATCGATCTGAAGTCGCTGTGCACCCGCGACTTTGCCGTGGGCTGAGCTTCGCCATTGATGTAGAGCGTCGCCGCCCAGCTGGCCTGGCTGAGCGCCAAAGTTGAGCCATTGGCAATTCGCGCCTCAATGACCGGCTTCGGGCCAAAGAAGCTGTCCTCGATCCGTAACGTTGCGCCACTCGCACGCACTCTTTCTAGTTCGGTGATCGTCGGCCGCTGCGCGTTGGCCTGCTCCTGCAGAGCAAGAATTTCTTTTGGATGGGCATCCCTAATCTGCTTGATGTGCCCCCTAACCACCTGTCTTACAGATGCATTCGGGTAGGCCTTGTTCAGCTCAGCCAGATCAAGGCCGGCAACGGCCCAGTTGAAGGCATCCCGCTCATGGGCACTCAGCTCGGCGTCAATTGCGTCAATCGACGCTCTGTATTGCTCCTGCGTGCCGTCAGTGACCATCTTCCTGTCTACTGGACCGCCGCAGGCTGCAACTAGGACCGTCAGAGCAAGCAGCAAGCCCTGCCTGCCCCAGCCAGCTGCGTCGCGTCGACATTGTTCGTTGATCATGCCCTTCCCCTGTCATTGAGAAGTACAGGATATCTGGTTTTTAGATATCGGAGAACTGGATATAGCTTCTGAAGCCGCTCAACCAAGGTGCGGCCGTGGCCAAGACCATCCATCGCAAGGAATACGCCGCCCTGATTGAGACCGTCAGAGACGCGCGCTTGGCTGCTGGCCTTACCCAAGTACAAGTGTCCAGCAAGTTGGGGCGCAGCCAGTCGTTCATTAGCGATGTTGAGACAGGGAAGCGCAGGGTTGACGTCGTGGAGCTTAGGGACATCGCGCACCTGACAGGCCGATCCCTAAGCAAGCTCATTGTCGACTTTGAGAAGCGACTCAAAGATTGACTTTACTGAGCTGGGCTCAGTCTTCTTCAGATGCGTACCACCAGGCTCACACCTAGTGCCGACCCCGCTCTCCCGCCCAACGAGCATGCGCCCACGTTGAAAAATGGGCTTCTGGGCAGTCCTGTCTACACGGGACTAGCTGTCCAACTGCTGGCCTACAGCGCCCTATGTGTGCTCGAAGGGCAAGCATTTTTGGCCTGTCGCCGTGACTGACTCACGATTGGCCCGCTACGTTGCAAGTTGCGCATCCAGCAGCCCCAGGAAACCCTTGGGATCCAAGCCTTTGCGGATACTATTGCGTGAAGACCTCAGCATCCATTGCAGAGCCAACATGAGGACCGCCCTCCCGCCTCAAGAGGACGTGCTTAGGCACTCGGGAAATCATCGTGGGCATCCGCCTTGCCTTGACTCGCCCCCAATTAAGCTAGGTAGCGGATATTCCTCCGGAATTTAGCCTGCCATCGCATAGGGCGTCGCATTCAACTAGACATTGCTAATACGACTCAGTTGCATGCCATGGCCGCTGCAATTGGAGCACGGAGAAGCACCGACGGAGGACCTTGAAGCGCGCAAGCCACATGGGTAAGATCCGACCCATTCACGTTTGTGAGACATCCGTCACAAGGAGTAACGGTAATGGTCAGGGCAGCAAAACCGACATTCTCCCCAGAGATTGGAGCCTTCATTGATCGTTACGTAGAAGAGCTCGTCAACGGCAATGCCTCCGTATTCCTAGGCGCCGGGATGTCAATGAGCGCAGGCTTCGTCGACTGGAAAGGCTTGTTGAAGGATGTTGCCGCCGAACTGGGGCTCGATGTAGATCGCGAGACAAACTTGGTTGCGCTGGCGCAGTATCACTTCAACGAGCGCAACAACCGCAGCGTTCTCAATCAGAAGATTCTCGCTGAGTTCACGGAGGATCAGCAACTGACGCCGTCGCACCACGTACTGGCTCGCCTCCCAATTGGCCACTACTGGACCACCAACTATGACCGGCTGATTGAGACCGCTTTGACACAGGAGCATCGCCGCCCTGACGTCAAGTTCACAGCCGATCAGATGAGGCAGAGCAAGCCTGGACACAGCGCAATCGTCTACAAAATGCATGGCGATGTGGAGCACCCAGAAACCGCAATCCTGACGAAGGACGACTACGAAGGCTACTTCAGGGAGCATGAGGCCTTCGTTACGGCACTCAGTGGTGATCTGGTCCAGACGACCATGCTTTTTCTTGGTTTTAGCTTCACCGACCCGAACATCGACTACGTGCTCAGCCGTGTCCGTGTGACGCTGCGCCGAAAGCCAAAGAACCATTACTGCGTTCTTTGTCGCCTGCACCGCAAGGCACGCGAGAAGAAGGATGTGTATGAGTACCGGAAGCGCCAGCAGGAGTATCTGATCAAGGACCTGAGTCGACTCGGCATTCAGGCACTAATGATCGACGAGTATAAGCAGGTACCCAGCATCCTGAGTGCTATCGAATACCGATACCGACAGCGCACCATCTTTATCTCCGGCGCGGCTCACGTCTTCCCTGAACGTTGGGATTCGACTCGCGCGCACCAGTTCCTGGCAGGACTGAGTTCTGCCTTAATCCGCAAGCGACTGAATGTGGTTACAGGGTTTGGGCTGGGTGTCGGAACTTCGGTTGTGAGCGGTGCTCTCGAGACGATCTTGAGCAACCCAGCTCGATATCAGGAGAAGCAACTGCAAGCGAGCCCCTTCCCTGTAGCTACCGATCCGCGCGCAAGGCGCAGTCTCTATCGACAACATCGGGAGAAGGTACTAGGCAAGTGCGGCATTGCCATATTTGCATTCGGCACGAAGCTTGAAGGAAAGAAGACAGCCCAGTCCCAGGGTATGCGTGACGAGTTCAATATTGCCTGTGCTGACGGCTTGATCGTGATCCCGATTGGGGCAACCGGCAGCGTAGCCAAAGATCTCTGGAATGAGGTCTCTTCTCGATTCAATGAGTTCTACCCCCATGCCAGCAGTGCTTTCGCGAGACATTTCAAGACACTAGGCAAAGACGAAGCAACGCCGGAACAACTGACTCGTGCATTGACAAGCATGATCGATGAGCTGAAGCGTCTGCCCATCTAACCCGCACGACTGTTCCCCATCATTTCCATCATCAAGGAAGAACGCAGTGGCAATTTCGATCAGTTCGCTTCGCATGGCCTCCCATCGCGGCAGTGTTTCATTCGCCAGCACATCAGTAGAGGCACGAAATCGCGGAGTGAGGACGGCCTTCCTATGCCATAGCCACAAAGACCAGGACCTTGTGAAAGGCTTCGTTCGGATGCTGCACGAAAGCGGATGGTCAGTCTATGTTGACTGGAATGACACCTCCATGCCGAGCACACCCAATCAGGAGACCGCCCGCAAGATTCGGGAGAAGATTGTCCAGTTGGACTATTTCATCCTCCTCGCAACCGAAAACTCAATGGCCTCCCGCTGGTGCCCTTGGGAGCTGGGATGCGCAGATGGGAAAAAGCCGAACGAGCGCATCCTCGTGGTTCCCACCACAGAGCATGGTCGTGAGCATGGAAATGAGTACGTTGGTCTGTACAGGCGCATCGACAGCAATTCACTCGGCCACATGCAGGTGTTCAGCCCGGGATCTTCTTATGGAACTGCGGTGCGATCGCTATGAGCAGCTTGGCGACATATGAACTCGCAGTCCTTGGCTACCCTAGCCCGGAGCAGATGGAGCAACTGAGGGGCTACGTCGCCCATGCACTGGAACCATTTGGACTTCTGCTCGGCCAAGAGGTGGGTTGGACCGTGCACGAGTTCGAATTCCAACCAGCTCAATCGCGAGCGGCCGCCGCTCTTTACTTTGGATGTGAAGGTGCTACTCCCAAGCCACCTTCGGTGCCGGCAGCCGTCCCCGTAATTCCGGTGGTGAGTGACCTTGAACGCACTCCCTATCAGCTACCTGACAGCCTGCGCCCCATCAATGCGTTGGCCTGGCCTGTTGACCGGGTAGAACGTATCGCAACGGCCTTGTTGGAGTGCGCCGGACTGCTGCCACGGCAACGAAGAGTCTTTCTAAGCTACCGCAGAAGGGAGGCGCGCCTGGCCGCGCTACAGCTCTTCGACGCCTTCTCGGCGCGGCAGTACGATGTCTTCCTTGATACCCACGGCGTACCGCCTGCGGCCGATTTCCAGGCAATGCTCTGGCATCGATTGTGCGATTCGGACGTGCTGGTGATGCTTGATACGCCAGGCTACTCGGAAAGCCGGTGGACCAATGCCGAGCTTGGCCGCGCATTGGCAAAGGGTATCGTGATACTACGGGTCCAATGGCCTGACTCGACGCCGGATCGACGGACGCTGACGTCCAGTCGAGCCGAGCTCGTGTCTGAGGAGATCGATGTGTCTGGTCGCTTGGCGGAAGAAGCTGTCGAAAGAATCTGCCTGCACCTTGAGCGAGCACGCAGCGAGAGCATCGCAGTCCGTCATCTGAACCTGGTCAGTAAGGTCCGTGGTGATATCGAGAAGATCGGCGGCCAGTTCCTCGGCACTGGCCACTCCAGCTCTTTACATCTTCAGCTAGCCGATGGAAGGCCCTTGGTGGCATACCCAAGCGTCGGAGTACCCACGTCTTCCACACTCCACGATGCGAGCATCAATTGTCTGGGGAAGAGTGCGGCCGTAGTTTACGACTCGATCGGACTGTTGCCCTCATGGCAAACCCATCTGGATTGGCTTGGTGGCTACGTTCGAGGAGTCAGGTGGATCAAAGCGTCAGAGGCCGCCTGGCAGCTCGCTGATTGGGAGGACCACGCATGAAGGAGCTGTTTCTGTCCGCAAGCGTTCCGGTTCCCGAGCGTGGGCACTATCACGAGACAGCCAATCCATTTCTGATTCAGGTGGCCGTACGAGAACTGCTCATTGCAACAGTACGTCATCGCCGAATTGTGTGGTGCGGGCACCCTTCCATCACACCCATGATCTGGGCCATATGCGAAGACATGGGTGTCAGCTACGCCGATCAAGTCACTCTCTATCAATCTCGGTACTTCCGGGACATCTTCCCGGTGGAGAACGAGCACTTCAGCAATGTCGTTTTCACACCAGCCGTCCCCGACGATCAAGATGCCAGCCTGGCCTTGATGCGGGAGGCCATGTTATCCAGACAAGAGATCCAGGAAGCCGTCTTCATTGGCGGGATGGATGGCGTGGAGATCGAGCGCGCGCTACTCAATCGATTCCACCCCACCGCCAGAGTTCTGGCAGTCGCAGCAACTGGTGGCGCAGCACTAGATCTTGCCGCAGCCCAATCAGGGTCACCAGATCGCTACGATCTGGATTTTGCCTCGATGTTCCGCAACTTCTCCCCCGATGACCTTGGCACTGATCCATCGAGTGGGCCACGCCCACGGATGCACCGTTAGGAGGAATCAATGACACGCAGAGTCTTCTATAGCTTCCACTATCAATCTGATGCGTGGCGAGCGGCGATGGTTCGCCAGATCGGATCGATCGAAGGAAATGCATCGGCCAACGACAACGACTGGGAAAAGATCAAGCTTGGTGGCGACGCAGCCATAGCCCGCTGGATCAATAGCCAGCTCGAGAATCGAAGCTGTACCGTTGTGCTCGTTGGAGCTCAAACCTCACAGCGACGCTGGGTGCGGTATGAGATAGAGAAATCTTGGAGTAAGGGCATGGGCGTCTTCGGTATCCGTATCCATCGCCTACTGAACTCAGACCGGGTGCCGTCCAGCCCTGGAGGTAATCCGTTCGACTTCGTTCGGATTGATGGCCAACCCCTGAGCACGACTGTACCTCTTTACGACCCTTCCGGCAGGAACAGCCAAGAGGTGTACGGAATCATCTCCAGCAACATTCAGAACTGGATCGAACGCGCCGTGGGCGCGCGCTAGCATCAACACTGTCACGCATCAGGGGGATTTATGGGTCGAAAGATCTTCGTTTCGTACAAGTACGCAGATAGTCAGGTTCTGCACCTTCCCGGGAATGGGCTCAGGACCACGGTTCGGGACTATGTCGATCTGCTTCAGGCAAAGTTAGAAGAGGGCGATCACATCAATAAAGGCGAGGAAGACGGCGAAAGTCTTGTCTCGTTCTCGGATGAGGCGATTGCCTCACAGCTGCGCGAGAGAATCTATGACAGTACCCTGACCCTGATCATGGTATCGCCTGGAATGCGCGAGTCCGCGGTTTCAGAGAGAGATCAGTGGATGCCTTGGGAAATAAGCTATTCGTTGAGGCATAAGACTCGGAACGGCAGGCAGAGCGGTCCCAATGCGCTGCTTGGCATTGTGCTTCCGAACGCCGAAGGCAGCTATAGCTACTTCTTTGAGGATAAGAAATGCCCCAACTGCACCTCGGTCACGTTAAGAACCGATCGAACCTTCGGCATCCTCCAGCGGAATGCATTCAACACGAAGAGGCCTGAGGCTGGAACCTGCACAGATCACTCCGGAGGAAAGACCTACCGAGGCAATCACAGCTATATCAAGTTCGTGAAGTGGAACGAATTTCACGCCGACTATGGCAAGCACCTTGAAAAGGCCTACGAAATGCAGAAGTCTATTGATGACTTCAACATCTCTTCCACCATCTAGTGCATAGCCTTGGCTGATTGCGGGCATCTTGATGGAGATGGGGTTCCTTACCCCATCTCCATGAGCTAGACGGCGCCCCCTCGTCCTCACTCAGGCAGGACCGAAAGCCACTCTAGCCTCACGACACTCTGTCGGTGGGTGCAGGACTACCGGTCCTCGGCTCTCAAGCTCACGCCGCACTACGCGGCTGCGACGTGTGTGCTGCTTGAAGGCCCTTCCCAGGCTAACCAGCTCCAGGTCGCGGCGCCCAGCAATCGAACGACGTCAATACATTGAGGCCGGCCTGCCCCACCCATCGATCTAGCGTTTCGCCGCTTAGTCGACTAGCGCACCTCAGCCCCTGGCGCCCGGTAGCAACACCCAGCGGGAGCGCTTGCAACCCAAGATTGAGGGCCAGTTGCATCTAGGCCTGGTTGAACTAGATGCGTTGCCATGCCACTTGGGTAACGTGCGATCAACCGATCGGAACTGGCCGTATCAACAGATAGAACGCCGCCACTACCGGCCTTCATCTAAAGCATTGCCGGCCGCTAACGCCCTTACAGGCACTTCTGATCCGGCCGGGATCCTGAGCAGATCCGCTGCCAAGCATCACAAGGCAAAACGCAAAGAATCCTTGCAAGGAGCCATTCATGGAATCCCCATTTGCTTCAACCATCATCGCCGGACTACTACTGTCAACCGCCATCCAAGCCTCGGCCTCGCCTTGCACACTGTCGACCCTCACCATCGATGCGAGCAAGAATGGAATCGCCCGAGCGCACATAGTCTCAGACCTCACCAAGACCACCACCTTCTATGAAGGCTCACCCTATCAATTCGTCAGCGCGGCAGTAGTTCGGGTCGACAGCGATGGCGTGAAGCTTGATCAAGAGGAGACTACGACATCGATCGATGTGGGCTTCAGGGGCATCACCAACTGCTTCGGAGATCGGGTCCTCATAGACTTCAGTCACACAGATCTGATCGGGGTGCAGACAATCCCCCTTGCGCTGATTGGAACCTCCTCCCGCCCACCAATTCTGGATTCCTTCAGGACAACGATGATTCTAGAGGGCCGATCTGGCTCCGAACCCGAACACCGGACCATGAATGGTTGGACATACAGCTTCCGGGCGGAGTAGCGCCGAATGCCAGACTGCACCGGAGAAGGCCTGCATCTGGCCAAATCTCGCGGGGCACCCCCACGAATGCTCAGCGCATGGAAGGCATGCCCTACTGAGAAGAAGCCCGCATCAGAATCAAGTTCCAGCTATCCATCGAGCCGCGAGCGGTTCGTTATGAGTAGACAACGCAACCGTGCCCTGCATCCAGGGAATCAGGCTACTGACTGACGACTAGAAGGAGTACATTTCGTCATGAACTACGAAGAGCTGAACAAAGCATGGAAAACTCAGCGCGAGCAGTACCTGCTGTGGGAAAGGAGGCTAATGCACCACGCCCAGGAAGTATGCGACCACTTTGAGGAAAAGCTCAGACTTCCTCAGGCATCCTGGACCACATATGACGGAACGGAAGAGCGCCCCTATGTTGAGCTCGTTGACCTGTCCGACAGAAGCAAACCCAAAAGGGGCGCACCGAGTAACAAATCAATAACCGATGAAGGGACTCTAGTCTTCGGCATCGGCATCATTTTTGACCACGGCCCAGATTCTCACCCCAAGCGCAGCATATCCATCCCAATTGCGGTTCGGTACAACAAGATGAACCCGGAGTACGCAGTTCATTCTTTCGAAGGCGACCAGCCCGCTGAATCCTGGGTCCAGGATATGGATACGCTCTATTCGAACGCTACGAAAAAGCTGCATGAGTACCTCTCTCACGACCCTCACAACGGCTTTGCCAAGCAAGAAAGAGCCATTGGATTCATCGGCTGAGCCTTAAGCTGGAGCCCTCCAGGCCTTTGAGGTTATGCAGTCTCGTGCGCCCGCCGTCTACATGATCGCGGGCGCACGTACGACCCCACCTCTCCAGCTTTCAAATTCGCAAGCCGCGGGCAGAAGTAAGCGAACCCTCCCCTCCACCTGCGCGTGAACGCCTAAGCCCACTCGCGAGCCGACTAGCCCCTACAGCAGAGATCGAGAACACTACTCATTTGACTCGGCCGACTTGGAAAGAAGGGGTATCGTCGACGCCGCAAGGGCGCCGGACCACGTCGCGCAATGGCCTGAGGCGCAACTGCGGTAGTGACCAACCACCACTGGAGAGAAAGGGCGAGGGCCTACTCGGCGCCCTGCCACTCCGACCATCCTCGCACCCAAGATTACCTTCGTGTTCGCAGCGTGCCGGTGACGATGCATCAGCGAGCGCGAGTTGTAGCCGCAAGTGGTCATCACCCGCCAGCCACATGTAAGCAACTCTCAACATGAAATCCAAAGAAGAAAAGATGCAACCTGACTTGCTCTACCGCTACCGGCCGTTGGGCGAGAAGTCTTTGTTCACGCGCGAGCTTGACGCGCTGGAGAAAAGTTATCTATATGCCCCACGATTTGACCAGATGAATGATCCAATGGAGGCTCTGTTCGAGGTGGCAACCGCAGACGATGCCATGGCGATTCTACTACCGCCAAGCCTAGTAGCCATTGGCACCCGCATCCTTGAGACAACTGCAAAGATCGCCAAGGAATCAGGCTTGATTTCGATGTCAGTTAACCAGCTGGACTACCCGCTGTGGGCCTACTACGGCAGCAGCTTTGGTGGCATGTGCCTAGAATTCGATACTGCGGAACTAGAGATCGGATTGCTAAGCCGTGAACTCCTAATGAAGGTCGTCTACGACTCGAAGGCTCCTAACCCAGTGAGCTTCCAGTCCCTAGCATTTGCCGATCCTCTGCTACTCGTCAATAGACGACTGACCCAGAAGCGCGAGGAGTGGCGACATGAGAAGGAATGGCGCTATCTGGCTGGCCAGCCCGGCCCCAAACCACACACCGACACCGCGCTCAAGTCAATCTATCTTGGCCCCCGCATCAGATCCGACGAAAAATCGCGAATTCTCGAAGTCATGGCCCGCCGGCCGGTTGCTGTCTACGAGGGGATAGTGGACGGCTACGACTTAAAGTTCCATAAGATCAAGGCCGCGACGCCCTGGAGCGAATGCGATCGAGTAGGCTCAGGCCACTACAATCCCGATGAGTCACTATCGGCCGAAGATGAGCTTCGTAAGGCACTTGGATCAAACTTCGAAGCGCTGGGACGAAAGTGCAAGGAACTGAGCGAACACCCAAATATCGAGAGCATAGATGATGTGTATCTGACGAGCTCTGGAAGCGGTGTATTTATCACAACGACGTACGCTTTCAGGGACGGAACCCGTAGACCGCATGTCCACTACTTTGATGCCTCAATGAATCCGATCACTAAAGAGGCAGCCCTTTTGAAGGTGACCCCGGCGGGGGCTGATTGACCTCGATGGCCTCTTGGCGTGGCGCGCCCCAGAAGGGCGCGCAAGCGTATCGACCACAACCGCCTATCGCCCCTCTTGCTTTGGCCAAAACCTGAGCCCGCCTCCCCTCCCCTCGGAGTCGCGCTACTCCAAGGAAACGGGAGATCCTGGAGGTGCAACTCCCAGCATCCCAACCATGGGACGCGGATGCTCAACGTCAACCAGCACTTCAACAGACTGCCGGACCCCCAAAAGCTCCCGACCCAGAGGCTTGATGCGGGCGTAGGAGGAACTTCCCTCGCTAGAAATGGGCAGAACTTCCGCCACGCATGCAGCTACTGGGCTGATCAACGCAAACTGCGTGAGAGTTGTCACCTCACCGTGACAAACATCCTCCGGCACGTCCAGCAAGCCAAGAAACAGATCATCAACAGCGTCCTGGGGCGGCCAAGATCCGCCGAGATCAGACTCAGCCTGCTGCTCGACCATCCTTTGCCTTGCAAGATCTTCCACGAAGGCAAGATAGTGCACGTGGAACCGGGCGAAGAATGCCTCCGCCCCGCCCGTCCGCGGAGTTACCGGAAGCATGCACGGATAGTCATCTTCAAAGAACACACCACTCGCCAGATTGCCACCAAGTGTGCCGGACTCCGTTTGGCCGAGTGGAAACCCAACATCCTTTGGCAAGAGCGATCCCCGCCGGAGCCTGACCACCCGCTGCTCCATCAACAGCTGGATTGTCGCGCATGCGTCGGGACGCAATCCCCAAACAGCACAAAAACGAACAACTGCCCATCGCAGTGCGTCCCGGACATCTATTGCAGTCTCGAGCCTACCGCTGTCTATGGCCAACAGATAATTGCACGCACACAGGCCTATCGCGTCCAAGGAGCCAACTTCGGCCACGTTAAACATGGACTCCAAGGCATCTACTCGACTAGGCGCATAGCTGCTGAAGCCAGGGAGTTGGTGATGAAAAGCCACCAGGCGTTCAGTAATGGACGGCATCAGTAGCCCAAGACGCTCCATTAGCGATCGACGTACGCCTCGCAGCTGCTCCGCAGTGGGAGCCCCTGCGCCGCAGATCATCCAGATCGGATGCTCAAAGGCCTCCTTTGCAGCCGCGAACGCTGGATCCCGATGCACCGAGTCGATCAAGTATCCACCAGGGCCGCGCAGCCTCCCTGGATGATGCCCCTTGCTGAAGATCCGGTAGAAGGATCGGGGACGACCGTTCGCCGCTTGGGCGTGTACATCGAGCCCAACTCTGGGCAAGAGCGACTGATCAAGGTCATCCCAAGTCAGCCGATCGCCATGCAGCCTTCGTACAACGCAGGCCCACACGCTATTACGGACGACCAGCGCCCCATCGGTTGGAATCTTGCCACGAGGCATGCTTATGGATCTTCTGAAGCGGGACTAAAGAATCCCCTAGAACTGGCTGCAATTGTGCATGATGGAGCCCAACGGTAGCTAGGAGTTGGGTCATGCCTATCCAGAATCCAGAAGCAGCAGTCTCCACCGAACTCAGTCGCGAGCTGCTAGAGCGGCATGGGGAGCTCATGGGCGGCAGCGACCTCCAGCGGAACCTTGGCTTTCCAAACGGCCGCACCTTCGGCCGAGCCGTCCAGCGCGATCTTTTGCCGGTTCGCACCTTTCCGCTGCCAGGTCGGCGGGGGTTGTTCGCCAAAACGCGAGATGTCGCTGAGTGGCTGAACTCGCTGTAATGCCTAAGCACGCGAGCTGAGGCCGAAGCCAAAAGGCCCGCACCACTTCTGATCTGCTGAAACTCACTTGGGCGCACAGTGCGCCCCTGAATGGCTTGACGCCATAACTCCAGCTTCGAAGGAGGCATTTACCCCCCCCAGCCCATCAAATCTCCGACCCCGGAAATGAAATCGCCCCCGCAGCAACGGAGGCGATAGCCTCTCGCCGGAGCGAGAGGAGGTGAAGCTCTACGATAACGAATGTAGGCTCCCGCAATTCCGACTTCGTGTCAAGCAGCAAAGCTGCTTGAGCGGGCATCTGCGCGCGCCGACTGCCACCGTATGGCAGCCGGCACGGCGCCCCATGCCCGAAATCCCTAATGACCCTGCTGGCCATTGCCGCCAGTACCGAGCCTCATTCTCCGAGGCCAACCGGGAAGTCGATCGATGAAGATCCAACACTCAGCTGCCCATGCATTGAGTCATCCCGCAATCGCGATTGCGCAGCGCCACTCCTCGACCATGCGAACTGCAGTCATCCACAAGGAGGCAGCATGAGCAACCACGCGACCAATCCCGTGAGCCCGTTCCAAGGCGTAGCGTCTGCACGCGCCTCCGACCCGCTCCACAATGGGACGGATCGACCGCTGGTCCCCCGTGAACTCACCGCTGGCCAGATCAAGAGGGGGGACATCTTCACCTTCTTTAGCCCGAAAGAGAACCGGACGGTTACCGTACACGGCCCCCTGCAACTCGCGCTTCGGCTGCAATTGGAGTTTGATCCATCAGTGGCGGCCGTGACCGAGAGGCCTCGGTCCATCCCGGTAGGACTTGACAGCATGGAGCTGCATTTCTGGTTTCAGAGGCGCGGAGGCCAGGAGATCTATGCAAACGTCATTCCGAATTCGCAGACAGTACCCGGCGTGGATGGCAAGCGTCGTCCTCGCGAGCTGGACCGGCTTCGTTCAGCAGCCAAGGATGCAGGCATCTCTTTGCGGCTAATCACGGAGGACGAACTCAAGGCGCCCGGCGGCAGGAATGAGCTCTGCTACCAACTGCTCGGGTTCTGCCAGTCAGCCAAGGATCTGGGGAGCAGCCTGGCGTTGCGACAGGAAATCGCCGCGACCATCGAGCGAAGCGGCAGCATCAGTGCAGATGAACTCATCCATGAGCTTAGGCACCACCCTCGAACTCACATTCAGGGGGTCGTGGCTGAGTTGCTTCACGTCGGATTTCTGGCGACCGATGCATTTCCTCGAATGACGGGGCGATCAAGGATCTGGAGGGCCGACGCATGAGTTCCAAGTTCAATGCCGTCGACCTCGAGTCGATCCGGGCAACTCCAAGGCCAAATGGGATCGTACTTCCAGCTGATCAACAGTCGGAATTTCAAGCCCGTCTGTCCGCACTCACCAGCGTCCTTGATGGGGCAACCTTGGTCGACGCAGCCCTTCGATGGGGCGTGCCGCGAAATACCCTCTCTCGAATGATCCGGACCGCACTGCTCTTCGACGAAAGCGGTCATCGAGTCGGATACCGAGCCTGCATTCCCTATGCGCGATTCAGCGTGTCAGATCGCAACAATTCGGTCGTCCCCGATAGTTCACATCCGTTCGCCATGGATGCCGTCATGCAAGCCATCCCCGAGCTCGGCGATGCAGTCGCAAGATTCAAGGGCGCCTTGCCAGCGAAGTCCAAAAGGAGCCCCGCGTTCGACAGACTGCATTCCCAGTTCGTGAAGGTGCTGACTGGGAAGGGCTTTCAGGCCATGTATCCGCTCAACATCCGCGACAAGGGAAGACGAGCACTAACCTCCCTCATAAGGCGCATCCGAGGCACAAAGAGCGAAAGTGAGATGCTCTTGGCTGCGGATGAGCCTACTTCCACCCGAATCGAGAACCTACTCAGCATTCGGCCATTTGATCGAGTTGAGTACGACGAGCATTCCGTCGACATCGACGCATGGCTGGCCATGCCGATGGCGGACGGCTCATTCCGGCTAGAGAAGATTAGTCGGATCTGGCTACTGGCAGTTGTTGATGTCGGGAGTGGCGCCATCCTTGGATGGGAAATGGTGCTTGGCCGGAAGTACGAGCAACACGATGTAGTCAGCCTGTTCGCGAAGATCATGAGCCCCTGGCAACCAAGGGATCTGAGCACGTCGAACTTAAGCTACTCGACTAATGCATGGATGCCGTCGATCTACCTAGTGGATGAGGTAGTGATGAGAAGCGCAATGATCGCAATGGACAACGACTCATCCCATCACGCCAAGATGACAGTCCGAAATCTCATTGATCATCACAAGGGAATCCTGCACTTTGGACGATCCGGGATGGGCGAAGGTCGCCCCTACATCGAGGCTCTATTCAAGAAGATTGAGAATGGCCTGCTGCGCCACATCGCCGGCGGCTTTGCTCCCGCAACGCAAGTGAATGAGCGTCAAGTCACTACAAAGCTTGACGGGAAAGACCACCCCATCCTCCTGGAGGTCTTGAAAGACCTCATTGACACCTATGTTACCTCGCACAATGTGACGAGCCGGTCCACTCGCGAACCGAGGTCGCCCAAGCGAATCATTGATGAGCATCTGGCATCTGGGGAGTGGGTGTGGCATGCACCTGGCACCGAAGATGACGTGAGAAACATGACCGTTAGGCGGATGAAGGTGACCATCAGAGGCTCCAGAAGGAGTGGTGTACCTCCCCTCGTCTATCTCGACCACGCTAGGTACAGGTCACCAACACTGTCTGGACAGTGGCACCTGATTGGGCAGTCGTTTGACGCAACCTACGAAGACTGGCAAGACATTCGCAAGCTGACCCTCTGGAGAGGCGGTAAGCGTGTACTCACACTTCACGCTCTCGCCCCATATGCGAGCGTGGCCCACACGCTGTCGATCAGGAAGCGCGCGGCACGCTGGGCGAAGAGCGACGCGTCACGGGAGCCCGGTAACTACTGTTTAGCCGACAACATTGAGGCCTATCACGCAGCCGTCCGATCGGCGGCCGCTGGCATCAGGGACAGCGCCTCGCTCATGGCAGCTGGCGACGTGCCCAAGCAACCTTCCACGACCAACAGTCAGGGGCAAGGCTCTCCACTGATGGGAATCCGCAGGGCCACGTTCAACACGAGGCTCCGCTGATGAAGGCCCCGGCGAGCCTTGAGAACCACCCAATGCACGCGCGACATCGCCCCAATATCCAGACTCTCCCCTTACTGCGAATGGCATCTGGATTCGCCACGTGCCTGGAGTATGGGCGGCCGAGCCTGAGGATCATTGGCGATGGCCGGTGTGGGAAGTCAACTGCCACGCGAATACTTGAAACCACCACTTCTTGGCGACCTTTTCCTATTGGATTCCTCCGGATGGTCGTCGGAAAACCGACTACCCCTAGCGAAGGCAACTTCTTCCGCGAGGTCATCCTTGGACTGGGCATGAGGGCAACAACCGTAGCCAGCCCGCAGGATCTCCTCCTCAGGATCATCCGGGCAATTGAGCAGGAAGCCGCTAGAGCATCGGCCGACGTGGTCGTGATTGCGATCGATACCGCTGAGCAGCTCACGCTCAAGGACTATGCCCACCTTGCAAAGCTTCAGAACCACTTCCTCGGATCATCAGTGCAACCGTTCTTTCTCTTCATCCACCAGAGCAACAGCGTGATTGGAGGCGCAGACGATCTTAGTCAACTGGCGCCGCCACATCTGTATGGCCGATTCTTTGTCGACAGCCATCCTTTTACCGGGCTTCTCTGGGACATCCCGAAGGAGGACGCTGACGTGCAGGACGCATGTGACGTCGCCTTGGCATTTCGTCAGCTTGACCAAGTTATGAGATGGCCGGACGAGGGCGGAAAGACCTACACCGAAGCATTCGCACCCTATGCTTACAGCGTTGGCTGGCGCCTTGAGAAGGAGACCGAAGCGATACGCGAACGAATTGAGAACCTTGCCAATCAAGGCAACTATCCCGTCCCCAGGGATTGGCTCATGGCCTCTTTCAACCAGTTTGTTTACCACCTACTCACCAAGATCGCCGCTGGGCGCAGCGATTTCGAAGGACTTACTACCCAGCACATCGATGAAGCTCTCCTGCGCAGCGCATACGCCGGCTTCGAAAGCTCAAGAAATAGGGCCGCAGGCAAATGAGGAGCGGCACTCAGCTGGTCGGAGGCAACCTCCGACTTGTTCCATACCAATCGGCTTTTGGCTGCGTCGCGAGGCTATCGCGACTGAACCAGGCCAGGCGGGTCACGGAGTACTCACAGCTCCTCGGAATCAAGCCAAACAGACACATCAACCTGCTCTTGAGCCTGACGACCTCGCAAGTACAACAAGAGGCGCTCTCTACAACCCTTGGGATCGAGACTCCGCCCGAGTGGGACTTAGCGGCGTGGTATCCGTTCATAACTGACGACCCGAGACTGCCCTCCCATCTCAGGTTGAGGTACTGCCTTCCATGCATCAGACTCGGGTATCACACCACACTGCATCAGCTGCCCTGGATTTCCACGTGTCCTTGGCATGGCGTTCGCCTGCGCCAGAATTGCCCACGATGCAATGGATTTCCGGTGACAGTCGCCGGCACGCCCACGAAGTTGCTCACCTGTGCGTGCGGCTTTGACCTTATGAATGAGTCAGCTTCCGCCTTGCAGAGGCAGCCCCACCCCACTGCTGCGGCGTACTTACAGGCCTACCTCAACTGGTGCGCGGAGCAAAGGCGTACAAGTCGGCTGATCGTAACTCCAGGGGCGCACATTGATCCCAGCAGGATTTCCAGCCTTGTGGACCTCCCTCCTGGCCTGGCGCTACGCCAGCAGGAGGGTCTGCAACGCTAAAAGGTACAGACTCACGACACACCTAGACCAACAATCACCACCAGCAGGCGCAGACACAGCACGACGCGCAAGCCATACGGACCTTGAGGACGACTCAGACCCAATCCTCCGTCACATTGACCAGAATGCAGCCAAAGGTTCCCGACGAGGTCGATCAGATCAGTCCTTTAGCCATCAAGGTGAGCGAGTCGCCGGAGCTCAGGATCAGCCGGCTCCGGATGGATGGAGCAGCTACGCCGCGACGATGCCAGGTGGGCGCTATCGAGCTATTCACCCCAACTACTTGAGCTTCGTAGATGAGCTCTTGGACAAGTTCAGCCATTCCAGTCCGCGACTGGTGATGAGCAACGCGGAATTCGATCTACGAGTGAGATTGGCGGTGCTCGCCCAAGGCTACGCGGAGGGCATTCTCCTCTCGGAGCATGAGGGCAACTTGAGCGCGCTTCCGGAGCGCTATAGATCGCCCAGTCCCATTGCACTGTTGGATACGAGCCATCCACACGAACTGCGCGTGGCGTTCGGATAGCACACTCTCCAGCTGGCGCATCGCCCGTCCCCTTCTCTAAGCTCCTGACGTGACGGAGCCCTGCGCAATGCTGGCTCGATCTCGAGCGGCACCGCAGCCAACCCCTGCTCCGTGCCTCGCCTCTATCAAGAGGCGGGGCCGGCCTGAAGGAAGGCCTTCATTACCTTCCTGATAGCCTCCCCCCCCAATCCTTCGAAATCTGCTTGAGGACGATCATCGGCAGCTCGTAGGGCAAAGCCCACCCCCCAAGAGATTGAAGGCGCGGACTGAACTGCAGCGACGCACGCTGCCGCCCCATTGGCTTTGCCCCAAATTGTGAGCCGTGCATTGACGCTGCACCAACTTCACGCCCCAGCGTTGTGCAATGACCAGCTCAACAGCACTGGCTCAAGCGCGATTGTGGCGCAAAAGCCAATCAACCCCCTTACGAATCAATTACATGTAGATTCAAAATCGCGCGCGTGCAACAGCGTGATCGCAACCTAACCGGCCCTTGGGCCGGTTTTTCGTTTAAGGCTGGCCGACTGGTCACCCCCGAAGGCCGCGAGCTGGAACCGCAGGACCTTGCATGGCTGTCCCTGCTGGCCGCACAAGCGCAGGAATGGCGCCGGATGATGGAGATTGCCCGAGGTGGTCAGAAACGGCCATTCGGGCGTGCGGGCATCGTTGACCTGGCCGAGGTCGCCCAACGCCGCGCAAAGCGGTCTTCCACGGTGATGGCTGGTCCTGACGCCGATCCTGTTGCGGGTGTCCTGCCGGCGCCGGGGCCGAGACCTCACCAGCGCGTGTGAGGCGCTTCCGTAGGGGCGCTGCCCCTACACCCCGGTTCAGTGCTCACGGCAGCGCAGCCATTCGCCCTTGGCGTTTCGCAACTGTTCCCAGCCGTTGTTTAGGCGGCGCATTGCGGTGCCCCCCATACAGGCAGCGCCCAGCTGCTTTGCCTCGGCGCTCCCGTAGGCTGGCATGCGAACAATCTCGCTCGATGGCGTTGGTAACCCTTGGCGACGCGCCTCGCCCTGTATCAGGGATCGCTCAATTTCCGCGCAATAGAGCCGGATGCGCGGATCAAGGTGTTGCTGGCATTTCAGCGGCTCAGCGCCAAGGTTGCTCGCCTTCGGTGTTGGCGGCGTGTACCTGGGCGGTGGCTGTGGACCAGTGGCCGAGCGTAGTTGTTGCGCATGCGCAGGTGCCCACAGCAGCAGTAGAGCCAGCACTAGGCCTGATCGAATGCCCATTTCGCCCCCAAGGTTCGGGGGCATGGTATCCCATTACGAAAATCAGAAGCTCGCCGGGTATGGCGGCGTCTCTGGGAACGTGCCCAAGGGGCGCTTCCCAACTGCAATTAGGGTGCTCCCGTTCGCCGCGGCGGTGGTCGGCTGTGTCTCGCTCGCGCTCGTCACAGGCGACCCCGCCGCAGCCTTTATGCGCGCGGTCGTAGCATCGGACTGCTCGCCAAACGGGTCCACGGGCCAAGTCGTGGCGATAATCTCATGCCCCTTAGCGCTCAGTAACACGCCGAATTCGGTTCGCTTGACAGACCAGCCCAGCGCCCACAGCTGCTCAGTGGTGAATCGGTCGAGTACTTGCCCGCCGCCTGACGCGCGAAACTCCACGATGTCGCGCTGGCCATACCACCCGGCGTGCCTCGCCCTGGCATTGGCCGCCATGTCCAGAATGTACTGAACGCCCGCAGGAAGCTTCTCCTTCGTCTTGGGCGTCTCGACAACCTTTGTGACCACCGTGGCCGGCTGAGCACCCGGCGCGTGCGCTATCGCGGGAATTGCGGCCTTCTGCGTCTTGACAACCTCCTTGAGCTTGCTTTCCTCGCCCGTTGAGCCGTCTGCGAAGAAGAACCGCAGGAACATCACCACGCCAATGACAAGTGCGAGGCCCATTACGATTGATGGGCCGCGCAGGGTCTTCCACAAAGTGCGCGTGTTTCCCTTGTAGACCTCATTGGACTCAATGCCCGGCTGTACGCCGTGGTAGAGCTCCCAGATGGCCGGATCGTACTTGCGGACCTCTGTGCCCACCGTTTCGTATTTGCCGGTGCCAGTGGCCGCATAGAACCGCACCGAGTACCGCTGATCGGACCCCAGCGCGTCGAGCTTGGTATACGTGTTCTTCTTCGCCATGCGGCGGATGATCAGGCGGTGCAGGTCTTTGCAGTCCTGCGAAATGATCACCATGTCCAAGCTGATATGGCCGTGCTTGGCAAAGAAGTTTGCAGTGCGCTCGGGCAGGTTGGCGCGGTTGGTCGGCCAGTATTCGTGTGCCTCATCGATCACGATCAGTGCGTGCTTCTCGATATGCGGGAACGAAATGGCGCCATCGTTGTCGGTGTCGCATACGCACCAATCAACCACTTCCTTGTCGCCCATCACGTGCACCAGCTCGCGCACCTCTTCCTCAGGCATGCCCAGGTGCGCGGCGATCTTGTCGAGGCTCTCCCCAACCCCGTTTAGGCGCACGTAGACATGGCGCTTAGCGCGCAATGCAGGAAGGATGTGATGCAGAACCGCCTCGTAGCTCTTTCCGCTGCGCGGCAAGCCTTCATGGCCGAAGATCATTTCGTTACGTCCACTGGAAGAGAGTGAGGAACACCCGCACAAGGCGGAATACAAGTGCAGCCGTCAACACAGCGATCGCCTCACCGACGCGCAACTGGGCAACGATGAAGGCGGTCCACGGTCCCGCAGCGTTGAGCATTGCGCAGAAGCTGATCTGTGATAGGAAATCAGGCGCTGGAATCAGGTACACGATGGCTTTGACGAACGACAACACCAGCTCGATGAAGTCGGTCTGCAGATCCGTCATGAAGTCGGCGAAGTCCGCCCACAACGACGTGATCTGTTCCTTTGCCCACGTGGTAAGGGCGGTGACCGGCCCTACCCCATCGGCATATGCCCAAGAGGCAGACAGCACCAGCACGAGTAGCGCAGCGCCAAGCACGATCAGATGATTGCGTTTCATAGCAGTGCCCACCTCAGCGCGACGATGCCCATGCCCGCAAGAAACACAAACCCGGCGTACTGGAAAAGTTGTAACAGGGGGCCGGAGCACAGCGCGCCAAGGTCGAACTTTCCGGCGTACTGCCCACCGTCCCACGTGGCGGTTGGGCAGCTGCCACCGCCGGTACAGCTACCGAAGAAGCCTTTGACCTTCGATAGGATGGGAGCGCCCTCAATGGCCGCCTTGAACTCCGCGACGACCTTCTGAACCGTCTTGCCTGACTTCTTGTAGAGGCGCCCTGTTGTCGGCCCCGGCGCACCGCCGTCACCACCTTCGCCTGTTCCAGGGCCCGGTCCGGGGCCAACGCAGCCATCAGGATCGGTGCAATCCCCATCCCCATCCCCATCCCCGTCCCCGCCACCATCTCCACCGCCGTCACCACCACCATCTCCACCGCCGTCACCACCACCATCTCCACCGCCGTCACCACCGCCGTCACCACCCCCATCTCCACCCCCATCTCCACCACCGTCTCCACCACCCTCCCCCGGATCGGGCGTGGTCGGGGCCGGGTGGTCGTTTGTCGTACACGTGCCCCCGGTAGGCGTAAAGAGGCGCCCTGTTGGCGACTGTGCGTAGAGCGAGCCACTGTACGTGCAGCCGTTACTGCACACGCTGTCAAGCCCGGTAGTACCCCCCCCTTTCCAGCTTGTTTCCTCCGCACGGGATGCGCAACTGGCGTGGGCTGGGTACGTATGCTCACCCTGATATCCGTACTCCGATGATGTACCAACACAGCCGGCGCCACCCTTGCGAGCAACACAGAATCCGGTCGTGCTGTAACGATCACAGACAAGCGGCTTGAATGAGGCGCCAATGTTCGGATTAGCATTTGCGCGAGACGCATGCTCCATACAGCCAGCATACGCAAGCCCTTCATCTGGATATGAAACAGCGTGCGCGTGCCTCGCTGCGCTCAGTATGAGCATCGCGACCACTACGCGTAGCCACAGGAGATAGCTGCGGCCAGCTAGATCAATCATTGGCTGGCCTCATTGAACGCCAATGCGACAGCATGCCCCGTCAGGCCGCCGATAAACGCGAAAACCATGCACACCAGCATCGTCAATCCTCCTTTTCCGGTTGGCCGCAGAAGATGCACTCGCCACCGTCATAGTCATGGCCGGTGTCAGCGCACACGACCTCTTCAACCTCTCCCGCCTCATCGTCAGCGTGTTCGTCCGCGTCCTGGTCCTCGCGGTCCTCAAAGAAGCCTGCGATCTTGTCGACACACCATCGTCCGAACCAAGGGAGCGCCATCAACGTGCCGGCACCAACAATTGCTGCCACCACCTGTGCGACGGATAGCCCGAGGAACACCCCACTGAAGTCCATCACCCGCCCCTAGTAGTCAACGACGGCACGGCACTCCGTGCACCACAGATTGCCGTCGTCCAACACGATCACGTCATCGCCACCACACTCTGGGCACCAATCGTCCTGGCACTCATCGGCGCTCACGTCATCGGGCTGTGTCTGCATAGGAATCGGGGCCGGTTTCCCAGCCCCTCCCCGTCACAATTCTCCCGCGATCAGCGGAAGAAGGTGGCGACCTTGTTGGTCGCCCAGCGGGCGAAGCCCGGGGATGCCTTGATGGCACCTGCGCTGATGATTGCGCTGACTGCGCTGGCGGCTGCGAGGCCGGTCAGAATGTCGCCGAAGTCCATTGCACTGCTCCTTTTGTTGTGCGCGTTGTGCGCGTTGGATGGGGTGGTCAATCCCGCTCTGTACTGACCGACTTCACGACGGCGCCCACGATGTAGCCCAGCACGTTCAGTGCGAGCACCAGCGTGAACACCCCCGAGAACCAACCAGTGGCCACTTCCGGTTCGGGCCACTGGAATAGATCGATGAGGATTGAGGCCTGTGCGTGTTCTGCCGCCGACACAAGCACATACCCACCACACTGCGATGCAGGCTCCCCGGTGGGTACAAGCGTCCCCTCAGCCGTCAGAGACACGCACACAGCCATGACTTAGGCCTGCGCTGCCGGGCGCGGCGCAGCCTTCTGCAGCGGGCGCAGGACCGTGAACTTGCTCAGGGTTGCAACGCCCTTATTGACCTGCAGCATGGCCGGGACGTCGAGCTCGTACTCGCCCGCCGGATAGCCCGACTGACCCTTGTCCAGGCGCACGTCGAACAGATAGGCGAAACCGTCCGCCTCCAGCTTGGCGCGCTGCTTGCGGGTGGTGAATTCAACGTTCTCGTTGCGGTCGTTGGTGAAGCTGCCGCCACGCTCGTTGATCTGCGAATCCAGTACGGTGACCTTGATCATTTCGTTACCCCTTTGAGGTTGGTTGTACGGCCGCGATTTCGGGCCAATGCGCTGCTGTGTCACCTGTTACCCACTTCGGCAGCGATGGCGAAGTGCAGGATTCGATTACCGCCCGCAATGCCTGATCGTCTGGGCAGTTCTTGGCGATGAAATTGAGGGCCGCGCCGTATTGGCGGCGGATATGGCGACGTACGCTCTTCCACGTGGCCTCGACAGCGGCTTTCGTGATTTCGATGCGCGTGGCAACGCAGCGCAGAAAGGACAGGACCGGATAGGCGCCGAGCAGGTAGGAGGCCGGATCCCGCAGAATGTCGAGGGGCAGTTCCTTGCGGTTTGAGTTGCGGAACTGAGCCTCATAGCGCACCCACGGCGAACTCTTATCGCCCTGCTCCCTGCCCTTCTCGTAGACGCGCAGCTGCTTTTCCGACTTCTTGCCGCCGATATAGAGCGTCTTGCCGTCGCCACTGTCGTAGTCGTCTACCAGCTGCGCCTTGGGGCGCTGACCACGGTTGTCGAACTCACCAGCGGCATACCATTTCTGGGCCAGACGCAACGGGTACTCGCCCAACAGGTCATCGGCGCACACGTCGACACGGGTGATCCTTCCGGCGCAGCTTTCGAGCTTCGCTCGAAGCTCCAGCCACCGCTGCGCATGGCCGCAGCGCGCTGCGCCTATCGCTTTGCATCCGTCGCCGGTTAGCTCGATGCGGGCGGTATACGTGCCATCGGCGCGGCGGCACTCTTCGCCGCCGAGTTCGATCATCCCGACGAACTTCTTGGCCGCGTCGATGATCTTGATACGCCAGGTGTAGAAGCGACCGCCGCCCGCTGTTTCATCCAGTTCAAGGCCAAGCCCGGCGAAGAACCAGCAGAACACTTGCAGGGCCGCGATGCGCGCATTCTCCGGGGAGAACTCGATCCACTGGCGGACCTCTTCGAAACTGTCGCCATCACGGAATGCGACCTCGTCCAGCGCTGCTCGCAGATCGATGGAAGCGGAGAACCAATCAATGCCGACCGTCAGGGTTCCCTCGGGGTTCCTGAATTCACTGACTCCCCTGTTAGACGAGGGGAGTCCCGACCCGGCCGGCACCGCGCGATCACCGACCATTGCGACCACCCTTGCAGCGCAGGGCGAACACCAGCGACCAATAGAGGCCGGTAAGCAGCACGCCGCCCAGCACGGCGACCACAAGCGGATCGCTGAGGAACTCGCGGACCTGATCAACGGCCATATTCGACCTCGTACATGCGACAAGCACGGTCGTTACCGGCGATGCAGGCGTTGCGAATTTCGCCACGCTCGGCCACGACCGCATTCCAGTCAGCCGCGAACGCGGTGCCGATCCAGAAACCAAGCCCTGCCCCGCAGACCATGAAAATGACGAAGGGAACCAGCCACCAATCGAACTTACGCACGGCCGGCCTCGTGCTGTTCGGCGTAGCGAGCGGCGGCCAGCAGATCGCCGCGCTTGGTGGCGGCAATCTCCGCCTCTGCGAGTGCGATGACCTGGGCTTCGCGTGACTGCTGCGAGGCGGTGTAGTCACGCCGGTCGAGCAGCCACGAAACGATACGAGCGGCACCAATGGAGATAGCCACAATGGCCCCCAGCAGCGCGAAGGATGAGATGGCGTCGAACATCCGTGATCCCCTGCCCCAAGCCCCAAGAGAACCCGCCAGCGGCCTTGGGGTGCCGGTGGCGGGTGTTGAGTGATCACTCAACGAGGCGCATGTAAACTGATCGGGAAACACGTGTCAACTGATCGATCAACTGGAGCCGCCATGACCGCCGTCAACGAACTACTTGACAACGTGAAAATTCGCTTGAATCTCGCGTCCGATATGGCTTTGGCTGAAAGGCTGACCGTGACCCGGTCGCTGGTGTCCCGCTGGAGGAAAGGCGATACGCCGCTGGCCGATGAGCGAATTGCGCAGATTTGCGCCCTTGCGAAGCTGGACGGCCCCACTTGGATCGCAATGATCCATGCCGAGCGCGCCACGTCGGCAACCGAGCGGGCCCTCTGGCGCCTCATGCTGGACAGAATGAGCGCGGCGGCTGCGGTCGTCGCGCTGGTAGCGCTGTCGATGCCAGGTCTAGCAAACGCAAAAACCGCCAAAATTCAGGCGGTTAGCGCTGCCGACAACGGCGGTATGTATATTATGTTACAAAGAAGTCTGCCCAGACGAACCCCAAGCAGTCCAGTCCAGTCCAGTCCAGTCCTGGCCGCATGCTGCCCCCCTTCAAGTAACCCTCCCAACGCCCCCAGAACCAGGCTCCACGGCGCCAACCTTCTCCCCCAGCATGCAGGCCCGCCGGTGTAGGCTCGACGCACCACTTAAGGACGGGTTTGGCGATGCGCCTGGCTGATTTTATCGAACGGAATGCGCGGGAAATCCTGGAAGACGCGGTGGCATTCGCCGAAACGCAGGCGCCCGATACTGTCGAGTTCAGCGTAAAGCAACTTCGGAATCATCTTCCCCAGATTCTTCAGGCAGTTGTAGACGATCTCAGATCGCCGCAGACAGCCTCCCAGCAGGTCGCAAAGTCCCACGGGCTTGCACCGTTGAAGCCCGGCCCCGAGTCCGCCGCGTCCTATCATGGCCGAACCCGCGCCATCGCCGGCTTTGGCCTCAACCAGATGGTGGCCGAGTATCGAGCACTCCGGGCTTCGGTACTTCGGCGATGGGCATCCGACCAGCAGCTGATCACTTCATCGATCGATGACATCCTTCGTTTCAATGAGGCCATCGATCAGGCGGTCGCCGAATCCCTTGCTCAGTTCTCTGCCGAGGTCGAGTCCTGGAGGCAGATCTTCCTGGCAGCGCTCGGGCATGATCTCCGAGGTCCTTTGGCAGCGGTCATGCTCTCGGCGGACACTCTGGCCAGTGGACTGCAGGATCCGGCATTGTCCAGGCAGGCCGAGCGGATCCTCAATGGCAGCATGCGCATGAACAAGCTGCTCGACGACCTGCTGGCTTACAGCCGCAGCAAGCTGGGCGATGGCATGGCCATTCATCCGGTGGACTGCGATCTTGCACAATCGCTTGGCGACGAAGTCGAATTGCTTCGCGCTTCCCTGCCCCACGTCCCCATCAAGTATGAGGCTGAAGGCGATGCCCACGGTTGCTTCGACGCCTCTTCGTTGCGCGAGGCGGTTCACAACCTCACGACCAACGCTGCAAAGTACGGCGAACACGGCACCGATGTGCGGATCAGCCTTGAGGGCCTCGTCGACCAGATCATGATCACGGTGAGCAACACCGGGGCCGAACTATCGGACGAAGAGTTCAACAGTCTGTTCGATCCCTTGCGCAGAGGCTCGCACAACGCGTCACAAGGCGAACACGCGAGCTTGGGCCTCGGCCTGTTCCTGGTGCGGGAAATCTGCCACGCGCACCGCGGCACTGTCCATGGACGATGGCGGGATGGTCGCACTTCATTCGTCATCACGCTCCCAAAGAACGCTGATTGAGGCGACCGACCCGGCGACGGCACTACAGGAACCTGTGCATCACGAAGACATCGACCAACCCCAACTGACCGTGCCGGAACGCCTTCGGTAACGTCCCGACCACATCGAACCCCAGCTTCCGGTACAGCGCCACGGCCGGGCCGTTGGTACTGACTACGTAATTGAACTGCATGGCCAGGAATCCTTCCGCCCTCGCCCGCTCCAGGCTGTGTTCCACCAGCGCCCGGCCCACGCCTTGCCCTTGTTCCGGCGCATCCACCACATACGTGGCGCTGGCCACGTGCGCCCCTAGATCAGGGAAGTTCGGGCCCATCTTGTACATGCCCACCACCCGGCCCTCCAGCACAGCCACATGAGGTGCCTGGACCTGGAACCAATGCGCGCGAAACGTCTCGACGGCGAAAGAGCCGGCAAAGGGCAGCGCATCCTGCATCGCAATGGCTTCCTTGAACATGCCCCACATCACCTCGAAATCGCCTGCACGGGCGGGCCGGATCTCCATGCGTCTCCTGCAGATCTGTGGTCGTGACCAGGCCGGACACTACCAGAATCGAGCTCCGGCCCCGTAGCTGCTTCACGCGCCACCGCCATCCGCTCCGTAATAGTTGAGGAAATTCCAACCTTTTGAGCAGTAAATGCCCCCTGTTTCCGCGCGCATCCCACACCGCTTCCGACGATGGCGCGTGGCTGGCTACCTCCTGCTTGGCATCTACCTGCTGTACCTGCTGGCCGGCAACATCTTCCTCAACAGCCCTCTGTTCGACCAGGTCACCAACCGCAAGCCGCAGAAGTTCGTGATGACCACCGGGCCGGCCATTACCGTGCTGCCCGGCCACGTCATTGCCTGGAACGTGCACATGCGCGGCCACGTGAACCACACCGTCTACGTGTTGCATGCAGACCGCGCCAGCGCCCGATTGGCGGTGCTGCCCCTGTTCCAGCGCGAGGTGCGGGTGCCAAGGCTGCAGGCCACCGGAGTTTCCGCCGAGATCAGCCGCGTCGAAGAGGCCATCCCTTCACCGCCGCGCAGCGACCAGGGCTGGACCTTGCGTTTCAACGCCATCCACAGCGACAGCATCCGCAGCGCACGCTTCGGCAAGCTGCTGATCATCGGCAAGGGCCAGGGTACCGTGGGGTTCCTGAAGCAGCTGCGTGGCGGCCCATCCGAACTGTTCGAATCCGAGGTTGCGTTCAGCGATGCGGACACCAGCTTTGACGGTGTGCAGCTGCTGGGCGACATGGATCTCACTGCGCGCTTCAGCTATCCGCGCCACTATCGGGACCAGGCGCCCGGCCTGGCCAAGCTGAAACTTCTGCATGCCCAGCTCGAGGTCGATGCCCGCAGCCAGGGCCTGCGGATGGACACTGATGTCGCCACGCCGAAGATTTCCAGTGCTCCGGTGCCTGGACGCCTCCAGCTGACGCTCCACATGATCGACGGTCAGCTCCAGCCCGGCGACCAAGCGCTCTGGCAGGTGCCTCTCCACCTGGGCGACGGTGCCCCGGATCGCGGCCTGCTGGCCCTGCAGCTCAACGTGGCCAACGACCTGCGCCTGCAGGCACGCCTGCCCATGCGTCGCGGCTCGGGTAGCGAAGTGGATGCGGATCTGCACATCAGCGGGCGCGACATCCCGTTCCAGGCGCCTGCCCGGTTGCTGGAACGCAGCTCGGGCACCGTGCGCGGCGAATGGACATTCACCTCGCTCAACTGGATCCCTGCCCTGTTCGTGCGCAAGCCATGGCTGCAGCTGGATGGTGGCGGCACGCTGAAGGCGGACCTGCAGCTTCGCAACGGCGAGCTGATCGAAGGCAGCACCGTGGACATCCCCGCCGCCGAGGCCGTCGCCGAAGTCGCCGGCGTCCGCCTGGCGGGAACGGCCAGCGCCCATGGCGAGTTGAAGGCCGGCAGCCCCAATCAGGCACAGCTGGCCGTCCGCTTGCCGCGATTCACTGCGCGGCCAACCGATGCCAAGGACGTGCGCCTGTTCGACGGCCGTGATCTGGCCCTCGACCTGACCGGCGATGGCCGCCTGCAGGAACTGCGCAAAGGTGTCCGCGCCCAGCTGCGCTTCAAGGAAGCAACCATTCCTGATCTGACCGCCTACAATCGCTACCTTGGCTCGCCACAGGTGCGATTGCTCCGTGGCACTGGCACCCTGAGCGGTGACGCGACCCTCGACACCGACGGGCGCGTCGGCCATGGCACGGCCCGGCTGCTGGGGCGCAACGCCAGTGCCAAGGTGGCGGGGCTGGACATGGGCGGCGACGTCGACGTGAACGCAACCCTGCGCCGTGGTGACTTCAACCAGCGTCATTTCGATCTGTCCGGCACCACGGTCGAGCTGCGCAACGTGCAGGTGGCGGGCACGCAGGGCTCGACTGCATGGAAAGGCCGCGCGGTCTTCAAGCGTGGTCGTATCGATGCGCAGTCGCCGTTCCAGGTGGACGCCACCACGGATCTGGATCTCAGCGATGCACGACCGTTGCTGGCGCTGTTCGCAGAGCGCACCGACTACCCGCGCTGGACCCTGTCCCTGCTGGACTCCGGCCAGGTGCAGGCCCAGGCGACGCTGCGCTGGCGCCCTGGCCATCTGGTCATCGATGGGCTGCAGGCCGAGAACGATCGCCTGTCGGTACGCGCGCGACTGGATCTGCTCGAACAGCGCAAACGCGGTGATCTCTATCTTCGGTGGGGACTGCTGGGTGCGGGGATCGAACTGGACGGTGACCAGCGCCAATGGCATCTGGCCAAGGCACGCGAGTGGTTTGATCAACGGCCTTCGCTGCTGCCAGCGAGCCAGGGAACGGGTACCGCCAGCTCTTCGGACTGAACGCCCGCAACCTGCATCCATTCGCGGCCTCTGTGCGTATACGCGAGCATGCGCATCACGGAGCTGCACGGTATGAAGCGGAGTTCACAGGTTTCCGGACTTCTGGGATGGGTGGCGATCACCTTCGTCGTGGCCGCCTTGGGCGCGTGGGCATCCACATCGGCCGCCAGCTTCTATGCCACCCTCGCCCTTCCCACCTGGGCGCCACCGGCCAGCGTGTTTGGTCCGGTGTGGACGCTGCTCTACGCCATGATGGCGCTTGCCGCGTGGCTGGCCTGGCGCGAACGTGGCTGGCGAGGCGCACGACCGGCATTGGTGCTCTATCTGCTGCAACTGGCCGTCAACGGACTGTGGAGCTGGCTGTTCTTCGGCTGGAGGCTGGGCGTCCTCGCCTTCGCTGACATTCTTGTGTTGATTGTGCTGGTGTGCGCAACGATCGTCGCGTTTGCGCGCATCCGCCCGGTCGCAGCGGTGCTGCTGCTTCCCTACCTTGCCTGGATCTCGTTTGCTTCGGCACTCAACTTCGCGGTCTGGCGAGCCAATCCCGGGATGCTGTAACAACGTGACAGGATTGTCTACCGCTCAGGCCTGGGCAATGGCCTGCGGGCGCCATGACCGCAGCAGCGCCGGCTTGAATGCCTGCTGGCCGCAGCCGGTGGGGCATCGCACCACCCGCGCCGCCGTATGGCTGACCAGGCCCTGCCCTTCTTCTGCCTTGAAGACCGTCTCGCAGGACAGGCAGCGGGCGACCAGCGAGTACAGATGCAACAAGCGGCCACTGGCAGGATCCTGCAGTGCATCCACATCCAGCAGTTCAAACTGGCAGCTGTCAGGGAGCATGCGGTACGGGGTCGCGGGCACGGTCTGCAGGTTCACGGGCATGGCATCTATGGAGAGTGGAGTCACCGTAGGGCAATCGTTGTCGAGCCGGCGTGCAGTTCAGATGTACCGACTGCGAAACCCCTGCCGGCCTTTACGCCCGAGTCTGCTAGGCTGCGCGCCGATGCCTACTCCCATCTTGCCAGCACAGCCTGATCACGTTGCGCTCAGCGTCGCGCTGAAGGAACACACGCGAACGGTCCATGCTCGCCTCGACCAGCATCTGTTGCACCAGCACATCTTCGCGTCGCGCCAGCGCTATCTCGGCTTCCTGCGCGTGCAGTGGCACTTCCACCACACCATTGCGCCGCTGTACCGGATGTGGGATCCGAGCACGACCCGCTTGGCGCTGATCGAAGAGGACCTTCGTGATCTGGGCGCGATCGTGCCGGTACCCCACGCGTGGCGACCGCAGCCGCATGCGTTCTCGAAGGCGGCCGCGGTGGGCTGGCGCTATGTGGCGGAGGGCTCAACGCTCGGTGCCGCCGTGCTGTTGAAGATGGCCGCGGCGTTGCAGCTTCATGCCGGCTACGGAGCGCGTCACCTGCGCCCGTCCGAACTGGGCGTGGCGGAGTGCTGGAGACGCGAGCGCGACGGATTGGATGCGCTCGTTTTAAGTGCCGACGAGCGCGCGCAGGCCTGCGTAGCCGCGACAGACGCCTTCCAGTTCGTTCGCCGGTGCGTAGATGAAGAATTCAGGTTTGAATGAAATGCCTTTCACGTACACGTGGTGGTATGCGGATGCACACTTTTGCTTCACCATCCATGGATACCGGATGTATCACTGGGCTTTCCAGCCATCCACGAATCGTGAGTCTCGCCCTTGATGCCTTCTGCTGAGTCCGCGCACGACACTGCCCTGTCCGGCTGCGCGCGCGAACCGATCCACACCCCCGGCGCGATCCAGCCGTACGGCGTGCTTCTTGTCGTTGAGCCGCACTCCCTGCTGGTGCGCGAGCGCGCCATCAGCCACCCGGGGCTGCTGCAGCAGTTTGGCGAGCCATTGATGCAGCCTGTCAGCGAGGTGCTGGGCGGGGTTCTGGCCCCGTTCCAGGGGTTGTTCCAGCAGGCCATGGTCGGCAGCAGTGCCCACGTCGGTGCCGTGCATCTGGACGGCCACGGCCGGCATCAGTTGCTGGTGCACCGTTCGGCCACCGATCTGCTGGTCGAGCTGGAAGCACCGGTCCCGGGCCAGCCGGGCTCACTGGAAGAGTTGTATCCGGCCATCCGCGAACTGATGACCGGCATTGAATCGGCGGCGACGGTGGAAGACCTGTGCACGCTGGCGGCCGCGCACATGCGCCGGCTCACCGGCTTCGACCGCACCCTGGTCTATCAGTTCGATGCTGGCTGGAACGGCATGGTGGTGGCGGAGGATGGCAACGGCCTGTTGCCGTCCTACCTGGACCTGCGCTTCCCCGAGTCGGACATTCCCGCGCAGGCCCGCGAACTCTACCGCCGCAACCGGGTCCGCCTGATCGCGGACAACAACTACACCCCTGCCCCGCTGATGCGGGCCGAGGACCATCGCGACGCGCCGCCCACCGACCTGAGCCTGGCGGTGCTGCGCAGCGTCTCGCCGGTGCACCTGCATTACATGCGCAACATGGGTACCGGCGCGTCGATGTCGGTGTCGCTGGTGCATGAAGGTCGCTTGTGGGGCCTGGTGTCCTGCCACACCGTGCAGCCGCGCCGCCTGCCCTACCACGTGCGCACTGCCTGCGAGTTCATGGGCCAGATCCTGTCGCTGCAGATTGCGTTGAAGGAGCGTGCGCGTGCGATCGAAGAGCGCGTTGCCCGTCGCTCGATACTGGTCAAACTACTGGGTCGCATGGCCGGCGACGAAGAATTCATGGCGGCCCTGCGCCAGGACGAAGCCAGCCTGCTGTCGCTGACTGGCGCGGCCGGCGCAGCGATCGTGCACAAGGGCGAGTGCCTGCGTGTCGGCGAGTGCCCTTCCGCCAGCGACGTGCTGGCCCTGGCGAATTGGCTGGCCACGCAGCAGGCCGGCCAGGAAACCTACTGCACCGACCACCTGGCAGCCGACTGGCCGCCTGCCGCGCACTTGGCCGACGTAGCCAGCGGCTTGCTGGCGGTGTCCATTTCGCAGTTGCATGACAGTTACCTGATGTGGTTCCGGCCGGAAGTGGTCCGCACCGTGCGCTGGGGTGGCGATCCCCGCAAGGAAGCAGCACCGGGCGTGGCGCTGTCTCCGCGCAACTCGTTCGAGGCCTGGAAGGAGACCGTGCAGCAGCGCAGCCTGCCGTGGAGCGATGCTGACTGCGACGCGGCACACGAGATGCGCACGGCCATCGTCGATATCGTGTTGCGCAAGGCCGAGGAAATGGCCGAACTGAACGAGCAGCTGCTCCGCAGCAACAAGGAACTGGAAGCCTTCTCCTACTCGGTCAGCCACGACCTGCGCGCTCCGTTCCGTCACATTGTCGGTTATTCCGAACTGCTGGGCAGCTCGGCGGGCGAGCGCCTGAACGATACCGAGCGCCGCTTCCTGGACACGATCGTGGAATCGGCCAAGTCCGCCGGAACACTGGTGGATGACCTGCTCAGCTTCTCGCAGATGGGGCGCTCCACCCTGGGGCGTGTGCGGATGGACATGACCGCGCTGGCCGAGGATGTGTGCCGGAGCCTGGCCTTGGACTACGCCGGCCGCGACGTGCAGTGGACGCTCGCACCGCTGCCGGAGGTCGAAGCCGATCCGACGATGCTGCGCCTGGTCTGGCAGAACCTGCTGGCCAACGCGATCAAGTTCACCCGCGAGCGCGACCAGGCTGTTATCGAGGTCGGTCACGAACGCAGCGACGACGAAGACCACTTCTTCGTGCGCGACAACGGCTGCGGCTTCGACATGCGCTACGTGGACAAGCTGTTCGGCGTGTTCCAACGCCTGCATCACGTCGAAGAGTTCGAAGGCACGGGCATCGGCCTGGCCAATGTACGCCGCATCATCAGCCGCCATGGCGGCCGTACCTGGGCCGAGGGCGAGCCCGGCATGGGCGCCACGATTCACTTCACCCTACCCCGTTCCACAGGAGATCACCCATGAGGGACCTGCGGCCGATCCTCCTGGTTGAGGACAGCCCCAAGGATGCAGAGCTGACTCTGGCCGCATTGTCGCGCTGCCAGTTGCTGAACGATGTCATCCATGTACGCGACGGCGCCGAAGCGCTGGACTACCTGCGCTGCGAAGGCAAGTTTGCCGGCGCCATGCACGGCGGCCCGGTGGTGGTGCTGCTGGACCTGAAGCTGCCCAAGGTCAACGGCCTGGAGGTGCTGGAACAGGTGCGTAGCGACCCGGATCTGAGCAGCACGCCGGTGGTGATGCTGACCTCTTCGCGTGAAGAGCAGGACCTGGTTCGCAGTTACGAACTGGGCGTCAACGCATTCGTGGTCAAGCCGGTCGACTTCAAGGAGTTCTTCGACGCCATCCAGGGGCTGGGCATGTTCTGGGGCATCACCAACCAGCCGCCGCCGCATCGGCCCAACGGCTCGGGGCAGCACAATGCGTGATGGATCGCGCCGCAGCGAGCGCCTGCGCATCCTCATGCTGGAGGACAGCGCGCTTGATGCGGAGCTGATCAGCGCACAGTTGCAGCGCGCCGGCCTCGACTTCGAGGCCGAGCGCCTGTGGACCCGCAATGCGTTCATCGAGGCCATCGACAACCGTGCGTTTGACGTGATCCTCGCCGATCATGTCCTGCCAGGCTTCGATGGTGACGCAGCACTTGCCCTGGCACGCGAACGCGTGCCGCAGACGCCTTTCATCTTTGTTTCCGGCACGCTGACCGAGGAACTGGCGGTACAGGCACTCACGCGCGGTGCGCGCGACTACGTTGTGAAGCAACGCCTGCAACGCTTGCCCGATGCGATCCGCCGCGCCCGCCAGGAGGCGCACGAGCGTACCCAGCTGGCCAATGCGCAGGCCGCGCTGAACGAAAGCCAGGCCCAGCTGCAGCAGGTAACCGATGCCGTCCCGGCGCTGATCGCCCAGTTGGACAAGGACCATCGCTACCGGTTTGCCAACAAGGCGTTCCTGGACTGGCACGGATTCAGCCTTGCAGAACTGTTGGGTCGCGCGGCACGGGATGTCAGCGGGACTTCTGCCTTCGAGCACGCCCTGCCCAGCCTGGAGCGGGTATTGCGGGGCGAACGCACCAGCTTCCAGGTCGAACTGATCCACCGCAGCGGCGAATCACGGTTCGTGCAGATGGACTGCGTGCCTGAGCAAGCCGCCGATGGCAGCGTGGTCGGCTACATCTGCATGGGCAGCGATGTTTCACTGTTGAAGAAGGCCGAACTAGCGCTGCGCGAGGACAACCAGGTACTCGAACGACAGGTGCAGGCGCGCACCACCGAACTGAGGGCCAGCAAGCGGCGCCTGCAGGCGATCTTCGAATCCAGCTTCCAGCATCAGGTGCTGCTGGATCTGTCCGGACGCGTGGTTGATGCCAATGACGCGTCACTGGCCGCGGTGCTGGCAGACAAGGGGGACGTCATTGGCCAGCGCTTTGGCGAATCGATCTGGTTCGGCACAACCGATGGCATCGGCGCGCTGATCGACCGGGCCGTCGCCGCAGCCGTACAGGGCCGGAGTTCGTTGCATGCACTGGAGCTGGAGCTCCCGACCGGCCGGCGCAGCTTCGATTTCTCGTTCCGTCCGCTGCTGGATACCGAAGGCGTGGTCACGGCCGTGGTTTCCGAGGCGGTGGAAACCACCGCGCGGCTGCAGGCTGAACATGCGCTGCGCCAGTCACAGAAGATCGAGGCGGTCGGCCAGCTCACCGGCGGCATCGCGCATGATTTCAACAACATCCTTACGGTCATTTCCGGCAACGTTGAGCACGCCATGCTGCTCAACGAGCGCGCAGGCGAACCCGGTGCGATGGTCAGCCGTGCGCTGGACAATGCGCTGAAGGGCGTGGGCCGTGCCGCCAGCCTGACCCAGCGCCTGCTGGCCTTTGCCCGACGCCAGCCGCTGCACAGCCAGGCCGCCAACCTCCACGAGCGCCTGCTGGACATGCACGACATGCTGCAGCGTGCACTGGGTGAGCTGGTGCAGCTGGAGGTCCGCAGCGCCGAGGACATCTGGTGCGTGGAAATCGACGTCAGCCAGCTGGAGGCCTCCGTGCTGAACCTGGCGGTCAATGCCCGCGATGCGATGCCGCATGGCGGCCGGCTGGTGATCGAGGTCGACAACAGCCACCTCGATCACGACTACGCCGCCCTGTTCCCGGATGCAACACCGGGCGAGTACGTGATGTTGCGGGTGCGGGACAACGGCCACGGCATGGATGCGGCGACCCTGGCCCGCGTGTTCGAACCGTTCTTCACGACCAAGCAGGTCGGCCGCGGCACCGGGCTGGGTCTGTCGATGGTGCATGGGTTCGTCAAGCAGTCCGGCGGCCACGTGCTGATCGATTCGGTGGAAGGCGGTGGCACCAGCATCACCATGATGTTTCCGCGCTCACCGCTGGCCCTGCCCTGCGAAGCACGCACCCCGCAGACCGGTCTGGCGGGTTACTCACCGCGAGAGGAAACCATTCTGGTGGCCGAGGACAACGACGATGTCCGCGCCCACACGGTGGATTCGCTGCGGCTGCTCGGCTACCGCGTGCTGGAAGCCCACGACGGCCCCTCCGCGCTGCGGCTGCTGGAACGCCCCGATACCAGGGTGAACCTGTTGTTCTCGGACGTGGTGATGCCCGGCATGTCGGGCTGGGAGCTGGTGCGTGAAGTCCGTGAACGCTGGCCGGAAGTTGCCGTGCTGTTCACCTCGGGCTATCCACGTGACCATGACCAGGCGGGCAGCCAGGGACGCGCGGTTGCGCTGCTGCCGAAGCCGTTTACCCGCAGTGACCTGGCGACCGCGGTGCGCACCGCGCTGGAGGCCGCGCCACACTGAGGTCAGCCCCCTGGATCGCGTTCGCCAGCTGCGATCCGGTTGATGTCCGCGCACTCCACCGTTGCCGGCGGATGCTCTCTGCCGGCCAGCGCGATCATCGCCTGACCGAGAGCCAGATTGCTGGTCATCAACGATGGCGTAATCGCGCCGGCCAGCTTCATCAACGGCGCGCCGCCCCAGTACAGGGGCTTCAGCAGGGCATGACGGGTGCCGGTGCCCGGGACCGGCCTGACGCCCCCCGGGCGCAGCATCACGGTACGCACCGGCAGGGCCTGCAATGCCACCTCGGTCTCGCCCTTCACCCTCAGCGGCATCAATCGACTCGTAGGGTCCGCACCGGCACCTGATACATACAGGAAGCAGCCTTGCGGGTTCACGGCAGCCCACGCGCGGGCCACGGCCAGCGTGGTGTCCAGGGTCACGCGCCGATACTCGCCCTCGGCCGTGCCGACCGGCGGTGCTCCAGCACAGTAGAAGCAGGCATCGAACCCGGCCAGTTCATAAGGCCGTGCGTCGATACGCAGGAAGTCCGGGACGATCAGTTCGCTGCCGGGCCCGCTCAGACTGCCTGGGCGTCGCACCAGCGCGGTCAGTCCGGCGACCTCCGGCGAGCGCTGGCAGGCCAGCGCCACGCCCTGCCCCACCAGGCCGGCGGCGCCGGTCAACAGAATCCGTAGTGCACCCGTCCCGGCCATCGTCACACCCGCCCTAGAGCTTCACAAACCGCTGCACCTTCCGCGCCAGCCAACCACTGAACACCAGCGGCGCATCCAGCGCCGACACGCAGATGCACGGCACCCCTGGCGCGGTCACCGGTTGATGCTCCACATCTTCATCCAGGTCCGCAACATCGCCCGGCGCGAACAGCCCCAGCGCATCGTTGTATGAACCCCGCAGAATCTGGGTCAGTTCGCTGCGGCCATGGCTGTGCATGGGAAGGCACTTGCCCGGCGCGATCTTCAGCATGATCAGCGAGGGCATCTGCTCGGCACGGATGCAATGCACACCCGGCGCCATCCAGCGCCAATGCAGTCCGCTGAGCGACGCACCGAAGTAGGGATGCAGCGAGGCCGGGAGATGATCCGGATCGGCCTCAGGCCGCTCCTTCGACACGGGGCGTACGACCCCAGCCATGGTCATCGGCGCTTCCGTGGCCAGTTGCATCAGCATCGCCTCGCGCAACTTTTCGCGCCGCGCGTCGGCGGCAGGCGGCTGCGTCTGCTCCAGCAACACCGAGCCGATAGCCTCTGCCTCGTGCAGTCGCTGACGGCAATGCGGGCACTGCTCCAGGTGGGCACCGGCCACGATGCTCAACGGCGCCGGCAGCGCGCCTGCGGCATAGCTCATGAGGGTGGATTCGTGCAGGTGGTGGTGCGGGCTCACAGCGCACCTCCCACTTTGGCCTGCAGCTGCAGGAACGCACGCCGCAGGTGTGACTTCACCGTCCCCAACGGCATGCCGAGCGCCTCGGCAATCTCGCTGTGGCTCTTGGCTTCGAAGTAGGACATCCGCACCAGCCGCGCCTGCACCGCGGGCAGCTCGTTGATGCGCTGGCGCAGCCGTGCCTGGTCTGCGAACTGCTCTGCGCTGCTGCGCTCGATCACGTCCAGTGTGGCGGCGTCCTCCACCGCTGACTGCACCTGCATCCAGCTTCGCTCGCGACGGATGCGATCGATATGCAGGTTCCGCGCAATCCGGTACAGCCACGTACTCAGCGCGCCCTGGGCCGCATCGTAGTCGGCCGCTCGCAGCCACAGGCGCAGTAGGCATTCCTGCGCCAGTTCCTCGGCAACCGCATCCGGCGCACCCAGGCCGCGCAGGTACACGCACAACCGCGGCATGAAGTAATCGTAGATCCGCATGAAGCAGTCGCGGTCGCGCAGGCGCGCTACGCCATCCATGTCCCCGGCCCAGTTCGTCGGCTCGCTGCTCGGCTGCTGGGAACTGGACACGGTGCGTGCGGTATCGAAGTTGAGGAGGGTGCTGGCGGCGTCAGGGTACATCGGCGTTCGCGGCGGGCGGGTGAAGGTCTGTCCTCTGTACGCGCGGGGGCAGCAATTGGATGCAGCCGGAACTGCGCATCCAACCGGCCGCCCTCGCCGTATCAACTGAGCCCTCCCGCTCCGGATGAAGACCATGCGCACTGCCTGGCTGCTGCTGTGCCTGCCCCATGCCGCGCTGGCGGCCCCCTGGCTGCGAAGTGAGGGCGTGGCTACCTCCGCGCAGGGCGACATCCTCTACCGTGAAGTGCACTGGCGGCGAGAGGCAACGGAGGGTGCCGAGCGCTGGGTGCTGTACCAGTGCCCGGATGGCCAGCCCTTCTCCCGCAAGCATCTGCCCGCCAGTGCCCGCCCGCAGGCACGGGGTTACTCGCTGGAAGACCGCCGCAGCGGCCAGGCCGCTGTAGTCGATGCCACTGGCGACTCGGTGTCGATTGCCTGGAAGGAGGATGCCGCCAGCGAGCTGCGGCGTCGCCAGCTTGAACTGCCGCCGGACGCGGTGATCGATGCAGGGTTCGACGCCGCGGTGCGCGCGCACTGGTCGGCGCTGCTGCGCGGCGAACGCATCAGCCTGCCCTTCCTGGTGCCGGGACGGCAGCGCTATTTCCCGGTGCAGGTGCGGCGCATCGGTCCGGTACGTTGGCAGGGTATCGATGGCCAATCGATCGACGTCAGTCTGGACACCTGGTACGGCGGCGTCGCGCCCCGCCTGTCACTGGTCTATGCCAACGCGGACCGTCGCTTGCTGGAGTTCCGAGGCACCAGCAACCTGCGTGATGCCCGCGGCAGCTACCCGCCGGTGACGGTGCGCTTCAGCTCGCCAGCTGCCGAGCGACCGGCAAGCGACTGGCAGCGGGTATGGACGCAGCCCTTGGTTGACCGCTGCACCGTGACGCCCGGGTGAAGGCTAAATTTTCCGTGTCGCGCCGCATCCACTGCACGCTCTGCTGCGTACAGATAGCCAAGACACCCGCCGAGATCCGCCATGGCCTCTGTAGCGCCCCTCCCCCGTCGACGCTGGCGCCTGCTGCGTACGTTCCAGAGCTGGTTCGATACCGGCAATGGCGTAGTGGCCACCGGTGAACGGCCCGGCCGCATCGACTGGTTGCGCGCGGTACCCTTCGCATTGATGCACCTGGCGTGCATCGCGGTGGTCTGGGTAGGTGTGTCGTGGACGGCGATCGCCGTGGCCATGGCGCTTTATGCGGTGCGCATGTTCGCCATCACCGCGTTCTATCACCGCTACTTCTCGCACCGCACCTTCCAGGCGTCACGAACGGTGCAGTTCGTGTTCGCTGTCATTGGCGCTTCCAGCGTGCAGCGCGGTCCGCTGTGGTGGGCTGCCCATCATCGCCACCACCATCGTCACGCCGACCAGCCATTGGATCCGCACTCGCCTCGCGAAGGCGGCTTCTGGCGCAGCCACATGGGCTGGTTCCTGACCCGCGAAGCCTTCACCACGGATCTGTCGCGGGTACCCGACCTGGCGCGCTTCCCCGAGCTGCGCTGGCTCGACCGCTTCGATACCGCAGTGCCGGTCGTGCTGGCCGCAGCGCTGTACGCACTGGGCGCCGCCCTGGAGCGCTGGGCGCCTGGCCTGCACACCTCGGGACCGCAGTTGCTGGTCTGGGGCTTCTTCATTTCCACCATCGTGCTGTTCCATGCCACCGTCACGATCAACTCGCTGGCGCATCGTTTCGGTCGCCGCCGCTTCGAGACCCGCGACGACAGCCGCAACAATCTGTGGCTGGCGCTGCTCACCTTCGGCGAAGGCTGGCACAACAACCATCATTTCTTCCCCGGCACCGTTCGCCAGGGATTCCGCTGGTGGGAAGTGGACCTGACCTGGTACGGACTGCGCGCGATGTCGATGTTGGGCCTGGTCAAAGGGCTCAAGCCCATCCCCGAGTGGGTTCTGGCCAAGGCGAGGTACTGACGTGCGTATCGCGATCATCGGCTCGGGTATCGCGGGGCTGGCCAGTGCCTGGTGGCTGGATGGCCAGCACGACGTCACGCTGTTCGAGGCTAACGACTACCTTGGCGGCCACACCCACACCCACGACGTGCAGGTCGATGGCGCACGCCTGGCGGTGGATACCGGTTTCATTGTGTTCAACCCCCAGCACTATCCGCTGCTGACGGCGCTGTTCGACGAGCTGGGTGTAGCCTCGCAACCGACCACGATGAGCTTCTCCATGCACAGTGAGCGCAGCGGCGTGGAGTACAACGCCACCTCGCTGGATGGGCTGTTCTGCCAGCGCCGCAACCTGGTATCGCCGCGTTTCTGGGGCATGCTGGCCGACCTTCGCCGCTTCTATCGTGACGCGCCGTTGCTGCTGGCCGAAGAAGACGGCCCCACGCTGGGCGAGTACCTGCGCAGCCAGCGCTATGGCCAGGCGTTCATCGACGAGCACCTGCTGCCGATGGCCTCGGCACTGTGGTCCTCACCGGCGGTCACCGTACAGGACTTCCCGGCGCGCTACCTGGCCCAGTTCATGGCCAATCACCAGATGCTGCAGATGACCGGCCGCCCGAGCTGGCGGGTAGTCAGCGGCGGATCGGCGCGCTACGTGGATGCGCTGCGTCGCCGCTGGCGCGTGCATGAGCGGCTGCAATGCCCCGTCAGCACCGTCGAACGCATGCCCTGGGGCGCACGCGTGCACAGCGCTGCTGGCGTGGAGGCCTTCGACGAAGTGATCCTGGCCTGCCACAGCGACCAGGCGCTGGCCCTGCTGGCCGATGCCGACGCTGGCGAGCGTGAGGTGCTGGGCGCCATCCGCTATCAGTCCAACGAGGCGGTGCTGCATACCGATGCCTCGTTGCTGCCGCGCAACCGCAAGGCCTGGGCAGCGTGGAACGCGCACGTGCCGCAGGATCGCGCCGCGCCCTGCACCGTCAGCTACTGCATGAATCTGCTGCAGGGCCTGCCCGGCGACACCCCCCTGGTAGTGACGCTTAACCGCAGCGAGGCAATCGACCCCACCAAGGTGCTGCGAACCCTGCATTACGCGCACCCGGTACACGACCACGCCGCAGTGCGGGCGCAGCAGCGCTGGGCGGAACTGCAGGGCCGTCGCCACACCTGGTTTGCAGGCGCCTATTGGGGTTGGGGCTTCCACGAGGATGGTATCCGCAGTGCCCGACGCGTGGTCGACGCCCTGCAGGCCTGCGCGCCACACCAGCGGGCACAGGCTCCGGGCGAGGTGGCGGCATGAGCGCCAGTGCGCTCTATTTCGGGCAGGTGATGCATCGCCGGCATCATCCGCATCCGCACGCATTCCGTTACCCGATCGCGCAGCTGCTGCTCGATCTGGATGAACTCGATACGGTGTTCGCCGGGCGTTGGTTGTGGTCGGTCAATCGGCGCAATCTCGCCGAGTTCCGCCGCAGCGACTACTTCGGTGACCGGGCGCAGCCGCTGGCCGATGCTGTGCGCGACCATGCTGCAGCCACGCTCGGTTACAGGCCTATCGGCCCGGTACGACTGCTCACCCATCTTCGCTTCGCCGGGCATGTGTTCAACCCGGTCAGCTTCTACTACTGCTACCAGGCCGACGGCAGCACGCTGGACTGCATCGTCGCCGAGATCACCAACACGCCCTGGAAGGAACGGCACGCCTATGTGCTGCCGGTCGCTACCGCCACGCACCAAGGCAGTTCACTGCGTTGGCAGTTCGACAAGCGCTTCCATGTATCGCCGTTCATGCCGATGGACTGCAACTACGACTGGCGGTTCAACCGCCCGGGCCAGGACCTGCGCGTGCACATGCAGGTCTGGCGCGACGGCCTGTGCCAGTTCGATGCCACCCAGGCCATGCAGCGGCACGCCCTGGACGGCCGCGGGCTGGCCCGTGTCCTGGCCTGCTACCCACTGATGACTACCCAGGTGGTGGCCGCCATCCACTGGCACGCGCTGCGGCTGTGGTTGAAGCGCAACCCCGTGCACGACCACCCCACCCTTGCCGAGAAACCGCGATGAATTCGATGACTCCTTCGGTCGCGCTGCCGCGCCCCGGCACACTGGATGCCTTCCTGCGCCGCCGCCTGCTGGCCCAGCTTGCGCCGCTACGCGACGGCCGCCTGTGCGTGCGCGACGCGCTTGGCGAAGTCTGGCTGGGCGATGCCCGCGGCGAACTGCATGTCACCGTCACCATTGATGATCCCGCGTTCTATAGAAAGGTCGCGGCACAGGGCAGCGTCGGCGCAGGAGAAAGCTACATCCACGGCGAGTGGCACTGTGACGACCTGGTCGCACTGATACGCCTGCTGGTGCGCAATCGCGATCTGCTCGACGGCATGGAACGTGGCCCGGCGCGCGTGGGGGGCTGGCTGCTGCGCGGCTGGAACCGCCTGCGCCGCAACAGCCGTGAAGGCAGCCGCCGTAACATCGCCGCGCACTACGACCTCGGCAACGATTTCTTCGCCCTGTTCCTGTCGCCGGACCTGATGTATTCGTCGGCGCTGTTCACCAGCGAATCCGAATCGCTGGAGTCCGCCTCGCGCCGCAAGCTGGATCGGATCTGCCAACAGCTGGCGCTGAAGCCCGGCGACCGCGTGGTCGAGATCGGCACGGGCTGGGGCGGCTTTGCCGTGCATGCAGCGCAGCACTATGGCTGCCATGTCACCACCACCACCATCTCCGCAGAACAGCACGCACTGGCGGCCGAGCGTGTCCGCGCCGCCGGCCTGCAGGACCGGGTCACGCTGCTGATGCAGGACTACCGCGACCTGCAGGGCCAGTACGACAAACTGGTGTCGATCGAGATGATCGAAGCCATCGGCGCAGAGTACCTGGACACCTACATGGCCACGTTGCAGCGGCTGCTGAAACCGGATGGCGTTGCCCTGCTGCAGGCCATCACCATCGAGGACCATCGCTACGAGCAGGCCCGGCGCAGCGTCGACTACATCAAACGCTATGTATTCCCGGGCAGCTTCATTCCGTCGATCAACGCGATCATGGCCGCCAAGACCCGATCCAGCGACCTGCAACTGATCGCGCAGCAGGACTTCGGACACTCCTATGCACTGACGCTGCGCGCCTGGCGCCAGCGCTTCCTGGCGCAGCTGCCTACGGTACAGGCGCAGGGCTTCGACGCCCGCTTCTGCCGGATGTGGGAGTTCTACCTGGCCTACTGCGAGGGTGGGTTCCTCGAGCGTTCGATCGGCGTATCGCATCTGGTTCTCGCACGTCCCGGCCATCGGCCCGCCGTCCCGCCCGGCCAGGCCACCTGAGATGCGCCGGCCATGGGGCAATCTGCTTGGCAACCAGCTGGTCTGGCTCTGTGCCGTAGCCGGTGCCGGGCACGGCCTGCAATGGCCGGCGCTGCTGGCAGCGTTGCTTTACATCGGCAGCCAGCTGCTGACCTCGCCGCAGGTGCGGCTGGACGTCCGGCTGATGATGCTGGCGCTGGCCTGCGCATGGCTGGTCGACGCCAGTGCCGCCGCCAGCGGCACGGTGCGCTACGCGGCAGCCCCGTTGGGTTGGGTGCCGCCGCCCTGGATCATGGCGTTGTGGGCGGCGTTCGCGATGACGCTGACCAGGTCGATGCGTTTCCTGCAGCGGCACCTCGCCCTGCCGGCCCTGTTCGGCCTGCTGCTGGCACCGCTGGCCTATCTCTCCGCAGCGCGGGGATTCGATGCGGTCCGGTTCACAGCGCCGCTGTGGCAGGGGCCGTTGATGCTGGGTGTGGGCTGGAGCATCGCGCTTTCACTGCTGTGCCAGGTCGCCCGTCGTGGCTCGCGCATCACCCCCCCGCCTTTGGCCGGAGCACCATCATGATCAATCTGTTGTGGGTCCTGTTGTATGCCGTGTTGGTGATGAGCTGGGGCTGGGCCTGGCAGCGCCGCCGCCACAACATCGGCGTGGTCGATGTGCTCTGGGCCAAGGGCGTGGGCGCCTCCGCCCTGCTGCTGGCGCTGCTCGGCGATGGCGCGATGGTGCCACGGGTTGCGCTGGGCATACTCGGCGGCCTGTGGGGTAGCCGACTGGCCCTGCATCTGTGGCACCGGGTTCGCAGCGAACCGGAAGACGGGCGCTATCGTTATCTGCGCGAATACTGGCAGGGCCACCAGGGCAAGATCTTCGGTTTCTTCATGGCGCAGGCGCTGCTGATCGTCCTGTTCGCCCTGCCCTTCGTCGCGGTGGCTGCCAATCCGCGGGCCGACCTGACCCTGTGGGTGGTGGCTGCAGCGCTGGTCTGGCTGCTGAGCGTCGGCGGCGAAAGCCTGGCCGACCATCAGTTGGCCCGCTTCCGCGCCGATCCGGCGAACAAGGGCCGCACCTGCCGCGAGGGGCTGTGGCGTTATTCCCGCCATCCCAACTACTTCTTCGAGTGGCTGCACTGGTTCAGCTACGTCCTGCTCGCGGTCGGCTCACCACTGTGGTGGCTGGCCTGGGCCGGCCCGCTGCTGATGTACGTGTTCCTGCGCTACCTCAGCGGTATTCCATTCACAGAGAAGCAGGCGCTGCGCAGCCGTGGCGATGACTACCGCGACTACCAGCGCAGCACGCCGATGTTCTTTCCCTGGTTTCCCCGTTCTTCCAAGGAGCATTCCGCATGAGCGCGATCCCGTCACTGAATCCAGCCGAAGATGCGGAAACCGGGCTGATCGCCTGGGCCGAACGCGGACTGGTCCCCGATGCGGCGCTGCGCGCGGGTATCCGCCGCTTGTGCGCGCAACGCCTGCATGAGGAAAGCGAAGGTGGCATCGAAGGCCAATCCGCACGCTTCAGCCAGCGCATCGCCGAGCTGGCCGACAGCCCGCTCGCGCTGCATACCGACGCGGCCAACCGCCAGCACTATGAAGTTCCTGCGGCATTCTTCCAAGCCTGCCTGGGCAAGCGGCTGAAGTACAGCAGCTGCTACTACCCTACCGGGCGCGAAACGCTGGACCAGGCGGAGGACGCCATGCTGGAATTGTACGGCCAGCGCGCCGAACTGGCCGATGGCCAGCAGATTCTTGAGCTGGGCTGCGGCTGGGGCTCACTGACCCTGTGGATGGCCGAACGCTATCCGCAGGCGCGTATCACCGCTGTGTCCAACTCGCACAGCCAACGCCAGCACATCATGGCGCAGTGCCAGGCGCGCGGCCTGGGCAACGTCGAGGTGCTGACGTGTGACGTCAACCAACTCGACCTGCCGACAGCGCGGTTCGACCGCTGCGTCTCAGTGGAGATGTTCGAGCACGTGCGCAACTACGAGCGCCTACTGGCCGGCATCGCACGGTGGTTGAAACCGGATGGCGCGCTGTTCGTGCACATCTTCGCCCATCGCACGGTGATGTATCCGTTCGAGACAGACGGTGGTGACAATTGGATGGGCCGCCACTTTTTCACCGGCGGATTGATGCCTGCGGCCGACACGCTGCTGCATTTCCAGCGCGACCTGTGCCTGGACCAGCGCTGGCTACTGGACGGTACCCACTACCAGCGCACGGCCGACCACTGGCTGGCCAACCAGGATGCAGCCCGCGAGCAGGTGATGCCGGTATTGATCGCCACCTACGGCCAGGCTGCAGCGAAGATCTGGTGGCAGCGCTGGCGGATGTTCTGGATGGCATGCGCCGAGCTGTTCGGCTACGACGACGGCCAGCAGTGGCTGGTGGCCCACTATCTGTTCCGCCCCCGCTGAGGTCCCCCATGCGCATGTTTTCGCTGCTTCCCCTGATCGCGGTCGGCCTGTTCGGTTCCGGCTGCAGTTCCAGCGATACCCGCCCGCTGCCGCGTCCGCCGTCGGTGGATGTGCCGCGTTTCATGGGCGACTGGTACGTGATCGCGCATATCCCATCGCGCCCTGAACGCGAGGCCTTCGACGCCGTGGAGAGCTATGCACTGCGCCCCGATGGACGCATCCAGACCACCTTCACCTACCGCAAAGGCAGCTTCGATGCACCACAGAAGTCGATGCATCCCATCGGCCGTGTCGAGAAGGAAGGCAATGGTGCGGTCTGGGGCATGCAGTTCATCTGGCCGATCCAGGCTGAGTACGTGATCGCCTGGCTCGACGAAAGCTACCGCCAGACCATCGTGGCGCGAAGCAAGCGCGATTACGTCTGGTACATGGCCCGCACCCCGCAGGTGTCGGACAGTGACTACCAGCAGGCGGTGCAGCGCATTGCCGCGATGGGCTATGACACCCGCAAGCTGCGACGCGTGCCGCAGTCGGTGCGATGATGCACTCCCCAGAAGCCCGCGAATGCAGGGACACTGCGCGCCGGCCAGACGGCGCGCACCCACGATGCCGGGTGCGTCCGCAGAGCGTCCTGAGCAACGGAAATCAGGCAGACCGGATGGCCTGCACGGGCATGATCGACGATGCCCTCAATGCAGGTGCAAGCACCGCCACCTGCCCCAGCAGCCACAACGCCAGCGCACTGACCGGCAGGTACGCCAAGGGGAGCCGTGGCAGTTCGTAGAACCGCATCAGACCAAGGTTGAATGCATAGGCGAGCAGCGCACCAGCGACGACACCCAAGCTCACGACCAGGAAGTTCTCCAGCTGGAAGTAACGCAGGATGTCGCGGCGGGTTGCACCCAGCGCACGGCGGATCCCGATCTGCCTGCGCCGCTGCTCTACCCAGTAGCTGGCAAGGCCGACAATGCCCAGCGCGGTGGCCCCCAGCAGCGCGACGATCACGCCCGCCAACAGGGCCATCATCAACCGCCCCCCGTGAAAATAGCCCGCGCGCAGCTCGGCGACGGTGCGGCTGGCGGCCTGGTCGAACACCACGTCGGGGGCCACTGCCGCCACCGCCCGCTGTGCGTCGGCCATCACCCGGGGCAGCGCTCCGGGCGCGGCCCGCACCAGGTAGCGCCCCGCCAACTGCGGACCCGGCTTGGCCGGCATCAGCACGGACCAGTCGTTACCCAGCGCCTCCCCTCCACCGGGTTGTGATACGGCCAGGTGCTCGACCACGCCGATGACGGTGAAACGGCTGTCCATCGACCACAGGCTGTGTCCGACCGCCGGCTCACCGGGCCAGTAGCGCTCCGCCAGCTGCCGGGTTACCAGGATCGGCGCATTGGCGGGCACGTACTGCCCGATCGGCGCGTACTCGGCGGCATCCGGCAAGCGCCCGGCCAACAGCTTCAGATCCAGCGCCTGGATCGCCGCCGCGTCACCCAGGTAGAAGTCGAGGACCCCACCGAAGACCTTGCCGCTCTCATCGGTATGAACGCCTGCGCGGACGCCCGGTTCACCGAACGGAACGGCGCTGATGATGCCGACCGACGTTACGCCCGGAATCGCGTGCAGCGCGCCGGTCACACGGGCATTCAGATCGGCGGCCTGCGCGGCGTCGAATCCGGAGAGCTGCACGATGCCCAGTGACGACTCGGCGATGCCACTGTCCAGGTTCAGTACACGCCCCTTCTGCGTGAGCATGAAGATGGCATTGCACAGCACAGCGCACGCCAGCGCGATCTCCATTGCGATCAACAGGGTGGCCAGCCGGTGCTTGCGCAGCGCTGCGATGATCAGTCCGGTTTGCATGATCGTTTCCTTTACAGCAGCTTGAGCTGCGCCACAGGCTGGATCGAACTGGCGCGATAGGCGGGAATCGCGCCTGCCACCAGGCTGGCCAACAGGGAAAGGCCAAAGAGGGTCATGAACATGGCCAGGTCCAGATGCATCAGGTCCGCGTAGGCAACCGGCTGGACACGGATCACCCACAGGCCCAGCAGGGTCAGCAGCAGCCCGCCCACCCCTCCGGCAACACCGATCAGCCCCGCTTCCAGCATGCATTGTGTGAACACCGCACGCCGGCTGGCACCCAGCGCGCGCCGCAGGCCGATTTCTCCACCGTGGCGCAGGAAGCGCGCCAGCAGCAGCCCGACGACATTGGCCAGGCAGACCACCAGGAACGCAAAGGACAGCACCGTCTGCACCTTCACGTCACTTGGCACCACCTGGTTGAAGTCCAGCCACTCCATCAACGAACGGAGCCGGGTGTTGTCCGCGTGCCGGATGCGCCCCAGACGCTGTTGTTCGCCCGCGTAGTTGGACAGGTAGTGACGATAGCTGGCCACCTTCTCCGGGCTGCCGAGCTCCACCCAGACCGCGACCGCCACGCAGGGCGAGTTCTGCAGCACGCCCGGGGTCTCGGGCGTCGCCCAGCAGGTAAAAGGCTGGAAGTCGCCCTCGTTGATATCCAGGCTGGTCGACATCGGCAGATAGATGTCATCGGCCGCGGCGTAGAAGCTTGAGGTCTCTCCCCCCGAGAACCGCCCGCCCCTGATCTTGTAGAACAAGGGAGAGGGCCGCCAGTGATCCAGCACGCCGATGACCTGCACATGGGTGTCCTTGACCCGAAGGGTCTGTCCGACACTGTCGCGGCCCCCGAACAGGCGCTGGTTCAACCGGGCCGAGATGACCGCGACGCGGCCGCGACGCTGGTCATCCTCGGTCGTCCAGGCGCGGCCATACTGAAAGGGCACCTCGAACATGGGGAAGAAGTCCGCCGTGGTCGAGATCGAAGATCCCATCAGCGGCGCCATCCCGGCCAGATCCGAACGGAGCTTCAGCGGATTGACCACCACCATGGTCTGGCGGTCCGCCTGGCCGGATGACCAGAGATCATGCGCGGTCCGGTAGTCGAGCACGTCGTGCGGCTCGCGCCCTTTCGATCCGGGATCGACATCCACCTGCGGATAGAAGATCCGATCGCTGCGGCCGGGCAGCGGATCTCCGGAAAGCAGGTGGGTGACGGTCAGCGTGGTCATGCTGGCGCCGATTCCCACGGCAACCGCCAGCACCATCAATGCGGTCATGATCGTATTGCGCCTGGCGTTGTGCAGCGCCAGCTTCAGGTAATAGCCCATCATGGAAGGTGCATCCCCCTGCGTTCGCCATGCTCCATGCAGATACGATGCAGGGGGTTGCCAGAAAGGTTTAAACGGATGAGGCGGACGATGAGCGAACACCCCGGAAAGACAGACGCGCAGGCATGGGACGGCCTTGCGATTCGCCCCTTGCACCCCGCTGACCTGGATCTGATCTGCGCCCATCGCGAGGCGATGTTCCGCGAGAGTGGCCGCCCAGCGGACGTACTGGAGCAGATGGCCGATGACGCGTTCGCCGAACGGAAGGTGAGCTACACAATCCTGCATGCCACTGCCCAGGCGATTCCGCTGTATGCCGGGTTGGGCTGGGTGGCAACCAGCGAGATGGCGCGTGCACTGCACGGAAATGGCAACTGTCCATGAGGTGCGCCGCCCGGCATGACGCGTCACGCTGATACGCCTGACTTCCATGCGGAAGCCATCGGCTCGCATGGAACATGCGCCTCACCACGCAAGTACATTTCGTTGTGAGACAACGCATCCTTGTTTGCCCGCTCATCCAGAAGCAGGGCGCCTACCTGCTGCCCGCGAATCGCTTGATGCCGGCCTGGCGATCCATCAGTTCAATCAATCGGTGCGAATCGATGGTCACAATCCATCGATTCTTAGGAATAATCGCAAAATACCTGCAGATTCGATGATCAGCAGGGCGCCAGCGCCAGAATGATCGCCACGCCCCCGGGCGCCGATCACCTCCCTGCGCATGAAAGGACATCCCGCACCGCGCCGACTGCGCCTTGCGCTCCTGGACGACCATGAAATCGTCCGTCGTGGCACTGCCCTGCACCTGTCACAGGACGCCCGCTTCAGGATCATCGCCAGCCATGGGCACAGCGATGCCTTCATCCAGACGCTGCAACAGACGCGGGTGGATGTCGCCGTCATCGATCTGACGCTGGCGCGTGGCGACCGCAGCAGCACAGAACTGATCCCCCTGCTGCGCGCGGCATTCCCGGAGACACCGCTGCTCGCCTTCGCCACCCTCTCCCCCTGCACTCGTCTCCACCACCTGCTCATGGCAGGCATCAGTGGCGTCGTCAGCAAAACCGAGCCCCTTCCCATGCTGTCCGAAGCAATCATTCGTGTTTCACAGGGGCTGGAGCGGCTGCCACCCGACTACTCCGTTCCGGCGGACTACGCTGAGCTCAGCCGCAACGAGCGTGAGGTACTGGACCTGCTGCTGACGGGCCTGACCGTCTCCGAGATCGCGCGGCACCGCCACCGCAGCGTCAAGACCGTCAGCACGCAGAAGGTCGCCGTCCTGCGCAAGCTCGGGCTGCGCAACGATGCCGAAATCTACGCCATGCGGCGCTCGCAGGACGCCCCGTGAAGCGGCGCGATCCTCCCCGCCGGCTTGCCCCCTTCCTCCTGCTGCTGGCACTGCTTCTGCTGCCGGCCGCTTCGGCCGAGGACGCGCAGTCGCATCGGTGGCCGCCCGGTCGCGAAGTCCGCGTCGCCACCGCTCCGTCGCTGCGTCCATTGCCAGCAGGCCTGGCGGATACGGCATCGTTGCCCACCCTCGCGCACGGCTACGCCGATCTCGTGGCACGACACTCCGGATTGCAGTTCAAGGAGCACCCCTACCCCAGTACCGACACATCACTGCACGCCGTATGCCGTGGCGACGCCGACCTCGTGCTGGTGGTCGGGGCGGCCGGGCATCCGCGGCCGCCCTGCAACCACCTGGCGTCCTCTGCCCCCTTCCGCGGCGGCCGGACCCTGCTGGCCGGGCGCACGGATGACCGATTGCCACACGACATCACGCAACTGCACGGCCGCACACTGGCGGTGGTCAACGGCGGGCCGTATGCCGAATGGCTGGCCGCCCATCACCCGCGGGTCCCGCTGCTGCACCTGCCTGATCGCCATGCCACCCTGTCCGCCGTGGAGGCCGGCATGGCCGATGTTGCGATCGGAGTGGAAACCACACTGCAACCGATGATCCGGCAACACTTCGCCAGCACGTTGCAGGTGCAGCCGTTCCAGATGGGATTCTCCACCGACATGCGCCTGCTGGTCCGCCGGGAGGACCAGCAATTGCTGGCGCGCATCGATCAGGCCCTGCACGACATCACACTGGAAGAGCATGCCGGCCTGCTGCAGCTCTGGGCATTGCAGATACTTCCGGCCCAGGCCGATGAGGTGATCGGCTGGATGCGCATGCCGCCCCAGGCCTGGCTGTTGGCCGCGCTTGCCCTGCTGGCCGGACTTCCCGTGCTCTGGCTTTCGCGGCACCCGCAGCGGGACCGTGACCCGCGCAAGCAGGCGCGCGCAGCGGGTGTGATCAGCCACGAGATACGCAATTCGGCCCAGGTCGTGCTCGCCTCGATCGATCTACTCGGTCAATCGCCCACGCCCACGCACCAGCGCGAACTACTTGCCGCCGCCAAGGCGGCTGGCCATGCGTTGCGCGGCATGTTGAATCGCTCGTTGGAATTCGCGCGTCTGGCCGAGGGCGGATTCATACCGCTCGCACAGCCCTGCGATGTGCTTCTGCTCTGCCGGCAGTCGCTGGACGCCATCCGCCCACAGGCGCTGCTGAAGGGGCTGGAGCTGCGCTTCGAAGCCATCCCAGAGCGAGCACCCGCGGTCATCCTCGATCCCGAAGGCCTGCGGCAGATTGTCGACAACCTGCTGGCCAACGCGGTGAAGTTCACCGATATCGGCGGGATTGATCTGCGCGTACAGCTGCGGCCCGCTATCGATCCGCAGGAACTGCTGATCGATGTGATCGACAGCGGCATCGGCATCGATGCCAGGCAGGCTGCACGCTTGTTCCAGCCGTTCCAGCAGGGCAAGGATGGGCAGGCGCGCGGCGGCAGCGGCTTGGGCCTCGCTATCGCCCGGGAACTGGCGCACGCCATGCGTGGCACACTGGCCCTGCACAGCGTGCCCGGTCGCGGCAGCCGGTTTACCCTGCGATTGCCGGCACGGATCGCGAAGACCGGCGTGCCGCCAGCGGAGCGGCCCCCCTTCGGTCTGCCACTTTCCGGTCTGGAATTGTTGCTGGTCGAAGATCACGCAATGAACCGCCAGATCATCGCCGAGCAACTGCGTCGCCTCGGGGCCGGCGTGCATGCCTTGGCCGACGCTGCCGATGCGCTGGCCGAGCAGGCCCGGTACCCACGACGGATCGTGCTGGTGGACATCGGCCTGCAGGGTATGGATGGCTACACGCTGGCCCGGCAGCTGCGCAGACAGCCCGGCGCGTCGCCGCGACTGATTGCGCTGTCTGCCCGGACAGGCCGCAGGCATCGGGCCCGCTGCCGCGATGCAGGTTTCCATGCGGTCCTGGCCAAGCCCTTGCAGATCGGGCAGCTGCTGCAGGCACTCGAGCTGCCGCTAGCGGCCGGGGGAACGACTCTGGACACCGTGGCGCCGCTGGATCAGGCGTATCTGGACGACATCAACGGCGAGCTGCTGAGCATCGCGCGGGCCACCGAAGAATGCGATGCGACGGCATTGCGCCATCATGCACACCGCCTGCAGGGCACGCTGCAGTTCTGCGGTGCAACCGATCAGGTCGGAATCGCGGCCGATCTGTGGGAGCTCGGGAATGACGCCGCACCCGATTGGGCCGATGTGCGGCGTCTGCTGCAGGTACTGCAGTGCTGGCATGGCTCCCGCAGTACGGAAGCCATGCCGCCTGACTGATCAGGCCGCCAGGCGCTCGACCTGGCGACGGGTCAGATCGTTGAAACGGCCCAGCGACATCAGGTGCTGGTGGATCAGGGCCAGCCAGCCGCTGCGGTGCCACTCGATCACAGTCGCTTCCGGCAGCGCCACGAACTTCTCGACGTCCACGACCAGGAAGCCGTTGAGATTGAACTCGCGGCCATCCGGGGTGCGCACGGTAGCATTGCGCTCGACCAGCAGGCCGTTGTCGATCAGGGCCTTGGAGAAGGCCTGGGTCTGTTCGTGCTCGCGGGTGTACTGGCCGCAGAACTCCAGCGCCTGCTGCACCATCTCGGTGGCCTTGCCGTCCACGAACAGCGGCTGGCCTTCGTCACCGCCCTTGACCACGCGCGAGCTCTCTTCGTCGATTCCCAGCAGGAAGTCGTTGTCCGCACCGGTGTCGATGAAGATGAAGGGATGGCGACGCAGGTAGGCCGGGATGTAGGCCTCGTCTTCCCACAGGCCGTCCTTGATGAACAGGTTCTGGTCGGAAACACCGACGGCGGCCATCGGCACGGCGGTCGGGCCAGCGAACAGGATCGGGAAGTGGTGCAGCGCCAGCGAGAACTCACCGAGCACCAGCGGAATGGCGTTGTTGCCAGCAGCAAACTCGAGCCTGCCCGGCAGGATGCGCAGATCGGCGTGCACATCGGCCTGCAGCGGCACCGGACGGGTGTAGAACAGGGGGGCGCCGCTCGGCGCCGCTTCGGTGGTGGTGTCGCTGGTGGTGGTCATCTTGGGAACCATTCGATCATGCGCGCCTGCCATCCCGGGCGCGCCAGCGGGAACAACCTGAATCCCGCATTATCAACAAGCTCGATGACAACGGCCACCCCACCGACGGCCTATTTCAGCTGCAGGGGGTAGCGCTGCCAGAGGACATGAACCAGGAATCCGGCCAGTTCGGTGTCGCGCGCGCTGACCGCAGCGCGGATCTTGTCCAGCAGCACCATGTCCGAACAGGAACGCACATCGGCATGGTTGGCCTGCCCTGCCCGGCGTGCGCGGTACCGCGCCGCCCGCTGCGCGTCACTCATGGCGTACCCGAACTTGGGCGGACGCCCGCGCTTTCGCGGCAGGGTCAGCTCCAGGGTTCCGGGGTCTTTGTCATCACGCATGAGAGGGGTGCGGGCGGCGGCGAGCAACGGGGGGTGCGCAATTTATCGTGAGGCATCACTTTAATCCAGCTTTTTCTGCAGTTTTGTTGCGATGCAGTGCAAAAAATCGCATCCCGAGGGCCGCATCCACGCCATGTGTGGATGTACGGCTCCGGCCACAAAAAAAAGGAGCCCGCGAACGGGCTCCCCTCTCCTTCCTCATGCAGCACGTACCGGCTCGTAGCCGTGCAGGTGCGCCTCGCTGCTCGCCCGCCCCTGGCTGAGCGAACGCAACGACGTGGTGTAACCCACCAGCTGCGCCAGCGGCGCAAAGCCACTGACCTCGGCGCGACCCTCCTGGTCGTCGATGCGGGCAATGCGACCATGGCGACGGTTGAGGTCGCCGACCACATCACCCACCGACGCCGACGGCGAGTGCACCGTCACCGCCATCACCGGCTCCAGCAACTGCGTGCCACCTTCGGCCAGCGCCGCCTTGATCGCCTCGGCACCCGCACGGTGGAACGCCATCTCCGACGAATCCTTGGCGTGGGTCTGGCCATCGACAAGACTGACCTCGATACCGACTACCGGATGACCCTGCGGCCCTTCCGACAGCGCAGCACGTACGCCCTTCTCCACCGCGGCGATGAAGCTGCGCGGCACCACGCCACCCACGATGCGGTCGTTGAACACCACCTGGTCGTCCTCGCGCGGCGAGACATCCAGCACCACGTGCGCGAACTGACCCTGGCCGCCGGTCTGCTTGACCAGCCGCCCGACCACACCCGTCATCGAACGCATCGGCGTCTCCTGGTAGGCCACGCGCGGCGCACCCACGCCCACGTCCACCTTCCATTCACTGCGCAGGCGTTCGACCATCACCTCCAGGTGCAGCTCGCCCATGCCCCAGACCAGGGTCTCCGCCGTGTCGCGATCAGTTTCGACGCGGAACGAGGGATCTTCCTGGGCCAGGCTGGCCAGGCCTTGGGCCATCCGGATCAGGTCGGCCGCACGCGCTGGCTCCAATCGCCAGGCCAGCACCGGCGCCTGGGCCTGGATGTTCTCCAGGCGCAGCGGCTGCGCACGGCCGCTCAGCGTTTCGCCACTGACCGCATCTTTCCAGCCCAGCACCGCGACGATGTCACCGGCCACGGCCTGCTCGATGTCGTGGGTCTGGTCGGCCTGCACCCGCACCAGTCGGCTGACGCGCCGACCCTGCGGATGCTGCGAACTGGCCACCGCGTCGCCCACCTTCAACGTGCCCGAGTACAGCCGCACGAAGCTCAGCGCGCCGTGCTGCTGGTGGGTGATCTTGAACAGCAGGCCGGCCAGCGGACCCTCCGGATCCGGCGGCAGCACCACCTCGCCCTCATCGCTTTCGGCGCTGACGGCAGGACGATCCAGCGGCGACGGCAGGTAATCGACCACGGCGTCCAGCAGCGTCTCGATACCCTTGTCCTTGAACGCAGCACCGGCCAGCACAGGCACGCCCGCACCCGCCAGCGTCGCCCGGCGGATCGCCGCACGCAGCATCCCGGCATCGATCACGCAACCTGCCAACCAGGCATCGGCCAGTTGCTCGTCATGATCGGCCACGGCCTCGACCAGCGCATCGCGTTGGGCTTGCCACTGGGCCCGCGCCGCGTCGTCCCACGGGGTAACCGTCGCTGCCGCGCCGTCCTGCCACTGCAGCACGCGCTCATCGACCAGATCGACCCAGCCGTTGAAGCCGCTTTCGCTGCCCAGCGGCACGCCCAGCGCCCACGGCCGCGCCTGCAGTTTGTCCTGCAGCTGCTCCAGCACGCGCTCGAACGACGCGCCGACGCGGTCCATCTTGTTGACGAAGGCGATCAGCGGCACGCGATGGCGACGCGCCTGGCGCCACACCGTCTCGGACTGCGGCTGCACGCCGTCCACGGCCGAGAACACGGCCACCGCGCCGTCGAGCACGCGCAGTGAACGCTCGACTTCGATCGCGAAGTCGATGTGGCCGGGGGTGTCGATCAGGGTCAGCCGATGCGGCGGCAGGTCACGCGGCGCCCACTGTGCCTGAACGGCGGCAGCGCCGATGGTGATGCCGCGCTCGCGTTCGATCGCCGAGAAATCGGTGGTCGCATTGCCGTCGTGCACTTCGCCGACGCGGTGGATTTCGCCGCTTTTCCACAGCAGGCGTTCGGTCAGCGTGGTTTTGCCGGCGTCGATGTGGGCAATGATGCCAAGGTTGCGACGGCGGGAAAGGACTTGGGTGTTCATGAGAAAGGTTCCTGCAAAGCCAACTTCAGGGGCCGCACACCCCGGTTGGCGACAGGGTGCGCGGCTAGCGTTCGGTCTCGGCGATCTGGTGCATGGCACGTTCTCCTTCGCAGTACTGGGTAGCGTCGAGTAGGTAGAGTCGACTGGGTAGAGTCGACTGTTAGTCGACTAACAAGAAACAAAAACGAAAAGAGCGCCCCGAAGGGCGCTCTGTCGAAGGTCCAGCGATGGCCGCTTCAACGGCGTCGTGGGGCTCCAGGCAGACACGCCCGTTCCGCGCTCGCGCGGGTCAGGGTGAAAAACTTCAGGAGCGGCATCCGGTTCATGGTGCGCATTCTAGACCTGCCAATCTGGCGCGCAAGTGAATATTGCACACAAAAATGGAACGATGAGGCCAGCCTGCGTCAGGTCAGATTCCTTTGCCACAGGCAAAGGGATCTGACAGCTGCAAGGCCTCACTTGCACTCATGCAACCTGCGAGCCTCGGCCACTGTCGTCGCCTGGTCGTCCTCCATCGGGATCCATCCCTTCAACGACATCGCCGGATCCACCTGCGCCTGACGCGGGCCACCGTGGATCACTACCTCCGTCCAGCTGCCGACCGGCGCCAACTCGGACAGACGAGCCGCCTGATCATCTTCGGTACTGAACATGTCATCCGGCGACGCCGGCTTGGCGTTGTTCACGGTCTCGGTCTTGGCCGTCCGAACCCGCAGCGCGCCATCGGCCATGCGCTGAGTGGTATGGAACGATGAGGCCAGCCTGCGTCAGGTCAGATTCCTTTGCCACAGGCAAAGGGATCTGACAGCTGCAAGGCCTCACTTGCACTCATGCAACCTGCGAGCCTCGGCCACTGTCGTCGCCTGGTCGTCCTCCATCGGGATCCATCCCTTCAACGACATCGCCGGATCCACCTGCGCCTGACGCGGGCCACCGTGGATCACTACCTCCGTCCAGCTGCCGACCGGCGCCAACTCGGACAGACGGGCCGCCTGATCATCTTCGGTACTGAACATGTCATCCGGCGACGCCGGCTTGGCGTTGTTCACGGTCTCGGTCTTGGCCGTCCGAACCCGCAGCGCGCCATCGGCCATGCGCTGAGTGGTGACGTCATAGCGCTCCACACCGTAGGCCCAGCTGCTCTCACCCACGCGACGGGTTTCACTGCCGTCGTCGGCTACCTCCACGGAATCGCCCGCCGCTTCGGCCACGGCTGCCAGCGACCCCATTCCGGACATCAGTGCCTGATAGGCAATCATCTGCCGCGTCTCGGGCGCCAACGCGCCGGCACCGGCCTTGCCCGCAGGAATCTTCAGGTACACCGCCTCTTTGCACAGCATCAATACCTGCTGGTCATCCCAGCTGATGAGCATTTCGTCATTGGCGAAGTAGCGGGTCGTTACCGGAACCGCCGGCGCACCCTCGCCGGCCGAATGCCGGCTCTCGATCAGCGAAGCCCGGTCGGCGGCCTTGATCAGGGAGACCGAGGCGGCCGACGCCGTGTTTGCGGCGCACACGGAGGCGACCAGTGCAGACAGAAGCGCGCAGCGCGTGAGGGTACGGATCATTGTGTCAGTCCATTGAAGAAAACGAACTGCACATGATACGTCGCCGCGCAGAACGGCTGGGCTCTCAGGTCACCACCACCAACGGCACCCCACGCCGCGGGTGCTCCAGGACCACCACATCCTGCTGGTAGACCCGCTGCAGGTTGTCTTCGGTCAGCACCTGCAGCGGCGTGCCATCAGCCGCCACCCTGCCCTGTTCCAGCAACACGATGCGGTCGGCATAGCCGGCGGCCAGATTGAGGTCGTGCAGCACCACGATCACGCACGCACCGGCTTCGGCACAGGCGCGCACACTGCGCAGCGTGCGCTCCTGATGGCGCAGATCCAGCGCGGCGGTCGGCTCATCCAGCAGCAGCAACGGCGTGTCCTGTGCCAGCACACGGGCGAACGTGGTGCGGGCGGACTCGCCACCGGACAGCTGCTGCACCTCGCGCAGGCGCAGGGCCTGCAGTTCGGCGGCATCGATTGCCGCCTCCACCTGGGCGTCGTCCACCACCGGATCCGGCGGATGCGGCAACCGCCCCATCGCCACCACTTCCTCCACGCTGAAGGCGAAACGCACGCCGTGCTCCTGCGGCATCACCGCGCGCTCGCGTGCCAGCGGCCCCGCTTTGTAGCAGGCCAAGGGCTTGCCCAGCAGGCTCACCTCACCCTCGTCCGCACGCAGGTCACCGGCAGCCACCGCCAACAGCGTGGATTTGCCCGCGCCATTCGGGCCAACCAAGGCGGTCACCGTGCCCGGCTCGAACGCCAGCGAGATGCCATGCAGGATCTCGCGCTGCTGCCGGCGCACCACCACCTCGTGCAGCTTCAGCAGCACGCTCATGGCGCCGCCTTGCGGCGCTGCTGCAGCACCAGCCAGAGGAAGAACGGCGCACCCAGCGCGGCCGAGAACAGGCCCAGCGGAATCTCTGCGGGCGGATCCAGCGTGCGAGCCGCGGTGTCGGCCACCACGATCAGCAGCGCACCAAGCAGGCCGGACAACGGCAGCAACCAGCGATGCCCTGGGCCGACCAGCAGGCGCGCAACGTGCGGCACCACCAGGCCAACGAAGCTGATCGAACCGGCAAACGCCACCGCTGCGCCCACCAGCAGCGCACTGAACGCCACCAGACGGCGACGCGTGCGGGTGACATCCAGCCCGAGGTGCTGTGCCTGGCGTTCGCCGAGCGCCAGCATGTCCAGCGGCGTGGCCAACCGCTGCAACGCGAACACGCCGATCGCAAACAGTGGCACCACCGCGGCCACGTCGGCCCAGTTGGCGCGCGCCAGCGAGCCCATCTGCCAGAACACCAGCGACTGCAGTTCGCTTTCGCTGGCGATGTAAGTAAGGAAACCGATCAGCGCCGAGCAGAACGCCGCCATCGCGATGCCGACCAGCAGCAGCGTGGCGTTGCCACTGCCTTTGCCGGGCCGCGCCAGCGCGTAGGTCAGGCCGATCGCCAGCGCGCCGCCGGCGAAGGCGGCCACCGGCACCAGCCAACCGGCTGCGCCCGCAGCGCCGAGAACAATGGCAGCCACCGCACCCAGCGCAGCACCCTGGCTGACACCGACGATACCGGGATCGGCCAGCGGGTTACCGAACAGGCCCTGCAGACTGGCACCGGCCATCGCCAGCGACGCACCGACCATCGCACCCAGCAGGGCGCGCGGAATGCGCAGCTGCCAGACCACCGCCAGATCACGGCTGCTGACCGCCTGCGGATCGAGCAGGCCCAGCTTCACCGCCAATGCCTGCATCACCTCCAGCGGCGGCAGCCGCAGCGGGCCCACGGCGAACGAGGCCAGCACTGCCCCCAGCAGTGCCAGCAACGCCACCATCAACATCGCCCGCCCGCGACGGCGGCGCCGATCCGCCGGACTCATGCCTTCGGCAACCCCGCCAGGGCCTTGGCCAGCGCCAGCGCGCCAGCACCGGAACCGACACTGGTGTACTTCAGCTGCACATCCGGCATCACCCAGACCCGGTTGGCTTGCCCGGCCGGGGTCTGCTTCAGCGTCGGGTACGCCTTCCACAGACCCTCGGCACCGCCGAACAGCTTCAGGTCATGCTCGGTCACCAGGATCACCTCCGGCGCCGCGGCGACCACGCCTTCATTGCTCAGCTGCGAGTAGTTCTTCACCCCCGCTTCGGTGCCGATGTTGATGCCGCCAGCCAATGCGATCAGCTGCGCCGACGCACTGTCGGCACCCGCCACGGTCGGTGAGCCACCCGCACCGGTAGCCGACACGTGGATCAGTCGTGGCGCATGGCCCAGGCCCTTGCCAATCGCTGCAGCCTCGTCGAGCTGACGCTGCACCTGCGTGGCAATCGTCTGCCCTGCTTCGGCCAGCCCTAGTGCGGCGGCAACCTTGCGCACCTTGTCCGGCGCCGGCTGCAGGTCATCGATGACCACCGCCGGCTCACCCACTTCGCGCAGCTTTTTGGCCAGCTCGGTGTGGCGGCGCAGGCTGTTGCCGAGGAACAGCGAGCCCTGCAGGCTCAACACGCCCTCCACGCCAGTGGTTCGGTTGAACAGGAACTGGTGCGGCGCGGCCAGGCCGGCCTGGGTGGTGGTATTGGTCGGCGCCGCGAACACCTGCTTGCCCAGCCCCAACGCCTCGATCACCGCGATGACGTCGTCGCCACCGGCGATGATCCGACGGGTGTCGGTCACTTCAATGTCAGCACCATCGTCGGAATGCACCTTGGCCGGCAGCACCGCCTTCTGGTCATGGACGGCCGGCATTTCGGCGCCGGCCACGCGCTGCCAGCCTGCCGGCAATGCGGTTTCCGCAGTGGTCGTTGCGGCGGGCGGCTCCGCGGCCTTCTGCCCATCAGGCGGCGTCGACGAACCGCTACAGGCAGACAGCGCCAGTGAAAAAGCCAACGGAAGCGCACACAGGCGCAGACGGGACGCGATGTTCATGCTTGTTCTCCTTGCTGGCAGGGCGACGCGCTCGCCGCCCTGCCCTGTGACTTACTGCTTCGGGGTGATGCGGGTGATGCGGTCACCCTTCGGGTCTTCGGCGCCACGCGACTTGTTCACCGCGAACACGTTGCCCTTGCCGTCGGCGCGGACATGGTTCGGCAGCGTGCCGCCATCGAGGTTGGCGACCACCTTGCCGTCACCATTCACCACGGTGACCGTGCCAGCGCCACGGTTGCTGACATAGGCCAGGCCGGAGGCATCATCGAAGGCGACGTTCAGCGCACCGGCGCCGACCGGCACGTCATGCAGCACCTTGCCGGCCGCCACGTCGACGATCAGCAGGTTGTCGGTGCCCTGCGAGGCCACGTAAAGGCGGTTGCGTGCCGCGTCGAAGGCCACGCCCGAGGCACTGATCGAATTACCCAGGTCGATGACCTTCTCGACCTTGCCGCTGGCCACATCGATCACCGCCGCTTCCGGCGTGCCGATGCTGACGGTGAACAGCTTGCCGCCCTTCTCATCCAGCACCAGGCTCATCGGGGTGAACTTGCCGTCGTCCACGCCGGATTCCAGCGTCACCTGCGGCAGTTCCTTGAAGGTCTTCGCATCGAACACCGACAGGTGGTCCTCGCCGGTGGCAGAAGCGAACACCTTGCCGCGCGTGCCGTCGACCACCACGTCGCGCGCGTGCGGCACGGCATCGACCGGGAACTGATGGACCAGCGACAGGTCCTTCTGGCGATAGACCGCGATGGAATTCTGGCGGGTGTTGGTGACCCAGACATTGCCGTTGGCGTCATCCACGCCCACGCCGTAGACCGCGTACACCGCGCCATTGGTGCTGCCCGGCACCTGCGCCGGGGTGATCGCCTTGGTCACCTTCAGCGACTTCGGGTCCAGCTTCAGCAGCTGCGACTGTGTCACCGGCGGGCGACCCACCGCCGAGGTCACGAACAGTGCGTTGCTGGCGGCGCTGTAGGCGGACTGGTACAGGCCCGGCACCAGCTTGTTGGACTGGGTGGCGAACTGCGCCTGGCCGGACAGCGGCAGCTGCGGCGAAACGCGCAGCTTCAGCACGGTGGCCGCAGCCGGTTGGCTGGCGCGCACCACCACCGGATGGGTGCCCGGCACCGCGTCGGCCGGAATGCTCAACTGGGCCTTGAAGTTGCCATCAGCATCGACCACCAGCGGCTGCGCGTTGAGCACGCTGTCACCGCGCAGCAGGCTGACCTTCTGGCCCGGCACGAACCCACGGCCGACCACGTCGGCAGTGCTGCCGGGAACCACGTTCTCACCGCGTGAGACGACCTCACCCTTGAAGGTGGCGTTGGCCGGCTGGTCGAACACCGGCTGCGCGGTGGTGGTCACCGCCAGCAACAGGCCGGCGGCGAGAGAGGTGAGACGGAAAGACGGACGGAACGACATGGAAGGCTCCTTGCACACGTAGGCCGCGCCACGTGACGCGGGATTCATCGGTTGCCTGGGCCGCTGCACGCCGGCAGCCTCGCCTGGGTAGTGGGGTCGCACGGCATCGCGTGCGAAGGGATTCACTCGGCGGCGTTGTCACCATCCGTGGGGGCACCGTCACCGGCGCTGCGGTCGGTCACGCCGTACAGTTCATGCAGCGCAGCGTGGAAGGAAGCCGGCAGCATCGGGCCGTGACCGAGGCCGTCGAACTCGCGGTACTGCACGCTCAGGCCCGGCACCTTGCCCAGCCGCTCGGACAATTGCATCGCCGCATCCGGGGTGGCACCGCCGATGCGACGCAGGTGTGCGACCACGCGCGGATTGTTCATGTCGCGTTTGCCACGATCGCCGACGCGCTCGGCACCGCCCAGCATCAGCCAGAGCTTTGCCGGCTGGCCATGCACGTTCTGCACGAACTGCTGTTCCGGATCGCCCAGTGCCGCGCCCTGGCTCCACCACAGCGACGGGCTGGCCGCCAGATAGAACTGGAAGGCGGCGGGGCGGGTGTACAGCGCGTTGAGTACGAACAACCCGCCCAGCGAGTGACCCCACAGCGCTTGCTGCTGCGTATCGATGCGTGCGCGACGCTCGACTTCCGGCTTGATGCGGCGCTCGATCACGTCCAGGAAGGCTGCGGCACCACCGCCGACCGCCTGGGTTATTCCGCTTTCATCGTCGGCGCGATCGATCCATGCGGTGTAGTCGCGGGTGCGCGCCTTGGAATCAATGCGCAGGTCATTGTCGTAGCCGATCAGCACCAGCACCGGTGGCGCCTTGCGCGCGGCCAGTTCGGCCAGCAACGGCTGGTCCAGCACCATGGCGACGGCGTTGCCGTCCAACGCGTACAGCACCGGCAGCGGCGCCTTGCCGGCCTTGGCGGGGATCGCCACATTCACCCGCCAGCGGCGTTGCTGGTCGGGGCTGTCCACCACGAAATGCTCAAAGCGATAGCTGGCCGCGGGCTCGTCGAGCACGGTGTGACCGATCTTCTGCAGCGGATTGCGCTGCTGTGCATGGGCGTACGGGGTGGCCAGGAGCAGACCCATCATCAAGGCGGCCAGGCCGCGGGCCAGCGGACCACGGCGCGAAGGAAGGACGAAATGCTTCATCAGCGGCGGCAGAAGCGGCCCAGGGCCGCCGGTTCACAAGGGACCGCAGTCTACCTTAAACGCGAATGATTATCACATCGATCAAACGTCACGCTGTGTATCACGCGCGCGCATGCCCGGGTTGCGCAAGGGGCGGCACTTCCCCTATTTTGCCGCCCATCGGGGCATTGGATCGCCCCGCTTCCAGCGCAGCCATGGATGGCGGGTACTTGCCGCCATCCGGGTCGCGTTCATCTGTACACAACCGCCATGGGATTGGATCCCATGATTGTGAGAACCCTTGAAGCACAACGCACTGATCGCACTTGCCCTCGGCCTGCTCGCCCCGCTGGCCGCCCACGCCGCGCAGGACCTGCCAACGCTCTACCAGGCCTTTGAAGAGGCCGGTAATTCGTCACTGGGCATGGACCAACTCAACCAGACGGTGACCTTCACTGCCGTAGCACTGAGCGTTTCCAGCAACCTGGCGGGCGAGCCGCTGATCGAGGCCGGCGATGACCAGGGCAATGTCATGGCCCGACTGACCACGGACGATGAACAGCAGGCCGCCAAGCTGGGCGCACTGGAAGAAGGCGCAACCTTCACCGCCAGCTGCACGCTGCAGTTCAGCTCGGGCACCGATTACCTGTCCTTCGGCGATTGCACCATCAAGTAAAGATGAAGCCGGCAAGATGCCGGCTTCTTTTCTTTGCCTCTGTAGCGTCGAGCCATGCTCGACTCACGCAACGTCACGGCCCCGAAGGCACCGGACCATAAACGTTCTCCTGCGGCGTGCCCGGCAGCAACGAGAAGATCATGATCACGATCCCGCCGCCTGGCACCAGCGCCAACAGGAACAGCCAGCCCGACTGGTTGCAGTCATGCAGGCGGCGTACGGTCACCGCGATCAGCGGCACGATCGTGACCAGCCACATCACACACAGCAGTACCACCATGCCGATCAGGATGCCGGCCAGCGCATCGGCACTGTTGCGCAGAAGGATCGCCAGCACGCCGGCCAGCAGCATCACTGCCGTTGCGACCAGGAACAGGAACAGCTGGTACATCCAGTACTCGCGGCGGTTGGCGCGACCCTCGAACTGGGCGTAGCGCTTCAACGGCAGAATCATTTCCTGCACGGCATCAATCCTTGAAAAAGTAGCCGCGCAGTGTGCCAAAGACCGGCGCCGGGGACAATGTAGCGCCGAGCCATGCTCGGCTGTCGGGAGCCGTGAGGCGCTGCGAAAAGCAGTCGAGCATGGCTCGACTCTACAGAAGCCGGGTCAGCGGCCCTTCGCGGCTCGCGCGGCCTCACGCTCCGCGCGCAGCCGATCCAGTTTTTCCTTCAACTTGATCTCCAGCCCGCGCGGCACGGGGTTGTAGTACACGCGCTCACCCATCGCATCGGGGAAACCGGTCTGGTCCAGTGCGATACCGCCTTCGGCATCATGGTCGTACTGGTACTCGGCGCCGTAGCCCAGCTCTTTCATCAGCTTGGTCGGCGCATTGCGCAGGTGCAGCGGCACTTCTTCGGTACCACTCTCGCGCACGTCGGCCTTGGCCTGGTTGAAGGCCGCATAGCCGGCATTCGACTTGGCGGTGCTGGCCAGGTAGAGCACCAGCTGGGCGAACGCCAGCTCGCCTTCCGGGCTGCCCAGCCGCTCGTAGATGTCCCAGGCTTCCAGCGCCATGCTCTGCGCGCGCGGATCGGCCAGGCCGATATCCTCAATCGCCATGCGGGTCAGTCGGCGCGCCAGGTAAGACGGATCGCAGCCACCATCGAGCATGCGGGTCAGCCAGTACAGCGCGGCATCCGGGTTGGAACTGCGTACCGACTTGTGCAGCGCCGAGATCTGGTCGTAGAACTGCTCGCCGCCCTTGTCGAAGCGACGGGTACGGTCGGCCAGCACCTGGGTCAGGGTCTGCGGGGTGATGCGACCGCCCTCCCCGCCCGCCAGCTCGGCGGCGATTTCCAACAGGGTCAGCGCACGACGCACGTCACCATCGGCGGCGGTGGCGATTTCCAGCAGCAGTTCGGGAGCGACCTCGATGCCCTCTTCGCCCAGGCCGCGCTCGCGATCACCCAGCGCACGCTCCAGCGCCTCGACGATGTCGGTCGGCGAAACGCCTTCCAGCACATGCACGCGGCAACGTGACAGCAGCGCTGAGTTCAGCTCGAAGGACGGGTTTTCGGTGGTGGCGCCGACGAACAGGATGGTGCCGCGCTCGATGTGCGGCAGGAATGCATCCTGCTGCGCCTTGTTGAAGCGGTGTACCTCATCCACGAACAGCACGGTGCGGCGGCCTTCGGCGAAGCGTTGCGCGGCCTCGGCCAGCACCTGGCGCACTTCTGGCAGCCCGGACAGCACGGCGGAGATGGCACGGAACTCGGCGTCGGAATATTCGGCCAGCAGCAGCGCCAGCGTGGTCTTGCCACAGCCCGGCGGCCCCCACAGGATCATCGAATGCACGCGACCGGATTCGACCGCGCGGCGCAGCGCACTGTCCGGCGCCAGCAGGCGCTTCTGCCCGACCATTTCGTCGAGGGTTCGCGGGCGCATGCGCTCGGCCAGCGGGCGCAGATGTTCCCGATCGACGCTCAGCAGATCGGGGCCGGGGAAGGAGGTTGAACGATGTCTTGCCACCCGCCCATTGTACCGCTAGCGCGTGCCAACCAAGGTTGGCACCCACCAGCGCCGGGCCATGATCGGGTAGTGCCGGCCGCCGGCCGGCAGATCAAAAGCGTGTCAACCAAGGTTGACACCCGCCGGAGCAGAAGGTTGACACCCGCCAAGGCGGTGCCGGTTGACACCCACCAGAGCAGTTGACGCCAAGCCATGCCCGGCGACCGCCATCAATTACCGATGACGTCGGTACCCTTCGGCGGCGTAAAGCTGAAGGTGCCGGCAGCGAAACCCGGGTTGCGCTTCCAGCCACTGAAGCTGATCACGGTACGCTGGCCAACAGCATCGGTGATTTCCATCTTGGCCAGGCCCTGGGCGTTGAAGCCCAACGCGGCGTACTGGAAGCTGGCTTCGGTCTCGCGCTTCGGCGAAAGCGACAGCCACTGCAGGCCATCGCGCTGTGCGGCCTCTTCACTGACGTCGTACTGCTGCTCCAGCAGCGCCGGGTTGATCAGTGCGGTCAGCGGGCTGTTCTGCTCTTCCTTGCCCTGCTCGCGCACGGTGGCCTGCTCCAGGTCCGGCTCATACATCCAGACCTTCTTGCCATCAGCCACGATCAGCTGTTCGTGCGGGCGCACGTACTCCCAGCGGAACAGGCGCGGCGCCGACAGCGCCACACGGCCACTGGTCGATTCCTTCACCTTGCCACGGCTGTCGAACACCTGCTGGCTGAACTGGCCATCCAGGCCCTTCAAGCCACTGGTGAAGGACTTCAGGTCATCGCGGGCGCCAGCCCAGGCGCTGCCAGCGGCGGCGCAGGCCACGGCCAGGGTGGTGGTGGCAAGGAAACGGCGGAAGCGGAAGTTCATGCGGGAATCCTGTGGGCGCGGGCGCCAGGAAAGGTGGTTGCCAGTGTGCCCGGGGAAAGATGAATGGGCGATCAGGGCGACATTATGCCGCCCTGAACGTCCATCGGCGATTCAGCCGCCGGAGCCCGGCAGCTTGCCGTACAGCACCTGGCCGCGGAAACCACGCCGCACTTCGCGATACAGCGCGCGGAACGCCGGATAGTCCTGTGGCTGGCACAGCGCCTCTGGGCCGCGCACCGCGTTCTGCTGCAACCGGTGATGCACGATCACGTCCTGGCCCTCACGGCTCCAGTCCACCCGGTACTCACCGGCGGCATTCGCAAAGCGCTGGCTCGCCGGGATGGCGATGATCGGCGCGTTGGCCGGAAACTGCAGGCGATAGGTCTCTTCGCGCAGGCTGGCATTGCAGTAGAACGGCGTCTCGTTGGCCGGCGCCGAGGCGGTGGCGTACAGGCCGCGCACCGATTCGCCACCCGGCGGGTCGGGCACGGCCATGCCGCCGGCCACGCTGAAGTCGGCGTAGTCCTCGGCCTGGAACGCCATGCGGTAGCCGAACGGCCGGGTCAGGTCGACCGGAACGCCTTGGATCTGCAGCTGCCCTCGCCCGTCGAAACCGGACGCCGCCATGATCTGCTCTTCAGCGCGCGCACGGTTCTGCGCATTGAGCTGGGAGAACTGGGCGCGCATGCCGATCTCGGCGTTCTCGCCCAGCTTCGGGATCGTCTCGCCGCGCAGGTTGCCGTTGGCGTCGAAGGTGAAACGCACGTCCATCGAGGTGGCATTGAGCTCCGGCGTGTTGGCCGGGGTACGCGCCAGCGTGGCGTCACGGGTACGCATCACCGGGGCGCCCAGGTCACCTTCCGGCAACTGTCCGAAGCGCGCCCACGCAGTGGTCGAATCCAGGTACAGATCGAACTCGGGAATATAAGTGATGGCGTGGTTGAAGCGGCCCAGAACCGGAATCTTCGGCAACGTCGGGCCACCGCCGGCACCGATCAGCACCGGCGAGCTGGCGATGCCCTTGGCCGCCAGCAGCGCCTCGAGGATCGTCACGTGATCCTTGCAGTCGCCATAATGGTTGTCGAGGATGCTCTGCGCGCTGTTCGGCTCCAGGCCGCCATTGCCCAGGTACACCGCCACATAGCGGATGTTCTGCGCCACCCAGCGGTACAGCGCGTCAGCCTGCTCGCGACGGTCGCTGATGCCAGTCGTGATTTCGTCTGCCAGCGCCTGCAGTTCCGGTGTGACCTGCGCGGCCGGGCCGGCCTTGAGCTGGTAGGCGCGCCCCATCTGCGACCAGTCACGATAGGTGCTGGCCATGATGTTCGGGCCGAACTCCCAGCCCGCCGCCGACCAGTTCTGTGCCGGCATGGCTTCGCGCCGCTGGTAGCGCCAGCGCCACTGCGCCTGGCCGTTCTTCACCGTGGGGCGATCGCTGCCCTGCACGCCGCGGCTGTCGACGAACATCGGCAGGTTGGCCGGCGCACTCAGGGTGACCTCGGCGTCCTCGTACTCGGTGAACACATTGAAGGTCTCCCACAGGCCGAAATAGCCCGGGAAGTACGGCGTGGCCTGGGTGCGGCGCACCTGGTAGTACAGGCGCGTGCCCGGGGCCAGGTTCGGGAACACGATCACCCGCACCTTGCGGTCGGCATACATCGCCGCCGAGGCGCTGGAGTAGCTCTCCTGGGTGTAGATGCGGTCGGCGGGTACGTCGCGGCGCTGGCCATCGGCGGTGATGGTGTAGGCGCCGAGCACTTCCAGCGTCTCCATCTTCTCGCTGTAACTCAGCCGCACCTGGCTGAACTGCTCGACCGAGGCCTTGGTCTTGAGCAGGACTTCGTAGGTTTCGGTCTGTACATTGCCCGCATCGGGCCGCACCTGGTAGTCGGCGCGGTAACGGACAATGCTGAAATTATTGCTGGCTTCGGTATCGCCGCTGGTGGAAGGCGGCGCCGTGGCGGGCGCGGAGGTGGCGGTTTCTGCCAGTGCCGGGCCGGCAGCCAGGAAGGCTGCCAGCGCCAGTGCCAGCGCGCTTGGTACGGGGTGAAGCATGCGTCGGTTCCTTGGACGTCGTGGGGGATACGTCGGGTCTTACTTCGGCGGCGGCGGTGCCAACACCGTGCGGTCGCCGTTGTGCTCGGGCGAGCTGACCACGCCGGCCGCTTCCATGGCCTCGATCAGTCGCGCTGCACGGTTGTAGCCGATCTTCAGCCGGCGCTGCACGCCGGAAATCGAGGCACGGCGGGTCTCGGTGACCACCCGCAGCGCTTCGTCGTACAACGGGTCGGACTCGTCGCCGGCAGAGCTGTTCTCTGGCAGGCCGGTGGCGCCGACGACCACGCCGTCACCCATCGTCTGCACTTCGTCCAGCACGCCGTCGACATAGTCGGCCGGGCCCATCGCCTTGAGGTGCTCGACCACGCGATGCACTTCCTCGTCGGAGACGAAGGCACCGTGCACGCGCTCGGGCATGGCGGTGCCCGGCGGCAGGTACAGCATGTCACCGTGGCCCAGCAGGGTTTCCGCGCCGGACTGGTCGAGGATGGTGCGCGAGTCGATCTTGGAGCTGACCTGGAAGGCGATGCGGGTCGGGATGTTGGCCTTGATCAGGCCGGTGATCACGTCCACCGACGGGCGCTGCGTGGCCAGGATCAGGTGGATGCCGGCCGCACGTGCCTTCTGTGCCAGGCGCGCGATCAGCTCTTCCACCTTCTTGCCGACGATCATCATCATGTCGGCGAATTCGTCGATGAAGATGACGATGAACGGCAGCGTCTCCAGCGGGCGCGGCGCCTCGCCCAGTTCCGGGTTCGGCTTGAACAGCGGGTCCATCAGTGGCTGCCCGGCATCCTGGGCTTCCTTCACCTTCTTGTTGAAGCCGGCCAGGTTGCGCACGCCCACCGCGCTCATCAGCTTGTAGCGGCGCTCCATCTCGGCCACGCACCAGCGCAGGCCGTTGGCGGCCTCCTTCATGTCGGTGACCACCGGCGCCAGCAGGTGCGGGATGCCCTGGTAGACGCTCAGTTCGAGCATCTTCGGGTCGATCATCAGCATCCGCAGATCTTTCGGCGAGGCCTTGAACAGCAGGCTCAGCACCATCGCGTTGACCGCCACCGACTTGCCCGAACCGGTGGTACCGGCCACCAGCAGGTGCGGCATGCGCGCCAGGTCGGCCACGGTCGAGCGGCCAGCGATGTCCTTGCCCAGCGCCAGGGTCAGCACGCTGGCCGACTTGTCGTACTCCTTCGAACGCAGCAGCTCGGAGAGGTAGATCATCTCGCGGGTGACGTTGGGAATTTCCAGGCCGATCACCGACTTGCCCGGAATCACGTCGACCACGCGCACCGACTTCACCGACAGGCCGCGCGCGATGTCCTTGTCCAGCGAACTGATCTGGCTGACCTTGATGCCCGGCGCGGGCTCGATCTCGAAGCGGGTGATGACCGGGCCAGGGTTGGCGCCGACCACCTGGGCGTCGATGCGGAAGTCCTTCAGCTTGAACTCGATCTGCCGCGACAGCGCGTCCAGGGTTTCCTTGTCGTAGCCCACCGGCTGCGGCTTGGGGTCGTCCAGCAGAGCCAGCGGCGGCAGGTCCGAGCCGTCGCCGTTTACGCCACGGAACATCGGGATCTGCGTGTCGCGCTTGGCCCGATCACTCTTCTCGATCACCGGTTCCGGGCGCGGCTCGATCTTCACCGGCTCGCGCTTGGCGCGCACCTCGGCATCGGCCTTGCGCACTTCCTGGCGCTCCTCGCGCATCACCCGGGTCTGCTGCCACTCGGTGACTTCTTCCTTCTTGCGCGCCAGCAACGGCGCCAGCGACATCACGCCGCGGCCGATCTTTTCCATCACCGTGAACCACGACAGCCCGGTGGCCAGGGTGATCGAGGCCAGCAGCAGCACCAGCACGAACAGGTTCGCGCCCAGCGCGCCGAAGCCCACGGTGAGCGAATTGCCGACCAGCTTGCCGAGGATGCCGCCGGCACTGGAGATATCACCACTGAACAGGCGCACGTGCAGGAAGCCGGTACCGGCGATGAGGAAGCCGACCAGACCGACCAGGCGCAGTGCCGGGTCCAGGTCGTTCTCGCCCTTGCTTTCGCGCTTGAGCCCGAACATGGCGATCCACGCCAGCGCGCCCAGCACCACGGGCAGCAGGAAGGCGATGTAGCCGAACAGCTGTAGCAGCACGTCGGCGATCCAGGCCCCGGCGCGGCCGCCGAGGTTGTGCACCGGCGCGATCACGCTGCCGGTATGCGACCAGCCCGGGTCCGTCGCTGAATAGGTGAAAAGACTGGCCGCCAGGTAGAGCAGGGCCGGCGCGATGGCGATCAGGCCCAGATCGCGCCAGAGGCGCTGGCGGCGTGGATTGTCGGTCGTCGCCGCCGCGGCCGTGCGACGTGACGCCTTGCTGTCGTCGGACTTGGAGCGTTCGGGGACCTGCTTCGCCACCTTAGACCATACCTTTGGAATGCGCTGTTAGTGATTGATAATAAATGAGACGGCGTCAGTTTTCAGTTATGCGACATCTGACAGGGTCTGCGGAGGGCAGGACCCACCGCTGGATGACGGCGTTCTGTTCATCGGCTTGAATCGCCCTGCCCCAGCCGCCACTCTATGACCTGCCACGGATGCTGCGCAAATATCGCCAGCGCCTTGTCCCATCTACCTTTTCGCGAGTTTACATGAGCACCAGCCTGCCCTCCCGCCACCAGCGCCTCGTCATCCTCGGTTCCGGCCCGGCCGGTTGGACCGCCGCCGTCTACGCCGCCCGCGCCAACCTGAAGCCGGTCGTGATCACCGGCCTGCAGCAGGGCGGCCAGCTGATGACCACCACCGAGGTGGACAACTGGCCGGGTGACGCCCACGGCCTGATGGGCCCGGACCTGATGGCGCGCATGCAGGCTCATGCCGAGCGCTTCGAGACCGAGGTCATCTTCGACCACATCCACACCGCCGACCTGTCGCAGCGCCCGTTCAAGCTGATCGGCGACAGCCACGAGTACACCTGCGATGCGCTGATCATTTCCACCGGCGCCACCGCCAAGTACCTGGGCATCCCGACCGAAGACGAGTTCAAGGGCCGCGGCGTGTCCGCCTGCGCCACCTGTGACGGCTTCTTCTACCGCGACCAGGACGTGGTCGTGGTGGGTGGCGGCAACACCGCCGTGGAAGAGGCCCTGTACCTGTCCAACATCGCCCGCAAGGTCTACCTGGTCCACCGCCGCGACACCCTGAAGGCGGAGAAGATCATGCAGGACAAGCTGTTCAAGAAGGTGGCCGAAGGCAAGATCGAGACCGTCTGGCACCACCAGGTGGAGGAAGTGCTGGGCAACGACGCCGGCGTGACCGGTGTGCGCGTGAAGTCCACGCTGGACGGCAGCACCCGCGACATCGACGCCCACGGCTTCTTCGTGGCCATCGGCCACCACCCGAACACCACCCTGTTCGACGGCCAGCTGGCAATGAACAACGGCTACCTGGAAATCCGTTCGGGCCTGGGCGGCAATGCCACCCAGACCTCGGTGGAAGGCGTGTTCGCCGCCGGCGACGTGGCCGACCAGCACTACCGCCAGGCGATCACTTCGGCCGGCTTCGGCTGCATGGCGGCGCTGGATGCCGAGCGCTACCTGGACGCGCAGGGCAAGGCCAGCTGAGAGGCTGACCCGCTTCTGTAGGGTCGAGCCACGCTCGACTCCGGATAGAAGGCCGACGCCAGTGCGTCGGCCTTTCTGTTTCATCTGCCCTATCCTTCCCTCATGTCCTCCCCTCGCTTCCTCGACTCCCTGCAGTCCATTGCCGCCGCCGACTGGGATGCACTGCACGACGGCCGCAATCCTTTCGTCAGCCACGCCTTCCTGTCGGGCCTGGAACAGCATGGCTGCCTGCGTGAGGACTGGGGCTGGCAGCCCCGGCACTTCACGCTGTGGGAGGGCGACACGCTGGTCGGCGCCATTCCGGGCTACCTGAAGACCAATTCGCACGGCGAGTTCGTGTTCGACCATGCCTGGGCCAACGCGTATGCCCGTCATGGCCGCGACTACTATCCGAAGTGGCTGGGCGCGGTGCCGTACTCGCCGGTCACCGGCCCGCGGCTGCTGGCCCGTCACGATTCAGAGCGCGCCACCTTGCTGTCGGCATTGCGCGAGGCGCTGCCGACGCTGGATGTGTCCTCGGCCCATATCAACTTCCATGCCGCCGGCGACGAGGTCCTGTTCGGCGATGACTGGCTGCTGCGCGAGGATGTGCAGTTCCAGTGGCAGAACCCCGGTGACTGGGCGACATTCGACCAGTTCCTCGGTGCGATGAATCACAAGCATCGCAAGAACATCCGCCAGGAACGCGCCAAGGTCACCCGCCAGGGCATCAGCTTCCGCGTGGTGCACGGCGACGAGGCCAGCCGCGCGGACCTGCAGGCGATGTATCGCTTCTACCTGCAGACGTTCCTCGAGTACGGCAACGCTCCGGCGCTGACCGAGGCGTTCCTGCGCCATCTGGCCATTTCATTGGGTCGCGGGCTGGTGCTGTTCCTGGCCGAACTGGACGGCGAGCCGATTGCCGGGGCGCTGTGCCTGCGCGGTGGCGACACGCTGTACGGCCGCTACTGGGGCGGCGCCACCCTGCCCGGCCTGCACTTCGAAGCCTGCTACTACCAGGGCATCGAATACTGCCTGCGCGAAGGGCTGACCCGTTTCGAGCCGGGTGCACAGGGCGAGCACAAGCTGGCGCGCGGGTTCCTGCCGACGCGGGTGCGCAGCCGGCACTGGGTGGCTGATGCGGATTTCGCAGAAGCACTGCAGGACTGGTGCCGGCAGGAGCGGCGCGATGTGCGGCGGTACCAGCAGGAGTTGCAGGGGCATGGGCCGTTCCGCGTAGAGTCGTAGAGTCGAGCTTGCTCGACTGGCGCGGTACCGAGAAGCGTGCCAACCAAGGTTGGCACCTACCAGAGCAATGAGGCCTGCCAACCAAGGTTGGCACCTACCAGAGCAATGAGGTCTGCCAACCAAGGTTGGCGTTTATCCGAGCGCTGGCGAGGACGCTGTGCTCAGGTGCACTGCCAGAAGTGCCCACTCACCCGGCACGTCGCACACCAGAGCGTGTAGAGCATGCCGCCACTGCCCCAGAGCAGCGCGCCGCCACCGGTGGTCGGCAGCGTCGAATCGAGCTGCATCACGAAGGGCATCTCCTCACCGCAATCGATGCACGCCGGATACCAGGCACTCTGCACCCAGCTCGGCGCACCGCCCACGCGCGACAGGTTCTGCCGATGATTGGACTGTCCCCAGTCCTGCTGCTGCCAGCGCGCACTGTCCATGGCGGCCAGACCCACCTCGGCCTGCATCAGATCACCGCTGTCGGTCGGCGTGGCCGGCACCTCCAAACGCTGACTGGGGTGGCAGCTGGGCAGGCCGGCGGCATCGTGGCGATAGAAACGCACAGGCGGATCTTCCCAACCGCAGCAGTCCAGGCACAGGCCCAGCGTGATCTCACCCGCCGCGCCCGGCTGCAGCGCGGCAGCATCGGTTCGCAGCAGGCGCTGCAGCGGCGCATGGCAGCTGCCACACAGCGCTTCCAGCGGCCCTCCCATCTGCCCGGCGTGGTGCACATGCCCACCATTCCAGGTCGGGTGCAGGCGCCAGATGCGCTTGCGCCAGCTCGGCTCTTCGGCCACCTGCGCGCGATGCTGCTCGCGGCCGAAGCGGATGTGCAACGGCCGCTCCCCATGCAGGCGCCGCGGCTGCGGTCCGTCGGCGACGCCGGCCCAGTGCGCCCAGACCTCGGCATCCAACCGCCCCCAGTCGACCGCGTAGCCGCGGGCAACGGCGTAGGCCTCCGGCTGGGCTGCCAGCAACAGCGCCCGGGCTCGCGCCATCTCGCGATCGTCATCGGCTTCGGCCAGGATCTGCGCCCACTGTGCGGCAATGGCAGAGGGCAAGCCACGCCATACCTGCGACGCCAGCTGCAGCTCATCCTCAGTGGCGACCGCCAGCAATGCCTCCCAGTCGTCCTGCAGCAGCTGTGGCGCCTGATAGCTGGCGAACTCCATCACGCTGGCCAGCAGCTCGCCGCGCTCGCCATCTCGATAGCGACGCCAGGCCTCGACACAGACCGGCGCAACCGCTTCGTCGGGCAGCAGATCCAGCGCCATGTCGAGAAAGGCCGAGCCGGGTGAGCGCCGGGCCAGGGCCAGCAGCATCAGCGCACCGAGCTGGTCCGGCTGCTCAGTGGCCAGCGCCAGCAGCATGCTCTGGCTGTCGTTGCGCGTGCGCGGGGTGTCGTGCACATCGAGGATTGCGGTGATCGCGTCACTCATGCGTAGGGCTCCTTGCCATTGGACGCTGATGGTGCCAGACATCAGCGATCACCACGGCGAATACAATGGCGGCATGACCCGCCAGCTGCCCTGGCGCCTGGCCGATGCGCCGGACGCCCCCTTCCCTCCGGCCGAGACCGCCCTGCGCCAGCCCGACGGCCTGCTCGCGGTGGGCGGCGACCTGCATCCGGTGCGACTGCTCAATGCCTATGCCGGCGGCATCTTTCCGTGGTTCAGCGAGGGCGAGCCAATCCTGTGGTGGTCGCCGGACCCGCGCATGGTGTTCCGCACCGAGGGCGTGCATCTGTCCAGCCGCTTCCGCCGCCAATTGCGCAGCAGCACGTGGGAGATCACCGCCGACACCGCCTTCAGCCGTGTGATGCGTGCCTGCGCTGCAGCGCCGCGGCCAGGCCAGGACGGCACGTGGATCAGCCCGGCGATGGTCGAGGCTTACAGCCAGCTGCACGATCTCGGCTTCGCCCATTCCTTCGAAGTCTGGGATCGGCAGACGCTGGTCGGCGGCATCTACGGCGTCGCGATCGGCGCCATGTTCTTCGGCGAGAGCATGTTCAGTGGCGCCAGCGGCGGCTCCAAGATCGCCCTGGCCACCCTGGCATCCACCCTGCGTGGTTGGGGCTGGGAACTGATCGATGCCCAGGTGGAGAATCCGCACCTGCTGCGGATGGGCGCCGAACACCTGCCGCGCGTGGACTTTCTGGAGCACGTCCGTCAGGCCGTGCACCGTGACGGCCGTGAAGGCCCCTGGACCCAGGCGGTAGGACGCTTGCCAGCACGGCGTTTGGCCGGGGGTTAACACAAACTTTGCAAGCCGGGCCCATCACGCGTAAAATACCGCGCCTTAGGCCCAGCGTGGCCGTTTTCTGAACCGCACAGGACTACATGTCGAAAGACGATTCCATCGAGTTCGAGGGCACCGTCAGCGAGACGCTGCCGAACACCACTTTCCGCGTTCGTCTGGAAAATGGGCACGAAATCATCGCCCACATCTCCGGCCGCATGCGCAAGAACTACATCCGCATCCTCACCGGTGACCGGGTCAAGGTTGAAATGACCCCGTACGACCTGACCAAGGGTCGTATCACCTACCGCATGAAGTAAGCGGTCGGCGCACTGCGCCACTCCGACAGGGCCGGCCTCGCTGCTGGCCTTTTGTCGTGCGCGAAAGAAAGTTCCAGACTTCGCCCGCAGCGCATTTTCGTCCCTGTCCAACATCCAGCATCGCGATTGCACATTCCGCACGAGGCGGTCGCATTCGTCATCGGGGATGGCGGCGCCAGCAGGGATTTCGTTCAATCGCGGCCTGATGCGCCAAAGGTCATCGTGACCGATCTCACCATGGCGTCGGTCAGCCCTGCTTGCGGCAGATTCGCATTTGCAGCGACAGCGGCATCGTGGGATCCGATCCAGTCCGGATCGCCACCCCCGCCCGATCATGAACGCCCTGCTCCCGCACGTCCTGCTGCCGGCAGTTCTGCTGGCCAGCCTCCCCCTGTCGGCGCGCGCCGCCGAACCCGCCAAACCCGCCAAACCCTCCACCCCGGCCGAGTGCATCGCCCTCGGCACCAGCCGCGACATCCGCCCCTCCAGTACGGAACGCGAAGTGCTGCTGCGCGACGGCAACAACCACTATCGGGTCCACCTGCAGAAGCGCTGCCTGGGCGCCGCGGCATCGGCCAGCTACGTCTTCTTCACACCCAACACGACCGAGCAGATCTGTGGCGATGCTCGCAGCACGCTGCAGACCGACAGCAACCACTGCACCGTGACCTGGATCGAGCCGGTCGATGCGGCAACCTTCAAGCGCCTGGCCCAGCAGGGACGTTGAAGGGCGGATACGCAACAAGGGCGGCCGGAGCCGCCCTTGTTTTCCAACCGCACCCGGAATGGATCCGGCGCCGCCTTACTCCACCGTCACCGGCAGCAGGCGCTCTGGTTCGGCCTGGGTTTCGACCACCAGCTCGTCGTCGCGGACGTCGATGCTGACCTTGCCACCGTTGACCAGCTTGCCGAACAGCAGCTCGTCGGCCAGCGGACGCTTGATCTTGTCCTGGATCACGCGGGCCATCGGGCGGGCACCCATCAGCGGGTCGAAACCATGGTGGGCCAGCCAATCACGCGCGGTCGGCGTGGCCGACAGGCTGACGTGCTTGTCCTGCAGCAGCATCTCAAGCTCGATCAGGAACTTGTCCACCACGCGCAGGATGTGCTCGAAGCCCAGCGCCTGGAACTGCACGACCGCGTCGAGGCGGTTGCGGAATTCCGGGGTGAAGCTGCGACGGATGGTCTCCATTGCGTCGGTGGCATGGTCCTGCTTGGTGAAACCGATCGAACGCCGCGAGGCCTGCGCCGCGCCGGCATTGGTGGTCATCACCAGCACCACGTTCTTGAAGTTGGCTTCACGACCGTTGGTATCGGTCAGCACGCCGCGGTCCATCACCTGCAACAGGATGTTGAAGATGTCCGGGTGCGCCTTCTCGATCTCGTCCAGCAGCAGCACGCAATGCGGCGTCTTGACGATCTTCTCGGTCAGCAGGCCGCCCTGGTCGAAGCCGACGTAACCCGGAGGGGCACCGATCAGGCGACTGATCGAATGCGGTTCCATGTACTCGGACATGTCGAAGCGGACCAGCTCGATGCCCAGCTGTAGTGCCAGCTGCTTGGTCACCTCGGTCTTGCCGACACCGGTCGGACCGGCGAACAGGAAATTGCCGATCGGCTTTTCCGGATTGCCCAGGCCCGAACGGGCCAGCTTGATCGCCGAGGACAGCGTCTCGATGGCCGGGTCCTGGCCAAAGATCACCATCTTCAGGTTGCGCTCCAGGTGCTGCAGCACATCCTTGTCGGTGGCGCTGACCTGCTTGGTCGGAATGCGCGCCATCTTGGCGACGATCGCCTCCACTTCCTCGACGTCGATCAGCTCCTTGCGCTGGCCTTCCGGCAGCAGGCGCTGGCGGGCGCCGGCCTCGTCGATCACGTCGATGGCCTTGTCCGGCAGCAGGCGGTCGCCTATGTGCTTCACCGACAGGTCAACCGCCGCCTGCAGCGCCTCGTCGGAATAGGTCACGCCGTGGTGCAGCTCGTACTTGGACTTCAGGCCCTGCAGGATCTCGTAGGTCTCGCCCACGGTCGGCTCGACGATGTCGATCTTCTGGAAGCGACGGGCCAGCGCCCGGTCTTTCTCGAAGATGCCACGGTATTCCTGGAAGGTGGTCGAGCCGATGCAGCGCAGCTCGCCGGACGCCAGCGCCGGCTTGATCAGGTTGGACGCATCCATGGTGCCGCCCGACGCCGAGCCGGCACCGATGATGGTGTGGATCTCGTCGATGAACAGCACCGCGTTGGGCACCTTCTTCAGCGCGGTCAGCACGCTCTTCAGGCGCTTTTCGAAGTCGCCGCGGTACTTGGTGCCGGCCACCAGCGCGCCCAGGTCGAGCGAGTAGATCACCGCGTCGGCCAGTACCTCAGGCACCGAGCCCTCGACGATGCGGCGGGCCAGGCCCTCGGCGATGGCGGTCTTGCCCACGCCGGCCTCGCCCACGTAAAGCGGATTGTTCTTGCGGCGGCGGCACAGGACCTGGATGGTGCGCTCGATCTCGTCGGCACGACCGACCAGCGGGTCGATGCGACCGGCCCGGGCCTGTTCATTGAGGTTGCTGGCGAACTCGGTCAGGGCATCTCCCTTCGGCTCGCCCTCCCCGCCTTCGATGCGGCCTTCGCCCTCGGAGGACGAGGACGGCTGCTCGCCTTCCTCGCCCAGCTTGGCGATGCCATGAGACAGGTAATTGACCACGTCCAGCCGGGTGACGTCCTGCTGGTTGAGGTAATAGACGGCGTGGGAGTCCTTTTCGCCGAAGATGGCGACCAGCACATTGGCGCCGGTGACCTCCTTCTTGCCCGAGGACTGCACGTGGTACACGGCCCGCTGCAGCACGCGCTGGAAGCCCAGGGTCGGCTGGGTATCGCGGCCGTCATCTTCGGCCAGGCGGGACACGGAGGCCTCGATGGCCTGCTCAAGCTCCTGGCGCAGGCGTTCGGCGTCTGCACCACAGGCTTTCAGTACGGCCTGGGCGGACGGGTTGTCGAGCAGTGCCAACAGCAGGTGTTCGACCGTCATGAACTCATGCCGGGCCTCACGGGCGCGCTTGTAGCACTGGCCGATGGTGTGTTCGAGGTCTTTGCTGAACATGGATTACTCCGGCGGCAGATAGGGACAATATGCGGCCTGACTACGCGATTTCCATCACCCTAGCGGATTGCTGCGTTCAGATGGCGTTAGCAGTGCGAATCGCTTGATCTTCATTCACCCCAGGACAGCCCACCCAGCATGAGCGAACCCTACCTGAGCCGCTGGCGATTGCGGCGTGATGGCGCGGCCATCGAAACGCCCCATGCCCAGCTCTGGCCGGTGCTGACCGCCGCCGGAGAGCCGGCCATGCTGAAGATCAGCAGCGAAACCGAAGAGCAGAACAGCCATCGCCTGCTGCGCTGGTGGGAAGGCGATGGCGCCGCCCGCCTGCTGGCCCACGAGGGGCCGGCGATCCTGATCGAACGTGCCGGCGGCGACTCGCTGCGGCAACGTTCGATAGGGGGCGACGATGACGCCTGCACCACGATCCTGTGCCAGGTCCTGCAGCGGCTGCACCGGCCACGGAGCGCGCCGCCAGCGGAACTGGTCTGCCTCCGTAGATGGTTCGCCGACCTGCTGCAGCCAAGGGCCGTGCTGCCGCCACTGCTGGAACAGTGCAGATCACTCGCGGAGGCGTTGCTGCAGGAAGAGCGCGAGATCCGGCCGCTGCATGGCGACCTGCACCACGACAACGTGCTCGATTTCGGCGCGCGCGGCTGGCTGGCGATCGACCCGAAGCGGCTGCTGGGTGATCGTGCCTTTGATTACACGACGATGTTCAGCAACCCGGATCTCTGCGGTCCCGGCATCCACGTTGCCACGCGGCCCGAACGGTTTGCCTCCCGGCTGGAACAGGTCAGTGTGCTGGCAGGCGTGGAGCGCACGCGCCTGCTGCGCTGGATTGCAGCCAGCGCGGGGCTGTCAGCGGCGTGGTTCCGGGACGACGGCGACCCCGCCGAGGTCGACGAGGCAGTGGCACGCATGGCGCTGGAGGCGTTGGCGGAGGCGTGACCTCCGCGCCTGGTGGGCGCACTCCATCCGGGATCATTGCGCCGGGACGAAAAGCAGCCGAGCATGGGCTCGGCTCAACAGGTTTCTGCCTTGGCAGGTGCCCACCTTGGTGGGCACGCCGTGTCCGGAGTCGATGCACCCGGACGAGGATCGGCTGCCGGTCAGGCCTTTTCCATCGTGCACAGCAGCGGGTGCTGGTTCATCCGCGAATACTCGTTGACCTGGGCCACCTTGGTCTCGGCCACTTCGCGGGTGAACACCCCGCACACGCCACGGCCACGGGTATGGACGTGCAGCATCACCTGCGTGGCCTTGTCCAGGTCCATGCTGAAGAACTGCTGGAGCACGTCCACCACGAAATCCATCGGGGTGTAGTCGTCGTTGAGCAGCATCACCTGGTAGAACGGCGGCGGCGCCACTTCCGGGCGCGCGGGCTCCACGGCAACGCCGTGCTCGTGATGGGAATCGGGGGAAGACTCATGGGGCATCTGCCCATTATAGAGGCACGGGCAAGCCTGCGTCGGCCTGCCGCAGATTGGACGCCACGCACGCCCACCGTCACAATTGCACCCTCTCTCAACACTGTTTCACAGGATCTTCATGAAAAGGACCCTTCTCCCCGCCCTGCTGATCGCCCTGGCTGCCGCCGGCTCCGCTGCCGCCGCAGACGCCGACAAGGCCGTGGCCCGCCACCTGGACAAGCTGGGTTACACCTACGAAGTGGACGAGGATGGCGACTACCGTATGGTGTTCGACGTCGAGGGTGACCGCACCCAGATGGTCTATGTGCGCTCGTCGGTGGAAGATTTCGGCAGCCACAACATCCGCGAGATCTGGTCGCCGGCCTACAGCGCCAAGACCAAGCAGTTCCCGGTGGCCGTGGCCAACCGCCTGCTGGAAGATTCGCAGGACGCCAAGATGGGCGGCTGGGTGAAGCAGGACACCACCGCGATGTTCGTGGTCAAGATCGACGCCGATGCCACCGCCGACCAGCTCAGCGACGCCATCGACGCGGCCATCCGCACCGCCGACGCCATGGAGCTGGAACTGACCAAGAAGGACGAATTCTGAGTTGAACGCCACGCCGGACCCGCGCTGGGCACCGCACGCCACTGTCGCCACCGTGGTGGTCGACGGCGGCCGCGTGTTGCTGGTTGAAGAGACCATCGACGGCCGCCAGGTGCTGAACCAGCCGGCCGGCCACCTCGAGCCGGGCGAAAGCCTGGCCGAGGCAGCCCTGCGCGAGACCCGCGAGGAAACCGGCTGGACCGTGCAGCTGACCCACTTCATCGGCTGCTACCAGTGGACTGCCGGCGACGGAACAGCCTTTCTGCGCTTCTGCTACGCAGCCCGCCCGGTCTCGCACGACCCGGCGCAGCCGCTGGACACCGGCATCGACCGCGCGCTGTGGCTGACCCCGGCCGAACTGCAGTCCGCCGGTGAACGCCTGCGCAGCCCGCTCGTCTGGCAGGTGGTGGCCGATTACCTGGGTGGCCAGCGCCACCCACTTTCCCTGGTCCGGGAGGTCGCATGAGCACTCCGCGCGTGATGGTGGGCGTTTCCGGTGGCGTCGACTCCTCGGTCGCCGCCTGGCGCCTGGTACAGCAGGGCGAAGCCGTGGCCGGCCTGTTCATGCAGAACTGGGCCGACGACGGCAGTGGCGATTGTCGCGCCGAGGACGACCGCCGCGACGCGGTGGCCGTCTGCGGCCTGCTCGGCATCCCCTTCCACTTCCGCGATTTCTCCAGCGAATACTGGCAGGGCGTGTTCGAGCACTTCCTGGCCGAGTACGCGGCCGGGCGCACGCCGAACCCGGACGTGCTGTGCAACCGCGAAGTGAAGTTCAAGCACTTCCTGGACGCCGCCCGCGAGCTGGGCGCCGAACGCATCGCCACCGGCCACTACGCGCGGGTGACCCAGCGCGGCCACCAGTGGCTGCTGCTGCGTGGCGCCGACCGCTCCAAGGACCAGAGCTACTTCCTGCACCAGCTGGGCCAGGAACAGCTGTCGGCGACCCTGTTCCCGATCGGCGACCTGGAAAAGACCGACCTGCGCCGGATCGCGCGTGACGTCAGCCTGCCGACCCACGCCAAGAAGGACTCCACCGGCATCTGCTTCATTGGTGAGCGCGACTTCCGTGAATTCCTCGGCCGCTACCTGCCGGCCAAGCCCGGCCAGATCCTCGACCCGGCCGACGGCAGCGTGATCGCCGAGCATCCGGGTGTGTTCTATTTCACCCTGGGCCAGCGCGAGGGCCTGAACATCGGCGGCGTGCGTGGCCGCCCGGCCGCGCCGTGGTACGTGGTTGGCAAGGACGTGGCCAGCAACGTGCTGTACGTGGACCAGGACCGTGACAGCAAGTGGATGCTGTCCGAGCGCCTGCGCTCGGAAACCGCGCACTGGATCGCCGGTTCGCCGCCGGCACGGCGCTTCGAATGCACCGCCCAGACCCGCTACCGCCAACCCGACGAGCCGTGTACGGTCGATGTGCTGGACGATGGCAGCGTGCTGGTCACCTTCGCGCGCCCGCAGCGCGCCGTTACCCCTGGTCAATCGCTGGTGCTGTATGACGGTGATGTGTGCCTGGGTGGCGCGGTGATCGCCGCCACCGATGCGCCGCTGGAACAGCGCCTGCGCACCACCCCTTCCCCTTTTGAGGTAATCGCTGCATGAGTTTCACTGTCGACGACCGCGTCCTGGCTTTGGCCGGCATTGCCCAAGCCCTGCAGCAGGTACGCCGTATCGCCGATACCGGCCATTCCGACGCCGCCGCCGTGCGCACCGCCGTGGACAGCGTGTTCCGCGTCGATGCGTCCTCGCCGCAGGAGGTGTTCGGTGACCGCCATGCACTGAAGTCCGGCCTGCGCCTGCTGCACAACTACTTCCGCAGCCAGGGCCAGGACCCGATCCTGCCCAAGCTGGCCCTGTCGGTGCTGCAGCTGGAGCGCCGCTTCGTTCAGGACGGCGCCACCGTGAACAAGGTCGCCTCGGGCATCGAGCGCGCCCAGCGCCAGGCCACCGAACTGGGCGACAGCGGCCACCCGGACGTGCTGGCCAACCTGGGCGGCCTGTACGCCGACACCATCAGCCACCTGAAACCGCGGGTCATGGTGCAGGGCAACCCGCACTACCTGGGCCAGGCCGGCGTGGTGGCCGAGATCCGCGCCCTGCTGCTGGCGGCGGTGCGCTCGGCGGTGCTGTGGCGCCAGCTGGGCGGCAGCTACTGGGACTTCCTGTTCAGCCGCAAGGCGATGATCGAAGCCGTGGACCGGCAGCTGGCCTGAGCCCCATGGGGTCGGATCCCTTTCCGGCACGGAAAGGGCTCTGACCCCGAGGCCGCCAAGGCGTCGGAAAACCGGCGCATTCAGAATGCACTTCGAGGCATTTCGACGTTAAAGAGAAAGGGGGTACGGCCGATACATCCTCCGTGCACCTCCCGAGAACGTCCATGTACTCACGCATTTTCATCCGTCTGGCCGCCCCCCTGGCTCTGACCCTGCTGCTCCCCTTCGCCATCGGTTTCGAATGGCCGGCCGCCCTGCGCTGGGCGATCCTGACCACGATGACGCTGAGCTGGCTTGGCTTTGCGTGGTGGACCACCCGCGCCCAGGCGCACCGCTCCCCCGAACACGCCCGTGTCCTGCGTGAGCAGGATCAGCTGCTGACCGAACTGCGCAACTTCGTCGGCAACGAGATCGACGGTTCGCGTGGCGAAGTGGAACGCGCCCGTGACCTGATCCGCCAAGCCGTCTCCAGCCTCGGCGGCAGCTTCGATGCAATGAACCGCAAGTCGCGCCAGCAGAGCCAGGCCCTGTCGCGCATCGTCGACCGCGCCGGCGATGAAGGCAGCGCCGGCCTCGACGTTGCCCGCTTTGCCCAGCATGCCAGCCACCGCATGGAACAGCTGGTGGAAGCACTGGAACAGGTGAGCGGCCAGAGCAGCACCACCGTGCAGCACATCGACCAGATGGCGCAGCACCTGGATGGCATCTTCGCGCTGCTGGAAGACGTCAAGTCGATCGCCGACCAGACCAACCTGCTGGCCCTGAACGCTGCAATCGAAGCGGCGCGTGCCGGTGAAGCCGGTCGTGGCTTCGCGGTGGTCGCCGACGAAGTGCGTAATCTGTCCGAGCGCTCGACCACCTTCAACGAGCAGATCCGCAAGCTGGCGCACAGCTCCAAGGACGCCATCGCCAAGGTGCGCGAGACGGTTTCGCACATGGCCTCGCGCGATATGGACCGCTCCCGCGAAGCCCGCCAGGAAGCGGCGGCGATGCTCGACAACGTCGCGCAGATCAACGCCTCGCTGGGCGACGGCATGCGCGAAGTGTCCGAGTGTGCCCGTTCGATCGATGGCAGCGTGGCCGAAGCGGTGCGCGCCCTGCAGTTCGAGGACATTGCCACCCAGGCGCTGGGCGGCGTGCACACCCACCTGGACCGCCTGACCGCGATCAATCGCGAAGCGGTGGCCCTGCAGGAACTGCTGCATCGCAACGGCGGCGTGTTCGACGAAGAGATCGCCACCGCCCTGCAGCGCACCGGCAACCGACTGCGCGAGCTGCGCAGCGAATGGGAACGCCCGCCGCACAAGCCTGTTGCCCAGCAGAGCATGGGCGCCGGCACCGTCGAGCTGTTCTGACCCTGATGTCCGCTGCCGTCGCCGGCAGCCCGCAAGGCCCCGGTTCGTCCGGGGCCTTTGCCTGTAACCCGCCGTTGGATGCATCCTGTACACGCACCATGACCCTGATCCGCGCCCTGCCCTCCCTCACCGACACCGAGCGCCCGCGCAACGCGAGCGTGCGTGAGCAGCTGCAACAGCTGGAAGAGGTCGCCCGCGAGGAACTGCTCGAACTGCAGCACCTGGCCGATGCGCGGCCCGCCCCGTCTCGCGCGGACGAGGAGCTACTGGGACTGGCGTGGGACCTGGGGTTGGACGGCGAGGCGCTGAAGTAGATCCACGCCATGCGTGGATAGGCCGTCGCGCATGGCATGATCCACCGGTCCCCTTCATGGAAGACCGATGGCCATCGCCCTGATCGCACTTCTGCTGATCGAGACCGTCCTTATGATGGCCTGGGCGGCCAGCTATTTCAGCTGGGGCATCACCCTGTTCAACGAACGCATCGCAGCGGCGCCCGCCATGCAGGCCCGGCTCTCGCTGGGCAGCCTGGAACGTGACCTGCCGCAGGACAAATGGCTGCACTTGGCCTGCCATGCGCTACCCAACGGCAGCATGGCGTTCCGCGAGAGCTTCGCGCCGAGCTTCGGCCTGCGCTACTTCCCGGTAATGCGAGGACGGGTCGTGCTCAACGCGCGACGGCATGAGGTGCGGGTGATCGGCCTGTGCAGCTGGTTCGTGGCAATCCTGTCGCTGGTGCTGTTGCCGCTGGTGGCGATGCGCCCGATGGTGGCGCCGCTGCTGGTGGTGCTGCCGCTGTTCCTGGCCAGCTATCTGGTGCAGAGGCGGCGCTATGCGGCCATTGTCGAGGCCTTGCGCATGCAGTTGAAGTCGGAGTTTCCAAGGTAGATCCACGCCATGCGTGGATAATGCCCCGCGATGCCTGTATTTCGGATTGTTTGCATGGATCGTGAGCGCTCGGCCCTTCATCGTAAAGGGCCGATTCCGGTTCAGATCAGCCCGATGACCAGCGCCGCCGTCTGCCTTTCACTCGCTTTGCAGCTCCCGGTTGCTTCAGAACCGCTTGCCGTAGATCCCGACTCCCTGCTCGCCCTTCACCAGGCGCTCCAGTCCTTCGGCGAGTTTCAACAGCCCTACTCCGCACCTGTAGATGTGACCGATCCTGATGCAGGTGCGACCGATGCAACTGTCGAGATCTCCGCCGGGTGTGTGAAGGATGGTCCACAGGTCATCATCCTGGACGCTGATGTTGACGACTCATCCGAGCGCTATCTTGTACTGAACGAGCCATGGCAAAGCCTTCCGGCGGGAACGTTGTTGCTTGTCTCTGGAAGCACAGCGACCGTCATTTCAACCCAGGAGGCAAACAAGGAAACCGCACAGGCCGAGGCAATGTTGAATTTCCTGGACTACCTGCCCATCAACCTGGGTTCGAACTCCCTGGCCGGGCCGAACCCTGACGTGACGGCGGCAGAGATCGATTCCGACAGTTTCATGCAGAATTTCGCTATGAGCAGCGAAGGTGAATCTGTTTCCGAAGCGGCCTTTGCAGCGTGGGAAGGCAAGCTGCCAGGATTGCTGCTGGCGCTGTGGCAACGCGACGGGTTCGCACGCTATCGGGACGACAAGCTCGCCTTGGTCGATCCGCACCTGTATGCGGAGGTTGCTACTGCGTTCCTGCAAGGCAATCCCATGGAGGGTGCCGATACTTTCCATGTCTACGCGGTGACGGCTTTCGGCCAGATTCTGCTGTGTGGGGAGAACACCTCCACGCCGATCAGCATCGATCCACACAGTGGACACGTCACGACAGAATCGGATGTGCCAGACCCCGCCGATGCGGCGGAACGCAACTGGAAACTGGAGTTCCTGCTGGAGGCCCTGGATGGGCCCTATCTTGACGTCACCGACGACGATGAGCGGCCCCTGCATGCGCATGCACTTGACCGACTTGGGCCATTGGCTCCTAATGAGATCTACAGCTTTTCGCCCGCGGTTTCCGAAGGTGGCTGGAATGCGGCGCATCTGGTGAAGACAGATCGTCTCGCTGAGCTGAAAGCCCTTGCTGCGACAGTGGTCAAGGCGCGACCAACGCAACCGGATGTCAGTGGCAGATAGTTGCACACCGTGCGTGGATGGACGCGAGCGCAGACATCAGTGCCGACCAACGGTCGGCACCCACCAAAGTCGGCGCCGCCAGTAGATCCACGCCATGCGTGGATGATCGCGAAGTGCCGGCCCCCACCAGAGTCTGGCTGTCAGCGCACCAGCACTGCTTCGCCGCTGGCGTCGGTGCGCATCGGGGCCGGGTGCTGCTGGCGCAGCCACTGCGCCAGGTCACGCGGGCTGAGCGGACGCGAGTACAGATAGCCCTGGATCTCGTCGCAGCCCTGGCGGCGCAGCATGTCTTCTTCCTGGTGCGTTTCCACGCCCTCGGCCACCACCTTCATGCCCAGCGCGTGGCCCAGGTGCACGATGGCCTGGGTTACTTCGGCCGTGCCCGAATCGTGCAGCATGCCCTGCACGAAACTGCGGTCGATCTTCAGGCGACCGACCGGGAAGCGGTTGAGATAATTGAGGTTGGAGAAGCCGGTACCGAAGTCATCCACCGCCAGCGGCACGCCGTGCCGTTCCAGCACATCGAAGCAATGGCGCAGGATGTCGGTGTCACGGATCAGCGCGGACTCAGTCAGCTCCAACTCCAGCCGTTGCGGCGGCCAGCCGTGGGCATGGCAGATCTCGATCACACGTTCGGCAAAGCCGCGGTCACGCAACTGCACCGCGGATACATTGACCGCGATGCGGTCGAAACGCAGCCCAGCCCGGTCCCAGGCCATCGCCTGACGGCAGGCTTCGTTCAACACCCAGTCACCGATCCGAACGATCTCACCGCACTTTTCGGCAATCGGAATGAACTCGGCCGGGCTGCAGTAGCCAATGCCGGGGCGGTGCCAGCGCAGCAGTGCCTCGATCGCCGGCGGCTCGCCGTGATGGGCGTCCAGCAGCGGCTGGTAGGCCAGACTGAACTCGTCGCGCTCGATGGCGCCGTGCAGCGCATGTTCGAGCTCGAGCCGGCGCTGGATGCGGGCCAACGCGTCCTGGCTGTAGTACTGGTAGGTGTTGCGCCCCGCTTCCTTGGCCGCATACATCGCGGCATCGGCCGCGCGCAGCAGCGAATCAAAATCAGTCTGAGCCTCACCGAGCATGGCGATGCCGACGCTGGCGCCGACCTTCAACGTGGTTTCGCCACGGCGCAGCGGCTCGGCCAGCGAAGCAATCAACTTGCGCGCGACGTGGCCGGCGTCTTCCGGCTCGGCCAGGTCGCGCAACACCACGATGAATTCGTCGCCACTGAAGCGACCAAACAGGTCGTTGTTGCGCAGGTTCTGGTGCAGGCGCGTGGCCGCGGCCTTCAGCAGCGCATCACCGGTGGCATGACCGAAGCTGTCGTTGATGGTCTTGAAGCCATCCAGGTCGATGAACAGCATCGCCAGCGAGGTGCCACGGTCGCGCGCTTCCTCGATGGCCTCGGCGGTCTGCTCGCCGAGCAGCACGCGATTGGGCAGGCCGGTGAGCAGATCGTAGTGCGCCAGCAGCTCGATGCGCTCATTGGCCTCGCGCTCGCGGGTAATGTCACGGAACAGGACAACGAAGCGCGGCGGCAGGCCGTCACGGCGGTCCAGCTCGATCAGCACCTGCACCCAGACGCGCAGGCCGGACTGGCGGTAGAAGCACAGGTCCAGCTGCTCCGGCAGGCCGCCATTGGCGATACGGGCGAGCGCCGCTTCGAAGGCGTTGCGTGAGTCCTCGGTGTACAGCGCCAGCGCCTGGTCGAGGGTGATCGGCTCCTTGCGCAGGCCATGGATGCGGTAGCACTCCTCGGTCCATTGCATGCTTCGGGTCTGCACTTCGATCTCGCAGCCGCCGATGCGGCCCAGCGCGGAAACCCGGTTCAGCAGTTCGGTGCGCCAGCGGATCAGTGCATCGGTCTGGTGCTGCTCGGTGATGTTCTGCACCTGGCCGAGCAGGCGCTTGGGCTGGCCATCCATGTCCAGCAGCGGCTGCATCCACAGGCGCAGATGCTGCGACGGTTCATTGCCCCGGGTCAGTTCCAGTTCGATGTTGGCGGCCCGGCCATCGCGCCACAGGCGCCGCCATGCTGCGCGCAACGCTCCCCGCGATCGCGGGTGCAGCTGCTTCAACCAGCGTCGCTGGCCGGGTGCACTGCCCTGCTCCAGCGCCAGCATCGAGCGCAGCTCCGGCGACCACCAGAATTGACCGCTGTTGGGGTCGAACGACCAGCTGCCCATGCTGGCGATGCGCTGAGCCTCGCTCAGATGCAGCTGCTGTTCCTGAAGCAGCCCTTCCAGCTGCTTCTGCTGTTCGATATCGGTATGCGTGCCGACCATGCGCAGCGGCTGGCCATCGGCGGTGCGGGCGACGACGCGACCGCGGTCCAGTACCCAACGCCATTGGCCATCGGCCTGGCGGAAACGGAACTGTGCGCTGTACTGCTCGCTCAGGCCACGCAGATGCTCGTCCAGTGCAAGCCGCGCCTGGGCGATGTCCTCGCTGTGCACGCGGGCCAGAATCCCGGGGGCGGTTTCATCACCCAGTGCCGGGGTGCGCAGCACACGGTCGCTGGGAATGTCCCAGTCCCAGAGGCTGTGGCCGGCACTGTCCAGCGCCAGCTCCCAGCGCCCGCCGCCGCCGAGCGGCACCGGTTCGGGAATGCTCAGCGTAAAGGCCAGCAGATTGCCCGCGCCATCGTGCACGGCACGCAGGTGACCATCGTAGTGCCCGTGCGGGCCGCCCGGCAGCGTGCAGGCCACGATGCCGCCGTCGGCGGCCATCAGGCGTAGATCTTCCAGCATCGGCGCGTACGCGGCCACGGTAGCCGGCAGGCCATGCTCGCGCGCAGCCGGATTGGCCGCCAGCGGGCGGCCCGTGCGGTCGACGATGACCAGCGCAGACGCAAGCGGGTGCTGCAGCAGGCTGGCGATGATCCCTTGGTCCACGCGATCTTGCTCCGGATGACACGCCCGTCAGCGGGGCACGCAGTGGTTAACGGCGCCTGCGGCGGATAATTGAGTGGTCAGGGCACACCCGCGCGGTAAGATGGCCGGCGCCCCTTTCTTCCGCCCTGTCCATGCCCGCAGAACCGACCGGCAACGCCCCAGTTCCCGACCCGCGGATGGCGCAGGCGCTGAGCCGCGACCGGCGCCGGGTGGTGCTGAGCTACCTGGCGATGGCACTGGCCTGGATGATCGCAACCGACGGCGCCATACGGGCGCTGGTGCCCGACCCGCAGCAGGCCGCGTTGTGGCAGAGCCTGAAGGGTTCGTTCTTCGCTGTGGCCAGCGCCGGCCTGCTCTACCTGCTGCTGCGTCCACTGGCCGAGCATGTGCTGCATACCCATGCTCGTCAGCAAACCTCAGAACTGCGCCTGCGGCAGATGTTCGAGGGCAATCCTGGCCCGATCCTGGTCTACGACCTGGACACGCTCGCGATCCTCGACGCGAACCCGGCGGCCTGTACCGCCTTCGGCTGGGACCGTGACGAACTGCTGGAACAGACCATCGACGCGCTGTGGCCGCCAGGCCAGGACCATGCGCTGCAGACCAAGCTGGAGGCGATCCGCGAGGCGCCGGAAGAACTGTGCATCCTGCGTACCCCGCTGCAGCTGCGTGATGGCTCGCTGCGGCAGATGGAACTGCGCTCCAATGCCATCAGCTATGACGGCCACAACGCCCGCTTGTTGATTGCCATCGACCGCACCGCCGAGGATCTGGCCCAGCTGCGCCGCGACCAGGCGCTGGCCCGGGTGGAGGAAGCCCACGAGCTGGCCCGCATCGGCGCCTGGGAGCTGGACCCCTCCACCGGGCTCGGCCGCTACTCGAACCAGGTCTACCGCCTGCTCGGCCGCCGCCCGCCCGAGGCCCGGCGCTGGCATCGCTTCGACGAACTGCTGGTGCCGGCCGACCCTGCCACCGCGACCCAGACCGAACAGCTGTTGGCCGAGCTCTGCTCCGGCGAGCCGGTCCAGGTGGACGTGCTGCTGCCACTGCTGTCGATGGATGGACGCGCATTGATGGTGCATCTGCGTGCTGCCAGCGGCATCGACGAGGCCGGCCGCAAGCGCGTGCTGGGCACGCTGCAGGACGTGACAGAGCGCGAGCAGTCGCGGCGCCTGCTGCGCGAACGCGAGGAACAGTTCCGCGAACTGGTTCGGGTACTGCCCGACGGTGTGGTGATCCTCTCCGACGAACACGTGCTGTACGCCAACGCCTGGGCCGCCAGCCTGTTCGGCTATGGCAGCCACACCCTGCTCGGCGAGCCCCTGTCGGCACTGGTGGACAGCGCCGATCTGGCCCGCGTGCGCAGCCAGCTGCGGGCAGGCCAGCCCCACCTGGGGCCCGGTCACAGCAGCGTGGTGGCAATGCAGCGCGCTGACGGCCGCAGCTTCCATGCCGGCCTGGCAGTGGGTGAAGTGCGTTATGGCGGACGCGACTGCAAGCTGCTGATCGTGCGCGACCTGAGCGATGCCGAGCGCACCCGCAGCGCACTGGAAACCAGCAACCGTGAACTGCAGGCGATGGCCGGCCGCCTGTTCTCGCTGCAGGAGGACGAACGCCGCGCGATATCGCGCGACCTGCACGACGACATCGGCCAGGCCATCACGGCGATCAAGCTGTCCGCCCATGCTGCGCAGGACGAGCATGATCCGCAGCGCCGCGCCGAGGATCTGGCACAGATCGTCAGCCTGGCCGACACCACCGTGGCCAAACTGCGCGACATCTCCACCCTGCTGCGCCCGCCGCAGCTGGACGCGCTGGGCCTGGAAGCAGCCCTGAGCTGGCAGGCACGGGTGCTGTTCCGTTCCTCGCCGGTGGAACTGCTGGCCGAGATCGAGCCCCTGCCGCACCGTCCTGACAACAGCATCGAGCAGGCCTGCTTCCGTATCGCGCAGGAGAGCCTGACCAATGCCCTGCGCCACGCCCGCGCCAGCCAGGTCCTGCTGCAGCTGCGCGATGTCGGCCAGCGCGGACTGCACCTGCAGATCCGTGATGATGGCGAGGGCTTCGACCCGGACGGGCCACGAGGCCTGGGCCTGATCGTGATGCGCGAACGTGCGCAGAGCGTCGGCGGCCACGTGCGGATCGAATCCGCGCACGGCGAAGGCACCCTGATCGACGTTCATCTCCCTTACCAGGCGGCCAGCATGGCTGCCGTCGAGTCACCGGAATACTGAGCCTATGTGGAATCCCAACCTGCCCCCGGTCAGCATCGATGATGCGCCCGACCGCCTCGGCGCCGGCAACCCCGAGCTGCAGGCGATGGTCGCCGAAGCGGCCTCGGGCGGCACCGCACTGATGCTGATGCATGTGGACATCGACCACTTCGCCTCGGTCAACGAGAACATGAGTGCCGAGGTGGGAGACCAGGCGCTGGTCCTGGTGGCTCAACGGCTGCAGTCCTATCTGCGCGGGCGCGGCAAGCTGTGGCGCCATGGGAGTGACGAATTCCTGATCGCGGTGCCCCGCACTGCCGACGTGCCGCTGCCGGAAGACTTCGCCGAAGAGATCCGCCAGCAGATGGAACTGCCGCTGTCGGTGCTGCCGTACACGTTGTTCATGACCGGCAAACTGGGCGTGAGCCTGTGCCCGGAGCATGCCAGCGGCACGTCACGCCTGCTCGACCACGCCGAAGACGCGCTGTACCAGGCCGCGCGCGAAGGCGGCAACGCGGTGCGCATCCACGCGGTGGATACTCCGCCAAGCGCGCACAGCGAGAGCATCATCGCGCGGCAGATCGTCGACGCCATTCCCAATGGCGAATTGAAACTGCGCTACCAGCCGCTGGTCAGCGCTCGTGATGGCCACGTGGTCGGCATGGAAGCGCTGTTGCGCTGGCAGTCGCCGACGCTGGGCATGCTGGTACCGGAGCGCTTCATGCGCACCGCCGAGCGGCTGGGCATCATCGTGCAGATCGGCACCTGGGTGCTGGAAGGCGCACTGAAGCAGGCCCGCCTGTGGCGCGACCAAGGCTTCGACGACTTCACCATCGCCGTGAATGTCTCCACCCTGCAGTTGCTGCGGCCCAACTTCTTCGCCGAGGTCATGGGCCTGATCCAGGCGGCCGGCGTGCCGGCGCAGATGCTGACGCTGGAGATCAACGAAAGCGCGCTGACCAACAACGTCAACTTCGTGCACGAGACGCTGGCCAACCTGCGCAACGAAGGCATCAGCCTGAGCCTGGACAATTTCGGTACCGGCGACTCAAGCCTGAGTGCGCTGGTGCGCTATCCGGTGGACAAGCTGAAGATCGATCGCAGCTTCATCAAGAGCGCACCGGCCGGCAACCGTGAGGCGGCCATCGCCCGCGCGATCATCGCCATGGGCCACCAGCTGGGCATGACGGTGATCGCCAACGGCGTGGAGTCGCAGGCGCAGTTGGGCTTCCTGCGTCGCAACGATTGTGATGTATTCCAGGGCTACCTGTTCGGCGAACCGATGTCCGCCGATGCCGCCGGCATGACCCTGCGCCGCCGCTACCTGCGCCCGGAGGCCTTCGCCGAGACCCGCCCGGATCGCACGCTGCTGTTGCTGGACGACGAAGAGAACGTGCTGCGTTCGCTGGTGCGCCTGTTCCGCCGTGACGGCTACCGCATCCTGGCGGCCGGCAACGTGCGCGATGCGTTCGACCTGCTGGCCATCAACGACGTGCAGGTGATCCTGTCCGACCAGCGCATGAGCGACATGAGCGGCACCGAGTTCCTGGGCCGGGTGAAGATGCTGTACCCGGATACGATCCGCCTGGTGCTGTCCGGCTACACCGATCTGAACACGGTGACCGATGCGATCAACCGCGGCGCGATCTACCGCTTCCTGACCAAGCCGTGGAACGATGACGAACTGCGCAAGCACATCCACCAGGCGTTCCGCACCTACGAGGAACAGCGCCGCAGCAACGCCGGTCCCGCACCGGTGGAGAGCGGAGACGGCGGTGAGGATCGCCCGTTGCGGTAACGGTCCCCTCTGGTAGAGCCGGCCGCTGGCCGGCTGCTCTGGATGTCAGGTTCAATGAGGTTGCCGGCCAGCGGCCGGCACTACCAGAAGCAGTCAGCGCGGCTGCTTCACCGGCAGCACCACGCGGAAGCGCGAGCCTACGCCCGGGGTGCTGTCCAGGTCGATGCGGCCATGGTGCTTGTTGATGATGCTGTAGGAGATCGACAGGCCCAGGCCGGTGCCACTACCCACCGGCTTGGTGGTGAAGAACGGATCGAAGATGCGCTGGCGCAGTTCCGGCGAGATGCCGCCGCCGGTGTCTTCGAACTCGACCCACACGTGATCGCCATCAACGCCGGTACGCACCGTGATGGTGCCGCGCTCGGCAATGGCATGACCCGCGTTGAGCAGCAGGTTCATGTAGACCTGGTTCAACTCCGACGGCAGGCATTCCACCAACGGCAACTGGCCGAACTCGCGCACCAGGTGCACTTTGTACTTGAGTTCATTCCAGATGATGTTGATGGTCGATTCCAGGCCGGAATGCAGGTCCACCAGCTTCCATGACTCGTCGCGGCCGGAATACGAGAAGTCCTTCAGGTCGCGCACGATGCGGGTGACACGCTCGATGCCTTCGCGCGACTCGGCCATCAGCTGCGGCAGGTCGCGGCTGATGAAATCGATGTCCAGGCGATCACGAATGTCGTCGATTTCCGGGATCAGCGCCTTCGGATCCGGCGCGCGCAGCGCACGTTCGTAAGCCTCGATGACGGTGAACAGGCTGCGCAGGTACTCCTGCAGGCTGCCCAGGTTGGAGTGCACGTAGCCGATCGGATTGTTGATCTCGTGCGCGACGCCGGCAGCAAGCTGTCCGATCGAGGCCATCTTCTCCGACTGCAGCAGCTTTTCCTGGGTACCGTTCAGGCGCAGGTAGGCCTGGCGCAGCTCGGCATGGCGCTGCTGCAGTTCGCGTTCGTAGTCTTCCTGCCCTTCGATATGTCGGAACAGGGCCAGGAAGTGCTCCTGGCCGACCGGGCCGTGGTGGTAGAGGTGCGCGATGACCACGCCCTCGCCCAGCGGCAGGCTGCCATTCCAGTGGCCGTGCTGGCGCGCCTGTTCCAACGCATCGGGCGGCAACAGCTCGCGCAGACGCTGCGGCGGTGGCAGACCGCCGCCCTCACCACTGGCCAGCAGGTTCTGCGCGGCCGGATTGGCCAGGGCCACCTGCCCGTCTTCGGTGAACAGCAGCAGGCCTTCGCGCAGGCGCTCAAGCAGCGCCTGCAGCACCGGCTGCGGCGGAAGGGGGGCGGTAACCAGGGCGTTGGCAGCGGACACGGCGACTCGGGGCATTCGAACAGGCGCCCAATATACGCGGTCACGCAGCGGGCTTCAGCCCGTGTGATGGAGTTGTGCGACCGCCGTCGCGTCAGGCGACGGCGAGTGGACGGCGCGCAGTGACAGTGTGCGCCTGGCCCTTGGCATCGTAGGCCGAGGCATCTTCAGTGCGGCCGAGCTGGCGCAGCGCCCAGTTGACCTCGCGGCGGCGGCGCGACAGCAGCACGCCGTTGGCGCGGTTGCGCTCGGCCAGTTCCTGCAGCTGTTCGCCCTCGCCCACCGGCGGCGCGCCTTCCAGCGCACGCAGCGCTTCCAGCTTGGCCCCGGTGGCCCGGATCAGGGCGTGCACGTCGTGCTCGACCAGGGCCTGGCGTTCAACGTCCAGGGCCTGGGCAAGGCGCTGCAGCGGCTCGCTCATCGCCGCAGTCATCCGTGCAGCTGCTGGTCCAGCTCGAGCATGCGCGATGCGATCGCGTCCGGATTGATCTTGTAGGTGCCGTTCTGCAGCGATTCGCGCACGGCGGCCACGCGCTGGGCGTCGATCGCCGGGGCGGTGGTCAGCTCACGCTCGATGGCCTGCAGATTGGTGGCCTCGCCAGTCAGGCGCAGGCTGTCAGCCGCCTCGACCGGGCGGGTCGGCGCATCGGTGCTGACGCCGGGCTTGTTGGCCGGGGTCGTCACGCTGCGCAGTGCCTGGGGGACCTGCAGGTTGCCGTCGATTTTCTGGCTCATGGGGTGTCCTGGAGTTGCCGTTCACAAGGGATAACGGCCGCAGGGCCGTGATCTTTAGGGATATTTTGCGGTAATTCAACGCGCCACGATTACGTCACCTGCGGCATCGACCGTGCCCTGCACGATCCGCCGCGAGGACAGATTCTCCACCGAGACCCGCTCGTTCTCACCGGCATCACCCATCGCGCGGCCGGCAATACGGACCTCGACCGAGCCGCGACGCGAGACCAGGGCCACATTGTCTCCTCGCTTGATGAGACGCTGCACCACCAGATCGTTGTTCGACAGCAGGGCTCCGGCCTGCAACGGACGGCGGGCGATGCGACCGATCGCTGCATTGGGGTCGGCCAGCACCGCACCGGCAATCCGGGCGGCATCACGTTGGGCAGTGGTGATATCGGCGGCGGTGAGGGTTTCTCCAGTGCCGATTCCACGGTTGAGCACCAGCACGGTCTGGTTGCGTCGCACCTTTACGGGCACGAACAGGCGCCAACCACCGGCATCGGGGCAGCTGACCTCAACCGTGGTGTTGGCAGTGGGCTGCACCTGCAGTGCGCCCCCACACTTCGGCAGGCGCAGCGCATCGGCCACCTGGGCCTCGCCCTCGCTGCCGGCCGGCAGCGTCGACAGCGCCGCAGTACGGATGCTGGCCACCGGCTGCCAGTCGGAGGCGGTCGCCCATGGCGAGGCCAGCGACAACGCGATGGCGAATATGGATGTGACCCGGCGCATGGCGCCTCCTGTCGAAGGGATCTGGCCCAGGTGCGTGCAAGAGGTGTGCCAGAGGGGCTTGTGTAGAGTCGAGCTTGCTCGACTGCTTTCATGGCCAGTCGAGCAAGCTCGACTCAACAGAGGCAGGGTCCGCATGGCGTGGCGCCATAAAGGCGGTGTGGAGCGCGCGGGCGGCTGAGCGCCCTCAAGTTCGGCGCCTACCCCGCCGATACAGCAGCCATGTCCCATGACCTGCTCAACCGGATCGACCAGCGGACCCGTCTGGCCGGCCACAATCGCCTGGCGCTGCTGCTGTTCCGTCTCGGCGGACGTCAGCTTTTTGGCGTCAATGTCTTCAAGGTGCAGGAAGTCCTGCGGCGCCCGGAGCTGTTCCAGGTGCCCGGGCTGCCCAGCCAGTTCTCCGGCGTGGCCGACGTGCGTGGCCGCTCGGTGCCGGTGCTGGACCTGGGTCTGGCCATCGGCCACCCCGAGCGTGAGCCCGATGCGGACACCTCGCCCGGCTATCTGGTCGTCACCGAATTCAACCGTTCGATCCAGGGCTTCCTGGTCAGCGGCGTCGAGCGCATCGTCAACATCGCGGTGGAAGACATCCACCCGCCGCCGGAACTGGGCGCCGAATCGAGCTATCTGACCGCAGTCACCCGCTTCCAGGGCGAGCTGATCCAGGTGATCGACGTTGAAAGCGTGCTGGCCGATATCGCCCAGGTGCGCGGCGAGGCGGTGCTGGACCCGACCATGGCAATGCCGGCCGACGGCCCGCAGCTGCAGGTGCTGGTGGTGGACGATTCACGCGTCGCCCGTCAGCAGATCCGCAGCGTGCTGGACCAGCTGGGAGTGGGCGCCACCCTGCTTTCCGATGGCAAGCAGGCGTTGGACCACCTGCTGCAGATCCACGCCTCGGGCGAGAACCCGGCCGAGCGCTACGCCATGGTCATCTCGGACATCGAGATGCCGGCCATGGACGGCTACACGCTGACGACGGAAATCCGGCGGCACCCGGGCCTGGCCGGCTTGTACGTGCTGCTGCATACCTCGCTGTCGGGCGTATTCAACAATGCGATGGTCGAGCGCGTCGGCGCCAACGCTTTCGTAGCCAAGTACTCGCCGCACGAGCTGGCCGACTTCGTGCTGGACCGCCTGCGCAAGGTCGCGATGGCGGCCTGACGGCCCTCTCCTGTAGAGCCGAGCCCATGCTCGGCTTGTGCGGCGCCTGAACGAAAGGCAGCCGAGCATGGCTCGGCTCCACAGGATCGCGCGCACTTTGGCACACCCCTTGCAGCTTCCCGGGCAACGTTCCCATGGGAGTGCACCGTGCGCAACCTGATTACCGACTACCTGGGCGTCCACGCCCAGGCCATGCCGTTGCGCGAACAGCGGATGAAGCTGATCGCCAGCAACCTCGGCAATGCCGACACTCCCGGCTACAAGGCCCAGGACCTGGACTTCGATGCCGCCCTGCGCCACGCCCAGGGGCAGGATGCCAACGGCCTGATGACCACTACCAACGAGCAGCACTACGAAATCAGTAGTGGCCTGAACCCGTTCCAGATCGCGCGCGAAGGCGTGCAGCCCAGCCTGGACGGCAACACCGTCGATCCCGATGCCGAGCGTGCCGCCTATGGCCGCGCCGCACTCGAATACCGCGCTTCGCTCAGCTTCGTCGAGAGCAAGGTGCGTTCCATGCTGACCGCGATCACGGGGCAATAAGCCATGAGCAACCTGCCGATCTTCGATATCGCCGGCTCCGCACTGCAGGCGCAGTCGGTGCGCATGAGCACCATCGCCTCCAACCTTTCCAACGCCGACACCGTCGCTGGTTCCGCCGACGCCGTGTACAAGCCGCTGGAGCCGATCTTCCAGGCTGTAACCAGCAAGAACGATCCGAACATCACCTCGGTGAAGGTCAAGGAAATCACCCAGAGCGATGCGGCACCGATCAAGCGCTACGAGCCGGGCCATCCGCTGGCCGACGGCGATGGCTACATCTACCAGCCCGACGTCGATCCGGTGGCGCAGATGGTCAACCTGATCTCGACCTCGCGCAATTACCAGGCCGGTGTGGAGATGCTGACCACCGCCAAGGAACTGGCCCTGGCCACCCTGACCATGGGCCGCTGAGCCCCGCCGCACCGGATACCGCCATGACCACTTCCGTCAACAACCAGACCAGCCAGGACGTCTATTCCGCGCTGGGCCTGAACGCTCCGAACAGCAACGCCACCAAGAAGAAGAACACGCTGGACCAGGCCGATTTCCTGCGCCTGATGACCGAGCAGCTGCAGCACCAGGATCCGCTGAAGCCGATGGACAACACGCAGATGGTCGCGCAGATGGCGCAGATGTCCACCGTGCAGGGCATCACCGATCTGAACAAGACGGTGAAGGGCTTCCAGGAGTCGATGGCCAGCGACCAGGTGCTGCGTGGTGCTGCGCTGGTCGGCCACCAGGTGCTGGTGCCATCGGAAAAGCTGGTACTGGAAAAGGAAGGCAGCGTCGAAGGCACGGTGGCCGCACCGTCGGCCGGCATCATCACTGTCGACATCACCGATGCCAACGGCGCCAAGGTCACCTCCCTCAGCGTTGAAGCCAAGGCGGCCGGCGAAACCGCCTTCCAGTGGGACGGCAAGGATGCGAACGGCAAGCGCATGGAGCCCGGCAAGTATTCCATCGTCGCCAACCATGTCGACACCGCCGGCAAGAGCACCAAGCTTTCTACCTACGTGCAGGCACCGGTGGAAAGCGTGACCGTCGGTTCCGACGGCCTGTACCTGAACCTCAAGGGCCTGGGCACGGCCCCGATCGACTACGTGCTCCGCGTCAGCTGAGCCGCACACCCCGCACTTACCAGGAGCATCCCATGGGCTTCAATGTCTCGCTGTCCGGCATCAATGCCGCCAACTCCGACCTGAGCGTCACTGCCAACAACGTCGCCAACGTCAATACCACCGGCTTCAAGGAATCGCGCGCCGAGTTCGCCGATCTGTTCTCGGCCACCGGCTACGGCCTGTCGAAGAATGCGGTGGGTTCCGGTGTGCGTGTCTCCAATGTCGCCCAGCAGTTCAAGCAGGGCCACAACGAACAGACCGGTCGCAGCCTGGATATGGCCATTTCCGGTGAAGGCTTCTTCACCATGAACATGAACGGCAGCCGCGTGTACTCGCGTGCCGGCAACTTCCAGACCGATGCATCCGGCTATGTGGTCAACCCACAGGGCGCGCGCCTGCAGGTGTTCGCGCCGAATGCCGATGGCACCAACTTCGATGCCGGGCGCATGGTCGACCTGCAGCTGCTGACCACCGACAGCCCGCCAAAGCAGACCAGCGAAGTGAAGGTCGGCTTCACCCTGCCGGCCAACGCCAAGCAGCCGACGGTCACCACCTTCGATCCGACCGATTCGAACAGCTACAACCACTCCAGCGGCGGCATCACCGTGTACGACTCGCTGGGCGTCAGCCACATCCAGGTCTCGTACTTCGTGAAGGGTGCCAACCCGAACGAGTGGACCGTGCGCAACTACGTGGATGGCCAGCCGGCGGGTAACCCGACCCCGGTCACCTTCGATAACAGCGGCAAGCTGACTGCACCCGCGGACGGCAAGGTCAGCCTCGGCACCTTCACCCCGACCACCGGTGCTGGCGTGCTGAACATGACGCTGGACATCAACGGCTCGACCCAGTACGGCGAGAAGTTCGCGCTGCGCAACACCCAGCAGGACGGCTACGCCGCCGGCAAGCTCAACGAAATCACCGTGTCGGAAACCGGCGTGGTCTACGCCCGTTACTCCAACGGGGCCGACAAGCCGCTGGGTCAGGTCGCGCTGACCACCTTCAACAATCCGCAGGGACTGGAGTCGAAGGGCAACAATCTGTGGGTGGACACCTTCAGCTCGGGCACGCCGCGCACCGGCATGCCGGACACCTCCAACCTCGGCAAGATCCAGGCCGGCTCGCTGGAAGCGTCCACCGTCGACCTCACCGAGCAGCTGGTCAACATGATTACCGCGCAGCGCAACTTCCAGGCCAACGCGCAGATGATCACCACCCAGGACCAGATCACCCAGACCGTCATCAACATCCGTTGATGACGCGCTGACCCTGTCACGGAACTCCCCGCATGGATAAAGCCCTTTACGTGGCGATGACCGGTGCCCGCGCCTCCCTGCAGGCGCAGGGTACGCTCAGCCACAACCTCGCCAACTCCGATACTCCCGGCTTCAAGGAAGCGCTGGCCAACACCGAAGCCTTCCCGATCCGTGGCCCGGGCTTTGCCTCGCGGGTGGATGCGCTGCATGTCGATGCCGGGTTCAACCGCACGCCCGGCTCGCAGCACATCACCGGCAAGCCGCTGGATCTATCCCTGCAGACCGGCACCTGGCTGGCCGTGCAGTCCAGTGACGGCAGCGAGGCGTACACACGCGGCGCGGCGCTGTCGGTCACGCCGAACGGCCAGCTGGTGACCTCCAGCGGCCGCACGGTGCTGGATGACAACAACAACCCGATCGCCATTCCGCCCTACCAGGCGATGGAGATCGGTGCCGACGGCACTATCTCGATCATCCCGCAGGGTGAAGGCCCGCAGACCATGGCGCAGATCGGTCGCATCAAAGTGGTGCAGGCCCCAGATGAGCGCCTGGAGCGTGGCCTGGATGGTCTGTTCCGCAACACCGACCCACGCCAGCCGTTCGCACCTGCACAGGGCACGGCCGTGCACAGCGGCCAGCTGGAAGGCAGCAACGTGGACGCCGCTGGCGCGCTGGTGCAGATGATCCAGCTGCAGCGCCAGTACGAAATGCAGGTACAGGTGATCAAGCACGGCGACGAAAACGCGCGCAGCGCCAACAGCATGCTGCGCCTGGGCAGCTGACGGAATTCCGGCGCCGGCTGATGCCGGCGCTGGCACACCGCTTGCACAACCGCATTCAAGGGCCGCACCACGCGGCCGGCTTCACCAGACAGGACACCGAAGATGAACCAGGCATTGTGGATCGCGAAAACCGGACTGGATGCGCAGCAGATGCGCATGTCGGTGGTTTCCAACAACCTCGCCAACACCAACACCACCGGCTTCAAGCAGGACCGTGCCAGTTTTGAAGACCTGCTGTACCAGCAGGTGCGCCAGCCCGGCGGCTCCTCCTCGGCGCAGACGCAGCTGCCCACCGGCCTGCAGCTGGGTACCGGTGTGCGTGTGGTTGCCACCGCCAAGAATTTTGAACAGGGCGGCCAGCAGCAGACCGGCCGCGCCCTGGACGTGATGGTCAACGGTCGCGGCTTCTTCGAGGTTCAGATGCCCGATGGCAGCTCGGCCTACACCCGTGACGGCTCGTTCAAGATCAACCAGGACAGCGAGCTGGTCACCAACAGCGGCTACCCGGTGCAGCCGGGCATCCAGATTCCCGAAGGCGCGCAGTCGGTGACCATCGGTACCGACGGCACCATCAGCGTGAAGATGGCCGACGGTGCGGCGTCGGTGGAAGTGGGTGCGCTGACCCTGACCGACTTCGTCAATCCGGCCGGCCTGCAGGCCCGCGGCGAGAACCTGTTCCTGGAGACCACCGCTTCTGGTCCGGCACAGAACGGCAACCCCGGGCTCAACGGCCTCGGCACTGTGGTGCAGGGCGCGCTCGAAGGCAGCAACGTCAACGTGGTGGAAGAGCTGGTGTCGATGATCGAAACCCAGCGCGCCTACGAGATGAACGCCAAGGCGATCTCCACCACCGATTCGATGCTCGGCTACCTCAACAACAAGCTCTGACCGGCCAAACCGGGAAACCGCCATGTCGCCCATTTCCAACTTCGCCCGCAATGCCCTCGCCTGCGCCGTGGCCGCCCTGCTCGGTGGCTGCGTGATCGCGGGCGACGTGCGCCCCTACCCGACGATGGCACCGATCCAGCCGATCATGCCGCCGCAGGCACAGCCGACCGCCGGTGCGATCTACGCTGCCGGCCCGACCCTGCAGCTGTATTCGGACCGGCGCGCACGCGATGTCGGCGACCTGCTGACCATCACGCTGCTGGAAAACACCACCGCGCAGACCAGTGCCAACACCGCCACCAACAAGGAATCGAACCTGAGCCTGGGAACACCGTCCATTCTCGGCGCACCGGTCACCCTCGGCGGCAAGGACATCCTCAGCGCATCGGCGGCGGGCAAGCGTGACTTCACCGGCAAGGGCAACAGCGCGCAGAGCAACCGCCTGCAGGGCAGCGTCACCGTCACCGTGGTGCAGCGCCTGCCCAACGGCAACCTGGTGGTGCAGGGGCAGAAGAACCTGCGGCTGAACCAGGGCGATGAACTGGTGCAGGTGCAGGGCATCGTACGCCCGGGCGACATCAGCCAGGACAACACCATTCCGTCCAGCCGCGTGGCCGAGGCCCGCATCGTCTACGGCGGCCGCGGTCCCGTCGCGCAGTCCAACGCGATGGGCTGGCTGAGCCGCTTCTTCAACTCCGGCCTGACGCCGTTCTGAGTATGGCCATGAAACGCTTCCTCTCTTTTTCCTGGCAGCGCCGCATGGCGTCGTTCGTCGCGCTGATGCTGCTGGTCGTGGCAGCCCCGGCCAGCGCCGAGCGCATCAAGGACCTGGCCCAGGTCGGTGGCGTGCGCGGCAATGCGCTGGTGGGTTATGGCCTGGTGGTCGGCCTGGACGGCAGCGGCGACCGCACCAGCCAGGCCCCCTTCACCGTGCAGAGCCTGAAGAACCTGCTCGGCGAGCTGGGTGTCAATGTGCCGCCGAACGTCAATCCGCAGCTGAAGAACGTGGCGGCGGTCGCCATCCACGCCGAGCTGCCGCCGTTCGCCAAGCCCGGCCAGCCGATCGACATCACGGTCTCCTCGATCGGCAACGCGGTCTCGCTGCGCGGCGGTTCGCTGCTGATGGCACCGCTGCGCGGTGCCGATGGCCAGATCTATGCCATCGCCCAGGGCAACCTGATCGTCGGCGGCTTCGGTGCGCAGGGCAAGGATGGTTCCCGTGTCTCGGTGAACGTGCCCAGCGTCGGCCGCATTCCCAACGGTGCCACGGTTGAACGCGCCCTGCCCGATCCGCTGGCCAACGGCGGCGACATCACCCTGAACCTGCACAACAACGACTTCACCACGGTCTCGCGCATGGTCGCCGCGCTCAACAACGCCTTCGGCGAAGGCGCGGCGCGTGCGGTCGATGGCGTGACCGTCGCGGTCACCGCACCGACCGACCCGGGCGCGCGCATCGGCCTGCTGGCGCGCATCGAGAACCTGGAGCTGACCCCGGGCAGCGCCCCGGCCAAGGTGGTGGTCAATTCGCGTACCGGCACCGTGGTCATCGGCCAGCAGGTACGCGTGGGACCGGCCGCGATCTCGCACGGTTCACTGACCGTGACCATCCAGGAAAACACCAATGTCAGCCAGCCCAACGCGCTGTCCGGCGGGCGTACCGTGGCCAGCCCGCAGTCGACCATCACCGCCACCAACGACGGCAGCCGCATGTTCAAGTTCAGCGGCGGCACCACCCTGGACGAGATCGTGCACGCGGTGAACGCGGTAGGCGCGGCACCGGGCGATCTCATCGCGATCCTGGAAGCCCTGAAGCAGGCCGGCGCATTGAGTGCCGAGCTCGAGGTGATCTGACATGCGTATCAATCCCGCATTCGATCTGCACCCGGCGCAACAGAACGATCCGGCCAGGATCGACAAGGTCGCGCGCCAGCTGGAAGGCCAGTTCGCGCAGATGCTGGTCAAGAGCATGCGTGACGCCAGCTTCGGCGACTCGCTGTTCCCCGGCGAAAACAAGATGTTCCGCGAGATGTACGACCAGAAGATTGCCGAGGCGATGACCCGCGGCAAGGGGCTGGGCCTGTCGGGCATGATCAGCCGGCAGCTGTCCGGCCAGGCCGCCGAGGGTCCGGCGCTGGATACCCGCGTGGACCCGGCCAAGGCCAGCCGTGCCTACCAGCTCAATGCGCCGGCCAGGCCGGCACCGTCGCTGCCACTGGAAGATGGCAGCCAGGCCGTGCGTTTGCTGCAGCAGATGGCCGCCGGTGCGCAGCAGGGGGCACAGGCGGCAGTCGCGCCGATGGAGCAGGCCCTGGACCTGATCGCTGGCCGTGAGAGCAGCAGCATGCACCGCTCGCTGGGCACCGAAGATCCGTACATCGGCAGCCTGCAGGGTGAAGACTGGGCCGCCCGCAGCGACCAGTGGTCGGCCACCGCCAGCAATCGCGGCACCGCGATCAGCCCAACCGATGCGATGGCCACCCGCACCGCCGTCGCCCAACTGGGCGAGCACACCCCGGAAGGCTTCGTCGCCAGTATCTGGCAGCACGCGCAGAGTGCAGCCAAGGAGCTGGGCGTGGATGCGCGCGCCCTGGTGGCACAGGCGGCGCTGGAAACCGGCTGGGCAAGCGCCACATCAAGCACGCCGATGGCAGCACTTCGCACAACCTGTTCGGCATCAAGGCCAACGGCTGGAACGGCCAGCGCGCCGTGGCCGGCACCCATGAATATGTCGACGGCGTACGCCGCAACGAGACTGCCAGCTTCCGCGCCTACAGTTCGCCGGCCGAGAGCTTCGCCGACTACGTGCGCCTGCTGAAGACCAGCCCGCGTTACCAGCAGGCCCTGCAGGCCGGCACCGACGTGCAGGGCTTTGCCCGCGGCCTGCAGCGCGCCGGCTATGCCACCGATCCGCGCTACGCGGCCAAGATCGCCGCGATCGCCGGTGGACCGACCATCGAGCGCGCGGTCAGCGCCGTCGCCGAGGCCGGCACGCGCCTTGGCCAGACCTTCGCCAGCACCGCAACCGCGGCGCTGGGTATCACTCGTCGTTGAGGAACTCCATGTCCAGCGTACTTTCCACCGGTACCGGTGCCCTGCTCGCCTTCCAGCGTGCGTTGGCGACCACCAGCCACAACGTGGCCAACCTCAATACCCCGGGCTACAGCCGGCAGAAGGTCAACTTCGCCACCGCTGATCCGCAGAACTACGGCTACGGCACGATCGGCAACGGTACCCGCATCACCGACATCCGCCGCACCGCCGATCAGCTGGCCATCTCGCGCCTGCTCGACAGCAGCGGTGAGCTGGCGCGCCTGAAGCAGCTCTCCGGCATGGCCGACCGGGTCAACGCGCTGTTCTCCGACGCCGCCACCAACGTGGCCGGTGTGTGGTCGAACTTCTTCGACTCGGTCAGTGGCCTGTCCTCCAATGCGTCCGGCACCGCCGACCGCCAGAACATGCTCGACGGCGGCAAGGCGCTGGCCAATCGCTTCGTGCAGCTCAACACGCACCTGAACAACCTCAACAGCGAGGTCAACAACGGCCTGATGGCCGGTGCCACCGAGGTCAACCGCCTGGCGCAGGAGATCGCGCAGATCAACGGCGCCATCGGCACCAACCTCGCCACGGCCGCGCCTGACCTGCTTGATCGTCGCGACCAGCTGATCACCCAGCTGATCGGCTACACCGGTGGCACGGCGGTGATCCAGGACGGCGGCATCATGAATGTCTACACCGCCGGCGGCAACGCGCTGGTGGTGGGTACCACGGCGACCAAGGTCACCACCGTGGCCGACCCGTACCAGCCCGAGCGCCTGCAGCTGGCGCTGGAGACCCAGGGCAACACGATCCGGCTTGATGCAAAGGCGGTCGGTGGCCAGATCGGTGGCCTGCTGGAGTTCCGCGACACCGTGCTGACCCCGGCCCAGGCCGAACTGGGCAAGCTCGCCGTGGGCCTGGCCGAAACGTTCAACCAGGCCCATCACCAGGGCGTGGACATGTATGGCCAGCTGGGTGGCGACTTCTTCAACATCGGCAACCCGCGCGTCACCGCCAACAACGCCAACACCGGCACCGCGAGCCTGAGCGCCACCTATGGCGACCTCGGCAAGCTGGATGCACAGAACGTGGTGCTGCAGTTCGACGGCACCAACTGGAAGGCCAGCCGCGCCGACACCGGCGCCAGTGTTCCACTGACCGGCACTGGCACCGCTGCCGACCCCCTGGTGATCAACGGCGTCAAAATGGTGGTCGGCGGCACTCCGGCCGCCAACGATCGGTTCCTGCTCCAGCCCACCGCAGGTGTGGCCGGCAGCATGGAAGTGGCGATCACCGATCCCTCGCGCATCGCCGCTGCCGCTGCAGTGAAGGGCGCGGCCGCGACCTCCAACACCGGCACCGGCAAGCTCAGCGGGGTCACCGTCAGCGATTCGACCAACGCCAACCTGCGCAATCCGGCCGCGATCGTGTTCACCTCGGCCACCACCTATACCATCGATGGCGGCCCGCCGCAGACCTACACCCCCGGCCAGACCATCAGTGCCAACGGTTGGAGCTTCGTGCTGGACGGCGCTCCGAAGGTCGGCGACACCTTCAACATCACCCCGACCCCGGCCGGCTCCTCGGACAACAGCAATGCCGCCAAGCTGGCCAAGGTCGAGAGCGCCAAGGCGTTCAACGCTGGCACCGTGACGCTGAACGGCGCGCTGGGCGGCCTCACCACCCAGGTCGGCGCCGCAGCACGTTCGGCCGAGTACTCGCTGGACGCCCAGCTGGTGATCAATGACAAGGCGCAGGAAGCGCGCGATGAAGTGTCCGGCGTCAACCTGGACGAGGAAGCCGCCGACATGCTGCGCCTGCAGCAGGCCTACCAGGCGGCCTCGCAGCTGATCTCCACCGCCGACAGCATGTTCCAGACCATCCTGGGAGCCGTCCGCCGATGAGCAGCCGCATCTCCACCAGCATGATGTACAACCAGTCGGTGTCGCTGATGATGGCCAAGCAGGCCAAGCTCAGCCACCTGGAGCAGCAGATCGCCACCGGCAGCAAGATCGTCAGCGCGAAGGACGATCCGGTCGGCGCCGGTGCTGCCGTGGGCCTTGATCGCAGCCTGGCAGCCCTGGACCGGATGAAGCTCAATGCCGGCAACGTGCAGAACCGACTGGGCGTACAGGAAAACACCCTGGCCCAGGTCAACGATCTGATGGCGCGCGTCAACGACCTGACCATCCAGGCCAGCAATCCGGCACTGGGCGCCGCCGACAAGAAAACGCTGATCACCGAGCTGAACCAGATCCGCGAGGGCCTGCTGTCGCTGGCCAACGCCGAGGACGGCACCGGCCGCTACGTGTTCGGCGGCACCAACGATGGTGATCCGCCGTTCGCCAAGATCAATGGCAAGGTGGTCTACCGTGGCGACCAGACCCAGCGCCAGATTGAAGTCGGCCCCGATACCTATGTACGGGATGCCCTGCCCGGCAGCGAAATCTTCATGCGCATTCCTACCGGCGACGGCTTCGTCGATGGTGTTGCCGCGGCCGGCAATACCGGCAACGGCGTGCTGACCAACATCACCCGCGATGGCAGCGACAGCTGGAACGGCCAGTCCTTCAGCATCCGCTTCACCGCCGCCGACCAGTACCAGGTACTGGACGGTGCTGGCAACGTGACCGGCACCGGCACGTTCAAGGCCGGTGACAACGTCGAAGTCAACGGTGTACGCCTGCAGATCACCGGCGCACCCGCTGCCGGTGACAGCTTCAGTGTGAAGCCGACAACCAGCCGCGACATCTTCGACACCATGGACAAGCTGATTGCCGCGCTTGATGCCGACACCGGCACCACCGCCAAGATGAGCGCGCAGCAGAACGAACTGCAGAGCGCCCTGCGCGATGTGGCCCGTGCATCGGAGCGGATGATCGATTCGCGTGCGGCCGGCGGTGCGCAGCTGAAGGCACTGGACAATGCCGCCGACATGCGTGAAGCCAACAGCGTGACCCTGAAGACCACGCTGTCGCAGATGCGCGACCTGGACTACGCCGATGCACTGAGCCAGTACCAGCTGCAGAGCACTGCGCTGCAGGCGGCGCAGACGATCTTCTCGCAGATGCAGTCGATGTCGTTGTTCAACAAGATCCGCTGACGCATCTCCTGCGTCACCCCTGAAAGGCCGCGATGCCCTGCATCGCGGCCTTTTTCGTTTCTGCGGCCCGTTGCCGTGGAACACGCCAGGCCAACAGCCCACCAGCCCGCCTTACGCGCATTTTCCGTGATTGCCCATCAAGCCAGGCAGCCCCCCGCCGATACCTTCATCAGCGCCGGCTGGGCTTGCCCAGCCGCCCCTTCCGGGGGGCACTTCCACGCCCTTCCAGGGCTGGAAAACCCCGGAAAAACAGCCTCCGGCAACGAATTGCGGCTTCAACGGAATTCACGGCTAAAGGTTGTTGACAAAGCGCCGTTATTCATTTGGCAACAGCGAAGCACACAGCCACACAAAAAAAACAGGCGGCGCTTCGTTTCATTCACCAACGGGTTCCATATAAGAGGAGACGACCCCATGGCACAGGTAATCAACACCAATACGATGTCGCTCAACGCTCAGCGCAACCTGAGCACCAGCGGCAGCTCGCTCGCTACGACCATCCAGCGCCTCTCGTCCGGCCTGCGCATCAACAGCGCGAAGGACGACGCGGCCGGCCTGGCCATCAGCGAGCGCTTCACCACCCAGATCCGTGGTCTGGACGTGGCCATCCGCAACGCCAACGACGGCATCTCGCTGGCCCAGGTCGCCGAGGGTTCGCTGAACGAAGTCGGCAACAACCTGCAGCGCATCCGCGAACTGGGCGTGCAGGCCTCCAACGCCACCAACTCGGCCAGCGACCGCAAGGCCCTGCAGGCCGAAGTGACCCAGCTGGTCTCCGAAATCGACCGCGTGGCCAAGCAGGCCGACTTCAACGGCACCAAGCTGCTGGATGGCAGCTTCACCAGCCAGCTGTTCCAGGTCGGCGCCAACGCCGGCCAGGCCATCGCCATCAACAGCGTGGTCAACGCCAAGGCCGATTCACTGGGCGCGGCCACCTTTGCCAACGGCTACACCGGCACCAGCCTGGCCGCCGCCGACAAGGCCACCGCCGACACCACCTACTCGGGCCTGCAGGTCTCGGTCACTCCGCCGGGTGGCACCGCCACTACGGTCACCATCAGTGACTTCACCGTGAAGGCCGGCGAATCGATCACCTCGGCCACCGCTGCGGCGATCAACAACAAGCTGGGCGAAACCGGCGTGGTTGCTTCGGTCAATGCCGGTGTCATCAGCCTGGCGTCGGTCAAGGATGGCCAGACCTTCGCCCTGGGCGTCAGCGCCGCAACCCCGCCGACCGGCGTCACCGCCGCCACCCTCGCCGGCCTGGGCCTGACCGAGACCAGCACCAACGGCGGCACCCTGACCGGTGCAGCGGTCAGCTTCGTCAAGGACCTGAACGTCACCACCGCCGAGGGCGCGCAGAAGGCGATGTCGATCGTCGACAAGGCCCTGGAGTCGGTCAACAGCGTCCGCGCCGACCTCGGCGCCATCCAGAACCGCTTCACCTCGGTGGTGGCCAACCTGCAGACCTCCTCGGAGAACCTGTCGGCATCGCGCAGCCGCATCCGCGATACCGACTTCGCCAAGGAAACCGCCGAGCTGACCCGCACCCAGATCCTGCAGCAGGCCGGTACGGCCATGCTGGCCCAGGCCAACCAGGTACCGCAGAACGTGCTCAGCCTGTTGCAGCGCTGACATGAGCCGCCCCCGGGGCACGTCGGGGGCGTCTAACCCAACTCACGTGCAACCGCTCAAGGACCTCTCCTCATGGCACAAGTCATCAACACCAATACGATGTCGTTGAATGCTCAGCGTAACCTGAGCACCAGCGGCAGCTCGCTGGCCACCACCATCCAGCGCCTGTCCTCCGGTTCGCGCATCAACAGCGCCAAGGACGACGCCGCCGGCCTGGCGATCTCCGAGCGCTTCGGCACGCAGATCCGCGGTACCGACGTCGCCATCCGCAACGCCAACGACGGCATCTCGCTGGCCCAGGTCGCCGAAGGTTCGCTGACCGAAATCGGCAACAACCTGCAGCGCGTCCGCGAGCTGTCGGTGCAGGCCTCCAACGCCACCAACTCGGCCAGTGACCGCAAGGCGCTGCAGGCCGAAGTGACCCAGCTGGTCTCGGAAATCGACCGCGTCGCCAAGCAGTCGGACTTCAACGGCACCAAGCTGCTGGACGGTTCGTTCTCCAGCCAGCTGTTCCAGGTGGGCGCCAACGCCGGCCAGGCCATCGCCATCGACAAGACCATCGACGCCAAGGCCAACGCCCTGGGTGGTGCCCGCTTCGACACCAACGCGCTGGCCCTGGCCGATCCGGGCACCAACGCTGACTTCAGCACCACCGGCCTGTCCATCAATGGCGTGGCCATCGCTGACGTCTCGGTCAAGCAGGGCGCCGACGCCGCTGCCACCGGCAAGGCCTCGCGTGAAGCGCTGGTGACCGCGATCAACGCCAAGATCGGCGAGACCGGTGTCTACGCCGAAGTGAACGGCACCGCCGGCGTCACCCTGACCTCGGTCAAGGACAGCGCCAACGCTGATGGCTCGTTCAAGGCGATCACCGCGACCCCCGGCACCTGGGCAGGCAACACGCAGGCGACCTTCACGGCCACTGCCGATGCTGCGGCGCCGGCCGCCAAGTACGCCAGCAACCTGGACGTGAGCACCGTGAAGGGCGCCCAGCAGGCAATGGAAATCGTCGACAAGGCCCTGGGTGCGATCAACAGCACCCGCGCCGACCTCGGCGCGATCCAGAACCGCTTCACCTCGGTGGTGGCCAACCTGCAGACCTCGTCGGAAAACCTGTCCTCGTCGCGCAGCCGCATCAAGGACACCGACTTCGCCAAGGAAACCGCCGAGCTGACCCGCACCCAGATCCTGCAGCAGGCCGGTACGGCCATGCTGGCCCAGGCCAACCAGGTGCCGCAGGGCGTGCTCAGCCTGCTGCGCTGATCCGCTCTCTGCTCGACCTCCGGGCGCCGCATGAAGCGCGCCCGGCTCCTGAATCACGTCCCACCTTCGCCAAAGGAAAAGCACCATGGCACAAGTCATCAACACCAACACGATGTCGCTGAATGCTCAGCGTAACCTGAGCACCAGCGGCAGCTCGCTGGCCACCACCATCCAGCGCCTGTCCTCCGGTTCGCGCATCAACAGCGCCAAGGACGACGCCGCCGGCCTGGCGATCTCCGAGCGCTTCGGCACGCAGATCCGCGGTACCGACGTCGCCATCCGCAACGCCAACGACGGCATCTCGCTGGCCCAGGTCGCCGAAGGTTCGCTGACCGAAATCGGCAACAACCTGCAGCGCGTCCGCGAGCTGTCGGTGCAGGCCTCCAACGCCACCAACTCGGCCAGTGACCGCAAGGCGCTGCAGGCCGAAGTGACCCAGCTGGTCTCGGAAATCGACCGCGTCGCCAAGCAGTCGGACTTCAACGGCACCAAGCTGCTGGACGGTTCGTTCTCCAGCCAGCTGTTCCAGGTCGGCGCCAACGCCGGCCAGTCGATCGCCATCGACAAGACCATCGACGCCAAGGCGGGCTCGCTGGGCACCTCGACCTTCGCGACCGGTGCAACCGCGGCCCTGACTGCCAGCACCGACGGTGCGCGCTTCTCGGGCACGGTGATGGGCGTGGATATCGGCACCGTCGAAGTGAAGGCCGGCGCCACCACGGCTGACGCATCCAAGGCCGTTGCAACCGCCATCAACGCCAAGATCGGCGAGGCCGGCATCTACGCCGAAGCCAACGCCGACGGCACCCTGAAGCTGAGCTCGGTGAAGGAAGGCAAGGCCGTTGCCACTGCCGACATCGCCCTGATGCGCAGCGACTACGACGCCACTGCCAAGACCTGGGGCACTGCGGCCGCCGCCGGTGCCTACACCGCCGGTGCTGACACTTCGGCCAACGTGCAGAAGCTGGACGTGAGCACCGTGCTCGGCGCGCAGCAGGCCCTGGAAGTGGTCGACAAGGCCCTGGGTGCGATCAACAGCACCCGCGCCGACCTCGGTGCGATCCAGAACCGCTTCACCTCGGTGGTGGCCAACCTGCAGACCTCGTCGGAAAACCTGTCCTCGTCGCGCAGCCGCATCAAGGACACCGACTTCGCCAAGGAAACCGCCGAACTGACCCGCACCCAGATCCTGCAGCAGGCCGGTACGGCCATGCTGGCCCAGGCCAACCAGGTGCCGCAGGGCGTGCTCAGCCTGCTGCGCTGATACACGGCAAGAAGGCGCCGCTGCCGTCGGGTCGAACCGACGGCAGCGGCAACCGGGAAGCCACGATGCACGAAGGCGCGGGCCATGCCCGGCCCGGGATCACTCCCGAACCGGCTTGGCATCGCCCGCTCCTGCGGACCTCTCTTTCAGCGCTGTACCTTTGACTGTACGTACCGGGCGGCTTCGTCTCCCCCCGATTGTCAGTAGCCTGATCCCTCCCCTGCATTGGGGGAGGGCTTTTTGCAGACTCCCGGCAGCCCGCGGTGAACCTACCCGCACCCTGCCCCAACCCTCCTGCAACCCGCGTGCCAGAACCCGCGCCGGAGCATTGGCACGGCACATGCATCAACGAAGTCCTCAAGACCCAGCGGCGCAGGCCGCTATTTTCGTTGACGACGGGCCACCGCACGGCGGCCAGGCCCGGATACCAGGAGAAACGACGTGGCAGACTTTGGATACGGTGGCATTGGCTCGGGGCTGGATATCTCCAGCATCGTCAACCAGCTGGTCGCGGCAGACCGCAAGCCGGCCGACAACGCGCTGAACCTGCAGCAGTCCAAGGCCAAGATGCAGCTGTCGTCGATCGGCACCGTCACCGCGGCCTTCGACAAGCTGAAGACCGCGCTGACCGCACTGAAGGCCACCACCGCCTTTGATACGCGCACGGTAACCGCATCCGGTAAGGCACAGCCCGCCAACACCGAAGATGTGCTCACCGCGTCGGTGGCGCTGTACGACCTGGGTACGACCAAGGCGGCCGCCTCCAACGGCACGCACCAGGTGGAGGTGAAATCCCTCGCCACTGCACACAAGCTGATTGCCGACACCTCGTTCCCGAAGACCGACACCTTCGGCGCCGGAACCTTGACGCTGACGGTTGGCGTCGGTGACAAGGCCAAGACCATGAATGTGGCGGTGGAGGACGGCGACACGCTGACCACCATCCGCAACAAGATCGATGCCGCCGGCCGCAAGGAAGGCGTACAGGCCACGCTGATCACCTCCGGCGACAACCAGTACCTGTCGATCGCCCAGGAGAAGACCGGTGCGGCCAACGCGATAAAGCTGGAATACGGCGGCAGCGACCCGAAGCTGGGCGCGCTGGTCGGCAGCCTGAAGGAGAACACTCCCGCCGCCGATGCCGAACTGACCATCGATGGCGTCAAGGTGGTCAGCGCCAGCAACACCGTGGCCGACGCCGTGCCGGGCCTGACCCTGAACCTGAAGGTTCCAGGCAAGAGCACCGTGGTGATCAGTACCGACACCGCCGCCGCGACCAAGGTGATGCAGGAGTTCGTGACCGCATACAACGCGGCGATCGCGGCGATCAACACCGAAACCAAGTACGACGCCAAGACCAAGGAAGCGGCCACGCTGACCGGCGACGCGCAGATGCGTGGTGCTTCCAGCCAGCTGCGCTCGATGATGTCCGGCGTGCTGAAGGAGCTTTCCGCCGACGGCCTGGATCCGAAGGTGCTGGGCCTGCAGACGCGCGGCTATCCCAATGCCGACGGCAGCCTGGTGCTGGATACCACCAAATTTGCCGCTGCACTGGCCAGCCAGCCGGAGAAGATCCGCGCGGCCATCACCGGCGATACCGGCGGTGCAGGCACGCTGTACACGATGGTCGACGGCTACGTCAGCACCACGGTTGGCAAGGAAGGCGCCTTCGTTGCACGCACCAAGGGCCTGAACACCACGCTGGACAACATCGACAAGCGTCGCAAGGACCTCGACACGCGCATGAAGAACGTCGAGGAACGCTACAAGAAGCAGTTCCTGGCGCTCGACAGCCTGATGGGCAAACTGCAGCAGAGCAACTCCGCACTGCAGCAGCAGCTGGCACAGCTGAACCGCTAAAGGACTGCGTGCAACGCTCAAGTTTGGCGCGCAACGCACCGATAACGGACGCAACAGCAATCATCGCCGCGCCGTCGGTACCGATCCCACGATCAGCCGGCGGCACCCCGCGCAAGGAGAATCACGAATGTACGGTTCCAGCCGTCAATATGCCGAGCAGTACCGCCAGGTGGGAGTGACCAGTGCGGTCGCCGATGCCGATCCGCACAAGCTGGTGGCGATGCTGCTGGCCGGCGCGCTGGAGCGCGTACGGCGCGCGCTGGCCAGCCTTGAGCGCGGCGACCAGGCCGGCAAGGGCAAGGCGATCGGCGAGGTCTGTGCGATTGTCGGCCACCTCAACGGCTCGCTGGATCATGAAGCCGGCGGCGAGATCGCCGGGAATCTGTCTGCGCTGTACGACTACGTGCTGCAGCGCCTGACCGAGGCCAACCTGCACAACGATCGTGCCGCGCTGGATGAATCGCTTCAGCTGCTGGGCGAGATCGACAGCGCCTGGAATGCGATCCCGCAGGAACAGCGCCGCCCGGCCGCGGTGGCGCCATGAGCCTGCATGAACTGCACGCCCAGCTGGACGCCTTCGAGAAGGCCCTTGGCGAAGAATCCCTTGACCAGGCCGACAGCCTGCTCGACGGCCACGACAGCACGCTGCATGCACTGCTCAGCCAGCCGCTGACCGCCGCCGACCAGGCACCGCTGACCGCGCTGTTCGAACGCCAGCAGAATCTGCTCGGCCTGCTGCGCCAGCGCCGTGATGCAGCAGCCGCACTGATGAACGACGGCCAGCGCTCCCTTCGCGCGGCACATGCCTACCTGCAGGCAGAATCGCTGGCATGACCCAACTGCCGACCACGTCGCTGCATCATCCGGCCGAAAGCGAGCTGTTCGACGAGACGCTCAGCTGCGAGCTGGCCCTGCCGGCCGAGTTCCAGGCAGGCAGCGCGGCCGGTCGCACCAGCAGCGCCGAAGGCCTGCTGCGCAGCCTGGCGCTGGTTGAAGACAGCCGCGTTGACGAACATGACGACCGCAATGAAGCCAGCCTGCAGTTGCAGCGGCTGGAGGCCAAGCTGGATCTGGCGATGGTGCTGCTCGGCCGTCTGGTACGCCAGCAGGGCCAGGAACTGACCCTGCGCCCCGTGCGCTGGTCGCGCCGCGGCATCCGCCTGCAGCTGGGCCCACGCAGTGGCGCCAGCCCCGGCCAGGCCGGCGTGGTGCGCCTGCAGCCCAGCGATTGGCTGCCCGACCACATCGACCTGCCGGTGGAAGTGGTCGCCGAGGCGGCTGACGGCGGTGGTGGCCACTTCCTGTGGCTGCGTTTCCAGCGCCTGGGTGACGGCCTGGAGATGGCAATGGAGCGGCACTTGTTCCGCCTGCACCGCCGCCAGGTGGCCGAGGCGCGCCGCGCCCGCTGAAACCTGCCACCATCACGCTTTGCGGGCAAGCCTTGGCGCGCCCGTTCAGCTAAGTTAAGGTGGACTCCCCTACACGGATCTGTTGCGTGCCTGTGCGAGTTCTCATCGTCGACGATCACACCCTCGTCCGCGCCGGCCTGGCGCGGCTGCTGCAGGGGTTTGCCGACGTGCAGCTTGTTGCCGAGGCCAGCAACGCCGAACAGGCACTGCAGCTGGCCCTGCAGCACGCACCGGATGTGGTGCTGATGGACCTCTCGCTGCCGGGCCGCACCGGCCTGGAAGCACTCAGCGACATCCGCCTGCGCGCGCCCGGTACCCGGGTGGTGATGATGACCATGCACGACGATGCCGCTCACGTGCGCGATGCGCTGGACCGCGGCGCGGTCGGGTTCGTGGTCAAGGATGCAGCACCGCAGGAGTTGGAACTGGCGCTGCGCGCCGCGCACGCCGGCCAGGTGTTCCTGAGCCCGCAGATCTCCGCCAAGATGCTGGCACCGATGCTGGGCCGCGAGAAGCCCACCGGCATCGCCGCGCTGTCGCCGCGTCAGCGCGAGATCCTGCGCCGCATCGGCAAGGGTGAGAGCAACAAGGAAATCGCCGCCGACCTCGGCATCAGCGTCAAGACGGTGGAGACCCACCGCGCACGCATGATGGAATCGCTCGGCTGCCGCCGCGCCAACGATCTGCTGCTGCTTGCCGCGCGCCACCAGCACGAGCTGGAGTAAGCGCCAGCCTCGGCGTGACGAAGCGATGGCTGGGTAGAGTGGGCTGTTGGTAGAGTCGACTGCCAGTCGACTTGCGCGCGGAGCGCGGGACTTTTCCTTGGTCTGATCGGAGAGCAGTCGACTGACAGTCGACTCTACCGGTGATCGTCTCTATCGACAGCCGACGCAGCCAACCCGCACCCAGCGTCGAATTCCCGTCACCCTGACACTCCCCGACAGGAATCCGTACACGGCGCAGCCCGATCAACCCGGGCCCTGCACCGGAAATCAGCAACTTAGCAGCGATCATCGTCAACAATCTGCGTCGATGTAGGGAATACCCCTACACCCTGTCAGGACATTCACCAAGCCCCTCAGGAACCCCCTGATTCCGCCCCCGCCGGATCAAAAGCAAGATGTGTTCCACAAGGCGCCGGGGAGCGGTGCCGGGGAACCACGATGAAGGCTGCACTCTCGACCCAGCTGGGCCAACAACTTCACCTCACCCCGCAGTTGCTGCAGTCGATCCGGCTGCTGCAGCTCGATGGCCTGCACCTGGAGCAGGAAATCCAGCGCCTGCTGGACTCCAACCCGCTGCTGGAGATCGAAGAGGCCGAAGCGCCCGCCGCCGATGCCACCGAGGCCAGTGCCACCACGATGGACACCGCCGCCTTCGACGAACTGCCCGAGTCGTCGATGTGGGACGTGGCCGGCGCCAGCTGGCAGGACGGCGACGACGACCGCATGGCGCGCATCGCCGCCGGCGAATCGACCGACCCGCAGCTGCGGGTGCTGCAGCGCCTGTCGCTGGACATGGACGACCGCCAGCTGGCCGTCGCAGCATTCTGGCTCGATCACTGCGACGAGGCCGGCTACCTGCAGGCACCGCTGGACCAGCTGCAGCTGCTGGCCAGCGCCCAGTTCGATATCGCCGCCGACGGCGTCGAAGCCATCCGCCAGCAACTGCTGCACGGCGAGCCCGCCGGCATGGCCGCGCAGGACCTGCGCGAAGGCCTGCAGGCGCAGCTGCGCAGCCTCCACGGCGTAGTCCCCGCCCGCCACCTGGCCACCCGCATTCTCGATGGCGCACTCGAAGCGCTGGCCGCGCACGACTACCCCGCCCTCGCCCGCCTGCACGACGCCGAGATCGACGACGTGCGCGAAGCCGTGCGCCTGATTCTCTCGCTGCAGCCGCGCCCGGGTGACAGCCTGCTGCCCGAACGCAATGCCGTGGTGGTGCCGGACGTGGTCGCCTGGCACGCCGACGACCAGTGGAAGGTCGCGCTGAACCCGGCCACCAGCCGCCGCGTCTCGATCAACAGCCAGTACGAACAGGCCCTGGCCGAGACCAGCGAGGCCGCACCGGCACTGCGCGAAATGCTGCAGGAAGCGCGCTGGTTCAGCCGCGGCCTGTCGATGCGCTACGACACCCTTCTGCGCACCGCGCGGGTGATCGTCGAGCGCCAGGCCGCGTTCCTGGTGCGAGGCGAGGAGGCCATGGCGCCGCTGACCCTGAAGGAAGTGGCCGAGGAAATCGGCATGCACGAGTCCACCGTGTCGCGCATCACCACCGGCAAGTTCCTGCAGACCCCCCGTGGCACCTTCGAGCTGAAGCACTTCTTCGCCGTTCGCCTGGAAGGTGCCAGCGTCTCCGGCCAGGCCGTGAAGGCCATGGTCCGCCGCCTGATCGACGCCGAACCGGCCGGCCGCCCGCTGGCCGACGAGGCCATCGCCGGCCTGCTGTCGCGTCAGGGGGTGAACATTGCCCGCCGAACCGTCGCAAAATACCGAGAACAACTGGACATCGCCCCGGCCCGTGAACGGCGCCGGCTTGGCGCCAGGCAACCGCAGCTGGCCCGGGTGGGCTGAAAAGGATGTTGGACATGAACAAGCTCACGGTCCTGTTGGTCGATGACCACGAGGGCTTCATCAATGCGGCGATGCGCCATTTCCGCAAGATCGACTGGCTGCAGATCGTCGGCAGCGCCGGCAACGGCCTGGAAGCGATCGAACGCTCGGAGACGCTGCGCCCGCAGGTGGTGCTGATGGACCTGGCCATGCCGGAAATGGGTGGCCTGCAGGCCACCCGCCTGATCAAGTCGCAGGACGATGCACCGTACATCGTGATCGCCAGCCACTTCGACGACGCCGAGCACCGCGAACACGCGCTGCGCGCCGGCGCCGACAATTTTGTCAGCAAGCTGTCCTACATCCAGGAAGTCATGCCGATCCTGGAAGGCCTCAGGGAGGATCGATCGTGAGCGAATCGCGCATCCTGGTGCTGGACAACGACGCCGTGCGCGCAGAGCGCACCGTTGCCCTGCTGGAGTTCATGGATTTCAACCCGCGCTGGGTTGCCGACGCGGCCGACTTCGACCTGGGCCGCCAGCGCCAGAACGACTGGATGGCCGTCATCGTCGGCAGCCTGGACGACACCGCTGCCAGCACCGCGCTGTACCACTGGCTGGGCGGCAGCAGCCTGCCGCCGCCGGTGCTGCTGGCCGATGGTGATGCTGCAGCGTTTGCCCAGCAGCACGGTCTGCACGAAGCCAACATCTGGCCGCTGGAAACGCCGCTGCGCCATGCGCAGATGGAAGCCCTGCTGCGCCGCGCCAGCCTCAAGCGCCTGGACGCCGAGCACCAGGCCGGCGCCGCGCAGGATCAAGGCCCGACCGGCAACGGCCCGGCGGTGACTGCACTGCGTACCATGATCGAGCAGGTTGCCGCATTCGATACCACCGTACTGGTGCTGGGCGAATCCGGTACTGGCAAGGAAGTCGTGTCGCGTGCGATCCACCAGCGCTCGCCGCGCCGTGATGGTCCGTTCGTGGCGATCAACTGCGGCGCCATTCCGGCCGACCTGCTGGAAAGCGAACTGTTCGGCCACGAAAAGGGTGCCTTTACTGGCGCACTGACCGCGCGCAAGGGCCGTTTCGAAATGGCCGAGGGCGGCACTCTGCTGCTCGACGAAATCGGCGACATGAGCCTGCCCATGCAGGTGAAGCTGCTGCGCGTGCTGCAGGAACGCAGCTTTGAGCGCGTCGGTGGCAACCAGACCATCCGCTGCAACGTGCGCGTCGTGGCCGCGACCCACCGCGATCTGGAAACGCGCATCGCCGAAGGCAAGTTCCGCGAGGATCTGTTCTATCGCCTCAACGTGTTCCCGATCGACGTGCCCGCCCTGCGCGAGCGTCGCGAAGACCTGCCGGCGCTGGTGGAAACCATCGCCGCACAGCTGGCGCGCACCGGCCGTGGCGAAGTGCGCTTCACCCCGGAAGCCCTGCAGGCCCTGGCCGGCTATGACTGGCCGGGCAACGTGCGCGAGCTGACCAACCTGGTCGAACGCCTGGCGGTGCTGCATCCGGGCGGTTCGGTGCGCGTGCAGGACCTGCCGGCACGCTATCGTGGCGATGCCGCGCTGGCCGTCCCCGCGCCGGCACCTGAGGTTCCGGTTGCCAGCGAAGAACGCCTGGACCTGCGCAGCTTCTCGTTCCACACCCCAGGCAGCGGCAACCAGCCGGCGCTGGAACACGGTATCGCCGTCAATCGCGCAGCCGCCCCGGCGGCACTGCCCGACGACGGTCTGGACCTGCGCAACCACATGGCCAACATCGAACTGGGCCTGATCAACGAAGCACTGGAACGCACCCAGGGCGTGGTCGCCCACGCCGCCCAGCTGCTCGGCCTGCGCCGCACCACCCTGGTGGAAAAGCTGCGCAAGTACGGCATCGAGCGCGAGCAGGCCGAACTGGCCGGCTGAAGCGCGCTACCAGCATGAAGGGGGCACCAACGCCTGGGCTTGCCCGGGCGTTGGTGTTTCTGCCCCCCTTTACACGTTTTCCTAAAGACAGCGGAGCCGAACTGCGGTGGATTGGAGGGACACCCCAAGGAGCTCCCACCATGCATCGCACCACCCTGCTCGCCGCCCTGCTCTTCCCGGTCCTGGCAACTGCCGCCAACTGCTCCCTGCCGACCACTCTGGACCAACGCCAATTCACCAACCTCAGCGACCCGTTGTACGCGCCCGACAACCCCAACGCCGGGCGCATGGTGCAGCTCAGCTTTGCTGGCAGCCAGTACGTGCTGGACATCCTCGGCACCGACCTCCGCATCGGCGGTAGCTACCGCTATCAGCGCCTGGCCCCGCATATCGCGGAAATCCAGATGACCGAGGCCTACCCGGCCGGTCCCGCCCACTACACCCTGCTGCTGACCTGCCAGAGCAACCATCAGGGTCGCTTCATCTACACCCAGCACGACGGCCCCATCGCACCGCGCCAGCGCCAGAATTCCGGCCACTGGACCCTGCAGCCGTAGGCCAGAAAACCGACGCCGGTTAAATGGCGCCTCCAATGGGGTCAGATCCCGTGCCGACCAAAGCGTGTCGACCAAGGTCGACACCCACCAAGAGCAGCGTGCCGACCAACGGTCGGCACCCACCATCAGCAGCAGGTTCCAACAGATCGCGGCCCACTGTCGAAGGCGGGGTGGGTCCGGTTGCGGGGGTGTCCGCGGCATGGATGCCGCGGCCAAGCCCCCAAGGACGGGTTTACGGCGCCCCCCGTAACCGGACCCACCCCGCCACCCCACGGATAGCCCGATTTTGACGTTGATGTTGACGTGGCCTCTGCGGGTGCAGGGCGCAGCCCTGCCCCCCCCCACCCTCACTTCACTGAATCGAAAACCGGTTTCGGCACGGCACTTGCACCTGCTCCAGCAGACAACCCCATCCCCTGTTTCTGGAACCGTTGCAGATGTCCCACTCCGTCACTTCGATCCTTTCGCAGATCCGCTCCTATCAGACCCAGATGGGACAGCCGGCGCTCAACCCGCTGGGCGAAACGCCGCGCAGCAACGCCCTGCCGGGCACGGTGCTGGACGCGCCGCAGGCCCAGCCGGCCAGCTTCACCGAAACCCTGCGTGGTGCGATTGCCGGCGTCAACGATGCGCAACAGAAGTCCGGCGCCCTCGCCAAAGCCTTCGAAATGGGCGACCCCAGCGCCGACCTCGCCAAGGTGATGGTCGCCTCGCAGCAGTCCCAGATCGCCTTCCGCGCCACCGTGGAAGTCCGCAACCGTCTCGTCCAGGCTTACCAGGACGTGATGAACATGCCGCTGTAAGGAATAGAGACGCATGGCACTGACGCTCTCCAAGGACAGCCTGAACGCCGAAAAGGCCGGGCAATGGTTCGACCGCCTGCAGAGTCTGCAGATCACCCGTCGGCTGGGCCTGATGGCGATGATCGCGGTGGCGGTGGCGGCAGGCCTGTCCGTGTTCTTCTGGTCGCAGAAGCCCGGCATGGTCCCGCTGTACACGGGCCTGGACCAGAAGGCGACCGCTGAAGCGACCGACCTGCTGCGCGCCGCGCAGATTCCGTTCGCGCTCGACCCGGCCACCGGCGGCATCACCGTGCCGGAAAAGAACCTGCATGATGCCCGCCTGAAGCTGGCCGGCTCCGGCTTGACCGACAGCGGCAAGCTCGGCTTCGAGCTGATGGAACGCGATCCGGGCTTCGGCGTCAGCCAGTTCGTGGAAAGCGCACGCTACCAGCATGCGCTGGAAACCGAGCTGTCGCGCACCATCAACACGCTGCGCCCGGTGCGCGATTCGCGCGTGCACCTGGCCATTCCCAAGCCCAGCGCCTTCACCCGCCAGCGTGACGTGGCCAGCGCCTCGGTCACCCTAGAACTGCGTGGCGGCCAGCAGCTGGAACGCAGCCAGGTGGATGCCATCGTGCACATGGTCGCGGCCAGCATTCCGGACCTCGCTCCGGAACGGGTGACCGTGGTCGACCAGAGCGGGCGCATGCTCAGCATCACCGACCCGAACAGCGAAGCGGCGGTCAACGCCGCCCAGTTCGAGCAGGTGCGCCGCCAGGAAACCTCGTTCAACCAGCGCATCCGCGAGCTGCTGGAGCCGATGACCGGCCCCGGCCGGGTCAACCCGGAAGTGAGCGTGGACATGGATTTCTCGGTGACCGAGGAAGCCCGTGAGCTCTACAACGGTGAACCGCAGAAGCTGCGCAGCGAGCAGATGAGCGAGAACACCACCAGCACCCCGGGCCCGCAGGGCGTGCCGGGCGCGACCAGCAACAGCCCGCCGGGCCAGCAGGCCGCCCCGGCCACTGCGCAGACGCCGACCGAAAGCAGCAAGAACGCGACCCGCAACTACGAGCTGGACCGCACCCTGCAGCACACCCGTCAGCCGGCGGGCCGCATCAAGCGCGTCTCGGTGGCAGTACTGGTGGACAACGTGCCGCGCGCAGGCGCCAACGGCAAGGTCAGCCCGCAGCCGCTGTCGGCCGCCGAACTGACCCGCGTCGAGGCACTGGTCAAGCAGGCCGTCGGCTTCAATGCCGAGCGTGGCGATACCGTGTCCGTGATGAACGCCCCCTTCGTGCGTGATACCACGCCGGTCGAAGGCCCGGCCTGGTGGGAGCTGCCGTGGGTGCACGACGCCGGCCGCATGCTGCTGGGCGCCGTGGTGGTGCTGGCATTGCTGTTCGGCGTGCTGCGCCCGGCATTGCGTGCGATCACCGGCCAGAACAAGAAGAACGACGAACAGGCACTGGAACCGCACACCGCGGACGTGCAGCTGGTCGATGACGATGGCATGCCGCTGCCGGCGCTCGGCGCCGACCGGGCCAGCCTGGGCGGGCCGGATGCACTGGCCCTGCCGGTGGATTCATATGAGGAACGACTGCGGATGGCGCGTGAAGCCGTAAAGACCGACTCCAAGCGCGTGGCCCAGGTGGTCAAGGGCTGGGTGGCCAATGACTGAGGCACAACTGACCGGCGTACAGCGCGCGGCCGTGCTGCTGCTGTCCCTGGGTGAGCTGGATGCAGCCGAAGTGCTGCGCCACATGGAACCCAAGGAAGTGCAGAAGATCGGCATCGCCATGGCCACCATGACCGACATCACCCGCGAACAGGTGGAACGGGTGATGGACCAGTTCGGCCAGGAGCTGGGCTCGAAGACCTCGCTGGGCGTGGGCTCGGACGACTACATCCGCAACATGCTGGTGCAGGCGCTGGGCAGCGAGAAGGCCGGCAACCTGATCGACCGCATCCTGCTGGGCCGCAACACCACCGGCCTGGACGCACTGAAGTGGATGGACCCGCGTGCGGTGGCCGACCTGGTGCGCAACGAGCACCCGCAGATCATCGCCATCGTGATGGCGCACCTGGAAACCGACCAGGCCGCCGACGCGCTGAAGCTGCTGCCGGACCGTACCCGCGTGGACGTGCTGCTGCGCATCGCCACCCTCGACGGCATTCCGCCGAACGCGCTCAATGAACTCAACGAGATCATGGAGCGCCAGTTCGCCGGCAACCAGAACCTGAAGTCGTCCAACATCGGTGGCGTGCAGTGCGCGGCCAACATTCTGAACTTCATGGACAGCGGCCAGGACCAGGCGATCCTCGGCGAGATCGCGCGCATCGATGCGCCGCTGAGCAACCGCATCCAGGACCTGATGTTCGTGTTCGACGACCTGGTCGACCTGGATGACCGCGAAATGCAGCTGGTGCTGCGTGAAGTGAGCGGCGAGCGCCTGGGTCTGGCCCTGCGCGGTGCCGACATCAAGGTCCGCGACAAGATCACCCGCAACATGTCGCAGCGTGCGGCCGAAATCCTGCTGGAAGACATGGAAGCCCGCGGTCCGGTGCGCCTGTCCGACGTGGAAGGTGCGCAGCGCGAGATCCTGGCCATCGTCAAGCGCATGGCCGATGAAGGCACCGTCACCATTGGTGGCAGTGCGGAGGCCATGCTGTGAGCAACGTCGTGCGCTGGCTTGCCCCGGACCTGCTGGCCCAGCCCGAACCGGCGCTGGAGCAGGAGGACGCGTTCGAACTCACCGAGCCGGACCCGGAACACGAGCCGGAGCCGCCGCTGCAGCTGCCGACCCTGGAGGAAATCCAGGCCATCCAGGACAACGCCGAGAAGGAAGGCTTCCAGCACGGCCATAGCGAAGGTTACGGCCAGGGCCAGGCGGAGGTGCGTCGCCTCGCCGCACAGATCGAAGGCATCCTCGACAACTTCAGCCGACCGCTGGTGAGGCTGGAGAACGAAGTGGTCGGCGCACTGGGCGAGCTGGCGGTACGCATCGCGGGCGCACTGGTCGGCCGCGCTTACGAGGCTGAGCCGGCGCTGCTGGCGCAGCTGGTCGGCGAGGCCATCGACGCGGTGGGTGGCAGCACCCGCGAGGTCGAAGTGCGACTGCACCCGGATGACATCGCCGCCCTCGCCCCGCTGTTGAGCCTGCCGCCACAACAGCGCCTGGTGCCAGACACCAGCCTGAGCCGCGGCGATCTTCGCGTGCACGCAGAAGCCGTGCGCATCGACGGCACCCTGGAAGCCCGCCTGCGAGGCGCGCTGGACGCGGTGATCCGCCAGACCGGAGCCAATGCATGAACCCCGATCCGCAGCCGACGCCGCCACCGGCCGACTGGGCCATGGCCCGCAACCTGCGCCTGGCCCGTCGGCTCGACGGCCTGCGCGTGGATACCGCCCATGGCCGTGGCCTGATCCGCGAAGGCGTGCTGCGCCGCGCGGTCGGACTGACCCTGGAAGCCGTCGGCTGCGAGGCGCCGCTGGGCGCCAGCTGCAAGGTGGAAGTGGTCGACGGCGGCTGGGTCGATGCCGAAGTGGTCGGCTTTGCCGGCGAGCGCACCTACCTGATGCCCAGCGCCGAACTGCACGGCCTGCTGCCCAACGCACGGGTGGTGCCGTCTGCGCGCCGTGGCGGCGTTGAAGTGGGCGAAGGGCTGCTCGGCCGCGTCATCGACAGCGATGGCGTGCCGCTGGACGGCAAGGGCCCGATCCGCGCCGAGGGCCACGTTGGCATGGCCGGCGTGTCGATCAATCCGCTGGCGCGTGAGCCGATCACCCAGCCGCTGGACGTGGGCGTGCGCGCGATCAACGCGCTGCTGCCGATCGGCCGCGGCCAGCGTGTCGGCCTGTTCGCCGGCTCCGGCGTCGGCAAGTCGACGCTGCTGGGCATGATGACCCGCTACACCGCCGCCGACGTGATCGTGGTCGGCCTGATCGGTGAACGTGGCCGCGAAGTACGCGATTTCGTCGAAACCACGCTGGGCGAAGAAGGCCTGCGCCGCGCCGTGGTGGTGGCCAGTCCCGCCGACCGGCCGCCGCTGGCGCGCCTGCACGGCGCCTACCGCGCCACCGCCATCGCCGAATGGTTCCGCGACCAGGGCCTGAACGTGCTGCTGCTGATGGACTCGCTGACCCGCTTCGCCCAGGCGCAGCGCGAGATCGGCCTGTCGGTCGGCGAACCGCCCACCACCCGCGGCTACCCGCCGTCGGTGTTCGCCAAGCTGCCGGCACTGGTCGAACGCGCCGGTAATGGCGCCAAGGGCCGCGGCTCGATCACCGCGTTCTACACGGTGCTGACCGAAGGCGATGATCCGCAGGATCCGATTGCCGATGCAGCGCGCGCGATCCTCGACGGCCACATCCTGCTCTCGCGGCGCGTGGCCGACAGCGGCCTGTACCCGGCCATCGACGTCGAATCGTCGGTCAGCCGCGTGGTCACGGAAATCGCCGACGAGCCGTGGCGCCTGCGCATCCGCAAGTTGAAGCGACTGGTCTCGGCCTACTCGGCCAACCGTGACCTGATCGCCATCGGTGCCTACCAGCGCGGCAACGACGCGGCCACCGACGAAGCTCTGGAACGCTGGCCGGAAATCATGGAGTTCCTCGGCCAGGACGTTGCCAAGGCCGCAGATCTCCCGCACAGCCAGGCGGCGCTGCAGCGCCTGGTGGAACAAGAGAGTTAAGCCATGAACCAGTCCAAGCGCATCGATCCCCTGCTCAAGCGGGCCCAGGAACACGAGGACGCGGTCGCCCGCGACCTGGCCGAACGCCAGCGCGTGCTCGATACCCATCTCTCGCGACTGGACGAACTGCGCCGCTACGCCGAGGAGTATGCGAATGCCCAGATGGCGGCGACCAGCCCGGCACAACTGCTGAACCGGCGTGCGTTTCTCGACCGCCTGGATAGTGCGGTCGAACAGCAGCAGGCCACGGTCAACGGCAACCGCGAGAAGGTGGAAGCTGAGCGCGCCCGCCTGATCCTGGCCAGCCGTGACAAGGCCGTGCTGGAGCAGCTGGCCGCCAGCTACCGCGCGCAGGAAAAGGTGGTGACCGACCGCCGCGACCAGCGCGAGATGGACGACATCGGTGCCCGCCGCGCTCGCCTGGTACAGACCGAAGACCAGGACGGCGCCGAGCAGGGAGGCCGCTCGTGATGCCCGCGCCATTGGCCAGCAGCGCCAACGCGCAGCCGCAGAATTCCGGCAGCAGCGCAACGCGCGCGCCACGCGGTGATGGAAACAAGGAGTTCAGCCAACTGCTGCAGGGTGGCTCATCGGGTGCCGATGCGCCCTCGAAACCCTCGAAAGCCTCGAACACGCCCACGCCGTCCACGCAGGGACCGGCATCCGACAACAATGGCCAGGCCGGCGCCGAGCGCAGGCCGGACAGCGCTGCCGCGCCCGAAGAGACCGCAGCCACGGTGCCCACAGCGCAAGCCAAGCCCGCTGCCGAAAAGGACGCCCAGGCTGCGGCCGAGGAGGCGCCCTGGCCGCCGCTCGGCCTGGCAGGACTGGTGCTGGCGGTACCGGCACCTGCCGACCCTGCCGCCGCTCTGCCGGCGGTGACAGCGACAGCCACCGACGCAGACGGCAACGCACCCCCCGCCCCCGCCGCACTACCGGTCGCAGCAGCCCTGCCGTCCACAGCAGCTGCGACCACATCGTCCACCGCCGAGGGTAATGCCCCCAGCGGCGCCGACCAGGTGACCACACTGCCGTTGCCTGAGCTGGTGCTGCCCGGCAAGCGCAGCGAGCGCGGTGAAGGCAGCGACGCACCCCTCATCGGCGACCGCACCGCGGCGCCGCTGCTGCATGCACCGGGCAACGCGGCTGTGCAGGATCTGAAGACCGCGTTGGCCACGGGCAATGCGATCTTCAATGGTGAACCCACACCGAAACCGGTGCTCGGTGACGACGGTTTCGACCAGGCCATTGGCGCGCGCCTGGGCTGGCTGGCCGACCAGAAGATCGGCCATGCCCACATCCGGCTGAGTCCGGATGACATGGGCCCGGTCGACGTGCGCCTACAGTTGAACGGCGACAAGGTGCATGCCAGCTTCAGCAGCCCGCACGTGGATGTGCGCCAGGCGCTGGAAAGCAGCCTGCCGCGCCTTCGCGAACTTCTCGGCGAGCAGGGCTTCCAGCTGGCTCATGCCGATGTCGGCCACCAGGCGCCCGGTGGTGACGGCAATGCGTCGGGCCAGGCCGGTGGCGGCGGCATGGCAGGTGACGGAGAACCGTCGCCGGCCGAGGGCGGTGTGTCGTCCGCACAGTTGATCCGCCAGCGCGGGTTGCTGGACGCATACGCCTGACAGGCGTGCCAACCAAGGTTGGCACCCACCAGAGCGATGCGGTCGGCACCCTCCAGAGCAGTGCGGTTGGCACCTGCCAGTATCGCGTTGGTGGGTGCGGAGCTTGCTCCGCACGGCCCCACAGGCCCCCCGACGGAATTCCGTCGCACCCCTCTGCCCCGGCTCCGGCACACCCCTTGCATATCCCGGTGAAGCAACCCTCAGGAGCTTCACCCCGTGGCCGCAGCCGCTGACAAAACCAAGAAGACCGCCGAGAAGGACAAGGCCGCCAAGCCGCGTAGTCCGATCCTGATCACCGCACTGGTGGCCGTACTGGCCGCCGCTGCCGCCGGTGGCGGCGTCTGGTTCTTCACCCAGTCCAAGCACGAAGAGAAGACCGCGCAGGCGCCGAAGAAGGCCAGCACTCCGGCACCGGCACAGTACTTCGCGCTGGACCCGGCGTTCGTGGTCAACCTCAATGGCCCGGTCGACGGCCCGCGCTACCTGCAGCTGGAAGTGCAGCTGATGACCCGCGACCCGGCCGCGCTGGAAGCGATCAAGACCCATGCCCCCGCCATCCGCGCACGCCTGCTGATGCTGTTCTCGCAGGTCAGCCCGGACCAGATCGCCGACGTCGCCGGCAAGCAGAAGCTGCAGGCCGCTTCGCTGGCCGAAGTGCAGAAAGTGCTCAAGGCCGAGACCGGCAGCAACGGCGCTGACGATCTGCTGTTCACCAGCTTCGTGACCCAGTAAGGGCCCACCGATGAATGACCTGCTGTCCCAGGACGAGATTGATGCCCTGCTCCACGGCGTGGACAGTGGTGCGGTCGAGACCGATCCGGAACCGCCGTCCGGCGAAGCACGTTCGTACGACTTCGCCAGCCAGGACCGCATCATCCGCGGTCGCATGCCGACCCTGGAAATGGTCCACGAGCGCTTCGCGCGCCTCTGGCGGATCGGCCTGTTCAACCTGATCCGCCGCTCGGCCGAGCTGTCGGTGCGCGGCATCGAGCTGATCAAGTTCAACGACTACATGCACTCGCTGTATGTGCCGACCAACCTGAACCTGATCCGCTTCAAGCCGCTGCGCGGTACCGGCCTGATCGTATTCGAACCGACCCTGGTGTTCGCCATCGTCGACAACTTCTTCGGTGGCGACGGACGCTACCCGACCCGCATCGAAGGACGCGAGTTCACCGCCACGGAAATGCGGGTGATCCATCTGCTGCTGAAGCAGACCTTCGCCGACCTGCGCGAAGCCTGGGCACCGGTGATGGATGTGGATTTCGAGTACATCAACTCGGAGATCAACCCGCACTTCGCCAACATCGTGACCCCGCGCGAATACGTGGTGGTGTGCCGACTGCACGTCGAGCTCGACGGCGGTGGCGGCGACATCCACGTGACCCTGCCGTACTCGATGCTGGAGCCGATCCGCGAGCTGCTCGACGCCGGCATCCAGAGCGACCGCAACGATCGCGACGAGAGCTGGGGGCAGACCCTTCGCGAGCAGCTCAACATCGCCGAGGTGACCCTGTCCAGCGTGCTGGCCAGCAAGCGCATGACGCTGCGTGACCTGACCCAGCTGAAGGTAGGCGACATCCTGCCGATCGAGCTCAGCCCGCAGGTGCCGTTGTGCGTGGAGAACATCCCGGTGTTCACCGGCGAGTTCGGCATCGCCAACGGCATGAACGCCGTGAAGATCACCGCTACCCATCCGCCGGGCACCCGTCCGCGCGTACCCGTCATCCAGGAAGACCCGCAATGAACGATATCGACGCCCTCGAACCCACCCCGGCCCAGTTCAGCAGCCTGCAGGCCGATGAGGCGAACGGTCCGGACCTGAATCTGGACGTGATCCTGGACGTGCCGGTGACCCTGTCGCTGGAAGTCGGTCGCGCGCGCCTGCCGATCCGCAACCTGCTGCAGCTCAACCAGGGCTCGGTGGTGGAACTGGAACGCGGCGCCGGCGAATCGCTGGATGTGTTCGTCAACGGCACCCTGATCGCCCATGGCGAAGTGGTGGTGATCAATGACCGCTTCGGCGTGCGCCTGACCGACGTGGTCAGCCCGAGCGAGCGGATCCGGAGACTGCGTTGAGCCTGCTGGCCTCCACTCTGCTGGCGGTCGGCAAGGCCGCCGCTCCGGTCGGCCCGCAGATCGGCCAGCACGCGGCCGCCGCACCGAGCCTGTTCGGCGCGGTGCTGGCGCTGCTGGCAGTGCTCGCGCTGGTCATCGGACTCGGCTGGCTGCTCAAGCGCATGCCCGGCAGCGGCTTCCGCCCTGCCGAAGGCATGAAGCTGGTGGCCAGCCTCAGTGTCGGCGCCAAGGAACGCGTGGTGGTGGTCGAGGTCAATGGCCAGCAACTGCTGCTGGGCGTCACCGCCGGCGGCATCAACACCCTGCATACCCTGCCCGAACCGTTGCCGCCACCGGCACCGGTGCGCGTGCCGGATTTCAAGAACCTGCCGAATTTCGCCCAGCTGCTGCAGCAGCGGCTGCGCAAGGATCCCTGACATGCGTGTCACCCGTACCCGTCTTGCCACCCTGATGCCGTGGCTGCTGTTGCTTGCCCTGTGCCTGTTGCCTGCGCTGGCGTTCGCCGCGCCCGGTACGCCGGCCACCCCGCTGCCGGACATCAACGTGGGCAAGATCGGCGGTGCGCCGGTCAGCCTGCCGCTGCAGACCCTGCTGCTGATGACGGCGATCACCCTGATCCCGTCGATGCTGCTGGTGCTGACCTCGTTCACCCGCATCATCATCGTGCTGGGCCTGCTGCGCCAGGCGCTGGGCACCGGCCAGACGCCGTCCAACCAGGTGCTGCTGGGCCTGGCCCTGTTCCTTACCGCAATGATCATGCTGCCCACCTGGGACAAGGCCTGGAGCACCGGCATGGCGCCGTACCTCAACGGCGACATCGACTTCCAGACCGCCTGGACGCTGACCACCACGCCGCTGCGCGCCTTCATGCTGGCGCAGATCCGCGAGACCGACCTGATGACCTTCGCCGGCATCGCCGGGCACGGCACCTACGCCAGCCCCGATGCGATCCCGTTCCCGGTGCTGGTCGCCTCGTTCGTCACCAGCGAACTGAAGACCGCCTTCGAAATCGGATTCCTGATCTTCATCCCGTTCGTGATCATCGACCTGGTCGTGGCCAGCGTGCTGATGTCGATGGGCATGATGATGCTGTCGCCGATGCTGGTGTCGGCACCGTTCAAGATCCTGCTGTTTGTGCTGGTGGATGGCTGGGTGCTGACCGTGGGTACGTTGGCGGCGAGCTTCAATCCGGCGTGATTGAAAGGCAGTCGAGCATGGCTCGACGCTACATAAGAAGATGGAACCCGAATGACTCCCGAACTTGCCTTGACCGAACTGCGTGGCGGCCTGATCACCGTGCTGTGGGTGGCCGGCCCGCTGCTGCTGACCGTACTGGTGGTGGGCGTGGTGGTGGGCGTGGTGCAGGCTGCGACCCAGCTCAACGAACCAACCATCGCCTTCGTTGCCAAGGCGGCGGCGCTGACTGCGGTGCTGTTCGCGCTGGGAAGCCTGCTGATCGGCCACCTGGTTGAATTCACCACGCTGCTGTTCCAGCGCATCCCGCACCTGATCGGTTAGGACACGCACCTCGATGGACGCCGCCACCCAGATGGCTGCCGACGGCCTGCAGGCCTTCGGCATGATCGGCACCGTACTGTGGACCATGCTGCGCATCGGTGCGGTGGCCATGGCCATGCCCATGGTCGGTACCCGCGCGGTGCCGGCACGGATCCGCGTGATCCTGGCCGGTACCCTTGCCATCGCGCTGGCGCCGCTGCTGCCACCAGTTCCAGACTGGACCGGTTTCGATGCCGCCACGGTCCTGACCATCGCCCGCGAACTGGCCATCGGCGTATCCATCGGCTTCCTGCTGCGGCTGGTGTTCGAGGCCGGCGCGATGGCCGGCGAACTGATCGCACAGGGCACCGGCCTGGCCTTCGCGCAGATGAGCGACCCGCTGCGTGGCGGCACATCGGGCGTGATCGGCCAGTGGTTCTACCTGCTGTTCGGCCTGCTGTTCTTCACCGCCAACGGCCATCTGGCGCTGATCTCACTGGTAGTGGACAGCTACCGGGCACTGCCGATCGGCGCGCCGCTGCCGGACCCGCACGCCTTCTTCAGCATCGCCCCGACCTTCCTGCTGACCGTGCTGCGCGGTGCACTGAGCCTGGCGATCCCGCTGACCGTGGCGATGCTGGCAGTCAACCTGGCCTTCGGCGTGCTGGCCCGCGCCGCGCCGGCACTGAATCCGATCCAGCTGGGCCTGCCGGTCTCGCTGCTGCTGGGCCTGTTCCTGCTGGCGTTGCTGGCCGGGGAAATGGGCCCGCCGGTACAGCGCCTGTTCGATGCCGCCTTCCAGGCTGCGGACGCGGTCACACACTGACCCGATCATCACGTTTTTCTGCTTGCCCTGCCCCCGGGGCTGCGCGTTAGAGTGAATGCGCGGCAACCGGGGGGATGCCGCACGTGGCCGCCGCTCTGCGTCGGCCTGCCTCATGCATGCCCCACCGTGGTTTCCGTCGACAGGCAGGTCCGGGAGACTGACGAATGCTGGTAGGCACGTACAACCCATGGCTGGTGGCGACCTCATTGCTGGTTGCCGTGATGGCGTCCTACACCGCACTGGCGATGGCCGGGCGCACGGTCACCGCACCCGGCAAGGGCGCGGCGTGGTGGTGGCGCCTCGGTGGCGGCTTCGCCATGGGCCTGGGCATCTGGTCGATGCACTTCATCGGCATGCTCGCTTTCGACCTTCCCATTCCGCTCGGCTACGACCTGCCGATCACCCTGCTTTCCCTGGCCCTGGCCATCGCCTCGTCGGTGTTCGCACTGTGGCTGGTTTCGCTGCGCACCCTGCCGCACCGGAGATTGGCCGGCGGCGCCCTGCTGATGGGCACCGGTATCGCCGGCATGCATTACGTTGGCATGGCTGCAATGCGCATGCAGCCGGGCATCGACTACGACCCGGGCTGGCTGCTTTTTTCGCTGCTGGTAGCGGTGGCCGCTTCGTGGACCGCCTTGTACGTAGCCTTCCGCCTGCGCGCGCAGCGCACCCGCATCGGTGATCGTCTCGCAGCGGCGGGCCTGCTCGGGCTGGCCATCGTCGGCATGCACTACACCGGCATGGCCGCCGCACGCTTTCCGGAGGGCAGCATCTGCGGCGCAGCCGTCGGCGATGGGTTGCAGAGCGAATGGCTGGCCATGCTGGTGGTGATGCTCACCGTGGCGATCCTGGCCGTGGTGCTGGTGGTGTCCTGGCTGGACCAGCGGGTGGAGGCGCAGCTGCTGCGCCTGCGCAATTCCCTGTTGAGCACCTCGCTGACCGACGCGCAGCAGGAACTGACCCAGGCCGCACTGCACGACCCACTCACCCGCTTGCCCAACCGCCTGCTGCTGCAGCGTCGCATCGTGCAGGCACTGGCCGAGGCCGAACAGGGCGGCAGCCGTTTCGCTGTGATGTTCATGGACCTGGATGGCTTCAAGCAGGTCAACGATGCCTATGGCCATCAGGCCGGCGACGCGCTGCTGGTGGCAGTGGCCGAGCGCACCCGCCAGCTGCTGCGCTCCAACGACATGCTGGCGCGGTTGGGCGGTGACGAGTTCGTGCTGGTGGTACGCATCGAGCACGATGAAGACCTGCCGACGCTGGCCCGGCGCATCCTGCAGGCGGTCGGCAGCGGCCCCCTGCTGCCGGACAACGAACTGCAGGTAACCGCCAGCATCGGCGTGGCGATCTGCCCGGATCACGCCGCCAGCGAACGGCAGCTGATGGCGTTTGCCGATGCAGCGATGTACCAGGCCAAGGAATCCGGACGCAACGCCTTCGTGCTGTTCGCCGACTGGATGAATGACAGCGCCGAACAACAATTCCGGCTGCTGGCCGACCTGCGGCGGGCCATTGGCAGCGAGCAGCTGTTCCTGCACTACCAGCCCAAGATCCGCGTGGCCACGCAGAAGGTGGCCGGTGCCGAAGCATTGATCCGCTGGCACCATCCGGAGCATGGCCTGATTCCGCCGGACCGCTTCATCCGGCTGGCCGAGCGCAGCGGTGCCATCAACGATATCGGGCGCTGGGCGCTGGACCAGGCCTGCCTGCAGCTGCGCCGCTGGCATGACGCCGGTCACGAAGGCTGGTCGATGTCGGTGAACCTGTCGCCGGTGCAGTTCAGTTCGCCGCACCTGCTGCAGGATGTGCGCGAAGTGATCGAACGCCATGGCATCGCCCCGCGCCACCTGGTGCTGGAGATCACCGAAAGTACGGTGATGCGCGATACCGATACCAGCCTGCGCCTGCTGCAGGCGCTCTCGGCACTGGGCGTGGGCATCTCCATCGACGACTTCGGCACCGGCTATTCCAGCCTGCTGTACCTGAAGCGGCTGCCGGCCACCGAGATCAAGATCGACCATGCCTTCGTGCGCGATCTGGAACACAGCGCCGAGGATGTGGTGATCGTCTCGGCGATCGTGGCGCTGGGCCACGCACTGGACATGGACATCGTGGCCGAAGGCGTGGAAACCGCCGCCCAGCGCGCCTACCTGGAGCGGCTGGGCTGCGACTACCTGCAGGGCTACCTGCTCGGCCGCCCGGTGGATGCGGCGCGCTTCATGCAGCTGCACGACCTGCCGCGGCCGCGGGTGGAGTTGGCGCAGAGCCCACCGCCCAGCGACAACGCCTCCCTGTAGCCGAACCTGCGCTCGGCTCCCGCCAGGCATGGCCCGGCGCTACCATGGGGTGTCGATCCCCAGTAGGTCCACGCCATGCGTGGATGAGCCGTTCCACCATCATCCAAGGAAGCGCCCGTGGCCCTACGCACCACCTTTGCAGGCTTGTTGCTGGCCCTTGCTGTTGGCCACGCTGCCGCCGCTGATCTGCCGTGGTCATTGCCAGCCGATGCTTCCCCGGCCCAGGTCGACGCTGCCCTGCTGGCCCTCGGCAAGGGCGTGTTGAAGTCCCCCGGCCTGACCGATGCACAGCGCGGCCACGCGCTGCTGGCGATGGGCCAGACGGCCGAAGCGCGGCAATCGATCCAGCAGGCGCGGGCATCGCTGGCAAGCGACGGTGATACCGCGGCGGTGCAGCGCTGGGTGCCCATGCTGCTGCTCGCCACCGCCGGCGAGCGGGACAACGCCGCTTATGCGCGTGCCTTCCACAGCACCTTCGCTGCCCTCGACGACGTCGCCGCGGTGCAGGCCGAGGCCGCGCTCTCGGCTGAGCCGGCCCGGGTGCGCGCCCAGCTGGAGCAGGCCATCGCGGCGCAGGCAGGTGCCGCGACCGTATCCGCGGCCGTCGCCCTGGAACTTCTGCGCCTGCGGGCAGTACTGCGTGCACAGACCTTGGCCGCCGCAATGGCCCCGGCATTGGTCGCCGCAGAAGAGCAGCGTCGCTTCGTCATCGACGACACCCTGCGCATTCCCGCAGGCGGCGACGTGGTGCTGTCGGCCCAGTTGGCACGGCCACGCGCTGCCACTGCGCCACTACCTGCAGCCATGCTGTTCACCATCTACACCGATCCACCGAAGAACCGGCAGAAGATGCTGCTGGCCGCCGCGCATGGCTACGCCGGCATCGTGGTCGATGCACGCGGCAAAGGCCAGGGCACGGGCACCATCGCGCCCTACGAACACGACGGCGAGGACGCCAACGCGGCCATCGACTGGATCAGCCACCAGCCATGGAACGATGGCCGGGTCGCCATGTATGGCGGCAGCTACGAGGGCTTTACCGCCTGGGCAGCAGCGCGCCATCACCATCCCGCATTGAAGACCATCGTGCCCTACGTTGCCGCCATCCCCGGCCAGGGCCTGCCGATGGAAAACAACGTGTTCCTGAGTGCCAACTACGGCTGGGCGTTCTATGTCGCCAATGGTCCGATGCTGGACAACGACACCTACGACCAGGACGAGCGCTGGTCGCAGCTGCCGCGCCGCTGGTATGCCTCCGGTCGCCCTTACCGGCAGATAGACCAGGTCGACGGCACGCCCAATCCCTGGCTTCAGCGCTGGCTCGATCACCCGGCGTACGACGCTTACTGGCAGTCGATGGTTCCCTATAGTGACCAGTTCGACGACATCCACATCCCGGTGCTGACCATCACCGGCTACTACGACGACGGCCAGATCTCGGCACTGCAGTACTTCAAGGAGCACCTCAGGCACCGCCCCGATGCCGACCACGCCCTGCTGATCGGTCCCTACGACCACCGCGGTGCGCAGTCGGCGCTCAAACCCATGGAGCTGCGCGATTACGCGGTCGACCCTGCCGCGCAGTTCGACACCCCGGCAGTCACCTTCCAGTGGTTGGACCATGTGCTGCGCGGCGCCCCGCGTCCGCCGCTGGTGCCCGACCGGGTGAATTACCAGCTGATGGGCGCCAACACGTGGGGGCATGCGGCAACGCTGGAGGCGGCTGCGGGCGCTCACCGCCGCTACCACCTCTCCGCCGATCAGGCATCATCCGATGGCTACCACCGCCTGCTGGAACAGTCGCCAGCCCCTGGCCAGCTACGGCAGACCGTGGACCTGGCCGACCGCAACGAAATGCGCCACGGCTACTACCCGTACCCGATCGTCGCGGCACAGGACGAAGCGGACACCGCGCTGGCCTTCGTCTCCGAACCGTTCATTGCACCGATGGATCTGGTGGGAAGCTTCTCTGGTGACCTGAAGGTCCGCCTCAACAAGCGGGATTTCGATTTCACCGTCACCCTGTACGAGCTGATGGCCGATGGCCGCCGCATGCAGCTGTCCTACTACATGGGCCGGGCCAGCCACGTGCGTGACCCGAGCACACGCCAATTGCTGCGGCCCGGCCAATGGACCCACCTGCCGTTCGACCGGACGCGCATGGTCGCCCGCCGCCTGGCTGCAGGCAGCCGCCTGCTGGTGAACGTGGACGTGCTGAAGGACGCCATGCATCAGGTGAACCACGGCACCGGCCGCGATGTCAGCGATGAATCGGCCGCCGATGCGGGCGCCCCGCTGCAGGTGGACTGGCACAGCGACAGTGTGCTGACGATCCCGCTGCAGGCGGTAGCGCCGAACGGGTGACACGGCCGCCCAGCCCGCCATCACGGAACGATTCCTGCGGCACCCTCCTGTAGAGCCAAGCCCGTGCTCGGCTGCGCTTCGCACCTGGACCCAGCCGCAGCCGAGCATGGGCTCGGCTCTACAAAACGGGCCGTCGGTAGATCCACGCCACGCGTGGAACGGTTCTTGCACGCACCCTGGCATCCCCTGCCGCAGTGCCTGTGATGTCCGAGAACGAATCCGCCGGCGAAAAGACCGAACAGCCTACCGAAAAACGCCTGCGCGACGCCCGTGAACAGGGCAACCTGCCGCGCTCGCGCGAACTCGGCACCGCCGCCGTATTCGGCGCCGGCGTGCTGGCGGTGATGGCCATGAGCGGTTCGATCGGCCGCGGCGCCAGCGCCTGGATGAAGCACGCGCTCAGCCCCGAACAGAGCCTGCGGCAGAACCCGAAGGAACTGTTCGGCCACTTCGGCGACCTGCTGCTGCAGTTCATGCTGGTGATCGCGCCGCTGGTGCTGGTCTGCCTGCTGGCCAGTTTCGTCGCACCTCTGGTGATGGGCGGCCTGCGCTGGTCGCAGAAAGCATTGCTGCCCGACATCAACCGCATGAATCCGATGAGCGGGCTCAAGCGCCTGTATGGCCCGGAGGCCATCGCCGAGTTCACCAAGTCGCTGCTGCGCGTGGCCTTCGTCGGCGTCGCCGCCGGGCTGGTAGTCTGGACCGGCTTTGACACCCTGCGCGGGCTGATCCACCACCCGCTGGAGACCGCCATCACCGACGGCCTCGGCTTCACCCTGCGCCTGCTGCTGGCCACCGCCGGCGCGATGCTGGTGCTGGCCGCCATCGACGCGCCGTACCAGCGCTGGAACTGGATGCGCAAGCTGAAGATGACCCGTGAAGAACTGCGCCGGGAAATGAAGGAAAGCGAAGGCAGCCCCGAGGTGAAGGGCCGCATCCGCCAGCTGCAGCAGCAGATGGCCAACCGCCGGATGATGGAAGCCGTGCCCACGGCCGACGTGGTGGTGGTCAACCCCACCCACTATGCGGTGGCGCTGAAGTACGAGGGTGGCGCCATGAACGCCCCGACCGTGGTCGCCCTGGGCGTGGACGAGACCGCCCTGCGCATCCGTGAAGTGGCCGACGGCAACAAGGTCGCGATCGTCTCCGCCCCGCCTTTGGCACGCGCCTTGTATCGGGAAGGCCAACTCGGAAAGGAAATCCCCGTGAGACTGTATTCGGCCGTCGCCCAGGTCCTGTCCTACGTCTACCAGCTGCGCGCCTGGCGCACTGGCCCGATGCCGGACGCCCCGCACATCCAGGTGGATGAATTCGGCAAGGGAGGCCGCCCGTGAGCGCCCAGCCCTCCACCGGATTCAACACCCGCCGCGCCCTGGAAATGATCCGCCAGGGCCTTGGCGCGCCGCTGATCGTGCTGGCCCTGCTGGCCATGGTCGTGGTGCCGCTGGCCGCGCCGGTGCTCGATGCGCTGTTCACCTTCAACATCGCCATCTCGCTGATGGTGCTGCTGGCGGTGGTCTACGTGAAGCGCCCGCTGGACTTCACCATCTTCCCGATCGTGCTGCTGATCACCACCATGCTGCGGCTGGCGCTGAACGTGGCCTCCACCCGCGTGATCCTGCTCAACGGCCAGAACGGCCACGACGCCGCGGGCAAGGTCATCGCCGCCTTCGGCGAATTCGTGATCGGCGGCAACTACGCGGTGGGCATCGTGGTGTTCGCGATCCTCACCATCATCAACTTCGTGGTGATCACCAAGGGCGCCGGCCGCGTCTCGGAAGTGACCGCGCGCTTCATCCTCGACGCGATGCCCGGCAAGCAGATGGCGATCGACGCCGACCTCAACGCCGGTTTGCTGACGCGTGAAGAAGCCAAGCTGCGCCGCGAGGAAGTCCGCGAGGAAGCCGACTTCTACGGTGCGATGGACGGTGCCAGCAAGTTCATCCGTGGTGATGCCATCGCCGGCATCCTGATCCTGTTCATCAACATGCTCGGCGGCCTGGCCGTGGGCGTGCTGCAGCATGGCATGCCGTTCGGCGATGCCGCGGCTACCTACACCCTGCTGTCGATCGGTGACGGCCTGGTGGCGCAGCTGCCTGCACTGCTGGTCTCCAGCGCGGTGGCGATGCTGGTCACCCGCGCCTCGCGCTCGCAGGACATGGCCCAGGCGATGACCGGCCAGGTGTTCGGCCAGTACCGCGCGCTGGCGATCACCGCCGGCATCATCGGCGTGGTCGGCCTGGTGCCGGGCATGCCCAACGTCGCTTTCCTGACGCTGTCCGCGATCCTCGGCTTCATCGCCTGGAAGGTCTACCGCAAGGGCAAGGCCGCGGCCACCGACCCGGCAGCCGCCGGCAATGACACTGCCGCACTCAACGCACTCGGCCGCCCGGCGGCACCTGCGCCGACCGCCGAACTGAGCTGGGACGAACTGCGCCCGGTCGATCCGCTGGGCCTGGAGGTCGGCTACCGGCTGATCCCGCTGGTGGACAGCAACCAGGGCGGCGAGCTGATGGCGCGCATCAAGGGCGTGCGCCGCAAGCTGACCCAGGACGTCGGTTTCCTGATTCCGTCGGTGCACATCCGCGACAATCTGGAACTTCCGGCCAACGGCTACCGCGTGCTGGTGCACGGCGTGCCGGTGGCCACCGCCGAGATCCATCCCGACCGCGAGCTGGCCCTTGATCCGGGCAGCGCGCTGGGCACCCTGGAGGGCATCGCCGGCAAGGACCCCGCGTTCGGCCTGGATGCCACCTGGATCCAGCCGCACCAGCGCGCCCAGGCCGAAACGCTGGGCTACACCGTGGTCGATCCGGCCACCGTGGTTGCCACCCACCTCTCGCACCTGATCCGCGAACACGCGCCAGAACTGCTCGGCCACGAGGAAGTGCAGCACCTGCTCGCCAACCTGGCCAAGAGCGCGCCCAAGCTCGTCGAAGATCTGACGCCGAAGGCGCTGCCGCTGTCGGCGGTGGTGCGCGTGCTGCAGAACCTGCTGGTCGAACGCATTCCGATCCGCCAGCTGCGCAAGATCGCCGAAGCACTGGTCGAACACGCTCCAAACAGCCAGGACCCGGCGGTGCTGACCGCCGCCGTGCGCACCGCACTGGGCCGCTTCATCGTGCAGGAGATCGCCGGAATGTCGGCGGAGCTGCCGGTGTTCACCCTCAACCCGCAATTGGAACGTGTCTTGCAGGAGTCCACGCAGGGCAACGGCGCCGCGCTGGAACCCGGACTCGCTGAGCGACTGCACCAGAGCCTGGCCGAATGTGTCAGCAAGCAGGAAGCCCGCAACGAGCCCGCGGTTGTGCTGGTACCTGGCCCGGTGCGCGCCGCGCTGGCGCGCCTGGTCCGCCACAGCGTTCCGTCGCTGTCGGTCCTGGCCTACAGCGAGGTGCCGGAGGACAAGCGCCTGAAGCTGGTCGGAACGATCAGCTGACGCCGCCCTCCGATGCGCCAGAAAACAGACACCACTTTCGAACCGACGCAACAGACAGATACCAAGGGGAACCCGCAACGTGCAGACCACCGACCACCCGAGTTCTCCGACCGCCACCCCGCCGTCTTCGTCCCGTGACCACAGCATGAAAATCAAACGATTCGTCGCCGCCGACATGCGCTCGGCCATGAACCTGGTGCGCAAGGAACATGGTCCTGACGCCGTGATCCTGTCCAACCGCCGGATCGAGGAAGGCATCGAGATCGTCGCCGCCGCCAACTACGATGAGAGCGCCGTGCAGCGTGCGCTGGAAGCCTCGCGTCGTGACATCGCTCCGCCGCCGGCGCCGAAGCCGCGCACCGCCGCCGACGCGGTGATCGCCGCCGTCACCCGACGCCGCAGCAACACCCCGGCGCCGGAACCGGTCGCCGCCACCACCGGCCGTGGCCGCCCTCGCCCGCGCTGCGGTCGGCGCCACTGGCCGCACCCTGGACAGTGCCGACGAGATCGTGCCGACCCGTGGCAGCAGCGGCTTCGCCGCCACCCTGGCGCGTGCCGCCGTCAACGAACCGGCGCTGCCGGAACAGATCTTCGCCCCGTTCGCTGAAGCCATCGTCGCACCGGCGCCCGCCAGCGCCACGTCGGCCAACCGCGCCCACTTCCAGATCGACCCGCCGCACGAGACTCATCACGAAAGCCCGGCCCCGGCTGTGCAGCCGCCGCCGCTGCCGACCGCTGCTGTGGCTGATGTGCAGCCCGGGATCACCGCCAGCGAACCGGCACCGGCTGAAGCCAGTGACCAAGCCAGCCCGGCACCGGTACTGGCCCCGGCACCGACGCTGACCGTGGTTGCCCAGGACGACGCCGAGATCCGCCAGCTGCGTCAGGAAGTGGCCGGCATGCGCCATGTGATCGAGCGCGAAATGAACCGCTTCACCGACGAGCGCCTGCGCGGCTGCCCGGTGCGCGCCACTGCGCTGGACCTGATGGACGAGTACGGCTTCGACGCCGGCCTGGCCCGCGACGTGGCCATGCAGATCCCGCTGGAGACCGAGGCCCACCGTGGCCGCGGCCTGATGCTGGGGCTGATTTCGCGCAAGCTGCCGATCGCCCCGGTCGACCCGCTGGAAGAAGGCGGCGTGATCGCCCTTGTGGGCCCGACCGGCGCCGGCAAGACCACCACCATCGCCAAGCTGGCCTCGCGCTTCGCCGAGAAGCACGCGCCGCGTGACGTCGCCCTGGTCACCACCGACACCACCCGCATCGGCGCCCGCGAGCAGCTGTACGGCTACGGCCGCCAGCTCGGCATCGCGGTGCACGAGGCCAACAGCGGTACCGATCTGGACCAGCTGCTGGAACGCCTGAAGGACTACAAGCTGGTGCTGATCGACACCGCTGGCCTGGGCCCGCGCGACCGCGCGCTGGCCGCCCAGCTGCAGTGGCTGCGCGCCGCCCGCCAGGTGCGCACCCTGCTGGTGCTGCCGGCCAACACCAGTTTCGGCGACATGGACGAGGTGGTCCGCCGCTTCGGCGCGGCCAACCTGCAGGGCCTGGTGCTGAGCAAGCTGGACGAGACCGGCCGCTTCGGCAATGCCCTGTCGGTGGCCGTGGACCATGCCCTGCCCATCACCTGGGTGACCGACGGCCAGGACGTTCCGGAGGACCTGCACCGGGCCAGTGCGGCCAATCTCGTACTTCGCCTTGAAGATTTGCGCCGCGCGGCCGATATGCCCTGCAACCCGGAGTTGAACCATGCCGTCGCGTGAGTACGCCAAGCTGACCAAGACCTTCCCGCTGTCGGCCACCCGCAGCGAGCCGCTCGGCCCTGTGCGCACCATTGCCGTCACCGGCGGCAAGGGCGGCGTGGGCAAGACCAACGTTTCGGCCAACCTGGCCGTGGCGCTGGCCGGCATGGGCAAGCGCACGCTGCTGCTGGACGCCGACCTCGGCCTGGCCAACATCGACGTGATCCTGGGGCTGAACCCCACCTTTACCCTGGCCGACCTGGTCGCCGGCCGCTGCACGCTGGATGACGTCATCGTCGAAGGCCCGAACGGCGTGCTGGTGGTGCCGGCCGCGTCTGGTCGCCGCCACATGGCCGAACTGGCCCCGGCCGAGCACGTCGGCCTGGTCAACGTGTTCTCCGAGCTGGAACGCGAACTGGACATCATGGTGGTGGACACGGCCGCCGGCATCACCGATGGCGTGCTGACCTTCTGCCAGGCCGCGCAGGACACCGTGGTGGTGGTCTGTGACGAACCGGCGTCGATCACCGACGCCTATGCGCTGATCAAGGTACTCTCGCGCGAGCGTGGCGTGGACCGCATCCAGGTGGTGGCCAACATGGTGCGGGACCCGAACGAGGGCCGCGTGCTGTACGAGAAGCTGACCCGCGTCTGCGAGAAGTTCCTCGCCGATGTCTCCCTGAATTATCTGGGCTGCGTGCCGCAGGATGACTGGCTGCGCCTGTCGGTGCAGCGCCAGCAGCCGGTGGTGAAGGCCTACCCGTCCAGTCCGGCAGCACTGGCGATCACCGAGATCGCGCGCCGTACCGCACGCTGGCAGGCACCGACCGAACCGCGCGGCGGCGTTGAGTTCTTCCTCGAACGCATCCTCAAGCAGCGAGGGGTGGCCGCATGAAAGGCGCAGCCCAGTACAGGGAAGTCCAGCGCTCGGCAGCCAACGAGGTCATCGCCCAGCACTCGGATCTGGTGCGGCGCATCGCCCACCACCTGGCCGCACGCCTGCCGGCGAGCGTCGAGGTCGACGACCTGATCCAGGCCGGCATGATGGGATTGATCGAGGCCTCGCGCAGCTATGACGCCGACCAGGGTGCCTCCTTCGAGACCTATGCCTCGATCCGCATCCGCGGTTCGATGATCGATGAGATCCGCCGCGGCGACTGGGTGCCGCGCTCGGTGCACCGCCGCGCACGTGATGCCGCCGCCACAATCCGCCGCCTGGAACAGAGCAGTGGCCGTGCCGCCAGCGCCACCGAAGTGGCCGCCGCGATGGAGATGCCGCTGCCCGAGTACCTGCGGCTGATGGAAGACGCCGCCCGTGGTCAGGTACTGAGCCTTGAATCGCGCATCGAAGACCAGGGCGAGCTGGACACCGTCGCCCAGGGTGGCCCGACCCCGCAGCAGGTGCTGGAGCGCGGCGAGTTCGGCCGCGAACTGGGCAAGGCCATCGGCCACCTGCCTGAGCGCGAACAGCTGGTGCTCTCGCTGTACTACGAGCAGGAACTGAACCTGAAGGAGATCGGCGCGGTGCTCGGCGTGAGCGAGTCGCGGGTCTGCCAGATCCACGGCCAGGCGGTACTGCGCCTGCGTGGCCGGCTGAAGCTGTTCGAGGCTGCCGACGCCGGCCTCGAAGAATGAACATCCCCGAGGCGGCTGCCCCCGGCCGTCCGGAATGAACAACAAAGGAATTCTGCTTTGAACAAGAACATGCGCATCCTGATCGTCGACGACTTCTCGACCATGCGTCGAATCGTCAAGAACCTGCTGGGCGATCTTGGCTTCACCAACACCGCCGAAGCCGAGGACGGGCATGCTGCGCTGTCGCTGCTGCAGAGCCAGCCGTTCGATTTCGTGGTGACTGACTGGAACATGCCGGTGATGACCGGCATCGAGCTGCTCAAGGCGATCCGTGCCGATGCCAAGCTGAAGACCCTGCCGGTGCTGATGGTCACCGCAGAAGCCAAGCGCGAGCAGATCATCGAAGCCGCCCAGAGCGGCGTGAACGGCTACATCATCAAGCCGTTCACCGCACAGACACTGGAAGAGAAGCTCGGCAAGATCTTCGAACGCCTGGCGGCCAGCGCCTGATGGATACCACGGTCGACAAGAACGCCCTCGCCCTGCGCCTGCAGGAAGCCCTGGACGCACTGGAGTCCGGTGACGAGGCCGCCTGGCGGCAGCGCATCGACGGACTGGTCGCGCTGCGCACGCAGCCGATGATGAGCGGCCTCTCGCGGCTGGCCCGCGAACTGGGACAGGCGCTGGGTGAACTGCCGACCGTGCCCAGCGAAGCCGGCGAACTGGACGATGCCTGCGCGCGCCTGGACCACGTGGTGGCGATGACCGAACAGGCCACGCACCGCACCTTGGACCTGGCCGAGGAATGCCGCAGCCTGACCGAACAGCTGCGCGCCGAAGGCCTGCAGCCTGGCCAGGACGCGCAGCTCGAGCGCATCCGCCACAACCTGACCGAGATCGCCCTGACCCAGAGCTACCAGGACCTGACCGGGCAGATCATCCGTCGCGTGGTCGGCATTGTCCGCCGCGTGCACGAAGGCTTCGGCGCACTCGGCCTGCCGCCGGAACAGCATCGCACCGACCCGGAACTGGCCGGGCCGGCACTGAAGGGACTGGACCGCCACGCGGTCTCGCAGAACGACGCCGACGACCTGTTGTCGGATCTGGGGCTGTAAGCATGAGCGCGGTATCCGACGACATCACTGCCGATTTCATCATCGAGGCACAGGAAATCCTGGATCGCCTCGGCGAACAGCTGGTGTCGCTGGAGCAGGCACCGCAGGACAGCGATCAGCTCAACGCGGTCTTCCGCGGCTATCACACGCTCAAGGGCGGCGCCGGCTTCCTCGGCGTCACCGCCATGGTCGAGCTGTGCCACGCCGCTGAAGAAGCGCTGGGCGCCGCGCGCGCCGGGCAGGCCGTACTGCAGGCCCACCACTTCGATGCGGCCCAGCAATCACTGGACTACCTGCAGTCGATGCTGGACGCGGTGTCGTCCGGCACCGAGCCGGGCTATGCGCCGCCGGATCTGATCGCCCAGTTCGACGTGCACGGTGGTGCCGTGGCTGCTCCCGCCGCCGCAGCAGCGCCCGCCGCGGGCGGCAGCGACCTGATCACCGACGACGAGTTCGAGGCCCTGCTCGACCAGCTTCACGGCGGCAATGCACCGACCGCCGTCTCGCCGGCAAAAAAAGCCGACGACGGACTGATCAGCGAAGACGAGTTCGAAGCCCTGCTGGACCAGCTGCACGGTGGCGCCGCGCCAGGTGCCAAGCCTGCTGCCGCCGTGGCACCGACGCCGGTGGCAGCCCCGCGCCCGGCGGCCGCACCGGCACCGGCCGCCAAGCCGGCCGCCAAGCCGCTGGCCGAGGCCGAGCACACCGTGCGCGTGGACACCAAGCGCCTGGATGCGATCGTCAACCTGATCGGCGAACTGGTGCTGTCACGCAATCGGCTCAAGACCCTGCGCGCACGCCTGCGCGATGAGGAGCTGGACCGCGCCGTGTCCACCCTGGACATCGCCACCGCACGCCTGCAATCGGCAGTGATGCGTACCCGCATGCAGCCGGTGGGCAAGGTGTTCTCGCGCTTCCCCAAGGTTGCCCGCGACGTCGCCCGCTCGCTGAAAAAGGAAGTGGATCTGGAGCTGATCGGCGCCGAGACCGAGCTCGACCGAAATCTGGTGGAAGCCCTGGCCGACCCGCTGGTGCACCTGGTCCGCAACGCCATCGACCATGGCGTGGAAATGCCCGACCTGCGCGAAGCACAAGGCAAGCCGCGAATGGGCCATGTACGCCTGTCGGCGCAGCAGGAAGGCGACTACGTCAGCATCGAGGTGCAGGACGATGGCGCCGGCATCGACCCTGAGAAGCTGCGCGCGAAGGCGCGTGAGAAAGGCCTGATCGATCCGGAAGCCGCTGCCCGCCTGAGCAGCGAGGAGTGCCTGCACCTGGTGTTCCTGCCCGGCTTCTCGACCAAGCAGCAGGTCACTGACATCTCCGGCCGTGGCGTCGGCATGGACGTGGTGCAGTCGCGCATCCGCGAACTGAGTGGCCAGATCCAGATCCAGTCGGAACTGGGTCGTGGCAGCCGGTTCTTGATCCGCGTGCCGCTGACCCTGGCCATTCTGCCAACCCTGCTGGTGCAGGCCGGTGAGGATGTGTATGCACTGCCGCTGGCGCGCGTGATGGAGGTGCTGCACGCGCCGCGTACCTCGCTGGGCTGGTTCGATGGCCGCGCCGTGCTCGACCGCCGTTCGCACACGCTGCCGCTGGTCGATCTGCGCCAGTGGCTGGATGTGACGCCCGCCGCGTCGACCCTGCTGACGATCGTGGTGCTGCAGGCAGGCGAAGCGCGCTTCGGCCTGGTCGTGGACCAGGTGCGCGGGCGCGAGGAGGTGGTCATCAAGCCGCTGCCGAAAGCCCTGCGCGGCCTGCGCGGTTACGCCGGTGCAACCTTGATCGGCGATGGTCGCATGGCCTTGATCCTGGACGTGGACGGCCTGCGTACTCCGCACGACTGAGCCACTTGCTGAACCCGTAAAACTGTGAAGTCACACCAGTAGCCTGTACCGGTGTCTCAAGTCCCATTCATACAAGCCGATACCGGATCCATGGATAGACTCAGCCTCATTGGACTCTTTCTCGCCCTGGCCTCGCTGGTCGGCGGCAGCATCCTCAAGGGCGCCGGCCTGGCGTCGTTGTGGTCGCCTGCGGCATTCGTGATCGTCATCGTCGGCACCATCGCCGCGATCCTGCTGCATACCTCGCCGGCGGTGTTCAAGCATGCGTTCAAGATCGTGCGCTGGGTCGTGCGCCCGCCGCACAGCGATCGCCGCGAACTGATCCAGCAGATCGTCGAGTGGAGCAACATCGCTCGCCGCCAGGGCCTGCTGGGCCTGGAGTCGCAGGTGGAAGCGCAGCAGGATCCGTTCCTGCGCAAAGGCCTGCAGCTGCTGGTGGACGGCGTTGAGCCCGAATCGATGCGGCACATGCTGGAAATCGAACTGGGCAGCCAGGAGCACCAGGACCAGGCCGGCGCCAAGGTCTTCGAGGCGATGGGCATCTATGCACCGACGCTGGGCATCATCGGCGCCGTGCTGGGCCTGATCGCAGTGATGAAGAACCTGGCCGACCCGAGCAAGCTCGGCCACGGCATCGCCGCAGCGTTCACTGCCACCATCTACGGCATCGCTTCGGCCAACCTGCTGTTCCTGCCGATCTCGGCCAAGCTCAAGAGTGTGATCTCGCACAACACGCGCGACCGCGAGATGGTCATTGAAGGCCTGATCTCGATCGCCCAGGGCGAGAACCCGCGCAACATCGAAACCAACCTCTCCGGCTTCCTGCACTGACATGGCCCGCCGCAAGCACCACGAAGAGCACGCCAACCATGAAGCATGGGCGATCCCCTATGCCGACCTGATGACGCTGCTGCTGGCCTTCTTCGTGGTCATGTATGCGATTTCTTCGGTCAACGAAGGCAAGTACCGGATCATGGCCGACGCCCTCACCGATGCCTTCGGCGGTGCGCCGCGCACGATCAATCCGGTGCAGGTGGGCAACAAGCAGGTGCAGGGCGGCGGATGGGACAGCCCGTCGGTGATCAAGTCCGGCACCAAGATCGGCCCGTCCGCGCCGGCACCGTCGCACGACCCGACCCTGCTGCCGTCGATGGCCTCGCAGATGCGCATGCCTGTCTCGGTGCACAACCAGGAACAGATCGCGCGCGCCGAGCGCCAGCTCAACAGCATCGCCGACCGCCTCACCGCCGCACTTGCACCGCTGATCGACCGCGGCATGATCAGCGTGCGTCGCACCGAGCTGTGGATCGAAGTCGAGATCAACAGCGACATCCTGTTCCCGACCGGCTCGGCCGCGCTGGACGTGCACGCGCGGCAGACCCTGGCCAGCCTGGCTGACGTACTGCGCGATGTACCCAACAGCGTGCGCGTGGAAGGCCACACCGACAACGTGCCGATCGCCACTGCCACCTTCCCGTCCAACTGGGAACTGTCGGCCGGGCGCGCCGCCAGCGTGGTGCACCTGTTCGCCGACCAGGGCGTGCAGCCGTCGCGGCTGGCGATGGTCGGCTACGGCCAGTTCCGCCCGCGCGAAGAGAACGACAGCGCGCAGGGACGCAACCGCAACCGCCGGGTGATGGTCATCATCCTGGCCGACACCTCGCATTCGGTGGACCCGCTCGGCCAGCGCCTGAACGCAGCCACCGGCGCCACGGACAGCACCGCTACCGAACAGGCCGCCGCAACTCCGGCCAGCGCCCCCACCTCCCCCATCGCACCGGTGAAGTTGCCGCCGGTGCCGGCTGGCAGCCGCGTCGGCGCCGCCGTTCCCCCGGCAATGAAGGAGTAATCCGATGCGCATCTGGGCAGTCGCCAACCAGAAGGGCGGAGTCGGCAAGACCACCACCACCCTCGCCCTCGGCCGCGGCCTCGCCGCGCTTGGCCATCGCGTGCTGCTGATCGATCTCGATCCGCATGCCTCGCTCAGCCGTGCCTTCGGCGTGCCGGTGGATCCGCCGCCGGCCGGCGTGCTGGAACTGTTCGGCGCCCCGCCGGCCGATCTTTCCAGCCTGTGCCATGCCAGCAGCACCCACGGCCTGGACTATGTCTGCGCACAGTCCGCGCTGGCCACGCTGGAGCGCCGCAGCGCCAACCAGCCCGGCCTCGGCCTGGCCCTGCAGAACGCACTTGCCCGCCATCAGGGCCAGCATGACTACATCCTGCTGGACTGCGCACCGACCCTCGGCCTGTTGATGATCAATGCACTGGCCGCAGCCGACCGCCTGATCATCCCGACGCAGGCCGAGCCGCTGGCCCTGCATGGCCTGGATGGCATGGTCCGCACCGGCGAGATGGTCGAGCGTTCGCGCCGCCGCCCGCTGCCGATCTCGATCCTGCCGACCCTGTTCGACCGCCGCACCCGCGCCGGCAACGAGTCGCTGCGCACGATGCAGGATCGTCACGGCAGCCGCGTGTGGGAAGACGCGATTCCGATTGATACCCGCATCAGCAACGCCGCCGGCCTGACCCTGCCGAGCGTCGGCGAGGACTACCCGGGCCGCGGCCTGGCTGCCTACCGCCGCGCCCTGAACTGGATTCTCGGCGAGGACGCCCGTGCCCTGGAGCAGGCCGCATGAACAGCACCGGCGTACTGGACGACTATCTGGACGAACTGCTGGGCGAAGCGATCGCCCCGGCAGCCGTCGTACTGCCAACGCCGGACAGTGCCGCCCCGGCTTCGGCCGGCGCACCGCATCCGGAACGCGAGCCGACCTGGGATGACCTGCCGGCCGAGGTGATCTACGAAACCGGGAGCGTCGCCGCTGCACCTGCCGTGGACAACGCCGCGCTGGAAGACGCCTTCGAAGCGGCGGCAACGGCTGAGCGCGAGCCCACGTGGGACGATCTGCCCGCCGAAGTGATCTACGAAACGGAGGCTGTTGCTGCTGTCCCTGCAGAGGACGACGCCGCACTGGAGGCTGCCTTCGAGGCCGCCGCACTGCCTGTCGCCGCCCCCGAGCGCGAACCGACCTGGGATGACCTGCCCGACGAAGTGATCCACGAGACGGCCCCTGCTCCGGCCGCCGCCAAGGCAGGCCCGGAACCGACCTGGGACGATCTGCCGGACGAAGTGATCTACGAGACCGATACGGCCGACAGCCATCGACTCGCCCACACCGATAGCCCGAGCCTGCAGGCAGCGTTCGAGGCCGCCGCCGGTGGCGAGGACGTTGCCACGCCGCCGCCCGCCCTGGTCGCAGCATCGGTTGCGTCATCGGCCCCGCCCTGCGCCAGCGCCGGCCGCGCGCGCCGCCACCGCCGCCACGCGTCGCCATCGATGCCCCCGCAGGCAACCGCCCCGGCACCTGGCAGGAACTGCAGGCGCAGGCTCACCAGCCTGCCCGCAGCCCACACCCGCAGAACCGACGCGCCGGTGAACGCACCTCGCGCTGGCTGCGCCTGCGCTGCGGCACCCAGGCCTATGCACTGGAACTGCTGAAGGTGCAGGAGGTCGTGCTGCCCGTGCCGCTGCTGCCGTTGCGCGGTACCGCCGCAGCCATGCTGGGCATAATGAACCTGCGCGGCCAGGTCGTGCCGGTGATGGATCTGGGCCTTCACCTGGGCGCAGCCGCCGCCGAAGACGACGCACAGACCCGCATCGTGGTGCTGGAGGAAGACGGCGAGACCATCGGCCTGCGCGTATCAGCGGTGGAAGACGTCGCCAACCTCACCGATTCGCAGATTGAGCCGCCGGATACCGCGCGCATCTGCCAGATCTCCAACGACCTGTTCCGTGGCGTCGCACGGGTCAGCCAGCGCCCGATGATCCTGCTTGATGCCACCCGGCTGTTGAGCTGAGCGGGAAAAAGGGGACGGAGGGGATTAAGTCGCAAGTGGCTCGGCGCTTTGCGCCGACGCGGTGCCTGTCGGGGACGCCGTTGCCGAGGGCGGCTGCAGTAGAGCCAGGTCGATTGCGACTTAATCCCCTCCGTCCCCTTTTCAACAGCGACCGCATCAACGCACCGCGTCGATTCCCCTAAAGAACCCCACCGGGGTGCCGTTATGGATCACGGAACCGTTTGTCCGGAGCAACGATGAGCACTGTCGAACTGGGTGGGGATCTCGGCATCGAGAGCACTGCCGAGCTCAAGAACCGCCTCGCCCCATTGGTGGCGCAGGCAGGCGAGCTGACCCTGGATGCAAGCCAGGTCGCCCGCATCCACACGGCCGCCGTGCAGGTGCTGTGTGCGTTCGTGCAGGCCCGCCGCGAGGCAGGCCTGGGCACCGGCTTCCACGGTTGCACCGCAACCTTCCGTGACGCCGCGCGCCTGCTGGGCGTCACCCAGGCCCTGGGCCTGGACGTAACCCATGACAACCTGAAATCTGTGGAGAACGCTGCATGAGCGCACGTATCTTGGTGGTGGACGATTCGGCGTCGATGCGCCAGATGGTGTCCTTCGCCCTCACCTCGGCCGGTTTTGCCGTCGAAGAAGCTGAAGACGGCGCGGTCGCGCTCGGTCGTGCCAAGGGCCAGCGCTTCAATGCGGTGGTCACCGACGTCAACATGCCGAACATGGACGGCATCGCGCTGATCCGTGAACTGCGCCAGCTGCCGGACTACAAGTTCACCCCGCTGCTGATGCTGACCACCGAATCGGCCGCCGACAAGAAGTCCGAAGGCAAGGCCGCCGGCGCCACCGGTTGGCTGGTCAAGCCGTTCAATCCGGAACAGCTGGTCGCCACCGTGCAGAAAGTGCTGGGCTGATCGCCCGCGCCGCTTCCCCCTCTTCGCTTCCGGACCACCACCGCCATGAGCATGGACCTGCAACGCTTCCACGCCACCTTCTTCGAGGAGAGCCGCGAAGGCCTCGACGCGATGGAGGCTGGCCTGCTGGCCCTGGAATCGGGGCAGCAGGACGCGGAGATCATCAATTCGGTGTTCCGCGCCGCCCACTCGATCAAGGGCGCGCCGGCACCTTCGGCTTCGATGCCATCGCCGGCCTGACCCACGTGCTGGAAACGCTGCTCGATGAGCTGCGCGCCGGCAAGCGGGCCCTGGAAGGCCACGCCGTCGACGCCATGCTGTCCTCGGTGGACGTACTGCGCGCCCTGCTGCGCGAAGCCGAACACGGCCAGGCCGCCGATCCCGCCGCGGTCGTCGCGGTGAAGGCGCGCCTGGAAGCGGTGCTTTCCGGCCAGGCAGCACCCAGCGCCCCGGCTGCTGCCGCAGCCAAGGTCGACGATACGCCGGAAGCCTGGCAGATCGGCTTTACCCCGGCACCGTCGCTGTTCATGAGCGGCAACGATCCGCTGCGCATCATCCGCGAGCTGGAACACCTCGGCTCGCTGCAGGTGGCCGCGCGCATGGAACGCCTGCCCGGCTTCGCCCAGCTCGACCCGCTGGAGGCCCACCTGGCGTGGGACCTGGGCCTGGTCGGCAAGGTGCCGCGCAGCAAGATCGAAGACACCTTCGCCTGGGTGCTGGACGACTGCGAGCTGGACATCCGTCCGGCCGCACCGCCGAGCCTGGCTACCCAGGCCCCGGCCGCAGCCGCTCCCGCTCCGGTGGCAGCGGCGCCGTCGGCACCTGCCGCGCCTGCCGCCAGCGGTGGCGCCAACCAGGAAGCGGAAACCTCGATCCGCGTCAGCGTCGACAAGGTCGATGCGCTGATCAACCTGGTCGGCGAACTGGTCATCACCCAGGCCATGCTCAAGCAGGTCTCGCACGCACTGGACCCGGTCCACGCCGAGAGCCTGTTCGCCGGCCTGGACCAGCTTGAACGGAATACCCGCGACCTGCAGGAAGCAGTGATCGGCGTGCGCATGCTGCCGGTCGATGCAGTGTTCCGCCGCTTCCCGCGCCTGGTCCGCGATCTGTCCAGCCGGCTCGGCAAGCAGGTCCGCCTGCGCACCGTCGGCGAAGGCACCGAACTGGACAAGGGCCTGATCGAAAAGATCGCCGATCCGCTGGTTCACCTGGTGCGCAACTCGATCGACCACGGCCTGGAAATGCCCGATGTGCGTCGCGGTGCAGGCAAGGACGAGACCGGCACGATCACCCTGGCCGCCTCGCACCAGGGCGGTCACATCGTCATCGAAGTCAGCGACGACGGCCGCGGCCTCGACCGCGCCAAGATCCTGGCCAAGGCCACCGAACGCGGCCTGGCGGTGCCGGACAACCCGACCGATTCGCAGGTCTGGGACCTGATCTTCCAGCCCGGCTTCTCCACTGCTGATGCAGTCACGGACCTGTCCGGTCGTGGCGTTGGTATGGATGTGGTCCGCCGCAACATCCAGGCATTGGGTGGCGAGGTACAGATCGAAAGCAGCCTCGGCGCTGGCACGCGCACGCTGATACGCCTGCCGCTGACCCTGGCCATCCTCGACGGCATGACCGTGGCGGTGGCCGGCGAAACCCTGATCCTGCCGCTGGCCTATGTGCTTGAGGCGTTGCAGCCGCAGGCCGAGGACATCCGCAGCATGGCCGGCGAAGGCCGCGTACTGCGCGTGCGCGGCGAGTACCTGCCGATCCTGTCGCTGAGTGAGTATTACGGCTACGGCCACCGGGCACCGGGCAGCGAGTCGCTGGTGGTGGTGGTCGAAGGCGATGGCCAGAAGATCGCGCTGGAAGTGGACGAGCTGGTCGGCCAGCAGCAGGTGGTGGTGAAGAACATCGAGAACAACTACCGCCGCATCGGCGGAGTATCCGGTGCCACCATCCTGGGCGACGGCCGCGTCGCGCTGATTGTCGACATCGGCGGGCTTGTGCGTTCACTGCGGATGCCGCAGGCCGCCTGATCCACGCTGCATGTGTGTACCGGACCGCCGCCCTTCGGGGCGGCGGTTTTTGTTTGCGTGCGCCCTGCCAAGGGGGCAGATCCCATTCCTGCGGAAAGGAATCTGACCCCGACCCACAACACCGTGCATTCCGTGAACTCCGTCGACGCGATGGTTTCGCGCGCAACCACGTCACTCAAGCGCAAGCCCCGCCAGGCCTGCACTTTCGCGCCGTCATCCCTACGCAGCCGAATGTGATCTGCGTCCATAAAGTCCACCCGAACTGCGCCGCTATTTCGCTTTGACGGCTGTCACCGAACCCCACCGGGCACCCCCGTTCGCTCTGCAACCACCCCCGAACCGGCGCACAGACGCCGGCATTCTGCCCACCTGGAGCACCCTGCATGAAGTGGTTCCAAGATCTGCCCATCGCCCGCAAGCTGGCCGTGGGGTTCACCCTCACCACCTTGATGACCCTGATCCTCGGCGCCTTCGCACTGCTGCGCCTGAGCGAAGCCAACGCGCAGTTGCGCGAGATGGCTGGCAACGACATCCCCTCGGTCCAGCACCTGGGCGAGGCGCGCTCGCAGCTCGGTGAGTTCCGCACCTACGAACTGGCCCAGCTGAGCATGCTGGACCAGCCGGAGAAGGTCGCCGACTACAACAAGCGCATGGACGACACCGCCAAAGCCGTGCATGACGAACTGGCGGCGTACTCGGCGCTGCCGGCGCTGGACAAGGAGCGCGAACTGTATCGCGCGGCCAGCACGCAGCTGGATCGCTACTTCGCCGCCAACAAGGCGATGCGCGAAGCCGTGGCCGCCGGCGATGGCGCCCAGGCCCAGCAGATCTCCGATGAGCAGTCACGCCCGGCGCGTCGTGACCTGTTCGCTGCAATGAAGGCACTGGGCACCCACATCGCCGGGCAGATGGACGGCAAGATTGCCGACGCCAACGCCACCCATCGCACCAGCATGATCGCGATCGTCAGCTGCATCGTGCTGCTTTCGTTGGTGGCCGCCGCACTGGCCACGGTCATCTCGCGCGCCGTCACTGGCCCGTTGGGCAAGGCCGTGCATGCCATCCAGGCGGTTGCCCGCGGCGACCTCAGCGTCAGCACCCAGGCCACCAGCAAGGACGAAGCCGGCAAGATGCTGGCCGCCACCGCCGAGATGACCGCAATGCTGCGGCGCTTCAGCGAGCAGACCCAGTTGATGGCACAGATGCACGCTGGGCCGGACATCAGCCACCGCATCCCGGAGGATTTCCCGGGTGTGTATGGCCAGCTGGCCAACGGCATCAACACGGTGATCTTCGAACACCTCGATGCAATCGTCGATGCCATTGAAGTACTCAACCAGTACGCCACCGGCAACCTCGCCCCGGACGCCCGCCGCCTGCCGGGCAGCCGCGCGATCCTGCACGAGTCGATGGATGCGGCCAAGGCCAGCCTGCTGGCCATCAACACGCAGATCCAGCAGCTGGCCTCTGCCGCTGCCGCCGGCGACTTCAGCCAGCGTGGTGATGCGCAGCGTTTCGATCACGACTTCCGCGTGATGATCGAGCAGCTGAACAGCATGATGCAGGTGGCCGACGGCAACCTCGGCCAGCTCTCGCAGCTGCTGCAGTCGATCGCCGCCGGCGATCTGACCGCACGCATGGACGGCCAGTTCAACGGCGTGTTCGCACGCATGCGTGACGATGCCAACACCACCGTTGCGCAGCTGACCCAGATCGTCGGCCAGATCCAGGCCAGCGCCGGCAGCATCACCCTGGCCGCTGGCGAGATCGCCTCGGGCAACAGCGACCTGTCGCGCCGTACCGAGCAGCAGGCCGCCAACCTGGAAGAAACCGCTGCATCGATGGAGGAACTGACCTCCACCGTGCGCCAGAACGCCGAGCACGCCCGCCAGGCCAACCAGCTCGCCATCGGCGCGCATGGCGTCGCCTCGCAGGGCGGTGAAGTGGTCGGCCAGGTGGTCACCACCATGTCGGCCATCGAAGCCTCGTCGAAGAAGATCGCCGAGATCATCAGTGTCATCGACGGCATCGCTTTCCAGACCAACATCCTGGCGCTGAACGCCGCGGTGGAAGCTGCGCGTGCCGGTGAACAGGGTCGTGGATTCGCCGTGGTCGCCAGCGAGGTGCGTACCCTCGCCCAGCGCTCGGCCGCCGCGGCCAAGGAGATCAAGGGCCTGATCGATGATTCGGTCGGCAAGGTCGCCGAAGGCTCCAGCCTGGTCCACCAGGCCGGCAGCACCATGGGCGAGATTGTCGCTTCAGTGCAGCGCGTGACCGACATCATGGCCGAGATCTCCGCCGCCTCGCAGGAACAGTCCGCCGGCATCGAGCAGGTCAACCAGACCGTGGTGCAGATGGACGAAACCACCCAGCAGAACGCCGCACTGGTGGAAGAAGCCACCGCCGCCGCGCGTGCAATGGAAGACCAGGCCGTGCAGCTGGGTGAGGCCGTGGCACGCTTCCGGCTGGCGTCACAGGGGGCCACCGTCGCGCCGGCACGCCTGACCACCGCGCCAGTGCCGCGCCAGTTGGCGGCCGCCGGGTCGGCTGCCAGGCCCGCTCCCGCTCGCCCGCTGCGCGCATCGGCAGCACAGCCAGCACTGGCCACAGACGGCGACTGGCAGGAGTTCTGACCCACGCGGAACGCATCCGCACATCGCGTGATTCCAACTGCGCGGCGGGCCAGGGGCCAGGATCCCTTTCCTTCGGGAAAGGGATCCGACCCCGGACGCATGGAAAGTGATGCAATTCTCACTTCATAATCCGGCACAGTGGCCGATATCCCCATCGAGCCTCGCGCCAACGCGTGGTGGCGCCCGCCCTTGACCGTAGATTCCATGTCCGACGGCAACGACACTGCAGTGCATGATGTCCACGCGGCTGATGCCGCTGACGAACGTTTCCTGGTCCGTAATCCGCGCCAGCTGCGGCAGCTGCTGCGATCGCTGATCGACCAGCGATCGCTTATCAATGCGCATATCGACGGCCGCGACCGTTCGTTCCCGACCGCGCTGCTTGAGCTCGACGAGGACGAAGACACGCTGCTGCTCGATGGCAGCCTGCAGGAAGCGTCCAACCGCGCCGCCGAACAGGCCGACCATCTGCTGTGCTTCGCCCAGCTCGAACGCGTGCTGGTGCGGTTCCGCCTGCAGGCACTGCAGCGTGTGGACAACGACGGTCACGTCGCCTTCCGCGCCGCCCTGCCGGAGGAACTGGTCCATCTGCAACGGCGTGAGATGTACCGGCTGGAGACCCCGGTCACCGATTCGCCCCAGCTGCTGATCCCTGCCGGCGAGAGCCGCGCCGAAGCGCTGTCGATGCGGGTGGTGGACATCAGCGGCGGCGGCCTGGCGGTGGCCGTGCCTACCGATTGCGCGGTGTTCAGCCTGCAGAAGCGCTACCCGGCGGTGCTGTCGCTGCCCGATGGCCCGGACCTGGAGATCGAGCTGGTCGTCTGCAACCTGCTGCCGCAGCGCCAACCCAACGGCATCGAGATCAAACGCGTGGGCATGCGCTTCGACATCCTGCCGCGTGGCGCCGACAGTGCCATCCAGCGCTACATCTTCCGCATCGACCGCCAGCGCAAGGCGCGCCGCAACGGCGAGCTGTAAAGCCGCCCGACCGGTAGTGCCGGCCGCTGGCCGGCAACTTGGCAACAACGTGGACGCCGCCATTGCCGGCCAGCGGCCGGCACTACCCCCCCTCGGTCGATCCACCTCATGCGTGGATGCCTTTTCCCGGCACCTAAAGTCCCCCACAGCGGGGCCGATATCGAGCCTGACACCGGGACTTCCGGCAGAACCAGGACCCCTCGATGAACGACAAGACCAGCTCCGCCGCCAGCGCCGGTGGCGAATTCCTCAGCTTCACGCTCGGTGCCGAGCACTACGGCGTGGACATCCTCAAGGTGCAGGAAATCCGCGGCTACGACGCCGTCACCCGCGTGCCGGATGCCCCGGACTACATCAAGGGCGTGATCAACCTGCGCGGCACCATCGTCCCGGTCATCGACCTGCGCCTGAAGCTGCGCCTGGACAACGCCCGCTATGACGCCTTCACCGTGATGATCGTACTGAACGTGGAAGACCGCGTGGTCGGCATCGTCGTTGACAGCGTTTCCGACGTGATCCCGCTGTCGGCCGAACAGATCCGCCCGACCCCGGAATTCGGCGCCGCCGTCGATACCCGCTTCATCTCCGGTATCGGCACGCAGGACGACCGCATGCTGATCCTGCTCGACATCGAGACCCTGCTGGACAGCGCCGACATGGGCCAGGCCAACATCGTCGAAGACGCCGCTGCCTGATCGAACGGACCTGCTTCACGTTCTGGTCACAAAACCCTTCAGTTCCCGCCGGCAGTGCCGATAGGGGGACAGAAGCCGGTCGCGCAGGAGCGCGCAGAACCGGAACGACCATCACCATCCCCGGAGATACACCTCGATGAAGTCCCTGCTTGCGTTCGTTTCGGCCGCTGTCCTGGCCACCACCGCTTCCGCCGCGTTTGCCCAGTCGGCCGACATGATCCCGCCGGAACTGGCACCGCGCTCGGTCGGCAAGGACGGCATGGTCTGCGGCAAGGTCGAGAAGGCCCGCTACGCAGAAGGTTCCGAAGGCCAGCCGACCTTCCTGTACATGGGCGGCGCCTTCCCGCGCCACACCTTCTCGGCGCGCATCGCCGGCGAGAACCGCGGCAAGTTCTCCTTCCCGCTGGAAACCCTGGAAGGCAAGACCGTCTGCGTGATCGGCAAGATCCAGCGCGATGCCTCACGCGCGGAAATCGAAGTCAGCTCGCCGGCCGGCCTGAAGCTGGCGAACATCAAGTAATCCGCCGTCCGTCGAACCACGCCGGACCTGGTACCGGCGTGGTTTCTGCTGCAACCGGGCCCGAGGCCCGGACGCGTCTGCCTTAGGAGATCGCAACGCCCATGCCGTGGATCAACAACCTCAAACTGATGCCGAAGCTGCTGCTGACCTTCGGCGTCCTCCTGCTGGTGATGTTGCTGCAGGGCATCGTCGCCTATCGCGGCCTGCATTCGCTGAACAATGTCACCACCGAGCTGGCGGGTTCTCGCATGGAGAGCATCCGCATGGCAGGCGAGATGCGCGGCATGCTGGGTGAATACCGCAACGCCGCCTACCAGCAGCTGATCCGCGCCAGCGACGACGTCAAGGCGGATGCACGCAAGCAGGGCGTCGAGCTGCGCGCGAGCATGGACAAGTCGATCAAGGAGTATCCGACCCTGGTCGACAACGCGCAGCAGAAGAAGCTGTTCGACACCTTCGCCAAGGAGTGGAAGGACGCCCTGGCCTCCTACGACAGCGTCACCGAGATGCTGGAACTGGACCTGCCGGACGACGCCATCGATACCTTCGTCGGCGAAACCCGCACCAAGCACCGCAAGGCCGCCTCGGCGCTGGAAGCGCTGATCGCCGAAGACAACCGCCTCGCCCGCGCCTCGCGCGAACAGGCCGCCTCCACGTATTCCGCCTCGGCCGTGCTGACCGTGATCGCCCTGCTGGGCGGCGCCGCGCTCGGCCTGGTGCTGGTCTGGCTGTTCGCCCGCGCCCTGGTCGGCAGCGTGCGCGGTGCCGTGTCGGTCGCCAACGACGTTGCCGGCGGCAAGCTCGATGGCCACATCGACGTCAGCCGCCAGGATGAAGTGGGCGAACTGATGCAGGCCATGCAGCGCATGCAGCGCGACCTGCGCGAACGCATCGAAACCGACCAGGCCGTCGCCCGCGAGAACCTGCGCATCCGCACGGCGCTGGATTACAGCTCAACCGGCGTGTACCTGACCGATACCAGCAACACCATCGTCTACAGCAACCGCGCCCTGCAGCAGACCCTGAGCCAGTACCAGGATGAAGTGCGCCGCGACCTGCCGGACTTCGACGCCCAGGCCTCGCTGATCGGCAAGCCGGTCACCGTGCTTGAACACCGCGGCGAGATGGACCAGACCCTGCTGGGCAACCTGAAGGCACACGGCGTGGCGCGTCGCCCGATGCAGTACGGCGATGCCCAGTTCGCCCAGGTGGTCTCGACCATCCGCAATGAAGGCGGCGACACCGTCGGCTACGTGGTGGAATGGCGCGACCGCACCCAGGAAGCACAGGTGGAAGCCGAAGTGGCACGCGTGATCGCCCAGGCAGCCGCCGGCGACCTGTCCGGCCGCATCGATGCCAGCGACAAGGAAGGCTTCTTCCTGCAGCTGGCCCAGCAGATCAACGGCCTGCTCGATGCCAACGCCGGCAGCATCGAACAGATCTCCGGCCTGCTCGCCGCGCTGTCGCAGGGCGACCTGACCGTGCGCATGCATGGTGACTACCAGGGCGTGTTCGCCCGCATGCGCGACGACGCCAACGCCACTGCCGCGCAGCTGAGCGAGATCGTCACCCGCATCAAGCAGTCCAGCCGTGCGATCAGCTCGGCTGCCGGCGAGATCGCCTCGGGCAACAGCGACCTGTCGCGCCGTACCGAACAGCAGGCCGCCAACCTGGAAGAAACCGCTGCCTCGATGGAGGAACTGACCTCCACCGTGCGCCAGAACGCCGAGCACGCCCGCCAGGCCAACCAGCTCGCCATCGGCGCGCATGGCGTCGCCTCGCAGGGTGGTGCAGTGGTTGGCCAGGTGGTCACCACCATGTCGGCCATCGAAGCCTCGTCGAAGAAGATCGCCGAGATCATCTCGGTCATCGACGGCATCGCTTTCCAGACCAACATCCTGGCGCTGAACGCTGCGGTGGAAGCCGCACGTGCCGGCGAACAGGGTCGTGGATTCGCCGTGGTCGCCAGCGAAGTGCGCACCCTCGCTCAACGCTCGGCTGCCGCCGCCAAGGAGATCAAGGGCCTGATCGACGACTCCGTCGGCAAGGTCAACGATGGCTCGACACTGGTGCACAAGGCCGGCGCGACCATGGGCGAGATCGTCGCCTCGGTGCAGCGCGTGACCGACATCATGGCCGAGATCTCTGCGGCTTCGCAGGAACAGAGCGCCGGCATCGAGCAGGTCAACCAGACCGTGGTGCAGATGGACGAAACCACCCAGCAGAACGCTGCGCTGGTGGAAGAAGCCACCGCCGCCGCCCGCGCGATGGAAGAACAGGCCGGCCACCTCAGCGAGGCCGTATCGATCTTCGTGGTGGACGAAGCCGATACCGTGGTTGCCCCGCCGCGAGCCACTGCCCCGACCCCGGCCCCGCGTGCTGCTGCACCGGCAGCACCGGCTCCGGCGGCCCCCCGCCCGCCGCACGGCGGGTGGTCGCCCGATGGCTACCGAACTGGCGGACGGAGACTGGCAGGAATTCTGAGGCCTGCCTGACCTGACGGACGAAGACGCCCCGGCCCTGCGCTGGGGCATTTTCGTTTAAGGGGTATCTGGATATCCAGCCAACGGCGAAGCCCCTCGGGGTGGTCGGCCGAAGCGCTGGGTTACTGAGAGTTGGCCGGGAGGGTCGGCTGCGCAGGGGACGCCGTGAATACGTCCCTGTAGGCTCGGGCGCGCCATCCATGGCGCTTACGCCCCTGCGCAACCAACCCTCCCGGCCACGGACAGTTTCCGTGCGCGTCCACCCCGGATTGAAGAAAGAAGAGCAAGAGCAAGAACAACAGCCGCATTGCTTCCGGGGTCAGATCCGTTTTCCGCAGGAAAACGGATCTGACCCCTCTTTCCACTTGGAAACCCAACGCTCTTGCCGTCCGACGCCGGGATATCGAATGGGCCGGGCCAGGATGGGCTGGCGGGGGTGTCCGCGGCATGGATGCCGCGGCCAAGCCCCCAGGGACGGGTTTACGGCGTCCCCCGCCAACCCATCCTGGCCCGGCCCTTCTCGCAACCCCTGACTACCGACCAAGCGCCGTTGCTGTTGCTGTTGCTGTTGCTGTTGCTGTTGCTTTTGCTTCAAAACCAGCCTGCCGCAGGCAGCGCCGCAGCCGCCGCTGCAAGGAAACCTGAATACGTTCGAACACCTCACCTCAATCCCCCGCCCCAGCGGCCGATAACGGGGTTGTCACCGCTCGTCCCGCCGTGACCGGCTCGGCGCCGCCCGCCCGTTTCGACCTGGTCCTGCTCGATGAATCTCCTGCATCGCTGGCAACACTACTTCAGCAATCTCTCCGTCCGGCGCAAGCTCAACCTGCTGACGCTGCTCATCGCGCTCGGCGTGATCGCGCTCTCGGTGATCGCCGCCCGCATGCAGTACCTCGACCTTACCGAGACCCGCAAGACCGCGCTGAAGACCCAGGTCGAACTCAGCTACGGCATCCTCCAGCATTACCACCGGCTGGCCGGCACCGGCGAGCTCAGCGAGGACGCTGCCAAGAGCGCCGCATTGCAGGCGCTGGAAGTGATGCGCGCCGATAACGATGCCTACTACTTCAACATCTACGACACCGGCTACCGCCTGCTGATGCACCCGTTCCGCAAGGACCTGGTCGGCAAGGACATGAAGGACTTCCGCACCGACGACGGCGTGCGCATCTACTACGACCAGGTCGAAGCAGCCAAGGCCGGTGGCGGCTTCGTCAACTACCGCTGGGCCAAGCCCGGCAGCAAAGGCGAGGTCGAGAAGGTGGCCTACGCCGGCCTGTTCGCGCCCTGGAACTGGGTGGTCAGCAGTGGCGTCTACATGGACGACGTGCAGAAGCAGGCGCTGGTGTTCACCGCCATCATGGCCGTCTCCGGTGGCGTGCTGGTACTGATCGTGCTGGCGCTGAGCTGGCTCATCGGCAACCGCATCGCCGTGCCGCTGAAGCAGGCAACGGCCGTGGCCGAGGGTATCGCCCGCGGCAAGCTGGACAGCCACATCGGCCCGCAGCCGCATGACGAAACCGGCCGCCTGCTGGACGCCATGTCCGCCATGCAGCGGCAGTTGCACGCAGTAATCAGCGGCCAGCGCGAAATGGCGCGCCGCCACGACGGCGGCGAACTGAGCTATCGCATCGACGCCAGCGCCTTCCCCGGCGAGTACGGGCTGATGGTGCAGGAAACCAATGCCCTGGTGGGCGGCCATGTGCAGACCCTACACGACGTGCTGGACGTGGTGCAGCAGTATGCGGTCGGCGATCTGAGCCGCGACATCGCGCGCTACCCCGGCGAGAAGGCGGCGATGACCACCACCGTCGACACGGTCAAGGCCAACCTCGGCCGCATCAACGCCGAGATCAAGCAGCTGGCCCGCGCCGCCGCCGCTGGCGACTTCAGCCAGCGAGGTGATGCGCAGCGCTTCGATCACGATTTCCGCCTGATGCTGGAAAACCTCAACGCCATGATGGCGGTCAGCGATGACAACCTCGGCAAGCTCTCGCAGCTGCTGTCGGCCATCGCCGAAGGCGACCTGACCGCGCGCATGCACGGCGACTACCAGGGTGTGTTCGCGCGCATGCGCGACGACGCCAATACGACCGTCACGCAGCTGACCCGGATCGTCGGCCAGATCCAGGCCAGCGCTTCCAGCATCACCCTGGCCGCCGGTGAGATTGCTTCAGGCAACAGTGACCTGTCGCGCCGTACCGAGCAGCAGGCCGCCAACCTGGAAGAAACCGCCGCATCGATGGAGGAACTGACCTCCACCGTGCGCCAGAACGCCGAACACGCACGCCAGGCCAACCAGCTGGCCATCGGCGCGCAGGGTGTGGCCTCCCAGGGCGGCAGCGTCGTCGGCCAGGTGGTCACCACCATGTCGGCCATCGAAGCCTCGTCGAAGAAGATCGCCGAGATCATCTCGGTCATCGATGGCATCGCCTTCCAGACCAACATCCTGGCCCTGAACGCCGCGGTGGAAGCTGCGCGTGCCGGTGAGCAGGGCCGTGGCTTCGCCGTGGTCGCCAGCGAAGTGCGCACCCTCGCCCAGCGCTCCGCCGCCGCCGCCAAGGAGATCAAGGGCCTGATCGATGATTCGGTCGGCAAGGTCGCCGAAGGCTCCAGCCTGGTCCACCAGGCCGGCAGCACCATGGGCGAGATCGTCGCTTCGGTGCAGCGCGTGACCGACATCATGGCCGAGATCTCTGCGGCCTCGCAGGAACAGAGCGCCGGCATCGAGCAGGTCAACCAGACCGTGGTGCAGATGGACGAGACCACCCAGCAGAACGCCGCGCTGGTGGAGGAAGCCACTGCCGCCGCACGTGCGATGGAAGAACAGGCTGGCCAGCTGGCCGACGCCGTGGCGATCTTCCGCCTGGACAACCAGGTCGCCGCCGCGATGAAGGCGGTGGCCGCACGTGTCGAGCCGGTCCGTGCTGCCACCGTCGTGGCGCGCCCACAGCCGGCTCCGACGCCGGCACCGGCACCGGTACGCCGTACCGGCAGCAACGCCAGCACCTTCGTCGCCAGCGACAGCGACTGGCAGGAATTCTGAGACCCACCCGCGGTGGCTTCGGCCGCCGCCTCTGCCGATGGACACGTCCCCCGTGCAAAGTCCTACTCCCATCGTCACCGGCCCGCGCGAATTCGAGTTCGCCGACCGTGATTTCCGCCGCGTCTGCGACCTGATCTACCAGCGCGTGGGCATCGCCCTCGCTCCGGCCAAGCGCGACATGGTCTATGGCCGCCTGTCGCGCCGCCTGCGCACGCTGGGCATGCGCAGCTTCCAGCAGTATCTGGACCATCTGGAGCAGGAAGATGGTGACGAGTGGCAGGCGTTCACCAACGCCCTGACCACCAACCTGACCTCGTTCTTCCGCGAACCGCATCACTTCGACAAGCTGCGCGAGGAGCTGCAGCAGCGCTCCAGCCGCACGCCGCTGCTGCTGTGGTCGTGCGCGGCGTCCACCGGCGAAGAGCCCTACTCGATGGCGATCACCGCCTGCGAGGCCTTCGGCACCCTGAAACCGCCGGTACGCATCATCGCCACCGACGTCGATACCCAGGTGCTGGCCACCGCCGGTCGTGGCGTCTACAACATCGATCGCGTCACCAGCCTCGATCCGGACCTGCGCCGCCGCTACTTCCAGCGCGGCAGCGGCCCCAACGAGGGTCAGTGCCGCGTGCTGCCGGCGCTGCGCGAACTGATCGAGTTCCGCCCGCTGAACCTGCTCGCCCCGCGCTACGACGTCGGCGGACCATTCGACGCGCTGTTCTGCCGCAACGTGATGATCTACTTCGACAAGCCGACCCAGCGTGCCATCCTCGGTCGCCTGGTCCAGCACCTGTCCGATGATGGCCTGCTCTATACCGGGCACTCGGAGAATTACCTGCACGCCGCCGACCTGATCCAGCCCTGCGGCCGCACCCTGTACCGCCGTGCGGCAAAGGCCGGTGCATGAACGCCTCACTGCGTACCGATGATGTGATGCGCTACCAGGATGCGCGCTTCAAGACCATCGCCGCCAAGCTGCTGCCGACCCAGTACCTGGTGGTGGACGACACCACCGCGCTGACCACAACGCTGGGTTCCTGCGTGGCCGCCTGCCTGCGCGACCCGGTGCTGAAAATCGGTGGCATGAACCATTTCCTGCTGCCCGAAGGCAACGCCGGCGACGGCGCACCCGCGCGCTATGGCAGCTATGCGATGGAACTGCTGATCAACGACATGCTCAAGCGCGGCGCACACCGCAAGCGCATCGAGGCCAAGGTGTTCGGCGGCGCCAACGTGCTCAAGGGATTCACCAGCAATCCGGTCGGTACCCGTAACGCCGAGTTCGTGCGCCAGTACCTCCAGGCCGAGCATATTCCGATCATCGCCGAGGACCTGTGCGGCATCCATCCGCGCAAGATCTGGTTCTTCGCCGATACCGGCCGCGTGGTGGTGCAGCGCCTGCCGCATGCCCACGAAGCCGAAGTGGCTGCCACCGAATCGGCCGTGCGTGCGCGCCTGTCCAAGGCCCCGGTCACCGGTGGCGTGGAGTTGTTCGAATGACCCTGACCGGCAACGCCCCCTGCCGGGTCCTGATCGTCGACGACTCCGCCGTGGTGCGCCAGATGCTCACCGAGATACTGTCCAGCGATCCATCCATCGACGTGGTCGGCACCGCCGCCGACCCGCTGCTGGCACGCGAGAAGATCAAGCGCCTGGCCCCGGACGTGATCACCCTGGACGTGGAAATGCCGCGCATGGACGGCCTGGCGTTCCTGGAGAACCTGATGCGCCTGCACCCGCTGCCGGTGGTGATGATCTCCTCGCTGACCGAACGTGGCGCCGACACCACCCTGCAGGCGCTGGCACTGGGTGCGGTGGATTTCGTCTCCAAGCCGAAGCTGGACGTTGCGCGCGGCCTGCAGGCCTACGCCGACGAGATCATCGCCAAGGTCAAGATGGCGGCGCGCTCGCGGGTGCGTCCGCTGGTGCGCGCTGCCGCACCGAAGCTCCTGCTGGAAGCCGCGCCTGCGATGCGCCCCGCCGCGCCGCAGTTCCGTACCACCGACCGCCTGATCGCGATCGGCTCGTCAGCCGGTGGCACCGAAGCCCTGCGCGTGGTGTTGGAAGGAATGCCCGCCGATGGCCCGGCCGTGGTGATGACCCAGCATCTGCCGGCCAGCTTCAGCACGGCCTTCGCCGAACGCCTGGACCGCCACTCGGCCATGGCCGTACGGGAGGCCAGCGATGGCGAAGCCGTGCTGCCCGGCCATGCCTACCTGCCACCCGGCGGCAAGCACCTGCGGATCATCCGCGACGGTGCGCGCTGGCGCTGCCGCGTCGACGACGGCCCTGCGGTGAACCGGCACAAGCCAGCGGTGGACGTGCTGTTCCGCTCGGTCGCGCAGAACGCCGGCGGCAACGCCATCGGCGCCATCCTCACCGGCATGGGCGATGACGGCGCCCGTGGTCTGCTGGAAATGCGTCGCGCCGGCGCACCGACGCTGGTGCAGGACGAGGCCACCAGCGTGGTCTGGGGCATGCCCGGTGCAGCGTTCAAGCTCGGCGCCGCCGAGGAACAGGTGCCGCTGGAACGGATTGCCGAGCGATTGCTGGCGCTCGCCCGCGGCTGATTGCGCGCCGCGGCTCAACGACTCCGCGGGCAGTAGATCCACGCCATGCGTGGATGCCTTTGTAGAGTCGAGCCGCGCTCGACTCATCGCGCATCGCACGAACAGCAGCCAAGCATGGACTCGGCGCTACAGGCCATCAGGCAACAAGAAAAGGTGCCGGCTTTCATCGGGGTTCTTCGTTTCAACGCGCTACCCGCATGTGTGCTTTGATAGCGGTATTGCACAAGGAATGCTGCACATGATCAAAGGCATATGGAAGGCCGCCCTGGCGACCGTACTGCTTTCATTGCCACTGGCACCCGCCAGCGCCAGTGGCGATCTGTTCTACTTCGAGGCCAAGCAGGGTGATGCGTTCTTCATGCTGATGCTGGTGGGTCGCGAAGACCCCGGCGCGGTAAGCGTCAGCTGGAAAGGCGCGTTGATCCCGCCGTATCCCAACGTGCATCGCCGCTACTACATCGAGTTCAACCGTGCAAAGCGCCAGGCCTACGTGCGTCCACTTGACCGTGATGGATTGCCCTGGTTCGAGATGGATGTCTCCGGTAAGCGCGGCTACGTGCTGATCGGCGGCCGTCGGTTGCAGGGCAACGCAGACTGGACCGTGCAATAGCGGATGCAGCAGACAAAAACCCCCGGCTTTCACCGGGGGTTCTTCGTTTCAACGGGATGCCGGCCAGCGGCCGGCACTACCGCATCAGGCAGCGACCGTCTTGGCCACGTCCTGGTATTCCTCGATCTGGTCGAAGTTCATGTAGCGGTAGATCTCCGCGCCGCTGGCGGCGATCACGCCCACATCGGCCATGTACTCTTCCTTGGTCGGGATGCGGCCCAGACGCGAGCAGATCGCGGCCAGTTCGGCCGAACCCAGGTACACGTTGGTGTTGCGGCCCAGACGGTTCGGGAAGTTGCGGGTCGAGGTCGACATCGCGGTGGAGCCTTCACGGATCTGTGCCTGGTTGCCCATGCACAGCGAGCAGCCCGGCATTTCCATGCGTGCACCGGTGGCGCCGAAGGTGCCGTACACGCCTTCCTTGGTCAGCTCCGAGGCATCCATCTTGGTCGGCGGGGCCACCCACAGGCGGGTCGGCAGGTCGCGCTTGCCTTCCAGCAGCTTGGCCGCCGCACGGAAGTGACCGATGTTGGTCATGCACGAACCGATGAACACTTCGTCGATCTTGGCGCCGGCCACTTCGGACAGGGTCTTCACGTCGTCCGGGTCGTTCGGGCAGGCCACGATCGGCTCGTGGATGTCGGCCAGGTCGATCTCGATGACGGCGGCGTACTCGGCGTCGGCATCCGGCTCCAGCAGCTCCGGGTTGGCCAGCCACGCTTCCATCTTCTCGATACGGCGCTGCAGCGAGCGCGGATCCTGGTACCCCTCGGCAATCATCCACTTCAGCAGCGTGATGTTGCTGGTCAGGTACTCGATGATCGGCTCCTTGTTCAGGCGCACCGAGCAACCGGCCGCCGAACGCTCGGCCGAGGCGTCGGACAGTTCGAACGCCTGTTCGACCTTCAGCTCCGGCAGGCCTTCGATTTCCAGGATGCGGCCGGAGAAGATGTTCTTCTTGCCGGCCTTGGCCACGGTCAGCAGCCCGGACTTGATCGCGTACAGCGGGATCGCGTTGACCAGGTCACGCAGGGTCACGCCCGGCTGCATCTTGCCCTTGAAGCGCACCAGCACCGACTCCGGCATGTCCAGCGGCATCACGCCGGTGGCAGCAGCGAAGGCGACCAGGCCCGAACCGGCCGGGAACGAAATACCCACCGGGAAACGGGTGTGCGAGTCACCACCGGTACCGACGGTGTCCGGCAGCAGCATGCGGTTGAGCCAGCTGTGGATCACGCCGTCGCCCGGGCGCAGCGAGACGCCGCCACGGGTGGAGATGAACTCCGGCAGGGTGTGGTGGGTCTTCACGTCCACCGGCTTCGGGTAAGCGGCGGTGTGGCAGAACGACTGCATCACCAGGTCGGCCGAGAAGCCCAGGCAGGCCAGGTCCTTCAGCTCGTCACGGGTCATCGGGCCGGTGGTGTCCTGCGAGCCGACCGAGGTCATCTTCGGTTCGCAGTAGGTGCCCGGGCGCATGCCCTGGCCTTCCGGCAGGCCACAGGCGCGGCCGACCATCTTCTGCGCCAGCGAGAAGCCCTTGCCGGTGTCGACCGGCTGCACCGGCAGGCGGAACAAATCGGTCGGGGCCAGGCCCAGCGCTTCGCGCGCCTTGCCAGTCAAGCCACGGCCGATGATCAGCGGAATGCGGCCACCGGCACGCACTTCGTCGAACAGCACTTCGGACTTGACCTGGAACTCGGCGATCACTTCACCGTTCTTCAGCGCCTTGCCTTCGTACGGACGCAGCTCGACCACATCGCCGTGCTCCATCTTCGACACGTCCAGCTCGATCGGCAGTGCGCCGGCATCTTCCATGGTGTTGTAGAAGATCGGGGCGATCTTCGAACCCAGGCAGACGCCACCGGCGCGCTTGTTCGGGATGAACGGAATGTCATCACCGGTCCACCACAGCACGCTGTTGGTGGCCGACTTGCGCGAGGAGCCGGTACCGACCACGTCGCCGACATAGGCGACCAGGTGGCCCTTGTCCTTCAGCGACAGGATCTGCTGGATCGGGCCGCGCTTGCCGTCTTCTTCCGGGGTGAACGGCGCATCGTCGCGCTTGTTCTTCAGCATCGCCAGGGCGTGCATCGGAATGTCCGGACGGGTGGTCGCGTCCGGCGCCGGCGACAGGTCGTCGGTGTTGGTCTCACCCGGCACCTTGAACACGGTGACGGTCAGGCTCTGCGGCACTTCCGGGTTGCTGGTGAACCACTCGGCATCGGCCCAGCTCTGCAGCACGGCCTGGGCGTTGGCGTTGCCGGCCTTGGCCTTTTCCTGCACGTCATGGAAGGCATCGAACACCAGCAGGGTCTTCTTCAGACCGTTGGCGGCGATGGTGCCGACGCTGGCGTCGTCCAGCAGCTGCACCAGCGGCGCGACGTTGTAACCGCCCAGCATGGTGCCCAGCAGTTCGGTGGCGCGCTCGCGGCTGATCAGCGGGTTCTGCTCGCTGCCCAGGGCGATCGCGGCCAGGTAGGAGGCCTTGACCTTGGCCGCGTCATCGACGCCGGCCGGCACGCGATGGGTCAGCAGGTCGAGCAGGAACTCGGCCTCGCCCTGCGGCGGGTTCTTCAGCAGTTCGATGACATCGGCCGTCTGCTGCGCGCTCAGCGGCAGCGGCGGGATGCCAAGCGCAGCGCGCTCGGCGACGTGGTGGCGGTAGGCTTCCAACATGACAACTCCCGGGTAATGCGTAGGTTGAAAAAACAATGTGGGCTCAGGCTTGCGGCACGATCAGCTTCAGGCCCTTGAAGTAGTCGCGGTAAAACGTGTCGTTCCAGGTGATCAGGCCGTCGCACTGCAGCAGTGCGTGGGCGCCGACCATGAATTCGTCCAGACTGCGACGGCTGCCGCCGCGCTGGCGATGACGACGGTGCATCTCGCCGGCGCGCAGCGCCGACTTGGCTTCCATCGGGTTGAAGTGCACGCCCATCTCTTCCAGCGCTTCCAGCACTTCGGCACCGCCGCGCAGCGATGCGCAGACTTCGGCCAGGGTCGCGCCACAGACCACCACGCGGCCGCCGACCAGGCTCTGCCGGAGGATGGCTTCCACCGCATCGGCCTGCGGACCATTGCTGAGCAGCTCGACCAGTACCGGCGAATCGACGGCGATCATCACGGCTTATTCCTCGTCACGCACCGCACGCACCGCCGCGTCGGACGACTCAAAGCCGTCCAGCGCGAACTTGCCGCGCGCCCGTGAAATGGCATCGTCAACACTCTTGCGCAGGATGATGCGGCTGCCGTCCAGTTCGACCTTCAGCAGCGTGCCCTTGGTCAGGCCGAGGGCATCACGCACCGCCTTGGGCAGGGTGATCTGTCCGCGTTCTGCAACAGTGGCTTCCATCGGTAGGCCCTCCAGAGTATGCACAAATTATACATACTTCCTTGGGCATACTTCCACCCTGAACAGGACCGGCACCCCGCCAGCCCTTGCCTCGCAAAGGATCGGCCACAAACGTGACATACGCCATACACCCGCCCCTGTAGTCTGGAACCGATGCCGCAGGCCGAACCCGGCCCGGGTGAATCCATTCAGTTTCGGGTTCATACTGGAACTTCCGGGGCCACCAGGCCCGCGGCAAACGCAAGCAGGTCCGCCCATGCGCGGGCCACTGCAAGCCATCCGCAAGAAGGAGTTACCCCGCATGAGCGATTCGTTCTCCACCCGAAGCCAGCTGAACGTCGGCGACAAGACCTACGACTACTTCAGCCTGCCCACGCTGGGCCAGCGCTTCGACATCTCCCACCTGCCCTACTCGATGAAGATCCTGCTGGAGAACCTGCTCCGGCACGAGGATGGCGGCATCACCGTCGGCAAGGACCACATCGAAGCCGTGGCCCGCTGGAACCCGGCGGCGGAACCGGACACCGAGATCGCCTTCATGCCGGCGCGCGTGGTCCTGCAGGACTTCACCGGCGTACCCTGCGTGGTCGACCTGGCCGCGATGCGCGATGCGGTGGTCAAGCTCGGCGGCTCGCCGGAGCAGATCAACCCGCAGATCCCCTCCGAACTGGTCATCGACCACTCGGTGCAGGTCGATGTGTTCGGCAAGCCCGACGCGCTGGACCTCAACGGCAAGATCGAATTCCAGCGCAACCAGGAACGCTACGGCTTCCTGCGCTGGGGCCAGAAGGCCTTCGACAACTTCAAGGTGGTGCCGCCCAACACCGGCATCGTGCACCAGGTGAATCTGGAAAACCTGGCTCGCGTGGTGATGACCGCGGACAAGGATGGCAAGGCGGTGGCCTACCCCGATACCGTGTTCGGCACCGACAGCCACACGACCATGATCAACGGCATCGGCGTGCTCGGCTGGGGCGTGGGCGGCATCGAGGCCGAGGCGGCCATGCTCGGCCAGCCGTCGTCGATGCTGATCCCGCAGGTGGTGGGCTTCAAGTTGACCGGCAAGCTGCCCGAGGGCGCCACCGCCACCGACCTGGTGCTGACCGTTACCCAGATGCTGCGCAAGCTCGGCGTGGTCGGCAAGTTCGTAGAGTTCTACGGTGATGGCCTGCAGCACCTGCCGCTGGCCGACCGTGCCACCATCGGCAACATGGCCCCGGAATACGGCGCCACCTGCGGCATCTTCCCGATCGACGCCGAATCGCTGAACTACCTGCGCCTGTCCGGCCGCAGCGAAGAACAGATCGATCTGGTCGAAGCCTACGCCAAGGCGCAGGGCCTGTGGCACGAGCCGGGCAGCCCGCACGCGCAGTACAGCACCACGCTGGAACTGGACATGGGCACGGTGAAGCCGTCGCTGGCCGGCCCCAAGCGCCCGCAGGACCGCGTGCTGCTGGAGGACGTACAGAGGAACTACCGCGAAGCGCTGGTTGGCCTGACCACCAACCGCGACAAGCGCAGCGACGATGTCTCCTCGTTCGTCAATGAGGGCGGTGGCGCCGCGGTCGGCAACGAGCAGCTGGCCAAGGGCTTCGCCGACATCGAGATCGAAGGCCGCAAGGTGCGGCTGAAGGACGGCGCGGTGGTCATCGCGGCCATCACCTCCTGCACCAACACCTCCAACCCGGCGGTGATGATCGGTGCCGGCCTGCTGGCCCGCAACGCGGCCGCCAAGGGCCTGAACCGCCAGCCGTGGGTGAAGACCTCGCTCGGCCCAGGCTCGCGCGTGGTCACCGACTACTTGGAAAAGGCCGGCGTACTGAAGGAACTGGAGAAGATCGGCTTCTACGTGGTCGGCTACGGCTGCACCACCTGCATCGGCAACTCCGGCCCGCTGCCGACCGAAGTCAGCGCCGGCATCGCCGCCGGCGATCTTGTGGTCACCTCGGTGCTGTCCGGCAACCGCAACTTCGAGGGCCGCGTGCACCCCGAAGTGAAGATGAACTACCTGGCCAGTCCGCCGCTGGTGGTGGCCTACGCCATCGCCGGCACCACCGACATCGACCTGACCACCCAGCCGCTCGGTACCGGCAGCGATGGCCAGCCGGTGTTCCTGCGCGACATCTGGCCGAGCAACAAGGAAATCGGCGATGTCATCGCCGCGACCATCGGCCCGGAGATGTTCAAGCAGAACTACGCCGACGTGTTCAAGGGTGACACCCGCTGGAACACCATCGCCTCGCCGGACGGCAACCTGTACGAGTGGAGCGATGCCTCCACCTACATCAAGAACCCGCCGTACTTCGATGGCATGACCATGCAGACCGGCAGCATCGACGACGTGCATGGTGCACGCGTGATGGGCCTGTTCGGCGATTCGATCACCACCGACCACATCTCCCCGGCCGGCAACATCAAGAAGGACTCGCCGGCGGGCCGCTTCCTGCAGGAGCGCGGCGTGCAGCCGGCCGACTTCAACAGCTACGGCAGCCGCCGCGGCAACGATGACGTGATGGTCCGCGGCACTTTCGCCAACATCCGCATCAAGAACCTGATGTTCGGTGGCGAGGAAGGCGGCAACACCCTGTACTACCCGGCCGGCGGCGGCCAGCCGGAGAAGCTGGCGATCTACGATGCGGCCATGAAGTACAAGGCCGACAAGGTGCCGCTGGTAGTGCTGGCCGGCAAGGAATACGGCACCGGCTCGTCGCGCGACTGGGCGGCCAAGGGCACCCTGCTGTTGGGAGTGAAGGCGGTCATCGCCGAGAGCTTCGAGCGCATCCACCGTTCCAACCTGGTCGGGATGGGCGTGCTGCCGCTGCAGTTCCGCAACGGCGAGAATGCGCAGAGCCTGGGCCTGGACGGCTCGGAAGTGATCGACATCACCGGCCTGCAGGACGGTGCCAGCAAGCGCGCCACGGTCACCGCCACCAAGGCCGATGGCACCAGGAAGACCTTTGAGGTCTCGGTGATGCTGCTGACCCCGAAGGAAGTCGAGTACTTCCGTCATGGCGGTCTGCTGCAGTACGTGCTGCGCCAGCTGGCCAGCAAGTAACGAAAAAGGGCCGGATCCGCACGGATCCGGCCCTTTCCGTTTGCGATGTCTCCTGTGGAGCCGAGCATGGGCTCGGCTCTGCGGAAGCGCTCAGCGGCGCGGTGCGTCCGGGTCGGTGCGCAGCGCCTTCAGCAGGCCCCACATGTAGAACGCCAGGGTGAACGAGAACGGCAGGCCGCACAGCACCACCGCCGTCTGCATCGCGCTGAAGTTGCCGGCCAGCAGCAGGCCAACGCTGGCCACGGTGATACCCGCCGCCCAGAACACGCGCAGCCAGATCGGCGCGTCATGCCCATCTTCCACGCCATCGTCAACGCGACGGGTACACAGGTTGGCGATCATCAGCGTGCCCGAATCGACCGGGGTCAGGAACAGCACGAAGCCAATCACCACCGCAGCACCGGCCACGTACGGCGCGCCGGGCAGGTATTCCAGCAGCTTGAACAGCGTCATCGCCGCATCGTGCTGGGCCACGTCACCCAGGATCGCCTGGCCATGGTTGAGCACCAGGTCGATGGCGGTGTTGCCGAAGATCGACAGCCACGCCAGGGTGAAGCCGAGCGGGATCAGCAGCACGCCCATGATCACCTCGCGGATGGTGCGGCCCCGCGAGATGCGCGCCACGAAAAGGCCGACGAACGGCGCCCAGGCGATCCACCAGGCCCAGTAGAACAGCGTCCACGAGCCCATCCACTCACGCCCCTTCGGGTCGTTGAGGTACATGTCGAAACTCTTGCGCACGAACGCACCGAGGTAATCGCCGGTGTTCTGGATCAAGCCGTCGAACAGGTGCAGGGTCGGGCCGGTGACCAGCACGAACAGCAGCAGGCCGCACAGCAGGCGCACGTTGAGGTTGGAGAGCCAGGCAATGCCCTTTTCCACGCCTGCAACCACGCCGATGGTGGCCACCACCATCATCACCAGCACGATCGCCACCAGCACCTGCGGCGTATCCGGGATGTGGAACAGGTAGACCAGGCCGGACTGCACCACCAGCGCGCCGATGCCGAGGTTGGTCACCATCGAGATCAGCGTGGCCAGGATGCCGAAGCCATCCACCATGTCGCCGATGCGGCCATGGATGCGCTCACCGAAGATCGGGTACAGCGCCGAGCGCAGCGCCAGCGGCAGATCGCGGCGGTAGGCGAAATAGCCCAGCGCCACGCCGACCAGCGCATACAGCGCCCAGCCGTGCAGGCCCCAGTGCAGGAAGGTCAGCACCATCGCCTCGCGGCCGGCGGCCACGGTGCCGCCGGGCTGCCCGGGCGGATTGAGGAAATGGTCCAGCGGCTCGTAGGCGCCGTAGTACAGCAGCGCGATGCCGATGCCGGCCGAGAACAGCATCGAGACCCAGGCGACGTAGCCGAAGGCCGGTGATTCCTCGTTGTGGCCCAGGCGGATGCGGCCATACGGCGAGAACGCCAGCCACAGCACGAAGCCCAGGCACAGCACGATCAGCAGCATGTACCACCAGCCGAACGCGGCCGACACCTCGGCCTGCGCCCATTGCAGCCAGTGCTCGCTGCCTTCGGGATAGAGAACGGTGAGCAGCCCGAGGATGCCGATCGACACCGAGGAGCTGAAGAAGACAAAACGGTTCAAGCGCAGGGGCGAACGCTTGGGATGAGCCAGGGAAGACATGGGGTCGTCTCATCAAGTCCGAGGGAGCACATGGGCGGGGCCGGACCGGTAAACCGGGCCCATGGCGTGGGGCGCGAGCGCATCCTAGGGTTTATTGATTGAACGTTCAATCAATAAAAAGCATAATGGCAGGCAGCCCGATCCTTCGGGTCGCAATCCGTGGAGAGACAATGCCGAAGAAAGGCGTGGAACCGGTACGGCGCGAGCAGCTGATCCGGGCCACTTTCCAGACCATCGACGAGATCGGCATGGCCGATGCGACCGTCGCCACCATCGCGAAGAAGGCAGGGCTGTCCAGCGGCATCGTCGCCCACTACTTCGGCGACAAGGACGGCCTGCTCAATGCTGCAATGCGGCAGATCCTGCGTGAGCTGAAGGACGCCGTCGCCCGCTACCGCGCCGACGCCAGCGACGACCCGCTCGAGCAGCTGCGCGCCATCGTCGATGGCAACTTCGACGACAGCCAGATCAACGGCACCGCCATGCGCGTCTGGCTCACCTTCTGGGCCGCGAGCATGCACCAGCCGGAACTGGCCCGGCTGCAGCGCGCCAACGACCAGCGCCTGTTCTCCAACCTGTGCCACCAGTTCAACCGCCTGCTGCCCCACCCGCAGGCCCGCCTGGCCGCCCGCGGCCTGGCCGCGATGATCGATGGCCTGTGGCTGCGCGGCAGCCTGGTCGGCGGCCAGTTCAATGCCGAGAAGTCCCGGCGCATCGCTTACGGCTACATCGACTTCCAGTTGCAGGCTGTCGCGCTATAAGCGCTTCAGCACCCGCCCCCTTCCAAGGAGTACGCCCCATGACCACCCTGCCCGTCCAACAGCTCTACATCCACGGCCAGCGCGTCGATGCCACCAGCGGCAAGACCTTCAAGACCGTCAACCCGGCCACCGGTGAGGTGATCGCTGAAGTGCAGGTCGCCAGCCAGGCCGACGTCGAGCGCGCCGTGCAGAGCGCGGCCGAAGGCCAGAAGGTGTGGGCGGCGATGACGGCCATGGAGCGTTCGCGCATCCTGCGCCGCGCGGTCGAGCTCCTGCGTGAGCGCAACGACGAGCTGGCCCACCTGGAAACCCTGGATACCGGCAAGGCGCTGGCCGAAACCACCACGGTGGACATCGTCACCGGTGCCGACGTGCTGGAGTACTACGCTGGCCTGGCCACCGCCATCGAAGGCATCCAGCTGCCGCTGCGCGAATCGAGCTTCTTCTACACCCGTCGCGAGCCGCTGGGCGTGGTCGCTGGCATCGGTGCCTGGAACTACCCGATCCAGATCGCCATGTGGAAGTCGGCGCCGGCCCTGGCTGCCGGCAACGCGATGGTGTTCAAGCCGTCGGAAGTAACCCCGTTGACCGCGATCCGGCTGGCCGAGATCTACACCGAAGCCGGCCTGCCGGCCGGCGTGTTCAATGTCGTTCAGGGTCCGGGCCGCGAGATCGGCCAGTGGCTGACCGAGCACCCGGTGATCGAGAAGATCTCCTTCACCGGCGGCGTCGCCACCGGCAAGAAGGTGATGGCCAGCGCCGCCTCCTCGTCGCTGAAGGAAGTGACCATGGAACTGGGCGGCAAGTCGCCGCTGGTGATCTGCGATGACGCCGATCTGGACCGCGCCGCCGACATCGCGGTGATGGCCAACTTCTTCAGCTCCGGCCAGGTCTGCACCAACGGCACCCGCGTGTTCGTGCCGCGCAGCATGCTGGCTGCATTCGAGGCCGCCGTGGTCGAGCGCGTCAAGCGCATCCGCATCGGCGACCCGATGGCCGCCGAAACCAACTTCGGCCCGCTGACCAGCTTCCCGCACATGGAAAACGTGCTGCGCTACATCGAAAGCGGCAAGGCCGAAGGCGCCCGCCTGCTGACCGGCGGTGGCCGTGCCACCGAGGGCGCGCTGGCCAATGGCGCCTACGTGCTGCCGACCGTGTTCTCCGACTGCCGCGATGACATGACGATTGTCCGGGAAGAGATCTTCGGGCCGGTGATGAGCATCCTCGCCTACGACGACGAAGACGAAGTGGTGCGTCGCGCCAATGACACCACCTTCGGCCTCGCCGCCGGCGTGGTCAGCAAGGACGTCAGCCGCGCCCACCGCATCATCCACCGCCTGGAAGCCGGCATCTGCTGGATCAACACCTGGGGCGAATCGCCGGCCGAAATGCCGGTCGGTGGCTACAAGGAATCCGGCGTCGGCCGCGAAAACGGCATCTCGACCCTTGGCCACTACACCCGCATCAAGTCGGTGCAGGTGGAACTGGGCGACTACGCCAGCGTGTTCTGACCGGCGCGCCCCGAGCACGCCCCCTCGTCCGGCCACCGCGCCGATCCGACATTCCGCCGGGACGCCTGCACGCAGCGCGCCCCGGCCTGCAGGAGACACCCATGAGCACCCATAACGAGTACGACTACATCATCATCGGCGCCGGTTCGGCCGGCAACGTGCTGGCTACCCGCCTCACCGAAGATGCCGATGTCAGCGTGCTGCTGCTGGAAGCCGGTGGCCCGGACTACCGGCTCGACTTCCGTACCCAGATGCCGGCGGCACTGGCCTTCCCGCTGCAGGGCAAGCGCTACAACTGGGCGTACAAGACCGATCCCGAGCCCTTCATGAACAACCGCCGCATGGACTGCGGCCGCGGCAAGGGCCTGGGCGGCTCGTCGCTGATCAACGGCATGTGCTACATCCGTGGCAACGCGATGGATTACGACAACTGGGCCAGCATGCCGGGCCTGGAAGACTGGACCTACCTGGACTGCCTGCCGTACTTCCGCAAGGCGGAAACCCGTGACATCGGCCCCAACGACTACCACGGTGGCGACGGCCCGCTGCGCGTGACCACGCCGAAGGCCGGCAACAACGAACTGTTCGCTGCGATGGTCGAAGCCGGCGTGCAGGCTGGCTACCCGCGCACCGACGATCTGAACGGCTACCAGCAGGAAGGCTTCGGCCCGATGGACCGCACGGTGACCCCGAAGGGCCGTCGCTCCAGCACCGCCCGTGGTTACCTGGACCTGGCCAAGCCGCGCCCGAACCTGACCATCGTCACCCACGCGCTGACCGACCGCATCCTGTTCTCGGGCAAGCGTGCGGTGGGCGTGCAGTGGCTGCACAACGACCAGCCGCAGCGTGCCACCGCGCGCCGCGAAGTGCTGCTGTGTGGCGGCGCTATCGCCTCGCCGCAGATCCTGCAGCGCTCGGGTGTCGGCCCGGCCGACCTGCTGCGCAGCCTGGACATCGACCTGGTGCACCACCTGCCGGGCGTCGGCGCCAACCTGCAGGATCACCTGGAGATGTACCTGCAGTACGAGTGCAAGAAGCCGGTCTCGCTGGCGCCGGCACTGAAGCTGTACAACCAGCCGGCGATCGGTGCCGAGTGGCTGTTCCTGGGCACCGGCATCGGCGCCAGCAACCAGTTCGAGGCCGGTGGCTTCATCCGCAGCGACGCCGAATTCGACTGGCCGAACCTGCAGTACCACTTCCTGCCGGTGGCCATCAATTACAACGGCTCCAACCCGATCAAGGCGCACAGCTTCCAGATGCACGTCGGTTCGATGCGCTCGCCCAGCCGCGGCCGCATCCATGTGCGTTCGAAGGATCCGCGCGAACATCCGAGCATCCTGTTCAACTACATGTCGCACGACCAGGACTGGCGCGAGTTCCGCGCGGCGATCCGCATCACCCGCGAGATCTTCGCGCAGCCGGCGCTGGCACCGTACAGCGGCCGCGAGATTTCCCCGGGCAGCGCGCTGCAGACCGATGCGCAGATCGATGCGTTCGTGCGCGAACATGCCGAGACCGCTTACCACCCGTCGTGCTCGAACAAGATGGGCCACGCCGATGACCCGATGGCGGTGGTGGATAGCCAGGGCCGCGTGCACGGGCTGGAAGGCCTGCGCATCGTCGATGCCTCGATCATGCCGCAGGTGGTGACCGGCAACCTCAACGCGCCGACCATCATGATGGCCGAGAAGCTGGCCGACGTGATCCGCGGCCGCACCCCGCTGGCGCGCAGCACTGCGCCGTACTACAAGGCCAATGGTGCACCGGTGCGTAAGCAGGGCTGACGCAGACGGCCCTTCTGCCGACTCACACCCCAAACCGGTAGGTGCCCACCTTGGTGGGCACATCTCCACAGCGCCCCCCTCGCAATCCCGTGCCGACCAAGGTCGGCACCTACCGTTGCAGCCTCCGCGAACCCCTCTTCGCGTTTTCCCTACGGCGGGGTATGCTGCAATGAACGGCCATTGTCGCTACGCTCAGGGCCGAAACCTAAAACATCACGATTCCTGGAGGGGGAATATGAGTCTGGATCGTCCCTGGCTGCAGAGCTATCCGAAAGGCGTTCCCGCCGAAATCGACGTCAACGAGTTCCATTCGGTCGCCTCGGTCTTCGACGCTTCCGTCGCGAAATTCCGCGACCGCCCCGCCTACTCCAGCTTCGGCAAGGTGCTCACCTACGGTGAGACCGATGCGCTGGTCACCCGGTTCGCCGCCTACCTGCTGGGTGAGCTCAAGCTCAAGAAGGGCGACCGCGTCGCCCTGATGATGCCCAACTGCCTGCAGTACCCGGTGGCCACTTTCGGCGTGCTGCGCGCCGGCCTGACCGTGGTCAACGTCAACCCGCTGTACACCGCGCGCGAACTCAAGCACCAGCTGGTCGACGCCGGCGTCAGTGCGTTGGTGGTGGTCGACAACTTCGGCGACACCGTCGAGCAGGTCATCGCCGATACGCCGGTCAAGCACGTGATCACCACCGGCCTGGGCGACCTGCTCGGTGCCAAGGGCGCGATCGTCAACTTCGTGCTGAAGTACGTCAAGAAGATGGTTCCCAACTACCACATCAAGGGCGCCGTCCGCTTCAAGCAGGCGCTCAAGCTGGGCAGCCGCCATACGCTTCCGAAGGTCGAGATCGACCACGACGACATTGCCTTCCTGCAGTACACCGGCGGTACCACCGGCGTTGCCAAGGGCGCGATGCTGACCAACCGCAACCTGATCGCCAACATGCAGCAGGCGTCGGCATGGTTGTCGACCTCGGGCATCGAGCCGGGCAAGGAAGTGATCATTACTGCCCTGCCGCTGTACCACATCTTCGCGCTGACCGCGAACGGGCTGGTCTTCATGAAGTTCGGTGGCTGCAACCACCTGATCACCAACCCGCGCGACATGAAGGGCTTCGTCAAGGAGCTCAAGGGCACCCGCTTCACCGCCATCACCGGCGTCAACACGCTGTTCAACGGCCTTCTCAACACTCCGGGCTTCGACGAGATCGACTTCTCGTCGGTCAAGTTCACCCTGGGCGGTGGCATGGCGGTTCAACGTGCCGTGGCCGAACGCTGGAAGAAGGTGACCGGCGTGACCCTGGTCGAAGCCTATGGCCTGACCGAAACCTCGCCGGCAGCCTGCATCAACCCGCTCACCCTGCCCGAGTACAACGGCGCCATCGGTCTGCCGATCCCGTCCACCGACGCCTGTATCAAGGACGACAACGGCAACATCCTGGCGCTGGGCGAAGTGGGCGAGCTGTGCATCAAGGGCCCGCAGGTGATGAAGGGCTACTGGCAGCGGCCGGAGGAAACCGCCACCGCCATCGACGCCGACGGCTGGCTGCACACCGGCGACATGGCGAAGATGGACGAACAGGGCTTCTTCTACATCGTCGACCGCAAGAAGGACATGATCCTGGTGTCCGGCTTCAACGTGTACCCGAACGAGGTCGAAGACGTCATCGCGATGATGCCGGGCGTGCTGGAAGTCGCTGCCGTCGGTGTCCCGGACGAGAAGTCCGGCGAAGTGGTCAAGGTCGTGATCGTGAAGAAGGACCCGAACCTGACCGCGGAAATGGTCAAGGAACATGCGCGGGCAAACCTGACCGGTTACAAGCACCCCAGAATCGTAGAATTCCGAAAAGAGCTGCCGAAGACCAACGTCGGCAAGATTCTCCGTCGCGAGCTGCGTGATACGCCCGCCCAGTAAGGGTTTCCGGGCAAGCGAGCAGGACAGGGACCCCGCCGGAGACGACGGGGTCTTTTTTTTTGCCGGAACATGGCCGGTTCAGTGCTTGCGGGCGGTTCACGACGGGTGCATAGAATCAGTCGCCGCCGCACGTTCAGCTCGCCCCCTCCACTCCTCTCCGTCCGCTCTGCGGTTGGCCGGACGGTCACACGGAGAACTCCCATGTCCGCAGTACGCCCCATCATCACCCGCCCCTCGCAGCACCCTACCCTGCGCATCACCGAAGAGCCCGAGCGGGATGTCTACTGGATCCACATGCACGCCAACCTGGTCAACCAGCCGGGCCGCCCGTGCTTCGCCTCGCGCCTGGTCGATGACATCGTCGACTACCAGCACGAACTGGGCGATCGCCTCAGCGCCTCGCACGCTCTGTCACCCCATGTCGTTCTTGCCTCGGACAGTGACGTATTCAACTTGGGCGGCGACCTGGAACTGTTCTGCCGCCTGATCCGCGAAGGCGACCGCGCCCGCCTGCTCGACTATGCCCAGCGCTGCGTGCGCGGCGTGCATGCCTTCCATGCCGGCCTGGGAACCCGTGCCCACAGCATCGCCCTGGTCCAGGGCAATGCACTGGGTGGCGGCTTCGAGGCTGCACTCAGCTGCCACACCATCGTCGCCGAGGAAGGCGTGCTGATGGGCCTGCCGGAGGTGCTGTTCGACCTGTTCCCGGGCATGGGCGCCTACTCCTTCCTGTGCCAGCGGATCAGCCCACGACTGGCCGAGAAGATCATGCTGGAAGGCAACCTTTACACCGCCAGCCAGCTGAAGGAAATGGGCCTGGTCGACATCGTGGTGCCGGTGGGCGAAGGCGTTGCCGCAGTCGAACAGGTGATCAAGGAAAGCCGGCGCATTCCGCACGCGTGGGCGGCGATGCGTGAGGTCAACGAGATCGCCACCATGGTGCCGCTGCATGAAATGATGCGGATCACCGAGATCTGGGTGGACACCGCCATGCAGCTGGGCGAGAAGTCCCTGCGCACCATGGATCGGCTGGTACGGGCGCAGGCCCGGCGCAATGGCGACCCGGCCTGATCGTCTGGCGGGTCAGGACGGGCTGCGCTCGCTGTCGTCGCGGTGTGGTGCCCCCGCACTACGGGCGGCCAACGCATTCCTGCCGTTGCGCAGCGCGGTCGCCAGGTTGCCGAGGCGGGAGCTCCATTCACCCTTAAGCTGCCAGTCCGCCATGCGCATGATTTCGCCACTGGAGGCGGCAACCTGGACAAGCCCCAGGTTGCTCGCCACGCCACGCAGCGCGTGGGCGTGCTCGCGGAAATCCTCCCACGCCTGGCGCTCGCCGCAGCCCTGCAGCTGGCCCATGCTCGCGTCCACGTCCGCCAGGCACTGGTCGATGAACTTGCGTTCGAAGCCATCGCCCATGCCCAGTGATGCCAACTCATCCAGTACAGCGGTATCGAGCACGCCATCGCCGACCGGCAGTGCCGGCACCGACTGGATGCCGGACTCGGCGCGGGTGTTGGCGGCAACATCGGCCAGCACTTCCAGCAGGCGGGTGGCCACCACGGGCTTGGCAAGGAAGGCGCGGGCACCGGCCTGCTCGCAACGCAGGATCGATTCGGGGGTGACGTCCGCGCTCAGCACCATGACCGGCACGTAAGGCATGCCACTGGCCTGCATCACCCGCAGCTGCTTGAGCAGGTCGAGTCCGCTCATGCCGGGCATGTGCAGATCGACGATCGCGGCGTCGTAACTGGCCTGCTCCAACGCATCGAGCACTTCGGCACCGCCATTGACGCAGGTAACCTTGTGGCCGGCCTTCTCCAGCAACCGCTGCAGCACCATGCGGTTGGCTTCATGGTCGTCGGCCACCAGAACCCGCAGGCTGCGCACCCGTGCGCGATGGCGCAGGAAGGGGTTGGAAAACGCGATGACATTGCCGGCTTCAGCCACCTCGGACGGAACCGTCGGGGCTGAAGAGGTGTCTGCGACGTCCAGTGTGATCTCGACCCAGAACACGCTGCCGCGCGGGCTGTTCGGCGCATAGCCGACCTGCCCGCCCATCGATTCCACCAGGCCCTTGGCAATGGCGGTGCCCAGACCGGTGCCTTCATGGCGTCGGGCAAGGCCGACATCGCCCTGTTCGAAGGCATTGAACAGGCGCCCGCGCAACGCCACAGGTACGCCGATGCCGGTATCGACGATCTCGAATCGCAGCCGCATCCGCTCGCTGCCCAGCGCATCGGGGCTGGACACGCGCAGATGCACGTAACCGCTGTCGGTGAACTTGACCGCATTGCCCATCAGGTTCAGCAGGATCTGCTGCAGATGCCCGGCATCACCCAGCAGGCGCGGCGGCACGTTGTCGTCCACCTGCACGCGATAATCGAGCGACTTGGAACGGGTCTGCGGGGTCAGGATCAGGTTGATTGCCTGCAGCACGTCGGCCAGCGCGAACTCGTGCCACTCCACGCGCACCTTGCCGGCTTCGATCGCGGAGATGTCCAGCACCTCTTCCACCAGCGCCAGCAGGCTGCGGGTCGAAGCCTGGATGGTGTTCAGGCACTCGCGCTGTTCGTCGTCCAGGCGGGTGGTGGCCAGCACTTCGGTCATGCCGGCCAGCCCGTTCAACGGCGTGCGGAACTCATGGCTCATGTTGGCCAGGAAGCGGCTCTTGGCTTCGTTGGCTTGGCGTGCCTCGGCCACCGCCCGGGTCAAGGCATGCAGCAGCGAATCGAAGTACAGCGGAATCGCGCCCAGGCCCAGCAGCAGGCCCCAGCCCAGATAATCGTGGCTACGCCAGTACGGCGACAGCATCACCGTACACAGGAAGGCGAGGCAGCCCATGGCCGTGGCCACACGCAGGTAGGTGCTGCCGTAGCGCATGCCGTTGCCGATCGTCACCCACAGCATCACCGCATACAGCGGCGCGGCCGGCTCGCCCTGGATCGTCATGATCCAGGCCATGCAGGTGTAGTCGGTCAGCATGCCGATCACCCGGCGCACATGCGACACGCCCGGATTGACCAGGATCGCGGTCAGCAGGCCGGCGGAGATGGTCAGCTCGAAAGCGAGGATCAGCCAGGTCGCCGTCAGCGCCTCACCGCCACCACTCAGCGAGCGCCAGCCGAGATAGCTGATGAACAGCGCCGTGATGATGATGCGGATCAGGTTCTGCGCGTGCTCGCTGTCCTCGCGCCCGGACAGGCGCTGCTTGAAGCGGGCCAGCAGCGAGCGCTTGTCGGAGCCAGCGGCGGGAGTCGTATCCATGGTCGGATGTCGCATCCTTCGGCGCAGCAGGGAGGAGCAGCACAACGGTACTGCCAGCAACCCCAACCACAGGGAAATGGCCAGGCCCAGGTTGGCCTGCCAGTAAGGGGTCAACAGCACGGTAGTGCCGAAACTGACCATCGCCAGCACGATGGCAGCGGCCAGGTAACGCGACCCGAAGCGCAGGCCGTTGCCCACCGTGACCCACATCACCACCGCATACACCCACGCCAGCGGTTCGCCCATCTGGATCATGCCGACTGCGATCAGGCCATAGTCGGCCAGCATCCCGATGGCCCGCCGTGGATCGGAGCGGTCAGGCTTCCACAGCAGCCAGCCGAACAGCAGCAGCGACAGGCCCATCCCGGTCAACACCGTTGCCAGCACGCCCTGGTACTGCTCCAGGCGGTGCAGTCGAGCGCCCGACAGGAGCACATAGACCAGGATCAGCGAGATCAGCGCCACTCGCACGATCGCCTGGCCATGCTCCGAATCCGGACGCTGCGCCAACCGGCGCTTCACGCGTGCGAACAGGTCCTGCACGTCACCCACCCGGTCGCGTCGATGCCGTCGAGTGCTGGGCGCAGATATCCATCAACTGCTGGTGGCCGCGCATCAGCGCATCCACGCAACGTGGATCGAACAGGCGGCCACGCTGGGCGTACAGATAAGCCAGTGTGGCTTCCATGGTCCATGCTTCCTTGTACGGACGGGGCGAAATCAGGGCATCAAAAACGTCGGCGACGGCGACGATGCGCGCTTCCAGCGGGATCGCCTCACCGACCAGGCCATCAGGATAGCCACTGCCGTCATAGCGCTCGTGGTGGCGCAGCGCGATCAGCGCACCGACCTGGATGAAACGGTTCTGGCTGCCACTGAGCAGCTCATGGCCAATCCGCGGGTGCCGGCGCATGATCGCCAGCTCCTCGTCGTTGAGCTTGCCCTGCTTGAGCAGCACCGCATCGGGAATGGCGATCTTGCCCATGTCGTGCAGCGGCGCCGCCATCTCGATCAGGCGGACGTCGTCTTCGGGCAGGCCGAGCTGTTCGGCAATCAACCCCGCCACGCGTGCCATGCGCTCAAGGTAGGCGCTGGTGCCGGCATCACGGAACTCGATCGCCCGCGCCAATCGCGACAGGGTCTCGCGTTCGCGTTCCTCGACCTCGTGCATGCTCGCCAGCAGGCGCTGCTCCAGCGACAACGCCCGCTGCTTCACGTTCTCGGTCTGCTGGCGCAGCTGCAGCAGGTTGTAGCAGCGCGCACGCAGTTCGCGTGGGCGGATCGGCTTGACCAGAAAATCAATGACGCCCGCTTCCAGCGCGGCCTGCCGGATCGGCTCATCGCCGACCACGGTGATCAGGATCACCGGAATGTCCCGGTGCTTGGGCAGACGGCGGAAACGACGGGCAAATTCCAGCCCGTCCATCTCCGGCATGCGGTAATCGAGCAGCAGCAGGTCGACCGGATGCGCCTCGCACCAGGCCAATGCGGTCAGCGGATCACCGAAGTCATACACGCTCAGTTCGGGCGCGATGTCCTCGATGACGTGACGCAGCATCGTCCGGGCGGACGTCTGGTCGTCAACAATGACGATGTTCAACGCGTACTCTGCCTGGTTTCTCGACCATGCTGGATCATCAGCAGGCGAGGATACCCTGCCGCTGCGAACGCTCGCACCCTGCATCGGCCTGACTCCCGTGTCATGCGTCCCGGTTCATGATCGTCATCACATTGTGAAGCGGACTCTCCACAGTGCGCACTCCCCCTGACGCCGATCAAGCCACAACAGACGTCAAGGTAGTGCATTAACGATACGCCGAGTGCGGGAGGCGTCAATCGCGCCGTCTCATTTCGCGACGGCGCGCACAAACAGGAGTCAAAAAGACGACTTACTGCTCCGGACGCATGTACGGGAACAGCAGCACGTCACGGATCGAGCTGCTACCGGTCAGCAGCATCACCAGGCGATCGACACCGATGCCGAGGCCGCCGGTCGGAGCCATGCCGTACTCCAGCGCACGGATGTAGTCGGCGTCGTAGTGCATGGCCTCGTCGTCGCCACCTTCCTTCGCGGCCACCTGGGCCTGGAAGCGCTGGGCCTGGTCTTCCGGGTCATTCAGCTCGGAGAAGCCGTTGGCCAGTTCCTTGCCGTTGACGAACAGCTCGAAGCGGTCGGTGTAACCCGGATCATTGTCGTTGGCGCGGGCCAGCGGCGAGACTTCCACCGGATGATCGGTGATGAAGGTCGGCTGGATCAGGGTGTGCTCGACAGTGGCCTCGAAGATCTCCAGCAGCAGCTTGCCCCAGCCGTAAGACGGCTTGACGCGGATCTTCAAGCGCTCGCAATGGCGCAGCAGCGCGTCACGGTCGGTGCAGTCCGCGGCGGAGATTTCCGGATTGTGATGGCGCACCGCCTCGTCCATGCGCCAGCGGCGGAATGCCGGGCCCAGGTCGATCTTCGAGCCGTCCCATTCGACCTCGGTGCCACCGTTGACGGCCTTGGCAACGTCACGGATCACGCCTTCGGTCAGGTCCATGATCTCGTTGTACGTGGCGTAGGCCTCGTACAGCTCCATCATGGTGAATTCCGGGTTGTGGCGGGTGCTGACGCCTTCATTGCGGAAGTTGCGGTTGATCTCGTACACGCGCTCCAGGCCACCCACGGTCAGGCGCTTGAGGTAAAGCTCAGGCGCCACGCGCAGGTACAGGTCCAGGTCCAGCGCGTTGTGGTGGGTGGTGAACGGCTTGGCCGCCGCGCCGCCGGGGATGTAATGCATCATCGGCGTCTCGACTTCCAGGAAGTCGCGGTTGTCCAGCCACGCGCGCATGGCGCGGATGATCTTCGAGCGCTTGATGAAGACCGCGCGCGACTCCGGGGTCACGATCAGGTCGACGTAACGCTGGCGGTAACGCTGCTCGACGTCGGCCAGGCCATGCCACTTGTCCGGCAGCGGGCGCAGCGACTTGGTCAGCAGGCGGATCGATTCGGCCTTGACCGACAGCTCGCCGGTCTTGGTACGGGTCAGGCCGCCTTCGACGGCGATGATGTCGCCCACGTCCCAGCCCTTGAAGGCGGTATAGGCATCGCCCAGCACCGTGCCCTGCAGGAACAGCTGGATGCGGCCGGACTCGTCCTGGATCTGCGCGAAGCTGGCCTTGCCCATGATGCGCTTGGCCATCAGGCGGCCCGCCATTTTCACCTGGCGGCCGTTGCCTTCCAGGGCCTCGGCGGTCCACTGTTCGGCATCGGCGAATTCATCCTGCAGGCGGCCGGCGAAGTCCTCGCGACGGAAGTCGTTCGGGTACGCGATGCCCTGCCCACGCAGCGCTTTGAGTTTCTCACGGCGCTCGGCGATCAACTTGTTTTCGTCGACGGGGGGGGGTATCGGTAGCTTCGCTCATGGATCTGCGGGAATCGTGTAGTGAGGGGGGATGCTGCGCCCGGCACAGCCGGTTGCCCAGCATACCAAAACCGCCCTGCCCCGGCCCTGGGCCGGACCCGCCCAGATGGCCGCCAACCTTGGTTGGCGGTCCGTGGGTCGACCAAGGTCGACACCTACCGGATTCCGGGGAACCGATGCCCCGGCAGGCGCCTGCCTTGGCCGGCGGTCCGTCGACCAAGGTCGGCACCCACAGGAGCACCTGGTCCGGCGTCAGCCGTTGCCGGGAAACGCCTGCCGCAGCTCGTCCACCAGCACCCGCTGGTTTTCCGAGTAATCGACCGGCACCGACACCAGGTGCACCCCTCCCTCGTTGAAGGCCGCCTCCAGCGTCGGGATGAACTGCTCGATGGCCGTCACCTCATGCCCCTTGCAGCCATAGGCCTCGGCATACTTCACGAAATCGGGATTGCTGAAGGTCATGCCGTAGTCGGTGAAGCCATCCACCGCCTGCTTCCAGCGGATCATGCCGTAGGCGCCGTCGTTGAGGATCAGCACCACCAGGTTCAGACCCAGCCGACGCGCCGTTTCCAGCTCCTGACTGTTCATCATGAAACCGCCATCACCGCACACCGCCAGCACCCGCCGCTGCGGATACAGGATCGAGGCCATGATCGCCGACGGCAGGCCCGCACCCATGGTCGCCAGCGCGTTGTCCAGCAGCAGCGTGTTGGCCACCTGGGTGCGGTAATTGCGCGCAAACCAGATCTTGTACATGCCGTTGTCCAGCGCCACGATGCCGTCCGGCGGCATCACCTGGCGCACGTCGTGCACCAGCCGCTGCGGGGTGAATCCAGCTTCCTCGGCACGGTCAGCCAGGTGTTCCAGAATGGTCGCGCGCAGCGGCAGCAGCGCGTCAGCATTCGGCACCGCGCCTTCGATACGGTCGGCCAGCTGGGTCAGCGCGCGGCCGATATCACCGATCACTTCCACCTGCGGGAAGTACACCTGCTCCACCGCCGCCTGCGAATAGCCGATATGGATCACGGTCGGCCCCCCCGGGCGCATCACGAACGGCGGCTTCTCGGTGACCTCATGGCCGATGGTCACGATCACGTCGGCCTGGTCGATGGCCATGTGCACGTAGTCGCGCTCGGTCAGCGCCGCAGTGCCCATGTACAGGCCCGATCCACCGGCCACCGCGCCCTTGCCCATCTGCGTGGTGAAGAACGGAATACCGGCACGCAGCACGAACGCCGACAGCGCTTCGCTGGACTGCGGCCGCGACGCCGCAGAAGCGATCATCAACAACGGTCGCTTGGCGTTGCGGATGATCTCCGCCGCGCGGTCCAGCGCCTCCGGACTGGCAATGGGACGATCCACCGCGTGCGGCGGAATCAGCGCTACGTCCCCGACCTCATCGGCCGCGATGTCTTCGGGCAGCTCCAGCAGCACCGGGCCCGGGCGCTCTTCCAGCGCGGTACGGAATGCCTCGCGGACGATCGTCGGGATGGTGCGCGCGGAGACGATCTGCCGCGCCTGCTTGGTCAGCGGCTTCATGGTGCTGACGATGTCGACGATCTGGAAGCGCGCCTGCTTGCTGGCGACGATGCCCTTCTGGCCGGTGATCATGATGACCGGCCATGCACCGAGCAGCGCATAGGCCGCGCCCGTGGTGAAGTTGAGCGCGCCCGGGCCGAGCGTGGCCAGGCACACGCCGGGCTTGCCGGTCAGGCGGCCATAGGTGGCTGCCATGAACACCGCCGCCTGTTCGTGGCGGGTGATGACCAGCTCGATGCTGGAATGGCGCAGCGACTCGACCACGTCGAGATTCTCTTCGCCGGGAATGCCGAAAATGCGCTCGACGCCTTCGTTCTCAAGCGCGGCGACAAGCAGATCTGAACCCTTGGACATTGGAATGCCGTCCTTTTCGCTGGACTGGTGATGGATCGTTGCAGGAAGGATGGAAGCTGCGCGTCAACGCTTGTCGAACCACACCGTCTGCGCGTTGACGAATTCGCGGACGCCGAAGTGCGAGAGTTCGCGGCCGAAGCCGCTCTTCTTCACGCCGCCGATCGGCACGCGCGGGTCGGAGGCGGAGAAACCGTTGACGAACACGCCACCGGTCTGCAGCCGGCGCGCCAGCTGCATCGCACGGGCGCGGTCGCCGGTCCACAGGTTGCCGCTGAGGCCGAACTCACTCTGGTTGGCCAGCTCCACCGCATGGTCGGCATCGCGTGCGCGGCTGATCGAGGCCACCGGACCGAACGTTTCGGTGTCGAAGGCCTGCATGCCCGGCTCCACGTCCGCCAGCACGGTGGGGGCATAGAAAGCGCCCGGGCGATCCAGCTGATGGCCACCGACCAGCAGCTTCGCGCCCGCGTCCACCGAAGCGCGCACCTGCGCGTCCAGCTGTTCCAGCAGGTCCTGGCGGGCCATCGGGCCAATGCGGTTGCCCGCTTCACGGCCATCACCGATGGTCAGCGCCTGCACCTTCTGGCAGAACTGCGCCACGAAACGGTCGTATATCGCGTCTTCAACGATGATGCGCTTGCCGGCGATGCACACCTGCCCGGTGTTCTGGAAGCGCGAAGCCACGGCCGCATCGACGGCAGCGTCCAGATCGGCGTCGGCCAGCACGATGAACGGGTCCGAGCCGCCCAGTTCCAGCACCACCTTCTTCAGCGCCTGCCCGGCCTGGGCGGCGATGCTGCGGCCGGCAACCACGCTGCCCGTCAGGGTCACCGCCGCGATGCGGTCATCGGCAATGGCACGGCTGGTGCCCTCGCGGCTGATGTTCGCGGCGATGAAGGTACCTTCCGGCAACCCAGCGTCGCGCCAGGCGGCGTCGAGCAGCTGCGCGGTACCGACGATGTTCTCGGCCGGCTTCAACAGGAAGCCGTTGCCCCCCATCAGGATCGGCACCGCCGCGCGCATCACCTGCCAGTACGGGAAGTTCCACGGCATGATGCCCAGCACTACGCCCAGCGGCAGGTAGGACACATAAGCCTTGTCGTCGGGCACCTGGGCCGGTTCGTCGCGCAGGAACTGGGCACCGTTGTCGGCGTACCAGTCGCACAGCACGGCGCATTTCTCGATTTCGGCCAGGGATTCGGCCTGGACCTTGCCCATTTCGGCGGTAGCCAGCGCAGCCAGCTTTTCACGGTCGCGGCGCAGTACCGCCGCCATCGCACGCAGTACATCTGCGCGCTGTTCGAGGCTCTTGGCACTCCAGGCCGCGAAACCGACCTGGCCGCGGTCGAGGATTGTTTCCAGTTCGGCGTCGGTGACGAAGGGATGGCTGGCGATCTGTTCACCGGTGGCCGGATCGCGCGAAATGGCAGTGCTGGGGGCAGCGGACATGCAGGGCTCCTGTTGTCTCGACAACGGGCGGTGGCCCGTCTCCTGCACAGGAATGTGGACCCGATTGGCGGAGGCAACAAGGCGTCTGCTTATCCTGTGACCTGCACTTACCTGCCTGAATGGGGTTTTCGGCAGGGCTGCGCCCTGCACCCGCTACGGTCCAGAGCAACAGCAACAGCAACAGCAGAAGCTGGTTCCCTGAGGGATGGCGGGGTGGGTCCGGTTGCGGGAGACGCCGTAAACCCTTCCATGGGGGCTTGGCCGCGGCATCCATGCCGCGGACACTCCCGCAACCGGACCCACCCCGCCTTCGACAGAGTTCTGCGATCTGTCGGGACGGCGCTCTGCGTTGCTGTTGGTGGGTGTCGACCTTGGTCGACACAGTAGACCCACGCCATGCGTGGATGACTCATTCGATATCTGAGAGAAAAATCGTGTCGACCAAGGTCGACACCTACCAACAGCCGCGCGGAACAAAGCCGCAGTTGCCAACAGCCGCGTGAACCTGTCGAAGGTGGGGCGGTGTCGGCGTGCGGGGTGTCAGCCGCATGGATGCGGCTGCCAAGCCTACACGGACGTACTTGCGGCGTCCCCGCACTCCGACACCGCCCCGCCAAACCACGGAACCTAGCTCTGGCTCTGGCTCTGGCCGTTGCATTGAGCAGGTGCAGGGCTGCAAGCCCTGCCGAACACCCCCTACTTCCGCGGCAGGTAGGTCACCAGGGAAAGATCGTGCCGGCTCTCCGGCACCAGCGCCACGTACTGCAGGTCCAGCAGCCCGCGCGTGGGGTGGTTGAGCTTCTTCGCCCCTTCGTCGAACCGCCGCACATCGTGCTCCGGCCACCATTGGCGGAACTCTTCGCTGTGCGCGGCGATGTCTTCCACCAGCGCCAGGAACGGCGCCTTGTCCGGCGCCTGCGCCATCGCCGCACGGAAACCCGCCAGCAGGCCGCGGGTCATTTCTTCCCAGTTGAGAATCAGCGTGCGGTACGGCGGGTACAGGAACATCAGCCGCAGCGTATTGCGCTCATGCGGCGCCAGCCGGCTGTAGTCCACGAACAGCTCGGCGATGGCCGGGTTCCAGGCCAGGATGTCGAAGCGGGTATTGCGCACGTAGGCCGGGATCGGCTGCATCGCCTCCACCAGCTGGCGCAGGCCGTCGGTCACGCTCTCGTCCGGCGATTCCAGAGGCACGCCGTAGCCGGACAGCGCGAATGCATAGGCGCGCTCGTCGTCGCTCATGCGCAACACCTGCGCAAGGCGCTCCAGCACTTCGGGCGAGGCGCGCACTTCGCGGCCCTGCTCGATCCAGGTGTACCAGCTGACGCTGACCCCGATCGCCAACGCCACTTCCTCGCGCTTCAGGCCCGGGGTGCGCCGGCGCCCGCCCGGCAGGCCGAGCGTGGCGGGGTCGACACGGGCGCGGCAGGCCTTGAGGAAGCCGCCGAGTTCCTTGCGTTCACTTTCGCTGCGCATCATCGCTAACGCCGTACCCGTTCTAGCGTCGAGCCATGCTCGACGCATCTGCTACTGCGCCAACAGCAGCCGAGCATGGGCTCGGCTCTACCGGAAGCGTGATCAGCCACCCTCGGCGTTGCGCACGAGGGTGACGATATCCGCGCAGGCGCGTCGATCAGGCATCGACGCGCTTGGAGCCCACGGCCAGGCCGGCCTTCAGGCTGGCTTCGACGAATTCGTCGAGGTCGCCGTCGAGCACCTTCTGCGTATCCGAACGTTCGATGCCGGTGCGCAGGTCCTTGATACGGCTCTGGTCGAGCACGTAGTTGCGGATCTGGCTGCCCCAGCCGATATCGGACTTGGTGGCTTCCACCGCGTCCTTCTCGGCGTTGCGCTTCTGGATCTCCAGCTCGTACAGCTTGGCGGCCAGCATCTTCATCGCGTTGTCGCGGTTCTGGTGCTGGCTGCGGCCGGTCTGGCAGGCCACAACGATGTTGGTCGGGATGTGGGTGATTCGCACCGCCGACTCGGTCTTGTTCACGTGCTGGCCACCGGCGCCGGACGAACGGTACACGTCGGTGCGCAGGTCGGCCGGGTTGATGGTGATGTCGATGTTGTCATCGATCTCCGGCGACACGAACACCGAGGTGAAGCTGGTGTGGCGGCGGTTGTCCGAGTCGAACGGCGACTTGCGCACCAGGCGGTGCACGCCGGTCTCGGTCTTCAGCCAGCCGTAGGCATAGTCGCCTTCCACGCGCAGCGTGGCCGACTTGATACCGGCGACGTCGCCACCGGAGACTTCCATCAGCTCGGTCTTCCAGCCGCGCGATTCACACCAGCGCAGGTACATGCGCAGCAGGATCTCGGCCCAGTCCTGGGCTTCGGTGCCACCAGCACCGGCCTGGATGTCGACGAACGCGGCGGCATTGTCCATCTCGCCGGAGAACATGCGCTGGAATTCCAGCTTCTCGACGTGCGCCTGGTGCTTGTCCAGGTCGGCGACCACCGCCAGTGCGGTGTCCTCGTCCTGCTCGGACTCGGCCAGCTCGAGCAGTTCGGTGGCGTCGTTCAGGCCATCCAGCACCGAGGCGATGCCGCCCACGGTCTTTTCCAGGCTGGAACGCTCGCGGCCCAGGTTCTGGGCATACTCGGCGTTGTTCCAGACGTCGGGGCTTTCCAGCTCCCGCGTTACTTCTTCAAGACGCTCTTTCTTGGCGTCGTAGTCAAAGATACCCCCGAAGCGACAGCACGCGATCGGTCAGATCGGTGATGCGCTGGCGGACAGGATTCAGTTCGATCATGTCGGCGGTTATGCATTCAAAAGATGACTGGTAATGATACCGCAGGCGGGCGACTCCCGGCATGAGGCCCGCCCCCCGCCCGCCCGCGCCTCGGTAGAGTCGACTGTCAGTCGACTATCGCGCGCAGCGCAGGCTTCACCAGAATCTGAACGAACAGCAGTCGACTGACAGTCGACGCTACCCTCCGCCCAGCGCCTGCCGCAGCAGCGGCAGCTGCCGCCGGCTGCAGGGCACCTTCGCCCCGTCGGCCATGTGCAGCAGGGCCTCGCCCCCGTCCAGCGGCTCGATCGAGCGCAGCTGGTCACGGTGGATCAGCCAGCTGCGGTGCGGGCGCAGGAACACTGCCGGATCGAGCCGCTGCTCCAGCACCGCCATGGTGATCCGCAACGGGTAATCGTGGCCGCGCACCCGCAGGTTCACGTAGTTGCCCGCCGCCTGCGCGTATTCCACGTCGGCCGTGGCAACCAGGAACTCCTTGCCCAGCTTGCGCACCAGAAAGTGCTGGGGGCGCTCGACCGGCTCCACTGGCGGGCCAACGTCGGGCTCGGCCAGCAGGCTCGCCTCACCCTGCCTGCGCCGGCCGAACCAGCTGGCAAAGTGCTCCAGTGCCACGAACATCGCAAACGTGCGCACATCCTTCAGGTATTCGTAGGCAAAACGCTCCAGCCAGCCGGCATCGTCCTGGTAGCGGTGGCCCAGCGACGCATAGGCCAGGTGCCGCAGCAGCATCATCCCCACCACATGCAACAGCGACCAGCCGACGCTGGCCAGCAGGTACAGCGGCAATCGCCGCTTCCAGGTATCGGCATGCAGCGGCCAGCGCTCGCAGCCCCACCACAGCAGCGGCAGGGTCAACAGGATCAGACCGAGGCTGCTGAACTCCCAGATCATCGGCTCCCACAAGCCGAGATCGGCGCCGCGGCGACTGGCATCCATCACTTCCACCAGCGCATTGGTCACCGCTGAAGCCGACAGGATCGCCGCCCATACCAGCAGGCGGGTCGAAGTACGCCAGCGCGGTGGTCGGCCCTGGGTCATTGCTGCATCCATGTCGTTGCGGTGCTCCAGCCTGCCTCAAGGGACCAAGGGTAGCGGCTCCATTGGTCCCGCCACCCCCGCCATTGGTCACTGCGCGGGTTCCGGCGGCCCCTCGGCAGTGGCTGCACGGGCCGGGCGGCGTCACGTTGGCTCGACCTTCCGGCACACCACCACCATGACCCGACGCCACGACATCGACGCCCTGCGCGTGTTCGCCTTCGCCCTGCTGATCCTCTACCACACCGGCATGGCCTATGTGGACGACTGGGATTTCCACCTCAAGAGCGTGCATACCGCCGAATGGCTGCAGTGGCCGATGCTGTTCGTCAACCGCTGGCGGATGTCGCTGCTGTTCCTGATCTCGGGTATCGCCATCGCCCTGATGCGGCCGGAAGGCAGGCTGCTGCGCTTTGCCGGCCTGCGCACGTGGCGGCTGCTGCTGCCGCTGCTGTTCGGCATGTTCGTGATCGTGCCGATCCAGCCCTACTGCGAAGGGGTGGCCAACGGCCACGTGGCACCCGGCTTCGGCCACTTCCTGCTGCGCTATTGGCAGGTGCGGCCGTGGCCGGAAGGGAGTTTCGCCGGCTGGCAGTACGGCATCACCTGGAACCACTTGTGGTACCTGGCCTATCTGTGGAATTACACGCTGGCCCTGGCCCTGTTAATGCCATTGCTGGGAAGGCCGGTGGTGCGCCGCGCGGTGGCGTTCTGCGCTGCATCGCCGATGCTGCTGATCGGCCTGCCGTCCGCCCTGCTGCTGGCCTGGGTGATCTGGCTGGAGCCGATCTATCCGTCCACCAATGCCCTGCTTGGCGACTGGTACCAGCACGCCAAATACCCAACGGTGTTCCTGGCAGGCTACCTGCTCGGTCGCGAGCCGGTGTTCTGGCAGCGTGTGGTCGCCCTGCGCCGCACCACGCTATGGCTGGCGCTGGCCGCGATCGCCTGGTATCTGGGGTTGCGCATCCTCGGCCAGGTACTGCCGGCTGACTCCTCGCTGCGGCAATGGCCCGAAGCGTTCTGGGATCTGCAGGGCAGGACCAGCCAGTCGCTGTACGTCTGGACCGCGCTGCTGACCATCCTGGGCTGGGGCAAGGTCGTCCTCGACCGCCCGTTCCGCTGGCTGCCGTACTGCACCGAGGCGATCTATCCCTGGTACATGCTGCACCAAAGCCTGATCATCGTGCTGTTGTTCTGGCTCAAGCCGCTACAGCTGGGGCCGTGGGCCGAACCGGCCCTGCTGCTCGGCGGTACCGTCGGCGGCTGCCTGCTGATCCATGAACTGCTGATCCGTCGTTCGCGCTGGCTGCGGCCCCTGTTCGGCCTGCGTGCCGATCCACCTGCGGCGCCGATCGCGCGCGCCGCGGTAGTGTAGAGCCGAGCCCACGCTCGGCTGCCTCTGCCATGAGCCGAGCATGGGCCCGGCTCTGCATCAAGGCAGTCGAGCCAGCTCGACTCTACACGGGTGTCCGAGCGTTCAACGCACCTCGAACTCGCCCACCAGCACGGTTTCGGCGCGATCCTTCAACCGCATCGTCACCATCTGGTCCTTCTGCTTTGCCGTGCCCCAATGGGTGGTCAGGCGCAGCATCAGGGTCGTGGCACCGGTCACCAACTGCTGGCGGCTGCCGAAGTAATTCGCTTCCACCTTGTACTTGCCGGGCTTGGCGTTGCGCAGCGAGAACTGCTCGGGACCATAACCGCCGGTGAAGTCCTGCGACATCTGCCCGCCCTGGTAAGTCAGGCGGTTGCCGTAATACGCGCGCTCGCCGTTCGGGTCGGTCACCCACAGGTCCATGTCACTGTTGTCGGCATCCCACGACAGCACCACGCGCAGGTCCAGCGGCATCGCCTGCAGCAGGCGCGGGTCGATGCCGGTGGTATCCAGCCGGGGCGTGCTGCGGGCCACCAGGTTGGTCAGCTCATCCAGTGCGATCAGGGCGATGCCATCGAAGCGGCTGTCCCACGGCCGCACCACCACCTGGTACAGCGGCGCAAGCGCCTGCTGCGGCTTGCCGGCCGCCGCCAGCGCCAGGCCAAGATCGCGGAAGCTCTGCGGCTCTTCCTGGCCCATCACCAGCACCTGCTCGAACACCGGCACCGCCAATGCGGGGGCATGAGCCTGCATCAGGCGGTAGCCGAGCACGCGCAGCAGGTGACGATTGTCCAGGTCCATCTCTGCCAGATTCGACAACACGCGCAGCGCCAGGTCGCGTTGGCCCTGCTCCAGCAGCAGGTCGGCCACATCGAGGAAGAATGCGCTGCTGTCGGCGTGGGCATCGCGCTCGGCCAGATAGCGGTCATACAACTGCGACGGCGGCCCCTCGCGCAGGCGCTTGGCGATGGCCGAGTCCGGCTGCCAGGCCGCCAACTGGATGCCGAGCTCGCCCTCGTTGGCGGCAGCGGGCGCAGCGACACGGCCACCAGTGACCGTGATTGAATCGAGGGCCATGTTCGATGCAGGTGCTGAGCGACGCGCACGCGCGCTGCTGGCTTCCATGCGCTGCTCGGCGGCGGCGGCCATCGGTGCCGGGGCGGGTGGTGCCGCCGGGGCCGGTGCGGCGAGCATCGCCACCGGCGCTGATTCCATCGCGTGGTCCGCGGAGGCCACTTCCAGTGCCCCGCCCTTTGCCTGCGGCGGCATTCCCTTCGGCCAGCTGCGGTTCCACCACTGCTGGCGCTCCTTCCAGCGTGCCGCCACCTCATCCAGGCGCTGGCGATCAGCAGCGGCGCGATCTCTTACCTGCACTGCGAACCTGGCGTCGTACTCGGCGCGCAGCGTGCCCGAAGGGCGGATCGCATAGCGCAGGTAGTCCTCCAGTGTCTCCAGCACGATCAGCGAGGTATCCGGCCCGACCAGGCCAAACTGTTGAGACAGGCGCTGCATCGCCTCGCGGTTGCCACGGCGATCGGCGGCCAGCTGCTGCAGGCGCGCCTGCGCCCACAAGCCCGCCAGCAGTTCTCCGTCGTTGCTCTTCTGCGTGGCGGGCAGCGCCTGCCATTCGCCGCCACCCACGCGCACCCGCATCGGCACACCGTCGGCCGCCAGTCGTGCATGCAGCCACAACCAGCCCTGGGCTTCACTGCGACGATCGATCACCACGTCCTGCACGCCGCGTCCTGCATCGACCTGCACATCCAGCGGCGACGACAGCAGCTCACGGGCGGCCAATTCGACATCCTTCCCCAGCGCGACGAAGCGACCACCATGCGCTTGGCTCCAGCCACGCAGTCGCACGGCATCGGTGCGCGCACCGGCGCAGCTGACCGCGAACAGGCGTTGGTCCGGCGCCATCGCCGGCAGCTGTTCCGGCCCATAGGTCAGCAGGCCATCGCTGACCAGCAGGTATTCCTTCACGCCCGGCTGCGGCTGCCACTGCGCCAGCGCGCTGGCACCGTCCGGGCGTACGGCCTGCAATGCCGCACGCAGCTCACTCCAGTTACCGGCGCGGATGCGGAAGCGCCTTACCGGCTCGGCGCGATCGCGCAGCACGGTCAAGGCCACGGTGCCGTCGCCCATCGCGGCGAAGTAGTGATCCAGCAGTGCGAACTCACGCGTGCGATCGCGCTGCCCCGCCGAACCGGAGCCGTCCCACAGCAGGCCGATCTCGCTGGGCAGCGTACGGGGCCTGCTGCTGGCCGCCACCGGCAGTTGCGCCAGCAGGTAATGGCCATCCTCCCAGGGCGCCACCTGCACCTGCGCCTGGCGGGCTGCCGGCAGGCTCCACTGCAGCTGCTTCGGCAACTGCGCGCCCTTGCCCTGCCACTGCATCTGGCCCGCGCTGATGCGGAATGGCGCGGTACCTGCAGTGGTCGCGCCGGGCGCCTGCAGCTTCAGTTCAACCGAGGCTGCACCGGCGGCGAACTGCAGCGGCAGCGTCCACTGCCAGCCTTGGCCGGTGAAGGCCAACGGCTCGCGAATCACCAGCTGTACACGCCGGCTGCCACCGGCCGGCAGCGGGTAGATGCGCAGCCGGAACTGGTTGCCGGCGGTCTGTTCCAGCAGGCCCGGGTCGACGCCGCGGCGGGCGATCTCCTCGAACACCTGGCGGCCGCGGTCCTTGGGCACCGGCACCGCGTCACGCATCTCGCCGTTGATATCCAGCGCGAAGCCGCTGATCTGCTGGCCGTCGCCCAGCGGGAACTGCAACTCGCCCTCCAGCACGCGCCGGTTCGGATTGTGGAATTCCAGGGTGATCCGGGTCTGGGCGACGCCGGCCTGGACTTCGCCCTCGATGCGGGCACGCTGCAGTTGCACCGGTTGTTCGGCAGCGTGCGCGATCAGGAGAGGCGTGGCGGCCTGCGGCCGGGAGATCGGCGGCGACTGCGCGCCAGCGGGCCAGGCCGCGAGGGCCAGCAACAACACGGTGCAGCTACGGGCGAAGACCATGACCGGACTCCAGTGGGATCGTGAACCGTTGAACGCACGAGCTACCGGAACGGGGTTGGCGGGACCCCAAAAAGGGGACGGAGGGGATTAAGTCGCAATTGGCAAACAAGGCAGAAACGGCTTAATCCCCTCCGTCCCCCTTTTCTAGGCGGGCAGGCAGTGCTCGACTATCAGCTGGATGGCGCTGCCACCACGATAGTCGTCGCAGGCGAGACGATAGGCGAGATGCACGTGGCGACCCGGCGCGTTGCCATGCCAGCCGCCGAAGTGGATCGCGTTGATGGTGCCGGGCACGCCCGGCAGGCGCAGTTCCAGCTTGAGGTGGCGCTCCTTCAGCACGCGCCAGTTGGCCACTTCGAAGTGGCCGTCGAACAGCGGCTCGGGGAAGCCCTGGCCCCATGGGCCTGCCAGACGCAGCGCATCAGCGTGGCGATGGTCGAGTTCGTCCGCGGCCAGTTCGCCGTCGCTGAGGACCTGCTGCTGCAGTGCCGCCGGGTCGAGCATTTCCAGTACCACGGCGACGAAGGCGGCCTTGAAGTCATCGACGTGATCCAGCCGCAGGCTCAGTCCAGCCGCCATGGCATGGCCACCGAAACGTTCGATCAAGCCCGGATGACGCGCGTCGACCAGCGCCAGTGCGTCACGGATGTGCAGGCCGGGAATCGAGCGGGCTGAGCCACGCAGGGTGTCGGCGCCGGGTTCGGCCGGGGCGAAGGCGATCACCGGGCGATGCAGGCGATCCTTCATCTTCGACGCGACCAGGCCGACCACGCCCGGATGCCAGTCCGCATCGAACAGGCAGGCCGCCACCGGGCGCTGGCCGGCCATGTCCAGCACCACGCGGGTCAATGCCTGCTCGGCGTCGTCGGTCATCGACTGCTGCACGGCGCGCCGTTCCGAATTGATCTGCTCCAGCGTCTGCGCGATCTCGCGCGCCTGGCGCGGGTCTTCGGTCAGCAGCAGCGCAATGCCCAGCGCCATGTCTTCCAGCCGGCCCGCCGCGTTCAGGCGTGGGCCGAGTGCGAAGCCGATATCGGTGGCCGTCAGCCGCGCGGCATCACGGCCGCTGGCTTCGATCAGTGCACGCAGGCCGACGCAGCCCTGCCCTGCACGCAGCCGGCGCAGGCCCGCGCTGACCAGCGCCCGATTGTTCGGGTCCAGCGCTACCAGGTCGGCGACGGTGCCAACCGCCACCAGGTCCAGCAGCGTGGTCAGGTCCGGCCCCTTGCCATCGGCAAAAACGCCGGCCTCGCGCATCTGCCGGCGCAGCGCCATCAACACGTAGAAGATCACACCGACGCCTGCCAGCGACTTGCTGGGGAAGGCATCGCCGTCCAGATTGGGATCGACGATGACATCGGCCGGCGGCAACTGCGGACCGGGAAGATGGTGATCGGTGACCAGCACCTGCCAGCCACGCGCCTTGGCCGCGATGACACCGGCGTGGCAGGCAATGCCGTGGTCAACCGTGACCAGCAGGTCCGGCTTCAGCGCGGCCAGCTCGTCCACGAGTGACGGCGACAGGCCGTAGCCGTGCACCATGCGGTTGGGCACCGCGTGGAAGACATGCCGTGCGCCGAGCATGCGCAGGCCGCGCACGCCGACCGCACAGGCGGTGGCGCCATCGCAGTCGAAATCGCCAACCACCAGGATGCGCTTGTCGTTGACGATGGCCTCAACCAACAGGCCCACCGCATCGTCGATGCCGGTCAGCAGCTCAGGGGCATGCAGATTGCCCAGCTTCGGCTGCGCCAACTCCGGTGTACCTGCGCCACGGCTGGCATAGAGACGCGCCAGCAACGGCAGCGTGCCCTCCGGCCAGCTGCCGGGCGCGACCGCATCGCGGCGGCGGATCGTCGGCGTATCAGAGGCGGGCTGCACAGCATCGGCGGCAAGGGACATCGGCATCGCCGGGTTACGGAAGACCCGGGCATGATACCCCGCCCGGCTGGTCCGGCTCTTCCCGGGCTTGGCGCAGAGGTGGCGATCGCCCATGCTTGTTCGCTTCTGAAACGGAACTCGCCATGCATCGCCCGCTGTCCGCACTGATTGTCGGCCTGTTGCTGCCACTCGCCTCCCACGCTGGAAACACGCTGGTCACCCCCGGTATCGAGTTCGCGCACCACGACTGGTTCCTGGCCTGCGACAACACCGGCACCTGCCGAGCCGCGGGTTATGGCCCGGAAAACGCAGACAGCCTGCTGGGCCTCATGCTGGAACGTGCAGGCGGCCCCGGTACGGCAGTGAAGGCGCGGCTGCGGGTGGGCGAGGGTGGCGAAAGCGCGATGCCTGAAGGCGCGCTGCGCCTGCAGGTGAACGGCCGTGATCTGGGCCCGGTGCAGGACACCGGTGCTGACGAGGCCGTGACGCTGCGGCCGGCGCAGGTTGAAGCACTGCTTGCCGCCCTGCCCGGCCAGGCCCGCATCGAGGTCATCGACAGCAACGGCACGCGCTGGCCGATTTCCGACCGTGGGGCTGCCGCCGTACTGCTGAAGATGGACGAGGCACAAGGGCGGATCGGAACACCCGGCGCCCTGGTGCGGCCTGGCACGCGTGCCGAAACGACTGTGCCGGCTGCGCGTGCCAAGCCGGTGATCGTGAGCGCGGCGCTGGCGACGCCACGTTCCGGAGACAGCGAACTGGGAAGCAGCGAAGCGCTGCGCGACGCCCTGATCGCCACGCTCGGCGACAGTGACGACTGTCCGCGCCTGATCGAGTACACGGGCACCCCGGAAATGGTGATCGAGCGGCTGGACGAGCACCACGTACTGGTGCAGGCGCTGTGCCAGATGGGCGCGTACAACTACAGCAATGGCTTCTGGATCGCACGCGACCGGCCCCCGTTCGCCCCGCAGACGGTCACGATGGAAGCAGAGGGCTTCTCGCGCGTCGAACGCACGCTCTACGCGCGCTACAAGGGCCGCGGCATCGGCGACTGCGTTTCCGGCTCGGACTGGGCATGGGATGGCCAGAGATTCCAGCCCAGCAGTGCGTTCAGTACCGGCCTGTGCCGTGGCATGCCGGGCGGGCACTGGATGCTGCCAACCCTGCTCAGTGAGGTGCGCTGAATGCATGCATCTTCACTGTCATGCACGCCGCTGCTGCTTGCGTCGCTGACGATGGCCTCGGTTGCCCCGGCTGCCGAACCGGCTGGCACGTCGTTGGTGGAGGGCGACGGCGTGATGGCCTGCGACAACACCCGCACCTGCCGGCTGGCAGCCTACGGTCCACTGGCGCCGTTGATGCTGAGCGCGCTGATCGAACGCAGCGGCGGGCCGCGCACGGCGGTCACCGCCCGGCTGTCCATGGCCGAGGGCGGAGAGGACGCGCCTGCGACCCCTGCGGCGGTGGCCCCTGAAGGAACGTTGCGACTGCACGTGGACGGAAAGGACCTCGGTGCCATCGGCCACAGCGAAGCGCTCGACCCTGCCCTGGAGCTGCCCACCCGCTACGTGACCGCCATGATTGAAGCACTGCTGGCGGGCAAGCGCGTCGAGATGAGCGATGCCTCGGGCCACGCGTGGCCGCTGTCCGATCGCGGTATCCGTACGCTGCTGCTGAAGATGGACGAAGCCCAAGGTCGGCTGGATACGCCCGGCGCACTAGTGCGCAAGGGCTCACAGCCGGAGTCGAAGGTCCCGGCTGCGGTTGCCGCGCCGCCCCTGAAGGCACCGCCGCTTCTGGTCGAAGCACAGGAAAGCGATGCGCAACTGGCCGAGCGGGCGGATCTGCTGCAGCAGTTGCAACCGGTGGCCGCTGCGGGAAACGCGTGCGACCGGATGTCGTCACACCAACTCTGCATCGAACGGGTGGATGCCAGCCATGTCCTGGCCCTGTTGAACTGCGCAACCGACCGCAACATCGTGCCGGCGGGCACCTGATTGATCCGCGATCGTCCACCGTTTGCGCCCACGCTGATCACCCCAAGCACGCTGTTTCCGCTCTACCCGCATGCCGTATTTCTTGAAGAAGGCGTTGTGACCGCTACCAATGCGTGCGGCACGAACCGGCATTGGGCGTGGGACGGCTCGCGCCTGGTCCTGAGCGCGACGTATCTGGGTGATGACTGCTCAACCCGGAGCCGCAGGCACTGGGCGTTGCCGACCTACGTTACGGACGTCCAGTAGTGATGAAGCCGAGCGTGGGCTCGGCTCTACAGGGAAATCACTCGTGAAGCTGGCGCGGCTTCTTCCAGAACTGCCAGCGCTGGCCACGGTCCAGCTGGAATTGCAGGCCGTCTTCGAAATCCAGCACCAGCCGTTGCAGCTCGCCACGCTTGAGCGCGGCCAGCAGCGGACGGATCGCATCAGTGCCGAGCTGCTGCAGGGAGCGCAGCTGGCGCAGGTCGACCAGTGCATCCACCGCCTGCTCGCCATCCACGGCTACGCCAGCCGCCAGAGCCAGGCCCTGCAGCAAGGCATCGCGGCTGCGCACCTGTGCGTGCGGCGTGCTGACCGACACCGGCATCACGCCACCGCCCCAGAACCACAGCGAATTGATCGGCTGCTGTCCCTGCGAGGCGCGCTGCTGGTTCCAGGAATGGTTGTGCAGCAGCACCTGCGCCTCGGTCATCAGCGCCCGCCAACGACGGCCGCCCTCGCCTTCCGGCAGGTGCGAGAACAGATCATCGCCGAGAACCTCGTCCGGACTGTCGAAGTCCGGCAGGGCCAGGTCGATCGGCAGGCGCAGGTACCAGCGCGAAGGATCGGGTGCATCGAGCACGAACCCGGCATCGGCGAACAGCGGCTGCAGCACCGGCAACAGGGCCAGGCAGTCCGCCAAGGTCGGCCGCAGCGTTTCGCCGTAGGCCATCATCCTCGCGCCGTGCATGTCCGGCACCATGCAGGCCGGATCGGCACGCAGCCAGCTGGCGCCGGCGGCATCGCCGACGTCGCGCTGGCGGGTCAACGCGGCCACCGGCCAGTGCGGCGCGGCAACCGTGAAATGGCGCTGCAGCTGTGCCCGCTCTCCGGCTTCAAACTGCGAGGCGCTGGCACGGCCCAGGGCACGCGCCACGTCATCAGGCAGCGCAGCCGCGGCAAGGCGGCTGCGTGCCGGCAACAGCAGGGTCGCCGTTGCCACCGGGTCAGTCCACGTAGCTGACGCTGACGATCTCGTACTCGCGCTGGCCGGCCGGGGCATCGATCACGATCGAATCGCCTTCCAGCTTGCCGATCATCGCGCGTGCCACCGGCGAGGAAATCGCGATCAGGCCCAGCTTGATGTCCGCTTCCAGGTCACCGACGATCTGGTACTTCTTCTCCTCGTCGGTTTCCACGTCGGCCAGCGTCACGCTGGCGCCGAACACTACCTTGGAGCCTGCGTTGAGCTTGCTCACGTCGATGATCTCGGCGTGCGACAGCTCGCCTTCCAGCTGCTTGATGCGGCCTTCGATGAAGCCCTGCTCCTCGCGCGCGGCGTGGTACTCGGCGTTCTCCTTCAGGTCGCCGTGCTCACGCGCTTCGGCGATCGCGGCGATCACCTTCGGGCGCTTGACCGACTTCAGGTGATCCAGTTCATCGCGCAGACGCTGCGCGCCCTTCATCGTGATGGGGGCTCTCATGCATTCAACTCCTTGTGCAGCTCCTGCAGCGACCAGACGGGGCCGGTGCCGCGGAATTCCAGTGAATCCACCAGCGCCTTGGCGCCGGCAATGGTGGTCGAGTAGGTGACGCGATGCTGCAGCGCCTCGCGGCGGATCGAGAACGAGTCGTTGATCGCCGAACGACCTTCGGTCGTATTGACGATGTAGACGATCTCGCCGTTCTTGATCGAGTCGACGATGTGCGGACGGCCTTCGACCACCTTGTTGATGATCTCGCAGTCCATGCCGTGCTGCTGCAGCCACGCGGCGGTGCCACGGGTGGCGACCAGGCTGTAGCCTCGCGCCAGCAGCGCCTTGGCCACCGGCAGCACGCGCTTCTTGTCCGGATCACGCACCGAGACGAAGGCCTTGCCGACCGGCGGGGCCTTGATGCCACCGGCTTCCTGCGCACGCGCAAAGGCGGCGTTGAAGGTGCGGCCCACGCCCATCACCTCACCGGTGGAGCGCATCTCCGGCCCGAGGATCGGATCGACGCCCTGGAACTTGGCAAACGGGAAGATCGCTTCCTTCACCGAGTAATAGTCCGGCACGATTTCCTTGGTTGCGCCCTGCTCGGCCAGGCTCTTGCCAGCCATGCAACGGGCGGCGATCTTGGCCAGCGGCATGCCGGTGGCCTTGGACACGAACGGCACGGTGCGCGAGGCACGCGGGTTCACTTCCAGCAGGTAGATGGTGTCGGCACCTTCGTCACTGGTCTGGATCGCGAACTGGGTGTTCATCAGGCCGACCACGTTCAGGGCCTTGGCCAGTTCCACCACCTGACGACGCAGTTCGGCCTGGGTCTCAGCCGACAGCGAGTACGGCGGCAGCGAGCAGGAGGAATCGCCCGAGTGCACGCCGGCTTCTTCGATGTGCTCCATCACGCCACCGATCAGGACGTTGCCCTCCTTGTCGGCGATGATGTCGACGTCGCACTCGACGGCGTTGTCGAGGAAGCGGTCCAGCAGCACCGGCGAGTCGTTGGACACCTTCACCGCGTCGCGCACGTAGCGGGCCAGGTCGGCTTCGCCGTAGACGATTTCCATCGCACGGCCGCCCAGCACGTAGCTCGGGCGCACCACCAGCGGGTAGCCGATCTCGCGGGCCAGCAGCAGGGCTTCCTGGTCGTTGCGGGCGATGCGGTTCGGCGGCTGCTTCAGGCCGAGCTTGTCGACCAGCTGCTGGAAGCGCTCGCGGTCTTCGGCCAGGTCGATCGAGTCCGGGCTGGTGCCGATCACCGGCACGCCATTGGCTTCCAGCGCGCGCGCCAGCTTCAGCGGGGTCTGGCCGCCGTACTGCACGATCACGCCCTTCGGCTGTTCCAGTTCGACGATTTCCAGCACGTCTTCCAGGGTCAGCGGTTCGAAGTACAGGCGGTCGGAGGTATCGTAGTCGGTCGACACGGTTTCCGGGTTGCAGTTGACCATGATGGTTTCATAGCCATCCTCGCGCAGCGCCAGTGCCGCGTGCACGCAGCAGTAGTCGAACTCGATGCCCTGGCCGATGCGGTTCGGGCCACCACCCAGGATCATGATCTTGTCGCGGTTGCTCGGTGCAGCCTCGCACTCGTCCTCGTAGGTCGAGTACAGGTAGGCGGTACCGGTGGAGAATTCACCGGCACAGGAGTCCACGCGCTTGTAGACCGGACGCACCTTGTGCGCACGGCGCAGCGCGCGGATGGCGGCTTCGTTGGTGCCGGTCAGCTGTGCCAGGCGCGCGTCGGAGAAGCCAGCGCGCTTCAGCTTGCGCAGGCGTGCGGCGTCCAGCGCGTCGATGCCACCGGCAGCGACTTCGCCTTCTGCAGCGATGATTTCCTCGATCTGGTCCAGGAACCAGTGGTCGATGAACGACAGTGCGTAGATCTCTTCCACGCTCATGCCGGCGCGGAACGCGTCGGCGACGAAGAACAGGCGCTCCGGGCCCGGCGCCTTCAGCTCGCGACGCAGGGTCTGCAGGTCTTCTTCGTTGGCCAGGTCCAGGCCGGTCGGGTCGAAGCCGACCTTGCCGGTTTCCAGACCACGCAGGGCCTTCTGCACCGACTCCTGGAAAGTGCGGCCCATCGCCATCACCTCGCCCACCGACTTCATCTGGGTGGTCAGGCGGGCATCGGCGGCCGGGAACTTCTCGAAGGCGAAGCGCGGGATCTTGGTGACGACGTAATCGATGGACGGCTCGAACGAGGCCGGGGTCAGGCCACCGGTGATCTCGTTCTTCAGTTCGTCCAGGGTGTAGCCCACGGCCAGCTTGGCGGCGACCTTGGCGATCGGGAAGCCAGTGGCCTTGGAAGCCAGCGCCGAGGAACGCGACACGCGCGGATTCATCTCGATGACGACCACGCGGCCGGTCTTCGGGTTGATGCCGAACTGCACGTTCGAGCCACCGGTATCGACGCCGATCTTGCGCAGCACGGCGATGGAGGCATCGCGCAGGCGCTGGTATTCCTTGTCGGTCAGGGTCTGCGCCGGGGCCACGGTGATCGAGTCACCGGTGTGCACGCCCATCGGGTCAAGGTTTTCGATCGAGCAGACGATGATGCAGTTGTCCGCGGTATCGCGGACCACTTCCATCTCGAATTCCTTCCAGCCCAGCACCGACTCTTCCACCAGCACTTCGGTGGTCGGCGACAGTTCCAGGCCGCGGCTGACGATGTCGACCAGCTCTTCGCGGTTGTAGGCGATGCCGCCACCGCTGCCGCCCAGGGTGAAGCTGGGGCGGATGATGGTCGGGTAGCCGACGCGGGTCTGGATCTCCAGCGCTTCGTCCAGGGTGTGGGCGACGGCGGCGGTCGGGCATTCCAGGCCGATCTCACCCATGGCGACGCGGAACAGCTCGCGGTCTTCGGCCATGCGGATCGCTTCGCGCTTGGCGCCGATCAGTTCGACGTTGTACTTCTCCAGCACGCCGTGGTCGGCCAGGTCCAGCGCGCAGTTCAGCGCGGTCTGGCCACCCATGGTCGGCAGCAGCGCATCGGGCTTTTCCTTGGCGATGATCTTCTCGACCGTCTGCCAGTTGATCGGCTCGATGTAGACGGCGTCGGCCATCTCCGGGTCGGTCATGATCGTGGCCGGGTTGCTGTTGACCAGCACCACGCGGTAACCCTCGTCACGCAGGGCCTTGCAGGCCTGGGCGCCGGAGTAGTCGAACTCGCAGGCCTGGCCGATGACGATCGGGCCAGCACCGATGATGAGGATGGTCTTGAGGTCAGTGCGCTTGGGCATTTTCTTCTCTAAGTCAGTACAGCGTGACAAGGGGGGTGATCGCACGCTGTCGATCAGGAATCTTGATCCGCAGCGCCGCGCCAGAGGCAGCAGCGTTGCGGCGGTTTACGGTCCATCGCGACGCCACCGGGGGGCCGGCGGCGTACTGATCACGCCTTGGCCTGCTCCATCAGCACCACGAAGCGGTCGAACAGCGGACCGACATCGGTCGGGCCCGGCGACGCTTCCGGGTGGCCCTGGAACGAGAACGCCGGCACGTCGGTGCGGGCCACGCCCTGGTTGGTGCCATCGAACAGCGAACGGTGGGTCACGCGCAGGGTCGGCGGCAGGGTCGCTTCATCGATCGCGAAGCCGTGGTTCTGCGAGGTGATCATCACCCGGCCGCTGTCCAGGTCCTGCACCGGGTGGTTGGCACCGTGGTGGCCGTGGCCCATCTTCATGGTCTGCGCGCCCGAGGCCAGGCCCAGCAGCTGGTGGCCCAGGCAGATGCCGAAGGTCGGGATCTTCACGTCGATGAAGGTCTTGATCGCTTCGATGGCGTAGTCGCACGGTTCCGGGTCACCCGGGCCGTTGGACAGGAACACCCCATCCGGCTTCAGCGCCAGTACTTCGGCGGCCGGGGTCTGCGCCGGCACCACGGTCACTTCGCAACCACGCTCGGCCAGCATGCGCAGGATGTTGGTCTTCACGCCGAAGTCGTAGGCCACGACCTTGAACCGGGCCGGCACGCTGACGAAGGCGTTGGCATCCAGGTCCAGCTGGCCCTCGGTCCAGGTGTAGGTCTTCTCGGTAGTGACGACCTTGGCCAGATCCATGCCCTTCAGCCCCGGGAACTTGCGGGCGGCTTCCAGTGCCTTTTCCACGTCGATGTCACCGGCCATCAGCGCACCGTTCTGCGCGCCCTTCTCGCGCAGGATGCGGGTCAGCTTGCGGGTGTCGATGCCGGCGATGGCGACCACGCCACGCTGGATCAGCCAATCCTGCAGCGACACCTGGCTGCGCCAGTTGCTGGGACGACGGGGAACGTCGCGCACGATCAGACCGGCCGACCACACCTTGGACGCTTCATTGTCCTGGTCGGTCATGCCGGTGTTACCGATATGCGGATAGGTCAGCGTGACCATCTGCCGGGCGTAGGACGGGTCGGTCAGCACTTCCTGGTAGCCGGTCATGGCGGTGTTGAACACCACCTCACCGACGGACAGGCCGGGCGCGCCTACGGATTCGCCCTCGAATACGGTGCCGTCTTCGAGGACGAGGATTGCGGCTTGGGTCACGGGAATCTCACTTTGGCTACCGAGGGGGCTGCCGAAGTCACGCCTGCGCTTCACGGAAATCCGGTTGCAAAAAAGCGCGGACGTACGGTCTGGGACCGGTCCGGCTTTCGTGATTCGGCGAGTGCGAATTGTAGCGCTGCCGGGCCGCTCGCGCCAGCGGTTATCGCACTTGATGAACGGGCGATTGCGCATTCATTTCAATCCGGCGGCGTATGCGGGGTACGCCACCCGGTAGTGCCGGCCGCTGGCCGGCACTACCGACTTACTGCAGCAGGTCCCTTACCCGATAGCTGCCCGGGGCCCGGCCCTGCAGCTGGCGGGCGGCGAACAGGGCGCCGCGGGCGAAGATGTCGCGGTTGGTGGCCCGATGCACCAGTTCAATGCGCTCGCCCAGCCCGGTGAACTGCACCAGGTGCTCGCCGACGATGTCACCGGCACGCAGGCTGGCGTAATGCGGTTCCGCCCCGCCCCGCTGCGCGGCCGCACCCAGGGTCAGTGCGGTACCCGACGGCGCGTCCTTCTTCTGGGTGTGGTGAGACTCGACGATGTCGCAGCCCCAGCCTGGCAGCGCCTGCGCCGCGCGCTCGACCAGTTCGTCCAGCACCGCCACGCCCAGACTGAAGTTCGAGGCCCAGACCAGCGGGATCTTCGCCGCCGCAGCCTCCAGCGCCTGGCGCTGCGTGCTGGAGATGCCGGTGGTCCCCGACACAAGTCCTGCCCCCCGCTCCACGCACAACGCCAGCAGCGGGTCGAAGCCCTCCGGCAGGCTGAAGTCGATCGCCACATCGAACACCGGCGCGCCGGGCAGCTCGCTGGCACCGAAGAACGGCACGCCGTCGACCACGCGCTGCGCCGGCGCACGGCCGGTCACTGCGGCCACGATCTGCAGGGTTTCGGGATGTTCGGCGGCCAGCCGCAGCAGGGCCTGGCCCATGCGCCCGGAGGCACCGTGAATGAGCAATCGCAGGGGAGTCTGGTTCATGCCTGCAGGCTAGCGGCAGCACGCCCGCTCCGGCAAGCGCCATCGCTGCTACGCTGCATGCCCTTTCATGCAATGGATGGCAGCTCCCTCATGCAGATCAGCGAACAGCTGGTGCTGGTCACCGGCGCCGGCCGCGGCCTTGGCCAGCACATCGCCCGCGCGTTCGCTGCGCAGGGTGCGCGCGTCATCGTCAACTATCACCGCAGCGAAGGCGCCGCACGGGCGCTGGCCACCGAGCTGGGCGGACAGGCAATCGCACTGCCGGCCGACGTCACTGATCGCAGCCAGGTCGATGCGATGCTGCAGCATGCCCTGGCCCACTTCGGCCAGGGCGTCACCACGGTGGTCAACAACGCACTCGCTGCGTTCTCGTTCAATGGTGATGCCCGCGACGGCGCCGCCGCTATCGGCTGGCCGGCCTTCCAGGCGCAGTTCGAGGGCAGCGTGCGCGGCGCGCTGAACACCGTGCAGGCCGCACTGCCCGGCATGCAGGCCCGCCGCTTCGGCCGCGTGATCAACATCGGCACCAACCTGTTCCAGAACCCGGTGGTGCCCTACCACGACTACACCGCGGCCAAAGCCGCCCTGTTGGCACTGACCCGCACGCTGGCCGGTGACCTCGGCCCGCATGGCATCACCGTGAACATGCTGTCCGGCGGCCTGCTGCGTACCACCGATGCCAGTGCTGCCACGCCGGAAGCGGTGTTCGACTACATCGCCGCCAACACCCCGCTGCGCAGCGTCACCACCCCGGCCGAGTTCGCCGATACCGCACTGTTCTTCGCCAGCCCCTGGTCGCGCGCGGTGACCGGCCAGAATCTGGTGGTCGATGGCGGACTGGTGCGGGACTGAGCCGATGCGCATCTCCGAAGTCAGCCGCCTGACCGGCGCCAGTGCCAAGGCCATCCGCCTGTACGAAGCACGCGGCCTGCTTCCGCCGGTGCCGCGCCTGAACCGATATCGCGACTACAGCGAACAGGACGTGGCCTGGGTGCAGCTGATCCGCCAGGCGCTGGGGCTGGGTATCACGCTTGCGTCGATCTCACGCCTGCAGGGCCGCGACGGGCGGCTCGACTGGCCAGCGGTGCTGGCCTTGCTGGAGCAGCAGCGCGGCCGCGTTGCCAGCGAACGGGCACGGCTTGCACAGGTCGAGCGCGATCTGCAGCAGGTCAGCGACGAACTTCAGCGGTGGCTGCACTCCGGCAGCGGCGACTGCGTACTGGAACCCGGCGGCTGCACCACCGGGGTTTGACTCTGCCCCAGGGGCAGACCGCAGTCTCGCGCACTTTCCATTGCCCGAGGTTGCGCGTGTCCCGTTCCATCCTGATCCTGCTCGGCCATCCTGACCGTGACAGCCTGTGCGGCGCCCTCGCCCAGCGCTATGCCACGGCCGCCGAGAACGCCGGCCACCGAGTGCGCCTGATCGCACTGGGAGATCTCGAATTCGATCCGGTTCTGCGCCACGGCTACCGCCAGATCCAGCCGCTGGAGGCCGATCTGCAGGACGCCGCCGAGGCGATTCAAGCCTGCGATCACCTGGTCCTGGTCTATCCCACCTGGTGGGGCGCGATGCCGGCGCTGCTGAAGGGCTTCTTCGATCGCGTGCTGTTGCCGGGATACGCCTTCCGCTACCGGCGCGATTCGGTGTGGTGGGACCGCCTGCTCGCCGGGCGCAGCGCGCGGGTGATCACCACGCTGGACACGCCGCCCTGGTACTACCGCTGGATCTACCGCGACCCGGGCATCACCCAGATCCGCGCCACCATCCTGGAGTTCTGCGGCATCCGCCCGGTGCGGGTCAGCCGCGTGGGCGCGGTGCGCAGCAGCACCCCGGCGCAGCGCAGCAAGTGGCTGGCGCTGGCAGCGGAGCTGGGAGCGCGGGCCGGCTAGATCCAGGCCACGGGCAAGGCGTGCGAACCAAGGTTCGCACCCACTTGGGGCGCTCGTTGCGCGTGTCGCATTTGCCAATTGACCTGAAATCACTGCGCCTCAAGGCTGTGGACCCTTCGTCCGGCCCAGGCAGAACGCATGAAATCCGCGACAGTCTTCAGCAGATGTGCCAGGAAAACAGGCTTTGCCGGAACAACGACCACACGCTACCGGTTGCTGGACGGCGCTTCGCTTGTCGTAAATCACCAGGCCGCCAGTCACGGCAGGGGCTTCTATGTAAATGCCGGGCTCTACTTTGCGGAGCTGCTTGAGCACCCGCTTGAACCGTGCGACCTCGAGAAGGCCTTCAGGTACCGCACCATCATTCCCACCCCCCATGTGGACTGGCGGATCGAAGAGACGCCAGGGCTGCGCCGGGTCTTCACCCAACAGGACCTTCATGACCTGCTCGAAGCTGGCGATCGCAACGCGATGAAGCGCCTGCTGCTCAATGCCCTTGCCGACGTGGCGGGCTTCGCGGCAATCCATGGGAACCGCGCTTCGGTACGGCGGATGCAGCAGGAGGGACGCTTTCGCGCGATCATCCGCAAAGAGGTCTGAACCCCGGGATCGTGCGAATCAAGGTTCGCACCCACCGGACGGCCGCGGTCGAGCATGGCTCGACGCTACTTCTTCGTCGGCCCGCAGCTGTCGCAACCGCCACAGGCGCCACCACCCCCGCTCGCCGGCGGCGCGACCTTCCGCCCCAGCGCCTGCAGCCAGGCAGCGCGGCCCGGCTTAAGCAGCGCCAGCGCCAATACCCCACGCAGCTTGCGCACGGTGCCGGGAAACTGCTTCTTCAGCACCACCCAGACACTGACCAGCACGGCCACCGCGATGATCAGGTACTGGATCAGCAGGCCGGTATCCATCAGCCGCCTCCCAGCGCCTTGGTCACCTGGTAGGTGATCAGCGCCGCCACGTAGGCTGCGGCAAACAGGTAGAACGCAGCAAAGCCCATCTGCTTCCACGAGTTGGTCTCGCGCTTGATGGTGGCCAGCGTCGAGATGCACATCGGGGCGTAGATGTACCAGACCAGCAGCGAAAGAGCCGTCGCCAGCGACCAGCCATCGCTGATCAACGGGGTCAGCGCCTGGCTGGCCGCATCGTCATCGGCGGCCGACAGTGCATACACGGTGGCCAGCGAAGACACCGCCACCTCGCGCGCGGCCAGGCCCGGAATCAACGCGATGCAGATCTGCCAGTTGAAGCCCAGCGGCGCGAAGAACACCGCCATCGCATGGCCGATCTGGCCGGCGTAACTGTAATCAATGGCTGGCATCGTGGCGTCGGCCGGTGCCGCCGGGAACGACAGCAGCACCCACAACAGGATGGTCAGCGCCAGGATGATGCCACCGACGCGCTTGAGGAAGATCATGCCGCGCTCGTACAGCCCCACCGCCAGGTCGCGCACGTGCGGCAACCGGTACGACGGCAGCTCCAGCATCAGCGGATGCTCGCTCTTGTCGCGGCGCCACTTCTTCATGATCCACGACATCGCCAGCGCGCTGAGGATGCCCGCCGCGTACAAGCCGAACAGGACCAGGCCCTGCTGGTTGAACACGCCCCACACCGTCTTCTGCGGGATGAACGCACCGATCAGCAGCGCGTACACCGGCAGGCGTGCGGAACAGGTCATCAGCGGCGCCACCAGGATCGTGGCCAGGCGGTCACGCGGGTCCTGGATGCTGCGCGTGGACATGATGCCCGGCACCGCGCAGGCGAAGCTGGACAGCAGCGGGATGAACGAGCGGCCGGACAGGCCGGCGGCCGCCATCATGCGGTCGAGCAGGAACGCCGCACGCGGCAGATAGCCGGATTCCTCCAGCACCAGAATGAAGAAGAACAGGATCAGGATCTGCGGCAGGAACACCACAACGCCACCGACACCGGCGATGATGCCGTCGGTCAGCAGGCTGGCCAGCGGGCCTTCCGGCAGCACGCTGCCAACGAAGGTGCCCAACCAGGCAAAGCCGGCCTCGATGCCATCCATCAACGGCGTCGCCCAGGCGTACACCGCCTGGAAGATCAGGAACATCACCACCGCCAGGCTGACCAGGCCGAACACCGGATGCAGCAGCCAGCGGTCCAGCGCGTCGTCGATCTTCGCGGTCCGCGCCGGCATGCGCACGGCCACCGACAGGATCTCGCGCACCTTGGCGTGGTAGTCGATGCCACCTTCCGGGCCCGGCACCGGCGCATCCAGGTGCGGCACCATCGCATCGAGGCGTTCGACCAGGGCCTTGGCGCCCTGCTTGCGCACCGCCACGGTTTCCACTACCGGGACGCCCAGCTCGCGCTCCAGCGCGGCCACATCCACCTGGATGCCACGGCGCTGGGCCGCATCAACCATGTTCAGCGCCACCACCATCGGCTTGCCCAGCTCGCGCAGTTCCAGCGCGAAACGCAGGTGCAAGCGCAGGTTGGTGGCGTCGATCACGCACAGCAGCACGTCCGGCGCGGCTTCGCCCGGGTAGAAGCCCCGGCACAGGTCACGGGTGATCGCCTCGTCCAGGCTGGCCGGATGCAGGCTGTAGGCGCCCGGCAGGTCGAGCACCGCGAATTCACGGCCGGACGGCGCACGCAGGCGGCCTTCCTTGCGCTCGACGGTGACGCCGGTGTAGTTGGCAACCTTCTGCCGGCTGCCGGTCAGCTGGTTGAACAATGCGGTCTTGCCGCTGTTGGGGTTACCGACCAGCGCAACGCGCAGCGGGGCGGTAGTGGCAGTAGCAGTCATGCGCGTCGTTCCTGGCTGGCGGCGTCGACCACGATCCGCTTGGCTTCACTGATCCGCAGCGCGAAACGGGTGAACCCGACCTGCACCAGCAGCGGCTCGCCCCCCACCGGACCCTTGGCCACCAGGCGTACTTCCTCGCCCTTCACGAAGCCCAGCTCGCGCAGGCGACGGGCAATGGCATCGTTGGCATGCAGGTCCTGCACGGACTCGACCACGGCCGAGGTGTGCAGCGGCAGTTCGGACAGCGTCATCTAGCGTGTTCTCTGCTGGATGTAAATGGTTCTCGATTCTAACATTCCCGCGTCGCGTCATGGCCCATGACCAATGGCCCGCTATGATCCATACAGGTATGGAGTGACCCTGGAATCCCATGAACGATGCTTTGCAGATCGAGCGCAGCGGCGCCGTCCTCACCCTCTGGCTGAACCGGCCGGAGCTGCACAACGCCTTTGACGCCGGGCTGATCGCCCGGCTGACCGCCGCACTGGAGGCCGCCGGCCACGATGATTCGGTGCGCGCGGTGGTAGTGGCCGGCCACGGCGCCTCCTTCTCGGCCGGCGCCGACATGCAGTGGATGCGCGGCATGGCTGCGGCCAGCGAGGCCGACAACCGCGAGGACTCACTGGCGCTGGCGCGGCTGATGCGCACCCTGGACGAGCTGCCCAAGCCGACCCTGGCCCGGGTCCACGGTGCGGCCTTCGGCGGCGGCGTCGGCCTGGTCGCCTGCTGCGACATCGCCATCGCCAGCACCTCGGCCCGCTTCGGCCTGACCGAAAGCCGCCTCGGCCTGCTGCCGGCGGTGATCTCGCCCTATGTGATCGAGGCCATCGGCCCGCGCCAGGCCCGCCGCTGGTTCGCCACCGGCGAGCATTTCGACGCCGACACCGCGCTGCGCATCGGCCTGGTCCACCAGCTGGTCGAGCCCGAACGCCTGGACGAGGCACTGCAACGCCAGCTGGCCCTGCTCGACAAGGCCGGCCCGATCGCCTCGTCCAGCGCCAAGCAACTGGTGCGGCAGGTCCGCGACAGCCATGACCGCGACACGCTGGATCGCGATAATGCCGCCCTGATCGCGCGCCTGCGGGTGTCCGCCGAGGGCCAGGAAGGCCTCGGCGCCTTCCTTGACAAGCGCGCCCCCCATTGGGTCACGGAAGCCTGAACATGCTCGATCATCTTGGTTTGACCAGCGCCGACCTGGCGCGCAGCAAGACCTTCTTTCTGCAGGCGCTGGCGCCGCTGCAGATCGGCGTGGTGATGGAAGTGACCGCCGAACAGACCGGCGCCCACGACCACATCGGCTTCGGCAGCGATGGCAAGCCATTCTTCTGGCTCGGCAATGGCGGCACCGCCAGCCACGGCGTGCACGTGGCCTTCGCCTGCACCAGCCGCGACCAGGTGGACGCCTTCCATGCCGCCGCCCTCGCCGCCGGCGGCCGCGACAACGGCGCGCCGGGCCTGCGCCCGTGGTACCACCCCGACTACTACGCCGCCTTCGTGCTCGATCCGGACGGCAACAACATCGAGGCGGTCTGCCACCACCCCGCCGCCGGGGTGGCCGCATGAGCGACTACGTCCGCATCGTCGAGGTCGGCCCGCGTGACGGCCTGCAGAACGAAAAGCAGTCGGTCTCCACCGCCGACAAGGTCGAACTGATCAACCGCCTGTCGGCTACCGGCCTGCGCAGCATCGAAGCGACCAGTTTCGTCAGCCCGAAGTGGATCCCGCAGCTGGCCGACGCCGCCGAGGTCTATGCCGGCATCCAGCGCCGGCCCGGCATCCATTACCCGGTACTGGTGCCGAACGAACAGGGCTACGACCGCGCCCGTGCGGTGGGCGTGGAGGAAGTAGCGGTGTTCACCGCCGCGTCCGAGGCGTTCAACCGCACCAACACCAATGCCGGCATCGACGAGTCGCTGGCCCGCTTTGAACCGATCCTGCGCCGCGCCGCCGCCGATGGCGTGCGCGTGCGCGGCTACGTCTCGACCGTGCTCGGCTGCCCCTACCAGGGCGAAGTGCCGCTGGCCGACGTGGTGCGTGTTGCACGCGCCCTGCACCAGATGGGCTGTTACGAAATCTCGCTGGGCGACACCATCGGTGTCGGCACCCCGCGCAAGGCACGCGCGATGCTGCAGGCGGTGGCGGCCGAGATTCCGATGGCGGCGTTGGCCGTGCACTTCCACGACACTTACGGCCAGGCCATCGCCAACATCGCCACCTGCCTGGAGGAAGGCGTGCGCGTGGTCGACAGCGCCGTCTCCGGCGCCGGTGGCTGCCCGTATGCCAAGGGCGCCAGCGGCAATGTGGCCAGCGAAGACGTGGTCTACCTGCTGCAGGGCCTGGGGCTGGACAGCGGCGTGGACCTGCTGGCACTGGCCGAGACCGGCCGTTGGCTGGCCGGCCTGCTCGGACGCGCCACCGCCAGCCGTACCGGGCAGGCGCTGGCCGCGGCCGGTTGACCACCGCACTGCGCCGCCCCGCAAAGGCGGCGCAGTGCACAACAGCGGCGGTCGCGGCTTCCGTTAGAATCGGCGGTTCTCGAACCTGCAGGACCGTTCAATGCAGCTGTCTTCCGTACGTGCCGTGATCACTGGCGGCGTCTCCGGCCTCGGCCTGGCCGTGGCCCAGCACCTCGTCGCCCAGGGCGGCAAGGTAGCCCTGTTCGACCTCAACGACGACAAGGGCGCAGCCGCCGTTGCCGGGCTGGGTGCCGACAAGGCCCGCTATTTCAACGTCAACGTCAGCGATGAGGCGGCCGTGGCTGCGGCCATCGACCAGGCCCACGATTTCCTCGGCGGCCTGAACGTGGCGATGAACTGCGCCGGCATCCTCGGCGCCGGCCGCGTGCTCGGCAAGGAAGGCCCGATGCCGCTGGCCGGCTTCCAGGGCACGGTGATGGTCAACCTGGTCGGCAGCTTCAACGTCGCCAAGGCTGCGGCCAACCGCATGCAGCACAACGAAGCCGGCACCGACGGCGAGCGCGGCGTGATCATCAACACCGCCAGCATCGCCGCCTATGAAGGCCAGATCGGCCAGGCCGCATATGCCGCCAGCAAGGGCGGCGTGGTGTCGATGACGCTGCCGATGGCACGCGAACTGTCGCGGTTCGGCATCCGCGTCAATACCATCGCTCCGGGCGTGTTCTGGACACCGATGGTCGACGGCATGCCCGAAGCCGTGCAGCAGTCGCTGGCCGCCTCGATTCCGTTCCCGTCGCGCCTGGGCAAGCCGGAAGACTTCGCCAGCCTGGTCGGCTTCATCCTCGGCAACACCTACCTCAACGGCGAGACCATCCGCCTGGACGGCGCTACCCGCCTCGCTCCGAAGTGATTCCCCACGGGCGCCGGGACGGCGCCCTCCCCCAACGACCTAGATCACCATGAAAGCCAACGACATCAAGAAGGGCAACGTCGTCGAGTACAACAACGGCGTGTACCAGATCCGCGACATCGAGCGCAGCTCGCCGCAGGGTCGCGGCGGCAACGTCCGCTTCCGCTTCATCATGTACAGCGTGCCGGGCGGCAACAAGCTCGACGCCAGCTTCGATGCCGACGACAACCTGGTCGAGGTCGAACTGCTGCGCCGCCAGTCCACCTATTCGTACAAGGACGGCGACGCGTTCGTGTTCCTCGATGACGAGGACTACACCCCCTACACCCTGGACGCAGACGTGATCGGCGACGACGCCGGCTACATCACCGACGGCCTGACCGGCATCTACGTGCAGGTGATCGACGAGCAGCCGGTGGCGATCCAGCTGCCGGCCTCGGTGGTGCTGGAAGTGATCGAAACGCCGCCGGAACTGAAGGGTGGCACCGCCACCAAGCGCCCGAAGCCGGCCAAGCTCAACACCGGCATCGAGATCATGGTGCCGGAGTACATCGTCAACGGCGAGCGCGTGCTGGTGAACACCGCGACCGGTGAATTCGCGGGCCGTGCCGACTAAGCGCCTCGCGCTGATCGGCTGGCTGTCCCTGCTTGCGGCGTGTTCGCCGCAGGCAGCGGACAGCGCATCGGATGCAGCGATCGTGTAGAGCCGAGCGTGGGCTCGGCTCTACAGAAGGCTTACGGCTGCTTCGCGCCGAAATTGCCACAACCGTGGTACTGGCGGGTGCCGATGGTCAGATTCACCTTGGCTTCGAATGCCTCGCCGCTCATGTCATCCTGGCAGGTGGTGCGTTGGAAGCTGAGCTTGACGTCGGTGCCATCGGACGCCTTGCCACTCCAACCGTCAGCACCTTCGGTGGGCGTGGCGACGTCGAAGCGACGCTCGCCATAGTCAACTTCCACCTGCAGGCCCGGCGCGTCGCCATCGACAACCGCCAGCCAGCCGGGCTCATTGCCGGTGGCACGGAACGCGGCCTTGCCGGCACTGCCATCGCCTTCGGTGGGTTCGACCGCGTGGCACTCGCGATCGGCCTCGCCCTTCAGGCTCAACAGGCCGTCATCGCTGCCCTTGGTCCAGAAGCTGTTGCCCTGGCCATCGCCATACTTGGCGCCGGATGCCGCGCGTTCGGAAGTCATGGCGAAGGTACGCTCGCCGATCACCACCGTGGCTGCATCCTCGCCATTGAAGGTCGCGCGCACGCTCAGATCACCACACTGGTAGGCGGTCTCGCTGCCACCTTCGGTGCCGGCCCTCGGCGGCGGCGTGGCACGCGGGGCATCATTGCCACCCGCGGCGGGCGGCTGGGCTGGCTGGCACGCGGCGAGCACCAAGCCGAGGGAGGCTGCCAACAGACTGGGAACTACACGCATGGCTCGACTCCTTGTCGACACTACTGAGACCATCGACCCTACCACCTGCCGGTGAGTGGGGCCTGAAAGGGGCCTGACCGCGCTCACGCGGCCAGCACCGCCATCGACAGCAGCTGTGCGCCACCGTCGCCGGAACTGCAGGTCCATACCCGCAGCAGGCGCAGCTTCACCATGCGCTCCTGGCCCTGCTGCAACACTGACAGCCGCACATCGCTGGACAGCAGTGCCAGGCGGCCACACAACAGCGTTTCAACCACGTGCAGCTGCAGGCTTCGTACCTGCAGACCACCAGCCAGCCAATCGCCCAGCCACGGCAGATCGAGCATGCGGCCGCCGTGGCCATCCATCATGAACAAGGCCGGCGATACCAGCGCGGTCAGCGCATCGTGATCATTTTCCAGCAGGGCCGCGCACAGGCGCTGCTCCAGCACCATCAACTGTTGCTCGTGCAGATCTTCAACGATGTTCCGTTCCATCCACGGTTCCTCCCGGCATCGGCCGGCGCCTGCGCAGGCGTTGCGCGATCCACTGCCGCGCGCCCTGCACCACTACATAGAAAACCGGTACGAAGAACACCGCCAGCACGGTCGCACTGACCATGCCGCCGAACACACCGGTTCCAATCGCCTGCTGGGTTTCCTTCGACGCGCCCTGCGCCAGCATCAGTGGCACCACGCCCAGCGCGAACGCCAGCGAGGTCATCACGATCGGCCGCAGGCGCAGCCGCGCGGCCTCCAGCGCCGCTTCAACCAGGCCGCGACCCTGCTGCTGCAGCTGGCGCGCGAACTCGACGATGAGGATCGCGTTCTTCGCCGACAACCCGATCACGGTGATCATGCCGACCTTGAAGAACACATCGTTGGGCATGCCACGCAACAACACCGCCGCAACCGCACCGAGCAGGCCGAGTGGCACCACCAGCATCACCGCCAGCGGGATCGACCAGCTCTCGTACAGCGCCGCCAGCACCAGGAACACCACCAGCATCGACAGCAGCAACAGCCACGGTGCCTGCGCGCCCGATTCGCGTTCCTGCAGCGACTGGCTGGTCCACTGCAGGGCAAACCCAGATGGCAGCTTCCCGGCCAACCGCTCCATCTCCGCCATGGCCTGACCGGTCGACACGCCGGTGGCCGGCGCGCCGGACAGGTTCAGCGCCGGGAAGCCGAGATAACGCTGCAGCTGCAGTGGCGCCTCGGTCCAGTGCGGGGTAACCAGCTCGGACAGCGCCACCATGCCGCCTTCGCTGTTGCGCACGTACAGCTTCAGCACGTCCTCCAGCTCCATACGGTACGGCGCATCTGCCTGCAGGATCACCTGCTGCAACCGGCCCTTGTTGGGGAAGTCGTTGACGTACTGCGAGCCCATCGCCGCTGACAGCGTGCTGCTGATCTGCTCGAAGCCCACGCCCATTGCCTCGGCCTTGGCGCGGTCGATGTCCAGCCGCACGCTGGTGCCTGCCGGCAGGCCATCGGCGTGCACCTCGGACAGCAGCGGGCTGGCCTCGGCCAGCTTCAGCAGCTGCTGCAGGGCCGCGCGCAGTTCGGCCTGGCTCTGCCCGGTACGCGCCTGCAGCGCCAGCGAGAAACCGGAAGAACGGCCCAGGCTGTCGATGGCCGGCGGCATCACGCTCATCACCTCGCCCTCGGCAACCGTGGCCATCGCCTTCTGCGCGGCCTCCACTTCGCCGGCTGCGGTGGCGCCTGCACGCTCGCCCCAGTCCTTCAGCATGGTGTAGGTCAGCGCCGCACTCGGGCCCGAACCGGAGAAGCTGTAGCCGAGGATGGCCTGGTTGGAACCGATGCCCGGGCGCGAGGCCACATGCCGCTCGTACGCTTCCACCACCGCCAGTGTGCGTTCGGCGGTGGCTTCGGCCGGCAGCTGGATCGAGGTCATGAAGTAGCCCTGGTCCTCTTCCGGCAGGAAGGCGCCCGGCAGCCAGTGCAGGCCCAGCAGCAGCGCCGCCACCAGCGCGGCAAACACGCCCATGACCCGCCCGCTCCGCTGCAGCACCGACGCCACACCACGCTGGTAACGCCCGGTCATCCGCTCGAAGCCACGGTTGAAGGCGCCGAACAGCCCGCCACGACCATGATGGCCATGGGTGTTCGGGCGCAGCAGGGTCGCGCACAGCGCCGGGGTGAGGCTCAATGCCAGCAGCGCCGAGAACAGGATCGACACCGCCATCGCCACGGTGAACTGGCGGTAGATCGCGCCCACCGAGCCGCTGGCCAAGGCCATCGGGATGAACACCGCGGTCAGCACCAGGGTGATGCCGATCACTGCGCCGGTCAGCTCACGCATCGCCTTGATGGTCGCCTCCCGCGGTGGCAGCCCTTCTTCGGCCATGATCCGTTCCACGCCTTCGACCACCACGATCGCGTCGTCGACGATGATGCCGATTGCCAGCACCATGCCGAACATGGTCAGCACGTTGATCGAGAAGCCCAGCGCCAGCATCACCGCGAAGGTGCCCAGCAGCGCGATCGGTGCGACCAGCGCCGGAATCAGCGTGTAGCGCCAGTTCTGCAGGAACAGGTACATCACCGCGAACACCAGCAGCATCGCTTCCAGCAGCGTCTGCACCACCTTCTGGATCGAGATCTTCACAAACGGCGCGGTGTCGAACGGAATGCTCGATTCCACACCGCGCGGCAGCAGCGGCGCCAACTCAGCCATGCGCTCACGCACTGCCGACGCGGTACGCACCGCATTCGCGCCCGGGCGCAGCTGCACACCGGCGGCGGTGGCCGGATGGCCATCCTCACGGGTGCCCCAGGCATAGCTCTGCGCGCCCAGCTCGACGCGGGCGACGTCGCCCAGCAGCACCCGCGAACCGTCGACCCCGGCACGCAGCACAATGGCGGCGAACTGTTCCGGCGTGGACAGCTGGCCATCGGCGCTCAACGGCACGGTGATGCGCTGGCCCGGCACACCTGGCGAATCGCCGATGCGCCCTGGTGAGATCTCCAGGTTCTGCTGCTCGATGGCAGCCGCCACGTCACCCATGGTCAGCCCGTAGCCGGTCAACCGGGTCGGGTCCAGCCACACGCGCATCGCCTGCTCGGCACCGAACAGCTGCACGCGGCCGACGCCATCGATGCGGCGCAGCTCCTCGATGATGTTGCGCGCCATGAAGTCGCCTAGTGCGGCCTCGCTGACGCTGGCGTCCGGCGAACGCAGGCCGACCAGCATCAGGAAACCCGAATCAGCGGCCTCCACAAACAGGCCGTTCTGGCGCACGCTGCGCGGCAGGCGCGGCTCGATCGCCTTGATCCGGTTCTGCACGTCCACCTGCGCCAGCTCCGGGTTGGTACCCGGCTTGAAGGTCGCAGTAATCGAGGCTTCGCCGGAGGTGTCCACCGACGACTCGAAGTACAGCAGGTGCTTGACGCTGGACAGCTCGCGCTCGATCAGGCCGACCACCGCGTCATTCAGCGTCTGCGGGCTGGCGCCCGGGTAGCTGGCGTAGATGCTGACGCTGGGCGGCGCGACCGCCGGATAGCGCTCCACCGCCAGCCGCGGGATCGCCAGCACGCCGGCCAGAATGATGAAGATCGCCAGCACCCAGGCGAACACCGGGCGATCGATGAAGAAACGTGCCATGTTGGATTTTCCTGGAGGGACCGGCCCGGGAAAGGCTCAGCCCTTGCTGCCGGCCTGCACTGCACCGGCGCTGGCGACCGGCATCTGCCAGTCGCGCGCATCGACCACCACGCCTTCCTGCAGGCGTTCCTGGCCCTCGACCACCACCTTCTCGCCCACCTTCAGGCCCGTACGCACCAGCCACTGGCGATCAACGCTGCCATCGACCTCCAGCGTGCGGATCACCGCCTTGCCATCGCCACCGATCACCCAGGCATAGGCCTGGCCACCGGCGCTGCGCAGCACGGCCTGCTGCGGCACGGTCAGTGCACTGGCCGGCGCGCCACGCGGCACCTTCGCGCGCACGTACATGCCGGGCAGCAGCTGGCGCTGCGGGTTGTCGACCAGGATGCGCAGGATCACATCACCAGTACGCGCATCGACGTTGATGCCGGAGAACAGCATCTGGCCTCGCTCGGACAACGGCTTGCCGCCCGCACCGATGATCGTCACCGGCAGCTCGCCGCCGCCGGCAGCACTGCGCTGCAGCGACTCCAGCTGCGCGGCCGGCTGGCGCACATCGACGTAGACCTGGTCGATCTGCTGCACCACCGCCATCGGCTCGGCATCGGCCACGCCGACCAGTGCGCCTTCGGTCACCAGCGCCTGGTCGATGCGGCCGGCAATCGGTGCACTGACCGTGGCATAGCGCAGGTCGAGCTGTCGGCGGGCCAGGATCGCGCGCGCCTCGTTCACTGCCGCACGGGCCTGTTCGTACTCGGCACTGGCATCGTCGCGATGCTGCTGGCTGACGGCCTGTGCGGCGGCCAGTGCATGCAGGCGCTGCGACTGCACGCGGCTGCGGCCCAAGGCTGCCTCACTGCGCTGCAGCGCGGCCAGTGCCGAATCAACATCGGCACGGAAGGCCGCCGGATCGATCTGGAACAGGGCCTGGCCGGCACTCACTTCCGCACCCTGGTCAAACAGGCGGCGCTGCACGATGCCTCCCACCTGGGCACGGATCTGTGCGGTGCGCACGGCGGCCACGCGGCCGGGCAGTTCGTCATCGCGCTGCACCACCTGCGGGCCGACGGTGATCACGCTGACGCGTGGCGTGGCTTCGGGGGTGGCCTCGGGGGCGGAGCAGGCCGTCATGGCCAGGGCGAGGGTCGCGATCAGCGCGGCCGGAGTCCTGAAGGTTCTCATTGCTGTGCACAATGCCGCGCAAGCGGCTGATAGGTTCTGAAGCGTGGAGTGTGCGTGGCGATGATGGGGTTTCGATGGAGGAACTGTGGAGATACGATGGAGGCAAGCACCTTAAGGCCCCGCCCCTGCATGCATGCCGCCCCTGCCCTCGCCGCCCTCGTCCTGATCGTCGAGGATGAGGCCGAGATCGCCGATATTCTCACCGCCTATCTGGAACGCGAAGGACTGCGTACGCTGCGCGCCGCCGACGGCCACAGCGCCCTGGACCTGCACCGCAGCGCCCGCCCCGACCTGGTCCTGCTGGATGTGCAGCTGCCCCGCCTGGATGGCTGGAGCGTGCTGACCCAGCTGCGCCAGCGCGGTGAAACACCGGTGATCATGCTGACCGCACTGGACCAGGACCTGGACAAACTGACCGCGCTGCGCATGGGCGCCGACGACTACGTGGTCAAGCCGTTCAATCCAGCGGAGGTGGCAGCACGCGTGCGCGCCGTGCTGCGGCGCACGTTGCGCGCATCACGCGTGGACGCACCGACCGCGCTGCGGGCGGGCCCGCTGCTGATCGACTCGGCTACCCATGCCGTGCATGTGGAGGGCGAAGGCTACAGCCACGAAGTGCTGCTCACGCTCACCGAGTTCAAGCTGCTGCACTGCATGGCGCTGGCGCCGACGCGCATCTTCAGCCGCAGCGAACTGATGCACGAATGCCTGCCGGAAAGCGAAGCGCTGGAACGCACCGTCGACAGCCACGTCAGCAAGCTGCGCCGCAAGCTGGACGAAGTGGGCATGGTCAATGTTCCGGCCAGCGTGCGCGGTGTCGGCTACCGGCTGATGGCCGACCGCTGATGGCCCGCCTGCGCCGCTCCGGGCTCAGCCGCCACATCATCGTCTCGATGTCGCTGATGGTGATCGGCGTCATCGTGATGATGATCCTGTCGTCGTGGCTGCTGTACGCGGTGCTGGTCGAGTTCTTCCCCGGCAGTGCCGAAGAGCCGGAAAGCTGGCTGCCGACCGGGCCGGAGCTGGCGTGGATGGTCGGGGTGATCCTGACCGGCCTGGCCTTGGCCATCGCCGCCTCGTTCCGCCTTGCCCATCGCATCCTGTCGCCCTTGAATTCACTGGTGGACAGCGTGCGCGCACTCGCCGGCGGCGACCTCGGTGCGCGCGCCAGCGTCGAGGAAAACTCACCGGGCGAAGTGGCAACCCTGGTCGAGGATTTCAATGCGATGGCGCGGCGCCTGCAGCACATGGAGAGCGAGCGCGCGATGTGGCATGCGGCCATCGCCCATGAACTGCGTACTCCAGTGACCATCCTGCGCGGGCGCCTGCAGGGGCTGGCCGAGGGCGTGTTCCAGCCGGACGAATCCCAGTTCCGCAGCCTGCTGGCGCAGGTCGAGGGCCTGTCGCGCCTGATCGAGGATCTGCGCGTGCTGAGCCTGTCCGACAACGCGCGGTTGGATGTACGCCGGGCCCGCACCGATGTAGTTGCCGAGGTGCATTCGGTGATGACGTTGGTCGACCCGCAGTTCCGCGCCGCCGGCTTCGTGCTGGAACTGGAGACCAGCCGCGAGGAACACAACGCGCACTGCGACCCGACCCGCCTGCGCCAGGCCCTGCTGGCGCTGCTGGAGAACGCGCGGCGCTATGCCAGCCCCGGCAAGGTGCGGATCGCCGTGCACGACACACCCGGCCACGTACAGGTGTCGATCGAGGACGAAGGTCCGGGCATCGACCCGGAACTGCACGCGGATATCTTCACCCCGTTCATGCGCGCCGATGGTTCGCGTTCGCGCCAGGGCGGTGGCAGCGGGCTCGGCCTGGCGGTGGTCAAGGCCATTGCCGATGCGCACGGCGGTCGCGTCTACTGCATCCCGGGCAGCACCGGCGGCAGCCGCTTCGTCATCGAACTGCCGCGCCAGTAGCCGGGCTGGCTGCCTGCGTGCGCAGGTGTGCACCCAGTGCGGCCAGATTGGCATCGATCGCATCCATTTCGTTGCGCTGCTTCACCGGCAGCTGCTTACGCAGCTGCACGCGCAGCGCCTGCCACGCCGGGACCGCCTGCGCACTGGCCGTGGCCACGGCTTCAGACAACAGCGACCGCTCGTCGGCCAGCGGCAGCCCATAGCCCCCCTCCCGCAGCAGCGTGCCTGGGCGCAACCATTGCCCGCTCTGTTCCAGCAACCCACGCAGGCTGCGCGTTTCAGCGCTGTCCGGTGCGCCCAGCAGCTGCCGCTTGAGCACATCGCGCGCACGCAGCTCGGCGCGCCGCTGCGCGGCCTGTTCCAGCAGCAACAGGCCGGCGCTGGCGCGCAGGTCGCCCTTCAGCAGCCACGGTGCCCGTTGCTCTGCAGGCAGCTTCAACCAGCCGCGCACATCGCGTGCGGGCAATGCCAGCTGGGCTGCGGCCACGCCGAACAACTGCTGGTAGTGGTCGCGTGCCGAGGCGAAGTAATACCCCTGTGCCTGCGCTGCGCTGCGGTCGGCCAGCACCTGCTGGTCGAGCGCGTCCAGCCGCACCAGTCGCCGCTTCAGGCCGCGCGGGCTCAGCTGGGCCAACCCGGCCTCGCCCAGCCGCGGCACCCCCGCCTGCAGCAGCTTTGCGGTTTCCACCGCGCAGTTGTTGCTGACGAAGTAATAGCGCCCGTCATAGCTCCAGTGCACTTGTGCAGTGCGCTCGAGCAGGCTGGCGATCTCGTCGCGTTGCAGCCGCAACGGCAGTGACTGCAACCCGCGCAGTTCTACCTTGGTGTATTCGTCCACCACCTGCTGCAGCGGAAGCACGAACAGGCGTGACGGGTAGCCGCCGGTCAGGCCGCGCCAGTTGGAAATCTGCACGTCGCCGACGAACGCGCGGAACGACAGCACTCGGTGATACTCAAGGTCCAGGCGACAGTCCGGCCCTGGTGCGCGGCCCGGCCGGCAGATCACCAGCCGCAGCATGCTGTGCCCCCAGCGACTCATCGGCTGCGCACTGCCTTCGGCGAACAGGTAGTCCACGGCGTAGACGCGCGCCGGGTCGAGTTGCAGCAGCGATGCTGCGCCTTCTTCCGATTCGGCCTGAAGCAAGGGCAGCGTCGTAGCGCACTGCGGCTGTGGCAGCGACGGCGGTGCTCCGAAATGGGCCTGGTACCACTGCGCCAGCGCCGGGCGCCGGCAGGCAAACTCGCCATCGAGCACGAAATGCTCAGCGTTCACCGCCAGGTACTCGGCCGGGTCCTTCAGCTCATAGGCATCCGGGCTGCGGTCATGGAAGTCATTGCCGCCGCGACCGAGATGCCAGGGCTTGCGCTGCCATCCGGCCAGGTCGCGCCAGCGCGCACTGCGCGACCAGTTCGCCCCCGTACGGTCGGCAACATGGGTCAGTTCGTGCACCAGCGCACTGCGGCGTGCCCGGCGTGCACCGGGCACGTCATCATCCAGAAGATCGCGGCGCAACGTGATGCGACCGGCGAAGGCGCGGCCATGCACATCAGCCGGCAGGTCATCACTCCAGTGCACCTGAACCTGTGCCGGCAACGCGCGCCGCAGGCCCTCAGGAAGCAGTGACTGCACGTCGGCCAGGGTCTGGCTGGCGAGCTGCTGCTGCGCCGGATCGAGACCGGCGGGATCGAGCTGCAGGCGATCAGCCGCGTGGGCGGAAGGGATGAGCAGCCACGCCAATGCGGCGATCCACCCGCACCGCCCGCTGTGCCTCTGTGGAGCCGAGCCATGCTCGGCTGCTGTTGCGATCCGCATGCGCCGGGCATCCAGCCGAGCATGGCTCGGCTCTATAGAAAGCGATGACGCCGAGGTCATGCAGCCCGGATCAACGTGCGAGCAGCGCGCGAGCCAGTTCCAGATCGCTCTGCTGCTGTGCGGCAGCGCTTTGCTCACGCAGGTGGACCAGCGCGGCCTGCAGGCGGGCGCCACGGATCTGGCCGTCGCTGGCAACGAACGCAGCGGCATCGTCGCGTGCAGCCAGCACCACCTTGTCATCACCCGAGCTGCTGCCCGAGGAACCGGAGGAAGCACCCGTGGCCGAACCGGCCGACGTGCCGGCGAAGCTGGAAGCGAAGCCGGCCAGCGGCAGGGACAGCAGGGCGAGCAGCAGAAGCGGACGGGTCATCGGTTCGAAGCCGGTTGTGAGGATCCGTGGAGCGTAACGGGTGCGTGAAGGTTTTGCCCGGCTCAAACGTCGAACAGCTTGCCGGGATTCAGCCGCGCTTGGGGATCGAACGCGCGTTTGACCGACTTCATCAGGGCAATCTCGGCCGGGCCACGGGTGCTGTCCAGGTAGCCCTTCTTGACCAGGCCGATGCCGTGCTCGGCCGAGATGCTGCCGTCGAAGCGCGCCAGCACCTGCGCCAGCAGCTTGGTCACCTGCTCGCACTGCGACACGAAATCGGCGTCGCTGGTGTCATCGGGCTTGAGCACGTTGATGTGCAGGTTGCCGTCGCCGATATGGCCGAACCAGACCACGTCGAAGTGCGGATAGGCCTGCCCGATCAGTGCCTGGGTCTCGGCCAGGAACGCCGGCATCGCGGAGATCCGCACCGAGACGTCGTTCTTGTAGGGCTTGTAGCGCGCCAGCGATTCGGTGATGCCTTCGCGCAGGCGCCACAACTGGGCCGCCTGGGCATCGCTGGCACTGATCACGCCATCGCTGACCCAGCCGTTGCCCATGCAGTCTTCAAAGGCGGCCATCGCCGCCGCTTCCTGCGCTTCGTCGTTGGCGGCGAACTCGGTGACCACGTAATACGGATGCACCTCGTCGAACGGCGCCTGCGCACCGTGCGCCAGCACATGTTCCAGCGCGCGGTCGGTGAAGAACTCGAAGGCCTGCAGCTGCAGGCGCGCGCGGAACGCAGCAAACACCTGCATCAGCACTTCGAAACTGGGCAGTGCCAGCAGCATCACGTTGCTGGCCGGCGGCGGATCGGTCAGCTTCACCGTGGCTTCGACGATCACGCCCAGCGTGCCCTCCGAGCCGATCAGCAGCTGGCGGAAGTCATAGCCGCTGGAATTCTTGATCAGGCCCTTGTTGAGCTCCAGCAGCTCGCCGCTGGCGGTGACCACCTTCAGCCCGGCGATCCATTCGCGGGTATTGCCGTAGCGGATCACACGGATGCCACCGGCATTGGTGGCGATGTTGCCGCCGATCGTGCACGACCCGCGCGCGGCGAAATCCACCGGGTAGATCAGGCCGTGGTCCAGCGCAGCGTTGTGCACGGCTTCCAGCGGCATGCCGGCCTGCACCACCAACGTGCGATCGACCGCATCGTAGGCCAGTGCCTTGTTCATCCGTTCCAGGCTGAGCACCAGCTCGCCGTTGGCAGCCACCGCGCCACCGGAAAGGCCGGTACGGCCGCCGGATGGCACTACGGCCACGCCCTCGCCGGCGCTCCAGCGCATCACCGCCTGCACCTCCTCGACCGTGGCCGGCAGTGCGATCGCCAGCGGCGCCGGCGTCCAGCGCCGGGTCCAGTCGCGCCCGTAATGCTCCAGGTCGGCCGGGTCGGTCTTCAGCTTCAGGCCGGGACAGGCCTGCTGCAGCGAGGCAATGCGGGAATCGGTCATGACGGTCCAGCGCGGTGCGTGAAGAACGGGCAAGCGTGCCAGCGGCACGCGTCAGCGTCCAGCCCCCGCAGCCGTACAGATAGCTACGGATGCAACCAATTGCGCACTGCACCATGGCCGCTGCGATCTGGCATAGTGGTCAGCCCCTGTCCCACTGGCCGTGTCGCCCCATGTCGCCGAAGAAGACCTCGTTCCCGAAGCAGGATATCCGCGTGCTGTTGCTGGAGGGGGTCAGCCAGACCGCCGTGGAGGTGTTCAGCGCCGCCGGCTACAGCCAGATCGAAGCGCACACCAAGGCACTGCCCGAGGACGAACTGAAGGCGCGCATCGCCGAGGCGCACATCGTCGGCATCCGTTCGCGCACCCAGCTCAGCGCCGAGGTGCTGGCCGAGGCCAAGCGCCTGATCGCGGTGGGCTGCTTCTGCATCGGCACCAACCAGGTCGATCTGGACGCGGCCGAGCTGGCCGGCATCCCGGTGTTCAACGCGCCCTATTCCAACACCCGCAGCGTGGCCGAGCTGGTCATCGCCGAAGCGATCATGCTGACCCGTGGCATTCCGCAGAAAAATGCCGAATGCCATCGCGGCGGCTGGTCGAAGTCGGCCAGCGGCAGCCATGAAGTGCGCGGCAAGACCCTGGGCATCATCGGTTACGGCCACATCGGCACCCAGGTCGGCGTGCTGGCCGAATCGCTGGGCATGCAGGTGATCTTCCACGACGTGGAAACCAAGCTGGCGCTGGGCAATGCCCGTGCAGCGGCCAGCCTGGACGACCTGCTGGCGCGGGCCGACATCGTCACCCTGCACGTGCCGGAGACCCCGTCCACGCAGTGGATGATCGGCAGCACCGAGCTGGCGAAGATGCGCAAGGGCGCGCACCTGATCAACGCCGCGCGCGGCACCGTGGTCGACATCGATGCACTGGACGCGGCCCTGGCCAGCGGCCACGTCGGTGGCGCCGCGCTGGACGTGTTCCCGGTCGAACCGAAGGGCAACGGCGATATCTTCGAATCGCCGCTGACCCGCCACGACAACGTGATCCTGACCCCGCACGTGGGCGGCAGCACCCTGGAAGCACAGGACAACATCGGCATCGAAGTGGCGGCCAAGCTGGTGCGCTACAGCGACAACGGCAGCACCCTGTCGGCAGTCAACTTCCCGGAAGTGACCCTGCCCGAACACGCAGACAGCCTGCGCCTGCTGCACATCCACCAGAACGTGCCGGGCGTGCTGTCCAGGGTCAACGAGATCTTCTCGCGCCACAACGTCAACATCGACGGCCAGTTCCTGCGCACCGACCCGAAGGTGGGCTACGTGGTGATCGACATCACCGCCAGCGAGGCCCAGGCCGCCGCCGTGCGCGACGAGCTGGCCGCGATTGCGGGCACGCTGCGCACGCGCATTCTGTATTGACGCGGATCCCGCCATGCACTTGTAGAGCCGAGCCCATGCTCGGCTGCGGTTCCGGCCCGCAGTGAGCCGAGCATCGGCTCGGCTCCACAGGTTGCTAGCGCGCCAACCACCGGCGCGCCATGCGCTGCATCGATTCATCCGATTCCGGATCGGCGGCGACCTCGGCCACCGGCCGCCAGGCCAGGTCAAGTGACTCCTCGCTGAGCACGAAGGCCTCGCCCCCCAGCGCCCGGATCACGAAACGCACGTCGTAGTGCCAGTGCCCCGGCACGTCCTTGCGCTCCGGAATCCAATGCTTGTCCAGATCGAAGATGGCCGGGTCTTCCAGCACCAGGCCGGTCAGGCCAGACTCTTCCTCGGCTTCCTTCAGCGCCACCCGGGCCAGGTCGCGGTCGCCGTCGGCGTGGCCGCCCAGCTGCAGCCAGCGCTGCAGCTTGCGGTGGTGGGTCAGCAGCAGGCGCTGGCCGTCGGCACTGACCAGCCAGCAGCTGGCGGTGAAGTGCCCGGCCAGCCTTTCGCGCCGGAACGGATCCTCCGGATCGTCCAGCAATGTGCCGAATTCGGCAGCCAGTGCGTCGTGGGCGGGCTCGCGGCGGGCGTAGTCCCGCAGCAGGCCGCGCAGGCGATCGTCAAGCACGGCAAGGGTTTCGGCGGTCTGGCTCATGAATGGGCGGCGTTTGAAAAAATACTGCTCATTATCGCCGTTCATTGTTGCGATTGCGCTTGTGCGTTGGCTTCAGCTTTGGCTAAGGTACAGCGGGCCGTTCGCGCGGCCTTCACCATTCCAGGGTTACCGGCAACGTATCGGCGGCCCACCCAATCCGATCACTAGGAAGTACTGCATGCTGAAAGCTCTGTTGAGGGTCAAGCCGGTCCAGCCGGCCGGGCACGTCGATGCCGGCGAACCCATCGAAGGCAGCCTGGACGGCGAAGCCACGTTGAAACGGACCCTCACGGCTAAACACCTCATCCTGCTTGGCGTGGGTGCGGTGATCGGCGCTGGTATCTTCGTGCTGACCGGCCAGGCCGCAGCCAACCACGCGGGCCCGGCAGTGATGCTGTCGTTCGTCATCGCTGGTTTCGCCTGCGCCCTGGCGGGCCTGTGCTACGCCGAGTTCGCAGCGATGATGCCGGTCTCCGGCAGTGCCTACTCCTACTCCTACGCCACTCTCGGCGAAGGCATGGCCTGGTTCATCGGCTGGTGCCTGGTGCTGGAATACCTGTTCGCCTCGGCCTCGGTCGCGGTGGGCTGGTCGGCGTACCTGATCAGCTTCATCACCACCACGCTGCACATGCCGTTCCCGGATGCACTCAGCGCAGCTCCCATTGCCTGGACCGGCAGCGAGTTCATCGCCTCCGGCAAGCTGTTCAACCTGCCGGCGGTGCTGATCGTGGCGGCGGTGTCCGGCCTGCTGTACGTGGGCGTGACCCAGTCGGCCTTCGTCAACGCGATCATCGTGGCGATCAAGGTCACCGTGATCTGCCTGTTCATCGGCATCGGCGCGGCCCACATCGACCCGGCCAACTGGCAGCCGTTCATTCCGGAAAACACCGGCGTGCCGGGTGAATTCGGCTGGAGCGGCGTGTTCCGCGCGGCCACCATCGTGTTCTTCGCCTACATCGGCTTCGATGCGGTCTCCACCGCCGCCGGCGAAACCAAGGACCCGCAGCGCAACATGCCGATTGGCCTGCTCGGTTCGCTGGCGGTGTGCACCATCGTCTACATCATCGTCTGTGCGGTGCTGACCGGCATGATGCCGTACCACCTGCTGGGCACCGACAAGCCGGTGGCCACCGCGCTGGAGCCCTACCCGACCCTGTCCTGGCTGAAGACCCTGGTCGAGATCGGCGCCATCGCCGGCCTGTCCTCGGTGGTGCTGGTGATGATGATGGGCCAGACCCGCATCGCCTACACCATCTCCCGCGACGGCCTGCTGCCGAAGTTCTTCGGCAAGGTCCACGCGCGATTCCGCACCCCGTACGTCGCCACCATCGTGGTCGGCGTGATCGCCGCCGCGCTGGCCGGCCTGGTGCCGCTGAACGTGCTGGGCGAACTGGTCTCGATGGGCACCCTGCTGGCGTTCGCCACGGTCTGCATCGGCGTGCTGGTGCTGCGCTACTCCAAGCCGGAGATCCATCGCCCGTTCCGCGTACCAGCAGTGTGGATCATCTGCCCGCTGGGCGCGGCCACCTGCCTGTTCCTGTTCTGGCAGGCGTTCGTGGTCCACTGGCACCTGTTCGTGGGCTGGACGCTGCTCGGCCTGTTGATCTACCTGGGCTACGGCATCCGCAACAGCAAGCTGGCCAAGTCGCCCTGATCCGCCTACGGGCCGGCCTCGCGCCGGCCCGTCCGTTTTCCCCGCGCGCCGCCCGTGGCGCGCTTCGACAAGACCACCACACATGTTCAAGCAACTGTGGGCCACCAAGCACCCGCATGCCGCCCATGAAGACGCCAACGGCCTCAGCCTGCGCCGCCACCTCGGCCCCTGGGGCCTGACCGCCCTGGGTATCGGCGCGGTGATCGGCGGCGGCATCTTCGTCATCACCGGCCAGGCCGCCGCCAACCACGCCGGCCCGGCGATCATGCTGTCCTTCGTACTGGCCGCCATCTGCTGCGCCTTCTGCGCGCTGGCCTACGCCGAATTTGCCTCGATGGTGCCGGTCTCCGGCAGCGCCTACACCTACACCTACGCCACCTTCGGTGAGCTCTCGGCCTGGTTCATCGGCTGGATGCTGGTGCTCGAATACGGCGTCTCCGCCTCGGCGGTGGCGGTCAGCTGGACCGGCTACTTCCTCAGCCTGCTCAGCCAGTTCGACATCCATCTACCGGCCGCGCTGGTCAGTGCCCCGCTCGACGCACAGCTGCGCCCGACCGGCGCGATCGCCAACCTGCCTGCTGCGGCCCTGGTGCTGCTGCTGACCTGGCTGTGCTACGTCGGCATCAGCAAGTCCTCGGCGATGAACATGGCGATGGTCGTGCTCAAGACCGGCCTGATCGTGCTGGTCATCGTGGTCGGCTGGAAGTACGTGGACACCAGCAACTGGACGCCCTTCATCCCGGCCAACGAAGGTCCCGGCAAGTACGGCATGGAAGGCGTACTGCGCGGCGCGGCGATGGTGTTCTTCGCCTACATCGGTTTCGAGGCGGTGTCGGTGGCGGCACAGGAGTCGAAGAATCCGCAGCGCGATATGCCGTTCGGCATGATGCTGTCGCTGGTGATCTGCACCGTGCTGTACATCGCGATGGCCGCGGTGATGACCGGCCTGGTGCCGTTCCAGCTGCTGGGCACCGATGAGCCGGTGGTGACTGCCGTGGCGGCGCACCCGCAGCTGGACTGGCTGCGCTGGGTGGTCGAGGTCGGCGCGCTGGTCGGCCTGTCCTCGGTGGTGCTGGTGATGATCATCGGCCAGCCGCGCATCTTCATGATCATGGGTCGCGACGGCCTGCTGCCGCCGGTGTTCACCAAGATTCATCCGAAGTACCGCACCCCGCACATCAACACCGTGATCACCGGCATCGGCATCGCCTTGCTGGCGGCGCTGTTCCCGCTGGACATCCTCGGCGAGCTGACCTCGATGGGCACGCTGATCGCATTCGCGGCGGTGTGCGCCGGCGTGCTGATCCTGCGCCGCACCCAGCCCGACCTGCCGCGGCCGTTCCGCATGCCGATGGCGTGGCTGATCTGCAGCCTGGGCGTGCTGAGCTGCCTGGCGCTGTTGTCGGCGATGACGATGCACAACTGGATGCTGATGGGTGTATGGACGTTCGTCGGCTTCGTGATCTATTTCTGCTACGGGTTCCGGCACAGCCGCCTGCGCGCGAAATAAAGGGATTGCAGGGCCTGCGGCCCTGCACCCGCCGGAGCCGGAGCAACTTCCAGAGCAACAGCTGGGTTGAGGGTTTGGCGGGGAGGCATGGGTTAGCGGGGGACGCCGTGAATCCATCCCTGGAGGCTTGGCCGCGGCATCCATGCCGCGGACACCCCCGCGAACCCATGCCTCCCCGCCCCTGACACTTTCCCGGCACGTCCGGTAGATCCACGCCATGCGTGGATGATGGTCATTCCCAGCGACCAAGGCGCCCGACGATGATCATCTGCGGCCAAACCAGATGGTCTTCTGTATCCAGCCTGCGCCGCCCATGCAGCCCATGAAGTGCTCGTGATTCTCCTTGGCGTTGACGTCCACGGTGTAGCGCTCGGCCTTTGGCATCAGCATCTTCTTGCATTTGCCATCCACGTCGCATGTCTCGCCTTCCTTGCAGACGGTCAGCACCTCGATCTCCTCGGTGCGCTCGACAACCTCCATCTTCTCCGGCCACTTCTCGTTGGCCTCTGCCCTGCAGCGCCAACGCGACTCATCCAGCGGATCGGCATGGTCGCTGAAGCGTGCCCATTCGGTCGCACAACCGCCGGTCAACAGCGCAAGCCCCGCAGCCACGGCCATTCGCATATACCCATCTCCATCATCCTTTCCCTGCCATATCGCGGTGTTAACGCGCCGCTTCCGGTTCCGGTTGCCCCGGCCAGCGCTCCTGTTACGACCGGTTCCCAGTTCCACATGCTGCAGGTGCGTGCGCCACGGTAGCGGCCCTGGTTCACGTCCAGGACGCCGCTCTCGATTTCCGGCCGCTGCACGCGCTCATACTTTCCATCCACGTCGTACGTGTTCTTGTCCTGCTCCCTGCTCGTCTCCAGCCTCAACGCCTAAACGGTTCGCACAGCCACGTCATTCTCCGCTGGCCACTGTTGCCTCGAGTCCGTTGAGCAGCAACCTGTCGAGCAGCCGTCGTCCGCTGCGCCGGCCCCGCCTAGCGGCGATTGAACCAGATGAGCTGCTGCTGCCAGCCGGCACCGGCCATGCAGGCATTGAACTCGCTGCTGCGGTCGGACGCATTGACGTCCACGATGTAACTCTCCTCTTTCGGCATGGGTACCATGTTGTACTTGCCGTCAATGGCGCAGACTTCATCAAGCCTGCAGGGCACCCGCTGGTCCTCGTAGACCGTGCGCGTGGCCACTTCGTTCCGCACCGGCCAGTGCTCGCCGGCCTGGGCCCGGCAGCCCGCGTGGGTGGCACCGAACGGCGGCGCCGCTGCATCCATCCTCACCCATTCCATCGCGCAGCCACTGCTGGCCAGCACGACACTGATCACCCCCAGAAACACCATCGCGCGCGTGATCATCGTAGTTCACCTGTCCTTGATGCTCGCCCGGAACTCCTGCGGCACTCCGATGGTGTTTGCCGACAGCAAGACTGTCCACGACCGGAATCGCTTCCAGCGCGAACGCTAACCTCCCCATTCAGCCAGCGCTTGGCCTGCCTCGATCCAAACCCAACCCGCTCCCTTCCAGCACACTGCGCGGCCTCGCGCGTGCAGCAGACCAACAGCTTTCGAGCAGGCCCAGCTACGGGCCGGATCACGTAAAATGGCGGCCATGGACACCCCCACCTTCCCGTACGACACCGCGCGCCTGAGCGAACTGGCCCAGCTGCTGATCGACAACGTCCGCGAACTGGCCCACGCCGGCTGGACCCCGGCCACAAGCAGCAACTTCTCCCACCGCCTGGACGACCGCCACGCGGCGATCACCGTCTCGGGCAAGGACAAGGGCCGCCTGATCGAGGACGACATCATGGTGGTGGACTTCGACGGCCAGGCCGTCGGCCGCCCGCTGCGCCCGTCCGCCGAAACCCTGCTGCACACCCAGCTGTACCGCCGCTTCCCCGAAGTGGGTTGCGTGCTGCACACCCATTCGCCGGTGCAGACCATCGCCTCGCGCCTGTATGCGCCGCAGGGCCACATCCGCCTGGAAGGCTATGAACTGCTGAAGGCCTTTGCCGGCAACAGCACCCATGAGATGGCCATCGACGTGCCGGTGTTCGCCAACACCCAGGACATGAACGCGCTCTCGGCGCAGGTCGATGACCTGCTCGATCGCCAGCCGCTCTGGGGCTACCTGATCGACGGCCACGGCCTGTACGCCTGGGGCCGTGACATGGCCGAAGCACGCCGCCACCTGGAAGCGTTCGAGTTCCTGTTCCACTGCGAACTGGAACTGCGCAAGCTGCGCGGCTGAACCCGCGCGCATGCGCAGATGCCGATCCGGAATCTGCGCCTCGCCCCCACCCTGCTACCCTGTCTTCCCCCCGAGACGTTCAAGCTGCCGCCATGAGCCGACTGCGCATCTACGACGACACCCGCCCCGAATCGCCGCTGCTGGACACCCAGGACGGCGCGGTCATCGCTGCCGAACTGCAGAAGATCGGCGTCACCTTCGAGCGCTGGCAGGCCACCGCGCCGGTTGCGCCGGGCGCCAGCCAGGATGAAGTGTTCGCTGCCTACCGTGCGGACATCGACCGTCTGGTCGCCGAGCGCGGCTTCAAGAGCGTGGACGTCGCCTCGATCGCGCCGGACAACCCCAACCGCGCCGAACTGCGCAAGAAGTTCCTCGACGAGCACTTCCACAAGGAAGACGAGGTGCGCTTCTTCGTCGCAGGCTCCGGCCTGTTCACCCTGCACGTAGGCGACAAGGTCTATGAGATCGAGTGTGTGAAGGACGATCTGATCGCGGTGCCCGACGGCACCACCCACTGGTTTGACATGGGCGATGAGCCGAGCTTCGTGGCGATCCGCTTCTTCACCGAGCCGGACGGCTGGGTCGGCCATTTCACTGGCACCGACATCGCGCAGAAATTCCCCCGTTACGTACCTACCCAGGCGTCCTGATCCATGCAGCCCCGCGTCATCCTGACCGACATCGAAGGCACCACCAGCAGCATCTCATTCGTCAAGAACGTGCTGTTCCCCTATGCCCGCAAGGCCTTGCCGGCGTTCGTCTCCGAACATGGCCAGCAGCCGGAGGTCCGCCGCTGGCTGGATGCGGTGGCTACCGAGATCGGCGGCGCCTGCCAGGACAGCCTGGTCGCCGAGACGCTGCAGGGCTGGATCGACCAGGACCGCAAGCACACCGCACTGAAGGCACTGCAGGGCCTGATCTGGGACGAAGGCTACCGTCGCGGCGATTACACCGCGCACTTCTACCCGGAAGTGGCGCCGGTGCTGAAGGGCTGGCACGCTGCCGGCCTGCCGCTATACGTGTACTCCTCCGGCTCGGTGCCGGCGCAGAAGCTGTTCTTCGGTTTCAGCGATGCCGGTGACCTCAGCCCGCTGGTGTCGGGCTGGTTCGATACCGAGATCGGCGGCAAGCGAGAGGCCGACAGCTACCGCCGCATCGTGCGGGCAATCGGCGTGCCGGCCGGCGAGATCCTGTTCCTGTCCGATGTGGTGGAGGAATTGGACGCCGCCCGCGAAGCCGGCCTGCAGACCCGCCTGATCGATCGCCTGGATGATTACCCGATGCCGCGCATCGGCCAGGCCGCCAACGGCCATGAGCGGGTCGAGAATTTCCAGCAGATCCAGTTGTAAAGCGACGGGTAGATGCCAACCTTGGTTGGCATGTTCCGGGTGTGCCAACCAAGGTTGGCACCCACCAATGCGGGATGCGCCGCCCTCAACGATCGTTGAGGGTCTTCAGCTTCATTGCTTCGCGCAGGGTCGTAAGGTCCACCGGGCCACGCACCGCGATATCGCGGGTTTCGCCGGGCAACAGGTCCAGCAGGTTGTCTTCGACCTGCACATCCAGCGCACCAAAATCGATCCACGTCGCGCGCACGTAGGCCGCGCTTTCCAGCCGCAGTCGATAGTGGTCGCCTTCGGTGGACAAGGTGGCCTTGAGCTTCTGCCGCAGCAGCACCTGGTCCTTGGCCTCGACGAAACCGACCACCTGGCGCGCACTGACCTTGCCATCCTGCAGCAACTCGAATACCGCCACGGTGCGCTTCGGATCGGCACCGGCCAGCAGCTCGGCATCGCGGAAATCACCGATGGAGGTGACGCCCTCCGCTTTCAACGTCACCGCTTGCTCGCGACGGCGCAGCACCTTGCCGTCCACGTCCAGCACCTGCAGCCGCCAGCGTGCATCCAGCGCGGCACCGTCGTTGAGCAACCGCACCCGTGTGCTGCCCTCGTCGCGCAGCACGGCCACCGTCACCGGCGCAAAGAAGCGCCGGGCCGCGAAGTGCAACGCCTTCCAGCGACCGAAGTAGTCCACGCTGGACCATGAAGCACCCGGCCAGACGTCGTTGAGCTGCCAGTACAGCGAGCCCATCGTGTACGGCCGCGAGGCACGATGATGCAGCGCGGCCAACGCGATGCCATCGGCCTGCATCACCTGGCTGAGGTAGACGAAGTCCTCGAAGTCCTTCGGCGTGCCGTACCCCAGCTCGATGTAGTGCAGCAGGCGGCTGTTGCCCTCGCCGGCCATGAACTTCTGGTGCGCACGGATCACCGGGCTGTCGATGCGCTGCTCGGCGCGGGTGGCGATCTGGTCCACCGTCGCCACCGACGGCCACGCCTGCAGCCCGTACTCGGACATGAAGCGCGGCGTCTCACGCAGGTAGGCCTGCACCGGCAGTGCCGGATTGCCCCAGACCTGCCAGTAATGCTTGTCGCCGCGGGTGGAATCGTTGGCCTTCTCATCCAGATCATTGCTGGGCGAGCTGGACCAGTACGGCACGCCCAGCGCCTCCTCACCCACCACCTGGCGCAGGTCGTTGCCGAACAGGTCGACATAGCCCTGCCACACCTTCGCTGCAAACGCCGGGTCGGCCGCCTTCAGGTCGCGACCGTGGCCCCAGTCCTTCCAGGCGGTTTCTTCCTCGTTGTTGCCACACCACAGCACGATGCTGGGGTGATGGCGCAGGCGGCGCACGTTGTCGCGCGCCTCGGCCACCACGCTGGCACGGAAGGCTGGATCGTAACCCGGCTGCATGCCGCCGCCGAACATGAAGTCCTGCCAGACCAGCAGGCCCAGCTCGTCGGCGATGTCGAAGAACGCATCGTCCTCGTAGTAGCCACCGCCCCAGTTGCGCAGCATGTTCATGTTGGCGTCGCGTGCGGCGGTCAGCACCTGGCGCAGGCGTGCGGCATCGACGCGTGCGGGGAACGCATCGAACGGAATGACGTTGGCGCCCTTGGCGAAGATCTCCACACCGTTGATGACGAAGGCGAAGCCCTGTCCACCCTTGCCGTCTTCCTCACGGCGCAGCTCAACCGTGCGCAGGCCGATGCGCTGCTCGCGCACCCGCGTTGCATCGGCGCCATCATCCAGGCGGGCCTGCACGGTGTAGCGGTCCTGTGCACCGTGGCCGACCGGCCACCAGCGCTGCGGCTTGACCAGTTCGACCGGTACTTCGACAGCATTCTGGCCGGGCTTCAGCAGCACCGTGCGCTGCACCTGGGCCACGCTGCGGCCTTGCGGATCGCGCACGTCCACGTTCACCACGTTCACCACGGCCGAGCCGGCCGCCGCGCCCTGCTCCACCTGCAGCAGCACCGTCAGCTTCGCCTGTTCCGCGCTTAATGCATCGGTGCGCACGGCAAGATCGGTCAAGCGGTGCGTATCCCAGGCCTGCAGGTCGACCCCGCGCCACACGCCGGCGGTGACATAGCGCGGGCCCCAGTCCCAGCCGAAGTGATAGGCCGGCTTGCGCGCGAAGTTGCCGACCATCGCGTCTTTGGGCTCATCCCCATAGGGCGAAGGATAGTTGCCGGCGATCTTGTGCGGCATCGCCTGCACGCCCGGCAGCAGGGAGCGGATGGGCGATCGGAACACGATCTGCAGTTCGTTGTCGTTCGCGCGCAGACGCCCTTCTACGCGCGCACGCCACGTGCGGTGCGCGTTGTCTGCACGCAGCAGCGGCTTGCCGTTGAGGCTGACCTCGGCATAGGTATCCAGCCCGTCGAAGCGAAGCTCGGCATTCGGCTTGGCCAGCGTCGCCGCATCCACGTCGAAGCGGGCCCGGTATTCCCAGGCCGCCAGGCCGATCCACTGCAGCTCGGCCTCGGGCGCACCGACATACGGGTCGCGGATCAGTGCATGCGCCAGCAGGTCGGTGTGCACGCTGCCCGGCACCTTCGCCGCACGCCATTGCTGCAGGCCCGGATGGGCAGCACCCTGGGAATCGCCAGGCAGCATGCGGAATTGCCATTGCGCCTGCAAAGGCGCCGCCGTTGCCGGAAAAGCGGACGCTGCAATCAGCAGCAGGAGCAGACGGACAACGAGGGAAAGACGATGCACGCGGAGCTCCTGTTTTTCCGCCGGGTGTCGCCCGGCGCTACCGATTTCGGATTGCCAGGCATGGCCTGGCACTACTGCATTCGAACGATCTTCAGCGCACCACGTTCAACACTTCGTAGCACGCGCCCATGGTGTGGTAATCCACCTTGCCGGCCGGGCTCTTCTCGTCGCTGTACTTGCGGTTGTCGGCATCGAGGATGCGGAACCAGGCGCCGTACTGGTGATCGACGAAGTGTTCCCACGAATACGCCCAGATGCGTTCGTACCACTGCCAGTAGCGGTCATCGCCGGTGCGCTTGGCCATCAGTGCGGCGGTCGCCAGCGTCTCCGCCTGCACCCAGAAGTACTTGTCGTCGTCGCAGACGAAGCTGTCGCCGCCGATCGGGGCGCCATCCATGCCCGGCTGCCGGCGCGATTCCGGCGCGAAACCGTAGTACAAGCCGCCCCGGGCGTCGTCCCAGCTGCGCGCCACGGCCACATCGAACAAGTGCTGCGCGGTCGGCACCAGCCAGTCCGCCTGCACGTGGCGATCGAGGATCAGCAACAGCTTGGCCCATTCGGTCTGATGGCCCGGCTGGAAGCCCCACGGGCGGAACAGGTGCTTGGGGTCGTCCAGGTTGTAGTCCCAGTCGATCTCCCAGTTCACATCGTAGTGTTCCCAGACCAGGCCACCGGCCTTGGCGGCCTGGCGGCGGGTCATGTTGTCAGCCAGCTGCAACGCGCGCTCGACATAGCGCTGCTCGCCACTGGCCTCGAACGCCGCCAGCATCGCCTCGCACATGTGCATGTTGGCGTTCTGACCGCGGTAGCCGGTGAAGTTCCACTGGCCATCGGCCTCGTCCTTGTACAGGCCGTACTGTGGCTCCCAGAAGCGCGCTTCCAGCAGCTGCCAGGTCTCGTCCATCCACACACGCGCCTGTTCGATACCGGCCTTCAGCGCGCAACTGTAGGCCAGCAGCACGAACGCCATGCCGTAGCAGTGGTTCATGTCGTCCTCGACCTTGCCATCGCGCAGGGTCCAGGCATAGCCGCCGGTGGCCGGGTTGCGGTGCACCTCGCGCAGGTAGCGCACGCCGTGCTCGACGGCCTCGCGGTATTCGGCATTGCCGAACTCGCGGTAGGCCATCGCGTAGTTGAAGACGAAACGGGTGCTGCTCACCAGGTGGCGGTGGCTGGCATCGTAGATGCTGCCGTCATCACGGAAGTAGTGGAAGAAGCCACCGTCCGGATCGATGCAGCGCGGGTGGTAGAACGCCATCGTGTCGGCGATATGAGCGCGCAGGAACGCGGGCGAACGGAAATCGGGCGAGGTGCTCATGCGGTAATGTCCTGGGCCTGCAGCAGCTGCTGCACTTCATCGAGCGAGGGCATCGCGGCGAACGCGCCCTTGCGGGTAACAGCCAGCGCTCCCACGGCGGCGCCGAAGCGCAGCGTGGCGGTGATCGCCTCCGGGTCCTGGCAGAACGCGGCGAAACCAGCGCCCGCCCCACCGCGCTCCAGCAGGCCGACCAGCACGCCACCGACGAAGGCATCGCCAGCAGCCGTGGTGTCGACCGTGGCCACGCGGAAACTGGTGACCGTGCCGTGGTTGTCGCGGGTGTACCAATGCAGCGTAGCCGCACCGTCGGTAACGATGACCCAGCGCGCCTGCGCGGCCAGCAGGCGCCGCAGCACCGTCGCCTCGCCATCAGCGCCCAGCGGCGCGGCCAGGTAGTCCAGCTCCTCGCGCGACAGTTTGACCAGGTCCGCGCGCTCCAGCGCCTGCCACAGGCGCGGCGTCGGGTCCTCGTTGGCCGGCCACAGGGCGGGACGCAGGTTGAGGTCCAGGCTGACCACCGCACCGGCCGCACGGGCACGATCCATGCCGGCGAAGGTCGCCTCGGCGATGGCCGGCTCGGTCAGGCTGTTGGAGCAGACGTGGAAGCACTGCGCGCTGTCGAGGCAGGCAGCCTGGAAATCGCTGTCACGGAACAGCAGGTCTGCCGCTGGCGGGCGGTAGAAGCTGAAGCTGCGCTCGCCACTGGCGTCAAGGGCGACGAAGGCCAGCGCGGTCTTCGCCTCATCGGTACGCACGATGTAATCCGTGCCCACGCCGTGCTCGACCAGGCTGTCGGCCAGGAAGTCACCGAACATGTCACGGCCGAGCATGCCGACGAACTGGGTCTTGGCGCCCAGTCGCGCTGCCGCCACGGCAACGTTGGCCGGCGCCCCGCCGGCGTACTGCAGGAACGCGCGCGGCGTATCGTCCGAGGCCGGCGGCTGCGCTAGTAGATCGATCAAAATTTCGCCGAAGCAAACGATGGAACCCATTCCGGACTCAGCCTCCCTGCGTGCGGACAGCCGGCGGGCGCGAGCCCACAAGACCGTAGAAAATGATGTAGACGTAGCAGATCACCGGCAGCACGAAGCTCAGGTGCAGGCCGATGCGGTCGGCCAGCATGCCCTGTAGCAGCGGGATGATCGCGCCGCCGACGATGGCCATGATCAAGAGGCTGGAGGCCTTGTTGGTCAACGGTCCCAGGCGTTCGATGGCCAGCGAGAAGATGGTCGGGAACATGATGGAGTTGAACAGACCGGTCGCCACGATGCCGTACAGCGCGACTTTGCCGCCCGACGTCAGGGTGACGACCAGCAGCACCACGTTGGCAGCGGCGAAACCGGCCAGCAGGCGGCGCGGCGAGAATTTGGCCAGCAGCCACGCGCCGGCGAAACGGCCGACCATGGCGCAGCCCCAGTAGGCCGACACGTAGTTCGTGGCCTGCTGTTCGGTCATGCCGCCAATCTCCGGCAGCGCCAGGTAGTTCACCATCAGGCTGCCGATGGACACTTCGGCGCCGACGTAGAAGAAGATGGCCAGCACGCCGAACAGCACGTGCGGGTGCTTGAGGGCATCCAGCAGCGTGTGGTGGCCGCTGTCGGCCTGCTCGGTCGACTCAGTCAGGCTGGGCAGGCGGAACAGGTAGACGAAGACCGCCAGCAGCACCAGCGCGATGGCCAGGCCCACGTACGGGCCCTGCACCGACTGCGCCTCGGCGGCACGGTAGGCCATCTGCTCGGCCACCGGCATCGCGTCGATCTCATCGCCGCTCTTCACTGCGGTGCTGAGGATCAGGAAGCCACCAAACAGCGGTGCCAGCGTGGTGCCCAGCGAATTGAGCGCCTGCGCCAGGGTCAGACGGCTCGATGCGGTCTGTTCCGGGCCAAGCAGCGCGACGTAAGGATTGGCAGCGACCTGCAGCACGGTGATGCCGCTGGCCAGCACGAACAGCGATGCAAGGAAGGCTTCGTAGGTGCGCAGCGCGGCCGACGGCCAGAAGCCCAGCGCGCCCACGCCTGCGATCAGCAGGCCCGCGATGATGCCCTTCTTGTAGCCCAGACGGGCCACCAGCCGACCGGCCGGCACCGACATCAGGAAGTACGCGCCGAAGAAGGTGAACTGCACCAGCATCGCGCGGGTGTAGTTCAGCTCGAACACCGCCTTCAGATGCGGGATCAGCACGTCGTTGAGGCTTGTCAGGAAGCCCCACATGAAGAAGATGGTGGTGGCGACCGCCAGAGCAGCACGGGCATTCATGACCGGTGCCTGGCTGCTGGAGGAACCCGGTGGACGGGGCGTTGCGGAGATCGGCATGCGGTACGCGCCTCGATGCGCGGAAGGTCGTTGTTGCGTGGAAGGGGTGTATGGAAGGAATCAGTTCGGCCGTGCGGCACTGCTTTCGCGGATGCGCAGCTGCACCGGTGCGACCGTGCGCCGTGGCGGCGCGTCCGGTTCGTCCAGTCGTTGCAGCAGCAGCGCCGCGGCTTGGCGGCCACGCTCGCGCGGATCGGCGGTGAGCGTGGTCAACGGCGGCACCGCCACCGCAGCCTCGGAAATATCGTCGAAACCGGTAACGGCAAAATCGCCGCCCGGACGGATGCCACGTGAATTCAGGCCCAGCATCAGGCCCAGCGCGACGGTGTCGTTGTAGCAGACCGCCGCACTCGGGCGATGGCCGTCGGCAAACAACTCATCGGTGCGCGCGGCGGCTTCCAGACGGTTCGGTGCAGATTCGATCATCCAGCCCGGCGGCAGCGACAGACCGGCCTCGGCCAGCGCCTGCTGGAAACCGGCACGGCGCTGGTGGCACGAACTCGATGCGGCGTGGCCGCCGAAGAAAGCAATCTGGCGATGGCCGCGCTCGATCAGGTGGCGCGTGGCGAGATAGGCGCCGTGCTGGTTGTCGAGGGTGAGGAAATCCCAGTCAGCCCCTTCAAGCTCGCGGTTGAACAGCAGCACGTTGGCATTGGCGCCCAACGCCTGCCGCAACTGCGCGGTATCGCTGCCCTCGGCCGGTGACAGGATCAGGCCGGCCGGGGTGTGCTCCATCAGCGTGGACAGCACCGCCTGCTGGCGCTCCGGCGATTCACCGGTACTGCCCAGCAGGGTCACGTAACCGCGTCCACCCAGCGCCTCGTCCACACCGGAGGCGAACTCGGCGAAGAACGGGTTGGACAGATCGTTGATCACCAGCGCGATGCTTGATGACGTGCGCCGGCGCAGGTTGGCCGCCGCGCGGTTGTAGACATAACGCTGGCGGCGCAGTTCGGCCTCGACCTTGGCGCGGGTATCGACGTTGACCAGTGGGCTGCCGCGCAGCACCAGCGACACGGTTGCCCGTGACACGCCGATGGCACGCGCGATGTCGGTCACCGTCACCGCCTTGCCGGCGCGCTTGCTGGGACTGCTGCCGTTGTCGTTCATCGTCTTCCCGGACTCCGCTGGATGCTCAAGCCTAATGGATCAGGGCCCTGTCATGCCGTGCCGTTCGCTGGGTCACCGCGAACGGCACAGTCCGTCTCAGCGCAGCTGGCTGCCCGGTGCCGCGCACCAGGACACCGGCAGGTCCTTCACCGCCGTGCCCCAGCCCTGCTCCGGCGCCTTCGCGTCGAGCGCGAACTGCAGCCGCGGGCCCTGCTGCAGCCGGTTCCAGTCCAGCCACACCGGTGCATGCGCCTGGCCATCGACCTGCACGCCCTGTACGTACTGCAGGCGGCGGCCATCGGCACCCGGCGCATCGATGCGCAGCGTGCGGCCATTGCCCATGTCCACTTCCACCTTGCTGAAGCGCGGGGTGTGCAGCAGGAACTGGCCGCTGCCCGGCACCGCCGGGTACACGCCGATGGCGCTGAACAGGTACCAGGCCGACATCGTGCCGAGGTCATCGTTGCCGGTTACGCCGTTGGGCGCATTGGTGAACAACTGCTGCGCGGCGCGCACCACGGCCGCGGTCTTCCACGGCTGGCCGATCAGCGTGTACAGCCACGGCGAGTGCAGGTCCGGCTCGTTGTTCGGGTTGTAGCGGAACTGGTTGTAATAGCTGTACGGCCCGACCACCCACTCCTTGCGGGCGGCATTGAGCGGGTCGGCCTGCAGCGCGTCCATCGCGAAGAAGGCATCGAGGCGGCGGCCGGCCTGTTCGCGGCCGTCCATCGCTTCGACCAGGCCCGGCACGTCCTGCTGCGCCAGCCACTGGTACTGCCACGCCGTGCCTTCATGGAAACCGTGATGCGAGCGCGGGCTGTAGTGGCCATCGGCCGGCGTGTACCACTGGCCATCTTCGGTGCGCGGGCGCGGGAAACCGGTGAAGCCGGTCTCGGCGTCGCGCACCTGAGGGTCCCACACCTTGCGCCAGTTGCGGCCGCGCTCACGCAGCGTCGCCGCGTCCTGCGCGTGGCCGAGGCCATCGGCCATCTGCGAGAGCGCGCAATCCGCCAGCGCGTATTCCAGCGTCGCCGAACCGCCGTGATGCGGATCGACGTCCATGCCCTTGGACGGGAACGCGCGGTCGTAGACCACGTAGCCCTTGTCCAGATAGGTCGGGTTGCCGGAGCGGCCAGCCATGCGCGAGTTCAGCGGCGGCGTGCCGAACGCGTTGCGGCGCAGCGCATCCCAGGCCTGCGATTCACGGCCCTTGAGCGCGCCGAAGCGCCACAGATCGACCATGAACGGCGTAACCGGATCGCCGGTCATGATGTTGGTCTCGAAATTGGCATAGCCCCAGCGCGGCAGCCAACCGCCCTGCTCGTCGATCGCCAGCAGGGTACGGCCGATGTCACGCGCCACGTCCGGGCGGGTCAGTGCCAGCCACTGGTTCTGCGCGCGGTAGGTATCCCACAGCGAGAAGTACTCGTAGTAGGTCCAGCCGTCGGCACGATGGATGCCATCGTCATAGCCACGGTAGCGGCCGTCGGCGTCGTTGCCGGTCATCGGCTGCAGCAGCGCGTGGTAGACCGCGCTGTAGAACACGGCGCGGTCGTCGGCGTTGCCGCCCTGCACACGCACCCGGCCCAGCTGCTCACGCCACGACTGCTGCGACAACGCACGCATGCGGTCGAAACCGAGCAGCGCTCCACCCTGCATGCCATCTGCGCGCAGATTGATGCGCGCGCCTTCGGCATCCACGTGCGAGATTGCGCTGACCGCCGTCACCGACTGGCCCTTGGCCAGGTCGAAGGTCAGCCAGGCACCGTTCGGCTTCTGCTCGCCTTCCATGCTGTGCCGCGCACCCGGCAGGCCACCGCCCTCGCCCCAGGTGCCATGCGCCTTGAACGGACGGTCGAACTCGATGCGGAACCAGGTGGTGTACTGGTGCCCGCCACAGAAGCTCTTGGTGACCAGCTTGCCTTCCACCACGCGGTCGCCGACCACATCGACCACGCTGCCGATCACCGAGTGGCGTTCGTTGGCTTGGCCGACATTGACCAGCACGTGGCCATCGCCTTGGCGCTGGCTGAAGGTGTAGCGCTCGGCTGCGGCGCGCGTACGCGCGGTGGTCTCAGCATCGATGCCGCCGTAGCTGGTCAGCCGCACCTTGTAATAGCCCGCTTGGCCGATCTCGCCGTCGTGGGTGTACGACGAGGCATACGCCTTGTGGTCGAACTGCTTGGCGTTGCCGGTATCGAAATCACCGCCCGGACCGATCAAGCCGGTCACCGGCAGCACCGACACTTGGCCGCCTTGCTCCCAGCAGCCTGCGCCGGAGATGAAGGAGTGGCCGAAACCGCGGATCTTCTCATCGTCATAGCGCCAGCCCGAGTAGTGGCTGCCGATCGGGCTGACCTGGATCAGGCCGAACGGCGCCGACGCGCCCGGGAACGTATTGCCATCGTCCTTGCTGCCGATGAAGGTATTGACCTCCCGCTCCAACGCTGCCGGTGCGGCCTGCAGCAGCATCGGCGACGCCGACAGTGCGAGCAGGCAGGCCAGGCGCGCCAGCGGACGCGAAGACAATGGGACGGCGGGAGCGGACGGCACTGGACGCATGTCGGGTTCCTGTAGTCGATGACGCGGAGGCAGACGGCGCGGATCGCCCGGCGTCGTTCCGCTGAGCTCCACCATGACTGGCAGAAAGCTCCCCCTGGAATGACGCCCGACCCACCAGACCGTGAATTTAGATCGATTCAAGTAGAGCATGCAGGTTCAGCCGAATGCATTCTGCGGCGCAGCATGAGAGGGGTGTTCGCAGGGCTGCGCCCTGCACCTGCCGATGCCGATGCCGAAGCCGAATCCGAAGCAACAGCAAAAGCCGGCTATCCGTGGGATGGCGGGGTGGGTCCGGTTGCGGGGGACGCCGTAAACCCGTCCATGGGGGCTTGGCCGCGGCATCCATGCCGCGGACACCACCGCAACCGGACCCACCCCGCCTTCGACAGATTTCCGCGATCTGTGGATCCACGCCATGCGTGGATGAATCTCTGTCAGATAACGAAATCGATTGGGGTCAGATCCGTTTTCCAAAGGAAAACGGATCTGACCCCACGCCCCCATGTCGTTCCAGGATCAGTCCAACCGTCACCGGGAAACTGTCGAAGGCGGGGCGGTGTCGGATTGCGGGGTGTCCGCGGCATGGATGCCGCGGCCAAGCCCCCATGGACGGGTTTACGGCGTCCCCGCAATCCGACAACGCCCCGCCCAACCCACAGAAAACCAGAGCCGTTCTGGCTTTGGCCTTGGCGTCGAGCAGGTGCAGGGCGCAGCCCTGCCGCCCCCCCCTCCCCTGCGCACGAAAACGATTTCACTGTTTTCAGCAAACCGTCATCCCTTCGCCACGCCAGTACCATATTGCGGAGCAGCATGCGCCCGCGGGCGACCCATGCTAAAAAAACGCCCGCCCATCGCTTAGATCGATCCAAGACGACGCTGCGATGGCCGGGAGTTGGGGGAGCGGCAACAGGACGTACCAGGCCACGTGCACGGTGCAACTGCCACTGCATGGCGATAGCGACAATGTCACTTCAAATTAGATCGATTCAAGTTGTCCGTGCCACGTCACCGGATCAATCCAGGAGAGAGGGAGAGATGGGAATGAAGCATTCAACACGTACGCATGGCCAGGACGCATTGTCGTTGGCCGTCGCGCTGGCCCTGGCCGCCGCCGTCGCTCCGGCCGGCGCCGCCGCGCAGCAGGCAACCACCACCGGCTCGCAGGACGCCACCAACCTGGACAGCGTCCAGGTCACCGGCTACCGCTACGCCATCGAAAAGAGCCTTGAGCAGAAGCGCGACGCCAACGCCGTTGTCGAAGTGATCACCGCCGAGGACGTCGGCAAGTTCCCCGACAAGAACGTGGCCGACGCACTGCAGCGCGTGCCCGGCGTGGTCATCACCCGCAGCGGTGGTGAAGGCAAGAGTGTCAGCGTGCGCGGCCTTGCGCCGGACCTGACCCTGACCCAGTTGAATGGCAACTACGTGGCCACGTCGGAAACCAACGACGAAGCCACCCGTTCGTTCAACTACACCCTGCTGCCGTCGAACATGCTGTCCAGCGCCGAGCTATTCAAGTCGCCGGAAGCACGCATCGACGAAGGCGGCATCGGCGGCACGGTCATCCTGCACACCCGTCGTCCGCTGGACATGGAGTCCAACTCGGGCTTCGTCACGCTCGAGGGTACCTCTTCCGATACCCACCACGATATCGACCCGCAGGCCTCGGCCCTGTATTCGTGGCACAGCAAGGATGAGCGTTTCGGCGTGCTGGTCGGCGTGACCCAGCAGAAGCGCACCACCCGCACCATGGAAGCCAGCACCGAGGACTACCAGTGGTACGGCGCCGGCAGGGCACGCGACGCCTATGGCAACGTGCAGCAGCAGGATGGCATCCACTACTGGTGGGGCAAGTCCGGTTTCAACAACCAGACCGGCGGCAACTACAGCGACTTCTTCATGCCGACCTCGGTCAACTTCGCGGTGAAGGAAGAAAAGCGCGAGCGCAAGGGCGGCCAGCTGACCTTCCAGTTCAAGCCGGTCGACAACGTCACGATGACCGCCAACTACTTCCGCTTCGAGCTGCAGGGTGACTACACCCAGAACATGCTGAAGATTCCGGAATGGAGCATGGCGCGCTACAACCAGGACGGCAACTGGGCCGGAGGCCGCCTGCTCAATGGCCTGGACTTCGATGCCAGCGGCAACACCGTCACCGGTGCCCAGTTCGAAAAGCTGGCTGGAAAGACCTACTACTGCAGCGAAGACCAGGCCAAGGCCGCCGGCCTCAAGCCCGGCGGCTGGGGCCCGGACGACTGCACGATTCCGACACCGCAGCTGACCGGTGGCTACAGCAAGGAAAAGGCGCTGTCGCAGACCGCCGACCTGACCATCGACTGGGACATCAGCCCGCTGTGGAAGGCCTCGTTCACCGGTGGCCGCACCTGGTCCGAAGGTGGTCCGTCGATGAATTTCCGCATGTCGGCCAAGCCGCGCCGCAAGGTCGGCAACGACTACCTGTCCGGTAACCAGTACAGCGCATGGGACCTGACTGGCACGCCGTCTGCCACCTTCTCGCCCGACCTGCAGCAGCAGTTGATGAACGGCATCGCCGAAGTCGACACCGGCTCGACCGATTCGTCGTGGAAGCGCACCGAGGTCAAGCAGAACTACTTCCAGGCCGACGTGACCAAGCTGTTTGAGTCCGGTTGGCTGGATTCGATCCAGTTCGGTGCCAAGTACCGTGACGGCAAGGTCCACCGCAACACCGGCAACACCTACTGGGTGTGCCCCGGCCGTGACCCGGCCGACTATGACAACAGCCGCTACCAGAGTGGCTGCGATCCGACTGCCGGCGATGCGCAGCCCGGCTTCTTCCTGTCCAATCCGATCAGCAACATTGCCGGTGGCTTCAATGCCAACGTGTTCCCGGGCATCAACTACCCGGCGTACATCGACTATCTGAACAAGACCTACGGTGGTTCGCACAACCGTACCGAGGAAGACTTCGTCTACAACGTCAACGAGAAGATCTACTCCGGCTACTTCCAGGCCAACTTCCGCACCGAGCGCGTGCGCGGCAATGTCGGCGTGCGCGTGGTGCGCACCAAGCAGTTCGCGCAGTCTTCCGACTCGATCGAGAAGTTCAACGACTACTTCCTGGACAACGCATCCGGTGCGCCGATGGCGTGCACCGATCCAGCTGCTGCGGCCTACCCGACCTACAGCTGCGAGAGCGGCTTCGTGCGCCTGCCGCATGACCTGGCGCAGAGCAAGACCTACAGCCTGATCGGCGTGGACCGCACCTACACCGACGTGCTGCCGAGTTTCAACATTGCATGGGACATCACCGACACGCTGGTGCTGCGTGGTGCCGCATCGAAGGTGATCGCCCGCCCTGGCTACACCGACATCGCAGCACCGGGCGCACTGAGCTACTACAGCGAGGAGTACGTCAATGATCGCCGCGTTGCCGGCGGCGCATCGACGGCAGGCTGGGTCGGCCAGGGCAGCAACAAGCAGCTGGAGCCGTTCAAGGCCACCCAGTTCGACCTGGGCCTGGAGTGGTACTTCCAGCCGGGCGCGGTGGCCGGCGTCGGCCTGTTCCGCAAGAACGTGGACAACTTCACCCTGCCGGTGGTGCGCGACACGCCGATGGTCATCAACGGTGAAGCGGTGAACGTGCAGCGCTACGAGACCCAGGCCAATGGCCGCGATGGTGTGTCGCAGGGCGTCGAGCTGTATGGCCAGTACACGTTCGGTTTCGGCTTTGGCGTGCAGGCCAACTACACCTACAACGACACCAACCTGGCTTCCATTGTTCTGGACGGGCAGGAAATCGGCTCCTCGCCGCTGGTCGGCAGCGCCAAGAACCAGGCCAACGTGACGGTCTTCTACGAGAACGAGAAGTTCCTCGCACGCGCCTCGTTCAACCGTCGCGGGCAGGTAGTCGGCGGGCTCAACAATGGCCTCACCGTCTACACCGAGCCGTATGACCAGCTGGATCTGAACGTGGCCTACAACCTGACCCCGGACTGGACGCTGACCGCCTCGGTGATCAATGCCACCAAGTCCGAGCAGCGCGTGCACCTGGGCAGCGACACCAAGGCACGCCTGATCTCCAATACCTATGCGGGCCGCCAGCTGTACTTCGGCGCTACCTGGAAGTTCTAAGGCAACACCGGGTTGCCCGGGCGCGCCCCGGTGCAACCCACGCCCCGCCCTGGCGGGGACGTTCCTCCACGGCAGCCACGCTGGTACAGGTGGCTGCCGTTTTTTGTCGGCGCCTTGCCTGTCGTTCAGCCCGGCGCTTGACCCTGCCATCGTTGGAAGGTGCACACTGACTCCACCCCAAGAGCACCGAAGGAGCTACAGATGGAATTCCATGTTGAAGGCATGACCTGCGGCGGCTGCGCGCGCAGCGTGACCAAGGCGATTGAAGGCGTGGACCCGCAGGCCAGCGTGCAGGCTGACCCCGCCAGCCGTCGCGTGCAGGTACAGACCTCGGCCAGCGAAGCGCAGATCGTGGCAGCGCTGAACGACGCAGGTTTCCCACCGCGCACGGCCTGATCCCCTGCCCTGTCTCACACTGAAAAGCCCGCCCGGTGCTGCTGCATCCGGCGGGCTTTTCAATGCATGCGATATCGAGTCAATGCTTGTGCGTACGCCGCCGCACCGCACCGGTCTTCGCGGCATCGAACGGCGCCGGCGCCTCATCGTCCTCCCCCAGCCGCTGCAGGATCGGGCACTCCGGGCGCTCATCGCCCGCGCAGCAGCTGATCAGCGACTTCAGCGTGTCGGCCATCTGCCGCATGTGCTCGATGCGTTGCTCCAGATCGGCGATGTGCTGCTCGGCCAGGTGCTTGACGTCGGCACTGTGCCGCGAGGTGTCATTCCAGAGGCCCAGAAGATCAGTGATCTCGGCCACCTGGAAGCCCAGATCGCGTGCGCGGCGGATGAAACGCAGGCGGTGGATGTCCGCCTGCGAATACGCCCGGTAGCCCGACTCGGTTCTATCAGCGGCGGGAATCAGGCCGATCTGTTCGTAGTAGCGGATCATCTTCGCCGAAACGCTGGAGGCCTTGGCAGCTTCACCGATGTTCATGCGGATCTCCTTCAGTGGGTGGCCGCGGTGGCATCCGCCATCGGCGGCTGGAAGCGACGCAGACGCAGCGCGTTGCCCAGCACGAACACGCTGGACAGGGCCATCGCACCGGCCGCGAACACCGGCGACAGCAGCACGCCCCAGACCGGGTACAGCACGCCGGCCGCTACCGGAATCAACGCGGTGTTGTAGGCGAAGGCCCAGAACAGGTTCTGCCGGATGTTGCCCAGCGTCGCCTTCGACAACGCAATGGCATTCGGCACGCCCTGCAGGTTGCCCGACATCAGCACCACATCGGCCGATTCCACCGCAATATCGGTACCGGTTCCGATCGCCAGGCCGACATCGGCCTCGGCCAGTGCCGGCGCATCGTTGATGCCGTCGCCGACGAAGGCGACATGGCCATGTGTGGTCTTCAAGCGGCGCACCGCCTCGACCTTGCCTTCCGGCAGCACCTCGGCCACCACTTCGTCGATGCCGAGCTGGCGCGCGATCGCCTGCGCGGTACCAGCGTTGTCACCGGTGATCATCGCCACCTTCAGGCCAAGCTGATGCAGTGCCGCGATTGCGGCCGGCGTGCTCGGCTTGATCGGATCGGATACCGCGATGATTGCGGCCAGGCGACCGTCAATGGCGGCATACAGCGGCGACTTGCCCTGGGTGCCCAGCTCTGCCGCCAGCGTCGCAAACAAAGTGATGTCCACGCCCAGATCGCGCATGAAGCGATCGGCACCGACCTCCACCCGCGCACCATCAACGCTGGCACGCACGCCCATGCCGGTGACCGATTCGAAATCGACCATCGACGGCAGTGCAATGCCCTGTTCAGTGGCTGCATCGACGATGGCGCGGGCGATCGGATGTTCAGAGCGCGATTCCACTGCGGCAACCGCCGCCAGCACGGTGCTGCGATTGAAACCGTCCGTGATCTCGAAGTCGGTCAGGCGCGGGCGGCCTTCGGTCAGCGTGCCGGTCTTGTCCACCGCCACCACCTTCGCGTCCTTCAGCAGCTGCAGTGCTTCGCCCTTGCGGAACAGCACGCCCATTTCGGCGCCGCGGCCGGTACCGACCATGATCGAGGTCGGCGTGGCCAGCCCCATCGCGCAGGGGCAGGCAATGATCAGCACCGCTACCGCGTTGACCAGCGCGAAGCTCAGGGCTGGCGACGGGCCGAAGATCAGCCAGACTGCGAAGGTCGCCAGCGCGGCCAGCATCACTGCCGGCACGAACCACAGCGTGACCTTGTCAACCACCGCCTGGATCGGCAGCTTCGAGCCCTGTGCCTGTTCGACCATGCGGATGATCTGCGCCAGCATGGTCTGCGCGCCCACCGCCGTCGCACGTACCGTCAGTGCGCCCTTCTGGTTGACCGTACCGCCCACCACGCTGCTGCCCGGCTGCTTCTCAACCGGGATCGGCTCGCCGCTGATCATCGATTCGTCGATGTAGCTGCGGCCTTCAACCACCTCGCCATCGACCGGCACACGCTCGCCTGGCCGCACTTCCACCACGTCGCCGCTCTGCACTTCATTGACCGGGATATCGACGGTGCGGCCGTCACGGATCACGTGGGCGACCTTGGCCTGCAGGTTGACCAGACGCTTGATCGCCTCCGAGGTGCGGCCCTTGGCGCGCGCTTCGAGGAAGCGGCCGAGCAGGATCAGCGCAACGATCACCGCGGCCGCTTCGTAGTAGACGTTCACCGTGCCCGGCGGCAGCAGCCGCGGTGCAAAGGTCGCCACCACCGAATAACCGAACGCTGCGGCGGTGCCCACCGCCACCAGCGAATTCATGTCCGGCGCCAACCGCAGCAGCGCCGGGAAGCCCTTCTGGTAGAAACGACGACCGGGGATGGCCAGCACCAGGAGGGTCAGTGCGAACTGCAGATACCAGCTGGTCTGCATGCCGATGTGGGCCATCACCCATTCGTGCATGCCGGGAATCAGGTGCGAACCCATCTCCAGCACGAACACCGGCAGCGCCAGCGCGGACGCCACGATCAGGTCGCGCTTCAGCTCAGCGCGCTCGGCATCCTTCTTTTCTGCGGCCTCCTCATCGGACTGCACGCCGGCCTCGATCGGGTGTGCGGCGTAGCCGACCTTGTCGATGGCCGCAACCAAGGCGGCCGTATCAGCCACGCCGCGCACGGTCGCACGCTCCGTGGCCAGGTTCACGCTGGCCTGGCTCACGCCTGGCACCGCCAGCAGCGCGCGCTCCACGCGGCCCACGCAGGAGGCGCAGGTCATGCCTTCCACGGCCAGTTCAACGGTGGCGGGGGGCACGTCGTAGCCCACCCGCTCCACCGCCTGGATCAACGCGGCCCGATCGACCGGACCGGACGGGCGGATATCCGCGCGCTCGGTGGCCAGATTGACCGAAACACTGCCCACACCTTCGACCTTGGACAGTGCCGCCTCGACCCGGCCCACACAGCTGGCGCAGGTCATGCCCTCGATGGGTAGACTGATGGTGGAGGGGCTGGCGGAGACAGCAGCGGCGCGCGGCGTGCTCATGATCGGATTCCCGGGATTCCTTCTGGATGCGGACAGGCTAAACCTTGCCATCGTGGGAAGGTCAAATCCAGCCTGTCCGCATTTCCTGAATGGGCACCCGGCGTCCACGTCCACGCATGGCGCGGATCTACCGCCAGAGGTAGGTCTCCTCAGAAGGTGAATACATACTCCAACGCGAACTCGCGGCCGACCGCGCCCAGCAACCGGGTCGGGGCGAAATCGTAGTCCAGCTTGTACGGGTCCTTGTGGTTCCAGCTGGCGGAGTTGAAGGCGTTGTTGACGTACACGTTTACCTTCGCGTGTTCGGTCACCTGGTAGCCCACGTTGAAGTTCCAGGTGATGAACGGCCCGACCCGGCCGAAATAGCGCGCAGTCTGCTGGCCTGCATTCGGGTTCGGGTTCGGCGAGCCATCCGGACGTGTTGCCGGCTCCAGGCAGTTCAGCGACGGGCTGTCGCTGGGCACGTAGCCATCGGCGAACGGCAGGCAGCCACCGGGGTTGTCCAGGCGGTCGGTGCCCCAGTGGTAGCGCACGCCCGGCACCGAGCCCACGCGGTCGGCATAGACATTGGCGTTCCAGTTGCCGCGCTGCCAGGCCAGGCTCGCGCGCAGCTTGCTGCGCAGGTCGCGGTCGCGGCGTTCCGGGTTCGGGTCGTTGGCGTAGCGCTGTTCCTTGGTGGAGATCTGGTTGGTGTAGTTCACACCCAGCTGGAAGCTGCCCCACTGCGCGGTTTCCAGGCGATAGCGTGCGGTCAGATCGATGCCGCGCACTTCCCGGCTGGCCAGGTTGAACGGGCCACGCTCGATCGATACCAGGCGGCCGTTGCTGTCACGGTTCACGCGGGCCAGGATGCCGGCGCAGTATTCGCCACCGGCCGGGTTGGCCCATGGCGTGCCATCGATGTTCTTCCCGGTCAGGCAACCGGCCTCGCTGGCCAGCACCTCATCGGCGCCGACGTCGACGATCATGTCTTCCAGCTTGATCGCCCAGTAGTCGGCACTGACCGACAGGTTCGGCATCACGTCCCAGACGAAACCGACCGTCCACGAATCGCCGGTTTCCGAGCGCAGCAGCGGCGTGCCACGGCGGTTCACGTCGAACGTGTACCAGACATCGGTGTTGCCCACACCGCAGTTGTTGACCAGGTACGCGCCACTCTGGATGCAGCGCAGGCGGTCATAGGTCTGCACTTCCGAACTGCTCGGCTGGCCCAGCAGGTAATGCATGTCCGGCGCATGGAAGCTGGTGGCGTACGAGCCACGCACCAGCAGCGATTCGACCGGGCGCCATTCCAGACCGACGTTCCAGGTGGTTTCCTTCTGGCTGCCGATGTCCAGCGCTTCGCTGCTGTCGTCGGCCTTGTAGTTGCCATAGCGGTCATAGCGCGCGGCCGCAGTGGCGGTCACGCTGTCCAGCAGCGGGATCTTGAACTCGACGCCGGCCGAATAGCGGGTGCGCTCGCCGCCACCGCGATCGACGTTCTGCAGGTCAAAGTCGATGCCGGCGCGTGGGTCGGGGCTGAGGTGATAACCCTGCTGCGCGACTTCAGCTACCGCGGCGAACGAGATCGGGCCGGCCCAGCCCTGGAACAGTTCGCCGGTGATATCCGCCGAGGCCTGGTTGACCCATGAGGACGCACGGTTCTTCGCCACCGTGCCCATCTGCCAGTACTCGTCCGGCGTGAGCGGGTTCCACCAGCGCGATTCGTTCAAGGCGTAGATCGCCTCGCCATCGGCCGTGGTACCCAGCTTCGGGCCGAGGAAGTAGTCGTACGACTTCTGCTTGTCGACCACGTTCTGCCGCTCTTCCACGCGGTAGTAGGAACGCCCCACCGTGGCGCTCCAGTCGAAGCGGTCGGCCAAGCGCCCTCGCAGGCCCGCGCTCCAATCCCAGGACAGTTCGCGGTTGGTATTGCGCAGCGTATCCAGGCCGCCCACCTCGTTCGGGGTGAACTGGCGCACGCCCAGGATCGGACGGTTGCGGTTGGCATCCCAGTAGTAGCCGTTGTCATCGTCGATCAGCGACACGCTGGGCGGATTGGTGCCCCAGATCGCTTCGGAGCGGTACACCGCCAGGTTGGTCCAGGCCTGCAGGTCGTTGCTGAAGTCGAAGGTGGCATACAGGTTGCCGGACACGTTCTCGGCACCGCCGGTGAGCAGCCAGTTGGCGTAGTCGGCGCTCATACCGCACAGGCGGCCGGTGTTGGTGATGGTGTTGGCGGCGTAGTTGTAGACCAGTCGATCAGCGGTGTAGTACTCGCCGTTGAACTTCTCGCAGGTGCCGGTGGGCGGTGCCAGACGCTGGCCCGTGGTCGGATCGATCAGCGCCAGACCAGCGGTGGGTCGGAAGCCGACCTTGCGTTGCTCCATGTTCCAGGACGGATACGGTGCATCATCGGCGTCGTCCATCTGCGGACGATCACGCCCGAACAGCGGATCACGCTTGGTGTACTGCAGCGCGTAGGTCACGCTCCAGTTGTCGCCGGTCTTGCCGCCGGCCCAGGACAAGTCCCAGGTATCGCGGCCACCCTCGGTGGAGGTACCACCACGCACGCGCACTTCGTCGCCGTCGTAGTTGGTTTTCAGGATGACGTTGACCACGCCGGCAATCGCATCCGAACCATAGATGGCCGAGGCGCCACCGGTCAGCACTTCGATGCGCTCCACCGCCGCGGCCGGAATGTTGCCGTAGTTGGAGAAGTTGGTTTCACCGCCATACGGCAGCGGGTAGTCCGCCACGCGACGGCCGTTGACCAGCAGCAGCGAGCGGTTCGGGCCCATCCCGCGCAGGTTCAGGCCGCTGGCATTGGGCGTATGCGAGCCCCACTGCGAAGCGGCTTCAACAGTGCCGGTGGCCTCGGTGAGGGTCTTCAGCGCGTCGTACACGCTGACAAAGCCTTCTTTCTGGATCTGCGCAGCGGTGATCACGTTGACCGGTGCCGGGCCTTCGACGGCGGCGCGCTTGATGCGTGAACCGGTGACGGTGACTGCGTCCAGATCCTTGGTGGACGCACTGGCAGCTTCCTGTGCACTGGCAGCCAGCGGCAAGAGGGCGAGGATCAGGGCCTGGGACAGCAGGTGACGGCGCTTGCGAACGGACTGAGCCATGGGTGGTTGCTCTTCGAAAGTGTGGACGCACGGACGGGTGATGGCGCGGCACTACGGCTGATCCGGGCTCCTGGATCGGTTCAGGACCGACGCGGCGCCCCCTCCTGTGGATCGATCCAAACTAAAGCACAGCTGAACCACGCCCGGCATGCGGCAACGCAGCAACACCCGAGGGAATGCTGCTATCGGCTGCCGGCATCCAGAAAAATCAAAAGGTTGCGAAACATCGCTGAGAGAACGGCGCACGAAGCAGTGACACGATCACGACAACCGCGCGCGGAACGGTTTTGTCCGCGTGGTCGCGTTCGGCCGGTAGCGGGTCGTTGTAGAGCCGAGCCTGTGCTCGGCTGCTGTTGTTCGTCGCGAAGAGCAGCCGAGCGAGGGCTCGGCTCTACAGAAGAAGCGGGTTACTGCGCGCCGTCCAGCGCCTGCCGCAGCGCGGCCACAGTGGCGGTGGCGGTCTGGCTCCAGTCCGGGTCCAGCCCTCGCAAGGCCGGGTTCTGGAACTGCATCGCCGAGCGGCGCAGGCCCTTGGCCGAGGCGTGCAGTTCGGTACAGCCGCTCCGCCGTGCGACGACGGCGATATTGGCTGGGCCCAGCCCCGCGCCGGCCATCACACTGATGCGCCCCGCCGCTTGTGTGACCAGACCCGTCAGCATATCGGCACCGGCCTCGGCGCTGACCTGGCCGCCCGAGGTCAGCACGCGCTGGCAGCCCAGTCCGATCACCTGTTCCAGTGCTGCTGGCAGGTCGCGGGCCGCATCAAAGGCGCGATGGAAGGTCACCTGCAACGGCCCGGCGGCCTGCACCAGTTCACGGCACAGCGCCAGGTCGATACCGCCCTGCACATCCAGCGCACCGATCACCACGCCATCGCAGCCGAGCGCGCGGCACTGCGCGATGTCACGCAGCATCAGTTCGGTTTCCAGCGCGTCGTAGTGGAAGTCGCCCGGGCGTGGCCGCACCAGCACGAACAGCGGAATCGACAGGCGCTCGCGGGCCATCGCGATGCTGGCGAACGACGGCGTGGTGCCGCCCTCGGCCAGGTTGTCGAACAGCTCGATGCGGTCGGCACCGCCGGCTTGGGCGGCCAGCGCCGAGGCCAGCGAGTTGCTGGCGATTTCCAGAGTCAGCCGCGTGCTCACGTTTGGGTGCTCGTGTAGATCGACGGCGAGTCGCGCAGGTCATCCTGGCGCTGTCCATCGCACACGGCGTAGACGAAGCCGCGATGCAACGCGTAGGCACCCACCTCACCCCGCTTGTTCATGGCCAGGAAGCACACCTGCAATGTTCTGCTCGCTTCGGGGCGCTTGCGCACCACGCGGTCGATGGCTTCGCGGCAGGCCTGCGCCGGCGAGCGCCCCTGGCGCATCAGCTCGACCACCAGGAACGAAGCGGCGTTGCGGATCATCTCCTCACCCACGCCCGACGCGGTGGCCGCACCCACGTCGTTGTCGACATACAGGCCGGCACCGATGATTGGGCTGTCGCCAACCCGGCCGTGCAGTTTCCAGGCCATCCCGCTGGTTGTGCAGGCACCGGCCAGATGGCCCTTGGCATCCAGCGCCAGCATGCCGATGGTGTCGTGGTTGTCGCTGTTGCCGGGAATACCACGGCGCTCGGCATTGATCTGCGGCTGGTACTTCTCGGTCTTCAGCCACTCGCGCCAGGCCGCTTCGGCCTGCGGCGTCAGCAGGTGCTTGCGCTCGAAGCCCTGCTGCACCGCGAACTGCTGCGCGCCGTGGCCCACCAGGAGCACGTGCGGGCTGTTTTCCATCACTTTGCGGGCCACCGACACCGGATGCAGGATGTCGACCAGCGCGGCCACTGCACCGCAACGGCCATCACCATCCATGATGCTCGCGTCCAGGCTCAGCACGCCGTCGCGATCCGGATTGCCACAATGGCCGACGGTGGGGTTGCACAGCTCGCTCTCGGCCCAGCGTGCGCCTGCTTCCACCGCATCCAGCGCGCTGCCGCCCTGGGCCAGCACCTTCCATGCGGCCTGGTTGGCCGGCACGCCGAAGTCCCAGGTCGAAACCACTTTGGCCCCACCCTGCGTGCGCGCCTGCACGCCCGGTAATGCTGCGATGCCAGCGGCCAGTGCGCCGGCCTGCAGGAACTGCCTGCGATCCACCATCTTCCCCTCCCAGTCTGCAATGTGCGGCCGGCCCGATGCCGGCCGTGCCGATCAGTCGTGCGTGGGCTGTCGTGCGGCGTGCCAGACCGCTGCACCGAGCACGCCCAGCTGGCCATGCTCCACGCGCCACACCGGTACCTGGCGGAGCACCTCGGTCAGCACGCCCTTGTTGAGGAAGCGCTCGCGGAAGCGGCCATCGGCCAGGAAATCCTGCACATGCGCGGAAATGCCACCGGCCAGGTACACCGAGCGCGCGCCGACGGCGATGGCGGCGTCGCCGGCCAGGCTGCCCAGCCAGGCACAGAACACCTGCAGCGTTTCCACCGCCAGCACGTCTTCACCGCTGCGCGCGGCACCGATCAACGCTTCGGTGCTGGTCCACACCGGGGTGGCACCGCGCAGCTCGCACAGGCACGGGTACAGGTTCATCAGGCCACTACCGGACAGCACGCGCTCGTTGTCCACGTGCGCCCAGCGCTGCAGCAGCTTGCCCAGCACCTGCAGTTCCAGCGTGTTGCCGGCGCCGAGCGCGGCATGGCCGATCTCGCTGGCCAGCACCGGGCGCTCGCCATCGGCAAAGCGCAGCGCGGCGCCCAGGCCGGTGCCGGCGCCCAGCACCAGTGCCGGGAACGCCTGCGCCGGATCGGCATCGCCGTTCAAAGGCACCAGCGTGTCGGGCTGCAGGTACGGGATGGCCAGCGCCACCGCTTCGAAATCGTTGATCAGCTGCAGTTCGCCCAACCCGGACTGCGCGCGGGTGGCCGACAGCGAGACCGTCCATGGCAGGTTGGAATTGATCAGCACATCGCCATCGAGCAGGCCGGCAATGGCCACCACCGCGGTCTGCACCGGCTGGCCAAGGCCTGCGGTGAAATCGGCCAGGATCGCCGCCAGGCTGGGGTGCTCGGCGCAGGCGTAGATGCGATGGCTGCCCAGCAGCGGCGCCTGGCCAGGTTGGGTTTCAGCCAGCGCGAGGCGGGCAAAGGTGCCGCCGACATCGGCGACCACCAGACGGCGCGGAAGACCGCCGCGGGCGGAGTCGGAGGAAACCGGGGACGCTGCTGCGATGGTCACGCTGGCCTGCTTGGATCGATTGAATCGCCCCGATTCTCAGGCATCGGGGCGGCTTTGCCTAGCACGCCGGTGGTTCAGGTTGGCCTACATGCCTTCCTGTTCGGCCACCTGCACGCCGTCCACCAGCACGCGCAGGCGCTGCGGGCGGAAGCCGGCGAACAGCAGCGGCCGGGTGCGTTCTACCAGCACTTCATGGCCAGCAATGTGGCGCAGCCACGACTGTACCAGCGAGAACGAGAAGTGGGTGCCGGGATGCAGCGGATGCTGCACCCAGACCTTCTCGGTGGCGCTCTGCAGCAGCATCGCGCCGGTGAACCAGTGGCGGCTGAGGGTCACCGGCGTGGTGCCGGCCATGAAGCGGATATCCATGCGGGGTCCTTTCGCGTTGGGCAGCGGCGCCCTGGATCAGGGCTGGGCAGTCTGCAGGCTGTAGCTGGTGGTGGCGGTGAAAACCGCGCCATCGGGCTGGGTCGAACGCACTTCAACCTTGTGGCTGCCCACCGCCAGATCGGTCGGCAACGCGCCGCGCCACAGGTGCGGCGATGCGGTGGCCTCCGGCGAGCGATCGTAGCCACGCAGGTTGTTTGCAAGATCGTCGGCCACGTTCTCCACCATCAGGCGCGGATCGGGCTGGCTGACCTGCTTCATCGGCTGCCAGGCGCCGCCATCCACGCGGTACTCGACCACGCTGGCATCCTCACCCATGTAGACATTGGCGTAGACACCCCACGCCGGGTAGGCGCCCTGGCGCAGCACCTTGGGGGCATGCAGGCCGATCTGCTGGCTGGCCGGTTGGCCGGCCACGCGATACTGCAGCTTGTAGCTGCCATTGCCAGCCACGTCGAGCAGCGCATAACCCTTCGGGGTGCCATCGCTCATGGTGCTGTCCGGCACGCCGGCGGCGTCCTTCACCCCCGACCAGAACGCACCGCAGTTGGCACCCACGTTGTACTCGTGCAGCGGCTTTTCGCCGTTCCAGCCCTCGGCCTTGCCGTGGTAGACGTGCTGCTGGGTGTGGCTGTGGCCGCTGAGCACCAGCACGTTGCGGAAGTCCTTCAACAGGTCGAACAGGCGCTGGCGATCGGCATGCCGGAAGGTCTCGCGTCCCGGCGCCGCGTCGAACAGCGGGATGTGCATGCCCAGCACCAGCAGGCGATCCTTGTGCAGCCCCTTCAGGTAGCTGGCGAGGAAGGCGAACTGGTTTTCGCGCAGGCCGCCGACGTACTTCGGCCTGGCCTTGGGGTCGTACACCACGTCGTCCAGGAACACGAAACTGGCGCCGCCCTCTTCCACCGCGTAGGTGTCCGGGCCGTAGATGTTGCGCCAGCTGTCCAGCGAGTGCTCATCGCTGGCGGCATCGAAATCGAGGTCGTGGTTGCCCGGCACATGGAACCACGGCACGCCAAGTTCGGCGGTGACCTTGTTGATCGCCGGATACAGGGCCAGGTCATCGTTGACGATGTCACCGAGGGTGGTGCCCATGCGCGCCCTGGTCTGGCCGACCAGCGGCGCCACGATCGACTGCTGGTAGTAGCCGATGTCCTTCAGGCTGGCGGTCTGCGAATCGGTGAACACCAGCATCTGGAAACCACGGCGGCTGTCATGGCGGTCCGACTGCAGAGCGAAATCCCAGTTGCGGGTGACATCGCTGGTGGCGGCGATGCCGCCGTACTTCAGCGCCGGCGAGCCGTTCGGGCGGTAGTGGCGCCAGAACGACGGCAGGCCGTCGGTCGCCTTCGGGAAGGCGTAGGCATCGGGCTTGATCACGAATACGGTCTGGCCGTCGCGCACCGGCAGGCTGTAGCTGCCATCGGCGGCGGTCTTGACGAGGGTCTCGCCGTTGGAAACCTGCACCCCGGCCAGGCCCGGATCGGTCGCACCGCGACCCGGCCGGCCGTCGCGTTCCAGATAGACCTTGCCGGTGACCACGGTGTCCCCGGCCCAGGCCGGCGAGGTCAGCAACAGGCAGCACAGCCAGGCGGCAGGCAGTTTCATGGGCGGTCCGGGAAAGAAGAAGACCGCCTATTGTAGAGCCGAGCCACGCTCGGCTGCATTGCAGAGGCAGGTGCGGACCATTGGTCCCACGCCTCCCTCAACGATGGCGCTTTTCCAGCACCGCCCGCGCATCCTCCAGCGACATCCCGCGCGCGCGCAGCAGCACCAGCAGGTGGAACAACAGGTCCGACGCCTCGCCCAGCAACGCTTCATCATCCTGCGCCACGGCGGCCAATGCGGTCTCCACACCCTCCTCGCCCACCTTCTGCGCGATGCGGCGGATACCACCCTCGAACAGGCTCGTGGTGTAGCTGCCCGGTGGTCGCTGCGCCTCACGCATCGCCACCAGTTGGCCCAGCCCGCCCAGGAAGTCCTTCGGCGCGCCATCGAAGCAGCTCTCCGCACCGGTGTGACAGGTCGGCCCGGCCGGGCGCGCGATCACCAGCAGCGTGTCGGCATCGCAGTCGACACTGATCGACTGCACCACCAGCACGTTGCCGGACTGCTCGCCCTTGGTCCACAACCGCTGCTTGCTGCGACTGAAAAAGGTCATATGGCCGATGGCGAGCGTGGCCGCCAGCGATTCGGCGCTGACATAGCCCAGCATCAGCACCTGCAGGGTATCGGCATGCTGCACTACCGCCGGCAGCAGGCCTTCGCCCTTGCCCCAGTCCAGCGCCTGCAGCGCGTCCGGTGACGGCCTCACTTCAATAGACATCCCGCACCTCGATCTGCTGTCCGCGCAGGTAGCGCTTCAATTCCGGAATGGCGATGGCGCCGCTGTGGAACACGCTGGCGGCCAGCGCGCCATCGACGTCCGCCTGATCGAAAGCCTCGGCGAAGTGTTCCATCGCACCGGCGCCACCGGAAGCGATCAGCGGCACCTGGCACAGTGCCCGCGCCTGCTGCAGCTGCACGACATCGTAGCCACGGCGCACGCCATCGCTGTCCATGCAGTTCAACACGATCTCGCCAGCGCCACGCCGTTGTGCCTCGACAATCCAGTCCAGGGTGCGCAGCGGCACCGCTTGGGTCTTGTCCGGGTCGCCACTGAAACGGCGCACCCGCCACTGGCCATCGGTCTCGCGTACCGAATCGACACCGACCACCACGCACTGCACGCCGAACTCGTCGGCCAGTTCAGTGATCAGTTCGGGACGGCCCAACGCGGGCGAGTTGATCGACACCTTGTCGGCACCGGCGAACAACACGCGACGCGCGGTTTCCACGCTGTCGATGCCACCGGCCACGCAGAACGGAATGTCGATCAGCCGCGCGATGCGCTCGATCCAGGCGACGTCCACCGAGCGCGCCTCGGGGCTGGCGCCGATGTCGTAGAACACCAGCTCGTCGGCACCCTGGTCGCGGTAGCGCTGCGCCAGCTCGGCGATGTCGCCCATGTCGACATGGTCGCGGAAGCGCACACCCTTGACCACGCGACCATCGCGCACATCCAGGCACGGAATGATGCGACGGCTCAACATGCCAGCGCCTCCGCCAGGTCCATGCGCTGCTCCAGCAGCGCCTTGCCGAGGATCGCGCCGCCGCAGCCCACACGTCGCGCTTCGGCCACATCGGCCACGTCGCGGATGCCGCCGGAGGCCTGCACCGCCACGCCCGGCAGCAGCGCCGACAGGTGCTGGTAGAGACTGATGTTGGGCCCGGCCAGCATGCCGTCGCGGGCGATGTCGGTGCACAACAGATGGCGCATGCCGGCGCGCGCGTAGCGCCGGGCCAGGTCATCCAGGGTCACCCCGGCGTTCTCGGTCCAGCCGTGCACCGGCAGCTGCCACTGCCCCTGTGCGTCCTGGCGAGCGTCCAGCGCAATCGTGATGCGCTCGGCGCCGAATTCCTCAAGCCAGCCGACCACTTCATCGGGACGGCGCACCGCCAGCGAGCCCACCACCACGCGGTTGGCACCAGCATCGAGAATGCGCGACACATCATCACGACCGCGCACGCCGCCACCGGTCTGCACCCGCAATGGCGTCTGCCCGCGGATATCCGCCAGCAGCGGCGCGAGCGTGTAGCCACCGGCGCGCGCAGCGTCCAGGTCGACCAGATGCATCCACTGCGCACCCTGCGCGGCAAAGGCCTGCGCGCGCGGCAGAGGGTCATCCCCATAGGAGGTTTCCTGCGCGTAGTCGCCCTGGCGCAGCCGCACCACGCGGCCATCGCGGATATCCAGCGCGGGGTAGACAATGAAACTCATGCAGCAGTGCCCTCGAGGAAGTTGCGCAGCATCAGCGAACCGGTCTCGCCGGAGCGCTCCGGATGGAACTGTGCGCCGTAGTAACGCCCCTGCTCCACCACGGCGGTGAACAGGCCACCGTGGTCGCAGGCAGCGACGGTGTGGGTATTGAGCGGCGCCGCATAGCTGTGCACGAAGTAGGCGCTGGCGCGTTCCGGCACGCCTTGCAGCAACAGCGATTCGCGTAGCGGCAGCAGGCGGTTCCAGCCCATGTGCGGCACGCGGATGCCGCAGGCCGGTACCAGCTTGCGCACCACGCCGGGAATCAGCCCCAGCGTTTCCACGCCGGCTTCCTCGGAGCGTTCGAACAGCAGCTGCATGCCGAGGCAGATACCCATCAGCGGCACTTCCAGCCGCTGCAACGGCTCGACCAGGCCCTGCGCATGCAGGCGCTGCATGCCGGGACCGGCAGCGCCGACGCCGGGCAGGATCACCCGCTGCGCACCGGTCAGCCCATCCGCATCGCGCACCAGCCGCACCGTCGCACCCAGGCGCTCCAATGCGTAGCGCACCGAGCCCAGGTTGGCGCCGCCGGCATCGATCAGCGCAACGTCGCTCACAGCGCCCCCTTGGTGGAAGGCAGCGCCGTGCCCTGGCGGGCCAGCGCCGGACGCAGTGCGCGGGCCAAGGCCTTGAAGCAGGCTTCCACCTTGTGGTGATCGTTGTCGCCGCGTACCTGCAGGTTGAGGTTCAACCCGCTGGCGTCGCACAGCGAACGGAAGAAGTGCGGCACCAGTTCGGTCGGCATATCGCCCACGCGCTCGCGCTTGAACTCGCCCTCGAACACGAAGTACGGGCGGCCACTGAAGTCCAGCGCAGCGCTGGCCAGCGCCTCGTCCATCGGCAGGGTGAAGCCGTAGCGGCCGATGCCGCGCTTGTCGCCCAGCGCCTCGCGCAGCGCCTGGCCCAATGCGAGGCCGGTGTCCTCGATGGTGTGGTGCTCGTCGATGTGCAGGTCGCCGTCGGCCTGGATGTCCAGCGCGAACCCGCCGTGCTTGCCGATCTGTTCCAGCATGTGGTCGAAGAACGGCAGTCCGGTGGCGATGCGCGCATCACCGGCGCGGTCCAGATCCAGTTCGACGCGGATCTTCGTCTCTTTCGTGTTGCGCTGGACCACTGCGGTACGCGGCGCATCGGCCAGCACATGGGCGATGCCCGGCCAGTCCCACTCGCCTCCGAACTGTTCGGTGCGCAGCTGGAAGCCTCGGATGTTGAGGTTGTCAGCGAACTGCAGGTCGGTGATGCGGTCACCGACCATGCCCGAGCGCGCCCAGTCGATGCTGCGGTCCTGCAGGTAGGCGGTCATTAGACCGATGCCCGGCTTGCGGGTCGGCGCGTTGTCCTGCGGCCAGCTGCAGTCGATCAGCACGTCACGGAAAGTGATGCCCTGGCTTTCGAAGATCTGCAGCATCAGGTTGTTGGGGCCATCGAAGCTGGCGCGCGGGTAGCTGTCGCTGCCGAGGCCATCCTGATTGGTGACGATCACGAACTGATAGCCGGCGTCGCGCAGCTTCAGCAGCGCCGGGATCACCTGCGGCACGAAGCGCAGCTTTTCGTAGGCGTCGATCTGGAAGTCGGACGGCTCCTCGATGAGGGTACCGTCGCGGTCGATGAACAGGATCGGGGTCATGCTGCGGCCCTCCGCGCCGACAGGGCCGCAAGCACGCGGTCATTCTCTTCGGGGCTGCCGATACTGATGCGCAGTGCATCACCCAGCTGCGGCGCGGCGCGCTGGTCGCGTACCACCACGCCGGCATCCAGCAAGGTGTCGAACGCTGCCTGCGCATCAGTGAACCGGACCAGCAGGTAGTTGCCGGCCGAGGCATACACCCGGCGCACGCCAGGCAGGCCCGGCAGCGCAGCGAACAGGCGTTCGCGCTCGGCGATGACCGTCGCCACGCGCTCGGCGGTACGTGCCAGTGCGGCCGGCTGCAGCGCCTGCACGGCCAGTTCCGCGCACGGGGTCGGCACCGGGTACGGCGCCTGGCAACGGCGCAGTACGGCAATCAGTTCCGGCGCGGCGATCAGGGTGCCGATGCGCGCGGCCGCAAGCGCGTGCGCCTTCGACAGCGTGCGCAGCACTGCCAGATTGGCGTGCGCGGCCAGCAACGTGGTCGCCGACGCACGCTGCGCGTACTCGACATAGGCCTCGTCCACCACCACCAGTGCCTGCCCGCGCAACGCAACCGCCACCCGTTCGACCTCGTCCAGGGCGATATCACTGCCGGCCGGGTTCGACGGTGCGCACAGGAACACCAGCTTGGCATTGCGCGCCCTGGCGGTGTCGATCACGGCATCCAGATCAGCGCGCAGGCCGTCCTCGCTGTCCACCAGGGGCACTTCAATCAATGCGGCGCCCTGCAGGCGCGCGCAGACCGCATACATGCCGAACACCGGCGGCGTGACCAGCACGGCATCGCGGCCCGGCACGCACAGGGCGCGCACCAGCAGATCAATGGCTTCGTCGCTGCCGCGGCCGACCAGCAGCTGCGGCGGCGTCACGCCGTACAGCGCCGCCAGCCCCTCACGCAACGCCAACGGCTGCGGTTCCGGATAGCGCCGGCTGTTGCCCGTCACATCAGCCGGATTGGCCCAGGCCGACTCATTGGCGTTCAACCAGACCTCGCCCTGCACCGCCGCACTGCGCGCCGAGCTGTAGCCGGCGAACGCCCGCAGATCCGGACGCACCAGTGCCAGCACATCATCGATAGCCGCGCTCATGCAGCCACCTCCATGCGCACTGCGACCGCACGTTCATGTGCATCCAGGCCTTCGGCGCTGGCGATGATGCGCGCGCAGCCGCCGATCGCTGCCAGGCCGGCGGCGCTGGCGCTCTGCACGCTGATCAGGTTCTGGAAGCTGGCCACGCTGACACCGCTGTAGGCACGTGCGGCACCGGCGGTAGGCAGCACGTGGTTGGTGCCGCTGCAGTAGTCGCCCAGTGCCTCGGGGGTGTAATCACCCAGGAACACCGAGCCGGCCGCCTGCACCTTTTCCAGCCACGCACGCGGAACACGCAGCGCCAGGATCAGGTGCTCCGGCGCATAACGGTTGCTGATCGCGAAGGCTTCGTCCAACGAATCGACCTGGATCAGCCGCGAGGCCGACAGCGCCTGGCGTGCGATCTGCTGGCGCGGCAGCAAGGCCACCTGGCGCTCCACTTCGGCCTCGACCGCCGCCAGCATCGCGGCATCGTCGGTCAGCAGCAGAACCTGAGAATCCGGACCGTGCTCGGCCTGCGACAGCAGGTCGGCGGCGACGAACGCCGGATTGGCGCCGGCATCGGCAATTACCAGCACTTCGGAGGGGCCGGCGGGCATGTCGATGGCGGCGGCGCCGTCCTGTGCGACCTGCTGCTTGGCTTCGGTGACGAAGCTGTTGCCGGGCCCGAACAGTTTGTCGCAGGCCGGAATGCTGGCGGTGCCATAGGCCATCGCGGCGATCGCCTGCGCGCCGCCCAGCTTGAACACACGCTGCACGCCGGTCAGCCGCGCGGCCACCAGCACCGCCGGATCCGCGCTGCCATCGGCACGCGGCGGCGTGCACAGCACCACCTGCGGGCAGCCGGCCAGCCGTGCGGGAACACCCAGCATCAGCGCGGTGGACGGCAGCGGTGCGCTGCCCGCCGGCACATACAGGCCCACCCGGCCGATCGGGCGCAGCATGCGCTCGCAGACCACGCCCGGGGCGGTTTCCACCGCATAGCCCGTGCCCATGCCAGCGGCGTGGAAACGCGCGATGCGTTCGGCAGCTTCCACCATGGCTTGGCGCAACTCAGCCGGCACCGCAGCTTCGGCCGCGGCAAACTCGGCTTCGCTCACTTCAAAGGACGACAGCTCGACACCGTCGAAGCGTGCGGTGATCGCGCGCAGCGCGTCGTCGCCCTGTGTGCGCACCTGTGCAATCAGCGTCGCCACCGCGTCGCGGGTCTGCTGCGCCACGGTCTGCACCGGGCGGGTCAGCGCCGCGCTGCGCGCGGTTTCATCAAGTCGGGACCAGATCAGACGGTTCATGCCAGCGACCGCTCCACGCTCAACACCATCAGGCCCTGCGCGCCAGCGCGCTCGAGTTCTTCCATGCGCTGCCAGCTCAGCGGGCCGGGGCACATGGTCTGCAGGCGCAGCGCGCCGCCATCGGCCGGCAGCCGCACCAGCGGCTCGGCATCGGCCAGCAGCTGCGACAGCGCGTCGACGCGATCCTCGCTGGCACGGAACATCAGCAGCTTGCGGTCCTGCCGCTGTACCACGCCATCGAGGCGGCGCAGCAGCATCGCGCGCAGCGATGCACGCGCATCATCCGGCACGCGCACCGCACCGGCCAGCACCGCCTCGCTGTCGAGCAGGTTGTGCACCGGGGTCAACTGGTTGGCACGCAGGGTGGCGCCGCTGGAGACCAGGTCGCAGATCAGGTCGGCGGTACCCAGTCGCGGGGCGATTTCCACCGAACCGGACAGCTCGACCACCTGTGCATCCACACCCTGCTCGGCCAACCACTGCTTGAGGATGGCCGGGTAGCTGGTGGCGATGCGGGTGCCGGCCAGCTGCGCCGGACCCTGCCATTGCCACTCCTCCGGCACCGCCAGCATCAGCCGGCACTGTCCGAAGCCCAGCCCGCGCAGCGCCTGGTAGGCATCCGGCAGGCCGACCTGGCGACGTGCCGCGGCCTGCTCGTCCAGCTCGTTGCGACCGACGATGCCGAGGTCGCAGACGCCGTCGGCGATCAGACCGGGGATGTCGTCGTCGCGCACCAGCAGCAGGTCCACCGGAAGCGACTCGCCGTAGCAGAACAATTTGTCGCGGCTTTCGCGCCAGCTCAGGCCACAGGCGCTGAGCAGGTTGCGGGCGGGCTCGGCCAACCGGCCACTCTTCTGGATGGCGATACGCAGCCGGTCTCGTGCCGGCGCTGCCTGGGTTGCACTCATGGGGGAGGTCTCGAAGTTCGGAACGGGGCGCGGATCAGCGCGAAGCAAGGCGGTCGATGGCGGCGGCATAGCCTCGATGGCCATGCTCAAGCGTTCGCGCCACCCGTCCGGTGGTGGTCACGCTGACGCCGGTGCGCTCGTGGATCTCGCGGTACGGCACACCCTGCTGCAGCAGCGGCACCACCTTCCAGCGGTCGGCCATGGCTTCCAGTTCGGCCGGCGTGCACAGGTCGCGCAGGAAGGCGACCACCTGCTCCGGCTCGCGCAGAGCAGCAAAGGCCTCGGCGAGGGCGTCCAGGTCGGCCTTCGGGTCTTTGGCGGCAATTTCGGGGCGGGCTTTCACGGGGTCGGTTCCATGCATCAATGTAATAGCGCGTTAGTACATTAGCGCATTCTTGCGCAGTGCGTCAAATCGAGGGTTGGGTTGGGATACGGCAGGGCTGCTGCCCTGCACCCGCAGAGGCAAGAGCCAGAGCAACAGCAAAAGCTGGCTTCCCGAGGGTTGGCGGGGTGGGTCCGGTTGAGGGGGACGCTGCAAGTACGTCCATGTAAGCTCGGTCGCCGCATCCATGCGGCTCACGCCCCCTCAACCGGACCCACCCCGCCTTCGACAGTTGGCCGCGATCTGCTGGATCACGCCGGGAAAGTGATCGAGTACGGCTTTTGTAGAGTCGAGCCATGCTCGACTGCTCTTTCCCCACAAACGCAAAACGCCCACCAAGGGGCGGGCGTTCTGCTTTCAAATCAACAACCTTGCCCGACTCAGGGCGCGCAGCGCACCTCGGCCTGCAGCGCGCCGCGGCGCAGGCATTCGCCGAACAGGCTGCCCTGGTGGCTCGGCAGGGACTGGATGTTCTGCAACGCCCCTGCGCCCGCCGGGCACTTCCGCGCGGCCAGGGCCTGCAGGTCACTCTCCAGCTGCGCTCGGTCGATCACATGGCAACGATCAACCTGCAGCCGGTACTGGTCCGGACCGATGCGCGTGCTGTGCAGCGACGGGTCACTCTGGCAGCCCGCCAGCAGGAGCACGCACAGCGCCCCTGCGGCGGCCCGCATTACGCCATCGCCCTGGACTGCTCCAGCTCCACCAGCAGGGTGCTGGCCAGCTCGTCACGGGAGACTTCGAACTGCTGCTCGCGCAGCAGGTCCTTCACCGCCACCACGCCGCGCGCCAGCTCGTCTTCACCGGCCAGCACCACGAAGCGGATGCCGGCCTTGGCCGCGTACTGGAACTGCTTGCCGATCTTCTTCGGCTCCATCTGCACTTCGGTGTTGATGCCACCGGCGCGCAGGCGGCGCGCGATGTCCAGCGACTGCGGCATGCCCTGCTCGTCCATCAGGGCCACCAGCGCCTGCACGCTGCTGGCTTCGATGCCATCGATCAGGCCGGCTTCGCGCAACTGCCAGAACAGGCGCGACAGGCCGATGGAGATGCCCACGCCCGGCAGCTTCGACTTGCTGTAGTGGCTGGCCAGGTCTTCGTAGCGGCCGCCCGAGCAGATCGAGCCGATCTGCGGGTGGTCGGTCAGCGTGGTCTCGTAGACGGTGCCGGTGTAGTAGTCCAGGCCGCGCGCAATGGAGAAGTTCAGGCAATACGCGGTTTCCGGCACGCCCAGCGCCTGCACCAGCTGCAGCACTTCGCGCAGTTCAGCAACACCGGTACGCAGGATCTCCGAAGAACCGGCGTCGGCTTCCAGCGCGTCCAGCTGCACCAGCGCATCGGCATGCCCCTGCGAACGCACGGCCACGAACGCCAGGATCTTCTCGACCTGTTCGGCCGGAATGTTGAAGCCCTCGCCCACCAGCGTCTCGCGCACGTAATCGGCGCCGCGCTTGTCCAGCTTGTCCACTTCGCGCAGCACCGCCAGCTGGCGCTCACCTTCGGCCACGCCCAGGCTTTCGAAGAAGCCGCGCATCAGCTTGCGGTTGTTCAGCTGGATACTGAAGTCACCGATGCGCAGTTCCGAGAACACGGCGTGGATGACCGCCAGCACTTCGGCGTCGTATCGCACGCTCAGGCTGTCCTTGCCGATCACGTCGATGTCGCACTGGTAGAACTCGCGGAAGCGACCGCGCTGGGCGCGCTCGCCGCGATACACGCGCTGCATCTGGTAGCGGCGGAACGGGAAGGTCAGTTCGTGTTCGTGCTCGGCCACGTAGCGTGCCAGCGGCACGGTCAGGTCGAAGCGCAGCGCCATTTCCGGCAACGAACGGTCGCCCGACTCGGCCGCGTTGGCCAGCGCGCCGGTGGACTGCACGAAATACACCTGGCGCTCGGTCTCGCCACCGGACTTGGTCAGCAGCACATCGGACAGCTCGAACACCGGCGTCTCCACCGGCAGGAACCCGAAGCGCTCGTAGTTGCGGCGGATGACGTCCAGCATGCGCTGGAACGCAATCTGCTCGCGCGGCAGCAGCTCAAGGGTGCCGGGCGGGGTACGGGGCTTGATCACGGGCGGAACTCCTGCTGGAACGGGACGTGGGAGGGGGCAACATTCTAGCGCCCCCGCCTCGGGCAGGGTCGAACGGCCGCTTGAAGTATCATAAGGCCCTCCCCCGCCCGCGATACGCCCCCCGCAACATGTCACGGCCTTCCGGCGCTCCGCCCGCCACCAACGATCCCGCCGCGCCGTCCTGCATCACGCTGGACTGCCTGCACTGCTCGGTTCGCCACCTTGCGGTGTGCTCGGCGTTGTCGCCCGATGAAGTGCAGGCGCTGGAACAAGTCACGGTCTCGCAGCAGGTCAGCATGGGCAGCACGCTGGCCCGCACCGGCGAGGAACGCCAGCATGTCTATACATTGACCGCCGGCGCACTGCGCCTGGTGCGCACCCTGGCGGATGGTCGCCGCCAGATCAACGGCTTCGTGCTGCCTGGCGACTATCTGGGCCTGAGCGGCAGCGACCACCATCGTTACGACATCGAGGCGATTGCCGACAGCCGCGTGTGCCGCGTCGCACTGCCGCAGATGAAGGCGCTTCGCAGCCGCTTCCCGCATCTGGAGCGCAAGCTGCTGCAGCGGGCCTGCCAGGAACTGGATGCCGCACAGGATGCCGCGCTGGCGCTCGCACGCCTGCAGCCGGCCGAGAAGCTGGCCGATTTCCTGCTGCGCCTGGCCGCACGCGAGGCCAAGCTGGGCGGCGACGGCCTGCGCGTGTCGCTGCCGATGGGTCGTGGCGACATCGCCGATCATCTGGGCCTGACCATGGAAACGGTCAGCCGTACCTTCACCAAGCTGCGCCAGCAGGGGTTGATCGCCCTGCCCCACCTGAACGTTGTGGAGATCCTCGACGAGGACGGGCTGCGCACGCTGGCCGGTGAAGGGTTGATCTGACCGCATTGCGGTTTAGGGGGGGGGTGCCGGCCTGCGGCCGGCACTACCCGTGTTGCATCCTCCCGGTAGTGCCGGCCGCTGGCCGGCAACTGCGTCCATCTCCGATCAGCGCAGCAACACCTCACGCAAAGAAGCGTAATCCGCGGCCAACGGTTCCGCGTACGCGGGCCGCTGCAGCAACGCATCCAGCGCCGGCGGCACGGCCACTGATTCGCCAATCAGCGGCTCCACCACTGCCTCGAACTTGGCCGGATGTGCGGTAGCCACCACCGCCCAGTCGCCCCTGGCTCCGCGCGCGCGCAGGTCCTGCAGCACCTTCACCGCCGTCGCCGTGTGCGGACAGAACAATTCACCACTGCTGGCGTGCGCCGCCGCAATCGTCGCGCGGATTGTCACGTCGTCCACCGCGAACGCGCGGAAGGCAGCGCGCAGCTCGGCGTCATCTCCTTGGTAAAGCCAGCGCAGGCGCTCGAAGTTGCTGGGCGCCCCTACGTCCATTGCGTTTGCAACGGTGGCCACGCTGGCCTGCGGCTGGTAGTCGCCACCATTGAAGTACGCCGGCAGCACCGCATTGGCATTGGTGGCCAGCACGATCTGCCCGATCGGCACGCCCAGCGCGCGCGCCAGCACGGCCGCCATCGCATTGCCAAGGTTGCCGGTCGGCACCACCAGGTTGAGCCGGCGACGGTGCGTCGCGTAATGGGACAACGCCGCATGCGCGTAATAACTCATCTGCGGCAGCAGGCGTCCGAGGCTGATGCTGTTGGCCGAACTCAACGGCACCTGCGCCTGCAGTTCGCGGTCGGCCAGCGCCTGCTTGACCATCGCCTGGCAGTCGTCGAAGGCACCGGCCACGCGTAGCGCCTGGATGTTGTCGCCGAAGCAACCGAGCTGGTGCGCCTGCCGCGGCGACACGCGGCCGTCCGGATACAGCACCACCACACGCACGCCGGGCTGGCGATGGAAGGCCGCAGCAACGGCGGCACCGGTATCGCCGGAGGTGGCGACAACAATGGTCAGGTCGCGGTTCTTGCCGGCCTGCAGCCGCGACAGTGTTCCGGCCAGGAAGCGCGCACCGATATCCTTGAACGCCGCCGTTGGCCCATGGAACAGCTCCAGCACATGGTCACCGTCGCCCAGTGGCCGCAGCGGCACCGGAAAGTCGAACGCCTCACGACAGATCGATGGCAGGGCTGCCTCCAGAGCATCACCGGCGAAGAACGGTGCCAGTAGATCCGCGGCCGTATCGGCCAACGTCGCGCCGGCCCGCAGCTCACTGGCCGCGGGTAGCAACTCCGGTACATACAGTCCGCCGTCGGGCGCCAATCCTGCAGCGATCGCCGCACTGAGGCCAACAGCCGGGGACTGGCCACGGGTCGAAACAAATTGCATGGGTTGAGTATCCAGTAGAGGGGAAGGATTCAGCACAAGCGGGCTCCCGGTGCATCCAGCGGCGACACCCAGGCATCGCTGTCGAAACCGGCAGCGGCGAATGCCGCCTGCACCGGTGCGGCAGCGGCGCGGGCCTGGTCGGCATCCTCGAACCAGGCGAACACGCTCGGACCGGCACCGGAGATGCCTGCCCCCATTGCCTGTGCCGACAGCGCTGCATCGCGTGCTGCCTCGAAGCCCGCAATCAGTCCGGCCCGCCGTGGTTCCACCAGCACATCGCGTAGTCCAGCCCGCACCAGCGCCGCATCACTACGATGGCAACCACTGAGTACCAGCGCGAGGTTCGCACTCTGTGCCACGAATTCACCCAGCGCGTAGCTGCCCTGCAGCACCTGGCGTGCGCGGCGTGTTTCCAGCACCGCATGCGGATGCACCAGCAGGCTGTGCCAGGTTGCCGGCACCGGAATCGGCAGCAGGCGGTCGGCCGTGCACAGTGCAAGACCGCCCAGCAGCAGCGGCCCCACGTTGTCGCCGTGACGGCCACCGCTGGCCACAGCCTCGCCATCGAGCGCAAACGGGTACAGCGCTTCGCGCGACAGCGGCGTATCCAGCAGTGCGTTGGCGGCAACCAGCGCAGCGACGCACGACGCTGCCGAACCGCCCATGCCGGAACCGAACGGAATGCCCTTGTCGATCTCCACCGCGAAACCGAAGTCCAGGGCCAGCCCTGCGCGCAGCGACATCAATGCAGCACCCGCGGTGTTTCCAGCCGCATCCAGTGGCAGCTCGACGACGCTGCCGCGAATCGCTTCGATGCGCACCACCGGCTCATCGATGCGGCGCACGATCACGGTATCGCCAACACCGGCGATGGCATGACCAAGAATATCGAAGCCCACCGCCACGTTGGCCACCGAGGCGGGCGCGAACGCACGTGCGATCACAGGCGCGCTCCTTCGCCGGCAGCCACCCGCAGCAGGTCCGCGAACACGCCAGCCGCCGTGACTTCCGGGCCAGCCCCCGGCCCCTGCACCACCAGCGGGTTGTCGCAGTAACGGCGGGTGCGGAACTGCACCACGTTGTCGGTCAGCCGCAGGTTGGCGAAGGCGTGGTCGGCAGGCAGCTCCTGCAGGCCCACCGAGGCGCCGTCGGCACCCAGCTGTGCCACATAGCGCAGCACCGCACCACGGGCCCGCGCGTCCTGCAGGCGCTGCAGCAGGCTGGCATCGGACTCGCCCAGCCGCGCCATGAAGTCATCCACGCTGCCCTCGCGCAGCGGCGCCGGCACCAGGCTTTCCACCTGTACCTGTTCCAGGCTGAGCGCGTGGCCGGCCTCGCGGGCCAGGATCACCAGCTTGCGCGCCACGTCCACGCCCGAAAGATCATCGCGCGGGTCCGGCTCGGTGTAGCCCATCGACCGCGCCTGCGCGACCAGCTGCGAGAACGGCTGGCTGCCATCGAAGCGATTGAACAGCCAGGCCAGCGTGCCGGAGAAGATGCCTTCAATCGCCAGCACTTCATCACCGGTATCGACCAGATCACGCAGCGTGGTGATCACCGGCAGGCCTGCACCCACCGTGGCCTCGTAGCGGAAACGCGCGCCACTGGCCGCCGCGGCGGCGCGGATGCGCTGATAGCGCGGCAGCGGCCCGGCGCCGGCCTGTTTGTTCGGGGTGACCACGTGGATGCCGGCGGCCAGCCAGCCCTCGTAGCGCTCGGCCACATCGGCACTGCCACTGCAGTCAATCACCACCGCATGCGGCAGGTGCGCGGCCAGCAGGTGTTCGGTGAAGCGATCCAGATCGCTGGACTCGCCCGCGTCCTGCAATGCCTCCCGCCAGTCGGCGTGCAGACCATCCACTTCCAGGCGCATGCGTGAACGCGAGGCCAGCGCGCGCAGGCGCAGATCCACATTGGCCTTGGCCAGCAGCTGCGGACGGGCCGCCAGCAGCTGGTCCAGCAGCGCGGCACCGACATTGCCCGGCCCGATCACACCGACCGCAAACGTCTGCGGCGACAGCCAGAAGCCTGCATGCGCCGCGCGCAGCGCACGGGTGGCATCGGCACTGTCCACCGCCACCGAGATGTTGCGTTCGGACGAACCCTGCGCGATCGCCAGGATGTTCACCTGCGCACGCCCCAGTGCCTCGAACAGGCGTGCGGCCACACCGGGCTGCCCGGCCATGCCGTCACCCACCGCCGCCAAGACGCTGACGCCCTCACCGACCTGGACGCGCTGCACTTGGCCCACCGACAACTCATGCGCGAACGCGTGCAGCAATGCCTCACGGCCGCGCGCTGCTTCGGCGGCGCGCACCACGCAGCAGATCGAATGTTCCGACGAACCCTGCGAGATCATCACCACCGACACCTGCGCCAGGCGCAGGGCGGCAAACACGCGCTCGGCGGTACCGGGAACGCCGATCAGGCCGGTGCCTTCCAGGTTCAGCAGAGCCAGACCGGAACTCAGGGTCAGGCCCTTCACCGGCCCGCGCGGCGAGCGCTCGGCACTGATGCGCGTGCCCGGATGCGCCGGCTGGAAGGTATTGCGGATGAAGATCGGCAGGCCGAGGCGGATAGCCGGCGACATCGTCTGCGGGTGCACCACCTTGGCGCCGAAATAGGCCAGTTCGCAGGCCTCGTCGTAGCTCAGCGACTCCAGCTGCACCGCCTCGGGCACAAGCCGCGGGTCGGCCGACAGCACGCCGTCGACGTCGGTCCAGATGTGCAGTTCATCGGCGTTGAACAGCGCGGCGAAGATCGCGCCGGAGTAATCGCTGCCGTTGCGACCGAGCGTGGTGATGCGGTCATCGCGGTCGCGCGCGACGAAACCGGTGGCGACCAGGCGCGATTGTGGGTGCTGCAGGCGCCACTTGGCCAGGCGGTCGGCACTGGCTTCCCAGTCGACATCGACGCCCAGTTCACCGTGCCCGACCACCAGCACATCACGCGCGTCGAGCACCGCGCAGTCTTCGCCCAATGAACGCAGGTGGGTGCCAAGCAGCTGCGCGGAGAACACTTCGCCCAGCCCCTGCACGCGGTCCAGCACCTCGCGCGGCAGTTCACCGATCACCGCCAGCGCCGCCAGCACTTCGGCCAGCTGCGCGAAACGGGCGTCGATCCATTCCACGGTCTCGCCCACCTGCTCGCCCAACAGCGCCACGGCAGCGCCACGATGGCGTGCGCGCAGCGCATGCCAGGCCTCGCGCCAACTTTCGTCGCCCCTGGCCGCCAGCTGCGCCAGTTCAATCAGGGCGTCGGTGACGCCCTTCATCGCCGAGACGACAGTGACCTGCAGCGATTCGGGACGGGCCCGCAGCAGGCCGGCAACATGGCGATAGCGTTCGGCATCGGCCACCGAGGTGCCGCCGAACTTGTGCACGACAGTGGACGGCGCAGCCAGGTCGGCCGGGGCAACGGGATGAGCGGGGGCGTGGGAAGACATGCAGACCTCGGTAGGAGGCCCCGTCGCATGCAGGTGTCGAGTTTCCCCGCCACCTGTATGGTGCGGGGCCGTGGTTTCGGGAGTTACACGAAGACGACGGGCCGCACCAGGGCAGTGGTGACGGTGGTGGTGGTAATGGTGGTGGTGGCGACCGGCGCAGTCGAACGGCCCGCAATGGCGGGGGCGATCAGGCTGGCGTGGGCGGCATCAAGGACCATGGCGCACAGAAAACACTGTGCGCCGGCCCGCTGTCAAGTGCTGCGATGCAAAAAATCATTGCCGCGATCATCGCTCAACGTGCCGGCAATTGGTTGCATCTGAGACCAAGCCGGCATCAGCACGCCTGACGAGCGCATTCAGCCCGCATGTTCGGCGATCGCGCGCGGCGTGCGGTGCGCGTGCGCACACATCATCACGCCGGCCACCAGGAACACGATTGCCAGTGCTTCCAGCAGCGAAGGCCAGCGCTGTTGCCAGGCGAAGGCATACGCCAGCGCGAACAGCGTCTCGAACACGATCATCTGGCCCGTCAGGGTCAGCGGCAGGAGGCGGCTGGCGCGGTTCCAGAACGCAGTGCCAAGGATCGAGGCCACCACCGCCACGCCTGCACTGATCGCCCAGAAGCCCCCCCACTGTGCCGTCGTGTGGCTGCTGGTGTGACCGAAGAAGGCCATCGGCACCAGCAGCAGGGCCAGGCCGCCGGTGGTGACGCCGGTCAGCAGCGACCAGTCATAGCCGGACAGATCCGGCCGGCGCGCCAGCCAGCGGCTGTTGCCGATCGAGTACAGCGCCCACGAGAACAGCGCGCCGAATGCACACAGCAGGCCGATCAGGCGCTGCCGCCACGGGGTCGCCAGGTGCTCGGACATCAGCGCTTCCCAGCCAACCAGTGCCACGCCCAGCACGCACAGCCCAAGTGCCGGCAACAGCTGCTTCAGTGGTACAGCGCCCTGCTCGCGCACGCCAACCAGAGTGACCACCACCGGAATCAGGCCGACAATCAAGGACGCCGCCGCGCCACCGGCCCACTGCACCGCCGTCGCCAGCAGCAGGAAGTACACCAGATTCCCGGCCAGGCTCAACCACAGCAGGCCGATCCATTCGGCGCGACCCAGCCGCGGGGCCAGCCGCTTCCAGCGCGGCAGCAGCAGGGCTACGGCGATCAGGCCGTAGACCAGATAGCGACCTGCCGACAGTTGCAGGGCGTTGAACGACTGCAGCACGGCGGGCGCGAGGAAAACCACGCCCCACAGCGCGCCGGCGGCAACGCCATTGGCGATGCCCAGGGCCATCGGGTTGTTGCGCATTCGGGTTCTTCGGGGGGAGAGAACGGGCCGCGCAGTGTAAGCGCTGGCCGACAGGCACTCTTGACCGAGGCTACTGCCCTGTCGCGTTCTGTAGAGTCGAGCCAATGCTCGGCTGCGATTGGCCACTGTGCAGACAAGGACAGCCGAGCGTGGGCTCGGCTCTACAAGTCAGCCGCCGCCCCTGCGCCACGCGGCCGGGGTCTGGCCACACTCGCGGCGCAGCGCGCGGGTCAGTGCGCTCTGCTCGGAATAGCCTGCGGCCAGCGCGATATCGCTGATCGGCGCCGTGCTGGTTCGCAGCTGATGCTTGGCCCAGCGTAACCGGCACGCGCTCAGCCAGGCCTGCGGGCTTAGCCCAAAATCACGCTGGAACAGCGCGTGCAACCGGCTCTCGCTGACCCCGACGAATCCGGCCATGCGCGCCACCGGCCACGCCTGGCCCGGATCTTTCTGCACCGCCGCGCACAGTCCCTGCATGCGCGCGCCACTGCCGGCCGGTGCAAACAGCTGCAGCAGCTGCGGCAACAGGGCCGGCACCGGCTGCCCAGCCTGCACCTCGGCCAGGCAGCGGCGCAGCCCCAGCGGCAGATGCAGCCAGCGCTGACGGCACAGATACTCCTGCGTGCCGTCATCAAGCACGCCCGGAGGACAGTCAACGATCACGAAACCATTGGGACCATCCGCCATCTGGTCATGCGCTTCGCCAGCGGCAACAAAAGCCCCCTGCAGCAGGTCCAGCCGACCACCGCGCCCTTCCATCTCGAACTGCAGCTCGCCCTGCAGCGGCAGCACCCATTGCGCATAGTCATGCCGGTCCAGGCCAGTGGCCTGTCCGTAGTGCCGCAGGTGGAAGATGGCGCCCATCCGGGCAGTGTGCGCGTGTAACAACGGCCGTGCAAACCGCTGCTATAGTCGATCCGTCATCCAACGCAGGGAGTGCAGGACATGACCCATCAGCACGTACTCGCGGTATTGGCCGCCAGCCTCGGCCTGGCGCTTGCTGTTCCGGCCCTGTCACAGGAACGCACCCCGCCCGCCCCGCACTGCATGGACGCGGTCGGCGTGCAGGAAGTGGAACAGGCCTCGCCGCGCTCGATCGCGCTGCGCGCGGCCTCCGGCCAGGCCTACCGCATCGACTTCAGCGAGAATTGCCCCGGTGTCCGCACTGCCACCACGCTGAAGCTGGAAGCACCCGCCGGCTGGGCCTGCGGTCGTCCCAGCGAGCGCGTGGTGGTCGATGGCCGCAGCTGCGCCGTCAGTGCGGTCACCCCGGTGCAGAACCGGGACTTCGCCGGCGTGGCCCGCGACAGTGACCGCCTGCGCACAGCCACCCTGCCCGCCGTGACCATCCGCGAACGCAAGGATATCCGCCGCGGATTCGGCGGCTCGCCGTCGTACTGCTTCGCCACCCGCAACGTCCGCGCGTGGTCGTCCGACGCGCAGGGCATGCTGGTGGAGACCAATCCGCGCCGCAATGGTGGCCACCGCTACTACCGTGTCGAGCTCGGCAGCCACTGTCGCCAGCTTGATCGTGCGCCGCAGCTCAGCTTCCGCTCCGGCATGCAGAACGGCCTGATCTGTGGCAATGCCGGTGACCGCATCCTCACCGCCGATTTCGAGAACGGTGACCTGCGCAGCGATGGGCTGGCCCCGCTGCCGCAATACACGCGCGGCGCCTGCACGATCCAGGCGGTCTACCCGGCCTCCAGCCAGGCGTCGAATTAACCGTCGACGCCGAGGAAAGCAAAGGGTGCGCTGGGCACGAAGTGACCCAGCGCATCACCGGCAAAGGTGTTTCGCTGGTCCTTTCCAAGGTCGAGCTTGAGTACCTGCCCGCCGAAATCAACATTGTTCAGGTCGACCCAGAAGGTGTTCGGGGTCAATGCCGATTCGAAGAAGTACAGCCGCCGCTTGTGGTCGGCCACGGTGCGCCAACGCGTGGATGAGATGTTCGGCTCACCTGGCGTGGTGATGCCGTACGGCACCGACGCGTTGCGGATCACGCTGAACACGCTGGCCAGGGCCTCCACCGGATCCTCGGCCTTGGGAATGGCGTTGATGTAGAACGACGCGCGCGCGAAGCGGTCGGACGAGCGGTTGGTACCCGGCAGCATCACCGTGCCACCGATCTGCTGCCAGTAGCTGTTGAGTGCCAGCTGCTGCTCGAAGATCGGCGAATTGGTCATCACCTGGTAGCGGCGGTCGTGATGGATCACCTGGCGGCCGCCGATGTATTCGACAATGGCACTGTCGCCGGTCGCGTCGGACAGCGACAGATGCAGCGTTGCCTGCCGATCTTCGCCGGGCACCTTGTCGGTGACGATCGAGTATGGCTCACGCTTCAGCGCCGCCACCGCCTCGTCCACGGTCGCGAAATTATCCAGCACATACTGCGCCCACAGCGAGATCGCCAGGCCCGGCTTGTTGCCACGCTGCTGCGGATACTCCGATTCGACCAGCCACAGCAGGTTGGCCACCAAGCCCTTTTCGTTCATGCCATCGGTGGTAGACACGTCGTATCCGGTCGCCACCACGCTGCCATAGCGCGCGGTCCAGGCCAGCGACTTCGGACCGGCCTGGCCGGTGCGTGCAATACCACGCGGCAGCACGTAGAGGTTGGTCGCTACATCGACCTTCCAGTCCATCGAGCGCGCGGTGATCACATCACCGTTGTCGCCCAGGTACACCGCACGCGTGCAGGCCAGCGCCGGTGCTGCTGCGACCAGTGCAGCCGCAAGCAGTGCCATTTCCTTCCACTTCATCCGTGCCATGTCATTACGCTCCTTTCCCCGTGGTCCATGGATATGACCCCATGCGGGGTGACACAGCGGTGAAACCTCAGCGAAGCACGCGATCGTGGAGCCAGAAACCCGCAAGCATCGCCGGCACGAACCACAGCGCCTCGCGCGATCCCACCGCCAGCCCGGCGATGGCAGGGCCCGGACAATAGCCTGCCCATCCCCAGCCGATGCCGAACAACGCCGCGCCCAGCACCAGGCGCGGATCGATACCGCGCGCAGCTGGCAACTGGAAGCGCGTTGCGCACAACGGACGGGCGCGCCGCAGCACCCAGCGCTGGCCAACCGCGCTGACCAGCAGCGCAGCGGCCAGCACCCAGGCCAAAGTGGGGTCAAAATCGCCGGCGATGTCGAGGAAACCAAGGATGCGGCGAGGATCGGTCATGCCGGCCAACGCCAGGCCTGCGCCAAACAGTGCTCCTGCCGAGCCGGCAGCCACCGACACGCGGCTCATTCCAAGCCTCCACCGTGGCGGATCAGGAACGTGGTCAGCATCGCGCAGGCCATGAACACCAGCACCGCCAGCAGCGACCGCTTTGAGCCGCGGGCCAACCCGCAGACGCCGTGTCCACTGGTGCAACCATTACCCAACCGCGTACCGAAGCCGACCAGCAGGCCGGCGCCGACCAACTGCCACGCAGGCAAGGCGTCACGCAGCAGGACGCCGGGCGCTTGCCCTGGCGCGGCCTGCCACCACAGCACCAGCCCTGCAGCGGCAAGCAGGCCGAGCAGGAAGGCCCAGCGCCAACCACGCTCAGCCGGCGCGGCACGCACGCTGCCAGCGGCAATGCCACTGATGCCGGCCACCCGCCCGGTTGTGGCCAGCAACAGCACCGCCGCCGCACCGATCAACACGCCCCCCGCCACCGCGGCCCACGGCAGGGTCATGACCTGCCTCCGCCCGATGCGTTCATTCGTTTGCCTTTTGATTTAGTTTTTTCTAAATTAGCTTCTTCTAAATCAAAAGGCCAGCCATGGTCAGCACCGAGCTCGACAGCGCCGCGATGGCCGAGCATGCCGCCCAGGCCGCAGCGCTGCTCAAAAGCCTGGCCCATCCTGCGCGGCTGCGCGTGTTGTGCCGCCTTGTCGAAGGTGAGGCGCCGGTAGCGGAATTGCAAGAGTTGACCGCCCTGAGTGCATCGGCGCTTTCGCAGCATCTGGCGGTGCTGCGGGCGATGGAGATCGTTGCGACCCGGCGCGAAGCACAGGCGATCCACTACCGCGTGATTGAAGGCCCCGCACTGGGCGTGCTGCAGGCACTGCATGCCGCCTACTGCGGCCGCAGACCGCGTTGATGCTCAGCCAGCGTGCAGGAGTGGCTGCACGACGTTGTCGAGCAGATCCACCGGCGTCGGCGCTGACAGGTCCCCGTCCAACGCGCGGGTAAAACCCGACCAGTCGCTGGAAGACAGCTGGCGCAGCAGCGTTGCATCCACCGGCAACGCGCGCATCGACCAGTACGGAAACTGACGCTGACCAAGGCGGCCACGCGCGAGTTCGATGATGTCGATGTGGCTGCCGGCCTGCAGGATGCGCTCGTAGACCGAGTCGATACCGTCCGGTGGCCCCTCGATGTACTGCAGGAAACGATCGCCATCATGCAGCAGTACACCGGTCACCCCGGCCAGCTTGTTGAAGCGTGCCGCATCGTCGACCAGCGCCTGAAGGCGATCGACAGAGATCTCCGGCAACGCCTGGCTGACGTAGGCAATGGCGCGCAAAGGCATGGTGCCTCCTTGGCTGGGTGTGAACGCACGGTAGCAGTTGCGGACGAGCCCGTCTCAATTCGCCCGCACACTTCCTGAAGAATTCAGGTTGCGGTGGCGCCCGTCCCGTCCCATCGACGCGGCAGGACCGCCTCGAACACGACCTGTCCGGCCTCGTTGCGAGCCCCGATATGACCGCCGTGGGCGCGGACGAACTGGTCCACGATGTACAGGCCGAGGCCCAGGCCCTTGCTGTGGTGGAAGCTGGCCTTGAACGGTTCGAACAGCCGCGGCAGCAGCGAATCGTCGATGTGGCCGGCATTGCTCACCCGCAGCACCACGGTGCGGGCATCACGTCCATCCAGCTGCACCAGCGCTTCGCCGCCATGGGTCAACGCATTTCCGACCAGGTTGGCCGCAATCTGCCCCAGGCGATCCATATCGCCCTGCAGGCGCGTATCGCCGACGACGTCGAGGAGGATGCGCTCATGGCCATGGGCGCTGCCCGCTTCGGCGATCACCGCGTGAGTGACTTCGCGCAGGTCGCAGGCCACCGCCTCCAACCGCAGGCCGCCGCTGCGGATGCGCGAGAAATCCAGCAGCTGCTCCACCATCCGCGCCATGCGCAGGGTGCTGGCCTCGAGGAACTGCAGCGTCTGCTGCGCGCCCGTGTTGTCCTGCGGAAGCTCCAGCGCCAGCTTGTCCGCACACAGCAGGATGGCCGACAGCGGCGTACGCAGGTCGTGGGTCAGCACCGCGGCCATCGTCTCGTTGAGCTTGAGCGCACGCTCCAGCGCCTCGTTGCGCGCCTTCAGCAGCTGCCGCTGCTGGTACAGCTCGATGAAGACGTTGACCTTGCTCAGGATCACCTGCGGCGCCACCGGTTTGTGCAGGAAATCGACCGCGCCGGTTTCATAACCCTTGAACGCACGCAGCGGATCGTCCGGCGAGGCGGTCAGGAAAATGATCGGCACCGTTCGGCTGCGATGCGAACCGCGCATCAGCTCGGCCAGGGTGAAACCATCGATCTCCGGCATGTGTACGTCCAGCAGGGCCAACGCGACCTCGTGCTCGAGCAGCAGCTCAAGCGCCTGCGCGCCCGAGCCGGCCAGCAGCAGATTCACGCCCTCGCGCTGCAGCAGCGCCTGCATGGCTACCAGGTTCTGCGGCACGTCATCGACGATCAGCAGGTTGACCGGGGACTGCGACTGCGCAGGGTCCGGTGGCAACAGGTTCATGCAAACAACTCCTTCAGGCGACGACACATCAGTTCAAGGGGCAGCACGGCATCGGCACCGGCGTGCTGCAGGGCGGAGGCCGGCATCATCGATGCCTCGGCCTCCTCGGGACATTGCAGCCAGGCACGGCCACCAGCGGCGCGCACCGCAGCCACGCCTTCACTGCCATCGCTGCTGGCACCAGTCAGTAGCAGCGCCAGTACCTGCGCACCGAACACCGCTGCAGCGGAGTCGAACAGCGGGTCGATGGCCGGGCGCGAGAACAGCACGGGCGCATCCACCGACAGCGCCACCGCGCCGGCATCCTCCACCAGCAGGTGGTAGTCCGGAGGCGCGAACGTGACCGTACCCGGCTGCAGCGGCTGTTTGTCCTCCGCCTCGCGCACCGGCAGCGCGCAGTACGCCGCCAGCACCTCGGCGATGCGGCTGGTGCGATCACGCGGCAGGTGCAGCACGGCCAGTACCGGTACCGGCAGCTTCGCCGGCAGTGCACCGAGCACCGCCTGCAGGGCCGCCACGCCACCGGCAGACGCGCCGATCACCAGCACGGCAGGGCGCGCCGGCAGCGCCATCAGGCCACCTTCCGGTACAGCCGGTGCTCGCGCGAACAGACCTCGAAGGCGTCATGGTGGCACCCGAACTGCAGCGACTCCTTGCTGCCCAGGCCAAGGAAGCCTCGATGCACCAGCGCCTCACGGAACAGGCCTACCGCGCGATCCTGCAGATCGCGGTTGAAATAGATCAGCACATTGCGGCACGACACCAGGTGCACTTCGGAGAACACGGTATCGGTGGCCAGGCTGTGGTCGGCGAACACAACGTTGCGGCGCAGCTGGCGGTCGAACACCGCACCGTCGTACGCCGTGGCGTAATAGTCGGACAGTGACGCGGTGCCACCGGCCGCCAGATAGTTGCGGCTGAACTGGGCCATCCGGTCGATGCCATAGGCGCCCGCCTCGGCGGAGGCCAGCGCGGCCGGATTGATGTCGGTGGCATAGACGATGCTGCGATCAAGCAGGCCTTCCTCGTGCAGCACGATCGCCAGCGACCACACTTCCTCACCGGTGCTGCAACCGGCCACCCACAGCTTCACCGAGGGATAGGTGCGCAGTACCGGCACCACCTGCTCGCGCAGCTCACGGAAGTACGCGGGGTCACGGAACATCTCCGAGACCTGCACGGTGAAGAACTGCATGGCCTGGGCGAACAGGTCCGGCTCGTGCAGCAGCCGGTACTGCAGGTCGACCAGCCTTTCGCACTCATAGCGCTGCATCGCCTGGCGCATGCGCCGGCGCAGCGACGACACCGCATAACTGCGGAAATCGTAGTGGTAGCGCTGGTACAGCGCTTCCAGCAAGACCTTCAGTTCCAGATCGAACAGCGCCTGTTCGTTCATTGCCGCGAGCACCAGACCCGGCACAGCGAGACCAGCTTGTCGACGTCGATGGGCTTGGCGATGTAGTCGTTGGCGCCGGCCTGCAGGCAGCGCTCACGGTCATCGGGCATCGCCTTGGCGGTCAGCGCGATGATCGGCAGGTCCTGCAGGTGGCGCTGCGCGCGGATCTCGCGCATCGCGGCCAGGCCGTCCTTCTCCGGCATCATGATGTCCATCAGCACCAGATCGACCTCGCGCTCGGCCAGACGATCGACCGCTTCCTGGCCATTGCGCGCGATCTCCAGCGTGACGCCGAGCGGCTCGAGCACACTGGACAGCGCGAAGATGTTGCGCACATCGTCCTCGGCCAGCAGCACGGTACGGCCATCCAGCACGGTGTCGCGGCGGCGAGCCTCGCGCAGCAGTCGCTGCTGGTCGGTGGGCAGGCTGGCCTCGACACTGTGCAGGAACAGGGTCACTTCATCCAGCAAGCGCTCGGGCGAGCGCGCGCCCTTGATGATGATGCTCTTCGAATAGCGGCGCAGGCGCTGCTCTTCCTCGCGGCCGAGCGCGCGACCGGTATAGACGATCACCGGCGGGAAGCCGACATCATCGTTGCCGGCCATGTGCTCGAGCAGGTCGTAGCCGCTGCCGTCGGGCAGCGACAGGTCCATCACCATGCAGTCGAAGGTGACCGTGCTGAGCTGCTCCAGCGCAGCGGCCAGGGTTCCCACGGCGACGATCTGCAGCTGATCACGGCCCAGCAGCAGTTCCAGGTTGTGGCGCAGCTCGCTGTCGTCCTCGACGATCAGCAGGCGACGCACGTCGCGCTGGCTGGTCTGTTCCAGCTGTTCGATGGCCGCCACCAGTCGCTCGCGCGTGGTCGGCTTGATCGCGAAACCGATCGCGCCAAGCTCGCGCGCCACCTGGCTGCGGTCCGTTGCCGAGACCACGTGCACAGGAATGTGGCGGGTATCGGGGTTGCGCTTCAGGCGCTCCAGCACGCTCAGGCCTGACACGTCCGGCAGGCCGATATCGAGCAGGATGCCGTTCGGGCGCAGTTCGCCGGCCAGGGCCAGGGCCTCTTCGGCCGTCCCCGCCACCACGCAGTCGAAGTCCAGTTCATGGGCCAGGGCCACCAGCGCTTCGGCGAACGTGGCGTCGTCCTCGACGGCCAGGATCAGGCGGCCGGGGTGCTGGCGGCGACCGCGGTCATCAGCGATGCTGGGCGCCGTCGTCGCCGGCGCCACCGGAGCCCTTGCTGGCACCGGCATCGCCGGCGGAGCGACCTGAACCGGCGAAGGCACGGGGGCTGGGTCGATGTCAGCCGCCTTCGATGCGGGCGCACCCTGCAATGGCAGCTCCAGAATGAAGCAGCTGCCGCGGCCCGGTTCGCTGTCGACCTGGATGCTGCCGCCCATGCGCTCGGCCAGATCGCGCGAGATCGACAGCCCCAGGCCGGTGCCACCGTAACGGCGACGTGTGCTGCCATCGGCCTGGCGGAATGCTTCGAAGATTACCTGGAGCTGCTCGCGGGCAATGCCGATACCGCTGTCGCAGACCTCGAAACGGATGCGCCCCTGGCCGCCCGCGCGCACGTGCAGGCTGACCTTGCCGTGCTCGGTGAACTTCACCGCATTGGCCAGCAGGTTCTTCAGGATCTGCTGCAGGCGCTGGCTGTCGACCACCAGCTGGCTCGGCGCGAGCGCATCGGCCTCGATCTGCAGGGCCAGGCCCTTCTGCCGCGCCATCGGCTCGAAGGTCTCGCGCAGGCGCTGCAGCACGCTGTCGGTCACCACCACTTCATCGGCCAGCTCGACGTGGCCGGCCTCGATGCGCGACAGGTCCAGGATGTCATTGATCAGCGCCAGCAGATCGTTGTTGGACGACAGGATCGCGCGGGCATACTTCACCTGTTCTTCGGTGAGCGTGCCGTCCTTGTTGTCGGCCAGCAGCTTGGCCAGGATCAGCGAGCTGTTCAGCGGCGTGCGCAGTTCGTGTGACATGTTGGCCAGGAACTCGGACTTGTAGCGCGATGTCGCGGCCAGTTCGTTGCTGTTGCGCACCAGCTGGCTCTGCGCGACCAGCAGTGCCTGCTTCTGCGCCTCCAGCTCGTGGGTCCGCTCTTCCAGCTGGACGTTGCTCTGTTCCAGCTCGGCCTGCTGTTCTTCGAGATGGCTCTGCGACTGCAGCAGGCTGCGGCTCTGCTCTTCCAGTTCCTCATTGGCCACGCGCAGCTCTTCCTGCTGGGCCTGCAGCTCCTCACCCTGGCGCTGGGATTCCTCCAGCAGCACCACCAGTTGTGCGCGCAACAGCGATGCACGCAGCGCCATGCCGATGGTCTCGGCGCAGCGTTCCAGCAGTTCGATATCGAGTCGCTGCTGTTCGCCTGCGCGGGTGCGTCCCAGTTCAATGATGCCCACCACCGCACCATCGCTGCTGATCGGCGCCAGGATGCGCTCGCGCACCGGCAACCGCCCCAGGCTGGTCTGCAGCTCAAGCACCGCATCGTCACCCCCGTGCAGGTGGCGGATGCGTTCATCCCGCGCCACCTGCCCGGCCACACCCTCCTGCAATGCCAGCGACGCCGGCACGCCGGACGGCAACGCCAGGCCGCCGGTCAGCTGCAATCGCCCGCCTTCCAGGCGGTAGACCGCGGCGACGTCCGCCTGCAGCTGGGCCCCCAGGCTGGTTGCCGCCGCTTCGGCAATCTGCTCCGGCCCCAGGTCACCGCGCAGGCTCGTGGCCACCGCGTTCTCCGCCTCCTGCAGCCACAGCGCCCGCATCGCTTCGCGGCGCGCCTGGATGGCGCGGGAGACGATCAGCGCGATCATCAGGAATGCAACGCCACCGATGCTGCGGTTGACGAACGAGAACGCCGAGTTGGAGCTGGCCGGCGCGACGTTGTAGCCAATGATCAGCAGGATGCAGGCAAGGACGGCCACGATGAACGGCGCGCGCGCACTGCGCTGGAACACGGTCACGCCCACGGCCAGGAAGTACGCCAGCCATACCGCATAGCCGAGCGGCACCACCAGCTCCAATGCGATGGTCGCAGCCAGCAGCACGGCGGAGGTCATCCAGATCCAGCGGTCACGCGTAGTCGCACCAGGACGCATGCAGGTCGGTTCCAGAACACAAAAGGGGGGGTGATGGTACTCCGTGTCGTATTCAGCCGCACAGGACAAATGGCACGTGTCGCGCCTCCACGCTCCCTTCACACTTGAATGCCTAGTTTCACGTGCCTCTCAGGGGTAACACTTATTTTTACGTGGACGCTGTCGCCTCTACGACGTCCGTGCTGACGGACCCTTCCCGCCAACTGCGACTGCTGATCGACAGCGTGCGCGACCATGCGCTGTACCTGCTTGATCCTGATGGCATCGTCTGCAGCTGGAACCCCGGCGCGGAGCGGATCAAGGGCTATTCAGCCGATGAAGTGGTAGGCACGTACTTTGGTCGCTTTTACCTGGCCGCCGATCGCGAGGCCGGGGAACCACAACGCCTGCTCCGCCATGCAGCGCAGCATGGCCACGTTGCCAGTGAAGGCTGGCGGGTTCGGCGCGATGGCTCGTCCTTCCGTGCCAGTGTGGTGATCGAGCCGGTGGTTGAAGCGGGCGAGCTGCTCGGCTTCGTCAAGATCACCCGCGACATCACCGAGCAGTGGCAGGCACAGCGCCTGCTGCGTGATGCCCAGCGAGCACTGCGAAATACCCAGCAGTTCGAGACCGTCGGCCGTCTCAGCCGCGGCCTGTCGCACGAGTTCAACAACCTGCTGACCACCATCGGCAACGCACTGGACCTGCTGTCGCTGCGCGTGAACGGTGACGATGCGCGCGCCGCCGAACTGCTTGATGCGGCGCAGACCGCAACTGATCGCGGTGCGCTGCTGACCCGCCAACTGCTGGCCTTCAGCACCGGCCAGACCCTGATCCGCGAGGCTCTGGACCTCAACGCGCTGATACAGCAATGGCTGCCAGGCCTGCAACGCGCCTGTCCGCCCACGGTGGTGCTGGATGCCCAGCTGGCGCCCGGCCTGCCGGCGATCAACACCGATGCGCTGCAGCTGCAGACGGCGCTGGCCAATCTAGTCGCCAATGCTGCCGACGCTACCCTCGAAGGCGGCCGCATCCTGATCGGCACCGCGCTGGAGCATCGCCTCGACCCGGATGCAGACTCCACGCTGCAACGTCGCTATGTCACCCTCAGCGTCTGCGATGAGGGCCACGGGATGGCGGCCGACATCGCCGAACGGGCGACCGAGCCGTTCTTCACCACCAAGGACATCGGCAAAGGCAGCGGCCTCGGCCTGAGCCAGGTGTTCGGATTCACTACCCAGAGCGGCGGCTTCGTCGACGTGTCCACCACGCCCGGTGTCGGCACCACGGTCAGCCTGCTGCTCCCCGCAATGGAGGACCCTGCCGATGACCGATGACCCGATCCGCGTATTGATGGTGGAAGACCAGACCGATCTGCGTGAAATGATCGGCCTGGCCCTGCGCGACCTCGGCATCGACGTGGCCACGACCGCCGATGGCCACGAGGCAGCGGAACTGCTCAAGGGCGAAGCCCGCTTCGACGTGGTGTTCAGCGACGTCAGCATGCCCAACGGCATGTCCGGCATCGAGCTGAGCGAGCATGTGGCGCGCGAACAGCCGCAGGCACGGATGATCCTGTCGTCCGGCTACGCCCGCTCTCAGCTGCCGCCGCTGCCCGAGCAGGTCGAGTTCCTGCCCAAGCCTTATCGCCTGCGCCAGCTGGTGGAGCTGTTGAAGCAGGCGTGAGGCCTGCCCGGGCAATGCCCGGCACGTCCGTGCCGTAGAGCCGAGCCCACGCTCGGCTGCCTTCCTCAATAGCGTCCTACGAGGTTCAGATACCAGCCGCGGTGGGTGTAGTCGAACTTCGTCAGGTCATCGCTGAAGTCGGTGAAGTTGTAGCCGACGCCGACGCGGAAGTTGCGGCCGATATCGCGGTCGACACCGGCCAGCCAACCCTGCTTCGTGCCGCCGTCACGCACGTCCAGCAGGCGGTACTCCAGCAGGCCATGCCACTGGTAGTACAGGTCGTAGCGCAGCTGTCCCGAGGCAAAGCTGGTGGCTGAATCTAACCACGGGCCGGTGCCACGCCCGTAGCGCACCTCGCCTTCGCGGCGGGCGGCCTTCGCCGCCACTTCCCAGCGCTGATCGATGCGGTAGACCCCTTCCAGCGACAGCACCTGGGTGCGCTGGTCGTAGTCCACGCCGTTGACCTGGCCCAGCGTGGACAGATCGTACAGGTAGCTGTAGCGACCGAACAACGCCCAACGGTCGTTGTCCCACGGGCGGTAGGCGAAGCCGAGGTTGCCTTCGATGAAGCGCGCGCCCGCGACCGGATTGATCGCATCATCGGTATCGGCGTAGTTGAAGCGCGCCGCGATCCGCCAGCTGTCGTTGAGGCGATGGCTCAGCCGGTTGGTGCTGACCCACTGCGTGCGCCGCTCCGCGCCGGTATCGCGGCGCCACTCCAGCTTGCTCTGCCACTCGGTGCCCGGCGAGGTACGCCCGCCGGACAGGCTCACCGCCTTGCGGTCGACCTGGCCGGTGCTGGCGTCGAGCTTGCCGTTGCTCAGCGTGAAGCCCGCATTCCAGCCCACCGCTGGATAGAAATCCATGCCGAAGGTGTGCGCCAGCCCGGACTCCTGCCCGGATTTCAAGAACTGGCTTTCGTTGAACACGTTGACCTGGTCGGACAGCCGCCAGCGCTGGCCCAGGGTCCATCCATCCTGCGCATTGGGGCTGAACAACGGGTCATACTCGCTGCGGTCGGTCGACTGGGTAAACGCACCGTAGAAGCTGTGCTGCGGGGTCAGCCGGTACTCGGCGTTGATCTGCGCCGCGGTTCCGCGATCGCCATCGCTGACTTCTGCGCCGACGGTGGACAGGTTGGCAAAGGTCCAGGTGCCGCCAGCCACCACCGCATCGTTGTCGGCATAACGGCCGTGGTCGTCGTCCACGGTCAACTGGCCACCGCCATACACATCCAGCGAGGTGCCGATGCGATGGGTGTAGCGTGCGGCCGCCAGCACGCCGGCCACGTTGCCGCCACTGCCGCGATCCTCCTGCACCCGGCGCAGCTCGGCCGACAGTCGATCGTTGTCGCCGATCCGCCATTCGGCGGTTGCCTGCGCCTGGATCAGCGACTGCGCGCCACGACGTGCCTCGCTGTAGCGCGCGTACAGGCTGAAGTCGTCGGTCACATAGCCGAGCAGCTCAGCGCCCTGCTCGCGCACGCGCTGGCCGGTGTCGAAGCGCCCAACCGAGTAACCTCCGTCCACCTGCCGCCACCAGGCACCGGCGCTCCAGTCGCGCTGGGTCCAACCCAGCTCGCGCAGGTTGATGCGGGCCTCGACCGCCGTCGCCTCGCCTTCGCGCGGCCCCTCTGGATTGAGCCGGCTGAAGCTGAGTCCGCCGTTGTCGGAAAAGAACACCGGCGCACTGGTCGCCTCGCTGCGGCTGTGCTCCACCTTCAGGTAGGTACCGCGGCCCGCCTGCAGGGTCAGGTCCGCCCCCTTCAGCGAGTAGTCCTGACCGGCACGCTGTTCGTCCACGTAGGTGGCGCCCACCGCCACGTGATCACCGAACCAGTGCTTGCCACGAACGCCGGCGGTGATGTCATCACTGTCAAAGCCGGTCGGCACCCATTCGTAGTCGACAATCAGGCGCTGTTCGTAGCCGTCCAGCGGTACGTCGCGACTGATCCGGCGCAGGTTCTCGCGGCTGACCTGGGCCAGCGGCCGGGTCAGCAGGATGCGGCCCTGCAGGGCATCGATCTCGTAGTCGGCGCCGCGCACCATCGGCACGCGTTGCTCGACACGGCCGGTGGTACGGTCGCGGATCTCCAGCACCACCTGGTCCGAGCCACTGAGGATGCTGGCATGGCGCAGGTAGTACAGGCTGCCGCCGGTACCGATGAACTCGCTGTGGCCGGGCGCGGTTTCGGCCTGCGACCCGAACAGGCGCAGTTCGCTGCGCGCATCGCCCCAGGCATTGGCACCACGGGATCGCCACGACAACGCCGCACCGTACAGAGAGCGCACATACTGCGCGTACTCGGTGCCGGTCAGCCCGGTGTTGTAGTTGCCCCACAACGCCTGGTTCTTGTCCCAGTCCAGGCGCAGGTAGAAGCGCCCCATGCTGTCCACATCGCGCTGGGTCAGCGAATCATCGCCGTAGGTCGGGTAGTACAGGTCGGGGTCGAGGCTGCGGAACAGGTCGCGCGGATCGGCGGTGGTGAAGCCGGTGAACAGCTCGTCCAGCGGACGGTTCTGGGTGTCGGCCTGTGCAGTCAGCAGGTAGCGGCCACGGGTCTTGGCCTTCAGGTAGAAGGCCAGTCGACCATCGCTGAGCACGTCATCGTTACGCTCGCCGCGGGCAAGGTCCTGCCCTGCCCCGCTGGCCTTGTTCTGGTACACGGTGATGTCGGCCAGGCCGACACCGAACAGGTACCGGCCGCTGACATCCACCTCCAGCGTACGGGCGATGGCCGGTGCATCCGGCCGTTCGACGCGTACGTCGAAGGCGTGGTGGCCGATCGGCATCAGGTACTCGGCAGCGAACTTGCGGTCCTGGTCCAGCGGATAGCTGTCGCCGTTGATCTTCAGCGCGGCACCGAGCGGCAGGTCACGGCCACGCAGGCGAACCCGCGAGCCGTACACCGGGATGTTCTGCTGGCGCAGGCCGTTGCTGTCGAACACCTGCTGCAGCAGCGACAACGACGCTGCCTGGTTGGCATCCACCGCAGTCCCGCGGCGGTCCTCCAGCGCGTCACGCAACTGCTGATTGCCACGTTCGAACTCCGCCGGGGTCACCAGCTGCATGGACTGCGCGGCGGTCTCATCCACATTGCCCTCGGCATCGAAGGCACGCAGCACATAGACCAGGCGGTCGCCGCGACGCAGCGATGTCGAGGTCGGCAGCGTGCCATCCCAGCAGCCCTGCGCGACGGCGGCCACCGGCAGTTCGAACTGCGCCAGCGGTGCGACGCGGTCGGTGTCGCTGCCGCGATAGAGGCTCACTTCCAGGCGCTGGATGAAGGCGGTGTAGTTGCCACGCACATAGAACTCGACCGGTCGCACGATGCGGCCTTCGTCGAAGGCGACCATGCCCGGCGCCGACACCGACAGCTCGGGCTGGCCCATGGCCGGGTCTTCGGTGGCCCAGATCGCGCCCCCTTCCGGCAGGCGGATCATGAACTCACCACGCACGGTGGCCTTGCCCGGCTCATCGATCGCCAGACTGACCCGGCGGTCCGGTTGCAGGGCCTGCGAGCTGGAACGCGTGGACGTTCCCTCGGTCACCGGTTCGTCGTAGCTGCGCGAGCGCAGGCTGAACAACAGTTCGCCCTCGGCGTTGCACTGGTTGCCGTCACAACGGATCGGCGCCGGCTCGTTGGCCGGCGGCGCAGCCTGGGCGGCACCGGCCAGGCCGAGCAGCAGGGCCTGGTACAGAACGGCGCGCTGCAGGTGGGCCGCGCGACGCGCGGTAGAGTGATGCGCGCTCATCGGCGTGCCTCCTGTTGGCGGGCGGCCGCGCGGGTGGCGGCGCTCTCCTCGTTGCGCACGCGCAGGCGCTGCTGCACGGCTGGGCTGAGCTGGCTGCGCAGCGCCTCGAACACGGCATTGGCACGACGCAGGCCCAGCGCTTGGTTATAGGCATGGCTGCCACGCACATCGGTGTGCCCGACCAGGCTGACCTGACCACCCCCCATCTTCTCCAGGCGCGCGGCGATGGCCGCCAGCAGCGGCTTGAACTCCTCGCGAACGACCGCCTTGTCGGTGTCGAACAATACGTTGCCCAGCAGCGCGCCAGCGGCATCGACACCGGCCAGCAGCGAGTGCGGATCCTGCACATCGGTACGCAGCTGCACGGTCAGGCCTGCGCGCGCACTCTCTGCCACTTCGGCCTGCAGTGCGTCGCGCACCACCGCCGCACGGGCGAACGCCAGCGCCTGGCTTTCGCCATTGGCCGCGATCACCACGTCCCCGCCCTGGTAGCGGTCCACCACCTCGCCCATCTTCGCCAGCACGGGGTGATAGCTGGCACGCAGTTCGCTGCTACCCGGAGCGAACAGAACTTCGCCGAGGGCAAGCTCCATGCGTTCGGCCGCAGCCTCTGGCGACTGTGGCAGGCGCACACCGAAACTGAAGCGGGTCGGCACGCCCTGGGTGACCCGTCGCAGCAGCGGATTCTCGGTGGTCAGCTCGGCACCGGCCGGTATCGTGGCCGGGTCCAGCTTGATGATGAAGTTGCGCCCCAGGCGTGCATCACCGCCGTGGACATCGGCCAGGTGGTAGCGCCCGAACGGATCGGTCTCCACCAGCAGGCCTTCCACCGTGGCCAGGCGCACACCGGGGATTCCCTGCTCCTGGATGCCTTCGTTGCCGATCACGTAAGCCACTTCGTAGCCGTCGGCCACGCGTGCGACCTCACGGCGTACAGTCGGCGCGGCAGCGGTCAGGCCCTTGCCGGCGTCGCCACTGAGCTGCACGCTCGTACCCCCCTGCGCATCCATCCGCAAGCGATGCCCCTGTGCGCTCTCCAGCACGAAGTCATCGCTGAAGGACAGTTCGCGCAGGCGTTGGCGCAGCACCACCTGATGGGCCTGGGCGGTGTCGGAGGTCGATGCGCGGCCATGGACCACGCCAATCTGCACCCCGTGCAGCAGCGGCGCGCTGGCATCGGCCAGCGGCTGCGGGCCTTCACCACGGTCCAGCGTGGTCGAACCCGGCACATAGGCCACTGCAGCGAACCCGCCTTGCACTCGCACGCCGCTCAGCTCGGCACTGTCCTGCCAACCGTCGCCGTCGCGATCGTCGAACACGGTGCCGAACACCAGGCTGTCTTCCAGCAGCGGGTCCGCATCCATCGCCACTTCAGCAGTGGCCACGTTCGACAACGGACTGCCGTCATCGGCAGTCGCTACCGCCTGGTTCACGTGGGTGCCGCTGCGCACGCCGGCGCCCACCCGCAGCAGATAGGTGATGGTGGCACTGCGACCCACCGCGATGTCCACCGCACCGATACGCAGCGGCGACTGGCTGCTGGCCAGCGCGAACGCACCGTCATCGTCGGCCACGCGCATCGAGCCATCCACGTAGCTGAAGCCCGGGGGTGGTGTATCGACCACCACGCCATCGCGCCAGTGGCTGCCTCCCACGTTCTCCACCACCAGCTGGTAGCGCACCAGGTCGCCCACCTTCACCCGTCGCGGGCTGGCGGTCTTGGTGATGCGCAGCGAGAAATCAGAGATCACCTTGTGATGCGTCTCGCAGGTCGTGCACTCCGGGGGCGGCGAGCCATCCGGGTACTGCCCGCGTAGACGATTCTGCACCTGGGTCCGCGCTTCCTGGTTGACGATCGCCTGGTAGACGTACTCGTGGCGGCCAACCGGTGTACCGCTCGGCACCGTGCAGACGATGTCCGCGCCCTGCTGCGTACATCCTGCGGGCAGGTTCTCGATGCTCAGCCCAGCGTCGGGCGTATCGACCAGCTGCAGCGGCTGGCGCAGGGCAGCGCGCTCAACGGTGGCAACCAGGGTGTAGCGCAGGCGGTCGCCAGGGCGCACCTCGGTGCCGCTGGCCGGACCGGACTGCTTCTCCAGCACCACGCGCGGATCCGCCAACGCATGTTCGGTACTGCAGTCGCCGCTGCAGGTGGGCGTATCACCGCCACTGCCGAGCACCGCATTGCGTACGCTGCCGGTGGCCTGCGCATTGACCCGCGCGCGATAGCCCAGCGTGTAGGTGCCCGGCGCGGTCCCGGCCGGCAGCGTGCACACCAGTGGGTTGCTGCTGTTGCAGGTGAACGGACCGGGCTGGGTGACTGACTGCAGGTCCAGGCCGCGGCCCAGGGTATCGGTCAGGTTCACCACATCCAGCGTCTGCGAATTGGCGACCGTCACCTCGACGCTGTAGTCCACCGCATCACCGATATCGATCGGCGCCACCGTGCTCGATTGCTTGCGGTAGGTCACCACCGCCGACAGCACCGGCGTGGTGGTGCCGCAGTTGCTGGTACAGGTATTGGTGCCGGTGCCACTGCCCAGCACCGCATTGCTGACGCTGCCCTTGGCCTGCGCGTTCACCTTTGCGGTGTAATCCACCGTATAGGTGCCCGGCGCGGTACCGGCCGGCAGCGTGCACACCAGCGGATTGCTGGCGTTGCAGCTGAAGCCCTGGCTGGCGGTGACCGCGCCGAAATCGAGACCCGGGCCCATGGTGTCGGTCAGGGTGAACAAGGACGTGGTACGCGAACGGCTGACCACGGCGGTGAGCGTGTAGGCGATGCTGTCGCCCACTTTCACCGCACCTGCAGCGGCCGAGGTCTTGCGGTAATCGATCTCGCTGCCTGCCACGGGCGTGGTGGTATCGCAGTTGGCCGTGCACGACGGATTGTCGCCACCACTGCCCAGCACCGCGTTGGTGACCTGGCCGCTGGCCTGCGCATTCACTACGGCGGTGTAGGACAGGCTGTAGCTGCCCGGCACGGTACCGGCCGGCAGCGTGCACACCAGCGGATTGGCGGCATTGCAGCCGTAGGCGCCTGTGCTGGTCACGGCACCGAAGTCCAGACCGGTGCCCAGGGTGTCGGTCAGGATCACCACAGCGGTGGTACGCGAGTTGGTCACCACCGTGGTCAGGGTGTAGGTCAGGTGATCGCCCACCGACACCGGACCGGTGCTGTTCACCGACTTGGCGTAGCTCACGCCCGGCGTTGCCACCGGCGTGGTGGTGTCGCAGTTCACGCTGCACGACGGCGTGTCGGTGCCGCTGCCGAGCACGGCATTGCGCACGCTGCCGCTGGCCTGCGCGTTGACGGTCGCGCCGTAGGTGAGGCTGTAGGTACCGGGCACGATGCCCGTCGGCAGTGTGCAGACCAGCGGATTGGCGGCATTGCAGGTGAAGGCTCCCGCGCTGCTCACGCCTACGAAGTCGAGGCCGTTGCCGAGGGTATCGGTGAGGGTGAGCACACCCGTCGTGCGTGCACGGGTCACGGTCACGCTCAGTGTGTAGTCGATGCGGTCACCGACCCTCACCGGGCCACCGGTGGACGCCTGCTTGGCGTACACCACCTGCGGACTGGCCATCGGCGTGGTGGTATCGCAGCTGCCCACGCAGGACGGGTTATCGGTGCCGCTCGGCACCACCGCGTTGCGCACCTGGCCGCTGGCCTGCGCGTTGACGATGCCGGTATAGGAGAACGCGTAGCTACCCGGCACGGTGCCGGCCGGCAGCGTGCACACCAGCGGGTTGCCCGGCACGCAGCTGAAACCGCCGGCATTGGTCAGGCTGCCGAAGTCCAGGCCGGTACCCAGCGTATCGGTCAGCGTGGCCACCGCCGTGGTACGCGCATTGGCCACTACCACGGTGACGGTGTAGGCGACGCTGTCGCCCACCGCGACCGGACCGGTCGTACTACTGGCCTTGGAGACCGAGATCTTCGGTGCCGCCACCGGGGTGGTGGTGGTGCAGTTGCTGCTGCAGGTCGGCGTATCTGTGCCGGTGCCGACCACGGTGTTGACCACCTGGCCGCTGGCCTGCGCGTTGACGGTGGCGGTGTAGCTCAGGCTGTAGGTGCCCGGTACCGTGCCGGCCGGCAGCGTGCACACCAACGGATTGGCCGCATTGCAGGTGAACGAGCCGGCATTGCTGACACTGCCGAAATCCAGGCCGGTGCCCAGCGTGTCGGTCAGGGTCAACACATCGCGGGTATTGCCATCGGCCACGGTGACGTCGACGGTGTAGCTCACCGTCGCACCCACCGCGACCGGACCGGCCGTGTTGGAACGCTTGGCATAGCTGGCCCGCGTCACCGGCACGGTCACATCGCTGCGCGTGCAGTGGTCGGCATCGGTGCAGCTGCTGCCCGGCACCGGAGGGTTGCCGTTGTTGAACGGATCGTGGCCACCGCCCACGCTGGCGTGGTTGGTCAGCACACCGGTCGCTGCGGCGGTGACCGTCACCGGCAGGGTGAACGCTGACGTTGATCCAGCGCTGCCCGCTGCGGAGAGAACCTGGTTGCTGGTGCAGGTGACATCCTGGCCGCTGGCGGTGCAGCTCCAGTTGCCGCTCACATGCACGCCCGCCCAGTTCGCGACGATGCCGGCAGGCAGCTGGTCGCGCACGGTGATCACACCCGCAGGCACGTTCGGCGGGTTGCCGGTCGGCACATCACTGGTGTTGCTCACCGTCAGCGTGTACTGGGTTCCGGCCTGGCCGTAGTTCCAGATGCCGCCGGTGGCATTGTTGCTCTTCACCACCTTCAACGATGGCGCGGTGATGGTGATCCGGTGATCTTCCACCTCGCCATCATCGGCCACGCCAGTCGGGTTCTGGATCTGTGCCGCGTTGGTGGCATAGCGCAGGCGCACGTAGCTGGTGCCAGCACTCACCGTGTTCGGGACACTCCAGCTGAGGTTGGCCTGCCCGCCGCTGCACGCCGCGATAGTGCTGCGCTCATTGGCATCGAAGCTGCCATTGCGGTTGAAGTCGATCCAGCCAGCCACACTGCCACTACCCACGCAAGCCACCGTCTGGTTGATCTGCGTGCCGGCCTGCATCACGGTCAAGCGGTAGCTGCTCGGCCACGCATCTTCCTCGCGGCTGCCAGCAACGGGCGAGTTATCGTCCCCCAGCGCATCCAGGCTATAGCTGCTCTGCTGTTCGGTATCCGGGCCGAGGCTGCCGAGGAAGTCGGTCAACGGCGGCGCCAGGCCACCCGGTGTGTACGCCGCGGTGTTGATATTGAAGTTGCTGCTGCCCTGCGGAATGCCATCGGAGCGGAACTGCAGGTCATCCACCACGTGCATCGCATCGCCGTAGCTCTGCGGCGCATCGCCGAAGTCGGCGTAGGGCACCAGCAGGCCGATGGCGATGGCGGTGGTCCCGCTGCCACGCATCGAGAAGCCCATGTTCACTGCCAGGTTGCCAGGCGCATGCGCAGCGTTGTCGAAGCTGAGGAAGGTGACCGCCGCCGTGTTGTCGTCGTTGCCGGGGCCGAAGCGGATCACCTGGTTGGCGCCGCTGGTCGACTTGTTGACCAGATACGGCGTGCTGTTGGCCAGGTTCTTGCGGACCTCGACCACGTTCCAGGTGCCCTGCGCGCTGGCTTCAACGAACTCGCCACTGTTGTTGATCGACTCGGCGTCGGCCATCACCACGCCACGCAGGCGATAAGGCGCCCCACCCACGGTCGAGGTGCAGGTGATGCTGAAGCTGGATGTACCACCGGCACGCGCAATGCCGGCAATCAGCTGGTTGCTGCTGCCGGTACCGCCGATGTTGTACAGATCGTCGAGGCTGTCACCGCCAAAGTTGCCGGGACGATAGCTGCGCAGCACGTTGGTCTCGGCCGTGTTCAGCCGGCAGTCGACGCGCAGGTTGATGCCCGATGCGATGGGCAGGTCTATCGATGACGTCGCACCATCGTTGAGTACGACGTTGTTCACTCCGTTGGCACCGCCGCCCCAGGTCAACCACAACACCGTGTTGCGATACGGGCTGCTGCCGCCGGTCGCATACGCGGCCGCCCACGCCAACGACGGCACTGCCATCGACAGCAGCAACAGCAGGCCGCGGGTGATCCAGCGCCCGGGTTTTGAGCACTGCTGGGTTTTCTTGGGATGAACGCATCCACCGCCCGCGCGAATGCGCGACGTCGTCGACTGCCACATGGTGATTTCCCCGGTCGGCTCGCGTGGAGCCGCTGTTCAGTGGGTCGCGTGGGACGAGCTCATGGGCCTGGCCACACGCGCGGACGCACGTTCTGCCGGCTCCATGGCCACTACAACCGTCCCTGGACCCCGTTGGTCAGGTATGAAGTTCTGCAACTACGATACCGCACTGCAACAAAAGTGTGATGAACGTCTCATTTAAACTTGCCGATCCTGGCGTTGTTCGACGACCACAGTTGTAGCAACCCGGAAGTGCGACACCGTGCACGATTCCGGCAGTGCGAACGCCCTTTCCGGCAAGACGTCACGCGAATTCGGCGCGAGTTGCACGCCGCAGCACATCGCGGCGCATTGCGCGCCGCGGACACCCCTATCAGGCCGTCCCAGCACCATGACGGAACGATGCGAGCAGCGTGGAAGCTGCAGATGCCGGTGCCATGCGGCCACGCGCAAGCGACCAGGTAATGCCGTAGAAGCAGGTCCAGTAGAAGTCCGCCAGCCACACCGCGCTGAATTCGACGTTGAACTCGCCTGTCTTCTGACCGCCCAGGAAAAAGGCTTCGAATCGATCGCCTATCGGTGCCCAGCGTTCTGGCAGCAGATGCAGGTCACCCTGCCGCTGCTGCTCTTCCATCATCCGCGCGAACACCAGGGTCACCAGCTCCCAATCGGCGAGCAGCGTGGTGGTGACCTGCTCCAGCACATGCTGTGCATCCGCGCCATCGTCGAACCAACTGGCCGCTGCCTCCAAGCGCTCGAAGCCTGCGGCGAACAACGCCTCGTCGATCGCCTCGCGGGTCGGCGCGAACCGGTACAGGGTGGCGCGACTGATGCCGGCACCCCGCGCCAGCTCACTGAGCGTGCAGCGCGGATGACTGACCAGGGTTGCCGCCAGGGCGTGGTGCAGGTCGCGGCGTGGGCGGGCGGTGGCGGGTCGCATGAAAGGGTCGGAAACCGGGGGTACGAACACGCTAGCATGAATCATCAATTAATAAACTGAATCAAAATTGATTCACCCGAATCACAGATGCGCTACAACGGAGCTGCGTCCGGTGCACCCGGGTCGGTGCATGGCAGGGAACGCGTCACAGGCATCGAAGGAGAAAGGCCATGCTGCATCCACTGCGCGATATCGCTGTGCTGTTCGATGCCAGCGACACCGGACAACGCGTACTGAACATCGCCTCCCACCTGGCACAGGCACAGCAGGCACATCTGGTCGCAGTGTCCACTGCCCAGCATCCCACCGACATCGCCAACGGCTTCGCGCGTGGCGCCGGCATCGCCGCCGCGCTCGATCATGAAGCGCGCGCCGACGCGGCCTGTACCGCACAGTTGATGCAGAACCTGCGCGCACTGTCCGAACCACTGCAGATCAGCACCGAGCTACGCATCGTTTCGGATTATCTGGGCGGAGCCGACCTGGCCCTGCAATCGCTGTACTGCGACCTGATCATCGCCGGCTATCCGCGCACGCCCGGTGCCCCTTCTGGCTGGCACCCGCTGGGAACGCTGCGCCAGACCGGCGTGCCGATGCTGCTGGTACCGCCGCACTGGCAAGGCGATCAGGTCGGCCATCGCATCGTGGTGGCCTGGAACGCCAGCAAACAGGCGCGTCGCGCGGTGGCCGATGCGTTGCCATTGCTCGCGCGTGCACAGGCAGTGCACCTGCTGATGGTCGACACGCCCAAGGCCGAGGCCACACCCGGCGCAGAGATGGCCCAGCATCTGGCGCGGCACGGCGTTGAAGTGGAAATACAGGCGATCAACTCGAGCCAGGGCGGCATCGCCGCGACCATCCGCCAACACGTGCTGGACGCCGAAGCCGATCTGCTGGTTCTGGGCCCCTACAGCCGCAGCCGGGTGGTGGAGCGCGTGCTTGGCGGGGTCACCGAGGACCTGCTTGCCGAAGTGCCGGCGCCGCTGTTCGTATCGCACTAGTCCCACCCAGCCCCGCTCGGCGGTAGCCGGTCAGCGATTGACCGGTATGCCGCCGGAAATACCGGCACAGGTACGACGCATCCTCGAAACACAGGCGATCGGCAATGCGTCCGATCGGCAACTCGCTGTACGTGAGCAGCGCCTTGATCTCCAGCACCACCTGGCGGTCGATCAACGCCTTCGGCGTTTCATCGAAGCATTCGCGGGTGAGCTGCGAGAGATAGAACGGGGTGATGCACAGCGCCTCCGCATAGGACTGCACGTCACGCTGGCGCGTGCTGCGCTGGCCCACCAGCTCCCAGAAGTTCCAAGCCAGGCGTTCTCGCCGGCTGACCTGCGCGGGTACCCTCTTCTGCTTCGGCAGCAACGTGGCCATCTTCAGGAAGAAGCTCTGCAGCAGATTGCGCAGCATCACATGGCGGTGCCGTCCACCGTTGTGCTGCGCGTCCATCATCAGCTGCAGCCACCCCTGCAGCAACGGCACATCCAGCGGTGATGGCCGGCAGTGCGGCTGCTCGTGCAGGAACTGGAACAGCGCATTGGGCAGCACATAGGCCACCTCCGATGCCAGCGCCTTGGGCATCAGACAGACCATCACCACGAAACCACGCGAGCGCTGGCGCAGCAACGCCAGCGTGTCCTCGGCCAACACCAGCACATCATGACGCTGCACCGCTACCTCGCGGAAGTTCAGCGCAAAGCGGGCGCGCCCCGAGACGCATACCAGTGCCGCCAGATAGGCGTGACCGAACGACAACGGGACGCCCTGCCCTTCGGCCAGCGTGCTGACCTCCAGGCGCATGGATTCGTCCTGATCCAGAAGCTGGGGTACGCGGTCCATGGGCCGTTCCGACTGGATTCCGGGGCACAGCATAACGGGCCTCGGCATTGAGTTGTGAAAAGTACCGAAATCATCAAGGTCTGGCCCTGTGCCCGCGATGCGCCGGAACCTAGCCTGTGCACTCTCTTTCCGTATCTGGAACTGCCATGCAGCTACACACCGAACGCCTGATCCTGCGCCCCTGGCGCGACACCGATGCCGCCGATCTGTACGAATACGCCCGCGACCCGCGCGTGGGCCCCATCGCCGGCTGGCCGGTGCACACCAGCGTCGAGGAAAGTACCGAAATCATCCGCACCGTCTTCAACCAGGCGGAGGTCTACGCCCTGCAGAGCCGCGAGGACGGCCACGCGATCGGCTGCGTCGGCATCCTGATCGGCGCCGACAGCAACTTCGAGATCAGCGACCGCGAAGGCGAGATCGCCTACTGGATCGGCGTGCCGTACTGGGGGCGCGGGCTGGTGCCCGAAGCAGTGCGTGAAGTGATGCGGCACGCCTTCATGGATCTGGAGCTGGCTGCGCTGTGGTGCGGCTACTTCGCCGACAACCTGCAGTCGCTGGCCGCGCAGAGCAAATGCGGTTTCCAGCATCATCATACCGAGGTCGACAAGTTCAACAGCTTCCTCGGCGACTACTGCACCGAGCACATCAGCCGCATCACCCGCGAGCAATGGTTTGCCTTGCAGGCCACCTTGCCGGCATGAGCGGAGTTCAGGCCGACGTGCGCTGCATGAAAAGAAGTTCTGGTGTTGAGGACGCTTCAACCTGCTGGAAACCGAGATCGCGGTACAGGGCCACGGCGGCCGTGTTGTCACGATAGACACGCAGGGTGAGCCGCTCGATACCGTCTTCGCGCATGGCCTGTGCACTCATGGCCTGCATGAGCAGCCGGCCAAGGCCGCGCCCGCGTGCCCGTGGGGAAACAATGATGCGGCCCAGGTGCGCAGTGCCTGTGTCGGTCATCCAGTACTGGCCAAAGCCTACACAAAGGTCCTGCTCGTCCAGCAGCGCCCAGCCCGGGCGCACCGCGAGCTCAAGCACCTGCGCGAACCGTTCCGGCGGCAAGGGAAACGGCACGCCGGGGCCCGCCCAGCGCTGGGTGGTTTCGGCGGATTCGGGCCAGCGGGCGACGGTGGCGTAGTGGGAAGGCTGGACGGGGCGAAGGTTCGGTTGCATGACACTCATGGTGCGCCATTTGCACTGGGCAGACACGCTGCACGAGAAGGGTGCCATGGCCCTGTGGGCACGACTGGCGCCGGTGTGGTCTTTGTATGACCGGCTTGATGGGAATCGCGTCATGGCCTGCGCGGCGGCCCTGCTGGGCTGTGCGGCGAAGACTGCCTGTCACTGCCACTGCCTTTGCAGGAGCTGCGGGGCGGTGAGCGTGAGGAGGTGGCGGCGGTGCTGGGCGGGTTGGGGTGTTGTAGAACACCGGACTGCGGTTGCCATGCGGTATGGCGGGTGGTGACCCCGGCCCGATTCGAACGGGCGACCTTCCCCTTAGGAGGGGGACGCTCTATCCAGCTGAGCTACGGGGCCATTGGCAGCAGCAAAGGATACCGCGTCTGGCTGAATGGACCAAGCGCGGGGCGTTCTGCACAGCCCTCGGAGTAGATATGCTGGCCCGCCGCGACCCGTTGTGAACTGGATGTCCGACGTCTGGCGAACCCTCTCCGCCCTCGGCGACAGCCGCTGGCTGCTGCCGATGGCCCTGGTGCTGCTGATCACCCTGCCCCGCGCAGACGCACACCTGAAATGCCGATGGCTGCTGGCCATCGCCGTCACCGCCGGCATCACGCTTGCCTCAAAGCTGGCCTTCATGGGCTGGGGGATTGGCATCAAGAGCGTGCACTTCACCGGTTTCTCCGGGCATGCCGCAATGTCCAGTGTCGTCTATCCGGTCGTTGGTGTACTGCTTGCCGGCCCCGGCAAGCGCGCACGGGCGATCGGCCTGGTAATAGGCGCGCTGTTGGCCACCGCTATCGCCTGGTCACGAATCCCGCTGCATGCCCATAGCCTTTCGGAAGTCATTGCCGGGCTGGCTCTTGGGCTGAGCTGCGGCACGTGGGCACTGCACGCCGCATCACCCATCGCTCGTGCCCCTGCGATGGCTGTTGTCGCTGCCGTACTCGCGGGAATGGTCCCACCCCTCGCCTTGCCGGACGTCCACACGCACCAACTCGTTATTGCACTAGCCAAGCTCATCTCCGGGAGGGCTGAGATCTTCCAGCACTTCTGAAATCTGCCAATTCAATTGCACATTTTCTTCACGTTCCTTGACAGGGCAAATGAATAGCCGCCAACATAGCGGTGGAAAAATTTCCCTCACGGAGTAGGAGACCCCGTAGATGAAGAAGATGATTGCCGCCCTGGCCCTGCTGGGCCTGTCCTCGCCGGTGTTCGCCCAGGAAGCCCCGGTCGCTGCCGAAACCAGCGCTGAAGTCGCTGGCGCTGAAGCCGCAGGCGCTGCCGCCACCGGAACCCTGACCACCGTCGCGACCGTCGGCCTGGGCATTGCCGCCGCCGGCGTGCTGTACAGCGTTGCCGCTGACAGCAGCAAGGATGACGCGGGCAACAACGGCGGCACCGGCACCACCAACCCGCCGACCGGCACCACGGGTACGACCGGCACCACCGGCACCACCGGCACCAACTAATCGGTCAACCGAAGCGGCACCCCCGCCCTCGCCGGGCGATGTTCGGCGAGGGTTTTTTCATGCCCGTTCGGGCCAGGAACAGATTTCGATGGACTGCAAGCGTTTCGTAGCCACAATGACGGTGGCACTCACCCTGACCGGCTGCATGTGGGCTCCAGGTCAGCATCTTCGCTCGAGCACTTTCGCTCGCGATGATCAGCCCATCGGCAATGACCAGATCGATCTGATTCCGATCACGCCCAAGCTGATTGCCATGGAGCGCGCCACCCGCGATGTCGCGTCGATCCCCGCTGCCCTGACCCAGTATCAACCGGGTCCGTATCGCATTGGCGCCGGCGACATCCTCTACATCACTGTCTGGGATCATCCGGAACTGACGGTGCCGGCAGGCCCGCAGCAGCAGCTCAACGCCGCGGGTCGCCTGGTGCAGTCCGACGGCACGCTCTTCTACCCTTACATCGGCAAGATCACCGCCACGGGCAAGACGCCCGGCGAACTGCGCGAAGAGATCACGACCAAGCTGGCGCGCTACATCGAAGCGCCGCAGGTGGACGTGTCGATGCTGACCTACGCCAGCCAGCGCGTCTGGGTCACCGGCGCCTCGCGCCAGGCAGCCACCGTTCCACTGACGGTAACCCCGCTGACCATGGGCGATGCCATCAGCCAGGCAGGCCTGGATCCGACACAGGCTGACCTGTCCGGCATTCGCCTGACCCGCGATGGAACAACGTACACCATCGACCTCGACCGACTGGGCCGCAGCGGCGGCGGTGACACCAACGTGTTCCTCAAGGCAGGGGACCACATCTACGTGCCCTACCTCGATCACAAGGAAGTCTTCGTGGTCGGCGAAGTCAACCAGCCCGGCGCAATGAACTTCAAGACCGGCGAGATTTCCCTGAGCCAGGCACTTGGCCGCGCGCGCGGCCTGCTGCAGACCACCTCCAACGGCAATGCTGTGTACGTGATCCGCGGTTCGAACGACCTGCAGAGCACCCCCTCGAAGGTGTTCCACCTGGAAGCCAAGTCCCCGACTGCGTTCGCTGTGGCCAGCCAGTTCGACCTGCAGCCCGGCGATGTGGTGTTCGTCGGTGCCGCTGGCGTGACCCGCTGGAGCCGGTTCGTGAACCAGCTGCTGCCATTCACCTCCATCATCAGCAACGCCGCCAGCGCGCGTAGCGACCTGGATAAGTAAGGTGGTCCGCACCATGAGCAGGATCGCTCAGGCTGCCACCCGACATGCAAGCCGCCAGCGCCCCGTGGCGCTGGCCTTGCTTGTTCTCATCACCGCAACCAGTTGCGGTGTCGTGGGCAAGACCAGCGTCAAGTCGGTGCAGATCGCACTGCAGGGCAAGCCCGATGTGGAGCCAACGGCTGCCGAGGTTGCTGCCAATCGGTTCCCGCAGATCAAGGTCACCGGGCCTGCGGGTGGCGCGGTCCTGGTGCTTGGCAACATCGATTCCGGGCGCCAGGCGTGGTACAGCTCCGAGCGAAGCATCGTCTTTCTCAGGGATGGCATCGTCGTCGGCACCCACGGCAGCAACCCGGAACTGCAGGACATGACGCTCGAAGGGGATTCCCCCTTCCACGCCCTGCACCGGATAGCAGACGGCACGACCGTGCAGCGTCGCTATGACGTCATGCCTGATTACAGGTATGGAATGAACGTCACCGGCACCCTGGCCACCTTGGGCAAAGAGAAGGTCCGGATCCTGGAGAGCGAGCGCGAGCTGTTGCACGTGCGGGAGCAGCTTAAGGGCAACGGCTGGAAGCGCGACAACCACTACTGGGTCGATCCTGCCAACGGGTTCATCTGGAAGAGCATCCAGGCCATCGCACCCGACACCAGCCTTGAAGTTGTCCAGCTCAAGCCCTACTCGCAGGACCTGCAGAACCGATGACACTGCGACCGATCATTCTTGCGCTGGCACTGGGGCTGGTTCCCCATGCGCACGCCTCATCGCCGATCAACGTCGAAGCGGCCGGCCATGTTCGCAATCCCGGCATGCACACGCTTCCCGCCGAGGCCCGCCTCAGCGCAGCCGCACTCGCTGCAGCGCCGGATGAAGAAGCCTATATGCTGGGCGCCGCTCTTCTTCGGCAACGCTCGCTGCTGTCCCAGACCCGCCTCAAGGCCGGCCTGCTATTCGATCTGGAAACGCTCGCCTCTCAGGAGGATGCCCCGGAGCTCGCCGATGCGGCCGCACAACTTGCGCGCGAACTCGGCGATCTGCCAGTGACCGGACGCGAACCGCAGCTTCTTGATCCGCGCCGACTGGAAGCCAGTGCCTCGGAGAATCGGCCCGCGCTGGCGGGCGACCGCGTCGTCTATCCTGGCCGACCCGAAACCGTGCAGGTTGTTGGCGCAGTGGTACAGCCTTGCAAGCTGCAGCATGAAGCCACACTCGACGCACGAAGCTACCGCAACGCGTGTGCCTTGCTGCCAGTGGCCAGCCCGGATGATCTCTACGTCATCCAGCCCGATGGCAAGGTGGAGCAACTCGGCGTGGCCCTATGGAACCGCAGTGCGCCCGTGCGCCTGGCGCCCGGCGCTGTGATCTACGTACCATTGAGCGCTGCGAAGATCCGCACGATCGCCCCCGATGTCAACGAGGATGCCGTGCGCTTCCTTGCCACCCAGGTGCTGGATGCACCCGGAGTTTCGTACTGATGCGCCATCGCTCCATCCCACTGGCACGCGCCGGTGTCGCCCTTCTCAGCCTCAGCGTCAGTGCTGTATTGCACGCACAAACTGCCCCTTCTCCCACCGCAAGCGATTGGGGCGGCGTTGGCCTGCTGCAGACCCCCACCGCACGCATGGCCGACGACGGCGAGGTGAGCTTCACCGCAAGCCATACCTCGCCCTACAGTCGCTACAACGTGGTGATGCAACCTCTGCCCTGGGTCGAAGGCGCATTCCGCTATGTTTCAGTAGCGAACCGCCGCTATGGCCCGGAATGGCTGAGCGGCAAGCAGAACTACAAGGACAAGTCGATCGACCTGAAGGTCCGGCTGTGGCAGGAAAGCCGGTGGGCGCCCGAGCTGTCCGCAGGCTTCCGCGATATCGGTGGCACCGGCCTGTTCTCCAGCGAATACCTGGTTGCGAGCAAGCGGTTCGGACCGATCGATGCAAGCCTCGGCGTTGCCACCGGCTACATTGGCAATCGAGGTGATTTCTCGAATCCGCTTCGGGTGATCAGCGATCGCTTTGAAGAGCGTCCGCGCGCGCAGGGCACCGGCAACTTCAACAGCAAGGGCATGTTCCGCGGTCCCGTCGGCATCTTCGGCGGCATCGCGTACCAGACACCGTGGGAACCCCTGCAGCTGAAGCTTGAGTACGACGGCAACGACTACAAGCGCGAACCACAGAACAACAGTCAAACACAGAAGAGCCCGATCAATCTGGGCGCAAGCTATGCCGTGAATCCCAACGTGCAACTGCATCTTGGCTGGGAGCGCGGCGACACAGCCATGTTCGGCATTACCCTGCGCGGCAATGTGGCACGAGCGAAATCCACGCCCAAGCTGCTGGATCCGCCTCCGGTTGCGCGAGCATCCGCGGCACCCTCTGCGCAGTCAATGGATGACATCGACTGGCCCGCCTTGAGCCGAACCCTGGAAGAGAACGCCGGCCTCCGTGTCACAGGCATCAGCCGACGTGGATCGGAAGTCATCGTCAGCGGTGAACAGCGGCGGTTTTACTACCCGGCGCAGGGCGTTGGCCGAGCGGCACGCATCCTGGATTCGGAACTGCCATCCGATACCAGCTGGTTCACGATCGAGAACACCCGCTTGGGCGTACCCATCGTGGAAAGCAGCATTGAGCGCAGCACCTTCAACAGCTACCTCGACAATCGCACTCCACTGAGCGAATTGGCCGGCCACATCGAGCAGGCAGCGCCTGCGCAGCAGCGCCGTGAGAGCCTCTATGCGGCGCCACTTCGACGCTACGATGGCGCGTTCAATATTGGATACCAGCAGCAGCTCGGCGGTCCTGATGGCTTCTTCCTGTTCCAGGTCGCAGGCACCTACTCGGCCAACTTCCACTTCACGCGGAATACCTGGCTGAGTGGAACGGCCAGCTACAACGCGTACAACAACTACGACCGCTTCCGCTACGACGCGCCAAGCAACCTGCCCCGGGTCCGCACCAACATCCGTAAGTACCTGACCACGGAAGACCTGACCCTGACCAACCTGCAGCTCACCAGCAATCATCAGCTGGGCAAAGACCTGTATGGCTCGGCCTACGCCGGCCTGTTCGAGGCCATGTACGGCGGCGTGGGTGGCGAGATCCTCTACCGACCCTTCAACGAGCGCTGGGCTGTGGGTGCCGAGCTGAACTGGGTGAAGCAGCGCGATTTCGATCAGCGCTTCAGCTTCCGTGACTACAGCACCACTACCGGCCACGCCAGCTTCTACTATCAGTGGGGCGATGAGCACAAGATCACCAGCATGATCAGCGCCGGCCGCTACCTGGCGAAGGACTGGGGTGCCACGATCTCGGTTGCGCGCGCCTTCGACAACGGCGTGAACATGGGCGCGTACGCCACCAAAACCGACGTTTCATCCAAGGACTTCGGCGAAGGCAGCTTCGACAAGGGCATCTTCATTTCGATTCCCTTCGACTTCCTGCTGCCCCGATCCACGCGCGCGCGTGCGACGTTCGCATGGAATCCGCTGTATCGAGATGGTGGTGCGCGGTTGAGTCGAAGCTATGCGCTGTACCAGCTGACCTCAGAGCGGGATCCGGACTTCTTCTTCGACAATCTCGACAGAATCGACGACTGACGGCGGTCACCCACTCCATTCGACAGAGACCAGGAAAGGGCCGGTTGCCAGCGCAGCCGGCCCTTCTCGTTTGCCTGCGCTGCTCCAGTGTCCTGCAGCCAAAAGAAAGGGCCGGCTGCACATGCAACCGACCCATTCTGTCTCTCGGAGGGAAAAGCTACTCAGCTCACCCCGTCCGAGCAATCACTTCTCGCTTGACGCGTACTCGTAGTAACCATAGCTGTAATAGCCCGTGGCACGCTTCTCGACGGCGTTGAAGATCGCGCCCTTCACCTTTACGCCATTCTGCTCGAAGCGCTTCATCGAAAGCTCGATCTCCTTCGGCTGGTTCACGCCGAATCGAGTCACCATCAAGGTAGAGCCTGCGTGGTTGGCCACAATGGCGGCGTCAGTGACAGCAAGAATCGGCGGCGTATCGACGATCACCAGGTCGTACTCCTTGGCCAAACCCTCCAGCAACTGCAGGAACCGAGGATGCATCAGCAGCTCGGACGGGTTCGGCGGAATATCACCGCGGGTGATGTAATGCATGTTCTCCAGGCCCGGGACAGCATGAATCGCATCCTGCAGGCTCACCTTGCCGGCCAGAACATCAGACAACCCCCCCGAATGCGACACGCCCAGCACCTTGTGCAGGGTGCCCTTTCGCATATCAACGTCGACGACAAGAACCTTCTGGCCCGCCTGAGCGACGACAGCCGCCAGGTTCGCCGAAATGAAGGTCTTGCCGACACCGGGCCGCGGGCCCGAGATGGCCAGAATGTTGTTCTTGGCCTCGAGCATCGCAAAGTGCAGGCTAGTGCGCAGGCTGCGCAGTGCTTCCACCGCGAGGTCGGCAGGCTCGGCGGCGGCCAGAAGGTGAGAGCGACCATCTCCCACCACACGCTTCTTGCCACCCTTGCCCTTCTGAACCTTCAGTAGATTCCGCGAGTTGCTCAGCGGAATGGCCGCGTACACCGGCAGCCCCAGTTCCTCGATCTGCGCCGGATCCTCCACGCCAGGATTGAGCATGCGGAGCAGGAAAACCGCGGCCGTGGACAGGAATGCGCCCAACAGGAACGCCACAAGCACGATCAGCGGCTTGCGAGGTTTCACCGGCTTGCTGATATCGACGATCGCGTCATCAACGATCCGGACGTTACCAACCGTACCAGCCCGCGCAACATCCAACTGCTGCGCCTGGTTCAACAGGGCGGTATACAGTTCGTTGCTGACCTGCAGATCACGGGTATGTCGCAGCAGCTCCTGCTGCGTATCAGGCAGTGCGCTGACCTCGCGGCGGAAACCACTCTTGCGCGCCTCAAGCTCACCGATCTGGTTCAGCATCGCACGGTAGGCGGGATGCTCACGTGTGAAGCTGCGGTCCATCTCAGCCTGCTTCAGGCGCAGCTGCTGGATGCTTGCCTCAACGGCAACCTCCTGCTCGAGCAGACCCTTGGTCTGCATCGTAATGTCAACGGAGTTCGAACGGGACTGGTAGGCCGCCATTGCCGCCTGGGCGTCCTCAACCTGCTTGCGAACGGTTGGGAGCTGGTCCTTCACAAAGGCAAGCTGTGTTGCCGCCTCGGCAGAGCCTCGGTCGACATTCTGTCGCACATACGCTTCAGCAATGTTCTGCACCAGCGCCTGCGCACGAACCGCATCGGTGTCTTCATAGCTGACACGGAGGATGCCAGAGTCCTTGCCCTGCTCGGACGCGCGGATGTCTTCCTGCAGTCCGGCAATGACGTCCAGGCGACGCTGCTTGGTCAGCGTGAAGCGCATGCCCGGATTGGCATTCAGGCTCGCGACTTCAATCCTGATCCCGCGCGCCTCGGCGGGCATGCCGACCTTGCCGGCAAGAATGGCTTCGCCCTCGTCATCAAGCAGCGAGTATTCCCCAGCCTTGTCACCTGCGACAAGCATCATCGGCTCGTCGAGCAACCGTGCGGGAACGTCCAGGCGATGGATCTTCAGCTCATCGCCGCCCCAGCCATAGCTGGAAAGCCCCAGAACCGGAGCCGCCACTTCGCCCTCAGTCTCGCCCGAGAAACGACGCGCAATCAGTCCGCCCACCAATGGGAAACGCCGGGGCTCGATGACCGTCTCGAGCTGCATCTTGTCGACCGCAGTACCGACAATCGTACGCGAGGTCAGCAGCGCAACTTCGGTGGTGGATGCGGTACTACCGCCTCCGCCCAGAGAGGTCAGATCTGCTAGACCCGGAATGGTGGGCATCTTCGACTCAACCTGCACCGTGGCCTCAGCCCGATACACCGGCGGCGTCAGGATCGCGTAGGCGGCGCCAACCAGCGCGAAGAGGAAGGTTGTTCCCAGGATCCACCATTTGCGGTCAATGAGAACGCCCAGCAGATCCCGCAGATCAATCTCGTCGTCTTCGCGGGCGGGCCGCGCACTGGTTTCCTTGGTCATAGCTTCCGTTTCTTGAAAAAACCGCACCAGTGCGGCAATTACTTGATATGGCTGGCCCAGCGGGCAACGCCCTGCTCGATCAAACCGTAGACGTGTTCGAACGCAATCCGCTGCTGGCGGTAGGGATCGGGGATCTCCGACCTTCCATCCCAATGCCCCAACAGGAACGTCTTGCCGCTCACCTGAGGAACCTCGCGGGCGATTCGCGCCACATGGGACTGCTCCATCACCAGCACCAGGTCAGCCGCCGCCAACACAGACGGCGTTGCCAGACGCCCTCGATGGGCGCTGGGATCATGCCCCTTCTCCCGAAGCAGTTCTCCTGCGGTCTCATCTATCGGCCGACCGACCAATGCCTGAAGCCCTGCAGAGGAGACCTCTACCCCTGTGCGGTCCCGAAGCTGGTGCCGCATGAGCACTTCTGCGGTTGGGCTTCTACAGATGTTTCCGATGCAGACCAGCAGCACCTTGTTGAACATGAGCCAATCCTCTGGCGGGCGACGTGGAGCGCGTACGCCAGCAGGCAACGCTACGCATACGAAAGAAAGTTAGCCAAGCAGCATACCTGACATGAAGGTGTAACTGAACCCAGCCCTACCAGGTCAACGGAGCGGCACCCCTACCCCGGAAATCCTGACCCGGGTCACGTTTGGGTGAAGGTTCTGTTATCATCGTGTGATCGATTGTAACAGCTAACTGGTTGGACTGACCGCCGGATCGGCGCCGCCAGCCCCCCGGGCAGCGAGGCGATTGCTGGATGCACGGATCCTCAACAAGGAAGAAATCGACATGTCTTACATGCCCGCACGGCACCATGCCGGGCTCTGGAACGTCTCGGGAAACAGGTTCACTCCTGCGCTCAGCTTGGCCTTGAGGATCGGGGATCCCATCGTCTTGGTGGCGGCTGCACTGACCGCCTATGCAATCAGATTCGGCGATCTGCACATGCCGATGAACTACGCCCGACTGGTCTCCATCACAGTTCTTTTCGCACTTCTGGTCCTTGGATCCTCGTCATTGTACGAAAGCTGGCGCGGGCGCGGCCTGCTCGCGGAACTCGGCAAGGTCGTGATGAAGCTTGCCGTGATCTTCGGAGGCCTTCTCGCCTACTCGACCGCAATCCAAGTCACGGATGAGCTTTCGCGCATCTGGCTTGCTACTTGGTTTGGCTTGAGCTTGGCTGGCGCATTTGCCCTGCGAATTGGCGTTCGCGGCATCGCTGGCTGGATCCGCGCTCGTGGCGCAGACCTCCGCAGCGCGGTCATCGTCGGTGCAACTACCGACTCGGAGCACATTGTCAGCTCCTTGCGATCGGCGACCTGGGCAGGCATCGATGTGCGCGGCTGGTTCGCGACCCCGTCTGATCGAGGCAGCGTGCAGCACGCCAGCAGACTGGGCGATCTGGAAGGGCTCGGCGCCTACGTAGAGGCTAATCACATCGACCAGGTGTGGATTGCACTCCCCATGCGCGATGAAGAGAACATCGCAATTGCCCTGAACCAGCTTCAGCACTCAACGGCCGACATCAAGTTCGTGCCTGACATGTTCGGGCTGCACCTGCTGAACCATTCCGTCGAGCAGGTCGCCGGCCTTCCCGTCATCAATCTCCAGCAGACTCCGCTCCAGGGCGGCGCCCGCCTGATCAAGGCATTGGAAGACCGTATCCTTGCCGGCCTCATCCTGCTCATGATCTCCCCGATCATGCTCGCGATTGCGGTGGCGGTGAAGCTGAGCTCCCCAGGCCCGATCTTCTATCGGCAAGAGCGGATGAGCTGGAACAACAAGACGTTCTGGATGCTGAAGTTCCGCTCGATGCCGGTCGACGCAGAAGGTGCGTCTGGCGCAGTGTGGGCAAAGGCCGGCGAAAATCGCGCCACTCGCGTGGGCAGTTTCCTTCGGAAGACCAGTCTCGATGAACTGCCGCAGTTCATCAACGTCCTCCTGGGCGACATGTCGATCGTTGGACCGCGGCCGGAGCGGCCGGTCTTCGTGCACAAGTTCAAGCACGAGATTCCGTCCTACATGAAGAAGCACATGGTCAAGGCAGGCATCACCGGCTGGGCCCAGGTCAACGGCTGGCGAGGTTCGACCGATCTCCACAAGCGCATCGAGTGCGATCTTTTCTATATCGAGAATTGGTCGCTTTCGTTTGATCTGAAGATTGTCTTTTTGACGATCTTCAAGGGGTTCATCAACAAGAACGCGTACTAGCCAACGAATGCGGCATTCAAGGGAATGCCCTCCCACCCTTCAGTAGAACTGCTCCAAGCAGCATGCCGGGCTAAATGAGAAAGAAAAATCGCTCCTTCGCCCATAGCATCGCCTGGAACTTGGCTGGAGCCGGGATTCCGCTCGCTTTCGCCTTCTTTGCCATCCCCAGCCTTTTAGCAGGCTACGGCAACGAACGTTTTGGACTATTGACGATAATCTGGGCTCTGATCGGCTACTTCAGCATCTTCGATTTCGGCATTGGGCGCGCACTTACAAAGCTTGTCTCGGACAGGCTAGGTAGCAAAAGTACAGAAGACATTCACGACGTCACAAAGACAGCCATGACGACCATGGCTGTCCTCGGCTTGCTAGCATGCACGCTACTGGTTGCTACTGCCCCGCTAATTGCCGGAGCTCTCAAACTTGATGCCAGCTTTCGGGATGAGAGCGTACTCAGCCTCCGAATTCTTGCGCTTGGCATTCCCTTCGTAATCCTGTCAGCCGGCCTTATTGGACTACTGGAAGCACGAGCGGAGTTTCACGCGATCAATCGGGTTCGTCTGCTGATGGGAATGTTGAACTTTGGCGCCCCCCTACTGATGCTCACATGGTCCCATAGCCTGGTACCAGCTACGATTTCACTTGCTGTGGCCAGAGCCGCCACCACGGTGCTCTATTATCAAATTTCCATCCACAAAGGCGCACTGGATGTAGGCACCGGCCGCTTCAACCGCAGTAACCTACGCGAGCTTCTCGGGTTTGGCAGTTGGATCACGCTGAGCAACTTGATCAGCCCTCTGATGGCACAACTGGATAAGGTTGTAATCGGCAGCGTGGTTGCACTGCACCTCCTGCCCTACTATGCGGTGCCTGGGGATCTGGTCAACCGCCTCAGCTTCATTCCCATTGCACTCATAGGCGTGTTCTTTCCGGCATTCGCAGCACATTGGAGTGCGCGGAGACCAGACAAGCTGACGTCACTTTACAAGAGTGCGGCGATTGTAATGTTCTCTACCGTCTATCCGATTGCGCTGGGCATATACGTTCTCGCACCTGAAGGCCTTTCGCTGTGGATCGGCGAGCAGTTCTCCCGGCAATCAACGCCACTGCTCCACTGGCTCTGCGTCGGCTTGGTCATAAATTCAATCGCCAGAATTCCCCACGCACTTCTGCAAGCGGCCGGCCGCCCAAGCATCACCGCCAAACTGCATCTGATAGAGCTTCCCGTCTATGCCATCGCGCTATGGCAGCTGCTAAGCCATTTCGGCATCATTGGCGCTGCCATAGCTTGGTCCGGAAGAATGGCACTCGACTATCTCCTCCTCAGCATATGTTCGAGCACAACCATCCCAGAGTTACGCCGCCCATCAATACTAATGCTCGCAGCGGTGATTATCGGAATCGCCGTAATGACGGCCGCAGCACTTATTCCATCCCCCCTACTCAGACTTGTTCTTACAATATTCTTTGGATTAGCGGGAATAGCTTTGGCAGCCCCTATCGTTCTACGTTTACGTCACGATGATTGAGCCTCTAAAATTCGACGCCACCGTGCGATCAACGACATTGGTTACGGTAACCTATGCGGACCGCATCGAGTATCTGAGTGAACTGCTTCGCCGCGCATTCGAATGCGAGGGAGTGAATCAGGCAGTCGTTGTGAGCAATGCATCGACGTCCGACCTCAGAATCATCGAAAATGAATGGGGTGATAGACTTCGCGTTGTCCGCCTGAGCAGCAACAGTGGATCTGCAAATGGATACTCGGTGGGAATCCAGGCAGCACTCGCTGACAACGCTGAGTTCATTTGGCTAATGGACGATGACAACGCGCCCCGGAAGGGAGCACTGAGGAAGCTTCATTCACAACTTGAAATAACCGCCAGGGCTTATGGGGCCGACAGGTCGGCAGTTTTGGGATTTCGGCCGAGCCACCAGGCGGATATCGCACAAGGCGTGGATCCAGAGCGCGCATATCCTTTGCGATCAAGCTTCTTCGGATTTCACTATCGGCAACTCATCTTCAAAATCAAGCGTCGCATTGGGCCCAAGGCACCGCTCGGCGAAGCGCCCTCCTCCGTCCAGATTCCCTATGCGCCGTACGGCGGACTAATGGCCTCACGAAAGCTGTTTGAAGCCATTGGACTCCCGAACGTCGACTTCGTTCTATATGCCGATGACACCGAGTACACAAGGCGCATAACTGCACGAGGCGGCACGATCTGTCTTGCTACAGACGCGGAACTTGAAGATCTCGAGGAGTCTTGGAATCTAAAGGAAAGCTACCCCAACACCTTCCTGGGCTGGCTGAAGGGCGGATCCGATTTCCGGGCATTCTACGCGGCACGCAATCAGGCCTACTTTGACAGCAAAATCTGGACGAGCTCATGGATCGAGTACAGGATGAACCGTTGCATTTATCTCGGACTATTGACGTTCTTTGCGATCAAGACGCAGAGCTTCGCGCGATATCGCCTTTTACTCAGGGCAATCCGCGATGGCAAGAATTCCCGGCTGGGAATTTCCAAAAGCTTCCCGCTTTGAATCGTCAGAATCCAATGCACCCATGAAAATACTGTTCCTGAATACATATGACGATCCGGCAGACGGCGGTGGCGTGGAGCTTACTGTTTGGACGCTGATCCGCGCCCTGAAGGAAAAAGGCCACGAGTGTATTCTCGTCTCGACCCAACCAGGACGGGCACTTGACCTCCACGAGCGCGAAGGCGTGCGCATTTGGCGCGCCGGCATCCGCAACCTGTACTGGCCAACAAAAGAGAAGATTGCATCTTCGCTATCCAAGCTCGCCTGGCATACGGTTGATGGCTACAGCCGCTTGATGCAGAGCCACCTGAAGCAGGTTCTCGAACTGGAGAAGCCGGATGTTGTGTCAGTACACAGCCTGCCCGGCTGGTCGGCCTCATCTTGGGCGACCATAAGATCATTGAGCATCCCCGTCGTACAGGTTCTGCATGACCAGTACGCAATCTGTGCCCGGAGCTCGATGTTTCGCAATGAGCACAACTGCGAAGTTCAATGCACGGACTGCAAGTTGCTGCGTCTTCCCCACCGAAAAGCGAGTAGTCTGCCATCTGCCGTTATCGGGGTCAGTCAGTTCATTCTCGATCGCCATATCCAGCACGGGTATTTTCAAGGGGTGCCGATCAAAGCGGTCATCAACAATACGCGGAACCCACAATCTCTCGACGTTGGCGCCCTTACGCCTGAACATAAGGGCATTCGCTTTGGCTTCATCGGCCGCCTGGATCCAAGCAAAGGCGTGGAGATTCTTCTACAGGCCTTTTCACGCTTCGAGCACGAGGATGCACAACTCTGGATCGCAGGTGATGGCGACCAGAAGTATGTCGCAGCTCTCAAGAAGCAAACCAAGGACGTACGGGTAAAATTCCTGGGCAGAGTCAAGCAGCGAGACTTCTTCCCGGAAGTTGATGCCGTCGTCGTCCCCTCTCTCTGGAATGACACCTTCCCGGGCGTGGTTTTTGAGGCTCTCGCCTTCGGCAAGCCCGTTCTGGGTTCGCTCCGAGGAGGGATACCTGAAATGATCCAGCACGGCCAGAATGGCTTCCTCTTTGAACCAGACAACGACGGCGAACTTCTCAGCCTTCTGAATCAAGTTGCCAGCAACCCGGAAGAGCGTATCGCTATGGGAGCCGCGGCCAGAGTCTCTTCGCGCCCATTCATGGATACCGAAGCGTGGTTGGACAAGTACCTGGCTCTGTATGCACAGCTCGGAAATCCCGCATGAAACAAGTCACCGTTTCGCCGCCCGTCGCCCAAGCCGATCATGGAAAGCTTGACTCCATTCAAGCACTCCGAGCCGTCGCAGCATTTGCAGTGGTAGTTCATCACGTTGGACTGACCCTCAACAGCTACTACCCCGCTCCTCTCAGCTCCACGCTCACCCTACTGACAGGACTTGGGGCAGCAGGCGTCGACCTGTTCTTCGTCATAAGTGGCTACATTATTTTCAGAAGCACTTCCAAGCTGGAGTCAGGCTTCTCTTCGGCACGGAGCTTCCTGCGGAAGCGAGTGCTTCGTATCTATCCTGCCTACTGGATTTGGACTTCAGTGCTGCTTCTCATGTGGATTGGCGGACTAGCGCTCAAATCCCATCAGTACTCCTTCTCCGTCATCGCGGGCTCATACCTCCTTGTGCCAGTGACCAGAGCGGATGGATCGCTGCACCCCGTCCTCGATCAAGGATGGACGCTGTCGTTTGAAATGTATTTCTACCTCATTTTTTCTTTCATCATCCTTTTTGGCTGGCGTAAGAAGGGCCTTGCATGGATCGCACTCCCCTTCCTGCTAATCGCCTTCGTTGGGCTTCTTCCCGCTGTCCCTGCCAGCATACAAAGCGTGGTTTCATCCCCCTTGGTCATGGAGTTCCTCCTTGGCGTATGCATTGGATGGACTCTCTCCAAACACCCACCCGCATCGCGATCCATCCGCCCTATCCGGTGGGCTTTGATAGCTATCGGAACAGGCCTCTTGGTGTTCGCCTTTCTGCAGGGAGAAGTCAAGGGAACGGGTATTGACAGGCTGGTTATATATGGGGCCCCCAGCGCGGTACTGGTAACGCTTGCGCTGCTTGCTCCTTCAGCACCGATGTTACGTCGAGCAACCTGGTTGGGCGATGCGTCATATTCGATATATCTGACGCATGGCTTCTTCACTTTGGCTCTTGGAACATTATTGAAAGGCGGCTTCAGCCTCGGAGGAGCACCAGCAGGCGTCGTACTGGCCGTGGTCTCGCTCGCCATCCTGCTGATCTCCTCCACGGCCTACTGGCTTGTGGAAGAACCCGTAGCAAGGCTGCTTACCAGAACCGGAAAAACAGGCAACCCAGTTGCTGCATCGCCACTCACCTAGTCCCTCCATGCCCCGCAACCATCGGCTAATAGTCATTGCATCGTGAAAATTCGTACGTCCCGAATCATACTGATTTCGCCGGTTGGCTTCGCCATGATTGCCTATGCATTCTTCTGGGCATGCACCATGGTTCCGCCGTCGGCATATCAAGGCATCATGCATGAGAACAACTACATGTTCATGCATCTGCCATCCCACCTTTTGGTTGGTGGATGCGTTGTCGCGTTCATCTTGGGCGCAACGGTTTTCGGAAGGAGAGCGCCTCATCCTTCGAGCGACCTAAGCAATCGCAGACCCATGGGCTCTGCGCTTATTGCCCTCCCCATTGTAGGGCTTTCGATAGTCAATCTGATTTCCATTGCACTTCTTCTGAACAACAATCCCAACCTATTGACGGGATGGCTTAGTGACGGACGAAGCGCAAAGATGGATCTGGACGCGACCGGAGCAATGACCAACGCGCTCCCGGCACTCTACGCCGCTTGCTGGTGGGGCGCATGGCGCTTGATGGATCGCGAACACTTAACTGGCAAGCGGGAATGGATATTACGATTCGTACTGACTGGCGGGATACTGATCGCCATTTATAGCGCGCTAATCAAAGTCGCGCGCTACGACCTACTCCCCTGCGTATTTGGTCTGGCCGTCGTATTCCTGGCTCATCGATACAGCACTGGCAGATTGAAACTCGCCAAGAGCATGACCTCCTTCCTGGTCATGGTCGCAGCAGTCGCAGCGCTGTTTCTGGCGATGGCATGGCTTCGCGGGAGCGACGAGCTTGCCGCACTAGGCAAGAACGTGATCGGATACACCGCTGCAAGCTACAATCGACTAGCCGCCCTTCTCGATGGGGACATCAACTTCCCTTACTCCGGCACTGGCGTCTACTCGTTCAAATTCCTTACATACATTCCGGTTTTGAATAGATGGATTGATTTCGCATCCCTGTTTGGCATGCCTACCAAGGAAGAAGCCTGGATAAGCGAATTCGGAGCAATCGCACAGTCGGGGCTTGACGGAAGCTACATATGGGCATCCGCGTTCGGCTATGTCTACTCAGACATAGGCATACTCGCAGTGGCCTACTTCTTCTTCATCGGCCTGGCATCAATGGCTGCTTGGCGGAGCATGATCACAGGGCACGTCGCAGGCTTAACAATATATCCATGGATCGCATTCTCCATCCTATTCTGGATGGGTGACAATTTCCTCGCCTACTCGAAGCTTATCGTGTTCGCTGGAACTGCGGTTCTTATGGGGGGGTACGAGAAGCTAGCACGAGCAAAGCGCCACCAGAGCTGATTTGAAAAATCATGATTCGATCGATTAGGAGCTCATTCTTGCTGCTTCCCCAACCCAGCGGGCCAGCCGCGATATGAATAAGTCACTCCACCGACCAACCAAAGTTCTAATGATCACAGCTCGCGCAGACCATGGCGGTGGGCCGCGACATCTGGAATTGCTTCTTCGTGATGGCGCAGGCTGGATCACCCCTTACTTGGCCTGCCCCGAGGACGATCCATACTGGGCGAGATTCAACGAAATTACTGGTGGCCGCGTATTTCGAATCCCCCATAGGAAATTCGAACTTCGCCAAGCTTGGCGCTTGGCAATGCATGCGCGCCGCGAAGGAATTCATCTAGTTCACGCACATGGGAAAGGCGCAGGGCTGTATGCGCGTTTCGTTTCTGCCATAGCGCGAATCCCAGGCGTTCATACCGCGCATGGAATTCATGTTGGAGAGTACGGACGGATTAGCAGAAAGATCTATGGCCTTTATGAGAACGCAAGTTCACTCTGGGTGGAGCACGTAATTCACGTATCAGACGAAGAGAAATCGCAGGCGCGGGCGATTGGATTGTGGCGGAAGCGGCCATCGACCGTTATCTCCAATGGCGTAGTCAGCCACACATCAAGTGAAATCAGCGATATGCGCGACCGAGCGCGCCAAAAGTTGGGCGTGCAGGACGGAAGGCCCATCGCCGTCACCGTCAGTCGATTCGACTATCAGAAGAACATGCCGGAAGCATATGCCATTGCAAAAGCTCTGCCAGATATGCACTTCATCTGGATAGGTTCCGGCGTTGACTCTCCGACGCTAGCAGAGCGCGCCGCATCAGAGGGAGTGAGCAACATCACTTTCCTCGGTCAGGTTGATAACCCATTGAACTACTTGGCGGCCGCGGACGTCTATCTCTCAACTTCGCGGTGGGAAGGCCTTCCTCTGGCTGTGCTGGAAGCAATGTCCTTGGGTATTCCTTCTGTTCTGTCGGATGTTACTGGACATGTCGAGCTTGTACGTAAACATGGCGTCGGGCTTCTCTACACGCTGGGAGACGTCGGCTCGGCCACAGCCGCACTACTGCGTGTTGCACACGAAAAGCCGCTTCAGAAGGCACTCTCGGAGCAGGCACTTCATTCGCAGCTGCACAAATTCTCATCGAAGGTCGTCGCAATGGAGACCGCCGCCATTTACAAGAAAGTACTGAAAGAATGAAAGTAGCGATCATCCATTACTGGTTCGTCACTTGGCGAGGCGGTGAAAAGGTAATTGAGCAACTACTCAGGCTCTATCCAGAGGCCGATGTCTTCACACATGTTGCAAGCCCAGAGATAGAACATAAGCACCTTGCGGGGCGTCGGGTGCAGAAAACTTTTGTATCCAGACTGCCTGGAGCTCGAAAGCGCTATCAGAAGTATCTTCCGTTCATGCCCATTGCCTTGGAGCAACTGGACCTTACCGGCTACGACCTGATCATATCGAGCGAGTCCGGGCCCGCGAAGAACGTCATTACACATCCTGATGCAGTACACATCTGCTATTGCCATAGCCCGATGCGGTATGTCTGGGACATGTATCGGCTATATCTCGCGGATGCTGGATGGCTGACCAGGCTGTTGATGCGACCATTGATGCATTACATGCGAATCACCGATTCCGTGTCGGCCTCTCGCGTTGATCACTTCATTGCAAACTCGAAGTTCATCGCACGCCGCATAGACAAGTGCTATCGCCGAAGCGCTGAGGTCATCCACCCTCCGGTTGAGGTAGACGACTTTGAAGCGCGCGCCGAGAAGCAGGACTATTACCTGCTCCTCGGCCAGTTAACTGCCTACAAGAAAGCTGATCTGGTAATGGATGCGTTCCTTCGCAGCGGGAAGCGCCTGGTCATCATCGGTGAAGGTGAGCAACTGGCGGCCATGCAGGCGCGGGCAACGGATCGAGTCATCGTTCTCGGGCGGCAACCGTTCCCTGCACTGAAGGAGCACTTGGCCAATGCGAGAGCTTTGGTGTTTCCTGGCGTAGAGGATTTCGGCATCGTCCCGCTTGAGGCGATGGCCTCCGGAACTCCCGTCATCGCATTTGCAAAAGGAGGCGCGCTCGAGACAGTTGTAGAAAGCGACGACCCCGACGTGGCCACGGGATTGTTTTTCCACGAGCAATCCGTTGAAGCGATCAATGATGCCATCGCTCGTTTTGAGGCGCGTCCAAGGCCCATTTCGGCTACCGCATGCCGTGCGAGGGCTGAGAAGTTTGGGCCTGATCGATTCAGGGAAGAGCTCTCGTCTTTCATCCAGGCAAAGATCCGCAAGGAAGCCTGATCCAATTAGCCTTTAGGGAAGAATATGAAGGTTCTCATCTGCGGCGGCGCCGGCTACATCGGCAGCCACATGGCCCAGTATCTGGCCGAAGCCGGCCACTCCGTAACCGTGCTCGACAACTTGTCTACTGGTCACCGCGATGCCGTCCGCTGGGGTGAACTGCTGGAAGCCGATCTACTGGCCCCCGAAACACTCGAGCGCGCCCTCCAAGGCCGTCACTTTGACGCCGTGATGCACTTCGCCGCACGTTCGCTGGTGGGCGAATCGGTTTCCGCTCCTTATACCTACTACGCCAACAACGTCACCGGCACGTTGAACCTGCTGGAGGCCATGCGCCGCCACGACATTGATCGCATCGTGTTCTCCTCCACCGCTGCGGTATTCGGTAATCCACAGTCGGATGTGATCGACGAGGACCACCCCAAGGCGCCGATCAACCCCTACGGCGCCAGCAAGCTGATGGCAGAGCGGATCCTCGCTGACGCAGCCACAGCCTACGGCCTGCGCTCGACCTGCCTGCGCTACTTCAATGCCGCTGGCGCCCTGCCCGACCACGGCATTGGCGAGGCCCATGCCTGCGAAACCCACCTGATCCCCAATGTCCTGCGTGCCGCATTGGGCATCGGCAACGCCATGAAGGTGTTCGGCGATGACTACGCCACGCCCGATGGCACCTGCGTGCGCGACTATGTACATGTGCAGGACCTGGCCCAGGCCCACGCGCTCGCTCTTGAGTACATGGACCACACGCCCGGCGCGCATGCATTCAATCTCGGCAATGGCCAGGGCTTCTCTGTCCGCGAAGTCATCGCCGCTGCAGCAGAGGTGAGCGGGCGCAGCATTCAATTTGAGTTGGCAGAACGCCGGCCGGGCGATCCAGCCAGCCTCGTCGCCTCCTCCACCCGCGCTCGCCAATTGCTGGGGTGGCACCCCAAATGGACCGAGCTGGCACCGATCATCGAGAGCGCGTGGCAGTGGCATCGCAACCCGCCCGCATGGTCGCCACAGCCGGCCATTCCTGACACCGCGCGCAGCCTGGACGAAGCCCTGCCAGCCTGAACAGGCACCCCGTACAGGGATGGCCTATCGGTGCGGTTCCACCCCGCACCGCACCAAAGCCCAACCACCTCCCTCTGCTACCATCGGCGGTTCTGTTCATCGCGTCCCCCACCTGCCCGCGATGGCGCCAAACAACGTAACGAAACACAGGAGTCTGCATGTCTTCCGAGCTGCTCAAGTCCCTTGGCCTCGACGCGATCAACGCTGGCACGTACCTGGGCAACGGGGAGTGGTCGAGCGCGACCAGCGGTGAGCTGATCACCCCGGTCAACCCGACCACCGGCGAGCCGATCGCGCAGGTCCGCGCGACCACCGAGGCCGAGTACGAGACCGTCGTCGCCCGCGCCCAGGAAGCCTTCAAGATCTGGCGTACCACGCCGGCCCCGCGCCGCGGTGAAGCCGTGCGCCTGTGCGGCGAAGCACTGCGCAAGCACAAGGACGCCCTGGGTTCGCTGGTCGCCCTGGAAATGGGCAAGAGCAAGCCGGAAGGCGATGGCGAAGTGCAGGAGATGATCGACATCGCCGATTTCGCCGTGGGCCAGAGCCGCATGCTGTACGGCTACACCATGCATTCCGAGCGCCCCGGCCACCGCATGTACGAGCAGTACCACCCGCTGGGCCTGGTCGGCATCATCTCGGCCTTCAACTTCCCGGTCGCGGTGTGGAGCTGGAATTCGTTCCTGGCCGCCATCTGCGGCGACGTGTGCATCTGGAAGCCGTCCAACAAGACGCCGCTGACCGCCATCGCCTCGCTGAAGATCTGCAACGACGCCCTGCGCGAAGCCGGCTTCCCGGACATCTTCTTCCTGATCAACGATGCCGGCACTGCGCTGTCGGAAAAGATGGTCGATGACCGTCGCGTGCCGCTGATCAGCTTCACCGGCTCGACCCAGGTCGGCCGCACCGTCAACGAGAAGGTCGCACGCCGCCTCGGCCGCTGCCTGCTGGAGCTGGGTGGCAACAACGCCATCATCCTGGACGAAACCGCCGACCTGAAGCTGGCCGTGCCGGGCATCGTGTTCGGCGCGGTCGGTACCGCCGGCCAGCGCTGCACCACCACTCGCCGCCTGATCGTGCACCGCTCGATCTACGCCGACGTGCTGGCCACCCTGGTCAAAGCCTACAAGCAGGTGGAAGGCAAGATCGGTGACCCGACCGATGCCGCCAACCTGATGGGCCCGCTGAACAGCGATGGCGCCGTGCAGCAGTTCCTCGATGCCATCGCCCAGGCCAAGTCCGCCGGCGGCACCATCGAAACCGGTGGTACCCGCATCGACCGCGCAGGCAACTTCGTGCTGCCGGCGATTGTCTCGGGCCTGAAGAACAGCGACGCCGTGGTCCAGCACGAGACCTTCGCGCCGATCCTGTATGTGATGCCATACGACAGCATCGACGAAGCCATCGATATGCAGAACGGCGTGCCGCAGGGCCTGTCGTCCTCGATTTTCACCCAGAACCTGAAGACCGCCGAGAAGTTCCTGTCGGCGGCCGGCAGCGACTGCGGCATCGCCAACATCAACATCGGCACGTCCGGTGCGGAGATCGGCGGCGCCTTCGGTGGCGAGAAGGACACCGGCGGTGGCCGCGAGTCCGGCTCGGATGCGTGGAAGGTCTATATGCGTCGCCAGACCAACACCATCAACTATTCGGATTCGCTGCCGCTGGCCCAGGGCATCAAGTTCGACCTGTAACGCTGTTTTGTAGTGCCGAGCCATGCTCGACAGGACGGGCCATGAACACTGCAGGAAGTGCCGCCGAGCATGGCTCGGCGCTACAGGCTGACAAGCCGGTGATTGATTTCACCGGCCGCCGCGTGCTGATCGCCGGCGGCAGCAAGGGCATCGGTCGTGAAATGGCACTGGCATTTGCCGGCGCCGGTGCGCAGGTCTCGGTCTGCGCGCGCGGCCAGGCCGGTCTGGATGCCCTGCGTGCCGATGCACGGGTGCAGGGCTTCGAACTGCACACATTCTCCGCCGATCTGGCCGATCCCGGCCAGATCCAGGCCTGGCTGCAGGCAGCCGCCGATGCACTTGGTGGCATCGATGTGCTGGTCAACAACGCCACTGGCTACGGCATGGCAGACGACGAGGACGGCTGGGCCGCCAGCCTGCAGATCGATCTGATGGCCGCCGTGCGTGCCTCGCGTCTGGCCCTGCCCTGGCTGCGTGCGTCCAGTGACGCCTGCATTCTCAATCTCTCTTCGATCGCCGCGCAGCAGCCGCGCCCCGGTGGTGCCCCCTACGCCGCCGCCAAGGCCGCGCTTTCGCACTACACCACCTCGCAGGCCCTTGCGTTGGCCAAGGACAGGATCCGGGTCAATGCCATCGCACCGGGGTCGATCGAGTTCGATGACGGCCTCTGGGACCGCCGCCGCACCGAAGATCCCGCCCTGTACCACGGTACGCTGGCGAAGATCCCGTTCGGTCGCTTCGGCCACCCGCGCGAGATCGCCGATGCCGCCCTGTTCCTGTGCTCGCCGTTGGCGCGCTGGGTCACCGGCAGCGTGCTCAACGTGGATGGCGGCCAGGTGTTGATGGGCTGACACCGGCACTCGGGTAGCCGCCAACCTTGGTTGGCATGCCTTTCGTCGACCAAGGTCGACGCCTACCCTGCTGAATTGCCCTTTGTCGACCAAGGTCGACGCCTGCCCTCGCATCCGCCGGGCATGGGATTGCCCGGGCAGAGGCACTATCATGTGCACACTGCCAAGGAGGACCCCGATGAGCGTGGCACCCCGACAGACAAGCGCCCTGGCCGTGGTGAGCCTGGTCATGGGCATCGCCAGCTGGACCGTCCTGCCCTTCGTGGCCAGCATCGTGGCCATCATCACCGGCCACATGGCCCGCGCCGAGATCCGCCGCCGCCCGCATGAACTGGAAGGCGATGGCCTGGCCGTCACCGGCCTGGTACTGGGCTGGGTGATGGTCGGCGCCGTGCTTGCCGCCATCCTGGTCTTCATCCTGTTCTTCGGTGGCCTGGCGTGGCTGGCGGCGGTGTCGAACTGACGCCATGACCGCCTCCGACAGCACTGAACGCTTCAGCAGCCGCGTCGCCGACTACGTCCGCTACCGGCCCGATTACCCGCCGGCCCTGCTGGAATGGCTGCACGGCCCGATGGGTGTCAGCCGCGAGGCCCGGGTGGCCGACATCGGTGCTGGCACCGGTATCTCCAGCCGCCAGTTTCTGGCCAGCGGTCACCCGCTGGTGGCGGTCGAGCCGAATGCCGCCATGCGCGCCGCCGCCGAACAGTGGCTGGCGCCACAGTATCCGGACTTTTCCGCCGTCGATGGCCGCGCCGAGGCCACCGGCCTGGACGATGCCAGCGTTGATCTGGTCAGCGTCGCGCAGGCCTTCCATTGGTTCGACACCGTGGCGGTGCGCGCCGAGTGGCAGCGCATCCTGCGTCCGGGTGGCCTGGCACTGATCTATTGGAATTCACGACTGCTCGATGCCAGTCCGTTCCTGATCGGCTACGAACAGTTGCTGCTGGACTACGGTACCGACTACACCGCCGTGGCCGAGCGCTACCAGGACGATGCCACCATGCAGGCCTGGTTCGGCCCCGGTCTGCGCGGCAGGGTGGAGCTGCCGAACGTACAGCATCTGGATTTCGATGCCCTGCGCGGGCGCCTGCTGTCCTCCTCCTATGCCCCGCAATCTGGTCATCCGCGCCACGCGCTGATGATCGACGCTCTGCAGGACCTGTTCGCCGCCCACGCGGTCGACGGCCAGGTCGCTTTTGAATATCGAACCCGAGCCTTCCTCGGCACGCTGGACTGAAACCTACGCATGTATTCGCTTGCCCGCCCCTTCCTGTTCTCGCTCGACGCCGAGCGCGCCCACGGCCTCGGCCTGTCCGCACTGGACCTGGCCTATCGCACCGGCACCACGCCGCTGCTGGCCGCACGCATCGCGCCGATGCCCAGCACGGTGTTCGGGCTGACCTTCCCCAATCCGGTCGGCCTGGCCGCCGGCCTGGACAAGAATGGCGAGCACATCGATGCATTGTTCGCGCTGGGTTTCGGCTTCGTCGAGATCGGCACCATCACCCCGCGCCCGCAGGCCGGCAATCCGCAGCCGCGGCTGTTCCGCCTGCCGGCGCACAACGCGATCATCAACCGCATGGGCTTCAACAATGCGGGCGTGGACGCGCTGGTACGCAATGTCGAACGCGCGCGCAACCGCCGCGGCATGCTCGGCATCAACATCGGCAAGAACAAGGACACTCCCAACGAACAGGCCGTGGACGATTACATCGCCTGCCTGGACAAGGTCTATCCGCTGGCCGACTACATCACCGTCAACATCTCCTCGCCCAACACCGCCGGCCTGCGTGAACTGCAGGAAGAGACCGCACTGCGCCAGCTGGTCAGCCAGCTGCGTGACCGCCAGGAAGACCTTGCTGCCCGCCACGGCCGCCGCGTGCCGATGCTGGTGAAGGTGGCGCCGGACCTTAGCGAGCGCGACATCGACGCCGCTGCCCGCGTGCTGGGCGAGCTGCAGGTGGACGGCGTGATCGCCACCAATACCACCATCGACCACAGCAAGGTGGCCGGCGATCCGCTGGCCAACGAGGCCGGCGGCCTGTCCGGCGCGCCGGTGCTGGAGCAGTCCACGCTGGTGCTGCGCCGCCTGCGTTCGCGCCTGCCCGAATCGGTGCCGCTGATCGGCGTCGGCGGCATCCTGTCCGGTGCAGATGCGGCGGCCAAGATGGCGGCCGGTGCCGCGCTGGTGCAGTGTTACAGCGGCCTGATCTTCCGTGGCCCAGCCCTGGTCTCCGAATGCGTGGAGGCGATCCGCCGCCGCCGCGAAGCGCCGAGCCGCGGCGCGGTGGCCCCACTGTGAGCGCGCCCATGGATACCGTCGACGGCAACGCCCCGCTGCGCTGGACGCTCACCCGCAATGCGCCGCTGCAGGCGCTGAACACCTTCCATGTGCAGGCCAGCGCAGCCCAGCTGCTGGAACTGCACGATGCCGCACTGCTGCCGGAAGTGCTCGCGCTGCCCGACGTGGCCAGTGGCCCGCTGCTGGTGCTGGGCAGCGGCAGCAACGTCCTGATCGCCGAAGACCTGCCGGGCACCGTGCTGGTGTTCGGCAACCGTGACATCAGTTTCCTTGAACACCGCGCCGACCATGCGGTGATCCGCGCCGGTGCCGGCGTGCCCTGGCACGGGCTAGTGATGTGGTCCCTGCAGGAGGGCCTGTCCGGCCTGGAGAACCTGGCGCTGATTCCCGGCACCACCGGTGCCGCGCCGATCCAGAACATCGGTGCCTACGGCGCGCAGGTCGGCGAATTCATCCAGGCCGTGGAGGCCTGGGACTGCCAGGAGCGGGCCTGGGTGCGGCTGGACAACGAACAGTGTGGCTTCGCCTACCGCGACAGCGTGTTCAAGCAGCAGCCGGATCGCTACCTGATCACCGCCATCGAGCTCAAGCTGCCGCTGCTGCACGATCTGCGCATGGACTACGCCGGCATCCGCGAGGAGCTGCAGGCACAGGGCGTGGAGCTGCCGAGCGCAGTGGACGTGGCCAACGCGGTGATTGCGATCCGCCGCCGCAAGCTGCCCGACCCGGATGTGCTGGGCAACGCCGGCAGCTTCTTCAAGAACCCGGTGCTGCCGCTGGAACAGGTCGACGTGCTGCTGCAGCACTTCCCCGAACTGCCCGTGTTCCCGGCAGACCGCGAGGACAAGCGCAAGGTCTCGGCGGCATGGATGATCGAGTCCTGCGGCTGGAAGGGTTTCCGCGAAGGCGATGCCGGTGTTGCACCGAGCCACGCACTGGTGCTGGTCAACCACGGCAACGCCACCGGCGCTGAGCTGCTGGCGCTGGCGCGCCGCATTTCCGCTTCGGTGCTGGAAAAGTTCGGCGTGCCCATCGAACCGGAGCCCCGCCTGCTCGGCGCACAGTGGTGAACACCCCCGCCTTTTCCCCCAGCGCCACCCCGATGCGGGCGGCGCTGCTGATGCTCGGCAGCACCATGGCATTCGGCCTGATGGCGGTGGCCATCCGCTATGCCACGCGCTACGTGCCGACCCAGGAAGTGGCGTTCTTCCGCAATGCCTTCGGTCTGCTCGCGTTGCTGCCGATGTTGCTGCGTCCCGGCCACGCGCCGCTGAAGACCCGGCAGCTGCCGCGCTATTTCGTGCGCAGTGCGATCGGCCTGGGCTCGATGCTGTGCGCGTTCTGGGCACTGGGCCACCTGCCGTTGGCGCAGGCGGTTTCGCTCTCGTACTCCACGCCGCTGTTCGTCACCATCGCCGCCGTGCTGTGGCTGGGCGAGACCGTGCGCGTGCGCCGCTGGGCCGCAGTTGTGGTCGGCTTCATCGGTGTACTGGTGATCGTCCGCCCCGGCACTGCCGGCTTCACGGCCGGCAGCCTGGTCGCTGTCGGTGCGGCCGTGCTCAGCTCGCTGGTGGCGATCCAGATCAAGCAGCTGACCCGTATCGACAGCGCGGACACCGTGGTGCTCTATACCTACGTGTTCTGGGTACCGCTGTCGCTGGTCCCGGCATTGTTCGTCTGGGTCTGGCCCACCGGCATGGCGTGGCTGTGGCTGCTGGCCACCGGCGTGCTCGGCACCGTCGGCCAGCTGTTGTGGACGCGTGCGCTGCGGCTGGGCGAAGTCTCGGCGCTGACCCCGATCAGCTTCCTGCAGCTGCCGCTGGTCACGCTATGCGGCTGGCTGCTGTTCAACGAAACGGTGGACCGCTGGACGATCATCGGTGCCGGCATCATCCTCGCCGCCAACGCGTACATCGCCCATCGCGAGGCCGTGTTGTCGCGCCGCGCCGCAAGTGCTGCTGCCTCGGCAGCAGCCAAGCCCGCAGAATGAAAACCATCTGCATGGACAAGCCATGGGGCCTGCACGGGCAAGCCACGGGTCGTGCATGGACAGGCCATAGGTAGAGTCGACTGTTAGTCGACTGCTTTTCGTTCGGAGCGGGCAGAAACCGCGCTGCGCGCGATAGTCGACTAACAGTCGACTCTACCCGGGGCGATGCTGGCAACGGCCCAGAACCTAATCCAGTGCGCGATACACCCGCTCCGCCGCATCGAACACATTGCCCGGTGCGAACTGCTCCCCCAGGTAATGCAATGACTGCCGGCGCAACTGCGGCGAACGCTCCTCCCCATCGCTGCCCAGCAGCACCTGCTGGAACTCGATCAGGTCCTGCAGAATGCGCCAATGCCGGTACCAGGCGATCCAGCGCGGGTCGCCGCGGTCGCTGCCGTAGCCCTCCTCGAAGCCCAGCGGATTCTCGCGCCCCCAGCGCCCACCAACGGCAGCACCGATGAACATCAGGTCGCGCTCACGCGGTGCCAGCGACAGGCCATCCCAGTCGATCAGGTGCAGGCCACCGTCATTGCCCATCAGCAGGTTGCCGGCATGCAGATCGGTGTGGCACAGATACAGGTCTACCGGCACGTCCTGCAATGCCGCGAGCAGTTCCCGTGCCTGCGCATGCAGCGCCGCGATGCGCGCATGCTGCTGGTCCCATACCGAAACGAATGCGCGGCCCAGCCCGTCCTTCGCGGCCGCCAGGTCTTCGCCGGCCAACCATTGCCCGACGGTCTCCAGTGCCGCAGTTTCCAGCCGGACGATCGGCAGCGCCCGCTGCAGTTCCACCGGCAGCTGTGCGCCGTGCAGGTGCCGCAGCACCTCCCCCAGCCGTTTCCACTGCGTGCGGCTCAACGCCGCCTCGAACCCGGACTGGCCTTCCACATAAGGGAACAGGGTGAACTGCAATCCCCAGCGCTGCACCGACGCACCACCGGTCAGTGCCGGCCACGGCGCGACGATCTCATCGATCCCCAGCGTGCCGCGCAACCAATGCAGGCTGTCCCACACGGCCGGGTCGACCTGGTAGGTGCGGCATTTCAACCACCACTGCCCGTGTCGCGCATCGACGCGATACACGCTGGCATTGGCGTCGGCGCCCACCGGGCGTGGCACCACGGCGGTGGGGGTGATGCCATAGGATTGTTGCAGGACTTCGCCGAGATGCTGCGCCGAAGCGAATGACATGGATGCAAGCGGAAAGTGTTACCTGCCACCACTATCGCAGATGCGCTCACCACGACACAGACATGTCCGTCACAACATCGCCTCGGCAGGACCGGAGAACTAGCCTGCGATGCGCCGCATCACCGTCTCCAGCGGGCCGCGTGCGAACTGCCACGACCACAGCCATGCCGCGCCGGTCGCCAGCATCAGGAACAGCAGTGCCCAGAGCAGCACCGACGCGAGCGATGCACTGCCATCGAGCAGGCCCAGGCTTTCCAGCGTACCCTTGCCCAGCAGGATGTGGCCGACGTACAGGGTCAGGGTCATGCGCCCGGCCGCGGTGAACGGTTCCATCCAGTCACCCGGTCGCACACGTGTCAGCCACAGGCAGGCGGCAATGACACTGCACGCCGCGCCCGCACCGGTGAGTACATAGGCGGGCCCCGGCGGCATCGGCTGCGTTCCCAACCACACCTGCCAGGGCGTTCCCTGCGCAAGCTGCTGCACGCCATGTCCAGCCGCGATCAGCAGCAGGCCCAGTACCAGCAGCGCGCGCTGGACCCGCGGTTGCGACAGCTGCAGGCGTGCCAGCAACATCCCCAGCAGGAAGAAGCACAGCCACGGCAGCAGAGGATGGAAGCCATTGAACAGCAGGTTGCGGGCCGCGCCCGGCCAGTGCCACAGACCGGCGTACTCCAGCGTCTGCCAGTTCCACCCCTGGCTGTAGTCCCAGTGCAGCAACGCCCAGAACGAACCGGCCGCCAGAGCGATGATGCTGTCCAGCAACACCCGCGGCGAGGCCCGCAGCCACAGCACCGCCAACCCGAAATACACCGCGTAGTAGTGCAGGATATCGGCCGGGAACAGGGTCAGGTTGAGCAGGCCCAGCACCAGCAGGAACAGTGCGCGCCGCCAGGTCTGCACACTGGCCGGCCACCACCCCTGCCGCTGCGTGGCCAGCACCAGGCCAAGACCGGCCAGGGTGACGAAGGTCGCCGAGGCCTTGCCTTCCAGCAGATGGAAGAACCCTGCCAACCAACCCTCTCCCTCTGCGGGCACGGCCATCGCCAGGCGGAAGTTGACCAGCACCATGCCGGCCAGCGCCAGGTAACGCGCCAGATCAAGGCCGTGCAATCGCCGGTCAACGGCGTTCATGCGCGCGCCCCGAGCAGCAGCGCGAGCAGGCCAGGATCCAGCGAAGCCTCATCGCTGCCATCGGCTTCGCCCAGCCCCCGACGCAGCGCATCGCTTTCGATGGCATCCAGCAGCACCTGAGCCTGCAGTGCCGGCGCCAGCACGGGACGCCGACGTTCGCGCTGTGCCACCTGCTGCAGGGCTTCGGCCAGGGTCGCCTGCAATTGCCTGCGATTGGCCGCGAATGCCTTGGCCACGGCCGGATTGCGTGCGCTCTCGGCCAGCACTTCGACGGCGAGCGTCGCCCATTCCGGCTGCCGGCAGAGTGCGTGGAAGTCCCGAAGGAACACCAGCACCTGTGCGCGCTCGCCATCGGACGCGGCCAGTCGCTGCAGCAACGGTGCCAGTTCTTCGCTCTCGGCCACCGCCACTGCAAGGATGATCGCTTCCTTGCCCGGGAAGTGGTTGTAGAGATTGCCCAGGCTGACACCGGCCGCCTGCGCGATGTCACGCATGCTGGTCTGGTGGAATCCCCTTGCGACGAAGCACTGCAGTGCCGCTTGCAGGATCAGGATCATGCGCTGCTCATTGCGGTCGATTCTGCTCATGCCATAAATAGTGAACGAACGTTCGTCCATTTTGAAGAGGGTAACCCGGCCACCACCGGACTTCGTTCAGGCAGCCTTGACCTCAACCGCTGTTGAGGCCCGATGCTGCCCGCCCCGCCCAACGCTCAACCCGGAGTTGCTGCATGCCACGGATGATCTCCACCCTGTTCGACAGCCGCGTGCTGTGGTTCCTCGCCCGACTGCTGCTGGCCGTGGTGTTCCTGTCCTCGGGTCTGGCCAAGCTGCTGGCGTGGGACAACAGCGTGGCCGAAATGCAGGCGGCCGGGCTGCAACCGCCCGCGCTGTTCAACATCGCCAGCGCCGTGGTGCTGCTGGGTGGCTCACTGTGCCTGCTGCTCGATCGCCTGCTATGGCTGGGCAGCGGCGCGCTGGCGGTGTTCATGCTGCTGACCATCGTCATCGTGCATAACTTCTGGACCAAGCACGGCGCGGAACAGCAGCTGGCGATGTTCTTCGCGCTGGAACACCTGAGCGTGGTCGGCGGCCTGATCTGCGCGGGCATCGCCAGCCATGCGCGGGCTCAGAAGAACTCGTCGAGCAACCGGTAGAACGCCAGCCGACGCTCGTCGACCAACGCGCCGTAGCGCTGGAACAACGGCGCCACCCAACGCGTGTCGCCGAAGTTGTGAACCAGGCTGCGCGCGGCCAGCGCCAGGTCCTGGTAGCGGTCGGCCACGCCCAGCCGCCCACAGTCGATGAAACCACTGAAACGCCCCTCGACCGCCATCAGGTTCGGCAGGCACGCATCGCCATGGCTGACCACCAGATCTTCATGGTCGGGCCGGGTGCTGCACAGTTCGGCGAACACCTGCTGTGCGCTCTGCCCCAGGCGCTCGTCATCGAAGTCATCGGCGTCGACCAGACCCGCCTCGACGCGGGCGGCGGCGGCCTGCAAGCGCGAGGCCAATCGCTGGTCGAACGGACAGGCTGCCACCGGCAACACATGCAGCCTGCGCAGCGCGTCAGCCAGCAGTTCCACCAACTGCTGCGGCGCAAGTTCCGGCGACGAGGCCAGGTCGCGGCCGGGCAGCGCGCTCATCAGCAACCAGCGCCGGCCCGCTTCTTCGGCGGTGGCAATCACCGTTGGCGCCGGCAGTCCCTGTGCCTGCAGCCAGCGCAGGCGCGTGATCTCATCGCCCAGCTCACTGAAGGCGTCGATCACTTCCGACTTCACGAAGGCATCGGGCTGGCCTGGCTGCTGCACACGAGCAACATCCGCACGCGACACGCCGATCGACCGCCGCTCGATGCGCGCATCGGCCAACGCTTCCTGCCACGCCCGCGGCAGCGGCAGGCCATCAGTGAAGGGATCGGGTGCTCCCATGTCGGGATGCTCCTGTTGCTGGGGACCCTACGGATTCTCGCCGATCCCGAAGCACACCGCCCAGCAGAGCGCGCAATGGAAGGAAGCAACATGAAATTGATGGTCATCGGCGCCAGCAGGGGCCTGGGTCGGGCGTTTGTGGAAGGCCTGAGCAGTGCGGGCGACACCGTCATCGGCGTTTCGCGCAGCCGTCCGCGCGATCTTGAATGCCCCGAGGGCGTCACCCTGCAGTGGATCGAAGCCGATCTGTCCCAACCTACCTTGGCTGCCAATCACATCGCAGCGCAGGCACCGGCCGATCTGGATGTGCTGATCCACAACCTGGGCATCTGGGAAGAGACCGCCTTCAGCGACGAGTACGCCTTCCTCGACGAGAGCGATGCCGCGCTCACCCAACTGGTCGACGTCAACATCACCGCCACCCTGGTGCTGCTGCAGCGCCTGCTGCCGCGAGTGCTCGGCGCACCACGCCCGCAGCTGGTGCTGACCGGATCAACCTCGGCACTGCCGCGCAGTGGCCGCCCGGAAGTGGCGTTCGGCGCATCCAAGTTCGCACTCAACGGCATCGCCGATGCACTGCGCGAGGGTTTCCGCGATCGCCGCCTGGCGGTGACCAGCCTGCAGCTGGGCTACCTCAACACCGACGATGCACTGTCGGTGCCAGCTGCAGAGGCCGCAGCGCGCGGCGACGGCGAGCTGGTGCCGGTGCACGACGTCGTTGCAATGGTGCGCGCGTTGCTGCAGTTGTCACCGTCCGGCTTCGTGCGCGAACTGGTGCTGCCGGCCATCGCCGACCCGCGCTACTGACTGTAGAGGCCTCGGCCCGGGGCCCTTGGTGGCCGCTCGGGCGCCTGTGGTTTACCCTGCTCCTCACTGGCCGTCGGTCACAGGCGGGAACCTGCTATGGATGCGCTTTCACGGGTCTCGGCCCAGGTCCTGGACAGCGCCCTGCCCAGCCTGCCGCTGTACCTGCTGCAGGCCACGGCGGTCATCGGCATGATCGGCGTGCTGTTGATCGCCACCCGCCGCGCCGGCCATGCCATTGAAGGCCGCCGCCTGTACGTGGGCGTGGCGCTGGGCCTGATCTACCTGTTCAATTCCTGGTTCGTGGCCCGCTACACCCAGGGTGTGGTCAAGCTCCACCTGGGTTTCGACATCCTGCTGATCAGCGGCCTGCTCGGCGGCTGGCGCGGTGGCCTGGCCTGCCTTGGCGCGAGCCTGCTGGCCCGCTACCAGTTCGTCGGCACCCAGTATTTCCTGCCGGCCGGCCTCGAGGCCACGCTGCAGATGCTGGCAGGCGTCTGGCTGCGCATGCGCCTGCACCCGCGCATGCTCAATGAACTCTCGCTGCGCATGATCCTGCAGGCCTGGGGCGTGCGTATCGTCGTCACTGCGTTGGGCCTGGCAATGGGCGTAGCTATCATCGGCGCCCATCAGCTGCCCGTGGATGAGCTGGCAATCCAGCGCCTGCTGGCACTGCCACTATCGCTGCTGATGCTGGGTGCGGTGTTCGCACTGGTCTACAACGATGCGCAGATCGATGCACAGCGTCAGCGCGAACACGCCTGGCTGCGCGTCGATCCGATCAGTGGCCTGCCCAACATGCGTGCGCTCGGCGAGCGCCTGCAGCACTACTGGCGCGACAACGACGGCATCGGCAAGGCCTGCCTGATCGTGGCCGAGATGGGCAACCTGCGCGACCTGCGCCTGCGCTACGGTCCGCTGCAGGACAACGGCCTGTGGCAGCGCGACAGCACCGAAGAGGTGCATCGGCTGCTGCCCTCGCTGCCGGCCGGGCAACTGGAGATCTACCAGTTCGGCGATGCCGCGCTGGCGATCCTGGTGCGCGACCTGACCTTGTCCGAACTGCGCACGCAACCGCAGATCACCGAGCTGGCCAGCAACCTGGCCGATCAGGTCGGCCGCGATTGGCCCGGCTTCCGGCCGCTGTTCCGCTGCGCGGTAGTCGAACTGAAGCCACCGGCCGCGGCAGACGATGGCCACCTGCCCTTCCGGGCAATCACCGTGGCGCTGAGTGCGATCGAATCCGGCGTCGTGTTCTTCGACGACCCGATCCAGCGCGACAGCGAGATCGACGCCCTGATTGAAGTCGCCCTTGATCACTGGCTGCAGCAGGGCGACGCCCCGCTGTGCTACCAGCCCAAGCATCGCCTGCAGGATCGCCAGCTGGTCGGCGCCGAAGCACTGCTGCGCATGCGCGACGGCGAGGGTCGGCTGATCGCGCCGATGCGGGTGATCTCGCTGCTGCGCCGGCAGGGGCGGCTGGCTGAACTGGAATGGGCCACGCTGCAGTCGGCCATCCACTTCCTGCAGCAGTGCCGACGCGATGGCACGCAGCTGAAAATCGCCGTGAATGTTTCGGCCGAGTCACTGCGCCTGCCCGACTTCGGCCTGCGCCTGCAGGAACTGCTGCAGCTGCACGATGTGCCCGGCGTGATGCTGCGCCTGGAGATCGTCGAATGGACCGAAATCGTCGAGCGCGACGTCGTCGATGCCAACATCGCGCAATTGCTGGCGGCCGAGGTCACCCTGTCGCTGGACGATTTCGGTGCCGGCTATTCAACCCTGATCCTGCTCTCGCAGCTGGCCATCGCCGAGGTCAAGATCGAGCAGGCGCTGATCGCCACGCTGTCCGACGCCAAGTCGCAGTCGATCGTGCGCTTCATCGTCGAAGTCGCGCACCGCTGCGGCGCCATCGTGGTGGCCGAAGGTACCGAAACCCTGGCGCAGGAACAGCAACTGCGCGCACTGGGCGTGGATGTCGGCCAGGGCTATCTGTACTCGGCCGCGCTGCCGGCCGACGAGTTCCGCCGCTTCGCCGCCAGCTAGACCGCGTAGAACCCCAGGAACATCGCCACCGCCGATTCGGCCACGCGTGCACGCTCCTGTGCGTTCAACGGCGCCTGCCCCATCGTCACCTGTGGCCAGAACGCAAAGCTCTTCACCAGCCCGTGCAGCTGGTGGCCAGCAAATTCCGGATCGACCTCGCGCAGCCGGCCATCAGCGATGGCCGCGCGGATCCAGGCACTCTCGCCGCTTTCCTTTTCACCCATGCGGCAGACGACGGCCTGCGCACGCTCCGGTGAGTGGATGATCTCGGCCATCGCCACCCGCGCCAGGTCGATGAAGTTGGCATCGCTGAGCAGTTCCAGCTTCTGGCCCAGCAACTGCAGCAGCTGCGCCTGCAGCGGCTGGTCGGCGCGGTACGGCAATGCATCGCTGGCCACGCTGCGTTCCCACAGTTCCTCCAGGATCATCGAGAACAACGCTTCCTTGCTCGGGAAGTGGTTGTAGACGGTGCGCTTGGAGACCCCGGCCGCCTCTGCAATGCGGTCCATGCTGGTCGCCTCGTAGCCCGATGCACGGAACTCCTCCACCGCCGCGCGCACGATGGCATCGCGTTTACGGTCGGTCAGGCGTTGTGGGGCACGGGGCATGGCGGGAACCGGATAACTGAACGGACGCCACCATTTTACACCCATCAGTGTACTTTTGAAGAAGGCGAAACTACACTGTGCAGTGTACCCAGCGGACGTCACCCATGAAGCGCCTGCTCCTTGTCCTCCTGCTTGGAATCCTCGCCGTGACCGCCTACAGCTTCTGCAAGTCCTGGTCCCTCCCCGACTTCCCCGATTCGCCGCAGTACCGTGATGGCAAGTTCCGCAATGCCCTGCCCCGTCCGGCGATGGGCCTGCGCGACGGTGCGGAGATCTGGTGGACGTTCCTGTTCAACAAGCCCAAGGGCACCGTCCCGGCCCACCCCATTCCGGTGCAGCCGCTGGACCGCGCTACCCTCGACGCTGCGCCGGACCGCAGTCTGTTCCGGCTGGGGCACTCCACGATCCTGCTGAAGCTGCGCGGCCAGTACTGGCTGACCGATCCGGTGTTCTCCGAGCGCGCCTCGCCGGTGCAGTGGATGGGCCCGGCCCGCTTCCATGCGCCACCGATCAGCATCGACGATCTGCCGCCGATCGCCGGCGTGATCCTCTCGCACAATCACTACGACCACCTCGACCACGCTGCGGTGATGCAGCTGGCTGGCAAGACCGCGCGCTTCATTGCACCGCTCGGCGTCGGCGACCAGCTGATCGCCTGGGGTGTGGACGCCAGCAAGGTCGAACAGCTGGACTGGTGGCAATCGACCGAAGCCAACGGCCTGCGCCTGACCGCCACCCCGGGCCAGCATTTCTCTGGCCGCGGACTGGGCGACAGTGATCGCAGCCTGTGGGCGTCGTGGGTGATCCAGGACGGCGACTTCCGCATCTTCTTCAGCGGCGACACCGGCTACTTCGACGGCTTCAAGGCCATCGGCGAAAAGTATGGCCCGTTCGATCTGACCATGATCGAGACCGGCGCCTATGATCCGCGCTGGGCGTTCGTGCACATGCAGCCGGAACAGACCCTGCAGGCGCACCTGGACCTGCGCGGCAAGTGGCTGCTGCCGATCCACAACGGCACCTTCGACCTGGCCCTGCACGCATGGCAGCAGCCGTTCGAGCGCATCACCGCATTGGCGGCCGCAAAGAATGTGCCGGTGGCCACGCCGATGATGGGCGAAGCACTGGACATGCAGGCGCCGCAGGCGGGTACGCGCTGGTGGGAGACGGTGGAGCTGTAGCGTGCGGTGCGCTTGACCCGCCGGAAACCATGTGGAGCCGAGCCATGCTCGGCTGCGTCAACCACAGAAGCGGCCTGCGGCGCTGCAGTGCGTCATGTAACCGATTACATCCCTTGCTAGCGTAGCGCTCGCCCGATTCCGGTCGAACCTGCGAGGCTGTCCGTAATGACGTTGCGCGCCGAACGCTCCAAGGTCTCCACACCGCTTTTCCCGTTGCGCCCTGCCGCTGCCCTGCTGTTGGCCGCCCTGGCCTCCAGCGCACAGGCACAGACCCTCCCCCCGCGCAGCCAATGGCAGGCCAGCAGTTCCTCGCAGCAGGTACCGGCGATGGCGATCAGCCACCTGATCGACGGCGACCCGAAGACCGTCACCGGCGGCGCCTTCAGCCCCGGCCACTGGTTCCAGATCGATCTGGGGGCCCCCGCGATGATGGCCGGCGTACGCCTCACCTGGGATGTCTCCAACCCGGAAGGCTATTCGCTGCAGACCTCGCTGGACGGCCAGCAGTGGCAGACCGCGTACACCATGGCCAATTCGCTGGGCGACGTGGAAACGCTGTACTTCGCGCCGCGGCAGGCGCGCTACCTGCGGCTGGCCAGCCCGCAGCGCACCTCCGACTGGGGCGTGTCGATCTTCGAGATGGAGCCGTTGGACAGCACGCTCAGCGCACGCATCAGCGGTATCGATGCAACGCAGGCAGCGGCGCTCTGGCAAGGGGGTGGCACGGTCGCAATGCCGGCCGGAAAGGGAGGCGCTCACGCGTTTGAGATCACCCTGCCCCGCGCGCAGTCCACGGCTGGCCTGGTAGTGGAATGGGCGGATGGTGCGCGCGGCGCTGCTCGATTGCAGGCGCAGGACGCGCAAGGCCGCTGGCAGGATCTCGCACACGATGCACAGGCGGCCAGCCATCGGCAAAGCTGGTTGGCCGCCACTGCAGCACAACCCTTGCGTGCATTCCGCCTGAGCGTGGACGGCGCCGCACCGCAGATCGCGCGACTGCGCCTGCTCGGCCCGAAAGCCGTGATGACACCGATGAAGCAGTACCAGATCGCCGCCAGCGGCGCGCAGCGCGCGTTGTTCCCGGCGTCGCTGCAGATGCAGCAGACCTATTGGACCGCAGTGGGCGTGCATGCGGGCCGACAGAAATCGATCTTCGACGAATACGGCAATCTGGAAGCCTTCAAGGGCGCGCCACTGGTGCAGCCGATCTGGCGAAGTGCTGACGGCCGCGCCGCTGGCGCGGCAGGACAGCCGATACAGCACGCGCTGCGGGATGGCTGGAAGCCGATGCCCTCCGCTACGTGGTCACCGCAGCCCGGGCTGGAGTTGCGCAGCGAGGTATTCGCCATCGAGCGCAACGGCCAGCCGGTAACGTTCCTGCGTCATCGCCTGCACAACACCGGAAAAACCCGGATCGACGGCACACTCAGCCTGGTCGTGCGCCCGATGCAGATGAATCCGACGTGGCAGAACGGCGGGCTGTCACCCATTCGCGATGTGGCGATCGATGGACAGGCTGTGCGCATCAACGGGCGCACGCTGCTGCGGTCGCTCACGCCGGTGGCTGCGTCTGGTACGGCGCCGTTCGGCACGGATGGCGCCACGGAAATCACCGCGAACATTGCTGCCGGCCAACTGCCTTCCGCGCAACGGGCGCACGATGACCAGGGTCTTGCCTCGGCTGCGTTGAACTACCGCGTCTCGTTGGCGCCGGGCGCCAGCGATGCCATCGTGGTCGCGTTCCCCTTGGGTACCGCCGCCGCCGATACCAAGGGCGCACTGCCCGAAGCGCCTGCGCTCGATCTGGCCACGCTGCCCCGCGATGCCAATGCGGCGTTCGATTCCCTGGCCACGCAGGCCTCCGCCGACTGGCAGGCACGGCTGGGTCAGGTCGGCCTGCGCCTGCCCGATCCCGCACTGGTCGACATGCTGCGCGCGCAGGCCGCCTACATGCTGATCAACCAGACCGGCCCGGCGATGCAGCCCGGTCCGCGCAACTACAACCGCTCCTTCATCCGCGACGGCATGGCCACCTCGGCGGTGCTGCTGCGCATGGGCGAAGCACGCGTCGCGCGCGACTACCTGGCCTGGTACAGCGAACACGGCGTGCATGCCAACGGTCTGGTCTCGCCCATCCTCAACGACGATGGCACTGTCAACACCGGCTTCGGTTCGGACATCGAGTACGACAGCCAGGGCCAGTACGTCGCGCTGGTGGCCGATGTCGCGCGCCTCGATGGCGGGCCCGGGTCGGTGCGTGCCTATCTGCCGAAAGTGAAGGCCGCGCTGCGCTTCCTGCAGGAACTGCGCGAACGCACGCTGGTGCCCGGCTACAAGGCCGACCAGCCGGCGCCGGAGCGCTTCGCCGGCATCCTTGCGCCGTCGATCAGCCATGAGGGCTATCCGTCGCCCACCCACAGCTACTGGGACGACTACTGGGGCCTGAAGGGATGGCACGACGGCGCATGGCTGGCCGAGGCGCTGGGCGACCACGAGACTGCTGCCTGGGCGCGCGAGCAATACAAGCTGCTCTACGACGCGCTGCACGCCTCGATCAGGGCGACGATGGCGTGGAAGGGCATCGACTTCATTCCCTCTTCGGCCGACCTGGGCGATGGCGATCCAACCGGCGTATCGATCGCACTGGACCCCACCGGTGCGCAGAGCGTGCTGCCGCCCGAGGCGTTGCGCACCACCTTTGCCCGATATCTGGACGACGTGCGCAAGCGCAGCCAGCCCGGCGCGCTGTACGCCTATACGCCGTATGAGATCCGCAACGTGCTGAGCTATGTGCACCTGGGCCAGCCGCAGGTGGCCGATGAGCTGCTGCAGGGGCTGCTGCATGATCGGCGTCCGCTTGAGTGGCAGGTGCTGGCCGAAGTGGTGCATTCGCGGCTGCGTTTCCCGCGCTATCTCGGCGACATGCCGCACACCTGGATCGGCGCCGAGTACGGCCGCACGCTGTTCGGCATGCTGATGCGCGAGGACGATGATGCGTTGTCGCTGCTGCCAGGTACGCCACCGTCGTGGGTGGCTGGCGATGGGCTGGTGGTGGAACGCCTGCCAACAGCGTATGGCACGCTGCAGATGCAGGCGCGGCAGCGCGACGGCGCGCTGACGGTCACGCTGGGCAAGGGGTTGCGCAGCGGGACGGCGGTGAAGGTCTGGTGGCCGGCGCGCACGATGCCGAAGACGGTACGTGTGGATGGGCGTAGCGTTTCAAACTTCGATGCCGAGGGGGTGCGTTTGGCAAAGCCGTTCAAAACGCTGGAGGCGCGTTGGTAGAGGCGAGCTTGCTCGACTGCATGTCGCCGATCACCATGCGCCAGTCGAGCAAGCTCGACTCTACAGGGGCCCTCCGGGCCACGCCCGGTATCATTGCAGCGTCGGCAATCCCGGCGGGTTGGTCTGCGACTGCGGCACCGCCTCCTCGGCCACATTCCACCGTTTCAGCGCCTGCGCATAGGTGCCGCTGCCGATCTGGGTGTTCAATGCCTGCGTCACCGCATCGGCCAGGCCGCTGCCCTTACGGGTGGTCACCGAGATCGCCGCGGCGTTCGGCCAGCCGCCAGGGAACAGGCCCACACGCCGCACCTTGCCGTCGCGTGCCGAGTACGCGCCGGTGGCATTGGGCTCGAACGAGACATCGGCGCGGCCAGTGATCACCGCCAACCGGCCGACCACGGCGTCATCGAAGTACTGGTACTCCACCGGCTTCAAGCCGGCGGCAATGTTCTGCTGGTCCCACTGCCGCAGGATCTGGTCCTGATTGGTGCTGGCACCCACTACCACCTTCAGCCCCGCCACATCCGCCGGCTTCTCGATCTTCTGGATCGGCCCATCTGTGCGCGTGTAGATGCCCAGCAGGTCGTAACGGTAGCTGGAGAAATCGAATTTCTTCTTGCGCTCCTCGGTGACCGTCACGTTCGACAGCACCGCATCGTACTTGCCCGATTCCAGCCCCAGCGGCCAGTCGGGCCAGGCCACCGGTACGATCACCAGCTTCAGGCCCAGCGCATCGGCGATCAGGCGGGCGATGTCGGGCTCGATGCCGACTACGTCCTTGCTGTCGGCCCCATAATCGGCCAGAGGCAGCTGTCCCGGATGGGTCGCCACGGTGAACGTACCGGGGGTGACGAAGCGATAGTCGGCCGGGATCAACGCCTGCGCCTTCGGGTCAAACGTGCCCTTCAGCACGGCGGTGTTGGTGCCGGCCAGGCTGGTCGCGGCTTCGGTACCGGCATCCGGTGCCTGGCGTACGCGCGAATAGACAATGCCGGCGATGCCGATGACCAGCACGCCCACGATCAACAGGGTGCTGCGCGAGGGACCACGCGGTGCTGCAGGGCTCATGGTGTTCCTTCCGGGGTTACAGGGTCTTGGCCAGGAAATCGGCGGTGCGTTGCTGGCGCGGGCGCTCGAACAGAGCCTCGGGCGTGCCCTGTTCGATCACCCTGCCCTGGTCCATCATCACCACGTGGTCGGCCACGCGGCGGGCGAAGCTCAGTTCATGGGTGACGATCACCAGCGTGGTGCCGGAACGGGCCAGTTCTTCGATCACACTCAGCACCTCGGCCACCAGTTCCGGGTCCAGCGCCGACGTGGGTTCGTCGAACAGCAGCACCTTCGGCTGCAGCGCCAGTGCCCGCGCAATCGCGATGCGCTGCTGCTGGCCACCGGACAGCTGGCGCGGGAACGCATCGGCCTTGTCGGCCAGGCCAACCCGCTCCAGCAGCGTCCGCGCCTGCTGCTCGGCCTGCGCACGCGGCACGCCGCGCACCGCCATTGGTGCCTCGATGATGTTTTCCAGCGCGGTCAGGTGCGGGAACAGGTTGAATCCCTGGAACACCATGCCCACTTCCGCACGACGGCGGCGGATCTCACGCTCGGGCAGTTCGTACAACGTGTCACCCTCGCGGCGGTAGCCGATCAGCTGGCCGCCGACAGTCACGTAACCGCCGTCGGCGCGTTCGAGGTGGTTGATCAGCCGCAGCAGCGTGGACTTGCCGGCGCCGGACGGGCCGATCAGCACCGTCACGCTGCCGGCGCGCAGGTCCAGGTTCACGTCTTCCAGCACCGGCTGGTCGCCGAACACTTTGCCTACGCCGTGCAGCGACACCGCAGCTCCCTCGCCCGCTTCCACCTGCGTGGCGATGCGCGGGCGGCTTGCCACGCGCGGCGCGGCTTCGCTCTGCACACGCGGGGGCGATGACACCCGCGACACCGAGCGCTCGCGCTGCAGCTGGCCACGCGCGAAGCGTTGCTCCACGCGCCGCTGCAACAGCGACAGCACGGTTAGGATTACCAGGTACCAGACCGTGGCCACCATCAGCAGCGGCACCACCTCCAGATTGCGGCGGTAGATTACCTGCACGGTGTAGAACAGCTCCGGCAGCGCCAGCACGTAGACCACCGAAGTGCTCTTGGCCAGGCCAATCACATCGTTGAACGCGGCCGGTAGGATCGAGCGCATCGCCTGAGGCAGGATGATGCGGCGCACCTGGCGGCCACGCGGCAGGCCAAGCGCGGCGGCCGCTTCGTACTGTCCGTGGTCCACCGACAGAATCCCGCCGCGGATCACCTCGGCCGAGAACGCCGCCTGGTTCAAGGTAAGACCCAGCACCGCCGCAGTGAACACACCAATCAGCTGCGTGGTCGGATAGGAGAACAGGCTGATGCCGGTGAAGGGAACGCCCAGTTCGATGGTGCTGTACAGATAGCCCAGGTTGTTCAGCAGCAGCAACAGCACCAGCAGCGGAATCGAACGGAACAACCACACGTAGCCCCACGACACCGCCGACAGCAGCGGCGAGCCGGACACACGGGCCAACGCCAGCAAGGTGCCCAGCGCGAAACCGAGGCCAGTTCCGAGTGCGGTCAGCAGCAACGTGCGTCCCAGCCCTTCCAGCACCGGGCGCGCGAAGAACCACTCGGCGAAGGTGCCCCAGCCCCAGCGCGGATTGCCCAGCACGGACTGCAGCCCGATCAGGATCAGAGCCAGTGCCAGCACCGTGCCGAACACCTGCAGCGGGTGCCGGGCCGGCACGATTTTCAGCGCCGGTGCTGGCGCCGGACGAGCGGCAATGCCATCCAATGCGGTCGAAGGCGTGCTCATGCGTGGGCTCCGTGCAGCACGGTCTGCGTAGGCGCAACAACAGGCGCCGGCGCACGTAGATGCTTCTCGAACGGCAGATGCGCGATGGTTTCCGGGTCCGCCTCCAGATCGAACAACGCGGTGTAGCCATGGCTGAGGTACAGACCAACGGCCTCGGGCTGGCGGAAGCCGGTGGTCAGGAACACGCGCCGATAGCCTTGGCGCGCCGCTTGGTCTTCCAGTTCCTGAAGCACGCGACGCGCGATGCCCTGCCGGCGCAGCCCGGGCAGCGTCCAGATGCGTTTGAATTCGGCGGTTTCCGGATCGCGGTGCGGCATGAAGGCGCCGCCGGAGATCGCCACGCCGTCTCGCAGCAGCAGTACGAACGCCCCTACCGGGGCAGCAAAGGCCTGCGCCGGGTAGCGCTGCAGCTCCTCCCGGGCGCTGCCACCGATGCGTCGGCGCACGTCGGCGTAGCGGCTGTCGTACTCCTGTTCCAGGCCATCGAACAGAGGCCGTGCCAGCGGATCATCCACCGAGGTATAGAGGAAGCGTTCGTTGCTGCTCATGCCACGTCCTTCACCAGATAGTCTTCGGCCAGCCGCGCCCACAGGCTGGCGGCCGGTGCGATGGCCGCGTCGTTGAACACGTAGCGCGGGCTGTGCAGCGGCGCACTGTCGCCGTTGCCAACGAACACGAAGCTGCCCGGCCGCGCCTGCAGCAGGAACGCGAAGTCTTCGCTTGCCGTGCGTGGCGCGAATTCCGGCACCACCTGTTCACTGCCGAAGCCCTGCAGCGCCACCTCGCGGATGTAGGCGGTCTGCTGCGGGTGGTTGATCACGCTGGGGAAGCCGCGCGGGAACTCGATCTCGGCACGCGCACCGAACGCGGCGGCGGTCTGCTCGGCAATCCCGGTGACCCGGCGCCGCAGGGTGTCGCGTACCTCGGGCAGGTAGGCGCGCACGGTCAGCTTCAGCTCGACCACGTCCGGAATCACATTGGCGGCCTGGCCGCCGTGGATCGAACCGACAGTGACTACGCCCATCTGCCGCGGGTCGACATTGCGTGACACCACGCTCTGCAACGCGGTAACGATGTGCGCCGCCGCCAGGATCGGGTCAACGCTACCCTGCGGCTCGGCGCCGTGACCGCCCTTGCCGATCACCTTCAGCCGCGCCCAGTCCACCGATGCCATCGCCGGGCCATCGACGAAGCCAAAGTGGCCCACCGGCACGCCCGGCCAGTTATGCAGGCCATAGATCGCATCCACCGGGAAGCGCTCGAACAGGCCATCGGCAATCATCTTCGAAGCACCCGAACCGGTTTCCTCGGCCGGCTGGAACACCAGCTGCAGGGTGCCATCGATATCACCGTGATGGGCCAGATAGTGCGCAGCGGACAGCAGGATCGCGGTATGCCCATCGTGGCCGCAGGCATGCATCAGCCCCTCGGTCTGGCTGGCATAGGCCAGGCCGGAGTCCTCGTGGATCGGCAGTGCATCGATGTCGGCGCGCAGACCGAGACGACGGCTACCCTGCCCGCGCTGCAGCGTACCGACCACACCGGTGCCACCGAGGCCGGTGGTCACCTCGTAGCCCCACTGCTGCAGCAGTTCGGCCACTCGGGCGCTGGTGCGGTGCTCCTCGAAGGCCAGCTCCGGGTGCCGGTGCAGGTCATGACGGATCGCAATGGCCGCCTCGGCGCGTGCCGCGATCTCGGGCAATATGCCAGTGGATTGGGAATTCCGCCGGGAATGGCTCGGCGCTACTGCGGATTCTCCGCTCATCGCCCTACCCCGCCTTCCGCGCCGGTTCGGCATCGGTCGCATGACGGCTGGCCTTGTACGGCAGGTCCAGATGCTCGCGCAGGGTCTGCCCTTCCAGCTCGCGCTGGTGGTAGCCGCGCGCCTGCAGGATCGGCAGCACCTGGGTCACGAAATCGTCCAGGCCTTCGCGCTGTGCGGCGAAGCCGAGAATGAAACCGTCGCTGGCACCGGCGTCGAACCAGCGGATCAGCTCATCGGCCACGTGCTCCGGCGTGCCGATGAAGTTCGGTCTCGGGCTCACCGCTTCAAGCGCCACCTGGCGCAGGCTCAGACCCTTCTCACGCGCATCCTGCTTGATGCGGTCGGTGGTGGAGCGGAACGAGTTGCTGCCGATGTCACCCAGTTCCGGGAACGGCGCATCCGGGTCGTACTGGCTGAAATCGTGGTGATCGAAGAAGCGGCCGAGATAGGCCAGCGCATCCTCCAGCGTCGCCAACGCAGCAATCGCCTGGTACTTGGCCTCGGCCTCCTCGGCAGTGCGGCCGACGATGGGGCCGATGCCCGGGAAGATCTTCACGTCATTGCCGCTGCGGCCATGGGCGATCGCAGAGTTCTTCACCTTCTGGGTGAACGCGCGGGTCTCCTCCAGCGATGGCGAATGGGTGAACACCGCATCGGCGTACTTGCCGGCCAGCGCGATGCCATCGTCGGACGACCCCGCCTGGAAGATCACCGGCTGGCCCTGCGGCGAGCGCTGGATGTTGAGCGGCCCTTCCACCTGGAAGAAGCGTCCCTTGTGGTCGAGGCGGCGGAACTTTTCCGGCGCGAAGAACGTGCCACTGTCGCGCTCACGCACGAAGGCATCGTCATCCCAGGAATCCCACAGCCCTTGCACCACGTCCAGGTACTCGTCGGCGATCTGGTAGCGCAGCGCGTGCTCCGGATGCGGCCGACCGTAGTTGCGGCCCGAGCCCTCCAGTGGCGAGGTCACTACGTTCCAGCCGGCGCGGCCGCCGCTGAGCAGGTCCAGCGAAGCGAACTGCCGGGCGACGGTGAACGGATCGCTGTAGGAGGTCGACAGCGTGCCGGCCAGGCCGATCTTCTTCGTTGCCGTGGCCAGCGCCGACAGCAGTGAGATCGGCTCGAAGCGGTTGAGGAAGTGCGGGATCGACTTCTCGTTGATGTACAGGCCATCGGCCACGAAACCAAAGGCGATGCCGTTGTCCTCGGCGGTACGCGCGATGTCGATGTAGAACTGCAGGTTGACGCTGGCATCGGCCGGGTTGGATGGATGCTTCCAGGCATGCATGTGACTGCCGGGGCCCTGCAGCATGATGCCGAACGGAATGTGGCGCGGGGTCGTGCTCATGGGAATCGCTCCTGCAGGTCAGGCCACCGCCGCGCGCGGCGCGGGCGACAGCAGTTCAAGGGATGTCAGGCGTGCGTCGAGGTCGGCCACCGGCGCATCGAGAATGAACTCGCCCACGCCGAAGCGCCGGTGCAGCGCATCCAGTTCGTCACGCACGTGCTGCGCATCGCCAGACAACACGCTCGGGCGGGTTTCCTCGATGCGGAAGTCGGCCACGCCCACCTGGCGCGCGTACTCGGCAGCCGCCTCCGGGCTGGGCAGGTTCACCGCTTGCCCGGGACCGAGGTGCAGCTTGTAGACCCGCAGCGCACCGATGTGACGCGCTGCGGCTTCAGCAGTCGGTGCTGCGAAGGCCACCGTGGCCAGCAGCGGTGGCTGCGAGGAGACGCTGCGATAGGCATCGAACGCAGCCTCGATGTGTTTCGGGTCGCCATCAAAGTGCGCGGCGTAGACGAAGCGCCAGCCCAGCTCGGCCGCCTGCTTGGCGCTCTGCGGGCTGGCACCAAGCAGAAAGCGCTCCGGCGCCTGCTGCGGGATCGGGCGCGCCTGCGCCTCGGCGTCGGTACCCGACAGGTAGCCCTCCAGGTCGCGCAGCTGCTGGTCGAAATCGGCAAACGCCGGCCGCCCCGCTGCCAATGCAGCCGTAGAGGCCGGCAGGCCACCGGGTGCCTTGCCCACGCCCAGGTCCACGCGCCCTGGCGCCAATGCCGCCAGCAGGTTGAAGTTCTCCGCCACCTTGTACGGCGCGTAGTGGCGCAGCATCACCCCACCGCTGCCGATGCGGATGCGCCGGGTCTGCGCGAGTACCCAGGCCGCGAGCACTTCCGGTGCGGGGCTGGCCAAGGTCGGCGCGGCATGGTGCTCGGCAAACCAGTACCGGTGGTAACCCAACTGCTCGGCACGCTGTGCCAGCTGCAGGCTGTTGCGCAGCGCCTGCTCCGGTGAGGCGCCCTCGGCCACCGGGCTCTTGTCCAACACGCTGATCTGATAACTCATGGTCGCGTCCTCGCTCAGGGATGGGCCACGGGAATGCCAAGCAACCCGTTCAGCGCAGCCAGGATCGGTTCGGCACCGGAGATGTACTGGCGATCCTGGTGCGCGCCACTGGCCAGGTCGCTACGCACGCCCTGCGGCAGCACCAGCTTCGGCAGCGACTGGTCCTGCTCGCCGATTTCGGCGATCACCTCGCGGCGCGGCCGTGCGAAGCCGATGCGACGTACGTCCAGCTGCGCGTCGAGGCCGTCGATGCTCGACAGCGCCCCTTCCAGCAACAGGCTGTGCCGGCAGAAGAAGCGCTGGCCGGGAATCTGTCCGTCCTCGAACTCACGGTCGAGCAGGAACAGGATGGGCTTATCGGTTGCGTCCAGACTCACGGGGTCGTCCTCATCGGGGGCGGCAATGCGATGCCGCTTCGATATCGATGCTAGAGATGGCGGCGACCGACACGGCGATGCCAGGCGACAATCGGCGGTCAGATCCGGCCATGCAGATGCGCCTTGGCCATAAGCAAAGCGCCGCCGGTTATGCCGTCAGGCGATGCGTCGCAGCGGCGCCGCTACCGCCAGCGACTGCGTGGTCAGATGCCCGGCCGCACGCTCGGTCGCCAGCGCGATGCGCGCCTGCAAGGCCACACTGGTGATGTGCTCACCGTCGAAGTCGGCCGGCGTGGCGTACACCCCGATCGGCAGCGTGTGCGCCTGCAGGAAACTGAACAGCGGCCGCAGCTGGTGATCGATCACCAGCGCATGGCGCTCACTGCCACCGGTTGCCGCCAGCAGTACCGGCGTATCCACCAGCGCTTCCAGTTCGATGAAGTCGACCAGGTGCTTGAACAGGCCCGGATACGATCCACGGTGCACGGGCGCTGCCACCAGCAGCAGTTCGGCGGTCTCGATGGTCCGCAGCGCCTGTTCCACTGCCGGTTCCACTTCACCCCGCGACAGTGACTGGCCCAGCGAGCGTGCAATCGGCGCCAGCTCCACCCGCTCCACGCTGGCATGCACCCGCTCCTGCAGAGACGCCAGCAGGTACCGCACCAGCAGCAACGTACGCGACGTCGCCGAACTGGTCGGCGACCCCACCAATGCAACCACCTTCAATGCAGAAGACATGAACTGCTCCTCGATGATGCCGGACTACGTCCGGCCGCCCTTTGCCTTTTATAGAGTCGAGCCATGCTCGACTGCTCCAGATCAGAACCGGTAACTGACCCGCCCGTACCAGTACGCCCCAACGTTGCTCAGCACATCGCCGTTGTCCCAGGTCGTCTCGATACTGGCCACATCAGTGGCGCTGCGCGCGTACTCGGGCACCTTGCGCGTGCGCTTGTCGAACACGTTGTTGATGCCCAGCGCCGCGCTCCAGCCCGCCCCCAGCTCCACGCCACCGGACAGGTTGGTCACCAGCACCGGCGGCTGCTTGTACTCCACGCCGTTGTTCAGGCGCTTGATCGGGCCGTAGTAGGTGAAGTCCAGGTTCGAGCGCCAGCGCCCGTTCTGCCAGCCCAGCCCGGCCACCTGGGTGTAGCTGGGCGTGCGGAAGCGCAGCGCGTACTCGCTGGACCTGGTCAGCAGGTTGATGTTCGGCAGCCCCTGCAGCGCCGCCGGAATGTCGCTGACCTTCTGGATGGTGGTACGGCCGACGTTGGCCGCGTAGCTCCAGCGCAGCTTGCCCCACGTGGTTTCCTGATTCGCCTCCAGCGTCAGCTCGACACCGCGTGTACGCGTGTTGCCCACGTTGGTGAAGTAGCTGGCATAGAACGCGTCACCCGGCAGAATGCTGATGCCGGCCGAGCCCAGCAGCGCATCGATGGTGCTCTTCTGCGCCGCACTCAGCACCGTGCCGCTGTTGTCGGTGACGCGCGCCGGATCCTGCGCGTTGTAACCGATCTGGCTTGACTGACCGAGCTGGCCGCGGATGTCGATCTGATAGGCATCCACCGCCAGGTGGAACGCCGGGCTCGGGTCCCAGGTCACGCCCAGGCTGTAGTTGGTGGCTTTCTCGGGCTTCAGCGGCGTGGCACCCAGCGCGATCGCCGCCGGCGAAGACACCTGCGCCACCAGCGTGGTCCCGCACGGGCAGCTGCCAGTGGCTTGGTAGAACTGCGCGCCCAGGCTGGGCGCATGGAAGCCGTTGCTGACCGTGGCGCGCACGCCCAGCGCATCGGTGAAGTCGAAACGCGTGGTCAGGCGGCCGGTGGAGACACTGCCGAAGTCGGAATGGTCTTCCCAGCGCGCGGCCGCATCCAGATACCAGCGCGAGGTGATGTTGGTGGCCGCGCCCACATACATCGCCTTGCTGTTGCGGGTAGCCTTCACCGCATCGGCGGTGGAATAGCCGACGAACGCCGCGGCACCGAAGCCGGTGTACGACTCCCACTGCCCTGCCCCGCGTTCGTACTGTTCGTGCTGGTACTCGGCGCCCGCGCTCACTTCCAGCGGCGAGGCGAACGCTGCCACCTCGAAGCCACGCCGCAGGTCCAGGTTGGCGATGCCCTGCTGGTAGTCCAGCTTGCCGTCATAGAAATCAGTGGGCGAGCCGGGGTACGGCAGCGAGTAGTTCACCGAGTTGCGCGTATAGGTACGCACTGTGCTGCGGTTGCCGGTCAGGCTGGCGTCGTAGTCCCAGCCCGCGACCTGGCCTTTCACGCCTGCGGTGCCCGTGTACTGCTTTTCCTTGGTTTCCAGCACCGGAAGGAAGCCATCGGGAAACACGCTCAGCACGCCGGGTGCCTTGTAGGTAGTGAAGATGGTCGCCGGCAGTCGGAAGTTCTGGATCGCCTGCGCGGTGCGGTCGCTGGCGGTGGCATTGGCGTAGAACTGTGCGCTGTCGCCCAGGCCATGGCCCACGTTCACCGCGAAGGCCTTCAGCACATACGACGGCGAGCTGAGGATGGTATTGGCCTCGGCATTGCGGCTGGCTTCGGCCGGGTTCGGCGTTGCGCCGGCCGGCAACCGGTTGTTCGGACGCAGTGCTACCCGATTGCCGTTCGCATCCACGGCCGGGTAACTCAGGTAGCCATCGATGTAGCGGCGGGTACGAATCGCATGATGCTGGCGGGTGGTCTCGCCGGACAGGTTGATGAAGCCATCCTGGCCCCACGGCAGGCCGACATTGGCGCGCACGCTGGTACGCGAGCCATCGCCATCGATGCTCTGCCCGCTTTCCACGGCAAACTCGCCACCGTGCGCCTGCGATTTCAGGATCACATTGACCACACCGGTAATCGCATCCGAGCCATAGATGGCCGATGCACCATCGCGCAGCACTTCCACATGGTCGATGGCCGAGACCGGAATCAGTGCCAGGTCTGCCCAGGCGTGCCCTGGGAAGCCGCCGCCATTCGCCCCGCTCACATAGGCGCTGGCATTGCGGCGCTTGCCGTTGACCAGCACCAGGGTGTAGCCGGGCGACAGGTTGCGCAGTTGGTAGCCGCGGATCAGGCTCTCCTGGTCGCTCTGGTAGCCGCCGATCTGGCTCAGTGACGGCAGCGCACGCTGCAGCGCTTCCAGCAGGTTGCCCTGCCCGGTAGCGGCAAGGTCCTCGGCGGAGATCACATCGATGGGCGTGGAGCTGTTCTTCACCGTGCGCGTGCTGGTGCGCGAACCGGTCACTACCACTGCATCCAGCGTGGACGCTGCCACGTTGGCAGTCGCGGCGGTGGCGGCAGGATCGGCATCGGCTTCCGCCGCATGGGTGGACGACGCGGCGAGGATAGCTGTGATCAGAACAGCGAGAGTGCTCAGGACAGGGGTGTGGGCGGCAGGCATGGGGGCTCGTGGGGGTGGGCCGAAAACACGCTTCCATTCAAGAGCCTGTTCACCTGGCGCGACAGGCGGGATCACGTCACCCAACCGTCATATCCGGCCACCCACATGACCGCTGGTAATGAGGTTAGGTGGCATTGCCGGTGCACTGCTGTCTGTAGAGACGAGCCCACGCTCGGCTGCTCTTCGTGACGGCGTCAGATGCATCCACTTCTGCCAATTTTGAGCCGAGCGTGGGCTTGGCTCTACAGGAAGGGATCCGACCCCGGGGCCGCACATGCTCCACAGGCATCACCTCATGCCCGCGCACCACTCCGCGCCGCGCACCTCGAACCGTAGCATCAAGCCATGCCCAGTCCATCCGCCGATCCCAACGCGCCGCTCGTCGCCATCGTCGCCTGCCACGGCCAGGGGCTGTTCGAATTCGGCTGTGCGGTGGGCCTGTTCGCGCCGATAAGACCCGAGCTCGGCGTGGCCTGGTACCGCACCCAGCTATGCGCAGGCGAGCCCGGCGCACTGCGCATGCTCGGCAATGCGCAGGTGCAGCTGCCCTGCGATCTCAGCACGGTTGATGACGCCGACATCATCGTCATCCCCGGTTGGCGCGAACCCAGCGAACGCCCGCCGCAGGCACTGCTCGATGCGCTCACCCGTGCCCACGCACGTGGCGCGCGCATCGCCTCGATCTGCTCCGGTGCGTTCGTGCTGGCCTGGGCCGGGCTGCTCGATGGCCGCCAGGCCACCACCCACTGGCGCCTCACTGAAGCGCTCGCACGTGAGTTCCCACGCATCGATGTGCGCGAAGATGCGCTGTATGTGGATACCGGCAGCATCATCACCTCGGCCGGCTCGGCCACCGGCATGGACATGATGCTGCACATGGTCCGCAAGGATTACGGCGCACGCGTGGCCAACCTGGTCGCCGAGCGGCTGGTGCTGGCACCGTGGCGCGATGCCGGGCGCAGCCAGCGCGTCAGCCGCGCGATCCCCAACGGGGAACCGACGCGTCTGGCGAAACTCATGGAGTGGATGCGCCGCAACCTGCGCGAGCCCCATTCACTGGGCAGTCTCGCCGAGCAGGCTGCACTCAGCCAACGCACCTTGCAGCGGCAGTTTCTGGAAGCCACGGGCCTGTCGCCGATCGACTGGCTGATCCGCGAGCGCGTGGCCTTTGCCCGCGAACTGCTGGAAACCACCGACCGGCCATTGCAGTGGATCGCAGAACAGGCCGGTTTTGGTTCGCAGGAATCCTTCCGACGGCACTTCCGAGGTCAGGTCGATGCGAGCCCTACCGAGTACCGCAGCCAGCATCGCGGCGGTATTGGCGCGGATCGGTTGGTGGGCTGCTGATCCAACTCAGCGCTCTCCAGCGCCACGTGAGAAAAGGCTCACGGCGGACGGTGGAGACCCACGTATAGTGATGGGCGTCACACGAAGCCCCTTCCATGCTCCACGCATTTGCTTACTCCAGCCACATGTCGGCTGGGCTTTCCGATGAAACCCTCCGCCTGATCGTCTCGGGCTCTGCCGCGTTCAATCGCCGGGTGGACGTCACCGGAGCGCTGCTCGTCGACGGGCAGCGCTTTTTCCAGTACATCGAAGGCCCGCCCGACGGCCTGGAGGCGGTCAGGCGCCGCATCCATGACAGCCGTTCGCATGCTGCCGTGGTGCCGGTACTGGACATGGCGATCAGTACCCGTGCCGTTCCCTACTGGGCCATGACCCACATCGAGACCGGGCAGATCGTGGTGTCCGGCCTGGTCAATGCGCGATGGGACGAGTTTGGCCACTCCGTTCCCGGCATGGATCAGCTCGTCGGCCTGCTGCGTCCGCACTTTCCGCGCATCGGCACCGCCGGTGCACGACGCGCAACCGCCGGATGCACCTGAACCGCCGCCGTGCGCGCGCGGGCCCGCGCGGCCATGTAACTCCTGCGGCCGTCATCATTCAAAGCGTCTTCCCCACGGTCTTCTCCACGCCCACAGCATGTCTCCACCCGCTCATTCATCAACGGACGCACGCGAATTGCCCGCTGACCTGTTCGAAATCGTCGTCACGCGTGCAGGCACGGCCCTGTTCGCGATCGACGTGCGGGCAGCCATCGAAATACGCGGCCCGGAAAGGTTCGGCCCGGTAGATCATCCGGGCAGGCCGACCCTGGAGGTGCGCGGGCAAGCGTTGCCGGTGGCCGACCTGTGCAGCATGAGCGGTCAACCGGCATTCGAGGGTGGATGCCCGGCCATGCTGTTGATCAAGGCAGGCACTTCAACGCTGGCACTGGCTGTTGACGAGGTGCTGCAGATCGAGACGCCAGACGCATCTCCAGACGTATCCGCGCGTGCCCAAGGTCGATCGTTCAACTTCTGCAGCCGACACGTCCAGATCGATTCCGCACGTTCGGCTGCGCTGATCGAACCGCAGTCGCTGCTGGCTGCACTCGCGGTGCGGGACTGAGGCGCATCTGCTCAAGTTCGCCTGCAAACCGTCTGAAACCGCATGCGCCAGCACTGCGCGGCAAAGCCGATCACAAACACCACCGTCAATCCCAGCAGCGTCTGCAGCACCACCGGGGACATCGGCGCCGCAGCAATCGGATGCACTGCCGGCAAGCGGGTCAACGTTTCATTGACGCCGGGTACCAACGACAGCAGGAAGCTGAAAGACAGCGCGAACGTTGACAGGTAACGCGCTGCGCGCCCCAGCCAGCGCAGCCGGGCGGCCAGCACGCCGCCGAATGCCACCAGCAGCACGATCACCCCGAATGCGTGGCCGGGGTTGATCCCGCCCGTGCTGGACACGGTGAACGACGTGGCCACCGACAGCACCAGTCCGAGCAGGTACAACTTGCCGGAACGTGTGGCTGGGTCGATCGCGCGATGGCGAATGAAGGCATACAGGCCGGCGAACACCGGTACCAGGCTGACTGCCGTGTGGATCACGCCCAGGGGGGACAGAGAGTGCGACATGGAACATCTCCAGAGTTAAATGTACCTACTAGTAGGTAGGCTAAAGGTTCAAAAAGAAGGCCCACGTCGCCGCAGGCCCCACCACAGTCATGTCAGGCAGTCGCGCTCACCCGCGCAATGGCCAATCGCGCCAGTGCCGCGAACGTCGCCGCATCACCGAAACCGCGCGCGGCCAGCATCGCGCCATGCACCGACGACATGAACGCCTTGGCCTCGTCCGCAGGGGAACCCTGCAGGCGCAACTGGCCCTGCGCCGCGCCCTTCTCCAGCGTCACCGTCAGCCACCCGCTCAGATCCTCGAAATGCCCCCGCACTTCATCGGCAATCTCAGCAGGGATCATTGGTGCCTCTGCCGCCAGCATCGCGCAGATGCAGAACGACGACGTGCCGCCCGCAATACAGCTGGACCAGTAATCCACATAGGCGTTGAGCTCCTGCAGCGGGTCGGCCAGCTGCCGGTCCAGCAGCGCCAGGCCTTCGCGCGCCTCGGCCCGGTACAGTTCAACCACCGTGCGCACCAGGTCTGCCTTGCTGGGGAAGTGGTGATGGATGCTGGCCTTGCTGATGTTCACCCGCGCCGAAACGTCCGCATAGCTGAAGCCGTTGTAGCCACCGGCCTCCAGCAGCGTACGGGCGTGGGCCAGGATCTCCTGGGCCTTGGGCGAGAGCGACTGTTTCATGTCGTCAACCTACTAGTAGGTTGACTCGCTGTCAACTTCCCGCTGCTGGGCTCGCCGGGCATGGCCCGGCGCTACCCGCGCCCCGCTCAGTCCTCCTGCACCAGCTTGAACTCGCGAAGCAGCCCGCCGATCTGGGTCTTGTCCAGCTTGTTCATCAGCAGGTTGCGCAGGAACGCTGGCCCGGGAATGTCCAGTTCCTTGCCATCACGCAGGCGTCCGGTCGCGGCCAGCAGCGAGCGCACGTCATACGTGGAATTGAACACCTCCGGCACGCCACGCTCGATCCCCAGCAAGGTGTACACCGCCTCCATCGGCGTGCGCACCGAGTACTCGGTAGTGAAGATGCAGTCGCGCTGTTTCGATTCAGCGAACTGACCGATGAAGGCGAAGTTCACCGCACCTTCCGGCACCACGTCCGGGCGGTCACCTGCCTGGCGTGGCATGAAGAACGCCGTGATGTACGGCATCATCACCGGCACTGTCTTCGCGCCGGTCGCGGCCAGCTCATCGATCTCTTCCACCGGCACGCCCAGGTGATACAGCCATTCGCGGGTGATCTCCTCGCCGGTGCAGTCCTGCATCGGCTTCTTCACGTAGTCGCCGGGCGTATCCACAAACAGCGAGTACACCCAGACTACGATCTGGTCCTTGGGCTGGTTCTTGAAATGCGGCTGGCGGTTCACCGTCCAGCTCATCAGCCAGCGCGAGTCACGCACGCTGACGATGCCGCCGGTCACTACCTTGCCACTGAACGGGTCGCGCTTGGCAATCTTCTGGATGTAAGCCGGAATGCGCGCATCCAGCGTGGTCACCGTTGCCGATTCCCACTTGGTTTCCGGGATGTGCGCGCCGAACACATCCGGGCGGCCGAACGCCGCATCCTTCGCGGCAATGCGTCGCCACAGGTCCCAGGCAGGCGCCGGGCCTTCGTTCAGGCGCGCTGCGGTGTGGTGATCGCCGTTGTCCGAATTCTCGGTCAGCGAACCGATGGTCATGAACAGCAGATCATCCTTGCCGAGATCCACGCCACCGGCTACACCGTCATGCATCCAATGGATGCGCGTCGCCTGCTTGCGGTCCGGCTGCAGATCGAAGTCGACGTCGGTCACTTTGGTGCCGTACTGGAACACCACGCCCTGCTCCTGCAACCATTTCACCAACGGCAGCACCAGCGATTCGTACTGGTTGTACCTGGTGAACTTCAACGCCGAGAAATCCGGCAGGCCGCCGATGTGGTGGATGAAGCGATGCAGGTACAGCTTCATCTCCAGCGCTGAATGCCATTCCTCGAACGCGAACATGGTGCGCCAGTACAGCCAGAAATTGCTGTCCAGGAAGTCGCGGCCCAGCACTTCGTTGATGCGCTTGTTCTCCATCTCCTGCCGGGTGGCCAGGAACAGCGCGATGATGTCCTTCTGTGCCTGTTCGCTCAGGGTAAACAACCCATCGGTGTGTGCATCTTCGCCGCGATTGATGGTGGCGCGCTGCAGCGAATAGTTCGGGTCGTCCTTGTTCAACCAGTAGAACTCGTCCAGCACGCTGGCATCTTCAATCTCCAGCGATGGAATCGAGCGAAACAGGTCCCACAGGCACTCGAAATGATCTTCCATCTCGCGGCCGCGCGGATCACAAAGCCTTTTTCCGGCACCTTCAGGCCATCCAGCGCGCCGCCGGGAATCTGCTGCTGTTCAAGAATGGTGATGCGCTCGCCGGCCATGCGCCCATCACGCACCAGGAACGCGGCGCCAGCCAGCGAGGCCAGACCCGAACCGACGAACCATGCGCGCTTGTCATCGACACCGGCGGGCTTGCGCGGGCGCGCGAAGGCTTCGTAGTTGCCACTGCTGTAGTACATGCGCTACTCCTTCCTGGAGGGGGTCATCAGGAACCCGCAGCGGGATGACACAGCCATCCCGTGCAGGTCATGGCCCTACTCTAGCGCCGAACCGATGTACCGTTTCCTGCACACACGCTGCGACCGAATGACGCAGCCGCGTCAGAGCTGCCGGCCCAGCAGCATGCCCGGCCAACCGTCCACGTTGTACGGTGCGATGCGTGTGTAGCCACAGGACTCATAGAAGCGCACCAGATCCCCATTGCCACCGCCGTAGCAGTCCACGCGTAGATGGTCGAGTCCGGCAGCGCGCGCCTGCTCATCGGCAAACGCCATCAAGTGGCGGCCGATGCCACGTACGCGGCTATCGCGCGAAGCCACCAGCACGCGTACGTACAGCTCTGGCCCATCGGGCGCCGGTACATAGGGCATCGCCTCACCCAGCGCCAGGAACGCACGCACCTCACCCAGTGCGTCCTGCGCCACCCACGCGCCGGGCAGCGCGCAGGCATCAGTCACCTGGGTGATCCGACGCGGCACCGTCGACCACGGCTGGCTGCCCCACTGCTGCAGATTACCGATCGACACGAACCATTCGATCACCTCGTCGAAGAGCCTCAGCACCGCAGGGGCATCGGCCACGCTGGCGCGGCGGATGGACAAGGTGTCCTTTCCAGCTTCAGTCATGCACGCACTCCTTCCAACGCATCAATCGGCTGCGCCGAGGATGCCGGCCAGCGGCCGGCACTACCAGGGCCAGACGTCCGTGGGCCGGATTTGACATGCAGGTATTTACCTGCATATAGTCCACTCGACGGCGGCGTCTGCCCGCCCACGCGAGGAACCTGCAATGGTGGATATCGCACATCGGGTCGGCATCAAGGCCCCTGCAAGCCTGGTGTATCAAGCCCTGGCCACCCCCGAAGGCGTCGCCGCCTGGTGGGCCGACGACACCCATGGCGATCGCGAGACCGGCGGCACGGTCAAGGCGCGTTTCACGAACAACGGCCAGGAGATCGGCGCCATGGAAATGAAGCTGGAACAGCTCATTCCTGGCGAGCTGGTGCTCTGGAAGTTCCTGGCTGGCCCCGCCGAATGGATCGGCACCCATGTGCGCTTCAAACTCAAACAGGAAGGCGACTACTGCATCGTGCTGTTCACCCACGAAGGCTGGAAGGAACGCGTCGAGTTCACCTCCCACTGCAGCACCAAGTGGGCGGTGTTCCTGATGAGCCTCAAAGCGCTGCTGGAAACCGGCCAGGGCCAACCCAACCCGCACGACGTCAGGATCGACAACTGGAACTGAAGACGCCCCGCATGAATGCAGACAAGGTGTTCAAGGCCCTGGCCGACCCCACGCGCAGAACGCTGCTGGACCTGCTCTGCGAAGACAACGGCCAGACCCTGGGCCAGCTGTGCGAACACCTGGACATGGCCCGGCAATCGGTCACCCAGCACCTGGGCCTGCTGGAAGACGCCAACCTGATCAGCACCGTGCGTCGTGGTCGCGAAAAGCTGCACTTCATCAACCCGGTGCCGCTGCATGAAGTCTACGAGCGCTGGGTACGCAAGTTCGAGCAGCAGCGTCTGAGCCTGCTGCATGACCTGAAACGAGAACTGGAAGGAGAATGACGATGTCCGCAGAGTCAACCCGCTTCATCCACGTGATCTATATCGCGTCCACGCCACAGAAGGTGTTCGAGGCCATCACCCGCCCCGAGATCGCCAGTCGCTACTGGGGCCACGAGAACGTCTCGGACTGGAAGCCCGGCTCGCGCTGGCAGCACGTGCGCGCCAACGAAACGCGCTCGGTCGAGCTGGTCGGCGAAGTGGTGGAAAGCACCCCGCCCTCGCGGCTGGTCATCACCTGGGCCGCCGCCTCGCAGGCCGACAACCCCGCTGCCTACAGCCGGGTCACCTTCGAGATCGTGCCCTACCAGGACATGGTGCGGCTGACGGTTACCCATGAGGAACTGGAGCCGGGCAGCGGCATGGATACCGGCATCCGCCAGGGCTGGCCGATCGTGCTGTCGAGCCTGAAGTCGCTGCTGGAAACCGGCAAGGGATTGGATGTGTTTGCGAAGCCAAACTGAGTCGTGCCGCAATCGGCGGCGGAGCGCCATCCGCCGCCAGCGCTCCCTATCCGGTCAATCACTCAATCTGCGCGACCGCCCATAACTGCCATGCACATCCTGCTTGATCCAATCGGCCAGCAGGCGCAGATAGCCGTCGGTGATCCGCGTAGACACGCGATTGCCCTCGGCATCGATGCGGAACTCGACCATGCCGTGGTCGGTGTCCGGGAACAGGTAGGTCTCGATCGGCTGCCCCGACGCGCGCAGGCGCGACAGGATCGAACGCGTGGCGGCAATCGGCGCGGCGCGGTCCTGCTCGGCCAGCACCCACAGCAACGGTACCTTCAGGCGGCGCAGCGCGGCCTCGGCGTCGTAGTCCCAGATCAGCTCCAGGTTGTCGAAGCGCGCGCGACCGATCCGGCGCAGGTCCGCGTCGCTCATGCGCAGCATGTCACCGCTGTATTCGCCACTGATCGTCCTTGCCCACGGTGCGGCGCCGATCTGCGTACGCACCTTCGCCAGCGCCTCGAACCCTTCATTGAAATGCGTGCGCATCAACTGCGCGGTCGCTCCTGAAAGCTGTCTGACCTGCACCAACGCCGCCGCATCCAGCTGCATGCGCTGTGCCTCATCGAACAACTGCTCGCGGTCCTCCTCGATGGGCGACACCACCAGCCCGAAACCGATCGCCACGAAATCCGCCTGCGAGCGCGTCGCCGCCAACGGTGCGATCCACCCGCCCTGGCTGCCACCGAAGTAGCCGGCCCGGCCGAAACGCCCCGCTGCCAGCGCGCGCGCCTTCGCCAGTGCCGCCGCCGCGTCGTCAGCCAGCAGCTCGAAGTTCTGCGTGTACTCACCTTCCGAGTCGCCGGTGCCACGCTTCTGGTAGGCGAACACTGAAATTCCCTGCGCCACCAGCATCCGCTGGTAGATCGCCGCCACCGCCATCGTGCGTTCCGAGCCGTGCACCAGCACCACCAGCGGCCGCGCCGGGTCGGCCGGGCCGGCCGGCTCGATCAACTGCCCAACCAGCCTGGTTCCCGCACTGATGAACGTTGCCTCGGTATCGCGGGTCGGCAGTCGCTGCCAGCGCTGCGTAGCCCCCGCAGGCGACCTGAAGCTGACCACATCGCCGCTGCAGCTCACCGGTGCGTTGGCATCGCCGGTGGCGCCACGTCGCCCGTCCAGCATCAGATAGCGCTGCCCCGTGGCCGGTGCCGCAGCGGGTGCGCCCAGCACCACGATGCTGCCCTGCCCGTCACCGTAGGCGCTGGCCGTGCACAGCTCGGCGGCTGCAGCCGGCAGACCCGAGCACACCAGCACCGCCATCAACAACGAACGATTCTTCCACCCTGCCATGCCCTTCCCCGTTGCAGTAAACCTGCGTTGCGCAGGCGCCGGGCGCAGCCTAGCGCGTCCACTCGCCAGATTCATGTTGCAACCGCTCGCCGTCGCTCCCCTTCGACGGCCATACTGGGCGGACGATACGGACTTCAGAGCGCACCATGCACACCCATCTCGAACAGATCGGCAGCACCCGCATCCTGCGCAGCGCCGATACAGGCCCCCAGCTGGATGGCAACGCCCTGCGCGACCTGGTCGACGATGCCCTCGGGCACCAGGCCGAGTGGATCGCCATTCCGGTGCAGCGCCTTTCGGCAGACTTCTTCGAGCTGCGCTCCGGCATGGCCGGGCAGTGGCTGCAGATGCTGGTGAACTAACGCCTGCGCTTCGCCGTACTGGGCGACGTCAGCGACTACCGCGCGCAGAGCGAGTCGCTCGACGCGTGGATCACCGAATGCAACCGCGGGCACAACGGCTGCTTCGTGGCCGACTGGGACGCCCTGCTGGCACGCCTGCCGGCCCCCGTCAGCGGCGGCTGAACGCCGCCCGCAGGCCGCCCGCACGCTCACCCTCGCCAGACCCGGTTCCGACCCCGCTCCGACGCCCGCCACCACAGCATCGCCCACAGGCATCCTTGGCGACGTTCGATGAGTGCTTCAGACGCAGAGTCCCTGCACAGCAAAGTGGCGGCGGTCACCCTTGGCTTCTGGGTGATGAAGATCGCCGCCACCACGCTCGGCGAGACCGCCGGCGACCTGCTGTCGATGACGCTCAACCTGGGCTACGTGGCCAGCTCGGCCATCCTGCTGGCGATCTTCGCCGGCCTGCTGGGCATGCAGCTGTCGGCACGGCGCTTCCACCCGGCGCTGTTCTGGTCGGTGGTGCTGGCCACCAGCACCGCCGGCACCACCCTGTCGGACCTGATCGACCGCACGCTCGGCCTGGGCTACGCCACCGGCGCCAGCCTGCTGGCTGGCTGCTTGGCGCTGGTGTTGCTGGCATGGCGCATGTCGGAGAAGTCGATCTCGGTCAGCAACATCGCATCGCGCCGCGCCGAAGGCTTCTACTGGACCGCCGTGCTGTTCTCCAACACGCTCGGCACCGCACTGGGCGACTTCCTCGCCGACGATTCCGGGCTGGGCTTCACCGGCGGCGCACTGCTGATCGGCAGCCTCATCGCGCTCACCGCACTGGCCAGCCGCATCAAGGGCATCAACCGGGTCATCCTGTTCTGGATCGCCTTCGTGCTCACCCGCCCGTTCGGCGCCACCTTCGGCGACCTGCTCACCAAGCCGCTGGAAAACGGCGGCCTGGGCTTCGGCACGGTCGGCTCGTCGCTGGTGCTGTTCACCCTCCTCGCCACGTTGGTGGCGCTGCCGATGCTGCAGCGCAAGGCGCAGCCAGCCAGCTAGCGCGCCGTCCAGCCCCCATCCACCGGCAGCGCCGTACCGGTAATCTGGGCCGCCGCGTCCGAGGCCAGGAACACCACCATCTCACCCAGCTGCTCGGGCGTCACGAACTGCAACGAAGGCTGTTTTTCAGCCAGCAGCGCACGCGCGGCGGTCTCCTGATCCGTGCCTTCGCGCTCGGCCAACGCGGTGATCTGCTGCTCGACCAGCGCCGTCCGCACCCAGCCCGGGCAGATCGCATTGGCGGTAATGCCGGTGCCCGCATTCTCCAGCGCGGTCACCTTGGTGAACCCGATCACGCCATGCTTGGCTGCCACATAGGCCGACTTGTTCACTGACCCGACCAGCCCGTGCACCGACGCAATGTTGATGATGCGGCCGGCGCCCTGCCGCTTCATGTGGGGCAAGGCCGCTGCCGTGGCATGGAACACCGCCGACAGATTCAGCGCCAGGATCGCATCCCACTTCTCGATCGGAAATTCCTCGATCGACGCGGTGTGCTGGATGCCCGCGTTGTTCACCAGGATGTCGATGCGCCCCATCGTCGCGACGGCATGCTCAATCATCCCGCGCACTGCCTCGCCACGGGAAAGATCGGCGCCGTCATGCGCCACGCGCACGCCGAACTCGGCTTCCAGTTTGGAACGGATGCGTTCGATCTCCGCCGCATCGCCGAAGCCGTTCAGCACGATATCGGCACCTTGCCGCGCCAGCGCGGTGGCAATGCCAAGACCGATACCACTGGTGGAGCCGGTGACTACTGCAACCTTTCCACTGAACATGGGCGAGCTTCCGTCGGGCGTTGACTACGAGTGTAGCTCCGTGAATCAAGGCCGCGCGTGGATGACTTTCCCTCAACGCTTCTTGCCCCAAGATCCCGCTCCCGGATCAGGGAGGCAGGCCACCCACCGATCAATGTCGCAAACTGCTGGCTATGGGTGCCATTGAACTCGCGACTGCAAGCACAGATACTCATGGAAACGTGTCAAATCGCTGAATAGGTATCGGCCATGCCTCAATCCCATCCTCCCGTACCAGCGAAGCTCCGAGAAATGCTCAGAGACTACCCAGAGCACATCAAGAGCCTGCAGGAAGCACTTAACTCGGTGACCAACAGGCCCATGAAGTCCCTACCGCCATTTGAGGATGCAGTGTGGAAGCTGGAGGATTGCCTCGACGGATTCATCGATGATGCTCAGGGTGAGCTGACTGCAGCTCAGGCATCCGGTAATGCGCAATCCATTGCAGCGGCTGACGAGAAATTCAAACTGATGTTCCGAGCGCGCTCCGGCAACGGCGGAATGAAAGGCCTCCATGAACTGTACGAGTATTTCAAGGCATCGGGAGAACAGCCCTAAGTGGATACCCCGCATCCGCGATTAAGTCCAGAGGAACATGCTGCCCGCCTCAAGGATGTCATCCTTCCGGAATCTCGTTTGGACCAAGTCACAAGCCAGCCGATGCCTCGAGCCATCGTTCTGGCGGGACAACCCGGCGCGGGTAAAGGTGGACTGGTCAAAGCTGTTGAGATTGAGCTTTCCGATGATGTTGTAAAGGTCGATCCTGACGAGCTTCGCGGCGCTCACCCTGATGCTCGACTCCTGCGCCAGCAGCACCCGTACACATGGGCCGGCCATACACATGAAGACGCCAGCCAATGGGCCAAGGAGCTGCGTTCGACAGCAGTAGAGGGGCGTAGGAATCTCATCCTCGACACCACGCTTGGCAATGGTGATAGCGCGGTCTCATTGATCAAGGACCTTCAAGCCAACGGCTACGACGTAGAGATTCGAGGCGTCGTGGCGCATCGGTTGGAAAGTGAACTTGGCGTGGACGCCCGCTTTTCCAACTCTCTGGATAGCAGAGGCTTCGGCCGCTACGTCCCCGAAGACGTGCGCAAACACGTTTACGATGCCCTGCCCGGCAATCTGGACAAGGTCCAGGCCGAGACCGGCATCCAGATTCGGCTCTACGGACGCGAAGGTGCTCAGGTCTACGACAGCCATAGCGATACCCGCCTACCGGGCGCAGCGCTGGAAGCCGAACGCGAAGCTCGGCTGAAAGACCCTCGAATCACCCAATCATTGCGCGATGGCTGGCGCGCACAAGGCCGCTGGCACGCCGAGCTTGGGGACACCCTGCCCCTCAACGACAAGGTCAGTCCACCAACAACGGCAGCCGTTTTCGATGAGCGCGCAACGCTCAAGGTTGTTGAAGGCATTACACCCAACATCCAGGAAGCACGCGTCATCGACCACACCATCCGCGTGCGTCCAAACATGGTGCGGGGCGCCGTCATCGGTGGCGCCGCAGCGACGGTCGTTGAAGCCGCGACGGAAGGAACAAAGATTGCCGACCTGTACGCGCGCGACAACCGGACGGGCGCGGAAGCCGCGCTGCTGGACCTCGGAGCACGCAGCGTCGGCGGTTGGACCGGCGCGGCAGTGGGCGCCAAGGTCGGTACGCTGCTGGGCATCGAGTCCGGCCCTGGCGCCATTGTCACCGGCATCATTGGTGGCGGTTTAGGCGCCTGGGGTGGCAGTGAGATCATCGATTGGATCGAGAAATACCAGATCAACAACCAGGCCGACGGCACCGGCAGGGTCTGGACGTTTGACCCGGCGCATCCCGAAAAGGGCTGGACGCACGGCGAGCGGGAGATCATAGGCACCGTCGGCACCCTGGCCGATCGCCCTATCTACGGCGCGACTACACTGCTCACGGCCGACGCCGAATTGACCCAGCAACTGAACTACCAGGCCTCAAGCCGGGCCGTCGGGCTGCGGCTGTCCGCGCCGGATCAACCGATCAATCCCTTCAGCATTGCCGGCGATGCCAGCGATACACCCAGCGCACTGCCACGCCCCTGGGAGCGCAATCCGGAAACCGGCGAATGGCGGCGCGAGGTCGTCCATCAGGTCCTCGAGCACGGCGTCAAGAACACCACGGTCGAAGTGGCCGACGCCGTCAAGTCCGCCCAGCTTGACGAAGCCGCACAGGGCATCATGGCCTTCAACGCCGCCCGCAGCTCGGCGGCCTTTGCCAAGCAGTACGAGCAGGCCTACACCGCACAAGGCTGGTCCCAGTACGGACCGATTCCGGATGAAGTGATCTGGGCCCAAGACCATCCCGATCACGTACTGGCATCCGATGGACGCACCTATCAGCAACAGGGCGACGGCGAATGGCTGCATGACGGCTGGATCTACGATTCGCTGGCCGAGGGCAACATCCGCGACGAGTTGAACGGAACCTACTCGCAGATCCGCGCCATCCAACAGATGGAGGCGCCCGTACCCGGCGCCCACGGACGCAGTATCGAGGCACTGACCGTCAACGAGCGCGAAGCCCGCGACCAGGCCATGCAGGAAGCCAATCGACTGGGTGTCGCTGCACCGCAAGCGCAGCAGGTTGCCGCCGCTGCCGTGGCTGAGGTTCGCGGCGAGCACGCCGAAGAACGGCTGACGCCACAAGCCGTGATCGATGCGCACAGCGCTGAACGCGCTGCACTGTCGCCCAACACATCACCCTTGGTACAGGAGCATCGCGCTCCTGCGCCTGCAGCGCCGACGCCTTCGGATCGTGTGGAATCCGTGCAGGAACCGGCTCGCCGCGAAGGACCACGACGGGAGCCGATCGCGGCCGCTGCAACGCAACCTGCACCGGATGAGTCAAGCGAGCGGCAAGCGCATACCGAGGCAAATCCTCCTGCGCACCCGATGCCGGCAGCCCCTGTGCCGTCACGCGGCATTCCCTCCGCTGAGCGATCTCCCGCACAGCCAGAAGTGAGTGCATCATCTACGTCGGATGTCGGGCACCCCGCTCCTGCGCAGGAGCCCGTTGCAACTCACACCCACTCCCCGACCCCGTCGATTCAGACCGAAGTGGCTGTTACTGCTCGTCTCCACGAAGCCGAAGCAACACCAGCGCCAGTCCAGCTTGAGCCAGACGTTCCACCCCCCCTCGCAGCAGCCGAGCCCGCTGTGCCCCCGCTGATAACAGACGCCGCGCCCAAGGTCTCGGAGCACGAGCCTCCTTACACGCCACCACCCGTCGAAACAGAGGCAGCACCACCATCAAGCGCAACGGCCCAGTGCGAACTCAAAGCGCCACCCGCCCCCCTGCTGCCTACCCAGCCTGAGCATCCCGATCACGCCCTCTACCAACAGGTGCGCGAAGGCGTAGCCACGTTGGATGCAAAGCACGGCCGCACGTTCGACGAAGCCAGCGAGCGCATGACTGCCAGCCTGCTGGTGCTGGCAAAGGACAACGACCTGGACCGCGTCGACCACGTACTGCTGAGCAATGCCACGGCAGACAAACCCGCCGGTCACACCCTGTTCGTAGTCCAGGGCGAGCCCAGCGACCCCGCACACCAGCGCGCCGCGATGCCGACTGAACTGGCCGCACAGACCTCGGTCGAAGAATCCATGCAGCAGTTCGACGCCGTCAGCCGCGAAGCGCATCAACGTGCCATCGCCAACCAACTTGAGCAGCAGCTGGAAGATCAGCGCGTGCAGCACGATATTCAGGCCCGCGCCGCCAGCATGGGCTGAGTGGGCAAGACACGTGCGAGATCATTCGCAACAACCCGCCCTCCTGGCCCCTCTGTTTGCCAATCGGCGCCACTGATATCGCCGCACAATCAGAAGAACAGACTCGCTCGCTCAACGGTCGCGAGCGGGTTTGCCTTCCGCACCGCCTCCAGAAAGAGCAGGAAGTCGCGGTTGAACAGCGTCAGGTTGTTGGTGAACGTCACGCACTTTCTGCCCGACGCTTTGCTGAAGCACACCTGCCAGACATAGCGCGCATAGATGACGTCGGACGTTCGAGTGACTGAGGTGATCTGCGAAAGCGGAACTGCCGTGGGCACCGGGCCCCGCCGCAGGAAGAAGGATTCTGTATCAAAGAAGTAGTGCTCGCGATCCTCTTTGCCATCCGCCATCACCAAGGTCATGGACGTGCCGGAAATCCGGCGCGGGGCATCCAAACGCAGCCCCGTTTTTACGGAAGAGCGGGCAGTCGCTGACATTCGCCGAAGGGTGAACCAGAGAATCACCAACGGAAGTGCCGCAAGGACAACAAAGCCTACGGTCTTCAAAACAGTTTCCAGCGTGGTGGGCACACAGATCTCCAGGATGAACTTTCAGGCGATGCCCAAGTAGATCCACGCCATGCGTGGATGACTCTCCCTCAACGCCCCATCACTTCCAATGATCCGGCCCCAAAAACGGCAGGCTCAACACAAATACCGGAACCGCCACCGGCACCAACGCCGCGCCCAGCACCTTCCCGGCCGCCGTGCCAACACCCGGCTTGTCCGTATCGTCCGGTCGGATCCGCTCAGCCCGCGCGGTGATCGACTGCGGCAGCTTTGCCTTCGTGGCCAGCGCAGCGGCATCCGGCAACTTCACTCGCTCGCCGTCACTCTCGAACAGCGCGCTGTAGTAGCTGCCACCCTGCCTGGAAAGGTTGCAGTCCGGGTTGGCCGCCAGCTCGTAGCGGGTCCGGGCTTCAAGGATGTACGGCTGGCGCGTCAACGCAGCGGTGGCCTTGGCCACCCGCGGGCTGATCTCCAACCGCTCCAGCTTGAACTGCGCCGCCTGTTCGGGCGTCACCTGCTCCGGCCGCAGCAGCAGCGCGTAGCTGCCATGCACCTTGGTCCTGTCGGCCGGCACGCGCCAGTCCTCACGGAAGTACAGCTGCGCGCAGACCACGGCCTCGCGCAACGGGCTGTCCATCAGGGCGCGGTAATCACGGAACGGCGCCGCATCAAAGCGCATCGGTTCGTCATAGACCGGCAGCAGGTACAGCTTGCCGTCGTCGGCCACGAACGCGCCGGTAATCTCGCGATTGGAATGGTAGTAGTCCGGCCCGCTGGCGCAACCAGACAGCAGGCCAAGGCACAGCGCGGAGAGAATGAAGCGGATGGACGTTCGCATGTCGTGTTGAATGGCTTCCTTGGAAAACCGGCCTCGCCGATAAGGATGAGGCCAGTCCGCCATGGTGCCACGGCACCGCATGCGATGGAGAACCCGGCTTACTTCAACCGCTCCACCAACCGCTGCCCCACCTCCAGCGCCGATGCCGGGTTCTGCCCGGTAATCAGCTCGCGGTCCACCACCACATGCCCCGTCCACGGCGTGGTGTTGCTACTGAACGTCGCACCCGCTCGCTGCAACGCCGTCTGCGGGTAGAACTTCATCTCGCCACCACCCAGCAGCGGCTTGGCCTGCTCCTCTTCCTGGTTGCTGATCACCGTCATCTGGTAGCCGCTGTAGATCCACTTCGGCGTGGCCGGCATCGCACCCGCCTCCAGCTTCGCCACGAACCCAGCGGCATCCGGCAGCGTGGACAGCAGCGCGATCGGCCCGTGGCAGACCAGCGCGGTGGTCTTGTTGCGCTGGTGGAAGTCGGCCAGCAACCGGCCCAGCGCCGGGCTCTTCAGCAGGTCCTGCATCGGCGCGTGGCCACCGGGAATGTAGACCGCATCAAAACGCGCATAGCCCTGCTGCTCGACGCGCGCCAGGCTCACCACCGGCGATGCCGTCGGCGAGGTCAGCGCCAGCTTCTCCAGCAGGTCCTTGTGCAGCGTCAGCTGCGCGGCATCGTTGCCGAAGTACGCCGGCGTCACCGAGGACGCATCCATCGTCGGCGCCCGCCCCTGCGGCGTGGCGAAGGTCACCTCGTGGCCCGCATCCAGCAGCAGCTTGACCGGCTGCATCAGCTCGTTGAGATAGAAGCCGGTGGACAGCACCTTGCCGTCCTTCAGGTCCAAGTGGTTTTCGTCGGACAGCACCACCAGCACGTTGGCGGCATGCGCGCCGCTGGCGGCCAGGGTCAGGGCCAGCGCGGCGGCTAGCCGGGTCATCAGGTTCATGGGGAGCTCCTAATCGGGGAATGGCCGCCACTTTATTCATCGCTCCAGCGGCGATAAATTGGCCCGATTGCAAAACATCTGTTCGCCGGAGAGCCAAATGAGCCGCAAGTTCGACTACCTGGGCGATGTGGAGGTGTTCCTGGCGGTGGTCGAGCACGGCTCGTTCACGGCCGGCGCGGTGGCGCTGTCCACCACGCCCTCGGTGCTGAGCCGCGCGGTCACCCGTCTGGAAGCGCGGCTGGGCCGCCAGCTGCTGCAGCGGACCACCCGCCGCGTGGGCCTGACCGACGCCGGGCGGCTCTACCGGGAACAGGTGCGCACCGCCTTCGGCCTGCTGGACGACGCCGAGCGCGACGTGCAGGGCCAGGACGGCGCGCTGGCCGGCCGCGTGCGACTGAGCGTGCCCACCACCTATGGCCACTACCGGCTGCCGCCCGTGCTGGCGCGCTTTGCGCAGCAGTACCCGCAGGTGCAGGTGGAACTGAACATCACCAACCGCAACGTGGATCTGGTGGCAGAGGGTTTCGACCTGGCCATCCGCCTGGGCCAGCTGCCGGACAGCGGGCTGGTGGCACGCAAGCTGGAAGACGCGCCACTGCTGCTGGTGGCAGCGCCGGAGTACCTGCAGCGCCGGGGTACGCCGCAGATGCTGGACGATCTGCAGCAGCACCTGTGCCTTCCGTTTGTGATGCCTCGTACTGGGCGGCTGGCGCCATGGATCTTCCGCGACGATGGGCGCGACGTGGACTGGCTGCCGCGTTCGTCCATCGAGACCTCCGACGATGTGCTGGGCGTGGTGTCGCTGGCCGAACAGGGCATCGGCATCTGCCAGAGCTATGCGTTCATCGTGCGCGAGCGGCTGCAGCGTGGGGAGCTGGTGGAGGTGCTGCCGCAGCTGCGCGGGCGGTCGCGGCCGTTCTCGGTGATCTATGCGCCGCATCGGCGGCAGTCGGCGGCGGCGCGGGCGATGATTGAGTTGCTGGTGGGGAATGCGGCTGGGGTTGGGGATGGGGGTGATTGAGGCTGCGATGCTTGCTGGCGGTGTCGTGTTTGAACCGGTTTTCTGGCTGTGCGGCTGATGGAGCGCTGTTGCGATCTGCTGCGACTTAGGAGTTGTTGCAAAGAAGGGGGTCGCGCTATTCGCTTATGGCATGGGCGATTAAGCCACTTCTATTCGCAATCAACAGAGCCACTGCGCGAATGCGTCTCGCGGTGTCGCGTGTTGCACGAATGGTGCGTGCAACAATAGTTCTTCGCTCTCGAATTCCGCGATTCCTTCGCCAGCCTCTTGCGGGAATGGGTGATTCGCTCCCATGCCCCGTTAGTCCGCCTCCAGTACCTGCGGCACATAGATGCGGCGCAACGGCAGCAGGCCCTTGTATCGCGCATCGAACTGCTCGTAGTGGGCGAAGACCAAGTCCACCAGTTCATCGCCGTCGATCAGGCGCAGGTTGCCTTTGCCCTGCTCAAAACTGCGGCAGGCCGGACTATAGCTACCCAAGGTCACAAACAGCCCGTACTCGCCATGGGACAGCTTGCCGTACAGGGCCGACACGTCCTTGTCGGTCACTGTGTTGGGGCTGCTCTTGACCTGCACCTTGATGATGGGCGGCTCGATGCCCAGGTGGTCCTTGTGGGCAATCACGTCCACGCTGGGTTCGTTCACCCGGGTCTTGCGCGCGTGGTAGCCCATGCATTGCAGCAGGTGCACCACGAAATCCTCCAGCGGCAAGCCCTTCAATTCTTGCGCCAAGCGTTTGAGCACGAAGTCGCGGGTGGTGTCTTCCATATCATCGGTGACCAGGCCCACCGAATGGTCCTGGTCCACCGGCAACGCAGGTGGGGACTTGCCGCCCACCGCCGCGCGGAATTCGTCGGCATAGCTTTTGACCTGGAACAGGCTGAGCGCCGAGCCGATTTCGTACAGCGCGCCTTGGGTGAACTGCAGGCGTGGCACGTGGCTCAGCCATTGCACGCTGCGGCGGTGCGGATAGCCTTGGATGGCATCGGCCACGTACTGGTACGGGCCAGTGACGCGGCCAATGTGCACTTGTTTGTCCTGCTTGGAGGGGTACACCAACAGGTCGCCGGCCTTCATCTCGTGCAGGAACCGGTAGGGAATACCCGAAACGGTGGCAATGCCGCCTTTCTTCGCCTCCGGGTAGGCCTGCACATAGCAATGCCGAAAGGCGTCGCGGTCGGCTGCCAGCCGCGACAAGTCGCCCATGGCATCCCAGCCAATGGCAATGCAGCCTTGTTTGAGGAACAAGGCATCGGCATCGCCGGTGCGGCCTGCATGGATGCCCCACACCACTTCATTCATCTGGATGGCCTCGTGTCTGCATGTGGGAGTCAGCCGTCTTCACGGATATTCAGCGGTGGCAACGCAGCGACGATCTTCTGGGTTTCGAGGCTGACGGTGACCACGCGCTGGAACAGTTCCAGCGGGTACTTCGGATCGTGCATGGTCTCGATGGCCCAGTCGTTGGCGTCGTTGACGATGCCGCTGGCCTTGTCCACGCGCACGGCTTGGCGTTCCATCACCCAGTCCAGGGCGGCCTTGCCGTTGACCACGTAGTCCCAGGCGGCTTCGGGGATGCCGGTGAGGGTGATCTTGCTGTTGTAGATCACGGTGCTGCGGTCATTGACCGACTTGCCGGTGTCCGGGTCTTTCTTCTTTCCGAACTTCATCTTCTCGACGCGGTAGTCGGCGTCGGTCAGCTTGCCCTTGGCTTCGATGGTCAGCGGATACTTGCCCGCCGTCTCGTAGTTCAGGTGCAGCGCGGCGAGGTCGCGGCCGGCTTGACTAAAATGCCGGAAATCGGCGGCAGTGCGCACGCGCGGGATACGCGGCAGCTCCTTGCTCAGGTTGTCGGCATAACGTTCTCGGTAATTGGGCGAATGCAAGATGCCGTAGATGTAATAGAACAGGTCCTGCTTGCTGATTGCTTCGCCCGGATAGGCGGCCTGGAAGTGGGCCAGGCCGGCATCGGTGATGGCGTCACGGCGGCGCGGGCCGTCGCCGACCTTGCCGACGAACAGGCCATCATCGGATTGCTGGGTGGCTTCGTCGTAGAGATACAGCGGGAAGTTTTGACCGTTAAACTGAACCTGCAAGTCGGTGACGACATCAGAAACGATTGCGCTCACTCGATCCGAACCGACTCCCGTGATCTGAATCACCAAATTTTCCGAACTTGCATCCGGAAAGATACGCGGCATCTGGTAGACGCAGTTGTTGAAGTGGCGATCGAAGTACAGCCAGTTCTTTGAGAACGGCCGGTAGAGTGCGCAAACAATTCCTTCTGGTCGATAATGCCTTTCATTTTTCCGGCCAAGATCCTGTTTCACTTCTCTGGTCCAACTAATGGAAGTTGAATCGAAATCCAAAAATCCTTCAACGTCCGGCCAGAGATTTTTTGGAATTCCCTCGCAGGCGGACGTGTAGCGAACAACCTCGCCGTTGTAGTAGTCGATCATTTCAGTAACAGTAGATGCCAACTTTCCACGGGAAAAGTTGTAGACCCACGCGTCACGGTTGGTTTTGACGCCGTTCGAGAAACTATCGAACACGGCAGGATCATTTCCTTTTTTGTCTCCAAGTGCGATGAATCTCCCAAAGCTGTCATCACGCTGCTTCAGCCAGTCGCCATGCGTATCCGGGATGATGCGCTGCCAGTCCTGTTTGGGAATGCCGCCCACGCTGCCATAGACTTCGATCTTGGCCAGCTTTTCCTCACGGCTCAGGTAATCGCCGATGTCGTGGAAGAAGATGCGGCCATGCTCGGTGGCCTGCGGATTCTTGACCAACAGCGAGATGGCGATGGGCGCGCGGCTGCCGCTGCCGAAGATCTTGCCGCCTTCCTTGCGCGAAGTTTCGCCGCTGGTGCGCTGGTTGCCACGCAGGTGGAACACGTAAATGTCCGAGTATTCCTCGGCCAGGCTCTGGCGCAAGCCATCGGCGGTGTTGGCTTCCACAAACCCGGCATTGGTGACGAAACCGATAATGCCGGCATTACCGATGCGATCAGATGCCCAGCGGATCGCGCGGATGTAGCTGTCGTACAGCGCGTTCTTCAGCGTGGCGTCCGAGCGTGCCGCGTAGGTTTCGCGGATGCGCGCATCCAGCGAAGGGTAACCAACGTTCGCATTGTTGTCGTTCGCACTGGCTTGCCCCGCCGAGTACGGCGGATTCCCCACAATCACACGGATATCCAGCGCCTTCTGCCGCCTGCGCCGCTTGCTGTTGTCCACCAGCAACGCATCGACGAGATCGTCCTTCTCGTACATCTGAAAGGTGTCGGTGAGCAGGATGCCTTCGAACGGCGCGTAATCGCCGCCGGCCAGCTCGTGATACGTCGCCTCGATATTGATCGCGGCGATGTAGTAGGCCAGCAGCACGAGCTCATTGGCGTGGATCTCGTGCCGGTACTTGTGCGCCAGTTCCTCAGGCTTGATCAGGCCCGACTGCAGCAGGCGGGTGATGAAGGTACCGGTGCCGGTGAAGGGGTCGAGGATGTGCACGCCCTTGCTGCCGAGGGTCTGCCCGAACTCCTGCTGCAGCAGGTGGTCGACGCTGTGCAGGATGAAGTCGACCACTTCCACCGGGGTGTAGACGATGCCCAGGCGCTCGGTCATCTTCGGGAAGGCGTTGCGGAAGAACTTGTCGTACAGCTCGACCACGATCTTTTGCTTGCCGGTGGCGCTGTCGATGCCTTCTGCCCGTAGCTTCACGCTATCGTAGAATTCCTGCAGGGTGTCGGCCTCCTTCTCCAGGTGCAGTTCGTCGAGCACGTCGAGCACTGCCTGCATGGCCTTGGACATGGGGTTGTGGCTGGCGAAGCTGTAGTCGGCGAACAGCGCGTCGAACACCGGCCTGGTGATCAGGTGCTGGGCCAGCATCTCGATGATCTCGGCATCGGAGACCTTGTCGTTGAGGTCGTCGCGCAGTTCGCTTGCAAAGGCGCTGAAGGCGTCGCGGGCCTTGGCCTGCGTCTCGTCCTCCAGCAGGGCCTTGATCCGGTCGATGTGAGTCTGGGCGATCTTCGCGATGTCGTTAGCCCAGTCTTCCCAGTGGTGGCGGTTGCCGCACTTCTCCACCACCTTGGCGTACAGGGCGCGCTCGACTTCGCCGATCTCGAACTCGAATTCGCTTTGCACTTCGGCTTCGTAGCCAGGCTGGGCTTCACCGATACTGTGCTTGCCCTTGGCATTGGCCGCCTTGCGGGCATTGCCGTCCACCAGCCGCGCGGTCTTGCGCTGCACGGTTTCCGCGACGGCGACGACTTCCATCCGGCTGCGGTCCGGGCCGACCAGGTCGAGCTTGTTGACCATCGCGTCGAAGCGGTCGTCATGGCTGCGCAGCGCCTGCAGCACCTGCCAGACCACGGCATAGGTGCGGTTGTCGTTCAGCGCCTCGTGCGGCTCGATGCCGGCGGGAATCACCACCGGCAGCACCACGTAGCCGCGCTGCTTGCCCGGGGCGTTGCGCATCACCCGGCCGACCGACTGCACCACGTCCACCTGCGAATTGCGCGGCGTCAGGAACAGCACGGCGTCCAGCGACGGCACGTCCACGCCTTCGGACAGGCAGCGCACGTTACTGAGCACGCGGCAAGTGTCGGGCGGCGTGGCTGCCTTGAGCCAGTCGAGCTTCGCTTCCTTCTCGCCGGCGTTCATGCTGCCGTCGACGTGCTTTGCCTCGCAGGTCATGCGCGCGGCGTCCTCGATGTCCTCGGCGTCCTGGTAGGCGTCCACGACCGCCTTGAACATGTCGGCGATTTCCTTCGAGCTGACCTTGTGGGTCTTGCCACCCCGGCTGGGCTCGATGACCTGGCAGAACGCGACCGCGCGCTTCATCGGTTCGGCGCTTTCGCCGGCACCCTCGTGAATGCCGAGCTTGGCCAGCGCCTTCCAGCAGCCAACGATCTTGGCGGCATCGTCCACTCGCAGGCTGTTGTTCTCGTCCTTCAGCAGAGTCTGGAGGCGGCGATTGATGTGGCTTTCCTCGACTGCCAGCACGATGACCTTGTAGTCGACCAGCAGGCCACGCTTAACGGCTTCCGAGAAGGTGATGACGAACAACTGCTTGCCGTACCAGGCCTCGTTGTCCATCGAGTACAGAGCCACGTTGTCGCGCTCGGCGACGGCCTTGGCCTCGTTGCCGTAGATGCGCGGGGTGGCGGTCATGTACAGGCGCTTGGCCGCGCGGATGTACCCTGCGTCGTGCACGCGCACGAAGGCGGATTCGTCATCGCCTTCAAAGGTGGCGCCAGTGGTGCGGTGGGCCTCGTCGCAGACGATCAGGTCGAACTCGGCCAGGCCCTGCTGCTGGGCCTCGTGGATGACGGCGATGGAGTGGTAGGTGCTGAACACCACGGTCATGTGGTCGCCGTCGCTGCGCGCGGCCACGCCCTTGGCCAATGCGCGGGCATCGGTGGTGGCCGGGTAACGCAGTTCGTGGGCCAGGGTCTGGATGGCGTCGTCCTGCTTGCGGCCCTTCTTTTTGCCCACGTCGCTGTCCGAGCACACGGCAAAGCTATGCAGCGGGATGGCGCTTTCCTGGGTCCATTCGGTCAGGGTCTGCTGCAGCAGCGACAGGCTAGGCACCAAGAACAGCACGCGCCTGCCTTTGCCGGCTAGGCTTTCGGCAATCCTGAGACTGGTGAAGGTCTTGCCTGTGCCACAGGCCATGATCAGCTTGCCGCGGTCGGCATCCGCCAGGCCGGCGGTGACAGCCTTGAGCGCGGATTCCTGGTGCGGGCGCAGCGATTTCTTCGGCTTCAGCGCGACGGCGGCCTTCGGCTGGAATTTCGCCCAGTCGATCTGGCTGGCTTCCAGGTCATGCAGGGTGATCTTGCTGACAGGCGGCTGTTGGTCGATCAGCGCGTTCTCGGCGTTGTCGCTCCAGTGATCGGTGCTGCTGACGATGACGCGGTGGGCGAAGGGCTTGCGGCCCGAGGCGGTGAAGAAGCTGTCGATGTCCTTCTTCTGCAGCCGGTAATCGGGGTCGTAGAACTTGCACTGGATGGCGTGGATGGCGCCGGTGCCGACTTCCTCGGCGACCAGGTCGATGCCGTCGTCCTTGGCGCTGAAGCCGTGCGTGGGCGCCCATTCGGCCCAGGTCCACACCTGGCGATAGAGGTCCTTATAGGTGGCCTCGTTGCGCAGGTAGGCGAGAATCAGGTCCTCGAAATAGGTGCCCTTTTCGCGCTCGGTCATCGAGCTCTGGCGGAGGGTGTCGAGTAGGGTCTCAAGTGCGGTCACGAATCCGGATCCTGAAAAGCGGAAAATCGAAGGAAGAAATGGACGCGACAAGACTCCAACGCCTTCTGAAATCAATGACATGCTAGGCATCGCATGCCCCGTCCAGCCCTTGATTGTAGGGGCCACCGGCTCAAAGGGCGACTAGCGGGGACGATCGGCAGCCGGAATTATTGCCCGGATCCACGTAGACCCGCGGGAACCAGCCTGCGGGGTCGGCGGAAGGACTTCGCACTCGCCCCTAGACGCCGTCAGCTACCGGATGACCCGGGCGGACTCCAGCCTGTCGACAAGATCATTGACGGGGGGTGTAGAAGTTCGGAATCCGCTCGTTCTCTTCGTCGGTGAATACCCAGTAGGCAAGTCTCCTCTTGGCGAATCCCTCACGTTGAGCTTCGTCACGGGCGGCGTACTGGGTGATGAAGAGCCTGTACAGCGCCCGCTCCTGGCGGAAGCTCCGACGCACCCAGTTGGTTGTAGAAGGCGATCCAGTCAGCGATCACCCGCGTGGCGTGTACCTGGCTCTCGAATCTATGCCGGTGCAGGCGTTGCTCCTCCATTGTCCGCATCACGCGTCGAGGTACTGGCCCAGGACGGTGCGCTGGCCGGCCGCGTGCGCCTGAGCGTGCCCACCACCTATGGCCACTACCGGCTGCCGCCCGTGCTGGCGCGCTTTGCGCAGCAGTACCCGCAGGTGCAGGTGGAACTGAACATCACCAACCGCAACGTGGACCTGGTGGCCGAAGGCTTCGACCTGGCCATCCGCCTGGGCCAGCTGCCGGACAGCGGGCTGGTGGGGCGGAAGCTGGAGGATGCGCCTTTGGTGCTGGTGGCGTCGCCGCAGTACCTGCAGCGCCGGGGTACGCCGCAGACGCTGGACGACCTGCAGCAGCACCTGTGCCTGCCGTTTGTGATGCCGCGCACCGGGCGTCTGGCGCCGTGGGTGTTTCGGGATGGCGGGCGGGATGTGGATTGGCTGCCGCGTTCGTCCATCGAGACCTCCGACGATGTGCTGGGCGTAGTGCCGCTGGCCGAACAAGGCATTGGCATCTGCCAGAGCTATGCGTTCATCGTGCGCGAGCGGTTGTTGCGTGGGGAGCTGGTGGAAGTGTTGCCGCAGCTGCGGGGGCGGTCGCGGCCATTCTCGGTGATCTATGCGCCGCATCGGCGGCAGTCGGCGGCGGCGCGGGCGATGATTGAGTTGCTGGTGGGGAATGCGGCGGTGGTTGAGGACGGCGTGGGATGAGGGTTCCGCTGCTTTCCCGCCGTGTCGGCTTTGGACCGCTTTTCGGCCGGCCTGACTGATCGCGCGGTGCTGCGGCCCGGTTCGGAATACGAATTGTTGTAAAGGCGGCTGTCTCGCTATCCCCTGAAGGTGCGGGCGATTGCGACGCTCTTGTTCGCGATTAGCAACGCGTGTGCGCGAATGCGTCGGATCATGAGGCCTACGGCACGAATAGTGCGTGCCACAATAGATTTCCGCTCTCGAATTCTGCGATCTCTTCGCGAATTTCAATTGGTATTCGGAGCGACTGCGTAAACAACATGGCGCGCCACCAAAAAAGGTGGCAGCGGGTCTGCAAACCCGTGATGAGAGATGCACCTGTAGTTTGCGCTTGTCCGTCGGCACCGTCCCCAAGCGGTGCCGGCGGGCAATCCGTCGGCCTGTATGGCGGGCGGTGCGTGGGGGCCTTCGGGCCCACCGGTCTATGGTGCTATCTCATCCCGGTTTGCAGCCACGCATCGTCCGCCACCTTTTCACGGTGGCACTGTTAAGTACAGCCACGGAAGCCGACGCCATGAAAAAGTCCGACACCTTTTCCTCGTACACCGTTGTTGAGCCCATCAACGACGACACGCCCCTGCCCGACTTGAACTCCCTGCTCGGCATCCTCACCCGCATTCGTGCGGGTGAAGGAGCCGATGGGCTGCCCTGGCCGGAGAACGATGTATCACCCGGCCGCCGCGTAAGCCTGGCGAAGAGCGAACGCGCAATGGTGGGGGCGCTAACGGTGCTGGAGGTGCTGCACGCGGCTGACCGCTGCCGGGTGGCAGCGGAGCCGGAGCGGCATTTGGATGAGGGGGTTGTGGACGGGTTGTTTCTGGCTTGCCGGGGGCTGGTTGAGTGGGCTTGCCATGAGGTAAGGCCGGGGTGATCTTAACCGATCACCCTAGGCCACATAGATATCGGATGCTGAGACCAGCGCCGCTGCACCGGGACGACTAGGCAACAACTGCAGCGCCTGCAACACTCTTTTCAAATCTATCGCCAGGCACCTCTCGTGATTAGGGTGACTGGTCTTCCAAAAATTTCGCCAGGATTGCAGCTGACGGGTAGCTCGACATAGACGCGATGCCATTGGCGAGCTCAACGGGGAAAAGTGCCCCCTCAAATTTATGGCTGACTATCGATGGCAGAGTAGCCAAGATTCGCTTTAGCCCGATCAAGTCCTGAGGGACCGGTCGGTCTCCAGCATCAATGTAATCTCCCGTTGGAACATTCAGGACCATGGACATTCCCGGGTCCAACTTGAGGAATAGCTTCTCCCCCCAATTGGTACGTTTACCATAGGGATTAGACAAATCTGGCGAGCGATAGACCTCGCGACGAACATAATTGTGATCCAACGCGGCATAGCTACCCCGCTCTCCCCGCTCGTGCGGAGCAGCGAAGTGCACGATTGACTGCAAGTGATCGACGAAGGCACCGCTCTTTTCCTGTCCGATGATGTGCACAGCCCTGCCTTGCTTCACGGCGAAGGAGAGGAACTCGCGGATGTTGGGGACGAGCTTGGAGTACTGGCTACGGAGCGATAGCGGGCCGTCCTTTATAAATAGAGTCTCGCCGACCAACGACTTGTCGGTATGCCCCCATGCGACCCGAATGGCGGTGAAAAGCATCAGATGCTCCATGACGAGCATGTAGGACGATGCGACCGAGTCGGGCGCACTGTCCTCATCCATGTCGAGATGGAAGCCGATCAGGTCCGACACAAAGACGACCTGCTTACAATGATCGCAAGTACCCTCGTCGGCATCGTGAGGCAAGCCACCGATCAAGGTGTGGCAATGCGGGCATTCGAAGGAAGGGGACGACGAAGTGCCATCGGACCACTTTTTGTAGACCAGCCACTTGAGAGTGTCGAAGAACGCCCCACCCTGATCGATTTTGAACGAGTCTCGGACAATGTGACGGACAGCGTCGTAGTTGCTTCCCAGCGTGGTGCGCACGTTCTTGAGCGGAAACACGGTGGAATGATAGATCGCACTGCCCCTGAGAACATCCTGCAGCAGAAGCGGGTGCGGATTCTCCTTGTCGATCGCATCAATCTTGACTCGATCGACCAGCAGAAGCGCGGTCTTGACGAACGCGACTTCCTTGGGAGGTTTCCCTTCTGATCGCACCGCAACGAAGGAGCCATCCACTGCCCAGACGCTGCGCAGGGGCAGTACACCCTGAGTGTCGATGGTCTGCCATAAAGTACCAGAGTTATCCGTTGCTGGTGCTTTCGCTTGCTCGAAATCCCTGACCAGCTCCTTCACCCACGTGCTCTGAACCACCGCTAGATGGCCCAACTTGGAGGCCGACTCGAAGGGCAACCTTGTCCCGCCACTGTAAGGCATGTCAGATCGCCTCGAACTTGTTTGCCTGCACAGGAATGACGAACCGGTGCGACATCGTCAGCATACGCATATACCCTGGGGTCTTCGACCTAAGGATATCCTGCTCGATGCCTTCAAAGGCGATCTGCACCCGACCCAACGCACGCGCCTCATCTTGACTGGAGAGATGGCCGACAAAGAAGTTCTCTGTCTGAGCCAACAGGTCCTTGTTGATCGTGGAGGGTGACTGGGTCGAATACACCATGCCAATGTGGAACTTCGCACCCTCCTTGGCAAAACGAGCATAGACGCCTGTTAGGTCTCGCGCATCCGGAGGAAACAGATTATGGGCCTCCTCGAAGTACAGCTGCACAAAACGCCCATCCAAGGTATTGCTGACAAACTTGCGCTCCTGGTGCGCGAATACAGCCTTGGACAGCATGTCAGCAAAATAGCGCCGGATTTCATCTGTCGCATTGCCGAGGTCGAGGATAACCGTAAGCCCGTTGTCCAGTAGGACTAGGATCTCATTAATAAAGTCGCCAGCATGCGGAGAGTGAAAATTCTTGTAGGCTCGCAGCATACTTGGACCTGTACGCCCTGCTGCAGGACTTAGAAAGTCCAGCAACGCAATGTCGTCTGGATCGAACGTGGCCTTCTTCGACTTCTTAGACGTAAGCACCGGATCGGACGGATTGTCACGACGAAATTGAGCAATTACCTCAAGCTCCGTCTTGAGAAGGTCAATGGAATCGATCGATGAGGGAGGCGTTCCTGCACCGGTAGCCGAATAGGCTGCCGACCGGAGATCCACGCTAAAATGCGGATCAAAGTGTTTGGCGACACGAGATACCAGTCCAAGTGCTCGTAGCCGCTTCTCGTCAATATCAAAGCCCGCCTTGCTCAGGATTGCCCAGAACATCTGGATTTTCCGGATCGGCCGAACCTTATCTTCTTCAGGGAGCGACTTGATCCCTTCAATGGAGGGCAGTGTCGCACTGGTAAAACTCTTAACGTAGTGCGCCGTATTGTTATCCTGCTCCAGCATCGAGCCAAGAATTTGGATAGCGGAGTCGGTCTGCTCGTAGAAGTTCAGTCGCAACGGCTTGGATGGCGTCTCCGGGCGGATAGTCAGAGCATAAACCTCACATCGATCTGCATTAGCCGAGCGAATGGATTTGTTCCCATCCTGCGGATTGTCGTTGGCATACTCCCCGTTCACATCGAAGATCAGCTGACCAACCGACTTATCTTCTGCCGTTGCATCAAGCATGCCCTTAGCAATGAGCTTGACCACATTGGATTTACCAAGCCGGGTCTTTCCGAACATCGCAGTCCGGCAGCCCTTGAAATCTCGCATCGAGATTGAAACAGGGATGCGGCTGGTGCTTGCGCTGGACAGGCCGCACTCCATCGTCCTTAGCGCGCCGATCTCGATCTGGCTCTCTGGCTTGACCATGCCATTGACAATCAGCTTCAACAGCGCATCGTCAGGGGAGAAAACCTTGTAGCGATGGGCGCTCACCACATTATTCACATCACCCGAATAGGCTAGCCGCTGCATCGCAGCGGGATCGGCATAGAACATGCCCAGCACGTCGCAGTCCAGCGCACCCCACTGCAATTCGCTTTGCGTCCACACGTCCAGTTCAGGCATAGATTTCTTATGCAGTTCGAAATACGTCTGCTGAACCTGACTACTAAGGGGTGTGGGCGATACGCCCGTGACGCGAAGGAGGGTGAAATGCGCTGGTGCCGCGGCAGCATTCACCGGCGTCATGATCAGAAACGAACCTCGCGGAATGCCTCCGACCGCCAGCTTGTAAGGGTCGCTGGTGATGATCTTTGCGGAGTCAAAGCCCAACTCAAGTACGTACCCCACAAAGCGCATTTTGCCTACTAGCTTTGCAGCTTCATTATTTGCCTCGGTCTCAAGAAAGCTTCGCAAAGCATCGATCGGATTGCCTTGCGTTGCCGAGGTCTGCATCAAGCTTCCAAGCGTGGACATGGCGACTCCTTCAAATATTGCAGGTAATGATGAGCTCTTCGAATTGCTTTCGACTTGCGCCGTCAGCTGAGATTTGCGAAAACCGGCTTGCCGAGCGCGTCAGGAAATCCCAGCTTTCATAAAGCGAGCGGACAGAGTGATGATTGGCATTGGTGGCCACGACCTTGGCCCCGCGCGCAGCCGCGCGCTTGAGCGCCCGTGCCAATCGCTCCTGATCAGCCCATGAAAATAGGATTTCGTTATATTTTATAAAACCATTGAGGTTATGCCGCACGGTGTATGGCGGATCCGCAAAAACAAGATCATCCTCACCGGCCTCATCGATGATTCTTTCGAAATCCCCCACCCGAAGATCGGCCGTGGCTAGTAAGGCGGCCATCGACTTGAAGTCGTCGGTGTCCATCAGGACGCTATCCTTGCTGCCCCGCGGCACATTGAACTCGCCCTGGCGGTTTACACGGTAGATACCGTTAAAGCAGGTCCTGTTGAGATAGATCATCCTCGATGCCTGCTGCACCAAGGTTTTGGGCGTTCGCCCACGGACGGCATAATAATAGCCATCGTCGGCATCGTGATAGCGCTGATGGTAGGCCAAGCTTTTCTTAAGACCAATCCAATGCTCTTTGATGGCCCTATACGCAGCGATCACCTCGGGGTTCACATCATTGAGCACCGCACGCTGCGGGCGCAGGTGGAAGTAGACGGCTCCGCCGCCCAGAAAGGGTTCGAAATACCGGTTGTAGGTAGCAGGAAATAAGCCTCCATGATGCCGGACAAACCAGCGCTTACCTCCAGCCCATTTCAGGAATGGACTGAGCGCTTCCGTGGCGCAATCTACTGGCTCCATGTTCCCCAATTCGCTCCCTATAGCCACGGACTCCACGCCTGCCAGGCAAATCTAGCAGGAATTCATGTCTCGCAACACGCCCGATCATTACTTCCGAGCAATTGCGTCGACCCAGAGGCTCCATGCGTCCCCAAGCCTTCCCTACAGGCATCGCACGCAAGGTAGGCCCCGTGGATTCCCAGGTCCATGCCCCACTGTAATCGGAATCGGCGCAAAACCGCACGTCCCAACACACTTCAGCTGCCGCTCTTCCTACTCGCGCACATCCCGGAGCAAACAGCAGAAAAACGGACTTCAACACCTTGCTTTGATACCTGCACCCCCTATGTGCGCTTGAATGAATTTTTTGAAACTAGCGATCGCCAGAAATCAATCTAGCGATCGCCCACCTGCGGCTCTAATTCAACAGTTTGAATTAGAGCCGGGCACTTCAAAGTTTCACTAAGGGCTCCGGGAACTCATTCCCACTCAATAGTAGCCGGCGGCTTCCCCGAGATGTCATAGACAACCCTCGACACCCCCCGCAACTCATTGATGATCCGGTTGCTCACCGTACCCAGGAACTCATACGGCAGATGCGCCCAATGCGCGGTCATGAAATCAATCGTCTCCACCGCCCTTAGCGCAATCACCCACTCATAAGCGCGCGCATCACCCACCACGCCCACCGACTTCACCGGCAGGAACACGGCAAACGCCTGGCTGGTCTTGTCGTACAGGTCCGCCTTGCGCAGCTCATCAATGAAGATGGCATCGGCCTTGGCCAGCAGCTCGGCGTATTCGCGCTTCACTTCGCCCAGAATGCGCACGCCCAGGCCCGGGCCCGGGAAAGGATGGCGGTAGACCATGGTGCGTGGCAGGCCCAGCTCGACGCCCAGGCGGCGCACTTCGTCCTTGAACAGCTCGCGCAGCGGCTCCACCAGGCCCAGCTTCATGTGCTCCGGCAGGCCGCCCACGTTGTGGTGGCTCTTGATCACATGCGCCTTGCCGGTCTTGCTACCGGCCGACTCGATCACGTCCGGGTAGATAGTGCCCTGCGCCAGCCACTTGGCGTTCTTCAGCTTGTTCGACTCTTCGTCGAAGATCTCAACGAACAGGTTGCCGATGATCTTGCGCTTGGCTTCCGGGTCGCTCACGCCTTCCAGCGCGGCGAAGTAACGGTCGGCGGCATTTACGCGCACCACCTTTACGCCCATGTGCTCGGCGAACATCGCCATCACCTGGTCGCCTTCCTGCCAGCGCAGCAGGCCGGTGTCCACGAACACGCAGGTCAGCTTCTCGCCGATGGCCTTGTGCAGCAGCGCGGCCACCACGGACGAATCGACGCCGCCGGACAGGCCCAGGATCACCTCGTCATCGCCCACCTGTTCGCGCACGCGGGCGATCTGGTCGTCGATGATGTTGGCGGCGGTCCACAGGGTCTGGCAGCCGCACACGTCCACCACGAAGCGGCGCAGCAGCGCCTGGCCCTGCAGGGTGTGGGTCACTTCCGGGTGGAACTGCACGCCGTACCAGCGCTTTTCTTCGTTGGCCATGGCGGCCACCGGAATGCGGTCGGTGGTGGCGGTGATGGTGAAGCCCGGCGGCGCAACGGAGACGTGGTCGCCGTGGCTCATCCAGACATTCAGCTTCGGCTCGCCGCCGTGGTCGCTCAGGCCCTTGAACAGTGCATCGGGGTTGATGACGTTCACTTCGGCGTGGCCGAATTCGCGCTGGTCAGCCGCTTCGGTGGCACCGCCCAACTGCGCGGCCAGGGTCTGCATGCCGTAGCAGATGCCGAAGATCGGCAGGCCGCTGTCGAACACTTCCTGCGGCGCGGCGGGCGCGCCCGGCAGCGTGGTCGATTCCGGGCCACCGGACAGGATGATGCCCTTGGCGCCAAAGCCGGCAATCTCGGCCGGGTTGTGGTCCCACGCCCAGATTTCGCAGTAGACGCCCAGCTCGCGGATGCGGCGGGCGATCAGCTGCGTGTACTGCGCGCCGAAATCGAGGATGAGGATCTTGTCGTTATGGATGTTGGTCATGGTGCCGTTCCAGTGGTGTTTTTCGCAGCGCCCGGCGCTTCAAGGCTCTGCGTCAGCGTGGCGATGAACGCCTCGCGTTGTTGAATATGTGAGGGGTCTTCCTCGTCCCAGCGCAGCATCAGCAGGCCATGCGGTGCGTTGGGGTTGGCGCGATCGGCGCGCGGCAGCTCGGCGATTTCCTGCACTTCGGTGCCGGGCACGATGCGCCGTTGCAGCGCCGCCATCGAAGCGCCCGAATCCGCAGCGCCCCAGGACGCCCAGCGTACGCTCATCCGTGCGGGCTCCAGCGCGCCCAGTACTGGCGTCAGCACCGGATCATCCGGCCCGTGCAGCAGCTCGGTAATGCACTGCAGCGTGACCTGCAGCGGGCGCTCGCCTGTGCCATTCAGCAGCCAGCGCTGCTCGCCGGCGGCCTGCACCTGCCAGCCCTTCGGCAGCGAGAACGCGTTCTGGCACGCCTGCACGTCCTGCAATTGCGAAACCGCCGCGCCCGGAGACCCGGAGCGCGGCGGCGGTTCGGACAACGAACAGCCTGCCATCAGCAGGCTGCCCGTAATCGCAAGAGCAGTTCGCAAGCGCATCAGGCGCGGTAGTTCGGCGGCTCTTTGGTGATCGTCACGTCGTGGACGTGGCTCTCACGCTGGCCGGCGCCGCTGATCTTCACGAACTTGGGCTTGCTGCGCATGTCTTCGATGGTGGCGCAGCCCACGTAGCCCATGGTGGCGCGCAGGCCGCCCATCAGCTGGTGGATGATGCCGCCCACCGGGCCGCGGTACGGCACGCGACCTTCGATGCCTTCCGGCACCAGCTTGTCGGCGGTGGCGGCGTCCTGGAAGTAGCGGTCCTTCGACCCCTTCTCCATGGCAGCCAGCGAACCCATGCCGCGGTAGCTCTTGTACGAACGGCCCTGGTACAGCTCGGTCTCGCCCGGCGATTCCTCGGTACCGGCCAGCAGGCCACCGACCATGATGGTCGAAGCACCGGCGGCCAGCGCCTTGCCGATGTCGCCCGAGTAGCGGATGCCACCGTCGGCGATCAGCGGGATGCGGTCCTGCAGCGCTTCGGCCACCAGATCAATGGCGGTGACCTGCGGCACGCCGACGCCGGCGACGACGCGGGTGGTGCAGATCGAGCCCGGGCCGATGCCGACCTTGACCGCATCCGCGCCGCTGTCCAGCAGCGCCAGTGCGGCTTCGCCGGTGCAGATGTTGCCACCGATGACCTGCACGTTCGGGAAGTTCTTCTTGACCCAGCTGACGCGGTCCAGCACGCCCTGCGAGTGGCCGTGCGCGGTATCGACCACGATCACGTCCACACCGGCGGCGACCAGCGCTTCCACGCGGCGGTCGGTATCGCCACCCACGCCGACGGCCGCGCCGACCAGCAGGCGGGTCGACAGGTCCTTGGCAGCGTTCGGGAAGTCGGTGTTCTTCTGGATGTCCTTGACGGTGATCAGGCCACGCAGTTCGAACGAATCGTTGACCACCAGCACCTTTTCGATGCGGTTGCGGTGCAGCAGCTGCAGCACCTCGTCAGACGCGGCGCCTTCCTTGACCGTGATCAGGCGATCCTTCTTGGTCATGATGTGGCGGACCGGATCGTCCAGCTCGGTCTCGAAGCGCATGTCGCGGTGGGTCACGATGCCGGCCAGCAGGCCGTCGCTGCCCACCACCGGCACGCCGGAGATGTTGTGCGCCTGGGTCAGGGCCAGCACGTCGCGGATGGTGGTTTCCGGGCCGACGGTGATCGGGTCGCGGATGACACCGGCCTCGAACTTCTTGACCTTGGCCACTTCCGCGGCCTGCTGTTCCAGGCTGAGATTCTTGTGGATGATGCCCATGCCGCCGAGCTGGGCCATGGCGATGGCCAGGCGGGCTTCGGTGACGGTATCCATGGCTGCGGACAGGATCGGAAGCTTCAGCTTCAGGTCGCGAGTCAACCGCGTTTCGAGGTTGACGTCCTTGGGCAGGATGGTCGAGTGGGCGGGGACGAGCGAGACGTCGTCGTAAGTAAGTGCTTCAGCCTGGATGCGCAGCATCGGCATACCCGAGATGTGGGGAAGCGCGACATTTTACCCTGTTTTCGCGCCGCGTGGCAGGGGGTAGATGCGACGCAGTGTCGCGCGGGCGGTGATTGGTTCAGGGCGGCTTGAGCGGGTGCCAACCTTGGTTGGCACATCCATCCGGCACCTGGACCCCAGATGGGGCCAAGGCCTCTGCCTGTTTGTGCCAACCAAGGTTGGCACCCACCAGGAGCGGGTCATGCTTGGGGGCCCAAGCCACCTTGGATTGCCTTGGGTAGGTGCCAACCTTGGTTGGCACGATCCGTCCGGCACCGGCACTCCAGATGAGCCGATGGCCCTGATGGCTGTGTGCCAACCAAGGTTGGCACCTACCAGGAGCAGGCCAACGGTCGGCACCCGCCCCAAAGGTCAGCTCAGCGCTTCTGCCGCTTCCAGCGTGTTCTGCATCAACGTGGCCACGGTCATCGGGCCCACGCCACCCGGCACCGGGGTGATCCAGCTGGCCCGCTGGGCAGCCGCTTCAAACCCGACGTCGCCCACCAGGCGGCCGTCATCCAAGCGGTTGATGCCCACGTCGATCACCACCGCGCCCGGCTTCACCCACTCGCCCGGCACGATGCCCGGGCGGCCCACCGCCACCACCAGGATGTCGGCGTTGCGCACGGCCTGTTCCAGCACGTCCTTGGGGGTGAACTTGTGGCAGCTGGTCACGGTGCAGCCGGCAATCAGCAGTTCCAGGCCCATCGGGCGGCCGACGTGGTTGCTCACGCCCACGATGGTGGCGTTGCGGCCGCGCACCGGCTGGTCGGTGTGGCCCAGCAGCGTGGTGATGCCGCGCGGGGTGCACGGGCGCAGGCCGAATTCGCGCAGGGCCAGGTGGCCGACGTTTTCCGGGTGGAAACCGTCCACGTCCTTGCGCGGGTCGATGCGCTGGATCAGCCGGCGCGCGTCGGGGATGCCCGGCAGCGGCAGCTGGATCAGGATGCCGTTGATCTTCGGATCGGCGTTGAGCTGGTCGATCAGGTCGAGCAGCTCGGCTTCGGTGGTACCGGCCGGCAGGTCGTAGTCATGTGCTTCGATGCCGACCTTCTCGGCGGCACGGCGCTTGTTGCGCACGTAGACGGTCGAGGCCGGGTCGCCGCCCACCAGCACCACGGCCAGGCCCGGACGGCTGCCGCCGGCGGCCACGCGGGCGTCGACGCGCACCTTCAGGCTGTCGAGCAGGTCCTCGGCGATACGGCGGCCATCGAGGATGCGGGCAGGATGCTGGGGGGCGGAATCGGTCATCGGAGGCAGGCGTGGGGCGGCGGGGACGCTATTGTCCCCGATTCAGGCCCCCTCGCCCACCGCCACGGCACCGACCGACCCGCCCCTGTAGAGCCGAGGCTACGCTCGGCTCACGCGCGCAGCGCGGCTTTATCGCAACCTCACCGAAGCGCAAGCCGAGCATGGGCTCGGCTCTACAGCCGACCGGCCCGCCCTTGTAGAGCCGAGCCTACGCTCGGCTCACGCGCGCAGCGCGGCTTTTTCGCAACCTGACCGAAGAGCAAGCCGAGCATGAGCTCGGCTCTACTCTTCCTCTTCCGGCACGTCCTGCGGGTTCAACGTCTTGCTTGCCCGCTTCGGCGCGGTGAACGGCGTCGGCGTCGGTACGCCCTGCGGGCTGTTGCCGTAGATCATCCGCGCGCCGGCATTCAGACCACCACCGGCAATCTCCAGCTCGAAGCGCTCGGCGTCGCGGCGGCGGATCTGCTCGGCAATTTCGATCGCATCGTCTTCGTCCGCACCCAGCTCCACCAGTGCGGCCTGGCCAAACAACACCGCCGATTCAAACGTCTCGCGGATCTGGAAATCGACACCGGCATGGATCAGCCGCAGCGAATGTTCGCGGTCGAACGAGCGCACCATCAGCTTGGCCTGCGGGAACTCGTGCGCCACCAGCTCGACGATGCGGTCGGCGGCCTCGGCCTTGTCCACGCACACCGCAATCGCACGTGCGGTGGCCGCACCCGAAGCATGCAATACATCCAGACGCGTACCGTCGCCGTAATAGATCTTGAAACCGAAGCGCGCCGCGCTCTGGATCATCTCCACATCGTTGTCGATGATGGTCACGTCCACGTCGCGCGCCAGCAGCGACTGGCTGGCGACCTGGCCGAAGCGGCCGAAGCCGATCAGCAGCACGCTGCCGGACAGGCCCTCGGCCTCGTCCACGCCGTCCATGTTTACCGTCGGCTTCGGCGCGATGCGCTTGTAGAGCAGCACCACCAGCGGGGTCAGCGCCATCGACAGCACCACCACCGCGGTGAAGTTGGCATTGATCTCCAGGTTGATCACGCCGGCCGATGCGGCGGCGGAGAACAGCACGAAGGCGAACTCGCCGCCCTGCGCCATCAGCACGCCGCGATCGAGCGCCTGCGCGTGGTCGCTGCCCATGATGCGCGCGACCACGTAGATGCACAGCGCCTTGGCCGCCATCAACGCCAGCACCAGGCCAAGGATCAGCTGCCAGTTGCCAGCCACCACGCCCAGGTCCAGCGCCATGCCCACGCTGAGGAAGAACAGGCCGAGCAGGATGCCGCGGAACGGTTCGATGTCCGCTTCGATCTGGTGGCGGAAGGTCGATTCGCTCAGCAGCACGCCGGCCAGGAACGCGCCCATCGCCATCGACAGGCCGGACAGCTGCATCAGCAGCGCCGCACCCAGCACCACCAGCAGCGCGGCGGCGGTCATCACCTCGCGCGCCTTCGATTCGGCCAGCACGCGGAACAACGGGTTAAGCAGGAAGCGGCCGACCAGCACCAGGCCGACGATGGCACCCACACCGATCGCCACCGACAGCCAGCGCGAACCCTCGCCATCGGCACTGCCCGCACTGGGACCCATCCAGGCCACCAGCGCCAGCAACGGCACGATCAGCAGGTCTTCGAACAGCAGGATGGAGACGATCTTCTGCCCAGACGGCAGCGCGATGTCACCGCGCTCGGCCAGCAACTGCATCACCACTGCAGTGGAGGTGAGCACGAAACCGGTGGCGCCGATGAAGGCCACCTGCCACGGCAGGCCGAACAGCTTGGCGATGCTGGTCAGTACCAGCGCACAGGTGACGATCTGCAGCGTGCCCAGCCCGAAGATTTCCTTGCGCAGGCTCCACAGGTGCGAGGGCCGCATTTCCAGGCCGATCACGAACAGGAACATCACCACGCCGAGCTCGGCGGTATGCAGGATGGCCTGCGGGTCGGAGAACCAGCCCAGCCCGAACGGTCCGATCGCCAGGCCAGCGGCGAAGTAGCCCAGCACCGAGCCCAGGCCGGCCCGGCGGAACAAAGGCACCATCACCACCGCCGCGCCCAACAGGGCCACGACCTTGACCAGCTCGCTGGTCGCTGCTTCTACCGCCATGCGGTGTTTTCCCCAAGATCCAGAATCGGGTTCAACAATAGAGCAATGCCCATGACGGCAATAGCACGCCTGTTGCGTCGGATTGTCTTGGGGATGGAACGATACCGGGCGTGACCCCCTGCATCATCCCGAAACCATGTACGCGCCTCAATGGGTGCCAACCGTGCACCCGCCTTCGGTGGGTGCCAACCTTGGTTGGACGAAAACGCCGACCAAGGTCGGCATCTACCAAGGCATTCCCCGGCCAGCCTCACCCACCCCGGCAGAACGCGGCGTAATCGATATATCCCGGGAACGGCACGCCCGGCGCACACACCGGGCAATGCGGGTCCGGCCGGATGCAGGATCCCGAACCCATGCACCCGCTTCGGTAGGTGCCAACCTTGGTTGGCACGAAAACGCCGACCAAGGTCGGCATCTACCAAGGCATTCCCCGGCCGGATTCACCCACCCCGGCAGAACGCGGCGTAATCGATATACCCCGGGAACGGCGCGCCCGGCGCGCACACCGCACAATGCGGGTCCGGCCGGATGCCGGTCTCGCGGAAGCGCATGCCCAGCGCATCGAAGCGCAGCAGGCGGCCGACCAATGGTTCGCCGATGTCCAGCAGCAGCTTCAGCACCTCGGTCGCCTGCAGCACGCCGGCCAGCCCGGGCAGCACCCCCAGCACGCCGGCCTCGGAACAGTTCGGCGCAAACTCCGGCGGCGGCGGCTCGGGGAACAGGCAGCGGTAGCACGGCGCCACGCCGCGCTGGCGACCGGCGTCAAACACGCTTACCTGGCCGTCGAAGCGCTCGATGGCGGCGTACACCAGCGGCGTGGCGTGCTTGATGCAGGCGTCGTTGAGCAGGTAGCGCAGCGGGAAGTTGTCCGAGCCGTCCAGCACCACGTCCACGCCGTCCAGCAGCGCATCCACGTTCTCGGAGGTGACCCGCTCGGGCACGGCCTCGACCTCGATCGACGGGTTCAGTGCCAGCAGGCGCTCGCGCGCGGAATCGACCTTGAGCTGGCCGACGCTGGCTTCGGTATGCACGATCTGCCGATGCAGGTTGCTGCGCTCCACGCGGTCGTGGTCGGCGAAGCGCAGGCGCCCTACCCCCGCGGCGGCCAGGTAGAAGCCGGCCGGGGCACCCAGCCCGCCCGCGCCCAGCACCAGCACGCGCGACTGCTGCAACCGGCGCTGGCCGGCCTCGCCTACCTGTGGCAACAGCAGGTGCCGCGAATAACGGTCGTAGAAGTCGCGGTCGGCGGCGCTGGCCAGCGGCTGCACCAGCGGTAGCGACTGCTCGCGCCAAGCCACGGTGCCGCCCGTCACGGAAGCGACGTTTGTGTAGCCGGCCTCCAGCAGGAACTGCGCGGCATCGACCGAGCGCTTGCCGCTCTGGCAGATCAGCAGGATTTCCTGGTGGAGTCGCGGCAGATGCGCGGCCGGGTCGGCCTGCAGCTCGCACTTGGCCACGCCGCGCGCGCCTTCGGCCATGCCGCCCGCCCGTTCGTGCGCTTCGCGCACATCAATCAGCACGGCGCCATGGGCCAGGCGCTCACGTGCCTGCGCGGGGGAAAGCTCTTGGATGCTCATGTCCGCATTATCGCGCAGGCCGTTCTGCCTTGCCTTGGCCAATGCCCGGCGCTATGCGCGCTGTCCGCGCCCGCCGTGCTGTTCCTGAAGAAGACCGATCAGCGCTTTCAGCCCGGGCGGCACATGCCGATGGCCCGGGTAGTACAGCGAGAGGCCAGGAAATTCAGGACACCAGTCCTCAAGCAGGCGCAGCAGGCGGCCATCGGCCAACGGCTCCAGTGCCAGATGCTCGGGAACGAAGGCAATGCCGATACCTTCAATGGCCGCGTCGACCATCAACGGCTGGTCCGTCAGCGTGATCGGCCCGGAGACGTTCACCCGCTCGGCAGTGCCTTGACGCTCGAACTCCCACCGGTAGATCGCCCCACTTTCGAAGCGGAAACGAATGCAGTCGTGCTGATGCAGATCCAGCGGCCGCAGTGGCCGGCCACGCGCCTGCAGGTACGCCGGCGAGGCAACTGCCGCGAACCGCATGGGCGCGGTCACCGCTATCGCGACCATGTCCCGCGGCACCGCTTCGGTCAGGCGGATACCCGCATCGAAACCGTCCGAAACAATATCGCCCAACCTGCCGTCACTGACGATGTCCAGGTGGACCTGCGGGTACTGGCGCAGGAACCGCGCAAGCACCGGCTTCAGTACGAGCCGTATGGCGCCCTCACTGGCGTTGATGCGGACCGTGCCGCGCGGCGTGCCCGCTTCGGAATCCACGGACTGCAGGGCCTCCTCGATCGAGGCCATGGCCGGCCGCAGCTTTTCCGCCAGGCGCTCCCCGGCGTCGGTCAGCGAGACGCTGCGCGTGGTGCGGTTGAACAGGCGCGCGCCCAGCCGCTGCTCGAGCGCCTTGATCGCATGGCTGATCGCCGACGGGGTGATGTTCAACTCTGCCGCCGCGCTGCGGAAGCTCCGATGCGCCGCCACCGCCAGGAACGCGGTGAAGGTGGTCAGATCCCCTCCGCTCGTTTGTTGAATACGGTTCACCATATCGTGAAATATTGAAGCGATTGTCGTGATAGTCAACCGATTCTACGCTCCGGGTTGTCTGCGGGCACCCGCCCTCGGCGCTCACCCACCGGAACAGGATCAAGACGATGAAGACGATGAAAGCGGTTGTGATGACCGGGCCGAATGCGCCGTGGCAGGTACAGGACGTGCCGATGCCCGTGATCGAACCGGGCCAGGTACTGGTCAAGGTCCACGCATCGGGCATGTGCTACACGGACGTCTGGGCAACCCAGGGCTATGGCGGCGACATCTACCCGCAGACCCCGGGGCATGAAGTGGTCGGCGAGGTCGTGGAAGTAGGCGCGGGCGTGCACACGCGGCGGGTGGGTGATCGCGTGGGCACCTCATGGGTCCAGTCCGCGTGCGGCCGATGCCCCTACTGCCGCGAGAATCGCCCCTTGTCCGGGCAGACGGCGATGAACTGCGATGCACCTCGCACCACCGGCTTCGCCGCCCAAGGTGGCCATGCGCAGTACATCGCCATCTCCGCCGAAGGCACGGTACTGCTGCCTGACGGCCTTTCCTACGTGGACGCGGCGCCGATGATGTGTGCCGGCTACACCACCTGGAGCGGACTGCGTGATGCGGCGCCCCAGCCACGGGAGAAGATCGCGGTACTGGGTATCGGTGGACTGGGCCATGTCGCCCTGCAGCTGTCCAGGGCCTGTGGCTTCGAGACCATCGCCATTACCCATTCCGCAGACAAGCATGCGCTCGCCCTGCAGCTTGGCGCCGACCAGGTCGTGGCCAATGGCAAGGAATTGAAGGCCATCGGCGGCGCTGATGTGCTGCTGGTGACCACCAATGAATTCAGCTCGGCCGAAGAAGCGATGACCGGCCTGCGTGTCGACGGGCGCGTTGTGCTGTGCGGCCTGGACTTCAGCCAGCCGTTCTCGATCTCGTCCGAGGGCGTGCCGTTCCACATGATGCGCCAGCGTGTGATCGGCGCCACCCATGGTGGCCAGCACTACCTCAGCGAAGTGCTGCAGCTTGCCGCTGCCGGCAAGGTGAAACCGATGGTCGAGACCTTTGATCTGGACCGCGCGACCGAAGCCTATGATCGGCTTTCGTCGGGAAGAATGAGGTTCCGTGGCGTGCTGTTGCCGTGGGGCCACGCCTGAGCAAGGCGGCCGCGCATGCACCACAATGAAAAAGGCGGCCCTCAGGCCGCCTTTTTCTACATCACTTGCCCTTGACGTGCTTCATCAAGCGCCGCTTGGCCTTGACCTGCCGCTCGGTGAGGACGTTCTTCTTGCCCTCGTACGGGTTGGTACCCTCGCGGAAGATGAAGCTCACTGGCGTGCCGATCAGCTTGAAGCGTTTGCGGAAGAAGTTCTCCAGGTAGCGCTTGTACGATTCCTGCAGCTCCTTCAGGCGCGTGCCGTGCACGATGAAGGTCGGCGGGTTCGCGCCGGCCGGGTGCACGTAACGCAGCTTGGAGACGTGGCCGCGGATGGTCGGCGGCGGATTGGTCTCGTAGGCCACTTCCAGCGCCTTGTTCACTTCGCTGGTGGTGAAGGTCTTGTTCGCCGATTCGTGCGCGCGGTGCACCGCACGGAACAGCTCGCGCAGGCCCGAGCCATGCTTGGCCGAGATGCGCACGGACTCGGCCCACGGCACGAAGCCCAGCTTCAGCGACAGCATGGTTTCGGCCTGCTCGCGCTGGTACTCGGTCAGGCCATCCCACTTGTTGATGGCGATCACCAGCGCGCGACCGGCGTCGAGCACGGCACCGAGCACGGTGGCGTCCTGGTCGGTCACGCCTTCGGTGGCGTCGAGCATCAACACGGCTACCTGGCACTGCTCGATCGACTGCATGGTCTTGACCACCGAGAACTTCTCGACGACCTCGTCCACGCGCGAACGACGGCGCAGGCCGGCGGTATCGATCAGGCGGTACTCGCGGCCGTCGCGCTCCAGGTCCACTGCGATCGAGTCGCGGGTGGTGCCCGGCACGTCGGAGGCGATCATGCGCTCCTCGCCGAGGATGCGGTTGACCAGGGTCGACTTGCCCACGTTCGGGCGGCCGACGAAGGCGATGCGGATGCGGTTCGGATCGTTGTCCAGCTCTTCGCCACTGCCCTCTTCCGGCAGGCGCTGGATCACTTCGTCCAGCAGGTCGTCCAGACCCTGGCGATGCGCAGCCGACACGGTCAGCATCTCGCCGAAGCCGTAACGGGCGAACTCCGAACGCACGGTGTCCTCGTCGGTGCCGTCGATCTTGTTGATCAGCAGCAGCGTCGGACGCGACAGCTTGCGCAGCCAGGCCAGGATCTCGTCATCCATCGCCGAGGTACCCTCACGGGCATCGACCACGAACAGGATCAGGTCGGCTTCCGCCGCAGCGGCGCGGGCCTGGCGGGTGGTAGCCCCTGCCAGACCCTCTTCCTCTTCCGCGATACCGCCAGTGTCGACGACGAGGAAATGATTGTCCTCGTCCAGACGACAGACGCCGTAGTTGCGGTCGCGGGTGACGCCGGGCTGGTCATGGACCAGCGCATCACGGGTGCGCGTAAGCGCATTGAAAATAGTCGACTTGCCGACATTCGGCCGTCCAACCAGGGCGACCAAAGGCAGCATCGCGATTACTCCAATTTTTAATTTGCCAACCGGAAGGCGGTCAGCTTGCCATCAACGTTCTGCACCAGCAGCACCCCGTCTACGACGACCGGCTGGGCCAGCAGGGCGTCGCCGCCACTTTTTGCCCGTGCCGCCATCGCACCATCAGAGGTCTTCAACCAGTGCACGTATCCCTTGTAGTCGCCGACGACCACGTAATCGCCGTGCAGCGCCGGACCGGTCAGCGATCGACGCGCCAGCTCGGTCTGCGACCACATGGCGGCGCCGGTCGCCTTGTCCAGGCCGAACACGCCACCCTTGTTGTCGGTGACGAACACATTGCCCGACGACACCGCCACGCCACCTGCACCGCCATGGTCGCGCGCCCACAGCGGGCGACCGGTCGGGCCTTCGATGGCCATGGTCTGGTTCTTGAAGCTGCTCACGTAGAGGGTATTGCCCTCCAGCACCGGGGCGCCGTCGACGTCGGCCATGCGCTCCAGCTCGGTACGGCCTTCGCCGTTGCCGAGGTTCTGCTCCCACAGGGTACGGCCATCCTGCATGGCGAGCGCGGCAACCGCGCCTTCGTCCTTGCCGATGAACAGCACGCCCGGGCCGGTGACCACCGGCGCGTTGCCGCGCACCGTCAGCGCCGGCAGCTCGCTCGGGTTGAACCACTTCTGGGTGCCGTTGCCGGCATCGAAGGCGGTGATGCGGCCATCATTGCTGCGCACGAACACCAGGCCCTGGGCCACGGCCGGCGCCGCAATCACTTCACCCGGAACACGGGCGCGCCACTTCTCGCTGCCATCGTTGATGTCCAGGGCGATGACCTGGCCATCCAGCGTGCCGATCACGACCAGGTTCTCACCGACACCCGGGCCGCCGGACAGGCGCAGCTTCGGCTTCTTCTTTTCCTTGGTCGGCTCCCAGGTCCAGACCTTCTTGCCGGTCTGCAGGTCGATGGCGTGCACGCCGCCGGTGATCGCCGCAGCGAACACATGGCCGTTGGCCACGGCCGGGCCCTGGCGCACGCCGATGCGGCGCTCGCCCTTGCCGAGGTTGACCGACCAGGCCTTGTTGACCTTCACGCTCGGCTCGAACTTGACCAGCTCAGCCGGCTCCTGGGCCTTCTTCGCTGCCGCGTCCTTGCCGGCGAACCAGCCCTTCATGGTGCTGCAGCCGGTCAGGGCCATGCCCATCAGGAGCACGGTGGCGACGCGGGTGATCATGACCTTCTGACTCATCAAACCGACTCCGCAGGGGCGGCGACCGTGCCGCCGGCATCCATAACCTTGGTTTCCAGCAGGCGCCGCTGCGGCGCTGCCACGTCCAGCGACTTCAACGCCTTCTCGTACTGTGCACGGGCATCATCACGCTTGCCCTGCGCCAGCAGCGCGTCGCCATGGATTTCCAGGCTGCTGCTGTCGGTGGCGCTGCCCAGCAGCTTGATCGCCTCGTCGCTCTTGCCGGTGGCCACCAGCAGGCGGGCCACACGCTGGTCGACCACGCGCTGCAGGTCACCTTCGACCTTCACGGCGCGCAGGGTGGCCAGCGCTTCTTCATTCTTGCCGGCGTCGACCTGGGCCTTGGCCAGCTGCAGCGCCGCGAGGTCGCCATAGATGCTGGACGGGCCGGCTTCGAGCGCCTTCACTGCCTTGGCAGCGTCGTCGAGCTTGTTCTGCTGCAGGCCGACCAGCGCCTTCTGGTACTCGACATTGGCCGAGGCCAGCTTGCCGCCCTGATCCTTCTGGTACCACTGCCAGCCGGCAATGGCACCGATCGCGATGGCTACGCCACCGAGGATGCTGGCGCCATTCTTCCGCAGCCAGCTGCGGACGCGTTCACTTTGTTCGTGCTCGTCGAGCAGATCGTCGATCGCCATGCGTACTCTCGCCCCGCCCGTCGGGAGGGACCATTGGGATTAATCGAAGGTGGTGAAACCGCGCCTCAGTGCGAAACCGGGACTACGGAGCCTTCAGAGGATACCTGAAAGCGTGCCACGTTGGCTCGCTGGTAGGGGGTCAGATCGACGATAGCGCCGTTCTGCTGAACCTGGACCGCCGATGCGTTGCCCAGGGTCACCCGGGTCACCTGGCCCGGGGTGAAGCTGCGGCTTTCGCCGGACTTGATCAGCGCCTTCTCGACGGTGCCACCGTCCGGACCGCCGATATCAACCCAGCTGTCACCGCTGAACTGCATTTCCAGCGTGTTGCCGACCGCAGCCGGCGCCGGGGCCGAACGCGGCACCGGGGCCAGCGAGGCCACGTACGGGGTCGCGGCCGGCTTGCTGGCCGGAACGCCCGCCACATCAGCCGGTGCCGTCGGCTCAACGCCTGCGGCAGACGGGGTCACCGGCACGGCGGCCGGGATCGCATCCAGCGAGGCCGTGTTCGGCGACGGGGTGGCACTGCCACCGAAGTGACCGCGGGTGGCGAACCACACCGGCACGGCCAGCACCGCGGTGATGCCGACATAGAGCATGCGCCGGCCAAGGTTCTCGGCAATACGGCGCGCACGCGGGGTATGGGTATGGCTGACCAGGGTGGGCGGCACCACCGGCCCGACCTGGGCCTGCTCCAGCAGCTGCCCCACGTCCACGTTGAGCAGGCGCGCATAGCTGCGCAGCTGACCGCGCACGAACACCGGTGCGCCGAGCTTCTGCCATTGTTCTTCTTCCAGCGACCTGACCACCTGGACCGGCATGCGCAGGCGCGAGCCGACATCTTCGAGGGTCAGTCCGGCCGCCTCACGGGCCTGGCGCAGGCGGGTGCCGCAGCCGGCCGCAGTCTCGAGAGCGCTCACAGTCTGGTCATCAATCACAATGCATCAACCCTGGAGTTTAGGAGCCCGCGTCCTGCGGAAATTCCTGTCGAATCCGCTGAAGATAGCGATCAGATGCCGCCCGATCACCCAGCCGCGCTTCGATTTGAGACGCAAGTTGTAACACGGAACGCGTTGCGGGTGCAGCCGCAATCCTACGTTCGGCGAAGGCCCGGGCCTCCATGAAGCGGCCCTGGCGGAAGCTGAGCTGGGCCATCGCCTCCAGCGCGACCGGGTTTCCGGGCAGCGTCGCCAGCGCCGCACGCAGGTCGCGCTCGGCACGTTCGAACTGGCCGGCATCCAGCGCACAGCCCCCGGCATTGGCCTGGGACTCGGCCGGCGTGGCGTAGCCCGGCGCCTGCAGCGCACGATCGAACCAGACCAGCGACTCGGCCGGCCGGCCCTGCTGGCACAGCCACGCGCCGTAGTTGTTGAGGATGTCCCCGCGCTGCGGCGCCTGTTCGGCAGCCCTGCGGAAGCTCTCGCCAGCCTGCTGGGTACGGCCACGGCGCTCGTCGATGCCCGCCAGCAGCACCAGCGCATCGGGAGATTCAGGGGCCAGCTTCAGCGCCTCGCGCGCCTTGCGTTCGGCCGCATCGAGGTTGCCGACCTGCATGTCGCGGGCGGCCAGTGCCAGCAGGTCCTGCAGGCGCACCTGACGCCGCACGCTGTCCGGATCACGGACCGAGTAGACCGGCGCCTCGCTGGGGCCCAGCTTGGCCTTGGGTTGGGATTTGCAGCCGCCGACCGCAACGGCCAGCACGCCTGCGAACAGAACCAGCCAGAGGCGGTCAGGCCGCGGCATCGCTCCCCTTCCCCGCCTGCAGCGTCTTGTTGAACTCCGCCTGGCGGCGGGTGCGGTCCATCACCTGGCCCTTGAGCTGGCCACAGGCGGCGTCGATGTCGTCGCCACGGGTGCGGCGGACCATGGTCAGCACGTTGCTGTCGAGCAGGATCTTCTGGAAGGCGCGGATATGCGCTTCTTCCGAACGCTCGTAGCGGGTACCCGGGAACGGGTTGAAGGGAATCAGGTTGACCTTGCCCGAATCCTTGGCCTGCACCGCGTTGTCGAACTGGCGCATCAGGCGGGCCAGCTCGCGGGCATGCTCGGGCTTGTCGTTGATGCCCTTCATCAGGGTGTATTCGAAGGTGACCGATTCGCGGCGCTTGTTGGCGCGCAGGTAGCGTGCGCACGAGGCCATCAGCTCGGCGATCGGGTACTTCTTGTTGAGCGGCACCAGGGTCTCGCGCAGCGCGTCGTTCGGCGCATGCAGCGACACCGCCAGCGACACGTCGCTTTCGGCAGACAGGCGGTCGATCTGAGGCACCAGGCCGGAGGTCGACAGGGTCACGCGCTTGTTGGCCAGGCCGTAGCCCAGGTCGTCGCGCATCACGCTCATGGCGCGCACGACGTTGTCGAAATTCATCAGCGGCTCGCCCATGCCCATCATCACCACGTTGGTGAGGCGGCGCATCTGGTGCGGCACGTTGCCCAGATGACGCGCGGCAACCCACACCTGGCCGATGATCTCGGCAGTGGTCAGGTTGCGGTTGAAGCCCTGGGTAGCAGTGGAGCAGAACGTGCAGTTCAGGCCGCAACCGACCTGCGAGGACACGCACAGCGTGCCGCGGGTCTTGTCCGGGATGTACACGGTCTCGATGGCGTTCTTGCCATCCACGCCCATCGCCAGCAGCCACTTGTGGGTGCCGTCGGCGGAGGGCTTGTCGAACACGATGTTGGGAACCAGCACCTCGGCATGGGCCTGCAGCTTGGCGCGCAGAACCTTGCCGAGGTCGGTCATTTCATCGAAGTCGGTGACGTAGCGATGGTGGATCCACTTCATCACCTGATGGGCACGGAACTTCTTTTCGCCGAGAACCTCGACGAAAAACTTCTCCAGGCCCGCGCGATCGAGGTCGAGCAGGTTCTGCTTGCCAGCCGTGGGTGCCGACTTCGGCAGCGGCTGGATGGCGGGGGACTGTACGACCTCGTTCACGGCATTACTCTCAGCGCGAGACGACTTCGGTGGCGGCGAAGAAGTAGGCGATTTCAATCGCGGCATTCTCGACCGAGTCCGAGCCGTGGGCGGCGTTGGCATCGATGGATTCGGCGAAGTCGGCGCGGATGGTGCCCGCAGCGGCTTCCTTCGGGTTGGTGGCGCCCAGCAGGTCGCGGTGGGCCAGGACGGCGTTCTCGCCTTCCAGGGCCTGGATCATCACCGGGCCGGAGATCATGAACTCGACCAGCGCGTTGAAGAACGGACGCTCGCGGTGCACGGCGTAGAAGCCTTCGGCTTCACGGCGCGACAGCTGCTTGTACTTGGCGGCCACGACCTTCAGGCCGGCCTTCTCGAAGCGGGCGTAGATTTCGCCGATGACGTTCTTGGCAACGGCGTCCGGCTTGATGATCGAAAGGGTGCGCTCCAGCGCCATGGGATGTCTCCAATGGAATCGGGCCGCTGATGGCCCGAAGGGTAACATGAAAAAAACCCGCGTCGGGACGCGGGCTTAGCCTGATAAACGTAGGCGAATTGTAAAAGATAAAGCGCTGGCGTGGTAGTGCCGGCCGCTGGCCGGCATTGGCCGCCATTCAACCTCCGGGCTGCCGGCCAGCGGCCGGCACTACCCCATTCACCCACCTGAGTGAAATCTGACCGGGCCGGCCGGTTTTGCTGCACTGCAAAATGCCATACGGTACCGTCTGGTCCTAGTATCAAACAATCGTTTGATTAAGGTCCGCCCGCCGATGGCCAAACCCGCCCACTTCTCGACCAAGGACCGCATCCTCGGCGCGGCCGAGGAGCTGTTCGCACAGCATGGCTTCGCCGGTACCTCGCTGCGCCAGGTGACCAGCCAGGCCGACGTCAACATCGCCGCGGTCAACTATCACTTCGGCTCCAAGGAAAACCTGGTCAACGAAGTCTTCCGCCGCCGCATGGACGAGATGACCGGCGCGCGCCTGGCGCAGCTGGAGCGCGCCCGCAGCGAACACCCCGGGCAGCTGCGCCCGGTGCTGGCCGCCTTCGTCGAGCCGGCGCTGGCGCTGGCCCAGGACCGCCAGAACGGCGGCGCCTTCGTGCGCGTGATCGCCCGTGCCTACGCTGAAAAGAACGACAACCTGCGCAAGTTCCTGTCCGACCACTACGGCCACGTGCTGCGTGAGTTCGGCAAAGCGATCGCCACCTGCGTGCCCGGCCTGAGCAAGGAAGAGCTCTATTGGCGCCTGGATTTCCTCGCTGGCTCGCTGACCTATGCCATGGCCGATTTCGGGCTGATCAAGCGACCTGCCGGTGTCACCGAAACGGCGCATCGTGCCCATGCCGCCCATGAACTGATCCATTTCGCCGAGGCCGGATTCCGTGCCGCCGCCCGCAGCGGCAGCGCCCTGCCCGCCTCCATTGATTCCACCCAGTAACTGCTGACCAACAAAGGCCCTACACCATGTCCAATTCCCTGCTAGTCCGCCGCGCCGCCGTGCTGGGTGCCGGCGTCATGGGTGCCCAGATCGCCGCCCACCTCACCAATGCCGGCGTCGACACCGTGCTGTTCGACCTGCCTGCCAAGGAAGGTCCGGCCGATGGCATCGTGCTGAAGTCGATCGCCAACCTCGGCAAGCTGAGCCCGGCGCCGCTGGCCAGCAAGTCGCTGGCCGAAGCCATCACCCCGGCCAACTACGAGACCGGCCTGGAACAGTTGAAGGACTGCGACCTGATCATCGAGGCCATTGCCGAGCGCATGGACTGGAAGCAGGACCTGTACAAGAAGATCGCGCCGTTCGTGGCCGACCACGCGGTGCTGGCCTCCAACACCTCGGGCCTGGGCATCAACAAGCTGGCCGACGTGCTGCCCGAGCAGCTGCGTCACCGCTTCTGCGGCGTGCACTTCTTCAACCCGCCGCGCTACATGCACCTGGCCGAGCTGATCCCGGCCACCACCACCGATGCCGCCGTACTGGAAGGCCTGGAAGCATTCCTGGTCACCACCCTGGGCAAGGGCGTGGTGTACGCCAAGGACACCCCGAACTTCATCGGCAACCGCATCGGCGTGTTCTCGATCCTGTCCACCATTTACCACACCCAGCAGTTCGGCCTGGGCTTCGATGAAGTGGACGGCCTGACCGGCCCGCTGGTCGGCCGCCCGAAGTCGGCCACCTACCGCACCTCCGACGTGGTCGGCCTGGACACCATGGCCCACGTCATCAAGACCATGGGCGACACCCTGCCGAACGACCCGTGGCATGAGTTCTTCAAGTCGCCGAAGTGGCTGGACGCGCTGATTTCCAAGGGCGCACTGGGCCAGAAGACCGGTGCCGGCATCTTCCGCAAGGTCGGCAAGGACATCGTCGTGCTCGACCTGGAGAAGCAGGACTACCGCCCGGCCGACCGCACCGCCGCACCGGAAGTGGTCGAGATCCTGAAGATCAAAAACCCGGCCGAGAAGTTCGCCAAGCTGCGCGAGAGCCAGCACCCGCAGGCGCAGTTCCTGTGGGCGACCTTCCGCGATCTGTTCCACTACAGCGCCTACCACCTGGCCGACATCGCCGAGACCGCGCGCGACGTCGACCTGGCCATCCGCTGGGGCTACGGCTGGTCGCTGGGCCCGTTCGAAACCTGGCAGGCCGCCGGCTGGAAGCAGGTCGCGCAGTGGATCGCCGATGACATCGTGGCCGGCAAGAGCATGAGCAACGCCCCGCTGCCGGACTGGGTGTTCGATGGCCGCGACGGCGTGCACGCCGCCGAAGGCAGCTACAGCCCGTCGCGCAACGCCAAGCTGCCGCGCTCGTCGCTGCCGGTGTACCAGCGCCAGCGCTTCCCGGATCCGCTGCTGGGCGAAAAGTTCGCGCCGGGCGAGACCGTGTTCGAGAACGACGGCCTGCGCATGTGGCACGACGGTGATGGCATCGCCGTGGTCAGCTTCAAGACCAAGATGAACACCGTGTCCGACCAGGTGCTTGATGGCCTGCAGGAATGCGTGAGCCGCGCCGAGAAGGATTTCCAGGGCCTGGTGATCTGGCAGCAGAAGGAACCGTTCTCCGCCGGTGCCGACCTGGCCGGCGCGCTCGGCCTGCTGCAGGCCGGCAAGGTCGACCAGTTCGAAGAGATGGTGCACAACTTCCAGCGCACCAGCCAGCGCATCAAGTACTCCCTGGTGCCGGTGGTGGCTGCGGTGCGCGGCCTGGCACTGGGTGGCGGTTGCGAGTTCCAGATGCACAGCGCCAAGACCGTGGCCTTCCTGGAAAGCTACATCGGCCTGGTCGAGGCCGGCGTCGGCCTGCTGCCGGCCGGTGGTGGCCTGAAGGAACTGGCCGTGCGCGCCTCGCAGGCCGCGGGCCCGGGCGGTGACGTGTTCGCGGAACTGAAGAAGACCTTCGAGACCGTGGCGATGGCCAAGGTGTCCAACTCGGCGGTCAACGCCAAGGAACTGGGCCTGCTGCGCAGCACCGACAAGGTGGTGTTCAACAGCTACGAGGCCCTGCACATCGCCAAGGCCGAAGCACGCGCCCTGGCCGAAGCGGGCTACCGCCCGCCGCTGCCGGCACGCCGCATCCAGGTCGCCGGTGACGTGGGTATCGCCACCTTCAAGATGATGCTGGTCAACATGCTGGAAGGCCGCTTCATCAGCCCGTACGACTACGAGATCGCCGAGCGCATCGCCACCGTGCTGTGCGGCGGCAAGGTCGACCGCGGCACCCTGGTGGACGAAGAGTGGCTGCTGACCCTGGAGCGCAAGCACTTCGTCGAACTGGCCCAGCAGGAAAAGACCCAGGCCCGCATCGCGCACATGCTGAAGACCGGCAAGCCGCTGCGTAACTGATCGCCCCTCCCTGCTTCCGGTGGGTGCCGACCGTTGGTCGGCACTCCGGCTAAAAAATTCAAGAGATCACTGCAATGACCAAGCAAATCCAGGACGCCTACATCGTCGCCGCCACCCGCACCCCGGTTGGCAAGGCGCCCAAGGGCATGTTCCGCAACACCCGCCCCGATGACATGCTGGCCCACGTGCTGCGCAGCGTCGTCGCGCAGGCACCGGGCGTGGACGTCAACCGCATCGATGACGCGATCATCGGCTGCGCCATGCCGGAAGCCGAGCAGGGCATGAACGTGGCACGCATCGGCGTGCTGCTGGCCGGCCTGCCCAACACCATCGCCGCACAGACCGTGAACCGCTTCTGCTCCTCCGGCCTGCAGGCCGTGGCGCAGGCCGCCGACGCGATCCGCCTGGGCAATGCCGACCTGATGCTGGCCGGCGGCACCGAGTCGATGTCGATGGTGCCGATGATGGGCAACAAGATCGCGATGGCGCCGAGCGTGTTCGACAACGACCACGTGGCCATCGCCTACGGCATGGGCATCACCGCCGAGAAGGTCGCCGAAGAGTGGAAGGTCTCGCGGGAAGACCAGGACGCCTTCGCCCTGGCCTCGCACCAGAAGGCCATGGCCGCCATCCAGAACGGCGACTTCAAGGACGAGATCAGCCCATACGAGATCGTCTCGCACCTGCCGGACCTGGCCGATGGCCAGCGCATCATCACCCGCAACAAGATCGCCGACACCGACGAAGGCCCGCGCCCGGATTCGTCCGCTGAAGGCCTGGCCAAGCTGCGCCCGGTGTTCCGCAACGGTCAGTTCGGCGGCACCGTCACCGCCGGCAACTCGTCGCAGATGAGCGATGGCGCCGGCGCCGTGCTGCTGGCGTCGGAGCAGGCGATCAAGGATTACGGCCTGACCCCGCTGGCCCGCTTCGTCAGCTTCTCGGTGGCCGGCGTGCGCCCGGAAGTGATGGGCATCGGCCCGATCGCCGCGATTCCGAAGGCGCTGAAGCAGGCCGGCCTGACCCAGGACCAGCTGGACTGGATTGAACTGAACGAAGCGTTCGCCGCGCAGTCGCTGGCGGTGATCCGCGATTGCGGCCTGGACCCGAGCAAGGTCAACCCGCTGGGTGGCGCAATCGCCCTGGGCCACCCGCTGGGTGCGACCGGCGCGATCCGTACCGCGACCCTGCTGCACGGTCTGCGTCGTCGCCAGCAGAAGTACGGCATGGTGACGATGTGCATCGGCACCGGCATGGGCGCAGCGGGTATTTTCGAGGCGCTGTAAGGTTCAAAGCGTTGCCGGCTGATTGTTGGTTGGCTGTGGGGCCCGGGTGGGTGAGGCTGCCCGGGACACGCCGTAAACCCGTCCCTGGGGGCTTGGCAGCGGCATCCATGCCGCTGACAGTCCCGGTCAGCCTCACCCACCCGCGCCACCCAACATTCCGCGCGGCGGAGGGGTGAGCAAAGGCAGGGTCAAAGGCCGGGGTCAGAGCCCTTTGCTGCGCAAAGGGATCTGACCCCAACAATCAAAAAAAGGCAGCCAGAGGCTGCCTTTTTTGATTGTGCTTCTGCCTTTGATTCCGCCCATCCCGTCCGCGCCGCACGGAAACTGTCGAGAGGGGGCGGATGGCCCTCTCCAAAACCGTTGGCGCCATGGATGGCGCCATCGAGCACCATGGAAGGGCTTTGGCGTGTTTTGGAGAGGGCCATCCGCCCCCTCCCCCACGTATCAATCAAGGCGCCGCGAACGGAGCGCTTGATAAACCTTATTCCGCCAACATCGCCGTCAGTTTCTCCCGCGCCGGGCCGGCCAGCTTCGGGTTGTCCAGCGCGAAGCGGATCGTCGCTTCCACCAGCCCCAGGTGCGTGCCGCAGTCGAAGCGGGTGCCCTCGAAACGATAGGCATCCACCTCTTCGGTCTTCAGCAGCTGCGCGATCGCATCGGTCAGCTGGATCTCGCCGCCGGCACCGCTGCCGGTCTGCTCCAGCAGCTCGAAGATCTTCGGGCTCAGCACGTAGCGTCCGACCACCGCCAGGTCGCTCGGGGCGTCCTCCGGCTTCGGCTTCTCCACGATCTGCGAAATGCGTCCCTTGCGGCCATCGAAGGCCTCGGTCGCGACGATGCCGTAGCTGGCGGTCTTGTCGTGCGGCACATCTTCAACGGCAATGACACTGGCGCCACTGGCTTCGTTGAGATCGGCCATCTGCTTCAGCGCACCAGCACCGCGGTTCCAGATCAGGTCGTCCGGCAGCAGTACCGCGAACGGCTCGTCACCGATCACGGCCTTGGCACACAGCACCGCATGGCCCAGGCCCAGCGCCTCGGCCTGGGTTACGAAAACCGCACGCACGCCGTTGGGCAGCACGTGACGGATCAGCTCCAGCTGCTCCTGCTTGCCGGCACGCTCGAGCTTCTGCTCCAGTTCGTAGGCCTTGTCGAAGTAGTCGGCAACCGCATGCTTGTAGCGGTTGGTGATGAACACCAGGGTGTCACAGCCCGCTTCGATCGCTTCATCCACAGCGTACTGGATCAGCGGACGATCAATGATCGGCAGCATTTCCTTCGGCACCGTCTTGGTTGCCGGCAAAAAGCGCGTCCCTAGCCCTGCCACTGGAAAAACTGCCTTGCGAATTCGCTTGCTCATTGGTGCCTGTTGGCCTCACGTGCTGGAAAGGGCACGACTTTAGCGGATGAAATGTAAGCATCCTGTTCGATCGGTGAGAACTCCGGCATCGTCGCGAACAGGACTTCCTTGATGGTGTCGGTGTCGTAGCTGCACACCGCTTCGCGCAGGCGCGGCACGTTACCCAGCACCAGATCGCGCGAGAACATGCGTACACCGGCCTCGAGGATCTTCGGGTGCGCGGTGGCGCGGTAGTCTTCGTCCGAATAGAACAGCGTCTCGTGCAGCTTCTCGCCCGGACGCAGGCCGGTGTAGATGATCGGGATGTCCTTGTACGGCTGCTTGCCTGCCAGGCGGATCATCTGCTCGGCCAGCAGCCGGATCGGCACCGGCTCGCCCATGTCCAGCGTGTAGATCGCACCGTGCGATGCCGAGGCGGCCGCCTGCAGGATCAGCTGGCAGGCCTCGGGAATCGTCATGAAGTAGCGGCTGACTTCCGGATCGGTGACCGTCACCGGCCCGCCACGCAGGATCTGTTCGCGGAACAGCGGGACCACGCTGCCGGCCGAGGCCAGCACGTTACCGAAGCGCACCGTGACGAAACGGGTATGCGTGGACCTCTGGTCCAGGCTCTGGCAGATCATCTCGGCGTAGCGCTTGCTGGCACCCAGCGCATTGACCGGGTCGACCGCCTTGTCGGTGGAGATGAACACGAAATGTTCGACACGGGCCTCAAGGCAGGCGCGCGCCACGTTCTCGGTCGCCAGGATGTTGTTGCGCACGGCTTCGCGCAGCTGCCGCTCAAGCACCGGCACATGCTTGTAGGCCGCAGCATGGAAGGCGGTATCGACCGGATGCAGCGACAGCGCATGGCGGATCACCGCCGGGTCACCGCAGTCACCCAGTACCGCTTCGATCTCGACATCGGGGAAACTGCGGCGCAGCTCACCCTCGATGGTCAGCAGCAGCAGTTCACTCATCTCCAGCAGGATGATGCGGCCGGCGCCATGGCGCGCACACTGGCGGCACAGCTCCGAACCAATCGAACCGCCGGCGCCGGTCACCATCACGGTACGCCCGCCCAGCCAGCCTCGGATGAGGCTCCAGTCCGGGGTGATCGGCTTGCGGCCGAGCAGGTCCTCGATCGCCACTTCCTTCAGCTGGCCCGGCAGCGACTGGCCCTGCAGGATGTCGCTGAGCTTGGGCACGGTCCGGAACGGCACGCCGGTGCTTTCACAGATGGCAACCACCCGTTGCATGCCTGCGGCGTCCAGCGAGGGCATGGCGATCACCAGCAGCTTGGCGGCGGTCTCGCGGACCACTGCCGGGGCATCATCCAGGCTGCCGAGGATGGGCAGCCCCTGCAGCTTGGCGCCACGCAGGTGCGGTGCATCATCCAGCAGACCGACCGGCTCGAAGTTGCCGGAACGGCGCAGGTCACGGACCAGGGTTTCAGCCGCCTGCCCGGCGCCCAGGATCAATACCCGGCGTGCGCTGGAATCCGACTGCAGCGCCTGATAGTCCTTCCAGGCCCGGTACAGCAGCCGCGGCGCGCCCAGCAGCGCCGACAGCGCGAACGGATAGATCACCAGCACCGACATCGGAACGCCATCGAAGCGCTTCCACATCAGTACCAGCACGATGCCGACCAGGCCGATGAAGCTGGCCTTGAAGATGTTCAGCAGGTCGCTGACGCTGGCGAAACGCCACAGGCCGCGATACAGGCCCACGCGCCAGAACACCAGGCCCTGCAGCAGCAGCACCAGCGTGGTATCGACATTCCAGAGGGGCAGCGCCGGCGCGTTGGGGAGAATCGAGTACCGCCCCGCGTGGAGCAGCTGCCAGCATGCCCAGACCATGAACAGGTCGTGGCAGACGATGGCCGAACGCGGCATCAGGCCGAGAATTCTGTCCCGCCAGGGTGAAGCCATAAGTCAGGTAGTTCCTTGTCGGTGACGCAATCCATTGCGCAGGAAGAGCCAGAGGGCGCTCAGCGCAATGAACCACGCGATCGCCACGACAGCCTCCCACCTCGGCTGCAAATTCGAGCAGACATTAAGCACTGTAATACTGAACAGGCCCAAAGCAAAGTACATCCCTGTCACCTGGGCATGGCTGGCTCCTGCCTGCACCGCCCGCTGGTAGACGTGCTGGGTATGGGGTTCCATCCAGCGTTGCCCTGAAATGATGCGCGCCAGCAGCGTGAAGCCTGCGTCCACGAGGAACGCCGAGGCCGGCACCAGCAACAGGATCCAGTGGATATCGGTCTTCAGGCTTGCGATCGCCAGAACGACGGCAACCGCATATCCGAGTGCGCCACTTCCGACATCACCCATGAAGATCCGCGCCCGTGGGAAGTTGAACGGCAGAAAACCCAGGCAGGCCAGACCGAGGGCCACGGCCGCAAGCGAGTACGGCCAGGGCAGCACTGGTGCCAGGCCCAGCGCGACCACGACAGCCTGGCTGGCGGCAATGCCGTTGATGCCATCCATGAAGTTCCAGATGTTGATCAACGAGGCAGTGAACAGCAGCACCAGCACGGCCAGCAGCCAGCTGCCACCGTGCACCTTTACCAGTGCGGCCAGCAGTGCGGCGGCAATGAAATGCACCATCAGACGGCGCATGGCCGGCAGCGGCCTGTGGTCGTCCCACCAGCCGATGCCCGCCACCAGCACCAGTCCCAGACTGACAAGCAGCAGGCTCGGCATTGCTGCGGGCCAGATCCACATCGCCACGCCCGCAGTGACCAGGAGGCTGATGACGATGGCGATGCCGCCGCCGCGCGGGGTCGCCACGCTATGGCTGCGACGCTCGCCCGGCTGGTCCATCAACTGCTCGCGCAGGGCATAGCCCCGCGCAGCCCACGTCAGCACCGCACTCAGCAGGGCCAGCCCCAGCAGCGCGCCCATCACGAGCCACGGCATGGATCAGAGCACCGCGTAATTCAGCAGCGGCTTGACCGTGCCCCACTCCTTGCAGCTCGGGCACTGCCAGTGGTGAGTGCGTGCACCGAATCCACAGCGGGTGCAGCGATAAGCAGGGTTGCGCACCAGCAGCTGATCGGTGATGTGCTTGAGGTCGTGCAGGGTGGCGGTGGAATCGGCGCCTTCGGCCAGCGTCAGGTCGATCAGCGCGGACTCGCCACGTACCGACGGACGATCTTTCAGCTGGCGACCGAGGTAGGCACGGGCCGGGGCCACGCCCTCCTGCTCTTCCATCAGACGGGTCAATGCCAGCACCGGCGCAATGCCACGGTAGTGCTCGGTCATTTCCGAAAGGAAGGCACGCGCGCCACCGAGATCACCGACCTTGCGATAGTTCTGCATCAATGCGGGCAGCAACTCCGGCAGATACTCGGGGTCGTTGCGGGCAGCGCGCTCGAACGCACGCACGGCGGCTTCGGCGTTGCCCGCATCCGTCTCCAGGCGCCCTTCGATGATGCCCGCGCGTACCGACATGGCATCGGCCTGGTAGGCACGAGCGATCGCCGCCCTCGCCTCTTCCAGCTTGCCGGCGCCGCGGAAACGCTCGGCCAGCTCGCATTCGAACTGCCCGATCAGCTTGCCCATCGGCTCGCCGGTCACGTCTTCGAAGCGGGTGGCATTGTCGATCGCCTTTTCCCAGTCGCGCTCGGCCTGGTAGATGCCGATCAGGTGCTTCAGCGCCTGCGGTGCACGCTGGTCCAGCTGCGCCAGCTCGGTGAACACGGTCTCGGCGCGGTCCAGCAGACCGGACTTCATGTAGTCCTCGCCCAGCGCCAGCAGGGCCTGCACGCGCTGTGCATCGCTCAGGTCATGGCGGTTGACCAGGCCCTGGTGCAGGCGGATCGCGCGATCCACCTCACCGCGACGGCGGAACAGGTGGCCCAGCGCGACCTGGGTCTCGAAGGTTTCCTTGTCCAGCTCGGCGATGTGCAGGAACAGCTCGATGGCCTTGTCCGGCTGTTCGTTGAGCAGGTAGTTCAGACCGCGGAAGTAGGTGCTGGACAGTCGGCTCACCTGGTTGTCACCGTGGCGTTGACCGCCACGCCGTCCGATCACCCACCCGGCCAGTGCAGCCAACGGAACGAACAGAAAGAACCAGAACCACTCGGTGACGAAATCCATCTTCGATCAACGTCCATCAAAAGATTGGGGGGAAACGCCTGCGGCCGGGGTGGCCGCCACGGACTTGTTGGCGCGGCGCAACTGGCTGTAGAGCGGAATGACCACGCTCACCAGCACCAGACCGGCGCCGACCACGACACCGATCAGCAGGGCGGCAATCAGCGCCACACCGACGGAGGTGTTCAATTGGGTAAACAGCAGGTTGATCGACATTGCGGTCATGTTGACCGCACCAATGATCAGCCCAAGGATCAGGACCGCCAGCAGGACCAGCAGACGAAAAACCTTCATGCGACAGCTCCAGTGGCAGGAGTCCGTAGCTTATCCGACTCGCGGCTGGATTCGCACGCGGTGGCGCGACGGGGCTCAGGCCGGATCGGCGTCCAGCGGCAGCACACTGCTGACCCGCTCGCGCAGTTCCTTGCCCGGCTTGAAATGGGGGACATGCTTGCCCGGCAGGGCAACCGATTCGCCGGTCTTCGGGTTGCGACCCAGGCGCGGCGGACGATAGTGCAGCGAAAAGCTGCCGAAACCACGGATTTCGATGCGATCCCCGGCGGACAGCGATCCGCCCATCATTTCCAGCAACGACTTCACCGCCAGATCGACATCATCGGCCTTCAGGTGCGCCTGGCGGCGCGCAAGGATTTCGATCAGTTCGGATTTGGTCATCACCGGCTCACATCAGGGGCATCTCAGCCTGAAACGCCCGGGCAATGCCCGGGCCGTCCAGGAAACAACGAACAGCGTAAGGCCGATTACTCGGACTTGTTGCCGTTCAGCTGTGCACGCAGCAGCGCGCCCAGCTGGGTGGTGCCGCTGGAAGCCGAAGAGGACTGGTATTCCTCCAGCACTTCGCGCATTTCCGCGTCATCCTTGGCCTTGATCGACAGCTGCAGGGTGCGGCCCTTGCGGTCCATGCCCACGAACTTGGCTTCGACCTTGTCGCCGACCTTCAGGTGCTGGGTAGCGTCGTCAACGCGCTCGTTGGCGATGTCGCGAGCCGACACGTAGCCTTCGATGCCGTCGGCCAGTTCGATCACGGCGCCCTTGGCGTCGACTTCCTTCACCACGCCTTCGACCTTGGAGCCCTTCGGATTGGCAGCCATGTACTGGCCGAACGGATCCTGCTCCAGCTGCTTCACGCCCAGGGAGATGCGCTCGCGCTCCGGGTCGACGGCCAGGACGACGGCGTCCAGGGTATCGCCCTTCTTGAAGTTGCGAACGACGTCTTCGCCGGTGGTGGCCCAGCTGATGTCGGACAGGTGAACCAGGCCGTCGATGCCGCCGTCCAGGCCGATGAAGATGCCGAAGTCGGTGATCGACTTGATCTGGCCCGACACCTTGTCACCCTTCTTGTGGGTGGCAGCGAAGGTTTCCCACGGATTGGCGGCAACCTGCTTCATGCCCAGCGAGATACGGCGACGCTCTTCATCGACGTCCAGCACCATCACTTCGACTTCGTCACCAACCTGCACAACCTTGGACGGGTTGACGTTCTTGTTGGTCCAATCCATCTCGGAGACGTGCACCAGGCCTTCGACGCCCGGCTCGATCTCAACGAACGCACCGTAATCGGTGACGTTGGAGACCTTGCCAAAGACGCGGCTGTTGGCCGGGTAACGACGGCCGATGTTGTCCCACGGATCCTCGCCCAGCTGCTTCAGGCCCAGCGAAACGCGGTTGCGCTCGCGGTCGAACTTCAGCACGCGGACGTCCAGCTCGTCGCCGACGTTCACGACTTCCGACGGGTGACGCACGCGCTTCCACGCCATGTCGGTGATGTGCAGCAGGCCGTCGATACCGCCCAAGTCCACGAACGCGCCGTAGTCGGTCAGGTTCTTGACGACACCCTTCAGGATCGCGCCTTCCTGCAGCTTGTCCATCAGCTGCTCGCGCTCTTCCGAGTGCTCGCTTTCGACGACAGCGCGGCGCGAGACCACGACGTTGTTACGCTTGCGATCCAGCTTGATGAGCTTGAACTCGAGTTCCTTGCCTTCCAGGTAGGCCGGATCGCGCACCGGGCGCACATCGACCAGGGAACCCGGCAGGAAGGCGCGGACATCCTTGATGTCCACGGTGAAACCACCCTTGACCTTGCCGCTGATGCGACCGGTGATGGTTTCGTTCTTTTCCAACGCTTCTTCCAGCTCGTCCCACACCATCGCGCGCTTGGCCTTCTCGCGCGACAGGACGGTTTCGCCGAAGCCGTTCTCGATCGAGTCGAGGGCGACCTTGACGATGTCGCCTTCGGCGACGTCGATTTCGCCAGCGTCGTTACGGAACTGTTCGATCGGCACGATGCCTTCGGACTTCAGGCCAGCGTTGATCACCACGACGTCGCCGCGGACTTCAACAACGGTACCGCTGACGATGGCGCCCGGCTTCAGCTTGGCCAGGTTGGCCTGGCTGGCTTCAAACAGTTCGGCAAATGATTCGGTCATTAGATTTACTCTGTTGGACACATGGGTCGGTAGCGTCCCCTTCAGGGGAATGGCGACCGCCCGCCTGTTGGTCGACCCCGGAAACGCAGGTCGTGTGTAGTAGGAAAACCGCCACGCATCATTGCGCGACGGAGCTGGTACAGCACTGCTATGCGCGACCACCACCGATGTTGCTGGCAGTGCTCCCGCGCGAACGGATCAGGCAGCCGGAACCGGAAGCAGATCCATCACTCTGGCAACGACATCTGCGATGCCGATGCCTGTGGTGTCGATGAGGACAGCATCGTCTGCCGGCTTCAGGGGCGCCACGGTACGCTGAGCATCACGGGCGTCGCGGGCCATGATCTCGCGCAGGAGGTCATCAAAGTTAACAGAAACCCCCTTGTCTTTCAACTGCTTATGCCGGCGCTCAGCGCGCTCCTCGGCACTGGCGGTCAGGAAGACCTTGTAGGGGGCGTCCTTGAAGATCACCGTGCCCATGTCGCGGCCATCGGCGACCAGGCCGGGCAGCTCCCTGAATGCGCGCTGGCGCTCCTTCAGGGCGGCCCGGACCTCGGGAATGGCAGCAATGGCCGAGGCCAGCGCGCCGGTGGTCTCCAGCCGCAGCTCGTCGGTGGCATCGGTGCCGTTCACCATGACCCGCATGGCTTCACCCTGCTCGACAAACTGAACGTGGGTATCGAAGGTGCAGCGGACCAGCGCCGAGGCATCGGAGGTGTCGATGTCGGCCCAGCTCGCGGCCACGCCCACCGCCCGGTACAGCGCGCCCGAATCCAGGTAATGCCAGCCCATCCGGCGCGCGATGATGCGGCTGATGGTACCCTTGCCAGCCCCTGAAGGGCCGTCGATGGTCAGGACGGGAGCGAGTGGATTCATGGGGTTCCCAGAGCGTGTGAAGGGGTCATTCTAGCCCCTGTCAGACGCCCCCAACGGGATCTTTTGTGCAACCACTTGAAACCACGAGGAAAAGCCCGGTAGAATGGCGGGCTTGAACGAGCGTCAACTGCCGATTGTCTTTCGCATATCGCGGCCACGCTCCACCCGAACAACTACTGTTTACGCCGAGGTATGCCATGAAAGTCCTGTCCTCCCTGAAGTCGGCGAAGGCCCGTCACCGTGACTGCAAGGTCGTGCGTCGTCGTGGCAAGATCTTCGTCATCTGCAAGTCGAACCCGCGTTTCAAGGCGCGTCAGCGCTAAGCCCAACAGCCTTCGCGGCTGCGGCTGGCCCTACGCGGGGCCGATCCGATGCAAAAAGCCGCCTTCGGGCGGTTTTTTGTTTATGCGGCTTTTTCCTGCCGTTTTTGCTGTAATCGCCTTTCTTGACCACTGGGGAGTAGATCGAGATGAAGCGTTACCTGTCCGCCCTGGCCGTGATGGCCACCCTGGCCGCCGCCACACCGGCGATGGCCGATACCCTGCTTGTCGACCGTGCCCGCGAGAAGCCGGCCGGTGCCCTGCCCGTGCGCGGCCAGAGCATGCAGCAGGTGCAGGCGCAGTTCGGCGCGCCGAGCGAACAGCTGCAGCCGCGTGGCGGGCAGAAGCGGCAATGGCCGACCATCAACCGCTGGGTGTACCCGCAGTTCACCGTCTACTTCGAGAAGCAGAAGGTGATCGACGTGGTGGCCAACCAGGCGGACCCGAACGAAATCGGCCCGAAACCGCCGATCCGTTGATCCCTTTACCCGCCGTGGGCGGGCCTGTGTAGCGAGACCATGAACCAGACCCTTCGTTTTCCTGCCGAGTGGGAAGCCCAGAGCGGCGTCCTGATTGCCTGGCCCACCGCCGACACCGACTGGGCCGACCGCCTGGGCCAGGTGGAAGAGACCTACATCGCCCTGGTCGCGGCCATCACCCGCTTCCAGCCGGTGCTGATCTGCGTGGCCGACGACGATGTGGAGACCTACGCCGAGATGCGGCTGCGCTCCAACCGCATCGACATGGACAAGGCCCACTTCACCACGGCGGCCTACGACGATACCTGGCTGCGCGACTCCGGCCCGATCACCCTGCGCCGCGCCGATGGCGGGTTCCAGCTGCTGGATTTCCGCTTCACCGGCTGGGGCGGCAAGTTCGACGCCACCCTGGATGACCAGCTGGTGGGCGTGCTCGACCAGGCCGGCGTGTTCAACAACGCCCCGGTGCGCAGCATTCCGTTCGCGCTGGAAGGCGGCGGCATCGAGACCGACGGTGAAGGCACCCTGCTGACCACTTGGAAGTGCCTGCACGAGCGCCACCCGGACCGCGACCGCGCCAGCCTGAGCGCCGACCTGGCCGATTGGCTGCAGCAGGACCGCGTGCTGTGGCTGGACCACGGCTACCTGGAAGGCGACGACACCGACGCACACATCGACACCCTCGCCCGCTTCGCCTCGGCTGACAGCATCGTCTACCAGGCCTGCGACGACGAGAGCGACTCGCACTACGCCGAACTGCAGGCGATGGGCAATGAGCTGGCGGCGCTGCGCACCAAGGACGGCCAGCCGTACCGCCTGTTCCCGTTGCCGTGGGCACAGCCGGTGATCGACGAAGGCCGTCGCCTGGCCGCGTCGTACGCGAACTACCTGATCGTCAATGGCGCGGTGCTGATGCCGGCCTATGGCGATCCAGCCGACGATCTGGCCCGCGATGTGCTGGCGCAGGCGCACCCGGGCCGCGAGATCGTGCAGGTGCCCTGCCGCTCGCTGATCTGGCAGAACGGCAGCCTGCACTGCATCACCATGCAGCTGCCGGAAGGCCTGCTGAAGGCATGACGGATGACGCCGGGCCACGCCCGGCGCTCCCCCTGTAGCTTCGAGCCATGCTCGACTGGCCTTTTGTAGAGCCGAGCCCACGCTCGGCTGGCGCGCTCGCGCGACCGGAGCAGAACGCAGCCGAGCATGGGCTCGGCTCTACAACACCGGCCCATTCAGCGCGCGACACGCGGTCGCTGCCCATCCGCGCTAACATGCAGGTTTTCCCCCGCAGGAACGCCCCGCATGAACTCGCGCAGCCCCCTTACCGTCGCCCTGATCCAGGAGCGCAACCACGGTGATGCCGCCGCCAACCTGGCGGTGATCGAAGCACGCGTGGCCGAGGCGGCTGCGCAGGGCGCGAAACTGGTGCTGCTGCAGGAACTGCATAACGGCCCGTACTTCTGCCAGCACGAATCGGTGGACGAGTTCGACCTGGCCGAGCCGATTCCGGGCCCGAGCACCGAGCGCCTGGGCGCGCTGGCGAAGAAGCACGGCGTGGTACTGGTCGGCTCGCTGTTCGAGCGCCGTGCTGCCGGCCTGTACCACAACACCGCGGTGGTGTTCGAGAAGGACGGTACGCTGCTGGGCAAGTACCGCAAGATGCATATCCCGGACGACCCGGGCTTCTACGAGAAGTTCTACTTCACCCCGGGCGACATCGGCTTCACGCCGATCGATACCTCGGTGGGTCGCCTTGGCGTGCTGGTGTGCTGGGACCAGTGGTACCCGGAAGCGGCGCGCCTGATGGCGTTGGCCGGTGCCGAACTGCTGCTGTACCCGACCGCGATCGGCTGGGACCCGGACGATGTGCAGGACGAGAAGACCCGCCAGCGCGACGCGTGGGTGCTGAGCCACCGCGGCCACGCCGTGGCCAACGGCCTGCCGGTGCTGAGCTGCAACCGCGTCGGCCACGAGGCCTCACCGCTGGGCGCGTCGGGCATCCAGTTCTGGGGCAACAGCCACGTGCTGGGCCCGCAGGGTGAGTTCCTGGCCGAAGCCGGCACCGATGCCACGGTTCTGCTGTGCGATGTCGACCTGCAGCGCAGCGAGCATGTGCGCCGCATCTGGCCGTTCCTGCGCGACCGCCGCATCGACGCGTACGGTGACCTGCTCAAGCGCTACATCGACTGAGCTGGAGCCCGCGCATGGCCGTCCTCATCCGTGATGCCGGCCCGGCCGACATCGACGCGATCACCGCGATCTACGCGGTGGAAGTGACCGACTTCGTCAACACCTACGAGTACGACATCCCGGACGCGACCGAGATGCTGCGCCGCATGCGCGACATCATCGATCGCGGCTTTCCCTACCTGGTCGCCGAAATCGACGGCCAGGTGGCCGGCTATGCCTACGCCAATACTTACCGCACCCGCGTTGCCTACCAGTGGACCGTGGAAAACTCGGTCTACGTCGATGCCGCGTTCCAGGGCAAGGGCGTTGGCACCGGCCTGCTGCAGGCGTTGATCGACGCCTGCGTGGCGCGTGGCTACCGGCAGATGGTGGCGGTGATCGGCGAACCGACCAATACCGCTTCAATCAAGCTGCACGAACGCTTCGGCTTCGAGCTGGTGGGCGTGTTCCGTGGCCTCGGCCGCAAGCATGGCCGCTGGCTGGATACCGTGCAGATGCAGCGCGCGCTCGGCGACGGCGCCGACACCGCACCTTCCAATGAATGAACCCATGACCGAAACCCTTCCCGAGACCGGCGACGACCTGTTCGCCGGCCAGCCGGTGCGCGTCGTTGAACGCGACGGCGTGCGCTACACCCTGCTGGGCACTGCCCACGTCTCCCGCGCCAGCGTCGAGGCGGTGGAGAAAGCCATCGACAGCGGCCGCTTCGATGCCGTTGCCGTTGAACTGGACCCGCAGCGCCTGCAGGCGCTGAGCGACCCCGACACGCTGGCCAAGCTCGACCTGGTCGAGGTGATCCGCAAGGGCCGCGTCGCCCTGTTCGCCGCCAACCTGGCCCTGTCCGCCTACCAGCGTCGCCTGGCCGAACAGCTGGACATCGAGCCGGGCGCCGAGCTGAAGCGCGCGGTGGAACTGGCGCGCGAACGCGACCTGCCGGTGCACCTGATCGACCGCGAGGTCGGCCTGACCTTCCGCCGCGCCTCGCAGCGGCTGGGCTTCTTCGGCAAGCTGAAGCTGGTTGCCGGTCTCGGCGCCGGCCTGTTCTCGTCCGAGGAAGTGGGCGAGAACGAGATCGAGAAGCTCAAGCAGGGCGACATGCTGGAATCGAGCTTCGGCGAGTTCGCCAGCGAGAGCCCGGCACTGTACGAGACCATCATCGGCGAGCGCGACCGCTACATGGCCACGCGCCTGCGCGAGGAACACAACCCGCAGCAGCGTGAAGTGCTGGCGGTTGTCGGTGCGGGTCACCTTGCGGGTCTGGCGCGCTATCTGGAAACCGACACCGAAGCACCGGCGCCGCTGCGCGCCGAGCTGGAAGCGGTGCCGAAGAAGCGCAACATTCCGTGGTTCACGCTGGGCATCCTGGCGATCGTGGCGACCGGTATCGGCGTGGGCTTCTACCGCGGCGGACTGGGCGTGGGCACCGAACTGCTGGCGACCTGGGCGATGTATACCGGCGGCCTCGCCGGCCTGGGCTGCCTGTTGGCCGGCGGCCATCCGCTGAGCATCCTGACTGCGATCGCAGTGGCCCCGTTCAAGCCGTTCCGCCTGAGCATCCCGACCGGCGCATTCTCGGCGCTGGTGGAAGCGCGCCTGCGCAAGCCGGCTTACGAAGACTTCCTGAAGCTGCGCGACGACGCGCAGAGCCTGAAGGGCTGGTATCGCAACCGCGTCACCCGCGTGGTGCTCACCTTCATGCTGACCAACATCGGCAGCATGCTCGGCCTGTGGCTGACCACGTTCAAGGTGTGGGGCAAGGTGGCGGGTTGATTGTTCCGTGTAGCGTCGAGCCAAGCTCGACTGCGCTCTGGTAGGTGCCAACCTTGGTTGGCACGCCATGCCCGGCAAAAAAAGGGGGAGCCGCCCCACTACGACCGGCCTCCCCCACACCACAACACGTTGACGTGTATTAGAGCCGGGCAGCGCCCGGCTCTACCCTCTCCAGGCCGCGTGCGCGGCGGACCAGCCGCGTCACGGCACTGCGAATGTCATCCAGCACCGCATAGATGGTCGGCAGGAACAGCAGGCTGACCACGGTCGAGAACGCCAGGCCACCGGCAATCGCGCGCGCCATCGGCGCGTACTCGGGGCCATTGCCGAACATCTGCGTGTTGGTCAGCGAGATCGGCACCATCGCCAGGATCGCCGTGCCCATGGTCATCATGATCGGGCGCAATCGTTCGCGTGAACCCTCCACCAGCGCCTGCGTGCGTCCCATGCCGCCGCGCCGCAGGTTGTTGATGTGCTCGATCATCACGATGCCGTTGTTCACCACCACGCCCATCAGCACCAGGATGCCGATGAAGGACATGATTCCGAACGAGGTGCCGGTGATCCAGAACAGCCAGAACACGCCGAAGATCGAGAACAGCACGCCACTCATGATCGCCGCCGGGAACAGCAGCGACTCGAACACCGCCGCCATCACCACGTAGATCATCACCAGCGCGATCAGCAGGTTGAACACCATCTGCTGCATCGCCTCGTCGTCGTTGCCGTAGTCGCCGCCATCGAAGGTGAAGCCATAACCGGCCGGGAAGTTCATCGGCTTGAGCACGGACTCCATCGCCTTGCGGCCATCGGGCGCGGTGACCTTCTCGGCCAGGTTGGCCTTGATGGTCAGCGTGGTCTGGCGGTTGGTGCGTCCGATCTGGGTGGCTGACGAACCGACGTCGACGGTGACCAGGCTCAGCAGTGGCACGCTGCGGCCGTCGCCGGTGCGCACGCTGAAGCCGGCCAGGTCTTCCGGGCTGCTCTGCTCGGCACCGGCAAAGCGCACCCACACCGGCACTTCGTTGTCACCGCGGCGGAACTCACGCAGCGGCGCACCGCGCAGGGCCAGGCCGACGAAGCTGGCCACCTGCTCGGCATTGAAGCCGAATGCGGCGGCACGCTCACGGTCGACGCGCACCTTCAGCTCGCCGCCCTTCTCGCCATTGTCGATGCGCACATCGCGCAGCTCGGCACGCTGGGCCAGCAGTGGCACCACTTCCTGGCCGATTTCCTGCAGCATCGAACTGGAGTCGCCCACCAGCTGCACCTGCACGCCCTGATTGCCGCCACCACCGCCGCCATCCCCCCCCCTGGTTCCCGACGAAGTAGTCGGTGCGGGCCGACTTCGGAAGACCCTTGCGCAGCTCTTCCTGCAGCGACTTGATGTCCTTGGCGTACTTCTCGTCCAGGGTGACCACGGTCGAGCTGCCTTCCTGTTCGCTGTACCAGGAATACACCTGCTTGACGTGCAGGCGCTCGCGGTTCTCGTCGATCCAGTTCTCCACCCGTGCCACTTCCTCGGACATCTGGCGGTAGGTGTAGGCGCCCTTCCACATGTAGCCGATGAAGATGTCCTTGCCGCCGTCACCGCCGAACATGTCGATCTTGGTCAGCTTCATCGGCACCAGGCTGACCAGCACGACCAGCAGAATGCCGAGCAGGCTCCAGCCACGATGGCGCAGCGACCAGTCCAGCAGTTGCGCGTAGCGGCGCTGCAGGCGCGCGATCATGCCGGTCTTCGAGTGCACCAGCTTGGGCGTGGCCATGCGCGCGGACAGCATTGGGATCAGGCTGACCGCGACCAGCCATGAGGCCAGCAGCGAGACCGAGATGGTGATCGCGATCTGCGCCATGAAGATGCTGATATTGTTGGTCTCGCCAAACAGGTTCGGCACGAACACGATGCAGTGGCACAGCGTGCCGGCGCTGAGCGCGATGGCCACGTTGCGGGTGCCGATGATCGAGGCCAGCCGCGGCTGCCCCGGCAGCCGCTCGCGCTCCTGGTAGATGCTCTCGACCACCACCACGGCGTTGTCGACCAGCATGCCCACCGCCAGCAGCAGGCCCATCATGGTCAGGATGTTCAGCGTCACCCCCACGAAGTACATGAAGCCCAGGGTGATGGTGAAGCAGATCGGAATGGCCAGGGTCACCATCAACGTGGATGGCCAATGGCGCAGGAAGAAGAACAGCACCGTCACCGACAGGATCAGGCCGACGGCACCGGCCTCGGCCAGTTCCAGCAGCGAGGACGTCACCGCCTTGCCCTGGTTGTCGATCACCTTGATCTGCACGTCGCGCATCGACGCCTCCGCACGGATCGACTCGACCTCGGCCAGCGCCGCGCGCGAGACTTCCACCAGGTTGGCGCTGCGCTCCTTGAAAATATCCAGGCCGACGGCCGGGTTGCCATCGAGGCGTCGCCCGTAGTTCATCCGCGCCGGCTTCAGGCGCACGTCAGCGATATCCCCAAGGCGCAGGCCCTTGGCGTTGATCACCAGGTCGCGCATTTCCTGCAGGTCGGTGATCTCGCCCACCGGCTGCACGCGCACGCGCTGGCCGTTGTCGTCGATCTGCCCGGCCGAGATCGAGAAGTTCAGCGTGCGCAAACGCTCGCTCAGCTCGTTGATGCTCAGCCCGTGCGCGTTGAGCCGGTTCGGATCGATGGCGATCTCCACCTCGTTCGGCGGCGCACCGGTGATGTCGACGCGCGCCACGCCGGGGATGCGCTCGATGCGCCGCTTGAATTCGCGGTCGAGCATGTCATAGGCGGTGGTCAGGTCGGTGGTGCTGGCCAGTCGCACCTTCAGCACCGGCTGGTCACTGCTGGACCACTTGAACACGTTGTAGCGCTGCAGGTCGTCCGGCAGGTCGCTGCGGATCGCGTCGATGCGCTCGCGTGCATCGGAGGCAGCGATGGCGATGTCGCGGTCCCAGTCGCTGAACTCGATGAAGATCAGGGCGGCCTCGGAGGTGGCCGACGAGCGCATGCGCTTGATGCCGGTCATCGTCGCCAGCGATTCCTCCACCGGGCGGATGATGGTTCGCTCCACTTCCTCCGGAGTTGAACCGGTATACGGGATCTGCACGAACAGGAACGGCGCGGAGATGTCCGGCAGCGCCTCCAGCGGCAGCCGGAACGAAGCGATCAGGCCGATCACCACCAGTGATACGAAACACATGATGGTGGTGACCGGGCGGCGGATGGAGAACTCGGCAACACTCATGCCGGTTCCTCCGCACCCGCCGCGCTGCCCGCCGCACCCGGTTCGATCTCGCCGGCATGCTTGCGGCCGCGTTCGCGGTAATAGGCATCACCGCGACGATCCATCAGGTCGTACACCACCGGAATCACCAGCAGGGTGAGCAGGGTCGACACCAGCAGGCCGCCGATCACGGTGATCGCCATCGGCGCGCGCACTTCGGCACCCTCGCCCATCGCCACCGCCAGCGGCAGGAAGCCGAACAGCGTGCACAGGGTGGTCATGATGATCGGCCGCAGGCGCGAGCGTGCCCCTTCCACCAGGGCCTCGTGCTTGGCCACGCCGGCCTCGCGCAGCTGGTTGACCTTGTCGATCAGGATGATCGCGTTCTTGGTGACCAGGCCGACCAGCAGGATCAGGCCGATGAACACCACCACCGAAATGGGCTTGCCGGTCAGCATCAGCGCCAGGATCGCACCGACCAGCGCCAGCGGGATGGTGAACAGGATCACGAACGGATGCAGCAGCGACTCGAACTGCGAGGCCATCACCAGGTAGACCAGGAAGATCGCCAGGCCAAAGGCGAAGATCAGCGACTTCGCCGCCTGCGCCAGCTCCTCACCCTGGCCACCGATGTGCAGGCCGACACCCGCGCCCAGCGGCTGCTCGGCCACCATCTGCTGCACTTCGCGCATGGCCGCGCCCAGATCGATATCGCGCAGGTTGGCCGACACGACGGCGACGCGGGTCTGGTCGGCGCGATGGATCTCGCTGGGGCCGGTGGTGGCCACCACATCGGCCACCGCATCCAGCGTGACCGGACGGGTGCTGCCCGGATTGACGATCAGCCGACGGATGCTTTCCACGCTGGCACGATCACCTTCCTGCGCACGCACCAGCACGTCGATCTTGCGGTCACGGAAGCTGTAACGGGTGGCCACGTCGCCACGCACCTTCTTCACCACCACGTCAGCGATCTGGCGCGTGGTCAGGCCCAGCGCACCCGCGCGTTCCTGGTCGAAGCGGATCTGGATTTCCGGGAAGCCCTCTTCCACCGTCGACTTCACGTCGGCGTAGTGCGCGTTACCGCGCAGCATCGCCGCCAGGCGCTGGCCGGCCACTTCCAGCGTCGCCATGTCCTGCCCGCGCAGCTCGATTTCCAGCGGCGTGGAGAAGCTGAACAACGCCGGTCGTGCGAAATCGACCTGTGCACCCGGATGCTGGCCCATGGTGTCACGCAGGCGCTCGGTGATCTCCGCTTCGGTACGTGCATTGCCGCCGCCTTCCATCACCACGGTCAGCTTGCCGATGTTCTCGCCGCTCTCGGTCGGGCTGGCATCCAGGCGGGTGCCGCTGCCACTGACGCCGTACAGCGATGCGACGCCCTGCCCCTTGCCGTGCGCCAGCTGCAGCTCGCGCACCAGCGCATCGGTCTGCTTCAGCGGCGTGCCGGCCGGCAGCTTCACCGTCATCTCGAAGCGGTCCTGGGCCAACTGCGGGATCAGGTCGGCGCCGAGCATCGGCACCAGCGCCATGGTCGCCACGAAGATGATCGTGGCCACCCCCAGCACCTTGCCCGGATGGGCCAGCGCGCTCGGCAGCAGCCGCAGGTAGCCGCGCTCGGCACCGGCATAGGGCTTCATCGCCAGGTCGCTGGCCTTGCGCATCACCGGGCCGACCACCGCGACCACCCCACGCCACAGGCGCACGATCAGCCAGGCCAGCGCGTAGAAGCCCCAGCGCGCGGTCGCCACGGCGCCACGGCGGCCCAGCGCAACCGGCTTCTGCCAGCGGCTCTGCGGTTGCCACGGTTCGTTCGGCGCCTCTTCCGGGAACGCCAGCGGCGGCCGTCCCTTCAGCGAGCTCAGCATCGGAATCAGGGTCATCGACACCAGCAGCGAGATCGCGATCGCGATCGCCACGGTCAGTGCCTGATCACGGAACAGCTGGCCGGCGATGCCGTCGACGAACACCAGCGGCAGGAACACCGCGATGGTGGTCAGGGTCGAGGCGACCACCGCCATGCTCACTTCGCGGGTACCGACGATCGCCGCCTGCAGGATGCCCAGGCCACGCTCGCGGGCCTTGGCAATGCTCTCCAGCACCACGATCGAGTCATCCACCACCAGGCCGGTGGCCAATGCCAGGCCGCCCAGCGACATCACGTTCAAGCTCAAGCCGAGCTGGCCCATGAAGAAGAACGTGGCGATGATCGAGACCGGCAGCGACAGGCTGATCACGAACGTGCTCCAGCCATCGCGCAGGAACAGGAAGATGATCAGGATCGCCAGCAGGCCACCGATCACCGCATCCTTCTTGACGTCGGCGATGGCGTGCTCGATGAAGCGCGACTGGTCCTCGATGGTGGTCATCTCGACATCGGACGGGAACGTGCCCTTGATCTGCTCCAGGCGCTTGCGCAGCGCTTCGGCGGTGGACACCGTATTGGCGTCGCCTTCCTTGTAGATGGCCAGTTCAACCGATTCCTTGCCGCCCAGCCGGATCACCGCTTCGCGCTCCTTGTAGCCCTGGCGAACGGTGGCCACGTCCTTCAGGCGTACCGGCACGCCATTGGCGACCACGCTGGAGCCAGCACCGGACGATGCGCTCTGCGCCGCCGAGGCCGCTGCGATGGCCGCGGCCGAACCAGTCGACGCGGCGATGTTGAACATCTGCTGCAATGCCGAGTCGGCTGCACTTCCGTTCGAGCCCTGGGTGGTGACCAGCAGGTTGCGGATCTCCTCCAGGTCGGCGAACTGGTTGACGGTGCGCACCAGGAAGCGCTGCGAACCCTCCTCCAGGCGACCGCCGGAGATGTTGATGTTCTCGTCCTTCAGGCGCTTGATGACGGTGTCGATCGGCAGATTCAGCTGTGCCAGCTTCTGCTGGTCGATGTCGACCTGGATCTCGTCCTCAAGGCCGCCACCGACCTTGACCGCTGCCACGCCGGTGACCGGCTCCAGCTTCTTCTTCAGGTCTTCGTCGGCATAGCGGCGCAGGCCGGTCAGCTCGCGGACCGCATCGGCATCGCTGGCCGGTGCGGTCTTGCTGGACAGCACCAGGCGCATGATCGGCTCCGTGGACGGATTGAAGCGCAGCAGCACCGGGGCCTTGGCCTCCAGCGGCAGGTTCAGCGCTTCCATCTTGTCGCGCACCTCCAGGCTGGCCTGGTCCATGTTGGTGCCCCAGGCAAACTCCAGCACCACGTCGCTCTGGCCGGTGCGCGAGACCGACTTCAGCTTGCGCAGGTTCTTGACCACGCCCACCGCTTCTTCGACCGGCTGGGTGATCAGGGTTTCGATTTCGGTCGGCGCCGCGCCGGTGTACTCGGTTCGCACGGTCAGCGTCGGGTAACTCAGGTCCGGCAGCAGGTTGACCTTGAGGTTGCCCAGCGCGATCAGGCCGAACAGCAGCAGCGTGACCGTGCACATGGCGATGGTCACGCGGCGGCGGGTGGCGAATTCCACCAGGCCGCCGCGCATGCCGGCGGCGGCGCCGTCGCTCGCCGGCGAGGCACCGTGGTCGTGGCCCGGGCCGGTCATTGCTTGCTCCCGGCCTTGTCTGCCGGCTTGGCGGCCGCTGCGACCGTCTTTGCCTTTGCCTTCGGATCGGCGATCACCTGCACTGCGGTGCCGTCGCGCAGGGCGACCTTGCCGGCGGTGACCACCTGATCACCGGCCGCCAGGCCATCACGGATCTCCACCCACGGGCCCTCGGCGTAACCCAGCTTGACCGGAACGCGTGCGACCTTGCCTTCGCGCACCCGGAACACCGCCGGCTCACCGTCGTCGAGCAGCGCCAGGCGCGGCACCACCAGCGCATCGGCACGCTGGTCGTAATCAATGCGGATGCGCCCGAACATGCCGGGCTGCAGCGCGTGCGCGGCGCCGTCGAAGGCACTGACCACGCGAAACGTGCCGCTGCCCGAATCCACCACCGGCGCGATGCGATCGACGGTGCCGGTGAAGCTCTGCCCCGGCAGCGCATCGGCGGCCAGCGTCACCGGCTGGCCGGCGCGCAGGGTGGCCAGCTCACGCTCGGGCACGTTGAGGGTGGCTTCCAGCCGCGAGTTGTCGACGATGCGGAAGATCGGTGTATTGATCTGCACGAAGTTGCCGGTCTTGATCGAGCGCGAGGCGATCACGCCGGAGATCGGTGCCACGACGGTGGTGTAGGACAGCTCCAGCGTAGCCAGGCGGTACTGCGCACGGGCGTTTTCCAGATCAAAACGCAGCTGGTCGACATCGGCGGCGCTGACCATCTGCTGGCCAACCAGTTTCTGTGCACGCTGGTAGTTGTTTTCCAGCTTGCGCATCTGCGCTTCGCTCTGGGCAACGGCCAGGCGTGCACGGTCCGGGTCCAGGCGCACCAGCGGCTGCCCGGCGGTGACCCGCTGGCCTTCCTCGACCAGCACCGCCAGCGCCACGCCGGAGGTCTTGGCCACCACCTGCGATTCGGCGCGCGGTTCCAGCGCAGCGGTGCCGGTGTAGCTGGCGGCAACCGCGCGATGGCTGGCCACGGCCACTTCGACGGGGACCGCGTCAACCTTCTTCTCCTCCTTGGTCTCGGCAGCCTTGGCTTCGGAATTGGGCCCTGCGGCGCAACCGCCCAGCAGCAGGGAGGTGGAGATCAGCAGTGCGGCAGCGCAGATTCCGCTGCGACGGCCGGACAGGAAGGTTGGGTGTGACATCGTCAGGTCCCTGGAGGATGCGTGGACAGGTGTGGTAGCAAAGTAATGCACCACTTCACGGCAACACCATATCCCAAAGGTCATGGTCTCTTCACGCCGCTGGTCGGGCCACCCCCATTTCAGCTAGATGAAACCTGAGGCTATACTCGGGGCGTTCCGTACCCCACGCCGGAACGACCAGACCCGAATCCCCGGAAACGACACCATGCGCCCGCAGCCGCTCGCCGCTTGTCTCGCTCTGGCCGTCCTCCTGCCCCTTGGGGCCGCCGCACAGCCCGCTCCTGCTCCTGCCACACCTGCCCCGGCCCCGGCTCCCGCCGCTGCCCCGGCGCCTGCCGCCCCCACCGGCAACTTCGACAATGGCCGTGTCCTGGCCTATACCTGCCAGGGGTGCCATGGCATCACCGGTTACAAGAACGCCTACCCCAGTTACCGGGTGCCGAAGATCGGCGGCCAGACCCAGCAGTACCTGGCCCAGGCCCTGACCGAGTACCGCCAGGGCAAGCGCAGGCATCCGACGATGCAGGCGCAGTCGATGAGTTTCAGCGAACAGGAGATCGCCGATCTCGCTGTTTACCTGTCCACCGTCAAGTAAGGCCCGCCCATGTCGAAAGCCGCGCATCCGATGCGTCACGCCATCGCCCTGTCCGTTGCCCTGCTGCTGGCGGCCTGTTCGCAGTCGCAGGTGGAGAACAGCGAGAAATCCGCCGCCGACCCGGGCCATGCCAGCGGCGAACACGGTTCATCGTCCTCCGCCGGCCTGCCGGCAGGTCGCGAGGCAGCAGGTGAAGCCCGCGCCAAGGTGAAGGGCAAAGCCACCAACCAGAGTTGCATCGACTGCCACGGGGCCGACGGCAATGCGCCGATCGATCCGACCTATCCGAAGCTGGGTGGGCAGTACGGCGACTACCTGGCGCATGCGCTGCAGGCCTACCGCGCCGGTGACCGCCAGCATGCGCTGATGACGCCGCAGGCGAAGGACCTGAGTGATCAGGACATTGCCGATCTGGCGGCGTATTTCGGCAGCCGGCCGACCCAGCTGCGGGATCTGCACGGGGTCAAATGACCGCCGGCCCCCGGTCTGTGCGGACCGTTGATTGGTGGGTGCGGACCGTTGGTCCGCACAGATCCGGATATCCACGCATGGCGTGGATCTTATCTCTTGCCGATCTGGCACCTTGGGGGCCGAGAGCCCGGCGTGGGCGACCGTGTGGATCCAGGTCTTGCGACCGAGAAGTAGCTTGGGTCCCCACGCCGGATTCTCCCTGAACCGCCCGAACAGTTGGTTGAGTTGGCGCTCGAACTGATAAGACTGGGCAAGCGGGGAGAGCTCTCGACCCTGTCAGCCTAGCGGAGTTCTGCCATGTTTGGGATCGGGATCGATGTGAGCAAAGCCACGCTGGATGTGGTCGTCCATGGAGAGCAGTTTCGCCAATTCAGCAACGACAAGCGCGGCTTTGTGCGCTTGATTCGGTGGCTGAAGACGTGGCCGATCAAGCAGGTCGTTCTTGAGGCAAGCGGGGGTTACGAGCGTGCTGCTCTGGATGTATTGCACGCCGCCGGCCTGCCGATGGTGCGAATCAATCCGGCGCGTGCACGGCGATTTGCCCAAGGCACGGGCCGTGCCGCCAAGACCGATCGGCTCGATGCGACAGTGCTGGCGCAGATGGCCCATTTGTTGCCGCTGACCCGCTACGTACCGCCTGCCCCTTGGCGGCAGCGTCTGGCTGAATTTGCGCAATGCCGCAGGCATTTGGTGCAGATGCGGGTCAGTGAGATGCAGCGCTTGCGGCGATTGGTCGATCCGGATCTGATTGCGATGAAGCAACGCCATATAGCCCAGCTATCTGACGACCTGAAGCAACTGGATAAAGCTATTGCCGAGCAGCTTGAGGGACAGCCTGGCTGGAAGAATATCGGCACGCTCAAAGGCGTCGGCCCCATCCTGATCAGCACACTGGCCTGCGAGTTGCCCGAACTGGGCAGCTTGGGAAGCAAAGCCATAGCATCGCTGGTGGGGTTGGCCCCGATGAACCGCGAAAGTGGCACCTGGCAGGGCCAACGGCGGATCAGTGGTGGGCGCGCAGTGGTACGCGAAGCCCTTTACATGGCGGCCCTGACGGCCATCCGGTACGAGCCAGGACTGCGCGCGTTTTACGCTGGCCTGAAGGCCAAGGGCAAAGCGAGCAAGGTGGCGCTCGTGGCGGTCATGCGCAAAATGCTGGTGATCCTCAACGCCCGTAAGCGGGACGCCGAGGTGGCCCTCGGCTGCCCCTGACAAGACAGTTGCTACTGAGCCGAGCGTGGGCTCGGCTCTACATCAATCGGCGCAACCGCTGGCGCCGGTCAACGCTCAGCCTTCCAGCTCTTCCCAGCGCGCGTACGCGGCATCCAGCTCGGCCTGCACCTTGGCCAGCTGCTGCGTGTGCGCGGTCACTTCGGCACTGCTGCGGGTGTAGAACGACGGGTCGTTCATCGCCGAGGTCAGGCCTTCGACATCGCCTTCCAGCTTCTCGATGGTCTTCGGCAACTGCTCCAGTTCGCGCGCTTCCTTGTAGGCCAGCTTGCGCTTGGGCGCAGCCGGAGCAGCGGCCGTGGCGGCCGGTGCAGCTGCCGCCGGCTTGGCTGCCGGAGCCGCAGCAGGCGTCGCCACACTGGCCGCATAACGCTGCCAGTCGCTGTAGCCGCCAACGTACTCACCGATCACACCGTCGCCTTCCATCACCAGCGTGGAGGTCACCACGTTGTCGATGAAGTCACGGTCGTGGCTGACCAGCAGCAGGGTGCCGGTGTAGTCGCCCAGCAGCTCTTCCAGCAGCTCCAGGGTTTCCACGTCGAGGTCGTTGGTCGGTTCGTCCATCACCAGCAGGTTGGACGGCTGCGCGAACAGCTTGGCCAGCAGCAGGCGGTTGCGCTCGCCACCGGACAGGCGGGTGATCGGCGCACGTGCACGTTCCGGGGTGAACATGAAGTCCTGCAGGTAAGCATGCACATGCTTGCGCTTGCCGTTGAACTCGAGGAAGTCGCGGCCTTCGGCCACGTTCTCGATCGCGCTCCAGTCTTCGCGCAGCACCGCACGGTACTGGTCGAAATACGCGATCTGCAGGTTGGTGCCCGCATTGACCTCACCCTTGGCCGGCTGCAGTTCGCCCAGCAGCAGCTTCAGCAGCGTGGTCTTGCCGCTGCCGTTGGGGCCGATCAGGCCGATGCGATCGCCACGCAGGATGGTGGTGGTGAAATCGCGGACCATGGTGCGCTCGCCGAAGGCGAACGAAATGTCCTTGACGTCGATCACCTTCTTGCCGGAGCTGACGCCCTGCGCGGCTTCCATCTTGACGTTGCCGCTGAGGTCGCGACGCTGCGAACGTTCGTTGCGCATCGCCTTCAGGCGGCGCACACGGCCTTCATCGCGGGTGCGGCGGGCCTTGATGCCCTGGCGGATCCAGACTTCTTCCTGCGCCAGCAGCTTGTCGAAGCGTGCGTTTTCCTGCGCCTGTGCATTGAGGCGTTCCTCGCGGCGGCGCTCGTAGTTGGCCCAGTCGCCCGGCCAGCTGGTGACCTGGCCGCGATCGATCTCGACGATGCGGGTGGCCAGCGCACGCAGGAAGCGGCGGTCATGGGTGACGAACACCACGCTGCCGCTCCAGCCCTTCAGGAACGCTTCGAGCCAGTCGATGGCCTCGATGTCCAGGTGGTTGGTCGGTTCGTCCAGCAGCAGCACATCGGGGCTGGACACCAGCGCGCGGGCGAGCAGCACGCGGCGCTTCATGCCGCCGGACAGGCGGCCGAACTCGGCCTCCCCATCCAGGTCGAGCTTGGTCAGGGTTTCGCTGACGCGCTGGTCCAGGCCCCAGCCGTTGGCGGCATCGATCTTGGCCTGCACGTTGCCGAGGGCTTCGCCATCGAAGACCTCGGCATGGCTGAGGTGGTGGAACTCGGCCAGCCACTGGCCCAGTTCGCCGAGGCCATCGGCGACGACGTCGAACACCGAACCGGCCGCGCCGTGTGGCACTTCCTGCTCCAGGCGGGTGACACGCACGCCCTGCTGCACGCGGACTTCGCCGTCATCGGGCTTGTGGTCGCCGGACAGCAGCTTGAGCAGGGTGGATTTGCCGGCGCCGTTGCGGCCGATCAGGGCGATGCGTTCGCCCGGCTCGATCGACAGTTCGGCCTTTTCCAGCAACAACGGGCCGCCGACGCTGAAGTCGACGTTCTGTAGGGTAATCAGAGGCATCCGGATATTGTACGGGTTGGGGGCGTCGGCCGGGTTGCACCCGGCACCCGCGGTAGTGCCGGCCGCTGGCCGGCAATCTCAACGGCAACGTCAAAAGCCGGTTTCCTGTGGGATGGCGGGGCGGTGTGGGCCTGCAGGACAGGCCGTAAACCCATCCATGGGGGCTCGATGGCGCCATCCATGGCGCCAACGGTCCTGCAGACCCACACCACCCCGCCTCTGACAGTTTCCCGCGATCTGTCGGAACGGCATTCTGCTCTGGTGGGTGTCGACCTTGGTCGACACGATAGATCCACGCCATGCGTGGATGAGCGCTGCAGGGACTGTCGATGGATGGAATCGACTAGGGGTCTGATGACTTACTCCACCTCCCCCAGCAACACCTGCAACCCCGGCAACCATTGCTTGCCCGGGTGGCGTACCAGCCACAGGGTGCGTTGCAGGGCGGGCAGCGGGGTCTCGAGCACGCGCAGGCGGCCCAGGGCCAAGGGCTCTTCCAGCGCGTGGCGCGAGAGGCAGGCCAGGCCGAGGCCGGCGATGGCGGCCTGCTTGATTGCTTCGGTATTGCCCAGCTGCAGGGTCTGGGCGAAGCCACGCAGGTGCGGCAGCAGCGCCTGTTCCACGGCTTCGCGGGTGCCGGAGCCCGGTTCGCGCAGCAGCCAGCGCGCGCGGCGCAGTTCTTCCAGCGTCCAGCGCGCGGGGGTGTCGGCGGCAGCCACGATCACCAGCGGATCCTGCTGCCAAGCGGTGACCTGCAGGCCACGCTCGTGGCACGGGCCTTCGATCAGGCCGGCGTCCACATCCAGGCGCTGCACGGCGGCGACCACGCCGGCACTGTTGTCGATGCGCAGGTCGACCTCGGCCTGTGGTGCCTGGCGCAGCAGTTCGGCGATGCGTGGCGGCAGCAGGTAATTGCCGATGGTGGTACTGGCGGCCAGCACCAGCCGCAGCGGCGCGCCCTGCGACGGGTCGCCGCCGGCGGCCAGCTGCCGCTCCAGATCGGCGGCGTTGACCAGCAGGGTGCGCGCCGGCTCCAGCAGTGCGCGGCCGTGCCCGTTGAGCGCCAAGCGGCGGCCGATGCGGTCGAACAGCGGGGTGCCGAAGTGCGCCTCCAGTTCGTGCAGCGCGGCGCTGCTGGCCGACTGCGAGAGCGCAATGGCCTGTCCGGCGGCGGTGGTGCTGCCGTGGTCGGCAATGGCGACGAATACCTGAAGCTGTCGCAACGTCAGTCGCATGCTTATTACCTTCTAGATAGGTAGGTTTCACCCATATTATTCGTTTTACAGGTCGGTCAGGCAGGCGCACGCTTGCCCCCATCCTTCCAGCCCTGCCCTTGCCATGAACGCCCCCGCTCTCTCCTCCTGGACCCTGCCTGCCCTGCGCCAACGCTGGCAACCGCGTCTGCCCGGCCTTCTGCTGGTGGGCCTGATCGCGGCGGCATCGCTGTACCTGGCCGAGCTTCCCTGGCTGCAGGCGCATGGCTTGAGCGCACTGACCGTGGCCATCGTCGCCGGCATCGTGGTCGGCAACACCCTTTACCCGCGGCTGGCACCGGGCAGCGCGGCCGGCGTGGGCTTCTCCAAGCACTGGCTGCTGCGCGCCGGCATCGTGCTGTACGGTCTGCGCCTGACCTTCCAGGACATCGGCCATGTCGGCGTCACTGGCGTGCTGATGGACGTGCTGGTGGTTGCCAGCACCTTCGGCCTGGCCTGCTGGCTGGGCGTGCGCGTGTTCAAGATGGAGCGCGAGGCGGCCATGCTGATCGGTGCCGGCAGCGCGATCTGCGGCGCGGCGGCGGTGATGGCCGCCGAGCCGGTGGTGCGCGGCCGCGCTGCGCAGGTCACCGTCGCGGTCTCTACGGTGGTGGTCTTCGGCACGCTGGCGATGTTCCTGTACCCGGCGCTGTATGCCTTGGTGCAGTCGCACGGCTGGCTGGCGATGGACGCGCGGCAGTACGGTCTTTTCACCGGTGCGACGGTGCATGAAGTGGCACAGGTGGTGGCGGCAGGCCGCGCGGTCAACGAAGCAGCGGCCGACACAGCGGTGATCACCAAGATGGTGCGGGTGATGCTGCTGGCGCCGTTCCTGATCGCGCTGTCGCTGTGGCTGGCCCGTGGCGGCAAGGCCAGCGCCGAGGGCAGCAAGGCGCGCATCGTGGTGCCGTGGTTCGCGTTCGGTTTCGTGGCGGTGGCCGGTTTCAACTCGCTGCACCTGCTGCCGGCTGGCCTCCAGGCCGGGCTGGTGCAGCTGGATACCGTGCTGCTGGCGATGGCGATGGCCGCGCTGGGACTGACCACCCACGTCTCGGCGCTGCGCCAGGCGGGCCTGAAGCCGCTGCTGCTGGCACTGATCCTGTTCGCCTGGCTGTTGTTCGGTGGCCTGGCGATCCACCAGGGTGTGCTGGCAATGCTGGGCTGATCAAGAGCGTGCCGACCAGGGTCGGCACCCACATGGATGAGGACCCCAGAGCAGGGAGCCGCCGCGCGGACGGGTACAATGCGCCATGACTGACTTCTCGACCCTGCCGCTGAGCCCGGCCCTGCAGCCCGGCCTGGATGCCCTCGGGTACACCACCCTCACCCCCGTGCAGGCGCAGAGCCTGCCGGCTATCTTGGATGGCCGCGACGTGATCGCACAGGCGCCGACCGGCAGTGGCAAGACCGCCGCCTTCGGCCTGGGCCTGCTGCAGGCCATCGACCCCAGCCTGATCCGCGTGCAGGCGCTCGTGCTGTGCCCGACCCGCGAACTGGCCGACCAGGTCGGCAAGCAGATCCGCAAGCTGGCCACCGGCATCCCCAACCTGAAACTGTTGCTGCTGGTTGGCGGCGTGCCGCTGGGCCCGCAGTTGGCGTCGCTGGAGGGCCATGACCCGCACGTGGTGGTCGGCACGCCCGGCCGTGTGCAGGAGCTGGCACGCAAGCGCGCGCTGAATCTGAGTGCGGTGCGCACGCTGGTGCTGGACGAGGCCGACCGCATGCTCGACATGGGCTTCGAAGAGCCGATCCGCGAGATCGCCGGCCGCACCCACAAGGACCGCCAGAGCCTGCTGTTCTCGGCCACTTTCCCCGACAGCATCCGCGCCATGGCGCGCGATCTGCTGCGCGACGCGGTGGAAGTGACCGTGGAAGGCGCCGACCAGGCACCGGCGATCCGCCACCTGTTCTGCGAGGTGGAACCGGCGCATCGCCAGAAGGCGCTGGCCGGCCTGCTGCTGAAGTACACCCCGGAATCGGCGGTGGTGTTCTGCAACACCCGCAAGGACGTGGACGAAGTTGCCAACTCGCTGCAGCAGTTCGGCTTCTCCGCACTGGCTCTGCATGGCGAGATGGAACAGCGCGACCGCGAGGAAGTGCTGTTGCTGCTGGCCAACCGCAGCTGCAACGTGCTGGTGGCCAGCGACGTGGCCGCACGCGGCCTGGACGTGGAAGAGCTGGCGGCGGTGATCAACTACGAGCTGCCGACCGACGTGGAGAGCTACCAGCACCGCGTGGGCCGCACCGGCCGGGCCGGTGCCAGCGGCCTGGCGATCAGCCTGGTGGCCGGTCGCGAGAAGACCCGTGCCGAAGCCATCGAAGCGCAGATGGGGCAGCCGCTGGACTGGCAGAAGACGCCGCTGGCAACCGCGCGCCCGGCCGAATTGCCGCAGGCCGCGATGCGCACCCTGCGGATCGACGGCGGCAAGACCGACAAGCTGCGCCCGGGCGATATCCTCGGTGCGCTGACCGGTGATGCCGGCCTGTCGAGCAAGTTCATCGGCAAGATCGCGATCTTCCCGACCCGCTCCTATGTGGCGATCGCGCGCGAGCAGGCCAGCAAGGCCGTGGCCAAGCTGGAAGCCGGCAAGATCAAGGGCCGCCGTTTCCGAGTGCGGATGATGTGATTGAAGCAGCGTTGCCAACCCCGGTTGGCAACGATCTGGCCTGGTAGCGGCCAACCTTGGTTGGCCCGTCCATGGCACCCGTCGCGAAAAGTGCTGCCAACCAAGGTTGGCAACTACCGGCTCCCGGCCATTCGCTCTGGTAGATGCCAACCTTGGTTGGCACCTGCCCTTCGATCAGAACACCAGTTCGGTGTGCAGCGGCAGATCCGATTCCCAGCGGGCGCGACCACCGAGGCCGTCCAGTTCGACCAGCACGCCGGCGCCGACCACTTCAACACCCAGGCGGCGCACCAGCGACAGCGCAGCGACCAGCGTGCCGCCAGTGGCCAGCACGTCGTCGATGATTGCCACGCGGGCACCGGCCGGCAGCGCATCGGCGTGCACTTCGATGCAGTCGCTGCGGTATTCCAGCGTGTATTCCTCGCGCAGCACCTGGCCCGGCAGCTTGCCCGGCTTGCGCACCGGCACGAAGCCGACGCCCAGTTCCAGCGCCATCGCGGCGCCAAGGATGAAGCCACGCGATTCGATACCGATCACCGCGTCCAGCTTCTGGTCGCGCCAGCGGTCGGCCATCGCGGTGATGGCACCGCGGAAGTCCTCGCTGTGGGCGAGCAGCGGCATGATGTCCTTGAAGAGGATGCCGGGCTTGGGGAAGTCGGCGATGTCGCGCAGGCGGGAGGCCCACTGCGGAGCGACGATGGCGTCGGTCATGTCACATTGGCTATCTGACGGCGGCATAGGGTACCTGTTCCGGGCGCCGCCTGCCTGTTGGGGGTATCGGCCGGGCTGCGCCCGGCACCTGCAGAGGCTTCAAGCCAAGGCAACAGCAAGAGCAACGGCAACAGCAGGATTCCTGTGGGATGGCGGGGTGGGTCCGGTGGCGGGAGACGCCGTAAACCCGTCCTTGGGGGCTTGGCCGCGGCATCCATGCCGCGGACACTCCCGCCACCGGCCCCACCCCGCCTTCGACAGATTTCTGCGATCTGTCGCGAATCCACGCCATGTGTGGATGAATCTCAATCGAAATCGAATATTTCGAGAATTGAACGAAGAGCATCCACGCATGGCGTGGATCTACCGTGTCGACCAAGGTCGACATCTACCCACAGCAGCGGGAATCTGTCGGAGGTGGGGCGGTGTCGGAGTGCGGGGTGTCAGCCGCATGGATGCGGCTGCCAAGCCTACACGGACGTACTTGCGGCGTCCCCGCACTCCGACACCGCCCCGCCAAACCACGGAATCCAGCTTTTGCTCTGGCTGTTGCGGTGGCCTCTGCGGGTGCAGGGCGCAGCCCTGCCGAAACCCACCCTCAGGAACTGCAGGACAGCATCGAGCAGCCGGCGCGATTGTCCGCCCACGCCGGGCGCTTGCCGGCGAAGTGTTCCAGGCCGGCACGCTCGGTGTATGGATCGCGCAGTACGTCCTGCAACGCATGAATACCGCCGAGGTCGCCCTGTTCGGCGCGGTCGATCGCCTCCTGTGCCAGCCAGTTGCGCAGCACGTACAGCGGGTTGGCCGCTGCCATCTTCGCCAGGCGTTCGCTGGCCGACAGCGGATCGCTGCGCAGGCGCACCGCGTAGTCCTGCAGCCACTGCTGCAACGGTGCCTGCACCGCCTGCTGGCGCGCCTCGTCGTAGTACACCGCGTCCAGAACGCCCGCATCGGGCGCCACCGGATCGATCCGCATCAGCGCGCGCCAGGCCAAGGTCATGTCCATGGCACCGTCCTGCATCAGCTGCTGCCAGCGCAGGTAGAGCTGCAGGTCGTCATCGTCGGCTGCGGCCAGGCCGAGCTTGGCTGCGGCGTCGCGGCGCGTGCAGGCCACGAAGGTGGACTGGTAAGCCGCCAGACCGGCCTGCAGCGGTGCGACATCGGCAAACAGCGGCGATAGTGCCTGCGCCAACCGGCTCAGGTTCCAGTACGCGACCTGCGGCTGGGTACCGAAGCGGTAGCGGCGGCCCTGCGCGTCGGTGGTGTTCGGTGTCCAGTCCGGATCGAAATCCTCGACCCAGCCGTAGGGACCGTAGTCGAGCGTGAGGCCGAGCACGGACAGGTTGTCGGTATTCATCACGCCATGCACGAAGCCGACGCGCATCCAGTGCGCGATCATCTCGGCGGTGCGCACCGCGATCTGCGCGAACCAGTCGCCGTACAGCGCCTCGCCCTGCCCTTGCAGTCCAGGGAAATCACGCGCGATGCAGGCATCGACCAGCTGCTGCAGCAGGGCGGTTTCCCCGCGCGACGCCGGCAGTTCGAAGGAACCAAAGCGCAGGAACGACGGCGACACCCGGCATACGATGGCGCCGGGCTCTGCACGCGGATGGCCGTCGTAGAACATGTCGCGCACCACGTCGTCGCCGGTACCCACCAGCGACAATGCGCGCGTGGTCGGCACGCCCAGGTGGTGCATGGCCTCGCTGCAGAGGAATTCGCGGATGGATGAGCGCAGCACGGCGCGCCCATCGGCGCCGCGCGAGTATGGCGTCGGGCCAGCACCCTTCAGCTGCAGCTCCCAGTGGCGGCCATCCGGCGCGACCAGTTCACCCAGCGAGATCGCACGGCCATCGCCGAGCTGGCCGGCCCAATGGCCAAACTGATGGCCGCCGTAGTTGGCGGCCCATGGCTGCATGCCGGCGTACAGTGCATTGCCGCCAAACACCTGCGCGAAGCCTTCGCTCTCGACCTCAGCGGTATCGAAACCAAGCATCGCGGCGACGTCCGGTGCCCAGGCCAGCAGCGTGGGCGCCGTCACCGGGGTCGGCATCACCGGCGACCAGGCCGCGCCCAGCACTTCGCGCCGGCGCGGGCCGGATTCGGGGTCGCCCGGCAGGGTCTGCAGCAGGCGGTTGTCGAAACGGGGGCTGTCGGTATCCATGGTGCTGAAGATGGGGGCGACGGCCGCCCTCCTCAATTGCCGCTGAGCGCCTGCAGGTGGCCGCCGTGGGCCTCGGCACGCTGGTAGGCCGGGCGCTCGCCGATACGCTTGAGGAAGCCACGCAGTGCCGGCTTGTCGTCGAGGCCACCGCCGCGCGCGGCGGCAGCCTGGATCGGGAAGCTCATCTGGATGTCGGCCGCACTGAAGCGCTCGCCGGCGAACCATGGGCTTTCGGCAAGGCGGCGCTCCATCCAGTCCAGGTGCAGGCGCCGCTGTGGGCCGATGAAGCCACGTTCGGCCTTGTCGGCGATGCTGCGCGCGATCGGGCGCGCGAAGAACGGCATCGACGCGTTGCGGATGCGGCCCATCACCAGGGTCAGCAGCAGCGGCGGCATCGCCGAGCCTTCGGCGTAGTGCAGCCAATAGCGGTAGGCGATGCGCTCGGCACCATCGGCCGGCATCGGCGACGGCGACAGCTGGCGCTGCGTGTCGTAGCGGTCCGCGAGGTAGTCGAGGATCGCGCCGGACTCGGCCAGTACCAGTTCGCCATCCTGCAGTACCGGCGACTTGCCCAGCGGATGCACGTTGCGCAGTTCCGGCGGCGCCAGCAGCGTCTTCGGATCACGCGGATAACGGCGCAGTTCGTAGTCCAGCCCCAGCTCCTCCAGCATCCACAGCACGCGCAGGGAACGGGAGTTTTCCAGGTGATGGACGATGCGCATGGGGATGATCCTTGGGGAGGAATTTCATCCTACCGCGCAGAGTGCATGCCGCTTGTAGAGTCGAGCTTGCTCGACTGATTTCCAGAGACAGTCGAGCAAGCTCGACTCTACAAAGCAGCGGGCAATAAAAAAACGCCGGAAGCTTTCGCTTCCGGCGTTCTGGCTACCAAAAGGTAGCAGACGGATTAGACCGCCTGCACCTGGTCAGCCTGCATACCCTTCTGACCCTGGACGGCGATGAAGGTAACCTTCTGGCCTTCCTGCAGGGTCTTGAAGCCGGTGCCCTGGATGGCACGGAAGTGCACAAACAGGTCCGGGCCGCTTTCCGGGGTGATGAAGCCGAAGCCCTTGGCGTCGTTGAACCACTTGACGGTGCCGGTCTGACGATCAGACATTTGACTAACTCCTGAAACACATGTTGAAAAAATCGCAGCCACCGGGTATCGGGGCCGAGACTGAGTTGCAGGCGTTGGTAAAGCGGATCGATGAGCGGATCGTGAGATCAACTGCACCAGGCCACGATTCACGGTGACCCTAGCAAACACAGTGGGACGAACGATACGCGTGTTTTCTGCAAAAAGCGATAGCCCGGACGTTCATGGGCTGGCCCCGCCCGCTAGACGTGACAAGGGCTGGCAGCCGATCGAGGCTAACCCCGAGTCCCCATTCAGGATTTTCCTACCCTACACTGGGTAAATGACTGAAGCTGAAACCCAAGCTGAACCCGCCCTCCCCCGCATCTGGGTGGACGCGGACGCCTGCCCCACCGTCATTCGCGACATCCTGTTCCGTGCCGCTGAACGCGTTGGCATCGAGCTGACCCTGGTCGCCAACCAGTGGATCCGGACCCCGCCCTCACGCTGGCTGCGCTCGATCCAGGTGCCCCAGGGCCTGGACGTGGCCGACAGCGCCATCGTCGAACGGGTCGCCGCCGGAGACCTGGTCGTCACCCAGGACATTCCGCTGGCCGCGCTGGTGCTGGAGAAGAAGGCCGTGGCGCTGAACCCGCGCGGCCAGCTGTACACCCCGAACAACATGGCCGAGCGGCTGTCGATGCGCAATTTCATGGAAGAGCTGCGCGGCGCCGGAGTGCAGACCGGGGGCCCTCCGCCGCTGGGCCCGCGCGACCGGCAGCTGTTCGCCGCCGAGCTGGATCGCTGGCTGGCCCGACGCCCGGTTCGCTGAACGGCCCTACCCGCTCTGGCCGGGCAGGCACAGGCGCCGCTGGCTGCTGAACCGCCGTGGCTCCCCGCTCAATGGGTCATCGAAGGCCAGCCCCTGCGCCAGCAGCTGCAGGGGCGACTCGAACGTGTCATCCCGGCGCGGCCTCAGCTGCGGATACAGGTCATCGCCCTCGATGGGTGCGCCCAACATCGCCATATGCACGCGCAGCTGGTGCTTGCGGCCGGTTTCCGGCCGCAGCCGGTAGCGCCAGACCGGCCCTTCGGCCTCGATCAGCTCGATCCGACTGCGCGCATTGGGCTCGCCCGGCACTTCGGCCATGCGAAAGAACGGCTCCCCCGACACCAGGCGGCTGTCGCGCTGCAGCGGAAACTCCAGCCCGGGCAGCGCCGGTGCCAGCGCCTCATAGGTCTTCTCGATGCGCCGCTCGCGGAACAGCCGCTGATAGGCATCACGCGTGGCTGCCTGGGTCGAGAACAGCACCAGGCCGGCGGTCAGCCGGTCCAAGCGGTGCAACGGCGCCAGTTCGGTGTTTCCGGTACGTGCGACCAGGCGCGCCAGCAGGGTTTCGCGTACATAGCCACCGGCCGGCGTCACCGGCAGGAAGTGCGGCTTTTCGGCCACCAGCAGGTGCGCATCCAGATGCAGGATGGTCTCGGCGAAGGGAATCACAGGCTCGTCGGCCACTTCGCGGAAGTACTGGATTTCCAGCCCAACCTGCCAAGGCAAGTCCGGCGCCAGTGCCCTGCCCCGCGCATCCTGCACACGGCCTCGGGCGAAACGATCCTGCCATTGCGCGCGGTCGATGCGCGGGAAACGCGCGCACAGGCCATCGAGCAGGCTGGGCCAGTGGCCGGGCGGCAGCTGCAGGCGGCTGGGCAAGGTCATGGCGTCCACTCCGGCCACGGGAAAGAGCGCAAGAGTGCCACCGTTGACGCTGCGCAGACAGACCGGCAACGGACACCCCTGGAGCAAACCTCTATCATTGTCGTCTTTAGTCCACGGACCCCCCATGGCTCTCACCGCCACCATCCGCAAGGCCGAACTGCAGATCAGCGACATGGATCGCGGCTACTACGTGACCCACAACCTGACCCTGGCCCAGCACCCGTCCGAGACCGACGATCGCCTGATGGTGCGCCTGCTCGCCTTCGCCCTCAATGCCAGCGATCGCCTCGAATTCGGCCGCGGCCTGAGCACCGATGACGAGCCGGATCTGTGGGAACACGACTACACCGGCGACATCCTGCAGTGGATCGACCTGGGCCATCCGGACGAATCGCGCATCCGCAAAGCCAGCAACCGCAGCCGCCAGGTGCAGGTGATCAACTACGGCGGCAACGCCTCGGACATCTGGTGGAGCAAGCAGAGCAAGGGCCTGGCGCGCTTCGACAACCTTTCGGTGGTCGACCTCGACGGTGCCTTCGTCGAACTGTGGGGCCAGCAGATCCAGCGCGCCATGCGTTGGAGCGTGTTGATCCAGGACGGTGAAGTGCAGCTGCTCAACGACCAGATCCAGCTCGACGTGATCCCGAACTGGCGCAAGCGCGCCAAGGCATGAGCACGATCCGTTGCGATGTGGTGGTCATCGGCGCCGGCGCGGCCGGGCTGATGACCGCGATCACGGCTGGCCAGCGCGGCCGCCAGGTGCAGGTGATCGACCATGCCAACAAGGTCGGCAAGAAGATCCTGATGTCCGGCGGTGGCCGTTGCAACTTCACCAACACCGGCACCACCCCGGCCAACTTCCTGTCGGCCAACCCGCACTTCTGCAAGTCGGCGCTGGCGCGCTACACGCCCTGGCACTTCATCGAGCTGGTGCACAAGCACGGCATCGCGTATCACGAAAAAGAGCTGGGCCAGCTGTTCTGTGATGTCTCGTCCAAGCAGATCGTGAAGATGCTGGTGGATGAATGCCAGGCGGCAGGCGTGCAGGTCCGTACCGACTGCAGCGTGCAGCGCATCGAGCACGGCAGCGATGGCTTCCGTGTGCACACCCCCCATGGCCTGTTCCATTGCGCCTCGCTGGTGGTTGCCACCGGCGGCCTGTCCATTCCCAGCATGGGTGCTACCGGCTTCGGTTATGAAGTGGCCCGACAGTTCGGCCACCAGGTGCTCCCGACCCGCGCAGGCCTGGTGCCACTGACGCTCAGCGGCAAGCACCAGGAACGGCTGGCCGATCTCAGCGGCGTCGCTCTCCCCATCGAGGCGCGCTGCAACGGAAAGAGCTTCCAGAACTTCATGCTGCTGACCCATCGCGGCGTGAGTGGCCCGGCGATCCTGCAGATCTCCTCGTTCTGGCAACCTGGCGACGCGCTGGAGCTGGACCTGCTGCCCGGCCAGGATGCCGGCGAGTGGCTGCGCCAGATGAAGCGCGAACGACCCGCCGCCGAGCTGCGCACGGTGCTGGGCGAGGTACTGCCGAAGCGGCTGGCACAGCGGCTGTGCGAACACTGGCTGCCGACCGGCCCGTCCGGCAGCTGGACGAGCCGGTGCTGCGCCAGGCCGCGCAGCTGCTGGGCGCGTTCCCGCTGGTGGCCAGCGGCACCGAAGGCTACCGTACCGCTGAGGTCACCCTGGGCGGCGTGGACACCGCCGAGGTCTCGTCTTCGACGATGGAATCCAAGCGTGTGCCCGGCCTGCATTTCGTTGGCGAGGTGCTGGATGTGACCGGCTGGCTGGGCGGCTACAACTTCCAGTGGGCCTGGGCCAGCGGCCACGCGGCCGGTGGCGTGGTGTGAACCACATCGCCGTTCGATGCGTGCAAGGGGTGCGCGCATGGACGGTTCGGCGCGCATCGTGTATCTAGATTTGCAGATTGGGGAGCAGTGCATGCAGAACGCGAACGACATCACCATCCGCCTGCTGATCGTCGATGACAGCGGCGAAAATGCCGAGGCCATCGTCAGCACCCTGCGCAACAGCGGCATCGCGGTACGCCCGTGGCGCCCGCAGGATGCAGCCGAGCTGGCCCAGGTGCTGGCCGGCCAGGCCATCGACCTGGTGCTGGCTTCGCCCTCCCAGGGCATTCCGCTGCCACTGGTGGCCCAGCATATTGCTGCCAGCGGCAAGGACATTCCGCTGGTACTGCTGGCCGAGCGCATCGACGAAGACGAACTGGTGCAGGCCAGCAGCCACGGCATCCGTGCCCTCGCCCTGCGCCAGCGTTCCGAGCACCTGCTCGCTGTGGTCCGTGACCAGTGGGTGGACCTGCAGGCACGTCGTGGCCTGCGCCGCATCGAGGCGCAGATGCGCGAGACCGAGCGCCGCTGCGATGCCCTGATCGCCTCCTCGCGCGACCCCATCGCCTACGTGCATGAAGGCATGCACATCCGCGCCAACGATGCCTATCTGGAAATGTTTGGTTACGAGCATTTCGACGATATCGAAGGCATCTCGCTGCTGGACATGGTCGCCGCGCAGCACGTGGAAGGCTTCAAGCAGCTGCTGAAGGGCCTCAGCCGTGGCGAGGCGCCGCCGCCGCAGTACCAGCTTGATGCCCGTCACGAGGATGGCAGCGCGTTCCCGGCGACGATGGAATTCACCGCCGCCACCTACGAGGGCGAATCCTGCCTGCAGGTGGTGCTCCGCCGCCGCATGGAGTTCGATCCGGAGCTGGCGCGCGAGGTCGAGGACCTGCGCCAGCGCGACCAGGTCACCGGCCTGCTCAACCGCCCGACCTTCATGCTGCAGCTGGAGAGCGCGGTGGCGCAGGCCGGGCGCAGCGAGGGCCAGTTCGGCCTGCTGCTGATCGAGCCGGACCACTACGCGCGCCTGCTGCCGGACATCGGCCTGGCGTCGGCCGACACCCTGATCGGCGCCCTGGCCGGCCTGCTGGCCGAGGTGGTTGGCGAGGACGCGCAGCTGGCCCGCTTCGGCGAACACAATTTTGCCGTGCTGCAGGCCGGGCCCTACGCGCAGACCGTGGCGCTGGCCGAGCGCATCCGCGAAGCCTACGCCGCACACGTCTTCAGCATCGGCGCGCGTTCGGCCACGGTAACGGTCAGCATCGGTGGCGTGCAGGTGGGCGAGAAGATCGCCAGCATTGGCCAGGTGCTGGCACGCGCCAGCGAATGCACGCAGGCCGCCGCCGAACTGGGCAACACCTGCCGCATCTTCGACCCGGCCGCCGCCGACCGCGTGGAGGAAGAGCGCGTGCTGCGCTGGGTCGCCCGTATCCGTGAAGCGCTGGCCGGTGATGGCTTCCAGCTGCACTACCAGCCGGTGCTGAACCTGCAGGGCGAGTCGCTGGAGCTGTATGAGGCCTACCTGCGCCTTGAGCACAACGGCGAGCTGCTGAGCCCGACTGCGTTCCTCGGCATCGCAGAGGAACACGGCCTGCTGGCCGACATCAACCGCTGGGTGGTGTCACAGGCCATCGCAGTGCTGGGCCAACGTGCACGCGAAGGCCATGCCACGCAGATGCTGGTGAAGGTGACGCCGGAATCGTTCGACGACCCGCAGATGATCGCCACCCTGCGACGCGAGCTGCAGGCACAAGGCGTGCCCGGCGAACGCCTGTGGCTGCATGCGCCGGAAGCGAAAGTGTTCACCCACCTGCGCAGTGCGCAGCAGTTCCTGGCCGAAGTGGCGCCCCTGGGCTGCCGCATCGGCCTGGAGCAGTTCGGTTCGGGGCTGGACTCGTTCCAGCTCCTGGCCCACTTCCAGCCGCAGTTCCTGAAGCTGGACCGCGGCTTCACCAGCGATCTGGCGGCCACCCGCGAGAACATCGACCGCATCAGCCAGATCACCGCGCGCGCGCAGGGAGCCGGCATCCGCACCATCGCCGAGTTCGTCAGCGACGCCAATTCGATGACCCTGCTGTTCAGTGCCGGCGTGGACTACGTGCAGGGCGACTTCGTTGGCCCCGCGCTGCCGGAAATGGGCTTCGAGTTCGGGTGACCCCTACCTGCAGAGCCGAGCCATGCTCGGCTGCCGGACTCAAGCGAAGCGCAGCCGAGCATGGCTCGGCTCTACACAAGCGAAAATGCCGGCTTTCGCCGGCCTTTTCATTGATCAGGTCATGTCGACCAGATTTTCGATCTTCACGTCCGGATTGACGTCGGCTTCGTAGTCAACGCCCTCCACGCCGAAACCGAACAGGCGCAGGAAGTCGGCCTTGTAGCCGGCCAGATCGCTGATCTCGTAGAGGTTCTCGTTGGTCACCTGCGGCCACAGCGCAACCACCTTGCCCTGCACGTCCGCAGCCATTTCCTTGTAATCGGCACGCAGGCGGCCTTCGTCATCGACCAGCGCAACGGTGTGGCCATCGCCATCGACCAGGTCGTGGCGCAGGCGATCGATCGCCACGCCGTCGGCCTTGCCGCCGTAGAGAATGTCGTACAGCACGTCGAGCTGCTCGATGCAGCCTTCGTGCGTGCCCTTCTCCTTCATCACCTTGAACAGCAGCGACAGGTACAGCGGCATGGTCGGAATGGCCGAGCTGGCCTGGGTGACCACGGCCTTCAGCACCGACACGCGCGCATCGCCGCCGATCTTGGCCAGCTTCTCGCGCAGGCCCAGCACCTTGGTGTCCAGGTCCTTCTTGGCGGCGCCGATCGAGCCGTTCCAGTAGATCGCCTGGGTGATCTCTTCGCCCACATAGGTGAAGGCGGTGGTGGTGCAGCCGTTGGCCAGCACGCCGGCGTCGGCCAGCGTGTCGATCCACATCTGCCAGTCCTCACCGCCCATCACCGCGACGGTACCGGCGATCTCTTCCGGGGTAGCCGGCTGCAGATGGGTCTCGGTCAGCACTTCCTTGTCGGTATCCAGGCCACGCAGCGTGATCGGCTCGCCGATCGGCTTCAGCGTGGAGCTGATGATTTCACCGGTCTTCGGGTGCTTGCGGCGCGGCGCGGCCAGGCTGTAGACGACCTGATCGACCTGACCGAGATCAGCCTTGATCATCTCGATGGTCCTGGCCTTCACTTCATCGGAGAAGGCGTCACCGTTGATGCTCTTGGCGTACAGGCCGGCCTCGTCGGCGTACTTGTGGAACGCGGCCGAGTTGTACCACCCCGCCGTGCCCGGCTTGGTTTCGCTGCCCGGGCGTTCGAAGAAGATGCCCAGGGTGGCGGCGCCACTGCCGAAGGCAGCGGTGATGCGCGCAGCCAGGCCGTAGCCGGTCGAGGCGCCGATCACCAGCACGCGCTTGGGGCCGTTCTGGATCGGCGGGCGCGCGCGGATGTAGTCGATCTGCTGCTTGACCGCGGCCTCGCAGCCGGTCGGGTGGGTGGTGACGCAGATGAAGCCGCGGACGCGCGGTTTGATGACCATGGATACCTCGGGTTGGCAGATGCGGCGCGCGGGGCGCTCAGCAGGAATACGGGTGCGCGCCTGCGCGCGCGAACCGCAGGATCGTAGTGCGCGGGGGAAGATTGCACAACCGACGCTGGCGTAGGGTGGGGTTTCTCTTTGCAGGGCTGCGCCCTGCACCCGCTAAAAGCCAGTGCCGAAGCAACAGCAAAAAGCTGGTTTCCTGCGGGTCGGCGGGGTGGATCCGGTTGCGGGGGACGCTGCAAGTACGTCCATGTAAGCTCGGTCGCCGCATCCATGCGGCTCACGCCCCCTCAACCGGACCCACCCCGCCTTCGACAGATTTCCGCGATCTGTCAGGACGGCTTTCTGCTCTGGTGGGTGTCGACCTTGGTCGACACAGTAAATCTGATCCGAGTTTGATTATCGATATCTCACAGAAGTGTCGACCAAGGTCGACACCTACCGACAGCCACAGGAGTCTGTCAGAGGTGGGGCGGTGTCGGAGTGCGGGGTGTCAGCCGCATGGATGCGGCTGCCAAGCCTACAGGGACGTACTTGCGGCGCCCCCGCACTCCGACACCGCCCCACCAATCCACGGAATGCCCGCTGTTGCTGTTGCTGTTGCCTCTGCAGGTGCAGGGCTGCAAGCCCTGCCAACAAAAAACCCCGCTTGCGCGGGGTTCTCTGCGTGTTGCGTGCAGCGCGAACGCTTACGGGCGGCGGGCCAGGGCCTCGACGTCCTTCGCCTTCGGCAGCAGGTCCTGCTTGCTGACGCGCAGGAAACCGATCGTCAGCATCGGCACCGCCACCAGGATCGAGGACAGCACCACGATCACCGCACCGATCATGTGCGTCTCGGCCAGGCCTTCCATCGAGCTGCCGCCGTACATGTACAGGGCAAGCGCCGACAGGAAGAACATCACCGCGGTGATCACCGTACGCGACAGCGTCTGGTTGATCGAACGGTTCAGCACTTCCATCGAGTCCACGCGCAGGCTGCGGAAGTTCTCGCGGACGCGGTCGAAGACCACGATCAGATCGTTGATCGCAAAGCCCATCACCGACAGCAGGCCGGCCAGCACGGTCAGGTCGAACTCACGGCCCAGCAGGGACACGTAAGCCACCGTCACGATCAGGTCGAACATCGCCACGATGCTGGCGGTGACCGCGAACTTCCATTCGAAGCGCACCGCGATGTAGATCAGGAAGCCGGCCAGCATGAAGATGGTGGCGTACAGGCCATTCATCGCCAGGTCCTTGCCGATCTGCGGACCCACGAACTCGTTGCGGAGCACGGTGGCCTGGTTGTCGGCAGTGGACAGGGCCTTCACCACGGCTGCGGCGGTGGCCTTGTCTTCGTGCGCGGCGTCGCCGGTACCGGCAGCGTGCTCACCGTGCGGGGCCAGGCGGATCAGCAGATCGGTGTTGCCACCGACACTCTGCACCTGGGCACCGTCGAAGCCACTTTCCTCAAGCTTGGTACGGACCTGCTCGACGTCCACGGCCTTGTCGAAGCGGGCTTCGATCAGGGTGCCGCCGGTGAAGTCCAGCGCGTAGTTGAAGCCCTTGATGCCGATGATGGCGACCGAGGCCAGGAACACGATGACCGTGACGACCATCGCGACATGGCGCCAGCGCATGAAGTCGATCTTGGTGTCGTTCGGGAGGATGTGCAGCGGAAACAGTTTCATGTGCGTGTCGTCCCGTCAGATGGCCACGTTCTGGAGCTTCTTGCGGCGGCCGTAGATCAGCGTCGCCAGCGCACGCGATACGGTGATCGCGGTGAACATGGAGGCGAAAATACCGATGATCATGGTCAGCGCGAAGCCCTTCAGCGGACCGGTACCGAATGCGAACAGCGCCACACCGACGATCAGGCCGGTCAGGTTGGCGTCGAGGATGGTGCCCGAAGCACGTTCGTAACCGGTCACGATCGCGGTCTTGCCCGGCACGCCGGCACGCAGTTCTTCACGGATACGTTCATTGATCAGCACGTTGGCGTCGACCGACAGGCCGACCGACAACGCCAGGCCGGCGAAGCCCGGCAGGGTCATGGTCGCGCCGAACAGCGACATCACCGCGACCACGATCAGCAGGTTGAACAGCATCGCGATCGAGGTGATCACGCCGAACATGCGGTAGTAGACGCTGAAGAACACCAGGGTGAACAGGAATGCGAACACGACCGCGCGCATACCGTTCTTGACGTTCTCGGCACCCAGGCTCGGGCCGACCACGCGCTCTTCGACGAAGTCCATCGGCGCGGCCAGCGAGCCGGACTTCAGCAGCTTGGCCAGGTCCTCGGCTTCCTTCTTCTGCAGACCGGTGGTCTGGAAGTTCTTGCCGAACACGCCGTTGATGTTGGCCACCGAGATCACTTCCTCGTTGACCTTGAAGCCACGCACTTCCTGGCCGTCGACGACGGTCACGGTCGGCACGCGTTCGGTGTAGACCACCGCCATCGGCTTGTTCACGTTGGCGCTGGTGAAGTCGAACATGCGCTGGCCACCGACATTGTTCAGCGTCACGCTGACCGCCGGGGAGCCGCTGTTCGAATCGGTCACGGCCTGCGCGCCGACCATCTGGTCACCGGTGACGATCACGCGCTTGTTCAGCAGGATCGGGCCGCGGCCGTCACGCTGCTGGTAGACCTTCGCTTCCGGCGGGATGCGGCCGGCGGCGATGGCATCCTGCGCGTTGCCTTCAACCACCGCACGGTACTCCAGGGTAGCGGTGGCGCCGATCATGCGCTTGGCTTCGGCGGTGTCCTGCACGCCCGGCAGCTGCACGACCACGCGGTCGGCACCCTGACGCTGGATGATCGGCTCGGCCACGCCCAGCTGGTTCACACGGTTGCGCAGGGTGTTGATGTTCTGCTCGATGGCACCGTTGGCAATCTGTGCGATCTCGGCGTCCGGCACGGTGACCGTGATGCGGTTGCCGCTGACGTCGTAGCCAAGGGTCGGCTGCGCCTTGACCAGCGCGGCGCGGGCACGCTGCGCGGCATCGTCACCCGCCGACGGGCTCAGGTTGGCCACGATGCTGTTGTCAGCACGGCGTTCCACCGACTGGTAAGGAATGCGCGCGTCACGCAGGGTGCTGCGCACGTCTTCGGTATAGGCGTCCAGACGCTTGTCCAGAGCCGCCTTCTGGTCGACCTGCAGCACGAAATGCACGCCGCCCTGCAGGTCCAGGCCCAGCACCATCGGGCGGCCACCGAGTTTGGCCAGCCAGTCCGGCACGGTCGAGGCCAGGTTCAGGGCCACGGTGTACTTCTCGCCGACGGTGTCACGCAGGGCGTCGCTGGCAGCGGACTGCGCCTTCAGGTCCGGCAGGCGGACAATCAGGCTTTCCCCTTCCTTCTCGACACCGACGGGGGTGACACCGGCCGTCTTCAGGTCGGCCAGCACACGGTCGCGCAGCGCATCGTCGATCTGCCCGCCACGGTTGGCGGTGATCTGGAGGGCCGGGTCCTTCTGGTAGATGTTGGGCAGCGCGTACAGCGCACTGAGCGCCAGTACGATCAGGATGACGACGTACTTCCAGCGTGGAAATTCGAGCATTGCTTGGGTCCCGCGCGGCGCCATCCCCGGCGCCGCGGTTGTGCATCGGAAAGGGAGTGGCTTACTGGGCCGACTTCAGGGTACCGGCCGGCAGCACGTTGCCGACAGCGCCCTTCTGCACGCGGATGCGCACGTTGTCAGCCACTTCAATGGTGATGAAGTTGTCGCCGATGTCGGTGACGATGCCGGCGATGCCGCCATTGGTCAGCACTTCATCGCCACGCTTGATCTTCTCCAGCATGGCCTTGTGCTCCTTCTGCCGCTTCATCTGCGGGCGGATCATCAGGAAGTACATGATGGCGATCAGGATGACCGGGAACAGCAGCGTGGTCAGGCCCATGCCCTGCGGTTGGCCGCCGGCGGCCTGGGCGTGGGCGGCGGGAATCAGGAAGGCAAGCAGGTTCATCGTTGGTCCTTTGGTTGGGCGGCGCTTCGGCCGTTTCACGGGCACGAGGTGTCGACCGCGGATCTGGGTCAGCCTTGAAGTATGCCACGGCCCCGGGCGTTCGTCCTTGGGCCGTTTGGCAGGGGGCGTTCGGGTTAGAGGGGCGGGGCCACCGCCCCGCGTGCCGCGTAGAAAGACTCACGGAAGGCCAGGAAGGTTCCCGCCTCGATGGCCGCACGGATGTCGGCCATGAGCTTTTCGTAATAGAACAGGTTGTGCAGGGTGCCCAGCATCGGCGCCAGCATCTCGTTGCAGCGGTCCAGGTGGCGCAGGTAGGAACGGGTGTAGCCACCAGTGCAGGCCACGCAGCCGCAGCCCGGCTCGATCGGGTCCATGTCGCGCGCGTACTGGGAGTTGCGGATGCGGACGGTGCCGAACGAGGTGAAATAGTGGCCGTTGCGCGCATTGCGGGTCGGCATCACGCAGTCGAACATGTCCACGCCACGTGCGACACCCTCGACCAGATCCTCCGGCCGGCCCACACCCATCAGGTAGCGCGGACGGTCGCCCGGCAGCTCCGGGTCCAGGTGGTCGAGCATGGCGTTGCGCTCGTGCTCCGGCTCGCCCACGGCCAGGCCGCCGATGGCGTAGCCGTCAAAGCCGATCGCCTGCAGGGCCTCGGCCGAACGGCTGCGCAGGTCGGTGTGCACGCCCCCCTGGACGATGCCGAACAGGGCCGCGTCGTTGCCGAGCTCGTCATGCGCGTTGCGGCTGCGCTGGGCCCAGCGCAGGCTCAGCTCCATCGAGCGGCGCGCCACATCCTCGGTGGCCGGGTAAGGGGTGCACTCGTCGAAGATCATCACCACGTCCGAATCGAGCACCTTCTGGATCTTCATGCTCTCTTCCGGGCCCAGGAACACGCGGGCACCATCGGTGGGCGAGGCGAAGGTCACGCCCTGCTCGGTGATCTTGCGGCGGTGGGCCAGCGAGAACACCTGGAAGCCGCCGGAGTCGGTCAGGATCGGGCCATCCCAGCGGCAGAAGCCGTGCAGGCCGCCGTGGTCGGCGATGATGTCCAGGCCCGGGCGCAGGTACAGGTGGAAGGTGTTGCCGAGGATGATCTCGGCGCCCAGCGCACGCACCTGGTCCGGCAGGATGCCCTTGACCGAGCCATAGGTCCCCACCGGCATGAAGGCCGGCGTTTCCACCGTGCCACGCGGGAAGGTCAGGCGGCCACGGCGGGCACGGCCGTCGCGGGTCTGGAGCTGGAACTGCAATCGGGACATGGAGCGGTCATTCGGGCAAATAGTTGCCCATTGTCTCCCAAGAAGGCGCGCGCACCAAGGTGCGCGCCTACAGGGGTCTCCGCCCTCCCAGAGCCTCCAGCCTCTTCAGTCGGTCTGCGGGAACAGCAGCATCGCGTCGCCGTAGCTGAAGAAGCGGTAGCGCTGCTCGATCGCGTGCTGGTAGGCCTCGAACACGCGTTCCTTGCCGGCAAACGCGGAAATCATCATCAGCAGGGTGCTTTCCGGCAGGTGGAAGTTGGTCACCATCGCGTCGACGCTGCGGATGCGGTAGCCCGGGGTGATGAAGATCTGCGTTTCACCGGCAAACGGCAGCAGTTCGCCATCACGCATCGCGCTTTCCAGCGCGCGCACCACGGTGGTGCCGACGCCGATCACCCGGCCGCCGGCGGCGCGCGTGCGCCGCACCTGCTGCACCAGCTCAGCGCCGACGTTCAGCCACTCGCGGTGCATCACGTGGTCCTTCAGGTCATCGGCGCGCACCGGCTGGAAGGTGCCCGCTCCCACGTGCAGGGTGACGTGGCCGAAGTCCACGCCCTTGTCCTTCAGCGCGGCCAGCAGCGGTTCGTCGAAATGCAGGCCGGCGGTCGGCGCCGCCACCGCGCCCACTTCGCGCGCGAACACGGTCTGGTAGCGCTCGCGGTCGTCCACGCCCGGCTCGCGCTGGATGTAGGGTGGCAGCGGCAGGCGACCGGCGTGCAGCAGCCACTGTTCCAGCGATTCCGGCACATGGAACTGCAGCACGTAGAACTCGCCATCGCGGCCCAGCACCTCGGCTTCACCACCGGCATCCAGCGCGATGCGGCTGCCGGCCTTCGGCGACTTGCTGGCGCCCACCTGGGCACGTGCCTGCTGGCCGCCGAGCAGGCGCTCGATCAGGATCTCGACGCGGCCGCCGCTGGCCTTCTGCCCGAACAGGCGCGCCGGGATCACCCGGGTGTCGTTGAACACCAGCAGGTCGCCCGGCTGCAGCAGTGACGGCAGGTCGCGGACCTGCAGATCGGTGAAAGCATCGGGCGCCGGCGGTACCAGCAGCAGGCGGCTTGCGGAACGTTCGGCCAGGGGCGCCTGCGCGATCAGTTCAGCCGGCAGGTCGTAGTGGAAATCGGACTTCTTCAAGGCAGTGGGCGGCAACAGGTCGACAATGGCGCGCATTGTACGTCCAGCGTCTGCGAGCCGGCGCACTTCGCGGCGAACGTCGCGCAAAATGCTGCTATGCAGCAGGCTTTTGCGGGGTTATCGCGCAAAAAAACAAGTGCTAGCATCGAGCCGGAAGTCCGCTGCACGAGCCTGCCCCAAGCGCGCGTGATGACGCGCGTTTTGCTTTTGAAGACCCGTGCGACCCATTGTTTCAGGAGATCTGCAATGAGCTTCATCGAACGCCTCGCCCCCCTGCGCAACCAGCCCGGCACCCGCCTCACCTCCGGCCTGGACGACGCCACGCTGACCGCCCTGTCCGCCAACCACCCGCAGCTGATCGCCGCGGTGGACGCCGCCGCCGAGGAATTCGCGCGCGTGCAGGCCGACCTGGGGCCGCTGCTGGCGCAGGACGAACAGGCGCAGATCGACGCGATGCAGGACGGTTTCGTCAATTTCTACGCCGATGACGCGGTGACCCCTTACGTGGCACTGGCTGCGCGCGGCCCGTGGGTGGTCACCCTGAAGGGCGCCGTGCTGTACGACGCTGGCGGCTACGGCATGCTCGGCTTCGGGCACACCCCGGACGCCGTGCTGGAGGCAATGGCCCGCCCGCAGGTGATGGCCAACATCATGACCCCCAGCCTGTCGCAGCAGCGCTTCATCACCGCCCTGCGCGCCGAGATCGGCCACCGCCGTGGCGGCTGCCCGTTCGCCCGTTTCATGTGCCTGAATTCCGGCTCCGAAGCGGTCGGCCTGGCCGCGCGCATCGCCGACGTCAACGCCAAGCTGCAGACCGACCCGGGTGCGCGCCACGCTGGCGCTGCGATCAAGCGCGTGGTGGTCAAGGGCAGCTTCCATGGTCGTACCGACCGCCCTGCCCTGTATTCCGATTCCAGCCGCAAGAGCTACATGCAGCACCTGGCCAGCTACCGTGGCGAGGATTCGGTGATCACCGTGGCGCCGTACGATGAGGCTGGCCTGCGCAAGGTGTTCGAGGACGCCGCACGCAACCAGTGGTTCATCGAGGCGGTGTTCCTGGAGCCGGTGATGGGCGAAGGCGACCCGGGCCGCTCGGTGCCGCCGTCGTTCTACGCCGTGGCCCGCGAACTGACCCGTGCGCATGGCAGCCTGCTGCTGCTCGACTCGATCCAGGCCGGCCTGCGTGCGCATGGCGTGCTCTCGGTGGTCGATTACCCGGGCTTCGAAGGCCTGGACCCGCCGGACATGGAAACCTATTCGAAGGCGCTGAACGCCGCGCAGTACCCGCTGTCGGTGCTGGCGGTGACCGAGCATGCCGCGCAGCTGTACCGCAAGGGCATCTATGGCAACACCATGACCAGCAACCCGCGTGCACTGGACGTGGCCTGTGCCACCCTGGCCCAGCTGACCCCGCAGGTACGCGCCAACATCGCCGAGCGCGGTGCCGAGGCGGTGCGCAAGCTGGAGCAGCTCAAGAGCGAACTGGGCGGCCTGATCACCAAGGTGCAGGGCACCGGCCTGCTGTTCTCCTGCGAGCTGGCGCCGCAGTTCAAGTGCTACGGCGCCAATTCCACCGAGGAATGGCTGCGCCAGCACGGCATCAACGTGATCCACGGTGGCGAGAACTCGCTGCGCTTCACCCCGCACTTCGGCATGGACAGCGAGGAGCTGGACCTGCTGGTGGGCATGGTCGGCCGCGCGCTGCGTGAAGGCCCGCGCCGCGAACAGGCCGCCGCCGCGTAAGCCTCGTTCTTTGTAGAGTCGAGCTTGCTCGACTGCACTTCGTTCAGGCAACGCGATGGTCGAGCGAGCTCGACTCTACTGAACGAAGAGCAGCCGAGCATGGCTCGGCTCTACAGAAGGGCTCATAATCCAAGGACACCCCGTCCCTGACCGCTCTGCGGTCGGCGACGGGGCGTTTTCGTTTCCGGCCAAGAGACAGGAAGATCCATGAAATCGATCTGTGTGTACTGTGGTTCCAACGCCGGCAGCAAGCCGGCCTATACCGAACGCGCCATTGCACTGGGCGACCGCATCGCCCGTGACGGCCTGCGCCTGGTGTACGGCGGCGGCAACGTCGGCCTGATGGGAACCGTGGCCAATGCGGTGCTCGCCGCGGGTGGTGAGGTGACCGGTGTGATTCCGCGCCAGCTGGCTGACTGGGAAGTGGCCCACCGCGGCCTGACCGAACTGGAAATTGTCGGTTCGATGCATGAGCGCAAGTCGCGCATGTTCGACCTCGCCGATGGCTTCGTCACCCTGCCCGGCGGCTTCGGCACCATGGAAGAGATTTTCGAGATGCTGACCTGGCGGCAGCTGGGCATCGGCAACAAGCCGTGCGCATTCCTCGACGTGGAAGGCTTCTATGCCCCGCTGATCGGCATGATCGACCGCATGGTGGAAGAGCGCTTCCTGCACCCGGACCAGCGCCAGGACCTGTGGTACGGCTCGGACATCGAAGAGATGCTGGAGTGGATGAAGAACTACCAGCCGGCCCAAGCCTCGAAGTGGATCGACGAGAAACGTCGCGCCGCCCTGCGCTGATGCCTTCCTGCGCGGCGGCTCAGACCGCCGCGCAGCTCCATGGTGCGGGCCGCCCCAGCAGATAGCCCTGGCCGTAGTCGCAGCCGAGCTCGCGCAGTGTCTGCTGCTGTGCCTCGGTTTCGATGCCCTCACCGATGGTCTCGATGCCCAGCGTACGCGCCAACGACAGCACGCCCTCGACCAGCGCACGCGTGCTCTGCACTTCCGGCCCATGCAGGCCAGCGATGAAGCTCTGGTCGATCTTCAGCGTGCTGATCGGGAAGCGGTGCAGGTAGGACAGTGCCGAGAAGCCGGTACCGAAATCGTCCAGCTGCACCTGGATGCCACGTTCGCGCAGGCCCTGCAGGATGCGCAGGGTGTGCGGACCATCATCCAGCAGCGCGACCTCGGTGATCTCCAGCCGCAGCCGCTGCGGATCGGCGCCGTACTCGTCCAGCAGGCCGAACAGTCGGCCGCTGAACTCCGCGGAGCGGAAATGACGCGGCGATACGTTCACCGATACGTAGCTGTGCCCGCCTTTGGCCAGGCCGGCGATGACCTGTTCGTAGATCAGCCAGTCGACCTGTTCGATCAGGCCGCTCTCCTCGCCCAGCTCCAGGAACGCGCCTGGCAGCAGCAGGCCACGGCGCTCGTGCTGCCAGCGCAGCAACGCCTCGTGACCCACCACCTCGCCGTCGGACAGACGCACGATCGGCTGGTAGAACGGCACGAAATCGTGGTTGTTGATCGCACGCCGCAGGTCGGCTTCCAGATCAAGGCTGCGCATGGCCTGCTCGCGCATGTCCTCGTCGAAGATCGCGCAACGATCATGCCCCTGCGCCTTGGCGCGGTACATCGCCGCATCGGCGTCTCGCAGCAGCTCCTCACCGGTCCGGTAGCGCGGGTTCCACAAGGCAATGCCGAGGCTGCCGGAAGGGAACAGCTCGCGTCCGGCGATCCACATCGATTCCTGTAGGGCCAGCAGCAGGCGCTGGCCGAAATCCAACGCCTGCGCCAGGCCCTGCGGGCACTGCAGCAGCACCGCGAATTCATCACCGCCCAGGCGGGCCACCACGTCCTCGGTGCCGGCCATCGAAACGATGCGCTTGGCCACTTCCACCAGCATGCGGTCGCCGGCGGCGTGGCCGATGCTGTCGTTGACCAGCTTGAAGCGGTCCAGATCGAGGAACAGTACGGCGAACACCGGTCCGCCCTCGCGCTTGGCCAGCGCCAGCGCATCCTGCAGGCGGTCCAGCAGGTGCAGGCGGTTGGGCAGGCCGGTCAGCGCATCGTGCATGGCCTGGTGGGTCAGGCGCTGTTCGGCGCGCAGGCGCTCGCCGATCTGGCCGAGCAGCTTTTCGTTGACCTCGGCCAGTTCGCGCGTGCGCTCCTCCACGCGTTTCTCCAGCTCGGCATGCGCCGAGCGCAGGCGTTGCTGGTCGCGCTGACGCGCCAGGCCGGTACCGATGTTCTGCGCGACGAAGGTCAACAGGCGCTGGTCATGCACGCTGAAAATGCTGTTCTCGCTGTAGCTCTGCACCACGATCGCACCAACCACTTCGTCGTCGCGCAACAGCGGTACGCCCAGCCAGCAATGCGAACGCGCACCGGATTCACGCACTTCGCCACTGGCCAGCAACGCATCGATCTGCGCGCGTGACGCCAACAGTGGCCGCCGGTTGCGCACCACGTATTCGGTCAGGCCCCGGCTGAAGGGCCGTGGCGCGCGGCTGGCGTTGTGCTCGTCCACCGAATACACGAAGTCCAGGCCGTTGCCGGCCGGGTTGACCAGGGCAATGTAGAAATTGCGTGCGTCGAGCAGGCGCCCGACCACCCCATGCACCTGCCCATAGAACTGGGCCAGGCTGTCGGCCGACATTGCCATCTCGGCGATGTTGTACAGGGCGGTCTGCAGCTGTTCGGCGCGGCGACGCTCGGCCACCTCGTCCTGCAGGCTGTGGTTGGCGCGCTGCAGTTCCTGGGTGCGCCGCTCCACCTGCTGCTCCAGCCGCACCTGCGCCTGGCGCCGGTCCATCGCGGTCTGCACGTGCTGGGCAACGAATCCCAGCAGGGCCCGCTCTGCTTCGCCATAGCGCGCGGCATGCTCATAGCTCTGCACCACGATGGCACCGCAGACGCGGCCATCGCGCAGCATCGGCACGCCCAGCCAGTCCAGGCTTTCGGGACCGCGCTGCGGGTCATGCTCCTGTTCCATCACCTGCGCCAGCAGTTTGCGCGAAGGGCCACTGAGCGGCTTGCCATGGCGCAGCAGCGCCACGGTCAGGCTGCGCGGCATCTCGCTGGCGTCATGGCTCTGCGTGGGATCGGCGACGAAGTCATCGACCTGATCGGCAAAGTACAGGAACCGGATCTGGTCGCGCACATCGTCGTATTCCACGATGTAGCAGTTCTCGGCATACATCAGCGTGCCCAGCACACCATGCACGTGGCGCAGCATCTCGGGCATTTCCAGATCGGCACCGGCCAGATCGGCAATCTGGAACAGGGCCTGCTGCAGCCGCTCGGCCTCTTCCAGTGCCTTGATCTGGCCGGCTTGGCGGCCGCGCTGCAGCGCCAGTTCCATCGCCTGCCGGGCAACCCCCCACCATGCAGGCGAAGGCGCCGCCCCGGCTACCGACAACAGCAACCGCGCACCGTCGTATTCCCAGCCATGCTGACCCTCGCCGATTCCCGGCTCCGCAGCCCCCTGGCCGGCAACCGCTGGCGACGGCCAGCCGCCCTGGCCACGACCGAGCTGCGGGTCGTCCCAGCCAACGCGAACCACGGCCGTTTCCGGCAAAAGCGCATGCAACGCGCGCACCAGCGCCGTGCTCAGCACGGCCTCGTGTGGTGACTCTTCCGCCGGTTCAGCATGCGTGGACAAATGACAATCTCTTGGCGCCGTCTGTGCGTCGCCTCCCCTGAGCCGCCGAGCATAGCGCGCCACCCGGGGGGCAATGGAAGCCCGTAAACCCCGAATCGTGCACCCGTACGTTTTTCCTGCTGTCCGTAGCCCCATCCGAGCCATGACCCTCGCCCTGCCCGCCCCCGCCACCGGCTATGCGCCATCGCCCGCAGGCCTTACCCTGTACGCCGTGGAAGCCAGCGCACTGCCAACCGATGAAGCCTTGATGCTGGCCTGGGCCGGTGGCGACCTGCGCGCCTTCGAAAGCCTGTATGCGCGCCACCGCAAGCGCCTGTTCGGCTTCCTGCTGCGGCAACTGCGCGACAACGCGCTGGCCGAGGAGATCTTCCAGGACGTCTGGCAGCGGGTGATCAGCGCCCGCGCCGGCTGGCAGCCCGAGGCAGCGTTCAGCACCTGGCTGTTCCGCATCGCCCACAACCGCCTGAATGACCATTGGCGTGCCGCCCGTCATCGCCCCGCCGCGCCGGCCGACGCCGATCTGCGCCTGGCCGCGATCGAGGATGGGCAGACTCCGGAAGGCGAGCTATCCGAATTCGAACAACGTCGCCGCATCCAGCTGGCGATGGAGCAACTGCCGCCGGAACAGCGCGAAGTGCTGCAGCTGCGGCTGGATCAGGAACTGAGCCTGGAGGAGATCGGCCAGATCACCGGCGTAGGCCGGGAAACCGTGAAATCGCGGCTGCGCTATGCGATGGACAAGCTGCGTGCGGGATTGAACGCATGAACCGAGACGAACCACTGACGCCGGAAGAACGCGAGCTGTCCCGCCTGCTCGGCCGTCGCGCCGAACAGGCACCGCCGGCTGCACTGGACACCGCCATTCTGGCCGCGGCCCGTGCCGCCGTGGATGCTCCGGCTGCCGATGCCACCGCCTTGCCGGACGCGCCCCGCGTGCGGCGCACCCGTCCGCGCTGGCCTGCGGTGTTCGGCATCGCCGCCTCGATGGTGTTCGCCATCGGCATCGCCTGGCAGCTGCGCCCGGAACCGCCCCCGATTCCTGCCGGTGAGACCGCGGTTGCCCCGGCACCGGCCAACGCCGAAATTGCCGCCGCCGACCAGACTGCTGAAAGCCGTGCGGCCGACAGCGCGACTGCAGCTGCAGAACCGGCAGCAACGCCGGCAGCGCCGCCTGCAGCCCCAGAAGCGGCGGCGCCGCCGGGCGCCGATACCCCTGCACCTGCCACCGCGCGCGCGCGCCAACCTGCACCGATGGAAGCGCCTCAACCACCGGCACCGGCTGCACGGTCGATGGCTGCAGAGGCCGCCACCGACACTTCGTTCGCAGCGCTGCCGCCCTCCCCGGCCGCGGCCCCTCCTGCGCCACCCGCTCCTGTGGCGTACTCGGCACCGGCACCGACGTTCGCTCCGGCTCCGGCAGCCGCGTTGAAGCCGCGTACGGCAGCCGCGCCGGTCGCCAATGCTGCCGACGGCGAATCCGCGATGATGCAGGACCGGGTCGAAATCACCTCGATGAAGCGCGAGGCGCCCCGCCGTTCTGCGCCCGGCGTCATGCAGCGCAGCAGCGATGCGGGCCTGAGCGCGGATGCGGTGCAGGCTGAAGTGAGCGCCGATGCGCGCCTGCCGCGCCGGCAATGGCTGGAAAAGATCCGCGAACGCCGCGATGAGGGCCAGCGCGACCTCGCCCGCGCCAGCCTGGAACGCTACATCCAGCAATACCCGGAATCGCGCCTGCCGCGCGACCTGCGCCCGCTGCTGGACGACTGAGTGCCACGGAAATCGGGAGCAACACCGTAGAATGGTGGCAATGCCCGATACTCTCGCCCAGCCGGTCAGCCATACGCTGGAAGTCAAGCACAGCCGTTTCATCGCCCATGCCACGCCGATCGACGGTGGTGTGGCGGCGATGGCGTTCCTGCAGCAGGTTGCAGTGGCCGATGCCACGCACAACTGCTGGGCATACCGGCACGGGCAGGATTACCGCTCCAGCGACGATGGCGAACCGGCGGGCACCGCCGGTCGACCGATCCTGGCTGCCATTGATGGCCAGGGCTTCGATCGGGTGATGGTGGTGGTGACGCGCTGGTTCGGTGGCATCAAGCTCGGCGCCGGCGGACTGGTGCGCGCCTATGGCGGCGCCGCAGCCGAGTGCCTGCGTACCGCGCCACGCCTGCCGCTGATCGCCATGTCCCGCCTGCAGCTGCTGGCTGGCTTCGAGGACCTGGGCACCCTGCATGCCGCCCTGCCCGTCTTCGGCGCCGAGAAGCGCGATGAACAGTTCGATGCCAATGGCGTGTGCCTGCGGGTCGAATTGCCTGCCGATCAGGTCGATGCATTGAAAATCCGCCTGCGCGACGCCACCCGTGACCGTATCCGCATAGAAGACGACATCCAGGATGACTGACAAGGACGACGCCCCCGCTTCGACCCCGCCGCTGCGCCGCCTCGGCAGCCTGCGCACGCTGTGGCCGTTCGTGCAACGCCACAGCGGCCTGTTCACCGCCTGGCTGCTGGCCCTGGCGGTGTCTTCGGCGGCGACGCTGAGCCTGCCGCCGGCCGTGAAGCAGATGATCGATCACGGTTTCAGCAGCGGCGGCCAGATCAACCGTGCCTTTGCCCTGCTGATGCTGGTGGCGGTGGTGATGGCACTGGGCACCGCCGCGCGCTTTTACTTTGTATCGCTGCTGGGCGAAAAGGTCGTCGCCGACCTGCGCAGCCAGCTGTATGCCCACCTGATCCAACTGGGCGCTGGCTTCCACGACCGCAGCCGCAGCGGAGAGCTGGTCTCGCGCCTGACTGCGGACACTGAACTTCTGCGCAGCGTGGTCGGCTCGACCATGTCGGTGGCCCTGCGCAGCACGGTCACTGTCATCGGCAGTCTGGCGATGCTGTTCGTCACCAGCCCGCGGCTGGCCGCATGGTCGCTGCTCGGCATTCCGCTGGCGGTGCTGCCCATCATCATCGGCGCACGCAAGCTGCGCACGGTTGCACGCAACAGCCAGGACCGCATCGCCGATGCCAACAGCCTGGCCAGCGAGACGCTGGGCGCGGTACGCACGGTGCAGGCACATGCACGCGAGCCGTACGAGCGCGGGCGCTTCGACAAGGCACTTGGTGATGCCATCGGTGCCGCCCGCCGCCGCATCGGCGCGCAGTCGCTGGTCACCGCCAGCGCCATCCTGCTGGTGTTCGGCGCCATCGTCGGTGTGCTGTGGCTGGGCGCGCACGATGTCATCGACGGCCGCCTCAGTGCCGGTACGCTGGGCCAGTTCGTGCTGTATGCCTTGATCGGCGGCGGCTCGGTGGGCGCCCTGGCCGAAGTATGGAACGAGCTGCAGCGCGCGGCCGGCGGCATGGGCCGCATCGGCGAACTGCTGCAGGAAGACATCGAGATCCGCGCACCGGCCCTGCCGCACGCACTGCCGCAGCCGCTGCGTGGCGAAATCCAGTTCAACGACGTGGTGTTCCACTACCCGCAGCGACCCGACCAGGCCGCCCTGGACCACTTCAACCTGCACGTGCGCCCCGGCGAGACCGTGGCGCTGGTGGGTCCGTCGGGGGCAGGCAAGAGCACGGTGCTTTCGATGCTGCTGCGCTTCCATGATCCAGCCAGCGGCCGCATCGACGTGGACGGCATCGACGTGCGCCAGGTCGACCCGGCCGAGCTGCGTGCGCAGCTGGCGCTGGTGCCACAGCAGCCCACCCTGTTCGCGGCCAGTGCGCGCGACAACATCCGCTATGGCCGCCTGCAGGCCAGCGATGCCGAGGTCGAGGATGCCGCACGAGCGGCCGAGGCCGACGGTTTCCTGCGCGCCTTGCCGCAGGGCTACGACAGCGAGCTGGGCGAACGCGGTGCCCGCCTGTCCGGTGGCCAGCAGCAGCGTGTGGCGATTGCCCGTGCGCTGCTGAAGGACGCACCGATCCTGCTGCTGGATGAAGCCACCAGCGCGCTGGATGCGCAGAGCGAGCACAGCGTGCAGCAGGCGCTGGAGCGGTTGATGGCCGGCCGCACCACACTGGTCATCGCCCATCGCCTGGCCACCGTGCTCAAGGCCGACCGCATCGTGGTGATGGACCAGGGCCGCATCGTCGCCGAGGGCACGCACGCACAGCTGCTGGCCGAAGGTGGTCTGTACGCTGAACTTGCACGCCTGCAGTTCATCGATTGATGACGTCCGGCTAACATCGGCGCGGCCAAGCTGGCCGCGCAACAGCAGCATCCGCTGAAGGAGGTGCACGATGTCGTTCCGTCAGTTCCCCGCCGTCGACAGCAATGGCGAAAGCCACATCATCATCGAGTTCAAGCCCGAGGCGAACGGCAGCGGGCACCATTCCGAAGCCACGCCACGCTACGAACTGGACGACGGGCGGCCGCTGGTACGCGATGGCCGCGAGTTCACCACCAGTGGCGGTGAGCTGAGGCTGACGATCTGAGGTTCTCCGGGCATGGCCCGGCGCTACCGGATTTCGTGCCGCCCCGCTCTGGTGGGTGTCGACCTTGGTCGACACGCCTTTTGCTTCTGGTAGGTGTCGACCTTGGTCGACACGCCCTTTGCTTCTGGTAGGTGTCGACCTTGGTCGACACGCCCTTTGCTTCTGGTAGGTGTCGACCTTGGTCGACACGCTTTTCGCCAAAGGCGGTCGAGCATGGCTCGACGCTACAAAAAAGCATGGTCAATTTTTCACCAAGCATCTTGACAGCCTTTGCTGCCAAGGGCTGCGTGCGGTTATCCACATGTTTGCTCAGAATCCATCCACACCACCTGTGGATGAATGTGCTCAGCCCAGTACCCGTCCGATGCCGCTGGCGTCCACCTCGGCCGCCGCCCGACGGATCGCCGTCGGATCACTGCCGGCCACGAATCCGATACGGAAATGCACCTCGCCCCCGGGCGTGCGTGAGGAATGGATCGAGGCCAGGCTGATGCGGTGCTGCTCGAACACGTTCAGCAGTTCACGCAGCGAGCCCGGCCGGTCCTCCGGCAAATGCACCGACAGCGCGTTGCGCTCGGTCAGGTCCGCCAACAGGTAACCCACGCGTTCGAACGTGTAGTTGCCGTCAGCCAGTGCCTGCTCGCCGAAGGCATTGCGATTGGCCAACAACAGCTGCTCACGGAATGCACCGCGCGCACTGTCGTCGCCCTGCCCGACCTGCGCCTGCAGAGTCTGCAGCTGACCGATCAACCGCTCCAGCATCGGCGCCACGTACGGGTTGCCGAACTGGATGTCCTCGTAGATCGCCGGGTTGAGCGAGAGGATGCGCGAGATGATCGCGGTATCCAGCTCGAACGATGCCGAGCGGTACGGCATCATCGCGGCCAGATCACCCAGCTGCGGCTGGTACTTGCGCAGCACACCGGCCTGGGCCAGGTGGGTGGCATGCACCATCGCCTGCACCAGCGCCATCATCTGGTCGTGATGCTGCGGCGTGGCGCGCACGTACTCAGCCTGCAACGCCGTGCACAGCGTATCAACCCACGGTTGCCAGTGCCGCAGCCGCGCTTCGCAGACCACCATCACCCGGCCCTTCAGGGTCGGCGCCTTGGGCGGCGCGGTCATCGGGTGCAGGCCGACCACTTCGGCTTGAGAGGCCAACATCGCCTGCACCGGCGCTTCTTTTACCGAGGTCACGTCCAGCCACAGCCGGTCCTGCTCGCGGCCGGCCGACTGCTGCACGTACGCGGCAATCAGAGCCGGCGTATGCCGGATCGGTGCCGAGAACACCAGCACGTCAGCCTGCACCAGCAGCTGTTCCGGCGTATGCGAGTCCGGATCGGCCGGATCGTGGCCGATCACCTGCAGCTGCATGTGCTGCTGGAAGAAGCGGGTCAGCCAGCGCCCGTAGGCGCCGGCACTGCCGATGATGCCGACCGTGCGCGGCGTGCGTGGGTCCAGGCCGCTCATGCCACGCGTTCGGCGCGGAAGCGCGTTCCTTCGGCCAGCGCCGCCGGCGCTGCAGCAATCACGTCGAACTCTTCGAAGCCGTTGTCGAGGGTCGCCTCCAGCGCCGCATGGGTGCCGGCAATCGCGCGCGAGATCGCCTGCTGCATCGATTCGCCGCGCAGCAGGAACGACACCACCAGTGACATCAGCACATCGCCGGTACCGGCCACATCCACCGGCAGCAGGGGCGAGGTCCAGCGCCAGGTCTCCTCGCGGCCGACCGCCAGGGTCACCAGTTCACCCGGGTCGCCGCCCACGCTGTGTGCGATCACCCAGTGCGGGCCACGGTCCAGCAGCGTGCGCGCGGCGGCGCTGGCATCGGCCTCGGCCAGCGCCGGCAAGCCGGTCAGGCGGTTCAGTTCGAAAGCGTTCGGCGTCACCAGCCAGGCATGCGGCAGCAGGCGCTCGGCGAAGATCGCTTCCAGTCCCGGTTCCACGTAGGGACCGGTGTGGGTATCACCAATCACCGGATCCAGGCAGTAACGCAGCTGCGGGCAGGCCGGCAGGATGTCGTCCAGCCAGTCTGCGAAGGCGGCACCGTTGGCGGTGCTGCCGAAGTAGCCGGAGACGAGCATCTTCGCCCGCTGCGGCAGGCCGCGTTCGTGCGTGCCCCGCAGCAGGTCGGCGAACCAGTCGGCCGGCAGCACGCGGCCACGCGTGGTGTCGTAGAACGGCGCGTTGCTGAGCAGCACGGTCGGAATTTCGGCTACACGCACGCCCAGCGCGCGCATCGGCGGTACGGCGGCGCTGTTGCCGGCATGGCCGTAGACAAGTTGCGACTGGACCGAGATGACATCGATCGGCGACGGGCCGTCGGGCCGCTGGCGGCGGCCGTGGACCAGGTGGTTATCAAGGGATTCGCTCATGGCCGCATTCTACGCCCAAGGGGGTTTTCGGCAGGGCTTGCAGCCCTGCACCTGCTCAATGCAACGGCAACGGCCAAAGCCAAAGCGGCATTCCGTGGGTTGGCGGGGCGGTGTCGGACTGCGGGGACGCCGCAAGTACGTCCCTGTAGGCTTGGCAGCCGCCTCCATGCGGCTGACACCCCGCACTCCGACACCGCCCCACCTTCGACAGGTTCAAGCGGCTGTTGGTAACTGCGGCTGTTGTGCCGCACGACTGTTGGTAGGTGTCGACCTCGGTCGACACATCTGTCAGATATCGAATGAATTCATCCACGCATGGCATGGATCTACCGTGTCGACCAAGGTCGACACCTACCAGAGCAGTACGCCGTTCCGGCAGATCACGGAAAACTGTCGAAGGCGGGGTGGGTCCGGTTGCAGGGGTGTCCGCGGCATGGATGCCGCGGCCAAGCCCCCAGGGATGGGTTTACGGCGCCCCCTGCAACCGGAGCCGCCCGCCAACCCACGGATAGCCCGCTTCTGCTGTTGACGTTGCCTCTGCAGGTGCAGGGCTGCAAGCCCTGCAAACCCAACCCCCTCAGTGAGCAGCAGGCCGGGACGGCGGCAGCCACGCCGCCACGATACCGAGCAGCGGCAGGAACGCGGTCAGCTGGTAGACGTACTCGATGCTGGTCTTGTCCGCCAGCAGGCCGAGCACGGCAGCACCGAGTCCACCCATTCCGAAGGCGAAGCCGAAGAACAGGCCGGACACCATGCCGATGCGATGCGGCATCATTTCCTGTGCGTACACCACAATCGCCGAGAACGCCGAGGACAACACGAAACCAATCAGCACCGCCAGCACCGTGGTCCAGAGCAGATCGGCATGCGGCAGCATCAGCGCGAACGGGGCCACGCCAAGGATCGAGGTCCAGATGATCGGCTTGCGGCCGATGCGGTCGCCCAGCGGACCGCCGAGGAAACCACCGGCGGCCGACGCCACCAGGAATGCGAACAGATGCAGCTGCGCCTGTGCCACCGGGATGCCGAAGTGGTGGATCAGGTAGAAGGTGAAGTAGCTGCCGATGCTGGCCATGTAGAAGTACTTGCTGAAGATCAGCACCAGCAGGATCGCCAGCACCTTGGCCACGGTGCGCGACGGATGCCGCGGGGCCATAGACGCGGTGCTGGCCGGACGCGGGGTGCCCAGGTGCAGCGCGTACCAGCGGCCGACATAGGTCAGCAATGCGATGCCGATCAGGGCGGCGCCGGCAAACCACGATGCCGCGTGCTGGCCATACGGCACTATCACTGCGGCGGCAATCAACGGGCCCAGCGCTGTTCCGAAATTGCCACCCACCTGGAACACCGACTGCGCGAAGCCATGGCGACCGCCCGAGGCCAGCCGCGCGATGCGCGAGGCTTCTGGATGGAAGATGGCCGAACCAATGCCGACCATCGCCGCCGCCATCAGCACCACCGCGTAGTTCGGTGCGAAGCCCAGCAGCAGCATGCCGCACAGGGTCGAAGCCATGCCGATCGGCAGCGAGTACGGCGCCGGGCGGCGGTCGGTAGCCATGCCGATCAACGGCTGGAAGATCGAGGCGGTGAGCTGGTAGGTCAGTGTGATCAGGCCGATCTGGGTGAAGCTGAGGTTGAAGCCGCCCTTGATCACTGGATAGATGGCCAGGATCAGCGACTGCATCATGTCGTTGACGACATGCGAGGTGGAGATGGCGGCCAGCACGCCGGGGGCCACCGGGCGTGAGGTGGTTGCGGGAGAAGCCAGGGTCGACATGGATACAGTCAGGTTGGGGGCGAGCCACGCATGCTACGGTGACCTCCCCCTCCCTTCTGCCGCGTTCGGGTCATGGCATATCGCAAAAAGGACATCCCCTGCCAGGTCCGCGAGACTGCGCCGTGGAACGAGGTTCCGGTGCACCGCCCGGTGACCTGCCGCGCCCGCCATTACAAGCCCGGGACCACATCGCGCCCCACCGGCACCGCCGTCACCAGCTGGTGTTCGCCATGTCCGGACTGATGGTGGTGCGTGCAGACGGCGGCCGCTGGGTAGTGCCTTCAACCCGCGCGATCTGGGTCCCGGCCGGCATGGCCCATGCGGTGGACTGCATCGCCGAAGTACACATGCGCAGCCTGTACGTGGAACCGGACTTCGCGCCGCAGCTGCCGGACGAAGCGTTCGCGGTACAGGTGGCGCCGCTGCTGCGCGAGCTGCTGCTGGCCGCCAGCCTGATCGAGACCGCGCATGTGGACGACAGCCGCGACGGCCGCGTGGTGCGCCTGCTGCTGGACGAGCTGCACCGCATGGACGCGCTGCCGCTGCACCTGCCTTCACCCACCGACCCGCGCCTGCAGCGGATCTGCCAGCACATCCAGAAGCATCCCGGCGACGACGCCACGCTGCAGGATTGGGCGCAGGCCCTGCAGGTGGACGTGAAAACCATCCAGCGTCATTTCGCCAGCGAACTGGGCATGACCTTCGGACAGTGGCGACAACAGGCGCGGCTACTGGCCGCGATGGAACGGCTGGCGGTCGGCGACAAGGTCATCGATGTCGCGCTGGCAATGGGTTACGACAGCCCAAGCGCGTTCACCAGCATGTTCAAGCGGCAGCTGGGACAGACACCAGCGGCGTTTTTTTCGATGATGCTAACGGTCCGCGGGCACATGTGGATCGCGCATCAGACGAAATTCCCATGTATCACTGTCCACCAGCGGATAGTGCAACGGGAAAACCTGTCCTGCCACGCGTGCCTGCACCGGCACACCCTCGATCCGGCAACCTCCGGGCTGCTGGAATCCGACCAGCTCGGTAATGCTCAGATTGTCGGTGTCGTCCTCTGCAGAGAAGTACGCGGCAAACGCCGGATTGCCGCTGACACGACGCCGCAGTACGACCCGCCCAACGTCGGGTGCGTACCAGCTGATGCTTCGCTCCAGGCCCTCGACCACGCCATCACCTGCATTGGGCCTGTCCGCCCCGGCAACTGCGCGCGCATTGGACTTCCGCCAGCGCGCTTCACGCTCGATGCGATAGGCGCTGACTTCTCCCACTGCAGTGCGCACGGTTTCGATGGCCGTTACCCGGCTCTGGCCCTGTTCTTCGTAGTCGTAACGATAACGGCCGGAACGCGCGTTGAACTCTCCGGGCTCCTCGAACCTGTCCTGCCACTGGTCACCCACCTTGAGCGGGAAGCGCAGCAGCACTTTGTCGCCCTTGCGCAGCGGATTGACGTCGGCGTACGTATCGATCCATTCACGCCGCAGAGTGCCCTCCGCAATCTCCAGTTCACGCTGACCGTTCTGGACTGCCTTCAGCAGCATCGGCGTCGCCGGCAAACCCGCTCCCCCGGAGTAGGTCCATTGCGTGCCCGGAGCTGATGCCGGCGCTGCCTGCGGGCCGGACAAGGGCGTGTCCAAGCGGCACTCGTCGGCCGATACCGTGCCGATGAAGGACAAGGCTGCAGTCAACGCCCCGTACAGAATGGCGCGAGGTGCCATGCGCGGTTCGAAATGCAGGTGCAGGATCATGTCGCGCATTGTAAGACCCTCGGACACGAAAACGCCGGGCATGGCCCGGCGCTACCGTTCAACACTTGCGTTGAAAACTCAGGACGTCATCCGGTCCCAGAAGCCCTTCACGCCATCCATGAAGGTGGCCGACTTCGGCGAATGCTTGCGCGCCTCCTCGCCGACGAAGGTGGCTTCGAACTGCTCCAGCAGCTTGCGCTGTTCGTTGGTGAGGTTGACCGGAGTCTCCACCACCACGCGGCAGTACAGGTCGCCCTCGCTGCGGCTGCGCACCGAACGCACGCCCTTGCCACGCAGGCGGAACAGCTTGCCGGTCTGGGTCTCGGCCGGGATGCGGATCTCCGCCTCGCCGCCCAAGGTGGCCACGCGCACGGTGTCGCCCAGTGCCGCCTGCGAGATGCGGATCGGCACTTCGCAGTGCAGGTCATCGCCATCGCGCTGGAAGATCGCATGCTCGCGCACACGTACTTCCACGTACAGGTCGCCCGGCGGCGTACCGGCCGGACCGGCCTCGCCCTCGCCCTGCAGGCGGATGCGGTCACCGGTATCCACGCCCGCCGGCACCTTCACCGACAGCACTTTGTCTTCCTCGACACGACCGTTGCCGTGGCAGGTCTTGCAGGGCTTGGCGATGATCTGGCCACGGCCGCCGCAGTTGTGGCAGGCCTGCTGCATGGCGAAGATGCCGCGCTGGATGCGCACCTGGCCGCGGCCATGGCACACGTTGCAGGTCTCGACCTTGCCGTCCTCGGAGCCACTGCCATCGCAGTCGCCGCACTCGGCCAGGGTCGGGATCTCGATCCGGCGCTCGACGCCGCGCACGGCTTCTTCCAGGTCTAGTTCCATCACGTAGCCGATGTCGGCACCGCGACGGGCCTGGCGCGGACCACCGCCGCCACCGCCAAAAATGTTGCCGAAGATATCGCCGAAGATATCGTTCATGTCCGGGCCGCCCGGACGCCGCCACCGCCCATGCCGTGCTCGAACGCGGCGTGGCCGTGGCTGTCGTACATGCGGCGCTTGTTGCCGTCGGACAGCACTTCGTAGGCTTCCTTGCACTCCTTGAAGGAGGCTTCGGCCGCCGTATCGCCCGGGTTGCGGTCCGGGTGGAACTTCATCGCGCAGCGACGGTAGGCCTTCTTCAGCTCTTCGTCGGTGGCGGTGCGGGCAACGCCCAGCACTTCGTAGTAATCGCGCTTGCTCATATCGTGAATCGGGTTCCGGAAAGTCGGGATTCGTCAAAGCGGAAGAGCGGAACCAGGTCCGCTCTTGCGTCGGGCGCCCCGACACGCCGGTGGGCGGTCAGGACCCTGATGCGACAACGGGACGCTGATGGCCAGCGTCCCGTGTCGGTCCGGATCAGGACTTCTTGTCGTCCTTGACTTCGGTGAACTCGGCGTCGACCACGTCGTCCTGCGCCTTGCCGGCATTACCGGCGTCGGCACCCGCGGCACCGCCCTGGTCGGCCGAAGCAGCGGCGAACAGCGACTGGCCAGCTTCTTCCAGCGCCTTCGACTTGGCTTCGATCTGTGCCTTGTCGTCACCCTTCATCGCGGTTTCCAGGTCGGCCAGGGCCGCCTCGACCTTGCCGATCACATCGCCACCGACCTTGCTGCCGTGCTCGGTGATCGCACTACGGGTGCCGTGGATCAGGGCGTCGGCCTGGTTACGGGCCTGCACCAGTTCCTGGAACTTCTTGTCTTCTTCGCGGTTGGCTTCCGCGTCGGCGACCATGCGCGCGATCTCTTCCTCGGACAGACCCGAACCGGCCTTGATCTCGACCTTCTGTTCCTTGTTGGTCTTCTTGTCCTTGGCCGACACGTGCAGGATGCCGTTGGCGTCGATGTCGAAGGACACTTCCACCTGCGGCAGGCCGCGCGGGGCCGGCTCGATGCCGGACAGGTCGAACTTGGCCAGCGACTTGTTGAAGCGGGCCTGTTCGCGCTCACCCTGCAGCACGTGCACGGTCACGGCCGACTGGTTGTCCTCGGCGGTGGAGAACACCTGCGAGGCCTTGGTCGGGATGGTGGTGTTCTTCTCGATGATCTTGGTGAACACGCCGCCCATGGTCTCGATGCCCAGCGACAGCGGGGTCACGTCCAGCAGCAGCACGTCCTTGACGTCGCCGCCCAGCACGCCGCCCTGGATCGCCGCACCCAGTGCCACGGCTTCGTCCGGGTTGACGTCCTTGCGCGGTTCCTTGCCGAAGAACTCGGTCACCGCCTGCTGCACCTTCGGCATGCGGGTCTGGCCGCCGACCAGGATCACTTCGCTGATGTCGCTCGAACGCAGGCCGGCATCGTTCAGGGCGACGCGGCACGGCTCGATCGACTTCTTGATCAGGTCTTCCACCAGCGCTTCCAGCTTGGCGCGGGTCAGCTTGATGTTCAGGTGCTTCGGACCCGACGCGTCAGCGGTGACGTACGGCAGGTTCACTTCGGTCTGCTGGGCGCTGGACAGCTCGATCTTGGCGCGCTCGGCAGCATCCTTCAGGCGCTGCAGGGCCAGCGGATCCTTGCGCAGGTCGATGCCCTGGTCCTTGTTGAACTCTTCAACCAGGTACTCGATGACGCGGTTGTCGAAGTCTTCGCCGCCCAGGAAGGTGTCGCCGTTGGTGGCCAGCACTTCGAACTGCTTTTCACCGTCGACGTTGGCGATTTCGATCACCGAGACGTCGAAGGTGCCGCCGCCCAGGTCGTACACCACGATCTTGCGATCCTTGTTGTCGCCCTTGTCCAGGCCATAGGCCAGCGCGGCCGCGGTCGGCTCGTTGATGATGCGCTTGACGTCCAGGCCGGCAATGCGGCCGGCGTCCTTGGTTGCCTGGCGCTGGCTGTCGTTGAAGTACGCCGGCACGGTGATGACCGCTTCGGTGACCTTCTCACCGAGGAAGTCCTCGGCGGTCTTCTTCATCTTCTCCAGCACCTTGGCCGAGATTTCCTGCGGGGCCATCTTCTTGCCATCGCTGGTCGACACCCAGGCATCGCCGTTGTCATGGGCCAGGATGCCGTACGGGACGTGGGCGATGTCCTTCTGCACTTCGGCGTCGGTGAACTTGCGGCCGATCAGGCGCTTCACCGCGTAGAAGGTGTTCTTCGGGTTGGTGACGGCCTGGCGCTTGGCCGAGGCGCCGACCAGGACTTCGCCGTCCTTGGTGTAGGCGACGATCGACGGGGTGGTGCGATCGCCTTCCGAATTCTCGATGACGCGGGCCTTGCCGCCGTCCATGATCGCCACGCACGAGTTGGTGGTGCCGAGGTCGATACCAATGATCTTGCCCATGGGGGAGACTCCTGAGGATGCTTGTTGGTGTCAGTCCGGCCGTTCGGCCGGTGGATGAATACGATGTGGGGGAGGCTCGTGGAACATTCAAGCCACCTCCCGAACGCTGTGTTCAGCGCCTGGAAAAGCTTGCCAGGCGTTGCCTGGCGCGACCGCGGCCGGGCATCACCCGGCACGGCCGATCAGTCGGCGGCCACCACCACCAGCGCCGGCCGCAGCAGGCGCCCGTTGAGCAGGTAGCCCTTCTGGAACACGGTCACCACGCTGCCCGGGGCGGCGCCCGGCGCCGGCACCTGGCTGATGGCCTGGTGGTGTTCCGGATTGAACGGCTGGCCGGTCGGATCCAGCAGGACCAGACCGTTGTCGGCGGCGACCTTCAGCAGCTGCTTGTAGGTCAGCTCCAGGCCTTCGCGCAGCGGATGCGGGTCGTCGCCAGCCGCCTTCAGGCCTGCATCCAGGCTGTCGAATACCGGCAGCAGCTCGCCCAGCAGCTTCTCGTTGGCGAACTTGCGGGCCTGATCGATGTCACGGGCAACGCGCTTGCGCTGGTTCTCCAGGTCGGCGCGCTCACGCAGCGCATCGGCCCTGACCTGCTCAACTTCGGCGCGCAGGCGCTCAACTTCGTCGTTGACGCCGGCGGTGGCGGCCGCATCGGCGGCACTCTGCTGGGATTCGATATCTGGATGTTCGTGGTTCATGTCTGGGTCCCTGGCGGTCAATCTCCGCCTCCACCCACCCTAGTGTGGGCGGGATGCTGCGTTTCAAGCGTCGGATGTTCCGGGAGTGCGCCCGGCCGGTGAAAAGGCTGCGCCGAGTACATCGGCGGTGGCCTGGACCAGCGGGATCATGCGGTCGTAGGCCATCCGCTTGGGGCCGATCACGCCCAGCACGCCCAGCACCTGGCCATTGGCGGTGTACGGGGCGGTGACCAGCGAGACGCCCTGCAGCGGCATCATCCCGGTCTCCTCGCCGATGAAGATGCGCACGCCCGGCGCCTGGATGGTCCGCTCCAGCAGCTGCAGGATCTCGCGCTTGCTGGAGAACAGCTCGAACAGCTCGCGCAGGCGCTCCAGGTCGGACAGGTCCTGCACCCCCATCAGACGGGTCTGGCCGGCCACCAGCATGTCGTCGGCAGCCGGCTGCAGGGCCTGCTCGGCCAGCTCGATGCTGTGCGCCAGCAGCTGCTCCAGCTCGGAACGGGCGTCGCGCAGCTCCAGCAGCAGGCGGGTGCGGATCTCGGCCATCGGCAGGCCAGCGAAATGGGCATTGAGGTAGTTGGCCACCTGCTCCAGCTGGCCCGGCGCGAACTCCTGGCGGGTCTCGATGACCCGGTTCTGCACCTCGTTGTCGGCAAACACCAGGATCGCCAGCACCCGGCGCCCGTCCAGCGCCACGAAATCGATCTGGCGGAAGGCGAACTGCTCGCGCCGCGGCGCGCTGACCACGCCGACGAAGTGGCTCATCGCCGACAGCAGCTCCGAGGCGCTGCCAAGCAGGGCCTGGGTGCTGCCACCGCCGGCCAGTTCCTGGCGCAGCCGGGCCAGTTCGCCCTCGCCCGGCGGCTGCATCTGCAGCAGGCTGTCGACGAACACCCGGTAACCGTGCGCGGTCGGGATGCGGCCGGCCGAGGTGTGCGGCGACGCCAGCAGCCCCAGGTCCTCCAGGTCGCCGAGGATGTTGCGGATGGTGGCCGGGCTGACCTCCAGGCCGGCCACGCGCGCCAGTGTCTGCGAGCCGACCGGCTCGCCGTCCTGGATGTACCGCGCGATCAGCGTGCGCAGCAGATGGCGCGCACGTGGGGCAAGCTGGTCGGGAGAACCGTGCATGGAATCAACCTGTGAGACACGGACACTAGATAATGGCGACGCATCACCTTGGCAAGTCATTGGACCTCCCTCGCGCGCGTGCTAGCGTTGCGCGGCTGCTGATACCCCCTTACCCATGCTCAGACATCTTTCGATCAAGGATTTCGCCGTCGTCCGCGCCACCGAACTGGAGTTCGGGCCAGGCATGACCGTGGTTTCAGGCGAGACCGGCGCCGGCAAGTCGCTGATGGTCGACGCGCTGGGCTTCCTGTCCGGCCTGCGCGCCGACAGCGGCGTGGTCCGCCACGGCGCCGCCCGCGCCGAGCTTTCGGCCGAGTTCGCGCTGGACCAGCTGCAGGCCGCACGCCAGTGGCTGGCCGACAACGAGCTGGACGATGAGGAGCAGTGCCAGCTGCGCCGGGTGATCCGCGCCGATGGCGGTTCGCGGGCCTGGATCAATGGCCGACCGGTGACCCTGGCGCAGCTGGGCGACCTGGCCTCGCTGCTGGTGGAGATCCATGGCCAGCACGAACAGCAGGCCCTGCTGACGCGCCCGTCGCAGCTGGCCCTGCTGGATGCCTATGCCGGCAACGAGAACGAGCGCCGCCAGGTCCGCCGCGCCGCTGGCGCATGGCAGGCGCTGGTCGATGAATCGCTGGCCCTGTCGCAACAGGGCGACGTCAGTGACCGGATCGGCTTCCTGGAGCACCAGCTGCGCGAGCTGGACCGCGAGGACCTGGAACCCGAATCGATTGCCGCACTCGGCGCCAGCCACCGTCGCCAGGCCCATGCCAGCGCCCTGCTGAGCGCCTGCCAGGCCGCCAGCAACCAGCTCAACGGCGACGACGGCAGCTCTGCGCTGGACCTGCTGCAGCAGGTGCGCCACGAGCTGTCGCGCCTGATCGAGCACGACCCGCGCCTGGGCGAGGTGGACGGCCTGATCGAGAACGCCTCGATCCAGCTTCACGAAGCCCTGTCGCTGCTGGACCGGGTGCATGACGACCTCGACGCCGACCCGGAACAGTTCGAGGAGAACGAGCGCCGCCTGGGCCGCCTGCACGACCTGGCCCGCAAGCACCGCGTGCCGATGGACGAACTGGGCGCGCAGCGCGAGCGCATGCACGCCGAAGTGGAGCAGCTGCGCGGCGCCGACGAACGCCTGCAGCGCCTGGCCGGCGAGATCGACAAGGCCGCCGCCGCCTGGCGCGCACAGGCCGACGTGCTGACCGCCAGCCGTCGCAGCGCTGCGGCCGAACTGTCGGCCACCACCACCGGCATCATCGCCGAGCTGGGCATGGGTGGCGGCCAGTTCCTGATCGAGCTGGAGCCCCAGGATTCCGGCAAGCCCGACCCGCAGGGTGCCGAACGGGTGGAGTTCCTGGTGGCGGCCAACGCCGGCCAGCCGCCGCGCGCCCTGCGCAAGGTGGCCTCGGGCGGTGAACTGTCACGTATTTCGCTGGCCATTGAAGTGGCCGCACTGGATCTGGATGCGGTGCCGACCATGGTGTTCGACGAAGTCGACTCCGGCATCGGTGGTGCAGTGGCCGACATCGTTGGCCAGAAGCTGCGCGCGCTCGGCGAGAAGCGCCAGGTGCTGTGCGTGACCCACCTGCCGCAGGTCGCTTCCAAGGGCCATGCCCACTACCGGGTCAGCAAGGCCCCGGTGGAAGGCATGACCCAGAGCGCGGTGGAAAAGCTGGACAGCAAGGCGCGCGAGGAAGAGCTGGCGCGCATGCTGGGCGGCGTGGAGGTGAGCAAGGAAGCGCGCGCCGCCGCACGGAAGCTGCTGCAGGTGTAATGCCGGCACCCGTGATCGGGGGCCGAAGACCGTGAGGTTGCCGGCCAGCGGCCGGCACTACCCCCGTGGCTGCGTCAGGTCGACGTTCTCCACCAGGAAATCAAGAAACGCGCGCACCCGCAGCGGCAGGTAACCGCCCTGCCCCAGGAACACCGCGTGCACCTCTTCCAGGTCACCTGGGTTGGCCTCTTCCAGCACCGGCAGCAAGCGCCCGGCGGCGATGTCCTGCTGCACCTGGAACGCTGCCAGGCGTGCCATGCCCAGCCCTCCCAACACCAGCTGCCGCAACGCATCGCCATTGCTGGCGCGGGCATTGCCACTGGGCAGCACCATCCGCTCGCGTCCGTCCTGCAGCAAGGGCCAGCCCTGCATCGCACGCGCATGGCCGATGTCCAGACGGTTGTGCGACAGCAGCTCCTCAACGTTGCGCGGCAGTCCATGCCGCTGCGCGTAGGCCGGCGCGGCCACGATCATCATCCGCGTCGCGCCCAGCCGCCGTGCCACCAGGCTGGAGCTCTTCAGCGGACCGGCGCGCACCGCCACGTCGGTGCGCTGCTCAAGCAGGTCGATCACCTCGTCGTTGAGAGTCAGGTCCACACCCACCTGCGGATTGCGCTCGAGGAACGCCGGCAGCAGTGGCAACAGGAAGTGCTGGCCGAATGGGACATTGGAATTGACTCGCAGGCGTCCGCGCGGCTCGGCATGAGCGCTGGCGCAGCGCTCGGCCTCCTCCAGATCGGCCAGTACGCGCAGGCCGCGCTCATAGAATGCACAGCCCTCCGGAGTCAGCTGCAGCTGGCGGGTGGAGCGCTGCAGCAGGCGCGTACCCAGCCGCTGCTCCAGGCGGGCCACAAGTTTGCTCACCGCCGACGGCGTCATGTCCAGCGTGCGGGCGGCGGCGGAGAAGCCACCGGTCTCGATCACCCGCACGAACACTTCCAGTTCGCCGGATCGGTTGATGTCGGGGCGCGCCATGGCGATGAATCCGGTTCACAGATGATTGTCCATGCGCAGTCTAGTTCACAGATGCGTGCGGAATCACCATGGCGCTCCCTTCACTCAGGACCGCCCGATGAACCGCTTGCGCCTGCTCACCGCCACCGCCCTGCTCACCTTGTCCGGGGCCGCCGGCGCCTCAACTGTCCCTCACTGGGTCGCCAGCTGGCAGGCCAGCCCGCAACCGGTCTGGGGTGGGGCGTTCCTGTTCCCGACCCTGGTCCCGGCCGCACTGCAGGACCAGACCTTCCGCCAGATGGCGCGAATCAGCCTGGGCGGGCCTCGGCTGCGGGTGCGACTGAGCAATTCCTACGGCACGCAGCCGCTGCGGATCGGAGCGGCGAGCGTGGCCGCCCGGGCGGGGGACATCCCGCAGCCGCTCAGTTTCGACGGCCAGCCCGGGGTGCTGATCGGCCCCGGGCAGGAACGGCTGAGCGATCCGCTGCCACTGGCCACGGATAACCGGCAGGCGCTGCAGGTCAGCGTCTTCGTGCCGGGACCGACGCCAGCGCAGACGTTCCATTGGGAGGGTCGGCAGACCAGTTGGATTGCGCCCGGCGACCAGAGCCTGGCCCAGGCTCTGAGCGGGGCCAGCAGCACCACTGCCCGGCTGTTCCTGGCCGGCATCGAGGTCGAGGCCGCCGCCAACACACGCAGCGTGGTGGTGCTCGGCGACTCGATCACCGACGGCGCCACCGCCAGCCTCGACCAGGACCAGCGCTGGACCGACCACCTGGCCGCGCGTCTGGCACCGCGGGGCGTTGCCGTGATCAACGCCGGTATTTCCGGGGGGCGGCTGCTGCGCAATGGCATGGGCGAATCCGCCTTGGCCCGCTTCCAGCGTGACGTGCTGGATCAGCCCGGCGTGGCCAGCGTGATCGTGCTGATCGGCATCAACGACATCAGCTGGCCCGGCACCGCGTTCGCCCGGAGCCAGGCCCGGCCCACGCTGGCCGAACTGCAGGCGGGGTATCGCGCCCTGGCCGAGCAGGCCCGAGGCCGAGGTGTTCGGATCGTAGGTGCCACCCTGACACCGTTCGCCGGCGCCCTGCCCGGCACGCCGCTGGACGACTACTACCGCCCGGACAAGGAGGTCCTGCGCCAGCAGCTCAATGCCTGGCTGCGCACGGACAGCCCGTTTGACGCGGTGATCGACCTGGACGCGGCGCTGCGCGACCCGGTCGCCCCCTCACGGATGGCCGCCGCCTACGACTCCGGCGATCACCTGCATCCGGGTGATGCGGGCAACCGGGCGATGGCCGAGGCGGTGGATCTGGAGGTGCTGATGGGTCCATCCACGCATGGCGTGGATCTACCGTAAACAACGAAAAACCCCGGGCAGGCCCGGGGTTTCGTCGCATCTGGCTGGCCGGAACGGCTTACTTGCGCTTCTTGCGCACGTACAGCACCAGCGAGTGCTCTTCCAGCTCGTAGCCATGGTCGGCTGCGATCTTGCGCTGCAGCTCCTCGATCTCGTGGCTTTCGAACTCGATGATCTTGCCGCTGTCCACGTCGACCATGTGGTCGTGGTGGCCGCCGCGGTCCAGCTCGTAGACGGCCTGGCCGCCTTCGAAATTGTGCTTGAGCACGAGGCCGGCGGCCTCGAACTGGGTCAGCACCCGGTAGACCGTCGCCAGACCGATCTCGTCGCCATGCTCGAGCAGCTGGCGGTAGATGTCTTCGGCGGTCATGTGGTGCTGGGCATTGCGCTGCTCGAGCAGCGCCAGGATCCGCATCCGCGGATGGGTCACCTTCAGGCCGACTTTACGCAGGTCGTGGGTTTCCATAGGTCTCCGTTCATTGGCGATTTAGCGCCAGCTGCCTCGGATTGGGTCGCGGTGGCACGCCGGGAGTGTATCATCGGTTTGATTTCCCCAACCGCCAGTCCCGATGCGCAATCTCCTGTTGGTCGCCGCCGTCGCCCTGTCCACCACCGGGTGCGGCATCATCTACAAGCAACCCATCTATCAGGGCAACCTGATCCGGGAAGATGCCGTGGCCAAGCTGCAGGTCGGGCAGAGCAAGCAGCAGGTCACCGCGCTGCTGGGCACCCCGTCCATTCCCGACCCGTTCCACGCCCAGCGCTGGGACTACACCTCCAGCCAGCGCGTGAACCGCCTGGGCCGTACCGAGGTGAAGAACTTCGTGGTGTTCTTCGAGAACGACAACGTGACCCGCTGGGAAGGCGACTACTTCCCGGGCAACGACAAGGCCCTGGCCCAGCAGACCGTGCGCCAGTTCGGCCGCAACCTGCCGAAGGACAAGAAGAAGAAGGGCCGCTGAGGCCCCTGCCCGTCCTCCGGGACGGGTCGCGGGAACTAGCCGCCGAGCGCGCGTCGCCGGCGGTTGTCCTTGGGGTCGGCCTGCAACGGGCGTAGCAGCTCGATGCGGTCGCCATCCAGCAGTGCCTGCTGCGGGCGCGCCAGCACCCCATGCACGGCCACCGCCGGGCAGTCGGCACTGCCTTCCAGCGCGGCAGCGGCAATCGCCTCGGCCACGGTCGCGCCCTCGTCCAGCTGCAACCGGCGCGAAAGCACCCGCTGCGGCCAGACCAGCACCACCTCGACCTCGATCATCGCTCAGGCCTCGTCGGCAACGCGGATGAAGTCGTTGACCATGCGGTCGGCCAGGCTCTGGAAGCCCAACGCCAGCGCCGGACCGAGCAGGCGCGAACTGGGCTCGAAATCCAGGGTCAGGGTGACCTTGCAGGCATCTTCGGCCAGCGCATGGAACTCCCAGCGGCCGTGCAGCTGCTTGAACGGGCCATCGCGCAGCTGCATGTCGATGCTGTGCGGGCGCTGCAGGGTGTTTTCAGTCTGGAACCAGGTGCTGAACGAGCCCAGGCCCAGGTCCAGACGCGCCACCAGGCGGTCCTCGCCCTGCTCCAGGATCTGGGCGGCCGAGCACCAGCGGAAGCGGCGCGGATAGGCCTGGACGTCATTGACCAGGTCGAACATGCGCGCGGCCGAATGTTCGACCAGGGCGCTGCGGCGGATAGTAGGCATGAATACAGGACGTTTCGGCAATCGACCGGGCAGGCCCGAATCGGAGACAATACGGAAATGAGCAAGAACAGCGGCAAGGATAAAGCAAAGAGCGCGACGGCCACCAAGACCATTGCGTTGAACAAGCGTGCCCGCCACGAGTACCACATCGAAGACCGCTTCGAAGCCGGCCTGGCCCTGCAGGGCTGGGAGGTGAAGTCGATCCGTGCGGGCCGCGGCAACATCGTCGACGCCTACGCCTACGTGAAGGATGGTGAGATCTTCCTGATCGGCGCGCAGATCACGCCGTTGATCCAGGCCTCGACCCATGTCGTGGCCAACGACCGGCGCGATCGCAAGCTGCTGCTGCACCGGAGCGAGATCGACAAGCTGGTGGGCAAGGTCGAGCGCGATGGCTACACGATCGTGCCCACCGCGATGTACTGGAGCAAGAACAAGATCAAGCTCGAAGTCGCTCTGGCCAAAGGCAAGCAGACCCACGACAAGCGCGATGCCGCCAAGGACCGCGACTGGGCGATCGAGAAGCAGCGTGTCATGCGTCGCGGCAACCGCGACGCGTAAGGCGGCTGCGCAGCACCCTGTCGAGTCGAGCCATGCTCGACTGCCTTGGTTTTCTGTAGAGCCGAGCCATGCTCGGCTTCGGTAAGAAAAGCAGTCGAGCATGGCTCGACTCTACAAAAGGCGGGTCAACCCGCCAGCACGCCCTGCCCGCGCATGCGCGGTGCCAGGGCTGCGTGCATCACCGCCAGGTGCATCACCACGGCCAGTTCCGATGCACAACGGTCATCACCTGCCCGCCATTTCCGGGCCAGTTCGGCAGCATCCGCTGGCAACAGTGCCAGCAGCTGGGCATCGTCCAGCGCATCAGCCGCGCCCTGCAGCTGGCGGGCCATCTGACGCGACTGCCACACGTGCACGCCAATACTGAGACTGGCCAGCGACATCAGCACCACGGCCAGCCCGTGCTCGAACCACTGCGACAGCACTTCCGGCCCCCACAGCAGGGCCGCGAGCACCGCCAGGCCCGGCAGGCGCCACCCCAGCCAATGGATGCGGCCGCGCTGTGACCAATGCACCACCACCGCACTGGCGACCAATGCCGCGGCCGCGGTTGCCGGCAGTTCGGTCAGCCATGTGGCCGCGAGCAAAACCGCCAGCACCGCCCAGACCCAGCCCGGCGGCAGCGCACGACGCTGGTAATCGGCACCGACCGGCCCGATCAGCTGCCGCAGGCTGCGTTGTTGGCTTGCATCGGTCACCCACAGTCTCCGTGTCTGTCCTGGCCCGGATGGTCGTCGCCAGTGTGTCGCAAATCCGTGCCAATGACGTTAGCAATCCGCTATGACACTGGCTCTACAACATGTTGTGGATTGCCAAGGTGACTGTTCAGCTGATTTGGCGTAGCATTGCCAGCGTTGGGCAGGCACTGGCCGTGGCGACACGGAACAGGCCTTGTACCTTGCAGAACTTGAAGAAACCGGGGGTGCATTGGTTTCGACGGGGGTTGTGAAGTCGCCTGGCGCATGCCGAGGGGGTAGCTTTCCTCGTAAATCCAGCTGCAAAACTCTAGTTGCCAACGACGACAACTACGCTCCGGTCGCTCTCGCAGCCTAAAAACTGCGGTGCGTGACCTTCTGCCGACTTAGGCGGAGCCTCGAAACTGCTTGTGTCCATGCTCGCAGCGTAGAGTCATTATCATGGAATCGCGCTGGGCGGCTGCCTGTCAGTCCGGCACTAGAACACAACAGGCTGGTTCCCGGGTGCGCTTTGCACACCGTGCTGCTCGGGGATGAGATTCAACGGTGAGCTAAGCATGTAGTGCTGGGGATGGAGTGCCTTCGGACGGCGGTTCAATTCCGCCCACCTCCACCATCTGTAAGCAGTTCAGCTGTATCTTGCTGATTCTGTTGGGTTTTGGCAGGGCGCGATACCGAAAAACGATCTTTCCAAAAGGATCTTTTGAGGTATCGCCCCTTGCCTAAGCCCTATCTTCTACGCCGACCTAGCGGACTTCATGTCCGCTTTCTTGTTCCTGTAGACCTGCGCGAGGCTATCGGCTCACGCTTCTTGGTCCGCCGCCTTCCTCCGTCTGCTGTTGACCTTGCCCGCCTCGTCGCGGCCCGCATGGCTGTGGCACTCTCCGAAGCATTCGAGCGCTGGAGGGGTAGCCGCATGGATGACAAGGATAGAGAGGACCTGCTGAAAGTCGTCAGCGGCTCCATCAACCAGTGGACCGGAAACATCCAGCTGCCGAATGGGACTAAGCTCACCGGCCTGAACGTCAATGGGCGAGAAGATGCTCAAGCACTTCTGGAAACGATCAGAGGCTTGGCGTTGCCTGAGCTCTCGGTTGTGAGACTGCCCAATGGACCCACCCGCGCAGATTTCACGCTATCCGACCGCATCGCCCTGTATCTGGCGGACCTGAGGAATGCCAAGACCTCACCCGGCAATCTTCTAGATAGTGAGAACACGCTCATCATCTTCGAGGAAGTTGCAGGACCTGACCTGCTGATGTCGAAGGTCGGGGAAGCTCAAGTCAGAGCGTTTCTGACAGGACTCCATCACTGGCCAAGCAATGCGAGGAAGAAGAGTGACTACAAAGAGCTGACTGCACCACAGATCATGGCCAAGGTCAGGCAGCAGAGAGATAAGGGCATCGTTGTTGCCGGTCTCTCAGATCGGACCCTCGGAAAGCACCGAGACCGGCTTGCCAGCTTCTTTAACGCACAAGTGGCCAGCGGCATCATCGCGCGCTCGCCCTTGGACGGGATCAAACGGCAGAACTCGGCACAATCTGTGGCTGCCCTGCCCCGCCGTCAGTTCACGATTGAAGAGATCAACAAGATCTTTGACCCAGAGAATTTCCTGCCTTGGGCTAAAGGGCGACCTGATCGCTACTGGGGCGTGCTGCTGGCGGCAGGCACCGGGGCGCGGGTCAACGAAGTTGGCCAGCTTTATGCGGAAGATGTTGCAGAAGTGAACGGCATCTGGGGGATCCACATCCGCGCCGTCCATCGCGACCAGAAGCTGAAGAACGCCAACTCGCTGCGCTTCATTCCACTACATCCCCGCCTCTTGGATGCTGGGATCCTCACCTATGCCCGTGATGTCATGGCAGCAGGCCATGAGCGCCTGTTTCCTCACCTGCCTTGGCATAAGAAGGCAGGCTACGGGGATGCCCTCGGAGATCAGTTCCGTGCCTATCTTGTGGGATTGGGCATGATGCAGCCCGGCATGGGCTTCCACTCGTTCCGACATACTGCGAGCACTCGACTTCTCTACGCGGGGGTGCTTAGCTCTATTGCCGCAGCCATTACGGGGCACAAGGCGCACATGCCCGGCGAGCTTGGAACCTATGTAGATGTGCCGACACTCCAATCGCGCGCAGACGCCGTGGCGCTTCTCCCCGTTCCCGAAGGTTTGCCGGTCTATCAGCCCGGAGAGGCTGCGCAGTCTCTCAGGCAAGCGCAACTGAGAGCGAAGCGGAGGGCAGTCAATGCGGCTGCACGTGAACGAAAAGCAGTCGCTCTCGCCAAAAGCGCGCACGCTAAGATGCCAGCAAGTCGCGCGAGGAAGCCATCGAAGGCGTCGTAGCGCCCGGGGGATCGCGGCGACAATGATTAGGCAACGCCATCAACCACTCTAGGCGCTCAAGATTCGGGGCCGGAACCTTGCGATCAACGCAAATGATGGTTTTATGAAAGCTCCCCCACGTTAGGAGCTCCATATGCCCTTAGAAAGAAAGCTGGCTATCGCTAGTCGAGTGTTGTGCCCTTTGATTGCCCAAGACCGGACACGAGACACCCAGGAGCGGATCGAGGACATCATCCATGCTCTCGAAATCGCCGACGAACTGATTAATCGATGCATGGCTCCAAAACCCCCGGCTGACGACCACACTCTGAAGCCTGCCGTTAGGGTCAGAGAAGCCGTGGTAGAACGCGATCAGGTGCAGCTGAGCGACATGATCACAGAACGCCGTGGCGCAGTGTCCAAGCCCACTCGCGGGCCTACCTACCACTGAGTTTTCGAAACGAGGTTGGCTAAGGCCCCGGTTCGCCGGGGCCTTAGCTTGTCTATCAGTGCAACCGGGCTCCAGGCTCTCTGACAGGATTGATTAGGAGCAAGGGGTCCGCTGGAATAGGGGCTTCAGGAGTGTCAATGGGCGCATCCTCCACCGGATATCTACGCAGCAGCACTTCGCTCCAATTCTCCAGCTGCGAGAGGGACTCATCTGTCTGACGGCTGTAGTCCTTCTGAGCGGCGGGGCCAGTGGCCTCGTGAGCGCGTTGATACTCCTCGCGCCCCAGCTCAACAGCCCTGACCCGGCGCGCCCGACGCCGCGACCAGTCTGAGCGATTCAAGAGGCCCGGCCTTGGGTTCTGGCTTTCGAAGCTCTCCAGAGCAAATTCCGCCTGTGCTAGCCCATGCTGAGCACGGTCTTCAGCTTTCAGCCTACGCTTGAAGCGTAGAGCGTCCCGCTTCAACTTCTTCAGTCGCACGAGCAGTTCTTCCAAGTCGCCACGGAGCTTGGGCGCCGACACATGAGCGGATATCAAAGCGGAACTGTTGCGCAGCAACCTGCGCGTGAATTTGAGCCTATCTCGCAGGGCTTCGATCCACGCCTCCGCCCAAATTTCTAAGACTGCTTTCAAGGCAGGGTGGGACGCCGTAGCCCTCTGCTGCATCCGATTGTCGACCGTGATCCCACGCGGCGAGTCTTGACCCATCGCCACACCCAGAGGGCCAACCACATGAAAATGCGTCGGGGTCTGGATGACGGGAGTAGGTTCAACTACGCGCGGCGCGACCGGCCCAATCTGATCGGATGCGGGGTCCATCAACCTGCCCTCTCCTGCGATCTGGGCCATGGCGCGATCCCAAGCAGCATTGTTAGCCTGTTCAATCCGGTCATTGCCCTGCTTAAGGACTGTATCGGCGCCTCGGCGATGCAGCGCTGTCGCATCTTTGCCCAAATGAAGGCCTGGGACGCGCGAAAGCTCCGCCGCTGTAAGCTCATCTCCTTGCTCTGCAGCCTCCGCCGCTTGGTCCTTAAGGCTCCGGTGGTCCACACGGGTCGAAACACCGGCTGCGGCTAAGTGAGCATTGATGGCTTCCCCTACCATCGCGCGGATCCATTCCACTTCGCCTCGGCCTGAAGGACCACCATCCAGCTCCCTGGTCTTGTCCTTCAACCCGTCTGCGTCCATACGCCTGGTCGTAGCAAGGATGTGGACGTGGTAGTTGAGCCCGTCAGCGGTCTGCGGCTCATGGATGCTTGCCTGGACTGCGAACCTGTAACGCTGGACCAGACAGCGCGATATCTCGGCTGCCAGGTCTGAACGCTGCTCATTGCTCAGTTCGTGCGGCAGCGCTACTTCGAACTCCCTAGCGACCGTGGCGTCTTTTCGGCGCTCCGAAGCCTCTGCCGCTGGCCAGAGCTGCCGAGGATCGAAAGCCCAATCGGGAGCGTCGTCGGGAGCGAGGCAACGGGTCTCAACGACCCCACCGCGCCTTCGGTAGTCGTGTCGAAGCCCCGTTCGCTCATCAAGGATCAGCAGGCCTGCACGATAGGCCGCTGCAGCGGTAGAAGCGTGCCCCTGGGCACGGCTGAAAGTCTTTACTCTGGTGTGATAAATGGCCATTGATGCTCCCTATTCTTGGCCCCCGCCCTTGCCTTTATGCCTACGTTTTAGGCTTTGGCAAGCGCTTTTCTAGGGGGTCAAGGGGCACAGCCTCTTGCGCACGCATTGCCCGAAGGGCAATGCCTAAGTGCGCTCTTGCTTGTGACTCTCGCGCTTAGTTTTAGCCCCGGGAGGCCCTATGCCCACCCGATATCAGCGAGCAACTGCGTAAGCCACAGCGGGGGAAACTTCCAAACCACCACAGCCACGCCCAGCAGCGGGGGCACCCAAGCCAGCGCATTGAACGTCCCGATCACTCTGCTCGCGAACGCGCGCCGTTGGCGGAAGGTACCTTCCAGATCATCAAGGCTTTCCGAGACACCACCGCCAGCCGAAGCGCGGGCACGCATACCAGCGAGCGCAGCCTCAAATGCCGTTGTCGTTGTTGCCATCTGCAAACGCACAGCTCTCGCTACACCGCTTACAACGAGAGCAACGATCACAGCACCCGCACAAACAAGCAGGTCATTGCCGATAGAGCTCCCCCCAACCACCGCAGCGACGGCCACAAGGGATATAGGTATGCCCAAGAACTTCGTGGCATTCTCTACTACCGCAGTATTCATCCGTCCAACAAAGTTTAGCTCGGCCTCGACTATCTCGCGCCGAAGCCCTTCAAACGAAATTCGATCCACCAGGCATTCAACGTCATACCGGAATCGACGTAGAACGCCTCCCCAGTGATCCAACAAAACTCCAAATCTAGCCTCTGCGGTAGGCTCATCTGCACACGCACCGGCAACCGCGAGCCGGAAAATGGCTTTGTACTCTTCCGTTCGAACCTTCCCCTTCCCACTCTCTGTTAAGAGATCGCTCAAGACAGCCAGATCAGGGAAATCTCCTTCGAGCATCTTCGCTTGGATGCGCGTAGTGATCTCAACCGTGACCGGAGGTGAACCGGACGAGGCCGGCTTCACGAACACTAGGTGTGATGGTCGCCCGGCCTCGGCGGCAAGGTCCCCACTCACACTTAACTCGCTTAGCAAGCGGATGAGCTCACAAAGATTCTTCAAAACGAGCAGCTCACGGCTCTCTTCCCCTAGCTCTTCGCCAGAAAAGAAATCAAGCGCGGCGATGTAGAAATTTTCAGGAAACTGGCCGCGATGTATTGACTCGCATCTAGCTACAAGATCATCCACTGATCCGTAGAAGCGCCCTGACTCGTTAACGGCGAGAGCCCAAGTGAACTCAAGCTCATCGCCGTCATAGTCAGGGCCGTCCGCGAAGTGACCAAAGCCTGCACCAAGCTCCTGACACCGCTGAACCGCGCTCCTTAATAGCTCATCTGCCGAACCCTCGAAGGAAAACCGCCCCCCTGAGATCAAGGGCATGCCCGCCGCTCGATAGAGTTTGACAACGTCGGAAAACATGATTACAGCTGCCCACGAGCGCGAAGCGCTGCTTCGATACTATCAACGGTCTCTGGCGGCAGGTCGGTCAGCATAAGACTCTTTCGCGCAGCGTCGTAGAGAAGTTCTGAATTGCTGGTACCGACTATACCCGTCTCAAACCACAGCCCCCAGTTCGCCTTCTTAGCGTTGATCCGGATATGCGGCCGGAGCGCCTGGCGGCTAAGGGAGAACTCTTCAGGAATCTGGCATTCGTCCGAATTAAGAAACACTTTCAGAGGATCGAGATGCTGGGCAAATGTGGGATGAACCTTCGCCTTCGCAGCTTGAACAACTTCGTCGAGCTTAACGACTTGGCTGCTATCGAGTGACTGCATGTAATCAACCACCCCTTGCTTGATCTCAGCATGAGAGTCAGCGATCTCCGGCACATTCCGTACGAACTGCTTGACGAACCTCAGCAATTTAGTGGTCAGCTGGGAAGAAGACGTTCCTTTTACGCAACCCAGCGCGTCCACGAAATAGTCCGCGACATCCTCTCTACCCTTTCGATTCACAAAGCAGAGATAAGTCTTCTCCTCAGTCTCTGTAGCCTTCGTGCTTTCCGCATCGTCGTTTCCACTGGGGGCGCTAAGGTGAACTTGGTAGCGCGCCAAGTTGATGCGAGCAGCTTGATGAAGCTTAGACATGTCGATCTCTTTGATCTCCGTAGGTCGAAGATCCTCAGATAAGGTGATCGCGCCCTTCTGCTTGATCATTGCCACCAAGAGGAAATCTGAACCCTTGCTCTGGTATTGACCAAAGAAGATATGACCTCCCGTTGCCCCAGTCTTTTTCTCAGCCTGCTCGCGCAGTTCCTTCATAGCGACTAGCGAAAGATCCATCAGCAGCGTTGGACAGAACTGTGCCGCAAGCAGAGTTCGAACCGAACCTGGAAAGTCCCCCTCCCGATTGGCTGGGGCAAATTGCCCCCATAGCACTGCGCTGCCTTCCTTGCCGACGAGATCTGCCAACTGTTGGGCCAAGCGATTCACCATCTTGTCCGACACGTCTAGCGGATCATTGGCTTTCCGCACCGTCGTCATCGAGTCGTGCGCTTCCTTCTCCAGACTGTGAATCACAGCCCCCTTCAAAACATCCATTTCGCCCCCTGCTCCTCCGGCAAACCGCCGACCGGCCAATAGTACGGCAAGCGCAGCAGTCGAAAAACTATACCTACGGTCAATCTCATAGAGTGAGAGCCTCCCCGGTCCCTTGCCAGACCGGCAAAGTTCCGGGATCCGCCCTCCCCTTAGGTGTTGGCGACGGGGGAGTCAATCACGCCTGCGAGCAAAGGGCATGGATCCCGTATGGGAGGACTGCGACAGTATCGCTAACGGACAAAATAGTGGTTACCTCAGATCCTGCCAACTCGCCGATTACAAGGTCTGAGAGATCCATGCCTTCATCCTAGCGAACCACTCGTCCCGCTCAGATTCATTGACTGCAGTGCTTTTGAGCCAACGATCAGAGTGGCGCACGAAAGGAACCAGCCAGAGCGGGTGAACGACATCCCGCACTTGCACTTCCAGGCGATGAGTGACAACGCCTTTGTAGTTGTATTCCCCAGTGCGGATGGAGAGCACTTCAGCCCGCCGCAGGTAGCGCTCGCCCTTCACGGGGTCCCGAACCCAGATAGTGTCCCTGCCCAGGTCCAAGGCAATGTGATCATGGGATACCGTGGGCTCGAACTCTTCAGGCCTATGCTTCTTCAGTTTGGGCGCTCGGCGACGGAACAGCCACGGCAAGCCCCACAGTAGCGCAAGGGGCCAGAAGACCAGCTGTCCAAACAGCATCAGCCCGAAGACTGCTCCGTCAGCCGTCGTGCCGTCTTCGAACACGGCACCGCACAGCCACCAAAGCGCGAGACCGGTGATGATCCAGCGGATTACCTTGAACAAGGTCCACATACAAGCTTCCTAGCTTTGGTTGGCGGGCTTGAATTCAGCGACGGTCTACAACAGTCCAGTTGCCGCCAACTTTGTCGATAACGAACGTACCAACGAGCTGCTGCTGCTCAATGCGAGTGCCGATCTGGTAGCGGGCCGTTCCAGTGACACTGCACGCGTAACCGGGACTGTCCCCACGCACGCAGTCTCCTACCTTCAAGTGCTCAAACGTCATCGTCGTTCCCGTCGCTTCCTTGAAATACACCGTCAGCGCCTTCTCAACATCGCCACTACCAGGACCACCAGAGCAAGCAGCCAGCAGCGCAGCGGCGGAAACCATCCAAAGCTTCTTCATATGTGTTCCTCGATCAGTCGATGAGTAGGCAGTGATTGCCGGGATTCGTTGCAGTGCCAGGCAGGACTTCGCTATCGATCACTGACCCGGCCTTGTTGATGACCACGACGATCTGGCTAGGCCGGGCGGACGAGTCCTCCTCACGCTCACCGAGGTAAGCCAAGGCAACGACTCCCCCGAAGTCGTAGACCTTGCCGAAGCCAACCACGCTATGCGCTTCCGGAGGCAGCAGAATGGGCTTGCCATCCAGCTTGATAGCGCGTTTGTAGTCTCGGCCCTCTACAGGGTCGATGCGGCCGATCCTGGTTCGGATGGGGCCAGTAGGCGTTGTGGAGCCATGACCCGTGGCCCAGATGAAAGCGGAGACCTTGGGCTTTCCTCCCCCACCCGCGTTGAACTGGCCGCTCTGCAGCTGGCACGACAGGCTGGGCGCTGCCTCGGTAGAAGCAGCGAACGCCAGGAGACCCACCACTGCCCAGCACCTCATATCCATACGACAGCCTCCAGGCTCACTTTTGCGCTGAACGCAAATGACCGGCTAAGCTTATGCGGTCAAACTCTGGAGAGTCAACGTGTTTGTTTCTACCGGATGCCCGCCCCTCAGCCCACGCCCACAGCCCTCGGTCATCGCCTACGCGCAGCACGCGTCGCCAAAGGCTGGACCCAAGCTCAGCTAGGCGAAATGCTCATGGGCGTGGATGACTCAAACACGACGGCGCCTCGAATCAGCCGATATGAACGAGGGATGCACAAGCCAGACCTGGAGACCATCGAGAAGCTCGCGGAGCTTCTGGACCTTCCTGCGGCCTACTTCGTGGCGGCATCGGATGTAGTGGCCGAGGCCATCTTAGTGCTATCGCAACTAGACGGCCCCAAACAGGCAAAGGCCTTGCAACTGTTGAAGGCTCTAGCGAATAAGTAAGCCGTAAGAAGCCTTTGAGCAGAGGAGTTTATGGTGCTATATCAAGGAACGAGACGCGAACGCTTGCGAAGCTTCATTTCCAAAAGTCGCCTTCGCTTGGCTATTTGGTGGGCAGGTCTTGGCAAGAAAAAGGACCCACCCCCGCCGAAGCGAAGGAACAGGCCGCTCCTCTAACAATTTCGCCAACGCTAAAATTATTTGTAGTTCACCGCACTTCCATCAGGATCAGCCTTTCTCACGTGCCAAACAACTCTGCGGCGCCCTCTCGTTATTCCGACGTAAGCAAGCCGGAGCGCCTCATCCGCGCACGCATCATCGTAGCTGTAGCCGGGATACATTCCGCTGACCCTATAAATTAGGTTGCGAAGAGGATGCGGGCTGCCCGCCCTGCAATCATCGATCATGAAGGCAACATCAGCCTCTAGGCCTTTAGCTTTATGATATGTACTGATGGCTAATCCAGGGTAGTCCTTTGGCTTAAAAGCGCTGCGAAGCGCCTTAGATATCTCACCGGATCGCGTCATTACAATCAGGTGATCTTTGTGCTTGCTCTTCATCTTCAGCGCAAGCGCATACTGTGCACCGACCGCTTTCACAAGGTGATCGAGCGCCTCTCTATCGGTGGTTCGCGCCTTAGCCTTACCATACTCAATCAACTTGACACCGTGATCTCCTTCACTCGTGGTGATCTGTGCCCGACAGATCTTCTCCACCTTTGAAGTGACCTTGCTAATGAGCCGTTCCGAGTCCCGGATGATCTGGTCGATAGAGCGAAAATTGGCGGTGAACTTAAGTTGTGGGGCTGGACCCAATTGGGAGTGGGCGGGGAAATACTTCTGGAAGTCAATGAATAGCTGAGGCGAGCTGCCCCGCCACCCATAGATGGACTGCCAGTCATCGCCGATTGCCATGATGCTTACAGGAAGCCCCACATTGTCGGCCAAGATCCTTCTCTGCATGGCCTTTATCCATGCGGCAATCTGAGGGGAGATGTCCTGGAATTCATCGATCAGCAGATGACGCATGGACTGGATCTTTGCTGGTGAGAAGGCTATCGAAGGCGCCCCTCTAGCCATTGCGAGAAAAACTTGATTGAAGGTGTGCAAGCCGGAGTCGGCCATGCAGCGCCGCAGATGTGGCCAAAATAGCGCAAGAGCATCAATGAAGTTGGCGTTGACATCAGCCACTTGAGGAGCCGGAAGTTTGGCGATCAGTTCAGCAACCTCGAAGCCGTGACTCTCAATAAATGAGCCTTGGGCATACATCGCCTCGAAAATCTGGAGAGATGACAGCTCCCCTTGAATCTTCAGAGGAAAGATCGGCGCATCACCCAACTTATCGTTAGCTCCGGATATCGCCAGCCACTTTTGCCGAAGCTGGAACGCGGCGACATCCTCGTGTGACCTAAGCAAGATATAAGGGGTTTCGGCATATCTTGAAATGATCTTAAGCTTGCTATTAACGGCAAGGGCTATGGATACAGGTTTTTGTCCTACCAGCGTTTCACGACCGTTGGCATCAACAGAGTGGTGAATATCCAGCACAATTGGAATTCCAGTCGCGGCTTCGCGCCCATCCGCATATATGCTGTTGTTTCCAATGCTGGCCTTGATCTTGAAGTCACCCGTCTCGACCCCATCGAATGGCCAGCCATCTACTGCCCACGCAGATTCAACAAATCGGCGAACTTGGTAGTCACGCTCGCTGGCGTATGAGAGCTGATAGTTTTTGAGATCTTCTCCGTCACGATCCGAGCGTCTTACAGCCAGCTCACTCTTCAAGATCGACAGAATTTTCCCCCGAAAAATATCGTCATCATTAAAGAGGGAAATATAGGCCTCCCTCAACACGCTCGACTGAGCATCGTTTAGTTTTGAAGCGCCAATTGGGTTATCAACTAAAAACTCATCGACAGGTCCGTCGCCCGCCTTTCCGCCATTATAGAAATCGAAGAACTGGCGCCCTGGGAAAGGAACAGAAGCTAGACCATACAAGACAGAGTGGAATGTCCTGACTCGATTCTTAGCCCACTCATCGTCAACATTGCGCCCCCAATGACGCATCACCTTCACAAGCGACCTGCACAAGTCCGAGCAGGATGCTTTCGTGAAGGAAATGACGGTCAACTGCTCGTCAGGAATCTGCAAATGAACCAGCATGAAGACCACCCTTAAAACCAAGGTGGTTGATTTACCCGACCCAGCCCCTGCCGAGATACAAGTAGCCGGATGATCGGCCAAAATCATGTCCCATTGCTCGTCTGTTGGCGGACTCACCACCTTCGCTTTGACTGCTGCAGCCACCTCGGCTCGCATCGCCGCCTCGACGGGCCCCACAACAAACGGAAACGGCCCATACAGGCCTTGATCGACTGGCTTCGGTGCAGGCGCAGGCAAGTCCTCCACTCGATAGATCAGTTGGCCTTCCTCAAAACCCTTCTTGTAGCCCGAGGAATGCCCATCTTCATATCCATTCCTGAAGCCTAGACGCCTAGCTTCGCCCTGCAGCTTGTCAATGTGTTCGCGAATTATTAAGGCAAGAAGACTCGTTCCCCAACGTTTCAATTTGGGGAGAATTTCCTGAGAGAAAGGCGGCATAGAGATCCAACACTTCTTGACAGCTAGTCACACTAGCAGAATCAAAGAAGGCGCCCAACACCGGCATTTTTATGACGCAAACTGGACGGAAGCGCCGGATAATTGGCGCACAGGCCCCGGCGCGTGCAATCTAATCGCAGGACAGGATTGATACTATTGTGCGACCTAAGGTTGAGGCATGACTCTCGCATACGATTTTCCCTTGACTACTCTTTCGACCTGCTCCCGCTTGGCACCAATCTGTTTAGCAATATCGTCGGCCGAAACACCGCCTGAGGTCAGAAGCCTGATCTGAAGCACCTGGTCAACATTCAATCTGTCATCCCGACCGCAGATCACCTGTGACGCGTATTCAGGCCTCTGCCAAGCCTCAGCAATCCATGGCGCCGGACTCCCCTTTCGAGGATGGTCTTTCGCCCACTCTTCCAAGGCCCCCTCGACCTTGTCAGGAGTAGGCCTAACCTGCTCATCAAGCATTCGGTGCCGATAAAGATAGGCGATACCTGCTTTGCCGCCAGGAATCATGTTCAGCAGGCGCTCGTCGTCCCAGTGGCCTTGTACGAAGGTCTCCTCCAGGTCTTGTATCTGGTCAAGGCTAGGCGCCACACCCATCACCTTGTGATGGACATAGGTCAAGGCGCGTTCCGCAATCCTTTCTCGGTAAACCCTGTGAAACTTGTGACCTGAACCACGCTGTATAGCGGCCCAGTGCTCCCTCCAACGCTTCTTCCAGTCTCGTGATGTGATGCCTATATAGAATGGGCCATCATTGGGGTATTCCGCCCCAGAGCCGAAGATATGTTGATAGAGCGTGTATTTTTGTTGCAAGAAGCGCCCGGCGACTCCTCGCCTAAGCAGTGCAATAGGAGCTGTGAGCAACACTGAGGGAATCGCAACATCTTTCCCGCCTTCGTTGAACTTTCGCATAAGTTTAGCGTCGGCGCGCAACTCATCTGCCGAGGCATAGGACCGACCTCTCATCGTTTCAAAGACGTTGAGAGAAGGATCAGCTACAACTTCAAAACAGAATTGGGGTTGAGCTATCGCCTTCGTTGACGCCCCGTCCTCGCTGACAAAGCGGTGCCCTTCTTTGATTGCGTAGGTTTCAAATGGAAGCTGGAAATAGCGCCATCGTTCCCTGTCTTTCATAGCCACAAGGTGGATGACTGGATATCGCTTTTTCGCAGAAAATAGATGAAACGGGTTGGCCACCAGCGTAGCCGTGCTGCGATCCTGGCGAACCGCTGACGCGAGCAACCTGTCAAAAGCAGCAAAGTGATCATGCAACTCGCTAGGGGCATAGTGCCTATAGGCTTGCCGATCCAAGATCAGTTCCATAGACATCCCTATTGCCCCCCCATCAGCGCGAAATTTCAAGTTTGCTACCCGAACCCCAACTCCAACTCCAACACAGTTGAAGATGGTGCTTGATCAGTCTTGATTCCAGCGTCGCCTCAGCAGAACGACAAAGTCCTCGATCACTCGACGTGCATCCATCGACAGCACCTGCCTGACTTGGTGCGCGGGAGCCAGGAATACAGCCTCTTCATGCTCACCTTGTCGCCATGGGAACTGTCCCGAATTGGGGCTCGCTTCATGCTCCGCCCTGGTGCGCCAAGCACCACCACCATCCCCACTGAGCCTGACGGCTGGCACGACGTGGGTGATTCTCTCAGTGGGATCGATCCGCGACAGCAGCCATGCCGCATATCCAACAGCGCTGGCCAGTTTGCCAGCTACGTCTTCTTCCAAGACCACTGGCAACCCCATCCCCCGCGCCGGAGGTGGCACGGGAAGACTGATCAACAGATCACCGTTTGGCGAAAGGCGCACCGATGCCCCAGACCTGTGGCCGTCCTCTTGGTCCACAACGAGCGCCTCACCTTCCAACCGAGATCGGCTACCGGCCGCCCTATCAAAGATTGGGTGACTGCCAAAGAGTGCGCTCTGCTGCATCTCCGCAATCAGGGACGGGGCCTCCATCTCTGCAGGTCGAAGGATGGCTGAGACGGGACCGCTGGCTATTGCCAGCTGAAGCGTATTCGCCCCATACCCCCTCTCCAGCGCAGGAAGGAGCCTAGTCGCCCTAGCCTTCAACTCTTCAGGATTCAGTGGCGCTACGGCATGCGCCAGCGCGTGCCGATGAATGGCGCGGGTCACCTTGTCTTCCAAGTCCTCTGGGGACGTAAATTCCTGTCGGAAAAGCCCTCCCTCCCAACCTCCGACTTCATTGATCAACGCAACCTGGCTGTCTTCCGGCTGAGCACCTGCCTGCAGGAAGACGAGGATCGGCTTCCGGTTTCGCGCTTCCAGAATCTCTTCGTGAGTAGCCGAGACCCCGCCCGCCTGGGGCACACCGTAGCGAGGCCCCAAGACCAAGATCACCAGATCGGATTCCCGCACTCCGCCAAGGCAAGCAACCTGGGGGGAGCTAGGCCTAGCGCCGAAGTCCTCCGCCATAATGGGACCGTGACCCAGCCTCTCGACGGCACGCTTCACAGCGGCTCGTTCGGCTTCCATTCCGGAAATCAGCGAACTAATGAAAACCTTCATCTCGACACCCCAGATACGACGGTTGAGCGCCAGCGTTAAGCCGGACCAAGAGCCAAGGCTCCATTAGACGATCAGGCGGTCTCCCAAGATGAGACAGCAGGGCGCAAGGCCGCCCCTGCTTGGATGAATTATCCAGGGAACGCCGGGAACTTTTCGTTGGGATGGGAAGCCTTCCAAGTTGTGTAAGCGGAAGTCCCTTCCCATGCAGCGAAGGCACGAGGGGTCCTACCCCGGCCGCTCCAGGTTTCGCCCGTATGTGGCAGCCAATACTTGGGCGCGACTTCCTTCTTCACACCTCCCGCCTTCTTAGGGCCATCCGCCGCCAGCATGCTGACGATCTCGGCGCGCTGCTTCGCAGAGAAGCTCTTGCCGTATTGGGAAACGAGGTTGGCAACCTCCGCGAAGGCATCAGCGGCTTGCTCTTGCAGAAGCTGAACTTCCTGCTCCTCAAGCTTGCGCAGCTCTTCAGCAAGCTTGGCTTTAGCGGAGGCAATGGAATCGAGTGACGGCTTGGTCATTCTTAAAAAACCTGAGTTTGGAATAGACGGAGTGGCGGGGACAAGGAAGCGCCTGAAAACACGCAAGCAACTGCCCCGGCCAGCAATGACAAGTTACGACTTCTACACGCCACAAACAACTCCACAGACGCACTAGAAGGAACTGCACACGCCCGCAATGTGAGCTGAGCAGTCAAGTTGCCTAATAACGTCACGGACCAAAACCACGGGATGGGCGAATATATTTATGTGACCGACATCCCAATGCCTAAATGCCAATAATGTAAGAAAAGTACACTTAGGCATCACCTTTAGTGAAATTAAACACTATAGAAAGCTATCCCGCGCCAATATATTTACAGCCAAATATACATTTAGTTTCAATAACTTACCACCACCACTTCAATGACGGAGCACCTCCCTATTGGCAGGAGCGCCACCCATGACTAGGCATCACCTTAGCGTTAAAAACGGTCCATTTTCCAAATTGACGAAAGCTCTCCCTGCCCTATCAAGGTTTCATCTTACTGATAGGAAGCAACATGAAAGAAGAGCTAGAAAAGAGAATTGAAGCCTACGTTCGTCAACCCTTTGGTCTTCTGGAAGTTGGGTGCATCCGCATTGGGCGCCACGAATTCAAGGACATTCGTGTCCAAGGGCGTGAGTCTGCGATCCAACTGCAGGAAATGCTCAACTCCGCCTCGGATCGATCCAGGCGCAACCGGCTGCGAAAGGACGGCACTCGCTACTACTCCGAGATGCCAATTGGTGCACCAGCGCGCCTGCTGTCGTCAGAGATCGATGACTACCTCCAATACATGGAACACAGGGGCTTGCGCAGTCGAACAATAGACGCAAATGCCCGGTCTCTAGCACTGCTCATGATCGTAACTGGAGACATCCCAGTATCAAGGATCGACACCAAGCACATCCACAAGTTCTGGCAGTTGATGCAATGCGCCCCACCAAGCCTGGCGACTACACCGCGACTTCAGCAGCTTAGTGCCGATGAGCTGATCGACCTCGGGCGGCAGATGGGCGCACCTGTACCAGCCCGGGCGACGCTAGAGCTACATCGTCGCTTCCTGGCCACCTTCTTCAATGGCCTAGTGAAAGCTCAGGCCATCCCGCACTCCCCCTTAAGCGCATTCCCATCTATCAAGAAGGACCTGATAGAAGAAACAGATAGATCCGAGCGTCTGCTTGGCGACGACGATCTGCAGAAGATCTTCAATCCTGACACCTTCCTGCCGTGGGCCATGAAGTTCCCGCATCGATGGTGGTGTCCGATGATCGGCCTTTACACAGGGGCTCGCATCAACGAAGTCGCTCAACTCAAAGTCGCCGACATCATCCACGAGCAAGGCATGTGGTGCATAGCCTTCCGGAAAACCGTTGATGCCGATCTCGCCAACGCGTCAGGAGCGAGAAGCCGCCAGAGCTTGAAGGGAAAATCAGCCATACGCACCATCCCGATAGCCGAGCCCCTACTCGCTGCTGGCTTTCTGGACTATGTAGCGGACATCAAGTCCACAGGACACCCTAGGCTCTTTCCCAACCTCTCGGCTGGCATCAGTCGGAAAACCGGGGAGACAAATGCTCGATACAGCCAGGCGCTGCTTAATCAATATGGCACCTACCTCAAGCAACTCGGCTTCCCGAAAGGCGTCGGGTTCCATGCCTTCAGACATACACTGGCGACAGCATTGGACAACCTGGGAGTGCGCACAGAGGACGTAGCGCTGATCACCGGGCACTCCGTCGTGAAGACAGCACCCGTCCTGCAGGCATCCTACTATCACACCAAGCCCGACTGCGTTCGAGCTAGACAGAAGGCAGCCCTTGATCTCTACAAGCCGCCAGTGGAACTGCCTACATACACCAGAGGTCAGTTCAGAGACCGGATCGGCTGGGGAGCAAAGCTATATCCATGAGCGCAAAACCTCACAGATCCAATGGAAATACCGGCAACAGCCGATCAGGGCCCGAGAATATGGAGTGTCTGCCCCTTGAACCTTGAAGAAAGCCCAGCGATTGGCATAGCACCCCACGATAGCATCTAGGTCGGGCAGTGGTGGTATGCTTAAAATTCAAAAAAAAACAGGCATATCCACATCATGGATGAGAGCATGAAAAAACCGTCGGCATACTGTTTCGAGGTGACGTCTAGTACCGAGAGTTTAGGTTTCCTGACTGTCCCGAGTGAAGGCCATATTCCTCTATCCCTTTACTTTTCCATCAATTCTGACGCCTTCCTCAAACACGCCTCCAACGATTTCATTGTAGAGGCAGACGCCATAGTTGCCGGAAACATTCTTGCCAACCTTCACGAAAATCAGTTGTTGCTCTGCACGACAATGATTAGATTTCACGACCCCAGTACTGGGGTCCAGATTGTTCAAGTGAACTGGCTCAACGGCAAAAGGGAGAGCGTTAAAGCATACTTTGAGCTTCGCTATGATGGACAAGACATGATCATCTATCGCGCCAACTCTTTTGAGTCAATCGGAGCAGACGCAAATGCAGAGATTGCACGAGCTAATCATCGGAAGGCTCAATTGCTCGAAGTGATCCCATACCCCGAAAAATCCGCATCCCCCGACCAGGCCCAACCACCTCGCCGGGTAGACCTTCGTCGAACCTAAGTTGCGCAAGGGGCGCGCGCGCGATGATGACCCTATTGGGCATCATCGCGCTTTGTGACTCACCGGCTTCCGGGGCATTACGCCTTGACTGATGGCAGTTGTCGTGTGGGCTGCCCACTTTTCCTTGGCCGCTCTGTGGCGCAGGCGGAAAGTGAAAATCGGCATCTGTATCTTTTCTGTTGTTTGACATGTTTGCCCACCTGACCTGAAACGGTCAAGCTAGGGCAAACCAGGCATCTGTCAATGTGCAGGCCCGCACAAGATTTTGCGACGCATCAAACCTTCAGAAGGAGGCCGCAAAGTATTTCGCATTCGGAAAGAAGCGACAACCCATAGATGTGCGCCGGTTAGATCTTGCAAATATTCACAGATCCTTCACGGGCCCGGGTTAATTAAATAAACTAGAATTTTGCAGCAATCATGCTGGCAAACCAACCTCCTGCGAATCATCAGGCCTAGCCATGAGCCGAATGCCCTTTTTATTGGGCATCCTTATCACTGAATAATCTAGTCATCGAACGATGGGATTACGGAGCGCAGTCCACTCATGTCGCCCGGAAACAAAGGGGGAAGTCCATCTGGCACTCTCCTCCAGGCCAAATCCACAAACTCTCTATCTTGCTCGAAAGTGTGCATGACCCTGAACTCTGTCACTCCAATGGCGTGAGCTCTTCTCCTGTTGTGCAGACTCATTGCCCGGAACTGGATTGTCCGCATAAGTAGAGAGTAGAGGGACCGCCTCGCCTCAGAGTTGAGCTGAGAGGCGATGGCCTGAAGCTGCGGCTGCTTCCCTATATTGGGAATCAGTTCCAGCATCCCAATCAGCTGGGTCTTGTTAGTCTTTGAGTTGAAACTCACTGAGCAGCACTTACACAGCTGCTTCAAGTCAGCAACCTTCATCCGCTGCAACAATGAAGGAACGGATGGCCGCTGAGACGGCACGGGCTGAGGAAAGTTGAGCGGGAAGCGACCCAGTTCCGAGAAGACCGATAGCCATTCCTCATGCTCAAGCCATCGCCAAGAACGACCTTCGAAGTAGTTCTCCCATACGTGCTCGTAGTATCCGTGAGCATTTAAGAAGCCTCCTTCAACAGCCATGATGTAGTCCTTGATGGCATCTACGTCTTCGGCAGGGATACCCGACACCTTCGCCATCGCTTGGTCGAACACGGCGTCGTAGCAATCGAACACGTCATCGCTTGGCGTGATTTCGAGCGCCTTGTAGCCAGCCTCTTGCGGCACCTGACCTTGAGGAGCGGCAGGACGCCTTGCCCCCACAAGCGACTTCAGAAAGCCAACGATCCCCATAGCTCCCCCCTAAGCCTTCAGCCTGCCTGTATCGCTCTTCTTGCGTTCCTTCCAGGTCTCCACAACAAACAAACACAGCGAGTGCGCTGAGTGGACAACTAGTCGAGCATGGCGCGGAGCGACCTTGTATGTGCGCTTGTGCTGCCCGTGGGCGCTACCCGCATGAGTCCGGAAGGCGCCGATGCCATCGATGATCGAGCTAAGCCCCGCGAGAACTCGCTTGAGGTCATCATCTTCCAGCTGCTCAGGCGACAGTTTGAGGTGCTTGGCGACCACTACCCAAAGCGGCTTGACGGTCTGATTTGAAGGTAGCTCAAGGCCTTCTGTAGCGATGTAATGCTTGCACAACGCCTCAACAATCGCACATGCCGCCGTAACCGCTGCGGCCGGGTCGGACTCAATGAACCTGACGGCGCGTTCAAACTCCTCTTCAACTTCGGAGACAGAGAACTCCTTTAGCGCTTCGCCGAACGCCTTGCTCGGAGCAGTGACCGAGTGCGCACCCAGAATGCGGCCACCGAAACCGTAAGACAGCTGGTAGCGTGCCAAGGCCTCAGTGATCCGCTTACGAGCGTTGAGCTTCTTCTCTGGCTCCCAAGACGGGACCTCGCCATCCATGATGTCTTCGATGAGGTTGCCCAGGATGGAGAAGGACCTAGATACGTCCCCCCTACCCTCTCTGACCAGCCAATTCGTCACCTTATCGACGCAGTTGCCTTCCGGAACGTCCCCGGAAGCGCCTGCTTCATACAGCATCGTCTCCAAGCGTCGATGACTGTAGTAATAGGAACCCACAACGTCACCGATGACGGACGCCAGCGGGCGAGGAAAATCTTTCAGCATGGAGAGTCTCTGTCAATAGACTGGCGGCAGGGCAAGCAACTTGGTTTTACCGCGAAGCATGAAGGCGCCTCCCAATCTGTAGATGAGCCGTGGATGCGCAGGCCCAACGAAGGAAACGAGGACTAGTCCAAGAAGTATAGGCACGGGCGTAATACCGAGATAGTAGGCCCAAGTGAAAGACAGCCGGTCTACCGATGCAAGAGACACGTGGAACTGGACTCGGAGACCGAAAATTAGCCAAGAGGCCAGCGGGCCCAAAACCCAAAGAGCCCAGCCGTGCAGGATACGGGTTCCTCCCCTTCATCTCTCTGCGCGGCATCGCTTTGCTCTCCGTTGATTTCTCATTCCCGGCACACGCTTCAATTCAATCATCACTCAAAAGAGAAGTGATTATTTCATCCACGCCAGACGCATTGTCACGAGCCAAGTTGAACAAATTGTTGATTGAAACCTCAGCCTTCTCGGTCTCAAAAATAACGCGACCCGAAAAATCGAGAATTGCAAAGACGTTGATGAATGACCAGGACCAATCATCGAAGTCGGAGTAATACTTGTAGCGCTTTTCGAAAACTGCCAAGCGCTGATTCTTGTAAGAACACGTTACGTAGACAGAAATGATGTCCGATGTTCCCTGCGTGAGCTGGCCGGGCGGATTCGAGAAGCGCCATTCGACTTTTCCGCTGACCGTCTCCCAGGTGACCTTCTCGACTAGCTTGGCTACGTTGTCATTCATCATTCCACCGACTCCCAGGAATTGTCCTTCTCAATATTTTTAAGAACTTCGATTACGCCAAGCACTTCGTTATGAATCGGCCGTATGCGGCTCACCTCATAAACGTTTTCCAGGCGGACAACTTTGATCTTCTTACGAAGTCTTCTGATGTCACCCCTACTCCAAAATGAAATCTTTCCTGCCGCGCTATCGAGCGAGGATTCAATCCGTGACAAAATTCCGCCCACATCATCAATGTTTTTTGGCTTCATGGCTATCAATAGCTCACTGCTCAACTGCGAAAGATCTCCTCTCAGCTGAGGAACCCTTGCCCGGCGTAAGAACTTTTTCGACAGCTTGCCTGTCAACCTCCATACAAAAAGAGTAACAATGAAACCGACAATTCCTAAGACGTCCGCCACAGTCGAAAGCGTTAGATTTTCCATTTTCCTTCCCGTGCTTTATCTACCCTTATCTGACGGATGAGCTTTCGTCATCGTTTCTTACCGGGCCCTTCGAATAGTTCCTTGCCAATTACTCGACCATCGCGTGAGTCGTAGCAAAGCGCCAGCACAAGTTCAGCCTTCAACCCGTAATTGTAAAAATACGTGCGATCATCCAAGCTGCTCGGCACACTAGGCAACAGGGGCTCCGCCGATGTAAAACGGAATCCATAGGCAAACTGCACCCGGTCTTTCAGAACCGGGGCCTCAGTAATGGAGACTGGACAGGTGTAACTGATTTCCAACCCGTTGTCCTTTACCCAGCGCCGAACCAATTTGGTTGGCACCACGGCATGGAATTGAGTGCCTCTCACCTCACCTGGTGCAGCAGGGATCTGAGCCAGTTGGCAAACCTGATTGCCGTCCTCGTCCCAGTCGTAGCAGCGCATCGTGCCAGCACGAAAGATCTGCTTGTCGGAGTCATACATTGCGTAAGAGGAGCTTAGCGGGAACAGGTGGACATCACCTGTCGCCATAGGCGCTAGGGCTGTATCCAAGTCCTGGATTCGCTTCTTGTAATCGACAGTCGTCTCGAACTCACCTTTGCGAAGCTCAGGGAGCTTCTTACCGAACCACTCCGCAAACATGCGCGGGGAGGTCAGTTGGATCTTGCCAGAGGCCGGGTCAAGTTCGACGTGACTGCTGTGGGGGTCGAACGGCCAAGGACGCCACACCCGAGGCTTGAGTTCCGGCGCCTTGTCAGCGGTTGCTGTCGCACCTGAGCCGAAGGCTGGAGACGCCTCTTCCTTCTGACAACCAGCAAGCGCCAGTCCCAGCCCAAGGACTAGAAAAATGGTAGGCCGCACAAACTTCCCCTGTTCCCATCGATGACCACTTCATTGTAAGCGGAGCGTGAATCCAGTCACATGTCAGAAAAATCTGACAGATGGCCTAGTCAAAAGTGTGAAGCGTCGAAGGGACGATCAAAGAAAAAGCCTCCCGTTTGGGAGGCTTTATTGTTCGACCTTCATACATTAAACCTCTTGACCTACATCACACTACCACCTGCACCATCTTTCGGATCCTTCTGCTCAATAATCTCTTTCAACTCATCCAAGAGATGTTCCTTAGTAACCTCCTCCTCAGTTCTAAAAAGATCCCTGAGCCATACCCAAACCTTCTTAACCAAATCTGCCACGCTCATCTTATCTCCTCTGGTTTTGGTGAGATCTAATTGTATATTATTTGAAGCTGCAAAGCCTCATTCCTAAACGTTTCTTTATCGCCATTCATGATCTGGCAAGAAAAATTCACAACGTTTTCTATCTCTTTTCGACCGAATTTTCGGCTGTAATGAGCGAACACCTCAAGCGCTTCCAAGATATCATCTTCAGTGACCAGATGGCCGCCCGTAAAGACCAAGTTCCGGGCAGTCCCTTCGGCAAAGGAATCACAGGTTGGACCCAGCACGTAGTTCATCGCGTTAAGGCAACGCTCCAAATGAATGCTCGGAGCATTCCTTTTGTCAATGAATACGTCTTCGTCGGATCTTCTATAGGTCAACTGAGTTGGCGCCCAGTCGTGTCCATGCGCGTCAATCAAGCTATCCGCGACAGCATCAATAAGTCCCTCCTCACCCAGGCCTTGAAGCGACTGTAGAGCTGGTCATGGGCGTCATAAGGACCGCCGTTGACGTAGAAGTAGCCTCCACATCGCCGCTATAGGGGGCCATGGCTGGATCGCAGTAGCGCTCCAGGAACCACCGACGCATCGCGTTGGCAATTTGATCATTCGTCGCCTGCATCGATCCCAGCCAATCATTGTCGACCTCGTGCGTCAGCAGGTCAGAGAAGGCCGCATCAGGAGCAGTTCGGGCGAGCTTGGCCGCCCTAGCTTGCTCCAGTGCATGTCGAACCCGGGGAGGAATCTGAGTGCTCACATTAGCGTCCTTGCAGATGTATTGGCGTAGTTCTCAGTATCGCCGAGGCCTAAAGCTTGCGCAGCGCCGCCCAACCAAATTAGGATCATGTATCGTTTGAGGTATCGCCGCGCTAACGCTCGCCACCCCAAGATCATTAGTGGAATCAGTGAGTTATAGGTCTTTTGAGACCTCTCCGCCCACCTCCACCATCTGTATGGCCTGTCGAGGCCGCAAGAAGCCGGATCTCCCGTCAATGGAGTTCCGGCTTTTTTGTTTTCCGAAGATGGCGCCCCCGTCTGATGTCCCGACATCCCCCAATGCCACCCGCATCGGGAGCCAGTCACAGAAGCTGAGATGCGGATCCAGTAAAGTCCCTGCGTCACACGACGTGACCCGAAACCTGAAAGGACATCAGATGAAACGCATCACGCTGTTTATGGGCTTGGCCGTGGCGTTGGCACTGGGGCAGGCTTCCGCTGCCACGCCAGGCTCGCGTTATCTGCAGCTGGCCGCTGACCAGCGGGTACAGCCCGGCACGGCAACGCTGCTTTCGAGCACCATCGATCTGAGCGCCCCCGGCTGGGTGTACGTGCAGTCGGATGGACGGTACTTCCCCGGCGGCAGCTCTGCGGCCAACGCCTACATCACCATCAACGGTGAGGTGGTCTCCAACGACAGCTACATCGACTGGCGGCAGTCGACGTCGGCCCAACAGCACTCCTTCAATGTCATCGGTGCCAAATACCTTCCTGCCGGGCGCCATACGGTCAACCTGGCCGGACAGGCCATCGGTTCGGCCGTCAATTTCGGCTCCGCCAGCAACCTCTCCGTGCTCATCACCTCCGCAGGCTCGGTCACCAACAGCAGCCTTCCGAGCGACACCGCGCAGCTGGACTTCAATACCGTCGGCAGCCCTGAAGGAATGGCATTGCAGGCGAAGGACCGCAAGCTGCTGATGACAGCGCAGGCAGGCAATCCCGGTGGCCCCATCGTGGCAATGGCCTCTGGCCGCGCGTTCGCGTGGGGCAACTACGGCGATGGCATGCTGGGGATTTTCCTGAACGAGCAGGAACCCGGCATCGAATCGATGACCTGGTCGATCAATGACATCTTCAGTGGCGCCGAAACTCAGGCTCCCTTCTATTCGCAGGGCCTGTTCGTCAATCCGCCGGCTTACAGCACCGTCAGCTTCGTCGCGTCCGAATCGCCGTACTACCAACCGCAGGACGCCAACACCAACAACGTAAAGTACAAATTCGGCGCCAACTCGCGACTGGTGACGCTGTCCAACGGATTTGGCGTGGTCGGCAAGGGCTTGAATCCAGGATTCAACTACGCTGCCGCAGGCCCCTACCGCCGCTTCGCCTATGTCTGCGTCGGGACCAATGGCTTCACGCCCGGCTGCCCGTCGGCGGGCTCACAGGTGGTCATTGGTGAGGGCCAGGTCTGCATCCCGCAGGGGCACAACGGGGTGGTGCTGTTCTCCACGAAGTCCCGCGTGCAGGGTGACCCGAACGACGGTGGTGGCAGCGTGTTCCTGTTCCTGAAGATCGATGGCCAGCAGGTGGGCAGCCTCGGCACCCAGCAGTTGGGTTCCAGGCCGGACTCGGTCAGCACCCGTACCATCTCCGCCAGCTACCTGAGCGCGGGATCGTCCGCGCTGGCACCGGGCTGCCACACCGTGCAGGCCGTGGCCCAGGTACTGGGAGATTTCCGCCACATGTCGCTCAATGCCGACATGCCGCTGGTCTGGTTCGACTGACCCATCACGCCGGATGTGGCCGGTGGCCGGGGTCTGTTCGCCCCGCCACCGGCTATTCCTCGACACATTGAAGGACCTGCCATGAAAGCCCCCCTTGCCCTCACCATGTTCCTCGCCGCATTCGCCGCAGCGCAGGCCACGCACGCCGCCGCACCGGCCATTGCTCCGCCTGGCACCTCCACGCTGGAAGCCCTGCTGGCCTGCAAGGCCGGCTCCAACTTCAACGAGGCCGAGGCCATCGATGCACTGCAGGCCGCGGGCCTGGCCAGGAAACCGGGTGGCACCTTCGAGCCGGAGGACAAGCCGGTCGCGCTGTTCGGCGGTACCGTCACCAGTGCCGATGTGAACGTGGCCGAGGGCGAGAAGAGCCTCTTCGTCTACTTGAATGGCGTCGACTCCAAGCGTCTGGCCAAGGCGTGGTCAGTGACCACGGTCAACGAACACGCCAACACGGAGGAGCCTTCATACGTGAAGGCCATCGACAAGCGCCACACCCTGCACGTCATCGCAGGTGACGACTATGAGGGCTATTCCGCTGCGGTGAAGTGCCAGATCACGCCGTAGTGGCCTGATCCGCGCTACAGCCAGCGTCGTACTCGCTGACGGAAGGCGGCGTATGCCTCGGGAAAGCGGGCCGACAGCGCCCGCTCTTCCGGCATGATCTGCAGCCGCGTGATGTACAGCACGAACAGCGGGACAGCCAGCAATGCGACCGGGCTCTGCAGGTACAGCATGACGCCTGCCAGCACCGTGGCCTGGCCCAGATACATCGGATTGCGCGTGTAACGGTACACACCATGCGTGACCAGCGCGCTCGCCATTGCGGGGCGCAGCGGGTTCACCGTGGTACGCACGCGACGGAAAGCCAGCTTCGGCAGCAGGTTCAACGTTAAGCCGATGGCCACCACCCCACCGGCCAGCAGTGCCGGCATCGGCAGCGGAACCACCGGTCCCGCTGCCAGGCGGCTCGCCAGGTAGCCGATGGCGCCACACAGCAGCATCACCAGCGGCGGTGGAACGCGGGTCTCAAGCCAGCGCATCGCAGTCCCTGCATTCGCCCATTCACCTCAGTGTCACACGGGAATACCTGAATCGCTTGCATGGCAGGGGTTTCATGGCACAAACCGACCGCCCGGTATCTTCCGCTTTGACATGCCGACCGCTAGAGTGGCGCCACCGCGCAGGAGGATCGTATGGCTACCACGGGCTTGGGCTTCATTGGCCGCACGACCCTCATCATCACCGTGCTGCTCGCCCTGGGTGGTTGTGCCACGTTGCGCCAGTTCGGGCCGTCGGTACAGGTCGCCTCGGTCACGCCCGGCCAGTACATCGCGCTCAAGCGCGGTGACATCCTCACCACCGGGAAGCTCAGCTCGGCGACGACGGAAACGCTGCGCGTGGCCGGGCTCGATGAAGGCGTCTGTGCCAAGCCGGGCCTGCCCTGCATCGAGGCGATGGAAGCCAGCATCGTGGTGCGCGAGGAAGACAAGCGGTCGAGCCTGGCCGAGTTGTGGCTGCAGTATGCGATGACCCTGCCGGCGCCCAAGCGCGAGTACTCCACGTCAGGCCGCGCCAAGAGCGCGATCACCGAACTGGACGCCGACTTCCAGCCGCGCCTGGACGCGTGGATGCAGGTCGCGCGGCAGGCTTACGCCTATCTGTTCTTCACCGAGCGAACGGCCAACCAGCGGGGTTTCGAGGACCGCCAGACCCAGGTGCGCGACTACTACAACCTGGCCGTGCAGGAAGCCTCGGTGCAGTTGTACAACGCCTATGCCACCGGGCGCGTGCATGCTGAAGCCAGCCATTTCCAGCTCGGCCGCTGGACCTTCGTGCTGGCGCCTTCAGGTGAGGCATCGCCGCTGGACAAGCGTACGCCCACCGAGCTGGTACCGGCGGCCTCGCTGTCGTTCACCGGCACCCTGCGCAGCGTGCATCGCCGCGATGGCTTCGGTGCCGAACTGGTGGCCGTGATGGACGATCCAACCGCCACCCCGGCCACCACGACGCCGGCCACAACACCCGCCACGAAGACCACGCCGGTCCCGCAGAGCTGGAGCGAAATGCCTTCGCCGTCGATGACCGTGCTGCTGCGCTTCTCCGGAAAGAACCTGTGGGAAGTGCTGCACGACGACGAGCCGGAACTGGAAATCCACGATCCCTACCAGGTCACGGAAGTGACCCTGCACGGACAGGAAGTGCCGCTGGCCGCGAACTTCACCGCTGGCTATGCGCTGTGGCTGGCCCGCTCCAACTTCAGTCACCAGTCGCTGCGATCGCTGTTCGGCGGCAAGGGCGGCATCGAAACACCGCATCTGTACATGATGCAGCCCTACGACCCGAACCGCCGCGTACTGCTGATGATCCATGGCCTGGCCAGCAGCCCGGAAGCCTGGGTCAACGTCGCCAACGAGCTGATGCGTGACGACGAGATCCGCCGGGATTTCCAGATCTGGCAGTTCTATTACCCGACCAACATGCCCATCGCGATGAGCCACGATGCGATGCGTCATACGCTGGCCGAGGTGTTCAAGCACTTCGACCCCAGCGGCAAGGCGCAGGCCTCGCATGACATGGTGCTGGTGGGGCACAGCATGGGCGGCGTGATCGCACGGCTGATGATCTCCTCTTCCGGCGATCACCTGGTGGACACCCTGCTGGCGACTGCGCAGATGACGCCGGCACAGCGCGAACTGCTGCGCACCAAAGGCGCACCGGTACTGACCTTCCTGCCGGAACCGGAAGTATCGCGCGTGGTGTTCATTGCCACCCCCCACCGCGGTACCGACGTGGCAGGCACCCGCCTGGGCCGATGGATCGGACGCCTGGTGCGGTTGCCCCTGACTGTATTGGAAGACGTCGCCACCATCGCCAACGACGGCCAGATCGATCGCAGTGACGGCAAGCACGGCTATCAGATGAACAGCATCCAGAACCTGGACAAGGACGATCCTTTCGTCCGCGCCGTGGCCGACCTGCCGATGTCGCCGAAGGTCCGCTACCACTCGATCATCGCGCGCGCCAAGGCCGACGGCCCGCTGGAGAAGAGTGACGACGGGCTGGTGCCATACTGGAGTTCGCACCTGCCGCGGGCGGAGTCGGAGAAGGTGATCGTATCCGGGCACAGCGTGCAGGAAGCCACGCCGGCCATCGTCGAGCTGCGCCGGATCCTGCATGAGGACATGCAGGAGCACGACCGTCAGAACAAGTAAAGCTCAGCGTGGCGGCATCATGGCAGCGGCGCTCTGGCCGGCCGGGACACCGCCACTGCGGCAAGATCGGGATACTCAGCTTTGTCCGTCGGACGCAGCCTCGGTGATCAGTTCGGCCACCGCTACCGGCTGCGACGCCAGCGACGCATGACTGGCATCCAGCGTGATGCAGGCACGTGGCTGCATGCGCGCCGCCATGCGCCGCTGGTTGTCAGGGTGGATCATGTGGTCCGCGCTGGAGACCTGGTACCAGCTCGGCTTGTGCCGCCATGCCGGGTCACTGACGGCATCACCGAACGTGCTCGCCAGCGGCGCCTTCTGGGTGACCGCCATCACCCGCGCCTCGTCGGCCTGCAGGTCCTGGCAGAAACTCTCATGGAACTTGTCGGGCTGCAGCCACAGGTAGCCGTCGCTGTCCGGCGCCAGATTGGCCGCCGCCTGCGGCAGCTGTTCCTGGGTAATGCCGCCGGGACTCTCGCCCGCATCCGGTGCGAACGCGGCGATGAAGACCAGGCCGGTCACGTTGGGTTCGTTTCCGGCTTCGGAGATCACCGCGCCACCATAGGAATGACCGACCAGCAGCACCGGCCCCGGGATCTGACGGATCATGCGCCGGGTCCGCTCTGCGTCGTCGGCCAGCGACGTCAACGGCAGCTCCACGGCATGCAGGTCGTGGAAACCCCGGCGATCGAGCTCCAGTATCACCTTGGCCCAATGCGCGGCGCCGCCCCAGAAACCATGAACCAGAATGATGCTTGGCTTGCTCATCTTGCAGAACTCCTCACTTGGATGGGATCGTTGCCTGACAGCCACCAGTGCTGCCTGAAGCCACCCGACCAGACTACGGATCGCCCCTGCCAGCGGCGATGCACGGACTCCTGAAAACCATGCCAAGGCTCCACATCACCGAATCGCTTCAGGCCGGGTCCGACGCCTTGTTTGCGATCTTCCAGTCCTCGCGCATGCACGGCGGCGACATCACCCGCCACGTCGTGCAGCCCGGTGGATCCCGCATCATTGCCGAGGGACGCGGCTGCTTCCACTTCATCGAACAGGGCACGGCACGCCTGCATGCGGATGCCGCGGTGGTGCCGCTGCAGACCGGCGAGCTGCTGTTGATGCCGCATGGCCGGACACATCGCATCGACTGTGCCAGCGACGCGCCGCAGCCTGCCCATCTGACCACGGCATCCTTTGGGTTTGATGGCCCAGGCAGCCAATTGCTGCTTGATGCCCTGCCCGGCTGGCTGCACGTCCCCGGAGTGGACCGGATGCCGAACGGATTTCCCGCCAGCTCAGCCGATTGGGTGGCGGTAACGCTGGGCGCGATCCAGGTTGAAGCGGCCCGGCCCACGCTGGGCAGTGGACTGATGCTGTCACGCCTGCTCGACCTGTTGTTTGTCTGGACGCTGCGCTATTGGCTGGGAACCTCCAACCCACACAACTGTCAACGCCTGCACGCGTTGGCCGACCCATTGATCGGGCGGGCACTGGCGTTGATGCAGGCACACCCCGCACAGGCGTGGACGGTCGAGTCTCTGGCGGCAAACCTGAATCAATCGCGCTCGAATTTCGCGCAGCGGTTCAGCCTGGCCACCGGCATGTCACCGATGCGCTATCTCGCTGGATCGCGGCTGCAACTGGCAGCGGAGCTGCTGCGCAGCGGAAACCGGCGGGTTTCGCAGATCGCCGGAGACGTCGGGTATCTCTCCGAACCGGCATTCAGCCGTGCGTTCCGCCGCGCCTTCGGCATGAGCCCGAATACCTGGCGCCAACAGATGGCAGCGTCGCGCGAATGAGGGGAAAACCCTCATCGCACATAGGCATCAGCCCTTCTATGCTGGCTCCACTACCCCACTGGAGGTCCGCATGAACACGCAAGAGCCCAGCCGCCACCCCAGCCCCGACCCGGCCGAGCGCGGCGCCTTCTTCCCCTCTCCTTACTCGCTGTCACAGTTCACCTCGGCCAAGAGCAACCTGTCTGGTGCCGACTATCCCGACGCGCGCCGGGATGGTCGCTGGAAGGTGCTGATGATCGCTGCGGACGAACGCTATCTGCCCACTGCCAACGGCCATCTGTTCTCCACCGGCAACCATCCGGTGGAAACCCTGCTGCCGATGTACCACCTGGACAAGGCTGGTTTCGACATCGATGTAGCCACGCTGTCCGGCAACGCCGCCAAGTTCGAGTGGTGGGCGTTCCCGCGCGAGGACACGGAGATAGGCGGCCTGTACGACCGCTACGAAGCCCGCTTCCGCCAGCCACTGCCGTTGGATGAAGTGGTGGCAGGCCTCGATGCCGCATCGGATTATGCAGCCGTGTTCATTCCCGGTGGCCATGGCGCACTTATCGGACTGCCGCAGAGCCGCGCGGTGAAGGCGACCCTGCACTGGGCGATGGCCGAGCAACGCCACATCATCACCCTTTGCCACGGCCCCGCTGCATTGCTGGCCGCAGGCGTCGACGAGGCCGATGGTGGTTCACTGTTCCGCGGCTACCGCATCTGTGCCTTCCCCGATGCGATGGACCGGCAGACGCCGGAGATCGGCTACATGCCCGGGCAGCTGCCGTGGTTCTTCGGTGAGCGCCTGGCACAGCAGGGCGTGCAGATCGTCAACGACGGCATCGATGGCAGCGTGCTGCAGGACCGCCTGCTGCTGACCGGCGACAGCCCGCTGGCCGGCAATGCGCTGGGCAAGCTGGCCGCACGCACGCTGCTCGACGCCCTCGCCGGGCGCTGACCCGGATGAGCGAATTGGTGCAGGCGTTGCTGGAGCTGGAACGCGCCCGCTCACTGAGTGCGGTCGGCGCGGTACTGCGCAGCATCTCTGCACCGCTCGGCTACGACCGCGTGCTGGTGTTCGCCACCGGCACGGGGTTGGAGCGCGGTACCCAGCGCGTGTACTGGATCGAGGGCGACTGGTTCGGTGACGGCAGCAGTACCGACCTCGCGCGCTACCTGCACGCCTGTCCGGTCAATCGCCACGTGCTGGACAGCGACGCGCCATTCTTCTGGAGCAAGCGCCAGGGCGTGCGCGGCGAACGCTATCAGGTGGTGAAGCAGCCACGTGGTGAAGGCCTGCACGGTCTGCAGGTGCCGGTGTTCGGTACCACCGGCCTGGAGGGCGCGATCAGTTTTGCCGGGACAGCGATCAATGCCTCGGCCAGCGCGCGACTGCTGCTGGATGCTGCTGCAACTGCAGCATTCCGTGCCGCACGCCGGCTTGCCGAATCGCCTGCCGAGCGTTCGGGAAGCGCACTCAGCAACCGCGAGCGCGAAGTGCTGCGCTGGGTCGCCGCCGGGCGCCGGCAAGCTGAGATCGCGGCCACGCTTGGGCTTTCCACGCGCACGGTGGAGAACCACCTGCGCCACGCGCGCCAACGGCTGGGTGTGGCTACCACCGCGCAGGCAGTGCGTGCTGCCAGCCGTCGCGGCGAGATCGAAGACTGATCACGGCGAGGCACTTCCGGTGGTCTGGGTCGCGTGTTACACACGCCATGCGCATGTGCGCGATTGCAGAAAGCAAGGATGATGCTGATGAAACTGCAACTGGCCTCGATGGCTGCATTGATGTTTGCATTGGGTAGCGTGGTACCGGCAACCAGCCACGCGGCCGGATCCCCCGGATCGACGACCGATTGCGTGCCCGTAAGACTTGGGCCCAACCTCGTGCATCAGCGCTGCACCGTAACCCGTACTCTGGCAGATGGCACCGTTTTCACGTCGGTGTACTGGATAGACGAGAACGGTCAGTGGTACCTCCCGGCAGACTGATCTGCATTGGACACCGACTACGACTACAAGGAGTGTGATCAATGACGCTGCACAATCGAATCACCGCTTTTTCCTTCGCTGCAGTGGTGACACTTGCCGCGCTGCTGCCTTCAGCACCGGCAAATGCCGCCGAAGAGGTCGGCCTGCAGGAAGAGTGCGTGCCCTTCCGTGCCGGCTTTGGCATCCATCAGCGCTGCACGCTGTACGTGGTCTATGACGACGGCACCCGCGTAGCCAGCGACCACTACAACCGCGACGAGAGCGGGATGATGTACGACCCCTGATCGCGCCCGCGCGATCCGCCGGGCGGCGCCTTCACCGCCCGTCCGGCATCTCCCAGCCGCCCATCCCGGCATACCGCTGCCCTCGCCTTCCATGGCATGCTTCGTGAAACCGTTTTCATGGAATGGAGGGATTCCACGATGTTGTCGCGTTTCCGTCGCCCTGCGCTGTGTGCGCTGTTGGTGCTTGCCCTGCCTGCCGTCGCCTGGGCCGCTACACCGGCGCCACTGAAAGTAATGTCGTTCAACGTCCGCACCCCGGCTGATACCGAACCGGGCAAGCGCTGGCCCGATCGCCGCGACGCGATGGTCAAGGTCATCCTGGATGCGCACCCGGCGGTGATCGGCACGCAGGAACTGGTGAAGGAACAGGCCGACTACCTGTCCGGACACTTGCCCGGCTACCGCTGGTTCGGCGAGGGCCGCCGCGGTGGCAGCGGCGATGAGCACATGGGCGTGTTCTACGACAGCAAGGTGCTGGCCATCGAGGAATCCGGCAACTTCTGGCTTTCGGATACGCCGGACGTGCCCGGCAGCATCACCTGGGGCAACCTGTACCCGCGCATGGTCACCTGGGCCCTGTTCCGGCGTCTGGACGACGGCCGTCGTTTCTACTTCATGAATACCCACCTGCCCTACCGTGACGAGGACGAGCCGCGCCGGGTGAAGGGTGCCGGACTGATCGGAAAGCGACTGGCGACGCTGCCGGTTGACCTGCCGGTGGTGTTGACCGGCGACTTCAACAGCGAACCCGGAGGAGACACCTACAAGGCGTTCACCCGCGTGCTGCAGGACACGCGCACCCAGGTAAAGGCGCCACAGGGCCCGCGCCTCACCTTCCATGACTTCACCGGCAAGGCCACCGTGCAGCTGGACTGGGTGCTGGTGCGCGGCTTCCATGCCCGCAGCTTCGTCACCGATGACCGTCGCATCGACGGTGTGCTGCCGTCGGATCATTTCCCGCTGGTGGTCGAGCTCGACTGGCCCACGCCGTGATCCTGCGCGGCAGCCGCTACGGTGGCGGCTGCCGTGACAACAACCGGTACAGTGCCTGGTGCTGATTGCGTGCCTGGCAGATGCGGGCACCTACGGCAAGGAACACGGCGATGCCGATCAGGCCCAGCCCCAGCAACGGATCCGGCAGGCGCACGAAGCCGATCGCCGCAGCCATCGTCGCCAGTACCAGCAGCACCACAACGGCCACCGACAGCCCGGCATCGGGTGGCCCCGGATCACCGAACAACATGCGCTGGGTATCCCGTTTGTCATCGGTCATCGTCTGTCCTCCCTATAGCCTGCCCCACTAGTTACACGGCGGATACGGCTTCCGGCAGAGTCAGAAACGTCATGACTGTGACCCCGTGCACGGCCCGTGCCGCACCCGCCCATCTTTGGCCATGAAAGAACAAAGGGACGGAAGCCATCGCTTCCGTCCCCTTCGGGTTACTGCACCTGCGCCACGCTCGGTGGCTGAGGCGACTGTCCCCAGCCGCCCAGCGCCTTGTACACACCGACCACGCTGACGTTGACTTCGGATTCGGCTGCGGCCAACGCGTCATCCGCAGCCAGTTGCGTGCGCTGTGCATCCAGCAGCGTGAGGAAATCCTCCGAGCCTTCGCGGTAGCGGATCTGTGCCAGCGATTCGGCACGACGTGCCGCCTGCGCCTGCTCGACCACGATCGCCAATCGCGCCTGCTGCTTGGAATAGCGGGTCAGCGCGTTCTCGGTATCTTCCAGGGCCAGCAGCACGGCCTGCTCATACTGTGCTGCCACGCCTTCGGCTTCCGCCTTGCTGGCGCGCAGGCGTGCACGCACGGTACCGAAGTCAAATGCCGCCCAGCTCAGCGACGGGGTCAGCGACCAGGCCTTGTTGTTGCCATTGACCAGGCCACTGGCATCGCCGCCGAGGAAGCCGACGAAGCCGGACAGCGACAACCGCGGGAACAGATCCGCCGTAGCCACGCCGACGCGGGCGGTCGCGGCCGCCAGGCGACGCTCCGCCACGCGCACGTCGGCGCGTTGGCGCAGCAGCTCGCGGGTATCGCCCAGCGGCAGTGCCTTGGCGAATGCCGGCACTTCGTGCGGCGCAAGCATGGCGGTCAGCGTCTCCGGCCGCTGGCCCAGCAGAACCGCCAGACGATTGCGCGACTGCGTTTCGGCCACTTCCAGCAGCGGGATATCGGCCTCGATCGCCTTCAGCCGCGCACGACTGCTCTGCACGTCCAGCTCACTGCCGGCGCCCAGCTCCCAGCGCGCCTCGGTCAGCTTCTGCGTCTCGCGCAGGTTGACCAGGGTGTGCTGGGCCACGGCGATGCGCTTCTGCGTGCCGCGCAGCTCGAAGTAGTTGCGCGCCACTTCGGCAGCGATCAGTACCTGCGCGTCGGCCAGGTTGGCCTGCTCGGCGTCGAGGTCGGCGCGCGCGGCTTCTGCAGCACGGCGCTTGCGGCCGAACAGATCCAGCTCCCAGCCGGCATCGAAGCCGAGCTGGTAGCTTTCACTGAACACCCGCTGCCCACCCAGCTGCGGATCGGGTTGCTTGCGGCGGTTATAGCTGCCGCCTGCGGTGATGTGCGGTGCCTGGTCGAAGCGGCTTTCGACGAACACCGCGCGGGCCTGGCTGACGCGGGCCACGGCCACGCGCAGGTCCAGATTGTCCGACAGTGCGCCGTGAACCAGTTCTTCCAGCACCGGATCATCGAACTGCGCCCACCAGCTGGCCACCGGCGAAGTAGTGCTGAAGACCGGCTGCTGCGCGCTCTGGAGGACCACTGGTTCCTGCACCGGGGCCTTGTAGTTCGGGCCGACGCTGACACAGCCCGCCAGCACCAGGCTGGAGACGGCCATCGCCAACGTGCGGATCACCATGGCAGCACCTCGCCCAGGTAGGTGAAGCTGCCGCTGGCACCGGATTCGCCGATCAGCGCCATCTGCACGCTGGAGCGCGCGCCTTCTGCGATTTCGATTTCGCCGTTGCCGCCGTTCATGTCGGTCTTCACGTAACCCGGATGCACGGTATTGACCTTGATCGGGGTGTTGCGCAGCTCGTAGGCCAGGCTCAGGGTCCAGCTGTTCACCGCGGCCTTGGACGCGTTGTAGGCGGGAATCTTGAAGTCGTAGATGCCCGATGCGGGATCCGCGTGCAGGGTCTGTGAGCCGAGCATGCTGGACACATTGACGATGCGGCCGGACTTTGCCTGCTTGATCAGCGGCAGGAAAGCCTGGGTGACCGCCACCAGCGCGTACACGTTGGTATCGAAGGTGCGCTTCCAGGTGTCCAGCGACTGTTCCGACGGCGCCTGCGCCGGGTTCTCGATCATGATGCCGGCGTTGTTGACCAGGATATCCAGTCGTCCGTGGCGCTGGCGTACCTGCTCGACCGCTTCGGCGATGCTGGCCGCGTCGGTCACGTCCAGTTGCAGGGCTTCGACCGGCAGGCCTTCAGCCTGCAGCTTCAGTGCCAGCTCGACCGCCGTTTCGCGCTTGCGACCGGCCAGCAGCGTGTGCACGCCCGCCTGGGCGAGCTGGCGCACGGTTTCCAGTCCGATGCCACGGGTGGCGCCGGTGACCAGCGCGATCTTGTTCTGATGGGTATTCATGGATGCATGCCTTGTGAGGGGAAGCCGCCGCCGGCCATTGACGGGCGGCGACGGGGTTCCATGTCAGTGGTGGATGGTCGGCTCGCCGTGCTGCACCAGCTGGCCACCACCGTTGCGGGTGACGAACTTGCGCAGGGCCACGTAGAACACCGGGGTGAGGAACAGGCCGAACAGGGTCACGCCCAGCATGCCGGCGAACACAGTGATACCGGTCACCGAGCGCACCTCGGCACCCGCACCGTGCGACAGCACCAGCGGTACGGTGCCGGCGATGAACGCGATGGAGGTCATCACGATCGGGCGCAGACGCAGGCGGCAGGCTTCCAATGCAGCTTCAACGATTCCCTTGCCGCCCATCTCCAGCTCTCTGGCGAATTCGACGATCAGGATCGCGTTCTTGCACGCCAGGCCCATCAGCACCACCAGGCCGACCTGCACGAACACGTTGTTGTCACCACCGGTCAACCACACGCCGAACAACGCGGACAGCAGGGTCATCGGCACGATCAGGATCACCGCCAGCGGCAGCGACCAGCTCTCGTACAGCGCAGCCAGCACCAGGAAGGCCAGCATGATCGCCACCGGGAACACGATGAAGGCCGCCTTGCCCTGGGTCGCCTGCTGGTAGCTCAGGTCGGTCCATTCGGTGGTCATGCCCACCGGCAACACCTTGCCGGCGATCTCGGTCAGCTTGTTCATCGCCTCGGCCGAGGACAGCAGGCGCGGGTCGGCTTCGCCGGCCAGGTCTGCTGCCGGATAGCCATTGAAACGCAGCACCGGGTCCGGGCCGAAGGTCTGCTTGATGGTGACCATCGAACCGATCGGCACCATCTCGCCACGGTCGTTGCGGGTGCGCAGCTTGCCGATGTCCTCGACCGTCTCGCGGTACGGACCGTCTGCCTGGGCGATCACCTGCCAGGTACGGCCGAACTGGTTGAAGTCGTTGACGTAGGCCGAACCCAGGTAGGTCTGCAGCGTGTCGAACAGTTCGGTGAGCTGCACGCCCTGTGCCTTGGCCTTGACGCGGTCCACCTCGGCATCCAGCTGCGGCACGTTGGCTTGGTAGCTGGAAATCGGGAAGGCCATGCCCGGCGTCTGCGCCACGGTACCCTGCATGGCCTGCACGGCATTCTGCAGTGCGCCGTAGCCCAGGTTGCCGCGGTCCTCGATGAACATCTGGTAGCCGTTGCCGTTACCCAGGCCGAGGATCGGCGGCGGCATCATCGCGAAGGCGAAGCCTTCCTGCAGCCCGGCGATCTTCTGGTTGATCTCGGCATTGATCTGCGCGGCGGTACGGCCATGACGCTCGGCGAACGGCTTGAGCGGAATAAACGCCACACCGGTATTCGGCGTGTTGGTGAACTGCAGCGCGTTCAGGCCCGGGAACGAGATGGTGTGGGCCACGCCATCGGTTTCCTGGGCGATCTTGGCAACCTTGCGCAGCATTTCATCGGTACGCGCAATCGACGAACCTTCCGGCAGCTTCACGCCGGCGATCAGGTACAGCTTGTCCTGGGTCGGGATGAAGCCCGGCGGCACCAGCTTGAAGATCACGCCGGTACCGACCAGCAGGATCGCGTAGACCACGAACACCGCACCACGACGGCCGAGGATGCGGGCAACGCCACGTTCGTACTTCTCCGAGCTGGACTTGAAGAAGCGGTTGAACGGACGGAACACCCAGCCGAACAGGCGGTCGATCAGGCGGCTCGGGCCGTCCTTCGGTGCGCCGTGGGCCTTCAGCAGGCGCGCGGCGAGGGCCGGCGACAGGGTCAGCGAGTTGATCGCCGAGATCACCGTGGAGATGGCGATGGTGACCGCGAACTGCTTGTAGAACTGTCCAGTAACACCCGACAGGAACGCCATCGGCACGAACACGGCGCACAGCACCAGCGCGATCGCCACGATCGGGCCGGAGACCTCGCGCATGGCCTGGTGGGCCGCCGCGGTGGGCGACAGTCCTTCCTCGATGTTGCGCTCGACGTTCTCCACCACCACGATCGCGTCGTCGACCACGATGCCGATCGCCAGCACCAGGCCGAACAGGCTCAGCGTGTTGATCGAGAAGCCCAGCAGGTACAGCGCGGCAAAGGTACCGACCACCGACACCGGCACCGCGATCAACGGAATGATCGAGGCACGCCAGGTCTGCAGGAACAGGATCACCACCAGCACCACCAGGGCGATGGCTTCCAGCAGCGTGGAGACCACGGCCTTGATCGAGTCACGCACGAAGATGGTGGTGTCATACACGGCTTCGTACTTCACGTCGGCCGGCATGGTCTTCTGCATCTCGTCCATCGTCGAGATGACCTGGTCGCGGATCTCCAGCGCGTTGGCGCCGGGCGACTGGAAGATACCGATACCGACCGAGTTCTTGCCGTCCAGCTGCGAGCGCAGGGTGTAGTCACCGGCGCCCAGTTCCAGGCGGGCCACATCGGCCAGGCGTACGATCTCGCCGTCCACACCGCTCTTGAGCACGATGTCGCCGAATTCCTTTTCGGTCTTCAGCCGGCCCTGGGCATTGATCAGGGTCAGGAACTGGCTGTTCGGCAGCGGTTCCGCACCGAGCTGGCCGGCCGAAACCTGCACGTTCTGCTCGCGCATGGCGCGCACCACGTCGCTGGCGGTCAGGCCGCGCGACGCCACCTTGTCCGGATCCAGCCAGGCGCGCATGGCGTAGTCGCCACCACCGAAGATCTGCGCGTCACCCACGCCCGGGATGCGCGCCAACGCATCCTTGACGTGCAGGCGGGCGTAGTTGCGCAGGTACAGGGTGTCGTACTTGCCTTGCGGCGAGGTCAGGTGCACCACCATCAGGAAGGTCGGTGACTGCTTCTGCGTGGTCACGCCCTGCCGGCGCACGTCCTCGGGCAGGCGCGCCTGCGCCTGCGCCACGCGGTTCTGCACCTTCACCGCCGCCGCGTCCGGGTCGGTGCCCGGGCGGAAGGTGACGGTCATCTGCAGCACGCCGTCCGAGCCGGCCACCGACTTCAGGTACATCATGCCTTCGACGCCATTGATCGCCTCTTCAAGCGGCGTGGCGACGGTCTCGGCAATGACCTTGGGGTTGGCGCCCGGATACACCGTGCGTACGACCACCGACGGCGGCACCACTTCCGGGTACTCGCTGATCGGCAGAATTGGAATCGTGATCAGGCCTGCGGCGAAGATCACGATCGACAGCACCGCCGCGAAGATCGGCCTGTCGATGAAGAAACGGGAAAAGTCCATGGAGGAATTCCTGGGAAAGGCGTTCGGCGGGCAACAGCCGCCCTGCCCCTCGTCACGTTGACGAAGGCAGGAACGGCTGCCGCTGGCGCCGGCAGCTAAGCGGGGACGCGGATCAGGAGCCGGCGGATCAGTGGTTCAGCGCAGCGGTGGCATCGCGGCCCGGTGCGGGCTTCGCGGCCTGTGGCTGCATCGCCACGGCCTTTGCCTGCACCGGCATGCCCGGCATGAAGACCTTCTGCACGCCGTCGATGATCACCTTGTCGCCGGCGGCCAGGCCGTGCTCGACAATGCGCAGGCCGTCGGCGGTGCGGCCGAGCTGGATGTCACGGCGCTGGGCCTTGCCATCCTTGTCGACCACGTACACGTACTTGCGGTCCTGGTCGGTCAGCACGGCCTTGTCGTCGATCAGCAGGGCCTGGAACTGGCCGCTGCCGAGCAGCTGCACGCGGGCGAACAGGCCCGGGGTGAACTGGCGGTCGGCGTTGTCCAGCAGTGCGCGGACACGGATGGTGCCGGTGCTGCGGGCGACCTGGTTGTCGAGGAAGTCGACCTTGCCCGCGTGCGGGTACCCCTCCTCACCGGACAGACCGACCTTCACCGGCAGCTCGCTGTCACGCTCGCTGGGGCGCTCGCCCTTGCGTGCCATCTGTGCGTAGCGCAGGAAGGTGCTTTCGTCGGCATCGAAGTAGACGAACACGGTATCCAGCGAAACCAGCGTGGTCAGTACGCTGGCGCTGTCGCCGGCGGTGACCAGGTTGCCGGCGGTGACCATCGCGCGGCCGGCACGGCCGTCGATCGGTGCACGCACCTTGGTGAACTCCAGGTTGAGGCGGGCCGCATCCAGGGCCGCCTGCGCGGCCTGCACGGCGGCGCCGGACTGATCGGCGGCGGCACGACGCTGCTCGGCCGTCTCGGTGGAAATGGCCTGCTGCTCAGACAGACGCTTGGCACGCTCGGATTCGCTACGGGCCAGCGTGGCCTGGGTGCGGGCACGGGCGAGTTCGGCGGCAGCGCGATCATACTCGGCCTGGTAGCTGCGCGCGTCGATGGTGAAGAGCACTTCGCCCTTCTTCACTTCCTGGCCTTCGACGTAGTTGACCTTGTCGATGTAGCCGGACACGCGCGGACGCAGTTCAACGCTCTGTACCGCTTCGACGCGGCCGCTGAACTCGTCCCACTGGCTGACCTGCTTGACCAGCACCGGCGCGGCGCTGACCTGCGGCGGCGGCGGTGCACCGGCTTCTTCGGCATGGCCGCCGCTGCAGGCCGCCAGCACGGCCGCGGCGAGGATCGACACGCCGGCCATCGCAATGCGATGACCGAAACGATGTGGGGTGGAATTGGGGGAAGTCATGGCATGCATCCGTACGGAGGGGTGGTACAGCTAGATGAGAACGTGTTGCAAAAAACAGGCGGCGTATCCTGCGACCTCAACCGTGGTCGAGGTCAAGCGACGCCCGCGGTATCGCGCCAGAGGGGAGGAACGTCCAGGTGCAGCAGGCCGCGCGGCAATTCGGCATCACTGCTGTCGCAGCGGACGATGGCGCGGTTGTCGCGGCAACCATCCAGCAGCGAGACCACGCGGCGGCCGACCAGCAGCGAGCTGGGCCACTCGATGCAGGCATTGGCCGCGTTGGCCGGGGTGCAGACGGGGCTGCAGACTTCCAGCATCTGCGCACGCACCCCCAGCGCCTGCGCTTCCTGGTGCACCACCTGCGCGTACATGCGCAGCGCGGCGGTAGTGATCGAGGTCTCGCCGTAGCCTGCCCATGGCTTGGCGTTGGCCGGGCTGCCGATCATCACGTAGCGGCGCGCATGCACGTTGTCCTGCAGCAGCGGCAGCAGATGACGCACTGCGTGCACGTGCGGCATCAGATCGGCCTGCATCGCGCCCAGCAGTTCATCGCCGTTGCGGTCGGTCACCCGGCCGCGGCGGTAAGGGCCGCCCATTGCGGCGATCACCGCTGCCAGCGGGCGCGGGCGATGCGCAATGCGTTCGGCCAATGCACGGGCCGAGCCGTCATCGCTGAGCGAACCCAGCAGCGTCTCCAGGCCCGGCTCGTCAGCGAACTGCTCATGCAGCGCCGCCAGCCGGCCTGGATCACGACCGACCACCAGCACCGGGCTTCCGGCTTCCAGCAATGCACCCACCACGCCCTGGCCGACGGCACCGGTGCCGCCGAGGACCAGGACTTCGGGCGTCAGTATCCCATTCACGGGACATTTCCTCCCAAATCCGGGATAGTCCCGATTCGACGCAGCCGGTCACCCTTGTGCGGGACCAGGCGGATGGCACCGCCACGCTGCTGACGCATGGGCGCGGTAAACTCACGGAAGTCCTTGTGTACCAAGGAACTCGGACGGGCTTCGACGGTCATCGCCAGGTCCAGGGTGTTCTGGCCGGCGTTCCGGAGTCGGGCAAGAATGTTGCGCAGGCTCATGGCGGACGGGCTCCAATTAACGAATGGCGCCACGATAGACCTCAAACCTTTACTTGATTAGTCCTGATTAAGGGGAATAATCATCCCGCTCCCGGTCCAATCGTTCTGTCACGATTGTCCCATCCCCGACGTCCAGGATCCCCGACCATGTCCCACGATCTCAACGAGACGCTGATCTTCGTCAAAGTGGTCGAGCAAGGCAGCTTCATTGCCGCTGCCAAATCGCTCGGCCTGCCCAAGACCACGGTCAGCCGCAAAGTGCAGGAACTGGAAACGCGCCTGGGTGCGCGCCTGCTGCACCGGACCACGCGCCGCCTCGGCCTCACCGAAGCCGGTTCGATCTACCACGAGCATTGCCAGCGCATTGCGCGCGAGCTGGAAGAAGCCGAGAGCGCAGTGAGCCAGCTGCAGTCCGGCCCGCGTGGCTGGCTGCGTTTCACCGTGCCCTATTCAATCGGCATCACCTGGATCGCCCCGCTGCTGGGCCAGTTCCATGCGCAGTATCCAGAGATCCGCCTGGACATGCATATGGGCAACGAGAAGCTGGACCTGATTGCTGGTGAAGCGGATCTTGCGCTGCGTGTCGGTGCCCTGCCCGATTCCAACCTGGTGGCGCGCAAGCTGGGCAGCCTGCGTACGCAGGTGTTCGCCAGCCCGGCCTACATCGAGCGCTATGGCGAACCGCTGCATCCGGAAGAACTGCAGTTCCATCGCATCCTGGCGATGCGCAAGCCGTACCACACCGGCAACTCGCCGCGCTTCACCTGGCAGCTGGGCGAGAACGGCGGCGAGCTGCGCGACTTCCCGGTCACCCCGCTGATGACCGCCAACGACATGTCTGCGTTGAACGGTGCGCTGGTGTGTGGCGAAGGCCTGCTGCTGACCGGCGACGTGATGGCCAAGCCGTTTGTTGAATCGGGCATGGTGCGCCGCGTGCTGGCCGGCTGGACCGGCCCGGAAGTGGACTTCAACGCTGTGTTCGCTGGCGGCCGCCTGGTTTCGCCGAAGGTACGTGCGTTCGTCGACTTCCTGGTCGAGAAGCTCAACTTCGATGCCAACTATATGCTGGCGCAATGCCCAGGCGCGAAGCTGGCGCAGCAGCAGAAGGAAAAGGAAGACGCCGCGCTGGAAAGCAGCGGCAAGCGGATCCTCGAGAAGGTGGCCGCTTCGGCGGCGTAACCGGACGCATCCACGCACGGCATGGATCTGGCCAGCGCGCGGCGCGGCGTTCTGTAGAGTCGAGCCATGCTCGACTGCTGTTGGGACCGCGCCGACCAAGGTCGGCATCTACCAGAAGAGGAGTCGAGCACGGCTCGACTCTACATGCGCTATCGGCGTGCCGAGCAAGCTCGGCACCTACAGAAAATACCGCCTGCAAGGGCGGCATTTTCGTTCCGGCTACGCCGAACTACCGGTAGATGCCGACCTTGGTCGGCGCCGTTCGGAGAAGCCGCAACCGGAAGCGCTATCGGCGTGCCGAGCAAGCTCGGCACCTACAGAAAATGCCGCCTGCAAGGGCGGCATTTTCGTTCCGGCCAGGCCGAGCTACCGGTAGATGCCGACCTTGGTCGGCGCCGTTCGGAGAAGCCGCGAACGGGAACGCTATCGGTGCGCCGAGCAAGCTCGGCACCTACAGAAAATGCCGCCTGCAAGGGCGGCATTTTCGTTCCGGCTACGCCGGAACAGCAGTAACGCTACGCGTTACTGCTTGAGCGGAATCACCCGGATTTCGACGCGGCGGTTCTTTGCACGGCCGGCATCGGTGCTGTTGTCGGCAATCGGGTACGACTTGCCGGCACCCAGCGTTTCGATACGTACGCTCTGCACGCCCTGGCCGATCAGGTACTGCGCGACCGAGTCGGCACGTTCCTTCGACAGGCGGTTGTTCACCGCGTCGCTGCCGATGCTGTCGGTGTGGCCGACCACTTCGATCATGGTCTGGTTGTAGTCGCGCAGGGTGCCTGCCACGCCGTTGAGCGAACCGTAGAACTGCGGCTTCAGGGTCGACTTGCCGAAGTCGAAGGTGATGCCGTCCGGCAGGTTCAGCATGATGTTGTCGCCCTGGCGCTGCACATCGATGCCGGTGTTGGCAGTGCGCTCGCGCAGCGCGCGTTCCTGGCGATCCTGGTACTGGCCGACGGCGGCGCCGCTGAGCGCACCGATACCGGCACCGATCAGTGCGTGCTGACGACGCTCGGTGGCGCTGTCGCCGGTCAGCAGGCCAGCGGCCACACCAATCGCGGTGCCGATCAGCGCATTGCGGCCGGTGCGGTTCTGCTGCTCGGTCGGGTTGCCGTACTGGTCACTCTGCACATAGGAGCCGCCAGTGGCGCAGGCCGACAGGACGGCCGCACTCATCAGAGCCAGTGCGACGTTGCGGGTAGTGTTGCGGATCATGGGGTTCTCCTTGGTTTCCGGTCGGGCCGGCGGCTTGCGGGCGCAGAGAGAATAAACAGCCCGATGCGATGCCGGAATGATGATGCGGCGTGGCGACAGGGCCGCGTTCAGCTAACTGACTGGATCACTCAGCCGCCACTTTACCCTTCTCCCGACTGGCGGTAAGCCGCCAACGCTGCGTCGCGGCCAACCGCCAGATCCACCAGCGGGGTACGCGGATAGCCCGGGGCATGCGCCGCCAGCAGTAGCGGATGCTGCCACGGCGCGAAACGCGCCTTCACCGGCAGTGCCGCCAGCTCGGGCACCCAGAGGCTGATGTAGCGGGCCTGTGGGTCGAACTTCTCGGCCTGGGTGACCGGGTTGAACACGCGGAAGTACGGCGCAGCATCGGCACCGGTTCCGGCCACCCATTGCCAGCCCATCGTGTTATTGGCCAGGTCGGCATCGACCAGAGTGTCCCAGAACCAGCGTGCGCCCTGCAGCCAGTGCGCACGCAGGTGCTTGCACAGGTAGCTGGCCACAATCATCCGCACCCGGTTATGCATGTAGCCGGTGTGCCACAGCTCGCGCAGGCCGGCATCGACGATAGGCACGCCGGTATTGCCGCGCTGCCAGTCGTGCAGTTGCGCTGCAGTGGGCGTGGCCCAAGGGAAACGGTCAAAGCGCGGGTTGAGGTTGTCGGTGGGCGTCTTCGGGAAGTGATGCAGCAGGTGGTAGGCGAAATCACGCCAGCCGAGCTGGCGCAGGTAGCCGTCGATGTCGGCGTCGGTGCCCGCACTGCGCAGGCCTTCCAGCGCGTGGGCAATGCGCCACGGTGCGATTTCGCCGAAATGCAGGTGCGGCGAAAGCCGCGAGGTGCCCACGCGATCCGGCAGGTCGCGCTGCTCGCGGTAACCGCGCAACGCACCGTCCTCGAACACGGACAACGCCTCCAGCGCGCCAGCCTCGCCCGGTTGCCAGTGCTCCCAGAAGCCGGTATCCCAGTCCAGCGTCGGTGCCAGCTGGAGATCATCCAGTGCGAGGCTGTCGACCGCGTGCGCCGCCAGCGCCTTCGGTGCGGCCTGCAATGCGGGCAGGCGCCAATGACTGAGCACGTTGCGCCAGTAGGGAGTGAACACCTTGTAAGGCTGGCCCTGCTGGGTCGCGATGTCCCAGGGCTCGAACAGCAGGCTGCCATTGCAGCTCTGCGCGTCGATGCCCTGCTCGCGCAGCGCGCGCTTGATGGTGGCGTCACGCGGCTGTGTGGCCGGTTCGTACTTGCGGTTCCAGTACACCGCCTCGGCGCCGGTCTGCTCGATCAGCGCCTGCAGCGTAGCCAGGCTCTCGCCGCTGCGCAGTACCAGGGCCGAACCGCGCGCGCGCAGGTCGGCGTCGAGCGCGGCCAGTGAGCGATGGCGCCACGCGTCCGATGCTGCGCCCGGCAACCACTCACCCTCCTCCTGCGGCGCATGGATGTAGACCGGTACCACTTCATGGCCGGCATCGAGCGCGGCCTGCAGGGCCGGATTGTCCTGCAGCCGTAGATCACGGCGAAACCACACCAACGCTACCGACACGTGCATCGCCTTCGTTCTGGATGCCGCACATGATAGCCAGCGGCGGTGAAGGCGTTGCGCGCGGCGGGGTCTGCTAGGCTGCCGGGCCCGTTACTGGAACACCTGCGCCATGGATGAGCTGCACGCTCCCTTCGCTCGCTTCGGCCTGCTGCAGGCCCAGGATGAACGTGACTGGGACGGACCCTTTCCGCTGCCATCGGTGCTGGCGCGCTTCTACGCGCAGGTCGGGCCACTGGGGCGCGAGATCAACGCCAGGGTTGGCCATGCCGGCATCACCATCCCCGGGCTCGAGGTGTGGGTGCCACCGCTGCAACGGCTGTGGCGCCATCAGGCCGGTTACCGCTGGAACGGCATCAGCGGCGAGGCGATCGAAGACTGGCCCGCCAACTGGTTGGTTGTGGCCGATCTCGGCGCCGATCCTTTCATCCTCGACCTGGACGATGGCCGCGTGCTGTTCGCACGACATGGCTGTGGACGATGGGAGCAGGACACACTTGTCGACGACCTGCCGACCCTGATGGCCATTCTGGCCGCGGCCGGCACTGTGTATCTGGAAGCCGGAGATGATCTCTACAACGATGACGACGGCGGCGGCATCCGCGCCGAATACCAGGAAGCTGCCGTGCAGGCAGTGGCCCGGGTGCTGGGCGACCGCCTGCAGGCCGAGGCCTTCATCGAGACGTTGCTGGGGTGAATCCACGCATGGCGTGGATCTACTTTTCGAAGCGCTCCATCGCCTTGCTGATCAGCGCACGCGCTTCGGCGGCGTTGCCCCAGCCGTTGAGTTGCACCGGGTTGCGCCCCGTCGGCAGGTCCTTGTAGACCCGGAAGAACGCCTCGATGCGCTGGCGCTCGATCTCCGGTAAATCCTGCAGATCGCGGATAGTGGCGTAGGTCGGGTCGACCTTGTCGGTCGGCACGCCGATGATCTTCTCGTCGTGCTCACCGCCGTCGATCATCTTCAGGTAGCCGATCGGCCGGAAGCGCACGATCACGCCCGGATGCAGCGGTTCGCGGGTCAGCACCAGCGCATCCAGCGGATCATTGTCACCGGCCAGGGTGCGCGGCATCGAGCCGTAGTTGGCCGGATAGCCACCGGCATCGACTGGAAGCGGTCCACATGCACCAGACCGTCTTCCTTGATCTCGTACTTGGTGAAGCTGCCGGCCGGAATCTCCACCGCCAGATTCACCTCCTGCGGGGCCTGCTTCGGCTGCGCCACCAGGAACGGATGCAACACGGTATCGGCAGCGGTCACCGCACTGGCCAGCAACAACAGGGCGGCACCGATGGCAGCGAGAGGAACGATGCGACGGGGCGCGTTCATGTGCGTCTCCTCATTCCCAGCAGCGGTCGGCACGCCCCTTGGCGGTCTGCGCGCGCGGGCAGTCGCGTGGCGTGATGCGGCCTTCGGTCAGCTCCGTGCGCAGCTTGCTACCGTTGGCATCGCGGCGCAGTTCGAAGGCGTCGTAGAGACGACCGGTCACGGTGCGGGCTTCATAGCGCAGGTGCTGTGGGTCGATATTCAGCACCTGGAACAGCTGGGTGTCCTCGGCCACCGGATGCATCGTCCTGCGTGCTTCGTCGGAAAGGCGGTACTGCTTCGGTCCGGCCACGGTCACCACATACTGTGGCGTCGCCGCCTGCCCTTCGCCACGACGGCCATAGGTGTGATCGTGGCCCTGCAGCACCAGATCGACGTTGTGGCGGCGTACCACCGGCAACAGCACGTCACGCAGCGCGGCGTTCTCACGCCCTTCGCGCGGCGAATAGAACGGCTGGTGCAGCAGCACGATGGTCCACGGCTGCGGATTGCCGCTCAGTACCTTGTCCAGCCACTGTGCCTGTGCCTTGGCGGTGCCCAGGTCGAGGGCCGACGTGCCATCGACCACGGCCACGCGCACGCCCTGCGCATCGAACCAGTAGCTTGTCTGCTGTGCGGCGCTGGCGCCATTGCCCGGCAGCGCGAACGTGACCGGCCAATGCTTGCCCAGCACGCGGCGTTCCTGCGGGGTGTCCTCGAATTCCTCGAAGTACTCGTGGTTGCCGATGGCCGGGGCCACCAGGGTTTCCTGCGCCAGCCAGCTGGTAGCAGCAAACCACTCGCCCCACTCGCTGTCATCCATGTTGTCGCCACCGCTGACCAGGTCGCCGGCAAACAGGCTCATGCGCGCCTGCGGTGCAGCCTTCTGCGCGGCACGCACCACCCGGCTGACGTGGCTGACGTTCTTGTTCTGGGTATCACCGAAGTACAGCAGGGTCAGCGGCTGGTCGGCGGCGGCCAGCGTACGCAACTGGTTCCAGGCGCTCCAGCTGCCATTGCCCTGCACGCGGTAGACGTACTGGGTATCCGGCTGCAGGCCGCTGATGTCGGCGCGATGATGATGCGACAGACCGTTCTCGGTCTGCAGCGCACGGGTCGTTGCGCGCACCTGGCGGATGCCCTCGATGGCCGGCGAATCATCGGCGAGGGCAATCTCCAGCAGCGGTGCCTGCACGCTGCCGTCGGTACGCCAGGCCACGGCGAACCCATGGCTGGGGTCGACCGCCGGCGAGGCGACGATGCGGTCCGGTACCGTCGTCGCTGCGTAGTGCCGGCTGCCCGCCGGCACCTGGGTATTCGGTTCGGCCGCTGCGAACGACAGGGACGGCAACGCCAGCATCAGGCCCAGCGCCAGCGTACGCATCACGCACTGCCCGCTCATGCGCCACACTCCAGCGGCAGCGCCAACTGCTTGGCGATGCTCTCCCAGTCGAAGGCCACCACGCCCTGGTCGTCGTGCACGGCATACAGCGCACCGTGCGGGAAGCGCGCGCTGGGTTGCTGCATCATCCAGATGCCATCGGTGTTGGCCACGGTATTGCCCTGGAACGCGCCGACCGGCTTCAGCGTGTGACGGTCGAACAGGTGGAATACGCTGCGCTGCTTGCCCTGTTCGGTGGTGATCCACCATCCGTCCTTGCCACAGGTGCGCAGGGTCACGCCTTCGGCCTGCGCCTTGAACACCTCGCGGCCGAACGTGGTGCCGGTGAAGCGGCCCGCCAGGGTATAGACCTTGAACTCGCTGGCGTAGCTCTCGTCCTCTTCCGCAATCAGCAGGCGGTCGTTGTCCGGATCGCCCCAGATCGACTCGACCACGCGCAGCGCACCGGCCGCGGTGGTGTCACCGATGCTGGCCACCAGCTTCGCCTCGACCTTCGCACCGTCGCGGGTCACGTGGTACTGGCGCACGCGCTTGTCCAGCTCGGCCAGCGGCGGCAGGATGTCACGCCCCTGCGCATCCTCGCCGTTGTCCCAGGAGTCGGTGACGTAGACGCTGTAGCCATCGGCACGGCGGTCGACCCACAGCCCGTACGGCTTGCGCAGGTCGTCCGCAGCGAAGGTCGCCAGCGGCGCGAAGTCCGGCAGGCTCAGCACCTGCACGCGGTGATTGTCGCGCTCCACGATCCACAGCAGGTCGTCGGTCACCGCGATGCCGTTTGGGCGGTCGAACTGCCCCGGTGCGGTGCCGCTGCTGCCCACGTCACGCAGGTGCTGGCCGGTGCTGCCATCGTAGACCACCAGCTTGTCGGTCGCCTTGGCCGTGGCGATCAACCACAGCATGCCATCCGGAGCGCGCCAGGCCGCCGGCGAATCGATGTTGTCAGCCGGGGTCATCGGCGAAAGGAACGCCTCGGCGATGGTGGTCACCGTGCGCTCGCCGCTGGCCTTCGCCGGCGTCGCGGCCATGGCAGGATCGTTGCCAGCGGACGGTGTGCAGCCGGCGGCCAGTGCAACGGCCAGCGCGGCGGCCAGGGCAGTGATGCCACGCGCCATCACAGTGCCACCTTCAGGCCCAGCGCATAGGTGCGGCCATATTCTTCCATCTGCAGGGTGCGCGAACGCGTGCCCTGGTACAGCTCCAGCGGCTTGTCCAGCAGGTTCTGCGCCTCGAAGTACATGCTCACCCGCGGGGTGAACTTGTAATCCAGCGAGAAATCGAGCTGGGTGTTGGGTGCAACATAGATGTCGAACGCGCGGCCCTTGCCGATGCTGTCCAGGTACTCGCTGCGGTATACCGCCGCCAGGCGCGTGCTCACACCGTACTTTTCATAGCCGATGTGTGCGCTGTAGACATGCTTGGAGGCGCGCGGCAGCGTGAAATCCTCCCCCGCACGGTCCTTGATGCCGGCATCGAATTTGGTATCCAGCCAGGTGCCACTGGCACCGACCAGCAGTCCATCCAGCCCGGAAGGCAGGAAGGCCAGCTGCTGCTGCCAGTTGAACTCGGCACCACGCACGGTGGCCTTGCGGCCGTTGATCGGCTGGGTCACGTCGAAGCCGCCGTAAGCCGGGTCGTTGGTGCGCACGGTCTCCACGATGTAGCCGTCGATGGACTTGTGGAACAGGCCCAGCGAGACGATGCCGGTGCTTCCGATGTACTTCTCCACCGACAGGTCGATGTTCTTCGACTCGTACGGGTCCAGTTCCGGATTGCCCAGGCGCACTTCCTCGTCACCGCGGCTGTAGCCCACGCGCGGTGAAATGTCACCGAACGAGGGGCGCGATACGGTCTTGTTGGCCGAGGCACGCAGCACCCAGTCGTCTGCAGCGTCATAGCGCAGGTGCAGGCCCGGCAGCACGTTGGTATAGCTGCTGTTGGCCACGCGCGGGGTGACGGTGAAGCTGCGGCCGTTGGCGGCCACGTCCACCTGGTTGCCAACCGCCTTGAACTGGGTGTTTTCCACGCGCACGCCGCCAATGATACGCAGCGCGCCCACGTCCCAGGTACCCATCGCATAGCTGGCGAAGATGTCTTCGCTGGCAACGTAGTCCTCTTCCAGCGATGTCATCGCGTTGCCACCGGCATCCTGCGGGCGGGCGCTGTACTGGCCACCGTTGGCGGCCCAGAAGGCGCGCATCGCGGCCGAATCCATGCCGTCACCCAGGTTGCCGTGGCGGTGTTCGGGCGAGGAGGTGCTCCAGCTCGACAGCGCCACCTTCGGGCCGACGCGCAGTTCGCGCTCGTCCACATTCACGTCGCGGTCGCGCCAGCGTCCCAGCAGGCCGAACTTGATGCTGCTGCTGTCGCCGTCGAAGCGTACGTTGACCTGCGCGCTGTGCTCCTTGTCGTTCACCTGCTTGGGCGAGAGTACGAAGCGGTCGAACGCATAGTTGCTGTTGTCCAGCCACTGCGGGTTGTCGAAGCTGTAGCTGGGCAGGCGGCTGCGCTGGTCAAGCGTGCCGTTGAAGGCCTTGCCGTTGAGCTTGAAGCGCGCCTCCATCTCGTCGTTCACCCGCTCCTCGGTGCGGGTGTAGCCGATCCGGTAATCGACCACGGCGTTGGTCAGCTTGTTCTCGCCACCGAGACTGGCCGCGAAGGTGTTTTCCTTCTTGGTGCGGTAGCGCATGCGCTTGTCGATCGAATCCTTCGGCATGCCATCCAGGCGGTACTGGTCGGTGCCGGTCTTGACCATCTTCGCGTCGTCGAAGTTGAAGATCACGCGCTGGCGGGTCTCCGCATCATCGAACTGGCTGTAGAGCGTGCGCAGGTAGTACTTGCTGTCGTCGTTCGGCCGCCAGTCGAGGTTGAGGTTGGCACCGATGCGCTTGCGCTCGATCTCGTACTTGCGGTGCTGCAGGTTGATCGCGGTCACGTCACCGGGGGCGGCATCGTCCTCGCCGTCGTACTCCACTTCGGTGTTGTCCGACTCGAACCGGCGCTTCTGGTAGTTCACGCCCAACGCCACGCCGAACGTGTCGTTGAACACTTCGCTGTAGTTGAAGGCGGCCTTGGGGCTTGTCTCGCCTGACAGCTGCTGGTGACTGCCCTCGATCTTGCCGCGCAGGCTGCGACCGTCGCGGTCGAAGGCCGAGGCCGATTCCACCAGCACGGCGCCGCCGATGGCATCACCGGGCATGTCCGGGGTCGGCGACTTGACCACGCGCAGGCGCTCGGTGGAGTCGGACGGGATCACGTCCAGCGGCGCGGCACGGCTGGAATCCTCCGGCGTGCCGACCGCGATGCCATCTACGCTGACGCTGTTGAGGTTGGCGTCCAGGCCACGGATGACCACGAAGCGGCCTTCGCCCTGGTCGCGGGTCACGCTGATGCCTGGCAGGCGCTGCAGCGACTCGGCCACGTTCTTGTCCGGGTACTGGCCCAGAGCATCGGAGGACACTGCGTCCTCGATGGCGTCGCTGCTTCGCTTGAGGTCGACTGCGCGGATCTGCGATTCGAGCTGGGCACGCACCTCGATGCGGTCCAGGTCGACTGCATCCGACGCCACGGCGCCGGTGGCGGCTACCGTCTGCTGCCCGGCGGCCTGCAGCGGTGCTGCGGCCCCCATTGCCAGGGTCAGGGTGATGGCAACGGCCAACGGAGTCTTGATATGCACTGGGAATCCCCATTCCTGTTAAGAATGGGTCTGCACGGTATGTCCGCAAGGTTGCATGGCCGTGACATGCGTCTGCACATTTCGAGTAACACCGCTCCGGGCCAGGTTTGGGTTCGGCCCGCCAATCCGGCAAAATGGCGCTCTCTCTCCTTCTCTCCCCCCTTCCGACCATGAAGATCGTCGAAGTGCGCCACCCGCTGGTGCAGCACAAGATCGGCCTGATGCGCAACGCTGCGCTCAGCACCAAGGACTTCCGCGAGCTGGCCAACGAGCTCGGCACGCTGCTGGCCTATGAGGCCACCGCCGACCTGGATACCGAGCCGCACACCCTGCCCGGCTGGGCCGGCCCGGTCACCGTGCAGCGCATTGCGGGCGCCAAGATCACCGTGGTGCCGATCCTGCGCGCTGGCCTGGGCATGCTCAGTGGCGTGCTGTCGCTGATCCCGGCCGCCCGCGTCAGCGTGGTCGGCCTGCAGCGCGATGAGGAAACCCTGCAGCCGGTGCCCTACTTCGAGCGCCTGACCGGCCGCCTGGAAGAGCGCGACGCGCTGATCCTGGACCCGATGCTGGCCACCGGCGGCACGCTGATCGCCACCATCGACATGCTCAAGCGTGCCGGCGCCCGCCGCATCAAGGGCATCTTCCTGGTGGCCGCGCCGGAAGGCATCGAAGCGGTCAAGGCCGTGCACCCGGACGTGGAGATCTACACCGCGGCCGTCGATGCCCAGCTCAACGACAAGGGCTACATCCTGCCGGGCCTGGGCGATGCCGGCGACCGCATCTTCGGTACCCGCGTCGGCTGATCCGACCCCAAGCGCTGTACTACAGGCCGGCTGCGAACGCTTCCAGCTGGCCGATGACGGTGTTCCAGCCGTCGAAGAAGCCCAACTGCTCATGCTGGTCACGCAGGGCGTTGTCCGGGTGCATCACCTGCGCGGTGTAACGACAGCCCTGCCCTTCGTCCTCCATCGTGATGATGGCGGTGAAACCCAACCACGGTGACTGCGGCTGCCAGCCCGGGCCGAGCATCGAGGTGAACACCAGGCGCTGCTGCGGCACGATCTCCAGGAAGCTGCCCGGGTTGTCACTGCTGCCGCCGTCGGGGCCCTGCATGAAGGTGTGGAAGGCCCCACCGGGGCGCAGGTCGAACGCTCGCACCTCGGTGGTCCAGGGCTTCGGGCACCACCACTGACGCAGCAGTTCCGGGTCGGTCCAGGCCCGCCACAGGGCGGCACGCGGTGCATTCAGCACGCGGCTGATGACCAGATCGGTGTCAGGGTTGTCGCCTGCGTCTACGGCCATGGGCCTGCTCCTGTCGGTGAAGGGTTTCGACAAACTCGACCATGCGGTCGGCACGCGCTTCCCACACGGCGCGCTGCCCGGCCAGCCATTGCTCGGCCTGGGCCAAGCGCTCCGGCACCAGTTCGCAGGTGCGTACACGTCCCTGCTTGTGGCTGCGCACCACGCCATTGCGCTCCAGCACGGCCAGATGTTTCATCAGCGAGGGCAAGGCCATTTTGAAAGGCTCGGCCAGCGTCGACACCGTGCGCGGCCCCTGCCCCAGCGCGGCTATGATCGCGCATCGGGTGGGGTCGGCCAGTGCCTGGAACACGTCTTGGATGGCGGGATAATACTTACCCATATGGCTAAGTAATACCCCGGTCTGAATGCCGCTGCAAGCAGGCGCGGCCGGGGCATGATTCTTCACGTGGTCTTGCTACCCGCAGGCCAATGCTCCGCGCACCCGCCACCGCTTGGAGTACTGTCGATGAAAGCTTCTTTCCTGCTGGCCGCTGTCCTGCTGGTCAGCCTGCCCCTGGCTGCCAACGCCACCACGCCGCAGCAGCAGCGCATGGCCGAATGCTCGGCCAAGAACAAGGGTTTGAAGGGTGATGCCTACAAGACCGCACAGAGTTCCTGCCTCAGCGGCCATGCCGCCGACACCAAGCCTGTCAATGCGCAGCAGGAACGCATGCGCAAGTGCAACGCTGACGCGGGTGCCAAGAAGCTCGCCGGTGATGCGCGCAAGACCTTCATGAGCAGCTGCCTGAAGGCGTCGTAACGGTCGCGACCGGGAAAACAATACACGCGTGGCGTGGATCCACGGGCATCAGTGAATGGCCGGGCAATGCCCGGCCATTTCATTACCCCAACGCGCGCGCCTTCAGTTCACCCTGCTCGTGCAGGGTCACGAAACGACCCTTGTCATCGCGGCCCAGCTGCGCCAGTGCCACCTGCGGGTCGTGGGTGAAGAACAGCCGCACGTTGCGCGCCAGCTTGTCTTCGAGGAACTGCCGCTTCTCGTCGATCAGCAGCTCGGCGTTGCGGTCATAGCCCATGGTGATCGGCACGTGCACCCATGAACGGCCGGGAATCAGGTCGGCGCAGAACACCACGCCGCCATGCGGCCCCTCGCCGGCCTGCGCATGGCCGACGATCTCGGCCAGCATCAGCCCCGGTGTGTGCCCGTCGCTGTAGCTGAAGCGTACGCTGCGCCCCAACGCCTTGGAGTATTCACCGTCCACCACTTCCAGGCGGCCACTGGCCTGCAGCAGGCCGGGCAGTTCCGGAATGAAGCTGGCGCGGTCGCGCGGGTGTGGCTGCACGGCGCGCTGCCAATGCTGCGCGCCGACCACGTAGGTTGCGTTGGGGAACAGCAGTTCCGGCTCGCGACCCTCGCTCCACGCCGCCAGCAGGCCACCGGCATGATCGAAGTGCAGGTGGCTGAGCACCACTACGTCGATATCCTCGTGCTCGAAGCCGGCTTCGCGCAGCGAATCGATCAGCACGTGCTGGCTTTCCTGCACGCCATAGCGCTCGCGCATGCGCGGATCGAAGAACGCGCCGATACCGGTTTCAAACAGCACGGTCTTGCCTTCCAGCGGGCTGGCAAGCAGTGCACGGCAGGCCAGCTCGATGCGATTGAGCTCGTCCGGTGCCGCCCATTTTTCCCACAACGCACGCGGCGCGTTGCCGAACATCGCGCCGCCGTCGAGGCGCTGCGAGTTTCCACGAATAGACCAGAGTTTCATGCGTCGATTATCGGCGCCGGCTCGTTAAATAATCGCTAGGAGGAAAACAGAAAACCCCGCCGGCAAAGGCGGGGTTTCGGTAATCGGCCAGATTGCCGGCCAACGGCCAGCACGACCGGATCAGTGTGCCGGTACGACCTGGGCACTGCCCACCGGATTGCGCGGGTCGCTGCCGCCGAACAGCTTGTTCGCCTTGCGGTCCCATTCCACGGTCTGCAGGTTGCCCCACACGTGGCTGGAACCGCGGCCACTGGCGGCAACGTCGCCCGGCAGGTCGATCTTGTGACCCATCGCCTGCAGCTGCTTCACCGTCGCCGCGTCGAACGCATCGTCCTCGGCTTCGATCAGGTCCGGCAGCCACTGGTGGTGGTAGCGCGGCAGCGCGGCAACCTGCTGCGCGTCCAGGCCGTCGTCGTAGCCCAGGATGCCCAGCAGCACCATGGTGATGATGCGACTGCCACCGGGGGTGCCCAGCACCACCACCTTGTCGGCGTTCTCCATGAAGGTCGGCGTCATCGAGCTGAGCATGCGCTTGCCCGCCTTCGGCGCATTGGCTTCATAGCCCATCACGCCGAACGCATTGGGCGTGCCCGGCTTCAGTGCGAAGTCGTCCATCTCGTTGTTCAGCAGCACGCCGGTGCCCTTGGGAATCAGCCCCGAGCCGTAAAGCAGATTGACGGTCTGGGTGGCGCCGACACGGTTGCCGTCACGATCGATGATCGAGAAGTGCGTGGTCTCGTCGTCTTCCAGCGGCGTCGGGTTGCCCGACAGCAGGTCGCTGGGCGTGGCCTTCTCCGGATGGATGGTCGCGCGCAGGCCCTGTGCGTAATCCTTGCTGGTCAGCACCTTCTGCGGGATCTGCACGAAGTCCGGATCACCAAGGAAGAAGGTGCGGTCGCGGTAGGCGCGACGCATCGACTCCACCACCAGATGGGTGCGATGTGCCGGGTCCATCTTCTTGATGTCCCAGCCTTCCAGGATCTGCAGCATGCTGGCCAGCGCGATGCCGCCGGACGACGGCGGCGGCGCGGTGGTGATCTTCCACCCGTTGTAGTTGAACACGATCGGCTCGCGCTGCTTCACGCGGTAGCCGGCCAGCTCTTCAGCGGTCCACTGGCCGCCGGCCTGCTTCACGCCGGCCAGCAGCAGCTTGCCGGTCTGGCCCTTGTAGAAGCCATCGAAGCCACCCGCGGCCAGGCGCTCCAGGGTCTGTGCCAGTTCCGGCTGCTTGAACAGATCGCCGCTGGCGATCGGCTTGCCGTTGCGCAGGTAGACCTCACGGGTGCCGGGGTAGCGTTCCATCACTTCGCGACGCGAGGCATAGCCCTTGGCCATGCGGTCGTACACGGGGAAGCCTTCACGCGCGATGCGGATCGCCGGCTGCAGCGAAGCCGACAACGGCAGCTTGCCGTGCTTGGCTGACAGCTCGACCAGCGCCGCGGGCAGGCCGGGAATACCGGCCGACCAGGCACCATTGACCGAACGATCACGGTCCAGGTTGCCCTGCTTGTCGAGGAAGGCCTGCGGAGTTGCCGCGGCCGGCGCGGTCTCGCGCGCGTCCAGCATCACGTCCTTGCCGGTGGCCGCGTCGTGCAGCAGGAAGAAGCCACCGCCGCCCAGCCCGGAACTGATTGGCTCGACCACCGCCAGCGTGGACGACACCGCCACCGCGGCGTCGAAGGCGTTGCCGCCCTGCGCCAGGATGTCGATGCCGGCCTGGGTGGCCAGCGCGTGGCCGCTGGCAATGGCTGCGCCGTCGGGGCGCTCGGCACGGGCCGGGCTGTCGGCCCAGGCCATCGGGCTCAGCAGCAGGCCGAGCAGCAACAGGGGGCGGACGATCAGCGTCTTCATTCGGATGGGGGCTCCGCGTAGAGTTCGGGGTGATCGTGCTGCAACTGGCGCAGCTTGGCCAGCAGCTGGTCTTCCGTTTCCACGATCTCCGGGTCCGGGTCGATGCACTCGACCGGGCAGACGACCACGCACTGTGGCTCGTCGAAATGACCCACGCATTCGGTGCAGCGCGCAGGGTCGATCACGTAGATGGTTTCACCCATCGCAATGGCCTGGTTCGGGCAGGCCGGCTCGCATACGTCGCAGTTGACGCAGAGCTCGTTGATTTTCAGCGACACGGCGATACTCCTCGCCCGCGCCCTGGGACAAAGGACCGGCCAGCGCGGGCGCGCGGGCCGGTCAGGTCATCAGCGGCGCCCTTGCAGGACGCCGCCCGGGCCATGCCGGAGCATGGCCGCCATGGCTCGGTATTACTTGGCTTCGACGAAAATGTACTCGGCACCGGTCGGCTGGATCGCAGCCTGTACGCGGGCGTTGTCGGCCGACTGGCCGATGAAGACGACGCGCACGCCCTTCATCGAATCCGGCGACACGTCCTTGAAGACGGCCTGGATCATGTCAGCCATCTTGCCCGAGGCCGACGAACCGAAGGCCAGCATGTTGCCCGGCTGCACGCCACGGGCCACGGCCTGGGTCGCGCTCTCGGTCTGGCGCTCGTACTTGGCCTGGAAGTCCGGGTCCGACTCCGGCGAGAGGTAGTACAGGAACGGGCTGTTGGTGATGTTGCCCATGTTCTGGATGGCCACTTCCTGCAGGTACTTCTTCCAGCCTGCATCGTCGTCCTTGGACGGAGCGACCAGGGCCTGCTTGGCCTCGTCGACCGGAGCGGCCTCTTCCTTCTTGCAGGCGGTGAAGGCCAGGGCCAACGAAGCGATCAGCATCGCGCGCATGGTGGTGTTCATGGGTTTCCTCCCGGAATGGTGCGTGGTGTTGTACGTAATGGGGTGCGGGTACAGCAGGGCTTACGACTGTGCAGCCTTCGCTTCGCGGACCTTGCGCAGGGCTTCGAGCACCGCGGCCGGCACGAAGCCGGACACGTCGCCGCCCAGGCGCGCGATCTCGCGGACCAGCGAGGACGAAATGAAGCTGTGCTGCTCGGCCGGGGTCAGGAACAGGGTCTCGACCTCCGGAATCAGATGGCGGTTCATGCTGGCCATCTGGAACTCGTACTCGAAATCGGACACCGCGCGCAGGCCGCGCAGCAGCACCCCGCCCTGGACCGAACGTACGAAATGGGCCAGCAGGGTGTCGAAGCCGATGACTTCGACGTTGCCGTGGTGGCCCAATGCGCCACGTGCCAGCTGCACGCGCTGCTCCAGCGGCAGTGCCGGTCCCTTCGACGGGCTCTGTGCCACGCCGACCACGACCTTTTCGAACAGTGGTGCGGCCCGGCTTACCAGGTCGATATGACCGTTGGTGATGGGGTCGAACGTGCCGGGGTAGACGGCAATGCGGCGGTTGGCCACGGTCATGGGCGGATGCAGATGTTCAGATGAGGTCAAAGTGTAGCAGTGGCGCGGCGGTACAGGGCAAAGCGCACCTCACGGGTGCCGCCCTCGCGGTGCAGCAGCCAGTCCGGCGGCAGCATCGGCACGTGGCCGGCCGGCGATTCCAGGTACAGCCAGGCATCGGCAGCCAGATGCCGCGGCAGCTGGGCCAGCACGTCCTGCCACAGGCCATCGGCGAACGGCGGGTCGATGAAGACCAGGCCTGCCTGCTGCGCGGGCGCGCTCTGCAGCCAGCGCACGGCATCGGCCTGCACGACCGTGATCTGGTCGGCGGCCTGCAGCTTGGCCACGGCGGCGGCCAGATTGCGTCCCAGCTGCGCGTCGCGCTCGACCAGAGTGGCGTGCGCGGCACCGCGCGAGACGGCTTCCAGGCCCAGCGCGCCGCTGCCGGCGAACAGGTCCAGCACCCGCGCGCCGCCCAGCCTGGGCATCAACCAGTTGAAAAGGGTCTCGCGCACGCGATCGCTGCTGGGCCGCAGCCCCGGCAGGGTCGGCACCGGCAGACGGGTATTGCGCCAGCGCCCGCCGATGATGCGGACCTGGCCGTCATTGCCCCCACGGCCGCTCATCGGCGCCCCCGGCGGGAGGTATTCGAGAAATTCAGCATGAGCGGGATTGTAGTTCGGCCGGCCCGCGGCCGGCACCCGCAGAGTCCGAAGCAACGGCCGAAGCAACTTCAAAAGCTGGTTTCCTGTGGGTTGGCGGGGCGGGTCAGGTTGTGGGGGACGCCGTAAACCCGTCCATGGGGGCTTGGCCGCGGCATCCATGCCGCGGACACCCCCACAACCTGACCCACCCCGCCTTCGACAGTTTCCTGCGATCTGTCGGAACGGCTTTCTGCTCTGGTGGGTGCCGACCGTTGGTCGGCACGAATGAATTCATTCGATATCTGACAGATGTGCCGACCAAAGGTCGGCACCTACCAACAGCCGAGTGAACCCGTCAGAGGCGAGGCGGTGTGGGTTGGCAGGACCGTTGGCGCCATGGATGGCGCCATCGAGCCCCCAGGGACGGGTTCACGGCGTGTCCTGCCAACCCACACCACCCCGCCATCCCACGGAACGCCCGCTGTTGCTGTTGCTTCGGCCTCTGCAGGTGCAGGGCTGCAAGCCCTGCCGAACAACCCCTTGATTTCGGGACAATCAGCCATACCCCTTGGCGAGGCCGCACGCGCTGGCGCGGCATTGCACATGGAGCCCTATCGATGACCGACACCATCCAGACCGAAACCCTTGGCTTCCAGACCGAAGTCAAGCAGCTGCTGCAGCTGATGATCCACTCGCTGTACTCCAACAAGGAAATCTTCCTGCGCGAGCTGGTCTCCAACGCCGCCGACGCCGCCGACAAGCTGCGCTTCGAGGCCCTGACCCAGCCGGCCCTGCTGGAAGGCGACAGCGAGCTGCGCGTGCGCGTCAGCTTCGACCCCACCGCGCACACCATCACCATCGAAGACAACGGCATCGGCATGAGCCGCGCCGAGGCGATTGCCCATCTCGGCACGATCGCCAAGTCCGGCACCGGCGATTTCCTGCGCCAGCTGTCCGGCGACCAGAAGAAGGATTCGCAGCTGATCGGCCAGTTCGGCGTCGGTTTCTACAGCGCCTTCATCGTTGCCGACGAAGTGGAAGTGACCTCGCGCCGCGCCGGCCTGGCTGCAGGCGAAGGCGTGCGCTGGACCTCGCGCGGCGAAGGCGATTTCGACGTGGCCACTGTCGACAAGGCCGAGCGCGGCACCCGCATCGTGCTGCACCTGAAGGACGGCGATCATGATTTCGCCGACGGCTGGCGCCTGCGCAGCATCCTCAAGAAGTATTCGGACCATATCGGCCTTCCGATCCAGATGCCGAAGGAAGGTGGCGAAGAAGGCGCCGCGGTCGAATGGGAAACCGTCAATCGCGCCAGCGCGCTGTGGACCCGTCCGCGCACCGAGATCAGCGACGCCGAGTACACCGAGTTCTACAAGCACGTGGCGCACGACCACAGCGATCCGCTGGCGTGGAGCCACAACAAGGTCGAAGGCAAGCTGGAGTACACCTCGCTGCTTTACGTGCCCGGCCGCGCGCCGTTCGACCTGTACCACCGCGACGCGCCCAAGGGCCTGAAGCTGTATGTGCAGCGCGTGTTCGTGATGGACCAGGCCGAACAGTTCCTGCCGCTGTACCTGCGCTTCATCAAGGGCGTGGTCGATTCCAACGACCTGTCGCTGAATGTCTCGCGCGAGATCCTGCAGTCCGGCCCGGTCATCGATTCGATGAAGGCGGCGCTGACCAAGCGCTCGCTGGACATGCTGGAAAAGCTGGCCACCGACAAGCCGGAGCAGTACGCCACGTTCTGGAAGGAATTCGGCCAGGTGCTGAAGGAAGGTCCGGCCGAGGACTACAACAACCGCGAGAAGGTGGCCGGCCTGCTGCGCTTCGCCTCCACCCGTGGCGACGGCGATGCGCAGACCGTGTCGCTGGCCGATTACCTCGGCCGCATGGCCGAAGGCCAGGACAAGATCTACTACCTGACCGGCGAGAGCTACAGCCAGGTGCGCAACAGCCCGCACCTGGAAGTGTTCCGCAAGAAGGGCGTGGAAGTGCTGCTGCTGACCGACCGCATCGACGAGTGGCTCATGGGCTACCTGACCGATTTCGACGGCAAGGGCTTCGTCGACATCGCCCGTGGCGACCTCGACCTGGGCGCGCTGGAAAGCGAGGCCGACAAGCAGGAACAGGAAGCAGCCGCCAAGGACAAGCAGGGCCTGGTCGAGCGCCTGAAGACGGTGCTGGGCGATGACGTGGCCGAAGTGCGCGTGTCGCACCGCCTGACCGATTCTCCGGCGGTGCTGGCCATCGGCGAACAGGACCTGGGCCTGCAGATGCGCCAGATCCTGGAAGCCAGCGGGCAGAAGGTGCCGGACAGCAAGCCGGTGCTGGAAATCAATCCGGGCCACCCGCTGATCGCCAAGCTCGATGCCGAAGCCGATGGCGCGCGTTTCGATGATCTGGGCCGGGTGCTGTTCGACCAGGCCGCACTGGCCGCCGGTGACAGTCTGAAGGACCCGGGCGCCTATGTGGCGCGCCTGAACAAGCTGCTGCTGGAGCTGTCGGCCTGATTGACAGGATGGAGGCCAACCTTGGTGACGCGCTTTTGTAGAGTCGAGCCATGCTCGACTGCGCCATGAGTGCCAACCGAGGTTGGCACCTACCAGGGCGGGTCGAGCATGCCAACCAAGGTTGGCCCCCACCTGGGGCGGCGGTTGGCACCTACCGAAGTGGGCTGCTCAGACCTCGCGATCCAGCAGCGAGCCCAGCATCTGGTCCTGGCGGCGGATCACCGTGGCATTGGCGGCGAAGGCCACCACCTCGGCTTTCGCCGCCAGCAGATCACCCAGCGGTGCGCGGGTATCGGCGCCAATGGACGTCACCGAAGCCTTCACCCCGCCCTGCTCCACCGCACTACGCTGCAGCTGCAGGCGTTGGGCATCGGGAGTCGCCAGGTTGGCCACGTTGTGCGCGGCCACCTGCACGCCCTGCTGGGCCACACGCGTCCCGCTGAGGGCGATTCCCATCACGTTGTTCATGGCGGTCTCCGGGCCGCCCTGCGCAGCCCTCCGGACCGGTTAACGGCCGGCGGGCCGCGACCTTGAGTCCACATCGGCCCGACAGGCCCGAGTGGTAGCATATCCCTCTGATTTCAGCGCCTTTTGCCAATGCTCAGTTTTTTCCGCCGCAAGAAGCCCCAGGATGCCCCCGCAACGGAGGCACCCAAGACCCAGCACTACTCGGCTGAAGAGCTGGCGGCGGCGTTCCCGTCTGCCGCGCCGGTCGAGGACAAGAAGCCGGCACCGGTAGCCGTACCGGCCGAGCCTGCGCCGGTCGAGCCGCCCCCCGCAGCCATCGTTCCGAACGCTGTCGAGCCGCCCCCGGTGGTTCCGGCTCCAGTCGCACCGGTTCCGGCAGCTCCTGCACCCACGGCGCAGATCGACGTCGCCCCCGTCGCGGCCCCGGCCATCGAACCGGCACCCGCACCGCTGCCTGAGCCCACCCCCACACCTGTCACCGACGATCTGCCTGCCGCCGCCTCGGTCGACGCCGTTCCGGCGCCTGCCGGCAAGCCCGGCTGGCGCGAGCGCCTGCGCAACAGCGTCATCGCGCGCAGCTTCGGTGGCCTGTTCTCGCGCAACCCCAAGCTCGACGACGACCTGCTGGACGAGCTGGAAACCGCACTGATCACCGCCGATGTCGGCGTAGGTGCCACCACCGATCTGGTCGAGGGCCTGCGCAAGCGCATGAAGTCGCGCGAGTTCGCCGACGCCAATGCACTGCTGGCCGCGCTGCGCGCCGAGCTGATCGCAATCCTGCAGCCGGTGGCCAAGCCGCTGGTGATCGACCGCAACGCCAAGCCCTTCGTGGTGCTGACCGTCGGCGTCAACGGCGTCGGCAAGACCACCACCATCGGCAAGCTGGCCAAGCGCTTCAAGGACGATGGCCACAGCCTGATGCTGGCCGCCGGTGACACCTTCCGTGCCGCCGCCGTGGCCCAGTTGCAGGCCTGGGGCGAGCGCAACGGCGTGGCCGTGGTCGCGCAGGGGCAGAACGCGGATGCCGCTTCGGTGGCATTCGATGCGCTGCAGGCCGGCAAGGCCCGTGGCACCGCGGTGCTGATCGCCGATACCGCCGGCCGCCTGCACACCCAGTCCGGTCTGATGAACGAGCTGGGCAAGATCCGCCGCGTGCTCGGCAAGATCGACGCTACTGCACCGCACGAGGTGTTGATGGTGATCGACGGCACCACCGGCCAGAACGCGCTGTCGCAGTTGCGCCAGTTCAATGCCGCGGTGAACGTGACCGGTTTGGTGGTGACCAAGCTGGACGGCACCGCCAAGGGAGGCGTGGTGTTCGCACTGGCCCGCGAGTTCGGCATTCCGATCCGTTTCGCCGGCATCGGCGAGCGCCCGGAAGACCTGCGCGTGTTCGACCCGGAAGCCTTCGTCGACGCCCTGCTGCCCGAAGCGCTGGGCGGCTGATACACCGCGCAGCCACGCAAGGCGTGGCTCTACTGCAATCCGGTAGAGCCACCCCACGGGTGGCTGCCTCTCTGGAACACCGATGCCCCGCCAGCCGCACGCCAGCGCCAGCACTGCCCAGCAAGACGGCTTCGTCGCCCGCCTGCTGCACTGGTTCGACGACCACGGTCGCCACGACCTGCCCTGGCAGCATCCGCGCAGCCCCTATCGGGTCTGGTTGTCGGAAATCATGCTGCAGCAGACCCAGGTGGCCACGGTCATCCCGTACTTCCAGCGGTTCCTGCAGCACTTCCCGACCCTGCCCGACCTCGCCGCCGCCAGCAACGACGCGGTGATGGCGCAGTGGGCCGGGCTCGGCTACTACGCCCGTGCACGCAACCTGCATGCCGCTGCAAAGCGCTGCGTGGAACTGCACGACGGCGACCTGCCGCGCGATTTCGATGCATTGCATGCCCTGCCCGGCATCGGCCGCAGCACCGCTGGCGCGATCCTCAGCCAAGCCTGGAACGACCCGTTCGCGATCCTCGACGGCAACGTCAAGCGCGTGCTCAGCCGCTACCACGGCATCGAGGGCTTCCCGGGCCTGCCGGCCATCGAGAAGCAGTTGTGGGCGATCGCCGAGGCGCACGTGGCGCAGGTGCCGGCCGGGCGCATGGCCGATTACACCCAGGCACAGATGGACCTGGGCGCGACCGTGTGCAGCCGCGCCAGACCCGCCTGCGTGATCTGCCCGCTGCAGGACGCATGCGTGGCGCGCCGCGAAGGCCGCACCGCTGAACTACCCACGCCCAAGCCCAGCAGGACCCTGCCCGAGCGCGAAGCAGTGGCCCTGCTGCTGCGCGACGCCCAGCAGCGCGTGCTGCTGCAGAAGCGGCCGGACACCGGCATCTGGGCGCAGCTGTGGACACTGCCGCAGGCCGACGCCGGCGGCGTGCTGCAGGACTGGTTCGATGCCCATGTCGATGGCTCGCTGGAAGATGCCGAGGAGCTGCCAGTGCTGCAGCACACCTTCAGCCACTACAGGCTGCATCTGCAGGTGCTGGCGCGGCAGGTACATGGCCTGCGCGTGGAGGAGCCCACGCTGCGCTGGGTCGCCTACGATGAACTGCCCGCGCTGGGCCTGCCCGCGCCGATCCGCAAACTGCTCGACGGCGCGACGATCAAGACGCCAAAACGAACTTCCAAGAAACCCCGCAACCACGAGTGAGCGCCATGCCCCGAACCGTCTTCTGCCAGTACGAACAACGCGATGCCGAGGGCCTGGACTTCGTGCCCTACCCCGGCGAGCTGGGCCAGCGCATCTTCAACAACATCGGCAAGCAGGCCTGGGCTGCGTGGCTGGCGCACCAGACCATGCTGATCAACGAGAACCGCCTGTCGCCGCGTACGCCGGAACATCGCGCGTTCCTTGAAGGCGAACTGGTCAAGTTCCTGTTCGAGAAGGACGCGGAAAAGCCGGCAGGCTTCACCCCGGAAGCCTGACGCACAGGTAGTGTCGGCCGCCAACAAAAAGGGGACGGAGGGGATTAAGTCGTTTGTGCCACAAACGACTTAATCCCCTCCGTCCCCTTTTTTGATCATTTCGCCGGCGCGGTGTTTTCCTCGCGCTCCTGCACCTGCGCCTGGCGCAGCTCCTGTTCGGAGGCACGCAGCGCCTTCACGTCCAGCTTGCGGATGCTGTCGATGAAGCACGGCATGCGCGGGCCGCCGGTAGGGTCGCGCACCAGCACTTTGTCGAAACGCGCCGAAACACGGTTCATCTGGCTGGTCAGGCCGATGGCGGTGGCATACGGCAGGTCCTGGCAGGGACCTCTCAGTTCCAGCAGATAGGCTTCGCTGGGACGCGTCCACACTGCCAGCGCGCTGTCACCCAGTTCGGTCCAGCCATTGAGGCTGCCGAAGAACTGCATGTCGTTCTGCGGCGCGCCGGCGTGGGCGCGGTACAGGTCGAGCTTCTCGGCGCTGCTGAGCCGGCCAGTGGTCGCGCAGGCGGCCAGGGCCAGGCAGAGTCCGGCCATCAGGATCGGGGTCTTCATGGCGATCTCCTCGGGGAACTGTCGCCATCATGCGCCTGGGCCGGCAACCCGGCGCGACGACCGGCAGCCCCATTCAGGCGCCGGTCGGCGGTCGACCCAGGTCGACCTCTACCAAAGCAGACCCAAGGCCCCGGATTCCGGTAGTCGCCAACCTCGGTTGGCGCTTGCCCTGCAGGAGCAGCCGACCAGGGCCGGCCTCTTCCAAAGCGGGCCCGGCGCCTCAGACGTCGGCGTGCGCCAGCGCGTGCAGGCGCCCTTCGCGCAGCTCCAGCACCCGGTCCAGGCGCCGCGCCAGGCTGCGGTCGTGGGTGACCAGCACCAGACTGGTGTGACGCGCACGATTCAGTTCCAGCATCAGCTCGAACACCGTTGCAGCCGTGCGGTCATCCAGGTTGCCGGTCGGCTCGTCACCGAGCACGCAGGCCGGATGATTGACCAGTGCCCGCGCCACCGCAGCACGCTGGCGCTCACCACCGGACAGCTCGCCCGGCTTGTGGTCCAGGCGATGGCCGAGGCCGACCGCTTCCAGCAGCGTGGTGGCCCGGCTGCTCGCTTCTGCGACCGCAGTGCCAGCCAGCAGTACCGGCATCATCACGTTTTCCAGCGCGGTGAACTCCGGCAGCAGGTGATGGAACTGGTAGACGAAGCCCAGCGCCTGGTTGCGCAGCAGGCCGCGCGCGGTGTCCGACAGCGCCGACATGCGCTGGCCGGTCACATAGACCTCGCCGGCGGTGGGAATGTCCAGGCCACCCAGCAGGTGCAGCAGCGTGCTCTTGCCGGCGCCGGAGGCACCGATGATCGCCACCGTCTCGCCGGCGGTGACGGTCAGGTCCAGGCCATCGAACACCGGGGTCTGCATGCGCCCTTCGGCGTAGGTCTTGCCCAGTGCTTCGGCGCGGATCACTTCATCGCCGCGGTTGAAGACCTTATTCATAACGCAGGGCCTCCGCCGGCTGGGTGCGTGCTGCCCGCCAGGCGGGATACAGGGTGGCCAGGAAGCTCATCAGCAGCGCGACCACGGTGATCGCCACCACGTCGCCGGTCTGCATGTCGGTCGGCAGGCCGGTGATGTAGTACACATCCTCCGGCAGCAGCTTGACGTTGAACACGCTCTCGATGGCGCCGAGGATGCGCTCCAGGTTGAGGGTCAGGGTGATGCCGCCGATCAGGCCGGCCAGCGTGCCGAAGATACCGATCAGCGAACCCTGCACCATGAACACCTGCATCACCCCGCCAGGAGTCAGGCCAAGGGTGCGCAGGATGGCGATGTCGGCCTGCTTGTCGGTCACCAGCATCACCTGCGAGGACACCAGGTTGAAGGCACCCATGGCGATGATCAGCGACAGCAGGATGCCCATCACCACCTTCTCCATGCGCAGCGAGTGGTAGAGGTTGGCGTTCTGCTGGGTCCAGTCACTCACGCGGTAAGCACCGCCGAGGCTCTGCGCCAGGTCCACGCCCACTTCCAGCGAGCGGTCCATGTCGTGCAGCTTCAGCCGCACGCCGGTGGCACCATCGCTGCGCAGCACGCGCTCCAGGTCCTGCATGTTGGCAAAGCCGACGCCACGATCGACCTCGTTGTAGCCGGCCTCGAAGATGCCGCTGACGGTGAAGCGTTTCATCCGTGGCACCGCGCCGGCGGGCGTGCCTTGCACTTCGGCAAACGTCACCAGTACCTGGTCGCCGACGTCAACACCCAGCCAGATCGCCAGTTCCTTGCCCAGCAGCAGGTTGAAGCTGCCCGGCTTGAGGCTGTCATAGCTGCCCTTGGTGACCTTCTTGTCGATCACCGAGACTTTCGGCTCCAGCGCCGGATCGATGCCCTGGATGATCGCCCCCTGCACGCGCGGGCCGCTGATCATCGACTGGATCTCGATGTAGGGTGCGGCACCGGCCACACGCGGGTCCTTGCGGGCGACGTCCACCACGCGCATCCAGTCCGGCATCGGCTCGCCGTCGCGGCTGATGGTGGTGTGCGCGGTCATCTGCAGCAGACGGCTGCGGATCTCCTTCTGGAAACCGCTCATGACGGCCAAGGTGGTGATCAGCACCGTAACGCCGAGCGCGATGCCCAGAATCGATGCCATCGCGATGAAGGAGATGAAGCCGTTGCGGCGCTTGGCGCGCAGGTAGCGCAGGCCGATCGCCACGGGAATGGGTTTGAACATGCAGGCACGCCAGTCAATTCAGCTTATGGTGCCATTGACCGGGGCCGACGGGAAACGCTGCGTGCGGCCACGGCCAGTCGCAGTTCACGTCGCTGCCCGGAATCGAGCACATCCGGCCAGAACAGCAGGCGCCGGCGGCGCTGATCCTCACGCCAGAGCAGCAACAACCATGGGCCACGCACGACCAGTTGTGGTGCATCGACGTCCTCCCCGGCCACCTGCAGCGGCTCGGGCGGTACCGGCAGAAGCACCTGCACGCGCGGCCTGCACTGGCGCCAGGCCAGTTCGGCCAACCCGACGCCCCAGGCCAGCAACACGGCGGGCATCAGCAGCCGTGGCGGCAGATCCGATGCGCGCAGCAGCCAGGGGGCGGCCAGCAGTACCGCCAGCTGGGCGCGGCCTGGAGCCGCGAGGGGCGCCACTCAAGGCTTGAGGGCGAGGATCTTCTGCATGAGGGGGATCGCGTGCGCATGCGGGCAGGCCTCATAGCCCATGAACCAGCGCCACAACTTATCGTCCTCGCAGTCGAGCAGGAACAGGAAAACTTCGCGCTCTTCGGTCGGCGCAGTGCTCCATTCACGGTCCAGGTAACGGCCGAACAGCTGGTCCAGCTCGCGCATGCCGCGGCGGCAGCGCCAGCGCAGCTTCTTCAGCAGAACGTCTTCTTCCATCGTGTTTCTCCAGATACAGCAAAGCCACGCATGGCGTGGCTCTACTGGGGTGGCACGGCCACGGATGGCGCGGCTCTACCGGGTACAGCCAGAGCCGATCAGGCGCGGCGTTCCATCATCAGCTTCTTGATCTCGGCGATCGCCAGCGCCGGGTTCAGGCCCTTCGGGCAGGTCCGGGCGCAGTTCATGATGGTGTGGCAGCGGTACAGCTTGAACGGATCTTCCAGATCGTCCAGGCGCGCACCGGTGTCCTCATCACGCGAGTCGATGATCCAGCGGTAGGCCTGCAGCAGAATCGCCGGGCCCAGGTAACGCTCGCCGTTCCACCAGTAGCTCGGGCAGCTGGTCGAGCAGCACGCGCACAGGATGCACTCGTACAGGCCGTCCAGCTTCTTGCGGTCTTCCGGCGACTGCAGGCGCTCACGGTCCGGCGGTGCCGGGGTCTGAGTGCGGATCCACGGCTTGATCGACGCGTACTGCGCGTAGAAGTGGGTCAGGTCCGGAACCAGATCCTTGACCACGTTCATGTGCGGCAGCGGATAGATCGGCACTTCCTTCTTGCCGCAGTCCGAGATGGCTCGGGTGCAGGCCAGGGTGTTGGTGCCGTCGATGTTCATCGCGCACGAACCACAGATACCTTCGCGGCAGGAGCGGCGGAAGGTCAGGGTCGGGTCGATCTCGTTCTTGATCTTGATCAGGGCGTCCAGGACCATCGGGCCACAGGCGTCCAGATCAACTTCATAGGTGTCGGTGCGCGGGTTGCTGTCGTCGTCCGGACTCCAGCGGTAGATCTTGAAGGTGCGCACGTTCTTGCCGCCGTTCTTGACGGGGAAGTGCTTGCCCTTCGTGATCTTGGAATTCTTGGGGAGTGAAAACTCGGCCATGGCTGCTCTCGTTGGCTCAGGCGGCCCGCGCCCTTGGGCGCGGATTGCATGGTAGGCGGGGTCGGATCAGTACACGCGCGGCTTCGGCGGCACTACGGACACGTCGTCGGTCAACGTGTACATGTGCACCGGACGGTAGTCGAAGCTGCACTTGCCCTTCTCGTCGACGCTGACCAGGGTGTGCTTCTGCCAGTTGACGTCGTCGCGGTCCGGGAAGTCCTCGTGCGCATGCGCGCCGCGGCTTTCCTTGCGCTGTTCGGCCGAGTTGATCGTCGCCACCGCGTTGAGCAGCAGGTTGTTCAGCTCGTAGGTCTCGATCAGGTCCGAGTTCCACACCAGCGAACGGTCGGAGACCTTCACGTCCTGGAACGAGTCGAAGATCTTGTCCATCTTCTCGCAGCCTTCCTTCAGCGTCTGGCTGGTGCGGAAGACCGCCGCGTCGGCCTGCATGGTGCGCTGCATGCGATCGCGGATGACCGAGGTCGGGGTATCGCCGTTGGCGTGGCGCAGCTTGTCCAGCAGGCCCAGTGCCTTGTCGCACGCATCAGACGCCAGCGGCTTGTGCGATGCGCCCGGCTTGATGGTCTCGGCGCAGCGGTTGGCCACCGCACGACCGAACACCACCAGATCCAGCAGCGAGTTCGAACCCAGGCGGTTGGCACCGTGCACCGACACGCAGGCGGCTTCGCCGATCGCGTACAGGCCTGGGATCACCGCGTCGGGGTTGTCGCCGTCCTTGCGGACGACTTCGCCGTGGTAGTTGGTCGGGATGCCGCCCATGTTGTAGTGCACGGTCGGGATGACCGGGATCGGCTGCTTGTGCACGTCGACGCCGGCGAAGATGCGGGCGCTCTCGGCGATGCCCGGCAGCTTGTCGTCGATCACGCCCGGGCCGAGGTGGGTCAGGTCGAGCAGGATGTGGTCCTTGTGCTCGCCGACGCCGCGGCCTTCGCGGATCTCGATGGTCATCGAACGGCTGACCACGTCGCGCGAGGCCAGGTCCTTGTAGTGCGGCGCGTAGCGCTCCATGAAGCGCTCGCCGCTGCTGTTGCGCAGGATGCCACCTTCACCGCGGACACCCTCGGTGATCAGGCAGCCGGCGCCGTAGATGCCGGTCGGGTGGAACTGCACGAACTCCATGTCCTGCATGGCGATGCCGGCACGCATGGCCAGGCCGCCACCGTCGCCGGTGCAGGTGTGCGCCGAGGTGGCGCTGAAGTAGGCGCGGCCGTAGCCGCCGGTGGCCAGCACCACGCCCTGGGCGCGGAACAGGTGCAGGGTGCCGTCGGACATGTCCAGGGCCAGCACACCGCGGCAGGCGCCTTCGTCGTCGAAGATCAGGTCGAGCGCGAAGTACTCGATCATGAAGCGCGCATCGTGCTTCAGCGACTGCTGGTACAGGGTGTGCAGCATCGCGTGGCCGGTACGGTCGGCCGCCGCGCAGGTACGCTGCGCCGCCGGGCCTTCGCCGTACTTGGTGGTCATGCCACCGAACGGACGCTGGTAGATCTTGCCTTCGGCGGTGCGCGAGAACGGCACGCCGTAGTGTTCGAGCTCGATGATGGCCGGGATGGCCTCACGGCACATGTATTCGATGGCGTCCTGGTCGCCCAGCCAGTCCGACCCCTTGATGGTGTCGAAGAAGTGGTAGCGCCAGTCGTCCTCGCCCATGTTGCCGAGCGCGGCGGAAATACCGCCCTGGGCGGCAACGGTGTGCGAACGGGTCGGGAAGACCTTGGTCAGGCACACGGTCTGCAGGCCCTTGGCGGCCAGGCCGAACGTGGCGCGCAGGCCGGCGCCGCCGGCGCCGACCACGACCATGTCGTACTTGTGTTCGGTGATCTTGTAAGCGGACATCTAATCTGGATTCCTGTGTTGGTGCCTGGGCTCAGGCAACGCCGAGGGCGATGCGGCCCACCGCAAACACACTGACGATCATGCCGAGCACGGCGACGAACTTCACCGCGGTCTGCAGCACCAGGGCCAGCAGCGATTCGTGGATGTAGTCTTCCAGCACGACCTGCATGCCGAGCTGCGCGTGCCAGAACATGGCGATCAGCAGGCCGATCAGCGGCACTGCATTCCACGGTTTGGCCACGGCGGCGGCGGCGGTCGCGTAGTCCGAGCCCAGCAGGCTCAGCACGAAGACCAGGAACCAGATGCCCAGCGCCACCAGGGCGGCGGCGGTCAGGCGCTGGTGCACGAAGTGCTCGGTGCCGGTCTTGGCCGAGCCCAGGCCGCGCACGCTCTTCAACGGGGTACGGAACTTGCTCACGCGGCACCTCCGAACATCACATAGGCCCACACCAGCAGGGTGATCACCAGGCTGCCGATGACCGACAGCCAGCTGCTGCGGATGAACGCGGGGATGCTGAAGCCGATGGCGAAGTCCTGCACCACATGGCGGATGCCATTGCACAGGTGATAGGCGAACGACCATGTCCACGCGAACAGGAACACGCGGCCATACCAGGCCCCGGCATGGCCGGTGAAGCAGTTCCAGGACTCGGGCCCCATCATCAGGGCCAGCAGCCCGGCGGCGATGATGAGGGCACCAACAGACAGAAAGACGCCAGTGGCTCGATGCAGGATCGAGGTGGCCATCTGAATCTGCCAGCGATACACCTGAAGGTGCGGGGAAAGTGGGCGTTGTCTGGTCGCCATTCGCTGGGCTCGTTGTCTCGGCTGGGCGGCACGCGGCCGCGTTGGCTCAATGCTGATCAGAAATCGATGCAGCGTCCGTTTTTCTCCCAATCGCCATACCGCACCGGATCAAGTCCGCCGCGGCCGCCGAATTCCTCTGCCTTTTCCTGTTCCACGGGCACGGGTGCCGCAGGGACCAGCGGGGCTTCAGATTCGTCGTCGGGAGTGGGGGTTGTTTGGCCTATCATGTTCGGTCTCGCAACGCACAAATTTTAGACCTCGTTCACGTGCCTGACAACCTGCCCCCTGCTTTCGTCGGATATCCGCGCCTGCCCGGCCACCAGTTGCTGAGCCTGCAGGGCGTGGATGCGGCCGTTTTCGCCCACGCCCAGTTCAGCAGCGACGTCACTGCCCTGCCCCTGCAGCACTGGCAGTGGAGCGCCTGGTTGAGCGCCAAGGGCCGCACCCTGGCGGTGTTCCAGCTGCTTCGGCTGGCCGAAGACCACGTGATGCTGGTGCTGGCCGACGGCGATGCCGATGCGATTGCGTCGCAACTGCAGCGCTTCGTGTTCCGCCGAAAGGTCAAAGTGCTGCTGCGCAGCGATCTGGCGGTGGCCGGCGCGTTCACCGCACCCGAGGCCGCCAGTGGCGCCGCGATTGCGCAGACCGCAGGTGACGGTTGGGAGCTGGACCTGGGCAGCGACGCCTTGCCGCGGACCCTGCGCATTGGCAGCGCCGATGCCTTTGCTGCCGGCAGTGAAGCCGATGAGGCCGCTTTCGCACTGGCCTGGCGCCAGGCCGACCTGCGCTACGGCCTGCCCCGGCTGGAAGAAAGCCAGCGCGAAGTGTGGACCCCGCAGCAGCTGGGGTTGGACCGCCTGAACGGTTACAGCGTGAAGAAGGGCTGCTATCCCGGCCAGGAAATCGTCGCCCGCACCCACTTCCTCGGCAAAGCCAAGCGCGCGGTGCAGTTGCTGCATACCGCGGCACCGGCGCAGGCCGGCGATGGCGTGCAGCAGGAAGGCGCGGCGCTGGGCACGATTGCCAGCGTGGCCGACGACCTGGCACTGGCGGTGCTGCCGCTGGAGGCCAGCGATGCCGAGCTGCAGGTGGGTGATGCCATTGCGCAGCGCGTGCCGTTGCTGGATGGCCTGGCACGCTGAATTTGAAGGGCCTTCATCCACGCGGTGGGTGCGGACCGTTGGTCCGCACGCCTTCGGCGGAGGAATGGTAGTGCCGGCGTGGCCGGCAACCACGCATGATTGAGGTAGCCGGCCAGCGGCCGGCACTACCGGTTAGAGGCGCTCGCCGGTTTCCGGGCTGAAGAAGTGCAGTCCCTGCGGGTGGATCGCCACGCGGATCTGCTCGCCCACCGCCGGCAGCGCCTGCGGCGCAACACGCATGGTCAGTGCATGCTGGCCACTGCTCATGTTGACGAAAATCTCGTTGCCGACGGGCTCGATGCCTTCAATGCGCGCGGTGAACGCGTGCGTGTCTTCGCTGCCTGCCGGTTGCAGGTGCTCCGGCCGCACGCCCACCGCGATCGGCTTCTGCAGCCATGCCGGATCGATCGTGGCCTGGCCCAGCGGTGCACGCCACTCGCCGTCGACCACGGTCACGCCACCGGCATCGCCCTGCAGCGTGCCACGCAGCACGTTCATCGCCGGACTGCCGAGGAAACCCGCCACGAACAGGTTGGCCGGGCGGTCGTACAGTGCCATCGGCGTATCGATCTGCTGGATGATGCCGTCCTTCAGCACCACGATGCGCTGGCCCAGGGTCATCGCTTCGACCTGGTCGTGCGTCACGTAGATCATGGTGGTGCCCAGCTTGCGGTGCAGCTGCGCGATCTCGGTGCGCACGCTGTGGCGCAGCTTGGCATCCAGATTGGACAGCGGTTCGTCGAGCAGGAACACCGCCGGCTCGCGCACCAGCGCCCGGCCCAGCGCAACTCGCTGGCGCTGGCCGCCGGACATCGCCTTGGGCAGCTTGTCCATCATCTCGGTCAGGCCCAGCGTCTGCGCGGCGTCGGCGATGCGCTTGTCGATGGTCGCCTTGTCATGCCCGCGCAGCTTCAGGCCGAAGGCCAGGTTCTCGGCCACGGTCATGTGCGGGTACAGCGCGTAGCTCTGGAACACCATGGCGATGTCGCGATCCTTCGGCGCCACGTCGTTGACCACGCGATCACCGATGGTCAGCATGCCGCCGCTGATCTCCTCCAGGCCAGCCACCATCCGCAGCAGGGTCGACTTGCCACAGCCGGACGGACCGACCAGCACCATCAGCTCGCCATCGGCGACCTCGAAGCTGGCGTCCTTCACCGCGACCTGGCCGTTGTCATAGACCTTGCGCACACCCTGCAACTGCACTTTTGCCATATCACCTATCCGGTCCGCCCGAAGCCGGGCTGTCTTTTGGGACTGCCTCGGCCCTCCCGATGGCAGTGATGATTGCGCGCTTGCCGCATGACGGCGAGCACTGCAATCGAATACAGTTGCCCATTCTGCCATGTAAACGTTTTCACGTGGCACTATCCGATGATCGGTGCGCACGATCTGCGTCGGCGGTTGAACGAAGGTTCCGCCGAGGTAGTGGTTTCGAATGGAACGGTCTTCCGGTATCCCGGAGAACGCCCCCGACGAACCTCGGACAGGCAGTTGCGCGGATGTCCCCCGAACCCAGCCATGAAGCGATTGACAACGATGTCACCCGGATCTGAAACTCGAGCGATGCACGACACCCTCTTCCTGTTCGGTGCCACAGGTGATCTGGCCCAGCGCTACCTGTTCCCTTCGCTGCTTCGCCTGCTTGGCGACGGCCTGCTGCCGGAGGACTTCCGCATCCGTGCGCTGGCCCTGTCCGGGCATGACACCGAAGCCTTCCATGACATCCTGCGGCCGCGCCTGCAGCAGGCCATGCCGATGGCCACGCAGGATGACATCGGCGCCCTGCTGCGCCGCATCGACTACCGTTCGGTGGACCTGCGCGATGTCGACTCGGTTGCCGCCGCGGTCTCCGACCTGGTGGACCGCAAGTGCGTCAGCTACCTGGCCATCCCGCCTGGCCTGTACATCTCCACCTGCGAAGGCCTGGCCAAGGGCGGTGCACTTGCCGCACCGGCACGGCTGATGCTGGAGAAGCCCATCGGCAGCGACAGCGAGAGCGCCGAGGAAATCATCAGCACCATCGGCCAGTGGATCGACGAAGACCGCGTGTTCCGCCTCGACCACTACCTGGGCAAGGCAGCGGTGCAGAACCTGATCGCGCTGCGCTTCGGCAACACGCTGCTGGAAGCGGTATGGAACCGCAACTACATCGAATCGGTGCACATCCTGGTGGCCGAGAGCGAAGGCGTGGACGGCCGCGACGCCTACTACGCACGCTCCGGCGCGCTGCGCGACATGGTGCAGAGCCACATCCTGCAGCTGCTGTGCATGGTGGCGATGGAACCGCCGGCCTCGCTGGAAGCCGACCGCATCCGCGACGAGAAGGTCAAGGTGCTGCGCGCCCTGCGCCCGCTTGATGCCAAGCACGCCGCGCGTGACAGCATCCGTGGCCGCTACACCGCCGGCACCATCAACGGGCAACCGGCCCAGGCCTATCAGCCGCCGGAAGGCAGCGACGTGGAAACCTTCGCCGGTGTCACCGCGCACATCGACAACTGGCGCTGGAGCGGTGTGCCGTTCCACCTCGTCACCGGCAAGCGCCTGCCCGAGCGCACTACCCGCGTGGTGGTCACGCTGAAGCCGGTCACCCACTGGCTGTTCGAGCGCCCGCAGCGCGCGCAGGCCGCACCGAACCGCCTGGTGTTCCAGCTGCAGCCGCAGGAAAACATCGAACTGGGCCTGATGAGCAGCCTGGCCGGCCCGGAATGGGGCGCGCTGGAACTGCATCCGCTGGAACTGGAACTGTCGGTGCCAACCGGCCTGCACCGCCGCATCGCGTACGAACGTCTGTTCCTGGACGCGTTCAACGGCAACCACACGCTGTTCGTGCGCGATGACGAAGTGCGCGCCGCCTGGGCGTGGATCGACAGCGTCGCCGATGCCTGGAAGGACGCCAAGCTGCCGCTGGAACCCTACCCGGCCGGCCAATGGGGCCCGAGCAATGCGGGCGAGTTCCTTCCGCAGGGTGTGGACGCACCGGACACTGGAGCCTCGGCATGAGTGCCAGTTCGCAGCCGGTGCTGGTCGCCGACATCGGTGGCACCAACGCCCGCTTCGCCCTGGCCGACACCTCGCTGGACGCACCGCTGCAGAAAGACAGCATCCGCGAGTACGCGGTGGCGGAGTTCCCGTCGCTGGGTGATGCCGCGCGCCACCATCTGGAACAGATCGGCGCCACTGCAAGCCGCGGCGTGTTCGCGGTTGCCGGTCGGGTCGATGGAGACGAAGCGCGCATCACCAACCATCCGTGGGTGATCTCGCGCAGCCGCACCGCCGCCATGCTCGGTTTCGACGAACTGCACCTGATCAACGACTTCGCCGCACAGGCGATGGCGATTTCACTGCTGCAGCCCGATGACGTGGTCCAGGTCGGCGGTGCCGCCTGGGTCCCGGGCAAGCCCGGCCAGCCGCGCAACTACGCGGTGATCGGCCCGGGTACCGGCCTGGGTGTCGGCGGCCTGATCCTGCGCCACGGGCGCTGCTACCCGCTGGAAACCGAAGGCGGCCATGTCAGCTTCCCGCCGGGAACCCCGGAGGAGATCCGCATCCTGGAAATCCTGTCCGAACAGTTCGGTCGCGTCTCCAACGAGCGGCTGATCTGCGGCCCCGGCCTGGTCAACATCCATCGCGCGGTGTGTGAGATGGCCGGTATCGACCCGGGCCAGCTGCAGCCGGTGGACGTGACCGCCCGCGCCCTGCACGGTGATCCGCAGGCGATGCGCACCGTGGACGTGTTCTGCGCGGTGTTCGGCGCCATTGCCGGTGACCTGGTGCTGACCCAGGGCGCCTGGGACGGCGTGTTCCTGACCGGCGGCCTGACCCCGAAGATGCTCGATTCACTGCAGCACTCCGGTTTCCGCCAGCGCTTCGAACACAAGGGGCGGTTCTCTTCGATCATGGCGCGCGTGCCCTCCTTGGCCGTGATGCATCCCCACGCCGGACTGCTGGGCGCCGCCGCCTATGCCGCCGACGCCGAACGTGACGCACCTGGAGTTGCCGCATGAGCCCCACCTTCCACGACGACCGCATCGAGTTCATCAACCACGGCGATGCCGATGGCTGGATCGAGGCAGTGGCCGCCGAGATGGCGCAGACCCTCAACCACGACATCAACGAAGTGGGCCGCGCCCGCATCCTGTTGTCCGGCGGCACCACGCCGGCGCCGATCTACCAGGCACTGGCCGAGTTGGACGTGCACTGGGACCGGGTGGAAGTGAGCCTGGCCGACGAGCGCTGGCTGTCGCCGCAGGATCGCGACAGCAATGCCTGGCTGGTGCGCGAAAACCTGCTCAAGCGCGCCGAAGGTGCGCATTTCGACCCGCTGGTGCGCATCGGCAAGCCGCTGCCGGAATGCGTCTACACCGCCAACCTGCAGGCCCAGCACAGCCAGCCGCCGAGCCTGGTGGCACTGGGCATGGGCAACGACGGCCACACCGCCTCGCTGTTCCCGGGCTCGAAGGACCTGGCCCGCGCACTGGAAAGCACCCTGCCCTACGCGGCACTGGATGCCACCGGCTGCCCGGGCGCGAACCAGTGGCCGCTGCGCATCACGCTGACCCCGCACGGCCTGCGCCAATGCCGCCAGCGCCTGCTGCTGCTGCGTGGCAAGCAGAAGCTGCAGGTGCTGCGCCAGGCGCTGGACAGCAACGATGCCCAGCAGTATCCGATCCTCAACGCGATCAACCTGGAAGGCGCGCGCCTGCGCGTCCACTGGGCTGATTGATGTCGGCGGCGGCGCCGCGCCGCCGCTTGCCTCTCGCCACCACGAACGCCGGTAGCCAATGAGCCTCCATCCGCAACTGCAAGCCATCACTGAGCGTGTCATCCGCCGCAGCGCCGCCTCGCGTGCCGCCTATCTGGCCGCGATCGACGCCTCCCTGCGTGAGGGCCCGTTCCGCAGCCGCCTGAGCTGCGGCAACCTCGCCCACGGGTTCGCCGCCTGCGGCGGCACCGACAAGAGCCGCCTGCGTGGCGGGGTGACGCCGAACCTCGGCATCATCACCGCCTACAACGACATGCTGTCGGCGCACCAGCCGTTCGAGACCTATCCGGAACAGATCCGCGAGATCGCGCGCGAGCTTGGCGCCACCGCACAGGTGGCCGGCGGCGTGCCGGCGATGTGCGACGGCGTCACCCAGGGCCGCGGTGGCATGGAACTGTCCCTGTTCTCGCGCGATGTCATTGCCCAGGCCACGGCGATCGGCCTCAGCCACGACATGTTCGACACCACCGTCTACCTCGGTGTCTGCGACAAGATCGTACCGGGCCTGCTGATCGGTGCGCTGGCCTTCGGCCATCTGCCGGCGGTGTTCGTGCCGGCCGGCCCGATGACACCGGGCATCCCGAACAAGCAGAAGGCCGAAGTGCGCGAGCGCTACGCCGCCGGTGAAGCCACCCGCGAAGAACTGCTGGAAGCCGAGTCCGCCTCCTACCATGGCGCCGGCACCTGCACCTTCTACGGCACGGCCAACTCCAACCAGGTGCTGCTGGAAGCGATGGGCGTGCAGCTGCCGGGCGCGTCGTTCGTCAATCCGGGCACGCCACTGCGCGATGCACTGACCCGCGAAGCGACCGAACGTGCGTTGGACATCACCGCATTGGGCGACGACTTCCGCCCGCTGGGCCGGATCATCGACGAGCGCGCGATCATCAACGCCGTCATCGCGCTGATGGCCACCGGCGGGTCGACCAACCACACCATCCACTGGATCGCGGTGGCGCGTGCTGCCGGCATCGTGCTGACCTGGGACGACTTCGACGAACTGTCGCAGCTGATCCCGCTGCTGGCCCGCGTCTATCCGAACGGCGACGCCGACGTGAACCGTTTTGCGGCCGCAGGCGGCCCGGCCTTCGTGTTCGGCGAGCTGATCAAGGCGGGCCTGATGCATGGCGACCTGGTCAGCGTCGCGCGTGGCGGCATGGCCGACTACGCACGCGAACCGCAGCTGCGCGATGGCCAGCTCGTCTATCTGCCGGGCCTGGAACGCAGCGCCGATGACGAGGTGGTGCGTGGCGTCGACAACCCGTTCGAGCACCAGGGCGGACTGCGGCTGCTGCGCGGCAACCTGGGCAAGTCGCTGATCAAGCTGTCGGCGGTGAAGCCGCAGTACCGCACGATCGAAGCACCGGCGGTGGTGGTCGATGCACCGCAGGTGTTGAACAAGCTGCATGCCGGTGGCCTGCTGCCCGAGCATTTCGTGGCAGTGGTGCGTTACCAGGGCCCGCGTGCGAACGGCATGCCGGAACTGCATTCGCTGGCGCCCCTGCTGGGCCTGCTGCAGAACCAGGGCCGGCGCGTGGCGCTGGTCACAGACGGCCGCCTGTCCGGCGCCTCGGGCAAGATTCCGGCAGCGATCCACGTGACGCCGGAGGCTGCCCGCGGCGGCCCGCTGGCCAAGGTGCGCGAGGGCGACATGATCCGCCTGGATGGCGAGGCCGGCACGCTGGAAGTGCTGGTGGACGCGGCCGAATGGGCGGCACGCCCGCTGGCGCCGAACACTGCGCCTGCCGCGCATGACCTGGGCCGCAATCTGTTCGCGATCAACCGCCGCGTGGTGGGTCCGGCCGACCAGGGGGCGATTTCGATTTCGTGCGGGCCGGCGGCGGCCGATGGTGGGCCGTGGGAGTACGACGCGGAATACGAGCTGGGGCACGATGCGGCGGCAGCGGCGGCGCCGCATGAGGCAAAAGACGCCTGAAGCGAAAAGCCGCGGCAGGCTTCCCGATCTGGGCAGTAGAGCGCCCTGGCCGGGACACGCCGTAAACCCCTCCATGGGGGCTCGGTCGCGGCATCCATGCCGCTCACGGTCCCGGCTGGGGCTACCCGCGCCCTCCTGACACTCTACGGCGCATCGACGCCGCGAAGTGATCACTGAAAATCAAATTCAAAAGCAGAAGCAAAGGCAGAAGCAGAGCTATGGGTATCGAACAACATCAGGTGAAGGCGGCGGAGCTGTTGCGTGCGGCGGGCATCCTGCCGGTGGTGACGATTCATACGCTGGACCAGGCGCGTGCGGTCAGTGCGGCGCTGCTGGAAGGTGGCTTGCCGGCGATCGAGCTGACGCTGCGCACGCCGGTGGCGATGGAAGCGCTGGCGATGCTCAAGCGCGAGCTGCCGGACGTGGTGGTGGGTGCCGGTACGGTGCTGACCGTGGAGCAGATGCAGCAGTCGATAGATGCGGGTGCGGACTTCCTGGTGACCCCGGGTACGCCGCCGGCACTGGCTGATGCACTGGCCGCTGCACCGCTGCCGGTGGTGCCGGGTGCAGCCACCCCGACCGAGCTGCTGTCGCTCTACGCCCGTGGCTTCCGCGTGTGCAAGCTGTTCCCGGCCACGGCTGTGGGTGGCCTGGCAATGATCAAGGGACTGGCCGGCCCGGTGGCGGACCTGAAGCTGTGCCCGACCGGCGGCATCACCGAGAACACCGCCGCCGAATACCTCGAGCAGAAGAACGTGGTCTGCATCGGTGGTTCGTGGATGGTGCCGGGCAACTGGATCGCCAACGGCGAATGGGACAAGGTGCGCGCCAGCGCCGCAGACGCCGCCAAGATCATCCAGCGCGTGCGCGGCCACTGAGCCCGACAAAGGTGTAGAGCCGAGCCCATGCTCGGCTCCGCCCCAGCGGAACGGAAAGCAGCCGAGCATCGGCTCGGCTCTACAGAACCAGCATCCAGAGGCGCAAAGCGCGCGACCCGCTCCTGCTCTTCCTTCTTCAATTCCGCGGTGGACGCGCACGGAACCTGTCCGTGGCCGGGCGGATGGGTTGTGCAGGGACGTGAGCCGCATGGATGCGGCGACCGAGCTTACAGGGACGTACTTGCAGCGCCCCCTGCACAGCCCATCCGCCCGGCCAACCACCACAATCCAACCGCACCACCACCGCGAGGGGCTCAGCCGTTGGCCGAATCCCTTACAGCGGCCGCGCCGGATCCACCAGCCCGTACTGGCTGGCCATCCGCGCCAACGCGATGTTGTCGTGGATCCCCATCTTCTCGAACAACCGCGCCTTGTGCGTGTTCACCGTCTTCGCACTCAGGCTCAGACGACGCGCGATGTCCTCCTGACGCAGGCCCTGGGTCAGCAGCAGTGCCACCTCCAGCTCGCGCGGCGACAGGCTGTCGAACGGCGAACCGTTGCCTTCCACCGTCGACAGCGCCAGGTTCTGCGCGATGCTGGTGCCCAGGTAGCGACGGCCACCGGCCACGTCACGCACCGCGCGCAACAGCTCCTGCGCATCGCAGCCCTTGCCGATGTAGCCGGCAGCACCGGCTTCAAGCAGCCGCTTCGGCAGCGGGCCATCTTCCAGCACCGACACGATCACCACGCGGGTATTGCGGTGGCTGCGCACGATACGCTCGGTCACTTCCATGCCGCTCACACCCGGCAGGTGCAGGTCACACAGCACCACATCCGGCAGCAGCTGACGGACTTCACGCAGCGCATCTTCGCCGGTCTCGGCTTCGCCCACCACCTCGATGTCGGTTTCCCCCGACAGAATCATCTTCATCCCGGTGCGGACCAGCGCGTGGTCATCCACCAGGTAGACTCGAATCGTCATCCACGTACCTCTTCGAATGCGGCCATTGCAGGTCAAGCTAGGTGGGGTGCCGATACCCCTGCAAGCGCGTTCGGAATGCGACCCCGGCAATCTGCCTTGCGCATCACAGTACCGCGCGTTGTGCTTGCCCCCTGTCTTGCAGAACCTGCTGCAACGAAACAACTGATCTATCACGTAGACGTCCCTCAAGGGCCATCCACGTCAATCCCCCTGTGATGATGCTTCGCTGGCCTTCGCTGGCGGCGAGCCATGACGTCGCCATGGGTGCCGGCGACTGAACATGACCAGATAGCACCCTACCACCCAAACCAGCGCGGCACACCATCCGGCCAGGATATCGGAGGGGTAATGCACCCCCAGATAGACCCGGGACACGCTGACCAGCAGGCTGAATGCCGGCGCCAGCAACAGCACCGGCCAGCGCCAGCGGGTGTTCCAGGCCAGCAGCACCAGGGTCACCGCCAGGGTCATCGAGCCCATCGCGTGGCCACTGGGGAAGCTGAACGTCGATTCCGGGGCGATCGATTCCCACAGGCTGGGGCGCTGGCGCTGGAAGAAGTGCTTGCTGCCCATGTTCAGCAGTGCCGAGCCGACGAAGCTGACCGCCACGAACGTGGCTTCACGCCAACGCCGGTAGCCCAGCAACACTGCGATGATCAGCACATCGGCCGGGATCAGGAACCATTCGTAGCCCAGCCTGGAAATGAGCACGAAGAAGCGGTCCAGCAGCGGCGAATGCAGGCCATGCATCTGCCACAGCAGCGGCGCGTCGAAATGGAACGATTCAAACTCGTGCACCTCGTCGGCCAGGGCGACGAAGCCGGCCAGCGGCAGCAGCACGCCACCGAACAGCAGGACCAGGCGCCAGGCATTGCGCGCCATCCAGTGGCGGAAGCCGGAGGCGGACTCCGGTGCAGCGAGGATCGCGGGCTTATCCGGCGCTTCGGACATATTTGTGTTCGACGTAGTCGTCGATCAGGGCGACGAACTCCTGGGCGATGTTGTCGCCACGCAGGGTCACCTTCTTCTCTCCATCGACGAACACCGGTGCCGCAGGCGTTTCACCCGTGCCCGGCAGCGAGATGCCGATGTTGGCATGGCGCGACTCACCCGGTCCGTTGACGATGCAGCCCATCACCGCCAGGGTCATGTTCTCCGCACCCGGGTGATGGATCTTCCACAGCGGCATCTTCTCGCGCACGTGGTTCTGCACCACCTTGGCCAGCTCCTGGAAGAACTCGGAGGTGGTGCGGCCGCAGCCCGGGCAGGCCGTGACCAGCGGCGTGAAGGCACGCTGCCCGGTGGTCTGCAGCAGTTCCTGGGCAACGATCACTTCCTGCGTACGCGACTGACCCGGTTCCGGGGTCAGCGAGATCCGGATGGTGTCACCGATGCCTTCCTGCAGCAGCACGCTCAGCGCCGCCGACGAGGCGACGATGCCCTTGCTGCCGATACCGGCTTCGGTCAGGCCCAGGTGCAGGGCGAAGTCCGAGCGCTGGGCCAGGTCGCGGTAAACCGCGATCAGCTCCTGCACGCCACTGACCTTGGCCGACAGCACGATGCGATCGCGCGGCAGGCCGAGCTCCACCGCCTGCTCGGCCGAGTCCAGCGCCGAGCGGATCAGCGCCTCGCGCAGCACGCGGCCGGCGTCCCAGGGCTGCTCGCGCAGGTTGTTCTCGTCCATCAGCTTCGCCGCCAGGGCCTGGTCCAGCGAGCCCCAGTTGGCGCCGATGCGCACCGGCTTGTTGTAGCGGATCGCGAACTCGATCAACTGGGCGAACTGCAGGTCCTTCTTCTTGCCGAAGCCGACGTTGCCCGGGTTGATGCGGTACTTGGCCAGCGCTTCGGCACACGCCGGTTCGGCGGTGAGCAGCTGGTGACCGTTGTAATGGAAGTCACCGATCAGTGGCACGTCGATGCCCATCATCGCCAGCTTGTCGACGATGCGCGGGATCGCCGCAGCGGCTTCAACGGTGTTGACGGTCAAACGCACCATTTCCGAACCCGCACGCCAGAGCTCGGCCACCTGCTTCACGCTGGAGGCGACGTCGGACGTGTCCGTGTTGGTCATCGACTGCACCACGACCGGCTTGCCTCCACCTACGGTGACCCCGCCGATCTGCACGGCATGGGTCTGGCGGCGGGGCCAGGAGGTGGCATCGGAGGGGGGAGTCGGGCGGGAGACGGCGTCGTGCATGGGCGCATTCTACCGCCCGCCCCCGCATTCGGGGTGACTCGCATTCAGCCGGAGGCACGGCTGCGGCCGATTGTCGCAGGCACGGTCACGCGTGAACGCATACGATGAGCATGAATGACCGGTCCCGACGCCCCGTTTCTCCGTACCCTGTGCAGCCTGCGCTGGCTTGCCGTAGGTGGCCAGGCCGCCACCATCCTGGTAGGCACCTGGGTGCTGGGCCTGCCATTGCCGCAGCTGCCGCTGTGGGCCGGCGTAGCCGTGCTGACCCTGTTCAACATCTACACCCAGCTGCGCCCGGAGGCGGCCGACACCGCGCCGCTGACCGCATTCGGCCACATCCTGGTGGACGTGATCATCCTGACCTGGATGGTGGGCTGGAGCGGTGGCATGGCCAACCCGTTCAGTTCGCTGTTCCTGATCCTGATCGCATTGGCCGCGTTCGCCCTGCCCCTGCGCTGGGCGCTGGCGGTCGCGCTGGCCTGCCTGCTCGGCTATGCCGCCAGCGGCATCTTCGGGCAGCCGCTGCCGGATGGCTATTTCCGCGCGCAGGACCTCAACCGCTGGGGCGTGGTCGCCAATTTCCTGATTTCCGCGGCGGTCGTGCTGACGTTCTCTACCCGCCTGGCGCTGGCGCTGCGCCAGCGCGAACTGGAACTGTCGGCCCTGCGCGAACGCTTCGCCCGCAACGAGGGCATCGTCGCCCTGGCCACCCATGCCGCCTCGGTGGCGCATGAGCTGAACACGCCGCTGGCAACCATGACCCTGCTCGCCGATGACGTCGCCGAGCGCAGCGAAGAGCCCGAAGTGCGCGAAGACATGGAAACCCTGCGCGAGCTGCTGGTGCAGTGCCGTGAGCGCGTGCTGGCGCTGGCCGCACCTGCCTCGGCCGATGCACCGGGGCGCAGCCACTCCAGTGCCCAGCAGGTACTGGAACAGTGGCGCCTGGTGCGGCCGACCATCGACCTGCACCGCAACGACGATGCGCCGCTGCGGCTGCCACTCGACCCGGGCGTGGGCCATCTGCTGATGGTCCTTCTCAACAATGCCGCCGACGCCGGCGAGAAGGCCGGCCGGCCACGCGTGGACCTGGACCTGCGCATCGAAGGCGACGACCTGATCGGCGAAGTACGCGACTATGGCCATGGCTTCGACGCCCGTGCTGCCGTGCTGCCGGGCAAGCTGTTCGGCAGCAGCAAAAGCGAGGGCATGGGCGTCGGCCTGGCCCTGTCCCATGCCACCATCGAACGCCTCGACGGCGAGATGTGGATGCGCCCGGCCCAGGGCGCCGGCAGCCGCGTCGGCTTCCGCCTGCCGCTGGCCCCACGCGAGGAAACCCCATGAGCACCTCAACCCTCGGCCTGCTGGTCGACGACGACGAACTGTACCTGCGCACCCTGCAGCGCAGCCTGGCCCGCAAGGGGCTTGAAACGCAGACCGCGCAGGATGCCGCCAGTGCACTGGCGCTGGCCCGCCAGCATCCGCCGGCGTTCGCGCTGATCGACCTGAAGCTGGGCAGCGATTCCGGCCTCGCCCTGATCCAGCCGCTGCGCGCGTTGCGCGCGGACATGCGCATCCTGCTGGTGACCGGCTACGCCAGCATCGCCACCGCGGTGGAGGCGATCAAGCTCGGCGCCGACGACTACCTGCCGAAGCCGGCCACGGTGCCGATGATCCTGCGCGCCCTCGGCGAGGAAGACGACGGCCCGGCCGACGATGGCGAAATGGAAGTGCCCGACGCGATGACCCCGATCAGCCGCCTGCAGTGGGAACACATCCAGCAGGCGATGCACGAGACCGGCGGTAACGTGTCCGCGGCCGCGCGCCTGCTCGGCATGCACCGGCGTTCGCTGCAGCGCAAGCTGGCAAAGCGGCCAAGCCCGGAACGCGATCCCAGCCGCTGATCGCAACCGGACCGGTCCGGCTCAGACCTCGGCCAGCGCCGCTCGGTCCTGCGCGGCACTGGAACGCGATGCCAGGGCATCGACCCGCGCCGCTGCCGTCTCCTGCAGCAGCGGCGACGGCAGCACGCAGGCTGGATGCATGCGCAGGAAGCCATAGATCGCACCTGCCAGGCCGATCATCAAGCCCGGAGTAAAGGCCGCGCGGGTCAGTCCGCCGACCATGCCCTGGTGCTCCTCGATCGAAGAAACGATCTCGATGGCGGCCTCGTCCTGCGGATAGGGGCATCCCTCCGGATCCAGCGCAGCCGCCAGCACCAGCAGCTCCCGCGTGGACAGGTCGCCATGACACAGGGTGTGGCTGAACCCCCATTTGCCGCGCGCGTCGGCCACAGCCCGCCGCATGTCACGCAACTGCGTGGGATCGCCAGTGCGGGCATACAGATCCGCCGCCGCCAGACCGATGCCAACACTGCCATGGCACCAGGTCGGGAAGTTCTTCTGCCCATCCTGCAGGTGGATGTCGCGCCAGTGCCCGGTATGCGGTTCGAACAACGCCGCCTGGAACGCAAACGCTCCTTCGGCCAACTGCCGCCAGGCGGCGCGCTCAGGCACGCTGCCGGCGTCCGACCGCGCCAGCCGCGCCAGCGCCCAGCCCATGCCCATCGCGCCGTGGCCAAAGCCACCGATCGGCTCGCGGAACTGTGGCGTCGGCCAGCGTGCACCGTCGACATCGACGATCGCCGCTTCCTGCATGCGGCGCCCGGCCGCAGCCGCCAACTCCAGCCAGCGCGTTCTGCCGGTGGCCTCGGCCAGCGCCAACAACGGCAGGATCATGCCGGACACGCCATCAATCAGTTCAAATTTCATCGGCCCCTGGAAACCACGACGTTCCACGCCCTCCGCACAGCGCTCGGCCAGCGCAAGCAGCGCGGGGCGCTGCAGAAGATCGTGCAACGCCAGCAGGGTCCAGATCTGCGAGCCTGTGCCGACGAATCCACCATCGATCCCGGCGGGATGGCGCTCGCACATGGTCTGGAACACCGCAATGGCGCCTTCGATGGCCGGATCCAGCCCGGCCACCGGGTCGGCACGTCCCTGCTCCACTTCCCGGCGGTAGGCCGCCAGTGCGAACGCAATGCCCCCCAGCCCGAAATACAGGTCGGGCTGCACCGGCTGGACGGTCCATCCTGTGCGGGTCACCTCGGGCGTGATCCACGTCATCGAACCATCTTCACCATGCACGGCCAGACGCAGAAGATTCTCCACCGCGCGTGCCGCAAGCGTTCGTCGGCGCAGGTCCAGATCGTCCGCGCGCGGCTGCTGCGCGGCATAGCTGTAGCCGGAGCGAGCCTCGGCGCGGGCCAGCGCATGCTGGTTCAGGTCGGTGGCCACCAGCGTGCTGCGGATGGTCACGTCTTCCAGGTCGATGCGCATCGCACGCCAGTTGTCGGCGATGGAGCGGATACGGGTCGCGTCCAGCCGCGAAGTGAAGATCGGAATGTCACCGTGGCGCAGGTCGTCCACTTCTCCACGTACGGTTTCCAGATCCGATGGCGCAGCCGGTGACACCGCTGCATTGCGCACCAGCAGATCGATCGCGCGCTCAACCGCCTGGGCTTCCTTGTGCAGCGAGGCTGGATGCCAGAGCATCCGCCCGAGCTCGGCGTAGGCCATTGTCGGCCGCCGTACATCCCGCACCTGGCAGCCTTCGAAAGCCGCCAGGAGTGGCATCAGTTCGCCCTTGGCATCGAGTGCGCGCAGGCGCCCGCTGGCGTCGATGAAGCCTTCGCTGATGTGGTCCCAGTACAACGAAACATCCGGCTGTGGACTGGGGTGGTTCTGTGCGATGGCGACTTCGGCCTCGACCATGCCAAGCCGGGCCGGCCCCGTCCCATCCTCGACAATCACCGGCACCTGTACCCGCGGCTGCTCGCCCGGCAATGCGCCGGCAGCCGACAGGTCCACGCCCTCCATGCCGAGGCCGGTGGCGCGGAACGGCACGATGCCGGTGCGCAGCACGGAATTGCGCATCAGTTTGATGGCCGTATCGTAGGCGTCGCCCAGGCCCGACGGCTCGACGTCGATCACCTGCGAGAACACACTTTCTGCATCGATCACCACCGGCACCGGCCCGACAGCGATCAGGTTCTCCAGATGGATGTCGGTACCACCGACCAGGCGCAGGATCGCCAGCCAATGGCCAAGACCGCGGTAGTAGGCACGCAGTTCTTCGTCATCGGCGCAATGACGGTGCGCGGCAAACGCGGCCCAGCCATGGCTGCCACGATCAACCACACGCGGCACACGCACCCGGCCCGGGCCCTCACCGAAGACCGCAGCGAGCAGGCCATCGAGCGCCGCATCGATGCGCAGCGAGCGCGGTTTGTACATCAGCACGCCGCCGTCGAACTGCAGCCGTGCCACGGTCCGGCCGCCGCCGTGCAGGTCACCCCGCCCCAACGCAATCGCACGCAGCGCTCCTGCCGGAGTGTCGAGCAGGTCCGTCAGCAGCGCACGATCACTGCCGATGCGCGCGGCCAGCTCCACCACGGCCGCGCATTGTCCTTCAAGCATGCGCGACAGCCGCGGCAACAGCACCGGGTAGCGTCGCTGCAGATGTTCACGGAAACCCTCGCTGGTGGCGAGGGCTACGAATTCGTCCAACGCACCGGCGCTGTCAAGCGGGCCGATGTCACCGCCGCGCGCAGCTGCGTGTAGTTCCAGCAACAGCACACGGTTGAGCTTGAGCTGGGCATGCTCACGCAGCGCCGCGTCGCCCTGCGCGTGCAGCAGTTCGCGCTCACCGGGCTGCAGCGCAATGGCAGGGTCATGCAGGCCGGCCGCCAACGCGGCGCGCGCATGGGCAAGGAAATGTTCGGTGATGCGCGCAAACGCGGCCGCAGCCGGAGAAGCGGTCATTACGCCCCCTGCAAGGTATCGGGAAGTCTGTTCCAGTTGCCGGCACGCAGCCGCAAGGCGCTGCGTGCCGGCTCGGGCTACATCAGCAACACAGGCAGTGATTGACCACGGACATCGTGGTGGTGCACTCGGTGCCACCACCGGTGATCAGGGTGTCGGAGGCCGACGTGAGTGCGGACTCGGTAGCCGCAGCGCCATAGATGAACAGCGAACCCGCAGGGTTGGCGCACCCATCCACATCGTCCGAGCCATTGAGCCAGCCGGACACAACATCGTCATTCAGATCCATTCGCAATCTCCTGTCATTCACAACATGAGGCGTTGAGGACATGGATCGATTCCACGTCCCTTCGGATACGGCCAGTCCCTGGCATCAACATCATGCTGCGAGCGATACTGGATGACAGGTACAGCCGCCCGTGCACACTGCAATGGCAGGCGATGCGCAGTCAAGCTGCGCTGCGGCAGGCACGCGGATGCGCTGCATGTGCAGCACGCAAACGACACGGAATGCGTGGCCGCGCACCATTCATGCGCGACCGGATCGAAGGCAAGCGGAGAGACATGGGATGGCCGGCCGGCGCCGGCACATCCGCAGGCCGGGTCAGCGCTTCAGCTGCGCCAGGATTTCGCGGGTCATCGGGTCGGCAATCGCAACATCCTCACCCTGCAGCGCCGGCAACAGGCCACTGGCCAGCTGCTTGCCAAGCTCGACACCGAACTGGTCGAAGGCATTGATGTTCCAGATCACCGACTGCACGTACACAGCGTGTTCGTACATGGCGATCAGTGCACCCAGCGCCTGCGGGGTCAGCGCGTCGAGCAGGATCAGCGTGCTCGGGCGGCCGCCCGGGTAATCACGGTGCGGGTCGTCGCTGCTCTGGCCATTGGCCAGTGCTTCAGTCTGCGCCAGCAGATTGGCCAGCAGGGCCTGATGATTGATCGTGTAGGGATCGTCGTTGTGCACGCAGCCGATGAAATCTGCCGGAACGATGCTGGTGCCCTGGTGCAGTGCCTGGAAGAAGCTGTGCTGCACATCGGTGCCCGCGCCGCCCCACCACACCGGCACGGTGTCGGTGGTGACAGGTTGCCCGTCACGCTGCACGCGCTTGCCCAGGCTTTCCATCACCAGCTGCTGCAGGTAGGCCGGCAGCAGCGCCAGGCGCTGGTCGTAGGTCATCACCGCGTGCGTTGCATGGCCCAGCAGGTTGCGGTTCCAGATGTCGGTCAGGCCGTGCAGCACCGGCAGGTTGCGCTCCAGCGGTGCATCCAGCGCATGCGCATCCATCTGCGCCGCGCCTTCCAGCAACTGCTCGAAGCGATCGAAGCCGACTGCCAGCGCGATCGGGAAACCGACCGCCGACCACAGTGAATAACGGCCACCCACCCAGTCCCACATCGGCAGCACGCGATCGGCGGCGATGGCAAAGGCCTTGGCGGCGCGTTCCGGATTGGCACTGACTGCATACAGGCGTTCGCTGCCACCCAGCCAATCGTGCAGGATCTGGCCGTTGAGCAGGGTTTCCTGCGTACCGAAGGTCTTGGAGATCAGGATGCCGGCAGTCTTCGCCGGATCCAGCGTGGCCAGCGTACGCTGCATGGCGGCGCCGTCCACGTTCGAGACGAAATGCACGCGCAGGCGCGCACCGCTGACCGGACGCAGCGCGTCGGCAACCAGGCGCGGGCCAAGGTCGGAACCACCGATGCCGACACTGACCACATCGGTCACGCCACTGTCTTCCAGCGCGCGCACCAGCACGCCCATGCGCTGGCGGATCTCGCGCGCGGTGGCATAGGCCTCGGCCGCCACCGGCGCATCGACCACATCGCCACGCAGCGCGGTGTGCAGCGCCGCGCGACCTTCGGTCAGGTTGACCTGCTCGCCACGGAACAGGCGGGTGATGGCGCCACCGACATCACGCTCGGCAGCCAGCGCCAGCAACGCCTGCAGCGCCGCAGCATCGTATTTCTGCCGCGCGAAGTTGACGTACAACGGACCGACCCGCAGCGCCAGATCCTGCACGCGCCCGGGTTCGGCGGCGAGCAGGCTGGGAATGCTTGCGCCCTTCAGGCGCTGGGCGTGGGAGTGCAGCGAGTCGAATCCGTTGTTCGTTGTCATGCGGCCTGGGTCGGGATCGTGTCGTTGGTGTGGGTGATCTGGTTCTTGCCATCAACGTACACCAGCTTCGGCTTGAAGCTGTCAGCTTCCTGCTCGGTCATGCTGGCGAACGCTGCGATGATGATGATGTCACCGACCTGCACGTGGCGCGCGGCGCCACCGTTGAGCGAGACAACGCCGCTGCCGGCTTCGGCGCGGATGGCGTAGGTCGAGAAGCGCGCACCGTTGGTCACGTCCCAGATGTGCACCTGCTCGAACTCGCGGATGCCGGTGGCAGCCAGCAGGTTGTCATCAATGGCGATCGAGCCTTCGTAGTTCAGCTCGGAATGGGTGACGGTGGCGCGGTGGATCTTGGTCTTGAGCAGGGACAGGTGCATGGGGGCGCTGCAACGGCAAAGGAAAGAGCGGATTCTAGCACCCGCTTGGCCATCGCCAGGGGGCGGCGGCAGGACGCTGAAGGCCGTTCAGGTGCCCTTGCCCGGCGGCGGCGCCGTGGCATGGACGGCACCGCCCTGCAGTGACAGCCTGAACACCGTATGGAAGGCCAGCCCGGAGGCCAGGCCCAGGCCCCCTGCAGCCAACACTGTCAGCCCATAGCTGATCACATCGAATGTATCCACATAGCGCAGGCGCTGCAGCAGCGGCCCATGGATCGCGCCCGGCCATTCATGGATGGCCATGGCCAGCGCGCCCAGGGCAGACCCTGCAAGCACGAAGCTGATCCGGCGCAGGGGCTGCCGAGATCGCGGGAGCAGCGCCATCGGCAGGAACACCGCGATGGCGATGCAGACGCCCAGCCCGAACATCAGTCCACCGCCGGTGAGCGCGGGCATCGGCGTGCGCCTGAATTCAAATGCGAACATCAGGCCGCCAAACAGTTGAGCCGGCAGCATGCCTGCCGCCAACACCGCCAGGATAGAGGCCTGGGCAAGACGGCCGGTATCAGTGCTGGGGGTTTTCATTTCAGGTCTCCCATCCGTGGGAAGTGGAGAGGCGCCCGTTGCGGGCGCCCCCCAAGCCGCATGCGGCTCAGAATTCCAGGTTGTCGATCAAGCGGGTGGTGCCCAGACGTGCGGCGATCAGCGCTACGCGGCCGCCGCCATCGAAGGTCGGCTCGGTCAAATCGGGCGTGCGCAGCACCGCATAGTCGACCTGGAAACCGGCTGCCTGCAATGCCGCCGTGGCGTCGGCCTCGATGCGGTCACGTGCCAGCCCGGCTACATAGCCTTCGCGCATGCCCAGCAGGGTGCGGTGGATACTGGTCGCAACCGGGCGCTGTTCGGCGCTCAGATACTGGTTGCGCGAGCTCTTGGCCAGACCATCCTCGTCGCGCACGATGTCCGCGCCGACGATCTGGATCGGGAACGACAGCTCGGCCACCATCTGCTTGATCACAGCCAGCTGCTGGTAGTCCTTTCGGCCGAACACGGCCACGTCCGGCTGCACCTGCAGGAACAGGCGCGCGACCACCGTGCACACGCCATCAAAGTGTCCCGGACGGCTGGCGCCTTCCAGCACTTCACTGACGCCGGGCGCGTGCATCTGCGTGGTCTTGTCCACGCCCAGCGGATACATCGCCTCGACGCTGGGCAGCCACACCGCATCGCAGCCGGCCTGCTCCAGCCCGGCCACGTCGGCCTCGGGCGTACGCGGATAGCGACTGAAATCCTCGTTCGGCCCGAACTGGGTCGGGTTGACGAAGATGCTTGCCACCACCTTGTCGGCGTACTGGCGGGCCAGGGTCACCAGCGAATGATGGCCACCGTGAAGGTTGCCCATGGTCGGCACCAGCGCCACGCGCAGGCCCTCGCGCTTCCACTGGGCGATCTGCTCGCGCAATGCGCCGAGCTCGTTGAAGGTCTGGATCATTGGGCGTAAGCGTGCTGTTCGTCGGGGAAGCTGCCGTCGCGCACGGCGTCGGCATAGGCGCGGGTGGCACCCGCCACCGAACCGCCTTCGGCAAGGAAGTCCTTGACGAACTTGGGACGGCGATGGCCACTGTCCAGGCCAAGGAAATCGTGCAGCACCAGCACCTGGCCATCGCACTGCGGGCCGGCACCGATGCCGATGGTCGGGACTTCCACAGCGGCAGTGACGTCGGCGGCGACCGGGCTCGGCATGCACTCCAGCACCAGCAGGCTGGCGCCCGCAGCAGCCACGGCCCTGGCATCTTCCACCAGCTGGCGTGCGGCATCGCCACGGCCCTGGATCTTGAAGCCACCCAGGCGCAGCACCGACTGCGGAGTCAGGCCCAGGTGCGAGCAGACCGGAATCTCACGCTCGACCAGGTAACGGATGATGTCGACCTTGAAGCCGGCACCTTCGATCTTGACCATCTCGGCACCGGCCTGCAGCAGCTGAAGCGATGCATCCAGCGCGCGCTCCGGGGTGGCATCGGCGCCGAACGGCAGATCGGCCACCAGCAGCGCGCGCTGCAGCACACGGGCCACGGCGCGGGTGTGGTAGACCATGTCGGCCACGGTCACCGGCAGGGTCGAATCATGGCCCTGCACGACCATGCCCAGCGAATCGCCAATCAGGATCAGGTCAACGCCATTTGCGTCGAAAGTGCGGGCGAAGCCAGCGTCGTAGGCGGTCAACATGACCAGCTTCTGGCCATTGCGCTTGGCCTCGGCCAGGGCGGGAACGGTCCAGGGCTTGCTGTCTGCGTGGGTGCTCATGTGCTGATAACCGGGGGAGATAACCCGGGCATTATCACCTTATCGGTGCGATCCCGCAGGCATCCACCCGCACCACTGCATCCCGCACGCGACCATGGCCGGGAATGGCCAGATCCGGCGCGATTTCGGCCAGCGGCACCAACACGAAGGCACGCTCGTGCAGGTAAGGATGCGGCACCTGCAGACCGGGCTGGTCGAGCACCTGCGTGCCATACAGCAGCAGGTCCAGGTCCAGCGCGCGCGGGCCCCAGTGCACCGCCGGATCGCGCACGCGACCAAAGCGCTGCTCCAGCGCCAGCATCGCCTGCAGCAGCGTGTCGGCCGGCAATGTGGTGTCGACCGCAGCCACCGCGTTGACGAACGGCGGCTGGTCTTCATTGCCCCAGGCCGGCGTGGCGTACAGCCTCGAGGCCTGGCGCAGGCGGGTACCGGGCAGCCCGTCGAGCGCGGCAATCGCCGCGCCGACGGTGGCGGCCGCGTCGCCAAGGTTGGCGCCGAGGCCGATCCAGGCAAGGGTCATCGTTTACTCGCCAGCCGCACCGGCCGGGGCGCCCGGACGACGGCGGCGACGGCGGCGCTTGCGCGGTGCCCCGCTCTCGTCATCACCCTCTTCGCTGTGCATCACGTCCAGCGACGATTCCAGCTCGCGGCCGGACTGCGCCTGTGCCTCGCGCCAGAACTCGACATCGGCGGCATGCTCGGCCGAGGCCACCTGGCGCAGGCTGAGGAAGTCGAACGCGGCCCGGAAGCGCGGGTGGGTGAGCGTACGGAACACGCGTTTGCGCTGGCGCGAGCCAAAGCGTGACTGCAGCAGCCAGATTTCCTGCATCGGCAGCGAGAAGCGGCGCGGCAGCGCGATGGTGCTCAGCTGCTGCACGGTGACGCGGTCGGCGGCACGGCGCTGCGCTTCCTCCGGTGCCACGCCCTGCTTGAGCAGGGTCGCCTGCGCGCGGCAGAACGCCGGCCACAGCAGCAGCGCGAACAGGAACGCGGGCGAGACCGGCTCGTCGTTGGCCACGCGCGCATCGGTGTTGGCCAGGCCCTCGACCAGCATGCGGCGCAGCGCGCCGGTGCGGTTGGACTTCAGCGCCTTGGCGCTTTCAGGGAACAGCACGTCGAGCAGGCCGTAGCGCTCCAGGCCTTCGAAGCTGGCCACGCCGTGCCCGGACAGGAACAGCTTCAGCACTTCCTCGAACAGGCGTGCCGGCGCGGCTTCGTTGAGCAGGCCGGCCAGATGGGGGATCGGCGCGGCGGTGCCCTCTTCGATCTGGAAGCCGAGCTTGGCCGCCAGGCGCACCGCGCGCAGCATGCGCACCGGGTCTTCCTGGTAGCGCTGCACCGGGTCGCCGATGAGCTTCATCAGGCGCGCCTGCACGTCTTCGAAGCCGCCGGTGTAGTCACGTACCGAGAAGTCCTCGATGGCGTAGTACAGGGCGTTGCAGGTGAAATCGCGGCGGATGGCGTCGTCTTCGATGGTGCCGTACACGTTGTCGCGCACGAGCATGCCGTTTTCCATCTCGCGGTCACCGCTGCCGTCATCGCTGTTGGCGCGGAAGGTGGCGACTTCGATGATCTCGCGGCCGAACACAACGTGGGCGAGGCGGAAGCGGCGGCCGATCAGGCGGCAGTTGCGGAACAGCTGCTTGACCTGTTCGGGCGTGGCGTCGGTAGCCACGTCGAAATCCTTGGGTTGGCCATTGACCAGCAGGTCGCGCACCGCGCCGCCGACAAGATAGGCGCCGAAGCCTGCATCGCGCAGGCGATAAAGCACGCGCAGGGCGTTCGGGCTGATGTCCTTGCGGGAGATCGTGTGCTGGTCGCGCGGGATGACGCGCAGGCTGAACGGTGATGTAGCAGAGGAAATGATGTTGGCGCTTCCGGTTGAAGTTTCGGGATTGCCCAATGGCATCGAGGTGCATATACTAGCGCTCCTGCCTCGGCAGCGACACAGTTACGCTCCCTTCGTCTAGTGGTTAGGACGTGGCCCTCTCAAGGCTAAAACAGGGGTTCGAGTCCCCTAGGGAGCGCCAGTCGCCGCAGCAGGAACCGAAAAAGCCCGCCTTGTGCGGGCTTTTCTGTTTTCCGGGATTGCAGTGATTGCGGTCGGGTTGGTCGCTTTGGCGCCTCCCTGCAATCGGCTCGAGCCGGTGGGGTCACCCAGGGCAGGACACGCCGTGAACCCATCCATGGGGGCTCGATGGCGCCATCCTTGGCGCCAACGGTCCTGCCCTGGGTGACCCCACCGACTCTGGACGGTTTCCCGCCAGCTGCGGCAACAACCGACCAGCGCTTCGCCGCATCCGCACGCACCATGAAACTGTCAGGAGGGGGCAGGCCGCCCTCTCCAGGACCGTTGGCGCCATGGATGGCGCCATCGAGCACCATGGATGGGCTCTTGCGTGTCCTGGAGAGGGCGGCCTGCCCCCTCACACTCTGGACAAGCAGGCGCCAACGGAACGCAACCGAAGCCAGTCGCCGTCAGCCTTCCATCTGCTCCAGCTCCTTGCCTTTGGTCTCGCGCACGTAGCGGACCACGAAGAAGATCGAGAGGATGGCGGCAACCGTATAGATGCCATAGGCACCGGCCAGGCCGATGCCGGCCAGCAGCATCGGGAAGGTCACGGTGATCGCGAAATTCGATGTCCACTGCGCCGCGCCGGCAACGGCCAACGCCGGGCCGCGGATCTGGTTGGGGAACATCTCGCCCAGCATCACCCACATCACCGGGCCCCAGGACATGTTGAAGAACACCACGTAGACATTGGCCGTGACCAGCGCCAGTCGACCCATACCGTCGGACAACTGCAGTCGACCGTCGGCCAGGCTGCCACTGGCGAAGGCGACCACCATCAGCACCAGCGCCACCGACATGCCGACCGAGCCGATCCACAGCAACGGCTTGCGCCCGATGCGGTCGATCAACAACACCGTCAGCAGGCAGGCGCCGATGCTCAGCGCGCCGGACAGCACGTTGATCAGCAGTGCGTCGCTTTCCGAGAAGCCCACCGCCTGCCACAGCACCGCGCCGTAATAGAACACCACATTGATGCCGACCAGCTGCTGGAACATGGCCAGGCCGATGCCCAGCCAGAGGATCGGGCGCAGCCTGCCGGTGGCCTTGTTGCGCAGGTCGCCGAAGCGCGGCTTGTGCTGGTCCTGGGCCAGACTGGCTTCGATCTCGGCCTGCTTGGCCGCCGCTGAGGCCTCGCCGTACAGCCGCGAGAGTACCGCCCTCGCCTGCTGCTGACGCCCCTTCAGGACCAGGAAGCGCGGGCTTTCCGGTATCACCAGCAACAACAGCAGGAACAGCCCCGACGGCAGTGCCTGCATCCAGAACATCCAGCGCCAGGCCTCATGGCCCAGCCATAGCGGCTCGGTCGACGCTCCGGCGGCACGGGCCAGCAGGTAATTGCTGAGGAAAGCTGCGAAAAGGCCGCAGATGATCGCCATCTGCTGCACCGTGGCCAAGCGCCCGCGATAGCGCGCCGAGGCCACTTCGGCAATGTAGGCCGGCGACATCACGCTGGCCGCGCCCACCGCGAAGCCGCCGAGCACGCGTGCGGCAATGAACAGCCAGGAGGCGTGAGCGGCACCGGCACCCAGCGCCGAGACCAGGAACATCAGCGCCGAGGCGATCAGCACGCCACGACGGCCCAGGCGATCTCCCAGCCAACCGGCCAGGAAGGCACCGATCGCGCAGCCCAGCAGCATCGAGGCGACTTCGAAACCGAGCGCCGCCTCGCTGGAGTTGAAGGCCTGGCGCAGGCCATCGACCGTGCCATTGATGACCCCACTGTCGAAGCCGAACAGGAATCCACCCAGGGTGGCCACGCAGCTGATCAGGACGATGAATGCAGTGTTCTCACCGCCATGGGAGGCGATGTCGGGTTGGGCTGGGGACATGGACGATCCTGCTGGGAAGGGGTCCGGCCATCCGACGCAGCCGGCTGACCCGCAGCGTCGCACAGGCCTCACCCCGCCGCCAATGACCGCCACGGTCGCGCCTGCCAGACGCCCGATTTCCGTCCCGCGCCGACACCGGGGGCCAACCTGTTCTAGAATTGGCGGGTTCAGGAATCGATCCACCCCCAGCCCATGCCCTTTGTCGTCACCGAAAACTGCATCAAGTGCAAACACACCGATTGCGTGGAAGTGTGCCCCGTGGATTGCTTCCACGAAGGCCCGAACTTCCTGGTGATCGACCCGGATGAGTGCATCGACTGCACCCTCTGCGAACCGGAGTGCCCGGTCAACGCGATCTTCCCGGAGGACGATGTTCCTGCCGGCCAGGAAAGCTTCGTCGCCCTCAACGCCGAGCTGGCGAAGGAGTGGCCGGTGCTGACCGTGCGCAAGGACCCACCCGCCGACGCCGGCGAATGGGACGGCAAGCCGGACAAGCTGAAGCTGCTGGAGCGCTGAGAAGCGCCCGCGGCGGTAACGAAAAGGGCGCCCACGGGCGCCTTTTCTGTTTTCCGGTAAACGCCAACCGCAAGATCCGGTATGCCAACCTTGCGATCCGGTAGGTGCCAACCTTGGTTGGCACAGAAGCGCCGACCAAGATCGGCCTCTCCCCGGGTGGGTGCGGACCTGGGCCGCACCCACCGACCGGCCCTTACTGGGCCAGCTTCGCCTTCAGCGCGGCGATCAGCTTCACCGGCGCTTCGGCGGTGGCCGGCAGGCCACGCGGATCGACCGCGGAGATGTAGGCGCCAGCATCGACGGCGACCACGCGGACCAGGAAGTTGCTGCCTTCGTAGGCCACGTCGTACGAGCCCAGCAGCTGCGCGCGGCTGGCGATGGTCACGCCTTCCACGCCTTCCAGCGCGGTACCAACCTTGGCGAAAGCTTCATCTTTGCCACCGGCGATGGTGAAACCGGTGTTGCCCACGGCCGGGGCCGCGGCCACCGGGGCTGCCGGCTTGGTCGCCGACGCCAGCGTCGGCACCTTGTTGTCACCAGTGGTGGTCGGCAGGTTCAGGTCCGGCGGCACTTCCAGCGGACGCATTTCCGGGGCCAGAGCGTAGTCGCCCTTGACACCACGCTTGAAGCAGCCGGTGGTGCCGGCGGCGACGGCCACGGCAAGCAGCGCGTAGGACAGCACGCGGACAGTGGAAACGGATTGACGCATGTGAATCTCCTGGGTCAGACCAAGACGGAAGGTCAGTGGCTGGAAAGGGCTTCGAGGGCGGCGATGTCGCCGGCAAGGTGGTCGGCCGCCGGATGATGCGGCGCCGACAGTGGCAGCAGAGGCAGGCGCAGATCGTGGCCGATGCCGATACGGCGCAGCAGCGCCTTGACCGGGATCGGGTTCGGTTCAACGCCGCAGAATTCATGGAACGGCTGCAGGCGCGCATCCCAGGACTCGGTGGCCTCGTGATCGTGGGCGGCGGCAAGCTCGCACATCCGGCGGTAGGCGCCGGGCAGCACGTTGGAGCCGACCGAGATCAGGCCGTCGATACCGGCCCGGATCGAACGCGCGGCCGTACCGTCGTCGCCGCTGAGCACGGCGAACTGCGGGCTGCGCAGGGCGAGCAGCGCCTGCACCCGGCCGGTGTCGCCCACCGCCTCCTTGATGCCGACGATGTTGGGGTGGCTGGCCAGTTCGGCCACGGTGTCCGGCTGCATGTCGCAACCAGTACGGCCTGGCACGTTGTACAGCACGACCGGCAACCCGCCCTGGTCGGCGACCGCGCGGTAGTGGGCGATCAGGCCGGCCTGGGTCGGCCGCACGTACGGCGGGGTGACCACCAGCGCATGGCTGGCGCCGAGCGCAGCGGCACGGCGGGTCTGTTCAATGGTTTTGGCGGTACCGGACAGGCCGGTGCCGGCCATGACCGGGATGCGGCCGCCGATGCGCTCGACCGCGCTGGCCAGCAGCAGGTCGTACTCGGCATCGGTGAGGGTTGCTGCTTCGCCGGTCGAGCCGGCAACGACAACGCCATGGACGCCACCTTCCAGTTGCAGGTGCAGCAGGCGCTGCCAACCGTCGGGATCGAGGGCGCCGTCGGCCCGGAACGGGGTCGCCAGCGCGGTGATGAGGCCGGAAAGGGACAAGGACGTGCTGCTCTTGGCTGGGAAGGGAAAACGCCCGCCACGAAAGGCCGGGGGTGACCTGAATGTTACTTGCGGCGCGAAAGCACGGGCAAGTATGCTGGACACCGGTGGATCCCCGCCTCTGGCGGGCATTCAGACTAACGCATGCATTACCCGGAATCGCCTTGACCGACACCACCCCGCGCCCCGCGCCGAGCGAAAACCACCTCCTGATCAACGCCTACACGACGCATCCGGAGTCCCCCCTGCTGTCCGTCACCCGCCGCATCGCCGACAGCGGCTGCAATCTGGTGGACGCACGCCTGGCCACGGTCGGCCGCGATGTGTCGGTCACCGCCCTGGCCACCGGCTCGTGGGACTCGGTGGCCAAGCTGGAGGCGATGCTGACCCGGCTGGAGCGCGAGGAAGGCCTGAAGCTGGTCTGGTACCGCACCGCCGCCAAGCAGGCGCAGTCCAACCTGCTGCCGTACATCGTCGAGGTGATCGCCGCCGACAAGCCGGGCATCCTGTTCCAGCTGGCCGATTTCTTCGACCGCCAGGGCATCACCATCGAGAACCTGCAGAGCACGCGCTACCGCGCCATGCAGACCGGTGCGGAGATGTTCAGCGCGCAGGTCACCATCGGCGTGCCGGCCAACATGCACATCGCCGCGCTGCGCGACGATTTCCTTGAATTCTGCGACCACCTGAACCTGGACGCGATCATGGACCCGATGAAATTCTGATTCTTCGCGCGCCTCTCACGGGCGCGTGGCGTTTCATGCAATTGTCGTAGAAAGAACCCAGGCTCGACAGAAGGACCTCATGAACAACGGCGATACCCTGGACAGCACCACCCTCTCCCTGCCGCTGGCACTGTCCGGTGGCGAACAGGCCACTCTCGGCGACTACGCCGGCCACTGGCTGGTGCTGTACTTCTATCCCAAGGACAGCACCCCCGGCTGCACCACCGAAGGCATCGACTTCAACGCACTGCTGCCGAAGTTCAAGAAGGCAGGCGCGGTGGTACTCGGTGTCTCGCGCGACTCGGTGAAGTCGCACGACAACTTCTGTGCCAAGCAGGGCTTCAACTTCCCGCTGGTCAGCGATGGCGACGAAGCGCTGTGCAGCGCCTTCGACGTGATCAAGATGAAGAACATGTACGGCAAGCAGGTACGTGGCATCGAACGCAGCACCTTCCTGATTTCCCCCGACAGCCGCATCGTGCAGTCCTGGCGCAAGGTCAAGGTTGCCGGCCATGCCGATGCCGTTCTCGCCGAACTGAAGGCCTCCCAGTCCAAGTGAGTCCCACTGCCTACTGTGTCTGCCATCACCCTGCCCCGCAGCAGGCCGTGGTGGTTTTTCCCTGTCCGTAACCAGGAATCGACGATGACCCGAGGCAAGCGCATCTACGTGCTGGATACCAACGTGCTGATGCACGATCCCACCGCGCTGTTTAAATTCGAGGAGCACGACGTTTACCTGCCCATGCAGGTGATCGAGGAGCTGGACAACGGCAAGAAGGGCACCTCCGAGGCGAGCCGCAACGCCCGCCAGGTGAGCCGCTTCCTCAATGAGCTGGTGCAGGAATCCGGCCTGGACAACCTGGCCGACGGCATTCCGCTGCAGCGCCCCAATGGCCTGCAGCTGCGCGGCAAGCAGAGCGCCGGCAAGCTGCGCTTCCAGACCAGCCATTTCGACGCGGGCAAGAGCTTTGGCAAGGTCATTCCCGACAATGCCATCCTCGGCGCGATCCTGGCGCTGAAGGAAGAAACCCCGGACCTGCCGGTGGTGTTCGTTTCCAAGGACATCAACCTGCGGATCAAGGCCGCCATCGCCGGCATCGTGTCCGAGGACTACGAGAATGACCGCGCGCTGGACGATTTCAGCCTGCTCTACACCGGCGCCACCGAGCTGCCGGAAGACTTCTGGAGGCGCCACGGCGACGACCTGCGCAGCTGGAGCGACAAGGGCCGCACGCATTACGAAATCCTCGCGCAGGATGGCGAGGAGTGGTACCCGAACCAGTACGTCTACCTGCCGGGCGAAGACGAAGTCGAGCTACGCGTCAGCCGCGTGGTCGGCGACGGCAAGGTGGTGCTGTCGCTGGTGGATGATTTCCGCCACGGCAGCCACGCCGTGTGGGGCATCAGCGCCCGCAACCGCGAGCAGAACTTCGCGCTCAATGCACTGATGGACCCGGAGATCGACTTCGTCACGCTGCTGGGTACCGCCGGCACCGGCAAGACCCTGCTGGCGCTGGCTGCCGGCCTGGCGCAGACGATGGACCAGCAGCGCTACCGCGAGATCATCATGACCCGCGCCACGGTCAGCGTCGGCGAGGACATCGGTTTCCTGCCCGGCACCGAGGAAGAGAAGATGACGCCGTGGATGGGCGCGCTGACCGACAACCTGGAAGTGCTCACGCACAATCAGGAAGGCGGCACCTGGGGCCGCCAGGCCACCAACGACCTGCTGGCCAGCCGCATCAAGATCCGCTCGATGAACTTCATGCGCGGCCGCACCTTCCTGTCACGCTACCTGATCCTGGACGAGGCGCAGAACCTCACCCCCAAGCAGATGAAGACGCTGATCACCCGTGCTGGCCCCGGCACCAAGATCGTCTGCCTGGGCAACGTGGAGCAGATCGACACGCCCTACCTGACCGAGACCACCTCGGGCCTGACCTACGCGGTGGATCGCTTCAAGAACTGGCCGCACAGCGCACACATCACCCTGCGCCGTGGCGAGCGCTCGCGCCTGGCCGACTACGCTTCGGAGGTGTTGTGAAACGCCGCACCCGCCTGCTGCTGCCCACGGCTGCGATCACCCTCGCAGCCGTGCTCGGCGCCTGCACCACCACGCGCGGCCCGGCCAGCGTGCCGACCGCCGAGCGTACCGGCCAGTCCTGGGTGGTCACCCGCCCGATCATCGCCGCGCAGGTGCTCGACACCTGCTCGCGCGCCAGCCCCGGCCGCGAGGCCGGGCGGGTCAGCGGCTACTGGGCGCCCAGCCGGCAGCAGATCGACCAGCTGGAAGCGCAGCTGTCGTCGCTGGAATCACAGGTACCGAAGGTGCTGGACTTCGACCGCCAGTACGTCGGCATTGAAAGCGCCGGCAAGCGGCTGATCTACATCAACGCCTTCCACCTGCCCGACGACAGCGGCATCAATCCGGCACGGGAAGCGATCCGCGTCTGTGACGGTGGCACGCAGTTCTGGGGCGCGGTGTTCGACCCGGCCAGCAACACCTTCAGCGAGCTGCAGTTCAACGGCGGCCTCGGCGGGCCCTGAGGGCCCCCGCCGATGGGAATACGCCTGCCCACCTGGGTCTGGATCGGCGCGGTCGCGCTCTCGTGCGTGGCCGGCATGGTCAACGTGGTCGGCTTCCTCGGTTTCGAACACCAGGCGGTCAGCCACATGACCGGCAGCACCAGCCAGCTCGGCATGGCACTGGCCCAGGGTGACTGGCGCGCGGTCGGCCACCTGTGGGGACTGCTGATCGCGTTCTCGCTGGGCGCGATGCTCAGCGGCCTGCTGATCCAGGACAGCACCCTGCAGCTGGGCCGGCGCTACGGCGTGGCGCTGGCACTGGAATCGGCGCTGCTGCTGGTCGCCATTCCACTGTTCGAACAACACCAGATCTGGGGCGCGCTGGCCGCCGCCATGGCCTGCGGCCTGCAGAACGCGATGGCCACCACCTTCAGTGGCGCGGTGGTGCGCACCACCCACCTCAGCGGCATGTTCACCGACCTCGGCATCGGCCTGGGCCACCTGCTGCGCGGGTTGCCGCTGCAGGTACGACGGCTGACCCTCAGCGGCCTGATCATCAGCGGCTTCCTCGCCGGCGGCATCATCGGCGCCTGGTTGTTCATGCGCTGGCAGTACGACGCCCTGCTCGCCCCGGCCCTGCTGACCGGCCTGACCGGGCTGGGTTATGTGCTGTACCAGCAGTGGGCGCGTTGGCGGCATTGAATCAAGGACATCCACGCATGGCGTGGATCTACCTTCCCCTCCGGGACCACGGCACAATCAACTGATGAGCCCGACCACTCCCGTTTCCGCCCTCACCATCGCCGGCTCCGACTCCGGCGGTGGCGCCGGCATCCAGGCCGACCTGAAGGCCTTCGCCGCGCACCGTGTGCATGGCCTCTCGGCGATTGCTGCACTGACCGCGCAGAACACCCGCGGCGTCATCGCCGTGCACGTGCCCCCCATCGAGTTCCTCCGCGCGCAGCTGGATGCCTGCTTCGACGACTTCGACATCCATGCGGTGAAACTCGGCATGCTGGCCAACGCCGAAGTGATCCATGCCGTCGCCGATGCACTGGAAAAGCATCGCCCGCCGCACGTGGTACTGGACCCGGTGATGGTCGCCACCAGTGGGGCACGCCTGCTGGAAAACAGTGCATTGCAGGCCATGCGTGAGCGCCTGATCCCGCTGGCCACGCTGATCACTCCCAATACGCCGGAAGCGGAACTGCTGGTCGGCCGGAAGATCAGCAACGGTGAAGACGCAGAACAGGCCGCCTCCGCCCTGCTCGACCTGGGGGCCGGTGCGGTGCTGCTGAAAGGTGGCCACCTGCATGAAGGCAACCGCGTGATCGACCGCTACTTCGACGGCGTGAGCAGCGAAGAGTTCATCCATGCCCGCCTGCCGCTGGACGCACATGGCACCGGCTGCACGCTGGCCTCGGCCATCGCCGCGCAGTTGTGCAACGGCCTGAGCCTGGCCAATGCCTGCGAAGCCGGTATCGACTACGTTGCACGCGGCCTGCAGCAGGGCTATGCCCCCGGCCGCAGCGAGGTGCTGGTGCTGGATCACTTCGGCGCGGCACCACACGCATGAGCCTCACACCGGACGTCCTCGCCGTGCAGTGCGCTGATGGCCATCGCTACGAAGTGATCGCCTGCGTGCCTGCACAGCCCATCGCGCGCCTGCTGTGGTTGCCTGCGCTGGGCGTGGCCGCACGTCACTACCTGCCACTGGCGTTGGCGCTGGCGGCGAAGGGCGTGGCGGTCTACCTGCATGAGTGGCGAGGCAATGGCAGCAGTTCGCTGCGTCCGTCACGCACGCAGGATTGGGGCTATCGCGAGGTACTCGAACAGGATCTGCCGAGCAGCCAGGCGGTACTGGCCGCAGCGGACGACGACGCCGGTGCCCTGCCCTGGGTCATCGGTGGACACAGCCTCGGTGGGCAGCTGGCCTGTGTGCACGCCGGCCGCAACCCGCACGACTTCAACCGGCTGTGGCTGGCTGCCAGTGGCTCACCGTTCTGGCGCGGGTTCCCGCCACCGCGTGGCTGGCTGCTGCCATTGGTCTACCGCTTCCTGCCGTGGATCGCGCAGCGCCAGGGCGTGCTGCATGGCCGTCGCCTCGGCTTTGGTGGCACCGAAGCGCGTGGACTGATTGCCGACTGGGCACGCGTGGGCCTGAACAACCACTACGCCGCGGCCGGCATGGATGAAGACCTCGACGCGCAGATGGCACGCGTGCATGGCAGCGCACAGGCGGTGCTGATGGAGCACGACTGGTTGGCACCCACCGGATCGATGCAGACGCTGCTGGCGAAGCTGCCGAATGTGGACGCGCAGCTGCGCGTGCTGTCCGCGCAGGAACTGGGCACCCGCGCCGATCATTTCGCGTGGCTGAAGGCCCCTGATGCCGTGGCTGACAGCTTTTTCATTCAGTTGGATGAAAATTTTCACAAAACTGTTGACGGTACGCGCCGACATCCGCATAATTCCGCTCCTGTCGCAGGGCGCCCGTAGCTCAGTTGGATAGAGTACCTGGCTACGAACCAGGCGGTCGGGAGTTCGAATCTCTCCGGGCGCACCATTACACCGAAACAGCAGGCCTTGGCCTGCTGTTTTTTTTATGTGTGTTTTTTTGGCAGGGTTGCACCCTGCACCTGCAGAAGCCACAGCCGGAGCAACAGCAACAGCACGCATTCCGTGGGGTGGCGGGGCGGTGTCGGATTGCGGGGACGCCGTGAACCCTGCCTTGGGGGCTTGGCCGCGGCATCCATGCCGCGGACACCCCGCAATCCGACACCGCCCCACCTCTGACAGATTTCCGCGATCTGATGGATCCACGCCATGCGTGGGTGAATCTCCATCGAGTTCGAGTATTTCGATAATTGATCGAAGAGCATCCACGCATGGCGTGGATCTACCGTGTCGACCAAGGTCGACACCTACCAGAGCAGTACGCCGTTCCGACAGATCGCGGAAAACTGTCGAAGGCGGGGTGGGCCCGGTTGCGGGAGTGTCCGCGGCATGGATGCCGCGGCCAAGCCCCCATGGACGGGTTTACGGCGTCTCCCGCAACCGGCCCCACCCCGCCATCCCTCAGGAAACCAGCTTCTGCTGTTGCTGTTGCTGTTGCTGTTGCTCTGGATCGTAGCGGGTGCAGGGCGCAGCCCTGCCAAACCCCTACCCTCTGGCCATTGCCTGCCACCACTGCGACAGCAGCTCCGGCCTGCGCAGGCGCTCGCGCCACCAGCGCAGTGCAGCGCCATCCTCGCCGGTGCGCCAGGCCAGCCAGAAGGTCTCTTCCGGTTTGTGTTCCTCCACCTCACGGATCACCAGCTGGCCACGCGCCACTGCAGCGCGCGCGCACGGTTCGGGCAGGAAGCCGAAGCCCACGCCTTCGCACTGCAGCTTCAGCTTGCTGGCCATGTCCGGCACCGTCAGCATCTCCTGCCCCATCAACAAGCCGACCGTGCGCGGCAGCAACCTGCGCGCGGAATCAGAGACCGCGATCGCGCAGTGCTCGACCAGCTGCTCTCGACCCAGCACGCCCGGCACTGTGGCCAACGGATGATCGGGCGCGACCGCGAACACGAACTCCACCGTGCCCAACGGCTCGACCACGTAACCGCCGCCGCTGGGCCCCTCGCCGGGCGCGCCGACCAGCAGGTCGGCACGGCGGTCCAGCAGGGCCTCCCAGGTGCCGGACAGTGCCTCTCCGATCAGCCGCAGCCGGGTCGGCGCCTCCGCCTCACGAAACGCGGCGATGTCCGGGCCGAGCAGCCAGGTCGGGAACACCGAGTCCACCGCCAGCGTCAGTTCGGTCTCCCAGCCCGACGCCACCCGGCGCACCCGCAGTTCCAGCTCCCGGGCGGCGCGCAGCAGGTGCCGCCCCTCGTCCAGCAGCGCGCGTCCGGCCTCGGTCGGCTCGGCACGCGGGCCGATCCGGTCGAACAGTTGTACGCCCAGGTCCTCCTCCAGCTTGGCCACGGTGTAGGAGATGGTCGAGGGCACCTTGTGCAGGGCCTTGCCGGCGCCGGCGAACGAGCCGCGGCGGTCGATGGCATCCAGGATCTGCAGGGCATCGAGGCTGAGCTTGAGCATTCGAATTTTTCGATGATGGCTGTCAAAACTATCCGTTTTTCAAACCCCGGGCGCAAGCGGATACTTCTCTGCAACGGGGAAACACAGCGGCTACCGGCCCACCCCGCCCCATCGAAACCATCGAACAAGGAGATTCCATCATGCTGCAGATCCGCAAGAGCGCTACCCGTGGCCTGGCCGAGCATGGCTGGCTGTCCTCGCGCCACACCTTCTCCTTCGCCAACTACTACGACCCGCGCTACGTCAGCTTCGGCCCGCTGCGGGTGATCAACGAAGACAAGGTGATCGGCGGCCAGGGCTTCGGTACCCACAGCCACAGCAACATGGAAATCATTTCCTACGTGCTGGGCGGCGCGCTGGAGCACAAGGACTCGATGGGCACCGGTTCGGTGCTGCGCTACGGCGACGTGCAGCGCATGAGCGCCGGCAGTGGCGTCAGTCACAGCGAGTTCAACCACTCGGCCGACGAGACCGTGCACTTCCTGCAGATCTGGATCTTCCCGGACACCGAGAACATCACGCCGTCGTACGAGGAGACCCATTTCGCGCCGGAGACCAAGCGCGGCCAGCTGCGCCTGATCGCCTCGCCGGACGGTGCCGACGGTTCGCTGCGCATCCACCAGGATGCCCGCATCTTCGCCACCATCCTCGATGGCGGCCAGAAGCTGCACCATGCGCTTGGCAACGGTCGTGGCGCCTATGTGCAGGTGGCGCGTGGCCAGCTGCAGGTCAACGGCATCACCCTGGAAGCCGGTGATGCGCTGCAGGTCAGCGACGAAGCGCAGTTGACCCTGGAAAACGGCAACGACGCTGAAGTGCTGGTGTTCGACCTGCCGCTGTAACGACAACGCCCGCGATGCTGCAGAGCATCGCGGGCGTACGTGTAGAGCCGAGCCCATGCTCGGCTGCGGTGCGACAGCCAGCCGAGCGTGGGCTCGGCTCTACAGGACCCGCGTCAGAACCTGTAGTTCACGGTGAGCCGTACATTGCGCGGCTCACCCCAGGTGTAGGTGCTGTACCAGTTGAAGATCGTGTAGTACCGCTTGTCCAGCAGGTTGTTGACGTTGACCGTGGCCGACAGGCGATCGTTGAACTGGTAGCGCGCCATCGCGTCGAGCAACCAGTAAGGCTGCGTGCGATGCACCACCTTGGCCTGCGTGGCCGGATTGGTGATCTCGCCGAAGGTCGAATCCTGCCAGCGCGCGCCACCACCCAGCGTCAGCGCCTGCCAGGCACCGCGCAGGCGATAGCGGGTATGCAGGCTGAACTGGTTCTCCGGTTCCAGCGTGGTCACCTTGGTGCCCGCCTGGCGGGCGATCTTGTGGGAGAACCCACCCTGCACCTGCCAGCCCTCGCCCAGCTGACCCGACATTTCAAGCTCGTAACCCTTGGTGCGCACGCCCATCAAGGCGCGGTAGGCATCCTGGCCATCCGGTGTCTTGCCGCCGGTGGGCTGGGCGAAGTTGTCCTGATCAAGCTGGAACAGCGCCGTACTGGCATTGAGGCGTCCATCGAAGAACTCGGCCTTCAGCCCCATCTCGTAGCTGCGGCCTTCCAGCGGATCCAGTGCCTTGCCCTGCTCGTCACGCTCGCCCTGCGGCTTGAAGATGGTGCTGTAGCTGGCGTACACCGAGTAGTGCTCACCGAGGTCGTAGACCACGCCGGCATACGGCACATAGACGCCGGTTTCGCGTGTATCCGGCGAGCGGTAGCTGGCCAGCCGGCTGCCGACGATCAGCTTCAACGGATCGGCCACGTCGAAACGGCCGACCACGTACAGCCCGTTCTCACGGGTCACTTCATTGTTGTCATAGGTGCGCTGCCACTGCGGTTCGGCAATGTCACCATTCCAGCTGCGGTAGTCCGGCACGGTATCCGGGAAACCCGCCTGAGGGCCGTAGCCGGTATTGGTCCAGCGCTTGCGCGAGGCACTGCCACCGACCACCAGCTCATGCTCGCGGCCGAACAGGCCGAAATGCCCACTCACATAGAAGTCGGCGGCATTGCTGACGGTCTTGCCGACGTACTTGCCGAGCCACAGGCTGACGCCTTCGCCGGTCAACGGATCCGGATTGCCGGCGGCGGCACCGGCCAGTGCGGCGTCATAGCCGTTGACCTGATGGTTGAGCTGCAGCTTGGCAATCCAATCGTTGGCGAACGTGTGCTCCAACGTGGCGAAACCGGTACGCACGTACTGGCGCCAGCCGGCCCATTGCGCACCATTGTTGAACGAGCGAGGCATGCGGTTGAAGTTGCCGGCGCTGTCCAGCAGCGGAATGCCGCCCCACGTGGAGCCCTTCGGGTCGCTGTCCATCACGTCGCCACCGATCGACAACAGCGTGCGCTCGCCCAGATCGGCTTCCAGCACTGCATAGCCGACCTTGCTGGCGCGCTGGTAGTGGTCCAGGTTGGAGTGCTTGTCTTCCCAGGCCCCCACGGCACGGCCACGCAGGCGGCCATCGGCAGTCAGCGGACCACCGACATCGAGCTCGGCGCGGTAGTCGTCCCAGCGGCCGACACCCAGTGAGGCGCTGCCGGCGAAGTCCTTGCCCGGCTTCTTGCGCACCAGGTTGATGGTCGCACCCGGATCGCCCATGCCGGTCAACAGGCCGGTCGCGCCCTTGAGCACCTCGATGCGGTCGTAGATGGCGGTATCGCTGAGCGTGTTACCGGCGGAGTACGCCGAATTGCGCGACATCGGAATGCCGTCGTACTGGAAGTTCTGGATCGCGAAACCACGCGCGTAGTACTCGGTGCGTTCGCTGTCGTAGGTGACGATGCTGATGCCGGGGGTCACCCGCATCACGTCGTCGATGCCGTGCAGGCCGAAGTCATCCATCTGGGCGCGGGTGATCACGCTGATGGTCTGCGGGGTCTGCCGTGGCGTCAGCACCAGGCGGGTAGCGGTGGCAATGGTGCCGGGCGTATAGGCGCCGCTGCCCTCGGTGATGGTACCGAGCAGGTTGGCGGTGACCTGTACCGTCTGCAGGGTCTGCGATGCAGGCGCCTGGGAATCCTTGGCTGGATCCGTGCTGGACTGGGCAGCAGCAATACTGCTGCTGGCCAGTGCAGCGATCAGCAGGCCCTGCGCGAGCGCCTGCGGCAACGCGCGGCGACGCGGCAAGGGAAACGGAGCATGGGCAACAGGCACGGACAGCACGGCGGGACCTCCACGATAGGGTGGGATCCTCTGGCGGCGGCTGGAGGGAAGAGAGGGACGCGGCCGGATAGCCGCAGGCGCAGGAGTGTACTCCCCTGCGCCCCGGCTGTCGTGCGGTGTGCTGTCGTGCGGTGCGCTGTCGTGCGGTGTGCTGCCGCGGGGTCAGCCGCCGATGGCGGAACAGGCTTCCAGGATCAGCGCCGTCACTTCCTTCGGCTGCGAGGCCAATGAGGCATGGCTGGCATCCAGCTCCAGCACGCGCTTGGGCTGCATCCTTGCGGCCATGGCCTTCTGGTTTTCCGGCGCGATCATGCGGTCGTGGCGGGACAGCTGGTACCAGCTCGGCACGTGCTTCCACGCCGGATCGCTGACCGCATCACCGAAGGTACTGGCCAGCGGCGCCTTCTGGGTCACCGCCATCACCCGGCCCTCGTCCTCGCTCAGATCCTGGCAGAAGCTCTCATGGAACTTGTCCGCACGCAACCACAGGTAGCCATCGCTGTCCGGTGCCAGGTTCGGCGCCGCCTCCGGCAGGTGCTGCTGGGTGATGCCACCGGGACTCTCGCCGGCATCAGGCGCGAACGCGGCGATGTAGACCAGGCCCTTCACGTTGGGCTCGTTGCCGGCCTGGCTGATCACCGCGCCGCCATAGGAGTGGCCGACCAGCAGTACCGGCCCGTCGATCTGCCGGATCATTTTCCGGGTTCGCCCTGCGTCGTCGGCCAGCGACGTCAGCGGCAGCTCCACCGCCTGCACACGGTCGTGGCCGTTGCGATGCAGTTCCAGGATCACCTTGGCCCAGTGTGCGGCCCCGCCCCAGAATCCATGGACGAGGAGGATGGTCGGTGTCGTGCTCATGTACGGATCTCCGGCAGCGGCCGGCGGGATGCCGACCGTGCAGCCACTGTCCGTGGGCCACGTTAATCGCCAGTGACGCGATCGGGTCACTGCAATCGTATGCGTCGCCCGATGTCACGCATGGCACTTGCCGAGCCGACCTGAAAACGTTTCCATAAACGTCCCTTGGAGCTTCGCATCGCGCATGACGCCTTCATCCCCACGTGCCCAGCAGCACGCCACCCGCGCCGCCTTCTTCATTCCCGGATTCGCCACCGCCGCGTGGGCGCCCATGGTGCCCTACGCCAAGGCCAAGGCCGGACTGTCCGACGCCAGCCTCGGCGCCGTGCTGCTGTGCCTCGGGCTCGGCTCGCTGCTGGCGATGCCGTTGGCGGGTGCGCTGACCGGGCGACTGGGCTGCCGCCGGGTGATGGTGATCACCTGCGCGATGATGCTGTGCGCCCTGCCCCTGCTGGTGCTGGCGCCTTCGCCGGTGGCACTGGGCGCGGCACTGTTCGTGTTCGGCGCCGGCGTCGGTGCGCTGGATTGTGCGATGAACATGCAGGCGGTGGCGGTCGAGCGCGACGCCGGGCGCGCGATGATGTCCGGCTTCCATGCCTTCTACAGCATCGGGGGCTTCGTCGGCGCCGGATGCATGACCGGCCTGCTGATCCTGGGTACACCGCTGTGGCTGGCCGCGCTGGTTTCGGTGGCGGCGCTGCTGCTGGTCGCGGTGCTTTCGGCGCCGCACTGGCGTCCGCAACGGATCCTGCACGAAGGACCGTTGCTGGCGCTGCCGCACGGCGTGGTGCTGTTCATCGGCATGCTGGCCTTCGTGGTGTTCCTCGCCGAGGGCTCGATGCTGGACTGGAGCGCGGTGTTCCTGGCCGAAGTGCGGCAGGTGCCGCGTGACCAGGCCGGCGCCGGCTTCGCGCTGTTCACCCTGGCGATGACCGCGATGCGCCTGTTCGGCGACGGCATCGTCGAGCGCCTCGGCCGCACCCGCACCCTGGTCTTCGGCGGCATCACCGCCGCAGCCGGTTTCACGTTGGCCACCCTGGTACCGTCGTTCCCGGTGGCGCTGGCGGGCTATGTGCTGGTCGGGCTGGGCTGCGCCAATATCGTGCCGGCACTGTTCTCGATGGCCGGTCAGCAGCGGGCGATGCCGGAGAGCATCGCCATCACCGCAGTGACCACGCTGGGTTACGCCGGCATTCTCGCCGGCCCCGCAGCGATCGGTGCGCTGGCACACGGCACCAGCCTCGGCTTCGCCTTCCTGTGCGTGGCCGCATTGCTGCTGGGCGTCGCGGCGTCTGCCCGCTCGCTGGCACGACGGGTGGCCTGACAGAAAAAGGGGACGGAGGGGATTAAGTCGTTTGCAGCACACCTGTGGCAGATGCGACTTAATCCCCTCCGTCCCCTTTTCTCAGCTGCGCGTCAGCCACTCGGCCTGGGCCGGCAACTGGGGAGCCGGGCAGGCGCTCTGCGGATGGTGCTCGTCGCGCGCCATCCAGTCATCGACCACGCCGGCCAGCAGGTCCAGCCGCAGCGGCAGGGTGATGTGGTCCTCGCCGCGCATCTCGATGTAGTGCGCGCGCGGGTTGGCCTGGGCCAGTTCGCGCCCTTGGCTGACCGGAATGTGCTGGTCGCCCTGCCCGTGCAGCAGCAGCACGCAGGCGCGGGTATCGGCCAGCGCGCGCGCTACATCCACGCGGTCCAGATCGACGTCGATGCGGCGGCTGGCGGCGGCGATCACCTGGTTGATGTCCTGGCCGCCATAGCGCCAACGCGCGTACGACGCCACCGCCTGCGCCTTCAGGCCTTCCGGCTGCAGTCCCATCAGGTGCGGGATCATCGTGCGGATCGCTACGCCGGCATTGGCGAACGATTCCATCGCCACCACGCCTTCCACCTGGTCACCGAGCTTGTCGGCGGTGAACACCGCCGTGGCCGCACCATAGGACACGCCAAACAGGTACAGCGGACCGGTCACTTCACCACGTGCACGCAGCTCGCCGATCACATCGACCACGTCATCCGATTCATAGGTGCCATAGCCCGACGGCCCGGTACCGGACTGTCCATGGTTGCGCAAGTCGAGCGTGACCACGCGGTAGCCGGATTCGGCCAACTGCAGCGACCATGGCAGCATCGAATCACCGTTCATCATCCAGCCGTGCAGCAGCACCACGGTGCCGCGCGGTGCCTGCGCGCGGAACGGCTGCGGTACTGCCAGGCTCAGGCCGGTATCCAGCGGCAGGCCGTTCTCGTGGCGCTGCGGCAGGTAGTGGTAACGCGCGCCGTAATCGCCAGGATCGAACACGCGCCAGAAGATCGGCACGCCATCGCGGCCGGGCGCAAAACCGTGGCGGTTGGGCAGCTCAGCGATGGCCGCAGCAATGCGCGGGCGATCGAGCAGGGTCGATACGCCACCCGGCGCGATCAGCCGATCGGCGAGCGAGGTGGACGAGGCATTGATCGAGGACGAGCATGCAGCCAGCCACAGGCCGGCGCACGCCAGCAACAACAGCAGCAGGCGCTTCATGGGCAATCAGGGAAAAGGTGCGACAGCGTGGCAGGTTAGCGATGCGGGCGTGGGCCATCTATCGCGCGCGGATGACGGCTTGATGACAACGCAGGAACGATTCAGCTTGGTGTGAACGCTGTATCCGTTCAGTCATTGATCCGGATCAATGAACGCGCGCGCGGCATTGCCCACAGTGCCGCCATGCGCACCTCGTTCAAGCTCGCCATTGCCCTGGCCGCCACGCTGGCCGCCGCCTACGGCATCGCCCGCACCACGCCCTACTGGTTCGCACCACGACAGTCGGCGCAGGTCGACATCCACGATCCGACCCTGATCGCGCAGGGACAGTACCTGTCGCGCGCCGCCGACTGCGCGGCCTGCCACACCGCGCCGGGCGGCAGGCCGTTCGCCGGTGGCCTCGGCATGCAGACGCCGATGGGCACGATCTACTCGACCAACATCACGCCCGATCCGGACACCGGCATTGGTGCCTATGACTACGCCGATTTCGAACGCGCGGTGCGCCGCGGCATCCGCCACGACGGCCAGCCGCTGTATCCGGCCATGCCGTACGCCTCGTACGTGATCGCCAGCGATGCCGAGATCAAGGCGCTGTATGCCTATTTCATGGGCTCGGTGCAGCCGGTGAAGCAAAGCAACGCCGACAGCACGATTCCATGGCCGGCCAACATGCGCTGGCCCCTGGCCTGGTGGCAGCTGCTGTTCGCACGCCCGCGCACGTTCAACCCGGATCCGTCGCAGGATGCCGGCCAGCAGCGCGGCGCCGAACTGGTGGAAGGCCTGGCCCATTGTGGCGCCTGCCACACGCCACGCGGGCTGGCCTTCCAGGAAAAGGCGATGGCCGACGATGGCGGTCGCCAATTTCTGTCCGGCTCGGTACTGGAAGGCTGGTACGCGAAGAACCTGCGCAACGAATCGACCGGCCTGGCCAGCTGGAGCGAGGGTGAGATCGTCGATTTCCTGCGCACTGGCCGCACCGATCGCTCTGCGGCCTTCGGTGGCATGGCCGACGTGGTCGAGCACAGCACGCAGTACCTGTCCGACGCCGATCTGCTGGCCATGGCCCGTTACCTGAAACAGCTGCCGGCCCGCGAAGGACGTAGCGCACAGTGGTCGCCCGGTACCGACACCACCACCGCCGCACTGCGCAGTGGCGACTATCGCGTGGCCGGCTCGCTGGCCTATGCAGAGCACTGCCAGGCCTGCCATCGCGCCGACGGCCGCGGCATGCCACGGGTCTACCCAGCACTGGCTGGCAACTCGATCGTGTTCGCCGATGATCCCAGTTCGCTGGTGCAGGTGACCCTGATCGGTGGCCGCACGCCGCATACCCCGCACGACCGCATGGCGTTCACCATGCCCGGTTTCGAGCGGCTGCCGAATGCACAACTGGCACAGATCCTGACCTTCATCCGCAGCAGCTGGGGCAACCAGGCCAGCGCGGTCAGCGAGGTAGACGTGGCGAGGATGCGCCGGGTGGTGCGTGACAAGCCGGTGCATTACGTTCCGCAGGAGGCTGCACGATGAAGCGTTCGCGCAAACGTTCCCGCCTGCTGCCCGGCAGTGCGATCGCCGTTGTGCTGCTGGCCGGTGCCGGCACCCTCGCCTACCGCCATCTGTACCCGGACCTGGATGCCGCCGTGGCCAGCGCGATCGATATGCTCGACGCGCAGGGCACGGTGGTCGGCCAGTACCACGCCCCCAGCGCCGAGGAAATTGCCGGGCTGGGCAATGCCGGGTCGGTGATGCTCGGCCGCCGCCTCCTCAACGAGACCGCGCGGCTGCTGCCGGACAACGTCGGCAACGATCTGAACTGCAATTCGTGCCACATGGCCGAGGGCAAGCGGCCGTTCGGCAACCACTACTTCAATACGGGTGGTGGTGCCTACCCGCGCTACATGCCACGGCCAGGCAAGGTGATCGGGCTGACCGAGCGCATCAATGGCTGCCTGCAGCGCTCGATGAACGGCAAACCGCTGGCCAAGGACGCGCCGGAAATGCGTGCCATGCTGGAATACATGACCTGGTTGAGCCGTCCCGTTCCCGAAGGTGCGCGCGTGGCGGCACCCAGCGAAGGGCCGATCGACAGCTCACTGACACCTGATCCGATCCGCGGCCAGGCGCTGTACGCCGCGCAATGCGCCGCCTGCCACGGTGACAACGGCGAAGGCCGGCGCGATGCCAGCGGTGATATCGCTTTCCCTCCTCTGTGGGGTGACCGCAGTTTCAACATCGGCGCGGGCATGGCGCGGCTGTACAAGGCCGCCGGCTTCGTCAAGCACAACATGCCGCCGGCAGTGACCCGCGAGCCCCCGCTGGGACAGCAGGTGATGCCCGACCAGGATGCGGTGGACATTGCCGGCTATTTCATCAACCAGCCGCGGCCGGATTTTGCCAACAAGGGTAAGGACTGGCCACGCGACCCGAAACCCAAGGACGCGCGGTACTGAAGCAGGCAGCAGGTGCCGGCCGTCGCTCAACACGATTCCTGCATCGCCACGTCATGCCGATGTCATTGGCGCTGCCGACACTCCGGGGCTTCCCTCCTCTGAAGGTCCGGTCTCGATGCGAACGTCTGCGCGCTTTCCCCGTGTCTCGCTGCTTGCCCTGCTGATCGCCCCCGCACTGGACGCCCTTGCCGAAGCACCGCAGGGCGATGCCGCTGAAGCGCGCAGCAGTGAGGCCCGCACCCTCGACCAGGTGCAGGTGATCGGCCAGGCCACCAGCTACGCCAAGACCTCGGTGCGCGCGGAAACGCTGAACCGCCAGACGGTGATGAGCAGCGTCAACGACGCGCTCAACGAGGTACCTGGCGTGGTGGTCAGCGAGGCCGATGCCACCGGCTCGTCGGTGTGGGGTACGCAAATCAGCATGCGTGGCTTCGTCACCAACCGCGACACCCAGCAGATCGGCACTACCATCGACGGCCTGCCCAATGGCGGCTCAGGTTACGGCGGCGGCTCGCTGGCCAACCGCTACATCGACACCCTGGACCTGGAAACGGTGGAAGTCAGCCAGGGCACCGCTGATATCTCCTCGCGCTCGAACGAAGCCCTCGGGGGCACCCTGAACTTCCTTACCAGCGATCCGCTGCAGGACAGCCGCCTGCGCTTCGTGGTCGGCGCCGGTGACAACGAGGCACGCAAGTACTACGTGCGCTACGACACCGGCCTGCTCGGCGGCCACACCCGCGCCTGGGTCAGCGCTTCCTCCGCGCGCGTGCACGACTGGATCGACGGCAGCGGCAAGACCAGCAACGACCACATCGCCGGCAAGTTCATCACCGAACTGGACCGCTGGACGCTGACCGGCTACCTGTCCTACAACGATGCCGACGAGCCGGAATACACCAGCGTCTCACCGAAGGGCTTCGCCACCAATCCGGATCGTGACAACCTGGTGGGGACCCTCACCGGCATTCCCTACCTGGACCAGAACTACCGCTCCGGCTCGCGTGCACTGCGCGAGAACACCTTCGGCTACCTGCGTGCGGCCTTCGACGGCGGCAACGGCTTCAAGGCCTCGGTGGCCGCCTACGGGCACCGCATGCAAGGTCGTGGCGATTGGCTGCCCCCCTACCTGGCACAGGTCAGCGATGAGGGTACGGGCCGCCCCGAATCGGAATACGTCGGTGGCAAGACCGTGTATGGCGGCAGCAACCGCGGCCAGATCTTCTTCGTCAATCCCGATGGCAGTGCCGCCCAGCGCCTGGCCAGCTGCACCCCGCGCCTGGGCTTCACCGCCGAGTATGATCCAAACTGCTACGCCGGCAACGTGCTGGGCGCGCAATCGTATCGCCACACCCACTACGACAACGACCGCATGGGCGTGACGACCGACGTCGAGTGGCGCCAGACCTTCGGCGCAGTCGACAACACGATCCGTGGCGGCCTGTGGGTGGAGAAGCTGGACCGTTCGGCACGCCGCGACTGGCACCGCCTGCTCAACGTCGGCCAGGACATCGCCTTCGACCATCAGCCGTACTGGGTGCAGTTCGAGGACAAGTACAAGGTCGACGAGCAGATGTACTACGTCGAGGACGTGGCCCGCTTCGGGCCGTTCAGTGCACGCTTGGGCGTGAAGCAGTTCTTCGTCGACCAGTCGCGTCGCCGCGTGATCGGCGCCAGCGACCACGTGACGTCCGATTCCAAGTCCGATCCGCTGCTCTCCACCGGCTTCACCTGGGCGCCGGGCGTGGAAGGCATGGAGCTGTTCGCGGGCTTCTCGCAGAACTTCGCCGCCATTCCCTCCGGCGTGCTTGGCGAGACTGATCCGCAACGCTTCCGCAACGTCGAGCCGGAGACCGCCGACAACATCGAAGTGGGCATGCGCATCAGCCGCTGGCCGCTGACCGCCTCGGTGACCCTTTACAAGATCAAGTTCGACAACCGCATCGTCTACCTGCCGGCAGGTTTCGTCAGTGGCATCGACTATCTCGGCGAGACCGACGGCGTCTACGAGAATTTCGGCGGTGTGGAAAGCAACGGCCTGGAAGCCGCGTTCGGCTACGGCTGGGACAACGGCTGGCGCCTCAACGCCGCCTATACCTACAACCGCTCCAAGTACCTGGGCAGTGGCGATGCCGCGCGCGATACCCAGCTGGGCATCGTCGATGGCGCCAAGGTGATCGGCCAGCCCGAACAGACCCTGGTGCTGTCGGCCGACTGGCAGGGTGAAAGCTGGAACCTCGGCCTGTCCGGCCGCTACCTGGGCACGCGTTACCTTGATGCAGCCAACGTCAACAAGCTGCCCTCGGCCACCGTGTTCAACGCCAACATCGGCTTCGACCTGCAGGGCCTGTCGCCGCGCCTGAAGGGCATGGGCGCCAACCTGGTGGTGAGCAACCTCACCGACAAGCGGTATCTTGCAGGGGTGGATGGCCGCGACAACGCCTTCATCGGCGCACCGCGTACCGTCGGCATCTCCTTCCGTGTGGACCTGTGAGTGAACCCGTGACCGATATCGGCCGACGCCGGTTGTTGCAGGCCGGCGCTGCCGCCGGCCTTTCCCCCCTGCTGCCCAGCATCGCCCGGGCTGCAGCGATCGCACCCGCCGCGCAGACGCGCAGCCTGGAAGACCTGCAGCACATCGTGGTGTTCATGCAGGAGAACCGCTCGTTCGACCACTACTTCGGCACGCTGCCGGGGGTACGTGGCTTCGGCGACCGCTTCGTGGCCCCGGCCGCCGCGCTGCAGGCCGGTGACCGCGCGCGCAGCCTGTGGCTGCAACCCGATGCCAGCGGCACGCGCGCGATCGCACCGTTCCCGCTGGATACCGCTGCGCACTTCGGCTACATGCGGGTGGAAGGCACGCCGCACACCTGGCCTGATGCACAGCGTGCCTGGGACCATGGACGCATGGGGCAATGGCCGAAAGCCAAGCAGAACCATTCGATGGGCTATTTCCAGCGCAGCGACCTGCCCTTCCAGTTCGCCCTGGCCGATGCCTTCACGATCTGCGATGCCTACCACTGCGCGATGCAGGCAGGCACCAACCCGAACCGGGTGTTCCTGTGGACCGGCCACAACGATGCACAGGCCCGCGCCGGCGGCCCGGTGATCGCCAATTCGCATGACAACTTCCCCGAACACGGCGGGCATCCGGCGTCGTACCGCTGGACCAGCCATGTCGAGCGCCTGCAGAAGGCCGGCGTGTCCTGGCAGATCTACCAGGACATGGCCGACAACTTCACCGACAACCCGCTGGCCGGCTTCGAGGCGTTCCGTCGGGCGTACAGCGCTGCACCCGGGCATGATCCGCAGCTGCGCGCACGCGGTGTCAGCACGCGTGGCCTGGCACAGCTGCGCCAGGACGTACTCGACGGGCGCCTGCCGCAGGTCAGCTTCATCATCGCCGACGCGGCCGGCAGCGAGCACCCCGGGCCCTCCAGCCCGGCGCAGGGCGCGGCCTATACCGCGCGCGTGCTGGATGCGCTGACTGCCGATCCGGAAGTCTGGAGCCGCACCGCGCTGTTGCTGATGTTCGACGAGAACGACGGCTTCTTCGACCACATGCCTCCGCCGGCTCCTCCTTCACCAGTGGGCACTGGCTGGGCGGGTGCGTCTTCGGTCAGTACCGAAGGCGAGTACCACCGCCATCCTGCGCCGGGTGATGAGAAGTACGACCTCGCCGAACTGCGCGGCCGCCCGTATGGACTGGGCCCGCGCGTGCCGCTGTATGTGATCTCGCCGTGGAGCCGGGGTGGCTGGGTCGATTCGCAGGTGTACGACCACACCTCGGTCATGCGGCTGATCGAACGACGCTTTGGCGTGGCCGCACCGGACATCTCGCCGTGGCGCCGCGCGGTCTGCGGTGACCTGACGGGTGCCTTCGACTTCGCCCAGCGCGATACCCGCCCGTTCGTCCGCAGCCTGCCCGATGTGAGCGCGGTGGCCGCACGTGCCGCTGCCTTGCCAGGGCGTACCGTGCCGGCGCTGCCGGAGGGGCTGAAACCAGCAAAGCAGGAAATCGGCGTACGCCCGGCGCGCGCCCTGCCCTATCGACCACAGGCATCGATCGCTGCGGTGGACGCCTCGGGTGTGGATCTGGCGCTGGCCTGCGAAGGTGCAGCGGCGGTGCTGCATGTCTACGACCGGCTGCGGCTGGATGCGGTGCCACGCCGCTACACGCTGCTGCCGGGTATACCGCTGCGCGAGCGCTGGCCGCTCGATGCGCAGGGCCGCTATGACCTGTGGCTGCTGGGCCCAAACGGCTTCCACCGCCACTTCCAGGGGGCGGCCAAGGATCCTGCCGTGCAGGCTTCAATCGATCGCGCGGATAGCCAATTGCGGCTGCACCTGCGCAACCTGGATGACAGCGCACAGCAGGTGCGTGTGCAGGCGGGCGCCTACGCCGGCCACATGCCCGAGCAGACGGTGGCCCTGCCGGCGCGCGCGGAGACCACGTTGGCGTGGGACGCAACGCCCACCGCAGGCTGGTACGACCTGCACATCGGTGCGGGCGACAGTACCCTGCGCCTGGCCGGCCGCGCCGAGGATGGGCGCCCCGGCACCAGTGACCCGGCGATGGGCAGCGAGCCATTGCGGTTCGAACACGATTGAGCAACCCGGCCGTTGTAGAGTCGAGCCATGCTCGACTCTACACGGGGGCTGGCCTGATCAGGCCTCCTGCAGCCCCGGCCGGCCGTGTTCCACCGCATAGCGCTTCCAGCTCTGCACCGCGCCATTCGGCTGCATCACGGTGTCCATCGTCTTCATGTCGCCGATCCACGCGTCGCGGGTGACATCGCACAGCACGTAGCCACGCTTGTCGGTGGTCGCCTTCAGATAGGGGCTGTGCGCAAGCTGGTTCCTGGCATACGCGTCCACACCCTGGCCATCGGCGCCGGAAGTGATCGACGTGGCGAGGAACTCGCTGGAGACCACACCCGAGTCACGGTAGTCCTGCACCAGATCGCTGGCATAGTGGCGATGCGCGTCGCCGCAGGCGGTCACCACGTTGCCGAAGCCCACCTTCTGGATGTGGTCAAGCAGGCGCCGGCGGCTGTCCAGGTAGCCCGACCACTGGTCATCGGACGACTGCACCACGCCGTCCTTCTCGCGCATGTAGTTGCCCAGCGCCACCTGGTGGGCGATGGTGTGCCAGCGCGGTGCGGCATCGGCCAGGCCGTCGAACAGCCAGCGCTCCTGCTTCGCCCCCACGATGCTGCGCTCCGGCGATTCCACCTCCTCACGCAGCGCCATGTTCACCTGCTTGCTGCGGTACTGGCGGGTATCGAGCAGGTGCAGATCCATCAGCGTGCCGTAGCGTGCGCGCCGGTACATCTGCATGTGGCCATTGCGAGGGAATGCCGAACGGCGCAGTGGCATGTTCTCGTAGTAGGCCTGGAACGCCTGTGCGCGGCGCAGCAGGAACACTTCGCTGGGCGTATCGTCCTGGTCTTCGGCACCAGCCCAGTTGTTGTCCACCTCATGGTCATCGAAGGTGACGAACCAGGGTGCCGACGCATGCGCGGCCTGCAGGTCGGCATCGCTCTTGTACTGGGCGTAGCGGCGGCGGTAATCGTCCAGCGTGTAGGTCTGCGGCCCGACATGATTCCGCAGGTTGGTGAACGGCTGGCCGTTCATCTTCCGCAGGCCCGGCTGGCTTTCGCCTTCGTAGATGTAATCACCGTAGTGGAAGACGAAATCCAGCGGCTCCTCGGCAATACGCCGCCACGCGGTGTAGTGGCCTTCTTCGTAGTGCTGGCAACCGGCCACCGCAAAACGCACGCGATCCACCACGGCCGTGGCTGCGGGCAGCGTGCGGGTGCAACCGACCGCACTGGCGTGGCCGCCGATGGTGAAGCGGTACCAGTAGGGCCGTCCAGGCGCCAACCCGTCCAGCTCCACGTGCACGGCGTGCCCAAGCTCGGGATGCGCCATTGCCGAGCCCTGGCGTACCACCTTGCGCATGCCATCGTCTGCTGCCAGTTGCCATTCGACCACCATCGGTCGGGTCGGCATGCCGCCGCCGAACACCAGTGGCTCAGTTGCCAGCCGTGTCCACAGCACCATGCCATCGGCCGAGGGATCACCCGAGGCCACGCCCAGGGTGAAGGGTGTGCTGGCGAAGCGCGGCTTGGCCAGCAGGTTGCGCGGGTTCAGCGCGGTGGCATCGGCCTGCGCGGCCAGCGCGTGTGCGGTGCCCATCCAGGCGCCGGCGGCAGAGAGGCCGGCCAGGGCCAGGAATCGCCTGCGATTGATCGTATCCACGGCTGTGCCCTCAGTTGTAGATGATGTGGAAGTAGAAGAAGCGGCCGTAGTCGTCGATCTCGGTACGGAAGCGCCCGTTCGGACCGGTGCTGTAGGTCGGCTGGGTGTTGAACAGGTTCTTGGCCTCGTACTTCAGCGTCACGTGCCTGCTGACCTTGTGGCTGAAGCCCATGTTGAAGGTCATGTAAGGGTCGTAGTACGAATCCAGCCACTGGGTGTCGCCGAAGTCGACCAGCATGCGGCTGCGGTAGGTGCCGGACAGGCGCAGCTGCGCGCTCTTCCACGGCATGCGCCAGATCACCGAACCGTTGAGCGACCAGTCCGGCTGGTACAGCAGCCGGTCCAGGCGGCGCTCGGTGCCATCACTGATGCGGTAGTTGGTCTGGCCTTCCAGCCGCGTGGCGTTGAAGTACATGTCGAAACGCTGGCGGCCCCACTGCAGGTTGCGGTTGGCCACCGCGAACTCGACACCGCGCAGCGTGGACTCATCGGTGTTCATCGGCTGAGTCACCCGGTAGCGGGTATCACCCACGTTCTCGAAGGTGGTCAGGGTGTAGATGTCGTCCTTGATCACCTTGTCGAACAGCGCCACCGAGACCAGGCCGTTGTTGCCGTTGAAATACAGGTCCCACGCCAGGTCGATATTGGTGGAACGGCGCGGCTGCAGGTTGGCATTACCCTGCTTGATGCTGCAGAAGCCCCTGCCCTCCTCGTCATCGCCGCAACTGGTGCTGGTGGCCTGGGCGATGTTGCTCGGCGTCGGCCGGCCCAGCGTTCGGCTGGCGGAGAAGCGCAGGCGCTGGTTCTCGGTAAGCTTGAAGGTTGCATTCAAGGAGGGCAGCAGATTGTTGTAGCCACCGCTCGTGTTGCGGAAGGCGGAGGTATAGGTAGTGCCGCCATCATCGCTGAACGGGCTGTAGGCATCGAAGCGGGTGTGGTCGTAACGCAGGCCGCCGATCAGCAGCAGCCGGTCCCAGGCGTAGTGCGCGGATACATAGGCATTGGTGATGTCCTCCACATACTTGTAGTCACTGGTGACGTTGGCATTCGGATACGCCGCATTGTTGTTGCCCAGTTTTGGCAGCAGTTCCTCGTTCCACTTGCGGTTGTCGATCAGCGGAAAGCCCGGCACGCTGCCCAGCAGCGTCGAACCCGGGTACAGGTAATCGTTGAGCGTGGCACTGCTCTTGAAATAGTCGAAGTCGATGTCCTGCCAGATCTTCAGATGGCGGTACTCGGCACCGGCGGCCAGGCCGAAACCTCTCGCATCGGCATCGATGTTGTAGCTGAAGTCGGCGCGCAGGTTGTCGATGCTCTCCTTGGCATCGCGCGGGGAGACGTAGGCCTGCGCCGGATTGAGCTTGAATGCGGAACTGGTCAGCAGGCTGGAATCGGAAACGGCCACCGCGTTGGGGAAGCCGTGGCTGTCATTCTCGTAATCGACGAACAGATTGCTTGGGTAGGCGCGCACCCCCCAGTAAACCTGGTTGTTGTGGAAGGTCTCTTCGGTATGGCCACCGCGCAGGGTCAGCTGCGATCGATCACCGATATCCCAGTTGAAGCTGGCGATGGCACCGCGGTTGTTGCGGTCCCAACGGTCGTGCCGGTTCTTGATGTAGATGCTGTTGATCTGGGTGGTGCCGCTGTTTTCGGTCTGGTTGCGTATCGGAAACTTGGCGTTGCCGTACAGATCGGTCTTGTTCATCGTCGAGTTCTCGTAGAACCGGTACGAGTACAGCAGCAGCGATGCGTAGAACGGATCATCCGAGGGCTTCCACTCAAGCTTGGCGGAGCCACCGAAGTTGGTGATGAAGTTGGTATAGGTGCCGGTGCTGAAGTTGCCAGGCGCACGCAACCCGTTCCAGCCCTTGGCCTCGTCCGGACCCGTGGTACCGTCGGTGAGGTATTTGCCAGCGTCGTTGTAGTAGTAGTTCGACTCCACCCAGCGCTTGACGCTGTTGCGCGAACGCTGCTCATAGCGTGCCACCGCAACGATGCCGAACGACTGGTCGACGCCGAACTGGTTGGAGAACACCATCTTGGCGCTCTTGCCGAAGTGGCCCAGGGTCTCGTGGTTGCCGCCAGCGCTGCGCTCGACGTTGGTCTCGGCGGTGGAATAGATGCCTGCCACATCGGCAAACACGTACTTGCCGGACCGATCGAAGGCGCTGCGGCTGATGATGTCGATCACGCCGCCGATCGCATCCGGGGCCTGCTCGGCACTGAAACTCTTGTAGATGTCGGTACGGGTGCCGATGTCGCTGGGAATCAGCTGCAGGTTGTTCATGCGCTCGCCGGAGCCACTGCCTCCCACGCTGGCAATCGCGATGCCATCGATGGTGGTGTAGTTGAGGTTGGCCTGTACGCCGCGCACGGTCACGTAACGTGGCTCACCGGCATCTTCCACCGCACTCAGGCCTGGCGCGGCCATCAGGCTTTCGGCCAGGGTCTCGTCGCCGTAGCTGTCCATCTCGTCATACACCACCGAATCCTTGATCACCGGCGACGACTTCTTCTGGTCGATGACCTCATGTGCGGCAATCACCTTCACCGTGTCCAGGGTCGGCGCCACCATCGCCTCGGCCTCGCGCGGCTTCGGCGGGGCCGGCTTCGGCGCGTTGCGTACGGGTGCCGGATCGATTGCGATGACATTGCCATCCACCACGGTGTAGCCCAGGCCGGTACCGGCCAGCAGTGCATCCAGCGCCTGCTTGACGGTGGCACCGCGCGGCACCGCACCGGCCATGCGGGCATCACCGCCGGCCGAGTACAGGAACTGCACCCCGGAACTGCGCGACAACTGCTCCAGCGCACGCGCCAACGGCTGCGCCTCGATCGGCGCCGAAACGCGGGCCTCGAGACCATCGGTAGTGGCCGCAGCCGCCGACGGCACGCTGCAGGGAGACAGGGCGAGGATGATCGACAGGTAGAGCGTGTTGCGCATCACGGGTCCTTGGAAGAGAGAAGGCAGCAGGTGCCGCTGCGCGGATCGGCAGCGGCTTCTCCCAAGTAAGAGCCCGCATCCACTGAAGTGGAGAACGCGGATTCGATGAATTTTTTCTGACAGTCCACGACCACACGGGCCTCAGCGGCTGCCAACCCGCACGGTGTCGCCTTCGCGCCTCACCACGAAGCGCGGGTCGCGTTCGAGGAAGGCCTGCAGCGCACCGATGCGATGCGCATCGAGGCTGCCCGACAACCGTGCCGATGCCGCACCTTCGTCCAGCACGCGCACCTGCACCTGGTTGTGCCGGTTGAAGGCAGCGGCCACCTCGTCCAGCCGCTCATCCAGGAAGGACACTTTGCGCCGCTGCCAGTCCAGCAGCATCGACAACGGTACATCCAGCGACTCCACCGCATGGCTGCGCGCGTCGACCTGCACCACCCGGCCTTCGCCCAGTTGCGCAAGGCGCCGGGCGTCCGCGCCCTGGCTCCATACCTCCACCTCGCCGGAAACCACGCCGATGCGCGTGCCCTGCAACCGTCGGGACACATCGAACACCGTGCCGATATCGCGGATCTGCAAGCCGTTCACCTGCACCTCGAACGGCCGTCGGTCACCGGCGATATCGAACGTGGCCTCACCCTGCAGCAACTCCACCTTGCGGCTGAACCAGCCCATGCGTACCCGCAGGCGGCTGTCCGCGTTGAGCCGCACCTGGGTCTGGTCGGGCAGCACCAGGTCGCGAAGTTCACCCTGTCCGGCACTGTAGAGCTGCCCGGTGGGCATCACCTGCGGAACCAGGCCCACGCCGAGCAGGGCGATACAGGCTGCGGCGGCCATCACCCACCAGCGCGCACGACCGCGACGCGGTACAGCGCGCGGCGGTGCGTGCACGCTGGCGAACAGCGGCACCACCTTGGCAGCGACCTGCCGTGGCGGCACCAGCGCCTCTTCAGGCAACGGTGATTGCAGCGCCTCACCGACCTGCCGGTGCAACGCGAGGGCTTGCATGTAGGCGCGCACGTGCTCCGGCGAGTGCTTCATCCAGCCCAGGAACGCAACCCGCTCGGCCTCGCCCAGTGTTCCGTCGCGATTGCGCAGGAACCAGTCCATGGCCTCGCAGGCGATCGTGTCGTCGACTACGGGCGATGAGGTCCGGTTCATGTGTGCTCCCTGGCGCCCAGCGCCTTCCTGCAGGCCTCCAGCCCCTTGCCGATGTGCTTGCGCACCATGTGCACCGACACCTGCAGCTGCTGACTGATGGCCGGGCAATCCAGCCCGTCGCGGTAGTGCAGCTCCATCACCCGACGCGTGGTTGCCGGCAGTCGTGCGATGGTGCTGCGGATATCATTCCAGCGCTGCGCACGCTCGAATTCACCTTCGATGTCTTCTTCGCTTTTCAGCACTTCGGCCAGCAGATCGACGTCTTCCAGCGGCGGCAGCGACGACCGCGCACGCGCATGCTCGCGCGCGAGGTTGGCCGCCACGGTGAACAGGTAGGCTTCCGGGTTCTCGACCGCACCGGCATCTTCGCCGGTGCTGCGCAGCAGGCGAAGATAGACCTCCTGCGCCAGGTCTTCGGCATCCTCGCTGGCCGAACCGCGACGCAGGAAGAAGCCACGCAGCAGCCGGCGCCGCAGCGCGTAGCTCTTCTCCCAGATCCTCACGCTGTTCACGGCCGGCCAACCACCCCGAGGCTGGAAAGCCCCGCAGGGTGACCGCCATCGATGACAGTGGCGTTTCAACGACCGGCGGGCAGCCGCTGGAGTGCCGCCCCTGCAATGTCCCGACGGCCGTCGTTTACCGGAACCCGCCCAACGCCTGGCGCGCTGGTTGCCCATCGTCGCCTGGTGCCTGCTGGGCGTCGGCGTGGCGATCATCCCGGTGTTCCTGCCGGGGCTGTCCCCGGCCTGATCAGCGGCCGCGCCCAGCGCATCGACCCATGATAAGGTGCGCGGCACCAACCCTTGCTTGCCAGAGACCCAAGCCCCGCCCGCCTACCGAAGCGTAGGGGGCAGGCCTACGCTTGTCTTCTCGGTGGCCGCCACGGTCGCCCTTCGCGTCACGGCCCCCGCCGTTGCGACCCCGCTCCAGTGCCGTGCGCCCTGCCGGTGTTGTCGCCCAGGCAGACGTCCGACCGGCGCCCTCTGGAGACAGCCATGAACCAAGCCCTCATTCCCTTCGATACCGATCCACTGGAAACCCAGGAGTGGCGTGAATCGCTGGAGGCGGTGATGCAGGCCGGCGGCCGGCCGCGCGCGCACTACCTGATCGACCAGCTGAGCGATCTGGACGCGCAGCAGCACGGCGACCTGCATACCCGTGCCTGGACCGCCTATGTCAACACCATCCCGCCCGAGCGCCAGCCGGCCTACCCGGGTGACCTGCCCATCGAGCGCCGCCTGAACGCGATGATCCGCTGGAACGCGATGGTGATGGTGCTGCGTGCCGGCATGCACTCCAACGTCGGCGGCCACATCGCCACCTACCAGTCGGCGGCTGTGCTGTACGACGTGGGCTTCGATCATTTCTTCCGTGGCCGTACTGACACCTTCGACGGCGACATGATCTACATCCAGGGCCACTCCGCGCCGGGGATCTACGGCCGCGCGTACGTGGAAGGCCGCATCGATCCAGCGCGCATGGACAACTTCCGCCGCGAAGCCGGCCGCGAAGGCCTGTCCTCGTATCCGCACCCGCGATTGATGCCGGAGTTCTGGCAGTTCCCCACCGTGTCGATGGGGCTGGGCCCGCTGACCGCCGCCTACCAGGCGCGCTACATGCGTTACCTGGAGTACCGCGGCCTGAAACAACACCAGGGCCGCAAGGTCTGGGCCTTCCTCGGCGACGGCGAAATGGACCAGCCCGAATCGCTGGCGGCAATTTCCCTGGCCGGCCGCGAGCGGCTGGACAACATCGTGTTCGTGGTCAACTGCAACCTGCAGCGCCTGGACGGTCCGGTACGCGGCAACGCCAAGGTCATCCAGGAACTGGAAGGCACCTTCCGCGCGGCCGGCTGGAACGTGATCAAGCTGATCTGGGGCAGTGGCTGGGACGACCTGCTGGCCCGCGACCACAGCGGCCTGCTGCGCCAGCGCATGATGGAGTGCGTGGACGGCGACTACCAGACCTTCAAGTCGCAGAGCGGCGCCTACGTGCGCGAACACTTCTTCGGCCGTTACCCCGAGCTGCTGGCGCTGGTCGCGCACATGAGCGACGACGACATCTGGGCGCTGGCACGTGGTGGCCACGATCCGCAGAAGGTGTACGCCGCCTACCAGCAGGCGGTGAACACCCGCGGCCGGCCGACAGTGATCCTGGCCAAGACGGTCAAGGGCTTCGGCATGGGCGAGGCCGGCGAAGGCCAGAACATCAACCACCAGCTGAAGAAGATGAGCGCCGACGCGGTGCGTGCCTTCCGTGACCGCTTCAACCTGCCGGTCAGCGACGAGCAGCTGGAGGAGATGCCCTACCTGCGCCCGGAACCGGGCAGCGCCGAGGCGGCTTACTTCGCCGAGCGCCGCCGCATCCAGGGTGGGCAGTTGCCAGCGCGCCTGGCCAAGGTCGATCCCCTGCCGCTGCCACCATTGTCGATCTTCAACACCCAGCTGCAGGGCAGTGGCGATCGCGGCCAGTCCACCACCATGGGCTTCGTGCGCATCCTCACCAGCCTGTTGAAGGACCCGGAACTGGGCAAGCTGGTGATTCCGATCGTGCCCGATGAATCGCGCACCTTCGGCATGGAAGGCCTGTTCCGCCAGATCGGCATCCACTCCTACCTGGGCCAGCTGTACACCCCGCAGGATGCCGGCCAGCTGAGCTATTACAAGGAAGCCAAGGACGGTCAGATCCTGCAGGAAGGCATCAACGAATCCGGTGCGATCTGTTCATGGATCGCCGCCGGCACCGCCTACAGCAACCACGGCCTGGCGACGATTCCGTTCTGCATCTTCTATTCGATGTTCGGCCTGCAGCGCGTCGGTGACCTGGCCTGGGCCGCTGCCGATGCGCGTACCCGCGGCTTCCTGCTCGGTGCCACGTCGGGCCGCACCACGCTGATGGGCGAAGGCCTGCAGCACGATGATGGCCACAGCCATGTGCTGTCGTCGGTGATTCCGAGCTGCGTGTCCTACGACCCGACCTACAACTACGAGCTGGCGGTGATCATCCATGACGGCCTGCGCCGCATGTATGTCGACCAGGAAGACATCTACTACTACATCACCGTGCTCAACGAGAACTACCCACAGCCGGCACTGCCCGAAGGCGCCGAGGCCGGCATCCTGAAGGGCCTCTACCTGCTGCGTCCGGCAGCCGCCGATGCCGCCTCGCAGCCACGCGTGCAGCTGATGGGCAGCGGCTCGATCCTGCGCGAAGTGGAAGCCGCGGCAGAACTGCTGCAGCAGGACTTCGGCATCGCCAGCGATGTGTGGAGCGCGACCAGCCTGACCGAACTGCGCCGCGACGGCCTGGCCGCCGAACGCTGGAACCTGCTGCACCCGGCCGAGGAACCGCGCGTACCCTACGTGCAGCAGTGCCTGCAGAGCCATGAAGGCCCTGTGGTGGTGGCCACCGACTACATGAAGATCGTCGGCGACCAGATCCGTCCCTTCATCAACGACCGTCGCTTCACCGCACTCGGCACCGATGGCTTCGGCCGTTCCGACACGCGTGAGTCGCTGCGCACGTTCTTTGAAGTGGATCGCCACTTCATCGTGCTGGCAGCCCTGAAGTCGCTGGCCGACGAAGGCCGCATCGAGCGCTCGCGGATGCAGGAGGCCATCGACACGTATGGCATCGACACCGGCAAGCGCGACCCGGCGACGGTGTAAGGTGCCGGTGCCATGCCCGCGGAGTTCCTCCCCGTGGGCATGGCGCAGGCGGCGCCGCTACGGTATCCGCTTGAACAGGTTGGTCTGCAGGATCGGCGTACCGTCGTGACCGTAGAACGCCTTGGTCTCGGTCATCGTCGTACGGTCGGCCGCCACGGTATAGATGCGGGTGGAGGCCGGCGTGCCATGGTCCACCAGCTGCATCACCAGGGTGTTCGGCGCCGGCAGTTTCAGGTTGGCCTTGTCCGCGCCGTAGGTGCCGGACAAGGGCCCCGGCGTACCATCGAGCGCCAGCGCGCCGTCGGATTTCATGGTCTTGCCGTCGTGCAGGACGATGTCCACGTGTGAACTCCAACGACCCGCACCGGCGTCCTTGAACTCCAGCACCACCTGCTTCGGGCGCTGCGCTTCGGGTAGCGCAGACGTGGCGATATCCAGCGACCAGCGCCCCAGCAGCGGGGAAGGCGACGCTTCCACTGCGAGCGCCGGAACGGCGGGTAGCGAAAGCGCAGACAACAACACAGCGGACAACAGCTTCATACGTTGCTCCGTTCCAGTGAAGAAGGCGCTGCGTGACGCGTGATGGGGCAGCAGGGCGAATGCTGCGCGCCTGCGGCAGGCGGTGCAAGCCACTCGCTGAATGCCCGGCCACCCGTCATGTCAGGACCATGTCACACAGGGGTAGTAGAACGATCCAGCATCTCCGGCTCTTCCCCCCAGTACACGGCGTTGAACGCGCAGCCCTCGCCACGGCACCTCTATGCCGCCGGCCACTTTGCCCGCACCCTGGTCTGGTCGTTCGTGGATCTGGTGCTGGGCTACTACCTGCACGCCCGGCTGGGGCTGTCGGCGGCCCACACCGGCCAGCTGCTGGCCATTTCATTTGCCTACAGCAGCCTGCTCGATCTGCTGCTGGCCGCCGTATTCAGCCGCCTGCGCAACCAGCAGCGCGTGGCCCTGCGCCTGCAGCTCATCGGCGGGCTCGGCACGGCCGCCAGCGCCTGCCTGCTGTTCAGCCCGGGCAACGCGGCCGAGACCGTCTTCCTGCCATTGCTGGTCGCATCGTTGCTGTTCCGTAGCTGCTATGCGGTCTACGACGTGGCGCAGAATGCGTTGACTTCGTTGCTGCCCCGTGACGAGGACGAGGCCATGCGCTATGTCTCCACGCGCGCCGTGGTGGTACCCATTTCCAAGCTGTGCATTGCCGCGGCGCTGTTCGGCGTGGTCGGTCCGCCTGCGTCCCAGGGCAGTGGCAACGCGTTGCTGATCTGCATGATCATCGGCGTGCTGATCGCGGCCGCTGCGCTTCCCCTGGCCTGCGTCGCAACGCCCCCACGACCCTCAGCAACCAGGACGTCCGCTGCTGTTGCCCTGCCCCTGCCGGCGCTGCTGCCTGTTCTGCTGGGCGCAGCGGCAGAGACGGCGCTGGTAGGCCTGGCCGGGCGTCTGTTCCCCTTTGCCGAACACGGGGCAGCACTGACCTTCGCGATGGTGGCGGGCATGGTGGTTGCCCCCTGGCTCTGCCTGCGCCTGCGTTCAATGCTGCACAGCGAGACCGGGATGCTTGCGCTGATGTCGGTGCTGGCCGTCGCCACCGTTGTCGTGTACGTGGCCATCCCCTCTCCCCCCATAGCGATTACATGTGCCGCCATCCACGGGACGGCGGTGGCCAGCGTCGGCCTGGTGCTGTGGCGACGCACCGCGCTGATCGCCCGTCGCCATGCCATCCATGGCGGACGCGACGATGACCTCAGCTGTTTTGCACTGCTCACCGGAACCATGAAGCTATCCATCGCGGCCTCTTCGTTGCTGCTGGGCGAAGTGCTGCCCGGTGTACAGGCGGGCGATCCGGGCACCGCGGCCGCTCTGGTCTCGCTGGTCGCCGCCGGCAGCCTGCTTTCGCTGGCCGCATTGGCCTGGCCCATCCCGGCAGCACGCACCGAGGGCCTGCGCCCGTGAGTCTGGCCCCGACATCGCGGTTGCGCCGCAAGCCGCTGATCGCACTGGAGGCCGACCACAAGCGCATCATCTGGCTGTTGCGCACGATGGGCGCGGTTCCCCGCATCACCATCGCCCACCAGCTGGGCATGCACAACGGCGCGCTGACACGCCTGGCGCGGGAACTGCTGATGCTGGAAGTGATCGAGGAACAAGGACAACTGTGCGATGGCCAGCGCGGCCGTCCCTCGGTGCCACTGGCGCTGTCCGGTCGGGGCGGCTATGCCGCCGGTGCCACGGTGCATCCGGGTTGGCTGGAGATCGCACTGGTGGATTTCGCCGGCCAGGTCATCGCCCGTGATGCCACCGCCTTCGACAGCGCAGATCCCCACGATTTCGTCCATTGCGTGGACCAGCGCCTGCGCAGCCTCACCAGCAGCACCGGACTGATGCGCGCGCGCTTTCTGGGCCTGGGTGTAGCCGTTCCCGGGCCCGTGGTCGAAACCGGTCCGGCACGCCGGCACGCGGTGGACTGGCTGCATGGCTGGCGCGATATCGACAACGACCACTTCTTCGAAGACTACTTCGGCTTTCCGGTCTGGGTGGAGAACGATGCAACCCTGGCGGCGTTGGCGGAGTACTACGACAGCGGGCTGATCCGCGACTGCGCCTCGGCGCTGCTGCTGTATGTCGGCCACGGCGTGGGTGGCGGCGTGATCCATCGGCGTGATGTGATGCGCGGTGAATTCGGCAATGCCGGCGACATCGGTCGCCTGTTCCGTATGGACGCACCGCGCCCGTCGGGCATCGACCTGCTGGCCACGTTGCGCGAGGCCGGCGCCGGAATTCCTTCGCTGTTCGAGCTGGAGGCCTGCCTGGACACCCATGCCGGCATCATCAGTGCCTGGGCCGAGCGCGCGGGCAACCAGCTGGGCGCAGCGGCCAATACCGGCGTGGCGTGGCTCGATCCGGGCGCTGTGATCCTGTCCGGTTCACTGCCCCGCCAGGTACTGGAAGCGTTGGGGCAACACCTGCAGCAGCCCGCACGCTGGAGCAGTGCGCTGGACAGCCTGCGCCTGCCGCAGGTGCATGTGTCACGGCTGGGAGGATCCGCAGTATCGGTGGGCGCAGCGCTGCTGCCGATCCACCAGCTGGGCGCCGATGCCAGCGTTTAATTGTTTATTTCCGCCGAAGTAAACAATTCCGTCATCGCCCGGACCTACCGTGCAGCGGTCCCCCTTCCCTGCATGGCCGCCCTCCGATGAACATCAGCCCCCTGGTCCTGGGAATCTCCCTGGCCTTGATATCCCTGCACGGCAACGCTTCTGCGCAGGATGCCCCGGTCCCGAACAAGGACAGCGCCGACGCCGCAACGCTGGATGCGGTGGTGGTCACCGGTGCAGCACGCACCCAGCGTCGCTTCGATGCGTCCTTCGCCGTCAATTCACTCAGCCGCGAAGACGTGCAGAAGCTCGCACCGAAAAGCTATGCCGACCTGCTCGGCTCAGTGCCCGGTATCCATGTCGAGGCCACCGGCGGCGAGGTGCAGAACATCACCCGGCTGCGCGGCATTCCCACCGATCGTGGCTTCATCGCCTTCCAGCAGGACGGCCTGCCCCTCTACCACGAGCTGGATGGCCACTTCTTCAACTCCGGCGACGGCATGAACCGGTTCGACGTGATGAACCAGCGAGTGGAGATCGTACGTGGTGGCCCGGCGCCGATCTATGCAAGCAGTGGCGGCGCCATCGTCAACAACATCCTGGCCGAGGGCTCCGAAGAGACCCACGGCAAGGCCCAGCTGACCGTCGGTGACACCGGGCTGTACCGCGGCGAGATGTACCAGTCCGGCGCCCTCGGCAAGGACACCTTCTACGCGGTCGGTGGATTCCTGCGCCAGCACGATGGCTACCGCGACAACGGCTTCCCGAACGACAAGGGCGGGCAGATACGCGGCAACATCAAGCACTACTTCGACGACACCAGCTGGTTCAAGGTCAGCGGTACCTTCGTCGATGACCACAATACGTTCTACCTGCCGATCCCGGTCGCCGATCCGCGCAATCCCAGCGTTCCGCTGGACCCGTACATCGACTACTTCGACGGTACGCTGAACTCGCCGTCGCTGCGCAGTGTCAACCTGAAGTACCTCGATGGCGGCGGCGTCCTGCAGGGCATGAACCGCGACCTGGCCGATGGCCGCCACATGCGCTTCGGCAACATCGGCTTCCAGTACGAAAACACTGCCAGCGATTGGACGATCTCGCTGAAAACCGGCTACACCAAGGGTCGCAACACCTTCGACGCACTGTACTCGACCACCAACCCGGTCGACGCACGCACCTTCGCCAACGGCTATCTGGGTGCGGCCCGTACCGCCTTCGGTGCCGGCGTCGCGCGGATGGGCTACGCCCTGGCTGGCAGCAACGGGGCGAGCGCCTACGATCCCTATGCCGACTCCGGCCTGGTGATCTCGGCCCAGTACCGGGCCGCAGATTCGGATTTCTACTCCGGCCAGGCCGACTTCAGTGCGACGCGGTTGTTTGAAACGGCCTGGGGCAGCCACGATCTGAACATCGGCGCATACACAGCCTTCTTCGGCACCACGGCCTTCAGCCTGTACCAGGACATGCTGATGGAGATGCGCGGCAAGCCACGCCTACTGGATCTGGTGGCCTACGGCAACGAAGGCACCCCGCTGGGTTATGTGACCGACAAGGGCACGCTGCGTTACACCACCACCTTGAATCGCGGCAAGGTCGATGCCCGCATCTTCGCGGTGTATGCCAATGACACATGGGCACTGACGGACCGCTTCAAGCTCGACGCTGGTATCCGCCATGAACGCTATCGCTATGAAGGCTACGCAGAGCAGACCGCGCAGGTCGACCTCGGCGACCGCAGCACACTGGCCGACAACACCACGCGCCGGTTCACCGGCGTCGTCCAGAACCATCGCCTGGATCCGTCCGCGACCAACTGGACCGTGGGTGCGAATTTCGATTTCACCCCTTCGGTGGGCGCCTACGCCCGCGTCTCGCACATGGAGATCGTTCCCAACTCGTCAGTGGCACGCTCGATCGATCCCACCATCGTGCAGACCCAGCTGGACCAGTACGAGCTGGGCCTGAAGGCCGGATTCGGCCGGTCCTACCTGTACCTGACCGCGTTCTATACGAAGTTCGACCCGCTCAACGCCTCGTTCGTAGCGTTCAACCCGACCACCGGCCGCAATGACCAGTCGGTGCCGTTCATCGGTACCGCCGTCTCCAAGGGCATCGAACTGGATGGGCTGTTCCGACCGCTGGACTGGTTCAGCATTGCCGGCTCGATCACGGTCAGCGATCCGCAGTACGACAGCCTGCAGAACGATTCCGGTGCCGATCCGGCTGCCGTCAACGGCAAGCAGATCGTTCGCGAGCCCAAGCTCTACGGCAACCTCCGCCCGACCTTCAGCTTCCAGCACGGCCAGGACCAGTTCGAGACCTGGCTGCGTTATGACGTGGTCGGCAAATCCTATGTTGATCTGTTCAACCAGACGGCGCTGCCTGCCTACCAGACCCTGGGCCTGGGCGTTTCATGGAAGCGCGGCAACTGGGGTGCACAGCTGGTAGGCGACAACCTGACCAATGAAAAGGGACTCACCGAGGGCAACACCCGCACCGATGCCCTGGCCGGACAGGGTTCGGCCGAGGCAATCTATGGACGGCCGCTGTTTGGCCGCAACGTCCGCCTGATGGTGAGCAGGAGCTGGTGATGCATCGACGATTTGCCTTGTCCATCGCCCTGCTTGCCACGGCAGCGCTGCCATTTGCGGCGGCGGCCGACGACCGCGACAGCGCCGCGCTGGCCGCACGCCTGTTCCCGACCCTCACGCAGTTGACGCCCGATATGCTGCCCGACGATGCGCGTGCCCTCCTGGCCGAACGCACGCAGCAGCTGGCCCGCTGCCGGACCGCCACCTGCACGCTCGCGTCCGCACGCTGGACGCCCGCGCAGGCAGGCCTGTTGACCGCCGCGGCTCCCGCGCACGCCGAGGCCATCGAACGGGAGCTGGCGGGCCTCAACAACATTCTCTCCGTCTATGGCCAGGGCCAGCCGCCCCGCTACGACGCCATCGACGGCCCGATCGGCGCAGCGGGCAGCACGCGACTGGCCGGCGACGTCGCCATTGCCATGCAGATGAGCGAGGTGGACGCCAGCGCCGCCTACGCCGTATTCGATCGCAGCATCGCGGTGGCGGTAGGCCTGCTCGATGCCAATGACCGCCTCGATGCGATCCGTTTTGAGCCCATCAGCGCGGGGATGAACGCCGCGCCGTTTGCGCGTGCGCGGCAGCTCGATTGGAATGCGCATCCGTACACCGCGATCATCGTGCTGGGCCAGGGACCGGATGAACTGACCACCCCGCTCAGCGCCGGCAGCAAGCTGCGCCTGAAGGCGGCCGCGCAGCGCTACGCGGCAGGTGATGCGCCCTTCCTCATCGTCTCCGGTGGTGCGGTACATCCGCGCGGCACCCGCAGCGTCGAAGCGGTGCAGATGCGCGAAGCGCTGATGGCACGCTTCGGCATTCCCGCAGATGCGATCATCATCGAGCCGTATGCCCGCCACACCACCACCAACCTGCGCAATGCAGCCCGGTTGCTGGCGGCCCTGCAGTCACCGCCGCGGCAACCGGCACTGGTGGTCAGCAGTCCATCGCATATCGATTCGGTCGCCAGCAGCGCCTTCAGCGAGCGCAACCGCCATGAACTGGGTTACGTTCCGGGCAAGGTCGGTTCACGCGTTTCGCCCTACGCGATCCCGTTCGTGCCGGCTCCCGAATCGCTGCGCATCGACCCGATGGATCCGCTGGATCCCTGACTGACGCGACGGCATCGTCAGTAGCCAACCTTCAGCGTGAACATCACGTTTCGCGGTGCCCCGTACCAGCCCTGGTTGTAGAAGCCGATCTGCGAGTAGTAGCGGCGGTCAAACAGGTTGTTGATGTTGACCGCCGCCGACACATTGGAACTGAACTGGTAGCGCGCCATCAGGTTCACCAGAGCGTAGCTGGGCTGCTGCACCGGCACCCGGCGATTTCCGGGCGCGGTGGCGGTCTGGTACATGCGGTTCTGCCAGTCCACGCCACCGCCGATGGTCAGCCGGTCCCAGGCACCCGGCAGCCGCCAGGTAGTGAACAGCTTGAACAGGCTGCGCGGCTTGGCGGTGTTGATCGCCCTGCCCTGCGCGTCCTGCGCGATGAAGGTGGTGAAGCTGGTGCCCAGGCTCCACCCCGGCAGCGGCTCACCGGCCAGTTCCAGTTCCAGGCCGTCTACCGTTGCGCCCTTCACTGCGCGGTAGGCCGCCTGCGTGCTGCCTTCGACCAGACCACCGGTGGCCTCGGCGAGGTTGTCCTGCTGGGTGCGGAACAGCACCACCGACGCATTCAAGCGCTCCTGCAGCCAGCTGCCCTTGACGCCCAGCTCATAGCTGCGGCCGCTGACCGGGTCGAGGATCTGCCCGGATTCGTTGCGGTTGTTCTGCGGCTTGAAGATGCCAGTGTAGCTGGCGTAGGCGCTGCTGTAGTCGTTGAGGTCCCAGACCACGCCGGCATAGGGCACGAACTCGTTGCGGTAGCGGTACTTCCGTTTGCTGCCGAAGTAGACCTGGTCGGTCTCCCAGTTGCTCAGGCGGCCACCGACGATCACATGCAGCGGATCAGCCAGCGACAGCCGCGCCACGGCATAGGCACCGCTCTGATGATTGTCCAGATCATCGGCCTGGGTCTTGTTGCTGGCCCACACCGGCTCGGGCGTGCCCGGCCCGTGCCAGTCCAGGTAGCTGGCCAACGGCGGCAATGGCGCCAATGCGCGGTACTGCCCCAGTGCGATCTCGTCGCGTGAGCGCGACCAGCCGACGGACGCCGTGTGCTGGCGGCCGAACAGCTGGAAGGGACCGGTCAGGCTGACACTGACCGCCTCACGGCGCACCGGACCATCGTAGCGGGTGAAGCTGTTGCCATTGGGCATCGCCCCGGTCACCGGATCGGGATAGCCGCCCCGGTAGAGATGCTTCATCTCCATATCGGTATGCGAGCGGCTGTAGGACACGCGTGCCTGCCAGTCGTTGCCGAAGCGATGGTTGAAATCGAAGAAGCCGTTGCGGGTATCGGTGCTCATCCGTGCCCACGGCGCGGTGGCCGATGCCGAGCGGTCGAAGCGGGTACGCGTGCCGTCGGCGTTGAACAGCGCAAAGCCGCTGCCGAAGCCACGATTGTCGTTGGCCTGGTAGGAGATACCGGCGATCAATCCGGTGTCCTCGCCCAGGTCCACGCTGACCACGCCGTAGAGCGTCTTCGTGGTGCTGTCCAGGCCAGCGGTGTAGCTGTCGCCCTCGGCCTGCGCAGCGACCATGCGGCCACGCACGCGCCCTTCCCGGCTGAGTGGGCTGGACACGTCCACCCAAGCACGGCGCGCGTCCCAGCTGCCGAGGCTGATGCCGCCACTGGCAGCAACGTCGCGCAGCGGGCGCTTGCGCACGTAGTTCACCGCCGCCGACGGATTGCCGGCACCGGTCATCAGGCCATTGGCGCCGCGCACGATCTCGATGCGGTCGTACACCACCATGTCCAGGTTGTTCTCGCCGAAATTCCACGGCGACAGCACCGGCATCACCACGCCATCGAACTGATAGTTGTCGATGTCGAAGCCGCGTGCCGAGAACGAGTAGCGGTTGGCATCACTGCGCGTGACCGAGATGCCCGGAGCAGTGGCCAGCGCATCGGCGGTGCTGAGCAGGCCCCGGTCCTCGATCTGCTGGCGGGTGATGACGCTGACCGACTGCGGCGTCTGCCGCGACGTCAGCGACAACCCCGTCGCCGTGCCCATGGAATCGGTGGTGTAGGAACGCGAGGATTCGGTGCTGCCATCGAGGTCGGCCGTGACCTGCACGGTGGGCAACTGCGAGGCGTTCGCGGCGGGGGCGCGCTCGGCGCCATGGGCAGTATTGAACAGCGCCAGGGTCGTGCCGATGGCGGTTGCCAGGGCGCGCGGGCGGATACAGGCGGGCATGGGAGATCCAGCAGGAGGGAAAGGCTGGATGAGAATTATTGTCATTTGAGCGTGAGCACACGTATGCCCGGACGCAGCAGATGTATGCGCGTTGCCGACGCTGATCCGGCGTCAGCGCAGCTGGCTGGGCGCGATGCCGTAGCGCGCACGGAACGCGGTCGCGAAATTCGTGGCATGCCGGTAACCGACGAAATGCGCGGCCTGCTGTACGCTGCAGCCCTGCCGCAGCTGCGCGCAGGCCAGTTGCAGGCGATGCTCGCGCAGCCAGCCGAACACCGAGCACTGATACACCTGCTGGAACTTCAGGCGCAGGCTGCTTGGGCTCATGCAGGCCAGGCGCGCCAGATCCTCCAGGCAATGGTCGGCGGCCGGAGCCGCCTGCAGGCAATCGATCACCCGCTGCAGCATGCAGCGGTCACGTGCTGAAACACGCAGGTCCGGCGATGCCTCCCTCGCAGGCGCCCCCAGCGCCAGGGCCAGCATCTGCAGGCCGATACTCTCGCACAGCAGTGCATGCATCGCGCCGTGCCAGCTGCCCGACAGCAGCTGGTCAGCGGCGTGCTCGAGATGCCAGGGAACCTGCCAACCACGTAACCGCGGGTGACCGATGCGATGCGCGGTGGATAGCAGTTCGCTGATCATCGGGTCGTCAATCCCGGCAGGTGCGTCCAACGAGACATTCAGGCTGCGCATCCGCTGCCCGGCGGGATGAATCGCGGTCATCGGTGCTGCCTCGGCCAGCACCATCGTGCCGGCACCCGGGTTCATGCCGATCACTGCCTGCCCCGCCAGCCGCGCCCCTGCGCGTCCCTCCAGCATCACGATCGCCGAGAAGGCCGGCGGCGATTCCGAAGTTGCCTCGAACGGCTGATGGGCGATCACGTCCGACAGCGCCAGGGTCATGCCCGGGCGCAGGCGACGCTGCTCCACCCTGCCTTGCACCACGCACTGTTCACCCGACAGATCGGCGGCCGACGCCGGCAGGCGATAGCGGAAGCCGCTGCTGCGGCCCAGGCGATCAAGGTCGGCAAGGGTGAGGTTGAGCATGATGGGACCAGAGGGGATCGTCCCGCATTTTCATATGAGAACCATTCTCATATCCACCGCCTGCCGCAAGGCCCATTTCGCCCTTGTCGATACAAATAGTTACGTTATAACATTTCACATTGTTTTCACGGATCATGCCATGCGTCGCCACCTGCTTGCTGCTGCCATTCTGTTCGCCGTACACACCGCCCAGGCCGCGGACGAACCCACCCTCCCCACCCTCCAGGTCCAGGCCTCCCAGCCCTCGCGCATCGACACCCGGGTCACTGTCGACAATCCACAGGCGCAGAACCGCACCCTCGGCGGCCTGCTCGAACACGTCTCCGGCGTGCAGAGCAGCGCCTTCGGGCCAAACGCGGGCGCTCCGGTCATCCGCAGCCTCAGCGGCAACCGCGTGCAGATCCTGCAGGACGGCCAGTCCATCCTCGGCATGAACGCGATCAGCGGCGACATCAACATTCCGTTCGATCCGCTGTTCGTACGCAGTGTGACCGTCAACAAGTCCTCCGACACCGTGCGCTACGGCGGCAATGCGATCGGAGGCAGCGTGGAGATCGATCCGGGCCTGATCTCGCGCAGCATGGAAGACAAGGACCAGTCGATGGAACTGGTCCTGCGCAAGGGCTTCAATGCCGCCGACGCGCAGGGCTTCCGCATGAACTTCAACAACCAGCGCAACCTCTCGACCAACCTGCAGGTCTCTCGGCAGCGCATCTCGCACTACGACATCCCCGGCAACAGCAAGGCCAGTGTCTGCAACACACGACTGTTTCCGCCGACCGGCGGCGTCAACTCGGCGCTGGCCGACAGCTGCCAGAAGGAGGCGCGCGTCCAGCAGATCTACAACAAGGCCTCGCAACCTTACATCGACCAGTTCATGACCGAGAACCCGGACTGGGCCGATGGTGATTTCTCGTTCTACACCAACAACCCGACTTCGGTCTGGCAGCGCCGTACCTATATCAATCCGGTCAATCCGGCCTATGTCGCCGGCACGCCGTCATACGTACAGAAGCAGATCAACAATGATGTGACGCCCGATTACCATCACCGGTTGGGCAACAGTTACGCGCGCAATTCGCAGGTGGCGTTCGGGTCGACCCTGTTCTTCGACCGTGGTTACGTGGGTGTCAGCATCGATGCCAAGGACAGCGAATACGGCGTGCCCGGGTTCTCGATGCAGAACCTGTCGTTCGGTTCCAACTACGCCAACGCATTGCCGGTGGGCGTGGTGATCAAGCAGGAACGCTACGCACTGGAAGCCCTGTTGCGCGACCCGCTGCCGTGGTTCGAGCGCGCCGAACTGCGTGTTTCCAAGCTGGACAACACCTCGGGCGAACGGCTGGGTGCCACCCGGGCCAACGACTACGATTTCGAGAGCGCCCAGGCCGAACTGCTGCTGAGCCATCAGCGTGTCGGTCCGCTCAGCGGCCTGCTCGGTTACAGCCACCAGTCGCGTGATGTCACCGGCAGCGGCTCGCTGCGCTACCTGCCTGACGTCGACACCCGCAGCAATGCAGTGTTCTTGAAGGAGACGCTGGACTACGGCTGGGCCAGTTTCGACGCTGGCGTGCGCCACGAGCGTGTCGACCACGAACTGCAGCCGAGCCGCTTCAAGACCGCGCGCAATGCCGCCAACACGAAACTGCAGGATCGTTCCTACCGGCTCAACAGCTACGGCCTGGGTTCGTATGTCGAGCTCGGTCCGTTGTTCGCCGCCAAGGTGCGCTACTCGTCCTCGCAGCGCGCACCGGAGATCAATGAGTTGTATGCGAGCAACGCGCACTACTCGGTGATGACCCAGGAAGAAGGCAACCAGAACCTCGAGCCAGAGCGCGCGAAAAACCTGGAGCTGACCGGCCTGTTCCATATCGGAGGGTTCGAACTGTCGGCCACCGCGTATCGGATGAAGTACGAGAACTATCTGTACCTGGGTTACTCGGGCGTGCAGACCGCCAACCGCCTGCCGCTGAAATACTGGAAGCAGACCGACACCACGGTGAAGGGCTTCGAGATCGACGCATCGCAGGCCCTGGACCTTGGCCGCTATGGCACGTTGAACATCTCCGCCTTCGCCGACCTGGTGAAGAACAAGGCCGATCACCCCGATTCGCTGCGTGCCCACAACGACGGCGAGTACCTGCCGAACATGCCGACCAACCGCTACGGCGCCAATCTGCAGTGGCAACGCGAGGGTTGGAAGGCGCAGCTGTCCAGCACCTACTACGACACGCAGAAGTACCTCGGCCGCAACGTCAGCGAGGAAGTGCCACTGGATGCCTTCAACCTGGTCGACCTGCAGGTCAGCCGTGAGCTGCCGGTACGCAACAGCTACATCGCCGGCATGGAGGTGTTCGTCAACGGCAGCAATCTGCTCAATGAAGAAGCACGCCCGCACAACTCGCCGTTGAAGTACATCGCGCCGTTGCCGGGGCGCGGTTTCCAGGTGGGGGTGACGGTGAGGCTCTGACGGTCAACCGATGGCGCCGCCCGCGGTTCGATGAACTTCGGGCTCGGCGTAGTGGCGGCAACGTTGCGCTTCAAACCCGGTCTGATCCACCATCAGCAGAAAATGGAGATGGGAATGAACTGGATGCGCCCCCTGTCACTTGGCCTGTTGCTGTGCCTGTCATCCGGCGCCAACGCGGCCTCCGCCATCGTCTACGACGACGATGGCCGCTACGGCTACGCCATGAACCACAGCACGCTGTCGGCTGCGATGCAGCGCGCACTGCAGCACTGCGCCGTTCGGTCCCGCAACTGCGCGCAGACTGCCACGACCACCGCGGTGGGATATTCGGCGATCGCTACCGGCACCGTCGCCATGGGCTTTGCACTTGGGGAAAAGACGGCGGACGCCGCACAACGCAAAGCGGAAAGAATGTGCAGGCAACGTGCCAATGACTGCACACTGGCAATTCTCTGGCGCGAAACGCCAAGCGGCATTGCGCCGCCCGCTCATCCGGGTCATGCGGTGCCGGAGCCCAGGCTCTATTCCTCGCCCGAAGTCGGGCAGGACGCGGCTGGCACCACCCACTAGGCCTGCACAACGCCCGTGCGGCGCGGCCGTGTGTTACCGCGTTGAACAAAGAAAAACGCCTGCAGATCGACGATCTGCAGGCGCTTCTTTGTATCTGGCGGAGTGAGAGGGATTCGAACCCTCGATAGAGCTTTTGACCCTATACTCCCTTAGCAGGGGAGCCCCTTCGGCCACTCGGGCATCACTCCGGGGTTTTCTCCGCGTCTGGTGCGTTGCACCTCAGCGGGGCGTGAATCATAACGTTAATCGAGTGCGAAGGTAAAGCGTTATTCGGCAGAATTTTCGCTACCGGTGCCACCGGCTTCATCACCACGCTGGATGCGCTGATAGATCTCTTCGCGATGCACAGCGACGTCCTTCGGCGCGGTGATGCCGATACGCACCTGGTTACCCTTGACGCCAAGCACGGTGACGCTCACCGAGTCACCGATCATCAGGGTTTCGCCGACGCGGCGAGTCAGGATCAACATTTTTGTAAGTCTCCATGGAACCGTGTGGAAGGGTATCCCCCACCGGCTTGACGCTCCGTCAAGAAGCGCTACCACGACAAAGGGAAAAGATTCGCAATGGTACCGTCAGCCGTCCCGCTCCTACAAGGAGGGGGACGGCCAGGTTCATCACAGGCGGGGGCTGACCCATTCGACGACTGCAGCCAGCGCAGTGGCAAGGGCGGGCCCGTCCTCGCCACCACCCTGGGCGAGGTCCGGGCGTCCGCCGCCCTTGCCCCCGATCTGACTGGCGATATGGGACAACAGTTCCCCAGCCTTCACCTTGCCCATTGCGCTGCCGTTCACACCCGCGACCAGGGCGGCCTTGCCGTCCTGGGCGCCGGCCAGCACGATCACAGCGTCGCCCAGCTGCTGCTTGAGGCGGTCCATGGCGTCACGCAAGGCCTTGGCGTCGAAGCCCTCCAGGCGGGCAGCCAGTACTTTCACGCCAGCAACCTCGACGGCCTGGCCGGACAGGTCGGCCGTGGCACCCGCGGCAACCTTGGCCTTCACGGCTTCCAGTTCGCGTTCCAGCTGCTTCTGGCGCTGGCCGAGGGCACGGATCTTCTCGACCACGTCGGCGGCGCTGCCGCCGAGCAGTTCAGCGGCCTCTACCAGGCGGGCCTCTTCGGCGTCCACGTAATCCAGCGCACCCTGGCCGGTAACAGCCTCGATGCGGCGCACGCCGGCGGAGACGCCGCCCTCGGAGGTGATCTTGAACAGGCCGATGTCGCCGGTACGGTTGACGTGGGTACCGCCACACAGCTCGGTGGAGTAGTCACCCATCTTCAGCACGCGCACATGCTCGCCGTACTTTTCGCCGAACAGGGCCATCGCGCCGAAGTCCAGCGCTTCCTGCATGCCCATGTTGTGCACTTCGGCGGCGTTGTTGGCGCGCACCTGCTGATTGACCTTACGCTCGATCACAGCCAGCTCTTCCGCGCTGATCGGCTGGAAGTGCGAGAAGTCGAAACGCAGGCGGTCCGGAGCGACCAGCGAGCCCTTCTGCTGCACGTGGGTGCCCAGCACTTCGCGCAGGGCGGCATGCAGCAGATGGGTGGCCGAGTGGTTGAGGATGGTGGCGCCGCGGCGCTCGCCATCGACCTGGCCGGACAGCACGTCGCCGACCTTCAGGCCGCCGTCGGACAGGGTGCCGACGTGGCCATGGAACTGGCCGGCGAACTTCTGGGTATCGTCCACCGCCAGGCGCACTCCGTTGCCGGTCAGCACGCCGGTGTCGCCGACCTGGCCACCGGATTCGGCGTAGAACGGGGTCTGGTCGGTGATCACGATGACTGCGTCACCGGCATCGGCCGACTGCACCGGACGACCGTCCTTCAGCACGGCCAGTACGGTCAGGCCGTCGGCCTGCAGGCGGTCGTAGCCGAGGAACCGGGTCGGGCTCAGGGTCGCCACCAGCTCGGCCGGCAGGGTCACGCCGCCACCGAACTTGCCGGCCGCACGTGCGGTTTCGCGCTGCTGTTCCATCGCAGCATCGAAGCCGGCGATGTCGACGGTCAGGTCGCGCTCGCGGGCGATGTCCTGGGTCAGGTCGAGCGGGAAGCCATAGGTGTCGTACAGGCGGAAGGCGTCAACGCCCGGGATCACGCCATTGCTGGCCTTGCCCGCGACGTCTTCGAAGATCTTCATGCCGGCGTCGAGGGTTTCAGCGAAACGCTCCTCCTCGGCCTGCAACGCACGGGTGACGGTGTCAACCGCTGCCGGCAGTTCCGGATAGGCCTCGCCCATCTGCTCGACCAGGGTGGGCACCAGCTTGCTGAAGAACGGCTGGCGCACACCCAGCATCCAGCCATGGCGCAGGGCGCGGCGGATGATACGGCGCAGCACATAGCCACGGCCTTCGTTGGAAGGCAGCACGCCATCGACGATCAGGAACGAACAGGCACGGATGTGATCGGCGATCACACGCAGCGACTTGTTTTCCAGGTCGGCGGTGCCGGTCAGCTCGGAGGCCTTGCGGATCAGGGCCTGGAACAGGTCGATCTCGTAATTGGTGTGCACGTGCTGCAGGATCGCCGCCAGGCGCTCCAGGCCCATGCCGGTATCCACGCACGGGGCCGGCAGCGGCACCAGGGTGCCGTCGGGCTGGCGGTCGAACTGCATGAACACCAGGTTCCAGATCTCGATGAAGCGGTCACCGTCTTCATCCGGAGAACCCGGGGGGCCACCGGCGATATGGTCGCCGTGGTCGTAGAAGATCTCGGTGCACGGGCCACAGGGGCCGGTGTCAGCCATCTGCCAGAAGTTGTCCGAGGCGAACGGTGCGCCCTTGTTGTCGCCGATGCGTACGATGCGCTCTTCCGGAACGCCGACCATGTCGCGCCACAGCGCGTAGGCTTCGTCGTCGGTCTGGTAGACGGTGACCAGCAGGCGCTCGGCCGGCAGCTTCCAGACCTGGGTCAGCAGTTCCCAGGCCCAGGCGATCGCGTCCTTCTTGAAGTAGTCGCCGAACGACCAGTTGCCCAGCATTTCGAAGAAAGTGTGGTGGCGCGCGGTGTAGCCGACCTGGTCGAGGTCGTTGTGCTTGCCGCCCGCGCGCAGGCAGCGCTGGACGTCGGCCGCGCGCACGTAGCTGCGCTTTTCCGCGCCAAGGAACACGTCCTTGAACTGCACCATGCCGGAGTTGGTGAACAGCAGGGTCGGATCATTGCCCGGCACCAGCGGCGCCGACGGCACGATGGTGTGGCCTTTACCCTTGAAGAACTCAAGGAAGTCGCTGCGGATCTGGGAAGTCGTGAATTTGGCGGATGCGTTCATTGGGGGCTGGCAGTCTGCGGGCCGGCGGGCCCGGACCACCGGCCGCGTTGGCCAGGGTCACGAGGGACCGCCGAAAACCTAAAGGGTATCAGGCCCGGCGCCGCCAGTCTCAGTCATCCGGGTCGTAGCGGGTCGCGCGGCGGATGCTGTCGCCGTCGAAGCCCCGTCGGGCCAGCAGATCGGCGGCCTTGCGCCGCTGTGTCAGGTCCTGCGGGCCGGCCTCGCCAAAGCGTCGGCGGACCAGATCACGGGCGTTTTCCTGCCAGTCGCCTTCGTAGCTGTCCATCGCCGCGGCAATCGCGGCGCTGTCCAGGCCGTGGGTCCCCAGCTCGGCGCGGACATGGATCGGCCCATAGCCGGTGTTGGCGCGCATCCGCACCAGATTTTCGGCAAAACGGGTGTCGTCCTGCCAGCCGGCCTCGGTCAGCTTGGCGACAGCCGCCTGCGCAGCCTCGTCTTCGATGCCACGAGCGGTCAGCTTGCGGGTGAGTTCCTTGCGCGAGTGCTCGCGGCGGACCAGCAGGCCCAGCGCTCGTTGCACGGGCGTCTGCTCGCGCGACCGGCGTTTGCGGCCGGTGGGAATGTCGTCGGCGTCGGACATCGGTGCTCCAAGGGTGGCGCCGTCCGTGGCGCCCTGCCCATCCCTGGGCGATTCGAACCTGCGGGACAGGGCGACGTCACTGACGGCGCCACCCTGCCCCACAGCAAGCCTTATTCGTCGTCGCCTTCGTCGTCGCCTTCCTCACGGGTGGCTTCGGTCGGCTGGAACTTCTCGCGCAGTTCGGCTTCGAGCTTCGCGGCAACCGTCGGGTTGTCGCGCAGGTAGCCGCGGGCGTTGTCCTTGCCCTGGCCGATGCGCTCCTCACCGTAGCTGTACCAGGCGCCGGCCTTCTCGACCAGCTTGGCATCCACACCCATGTCGATCAGCTCGCCCTCGCGGCTGATGCCTTCGCCGTACAGGATCTCGGTGATGACCTGCTTGAACGGAGGCGCCAGCTTGTTCTTGACGACCTTGATCTTGGTCTGGTTGCCGATGATCTCGTCGCCCTTCTTGATCGCGCCGATTCGGCGGATGTCCAGGCGGACCGAGGCGTAGAACTTCAGCGCGTTGCCACCGGTGGTGGTTTCCGGGCTCTGGCCCGGCATCATCACACCGATCTTCATGCGCAGCTGGTTGATGAAGACCACCAGGGTATTGGAACGCTTGATGTTACCGGTCAGCTTGCGCAGCGCCTGGCTCATCAGGCGGGCCTGCAGGCCCGGCAGCTGATCGCCCATCTCGCCTTCGATTTCAGCCTTCGGGGTCAGCGCGGCCACCGAGTCGATCACCAGGATGTCGACCGAACCCGAACGGACCAGCATGTCGGCGATTTCCAGCGCCTGCTCACCGGTATCCGGCTGCGACAGCAGCAGGTCGTCCACGTTCACGCCCAGCTTGGCGGCGTAGATCGGGTCCAGCGCGTGCTCGGCATCGATGAAGGCCGCAGTGCCGCCCATCTTCTGGCATTCGGCGATGGCCTGCAGGGTCAGCGTGGTCTTGCCCGAGGATTCCGGCCCGTAGATTTCAACGACACGGCCCTTCGGCAGACCGCCAATGCCCAGTGCGATGTCGAGCATCAGCGAACCGGTCGGGATAGCCTCGACGGGCTCAACCACGCGGTCGCCCATGCGCATCACCGAGCCCTTGCCGAACTGCTTTTCGATCTGGCCCAGAGCTGCAGCGAGGGCGCGCTTCTTGTTCTCGTCCATCGGATTGGTCCTTGCAGAGGTCGTGTCGTTGGAAGTGCTGTCTTTGGGGGTCTTCTTTGCCATGGGCTCACTTTAAGTCGGATGTATCGCACAGGCTGAGATTCTGCCCGGCGCTCTGAAAAGAATTATCGGACATCCGTACCAACCTCAGTGGAACCAGAGAATCGCCACAAAAGACCGCGGGGTAATGCGCTATGGAACGGGTCAACGATTGGGTCGCAGCAGGCCGCAATAGAGGCCTTCGATCGCGAAATCCTGATCCGGCAGCACTTCGATCGGCTTGTAGTCGGGATTACGCGGCAGCAGGCGGATACGATCCTTGGCGATCTTCAGCAGCTTGACGGTGATCTCGTCATCGATGCGCGCCACCACGATCTGGCCGGAATGGGCGTCGCGGGTGCGATGGACGCCGATCAGGTCACCGTCGAAGATGCCCTCATCGATCATCGAATCGCCCTGCACCTTCAGCAGGTAGTCCGGCGCCGGCGAGAAGAACACCCGGTCCAGCACCACGAAATCGTCCGAGCCGATATCGGCGCCGATCGGCAGGCCCGCCGCAACCCGGCCGAGCACCGGCAGGCGCAGCACGCTGTCGGGCAGGCCTGGCTCGGCCAGTTTCTCGACCGGCGGCGCCTGCACCAGCCGGATGCCGCGGGCCTGGCCCGGGATGCGACGGATCGCACCGGCCTGCTCCAGGGCCTCCAGGTGGTACTGGGCCGCGCGCACGCCCTTGAAGCCGAACGCACGTGCGATTTCAGTCTGCGACGGCGGTGCGCCTTCGCTCTCGATACGCTCGGCGATCAACTGCAGGATCGCCTGCTGGGTGTCGGTCAGGTCCATGGTTAGTAGTATTACTACTAACTCACAGGACTGCAAGTGCCGGAGACGACACGGCGACATCTGTAGTACCGAGCCGTGCTCGGCAATGTGGCGAATGTCTGGGCTGACCTGGGCAAGAGCAGCCGAGCATGGCTCGGCTCTACAGGAATCGCTGCGCGATTCCGCGGTAAACACACTCACGTGTGCTTACCGCTTCTCCATATCGAGAACAGGATCCACACGCCGCAGAAGCCGGCGCCGATGAAGCCGCAGACGCCCAGCGCCAGCAGCCAGCGGCTGGAGACGCCGCCGACGCTGTGCATCACGATCGAGGAACCGATGATCAGCGCAGCAGTGACGATGCCCATCACCAACCGGTTCGCTGCGCGGTTCACCTGTTCGCCAAAGCCCTGCAGCGCCGTGGTTTCCACCTTCAACTGCAGGCGTCCCCGGCGCGCCGCCTGCACCAGCTTGCGCAGGTCGCGGGGAAGCTCACCGGCGAAGTCGACCAGGCCCAGCAGGCTGCGGCGGCCGCGCTTGAGCAGCGCCTTGGGCGCATAGCGCTGCAGCACCACCCGCTCCAGGAACGGGCGCGCGGCGCTGGCCATGTCGAAATCCGGGTCCAGCTGCCGGCCCATGCCTTCCAGGGTCAGGAACGCCTTGATCATCAGCGCCAGGTCAGCCGGCAGGGTCAGGCTGTAGCTGCGCAGCAGCTGGGTGATGTCGCCCAGCATCAGGCCGATGCGCAGGTCCTTCAGCGGCACGCCACGGTACTGGTCGACGAACTGGCTGATGTCGTGCTGCAGCCGGTTCTCGTCCACCTCAACTCCGCCGGCCCAGTCCAGCAGCACGTCGGCCACGCCCTGCGGGTCCTGCTCGACCAGCCCGTGCAGCAGCTGCGCCACCTGGAAACGCCGGACTTCCGACAAGGCGCCGACCATGCCGAAATCAATCACGCCGATGCGGCCATCACGTAGATAGATGATGTTGCCCGGGTGCGGATCGGCGTGGAAGCTGCCGTCCTCCAGCACCATCTTCAGCACGATGTCCGCACCGCGCCGCGCCAGTTCGCGCCGGTCCAGTCCTGCCGCGTCGACGCCAGCCAGGTCACGCCCGGGAATGCCGTCGACGAAGTCCTGCACGTTCAGGCTTTCGCAGGTCCACTGCCAGTGCACCTTCGGAATCAGTATGTCGTCACGGCCGCTGAAGTTGCGCGCGATGCGCTCGGCATTGCGGCATTCGGCAGCGAAATCCAGCTCGCGGCGCAGCGACACGGTGAACTGCTGCACGACTTCGGCCGGGCGGTAACGACGCAGGTCCGGCAGTCGCGCTTCAACGATCTCGGCCAGGCGGGCCAGCAGACGCAGGTCGGCCTCGACCACATCGCGGATGCCGGGGCGCCGCACCTTCAGCACCACCTCGCGACCATCATGCAGGCGCGCGCGATGGGCCTGCGCCAGCGAGGCGGCAGCCATCGGGGTCTCATCGAGGAACGCGAACACCTCTGCAGGCGATGCGCCAAGGTCGGCCTCAAGCTGCTCGCGGATATCCGCATACGGCAGCGCCGGCACCGCGTTCTGAAGTTCAGAAAGCTCGGCGATCCATTCCGGCGGCAACAGGTCGACACGCGTTGCCAGCACCTGCCCAAGCTTGACGAAGGTCGGGCCAAGATCCTGCATCGCGCTGCGCACACGCACCGGCGCGGTCATCCGCAGCAGTTCCTGCCGCTCCTCGTTCCAGTGCAGCAGGCGCCCTGCCCGCTCCAGCGTGCTGGCCAGGCCGATGCGCCGCACCACGTCACCGAAGCCGTAGCGGATCAGGACGACGGCAATTTCCTGCAGTCGGCCCAGGTCACGGACCGTGCCCAGCGTTTCCCACATCATGCGTGCTCCGGACGATTACCGGAGCAGCATGTCACAGCTGGGCGTCGATACCGCGCAATGCCGCTGCCACGGTTTGCCGGCGGATGGCTTCGCGGTCGCCATCGAACTGGAACAGCTCGGCGCGGGCGTAGCCGCCGCGCCGCTTCCAGCCGATCCAGACACTGCCGACCGGCTTGTCCGGGCTGCCACCGCCAGGACCGGCGATGCCGGTCACCGCCACGGCGATGCCGGCACCGGAATTGACCAGTGCGCCGGACACCATCTCCAGCACGGTTTCGCGGCTGACCGCACCGAACTGCTCCAGGGTCTGCGCGCGCACACCCAGCAGGCGCTGCTTGGCCTCGTAGCTGTACACCACCATGCCGCAGTCGAAGAACGCCGAGGAACCGGCGATATCGGTCATGCACTTGGCGATCCAGCCACCACTGCAGCTTTCAGCGGTCACCAGCTGCAGCGAGGCCTGCTGCAGGCGCTGCCCGAGCGCGGCGGACTGGGCATTGAGTTCAGCGTCGGTGGGAATGGACATCGGCATGACGGTGGGGTGAAGAACCTGCACGTTGTACCGCAGATGACAGGCGGATGTCGCGCCCCTCCGGCGCGGCTGCGTTGCCGGCCAGCGGCCGGCACTACCCGGTATCGGCCGCTAGCTCACCACTCCGGCAGCCTCTCCGGCAGCAGCGCCCGGATCGGCGCACCGTCGGCACTGGCGGCCAGCTTTTCGGCTTCGGCGATCGGCAGATCGACCTGCAGCAGCCAGCCGTCTTCATCGGCCTGCTCGCTGCGGATCACTTCCAGCTGGTGCAGGCGCGCACGCAGGCGGCCGGCATCCGGCGGCAGGCGCAGTTCGCCGGTGACATGCTGCAGGCCCAGGCGCTTGCCCAGCACCGCCTGCAGCAGCTCCAGGCCCTGCCCGTCACGCGCGGAAATCCACACCCGCTCGCGACGCGACTCATCCGGGATACCGTCCTGGCCATCGTGGCGGACGTCGGCACCGTCGATGCGGTCGATCTTGTTGAACACCAGCAGCTGCGGCAGGTCACCGGCACCGACCGCGGTCAGTACCTCGTCCACCTGGGCGATGCGCTCCTCGCGGTGCGGATCAGCAGCGTCGACCACGTGCAGCAGGAAGTCAGCCTCGCGCGCCTCGGACAGGGTCGAGCGGAACGCGGCGACCAGATCATGCGGCAGATCGCGGACGAAGCCGACGGTATCGGCCAGCACCACGTTGCCCCCGGGCACCGCAATGCGTCGCACGGTCGGGTCCAGCGTTGCGAACAGCTGGTCGGCGGCATACGCCTCGGCCCCGGTCATGGCATTGAACAGGGTCGACTTGCCGGCGTTGGTGTAGCCCACCAGGGCCACGCGCGGCAGTTCGCTGCGCACGCGCGCGCGCCGCATCTGGGTGCGCTGCACCTCCACCTTTTCCAGGCGCTTCTGCAGCTGCTCGACCCGCTTCTGCAGCAGGCGGCGGTCGGTTTCCAGCTGGGTTTCACCCGGGCCACGCAGGCCGATGGAACCACCGCGCTGGCGCTCCAGATGGGTCCAGCCGCGCACCAGCCGCGTGGCCAGGTGGCGCAGCTGCGCCAGCTCGACCTGCAGCTTGCCCTCGTGGCTGTGCGCACGCTGGGCGAAGATGTCCAGGATCAGGCCGGTACGGTCGATCACCCGGCGCTCGAGGAAGCGTTCCAGGTTGCGTTCCTGGCCCGGGCTCAACGCATGGTTGACCAGGATCAGGTCGGCACCGCTGGCGTCGGCCGCAGCCTTGATCTCGTCCAGCTTGCCGCTGCCGATCAGGGTCGACGGATTCGGACGGTCCAGGCGTGCGGTGATCGTCGCGGCGATGCTGGCCCCAGCCGAGCGGGCCAGATCACCGAATTCTTCCAGCACATCGTCTTCCAGCTTGCCGAAATGGGGCTGGATCAACAGGGCGTGTTCGCCCTTTTTCGAGCGGTCAAACATTCACCGCTCCGGTATTACTCGTCTGCTTCATCACCTGCCTGACCACCTTCACCCGACTGCACGTAACCACCGCCCGGACCGACCTTCACGTTGCGTGCCGGAACGACCGTGGAAATGGCGTGCTTGTAGACCATCTGACTGACCGTATTGCGCAGCAGGACGACGAACTGGTCGAACGACTCGATCGTGCCCTGCAGCTTGATGCCGTTGACCAGGTACACCGAAACCGGCACGCGCTCGCGCCGCAGTGCGTTCAAGAAAGGATCCTGCAGCGATTGCCCCTTGGACATTGCACACTCCTGATTATTGTTCTTATTGGGTTGCCGACGGTTGCCACGGCCCCCGAGCCGCCCGCCGAACGATGATGTTACACGGCTGGCGGGGGTTCAGCGTGCGACGAAGGTCGACACCGCGCCGGCAAGGCGCTCGTGGTCGATATGGGGGTCGAACCAGCGCGCATCAAGTTCGCCGCGCAGCCAGGTCAGCTGGCGCTTGGCCAGCTGCCGGGTGGCGAAGATCGCCTTGTCCCGGAAGCGGGCGGCATCGCCCTCCCCGCCCAGATACTCCCAGGCCTGGCGATAGCCGACCGCGCGCACTGCCGGCAGGTCCAGCGGCGCCTCCACGGCGGCCATTTCCGGCATCGCGCGCAATGCCCGCACCTCATCCAGAAAGCCCTGTGCCAGCATGGCGTCGAAGCGCGCCTCGATACGCTGGTGAAGCACCGCGCGGTCACGCGGCGCCAGGATCAGCTTGAGCGTGCGTACCGGCAACGGCGCCACGCCTGGCCGACGCTGCCATTCAGTGATGGGGGTACCGGTCAGGCGATAGACCTCCAGCGCCCGCTGGATGCGCTGGGGGTCGGTGGCATGGATGCGTGCGGCGGCGGCCGGGTCGACCTTGGCCAGCTCAGCGTGCAGCGCTGCCCAGCCGCGTTCGGCCGCCTCGGCGCTGAGCGCTTCGCGCGTCGCCGGATCGGCCTCCGGCATCGGCGACAGACCCTGCAGCAGCGCCCGGAAATAAAGACCCGTGCCGCCGGCCAGGATCGGCATCTTGCCGCGCGCCACGATGTCAGCAACGACCCGGCCGGCATCGGCGGCGAATTCGGCTGCCGAGTAGGTCTGCCACGGATCGCGCAGGTCCAGCAGATGGTGCGGCGCCTGCGCACGCTCGGCCGCATCCGGTTTGGCCGAGCCGATATCCAGGTGGCGGTATACCAGCGCCGAATCGACGCTGACGATTTCGCCATCCAGCTGCTGTGCCAGAGCGATCGCGGTGGCGGTCTTGCCACTGGCGGTCGGCCCCATCACGGCGATCGCCAGTGGCCGCCGGTCGATGCCCATCAGTCTTCGTCCGGCCAGCGGATCGTCGGCGTGGCATCGGCACGCGGCGTCGGCACGGCCTCGACCGCCTGCCAGATCTTCAGCGAATCGACGGTGGCGGCTACGTCATGCACGCGCACGATGCGTGCGCCGCGCTGCACCGCGATCAGGTGCGCGGCCACCGACGCGGCCACGCGCTCGGACGGTGTGTCGCGACCGGTCAGTTCGCCCAGGCTGCGCTTGCGCGACAGGCCAGCCAGCATCGGCACGCCCAGCTCCAGGAAGCGCTCGGAGCGTGCCAGCAGGGTCATGTTGTGGGCAGTGGTTTTGCCGAAACCGAAACCGAGATCGATCAGCAGGTTCTTCTTCGCAATGCCCGCCATCTCGGCAGCGAACAGGCGCTGGACCAGGAAGCCGTGCACCTCGGCGACCACGTCGTCGTAATGTGGATCGGCCTGCATGTGGCCTGGCTCGCCCTGCATGTGCATCAGCACCACCGGCATGCCGGTTGCAGCGGCGGCGTCCAGTGCCCCTTCCTGACGCAGGCCGTAGATGTCATTGATCATGCCGGCGCCAGCCGCCACGGCCGCGCGCATCACTTCCGGCTTGAAGGTGTCGATGCTGATCGGCACCTGGGTACGGGCCGCCAGCTGCTCGATCACCGGAATCACCCGGCGCAGCTCCTCCTCCACCGATACCGGCGCAGCGCCCGGGCGGGTCGATTCGCCGCCGATATCCAGCAGATCGGCGCCTTCCTCGACCAGCTTGAGGCCATGAGCGACCGCGGCCTCGGTGGTGTCGTGCGCGCCACCATCGGAGAACGAGTCCGGAGTGACGTTGACGATGCCCATGACCCGGGCACGGTCGAGGCGCAGGATGCGACCGGCGCAATCGAGCTGGGGCGAGGTATCGAACATCGGTAATCCTGTTGGGACAACGGCGGGTAGTTTAGTTCGGCAGGGCGGCGCCCTGCACCCGCAAAGGCTAGAGCAACAGCAACAGCAACAGCGGGTTTCCTGTGGGATGGCGGGGTGGGTCCGGTTGCGGGGGCCGCTGCAAGTACGTCCGTGTAAGCTCGGTCGCCGCATCCATGCGGCTCACGCCCCCGCAACCGGACCCACCCCGCCTTCGACAGATTTCCGCGATCTGTAGGGCCTTGTTTTCTGTAGAGCCGAGCCATGCTCGGCTCAGATCTCCCGGATATCGAGATGTTCGATTTAGATGGAGATTCATCCATGCATGGCGTGGATCTACGTGTCGACCAAGGTCGACACCTACCAACAGCACCAGGAAACTGTCAAAGGTGGGACGGTGTCGGAGGGCGGGGTGTCAGCCGCATGGGCCCGAGGCATGCCTCGGGCGGGTTGGGCTGGATGCCCAACCCCGGTCTTGCCGTGTGCGCAGGACAGCGCACACGAGCAAGCGGCTGCCAAGCTTACAGGGACGTACTTGCAGCGTCCCCGCACTCCGACACCGCCCCGCCAAATCATGGAATACCGCTGTTGCTGTTGCTCTGGCTCGTAGCAGGTGCAGGGCGCAGCCCTGCCGACACCACTCAACGGCGGCGCTTGCGGTCCACGTACAGGGTCTTGGCAATGCTCAGCACGATGCCGACACCGATACCCACCACGCAGCCCAGCAGCAGGTTGTCGGCCCCCAGGCCCACACCCACGCCGACCACGGTGGCGATGACCATTTCGGCAGTGTGGGAAATCGGTTCGGGCTTCGGGGCGGACATGCGGGCTCCAGCGTCAGTTCGGTTCTTCGGGATGGGCCAGTGGCCCGGAAACGACGAAGCCGGGTCGCCCCGGCCTCGTCTGGTGTCACGTGCAGCGGGCCGTCAGTGCGATTCGGCCGGGCCCGCGATCGGCGGCAGCGGACGGGCGTCGCCGCCCTTGTCGTTGCCACCATCCTTGTTCGACTTGTTCCAGCCGGCCGGCGGCGGCGGATCGCGGCCTTCCATGATGGCGTCGATCTGCGGCGCGTCGATGGTTTCGTACTGCAGCAGCAGCTGGGACATCGCGTGCAGCTTGTCCAGGTTGGCGGTCATCAGCTCGGTGGTGCGTGCGTATGCCTCGTCGAGGATGTTGCGCACTTCCTCGTCGATGCGGCGCGCAGTGTCGTTGGACACGCTCTTGTGCTGGGTGACCGAACGGCCCAGGAACACCTCGTCGTCCTCTTCGCCATACGCGATCGGGCCGAGCTGGTCGGACAGGCCCCACTTGGTGACCATGTTGCGGGCCATCTTGGTAGCGCGTTCGATGTCGTTGGAGGCACCGGTGGTGACCTTGTCGGCACCGAAGATCAGCTCCTCGGCCACGCGGCCACCGTACAGCGAGCACAGCTGCGACTTGATCGCCACGCGGTTCATCGAGTACTTGTCGCCTTCCGGCAGGTACATGGTCACACCCAGCGCACGACCGCGCGGAATGATGGTGACCTTGTAGACCGGGTCATGCTCGGGCACCAGACGGCCGACGATGGCGTGACCGGCTTCGTGGTAGGCGGTGAGGGTCTTCTCTTCTTCGCTCATGGCCATCGAGCGGCGCTCGGCACCCATCAGGATCTTGTCGCGGGCACGGTCGAAGTGATCCATGCGGACTTCCTTCTCGTTGCCACGCGCAGCGAACAGGGCGGCCTCGTTGCAGAGGTTGGCCAGGTCGGCACCGGAGAAGCCCGGAGTACCACGCGCGATCACCATCGGCTCGACGTCGTCGGCCAGCGGCAGCTTGCGCATGTGGACCTTCAGGATGTGCTCGCGGCCCTTCACGTCCGGCAGGCCGACCACGACCTGGCGGTCGAAGCGGCCCGGGCGCAGCAGTGCCGGGTCCAGCACGTCAGGACGGTTGGTCGCGGCGATCACGATCACGCCTTCGCCGCCTTCAAAACCGTCCATCTCGACCAGCAGCTGGTTCAGGGTCTGCTCGCGCTCGTCGTGACCGCCGCCCAGGCCGGCACCACGGTGGCGACCGACGGCGTCGATTTCGTCGATGAAGATGATGCACGGCGCGTGCTTCTTGGCCTGCTCGAACATGTCGCGTACGCGGCTGGCGCCGACGCCGACGAACATTTCCACGAAGTCCGAACCGGAGATCGAGAAGAACGGCACCTTGGCCTCGCCGGCGATGGCCTTGGCCAGCAGCGTCTTGCCGGTACCCGGCGGGCCCACCATCAGCACGCCGCGCGGGATCTTGCCGCCCAGCTTGGTGAACTTGGACGGGTCGCGCAGGAAGTCGACCAGTTCGCCCACTTCTTCCTTGGCCTCGTCGCAGCCGGCGACGTCGGCGAAGGTGACCTTGATCTGGTCTTCGCCCTGCAGCTTGGCGCGCGACTTGCCGAAGGACATCGCGCCCTTGGCACCGCCGCCACCGCCCTGCATCTGGCGCATGATGAACAACCAGAAACCGATGATCAGGATGACCGGCAGGAAATTCATCAGGATCGCGCCGAGGGAAATGCCGCTGGACGGCTCCTCCTGCACGATCTCCACGTTCTTCGTACGCAGCACGTTGATCAGGTCACGATCGAACGGCGCGGTGATGGTGGACGACTGCCCACCGCGGGTGGTGTAGGTCAGCTGGCTGGTGCCGCCGCGCATGTCGCCGCCAAAGGCGACCTTCTGCACGTTGCCGCTGTCCACCTGGTCCAGGAACTGCGAGTACGACGCGCCCTGCGCGCCGGCCCCGGAGGACTTCGGCGAGAAGCTCTGGAAGACCACCATCAGCACGACGGCGACGACCACCCATAGCAGGAGGTTCTTGGTCAAGTCGTTCATCCTCATTGGCTCCGGTGTTCCTCTCAGTGCTGGCGTTGCGTTGGGGTCGAACTTGCGTACGTTGCGAGCTTACTTCATGTGGGCGCGTTTTCCCTGACCCAAGGCATACACCTCGGGAGAGCGCTTGCGCGACGCTTCCGGCTTGCGGATGGAGACCTTGTCGTACCGGCGGCGCATGTCACGCACGTAGTCGTCAAAGCCTTCGCCCTGGAACAGCTTGATCAGGAACGCCCCACCGGTCTTCAGGTGGTTGTCGGCAAAATCCAGGGCCAGCTCCGCCAGGTGCATCATCCGCGGCTGGTCGACCGCGCCTACACCACTCTTATTGGGGGCCATGTCCGACAGCACAAGGTCTACCGGCTGATCCCCGAGCATGGCTTCAAACTGTGATAGGACGGCTTCTTCCCTGAAGTCACCATGAAGGAACTCCACGCCGGCCAGCGGCGGCATGTCCAGGATGTCCAGGGCCAGCACGCGGCCGGTGTCGCCGATCTGTCTCCGAACCTGCTGAGACCAGCCGCCCGGGGCGGCGCCGAGGTCCACGACCACCATGTGCGGCTTCAGCAACCGGTCACGTTCCAGCAGCTCTTCGAGCTTGTAGGCGGCGCGCGAGCGCATGCCTTCGGCCTGGGCCTTCTTCACGAAGGGGTCGGAGAAGTGTTCCTTGAGCCAGCGCTGGCTGCTTTTGCTGCGGGTAGCCATTGAAAATAGGGGCTGATGGGGTCCTCATGATACCCTGATCGCCCCATTCAACCGTGTTTTCCTGCATGTCCATCGCCCTGACCGCCTCCCAGACCCGTTTCCTGCGCGGCCAAGCCCACGACCTGAAGGCCCTGCTGCAGACCGGCGGCAAGGGCGTGACCCCGGCCTTCATCGCTGAGCTGAACGAAGTGCTGGAGCGCCACGAGCTGGTCAAGGTGAAGGTCGCTGCCGAAGACCGCGACGCCCGTGACGTGATGATCGGCGAGATCGTCGAAGCCACCGAAAGCGCGCTGGTGCAGCGCATCGGCCATGTCGCCGTGCTGTACCGCCCGAGCAAGGAACAGCGCCAGATCGTGCTGCCGCGCGGCTGATCGCCCTACCGCCATGCAGCTGAACCACGAACCGCCAGATTACGCCTACAGCCTGCGTGCCGCCGATGGCCGCTCGGCCAAGGTGAATGACCAGGCGCTGGGCAGCAGCTTCTTCCTGACCCCGGACCAGCTGGTCACGCAATGGCCGGTGGTGAGCGCCACTGCGCTGCAGCTGGCTGACCTGGAGCCGATCCTGGCGCTGAACCCGGCGCTGATCGTGCTCGGCACGGGTGACCGTCAGGTGTTCCCGCCGGCGGCGGTGATGGCCGCCTGCCTGTCACGCGGCATCGGCCTGGAAGTGATGAACAATCCGGCCGCCGCGCGCACCTTCAACATCCTGGCGGGCGAAGGCCGCAAGGTTGCCGCCGCCTTCATTCTGGAAGGTTGAGGCGCCGCCGCCGGGCATGGTCCGGCGCTCCTCTGGATCACACACCGCCTGTAGCGCCCGAGCTCATGCTCGGGCGTCGTCGTTTATCGGCGAAGAGCAGCCGAGCATGGGCTCGGCTGTACAGGTGAAGCACGCCGGGCCTGGCCCGGCGCTACCTACTCGATCACACGCGATCAGCGCGCCGGCAGGTACTGCTGCGGGTCGACCGGCTTGCCGTTGTAGCGGGTGAGCCGGCGGTGTTTGCGGCCCATGGGCCGCACCGTCGGCGAACGCCCGGCGCGCTGCGCCGGGCCGGGGATCCGCCCGGATTACGAATCGACGATCAGCGTGCCGGCAGGTACTGCTGCGGGTCGACCGGCTTGCCGTTGTAGCGGATCTCGAAGTGCACCATGTCGCGGTTCGCACCGGTACGGCCCATTTCGGCGATCTGCTCGCCAGCCTTCACGCTCTGCCCTTCATTCACCAGGCGCTTGCGGTTGTGGCCATAGGCCGACAACCACTGGTCGCTGTGCTTGATGATGATCAGCTCTCCGTAGCCGACCAGACCGGCACCGGAATACACCACCACGCCATTGGCGGTGGCCTTGACCGCCTGGCCGCTGGTGCCGGCGATGTCCACGCCCTGCTTGGTCGCGTCACCGGCCACGTAGCGACCAACGATGGCGCCGTCAGCCGGCCACCGCCAGGCGATGTTGCTCTTCACCGGTCCCACCGGCGCCGGGGCCGGTGTGGTGCTGCCGCCACTGCTGGCACCGGAACGCGGCGGGGTCACCACCGTGGTCGGCGCGCGGCCGGCGCCGGCACCGGCCGGATACAGCCGGATCACCTGCCCCGGATGGATGGTCGAGGGGTTGTCCAGGCTGTTCCAGGCAATCAGGTCGGCCGGGGTGATGTCATGGATGCGGGCCAGCGCATAGATGGTGTCGCCCTTGCGCACCACCACGGTCTGCCCGGGCTTGGGCACCGAGGTCTTCGGCGTGGTCACACCACCCGCGGTGCTGCCACCACCAGGACGAACCACAGTCGCGGTACCGCAGGCGGCCAGGGTGGAAACCAGCAACGCCAGCGCGCCGATGCGCACTCCTTTGCTCAGACGATCAGGACTCATGCGAACTTCGACCTCCATACAAGCCAGGCGATCAGCACCACCACCAACGCGGTGGCGATCCAGCCCAGCGGTTCAATCCAGCGACGCAGTGCCGCTTCAGCACGCGCACCACCGATACGGATGACCGCAGCCAGCACGAATACGCGCTTGCCGCGACCGATCAGCATGCTCAGCAGGTACTGCGGCATCGGTACGCCGACGATACCCGATGCCCACGTGAAGACCTTCATCGGGATGGGCATGAATCCGCCCAGCACCAGGAAGGTGAACACCGCCCACGGCGACTCGGCCATCTTCGCCTGCACGGTGGTGATGCCCTGCTCGATGGCCGGCAGCATGCCCAGTGCTTCGAACAACGGCTTGATCGCTTCGAAGGCGTAATGACCCAGTGCATAGCCAATCAGCGCGCCGACCATCGAGCCGGCCAGGCTGAGGGTGGCGAACCACCAGCCGCGCTTGGGCTGGGCCACGCACATCGGTGCCAGCATCACCTCCGGCATCACCGGGAAGATGATCGCCTCGAAGAAGCTCAACACCGTCAGGTAGGTCGGCGCGCGTTCGTGCGCCGCCCACTTCATCGCCCGCTCGTACAGCGGCCCGAAAATCTTCATGCAACCCTGCTCCGTGGATTAGTCGAGCATGCCAGACAGCAGCGGCACGAACGTGACCGGCGCCAACACGTGTTGTTCGATGCTGCCGTCGGCCTTGCGGTCCAGCTGTACCAGCGACTGCGCCCCTGGGCCACCGACCGGCGCCACCAGGCGGCCGCCCTCGGCGAGCTGCTCGATCAGGGCGTCGACCAGTGCCGGCGCCGCCGCAGTGACCACGATGGCATCGAACGGTCCGTGCTCGGCCCAGCCGACGCGGCCGTCGTCATGCTTGGTGCGGATGTTCATGCCCAGCGCACGGAAGCGCTTGCGCGCCTGGCGCAGCAGGTCACCGATGCGCTCCACGGTGTAGACCTCCAGGCCCAGCGCACCGAGGATGGCGGCCTGGTAACCGGATCCGGTGCCGACTTCCAGCACCCGCTTCGGCGCGACCTGGAGCACCGCCTCGGTCATCCGCGCGACCACCCAGGGTTGCGAGATGGTCTGGCCGTGGCCGATCGGCAGCGCGGTGTCTTCATACGCACGCGAGGCCAGTGCCTCGTCGATGAACAGATGGCGCGGCACCACCCGGATCGCGTTCAAGGTCGGCTCGTCGACAATCCCGGCTTCGCGAAGGCGGTCGACCAGGCGGTCACGCACGCGCTGCGAGGTCATGCCGATACCGACGGCTTCCGGTTGCAGGCGCAGGCGTGGGCTCATGCTGGCTGGTCCAGCGCGGCACTGAGGCCGCCGACCCAGCTGGCCACCTTCTCCAGTGCCTGGTAACGGGTCAGGTCGACCTGGATCGGGGTGATCGAGATGTGGCCGGTGCGCACCGCATGGAAATCGGTGCCGGGGCCGGAGTCCTGCTCACGACCGGCCGGGCCGATCCAGTACACCTCGTTGCCGCGCGGATCCTTCTGCGCGATGCAGCCTTCGGCGCGATGGCGGTTGCCCAGGCGGGTGACCTCGAAGCCCTTGACTTCGCTCCACGGCAGGTCAGGCACGTTGACGTTGAGGATGGTGTCAGCCGGCAACGGATCGGCCTTGAGCCGGGCGACGATCTCCACCGCGGCGCGCGCGGCGGTCTCGAAGTGCTTCGGATCATGGTTGCGGGTAACCAGCGAGACCGCCACCGCCGGCAGGCCGAGGAAGCGACCTTCCATCGCCGCCGAGACGGTGCCGGAATAGATCACGTCATCGCCGAGGTTGGCGGCATTGTTGATGCCGGACACGACAATATCGGGTTCGAACTCGAGCAGCCCGGTCAGCGCCAGGTGCACGCAGTCGGTCGGGGTGCCGGCCACCGAGACGGTGTAATGGTCGATGCGCTTGAGGCGGATCGGCAGGTCGAGGGTCAGCGAATTGCTGGCGCCGGAACGATCGCGGTCGGGCGCGACCACCGTGACTTCGTGACCGGCCTCACGCAACACCGAAGCAAGCATCCGGATGCCTGCGGCGTCGACGCCATCGTCGTTACTGACCAGGATTCGCATCTTCGATTTAACCGCTTGATTTTCCAAGAATTCGATTCCATCACCGTGCAGTGTGGGCGGGACCGTCGTACTTCCCTGCGGAAGCCGTCGACCCTGCAAGGGCATCGTCTATTGTGCCGCATGCGAGCCGCCGGTCCTACCCTGCCGGCGGTCACGGCCGACATCGAACCGTCATAGGCAGACCTGCGCCGGCGGTTTACCCTGTGCGCATGTCGCACCCTGAAGACGAAGACCCGGCCGCATTGTTCCGTGCGGCCATCGGCGAAGTGACGCCGCTGCGCAAGGATGCCGAGCCGGCACCGGCTGCGCCCCGGCCGAAGCCGCGCGCGCGCATGGCCGAACGTGACGAGGCCGAAGCCGCCGGCGAGTTCGCACGGCTGCTGCGCGACAGCACGCCACTGGAAGCCGGCGACGTGGCCAGCTATCGCCGCGACAACCTCCCACCTCGCATGTTCCAGCGGCTGAAGCGTGGCCAGTACTCGGTGCAGGACGAACTGGACCTGCACGGCGCCACCGCGTCGCAGGCGGAGACACTGCTGCGCCAGTTCCTGCTGGAAGCGCATGCACACGACTATGGCTGCGTGCGCATCATCCACGGCAAGGGATTGCAGTCCGATGGCGGTGCGCCGGTACTGAAGAACCTGGTCGACCGCCTGCTGCGGCTGCGCAATGATGTGCTGGCGTTCCACTCGGCGCCAACCGGGCAAGGCGGCACCGGTGCGATGCTGGTGCTGCTTGCACGGCGTTGAAAAAAGGGGACGCCGTGCATCCAGGTAGAGTCGACTGTCAGTCGACTGCTCTTCCAGCGGCAAGCGAATACCCCGCGCTGCGCGCGCAATTCGACTGACAGTCGACGCTACCGCGCGCCCTGCTCAGGCCTGCGAGGCGTCTTCGACCGGGCCGAGCTCGTGCAGCACGGCGGTGGCGTAGCAACCCGGTGGCAGCGCGAACGACAGCTCCAGCACGTCATCGGCCAACCATTGGTGCTGCAGCAGCGCCGGGCGCAGGCGCAGCGCGCGGCGCTCCTGCTTCAGCCGCGCGTCTTCCAGGCCGGCCCGCAGTGCCTTCGACTCTTCGTCGTCCAGCGCGGCCAGCTCCAGCTCGCGTGCCGCATCGGTGCTGCGCAGCTCGCCTTCGCCCCACAGCGGCGCGCTGGGATGGATGTCGAAACGCGCCAGGCGCTCGGCCAGGACATCGGTGTACGGCTCGGGTCCGAACACGCTGCGGCTGCCATCGAGCATCCACACTTCACCTTCAAGCGGCTGGTCCCAGTTGCCCTGCTCCACACGCGCGGCCAGCACCCGATTGAACAGCGCCGAACGAGCAGCTGACAGCAGCAGCGAACGCTGGTCCTTGCGCATGCGGCGGCCACCGAACATCGCCAGTGCCGCCGGCACATTGCCGCCGTCGCGGCCAAAGCGCTGCTCGCCGAACCAGTTCGGCAAGCCGCGCTCGGCAATCTGCTGCAGGCGTTCGCTGATTGCTGCGGCATCGCCCTGCACTTCGCGCAGCACCAGCTTGAAGCGGTTGCCGGCCAGTGCGCCACGCTGCAGCTTGCGGTTGTGCCAGGTGGCTTCGAGCACTTCGATCTCGTCACCGGCCAGCTCGGCCAGGTCCGGCGCGACGCGCTTGGGCAGGTGCACGCTGAAACGCTGGGTAGTGACCGCGTGGCGGTCTTTCATGCCGGCGTAGCTCACTGCCATTTCCGGCAGGTCCGCCCACTTGGCCAGCACCTTGGCCACATGCACGGTGTTGGCGCCGCGCTTGCGGATGTGCAGCAGCAGGTGCTCGCCTTCACCGGTGGCCTCGAAGGCCGGCAGCTCGTCAACCTGGAAATCGTCCGGCGTGGTGCGGATGCGCGCCGTCAACAACGGCGCACCAAACGCCAACGGCAGCGGAATCATGCCGCCACCAGCAGCACAACGGCCTGTGCAGCGATGCCTTCGCCACGGCCGGTGAAGCCCAGCTTCTCCGAGGTGGTGGCCTTGACGCTGACCGCATCCAGCGGCAGCTGCAGCAACCCACCGATGCGCTCCCGCATCGCCAGCGCATGCGGGCCGACCTTCGGACGCTCGCAGATCACGGTGATGTCGGTGTTGCCGACGCGCCAGCCGCGCTCGCGCAGCAGGCTGTCGCAGTGGCGCACGAAATCGCTGCTGTCGGCGCCCTTCCAGCGGTCGTCACTCGGCGGGAAGTGCTGGCCGATGTCACCCAGCGCCAGCGCGCCGAGCATCGCATCGCAGAGGGCGTGCAGGATCACGTCGCCATCGCTGTGCGCGAGCACGCCGCAGCTGTGCGGCACGTTCACGCCGCCGAGCATGATGTGATCGCCTTCACCGAAGGCATGGACGTCGTAGCCCTGGCCGATGCGGACGGGCGGGAACGGTGCGGTTCTCATGGATGCAACCCTTGCAGCAGGGCCGCGCGGACGGTCAGTCGGCGCGGCGGGAAAGTACGAATTCGAACCGGTCCAGATCGGCCGGGGTGGTGACCTTGAAGTTGTCCTCGCTGCCTTCCACCAGCAGCGGGCGCTGGCCCTGGCGCTCCATGGCCATGGCCTCGTCGGTGACTTCAACACCGGCGGCCGCGGCGTCGGACAGCGCGCGGCTGAGCTGGTGGCGGCGGAACAGCTGTGGGGTCAGTGCACGCCACAGGCGCTCGCGCGGCTCGGTGCCATCGATGCCACCGTCATCGCCAGCGCGCTTGAGTGTGTCACGCACCGGTGCGGCCAGGATCGCCCCGACCGGGTCGGTACGACCGACTTCAAGCAGGCGGCCGAGATCGGCCAGCGACAGGTTCGGCCGCGCCGCATCGTGGACCAGCACGAACTCATCGGCGCGCACCGAGTCCGGCAGCGCCTGCAGACCAGCCAGCACCGAAGCGGCACGGGTCGCGCCACCGATGCAGGTCAGCACCGGCTTGCCCGCCCACTCGTTCCAGCCTGGCCAGTCGGCGTCGTCCTGGCCGATCACCACCATCGCACCGGCCACGGCCGGGTGCGCCAGCAGTGCATCCAGGGTATGGGCGAGCAGGATCTGCCCACCTGCCTGCAGGTACTGCTTGGGCAGCGGCGCACCGAAGCGGGCACCACGGCCGGCGGCCGGAACCACCACCCAGATCGCCGCGCTCATGGCACGTCTGCCGGGTGTTCGCCGGCCTGGGCACTGACGCCAGCGGCAGGCTGCACCGGTTGGACCGGCGCATCCTCGACCACGCGGTAGAACTTCTCGCCGGGCTTGATCATGCCCAGCTCGCTGCGTGCGCGTTCCTCGATGGCGGACTGGCCTTCCTTGAGGTCCTTCACTTCGGCAGCCAGCGCATCGTTGCGCTGCTGCAGACCCTCATTGTCCCGCTCCTGGTTGGCGACCTGGGCTTCGAGCATCATCACTTCGCCCGAATTGCCCGGACCGAACCAGAAGCGGTACTGCAGCCAGCCCAGCAGCAGGGCCAGCACCAGCAGCATCCAGCGCCAGTCGCGCATCGGCTCAGCGCTTCAGCGAAACGAACGCGTCACGACCGGCGTAACGCGCGCCGGCGCCGAGGGCTTCCTCGATGCGCAGCAGCTGGTTGTACTTGGCCACGCGATCGCTGCGGCACAGCGAGCCGGTCTTGATCTGGGTGGCGGTGGTGGCCACTGCGATGTCGGCGATGGTGGTGTCTTCGGTTTCGCCCGAACGGTGCGAGACCACGGCGGCGTAGCCAGCGCGGTCGGCCATGGCGATCGCTTCGAGGGTTTCGCTGAGGGTGCCGATCTGGTTGACCTTGATCAGGATCGCGTTGGCGGTGCCCGAGTCGATGCCTTCCTGGAAGATCTTCGGGTTGGTCACGAACAGGTCGTCACCGACCAGCTGCACCTTCTTGCCGATGCGGTCGGTCAGCAGCTTCCAGCCAGCCCAGTCGTTCTCGGCCAGGCCGTCTTCAATCGTGATGATCGGGTACTGCGCGGCCCAGTCGGCGAGGAAGTCGACGAACTGCTCGGAGGTCAGGCGCTTGTTCTCGCCGACCAGGTTGTACTTGCCGTTCTCGAAGAATTCGCTGGAGGCCACGTCCAGGCCCAGCAGCACGTCTTCACCGGCGGTGTAGCCGGCCTTGCCGATCGCCTCGAGGATGGTGTCCAGCGCTTCAACGTTGCTGCGGAAGTCCGGCGCGAAGCCACCTTCGTCGCCCACCGCCGTGCTCAGGCCGTGGCCCTTCAGCACCGACTTCAGCGAATGGAAGATTTCGGTACCGGCACGCAGCGCTTCAGAGAACGAGGTGAAGCCGACCGGCAGCACCATGAACTCCTGGAAGTCCACGTTGTTGTCGGCATGCGCACCGCCGTTGATGATGTTCATCATCGGCACCGGCAGCGACGGGGTAACGCCGGTCTTGGCGGCCAGGTACTGCCACAGCGCCTGCTTGTTCGATGCGGCGGCGGCGTGCGCAGCGGCCATCGAAACACCCAGCAGTGCGTTGGCGCCCAGGCGGCCCTTGTTCTCGGTGCCATCAAGATCGATCAGGCGACGGTCGAGGCCGGCCTGGTCGGTGGCTTCAAAACCCTTCAGCGTGGCGGCAATCGTGGTGTTGACGTTATCGACGGCCTTGCGCACGCCCTTGCCCAGATAACGGGTCTTGTCGCCATCACGCAGCTCGACCGCTTCCTTGGTGCCGGTCGAGGCGCCGGAGGGAACCGCGGCACGACCGAACGAACCGTCCTCCAGGATGACTTCGGCTTCCAGCGTGGGGTTGCCACGGCTGTCGAGGATTTCACGGGCGTGGATGCTGCGGATCGTACTCATGGTCGGGCCGGTTACCTGTCTGGAGAGGGGGCGACAAAACGAATGCCGCGTGATTATCCCCGGCTGCCCGCCACTTGCCAAATGGCGTGGGCAACCTCAGCCCCAGCTGGACCCGATCACGATCAGGGCCAGCGACACCAGCATCACCAGCAACACACCGGCCAACGCCGCCGCGACGGGACCACGGCTGCGTCGCCAGGCCAGCACCATTGCCATCAGGCTGCCGACGAAAGACAGACCCAGCGTAACCAGTGCGGCCAGAATCCAGTACTGCATGGCCTGTATGCCATGGTTGCCGTCACCCGGCGAGCCGAAGCTTGCAGCAAAGGCCAGCACACCCATCAGCACCGATGCCCAGGCAAGCACGGACAGCCCCAGCGCGACCAGACCCCACGGCCAGCCACGCGCTGATGAGGTCGTATTCATCAAAGAAATCCGTAGAACAGGGCGCCCAGCCACAGCGAGAGCAGGATGATCGCCAGGCCCGCGGCCACCTTGCCGCGATTCAGCCGCCAGGCCAGCACTGCGGCAGCGACGCATCCCACGGCACCGAGCAGCTCTGCCACCAGCAGCGCAATGAAGTACGCCTGCAGATCGAGTGCGCTGCTGCCATCACCGGGTGGCCGCACGGACGCGGCGCCGATCAGCACCAGGCCGAACATGCCCACGGTGAACAGCACGGCCAGGCCCAGCGCGATCGGGCCCCACGGCCACTGACTCCAGTGGCGGCGGTGGCGCTGGGTTTCCAGCGCCAGCCACGGGTCTCGACTCACGCGAAGCGCGAGAAGCCGTGCTTCTTGGTCACCGCATCGAGTTCCATCAGGGTCTCGAGCAGCGCTTCCATCTGGTCCAGCGGCCACGCGTTGGGTCCATCGGACAGGGCCTTGGACGGATCCGGATGGGTCTCGGCGAACAGGCCGGAGATGCCCACCGCCACCGCGGCACGGGCCAGCACCGGCACGTGCTCGCGCTGGCACCGGAACTGGTGCCCTGCCCGCCCGGCAGCTGCACCGAATGGGTGGCGTCGAACACCACCGGGCAACCGGTATCGCGCATCACCGCCAGCGAACGCATGTCGCTGACCAGGTTGTTGTAGCCGAAGCTGGCACCACGCTCGCAGACCATGATCTGCTCGTTGCCGGTGGCCTTGGCCTTCTCCACGACCGGCTTCATGTCCCACGGCGCCAGGAACTGGCCCTTCTTGATGTTGACCGGCTTGCCGGCCGAGCACACCTTGCGGATGAAGTCGGTCTGGCGGACCAGGAATGCCGGGGTCTGCAGCACATCCACCACCGAGGCCACTTCGTCCATCGGGGTGTATTCGTGGACGTCGGTCAGCACCGGCACGCCGATCTGCTTCTTGACCTCGGCCAGGACCTTCAGGCCCTCCTCCATGCCAGGGCCACGGAACGCGGTGCCCGAGGTGCGGTTGGCCTTGTCGAAGCTGGACTTGAAGATGAAGTTGACGCCGAGCTTGTCGGTGACTTCCTTCAGCTTGCCGGCGGTATCGAGCTGCAGCTGCATCGACTCGATCACGCAGGGGCCGGCGATCAGGAACAGGGGCTGGTCCAGCCCGACCTCGAATCCACACAGTTTCATGGCGTTTCCTTGTTGTCCGCGGCACCGGCCGGGCCGGTGCGCAGGGGGTTGAAGCGTGCAAGATGGGGGCCGACGGCCCCCATCACAAGTCAGGCGCGGGCTTCCTGCAGCAGCTTGCCGCCGGCCTTGCGCTCGCGTGCGGCGCGGATGAAACCGATGAACAGCGGATGGCCGTCACGCGGCGTGGACAGGAATTCCGGATGCGCCTGGCAGGCCAGGAACCACGGGTGCGCATCGCGCGGCAGTTCCACCACTTCCACCAGGGTGTCGTCCATCGACTTGCCGGCGATCACCAGGCCCGCATCTTCCAGCTGGGTGCGGTAGCGGTTGTTGAACTCGTAACGGTGGCGGTGGCGCTCGGCGACCACATCCTTGCCGTACAGCTCGCGGGCCAGCGTGCCCGGCTTCAGGCGCTGCTCCTGCAGGCCCAGGCGCATGGTGCCACCCAGGTCGCTCTTGTCGTCACGCTTCTCGACATCGCCGGTGGCGGTGCGCCATTCGGTGATCAGGCCGATCACCGGGTTCGGCGACTGGCGATCATTCTCGGTGCTGTTGGCGCCTTCCAGGCCGACCACGTTGCGCGCGTAGTCGACGACGGCCGCCTGCATGCCGTAGCAGATGCCGAAGTACGGCACGTGCTGCTCGCGGGCGAACTTCGAAGTCAGCACCTTGCCTTCGAAACCACGGTCACCGAAGCCACCCGGCACCAGGATGCCGTCGACATCGGCCAGCGCGGCCATGTCGGTGCCTTCCAGGTCCTGTGCTTCCAGCCACTTCAGGTTGACCTTGGTGCGCTGGCGCAGGCCGCCATGCTTGAGCGCTTCGCCAACCGACTTGTAGGCGTCCTGGTGATCGACGTACTTGCCGACCACGGCGATGGTCACTTCGTCCAGCGGATGCAGGGTCGCGTCGACCGCGTCCTCCCACATCGACAGATCGACCGGACCGACCTTGTCAGCCAGCTTCAGCTGGTTGACCACGATCTCGTCCAGGCCCTGCGCGTGCAGGCCCGACGGGATGCGGTACAGCACGTCGACGTCCGGCACGCTGATCACCGCGCGCTCGGAAACGTTGGTGAACTGGGCGATCTTGCGGCGCTCCGAATCCGGCACGGCCTGTTCCGAACGGCACAGCAGCACGTCCGGCTGGATGCCGATCGAGCGCAGTTCCTTCACCGAATGCTGGGTCGGCTTGGTCTTCAGCTCACCAGCGGCGCCGATGTACGGCACCAGGGTGAGGTGCATGAACAGCGCCTTCTCCGGGCCACGCTCGGTGCGCACCTGGCGGATCGCTTCCAGGAACGGCAGCGACTCGATGTCGCCGACGGTGCCGCCGATCTCGACCAGCGCCACGTCGTAGCCTTCGGTGGCTTCGTCGATGCAGCGACGGATCTCGTCGGTGATGTGCGGAATGACCTGCACGGTCGCGCCCAGGTAGTCGCCGCGACGCTCCTTGCGGATCACGTTCTCGTAGATGCGGCCGGTGGTGACCGAGTTCTTGCGGCTCAGGCGGGTGCGCACGAAGCGCTCGTAGTGGCCCAGGTCGAGGTCGGTCTCGGCGCCGTCGTCGGTGACGTAGACCTCACCGTGCTGGAACGGGCTCATGGTGCCCGGGTCGACGTTGATGTACGGGTCGAGCTTCATCATCGTGACCTTCAGGCCACGGGCTTCAAGAATGGCGGCCAGCGACGCGGCGGCAATGCCTTTGCCGAGCGAGGACACCACGCCGCCGGTTACGAAAATCAAGGGAGTCATGGCTGCAAGCATCCTGTCTGGAAATGGAAAACGGCAGCACCACGCGCGCCCGTAGGGCGGGCATGGTGCTCAGAGGGGGTTTTCCGGTTCGCTGGGACAGCGAGGGAGGTGCGGATCCGTGCGGCGACAGGCGCCGTACAAGGACCCCCGTGCGAGGTCGGGGCGACCGTGCCGGTCAAATCGACCGTCACCTGCGACCCGCCATGCTGGAAGCCACGCTTGGCCGCTCCAGCCCATTCGCAAAGGGTGGACACGCACTTACTCCCGGAAAGCCATAGTTTACAGATTGATGGCCGCCAACCCAAGGGGCAGACGCCACGTTCCTAAAAAGAAACGCCCCGCAAAGCGGGGCGTTCCGGAGCGCAACCCTTGTCGCAAGGGCGCCTGGCAGGTCGCGAGATCAGCGCTTCTTGCGCGCTTCTTCCTCTTCTTCCTTCTGCGGGGCCGGCTGGCCCTGCGCCTTCATTTCGGCATTGGCCTGGGCACGGCGCTTGGCCTTGGCGTCCGCCTCGGCCTGCGCCTTGTCGGCCTGGTCGCCCTGCTGCGGGGCCGGCTGGCCGGCGTTCTGCGCCACCACCAGCGGCACTGCAACAGCGGCAGCGGCCAGGATCGCAATGGTCAGCAACTTCTTCATGAGGTCCTCCTCGCGGTATGGCTTGGATGTTTCGACCCAACGGGGGTCGCCGGCGTTCAGATTCCAGCGGCTGCCATTTTACCCCCTCTGCGTCGCCGAGACTGAACCGCAGGCGTGCAAAATCCCGTGCCAGACCCCACACTTGCCCGTCGCTCCAAGCTTTCGAAGACAGATGAACGCCCGTTATAACGCCGCCGATATTGAAGTCCTGTCCGGCCTTGACCCGGTCAAGCGCCGTCCCGGCATGTATACCGACACCGCGCGCCCGAACCACCTGGCGCAGGAAGTGATCGACAACTCGGTGGACGAGGCCCTCGCCGGCCACGCCCGCTCGATCGAGATCACCCTGTACAAGGACGGCAGCGTGGAGGTCAGCGATGACGGCCGCGGCATGCCGGTGGACATCCATCCGGAAGAGAAGATCCCGGGTGTCGAGCTGATCCTGACCCGCCTGCATGCCGGCGGCAAGTTCAGCAACAACAACTACACCTTCTCCGGCGGCCTGCACGGCGTCGGCGTCAGCGTGGTCAACGCGCTGTCGACCCTGGTGGAGGTGCACATCAAGCGCGAAGGCGCCGAACACCGCATCACCTTCCGCAATGGCGACCGCGCCACGCCGCTGGAAGTGGTCGGCAGCGTCGGCAAGAAGAACACCGGCACCCGCGTGCGCTTCTGGCCCGACCCGAAGTACTTCGACACGCCCAAGTTCGCGGTGCGCGCGCTCAAGCACCTGCTGCGCGCCAAGGCTGTGCTGTGCCCGGGCCTGACCGTGAAGCTGACGGATGAAGCCACCGGTGAAGTCGATACCTGGTACTACGAAGACGGTCTGCGCGATTACCTGAAGCTGGAACTGGGCGATCGCGAGATGCTGCCGGCCGAGCTGTTCGTCGGCAACCTGAAGAAGGACACCGAAATTGTTGACTGGGCCGTGGCCTGGCTGCCGGAAGGCGAGCTGGTGCAGGAAAGCTACGTCAACCTGATCCCCACTGCCCAGCACGGCACCCACGTCAACGGCCTGCGTACCGGCCTGACCGAGGCGCTGCGCGAGTTCTGCGACTTCCGCAACCTGCTGCCGCGCGGCGTCAAGCTGGCGCCGGAAGACGTGTGGGACCGGGTGTCGTTCGTGCTGTCGCTGAAGATGACCGATCCGCAGTTCAGCGGCCAGACCAAGGAGCGCCTGTCCTCGCGCCAGGCCGCCGGCTTCGTTGAAGGCGCCGCCCATGATGCCTTCAGCCTGCTGCTGAACCAGAACGTGGACCTGGGCGAGAAAATCGCGCAGATCGCCATCGAACGCGCCAGCGCGCGCCTGAAGACCGAAAAGCTGGTCGTCCGCAAGAAGGTCACCCAGGGCCCGGCCCTGCCTGGCAAGCTGGCCGACTGCATCAGCCAGGACCTGTCGCGTACCGAGCTGTTCCTGGTGGAAGGTGACTCGGCAGGTGGCAGCGCCAAGCAGGCGCGCGACAAGGATTTCCAGGCCATCATGCCGTTGCGCGGCAAGATCCTGAACACCTGGGAAGTCTCGTCCAACAGCGTGCTGGCCTCGGAGGAAGTGCACAACCTGGCCATCGCCATCGGTTGCGATCCCGGCAAGGACGACATCAGCGGCCTGCGCTACGGCAAGGTCATCATCCTGGCCGACGCGGACTCCGACGGCCTGCACATCGCCACCCTGCTCACCGCTCTGTTCCTCAAGCACTTCCCGGCGCTGGTCGATGCCGGCCACGTGTTCGTGGCGATGCCGCCGCTGTTCCGCATCGACGTGGGCAAGCAGGTGTTCTACGCCCTGGACGAGGAAGAAAAGCGCTCGATGCTGGACAAGATCGAACGCGAGAAGATCAAGGGCGCCATCAACGTGACCCGCTTCAAGGGCCTGGGCGAGATGAACCCGCCGCAGCTGCGCGAGTCGACCATCCACCCCGACACCCGCCGCCTGGTGCAGCTGACCGTGGACGATCGCGAGCAGACGAGCTCGCTGATGGACATGCTGCTGGCCAAGAAGCGTGCGTCCGACCGCAAGGGCTGGCTGGAGTCGAAGGGCGACCTGGCTTCGCTGGAAGTCTGATCCAGCCCCATCACCCGGTAGTGCCGGCCACTGGCCGGCACCCTCGGCATCCGCGTGATCCAGGCAGATCTGCCGGCCAGCGGCCGGCACTACCGGTCCATGCGCCGCGGGGCATTACACCCCCATCGGCAAACCCGGCGGCGCCATAATGCGCGTCCATCCGTGTGGACCATCGTATTGGCCAGCCACTCGCTACTGTTCCCGGGCCTGCCACTGCACAGCGCGCGCCTGGTCCTGAGCCCGATCCGCCGCGACGATGCGGCCGCCCTGTTCGCGATCCAGTCCGATCCGGACGTGATGCGGTTCTGGAACCACCCGGCGTGGACACGACCGGCCGAGTCGCGCGCGCAGATCGACGATGACCTGGCTGCACAGGCCACTGGCACCCAACTCAAGCTGGCCGTGCGCGAAACGCTGGACGGTCCGTTGCTGGGCATCTGCGTGGTGTTCGCGCTGGACCGCGATGCCGCACGTGCCGAGATCGGCTACCTGCTGGCCCCCGACAGGCAGGGCCGGGGCTACATGCACGAAGCGCTGCAGCACCTGCTGGACTACCTGTTCCAGACCCTGCACCTGCATCGCGTGGAAGCCGAGGTCGACCCGCGCAACCAGCCCTCGGCACGCGTGCTTGAACGGCTGGGCTTCCACCTGGAGGGCGTGCTGCGGCAGCGCTGGCGCATCCAGGGTGAACTGTCCGATTCGGCGGTATACGGTCTGCTGGCGGACGACGTGCGCACACCCCTGCCCGCTTGACCCAATCTGGCCAGTGGCGGCCTCGACCGGCGGGCATGCCTTTGGACACATACGGCATGCCCGCCACCGGCCTAGCATCGGAACCCCCCTTCCGCTGCCGATCCGGTGCCATGAAGTCCCTGCTGCACACTGCCGCGCTCTGCGTCGGCCTGCTCATCGCCCCTGCCAGCGTGCTGGCCGCGCCCGACGCCGACACCAAGGCCGATCCGAAAGACGACAAGACCGAAGCGCCTGCGCTGCCCACCGATGCATCGGCCCGCCAGAGCATGCGCCTGGCCGGCCGCACCCTGGACTACACCGCCACCGTCGGCACCCTGCCGGTACGCGATGCCAATGGCAAGGTGATCGCCGATGTGGTGTTCACCGCCTATACGATGCCGGGCAAGGACCGGCCGGTGACCTTTGCGCTCAATGGCGGTCCCGGGGCGTCGTCGGTCTATCTCAACATGGGCGCGATCGGGCCCAAGGTGGTCACCTTTGGTTCGGAGGGTGACAGCGCATCGGCGCCGGCCACCCTGCACGACAACCCGGGCACCTGGCTGGACTTCACCGACCTGGTGTTCATCGATCCGGTCGGCACCGGCTTCAGCCGCGCACGCATCAGCGATGACGAGGCGAAGAAGCAGTTGTACAACCCCAGTGCCGACATCGAGTACCTGTCGCGCTCGATCTACGACTGGCTGCTGCGCAACCAGCGCATGGGCGCACGCAAGTACCTGACCGGCGAAAGCTACGGCGGCTACCGTGGCCCGCGCATCACCCACTTCCTGCAGACGCGGCTGGGCGTGGCGATGAACGGCCTGGTGCTGGTCTCGCCGTACCTGAGCCCGACCCTGGAAGACAACGCCGATGTCTCGCCGATGGCATGGATGCAGACACTGCCGTCGATCGCCGCCGCGCACCTGGAGCGCCAGGGCAAGCTGACCGATGCAGCAATGCGTGAGGTGGTGGAGTACACCCGTGGCGACTACGCCACTGCGCTGATGAAGGGTCGCAGCGATCCGCAGGCGACCGAGGCGATGCTGCGCCGGGTGACCGCGCTGACCGGGCTTGACCCGCAGTTCGTGCGCCGTGCCGGTGGCCGTCTTGAAACCCAGGCCTACCTGCGCGAAGTATTCCGCGACAAGGGCACGCTGGGCAGCCGCTACGACTCCAATGTGACCGCGTTCGATCCGTTCCCGAATGATCCGGAGCAGCGCGCCAATGACCCGCTGCTGGACAGCATCATTGCGCCGACCACCACGGCGATGGTCGACTTCGTGACGCGCGTGGTCGGCTGGAAAGTGGATGCGCGCTACCAGGCGCTGAACTACGACGTGAACCGGCTGTGGGACCGCAACGGCGAACTGCGCCAGGGTGCGGTGACCCAGCTGCGCCAGGCAGTGGCGATCGACCCACATCTGCAGGTACTGATCGTGCACGGTTGGAATGATCTGTCATGCCCGTTCATGGGCTCGATCCTGACGGTGGACCAGATGCCGGCGATGGGCAGCAACCCGGACCGGGTGCAGGTGCGCAGCTATCCGGGCGGGCACATGTTCTACAGCCGGGCGGACAGCCAGGCGGCGTTCCGGAAGGATGTGCAGGCGCTGTTCCAACGTAATTGAGGGGTTCGGCCGGGCCTGCGGCGCGGCACCCGCTGACTGCCACGGCCACTGCAACTGCAAAAGCTGGCATTCCGTGGGTTGGCGGAGCGGGTCCGGTTGCGGGGGACGCCGTAAACCCGTCCATGGGGGCTTGGTCGCGGCATCCATGCCGCTCACACCCCCGCAACCGGACCCACCCCGCCTTCGACAGTTTCCCGTTGCTGCTGGTGGGTGCCGACCGTTGGTCGGCACGGGATCGGATCCCTGTTTCTGCTCTGGTAGGTGTCGACCTTGGTCGACACGATGTGTGCGGAAAAATTCTTTGCCCATGAAAAAAGCCCGCCGGTACCGGCGGGCTTTTTCGTTTGCAACCTTGGCGTGGCGATCAGGTCCAGCCGAACAGCTCGAACAGCTTCAGGATCAGGTATGCGCAGCCGCCGGCTGCCGGGATGGTCAGGATCCAGGCCCAGACGATGCGTTCGATCACGCCGAACTTCAGCGAACGCGGGTTCTTGGCGAAGCCGACGCCCATGATCGCGGTGGAGATGCTGTGCGTGGTCGAGACCGGCATGCCGAAGTGCGCGGCCAGGGTCAGGATGGTGGCCGAGCTGGTCTCCGCGGCGAAGCCGTGGATCGGGTGCAGCTTGACCATCTTGTGGCCCAGGGTCTTGATGATCTTCCAGCCGCCCGAAGCAGTACCGGCCGCCATCACCACCGCACAGGTCAGCACGATCCACATCGCGATGCCGTCACCGGCGTGCGCGTCCGGGTGCATGAAGGCCAGCCAGGACGGCAGGTCGTTCAATGCGCCGGTGGCTTCGGCACCGATCAGGGTCATGGCGATGATGCCCATGGTTTTCTGCGCATCGTTGTGGCCGTGGGCGAAGCCCATGTAGGCCGCCGAGGCGATCTGCGCCTTGCCGAAGAAGGCATTGACGATGCGCGGGCGGGCCAGGCGGCCGATGGCACCACCGATCTTGGCCAGGCCGGCGATCAGCGCCCACAGCAGCACCATCACTACGATGCCGAGCAGGAAGCCGGCGATCGGCGAGGTGATCATCGGCACGAACACCTTCCACAGCAGGCCCTTGTTCTGCGCCCAGCTGCCCAGGCGCTCGGACCAGATCAGGGCGTCCCAGTTGTTGTGGGCCGCGGCCAGGCCGGCGCCGCAGAGACCACCGATCAGGGCGTGCGAGGACGAGGACGGCAGGCCCTTCCACCAGGTGATCAGGTTCCAGATGATGCCGCCCAGCAGGGCGCACAGGATCACCTGCGGGGTGACGTCGACCACGTTGGTGTTGAGCAGGCCCGACGCGATGGTGAGCGCTACCGCGGTACCGGTCAGTGCACCGAGGAGATTCATGAAGGCGGCCAGCATCACCGCCCAACCGGGCGAGAGCACCTTGGTCGCCACCACGGTGGCAATGGAGTTGGCGGTGTCGTGGAAGCCGTTGATGAACTCGAAGACGAGTGCGGCCAGGATCACCACCAGGACAAGGGTCAACATGCGGCGGCGTCCGTCAGCTGTTCTTCAACACGATCTGGTACGCCACCACGCCGGCCTCGCGGCAACGGTCGATGGCCTTTTCCAGGATCTCGAAGAATTCCTTCAGCAGGAACATCTGCAGATTGTCCAGGCGGCCCGAATAGATGTCGCGGTACAGCTCGAGCATCAGGCGGTCGGCCTCGTTCTCCAGCGAGCGCAGCTTCTCGTTGAGCGCGGTCATCCGGTCCAGGTTCATGTGGCGCAGGTCGGCCACCATCTCCACCACCACGCCGGCGGCCTGTTCCAGCATCGCCGCGCGCGGCGCGAAGTCGATGTGCTCCAGGTGGGTCGTGGCCAGCGAATAGCGATCGGCGAACTTCTCGATCTGCTTGGGAATCTTGTACAGCGCCGAGCCCAGCGCTTCGATGTCTTCGCGCTCGATCGGGGTCATGAAGCTGTCCACCAGCGCCTGGCTGATCTTGTCCGAGGCCGCGCGTTCGCGCAGGCGGGCCAGCTTGAAGGCGTCCAGCGCGGGCTGGCGATCGGCCTCGCGCAGCATGGAATGCAGCGCCTTGGCGGCGTCGGAAGCCGCGACGGCAGCCTCATCGAGCAGGGTGTAGAACTGTTTGCCGGAACCGAAAATGGTCTGCAGAGAGAACATTGAGAAACCTGTCAGCCGTCGCGGGAAGGACGGCACCAGGCGGAATTATGACGGCTAGATGACCATCACGGGTATCCCCGACCTCTTTTGGGGCTCTGGAACCCCCAACCTGAACAGGCGGTTGCCACCCTGCCATGCCCCTTTGCTAAGATGCCAGCGCGCCTTCGGGCGCACCTTATGGACGACGACCCTTATCCCCCTGCGCCGCGCCGGACCCTGTTCCTGAGCGCCTGCCGCCATCGCCAGCACACGCCCTCCCTGCCACCAACCGGGGACGACGCCCGTGTTTGAAATGATCCTGATTGTCTTTGCGCTTGTTCTGCTGAACGGCTTCTTCGCCATGTCCGAGATGTCGGTCATGACCTCGCGCAAGAGCCGCCTGAAGCAGATGGCCGCCACCTCCAAACGGGCCGCCAAGGCGCTGGAGCTGTCGGAGAAGCCGGAGAGCTTCCTGTCCACCGTGCAGATCGGCATCACCGTGATCGGCGTGCTGACCGGCTATCTCGGCGGTGATGCGATCGGCGACGCGATCGCCGGCTGGCTGCAGGGCCTGATGCCCGGCTTTGCGTACGCGCGCGAGGTAGGCACCGCCCTGGCGGTCTCGCTGATCACCTTCATCACGCTGATCTTCGGTGAACTGGTGCCCAAGCGCCTGGCACTGACCCGCTCGGAAGCCATTGCCGGGCTGGTCGCGATGCCGATGAGCTGGCTGGCCAAGCTCGCCCTGCCCTTCGTCTGGCTGTTGTCCAAGACCACCCAGTTGGTGCTGCGCCTGTTCGGCCTTGGCAAGGACGAAGTCGCCTCGGTGACGGAAGAAGAGATCCGCATGCTGGTGGCCGAAAGCCACGAGGCCGGCGTGATCGACGCCCACGAGCGCGACATGATGAACCGCGTCATGCGCCTGGGCGACCGCACCGCCGACAGCCTGATGACCCCGCGCAACCGCATCGCCTGGCTGGATACCCAGGGCGGGCTGGAGCGCAATCTGGAAATCATGGCCGAGCACGAGTTCTCCCGGTACCCGGTGTACCGCGACAACGACATGGACGTGGTCGGCGTGCTGGAACTGAAATCGCTGGCCACGCGCATGGCGCGCGGTGACAACGCGTTGTTCCAGACCCTGCGCGAGCCGCTGTATGTCTCCGAATCGACCCACGCGATGAAGCTGCTGGAGATCTTCCGCGAGGAACAGCAGTCGATGGCGCTGGTGGTGGACGAGTACGGCGAGATCCAGGGCCTGGTGACCATCAGCGACCTGATGGGCGCCGTGGTCGGCCGCCTGCAGGCAGTGGAGAATGCCGACGAAGATGCGCTGGTGGTGACCCGCGAGGACGGCTCGTTGCTGGTGGACGGCTCGCTGCCGATCGAGGACCTGCGCGAGCTGATCGGCAGCAACGACCTGCCCGATGCCGAGGATGGCGACTACTACACGCTGGCCGGCATGTGCATCCACTACTTCGGCCGCATTCCGCATGCAGGCGAGTACTTCGACTGGGCCGGCTGGCGCTTCGAGGTGGTCGATCTGGACGGTGCACGGGTGGACAAGCTGCTGCTGCGCACGCTGTCCGACGAGCAGGCCGATGAGCTCACCGCCTGAGGCCGGCCAGGGTCCGGGCGCTGATCGCCCGGCCTACCGCAATGAGGGCATCCGTACCCTCCTGGAGATGTTCGCCTCCGGCGATCCCGCCGAGCACATGCCGCTCGGCCAGATCCTCAGCAACCTGCAGCAGAGCGCGTTCGGCGTGTTCCTGTTCGTGGCGATCCTGCCCTCGTTCATCCCGATTCCAGGCCTGGGCGGCGCGGTCAGCGGTCCCCTGGTGATCCTGATCGGCCTGCAGATGCTGTTCTGCCTGCGCCGCCCCTGGCTGCCCGGTTTCATCGCCCGCCGCGGGCCCAGGCGCAGCACCATGCACCGTTTCCTGGACCGCATCGACCGCCCGCTGCGGCGGCTCGACCGAATGCTGTCGCCGCGCCTGCCGCAACTGCTGACACCGCTGCCGGCGCACGCCTTCAGCGGCCTTCTGCTGGTGCTGCTGGGGGTCCTGCTGTCGTTGCCGATTCCGTTCACCAACTTCCTGTTCGGCTTCCAGCTGCTGCTGTTCTCGCTGGCGCTGCTGGAACGTGACGGCGCGCTGATGCTGTTCAACTGGATCGCGGCGTTGGTGGCGATCGCGTTCTTCGGTTTCAGTTCGGGGCAGCTGGTGGGTTACATCGTGGATCTGTTCCAGCGCTGGTTCTGAACCGGACTCCGCTGGAGCCGGCATCTGGCCGGCTGCCACGTTTCCAGTGTTGCCGGCCAGTGGCCGGCACTACCAACACCGGACCTCAGCCATCACCGTAGGTCGATGAATCCGTTGTCGGCCAACGCCGCCGGTTCATCCTGCACCGCCGACAGCACGAACGTCAGCGCCTTGCCCAGCAGCGTACCCGGACCATCCCAGTATTCGGCGCTGTCGGCGCGTACATGGATCAGGCGCAGGTTCGGGTCGTCCTTGCCGCCCGGGAAGAACAGCTTCATCGCCGGCGACCACAGCGCCTCGATCTTCGCGCGATCATCGACAACCCGCGCGCGCCCCGCCACAGACACATAGGTATTCTTCGATGGCGAGGCATAGGCCACGTTGACGCGCGGGTCGAGCGCGATCTCGGCCACCTTCGGGCTGTCGGCAGTGATGACGAACCAGAGGTCACCGTCAAAGGTGACCTGCTGGGTGGCCAGGGGCCGGCTGTAGAGCCGTCCGTCGACGCCGGTGGTAGCGAACATCGCCACCTCTACGTCCTTGATCAGTTCTGCCAGTTGGGCGATGTGTTCGGCGCGGGTGTCGGCCATGTGGGGGCTCCATTGGTGTGAGCCCCCATCAGACGCGGTTCGGCCGCAATGGGCCGTGACGCAATTGTTCAGCCCGCGTGGCGGGCGTGCCAGGCCTGCATCGCCAGTTCGAACGAGCGCAGGCGCGCGCGGTGGTCGTACAGGTTGGCGGTGAGCATCAGCTCGTCCGGCTTGTGCCGCTCGACGAACGCGGCGATGCCATCCGCCACCTGCTGCGGATCGCCCAGCACGGTGCAGGCCAGTGCCCGCTCCACGCCCAGTTTTTCGTGCGGCTCCCAGAAGGACTCGATGTCGTCGATGGGTGCCGGAATCTTGCCCGGTCGGCCGCGACGCAGGTTCACGAAACTCTGCTGCTGGCTGGTGAACAGACGGCGCGATTCGGCCTCGCTGTCGCTGGCGACAACGTTCAGGGCCAGCATCGCGTGCGGCTGCTTCAGCGTGGCCGAGGGGCGGAACTCGCGGCGGTATACCGCCAGGGCTTCGTCCATCACATCGGGCGCGAAGTGCGAGGCGAACGCATACGGCAGGCCCATCGAGGCCGCCATGCGCGCACCGAACAGGCTGGAACCGAGGATCCAGGTCGGCACCCGCAGGCCACCACCCGGAACGGCCTGCACCGCCTGCCCGGGCTGTACCGGCTCGAAGTAGTGCAGCAGCTCGCGCACGTCCTGCGGGAACTGGTCGGCGCTGTCGAAGTAGCGGCGCAATGCGCGCGCGGTGGGCTGATCGGTGCCCGGCGCACGGCCCAGGCCGAGGTCGATGCGGTCCGGATACAGCGAGGCCAGCGTGCCGAACTGCTCGGCCACCTGCAGCGGCGCATGGTTGGGCAGCATGATGCCGCCGGCACCGACGCGGATGCGCTGGGTGCCGCCCGCCACGTGGCCGATCAGCACGGCCGTGGCCGCGCTGGCGATGCCGGGCATGTTGTGGTGTTCGGCCAGCCAGTAGCGGCGGTAGCCCAGCGCATCGGCGTGCTGGGCCAGTTCCAGCATGTTGGCGAAGGCGGCGGTGGTGTCACTGCCCTCGCAGACCGGGGCCAGGTCAAGGATCGACAACGGGATCATCAGGTGTTTTTCCGTCACAGGATCCCCCATGCATGGGGTCGGCCAGCCGCCGCGGCCAGTGACGGTGGCGGGATGCTGATTCCCGTGGGATGGATTCAGGAGAACAGGGTCGACGGATTACGGGCCACGGACGGCGGACGGCGGACGGCGGACGGCGGACGGCGGACGGCGGTAGAGTCGACTGTTAGTCGACTGCTTTTGGACGGCGGCTGGACTGCTCCTGAACTGCTCTCGGCGGGAGACTGAAACCCCCGCGCTGCGCGCGATAGTCGACCAACAGTCGACTCTACCGGCGCCCCGTCAACCGTCGTCCCCGCCGGCCCGCATTTCCGTCAACCTGCGTCCCGGTCAACCTGCATACCGGTCAACCGACGTCCCGGTCAGAACGCGCTGGGGCGCGGCTCCGGCAGCGGCTGGTCGACCATCGGCTTCAGCTCGGCGTCCAGCGCCACGCGCTCATCGAACACGAAGCAGCGGCCTTCGTAGCCCTCGCCGCCCACCTCCTCGAAGTAGCCGAGGATGCCACCGTCCAGCTGCAGCACGTTGTCCATGCCGTCGTTGACCATCCACAGCGCAGCTTTCTCGCAGCGGATGCCGCCGGTGCAGAAACTGACCACGGTGCTGTCCTTCAGCGCTTCGCGGTGCGGTGCCAACGCCTCGGGCAGGTCGGTGAACTTGTGGATGGGCAGCACCAGCGCATCCTTGAAGGTGCCGTACTCCACTTCCTGCAGATTGCGCGTATCGAGCATCACCACCGGCTTGCCGGCGTCGTCATGCCCCTGTCGCAGCCACCGCTGCACCGTGGCCGGATCGACCGCCGGCGCGCGCGGGTACTCCAACGGCTGGCCGTCATCGCGGCGGAAGCTGATGATCTCGTCCTTCACCTTGGCCTTCAGCCGCGCGAACGGCTGATGCTGACTGAGGCTGGTCTTGACCCGCATATCGGCAAACCGCGCGTCAGAACGCAGCGCCGCGTAGAAACCCTCGACCGCCTCCGGCGCACCCGCCAGGAACAGGTTCAGTCCCTCGCCCGCCACCAGGATCGTGCCGCGCAGCTGCGCCGCCTCGGCGCGCGCCAGCAGCTGGTCGCACAGGGCCTGGGGAGCGTCGATGACGGCGAAATGATAGGCGGCGGTATTGGCGATCATCCCGCCATTTTAGCGCCTCCCGCCCGCACAGACAGATTCAGGGGTCAGTGCCCTCTGCGCAGCAGAGGGATCCGACCCCAAGCCCGGCAGACACCCGGAATCTGTCAGGGGTGGGGCGGTGTGGGCAGGCGGGGGCGCAGAGCGCCATGGGCCCGGGGCATGCGCTGGGCGGGTTGGGCAGGACGCCCAACCCCGGTCTTGCCGTGTGCGCAGGACAGCGCACACGAGCAAGGCGCTCTACGAGGCACGCAGGAGCAGCTTTTGCCGTCCCCCGCCTGCCCACACCGCCCCACCCTCCCACTGAAGCCCGGCTTTTGACGTTGCCGTTGCGTCTGCGGGTGCCGGGTGCAACCCGGCCAGAAGCCCCCTTTACCCCCGCAACAGCACGAACGGCAGCAGCACCAGCGCCGCCGCAGCGGCCATCGCCAGCAGCACCAGCACCACGAACAGCGGCCGCCGCCGGAACAGGCTGCCGAACGTCTCCGCCGTGCCCTCGCGCAACGCCTCCTCACGCTCGGCACGGATGCGCGGCCCGCGTTCGGCCTGGTATTCCGCCATCAGCGCCTTCGCACGCGGATGATCGGCGTCCTCGCGCAGCCAGAGGCCGCCATTGGAAATGCCCCAGGGGCTGGGTTCGGTGCGGTACCAGGCGATGCCGTGCTGGTCGAGCAGCGTGCAGACATCGGCATATTCGTCGTCGCCGACATTGCGCAGATTGAGCAGGAGTTTTGCCATGCCCCATGATACCCGGCGTCAATGCGCTACCCTTGCCGCCCTCGCCCTGCGCCTTAACGGAGACGCCCGATGCGCCGCCTGCTGCTTCCCCTGCTGCTGTCCCTCGCCGCCGCTGGCTGCTCGACCGAACCGTCCGGCCCCCCCCCCCGGCGGCACCCTGACCACCTTCGAACGCATCGACACCGTGCCCGGTACCGGCGCCGAAGCCGTTGCCGGCAACAAGGTCACCGTGCACTACACCGGCTGGATCTACGACAACCGCACCGAAACCAAGCACGGCAAGACCTTCGACAGCTCGGTCAGCCGTGGCGAACCGTTCACCTTCACGCTCGGCGCCGGCCAGGTCATCCGCGGCTGGGATGAAGGCGTGGCCGGCATGAAGGTCGGCGGCAAGCGCACGCTGATGATCCCGCCGGACTACGGCTACGGCGACCGCCGGGTTGGCCAGATCCCGGCCGGCTCGTCGCTGGTGTTCGATGTCGAGCTGCTCGATGTCAAACCGTAATACCGCAACGCCCCATCGGGTCGCCGTCATCGGCGGCGGCCCGGCCGGCCTGTTCGCCGCCGAGCGCCTGCGCGCCGCTGGGCTGGACGTGGACCTGTACGAGGCCAAGGGTTCGCCCGGCCGCAAGTTCCTGATCGCCGGCAAGGGCGGTCTCAATCTCACCCATTCCGATCCGCGGCCGCTGTTCGACAGCCGTTACCGCGAGCAGGCCTCTGCCGTCGGCAGCTGGCTGGATGGCTTCGACGCGCAGGCGCTGCGCGACTGGGCTGCCGGCTTTGGCGTGGAGACCTATGTCGGCAGCTCCGGCCGCGTGTTCCCGGTCGACCGCAAGGCTGCGCCGCTGCTGCGCGGCTGGGTGCGCCGCCTGAAAGAACAGGGGGTGCGCCTGCATGCCAACCACCGCTGGATCGGCTGGGGCAACGACGGCGCCCTGCGATTTGAAACCGAAGACGGCGCCGTTGAAGTACATGCCGATGCCACGCTACTGGCGATGGGCGGCGGCAGCTGGCCGCAGCTGGGCAGCGACGGCGCCTGGGTCCCGCCACTGCTGGCCCGTGGCGTGGGCATCTCACCGCTGCAGTCGGCCAATTGCGGTTTCGACGTGGACTGGACCCCGTTCTTCGCCCAGCGCAATGCCGGCGCACCGTTGAAGCCGGTGGTCGCACACTGGATCGATCTGGCCGGACGGCCACAGTCGCTGCAGGGCGAATGCGTGGCCAGCGAGTACGGCGTCGAAGGCAGCCTGATCTATGCGTTGGCAGCGGACCTGCGCGAGACCATCAACCGCGATGGCCACGCGATGCTGTGGCTGGACCTGGTGCCGGGCCGCGACGAGGCGCGCCTGTTGGCCGATCTGTCACGCCCGCGCAAGGGCCGCAGCTTCGGCGAGCACCTGCGCCGCCAGGCCGGCCTGGATGCAGTGAAGGCCGCACTGGTGTTCGAGATTCTGGGTAAAGAAGCGGGCAACGACCTGCCTGCCGTGGCGGCTACGCTCAAGCGCCTGCCGCTACGGCTGCTGCGTCCCCGGCCGATGGCCGAGGTGATCAGCACCGCCGGTGGCGTACGCCTGGATGCGCTGGATGATGGCCTGATGCTGCGGGCAGTGCCCGGCGTGTTCTGTGCCGGCGAGATGCTGGACTGGGAGGCACCGACGGGTGGCTACCTGCTGACCGCGTGCTACGCCAGTGGCCTGCGTGCTGCGGAAGGCGTGATCGGGTGGCTGGCGGAGCGGTGACGCCTGCCTTGTAGCGTCGAGCTACATCACCACGGCCGGCGCATGCTCACCGAGGCCAGCGCCACGCCGCTGGGATGTGGGTAGGCCTCTTCGCGCACGCTGACGAAGCCTTGCCGTTGATAGAACGGCACGGCATTGAGCGACGCCGACAGCACCACCTCACGCTCAGGATCGGCCATTGCCAGCAACCGCTGCATCAGCGCCTGGCCGATGCCCTGGCCGCCACGATCGGGATCAACGAACAACGCATCGACTTCATTGGCATCGACATCGAACACCCCGAAACCAAGCAGGGCACCCTCGCGGTCCTCGGCCACCACGCAACCGCCCTGCGACAACAGCCGCGCGTACTGCAACGGTGGCGGCGAGGCCGACCATGGCGCGATGACCTCGTGTGGGTAATGACTGCTGCAGGTCTCGCGAACGCACCGCGTACGCAATACCCACAGCGTGGCCACGTCGTCCATGGTGCCGGTCCTGAACTGCATGACATCTCCTTGTAGCGTCGAGCCATGCTCGACCGTTCTTCGTTTCGACGTCGCGATGCCCGATCGAAAGGCAGTCGAGCATGGCTCGACTCTACAGAATCGTTATCGCGACTTGCTGGCGCGCAGCGCCTGGATCTTCGGCGGCGGCTGGAACGAGTCGCTGCGCGCATCGGCCCAGAACGCATGGAACACCGCATGGTCTGGCACCTTGTGCAGCAGCTCGCCCGGTTCCAGGTAGCGGTACAGCGAGGCCAGCGAACGGATCTCCACCGGCGAAACACGGCGCAGGATGTGTTCCGGCCCCAGTTCCGCCGGATCGTTCAGGCCCGCGGCACACAGCAGTTCCTTCAAGGCATGCAGCGTGTGCTCGTGGTAGCTGTACACACGGGTGGCCTTGTCCGGTGCATCCAGATGCTTCCAGCGCGCGGGATCCTGGGTCGCGATGCCGGTCGGGCACTTGTCGGTGTGACAGCTCAGTGATTGGATGCAGCCCAGCGCGAACATGAAGCCTCGTCCGGCATTGCACCAGTCGGCCCCCAGCGCGATGGTCCGCGCGATATCGAACGCGCTGGTGATCTTGCCCGCCGCACCGATGCGGATGCGGTCGCGCAGGTCGAGGCCGACCAGGGTGTTATGCACCAGCAGCAGCGCCTCGTGCATCGGCACGCCGACATGGTCGACGAACTCTGCCGGTGCCGCACCGGTGCCGCCCTCGGCGCCGTCGACCACGATGAAATCCGGCAGCAATCCGGTTTCCTGCATCGCCTTGGCAATGCCGAACCACTCCCACGGGTGGCCGATGGCCAGCTTGAAACCGACTGGCTTGCCACCAGAAAGCTCGCGCAGGCGGGCGACGAACTGCAGCAGCTCGACCGGCGTCGAGAACGCCGAGTGACGCGATGGCGACACGCAGTCCACCCCCATCGGCACGCCACGCGTCACCGAGATCTCGGCCGTCACCTTCGGCGCCGGCAGCACGCCACCGTGGCCCGGCTTGGCGCCCTGCGACAGCTTGATCTCGATCATCTTGACCTGGTCATGGGTGGCGTTGGCAACGAAGCGCTCCTCGCTGAAACCGCCCTTCTCGTCACGGCAACCGAAGTAGCCCGAGCCGATCTCCCACACCAGGTCACCGCCCATCTCGCGGTGGTAGGGCGAAATCGAGCCCTCGCCGGTGTCGTGGTAGAAGCCGCCCTGGCGCGCGCCTTCGTTCAGCGCACGGATGGCGTTGGCCGACAGTGAACCGAAGCTCATCGCCGAGATGTTGAACACGCTGGCCGAATAGGGCTTGGCACAGTTCGGGCCGATCAACACGCGGAAGTCATGCTTGGCGATGGCGGTTGGCGCCAGCGAATGGTTGATCCACTCGTAGTCCACCGCATAGGTGCTGCGCAGGGTACCGAACGGCACCGTGTCCATCTCGTTCTTGGCGCGCTGGTAGATCAGTGCTCGCTGCTGGCGCGAGAACGGCACGTCTTCCAGGTCACTCTGCACGAAGTACTGGCGGATCTCCGGGCCGATCGATTCCAGCCCGTAGCGGAAGTGCGCCATCACCGGATAGTTGCGGCGCAGCGTGCTGCGCTTCTGCAGCAGATCCCAGGTCCCCAGCGCCACCATCGCGGCAGTCAGGCCGACGCCCCAATACCAAGCCGGCCAGATCGTGGCCAGCCACAGGCATATCGGGAACATCAGGATGGCGAGCAGGTAGACGATATACCGGTGCATGGCTTTCCTCGGTTGCAACTGCCCCCGAGTCTACCGCGCCGCTCGCTGCCAAGGCTTACAAACGATCGTCAACCACGTTGCGCGGCCAGGCCGACTTCACGTCGTAGACCAGGCCACCTGGCGCCAGCAGCGCCCGGATTGCACCTTCATCCATCGCCTTGAAGCGGGCATGGGCCACTGCCAGCACCACCGCGTCATAGCGCCCCGCCCCAGGCTCGGCCAGCCAGTCCAAGCCCTCGCCGGTCAATGCCGCCGGGCCGACCCACGGATCGCTGACCTCCACCTGCGCACCGGCATCGCGCAGCCGTTGCGCCAGTTCCAGCGCGCGGCTGTTGCGCAGGTCCGGGCAGTCCTCCTTGAAGGTCACGCCCAGCACCAGGATGCGTGCGTCCGCTGGCACACGGCCACGCTCGGCCAGCATCGCCAGCACCCGCGCCGCCACGTGCTCGCCTACGCGGTTGTTGACCTGTCGCGCGGTGTGGATCAGGTCCGGGTGATAGCCCACGCTCTCGGACTTGTGCAGCAGATAGTACGGATCGACGCCGATGCAGTGACCACCAACCAGCCCCGGCCGGAACGGCAGGAAATTCCACTTGCTGCCGGCGGCGTCCAGCACGTCCTGGGTATCGATGCCAAGCCTGTCGAAGATCAGGGCCAGCTCGTTGACCAGCGCGATGTTGACGTCGCGCTGGATGTTCTCGACCACCTTGGCCGCTTCGGCCACCCGCATCGAAGGCGCCGGGAACGTACCGGCGGCGATGATGCGCTGGTAGAGACCATCAATCACCGCAGCGACTTCCGGTGTCGAGCCGGAAGTGATCTTGCGGATGTCGGCCAGGCGCCGCTGGCGGTCGCCGGGACTGACCCGTTCCGGGCTGTAGCCGCAGTAGAAGTCTTCGTTGAAGCGCAGGCCCGAACCCTGTTCCAGCAGCGGCACGCACACTTCCTCGGTGGTACCGGGGTACACCGTGGACTCGTAGATCACCAGATCGCCGGCGCGAAGATGACTGGCAATCAGCCGTGTCGCCGAACGCAGGGGCTCCAGATCAGGCTGCTCGTATGCATCGATCGGGGTCGGCACGGTGACGATGTAGACGTTGCATGCATCGAGCAGGACCGGATCGCTGCCGTACTGCAGCTGCTGTGCACTGGCCAGCTCGTCGGCTTCCATTTCCAGCGTGTGGTCCTGGCCGCTGCGCAGCTCGGCGATGCGACCGGCATCGATATCGAAGCCCAACGTCGGCCACTGCCGGCCAAACGCCACCGCCAACGGCAGGCCGACGTAGCCCAGGCCGATCACCGCAAACCGGGGCGCGCTGGCCGCCGCTACCGGCGCACTCATCGGCACATCCCGTGCAACGGATGCAATCGCACACACGCTGGCAGGGTTTCGGCCAACACACTCATTTGCTGCACCACTCCGGAAACCTGCGCCAGAAAGGCTACAGCCTACCGGCCCCGGCACCCTGTCGCCAAGGCGGGCTCAGGACCCCAACGCCACCGCGGCCGGTTCCAGTTCACCGTCGGCGCCGGTCCAGGCCTGCAGCAGACGCTCGAATCCACCGCTGCCAAGCAGGAAGCCGGGCCACGCGGCATCGGCAATCTGCGCCAGCAGCTCCGGCTCGATCCGTCGCGTGCCCATCGACCATCGCGGAAATACGCGCTGCACCACGGGGGCACGGCACAGCACTTTCAGCTGCCCGTGGCTGCGCGCATTGAGGATGCGCTGGAACACCGAATCGATGCCGTCCTCCGGGCCTTCCAGATGCTGGAGGAAGCGTGCTCCGTCGAACATCAGGACACCGGTGACACCGGCTACACGATTGAATGCCGTGGCGTCGGCCAGCAGGCGGTCAAGATCGGTTGCCTGCAGATCGGCGCGGGCCTCACTGGTATAGGCGATCGCGTGCAGCGACATCAGGTGGCTCCCCCCCTGGGAACGGTGGCAGGGACTATGACATGAATGCGATCGACAGTTAAGCACGCTGCCGCCGCGATGGAATCCGGTTGCGCTACCGCAGGTGGGCTACAATCGGCGCCGCGCTGCAGGCCCGGATGGCGAAACTGGTAGACGCATCGGACTTAAAATCCGCCGGGGGCAACCCCATGCCGGTTCGATTCCGGCTCCGGGCACCATACGCGCGCAGCGCCCCCCCTCTCAGATCGCCCGCGAGTAACGCGGTTGCTCGTGCGCGGCACGCAGATACGGGTCGAAGCACATCGCCAGCAACCGCAGCAATGGTCGTCCAGGTTCGCTGGCACGCACCACGCCATCGCGGTACTCGGCCAGTCCGTCTTCCTGCAGCCGCTGTACCGAATGCAGGTCCTCGGCGAAGTACTGCGCGAAATCGATGCCATGGCGCCGCCCCAACAGGGCGCCATCCACCTCGCCCTGGCACATCAACTGCTGGATCAGTTCCGCGCGCAGCTGGTCGTCGGCACTCAGCGCCACGCCGCGCCAGACCGGCAGCTGGCCCTGGTCCACCGCATCCTCCCACGCCGGCAGGTCGCGCGGATTCTGGCTGTAGGTGGCACCGATGTGGCTGATCGCACTCACGCCCAGGCCAAGCAGATCGGTATCGGCGTGGGTGGTATAGCCCATGAAGTTGCGATGCAGCTGGCCGGCGCGCTGTGCGCGCGACAGATCCTCTTCCGGCAGTGCAAAGTGATCCATGCCGATGTACTGATAGCCTGCGGCAGAGAGCTTCTCCACCGCCAGACCCAGCAATGCCAGCTTTTCTTCGGGCGAAGGCAAACGGCTTTCGTCGATCTGTTTCTGCGCGCGGAACAGGTGCGGCAGATGCGCATAGCCATACACCGCCAGGCGATCCGGGCGCAGCGCCAGCACCCGTTCGAGGGTTCGGCCGAATCCTTCCAGGCTCTGTCCCGGCAGGCCATAGATCAGGTCGACGTTGACTGAACGCATGCCGCTGTCGCGGCAGGCGCGCAGGATGTCCAGCGTCTGCTGCACGCCCTGTAAGCGGTTGATCGATTCCTGCACCTGCGGGTCGAAATCCTGCACGCCCAGGCTGGCCCGGTTGAAGCCCAGTCGCGCCAGCATGGCAACGTCGCGGGTATCGATGAAACGCGGATCGAGTTCGATCGAGAAATCGCGCTGTGGCGAATCGCTGAAATCGAAACGCCGGCGCAGCCCTTCCACCAGCGTGGTCATCGCCTCGGCATCAAGAAAGTTCGGCGTACCACCGCCCAGATGCAGCTGGATCACCTCGCGACCATCCTCGAACTGCGGCGCCAGCAGATCGGCCTCGGCCAGCACGCGCGAGACGTAGCTGTGGCCACGACCGCGATCGCGGGTGATCACCCGGTTGCAGCCGCAGTAGAAGCACGGGCTGGAGCAGAACGGCACATGCACGTACAGCGACAGCGCGCGGGCCAGCTGGTTGCTGTCGGCGATCGCCTGGCGCAGTGCCGGCGCGTCGAAGCCATCATGGAAATGCGGTGCGGTCGGGTACGAGGTGTAGCGCGGGCCCGGCCGGTCGTGCCGGCGCAGAAGGTCGGGGTCGAAGGTCCAGGCCAGGCCACCGGCGGCGGGAGAGAACGTGTCCATGCCGTCAGCATCGCGCCGGACGGCCCGCGCCGCCTTGACCCAGATCAATCCTTGGCGGGCATACCCAGCACCGGCAGGCCGACCTGCGGCCAGCGCAGCATCTGGTAGCGCTTCCAGAAGGTGTCACCGATGCGCGCGGCCACGTCGTTGGCTAGCTCCTGCATCGGCGGGTTGTTGCATTCGGCGGTGGTGATCCGGAACAGCACCAGCCAGCGGTCGAACAGGTCTTTGTCCAGCTCGATGGCCATGTGCTTGGACATCGGCGAACCCTTGAAGCGCCGGGTGCCGCGCAGCATCGCCGACCAGAAGTCGACCAGCTGCGCCAGATGGTCCGGCCAATCATGCACGTGCGCCTCGAACACCGGTCCCAGCCGCTCTTCCTCACGCACACGGGCATAGAAATCGTGGACCAGGCGGGTCACTTCCTGCTCGGTGCACAGCTCGGGCGAGGCGACGGGGGGGGACGGGCGGCGGTAGTGCGTTCATCGGGGTATCCAAAGCGTGCCGGCAATGTGCCGCACCCAGGCGGCAGCGCCGTTGATCCAGATCAATGTCGGTGCAGTCCGCTGCACCTAGGCTGGCACGCTTGCAGGAAGCATGCCCTGCGGATGCTGCGCCAGCTTTGGCGGAGTATACGCGCCGCCCACTTTTCGATCCGGGACAGCATGAACAGACCTTTTTCCAACCGCCGCCAGCGGCTGATACAGCATTGGGGCGCCATCCTCTGGCCCAGCTTCATCGCAGCCGGCGCGGCCAGCGTGGTGTTCTTCGCTTTCGTCGATCCGTTGCGCCTGCAGGCGATCAGCTTCCCGGACACCACCATCAGCCGTGAGCTGGGCTATACCGCAGGCTTCTTCATGTTCTGGACGGTAACGGCGCTGTCCAGCGCGGTCACCTGGTACCTGCAACGACCGATGCCGAGCGACGACGACGAGGAGCTGCCGCTGGGATGAGCACACCCTGCACAACGACACCGCGCCCCTTGCATTGGCGCGGCACCTTCCACGCTGTTCTGCTGGCCCTGTTCTACGCGCTGCCGTGGTTACGCTGGGACGGGCGCCAGGCGTTGCTGCTGGACATCAATGCCCGGCGCTTCGACCTGTTCGGCTGGACGTTGTGGCCCAGCGACGTCGGTGTGCTGATCGGACTGCTGGCGGCGATTGCGGTGGGCCTTGCGCTGCTCACCCACGTCGCCGGGCGCATCTGGTGCGGCCACGCCTGCCCCCAGACCCTGTGGCGCCGGGCCTTCGACGGGATCGCCCGTGCCGCGTCCCGGTGGCTTCCCGCCTCGGCTGCGCGCCCGGCCACCCAGCTGGCTTGGGGGCTGTTGTCGCTATGGACCGGGATCACCTTCGTCGGTCTGTTCAGCCCCATCGCCGAACTGGTGGTCGCTGCACCCAACGCTGGCTGGAGCAGCTGGGAGACCTTCTGGGTGCTGTTCTACGCCGCTGCCACCTGGGGAAACGCCGGGTTCCTGCGCGAGCAGGTCTGCCGTTCGTTGTGCCCGTTCGCACGCATGCAGCCATTGCTGACCGATCCGCATACGCCACGCATGCTGTACGACGCCCGCCGCGGCGAGCCACGCGGACCGCGTCCGTCCGGTCTGGGCGGCGTGCTCGGTCGCGGTCGTGGCCTGCTCGATCCAACAACTGCGCAGGACTACGTGTTCCGCGCTGCGCATCCGCTGCTGGCCGGACCGACGCCGACCTTCAGCGCCGATCGTCTCGGTGACTGCACCGACTGCGCTGCGTGTGTCAGCGCCTGCCCAATGCAGCTGGACATCCGCCAGGGGCCGCAGGCCGATTGCCTTGCCTGCGGCGCCTGCCTGGAGGCCTGCGCACAACAACAGCACCGGGCCGGCTTCGGTCCGGGGCTGGTGCGTTACTGCAGTCCGCAGGCGATGGCCGGACAACCGCGGCGCTGGTGGCGACCACGAACCCTGGCCCTGTTGTCGATGCTGTTGGCGCTGCTTGCCTGCGGCCTCTGGCGCCTGCTCTGAATCAACGCGACCCGCTGGCGTGCGGCGGAACCAGCTGCGCACGTCGCACGATGCCCAACTGCTCGATGATCAGCGCCATTTCGTTGGTGACTTCGGTACGCTCGGTCCCCTGCGGGACCAGGCGGTCCAGCACCTGCTGGTAGGTATCCCAGAACGCCGGACCGCATCCGTGTTTGTGATAACTGGCTTCCAGTTCGCGGCGTACCCGTTCAGCCAAGCCATGCATGCCGTATTCCATACGACCTCCGTTGGACTTGTTCTGCATCGTTGACGGTCTACCGACTCACTTGCGTGCTACTGAAAGACTCCCGGGCTTCACACCCGGTTGATGCCAATTAGTCATAAATTTCACGACAGGTCAATTACATGCAGCGACTTTCGTGATTGAAATTATTAATCGTTCACGAAACTACATACCGGGACCTGGTTCCCCCGGATGGGGTGAAGCCGACAGGTAGCGGGAACCATGGACCGACTCCCCCAGTAGATGGCACCGATTGCGCCCTTCAGATCGATCGATTTTGCCTATTTTGCTAAGCATACTTAGCAAAATACGCTTAGCGTGCTAGATGCGACAAAAGGCGGCGCAAGTCAGATGGATTCGCCCGTCGACGCCTCTGTCGTGGGGAACAGGTTCGGATAGCGCTGATGCAGGATGTACTGCCGCAGGGCCGGAATCGGAAAGTCCCTCGGCCATTGCGACACTGCAGAACGGCTGATGCCAAAGAAGCGGGCCAGTTCGGCGTCGGTGCGGAATCCCAGCCGGGTGCGCACCTGCCGTTTGCTCCAGAATTCGGTCACGGTCGGTCCTTCTGTTAACCAACCTTATTCTTGTGACAAGGCTTCTTCGCATTCCACGCGTTAAGCTGGCTTGCATAGATGAATACTCTCGGCCAACGACTCGCTATCGCCATGAAGAAAGCCGGGCACCCACGCCCGGCCGCTCTGGCCCGCGCCGCCAAATCAACGACGGCAACCATCAGCAACTGGCTCAACGACCATGTGAGCGCTTCGCATGTGAAGGCCGAACAGCTGTTCCGTATCGCCGATGCGGCCAAGATGGACGCGCGCGAACTTCTGTACGGAGTGAGCGGGCTCGGCGTCGGCGAACCTGGCAGCGCCTACATCCCCAGCCAGGCCCATCTGGATGTCTGGCAGGACGCCTACGAGCTGGTCAGCCATCTGGTGGCCGAGAACGGGCTGGAGATCGACCATCGCCGCCATGCGGCGCTGGATCTGCTCGCGTTCGAACTGCTGATGGACGGCTTCAGCCGCAGCAAGGTGGCTCGCGTTCTGACGACCTCGATGACGTGAATGCACCGCCGCTGGTAGCATGGACCGCGATGGGGATGGGGCTCCCCCGATAACCGCCTGAGAAGGCTGATGGCTCCTGCCAGGACGAACCCGGTGTTCGTCGACGGCAGGTCGTGCCTGCCCTCGGCGTTCGCCATTGACCCTGCGAAGCCGCATTCGAGGCACGCCATGCAAGCATTGAACAATTATTTCCTGGTCTTCGTCGGCGGCGGCATCGGCGCCTGCCTGCGCCACGCCTGCAATCTGATCGGCGCGCGGGTGGCGGTGGGCAGTCCCTGGCCCTGGTCGACCTTCCTGATCAACATCAGCGGTGCGCTGCTGATGGGCGTGGTGGTCGAGGTCTTCGCCATGCGCAATGGCGCCTCGCCGCAGCTGCGCCTGTTGCTGGCCACCGGCATCCTCGGCGGCTACACCACATTTTCCACCTACGCGCTGGAGATCGGCCTGCTGCTGCAGCGTGGCCAGCATGGGCTGGCCGCACTGTATGCCGGTGGCTCGGTGGCGCTGGGCCTGGCCGGTCTGTTCGGTGGCATGAAGCTGACCCGGCTGGTGCTGGGCTGACCGATCAGGCGGCGCTGACCCGTACCTGCCCGCGCCATTCCCGCGGCGACTGCCCGGTGTGCGACTTGAACGCACGCGACAGCGCCGCTTCGCTGCCATAGCCCACATCATCGGCGATCCGCTTCAGCGGCCGTCCCTGTCGCAGGGCCTGCTGCGCGAGCCCGACCCGCCAACCCTGCAGGTACTGGCCCGGCGTGGTGCCCATCGCCTCGCGGAAGCTGGCGGCGAACACGCTGCGTGACATGCCGGCAACCTCGGCCAGGTCTTCCAGGGTCCAGGACCGTGCGGGCGCTTCATGCATCGCCACCAATGCCAGCCGCAACCTCGGATGACCCAGCCCGGCGAACAGGCCGCCACGCATCTCGCCGCCTTCCATCAGCTGGCGCAGCACCTGGATCATCACCACCTCGAACAGCCGGTTGACCATCGCCGCCCGCCCGCAGCGCTGCTCGAACGCCTCTTCGAACAGCAATTCCAGCGCCGCGTTGCCGCCATACAGATCGGCCAGCGGCAGGCAGATGAAATCAGGCAGTGCAGCGCTGATCGGATTGAGCCGGCCGCCCTCGAAATGCAGGTTGGCGCAGGCCATGTCGGCGCCCTGCTGCGGGTCGGTACTGAAGCGATGCGGCATCGGCCGCGGATACAGCAGCAGACTCGGTACTTGGACCTGCACGGTCTGTTGCCCGTGGCTGACCTGCAGCGGCCCGCGCCGCACCAGATGCAGCTGGCCGGCCTCGTCCTCGCCGTCCAGCGTGTTGATGCCGCATAGCGCACCCGCATGGAATACCGAGGCGGTGACCGCAAAACGTTCAAGCAGGATGGCGAGGCGGTCGACCATGACGGGACTCCGGGTCAAGCGAGACAAGCTCAATGCGACAGATCGTATCGGAATCAACACTGGAAAGGACGGCACTGGCCGCGTGATCGCCCGGGCGCTATACAGGCCGCACATTCCCACGCATGGAGGCACCGATGTCGCTCCGCATCGCTCTGGCCCTGTTGCCGCTGCTGCTCGCGGCCCCGCACGCACTGTCCGCCTCACCATCAAAGATCGAACACCTGGCCTGGCTGGCCGGTTGCTGGCAGCTTGATGGCCAGCCGGCCGGAGCCGGCGAGCAATGGTCCAGCCTGGCTGGAAACACCCTGTTCGGCAGCAGCCGCAGCCTGCGTGACGGCCGTACCGTGGGCTTCGAGTTCATGCAGCTGCGCCAGCATGACGACGGCCGCTTGGTGCTGACCGCCCTGCCCTCTGGCCAGAACGCCACGGACTTCAACGCCACCCGGGTCGATGGCAATGAAGCCGTGTTCGAGAATCCCGCCAACGACTTCCCACAGCGTATCCACTATCGGCGCCTCGACGACCAGCGCGCGCATGCACGCATCGAGATCGCGCGGGACAATCCGAAACAGGCAATGGACTTTCCCATGCATCGCGTCGCCTGCGGTGGGCCGACGCCCGCACACTGACACGCAAACGCCCCGGACCGGCCGGGGCGTCTGCATGCGGCCAACGCCACGCGGGTATTCACCCGGCCAGCGTGGTTTCCAATGCCTTCAGGCCATCGCGGTAGATGCCCTCGAACAGCGCGGACGCTTCTTCGTTGCTGACGCCCATCGGAGTGAACTCACCGGACCAGTCGATCCGCGAACCGCCGCCCTGCTCGACCACACGCAGCGTGGAGCGATAGCCGGTAACCGGGAACGGCGCCTGCAGGATCGAGTAGGTGTAGCTGCGATCGGCCTGGTCGAAGGCTTCCAGGCGCTCGACGATGGCATCGCCGTCGGGATTGGCCAGATGGCGCACGCGACCGCCATCGCTGAGCGTGCTCTGGGGAATGTACGGAAGCCAGTCGGGCAGTGAATCGAAGCCGCCGATGAGGTCCCAGACCTGGTCGGCCGGGGTCGGCACGGTGATGGATACAGAAGCAGTTGCCATGGGAATGTCTCCTTCGTGACTCAGATGTTGTCGATCGGCAGCGGGGCGTTGGCCGCGACCAGGCGCTGGGCGCGCAGTTCCTGCCAGAACCCGGCCGGGATGATTTCCTTCAGTGCGGCGTAGTCTTCGGCGATGCGCTCGGGACGGCTGGCGCCCGGAATCACTGCAGCCACTGCCGGGTTGGCCAGCGAGAACTGCAGGGCGGCCGCCTTGATGCTGATGCCGTACTCGGCCGCGATGGCCTTGATGCGCTCGACCTTGGCCAGGATCTCCGGCGACGCCTTCTGGTACTCGAAGTGGCTGCCACCGGCCAGCACGCCGGAGCTGTACGGACCGCCGACCACGATGCCGGTGTTGCGTTCGGCCGCCTTCGGCATCACCCGCTGCAGCGCACGCTCGTGGTCGAGCAGCGAGTAGCGGCCGGCCAGCAGGAAGCCGTCCGGACGGGCTTCGTCCAGATCCAGGGTCAGCTCGATCGGCTCGACACGGTTGACGCCCAGGCCCCAGGCCTTGATCACGCCTTCCTCGCGCAGGCGGGTCAGCACCTTGAAGGCGCCGCGGCGTGCGGTCTCGAAGTACGACAGCCACTCATCGCCGTAGAAGTCCTGGGCGATGTCGTGCACCCAGACGATATCGAGACGATCGGTCTTCAGGCGCTTGAGGCTGTCATCGATCGAGCGCAGGGTGGCATCGGCCGAGTAGTCGTTGACCAGCTTGTTGGGGCGGCCGGCGACGAACAGGCCGCCCTTCTCGCCAAGATCGCGGGCGCTGGTGTCTTCCACTTCGTCCAGGATCAGGCGGCCGACCTTGGTGCTGAGCACGAAGTCGTCGCGGTTGCGCTTGGCCAGCGCTTCTCCGAGCCGGATCTCGGCCAGGCCGGCGCCGTAGAACGGGGCGGTATCGAAGTAGCGGGTGCCCTGTTCCCAGGCCGCGTCCACCGTGGCCTGGGCCTCGGTTTCCGGGATGTCACGGAACATGTTGCCCAGCGGCGCGGTACCGAAGCCCAGGGTCTTGCCAGCCAGCAGTGTGTTGATGCTCATGGGGTTCCCCTTGGGGAGGTTGTTGAGGTTGGGACACAGGCTAGGCTTGCCGATAAGACTGTCCAAGACATAATTTCTCAATCTTGAGTCCCGCACGGTCTTATGCTCGATCTCCGCCAACTGCGCTATTTCGTGGCCGTCGCCGAAGATGAACACGTTGGCCGCGCCGCCGAACGCCTTCACATCTCCCAATCCCCGCTCAGCCGGCAGATCGCCCAGCTGGAGGAACGGCTGGAACTGCAGTTGTTCGAACGCTCGCAGCAGCGCATCCGGCTGACCGCCGATGGCCGCACCTTCCTCGCCGAGGCGCGCGCCCTGCTGACCCACGCCAATCGGCTGGAATCGCTGGCACGCCGGCTCGGCCGCGGCGATGAAGGTGGCCTGTGCATCGGCTATCTGGAGTACGCGATGCACTCCGGCGTATTGCCCGCCGCCCTGCGCGAACTGCGCGGCGGCCGTCCTGCCGTACACATCGCGCTGTACAACCAGCAGTCGGACGTGCAGCTGGAAGGCCTGCGCCAACGCAGCCTGGACATCGCCCTGGTCTGCGAACCACCCGCGTTCGACGATCCAGACCTGGAAGCCACGCAGGTGCTGAACGATCCGATGCTGCTGGCGCTGCCGGCCGGCCACCCATTGGCCACTGCAGAGACCATCACGCCCGAGGATCTGGCCAGCCAGCAGTGGATCGGCGTGATGCACAAGGAAAGCGCGCTGCGCCATGACACCTTCGTCGCCGCCTGTGCGAAGGCCGGTTTCACCCCGACCATCGCCATGGAGGCGACCGAGCCGCTGGCCGCGCTCGGTCTGGTCGCCGCGGGGCTGGGACTGACCACCCTCCAGCGCAGCCTGGACCACCAGGCACCAGAGGGTGTGGTGCTGCGCGAGCTGCCGTGGTTCAGCTACCGCACACCGCTGTGGGCGGCCTGGCACCGCGTCAACCTGCGCCCGCTGGTCGAGACCTTCCGCAGGACGCTGGTGCAGACCGCAACTGAGGGCAAGCCGGCCTTCGTCGACTGAACTGACCGCGCTATGCCTGGCATGCCTCGGTGTAGCGCATCACCACGAAACCCTCTTCCGGGGCCGGTGCAACGAAGTGGCGGGTGATCCGTTCGAACTCCTCGTCGCTGGCCTGGAACGGATGCTCGCCAAGTGCATTGCGCGCGCGCAGCCGCGCCTTGCAGACTTCGTCGGCAACATCGAGGAAATGCAGTTGATGTGCAGCGCCAGCCGGCGAGAACACTTCACGCGCCCACGCGCGACTGCCTGGCGTATTGAATGGAAAATCGAGCACCACCGAAACACCCGCCTGCAGCAATGCGCGCAGATGATCGGCCAGCACATTGCGCAACGTGGCCGCACGCTGCAGATAGTCGGCAATGGAATGGATCTCGCCCGGATACAGTGCCGCCAACCATGCATCTTCGCTGATCAATACGTGGCGCGGCTTCAACGCCAACTGCTGCGACAGGGTGGATTTGCCAGCACCGATCTTGCCGCACACCAGGTGCAGGGTCGGCGAAGGGTCGTTCGATGAAAGGTTGTGCATCTGCGTTCTCCTTGGTGGATTCCATTACCCGGAAGAGCGCTGTATGCAACCCGCCTTCCCGGGCGGGTTGCTTGGCCGTGATGACCGCGCGCTACCCCGCCTTTCCGTGGGGAATGCGGATAATCGACGCGGTCCTGTGCAAGACCATGCCGCCAGCGTAGAGCGCAGCACGGCCGACCGGCAATGCCCTGCGGCAGTGCAGCGCGCGCAAGGTTGTGCGGGGATCTATGCTCGGCGCCATTCCCGCATGGAATGACCCCGATGCGACCCTTGTTTCGATGCGCACTTGCCCTCTGCCTGCTGCCCTGGATGACATCGCTGGCTGCACCGCCGCCAGCACCTCGCACGCTCAGCGGCGAGCTGCAGGGCGCACCGTGGCGGCTGGATGTGCCTGCCGACTGGAACGGCGACCTGGTAATGCTGGCCCATGGCTATGAACCGGTCGGCGTGCCGCGCACCGCCCCAATGGCGGCCAATGACAGCACCGCACCACTGCTGGCAGCAGGTTACGCCGTCGCGCAGAGCGCCTATGCCAGCCAGGGCTGGGCGGTGGCCGATGCGATCACCGATACGGAACGCCTGCGCCAGCAGGCAGTGGGTGAACTCAAGCATGTCCGCCACACCTGGATGCTGGGATTCTCGATGGGCGGTGCCGTGGCCATCGGCAGCCTCGAACGCTTCCCGCAGCACTACACCGGCGGTGTATCGCTGTGCGGCGCCAATCTCAGTGGCGAACAGATCGCGACCGATCTGCTGACCACGCTGGTCGCGTTCGACTACTTGTTCCCCCAGGCCGATGGGCTGCCGCCCACCGGCCTGCTATCGCGCGAAGCGGCGGCGCTGCCGCAGGGCGAGTTGTACCAGGGCATCGCCAATGCACTGCAACGTGACCCGTCGCACGCCGCAGTGCTGGCACGGCGGCTGCAGGTCTCCGCTGATGCACTGGCCGGCACGATCAGCCTGCACGCGCTGGTCCTGCATGAACTGGTTGCACGGAGCGGCGGCATGCCGATGGGCAACATCGGCGTGGTCTACAGCGGCTTTGGCGATGACACCGCGTTCAATGCCGGCGTGCAGCGTGTCAACGCTGTTCCCGCGGCGCAGGCGCATGTCCGCAACTCGCTGGCAATGACCGGCGCACTGAAGCGACCGCTGGTGATCCAGTTCAATCACAACGACCCGACCATCGTGCCGCACATGCAGGCGGTGTATCCGCAGATGGCTGCACGAGCCGGCGCGCGCCCGCAACCACGCGTACTGCCGCCGGTTGGCGAAGGACACTGTGGCTTCTCCGGAGCGCAGGTAATAGCCGCCTTGAAGACAGTGCAACGTTGAGTCCATCGCGTACCGTAGGGCGTCCGCCCCGCTGCCAACGCTTACGATGCAGGAACCCGCGCAGCATCTGCTGCCTTCCCCATGCGCTGACCTTGCGCCCGTAACCCCAAAGGGCGGCGTCAGCCGCCCAGCGTGCCCATGGTGAAGGTGTAGCCGGAGCTCATCAGGAATTCGCGCATGCGCATCTCCGCGCGCCGCGGTGAGGCCAGGTTGGCCGGACCATACAGCGCGTAGACCGTCCCTGCACCTTCGATGGACTCACGGCGCACGCCGCAGTGGCGGGTTTCCGAAGCAATCACCCATCCGTCCTTCAGTCGATCCGGTCCGATCGATTGGCCGTTCATCAGCCGGAACGTCAGCCAGCGTACTTCCACAGAAGATTTGTTCATTGCTGGCGTACCACCAGCGTGCCGCGATCGTTCATGTCCTTGCTCGCCATTGCAGCTCCCTAAGACTTGGAACTCGACCATAGCGCCTTGCCATGTCGTGGGCGAATGAGACTGGTGGGTACTTATGTTGTCAGGTTGAACCGCTTCCATAGTGCTTCGCGCCCCAGGTGTGTCAGCCGCAGTTCGCGTCGGCCCTCAACACGCCGAAGCCAATCGTTCTTCACGAAGCTGTCCAGCATGGCCTCGCCGACCAGGCCAGCCAGATGGGAGCGCCGCTCGGTACAATCCAGGCATCCTCGGCAATAACGCGCAGGCTTGACCGTCACTGGAAGCCGCAGCAGCTCAGCCAGCGGCTGGCCGAGCTCCCGCAGGAACGCCGCCCCCTCCACACTTACCTGCCAATGCGCCTCGCGCGGGATCAGGTGTCCTGCATGCAACAAGCGGTCGGTGATCGCCACCGCATGCACGCCGGCCAGATGCCGGTAGCAGGAACGCGCCTGGCGCAACGCCGGCATGCTGCGTGATGCCACAGCGGTGCAGGACGGCGTGCGGTCGGCAACGCGCAGGATGCCCTCCAGCATGTCGGCAACCTCGTGCGAGGCCAGCCGGTGGTAGCGATGTCGCCCCTGCGCGACGGCGACCAGCAGATCACCCTCGACCAGCCTGCGCAGATGCGTGCTCGCCGTCTGCGGTGTCACCCCGGCCACGCGGGCCAGCTCCATCGCGGTATAGGCACGCCCATCCATCAACTGCAGCAGCATGGATGCGCGCGCCTGGTCGCCGACCAGGGCACCGACGCTGACAAGGGAACCGGAGGTGTGGACCATGCCCGCATTGTGGCACGCCATTGCGGGCCGACAGTTCGACGCAGGCCGAAGCATCGGCACCCGCTGGCAAGGCACAGTGGCCAGCCCGACAGCGCAAGGCCTGCCATGAAAACCGCTCCGATCCCCCGCCGCCGCATCACCCCTTCGGTCCTGTACCCGGGCACGCCGGTGCTGCTGATGACCACGCTGAACGACGACGGCAGTAGCAACATCAGTCCGCTGTCTTCGTTCTGGGCCCTGGGCAACCGGGTGGTGCTGGGCCTCGGCGTGCAGGGCCAGGGCTATCGCAACCTGCAGTTGCGCAACGAGTGTGTACTGAACTTCCCGTCGTCCGCGCAGGCCGCACAGGTCGAGGCCATCGCGCGGGCGACAGGCTGCGACCCGGTGCCCACTGCTAAACAGGCGATGGGCTACGTGCACGTCCGCGACAAGTTCGCGCTGGGAGGCTTTAGTCCGGTCGCCTCGACCCACGTCACGCCAGAGGCGATTGCCGAGTGCCCGCTGCAGGTGGAAGTCAGCGTGATGGCGATGCACCCGCCCGGCGAGGATGACGGCCAGGGCTTCGTGATCGTCGAAGGCCGCATCCGTTGCGTGCATGCCCACGAAGCGATCACCGTAGCTGGCACCCAGCACATCGACGTTGCGCACTGGAAACCGCTGATATACCTGTTCCGCCACTACCTGGGCGTAAGCCAACCGGTCGGGCGCAACTTCCGCGCGGAGACGCCCACGGGCGCTTCTGCCTAGCGGCCTAGACCGTTTCGCCCTGCAGATCGAGCACGGCGGTGGTCCAGCCGCGCTCTCCCAGCGCGGCCACCATGCCGCCTCGATAGACGAAACGGCGCGCGTGACCGTCTTCGATGAAGCAGGTCGCGTTCTGCATCGGTGAATATCCGGCCGAGGCGTAGTGCCGCTGATCCAGGGCGAACAAGACGGCGAAATCGATCCCGCGCTGGCGCAGTTCGGCGTGCGCAGCCGCGATCAAGCGTGACGCGCCCCCCCCCCTCCTGCGAACATCAGCACGCACCACCACCCCGCCGATCAAGCCTATGCGTTCCGGCTCGCCGTCCAGCAATACGTTGCGTTCGTACAGTGCAAGGTGAGCGACCACGTGATCGCCTTGCAACGCCAGGACCAGGGCGACCGGCACCGGAATGGCGTAACCCTCGCCCTGCATGTCCGGGAACGCCTGGCGGAGCAGATCCACCGCCTGCTGACGGTGATCCGGCGCTACGCCTTGCCAGCGGCATACCTGAACGCGCATTGCCCTGTCTTCGTCGAATGAATATATGTCCAGGCCCATCCTGCCACGGAAACATGACCGCGCCTGCGGCAATGTTTCATCGTCACTGCAGGGCGATCGAGTACGAGACGATATCCGTGTAGCAGCCCGCGCGTTTGACTGCCCGCGGCTCCGTGCCGAATGCACTGAAGCCCAGCGATTCGTACAGCCCGCGCGCGGCAGCGTTGTCCGCCAGCACCGTGAGGGTGAGCGATTCAATGCCTCCCGCGCGCGCAGCCGCGAACGCGGCAAGAAGAAGCTGACGGGCTAGGCCCTGGCCACGATGGCCAGCACCCACGTAGACACTGTGCACTGCGGCCACATGCCGTCGCGCCATCCGCACCGGGCGTACATAACGCAGGAAGCCCACCAGCATGCCGTCAACGAACGTGCCGAAGTAGCGCGTACCAAGATCCGCAAGCTGGGCGCGCATCACGTCCGCCGAGCCATTCTGCGCCTCGGCCAGCGTGGACAGGAACGCAGCGGGCGACTCGTGAAGCGCCTGCAACCGTGCCTGCCAGAGAACATCGGCGTCGTCAGTGCTGAGTTGCCGGATAAGCATGCGCCGCACCCGTGAGGTTGCTGATGCACAGGTGCCCAGCCTAGCGCGGGGTCGCCTGATGTGGCGTGCATGCAAGGCAGCAGAAAAAGAAAAAAGCCCTGACCGGAGTCAGGGCTTTTCAATTGGAGGCCTCAAGCGGAATCGAACCGCTGTAAACGGATTTGCAATCCGGTGCATAGCCACTCTGCCATGAGGCCAACGTACCGCGCGTCAGGAACGGATCCCTGACAAGACAAAACCCCATGATGGGGCCTGTCGGAACATGGAGCGGGAAACGAGACTCGAACTCGCGACCTCAACCTTGGCAAGGTTGCGCTCTACCAACTGAGCTATTCCCGCGTAAGCCGCCATGGTACCGGAAATCCGGAACACACACCAGCGATTTCATCTTTCTGACTGCGCGCAGAGCCTTGTGGCTCAACGTGCCCCGCCTTGCCAGAGCGGCAGAAAAACAAGGCCCCTACCGGGGCCCTGTAGAATCTGGAGCGGGAAACGAGACTCGAACTCGCGACCTCAACCTTGGCAAGGTTGCGCTCTACCAACTGAGCTATTCCCGCAGATTCCGTTCGACCTGCGTCGAAGGAGCGCTATTGTGTCCAAATTCCTTCACGCCGTCAACAGTCTTCACATCATGCGGTCACGGGCGTCCGCACTGGGGTACGCTGCCCCGCCCAGCCCCGTGCGCCCATGTTCCTTCGCGGCAAGCCCCTGTTGATCGCCCTGGCGCTGCATCTGCTGGTAGCGCTGCTGTACTGGGCATTGATTCCGCTGGGAATGAACTGGTATCGCGACCATTTCGGCTTCACCTCCCATCGCGACATCGGCCTGGGCATCGCCCAGTTTTATCTGTTCTGGATGTTCCTCTGCGCGCAGCCGCTGATTGCGGTGCTGCGGCCGCTCTCCGCCAAGCTGTCCGTGCTGGCCATTCCCTTGGCATTCGCAACCTGGACGCTGATGCACAACCACCCGCTGCGCCTGCTTTACTTCACCGTCGGCCCCGGCCTGCTGGCACTGGCCGCGATTGCCATATCCGCGTGGCATGCATCACACAACCGCCTGCCTGCCACCACGGACACCGCCGATGCCTAGACGCTACGTCCGCCTGTTCTGGTTGCTGGTCGCGTTGACCTGGCTGGCGCTGATCGCTGCACTGGTCAATGCCGGCTTCACCCCGGACTATTGGCTGCTGCATCACCTGGAGGGCGCCGAACTGCCCTACCCGACCAGCACCGTCATCGTGTTCGCGCTGCTGGGCACCGTCGAACTGGTGGTAGCCGCCTTGATCGTACGTCCGTGGCGACTGAAACGACTGTGGCTGCGCCTGCTGATCGCCTTCGCCCTGCTGCTGGCGTGGTCGGTGCCGTGGATGCTGTCGGCCATGCACCAGCCACCGGTGCATGGCATGCATCTGCTGTGGTTGCTGCTGCTGGACGTGGGACTGCTGCTGGCGCTGTGCATGGTGTCGGCGGTGAGTGCGTGGCGGGCGTTCAGGCGCCGAGAGGTCCCGTAGCGGCCCCTCCACGACGCCAGACCTACTTCCGGAACTCCACCCGCACATGCTGGCCAAAGCGCGCCTTGGCCTCGCCATCGAACTCCAGCACGCACTCCACCACCTTGGCCACGCCGCGCCCTGCGTCTTCAGGCAGGCGTGCCTGCGCGAACACCGGGCTGATGCGCACCACGCGTGCAGTTGGCAGCGTGCCGGTGTTTTCGGCGCCATCGCTGTCCGGCACGACGGTAGCCTTCATGCCCACCTGCACGGCATCGGCATAGGCGGCGCTGAGTTCGGCACGCACCTGCAGCGGGCGCGCCGGCAGCAGCGAGATCGCTGGCTTGCCGGCCTGCACGAAGGCACCAAGGCCCGGCACCTGGCCGACCACGGTGCCGGCTTCCGGCGCGCTCAACGACATCTGCTGCAGTTTCAGCCTGGCGTGTTCCAGCTTGTGCTGGGCCATGTCCACCTGCGCACCGGCCACGTCGACATCGGCGCGTACGCCGGCCAGCTGCTGCTTGGCCGCATCGGCCTGCTGGTTGGACGTCACACCTTCGCTCGCCCCCGTGGACAGGCGGGTGGCATTGCGCTCCAGTTCGCGCAGCTGTGCCTGACTGCCCTTCAGGCGGTCATTGGCCAGGGCCAGATCGGCGCTGGCCATCGCCACCTCCTGCTGCAGCAGGGCGCCATCGAGCGACAGCAGCAGCTGTCCCTTGTTCACCGTGGCGCCTTCCTTCACCGGCGCGGCGGTGATCGAGCCATCCACCGGCGGTGCCAGCGCGATCAGACCACCCTCGACATCGATGATGCCGCGCGCGACTGCAACCTTGCCGGGGCCAGCTGCATCAGCCTTGCCCGAAGGCGCCGGTGCAGGCGCGGGCGCGTCCTTGGAACAGGCTCCGAGCAGCAGTGCCGCGGACAGGGCCAGGCTGAGGGGAAGCAGGTGCGACGTCTTGGTCATGGGGCGGACTCTACAGTTTCATTTTGGCGGCGGTCATCACGGACCATGCCGTCTTCCATGGCGATCACCCGATCGGCATGCCGGATCAGGCGCGGATCGTGGCTCACGCACAGCACGGTGGCACCATGCGCACGTGCGTAGCGATGCAGGATGTCGATCACGCGCTGGCCGTTCTCGGCGTCCAGCGCGCTGGTGGGTTCGTCGGCGAAGATCAGCGTCGGCGACTTCGCAAAGGCACGGGCAACGGCCACACGCTGCTTCTCGCCGCCGGACAGCTGCGCCGGGCGCATGTGGCTGCGATGGCTGAGGCCCACTTCTTCCAGCGCCTTGCGGGCCAGCGGCTCGCTCTCGCGATTGCGCATGCCACGGTAGCCCAGCGGCAGCTGCACCTGCTCCAGCGCGGTCAGCGCCGGGAACAGGTTGAAGCCCTGGAACACGAAGCCGACATGGTGCAGGCGGAAGCGCTCGACCTCGCTGCGGGTCATGTGCCCCACATCCTGGCCGAGTGCGTGCACGCGGCCACCATCGGGCGCGGACAGGCCAGACAGCAGCGACAGCAGCGTGCTCTTGCCGCAACCCGACGGGCCCGACACCAGGGTCAGCTCGCCAGGATAGATGTCCAGCGACAGGCCACGCAGCACCGGCACCTGCACATCGCCGGACATGAAGCCCTTTTCCAATGCGTCGGCCTGCAGGGTCGGGGCAACGGCGCGTGTAGAAGTCATCGGCCGGCCCTCAACGCAACAGCAACGATGGATCGGAGCGGACGACACTGCGCACCGCCATGATGCTCGACAGCATGGCCATCACCGCAACCAGCGCAACGCAGCCAAGGATCACCATTGGCGTCAGCTGCACCGGCACGCGCTGGGTCTGCGCGATCAGCAGCACCACGGTACTGAAGGCCGCCGCCAGCAACATGCCCACACCGCCGATCAGCAACGCCTGCTCGAACACCACCCGCGCCAGCGCATAGCGACCGGCGCCGAGTGCATTGAGCGTGGCGTACTCGCGAACCGAGCCGGCCACCACAGAGGCGAACGACTGGTTGGTGATCACCGCGCCGACGAAGCAGACGATGACGGCCATGAACAACACCGCAATGCCGGCACCGGTATCGAACAGCCAGTACTGCTGCGAGCGGCTGGCGAACTGCGGCGCGGTCCAGAACTCGACCGGCGTGGCCTGGCCCATCGACGCGGACAAGCGGTCGCGCACCCGATCGGCCAGGTCCGGCGAGCGCAGGCCCGCCACGAAGTAAGTGCTGCCCTCGTGTGGGTCGGTGCCGGCGATGGCGCGCGTGGTATCCAGCGAGGCCAGCACGTTGACGCCGCCAAGGCCACGCAGTCCCGGTTGTGCAGCGACCACGCGCACGGCCTTGCCGTTGATCCAGGCACGGTTGTTCTGCAGGTTCACGCCCAGCGTATCCAGGTCGGCGCTGTCCACGATCACGGCCCCCGGTTCGCGCAGCTGTGCACGCAGGTCGGCCGGCAGGATGCGCGCGAACATCATTGCATCGTCGCGGGTGGAGATGCCGGACAGATACACCGACACGTTGCCGGTACCCTGCGCGCTGGAGCGCCATTCGCCATCCACCCACTCGTAGGGTCCGACGCGGGTGACATCCGGATCCATGCGCAGGTGGCTTTCCACATCGGCGCTGATCGCGTGGCCGTAGTTGACGCTCTGGGTGCCGGGGAAACCGGCCCAGATGTCGGCCGAGGATGCCTTCACATAGATCGCGGCGGTGCCGAAGATGCCCAGCACCAGTGCGGCCTGCACGATCAACAGCACGCCGGCGAAACACATCGCCAGCACCACCGGCAGGAACCGGCGCCACTCATAGGCCAGGGTCTTGCGGGCCAGCGCGATCATTGCTGTTCGCCCTCAGCCTCGACCGGCAGCGGTGCGCCGCCAAGAGCGCGGTACAGCGAAGCAAACGCCAGCACGCGTGCGCCCTGCGCACCGATCAGATCCGCCTGCGAAGCGAGCGCGGCACGCTGCGTATCCAGCCCATCGAACTCGCTGGACAGGCCCAGCTGCACCTGCCGCGCCTGGCGCCTGACCTGCTGGTTGGCGGCATCATTGGCCGCACGCAGCGACTGGATGCTGCTGTCCTGGCGCGCCAGGCTGCCCAGCGCGCCTTCCACTTCGCTCACGCCTTCCAGCACGGCCTTGCGATACCCGAGCAGCGCGGCGTCCAGTTGCTTCTCATCGGCATGGAAACGCGCACGGCGTTGGCCCCAGTCCCACAGCGGAATATCGACGTATGGACCGATCGACGGGCTGGAGTCGGAATTGGAGCGCGCGTTCTGGGTAAGGTTGTAGGCATAAAGAATGGAGCCGCCGAGGCTGATCCGCGGGTACATCGCGGCGCGCGCCGAGCCCTTGCTGGCGGCGGCCTGCATCACCTCCGATTCGGCCAGCAGGATCTGCGGACGGTGGCGCAACAGGTCCGCCGGGACCTGCTGCAGCGAGAACGCGCCCAGCTTCGGCGGCGTGCGATAGGCGCGCCAGGCCGGATCCGGGCCATCTCGGCCCAGCAACACTGCCAGCGCGCGGGCCGCGTTGTCAGCGTTTTCCCGGGCCTGTGCCGTGGCAGCGCGGGTGGCGGCCTGGCGTGCACGCAGGCGATCCAGTTCGGTCGGCTCGTCCAGGCGCAGGCGCTGGCGGACCAGCGCCAGCTGTTCGCCGCGATCATCCACGGCCTGCTGTCGGGCCAGCAGATCCTGCTGGGCCTGCGCCACGGTCAGGTCCAGATAGCTGCGCACCACGTCGGCAATCACCGCCACCTGCGCGGCATTGCGCAGCGCCTCGGCATTGCCGGCCGAGGCCTGCGCGCTCAGCTGCGCACTCTCGGCGGCGCCGAACAGGCCCAGGTCCCAGATCGCTTCAATGCCGGCATGGAAGTAGGTATCGACAGCGGCGGCGTCCTGCACCTGCTTGGCGCTGGCGGAGATTTCCGGCAGGAAACGCGAGTCGGACGTGCCAGCGACGATGCGAACGGCCTGCAGGCGCAAGGTGGCCTGCTGCAGGTCGAGATTGCCGGCGACCGCCTGATCGACCAGGCCATCCAGCGCCGGGTCGGACAGCACTTTCCACCATTGCCTGGCGTCCACCGCTACGCCCTGCCCCTGCGGCACCTGGGTCCAGGTGCTGGGCGTGCGGTCAGGCAGGTCTGGCACCGGCACCGACATGCAACCGGCCAGGGCCAGGCTTGCCAACAACGCACCAGGGCGCAGGACTGCATGCAGGGAGAGTCCGCGCCCGGTCCTGGGCACTGCCACTGAAGTGATACGCCTGACCACCAGCCCGCCAACGTGTAGAAGGAGCATGAAGGCTACCGTGCGATTGTGGAGCGAACATGGAGAAATCGTCCGAAAAAGGTCACAGCACGCGCGCGGTTCAGGCAACGCCGACCCAGCCTTTCACTACGCTTTCAATGCGTTCCTGGCACGGAACACTGGACGGCATTTCCGGCGCATTGCACATTGCGGCATTGCCTTGCTTGATGCTGCCCGACCATGAAACGTCCCCACCGCTGGCTCTTGATTGGCTCGGTCACGACAGCGACTGTCGGTGCGATCGTACTCGTCCTGACCACCCCACTGGTCTCGAACGCCATGCTGCTACTGATGGAGCGCAGCAATTTCATCCCGGGTGAATCTTCGATCTTCACCTTCGAGCCATATGCCATCAACCAGGGCTCGTCGAACTACTGGCTGTACGGGAAGGATCACACCTACTACTACCACTTCACCTACGAAGATGACGTTCCCTACGTCTACATCCCGCAGGACAACCGCTGCCCCGGTTTCGACCCGCAGGATGCCCGCACCTGGTGCAGCGCCCTGCCCGGCAAGCCACGCTAGCGCGGCAGCGGTGCAACCGGTGTGACAAACGAAAAACGCCCCCTTGCGGGAGCGTTCTTCTTGAATCTGGAGCGGGAAACGAGACTCGAACTCGCGACCTCAACCTTGGCAAGGTTGCGCTCTACCAACTGAGCTATTCCCGCAGATTCCGTTCGACCTGCGTCGAAGGAGCGCTATTGTGTCGATATTGCTGCACGGCGTCAACAGGAGTTTTCACGTGAAGTGAAGGGCAGCGTTCAGGCGCCTCCGCCTGCTCCCTTCACGTGCGCAGGCCGCGGCGGTGAAAGTAGACCTGCTCGGCGATGCGCCGCGTGGCCGCCGTGTGCAGCAGTGCGTTGAGCGGCCACTCGGCCTGCAGATGATCCATCGCCCAGCGCAGCAGGCGCTTGCCATGGAACGCCGGCGCCACCTGCCGCGCCACCCGTTCCGCTTCCGGCCCTTGCCCACGCAGATGGCGGGCAATCGCCTCGCCTACCGCCCAGCCGTGCCGCCATGAGGCGTGGATGCCCCCGGCGGAGAGCGGCGAGACGATGCCCGCTGCGTCACCGGTCATGATCAGGCGGTGGCCGGTGATTGGGCCATCCGGTCGGCCGCACGGGACCAGGCCGGCGCGGGTACCCGTAGGGCGCGCCGAAGACGGAATGCCGACTACATCGCGCACGTGGTCGAGGAATCCCTCAATATCCGGCAGCCGCACCTGTTGCGGGTCATGACGCAGCGCCAATCCCACCTGAAGGCCGGTTGGATTCTGCGCGACCCAGCCGATGTAGCCCGGCGCGTAGCGCTTGCTGACGAAGCAATGCAGCGCGTCACCCTGCGGCAATTGCAGGTCGGCGAACTCACGCTCGACGCCGTAGAGGTTGTCACGCACCTGGCCGAGCCCGGTGCGCTGGGCAACGCGTGAGCGTGCGCCATCGGCTCCGACCAGATAGGCGCAGCGGCCTGCCCCATCTACCTGCCAGCCGTCATCACTGCGATTGGCGTCGGTGAAAGACCGTTGCAGGCGCAGGTCGACACCATTCGCGCGCAGCTCGCTGGCCAGCCAGCGCATCAGGTTCGGCGTATCGGTGGTGAGGAAGTAATAGCCCGATGCGGCCAGCAATACGCTGCGCAGGTTGGGCGAATACAGGCGCACGTTCGCGACCCGCAGCACGAGATGCTCGGGCATACGCCCCAGCCAGGTCTGCTCCATCGCTTCCTTCACCACGATGCCGGTGGTGTGCAGGCGCTCGCCGGGGTCAGCCTTGCGTTCCAGCACGCAGACGCGCAGGCCGTATTGGGCAGCGGCCAATGCACAGGCGGCACCGGCGAAGCTGGCGCCGACGATGACGACGTCGTGATCGTAGGCGGAGGGAGTGTGAGGCATTGCTGCATCGTCCTGGAGGAACGGAGATGCAGCTTCGGACGGTAGCGTGGCGGGGTGATGGGGTGGCGGTGAAGCGGGGATGAAGTGCGGAACACGCAAACGAAAAACGCCCCCTTACGGGAGCGTTTTTCTTGAATCTGGAGCGGGAAACGAGACTCGAACTCGCGACCTCAACCTTGGCAAGGTTGCGCTCTACCAACTGAGCTATTCCCGCTTGGGAGGCGAAATTTTACCTATTCCAAGGATGGCGTCAAGCGCTTTTTTCAGGGTCTACCGAGGCACCTGGCACCGCGTATCCACGCATGGCGTGGATCTACTACAGCGTCTCCGCAAACTGATGGATCCGCCCCCTCCTTGGATGCGGCATTTCCAGTAGATCCACGCCATGCGTGGATAGACGCATCGATGGGGTCAGACCCCAGGTCAGTTGCCCAGCTTCTTCTGCCGCGCCCGCTCGCGCGCCGCGCGCTCGTCATCGCGCAGGCTCGGCCAGGCAGCGTGCAGGTACTGCAGGCCCGACCACAGGGTCAGCACCGCGGCAATGGCCAGGGTCCAGTCGCCGACATGGAACACCGGCCAGCCCATCCAGATGTCTTCCACCGGCACGTTCGGGGCCACCGAATACAGCAGGCACAGCAGCGCGACCATCTGCGCGGTGGTCTTGACCTTGCCGATCATCGCCACGCGCACCTTGGCGCGCTGGCCCAGCTCGGCCATCCACTCGCGCAGCGCCGATACCGCAATCTCACGGCCGACGATGACCGCTGCCCAGAAGGCCATCCACGGCGTCGGGTGGCCCTGCACGATCAGGAACAGTGCCACTGCCACCATCAGCTTGTCCGCGACCGGGTCGAGGAAGGCGCCGAAGGCCGACTCCAGCTGGTAACGGCGTGCGATCCAGCCGTCGAGCCAGTCGGTGATCGCGGCCATACCGAAGATCGCCGCCGAAGCGAAGTTGGTCCAGGTGTAGGGCAGGTAGAACACCAGCACCAGCACCGGGATCATCACGATCCGCAACAACGTCAGCCAGGTGGGCAGGGTCAACTTCATGCTTGCGTGCTTCTCTCTCTACTCGGCCGCATCAGGCGTGGCCAACCCGTGCAGGTTAGCGTAGATGCGTGCCGCAAGGGCGTCATTGATGCCTTCCACCTTGGCGATTTCCGCTTCACCGGCCGCTTTCAGGCCCACCAGGCCACCGAAATGCTTGAGCAGGCTGGCACGCCGGCGCGGCCCGATGCCGGGGATGTCCTCCAGCTTGCTGGTCATCCGCGCCTTCTGGCGGCGGCCGCGATGGCCGGTGATGGCGAAGCGGTGCGCCTCGTCGCGCACCTGCTGAATGAACTGCAGCGCCGGGTTGGCCGCGCCCGGGCGCAGCTCGCGGCCATCGGGCATCACCAGCGCTTCGTGGCCGGCGCGGCGCTCCACGCCTTTGGCCACGCCCACCAGCAGCACGCCTTCCACGCCCAGATCGGCCAGTGCGGACTGGGCCTGCGCCAGCTGCCCGGCGCCACCGTCGATCAGCAGCACGTCCGGCAGCACGCCCTGCTCTTCCACCGCACGGCGGAAGCGGCGGTCGATGGCCTGGCGCATGGCGGCGTAGTCATCGCCGGGCTCGATGCCGCTGATGTTGAAGCGGCGGTACTGCGCACGCACCGGGCCGGCCGCATCGAACACCACGCACGAGGCCACGGTAGCCTCGCCCAGGGTGTGGCTGATATCGAAACACTCGACCCGCTTGACCGGCTCGGCCAGGCCCAGCATCTCGCGCAGCGCATCACTGCGCGCGTGCTGCGCGTTGCGGCTGTTGAGTTCGGTGGCCAGGGTCAGCTGCGCGTTGCGGCTGGCCAGTTCCACGTAGCCGGCGCGCTCGCCGCGCACGTTCCACTTAAGCTGCACCTTGCGCTCGGCCGAGGCCGACAGCGCGGCAACCAGCAGGTCGGCGTCGGGAATCTCGCGGTCCAGCAGGATCTCGCGCGGCGGCTCGAATTCGATGTAGTACTGCGAGACGAACGCGGCCAGCACCTCTTCCGGGCTTTCTTCACCGTTGGTGCGCGGGAAGAACGGACGGGTACCAAGGTTGCGGCCATCACGGAACGCCAGCAGCAGCACGCAGGCCTGCGAGCCCTGCATGGCCACCGCCAGCACGTCCAGGTCGGCGGCGCGGCCATCCACGTACTGCCGGGTCTGCATGCTGCGCAGCGAGGAAATCAGGTCGCGCAGGCGCGCAGCCTGCTCGAATTCCAGTGCCTCGCTGGCGGCCTGCATCTGCTCGCCCAGCTCGCGGGTGAGCTCGTCGCTCTTGCCTTCGAGGAACAGCGCGGCGCGGCGTACCGACTCGGCATACTCCGCTGCCGGCACCAGCTCCACGCAGGGCGCGCTGCAGCGTCCGATCTGGTACTGCAGGCACGGCCGCGAGCGGTTGCGGAACACGCTGTCCTCGCAGCTGCGCAGCTTGAACAGCTTGTGCATCAGGTTCAGCGTTTCGCGCACTGCGGTCACGCCGGGATACGGCCCGAAATAGCGGCCGGGAATGGCGCGCGGACCACGATGCAGCGCGATGCGCGGCCAGTCCTCGCGGGTCAGCAGCACATGCGGGTAGGTCTTGTCGTCGCGCAGCGAGACGTTGTAGCGCGGCGACAGCGACTTGATCAGCTGGTTTTCCAGCAGCAGCGCCTCGGCTTCCGAGCGCGTCACGGTCACGTCCATGCGCGTGATCTGCGAGATCATCGACATGATCCGCGCGTTCTTCGGGCTGCCGTTGAAATAGCTGCCGACGCGATTGCGCAGCGCGCGCGCCTTGCCCACGTACAGCAGAGTGTCGTCGGCCGCGTACATGCGGTATACGCCGGGGGCGGTGCTGAGCTGGGCCGCGAAGGCCTTGCCGTCGAAGACCGGAGCAGGAACGTCGGTCATTCGCTGATCGGCACTTCGCTGAGCACGCCGCTGTCGGGGTCGAATCGCAGCACGGCGTGGGCGTCGGTCTCGGCGATCCACACCGCCCCGGCGCCCACCGCCAACCCGGCCGGGCCATGCAGGCGACGCGGCAGGGGCTGGGTGGTCAGTTCGCCACCGCCCAGGCGCAGCGTGCGCAGGCGGCCGTTGCCGGTATCGGCAATCCACAGCAGCGGGGCGTCCGCGCTCAATGCAATCGCCTGGGGAAACTGCAGGCTGGCCTGCGCACGCGGGCCGTCTTCACTGCCGAAGCGCCACGGCCCCTGCCCGACCAGCGTCTGCACCAGGTCGCCGCGCAGTTGCAGCGCGCGGATCGAGGAACCCAGCGCATCGGCCACGTACAGCACCTGCTGCACCACGGCCAGCGCGGTTGGCTGGGCAAAGGCAGCCAGATGGCCGCTGCCATCCCGCTCGTCGATGGAACCACTGCCCGCGCGCCATTGCAGGCTGCGCTGGCCCAGGTGGTAGCTCCAGATGCGGTTATCGCCGGCCATGGCGATATGCAGCTGGTTGTCGGCGATGGCCAAGCCAACCGGATGGTCCAGCGAGACCTGCCGCGCCTGCGCGACCGGACCTTCCACCGGCGCCCCGGGACGACCGTTGCCACACAGCGTGTCGACGATGCCGGTCAGCAGGTTGATGCGGCGCACCGCGTGGTTGCCGGTGTCGGCGACGTACAGCGAATCGCGCTCCAGCACCAGCGCCTGCGGGCGATGGAACGCCGCTTCGGCGAGGTTGCCGTCCATGAAATCGGCGGTGCCGAGGCCGAACTGGCGCAGGATGCGGCCACCATGGCTGCATTCGAGGATGCGGTGATGGCCGCTGTCGGCGATGTACAGGCGTTCGGTGCTGACCGCCAGTCCCTGCGGGAAGCGCAGGGACTGGCGCGGTTCCGGATGCAGTTCGCTGCCGCCGCGCGGCGGCGCCGACGGTGCGCCTTCGCACAGTGCGTTCAAGGCACGCTCCAGTTCGCCGGGCGCGCCCTGGCCGACCAGCCGCTGCTGTTCGCGGCCCTGCGCATCCAGCAGCACCAGGGTTGGCCAGGCGGTGATGCCGAAGCGGCGCCAGCCATCCCAGTCGGCATCGAGCAGGACCGGCATCGTCAGGCCCTGGCGACGCAACAGCTTCAGTGCGGCACCGGCGTCGCGTTCGAAGTCGAAGCGCGGCACCTGCAGCACCAGCGGCTGCAGCTTGCCGGGGTGGCGCGACAGCCATTGGCCGAATTCGGCCAGGCGTTGCGCGCTCCAGGCGGAGGCGGCGTTGACGAACAACAGCGCCACCGGCCGACCGCGCAGTTCGGTCAGGGTGCAGGGGGTGGCATTGAGCCAGGTGGCGAACTCGGGCAGGTCCGGGACGGGCTGGACGTTCATGACCCGATTATGCCGGAGTCGGCGTCATGCAACAGTCGTGCCACGGCACGTTTTGCAGCATTGTCGACCAGCGACCAGACCTGTTCGAAATGATCACTGCCGCCGGTGTAGGGATCCGGGATCGCCATCCGGCCCTCTCCGCCCGACCATGGCAGGTACAGTGCCAAGCGTTCGCGCTGGGCAGAGGTGGCCAAGCCACCGGCATCACGCAGGTTGGCTTCGTCGGCGCACAGGATCCAGTCGAAGCGGTCGAAATCCGCGGCCTGCAGCTGGCGCGCACGCAGGCCGCCTATGTCCACACCGTGCCCGGCCGCGCAGGCGATCGCGCGCCGATCCGGTGGCTCGCCCTCGTGCCAGTCGCCGGTGCCAGCCGAATCCACCTGCACCCGCCCGGCCAGCGGCGAGGCCTCCAGGCGGGCGCGCAGCGCACCTTCGGCCATCGGCGAACGGCAGATGTTGCCGAGGCAGACGACCAGCAGCTTCATCGCGCGGCCATTGCCTGCAGCAACGCTTCGGCGCGCTCCAGGTCCTCGGGGGTGTCGATGCCGGGTGGGAACGGCTCCGGCGAGATCGCCACGCTGATCGGGAAGCCCGCTTCCAGCACGCGCAGCTGTTCCAGCGATTCGACCTGCTCCAGCTGGCCCGGCGGCATCGCCGCGAACTGCTGCAGGAAGCCGGCGCGGTAGCCGTAGATGCCGATATGGCGCAGCCAGTTGTGACCGGCCGGCAACGTGTCGCGGCTGCGCGCAAAACCATCGCGGTGCCACGCAATCGGCGCGCGGCTGAAGTACATCGCCTCGTTGCGCACATTGCGCACCAGCTTCACCACGTTCGGGTCGAACAAGGTATGCGCGTCCTCGACGGTCGTGGCCAGGGTCGACATCGGCGCATTGCCTTCAACCAGCGCCTCGGCCACCGCGCGGATGCCCGCCGCGGGCGCGAACGGTTCATCGCCCTGCACATTGACCACCACGGTGTCGTCGACCCAGCCAGCGATGCGCGCGCACTCGGCCAGGCGGTCGGTACCGGAAGCATGCGAGGTGGCGGTCATTGCCACCTTCACTTCGGCCAGCCCGGACAGTGCGTCGGCAATGCGCTGGTCGTCGGTAGCGACCCAGACCTCTCCGGCACCGGCCTGCAGCGCGCGGCGCGCCACGTGCAGCACCAGCGGCTCACCGCCCAGCAGGCGCAGCGGCTTGCCCGGCAACCGCGAGGCGGCATAGCGGGCCGGGATGGCGACGACGAATTCGGTCATGGGGCGGTACTCGGCAGGCTCGTTACAACGGGAATGCGGCCGGCGGCGCATGAATGCAAGCGCCGCCGCGCCATTCAGTTCGGTCGCAGCTTGTCCAGGCGGTCGGTCAGCGCCACCCAGAATGCGGCAGGCAGCTCGGCACGCAGCGGGACCGCGTAATGCCAGTCATTGCCGAACGCGCGGCATTTCACCGCATCCTTTTCGGTCATCAGCACCGGCAGCTGGCTGCCGAAGGACAGGTCCTGCGGCTGATAGTCCTGATGGTCGGCGAAGGCGTGCGGTACGACGCCGATACCACGCGCGCGCAGCATGTCGAAAAAAACGCTGCGGATGCGCGATGCCGGCCACGGCGTGCACGCGCTGGCCCTTGAAGTACGACAGCGGACGGGCACGGCCTCCGGCCAGCGGTTGTGCGCTGTCGATGTGCAGTGCCATCGGCCACTGGCCGAAGCCACAGGCTTGGGCCGCAGATTCCTCATCGGCCTGGCCGAGATTGACCACGCGGAAATCGCACTCGCTGGCGCGGCTGACCGGCTCGCGCAGTGGTCCGGCCGGGATCATCCGGCCATTACCGTAGCGGCGCTGCGCATCAACCACCTCGATTTCGATGTCGCGCGCCAGCCGGTAGTGCTGCAGACCGTCGTCGCAGACGATCACATCGCAGCCGGCCTCGATCAGCGCCTTGCCGGCAGCAACGCGGTCACTGTCCACGCGCACCGGCACGCCGGTCTTCCAGGCGATCAGCACCGGTTCGTCCCCCCCCCTTGGCGGTCGGCGTATCAGCCTTCACCCACAGCGGCTTGTCCGCATCCTCGCGGCCGTAGCCACGACTGGCCACGCCCGGCTTCCAGCCGGCGGCACGCAGGCGCTCGACCAGGGCGATGGTCAGCGGCGTCTTGCCGGTGCCACCGGCGGTGATGTTGCCAACCACGATGACCGGTACCGGCAGCGTGTAGCGCTTGCGCCAGCCACGCCGATAGGCCCGGCGGCGCAGCGCGGTGACGCCGGCATACAGCGGCGCCAGCAGACGCATCGCCCACGGAACCGGGCTGCCGTCGTACCAATACGGCGGGGTCTGGGTACCCTTGCCGGCCATCAGTCCTGCCTTTCGCGGAACTGCATGCTGTGCAGATGCTGGTACAGGCCGCCCATGGCAAGCAGCTCCTTGTGGGTGCCACGTTCGACGATGCGCCCGTGGTCCATCACCAGCACCAGGTCGGCGTGCTCGATGGTCGACAGGCGGTGCGCGATGACCAGCGTGGTGCGCTCCGGCATCAGGCGCTGCAGCGCATCCTGCACCAGCCGCTCGGATTCGTTGTCCAGCGCGGCGGTGGCTTCATCAAGGATCAGGATAGGCGCATCCCGCAGGATCGCGCGGGCGATCGCCAGGCGCTGGCGCTGGCCGCCGGACAGCAGCGCGCCGTTCTCACCCACCGGGGTCTGCAGCTGCTGCGGCATGCGTGCGATGAATTCCCACGCATTGGCCGCTTCGGCCGCCGCGCGGATCTGCTCGTCGCTGGCCTCCATGCCGTAAGCGATGTTGGCAGCGATGGTGTCATCGAACAGCATGACCTTCTGCCCCACCATCGCCACCTGGCGACGCAGGTCGGCCAGCGGATAATCATCCAGCGCGACGCCATCAAGGGTGATGCGTCCGCCGCTGGGTTCATAGAAGCGCGGCACAAGCCGGATCAGGCTGGTCTTGCCGCTGCCTGAGCGGCCGACGATGGCGGTGACCGTTCCGGGCTTGGCAACAAAGCTGATGTCGTCCAGCGCAATGCCACTGTCCTCGCGGTAACGCAGCATGACGTGGTCGAAGGCCAGTTCGCCACGCACGCGCTGCACCGTCCTGCGGCCCTCGTCGCGCTCCACCGGCATGTCGAGAATGCTGAACAGACGCTCGGCAGCCGCCACGCCCCGCGAGATCGAGGTCTGCACGCTGGTCAGACGACGCAGCGAAGGAATGATCGCCATCATCGAGGTCATCAGGCCCATGAACTGGCCCGCATTGAGACGACCGGCCAGCGCTTCGCGCGTAGATACCCAGACGATCACCGCCAGTGCCAGGGCGGCGAGGAACTGGACCACGCTGGACGCCGCGGCACGGGTGACTTCCACCTTCATGTTCAGCGACAGCATGCGGTTGGCCAAGCGCGAATAGCGTGTGATCTCGTGCTGCTGGGTGCCATGCACCTTCACTTCCTGCTGCGCGGCCAGCGACTGCTCGGCGGTCTGCGCCATCGAGCCCATGCCGTCCTGGATGCCACGGCTGATGCGGCGGTAGCGCTTGCCCACGAAGGACACGATCACGCCGATCAGCGGCACCACCACCAGCATCGCCACGGTGACCTTGACGCTCATCTGCAGCATCACCGCCAGCATGGCGATGATGGTCAGGGTATCGGCGACCACGGTCTTGAGCGCGTCGGCGCTGGCCTGGGTGACCTGTTCGGTATCGAAGTTCAGGCGGCTGACCATCACCGGCGTCGCTTCGGTATCGAAATGCGAGGACGGCAGGTGCAGGTACTTGGCCAGCACTTGTTCGCGCAGGTCGCGCACCACGCTGCGGCCGGTCTTGGCCAGCGCATAGTCGCTCACCCAGGTGGCAATGCTGCGCATCAGGAACAGGCCGAGGATCGTCAGCGGCAGGATCACCGCCATGCGCGGTTCCGGGTTGACGAAACCACGGTTGACCAGCGGCTCCATCAACTTGGTGAAGTGATAGCCCGCCAGGGCTTCGACCACCATGGCGATGACCGCGGCCACCATGAATACCCAGTAGGCACGGGTGTACCCCAGCAGACGTTTGTAGATCGGCCACACCGGCGCGTGATTGGAACTCATGGACGCACCTCGGGTGCTGTTGCAATGGCAATACGGCGGAAACCGAGCTGACCCAGCGCGTCCTGCGCGGTCACCACGGCCTGGTAGGGAGTGCGTGCGTCGGCACGCAGCAGCACGGTCTGCTCGCGATCGCTGCCGGCCACGGCGGCGATGGTCTGCTTGACCGACTCGACGTCGCTGCGCAGCACTTCCTGGTCATTGATGAAGTAGCGGCCTTCAGCGTTGATCAGCACGCTGAGCGAGCGCGGCGGTTCGTTGGTCTGCTGCTGGCTGGCCGTTGGCAGCTGCACCTGCAGCGTCGAACGCGCATCGAAGGTGGTGGTGACCACGAAGAAGATGATCAGCACCAGGATGACGTCGATCAGCGGCACCAGATCGATATGCGGCTCATCCTGGGATCGGTCGTTGCCGATACGCATCGATCAGGCCTTCGCCGTGGCGGCGCCGGCCGGACGCGCGGCCGGGGCCGGGTTCATCACCCCGGGGCGGCCGTCGAGCGTATCCAGCAGGGCGCTCGCTTCCTGTTCCATTTCCACCACGTAGCCGTGGATACGGCCCTTGAAGTAGCGATGGAACATCAGCGCCGGGATGGCCACGATCATGCCGGTGGCGGTGCACACCAGCGCCTTGCCGATACCGCCGGCCAGCTGGTTCACGTCGCCCACGCCGTGGTCGAGGATGCCCAGGAACATCTGGATCATGCCGATGACCGTGCCAAGCAGGCCCAGCAGCGGGCCGGCCGAGGCGATGGTGCCCAGCGCGTTCAGGAAACGCTCCATGCGGTGCACCAGGTGACGGCCGGTGTCTTCGATGCGTTCGCGGATCTGGTCGCGCGGGCGGTTGCGCGCTTCCAGTGCGGCGGCCAGCAGCGCGCCCAGCGGCGAGTTGCTACGCAGGGTCTGCAGGTGGGCCGGGTCGAGCTTGCCGCGCGCGGCCCAGTTGCGCACTTCCTGGCCGAGGCCGGGCGGCAGCACCTCAGTTCGCCGCAGGGACCAGAAACGCTCCAGGATGATCGCCAAAGCCAGTACGCCCAACAGCAGCAGCGGCACCATCGGCCAGCCACCGGCCTTGACCAGTTCCCACACGTTTCAACCCTCCGGCCCAATGGCCGCTTGTTCGATCGGCGATAGGATAGCAGCCGACCGCGCCCGCCCAGCGGCATCCCACCACCGGGATGCGTGGATACGCTGTTCACGCAGCTGCAGCCCTTGTGCACCAAGCCATACGCGGATCGCCCCGGAATCGGCCGTGGCCAGCACTTCCGCCCCCTGCGCCTGCCAGCGCTGGACCACGTCCCGGCGTGGATGGCCGAAGCGGTTGCGGTGCCCGGCCGAGACCACCGCCAACCGTGGCGCCACGGCGGCCACCCACGGCGCGCTGGAGCTGCCACCGCTGCCATGGTGCGGCACCAGCACCACATCCGCCTTCAATGCCGCCGGAGACGCCTGCAACAGCACCTGCTCGGCCGGGCGGCCGATATCGCCCGGCAGTAGGACCACGCCATGACGGCTGGCGACGCGCAGCACGCAACTGTCTTCATTCTCAGCCTGCCGGCTGCCCGGTGCCGGGTGCAGCACCTGGAAGTCGACACCGTCCCACTGCCAGCGCATCCCCTGCTGGCAGGGCGTGGCTCCGGCGATGGTGCTGCCGGGCGGCGCCATCAGCTGCAACCCAGGCAATTGCCGGCGCAGGCTCGGCAGGCTGCCGGTGTGGTCCAGATGGTCATGGCTGAGCATCGCCCGCTGCGGCGGCCCCTGCCCCAGCGAACGCAACACCGGCACCAGGATCCGTTCATTGCCATCGCCTCCGGTCGGCGGCCCCACGTCGTACCAGAGTGCGTGCCGCGCCGTGCGCAGCAACACCGCGGTGCCCTGGCCGACATCGTGCACCAGCAGTTCCAGTTCCCCTTCGGCCGGTGCATGCCGGGCGGGCCACAGCAGTGGCAGGCACAGCAGCAGGCCCGCCAGGCCACCGCCGCCGCCGCGCGGCAGCAGCCACCAGAACACACCCAGCAGCGCCGCCGGCACTGCCCAGCGCGGCGCCTCGGCCAGCCACCACATCGCCTGCGGGTGCAGTGCCAACGGCTGCAGGACCTGCCAACTGAGTTCGAACAGCCAGGCGGCGGCGCGCCATGCCCAACGCCCGGCGCCGTCATGCAGCGCGTGCAGGCCGGTACCCAGCAGCGACAACGGCACCACCAGCAACGTCCACCACGGGATGATCGGCAGATTGACCAGCGGGCCCAAACGCGCGGTGCCACCGAACAAGGCCACGCATAGCGGCAGCAGGCCGAGGCTGGCCACGCCCTGCGCGGCCAGGAAGCCGCGCAGGCCGCCGCCGACGCCCTCCGGCGCGGTCCGCGGCAGGCACCACAGCAGCCACAGCACCCCGCCAAAGCTGAGCCAGAACCCGGCCGACAGCACCGACAGCGGCGCCGGCAGCAGCATCACCATCGCGGCCAGGGCCAGCCCCTGCCCCGCACCCACCGGGCGACGTCCGGCACGGGCCAGTGCCACCAGCACGATCATCAGCGCCGCGCGCACCGTTGGCAGCGCGCCGCCGGCTGCCACGGCATAAGCGGCTGCGGCCAGCGCCGCGCCCCACGCCGCCGCCTGCGGCCGTGGCCAGTACCGTCCCAGCAGCGGACACAGCCACCACGACAAGCGGCACAGCAGTACGCCGAAACCAGCCACCACGCCCACGTGAAACCCGGAAATGGCGACCAGATGGGTCAGGCCCAGCGCGCGCAGGTGCTCCCAGTCGGCATCGGACAGTCCGCGGGTGTCGCCCAGGGCCAAGGCCTGCACGAACCGTGCGGCAGGATATGCCACCTGCGTGGCGATGGCGTCACTACTGCGCTCGCGCCAGGCCGGCAGGCCCTGCGCGGGCGTGCGCTCATGCGCAGCGCCCGGATCGCGCACCGTGCCATTGCCGGAAATGCCGCGCAGCAATGCATGGCGTTCGCCATCGAAGCCGCCGGGATTGATTCGCGAGCGTGGCGCACGCACGCGCAACGACAACTGCCAATGCGATCCCGCACGAACTGCATGGCGTCCGCCCTCGGCCTCGTGCGCTGACGATCTGCGCCACGGGTCGTTCCAGGTGAGCTGCAGGCGCCTGCCACGCAGTGCTGGCAGCGTATCGGCCTCATCCACGTGCAACACGAAACGCGTGTAGCCGGGCCCGCGCTGTGGAAGATCAGCCACCCGCCCGCGCACCTGCACATCCTGCGGCGGCGCGCCCGGTGGCAGCTGGCCGTGCAGGGCCCACTGCCCGTGCAATGTGGCCCATGCCAGGCCGAGCACGATTGCAGCCCAGGCCCGGCCGCGCCAGCGCAACAGCCAGCCCGCGCCGCCGGCAACCGCCATCGGCACGCTCAGCCACAGCGGCAGCAGCACCGGCATCTGCACGCAGGCCAACGCACCCAGCACCAGGCCGGCGGCGCAGCCGGGGCCGAACACGGCCGGCGCGGAACGTTCGGAAACCATTCCACCAGCCTGCCGCCAGGCGTAACAGGCTGCCTATCGGGATTTTCCCCGCGTGGCTGTCAGCGCCGGACGGTGCCGCGGTGGAAGTTGACCCGGAAGCTGGCACCGCCGCCGGCGGCCTCGCCCACACTGACCGAGCCGCCGTGGTGCTGCACGATTTCCTTCACCAGGTGCAGGCCCAGGCCACTGCCGCTGCCCGCCGCGCGGAGGCGATGGAAGGGTTCGAAGATCGCCTCGCGGTCGCTCACTGGAATACCGGCGCCCTGGTCGCTGACTTCCAGCAGGCCGCGCGTGTCCAGGCGCACGCAGATGGTGCCGCGTCCGCCGCCGTGGACGATGGCGTTGTGCACCAGGTTGGCGATCACCCGGCCCAGCGCCAGGCTGTCGCCGTGGATCCACACCGGAGCCTCCGGTGCATCCACTTCGAAGCCATAGCCGGCACCGACCACCAGTGGCGCCAGATCAGCGGCTGCCTCACGCACCAGCAGCGCCAGGTCCAGCCGCTGCAGCGCGCCGACGTTGCGATCGAGCCGCTGCAGATCCAGCAGATGCTCGGCAACGTTGCCCAGCCGCGCAACATCGGTCAGCAGCTGCGACTTGAGCTCGCCCTGCGGCAGCTGCGACAGGCGCGCCTGCACCACCGCGATCGGCACCCGCAGTTCGTGCGCGGCGTCGGCAAGGAACTTGTCACGCGCCGCATAGCCCTGCTGCACCTTGTCGATGGCATCGTTGAAGGCCTCCACCAGCGGCGCAACCTCGGTCGACACCAGCTGTGCATCCAGCCGCGCGCCGGCCTGGCCGATGTCCAGCTCCTTGGCCTGCTGTGCGGACCGGCGCACGCCACGCATCGCACGGTGGATCACGGTCGGCATCACCAGCAGCGTGACCACGATCAACGGCAGGAAGAACCACAGGCCGATCAGGCGCAGCACCATCAGCGCGCCATCCAGCAACCCGCCCTTCGGTGCCCCGCCCACCATCACCGTGATGCGCCGCCCATCTTCGTTGCGGATCATCACCCGCGCCACGTCCAGATAGGGCGGCACCAGTGAACCCAGTTCGGTTGCACCCACTGTCGGCAAGCGTGCCAGCAACGGCGCGTGGATCGCCGGAATCGTGCCGCGTTCCAGCCACATGCCCTTGTCATCGACCGCCGCGAACCAGAGGTTGCCGCCGGCCCCGGCATTGAGCTTTTTCCAGCGCGCCTGGTCCAGCACCAACCTGCCACCTTCGCTGTGCACGGCTTTGGCCACTGCCTCGGCGGTGAACATGTCCATGCCCCAGGAGTCTTTGTCGCCCCAGGTCAGGATCAGCGCGACCACCGCGAACAGCACGGTGAAGGCCTGCGCCAGGAACAGCCGCCAGGCCAGGCCAAGCGTGATGGAGCGGATCGGACGGGCCATCTCAGGCCTCCGCCAGCAGGTAGCCGACGCCTCGGATCACATGGATCTCCACGCCGGCCCCGGCCTGCTGCAGCGCCTTGCGCAGCTTGGAAATGTGCGCATCAAGCGCATTGGACTGGATCTCATCATCAAAACCGTACACCGCCGCCTCCAGTGCGCTGCGGGTGACCGTGCGCCCCTGGCGCATCGCCAGCGCCTGCAGGACCAGTACCTGCCGGCGTGGCAGCGCCAGTGCCTGTCCCTCCACCTGTGCCTGCAGCGATTCGAAGTCGAATTCCAGCCGGCCCAGCCGCAGGCTCGGCGTCACCATTGCCGAGGGCCGCCGCGAGACTGCACGGATGCGCGCCATCAGTTCTTCGATCGCCACCGGCTTCACCAGATAGTCATCGGCACCGACGTCCAGCCCCTCGACCTTGTCCGACAGCGTGCCCTTGGCGGTCAGCATGATCACCGCCAGGTTCGGGCGCAGTGCGCGCGCGGTCGCGACGAACGCCACGCCATCGCCATCAGGCAACTGGCGGTCGAGCAGCATCAGCTGGTGCACCGGCTCGCGCAGCGCGAGCGCGGCTTCGGCCAGGCTGCCGACCACGTCGGCGACCACGCCCTGCCGCTCCAGGCCCGATTGCAGGGCACGGGACAGATCGGGATCGTCTTCGACCAGAAGGATGCGCATCAGGGGCTCGGCAACCGGAAACGGTGCCGATCATAGTGCCTGGCGCCGGGTTTGGGCGCGTTCGCGTGCCGATTGCCAAGGCGCAATGTTCTGACAATGTTGTGCCCCCACCATGCGCAGCCATCCCCCGCAAAGTGGCTGATCGATGCCGTCGCTGTCCCCGACCCTGCTGCGCCCGTTGCTGTTCTCCGCTGCCATCGGCCTTCCGTTGATCGCCCACGCCGCCGACCGCAACACGGGGGTGCAGGCCGGCATCAGTGCCGGCGCGACCTCAGGGGCGTACGCCCACTACGACGTCAAGCCGCTGGTCGTACCGTCCATTGCCTGGCAGGGCGAGCGCTTCTTCGCCAGCCCGGGCTCGTTGGGCATGTACCTGTACAAGCGCGAGGGCCTGCGCCTGTCGGCGGCAGTCACGCCCTACACGCTGCGCTTCAAGACCGACGACGTGAACGATCCTCAGCTGCGTCGCCTGCACAGCCGGCAGATGTCCGCCATGGCCGGCATCAATGGTGAATACAGCGCCGACTGGGGCATCGTCGAGGCCAGCCTGATGCGCGAGGTCACCGGGCACGGAGGTGGCATGGAGACGCGCCTGCACTACAGCTATCCGATCCAGGCCGGTCGCTTCACCTGGGTGCCCAAGGTCGGCGTGGTGCACTCCAGTGCGCGCCTGCTCGACTACTACTACGGCATCACCGACGAAGAAGCGCTGCGCTCGGGACTTGCCGCCTACACCCCGGGCAGCGCGACATCACCGAGCCTGCAGATCGCCGTCAGCACGCCCCTGGGCACGAAGTGGCGCGCGACCGGCGTCGTCGCCAACCAGTGGTTCGGCGATGCCGTAAAGGACAGCCCGATGGCCCGTCGCGGTACCCAGACGTCGGCCTTCATTTCCCTGATGCGCTCGTTCTGATCGAGCGCCCGCAACGGACAAGGACCCCCCATGGCCTCCGTCTCCCCTGCTGCTGAAGCGCACGCGATCCTGCGTGCCCCGGACCTGGACAGCGCCGAGCGCGCCTACCTGGGGCTGCTGCCCGACCTGGAGCACGTGAACGCGCTGACGCGCCGCGCACTGGGCCTTTCGCGCGCTGCCGATGCAGCGCGCGGCTATGCGTTGTCGATGACGCTGGTGGGATTGCGCCTGCAGGAACTTGAGATGGGCGAAGCGACCGCAAAGGAACATCGCCAGGCCACCCTGCGCAGCCTGCGCCAGGCCTTCAGCGCCTGAGCGACCGCGCTCAGCGGAACGTGGTCCACGCCAGCACTGCCGCAAGCAGAGCCACCCAGATCACCGCCTTGAAGGTGCCCTCCAGCATGTTGCCGCCGAACAGCAGTTCGAAGAACGGATTGGGTCTGGAAACCGGTACGTGATCGCTCATCGTTGTTTGATCCTGGTGGTGGTTGCGGGGTGCGCGTGCCTGACCGCGCAGGCACCACTCTAGTCCAGGTGGCGCCTCTACGGATGTGCGGGGAACATCGCCTTAACATCCTACGCGCCCGTTCGGGTATGTTCGGTCCAACGCTGTGTTCAAGGATGATCGATGCTCAAGCGCGTCCTGTTCCCCGTTGTCGCCCTGCTGCTGTCCGCACTGATCGTGGCGCTGGGATGGCAGAACCACCAGCTCCGGCAGATCAACGCGCAGATGGCTGCCCAACTGCAGAACATGCGGCTGGAAGCACATGGTCCCGGCCTGGGCAGCCGCCCGGATGCATTGGCGCTGCGCACGACCCAGCACACCCACGTCGATATCGGCGGCGCGCGCGACGCACCTCAGATCCTGTACTTCTTTTCCACTACCTGCCGCTACTGCCTGGCCTCGATGCCGCAGTTGCAACAGATCGCAGCAGCGCGCGGCCGCAGTGAGCTGATCGGTGTGGGACTGCCTCCCTACGACCAACTGGCCGACTACGCCGGACGGCATGCGTTGCAGTTCCCGATCGCCATCGACAGCGAGGGCGATGCGTCCAATCGCTACCGCGCCACGGTCACGCCGATGCTGATGGTGCTGGCCACCGATGGCAGCGTGATCTACAAGCATGTGGGCCAGCTTGATGAGCAGGTGGTGCGCGCCGCCATGAACTCGCTGACGCCAGTCGCCGCACTGCCCTGAGATACCGCGCGCCGCATCAGCGCGCGCGTCATCGTTTACCGCATACGCGCCACAACCGGCACTCCAGTGCCTTCGGCAACTGCAACACCACTACGCCAACCAAGGAGATACACATGATCGGAAAGAAAGTGCTTTCGTCCGTCGCCGGTATCGTCGTTGTTGCGGCCATGGCCTTCGGTGCCAGCCAGGCCTTCGCCGTCGCCCCCAAGACCGGCTATGCGCCCGGTTGCGAGCCGCATCCGAGCTGCCCGTTCGGCAACTCGGGCAAGCCTGGCCAGGTGCTGTGCTGTGATCCGCTGTAATCGAAGCCGCGCCGCAGGCCGGCCCCGCTGATCTGCTGCAGGTGCCGCAGCGCTGAGCCAGCCCTGCGGCGATGATCGGTGCCCACCCGCACATTGGGCACCGCGCCGGGCCGCCTCCAGGGGCGGCCCGGCACTTCCGGCCCCGGATTCATCCTTCCTCGAGTGTCTTGGCGCGCGCTTTACCCGCTTTCGTCGCAAATCGGTTTCACACCGCAGGGGGCAGTGCCACGCTGGACTCCCTTCTCCGGAGCACCGTGCCATGCCGATGCTTGCCCTGCTGCTGTTGTGCGCCGGCCTGTTCGGCCGCGATACCGACGCCGGGGATGCCTCCCTGCGCAGCCAGATCCTGCAGGCCGACGCCGGGCAGGCAGAAACATCATCGATACCGGATCGGAAAGCGGATCCGGCAACCCTGCAGCTATACCGGCTACGCCAGGATCGCGTACTGCGCGTGGGCAATCAGCCACTGCAGGCCGACGCCCCGCAGCGGAACCCCGGTTCGGCCCGCTTCGCGCAGGTCTGGGAACGCGTGGACGGGCACTGGAGGCTGCAGCGCATGATCAGCATCGACGAATGGGTGGCCCAACGCTGACCGCGGGTTGCAGTCCACCAGCGCAAACGAAAAAAAGCCGGCCCAAGGCCGGCTTCCATCGTGATCCACCGCTGCACCGGCAATGCCGGGAGCCAGGTGGTGGGCGGTACAGGGTTCGAACCTGTGACCCCTACCATGTCAAGGTAGTGCTCTACCGCTGAGCTAACCGCCCATCTTGTTCTTGCCGCCCGAAAGCTGGCCTTGCTACGTAAAAACCCGGCGCCAGGGCCGGGCTTTGCAGTTCACGACAGCCCCCTTCCGGAGACTTCGTGGTGGGCGGTACAGGGTTCGAACCTGTGACCCCTACCATGTCAAGGTAGTGCTCTACCGCTGAGCTAACCGCCCGTTTTTGCTTCTGAACGTCCGCGATTGCGTCGGTGCAGGCCGCGTATATTACGGATGCCGGCCGTGAAGCGCAACACTTTTGTGCAGAAGATGCTGCACTGCCGCGTTCAGCCCAGACTCGCTTCCTTCAGCTGCCGGATCTGGTCGCGCACGCGGGCGGCATCCTCGAATTCCAGGTTCTTGGCATGCTGGTACATCTGCTGTTCCAGCGCCTTGAGACGGGATGCCAGCTGGGCCGGATTGAGTGAACGGTAGTCGGCCCCCACTTCAGCCACTCCCGCCCGGCCCTTGCCCTTGCCTTTCTTGGCTTCCTTCTCGGCGGCGTCCGAACGCGCCCCTTCCAGCACGTCGACGATCGGACGCGCCACCGAGCGCGGCACGATGCCGTGCTCCTCGTTGTACTCGACCTGTTTGGCACGACGGCGGTCGGTCTCATCGATCGCGGCCTGCATCGAACGGGTGATCTTGTCCGCATACAGGATCGCCTTGCCACGCACGTTGCGCGCGGCGCGGCCGATGGTCTGGATCAGCGAACCGGTGGAGCGCAGGAAGCCCTCCTTGTCGGCATCCAGGATTGCCACCAGTGATACCTCGGGCATGTCCAGGCCTTCGCGCAGCAGGTTGATGCCCACCAGCACATCGAACTTGCCCAGGCGCAGGTCGCGGATGATCTCCACGCGCTCGACCGTATCCACGTCCGAGTGCAGGTAACGCACGCGGATACCGTGTTCGGTCAGGTATTCGGTGAGGTTCTCGGCCATGCGCTTGGTCAGCGTGGTGACCAGCACCCGGTCACCGGCCTTGATGCGCGCGTTGGCCTCGCTCATCAGGTCGTCGACCTGGGTGCCCACCGGGCGGATCTCCACCACCGGGTCGATCAGGCCGGTGGGACGTACGACCAGTTCGGTGATCTCGTCGCCGGCCTCGCGGTATTCATAGGGGCCCGGCGTGGCCGACACATAGATGCTGCGCGGGCAGCGCTCTTCCCACTCCTCGAAACGCAGCGGCCGGTTGTCCAGCGCCGAGGGCAGCCGGAACCCGAACTCGACCAGGGTCTCCTTGCGCGAGCGGTCACCCTTGAACATGGCACCGATCTGCGGAATGGTCACGTGCGATTCGTCGATCACCAGCAGTGCGTCGGCCGGCAGGTAGTCGAACAGGGTCGGCGGCGGTTCGCCGGCGTTCTTGCCGGTCAGGTGCCGGGAGTAGTTCTCGATACCGTTGCAGAAGCCGACCTCGGCCATCATTTCCAGATCGAACTGGGTGCGCTGCGCCAGGCGCTGCGCTTCGACCAGCTTGTTCTGAGCGTACAGCTGCTCCAGCCGCTCCTTCAGCTCGACCTTGATCGTCTCGATCGCCGCCAGCACACGCTCGCGCGTGGTCGCGTAGTGGGTCTTCGGGTAGACCGTGAAGCGCTGCATGTTGCGCAGTGTCTCGCCGGTGAGCGGGTCGAACAGGGTGATCTTCTCGACCTCGCCATCGAAAAGTTCCAGGCGCAGCGCCTCGCTGTCCGACTCGGCCGGGAACACGTCGATCACTTCGCCACGCACGCGGAACGTACCACGCTGCAGCTCGTACTCGTTGCGCGTGTACTGCAGCTGGGTGAGGTGATTGATCAGGTCGCGCTGGTCGATGCGCTCGCCCTTGGACAGGATCAGGCGCAGCGACAGGTAGTCTTCCGGTGCGCCCAGGCCGTAGATTGCCGACACCGTCGCCACCACGATCGCATCCGGGCGCGACAGCAGGGTCTTGGTCGCCGCCAGCCGCATCTGCTCGATGTGCTCGTTGATCGAACTGTCCTTCTCGATGAAGGTGTCCGACGACGGCACGTAGGCTTCCGGCTGGTAGTAATCGTAGTAGCTGACGAAGTACTCCACCGCGTTGTGCGGGAAGAACGCCTTGAACTCGCCATACAGCTGCGCGGCCAGCGTCTTGTTCGGCGCCATGATCAGCGTCGGCTTCTGCACGTTCTGGATGACGTTGGCGATGGTGTAGGTCTTGCCCGAGCCGGTCACGCCCAGCAGCGTCTGCTTGGCGATGCCCGCTTCGAAGTTGCTGGTCAGCTTCGCGATGGCATCAGGCTGGTCGCCCGCCGGCGAGTACGGCGAAACGAGTTCAAAACGGTCGCTCATGGTGGTGCCAGTTCCCGGGAATGGTGAGTATACGGGGCATGAAGTGACGGCCCGCTGAGGGGTTTCCGGGCAGGCGAGCGCGGCGGTGCCTGATGGTGAATGCCCCGGCGTACGGCGAGGCTGTAGGCATGTCCCTTCGCCATCGCCCTGCCCGCCTCCACCGCGGGCTCCATCTGATCGAGTTCCTGATCGCCGTCATGGTGTTGGCGGTCCTGCTGGCGTTGGCGTGGGGCCCTTGGCAACGCATGTTGCGGCACTTCCAGGCGGAAACGCTGCGCGCCGAACTGGTGACCAGCCTGTCGATGGCACGCAGTGCCGCCATCACCGAACGCCGCCGCGTGACGGTCTGTGGCTCGTCGGATGGCATGACCTGCGACCAGGCATGGCGCCAGGGCTGGCGGGTACAGGTCGAACCGGCCAACAGCGCAACCGGCGCCGGAAGGGAACTGCGCGTGCACAGGACACGCCAGCGTCATGTCGACCTGCGTACCAGCGATCATCGGCCCGACGTGCGGTTCCGGCCCGACGGCCGCAATGCCGGCACCAACCAGTCCATCGTACTGTGCGTGGACGGGCAGGAGCACAGCCGCGTCATCATCAGCGTCCCGGGACGGGTCAGGAGCCAGCGCCCGCAAAGGCCCACCGCCTGCTGAAACCTGCGACGTCATCGTGAAAACGAAAAAAGCCGCGATTTCTCGCGGCTTTTTCGAATCTGGCGCCCGAAGTTGGACTCGAACCAACGACCCCCTGATTAACAGTCAAGTGCTCTAACCGGCTGAGCTATTCGGGCGGGGTGCGCATTTTAGCCAGCGTTCGGTGGGGAGTGCAAGCCTTTTATGCGATGCCGCCCAAAGGCCTGCCCTTTACCAGCATCCGGGCCTCTTGCTGGCATTCGGCGTCTTTCGCCCGGCCTGGTCCAGGGTCAGCGTGCCGCAGTCATCCTTCTTCTGGATCTCGGTCGGTGCCGCCTGGAGGGTAAAGGAGGTGCCATTCGGCGTTCCCACGTAGGAAAGCGTGTATCTGGCGGTACCGTCCCGTGGCGATTGAGAGAACGGCAGCGTCATGCCCGCATAGGTGTTCTCCACGGTATGCCGCCGCTCCAGCATCTGCGCCAGCTCGACCAGATCGGCCTTGGCCTGGGCACGATTGGCCTTGCGCACATAGGCCTGGTACGAAGGCAACGCGATGGCAGCAAGAATGGCGACCACGGCCACGGTGATCATCAGCTCGATCAGGGTGAAGCCGGTGGCGGTTCGACGCCTGCTGTACACATGCATGGGCAACCTCGATATCGGATTCATCAACGGATCTGCCGCCACGATTGCCGCCCACAGGGCCGTGGCATGTAAAGCGGATCGGCGCCGGCCGCACGCAGCACAAACGTACACTGGCTGGCCTGCAGCATCTTGTCGACCGTGCACCCGGTGTCGCCAGGTTTGCAGGGCGTAAGCTTGGGCACAAAGATGTTGGTGTCCTTCACTGGCGGCCCTTGGCTGAGATCACCCTTCTTGGTCAGGGCGACACCACCGCAGTTGCCGGTGCACAGCGCTTCTCCGCCGATGGTTGGGCTCAAGCCGGACATCTGGCCACCACCGGTCAGCAGATTCAGACCGTACAGCCAGTTCACGCCACCGCCGCTGCCGCAGATGGCGGTACCTGGCACATAGGACGTGAAGAACACGATGCCGTTCTGCACACGGGGGTTGCCGACGAAGCGTTCGCCTTCGACTGCCGATCCGGCCTGCAGGTCCACATACCAGCCGCGGGCCGAACCATAGTTCACCGCATTGCGGGTGACATCACGCAATTGATAGCCGCTGGCCGATGTGCCGGTAGTGATCACCTGCTGTACCAGATTGTCGCGCGTGCCAACCGCACTGGCGAGGTTATCCCAGATGCCATACAGCGACTGCACTGGCGAGGTGCTGCTGACCGCATTGTCATCGGCGGCGAAATACTGGCCGGTACCGAAGAACAGACTGATGCCGCCGCCCGGACCCGTGCTGATCTCGATGCCGCTCATGATCGGCTGCGGGCTGTTGTTGCGCGTAGCGGTGAACAGCGGCGTTCCAGACAGGGCAATGTTCCAATCGGTCGGATCGGTGCTGGAAAGATCGAACTTCCAGATATTGCCCTGCATGTCACCGCCATACACAGTGTCGGTGATGCCGTCATTGTTCTTCAACGCCACCGTGGCGATGTTGATCAGGCCATTGCGTGCCGCGTACTTGGCACCTACCGGCGAAAGCCGCTTGAGTACCTTGCCGGTCTGGATATCAACCACGAACAGCGCTGCCTTGCCGCTGGTGGAGTTGACGCCATTGCCGAAGATCGCAACGAAGCGCGGCGCAGCATTGGCATCGGCGCCCTTCACCGCCACCACAGCCGGCTTGCCCAGCACGAACCCGAGATCCGACTCTGTCTTGCCCGAGACCTCCCACAACACACTCGATGCACCGAACGCGGTCGGATCGCTGACATTCAGCGCGAACACGGAGCCATTGCCTACGCTCGTCGCATTGGGCGCCTTGCTGGAGCCACCACCACCCGTGGTGCCCACCAGCACCGTGTTCCAGGCATCCCCGTAGTAGACGTCGGACGACGTCAATGGGCCATCCACGTAGTAGCGATGCCCATACTTGGGATTGGCCAGCTCGGCAATGTGCTGCATGGCAGCTGACGGAATGAAGGCCAGTTCTTCGGTACCGCCGGATGCTCCATTCGAACCGTTGAAACCATGCACCATCCCGTCATTGGCGCCAACATAGATCATCGTCGGCGGCCCCGAGGTCGCGCGCTTCGCTTTCAGGAAGGTGTCATAAGACGTGCCCAGCGTCGCCTTCCACTTGACTGTCGACTGCCTCGCCCAGCCTGCATAGCCGAAGTCATCCGTTTTGGAGACGATCTCGGTGGTGGAATTGACGATGTCACCCAACGGCGAAGTACGCGAACGGAGTCCGCTCACCGCCGCGCCGCGCAGATAGTTGACCAGGGTGGTCGAGGTCTGATTCGCGAACCATGCGGGAATCGAGTCACTGAATCCCAATGCCGACAGCTTCGCCCGCTCATCGTTGCCCGGCAGATTGGTGGCCAGGAACTCGTTCGCATTGACCGGGGTCACCGTGCCATCGGACGCGGTCTTGGTCGGGGACGTCGCCATGTAGATGCGGCGCGTGGCACTGCCGATGCTGCTGGACGCCTTCCACAGCACGGCTCCATCCGCACCCTGGCCATCGACCTGGGTGGCAATGACATCACCGGTCCAGTCCACAGTACCAGAGGGCACGCTGTAGTGGGACGATACGGTGAACGAGTTGGTCGAAATGCGCGCGCCACTGCCGCTGCCACCGACCGGCGCATCACCTTCCGCTGCGCTGTTGAAGATCGCCTCCAGCGCCTCCTTCAGTTTGGTCGGATTGCGTGCCAGGAAGTAGTTATCCGGCACCCCTGGCTTCTTGCTGTCCCACTTCTTGCCGGCCGGGACACCGTACTTGGCGGCATACCACAGCGGGCTCTGCAGCTGGCCCGCCGCAGTGGTAGAGGCCTTGTACTTGATGACTACCGGCCTCTGCCAGTTGCTCGGGAAGTTGTTTGTGCTGGTCAGCACGGAGCCATTGCTGTTACCCGGACGCAGTGCCAGACGCTGCACGGTGCTGGAGGCATTTGAGCCTGTGATCGTGTAGCCCGTCAGCATTGCGTTGCCAGCGTACGCCGACAGGTTCTCGATCCGGATGAGCACTTCATCCTCCTCGACCTTGCCGGCCAAAGTCGTGCCAATCCAATCCACCCCTTTGTTTGCAGTTGTGTAGTCGCACAGTCGCGTACTGCCCGCGGCACTGTTGCTCACTTTCGCATCAGCACGCCAGCAGATGTTGTTGAAGGTGCCGGTATCGTTGCACGCGGCGCCCACGCAGTAGCTCAGCATGGCAACGACGTCGTTGTCATGGTCATTGCCCCACAGCGAGTCTTCCCACACCAGCGAGAAGCTGCCGGACTTCGCATCTGTCCGGTAGGGACGGCCATAGACCAGCTTCCCGCCAGCGTCGTTGGCCTGCTTGGTGCCAATGCCGACCGAACCCAGGAAACAGCTGCGCCAGCCCGTGCTCGCTGCCGTTGCGCCTGCGGTGTTGTTGGCTTGGCAGAGTGGGGCCAATCCGATCTTGCTGTTGCCCACCGCGATCTCGAACTGCGGGAGGTTCTCCGCCATGGCAACGGCATAGGTGGTGGCAGTGACCTTGTACGTGCTTGGTTTGTTCTGCACGTTGGGACGCAGATCGGTCTCAGCTGCGGCCTTGGCCAGTCCCGCCATCAGGAAGCTGCCTTCCATCGAAGGAATGTCGGGGCAGATGCCACGCGCCTTGCTGAGGCCGCTGATTGTCTGCCCTTGGCAGATATCGCTGTGGGTATCAAGTGAGGTGTAGCGCGGCGTATCACCCACGCGACCGATCATGTAGCTCTTGCCAGCGATTCCTTCGGCCGTGCCGACTGCATCGGTCGCGGACACCGCAGACGCAAGGCCGGTCACGGAACCGACGTTATCACTGTCGAAGGACGGCAGGCCCGAAGACAGCACCAGGATGTTGCAGGTCGCACAATAAGAGTTGCCACCTTCTGCGGGCAGGCGGTAGGGATCCTTCCAGCTGATATTGGTTGGCAGGCCGCTGAGATCTCCGCTGTCACTATAGACCTTGGAGCCCGCAGTGATGTAGCGCAGCGCCTCCGCATACATTTCCGCCAACGGATTGCCCCAGGCACTGCACTTCTGGCCTCCGGTTCCCGGATCGGTCAGATTGCCATTTCCCTTCTGGTCCTGGCGGTTGAGGATGCCGTAGGTGTTGCAGTCATTCCAGTTGTTGGACCAGTTCCAGTTGTCCAGACGGAAGCTTGAAATCGCATTGATCACGCCCTCATCGTCGGCTTTGGCGCTTCCCGTCAGATTCAGGTAGCAGAACTGCCCCGTAGACAGGTCGATTTCATCACCCACACCGCAGAACTTCGTACCGTTGCCCGCGATCTTGCCGATGTTCCGCCGCAGGACACCGCCATCCCGCGGGTTGGCGTAGGTTCCCGTCACGAGCCCAAAGCGCAGTCGCCCGCTCTCACCGTAGGTCTGCAGCAGCCCGGCCGGCTTGAAACGGTCGGTGATGCCATCGTTGTATTTGCGGCAGAAACTCTCACGCACCGTTGAGCTGGCATCACACACCTCCACGCGCACGGTGTAGTCCGTGGCCGAGCGGGGAATGTCCGCGTAGCCATCGGCGGTGCTGGCACGTCCGGTATCGCACTGGTTGCTGGCCGTCGAGGCCCACTCGCCCAGTGCACCTTCGGCCACGCGCATCAGCGGCGCCCCGGTTGCAGAACGGGTCACACTGCAGAAGCTGAAGGTTGTCCCGCTTCCAGCAAGGTTGGCGAACTCGCGAAGATTCGATCCACTGTAGACCTTGACCCACGCATGCAGATCGCTGGGGATCGGCGCCCGCTCCAACACCGTCTTTTCCTTCGTATCGGTGAAGCGCTGGCCGCCGTACAGCACGTAGCGCATCACATCCAGGCGACTCATCGTCACCCAGTTGAGGAAGTTGCCCGACCACGCGCCGCTGCAGCTGTGCTTGTTGGCGCCCTTTGCCTCTGCACTGGCCTTGAAGACACCGCTGTTGTACGAGTAACAGAGGTTGTAATCGAAGTAGCCTGAGTAATCGAACTTGTCCTGGTAGGTGGTGTCCAGCACCCCGTCCCCGTCCAGGTCGCTGTAATCGCTGTAGGCCTTGTTGAACAGCTGCTCGTCACGCGACATCACCATCATCATCAATGGCGGCTGGCTCTGCTTGCTGTACAGCGGCTCCTGCGCGATGTCGTAGTCACCAAGCGCGGCCTGCAGCGGAATGATCAACGCGGCAAGGCCGGCAAGCGCAGCAACACCCACACCGGCCCGCAGCCAGGTGGAGGAACGAAGTCGAAGGAAACGGCGCTCGCTGTTCATGGGATGAAGATCGTATCGATGACCGCACTGGCGGACGCATTGGAGGGATCGTCACTGGCAAGCGCCGTGACCTGGTAGATGTTCCCGGTTTCTTCGTTCTGTCGGCCGCCGGTGCGCCGGCTGGACGCTGCAAAGCACTTGTCGATGCGACGCGTATAAGTGGACTTGGTCTCGCTGAGACCATCGGCCCAGGTCTGCGGATCGTAGGAGGGACTGCATTCCTCCTGGCTGGCCTTGAAGATGCCCCCGTCAGCCAGCGCCTTCTCGATGGATTTCTCGGTCTGCCGGGCGTCGGCCTCAGCATTCTGGAAGGCAACGTTGCTGCGCAGATAGTTGGCAGCCATCCGTTCCTGCATGCTTGTGACCTGCATGCCGGCGATGCCCAGCAGGGCCATCAGCACCAGCATGATCAGCACGACGTACAGCACCGCGCCGCGCTGGGAACGCGGTGAATGGCGGCGGGCGGGATGGGTACGCATGGTGGCCTCAGTTGCCATACAGGCGATTGCGCAGAGCGATCGTGCTCTGGTAGGCGGCGCGCATGCGGCCGTCAGAAGGCGCGGTGTAGGTCACGCCGAGCGCGGTCAGCGGCGTGCTTGAACTGGCCTGGACAGATGCGGCCGGGTCTGGACTGGACACCACCAGCCCCAGTTGCACCGTGCCCACGCGCTGCCAGCCACGCGAGGCCGGCACGATGGAGGCCTGAACATCGGTCGCGGTACCCTGGCGATCGATGTAGCCGGTCGGCGACACCGTGCTCAGACCGTGATCCTGGCCATACAGCAATTGCATGTTCTCCACACCCTCGACCAGCGCCTCTGCTGGTCCCGCGACCAGGGCAGCACCGGGCTTGGCGGTGAATCGAAGGCGATACAGCGACGATTGCTTGGTCGTAGCGTCGTAGCCCACGTACAGGATGGACGTCTCGGCGCGATACAGCACCGCCTGGCCGGACTGGTAGTTGCGGGCGATGGCCACGTCGTTGTTGGGTGCAGTGCCCACTGTCACGGTACCGGCCTTTGCGTCGATCGCACGAGCTTGGAAGACCGTGGCGGAAATGCAGTCGGCCACACCGAACAGCCCCGGGTCGGTAACTCCGCTATCAAGCACGGCAAGACGTTTTGGATCAAAACTGAAAACCGGCTGGGCAACCGTTCCGGCTACCGCGGTGACCGGCACACCGGTCGGCACCAGATAGCGCAGAGCGACGATATCGCTGCCATCGACCCGGTTCTTGATGGCCGCGGCGAACTCACTCGGCAACGCCGGGGAGTACTTGGTGCCCCCCGTTGACGGCGTTGCCGCCAACGTCACTGCGTCGCCCGGCTTGGTATTCGTTGCTTCGTAGCCCTGAATCGACCGCGCGAAGTCCAGAGCGGGGTGTCCTCCCGCAGCAAAGGTGGTTGCCAAGGTGCCCTGCGGATCATGCGCCTGATCGTTCACGCAACCGAAGTGCCCCGCCATGCGCAGTTCGCGTTGCAGGGAGTCCATCGCGAAACGACTGTTCTCCTGGACCCGCGCAAGCCCTTCAGACAGCTGGTAGGCCGTGCGTGAAGCGGCGAACACCTGGACCACGCCCAGCATGATGATCAGGCCGATGGTCAGGGCGATCATCAGCTCGATCAACGACAGGCCACTCATCGTTTGGCGGGAGCGCATTCTGGTCATCACAGCAGGCTCTCGGCAGCAAAGGTGGTGTCAGCCTTCGAATCGGGATTCCAACGCTCATCGCCCCAGCTGACCGATACCCGTACCCGGCCGTCATTGACAGTCACCGTTCCGGACGCCGAGTCACCCAGTGCGCGGCCGAGGCGACAGCGCCAGTCGCGGGTGAAGTCATCCTTGCCGATATCCTTGCCGATGGACGGCGCGCAGTCCCCCTTGCCGGTGGTAGCAGCATAGGTACCGGCATAGCTGAGCGCGTTGATCCGGTTGGCACGGATCTGATCAAGCAGTTCGTACCCCAGGTTGGTGGCCTGGGTGCGATAGTTCGCGCTCTGCACGAACCGTACATTCATCGTCTGCAGCAGCGCGAAGCCCAGCAGGCCGATACCCATCACCAGGATCGCGATCATGACCTCGATCAGGGTGAAACCTCCCTGCGCCGCACGGTGCGGCTGGAAGCCGATCTTTCTCATGAGCAACTCTCCTTCAACAGCCGCACCTGTCCCGTAGGCGATATGCGCAGCGTTCGCTGCAGGGGCTGCTCGCCACACTTTTCAGGGCGCAGTGTCACATCGACTTCCGCGTTGGCGCGATTGCGGCCACGGCCATCGAAGCCGATGGTCAACGCTTCGGTTGCGGACTTCATGGTCGGGCGACCTTCGCTGTAGCGCAGCACGTTCTCACCGGAATCAAGCGCCCCGTTGCCGTTGCGATCCTCCCAGACCATCCAGCCGTCGGCCCAGCTGCTGCCATCACACTCTTTGCCCGCTGTGGATGCGCATACAGCCCCACCACGCGTGTTTTTTTATCGCCTCGGAACGGGCAAGCGCCAGCGACGCGATCAGTTCGTTGGTCGTCGTGGCCACACGATTTGAGCGGATCGTACTCTGGAAGCTGGGATAGGCGATGGTGCTCAGGATCGCCAGTACGGCAACCGTGACCATCAACTCGACCAGCGTGAAGCCGTTTTGCCGGCGCAAAGACATTGGACGCTCCCCAGCGTGTTGGTGGCCACGATGGGCCATCGCCCCGCCACCGGCAAGCGGCGGCAGGATGAACGGTCAATCCGGGGCGACGGGCGTCAAAGGCTTGACGACCCGCCCTCCCCTGCCCGTGCCGGCGCGATCCCCATCGCGCCGGCGCAGGCTCAGGCCAGCACCTGGTAGCAGGGCTGGTATTCGCCGGAGATCTTCATGCGGCGCTGCTCGACGAAGGCGCGCAGCAGCGCGTCCAGGGCCTGCATCATGTCGGTGTCGCCATGGATCTGGAACGGCCCGAACTGCTCGATGCGGCGCATGCCGTCTTCCTTCACGTTGCCAGCCACGATGCCCGAGAATGCCCGGCGCAGGTCGGCCGCCAGCGCGTGCGGGGCACGCCCGTGGTGCAGGTCCAGCGCAGCCATCGCCTCGTGGGTCGGCACGAACGGCTGCTGGTACTCCCACGGAATCTCGATCGACCAGTTGAAGAAGAACGAGTCCTTCTGCGCCAGGCGGTGCTCACGCACGCGCTTGATGCCGTTGGCCATCTTCTTGGCCACTGCCACCGGGTCGCCGATGACGATCTCGTAGCGCTCGGCGGCTTCATCGCCCAGGGTCAGGCGGATGAACCGGTCGATCTGCTCGAAGTACGGCGCTGCCACCGTCGGGCCGGTCAGGATCAGCGGGAACGGCAGGTCCTTGTTTTCCTCGCGCAGCAGGATGCCGAGCAGGTACAGGATTTCCTCGGCGGTGCCGACGCCACCGGCGAACACGATGATGCCGTGGCCAATGCGGACGAAGGCCTCCAGGCGCTTCTCGATGTCCGGCATGATCACCAGATGGTTGACGATCGGGTTCGGCGACTCGGCGGCGATGATGCCCGGCTCGGTCAGGCCGATGTAGCGCGTCACGGTACGGCGCTGCTTGGCATGGGCGATGGTGGCACCCTTCATCGGGCCCTTCATTGCACCCGGGCCGCAGCCGGTGCAGATGTCCAGGCCGCGCAGGCCCAGTTCATAGCCCACCTGCTTGGTGTACAGGTATTCGTCGCGCGAGATCGAGTGGCCGCCCCAGCACACCACCAGGTTCGGGTCGCCCGGGTTGAGGATGCGCGCATTGCGCAGCAGGCCGAACACCGCGTTGGTGATGCCTTCGGACGATTCCAGCTCGGCCGCGTAGGCCGGGCCCATCTCGATGGCCATGTAGGCCAGGTCGCGCACCACTGCGAACAGCAGTTCGGCGACACCACGGATGATCTCGCCATCGACGAAGGCCATCGCCGGTGCGTTGACCAGGTCGATGCGCACGCCGCGATCCTGCTGCGCCACCTGGATGTCGAAATCGGGATACAGATCGCGCGCCGCACGCGGATCGTCAGAGGCGCTGCCGCTGGTCAGCACCGCCAGCGCACAGCGGCGCAGCAGTTCGTGCATGCCGCCGGCGGAGGCATCGCGCAGGCGGGCCACTTCGGCCCGCGACAGCACATCCAGCCCACCGCGCGGGTAGATCCGCGCATCCTGCACCGGCAGTGCACGGGCTGATTTTTCGTTCGTGGTCATGTCCAATTTTTTGCTTCCTTCAAGGTTTCCGACTGTACTGCCGCCCCCTTAAAAAGCAAAACGGCCGGGAAGCCCGACCGTTGGATGTGTGCTCCCCGCGTTCGCCTTTCCGGGACCGCATCGGCGGCATTGGCACCGCGCACATTTCTGGATCCTACGCCGATACCAGGAGACCTGCAAGGACTTTCGCCTGAACGGAAAACGGCCGGGTTTCCCCGGCCATTTTCACTTACTGCTTCAGGTTCTGACGGATCAGAACTTGTACTTCAGGGTCAGCTGCATCGACCAGCGCGACACTGCGGTGTTGCCCTTGTCGTTGTTGTTTTCCTGCACCTGCGCGTTGTCGGTCGAACCCGTGAACGAGTACACGTACTTGCCGGTGGCCGGATCGATACCCGCGTAGTTGGCAACGCGACGGGTCGAGTAGAAGCCGTAGTCGTCGATCAGGCCCCACTTCTTGTTCAGCAGGTTGCCGACATTCATGATGTCCAGGGCAACTTCACCCTTGTGACCCTTCATGAAGCCCGGGAATTCCTGGCTGACGCGGACGTCGAAGCTGTTGACCCACGAGGCGCGGTGCGAGTTGGCCGGGACCACGCTGCCACGGTAGGCATCCAGCTCCGGGTTCTGCGCCAGCCAGTCGAAGAACGCCTTCTCCATCGTGGCGCCGCCGGTGAACTTCACGTCGCCCGGGCCCTTCGGCACGTAGAACAGGTCGTTGGTGGTCGCACCGTCGCCGTTGGCATCGTTGTAGAAGATGTAGCTGTACGGACGGCCCGAACGGCCTTCGTAGAACAGGCCGACGCGGGTGGCGTTGTCACCGAAGAAGTTGTGCTTCCACTCCAGGGTGCCGGTGATACGGTCCTTCATCGCGTAGCGCGAATTGTAGGCGACGTTCTCGTTGGCATTGAAGATCAGCGTGTTGTTCCAGTTCGAGGTGTTCTGCGAGCTGGACAGCGGGCTGACTTCGGTCGACTTGGTGTAGGTGTAACCCAGCGACCAGCCCCAGTTCTCGGTCAGCGGCTTGGCCAGCGAGAAGGTAGCCTGGGTGCCGCGGCCCTTGTCGGTGTTGCGCAGAACCAGCACATCGCCGATGTCGGACGGACGGTTGGCACGGTCGACCGCATTCTTGGTGCCGGTGGAGATGCCGTAGTCGACACCCTTGTCGATACGGGTATTGGCCTGGTTCTGGCCAGCAGCATTCCAGTAGATCGCACGGCCGTCCTGACCGGTGGCGGTCGGAGCCGACACGTCCAGACGGTCGAAGTAGATGCCGTCCTTGACCTTGGTGAACAGCACTTCGGCCGACGCCACGATGCCGTACCACGGCAGCTCATGGTCGAACGCCAGGTTGGCCTTCCACACCGACGGCAGGCGGGTGCCCGGCGCGATGATGTCGACGTTCTGACGGGCCGAAGCCGGGCCACCGGCCGGGATGTACGGGTTCTTGCCATCCGGGGTGAAAGCACCGGCCGGGATGCTGCGCTCGTCGTACTCGATGTAGTTCAGGCCGGTGTTCTGGTAGGCACCTGCCAGCCACACGTTCGGGGCAGCGCCACCGAACAGGCCCACGCCACCGCGCAGCTGGGTCGGGCGCTCGCTGTCGAAGGTGTAGTTGAAGCCGACACGCGGCTGCACCAGGTTCTTGTCCACCAGCTTGGTGTTGTTGAAGCCGTACAGCTGCTCGATGCGCGGGTTGTACAGACGCTGGGTGCTGAAGTCAGGCATGTCGATGCGCACGCCGAACATCAGGTTCAGGTTGTAGTTGATCGCCCAGGTGTCCTGGATGAATACACCGGTGTTCTTCAGGGTGAAGTCGGCCGGGATGTCGCTGCGGCTGCCATCAGCACGCGGCGCACGCAGCTGGTAGCGCGACGCCTTGCCTGCCAGGAAGTCGTTGACGCTGTTGAACTCGTACACGCCGTTGAGATTGCGGCCGTAGAAGTTCATCAGCTCGTTCTTCGAGTAATCGAAACCGAACTTGACGGTGTGATCACCGATGTACCAGGTACCGGCACCGAAGGCGCTCAGTTCCTTCGACTCGACGATGTTGACGTGGGTGTTCTGCTCGGTACCGACGTACAGCGAGTCATTGCCCGACTTGATGCGGATCTGCGGCATGTCGACCAGCGGAACGCGGTTGGCCGAGTAATCCTTGTGCGAGACCTTGAACTCGGTCGAGAAGTTCTCGGACCAGTCACTGAACAGTTCACCCATCCAGGTTTCGTATTCGGTCGGCTGCTGGTACCAGAAGTTGCTCAGCGAGATGGCGCTGCTGCTGACCTGCGGGAAGCGGACGACGTTCTGCTCCATCTTGTTGTAGCGCAGGGCCGCACGGTGGTTCTCGTTGATGTTCCAGTCCAGCTTGACCGCGTACTCTTCGATCTCGGTCTTGCTGTTCGGCGCCGACAGGCTGCCCGGGTCGTAGCCCAGCTTGCCCAGGAAGTTCTGGACATCGGTGATCTGCTGCTGGGTGATGGTGCCACGGCCGATCGGCGTGTCGCTCAGGGAAACGCCGGCAGCCGCGCGCTCGTACTTTTCATAGTTGGTGAAGAAGAACAGCTTGTCCTTGACGATCGGGCCGCCGAAGGTCATGCCGTAGGTCTTCTCGTCCTCGAAGCCGTTGAAGTCCTGCTTGTCACCTTCCAGGCGCGAACGGACCATGTCCTTGTCGCGGTACGAACCGTACACGGTGCCGTGGAATTCATTGGTGCCCGACTTGGTCACGGCGTTGATCACCGCACCGGTACCACCGGCGATGGTGGTGTCGTAGTTGGCCAGGTCGATGTTGATTTCCTGGATGGCGTCCATCGACACCGGCTGACGCTCGGTCGGCAGGTTGTTGGAGCCCAGGCCGAACGGATCGGAGGCGCTGATGCCGTCGATGCGGATGGCGTTGTAACGGGTGTTCTGGCCACCGGCCGAGATCGCGCCGTCAGCTTTGCTGACCTGCGAGATGCGCGGATCCAGGCGGACGTAGTCCTGGATGTTGCGGCTGGCCGACGGCAATGCATCCATCGTTTCGCGGGTCACGTTGGTGCCGGTGCCCATCTTGTTGGCGCTGAACAGGTCCAGGCCGCCGGCAGTGGCGACAACGTTCACCGCGTCCAGGTTGGTCGCAGCCAGATCACCGCCCAGGTTGGCATTGACGGTGTTGACCTGGTTCAGGTTCAGGTAGACACCTTCTTCGGTCTTGGTGCCTTCACCGGGCTTGTTGATGGTGATGGTGTACGGACCACCCACGCGCAGGCCGCGCGCGTTGTAGCGACCCGACGCATCGGTGGTGGCACGCGAAACAGTGCCCGACTCGGTGTGGGTGATGGTGACTTCAGCGCCGGCAACAGGCTGGCCTGCGGCGGACATCACCTGGCCGCCGACACCGGCGGAGGTGCTGCTCTGAGCGAAGGCGGGAGCGGCGGCGAGTGCGGCCACGAGACCAAGGGTAAGCTTGGACATCCGGAGTGGGTGGGTCATTTTTCGGTAGCCTCGATGCGAGTTGGCGATGGCGGAAAAAAAGCGCATCCAAACAGCCCTGCGGGTGGCTGGTCGGAGAGTTATCTGGGGTTCCCTACCGCCTGGCTGAAGGCAGCCATAACGGTTAACACTAGATTAACACGCTACGCCATCAATGTGACGGTTGTGCGACAGACGGCACCGGATCGCAACGCAATCGTGACGGGTTCTTCACTCCGTCTTCCCCCCGGCCTCACTCCGACAGGGGTGCCTCACTGGCGTCGAGAATCCGGCCCCGCCAGGCATGCCCTGCGCTGGACAGCAGAGTCACGGCCACAGCAGCGGCGGCCTCCGGGCCTTGGGCGGCCGGGTCCTGGTCGACGGAATAGGCACGGGCGCGCAGCGCCGTGCGCAGCGGGCCGGGGTACAGGCCACTGACCCGTACCGGGCTGCGGCCGAGTTCGTCGTGCAGGCTGGTGATCAGCCCGCGCAGACCATGCTGGGCGACACCATACCCACCCCAATAGGCCTGCCCGACCCGTTCGGGCGCATCCACTGCAAACACCAGCGCCGCGTCTTCGCACTGCCGCAGCAGCGGCAGGCAGGCCTGGGCCAACCAGGCGGGCGCAGTCAGGGTGACATGGATGGCACGGGCGAAGCTGGCCGGGTCGGCCAGTTCGAACGGGGTCAGGCCCGGGAAGTGAGCGGCACAGACCAGCAGGCCGTCCAGCCGCCCCAGCTCGCGCTGCAGGGCCTGGGCCAGCTCGGCATAGTCATCGGGGCCTGCGCCTTCCAGGTCCAGCGGGTACAGCAGGGGTTCCGGTCCGACAGCCTGGACCTGGGCATAGACACGGTCCAGGCGACGCGGCTTGCGGCCCAGCAGGACTACAGTGGCCCCGGCGGCCGCAGCGGCCACTGCCGCTGCACTGCCCAATCCGCCACCGGCGCCGGCAACCAGCACCACGCGATCCTGCAACGGGCGGCCATCGAGCGCCCCGTCGGTCGGTGACGTCGATGGCCAGGCACTCATCCCTGGGTCGCCTCTTCGACGATGCGCTTGAGCTCGCCGGCTTCGAACAGCTCCAGCACGATGTCGCAGCCGCCAATCAACTCGCCGTTGATGAACAGCTGCGGGAATGTCGGCAGGTTGGAGAATCGCGGCAGGTTGGCGCGGATCTCGGGTTCTTCCAGCACGTTGACGGTGCGCAGGGTGACGGCGCCGGCGGCCATCAACGCCTGTACGGCGCGGCTGGAGAAGCCGCACATCGGGTATTGCGGGGTACCCTTCATGAACAGCACGAGCGGGTAACGATCGACCTCGGCCTGGATTTGCTGCATTACCGCCACAACCTCACTCCTTGCTTCGCCGGACAAACCGACCGTGATGGTCGGCTAGACTGCCCACGGTAGCCGCCATTGTAAGCGGATGGAACCGGCTGCCGCCGCCCCCTGGCCACGAACCTGTCCATGCCTGTCGAATTGCCTGCCCTGCCCTATCTTCCCGGCTCCCTGCAGCCGCACCTGTCCGCACAGACCGTGGAACTGCATCACGGCCGCCACCATCGCGCCTATGTGGATGCCGTCAACGCTGGCATCCTCGGCACCGAGTGGGAGGAAGCGTCGCTGGAGGAGATCGTCCGCCATGCCCAGGGCACGCTGTTCGATGCCGCTGCCCAGGCCTGGAACCACGGCTTCTACTGGCAGTGCCTGCGCCCGCGCGGTGGCGGTGAGCCCCAAGGGCGGTTGGGCGAGCAGGTGAAGCGGCAGTTCGGCGACGTGCAGCGCCTGCGCGAGGAGTTCAACCGCACCGCGCTGGGCCTGTTCGGCTCCGGCTGGGTATGGCTGGTGCAGCACCCCGGCGGCCAGCTGGGCCTGCAGGCCACCCGCAATGCCGGCACGCCAATGACCGGTGAAAGCACCCCGCTGCTGTGCTGCGACGTCTGGGAGCACGCGTACTACACCGACTACCAGAATGACCGCGCACGTTACCTGGACGCGTTCTGGCAGATGGTCAACTGGGAATTCGCCGAGAGCCAGCTGCGCTGACGCCCTGTAGAGCCGAGCCCATGCTCGGCTGGCCGGACAGCAGCCGAGCATGGGCTCGGCTCTACAGATGAAGCTTCACGCGCTCTCGTGCGCGGCCACCGCGTCCATCACCCGCGCTGAATACACCAGCGCAGCGCCGGCATTGAGCGACACCGCCACACCGAGCGCCTCGGCGATTTCCTCGCGGCTGGCGCCATGCTTCAGCGCCGCGTCCACGTGCACGGTGATGCAGCCGTCACAGCGGGTCGTGACTGCCACCGCCAACGCGATCAGCTCGCGGGTCTTGGCATCCAGGTGGTTGGTCTGGGCGCCGGCGTTGGCCAGGGTGGCGTAGCCCTTGACCGTGTCCGGCGAGAGCTTGCCGATCTCGCCGATGCGGCCCTTCAGTTCCTTGCGATAGGCATTCCAGTCGAGCATGGGGGTGACTCCTGTGAAAGGAGCTCCACGCTACCACCGGAAATGTTGCGCCAATGCCTGCACCGGCGCGCCACATCGTTGCATTGCCGGCCAGCGGCCGGCACTACCGGCTCAGCGGTTGCGCAGCGCGTGTACCGCCGGCGCCACCTGGGCCTGGCGGTCCAGCTCCAGGCCAACCTGGTCCAGCGCATCGGCGAGTGCAGCGGCATCATCGTCACGCAGGGTGGCATGGCCGACCTTGCGGCCCGCGCGCGCTTCCTTGCCGTAGTCATGCCAGTGGCCGCTGGCCTGGGCCAGTACCGGTGCCGGGTCGGGCATCGCGCCCAGCCAGTTCAGCATGCAGGCATGACCGAGCATGCGGGTGCTGCCCAGCGGCAGGTCCAGCACGGCACGCAGATGGTTCTCGAACTGCGAGGTCTCGCTGCCTTCGATGGTCCAGTGGCCGGAGTTGTGCACCCGCGGCGCCATCTCGTTGGCCAGCAGTTCGCCATCGCGGCAGAACAGCTCCAGCGCGAACACGCCGACGTACTGCAGATGCTCGGCGACGCGACGGGCATAGCCGATCGCGGCCTGCTGCTCGGCGTCGGACAGCACCGCCGGTGCCACGCTGGCAGACAGCACGCCGTCGACATGCCAGTTGCCGGTGACCGGCCAGGCCTCGAAGCTGCCATCGCGGCCGCGCACGGCGACCACGCTGACCTCGCGCTGGAAGGCAACGAAGCCCTCCAGGATCAGCCCGGTACGCTCGACCTGCGCACCCAGCGCATCCCACGCGGCGTCGATGTCGGCCTCGCTGCGCAGGCGGAACTGGCCCTTGCCGTCGTAGCCAAGGCGGCGGGTCTTGAGGATGCACGGCAGGCCGAACTCGACAGCCTTCGCAGCCAGCTCGTCACGGCTGCGGATGTCAGCGAAGGCCGGCAGCGGGATGCCCAACTGCTGGAACAGGGTCTTCTCGCTCAACCGGTCCTGGGCCACCGCCAGCGCGGCCGGCGGCGGGTAGACCGGCACGCGATCGGCCAGGAACTGGGCACTGTCGGCCGGCACGTTCTCGAAATCGAAGGTGACCACGTCGACCTTGGCGGCGAAATCCGCCAGCGCCTGGCGGTCATCGAAGGCACCGACGGTGAGCGGCGCCAGCGGGCCGCTGCAGGCGTCGGCTGCCGGGTCGTACAGTTCGAAGCGCAATCCCAGCGGCGCACCAGCCAGAACCATCATGCGGGCGAGCTGGCCGCCGCCCAGGATGCCGACGGTCAGGCTCATTGGCGCGGATCGTCGTGGGCCATCACGTCTTCGGTCTGGCGCGCACGGAAAGCGTCGAGCGCCTGGCCGATCGCCGGCTGGTCGCTGGCCAGCATCGCAGCGGCGAACAGCGCTGCGTTGGAGGCGCCGGCATTGCCGATGGCGAAGGTGGCAACCGGAATGCCGGCCGGCATCTGCACGATCGACAGCAGCGAATCCATGCCGTTGAGGGCCTTGGACTGCACCGGCACGCCCAGCACCGGCACGGCGGTCTTGGCGGCGATCATGCCCGGCAGGTGCGCGGCCCCACCGGCACCGGCGATGATCGCGCGCAGGCCACGCGGGCCCGCCTGCTCGGCGTAACTGAACAACACATCCGGCGTCCGATGCGCGGACACCACCTTCACTTCGAACGGAACACCCAGGGCTTCAAGCTTCTGGGCGGCGTGCTGCATGGTTTCCCAGTCGGAACGGGAACCCATGACGATGCCGACAAGCGGCGCGATCGGGTTGGGGGTCATTGGCCGTCACCTGCCTTAAAGACGTATTCTAGCCATCTTCCACGCAAGACGAAGAACCATGGATCGCAAGCTGCTCGACCTGCTGGTGTCACCGGACACCCGCCAGCCCCTGTCCCTGCTGGATGGCAAGGGCCTGGAAGCCCTCAACAAGGCCATCTCCGCCGGCGCGGTGAACAAGGCCGATGGCAACCCGCTGGCGCAGCCGCTGCGCGAGGCGCTGGTCACCCGCGACCGCAAGCAGGTGTTCCGCGTTGACGACGGCATCCCGGTGCTGCTGGCCGAAGAAGCCATCCCCACCGCTCAGATCGCCGACTTCCCGGCCGCATGAGCACGCTGCCGACGCCGGATGCGGCCGTTGTCGCCGCCGATGTCGCGCGTGCGCTGGCCGAGGACCTGGGCAGCGGTGACGTCACCGCCGCTCTGCTGCCCGACCAGGCCGACAGCGCTTACCTGCTGTGCAAGCAGGACGGGGTGATTGCCGGCCGCCCCTGGTTCGATGCCACCCACCGCGCACTCGACCCGGACGTGCGTATCGAATGGCAGGTTTCCGAAGGCGACGCCGTCACCGCAGGCACCGTGCTGGCCGTGCTGCACGGGCGCAGCCGCAGCCTGGTCAGCGCCGAGCGCACTTCGCTGAACTTCCTGCAGACGCTGTCCGGCACCGCCACCACCACGGCCCGCTACGTGGCCGCTGTGGCCGGCACCGGCACGCGCATCCTCGATACCCGCAAGACCCTGCCCGGCCTGCGCCTGGCGCAGAAGTACGCCGTGCGCTGCGGCGGCGGCGAGAACCACCGCTTCGGCCTGTACGACACGGTGATGCTGAAGGAAAACCACATCCGTGCCGCCGGTTCGCTGGCCGCGGCGGTGGCTGCCGCGCGGCGGCAATGGCCCGCGCTGCCGCTGGTGGTCGAGGTGGAGGACCTGGCGCAGCTGCGCCAGGCGCTGGAAGCCGGTTGCGAACGCATTCTGCTGGATGACTTCAGCCCAGACCTGCGCCGCGAGGCGGTGCGTATCACGGCCGGCCGCATTCCGCTGGAAGTGTCCGGCAGCGTGGGCCTGGGCGGCCTGCGCTCGATCGCCGAGGATGGCGTCGACTGCATCTCCATCGGCGGCCTGACCAAGCATGTGCAGGCCATCGATCTGTCGCTGAAGCTGGGCCCGCCGCCGGGTTGAGGCCGGCAGGACTTGTAGAGCCGAGCCTCCGCTCGGCTGCTTATCGATGTGCGGCGCGCCCTGCACGCGCTTCGCGCGATGAGCCGGGCATGGGCCCGGCTCGACACGCCTTCACGGCTCGGCTACGGCCGCCTCTGCGACGCTGCGGGCACCCCCCACAGGAGCCGCGCATGCGCCGGATGCTCTTGCCTGCCTGCCTGCTGCTGGCCGCGGCCCCCTTGTCCGCAGCGGCGGCCGAAGCCTGCGATGTGCCACCACGTTTCGGCCTGAGCCCATTGGCGGTGGCCATCCGCAATACCACCTGCAACGAGCACCGGCTGTGGTTCCGGCCCTTCATTGATCGTGATGGCCGCGCCGCCAGCCTCAGTGTCACCGAGGCCGAAAGCGATCACCTGGCCGACAACGGGCTGATCGCCTGGCAGCGCGTGGCCGGCTACTGGCGCAACAGCGGCACGCTCAACGCGATGGGCAGCATCGCGGGCGCCAGCAGCTGCCTGACACCGCTGGGCACGCGCTACACCGACAGCGACTGCCGCGCCTTCCTGGTCGACAACCCGTGGTCGGCCGCGTTCATTTCCTGGGTGATGGTGCAGTCCGGCGTTCCCGGCTTCAACACCTCGCCACGCCACATCGACTACATCCGTGCCGCGTACCAGAGCGGCCCCTCGGGCGTGCCGTACCGGTTGGTCGATCCTGCGACCACAAAGCCCGCACCGGGTGACCTGCTGTGCTTCCTGCGCGACCGCAGCAGCACGCTCAGCTACAGCGGGTTGGTGCAGGCGCTGGGCAACGGCTCGGTGGGCCACTGGAAGTCACATTGCGAAGTGGTGGTGGCGGCAAATCTCGGGGGCGACCAGACCCTGTACCTGGTGGGCGGCAATGTGATGAACACGGTGGCGATGCGGTTGCTGCAGCTGGATCGTACGGGGCTGATCAAGCTGCCTCCGGCACGCGAACGCAACAGCACCGGCATCGACCCCGGCTGCACGCCGGGCCGAGAGGACGAATGCAGCTTCAACCGCCAGGACTGGGCAGCGCTGCTGCAACTGACCGCCACGTCACCGCTGGTGATGCCCTCGCCCACTGCGACGCCGATGCAGCCCGCGCCTGCGCCGCAGCCGGTCGTCGTGCCCGCGCAACCGGTGTCCAGCGAACCGCAGCCGCGGCGGTGAATGCAGCGCTTGATCCAGCGCGCGTTCGCCGCCATCTTTGCGGGATCGACCTCTGACGGCTGACGCCATGCCCACCCTGCTGCTGTTGCTGATTGCCGGCGGAATCATCTATTTCTTCTGGAACGCGGCGCGTTCGGCCGCCGAGCGCGCGGTCGAGCTGGGACGCAATGCCTGCCGCGCAGCCGACGTGCAATGGCTGGACCAGGCGGTGCACGCCACCGGCCTGCGCCTGTCGCGCGGCGAGGATGGCCGGCTCGGTTTCGAGCGCACCTTCAAGTTCGAGTATTCCTACGATGGCATCGATCGCCACGTGGGCCGCATGGTGCTGCGCGGCGACCAGCTGATCTCATTTACCGGCCCGGGCGCAGCGCGGATCAGCCAGATCCGCGCGGACGTGGACGATGCCGAGGATGTGTAAGCACTGAAGGTGTGCCGACCAACGGTCGGCACCCACACAATTCCGGCACCCACCGGTGAATCCTGCAAAGGAAAACGCCGCCCATCGGGGCGGCGTCGGAGACATTACTTGACCACGCGCAGGTTCGGGCGCCCCTTCGGCGGCGGACTGGCCGGCGGCGTATCGTCCGGCGGCGTGCTTTCCTCGTGCAGCAGCTCGTCGCTGGTCGGAGCGGTTTCGCTGCCCGGAATGTCATCCGGCAGCGCCATGCCCTGCCCGGTCTCGCGGGCGTAGACGGCCAGCACGGCGCTGATCGGCACCTGCACGGGGTAGCTGGTACCGGAGAAGCGCGCCGAGAAGCTCACCATCTCGTTGTCGATCATCAGCCGCACGACAGCACGTTCGGCGATGTTGAGCACAACCCGGCCATCCTTGATCGCCGAAGGCGGCACCTGCACGCCGGGGACGCCGGCGTCGACCAGGATGTGCGGGGTCAGCTGGTTGTCGTTGATCCATTCCACCAGCGCCCGCAGCAGGTACGGGCGGTGGCTGGTCATGTGGAAGAAGTCTTCGGTCATGCGTGAAGTGTACGCGCCCGGCGCCCTGCCGGGGCGGATCGCCTGCACGCCGGTCGGCGTGCAGACGGGTAAGGCGAGGCAGGATCAGCCCGGCAGATCGCGCAGCTTCTTTTCCTGGTCGGTCAGGCTGCGGACAAAGCCCGGATGGCGGAAGATGCGGTTGCCGTAGTCTTCAATGGCCTTGCCGTCCTTCGGCAGCGGCACATCCAGCGACTGCAGGCGCCAGATGATCGGCGCCATCGCGCAGTCGGCCAGGCTCATTTCCGGGTTGAGGAAGAACTTGCTGGCCTTGAACAGCGGCAGCGAGGCGGTCAGCAGTTCCTTCAGGCGCTTGCGGCCGGCCTCGGCCTGGGTCTTGTTGCCCAGCTGGATGGCCTGCACCTGCGGCACCCAGTCGTGCTCGATGCGCAGCATGGCCAGGCGGATGCGCGCACGCGAGAGCGGATCGACCGGCATCAGCGGCGGATGCGGGTAGCGCTCGTCGAGGTATTCGCTGACCACCGACGCGGCGTAAAGCACCAGTTCGCGTTCGACCAGGGTCGGCACCGAGTGGTACGGATTGAGGTCGATCAGGTCTTCAGGCGGGTTCTGTGGATCGACCGGAACGAAGTCGAAGGTCACACCCTTGGCCGCCAGGACCAGGCGTACACGGTGGCACAGTACATCGTCGTTCGAGGAAAACAGCGTCAGTGTATTGCGCATGCGTACGCTCGCCGCCATCAAAGGCTCTCCCACGACAGGAGACCGCCTGCCGCATCGGCGCCGCCGGCACCGTGCCGGCGATCGACTCCTCCCCGAGTGTGCAACCGACCATCACAAAAGCCAATAGGCCCGTGCAATGGCCGGCGGCAGATTCAGTGAACGTCCTTCCAGTATTCCTTCTTCAACAGATACAGCAGGAAGGTCAGCAGGGCCAGGAACAGGATCACCCACACGCCCAGCTGCTGGCGCTTGAGCGCGGCCGGTTCGCCGGCATATTCGAGGAAGTTGGTGATGTCACGCACTGCCTGGTCGTACTGTCCAGCATCGACGTTGCCTGGCGTTTCCAGGCGCAGTCCGCTCACCGGCGGATCCATGCCCGGCGCCTCCGGCTTGCCATGCACGGCATGCTGCAGGCCCTGCATTTCCCACAGCGGGTTGGGCATGGACGCGTTGGCGAACAGCGCGTTGTTCCAGCCCAGCGGCCGGCTGCTGTCCAGGTAGAACGACTTGAGGTAGGTGTAGACCCAGTCACTGCCGCGCACACGCGCAATCAGGCTGAGGTCCGGTGGCATCTTGCCGAACCACTTCTCTGCGTTCTCCTTGGGCATCGCCACCGGGATCGGATCGCCGATCGCCGAGCCGGTGAAGTTGAGGTTGTTCATCACCTCCTCTTCGGTCAGGCCCAGGTCCTGCGCCATCCGCGAATAGCGCAGGTATTTCAGCGCGTGGCAGCCGGAGCAGTAGTTCATGTACAGCTGCGCGCCGCGCTGCAGCGAAGCGCGGTCTCCGAGGTCGTTGCCGGCCTGCAGCAGCTTGGTGCCGCCCTCGGCGGCGGAGGCCAGGAAACTGCCCAGCATCAGGGCGGCCGTCAGGGCCAGCCGGACCATCCAGCGTTCAGTCATGGGTGGTCACCCTCTCCGGTACCGGCTTGGTCCTGTCCAATCGTGTCCATAGCGGCATGGTGATGAAGAACGCGAAGTACAGGAAGGTCAGCACCCGCCCGATGTAGGTCTCGTGCACGTCGGTGCCGGGGCCGGAACCGATCACGCCCAGCCACACGAAGCACACCGCCAGCACGCCCAGCATCACCTTCGAGATCCAGCCGCGGTAGCGCACCGATTTCACCTTCGCCTTGTCCAGCCACGGCACCAGGAACAGGATCGCGATGGCCGAGAACATCACCAGCACGCCGCCCAGCTTGTTCGGTACCACGCGCAACATCGCGTAGTACGGCGTGTAGTACCAGACCGGTTTGATGTGTTCCGGGGTCACCAGACGGTTGGCCTCGGTGAAGTTGTCGTGCTCCAGGAACAGGCCGCCGAAACCCGGCGCGAAGAAGATGATGAAGGCGGCGATGATCAGCAGGAAGCCGGCGCCGACACCATCCTTGAGCGTGTAGTACGGGTGGAACGGAATGCCGTCGGCCGGTGCGTTCGGCGACCAGCGGTTGCCCTTGGGCCCCTTCTTGATCTCCACGCCGTCCGGGTTGTTCGACCCCACTTCATGCAGCGCACCCAGGTGCAGCACCACCAGCAACAGCAGCACCAGCGGCAGGGCGATGACGTGCAGTGCGAAGAAGCGGTTGAGCGTGGCGTCACTGGGCAGGTAGTCGCCCATGATCCATTCGGTCAGGCCGTTGCCGATCACCGGTATCGCGCCGAACAGCGAGATGATCACCTTGGCGCCCCAGAACGACATCTGGCCCCACGGCAGCACGTAGCCCATGAAGGCTTCGGCCATCAACACCAGGTAGATCAGCATGCCCAGGATCCACACCAGCTCGCGCGGCTTCTGGTAGCTGCCGTACAGCAGGCCACGGAACATGTGCAGGTAGACCACGATGAAGAACAGCGAGGCACCGGTGGAGTGCATGTAGCGGATCAGCCAGCCCCACTCCACATCACGCATGATGTATTCGATGGAGCCGAACGCCTCGGCGGCGTTGGTCTTGTAGTGCATCGTCAGGAAGATGCCGGTGACGATCTGGTTGACCAGCACCAGCAGCGCCAGCGAACCGAAGTAGTACCAGATGTTGAAGTTCTTCGGCGCGTAGTATTCGCTGACGTGCTTGCGGTAGACCGGCATCAGGCCGGGCGCGCGCGCGTTGACCCAGTCGGCCACGCCGCTGGCGGTACGGCTGAGGATATTGGCCATCAGGCAGCCCCCTGCGGATCGACACCGATGATGATGGTGTTGTCGTCCTGGTAGTGGTGCGCGGGCACCTTCAGGTTGATCGGCGCCGGCACGTCCTTGAAGACACGACCGGACATGTCGAAGCGCGACTTGTGGCAGGGGCAGAAGTAGCCGCCCTTCCACTGCGGGTCGTAGGGCTCAGGCCGGATCTCGGCGACCATTTCCGGCGAGCAGCCCAGGTGCGTGCACAGGCCGACCAGCACGGAGATATCCGGCTTGATCGAGCGCAGCTCGGGGTTCTGCTTCAGCACGTACTCCGGCTGCTGGTCCTTCTCGCCGGACTCGGGGTCCTTGAGACGGCCGTCCAGCCCGTGCAGCGCATCGAGGATCGCCTTGGACCGTTTGACGATCCAGATAGGCTGGCCACGCCATTCCACGATCAGGCGTTGGCCTTCCTGCAGGGCGCTGATGTCGGCCACCACCGGTGCGCCGGCAAGCTTGGCGCGGGCACTGGGGTTCCAGGATTTGATGAAAGGAACTGCGGTGAATCCGACGCCGACGGCGCCCACCACGGCTGTGGTGGCAGAAAGAAAACGCCGACGTCCGGTGTTGACTGGATCGTGTACCCCATCGTTGGCCATCCGGCACTCCGATATTGATTAGGTAGCTTTAAGGCTGCCAGCGGATCCGGTGGGGGCCAGAGCCGCATTGAATCACGGTCGAGTGTAGCGGAACCGTCGCGCGCCACACAACGCTCTTTGCAAGGAGTGCCGACTGACAGTCGGCACCTACCAGTTCAAGGGCGTGCCGACCAACAGTCGGCACCTGACATTCAAGGGTGCGCCGACCAAAGGTTGGCACCTACTGGTGACTCAGGGCGGTGCGGTAACGCTCGGCCAGCTGGCCGACCCGCCGCACGTAGTACTGGGTCTCGCTGTAGGGCGGCACGCCACCGTGGCGGTCGACCGCGCCTTCGCCAGCGTTGTAGCCGGCTGCGGCAAGGGTCAGATCGCCATTGAAGCGCTTCAACAACCACGCAAGATACTGTACGCCGCCGCGGATGTTCTGCCCGGCATCGTAGGAGTCACTGACCCCGAAGCGCGCTGCGGTTGGCGGCATCAGCTGCATCAGGCCCTGCGCACCAGCGCGACTGAGCGCGGTCGGGTTGTAGGCCGACTCGGCGTGGATGATGGCCCGCACCACCGCCTCTTCCACGCCGAACTCGCGCGCGGCCGAGGTGATCTCGGTCTGGAAGGCCGAGGTGTTCAGGCGCACGGTGCCGAAGTCCACGCGTGGATTGACCCCGCACGCGTAGCAGCGCTCCATGAAGCTGTAGCGGATGGTCCGCACCGGGCCGAGGTTGGCGACCTGGGTCGGGCGCGCACTGGTGTAGTGCCGCACGCCGTCCTTCATGAAGGAATAGACCTGGCCGCTGACCATGCGCCCGGCGCGCGAGGCGGCCGGCTGTGCCGGAGCAGCTGCGGGCGCGGGTGCAGGCGCAACCGTTGCCGGCGTTGCCGCGCTGGCGGCAACGGCAACCGGGTTGCGTTCGATGCTGGCAACCGTGGTCGGCGCTGGCCTGGGTGCGGCCACTACCGGACGCGGTGCCGGGCGGGTGTCCCGGCTGTAGCTGATGGTGCTGCAGCGCGCGCCAGCCACCCGCTTGCTCACATAGCTGGTGACGCCGTCAGCGCCCTGGCACTTGTACAGGGTTCCAGCGCTGGCCGGCGCAGCGGTCAGCGCAGCGATGATGATCGCCGTTGTCCCCAGTATCCCCTTCATGGCGGCGAGTGTCCCAGCTTCGCCTGGGCTTGCCAAGCGATGTGGCTCAGCCTGTGACCGGCGGCACAGCCAGCAGCTGGCCGAGGCCCGCCAGCCGCTGTGCCAGCTCGTCGCGCAGGCCCGGCGGGGTGGTCCAAAGCGCCACAGGTATGCGGTCCAGGCTGAGAATCTGCGCCAGCATCATGCCGCGGCTCTCGGCGCCCATGCGCAGCAGGCAGTGATCGGAGCCATCCGCTTCCAGTACTCCACACCATGGCGGGATGCGGCCTTCCAGCTCGGAATGACTGCCGGCCAGGCGGAGGATGGCCTGCAGCGCGAACGGCGCCTGGCTGACCGCCTGCCGCACCATCACATCCGGCGGCGCCGGCGTGCGCCGGTGCATACCCGGCTCGGAGCACTCGCGTAGCGCGCCCATCCGGTCCACGCGCAGTGTGCGCCAGTCCTGCCGGCCCAGATCCCAGGCCAGCAGGTACCAGCGCCGCCCGTAATTGACCAGGTGCTGGGCCTCGACCTCGCGCTGGGTCACCGCCTCCTGCGCGCTGCGGTACTCGAAGGCCAGCCGGGACGCCTGCCGGCAGTGCTGGGCCAGCCGTCCGAGCAGGCGTGCGTCGGTGGACGGAAGGTCGGACAAGGTGGCCGTCGCTGCATGCACTTCGCCAGCCTGCTGCCGGCGACGGGTCGGTACCAGCGGGTCGAGCTTGGACAACAGACCGCGCGCGGTGTCGTCGATGCCAGCGACGGTCGCGGACGCGGCACGCAGGGCGATCGCCAGGGTGGTCGCCTCCTCCTCATCCAGCAGCATCGGCAGTACCGGTGCCCCCGCCCCCAGCTGGTAGCCGCCACCGACCCCGGACGAGGCCTGGACCGGATAGCCCAGTTCACGCAGTCGCTCGACATCACGGCGGATGCTGCGCCGGTCCACGCCCATGCGCTCGGCGAGCTCGGCCCCGGACCACTGGCGGCGGGCCTGCAGCAGGGCGATCAGGCGCAGCAGTCGATGGGCGGTATGGCGCATGAAGGATCGAGGACAGAAGTCGTCCGCAATAGTGCCTCAGGATGACCTCCAGTTCACCACCCACCGCAAGGAGCAATGCCATGAATTCACGCCGGATCACCCTGTACCACGCCGCCCGTTCCCGCTCGAGCGGCGCGGTGGCCCTGCTCGAAGCGCTGGGTGCCGACTACCACATGCAGGTGCTGGACCTGAAGGCCGGCGCCAACCTGGCCCCGGCCTACCTGGCCATCAACCCGATGGGCAAGGTGCCGGCCATCGTCCACAACGGCGCGCTGGTGACCGAGCAGGTGGCGATCTACCTGTACCTGGCCGACCTGTACCCGGAAGCCGGGCTGGCCCCGCCGATCGGCGATGCCCTGCGCGGCCCTTACCTGCGCTGGATGGCCTTCTACGGCGCCTGTTTCGAGCCGGCGATGATCGACAAGGCGATGCATCGCGAGCCGCCGCCGCGCCTGTTGTCGCCGTACAACGATGCGGAGACCGTGCTGCAGGTGGTCGAGGCCCAGCTGGCGCAGGGCCCGTACCTGCTCGGCGAGGTCATGAGCGCCGCCGATGTGCTGTGGGGCAATGCGCTGGGCTGGACCACGGCCTTTGGCCTGGTACAGCCTGCAGCAGCCACGGCTGACTACATCGCACGGATGAGCGCGATGACCGCGTTCGACCGTTCGCGGCAGATCGATGCGGAGCTGGTGGCGGCGTAAGGCGCCGGCTGGGCTTCCTTTGTAGAGTCGAGCCCACGCTCGGCTGCTCTTCCCGCTTCCCCTGGGGCAGCCAGGCATGGCCTGGCTCTACTGAAACCAGCCGAGCGTGGGCTCGGCGCTACAAAGGGCGCGGCGGGTGGCGCGGGATGCGGGTAGAATTGCCGGCTTTCCCGCCACCCGAATGGATTAAGCGCCATGACCGGGACGCCAGACGTCTTTCCGCCCGCCACGCCGGGCGGTACCCCGCTCGTTGCCCTGCCCGCCGGTCCGCGCAAGCCCGACCAGGTCAAGGGCAAGCTGTACATCAAGACCCACGGTTGCCAGATGAACGAGTACGACTCGGCGAAGATGGCCGACGTGCTTGCCGCCAGCGATGGCCTGGAACTGACCGACAGCCCGGACGACGCCGACGTCATCCTGGTCAACACCTGCTCCATCCGCGAAAAAGCGCAGGAGAAGGTGTTCAGCCAGCTGGGCGTGTGGAAGGGCCTGAAGAACAAAGGCCGCGAGGTCATCATCGGCGTGGGCGGCTGCGTCGCCTCGCAGGAAGGCGAAGCGATCATCAAGCGCGCGCCGTTCGTCGACCTGGTGTTCGGCCCGCAGACCCTGCACCGCCTGCCGGAGCTGATCCGCGCCCGGCGTGAGCAGAAGCGTCCGCAGGTAGACATCAGCTTCCCCGAGATCGAGAAGTTCGACCGCCTGCCGGAACCGCGCGCCGAAGGCGCTTCGGCGTTCGTGTCGATCATGGAAGGCTGTTCCAAATACTGCTCGTTCTGCGTGGTGCCCTACACCCGCGGCACCGAAGTCAGCCGCCCGTTCGAGGACGTAGTGGTGGAGGTGGCGCAGTTGGCTGCACAGGGCGTGCGCGAGATCAACCTGCTCGGCCAGAACGTCAACGCCTATCGTGGTCCCTATGGCGACGGCGAGTTCGCCGACCTCGGCCTGCTGATCCGTACCATCGCCGAGATCGATGGGGTCGGCCGCATCCGCTTCACCACCTCGCACCCGCTGGAATTCAGCGACTCGCTGATCGACGCGTTCCGCGACGTCCCGCAGCTGGCCAACTTCCTGCATCTGCCGGTGCAGGCCGGCAGCGACCGCGTGCTGTCGGCGATGAAGCGTGGTTACACCGCGCTGGAATTCAAGTCGAAGATCCGCAAGCTGCGCGCGGTGCGCCCGGACATCTCGATCAGCTCGGACTTCATCGTCGGCTTCCCCGGCGAGACCGATGCCGATTTCGAGAAGACCATGAAGCTGATCGAGGACATCGGCTTCGACCACAGCTTCTCCTTCATCTATTCGCGTCGCCCGGGCACCCCGGCCGCGGACCTGGAGGACACCATCAGCGATGCCGAGAAGCACGCGCGCCTGTCGCGCCTTCAGGAGCGCATCAATGCGCATGCCGCCGGCATTTCCCAGAAGATGGTCGGCACCGTGCAGACCGTGCTGGTGGAAGGGCCCTCGCGCAAGAACCCGAACGAGCTGACCGGCAAGACCGAGAACATGCGTTCGGTGAACTTCCCGGCGCCGGCACGCCTGATCGGCCAGTTCGTGGACGTGGTGATCACCGAAGCGCTGACCAATTCGCTGCGCGCGCGGGTGGTGGCGGAATAAGGTGTGCCGACCAACGGTCGGCACCTGCCGGGGTAGTTGTGGATGCCGACCGTTGGTCGGCATGCATTAATCCAATCGTTTGCGGAAACGCAGGATCGCCAACGTCATCATCACCACGATGAAGGCCAGCAGCGCCAGCGCGTCGTGCCACAGCTCCCACAGCGAGGCGCCGCGCAGCATGATGCCGCGCACCAGGCGCAGGAAGTGGGTCAGCGGCAGCACTTCGGCCAGCCATTGCACCGGCCGCGGCATGCCCGCGAACGGGAACATGAAGCCCGACAGCAGGATCGACGGCAGGAACAGGAACAGCGTCATCTGCATCGCCTGGAACTGCGAGCGCGCGCGCGTGGAGATCAGCAGGCCCAGCGCCAGGTTGGCAAGCACCAGCAGCACCGCGGCCAGATAGATGTCCAGCAGGCTGCCGCGGATCGGCACCTGGAACAGCCAGGTGCCCAGCACCAGCACCAGGGTGGTCTGCAGCAGGCCGATGGCTGCATAGGGCAGCACTTTGCCGACCATCAGTTCGCTGCGCGACACCGGCGTGGCGATCAGCAGTTCCATGTTGCCGCGCTCGCGTTCGCGCACCACCGCCACCGCCGTGAACATCACCAGGGTCATGGTCAGGATCACCCCGATCAGGCCCGGCACGATGTTCACCGCCGAGCGCCGCTGCGGGTTGTAGAAGCTGGTCACGCTGACAGGACCACTGGCGATGCTGCCTTCGCGCAGGGGACGGGTGTTGCTGGTCGGGCGCGTATCCAGCGGCACCTGCGCCAGCTGGATCGCTGCGCTCTGCACCACGGTGTCGCTGCCATCGACCAGTACCTGCACCGCTTCGCGACCGTCGAAGCGGCGACGTTCGAAGTCGGCTGGCACCACGATGCCGACACTGATCTCGCCACGGCGCAGCGCCTGCATCAGCTGGTCGGGCGTATAGGCTTCGCTGCGCGGCGTGATCACGCCGGTGGCGACCATGTCCTGCACCACCGCGCGCGAGGCGGCACTGTTGGCCTGGTCGGCGACACCGGCGTCGAGGTGGCGCAGGTTGAGATTGATCGCATAGCCGAACAGCAGCAGCTGCATCACCGGAATGCCGACGATCATCGCCAGCGTGATGCGGTCGCGGCGCAGCTGCCGCAGCTCCTTGAGCATGATCGCCCACAGCCGGCGCAGGTTCATGCCGCCGGCTCCCGGCCTCGCCCGCGGGTAGCAGCGACGAACACGTCTTCCAGGTTCGGCGCCACCGCCTCGATGCGGGCCTGCGGATCGGCGCTGACCAGAGCGCGCCGCAACGCTGGCGTATCGGCGGCCCCCTCGCTGCACAACACGCGCAGCTGGGTACCGATCTGCGCCACGCTCAGCACGCCGGGCAGCTCGGACAATGCGCGGCTGGCCTGGCGCGGCTGCGCCGACGTGACCTGCAACGTGCGGCCGTCCAGCCGTGCACACAGCTCGGCCGGCGTGCCATCGGCGACCAGCGCACCACGATCCAGGATCGCCAGCCGGTGGCAGCGCTCGGCCTCGTCCATGTAGTGGGTCGATACCAACACGGTGGTACCGGCGTCGGCAAGTTCAAACAGGGCCTCCCAGAAATCGCGGCGCGATTCGGGATCAACGGCGCTGGTCGGCTCGTCCAGGAACAGCAGTTCGGGCGAATGCACCACGGCACCCGCCAGGGCGAGGCGCTGCTTCTGCCCACCACTGAGCGTGCCGGCCAGTTGTGGTTGGCGGTCCTGCAACCGGTACTGCTGCAGCAAACTGTCGACCCGCTGCCGGGCCTGCGCGCGTGGCAGGTCCTGGATGGCGGCGAGGAATTCCAGGTTCTCGCGTACCGACAGGTCTTCGTACAGCGAGAAGCGCTGGGTCATGTAGCCGATGCGACGGCGCAGCGCTTCGGCCTGCTCGGGAACCGCCAAGCCCAGCACCTCGATCTGCCCTGCGCTCGGTTCAAGCAGGCCGCACAGCATGCGGATGGTGGTCGACTTGCCCGACCCGTTCGGGCCCAGGAAGCCATAGACCTGCCCACGCGGCACGGTCAGGTCGACATTGTCCACGGCCAGCAGATCGCCGAAGCGGCGGGTCAGGCCCTGCGCATGCACCGCGATGTCCGCACCGGTGTTCAGAAGCGCACCTGCACCGGCAGCCCGGCCGGCAGCTTCTGCATGTCGGTGGCTTCGGTCACTTCGATTTCAGCCAGGTAGCTCAGGCGCTCGACGTCGTCGCCGGTCAGCGCGTAGTACGGGGTGAACGACGGTTCGCTGCGGATCGATCGCACGCGCCCCTTCAGCACCGTGCTCCGACCCTCCAGCTGTATCTGCGCGGCCTGACCGACCTTTACCTGCAGGCGCAGCGGCTGCGGCAGGTAGACGCGCGCATAGGGACGCTCACCGACCAGCATCACCGCCAACGGCGCACCGATCGGCGCCTGGTCGCCCTGTCGGTAGGGCAAGGCATCGACCACACCATCGCGCGGTGCACGCAGCCGCAGCTTCTGCAGGTTCACGCCCTGCACCACCTGCTGCGCGCGCGCGGCATCGGCCGCGGCCTTGCCCTGGGTGATGTCCTGCGCACGGCTGCCGTGCACCCGCTCCAGCCAAGCCTGCTCGGCCGCGCGCGCACTGGCCTCGGCGTTGCCGGCGGCGGCCCGCGCACGGTCCAGTTCAGCAGCAGCGACCAGCTGCTGGCGTGCCAGCGGCTGCACCCGGCGATAGTAGGCGCTGGCTTCGACGGCCTGGGCGCGAAGCGCGGCGAGCTGGGCCTGGGCCTGGGCAATCTGTTCGTTGCGCGGGCCGATCTCCAGCGCTTCCAGCTGTGCCTGCGCGCGCAGCGTATCGGCCTGTGCGGCAGCGAACTGCGCGTCGCCACGGGCGGGATCAAGCTGCATCAACACGGTGCCCGCCTTGACCGGCTGACCTTCGCGCACCTCCACTGCAGCGATCACTTCGGCCGCCGGTGCCGGCACCGTGATCCGGTCCCACTCCAGCGTTCCCAGCGCAGTCGGCGTTGACTGCCCACACCCCGCCAGCAGGCCGATGCCCACCAGTCCGATTCCACGCATCCCGTTGCCGATGCCCATGCCATCCCCTCCAGCGACGGCGACACGGTGCCATGTGCCCCGTGCACCCTCAATGATTCCGATCAGCCCTGACGGTTTTTTCACCACGTGCGGGCAAGCCTTTTGCTGCAAGGCTCCGCACCACCTATCCACAGGTTGATTCGGCATCATTCCACAACCGTTGTGGAAATCCGGCAGGACGTGGCGTTGTTGCTCGCCCGGCAACGAAACCTGCACTGCCATCACGATGAATGCTCCCGTGCAGGCCACCCGCGGCAGTGCTGCGGCAGCGACGAGCGACCATGACGCTTTTTTCACCAGGACCTCATGGGCCTTGTGGCACAAGCATTGCGAAGGTCTATCCACAGGTTTCCGCGCGCCCCGTCCACACCGGGTGTGGAAAACGCTGTATCGACCGTCTGCTGGCCGTGTGCCCCGCACGCGCGCTACCCTTGTCCTCCCTGAATACACTGCGGTGGAAGGCGTCCGCCCCACCCCAAGCAATGAAAAGCATCGATCATCGAGACTTCACCCTGTCGCCGGAAGACAACGAGCGGCTGGCCAACCTGTGCGGCCCCTTCGATGGCCATCTGCGCCAGATAGAGCTGAAGCTCGGCGTGGAGATCGCCAATCGTGGCTTCGTGTTCCGCATCAGCGGGCCCAACGAGGCCATCGTCGAGGCGCAGAAGCTGGTTGAAGCGCTGTACGCCGAAGCCGCCGAAACCACCTTCGACAACCACGCCATCCATCTGCGCCTGGCGCAGGCCAATGTCGATCAGATCGCCGAGCGCTCCTATGAAGCGCAGGACGTGGCGATCAAGGTCAAGCGCGGCACGGTGCGCGGCCGCGGCGCCAACCAGGGCCGCTACCTGCACCAGATCGCCACCCACGACATCAACTTCGGCATCGGCCCGGCCGGTACCGGCAAGACCTTCCTGGCCGTGGCCAGCGCGGTCGAAGCACTGAACGAATCGCGGGTGCAGCGCCTGATCCTGGTGCGTCCGGCGGTGGAGGCCGGCGAGAAGCTGGGCTTCCTGCCCGGCGACCTGAGCCAGAAGGTCGATCCCTACCTGCGACCGCTGTACGACGCCCTGTACGAGATGATGGGCGTGGAGAAGGTGGTCAAGCTGCTGGAGAAGAACGTCATCGAGATCGCGCCGCTGGCCTACATGCGCGGCCGCACGCTCAACGATGCGTTCGTGATCCTGGACGAGGCACAGAACACCACCATCGAGCAGATGAAGATGTTCCTGACCCGCCTGGGTTACGGCTCCACTGCGGTGGTCACCGGTGACCTGACCCAGACCGACCTGCCCAAGCACGTGAAGTCCGGCCTGCGCGACGCCATCGACGTGCTGCGTGAAGTCGAGGGCGTCAGCTTCACCTTCTTCGAATCCCGTGACGTGGTCCGCCACCCGCTGGTCGCGCGCATCGTGAGCGCCTACGACCGCCGCGACCTGCATCAGATCCAACCAGGAGCAACTCCATGACCCGTGGCCCCGTGCGACTGGACGTCGCCGTCAGTTATGCCCTGCCACGTGCCGGCCTGCCGGCGGCAGTGAGCTTCCGCAAGTGGGTGGCCGCCGCGCTGAAGGGCCGCATCCGCGAGGCCGATCTGGCCATCCGCGTGGTCGATGCCAAGGAAGGACAGTCGCTGAACCGCCATTACCGCGGCAAGGACTACGCGACCAACGTGCTCAGCTTCCCGGCCGAAGTGCCCGAAGGCCTGCCCAAGGGCGTCAAGTTCCCGCTGCTGGGTGACCTGGTGATCTGCGCACCGGTGGTGGCACGGGAGGCCGACGAGCAGGGCAAGGCGCTCAACGCCCACTACGCGCACCTGACCGTGCACGGCGTACTGCACCTGCTCGGCTGGGACCACGAGGATGACAAGGAAGCCGAGGCGATGGAGCAGCTCGAGCGCGACATCCTGGCCGAGCTCGGCATCGCCGATCCCTACGCGGGCGAGCGCTGACACCGGGTTCTGTTCCGAACCCACGCACTCACGGAAGAGGAGCGCAGCATGACCCTGGCCGCACTTGTGCTTGCCGTGCTACTGCAGTCCGCGGCAGGCCTGATGCCCGATCCTGACCGTCCCTCACCGTTCCCCACCAGCGACAGCGAGGCCGACATCGCCGCAAAGATCGCCGAACTACGGGCGTTCTTCGGCAGCAGCGAGCGCGACACCCGCAATATCGTCGCCACTGCCCAGCAACGGGCGCTGATCGAGCGCCTGGAAGCGCGGCACGCGGCACGTCTGGCCGGCATCTGGGTGGACAATGCGAGGGGCTGGAACGTTGTGGTGCGACTGACAGGCGCCGCAGCCGAGGCCGATGAGACACATCCAGGGGCGGATGGCCCGCAACGCGTGCGCTACATCACCGGCGCCGCGATGACCGAAGCGGAGATGCAGCGCCGCCTGCACACACAGCGGGACTGGCTGCTGGCCCAGCTGCCCGACCTGTTCGGCTATAGCCTGGACGTCAAGGCCGGAGAGCTGGAGGTTGAGCTGCGGGATACCCCAGCCAACCGCGCGACGGCGGCGGCCGTACGCGACCACCTGCAGGTGCAGCTGGGCTACCCGGTCAGGCTGCGCTGGTACCCAGCGACCACGCGCTGGAATCCGCCTTGACTGCGCCCGGGCCGGAACGCCCGCCCATGCGCTGCGCTATTGTTCAACACCGGCCAGGACGCGGAAGGAAAAAGGATGAACCCAGGGTACGGTTTCACGACGATCATGGTGGCTGCCGGTCTTTTCGCCACTCTCCTGGTGCTGGGCGCGCATGCCGTGCGCCGTGTCAGTGCACGCGACCCCAGCGGGCAGCACTGGCTGCTGCGCACGCTGGCACTGCTGTCACCGGCGTGCGTCATTGCCAGTCTGGCGGTCGGCGTGATCGGGCCTCAGCTGCTGCAACAGCGGCACGGAATGAGCACCACGATGGGCCTGGTGACGAGCGCGCTGCTGCTGATGCTGATGGGCGCGCTCACCGCGCCGGTGGCCTGGCGCGTGGTGGTCCAGCAGCGCCTGCGGCGCTCAGCGGCGACCTTGCCGTTCTTCCATGCGTCAACCGCCTCACTCTGGCTGTTGTACGCGCTCTGCGCGATGTACATGCCACTGGCGAAGGCCGCCGAACCGGCACTGATGCCCTGGTTCGAACAATCGGGCCTGCTGCCGTTGGCGGCCCGCGGATTGGTCACGGTCCTCCACGCTTCGATGCAGGCGGTGCTGCTCACCCTGCCGGTGATGGGGCTACGCGCCCTGCTGACCCGCGGCAGCCGCAACAGCAAGGCTGAGAAGCCGCCCCCGTCACCGTTATGATGTCCGGCCCGCCTGCGGAACCTGCCCGTGTCCCTGCGTTGCTGCCTGCCCCTGCTGTGTGCCTTTGCGGTGCCTTCGGCCCTCGCCTCCAGTCTTGACCTGCCGGCCCTGATCGAATGCCGCCAGGGGGTGGCCGAGCAGGCCGCGCTGGCGCCGCTGCTGGCCGATCCGCTGAAGGCCGTGGCCCAGGGCCTGCAGCCGCTGCCGCAAGGCAACCAGTTCATGAGCGAGTACCGGCTGGCCAGCCCGATCACCGTCTTCGGGCAACAGACCGAGCGGGTGGCGGTGGCCGGCGCCAGCATCATGGCCGTCCTCGACCAGGCTGACCCACGCCCGCTGGCAAAGCGCCTGGCACTGGAGACCGCCTACGACCAGGACGGCAAGTTCATGGCCGGCCGCGAGCTGGTCAGCCGCGACGTGACCGACCCGAAGACCGGCGAGGCCCAGATCGAGTCGATCATCCTCAGCGTCTCCACCGTGGCCTCCCACCCTGGCAAGACTCTGGCCGGCTGCACCTACAGCCTGGACCTGCCCGAGGAGGAGCCGGCCCCTACCGCCCCTGCCCCGGCCACCGGCAGTCACTGACAGGCCGTCACATCCTGCTAGACTTGGGCCAACGCCCGGCCTGCCGGGTGCCTTTTTTCCAGAGATGTCAGAAGACGACAGTAGTAGCTCCCCTGCGGAGCACAGTGAAAAGAAGCGCGGCTGGCTTGAACGCCTGACCTCCGCCTTCTCCGGCGAACCCCATACCCGCGACGAGCTGGTCGCTGTCCTGCACACCGCGCAGGAAGAGGGTCTGATCGCCGCCGATACCCTGAAGATGATGGAAGGCGCCATTTCGGTGGCCGAGCTGACCGTGGGCGACGTGATGATTTCGCGCTCGCAGATGGTCTCGCTGCCGGTTGAAGCGCCCTTCCTGGAACTGATGAAGCAGGTGGTCGAATCCGGCCATTCACGCTTCCCGGTGCACGGCGAGAACAAGGACGACATCCTTGGCATCCTGCTGGCCAAGGACCTGCTGCGCGGCGTGGTTGCCGACAACGGTCCGGCCAACGTGCGCGAGCTGCTGCGCCCGGCGGTGCTGATCCCGGAGGCGAAGAAGCTCAACGTGCTGCTGAAGGAGTTCCGCCTGTCGCGCAACCACATGGCCATCGTGGTGGACGAGTACGGCGGTGTCGCCGGCCTGGTCACCATCGAGGACGTGCTGGAACAGATCGTCGGCGAAATCGACGACGAGCATGACGAGGCTGAAGATCCCTCGGCGCAGATCGCCATCCAGTCCGACGGGCAGTACGTGGTCGACGCACTGACCCCGATCGGCGACTTCAACGAGCGTTTCGGCGCGACGTTCTCCGACGAGGACTACGACACCATCGGCGGCCTGGTCACCGAGGCCGTGGGCCATCTGCCGGAAGTCGGTGACGAGCTGGCGCTGGACCGCTTCATGTTCCGCGTGGCCCGCGCCGATGCGCGCCGGGTACAGGCCTTCCACGTGACCGTGCTGCCGCCGGACGCGCAGGACGACGCTTGAAGCGCCGCGGCCTGATCCTCATGGTGTGGCTGGCACTGTGCGTGCTGGCCATGGCCCTGCCGCTGGCCGCCTTCGCGCAGCCGGCGGCAGCCACGCCTGCACCAACTGCACCAACTGCACCCAGCGCCAGCACCGAGGTTCCTGCCCCGCGCATCGGCGTGGTGACCATGCAGCCCGGCACGGTGTTCTTCGAACGCTTCGGCCATGACGCCATCGTGGTGCTTGATCCGGTCAGCGGCGAGGCAACTTCGTACAACTTCGGCTACTTCGACCCGTCCGAGGACGATTTCATCAGCCGCTTCGCACGCGGCGACATGATGTATTACCTGGTGGCGCTGCCGCTGCAGCAGGATCTGTCGTACTACGACGAGACCGGCCGCGGCGCCAACGTGCAGTGGCTGGACCTGCGCCCCGACCAGGCACGTGCGCTGGCTGCAGATCTGGCCGAGCGGGCCAAGCCGGAAAACGCGCGCTACCACTACGACTACTACACCGCCAACTGCGCCACGATGGTGCGCGACACCCTCGACAAGGCATTGGGTGGCGGCCTGCAGTCGCAGCTCGCCGGGCGCTCGCGTGGCAATACCTACCGCAGTGAATCGGTCCGCCTGGCGTCGCCGGCACCGTGGATGTGGCTGGGCTTCGATGTAGGCCTCGGACCGTTCGCCGACCAGCCGCTGTCGCGCTGGCAGGAAGCCTTCGTGCCGATGCGCCTGGCCGATGCGCTGCGCCAGGCACGCAACAGCGATGGGCGTCCGCTGGTGCAGTCCGAACAGGAGCTGCTGCCGCACCGCATCGATCCGGAGCCGAAGGAGTTCGCACGCCGCTGGTGGCCGTGGCTGCTGTGCGGCCTGGTGATCGCCGCTGGCGTGCTGGCGCTGCGCAACCGCCCGCGCCTGCTGGCGGGGCTGGCACTGCCGTTCTGGCTGCTGTGCGCCCTGTTGGGTGGCGTGCTGGTGTTCCTGTGGGGCTTCAGCATCCACTACGCCGCCTGGGCAACCGCAACCTGCTGCTGCTCTCGCCGCTGGCGGTGCTGCTGCTGCCGGGTGCGATCGCCCTGCTGCGCCGGCGCGTGCCGGGCCGCATGTTCAGGATCGTGCTGTGGCTGCTGGCGGTACAGGCAGTGGCCGCGCTGGTGCTGCACTGGCTGAGCCTGCAGGCACAGTACAACGTGCAGTGGATCGTGCTGCTGCTGCCGGTGCACGTGGCGCTGGCCTGGGTGCTCGGGCGCCGTCCTCACTTGTCCGAAACACAGCCCTGACGCACGATGGCGGGCATGTCATTGCCCGCCTCCGCTTCCGCCCCTACTTCGGCCAACCCCGCCTGCGTCATCAACTGCGTCCACTACGATGACGAAGGCAAACGCCACGACATCAGCCTGGACGCCATCAGCGATGTCATTGCCAGTGGCAATGGTTTCGTCTGGGTTGGCCTGTACGACCCCAACGACGATGTACTGCTGAAACTGCAGGAGGAATTCTGCCTGCACGACCTGGCCATCGAAGATGCGCGCAACGCGCACCAGCGGCCAAAGGTCGAGACCTACGGCAATTCGATGTTCGTGGTGGTGACCACCGCGCAGATGGTCGACGAGCGCATCCAGTACGGCGAAACCCATGCTTTCCTCGGCCCGCGCTTCCTGGTGACGGTGCGTCATGGCGCCTCGCTGTCCTACGCACCGGTGCGTGCGCGTGTCGAACGAGAGCCGCAGCTGCTGAAGATGGGCCCCTCGTACTGCCTGTACGCGGTGGCCGACTTCGTGGTCGACAACTACCTGCCGATCGTGCACCGCTTCCGCGACACCCTGGACCTGCTGGAAAAGGACATCTTTGCGGACAACTACAAGCGCAGCACCGTGGTGCGGCTGTACGAACTCAAGCGCGAACTGAACAAGATGCGGATGGCGGTGGCGCCACTGCAGGATGTACTGGCGCAGCTGCGCCGCTATCAGGGCGAACTGATCCCCGACGAAGTGAAGCTGTACATCCGCGACGTGCACGACCATGCAGTACGCATCAGCGATGTGATCGACACCCTGCGCGAGATGCTGGGCACCGCACTGAGCGTCAACCTGTCGCTGGTGACGCTGGCGCAGGGCGAGACGGTCAAGCGGCTGGGTGCATGGGCGGCGCTGCTGGCGGCGCCGACGCTGATCACCAGCTGGTATGGCATGAACTTCAGCCACATGCCGGAGTTGAACCAACCCTGGGCCTACCCGCTGATGATTGTTGGCGTGGGTGGCGTGTGCGTGGGCCTGTACCGGTTGTTCAAGCGCGCGAAGTGGTTGTAGCGCGTATCGACCAACGGTCGATACCCACCACACCGGTATCGTGGCGCATGACCCGCATCTGGTAGCGCCGGCCGCTGGCCGGCAACCCGGCAATGCCGGCCAGCGGCCGGCACTACCGTTCGGGATCAAGCCACGTAGACGGTCTTGATGTTCATGAACTCATGGATGCCATGGTCGGCCAGCTCCCGGCCGAAACCGGACTGCTTGCTGCCGCCGAAGGGCAGCCGCGCATCGCTCTTGACGATGGCGTTGACGAACGCGGCGCCGCATTCCATGCGCTGGGCGAAACGCTCACCGCGAACCGGGTCGCGCGTCCACACGCTGCCGCCCAGGCCGAAGCGGGTGTCGTTGGCCACGCGCAGTGCCTCGGCCTCATCAGCAACCCGGATCACCGCAGCCACCGGGCCAAACAGTTCCTCGTCATACGCCGGCATGCCCGGACCGACCTGATCGAGCACCGTGGCCGGATAGCCGGCATGCGTGCCCGCAATCGGCTCACCACCCACCAGCACCCGTGCGCCCTTGGCCACGCTGGCCTGCACCTGCTTGTGCAGTTCGTCGCGCAGGTCGGCACGGGCCATCGGCGCCAGCGTGGTACCGCGCTCGTCGGGATCACCGTACTGGCGCTCGGCCGCGGCTTCAACGAAGCGGCGGGTGAATTCATCGGCCACCGCATCGACCACGATGAAGCGCTTGGCCGCAATGCAGGTCTGCCCGCTGTTGTCGAAGCGCGACTTCACCGCCGCCGCCACGGTCTTGTCGAGATCGGCGTCATCAAGCACCACGAAGGCATCGCTGCCACCCAGCTCCATCACCGACTTCTTCAGCTGGCTGCCGGCATTGGAGGCGATCGAGCGCCCTGCCCGCTCGCTGCCGGTCAGTGTCACCGCCTTCACCCGTGCGTCGCGCAGCACCTCGGCCGCCTGGTCATTGTCGATGTGCAGCACGTCGAACACGCCATCAGGCAGGCCTCCGTCACGACACACCGCAAGGATCAGGTCAGCGCACTGCGGCACGTTGCTGGCGTGCTTGAGCAGGGCGACGTTGCCAGCCATGAACGCCGGGGCCAGGAAACGGAACACCTGCCAGATCGGGAAATTCCATGGCATCACCGCGAACACGCAGCCGATCGGCTCGTAGCGCACGTAACTGCGCTGGGCCTCGGTATCGATCAGCTGCGGCTTGAGATAGTCGGCCGCGTGGTCGGCGTAGTACTCGCAGGCGGCAGCGCACTTGTCGACCTCGGCCAGCGCCTCGGCCTTGAGCTTGCCCATCTCGTGCGTCATCGCCTGCTGCAGGTCGTCGCGACGCGTGCGCAGCTGCGCGGCGATCTGGCGAAGGACGGCGCCGCGATCCTGCAGCGAGCGATCGGCCCAGCCGGGGAAGGCATCGGCGGCGGCCTGCAGGCGCTGCTCGATGTCAGCAGCGCCCATCAGTTCATGGCGGTAGGTCACCTGGCCGGTGGCCGGGTCGATGATCTCGACGGTCATGGGGGATCTCCATCTGGAAGACCCCCATTGTGCGCCGCTGTCCGTGAGCCGGGTGTTGCCGGCGCTGTCGACAGGCCGTGTACTCAGCCGTTGTCCTGCCGCGCCAGCTGCAGGTCGCGCTGGCGCCGCTTCTCGGCGCGGGCGTTGATGTACCAGCCGATCACCGCAGCGATCGACACCGCCGACACCAGCAACGTGGCCAACGCGTTGATCTTCGGACTGATGCCCATGCGCACCGAGGCGAACACCTTCATCGGCAGCGTGGTCGAGCCCGGCGTGGCGACGAAGCTGGCCACCACCACGTCATCCAGCGACAGAGTGAACGCCAGCAGCCAGCCCGCCACCAGCGCCGGCGCAATGATCGGCAGGGTGATGCGGCCGAACACGGTCAACCGGCTGGCACCCAGATCCATCGCCGCTTCCTCCAGGGACAGGTCCATTTCCTGCAGGCGCGAAGACACCACCACGGTGACAAAGCACAGGGTGAAGGTGACGTGGGCGATCCAGATGGTGGCCAGGCCGCGCGCCGGGAACCCGGGAATCGCGCCCATCGAAGCCAGCAGCGCCATCAGCGAGAAGCCCAGGATCACATCCGGCATCACCAGCGGCGCGGTCACCAGCGCGCCGAACAGCGGCTTACCGCGGAAGCGCTTGAAGCGGGTCATCACCATCGCCGCCAACGTGCCCAGCACGGTGGCCGTGCAGGCAGTCCAGAACGCCACCACCAGGCTGGTCCACATCGCATCCATCAGCGCGCGGTCGGCGAACAGGTCACTGTAGGCACGGGTGGAGAACCCGGCCCAGACCATCGCCAGCCGCGAGCTGTTGAACGAGTAGAACATCAGCAGCAGGATCGGCAGGTACAGGAAGGCGAAGCCGAGCAGCAGCACACCCAGCCCCAGGCCCCTTGCGCTACGCGGGCTCATGCCTGTTTCCCTTCCAGCAGGCGCTGCTGGGAACGGTTGAACAGCAGGATCGGCACCAGCAGCAACAGGATCATCGCCACCGCCATCGCCGAGGCGCCCGGCCAGTTGCGGTTGTTGAAGAACTCGTTCCACAGCTGGCGGCCCACCATCAGCGTTTCCGAGCCACCCAGCATTTCCGGGATCACGAATTCACCGATCGCCGGAATCATCACCAGCATGCAGCCGGCGATGATGCCGGCCTTCGACAGCGGCAGGGTAATGCGCAGGAACGCCTGCCACGGCTTCGCACCAAGGTCGTAGGCGGCTTCCAGCAGGCGGTGGTCATGCTTGACCAGGTTGGCGTACAGCGGCAGCACCATGAACGGCAGGTAGCAGTAGACGATGCCGATGTAGGCCGCGGTGGGCGTGTCGATCAGCTGCAGCTTGGGCAGGCCCATCGACGTCATCAGCGTCTGCAGGCCGGTGAACTGTAGGAACTGGTCGAGCAGGCCGTTGCGGTCCAGGATCGCCTTCCACGCATACACGCGGATCAGGAACGAGGTCCACGACGGCAGCACCACCAGCATCATCGCCACGTTGCGCGCGGCCGGTGACAGGCGGGCGATGGCATAGGCCATCGGGTAGCCGATCAGCAGCGTGAAGAAGGTGGAGATGGCCGCGATCCTGATCGAGCTCAGGAACGCCTGCGCATAGATCGAATCGCGGAACAACGCCAGGTAGTTTTCCAGGTTCAGCTTCAGCGAGAAGCCGCCGTCGGCGTACTGCAGCAGCCAGGTGTACGGCGGCGAGCCGACCCGGCTGAGCGAGAAGCTGATCATCAGCACGATCAGGAACGGCACCGCGAAGAACAGCAGCAGCCACAGATACGGAATGCCGATCACCGTGGCACGCAGCCCCGGCAGCCAGCGCTTCAGGCCGGCCGTGCTCATGAGGTCAGCACCACGCCGTCGTTGTCACGCCAGTGCACCCACACCTCGTCGCCCCAGGTCAGGCCATCGCTGGCCCAGCGCTGCGAGTTGGCGAAGTTGGCCAGCACTTTGGCGCCGCTGGGCAGGCGCACGTGGTAGACCGAATGGCTGCCGAAGTAGGCGATGTCCTCGATCACGCCCTGCGCCTTGTTGGTGTGCCCTTCCGGCTCGTCCTTGCCGATCATCACCTTCTCGGGGCGCAGCGCGAACGCGACCGGCTGCCCTTCATACCCGGTGATGCCGTGCGCGATGTAGATCGGCGCCGGGAACAGCGGCGAGCGCACGGTCACGTATTCGGGCAGGTCCTCGTCGATCACCCCGTCGAACAGGTTGACCGAGCCGATGAACTCGGCGACGAAGCGGTTGGCCGGCTGCTCGTAGACCTCGTCCGGCTTGCCGACCTGCTGGATCCAGCCGGCATCCATCACCGCGATGCGGGTGGCCATGGTCATTGCTTCTTCCTGGTCGTGGGTGACCATCACGCAGGTCACGCCGGACGATTCGATGATGCTGACCAGTTCCAGCTGCATCTGCGAGCGCAGCTTCTTGTCCAGCGCGCCCATCGGCTCGTCCAGCAGCAGCAGCTTCGGCCCCTTGGCCAGCGACCGCGCCAGCGCCACGCGCTGCTGCTGGCCGCCGGACAGCTGGTGCGGCTTGCGCTTGCCCAGATGGCCCATCTGCACCAGGTCCAGCATTTCGCCGACGCGCTTGCTGATCGCGTCCTTGCCCAGGCCGTCCTGCTTCAGGCCGAAGGCAATGTTCTGCTCGACCGTCATGTGCGGGAACAGGGCGTAGGACTGGAACATCATGTTGACCGGCCGCTGGTACGGCGGCAGCGCGTCCAGGCGCTGGCCATCGAGGGTGATGCTGCCCTTGGTGGGCGTCTCGAAGCCGCCCAGGCAGCGCAGCAGGGTCGATTTGCCACTGCCGGAGCCACCGAGCAGGGCAAAGATCTCGCCCTTGCGCACGTCCAGATTGACGTCGTCGACGGCGACGAAACCGTCGAATTCCTTGCGCAGGTCACGAATGGAGAGATAGCCGGGCGCACCGGTCGTGTCGACGACGGCGGCTACCGGCTGGGCTTCAACGGGCATGGGGGCTCCGGGAGCGGGCGGTGGACAGCGGCCGCCATTCTAACGGCCGGGGGCCGCAGGGGATATGACGGGAGCAGGTGGAAGCGGCCGGTGGGCAGCCCCGGGGGCCCCGAGGGGGTGTCGGTTTTCCCCCGCCGTGGTGGCCTGTCCGCTCAAAGGCCCCGCCTCCCCTGGACCATCCTGCGGCCGTCCCGGCCAGGCCCCACGGGCGTTGGCCCGATCTACAACGTTTTTCAGAACCGGATCTGTTGAAGGCCTCGGCCATTGCCCGCGCAATGGCCCGGATCAAAGCCTTGCATGGACCCACACTGGTGATTTCTCCGGACAGCTCCTCCCCCTTCCCGCCCCGCCTGCCGGGCGCCCTGCCTGCAAGGCTGCCGCTGGTCATCATCGGCGCCGGCCAGGCCGGGTTGTCCCTCAGTGCGCTCCTGCAGGAGGCCGGCGTCGAGCATCGCGTGCTGGAGGCCGAAACCGTGGGTGCCAGCTGGCAGCGGCGCTGGGAGTCGTTCCAGACCAACACTGCCAACGCGACGATGGCCCTGCACGGTCATGCCTATGCCGGCGATGATCCGGAAGGCTTCATGGGGGCCCCGGAGGTGATCCGGCGGCTCCGCGACTATGCCGACGAGCGCGCGTTGCCGATCAGCGAGGGGTGCGTGGTGCGCCAGGTCGCGCCTGAGTCCGGCGGTTATGCCATCGACAGCAGCCAGGGGCTGGTCCACGCCCGCGCGGTGGTGGTCGCCACCGGTGAATATCGCCGCGCGCGGATGCCCCGGGTGCCCTTCGCGCCCGCGTCAGGCCTCACCATGCTGCACTCGGGCGACTACCGCAGTGCCCGCCAGCTGCCCGATGGCGCCGTGCTGGTCATCGGCGGTGGGCAGTCCGGCGCGCAGATCGCCCATGACCTGCGCGACAGCGGTCGCAGCGTGTACTGGTCACTGGCCCAGCGTCATTCGCATACCCGCCGGCTGCGCGGCAAGGACTCGATGACCTGGTGGGACATGGCCGGGCGCATCCACCAGCATGTGAGTGAAGCGGCCGCGGTACTGGCCGGAGAACCGGATGCGCTGCGCAAGGCCCGCACCGCGGAGTTCCCGCTGATTTCCGGCAAAGGACGTGCTGGCCTGGGCAGCTCGATCAGTCTGCTGGCGATGCACCGCGCTGGCATCAGGTTGCTGGGCCGGTTGCAGGAATTCAGTGGAAACATCGCCCGCTTCGCCGATGTCCGTCCGCAGCTGCGCACCGCGATCGAGGCGACACGGACCGAATATGCCTATCTCGATTCGCTGGCCAGCGCGTACTACGCCACGCGGCCCGAACCGCGCACCGACGATGCCCGCTACATTCCCGAAGAGGTCTACCTGCACTGGGAGCCGGAACCGTCTCCGTGCGAGCTGGATCTGCAGGCCGCAGGCATCCGCTCGGTGGTGCTGGCCACCGGCTTCGTCGCCGAATGGCCGTGGCTGGACGTGCAGGGCGCGCTGGATGCACACGGTTATCCGCTCGGAGAGTTCGGCGTTTCACCGCAGCCAGGGTTGTTCTTCATCGGCATGCACAACCTGCAGCGGATGAGTTCATCGTTCCTGTGCAACGGCGGCCGCGATGCACGCGACCTGCTGCCGGCCATCCTGCGGCACCTTGGCCAGGGCGGCGATACCGGCCCCGGCCAAGGGTGAAGCGTTCCGCCGGGCAAGGCCCGGCGGCGCCGGACCGGCTCAGCGGCCGGTCTTCACCTCGGTCCACAGCCGGGTGTAGAGCTTGTCGGTCTCCGGCGTGTTGATCGAATAGGTGAACATCTTCTCGGCCACGTCGGCCGGCGGGTAGATGGTCGGATCGGTCCGGATCGCCTCATCCACCAGCGGGGTCGCGGTCGGCACCGGGTTGGCGTAGTGGATGAAGTTGGTGTTGGCCGCGGCAACCTTCGGCTGCAGCAGGTAGTTGATGAACGCGTAAGCGGCTTCCGGATGCTTGGCATCCTTCGGGATCGCCAGCATGTCGAACCACTGCGGGGCGCCTTCCTTCGGGATCGAATAGGCCACGTGCACGCCATTGCTGGCTTCCTCGGCGCGGTCGCGGGCCTGGATGATGTCACCCGACCAGCCGACCACCAGGCAGGTACCACCGTTGGCCAGCGACCCCACGTACTGCGAGGAGTGGAAATTCTGCACGTACGGGCGGATCGACTTCAGCAGGTCGGCCGCCTTCTGCAGCTCGGCCGGGTCACCGCTGTGCGGGTCCAGGCCCAGGTAATGCAGCGCGATCGGGATCATGTCCGCCGGCGTGTCCAGGATGGTCACGCCGCAGTCCTTCATCTTGCTGATGTTCTCCGGCTTGAACACCAGGTCCCAGCTGTTGGCGATGTCGGTGCTGCCGCCAAAGCGCTGCTTCAGCATCTCCACGTTGTAGCCGATGCCGGTGGTGCCGATCATGTACGGCACGCCGTACTGGTTGCCCGGGTCCTGGGTGGCGATGCGCTTCATCACCGCCGGATCGAGATTGGCCAGGTTCGGAATCTTGCTCTTGTCCAGCGGCAGGAACACGCCGGCCTGGATCTGGCGGCCGAAGAAGTTCAGGGTCGGCACCACCACGTCGTAGCCGCTGTTGCCGGCCAGCAGCTTGGTCTCGACCATCTCATCACTGTCGAACACATCGTAGGTCACCTTGATGCCGCTCTCCTTCTCGAAGGTCGGGATGGTGTCCTCGGCGATGTAATCGCTGTAGTTGTAGACGTTCAGGACCTGGCTGTCCTGCGCGCCGCCGTTGCCACCGCTGCAGGCGGCGAGCATGGCAGAGGCCAGGCTGAGCGTGAGGATACGCAGCTTCATCGGGTGCTCCAGAATGCGGAAAGGGGGGCCAGCGGGGCCGGCAACGGGTGCCAGCCTACCCCCCGGCGGCGGATTTTTCTATTCCAGATGCTCAGACGTTCAGCAGCAGGAACTCACGCTCCCACGAGCTGATGACGCGGAAGAAGGTCTCGTATTCCTTGCGCTTGACCGAGATGTAGGCGCGGCAGAAGCGCTCGCCCAGCAGTGCCTGCAGCTCGCTGCACTGCTCCAGTCCGTCCAGCGCCTCGCCCAGCGAGCGCGGCAGGTTGTAGCCCAGTTCCTTGGCGCTGCCGGTCACCGGCGCGTCCGGTGCCAAGCGCTCGCGGATGCCCAGCAGGCCGCAGGCCAGGGTCGCCGCCATCGCCAGGTAGGGGTTGGCGTCGGACCCGGCGAAACGGCTTTCCACGCGCATGTTCTCCGGCGTGTCCAGCGGCACGCGCAGCCCGCAGGTGCGGTTGTCATAGCCCCAGTGCACGTTGCTCGGCGAGACCTCGCCGAACACCAGCCGCCGATAGGAGTTCACGTTCGGCGCGAAGAAGGCCATCGCCTGCGGCACGTACTTCTGCAGGCCGCCCAGGTAGTGGCCGAACACCGGGCTGAACTCGCCCTCGGCATGGGTCTCGCCGGCGAATACATTGCTGCCATCGCTCACCCGCACCAGGCTCTGGTGGATGTGCATGGCGCTGCCCGGCTCGTTCTCCATCGGCTTGGCCAGGAACGTGGCATACACCCCGTGGCGCATCGCCGCCTCGCGCATGGTGCGCTTGAACAGGAACACCTGGTCGGCCAGGTCCATCGCATCGGCATGGGTGAAGTTGACCTCCAGCTGCGCTGCGCCGGATTCGTGGATCAGCGTGTCCACGTCCAGCTTCATCGCATCGGCGTAGTCGTACATCAGGTCGAGGATCGGGTCGAATTCGTTGACCGCGTCGATCGAGTACGACTGCCGCGCGGTTTCCGGCCGCCCGGAGCGGCCGGCCGGTGGCAGCAGCGGGAAGTCCGGGTCGGTGTTCTTCTGTACCAGGAAGAACTCCAGCTCCGGCGCCACCACCGGGCGCAGGCCCAGCTCGGCGTAGGCTGCCAACACGCGGCGCAGCACGTTGCGCGGCGCCAGCTCGTGTGGCTCACCGTTCTTGGTGTAGCAATCGTGGATGATCTGCGCGGTGGCGTCTGCTGCCCACGGCACCATGCGCACCGTGTCCGGATCGGGGCGCAGCATCATGTCCGAGTCCGACGGCGAGGTGAGGTCGTAGTAATCGTCAGGGAACTCGCCGGTGACGGTGGTGGCGAAGATGCCTTCGGGCAGCCGCGTACCGTAATCATGCGAGAACTTGTCGGCGGGAATGATCTTGCCACGCGCGTTGCCGGTGATGTCCGGCACCAGGCACTCGACCTCGGTGATGCGCCGTTCCTTCAGCCAGCGCAGCAGGCTGCTTTCCTGCGGTGCGGGGGGCGTGGCCGTCTTGCGCGGGCGCGTTCGGGAACTCATCGGGAATCCAGTCGGTTCTGTTGGTGCTGCCGGCAAGCTTGGCCGAACGCACGGAAAATAGCGTGATAGAACGGCGCCTGCATGACACGCCACTCCGGGTGCCACTGTACGCCGAGCACGAAACCATGGTGCAGGCTGCGCGCCGCCTCGACCAGTCCATCATCGGCCACGGCCTCGACCTGCAGGCCCTGCGCGAGGCGGGCAATGCCCTGCCCGTGCACCGAATTGACCTGTGCGCGGTTACTGCCGTGCCACTGCGCCAGCCAGCCATCGGCGACCAGGGTAACCGCGTGGGCCGGCCCGTACTGCACCTCCACCGGCGCCTGTGGGTCTTCGCGATGGTCAGACAGGCCAGGCACCGCGTGTACCTGCGGATGCAGGCTGCCACCCAGCGTGACGTTCAGTTCCTGGAAGCCGCGGCAGATCGCCAGTACCGGCAGGTCCAGCGCCAGCGCCTCGCGCAGCAGCGCGAACGCATTGGCATCACGGGCCGGGTCATGCGGATTGCCCGGCCAGCTGCGGCCGCCCTCGTAATGCTGCGGTTCGATGTTGCTGACCGCGCCGGTCAACAGCAGGCCATCAAGCCCCTGCAGCCAGTCGCCAGCCGGCAAAGGAGGCTGCAGGCTCGGCAGTACCACCGGGGTCACTTCTGCGGCCTCGGCCAGCGCGCGCACGTACTTCTCGCCAGCCACCGCGAAACGGTGGTGGCCGAGCACGGTACTGTCGGTGGGCAGGCCCACCCAAGGCAGGCGGCGCATGGGAAAACTCCTTGGCGTGCGAACACGTTACCCGCCGTCCAACGAAGGCGGCAAGTCTTCGCCGTCACACCATGGCTGTCACGCATCGGCGAAACTACGCGGGTGAATGCTGATCGTTCTCCCCCGCTCCCCCCCTCCCGCACTGCGCCCGCGAGGCCTGCAGTGAGCGCCGCCTTCCCGCCCAGCTGGTATGCCGCCAGCCTGCCCGAACCGGCCGCAATGCCTCCGCTGCAGGGCGAGGTTCAGGCCGATGTTGCAGTGCTTGGCGCGGGTTACACCGGGCTGACCGCAGCACTTGAACTGGCTACGCGTGGCCAGCGCGTGGTGGTACTGGACGCGCAGCGGATCGGTTGGGGCGCGTCCGGTCGCAATGGTGGCCAGGCGCTGGTCGGCTATGGCTGCGAGGTGGACGAACTGGAGCGTCAGCTCGGTCGTGATGATGCGCGCCACCTGTTCGACTGGTCACGCGACGCGGTGCAGGCAATGCGCACACGCATCGATCGCCACGGCATCGACTGCCATTGGGTGGAAGGCCACGCCAGCGTCGCGATCCGCGAACGCCATGAGCGCGACCTGCGGGCCAACTGCGAGCATCTGCAACGCCACTACGACTACCCCATGCAGTGGTGGGACCGTGATGCCCTGCGCGCACAGCTGGACAGCCCACGCTACCGCGCCGCGATGTTCGATCCGCTCAGCGCGCACCTGCAGCCCCTGGCCTATGCCCGCGGACTGGCCGATGCGGCGCGTGCGGCCGGCGTGGTGATCCACGAGAACTCCGCAGTGACCCGCGTGCAGCGCGGAACGCAGCCCACCCTGCATACCGCGCAGGGAAGCGTGCGCGCCGCGCATCTTGTGGTGGCTGGCAACGCCTGGCTGCAGGGCCTGCTACCCGAGCTGGAACGGCGGATCATGCCGGTCGGCACCTATATCGGCGCCAGCGCGCCGCTGGGTGCCGAGCGCGCCCGCGCCCTGATCGGCAACAACATGGCCGTGGCCGACACCGCCTGGGCACTGGACTACTTCCGTCTCAGCCACGACGACCGCCTGCTGTTTGGTGGCCGCGCCAGCTACTCGGCACTGCCCCCACCTGGCCTGCGCGGCGTGATGCAGCGGCGCATGCACCAGGTGTTCCCACAGCTGGCCGACGTGGCCCTGGAGCAGGTCTGGGGCGGTTATGTGGACATCACCCGTAACCGCGCCCCACATTGGGGCCGGCTGGACGGCAACCTGTACTTCGCACAAGGGTTCTCCGGCCATGGGGTGGCCGCCGCCGGGCTGGCCGGCGAGGTGATCGCCGCCGCCATTGCAGGCCAGAGCGAGCGCCTGGACGTGTTCCAGCGCCTGCGGCATGCCCCCTTCCCCGGCGGTCGGCTGCTGCGGATGCCGCTGCTGGTGGCGGCAATGTCGTGGTACAAGCTGCGGGATGCGTTGTGGTGAGCTGATCAGGGATCACACCAAGTCAGCTCCCTCGGAAACTGTGAAACCCGTCGCCACGGGAAATCATGTGATGATTTTCTCACTTGCCCGGCGCTGCGCTGAGGTGATTGCATAATCGAACGCGTGTCGATACCGTCGGTAAGAACCGGGTCCCGCGGCGAATGGATGCTGACAGGGAACGTACTGTGAAGGGGTAGTGCGATTGAACTGGTGGAATGAAGGCCTGCAGCTGAAGTTGCGCATCCATCCGGCAGGACTTGCCCTGGCTGTGCTGTATGCCATTGCCTGTTGGGCAACCCGCCAGTTGTCCCTTGATCAGTTCTATCTGCCCGCTGGTGTACGCGTGGCTGCGGTACTGCTCTGTCCTCCTCGGCTTTGGCCCTATCTCCTGCTGGGCGAGTACGCCTATTTCGCACAGATGCGAGTGCCGATGATCGAACGGTACGGGCTGACATGGGTCATTCTCGGCTCGGTCTTCCAGATGCCGGTTGTAATGACGATCGTCTATCTCCATCGCAATGTAATCTCGGCAGTAAAGAACGCTTGGCTCATCTCGATTGCTGCCTTCGCTGCAGTTTCCGTCACACTGATCAACCTGCTTCTGGCGAACTCCCTCTGGCCAACACCTCCCGCTTTTCCGCTGCTGACCGGAATCGTCCGCCTGGTAGTAGGTGACTTCATCGGCATACTCACGTTTGCGCCGCTTGTGCTGCTGTGGTCGCGAGGCAAGGCTGAAGTGCAGGTCCGAAAACGGGATATCGCACAGATGGCAGGAGCACTTGCGCTGATGGTCGTGTTCGGCCTTTGGGCTGCGGACGTACCTGCTGATGCAGTGACTACAAAAGTATCCCTGCAACTCCTCATGGCGCTTCCCGCCGTTCTTCTCACATGCGTGTATGGGTGGCGGGGCGCCGCTATCGGCGTGCCGACCCTGAACATGATTATCGGTCTGACAACACCCTCGTCTCACCCTGAGTCATTCGATCCTGCATCGTTCGCAACCCAGCAGATCATGGCCGTCACGGGCGCAGCACTGCTCATACTGGGCTCCCGGATCACTCACTACTATCACCGTTATCGACTGCGGGAGGTCGGCGAGAAAAATGCCATCAGACTTGCTCGGAGCTCCCATGTCGCCAGTGAGCTGGATCTCCGCGAACGCGCGTTGCATCTGCGGAAGCTTGGGGATGGCATAGATCATGCGCTTGACGAGGTTATCAACTGGCTTACTGCACAAGGCCATCATGCGATTGCGGAGAGCCTTGTACATGTGGCGTCGATTCATTCGCGCCAGTTCCGCGAGCAGACAAGCATGATTTATCCGACCGCCCTGGAGCAGCTCGGCCTTTATGTTGCCCTCCGAGCAGGTGGCGTTCGCGAAGCATGGGAAAAAACGGCTCGCGTAGCCAATCCGTCGTTGCTTGGCGACCCCTGTCAACTCAGTGTCGGACTGCAGCTTGCTGCCTACCGCACTGTGATAGATGCGGTGTCACTGCTGATCCAGGGTGAAACGGGACAGATCCACGTGCGGGCGCGTTGCGGACGGATGGGTTCGCATCGTGGAATCCTGATAGCGGTGACAATGCTGGATCAACATCAACGCCTTTCGGACACGACCGTCGCCGCCGCGATGGAAAGACTGGCCGGCAGGACGCTCGCCTACGGCGGCACACTGAAATGCAACCGAAATCGCATCGTGCTGGCAATGAAGGAAACGGGTACAGCCGCTCCTCTGGATGCTTTTTCATCAGATGCCCGGAACAGCCTTTCGGGACTCGAAGCGGGTCCCTCACGCGCTCAGGCTTGAACGACAAGGTCTACTGACTTCTGTCTCGATAGCGGGCATTCCCCCCTGAGCGTGACCGCAGAAACGTGCAAGCGGTTTTGATCGCTCGCACGCCTCAAGCCCTCCGGTCCGGGCGCTACGGTGTTTCGACAGACCAGATGTCGCCATCCGCGGTGGCATACCGCACCAGTACCACGTCCTGCGCACGATACACCTCGGAACGCTTTGCACTGGATGGGACAGTGAGTCGCTGACCGGGAAGCGAAACAAGTGCTGCGGACTTGCCGGCAGGCAATGCAAAGTACGCACCCGCGGCATTGCCGATGATCAGCTTCACCTGACCGGTCAGATCGTTGACCTGCAGGTAGACCATGCCATCGCGTTGGAAGGCATACACCTGCCAAGCGGGATCGGCACTGATGTCTGCGGCAGCAGGGTTGGTTTCACCAAGGCCTGCCTTCGAAACTGCGGCACTTGCCAAGGGACTGCCGTGGTAGTCACCGCCCCCTTTATCACCCGCGAATACCGGCGCTGCGGCGAACAATGTTGCCCCGGCTACAACACCAACAAGTATGGATCGCACAATGACCTCCTGGTCGGGATAAGAGCAAACAACCTCAAAACGATAATAGCGTCTTCCCGCCACAACAAAGTGATTGACGGATAATCCGGACGATTTAGTTTCATTCGTGCCCCCCTCTCCCCTTCCCCCCTGCCCGCACCATGTCATCTGCAGAAGAAGGAGGATGCTGATTGCGCCTGCGACGATCTAGTGGATAGTGTCCAGTAGCGGGCCAGCGGTAGCTGAGCGCGAGCAAAGGAGGCTTGTTTTTGGACCGATTCAAGAAGGCAATTGAACTGAGCTTCCGGATCCGGCCGGTCGGGATCACACTCGCGGCCGCCTATGCCTTGAGCTGCCTCGCCTCGCGCCAATTCTCGCTTGATCAGTTCTTCCTGCCCGCAGGCATCCGGGCAGCAGCACTGCTGATCGTCCCGCCCCGCTTGTGGCCCTACCTTTTGCTGGGGGAGTACGCATACTTCGCAACACTGCGCATCCCCATGATCGACAGCTATGGCTTGGCCTGGGTCATTCTGGCCTCGACGCTTCTGATGCCGATGGCGATGCTGGTAGTCCACCTTCACCTCAGGAGAATGCCGTCCGACGCAGCCACCGGCCTCTGGCTGCTGTCGTTGTCGATCTGCACGGCACTGTTCGTCCCGGCTCTCAACCTGAGCATTTCATATGTCCTCTGGTCGAATCCTCCGCCGAGCAACCTGCTGGACGCGGTCGACCGAACGATCTTTGGTCACTTCGCGGCCATCATTACCCTGCTTCCACTGGCCTTCCTTTGGGCGCAGCGGCACGTGGATCCCAGTTGGAGCACTCGCTTTGTCGCGCCTACAGCTGCGGCGATCCTGGCGATGCTGATACTGGGGTTGGGCATGCAACTGACGGACAGCAGCGCCCATACCACCCGCACACATCTTGTCCTTCTGTCGGCCCTGCCTGCCATCGCCCTGACCTTCATGCATGGCTGGCGCGGCGCGGCCATCGCAATTCCGCTGTTGAATCTCCCACTCCACGGCGCTACGCCCAGCACCGGCCTGCCCTCCTCTTTCGACCTCGGTACGTTCGCCACCCAACAGAACATGGCTGTGATCAGCGTCGCGTTGCTCGCACTCGGATCCAGCATCAGCTATCACCATCAACGCGCGCGGGCCCGTTGGCAGGCTGAACGGAACGCCCTGCGCCTGGCACGCAGCTCCCACCAGACCAGCGAGCGCGAGCTGCGTGAACGGGCCGCCCATCTGAAGCATCTGGGCGAGGGCATGGACAGTTCGCTCAGCGAGATGGTCAGCTGGCTGAAGGCTCAGGGCCATCATGCCGTGGCGAACAGCCTGCAACACGCGTCATCCGTGCACTCACGCCTGTTCCGCGAGCAGGCCAGCATGGTCTACCCCACCGGACTGGAGCAGGTCGGGTTGTACATCGCCCTGCACGCAGGCGGCGCATGCGAGATCTGGAACAACACGCATCGCGTCATTCCGCCCAGGCTGGCGGGGAACCCCTGCCTGCTGTCCGTGGATCTGCAACTGGCCATCTACCGCTCCTTGATCGAGGCGGTGTCACTGCTGCTGGAGCTGGAGACCGGGCAGGTCTGCGTGCGTGCCCGAAGTGGCCGGGCGGGCGGACGTCGCGGCATCGTTGCTGTCGTGAGCCTGCTCGACCGTGGTTGCACGCTGTCGGCACGCACCACCGACCAGGCCGTCGAGCGCCTGGCCGGTCGAATGCTTGCCTACGGCGGTACGGTTCACTGCCGGGGCAACCGGCTGCGACTGGTCCTGCATGAATCGATCACCCACGCGGCGCCCGCGACGGCCTGACACGGAATCTGGCGCGGCGCGCGACGTTCGCCGCTAAAGTTACACCCGAAACCGCCGCTATCCGTGCCGAGCCCTCCTTCGTGAGCCACCGCATCATGCCCGTCCTGCCGCAGGCCGCCGTCGATGGCGACCTGGCCGATCCGTTGCCACAGCGGATCCTGCTGGTCGAAAATTCCCGTGCGTTCACCGGCATGCTGCGCGAAGCCATCGAGCAGCGCCTGGAACTGCCGGTGGTGGTCGCCTCCACCCTCGCCGAGGCCGACCGCCTGCTGAACGAAGGCGGCGGCTGGTTCCTGGTGCTGACCGGGTTGGTGCTGGCCGACGGCGACCGCGATGCGGTGGTTGAGTTCTTCCTCAAGCGCGACCTGCCAACGGTGGTGGTCAGCGGCGTGTACGACGAGGACCTGCGCAAGCGCGTGCTGCAGCAGCAGATCATCGACTACGTGCTGAAGAACACTCCCGGCAGCATCGACTACCTGGTGTGGCTGGTGCAGCGGCTGGAACGCAACCGCCGCATCGCCGCGCTGGTGGTGGACGATTCGCCGTCTGCGCGTGGCTACGCTGCGGCCCTGCTGCGCATGTACGGCCATGAGGTGCATGAAGCCGCCGACGGCAACGAGGGTCTGGCTGCCATCGAGGCGCATCCGGCAATCCGCCTGGCGGTGGTCGACCAGGAAATGCCCGGCATGCAGGGCGTGGAGTTCACCCGCCGCCTGCGTACCCTGCGCTCGCGCGACAAAGTGGCGGTGATCGGCATCTCCGGCAATACCGATGCCTCGCTGATCCCACGCTTCCTGAAGAACGGCGCCAACGACTTCCTGCGCAAGCCGTTCTCGCGCGAGGAATTCTTCTGCCGTGTCTCGCAGAACGTGGACCAGCTGGAACTGATTGGCACCCTGCAGGATCTGGCCACCCGCGACTTCCTGACCGGCCTGCCCAACCGCCGCTGCTTCCTGGAACAGAGCCAGCGCCAGCTGCCGCAGCTGCAGCTGCATGGCCAGTGCGTGGCGGTGGCGATGATCGACATCGACCACTTCAAGCACATCAACGACACCCACGGCCACGAGGCCGGCGATGATGCGCTGCGCGCGGTGGCCGGCGCGGTGGCCGCACATGCACGCAGCCAGGACCTGATCGCACGCTTCGGTGGCGAGGAGTTCTGCCTGCTGGTGCCGGACATGGAACAGGACGAGGCGCTGCTGTACTTCGAGGAACTGCGCCAGCGCATCGCCGCGCTGGAAGTGGACATCGGCACCGCCACCCTGCGCATGACTGTGAGCATCGGCCTGTGCTGCCTGCGCCCGCAGCGTGATGCGCTGCACCGGCTGATTTCCGAGGCCGACCGCCAGCTGTACCTGGCCAAGGCCGGTGGCCGCAACCGGGTCAGCTGCACCACGGTGGCCAGCCCGCTGCGCCCGCGCGAGCCTGCCCTGCCCTGACCGGCCCGCTTTGATCCAGATCAACGCCGCACCCGCGCGGCGGCTCTACAGTCGGCCCCGACATACGCATGAAGGGGAGCCGGGGATGGCACTACTGGTCTGGCAGGACGATCTGAACATCGGCATCGATGTGATCGACCAACAACACCGCCGCATCATCGAGATGCTCAACCACCTGCACGTGGCCCAGGCCAGCATGCAGCGTGCGGCAGTGGGTGAAGTGATCGACGAGGTGGTGGACTACACCATGTCGCACTTCGCGTTCGAAGAGGAGCTGATGGAGGAAGCGGGCTACCCGTTCTGTGCCGCGCACAAGCGCGTGCATGAGGTCTTCATCAAGCGGGTATCGGAATACCGCATGCGCTTCCAGGCCGGCGAGGACATCAGCGACGAGCTGCGCACCATGCTCTCGCGCTGGCTGTTCAACCACATCCGCGGCGATGACCAGGCCTATGCCGAGCAGGTCAAGGCGCACCTGAACCAGTTCGCCCGCGAACACCAGGGCGGTGGTTGGCTGGGGCGCACGCTCAAGCGCTTCTTTGGTTGAGCCGCAGGGCGCGCCGGTGCAGTGCCACCAGTGCGCACAGGGTCGCCACCGCGGTCAGGCACAGGTAGTAGCCCACCGCGACCAGGCCGAAGCGTTCGGCCAGCCAGGTGGCCAGGTACGGCGCCGGTGCCGCACCGAGGATGCCGGCCAGGTTGAATGACAGCGAAGCACCGGTGTAGCGCACCTCCACCGGGTAGATCTCGGCCAGGAAGGTGCCGCAGGGACCGTAGGTCAGGCCCATCAGGAACAGGCCCAGGCACAGGAAGCCAGTGACCAGCCACGGGCTGTGCGGCTGGAACAGCGGTGCGAACAGCACGCCGAAGCCGACGATCAGTACGCTGGCGACGATCATCGTGCGCCGCGTGCCCCAACGGTCGCCATAGCGCGCCGACAGCGGAATACCCAGCGCGAAGAACAGCATGCCGGCCATCTGCATCAGCAGGAACTGCTCGCGGCTGTAGCCCAGCACCGCAGTTCCGTGGCCCAGGCTGAACACCGTCATCAGGTAGAACAGCACGAAGGTGGCGAAGGCACCGAGGGTGCCCAGCAGCATCGGCACCGGATGGTCACGCAGCACCGTCCACATCGGTAGCCGCACCGGCGCCTTGCGCTCCAGCGCCTTCTTGAAATCGGGCGTCTCGTGGATGTTCAGGCGCACCCACAGGCCAAGGCCGACCAGCAGCGCGCTGGCCACGAACGGAATGCGCCAGCCCCACTGCAGGAAGTCGTCCTGGCTCAGGCAGCGGCCGAGCACGAGGAAGATGCCGGCCGACAGCAGGAAGCCGAGCGGTGCGCCCAGCTGCGGGAACATGCCGTACCAGGCGCGCTTGCCCGGCGGCGCGTTCTCAGTGGCCAGCAGCACCGCCCCGCCCCACTCGCCGCCCAGCCCCAGGCCCTGGCCGAAGCGGCACAGCGCCAGCAACGCGGGGGCCCACAGCCCGATCTGGGCATGGGTGGGCAGCAGGCCGATCAGCACCGTGGACAGGCCCATGGTCAGCAGCGCGGCCACCAGCGTGGCCTTGCGGCCGATACGGTCACCGAAGTGGCCGAACACTGCCGAGCCCACCGGGCGCGCGATGAACGCGACCGCAAACGTTGCCAGTGACTGCAGCAGCGCCGCCTGTTCGCTGCTGTCCGGGAAGAACAGGTGCGGGAACACCAGCACCGCCGCCGTGGCGTAGATGTAGAAATCGAAGAATTCGATGGTGGTGCCGATCAGGCTGGCCAGCAGGACTCGACTGGGGGAATTCACGGGCGGCGCGGCAGCGGTGATCGTCGACATCGGCAACACGGGTAACGGCGGATCGCCCGATTCTGCCACGGGCTGGTGGCCGCACGGGGCGATGGTTTCAGCCGACACCGATGCCAACGAGATTTTTCGGGCGTCCGGCTAGGCTGCGTCACCGGTCCCTGCATGGATGCTTTGCCGATGGATGCAGTCACGCTGTCGTGGTCCGATTCGCCGAAGCTGCCGCGCATGGCGGCATGGCTGGTGGTGCTGCTGGTGCATGGGTTGATGGCAGTGTGGCTGCTGGGCAGTGGCAGGATGACGCTGCACAGCGACGAAGCTGCCAGGATTTCATTGCGCTGGTTACCGCCGGAGCAACCCGCGGCGGTACAACCACACCCGGCGCTGCCCTCCGCATCGGCGGCGCGACCAGCCGCATCGACAGCGCCACGTCCGGCCCCGGCCGCACCCACGGATGCCATCGCGCCCGCGTCCGAGGAACCGCCTGCAACGGCGCCACTGTTGCTGGGCCTGCCTGCGGGCAGCATCGATGGCGGTGACGGCATCAGCGCAGCGGGCGTGGCGCCGCGCCTGATCGGTCGGCGCGAGGTCCATCCCGCGTTCGGGCCGCGCCGCAATTACTTCCGGATCCGTCGGCAGATGAGCCCCGAGCAGATCGTGCATGGCGTGGCGCAGCTGCTGGGCCTGTGGCCACCCGGGTACACCGTCGACCCGTGCGAGCTGGGCAAGCAGGACATGGACTATTTCCAGAACGCGGTCGAAGAAGCCGATCGCGACGTGCTGCGTGCGGCAGTGCTGCAGGTGAGTGCCCGCTGCCGGTAGCGGGCACGCCTTTGTAGAGTCGAGCCATGCTCGACTGCGCTTCGCGAGATGCAGCCGAGCACGGCTCGGCTCTACAGAAGAGCGAACAGCAGCCGAGCATGGCTCGGCTCTACAGAAGAACGAACGGCAGTCGAGCAAGGCTCGACTCTACAAAGGGCGAACAGCGGTCAAGCAGCCACGTGGTTACAACTGGATCCAGGTAGCCTTGATCTCGCTGTACTTGTCGAACGCATGCAGTGACTTGTCCCGCCCATTGCCGGACTGCTTGTAACCGCCAAACGGCGCGGTCATGTCACCGCCATCCCAGCCATTCACCCATACGCTGCCCGCGCGCAACTGTCGCGCGACCCGATGGGCGCGGCCCAGGTCACGTGTCCACAGGCCCGCGGCCAGTCCGTAGCGGCTGTCATTGGCCAGGCGCACGGCTTCGGCCTCGTCGTCGAAGCCGAGTACAGCCAGCACCGGCCCGAATACCTCCTCATGTGCCAAGGCCTGCTCCGGGCGCACCTGGTCGAATACGGTGGGTTGCACGTAGCAACCGCCAGCCTCCACCTCGGCACGATGGCCGCCCAGCAACAGTCGGGCGCCCTCACCTTCGGCCCGCGCGATATCGGCCAGCACCTTGTCCACGTGCGCGGCATCCACCAGTGCGCCCATCGGTGCATCCGCCTCCAAAGGGTGCCGCGGTTGCATGCGCTGGCCGTAGGCGATTACCTGGTGCACGAAGTCCTCGCGGATCGAGCGTTGCACAAGCAGTCGCGAGCCAGCGGTACAGACTTCACCCTGGTTGAAGAAGATGCCCTGTGCCACGGCCTTGGCGGCGGCGTCCAGATCGGGAGCATCGGCGAACACTACGTGCGGGCTCTTGCCACCACATTCCAGCCAGACCCGCTTGAGGTTGGATCGCCCGGAATACTCCAGCAGCTTCGCGCCGGTGGCAGTGGAACCGGTGAAGGCCAGCACGTCCACATCCATGTGCAGCGCCAGCGGTTCGCCGACGCGCGCGCCATGGCCCGGCAGCACGTTCAGCACGCCCTCCGGCAGGCCCGCCTCGGCGGCCAGCGCCGCCAACCGCAGCGCACTCAGCGGTGACCGCTCAGAAGGCTTGAGCACCACCGAGTTGCCCATGGCCAATGCAGGCGCGATCTTCCAGCACGCCATCAACAGCGGGAAATTCCACGGCACGATGGCCGCCACTACCCCAGCGGCCTCGCGCGTGACCAGCCCCAGCTCGTGCGGGCCGGTGGGTGCGACCTCACCGTACAGCTTGTCCACCGCTTCGGCGGTCCAGCTCAGGCAGCGCACCACGCCGGGCAGGTCGATACGGCGCGCGTCACGCACCGGCTTGCCCATGTCCAGGGTTTCCAGCAGGGCCAGCTCATCGGCGTGCGCTTCCACCAATGCCGCCAGCGCCAGCAACACGCGCTTGCGATGGGCCGGGCTTGCCTGCGACCAGTGGCCCGCCTCGAAGCTGCGCCGCGCTGCCAGTACCGCGCGCTCGACATCCTGCGCGTCGCAGTCGGCAACCGCTCCCAGCACGCGACCGTCGATCGGGCTGATGCAGTCGAAGCGGGCGCCGCTGGCGGCATCGACATAGCGGCCGTCGATGAAGGCCTGGCCCGGCATCGACAGCTGGAGAGCCAGCGCCTGCCAGTGGCTGCGGTCGGGGAAATCGGCCATGGGAAGCTCCAACATTCAACGAGCCCTGGTTATACCGGGGCCGCCGCGACTCCGCCGTGACGCAGCTGCGCTACATTCATCGCATCGGACCCGATGGAGCTGGCATGAAGCGTCCCGAAAGCGACCTGCACGACCTGGCCACCCAGCGCCCCGAGTCACTGGACGCGTACTGGATGCCGTTCACCGCCAACCGCCAGTTCAAGGCTGCGCCGCGTGTGCTGGTGCGTGCCGAGGGCATGCACTACGAGGATGTCGACGGTCGCCAGATCCTCGACGGCACCGCCGGCCTGTGGTGCTGCAACGCCGGCCACGCGCGCCCACGTATCGTCGAGGCCATCGTCGAGCAGGCGCGCACGCTCGACTACTCGCCGGCCTTCCAGATGGGCTCGCCGCCGGCCTTCGCGCTGGCGCAGCGACTGGCCGCACTGGCTCCGGGCCCGCTCAACCATGTGTTCTTCACCAGCTCCGGCTCCGAGGCGGTGGATACCGCGATGAAGATCGTGCTGGCCTACCATCGCCAGCGTGGCGAGGGCCAGCGCACGCGCTTCATCAGCCGCGAGAAGGCTTACCACGGGGTCGGCTTCGGCGGCATGGCGCTGGGTGGGCTGCCCAACAACCGCAAGTCGTTCGGCCTGCAGCTGGGCGGCGTGGACTACCTTCGGCACACCCTGGACCTGCCACGCAATGCATTCAGCAAGGGTCTGCCGCGCCAGGGTGCGGAACTGGCCGACGACCTTGAGCGGCTGATTGCGCTGCACGACGCTTCGACAATCGCCGCCGTATTCGTCGAACCCATTGCCGGCTCCGCCGGGGTGATCCTGCCCGCACCGGGTTACCTGCAGCGACTGCGCGAGCTGTGCGACCACCACGGCATCCTGCTGGTGTTCGATGAGGTCATCACCGGTTTCGGCCGGGTCGGCATGCCGTTCGCCGCGCAGCGCTTCGGGGTCACCCCGGACCTGCTGACCTTTGCCAAGGCGGTCAGCAACGGCGCGGTGCCACTGGGCGGCGTGCTGGCCAGCGACGCCGTGCATACCACGCTGATGCAGGCCCCGCCGCAGGCCATCGAGCTGTTCCATGGCTATACCCATTCCGGCCACCCGCTGGCCTGCGCCGCAGCGCTGGCGACGCTGGACGTCTATGCCGAGGAGCGCCTGTTCGAGCGTGCCATCGAGCTGGGCGAGTACTGGCAGGAACGGCTGCATGCGCTGCAGGGCCTGCCCAACGTGATCGACATCCGCAACTTCGGGCTGGTCGGCGCGGTCGAGCTGGCACCGCGCCGCGATGCTCCCGGCAGCCGTGGCTACGAGGTGTTCCGGCGCTGCTTCCACGACGGCCGGTTGCTGGTGCGCTGCACCGGCGACATCATCGCGCTGTCGCCGCCACTGATCGTGGACAAGGCACAGATCGACCAGATCACCGGCACCCTGGGCGAGATGATCCGGGCCACCGCCTGAGCCCGGGCCAGCGGTGGCGAGCGGGTACAATGGGCGGTTCCGCTCCTGCTCGCTGCCGTGCCCATGGATATCGTCGTCAAAGAAGAACTCAAGGCCTACATCGACCCGCTGACCGCGGACGAACATGACGCGCTGGAGCGCAGCATCCTGGCCGAAGGCTGCCGCGATGCGCTGGTGCTGTGGGGTGATGTGCTGGTCGATGGCCACAACCGTTTCGGCATCTGCCAGAAGCACGGCCTGCCCTTCAACACCGTGCAGAACACCCGTTTCCAGAGCATGGAAGACGTGCACCTGTGGATGATCGAGCAGCACCTGGGCCGCCGCAGCGTGTCCGATTTCCAGCGCGGTGTGCTGGCGCTGCGCAAGCGCGACATCCTGGCCGCCCGCAAGCAGGTCGAGCAGGCCCAGCTGCAGCGCGAGAGCGACGGCACCGCCGACGTCGTCGTAGACGCGGGCGAGGACAGCCCGCCGTGGGAACCGGCGCCGAAGATCAGCCGCGCCGAGCTGGCCCGCGAGGCCAAGCTGAGCACAAGCCAGGTCGGCATGATCGAGCGCATCCACGCCCAGGCCGCGGCCGAGGTGGTGGAAGCGGTGAAGGCCGGCGTGATCTCGATCAGCGCCGCTGCGGCCGTGGCCGACCTGCCGGAAGACGAGCAGCGCGCTGCCGCCGCCGGTGGCAAGGACGAGCTGAAGCAGGCCGCCAAGCGCGTGCGCGAGTCCAAGCGCAAGCCGCGTGCACCGAAGCCTGAACCAGCCGAGATGGATTTCGAAGAACCCAGCGAGGACGAGGTGGCCAGCCGCGATGCCGAGGTTCTGTCGGCACTGGAACAGCTGGGCGAGGATGCACCGGCCCTGCGCCGTCGCGTGGTCGCGCTGACCCGCGAGAACGACACCCTGCGCGCGCAGCTGGCCGCGCTGCGCAAGCAGCTGGAAGCGCTCTAAGCGCTCTCGACGCGCTTCTGTAGAGCCGAGCCCATGCTCGGCTGCTCTTTTCCACGCGCAAGGCAGCCGAGCATGGGCTCGGCTCTACAGACAGGCGTCACCAAGCTGCGGTTAGACTTTCCGCATGACGCCTGCCCACGATCCGCGCCGCGCTCAGCTGCGGCGCCTGAAAGCCCTCGCGCTGGGCCTGTTGCTGTTGATGCTGGCCGGTTTCGCAATCAGCCACTGGCAGGGCGAGCGCGGCATCTGGGCCTGGGTCTCGGCCTTCTGCGAAGCAGCGGCCGTGGGCGCACTGGCCGACTGGTTCGCAGTCGTCGCGCTGTTCCGGCGGCCGATGGGGCTGCCGATCCCGCATACGGCAATCATCCCGCGCAGCAAGGAACGCATCGGCGACAGCCTCGCCCTGTTCGTGCGCGACCAGTTCCTGGAACCACAGGTGCTGCTGGCAAAGCTGCAGGTGTTCGATCCGGCCAGCCGCCTCGGCAGCTGGTTGGCCGACCCGGCGCGCTCACGGATGCTGGCCGACATGGCCCGCGGCTGGGCGCTGCAGGCGCTGGATTTCTTCGACGAAACTGCCGTACGCCGGCAGCTGCACGCCTTCGTGGTGCAGCAGCTGCGGCAGTGGAATGCCGCCGCCACCGCCGGTGAGCTGCTGGCCCTGCTGACCGCCGATGGGCGCCACCAGCGCGTGCTGGACGAAGGCCTGCAGCGGCTGGGGCGCTGGCTGGAGCAGCCGGAAGTGAAGGAGCGCGCCTCGCAGTTGATCGTGCGTTACATCCAGCGCGAGTGGCCGACGCTGTCAAGCACGGTGAACTGGGTCAAGCCGATCGACGAGATCGGTGACAGCCTGGCCGAGCGCCTGGCGCGGGCGGTGCTGGAAGAACTGCAGCAGGTGCTGGCCGAGCCGCAGCATCCGCTGCGCCAGGATTACGAGAGCTGGCTGCAGAACTACGTGCAGCGCCTGCGCGAGGACCCGGCCCTGGCCGAACGCATCGAACAGCTCAAGCAGGAAATGATCGACCACCCGGCCCTGCAGGACTACGTGCAGGGGCTGTGGGCGCGCATCCATGCCAGCCTGCGCGCCGATCTGCAGCGCGAGGATTCGGCGCTGGTCGGCCACGTGCAGCGCAGCCTCGCGTCACTGGGCAGCAGCCTTCAGGCCGACCCCGCCCTGCGCGACGCGCTGAACCAGCATCTGCTGGAGGGCGCCCAGCGTCTGACCGGCCGTCTGCGCGAAGGCGTGACCACGCACATCGCGCAGACCGTGAAGAGCTGGGACGAGCGACACCTGGTCGAGCAGCTGGAACTGAGCGTGGGTCGCGACCTGCAGTTCATCCGCTTCAACGGCACCCTGGTGGGTGGCCTGATCGGCCTGCTGCTGCATGCGGCGACGGTGGTGTTCAGGTTCTAGGCCCAGCTGCGCCATCAGGATCGTCACGCTTGATTCATAAAATGCGAATGCCTATCATTTACTGATCGGTTGTGCGCTTAGCCAAAGGGTACGGAGACGTGCCCATCGCCCGTGTACATCCCCGACCTCTGGGCCGCCCGTCCGCGCGGGCCGTGCCTCGTCGATGGGACACGCTGGGCAACATGCGCAGGGCGCAAGGGGCCGCGGACGCGTTCCATCCCTTCTCCAACCTGCAGGACCTCCGTGGACCGCTCGCCCGCAACCGCCAGCCCCCGCACCTTCTTTTCCAACCCGCGCTGGGGCGTGCTGTCACGCTCGTTGGCTGCAATCTTCGGCGGCTACGCGCTGGCCTCGGTGACCAGCGTGTTCTGCGCGGTGGCCCTGCCCGGTGCGCGCGGCCAGACCGTGCTGACCGGCATGCTGCTGGCGATTCTGGTGGCCGCCTGCGCAGCGCTGTGGGCCTTCGCCACCCGCAGCGCGCTGCGTGCGTGGGTCGGCATTCTCGCTCCCACCCTGCTGATGGCGGCCATCGCGCGCATGCTGGGGGCCTGGGCATGAAGAACGGGTTCCGCCAGTCAATGGCTTGGCTGCACACCTGGACCGGGCTGCTGGTCGGCTGGTTGCTGCTGCTGATTTTCATGGCCGGCACGGCCAGCTACTACCGCGAGGAAATCAGCCGCTGGATGCGCCCGGAACTGCCGTCCAGCAACGTCAGCATCGACGTCGCCGCGCAACGCGCGGTGGACTACCTGCAGGCCAACGCCGCGCAGGCCGAGAACTGGTTCGTCACCTTGCCGCAGCCGCGCAACCCGGCCATGCAGATGTTCTGGCGGTTGCCGCCGGAACTGGCCGACCCCAGCCGTGGCCGCCGCGGTGGCTTCGGCGATGCCACGCTTGATCCCAACACCGGACAGGCATTGAAGGCGCGCGAGACCCGCGGCGGCGACTTCTTCTACCGCCTGCACTTCGACCTGCACTACATCCCGGTGCTGTGGGCGCGCTACCTGGTTGGCTTCTGCGCGATGTTCATGCTGGTGGCGATCATCACCGGCGTCATCACCCACAAGAAAATCTTCAAGGACTTCTTCACCTTCCGCAAGGACAAGGGCCTGCGCTCCTGGCTCGATTTCCACAACGTCAGCGCAGTGATGGCCCTGCCCTACCACGCGATGATCACCTACACCGGCATCGTCACCCTGATGGTCATGTACCTGCCCTGGGGCGTGAAAGTCGCCTACCCACAGGACGAGGACCAGTTCTTCTTCGAGGCCTTCGGTGGCATGCCGGAGGTGACCGCACCGGCCGAAGGCCGCGCCGCGCCGCTGCCGATCGCACAGCTGCTGGACAGCGCACGCGCGCATTGGCACGGCGTGGAAGTGGCCGGCTTCACCGTGTCCAACCCGGGTGCGGCCAATGCGGTGATCGACATCCGCCAGCGCGACGGCAAGCGCCTGTCCACCGACACCCCGGCCGTGCGCTACGACATGGTGAGCGGTGCGCTGCTGGAAGAGACGCCACCGTCGGGCGGAGCTACCGCGACCCGTGGCGTGCTGTATGGCCTGCACCTGGCCCGCTTCGCCGACTGGGGCCTGCGTGCACTGTTCTTCCTGTCCGGCCTGGTCGGCTGCCTGATGGTCGCCAGCGGTGTGGTGCTGTGGGCGGTGAAGGAACGCCCGAAGCATGCCAAGAGCGGCCGCACCGGCTTCGGCCTGCGCCTGGTCGATGCGCTGAACATCGGCACCGTGGCCGGCCTGCCGATCGCCTTTGCCGCCTACTTCTGGGGCAACCGCCTGCTGCCACTGGACATCGCCGAGCGCGCGAGTGCGGAAGCCAACGTGTTCTTCTATGCCTGGGGCGCGGCCCTGCTGGCCGCCTTCATCTGGCCCAAGCGGATGATGTGGGCGTGGCAGCTGTACCTGGGCGCAGCCGCGTTCGCACTTGTGCCGGTGGTCAATGCCCTGACCACGCACGCGCATCTGGGCATCACCCTGCGCAATGGTGACTGGGTGTTGGCTGGCTTCGATCTGTCGATGATCGCCTTCGGTGCGATGCTGGCGTTGTGCGGCTGGCGCATGCAGCACTGGACGCCACCGCTGAGCGCGGCCGAGAAGAAGAAGCGCGCGGCGGCTGCGGGGGCGCCCAAGGCACCGGTCGAAGCGGCGGACGCTGCCGAAGCGGAGGCCAGCGCATGATGCTGCTGGCGTTGACCCTGTCGTTCTCCGCGTTCACCGCGCTGTCGCTGGCGATGGAAAAGCACCAGCACGACCTGCATGGCAAGGCGGCAGCCCCCGCGGCACGGCGCACGCAGTGGCGGGCGCTGGGCTGGGCCCTGCTGACGGTGGCGTTCGCGCTGTGCGTGGCCGACCACGGCTGGGCGATGGGCCCGGTGCTGTGGCTGGGCGCGATGACCGTGGGCGGCGTGGTGCTGTCGTTCGGGCTGTACCCGTACCGACCGAAATGGATCGTGCCACTGGCGATCGCGCTGCCGGTGGCCGGGCTGCTGGTGGCGTTGGTGTAGCAGAGCCATCGGGGTCGGATCCCCTGCGCTTCGCGCAGGAGATCCGACGCCGGACGTCGACTTACCCCAACCGCTTCAATTCCCACGCGCGGTGGATGCGCGCGTTGCGCTCGAAGTCCGGGCCGATGGTGCGCGCGGTGATTTCGCGGCACTGGGCGAATTCGGCGATGGCGTTTTCTTCCAGCTTGAAGCGGCGGAAGTTGTTGGAGAAGTACAGCACGCCGCCGGGCGCCAGCCGCGCCACGGCTGCACGCAGCAGCTTGATCTGCTCGCGCTGCACGTCGAAGTCATCGGCGCGCGCCGAGTTGGAGAACGTCGGCGGATCGCAGAAGATCACGTCGTACTGGCCACGGTCACCCTCCAGCCAGGCCATCGCATCGGCCTGCACCAGAAGGTGCTGGTTACCGCCCTGCCCGTTCAACGCCAGGTTGTCGTAGCACCACTGCAGATAGGTGGCCGACAGGTCGACGCTGGTGGTGCTGGCGGCACCAGCCACGGCCGCCTGCACGCTGGCCACACCGGTGTAGCAGAACAGGTTGAGGAAACGCTTGCCACGCACCTGCTCGGCCATCATCCGGCGCAGCGGGCGGTGGTCGAGGAACAGGCCGGTGTCCAGGTAGTCGAACAGATTCACCTGCAGCAGCGCGTTGTTCTCGCGCACCACGATGAACTCATCGCGCTGCTCGAAGCGTCCGTACTTGCTGCCGCCCTTGCCGCGCTCGCGCGACTTCATCGAGACCTGCTCCGGCGGCACGCCGAACACTTCACGCGCGGCCGCCAGCAGTTCGTTGCGGCGACGGCGCACGTCGTTCTCGGGAATTGCAGCCGGTGCAGCGTATTCCTGCACGTGCAGGAAGGTACGGCGCTTGCCACCGTCTTCCTCGTAGACGTCGATGGCGGCCGCGTACTCCGGCAGATCGGCGTCATAGGCGCGGAAGCAGGTGATGTCCTCGCGGGCACGCCAGCTCTTGAACTTCTTCAGGTTCTTGCGCAGGCGGTTGGCCACCATCTGCGCACCTTCGCTCAACTCGCGCGGCTGCGCCGGGTCACGGCCCGGCACGGCGATCGGGTCGCAGACGATCAGCGCACATTCCAAGGCACCGTTGAACATCTGGTACTTCTTGCCGGCACGCAGGCCGGTGGCGAAGGCCAGTTCGTCGTTGCCGCACAGCAGGCTGGCGCGCCACTGCGGCACCGCCTTCTGCAGGGCATTGCCCAGTGCACGGTACAGCGCCGGATCGGCGGCCAGGCGCTCGTCGTACGGCGGGTTGCAGACCACCGCACCGATCTCCTGTTCCGGCGCGGCCAGGTCGGCCACATCGGCGCGGGTGAAGCGGATCGCGTGGGCGACGCCCGCGACCTCGGCATTCTCGCGTGCCGCCTGGATCGCGGTCGGGTCGATGTCGCTGCCGTGGATGACCGGCTTCAGCGCGGCCAGGCCTGCGGCCTCACGATCACGCGCTTCGCTCTGGATGGTCTTCCAGGCGGCCTTGTCGAAGCCCAGCCAGCGGCTCGGCGGCAGGCTGCCATGACGCATCAGGCCGGGAGCGACGTCGGCGGCCATCAGCGCACCTTCGATCAGCAGGGTGCCGCTGCCGCACATCGGGTCCAGCAGGCCACCACCGGCAGCGTGCAGGCGCGGCCACTGCGCGCGCAGCAGCAGCGCGGCGGCCAGGTTTTCCTTCAGCGGTGCCTCGTGGGCGGCACCACGCCAGCCACGGCGATGCAGCGGGCCGCCGCCGAGATCGATCGACAACGAGGCACGGCCCTTGCGCAGCGACAGGTTGACGCGCACATCGGGCAGATCGGTGTTGACCGAGGGGCGTTCCAGTCCCTCATCGCGCATGCGGTCGACGATGGCGTCCTTGATCCGCTGGGCGGCAAAGCGGGCGTGGGTGATCTTGTCGCCGGACACATGTGCGTCCACCGCCAGGGTCATCTCCGGTTTGATGTGTTCATGCCACGGCAGCGCACGCACGCCGTCGTACAGGGCCTGCTCGTCCGGGCACTCGAACTCGTCGATGGGCCACAGCACGCGGCTGGCCAGGCGCGACCACATCACGATCCGCAGCGCCTGCTCCAGTTCGCCCTCGGCGTTGACGCCGGCAATGGTGGCAGTGGCTTTGCCAAGGCCCAGGGCCGACAGTTCGTCGGCAAGCAGGTATTCCAGGCCCTTGGCGCAGGAGACGAAGAATTTCACGGGATCGGTTCGCAGGTGGTCGGGCGCGGCACAGGGGCCGGGCCGGTCGGAAAGGAGGGCCGCAAGCACGGCCGGCAGGCCCGCGCCGGGGGCGGCGGGGCTGCCATTGTAGTCAATGCGGGCGGGCGCGCCGTGCGCCCGGGCTTCACAGTTGCCGCAGCAGGCGCTCGAAGGCCTGCGCGGAGGCCTCCACGTGGCGTTCCAGGCGGTGGCCGTCGTCGACCAGCAACAGCTGCGCCGAACGCGCCTGCGCCCAGGCGATCACCCCGGCGGCCGGGACCACGTCGTCATGCCAGGCCTGCACCACGGTGGTCGGCACGGCAGCGGCATCCAGCGCCGGCATCGGGCCCATGGTGGTCGGCGGCACCATCAGGAACAGGCCGGCCACCGGCACCTGCAGCGAGGCGATGGCGGAGATGTAGGCGCCCAGGCTGGAGCCGGCCAGCACCACCGGGCCCTGTTGGGCGGCGATGGCAGTGCGTTCCACCAGGCGCTGCAGCCGGGTGCGCACGTCGCCTACCCGGCTGACCTCGCTCATCGCGTCCAGGTCGGTGTAATCCGGGCGCTCATGGGTCCAGCCCAGGCGCTGCGCCACGTCGGCCAGCGCGGTGACCTTGGTCGCCTCCGGGCCGCTCTCGAAACCGTGGGACAGGATGCAGTGGCCGCGGCTCATGCGCGCGCTCCGTGGGAGCGGGTCGGCGAGGAAAGGGAAGGCAGGTTCATGCCGCAATGCTAGCATCGCCGGATGTCCAACCCGCTCCTGCCCGGCCTGCAGCTGCAGCCCCTGCCCTACGAAGACCGCCTGCCGCTGCGCGACCCGGCCACGCTGGAGATGGTGGTGATCCACTGCACCGAGCTGCCGGATCTGGCGATGGCCCGCGAGTACGGCGAGCGTGTGCTGTACGACAGTGGTGCCGGCAACAGCGGGCATTTCTACATCGACCGCGATGGCAGCGTGGTGCAGTACGTGGCGCCGGAACGGGTGGCCCACCACGTGCGCGGCATGAACGCACATACGCTGGGCATCGAACTGGTCAATACCGGGCGCTACCCGGACTGGTTGGACAGCCGCCACCAGGCGATGGACGAGCCGTACACCGAAGCACAGTTGCAGGCGCTGGAGCAGCTGCTGCAGGCGCTGGTGGTGCGCTATCCCTCGCTGCAGCGGATGGCCGGGCATGACCAGCTGGATCTGGAGCAGGTGCCGGCCAGCGATGACCCGACGCTGATGGTGGCGCGCAAGCGTGATCCGGGGCCGTTGTTCCCGTGGGCGCGGGTGCTGGCGAAGGTGCCACTGCAGCCGGTTGGGTGAGGGCTTGCAGGGCTGCGCCCTGCACCTGCAGAAGCAACGTCAACGTCAAGAGCTCGCATTCCGAGGGATGGCGGGGTGGGTCCGGTTGCGGGGGACGCCGTAAACCCGTCCCTGGGGGCTTGGCCGCGGCATCCATGCCGCAGACACCCCCGCAACCGGACCCACCTCGCCTTCGACAGATTTCTGCCGCTGTTGGTGGGTGCCGACCGTTGGTCGGCACGGAGTCGGATCGATCGAAGGGTGCCTTTGTAGAGTCGAGCCGCGCTCCATGACCTGCGGGCGCCGATGATTTGAACGCATCGCCATGCGCGTGGAGCCGGCCGCTCGGCTCTGGAGAGGCTCCGCGCTCGACTGCTTTTTGCTCGGATCGCTCAGGCGCCGGTTGCCACCGGGCGGCTGCTGTCGCTGACCCATCCGCTCCAGGAATCGGCATAGATGCGGGCGCCGGACAGGCCGGCCGCTTCCATCGCCAGCAGCAGGTGGCAGGCGGTCACGCCGGAGCCGCACATCAGCACCACCTGCTGCGGATCACGGTTGCCGATCACGCCCTGCAGTTCGGCGCGCAGCTCCTGTGCATCACGCAGGCGGCCGTCGGCGACGTTCAACGCAAACGGGCGGTTGACCGCGCCGGGTACGTGGCCGGCGACCGGGTCCAGCGGCTCGACTTCGCCGCGGAAGCGCTCGCCCGCGCGTGCGTCGACCAGCCAACCCGGCGCGTGCTTCAGGCGTGCGCTGATTTCATCGGCATTGGCAATCTGGGTGGTGTCGAAACGGCCCGGGTAAGCCGGCAGCGCGGTCACCTCACCCTGCCCCGTCGCCAAAGGATGTCCTGCGGCCTGCCACGCGGCGATGCCACCATCAAGCACGGCCACCTTGGTGTGCCCGATCAGGCGCAGCAGCCACCACAGGCGCGAGGCGGCCATGCTGCCGTCGCTGCCGTCGTAGACCACCACCTGGGTATCGGGGCCGATGCCCCACTGCCCCAGCCTTGCGGCAAAGGCATCGCTGTCCGGCAGCGGATGACGGCCGTGGCCGCTGCGGGTCAGGTCCGACAGGTCCCGATTGAGATCGGCATACACCGCGCCCGGAACATGCCCCGCCAGATACTGGCCGCTACCCGCCTGCGGGTCGGCCAGCGAGGACCGTGCATCGACCACGCGTACGGCGGTGCTGGCGGTGGCGCGCGCGTCGACCACGCGCACGCCCTCGCCCATCGCGGCGGCCAGGGTGGCGACATCGACCAGGGTGGTCCACGGCGGATCGATCGGCTTCATTGCACTTGCTCCAGGCGGCGACGCAGGTTGTAGAGAATGGCGGCGGTCGCGCCCCAGATACGCTGGCCGGGCCAGCCGTACTCAAGGACGTGGCGGATGCGGCCACGGTGATTGATTTCGACCTGGCGCAGGTTGTCTGCGGCCATCAGGTAATCCAGCGGCACCTCGAACACCTCGGCCACTTCGCTGGGCTGCGGCACCGGTACGAAGTCCGGATCGACCACGGCCACCACCGGCGTGACCCGGTAGCCGGTGATCGTCACAAAGGGATCGAGATAGCCCAGCGCCTGCACCTGGCCGGGCGCCAGTGCGATTTCTTCCTGGCTCTCGCGCAGCGCGGCCGCCAGTGCGTCGCGGTCATCGGGTTCGGTGCGCCCGCCGGGGAAGCCGACCTGGCCACCATGCTGGCGCAGGGTTTCGGTGCGACGGGTAAGGATGACCTGTGCGCCATTGGCGCGCGGCACGATGCCGGCCAGTACGGCGGCTTCCACAGGTGGCCCCGGCGGCAGCAGGTCACTCAGTTCGCTGCGGTTCCAGCCGTCGCCGGCCGGCGGCTCGGCCAGTGGATGCAGCGCGCGCATCAAGCGTTCGTGATCGGCCAGCGAGCCGCGCAGTGATTGCTGCAGCTGTTCACGCAGGGGTTGCACGCGATGCAGGATGCGGCTTCGCTCCTCGTTGCTCATCGACGACCACCGTGCGATTTCATCGATGTGCCGCCCGCAGCCGGTGCATTGCCGGTCCGGATCCAGCGTGCACACTCCGATGCAGGGACTTGCGACAACACGCGCCGTTTCTTCCATTGTTTGCACCCGGCAACAGTAGCGCGATCGGGCTGAATTTGCGCGGGGTGCAGATGCGGTGCGTGGCACCGTCGCGCTCCGCGCAAACAAAAACGCGCCGGTGGAATCACCGGCGCGTTTCGTTTACGGCTTCGATTTACTTGACGCTGACCAGCTTGATCTCGAACTGCACAGCCACGTTCGGCGGGAACGGGGTGCGCGGGTCGGCACCGTAGGCCTGGTCCGGCGGCAGGGTGACTTCCCACTTCGAGCCTGCCGGCATCTGCAGCAGGGTCTCGCGCATGGCCTTCATTTCGACTTCGCTGACCTTGATCGACGGAATCTGCTGGGCCGGACGGGCTTCGGTCGGGCGCTGGCCGTACGGGAACGGACCGGCCACTTCCAGCTGCACGGTGCTGGCCTGGGTCGGCTTGGCGCCCTTGCCGGCTTCGATCACGCGGTACTGGACGCCGCTCGGCAGGGACTGCACGCCGGCCTTGGCCTTGTTCGCCGCGATGAACTGATCGCTCTTGGTCTTGTTTTCGGCAGCAGCCTTTTCGTACTCGGCCTTGGCAGCCTGGGCACGGCCCTGCTCGCGCTTCTGGAACGCTTCAACGGCCGGCTTCAGCTGGTCGGCGGTGATCGCCGGCTGCTTCTTGGCGTAGGCGTCCTGCAGGCCCTTCACCACCGAGTTGATGTCCAGCTGCTCACCACGACCGGTCAGCTCCGCCAGGTTGTTGCCGTAGTCGTAACCGAAGTAGTAGCTCAGCTTGCCCTTTTCGGACGAGACGTCCTGGGCGAAGGCATTGCCCGTCAGGGCCAGGGCCGCGACGGCGACCGCGATAGAACGCAACTTCATCAAACAGTTCTCCAGGGGTGGTAACTCAGGGACGTTCTGCGCCGCCCTGAGGCGACGGGTTAGGATAACGGGCACAACGTGTAACCGCTACTCACGATGCAGGCTAAGACCCGTCTGCGTTGGCGGAGTTCAATCTCACTTTTTTTTTAACGTTTCAGGAGTTTTCCCGTGGCCGATGCCCTGATCGCTGTCGCCGACGACGGCGCCATCCGCACCGTGACCGTCCAGCGCCCGGACAAGCTCAACGCCTTGAATGCCGCGACCCTGCAGGCGCTGGCCGAGGCATTCAGCGCCGCCGCTGCCGACCCGGACGTGCGCGTGGTGGTGCTGACCGGTGCCGGTCCGAAGGCGTTCGTGGCCGGAGCCGACATCGCCGAGATGAACACACTCAGTGCGGTTCAGGGACGTGATTTCTCCCTGCTCGGCCAGGCCCTGATGCGCCAGATCGAGCGCATGCCCAAGCCGGTGATCGCGCGCGTGAACGGTTTTGCCTTGGGCGGCGGCCTGGAACTGGCGATGGCCTGCCACCTGCGCATCGCGGCCGATACGGCCAAGGTCGGCCAGCCGGAGATCAATCTCGGCCTGATTCCCGGCTTCGGCGGCAGCCAGCGCCTGCTGCGCCTGTGCGGCCGCGCCGCCACCCTGGAGCTGTGCCTGCTGGGTGCACCGATCAACGCCGCGCGTGCGCTGGAACTGGGCATCGTCAGCGAAGTGGTGCCGGCCGACGCGCTGGACAACCGTGTGCAGGACGTCGCCCGCCAGTTGGCACGCTCGGCGCCGCTGGCCCTGCGTGGCCTGCTTGATGCCGTGCACGTGGGTGGCGAATGCAGCCTGGAGGCAGGGCTGGAGTACGAAAGCGCGCAGTTCGGCCTGCTGTTCGCCACCGAGGACATGCGCGAAGGCACCAGCGCGTTCCTGCAGCGCCGTCCGCCGGCCTTCCAGAACCGCTGACGCCATGGCATCCCGACCCAACCCCGCGCAGCTGTTTGCCCGGGTCCAGGCAGACGATCTCGATGGCGCCCTGCAGGCCGGGCTGATGGACTATGTCGCCCGCGCCGACGACGCGCAGTTGCTGCCCGGTCACCCGGAACTCCCGCAGCGGTTGCAGCAGGCCCAGCGGCAGCTTCAGGCCGCCTGGGCGGCCCGCGAACGCTACCGCGCCCGCGCGGTGCGACTGGCCCGCCGCGAAGCCGAACGCGACGCGCGGCGCACGCCGCCCCGGCGCCGGACGTGAAGCCTACCCTGCCCGCCGCAGCGGCCGCCATCCTCGCCCGGGCCAAGGCCCGCGCCAGCGGCAAGGAGCAGTAATGGCCACCACGAAGAAGACTGCACGCGCCCCGGCGCGGCGTGGCGGCACGATGCCACGCGCCGACGTGGTGGAGATGTTCACCCGCCTGCGCGAACTCAACCCGCACCCCAAGACCGAGCTGGAATACAGCTCGCCGTTCGAGCTGCTGGTAGCGGTAGCGTTGTCGGCACAGGCCACCGATGTCGGCGTCAACAAGGCCACGCGCCGTTTGTTCCCGGTGGCCAACACGCCGGCGAAGATCCTCGCCCTGGGGGAAGACGGCCTGAAGCAGTACATCGCCACCATCGGCCTGTTCAACGCCAAGGCGAAGAACGTGATCGCCACCTGCGCGATCCTGCTGGAGAAGCACGGCGGTGAAGTGCCGCGCGATCGGGATGAACTGGAAGCGCTGCCGGGCGTGGGCCGCAAGACCGCCAACGTGGTGCTCAACACTGCATTCGGTGAGCCGGTGATGGCGGTGGACACGCACATCTTCCGCGTCTCCAACCGCACCGGTCTGGCACCAGGCAAGAACGTGCGCGACGTGGAAGACAAGCTGGTGAAGGTGATTCCGGCCGAGTTCCTGCTCGACGCGCATCACTGGCTGATCCTGCACGGGCGTTATGTGTGCAAGGCGCGCAAGCCGGATTGCCCGGGCTGCGTGATCGCCGACCTGTGCCGGTTCAAGGAAAAGACCACGGCGGAGGCGTGACCGCGTTCATGGTGTGACAGAACAAAGACGGCGGGCACAAGGCCCGCCGTCTTTGCTTGTAGACAAGGGTGCTTCAGGAGATCAGAACGACAGGTCGCCCCAGACGCCGAATTCCTTGGTCTTGTCGTTCTTCTTGTCGCCGGCGTTGGCCAGGTGCGTGTACTTGTACACGGTCGACAGCTTGAGGTTCTTCATGACCGGGAACTCGACGCCGACGTTCCAGTACTTGTCGCTCAGGGTCGGGTCCAAGGTCTTGCTGACGTCGGTGTCATCGTAACGACCGAACACGTTGATGCCGCCGTCGGTGACGCGCACGCTGCCCCACACCGACCAGCCGCTGGTCTTGTCGGTGGCAACGGTCAGCACGTTGTTGAGGTTCTTGGCCTGGAAGTACTCGCCACCGACGCGGAAGTTGCTGTCGGCGTAGGCCACCATCGCGTTGGCGCGGGTGTAGGTGTTCTCGGCGCTCTGGATGTCGGTTTCCTTGCCCAGCTTGCCGCTGTAGCCGCCGACGGCGACCACGAAGTTCTCGTTCGGGGTGTAGGCCACGCGGCCTTCCACGTCCATGCCCTTGCTGCGGGTCGGGTTCTTGTAGCCGGCGCCGGACACGACCGACACGGCGTAGTTGAAGTTGTTGCCCAGGTTGCCGAAGCCATGCAGGCCCCAGTCAGACGAGTTGCCGTACTTCAGGCGGTCGGTCAGGGTGTTCTCGACATAGCGCATGCCGTAGAACTTCTCGACGTACGGGATCCACGGCATGTCGGCGGCACCGACGCGCAGGTTGAAGGCCGGGTCGAAGCTGCCCTGCACGTAGGCCTTCTTGACGAACAGTTCGGTGTTGCCGATGGCCGAGCTGTACTGGAAGTCGGTGGTCAGGTTGGCCGACCAGATGTCGTTGAACTTGTGGTCCACGGTCAGGTAGAAGCGCTTGACGTCCAGACCGGTGCCGCTGGCGGCGGTGTCCTTGCCGTTGCTGGTCTTGTCGATGTTGGTCAGGTCGAAGAACATGCGACCGCCAATCTTGTTGTCATTGACCAGCTTGGCCAGCTTGTCGACGCTGGTCTGGGTCTTCTGCGCACCTTCCAGGGCCTGGGCCTGGGTGATGTTCACTTCGGACTGCGCGTCGGACTGCGCCTGCAGCGCCTGCGAATCGTTCTGCAACTGCTGGACCTGGGCCTGCAGCGCAGCGATCTGTGCCTGCAGCTGCTGCAGCTGTGCCTGGGATACGCCCGAGCTGGCGGGAGCTGCGAAGGCGTCGGCGGAAACCAGACCGAGGCTTGCAACGACCGCGGCGGCGAGCAAATGGGAACGCATTTTGGATTTCTCCAGAGGGTTGGAATGGCTTGGGCAGAACGCCACGCCGGCAGGCCGGTCAAGCGTTTTGCGAACGTTCCGTTAAAACCATGACAGCCGAATGACAGATTGAGCACCAACCACAGATTTCTTCGTGCGGTCATGCGTACGACTCATTTGTGGCCACATGCGTGTCGATGCCTTGTGGCACAGGGCGTCACGTATCAGCGTCCCGGCCCGGGCCGATCGCCGCGCAGCCCTGACCTGCATCGATGGTTTCGTGTGGATGACGCGGCATCACTGCGGAATGCCGGGCCGGGACGGCATGACGACCACAGCGGACAGGTCATCAGCGACATATAGAACGTGATCGCAACCGGCTTACGTCCGTGTCCGGCGCATTGGTCATCACGTTGCCCGCGGTACGCAGAACCTTCACGCCCCTGCTGTACGGGCACCGGGCAGCGCTGTAACGGCTGCGTCATACAACGGTCCCTGCGTTGTCATCGAACCGTTATGGAATGTGCGCCGGGCGGGTAACCCCGCATCCCAATCAACCCAGGAGCCACCCCGTGATCCACGCCTTCAAGTCGCGCGTTGCCGTTGCCGTCTTCGCAGCGTCGTCCGTGTTCGCCGCCAACGCCGCTGAAATCACCGGCGCGGGCGCCTCGTTCATCTACCCGGTGATGTCGAAGTGGTCGGCCGACTACAACGCCGCCACCAGCAACAAGGTCAACTACCAGTCGATCGGTTCCGGCGGCGGCATTGCGCAGATCAAGGCCAAGACCGTTGATTTCGGCTCGTCCGACGCCCCGCTGAAGCCGGAAGAACTGGCGGCTTCGGGCCTGGCGCAGTTCCCCTCGGTGATCGGCGGCGTGGTGCCGGTGGTCAACGTGGCCGGCATCGCCCCGGGCGCGCTGAAGCTGGACGGCACCGTGCTGGCCAACATCTTCTTGGGCAAGATCAAGACCTGGAACGACCCGGCCATCGCCGCGCTGAACCCGGGCGTGACGCTGCCGAGCGCCAAGATCACCGTCGTGCACCGTTCGGACGGCTCGGGCACCACCTTCAACTTCGTCAACTACCTGTCCAAGGTCAGCCCGGAGTGGAAGAGCTCGGTCGGTGAAGGCACCTCGGTCCAGTGGCCGGCCGGCATCGGCGGCAAGGGCAACGAAGGCGTTGCTGCCTACGTGAAGCAGATCAAGGGCGGCATCGGCTACGTCGAACTGTCCTATGCGCTGCAGAACAAGCTGTCGTACACCTCGATGAAGAATGCCGCCGGACGCTTCGTGCAGCCGAGCGACACCTCGTTCGCCGCCGCCGCTGCCAGCGCTGACTGGGCCAGCGCCAAGGACTTCTACCTGGTGATGACCAACGCCCCGGGCGCCGAGTCCTGGCCGATCACCGCCACCAACTTCATCCTGGTGCACAAGAAGCCGAAGAACGCTGCCAACGGCAAGGCCACCCAGGAGTTCTTCCGTTGGGTCTACAAGAGCGGCGACGCCCAGGCCCGCCAGCTGGACTACGTGCCGCTGCCGGACAGCCTGGTCCGCCAGATCGAGACCTACTGGTCGCAGAACCTGAAGTAAGCGTTCCCCCGCAGGAACGGGATCGGCGGGTCCTCTCTCCCCCGCCGATCCCACCCGGGCGCGAGATCCTCGAGATCTCGCGCTCTTCTTGTTTTTTGGGGTTGGTCGTGAAGAGCGTTGCGCCTGCGCTGATCCATGGGGGAGTCGGTGGGCCAGGGCGTGCAGGACACGCCGTAAACCCGTCCCTGGGGCTCGTCCACGGCATCCATGCCGTGGACGGTCCTGCACGCCCTGGCCCACCGCCTCTGGACAGTTCATCGCGGGCGCTGTGGGGTCATGGAAGGCAGGAGCAGAGGCAGGAGCGTTTGTAGAGCCGAGCCCATGCTCGGCTGGGTGCTGGAGCGTGCGGACCAACGGTCCGCACCTACCGGGGCAGGGAGCAGTCGAGCATGGCTCGACTCTACAAGGGCCAACCGGCCGTCATATCGGTGCGCAGATCGGGGGTTTCCGGGCACCTGCCGGATTGGTGCCAACCCTGTGAAACCCTTGTCAGAACGTGATCCAGGGCACCTCTGTCATGGTCGTAATACGGCTGTAACAAAAACATCATTTCATAGCCGCATCCGCCGACGCCGTCGGCTCTACCCCGCTATGGAGTGACCATGAAACTGCACTCGGCCGGCCTTGCCGCCCTTTCCCTGGCCATCGCCCTGGGCCTGTCGGCCTGCGGTGGCGACAAGCAGGCAGCGCAGCAGCCGGCTGCCGACGGTGCCGCCGCTCCGGCCGCTGCCGGTGCCAAGGTGACCGCCGAAGTGTCCGGTGCCGGCGCTTCCTTCATCTTCCCGCTGGTCTCCAAGTGGTCGGCTGACTACAACGCCAGCACTGGCGCCAAGATCAACTACCAGTCGATCGGCTCGGGCGGCGGTATCGCCCAGATCAAGGCCGGCACCGTCGACTTCGGTTCCTCCGACAAGCCGCTGAGCAGCGAAGAGCTGGCCCAGGCCGGCCTGGCCCAGTTCCCGTCCGCCATCGGCGGCGTGGTCCCGGTGGTCAACATCGAAGGCCTGGAAGCCGGCAAGCTGCGCCTGAGCGGCGCCCTGCTGGCCGACATCTTCCTGGGCAAGGTCAAGACCTGGAACGACCCGGCCATCGTCGCCGCCAACCCGGGCGTGAAGCTGCCGGAAGGCAAGATCACCCTGGTTCACCGTTCGGACGGTTCAGGCACCACCTTCAACTTCTCCAACTACCTGTCCAAGGTCAGCCCGGAGTGGAAGAGCAAGGTCGGCGAAGGCACCTCGGTGCAGTGGCCGGACGGTGTTGGTGGCAAGGGCAACGAAGGCGTTGCTTCCTACGTGAAGCAGATCAAGGGCTCCATCGGCTACGTCGAACTGGCCTACGCGCTGCAGAACGGCATGCCGTACACCGCCATGCAGAACGCGGCCGGCAACTGGGTCGAGCCGAGCGCGGAAACCTTCGCCGCCGCGGCCGCCAGCGCCGACTGGGCCAGCGCCAAGGACTTCAACCTGGTCATCACCAACGCCCCGGGCGAGCAGGCGTGGCCGATCACCGCCACCAACTTCATGCTGATGCAGAAGCAGCCGAAGGACGCCAAGCGCAACCAGGACACCCTGGCCTTCTTCAAGTGGGCCTTCGAAAACGGCCAGGCCCAGGCCAACGAGCTGCACTACGTGCCGCTGCCGGCCGAACTGGTCAAGCAGATCGAGGCCTACTGGGCGACCGACCTGAAGTGATGGACACGACGGTGCCCGCCCCGCGCGGGCACCGCCTCTTCCACGCCGTGCCGCCCCGCCCCTTCCTGGCCCTGCCGTCCCCATGAATGCCATCGCCCAGCCTGTAGCAGCCCCGTCCACGCGTGATACGCGTGATGCCCGCAACGACAAACTGTTCCGATGGGTGCTGGTCGGCACCGTCATCTTCGTCCTGATCGCCCTGGCCTGCGCCGCGCTGTCGATGCTGTGGGGCGGCCGTCACGCCCTGCAGATGCAGGGCCTGAGCTTCTTCTTCTCCGCCGACTGGAATCCGGTCGAAAACAAGTTCGGCGCCCTCGCCCCGATCTACGGCACCCTGGTCACCGCGCTCATCGCGATGGTCATCGCCGTGCCGGTCAGCTTCGGCATCGCCTTCTTCCTCACCGAAGTCGCGCCGCGCTGGCTGCGTGGCCCGGTCGGTACCGCCATCGAACTGCTGGCCGGCATTCCCTCGATCATCTACGGCATGTGGGGCCTGTTCGTGCTGGTACCGGTGATGACCGAGTACGTCACCCCGTTCCTCAACGAGACCTTGGGCGAATGGCCGATCATCGGCCCGATGTTCCAGGGCCCGCCGCTCGGCATCGGCATGCTCACCGCCGGTTTCGTGCTGGCCATCATGGTCATTCCGTTCATCTCCTCGGTGATGCGCGAAGTGTTCCTGACCGTGCCGACCCGCCTGAAGGAATCGGCCTACGCGCTGGGCTCCACCAAGTGGGAAGTGAGCTGGGACATCGTCCTGCCCTACACCCGCTCGGCGGTGATCGGCGGCATCTTCCTCGGCCTCGGCCGCGCCCTGGGCGAAACGATGGCGGTGGCCTTCGTGATCGGCAACAGCGTGCGCCTGTCGCCGTCGCTGCTGGAACCGGGCACCACCATCGCCGCGCTGATCGCCAACGATTTCGGCGAAGCCACTGAAACCTACCGCTCGGCGCTGCTGCTGCTCGGCTTCGTCCTCTTCATCGTCACCTTCGTGGTGCTGGCCATCGCCCGCCTGATGCTGATGCGCCTGTCCCGCAAGGAGGGCAACTGATGTCCACCACCGCTGATTCGCTGTACCTTCGCCGCCGCATCGGCAACGTCGTTGCGATCACCGCTTCCTGCGCCACCGCGCTGTTCGGCCTGTTCTTCCTGGGCTGGATCCTGTTCACCCTGGCCTCGAAAGGCCTGGCCGGCATCAACTGGGATCTGTTCACCAAGATGACGCCGCCGCCGATGCAGGAAGGCGGCCTTGCCAACGCCTTCTTCGGCAGTGCAGTGATGTGTGCGCTGGCGATCGGCATCGGCACGCCGCTGGGCGTGCTGGCCGGTACCTGGCTGGCCGAGTATGGCAACGCCCGCAAGGTCGGCACCGTGGTCCGCTTCGTCAACGACATCCTGCTGTCGGCCCCGTCCATCGTGCTCGGCCTGTTCGTCTACACCCTGTACGTGATGCAGACCGGCGGCAACTTCTCGGCGTTCGCCGGTGCCCTGTCGCTGGCCTTCATCGTGCTGCCGGTGGTGGTGCGCACCACCGACGAGATGCTGCGGCTGGTGCCCTCGCAGATGCGCGAAGCGGCCCTGTCGCTGGGTATCCCGCAGTGGAAGGTGATCGTGCAGGTGCTGTACCGCAGTGCCTCGGCCGGCATCATCACCGGCATCCTGCTGGCGCTGGCCCGCATTTCCGGCGAGACCGCGCCGCTGCTGTTCACCGCCTTCGGCAACCAGTACTGGAACAACAACATCTTCCAGCCGATGGCCTCAGTGCCGGTGGTGATGAACCAGTTCGCCGGCAGCCCGTATGAATCCTGGCAGGTCCTGGCCTGGGCCGGTGCCCTGGTGCTGACTGTCTTCGTGTTGCTGGTCAGCCTTGCCGCCCGCGGCATCCTGCTGCGCAACCGTATCTCCCATGACTGACCTTTCCGTGGATAACGCCATGAACGACCTTTCCAACGCCGTGCCGATGCAGCGCATCGCCGTGCCGTCCTCGCACGAGAGCCTGCACACGCCGTCGCCGGTGAAGCTGGCTGCGCGTGGACTGGACTTCTACTACGACAAGTTCCACGCCCTGAAGGGCATCAACCTGGAGATTCCGGAAAAGCGCGTGACCGCGCTGATCGGTCCCTCCGGTTGCGGCAAATCGACCCTGCTGCGCATCTTCAACCGCATCTACGCGCTGTACCCGAAGCTGGAAGCGCGCGGTGAAGTGCTGCTGGACGGCGAGAACATCCTGTCGCCGAAGTACCCGATGAACCGCCTGCGCAGCAAGGTCGGCATGGTGTTCCAGAAGCCGGTGCCGTTCCCGATGACCATCTTCGAGAACGTCGCCTACGGCATCCGCCACCACGAGAAGCTGAGCAAGGCCGACATGGCCGACCGCGTCGAGCAGGCGCTGCGCCAGGGCGCGCTGTGGGACGAAGTGAAGGACAAGCTGGGGCAGAGCGCGCTGGGCCTGTCGGGTGGCCAGCAGCAGCGACTGTGCATCGCCCGTGCCGTGGCGCTGCGCCCGTCGGTGCTGCTGCTGGACGAGCCGACCTCGGCGCTGGACCCGATTTCGACCAGCCGCATCGAGCAGCTGGTGGAAGAGCTCAAGCACGAGTACACCATCGTCATCGTTACCCACAACATGCAGCAGGCCGCGCGCGTGTCCGACTACACCGCCTTCATGTACCTGGGCGACCTGATCGAGCATGACCGCACCGAAGTGATCTTCTCGCAGCCGTCGCAGCGGCAGACCGAAGACTACATCACCGGTCGCTTCGGCTGAAACGCCAGTCGAGCGTGGCTCGGCTCTACAGACAACGCCAGTCGAGCATGGCTCGACTCTACAGAGTGGAACAACCATGAACCTTCCCAACGACCACATCGTCAAGAGCTACGACGAAGAGCAGCAGCGCCTGGTGGCCGAAATCGTGCGCATGGGCGAGATGGCCGTCGCCCAGCTCGAAGCGGCGATGGACGTGATCGAGAAGCGCGACGAGAACGCTGCCCATCGTATCATCGCCAACGACGAAGCGATCGATGCGCTTGAGCAGCAGATCAGCCACGACGTGATGCGCCTGGCGCTGCGTGGCCCGATGGCGCGCGACCTGCGCGAGATCCTGGCGGGCCTGCGCATCCCGGCCGACATCGAACGCATCGGCGACTATGCGGCGAACGTGGCCAAGCGTTCGATCGCGCTAGGCAAGGTGCCGCCACTTCCGCAGATCCAGGGCCTGCGTGCGCTGGGCCGCCTGGCCGCGCAGCAGGTGCGCCGCGCCATTGCCGCCTACCGCGACAACGACGCCGATGCCGCGCTGGAACTGCGCGAGGACGATGCCCGCCTGGACGCGCAGTACACCGCGCTGTTCCGTGAGCTGCTGACCTACATGATGGAAGACCCGCGCAACATCACCCCGTGCACGCACCTGCTGTTCATGGCCAAGAACCTGGAGCGCGTGGGCGACCACGCCACAAACATCGCCGAGAACGTCTGGTTCCTGGTGCACGGCGAGCAGCCGCTGCCGCCGCGCGAGAAGCGCGACGAGACCTCCAGCACCGGGCAGATCTGACGCTGCACTGCAACACCAGAGTTGGATCCAGGGTGGCCGCTGTCCTTGTGACGGCGGCCTTATTTTTTGGGGTATTCCCCCGGATTGTGGGCGCCGGGCTTGCCCGGTGCGAACCTGCCGGATGCTTCTGTAACAAACCTCACGAAAATTTGAGTTCTTGGCGAGGATTCGTTGAGTAGGATCGCTGCACCATCGTTTCCACCGGCATCCCTGCCGGCCACCCGGGCACCCGCCCACACCACCCAGGAGCACGACCGATGAGCAGTTCCAACAAGACCCTGTCCCTGCTGACTGCTACCGCCCTGGCCGCCGGCCTGGGCATGACCGCCAGTGCCTCGGCCCTGAGCATGAGCGACCTCGCCCAGGGCTACCTGGTGGCCGGACAGGCAGCCAAGGCCAGTACCGACGCCAAGGCCGCCGACACCAAGATGGCCGCTGACGCGACCAAGCATGCCGAAGGCAAGTGTGGCGCCGACGGCAAGACTGCCGAAGGCAAGTGCGGCGCCGACAAGGGCAAGGCTGCCGGAGCGGCAGCTGGCGCCAAGGCCAAGACCGGCGACAAGAAGGCGGCCGAAGGCAAGTGTGGCGAAGGCAAGTGCGGTGCCAAGCACTGACGTCCGCGCCAGCGTCGTCAGCCCGCGGTCGCCGCTTCGTGCGGCGGCCGCAGGGTTGGGGCTGCGCCGGGCGCTGTTGCAGGAGCTGCGTGATGCACCGGCCGGCGACTTCGATTTCCTCGAATGCGCGCCGGAGAACTGGATTCACGTCGGCGGTCCCGCCGGTGATGCACTGGCCGAACTGGCGCAGCGCCATCCGTTGAGCTGCCACGGCCTGTCGTTGTCGCTGGGCGGCAGCGCGCCGCTGGACACCCGTCTGCTGGAACAGATCGGCCAGTTCCTGGAGAAGCACCGCGTGCCGCTGTACAGCGAGCACCTGAGCTACTGCAGCGACGACGGACACCTGTACGACCTGCTGCCGATTCCGTTCACCGACGAAGCGGTGCGCCATACCGCCGCACGCATCGCCCGCGTGCAGGACCTGCTGGGTCGCCGCATCGCGGTGGAAAACGTGTCCTACTACCTGGCACCGGAACCGGCGATGGACGAACTGGCCTTCACCCTTGCCGTGCTCGCCGAGGCCGACTGCGACCTGTTGCTGGACGTCAACAACGTCTACGTCAACGCCTGCAACCATGGCTACGACTCCGACACCTTCATTGCCGGGCTGCCCGCTGAGCGCATCGTCTGCCTGCACGTGGCCGGGCACCTGGACGAGGCACCGGACCTGAAGATCGATACCCATGGCAGCGCGGTGATCGATCCCGTCTGGGACCTGCTGGCGCGTACCTACGCGCGCATCGGCCCGCGCCCCACCCTGCTCGAACGCGATTTCAATTTCCCGCCCTATGCAGAACTGCAGGGCGAACTGCAGACCATCCGCCGCCTGCAGACCGCACACGCCGGGGCTGCACATGGCTGACGCCACCGACACCCTGCGCGCGCAGCAGCACGCGTTCACTGCCCATCTGCGCGATCCGGAGAGCGTGCCGCCACCGGCCGGCCTGGAGCCACGCCGGGTGGCGGTGTACCAACGGCTGCTGTTCAACAATCTGCTCGGCCTGTTGAGCAACGGCTTCCCGGTCTGCGTGCGCCTGCTCGGCGAACCGGCCTGGAGCGGACTGGTGCGCCAGTACTTCGCGACCCATCGCTGCCAGACGCCGCTGTTCACCGAACTGGCCGCCGAATTCGTGGAGTGGCTGCAGGCGCAGCCACAGCTGCCGCACCCGGCGTTGGCCGAACTTGCTCATTACGAGTGGGTGGAAACCGCGCTGTACCAGCTTCCTGCCGAGCCGCTGCCGGTGCCAGGTGACATCGACCCGCTGCGGGTGCCGCTGCAGCGCTCGCCGCTGGCGTGGCCGCTGCTGTACCAGTGGCCCGTGCACCGGCTTGGTGCCGGGGACGCACCGTCACAACCGCCGGCCGAACCGACCGGCCTGCTGGTCCGTCGCGAGGTCGATGGCGAGGTGCGCTTTGCCGTACTCAGCCCACTGGCGGTGTACCTGCTGTCCAGCATCGGCGAACGCCCCGGCCTCGATGGTCATGCCTACCTGCAGCAGCTAGCTGCTGCGCACGGCCTGGCCGATGACGCGCTGGCCCTACCCGGTGCTGCGCTGCTGCAACAGTTCCTGCAGGCCAGCGTGATCGGCCCGCTCGCAGTCCCCAGCTGACACCCCTTCCCCCGGAGAACCGCCGATGAACCTCCCGACCCTGGCCACCGCGCGCGGCCAGCTGGACTGTCTCGCCCCTTGGTTGGCCCCGCTCGGCCTGCGCCTGCTGCTGGCCTGGGAATTCTTCGAATCCGGCCGCGAGAAACTGCACGGGCAGAACTGGTTCGCCGATCTGCAGGACGCCTTCCCGTTCCCGTTCGACCAGCTGCCGGCTGCCCTGAACTGGCAGCTCGCCACCTGGTTCGAACTGATCGGCGCGGCCTGCCTGCTGGTTGGCTTCGGCACCCGGTTTGCCGCAGCCAGCCTGCTGGTGCTGACCATTGTGGCGACCTATGCAGTGCATTGGCCGATGGAGTGGAACTCGCTGGCCGACCTCGCCATGGGCTATGCGATCACTGACCAGGGCTTCGGCAACTTCAAGCTGCCGGTGCTGTTCATGGCGATGCTGCTGCCACTGATCTTCACCGGCGCCGGCAGACTGAGCGTGGATGCGTGGTTGGCGCGGTGGTCTCCCTCGGCCACACCTGCGCGGCCAGCGGTTCGGTAGGTGTCGACCCTGGTCGACACACGCCCACGCCGGGAACCCATGCACAGAAGGCTGGCCGGGCACTCAGGGTCGCTCTGCTAGAATTCACGCATGACTGACCCCACTCCCGCACCTGCCGCCGCTCCCGATTCCGTAGTACCCCAGGCGCAGCGCGCGATGTCACAACGCTTCCGCGGCTTCCTGCCGGTGGTGGTGGATGTGGAAACCGGCGGCTTCGACAGCCAGCGCAACGCGCTGCTGGAAATCGCTGCCGTGCCGATCGAGATGGACGAGAACGGCCTGCTCTACCCCGGCCAGACCGCCAGCGCCCACGTGATACCGGCCGAAGGCCTGGAGATCGACCCGAAGTCGCTGGAAGTGACCGGCATCATCCTCGACCACCCGTTCCGGCTGGCCAAGGAAGAGAAAGCCGCGCTGGACCACATCTTCACCCCGGTGCGTGCGGCGATGAAGAAATACGGCTGCCAGCGCGCGATCCTGGTCGGCCACAACGCACATTTCGACCTCGGTTTCGTCAACGCGGCGGTTGCACGTACCGGTCACAAGCGCAATCCGTTCCATCCGTTCAGCGTGTTCGACACGGTGACCCTGGCCGGCATCGCCTACGGGCAGACCGTGCTGGCGCGTGCAGCCACGGCCGCCGGGCTGGGCTGGGACGCCAACGAGGCGCACAGCGCGGTGTATGACACCGAGCAGACTGCACGGTTGTTCTGCACCATCGCCAACGCCTGGCCGCGGTAAGCCAGTCAACGGCGCAACCGCACCCACCACTCACCGCACGGTGGATCCACGCCATGCGTGGATGCAATCAACCAATGCTCGTACGATCCCGGCCGTCGCTCTTGGCGCGGTACAGCGCGCGGTCGGCGCGCTGGTACAGCAGCGCCGGGGTGCGGTCATCGGCATCCAGTTCCACCAGGCCTGCGCTGAAGGTCACGCGCAGGCCCGCCACGCCGGCCCAGTCGGGATGGTCATGGAACAGGCCGCGCAGGCGCGCGCACAGCTGTGCGGCTTCCTCCAGGCGGGTGTCGTTGAGCAGCAGCGCGAACTCTTCGCCACCGGTCCGCGCCGGCAGGTCCGAATCGCGGCTGGCGGCGGCGATCAGCCTCGCCACCTGCACCAGCACCGCATCGCCGATGCTGTGGCTGTGGCGATCGTTGACGTCCTTGAAGTGGTCGATGTCCAGCACCACCAGGCACAGCGGATGACCACTGCGCTGCGCACGCGCGAAGTCGCGGGCCAGGGTTTCATCGAAGGCACGGCGGTTGGCCAGGCCGGTCAGCGCATCCTCGCGGGCCTGCCGTTCGAAGGCCTCGGCCTGGCGTGCCAGACGCTCGGCCAGTTCGGTCTTTTCCTGGTTCAGCGCCTGCAGGTGCACGGTCTTGGCCTGCAGGTCGAAGGTGGCTTCATCCACCCGCCGCGCCAGGCGCAGGTTGCTGGCCTTCAACTGCTGCAGCAGCAGGCGGTACAGCGCCACCAGCCCGGCCAGCAGCAACAGGCCACCCAGCACCTGCACGCTGCGTCGCTGCCACCAGAACGGCTCCACAGTGAAGCTCCATACCGCCTCCTGCTGGCCCCAGCTGCCACCCGGATGGGCAGCGGCCACGTGCAGGGTGTAGTCGCCCGGCGGCAGGCCGACGAACTCCACGCTGCGCTGCGGGCCGCGTTCGACCCATCCCGCATCCAGGCCGTCCAGCCGCGTGCGGTAGCGGATCCGGTCAGACATCAGGTAGCTCAAGCCGACGTAGCTCACCGTCAAGCGGCGGCCGCCGGGAATGTAGTTCCGGTCCGGACCTTCCCAATGCACCGGTGCGCCATCCACCTGCACGCTTTCAATCGCTGCCGGCGGTGAAAGGCGCTCGCGGAAGCGTTGCAGGCGTTGCGGGTCGACGGTGCTCAGGCCTCCGGCGGTGACCACCCAGAACGTGCCGTCCTGGCGCAGGATGGCCGATGGCCCGGAGCTGCCGTTGGCCTGCGCGTTGGCCATCCCGTCGATCTCGTTGTAGCGCTCCACCACCACCCGCGGTGCGCGGCCATCGGCCACGGCATTGAGGGTCGCCATGTCGGTGCGCAGCACGCCGCGGTTGCTGCTGATCCACACGTTGCCAAGACGATCCGGCACCAGCTGGAACACCGCATCCACCGGCATGCCCTGCTCCAGCCCCACCCGCGCCAGCGTGCCGTTCCGCCAGCGGTATAGGCCACGGTCACTGCTGATCCACATCGCGTCGCCCAGCTGGTGGAAACCGAACACACTGCGGCCCCCGCCCAGCGGCGCCAGGTCGATCGACTGCACGTGGTCACCGCGCAGCACGCGGATTCCCTCGATGGTGCCGATCCACAGGTTGCCCTGATGGTCGTGCTCAAGCGCGGTGATCAGGCCACCGGGCATCCCCGCAATGTCTGATACCTGCACGCGGTCGCCATCGATGCGCACCACGCCCTTCTGCGTGCCGGCCCAGACCACGCCCTGCGGGTCCACGCTGATCGCGCGGATGTTGCCGCCCGGCATGCCATCGGCTGCGGCATAGTTGTGCCGCAGCCTGCCATCACGGCCAAGACGGTAGACGCCATCGCCGAACGTTCCGACCCACAGGTCACCGTCCGGGCCCTGCGCCAGGCTGAGCACCGAAGGTGCCTTGCCGCCGCGGTTGTGCAGCGGCATCGCGCGGAAGCGGCCATCGGCGGTCTGCAGGTCGAGGCCGCTGGCACTGCCGACCCACAGCTGGCGGTCGCGGTCCTCGAACACGGTGCGCACATAGTCGCCACTGAGGCCATCGCGCTCGGTGTAGCTGCTGAACAGTGTTTCGCGCAGCCGGTACAGGCCACCATTGGCACCCACCCAGATGCTGCCTTCGGCGTCCTCGCGCAGGCTGACCACGCGCCCACCCGGCAGGTTCAGGCCCGCCGGCAGCCGCTCCAGGCCATGTGCGGAGATCCGCAGCAGGCCCTGGTTCTCGGTGCCCAGCCACAGGTCACCGTGGCGGTCCTGCAGCATCGAGGTCATGTGCAGCTGGCCCGGCAGACGGTGCATCAACACCAGCTGGTCATCCTCCACCCGGTACAGGCGCTCGCCGGCGACGATCCACAGCGCGCCATCCGGAGCGCGGTACGGCCACGACAGCCCACTGCCGGCGCCCAGCCCCCAGGCTGCAGGGGCCCGCTTGAGCACGCCGTCGTTGTCACGCAGCACCAGCCCGTCCAGCGTGCCGGCCCAGACCCGGTCCTGCGCATCGACCACCAGCTTGGTGAAGCTCATCGCCATCGGCAGGTCGGCCGCCGGCGCCCGGTAGACGATGCCGGTGTCCGGTGTCAGATAGCCGATGCCCTTGCCTTCATACAGCAACCACAGACGGCCCTGGCTGTCCATCTGCATGGACTGGATCAGCACCTGCGGGGTATCGGCCCGATGCTCCCAGACACGCCACTGCCCATCGTTGCCGCGGTGGCTGACGTTGCCGCGCGAATCACTGATCCACAGACCACCCTGGCGGTCGACCAGCAGCGCGCCGATGCCGTTGTCGCGCAGGCCCGGGCGGGTGCTGCGGTCGAACACGGTGAAATCTAGGCCGTTGTAACGCACCAGGCCTTCCCAGGTGGCGAACCACAGGTGGCCTTCGGGGGTCTGCGCGATGTCGCGCAGCGAGTTGTGCGGCAGGCCGTTGCGCGACGTCCATACATCAATGGCGTAGTCGCGCAGCGGTGGGGCACCGTCCTGTGCGGCCAGCGGCAGCGCGACCGCCAGCAGCAGCCACAGCAGCCCCTGCCGCAGCGCCCGCCTGAATCCCGATACGTGGCACTCCACCCAGCGCCCGTTGCCCCCCTGTCCGCCCATCAGTGCAGCGGCGGTGGCCAGATGCAGCCGCCGGAGCAGGCAGGGTGCGGGAACGGCCGGGCAGCGCGGAACGGCATGCCGGCGGGAACAGGCTGGCTCATCGACGGGAAACTTGGGAGTTGCGCAGATGATAGGCCAAACCCCGGCCCTGGCGTCACCGCTGGCCGGCGGGCGGACTCAGCCGGCCCGGCCCGGAGGAACCACCTGCGCGCTGGCCGGCCACTGCACCACCGCCTCCAACCCACCTTCGGCGCGGTTGCGCAGCCACAGGCGAGCGCCGTCCTTCTCGGCCAGTGCGCGGGCGATGGTCAGGCCCAGCCCGGCACCGCCGGTTTCCCGCGAACGGGAGGTTTCCACCCGCACGAACGGGTCGAACACCGCCTCCAGCTGATCCTCGGCGAGGCCGGGACCGTCATCGGCCACCACTACGGTGATCGCACCGCCACTGCGCTCCACCCGTACACGCACCCGGTAGGCATACATCACCGCGTTATCCACCAGGTTGGAAAACAGGCGGTGCATGGCCAGCGGACGCAACATCAACACCGCTCCGCTGCCGCCTTCGAAGACGACATCACCGCCGCCCTCGGCCGTGTCTTCAACAATGCTCTCCAGCAGCGAATCCAGGTCCAGCGCGGCACGCTGTTCGGCGCTTTCGGCACTGCGGGCCAGCTCAAGGCCTTCGCGCACCAGTGCCTGCATCGCCGCCAGATCACCGATCAGGCGCTCGCGCAGCGCTTCATCGCCGACGTTTTCCAGGCGCAGACGCAGGCGGGTCAGCGGCGTCTGCAGGTCATGGGTGATCGCCGCCAGCATCTGCGTGCGCTCAGCCAGATGCCGCTGCAGGCGGTGCTGCATGGCGTTGAAGGCTTCGGCGGCACGCTGCACTTCGCGCGGCCCGCGCAGGGGCAAGGGATCACGCTGCAGGTCATCGCCAAGGTCCTCGGCGGCAGCGGCCAGTTCCTGCAGCGGCGCGCTGGCCATGCGCGCGACGATGTACGCCAGCACCGCAATCGCCAGCACCAGCAGGGTCAGGAACCATGGGTCCACGGCAAGGATGCCGTTGTGCGCCACGGCCGGTGAATCCAGCGCCAGCTTGAGCAGCGTACCGTCGTTGAGGGTCACGTCCACCGCACGGCACTTGGGTGGGATGAACGCCGGATCGCGTTCGCGCGGATGCCGGCGGTGCCCGGGCGGCGGTGGCGGCAGCAGATCCTGCAGCTTGGGAATGCACGAGCGGAACGAAGCAAAGTGCACGTGGGCGCGGGACACCGGCCCCGGACGGTCTTCCAGTACCTCCATCAGCGCGGTGTCGGCGCGTCCCAGGCGAGCACCCGGCTGCAGCGCACGCACGCTCGGCCCGCCGATCTCGAGCAGGCGCTCGCGCAGCTCCGGATTGCCATCGAGCAGATTGACGTAGCCCTGCAGGCGGTCGGCGATGCGGTTCAGGTTCTGCCGTTCGAACTCCTGCTGACGCTTGGAGGTGGCCAGCATGGTCGCGCCGATCGCGGCCACGCTCATGCCCAGCAGCAGAATCACGAACAACCGCCCGACCATCGAGGACAGGAAATGGCGCAGGCGCTTCATCGAGGCTTATTCCAGGTTCACCGACGAGGCCAGTACATAGCCTTCGTTGCGCACGGTCTTGATCAGGCCATCCGGGCCACCGTCGTCACCCAGCTTGTTGCGCAGCCGGCTGACCTGCAGGTCGATGGCGCGGTCCTGCGCTTCGTAGTTGCGGCCACTGCTGAGCGCCACCAGCTGTTCGCGCGACAGCACCTTGTTGGCATGGGCGATGAACACCCGCAGCAGCCGGAACTCGGCGCCGGACAGCACCACCACGCGGTCGTCCGGGTCCACCAGGTGGCGATGTTCCAGGTCGAACACCCAGCGCGAGAAACGTGCGCGGCGCACCGCCAGGGGCTCGAGATTGGCCGGCAGCGCCTCGGTCCGGCGCAGCACGTTGCGGATGCGCGCCAGCAGCTCGCGCGGTTCGAACGGCTTGGCCAGGTAGTCGTCGGCACCCATTTCCAGGCCCAGCACGCGGTCGATCGGCTCGGCGCGTGCGGTCAGCATGATCACCGGCGTGTTCGAGCGCGCGCGCAGGTCGCGGCACAGGGTCAGGCCATCCTCACGCGGCAGGTTGAGGTCGAGCACGATCAGGTCCACGTGCTCACGGTCCAGCAGCTGGCGCATGGCGGTGCCGTCGGCGGCCGTGCTCACCTGGTAGCCGGCACGGCCCAGCTGTTCTGCCAGCAGGGTGCGGATGTCGTTGTCGTCGTCGACGATCAGCAGTCGATGCATCGTGTTTTCAGTCTCCATGTCGCGATCATCCCGTGTCGGCAGCTGAACCGCATCCGGGGCAATGCGTACCAGTGTATCCAGCCATGGGCGGGATACCTGTGGTTACGCGTATTCACCGACAGTGTTACATACAGACATACCCCGAGGATTGGCCCCCCGTCGGTCGATCTTCACAATGCCCACCAACGCCGCCACCGCGGCCCCGAGAGTGAAGCCACGACGTGACGTTCCGCCTGCTGCCCGCGACCCGCCCAGGTCGCCTGATACTGATCGCCCTGTTTGCCCTCGCCGTCGCCGCAGGTGCCTGGTGGCTGCTGCGCAAGCCCGCCGCCCCGGCCGTAGCGACCACCCCGGTCAGCCGCGGCGACATCGAGCAGACCGTGGAGGCCACCGGCGTGATCGACGCCTACAAGCTGGTCAGCGTCGGTGCGCAGGCCTCGGGCCAGATCAAGTCGCTGAAGGTGCAGCTGGGCGATACCGTGAAGGAAGGCGACCTGATCGCCGAGATCGATGCCACCACCCAGCAGAACCAGGTGCTCAACGCGCAGGCCTCGCTGGACCAGGTCACCGCCCAGCGCGCCGTGCAGCAGGCCACCCTGCGCCAGGCCGAACTGGAGTTCGCGCGCCAGAAGCAGATGCTGGCCGCCGAGGCCACCTCGCGCCAGGAATACGATGCCGCCGAAGCACAGTTGAAGACTGCCCGCGCCCAGCTGCAGTCCTACGAGGCGCAGATCAAGGGCCGCGAAACCGAGCTGGGCACCGCACGCGCCAACCTGGCCTACACCCGCATCACCGCGCCGATGGATGGCACCGTGGTCGCGGTGGTGGCCGAGGAAGGCCGCACCGTGAACGCCAACCAGACCGCGCCCACCATCGTGATGCTGGCGCGGCTGGACGTGGTCACGGTCAACGCCGAGATCTCCGAGGCCGACGTGGTCAAGATCAAGGCCGGCATGCCGGTGTACTTCACCACGCTGGGCGAGCCGGACCGCAAGTACCACGCCACGCTGCGCCAGATCAATCCGGCGCCAGCCTCGATCGCCAACGAGAACTCCTCCAGTTCCAGCAGTTCGTCCAGCTCCAGTTCCAGCAGCGCGGTGTACTACAACGCGCTGTTCGATGTGGAGAACCCGGACGGCACGCTGCGCATCGACATGACCGCGCAGGTCTCGGTGCTGCTCAAGCAGGCCAAGGGTGTGCTGATGGTGCCGGCGGTAGCGCTGGGGCCGAAGCGCCGTGGCGACGAGCGCATGGTGCGGGTGCTGGACGACAAGGGCCAGCCGCAGCCGCGCAAGGTCACCGTGGGCATCAACAACGGCGCCTCGGCCGAGATCCTGTCCGGGCTGAAGGAAGGCGAGCGCGTGGTGGTCGGCGAAGCCGGTGCGGCCGGTGCCAGTGCCGGCGGTGGCAACCGCGGCGGCATGCAGATGCGGGTCGGCGGCCCGGGCATGGGGCGCCGATGAGCACGACGGCGCCGCTGCTGCGCCTGCGCGACCTGCGACGCGAATTCCCGGCCGGCGATGATGTGATCGCCGTGCTGCGTGACGTCAATCTCGACATCCACGCCGGTGAGATGGTGGCCATCGTCGGCCAGTCCGGCTCGGGCAAGTCGACGCTGATGAACATCCTCGGCTGCCTCGATCGTCCCACCCGTGGCAGCTACCAGGTAGCCGGCCGCGAAACCGGGAAGATGGAACCGGACGAGCTGGCCGAACTGCGCCGCGAGCATTTCGGCTTCATCTTCCAGCGCTACCACCTGCTGGGCGACCTGGATGCGCGCGGCAACGTGGAAGTACCGGCGGTGTATGCGGGCAGCCCCGGGCCCGTGCGCAACGCGCGTGCCGAGCAGCTGCTGCAACGGCTGGGCCTGAGCGACCGCATGCATCACAAGCCGGGCCAGCTGTCCGGTGGCCAGCAGCAGCGCGTGTCGATCGCACGTGCCCTGATGAACGGCGGCGAGGTGATCCTGGCCGACGAACCGACCGGCGCGCTCGACACGAAATCCGGCGAGGAAGTGATGGCGATCCTCGGCGAGCTGCACGCCGAAGGCCACACCATCATCATCGTCACCCACGACATGAGCGTTGCCGAACATGCGCAGCGCATCATCGAGATCCGCGATGGCGAGATCATCGCCGACCGCGCCAACCCGAACGCACCGAGCTACCGCGCACAGCGCGAGGCCAGCACCGGTGTTGCCCACGGCAACAGCTGGCGGGCGGCGCGCGACCGTTTCACCGAAGCGTTCCGCATGGCGTTGCTGGCGATGAACGCACATCGGCTGCGTACCTTCCTGACCATGCTCGGCATCATCATCGGCATCGCCTCGGTGGTCTCGGTGGTGGCGCTGGGCAATGGCTCGCAGCAGCAGATCCTGCAGAACATCAGCGCGCTCGGCACCAACACCATCGACGTCTATCCCGGCCGTGGTTTCGGCGACATGCGCTCGGCGCGGGTTCAGACGCTCAAGGCCAGCGATGCCGATGCACTGGCAAAGCAGAGCTACGTTGACAGTGCCACCCCCAGCGTGTCGACCTCGGTCACCGCCCGCTACCGCAACCAGTCCTCCACCGCCCAGGTCAGCGGCGTTGGCGAGCAGTTCTTCCGGGTCAAGGGTGTGACCCTGCTCAGCGGCAGCTTCTTCGATAGCGATGCGGTGAAGGGCCTGGGCCAGGTGGCTGTGATCGACGAGAACACCCAGACCCAGTTCTTCCCCGATGTCGATCCGGTCGGCCAGGTGATCCTGCTCGGCAACGTGCCGGCGCGCGTGGTCGGTGTGGCCAAGCGTCAGAGTTTCGGCTTCGGCGGCAGCACCAGCCTCAGCGTGTGGGTGCCGTACACCACGGTGATGTCACGCATGCTCGGTCAGAGCCACGTCTCCAGCATCACCGTGCGCGTGGACGACGACACGCCGATGGATGCCGCACAGGAAGCGATCACCCGACTGTTGACGATGCGCCATGGCACCGAGGACTTCTTCCTCAGCAACAGCGCCGAGATCCGCGAGACCATCGAGCAGACCACGCGCACGATGACCCTGTTGATCGGCGCCATCGCCGCCATCGCGCTACTGGTGGGCGGCATCGGCGTGATGAACATCATGCTGGTGTCGGTGACCGAGCGCACCCGTGAGATCGGGGTCCGCATGGCCGTGGGTGCACGGCAGAGCGACATCCGCCAGCAGTTCCTGATCGAAGCGGTGCTGGTGTGCCTGCTCGGCGGCGTGCTCGGCATCGGCCTGGCCCTGCTGCTGGGCTCGATGATCGGCCGCTTCGCCAGTGACTTCCAGGTGCTGTTCTCCACCGCCTCGATCGTTGCCGCGTTTGCCTGCTCCACCCTGATCGGGGTGGCGTTCGGTTTCCTGCCCGCGCGCAACGCCGCGCAGCTCGACCCGGTGGAGGCCCTGGCCCGCGAATGAAGATGATGATGACCCGACTGCCCTTGCCGCTCCCTCGCGCCTGCTGCTGGCGGGCGCTGTTCTGCTCGCCCTCTCAGGCTGTGCCTCGGTGGGCCGCTACCCGGTGCAGGCCCCCGACGTGGCGGCCAGCTACGGCCGTGGCGATGCCACCCTCAACGCACCGGCCGACGACCCGCGCAGCAGCCTGGACACACCAGGCCGCGACATCCGCCAGGACACCTGGTGGACCGGCTTCGGCGATGAACGTCTCGATCGCCTGGTGGCGCAGGCGCTGGCCGCCAACAGCGATCTGACCGCCGCCGGCCTGGCCGTGCAGCGTTCGCGCCTGCAGGCCGGCCTGGCCAGCAACGCGCTGTGGCCGCAGCCTTCATCCTCCGGGGTCAGCGGCAGCGCCAGCCGCGCCACCGACCAGGCGGATGACTGGCGACGCAGCTATTCCACCGGCGTCTCGCTGGGCTGGGAGGTCGATCTGTGGGGCCGCCTGCGCACCCAGCGCGACATCGCCCGCTGGGAAGCCGAAGCCAGCGAGGAAGACCGGCAGAACACCGCGTTGCTGGTGATCGGCGACACCATCACCCAGTACTGGAACCTGGCCTATCTCAACCAGTCCATCGCCACCGGCCAGGCCAACCTGGAACGGCTGGAGCGCACCCGCGAACTGGTGCAGGCCCGCTTCGACGCTGGTGCGGTATCGCGCCTGGAAGTGCGCCAGGCACTGCAGAACCTGCAATCGCAGCGTGCCTCGCAGAGCGCACTGGAACAGCAGCGGGTGGAGGTGCGCAATGCACTGGCAGTGCTGCTGGACGGCACGCCCTGGCCGCAGCAGGACGAACCGCAGGACCTGCTGGCCGCACGCAGCCCCGGCATCAACGAAGGACTGCCGGCCGACCTGCTCGGCCGCCGTCCCGACCTGCGCGCGGCCGAACTGCGCCTGCGCAACAGCCTGAAGACCATCAAGGTGACCGCTACCCAGTACTACCCGGCGCTGAGCCTGACCGGCAGCCTGGGCTCCAGTGCAACGTCACTGGGTGACGTGCTGCGCAACCCGGTGGCCACGCTGGGCGCCGGCCTGTCGCTGCCGTTCCTCAACCTGCAGCGCGCGCAGCTGGATACCGACATCGCCGGTACGGCCTACCAGATTGCTGCGACCAACTTCCGCAAGACGCTGTACACCGCACTCTCGGAAGTGGACAACGCGCTGTCGGCACGCGAGCAGCTGGCGCGCCAGGTGGCGGCCTCGCAGGCGTCGTATGACGAAGCGGTGGAAGTGGAGCGCGCGCAGGAAGTGCGCTACCGCGTGGGTGCCACCGACCTGCGCACGTGGCTGGAAGCGCAGCAGACCCGGCGTGATGCCGAGCTGTCGCTGGCACGCGTGCGCCAGGGCCAGCTGAACAACGACGTGACCCTGTTCAAGGCACTGGGCGGCAGCGCTGGGTGAGGCGATGCGGGGCTGCGCCCCGCACCCGCCGAAACAACGTCAACGTCAACAACGGGGCATTCCGTTGAATGGCGGGGTGGGTCCGGTGGCAGGGGGCGCCGTGAACTCGACTGATTCCAGCGCGTTGTCGGAAAGCCGTCATGCACGCTTTGGTAGGTGTCGACCTTGGTCGACACGATCCTTCCGATCAAAAAAAGGGCTCAGATCACGCCGGCCGATCAACCGCGCTGGCGCACGGCCTCGAACAGGCTGACGCCGGCGGCGACGGACACGTTCAGGCTCTCGATCTCGCCCGGCATCGGGATCTTGACCAGGCCATCGCAGTTCTCGCGGGTCAGGCGGCGCAGGCCATCGGCCTCGCCACCCAGCACCAGGGCGATGTTGCCCTTCAGGTCAAGCTGGTACAGCGAGGCGGTGGCTTCGCCGGCCAGGCCATAGATCCACACGCCCTGCTTCTGCAGGTCCTTCAGGCAGCGCGACAGGTTGGTCACCGCCACCACCGGGATGAGATCGGCGGCACCGGCCGAAGTCTTGCGCACAGTGGCATTGACCGTGGCCGACTTGTCCTTCGGGATGATCACTGCAGTGGCGCCGGCCGCGGCGGCCGAGCGCAGGCAGGCGCCCAGGTTGTGCGGGTCCTGCACCTCGTCCAGCACCAGCAACAGGGCCTTGCCCTCGGCTGCAGTGACCAGGCCTTCCAGCTCGTTCTCGCTGTAGGTGCGGGCGGCGGCATAACGCGCGGCCACGCCCTGGTGGCGCACCGAACCGCCGACACCGTCCAGCGCCTGGCTGTTCACCTTGCGCACGTCGATGCCCTTGCGGCGGGCGTTTTCCTCGATCTCGGTCAGGCGCGGGTTCTTCGCACCGGCCTCGACCAGCACTTCGCGGACGTTCTCGGCGTCGTTCTCGATGGAGGAGGCGACGGCGTTGACGCCGACAATCCACTGGCTGTTCTTGCTCATGCGGGCGGGGACCGGAAAGGGGGTGGCTATGGTAGAGCATCGGCGGCGGCCGCGCTTCAAGGCAGCCGAGCATGGGCTCGGCTCTACACAAACCTCAACGGCTGCGCGGCGGCCAGTGCGGCGTGTCGTGGTCGGGGTGCTGGTGGGACACGATCGTGGCCAGGAAATCCAGCGCGGCGATGTCATCCTCGGTACGTCGCGCCGGGAGGCTGGCCAGGCTGTCGACGAAGGGCAGCTTGCGTTCGACCCCGTACTGGATCGTCGGCGGCAGGCGTTCGGGCTCGTCAAACGCGCCGGCAGCCACCGCCACGCCATCGGGCGCCTCGTAGGTCAATGGCGTACCACAGTCGGCGCAGAAGCCGCGCCGCACCACGTTGGACGACTGGAAATAGCGCGGCTGGCCCCGGGTCCAGCTGAACTGCACGCCGCGCACCGACACCAGCGGCGCGTAGTAGGCACCGAAGGCCTTCTGGCACATCCGGCAATGGCAGATCGAGCTGTCGGTCAGCTCGCCACGCGCCTGGAAGCGGATCGCGCCGCACTGGCAGCCGCCACTGTATTCGGGTTTGCCCTGCATGGTGGGTTCCTCCAGAAGATCGTGCCGACCGGGTGAGGTGGGTGCCGACCGTGGGTCGGCACCTTTCAATATTGCTTCTTGGTGCGCTTGGCCGGCTTGCCACGCTCGGGCAGCGGCGGCAGGCCATCACCCTCGTCCTCGCCCTTGTGCTCGACCAGGCGGAAGTCGATCTTGCGCTCTTCCATGCTGGCCTTCAGCACCAGGATCCGCACGCGGTCGCCCAGCCGGTAGCTGCTGCCGCGGCGCTCGCCGGTCAGCGTCTTGCGGGTCGCGTCAAACTTGTAATAGTCCTGCGGCAGCTGGGTGACGTGGACCAGGCCCTGCACCTTCGACTCATCCAGCTCCACGAACAGGCCGAAGCTGGTCACGCCGCTGATCACGCCATCGAACTGGCCACCCACGTGCTTTTCCATCCACGCCGCGCGGTAGCGTTCGTCGACTTCGCGCTCAGCCTCGTCGGCACGACGCTCGCGCTCGGAACACTGCAGTGCCAGCGCGGCCATCTCGCGGGCGCTGTAGGTGAACTTGTCCAGCGGCTTGCCGGACAGCGCGTGCTTGATCGCACGGTGCACCAGCAGATCGGGATAGCGACGGATCGGCGAAGTGAAGTGCGCGTACGCCTCCAGTGCCAGGCCGAAGTGACCGTGGTTTTCCGGGCTGTAGATCGCCAGGCTCTGGCTGCGCAGCAGCACCGATTCCAGCAGCGTGGCATCGGGGCGGTCGCGGATCTTTTTCAGCAGCTTGGTGTAATCGCCCGGGCGCACCTTCGACCACGGCGGCAGGCTCAGCTTGAACTCCTTGAGGAATTCCAGCAGGTCGGCGTACTTGGTTTCCGGCGGCTTCTCGTGGATGCGGTACGGAGCCGGCACGTGGCGCGACAGCAGGTATTTCGCCGCCTCCACATTGGCCGCGATCATGCATTCCTCGATCAGCTTGTGCGCGTCGTTGCGCACCAGCATGCCGGCCTGGGTCACTTCACCGCGGTTGTCCAGCACGAAGCGCACTTCGCTGCTTTCGAACTCGATCGCGCCACGCTTGGCACGTGCCTTCGACAGCACCTTGTACAGTTGGTGCAGGCGCTGCACCTGCGGCAGCAGATCGCCCATCCAGGCCTTGGTATCAGCATCGTCCTCGCCCACCGCCTTCCACACCTGGGTGTAGGTCAGGCGCGCGTGCGAGTTCATCACCGCCTCGTAGAAGCGCGAATGCGTGACCAGGCCGTCGCGGTCGATCTGCATGTCGCAGACGAAGCACATGCGGTCGACCTTCGGCATCAGCGAGCAGATGCCGTTGGACAGTGTCTCCGGCAGCATCGGTACCACGAAGCCCGGGAAGTACACCGAGGTGGCGCGCTTCTGCGCCTCTTCGTCCAGCGGCGTACCGGGGCGAACGTAGTTCGAGACATCGGCAATCGCCACCACCAGGCGGAAGCCATCGGCATTCGGCTCGCAGTACACCGCGTCGTCGAAGTCCTTGGCATCTTCACCGTCGATGGTGACCAGCGGCGTACTGCGCAGATCGACGCGGTCGCCGATCATCGCCGGCTCGACCACCAGCGGCACCGAGGCCGCTTCGTCCAGCACTTCCTGCGGGAACTCGAACGGCAGTTCATGGCCGTGGATGGCGGTTTCCACCACCAGCGAGGCGGTCAGCTTGTCGCCGAGCACGGCGATGATGCGACCGATCGGCGGACGGCGGCTGTCCGGCGCCTGGGTCAGCTCGCAGACCACCAGCTGACCGTCGCGCGCGCCACCAGTCTGGTCTGGCGGCACCTGCACGTTGCGCTGCACGCGCTTGTCGTCGGGCACCACGTAGTTGATGCCCATCTCGATGCTGAAGCGACCGATCAGACGGGTCATGCCGCGCTCAAGCACGCGGGCGATGCTGCCTTCGCGGCGACCACGGTGATCGATGCCGGTCACGCGGGCCAGCACCTTGTCGCCGTGCATGACCTTGCGCATTTCATACGGCGGCAGGAACAGGTCGTCACCGCCCTCGACCGGGCGCAGGAAGCCGAACCCTTCCGGGTTGGCGATCACCACGCCGGTGATCAGGTTCAGGGTCTGGATCGGGGCAAAGCCACCGCGGCGGTTCTGCACCAGCTGGCCATCACGGACCATGGCGCCGAGCCGGCGCGACAGCGCCTCGGCCCGGTCGGGTGCGGTCAGGCCCAGGCGCGCGCCCAGTTCTTCAGCGGTCTGCGGCCCTTCGCAACGCTCCAGCAGGGCCAGGATGGCTTCGCGGCTGGCGATGGGCTGTTCGTATTTCTCGGCTTCGCGGGCGGCATAGGGATCGTCGATCACCTTGCCGGTCGGCGGCAGCTTGCGGCCCGGGGCCGGGCCCGGGGCGTCGGCACTACGGACCTTGCGGCCTCGCGGTGGCGCGCCGCTTTCATTCAATTCAGGGAACCAGCCCGGCAACGGCTTGCCCGGCTTGGTGGTGCGGGCTGCGCCCGCCTTGGCGCCCTTCTTCGGGGCCTGGCTGCGGGAGGTGCTCCCGCCCTTGCTTGGTTTTTTGGTAGTCATCGCCTTACATGGTAGCCGCTGACGGCGTGCAGAACGGGTCAGTGACCGTCTTCAAGGCCTTGCGTGAAAAATATTCAGGAAGTCGTTGACAGCCTGCGGGTTCATCTTCACAATTGCGCCTCTGGAACGCCCAGGTGGCGGAATTGGTAGACGCACTAGTTTCAGGTACTAGCGGGTAAAACCGTGGAGGTTCGAGTCCTCTCCTGGGCACCAACGAAAAAACTCCTCGCTTTGGCGGGGATTTTTTTTGCGTGTAATCCGGCAATGGGGCCGACCCTTGGGTCGGTTCCCTTTCCACAGGAAAAGGCTCTGACCCAACGTGAGCCCCCTGCCGTCAGAGTCCGCTTCGCAGACGAAACGGGATCCGACCCCGGATCTGCAAAAGTGTTGACACCCCCGTAACAACACCCCATAATCTCGCTCCTCGACGCCCAGGTGGCGGAATTGGTAGACGCACTAGTTTCAGGTACTAGCGGGTAAAACCGTGGAGGTTCGAGTCCTCTCCTGGGCACCACGTCGAGAATGAGAAAAACCCGCGAAAGCGGGTTTTTTCATGTCCGGAACCCGGCATCAGAACAACGGCCGCAGCACCAGCTCCAGGCCGAGCAACAGCAGGAACGCAAGGAAGCAGGCGCGAAACACCCGCGCACTGATCCGCTGCCGGATCACCTGCCCCAGCCACATGCCCAGCAATGCCGGCAGCACCGCCAACGCACTCAGCCCCAGCTGCTGGATGCCGAATGCGCCGTGCAGCACCAGGCCAGTTGTCAGCGAAATCGTCGATACGGTGAACGCCAGCCCGAGCGCCTGCACCAGCTCCTCGCGCTGCAACCCCAGCGACTGCAGGTACGGCACCGCCGGCATCACGAACACGCCGGTGGCGCCGGTCACTACGCCCGACAACGCGCCCACCAGCGGCCCCAGCCAACGCTCGCGCCGCTGCGGCACGCGGAACACCGGCGCAAGCAGGGCATAGGCCGCATAGACCACCAGCGCTACACCCAGTGCAACGCGCGACCCGGTGCGATCGACCCGCACCAGCAGCGCTACCGAACCCAGCGTCACCGCCACCACCGCCAGCATCATCGGCCACAGCCGCCGAACGATGTGGCCCAGCGACGGCCCGGACAACAGCTGCCACGCATTGGTGACGAAGGTGGGAATGAACAGCATCGACGCCGCCGCCACCGGCGACAGCGTACTGCCGAGCAGCCCCATCGCCACGGTCGGCAGGCCCATGCCGGTCACGCCCTTGACCACACCGGCCAGCACGAACACCACCACCAGCAGCACGTAGAAGTACATCGATTCATTCATGCCTTCATTGGATCGGGCCGTCGCACGGCGCACAATGCGGTCTTCCCGGCCCACCCTTCGGCTGATCCGAAGGCTCGGGCATTGCGATGAGGGCATCACATGCGGATGGATATCGCCGACCTGCGCCTGTTCCTGGCGATTGCCGAGGCGGGCAGCATCACGGCCGGCGCAGCGCAGGCAAACCTGGCACTGGCGTCGGCCAGCGAACGCCTGCGCACGATCGAAGCCGATGCCGGCACCCCGCTGTTGAACCGTCATCCACGTGGCGTCAGCCTGACCGAAGCCGGCGCCGCCCTCGCCCACCATGCACGCCTGATCCTGCAGCAGCAGACGCAGCTGCGCAGCGAACTGCAGGCATTCGCGCATGGCGCGCGCGGCACCCTGCATCTGTATGCCAATACCGCAGCACTGACCAACTACCTGCCCTCGCGGCTGGCACCGTGGCTGGCCGAACGCCCACGCCTGCACGTGGAACTGCTGGAGCGCACCAGCCCCGAAGTCGTGCGTGCGATCAGCGCTGGCCAGGCCGAGGCCGGCATCATCAGTGATGCAGTCGACGCTGCCGGCCTGCAGCAGCATGTGGTGGCCGAGGACCCACTGGTGATGCTGCTGCCCGCAGACCACCGCCTTGCATCGAAGCGCAGCGTGACCTTCGCCGATGTTGCCGGCGAGACCTTCGTCGCCCTCGCGGATGGCAATGCACTGCAGACCTACATCGAGGACCAGGCGCGCGACATCGGGCGACGCCTGGATGTGCGTATCCGCATGAAGACCTTCGAAGGCGTGTGCATCATGGTCGGCCACGGTATCGGTGTCGGCATCGTGCCGCGGACCATCGCCCATCAGCATCGGCGCAGCACGCACACGGTGGGCATAGGGCTCTCGGATGCGTGGGCACAACGTCGCCTGTGTGCGTGTTTTGCCGAGTGGGCGCAGCTGTCACCGGCGATGCGCAGCCTGCTGCATCACCTGGGCGTGCAGCCGCAGAAAAAAAGTGTGAAATGTTGTTGACACATCCTCTGTCGTTCCCCATAATTCGTCTCCTGAGTCGCCCAGGTGGCGGAATTGGTAGACGCACTAGCTTCAGGTGCTAGCGGGGGCAACTTCGTGGAGGTTCGAGTCCTCTCCTGGGCACCATGACTCAGCAAATGATCAAACCCGCGAAAGCGGGTTTTTTCATGTCCGGGGTTTGGGTGCACGTTGCATTGCGATTGCCGCTCAATGTGTCGTATCCGGCACCTCCTTGGCAGCTACCTGCTCGCGCGATCTCCCGCCGGCGCGTCGCTATCGCGCCCAGAACGACAACCTTTTCGGGACCCATTCCACGTTTCGTTCGAACTCGTACTTCTCCTGGATGGAATCCACTCGCGATTCCTCGCCCCCGGCAGGCAGATTCTCGGATGCCGGGTGCAGGCACTCCATCATGCCCTGCCCCTGCGCGCCTTCCTCCAATAAAGGACGCTCCATGCAGCGCAGCATCATCTGTCCCCACTGCCACACCGCCTCCCACCACGGCGTAAGTGTCTGCGTGGGATGCCAGGCCGAAGTCCACTATGGCGCATCCCGGGAAGCGTACGCGGTTGTCTTTGTCGCCGCCCTTGTCTGCGGCGCATTCGTCGGCAGCCACCTGCAGGCCACTGCCGGCTGGATCAGCGGCGGCGTCGTACTTGTGGCAGGAATGTGGGCGATGGCCCAGCTGTTCCGTGATCGCGTGGTGTTCAAGCGCGTGTATCGCACCCGCTAGACTTGGCTAATGCTCTTGGCCTGGATGTACTTCGGTACGCCACCAGATAGACACGGCGCGACGTTGCCAGCAACGCACAAACAAGAACCCCGCCATCCGGCGGGGTTTCTGCATCTGCATCCAGTAGATCCGCGCCATGCGCGGATGCATTCTGCGGGAAATCCGCCGGGCGTGGCCCGGCGCTACCGAGTGGCAGATCGATCAGTGCCCACCGCCCGCAGAGGCCGCACCCGCGCCCGCACCAAACGGCGGCTTGGCCAGCCACAGGAAGGTGATGATCGCCAGGAAGATCCAGCCCAGCAGGAAGAAGATGTCGTTGAAGCCCATCTGCGATGCCTGGTGGTTGATCATGTTGTTCAGTACCGCTGCACCGTGTTGCAGGTCGCCCTGCCCCATCGCGGCAACCTGGTCCTGCATGCCCGGCTGATAGGCCGAGATGTGCTCGGTCAGGTCGGCATGGTGCACCTGGGTGCGCCGCGCCCACAGCCACGTCGTCAGCGACGCCGCGAAGCTGCCGCCCAGCGTACGCAGGAACGTGGCCAGGCCGGAGCCCGCCGCGATCTCGCGCCCATCCAGGTCCGACAGCAGGATCTGCAGCACCGGCATGAAGAACAGCGCGACGCCGATGCCCATGATCAACTGCACGCCGGCCACATGCTGGAAGTCCACCTGCAGGTTGAAGCCGGAACGCAGGAAGCTGGTCATCGACAGGAACACGAAGGCGATGGTCGCCAGCATGCGCATGTCGAAGCGCGACGCATACTTGCCCACGAACGGCGTCATGATCACCGGCAGGACGCCGATCGGCGCCGTCGCCAGGCCCGCCCAGATCGCGGTGTAGCCCATGTCACGCTGCAACCACTGCGGAATCAGCAGGGCCACGCTGAAGAACGCCGCGTAGGCCACCACCATCGCCAGCGTACCGGCACGGAAGTTGCGATGGCGGAACAGCTTCAGGTCGACGATCGGATCCTTGTCGGTCAGTTCCCAGATCAGGAACACCGTCAGCGTCACCACCGCCACGCAGGCCAGCACCACGATCTTCATCGACGAGAACCAGTCCTCGTCGTTGCCAAGATCAAGCACCAGCTGCAGCGCACCGACACCAATCACCAGAGTGATCAGGCCGACGTAGTCCATCTTCGGCTTCTCGATCTGCTCCGGGCGCCCCTTCAGCTGGTTGCCCACCACCAGCGCAGCGAAGATGCCCAGCGGCACGTTGATCAGGAAGATCCATTCCCAGCTGTAGTTGTCGGTGATCCAGCCACCGAGGATCGGGCCACAGATCGGCGCCACCACCGTGATCATCGCCAGCAGCGCCAATGCCTGTCCGCGTTTCTCACGTGGATAGATCGAGACCAGCAGCGACTGCGTGATCGGGTACATCGGGCCGGCCACGAAGCCCTGCAATGCACGCGACAGCACCAGCATGCCCATGCTCTGCGCCAGGCCGCACAGCAGCGAGGTGATGACGAAGGCCAGCGTGGCCCAGACGAACAGCTTGCGTTCGCCGAAACGGCGGCTGAGCCAGCCGGTCAGCGGCAGCGCGATGGCCGTGCTGACCGCGAACGAGGTGATGACCCAGGTTGCCTGCTGTGAACTGGCGCCGAGGTTACCGGCGATGGTCGGCAGCGAGACGTTGGCGATGGTGGTGTCGAGCACCTGCATGAACGACGCCATGGCCAGGCCCACGGTGCACAGGGCGACGCTGGGCGGCAGGAATCCGGAGGCCGCACCCGGCGCCGCCGGAGCGCCGGGCGCGGCTGGAGCTTGTGCGGACATGGCGACCTCAGCCCACCTTCGCCTGCTGCGGCAGGTTGCCCTGGATGATCGTGTGGATCACCTCGTCGGCATCATGCAGCTGCTTGGCATACACGTCGGTGTCGAACACCGTACCCTTGGCCGGGGCGCTCGGCAGCACTTCACCCTTCTGGTCGCGCAGGCTCACTTCGGCCTTCATCGACAGGCCGATGCGCAGCGGGTGTTCGGCCAGCTGCTTGGCATCGATGGCGATGCGCACCGGCACGCGCTGCACGATCTTGATCCAGTTGCCGCTGGCGTTCTGCGCCGGCAGCAGCGAGAACGCCGAGCCGGTACCCAGGCCCAGGCTCTGGATGCGGCCCTTGTACTTCACGTCGCCGGCGTACAGGTCCGACTTCAGCTCCACTTCCTGGCCCAGGCGCATGTGGCGCAGCTGGGTTTCCTTGAAGTTGGCCTCGACCCACATCTGCTCGGTCGGCACCACGGCCATCAGGGCATTGCCCGGCTGCACGCGCTGGCCGACCTGCACCGAACGACGGGCGACATACCCGGTGACCGGCGCGACGATGCCGGCGCGGGCGTTGTTGAGGAAGGCTTGGCGCAGCTGTGCGGCGGCCGCCTGCACGTCCGGCTGGGTGGCGATCACGGTGTCGTCGACCAGCGCGCGGTTGCGCTCGACGGTCTCGCGCGAACCGGCCACGGCCGCTTCGGCAGCAGCCAGCTCGTCACGCGCGTGGGCCAGTTCTTCGTTGGAGATGGCGCCGGTGGCGGCCAGGTCCTTGCGGCGGGCGTAGTCTTCGCGCACGCGCTTCAGGGTCACCTGGCGGGCGTTCAAGTCTGCCTGCGCGCCTTCCACGCTGCGGTACAGGCCTCGAGTCTGGCGCACGGTCTTGGCCAGGTTGGCTTCGGCCTGCTGCAGCGCCACTGCGGTGTCGGACGGGTCCAGCTGCACCAGCAGCTGGCCGCGCTCCACGCGCATGCCGTCATCGGCGTTGATGGCAACCACGGTACCGGCCACCAGCGGGGTGATCTGCACCTGGTTGCCCTGCACGTAGGCGTCGTCGGTTTCTTCGAACCAACGGCCGAACATGAAGTACCACAGTGCCAGTGCGGCAAGCAGCAGCACGACGATCACGAACAGGCCGCGCAGCAGGTTGCCGCGGCGGTTGGAGGCGGCCGGGGCCGCGGTGTCTTGGGTCTGGCTCATGGCGGAGGTCTTCAGGAATGCGAGGAATCGGAATGGGAGGCGATCGGTGCGCGGTCGGCGTCAGCGGGCTGGAAACCACCACCCAGCGCCTTGCTCAGGCGCACCGAGGTCTGCACCTGCTGCGATTGCAGGCCGGCCAGCTGCTGCTGCGACTGCAGCAGGGTGGACTGCGCGGTCAGCACGTCCAGGTAGCTGCCGATGCCGGCGCGGTAGCGCTGCTGGGCCAGGTCGAAGGCCGAGCGGGCGGTGTCCACCGCCTGCTGCTGCGAGTGCGCCTGCTGTGCCAGCGAACGCACCGCGTTGACCTGGTCAGCGACATCGCGCAGTGCGTCGAGCACGGTCTGGTTGTAGTTGGCCACCGCCAGGTCGTACTGCGCATCGGTGTTGGCCAGGTTGGCGCGCAGCTTGCCGCCTTCGAAGATCGGCAGGCTCAATGCCGGGCCGATGTAGGCGAAGGTGGAACTGCTCTTCAACAGATCGCCCACGTTCGGGGCAACCACGCCGGCCAGTGCGGTCAGGTTGAAGCTGGGGTAGAACTTGGTCTTGGCGACCTTGATCTGCTTGTTGGCCGCTTCCACGCGCCAGCGTGCGGCGACGATATCCGGGCGACGGCCCAGCAGTTCGCTGGGCAGCACGCCCGGCAGCTGCAGCGCCATCGGGTTCAACGGCTGCGGGCGCTGGATCGACAGGCCACGGTCCGGGCCTTTGCCAACCAGTGCGGCCAGCGCGGTGCGGGCGGCGTCGATGCGCTGCTGCGCGGCCAGCACCTGCTGCTGCGCGGCCGGCACGCGGGCCTCAGCCTGGCGCACCTGCAGATCGCTGTCGATCCCGGCGCCGCGGCGCTGGCGGGTCAGCTGCAGCGACTTCTGCGAGCGGCTCAGTTCTTCCTCGGCCACGTCGTTGAGCTGCCATGCGTAAGCCAGGTCGGCATAGGCCTGGGCAATACCGGTGGACAGGTTCAGGCGTGCGGCCTGGGCTTCGACGGTGGCGGCATGCGCGCCATCCACCGCAGCTTCCCAGGCAGCGCGCTTGCCGCCCCATAGATCGACGCCGTAGCTGAAATCGAAGGCGACCTGGCTGCTGCCGCCATAGCGACCGCCCATTTCACTGCCGACCATCGACTCGGGCAGGCGCAGGCCGGTGTAGCCACCGGACACCGACAGGCTGGGCAGCTCATCGGCGCGTGCGGCGCCGACCTGGGCCTGTGCCTGGCGCAGGCGCGCATCGGCGGCATCCAGGCTCGGGTGGCCCGCCAGGCCCTCGGCAATCAGCGCGTCCAGCTGCGCATCGCCCAGCGCCTTCCACCAGTCCTGCGCCGGGAAGCCGGTGGCGCTCAGATCGGTATCGGCCAGGGTGCGTTCGCTGTGCAGGCTGTCCACATCAAGCACGTGGCCCTGCGGGTTGAGGCCACGGCTGCTGGCGCAGGCGGCCAGGGCCAGGGCCAGCGCTGACACCAGCAGCGCGCGCCCGGACCGGCGGAGAGTGGAATGCGGGATCGGGTTCATGGGGTCGTCAGGGAATCGCGGATTCGGGTAAGGAGGGACAGCAGCAGCGTGCGTTCGTCGGCGGAAAGATCACGCAGGGCGTAATCCATCACCGCGTCGCCGCGCAGCTTCAACCGCGCCCACAGCGCGCGGCCTTCATCGGTCAGCACGATCTGCAGCGCACGCCGGTCCTGCGCATGCGGTTCGCGGCGGACGCAGCCCAGTGCCTCGAGCTTGTCCAGCAGGCGGGTGACTGCGCTGGGCACCTGGTCGATGGCCTGGGCCAGTTCGTTGGCCGTGCACGGGGCCATGTGCGAGAGCACCTTCAACCCGATGTAGTGGGTGAAGCCGATACCCAGGTCTTCTTCGGCCATGGACGCGTCCAGTTGCCGGACCAGGCCGTCGCGCACCTGGCGCAGCAGCAGGCCGAAGCTGGGGGGAGTGGTTGCAGGACAGATCATGGGGGAGCATTCTCTTCCAAAAAAAAATATTTCTCAATGGAAATATTCGATCTGGCATCGAATGCTGTGTTGCAGCAGCGGGCTGGATCAGTAAAGGCGCCTACCTTAATGATCTGGTCAGGTGGCCCGGTAGTACAATTCAGCCAATGGATGTCACATTTCAGCCAGCGAATATGATGAACAAGGCAGAAATCCCCCCTTCCAAGCGCCTGCTCAGGGATGACGCACTGGACTGGTTCGAGCGCAATGACGGCCCACCGATTGTCGCCTTCCGCTTTGACAGCCCGCAGGGACTGGTTCGAGAAGTGGACTGGCATCATCACCAGCGCGCGCAGCTGATCTGCGTGGAGCGCGGTCTGTTGACCACCCGCACCTCGCACGGCACCTGGTCACTGGCACCGGGCTCGGCCGGCTGGATGCCGCCACTGGAGCCGCATACGGTCACTCTCGACGGCCCACTGCGTGGCTGGGGCATGGCATTGGCTGCACCGGACTGCGCCCCCCTGCCTTCCGACCCGTGCGTGCTGGGCCTGTCCAAGCTGGCACAGGCGTTGGCCGACCGCATCTGCGAGTGGCCCCAGGGCTACGACACCACGCCCGAGCGCCAGCACATCATCAGCGTGCTGCTGGACGAGATCCGCACCGCGCCGCGCCAGCGCATGCACCTGCCGATGCCGCACGACCGGCGCCTGCTGAAGATCGCCTCACAGCTGCTGGCCGACCCGTCCGACGAGCGCAGCCTGGCCGAATGGGCGCATTGGGCTGGCCTGTCGCCGCGCAGCCTGACCCGTCACTTCCGCGACGAGACCACCCTCAGCTTCGCGCAGTGGCGGCAGCAGGCCCGCCTGTCCGAGGCCCTGCGCCAGCTGACCGAAGGCCGCAGCGTGGCCGATATCGCCCATGCACTGGGTTTCAGCAGCGCCAGCGCCTTCGTCACCGTGTTCCGCCGCCACTTCGGGCTGCCGCCGGGACGCTACCTGGCACGGGCCGGGCATGGCCTGGAAACCGGGCTGGACCCTGCACGTGGCTTGGCATCCCCCGCCGCATCCGGATAATCACAGGATTGCGAGCGGCGACCGCCGTCGCCGCCTCCCGACAACAGGTAACAACGCCGCATGACCGAACTTGCCCGCCCCGTGTTCCACGGATTCGAACAACTGCCGCTGCGCGAGTACGCCGAACGCGCCTACCTCGACTACTCGATGTACGTGGTCCTTGACCGCGCCCTGCCGTTCATCGGCGACGGCCTGAAGCCGGTGCAGCGCCGCATCATCTATTCGATGAGCGAGCTGGGCCTGAATGCCGCGTCCAAGCCGAAGAAGTCCGCGCGTACCGTCGGTGACGTCATCGGTAAGTACCACCCGCACGGCGACAGCGCGTGCTACGAGGCGCTGGTGCTGATGGCCCAGCCGTTCTCGTACCGCTACCCGCTGATCGAGGGCCAGGGCAACTTCGGCTCCAGCGACGACCCGAAGTCGTTCGCGGCGATGCGTTACACCGAATCCAAGCTGACCCCGATCGCCGAAGTGCTGCTGGGCGAACTGGGCCAGGGCACCACCGACTGGGCACCGAACTTCGACGGCACCCTGCAGGAACCGACCTGGATGCCGGCACGCCTGCCGCATCTGCTGCTCAACGGCACCACCGGCATCGCCGTGGGCATGGCCACCGACGTGCCGCCGCACAATCTCAACGAGATCGTCAGCGCGCTGCTGCACCTGCTGGACAACCCCGAGGCCAGCGTGCGCGACCTGTGCGAGCACGTGCAGGGCCCGGACTATCCATCCAGCGCCGAGATCATCACCGCGGCCAACGACCTGCGCACGATGTACGAGACCGGCAACGGCAGCGTGCGTGCGCGTGCGACGTTCGCCAAGGAAGCCAACAACATCGTGGTCACCGCGCTGCCGTTCCAGGTGTCGCCGTCGAAGGTGATCGAGCAGATCGCCGCACAGATGCGCGCCAAGAAGCTGCCGTGGTTGGAAGACATCCGCGATGAGTCCGACCACGCCAACCCGGTGCGCGTGGTACTGGTACCGCGCTCCAACCGTGTCGATGCCGAGCAGCTGATGGGCCACCTGTTCGCCACCACGGACATGGAGCGCAGCTACCGCGTCAACCTCAACGTGATCGGGCTGGACGGCCGTCCGCAGGTGAAGAACCTGAAGATGCTGCTCAGCGAATGGCTGACCTTCCGCAGCAACACCGTCACCCGCCGCCTGCAGCACCGCCTGCAGAAGGTCGAGCGCCGCCTGCACCTGTTGGAAGGCCTGCTGGTGGCCTTCCTCAACCTGGACGAGGTGATCCACATCATCCGTACCGAGGACGAACCGAAGGCAGCGCTGATCGCGCGCTTCGGCCTGTCCGACGACCAGGCCGAGTACATCCTGGAAACCAAGCTGAAGCAGCTGGCGCGCCTGGAAGAGATGAAGATCCGCGGCGAGCAGGACGAGCTGGCCAAGGAGCGCGAGAAGATCCTTGGCATCCTCGACAGCAAGGCCAAGCTGAAGAAGCTGATCCGCGACGAACTGACCGCAGATGCCAAGAAGTTCGGCGACGCGCGCCGTTCGCCGCTGGTGCAGCGCCAGGCCGCGCAGGCCATCGACGAGACCGAGCTGGTACCGAGCGAGCCGATGACCGTGGTGCTGTCGGAGAAGGGCTGGATCCGTGCCGCCAAGGGCCACGACGTCGATGCATCCGCCCTGTCCTACCGTGATGGTGACGCCCTGCAGGGCGCGGTGCGTGCGCGCAGCACGCAGCAGGTCGCGTTCCTCGACAGCGAGGGTCGCGCCTACTCGACGCCGGTGCACACCCTGCCCTCCGCGCGTGGCAACGGCGAACCGCTGACCGGCCGCTTCTCGCCGGCAGCGGGCACCAGCTTCGTGACCCTGGCCAGCGCCGAGCCGGACACCCGCTTCGTGCTGGCTTCCACCCACGGCTACGGCTTCGTCACCCGCTTCGAGAACCTGATCGGCCGCAACAAGGCCGGCAAGGCGATGCTGAACCTGTCGGCCGGCTCCACGGTGCTGACCCCGTCGGTGGTGGCCAACGTCGCCACCGACCGCATCGTGGCGGTGACCAGTTCCGGCAACCTGCTGGCGATCGCCGCCAACGACCTGCCGGAACTGGACAAGGGCAAGGGCAACAAGATCATCGAGATCCCGAAGGCCAAGCTCGCCACCGAACGCGTGGTCGCCATCGTGGCGATCAGCCCGGGGCAGACCCTGCAGGTACGCAGCGGCCAGCGCATCATGGGCCTGAAGTTCAACGAGCTCGACGCTTACCTCGGCGCCCGCGCCACCCGCGGCCACCTGCTGCCGCGCGGCTGGCAGAAGGTGGAAGGGTTGTCGGTGGAGTAAGGGCTGGGGCCCTGCCCCTGCGGGTGTCAACCTTTGTTGACACGCCTTGCCGGAGATCAGGCACGAAAAAGCCGGGGCATTCCCCGGCTTTTTTGTTGTCGGCTGGCGGGCGGCGGAACGGCTGGCTGGCGTAGGCTGGCTGGCGGTGCTCCGGTGCTGGCGGGCGACAGAACGCTGTGCTTCGTCTGGTAGAGCCGACTGTTAGTCGGCTGCTTCTGCCTCTGGTAGAGCCGACTGTTAGTCGGCTGCCGTTTGGAGAGCGGCCGACTAACAGTCGGCCCTACCGGATCGGGGTGCCGGCTCAGTGCGCCGGGGCGCCGCTGCCGTCGATCTTGCTCAGCTGGTACAGCTCCAGGCCGATGCGCTTGATCAGGCCCAGCTGCTGCTCCAGCCACCAGGCGTGGTCTTCCTCGGTGTCCTTCAGCTGCGCCAGTAGGATGTCGCGGCTCACGTAGTCGCCCTTCTCTTCGCACAGCTTCATGCCGGCGGCGAGATTGTTCCGAACCGCGTATTCAGTGTCGAGATCCTTCTGCAGCATCTCTTCCACGGTCTTGCCCGGCTCAGTGGCATGCGGGCGCATGTCCGGATCGCCGCCCAGGAACAGGATCCGGCGCAGCAGCGCATCGGCGTGCTGGGTTTCCTCTTCCATCTCGTGGTTCAGGCGTTCGTACAGCGCGAACAGGCCCTGGTCCTCGTAGCGGCGGGAATGGATGAAGTACTGGTCACGGGCAGCAAGCTCGCCGCGCAGCAGTTCCTTCAGGCAGGCGATGACGTCCGGGTTGCCTTTCATGGGGGGCTCCTGTGAATCGATGTGACATAGGGTGCCGCATTTCAAAATACGGTGATCTAATCGGAATCAGTCGCAGTTGCGCCTGCGGCTACAATCGGCCCACGAGTTCGGAAAGGACGTGCGATGCGACGTACATGGCGTTGGGTGCTGGGCGTGTTGATCGCCATCGTGCTGGTCACCGCACTGGTCCTGTGGCTGCTGCTGCGCGGCAGCCTGGCCGACCTGGACGGCGAGCATGCGCTGCCGGGGCTGGCCAAGCCGGTCACCATCGAGCGCGATGCGCTGGGCGTGGTCACCATCACTGCCGGCAGCCAGGCCGACGCGATGCGCGCACTCGGCCGCGTGCATGCGCAGGAACGCTATTTCGAGATGGATCTGATGCGCCGCAGTGCCGCCGGTGAGCTGTCAGCGCTGTTCGGACCCAAGGCCATCGACGCCGACAAACGCATGCGCGTGCATCGCCTGCGCGCACGCACCGAGGCGAATCTGCAGGCCGCGTTGGGCGACAACGGCGCGGCCGTGCGTGCCTATGTCGACGGTGTCAACGAAGGGCTGTCCGGCCTTTCCGTACGGCCCTGGGCGTACCTGCTGCTGCGGCAATCGCCGCAGCCCTGGCAGGCCAGCGACAGCGTGCTGACCGGTCTGGCCATGTACGCCGACCTGCAGGACCCGAACAACCAGACCGAGCTTGCGCTCAGCCGCATCCGCGCGGTGGTGCCGCCGGCGCTGTACGCGCTGATCGCCCACGACGGCACCGAATGGGATGCGCCACTGTTCGGCGAACCGACCGGCAACGCCGCCCTGCCCGATGCCAGCCAGCTGGATCTGCGCACATTGAAGGCGAAACCGAGCACCGAGCAGGAAGAGGCCGATGTCATCGGCAGCAACAACTTCGCCGTGGCCGGCGCGCTCACCGCCGACGGTCGCGCGATCGTCGCCGACGACATGCATCTCGGCCTGCGCGCGCCGGGCCTGTGGTTCCGCGTGCGCCTGCGCTATCCGGACCCGCAGGCGGCCGGAGGCCAGGTTGACGTCACCGGCTTCTCGCTGCCCGGCCTTCCGGCGGTGATCGTCGGCAGCAACGGGCACGTGGCCTGGGGCTTCACCAACAGTTACATCGACACCGCCGATTACCGCGCTGAACCGGCCAACGCCGCAGTCACGGTGCATGAAGAGCGCATCGCCGTGGCCGGCCAGGCCGACGTGCTGTTGCCGGTGCGCGAAACCGACTGGGGGCCGATCCTGCATACCCATGCTGATGGCAGCGGCGATGCGCTGCGCTGGGTCGCACACCTGCCCGGCGCGGTGCGCCTGGACTTCGGTGACCTGGCCCGCGCCGGTGACCTCGACGGTGCACTGCACTTCGCCGACCGTGCTGGCATTCCCGCACAGAACCTGGTGCTCGGCGACCGCAGCGGGCGCATCGCCTGGCGCCTGATCGGCGCCCGCCCCGACCGAGGCCCCGGCTGTGCACCGGCCGGCTTCACTGCGGCCAGCAACCAGGATTGCGCGCCGTGGCCGATCCGCAGCGATGCCTCGCCGGCACTGATCGATCCCCCCAACCATCGCCTGTGGACCGCCAACGGTCGCGTCCTCGACGGCGAAGCACTGGCCAGCGTTGGCAATGGCGGCTATGACCTTGGTGCCCGGGCGCGGCAGATCCGCGACCTGCTGGCAATCCAGGAGCGCTTCGACGAGCACGACCTGCTGGCGATCCAGCTCGATGATCGTGCAGTGTTCCTGCAGCGCTGGTGGGCGCTGCTGCACGACGTCATCGAACGTAGTGACGACCCTGCGCTGAAGCGTTTGAAGGCGGTCAGCCATCAATGGGGCGGCCGCGCTTCGGCCAGTTCGGTCAGCTACCGGGTGGTGCGTGAATTCCGCACGCAGGTGATGGCGACGTTGTCCGATGCGCTGCTGGCACCGGCCAACGCGGCACTGGGCGATGACTATCTGGACCCACGTCTGGCGCAGCTGGAAGGCGTGGCCTGGCCCATGCTGCAAGAGCGTCCGGCCAATCTGCTGCCGCCCGCCTTCGATAGCTGGGACGCGTTGCTGATCGATGCCGCCCGCCGTACCGAGAGCGAGCTGTCCAAGCAGGGCCCTCTGGCCAAGCGCAGCTGGGGCGAACGCAATACTGCGGCGATCTGCCATCCCATCGCCCGAGCGTTGCCCGACATCGCCAAGCGCTGGCTGTGCATGCCCGCCGACCGCCTGCCCGGCGACCGCGACATGCCGCGCGTGCAGACCCCCAACTTCGGGGCCTCCGAGCGCATGGTGGTTTCACCCGGCCACGAGGCCGACGGCATCGTGCATATGCCCGGTGGCCAGAGCGGGCATCCGCTCTCGCCATACTGGGGCGCCGGCCACGAGGACTGGGTGCATGGGCGGCCGACGCCGTTCCTGCCCGGCACGGCGCAGCACTCGATGACGCTGGTGCCTGCACGTTGACGATCGGGGGCAGATCCCCTTTCCAAGGTAGAAAAGGAACCTGCCCCCTGCTATTGCCGGCCAGCGGCCGGCGCTAGGCCAGCGCCTGTTCGTGCACGCCGGCAATCGCGCGGCCAGAAGGATCTGCAGCCGCAGCAAAGCTGGCATCCCAGGCAATGGCCGCTGGCGACGAACACGCGATCGACTTGCCGCCCGGTACGGTCTCGGCCGCCGCGCGGCTCGGGAAGAACTGCTCGAACAGATGGCGGTAGTAGTACGCCTCCTTGGTCTGCGGCGGGTTGTGCGGGAAGCGCTTGTCGGCGGCGGCCAGCACGCGATCACTGACCTGCGCCTCGGCGTGCGCCTTCAGCCCGTCGATCCAGCCATAGCCGACGCCGTCGCTGAACTGCTCCTTCTGCCGCCACAGGATGCTGTCCGGCAGGTAGCCATCGAACGCCTCGCGCAGCACCGCCTTCTCGATGCGGCGGCCACCAAAGCCGGCGCCGACCATCTTGTGCGCGGCATCGAAGCGCATCGCCACATCGAGGAACTCACGGTCCAGGAACGGTACGCGCGGCTCCACGCCCCAGGCCATCATCGACTTGTTGGCACGCAGGCAGTCGTAGTTGTGCAGCGCGTCGAGCTTGCGCACCAGCTCGTCGTGGAATTCACGCGCGTCCGGCGCCTTGTGGAAGTACAGGTAGCCACCGAAGATCTCGTCGCTGCCCTCGCCGGACAGCACCATCTTCACCCCCATGGCCTTGATCCGCCTTGCCAGCAGGAACATCGGCGTCGATGCGCGGATGGTGGTGACGTCGTAGGTCTCGATGTGGCGGATCACTTCTGGCAACGCGTCGAGGCCTTCCTCGAAGGTGTATTCGAAGCCGTGATGCACGGTGCCGAGTGCCTCGGCAGCGATCGCCGCGGCCGCCAGATCGGGCGAGCCCTTCAGGCCGATCGCGAACGAGTGCAGGCGCGGCCACCAGGCTTCGGTCTGCCCACCATCCTCGATGCGGCGACGCGCGTAGCGTGCGGCAACTGCCGCCACCAGCGATGAATCGAGGCCACCGGACAGCAGCACGCCGTACGGCACATCGCTCATCAGCTGGCGTTCCACCGCGTGCTCGAATGCCTGGCGCAGCTCGACCAGATCGGCCTGGCGGCCTTGTACGTCGGCATAGTCGCGCCACGGTTGCTGGTAGTAGCGCACCAGCTCACCGCCGGCACTGTCGAAGTAGTGGCCCGGCGGGAACTGCGCGACGTCGGCACAGGTATCGACCAGTGCTTTCATTTCCGAGGCTACGCGCAGGCGCCCCTGGGCATCGTGGCCCCAGTACAGCGGCACCACACCGACCGGGTCGCGCGCCACCAGCACGCGTCCACTCTCACGGTCCCACAACGCGAAGGCGAAGATGCCGTTGAGCTGTTCCAGCCACTGCGCCGGCGAGCCGCCTTGGCGGTACAGCGCGTTGATCACCTCGCAGTCCGAGCCGGTCTGGAAGTCATAGGCGGTGGTCAGCGCCGCCTTCAATGCCTGATGGTTGTAGATCTCGCCGTTCACTGCCAGCGCCAGCTGGCCATCGGCCGACAGCAGCGGCTGCGACCCACCGGCCGGGTCGACGATGGCCAGCCGCTCGTGGACCAGCAGCGCACCTTCGTCGAGGTACACGCCGCTCCAGTCCGGACCACGATGGCGCTGGCGCTGCGACAGTTCCAGCGCATGGCGGCGCAGGGCCGGAAGATCGTCACCGGCCTGCAGGCCGAAGATTCCGAAGATCGAACACATGGGGGAGCTCCTGTTGGGGAATTTCACGGGTGGGAAGGTGTTCGACCGGCCATCCTGGCCCGGGTGGGGCTGCGCCCGGGCACAAAAAAACCCGCATCGGCTGATGCGGGTTTTCTGGTGTCCGGGCGTGTGTTGCTGTCTATCTACCCAGGGCGCAGTCCCGCATCGGCCGCGCACGATTATTCGCGCGCAGATTATTGCGGTTGTTGTTATTGACGGCGGTGGCCAGGTGGATCGACATGGCATCGACCCTACCCCGGTTTCCGGCGCGGTGCAACAGTTGCGTTAGCAACCACGCCTGGAGCGCATAATGGCGCGCCCTGAACCGTGTAACAGGAATGCAACAGCGCAATGGACGCACCGGGGCACTGGCCGCCCTGCTCTGCCTGGGCCTGGCGGCCTGCCAGACCCTCCCCCCGCCTTCTACGCTGCCGCAATCCCAGCAGCAGGCATTGGAACAACGCGGAACCGACGGCAGCTTCGAAGGTGCCTTTGATGCCGCGGAAACCTTCGAGCGCTTCAACGATCCACGCGCCATCGCCTACTACGAGCGTGCCGCAGCGATCACCCCCTGGACCTTCCACAACACCAAGGCGGAAGAAGCACTGGGCCGGATCTGGATCTCCGGCACGCTGCGCCATGCCGACGGCCCCCACATCAACCCGGCACCGGTGCTGCACGCATCCTGGCGACGTGGCGAACGCGCCTATCTGGCAGCTGCCAACCATGGCAATCCCTACGCGTTCTTCGGGCTCGCCAAGGCCTATCGTCAGCGTGGCGACGCGCAACAGGCGCTGCGCTGGGACCTGCGCGGAATGATCTACGAGCGCTACCCCAGTTCATCGTCACGGCTACCGGATGCGGTGGCCGCACAGGGTGACACCGTGCATCCGCTGCTTGCGCAGATCCAGCGTCGCGCCGAGCGTGGCGATGCCGAAGCGCAGGTGGACCTGGGCGCGCTGCTTGAGAAAGGCATGGGACTGCCGCGCGATCCGGCGCGTGCGCTGCAGCTGTACCAGCGCGCCGGTGAGAAGGGCAATGTGTTCGGCCAGTACTTCGCCGGGCTGCTGCTGGGCCGCAGTGCGCCAGGGGTGGAGAAGGACACCGAGGCGGCGGCACGCTGGTTTGCCAAGGCCGATGCGCAGCACTTCTACATGGCCGCGCCGGGTTACTGGAAGAAGGCGGTCGAGCCGCCGTTCTTCCTTTTTTCGGAATAGTGGAGCCGGGCCATGCTCGGCTGCTCCTGCCGGTAGACATCAGCCGAGCATGGCTCGGCTCTACAGGAAAGCGGTGCCGGCGAAAGGCGTGCCGACCAACGGTCGGCACCCGCCGTCGCAGGTTACGCCAGCAGCCGTTCCACCAGACGCTGGTACAGACCCGGCAACGCTTCCAGATCGTCCACGCGCACGTTCTCGTCCACCTGGTGGATGCTGGCGTTGACCGGCCCCACTTCGATGCACTGCGCACCCAGCGGCGCGATGAAGCGGGCATCGGACGTGCCGCCGCCGGTGCTTTCTTCCGGGGCACGGCCGATGTGCTCGGCCAGCACCGCACGCGCGGTGGCGCGCAGTGTGCCTTCCGGGGTGTAGAACGGCTCGCCGCTGCGATGCCACTTCAGCGCGTACTGCAGGCCGTGCCGGTCCAGCAGTGCGGTGATCTCCGCCTCCAGCTTCGGCGCGTCCCAGTGCGGGTTGTAGCGGATGTTGAAATCCACCTCCAGCTCGCCGGGAATGACATTGTTGGCGCCGGTGCCGGCGTGGATGTTGGAGACCTGCAGGCTGGTCGGCGGGAAGCTTTCATAGCCCTCGTCCCAGCGCCGCGCGCTCAGTTCAGCCAGGGCCGGAGCGGCCTGGTGGATGGGATTGCGCGCTTTCTCCGGATACGCCACGTGGCCCTGCACGCCCTGCACGCGCAGCTTGGCCGACAGGCTGCCACGACGCCCCACGCGCAGCAGGTCGCCCAGGATCGCGGTCGATGACGGCTCGCCGGTGATGCACCAGTCGATGCGCTGGCCGCGCTCGGCGAACAGGCGCGCGACGTGGCGCACGCCATCAATGGCGTCGCCTTCCTCGTCGCTGGTCAGCAGCACCGCCAGCGTACCGGGGTGATCGGGATGCGCGGCGACGAACTGCTCGGCGGCGACCACGAACGCGGCCACGCTGCCCTTCATGTCGGCGGCGCCACGGCCATACAGCACCCCATCGCGGATCTGCGGCGTGAACGGGTCGCCGGTCCAAGCCTCGCGCGGACCCGTCGGCACCACGTCGGTATGGCCCAGCAGTACCAACACCGGTGCGCCTTGGCCGTGGGTCGCCCACAGGTTGTCGACGTCGCCCAGGCGAAGGTGATCGCACTGGAACCCGGCCTGCTTCAGGCGTGCCGCCAACAGTGCCTGGCAGCCAGCATCATCGGGGGTCACCGAGGGCCGTGCGATCAGTTCGCAGGTCAGGTCGAGGACCGCGCTCATGCGTCACCCACACCGAAGCGGGCCTTGAAGCCGTTGTCACTGAAACCCTGGCTGACCGTGCCATCGGCAGTGACCACCAGCGGACGCTTGATCAGTTGCGGGTACTCGCGCAGCAGCAGCTTCCATTCGGCTTCGGAATCAGCGGCCTTGCGGTTGTCCGGCAGCTGCCGCCAGGTGGTCGAGGACTTGTTGACGATCGCGGCCAGGCCACCCAGCTGCTCAGCCCACGCCACCAGTGTTTCCGGGCTGGGCTTGTTGTCGCGGTAGTCGACGAAGGTGTACGGCATGCCGAAGCGGTCCAGCCACTTGGTCGCCTTCTTGCAGGTATCGCAGTTCTTCAAACCGTAGACAGTGGTGCTCATGGCCATCTGTGATGCTGGAAAACAGAGGGTCAGAATCTCACAACAGGCGCTCGGACACGACCCGGAACGGGACCCGTGGCAGCCGGAAGGCCAGCCCCTCGTGCAACGCCACGCCCATCGCCTGCAGGCGCGGGCACTGCAGTTCGTCTTCCAGCTGCAACGGCTGCAGGCGGTCGATCTCCACCGGCAGCGCGATACGGGTGCTGGCCCAGCGGCGATCACAGGTGCGGGCGATGGCCTCGTCCTGGCAGGTCAGGAAGCGCAGCAGGGCCTGATGGCCACCGAAGGCAGCCGTCCACGCCGCGTCCTCCCAGCCCGCTGCGGCCTGCCACTTCAGGTGCAGCCCAGGCGCACTGCCCTGCCCGCCTTCGATCAGGGTGTACCCACCGCCATCGGCGCGCACCACGTGCTCGAAGCGCCCGGACAGGTGTGGCTGCATGGCATCGCTGAAAGCACGCGCGCCGGCGACGAAGGCCAGCTGGTCCATCACGTTGCGGTCGAACAACACCACCGGTGTCCCGTCCGGATCGTCATCACGGCGCAGGTACCAGCGCCAGTTGCTCTGCCTTGGGGACGGCATCAAGGAACGCAGTGGCCCGGCCAGCGCCGGCCCGAAGTGGCCGTGGCGGTAACTGAGGATGGTGTAAGGCGTACATCCGGCATGGACCACGTAATGATGACCCGACGGAGGCGTTGGTGCGTGGCGCACGTCGACCCACCAGCTCACGTAGACCACGTCGCGCACATCACTGGCCAGCGCCGGCATCGGCCAGCGCCGCGACAGTGCGCGGCGCAGCCAGGTCCAGCGCGGGGCGTGCAGCAGGCGCGGCAGCATCCGCCCGAACAGGGTGTCCGACGGATGCTGGTAGATCGCGGACTGCGCCAGGTCCTCCGGCGCAGTCACCTTCAGTCGGCCAGGCCGCGCAGCAGGTCGTTGACGCTGGTCTTGCTGCGGGTCCTGGCATCAACCTGCTTGACGATCACCGCGCAGTACAGCGAATGGGTACCGTCCTTGCTCGGCAGCGAGCCGGACACCACCACGCTGTACGGCGGGATGTAGCCGTAGGTGATCTCGCCGGTGGCACGGTTGTAGATGCGGGTGCTCTGGCTGAGGAACACGCCCATGCCGATCACGCTGTGGTGACCGACCACCACGCCTTCCACCACTTCCGAACGCGCACCGATGAAGCAGTGGTCCTCGATGATGGTCGGGCTGGCCTGCAGCGGCTCCAGCACGCCACCAATGCCAGCGCCACCAGACAGGTGGCAGTGCTGACCGATCTGCGCACAGGAACCGACGGTGGCCCAGGTATCGACCATGGTGCCTTCGCCGACGTAGGCGCCGATGTTGGTGAAGCTCGGCATCAGCACCACGTCCTTGCCGAAGTAGGTACCGCGGCGGGCGATCGCGCCGGGTACCACGCGAACGCCGCTACGGCGGAACTTCGCCTCGTCATAGCCGGCGAAGCGCGATTCGACCTTGTCCCAGAACGGCGCCGGGCGGGCGTCGACCACGGCCATGTCGTTGACGCGGAAATACAGCAGCACGGCTTTCTTCAGCCACTCGTTGACCTTCCAGCCACCCTGGCCGTCCGGCTCGGCGACGCGGAACTCGCCGCTTTCCAGGCCGTCGATCACGCGGTTGACCAGCGGCTTGGTCGAGCCTTCCAGCTCATGCAGGGTCAAGGTGGCGCGGCGCTCGAAGGCACTCTCGATGCCGAACTTCAGTTCTTCCACGCCTGGGGCCGACGGCTTGCGCAGCGACTTGCGGGCGATGGTTTCGGCGCGGACGGCTTCGGCGCTCCTGGCCGGCGCCGGCTTCTTCACAGCACGCTTCACCGCAGCCGTTTTCTTCGCCGGGGCCTTCACCGCAGCAGCCTTCTTCGGCGCGGTGGTCTTCTTCGCGGCCGGTGTGGCGGCAGCAGGTTTCCGGGCCGCTGCGCTCTTGGGGGTCGCGGCGGTCTTCTTGGCGGGCTTGGTGGCCATCAGGCGGGGTCTCCGGCGTTTCGATCAGGGTCCAGGCAGGCCAGCATCGCGTCATGCAGCTGCTGCCGGGCAGGTTCAGTCAGGGGGAGGTCGTGTTCGTCACTGATCACGAAGGTGTCTTCGGCGCGTTCGCCGAACGTGGCAATGCGCGCATCATGCACGCGCAGGCCCTGGTTGCGCAGAACGAACGCCACATCGGCCAGCAGACCGGGGCGGTCGGGGGCGACCAGGGCAAAACGGGTTGCGCCGGGCTCATCGCGGAACTCGATGCGCGGGGCGAAGCGGAAGTGCCGCAGCTGCCGTGGCACCACCCGGCGTGACGGCCGCAGGCGCGACAGGTCACCGCTGAGTGCCTCGCGCAGCGCCGCTTCCAGGTTGGCACTGCTGCCATCGGCGAAGGTATCGGCCGGGTTCACTTCGAAGGTATCGAAGATGGTATCGGCCGGACCATCCAGCACGCGTGCGCGGTGGATGCCGTAGCCCTTGCGGTCCAGCGTCATCACGATCGCGGCGAACAGGCCGTCGCGGTCCGGCGAATGCACGAACACTTCCAGCGCCGGATCATCGACGCTGATCCGGCGAACCTTCACCAGCGCCTGGCCCTGCTTCACCGGCACCAGCGCGGCGGCCTGCCAGGCCAGCTGCTCAGGGCGCAGGCGGATGAAGCCCTCATCCGGCATCACCGCGAACTGGCGGTCGATGGTGGCATCGTCGTAACCCCGTTCGCGCACCAGCGCGCGCACGCTGTCGCGCGCCTCGGCCACGCGCTCGGCCGCCGGCACCGGGTGCTCCAGCCCCTCGCGCAACGCGCGCCGGGTGGCGAAGTACAGGTCGGCCAGCAGGCGGTCCTTCCATGCATTCCACAGCTTGGGGCTGGTGCCGGCGATGTCGGCGCAGGTCAGCAGGTACAGATAGTCGAGGCGGTCACGGCTGCCGACCAGGGTGGCGAAGCGATGGATCACCTCCGGGTCGGCGATGTCCTGCTTCTGCGCGGTCACCGACATGCGCAGGTGCTGTTCGACCAGCCATGCCACCAGCTCGGTATCGGTGCCACTCAGCGCATGCGCATGGCAGAACGCACGTGCGTCCACCGCCCCCAGTTCCGAGTGGTCGCCACCACGGCCCTTGGCGATGTCATGGAACAGGCCGGCCAGCAGCAGCAGTTCCGGCTTGCGCAGGCGCGGCCACACTTCGTGCGCGATCGAGAAGCGCTCGTCGGCACGGCTGCTGGCAAACAGGCCGATGTTGCGCAGGACCATCAGCGTGTGCTGGTCGACGGTGTAGACATGGAACAGGTCGAACTGCATGCGCCCGCTGACCTGGGCGAAGGCGGGAATCCACTGGCCAAGCACGCCCAGCCGCGCCATGCGCGAGAGCGTATCGACAGGCCGCTGGCCGCGCAGCAGCGCCAGGAACTGTTCGCGCGCATCGGCATCGGCCTGGTCGTAGGCCGGCAGCAGCGGTAGCGCTTCAGCCAGCGCGCGCGCGGTCAGCGAATGCAGTCCACGCACCTGCGGATTGTTGGCCCAGCTGGCAAACAGCGCGAACACCTGGCCGATATCACCGCGCGGCCAGTCGGCCTCGTTGGCGGCCAGGTAGCCACGGCGCAGGGAGAAGCCCACGGTCAACGGCTCGGGCTGCGCCTCGCCGTCGAACTGCTCCTCGAAGCGCTGCAGCAGGCGGTCGCTGATCCGGCGCACCACCAGCGCGGCGCGGTAGAAGCCCTGCATCATCTTCTCGACACCGAGGTTCTCGGCATCGTCTTCGAAGCCCAGGCGCGCGGCCAGGGTCTTCTGGTAATCGAAACGCAGGCGCTCTTCCGGGCGGCGCGCGACCAGATGCAGGCCGAAGCGCAGCCGCGCCAGCACCGCACGTTCGCGCTTCAGTGCTGCCGCTTCGTCGGCGCCCAGATGGCCGAGCCCGACCAGCGCCTCCAGGTCACGCACGCCGAAGGCACGCAGTGCCATCCAGCCCAGCGTGTTCAGATCGCGCAGGCCACCCGGGCCATCCTTCAGGTCAGGCTCCAGGTTGTCGGCGGTGTCGCCGAAACGCTGGTGGCGGTTACGCAGCTCTTCCAGCTTGGCCAGGAAGAACGCGCGTGCCGGCCACAGTTCCCGATCGTCGATGGCCTCGCGCAGCGCGCGACGCGCCACATCATCGGCCAGGATCGGGCGCGCCTCGATTAACGCGGTCAGCACGGTCTGGTCCGCCGCCGCCTCGCGGCACTGCGGCGCCGAACGCACCGCATGGCTGACCGCCAGCCCGCAGTCCCACAGCAGTGCAAACAGGCGTGCCAGGGCGGATTCGTGCGCCAACTGTGCCGGCGGATCGCCGAACACCAGCAGGTCGATGTCCGATCGCGGGAACAGTTCACCACGACCGTAGCCACCCACCGCGAACAACGACAGCCCACTATCGGCCGGCAGGCAACGCTGCCACGCCAGGCGGATCAGATGGTCGGCGGCACGCGCGCGCAGCGCCAGCAGGCGCTCGATGTTGTCGCCCTGGTCGAAGCGGCGGTACAGGCGCGCGTCGGCCTGCTGCAGCGCCTGGCGCGCGGCAGCAGCCCAGTCCGGGTCGTTGAGCGACGCGGCCGGCGTGTCCAGCAGCGAACTCGCCGGCAGCATCTTCAGGAGACCTGCGACTCGCCCGGCGACAGGGTCAGCACGTCCACGCCGGTCTCGGTGACCGCGATCATGTGCTCCCACTGTGCCGACAGCTTGCGGTCCTTGGTCACCACGGTCCAGCCATCCGGCAGCACCTTGTTGTAACGGGTGCCCTCGTTGATCATCGGTTCGATGGTGAAGGTCATGCCCGGCTGCAGCACCAGGCCCTGGCCCGGGCGGCCGTAATGCACCACCTGCGGCTCATCGTGGTAGACCTTGCCGATGCCATGGCCGCAGTACTCGCGCACCACGCTGAAACGCTCGCCTTCGGCGTAGCTCTGGATGGCATGGCCGATGTCGCCCAGAGTGGCGCCCGGACGCACCGCACGGATGCCACGCCACATGGCTTCGTAGGTGGTTTCCACCAGGCGGCGCGCCATCACCGACGGGGTGCCGACGAAGTACATGCGGCTGGTGTCGCCGTGCCAGCCATCCTTGATGACGGTGACGTCGATGTTGATGATGTCGCCATCCTTGAGCACCTTCCCTTCGCTGGGGATGCCATGGCAGATGACGTTGTTGACCGAGGTGCACACGGTCTTCGGGAAGCCGCGGTAGCCGACGTTGGCCGGAATGGCGCCCTGCACGTTCACGATGTGGTCGTGGCAGATGCGGTCCAGTTCCTCGGTGGTGACACCGGGCTTGACGTGTGGGGTGACGATGTCGAGCACTTCGCTGGCCAGGCGGCCGGCGATTCGCATCATCTCGATTTCCTGCGGGGTTTTCAGATTCACGCTCATGGCCCCCATTATCGCCGATCCGGCCGCAATCTGAACGAACGCCACCCAACTGGCGATCCGGGCCATGCACAGTTCCGGCAAGGAAAGTGAAAGCGTGATGGCATCCGCTCTTTCGACTGCCTATTTATCACGGAATACAGACACTTGCGCCTCCTAAGCTGGCCTTGCAGTCATCAAAGCGGCGCCGAGCGTGCCGTCTTCGCCTTGTTCAACGGACCTTCGGGTCAGGGAGGTTGTCCATGCGATTCCCGCTTCGTTCCCCGCTTGCCTGGACCTTGGCCGGGATCCTCCTGTCCAGCCCGGCCCTGGCCGCAGACACCACCACATTCAACGTCACCCTGGTGGTCACCAAGGCCTGCACCATCACCGCGGCAGCGGCCACGAACGTCGATTTCGGCACGGCGGCCTCGACCACCGCCACGCCAACCCTCGGCCAGGGTACGGTGACCGCGCAGTGCTCGGCACTGACCCCCTACACGATTGCGCTGAATGCGGGCGCCAATGCCGGTACCGCCAATGACGTCACCACCCGGCGGATGAAGAACACCAATGCTGCGGTGACTGCCAACAACTATGTCGGCTACCAGCTCTACCAGGATGCCGCGCATACCCTGGTCTGGGGCGCCACAACCGGCACCAACACCCAGGCGGGCATCGGCACCGGCCTGGCCGTGCCGTACATCGTCTACGGCCAGATCCTGAACCTGAGTACCAACAACCCGGCCACCGGCAACTACCTGGATACGGTCACCGCCACGATCACCTATTGATGGAGCACGCCCGCATGGCCGGACCCCGCCCGTGGCGCGCCACCGGCGTGGCGCTGCTCGCCCTGTGCCTGCTGGCGGCCGCTACGGCAGGTGCCACCAGCCTGCAGGTCGCCCCCACCAGCCTGCAGCTGGAAGCCCGCCAGCGTGCCGGCGAGCTGTGGCTGACCAACAGCGGCACCTCGCCGGTGAAGCTGCAGGTGCGGGTCTTCCGCTGGGTGCAGCAGGGCGGCCAGGAGCAGCTGCTGCCCACCGACGAACTGATGGCCTCCCCGCCGATGCAGGAGCTGGCGGCCGGCCAGCAGCAGCTGGTGCGGGTGATGCGTCCGACCCGCGAGCCACCGGTCGCGCAACAGCATTACCGTCTGATCGTGGACGAGGTGCCGGACCTGGCCACCCGTGCCGAGGGCATGCAGTTCGTCCTGCGCTACTCGATTCCGGTGTTCGTACAACCCGCGTCCGGCAAACTCGCCCCGCAGCTGCAGGCGCGCCTGGTGACGCTGGATGATGGCCGCAACGGCGTCGAGGTGGCCAATTCGGGCAACAGCTATGCACAGATTGCCGATCTCGCACTCGGCAGCGCCACGCGTCCGCGCATCGTGCATCCCGGCCTGCTGGGCTACGTGCTGCCCGGGCAGGTGATGCGCTGGCCGATCGAGCGCATGGCGATCGACCGCGACAACGACCAGATCACGGCCAAGCTCAATGGCGAGTCGGAACAGACGCCACTGTCGCCCCCATCGGCTCGCTGAGGCGTTGATGGGCGCGCTGCTTGCTGCCCTGGCTCCTGCGGCGACCGAAGCCGCCGATGTGTCCGGCGCAACGGCCACCGGGGCCGCCGACGTATCCGGCATCTCCGCCGATGCGATCCTGCCGCCCCCCACCCCGCTGACCGCCAGCCAGACGCTGTACCTGGACGTGTCGCTCAACAGCACCCCACGCGGGCTGCTTCCCCTCATCGAGAACCGCGGCCGCCTGCAGGCCAGCCCCGAGGTCCTCCGCCAGCTCGGCTTCAACGCCAGTGGCGATGCACCGGTCTACCTGGACCAGATCAGCGGCGCGGTGGTGCGCTACGACGCGCACCTGCAGACCCTGGCGCTGGACGTGCCACTGGACCAGCTGACCCTGCCGACCACCGTGCTCAGCCGCCCGCAGACGCGCGCACCCGCCGGCAGCGCCTCGCCCGGCGTGCTGCTCAACTACGACCTCTACGGCAGCCGGGTGGACACGCTCGGCAACCTCAGCCTGAGCTCGGAGCTGCGCCTGTTCGGCATCGGCGACGGCACCTTCGAGAACACCGCGATCAGCCGTCGCTACCAGCAGCCCGGCGACCGTCGCTGGCGCGGCGAAAGCGTGCGACTGGATACGCGCTGGCGCCTGGATTTCCCCGACCAGGCGATGACCCTGGAGGTGGGCGATTTCTACAGTGGCTTCGTCGACTGGACCCGCCCGGTGCGTCTGGGCGGCCTGCAGATCGGCCGCAACTACGGGCTGCAGCCCTATCGCGTCCTGACCCCCACGCCCAGCTTCCTCGGCCAGGCGGTGGTGCCGTCCACGGTCGAGCTGTACGTCGATGGCCTGCGCCAGTACAGCGGCCAGGTGCCGGTCGGACCGTTCCAGCTGGCCGCGCAGCCCGGCATCAGCGGCACCGGCAGCGCCCAGGTGGTGGTCACCGATGCGTTCGGCCGCATGCAGACGCTGGACTTCAGCTTCTACGGCACCCAGCAGCTGCTGGCCAAGGGGCTGTCGGACTGGTCGGTCGGCGTCGGCCACCTGCGCGAGGACTTCGGCCAGCGCTCCTTCGCCTACGACGACCGTACCGTGGCCAACGCCAGCTGGCGCGGCGGCATCAGCGATACCTTCACCGGCGAAGCCCATGCCGAAGGCGGCGGCGGCCTGGCCCAAGCCGGGATCGGCGGCTGGTGGCTGCTGGGCGGTGCCGGCGTGTTCAACGCGGCCTATGCACACAGCAATTACCACGGCCTGCAGGGCGGGCAGTGGGCACTGGGCTACAGCTGGAACAACCGCCGTCTCAACTTCAACCTGCGCAGCGTGCGCAGCCACGGCGACTACCGTGACCTCGGTGCGCTGCAGGGCAACCTGCCGCCGAGCGTCAGCGAACAGGCCACGGTCGGGCTGGATCTGCTGCGGCTGGGCACGCTCAGCGCCAGCTACCTGCGCCTGCGCTATCCGGATGGCGAGGACAACCGCTACGCCAACCTGTTCTGGTCGCGCAGCTGGAGCCAGCGCTGGTCGGCCTACCTGTCGGTGAACCAGAACCTGGACCAGAGCAACGACCGCAGCATCTATCTGTCACTGACCGCCAGCCTGGGCAACAACCGCCAGGCCAGTCTGTCCAGCCAGCGCAACGGCGACAGCCAGAGCTGGGTGGCCGACGTCACCCAGCCGGTGCCCGGTGACGGCAGCGCTGGCGGTGTCGGCTGGCGTGCACAGGTACGCCATGGCGAGGACGGCAATGGTGGCCTGGCCGAGGTCGGCATTCTCAATGACATCGGCCGCTACTCGGTCGGCGCCTCGCGCCAGGGCGGGCTCAACTATGCCTACGGCAGCGCCAGTGGCAGCCTGGTCTGGATGGGCGGGCACGCGTTCGCCACCCGCGAGGTCTCGGACGCGTTCGCGGTGATCAGCACCAACGGCGTCGGCGGCGTGCCGGTGCGGCTGGAGAACCGCCTGATCGGCGTCACCGATGATCGCGGCCTGCTGCTGGTCAGTCCGCTGCTGTCCTGGCAGCGCAACCGGGTCTCGATCGACACGCTGGATCTGCCCGAGGACATGCGTGCCGATCGCATCGAGGACTGGGTGACGCCGCGCCAGCGTGCCGGCACGCGATTGACGTTCCAGCTGCGCTCGCGTCCATCGTTGAGCCTGACGCTGCAGGACATGGACGGAAAACCACTGGAAGTCGGCAGCGAGGTGCAGCTGCCCGATGGCCGCCGGGCCACTGTCGGCTATGACGGCCTGCTGTACCTGGAGGACGTCGCTGCCGGCAGCGTGCTGTACATCACCACCAGTCGTGGCCAGTGCCGGGTGAAGATGCCCGACCTGCCGAAGGTTGTGGCAGCCGGCGCGCGACCGAAGCCGGCACCGCTGGCGTGCATCCCGGAGGTAGCGCCATGAGGACGTTGCTGCTCGGCCTGCTGCTGGTCCCAGGCCTTCTGGCGGCAGCACCGGCCCGCGCCGTCGCGGTGTGCGCCGCCATCGCGGATCCGACGCTGCCGTTCGGCAACGTCAACAGCAATGCCCCCGGTGCGACCACCGGCACGCTCAACATCACGGTGACCTGCACCACTGCCGCGCTGAGCGTGCTGGCCACTACCGGCGTGCGGGTCTGCGTGGGCATCGGCGCCGGCAGCGGCGGCGGCAGCAGCTCCAGCTGGCGGACGATGAAGACCAGCACCAGCGACAGCATGAACTTCCAGCTCTACAACACCTCCAACTTCAGCCAGGTGACGGGGTTGACCCCGCGCGGCTCGCCGCCGGCGCAGGAGTTGACCTTGACCTACAACGTGCCCGTGACGGGTGGCAGCGGCACGCAGACCACGCAGCTGTCCGCGCAGATCCCCGCCAATCAGATCCTGGCGTCAGGCGCCTACAGCAGCGCCTTCAACGGCGCCAACGTGGTGCTGACCTGGGCCTGGAACGAGGTCCTGCTCGGCAATGCCACGGTGCCCGCCAACTGCAACGGCGGCGCCACCGGCACCAACAGCATCAGCAATGCCTTCAGCTTCACCGCCACCGCCAACGTGCTGCCGCAGTGCGGCAGCTACGTCACCACCAACATGGACTTCGGCAACGTCACCGGCGGCATTCCCGCCAACATCGACCGGACCGCCACCTTGACCCTGACCTGCCTGAAAAACACGGCCTACCAGGTCAGCCTCAACAACGGCCAGAACAACCCCTCCGCCACCAGCACGCGGCGCATGGCCACCACCATCGGCGGCAGCACCTACTACCTCACCTACGAGCTGTACCGCAATGCCGCGCGCAGCCTGCGTTGGGGCGATACCCTCAACGTCGATACCGTTGGCGGCACCGGAAGTGGCAGCGCACAGCAGCTGACCATCTATGGCCGGGTGCCGCCGGTCACCGGCCAGCCCCCGGCCGGCACCTACAACGATCTGGTGCAGGTGACCATCACCTATTGACCATCATGCCGACCAACGGTCGGCACCCACCAAGCGCCTCCTGGCAGGTGGATGCTGGCCGTCTCCTGGTGGACCCACGCCATGGCTGGATGCTGGCATCACTCCTGCGCCAGGCGCAGTCGACTGACAGTCGACTCTACAGATTCGGCCGATCCAGCCGATACCGCGCAACGGGTCCTACAGCACGGTGGATGGCAGGTGGTTCGCGCATTTCTGATCGGGGCGATGCTGGTCGCCAGTACGCCCGCGTGGGCCGATCCCAGCAGCAATGCCCTGCAGATCCGGCTGATTGTGGTCGAGGGCTGCAGCGGTGATGCCGGCAGCAACCACTGCCCCGCACCCCACCAGCGCAGCGACACACCGCAACTTCCGCCCCAGGTCCGCGAGCTCGCGCCTCCCGTTGACAACGAAGACACGACGTCCGCCGTGACCGTCATCTACTGATGCGTGCACTTCTGACCCTGCTGGCGATGCTGCTGGCGTTGCCTGCCGCGGCATTGGACCTGTTGCCGACCACACTGCAGCTGCCCACCGAAGGGGGGCATGGCGAGCTGTGGCTGTACAACCCCGGCCCCGGCCACTGGCAGGGAGAAGTACGGATCCTGGCCTGGGAACAGCAGGCCGACGCGGAGACGCTGCGGCCCAGCGACCAGATCCTGGCCAGCCCCACCCGGCTCGACATCCCGCCCGGCATCCGACAGCGCATCTGGTTGCTGCCGCGCCAGCCTGCCCCCGTTGCCACCGAACGGGCTTACCGGGTCGTGCTCGCCCCCGGCGCCCCCGGCCTGGCGCGCTACTCGCTGCCACTGTTCCGGGGGAATTCCGGGCCACTGGCACAGCCACGACTGCATGCCGGAATCGAGCCCCATCCGTCGCATCCATCGTTGCGATTGAGCAATACCGGTAACCTGCACGCCCGCCTGAACGATCTCGCCTACATCACCAGCGACGGCCAGCGCACCCTGCTGCTGCCGGGTCTGGCCGGGTATCTGCTGGCCGGCCATGAGCGCCGCTGGGCCCTGCCCGCCCGCGCTGATGGCTACGCCGGCGGCCATTTCCAGGCCCGGCTGCAGGACGGCCGCGTGGTCGATCTGACCGCACCGGACCCGGCCATTGCAGCGAGCGCTCCCAGCGGGCTATAATCGACCGGATCCCTGCTGCCTGCGTGCGCGGGAACCCGTCCACACCGGACGTCACCGGTGAATCCACACCTGCTGCCCCCATCCGTGCCGGGGTGCTCCGCAAGGAGTTCGGCCACGGAGGCAACAGGGAAGCCCAACCCCGGAACCGATCGCGCTTCCACGCGTCCCGCATACCTATCCCGCGGGCGGAATCGCTGGTTCCATATCAGGAGTATTGCAATGCCCCAGGTCACCATGCGTCAGATGCTGGAAGCCGGCGTCCACTTCGGCCACCAGACCCGCTACTGGAACCCGAAGATGGCTCCGTACATCTTCGGCGCCCGCGGCAAGATCCACATCATCAACCTGGAAAAGACCGTCCCGCTGTTCAACGACGCGATGAACTTCATCTCGTCGGTTGCCCAGAAGCGCGGCACCGTCCTGTTCCTGGGCACCAAGCGCAGCGCCCGCGAAACCATCAAGGAAGAAGCCGAGCGTTGCGGCATGCCGTTCATGAACCAGCGTTGGCTGGGCGGCACCCTGACCAACTTCCGTACCGTCAAGCAGTCGGTTGCCCGCCTGAAGGAACTGGAAGCCGGTGAAACCGACGGCACCTTCGAGAAGCTGGTCAAGCACGAAGTGCTGGGCCTGCGTCGCGAGCGCGACAAGCTGGAAGCCTCGCTGGGCGGCATCAAGGACATGAACCGTCTGCCCGACGCCATCTTCGTGATCGACATCGGCCACGAAGACATCGCGATCAAGGAAGCCAAGAAGCTGGGCATCCCGGTCATCGCCGTGGTCGACACCAACTACAACCCGGAACTGGTGGACTACGCCATCCCGGGCAACGACGACGCCATCCGCGCTGTGCAGCTGTACGCCCGCGCTGCTGCCGACGCCGTGCTGGAAGGCAAGGCTGCTGCTCCGCACGCCGCTTCGGTGCGTGAGGAAGAGTTCGCTGAAGCCGCTGCTGAAGGCGAAGAGAAGCCGGCCCGCCGCGCTCCGGCCAAGAAGGCTGCCAAGAAGGGCGACGACGCCCAGGCCTGATCCAGGCCCCGGGGTGGACGCCCGGCGTCCACCCTCCCTGCACGCAGCCTTTGGCGCGTGACAGGACCGTGTCACACGGGCCGGCCACCATGCCGGCCCAACCCCTTTCTTTCGTGAGGTAATCCCGTGGAAATCACTGCTTCCCTGGTCAAGGAACTGCGCGAGCGCACCGGCGCCGGCATGATGGAATGCAAGAAGGCGCTTACCGAAGCCAACGGCGACATCGACGCTGCTGCTGAAGCCATGCGCAAGTCCGGCGCTGCCAAGGCCGACAAGAAGGCTGACCGCGTGGCCGCCGAAGGCCGTCTGGGCCTGGCCCAGGATGGCGGCAAGGCCGTGCTGGTCGAAGTCAACTCGGAAACCGACTTCGTCGCCAACGATGACAATTTCAAGTCCTTCGTCAATGCCGTTGCCGCTGCCGCCCTGGCATCGGGCGCCACCGACGTCGAAGCCGTGAAGGCTGCCAAGCTGGCCGATGGCCGCACCGTTGAAGAAGCCCGCGCGACCGCCGTGCAGACCCTGGGTGAGAACATCCAGATCCGTCGCATGGTGAAGGTTGATGGCAACAACACCGTCGGCGCCTACGTCCACACCAACGGCAAGGTTGGCGTGCTGGTCGACCTGGTCGGCGGCGACGTCGAGCTGGCCCGTGGTCTGGCCATGCACGTGGCTGCCCTGAAGCCGCCGCACAACAAGGCTTCGGACGTTCCGGCCGACTTCGTCGAGAAGGAAAAGGAAATCGAGCTGGCCAAGATGTCCGAAAAGGACAAGGCCAAGCCGGCCGAGATCCTGGAAAAGATCATCAGCGGCAAGATCAACAAGATCGTCAGCGACGTGACCCTGTACGGCCAGACCTACGTGCTGGGCGATACCACCGTCGAGCAGGTGGTCAAGGCCGCAGGCGCCGACGTGGCTGGCTTCAAGCTGCTGATCGTCGGCGAAGGCATCGAGAAGGTGGTGGAAGACTACGCCGCCGAAGTTGCCAAGGCGATGCAGGTCTGATTCCAGCCTTCCGGCCGTGAAGCGACCATAAGGAGCCGCGGGAAACCGCGGCTCTTTTTTTTTTGCATGGCCCAAGGGATGAACCCATGCCCGACCGGTGGGTACGCACCGTTGGTGCGCACACCGGCACCTTTGCGTTGTGCGCGATTCAAGCCGATACTCAGGCGCAGGGAATCCACAGTCACATAGCAGGAACGAAAATCGCGGACTGTGATGCATTCCTAGGTATTCTTGTCCCAATGGAATTGAACGACCCGACATGCCTCCCGAGCTGACAGCTGCCCTGGCGCTCTGCCGCAACCTGCCTTCGCCACCCGGTATTGCCCTGCGCATCATCGAACTGGCACAGGACCCGGAAGCGGACATCGCCACCGCCGCCGACATCATCGCCATCGACATGGCGCTGAGCGCTCGCATGCTGCGCATCGCCAATTCACCGCTGTACGCCAGCCGTCGCCGCATCGAGAACCTCGGCCAGGCGCTGACCATGCTGGGCCTGAATGCCACGATCAGCCTTGCTCTGGGCTTCACCGTTACCCAGGGCCTGACCGGCGGTGCCGGTGCCGACCACGACCTGCGCCAGCGCGCGTGGAAACGCAGCATCCTCAGCGCCCTGGCCGCCAGCCAGCTGGGCCAGGCCCGCGGCCTGCGCCGGCTGGAGGAACTGATGCTGGCCGGGCTGCTGCAGGACCTCGGCGTGCTGTGCCTGGCCCAGGCCGAGTCGGAGCGCTACCTGCCGCTGCTGCGCGAAGCCCGCGACAACACGGATCTGGTCGCCCGCGAGCGCGAGGAACTGGGCTGCAGCCATGCCGATGTCGGCGCCTGGGTGGCCGAGCAGTGGGGCCTGCCGCGCTATCTGGTGGAAAGCATCAGCCACAGCGAGGACGAGGACGCTGCCGAGTCGCCGTTCCAGGCCTGCGTGCAGCTGTCCGGCGCGGTCGCCGACATCTGGCTGGACGACGACGCCGATGCCGCCCGCGAGCGCGCCCTGCACCAGGTGCACGACCGCCTGGAACTGGACAGCGCCCGATTCGACCAGGTGCTGACCCGCATCAGCGAGGCCCTGCCGGACATCGCCAGCCTGTTCGAGGCCGGCCTGAACTCGCCATTGCGGGTGCGCGAACTGATCGACCACGCGCAGGAGCTGGCCACCCTGCGCAACCTGCGCGAGTTGCAGGATGCCGACCAGGCGCGCCGCCGCGCCGACGAATTCGAGGCGCGGGCCAAGCGCCTGGCCGACCAGGCCCACCGCGACGCTCTGACCGGCGTGCTCAACCGCCGCCAGCTGGAGGCGGTGCTGGAGCAGGAGTTCCTGCGCGCCGGGCGCCAGGGCTGGCCGCTGTCGGTGGCCTTCATCGACCTGGACGACTTCAAGAAGATCAACGATGCCCACGGCCATCTGACCGGCGACGAAGTGCTGCGCGCTTTTGCCGGCAAGCTGCAGGGCCAGCTGCGCAACAGTGACACTGTGGCCCGCTTCGGTGGTGAGGAGTTCGTCGCACTGCTGCCCAACACCAGCGAATCGGTGGCGCTGGACGTGATCCGCCGGGTATTGGCCAACATCGTCGCCACGCCGATGGCCGAGCTGGAGGGCGGCCCGCTGTTCGTCACCTTCTCCGCCGGCGTAGCCACCCAGGGCGGCTACGAGCGCTTCGCCGACGTGCAGGACCTGCTGCGTGCGGCCGACGATGTGCTGTACCGCTCGAAGAACCTGGGCCGCAACCGGGTGATCGCCCGCTCCCCCGGCGCCCTGGGCCACGACGAGCTTTCGGCCACCGCCAGCGCCGAGCTGGGCTGAACCGGAAGCCCCGCATGACCGGGGCGAACGCCAGGATTTTGCGCCGCAGTGCACAAAACACTTTGGCCCGACGCCGCATGCGCGTAGAATCGCCCGCGATTTCCACGCACCCGAGGTCCCCATGTCCAAGCTCGCCTATCGCCGCATCCTTCTGAAACTGTCCGGGGAGGCGCTGATGGGAGATGAGGACTACGGCATCGACCCGAAGATCATCAACCGCCTGGCCCGTGAGGTCATCGAAGCCCAGCAGGCAGGCGCCGAAGTCGCGCTGGTGATCGGCGGCGGCAACATCTTCCGCGGCGCCGGCCTGGCCGCGGGCGGCATGGACCGGGTCACCGGCGACCAGATGGGCATGCTGGCCACGGTCATCAACGCCCTGGCCATGCAGGATGCCCTGGAAAAGCTGGGTGCCAAGGCCCGCGTGATGAGCGCGATCAAGATCAACGACGTGTGCGAGGACTACATCCGCCGCCGCGCCATCCGCCACCTGGAAAAGGGCCGCCTGGTGATTTTCGCCGCCGGCGTCGGCAGCCCGTTCTTCACCACCGACTCCGGTGCTGCCCTGCGCGCGATCGAGATCGGCGCCGACCTGCTGCTGAAGGCCACCAAGGTTGACGGCGTGTACGACAAGGACCCGAACAAGCACAGCGACGCGGTCCGCTTCGACAGCCTGAGCTACGACGAAGTGATCCGCCGTGGCCTGGAGGTGATGGATACCGCCGCCTTCGCACTGGCCCGCGACAGCGATCTGCCGATGCGCGTGTTCGACATGGGCCAGCCGGGCGAGCTGCTGAAGATCCTCAGCGGCGAGAACATCGGCACCCTGGTCCAGGGCCGCGACCCGGCCTGAGCCTGAGTGCCAGGCGAGCTCCGGGCCGATTCAGGCCCGGCAGCGTCCCGTATTCGCCTATAATCGCCCGATTCCAGTTACACCCAGGACCGGGCGATGCTCAACGACATCAAGAACAACGCGCAGACGCGCATGGCCAAGAGCATCGACGCTCTGAAGCACACCCTCACCTCGATCCGCACCGGCCGCGCCACCCCGGCCCTGCTGGACCGCGTCACGGTCAGCGCCTATGGCAACGCCAGCACCCCGCTGAACCAGGTCGCCTCGATCTCCAACGCCGACGCCCACTCGCTGCTGGTGACGCCGTTCGACAAGAGCATGATCAAGGAGATCGAAAAGGGTCTCTACAACGCCGAGTTCACTCCGAACACCCTGGGCACCGCGATCCGCATCAACATGCCGCCGCCGACCGAAGAGCGCCGCAAGGAGCTGGCCAAGCAGGTGCAGAAGGAAGGCGAAGGCGCCAAGATCGCGATCCGCAACATCCGTCAGGACGCGAACAAGGAAATCGCCAAGCTGGTCAAGGACAAGGCGATCAGCGAAGACGAGAAGAAGCGCGGTGAAGACGACATCCAGAAGTTGACCGACACCAACATCAAGGACGTCGACAAGGTCGTTGCCGACAAGGAAAAAGAACTGCTGTCGGTCTGAAGTCGATGCCTTCAGTCCCGCCTCCGTTGCCGGCCGCCCTGCCCCGCCACATTGCCATTATCATGGATGGCAATGGGCGCTGGGCACAGCAGCGCCGTCGTCCGCGCGTGATCGGCCACCGGGCCGGCGCGCGTGCGGTCAACCGCACCATCGAGCGCTGCCTTGAACTGGGCATTCCGGCACTGACCCTGTTCGCATTCTCCAGCGAAAACTGGGGCCGGCCGCAGGAAGAAGTCGATGCGTTGATGAAGCTGTTCCTCGGCGCGCTCGACCGCGAAGTGGACGAGTTGCATCGGCGTGGCGTGCGCGTGCGCTTCATCGGCGAACGCGAGCGCTTCGGCGCCGGTCTGGTCAGCCGCATGCAGCTGGCCGAACAGCGCACCGCCGACAACACCACCCTGACCCTGTCGATTGCCGCCAGCTACGGTGGCCGCCAGGACATCGCCCGCGCCGCGCGCGCCCTGGCAGCTGAAGTCGCTGCCGGCCGCCTGCTGCCCGAACAGATCGACGAATCACTGCTGGGCCGCCAGGTTGCCCTGGCTGACCTGCCGCCACCGGACCTGTTCATCCGCACCGGTGGCGATACCCGCATCAGCAACTTCCTGCTGTGGCAGCTGGCGTACACCGAGCTGTGGTTCACCGAGGCCCTGTGGCCGGACTTCGATGCCGCGCTGCTGCAGCAGGCACTGGACGCCTATGGCGGCCGCGAACGTCGTTTCGGTCTGACCAGCGCCCAGATCGCCGCACTGGCCACCGAGACCTCCAGCCCATGACCAAGATCCGAGTCCTCGCCGCGCTGATCATGGCGCCGGTCGCCATTGCCGCGATCCTGCTGTTGCCGACGCAATGGCTGGCAGCCGCCGCCGCCGCCGTGCTGCTGATCGGCCTGTGGGAGTGGCTGAAGCTGGCCGGCATCGAAGACACGCTGGCGCGCACCGTGCTGCTGGTGCTGAACCTGCTGCTGATGGTGCTGCTGGTGTGGGCCGATGGCAGCACGCTGGTGCTGTTCCAGATCACCACGTTGGCCGGTGTTGCCTGGTGGTTGGCGGCGCTGGTCTGGCTGCGTTTCTTCAACTTCGGCGCGCAACCGTCGGCCCCCTCGCGCATCGTGAAGATGCTGGCCGGCACCCTGGCCATCGTTCCGGCCTGGGCCGCGCTGGTGCTGATCCACGCCGGCGGCGATCCGCCGGGCAAGCAGGGCCACCTGTGGCTGCTGGCGGCGCTGGCACTGGTCTGGGCGGCCGATTCGGGCGCCTATTTCGCCGGTCGTCACTTCGGCAAGCACAAGCTCGCCCCGCGCATCAGCCCCAACAAGACCTGGGAAGGCCTGTTCGGCGGCCTGCTGGCCGGTGTCGCCGTGGCCCTTGGCCTGGGCTGGCTGGCGGGCATCGATGCGGGCCACCTGCCGGGCCTGCTGATCACCTCGGTGGTGGCGGTATTTGCCTCGGTCCTGGGTGATCTGTTCGAAAGCCTGATCAAGCGTCACGCCGGTGCCAAGGACTCGGGTCACCTGATTCCGGGCCATGGCGGCGTGCTCGACCGTGTCGACGGCGTCCTGGCCGCAGTGCCGGTGTTCGCACTCGGCAAGGAAATCTTCGGGTTCTGACCATGAATGCTGTCGCAGACCTGCGCCGGGTCGCCGTATTCGGCGCCACCGGTTCAATCGGTGCCTCCACGCTGGACGTGATCGCCCGCCACCCGCAGCGCTACCAGGCCACGGTGCTCGCCGCCGGCCGCCAGGTGCAGGCGCTGCTGGCACTGTGCCGCCAGCACAGGCCAGCTCACGCGGTGATTGCCGACGAATCGCTGTTCGGCGAACTGCGTGACGGCCTGCGCGATGCCGGCCTGGCGACCGAGGCCCATGCCGGCCATGCCGCGCTGGACCAGCTGGCCGCCAGCGATGCCTGTGACACCGTCGTCGCCGCCATCGTCGGCGCCGCCGGGCTGTCTTCGACCCTGGCGGCCGCGGCCGCCGGCAAGCGCATCCTGCTGGCCAACAAGGAATCGCTGGTGCTGGCCGGCGAGCTGCTGACCCGCACTGCCGAAGGTGCCGGCGCCGAAATCATCCCGATCGACAGCGAACACAGCGCGATCTTCCAGTGCCTGCGCTCGCGCGACGCCAGCATTGACGGCGCTGGTGTGCGCCGGATCCTGCTGACCGCCTCGGGTGGCCCGTTCCGCGGCCGCAGCCGGGCCGAGCTGGCCCAGGTGACACCGGCGCAGGCCGTGGCCCATCCGAAATGGTCGATGGGCCCGAAGATCTCGGTTGATTCGGCGACGTTGATGAACAAGGGCCTTGAAGTGATCGAGGCTCATCACCTGTTTGCGGTGCCGGGCGAGCGCATCGAGGTGCTGGTGCACCCGCAGAGCCTGGTGCATTCACTGGTCGAGTTCGTTGACGGTTCCACCCTGGCGCAGATGGGCCTTCCGGACATGCGCACCACCCTGGCGGTCGGCCTCGGTTGGCCGCAGCGCATCGAATCGGGCGTGGCCGGGCTGGATCTGCTGGCCCAGGGCCGGCTGGATTTCGAGGCGCCCGACACCGACGCCTTCCCCTGCCTGGCCCTGGCCTGGCAGGCGATGCAGGCAGGTGGCACCGCGCCGGCGGTGCTGAACGCTGCCAATGAAGAGGCCGTTTCAGCGTTTCTTCAGGGCCGGATCGGTTTCCTGACGATCCCGGAGCTGGTTGCTAACGCTCTTTCAACACTGCCGACGCAAGCAGCCGATACACTGGAGGTCCTGTTGTCCGCCGACCAGCGGGCCCGCCAGCTGACCCTGAACGCCATCGCCGCCGCCTGAACGACCGCCTCGCCCAGCATGACGACGCCGCCCCTGCCCGCCACTGTGAGCCTGCATGACTGACTTCATCGGATCGGTCTGGTGGATGATCGTCAGCCTCGGGCTGCTGGTCACGTTCCACGAATTCGGTCACTACTGGGTCGGTCGCCTGTGCGGGGTCAAGATCCTGCGCTTCTCGGTTGGCTTCGGCCGCCCGCTGTGGTCGCGCCGGGACCGGCACGGCACCGAGTTCGCGATCGCCGCCATCCCGCTGGGTGGCTACGTGAAATTCCTCGACGAGCGCGAGGTCGAAGTCCATCCGCACGAGCGCGGCCAGGCCTTCAACCACAAGACCGTCTGGCAGCGCATCGCCATCGTCGCCGCCGGACCGATCGCCAATCTGCTGCTGTGCATCCTGCTGCTGTGGGCGATGTTCGTGATCGGCAAGCAGGACTATTCGCCGACCATCGGCCGTGCCGATGGCATCGCCGCCAGCGCCGGCCTGGCCAGTGGCGACCGCGTACTGCGCGTGGATGAGCGCCAGGTGGCCACCCTCGGTGAAGCCAGCATGGCGCTGACCGCTGCCGCGATGGACCGCCGCGATGTGAAGCTGGAAGTGCTCGACCGCGCCGACCAGGTACGGGTTCGCACCCTGTCGCTGTCGCAGCTGCCGGCCGGCTTCGATGAACGTCGCGTGCCGATCCTGGCGGGTCTGTACTGGCAGTCGTGGCTGCAGCCGGCCCTGGTCGAGTCGCTGACCCCGGATTCGGTCGTCAGCGGGCAACTGCAGCCGGGCGACCTGATCGTGGCCATCGATGGCCAGCGCATCGACAGCGTCGACCAGGTGATCGGCGAGATCCAGGCCCTCGGCCGTGCCGGTGGCCCGGGGATGATCGAGGTTCTGCGCGGCGGTGAACGCCTGGCGCTGGAAGTGACCCCCCGTCAGGGCAAGGATGGCAAGGGCAACCCGGTCTGGCAGATCGGCGTCGGATTCCCCACCAGCTACAGCCCCGCCTACGACACCCTGCTGCGCTACGGGCCGCTCGATGCGGTGACCGTGGCCGTACGCGAAACCGGCCGCCTGGCCGCAGATTCGCTGGGCATGATGGGCCGCATCGTCACCGGCAAGGCCTCGCTGCAGAACGTTTCCGGGCCGGTCACCATCGCCCGCGTGGCCAATGTTTCGGCCAAGCGAGGCCTCGATTGGTTCCTGCAGTTCCTTGCCCTGCTGTCACTCAGCCTGTGCATCATCAACCTGTTGCCGATCCCGATCTTGGACGGCGGCCACCTGCTGTATTACCTTATCGAGTTGGTCAAGGGCAGCCCGCTGAGCGAGCGTGCCATCGCCGCCGGCCAATACATCGGCCTGGCGTTGCTGGCCGGGCTGATGGGGTTGGCGTTCTACAACGACATCCTCGGCCTGGTCCCGCGATGAACTTTTCCACGTTGTTGCCGTCTACAGCGTCGGCATCCCGCACCAATGAAATCGACCTTCCTACCGGACGTGACATGACGCGACTCCCCAATCGCCGCCTGCTGGCCCTCGCCCTCGCCGCCGTCACCGGCGCTCCCGCCCTGGCCCAGGCAGCCGAGCCCTTCACTGTCAGCGACATCCGCGTGGATGGCCTGCAGCGCATCAGCTCGGGCACGGTGTTCACCTACCTGCCGGTGGAACGTGGCGAGACCATCACCGACAACAAGGTCGGCGAGACCATCCGCGCCCTGTACAAGACCGGCTTCTTCGAAGACGTGCAGCTGGACCGCCAGGGCAGCATCCTGGTGGTGACCGTCAAGGAACGCCCGGCAATCAACAAGCTGACCGTCACCGGCAACAAGGACATCAAGTCCGAGCAGCTGCTCAAGGGCCTGTCCGACATCGGCCTGACCGAAGGCGGCACCTTCGACCGCCTGAGCCTGGACCGCGTGACCCAGGAGCTTCGCCGCCAGTACAACGACCGCGGCAAGTACACCGTCGAGATCACCCCGACCGTGAGCCCGCTGGACCGCAACCGCGTGGACATCGCGATCGCGATCAAGGAAGGCAAGGCGGCCAAGATCCGCCACGTCAACCTGGTCGGCACCGAGAAGTTCGAGAGCAAGGACATCCTGGAGACCTGGGAGTCCAAGGAGCACAACTGGGCGTCGTGGTACCGCCGTGACGACCAGTACTCCAAGGAAAAGCTGTCCGGCGACCTGGAAAAGCTCAACTCCTGGTACCTGGACCGCGGCTATGTCGACTTCAGCATCGATTCCACCCAGGTCTCGATCAGCCCCGACAAGCGCGACATGTTCCTCACCGCCGGCGTGACCGAGGGTGCGCAGTACAAGATTTCCGAGATCAAGGTCAGCGGCGACACCATCCTCCCGCAGGAGGACGTCGAGCGCATGGTGATCCAGAAGCCGGGCGACACGTTCTCGCGTGCGCTGCTGGAGTTCAGCTCGGACACCATCACCAATTCGCTGTCCAACATCGGCTACGCGTTCGCCAAGGTGAACCCGATCCCGACCACCAACCGCCCCGACCAGACCGTGGCGATCAACATGCAGGTCGTCCCCGGCCCGCGCGTGTCGGTGCGTCGCATTCTGTTCCGTGGCAACACGCGCACCTCCGACGAAGTGATGCGTCGCGAAATGCGCCAGTTCGAGAACAGCTGGTACTCGCAGGCCGCGATCGACCGTTCCAAGATCCGCCTGCAGCGCCTGGGCTACTTCGAGTCCGTTGACGTCGAGACTCCGGCCGTCAGCGGCAGCAACGACCAGGTCGACGTCGTCTACAACGTCAAGGAAACCACCTCCGGCAGCTTCGTGTTCGGCCTGGGCTATTCGCAGTCCTATGGCATGACCACGTCGGTACAGCTGTCGCAGAACAACTTCCTCGGCGGCGGCAACCGTGTGTCGGTCGAAGCCTCGCGCAGCAGCTACCTGCAGCGCTATGGTTTCAGCTACACCAATCCGTACTTCACCGATGACGGCGTGTCGCTGGGCTACAACCTGTCCTGGCGCGAACTGGACTACTCCGACTTCAACACCGCGCAGTACAACAGCACCAATGGTTCGGCGCAGGTGGTGTTCGGCGTACCGATCACCGAGACCGATACTGTCTCGCTGATGTTCGGCATCGACAGCAATCAGATCACCACCTACCCGGGCTCCACCCCGCAGTCGATCATCGACTACATCAACGTGCTGGGCAGCAAGACCTTCCACGCGTGGCGCACGGAGCTGGGCTGGGCACGCGACTCGCGCAACGACTACTTCATGCCGACCCGCGGTACCTACCAGCGCGTTGGCCTGGAGACGACGCTGCCGGGCTCGACCATCGAGTACTACAAGCTGAATTACCAGATCAGCAAGTACTGGCCGATCATGCCGTCGCTGGTCATCAACACCCGCGCTGAAGTCGGTTACGGCGACAGCTACGGCAAGGACAAGACCGCGATGGTGCCTGACAAGGACGGCAACCTGCGTCCGGTCACCGCATCGGGCCTGCCGTTCTACGAGAACTTCTATGCGGGTGGTACCAATTCGGTGCGCGGTTTCGAGGACAACACCCTCGGCCCGCGTGAAGTCACCAACGGCTATCCGGAAGGCCAGCCGCTGGGTGGTTCGCTGAAGACCGTCGGTTCGGTCGAAGCCTACTTCCCGCGCCTGTTCGACAGCCCGTCGGCACGCGTGTCGGCCTTCGTCGACTTCGGCAACGTGTACAACGGCACCAAGAACTTCAAGGCCAACGAACTGCGCGTGTCTACCGGTGTGGCCCTGCTGTGGCGCGCCCCGGTCGGCCCGATCTCGATCAGCTACGCCTTCCCGCTCAAGAAGGAAGACGATGACAAGGTCGAGCGTCTGCAATTCACGTTCGGTGGGCAGTTCTGACGAACCGCCCTGCGGTTCATCAGAACTGCACGCGCATCCCTCCTATCCCCCGCGCCGCTGGCGCGCCCCCCTTAACAAAGGGGGGGTCTCCACCAGACGGGGTGCGAAGCGCCGGGCATTGCCCGGCGTTTTCGTTTTGCAGATGACACTGCACGGCACGGGCTTTTGGCCGCGCTCGCGGGAAATTGTCCAGAGGCGGCGGGCGGCCCTGGACAGGACCGTTGGCGCCATGGATGGCGCCATCGAGCACCATGGAGGGGCTTTTGCGTGTCCTGGCCAGGGCCACCCGCCGCCTCCCGCTCGTACCAGGCAGGCGCCAAGCCCTGCCCCCGCATGACCGAAATGGCGTCTCACGTTAAACTCCCGCCGTGAATACTCCCACCTACACCGCCCAGCAACTCGCCGAGCAGTTCGGCCTGCAGGTCCATGGCGACCCCGCCACCGCCATCCATGGCGTGGCCACCCTCGCCCATGCCGGTCCTGGCCAGCTGACCTTCCTCGCCAATCCACGCTACCGCGCCCAGCTGGCCGACAGCCACGCCTCGCTGGTGGTCCTGCGTGCCGACGACGCAGAGGCCGCCCCCGGCACCGCGCTCGTGGCCAAGGACCCCTACACCACCTTCGCCAAGATCGCCGCGCTGTTCGACATCGCGCCGACGCGGTCGCCGGGCATCCACCCCAGCGCCGTCATCGATTCCAGCGCCCAGGTTGCCGCCAGCGCGCATATCGGCCCGTTCGTCTCCGTCGGCGCACGCAGCGTGGTCGGCGAGAACTGCATCATCGGCACCGGCAGCGTGATCGGCGAAGACTGCAGCCTGGACAACGGCTGCGAGCTGATCGCGCGGGTCACCCTGGTCACCCGGGTCAAGCTCGGCAAACGCGTCCGCGTGCACCCCGGTGCCGTGCTCGGCGCCGATGGCTTCGGCCTGGCAATGGACGCCGGCAAGTGGATCAAGGTGCCGCAGCTCGGCGGCGTCCGCATCGGCGACGACTGTGAGATCGGCGCAAACACCTGTGTCGACCGCGGCGCGCTGGAAGACACCGTGCTGGACGAGGACGTGCGCCTGGACAACCTGGTGCAGATCGCACACAACGTGCAGATCGGCGCGCACTCGGCCATCGCCGGCTGCACCGGCATCGCCGGCAGCGCCAAGATCGGCCGCTACTGCCTGCTCGGCGGCCACGTCGGCGTGGTCGGCCACCTTGAGATCTGCGACAAGGTCGTGATCACCGGCAAGTCGGTGGTCCGCAACTCCATCCATGAGCCGGGCGAGTACTCGTCCGGCACCCCGTTGACCGATAACCGCACGTGGCGCAAGAACGCCGCGCGCTTCAAGCAGCTGGACGCATTGGCTCGCCGCGTCCTGGCCGCTGGCAAGGAGAAAGAATGAACGACACGCTGCAGCTTCCTATCGACGTCTGCGAGATCCAGGAACTGCTCCCGCACCGTTACCCGTTCCTGCTGGTGGACCGGGTGCTTGAACTCGACATCGAGGCCAAGCGCATCCTGGCGCAGAAGAACGTCAGCATCAACGAGCCGTTTTTCCAGGGCCACTTCCCCGGCCGCCCGATCATGCCCGGCGTGCTGATCATCGAAGCGCTGGCCCAGGCCGGTGGCGTGATGACCCAGCTCACGCTTGGCCGCGATGCGCAGTCCAAGCTGTTCTACATGGTCAAGGTGGAAAACGCCCGCTTCAACAAGCAGGTCGTGCCCGGCGACGTGCTGATGCTCGATGTGCAGATGAAGCGTCTGATCCGCAACATGGGCTGGTACTACGGCGAAGCCAAGGTCAACGGTGAAGTCGTTGCCTCGGCCGAAGTCATGTGCGCCGGTGCCAAGGGCTGATCCACTGGAGGCAGGAATGACTGACAACGCACCGCGGATCCACCCGACCGCCGTCATCGACCCGGCCGCGCGCCTGGCCGATGACGTGCAGGTGGGCGCCTTCACCCTGATCGGGGCCGATGTGGAAATCGGTGCCGGCACGGTGGTTGGCCCCCACTGCAGCATCCACGGCCCGACCCGGATCGGCCGCGACAACCGCTTCATCGGCCATGCCGCGATCGGTGGCGAACCGCAGGACAAGAAGTTCGGCGGCGAGCGCACCGAACTGGTGATCGGCGACCGCAACGTGTTCCGCGAGTTCGTCACGCTGAACCGCGGCACCGGCGGCGGCGGCGGCATCACCACCATCGGCAACGACAACTGGATGCTGGCCTACACACATGTGGCGCACGACTGCCACGTCGGCAACTTCTGTGTGTTCTCCAACAACACCACGCTGGCCGGCCACGTGACCGTAGGCGACTACGTGATCATCAGCGGCTTCGCCGGCGCCCACCAGTTCTGTCGCATCGGTGCCCACGCCTTCCTCGGCATGGGTGCACTGACCAATGGCGACGTGCCGCCCTTCACCATGGTCGGCACCGATTCGCTGGGCCGCCCGCGCGGCATCAACAGCGAAGGCCTGAAGCGCCGCGGCTTCGACGCCGAGCGTATCTCCGCCATCAAGCGTGCCTATCGGACGCTGTACGTGGCGGGCCTGCCGCTGGCCGAAGCCAAGGTGCAGCTGACAGAACAGGCGCGTGACAGCGATGACGTGAAGGCGATGCTGGACTTCATCGAGCACGCCGAGAGGCCCTTGCTGCGATGAGCAGCATGACCGGCCAGGCGCCGGCCGGCGCCGCCGTGATTCCGCTGGCCTCGATGGCCGGCAGCGTCCCCGCGCAGCGGGTGCTCAGCGAGCGTCCGTTGCGCATAGCGCTGGTGGCGGGCGAAGCCTCCGGCGATCTGCTCGGTGCGGGCCTGGTACGCGAACTGAAAGCGCGTTTTCCGAATGCCGAGTTCGCCGGCATCGGTGGCGATGCCATGCGCAGCGCCGGCTGCCAGACCTGGCACGATGCCAGCGAGCTGGCGGTGATGGGCCTGACCGAAGTACTGCGCCACCTGCCGCGCCTGCTCAAGCTGCGCTCGGCGTTCCGGCAGCGTGCGCTGGACTGGCAGCCGGATGTGTTCATCGGCATCGACGCGCCCGACTTCAACCTGGGCATCGAGCGTTGGCTGAAGCAGCGCGGCGTACGCACCGTGCATTACGTCAGCCCCTCGGTCTGGGCCTGGCGCGAGAAGCGCGCCGAGAAGATCGGCAGCAGCGCCGACCTGGTGCTGTGCCTGTTCCCGATGGAACCGCCGATCTATGCCAAGCACGGCATCGACGCGCGCTTCGTCGGCCATCCGATGGCCGATGACATCCCGCTGCAGGGCAACCGCGAGGAAGCGCGCGCCGCGCTCGGTCTACCGACCTCGGCCAAGGTGCTGGCGGTGTTGCCCGGCAGCCGCCTGGGCGAAATCTCGCGCCTCGGTGAACCGTTCTTCGAGGCGGCCTGGCAGGTCTCCGAACGCATCCCGGGCCTGCACGTGGTGGTGCCTGCCGCCAACCCCGCCTGCAAGCGCCTGATCGAAGAGCAGCTGTCGCGCTCTGCATTGCCGGTTGCGTACTCGCATGTGCTCGACGGCCAGGCACGCAACGCGATGATCGCCGCCGACGTGGTGGTGCTGGCGTCCGGTACCGCGACGCTGGAGGCAATGCTGGTGAAGCGACCGATGGTGGTCGGCTACCGTGTCAATGAACTGACCTACCGTCTGGTCAAGGCATTCGGCCTGATCAAGGTCGACCGCTTCGCCCTGCCCAACATCCTGGCCGGCCAGGACCTGGCACCGGAACTGATGCAGCACGACTGCACGCCGGACAAGCTGGCTGCGGCCATCCAGCAGTGGTTCGACCACCCACAACGGGTAACCGACCTGCAGGACACCTACGCGCGCCTGCATGAGCGCCTGCGTCGCAACGCCTCGGCCCGCGCCGCCGATGCCGTCGGCGAGCTGCTGATGCGCAACCAGGCCCAGGCATGAGCCGCCGCCACGCCGCAGCGGCCAGCCTTGCCCTGTTCGACGGCGCAGCCGTGGTCGAGCCAGAACGCCTGGTCGCCGGCGTCGACGAAGCCGGCCGGGGTCCGCTGGCCGGGCCGGTGGCGGTGGCCGCCGTGGTGTTCGATCCATCCCGGCCGCGCATCAATGGCCTGGACGATTCCAAGCAGCTCACCGCGGCCCGCCGCGAGCAGCTGCATGACCGCATCATCGAACGTGCCCTGGCCTGGCACGTGGTGCTGGTGGACGTGGACACCATCGACCGCCTGAACATCTACCAGGCCACCCTGCAGGGCATGCGCGATGTTGTTGCTGCGGTGGCCCACGTGGCCGGCTTCGCCCGCATCGATGGCAACGTGGTGCCCAAGGGCCTGGTACTGCCGGCACAGGCGCTGGTCGGCGGCGATGGCATCGATCGCGCGATCATGGCCGCCTCGATCCTGGCCAAGGTCTCGCGCGACCGTTACATGCAGGACGTGCATGCCCGCCACCCGCAGTACGGTTTCGAACAGCACAAGGGCTATGGCACCCCGGCCCACCTGGCCGCCCTGCGCGAGCACGGGCCCTGCATGGAGCACCGGCGCAGCTTCGCCCCGGTACGCGAGTGCCTGGAAGTGCCACAGGTTGTGGCAGCCATCGCCTGAGCCTGCTGGAGTTGTAGAGCCGAGCCCATGCTCGGCTGTCCACAGCAGCCGAGCATGGGCTCGGGTCTACAGAAGGCGGCCTCCCGCACGCCTGAATCCGGCGCCACGCCGTGCCCCTGTCAAGCCTTGTCGCAACCCCCTGCCCTCGCTACCCTGACCGGGCACTCCAGCGCTTCCCGACCCCGGCGACGATTTCCCCGTCAGCACCCGGGGCCCGCGCGCTCCAACCTGGTCCGGCATGTCCAACTCCCGCTTCGTACATCTCCACGTCCACACCGAGTTCTCGCTGGCGGACTCCACCATCCGTGTGCCGGCCAAACCGGACCAGGCGGACCCGAAGAAGGCCAAGCAGGCCAACCTGCTGTCGCGCTCGGTCGAGCTCGGGCTGCCCGCGCTGGCGGTGACCGACCTCAACAACCTGTTCGCGCTGGTCAAGTTCTACAAGGCCGCCGAAGGCGTAGGCATCAAGCCGATCGCCGGCGCCGACGTGCTGATCGCCGAAGAGGGCCAGGACCCGTGGCGGATGACGCTGCTGTGCCGCGACCGCGAGGGCTACCTGAGCCTGTCCCGGCTGCTGACACGCGCCTGGATGGAGGGCCATCGCCCCGAGGGCGGCGTGGCCGTGCACCCGGACTGGCTGAAGGCCGGCAACGCCAACCTGTTCGCATTGGCCGGGCGGCAGAGTCTGGCCGGGCGCCTGGCGCTGGACGGCAAGCATGAACTGGCCGAGCAGCAGCTGGCCGACTGGCAGCGCGTGTTCGGCGATGGCCTGCACCTGGAGCTGACCCGCACCGGCCGCGAGGGCGAGGAAACGTTCAACCAGTTCGCGCTGATGGCCGCCGGCCAGCGTGGCCTGCCGGTGGTGGCCAGCAATGACGTGCGCTTCCTGTCGCCGTCGGATTTCGACGCGCATGAAGCGCGCGTGTGCATTTCCACCGGCCGCGTACTGGACGACCCCAAGCGCCCGCGCGAGTACAGCGACCAGCAGTACCTGAAGTCGGCCGAGGAGATGTGTGCGCTGTTCGCCGACATCCCCGATGCGATCGACAACACGCTGGCGCTGGCCGAGCGCTGCAACATCGAGATGCGGCTGGGCACCTACTTCCTGCCCAACTACCCGGTGCCCGACGACGAGACCCTGGACACCTGGATCCAGAAGATGTCGCGCGACGGCCTGGAAGAGCGCCTGGAGAAGAATCCGCTGGCGCCGGGCAAGACCCGCGAGGAGTACTTCGAACGCCTGGAGTTCGAGCTCAATACCATCATCAAGATGGGCTTCCCGGGCTACTTCCTGATCGTTGCCGACTTCATCCAGTGGGGCAAGAACCAGGGCATTCCGATCGGTCCCGGCCGTGGTTCGGGTGCCGGTTCGCTGGTGGCGTGGGCGCTGAAGATCACCGACCTGGACCCGCTGCCGTACAACCTGCTGTTCGAGCGCTTCCTGAACCCGGAACGCGTGTCGATGCCCGACTTCGACATCGACTTCTGCATGGACCGCCGCGACGAGGTGATCGACTATGTCGCGCGCAAGTACGGGCGCGAGCGCGTCAGCCAGATCATCACCTACGGCACCATGGCCGCCAAGGCGGTGGTGCGCGACTCCGGCCGCGTGCTCGGCTTCCCGTACGGCCTGGTCGACGGTGTTTCCAAGCTGATCCCGAACATCCTCGGCATCCACCTGAAGGATGCGCTGGGCAAGGGCAAGGAAGGCCCGAGCTCGGAAATGGCCTCGGCCGAACTGATCCAGCGTTACGAGACCGAGGACGATGTCCGCGACCTGATCGACCTGGCGCTGCAGCTGGAAGACCTGACCCGCAACGCCGGCAAGCACGCCGGTGGCGTGGTGATCGGGCCCGAGCCGCTGAGCGAGTTCTGCCCGCTCTACGCCGAACACGACGAGAACGGCCTGGGCAAGAACCCGGTCACCCAGTTCGACAAGAACGACGTGGAAGAAGTGGGCCTGGTGAAGTTCGACTTCCTCGGCCTGCGCACGCTGACCATCATCGACTGGGCGGTGAAGGCAATCAACAAGCGCCATGAGCGCGCCGGCATTCCGCCGGTGGACATCGCCGCGATTCCGCTGGACGACACGCCCACCTACAAGGACATCTTCGCCAACGGCAATACCGGCGCGGTGTTCCAGTTCGAATCCTCGGGCATGCGCCGCCTGCTGAAGGACGCGCGCCCCGACCGTTTCGAAGACCTGATCGCACTGGTGTCGCTGTACCGCCCCGGCCCGATGGACCTGATTCCTTCGTTCAACGCGCGTAAGCACGGCCAGGAAGAAATCATCTATCCCGACCCGCGCACCGAAGCCATCCTGAAGGACACCTACGGCATCATGGTGTACCAGGAGCAGGTGATGCAGATGGCGCAGATCGTCGGCGGCTACTCGCTGGGCGGCGCCGACCTGCTGCGCCGCGCGATGGGCAAGAAGGTGCCGGCCGAAATGGCCAAGCACCGCGAGATCTTCCGCGAAGGCGCGGCCAAGGACGGCGTGGACGAGGCCAAGGCCGACGCGATCTTCGACCTGATGGAGAAGTTCGCCGGCTACGGCTTCAACAAGTCGCACGCCGCCGCCTACGCGCTGGTCAGCTACCAGACCGCGTGGTTGAAGCGCCATTACCCGGCCGAGTTCATGGCGGCCACGCTGTCCTCGGACCTGGACAACACCGAGAAGGTGGTCGGCTTCCTGGATGAGGTGCGCAACCTCGGCCTGACCGTGCTGCCGCCCAAGGTGAACCACTCCGCCTTCATGTTCGAAGCGGTGACGCCGGACACCATCCAGTACGGCCTCGGTGCGATCAAGGGCGTTGGCCAGGGGGCCTGCGAGGCGGTGGTCGAAGAGCGGTTGAAGGGCGGCCCGTTCAAGGACCTGCTCGACTTCTGCACCCGCGTCGGCTCGGCCAAGCTCAACCGGCGCACGCTGGAAGCGATGATCAACTGTGGTGCGCTGGACGAGCTCGGCCGCAACCGTGCCTCGCTGATGCTGCAGCTGCCGGAGGTGATCAAGGCTACCGACCAGATGGCGCGCGAACGTGCGTCGGGCCAGAACTCGCTGTTCGGCGGCCCCGATCCGAGCACCGTTTCGATCCAGCTGGACCTGCCCGAAGCCGAGGAATGGCCGCTGCTGCAGCGCCTGAACGGCGAGCGCGACACACTGGGCTTCTACCTCAGCGGACACCCGTTCGATCCCTGGCGCGACGATGTGCGCGACCTGGTCGGCAACGACCTGGGCTCGGTGGAGAAGATCTGGAGCGCCAACAGCGGTGGCGGCGGTGGTGGTGGCGAGAAGCGCTGGCGCCCGGAAGTGCAGACCGTGCTGGCCGGCCAGGTGGTCGGCGTGCGCCGCAAGGGCGAGAGCCAGATCTTCATCCAGCTCGAGGACGGCCGTGGTCGCGTCGAGTGCAGCGCGTTTTCCGACGCGATGGCCGAGTTCGGCCACCTCATGACCAAGGACCGCATCCTGGTGGTCAAGGGTGGCCTGCGTGAGGACGAATTCAACGGCGGCTTCGCGCTGCGCATCCGCCAGTGCTGGGACTTCGACGAAGTCTGCGCCAACTACGCCACGCGCCTGTCGCTGCGCCTGGACCTGCGCCAGCAGCGCCCGGTCTGGGAGCGCATCGATGCCCTGCTTGACCGCCATCGCCCGGGGCGCACGCCGCTGCGCCTGGACCTGCTGCTGAAGGGTCCGCACGGCGGCGTCGCCGGCATGCTCGATGTGTCCGGGCAGAGCGCGGTGCGCATCGATTCCAAGCTGATGGAGGCACTGCGCGCCGATCCCGCCGTGCGCACACTGAAGGTGCGCTACAGCCCGCCGTGGGCCAGCTGAGGTCGGCTCCTCCGTATTCCTGTATTTCCCGTTCCAGTCATCAAGGACGATTGCCAATGAAGACCCTGCTGTTCCCGTTCGCCGCCGCGCTGGCCCTGGCCGCCTGCTCGCCCTCGAAGGTCGAGTTCCAGATCGACAACCCGACCGATGCGCCGCTGGCCCTGAGCATCGATGGCAAGGACCTGCCGGTCGCCGCACAGGGCTCGCGCCCGATCTCGCTGGCCGTGGGCGAGCATCGCCTGCACACCGACAAGCTCGGCGACGTGCGCTTCATCGTCTACGTGGACGGTCGTGGCGGCCTGATCAACCCGACCCTGAGCGAGTACGTGATCGCCCGCGAGATCTATGTCACCGACGAGAGCAAGCTGAAGAACTTCGGCACCGGCAAGGCCGGCATCGAGCTGGGCGGTGTCGACTTCGAAGGCCCGTTCGAGAAGAGCCACGAACTGTTCATCGACAAGACCTGGACCTACGGCGTGCGCGAACCCTTCCCGAAGGAAAAGGTGGTGGCCCACGTCGACGCCAGCGGTGGCCAGATCGTGGCCAAGGTGTTCACCGCGCCGGACTTCATCGCTTACGTGGAAGAAGGCATGGGCGAGCCCGGCGCGTTCAAGCGCGAGCAGCCGGCCGGCTACGTGGCCCCGGCGTTCAGCCTGGAACCGGCCCCGGCCAGCCTGCCGGCGCTGGTGCCGGCCTTCGAGGCGCATGCCGCGCCGCTGCGCGAGGTCTATGCGCGCTGGCTGAAGGCGACCACCGCCGATGAACAGAAGGCTCTGCGCAAGCAGGACTTCGCCGCGCAGATGGCCTTCACCTCGGCCACCGCCACCCTGGGCAGCGGGCTGGGACGTGAAGCCAACGAAGCCTACAACGACTTCGTTTCCCAGCGCAGCCAGCTGATGGGCCGCAGCGCGCTGGTGGTGCCCTGAGCTGACTGGCACGCCCCGCCCGGCTGCGCTACCGTCGCCTTCCAGACGAAGGCGTACGGGTGGTTTGCACGCATTCGGCTAGAATTCCCCTCTTCTTTACACGACGGCTTCCTATGAATCCGAACTACCTCGACTTCGAGCAACCCATCGCCGACCTGGAAGCCAAGATCCAGGAACTGCGCAACGCCAGTGCCGGGCCGGCGGTCAATGTCGAGGCGGAAGTGCACGCGCTGCAGGACAAGCTGCGCATGCGCACCGCGCAGATCTTCCGCAACCTGACCTCGTGGCAGGTGCTGCAGCTGGCCCGTCACCCGTCGCGTCCGTACACCGCCGACTACCTCCGCGTCATGTTCGATGAGTTCCAGGAGCTGGCCGGCGACCGTGCCTTCGCCGACGACAAGGCGATCATGGGTGGCCTGGCCCGCATCAACGGCCGTGCAGTGATGGTGATCGGCCACCAGAAGGGCCGCGACACCAAGGAAAAGATCAAGCGCAACTTCGGCATGCCCAAGCCGGAGGGCTACCGCAAGGCGCTGCGCCTGATGAAGATGGCCGAGCGCTTCGGCCTGCCGGTGCTGACCCTGATCGACACCGCCGGCGCCTGGCCGGGCATCGACGCCGAATCGCGCGGCCAGTCCGAAGCGATCGCGCGCAACCTGATCGAGATGGCCGAGCTGAAGGTGCCGATCATCTGCACCGTGATCGGTGAGGGCGGCTCCGGCGGCGCGTTGGCGCTGGGCGTGGGCGACCGCACCGTGATGCTGGAGTACTCGGTGTATTCGACCATCACCCCGGAAGGCTGCGCCTCGATCCTGTGGAAGGACGCCGGCAAGGCCAAGGACGCCGCCGAACAGCTGGGCCTGACCGCCCCGCGCCTGAAGAGCCTGGGCCTGGTCGACAAGGTCGTGCGCGAGCCGACCGGCGGCGCCCACCGCAACCCGACGCAGATGGCCAAGCGCCTGAAAGCGGTGCTGCTGAACGAACTGGACGCGCTGGACAAGCTGTCCACCGAACAGCTGCTGGAACAGCGCTATACCCGCCTGCGCAGCTACGGCACGTACGAAGCGGCCTGATTCATCGGCTTGTTACTTTCTTGCTCGTGCAAGAAAGTAACCAAAGAACACGCCGCCGAACGCGAGCCGGTGCCATGCACCGGTTCCCTGCGCTTCTCGGTGAATCAGGGGACGCGCCGAACTCGCTGCGCTCAGACATCGGCGCCTCTTCGCCCCTGTTTCACCTGCGATGCTCGGCTCGCTCATGGCGGACCTGAACATCAAAAGCCACAGCTGCCCCCAGTAGATCCTCGCCACGCGTGGATGCCTCTGCTTTGGCGAAGAATCACGCGAACCCGTAGAGCCAAGCATGGCTCTACGGATAGCGGGATCTCAGAACGGCTTGGCCAGCACCAGCCACACGATCGGAATGAAGGCCAGCAGCGGGATCTCGTTGATCCAGCGCAGCGCGCGCGACGACGGCAGCGCCCTGCCCTTGGCCACGCCCTTGAGCAGGCGGCCGATCCAGCCGAAGTACACCAACAGCAGCATCACCAGCCCCAGCTTGGCGTGCAGCCAGCCGGCGCCGCCGGGCGCGACCATGGTCGGGAAATCGGGGATGACCCTGTAGCCCAGCCACAGCACCAGACCGAGCAGGAATGCCAGCCCGAACATCGAGTGGCCGAAGCGGTACAGGCGCAGGCCCATCAGCTGCAGGCGCTCGGTCACCGCCGGCTGGCCTGCAGTCTCGGCCAGGTTCACCAGGATACGCGGCAGATAGAACACCGTGGCCATCCACGCCACCACGAACACGATGTGGAAGGTCTTGACCCAGTAGTAGCTCTGCATGCGCTCGCTCCGGCGGCTGGCGTAGGTTGGCGGCCATTCTCGCATGCCGTGGCGAAGCCGCTGCAGGCACGCACGCCGCGACACATCGACGCATGGCGCGTCGCAACACCGTACGATAGGCGCCGTTTTCCCGATCGCGCACCGCCCATGGACAAGACCTACGACGCCGCCTACTTCCAACGCTGGTACCGCCGTGCCGACATCGGCGGCAGCGCCCGCCTGGCGCGAAAGGTCGCCTTGGCCGTGGCCAGTGCCGAGTACTACCTGGAGCGGCCGATCCGCAGTGTGCTGGACATCGGCTGCGGTGAAGGCGCCTGGCGCGCGCCCCTGCTGAAGCTGCGTCCGAAGGTCGAATACCTCGGCTTCGACAGCAGCGAGTACGCTGTGCGCCGCTACGGCAGGACCCGCAACCTGCACATGGCCCGCTTCGGCGATTTCGCCTGGCTGCGGCCCTGTGCCCCGGTCGACCTGCTGATCTGCTCGGACGTGATGCACTACGTGCCCGACCGCGAGCTGCGTGCAGGACTGGCCGGCGTGGCCGAGCTGACCGGCGGCGTGGCCTTCCTGGAGACCTTCGCCGCCGAGGATGCGTTCGAGGGCGACCACGACGGCTTCCAGGCCCGCCCAGCGCGCTGGTACCGCCGCACGCTGGCCCGGCAGGGCCTGCAGCCGGTAGGGTCACACTGCTGGCTCGGCCCCGCTCTGGCAGGCGATACGGCGGCTCTGGAACGGATGTGAATCCGGATTCATTATTTTCAGCGAACTTAACCTGCGGGACACCCGGATGGGATATGCTGCGCGGCAACATATGACCATACATATTCGGTCGTCATGCTCTATCAACTGCACGAACTGACCCGCAACCTGCTCGCCCCCTGGGTGCACCAGGCCCAGGCCAACGCCAGGTTCTTCGCCAACCAGGGCCACTGGTGGTCGCAGATGCCCGGCGCTGATCGCCTGGCGGCGGTCAATGAACTCTTCCACCGCATCGGCAAGGATTACGAGAAGCCCGAGTGGGGCATCAACGAAATCGACGTCGATGGCGAACGCGTGCCGATCGTCGTGCACGAGGAAGTAAGCAAGCCGTTCTGCAAGCTGCTGCGCTTCAAGCGCCACAGCAATGAAGCCGACCAGCTGCACACCATGCTCAACCAGCCGTTCGTGCTGGTGGTGGCGCCGCTGTCCGGCCACCACGCCACGCTGCTGCGCGATACCGTGCGCACGCTGCTGCGCGACCACCGCGTGTACGTCACCGACTGGGTGGATGCGCGCATGGTGCCGGCCAGCGAAGGCGAATTCGGCCTGGACGACTACATCGCCTACATCCAGGAATTCATCCGCCACCTCGGCGTGGAGCGCCTGCACGTGGTAAGCGTGTGCCAGCCGACCGTACCGGTACTGGCTGCGGTTTCGCTGATGGCCAGCCGTGGCGAGCCGACGCCGCGCACGCTGGTGATGATGGGTGGCCCGATCGATGCGCGCTGCAGCCCGACCGCAGTGAACAACCTGGCCACGCAGAACCCGCTGTCGTGGTTCGAGAACAACGTCATCCACACTGTGCCGGCCAGCTATCCCGGCGCCGGCCGTCGCGTGTATCCGGGCTTCCTGCAGCACGCCGGCTTCCTGTCGATGAACCCCAGCCGCCACTTCAGCTCGCACTGGGATTTCTACACCGACCTGGTCAAGGGCGACCTGGAAGACGCCGACGCGCACCGTCGTTTCTACGACGAGTACAACGCGGTGCTGGACATGCCGGCCAAGTACTACCTGGATACGATTTCCGTGGTGTTCCAGGACTTCCTGCTGCCGCGTGGCGAGTGGGTGGTCAACGGCGAGAAGGTCGATCCGTCGGCGATCCGCGATACCGCGCTGCTCAGCATCGAAGGCGAGCTGGACGATATCGCCGGCCTCGGCCAGACCGAAGCCGCGCAGGCGCTGTGCACCGGCATCGACGCTGACCGCCGCGAGCATTTCATCGTCGAAGGCGCGGGCCACTACGGCATCTTCAGCGGCCGTCGCTGGCGCGAAGTGGTGTACCCGAAGGTGCGCGACTTCTTCGCCGCGCATGCCGAAGCACCGGCGGCGAAGGCCGCGAAGAAGAAGAGCAACGTCACCCCGTTGCGCCGAAAGGCGGGGTAACTCGCCTCTGGTGGGTGCCGACCTTGGTTGGCGCTCTACCATGAATCCCGGTATCTGATGGATGGTGCCAACCAAGGTTGGCACCTGCCAAAGCGAAGCCCACCAAAGCGTGGATTTCCGCTTACAACCGCACCAGCAGGTTCTTGGCGATCAGCCCATGCAGCTTGCCGATGCCGCGTGCCAGATGCATCGTCAGCAGCAGCAACAACGCGCCGACAGCAGCAACCACGATCGCCACCAGCGGCGAGGCCGCCATCGGCAGCACATTCACGTCGTTGATGTAGATGCCGGGGATGTCGCCACTGAAGATGGCCGCAACCGGTGCCCAGATCAGGCTCAGCGACAGCGACAGCAACGTCACCGCGAGGGTGAAGTAGATGACGCCCAGCGGCAGCATCAGCACGAAGTACAGCAGGGTCAGCCAGGTGCGGCCATCGGTGAACATGTCGCCGATGCGCTGCAGCCACGTGCGGCTGCGGTCGGTGTAACGCGGGCGGCGCGGCATGCGTTCACCCAGCAGCGCTTCCACCAGCCGTCCTTCCAGCAGCGCCAGCCCGCGCACCGAGCCGAAGAACAGCACGGTCAAGGGAATGCCGACGATCAGGATCAGCAGGCCCAGTGACAGCGACAGGCCGGTGACCACCCAGGTGAAGAAGAAGATGCCGGTGGCCAGCGACAGCAGCATGTAGAACAGCGCGCCATAGGTGTGCGGATCGGTCACCACGCCGAAGAAGCGCGCCAGCAGCGAGCGCTGCACCGGCACCGGCAGCGGTGCAGCTGGCTCGACGCCACTGGCTTCGGCCGCCGCACGCAGCACCGGTGCGGTATCCGCACGCGGCGTACGCAGCGCGCGGTTCACCGTCACTTCGGTCTCGCGGTAGATCTCGGCCACTTCGTCCGGCGCGCCATAGCTGCCGGCAACGTCGGCGATCACCTCGGCCTCGCTGCGGCCGGGCTGCGCCGCCAGCTCCGAACGCAGGTACTCCTCGGCGTCGTACAGCGCGTCCTGCACCATCGCCGGGTCGGCACCTTCCAGCGCCGCGCGCAGCTGCGCCAGGTACTGCGGGATGGTCGTGGGCAGGGCTCGGCCTGCCAGGCTCGGGTCGTTCATTGCGGTACCCCCTCCAACACGGAATCGACGGAATCGCGGGTGGCCTGCCAGGCCTGGCGCCACTGCGCCAGCACCTCGCGGCCACGTTCATTGATGCGGTAGTAGCGCCGCGGCGGCCCGCTGCTGGACGGCTCCACATGGCTTTCCAGCAGCCCAGCGCCCTCCAGGTTGCGCAGCACCGGGTACAGCGCGCTCTGCTTGCCGCTCAGCACGCCCTCGCCCACCCGCTCCAGCTCCTTGGCAATGAGGTAGCCGTACAGCGGCTCCCCGGCCCGGGCCAGCACCGCCAGCAGGGCCAGCGACACCGTTCCGGCGCTGAGCTCCTTCTGGAACTTCTTCAGGTGGACATCGTCCTCGGACATGACCGGCCCTCCACTACGTTGAAGTCCACAGTAGTGCGAAGTTCGGTATAGCGAATGTGTCGTTAGTCATCGTGCCGGTTGGCGAGACCAGGCCGCTCGCGCAGAATCGAAGCCTCGTTCATGTTCCGGGGTTCCCATGCCGCACCGTCGTCGCCTTGCCCTGACCGCCCTCGCCCTGGCCTGCCTGTTGCCCGCCATGGCCAGCGCGGCCTCGCCTTACCGCAGCCCGCAGCAGATCCTGGACGCTTCGGCCGCCAGCGACTGGCGCACCCCGGACCCGGCCACCCTGCTGTACATGGACCTGCCGGCGGGGCGGGTGATCATCGAGCTGGCGCCGCAGTTCGCCCCGCGCCATGTCGCCAACATCCAGACCTTCGCCCACGAGCACTTCTGGGACGGCACCAGCATCTACCGTTCGCAGGACAACTTCGTGGTGCAGTTCGGCGATGCCGACGCCGATGACGCAGCCAAGGCCAAGCCGTTCGGCAGTGCCGCGCGCAAGCTGCCGGCCGAGTTCGAACGTGCCAGCGCCGGCCTGAAGGTGAGCGTGCTGCCGGATCGCGACGGCTGGGCGGCACAGACCGGTTTCGTCGACGGCTTCCCGGTCGGCCAGGACCCGCAGGCCGGCAAGGCCTGGCTGGCGCACTGCTACGGCATGCTCGGCGCCGGCCGCAGCAACGAGGAAGACAGCAGCATCGGCGCCGAACTCTATGTGGTGACCGGCCAGTCACCGCGCCAGCTGGACCGCAACATCACCCTGGTCGGCCGCGTGCTGAAGGGCATGGAACTGCTCAGCGCGACGCCGCGCGGCCCGGCGCCGATGGGCTTCTACACCGACCCGAAGCTGCGTACGCCGATCGTGTCGATCCGCCGTGCCAGTGATGTGCCGGTGGCCGAGCGCACGCCGATCCAGGTACTGCGTACCGACTCGAAGACCTTTGCCGATACGGTGGAGGCACGTCGCAATCGCGTGGATGATTTCTACAAGCGCCCGGCGGGGCATATCGATCTCTGCAATATTCCGGTGCCGGTGCGGTGATGGTTTCCTGCGCGTGGCACGTGCTGAAGGCGCTTCATTGTTCATGGGCGTCACTTTTCTTTTCGCGCGAAAAGAAAAGTAACCAAAAGAAACGCGCCGCCAGGTCGCGAGCCGATGCTGCGCATCGGTGTCCTGTGCTCCCCGGCCCGTCGAGGGACGGTGTGCAGAAGGCAGCCGACTAACAGTCGGCTCTACAGGACATCGGCGCCTCTTCGCCCCTGATTCCCCTATGGTGCTCGGCTCGCTCAAGGCGGACTGGAAGGTCAAGATCAACAGCAAGAGCATCCACGCATGGTGTGGATCTACTGGGTGCAGCTGTGGCATTTGATCTGGGTCCGCCTTGAGCGAGCCGAGCACCGCAGGTCCGGCGAGGGCGAAGAGGCGCGGGTGTCTGAGCGCAGCGAGTTCCCGCGCCGTCCCTCGACGGGCCGAGGAGCGCAGGGTACCGGTGCGCAGCACCGGCTCGCGACCTGGCGGCGTGTTTCTTTGGTTACTTTCTTTGCACGAGCAAAGAAAGTGACGCCCATGAACAATGAAGCACCTTCAGCACGCGCCACGCGCAAAACGCCAACGCCTCAGCCCTTCTGACTCACCGCCACGCTACCCAGAATCAACGCACCGGCAATCAGCATCTGCAGCGTCACCGGCTCGCCCAGGAACAACCACGCGAACGCCGCGCCGAACAGCGGAATCAGGTACGTCACCGTCGACGCACGTGACGGGCCGATGCGGCCGATCAGGCGGTAGAACATCAGGAACGCCAACCCAGTGCAGGCCACGCCCAGGGCAATCGCCGCGCCCCACGCCTTGCCCGGAATCGCCGCCTGCGGCCAGTGACTCACCGCCATCGGCAGCATCCACAGCGAGGCACACGACAGCGTTGCCGCAGCCGCAGCCGCCGAGGGCAGGCCGGTCATGTGCCGCTTCACCAGGTTCACGCCCAGGCCGTACAGCAGCGAAGCCGCCGCACCAGCCAGCACCGCGGTGCCGATGCTCAGGCCGGAGACCTTGGCCGTGGCCAGCACCACCACGCCGGCAAAGCCGACCAGCAGCGCACCGGCTCGGCGCATGCCGATCTTTTCACCGAAGAACAGGAACGCGATCAGCGCGGCGAACAGCACGGTCATCGCATTGCAGATCGCACCGATCGCGGCCGGCGCCTGTTCGGCGGCATAAGCAAACAGCACGAACGGCAACGCCGAGTTGATCAGGCCGATCGGTGCCAGCCACAGCCAGCGCCGCGGCGGGAACTGCGCGCGGGCGCGCCACAGGAACGGCAGCAACACCAGCGCGCCCAGCACCAGTCGCACCTCGACCAGCGCGAACGGGCCGAACGACGGCACCGCCACCCGCATGAACAGGAACGAGCAGCCCCAGATGGCGCCCAGCAGGGTCAATTCCAGCGGTGTGCGCCAGTCGCGCTCGGCCGCCTGTGGGACCGCATTCATGCCTTGCCTCCGTACATCGTCAATTCCTCGCCAAGACGGATAGGATCAGGCGCAGACGCCCGCCGCACAAGCGCGTAGTATCGCTGCCAGCCACAAATATGGTTTGAGGCTCGACATGCTGCTACGCCCTTCCCTGCTACCCGCACTGGCCGTGTTCGCGGTCGCGGCGCGCCACCAGAATTTCGCCCAGGCCGCGCAGGAGCTGCACCTGACCGCCAGCGCGGTCAGCCACCATGTGCGCCGTCTGGAAGAAGTGCTGGAAGTTCGCCTGTTCCTGCGCCACGCCCGTGGCGTGCGCCTGACCGCCGAGGGCCGGCAGCTGGCCGATGCCGCCAGCGCTGCCTTCACCGATGTCGCGGCCGTCGCCCATCACCTGCAGCCTGATGCCGACAGCGTGCCGTTGCGGGTCACTACGCTACGCTCGCTCTCATACTGCTGGCTGCTGCCACGGCTGCCGCGCTTCACCCAGGCCTACCCGCACATCCGCATCGAGCTGCATACCGGCAGCGGGCTGGATCGCTATGACGACAACGGCCCGGAAGTGGGAATCCGCTATGGCCTGGGCCAATGGCCCGGCCTGCGTGCGCAGCACCTGATGGATGACTACCTGTTCCCGGTCGCCTCGCCGGCACTGGCCGGGGTCGAAACGCTGGTCGATCCGGCGCGCATCGCCGACCTGCCGCTGCTGACCGATCTGTCACCGCAGGGCTGGCGCGACTGGTTCCGCCACGCGGGCGTGCGCCCGCCGTCGCCGCTGCCACCGATGCACACCTTCGCCGACAGCACCGATGCGATGCGTGCAGCGGTGTATGGCATGGGCGCGGTGCTGGCGCGCACCCACATCGCCCAGCCCTATATGCAACGCTACGAAGTGGTGCGCCTGCCCGGCCCGGCGCTGAAGGCGCGCTATGCGTATCACGTGGTGCATGCCGAAGGACAACCGCCCAGCCCCGCCGCACGCCTGTTCATCGACTGGCTGCTGGAGCAGGCGCAGGACGAACGCACACCGATTCCCGCATTGCCGGACAGCCTGCTCGGGCGCCCGGCCACACGCGCCTGACTGCACCCTCACCCGTTCTTTGCCCGGCGCTGGCTAGGCTGAAGGCAACTCCACAACGTACCTACGCCATGGCCATGCTGCGACTGCGCATCACCGGAACTGAAGACGACGCCCGTGCCATCAGCGACCTGCTGCTCGGCCTGGAGGGCATCGAGCATGTCGAGGAAACCGACGACCTGATGCCGCACATGGACGACGACGATTCCAGCTCGGCTGGGCTGTCCGATGACATCGGCCCGGGCATCCATGAGCTGGAAGTGGAAGTGGGCAATGAAAGCACCGCGCAGAAGGTGCGCGACGCGGTGCAGGAACTCGCGCTGGAGTTGGACGTGTTCGTCGAGTACGAGACTGACGAGGGCTGATGCCGGCAGGCTACCGGCATCAGCCTTCACCTCAGAGGTTGGGCGGTAGCTTGCGACGGCGGCGACGCCACCACGCCCGCACACCCCAGGCCGCGAACAAGGCCAGCACCGCCACCGGCAGCAGCGCGGCAACCGCGCGGATCAGGAACGCCACGCTGGTGCTGAGGATGCTGCCCGACTCGCTCAGCGCCTCACCGATTTCGCTGCGGCTGCGTTGGCCCGAGGTGGTGTCGAAATGGATCGTCACCAGCTGGGTATCGATGCGTCGACGTTGCTGCGCTGAATCCTTGTTGGCCTGTTCGACGCCGGCTTCGATCTCGGACAGGCGCGTGGTGATCGCCATCAGGTCCTCGATCTTCAGGTCCTTGCGATCCTGGTAGGACAGCAGCCGCGCGTGCTCCTTCTCCAGCCGTGCCTTGGTCAGTGCCGTATCGGCCACCGCCTGAGCGAGGTCCTCGGCGCGCGTATTGCGTGACTGCAGCTTGCCCCCTTCACCGGCCAACGCGATCAACGGCTCGGTGCCCTTCGGTGCAATCCGCACCTTGACCTCGCCACTGGGCTGCTCGCCACTGCGCTGGTCGACCTGCAGCACCGCACAGTCACCGAACTTCGCGCTCTGGCAGGCCTGTGCCACCTGCTGGATGCGCGGTGCGATCTCTCCCGCTTCCAGCTGCACCTGCACGTCGTGTTCGTAGGCGAGGAATGCGCCTTCCGGTGAAGCAACAGCAGCTTCGGCGGCAGTGGCGCCCGCATCGGCCGCGCGCTCACCATTTTTTGCACAGGCTGCCAGCGCCAGCAGCAATACCGGCATCGCTGCCACGCGCGCCCACGTACGCACCGGCCTCACAGTGCGGCTCCGTCGTAGGAGGTCACTGCCAGCGTGGCCAGATTCACTGCAGGCACGCAGCGCACGTTCACCGCCACCATCGGCGTACCGCTGCGCGGATCCACCGCCTCGCTGTAGGGGGCAATGCCGCACTCGCGGCAATGGTGATGATTGATGTGCGCCTTGTTGAAGTGATAGGTCGCCACGTCCGCCGGGTCGGTGCTCAGCTGGAACGCCGCGCGCGGGGCGAACCACAGCAGGCCGCCCCGGCGGCGGCACATTGAGCAGTTGCAGTCGATGACGTCGCTGATCGGCGCCTCGGCCTGTACGGTGAATGCGATCCTGCCGCAATGGCAGCTTCCCTGGTATTGCATGTCCTGCGCTCCGCTGGAGGGTCCTTGTCTGCGCCCATGGTAATCCTATGGCACGGGGACAAAGCAGCCCCGGGGCCCTATGCTCGGGGTTTGACCCTGTACAGGAACGCCGATGCGCCCGCATCTTCTTGCCCTCGCCCTGGTCGCCGCCCTGGCCGGTTGCCAGCCGGCCGACGCCCCGACCAACGCTTCCACTCCGGCCGCCAGCCAGCAGGCCGGTGACGCGGCGGTCGATGCCGCCTTCGCCGATCTGTCCAAGCGCGCCCTGGACACCTGGATGCAGCTGTCGCCGGTCAGCGCCACCCAGATCGGTGACCACCGCTACGACAGCGAGCTGGACGACCTGAGTGCCGCCGGCCAGCAGAAGACCCTGGCCGCCTACAAGGCGCTGCTGGGAGAGCTGGACAAGATCGACGTGGCCAAGCTGGGCCGCGAGAACCAGGTGGACGCGGCGATCCTGCGCAACCAGCTGCAGTCGGAAATCTGGAATGCCGAAGTGCTGCAGTCCGGCAAGTGGGACCCGCAGCTGTACAACGGCATCGCCGGCAGCGCGATCTACGGCCTGATGGCGCGCGAGTTCGCGCCGCTGCCGGAGCGCCTGAAGTCGGCCACCGCGCGCATGGAAAAGCTGCCGGCGATCTTCGCCCAGGCCCGCGAGAACCTGGATCCGGCGCGCGTGCCGAAGGTCCATGCCGAGACCGTGGCCAAGCAGAACAAGGGCATCCTCAGCATCGTCGATACCTTCATCACCCCGCACATCGGCGAACTGCCGCAAGCTGACCAGCAGCGCCTGCAGGCCGCCATCGACGGCCTGAAGAAGGCCGTGGACGAGCAGCAGACCTGGCTGGACAAGACCCTGGTGCCGAATGCCAAGGGCGACTTCCGCATCGGTGCGGAAAAGTACGACCAGAAGCTGAAGTTCGCACTGAGTTCCTCGCTGTCGCGCCAGGAAATCGGTGAGCGTGCACGCGCCGAACTCAAGCGCGTGCGCGAAGACATGTACGGCATCGCGCAGACCGTGCTGAAGGACAAGCCGGGCGCGCCGGAGATGCCGGCACAGCCGACCGACGAGCAGCAGCAAAAGGCGATCGAGGCCGCACTGGAACTGGCCTACGCCGACAAGCCGGCACGCGACAAAGTGGTCGACGATGCCAAGGCCGCGCTGGAGCAGTCCACCGCGTTCGTGCGCGAGCACGACCTGATGACGCTGCCCGACGCACCGGTGGACATCATCCTGATGCCGGAATTCCAGCGCGGCGTGGCCGTGGCCTACTGCGATTCGCCGGGCCCGCTGGACAAGAACCTGAAGACCTTCTACGCCGTCTCGCCGATTCCGGACGACTGGAACGACAAGCAGGTCGACTCGTTCCTGCGTGAGTACAACTCGCGCATGATCCACCTGCTGAGCATCCACGAAGGCACCCCGGGCCACTACCTGGAAGGCTGGCACTCGGCCAAGTTCCCCTCCACCCTGCGTGCGGTACTGCGTTCGGGCCTGTTCGCCGAAGGCTGGGCGGTCTATACCGAACGCATGATGCAGGAGCAGGGCTACCTCAACAACGACCCGCTGTTCCACCTGGTGCAGCTGAAGTTCTACCTGCGCACGATCTCCAACGCGATCCTCGACCAGGGCGTGCACGTGGACAACTGGGATCGCGAGAAGGCGATGCACCTGATGACCCACGACGCATTCCAGCAGGAAAGCGAAGCCTCGGGCAAGTGGGTGCGCGCGCAGCTGACCTCGGCGCAGCTGCCGACCTACTTCGTCGGTGCGCAGGAGCACTTCGACACCCGCAAGGCGATGCAGGACAAGCTGGGCGACAAGTTCAACCTGAAGGCCTACCACGACCAGATGCTGTCCTACGGCGCGCCGCCGGTGCGCTTCGCACGCAGCTGATGCTGGACCAGCCGATCGAGTGATCGGGACGGTGTGAGATGAAGCGGAGCGGCCCGGGGAAACCCGGGCCGCTTTTTTTTGTTCGCCCTGCTTGGGCTGCTGCCGGGTCAGAGCAGATGGATGTACATTTTCTTTAAGCTCAGCCGCAGATCTACGAAGTACTCGGCACCACAGCCACGACAGGCGGCAGGACAATCCTCATCACTGCCACGCTCGTTTTCCAATGAGCCAGCCACTACCGGGTATCCGCACTCGAAACAGTTGAAAGCCACATGGTTACCATGCGGATCAGCAGGGATCTCGTCACCCTCGCCGTCCATCACGAGAAAATCCGTGATTCTCATCGCCACTCCATCCCGCTGAATTGATGACGACAGACTAGCCAACTCTTGAGCTTCAGGCGCCGCTCCGGCCCTGAATACTTGCAAACCGGGCCTGTGCGGCCTCACAGCTGGCAAACGACTCCGGGCGCATCGTCCGCATCGCCTCCCCGTCCCTGCAGGTTCCCATGCCCTCCCCGGTGCTACGCCTTGGTCTCCTCTCCGCTGCCTTGGCGGCCGCTCCTGCCTTCGCCGCCTGCCCCCCGCCGCCGCCCGGCCAGCCGGACATCCGCGCTCTTGGCTACTACACCGACAAGGTGGGCTCGGTCATCGACCCGGCACTGCAGCAGCAGAACAAGGATGCCACCGCGCCACTGGACCGCTATGCCGCCGACGTGGCGCGCATGAGCGATGACTACCTGCGCAACGGCGACCCGGCGGCGGCGAAATGCACGCTGGCGTGGCTGGGTGCATGGGCCGACGATGGCGCCATGCTCGGGCAGATGATCCGGGTCAACAACGACCAGTCGTTCTACATGCGGCAATGGATGCTCGATGCAGTGGCCATGGCCTACCTGAAAGTGCACGACCAGGCCGATGCCCGGCAGCGAGCACGCATCGACCCATGGCTGCAGAAGCTGGCACGGGCCAACCTGGCGTACTGGGACAGCCCGAAACGGCGCCGCAACAACCACTACTACTGGGGCGGCCTGGGCGTACTGGCCACCGGCCTGGCCACCGACGACGATGCGCTGTGGCAGGCCGGCCACGCGGCATTCCAGAAAGGCATCGATGACATCCAGGACGATGGCAGCCTGCCGCTGGAGATGGCCCGAGGGCAACGTGCCCTGCACTACCACGACTACGCATTGGCGCCGCTGGTGATGATGGCCGAGCTGGCACGACTGCGCGGCCAGGACTGGTATGCCAGCAAGGGCCATGCCATTGACCGGCTTGCCCGCAGGGTCATCGGGGGCAGCAACGACCCGGTGTGGTTCAACCAACACACCGGTGTGGCACAGCTGCCACTGCATGCCAGCGGCTGGGTCGAGTTCTACCGGCTGCGCTCACCCGATGGCGGGCTGTTTGATGCCGCGCATGCACGCGGACCGTTCCATTCCCCACGGCTGGGTGGCGACCTTACGTTGATGGCCACCCATGGCATCGTACGCACACCGCTGCGATAGACCCTTGTTTTCAGCGATGGGCGCGCTGCAGCAGCTGCTGGAACTGCACGCTGCTGCAACCCACTGGATCGCAGCCTCGCAATGGCAGCACGACACGGCCCGGCGGCTGCGCTTCCGTCAACGGCAGCGCATCGCGCAACTGCGCAGTGGTCGGGTAGACGTAGGCCAGGCGGAAACGCCCGCCACCGCTTCGGCGATCACGCCAACGCTCGAACTGCAGCAGGCCGCCGATCGGCGTCTTCTCGTACTGCCCTGGCAGGGTGTAGTCGCTGATTCCCAGCGCGGCGAGCACGGACCCGATGTTGGAGTCATGGCCGACCAGCAGGGTCACCCTCGGCGTTGCCGGGTCTTCGAACAGCGCGCCCAATCGTTCCAGCAGCGGTCCGGCCACATCCCGCGCCACCTCGGGCGTTCCGAACAGGATGTCCTGGTAGCGGTTGCGGATCTGCGCAAGCGCCTGCCATTGCGCCTCGGTGGTCAGCCGACCCCAACCTTCGCGCGGGATGCCACTGCCCTGGTAGTGCTCCATCAACAAGGCATCGACCAGCCCGCTGGCCAGGGCCAGTGAGCCGGAAGCGCGTGGCTCCCTGCCCGGCTCCGCACTGAAGGTCGTGTCGGCCGGCATCAGATGGCAATCCCTGCGCCCCGCACAGGCCGCCGACTGCGGATAGCGGGTGATCTCCTCCACCACGGACAGTGCCGGTGCCAGATCGGATGTGGACAACGCCTGCTGCATCGCCGACACCGCACGTGCGCGGAACGCCGCGTCATCGCGGTGGATCACCGGATTGAACAGCGGGTCCATCGTACCCAGTGGCATGCGTTGCTCGACCGCAACATGGCAGCCCGGGAAGGCACCGGCAACGAAGAACTGTGCGGTGGCCTGGGTACGCTGCAAGCTGTTGGCATGGGCGTGGAAGTCAGACGGCTGTGGGCAATCCGAGCCCGGCAACAGCTGCGCCTGACGCAGCCACTGGCCCATGTAGCGGCCCATGTAGACCTCCAGCACGCCGCCCTTGGTGGTCAGCTCGCCTGCCGCCACTTCCCAGCCTGGCCAGCGTTCCGGAGTGGCGTTGGCCAAGGCACCCGACGCCACCACCGGCGCACGCAGGTTATGGCGGCTGAGCAGGACCACCTGCTCGAGCTGGTCGCCTTCCGCGGGTGCCGGTGCGGTGGCTGCGGCCGTGGTCGCCAGACTGAGGGCCAGCAGCAGAGCAATCAATGATCGGCAGCCACGAAACCCCCGGTCTGCCGCGCCCACAACCGCGCGTACAGGCCACCGGCCGCAATCAGCTCGGCATGGGTGCCGGTCTCGACAATGCGGCCCTGATCCATCACCACCAGCCGGTCCATGCGTGCGATGGTCGACAGCCGGTGCGCGATCGCGATCACCGTCTTGCCGCCCATCAGCTGATCCAGGCTGTCCTGGATCGCCGCTTCCACCTCCGAGTCCAGCGCCGAGGTCGCTTCATCCAGTACCAGGATCGGCGCATCCTTCAGCAGCACGCGGGCAATGGCGATGCGCTGGCGCTGGCCACCGGACAGCTTCACGCCGCGCTCGCCCACGTGCGCGTCGTAGCCACGACGCCCCTGCCCGTCCACCAGCGAATCGATGAAGGCTTCGGCACGCGCCTTGGCAACGGCTGCGCGCAGCTGCTCATCGGTTGCGTCAGGACGGCCGTACAGCAGGTTGTCGCGGATCGAGCGATGCAGCAGCGAGGTGTCCTGGGTGACCACGCCGATCTGCTGGCGCAGGCTTTCCTGGGTGACGTACGCAATGTCCTGGTCGTCGATCAGGATGCGGCCGCTTTCCAGGTCGTACAGGCGCAGCAGCACGTTGACCAGGGTCGACTTGCCGGCACCGGAGGGACCGACCAGGCCGATCTTCTCGCCCGGCCTCACCACCAGGTCGAGGCCGGCGATCACACCGCCCTTCTTGCCGTAGTGGAAGTGGATGTCCTGGAAGTGCACGCCGCCACGGGTCACCTGCAACGGCACCGCATCCTCGCGGTCCTGCACGGTCAGCGGCTGGGCGATGGTGGTGATGCCGTCCTGCACCGTGCCGATGTCCTCGAAGATGCCGTTGATGGTCCACATGATCCAGCCGGACATGTTGTGAATGCGGATCACCAGGCCGGTGGCCAGCGTTATCGCACCGACGGTGATGTGGCCGCCATTCCACAGCCACAGTGCCAGCCCGCAGGTGCCGGCGATCAGGAAGCCGTTGACGATGGCGATGGTCAGGTCCATGCCGGTGGTGATGCGGGTCTGCGCGCGGTGCTTGACCGCCAGTTCCTGGATCGACTCGGCCACGTACGCCTGCTCGCGGCCACCATGGGCGAACAGCTTCAACGTGGGAATGTTGGTGTAGCCATCGACGATGCGGCCCATCGCCTTGGAACGCGCTTCGGACGCAATCCAGGCCCGTTCCTTCGCGCGCGGCACGAAGTAGGCCAGGATCACCGCGTAGGCCAGCAGCCACAGGATCAGCGGCACCATCAGCCGCCAGTCGGCCTGCGCGAACAGATACAGCGCGGTGCCGGTGTAGACCACGATGTACCAGAGCGAATCGACCATCTGCACCGCCGATTCGCGCAGCGAAGTACCGGTCTGCATCACCCGGTTGGCGACACTGCCGGCGAAGTCGTTCTGGAAGAAGCTCAGGCTCTGCCGCACCACGTAGTTGTGCATCAACCAGCGCGAGCGGTTGCTCAGGCCGGGCACGATGGCCTGGTTGACCAGCAGGTTGTGCAGGCCGACCAGGATCGGCCGCGCGATGACCGTGATGAACAGCATCCAGCCCAGTTCATTGGCGTGGCGCTTGAAGAAATCCGCACCGGGCTGCTCGGCGACCATGTCGACGATGCGGCCCAGGTAATCGAACATCGCCACTTCCACCAGCGCCAGCAGCAGGCCGGCGATGAGCGTGGCCAGCAGCACCGGCCACACCGGGCGCAGGTAGTGCAGGTAGAAGGGCAGCACCTTGCGCGGCGGCATGCGCCCGTCCACGGGCGGGAACACCGGAATCAGGGATTCAAACCAACGGAACATTGCACTCCCTCGCCTCTTGCAAGCGGCGAAGTATCCCACGCCGGATGTGTACGCCAGCCGATGATCACCGCTCCGCCCCTGGTAGTCGCCCACCTTGGTGGGCGCCGTACCGCATGCCGACCAAGGTCGGCATCTACCGTTCAGTCGGGGTGAACAACAGGTCCTGGAAATCGAAGCTGAAATCGGTCAGGTCGGAGATCGACTGCATGCGCACCTCGCGTACCTTGCCGTCCGGGTCCAGGCTGAAGTTCACGAACGCGTCGGCGTTGAGCGAACGGTCGTCCCAGCGCACGATGAAGGTGTCGTGCTGCCAATGCTCCAGCCGGCCGCTCAGCTGCGCGGTCTTCATGAAGCGCAGGCGCAGGCCCTTGCCCTCGGCACTGATCTGCATGTCGCCATACCAGCGGTCACGGAAGGTACCGGTGTAGCCGGCCAGTGCCAGCGACGGCTTGCTGCCCTTGTCGCGCGCGCTCTGGTGCTTGGCCCAGGCCTCGTCGGCCTTGTCCTGGCCCTTGGCCACGGCCTTGGCATAGGCGTCCACCCAGTCGTGCTTTTCGCCGCCCAGATAGGCATCCAGCACGCTCAGGGTGATCGCGTTGAACGCCGCGCCCACTTCCTGGTTGGTCAGTACCACCACGCCCAGCTTCTCGCCCGGCACCAGGGTCAGCCGCGAAACCATGCCCGGCCAGCCACCGGTGTGCCAGACCAGCTTCTGCCCGCGGAAATCGCTCAGGCTCCAGCCTTCGCCGTAGCCGGCAAAGTTGGCCCGCGCCGGCGCCAGCTCCGGCACGCTTGGCGCCGGGATCGACTGCGGCGTGATCATCCGCCACATCTGCTGCTGGCTCTTCTCGCTGAACAGCGCGGTGCCATCGGCCAGCTTGCCCTCAGCCAGCTGCACCTGCATCCAGCGCGCCATGTCGTGCGCACTGGAATAGATGCCACCGGCGCCGGCATTGTTCGACCAGGTCAATGGTGCAACGGTGCGCAGGTCCTTGAAATCGTATTTGGCGTGGCCGACCGCAGCCTTGTCGCCCGGCTTCAGATGATCGGCGTTGTAGCGTGTGCCGGCCATGCCCACCTTGTCGAAGATGCGGGTCTGCAGGAACTGCTGGTAGCTCATGCCGGAGACATGCTCGATCACCTGCTGGGCGACTGCGTACAGGATGTTGTCGTACGCATAGCTCTCGCGGAAACCGCCCTTCAGCGGCACCTTGCCCAGCCGCTCCACCACTTCGGCGTTGCTGTAGGAGGTGGTCGGCCAGAACAGCAGGTCACCGGCGCCCAGGCTCAGCCCGCTGCGATGCGACAGCAGGTCGCGGATCGTCATCTGGCCGGTCACGAACGGGTCGGACATGCGGAACGACGGCAGGTGGTCGATCACCTTGTCGTCCATCTTCAGCTTGCCATCCTCGGCCAGCAGGTTCAGCGAAGTGGCGGTGAAGGCCTTGGTGTTGGAAGCGATGGCAAACAGCGTATCGGCCTGCACCGGCTCCGGTTTGCCCTGCTCACGCACGCCCCAGCCACGCTCCAGCACCACCTCGCCATCCTTGACTACCGCCACGGCAATGCCGGGCACGTCGAACTGCGCGCGCACGCGCTCGACAGTCGCATCCAGCTCCTGCAGCTGCGCCGGGGTGGCAGCGCTCGCCATGGTCGTGCACGCCAGCAGCACGGCTCCTCCAATCCAGGGTTTCATCCAGCACGATCTCCGAACAGGGGTGGCGGCCATGTGCAGGCCGTCACCGGGGTTTCGCGGGATGGTAACGGTCTGCGGCGCACCCTGCCCTGTGCCATAGGAGGGGTGTCATGGGCGGGAACGGCCAACCGAGCAACGGCTCCACCATCATTCCGTGCCTGCGCTATCGCGACGCGCAGGCCGCCATCGACTGGCTGCAACGCGCCTTCGGCTTCCATGCCCAGGCCGTGTATGCCGACGGCGATACGGTATTCCACGCGCAGCTGACCTTCGGCAGCGGCATGATCATGCTCGGCTCGGCCAGCAATCAGAGCGCATGGAGCGAACACGCGGCGATGCCCGATGAGGTCGACGGCCGCCAGACCCAGAGCGCCTGTGTGATCGTCACCGATGCCGATGCCCACTATGCACGGGCGAAGGCCGCCGGTGCCCGCATCGTCATCGACATCGCCGACCAGGACTATGGCGGGCGCGGCTACGCCTGCGCCGACCCGGAAGGCTATCTGTGGTGGTTCGGCAGCTACGACCCGTGGCGCGCGGACCACGGCCAGTGACCACGGCCTCCCGACAGGCCGCGATCCGCTGCGGCATCGGTGGCTGGGTGTTTCCCGAATGGCGTGGCGGCGTTTTCTACCCCGTGGGCCTGCCGCAGCGTGAAGAACTGGCCCATGCCAGCCGTGCCCTGCGTTGCATCGAAATCAACGGCACCTTCTACCGCACGCCCACCGCGGCGCAGTGCGCGCAGTGGGCCGCACAGACGCCGGAAGGCTTTCGGTTTTCGATGAAGGCGCCACGCTACCTGGTGCAGCGCCGCGACCTGTCCAGCACCGTAGAGGCTGCCGCGCCCTTCCTGCAGGCGGCGATTGCGCTCGGTGACCGGCTTGGCCCGTTGCTGTGGCAGTTCGATCCACGCCACCCGGCCGACGCCGATGCATTGGGCGCCCTGATGGCGCAGCTGCCGAAGCAGCTGCAAGGAGTGCCGCTGCAGCATGCGCTGGAGGTCCGCAACGCGGAGGCACATGGCCCGGCACTGGTCGACGCCGCGCGCCGCCACGGCGTGGCGCTGGTGATCGAAGACAGTGACGAGGCGCCATTGCATGGCGATGTCAGTGCCGGCCTCGTCTATGCGCGGATCAAGCGCAGCCAGGCCCGCTTGAACGAGGGCCTGCCGGCGCCCGTGCAGCAGCGCTGGGCCGAACGCGCGCAGCGTTGGGCGCGCGGCGAACCGGTGGACGATCTGCCCTGCCTGGCCGGACCGGCACCGTCAGAGCCGCGCGAGGTGTACCTGCTGTGCATCGGCGCGGGCAAGGCACGCAATCCCGCGGCGGCGATGGCCCTGCAGCGGCGGGCGGACGCCCCCGGGTAATTCCCCACGCGGATAGCGCTACGGTCATCGGCTTGCTTCACAATAGGCGGATGAGCACACCCGACACCCGCAAAGCGCTGTGGCAGATCCACTTCTGTGTCCTGCTGTGGGGCGTCACCGCCATCCTCGGCAAGCTGATCACCCTGCCCGCGCTGCCGCTGGTGTGGTGGCGCATGCTGCTGGTGACGGCGATGCTGGCCCTGCTGCCGCGGGTCTGGCGCGGGTTGCGCACGCTGCCCTTGCGCCTGGTGGCAGGCTACGCCGGCATCGGCGCGCTGGTCGCCCTGCACTGGCTGACGTTCTACGGCGCGGTGAAGCTGGCCAACGCCTCGGTGGCCGCCACCTGCATCGCGCTGGCGCCGGTGTTCACGTCAATCATCGAGCCGTGGGTGGCCAAGCGGCCGTTCCAGCTGCGTGAACTGGCGTTCGGCCTGGCGGTGCTGCCCGGTGTTGCACTGGTAGTCGGTGGCGTGCCCGATGGCATGCGCCTGGGTGTACTGATCGGCGCGATATCGGCGCTGCTGGTGGCGGTGTTCGGCTCGCTCAACAAGCGCATGGTCAGCCACGCCGATCCCCTTACGGTCACTGCGCTGGAGCTCGGTGCCGGCACCCTCACCCTGACCCTGCTGGCACCGCTGATGCCCTACCTGCTGCCTGCGCTGGCCAGCCCATTGTGGGTGGTCCCGGACCTGCACGACGGCATCCTGCTGCTGGTGCTAGCCGGGTTCTGCACGCTGTTGCCGTTCGCCCTGGCCCTGGTTGCGCTGCGCCACCTGAGCGCCTACACGGTGCAGCTGGTGACCAACCTGGAACCGGTCTACGCGGTGGTGCTGGCGGTGGTGCTGCTGCGCGAGCAGCACGAGGTCACCCCATGGTTCTACCTGGGCGTGGCGATCATCGTCGGCGCAGTGTTCCTGCATCCGCTGCTCAATCGCCGCAGGCCGGTGCAGCATCCGGAAATCCTTGGCACGGCCGAGGCGCGCAACATCGCTGATTGAGCGCGTCCACCCCGAGCGTGGATGGCTGTATCAACGCTGCGGCCAGTGCCATGCCGGGGCATCCAGCAGGCCCTGCCCACTCAACAGCGTGCGGCCCTGTTCCTTGTGCAGGTGCAGCGAATGACAGCCGGGCGCCTGCTCCAGTGCTGCGATCAGGCGGCTCGCGTGTGAGACCACCCACACCTGGCTGCGCGCACTGGCCGCGATGATCAGCCGCGCCAGCGCCGGCAGCAGGTCCGGATGCAGGCTGGTCTCCGGCTCGTTGAGCACCAGCAGCGGCGGCGGGCGTGGCGTACGCAGTGCCGCGGCCAGCAGCAGGAAGCGCAGCGTGCCGTCGGACAGTTCGGCCATCGACAACGGCCGCAGCAACCCCGGCTGGTGGAAGCGCAGGGCCAGTCGACCGTCCAGCTCTTCGAAGCCGACCGTGGCGCCGGGGAACGCATCATCGACGCTGCGAGCCAACGCGACCGGATCCCCGACCTCGAGAATGGTCACCCAGGCCGCCGCCAGATCCCGGCCGTCGTGATGCAGCACCGGCGTGCGCGTGGCCATCGCCGGTTGTCGCGCCGGGGCATGGGCGTCGCTGCGGAAATGGTCGTAGAAGCGCCAGCGACGGATGTACTCGCGCAAGGCGATGGTTTTCGGCATGCGCTGCGGATCGCCGACCTGGGTGAACAGGCTGTCGAACAGCGACAACCGGTCATCGACCAGATCCCAGCCGCGCGAATGGCGCTGCCGCACCATCGCCCCACGACGATCAACCAGCAGGTTGGCGCTGCGCAGGAACGGCCCGGCCCAGATCGCCTCGGCCTTGATCTGCGGATCCAGCGCAAACGCGGAACGGCTGGGGGGGTACCCCAGGTCGATGGCATAGCCGAACTCGTCGGTGGTGAAGCCCAGCTTCAGCCCCACCGACGCCTGCCGGGGCCCGCCCTGCAGCGGGATCTCGCCGGCCGCAACCCGGCGATCGATGGATTCGGGGCCGGCCCACAGCGCCGAACCAAGCCCCCCTTCGCGGGCCAGCACCGCCGCCACCCCGCCCTGGGCGGTTTCCGCCAACAGGCGCAGCGCACGGTACAGGCTGGATTTGCCACTGCCGTTGTCGCCGGTAACCACATTCAACGGCTTCAGCGGCAGCACCAGTCCATGCAGTGAACGATAGTGGGCGATGGCGAGGGTCTGCAGCATGGTCGGCATCCGTGGGAACAGATGCGCCATGCTGGCTGGCCAAGGTCGCAGGGGGTGCGACGCGACGGTATTGAATCGGCCACAGCGTCCACGCGTGGCGTGGATCTACCGGGCGGGATGTTTCAGCCCGCCAGCTCCACCCGGTTGCGGCCGTTGCCCTTGGCCCGGTACAGCGCCTTGTCGGCGCGTGCCAGCGTGTCATCCACGCTTTCACCGGGCTGGTGCTGGGCCACACCAATACTGATCGTGATCGGGAATCCCAGCGGAAGGTCTGCCACCGCCAGGCGCAGGAACTCGCATTGCAGTTCGGCCGTGCGCAGATCAGTGCCCGGCATCACCGCCACGAACTCTTCGCCGCCATAGCGCGCCGCCATGCCACGGCCAGCGAAGTGCGAGCGCAGCAGCACGCCCAGCTCGGCCAGCACCCGGTCGCCGGTGGCGTGTCCCTGGAAATCGTTGATGTGCTTGAAGTGATCGATGTCCAGCAGGGCCACGCAGGCCACTCCCGGTTGCCCATCGATCTCCGCCACCGCCTCTTCCAGTGCCACCGCCATCGCGCGACGGTTCGGCAGACCGGTCAGCGCATCGGTGCGGCTCTGCTCGGCCAGGTCGGCATTCTGCGCCAGCAGCACGTCCTGGTACTCCGACAGCAGGCGCTCGTAGTCATCGCGTTCCAGCATGTGCTTCTGGATGTCGAGCGCGAAACGGCGCAGCTCCATCACCAGCATCACCTGCCGTGACAGAGCGGCCAGTGCCTCGGCCTTGTCGCTGGGCAGCTGCTGCGGATGTGCATCGAACACGCACAACGTACCCAGTGGCAGGCCATCGGAACTGATCAGTGGCGCACCGGCGTAGAAACGGATGTGCGGGTCACCGGTCACCACCGGGTTGTCGTGGAAGCGGATGTCCTGCAGCGCATCCTCGACCACCATGATTTCCTGCGGCTGCAGGATGGCGTGGCCACACATCGATTCGCTGCGCAGGTTCTCTGCCGCGTCGATGCCCTGGATCGACTTGAACCACTGCCGTTCGACATCGATCAGGGTCACCGCCGCCATCGAGGTACCGCAGACCGCCTTGGCGATCGCCACCAGGTCGTCGAATGACTTCTCGCGCTGCGAATCAAGGATCCGGTAGCGGTACAGCGCCTCGAGCCGAAGGGCTTCGTTGGCAGGCTTGTCGGGCTTGATCATGCAGCGTCACATTCCGGCAGGTCACTGCGGAGTCTAGCCGATGTAGAGCCGAGCCCATGCTCGGCTGCACCCGGACAAAAGGGCAGCCGAGCATGGGCTCGGCGCTACAGATGCCGTTTACCAGTCCAGCTGCTTCGGCAGCAGGCCCTGCAGTTCCTGCTCGGTCAGGTTGCGCCACTGGCCCGGCTTCAGCGCGCCGATCTTGATGTTGTCGATGCGCACGCGGCGCAGCTGGGTTACGCGATAGCCGAATTCGGCGGCCATCAGGCGGATCTGCCGGTTCAGGCCCTGCTGCAGGATCATGCGGAAACCGAACTTGGCGATGCGCGAGGTCTTGCACGGCAGCGTCATCTGGTCGTGGATGCGCACGCCGCGCGCCATGCCACGCAGGAACTCATCGGTCACCGGCTTGTTCACCGCCACCAGGTACTCCTTCTGGTGGCCGTTCTCGGCACGCAGGATCTGGTTGACGATGTCGCCGTTGCTGGTCATCAGGATCAGGCCTTCGGATTCCTTGTCCAGGCGCCCGATCGGGAAGATGCGCTGTTCGTGGCCAACGAAGTCGACGATGTTGCCCTTGACCGAGGTTTCGGTCGTGCAGGTGACGCCCACCGGCTTGTTCAGCGCGATGTAGACGTGGCGGCGGGCGCCGGGCTTGCGTGCCACGCGCGCGCGCAGCGGTTGGCCGTCAACCAGCACCTGGTCTTCCTCGCCCACCACCGCACCGGTGCCGGCCGGGTGACCGTTGACGGTGACGCGGCGGGCGGCGATCAGGCGATCGGCCTCGCGGCGGGAGCAGAAGCCGGTGTCGGCGATGTGTTTGTTGAGTCGGGTGGTCATCGCCCTATTATCCGGCATCGCCGCCCGCTGCGCCTCATGCCGGGCCGGGCGGATCGAGCTCTTCACCGTCGAACACACGGTTGCGACCCGCGCGCTTGGCCACGTACATGGCGTGGTCGGCCCGCCGCAGCAGTGCCGCCAGGTCATCCTCGCCCGGCCGCCACTGTGCCAGGCCGATGCTGGCGGTCACCTCCAGCCCCGCTACCTGCAGCGCCAGGCCGGCCTCGGTGATGCGCTGGCGAAGGCGGTCCAGCCGCGCCGATGCCGCCTCACGCGGCATGCCCGGCATCAGCAGCAGGAACTCCTCGCCGCCCATCCGCACCACCTCGTCCTGGCTGCGCACCGCCGTGCGCAGAGCCCGCGCGACGGCCACCAGCACCTGGTCGCCGACCGCGTGCCCATGGCGGTCGTTGATGTCCTTGAACAAGTCGATGTCGAGGAAGCCGATCACCAGCGGCCCTCCCTCGCGGTTGACACGCTCCAGATGCCGCCCCAGCTGCTGCAGGCCGGCACGACGGTTGGGCAGGCCGGTCAGGCCATCGGTCTCGGCCAGCTGGCGCAACTCGTCACGTTGCTGGCGCAGGCGGCCAAGCCGCTGGTTCAGGGCGTAGGCCGCCATCATCAACAACCAGGTCACCGCCAGCTGCAGCGCCTCCACCCGGTACTCCAACAGCCACTGCGCACCGCAGGCATCGGCGATGATCAGTGCCAGCATCGGTGCCAGCGCGGCTAGACCCGCCTGCGACCAACGGTCGCCGCGCCAGCGTGCCCATATGCCGACCAGCAGCGCCAGGCCGCACCCGGACAGATAGGACACCTGCAGGCCCTGTGCGACCCAGGCCAGATGCTCCCAGCGCAGCCACGGCACCAGCGCGGCCAGCGCCATCAGGGTCCACAACACCAGCAGCTGGGCCGGGCGCGATCGGGGCAGCACGCGGTCGCCTCCGTTCAGCCGCCACAGCGCCGGTAGTACCAGCGCCTGCGAGGCCGCGGTCAACGACAGCAGCCACCTCGCGCCATGTTCCCCCACCGGCAGCCAGGGTTCCGGGTAACCACTGAGCCCACCGAGGATGGCCTGCCACAGCACCATCACTGTGGTGCCGGCGACATAGACCAGGAAGCTGCGATCGCGCGTGGTCAGGAAGGCCATCAACGCCGACAGCGCCAGTGCGATCGCCACGGCGATGCAGGCGGCACGCATCAGCAGTCGGGCGGTGTCGTTCTGCTGCACCGGGCTGGGCGCGCCCAGCCGCAGGGTCGGTACCCAACGTGCCTTCAGCGGTGTCTGCCAAGAGACCAGGAACGGCTCATGGCTGCCGGCCGGTGGTACCGCCACCAGGCCGATGCCGGCCCGGAAACGTGAATCGCGGGTGCGCGCGTCGTGCATGTTGCCGCAGATCTCGCGGTCACCGTGCTGCACCCGGACTTCACCGGCAAACACGTTGAACACGTCCAGCGCCTGTGGCTGGCCCGACCAGCCTTCCGGCGGAGCCGGTACCAGCACGTGCTGGCGGGAGCCGGACAGCATCTGCGGCGTGCATGCCCGATGTGGCGTTGGTTCGTCGGTGGCGCCTCCCACCAGCAGATAATCGCGGCCCGACACGGCCACGGCGCCCTGAAGCGGCCACGGCATCGCCAACCACGCCAGCAGTACGACCAGCACCGCCCGTGTTCCGTACTGCCACTGCCTGCCGCCCACGCCACATCCTGTTGTCGCTTACGCCCGCGCCCACTGCACGTCGCCCCTGGCGCGCATTATCGCAGCCGGACGTGCGCCGCAGGTGTAGACCAAAGTCGCCGCCGCGCCGTTCAGCCCGCCGCCGGCGGCCCCTTCACCGCGACCAGCCGCACGGGGCGCAGATCGGCCAGGGTCATCCGCTCCAGCGGCTGCGGGCGCTCGATCGCATAGCCCTGCAGGCCCTGTACGCCGAGGCGGGTCAGTGCCCCGGCCACCTCCGTGGTCTCCACCCACTCGGCCACCACTTCCATCTGCAGCTCGCGCCCGAGCTCGCTGATCGCACGCACCGTGGCGTGGCTGACAGGGTCGGTATCCATGTCGCGCACGAAGGCACCGTCGATCTTCAGGATGTCCGCCGGCAGCTGGCGCAGGTAGCCGAAGGAAGACAGACCAGAGCCGAAGTCATCCAGCGCCATCCGGCACCCCCGTGCCTTCACCGCATCGATGAAAGCGCGGGCCTGGCTGAGGTTGCTGATCGCCGCGGTCTCGGTGATCTCGAAGCACAACTTGGAGGCCAGCGCGCGGTTGCGCTCGAGCAGGTCGCAGACGAAGGCGAGGAATCCCGGCTCGGCGATCGACTGCGCGGACACGTTGACATTGCACAGGCCCAGCTGCCGCACGTGTGCCGGACACACCTGCAGGTGGCGGAACAGCAGCCCGAGCACATGACGATCCAGCGCCACCGCCATGCCATAGCGCTCCACCGCGGGCATGAACTGGCCGGGCAGATGCAGGCTGCCATCGGTACCACGCATGCGAACCAGCACCTCGTAATGCAGGTAGGACGGATCACCCACGCGGGCGATGCGTTGTGCATACAGCACCATGCGGTTCTCGGCCATTGCCAGGCTGACGCCCTGCAGGCGCTCGGCCTCCTGCCGCCGTTCTTCCAGCGCCATGCGGTTTTCGTTGAAGCAGTGCACACGGTTGCGCCCGGCCTGCTTGGCTGCATAACAGGCGCTGTCGGCGGCACTCATCAACCAGTTCACGTCCGGCGCATCGGCACTGACTTCCACCACGCCGATGCTGCAGCTCAGCTGTGGACTGCCCTCGCTGATCGGGAAGGTGGCCTGGCCCAGGTTGCGGATCACCCGCTGCAGCACGCGCTTGGCCTCGTCCTGCCCGGCATGGGCGAGAAACACCGCGAACTCGTCGGCGCCAAGCCGGCCGACCCAGTCACCGTCACGTACCGCAGCCACCAGATAGTCGGCGAAACTGCGCAGCATCTGGTCACCGGCGGCGTGGCCGAAGCTGTCGTTGACCAGCTTGAAGTGGTCCAGGTTGATGTAGCACAGCGAATGCGTGCCGCCCTCGCTGCGCACCTGCAGCAGCGAACGTTCCAGCAGCCGCTCGATCTCGCGACGGTTGATCAGGCCGGTCAGCGGATCGTGGCTGGCGTGATGCTCGATCTCACGTGCCAATGCATGGTTCTGGCTGACATCCTCGATGATCGCAAACACCGACAGGCTACCTCCCGCGCTGCGCACGCCGGTGCCACTCCAGCGCCCCCACACCAGGCTGCCATCGCGGCGGCAGAAGCGCAGTTCACTCGGCCGCAGCTGCCGGTCCCAGTCGATGCGGCCGACGCCATCGATGACCAGTTCGCCTTCCATCAAAAGATCACCGAGCGACATCTGCAGCAGCACGTCGCGTCGGTAGTCGAGGATATCGGCCATCGCCTGGTTGGCTTCGATCACCTTGCCTTCGGTGTCGAGCTTGAGCATGCCGACGTTGGCCTGGTAGAAGGCGGCGCGGAAGCGGCTTTCGTGCTCGGTCAGATCCTTGCCGACGCGACGCGCGAGGGCCACCGCCATCAGGCTGATCGCCAACACCGACAGGCCACCGACCACCAGCGTCGCGATCCGCACCATCGTGGCCATGCGCAGCAACGCTTGCGAAAATGCCTGCGCCTGCACCTGCAGCCGCCGGTCCAGATCACGCAGCTGTTGCAGGTAGCGATCACGGACAGGCGCAGGCAAAGCGCCTTCGCCATGCCGCAGCTGCAGCTCGTCGACCAGGCGCTGCACCGCCATCAGGTCACCATCGGTCTGCCGCCACAAGGCGGTCGCCTCGCGGAACGCACCGATGTCACGTGCATGGCGGAAGGAGAACACCAGCCGTGGAATGTCGGCGCGTGCGTTGCCGCCCTGCAGGAACCCCTGCCTGGCTTTGGCTTCATCCGGCTCGGCCTGTTCCAGCGCCAACCGCGCCTGCAGATCGCCCAATGGCACCTGCAGGGCCTGGCGTGCGTCGTCCAGGTCCTGGGCATCCCGCCGCGCCAGGTAGCGGCTGAGCGCAGCGGTGGCTTCCTGCTGACCACGCGACCAGTAGCCCTGGCCGGCGATCCAGGCGGTGGAGGCCGCCTGCAGTTCCTGGATCAGGGCGGACAGTGCGACCAGTCCGATCGCCATGCCCGTCAACAACGCGAATCGCAGTCCCAGCCCACGGGTCATCGGTACCCGCCGGCCCTGCTGGTCCGTGCCACTTCTACCCATCCCGGATCCCCCCGAATGTGCTGCGGTGACAACCTACCTTGGAACCCGGCCAGCCTAGGACCGGCCATGTGTGGGCCATGCGAAAAAGGGGACGGAGGGGATTAAGTCGTTTTCGGCATAAGCGCGTGGCCTGCCATTTACGACTTAATCCCCTCCGTCCCCTTTATCTGTACGCCAGCCCGGAGGCTGGCGTTGTTGCGGACGGCTGCGGGTGCGGCTTAGAAGCTACGCGGGCCGCGCGGCTTGAAGCCGTCACGACGCGGCGGGCGGCTGTCGCGATCACCGCCGCGGTCGCCACCATGGCCACCCGGACCACCCGGGCCGCCACGACGCGGGCCACCCGGGCCACCCGGACCGCGCTTGTCAAAGCGCGGCTTGAACGGACGCGGGGCCGGGTTGGTGTCTTCACCCGGGGCCAGCGCACGCATCTGCAGCTGCTGGCCCGACACCCAGACCTTCTGCAGGTGCGACAGCACGTCCGACGGCATCTGCGCCGGCAGGTCCAGCAGCGAGAAGTCGTCGTGGATGTCGATGCGGCCGATGAAGCGGCTTTCCAGGCCGGCTTCGTTGGCGATGGCGCCGACGATGTTGGCCGGCTTCACGCCATGCTGGTGGCCCACCGAAATACGGTAGGTCTCCATGCCCTGCTCCGGCGCACCGCGCGGCGGAACCTCACGGCGCGGACGCTGCTCGAAACCACCTTCGGCGTCATCGCGACGCGGGCCACGCTCGAAGCGCGGCCCCCGCTCGTTGCGGTCGAAGCGATCACCACGCTCAGGACGGTCACCACGGTCGAAGCGTTCGCGCGGCGCGCGCTCTTCACGCGGGGCACGCACCGGCGGCTGCAGCAGGAACGGGGTATCACCCTGCAGCATCTTGGCCAGCGCGGCGGCCACTTCGATGGCCGGCACGTTCTGCTCGCTCTCGAAGCGCTCCAGCAGCTGGCGGTAGAAGTCCAGGCCACCGGCGCCGAGGGTCTCGGTGATGCGCGTGGTGAACTTGTTGATGCGGTTGTCGTTGACCGCTTCCACGCTCGGCAGCTGCATCTCTTCGATCGGCTGGCGGGTGGCGCGTTCGATCTGGCGCAGCATGCCCTTCTCGCGCGGGGTGGCGAACAGGATCGCCTCGCCGCTGCGGCCGGCACGGCCGGTACGGCCGATGCGGTGCACGTAGCTTTCAGTGTCGTACGGGATGTCGTAGTTCAGCACGTGGCTGATGCGCTCCACGTCCAGGCCGCGGGCAGCCACGTCGGTGGCGACCAGGATGTCCAGCTTGCCTTCCTTCAGCATGGCGATGGTGCGCTCACGCTGGGCCTGCTGCATGTCACCGTTGATGGCGGCAGCGGCCAGGCCACGGGCCTGCAGCTTGCTGGCCAGTTCTTCGGTGCCGGCCTTGGTACGCGCGAAGATGATCATCGCGTCGAACGGCTCGACTTCCAGGATGCGGGTCAGCGCGTCCAGCTTGTGCATGCCGCTCACCCACCAGTAGCGCTGGCGGATGTTGGCCGAAGTGGTGGTCTTGGCCTGGATGGTGACCTCGACCGGATCCTGCAGGTAGGTCTGCGCGATGCGACGGATCTGCGGCGGCATGGTGGCCGAGAACAGGGCCACCTGGCGCTGCTCCGGCAGCTTCTTCAACACGGCTTCGACGTCGTCGATGAAGCCCATGCGCAGCATTTCATCGGCTTCGTCCAGCACCAGCGTCTTCAGCTCGGACAGGTCCAGGGTGCTGCGGTCCAGGTGATCGATCACGCGGCCGGGGGTACCGACCACGATGTGCACGCCACGGCGCAGGGCCGACAGCTGCTGGCCGTACGGCTGGCCGCCGTACACCGGCAGCACACGGAAGCCCGGGATCTTCGACGAATAGGACTGGAACGCCTCGGCGACCTGGATGGCCAGCTCGCGGGTCGGTGCCAGGATCAGGGCCTGCGGCTTGATCTGCTGCAGGTCGATGTTGGACAGTACCGGCAGCGCGAACGCTGCGGTCTTGCCGGTGCCGGTCTGGGCCTGGCCCAGCACATCGCGGCCTTCCAGCATCGCCGGGATGGTGGCGGCCTGGATCGGCGACGGAGTTTCGTAGCCGATGGCGGTGACTGCCTGCATGACAGGCTCGGACAGGCCGAGCTGCGCGAACTGCAGCGGCGCTTGGGATTCTTGGGACATGGGGAACTCCAAAGACACTGCCGTCTTCCTGGCAGTGCGATAAAAAAGGTGATGGTCCGCGCTTTGGGCGCCCTTCTTATCGCGTGCCCTGGCGCTGCTCGGTCGGAGGAGATTTCACTCACTCAGAGCGGAATCATACCGCATTGATCCTGAACGAGGCATACAGCTTTCCGGGCGCGTGCTGTCAGGCCCCGCGCTGGCGCACAATACGCGGCCTCTTCCGGCACGGCCACTGGCCTGCGCCCCCTCTCCCAGGAACCCCGCTCCATGCAGATTCTCGAATTCGACCTCGACGGCGACTATGTCGAACTCAAGCAGTTGCTCAAGCTGGCCGACCTGGTCACCAGTGGCGGCGAGGCCAAGATGGTCATCAGTGACGGCCAGGTGCGGGTCGACGGCGAAGTCGAACTGCGCAAGGCCTGCAAGATCCGCGCGGGCCAGGTAGTCGAATTCGCCGACAGCCAGATCCGCGTGCTGGCCGCCGTCTGATCTGAATCTGTTCAGGCCACGCGCTGGGTCAGGTGCGAGGCAATCAGCTGCCTGAACGGTGCCACGCCCTGCGCCAGGCGCAGGCCGGCCGCCCGCAGCAGCCGCGCCGGACCGCGATCGTCGGTGTACAGGCTGGCGATCGCATTGGTGGCTTCGTACAAAGGACGCGATGCCAGCCGATGACCGCGCTGATAGCTGGCCAGCATGCCGGCCGCGGCGATGTCGGCACCGCGGCGCTGCTGCTCGACGATGCCCTGCGCCAGCCGCTGTGCGCTGGCCAGTCCCAGGTTGAAGCCATGCGCGGTGACCGGGTGCATGCCGACGGCGGCATCGCCGATCAGCGCCGAACGCTCGCCGACAAAACGGTGCGCATACACACCCACCAGCGGATACGCCTGTGGCGTGGCCACTGGCTGCATGCGGCCCAAGCGGTGTTCGAAGCAACCGCTGATGGCTTCACCGAAGGCCACCTCATCCATCGCCAGCAGTTCTTCAATCTGCCGCGGCGGCAGCGTGATCACTGCTGATGCCTGGCCCTCGTTGAGCGGCAGCAACGCCATGGTGCGGCCGTAGCCGAACCATTCCCAGGCAGTGTGGTGATGGTCGCGCTCGACCTGCATGCGGCACACCAGCATGGACTTGCCGAAGTCACGCATCTGCGCACCGATGCCAAGCATGCGGCGGGTGGCGGAGAAGCGACTGTCAGCGGCCACCAGCAGCCGCGCATGAAGTTGGCTGCCGTCATCAAGTTGGACCAAGTGGCCCTGCGCATCGGCCTGCACGCCCTGCACCTTGCGCCCGTCGAACAATTCCAGGCCGTCCTGGTCCCGCACGGCATCCCATGCAGCACGGCGGATCAGATGGTTGGGTACCAGCCAGCCCAGCGGCTCGCCATCGACCTGGCTGCTGGCGAAGGTCAGCGCGAACGGCGAGCCGCCGTTCATCACCTTGGCATCGCGCAGCTCAGCGACTTCGGCCTGCGGCAGGCGCTGCCACAACCCCAGTTGCTCCATGCTCTGCCGCGAAGCATGGGTCAGCGCGATCTCGCGGCCATCGAAGGCGGCTTCGGCCAGGGCCTGGCGCGGCTGCACTTCCACCAGCCCGACCTGCAGGCCGCTGCCGGCCAGCGCGCGCGCGAAGCACAGACCCGCCGGTCCGGCGCCGACCACCACCACGTCCATCCTGCGCATGCGCGCCTCCCGCCGTTGATTCAGTCCGGACCAGCATAGCGCCGCGCACCTGACCGGCCTTGATCTGGATCAGGCCCGGGTCACAACAGCGCGAACACCAGCGCCAGGATCGACAGCAGCGAGACCAGCCACACCAGGCTGCGCACGTAAGGCACGCCCGCGGCATACAGCGGCAGATAGACCACGCGCGCCCAGAAGTAGGCCTGCGCGGCCAGCGCCGTGGCGTCGTTGCCGCGACCGGCCACCACCACTGCGATGGCGGCGGCGGCGAAGAACGGGAACGTCTCCAGGAAGTTGGCCTGCGCACGCTGCAGGCGACCGGCCAGCGCGCTGACCGGCTTCGCATCGCCATCGCGTGCCGAGGCATTCCACTTCATCCCGCGCTCGCGGGTGACCACGGTGGAGGTGGCGAAGATGTAGACGAAGCCCAGCAATACCGACCAGGCCAGCATCGTCAGTTCAGTTGCCATCGTTCATCTCCTCAGGGTGCCGACGCACGCAGGCTGTAGCCGGCCAGGCGCCACACCTTGTCCTCGTCGAATCGGAACGAGACCAGCTCGCGCACCGGCTGTGCGCTGTTGGCGAAACGGGTCGGGAAACTGACGTTGATGTACAGCCCTTCCGGCACCGCGGCACCAGCGCTGTACTTGACCCGGGTGATGGTCGGCTGGCCGCGGCCGGCCAGCGCACCCAGGCGCGTGCGCTCGGTGGTCAACTGGCTGACGAAGGCGGCCTTTGGTACTGCGCGGCGCGCGACGGCCGAAGCGCCATCCCACAATTCGCCGGCGCGGTTGGCATCAACCAGCTGCGCCGCCTTCACTGCAGCCGCGCCCATTTCCGCATCCTGTTTCTGCACCTGTGCCTGCTGCGCGGCGGTCAACGCCGGAGCGCCGGCCGTGGCCGGTTTCGCAGCCGCCGGCGAGGCCGGGGCCGGTCGCGCGGGTGCCGGGGCGGGCGTGGCCGGCGCAGGTGCCTGCGCCAATGCGGTCAGGGGCAGCAGGGACAGCAGCAGGAGCACGCGCTTCATGGACACCACCGGTCTTCTGGAGAGAACTGCAGTCTACGCCAGCACGGTGACTACGCTGTCAGCGTGCCGGAGCGTTGCCCTCCACCGCTGCCGCATCGGCCTGCGCGGCGGGCGCGGCGGTGTTCACTGGCGCCTGCTCGGCCACCGGCGGCGGCTCCGACGGTGCCGGTGGCAGCGTTGCCACATCGATCTCCGAAAGCGGGCTTTCTTCCGGGCATACCGCATCCGGGAAGCCGAAGCGCTGCTTCAACGCCTGGCCGCAGCTGTTGATCGATTCCATGTCGGCGCCTTCGCGCTTGCACTGCTGGTCGAAGGCAATCAGGAATGCGTCCTTGCGCTGCACGAAGTCATCGCCACAGGCGCGCATCTGCTTGATCCGTTCCAGATCGTCCTGCACCGCATTGGTGCCATCCAGGCCGTACTGACGCAGCTCGTCCGGGGTGAGCAGGCGCAGGCTGCGGTTGGGCACGGTCATCATCAGGTCGGCCACGCCCACCGCAACGCCGTTGCGCTGCAGATAGTCCTTCACGTTGTCGTAGACCTCGTGCAGCTCGCGGTTGAGTTCCGCGCGTGAGGTGGCCTTGGAGCTGATGCGCATCATGCGGTGGATGCCGACCTTGCCCGACAGCAGGCGGTTGTCGCCGGCGGCCAGCACGAACACGCAGGCGCTGTGGCAGATCGAGCCTTCGCGCACCCAGATGGTCCAGCCGGATTCACCGATGCTGTCACCGGCGACGATCGCCGATTCCACCTGGCCGCCGCTGGAATCCAGATCGAGGATGCGCTTGTGGATCTTCTGCTGGTCGGCGACCACCGCCAACCGCCACATCATCTCGGCGAAGCCCGGATTGATCTTGCCGGCGTAGCGCACGCGCATCAGGCCGCGCTCGGCGCACGGCGCCAGCGCCTGGGTGATCTGCTCGCGCTGCAGGCCTTCCAGTTCGACACCGTCGCCGGCATCGCCCGCATATTCCGTGCTGCAGCTGACCCAGGCGCGGCCATTCTCCAGCTGCGCCTGCGGCCACGGCCGATCCGCCCGGCTGCGCGGCGGCACCGGTGGTGGCGGTGCGTCGGCGGCATTGATCGACACCATGTTCTCGCCATCGCTGGCTGGCGCCCGCGCCGCCTTGTCGGCAGCCGTCACATTGCCCGGATTCTCCAGCTGACTGCAGCCCGCCAGGGCCAGGCACAACAAGGGCAACCAGCGGAGTTTGGCGGACATCGGGCAACCAGTCTTCACGTGAGCAAGAACCACAGTCTACCCGTCCGAGGCGCGCATTCAGCGCGCGGCACTGAACCCCTTCTGACCCTTGGGAAAGCGTGTCGACCAAGGTCGACACCTACCAGAGCGGGATGCCCTTCCGACAGATCGCAGGAACCTGTCGAAGGCGGGGTGGGTCCGGTTGCAGGGGCGTGAGCGCCATGGATGGCGCGACCGAGTTTACAAGGACGTACTTGCAGCGTCCCCTGCAACCGGACCCGCCCCGCCCTCCCGCGGGAAGCCGCTGTTGCTGTTGCTCTGGCCTCGGCGGGTGCAGGGCGCGGCCCTGCCAGAACCCCCTTCAGCATCCATGTCCGAATGTGGCGAGTATCCCCACCCGCACACGCCTAGACTGGCGCCATGGACACCGCCCTCGCCCTCGACACCGCCGCCTGCGACCGCGCCCGCCTCGCCCGCGACGCACGCTTCGACGGCGTGTTCTTCACCGCCGTGCGCAGCACCGGCATCTATTGCCGCCCGGTGTGCCCGGCACCGCCACCGAAGCCGCGCAACATCACCTACTACCCGACCGCCGCTGCGGCCGCCGCCGCCGGCTACCGCCCGTGCCTGCGCTGCCGCCCCGAGCTGGCACCGCAGGCGCAGCAGGCATTGGCCGGGCAGACCGTGCAGCGCGCCCTCGCGCTGATCCATGGCGGTTTCCTGCAGGACCAGCCGGTGGCCGATCTCGCAGAGAAGATCGGCCTCAGCGCGCGCCAACTGCAGCGCCTGTTCGTTGAACATCTGGGCGCGACGCCGGGACAGATCCACGCCACCCATCGCCTGCTGCTGGCCAAGCAGCTGCTGACCGAGACCACGCTGCCGGTGACCGATGTTGCGCTGGCCGCCGGCTACAACAGCCTGCGTCGTTTCAATACCGCGTTCCTGCAGGGCTGCGGCATGGCACCAACCGCGCTGCGTCGCCAGCACCAGCCGCTGGCCGCCGATGACGGCTGCCTGGTACTGCGTCTGGTGTACCGCCCACCGTTGGATTTCCCGCGCATGCTGGCCTTCCTGCGCAAGCGCAGCCTGCCCGGCATCGAACTGATCGGCGAAGACAGCTACCAGCGCGTGCTCGGCACGCCGGAGCGCCCCACCCTGCTGCGCGTCACTGCCGACCCGAAGCGCCCGGAGCTACGCCTGCAGCTGGGCGTGGTGGATCCGCGCCTGATTCCGGACATCGTGCGCCGCGTGCGTCGCGTATTCGATCTGGACGCCGACCTGCAGCAGGTGCACGCCGCGCTGGGCGAAGAACCCTTGCTGGCGCGTGGCATCGCCGAACGCCCCGGGCTGCGCGTGCCTGGCGGCTGGGATGGTTTCGAGGTCGGCGTACGCGCCGTGCTCGGACAGCAGGTCAGCGTGGCCGCGGCCACCACCTTCGCGCGGCGCCTGGTCGATGCCTATGGCGCACACTTGCCGGGCATGCCATCGGAATTCGATCGCCAGTTCCCCGCGCCCGAGGTGCTGGCTGAGGCGCCGCTGGAATCGATCGGCCTGCCGCGCAGCCGCGCCGCCACCGTGCGTGCGCTGGCCGCTGCCTGTGCCAGTGGCGAGCTCGACTTCGGTCCCGGCCAGGCGCTGGAAGAATTCGTAGCGCGCTGCGTGGCACTGCCCGGCATCGGCCCGTGGACCGCGCAGTACATCGCCCTGCGCGGACTCGGCCAGCCCGATGCCTTCCCCGCCGGCGATCTTGTGCTGCAGCAGGTGCTCGGCCACGCGCAAGGCCAGCGCCTGAGCGAACGCGCGACCGAAGCACGCTCGCAGCCCTGGCGGCCGTGGCGCGCGTATGCCGTGCTGCACCTGTGGCACTTGTCCGGCACTTTCGTTGGAGAACCGACATGACCCTGTTGTTCGATCGTTTCGACAGCCCGATCGGCGTACTGACCATCGCCGGTGACGAACGTGGCCTGTCACACGTGCTTTTCCCCGAAAACCGCCATCCGGCACGCGGACGCGATGAATGGCACTACGCACCGGATGCGCTGCCGGAAGCGCGCGAACAGCTGCTGCAGTTCCTGCACGGCGAACGCAGCAGCTTCGACCTTGAACTGGCGCCACGCGGCACGCCGTTCCAGCTGCGGGTGTGGCAGGCGCTGGCACTGATTCCGTTCGGCCAGACCTGGAGTTACCTGCAGCTGGCGCAGCACCTCGGCCAGCCCAGTGCGACCCGCGCGGTCGGTGCGGCCAACGGACGCAATCCGCTGCCGATCATCCTGCCCTGCCATCGCGTGATCGGCAGCAATGGAGCGCTGACCGGATTCGGCGGTGGACTGGAAACAAAGGCCGCGCTGCTGCGACTGGAACAACGCCAGGCCCCGCTGTTCGCTTGAGAGGGCTGGCCGGGCTGCGCCCGGCACCCGCAGAGGCAACCGCAACGGCCGAAACAACAGCAGCATTCCGAGGCATGGCGTGGTGGGTCCGGTTGCGGGGGACGCCGTAAACCCGTCCATGGGGGCTTGGCCGCGGCATCCGTGCCGCGGACACCCCCGCAACCGGACCCACCACGCCTTCGACAGATTCCTGCGATCTGTCGGGACGGCGCACTGCGCGGCTGCTGGTAGGTGTCGACCTTGGTCGACACGGTGGATCCACGCCATGCGTGGATGGAAGCAGCAGGGACATGAAAAGCCCCCGTCTTGTTGAAGGGTGCGCACCGACAGGTGCGGGGATAAGGAAAAATGCGCGGACTCGGCGCGCGATAGCGCGTCGTGTCTTGGGCGCGTCATTGCACGGGCTTATCATGCGCGGATGACTTCCGTACGCCTGACCTGCGCGCTGGCAATGCTGCTGCCATTGGCCGCCTGCACCACCGCGCCCGCCCCTTCCGCCTCCGTTCCCACACCCGTCGCTGCGGCCACGCCGCAGAAGCTGCTGCTGATCTCCATCGACGGCCTGCGTGCCGACGCGCTGGACCGCGGCCTGACCCCGAACCTGCAGCGACTGATCGACGGCGGCGTGCGTGCACGCTGGATGACCCCGTCCTATCCATCACTGACCTTCCCCAACCATTACACCATCGTCACCGGCCTGCGCCCGGACCACCACGGCATCGTCAACAACAGCATGGACGACGAAGCACTGGGCCGGTTCGAGCTGAGCAACCGCGACGCGGTCACTACCAGCGGCTGGTGGGGCGGCGAACCGATCTGGGTCGGCGCCGAGAATGCCGGCGTGCGTTCGGCTACCACGTCATGGCCGGGCAGTGAATCGGAAATCCGCGGCGTACGCCCCAGCCAGTGGCGCGTTTACGACGGCAAGGAGCCGCTGGAGCAGCGCGCCGGCATCGTGCTCGACTGGCTTGCACAGACCGACGCCGATGCACCGCGTCTCACCACCCTGTACATGGAACACGTGGACAAGGCCGGCCACAACTACGGGCCCGAGTCGAAGCAGTATGCCGACGCCATCGTGCGCGCCGACCAGATCGTCGGCCAGGTGCTCGATGGGCTGCAGCAGCGCGGCCTGGCCGCGACCACCAACGTGATCGTGGTCTCTGACCATGGCATGGCCAGCGTCCCGGTCGGCCAAGTGATCTCCACTGAATCGATGGCCGATCCGGCCATCGCGCGCAATGTCAGCCAGGGCCAGTCGGTGGGTTTTGCGCCGGTCGCCGGCCGCGAGGCGGAAGCCGAACGCGCCCTGCTCGGACGCCACGGGCACTACGAGTGCTGGAAGAAGGAGAACCTGCCGGCGCGCTGGCACTACGGCACGCATCCGCGGGTTCCGGCCATCGTCTGCGCCATGGACGAAGGCTGGGATGCCCTGCATCAGGAGAAAATCGCCAAACGCGACCATCAGGACCGCGGCTCGCATGGCTACGACAATGCCCTGCCCTCCATGCGCGCGGTGTTTGTGGCCGGCGGCCCGTCGTTCCGCCAGGGCCTGGTGATCGATGGCTTCGACAATGTCGACGTCTACCCGCTGCTGGCGCACCTGCTGCAGGTGCCGGCCGCGCCGAACGACGGCAATCCGGAAACGCTGAAGAAGACCCTGCGCTGACTTCCCTGTAGAGCCGAGCCCATGCTCGGCTGCATTGCGCCAGCCGAGCATGGGCTCGGCTCTACAACAACGTGCATAAAAAAAACGCGGCGCCAGGCGCCGCGTTTTTCGTTGAACCGGTCTGGGCCGGATCAGGCCTTGGCGACAGCCTTCTTCGCCACAGCCTTCTTCGCCGGAGCCTTGGCCACGGTCTTCTTGGCAACCGGAGCGGCGGCGCCTACGGCGACCTTGCTGGCGGTGTGCGAACGGGCGTTGCCGTAGCTGGCGTTGTAGCGCTTGCCCTTGGCGGTCTTGCGGTCACCCTTACCCATGTCTTCAACTCCTCAAATGTGAAATCTGGTTACCCCGTACTGACACGGGTTCGACGGGGCCGCCTTGCTGGGCGCCCCCGCGCACGATCGAAAATCCTATCACGGAGCGCCTAGTGCGCGCAGCTGGCGTCGTGCACGTGACCGTGGTTGAGGCGCAGGTTGACCAGGTGGGCCACTCCCACCAGCAGGCCGCCGACGGTCATCACCACCGCGTGCGGCACCGCATTGTGGTGCAACGGGTCGTACAGCACGCCGGCCCACAACGCGACCAGGCCGGGAATCAGGAAGCCCAGCGCACGCAGCGCACCGTGCCGGCGGTAGCCCCAGACCAGGCTGAACAGCCCCAGCAGGGTGACGAACACCACCAGCGCCTGTTCCACCCCATCGCTCAGCCAGAACGACAGCCCCAACGAAGGCGCTGCGGCCAGCAGTACCGGGATCACCGCGCAGTGCACCGCGCACAGCATCGAACCAGTAGCGCCGAAACGGTCGAGCAGGTGGCGCAGGCGTGAGGACAGGGACATGACTTCCAGCAGGGTCGGCGAATCGTTATGGAATAATATAACATCCCTCTCCGACCCGCACGGTTTCCCTCCCCCTGTCCCATCGACGGGATTCGTGCGCCCTGTGATTGATACATTGTAACAAAGGACCCGTCCATGCCCGCCCACACCCCACGGCTCAAGCCGCATTCCCTGGCCCTGGCCCTCGCTGCCCTGCTGCCGTCCGTCGCCTTTGCAGCCGGCCAGGACACCTCCCATCGTGACCGCCACCTGACCGAGCTGTCGTCGGTGCAGGTCACCGCGTCGCCGCTGCAGGGTGATGCCGAATCGCTGGCACGCCCGGTGGAGGTTCTGGCCGGTGAACGCCTGGACGAGCAGAAGGCCGGCACCCTCGGCGATACCGTGGCCAAGCTGCCCGGCGTGCAGAGCACCTTCTTCGGTCCCGGCGTCGGCCGCCCGATCATCCGCGGCCAGGAAGGCCCACGCGTGGCCGTGCTGTCCAACGGCATGGGCAACATGGATGCCTCCACGGTCAGCGCCGACCACGCCACCAGCATCGAGCCGTTCCTGGCCGACCAGATCGAAGTGCTGAAGGGCCCGGCCACGCTGCTGTTCGGCAGCGGCGCCATCGGTGGCGCGGTCAACGTGGTGGATGGCCGCATCGCCCGCGAACTGCCGGAGCGTCCGCTCAGCGGCCGCGCCGAACTGCGCGGCAACTCGGTGAACAACGAACGCAGCGGCATGTTCCGCCTCGACGGCGTCAGCGGCAATGTCGTGCTGCACGTGGATGGCCTGGTCCGCAATGGCGATGACTACCGCATCCCCGGCTATGCAGTGATCGACAGCCTTGAAGATCATCATGACCACGATCATGACCATGATGCGGCCGAGGGCGAAGAACCGCGCCGCGGCCGCCTGGACAACAGCTCGATCCGCACCCGCGCCGGCGGCGCAGGCGCAACCTGGCTGGGCGACGGCGGCTACTTCGGCGTATCGGCCAGCACCTACCGCACCAACTACGGCATTCCCAATGGCGCGCACGTGCACGCCGATGGTGATGATCATGGCCATGACCACGGTCACGACCATGGCGATGAAGAAGAAGGCGGCGACGAACATGACGTGCGCATCGACATGGTGCAGAACCGCTTCGAGACCAAGGCCGGCATCTACGACCCGGTCTCGTTCCTGAAGAACATCAACGCGCGCGTGGCCTACACCGACTACGAACACGTGGAGCTGGAAGCAGGCACACCGTCCACCCGCTTCACCAACCGCGGCATCGAGGCACGCCTGGAAGCGGTGCAGCAGCAGATCGGCGGCTGGGACGGCGCGTTCGGCCTGCAGTTCGGCAACAGTGATTTCGGTGCCAAGGGCGAAGAGGCGTTCGTTCCGGATACCGGCACCAGGAACATCGGCCTGTTCGTGCTGCAGGAAAAGCAGTTCGGTCCGTTCAAGCTGGAACTGGGCGGCCGCCACGACCAGGTCAAGCTGGACCCGACCGGTGACTATCGCCGCCGCACGTTTGGTGCCACCAACCTGTCTGCTGCCGGCATCTGGAAGCTCAACGATGCCGTTGACCTGCGCATCGGCGTGGACAGCTCCGAGCGTGCACCGACCAACGAAGAGCTGTATGCCGCCGGCGCGCACATCGCTACCCGCTCGCTGGAAATCGGCGACGCCAACCTGAAGACCGAGCGCGGCCAGCGCGTGGAACTGGGTATCCACACCCACAGCGAGCGTCTGGACTTCTCCGCGTCGGTCTACCAGACCAAGTTCAAGGACTTCATCTACCTGGCCGACACCGGCATCACCGAGGGCCTTCCGGTGCGCACCTGGACGCAGCAGGACGCGGTGTTCCGCGGCGCCGAAGCCGAAGCGCTGGTGCACCTGTTCGAAGGCGGCGCCGGCGACTGGGATCTGCGCCTGTTCGGCGACTACGTGAAGGCCAAGCTGGATGGCAGCGGCAGCCGCAACCTGGACATCGCCGTGCCGCATGGCGACCACAACCACAACTACAGCGTGGAGCTGGCCAATACCGGCTACCTGCCGCGCATCGCCCCGGCCCGCGTCGGCGCCGACCTGCGCTGGTCGAAGGACGGCTGGCGCGCCTCGGTCGGTGCGGTGCGTTACAGCCGCCAGAAGGACGTCGCCCAGAACGAAGCACCAAGCGACGGCTACACCCTGGTCGACGCGCACCTGGCCTACCGCTGGGACCGCAACGCGAGCAACAGCTACGAGGTGTTCCTGGATGGCAGCAACCTGACCAACCGCGAAGTGCGCCCGCATACCTCGCTGCTGCGCGACTACTCGCCGCTGCCGGGCCGTGGTGTCGCATTCGGCATCCGCGCGTTCTTCTGATCGCGCACCGGTGCCGGATTCCATTCCGCAGTAAAGGGGTCCGATCCCACACCACCCCACGGGGGCCTTCGGGCCCCCGTTTTCGTTTTGGCCGATTCCATCACGCATTCGTCACAAAGATGTGCGTACCACAACAAGCGGACAATCCCGTCACTCAACGTCTCGCTAATCGGACACTTTTGTCCGACAATAATTCCATGACTGCCCAACGTGCCGATGCTGCTGCCCGCCGTGCCCTCATCCTCGATGCCGCCGATCATGTATTCGGCCAACATGGCGTCACCGCCCCGCTGGACCTGGTGGTCGAACGCGCCCAGGTGGGCCGCGCCACCCTGTACCGCAACTTCCCCGACCGCACTGCGCTGATCCAGGCGCTGCTGCAACGTACGGTTGATCGCATCCGGCGCCAGGTTGAACAGCTCGGCGACCGTGACGACGCGCTGTTCGAGGTGTTCGAAGGCATGGCCCAGCGCATCATCGATTCACCGGCGCTGGCCGATTACTGGCGTGCGGTCGACTCGGACGTGCCGGCCATGCGTGCCGCACGCGAGACCGTGCGCGACCTGCTGGAGGAGCCGATCGCGCGCGCCAAGGCGGCCGGCCTGTGCCGTGCCGACCTTGAGAAGACGGATATTTCACTGATCTCGGGCATGCTGGGCGCAGCCCTGCGCGGCAAGACCCGCGACGAGCGCGCCCAGTTGGCCGGGCGCGCCCTGCAGCTGCTGCGCGGGGGTCTCCAGGGAGCAACCAGCGAGGCCCGCTGATGGTCCAGCCGTATCTGAAGCCGGTTCCGGATTGGGAGGAGCACGAGAAGCCGACCATGCCCGGTTCGGCATCGATGCCCTGGCACCCACCGTACCGTCGCTTGGCCTATGCCCTGGTATCGCTGCTGGTGGCGATCACCGGTGGCCTCGGCAATGCGCTGGTCACCGCCAACCTGCCGTTCCTGCAGGGCCAGCTGGCACTGACCCCGACCCAGGGCAGCTGGCTGGTGGCCGCCTATGCCATGGTGAATGTCACTGCCAACCTGCTGGCCTTCAAGTTCCGCCAGCAGTACGGCATCCGACTGTTCGCAGAGATCGGGCTGGGCCTGTACGCGGCACTGGCGGTGCTGCACCTGTTCGTCGGCAGCTTCGAGACCACGATGCTGACCCGCGCCGCCAGCGGCTTCGCGGGTGCGGCCTGTTCGACACTGGGCACGCTGTACATGCTGCAGGCGCTGCCGCGCCGCTTTACCGGAAATCTGCTGGTGGTCGGCGTCGGCCTTTCGCAGCTGGCGGTGCCGATCGCCTGGATCGTTTCACCAGGCCTGGTGGATACCGGCCAATGGCATCAGCTCTACTCATTCGAAGCCGGGCTGGCACTGTGCGCGTTCGCGGCAGTGGTGGTGCTGAAGCTGCCGCCCGGCATCCAGGTGAAAGCCTTCGAGCCACTGGACTTCCTCACGTTCGCCCTGCTTGCGCCGGCTGTCGCGCTGCTGGTGATCGTACTGGCGCAGGGCTACACGCGCTGGTGGCTCAACACACCGTGGCTGGGCTGGGCGCTGGTCGCCTCGATCGTGCTGTCCACCACCGCCTTCATCATCGAACACTACCGGCGCAATCCGCTGCTGCAGATCCGCTGGCTGTCGAAGCTGCCGGTGCTGCACTTCATCGTCGGCGCGTTCCTGATCCGCTTCCTCACCACTGAGCAGTCCTACGGCGTGGTCAACCTGATGCGCACGCTGGGCATGGGGCCTGACCAGATGCGCCCGCTGTTCGTGGTGATCCTGGCCGGCGTGATCGTGGGCATTGCCGGCGCCTCGCTGACCTTCGGCCCGAAGCGGCTGATTGCCCAGCTGCTGATGGCGATCCTGCTGCTGGGCGCCGCCGCGTTCTTCGACCAGCACCGCACCAGCATGGATCGGCCGCACGACTTCTACGCCAGCCAGTTCCTGGCCTCGGTCGGTGCCGGCATGTTCATGGGCCCGTTGATCATGCTCGGCATTTCCGCCGCGCTGAAACAGGGCGTGGATCACATGATCACCTTCCTGGTGACGCTGTCGATCACGCAGACGCTGGGTGGGCTGGCCGGTTCGGCGGTGCTGGGTACCTTCCAGCTGCATCGCGAGCAGTTGTACTCCAGCGCATTGACCAGCCAGCTCGATCCAGCCGATCCGGTGGTGGCGCAGCGCCTGCGCATCCAGCAGCAGCTGTACGCCGCCCAGATCACCGACCCGGTGCTGCGCAGTGCCCAGGGCAGCGCACAGCTGGCGCAGACCACGCGCCGCGAAGCCAACGTGCGCGGCTTCAATGATGTCTTCACCCTGAGCGGTTGGCTGGCAATCGGCTTCCTGTGCTGGTTGCTGCTGCTGTCGCTGCGCACCGCCGTGCTCAAGCAATGGCGCAAGCGCCACCCCACTCCCCCCACTGCGGCCACGCCAGCCGCGCCCCGCTGAGTTCTCGACCATGCCCCCCGTCCCGCCCCGACCCGACGACGCCGACAACGTGACCCCACCGCCGCCGACCGACGCGGCGCCTGCCCCCACGCCGGTAGAACCCGCGGTCGCGCCGAAGTACCTCAAGCCCAGCGCGCGCAGCGTGGTGGTGATGGTGGTGGTGGCCCTGCTGGGCATTGCGCTGATCCTGCGCGCCTGGCACCTGTGGCCGTTCACCAGCAGCGTGATGGTGACCGACAACGCGTATGTACGCGGACAGATCACGGTGATGGCGCCACAGGTGAACGGCTACGTGACCGAAGTGCTGGTGAAGGATTTCCAGCACGTGAAGGAGGGCGAGCCACTGCTGCGCATCGATGACCGCATCTATGCGCAGCGGGTCGCCCAGGCGCAGGCGACGCTGGACAGCGCACGCGCGGCACTGGCCAACTCGGACCAGTCGCAGGCGCAGAACCGTGCGCAGATCGCCTCTGCACGCGCCACGTTGTCGGCCGGGCAGGCGGAGCTGCAACGCTCACGCAACGAGACCAAGCGCTACGAGGAGCTGGCCGCGCAGCAACTGGTATCGATCAACGACCGCGACAAGTTCCGCACCACCCAGGCCTCGGCACAGGCCAGCGTGCAGCAGTCACAGGCGCAGATCCGCATCGCCGAGGAAACGCTGGTGTCGACCCAGGTGGCGCGGAAGAGCCTGGAGGCCCATGTGGAAAGTGCGCAGGCGCAGCTGGAACTGGCGCGCATCGATCTGGCCAACACGGTGATCCACGCGCCGCGCGACGGCCAGATCAGCGAAGCCAGCGTGCGCGTGGGCCAGTACGTCGCCGCCGGTTCGCAGCTGCTGTTCCTGGTCCCTGACACGCTGTGGGTGGTGGCCAACTACAAGGAAGGCCAGACCTGGGGCATGGCGATCGGCCAGCCGGCCACATTCTCGGTGGACGCGTTCCAGGGGCAGGTGCTGCGGGGCCGCGTGCAGGAGATCGCGCCGGCTACCGGGTCGGAGTTCAGCGTGCTGCGCCCGGACAATGCCAGCGGCAACTTCACCAAGGTGGTGCAGCGGCTGCCGGTTCGGATTTCAATCAATGGGAATCAGGAGCTGGCAAAGCAGCTGCGTCCCGGCATGTCGGTGATCGTGCGGGTGGATACCCGTTCCAAGCCGATGGACTAGCCTGCGGCCTGGTGGACTCGGCTGGGTAGAGTCGACTGTTAGTCGACTGCACTTCCATGAACCCCATGAACACCCCGCGCTACGCGCGGTAGTCGACTAACAGTCGACTCTACCCAGTCGACTCTACCGCCGACACGATCAACCTGCGCAGCGCGCGCAGAGCCCGTGCACTTCCAGGGTCTGCGCCTGCGGCTGGAAACCCAGCTCCTTGGCGCGCTTCTCCAGCTGGGTGACGATCTCGCGGTCTTCCAGTTCCACCGCGCTGTGGCAGCTGTTGCAGATCAGGAACGGCACTGAATGGGCTGCACTGCTGGGATGGTGGCAGGCCACGAAGGCATTCACCGACTCCAGCTTGTGCACAAAGCCATTGGCCATCAGGAAGTCCAGCGCGCGGTACACGGTGGGCGGGGCATCAGCGCCCACGCCCTTGCCGTTGCGCACCCATTCCAGCAGCTCGTAGGCCTTGACCGGCTTGCCGGCCTCGGCGATCAGCTTCAGCACATTGGCGCGGATCGGGGTCAGGCGCAGCCCGCGTTCGCGCGAGACGCGCTCGACCACCGCCACGAAATCCGATGCGTCGTGGACGTGGTGGTGCGGGGCGGTACAGGCGGTGGCGGTCTTGGCGGGCATGCGTGTTCTCCGGTTCGGGCCTGGCAAGGATGCCTCAGGCCGTTGCTACCTTGGTGATGGCCACATCAATGCGTTTCAAGGCCTGCTCGCGGCCGGCCAGGTAAACGGTATGGGAAATGTCAGGGCTGACCTGGGTGCCGGTGATGGCCACGCGCAGCGGCTGGGCGACCTTGCCCATGCCGATTTCCAGCGCGGCGGCCGCATCGTGCAGGGCTACGCCTACCGATTCGGCGGTCCATTCCGGCAGGGCGGCCAGCAGCTCGCGGGCCTTGCCCAGCGCCACCTCGGCACCGGCCTTGAAGTGCTTGGCCACCGCCGCTTCGTCGTACTCGGTCAGCGGCTGGTACCAGACCACGGCCTTCTCGGCCATTTCCTTCAGGGTCTGCACGCGTTCACGCAGGGCGATCACCACGTCCCCCGGGGCCGGGCCAGCGGCCACGTCCAGGCCCAGCTTCTGCAGCTGGTACACCAGGTGCGGCACGATGGCGGCCACGTCCTCGGTCTTCAGGAAGTGCTGGTTGACCCAGCCCAGCTTGGCCATGTCCAGGCGCGAGGCCTTGGAATTGCAGTCCTTCACGTCGAACAGGTCGATCAGTTCCTGGCGGCTGAACAGCTCCTGGTCACCGTGCGACCAGCCCAGGCGGGCCAGGTAGCTCAGCAGCGCATCAGGCAGGTAGCCAGCGTCCTTGTACTGCATCACGTCGGCCGCGCCGGTGCGCTTGGACAGCTTGGCGCCCTGCTCGTCCAGGATCATCGGCATGTGGCCGAACTTCGGCACCGGTGCGCCGATGCCTTCGTACAGGTTGATCTGGCGCGGGGTGTTGTTGATGTGGTCGTCGCCGCGGATGACCTCGGTGATGCCCATGTCCCAGTCGTCCACCACCACCGCGAAGTTGTAGGTGGGGAAACCGTCCGGGCGGAAGATGACCATGTCATCCAGCTCGCTGTTGGCGATCTCGATGCGGCCCTTGATCAGGTCGTCGAACACCACCGTGCCTTCCAGCGGGTTCTTGAAGCGGATGACGCGGTTCGGGTCATCCTTGCGCGGCAGGCCCAGGTCACGCGCGGCACCGTTGTAGCGCGGCTTCTCCTGCTTGGCCATGGCGGCCTCGCGCATGGCGTCCAGCTCTTCGCGGGTCTCGTAGGCGTAGTACGCCTTGCCGTCGGCCACCAGCTGCTCGGCCACTTCCAGGTAACGGGCGACGCGGTCGGTCTGGTAGATCGGGCCCTCGTCGTAATCCAGGCCCAGCCACTCCATCGCCTCCAGGATGGCGTCGATCGCGCCCTGAGTGCTGCGCTCACGGTCGGTGTCCTCGATGCGCAGCACGAACTCGCCGCCACGGTGACGGGCCTCCAGCCAGCAGTACAGCGCAGTGCGGGCACCACCGATGTGCAGGTAGCCGGTGGGACTGGGGGCGAAGCGGGTGCGGCAGGTCATGGACGGCTCGAGGAACGGGAATCCCCCGATTTTACCAGCCCTCCGCCCCCGACGGAAAAAGGGGACGGAGGGGATTAAGTCGCGATTGCCCAGCCTCTGGGCGTGGCGACCGGGAAACGGAGGGGAGAAACGACTTAATCCCCTCCGTCCCCTTTTACGGTTCCACCTTGCGCGGGAAGGGCTGCTCACGCGTTGCGGCGTTGTAGGCAAACGACGCGACGATGGCTGCGGCCTGCTTCAGGTCTTCCGGCTCGGCGTGGTCCCAGGTGTCCAGGTGGCTGTGGTGGACGTTGGTGAAGTAGTCCAGACGGTCCTGGATGAACTGGAAGCCCGGCAGGCCGATGCGATCGAAGCTGATGTGGTCGGTGCTGCCGGTGTTGCGGGTGGCCACGGTGGTGGCGCCCACGTCATGGAACGGCGCAAGCCAGGCTTCGAAGATCGGCATGGCGGCCAGGTTTTCCTGCGCGTAGATGCCACGGAAGCGGCCCGAGCCGTTGTCCATGTTGAAGTAGACCTGGAACTTGCCGTAATCGCGGGTCTTCTGCAGCGCGCCGGTGGGCTCGCGCAGCGAAGCCGGCAGCGCCTTCTGCGCCGGGTCGGTGGGTTCCGGGAAACGACCGAAGTGCTTGGCCACATAAGCCTGCGAGCCGATCAGGCCCTGTTCCTCACCGCTCCACAGCGCCACGCGGATGGTGCGCTTGGGCTTGGCGCCGGTCGCCTTGAGGATGCGCATCGCCTCCATCATCACCGCCACGCCGGCCGCGTTGTCGGCCGCACCGGTACCGCTGTGCCAGGAATCCAGGTGCGCGCCGATCATCACCACTTCATCGGGCTTGCTGCTGCCACGGATCTCGGCGAGCGTGTTGTAACCGGGCTGGTCGGCCTCGTCGGTGAAGCGCGCGGCCACATCCACGCGCAGGCGCACGGTCTGCTTGGCCTCCAGCGCGCGCACCAGTGGATTGAAGTGCTCGCTGATCATCGCCAGCTCGGGAATGCCCACCGATTCACCGGCCTTGCGCGAACCGCCACCGGCAACCCGGATGATGCCGTTGTCCCAGCTGCTGATGCTGATCGAGGCCAGCGCGCCTTCTTCGACGAAGAACGCATTGACCCTGGTCGCCAGTTGCTGGCGCTCCTGGTATTCCTTGACCCGCTTGGCACGCTCGGCGGTGGCGTCCTTGTCCTTGGGCAGGGTGAATTCCTGCAGGCCCTCCAGCGAGGTGGCGTCGTGGCGATGCGAATCGGGCTCGGTGCCGCGCTTGTACTCGCGTGCCTCGCCCAGCAGCAGGATCTTGCCGCGCAGCTTGCCGCGGTACTTCTCGATGTCTTCGGGCTTCTTGATCTCGACCTGGACGAGTTCGCCTTCGACCGGGCCCTTGGTGCCCGGCGTCCAGGCCTTGGGCAGTGCATGCAGCGGCTGCACGCGATCACCCAGCATTTCCACACTGGCCGAGGTGAACTCCCAGCCACGCCCGAAGTCGTCGAAGGCTTCGTCGTGGACGTTGTCCAGCTTCCATTCGTTGAACTTGCCACGCGTCCACGCGTTGGCGCGGCCCATCGCCGGCGAGTTGGTCAGGCGCGGTCCGATGCGCTCGGTGAGATAGCTGAAGGTGTCCATCACCTGCGAGCGGTGGAAGGCCTCCTGGCGGATGCGGCTGACCATGTCCAGGTCCACCGTCTCGCGCTGCTGCGCGCCTGCATTGCCACCCATCGCCAGCGCTGCGGCCAGCATGCCCCACTTCAACACATCGCACCCCTGCCCTTCGGCTCGATCATCAACCCATCGAGTCTAGCCAGCAGGGGCGCGCCGATACCGTCCCATCGGTCATGGGCGGCGACAGTAGATCCACACCATGTGTGGATGAACAGCCGAGTCACCCATTCCAGCCCAACCACAACTGCGCCCGCTCCGGCAGCAGCAGCAACCAGTGCCGCCGATCGATGCTGCTGCAGCCGTACACCGCCGCATGCGTGGGCCAGTCCTCGGGCAGGCCACCGATGCCGATCTCGGCCAGCGCCTCCGCCCCGGCCTTCCATGACCGGTAGCGCGGCACCCGCCCAGCCACCGCGCCGCGTCCTTGCCGTGCGCCCTGCAGCCAATCCAGCCCCTGCCCCCGCAATCCCTCGCAGGTCACTGCTGCCAGCTGGAAGCGGACCAGGCCGGGGGCGATCCGTGCCCCCGGCAGGGCCGCCAGCACGCCATGTGCCTGCAGCAGTGCATCCACTTCCAGCAGGGCCGGAATGCCCTGCCGTGCCCGTTGCCGCAATCCCTGGCGCCAGCTCATGGCGTGCTCCTTACTTCAGTTCCGCGCCAAGCGCGTACCAGTCGACCCGGCGGGTCACCCACATCGCCAGCGCCAGGATCACGAACAGCAGCAGCGACCCCATCAGCAGCGCGTTGTTCTCCGACACCAGCAGGCCATACAACGCGCCGTACAGCACGGTCAGCAGCGCCGCGAAGCCGAGGCCGCGCTTCCAGTGGCCCAGCACATTGGCCAGGTACACCGCCTGCAGCCCGATGCAGGCCACGGCCGAGACCAGGTAGGCCTTCCAGAACGCAATGTGCTCGGACAGGCTGATCAGCAGCAGGAAGAAGATCGCCAGCGCCAGGCCCACCATCAGGTACTGCAGTGGGTGGATGCGCAGCGACTTGATCAGCTCGAACAGAATGAAGCCGACGAAGGTGAGTACCACGAACAGCACGCCGTATTTCGAGGCGCGGTCGGCCTGGGTGTAGGTATCGACCGGATCGACCAGCGACACCGTCACCGCCTGCGAGTCGACCGAACCGTCATTGCGCAGCTGGCGCTGCGCATCGGAGGCCAGCGAGGACACCGCCCAGCGCGCATCGAAGCCCTGCGCATCGACGCGTCGCTCATTGGGCAGGAACGCACCGCTGAACGACGGATGCGGCCAGCTCGAACGCAGCGCGATGTGGGTGTCATCGCCCACCGGCACCACCGACAGCATGCGGCTGCCATCCAGGCGCAGCTCCAGTTCAACGGTGCTGGCAGCCAGCGTGCCGCCCTGATCCGCAGCGAAACCGGCCACCGGTGCATGCAGGCCGCGTCCGACCTCGCTGGCAGCGCCAACGCCCGGCAGCAACCGGAACTGCTTGCCATCCACACGCAGGTTCGGCGTACCGACCAGGCCGCGCACATCGGAAATGCCCACCGCCACATACGGCTTTCCGTAGCTGCGACCGGCCTTCACCGGGTAGTCGTCTGCGGCGAAGGTCGCCTTCATCTGGCCGTTCCAGCTGTACACCGGCACCTTGAACAGGCCGACTTCGCGCTGGCTCGGCAGCATCTCGCCGCCCACCTCCAGCGACGCCGGCATCTGCAGCCAGTGCCCCTCGGTGACCTGCACCTCGGTCTTCTTGACGCCCAGCGGGTCGACCAGTTCAACCTGCTTGCGTTCCACCCATGGCACCACCCGTACCGGGCCCACCAGCTGCTGTGCACCGGCGCGGCTGTCGGCCACCCGCGAGAAGGCCTCGTCGCGGTACGCACTGCGTTCGTTGATGACCCCGCGGATCATCGTCAGCGGCACCAGCAGCAGCAGGATCAGCCCGCCGACAATGGCGAACCTCAGCAGCATCTTCAGGGATTTCATGGTCCATCCTCGTTGGAGAGGGCTGCAGGATGGACCGCCGTGGTGAGCAGGGTTTGTGGCGAATTTGAAGCGAGTGTGAAGTCAGCGGCGCGGGCGCTGGCCCGGCGCGCCCAACGGCAGCCACAGGCTGGCCACGGTGCCGCCGCCCTCGCGGACGTCGACACTGGCGCGCCCATCGTGCAGGCGCGCGACTTCCTGCACGAACGGCAGGCCCAGGCCGGAACTGCGCCGCCCGCTGCCGGGGCGGGCCAGCGAATAGAAGCGCTCGAACACCCGTTCGCGCGCATAGTCCGGGATGCCGGCGCCGCGGTCGGCCACCTGCAGGCGCACGCCCTGCCCGTCCACCTCGGCCTGCAACGCGATTTCCGCGCCGGACGGAGAGAACGCAATCGCGTTGTCGATCAGGTTGTGCAGTGCCTGCCGCAGCAGATAGCCGTCGCCCTGCACCTGCAGGTCGGGCACGCTGCCGATGCGGACCTGCACGCCCGCCGCCTGTGCGCGCACCTGCGCGGCAGCGGCCGCGTCGGCCAGCAGCACTGGCAATGCAATCGGGTCGCGGGTCTGCAGCCAACCGTGCTGTTCCACTTCGGCCAGCGCCAGCAGCTTGTCGATGGTCTCGGTCAGCCGCTCCTGCTGGTCGACAATGCTGCGCGCGAAATGCACGCGATCGGCCTCCGGCAATGGTTCCTGCAGCAGCTCGGCGGCGCCGCGGATGGCCGCCAGCGGGCTCTTCATCTCATGCGTCAGCGACTGCACGTACTGCTCGACGTAGGCCTTGCCTTCCAGCTTGCGGCGCATCGTTTCCAGTGCCTGCCCAAGATCGCCGATCTCGTCACGACGACGCCGTGGCGGCGGCACCGGTTCGCCGGCGCTGACCGCGCGTGCATAGCGGCTGAGCTGGCCGAGGCCGGTGGTCAGCCACATCGTCACCAGCACGCCGACCAGCGCCGACAATCCGATCAGCCAGGCCCCGCGCTCGATGATGGCGCGTTGGCTGGCAGCGATGAACGGATCGATGCTGCGGTTGGGTTGCGCCAGGCTGAGCACGCCAATCAGGGTGCGCCCATCGGCCGGGTCATATACCGGCGCCGCCACGTGCATCACCGTATCGCCCTCTTCGCCGGCAATCTCGGGGCTGGAACGCGCGCCGTACTCACCACGCAGGGTACGGTAGACATCATTCCAGCGCGAGTTGTCGCGCCCCAGGTCGCGGCCCAGCGAGTCGTAGATGACGATGCCCCTGGCGTCGGTGATGGTCACCCGGTAGTCCAGTGAACGCTTCGGGAAACGCCAGACCATCGCCTTCAGGTCGCGCTGGCGCGCCTTGGCCAGGTTGCGGGTGAAGCTGCCGCTGCGGATGGTGCCCGCCTTGACGTCGGCGGCGGCCATCTCGGCCAGCACGTTGGCGGCATCGACCAGGGTCGATTCCATCGCCTGGCGCACACCCGGCTTCACTTCGTTGACGAACACGCGCATCACGAAGAACGCCGCGATGCCGGTGATCAGGAAGAAGCCCAGGAACAGCTTCAGCACCAGGCGCATCGGCTAGACCTCCAGCGCGTAGCCAAGGCCACGGTGGGTGCGGATCGGGTCGTCGCTGGCACCGGCTGCACGCAGCTTGGCGCGCAGCGTCTTTACATGGGTATCGACGGTGCGGTCGGCACTGTCGGCGCTGCTGTCCCAGCCACGGTCCATCAGCTGGGCACGGCTGAGGATGGCTCCGGGGCGCTGCAGCAGCGCCTCCAGCAGCGCGTACTCGTAGCGGGTCAGGTCCAGTGCCTGGCCACGGAAGCGGATGCGCCGGCCTTCGCGGTCGATGGCGAAGGCGCCATGTTCCTGCCAGCCTGCATCGGCGCCGGGCGCTGCGATGACCGGTGCCGCACGGCGCAGGCGTGCCCGCACCCGTGCCACCAGCTCGCGCGGCGAGAACGGCTTGGTCATGTAGTCGTCGGCGCCCAGTTCCAGGCCGAGCACCCGGTCCACCTCATCGTTGCGGGCAGTCAGGAAGATCACCGGCAGCTGCGCCACCGGCCCGGGCTGCGCGCGCAGCCGCCTGCACACCTCGAAGCCGCCCAGGTCGGGCAATCCCACGTCCAGCACCACCACGTCGATATCCCCGGCCTGCAGCCGCTGCAGCGCCTCCCCGCCCAACAGGCAGTGGCTGGCGGCATAGCCCTCGCTGCGCAGCGCATAGAGCACGGTTTCGGCGATGGCGGCTTCGTCCTCGACTACCAGGACATGGGCAACGGGAGCTGTCATGGCGCGCAGCATAGCCGCTGCGGCCGCCGCCCCGTACACTGCCGCCCATGAACTATCGCCACGCCTTCCATGCCGGCAACCACGCCGATGTGCTCAAGCACATCGTGCAGCTGGCCCTGATCGACAGCTTCAAGCGCAAGGACAGCCCGTTCTTCGTGCTCGACACCCACGGCGGCGCCGGCCGCTACCTGCTGGCCAGCGAAGAGAGCCGCAAGACCCTCGAGGCCGAATCCGGGATCATGCGGCTGATGGCCCAGCCCAAGCTGCCGGAGGTGGTCGAGCGCTACCTGAAGGCGGTGCAGGCCGACAACCCGGTCGGCGCGATGACCAACTACCCGGGCTCGCCGCTGCTGAGCGCGCAGGCGATGCGTGCGCAGGACCGCATGGCGGTGTGCGAGCTGCAGGAAGCCGAAACGGCCACGCTGAAGGCCCTGTTCGCCCATGACAGCCGCGTCGACGTGCGGGCCGGCGATGGCTATGCGCTGCTGCGTTCGCTGCTGCCGCCGAAGTTCAACGGCAGCAAGATCGGCCGTGGCCTGGTGCTGATCGACCCGCCCTACGAGGCCCAGGACGCCGAGTACCAGGCCGTTCTGGCCGCCCTGGCTGAAACCCTGGCGCGCTGGCCGCAGGCCACGTGTGCCGTCTGGTTCCCGATCAAACAGCGCCGCACCATCCTGCATTTCCTGCGCAAGGCCAGCGCGCTGCCGGTCAAGTCGGCGATGACGATCGAGTTCCTGGTGCGCCCGGACGACTCGCCGCTGCGCCTCAACGGCAGCGGCATGCTGCTGCTCAACCCGCCGTGGCAGTTCGACCGGGTGGTCGGCCCGGCCCTGCCGGCGCTGCGCCAGCACCTGGGCGAACCCGGCGCCAGCACCCGCCTGGATTGGCTCAAAGCCCCCGAATAACGGCCTTCACGAGGCTGTACCGCCGTGAGCCTTTCGTTCACGGAATGCAGCCCCGGTGATGCCACAATCGATGGACCACCAAGGAATCACCCGGTATGGCCACTCGCAACCGCATGCCGCCCTGGCATGAGATCTTCAAGGCTCCCAGCGGCCACGAGCTGCTGATCCGCCCAATCCGCCCGGAAGATGGCGCACCGCTGCAAGCGGCGTTCAGCCTGTTCGGGCCGGAAGAAATCCGTGATCGTTTCCTGCAGGCGGTGACCGAGCTTTCGCCGGAAACCACCCAGCGCCTGACCCACCCCAATCCCAAGACCGAGATCACCCTGGTCGCAGCCGAATCCCTGCCCGCGGGCGAAGCAGTGGTCGGCGCGGTCGCCCGGGCCTCGATCATCCCCGGTACCCGTGAAGCCGAGTACGCGATCCTGATCAGCCGCTTCCTCATTGGCCAGGGCCTGGGCCGGCAGCTGATGCGCAAGCTGGTGAAGTGGGGCCGCGGCAAGTACCTGGACCGCCTGTACGGCGACGTTGCCGCCGAGAACGAGCCGATGAAGCAGCTGGCCGCCTCGCTGGGCTTCAAGCCGGTGCCGCACCCGACCGGTGCCGAAGGCCTGGTGCGGATGGTGCTGGAGCTGGACAACTGATGGATGCGCCGGGCGTAACCCGGCGCCGCATTCGGGTAGTGCCGGCCGCTGGCCGGCATTCCGATACCCCAACGGCACATGAGGCGGCCGGCAAACGACCGGCACGACCCACCGGGCTTCGATCAGGCTTCTGCTAAAATCCGGGGTCCATGTCGCGTACCTCATACCCCGCCCCGCCGCTGCCGCGCGCCGGCCAGCTCCGCGCCTGGTGGCGCGCCCCCGCCTCGCCGACCGCCCTGGCCTGGTACCTGTCCCAGGCCGCGCGTGCGCACGACGCGCCGCTGCTGGTGATCGCCCGTGACAACCACGGCGCCAACCAGCTTGAAGCCGACCTGCAGACCCTGCTCGGCGGCGACCCGGCCCTGCCGGTGGTCGCTTTCCCGGACTGGGAAACCCTGCCCTACGACCGCTTCAGCCCGCATCCGGACATCATCTCGCAACGCTTGTCCGCCCTGCACCGCCTGCCCGCGCTGAAGCGCGGCCTGGTGATCGTGCCGGTGCAGACCCTGCTGCAGCAGCTGGCCCCGCGCAGCTATGTCATCGGTGGCAGCTTCGACCTGAAGGTCGGCCAGCGCCTGGATCTTGAAGCCGAGAAGCGCCGCCTGGAAAGCGCCGGCTACCGCAACGTGCCGCAGGTGATGGACCCGGGTGACTTCGCGGTGCGCGGCGGCCTGCTCGACGTGTTCCCGATGGGCGCCGACGAGCCGCTGCGGGTGGAGCTGCTGGACGAGGACATCGACTCCATCCGTGCCTTCGATCCGGAAAGCCAGCGTTCGCTGGACAAGGTCGAGGCGGTGCACATGCTGCCCGGCCGCGAAGTGCCGATGGACGAGGCCAGCATCGCCCGCGTGCTGGCCACGCTGCGCGAGCGTTTCGATGTCGATACCCGGCGCAGTTCGCTGTATCAGGACCTGAAATCCGGGCTGGCCCCGGCCGGCGTCGAGTACTACCTGCCGCTGTTCTTCGAGCGCACCGCGACCCTGTTCGACTACCTGCCCGACGGCAGCCTGCCGGTGGTCTGCACCGGTGCGTACGAAGCGGCAGTCGCGTTCTGGGCGCAGACCGGTGACCGCTACGAGCAGCGCCGCCACGATGTGGAACGCCCGCTGCTGCCGCCGTCGGCGCTGTACCTGTCGCCGGAGCTGCTGCGCGAGCGTCTGAACGATGCCCCGCGCATTGAGGTGTGGTCGGCTGACCACGCGCGCATCGCCGATGCCCATGCGTTGGGTGACCAGCCGCTGCCGCCGCTGCCGGTGGCCGCACGCGAGGCCCCCGCTGGCGACGCGCTGAAATCCTTCCTCGGCCACTATCCCGGCCGGGTACTGATTGCCGCCGATTCACCCGGGCGTCGCGAGGCCCTGCTGGAAGTGCTGCAGGCCGCCGAGCTGAAGCCGCCGGTGGTGGCCGACCTGCCCAGCTTCCTCGCCGGCGATGCGCGCTTCGCGATTGCGGTGGCGCCGCTGGAGGATGGCTTCGCGCTGGACGATCCGCGCATCGCGGTGCTGACCGAGCGCCAACTGTTCCCCGAGCGCGCCGGCAGCACCCGCCGCACGCGCCGTGCCGGCCGCGAGCCGGAAGCGATCATCCGCGACCTCGGCGAGCTGACCGAAGGCGCGCCGATCGTGCACGAGGACCATGGCGTCGGCCGCTACCGTGGCCTGATCGCGATGGACGTCGGCGGCATGCCCGGCGAGTTCCTCGAAATCGAATACGCCAAGGGCGACCGCCTGTATGTGCCGGTTGCCCAGCTGCATCTGATCAGCCGCTACTCCGGTGCTTCGGCGGAAACCGCGCCGCTGCATTCGCTCGGCGGCGAGCAGTGGAGCAAGGCCAAGCGCAAGGCTGCCGAGAAAGTGCGCGATGTGGCGGCCGAACTGCTGGAGATCCAGGCCCGCCGCCAGGCGCGTGCCGGACTGGCCCTGCAGGTGGACCGCGCGATGTACGAACCGTTCGCGGCCGGCTTCCCGTTCGAGGAAACCCCCGATCAGCTGGCCGCGATCGACGCCACCCTACGCGACCTGGCCAGCAGCCAGCCGATGGACCGTGTGGTCTGCGGCGACGTCGGCTTCGGCAAGACCGAGGTCGCGGTGCGCGCGGCGTTCGCCGCCGCCAGCGCCGGCAAGCAGGTGGCCGTGCTGGTGCCGACCACGCTGCTGGCCGAACAGCATTACCGCAACTTCCGCGACCGCTTCGCCGATTACCCGCTGAAGGTCGAGGTGCTGTCGCGCTTCAAGACCACCAAGGAAATCAAGGCCGAACTGGAGAAGGTCGCCGCAGGCACCATCGACGTGATCGTCGGTACCCACCGCCTGCTGCAGCCGGACGTGAAGTTCAAGGACCTGGGCATGGTCATCGTCGACGAGGAGCAGCGTTTCGGCGTGCGCCAGAAGGAAGCACTGAAGGCGCTGCGCGCCAACGTGCACCTGCTGACCCTGACCGCCACGCCGATCCCGCGCACGCTGAACATGGCCATGGCCGGCCTGCGCGACCTGTCGATCATCGCTACGCCGCCACCGAACCGGCTGGCGGTGCAGACCTTCATCACCCAGTGGGACAACGCGCTGCTGCGCGAAGCCTTCCAGCGCGAGCTGGCACGCGGTGGCCAGCTGTACTTCCTGCACAACGACGTGGAGAGCATCGGCCGCATGCAGCGCGAGCTGTCCGAGCTGGTGCCCGAAGCACGCATCGGCATCGCCCACGGGCAGATGCCCGAGCGTGAGCTGGAAAAGGTGATGCTGGACTTCCAGAAGCAGCGTTTCAACGTGCTGCTGTCGACCACGATCATCGAATCGGGCATCGACATCCCCAACGCCAACACCATCATCATCAACCGCGCCGACCGCTTCGGCCTGGCCCAGCTGCACCAGCTGCGTGGCCGCGTCGGCCGTTCGCACCACCGTGCCTACGCCTACCTGATCACCCCCGACCGCCGCGCGATCACCCCCGACGCCGAGAAGCGCCTGGAAGCCATCGCCTCGATGGACGAACTGGGCGCTGGCTTCACCCTGGCCACCCACGATCTGGAGATCCGCGGTGCCGGTGAACTGCTCGGCGAGGACCAGAGCGGGCAGATGGCCGAGGTCGGCTTCAGCCTCTATACCGAGCTGCTGGAACGCGCGGTGCGCAGCATCAAGCAGGGCAAGCTGCCCGACCTGGATGCCGGCGAGGAAGTGCGCGGTGCCGAGGTCGAGCTGCACGTGCCGGCGCTGATTCCGGAAGACTACCTGCCGGACGTGCACACCCGCCTGACCCTGTACAAACGCATTTCCAGCGCGCGCGACAGTGATGCGCTGCGCGAGCTGCAGGTGGAGATGATCGACCGCTTCGGCCTGCTGCCGGATGCCGCCAAGCATCTGTTCGCCATCGCCGAGCTGAAGCTGAAAGCCAACACGCTGGGCATCCGCAAGCTGGACCTGGGCGAGAACGGTGGCCGCATCGTGTTCGAGTCCAAGCCGAACATCGATCCGATGGCGGTGATCCAGCTGATCCAGAAACAACCGAACCTCTACGCCATGGAAGGGCCCGACAAGCTGCGCATCAAGCACCCGCTGCCGTTGCCGGAAGACCGCTTCAATGCGGCCCGCGCCCTTCTGACCACCCTCGCCCCGGGTTGATCGCCCCCCGAACACCCCGCACCGGTCCCCACCCGGTGCGGGCGGATGACCATGTTCCCTGACGCCGTACCCGCCCCCGACCTGCTGCACGCGCAGGCCTGCCTGATCGATGCCCTCTCGATGTCGCTGCAGATGCGCGACGCCTACACCCGCCACCATTGCGACCGCGTTGGCCTGCTCGCGCAGCGCCTGGCCGCGCACTGCGATCTCGACGACGATGCCTGTGCGCAGATCGGCCTGGCCGCGCGCTTCCACGACGTCGGCAAGATCGGCATTCCCGACGATGTGCTCCTGGCACCGCGCCGGCATACCGATGAGGAGCGCGCGATCATGCGCGAGCATCCGGTGCGCGGCGAGCACATCTTCCTGGCCACCGGCCGCAGCGACGCCGCACCGGTCGCACGGCTGATCCGCGCCCATCACGAGGCGTTTGATGGCAGTGGCTATCCCGACGGCCTGCGTGGCGAATCCATCCCGCTGGGCGCACGCATCGTCACCATCGCCGATGCCTACGATGCGATGACCAGCGTGCGCCCGTATCGCGATGCGATGGAGCACGAAACCGCATTGCGGATCATCGATTCGCAGTCTGGAGGGCTGGTGGATCCCTACGTGCTGCAGCGCTTCCATCGTATGCTGGCGCGGGAGCCGGAGCTGGCCTGAGATCTTCCCGACGGTGAAACGACCCGCCGGTAGAGTCGACTGTTAGTCGACTATCGCGCGCAGCGCGGGATTTTCTCGATCTGAACGAAGAGCAGTCGACTAACAGTCGACTCTACCAGTCCGCTCCTCGCGACCGGCCAGAAAGACAAAAGGCCCGGCTTTCGCCGGGCCTTTGGCATCACGCGTTACGTGCGATCGATTACCAGATCACCACGCGCTTGTCGTCAGCACGCACCATCGCGTCGCCGGCCTTGCACTGGAATGCAGCGGCATAGGACGGCATGTTCGACGGCGCACCGTTGGCACGGAAGTTGGCCGGCGCGTGCGGGTCGGTGTTCAGCCGCACGCGCAGCTCACCGTCGGTGAAGTTGCGGCGCCACACGGTGGCCCAGTTCATGAAGAAACGCTGGTCCTGGCTGTGGCCATCAACTTCGACATTCGCCTTCGGGTCTTCCTTCAGCGCCATCTGCAGCGCGTCGTAGGCCACGGTCAGGCCGCCCAGGTCACCGATGTTCTCGCCCAGGGTCAGCTTGCCCTTCACGAACACGCCCGGCACCGACTCATAGCCATCGAACTGTGCGACCAGCTGGTCGGTACGTTCGGTGAAGGCCTTGCGGTCGGCGTCGGTCCACCAGTTGTCGAAGTTGCCGTTGGCAGCGAACTGGCTGCCCGAGTCGTCGTAGCCGTGCATCATTTCGTGGCCGATGACCGCACCGATGCCGCCGTAGTTCAGCGCCGGGTCGGCCTTGGCGTCGAAGAACGGCGCCTGCAGGATTGCCGCCGGGAACACGATCTCGTTCTTGGTCGCGTTGTAGTACGCATTGACGGTCTGCGGGGTCATGCCCCACTCGGTCTTGTCCACCGGCTTGCCGATCTTGTCCAGCATGTAGCGGTAGTTGAACGCACGCGCCGCCTGCATGTTGCCCAGGTAGCTGTCGCCGTTGGTCTGCAGGCCGGTCCACTCACGCCACTTGTCCGGGTAACCGATCTTGGGGGTGAAGCTGGCCCACTTTTCCAGTGCCTTCTTCTTGGTTTCTTCGCCCATCCACGGCAGCTGCTCCAGGCGTGCCTTCAGCGCCTGCGACAGGTTTTCAACCAGGTGCTGCATGGCCACCTTCGACTCGGCCGGGAACACGGCATCGACGTACAGCTGGCCCAGGGCTTCACCCATGCCACCGTTGACCGACTCCAGCACGCGCTTCCAGCGCGGCTGCATTTCCTTCTGACCACGCAGGGTGGTGCCATAGAAATCGAAGTTGGCCTTCTCGAACTGGCTGCTCAGGTACGGCGAGGCGTCGTCGATGGTGTGGAAGCGCAGGTAGGCCTGCCAGGTACTGGCCGGCACATCGGCGAGCATCTTGTCCATTTCACCGAAGAAGCCCGGCTGCGCCAGCGAGAACTTCTGCGCGGCCGGCACCTTCAGGGTGTCGAACAGCGCGGTCCAGCTGAAGTTCGGGGTCAGCTTGTCGGCGTCTGCGGCGCTGAGCGGGTTGTAGCGCTTGGCCGGGTCACGCATTTCGATGCGCGACATCGAGGCTTTGGCCAGGCGGGTTTCGAAGGCCATCACGGCCTTGGCCTGCTCGGCCGCCTGCGCGGCGTCCACGCCGGACAGGGTCAGCACCTGGGCGATATAGGCCACGTAGGCATCGCGGATCTTGGCCTGCGCGTCGTCGAAGTAGTAGCCCTTCTCCGGCAGGCCCAGGCCGCCCTGGCCGACGTAGGCGATGACGTTGGCCGAATCCTTGTAGTCGGCATTGGCGAACAGCGAGAACAGCACGCCCTTGCCCTCGGCCTGGCTGTCGCGCAGGTACTGGGTGATGGCGGCGGTGTCGTTCAGCGCGGTGATCTTGTCCAGCTGCGGCTGCAGCGGTGCCAGGCCGGCTGCTTCGATCTTCGCTTCATCGTTGCCGGTCTTCCAGATGTCACCGATCTTGGCTTCCACCGAGCCAGCCTTGGCCTGGCTGGCGGCGGCCTGCTGTACCAGCGCGTGCTGCACTTCCAGCGAGCGCTCGCGCAGGATCTCGAAGCTGCCCCAGGTGGTCTGGTCGCCCGGCACCGGGTTGGCCTTCAGCCACTTGCTGTTGACGAAGCCATTGAGGTCGGTACAGGCCGAGATGGCCGGATCGAGGTCGGCGCTGTTGAGCGAGATCAGCGGCGTCTTGATCTGCGACAGGTCGAAGGCCGGCTTGGCGTCGGCGCTGGCCGCCGACGCGGTTTCATTCTTGCCACAGGCCGCCAGCGAGGCAGCGATGGCGATGGTCAGGCCCAGCGGGACCAGGTTGCGGACGTTCATGAGGCTCTCCTGCGGGTAATTTCACAGGGTAGCCGGGGACGCCCACGACAGGGACCGGCCAAAGGTCACAGGACGCCCTTCTGTAGAGTCGAGCCATGCTCGACTGCTCTCCGTTCCGGGTTCATGGCGCTTGCGGCAAGAGGCCAACAGCAGTCGAGCATGGCTCGACTCTACAAAAAGCGAAGGCCGGCTTGCGCCGGCCTTCTGCTTCTTACTTCGCCTTGCCCTGGTTGGCCACGGCTTCAGCGGCCTTGCGCGCCGCTTCCGGGTCGCCCAGGTAGCGGAACGACTGCACGGTCAGATCATCGTTCAGTTCGAACAGCAGCGGGATGCCGGTCGGGATGTTCAGCTCGAGGATTTCCTCGCGCGAGACGTTGTTGAGGTACTTGTACAGGGCGCGCAGCGAGTTGCCGTGGGCGGTGACCAGCACGGTCTTGCCGTCCTTCAGCTGCGGCGCGATGGCGTCATGCCAGTACGGCAGCACGCGGTCCAGGGTGGTGGCCAGCGATTCGGTGCCCGGCAGCGCGTTGCGATCCAGGCCGGCGTAGCGGCGGTCATGGATCGGGTGGCCCGGATCTTCCAGGTCCATGGCCGGTGGCGGGATGTCGTACGAACGACGCCACACCTTGACCTGGTCCTCGCCGTGCTTGGCGGCGGTCTCGGCCTTGTCCAGGCCCTGCAGGCCGCCGTAGTGGCGCTCGTTGAGGCGCCAGGACTTGTTCACCGGCAGCCACTCCTGCTCCAGTTCGGCCAGCGCACCCTGCAGCGTGTGGATGGCGCGCTTGAGCACGGAGGTGTGGGCGACGTCGAACTGCAGGCCTTCCTCGCGCATCAGGCGACCGGCGGCGGCCGCTTCCCGGCGCCCCTGCTCGGTGAGGTCGACATCGACCCAGCCGGTGAAGCGGTTGTCCAGGTTCCACTGGCTCTGGCCATGGCGCAACAGTACGAGTTTACGGGTCACTGCAGGGTCTCCAACGCGAGGAAAGGCAGGCCGCCATTGTAGCCCCGGGCGCCGCTCACCGGGCCGTGGCACCGCGCATGCGATGCTGTGGCCAATGAATACGGTGATCGACCCCGGACGCTGGGAAGGCAGCGTCGCCACTGCCCGCGCGCAGCAGACCCTGCTTGCCGGCGGCGTGGAACGCCAGGACCGCCTGCCACGCAACGTGCGCTGGCTGGCCGGGCTGGATGTCGGCTTTGAAGACAACGGCGCGATCACCCGCGCCGCGGCAGTGCTGCTGGATGCGAAGACGCTGCAGCCCGTGGCGCAGGAGATCGCGCGGATTCCTACGGTGATGCCCTACATCCCCGGCCTGCTCAGCTTCCGCGAACTGCCGGCACTGCTGGCCGCGTTGGCGCTGCTGCCGCGGGCGCCGGATCTGGTGTTCGTCGATGGCCACGGCATCAGCCATCCGCGCAGACTGGGCGTGGCCGCGCATCTGGGCGTGGTCACCGACCTGCCGAGCATCGGCGTGGCCAAGTCGAAACTGGTGGGCCGGTTCGTCGAACCGGGCGCCGAGGCCGGTGCACATACGCCGCTGCTGGATGGCGATGAACAATTGGGCTGGGTGTTGCGCAGCAAGGTGCGCTGCAAGCCGCTGTTCGTGGCCGGCGGCCATCGGGTCAGTGCCGATACCGCGCTGGACTGGGTGCAGCGCACACTGCGCGGTTACCGGCTGCCGGAGCCGACCCGGCTGGCGGATCGGCTGGCGTCCCGACGGGACGAATGACCTTCGCTGCTCTGGACGGATGCAGCCTGCGCGATCGCGTCGGAACGATTGGGTAGAGTCGACTGCCAGTCGACTATCGCGCGCAGCGCGGGATTTGCCGCAGCCTCGCGGAGAGCAGTCGACTGACAGTCGACTCTACCAAGGCGATTTCGCCCCGTCGGTTTCGCCCGGTCGGTTTCGCCCAACCGGCGTGCCCGCACTTCCCACTCAACGATGCACGTGGCCGCGATGGCCCTGCGCGTCCTCGCCGTGGTCGTGGCCCTCATGGCCCTCGTGCTCGCCGCCCTTGGCCGGCGCCGGTTCACCACAGGCTTCGCCGCAGTGGTCCGCTTCGATCTGCAGCGTCACGTGCTCGATGCCGAAGTCATCGTGCAGGCGCGCGCCCAGCTCGCGGCGCAGCGCGTCGGCATCGGTGCCATCGCGCATCACGATGTGCGCGGTCAGCGCCGGCGTGCTGGAGGCCAGCGCCCACACGTGCAGGTCATGCACGTCCAGCACTGCGGTGTGACCGGACAGGCTGTCGCGTACCCTGGCCACGTCCATGCCCTTGGGTACGCCTTCCAGCAGCACGTTGATCGCCTCACGCATCAGCACGTAGGTGCGCGGCAGCACCCACAGGCCGATCAGTACCGCCAGGATCGGATCGATCGGTTTCCAGCCGGTCCACTTGATCAACAGCGCACCCGCAATCACCGCCACCGAGCCGAGCATGTCCGCCCACACTTCCAGGTAGGCGCCCTTCACGTTGAGGCTCTCGCCGCTGCCGGCCTGCAGCAGGCGCATCGAGATCAGATTGATGACCAGGCCCGCTGCGGCAATCACCAGCATGCCCGATGAGGCGATCTCCTGCGGCTCGCGGAAACGCCCAATGGCCTCCCACAGGATGTAACCGGCGACCACGAACAGCATCGCACCGTTGATCATCGCGCCCAGCGCTTCCAGGCGCGCATAGCCGTAGGTGCGGCGCGCGTCCGGCGGGCGACGGCTCAGCCGTACCGCGACCAGCGCGATCATCAGTGCCAGTGCATCGGTGGCCATGTGCGCCGCGTCGGACAGCAGCGCCAGGCTGTTGGTCCAGAACGCGCCCACCACCTCGACGATGAGGAAGGTGGAGGTCAGGCCGAGCGCCCACCACAAGGGTTTCTCGTGGCGGATCTCGGATGGCAGGTGATCGTGGTCGTGGCCCATGGCAACAGCTCCTTTGCGATGGAGGCAGGCTACGCTGGCGGCCGTGGGGAAACTATCACGGTGTTTATAACATTGCAGGCGTGCAGCTCCGTTGCCGCCGGGCATGGCCCGGCGCCACCGGTGTGGCATGCCCGTCCCGGTAACGCCAGGCCATGCCTGGCGAGCCCGGGGGAACGACGCCTGCCAGCGATCAGAAGCCGAAGCGCAGGCTGGCCCAGTAGGCGCGGCCCGGCTCGTTGTAAGTCGCCGCGCCAGCGTCGCTGCTGTTGGCCTCGCGGAACAGGCGCTTGTCGGCCAGGTTGTTGACACCGAAGCCGAAGCTGACCGTCTCGGTCACCTTGTAGCGCGCGCTCACGCCCCAGATGTTGTACGCACCGCGATCCTGCAGCGCGATCGACGGGTCGCAGGTGCCGGTGCAGCGCGGATCATTGTTGATGTTGGTGGTGGCCGGCTTCTGCTTGCCATAGAACGTGCCGGTCAGCAGCAGCGACAGCCTGTCGGTGGCCTGCCAGTCCAGCATCGTGTTGATCGTGTACTTCGGAATCACCGACAGCGGCTGGCCGGTGCCCTTGTTCTCGTTCTCCACCATGTAGGTGAAATTGTTGCTCCACTTCAGCCGGTTGCCCTGCTCCCCGAGCAGCGGAATCACCAGGTTGCCCTCAAGCCCCTGCACGATCGCCTTCGGTGCGTTCTCCCAGCGGAAGATGCGGCCCTTGGTATCGGCAGTCAGCCCAATCTGGGTGTAGCCGGCCTGGATCTTGTCCTTGTAGTCGTTGTGGAAGTACGTCAGGGACGCCTGCCAGCCACTCTGCGGCGCCCACTCGATGCCCAGTTCCTTGTTCAGGCTGGTTTCCGCCTTCAGGTCCGCATTGCCACGCATGTAGCAGCCGGCGCCCAGGCTCGGCAGTGCATTCGGGCAGCCATTGCCACGGGTGTAATACAGATAGTCCGGATTCGACTGGTACAGGTTCGGTGCCTTGAATGCACGGGCGATACCGCCCTTCACCACCCAGTCGCTGTTGATGCGGAACTGCGCATTGAGGCTGGGGCTGGTGTTGTTGCCGAACTGGCTGTGGTGGTCGAAGCGCAGGCCCGGCGTGACGATCCAGCGCTCACCCAGGTAGATGTTGTCTTCCACGAACACGGCCGTGGTCTGCGCATCGGCCTTGCCGCGCGCGCGATCGGCCGACAGCCCCGGGATGCCGCCGCCACTGCTGCTGGACTGGCTCATCGAATACGGGTCGGTCAGGCGGCTGTCGAGGTACTCGAAGCCCAGCGTCCAGATGTTCTCGGCGCCACCGAGCGTGGTCGGGAAGCTGACCTCGCCGTCCAGCTGGTAGTTGCGCAGGCGCGAGGTCGACCAGTCGGTGCCGTTGAAGCTGCCTTCCGGGCCACCGGCCAGGCCTTCGTTGATACGCGAATTGTTCACCGCTTCCACTGCAGCCGTTACCCGCGAGGTCACATCACCCCAGCGGCCGCGATGGGTGACCGCGCCAGTGGTGCGGTACATGCGGTTGGTCTCGGCCTGCTGCTCGGCCAGGGCCGCCAGATCGATCGGTGTCGAGGTGCCGGTGGTGCTGACCGCGCGGTCGCCGGCATAGATGTTGCCCTGGCGGCTGGTGCCGGCTTCGAACTCGACCACCTGGTTGGCGGTCACGTCCCAGCGCAGCAGCGCATTGATGTCGCGGTTCTTGACGCCCTCGCGGCCGGCTGGCGGCACCGCGTTCGGGTTGGTGGCGTACTGGCGGTTGAGGTCCAGTGAGTCGGCGTCGGTCTTGTTGAGGTTGCCGTACAGGCGGAACGACAGGGTGTCGGTCATCGGCCCGCTCAGCTGCAGGCCGACGCGCTCGCTGCCGCCTTCGGCGCTGTGCTCGGGTACCAGGCCATACAGGTCGACCGCACCGGTCAGATCGCCGGTCGGGCGCTTGGTGATGATGTTGACCACGCCGCCGGAAGCACCCGAGCCATAGCGTGCCGCCGCCGGGCCGCGCAGCACTTCGATGCGCTCGATCATTTCCGCCGGCACCCAGTTGGTGTCACCGCGGGTATTGCGCTCACCGCTGCGGCCCATGCGCACGGCATCACGCGCGCCGATGCGCTTGCCGTCGACCAGGATCAGGGTGTTTTCCGGGCCCATGCCACGCAGGTCGATCTGGCGGTTGTTGCCGTACTGGCCCGAGGCACTGTTGCCGGTGAGGTTGACGCCCGGCATGGTGCGCAGCAGTTCGGCGATGTCGTTGGCCGGCGGGCGCTTGGCGATGTCCTCGGCGGTGATGGTCGAAGTGCCCAACGCCTGGCGCGCAATCTGCGAGGCGGTGACGTGCACCGTGTCGATATCGGTGGCGTCGGTTTCGGCCTGGGCGGTCAGGGCGCTGCCCGCCAGCAGGGCGGCAACGGCAAGCGCCAGCGGGCGCGGCGAAAGGACAACGGCAGGAGACATGATCTGGACCTTCTGGCAGGGCTACGGGGCCTCTGGCAAAGGGCTTGAGGCAACGACGAGGGGGAGGCGGAGCGTCGCTGCAGTCGCCTGCGGCCCGATCCGTGCGCGCATTCTCCCACCAATGCGATTGATTCTCAAATGCGTTCGCTCATTGCCGCAGCCATGGCGATGTGCTTTGCGCACCGTGCAACCCTGCACCGCGCGTAAACTGGCCGGCTAACCCGCCATCAACCGTACGCCGTCGCGGCCGATACCCGTGGTTTGCCGTACGCAGTCAGAGATCGACGTGGAACCACCCCAATTGGACGATGCCAGCCAGCCGCTGGCCGAGGCCTGGCAGCAGTGCCTGCTGCAGGCCGGCCCTGCCGCCACCGCGCTGCTCAAGTGCGCTGCCACCGATGCCCCACCCGCGCTGGCCCAGCGCTTCTATGAAGTGCTGCTGCAGGACGGGCGTGCACGCCGCTTCCTGTCCCACGACCAGGTCAAGCAGCGCCTGCAGCCGGCCATGCAGCGCTGGTTGGTGCAACTGCTGACCACTGACGCCTCCGGCATCGCCACCACCGTCGCCTCGCAGCGGGTGATCGGCGACGTACATGCGCGGGTCGGCATCCCGGTCGACCTGGTCACCCGCGGTGCGCGCGTGCTCAAGCACGAGCTGTTCGTGCGCCTGCGCGACGAGGCACCCGACAGCGCGACCGCATTCGCTGCCATCGCCTGCCTCAGCGCGATCATGGACATCGCCATGGAAGGCATGACGCTGGCCTATACCCATGCGCGCGAGCGCTCCACCCGTGCCGACGCCGCCTACCGGCTGTTCTCGCTGGTACAGAACGTCGGTACCGAACGAGAGCGCCAGCGTGCACTGCTGCTGGACTGGGAAAACGCCCTGCTGTACGCACTCGCCGGTCATGTGCAGGCCAGCGACAACGCCAGCCTGGCCACCTCGGAGTTCGGCCTGTGGTTCACCCACAAGGGCATCCCCAGCTTCGGCGAGAGCAGCGAAACGCAGCAGGTGGGCAAGTTGATGGCCCGCATTGACGGCCACCTGCAGCGCGCGAGCGGCGATGCCCCGGCACAGCGACTGGCGGTGCTGCCGGCCATCCGCGAGGACCTGGCCGCCATCCGCACCCTGATGACACTGCTGTTCGAGCGCATCGGTGAACTCGATGCCGGCAGCGACGCGCTGACCAACCTGCTCAACCGTCGCTTCCTGCCCACCGTGCTGCGTCGGGAAATCGAGCTGGCCACGCGCAACCGCACACCGTTCTCGCTGCTGCTGCTCGACCTGGATCATTTCAAGGCAATCAACGACGGCCATGGCCACGATGCCGGCGACCGCGCGTTGCAGCACGTGGCCGGCCTGCTCGGCCAGCTCACGCGTGGCAGCGACTACCTGTTCCGCTATGGCGGCGAAGAATTCGTGGTGGTGCTGGTGGCCGCCAGCGAATCGCAGGCGACCGTGATCGCCGAGAGCCTGCGCCGGCAGATCGCACAGTCGCCGGTAGCGCTGGCCAATGGTCAGGTGCTGGAGCTGACCGCCAGCATCGGCGTGGCCGGTCACGATGGTCATCCGGACTACGAGCGGCTGATGGCACGTGCCGACGCCGCGATGTACGAGGCCAAGCGCAGCGGCCGCAACCGCGTGGTGGTGGCCAGCGAGGCACTACAGGAAGCACCGGGACGGCGGGCATTGCAGCGGTAGCCCGACGCGGACGGCAACCCAGGGGTAGAGTCGACTGCCAGTCGACTATCGCGCGCAGCGCAGGTTTTCTTGCAAGCTGACGGAAGAGCAGTCGACTAACAGTCGACTCTACCGGTTCGCGCGCCAGCCGATGCATTGAACGCCACCACCCGCCACGCTGCCCACCACAGCAGCGCCAGCAACGCGATGCCTGCACCCAGCAGGCACACGGCGGGCCAGCCATGCCGCACCTGCATCCAGGGCCCCGCCGCCGCGCCTGCACCACTGCCCACCGCATAGAACAGCATGTACAACGCCACCAGGCGCCCATGCTGTTCTGCCGGTGCACGCAGCAGCAGTGCCTGGTTCGAGACATGTAGTGCCTGGCCGCCGAGGTCGAGCACGACCACACCCAGCAGCAGCAAGGACAGCGACTGCGGCAGGCCCAGCAGCGGCCACCACGCGACCAGCATCAACAACAGCGCACCGAGGCTGACCCGATGGGTGAAACCACGGTCCATCCAGTGGCCGACACGCGCTGCCATCAGCGCACCGACCACGCCGGCCAGGCCGAGCGCACCGATGGTCGCCGTCGACCAGTGCAGCGGCGGTGCGGACAGCGGCAAGGGTGCCGCCGCCCAGAACACATTGAGGCCTGCAAACAGCAGCAATGCCAGCGGCCCGCGCTCGCGCAGCGTTCGATCGCGGCGCAGTATGCCCAGCATCGAGCCCATCAGCTCGCGCCAGCGTGGAGGGACCGACGGCACCGGTACTGCGGGCAGGCGCCGCCACAGCAGCGCCGCCAACACCGCCATCACCACCGCTGACAGCAGGTAGACCCTCTGCCAGCCAAAGGCGGCCGCCACCGTACCGGACACCACGCGCGCCAGCAGCAGGCCGATGAACACGCCGCCCTGCACCACACCGACCATGCGACCGCGCTGCTCGGGCGGTGCCAGCATGGCGGTATAGGCGATCAGGCCCTGGGTCAGCGCGGTGCCCAGCAAGCCGGCCAGCAGCATGCCCGACAACAGCCAGCTCGCCGTGCGTGACGCCGCCAGCCACAACAGGGCCAGCACCAGTGCAATCAGCTGCAGCCGCAGCAGGCGTCGCCGGTCGCTGCGGTCCGCCAGCGGCAGCAGCCCAAGCAGCGCCAGCACGCTACCGGCCTGGGTGGCCGCCAGTACCGCGCCGGCCACGGCCCGGTCCAGCGCAAAGGCGCGTGCAAGCTGATCCAGCAGCGGCTGCGCGTAGTAGACGTTGGCGACGCTGGCGCCGGCGGCAACCGCAAGCAGGACCAGCAACGGGCGGGGAATAGATGCGGCACTCATTTTTGGTTGCACTTTGAAACCAGATGCAGGCTATCGCCATTGGTTTTAAACTGCAACCACATTCGGAGATACCAGCATGCACGCCGACAGCCCCTGCCCAGTAGCCCGCAGTGCCGACCTGCTCGGTGACCGCTGGGCATTGCTGGTGATCCGCGACGCGTTCGACGGCATCACCCGCTTCGGAGATTTCCAGCGCAGCCTCGGCGCGGCGCGCAACATCCTCAGCGACCGCCTGCGCCGGCTGGTCGAGGCCGGCATCCTGCAGCTGCAGCCGGCCTCCGATGGATCGGCCTACCAGGAGTACGTGCTGACCGCCGCTGGCCAGGAACTGTTCCCGCTGCTGGTCGCACTGCGCCAGTGGGGAGAGCGCCATTGCTTCAGTGCAGGCGAAGCCCATTCACAGCTGATCGAATTGGCGACGCGGCGGCCGCTGCCCTACATGCAGCCGCGCGGGCGCGACGACCAACCGCTTCAGCCCATCGCCACCCGCGTACGCAAGCTCAGGGATGACGGGCGCGACACCTGACCCGCCCATTCGCGCACACCGACGAACGCCCGCGCCGGTTAGCATCGGGTCTTTCCGCTGCTGGATGCCGCCGATGTCGCGCGATCGCCCTTCCCTGCTGACCGCCCTGCTGTTGCCGCTGCTGGCCTGCGCCACAGCAACCACGCAGGCCCGCGAGGTTGCCGCGCCCGCCGATCACGTGCAGGCCGATGGTCCCTATGTGTTCCGCCAGGGCGACCGGCTGCAGGCCACATGGATCTGCGACGACAAGGTCGAGTCGCACACGCTTGCTACGCAGGCCGCGGGTACCGATATCGCCCCGCGCTGCGGCTACGAGCACACGGTGCACGTGGCTGCCCCGAATGCACTTTCGGTCTCGGTGCTGCCGGCCGTGCCGCGCATCGTTGCGCTGTCCGACATCCATGGCCAGTACGGGCTGCTGGTGCGCCTGCTGCGTGCCCACCAGGTCATCGACGCACAGGACCGCTGGGCGCTGGGCAAGGACACCCTGGTCATCGCCGGCGATGTGTTCGACCGTGGCCCGCAGGTGACCGAGGCCTTCTGGCTGCTGTACGGCCTGCAGCAGCAGGCGGCCGCCGCCGGTGGCGCAGTGCACTTCGTGCTCGGCAACCACGAGACCATGGTGCTGTACGACGACCTGCGCTACGTCAATCCGAAGTACCTGCGCAGCGCCCAGCTGCTGGGCCGCAGCTACCCGCAGCTGTACGGTGCCGATTCGGTGATCGGGCAGTGGCTGCGCACCCGCCCGGTGCTGCTGAAGATCGGCGATACCCTGTTCCTGCACGGCGGCATCTCGCCCGAAGCAGTACAGCTGGCACTGGACCCGGCGCGCACCAACGCGGCCTACCAGGCCTCGCTCGGCCTGCCCAAGGCCGAAGTGAAGGCCGACCCGGCCACCGCGCCGCTGTATGACGGCAAGACCAGCCCGATCTGGTACCGCGGCTATTTCGATGGGCGACTGGACACCGCAGGCGTGCAGGCCGTGCTCGATCGCCTGCAGCTCGCGCGCATCGTGGTCGGCCACACTTCGATGCCGCACGTCAGCAGCTTCCACGGCGACCGCGTGATCGCCATCGACAGCAGCATCAAGAACGGCGAGAACGGGGAACTGCTGTTCATCGAAGATGGCAAACTCAGCCGTGGTCTGCTGGACGGTTCGCGGGTGCCGCTGGCGGAGGGCGAGCCCGGCCTGCAGGACTGAATGGACGGAAAGCGCGGCCGCGCCCGGTGGCGGCGGCGCGCTCCACCTTCCCCCGGTTTGCGGCTACCCTCGGCAGCCGAGAGAGGCCCGCCCCGTCCATCCGGTGGGCCTGACTGTTACAGGAGCCCCGCGCATGCGCGTTCTGATTGCTGAAGACGACCCGGATATCGCCTCCGGCCTGTGCACCTCGCTGCGCCGGCAGGGCCATGTGGTCGACCACGTCGACAACGGCGCGCACGCCGACGCTGCCCTGGGCTCGACCCAGTACGCATTGCTGGTACTGGACCTGGGCCTGCCGCAGCTGGACGGCCGCGACGTGCTGCAGCGCCTGCGCCAGCGCGGCGATGGCCTGGCGGTGCTGGTGGTCACCGCCCGTGACGGCCTGGCCGAGCGCGTGCGTGTGCTCGACCTCGGCGCCGACGACTACCTGGTCAAGCCGTTCGCACTGGACGAATTCGAAGCACGTGTTCGCGCACAGCTGCGGCGGGTCACCAGCAACGGCAACCCGGATCTGCGCATCGGTCGCCTGCGCCTGGACCTGGCCGGGCATCGGGTGTGGATCGACGATCAGTCACTGGAACTGACCGCGCGGGAATTCGGTCTGCTGTCCGCGCTGGCGGTTCGCGCCGAGCGCATCGTGTCGCGCGCGCAACTGGTGGAAGCGCTGTGCGACTGGGGCCAGGACCTCACCGACAACGGCCTGGACATCGCCCTGCACCGCCTGCGCCGCAAGCTGCAACCCGGCGGCATGGGCATCCGCACCGTGCGCGGGCTGGGCTACATGCTGGAAGACGCGCAGGACGAAAACGCCTCGTGATCAGTGGACCGCCCAGCCTGCGCCGGCGCCTGCTCGCCTTCCTGGCGCTGCCGATGCTGGGCCTGCTCACCTTCAACACGATCCTGGCCTATTACGTTGCGCTGGACTATTCCAACCGCATCCACGACCGCAACCTGATCGACGACACGCATTCGTTCGCGCAGATGCTGAGCACCATGCCGGTGACCAGCGACCTGTCGCCGCAGGCACGCTTCCTGATCGAGTACGACCCCGACGGCCATCGCTACTTCAACGTTGACAGCAGCCGCATGGGTACGCTCAGCGGCAATGCCGACTTCAGCCCGTACGCCCCTTCGCAGGACTGCACCGGTGTGCATCCGGCGCTGTACGACGGCAACCTCAATGGCCAGCAGGTGCGCATGGCCACGGTCTGCACGCAGGCGATGAATGATCCGCAGGACCAGCTGGCGGTGACCGTGGCCGAGAGCATGGCCGACCGCCGACAGCGCGCGCGCGAGATCCTGATGATCATCATCCCGCTGATGACCATGCTGGCGCTGGGTACCGCGGCGCTGGTCTGGTTCGGCGTGACCTACGGCCTGCGCATCCTGACCCCGCTGAGGACCCGCCTGGCGCAGCGCCGCGGCGAACTGGCACCGATCTCCGATGCCGACGTGCCGGAGGAGATCCAGCCCCTGATCAGCACCATCGATGATCTGTTTGCCCGCCAGGCGGAAATGATCACGTTGCAGAACCGCTTCATCGCCGATGCCGCGCATCAGCTGCGTTCGCCGCTGGCGGGCATGGCCCTGCACGTGGACCAGGCGCTGGCACATGGTGACCCCGATACGGTGCGCGAGGCACTGCAGCACATCCGCCGGCTCAACCAGCGCACTGCCCGGGTCAGCACCCAGCTGCTGGCGCTGAGCCGGGCGCAGACCGTGCCCGATACCGTGGAGGCGCTGGATCTATGCGAGCTGGTGCCGCAGTGGGTCGGCACGCGCGTTCCGGAGGCGATCCGTGATGGCATCGACCTCGGCTACCGCGGCAGCCCCCATCCGCTGCGTGTACTCGGCAACGGCGCCATGCTGCAGGAAGCGCTGGACAATCTGATCGACAACGCCCTGCGTTATGCCGGCCGCAATGCGACCGTTACGGTGGGCGTGCACGCGCTGGACGACAATGATGTCGAACTGTATGTGGAAGACAACGGCCCCGGCGTGCCCGACGACGTGATGCCACGGCTGGGCGAGCGCTTCTTCCGGGCACCGGGCACCGCTGCCAGCGGTACCGGCCTCGGCCTGGCCATCGCGCACGAGGCGGTGGAGCACTTCGGCGGCCGCCTGAGCTTCCTGAACCGCCCCGGCGGCGGATTGAAGGTCGCCATCACGCTGCCGCTGCTGAAGGCACCCTGACCCGGCCCGGGGCGCTGAAAGGCTGGCGAAAATCGCGCTTGCGATCCTGCCATCCCCACTGCCGTCACGGAGCCGCCAGGTGACCGAATCGCACGACTTCTTCCTCCCCGGTGGCCCACAGGGCGTGCTGCTGGTCCATGGCCTGACCGGCACCCCCGCGGAAATGCGCATGCTGGGCAAGGGCCTGAACAACGCCGGTTTTACCGTGCACGGCGTGCAGCTGCCCGGGCATTGCGGCAGCGTGGATGATCTGCTGGCAACCACCTGGGAACAGTGGTACCAGGGCGTGGAAGATGCGGCGGCAACCCTGCGCGGCAAGGTCGACCAGCTCTTCGTCGGTGGCCTGTCGATGGGCGCGGTGCTGTCATTGGCCTTGGCTGCACGTCGCCCGGAGTGGGTCTCCGGGGTCGGCGTCTACGGCGCCACTTTCCGCTACGACGGCTGGAACATCCCCGCCGTGGCTCGCTTCTCGTTCCTGCTGCCGTGGTTCAAGCGCTTCAACATCGGCCGCGACCGCATGTTCATGGAGGAACCGCCCTACGGCCTGCGTGACGAGCGACTGCGCGCGCAGGTCAGTGCCGCCATGCTGTCCGGCGACAGCGCGGCGGCCGGCCTTCCGGGCAACCCCTGGCACGCGCTGGCCGAGATGCGCGCCCTGAGCAACTGGACCCGCCGCCACCTGCACCAGGTCACCGCACCGTGCCTGGTGATGCACGCACGCGAGGACGACGTGGCCAGCATGGGCAATGCCGAACTGGTGATGTCGCGGGTGAGCGGCCCGAAGGAACTGGTGGTGCTGGAAGACAGCTACCACATGATCACCATCGACCGCGAACGCCGCGACGTGATCCGCCGCAGCGCGCGCTTCTTCACCGAGATCGGTGAACGCAGTGGCGTACTCAAGGCGGTGGCCTGAAATGGGGGCACTCGCCACGCTGCTGTGGCTGGCCAATGTGGTACTCGATACCGGTGGCCAGCTCGCCTTCAAGGCCGCCGCCAGCGATCCGCAGGAAGGCGAAGGACTGCAACGCTGGAAACACATGCTCAGCCGTCCCTGGCTGTGGATCGGCATCGCCTGCTATGTGCTTGAGTTCGTCGCCTGGATCGCGTTCCTGTCGCTGGTTCCGCTGTCCAAGGGCGTGCTGCTGGGCTCGATCAACATCGTCGCACTGATGATCGCCGGCCGCTTCCTGTTCCGCGAAAAGCTCACGCCGCTGCGGGTGACGGGCATGCTGCTGGTCACCGCAGGCGTGGCGGTGGTAGGAGCCGGCTCATGAGGCGCCTGTATGTAATCGGCTTCCCGCTGCTGATGGCCTTCGACACGTTGGCCCAGCTGTGTTTCAAGTACGCCGGTGATGCCGCGCTGCCGGTCGAGGCCAACACCGCGTGGCTGCTGCGCGTGCTGTCGCAGCCGTGGGTGTACGGCGCCATCCTCGGCTACGTGGGTGCGTTCTTTACCTGGATGAGCCTGCTGCGGCATGCGCCGATCGGCCCCGCATTCGCCGCCTCGCACCTGGAAGTGATCAGCGTGCTGCTGCTGTCGGCGTGGCTGTTGAACGAGCCGCTGACCCTGCACCATCTGCTCGGTGCAGTACTGATCGTGGCCGGCATCGTCTGCCTCGGCCGCGCGGAGGCCGACGACCCGCACAGCCCGGCCGAAAGCACGTCGTGAGCGCACCACGATGAGCCTGTTCGCGCGCGAGCTCCCACCGACGGCGGGCCTGCCGATGCAGGCCAGCGATTTCCTTCCCGGTGGCGGCAACCTGCGCGAAATCCTGGCCAGCCAGCTCGGCACACCCCCTCTGCAGCTGACCTGCTCCGGTACCCATGCACTGCTGATCGCGCTGCGTACGCTGCGCAAGCGTGCACCAAAGCGCGACACCGTAATCATGCCGGCCTATACGTGCCCGCTGGTGCCGATCGCGGTGCACAGCCTGGGTCTGCGGGTGCAGCTGTGCGATACCCGGCGCGACCATTTCGACTTCGCCCCCGGCCAGCTCAGGCGTCTGGCCGATGCGCGCACGCTGGCGATCCTGCCCACCCATCTGGGCGGTCGCATCGCCGACGTCGAGCTGGCCTGCGAGGTCGCAAGCGGCGCCGGTGCCTGGGTGATCGAAGATGCCGCACAGGCACTCGGTGCACGGATTGGCAACACCAGTGTCGGCCTGCGCGGCGACATCGGTTTCTTCAGCCTGGCCGCCGGCAAGGGGCTGAGCCTTCACGAAGGCGGCCTGCTGGTCAGCCGCGACGACGAACTGCGCGCCGCGCTGGCCGAACATGCCGCCGAACAGGTGCGTTTCAGCCTGCGCTGGGAGCTGCTTCGCAGTGTGCAGCTGCTCGGGCTCGCAGCCTGCTATCGACCCTCGCTGCTGTCGCTGGTGTACGGAAATCCACTGCGCAGTGCACTGCAACGCGGCGATCTGGAAGAAGCGGTCGGTGACATTTTCCCGCTGGACATCCCGCAGCACCGGGTCAGCCAGTGGCGGCAGAACATCGGCGCACATGCCGCGCGGCGGCTGCCTGCCTTCCTGCAGGCCGGACGCCTGCGTGCATTGCAGCTGCGTGTGCAGCTGGCACAGCTGCCGGCGGTGGACGTGGTCGATGGGCTGGCCGGTACCGGCGGCACCTGGCCGATGCTGATGCTGCTGCTGCCCAGCCAGCGCGCGCGCGATGCTGCGCTGAAGAACCTGTGGCCACGCGGTCTCGGCGCCAGCCGCATGTTCATCCATACCCTGCCCGACTACGCCTATCTGCGAGGCATCGTGCCGCAGGCCGACGTGCCCAACGCGCGCGACTTCGCCGCACGCATGCTGACCCTTGGCAACAGCGCCTGGCAGACCCGTGAAGAGACCGCAGAAATTCTGCAGGCATTGGCTGACGCGCAGCTCTGAAAGCGGGTATTCCCGGGCAATCGGCCCATTCACAAAGATCATTCCTGAACGCTTTCCCCGCCCGGAAATGAAGGCTTTCAACAGGAAAGGAACGAGAAAGGCTGCCTGCCTACATTGAGCCTGCCCCGGCATCGCGCCGGACGTTTCTTTCATCGACGGACCTGCCCATGCGCTGGAGCATCCTGTGTGACTTCGACGGCACCATCAGCCTCGAAGATGTCATCGACTCGCTGCTGGAGAAGTACGGCCAGCCGGGCTGGCAGGAACTGGAAGAGCAGTGGAAGTCGGGAAAGATCGGCTCGCGTGAATGCATGCAGGGCCAGGTCAGGCTGCTGAAGCTGGACCCGGCCACGCTCGACGCCCACCTGGATCAGGTACAGATCGATCCGGGCTTCGCCGCCTTTGTCAGCCGCGCCGAACAACTGGGCGTGCCGCTGCGCATCGTCAGTGATGGCCTGGACTATGCGATCCACCGCATCCTCGCCAACCACGGTCTGTCGCGACTGCCGGTGGTGGCCAACCACCTGCGCTGGTGCGGGGACCACTGGGAACTGGAATCGCCCTACCAGGCCGAAGGTTGCCGCAGTGGCACCTGCAAGTGCACCTGCGCTGCGCAGGCGCGCGCCAACGAAGCACCGCGCGTGCTGATGATCGGCGATGGCAGCTCGGACTTCTGCGTCTCCGAAGATGCCGACTTCGTGTTCGCCAAGCGCCGCCTGATCACCCATTGCACGAAGGCCGGCATCGAACACGCCGCCATCGACACCTTCCACGATGCAGTCGCGCTGCTGCCGCGCCTGCTCGATGGCAGCCTGCTGCAGCCACGTCATTTCGACGCCAGCCCGCAGCCCATCGTACTGCCCCTGCTGGCCACCGCCTGAGCACTCCCTTCCAGACCCGCTCCCCGTTGCCCCCTTTCGAACGTCCTTCACGGAACCGAACTGCATGAACATTTTTGACAAGAACGCCGACGCCGCTGCCTCCGATGCGCAGCTGCTGGCCGACGAAGCCCGCTACAGCTCCTTCGGCGATACCGTCCATTACGTCGACCCGCCGAAGATCTTCCAGCGCGGCGAAGGCAGCTACATGTTCGACGGTGCGGGCGTGCCCTACCTCGATCTGCAGATGTGGTACTCGGCCTGCAACTTCGGTTACAGCAACAAGCGCCTGAACGACGCGCTGAAGGACCAGATCGACACCCTGCCGCAGGTCGCCAGCCAGTACCTGCACCCGACCCGCGTGCAGCTGGCCAAGACCATTGCCGTGGACATGCACGAGAAGTTCGGCCTCGACGGCCGCGTGCATTTCAATGTCGGCGGCGCGCAGGCCATTGAAGACTCGCTGAAGATCGTGCGCAACGCGCGTGGCGGCAAGAGCCTGATGTTCGCCTTCGAGGGCGGCTACCACGGCCGCACCCTGGGCGCGTCGTCGATCACCTCCAGCTACCGCTACCGCCGCCGCTACGGCCACTTCGGCGAGCGCGCGATGTTCATCCCGTTCCCGTACCCCTTCCGTCGCCCGAAGGGCATGACCCCGGACGAGTATTCCGACCACTGCGTGTGGCAGTTCGAGCGCCTGTTCGAAAGCGAGTACAACGGCGTGTGGGATCCCAAGGTCGGGCAGGCCGAATACGCCGCGTTCTACGTCGAGCCGATCCAGGGCACCGGCGGCTACGTCATTCCGCCGCGCAACTTCTTCACCGGCCTCAAGCGCGTGCTGGACAAGTACGGCATCCTGATGGTGGTCGATGAAATCCAGATGGGCTTCTGGCGCACCGGCAAGCTGTGGTCGATCGAGCACTTCGGCGTGACCCCGGACGTGCTGGTGTTCGGCAAGGCGCTGACCAACGGCCTGAACCCGCTGTCGGGCCTGTGGGCGCGCGAAGAGCTGATCAACCCGACCGTGTTCCCGCCGGGCTCCACCCACTCCACCTTCAACTCCAACCCGCTGGGCACCCGCCTGGGCCTGGAAGTGCTGAAGCTGGGCAAGGAAATGGACTACGAGCGCACCGTGCCGGAAAAGGGCGCGTACTTCCTCGACGGCCTGCGTGGCCTGCAGAAGCGCCACCCGGAAATCGGCGACGTCGACGGCCTGGGCTTGGCCCTGCGCGCCGAGATCTGCCAGACCGACGGCTACACCCCGAACAAGGAACTGCTGGATCGCATGGTCGACATCGGCCTGGCCGGTGACCTTCTGCATGACGGCAAGCGCATGGGCCTCGTGCTCGACGTGGGTGGCTGGTACAAGAACGTGATCACCTTCGCGCCGTCGCTGGACATCAGCTACGAAGAGATCGACCTGGCGATCACTCTGCTCGATCAGGCGCTGACCAAGGCCAAGGGCTGACGTCGATGCGCTGCCGGTTCCCGTGCCGATGGAGATGACGTCACGCGCATCCAGCACCGCGCTGGAACCGGCTGCGCTGCTGGAGGGCTTCCTGGCCCACCCGCCGCTCGGATTCGAGGCAGGCCGCCTTCCCAGCGGCCTGCCGACCTTCCGTGCGCCGCTGGACCTGACCACCACGATGGACGACGAACTGCGCGGCAGGCTGCTCGGCCTGCCGCTGTCGCGCCTGTGGCGGCCATGGATCACCTGGAAGACGCGCTTCGTCGGTGCCACCAGCACCGAGTACACCCCGTTGCCGACGCACGTGGCGCCGGAGGTGCTGGCCGAGGACGTGGCGCGCCACGCGATCGGCGATACGCGCCTGCTGGTGGTCAAGGACCTGGCCATCGATTCACCGCTGCTGGACGATGCCGCCAACGCACACAGCGGCGCCTTCCTGCAGGCATTGCTGGCGCGCGGCTTCGTCGAACTGGAAGGCATGCCGCTGGCCTGGGTGGCGATCGATTTCGATTCGCTCGATGGCTATCTCGGCCGCCTGTCGTCCTTGCGCCGCAAGAACATCCGGCGCAAGCTCCGTTCGCGTGATGACCTGCAGATCGACTGCATCGCCACCGGTGATCCGGCCCTGGCCGACCCGCAGCTGCAGGCCGAACTGTACACACTGTACCTGGGCGTGTATGCGCAGAGCGCGGTGCATTTCGACCAGCTCGACCTGCCCTATTTCCAGTACCTGCTGGCCGACGGCCAGGGCCAGGGACGGATGTTCCTGTACCGCCACCAGGGCCAGCTGATCGGCTGGAACCTGTGCTACGTGCATGCCGGCAAGCTGGTGGACAAGTACATTGGCCTGGCTTATCCGCAGTCGCGCGAGCACAACCTGTACGCGGTCAGCTGGATGCACAACCTCGAGTACGCGCTGCAGCACGGCCTGAGCCACTACGTGGCCGGCTGGACCGATTCGCGGATCAAGGCCGAGCTGGGCGCCCGCTTCACCTCCACCCGGCACGCGATCCACGCCCGCTCCCCGCTGTTGCGCGCTGCCCTGCGCAAGCTGGCGCCGCATCTGCAGGGCGAACCGGATGGAGGCGGTTGAACGATGCCGTTGCGTTCCCCGCTGATCCTGGACCTGGACGGTGGCGTATTGCCGCTGCCACAGGCGCAGACCCTGGCCCTGCCGCAGTGGCACGATCCACTGCGCTTTGCCTGCAGCAATGCCACCCTGGACCGTTTCGCCACTGAAGTGCTGGCGCCGCTGCCCGCGCAGCTCGGCACGGTCATGCTCGGCAGTGGCGACTTCCACCACCTCAGCCTGCCGTTGCTGCAGCGCATGCGCCCGCAGCAGCCCTTCCAGCTGGTGGTGCTGGACAACCATCCGGACAACATGCGTTTTCCGTTCGGCATGCACTGCGGGTCGTGGGTGAATGCCGCCAGCAAGCTGCCGCAGATCTCGCACATCCACGTGCTGGGCATCACCTCGAGTGACATCGGCCTGGGCCACGCCTGGGAAAACCACTGGCGCCCGCTGATGGGCGGGCGGCTGACCTACTGGTGCATGGATGTGGACGTGGGCTGGGGCCACCGCCTCGGCATGGGCCGTGCATTCCGACGCTTCGAACATCCGGAGGGACTGGTCGCCGCGTTCGCCGCCGAGCAGGCCAAATCGCCGCAGCCGGCCTACCTGTCGATCGACAAGGATGTGTTCGCCGAGGACGTCGCCCGCAGCAACTGGGACCAGGGCCGCTTGCAGCTGGAACACGCACTGGTGGTGATCGAAGCACTGCGCGCCGGCGGCCTGGTCGGGAGTGACATCACCGGCGAAGTGTCGCTGGCCAACTACCAGAGCCGCTTCAAGCGCTGGCTGTCGTCACTGGATGGCCAGCCCGACATCAGCGCCGAGGACCTTCCCGTCTGGCAGGCGCGGCACCAGCAGGTAAACCGCGAACTGCTGGCGGCGATGGCCGCCGTGCCGACGGCCTGCTGAGCGCGTCGGTAATGCCGGCCGCTGGCCGGCAATGCCAACCAAGGTTGGCATCTACCAGACCAATGCCGGCCAGCGGCCGGCACTACACTGGACTCCCACCCCGGAGCCCTCGCCATGCCCCAGACCGTCATCCCGCAGCTGCGCATGCGCCACGCCGATACCACCCTGCCGTTCTACGTGCAGGGGCTGGGTTTCGTGGTCGACTGGGAACACCGCTTCGAACCCGGTTTTCCGCTGTTCGCCCAGCTCACCCGCGACGGCCAGACGATCTTCCTCACCGAACACAGCGGCGACTGCGAGGTCGGCGGCGCGGTGTACTTCATCGTCGAGGATGTCGACGCCCTGCACCGCGCCTTCAGTGCCGCCAGCGTGCCGATCGAGCAGCCCCCGCATGACACCGAATGGGGCAGCCGCGAGATGCTGCTGCATGACCCCGACGGCAACCGGCTGCGCTTTGCCACCCACGTGGACTGAACGATACGGACTTGAGGCGAATATACGAAGCATATATGATTCGTATATCCACTCCTCCAGGACCGCCCATGGGCATCGTCAACATCGATGACACCCTGCACGACCAGCTGCGCCGTGCCTGCACCGTCTCCAGCCGCTCGATCAACGCCCAGGCCAACTTCTGGATCCGGGTCGGCATGCTCTGCGAGCTGAACCCCACGCTGAGCTTCCAGGACATCGTCGCCAGCGAACTGCGGGCGGCCGGCGTACAGCCGCAAGCGCTGGCCCCCGGGCGGGCCTGACATGGCGATGATCAAGCAGCCGCACGAAATCGCGCTGATGGCCGAATCCGGACGCCTGCTGGCGCAGGTGTTCGCCGCGCTCGACCAGCTGCCGCTGCAGGGCCGCAGCACCATGGAGATCAATGAGTTCGTCGAGCGCATGATCATCGATGAGCTGCAGGCGCGGCCGGCCAGCAAAGGGCAGTACGGCTTCCCGTACGTGCTCAACACCTCGATCGACAACGTCATCTGCCACGGCGTGCCCAGCACCACCGACGTGCTGCGCAACGGCCAGATCGTCAACCTCGACATCACCCTTGAAAAAAACGGCTACATCGCTGATTCCAGTACCACCTACCTGGTCGGCGAGGTCGACTACGCCGCACGCCGGCTGGTACAGACCACCTACCAGGCGATGTGGGAAGGCATCGCCGCGGTGCGCCCCGGCGCGCGGCTGGGCGACATCGGCCACGCCATCGCCCGCCACGCGCGCAGCCACGGCTACAGCGTGGTGAAGGAGTACTGCGGCCATGGCATTGGCCAGGAAATGCACGAGGAACCGCAGATCCTGCACTACGGCCATCCCAATACCGGCATGGTGCTGGAAGAAGGCATGGTGTTCACCATCGAGCCGATGCTCAACCAGGGCAAGCCGGCGATCCGCCAGCAGGCGGACGAGTGGCCGGTCTACACCCGCGACGGCAAGCTGTCGGCGCAGTTCGAGCACACGGTGGTGGTAACCCGCAACGGCGTGCGCGTGCTGACCCTGCGCCCTGGCGAAGCGCCACTGTGCGCGGTGGACGCGGCCTAGAGCGGGCGCACCAGCAACAGTGTCGCCAGGCAGAACATGAAGGCCGCCACGGCGGCATCCAGCACCCGCCAGGCACCTGGCCTGCGGAACACCGGCTGCAACAGTCGCGCGCCATAGCCCAGCGCGCAGAACCAGGCCACGCTGGCCAGGCACGCCCCGGCGCCGAAGGCCCAGCGCAGGTCACCCGGATAGCGCGTGGACAGGCTGCCCAGCAGCACCACGGTATCCAGGTACACGTGCGGATTGAGCAGGGTGAAGGCCAGGCAGGTCAGCAGCACCTGGCGCGCACTGCCGGCCTGCGCCTCGGCGGCGGCCAGTACGCTGCCACCGCGCCACGCGCGCAGCCCGGTCTGCACGCCATACCAGAGCAGGAACGCCGCGCCACCGAAGCGCAGCACCTGCAGCAGCAGCGGCCACTGCAGCACCAGTGCGCCCATGCCGCCCACGCCGGCCAGGATCAACGCGATATCCGCGCCGGCGCAGGCCAGCACCACCCTGCCCACATGCCGCTGCTGAAGGCCCTGGCGCAGCACGAAGGCGTTCTGCGCACCGATGGCGATGATGAGACCGGCGCCTGCGAACAGGCCGGCAGCGAAAGCGGTGATCCACATCAAGAACGGGCCAGGCAGCAGGAGGATGCGCAGGGTGCGGCCGATGGCCACCTTCAGGCAATCTTGTTTTTCTTTATCCTGTACAGAAAAACTGAAGAGGCGCCGGCGTGGACCTGGTACATCCGCAACTGTCCGCATTCGCAGCCGTGCTGGAAGAAGGAAGCTTCGAGGCTGCGGCACGCCGCCTGTCGATCAGCCCGTCGGCACTGTCGCAACGGATCAGGGCACTGGAAGACCGGCTCGGCCAAGTGCTGCTGGTGCGCCAGGCCCCGTGCCGGCCTACCGCCGCCGGTGAGGCGCTGCTGCGCCGCGTGCGACCGATGCAGGCCCTGGAAGCCGAGGCCCTGGCCGAGCTGCTGCCCGAACGCGGCAGCGACACCGGACGCATGCCAATCCCTCTGGCGGTCAACGATGACTCGCTCGATACATGGTTCGTGCCGGCCGTCGCCGACCTCCACCAGCGCCATGGCTACCTGTTCGACCTGCGCATGGACGACCAGGACCATACCCTGCAACTGCTGCGCGATGGCAGCGTGCTGGGTGCGGTCACGGCCGAAGGCCGACCGGTGAAGGGCTGCAACGTGCACCCGCTGGGCGCCATGCGCTACCAGGCAATTGCTTCGCCCGGCTTCGCCCGCCAGTACTTCAGCGATGGCATGCAGGCCGCAACCCTGGCGCACGCACCGATGCTGGTGTTCAACCGCAAAGATGAACTGCAATGGCGCTTCGTGCGACGGCTGACCCGCGCCCGCCTGCAGCCGCCGCTACACTACCTGCCCTCCTCCACCGGTTTCGTCGAAGCCGCCGCGTGCGGACTTGGCTGGGGCATGGCCCCGGAAACCCTGGTCGCGCCCGCCGTGCGCGCCGGCCGCGTGGTGGTACTGGAACCCCGCCGCTGGCTCGATGTGCCGCTGTACTGGCAGCATGCCGCCGTGCGCTCAAGTACGCTGCAGCACATCACCCAGGCGCTGCGCACTGCGGCCAGCGGCATCCTTCGTTGAGGACAATCCGATGATCGCAGACCCGGGCTTCACGCCGCGCGCACTACCGTTTGCGCACTTCTTCATCACTGGGACGGCATGGGCGTGATCGGCCGACGTACAAGGATGCACCGGGCGAATGCCGCGCTGGCGCTGGCGCTGGCGACCTGCCTGCCAATTGCTGCGTCCGCGCAGAACAACAACGACGCACCTGCATTGGACTGGGAACAGGCGCGGCAACGCCTGGAGCAGGTCTCCGATGCACTGGCAGCCGCTGATGCAGCGGTACGCAACAAGCAGGACCTGCAGGACGCCACCCGCCTGCTGCGCCTGCCGGAGATCACCGGTGAAGTGCGCCGCCTGCAGTTCCAGAAGACCCTCACCCTGCCACTGGGCTCGCTGGCCCCCGTGGCTGAAGCCTTCGGCATCGATTCACCACTGTCGTTCACCGAGCGCGACTGGCGTACCCGTCCCGTCGTCACCGCGGTGCTGCCGCTGTACACCGGCGGCGTGATTCCGGCCGCTCAACGTGCCGCGAGCGCGGCCCACGAACAGGCCAGTGCCGAGCGCGAGGCACAGCGCCAATCGCTGACCGTGCAGCTGGCACAGGCCTATTTCGGCCAGCGCCTTGCCGAGCAGGCGGTGGACGTACGCCGTGATGTGCGCGATGGCTTGAATCGCCACCTGTCAGACGCAGAAAAGCTGGAACGCGAGGGCTTCGCCACCCGTGCCCAGCGCCTGCAGGCCACCGTGGCCCGTGACAAGGCCGAGCGCGAGTACCAGAAGACGGTGAACGACCTGGCCACGCTGAAGGCAGCGCTGGCCACGCTGCTGCGCAGTGGCGGCGAGGTGCAGCCGGTGTCGCCGCTGTTCGTGCAGCGCGTGCCGCTGGAACCCGTGACCAGCTTCGAGCGCACGGCGCAGGCGCGCCAGCCGCAGATCGCGCGCCTGCGAGCGATGGTGGCGCAGGCCGAACAAGGCGTACGTGTACAGCAGGCCAAGCTGAAGCCGCAGATCTTCGCCTTCGGCCAATACGACTTCCGCCGCCGCGACGAGATGCTGACCGATCCGGACTGGGCGTTCGGCATCGGCCTGAAGTACACCTTCCTGTCGCCGAACTCGCGGCCGGCGCAGATCAGCGCCGCGCGCGCGCAGCAGGAGCAGGCCGAAGCCGGCCTGCGCGAAGCCGAGAACCAGGTCGCACTGGGCGTGCGCAAGGCCTGGAATGAACTGGAGACTGCGCGCCAGCAGTACGTGCTGCTCGACAGCAGCATCGCCCAGGCACAGGAAAACCTGCGCCTGCAGGAGCTGGCGTTCCGCGAAGGCCAAGCGACTTCGCTGGATGTGATCGACGCGCGGCTCGGTCTGGGTGGCGCCCGTGTCGAGCGCGCGCAGGCCGCCTACCAATACGATATTGCGTTGGCGCAGTTGCTGGAGGTCAGTGGACAGATGGACCGTTTTGAAGAATACCGGCGCCGTGCGGACGAGGTGATCGACCATGAGTGATGTGCTGCACGACGATGCGACGACGCCCCCGGGCAAGCGACGGCTGGGACCGATCCTGCTGGTGGTCCTGCTGATCGCAGTGGTGCTCGGCCTGTGGCTGGCCTGGCGCAGCCCGGCCGATCAGATCCAGGGCATGGCCGATGCGGACACCATCAACGTGGCCGCCAAGATCACCGCGCGCGTGGCCGAACTGAAGGTGCGCGAGGGCGACCGCGTGCAGGCCGGGCAGGTGCTGTTCCTGCTCGACAGCCCCGAAGTGGCCGCCAAGGAACAGCAGGCGCACGGCGCGTTGGCCGCCGCACAGGCAGTGGCCGACAAGGCCGACGAAGGCGCGCGCAGCGAAGACATCCGCGCCGCCGAAGCGAACTGGAAGCGCGCCGAAGCCGGTGCGACGCTGGCCGAGGCCACCTACCAGCGCGTGCAGAACCTGTTCAACGAAGGGGTGATGACCCGGCAGAAGCGCGATGAAGCGCAGGCCCAGGCCACCAGCTCGCGCGAACTGGCCCGTGCCGCACGCGCGCAGTACGACATGGCGTTGGCCGGCGCACGCGAGCAGGACAAGCGTGCCGCGCAGGGCCAGGTGCAGCAGGCGCAGGGCGCGGTGGCCGAAGTCAACGCCGCCCGTGCCGAAGTCGAAGGACGCGCGCCGGTGGCGGGCGAGATCAACAAGCGCATGGCCGACCCGGGCGAACTGGTGCCGGCCGGCTACCCGGTATTCACCCTGGTCGACATCGATCGCATGTGGGTGGCGATGAACCTGCGCGAATCGCAGATGCAGGGCCTGAAGGTCGGCAGCAAGCTGCAGGGCAGCGTGCCGGCGCTCGGCCTGGACGGCGAATTCGAGGTCTACTTCATCAACCCGGCCGGCGACTATGCAACCTGGCGTACCACCCGCCAGTCGTCCGGCTACGATGTCCGCAGCTTCGAGGTGCGGGTGCGCCCGGTACGCCGCATCGAGGGCTTCCGCCCCGGCATGAGCGTGCTGTTCGCATGGCCCCAGCACTGAGCCCCGGCCGCGGCGGCTTCGCCGCCAGTTGGCGGCGTGAACTGCAGTCGCTGCGCGGCAACCGCGCCGATGTGCTGCTGGTCACCGTGCTGCCGCTGCTGATGCTGGCGGTGATGGCGTGGATGTTCACGCCCTCGGTAATGCGCGACATTCCGATCGCCGTGGTCGACCTCGACCACAGCAGTGACAGCCGCCTGCTGCTGCGCATGCTCGACGCCAGTCCCGGCGTGCGCGTCGCCAGCCAGCCTGTGGACATGGAAAACGCGCGTTCGCAGCTGCGCCGCCTGGATGTGTTCGCCATAGTGCTGGTGCCGCGCGATGTCACCCGGCAGGCGTTGCGTGGCCGCCAGGGCACCGTGTTCGCCTATTACAACGCCACCTACATGACAACCGGCCAATCTGCGGCGCGCGATATCGGCGACGCGGTTTCGGCCTGGAACGCACGTCTGCTGCGCGAGCGCATCGGGCTGCAGGTCGGCCCGGGCAAGCTGCGTGCGGCGCCGATCGCGGTGCAGTCGGACATCCTGTACAACCCGGCACGCAGCTACGAATTGTTCCTGCTACCGCTGATCTTCCCGGCGGTGTTGTCGCTGGTGCTGGCACTTGCGGTGGCCGGCAGCCTCGGCCGCGAGATCCGCGACGGGACCCTGCCCGCATGGATGGGCCGCACACCATGGTCGGCGATTGCCGGCAAGGTCGCGCCGTACATCCTGCTGTTCTCGCTGTATGGCGCACTCGGCATCGGCTACCTGGCCTGGCTGCGCGGCGATGGCGTGGCAGGCAGCGTGCTCCTGCTGCTGCTCGCACAGCCACTGTTCTATCTGGCCACCGCCGCCTACGCGTTGTTCTTCGTCGGCGTCACCCGCGACATGGGTACCGCACTGTCCGCGGTCGGCCTCAGCATCGGCACCGCACTGGCGTTCTCCGGCGCCACCTTCCCGGTACTGGACGGCCCTCTGTTCACCCGCGTCTGGCACCAGCTGCTGCCGCTCAGCGCCTACATCAAGCTGCAGACCCAGCAGCAGTTCATCGGTTCGCCGCTGCAGGTCTCGGTATGGCCACTGGCCACGCTGTTGTTGATGGCGGTCGTGGCCGGTGGCATCGGCGGCCTGCGCCTGATCGCCTTCGCGCGCACGCCCGAAGCCGCGCAACCGGCGGGAGCCGACGCATGAGCGCACTCTGGCGCAGCCTGCGGCAGACCCTGATGGCGGTGCTCTGCGACCGCTACGCGATCGTGGTGATGGTCGGTGCGGTGATCCTGTACTCGTTCTTCTATCCAGCCGCCTACCGGCACCAGGTAGCCGGCAACCTGCCGGTGCTGGTGGTAGACGAAGACCACAGCGCGACCAGCCGCGAGCTGCTGCGCAAGCTCGACGCACTGCGCGTCGCGCGCGTGGTCGGGCAACCGGCGGACGTCGACAGCGCACGCCGGCAGCTCGAAGCCGGCCATGCCGAAGGCATCGTCGTGATCCCGGCCAACCTGGAGCGCGACATCCTGCGCGGCCATCCGGCCAAGCTGGTATTGCTTGGCAACGGTGCCTACCTGGGCCGCGCCAGCTGGGTGCTGGGCAGCGTAGCTGATGCGCTGGGTGCGTTCGGGCGTGATGCCGTGGTCGGCCAGGCCGCCTTCATGGGTCCACCGCAGGCACCGCCGGTCACGCTTGTGCAGCGCCCGCTGTACAACACGCAAGAAGGCTATGGCAGCGCCATCGTGCCCGGCGTAGCCGAACTGATCGTGCACCAGACGCTGTTGATGGGCATCGGCGTGCTGCTGGGTGGACGTCGTCTCGCACTCGGCCGGCGCCTGCGCTTCGACCTGCCGACCCTGGCCGGCATGGCGATGGGCTTCGGCCTGATTGGCCTGTTCGGCCTGTTCTGGTATGCCGGCTTCACCGCCTGGGTGCAGGACTACCCGCGCGGCGGCAACCCATTCGGCCAGCTGCTGGGCGGCAGCTTGTTCATCGCCGCCACCGTGGCCTTCGGCCTGTTCGTCGGCAGTTTCTTCCGCACCCGCGAACGCGCCTTCCAGTACATCATCGCCACCTCGATCCCGCTCTTCTTCCTGGCCAGCCTGTCGTGGCCGGCAGTGATGACGCCGCAGCCGCTGGTCTGGTTGGCGCAGCTGCTGCCCACTACTTCGGGCATCAACCTGATGGTCCGCCTGAACCAGATGGATGCCAGTCTGGCCGAAGTCAGCCACGAACTGATCACCCTCACCGTCCTGCTGCTGCTCTACGGCAGCCTCGCCACCTGGCGCCTCCTCGCCCCAACGGGGACGGAGGGGATTAAGTCGTAAACGGCAAGGTTGAGGGATTGCGACTTGATCCCCTCCGTCCCCTATTCAGGGGTCGGGCGCGTACCAGAACGGAATGCGGTACTCGCGGCGTCGCTCCGGGCCGCGTTCGCCCCCTTCGGCATTCCAGACGAGGCTCAGGTCATGGCGTCCGGGTGCCAGCGTCGCCATGGGCAGATAGCCCACCAGGCCACGCATGTCGAGATCGCGGCGCTCCATCGGCATGAAGTCGTGCAGGTCAACCGGCGTGCCATCCAGCTGCACCCGCCACAACCGCGACAGGCACTCCACCGCTGCGCTGGCGGCCTTTGCGCCGGTCGCTTCATCGCGTGCGGCGGGCGAGGCAGTGCAGTGCTGGCGCGCCAGCGGGTTGTCGCGCTGGGGGCGGTGTGGAATGAACACACGCAGGCGTGAACCACTGATCGTGTCCGAAGGGATCATCGGATACGGCAGCAGCTGATCGTGCGCCGAACGCATCGATTCGTAGTGCGCGCTCAACATGCCGTGTTCGACGGCCTCGTCGGTCATCACCTGGTAGCGGTTGAACAGCGAGAACTTCACCGAGCCCAGCACCTGCACCGCGCCCAGCACCATGGCCACCATCACCGCCAGCAGATAGACCGCCATGAACGAACGCGAGCGCAGGTTGCTCTGCAGGGTCAGCTGCATGGTCTGCATCAGGCGCAGCAGGGGAATCCGTTGCAGGCCCGCCAGGAAGCGTTGCAGCCACCGCTGCAGGCCGTCATAGGCCTGGTCGCGCCGCTGCCGGCGCGCAATGACACGCTCCAGCAGTGCAGGAACCAGTGCGAGCACAAGCAGGCTGGCCAGCACGGTACCGACCACGATCATGGCCACACGGTCGGAACCGCCGGCAAGCGCACTGATCGCCATCGCCACGCACAACGTCAGCACGGCCATCACCAGGGTGCCGGCCAGCGTCTGCACCGCCAGCAGCGTGGTGGAAAAGAGCATGGTGGCCAAACGATCAGCGCGTTCGATGCTGCCGTCCAGGCCGCCGTCGCGGGCCTTGAGGAAGGCGCGGGATACCGGGCCCATCTGCGGCAGCCGTTCCCAGTCGATGCCCTTGGGGAAGTGCGATTTCAGCCCGATCAGGCCTATCCAGTAGCCGCGCACGGTCAGGTGCGCGATCAGCGCTACCGCCAGCACGTAACACATGCCCACGCTGATGCTGAAACCAAACCACAGCACCTGGAAGTACATGCCTTCTGTGTGCAGGCTGCTGCGTGCCCACGCATCGAACAGGTAGCCTGGTACCGCCAACAGTGCGAACGCCAGCAGGCCAGAGATGAACAGTTCGAGCTCGTCGGTACGCTCACGCAGTCGGCCGAAGCGCGCTGCAGCTTCCGGTGCTGGATCGACCTCGACAGCCGGCGCGCGCGACTCAGCCAGGGGTGATTCGTTCACTGGGCGTTCATCCGTTGAAGTCGGCGCAGTATAGACACCGGGCTGCGCTCCGCGATACGGGGCCGCTCAACGACGAACGCCGGCACGGGGCCGGCGTTCGGGAAATACATACTGCGGTGTGGAAGGGGAAATGAGGTCTGGCTGTAACCGATCAGCGGTAGACGCGTTCGCAGCGGCGTTCGACCACGCGGTCGCCGTTCTTCTGCTGGCTGTTGCCCTGGATCTGGCGGCCGGCCGCGCCGCCAGCTACGGCACCGGCCACGGTGGCCAGCTTCTTGCCATTGCCACCGCCCACCTGGTTGCCCAGCAGGCCGCCGATCACCGCGCCGGTGGCCGTACCGGCAATGCGGTTGGGATCGCGTGAGTTGCGCTGCACTTCAACGTTCTTGCAGACCACGCGGCTGCCGTCGTTGAACCTGCGTCCCTCATCGCGCGGCCCGTAGGTCTGCGCGCCAGCCACAGACGAAGCCGCCAGCAGGGTGCCCAGCACAAGCAATCGGGTCGAGGTCTTCATGGCCATCTCCTGAGTTCCTGTATGGCGCAAGTGTCCTCCCGCGGTTGGCAACCCGAAGTGAAATGCGCGTGCCCGCCATTTCATCGGCCATCGCACGTTCAGGATGAAAATCCGCGCCCATCGCGACCAGCCGTCGCGATGGGCGCCGTCTCCCTGCCGGCATTGCCCCCTGCTAGAACTCTCCCCAACCACCCGCATTGGCGGCCAGCGTCGGCTCCATCCGCGGCGACAGCACCGCCGACCGGCGTGCCGGCGCAACCGATGCCGCCACGGCTGCCAGCGCCGGGCGCACCGCTGCGGCGGCGGTCACCGCCCCCCGTGCGGAACACCGATACGGCCTCGGCCAACAGGTTTGCCTGCTCCTCCATCGAGCGCGCTGCGGCACTGGCTTCTTCGACCAGAGCGGCATTCTGCTGGGTGGTCTCGTCCATCTGCACCACCGCCTGGTTGACCTGTTCGATGCCCGAGCTCTGCTCCTGTGATGCAGCGGAGATGTCGGCCATGATGTCGGTCACGCGCTGCACCGAGGCCACGATCTCGCCCATCGTGGTGCCGGCCTGGCGGACCAGGGCCGATCCATCGGCGACCTTGCCGACCGAATCCTCGATGAGGCCCTTGATCTCCTTGGCCGCACCGGCCGAGCGCTGTGCCAGCGTGCGCACCTCACTGGCCACCACCGCAAAGCCCCTGCCCTGCTCGCCGGCACGCGCGGCTTCCACCGCCGCGTTCAACGCCAGGATGTTGGTCTGGAAGGCGATGCCGTCGATGACACTGATGATCTCGGCGATCTTCTTCGACGCGGCTTCGATGGCCGACATCGTGGTGACCACCTGCCCGACCACTTCGCCGCCCTGCGAGGCGACACCGTGCGCGCCGATGGCGAGCTGGTTGGCCTGGCGTGCGTGCTCGGCATTCTGTTTCACAGTGGAGGTCAGCTCCTCCATCGACGCAGCCGTCTCTTCCAGGTTTGCCGCCTGCTGTTCGGTGCGCCGCGACAGGTCAGTGTTGCCGGATGCAATCTCGCCTGCCGCCAGGTTGATGCTGGACGCGCTGGACTGGATGCGGCCGACAATCTGCTTGAGCTGATCGACGGTGGCATTGCAGTCATCGCGCATGCGGGCGAACACGCCGTGGAAGTCCCCCTGCATGCGTACGGTGAGGTCACCGCGCGAGATCGCCTGCAGCAGGGTCGAGACCTGCACCAGGTTCTCGTCGGTGGTCTGCATCAGCCGGTTGAGCCCTGCCACCATGTCGCGGAAATCGTAGGCGAAGCGACCTTCGTCGCCACGCAGGCTGAAGTCGCCTGCCGCGGCCGCTGTCGCCAACCGGCGGATCTCGCTGTTGATCGCCGACAGGCTGGACTTGGTTTCGTCCATCGCCTGGGTGATCGCCGCCTTCTCGCCGGGCAGCGGGTCCATGTCCACCGACAGATCGCCGCGTGCGTAGTGCTTCATCACCTCGATCAAGCGGTTCTGCACCTGCACGTGCGATCCGACCAGCGCATTGGTCTCATGCACCATGCGCCCGTAGTCGCCGGGGAAGGCGCTCTCGTCCATGCGGTAGCTGAGGCTACCCGCATCGTGCTGGCGCGCCAGCTCACCCTGCGCCGCCATCACCGCCTGCAGCTGTGCCTGCATGCGCTGCATCGACCTGAGCAACTGGGTCACTTCATCGTTGCCCGAGGCATCGATGACGTTGTCCAGCCGCCCATTGGCGATACCGTCGGCCAGCTTCACCGCGCCTTCCAGTGGGCGGGTCAGGCTGCGGGTGATCGCCCACGCGGCCAGCGCGCCGAGCAACAGGCTCATCACGCCGAACACGATCGACAAGGTGCCGGTCCAGGATTCGGTTGAACGGTATTCCTCGCGGCTGCGCTCGGTCAGCGTCTCCTGATGCCGCAGCAGCGTCGAGATGGCCTCGTTCCACGCCGTCGCCAGCCCATGCTCGGCAAGCAGTTCCTTGGCCGCGCCGTCGAAATCACCCGCCTTCATGCGCTCGTGCAGATGCCGGGTGGAGGCGTCGGTGGCCTTGCGTGCCGCATCGATTTTCGCAACCAGGGTATCGCCGGTGGCGTCACGCGGAATCTTGATGTATCTGGCCCAGATACCATCGTAGGTCTGCGACAGCTCCTGCGCCTTCTGATAATCCTTGTCGAAATCCTCGCCACGCTTGATCACCATCAGCCTGCGGTGCATCAACACCGCATTATTGGTATCCAGCATGTCGTTCAACAGCCGCATCTTGACCATGTTGACGTCCACCACTTTCTCGAACTGGGCGGACTTCAGGTGATTTCCATACAGCACCAGGCCGATGATGGCCACGATGAACAGCAGCAGCAAACCAAACCCGGCACCCAGCCGGGATCCCACTCGGAGGTTGCGTAAGGCGAGCATCTCAATTCCCTTGATCATGGCCGTACGATCGGTTGCGGCGCAGGCAAGGGAAACTTTATGGGCCGATATTATTGCATCGATCCAAAACAACGAAACTGTGCAGGCGGTCGTGAAATCGAACGGGCCAGAAGGTATACCCGAAAATATCGACACCCCCTCAGACACGGATCAATACCGCGCCGCCATCACGGGTATCGACGCAGCCACGGCTTTCAACATCCAGCGGCTATACGCCCCACTGGAGTCAGCCAGGATGGTTACAGGAGTTCATACCACGCCCCTGCATCTCCATATTCATTTTCTCCGAAGTACTCCCATGGAGTACCGGCAGGAGCAGCGGAGCATATTGCGAGCGGCGTAACATCATCTGAAATGCATCGCGATGGCAGGGTGACCTGCAATCGCCGGGGCGTGGCCCAACGTACGACTCATGCCATGGAACGCATCGTTACTGAGGCTCCATGCACTCCGCTTAAGGCTGACGTGACTCCTGGTGCAGGCGCCATACGCGGCCATACGGCGCGCAGGCTGTGTTGCCCGGATGTGCTTCGCAGATCGCGCGCCACGCGCCCCCTCATCCGCACCTGGAACAACGCTACAGTCCGTACATGACCATCACCCTGCAGATCAATGGGACCGCCATCGACGACATTGTCGGCCTGTACGCGGAGATCAATCGCGTGTTCATGGCCGGCGAGGACTGGCAGCTCGGGCCGAGCCTGGATGCGCTGGATGACCTGTTGCATGGCGGCTATGGCGCGTTGGCCGGCCACGCGCAGGCCACACTGATCTGGCGCGATATCGCCCACAGCCGCACGGCTCTGGGCGTGGAGACCACCCGCCGATGGCTGCAGGCCAAGCTGGACACACCGGGCAGCTTCAATTCGCAGGCCATTGCCCGCCAACTGGACGCGCTGCAACGGGGCGAAGGTCCGACCTACTTCGAGATCGTCATGGAGATCTTCGGTGGCCACCGGCAGATCACCCTGGTCCCGGCCTGACCCGGTTGCTGTGCCGTACACCAGCGGCGGCAGCCCTGCGCCCCAGCAGTTACCATGGACGGCCCTGTACCAGCTCCGCTGCCGCCGCCCTCCGGCGCGGCCGGACGCCCTGATCCACGAGTCCCATGTCCAAAGACAAGTCCGCCGAACACACCCCGCTGATGAAGCAGTAGCGGCGTGCGACTCATTGGCAGAATCAATTTATTGATTTACAACAGATTGCCAGAGCCTCATCGGATCGTTCGCGGATTTGGCTACCCCTTGGCGACCTGCTCAACCCCCTATTGAAGGACTTTTTGCGCAGCCCCTAACGCCGACTGCGGCAGCCTCGGAGCCATGAGCGGAGGAAGCCACTCATGCGCTATGACGGCCCAAAAAAAATGTCGCTTGCCGGGCACTGAAACGACGCTTCCGACCGCGTGCTTTGCACGCCCACCAATCCCCCCATCGGAGCGCTCGCCACGGACAGGTTCCAGTCCCACCGCCGGGCGCACATCCAGCCTTCGCAGGGCGTGGCCGGCGTGATCGCCAGCGGCATCAGCCCGGGCCACATCGGCGCCAAGGGGACCACCGGTTCGGGCACCACCTCGGCCACCAACATGGGCTGGCCGGCGCGGTAGGACCGGATCGCCACCAGGCACTCGCTGCGCATCTCGACGTGGGGCATGTCCTGGAAGCTCTTCCAAGCCCCACCCCACCTCAATCCCGCCTGCTGGGCCAGTTCACCGAAGCGTTGGTAGCCCTGCCGCACCTGCTCGTCCCTCAGGTCCCAAGAAGGGCGCCCACGCTTGTAGATGACCATATCCGCCGCCCAGCCGTGGTTGTGGCAGCTGCTGCCTGGCCCCACCTGGGTCACGCCCTTCTGGCTGGCGAGCAACGCGGCCTGGCGCTGTTCAGAGCGGTAGCCCTCCATCAGGCGCAGGTCGTAGCCCTCGCCCTTCATTTGCAAAGCGATCCGTTCCAGTGTTGAGCGAAGCTCGGGCTGGACACCGTCCCACTGCGGGGCGTCTTTGTGACGGTGGAACAGGCGTTTGAAAAACCCTGGCTTCTTCCCGTGGACCTCGGCGGAATCTGCGGCTGGCGCGTGAGCGTGGACCAAGATGGGGGCGCTGGCCAATGCGAGCGCGAGCAACAAGCGTTGAAACATGAGTAGGCCTCCTTACTCACATGAGCGATACACCCATGCAAGCGGAGAATCGAAAACGCGCAAGGGGGCTTGCGGAATTTTTTCCCTGTCGTAGAAGAACAGGGGTGGGGAAAAGTCGGCCCCACCGCTTCCTGGCGCAACGGCCCCTCCTGCCGTTGCGCCGGGAAGTTTCGTTGGGGGGGCTTGCGCATTCCAGGATCTGATCTATTCGTGAGTGCACACGCTCACTCATTTCAGACCCAGGAGGCCACCCCATGAAACGCTCCCTCATCCACTGCGCTTGGTTGGCAGTCCTTGTAGCGGGTCTAGCAAATGCTCAAACCCAAGTTGGCAACAACGCCACTGCCACAGACTCTGAAGGCACCTCCGTCGGTGACGACTCGACCGCCTACAACAATTGCGTCGCAGTGGGAAAGGGCTCCCTCGCTGGAAGTCCCAATGCAGCATTCGGCGACTGCATCGCAGTGGGAGCGGACAGTGTCGTTGGAACTGGTTCGATTGGCTTCGGAACTCGGGTTCGAGCCCTCGCCGGCGGCGTCATTGTTATTGGAAACGACGCGTTCGCGCCTGCTGGCGCGGTGAGCGGCACGGTCGTCGTTGGCCACAACAGCAACGGAGACAACGCAACCATCATTGGCAGCAACAGCCAAGTCAACGGCAACCCCTCCAATAGCAATGAAGGAGGGGTTGGCGTGGGCAAGAACATTCGAGCTACTGGCGCAGGCACTGTGGTAGTGGGCGATGGCGGCCGAGCTCTCAATTCCAATCATTTGGGGGCCAAGACCGCGACAACCGCGCTGGGAGCCTTCACCAACGCCGACGCTGATGGCTGCGTAGCCCTCGGCGCTACCAGCGACTGCGGCCGCGAAGCCAACACCGTCTCCGTGGGTAACGCTACGCTTAAGCGCCGTGTGTCCAACGTGGCCGACGGCCTCTACGACACAGACGCTGCGACAGTCGGGCAATTAAATCCTATGGCTGGTGCACTGGGGGCCGGTGCACGTTACGTCAATGGACAATTCATCGCTCCGACGTATGTTATGCAGAGCGGCAACACTTACCACACGGTTGCTGACGCGCTCTACGACATCGACGGACGACTTCACACCATTGAGAACAACCCCGGCGGCGGCCAAGGTCCAGCAGGCTCCGATGGTGCCAGTGCCTACCAAGTGGCCGTGAACAATGGCTACCAGGGCAATGAGCGCGAATGGTTGGCGTCGCTGAAGGGAGATAAAGGCGAGCCAGGCCCGGCAGGATCGGACGGACAAAGCGGAACACCAGGGCCAGCAGGCCCCCAAGGTCCGGCTGGACAAGATGGAGAGGACGGCAAGGATGGCGGTGGCAGCTCTGCGGTGGCCGGGGCCAACATCGAGGTCACGGACAACGGGGACGGCACCCAAACCGTTGCCTTGAAAGACACCATTGAGCTTTCCGAGCAGGGCTCGGTCCAAGTGGCCAAGGCCATCCACAACAGCGACGGCTTCACTGTCCAAGGCGGCCCATCGGTCACCCGATCCGGGATCAACGCCGGCAACCAGCGGGTAACTGGGGTGGCTGCAGGGGCGATCGCTCCTGGGTCCACGGACGCGATCAACGGTGGCCAATTGTGGGACTACCAGCGGCAGCAAGACGACCGCTGGAACCTGACGGACCGCCGTTTCCGCCAGCTCGACAAACGGGTGAGCGGTGTGTGCGCCATGGCCCAAGCAAACGCCCAAATGGCCACCTCAACGTCGGCGATCCACGGTGAGAACCGCAACCGCTTGGCCGTAGGTGTCGGTGGCTGCAGCGGCCAAGCCGCCATTTCCATTGGCTACACCCGGGACGTGACCACCCCACGCGGATCCCCATCGGCTTTCTCGATCGGGGTTTCCCGCAGCGGACAGGACACGGCCGTGGGCGCAGCCTGGGCCATCGGTTGGTAACGAATGTCAGCAGCGAAAAGGAGGTGATCGTGTCTCGGCAAGGGCCCTTCGGGCTAGCTGCCCTTGTTTAGTGCGCACACAGCTACCCAACCCGGAGACAAACGATGCCCCAAATGTTTCGAAAGATCTGGCATTGCCTAACAAGCAAATGCCGAAACTGTGGCCTCACGGCCTCAGATCCTGAATTGCGCGCGATTTCCCCACTTGACTCGACTGACCACGCAGGCAACCTGAAATCGTGGACCCCACACAGAAGCCAGACCGACAGCTGGCATATCAGGGGAACTGAAATGAAAAATTTTGCCACTGCTAACGCGAATGAGCGTATCCATCGAGACATTTGCCAAGATTTTTCTTTGAAGATGTGGAAGCAAGACGTTCCAGACATGACTGAAAAGTCGGTGGTTGATGAGTTGCTGGATGCGGCTTTGAAGTCTGCCAAGAGGCTGGGCATCAAGCCCAAAATTGACCAGAACGGGCCCATCCATCACGGGGACTGATGGATGGGTCGTATCAAGCAGGGACGAAGGACAAAGCTTTCCTCTGAAACAGAGGATCTTCTGCGCTGGGCAATTAAAGAACAGTATGCTGATAAGCTGATGTCTGATTTGCTTGATGCCGGATACACTGCGGATGACGCACTCAAAATTGCTGCCGACCTTTCGATTGACAAAAGAATCGAAAAACATATCGAAACGCGAATCGAAGACCTGTGTATTAAGGATTTTGCGAGCGCAGTTAGGGAGGTGATCGCTGAGGCGCAGGATGAGAACAATGGTCACTTCTCCGCATTGCGAAAAAGGCTCTCTTTTCGTGGGGCCTTCTGGGGGCAGGCTTTGAGCTCTTTCTTAATCGCATGCCTTGGATTTGTTCTCATATTTTTTTGCGCAATTATGTGGAAGGCAAACAAAGACACGAAGTTTGGGCGATGGGTAGAAAGAGTTGCCCTTATCAGCGAAGTTGATAATCATTCGTCCAAGCCACCCACAACCACAAGTGATTCTCCAGCCCCTTAAGGGTCTTGGTGGTCGTCCAGGTCTTCCGCCCCAATCGGGCCAGGTCATTGCGCATTTTCGCGAACGCCAAGTTGATGGCGAACAAGGGGTCGTATTCGGGCACGGTCGGAGACCGGAGCTTGGCGTGGGTGATCCCTGGCAGCGTTTGCGCTACCCACTTTCCATAATTGGCATCCCCATCGCTGGCCAGCGTCGCGCCAGCCTTCATTCCAATGGCCGCTTCGGAGAGCACTCGGGGAATCACCTGGGGGCGGTCATTGATGACCCAGCGATTGCCTTCAATGCCTTGCCGCATGCTGGAAGGCTTACGAGCCACCCCGAACGCCAGCACCTCTCCCGTCTTGACGCGAACCACCACCGACACGGAAACCTGCTTCCAGCGGGCATGAATGAAGGTCTCCAGCTCATCGAACATGGCGTAACGAGTGCTTAGAGTGGTCAGGTGCTTTGTGTGATGGGCTTTGGCCTGGGCGGCCAAATGGGCCACCTTGCGTTCCACCGTGCTTTGGCTGCACCCCAGCACCTCAGCCATCCGACGCATGGTTACGCCTGACACGGCCAGCTCCAGGACCTTTCGATTCAACTCCGGCCGGTGCTGGCCCCGCGTGGGCTTGGCCTGCGAAGAAGAAAACCACGCCCCACATCCTCGGCACTCGTAACGAGGCACGGGTTGGCGGTTGTGCCGCGGCCTGTAGTAACCACGCTTCCGGTAAAACCCCGCCGGCGGCACCTGGTGGTAGGCGCACTCGGCATTTGGGCAGCAGGGTCGTGGGCTTCTCATGATCCCAGAACGTAGCGCGGATCTAGGTAAAAGTTAACAAACGTTGGAATGCTATCCCAATCCAGCCCTTTAGATTGGGCATCCAGGACGGCCCCGGTGAGCATCCAACGAGGGCAGCTAGCCCTTCGGGGCCCTTGTTCGCGAACTCCAAGCACAAAAACAATTCAAATACAATTGTTTTCGTTGAAAAGCTTCCTCTTTCGCCGTATAATCGCCTCATCCGAATTTGTGGACAGTTCCGGGTGCGAGTCCTGGGTTGTCGCAATGGTCGTAACGTCGTTTGCCATCGCTCTGAAAGCCCTCAGACGATGGGTGGTTAACCTAAAGGCAAAGGAAGAAGTCAAATGTGTTGATAAAAACAATTACAAGGAACCAAAAATGAAAAAGAAGAATGTTGTAAGAAAGACAATTGAACGCTTTAAGAGCACGATTTATCGCTTGAAGAAGCATCCGCTTGGTGTCGCTATCGGCGTGGCACACGAAGTGGTGTATCAGACGACCATTGCGGTAGCGGCTAGCCAGCTGCCCACCGCACACCCGGTGAACGCGCGTTGAGCCACGCTCCCCGTTGACCGATATGAAAAGCCCGGGCCCAGCCCGGGCTTTTTCTTTGGAACGCTGCTGCTATCCGCAGCGCCTCCGCTCCGGAAGAGCCGAAACCGCCCAAACCTAGCCCCGTCCTTTCTCCGTTGCCACAAACGCGCCATCGGAATGAAGGACCGCGAACGTATTCCCCTGGACGTGCTCTGGCCAAACCTGTCCTGGCAGGCCCACGAACTCCAGCGGAAGGTTGGCCTCTTGGTCTGGTTCGAACCCAGCGAACGGGTCAAAGCTCTGCGGCTGCCAGTCCTCGAACTGAAAGTCCCTGTTCCAGACCATTGCAAAGGCCAGCGGATAGGCCTTCAGGACATAGATCGCCGAACTGCCTTTCCCGCCCAAGATGCCCAGCCCGAAGTCGCGAAGAACCGTTCGACCGCTGTAGGGATACACCCAGTAGTGAAGCCGAACCTGGCGTAGAAGATCTGACCGGTCATCGAACAGATGCTGGCTGTGGCGTTCGTCGTAGCGATTCAAGCCCACCGATGACATGTGGCCCAGAACTCCCCTTGCCACAAGCTGCGGCTGGATGCGGATGCTCTGGTAGTAGGTGACCTTGCTTCGATCACGCAAGATCTCCGTCACCTGTCGACTCATCGATACAAGCGCCTTGTCGTATCGAGAAAGCACCGAGCCGTTGCAGGTCCTGCAGATACTCCTGAAGCAAACACCATTGGGCATCTTGTGCGACCGCGGCTTCTTCTCTCCACTGATTGCATCGGCGACGCTGGACACCCTCAGAGCGATGCCTTGAGCCCACGCCTTGGGCGGCACGTGGTTTTCGGTCAGGTCGGTTTCCTGCCCGCATATGTTGCAACGTCCCTTGGAAGGTCCAACCGGGAACTTAAAGGTCACTCGCCCGCCCCATGCTCGCCATGAACTGCGAAGAGATTACACGCAAGCGACGTGTGGCCTCTCACGTCCTTCGCAGCAGGCTTGCCAACTTCAAATTCTGATCTATTCGTGAGTGGGTCGTCTTACTCACGGAGAGACCATGACCCAGCACCACAACCTGGGACGCAGCGAGAAGTATCACGCCCTGCCCCGCACCCTTTACGCCCTGTTGTTCGACGACGGGGGATGCTACGTTGGCCAAAGCTCGAACCCGCAGCAGCGGGAGAAGCAGCACCGCTCCCCCAAAGGCGGCTGGCACCGTCCCTTCCGGTTCCATGCGCTGGAAGTGGTGACCGCCACCAGGGCGGAAGCCGAAGTGTATGAGCAGGCGTGGCGGGTGAGGGCCTCCCGGGAGGGGTGGCGCATCTACGCCAAGCCACCGGGGATCGTGGTCAACCCCCACCGGCGGGCCACGGCCCACGTGCGCGGGTTGGCCCACCAACGGCGGTGGCAGCTGGGAACACCGGTGAAAGCCCCCTCCGAACACGTGGGGTGGTGGCCGTGGATTGCGGTGGGGGCCATTGTGTTGCTGCTTGCTCGTTGCGTCACCGGGTAAGCGCGATCCCGCGTTGTTTCACCGCTGGCACCTGAGGTTGCGGTTTCAATCCTGCCAACAGCTCTTCTACGTCCTGGACCAGGTTGCGCACCGGAGCAGCCTGGGTCTCGGACAAGCCGACGCTCAGCGCCATTTCCTTGTGCCGTTCGGTGCCCAGCCGTTCGGCCATGCGCTCCATCATCTCGTCGGTCGTATACATGCGGTAGCTGCCCTTGGTGAGGCGGGTGAACGCCACCAAGGCCGACTGCTGATCGAGCATGCCCATGTTCGTGGCCAAGTGGTAAACCTCGGATTTCCCCTGTCCTTGCGCCTTGTGGACGGTCATGGCATACCGGTGGGCCAAGGCATTGTGTTCGCTCGTGTTGAATTGCACGATGCGCCCATTCTCCTTCGGATTCGAGCCCTCGATGCGCACCACCACGTCGTAGCCGCCGGACTTGTCCTTTCGAATGCTCTCCACCGTGCCCTCGGTGCCGTTGATGACACCCAAGTCGTTGTTGGTCGCGGTGAACATCACCCGGTCCCGGCGGGAGAGCGTCAGGTCCTCCCACTGCCCTTTCACGATCGAGCGGAAGGTGAATTCCTCCCTGTCCAGCACGCCTTGCTCCTGGAGCCCCTTTCGGATGCCCGTGGTAAGGGCTTTGACTTCAGAGCGCGTGTGGGCCAGAACCAACTTCTCGTCCATCGGGGTGGGGTCTTTCAGGTAGTCGTCCACCAACGCCTTGATGGCCTGCTTTTCCGTTCCGAAGTCGTCGATGCAATTTCCCTCCTTGAGATTGCGAAGGGTCTGCGCACCCATATCAAGGGTGCCTTGGCGGCTGCGGTGCCCGCGGCGCATGTCCTTGACCTTCCCCTGGTGGTCCCGCTCGTAGAAACTGTTGGCGGTGATCAGGTCACCGGCGTTCTTCTGCCGGCGAATCTCGGTCAGCTTCTTGTCCCCCAAGGCCATCTTCGCCAGCTCAAAGCCGTTGCCCGCGGCGATGGGCTGAAGCTGGTCACTGTCTCCTTGCAGGATCAGCTTGGCGCCCACCCCCTGGCAGTAGGTCATGAGCTTCAAGGTGTCATCGGTAGCCACCATGCCGGCTTCATCGAGCACCACCACAACATTCTTCGTCAGAGCAACCTTGCCCTGCCGGAGCTGGGAAAAGAACTTTGCAACCGACATGCAGGGCATGCCGGACTCTTCTTCCAGCTTAGCCGCGGCTTTACCCGACACGGCCAAGCCCATCAACTGCTTTCCTTCGGCTTCGAAGCACTGCTTGTAGACCTCGGCCACGGTGGTCTTGCCGGTGCCAGCCAACCCCGACATGACCCCCACGCCGGCAGTGCCGTGGGTGAGGTGACCGATGGCGGCTTTCTGCTCCTCTGTGAGGGTGAACCCCTTTCGCTTCTCATAGGCGGCGATCTCCCGGTCTACGGTGGAGCGGAACAGCTTCAGGTCCGTCTCGTTCTCCCGCTCCTTCGAGCGACGGATGATCTCGGCTTCCCATTCGACCATCCAGGTGGCGCAGAAGCGATCCTCCCGGTGCTTGCGTGCCAAACGAGTGCCACGGTCGTCTTTGTGGAGGTGTTCGGCTTTCACGCGCACCAGGTCGTCCTGTTCGGTGAACTCCTTCACCATTTTGAGGATCTCCTCCGCGTTCTTTTGCCCGGCGAACTCCATCCCCAGCTCCCGGACCAGGTCATGCTCGCAGAACATCGCCTCGTTCTCGTGCATGCGCTGCAAGACCTCGTCAAAGGTATGCGGGTCCAGGTGCTGGCCTTGGGTCTGCTTAAGCGACTGGGTGGTCGGAACCAGGTCAGGCCTTTCCTTAGCAATGTTGGCGAAGGTTTGCTGCCAGTCCTTGACCACCTGCTCGAACGGCGGTTCTTCCTTCTTTTTGCGGGTGGCCTTGCAGGCCTCGTCGTGGCTGGCGTTGGGGTGTTCTTTGACGTAGTCCAAGATTTCCTGGCGGCGGGTCTTCGTCTGAAGCACCAGCTCACGGTCGATGCCGGCAATCGTGGTGAGAATCTGGCCCGTCTCGCGCCCCATCACGTCCACCTCGCGCTCCCGCTGAATCCCATAGCCCAGCGCTTTCATCGCGGCGTAGAGCTCCACTTTGTAAAGGTGATCCGCGGCGTGGCGGTGGCGGTAGATCTCGATGGCATCGAACGTGCCCCACTGGCCATCCTCCCCCTTGGAGATCCCGAAGGCCAGGTGATGGGTGTGCAGGTCGCACTGCACGTTCCTGTTGCTGACGTGGTCGGCGGCTGCCCACACCAATCCCTGGGTGTCTATAACGTCTTTCCCCGCTCTTCCGCGCCGGGTCTCTACCTTGCTCTCGATGTAGCGCATCGCCACGGCGCAGGCCTGGCGGTGCGCTTCCAAGATGGCCAGCTTCTCGCGTTCATCCGCAAGGGCAAACGCCACGCTCACGTCCCCGGGGGCGGAAATGGTCAGATCGAACCCCACCCGGTGGCCGCCCTCCCACTTCTCCATCGGCTTGCCGTCGTCGTCCAACCGCACGTTTCCCCAGCGATCCGTCTTGATGACCAATCGGGCCTCCTTGCCCGCGTTTTTGCACAACGGCCTTCCGGTGGGTGAAAAGCCCTTCCCCAGCTTTTCCATCACCTCGCGGGTAACCGGCTGCCCTTCCAGGCCGAGTTCGGCGGCAAGGCTGCCGCCCCAATTGAGCGTCTGCCGCGGATCAGGACCGCTGCCGGCGTAGTAAGCCACGGCGCTATCGATGGACAGGCGCTCGGTGGCCAGCATGTAGTCGAACATGTTGCCGTTGCGCTTGTTGTGGCCGCGGGCATCGATGCGGGTGCAATTGATCACGGGGACCTCCTGGAACGTTGATGGATCCAAGGTCCCAGAAAACGGAGAGTTGGCAAGGCCGATCACCGCTTGAAAAGCGCGTCGATTTCCTCGGGTGTCATGGTCAGCACCCGCTGGACCGTGTCGATGCCTTCTGCGGTGGTTGGGAAGGCCAACGCGTCACCGGTCAAAGGGGGCAATTCAGCTTCTCCCACCACACCGGCCGGCTTGGTGGTCCACGCGGCGGCCACCTGCCCTTCGCGAACCGTTGGATGGCTCCTGCCGGGCCACGTCAGCAACAGCACGTCCCCGCCCATTTGGACGATCGCCTCGATGCCCCACTTCTCGGAACCGTAGCGATTGCCTTTGCGGAAACCCAACCGGTCGGTGAGCTCACCGCTGGAAACCAACGCGCGGCTCTCTTCGTGAATCTGGGCCTTGTCTTCGTGCCCACGCCAGGCGATTCTCCGCTTGCCGAGCTGGCTGGCCAGCTTGTCCCGGGTCGCCCCCATCTGCACTTGGCACACCACGTGGGTGCCCACCAGCGATGAGAAGGCCTGGGCGGTCTTGTCCCCATAAACCAACTCAATCTGGGAGTGATCCTGGACCGCCATGATGGCCACCACGCCTTTGCTGCGTCCCAACGCCAACAAGGGATCGATGTTCAAGCGCCCGGCGCTGGTCAGCTCGTCGAACACGAAGTAGAGCCCACGCCCGCCCTCGTTGTCCGGCAAACCTGGCCCAATGAGATCTGGCACGGCCACGTTGATCATGGCGGCGATGTAGGCCTTCGTCAGGGTTGGGTCGGGTCCGGATTGAACGATGACCTGCTTGCGCCCGGTGTAGTCGTCCCGTATCCACTCGGTCATCGAGAAACGGCGCTTGCCAACCTTGGGCCATGCGGTGGCCAGGTCGTCGATGAGGCGGGTGAAGCCCCCGAGGGAAGACAGCACGCTGGACGTGGTTTGGCTCTCCGGATCACGCACCAGTGCGGCGCCGCGGGGGTAATGCGGGCGCATGCCTGCGGCCATCTCTGCAGCCGGGCGGCGCACCAAGGCCGCCAGATCGGGCCACCCCCACTGGCCAGGCCGGGTGTTCTGGAGTTCGCGCACGCACCCGATCAACAGGTCCTGGGCGGCCATGCTCCAAAATTTGGCGTTCCCGTCGCCCTCTGGGATGAGAGAGGCGGCGAACGCCGCCGCCTGGGTCGGGGTCCGCACGTCGGCGGCGACGTCCCACACGTGGGAGCGCGCATCGAAGGGCGACACGATGATGGGCCTTTTGAAAATCGACGTGAAATCACCCTTGATGTCGTAAAGGAACAGCTTTGCGTCCCTCTTTCGCGTCAGTTGTTCCAGGATGTGCTTGAGGATGACGCTCTTGCCCGAACCCACCGAGCCGGTGATCAGGACATGGCGCGCCCAATGCTTTTTTGGCAACAACAGATCCGGATGGAGGGACAGGGCGAAGGGATCCGCCTCGGCGTCTTTAGGAGTTACCGAGCGGCGCCGGGCTTCGTCCACGGCCTCCTTTCCTTCCAATAGCCGCGGTCCGGCCAGGTGCCAGGTGTTGCTCACTGGCTCAGCTGCCTTGAGGAACATGCGAAGGCCAAGGCCCGCCGCCAGCAGAAGCGACGCCCCGATGCGGGTCCACGTCGCCACTGGGTGGTGATAGGCCACCAGTTCGATGAACTCCCGTGCCGGAGCGCGAGCCGAGATGCCGACGGTCAGGAAGTGATAGGCGGTGACCAGACCGCCTTTCACGGCATCGGCGAAACGGATGAGCGAGCCATCGGGATTCGGGATGAGCCAGGCAACGCCCATGCTCCCCACGTAGACCAAGCCAAAGACGAATGCACAGGCAAGAACGGCGCGGTGCCAGTATCGGACCGGCTGGGAAGGCGCAACGCTGCCGGGCACGTCGCCCAGGGCATCAAAGGGCTTGGGTTTGCTCATGTCGGTGCATGCGCGTCGGGGTCCGCCCTCGCCACCCTGGCTGCTCTGGATTGGCGCCGTGGGCCATCAGGTGGAGGCAGGCCCGGGCGTGCTTGTGAAGGGCGGCAAGGTGGAGCGGTGCCCACCCGTGGGCGTTGAGGGCCGCCACGTCGGAGCCCGCTTCAACCAGAGGCGTGACCAGCGAGGCGTGACCAAACCGGGCCGCGTGGTGCAGGGGCGTGTTGCCGCTCACATCGGGCAACCGGGCGTCCGCGCCCATGCCGATGCAGGCCAGCAGTGCTGCTTCGTGGCCCGCCCGGGACGCCCCCACGAGCCAGCCCTGCCACGGTGCGTTCTCCCGCAACCGGTTTGCATCGGACTTCCGTGCCCGCGCTTCCTCCACCGCCATCGCCATGCCTTGGAAGAGCGAGACGTGCTCTGCCATGGACAACCCAGCCACCCTCTCTGCCAAGGTGCTGTATACCATCGGCTCGTCACGGTCTGCCAAGCGCCTCCCGTAAGCACGCACCAGGTCCCGGGTGGAGGCCCGCGTGGGCGCGTCGAACCCCAGGCGATGCAAGCCCCAGCGCAGGTCCACTTGGGGCACATCATCGTGCTCCCGCTGGCGCACCTGCCAAACCAGACCGCCCAACCGACCCTCAACAGGGGCAACGCTCAGGGCGTGGGCGCGCGCCAACACTTGCGAATCGTGAAGGCCTTTGGATGCGCCGGCTTCGCGAGCGAGCGCGGCCGCCAAGGCCTCCGCTCGTTGGAGGTCCAGGGGACGCAAAAGGCGCAACAGGGATTCTTGAGTGTCCATCTCCATGGTTGTAGCGTTGAATCGCTGGCCGTCAAGCCAACACGCAGAAATGGTGGGTCAGGAAGGACTTGAACCTGCAGGGGAGTGAACCAGCAGTTTTACAGACTGCCCCGGCTTCGTTACCGGACTACTGACCCGAACGCTAAACGCTGTCGGGTGGGCCAAAGACGATCCAACCCAACATGTAGAAAATCAGCGCGGGGTAGAACCAGAAATCAAACCCATCCCAGTCAAACCGGCGCCAACGCTTCCTGCACCTTGCACGCAGCTTGAGCCAGCGCCGGCTGCTCACCGGAAGGAACTCTGGACCACCACCCCGATGGTCACAAAGCCCGCCACCGCCATGGCCACCACTTTGAGCAGAACCGGAACGGCCGGGGGGTAGACGAGAACAGCCGCTGCGAAGGCCGCGGTCAGCAGGAACAAGCTGGTCAGCAGTGGAACCGCGTTTTCGAAAGCGAAGTCTTTGAGGGCATTGAACAACGTGGACATGGTGGCTTTCCTTTTGGTTTTATGAGTAGGTCTACCTACTCTTTACAAAACCAGTAAAGCACCATCAAACTGGACGTCAAGACGCAAAAATGCCCGATTCTGCGAAGAACCGGGCAGATTTGAACATCGGTGAAAAATTACTGTCGGAAGACGTTCGGTTGGGCCTGCTTCTGGTGCTTCTCCCAATCGTAATTGGCAGCGTAGTCCTTCATGAAAGCCGCCTCCTTCAACGAACTGCGGGCGTAATCGGCGTATCCCAGGCGCCCAGGTCCGTTCTCCATCCGCTGCTCACGGGTCAACATGGGAGGGGTCTCCTCCCGCTGGGCCCCGCGTTGCTGCCGCCACTGCGCAACGGTCGCATGAACCACCTGCTCGTGCTTGTCGTCCGGCTTTGCATCACGAACGGCTTTGTCGGCCTCCTGGATCTTTGCCTGGAGCGCGGCGATCTGATCGGGCGAGGCCTTCTCTGCCCACTCCAGAACGCGCTGTCGGCGTTGCTCGATGGCGTCTTGGTCTTGGACCACGTTCTGCTCGAAGTCCGCCCGTGCCGCGCTGTCCTTCTGGGGCGGTGGGCGATCGCCCAGAAGCCGCTCGTTGCGCTGCGCCTGGAGTGCTCGCAGCTCGGTCATTTCTTCGATGGGTTGGGAAAGGGTGTCGCTCATGTTTGTTTCCTCCGCTGGGGTGAATGGGTTCATCGTTGATCAATCCGTGGGTTTGGCAAGGGGGGGCGAGCCCCCTTGCCTATCCGCATCAATCCGCATCGGGCAGCAGCTCCGCCAAGTCGATTCGCTTGATGCCGGCACGGTTCAGCGCCACGATGGCGTGACCACGGGGCTCAAGAAGGGCGGAGTATTCTTCCTGCAGGAAGAGCGGCTGCACCTCGCGCTTGCCCCCGGTGGGCATGTCAATGTCGCGCGCGATCTCGTCTTGGCCCAGCGTGTCCTCCGATCCAATCCGCCAGCGGCGGCCCGTCACGGCGTCGATGCGCGAGGCCGTCAACCGCCCGGCCCCTTCCATGCGCATCTTGTCGTAGGCGGACGCGTAGGCATGGTCCGGGTCGTTGAGCACGGAGTGGCGCCAATTGTTCATGCCGCCTTGGTAGTCGATGCCCCGGGTGCGCTGTTTGAACGTGGTCAACGTTGCCTGTCCGAACCGCTTTTCCAGGTATTCGTGGGTGTTGTGCGAGCACTTCAGCGCGATCACCGACTGCATCGTATTGGCCATGAGATCCGCCTCGTTGACCGAACCAAAGGCGTTGACCAAGCTTTCAAACCCTTGCGTTGCAAGCACGGGCATCAACCCCAGCGAGCGCGAAACGGAGAACAGGTTGATGTCATCGGCCGTCAACAGCAGGTGGGCCTCGTCCATCATCAACATCACTTCAGTTTGCCCAGGCAACGCTTCGCGCCACTTGTCGCCGAATGCACCACGCGCCTTGATTCCGTTCATGACCCGCTGCTTGAGCAGGCGCATCATCATTTCACCTGCCTCACCGAACTGCGTCGGCGGCAAGAAGAGGCCTACCATGGCTCCATAGAGCGCATCGGACACGTCCACCTCGCCCTTCTCGATCGAATGCCAAGGCATGTCCGTTTTGCTGTCACGCAGCTTTTCGCCTCGCAAGAGCTTCTCCAGCAGCCCTCGTGAGTTGAGCGTGAACGACTGCCTCTGTTCCGGATGCATATCGGGAACCTCCTTCAGCGCCCAGTTCAGCGAGCTCTGCAGCTGAGACATGGGACGGAAGAGGTCTGGGTGGATGGTTTCGGGAGCGTTGTCCTGACGAAGGCGGTGCTGCTGCAGGTAAGCCGCATAGGCCAGCCGCCCCTCTTCGTCATGGCTCGTGTCCGCCTCTTCCAGGCCCAAATATTTCACCACCTCCATCAGCCTCGGATTGGCACGAGGCGCTGGGCTGGCGGGAATCACGTGTTCCACAATGGACAACAACTTGATGTGGTGGAATGGCGTGTAATGCCATTGCCTGTCATCGCTCACCGGGATTCGATGGATGGCGATCTGCTCGGCGATCCGCTCGATCAACGCCTCAGTCTCGGCCACGTCCTCGCCCAGCTTGCGCTGTTTGACCAGCTCAAGCTCCGCATCCAACTGTGCACGCTCCAGCCCTTCCAGCTTGGCCGAGCACCAAGACCTGTAAGCCATCTCGTGATCCACGAGCGCACGAAGGATGATGCCGGTGTGGTAGAGAAACGCGTCACCGCCGTCCGTCCAAAGCTTGGATTTCTCGTCCACTCGCCCACCGGCTGCACCGCGCAATGCCCGCACGATCTGATCCGGCGCCAACCCTTCGTATGGCGCCACCCGCATGCCGGGTTTGACGACGATATCGAACAATCCTTCCAAGTCCGAGATGATCGCCCCGTCTTTGCCGTCGGCGATGAGCGCGCCACCGCCGGCAAGCTTCTGCTGCTTCAAGCGATCCCTTGCATCTGCGTGGCCTGGCGCCACACATGCCATCGCCAACGCGGCTCTACGGAACCGACGAGCGATGGGTCTCAGCGCAGCGAAGGATTTGCCAGATCCAATGGCTCCAAATACGAGCAGGCCCTGCTGACAATCCCTCCACGAGAACATCATCACGGTGCCCAGGTCGGGCGAGTAGCCATAGCCCTTGTCGGAAAGGTGTCCCGTGGCGCGCCCAATGGTGATCAGCGGGGTCTTGTCCCGCAGTGCCGCCTCAGCTTGCTGTTCACGCGCCTTGACGTGCGCGTTGATCAGCGCCCCCTGGGTGGCCAGGTTGTTGTCGTTGTTCTGCAGGTAAAGCCGGGCGGCGTTTTGGACAAAGTTGCCTTCGGCGTATTGCATCGCATACATGCATGCCAGCACGTAAGGCGCCGCCTCGCCCAAGCCAAATGGCAGGACCTTGGCGACCACCAGTGTGGCAAAGATGAGCCCCACCCACTTCATCGCTTGAATGAAGCGCGCGGCTGTCCCGCCAATGACGCCCCGGTGCGGGTGCGAGGCCGCCGACACAAAGCAAACCACAAACAGGATGCCCACCAAGCCAAAGGCCCACCACAGGTAGGTCTTAGCCATCTGGGCATACACAGCCATGCCGCCGGCTTGCATTGCCACCTCGGTGCTGCCATCGCTGTCGCCGACCACGAACTGAAGCGCCATCGGAACCCATTGCAGCAGCACCAGGGCTTTCAGGGCCTCCTTCATGCCCTCGCCTTGCTTGAGGGCGATGAAGTATGGAATGGTCAGCAGTAGAGCGGCCCAGCCTGCCCAGCCGATGAGGCTCACCAGGAAGGTTGCCAGAACGCCGATCACGGGGAAGGCGAGATACATCAAGGGAGTGGCCAGGCTGTCGCCGCCCTGCCCCATGTCGTTGCCCTGCAGGAAGCCCTCGGCACGCCGTCCAAGCTTCGTCGTGATGATCCGCGATTGGGTGTCCCGCAAATCTTCCGGAACCTTGGGCCACCACTCCTGGAATTCGTCCTCGCTGCGTCCGTCGGGCACCTTGAACACCTGGGCTTTCTCGTCCCAGACGGCGCCGCACTCCAGCGCGAAATCCCGGTCAGCCTCTGGCACATCGAGCTCTCGACTACGGACGCGATCAGTCACGTCAAAGCGCCCCACCAGGTTTTCATACTCCTCGGCGGATTTGACGATGATTTCTTCCTTCACGTTCGAAGGCTCGCCGCTCTTCCGGCGGAACTTGCGCCCCAGGCCGCTCGTCCAGTCAAGCACGTTGAACAAACTGATTGCTGCCATCTCTGTCTCCCTCCCCTGTCAGATCAACGAAGCCAATGCGCCAAGACGGCAAGCACCAAGCAAAGCGGCGCGCACGCCAGAAAGCCCGCTTTGGCCACCCAGCGCTCTGCGACCTGCTCAACCTTGCTCGCGTAGAGCCGATCCTTGGTCCATGCGTCATACGCGGCGTCGTCTCTGACCGGAGGCCTGCGATCGGCGCGCAAGTAGTAGAAGGTGCGGCGGACGCCTTCGCTCAGGTGGCCCATGCCAAACGATTCAGGGCTGCCGAGGAACAAGCGCCCGTGCAGGTTCAGCCACTTTGAGCCGAAGTGAAGTTTTCCGGGTTCCCGGTATTGCGTGAAAAACCACTTAAACATGTCTCCCCCTTATTCATGAGTAGGTCACTTCTTTCTAGATCGAATCCGCAGATGCGCAAGGGGGATCAATCGATCCCCGACTTCTTCGCCCAGGCGTCCAGGTCTGCGTTGGCTTCTTGCTGCCAGTCGTGCCTCGGCTCGGCGGCTGGTGCGGGGGCCTTCTTCGGCAACGGGGCGGTCGCACGTTTCGGCGAAGGCATTGGCTGGGACGCAATCGGCGCTGTCGTCGTTACCGGGGGAGCGGCGACAGGTGCGGGTCTCTCGATCGTGGCTTCTGGCTTGGCCTGTTCTGAAAGCACTGCTGGAGCGGGCGCGACCACGGGGACTTCCACCACCTCCGGCAACTGCTCGGGAGCGGCTGGAGTGGCCACCGGCGACGCGGGAGCGGGTGTGCTTGGAGGCACCTGGTTGTTCTTCCCAAGCAAGAAGTAGATCGCCCCCGCGACCAATGCTACCGCCACCACACCGGCCAAGACCCAAGGCAAACGAGAGCGGGGGCTGGGTTGGATTGGAGTTACCGGCTGCTCTACTGACGCGGCATGTGGCGGCTGGCTGGACCCTTCAGGCACCGCAGAAACGGACAGGGTATCCACCACGTCCTGCTGAGACAGGTCGGCCAAGGGTGCCGCACCTTCACCAGCAAGTGCCGCTGGCACATGAATGGTCGAATTCGCATCCAGCGCTTCTTTCGCAGCCCCACGAAGTCCATCCATTCCATCGGATACGACCCCGCCAGAAGCGAGCAGGTCGTTGCTGGTCATGCCAGCCCCTGTCTCACCAAACAGAAACTGCTCACTGCCGAGCTCTAATTTCGTTAACGAGGTAACAGCTCCAGGGTCTGGCACGAGATTGTTCGCACCGCCCAGTCCATCTGCAACCTGTGCGCCAGGCTCTCCAAATTCATCAACCAGTTCCCAAACGGTGCACATTCCCTTATCACCCGCTCCTACGAGAACCGGTGCAGCTGCATCGGACGTCAGTTGCCTGACCAACATTTCCTGCTCCACGGTGAGCGGAGCGTCTTGAGGCTTCTCTTCGACAGCACTATGTTCCTGGGCTTCTCGGGTGCGCTTTGCGTCCAGTTGCGCCTTGGCTTGCTTCGCCTTCTCTGCAGCGGCAACAACGCCCTTCTGGGTCAACTCGGCAGTGCGCTTGCTGATCACCCCGGCCCAGTGACCGGCAGCTTTCAGGTTTTCTTTCACGCCATCGGAAACCAGCCGCTCTTCCTGCGTGGGCGAAGCGGTTGGGGTTGCCTTGGCACGCTCAAGCAGTTCCTTGCGCTTGCGCTGAAGGATTCTTTGGTTCTTTTCTTCTGGGGTCATGTGGGCTCCTCGGAAGGGGGAAGGAAGCCCGAGCATCGATCGACACCCGGGCACTGAGATCACCGGACGTCAGGCACCGGGGTAACGACGATCACGGGCTCACCGCTGCCGCAGCGGTCGTCCACCGTGACCTTGGACAGCGCGCCACGCTTGGCCAGCTCAACGATGGGCACCTGGCAGGCGGCCTTGTCGGCGCCTTGGAACACCACCGTCAACCCGTTGCTGGACTTGTTCAACAGACCCGCGAACTTGTCGAGGAAGGCCCGGGTGTCGCTGTCCAACCGCTTCATGTCGGCGGGGTTGTAGTTCAAACGCAACGAATCTAGGACGGCTTCCTGCTTGCCTTCCACGGTTTCGGTCTTGGTGACCACTTCGGCCTTCATGCCAGCCGCACGGGCGGCGTCGGCGGCCTGCTCGGCGTGCTCCCGCTGCTGCGTCACGTAAGACGCCGAAGCACCCACGGCAGCACCGGCGGCGCAAGCGCCCAAGGCCTTGTCTTTCTTGCCCGTGAGCAAGGCGATGGCTCCGCCGGCCACGCAACCGATGCCACCGGCTTTGAACAGACGCTTCTTGTCGGCCTTGGGCTTGCCATCGTCCTCCGCGGCATGGACCGCATCAGGGGCGGCCTGGGCGGAAACCTGAAGCGGCATGAACGCCGCCAGGCAGAGAGTGAGAGGAAGGGAAAAACGTTTCATGGGATGGATCTCCTGCTGTGGGGGAAAGTTAGGTGCGTGGAGCAGTCATGGGTCCGGTTGCGGGCACCTTGGCCGCACCAGGACCTTTTGGAGAGGGTTGCGAGAGGGCCGCCGTCACGACCTTGCGAAGCGCTTCTTCGTAGCGCTGAATGGCGCTGTCCTGCTCCGCCTTCGTTTCGTCTCGCAACCGCCGCAGGTCTTCTTGGAGCGCACTCCGGAACAGCGCGTTCTCTTCCCGCAGATCGTCGATGAGGCGCTCCAGCTGAGCGTTGGCGTTCTCCAACACGCTCACCACTGACGTGGCGGTGTTGTGTCGCTCCAGCGCCTCTCGCACGTAGGCGCTGAACGCGCTGCCCGATTCACGGGCGAGCCGCTGAGCAAGTTTCAGTTGCCGAGGGTCGAGGTTTACGTTTTGACGAACGAACGCCATCGGTCGAGTAACTCCGTTTCGGGATTACTCCACCGATACCGCGAATCTCGGAGTTGGCAAGGCCCCACGTCAGGAGCCTGAAAAACATGGGCCAAACGAGCTAACAAGCACTGACACTGTCTCCATTCGGTGGTGACATGGTCAGGCCTTGATTGCATTGAGGTTTCGGCTGGCGTTACAGCGATTCTTGGGCGAAAAACGCACTCCCACTTCAGTGCGTCATGTGTATGACGACTCTGGGGAACCGTCCGGGCTCCTGCTTCTCTGCCACTGCCGACATTGCTTCCACCCACGTTGGGCTCTTGCAGTTGCTTTTCGGCGGCCCCTTGCGTGTTGCCCCAGGTGCGCTATTGGTGGTCTACGCCCCCTCGCCCCACAGGACCACCACCCACGCCATGCCCACGCAACGCTCCCGCTCTTCCACCCCTCACGCCCACCGATGCCCCACCCCGGGAATCCGTGCGGAGTTTTCCAGCCCACCGTTTCGCATTGCCCCCAATCCCCAGGACAGGTTGCCCTCGCCCACCCGCAGCACGCCCCAAGAAACCCAAATCACATTGGTTTTAGTCAAACGTGTGCAGTGCCCTTGGATACACCCACAGCGCGTTTCCCGAATCACAAGTGGGGAGCCAAAGAACCCCTGGAAGGAAATCGCAGATCCCTCGCCGCATTTCGTTTTAGTCAAGCGAGGGTGCGCGCCATGGCCTTCATTCACCGCCATTGGCCCATCAATGATCCACCTGCTTTCGTTTCAGGAGTGCTCTCATGAACACCGCTGACCTGGACGCGTTTGCCCGTCGCGTGCTGGCCTTCCATGCCGCCCGTGGGCCTGCCACCCCACGCTGGGCGCTGGACGTGGCCCGCCGCTCTGAGAACCCCGCGTGCGCTTTCTGCACCGCCCCTTTGAACGTGGATCATCGCCATTCGTGGGGGCTTTCACCCCTCGTTCCGTTGAACCAGGGCGGCCCGGCGGACACCGAAAATCTGCTCATGGCCTGCAAACGCTGCATCGCTGAACGCGGCAGCCGAGACCTGTTGGCCTGGCCCGAGTTGAGCCAGCGGCTGCCACCAGAACCCTTGGACGCCCTGCTGGCCGACCGGCTGCTTGTCCTCCAGCGCTCCGACAACCACCTGGTCGAGGTGGGGCGCTTTGCCAAGCCAGCCACCGTCCTTGCCCAGCTCCAAGAGCGCTGGATACACCCCCGGTTCGTCGTTCACGCCCAGAGGCATTCGGACGGCTGGATAGTGGGGTGGCCACTGGCCCACCGTGCCCATCTGACGCGAAACGACTTGGCCGCGCTCTTGCGCAACGTGCACCAAGGCGAATGGCTGGAACACCCCGAGGTGGTGGCCTTCCGGTTGACCGAGGATGTTTTTCAATCGGCGGTGTGGCAACTGATCGCCCTCCACGCGTTGGTCGTCCCCCTGCATCTGGGGACTGACACTCCTTCCGACCGCTCCTTTGAGAACCGGTGGATGGCCCGGTATCCAAGCCTGCGCCAGATCCGACTGCGGCGACAGGGCACGCACGAAGCACCGTGGCCTAGCCAGGCCAAAGACCACATTCCGGCTTACAGCGACAAGCCCAACGCGGTTCGCATGCGGACACAGCGCCAAGCCGCTCGTCAGGAGGAAATCAAGGCACAGTGGCTCAATGCCCGGCGCCGTTTAGCGAACCGGGACGCTGGGGTGGCCAGTGGGACGTTGAGGGCATGGCTGCCTGGGGAACGGTCCGCGCTGCAGGCCGACGTGGACGATCTGGCGGCGGCGTGGTTGAAAGCCCGCAAGCGCCAGCCGAAGGGGCGCCCGGACACCAGGTATCCCTTACCATTGAGGCAAGCTCAGACAACCAATTGACCGACATGGACGAAAAGGATCAGGACAAGGGAAGCGACAGTAAGGCTAACCGGAGCCCGTCGAAGCCTCAGCGGCGAAAGAAGAAGTGGAAGGAGCAATTTAACAAGCCTTTCAGCAGCCTGTTCACCATTCGCGATAACGAAGATGGAAACCCGCCGGAGCTGGAGGAATACCTGGTTCGTCAACACCTGCAAAAAGGGCTGAGCCACCTCCGGATGAGCAGCCGTGATGTTAGGTCAGCGCTAAAGGTCTTGAGCTTGGGCGAGCTGAACCAACTTTGGAGCATGCGCGAAAAGAAACTCAAGTATGTGGAGGACGCCGCCCTTCTGTTGGCGCACATCCGGCACCGGTCCGGGATTGACCTTCAGTTGCGCTCGGCATCGGAGCTTTTCAGTCACGATGTGATCCAAGCCCTTCAGGGCGTCCTTGAGGAGAGCGGGCGATTAAGGCTAGAAAAGCCACTGCCGCCGGCTCCTGATGCTGTCGCAGCAGAGGGAAAGCGAATGGAGCAGGTCCTCCGGGTGATCCGAGAGGGCCAGGCCGAGTTTCGCAAGCGCCTAGTCGCTCACTATGGAGCGGTGTGCATGGTCACCGGGACCGCCCTGGCCAGCGTTATCGACGCCGCTCACATCGTCCCTTACAACGGAGCTTCCACCAACGCTCTGAACAACGGCCTATTGCTACGAAAGGACATACACGCGCTGTTCGATGCAGGCCTGTTGACCATCGGGCCGGACCTGGTCGTTTACGTCAGCTCTGGGGTAGACGATCCGTTCTACCGTTCGTTGGACGGAAAGGAGCTCACGCTGAACGCCCCGCCCAAGATGTCCAAGGAGGCGCTGAGAAAGAGGCTGAATGGGCACGAGTCATCCGAGTTGAGCAACACGTCCCTACTGAAGTGAAACCCTGTCTTGGCCCTGATGTCTCAGGAGCTGATCAAACTCCCAAGATTTCTAACCAACTGTCCTGGCTCTCCCTTCTAGGCTGACCGCTCACCCAGCCTCCTGGAAGGAGAACACAATGAGCAGCAGCAAGAAGACCCCAATGACACAGGCCGCCCAGCGACGCATCCAAAGCGCGGTGGATCGCCAACCCAACCCCTCTCCTCAACAACGTGCGTTCAAGGCCAAAGCAGCCTCAGTTGTTGCGAAGCGGAACGGCAAGTGAGCCATGGCGGCTTTACCTCGAAATGAGGGGAGCCGCTTCATCACCTGCTTTGCGAGAACTGGGACCAGTAGGGTTGGACCCATGGGGTCTTCACCCGCCCCTGGTTGCACAGAGCGTTCCACCATTGGTTGTAGCGCTCACCGGCCAGCATTACTGCCTCCACACCCTGCTCTTCCACCCGTCCCCAAGCTTGGGCGGCGACATAGAGACGTCGCATCGTCCATGACACGTCTTTCCCCGTAGAGTGTCCGACATGCGCGATCACCGATAGCACATCCTCTTCTCGAAGCGCTTTGGTTCCATTGCGCCAACGCACCACCCAGGACTGGCCACCGGATTCGGGCGGGCCGCCCATGAGCACGCCCTCAATCTCTCGGACCTTCGGCAAGCTCTCTGGCAGGTCACGCCCGGCCGCAGCAAGCGCCAGGGCGTAATAGATGTCCAAAAGTCGGTGCTGAACCCGCTTCCTCGCCCCACTCCCAGGCGCATCAATCAACAGTGCCACCAAGCTGTTGATCTCACCCGCGTTAGCCATCAGAGGAGTGGTGAGGTCGTGATCCATCTGAGCCAATAGCAGGAGCAACGCATCCAAGCCTGGATCCAGCCGACTATCCGGCTGCATAGCTCCCGCGGGCAGTCCAACCACTTCTGCTGCCGCTTTGACCACTGCCGCTGACATACTGTCCCTGGACAACCGCCCATGCAGGACGTCGGCGGAAACCTCGTCGAATGCAACCGCCAGTGCTTCCAGCCTATCTCCGCCTGCGATACCAAGCGTGTGGTGGAAGAAGTTACACGGGGGGAGCGTTGGATGTTCGGACAGAGCGCGTGCACCTCGCTCCATCGCACGGGCTTGGCGCTCCGCACACTCCGGCATCAGCTCAGCGTGGCTTTGCCGGACGTAAGCAACCAGGCCATCACAGACCTGCTGCCGCTTCTTAGGCCTGCGCGGAATCCCAGCCTCCCAAGTTTTGGCGGACACCTTAAAAATCTTGATTAACCGATCGGAAAGCGTGCGCTTGTCTGCCCAGATTCCCGTCGAGTGAAGCAGCCAACCGGTCAGCGGTTGAGCCGTCATGCCTGGGACGCGCCAGATTTTGGCCCAAATGGCGTGCTCTTGATCAGCAGTCAGAGGGCCAAGTGCCACGCTCAGTAGATCTTTCCGTTCTTGCTCATCCCCAGATTCCGCACCGCCACCCTGGCGGCCTTGCGGTCCTCCGCGTGTTCGTCCTCGGGCGAGCTCACGATCAACAGCGTCTTGTCCTTAATGAGCGACGCGGCCGCGTAGTCGGCCAACGCCACCATGGCGGTGGTCAACGCGACTTCACTGCCGGCGTCCTCCGAATCGTCAAAGCCAAACAGCTTGGCGATGTTCTCGCGGAGCTTTGGCGGGATCGTCACCATGGCCCGGTGGTGGCGCAGCCCGTCCTCCCGACGGCGGTAGTCGTGCAGGGTGACCGATCGGGGCATGACCATGTGAACCCGCTTGCCTCCCACGCTTCCCGCCTTCTGGCTGTCGTCGTAGTCAAAGTAGGACTTGCGCTCCGGGTAGTCGCCCGGCCCCAGCAACAGGTGCTCCGGGATGCGGGCAATCGGAACGCTTGCCGCTTTGCTGGCCCGGCGGGGCTTGGCATGGGTCACGTCCTTGACGTCATCCAAGGTGCGCTTGACGGCCTTCTTCGTGGCAGCCTTCTTGGCAGGAGCTTTGCGAGTGGCCATGGGTAGGTCTGGGAGGGAAACCAAGGGAAGCTCCATCATGCCGCAGCCCTCCGGCCTGCACCAGCGGCCAAGGTATCGCGCACCCGGACAGCCAGGGCGTGAATCTCCTCCTGGGCCACCCGGGCCCAGCGGCCGTTGGCGTCGAACACGGTCTTTCCCTCCTCGTAGCAGTCCGCAAACAACGCACGATCCCGCACCAGGATAGCGCCCGACATCTTGGGGTGCTCCAGGCGGCGGCGATGGGCTGCCCGCTTCTCGTTGGTCCGGTTGGCGATGGGCAGGTAACGCTTTCCCTTCTTTTCAAGCACATCCACGGTTCGCAGGAAGATGAGAAAGCTGGCCCCATCGAGCAACGTGGGCACCAGGTAGAGATCGGCCTCGGGGATCACTTCGTTGTCCGGCAGACGCGGCGGGGTGTCGGTGATCTCCACGTCGAAGCCAGGGGAGCGCGATCGCCCGACACTGAACGGTGTTTCGTCCGACAGTGAGGCAAACGCGCAGGCCCCGCCTTGGGGGTCCCGGTCATTGACCAGCACACGCAGGCTGGGGTCACGGGCATAGCACCCGGCTAGATTCAGGGCCAGCGTCGTGCGGCCGACGCCACCCTTGAGTGAGAAGTTGCACAGTCGCATAGGGCATCCTTTCGTGAGTAGATAGGGGTTCCCTCCGAATCTACCCCGACGCTGCCATTGCGCAAGTGTATGTTTTTGCAACCCTTTCGGGCCGTTCAGCCCTTGGATTCTTTTCTATCCTTCCGACAAGGCGGCTGGACGACGGCAGTCCCACCGCAGCGTGTGGGCGGTGTTTGACGCCGAGCAATGCAGATCGAACGGCTGAGAGGCCATCCATGCTTTGACAGACGGTGGCGCAGCGCCATGCAGTGCTTCGATGATCGTCCAGCGTTGTTTTGCCGGACCGAACTCCGCGAACACGTCCGCCCCTGCTTCGGCCAGCAATCCGGCCATCTTGTCGTAGCACTGCCGCTTGGCCGGGTCATCCTGGTTCACGTGCCACGCCATGCAAGCGACGTGGAAAGCGGTGATTCCGTTGGGCCCCACCGGGTGGTCCAAGGACGGGAAAGCCGTCAGGCCCCTCCACGCCTTCAGACGTGCCTCGCGGATGGCCGCAATGGTTCTCTTCAAAGCCTGTGTGTTGCGGTGCTCGATGGCATCCAGAAGCCGCTGAGCACGCCGGTCGGTGGTCATTTCCATTTCAGCTCCTTGCGCAGCTGGCGCTCGAAGTGGCGTTGCTCGCGCGCCAGGCGGGCTTGCCGGCGAAGCTTGCCTTCGGGCAGGAACGCGGGAACCGTGGGAGGGATGTGCGCGAAAGGAAGGCCAGCGATGGGGCGGGCCGAGCGGGTGGGGCTTTCAATCATGGCGACGGTCTCTTGGGTTATTTAAAGCGGTCTTCGTGAGTAGGTCGCCCCACTCCCTTAACCCCATGCAACCAGACCACCACGCAATGTCAAGATGAAAAATCCAACTTTTTTTGACTAAAAACAGGGGCTTGCGGAATCCCAGGTGCATCGCATGCTGAATGCATGACGCACACGACCCGCCCCCGCTGCTCGCCTACCCTCACCCGCCTTTCCAAGGGCGTGCGCAGCGCGCTGGGCTTCACCCTCACCGAGACCTTGCTGGCGCTGGGCGTTGTGACCGCCGCCACGGGCGCGATGTTCCTGTTCTTCGGGCAGGTCGATGCAAAGGCCAAGCTCGCCAGCGAAACGCGCAACCTGCGCGAGCTGTCCCGACGCATCGAGAGCAGTTTTGGGATGGTGGGGACGTTCCGCGGGGTGAGCACCACGGCCATAGTGGTCGATGGTTTGGCCCCCGAATCCCAACTCGGCGTCGGGGAAAGCGTCTTGACCAACGCGTGGGGCGGCGCAGTGAACGTCCAGTCCTACACCGTCGAACGCTTCGGGGATTCGTTCTCCGTCAGCTACGCCGGCCTTCCTCGCCAAGCGTGCGTGGACCTGGTCGCGGCCAACGCGGGCGGGGTGTGGGACGCGCAGGTGTCGGACGTGTCGGTGATTCGAAACACCGGCGGCCAGCTCGACGTGGGGTTGCTGGGTAGCACGTGTGCGGACAAATCGCGCGTGGTCTTCGTCTACCACAGCGGATTGTTGGGGGGCGAATGGACCGGATCGCCGCTGGTGTTGCCACCCGTCACCCCCTCGGTCACCCCGCCCGTTTCTCCACCCGTGGGAACCCCAGTAGGGCCCGTGGGGCCGGTCGCGCCTTCCACGCCGGTGTCGCCACCATCCGCCCCGCCGCCTAGCGCCCCACCTGCTACACCCCCACCGACCACTCCGCCCGCTCCTCCGGTGAGCGTGACGCCTCCGGCCCCGCCCACGTCACCGCCGGTCACGCCGCCGCCGACAAGCACGGTGCCGCCGTGTCAGGAGTGGAGCGAGAACCGAACCATCAACTGCCCATTGGGCCAAGTGGGCCAGGTGTTCCAGAACCGCCGTCACCACTGCGGAACCGATCCGAGCGTTTACGAGGCGTGGGCTGGCTCCACGACGGCCGGCAGTTGGACCACGACCAACAGCACCTGCGCGCCGTGCCCTGCTCCCGAAACGCGCAACGTTGGATGCCCTGCCGGTCAGTTTGGCGCGATCGGCCAGCAGCGGATCTTCTCATGCACGGGCACCGGCTCGTGGAACGCCTGGACGCAAACCAATACCACCTGCACGGCTTGCCCAGCGCCTTTCCCACAAGCCGAAACCCAGTGGATCACCACGGCGGCCGCTTGCCCGGCAGGCCAAATTGGATCGCACACGTGGCAGGCCGAGCAGCGGCGGACGAGGACCGGGTCATACAACTGCCCAGCCACCACGTGGTCGCTGCCCAGCCCGACGTTCACCACTTGGACAAATTGGGCGGAGACGGGGGTTCGTCGCAACGAGGCCAATACATGCACCCCCAACGCACCACCTCCGACGTTTCCCGAATACACCGGGCGATCTTGGCATTCGTGGGGAGACGGAGGGCACTACGGCTGGGCGATCTTCTGCAACGCTCCCCGGACCCTGGCCGAGCTTCAAGCCACCTCGTTGGCATGCACTTGGCAATACGAAACGAACGACACCCCCACGTTTACGCCAGAGCCACCTGGCGTGACCCGCCCAACACCGGCTTTGGAAGCCTGTGTCTACGCGCTGCGCGCCAACTTAACTCCGATGCCAGGTTACGGCTTCGTCAACCACCCCGGCACCGCGGTTTGGCCGGCGGCTTGCTCGTGCAGCGTCGTGGGTCCAGGCGCACGGTTCTACTGGCAAGACCTGGGAGCGAGCGACTGGGTGGGCTTTGAATTCAAATGCCCCTGACGGCAAAGAAGGCGGGGGGCATCCCTCACGTTCGAAGTGGCAAAGCTTCGGATCTCCAAAACCGACCGGAGGCAATGCCCTCGCACCAAGCGTGCTTTTCAGAAGGCAGGTGGCTTGGCCACCTGCGGCGGCTTCTGGGCTCTTCGCTGTTGTGCCTCGAAGTCAAACCCCAGCCAAGGTTTTCCACATCGCCTTGCCCTGGGCTTCGTGAACCGATGCGTATTGCTGTGGATCCCAGCTGGTCCCGGTCAGCAGCAGCCCCAGCTCTGCCACGATGGCCTGACAGCGATCGCCAAAAGCCAAGACCTCATTGAAGGTCAACCCAAGCGTGTTGATGTCAAACGCGCCAGGCTCCTCGTCCAGCTTGCGCATTTCCAGGTGGGCGTGGTGCTTGTCCCGGAGCGTTTTGATCTTCTCAGCCACTGGGTCGGCCATCAAGAGCGCCATAGCAGCGGAGACCTTTTCCCAGCCACTATCGAAGCGCGAGTAGTTCTCGTCCCGATCGCTCTGTCTGAACTTCTCCTGGAAAACAGCCGTGCTTTCGGGCGGCAGGTCACTGATCGGTTCATCGTGGAAGTGATCGAACATGTGCCCGTAGCGCTCCCGGTAGTGCTCCTTGATGGCTGGATCTGCTTGCAGCTTTCTCCACAGGTTGGTCAGGCTACCCGACCTGGGATCGTTATCCAGAAAAAGCCGTGACTGATCGCGCACCAGGTCTTGTCCAAGAAGCGGCGCCAGGTGGTTCCAGGCATTGGCACCCGGCGTCTTGTCCAGCTTGGCTTTCAGCCCTGCCTGAATCTCGGGGTCTTGAATGAGTGGGGACAGAATGTGCCGGCGCTCGTCGAGGATGTGGCACTCCTGCGTGAGCACCCGAACGAATCCATCGATTTGGCGAATACGTTGTTCCAGTTCCTGAGGCTTCATTTTTGCTCCGCCTCCAGCGGCACCTGCTGGAACCGCACCTGCAGCCGCTTGATGAGCGCCCGGGTTTCCACGTTCGGAGCGCGCGTGCACACCAGCACCGCCTCCCCGTTGGGCACGTGGCGGATCGCCTTCTGCTCGGCCCGGAGAACGGCGCGGTATTTCACCGCTTGATAGACGCCTCGCTGGAGCTCGTCCTCCGAGCACTTGCTGGTTTTAACTTCCACCGCCAGGCGATGTCTTCCGTTATCGAAATGCGCGTCCAGTCGGTCACCCGAGCTCAACAACTTCTCGTTGCTCCCCGTGGGGAAGCTCCCAAAGTCCACGAACTCTTCGGGATGGCTGGCCACCCACGCCTTCAACGCTTTGTGCTCATCGCTTTCTGGCCTGCCACCCTCCTGGACTTTAGGAAGGGGAAGAGGCGCATCCGCTGCCACCTCTTCAACCGCCCCGGCGGACGGGGTCAGCATGGTAGCTCCCAGAGCGTGGGCGACCCGGTCCCAATTGGGATAGGTGAAAACGTCTTCCATCGCCTCTCGCAAGTGCGCGCGGCGCTCTTCCTCGGTGTCCAACTTCTTGCCCGCGAAGTAGGCCGGCGAAATAGTTATGGCACCCTCGCCAGGGTGTTTCGTGTTCTTGTTGACGACGATTGCATGGAGGGGTGGGATGGGCTCCTTCCACTGCTCGCTCAACCACTGGAGCGCTTGGGCCACTCCCCCGGCGACGGTGCCGTAGAGGTCCTTGCGGGGTTTGATCTCGTGTCCGAAGGTGTCGTGCAGCTCTTGGGCCAGGTCGCTGTAGGAATGAGCTTCGCCCTCCTGCGCCCACCGGATGAGGATCGGCAACGCGTCAGGGATAACCCGGCTTCGCCAGGGCGTGCGTGCAAACTCCACCTTCGACCAATCAAACTTTTCCATCCCCTACCCCTCCCCTGTCATCCCACCATGGTAGCGGCGGGACCAGCACGGGAAAACGATGAAGGCCGGTGTCCTGCCCCCTCCGTTCTCAATCCTCGTTGGGCAGCATGATGGTGACCACCGGCTCCAGGGCGTCCCCGGGCCCGCACAGTGCTTTCAAGGTGACAAGGCGATGGGTCAACCGCGTCAGGCCAGACCCGGCCTCCGGGTGGGCTTCGTTCGACAACCAGTCGCCGGCATCCGGCAGGGCCACGTGGAGCTGGTAGTGGATCTCCGAACCGTTGCCCTGTTGCCGCTTGATGGCGACGTGGAGCATGAAAAGCACATCCCAGAGCCGGCCGTCCACCGACTGGCCGCGCAGTTCCAACCCTCTGGGCACTTCGACGTAGCGTGCCCACGCAGCGCGGGTGATGGCCACGGGCAACTTGAAACCGGCTTCTTTGGCCACGTCGGACACGTCCACCAGGACGCCGTCGTCGATCGCCTGGGCGCGGGTGTAGGAATGGATAAGGTCGAATTCGTCAAACATGGAGCGCACCTCGCTGGTGAGTAATGGCCCGGTCCAGGGCATCCGGTCCGGATGTCCTGGAATGGAAAACCCACCGCCCCACCGCTCGGCGCGGTCAAGGGAGGAAATGGAAGGGCTGGCGCGGCCCGCAGCGGAGCGAGGACACGGGCCCTGGAATGACCCTTGACCGGAGAGCCGGGCGATGGGGCCGCGCGGAGCGCAAGGGGCTTGAATGGCGTGCCGCCGGCGGCACACCGGGTTGAACTTGGGGAGGCCGTCAGGCCTGCGTGCAGGTCAGAGGGACCCGGTCCATCCAGGCGCTCTGTCCTGCCGATGCTTGAGCGGTGAGCGGGCCAAGGCCCTGGACAAACGTCAGGCGTGCAAGCTCGACGTCGTTCTGGGGCCAGTAGGGACCATCCGGCGAAAACACGAAGTGGTCCCCTTGAAGGGCCCCGCAGGTGGTGCAATGGTGGGCCAAGTAGGTTTGCCCGGACGTCCGGGTGGCGTCGAAGCGAAGCCAGGGCGCGTGGCCCGCCACGAAAGCGGCAGTGTTCTCGTCCAAACGCTCGATGTAGCGCAACACGGCACCCTCCCCCTGATCCACCAGGCCCTCGTCGTCGTGCTCCTCGAACGAGGGCACCCAGATCGCGGCGGTGGGCGTCGGCGCGTGGCAGAAATGGCACTCGGTGTGGCCGAGCAGCAGGCCGTAGGCCGGGGCTTGAAGGGTGGATGGAGCGGCAGCGTGGGTCATGAAACCATTTTGCCCTGCCAGGGTGTCAGCCGGTGAGACCAGCACGCGTTGAATCATGGGTGTTTCGGAGCGTAATTCGCTGTGAACCCAGCCACGCCAGAGCGTGCCCCGCTGTGAACCCAGCCACGCCATTTGCTTGTATTCGTCTTTGCTGAGCAACTTGGACACCCCCAACCACTGCACCAGGTGGTAGTGCGCGATCGTTCGCGGGTAGCGCTGAATCCCCTCGTGCAACAGTTTTGGCAGGTAACACACAGAACCATCGCGGCGCTCGTATGCGTAATAGCGGTGGCGGGCGGCACGCGTGGTCATGGCGTTTCCCTCAGTGCGCCCAAAGGGCACGATCGATGCAGCGTTCAAGGCGCTGGGCCAACCAAAGGCTGAAAGGAAGGGCGATGGGGGCGGCGATGGCGAGAAGAGAAAGGGTCATGTCGGCGGTTCCAGTCGGTGGGAAGAGCGTTGCGTTCTTCCTGATCCCAAGGTAGATCGCCCTGGAAATTTGTCCACGGTTGTAGTGGACAAAATCTTGACTAAAAGTAAAAACTGCGGAGCTAAGGCCGCAGTTATTCCTAACATCACTTCTCGCGCCGAAGGCGTCACCTGCTCTTTTCCACCACTGCTTCTACAGATGCCGGCGCGCAGCGACCGGTGGCGGCGTTGGGCGTTTGGCTCTACAGCCTTGCCCGCTTTGCACTGACACCTCCCCGGGCTGCCCATGCCTGCTTCAGGTGGACCGCGCGTTGTTCGGCTTCCACCGTGGCCACCACGTGCGGCATCGCCGCCTTCAGCGATGGCGTGTTCCAGAACGGGCTGCCCCGGTGAGGGTTGCCGCCCAGCCGCAACAGCAGCAACGCCGTCTGCTCAAGTCGGCTGCGCTCGTCGGCGTCGTCGCTCAACTGGTAGTCCGCCGCCAGCTTTTCCAGCGGGCGCTCGCACCAGTGGTTCCTCTCTTGAGGGTGCGCACCAGCTTGCAGGAGGGCTTCGACGATGCGGGGCCAGGCAAGTGCGGAATGGAGCGCAGGACCTTCGTTGAGGCGCCATGCGTTGGGGTTGGCGCCCTGCCGCAGGGCCTGTAGAGCGCGGAAAAGACTTCCATCGACGCACGCGTGAATCAGCTCAGCGCTCGGACTTCCTGGCGGTGGTGGGCGGCGGTCACCCATGGCGGCTGCCCCGAACCTGGTTCCGAAGCAGATGTCCTTGGACGTAGTCCCGGATGATCTGGCGCACCGCTTCTGCGGTGGAAATCCCCGCGTTCACCGCGCCCTGCTCCACCGCCTCCAAGACGCTGCGCTGCAGCGGAAGGTAGGCCAGGCGCACGTCCCTCTCCCCACCCAGCCGACGCTTGCTCAGTGCGTAAGGGTGGGCGGCATACATGGCGAGCACTTGGCGCACGGCTTCGTTTCGGGTGACCTGCGCGCGCGCGGCGGCCGCCTGCAAGCGCTCCAAATCACGGGAGTAGCCCCGGGAGGACGGAAGGGTGACAAGTTTTGGGGAAGGGACAGGTTGAAGCACGTCGCGCTCCGGCTTAGGACGCCGCGTCCAACGGCTTGGCGGCCGCCTCTCGGACCACCGCGATGGCACGCCAACGGTTGATCGCAGCGCCGGCGAAATACAGGGCGTCCACCAGTTCTTGCGCGGCCCCCTTCTCAAGCAGGGCCCGGTTGCAGGAGGCGAACCCTGCAAGGATTCCGTAGCGGTCCGCGTCGTCTTTGGCTTTGTTCATGGCTTCCGCAATTTGAACGTTCATGTCGAATCTCCTGATTTTTGCTGGTGGGTGATCGGCGGTTACAGACGCACGCGCTGACGAGGAGCTTCCAGGACAGCCGCCGGAGCTTCGCTGTGCGCCTCTTGCCGTGGGTTCCAGACCTGCCCACCGATGACCATGCTCGGGCCGCCTGCAGCAGGAAGGACCTGCGAAAGCCTGGCTTGCTTCGCTGCGGCGTTGATCGCACGCACGGTGCCCTCTTCCATGCCTTTGGCTTCGTAGATCACCTGCCCCTCCAGGTGATCCCCCGCTTCATCCACAAGGGCGGCAAGGGTTCGACCGAACTTCGACTTTGGTCCTTGGTTGCGAGCATCGGCGTCCCAACGCTCGATCACTTCGAACGTCTTCTCATGACGATGGCCAGACTTGTTGAGTTCTTGGAGCACCGCTTCGGCGTCTTTCACGTTGAAGCGAATGGCGGAGAGCTTCACCGGGTGCGCGTAGCCACCGCCACTCGAAGCCGATTGCGTGATGGCGACCGCTTGGTTGCCGTCGCTGACGAGGTGATGAATTTTCATGTCGATTTCCTTGATGGTTCCCGGAAGGCGCGATTGCCTATCCACAAACTCAAGGTAGATCGCCCCATGATTTTGTCCACTGCTTGAGTGGACAAAACTTTGACTAAAAGCAAAAACTGCGGAACTAAGGCCGCAGTTATTCCTAACATCACTTCTCGCGCCGAAGGCGTCATCCGCGCTTCTTCCATCGCCGCTTTCCAGAAACCTGCGCGAAGCGACCGGCGGTTGGTTTTTTGCACAAAAAAGGCCCCTCGCGGGGCCTCAAAGGACATGAATTGTTCTTACGCGATCAGTTTTTGTCAGCACGCCTTACTCCGCGCACTCCACGCCGATCCATTCTTCATCGAACCATTCGTCCAGCGTCGCCAGGTCCTTGACCTTGCAATTGGTGCCGTAATCCGACCCTTCCATGTCGAACACCACCTCATAAAGGAGCTGCCCGTCCTCTTGGCGCTCCACGTTGACGGAGACGGTTTGGTCAGCCAACAGCTCGTCGTCTTCGCATCCCAGCTCTGCCGAATTGCGGTTCAGCAGGAAAGCCAGCAGCGCGTCTTCAACGGAAGGCTGGAACGCGGGATAGAGATAGCCCGCCGCGCCGGTCGAAAAGGTATACCCAGACAACTGGTCAAACAAAGTGCTGGCAGCGGCATGCGCAGCTTCGTGAGCTTCCTTGATGGTGATGGTGTCGTTTGTGATGAGCATCGCGTGGTTCATGGCGAGATCCTTGTTTGTCGGTTGGCACGATTGCCTTCCCATGTATCCAAGGTAGATCACCATAAAAATTTGTCCACGGTTTCGGTGGACAAAATCTTGACTAAAAGCAAAAACTGCGGAGCTAAGGCCGCAGTTATTCCTAACATCACTTCTCGCGCCGAAGGCGTCATCTGCTCTTTTCCCACCACCGCTTTTACAGAAGCCGGCGCGAAGCGACCGGCGGTGGCTCTGGGCTTTGTTCTTTGAAAAAAAAAAAGGCCCCCTCGCGGGGCCCCAAAGGACATGGACTGATCTTACAGGCTGGTGGAGCGCCAGAGCTTGCCTGCGATGCCACCCACGATCAGCGCCACGGGCATGAGCGCCGTCAGAGCCATCGGGGGCACGGAGGTGAAGAAGTTTCGCTCGCCCTCTTCCAGGCCCGGGTAGAGCAGGCCCACGGCAACGCTGACCAGCTGCAGGGCAACGACGAAGAGCAAGCCCACCAGGGCGCCCTTTCCAAAGCCACCTTTGCGCGGCGAAACCGGGAGCCCGCTGGCCCTAGCCGCGCGCACGCGGGCCGCGCGCCAGTTCAACACGTAGAGCAGGAGCAGCAAGAGCAGCACGGCTGCCCCACCAGCGGCCGCCAGGCCGGCCTCCCAGCCGTAGCCCATGTTCTCGCCGATCTCTTGGGCTCCGGCAAGAAACAGCAGGCCTGCACCACCGAGGATGACGGTGCCCGGTGCCAGCAAGCCCCACTGCATGTGACCGCCGGGGGTGTGGTGAGCGTTGTAAGACATGGGACCTCCTTGAAGTGGTGTTCCCTCAATGCATAGCGCGATTCCGCGCCTTGGCAAGGTCAGCCCTTCTTCTGGGCTCCGACCGGCACCCAGCCTGTGGGTTGCTTCTCAAAGATGAAGTCGTAAGCCGACGGCACGGGAACGGGATCGGGCTTCAACTGCTGCCCGCCCTGGAACCCGACCACGTCCAGCGTTCCACCGGTCACGCACGTGGCCCGCTGGGGACCACTGGAGGTGCAATCCGCGGTGAGGTCTTTCCAACCCCAAACCTCGATTCGTTGGCCCATTTCGCTGGAAAGGTTGGCGTTGGCATGCGCCTCGTAAGCGTGGGCGACTTGTTCGATGGTGGGCAAATCCGCCTTGCTGCTGCAGGCGGCCAAGCCTGCGGTGATCAGGGCGAGGGAAACGTGGGTTGCTTTCATGCCGGTGCTCCTTGCGTATGGGTTAAATCAACGTCGATGGTTTCGTCGCGGTATCCGAGCCGAACCCTCTCTATCGTCACGTCCATCTTCGGCACCGTGCCCTCCACCCAGACCCGGTTGACGGAGAACACCACCAGATCGTCTCGGTAGCTGCGACCTTGTCGCGCCAAGTTGGCGGCCTCTTGGGCGCCCACTCGGATGAGCAGGTGGAAGCGGCCGGCGTTGGGTGGGCTGGACACCCCCGTGGAGGTGCGGTGAACCCACGGCACAAAGCCCTTGCCGGTGACGCTTTGTCCCGCCGCGGACACCTGAGGCATCGGGATGAATCCTTCCAGCACGCCACGGTCGGCCCGATAGGCGACATCGCCCAGGGCTTGGAACGTGGGACGAACGGCAAACCGTCGGATGGCCTTGAAGCGCTGCAGGCGCGCGTCGAAAGCCGGGCCATAACGGCGCTCGATGGCAGCCGGATCATCGCCTGAGATGCCGTTGGCGCCCTGGGCCTTCGTGTCCATCAGCCACCATTGCCTCAGGCACCATTGGCGCTTGTCGGCGTCGATGCGATAGGACGAATGGGCCATGGCGAGCAGCTGCATGTCGCAAGTGTCCACGCCGCCACCACCCACAGCCGTCACCCCGGCCCGCAGGTGCTGAGCCCCTTCCAAGACGTCCTGATCCAGGTCCCAGTAGGTCCCGGTCGGCTCGACGTAAGGGCTCCTTGCCCTATCACTGACCACCTTGGGCGTGCCTTGGATGGCTCGGCCGATTTGGCGAAGCAGATCCGATCCAGTCCCCGATTGCGCCTGCGCTCCAGCCGCCGCAGTCAGGGCAAACGCCCCGGTCAGCACGGCCCTTCTAACTCCCTTCATGGAACCCCCTGTTCCCACCAATGGATTTGGGATCTTGCAGCCAACTTACGCGACACGTAGAGTCTACCCGGGGCGTAGCCTCTGGGTCATCCTGTCCGCATGCCTGCATTGCATCCGTTCAGCCCGTGACCGCCGCCCCGCCCGCTCCCCGAGCCGTGGTGGCCGCGCGTCTGCGCCAAGCCCGCGTCCTGCGGGGCTTGAGCCAGCGCGAAGTCGGAGTGCGGATGGGGATGGACAAGGACACGGCGTCGGCCCGAATCTCTCGGTATGAATCCGAGGGCATGTCGATCAGCTTGGAAGCCCTCTTCGAGCTGGCCCAAGCCTTGGAGGTGCCCCCAGCCTATCTTTTGGCGACCAGCCCAGCGATGGCCGATGCGATCTTGGCTTTGGGCGAGCAGAGCGCGGCTCAGCAGGAACGGTTTGCCGAACTGCTGGGCGTTTTGGGTGAGCTGTCGGCGAAGAAGCGCAACGCACTCATCGAAAAAGTGTTGTCGCCCACCAAGGACTAGGGCATCGGCGAACAAGGACGAATCGACCCCATGTGGACATGGATCACCAACCTTTGGCGCGGCAAGCGGACGGAGCCCACCCGGTCCCCTGTTGCCATGACGACGCTGATCGAACTGAACATGCTGGAGCTCAACGCAGCGGAGGCCAGCAGCCGCGCTGCACTGGACCCACCGGGGCATGAAGCAGCACTCCTTGAGAGATTCAAGGCATCGGCCCAGCTTGTCCTCAACGAAAAGCCTCCGTCCGACGCAGCAGACTCAACCTGGGAATCCCTTGGTCAGAAGGCACGCCGCCTAAACCGAGGATTCGCAGACCTCCGATTGCAACTCTCCCCGCCAGCGATCGTTGGTGGGGATAGAGAGCCGCGCGACAATGCGCGTCCGATCCTTTAAGGCGGCCAGGCCAGCTCTTCCATGCGAGCTTTCCTCCGTTGCATGTAGTGCAACATCCCGCTGGCGCACTGCTCAACAACGGGGCTTTCCTCAAAGGCCCCAACCCCAACCGCTGTCAGTGCTGCAATGACGCACAAGTTGGTGGTGGCCACCGCGTTGACGGTGGTCTGAAAAAGAATGGCTGCCGGCACGTGCGCCCCGATCTTCCCATTGGGATCTTGATACATCACCCGAATGGCCTTCCCGCCATGGACCAGTCCGCAAAGAGGGTCCCACGAATTGGTCACCGTCCGAGCCAGCTTCTGAGGCTCATCGTCCTGCCCGATGCGTGCAATGGCCTGCTCCACGTCCGCGGCCAGGTCTTTGAGGGCAATAGTCACCCACTTTCCTTTCTCGTTCTTCTTTCGGGGGCCGCGATCTTCCTGGAGAAAGTCCTCCAGCTGTTCGTCGTCGGCAAGGAACTGGACAAACACCGCCCGCAGGAATTGCTCAATCTGGGAGCGGTGCATTGCCAAGGCCACCGCTGGAAGATCGATGGGATGGGTTTCCAGGAGGAACAGCAACGCACGCCCGTAGTCCATCGAGGCCCTCAACAGCTGGAAGGTCACCCGGTGGCGCTCGCTGCCGGCGGGAACAGTGATGCGGGCCATGCAGGACATGTTCGATTCCAGGCTGGCCTTGGCTTCTCTGGCCTCCTGTGCGATGTCCAACGCCGTGGGCTGGCGCTTGGCAGCACGAGCGTCCAGCGCCGATTGAATGCCGCGGCTCAACGGGTCTTCCTTCATGCCATCGCCTCTTGGCGTTTCTTTGCCTGCTGGCGCGGCTTCAAGGCATCTGTCGCCACCTGCCTGGGATCGGCCAACCACAAAGGCCCCACCTCGGGGAACAGTCGGAGCATGAGGGGATCCCAGGACCGGTGGGGCGCAAAGGTGGTCTCCCCCCGGGCCAAACTGGTCAGCACGCCTTTCATCTTTGCCTGGAGCTTTCCGGTGCGATCTTGGGACACGACCGTCTTCAATTGGTGGTGTGCACGGAGCATGCAACGGTAGAACCACAAGCTCTTGGGCCAGATTTTGTGGGCGTGGTGGCCCAACTCGGCCAGCGTTTCAAAGCCAATGCCCATCGGCCGCCCTTGGCCGTGCTTGATCGAATAGCCAATCACCAGCAGTCGGTCCAAATCAGGGGCTTCCTTAGCATAGGCCGGCAGCGTGATCCCCACCGGGGAGAACAAGCGGCGCAAGTCTTCCCAACGGCGATCGCGCTCCTTGTAGTCGGTGATCTCTCCCCGCAGCAGGGCCACGTAGAAGGTTTCGAAAGCCTCTCGCCGATGGCTCCAGACCTGCTCCTCCTGCCAAGCCATTCGATCCTTTTCTGCTTGGGCTTTGTGCCCTTCGTAGTCGAAGGCGTAGGCCCGAGGGATGCCCCGGCTACACGTGTCGAACGTGAGATCGTCGAAGCAAACCTCCCGCCGCACCTCCACGTCGCGGATCGTGCCGCCCTCCAGGCGGGGCTCCAGCCAAACGCCTTCCAAGCAAAAGCGGCCCTCACGCTGGGAGCGGGCCACGGTGGCGGGGGTAACCCGAAACGCGTTGCGGTTGTTGGCGAAGAACAGGTCGTCTTCGGACAGTCGAAACTGATCCAGATCCAGGTCCTTGAACAGCCACAGCATGCGCCCCCCGTTCTTTCGGTAATGCCGCATCCGCTCGGCGATGACGTGAACGAAGGTGGTGGAGAGTTGAATCTCGATGGCCCACCGCTGGCCGTCCCGCTGCGTCTGCACGTCGGGCTGGCGCCACTTCACGCCCTCGATGTCCCACCAGCGTTCTTCCAACTTGGTCTCCTGGAAAGACGGATCAGCGTCCAGGCTGTCCCTCACCCACCCCTTGAACGCCTTGTGGAGCGCGCCCTCCTTACACAGCCCAAACCGGCGCGCCCGGATGGCTTGGGGCGAATGTCCCTTGCGCCCGGTGCAGGTTTCGCGGTGGCGAGCCGTGAGGAGATCGAAGTAGAAGCGGAACTCGGTTCGGGCGCGGATGGCTTTGGACCTCACGCCCATGGCGTCCTTGCAATAGGGGCACTTGAACCGAGGTGCGCCGTCGAGCACCTCCAGTTCGGCCGCCAGCCGCCCATCCCGGACGACCTCTCCGTAATCCCGGCCTTCCATGAACGCCTCCAACGTCAAGCACTCGCCCCCCTCCCGATCCCAGACCAAATCGTGGGATCGCTTCGCAGCTGGCACGTAAAGGACGGTTTTCTCCATGAAGCCACTTTATCCCGGCCCCGTCTCGCCAGGTGAGACGGTATGCCACCGGTGCCTTGACCTTTCTTGATCCCTTGGTTTCGCCAATACCCACCCCCATTCCATTTTGGACAGGGACGTCCTGTCTGACAGGGGGAAAACCAAATGTTGAAGTTCTACACCAAGGATCCAGCAGGCCTTCTCCAGAAGTTCAAGGCGAAGCTCAAGGCCAAACAAGGCCAGGACAGCATTCAGACGTGGGAGCAGGTGGGGGAGAACTTTGGGCACACTTCCGAACGCTGGAAAGGCAAGCTGGCGTTAAAGGCAACCATCAATGCGGACGCTACGGAACCCAATCTGACCTTTACGGTGGCATCAATGGCAAAAGGCACCCAGGAAGAACAGCAGATCTTCTACGCCTACTACCACGGCCACCTGCTGCAAACGTTTGTAGACCACTTGGGCGAGCACTTCTCCGCGGCTCGGTATGCCGACACGCGCGGCAAGTGATCCACACAGAGGCCCCTCTTACAGGGGCCTCTGAATTGCCTCTGGTTCCGGTGCTTCTCGCCTTTTCAGGCCATCGTTCAACAGCCACCTCACCAACTCGCTGGCATGCAGCCCCTCCCGGGCAGCCACTTCTTCCAGCCGGTCTTTCATCTCCTGTGGCACGCGAACGGCCATCTGCACGTAAGGTGGCCGGCTCACGTGGACAGCCTCGCCAAGGTGAGCACCCACGCCAACGCCAAACCGGCCAGGATTTGGGCACGCATGCGGTAACGCACACGAAGCGCCCCGCTGGCGTGCCGGGCGTTGACCCAATGGATACCGGCTAGGCCCAGGACGGCTGCCAGCACCGCGCCCACAGTGGTCATGCCAGCGCCCCGGCCATGGTGGCCAAGACGAACCACTGTCCAGCGATGAGGCCGTAGCCGATGAGCAATCCCTCCAAGCCCGCCCAGCGCTGGCCCGGGGTGCGCAGCAAGGCCGCGCTGTCGTTGAGCAAGGACCACCCGGAGAGGATGGACAGCCACTCAAAATCAATGGTCATAGCGGTCATAGATCGAGCCCTCCCCTCCAGCGGAATTGATGGTGGAGGGCAACATGACCTCCTCGTTTTTCACGCGTCCGAACACGCTGGCAAACACGTCCATCAGCGAGGTGCTTTGGGCCGCGTCCCGTTCGGCCTGGCGCGCATACTCGTCCAACCCAGACGGGACAACCTGGCGTGCGCCGTTGACGGCGCCGCGCAACCCGCTGGCGTTGGGCATGCTCGCCCCAAAGGTGCGGTTCCACGTGTCGGAAAACCGGTCCAAGCCGTCCATGCCCATAAACAGCAATCGCGCCAGCACCAGGACAACCACGGCGTTGACGACAAGCCGCGTCGTCAGTCTGAATCCAATGAACATCTTCCCCCCTTTCGTTTCGTTGGTCGGTGTCAGACGCACGCATCGCGAACGCCATACGTTTGGGATACACCGGCACGCGAAACCCACAAGGGGGTTATTTTGACTAAAGCTAAAAATTGGGAGAAAAGCCCAATCACGCTGCAGGCGCGGCTGCACTTGCCCGTCAGCCGGCGCTCGACTGGGGCATTGCGTTGAACGGTCCGAGTGACCAAATTGGCAGGGCTAAATCGGGCCCAAGTCTTTGACCACCGCCTGGCCAGGCTTCAAAAAGCCCAATAGCAACCGTCCGCCGGCGACGGTCCGCCCCATGCTGGCGTTGAGGTATCGAGCCTGGAGCTGCGCTGCCACCAGCAGGTCCTGGGTGGCCATGCTGGCGATCGCCGGGCTCACGGCCTGCTGCTGTACAGTTCAGACGCAGATGCATGGTTGTTCGATCAAGGCTTGCAAGCCAGTGGAGCTGGGGCTGAAGTTCATGGAAAGCTTGCCGATAAACCTGTAACAAGGTAAATGAGGCGAGAAGCCAAGCGAAGCGATGGCGCGTTTCAGATCGGGGGTTGCTTTGAGCGTTCGAGAAAATCGGCTTCGCTACGTCTTGACCGTAATAGGAGCCACGGCGGCGTGCGTCTTGGCGATGCTCGCGGTCGCCCAAGCCATCCTCTACGTGCGTGACAAGGAAGGGGCGGAGGCAGTGGCGGAAGCCGCGGTGACGCGCTCGGAGGCTTTATCCCTTGCAAGGCGCGTCGCGGCCGAACAAGCCTCTCGCATTGGACAGCCGCCTTGCTCCGCCACCGACATTGACTCACTGAAAGAGATCGCGTTCCGCTCCAGCTACATGAACGACATCGGTCGCATCCGAGACGGACGCCTTGTCTGCAGCGCTCTCCTGGGGGCGCTCGCGCCCCTACACCCTCCCCGCCCCACGCTTCTCCAGCGGCGCTGTCCGGCTTTGGCACGCATCGGATCTCGTTGGCTCCCCCTACACCGGGTCCAATCTGATCGCCCAAGGCGACACATTCACCGTGTCCTCCCCGTCTGCCTTCGAGAGCTTGGACCCTGCGCGCAGCAGCTCCATCAGCATCGAAACGAAGGACCGATCGTTTACATTCCGCACCTTGTCCCCGACCAGCCGCGTCGGCACCCCGTCTCTCGTCCAAGCTCAACATTGCAGCCGGGTGGCCGACGTTTGCGCGTTCGTTACCAGCCCTAGGCACGTGGTGTCCGAACTGCCCTCGGCGTTGCTCACCACCATCCTGTCAGCGGGTGCCTCGGTAGGGCTTTTGCTCGCGTTCTTGCTGATCAAACACCAAATCACGGCTCGGCAAACCATCCAGCAACGGTTGGTGCTTGCACTGAAGCGCAGCGAGATCGAACTGGCCTACCAGCCACTGCGTCGAATTGGCACGCGGGAGCTCGTGGGATTTGAAGCGCTCAGCCGCTGGCGCCCGCCGGGAGACGATGAAATCCCGCCGGCCATCTTCGTGCCCATCGCCCACCGATTCGGCCTGAGTCCTGATCTTTTTCGATACGTGCTGGCCCGTGCCATGAATGATCTCGCCCCCGCGCTGAGGGAGCATAGGAACCTCTACGTAAGCATCAATGCCGAGCCCGTGGACATGGCCCAAGAGTGCGTCGTTCGCTACATCGGCAGCGTCACCAACGATTTTGGCGTGTTGCCAGAGCAAATTCGCATCGAGATCACCGAGCGGGAAGAACTCGTGTCCGCTGCCGCAAAGAGCAACATGCAGGCCCTCTCAGTTCTGGGATACCGGTTCTTGATCGACGACTTCGGGACCGGCAGCGCCAACTTCTCCCGCCTCGCCCAATCGCCGTTTCGAGGAATCAAGATCGATCGCATGTTCGTGGCCGCTATCAACGAGGACTCCCCCCTGCGGCCCGTTTTGCCAGGGATGTATCGCATCGCACGTGAGCTTGGGCTGGATGTCATCGCAGAAGGCGTCGAATCAGAGGCGCAAGATTTGCTGCTCTACCGGATTGCTCCAGAGGCTATTGGCCAAGGGTGGCACTATGGCTGCCCTCTCTCAACCAAAGACGCGCTTGCCGCCATCCAAGTTGGGTAGCCCTCGCGCACGGGTCGACCCGAGCGCGTTCACTGGCGCTTGACGTTCGCCCTAGCAAGATGTCCGTGCGTCCGATGGACGCGACAATCGTGAAAATCTCCGCTATGGCGCTGACCCCAGTTGGCGCCGCCGAACCCAACGGGGTGACTCCCCCTCCCCTAGGTGACGCCCCGGCAGTTCAGGGCATCGTCGTGATCGGCCCCCCTAGCAGGCGGCCTCTTTAGGGCAACGCGCGACACACACCCTCAGCAGTGGTCCGCAACCGACTGGCCGCCGGTCTGGCCTTTTGCTGGTTAACGAACTGGCTCAGCGCTTTCCAACAGCGCCGCTCGGTTACTTCCCTGTGCCTAAGGCTGTCGCCGTGCAGCCCGCCTCTTTATCATGCTCCTGCGACGGCAATAGAGGGATCGGACAGCGGTATCTGGCGTGCGGACTGCGCGGACGACCCCGTAGATGAATTCTTCAGAATCCAATTGTCTCATCTGGTTCCGGTGGGGTTGTCGCGGTGCATCATATGCATTCCGCTCTGTTCAGCTTTTTGTTCATCTTCATGCCCAACATTGGACGTTTCTTCATCGATCAGGTTGAGGGTGTGCGGCGGGCCGACGGCTCGCTCTTGCAGGTCACGCGGATCAGTTGCGCTTGTCTGGAATGCGGCCGCCAACTGCGATTGGTTCCAGGGCATGGCCTGCTGGACTTGGACGGCGCCGCCGTGCTCACTTGCCCGCTCTGTGACAACCGCTAGGCGGTGGCACGCGCGAGGTTGGAAAAGCTTTGCCCCCAACCTAACCACCCGCGCATGGCGAGTCTTGATTGAAGAGTGGACCGCTGTGTGCTGGCCCGAAAGGGCCGATTGACGGTGCAGTCAAGCGGAACGCTCACCGGTTTCCAACGCTTGAGCTTGGGGCCACCCTGCTGCCAGACCGCGATTCGGTGGCCAGCCAATGGAGGAGGGGTATGCACAAGGCTGAGACGGAGGCGTTGGTCAAGTTGGAGCTCCGCCTGAGCGAGTGCGAGAGGCGCCTGCCCAACGCTGAGGGCGAAACCAATGCCTTGGAGTATGCGGTCAGGGCTTTGGTGGCCAGTTCTGCCAATCCCACCGCGGTGCGCCTTGCATGGGCCCACCTGATGCCCATGATCGTCGACATCCATGTGCCTCCCCAGCCAACGCTCCAATGCGGACTTTCTGCTTGGCTTGCGTCATGGACTGAGGTCCGTGGCCGAGCAAATCGACGCTTTGCCCTGCCCCCTAGAGACCTCCCAGATCGAGAACGGTTGCTTGGCCCTTTGAGAGAATTGCTGCCAACAGACGACCGCCCGCTAATGGCCGCTCGCTGTCGCCGTTGAGGTAAGCGGCTTGCAAGCGTCCTGCTGCCATCAACTCCGCCCGTCCCATGCCTGCTGGCTGATTCCGCAAGGGCTCTCCTGGCGACGCCAAGCCTCCCACCAGCGCTTGGACCACGGCGGGACGGCCATCTTCGGACTTTGCATAAGCGGTGGCAACCATGCGCTGGGCGTGCGCCGACCAGCCGCCCAAAACCAACTCGGTGTGCATAGCGCTGATGGGTATGCCAGCGGCTGCCGCCGCGCTCACGTAGTTTGGCCAGAGGCGATCAATCACGCCGCCAAGCTCGCCGGACAGCCGCTCTATCGTGAAGTCTGCTCGAAAACTGGCTTGGAGACAGAGCTCGTAGATTCTTAGGAAGAACTGGGCCGACCCACGCGTGGCCAAGACGGCGTTGTGCTGAGGCAGCAGAAGCAACTTGGCGCCCTCTGAGTGCGCCCCGGTTTGAGCATCTTGCGCAAGGGTATCGACGGTCACAGCCAAGTGATCGGCACTCAGCAACACGTTCAAAATGCTCATCTGCCGTCCTTGGGATCCATTCCGTCGATTGAACCTTCCAACGCCAATTCAGCCATAGGGGTTGTTGAGAATCTCAGACGCAATCCGCTCTCCCGCGTCCAACGCATGGAGGCACGACGACGCTTTGATGCTCAAATCCGAGCGCCCTCCCACGCCGTGGACCTCGACAGCGAGAAGAACCCAACGGCTTTCACTGAGCCGCCAGATCTCGGAGGTGTAAACGTGCTCTCCCACCGACAAGGTGACCCGTTCTAAATCTTTGCCCGGCTTGGAAGTACCCATGGCCCTCGAACCCTGACTGTTCAAAAGCAGTGTGCACGCGAACGCCGCTGGCCTCAACTGATCGCCTTCCTGCGACGCGGGGAGTCACACTCAAGCGAAATGCCCCCCGATGGATCAGACCCAGTCCTCATTGGATGCCGGCGATGTGACCGTGACCTGCCCAACCTGGGGTGGCCGTCATGGCGTTGAAAGGGCGGGACATAGTGAGGGGGCCGCGCCCACCGCGTTCGGGGCATCTCCGGCCGACTCCACCGCTGAAATGGGCCCGATCTGCAGCAGAGCCAAGGCCGCCAAGCACGCCTGCCGACTGGCGAACGTCTCCCGGGGAGCCATCAAAACATGCCCGCGTGGCGCCACCAGCCGCCAGCGCCAACCTTCCGCCCCGGTGATCCCGGCCCAAAATCCCACCCGGTGGTATACCTCAACGTACATAGCTGCCTTGCGTGATCAATCTGCGATGCTAGCGCGATCGAACCGAGCTCGGCCTATCTTCCGGCCGGGCGTTTAACTCGTCTTTTGAACAACGCGCTCAGGCGTGCGTCGCTAGAGCCTGCTCCGGCCCCGGGACGCCCCGGCTCACAGGCTCATCCAGCAGGTTTGAGCCCCCAGGACGTCCGGGAAGAGACCGCAACAATTGACTCACCCTGTGGACGCTTCCTCCCCTACCCCCCTCCGCACCCAGCACGTAGAGAACCCGCCCCTCAAACTGGGCGGATACCAGCTCAAGCCCCTCCACGTCTGCCAACTTCTTCGTCAGAAGAGCTCGCCACGACGCGGGCGGTTCGGATTCAAATTCGACGATCACCGCGGTATCACCGCACTCCAGCGGCATGATTTCGACGCGAAGGGCGTGGGGCGACGCTGCCGGCAAATCGGGGGCGGATCGGGCCATAGTGGGAGTGTCCAGGCGGGAGGGGTGGGGATTGAGTATCCAGCCCTCGCGGCAAAACCGCGTCAAGGCGCGACGGCGCCCTCGCCTTCCCGTGATTGCCGTCATCACAGGGATGCACCAGCGCTTTACTCCCAGTCCTGCATGATTCCTCGAATTTTTGATCAACCAGGTTTGCTATGACTGCCTCTCGTACCCTCGCATCCTTCTTGTAGAGCACGACGTCGCCATCCGCGAATCGATGCAGGACGTTCTCAAAGACAGCGGCTATGACATCACTGCGGTCGGAGACGCTGAAGCGGCTGTGGAGCGCTTGGCGCAGCAACCCGCCTTCGATCTCCTCATCTCCGACGTGGGCCTGCCGGGGATGAACGGGCACGATCTCGCCAAGCACGCCATGGCACGCCACCCTTCCGTGACGGTCCTGCTGGTCACCGGTCACGGGGGCGTTCCCGGCGCAGACCCACACTTCCTCGAAAACGACGTTATGCTGCTCAAGGAGCTTTCACGCTGCTGGAGTTGCTGGGAACGGTTCGTTCGACGCTTTGACGGCTTCCAGCAACAACTCGGTCACTCTTCTTTCCAACTCCCCCGCGGCGAACGGCTTGGTGAGTATCTCCATGCCAGACTCAAGCTGGCCGGCTCCTACCGCGACGCTTGCTGCATAGCCGGTGATGAATAACACCGGCGTGTCGGACGGCGCTGCCGGCCCGCGTCCGCCACCTGCCGCCCATTGAGCGAGCCCGTCAGGCCCACGTCCGTAATCAGCAAATCAAAGTGCTTTTCGCTGGCATGCACAGTGAGGGCGTCGCTGCCGTTTGCAGCCGCCTTCACGCGGTGGCCCAAACTGCTCAGCACCTCTTTCACCAGCGTGCGCATGGCGGTCTCGTCTTCTACCAGAAGGACCGAGCGACCAGGCGACGTGGCTGGGGGAAGCGCGGGCGTTTCCTGGATTCGGTCATCGGTATCAGCCGTGCTTTGCGGCAAATAAAGGTGCATCGTGGTTCCCACCCCAGGGATGGAGTCAACCGCCACCTGACCGCCGGATTGGCGCGTGAATACGTAGATCGGCAAGCCCCACCCCGTGCCCTACCCGATCGGCTTGGTCGTGAAGAAGGGCTCGAACACCTTTTCAACAACGCTCGCGTCCATGCCGGTTCCCGTGTCTCGGACCGACAAGCGAACATAGGGTCCAGGCGTCAGCACCAAACGCTCCGCCAGTCCGCCATCGACGTGTGAGAGCTCGGCCTCAATCGAGATGCGCCCTCCATCCGGCGTCGCATCGCGCTCGTTGATGCAAAGGTTGAGAAGGGCGTTTTCCAGCTGCGGAGCATCCACCCGCACGACGTCCTCCACTTGATCCGACCGCGTCTCGATCTCAATGGAGGGCCCGATGGAGCGGGCCAGGATGTGGAGCGTCCTGTTCACCATGGCCGACACGTGGATGGCCGACGGTGCCAACGTCTGCCGGCGAAAGAACGCCAACAGTCGTTGGGTTAACGCTGCAGCTCGGTCGGCCCCCGTTCGAGCCATCTCCACGTAGCGACCCAGGTCCTCCAAACGGCCTTGGCCAACGCGCATCTCCAACAGCTCCAAGCCCATGGAGACCCCGGTGAGCATGTTGTTGAAGTCGTGGGCAATGCCGCTGGCCAGTTGGCCGGGGGACTCCATCTTCTGGCCCTGTCTCAGCCGTTCCTCCATCGCCATCAGTTCGTCAGTGCCGGCCTGCACCCGCTCTTCAAGCGTTGCGGTCAACTGCTGCAAACGCTCTTGAGCCACGCGGCGATCGGTGATGCCGGAGGCTGCACCGAACCACTCGCTCACGTTGCCTTCGCTGTCCATCAACGGGACTGCCCGCAACTGTATCCAGCGGACGGAGCCGTCTGGCAACAAGGCGCGGTGTTCTACCTCCAACGGCGACGCCAACTCCGCGGCATGAGCAATGGCCAATTCCACCGCGGGCCTGTCCTCGGGGTGGATCAGCTGTTGACGCCAGTTGCCCCCAGTGGCCTTGAGCTCGGCCATGTCCCCTTGGCGATAAATCTGCTCCTGCTGCCAATCGGGGGAGATTGAGTAACGCGACTGGGTGGCCGCGGCCACAAATGCCCCCAGGGGCCGCTCGCTTGCGCCTAGGATTGGCACAATTGGCGCAATGGAAGCGTGCTGGCCTTGCGTTGAGCCTTTCCATCAACCTCTCCGCTCGGAATGTCGCGCGGCAAGGAATGGCCGATGAACTCGTGGCCAAAATCCACGCGCAGGGGTTGGATTGCCAGGACGTGGAGGTCGAGATCACCGAGGGAGAATGGCTGCGGGTCAACTCGCTGCCGGGCGAGCAACTCAAGCGGATGGCCTCGTCAGGCATTCGGCTCGGGGTGGATGACTTCGGCAGCGGCTACAGCAATTTCGGGTACCTGACCGAGTTGCCCATTCACACGCTCAAGCTCGACAAGTCGCTGATAGACGATATTTCCGAAGACCAACGCGCATTGCTCAAGGTCCAAGCGATCGTCGGTCTGGCCCATGATCTGGGCTACTCGACCGTCGCTGAAGGAGCCGAGACGAACGGTCAGGTCGCCAAGCTCCAAGGCCTTGGGTGTGACGAAATTCAAGGTTTCGCGCTTTCCAGACCCATCAGCGCCATTGAGTTGGCCGAGCTCCTTGCGCCCTGACCCGAGGGAGTTTGATACTCGGTCTTCCAGCCGACGAACCGTCCCGGATGGAAGCACGCGGAAGGATCCTGCAGCGTGCGTATCGCTTTCAGGAAGTCTGCGAGATCGCTGAGGCCGCTGACTGCCTCTGGCCTATTTCAGGACCCTACCCGTGGCTAATACCGGCTTTTATTTTGCTTCGCTTTGTCAATGGAGAACTGACCTCCGACGGCGCTCTGGCGCGTCTGCATGCTGTTGAGGCCACTTGTAGCAGCTGTGGTCTCACCTCGCTGCTAGCACCGGGCGAGGGCCTGACGGACTTGGAAGGCGCCGGTGTGATGGTGTGCCCACACTGCCAGAACCACCAAGCGGTGAGCCGGATGAGGTTGGAAGAGTTCATGAAGCGAATGGCCGGCACGAACGCTACAGCCACCGCTAACCCATCGTCTTCGGACGACGGGCAGGTCTTGTCAGAGTGAGGCCCTTGGCCTGCCAATCTGAACGCCTCGGATTTCTTAGGGCATGAATTGCCACGGTGGACACATTAAGGGCATGATGCGATCGCCCTTTGGTCTTTGCCCACAGAAACCATGACCGTTCCCCTGCCTTATGATCCATTTCTGCAGGCCTCATCAGAGCCATTGCTGGAGCTGGTGATTGTGCGTGTGGGCTGCGATTTGTTCGGTGTGGATGTCGAGTCGGCCGTGGAAATACGCGGACCAGAGACGCTGACCCGAACCCGGGACCGCCAGTTTGTAGTCTCGATCAGAGGGCAAGACGTCCCTGTGGTTGATCTGGGCTTGATCACCGGAGGCGATGCAGTCGGGACGGGTTGTCCAGCAATGCTGTTGGTTCAATCCGCGGTTCAGCTGTTCGCCCTTGCAGTGGACGAAGTCTTGGTCATCGAGAGCCTGTCTGCCTGGCGTGCCGAGCCTGCCGCTCACAGCGACCGATTCGCTGAGCTCTGCCCGCAGGGCGTGCAGCTGGGAAACGGCAAACGCGTCGCCGTCATTGACCCTGGTCGTGCCCTATCCATTCAGCAACGGCTGGAGATCGATTCAGGTTGATTGCCCAATGCTGCACGGTGCTGCCGCTTTCAGTTGCAACCGATTCGCGCGCGTTCCAAGTTCCACGCTTTGCGGTAATCTCTGGCTGACACCGCGATTCCGTGCATGAGGCGCTCGATGGAGAAATTCGACGGAGCAACGTGGTTCCCACTGGACAGGTTTGAAGTCGGCATTGACGCCGAAACAGCAGTGGTTGCACTCGGGCTTTACCAAGTTCGCAACGCGGCCGGTGACTCGACCATGTGCGGCTCGACGATGACTCCGACGCAAGCGGAGCGAACTGGCAATGCCCTTTTGATCGCCGCCAACCGTGCTCGCCTGACGATCCCGGGCTCAAGCAGCAGCCACTGATCCTCTTCTGTGTTGATGTGCCTGCTCGCGGAGGGCTTGGTGAACGACGAGGTCAGGGACGCATTTTTGCGTCTTCAAGAAGCAATGAATCGCATGCATATACGTGTTGCGGCGCTGGAAGCGGCCACAGTGCTCCTGCTTCGCACGAACGCCGGCAACGCCAACGTCGCAGACGAGTTTGAGCGCAGCATTCGGCACTACCTCCAAGGGATGGACCAGCACCGGGACCATGTCTTCGCGTTCGAGGAGATCGTCGAGCCATGGCTGGGCATCCTGAGGGAACCATTGGCTGGCATTCCCCCGTCTCCGAGCCGCTGAACTGCCAAAGCGGAGCGGCCATCGGGCGGCCGTAACCTCGGCCAATGCCATTGCCGCCTCGCCGCCTCACGGCGCAAGGCGCCGAGCTTTCGGCGCGCTTGCGGGTCTGAGGCCGCCATCCAGGCGGCCTCACCCACGGTGACTTCAGCGGCAACTTCGGTCAACCATGCCCTGCGAGCGACCATGCGTTCGCACTGGCCTTGGAAGGGCGGTTAGAACTCCTGCCAGTGCGCTGCGTCCGCAGATACCTGCCGTGCGGGACGAGCTGGCAATGCCTTCGGCGGGGTTGGCTTGCCCGCGTAGGCGGTTTGAGAAAGGCGGGAGCCGTCCACAGCACCTGGCTTGGTCAAGCTTGCACTGGCCGTGGCTGGCGTCTTTCCCTGCGCGCGTTCATTCACCTTGAAGACCGCGACGGCGGTTGCCAGCTGTACCGACTGGTCTTCCATGGATCGGGCAGCGGCGGTCGCTTCTTCCACCAACGCGGCGTTCTGCTGGGTCGTTTCGTCCATCTGAGAAACAGCCTGGTTCACTTGCTCGATGCCCGACGCCTGCTCCTGAGAGGCGGCAGATATCTCACCAATGACGTTGGACACGCGCTCAACCGAGCTGACAATCTCAGACATCGTCTGGCCAGCCTGGTCAACCAGCGCCGATCCTTGAGCGACCTTGGCCACAGAGTCCTCGATTAGCCCCTTGATCTCCTTGGCTGCAGAGGCAGAGCACTGTGCCAACGTGCGCACCTCGGAGGCCACCACGGCGAACCCTCGACCCTGGTCCCCGGCTCGAGCCGCCTCCACGGCCGCATTGAGTGCGAGGATGTTGGTCTGGAAAGCAATGCCATCGATCACGGAGATGATGTCCCCGATGCGGCGCGACGAGGCTTCGATACCCCCCATCGTCTCCACTACTTTCCCGACCACTCCACCGCCCTGCCCGGCCACGCGCGAGGCCCCACTCTGGCCAACTCGCTGGCCTGGCGTGCATGCTCGGCGTTTTGGCGCACGGTGGAGGTAAGCTCCTCCATGGACGCCGCCGTCTCTTCCAAGTTGGCCGCTTGTTGTTCGGTGCGTCGCGACAAGTCGCCATTGCCCGCGGCAATTTCCGTCGACGCGGTATTGATTGCCGTGGATGCCTGCTGGATGCGGGAGACGATATCGGTCAGCTGAGCCACGGTCGCGTTAGCGTCTTCGCTCATCGTCGCAAAGACGCCGCGGAAGTCGCCTTCCATGCGGTGGGTCAAGTCGCCAGAGGCAATGGCCTGAAGCAAGGTGGAGACGGCGCTGAGGCTGTGGTCAGCTGTCTCCATCAGACGGTTGAGGTCCGAAACCATCAATTCAAAGTCGTGCTGGAACGCAGACGTGTTACCGCGGGCGGAGAAGTCGCCGTCGGCAGCCGACACTGCCAACCGCTTGATCTCCGTGTTGATCGCCAGCAGACTTGCTTTGGCAGCGTCCATCGATTCGTGGAGCACGCCCGGGAGCCGGGCAGGCGTCGCGCGTCACGCCGCAGGTCACCGGCCGCATACTCGTTGAGCACTTGGATGGCATCCAGGATGGCCTCAAGGTGCTCGAACACCATTGTGTTCATGCCCTTGGCCAGCTCGCCGTAGACACCGGGCAGGTCCTCCGGAATCCGGTGCGAGATGTCTTCGGCCTCGTGAAGCTTGACCATGACCTTGGTGTCGTTCGAAAAACGCTCCAAGGTGGCAACCATTTGACGGAGGGAGAGCAGCATCTGGCGCGCCTCATCGCGGCTCTGGTAGTCGGTTCGCACGTTGAGGTCGCCATTGGCCACGCTGCGGATAGCGGGCAACGCCTCACCAATGGGCCGGGTGACCGAACGGCTGATCGCCCACCCCAGCACGCTTGCGACCAAGTACAGCACCGCCAAGACCAAGCCTGTGATCGACATCAGGTTGTTGAGGCTTGCTGCGTTGGTTGCGAGTTCAGCCTTCATGCCGCGAAGGTTGTATTCGCTGACTTTCTCCATGGCGTCGAACAGCGCCACGCGCTTTGCCCTGGATTCTGTCACCGAGATCGTCTGCGCGGCCTCGGCATCGCCAGCGAGGAGCGCAGCGTGAAGCTGATCGTGGATGACAAAGTAATCGCTCAACGCAGCGCTGACCGGCTTGAACAACGCGGCATCTTCGCCATCGGCGAAGGACCGCAGGTATTGCTTCACCAGCTCGTTGATCTTGGCCTTGCCCGCCACGATCCGCTGTTCGTATTGCTTGACGGCCTCAGCGGAAGTGGCTTCGCTGACCTGGGAGGTTTCGTAGATGCGGAGATCGCCGAACTGCGCACGCATCTCTCCGATGGCATAGCTGCCAGGCGCCCAGACGGACTCAATCCTGGACAACTCCTGCTTCGAATGTGACGCGCGGACAATAGTGAAGATGCCCAACGCCAAGGTCATGCTGGTCGTTATGGCGAATGCCAGCATCAGTTTTTTGGAGATGCTTCCGACGTGGCTTCTTCGGCGCACAGGAAGAACACGGCGTCGCCGTGGCTTGAAGCACTCAACGCGCTATGAATGGAGATAAGCGCGGCGAAAGGAGACCTGACGAAGGCCTCCTGGTAACTGTGGCCTTTGATCTCGCTCGCCGTGGCCAACAGCGCGCTTGGCCTGCTCCGCTCGATCAGAAAGCGGCCGATTGCTGGAGTCGGGAAATCCAATGGCGAACGACGTATTCAGGAGCCAGTTCTTGAACGCTGTCTGCAGGACAACGATCTGGTCGCCGTCTTGAAAGTGACGGTGCTGAACGACAGTGCTTCTGATGATGCAAGTAGCGCGCATTGATGGGCAGCAGCGACGTTCGCTTCCAGCGTATCCACTGTAAAGAGGAAGGCTTGCGGTCCAATGCACTCCAAAGGGCGGATGCATGTTGCCAGTCAGCTAGCGCACGTGCGCGCCTGCCGGTTCGCCTCTGCAATCTTTGCCAAGCGCCTCGATCCAGGAAGCGATCTGTTTGACGCCGTAGGGCTTGGACAAAACACCCCGATCCCGGTGCCGGCTGATCACATCGTTCGGATGAAGCGTGGAGGTAAAGAAGACAGCGATGCCATCGCGCCGAAGTTCGTCTGCCAACTTGTATGCACTGCGCCGGGCGTCAGGGCTGGCGGGCACATCCAGAATGACGACGTCGACGTGCCCCGCTTGCGCTGCGCGCAAGGCTCCTGAGCTGAATTCCAAGCATTCGACGTCATAGCCGAGCTCTCTTAGTTCGACTCCAACCACCTCACAGATGGAGGTTTCAATGTCCACGAAGAGAACGTTCATGTGGATTGCCGTTCCACAAGGTCGGGTCAAATTTTCCACACGGTCAGCAGCTGGTTCAAGCTAGTTGGGACGACTTCTGCTTTCGGCAGACGGAATCTGCTCAGCTTTGCCAACGCTTCATCGGGAGCGCGAGAGGAGCTCCCAGCATCCTTCCGCCGGGTGACAGACCAGTCGCCACGATGTTCATTTCGCCTCCCCTTCGCTGAGTGGTTTCGAGAGGGGCCCCACGTAGACTGAGGCAGACGGCCCTCCCGTGAAGCGCACAAGGAGATCCATCGCCGTTGCATTCATTGCGTCCGCATCGCCCCGCTGAGAGAAGCTGGCCCAGTCTGCCATCGCGATGCTCTGCAGCTGGCCCTCCTTGGCCAAAAACAGCCGCATAGGCCACCGCGGCAGCCGACGTTGCGAGACACGCCCGCGTGCCAACTCGATGAAGTTCAGGTGGCTGCGCGCTTCGGATGCCCTGGCGTAGGCAACGCGAAGGCCATCCGGTGGACCCTCCAGGTAGGACAGGAACCGGGCCCCGTCGTACAAGGTCACCCCGGTCACGCCGGCCTGTCTGTTGAACCGCTCCGCGTCGGCTATCAACTCAACCAGCCGCCCAAGGCTAAGGTAGGGGCTGGCCTCACTCACAAAAACCACCGCACGGTTTGGCATGACACGCTCCTAAGATTGCTTCAGACCCAACAACCTGACGGGTCGGGAAGAGCAACAAGTGCTACACGGCAACCTTTGATTTTGCCTTCCAGGCGCCTGTTTCCAGATCCTTCCGCAGCACCCAGTCCTTCGCCGGAATCTTTGCCCCACGGGCGGTCAGGTAGTCCGGCATGAATAGCATGATCTCCCCCCCTTGAATCAGACAGCTGGTCGAGAGGACCACGCCGTCACTGAGCTCGACCAAGCAGGTGGCTCTCTCGCCCAGTTCAGCCTGCTCGCCTGTCAGGGACGCGGTGGCCCCTGGGTAGATGTGGCTGTGAGTAAATTCCAACCGCATGGCATGCCCCTGTCGAATGCCTCAAATTCATGACTCCCCTGCTTCCACTGTGCAACGTGAATCGGGCGGCCTACAGAGGAAATCCGTTACCCATCACTGCGGAACGTCATCGAGACGATTGCCGACCAATGCGGCAAGCCGCTCCATCCCCGTTTCTGGGATGAATTTCCCTCCGAAGCGTTGGGAGAAATTCACCCAGTTCGACCTCATCAGTGCTTTGAGCTCGGCTTCTGAAATCCGCAGGAAGAGCAATGCATGCGCAGGGAACCGCAACTGCTGGATGGATCCCCGCGCCAGCTCAACGATTTCGGTATGCAGGGTGAAGGACTGGGTGTAAACGGAGCTCGCAGCCACCGCACTCGCTGTGCCTTCCAAATATGTTAAAAACCTGCTGCCGTCGAAGCATACAACTGCACGCGAGCCGCACTTGGCATTGAACTCTCGGCCTGCACGCATGACTTCGGGCAAGCGCTCCTCACCGATCTCTTCCACAGCCGCGCTTACGAACACCACCGCACACTTAGACATTACGGGCTACCTTTCACTCGGCACCAGTGCAAGCCGGCCAACGTGGATCAGCTGTGTACAAAACGCAGGCCAGCTTGAATTTCAGTTTTCAGTTGCGCTATTCCTGAACCTTTAAGAGTGCACCATGGCTAGCCCCGTCCCCGACTCAAGTTGGCTGCAAGAGCGATGACCTCGCTAGGGATCACGGCCCCGAGGTGCGCGAGAACCGCGGCTTGGACGACCTCTGTGTTGCAGAGGAAGAATATCCCGTCTCGCGGCCCAGCCGACGTCAGAGACCGGTTGACACTGATCACCGAAGCTGGCACATCGCTCACGAACACTTCGTGAAACTTCGACCCCGCAAAGCGCGCTTCGAGGGCTCTCCGACTTGCTTTCGTGTCCTGCCGTAGCGCCACACCGTATTTTCCAGACAATCCGATGCCACTGGCGGTAAATACGTAATGATCTTTAAACGAGGTCAACCACACCAGAATCGGTCCGCCCTCGGCGAGAACGCGTCTGTGAGCAAGCTTGCTACGTATCATCGGGCTGCTCGTTGTTGGCCTGATTGATCGATTCGCCCCTCTTGTGGCTCCGTGGGCGGCGCGAATTGCGAGCTACGAACGATGGACAGGATCAGTATCCGACAGCGGCAGAGGTGAGGGCAACGCCTGCGCGCCGCCCTTCATTTCGGCCGTCCGGGTAGATGGGCTCACCGCACCACAAACGGCCGATCTGTAAGCGAAACAAACCGAGCGGGCTGTGTAGGGCTTAAATCCTTTGGCGGCCCGCCAGGCTCAGCCGAAGCGCTCATTGCTCCGCCGATTCATCCCCCCCCGGTGCACGCGAGACAAACGCCATCCACGTGCGACCTGAAATAGCCGGTGTCGCCCGTCAACGAATAGCGGACTCCGGCCCAAATCGATGTCGCTGTGGGGCTGTGCCAAGCGCGAGTCCTCTGGCAGGCGTGGCGAAACGAACGTATCATTTCGCTCTCCTGCGGCGCAACCATTCCCGGCAGGACAGCGCCTTGAAGAGCGCGATTACAAGTTGGAGCAGCGCCAGACCAGTTGCGCAGGCCAAGATAACCATAGCAAGAGGCAAAAGTAGCTCCATGATGGGATCCTACAGGCCCGCGGGTTGGCAGCAAGTCAAGGCGCCCGGGCCATTGGCGCTCAGCAATCTCCTGTTCGCTTGGGGTGAGATCACCACAACCGCGTGACAGTGGCGTGAAAGTCGTGTGGCGATCGCAAGTAGCTGGCGCATAGCGAGCTGCCGTCCGAACGCAGGTTGGCTCCCGTGTGCGCCGCCATGACGGCAGCCCCCAACAGGTGCACCTGGGTGCGCCCGTTGTCCTGCCACCCTTTGGGCAGCGATTCAATGGCCGCCAAGGCTTCTTGCCCTGACAGGCATTGGATGCAGGTCAGGTAGGACCATTGAAGGCCCACTTCCTCGCGCAAGCGCCTGCCGGCGGCCTTCTCGTCCAATCGGCCCTCGGCACTGTCCAGCAGCACGTGGGCGGCCGCAATGGCTTTGCCTTGGGGCGAGAGCCGGCTCTTCTTCTTGGGGAACAGGCCGCGCATGATCAGGCCTTCTTGCTGGCCTTCTTGGCGACGGCATTCTTCGCAAGTTTCTTGACGGCCTTCTGGGCGGCCTTCTTCACCGGCTTGCCCGTCTTCTTGGCCACCCTGGCGGGAGCTTTCTTCACCGTCCCATCAGCCGACGGGAACTTCGCTCCGGGGTTGGCCTGAGCCCACGCCTTGCCCTCGGTGGACTTGGCCCACGCGGTGAAGACCTTGGGGGCCAAACCCCGACCGGCCCACGTCTCACCGGTTGGGAGGCGATACTTCGGCGCCACCTTGCCAAGCTTGCGGCCCTTTCGGGGTCCCGGGGCAGCCTTGGCGGCACGCGCCGGCTTGGCGTCGATCGTTTCCCCGATGAGCTTGGCCACCTGCCGCCGCTGGGCCGGACTGAGGACCTTCGCATACTTCTGCAGGACCGCCAGGGCTTTGGGCACCTCGCCGTCGCGCTTCTCCACCAGCTTCTTCTGGGCTTCGAGCTGTTTGATTTCGGCGTTAAGGGATTTCAGGGTAGTCAGGGCCAAAGGAGCACTCCGGTCGGGAATCCAACGGTTATAGCCCATCGCTCCGGGCATGGCCACCCGAATGGGCCCCATCTTGACACCCACCAGCCTGGGGCGCGATAACTCCCTTGCCGCGAGGGGAAATGCCCCCGGCGTATTGCCTGCTTAGCTCAAGGCAACAGGTCCCGATTCGATCGCACAAGCGACGACGGGATGGTTTTTCCTGTCTTTTGAGATCTAAGCATGCCCAACCTCCAACGGTTGAGAACCGAGGCTTTCCTCGCCCAGAAGGGCCGGTGCTGCTATTGCAGCGTGCCGATGTGGAACGCCTCTCCCGATGAACTAAAGCCGTTCGGCCTGCGCGCCAAAACGGCCACGCCGCTTCGCTGCACCGCCGAGCACCTGGTGGCCCAGCAAGAGGGCGGAAAGGACGTGGCCGGCAACATTGCTGCCGCCTGCTGGCTCTGCAACACACGCCGGCACAAACGCAAATCGCCGCCCTCCCCCGAGGCTTACCGCGCCTTCGTGCAGAATCGCCTGGCGAAGGGGAAGTGGCACCCGCCGAGCGTGGCCAAGTTGCGCCTCAGAACGTGTGGAACGCAACCACCCGACGGATGAGTTCCGCCACGCTCACATGCTGCCGCTGCGCCTCGTGGCGGGCGCGGTCGGCCAGGTCTCGGGAAGCCCGGATAGGCGGCAAGCGGTCGTCCCTGCGGCCGGCAACGGGAGAGCGCAGCAGCGGGGGGCGCGCAAGGTAGGCGGTGAGCCATTGGCGCACGGCTTCGCTCTCGCTCACCCCGGCTGCTCTAGCGCGTGCGGCCAATGCCTGGCGCAAGGTTGAAGAAAGGGACACTTTCGGCAGCACGGCCGTCAAGGGAGGCTTGGACGTCAGCGTCACAGCCTCTGCCTCAGTCGGCCCACGGGGGCTGGGCGGAAGAAGCGCTCCAATCGTTTGGTCTCCAGCAACGCTTCCATGAAGGCCCCATGGCGTGGGTATAAGCGTCCTCGCTGGCCGCCAACCGCAAGCTCAGCGCAAGCCGTTCCCACTTTCCGTTCGGTGCGCATGCGATGGCGAACAACCAGTGGTGCGTCCAGTCATCCTCCAACCGATCGGATGCAACGAAGAGCACCCGGTGATCACGCTGGAACGGCAGGGACGACAGCGCCTGGTCAACCGCATGGCGGTGGGCAGCCTGTAGCCGTGCCCTCTCCTCGCCGTCGGTATCCAGCAGCGCGGCGAACCCTTTTGGCAGGCGCAACGAAACGCGGTAGCCCGCCGCCCGGGCGTGGTGGCCCTCGCCTTCCCACAACCGCGGCTGCCCATCGAAATCCTGGCCCATAGCGAAGCGCCGCATGGCCTCCTCGGTCACTGGCCCACCGGGCTTCAACTGGGTCAACCACGCACCACCCCAGCGCAACGCGGCCAAGGGCGCCTCCAGCAGTTCTGCGAAGGCGAACCCATCGGCGAACACGTCCTCCCGGCAGAGGCAGGTGAGTTGCAGGTTCATGGGATCACCCTCATAACCGTGCCCTACTATTCGGAACGGCTTTCGTTGCGCCAGGGAGAGTCGCATCCAAACGCAGGGCCTCTTGTTCCGTTTCCCATCTCCATAGGCGATCGCGTATTTGCGGACGTTGCTGTTCGAGCCACGCATCGGGACGTGGCTCTGCATTGACAAACTGCAACCAAGCCTTCGAACGCGGATTGGCCCCTGCCTGCAACAACAGGTCGAGCAGCTCCACGTTGCCCGCCAGATAGGCGAAATAGATTGGTGACCGCCTTATCTCGCCACAGTCGTAATCCGCGTCCGGATCTGCGCCAGCTTCGAGCAGCACGCGACAAACCTCGAGCCACCTTCGCCCATTTTCTTCCCATGGACTGTCCTGCATAACAGCAAAAATAAGTGGCGTTTTTCCATCTTTTCGCTCCCGAGCGTTCACATCAGCGCCATCTGCAATCAACTGCTCAAGCTCCCTCAGCTGGAACCCTCCTTCGCGCTCGAATAGCTGAAAGATGGGTGGCATCCGGCGATGTCTCCTCCATTTACCCATGCGTTTCTCAATGACATAGCGGGGGATCAGGATTGGAGACAGCAGCGTCAATACAAGGAACTCCACGCGAACCTTCCAGATCGGCTCTTGAAATAGATTTGGTGGGTCACGCAAATTCTTTAACCATCCCCGCACACCCTTTTTGATACTTGCCACGAAATTCATGTCAGCCCCCATGGAATACATTTGTATCCCTTCAGATCCATGCAAGCAGAAAGGGACATTCTGTCCAGAGGGCTTTACTGACTAAAGCGAAAAAATGCTGGGGTTGCACGACAGTTTGCCAAACTGTCACCCTCCCCTTGCGCGTTTCCGCTACAGCGGAAAATCAGTGGGTCAGGAGGACGCATGGCCAACACCGACTTACTCGCTGCAATTCGACAGCGCAACCCCGCCCAGGTGGACCTGGCGATCGGGCGCGGGGCCCAACCCAACGCGCACGACGCCCGTGGCTACTCGCCGTTCCACGTCGCCCTGCTGACCGCTGACGCACCAACGGTTCGGGCGTTGCTGGACAGCGGAGCTGATCGGTTGGTGAGCACGAAGTTGGCCCAGGCCCGGAACATGGGCGCCAAGACCTTGGTCGCGTATCGTCACGTGCAAGCGCGGCCGCGGGAGGCTGCGTGGTAGCAGGAAGCTGGACTAAGATGAGTCCATGCCCGTATCACCCGACAAAGCCTATCGGCTATTGAAAGCCTTCGGAATGCTTGAGTTCCAGCTTAAGCAGACTAGCGAATTCTTTCAGACCAAGACCCCAAAACCGCCCATCTGGAAGGTGTTCAAGATCGGCTCATTCGAGATCGATGTGCGTCTCAGCGCCTTGCCAGCACCTGCCCCCGTTCCCGTGGTAGACGTGGACTGGAACAAGGTGGATCGAGCGGTGGCGCGCTTGGGGCAAGCATTCGTCGCACTCGTTCCCCTTCCCACTCAGAGAAAGCTGCTTGCTCCACCACGCAATCGGCCGAAAAGGGAGCGCATTGAGTTTGACCAGACGGGCCGACCACGGGCGACCTACCAGCCCGTCAACCTGCCCCATAACGACGCCGAAGCCTTGGTCGTTGCGATGCGACGCGTTAGAAACAACCTTTTCCATGGCGGCAAGGAAGACCCGCTGGAGGAGACGTATTTCGGAGAAGACAACGATTGGGCGGTGGCCGCCGCAGATGTTGCGGATGCTCTGTTGGATCTTCTCGACCGCCAGTTGCTCCGACCCGTTCAAGCGCCCTGACCCACTTCAGTCTTCCTTGGTCGGCGGGCAACGTGGGAACCGACTGCAGGAGTGGAACACCTCCTTTGTCGCACGATAGACGCGCTCCACCAGCACACCTTGACCACACACCTGCAGGCTTAGCGGCTTCCCATCGTTGGCCTCCGGCGGCTTGTCGTAGAGAGACTGGATGTAGAAGTTCAGGCATCAGGGAATAACCTCGACCGTTGGCAGTACCACCACTCTCGCCCTCGGCCTCGATAATGAGTTACTCCCTCACTCACGTCGACTTTCATCAAGGGAACCTGCTCGCTGGCATCGACTTGCGCGCTCAGGCGCTCATGGGGGTCATGGACCGGGCAAATGGGAAGTCTGCGCGGGGCCCATAGGCATGGCCTCGGCTGCACGCCGGATGCGCGGGGGTGTTGCACTACCCCAACTGGGCCATGAACCAGAAAAATTCGTCTCCCGCCTATGCCACCCGGTGGAATCATGTGGTGCGGGCACAATGGCAAGCCTGAAGGCAATTAAAACGGGATGTCAGTATCCTCGGGGAGAACCGTTTCTTGCCGCCGCGCCAGCTGCCATCGTTCCTCACACGCCTTGATGAATCGCACAGTGCTGGCAACGTTGCTAGCGATCAGCAGCGCCTCGTCGTAGGCGAGCACTGGATTGTCGTGAGCCATCGTGTGATTGTTCCGAACGTAGTCGTATTGGCCGAATATCGAAGTCGCGCCATTTAGGATGTGCTCCGCCATCTTGGATTTGAGGAGACCTTCCTCCTTGACGCGCTTCACGTATCCACCCATCAGACCGCCCAACGGCACCGAACGGTCCCTAGGTATGCCGTGCTCCTCGCATAGCTTCCGAAGAAACTTGACCAGAAACGTATGTAACCGGTCCAGGCCTTGTTCGGGCTCGTTTCGCTCAAAGCACTCCCTTGCGGCCTTAGCCACCTTCTGGAAGTCCTCCGAGTCGCCTTCGATGGCCTCTATATCCGCCACTGCCTTCGCTTGCGCCAGACGTGTCCCTATAGCTTCGCACTCCTTGAACAGAGCCTGCCGCTCTAAGGCGGGGTGACCGGTGTCCCCGCAATGCTCTAGCAACCCCAGAATTACCCGACCTACCAGGAAATCGTCTTCCTTGGTCCAAAAGCTGCGCAGATGGTTGGCTTTCGACGAGCCATATTCGCTGTACTTCCCTCCGTAGATGTCCAGATAAACCACTTCTTCAAAGAACCGAGCAAATGTGCTGTTCGAAAAGTCGAGAACGTAACCACTGCTCATTCCGAACAGATCTTCAAGTTTTCGTTTTTCCCGGGGAGCTAACGTAGACATAGCGGCCAGACTATTGGTGTGAGGGGTGGGACTACTTACCAAGGAATGTCGTCATCGTCAGCTGATGTCTCAGCATCTTCATCCCCATCGCTAGGGCTCATCATCTCAATCAGGCGCTCTCCTTGAGCCAGCAGGTGATCGTAGGTCATCACGGATATCCCGTGCATGCGCTGATTGAGGCCGTGGAGCGCACGCTGTTGCTCATCGGACCACTCATTGGACCGCCCGATGACGATGGTGGCCCGCGGGTGGTAGGCGACTACTTCTTTGTGGTCCAGCAAACCGTGCCTGGCTGCCTCATGAAGGAGGTCCAGGTAGCGATGACATTGCCCGATGGCACGGGATACGTCCGCTGAGAAGTAGTGGTTCTTGTGGGCTGCATCGTAGAGCAGCACATCCTTGTCCGGTCGCTTGAGCTCGACGATGTCCCGATAGCCGGCAATGACATTGGGCAACATCAGATCGAGATTGTCACCGGTGGTAATGCCCCTAACCTCATCCCGGACCACGTAGGCGCTGCCAAAGGCCCAGCAGTGCTTTTCGCACCAGGCCTGGTAAGTCTGTTCAACCGCCTCTCCCCGGGTGAGGTTGGAGCGCAGTTCGGCCACCGCTGATCGCATCTCGCTCAAGCGGATTGACCCACGCAGCGCCGTGCTTAGCTCATGCGTGAGTTCAGTGCTGGACAAATGACCCAGCAACTCTGACTGCGATAGAACCTTTGTCAGGGCACCCACCAGTTCTTGAGGATCATGGCCCGTCAGGTTGGCCTCGCCGTTGGCCACCCGAATCAAGATGAACTCCCCCGTTTCCGACTGAGCGGCAAGGGGCAGATGTGTCTGTAGGTATTTAAGTAGCTGGAGGGACGAAGTTTCCGACAACGTCAGGGTCTTGGTCTTGTCCTCGATAAAGGGCTGGCCTTTCGACTTCACCAAGCCTTCTAGCTTCAGCGAGAAAGTGGTTCGACCATCGCTATGGGGGATGAACCAAGCTAACGCTTGCAGCTTGCTTTTGCTGGTCTCGTTGAGAACCACGGGTGGTGCGTAGTCCACCTTGCCACTGCTGGCCGTCTTTCTGACGACTTTCTGGACTTCCCTTGGCTTTTCCATGTCTGTTCCCCGTCTATGTCCCGATCGCCGCCTTCCATTGCTCGGTGCCGCTATTTCCCGCCTCTTGCTTTAACACAGCCATCCGGTGGATTCCGCAGCCCTTGCCCTTGGTCGCCCGGAGATCGTCCACGATCCACTTATCCGCCCTGTATCTGTCCCAAGTATCGTTCAGCCCCATGGTAGAGGGCCACTTTCGCAGCACCTGCGACATAGCAAGCCTCTGTTTCCAAAGATTCTCCCCATCAGCGGCAAGCCACCTCGGCCACCGTTTGCGCAGCCCCAAGGTCCGCAGGCAGCTGGGCCTTGCAGACCCCTTCCACGTCCACCGTCTGGCCGGGGCGCGGCTGCTCCAGGTAGAGCACCCCGTCATAGCCCACCTGGGTGGTCTCGGTCGCCGTCTTAGCCACCGTGCCCGCTTCGATGGCCGGGCCCGTGAGGCGGAAGGTGCGTGCGGTCTCGGTCAGGACCGGGAAGGTGAGGTGCATGCCGGCTTGGCGGCCAGCGGTGGCGGTTTGCTCGATCTCGGCCAACTGGGTGCCCAGTGGCAGCGCCCGATCGTCTACGCGGACCTCGGTGGGCACCATTGGTGTCACCTCGCCCACCACCAGGCGGCCCTGGGCGTTGGTCTTCCCCACCAATCGGCCGCCCACCCTCACCGGCACCCCGGCTTGGCCGGGCACGTCCACCACGGCGAAGGATTCGGCCGGACCCAGGAACGTCACGCCCTGGCGGTCCAGGTGAACGGCACCGGCCATCGAACCGGAAGTCCAGGTGCCGCTGGGCCCGTGCTCGGCGTTGATCTGAGCCCACCCTGCCCGGGTGGTCCAGTTGGCGTTGGCCCGGGCCGTCTGGCCAGCCGCTCCCTCGTCTACCGACAAGGACAAGCCCACCGGGGTTCCAAAGACCGTGGGGCGGGCGCGTCCTTGGACGGCCCAGGCCGTGGCATCCGGGGCTTGCCGGGCCCTAACGCTCACGCCCTTGCCCCGGCCGAAATCGTAGCTGTAGCCCACCTCCACCCGGGTTTCCTTGCGCTCCAGATCGCGCAAGGCGGAGACGGCCACGGTGTGCCCGTTGCCACGCCAGGTCAGCCCGGCGTCGGCGTAAGCGGTGCGAAAGCGTGGCGTGCGCACGTCCGAATAGCTGGCCCGAAGGGACCACTGGGGCGTGGGCCGCCAGAACACCGAACCCCGGGTGCGCTGCTCCACCTCCACCGCACCGGGGGCGCGCAGGCGCCAATAGTCCTGCTGGCGCTCGTGCTCCAGGCGCACGCCAAACCTCGGGCCGCGGTAGTCGTAGGCCACGGCCTGCCGTTGGCCGCCTCGCGTGGAGGTGCCTAGTTCCATGTCCAGCGTGCCATAGGTGCCGAGCACCGTCGTGGCCCCCAACGCCACGTTGGCCTTCCCGTCCGTTGAGGTTTGGGCGGTGCCGCGCAGGGTCCACCGGTCGTTGAGGCCCCAAGCCACCGACCCGGTCGCGCCCAACGTCCCGTAATCGCTCTCCCCTTGCCGCACCCGGCCGCCGCGACCTCCCAAGTGGTGAGCCCTTTGCGGAGCAACGTGGGGGCGACGTAGAAGCGCTGATCGCTCACCACCGTTTCGCGGCCGTAAGGGTCTCGCACGACCACTTGGGTTTGCTGTGCTCCGGTGCCCAAGGCGCTGCCATCGGCGGTGAACGGCCCTTTCCCCACCCGGCCTTGCAGCACGCGGGCGCGGTTGGCCAAGACCTCGACCGTGGCCGGATCGAGCGCCACGCCGCCGAGCATCGGGACCGGATACGTGGGCGTCAACGGGTCCAACGCCCGCGGGTCCTTGGCCACGCGCACCCCGCCCAGGTTGACCGGCGAGGAGGACGGACCAGCGAACACATCGCCGGCTTGGTAGGTCACCAAGCGGTTGGGATCATCTTTCTGCCAGCGCGTCACGCCGCGAACGTAGCCGGTGCCGGCCGTGTCGGTGTTGACCTGCCCGCTGGTGCTGATCACGCCCCAACGCCCCGCCTTGCGGACCTCGTGGCCCAGCGAGAACGCCTGCTGTTGCTCGGACACCATGCCGGCCACGCTGTAGTTCACCAGCACCCCAGGAGCGGGCGGCGCGATGGGTCCGCGCTCGCTGCGATCACGGGCCACGCGTTGGGCCTTGAGCCGATCGGCCGGCAGATCCAGGGCGACCGTCGCGGTGGCCTCGTCCACAACAAAGCCCACACCCAACGCTTGGGCGCTCATCGGCTCCGTTTGACCCGGGGGAAGTTGGAGCCCGACCTCGCGCCACGTGGCCGGCTCGGCGAACCACTGACCGCCTTGCTGCCAGAACGTGAGCGGTTCCGCCTTGGCCTTGCCGCCGATGACCGGCACCAGGAACGCGGGCGCCACGCCGTCGGGCACCGCTGCGCTGGCCGACGATGCAGCCAGCAACACCAAGGCCAGGGCCCGGCCACGCATGGATCACCGCCCCACAGGGACGGTGACGGGCTGGCCGTTGACGGTGATTGAAAGGTTTTCAGCGCGCTGGCCGGGTTGGGTCTCGTAGGTCATCGAAGCCCCCGGCAGCGTCCAGCCCAATGCACCCTCGCGCCACGGCTTGCCACCGGCCGGGCCGATGGACGAAACGCGGGCGGCGGTCTGGCCGTGATTCGTCAAGCGGTATCCATTGGGCACCGCTTGGACGGTCACCTTGGGGACGGGCGCGTTGGCGGCTTCAAAGGCCACGGGCAAGTCCTGGTTGACCAGCAACTGGACGCCCTGGGCGTTGGGGTCTTTGAGCTGCATCAGCAGCACGCGGTAGTAGCGCCGCTCGCCCAGTGCGCCCACCCGCATCAATCGGGCGGTGCGCTTGGATTGGGGTGGCACGTCCACGAAGGTGGGCGCCCCCACGATCTCCGTGGTGGGTGAAAACACGTTCTGCCCTGTGGCCTGATCCCACCCCACGGCTTTCACCTGGTAACGCACCGACGCGTCGCCGCTGTTGTGCAGCGTCACGGCGACGTGCTTGGCCGAGGTATCGGCCATCAGGGTGGTGGGGCCGACGGAGATGGAACCGGCGGACGCCGAAAAGGACAGCAAGGACGCAGCGACCGCGGCCAGGGAGCGTTGGGAATGGGTCATGGGATCTCCTTTGGGGGGTCTCCTTTCAAGCTAGATCGGAATGCTATTACGTCAACCCATACCTACTCATCTTTTCGACAACAAAAAGCCCCCAGCGCGAACCGGGGGCTTCGGGACAACCGATGGGGATCAGTTGTAAGTGGCGGTGACGGTGACCGTATCGGTGTAGTTGCCACCCACGGCCTGCTTGAGGGCGAAGAACTTCAACGCGAATTCGTGGGTTTGCACAGCACCGTTACCCGTGCCCGCGAACGCATCGGCATCATCGCCCCATGCCTGGGTGCCGGGAATGTCCTTGAACAACCCATACGGAATGAAGGCACCCGAACCGTTGCTCACGGCGCGGTAGGTCTCGTAACCCGCCAACGCTCCGAAGTTCTGTCCCTGTCCTGGGGAAATGGAGTAAGTGGTTCCCTGGTTGCACACGATGCTCAACGCAGAGGTTCGGGTGGAGTTGTCAGAAGTGCCCGACCAATCCATGTCCGTGACCGGAGAAACGGACAGGTTGCAGGTGTTGGTCAGGGTGCCCTGAATCGTCAGGTCTGCGGTGGTGTCGGCGGCGAAGGCGGGCACCGCCAGCGAGGCCAGGGCGATGGGCAGCAGGGCGCGAAAGAAGGTCTTGCGTGTCATGGGTATCGTTTCCTTGAGAGGGATTGAGTGGGGATGAGTAGCCCTTAATGGGCCATCCCCTTACCGATACCTCGAATCTAAAAACGCGCAAGGGGGCCCCTTGCTACCTGGCCGCCTTTGTCTCGTTAGTCTTCGGTGATAGAAGGACTTTTATCTGACGCGCCTCGCTCATCTAGGAATGCCCTCCACTCGTCGGTCTTAACGACTTTCGCTACCGCCTCTTTAGTAGCGGCTTCCCAGTCGACTCCAGACCCAATACGAAAGGGCCTCATAAAGGAGCGTATCCAAGAATGACCGGCTGAAAACTCCCCATCCTTTTGTTGAACGTTGTGACAATTTTTCATGGCTTGTCTCCTCTTGATTGACCAGCGGACCTCGCCGGATACGGGTTCGGGTGGACTGCCCCCGAACTGGGCTGGGTAGATCCGGATGGGCTAAAGTGGGCCAGGTAAGGCCCATTGAGCCAGCGGTCAGAGCCTGGGACGTTTGCCACCTGCGGTGGCTGACTGTTGCCATGCCCCATCCAACTCACGCGCACGGTGCTGAGCCATTGCCTCCTGAATCATGCGCTGAAGGACGAACGCAAAAGCGTCGGTCACAAAAACGCCCACGCCGATCCCGCAATCATCCGGCAAGCTGGAAATCTGTTTTATCGATGGCTGGTGAATGACCTCGTCGAGCTCAGGGGGCAACGGGTCCACGAACGTGTCAATGAACGCGCTCACCTCTGTTTCGGCTGCCTTGCAGAGGTCGGCGTCAGCGAGCAGCACCCGCAAGTCGGCCAGCGTGGGAAGCCACACCGTGTTGAATAGCGGGCCACCCACCGAGGGACTGATGAAATGGATGCCGTGAAGCACGGTTGCCCTCTCACTCTTTCCGAGCTCTCCCTCCCCCCAATGTCCGTTCATCCGGGGGATCGAGTCACCCATCACAACCGGCGCATCTTTGGCCTGGGTGAGAAAAGGAGCCAAGGTCAGTGCCCTCCCCGCGCTTTCCAGTAAGCCAGTTCTGCGCGCCGACCCTGCTCCTCTCGCCAGCACCTGAGCAAATGCTTGTAGCCGGGCTTGGCTTGGGTGACGTGGAAGGATCGGCCGTTAACGTAGACCTTCCCGCCGTTGTGGAGCTCGACGGCATGAACCGCACTCCAAGTGGTCGCCCAGCCCAGGCGGTCCTCTTCTTCAAAGCTCACGGGCTCCAAGGAGACCGCTGCATAATCTTCAATCAAACCGGGGTTCAACCCCAACTCGGTCATCGCGGCTTCGTTGGTTGTGACGGCTGTGCTCATGTGACACCTCTTGGCTTGGTCGGCGGTATTGCCTACCTATAGATTCAAGGTAGATCGCCACGGCATTTTGTCCACACCACGAGTGGACAATAATTTGACTAGACACAAAAAGTGCGAAGCGAAGGCCGCAGTTTTCCACCTCATCGTTTTTCGCGCCGAAGGCGTTTGTGCTTTCCATCCATGCGGATGCTTCTTCATATGCCGGCGCGCAGCGACCGGCGGCGGCTTCCGGCACTGGCCTTTGCTCCCAAGTGGGCCAGCCATCGGGAACTTGAGAGCTTCGGTCGGAACAGCGACGATGGGACGACCTGTCCTCTCACGAAGGCCCCTATGTCCAACATGGCCGATCCCAATCAAGCCCTAATCTCTTTCCAAGAAGCCCTGGCTGCGGGCGGCCTTCGGCTGGAGCGGGGCCGCATCGATCCAACGGTCTACCTGCACGTGGATCACCTCCAAGGCAAGCCGCGATTCACTTACGTTCAGATGGACGGGAAGACCGTCACGGCTTTTGCCAATTTCGTTCCCAATGGAACCTTTGAAGGCCATGCAAACCTAGCGGTTGGCTACGCGGTTCCCGAGCGTTATCAAAACCAGGGGCGCGCCAAAGCCATCCTTGCGGCGGGCATTGCAGAGCTCCAAAACGGCTTTCGCGGGCATCCGCCCTTCTACATCGAAGCGGTGGTGAGCGTGAACAACCCCGCTTCGCAGAACGTGGCCCAAGAGGTTCTGGGCGGCGAACCTGAGCCAATCGTGGATAACCATTCGGACGAGCCCGCTCTTCGCTACGCAAAACTGTTCCCAACCGGCAAGTAGACGGCGACGGCCGCGCCTACTTTGGACCCTACATACAGCAAGGAACGCACATGAGCACGTTCTCAGAACGCCACAACTACAGCTCGCCCGATGCAGACATCACCATTCGTGAAGATGCGCCCGAGGTGTTGCGCGGAGCCGTTGTTGCCATCGCTGGCAAAGCGGGGATTGGATACGAAACCCTGCGCAAGGAAGTCTGCGGTGCGCTTGGCGTGGCACCAGACACCCGGGGCAACTGGAGCGAACCCAACGTGATCGCGGAGGTGCAGCATCACCTGGAAGAGTGCGAATGGTTTGAGGTGTATGACGTCATCGAAAGCATAGCAGCGTCCCTTCAAGGTCGCCCACCTGCCTATGGGCAGCCCAAAGCACCTTCGGACGTCTTCTCGGACGGAATCAACAAGGTCTTTCGGAAGAACGGAATCGGTTGGCAGCTGTTGGGCAACCGCATTGAGTTTCGCGGCTCAGAGGCGTTTGAAGTTGCTATAAGGAAGGGCACCAACGAGTTGCGCAGCGCAGGGAAGAACACGACGGCCAATGAACTCCACGAGGCATTGCGCGATCTGTCTCGTCGCCCCAACCCCGAGCTCACCGGCGCCATTCAACACGGGATGGCTGCCTTGGAATGCTTGTCGCGGGACGTCACTGGATCGAAAGACACCTTGGGGAAATTGCTCGGAAGAAACCCCAACCTGTTTCCAGCGCCACTCGGAGACGCAACGGAAATGATTTATGGCTTTGCTTCCAACAATGGCCGCCACCTTAAAGAAGGCGGCGATCCGACGTTGGAAGAGGCGGAACTTATCGTTGGACTGTCAGGCGTGCTGTGTCGCTACCTGGGCCGCAAGCATTCCCCGAGCAGGTAATTGCGCGCCCCGTGCAACATGGCCTGAGTGGCCGCCATGAGCTTGGCGGCCACCGGGCACTACTTACAGACCAAACGAGGCTTCACGGACAGCGACTTGCATGCCGGACAGAAGAGGCCCAAGTTGATCTCCCGCTGGAAATGGTGATTGCATTTCCTGCAGGCAAAGAGATAGGGAGCGCCCGGCACGAAGGCGACCATCACCTCCCCTCCTTTCGCCGAAATTTCGCCTCCCCCTTGGAACTAAAGTCCACGTCGTAATCCTTGTGAATCGCCAAGATCAACGCGATGCCCAAACTGGCTGCGGTGATAATTGCCGCTATTTCCAGCCCGGTGACTGTGGCTACCGCCGCCAGCCCCAGCGTGCTGAGCCCTCCGGTAACCGGAGCCAAGCCAACGGCAGCGGCGATTGCCGCAACGCCCACAGCCCCGAGTGTTGCAAACTTGCGCGTCTTCTTGAGGTCGTCAGCCAACTTTCCCACAGCGACAATCTCGTGGGCCTTTGCGTTCTTGGCCACTTCCAGCTCATCCCGTGTCCTTACGATCACACTTTCCATATCGCCCCCTGTTGTTAGCAAAACCACTGATGGATACCCTCGATAGGATAGCCGAGGGCTGAATCACGGCAACGATGTCGCCTGGGCAGCAATGATCGCACTGGACTGTCTCTCTAGTTGAGACGCGGCGCGCTCATCACATCCGCTGCCGCGGGACGTCTTTGGGCGCCTCCACCAGAGCCTCCACAACGTCGTCTGACGCACGCCACACCTTCCCTTCGCGCACCATGGCGGGGGCCCTGGAAAGTGCGATGGCGACCTCTTTGGCGGTTGGTGGGTTCCATGACCGGTGTTCGTCCAGGTAGCGCTCCAGGGACGGCCTCAACGGCCGACCGATGTTGGGCAAGGGCAATGCCCGATCATGGCGTTCGTCTTGCTCACGCGCATAGGCGACTTGCTCGGGCTCCCCAAGCGCCTCCCGGTGGGCATCGAGCAAGCGATCAACCGCGTCCACGTCCCCGCGGGCATGGAGCGATTCGGTGTAAAGCGCTTGAAGCAACGAATCACGCTCTTGATGAGCTTCCTCGCCCGTGCCTTCGCCCTGAAAAAGCCCATCGTGGCGAGGGCGGGCGTCGACGGCGTCTGGGCGGAACCGCCCGTGACTGGTCCTCATGCTCGCCTCCGGGCCAGCCCGCTGCCCTGAAGCAGCCCACACGTCATCGAATAGACGACAAGCGCCAGCGAGGATGGCAGGTATGGGTTGGAAGGATCCAACCAGACCCCGGTCACCACGTGCTGAAGTTGGTAGGCCAGCAACGCCAAGCACGCGTAGAACAGGGCCAGGCGCCACAACAACGCAGCCGCGGATGGGGCGTCCTGTCGGCCGGCTTGGAACGCCTCCCAGCCCCTGCGTGCGCTGCGGGCTTTGGAGGCGCACAGCCACGCGATTCCGAAGGTGATCGCAAACATGGCGAGCTCAAACAGCACGACCACCAGAAAAACGGTCATGGGATCCTCCTCTGGGTTGGGAGCAGGCCATGGGCCTGCAGGTAACCGTGGACTGCCTGTCGGGTCACGCCGAGGCGCTTGGCAATTGCAGGGCCGTTGCTCCCCTGCTCCAGGAGGCGCACCACCAGGGCGTGTTGGTCAGCCAGTGGGCGCCGGGGCTTTTGACGCAACCCCAGGTGAGCGAGGTCGGCGCTCACCACGGGCGATGGAACGCCCAGGGCTTGGGCGATGACGGCCCGGCGGTGTCCCTCTCGGAACATCCGGGCGACCTCAGAGCGGCGGTGGGCAACGGATGGCCGCTTCATGCGCCCAACCACCAGCCAGCGAACAAGGAAATCCATTTCATCAGCGCATCTCATCCGCCAAACCAATGGCACCGCAGGCGCGCTCGTTGCATGACGATGCGTTCTCACCACCTCCCCACGGCGAAACATCCATCCGCGCAATCGGCACAACCCGGGTCTTGCTTCCCTTCCCTACCAGAAACACCCGATCGCCTTGGCGGACGTCCACGTCCGCGTCTTGGACTACCGCGATGACGCGCTGGCGCCTGTCGCTCAGGTCGCGCACGTAGATCTCCACCGCGCGCCGGCCGCTCAGGCCCTTCTGGACGGCGGTTCCAGCAACCGCACCGATGACGCCACCGGCCACGCGGGCAGCATTGCGGTAGTCCCGGTTCTTGACTTGGTTAGCAGCCCCATAACCAACGGCCGCCCCAATGGCAGAACCAGCGTTGAGCCGCTGGTCGGACTTCAGTTGAACCGTGCGAACCATCAGGACCTCGCCCAGTCGGGCGTCCTGGACGAACAAGGCTTCGGACGAACCGTAACGGCGAGCGGAGGTGGAATCGGCGGCAAAGGCAGCTGGAGCAGACAACGCCAATGCAAGGGCCAGGACGATGGGTTTCAAGGTGCACCTCCATTTCGTGAGTAGGTTCACCTATGCATAGACCGATTCTGGAAATGCGCAAGAGGGTTCAGGCCACCATAACGTGGCTCATCTTTCTGGTCTTCTCACGCGCTTTCGTGCGGGCCTTCGTGCCGTTGGTTTTTTCAAGCTCCTGCAAATTGGTCGCCACTGACTGTCGCTCCTGCTCAACCTTCGGGAGCGGCTCCCGAACCAACTCGGGCACCTTCAGGAACTCCACCACCCGCTCGGCCGCCGCGGCGGCACGGAAGAGTTCCCGGGGATCGTCCCGGAGGATTTGGATCCAGGACTTCACGTAAGCCGCGTGCTGGGTTGGATCGTGGCCAATGCCCAGGCGTTCGCCCATCAGCATGGACGACACCTCCGCGACCAGTTCTTCCTTGGCGTAGTCGATGCTCCCAAAGGCCCCCTTCTGATCGCGGTGGAGGCGGGTGGGAAAGCCGGTCCAGTGGCCCAGCTCGTGCAGCGCGGTGGCGTAGTAGCCACTGGCCGAGTGAAAGGTGTTGCGATGGGGCAAATGGATGCTGTCGTTCATCGGACGGTAGAACGCCTGGTTGCCCCCGTCGTGGTGGATCTCGGCCCCGCTGCCCTTGAGCACCGCTTCGCAGGCCTGATGGATATCGGGCTCTCGACGCGGGGGTGGCAGGACCAGTGCCGGCAACCCATCGATCTGCATCGCGTTGAACACCCGGGGGAAGAAGACCTTGGGGTGGGCCTTGGCGATGAGATCGGGATCCCCGCTCTTCTTGGCCTCCTCCACCGGCGACCAATCCCAATACTCAATCACGCTGGCCTTCTCACCTTTTCGCACCTGAGCGCCCACGGCCGCGGCTTGCTTGTAAGTCATCCACCGGTTGTCCTGGGTGTCCCAGGCGCTCTGCAGGGCCCACAGGTGGAGAAGGTTTCCGCCCCGGTAGCTCTTGCCCGTCGTGGCGTTCATCGGCAACCCGAGGTCCACGCGGGCGTCCCATGGTTTGAGGAAGGGACCGGTGCCCTCCTCCATTTGGCGGATCAGGCGTTCGACGACGTCGCGGGAGTGGCGCTGAAGGAAGCTTTCGTTGGGGGTTGCATCGGACACGGACAGGCTCTCCTGGAAGGCAAGGAAAGGCGCCTGTCGGCAACGCCAAGGGGGCTAGGCTGGAAACTTCAATCGTGAATGGTGACGACGCGTCCCTGCTCCAACAGGTTCTCCAGCAACGCCAAGGCCCGATCGATGGTCAAACCTGTGCCGGGGTCTCCGTCGCCCTCCTGGAGCTGCACACGGACGCCATCCGGGGTTCGTTGCACGGTGAAACGGGTGGAGGCCGCCAGGGCGTCTTGGCGGTTTATGCTGTCATCCACGAAGGCTTCCGAAGGGGTCATGGCCCCAGCATGCGACAGCATTGGGATTTGGCAAGCCCCCGCCACGATTGCACCTGATGACAGGGGGGCCTCTAGGGCCTGGATTTGAGATTGGACCACTGCTTCCTCCCGCGGTTGACGGCATTGGGTCCCAGCCTCTCTGCAAGCCAGCGAACCGCAAACGGTTGTTGTGGAACTGGCTCAAACAGGCGTTTCCATATCTGCCATGTCCCGCAGTGGTTTGATCCCCGCAATTCGAATCTCGGCCACGCGAGGCTTCTTGCCCCCATGGGAGATCTGGTAGATGCCGGCCTCGGGGAACTTCTCGCGAACGCGCTTCCAGAAGTCCTCCGCGTTGACGGGCTTCTTGCCCAGCTCTTCCAACACGTATTGGCGGTAGTCCGCGTAGATGGCCGTCTTGTCGGTGCAAACACCACTGTCGTAGGAGGCGTCTCGGTCCGCCATGTAGGCCATGGTCGTGTCCGATTCCATTCGATTCTGCTCGGCCAGCGCGAGCACGGCGTCGGGTAGCTTCTCGGAAAACCCGCCACGCTCCATAAGGCGCAGCGCGCCTTCCAGCACCCAGTCCAGCATCTGGGCCATCTCCTCCTCGCTTTCGGTGATCTGAAGGTGGAAGTCAGGCTCACGCTTCTTTCCATTTCCACCCTTCGCGTCCTCATGGGTCTTCTCACCCATCCGAACATTGAAGGGGATGGCCAGGACCTTTCGCCAGAACCCGTGCTCATGTCCGGAAACCGTGAACCAGGCGTTGACGCTGGCGAATAGGGTGCCGATTGGGAGCGTGGTGTATGCGTCTTTGCGCTTGGCCTCGACTTGGATCGGGTCACGGGAAATGAGCGCTTTCAGGACTTCCTGGATGGATGCGGCAAGGACCTTTGGCGTCTCCGTGACAATGTAGGCGCTCTTGCCCACCAACGGGGCCATAGCGAAGGTTCCGTCCAACTTCTCCAGACGCAGCGACACATTGCGGGGGTGAAGGGCGCGCAGGATGTGGAGGAACGTGGATTTGCCATTGCTGCCCGACCCAACCAGGAAGAAGGCCTTCTCAAAGCAGATCGACATCAACGAGCTGGCCACCGCCTCCTGAAGGAGTGCACGCACCTCCAGGTCGGGCTGAAAGAGATCCAGGTATTGACCGAACTTCGAGTTGGTGTCCAGCGGCTTGGGAGTGTAATAGCCATCGCCGTCAACCTGTTCCAGCCGCAGCTTGGCAGGGACCTGGTAAGTGATTCCATGCTCCTTGGTGGCCGCCAGCACCCGAATTCGCGTCCTAGACGGCGCCTCGTCGGTTTGAAACAGGAGCCCTTGCCGCAGGCCCAAACTCTGTCCATACGTCGGAGAGAAAACGTCCTGGTCAATGACTTCTTCTCCATCCGCCGCCGCGGGAGCACAACGCGGTTCGTCAGGCTTGACGATCTCAAGGTAGCCACCCTTGAGGGGAACGATGGCCCTGCGATCGGACTTCTTGGGCAACCAGCATTTCCGATCTCCCATCAGCTCAAGCACCGCCGTGTTGATGCAGCTGGTTGCATGACCTGCGTTCGCCTTCTCCTTGCGCTCCAATCGCAGCCAGGAAAGCGCCTTGGCGGCCATGTCCTTCTCGGAGCACCGATCCCAATAGCCTTGCTCAGGAAGCCAACGGAAGAAGCTGCAATCGTCATCCCCATCCGGAAGCTTTCCGCCGATCGCATACTCCTCGGTTGCCTTCAGGTGATCGGCAAAATCGGCCTCGAATGCTTGATCGCTCAAGGTTGCCTTGGGCGCTGGCGCTCCGAAAGCTGCTTTGGGGGCCGCATTCCCACGGAAGGAAAGGACATTGTTGGGGCGCCCATTGACACCCGAAGTTGGTGTTGTATCGTTCATGTGTGTGTTTTCCGTTTTTTTGAACCCCGGTTGGCGCCGGGGTTTTTTGTTGATTACGCGGCCTGCTGGACGCGACTCATCCATTCCACCAGTGCTTGACGCATGGCTTCCGATGAAGTTTTGCCCTGGGCATCAGCCGCCGCTTGAAGCCGCCGCTTGAACGCTCGACTCACCCGCGCCTTCAGCATTTCGTCTCGCGGTTGCGTCGCCTTCTTCGATGTGGGGGAGTTCGTCATTGCTCGTTTCCTAGGTGATGTGGTCCCGTTGTGGCCACAACCCCATCCAAACAGAGCTCACGAACTTGTCCAGATCGACTTCTTGACTAAAACCAATATCTGTTGCCTCAACAGCATTTTTTTCATAAACGAGAGGCAATTCACGCTTTTCAGCCAAGGTGTAACAGGTGCTTGTTACACCCCTTGTTACGGCTGGAACCCTGACCAGACAAGGTTTGTCATGGGTGTAACAGGTGTAACAAGTAGATCCATTGATCTGAAAAAGTGATTGGCCATTGAAGCCAAAATCTCTGATGCAGCTGCAAGTAATACCTACCCACCCGTTACACCCGTTACACGCGCCTTGGCCCCTGCAAAGCCATTGAATCCATTGGACAAACTTCCGTAACAAGCACCTGTGACGGGTGTAACGGGTGCTTGTTCCGTCCCCGAGAAGATCATTCTTCGTTCGCACTCCCCTGGTTCGCACTGGCCACCTGCACTACCCGCTCGATGGCAAAGAACTTCCCGCGCAGCACACCACTTGCTTGCGCTTGCTGAAGGTGACCGGCTGCGCGCCTGCCGTAAGCGACCACCACCGATCCCGACGGCGCTGCCGTGCCGGTGGTCCCGTCGGGACGCACAAACTTCAGCCGCCCGCGGGTGAACAGAATCGCCGTCGCGTTGGGGTGGGAAAGCACGCAGTCGTGCATCCATCCCGTCTCCATGTTGACCGGCACGAGAGCCATACCGCCGCCGGGGTGGTTGGCCAGCTTGCTCAGCCACTTCTCCATCCCTTTTCCGTAAGGCGGGTTCATCCACACGAATGCCTGCATGGGCCACGGCGTTGCCAAGCCGTCCTGGCTCGGCGGGATCATTCGGCGGGCCGTGGGCGCCGGCAGCCGCGACGGGTCTTCGGGCGTGCAAGGATCGAGGTCAAAGCCGCGCCTTCCCCCCAGCGCCCTGACGATGGCATGCGGGGTATACCAATCGACGCTCGTGTGGGCCTTGTCGCTTGCCTTGTAGCAAACGGAGGTGAGCCGGGTGGGTTTAGCCGCTGCGAGGCGGTTGGGGCGGTTGGCAGTCTTGAACGGCACAACATTGGTTTTGGGTTGCATGAGAAATCTCCAGGCAAAGCTCCGCCAACACGGCCGGATGGCCGCGTCGAAGGATTGGGTTTTGGGAGTTGGGCTCGAACGGCCCCGAGAAGAGGGATGCCCCGTGGTCTGCTATTGCGACGTGCTCACGCGCGCCTCCTCGCGTCGATGCACATCACGCGTGCAGGGCTCAAACGCTTTTTTGAGCCATGGCCAGATTGCTGAAGCTTCTGCGGACGAGTGTTGGCCGTCGCGCTCATGCGACCCCCTCCCCATCCACCATCTCTTCCATGCGCAGCAGTTCGAGGTCGTCTTCATCAAGATCACCCACGAAATGCATGCCGGGTCCGAAGTCCCAAAACACCTTATTTTCCCAATCCGACTCAAGAACGAGATCCTTCGCACCAGCTTCGTCTTCGGACTCGACACTGATCTCGCCAATCATCAAGACTTCTGCAGCCTTGACCACCTCGAAAGTGAATTTCTTCATTGCTGTATTCGCATATCGTTCCCAATCGGAACGGACACGAGATTGCAGTTCTAACCCTGTAGGCCATCCACGCGAAAACGCCGTTTTATCGGGACAATTGTCCCGACAACGGCCACAGTGCATTGGTGCGCTTCGCTTGGATGTTTCCCGATAAAAAGCGGGAACAAGGATCAATCGGCGGCTTTCGCGGCGCGTTCGGCCGCGGAATGGAGCACGCCCATGGCCCAGTCGTGGAAGGGCTGACGTGCTTCGCTGCTCACCCACGGGGCATCCAAGGCTTCAAGCACCGTGAGCGCACGCGCGGGCAGTTGTGGGTGAAGGGAAGTAAACCCCACCAGGCGATCGGCGCGGTTGTAAGCCCAGGGAAGGTCCTTTTCCAGGCCTTCAAGGCCAAGTTTCTTCAGCGCGGCCACGACGTCGTCGAGGCGTTGCGCCAGGACGTCGGATTGAATGCGTTCGGCACCGGCGCAACGCACCACCGATGACCACCGGTATTGCGCCCCTTGGCGATTGCTCCTGACCGGCTTGTGCTCCGGGACCAGCCCTTCGTTTCGTTGCCGGCGCTTCTTCAGCGCGTCTTTTGAAATGCCCAACACGTAGGCGGCCACCCCAGGGCCGACCCATTCCAGCTTGCCTGACCTTGCTTTGGAAAACTCGTCCTCTTCAGCCGCTGTCAACGCCAGGGGCTTGGGATCCTTCGATGGCCGGCCAGGACGCCCTCCCAGAATGTCTGGATCACGCGGGCTCACAGCCTTCCACTTCCTTTATCGAACGGCCGCACTGGCTTTGCCTCGTGGGTGGCACTGTCCCACCGTTCTTCCAGATCACTGGCAAGCTGCCGCGACCGTGCCGCATTGATCAGGTGCTGTGTGCTGGTGAGCACGGCCACGAAGGCGTTCTGGTAAACCTCACGTGCCTCCGTGCTTGTCCAAGGCTGGGCCAACGCTTCTTCCAAGGTTCCTTCCCACTGGTCCTCATCGGCGGCGTTGAACGTGGTGTCGTCCACCGCCCATGCGTGGCCTGCGATGCGCCCACCCAGGGTGACCCAAGGCTGGATCTCCAGCACGTCGGCCAGCGAGGCGTAAGCCACCACGCCCAACCGCCGCGCCCGGGCCCGGGCCTTGGCCAACCGGTCCTCAGCCTCTTTCAGCGCGATCAAGGCTTCGATGCGTTCGGCTTTGCGGACCACGTCGTCCGCGTCGGTGCGTTTGCCGCGCGTGATGGGTTCACCGCTGCGGCTGGCCAAGAACGCGTCCAGCGCGTCCAAGCTGAAACCCAGGTGCTGGTTTCGAGCCATCGTGCCGGCCTTTGCCGGGTTCTGCATGGGCTGGGGCCCTTGGCCTTCGCGCACCCACTCCCTCAAGGTTGTGTGGTGCACGCCGACGTAGTGCGCAGCCGCTTTGGTGCTGATCTTGGCTCGCAACCCTTGTTTGGCCTCGGCAATCTCCTGGCGCCATTTATTGGCGTCGGTGACCGGCGAGGCGAGATCGGGATCACGTTGTAAGGGGAAAGAGCCATCCATGGCCCCATTCTATCGGTGGCTATTGTTGCGGAGTAGCCGTGTCGTTGCGCGGAGGGAGCAGCGGCCAGTCCACCGGTTTGAGCATGTTGTAGAACGCGGGCGAACTCGACGCCATCAACTGCTCCACCCGCTGCAGTGCATCCTGGAGTTCAAACCATTCCGGTTCCTGGTAGCGCACCGAGGACTTGGAACCCTCGTCCTCGCCGTCCTTCTTTTGCGGAAGGTGATTGAACAGCCGGCTGGTGATGCGGTTGGAGATCCCAACGCGCGTTGCATAGCGCCCCAAGGTCCGCCGCAGGTCGTGCGGGGTGGGCCCAAATTCCACCGACAGCTTTTCCCCCAAGCCTTTCATGATGGCCTTGCTGTCTTTGTAGTGCCCTTCTGCCGCCCGCGAGCTGCGCGCCGGATACACCCACCGCCCCCGAGGTTCGTCGACCGGCAGGCGTTGATCAAACCGACGCTTGATGAGCTGGAGCGAGAACGGGCCCAACGGCATGCTGTGGTCGCGCTTGTTCTTCGTTTTTGCAAAATAAACCTGCGGGCCAGGTTTCTTGGTGAGCGGGTTCACCGACACGCGCCCCTCTCGCCGGGCCTTGGGGTCCATCTCATCCAGCCACACCCAGGACTGGGTTTCCCGTTCGACCGGGGTGAGCCGGTCGAACCACGCCAGCTTCGCCGTCTCGTTGCGCCGCGCGCCCAGGAACAAGGTGGTGAGCAGGTAGTAAACCCCGCTTTCGTTCTGCCCCCGCTGGGCTTCTCGCCGGCTCCACAGGTAGTCGATGGCCCGACCCAGCGTGTTGTCTTCGCTCCCGAGCGGGTTTCGGACGCGGGCCTTCTCGTAGTAGACGTGAAGGCCCGCGGCGTCGCGCATCCGCCCCTCCTCCCACAGCACGCCAAAGTCGTTTCCGAACAGCACCGCCTTGCGCTCGGCCTTCTTGGCAGCGCGGGCCTCTTTGTCCACCGCGTAGTTGATCGCCCGAAACGCGGTGGAGAAGGTCTGTTCGGCCGCCGACACCCCCGCCGCCCGGATGCGGGTGCGCATGGCCTCACTGTCAACGCCCACCCTGGCCAGCTCTTCGTCGGTGAGCTCCACCCGCCCGGTCCGCGCCATGACGTCCTTGATGGCCTGGGACAACCGGTTGGAATGCAAGGCGGCCGACAGGCGGGTGGCCTCGAAGGCTTTGCTGACCTTGTCTTCGTCCAGTTCCATGATCGGGGTGTGGCCGATGCCCACCTCCGGCCGCTCCAAACGGGCCATGGAATTGGTCAACGTCTTGAGGGTGCCCGCGGTCGCCGGACGGGTCCGGCGGGCCAGCATGTCGTGGTAGAGCTGGATCGCTTGGTTAACGGTCAGCGCCTTGGTGGCTTGGATCGACAGTTCCTTCTCCGCCAGTGCCTTGGGGTGCTGCCCCTCCTTCTTGGCCCCGGCCACCTTCACCCCGGCCAGGTCGTGGGCGTCCTTGAGGGCCAGTTCGCTGGTGTCCCCCACGCTGATTCGCATGACCTTGCCACCGATCTTGCGCTGAACTTCATAAGTGGATTTGAGCTTGCCCACGAACACCCCAAACCCAATGGGCGCGCCTGGGGATCCATCGAGGAACCGCCATTGCTTGCCGTCGGGGTTGGGCTCGAGCACCGCATACCCCTTGGCGTTGGTGACGACCGCACCGCTCTTGTCTAGCTTCGGGCGCAGGGTGCTGCGAAGCTGTCTCAGCTGTTCAGGGGTGAGCTTCAGTCGGAATGCCATGGCGACCACTGTCCTTTGGGTGAATGTCGCGGCACGCTGCCCGGTGCCGGGTAGCCAAATTCTGGCATGAATCGGCCCCTGCAGGGATTTGGCTACCTTTGGCTACTACAATAGCCTCCAAACCCTTCCACTAGCACCTACTCACCACCACTTCCGTCTCGTGCGAATACGCTCTAAATGACTGATAAAAAAGAACAATCCAAAAAATCAACGGTCTCGTCAGAGCATACGCCACTCATGAAGCAGTTCTTCGCAGCCAAGTCCGATTATCCGGACCTGCTGCTGTTCTTCCGCATGGGCGATTTCTACGAGCTGTTCTACGACGACGCGCGCAAGGCCGCGCGCCTGCTCGACATCACCCTGACCCAGCGTGGCAGCTCCGGCGGTGCACCGATTCCGATGGCCGGCGTGCCGGTGCATGCCTACGAAGGCTACCTGGCACGGCTGGTGGCGTTGGGCGAATCGGTGGCGATCTGCGAGCAGATCGGCGACCCGGCGCTGGCCAAGGGCCTGGTCGAACGCAAGGTGGTGCGCATCGTCACCCCCGGCACGGTCACCGACGAGGCACTGCTGGACGAACGCCGCGACACCCTGCTGATGGCGCTGTCGCGCAGCAAGCAGGGCTACGGCCTGGCCTGGGCCGACCTGGCCGGTGGCCGCTTCCTGGTCAACGAAGTGGAGACCGACGACGCGCTGGAAGCCGAGCTGGCCCGCCTGGAGCCGGCCGAGCTGTTGGTACCCGACGAAGAGAACTGGCCGGAGTTCCTGCGCCAGCGTACCGGCGTACGTCGCCGCGCACCGTGGCTGTTCGACGCCGACAGCGGCCGCCGTCAGCTGCTGAACTTCTTCAAGCTGCATGACCTGAGCGGCTTCGGCATCGATGACAAGCCGCGCGCCACCGCAGCCGCTGGCGCCATGCTCGGCTATGTCGAGGAAACCCAGAAGCAGCGGCTGCCGCACCTGACTTCGATCGCGATGGAAACCGCCGGCGAGGCGATCGCGATGAACGCCGCCACCCGCCGCCACTTGGAACTGGATACACGCGTCGACGGCGATACCCGCAACACGCTGCTGGGCGTGCTCGACAGCACGGTGACGCCGATGGGCGGCCGCCTGCTGCGGCGCTGGCTGCACCGCCCGCTGCGCCTGCGCGAGGTGCTGGTACAGCGCCACCATGCGGTGGAAACCCTGATCGATCGCGGCAGTGACGCCGACATCCGCGAGCAGTTCCGCCGCCTCGGCGACCTGGAACGCATCCTCACCCGCGTGGCGCTGCGCTCGGCGCGCCCGCGCGACTTCTCCACCCTGCGCGATGGCCTGGGCCTGCTGCCGGCGGTGCGCGAGGTGCTGGCGCCGCTGGATTCGCCGCGCCTGCAGGCCCTGCATGCCGCGCTGGGCGAACACGATGAGTGCGCGCAGCTGCTGGCCAGCGCCATCGCCGAAATGCCACCGCTGAAGCTCAGCGACGGCGGCGTGCTGGCCGATGGCTTCGATGAAGAGCTGGACGAACTGCGCCGCCTGTCCACCCATGCCGACCAGTTCCTGGTCGACCTGGAACTGCGCGAGCGCGAGAGCAGCGGCATTCCCACCCTGAAGGTGGGCTACAACCGCGTGCACGGCTACTACATCGAAATCAGCAAGGGCCAGTCCGATCGCGCGCCGGTGCACTACACCCGCCGCCAGACGCTGACCAATGCCGAACGCTACATCACCGAAGAACTGAAGGCGTTCGAGGACAAGGTACTGTCCGCGCGCGACCGTTCGCTGTCGCGCGAGAAGTACCTGTACGAGCAGCTGCTGGATACCCTTGGCGGGCAGCTGGAACCGCTGAAGCAGTGTGCCGCTGCACTGAGCGAACTGGACGTGCTGGCGGCCTTCGCCGAGCGCGCACAGGCGCTGGACTGGGCGCGCCCGGAACTGCAGGCCGAGCCGTGCCTGAAGATCGAGCGTGGCCGCCACCCGGTGGTCGAGGCGGTACGCGAGCAGCCGTTCGAACCGAACGACCTGGACCTGCATCCGGACCGTCGCATGCTGGTCATCACCGGCCCGAACATGGGCGGTAAATCGACCTACATGCGGCAGAACGCGCTGATCGTGCTGCTGGCCCACATCGGCAGCTTCGTGCCGGCCAGCCGTGCGCTGATCGGCCCGATCGACCGCATCCTGACCCGCATCGGCGCCGGTGACGATCTGGCGCGCGGGCAATCGACCTTCATGGTTGAAATGGCCGAGACCAGCTACATCCTGCATCACGCCACCGCCCATTCGCTGGTGCTGATGGATGAGATCGGTCGTGGCACCTCCACCTACGACGGGCTGGCCCTGGCCGATGCCGTGGCGCGCCACCTGGCCTACCAGAACCGCTGCTACACGCTGTTCGCCACCCACTACTTCGAGCTGACCGCGCTGGCCGACGAGCAGCACGAGGGCGGCCGCAGTGGCATCGCCAACGTGCACCTGGACGCGGTCGAGCATGGCGAAGCGCTGGTGTTCATGCACGCGGTGAAGGATGGCCCGGCAAACCGCAGCTTCGGCCTGCAGGTGGCGGCACTGGCCGGCCTGCCGCGCGCCACCGTCGCGCAGGCGCGCCGTCGCCTGGCCGAGCTGGAACAGCGCGGTGGTGAAAGCCATGCCGCCGAGCTGGCACCACAGGCATTGGATGCACCGCAGCAGTTCGGCCTGTTCGCGGCGCCGTCGAACAAGGCACAGGAAGCACTGGCCGCCATCGATCCGGACGAACTGACCCCGAAGCAGGCGCTGGAAGCGTTGTATCGCTTGAAAGCGCTGCTGTAGCCGCAGCGCACGTGCTTGGCCTCCTGCCTCGCAGGAGGCCCATCGAAAGATTTCGCAAATCTGATTCTGCGTTTCAATTGACAGAATCTATCAACCTGAACGAATCATTCGATTATTCATTTCATCTGGCGCTAGCTAAAGTCGAGTGAAGATGTTCCACCCCGTCTTTACCCGCAGGAGCCAGCCATGAGCCAGTCCGATAACAACAGCCCCAAATGCCCGTATCACACCGCGCCGTCGCCTGCGGAAGGCGCCCAGCAGCAGCGCGAGCTGAGCACCACGCCGAAGCAGAAGCAGGGCGATGACCCGGTCACCCCGATGACCACGGCCTTCGGCGCGCCGGTGGTGGACAACCAGAACAGCAAGACCGCCGGCCCGCGCGGCCCGCTGCTGATGGAAGACGTGTGGCTGCTGGAAAAGCTGGCCAACCTCAACCGCGAGATCATTCCCGAGCGCCGAATGCACGCCAAGGGCTCGGGCGCGTTCGGCACGTTCACCGTCACCCACGACATCAGCAAGTACACCCGCGCCAAGCTGTTCGAGAAGGTCGGCAAGCAGACCGAGATGTTCGCGCGCTTCACCACGGTGGCCGGCGAGCGCGGCGCCGCCGACGCCGAGCGTGACATCCGCGGCTTCGCGCTGAAGTTCTACACCGAAGAAGGCAACTGGGACCTGGTTGGCAACAACACGCCGGTGTTCTTCCTGCGCGACCCGCGCAAGTTCGCCGACCTCAACAAGGCCGTGAAGCGCGACCCGCATACCAACCTGCGCAGCGCGCGCAACAACTGGGACTTCTGGACGCTGCTGCCCGAAGCCCTGCTGCAGGTGACCGTGGTTATGAGCGACCGCGGCATTCCGCGCAGCTTCCGCCACATGCACGGCTTCGGCTCGCACACCTACAGCTTCACCAACGCCGACAGCGAACGCTTCTGGGTGAAGTTCCACTTCGTCAGCCAGCAGGGCATCGAATCGCTGACCGACGCGCAGGCGCAGATCCTGGTCGGCCATGACCGCGAAAGCCACGGCCGCGACCTGTTCGCCGCGATCGAGAAGGGCGACTTCCCGAAGTGGAAACTGTTCATCCAGGTCATGCCGGAGCTGGAGGCGGAAACCTACCGCATCCATCCGTTCGACCTGACCAAGGTGTGGCCGAAGAGCGACTACCCGCTGATCGAAGTGGGCCAGTTCGAACTGAACCGCAACCCGGTCAACTGGTACCAGGACGTTGAGCAGTCCGCGTTCGCACCAAGCAACCTGGTGCCGGGCATCGGCCCGTCGCCAGACAAGATGCTGCAGGCACGCCTGTTCGCCTATTCCGATGCGCAGCGTTACCGCCTGGGCGTGAACCACCACCAGATTCCGGTGAACGCCGCACGCTGCCCGGTGCACAGCAACCACCGCGACGGTGCGATGCGCGTGGACGGCAACTACGGTGGTCTGCCGCACTACGAGCCGAACAGCTACGGCCAGTGGCAGGAACAGCCGCAGTACCGCGAGCCGCCGATGAAGATCCGCGGTGACGCCGACTTCTGGAACTTCCGCGAGGACGACGCCGACTACTTCAGCCAGCCCGGTGCCCTGTTCCGCAGCTACAGCCAGGCACAGAAGGATCGCCTGTTCGCCAACACCGCCCGCGCCCTGGGCGATGCGCCGGACTTCATCAAGCAGCGCCACATCGACAACTGCAGCAAGGCCGACCCGGCCTATGGCGCTGGCGTTGCCGCGGCCCTGAAGGCCCTGGCCAGCCAGCCGTCGGATCCGTTCAAGCCGGCGCAGCCGGAAGCGGACTTCCCCACCGCGACCCCGGGCGCCGAAGACATCGAGCTCTGATCGCCCTGGCCCGTGTACGGCGACGCCGCCTCCCCGTGAGGCGGCGTCGCCGTTTTAACGGTCCGCGTCGTACCTTCTGCACGCCCAACCCCAATCAAGGATTCCGCAGATGAGCCTGACCGACGAACTTCTCGCCAAACTGCAGGGCGCCCCGCTGCAGCAGGTGTCGCAGCAGCTCGGCATCAGCGATACCCAGGCCTCCGGTGCGATCAGCGCCGCGCTGCCGGTGCTGATGGGCGCGCTGGGCAACAACGCCTCGCAGCCGCCGGGCGCGCAGGCGCTGCTCGGCGCGCTGCAGAACAACCACAGCGGCCTGGACCTGGGCAGCGTGCTCGGCTCGGTGCTGGGCGGCGGTGGTGGCGGTGCCGCCAGCGACGGTGCTGGCATCCTCGGCCACATCTTCGGCGGCAACCAGCAGAAGGTGGAAAACGGCCTGGCCCAGGCCACCCAGCTCGACAGCGGCCGCACCAGCCAGCTGCTGCAGATCCTTGCCCCTATCGTGATGGCCTTCCTCGCCCAGCGCCTCGGTGGCGGCCAGGCCGATGCCGGTTCGCTCAGCCAGGCGCTCGGCCAGGAGAAGCAGCAGGTGCAGCAGCAGGGCGGCATTGCCGGTGGCCTGCTCGGCAGTGTGCTGGATCAGGACGGCGACGGCCAGTTCGGCATGAGCGACCTGTTGAAGCTGGGTGGCAACCTGCTCGGTGGCAAGCGCTGACCGACGCTGTCGCCGGGGATGACCCGGCATGATCTACATCGCTACGGATCACGCCGGGCCCTGCCCGGCGTCCTACCGGTTCCCGGCCTTCAACCGCTGCAGGATCGGCGCGAACAACGGCGCCTGCATCGACCGCGGCGGCACCGCTGACTTTCCCTGCTCCTGTGCCTGCCAGTACGACCACGGCAGCGCCTTGTCGCCCAGTTCGTAGTCCATGCCATCCCAGCCATCCTCGCGGAAGGCGTAGAACGCCCAGTGCACCTTGTCCTGTTCCAGTACCTGCAGCACGTCCTGCAGGTAGCGGCTGCAGTCGGGCCAGCGGCGCATGCAGCCGAATTCACCGACCACCATGCGGTTGGCCCCCACCCCGTGCGTCTTCGCCCAGTCCATCGGCTGCTGCAGGTAGCTGCGTACGCGCGCCGCATCCCAGCGCTCGCTGTGGCCGCCGAACGGCACGCTGCCCGGGTAGCGCCAGGGCTTGGCACGTTTCTGGTTCGGCGCACTCGTCGCCGCGTACGGTTCGTACATGTGCACGCTGTACAGCAGTTTCCCGTCCTCCAGCGGTGCCGGCCAGTAGTTGAAGCCATCGGCGGCCGCATACCATCCGGCATCCAGCATCAGCGGCATTTCCGCGTCGACCTCGCGGATGCGCGCGATCAGCTCCGAGTAGAAGCGGCGCAGATCACGCGGGCCGTCCTGCACCCCGGCATACCACTGCTGCATCGCTTCGCTGGACGCATGTTCGGCCAGGCCGGCACCGTACTCCGGCACCGGTTCGTTGATCAGGTTGTAGGCGGCCAGTGCGGGATGCCCCTTCAACGCCACGGCCAGGTCATGCCAGAAGCGTAGCGCCGGGGCGTGATTGTCGAACGACTGCCACAGGCGCTGGTCGACCTTGTCACCGTTCTTCTGCTTCCAGCGCAGCAGGGGCAGCGACAACGGCACCAGCACCACCTTCAGGCCCGAGGCATTGGCGTCATCCAGCGCACGCCGCAGGGTGGCCACGTCGGCCTGCACCAGCCCTTGGTAATGATCGGCATCGCCGATCAGGAAGTCGCGGCCGCCGGCGCTTTTCCACTTGTCCGGGCTCAGCCGTACCCAGGTCGCGCCAGTGGCACGCAGCGCCTGGAAGTAGGCACGGTCCGGCGGATTCTCGTTGAAGCTGTTGCCGCCGCGCTGCGACGTATCCCAGAAGGTGATGTCGGCGGCGAACGCCGGGGCGGCGGTGGCGAGGGCCAGGCACAGCAGGCTGCGGCGCAGGAACATGAGGGTCTTCCATGAGAAGGACGATCCAACGTGCAGGGCACAAACCGAACGCAGCCTGAGTGCGCGCGGCACAGCGCGTGCCGCCCGGCCATGAACCGGTAGATGCCCACCTTGGTTGGCAACCAGGCACAACGCCCACCAAGGTGGGCGACTACCCTCAAAGCGCGTCCAGATCGCCCAGCGCGCGGATCAACCGCCGTGCGCGCTTGTCCGGCTTGTGCTCCGGCGGCTGGAACCCATCGCGTGCGGCGATGCGCAGCGCACGCTGTTCGGCACGACGGGCCTTGGAGGCCTCGCTCTCGGCATACAGCTGCTGTGCCGTCGGCGCTGGCCCGCGCTGATCGCTCAGGCCCAGCACCTGGATCTCGAAATGCTCCTCGCCGCGGTCGACCTGAAGCTGCTCGCCGACGCGCACTGCGCGTGAGGATTTCGGGCGCTGCCCGGCGACGCTGACCTTGCCGGTTTCGATGGCCTGCTTGGCCAGGCTGCGGGTCTTGAAGAAACGGGCCGCCCACAGCCAGATGTCCAAGCGGACACTGGGCGACAGCGGGGAAAGCTCAGGCATTGTTCGGCACTACTCCGGTGGCTTGTTGAGAGGACGCGGGTTGTCCGGATCGGCCCGGCAGCCGGTACCGCCGATCAGCGGCCTGACGCCGGAGGCCAGGTCCTGGCGCTGGCTGCCGACCAGGCACTCGGGCCGGTCGGTCGGCCGGATCTGGGTATCGCCCAGCCGGTCGTCCATCGAACATGCGGCCAATGCAGCGCTGATCAAGGCCAGCGCCACGCTCCACTTCACCCGCAGTCGTTGATGCATTGCCACATCCTGCAAACCGGCTTGGTGCTAGTGTGCGCCTCCTGGGATTCGATCACCACTCCATGGCCAAAGCGCCGCTTGACCTGACCTCCGGCCCGATCGGCCGCAATCTTCTGCTGTTTTCACTGCCGATCCTGGCAGGCAACATCGCGCAGTCGCTGAACGGTTCGGTGAATGCGGTCTGGGTCGGGCGCTTCCTCGGCGAGGCAGCACTGACCGCCACCGCGAATGCCAACAACATCATGTTCTTCCTGATCGGCTCGGTGTTCGGCTTCGGCATGGCCTCGACCATCCTGATCGGCCAGGCGATCGGCGCGCGCGACATCGCGCAGGCGCGGCGCGTGGTCGGCACCAGTGCGACGTTCTTCATCGGCCTGTCGGTGATCATCGCCATCGCCGGCTGGTTCATGGCCCATCCGCTGCTGGCGGCGATGGGCACGCCGGCCGCCTCGCTGCCGTTGGCCGAGGCCTACCTGCAGATCATCTTCCTGGCGATGCCGACGCTGTACGCGTTCGCCTTCCTCACCGCCGCACTGCGCGGTGCCGGTGATTCGCGCACGCCGTTCCGTTTCCTGCTGGTGTCGGTGGCGCTGGACATCGTGCTGAATCCGGTGCTGATCTTCGGCATGGGGCCGCTCCCCGCGCTGGGCATCGCCGGCTCGGCCTGGGCCACGCTGGTCGCGCAGACGCTGTCGCTGGCCGGCCTGCTGCTGTACATGCGGCACAAGCGCCACACCCTGTGGCTGGGCCGCGCCGACATGCGCCTGTTCAAGCTTGACCTGACCATCCTCAAGGCGCTGGTGGTCAAGGGCGTGCCGATGGGCCTGCAGATGGTGCTGATCTCGCTGTCGGTGATCCTGCTGATGACCATGGTCAACCAGTACGGCACCGACACCGCCGCCGGTTACGGCGCTTCCCTGCAGCTGTGGAACTACCTGCAGATGCCGGCGATGGCGATCGGTGCGGCGTGTTCTTCGATGGCCGCACAGAACGTCGGTGCCCAGCGCTGGGACCGCGTGCGCGGCACCGCACGCCAGGGCGTGCTGTTCAATTTCCTGCTGACCGGCGCGCTGATCCTGCCGTTGGTGGTGTTCGATCGCCAGCTGCTGGCCCTGTTCCTGCCGCCGGCCAGTCAGGCGCTGGACATTGCCCGCCACCTCAACCATGTGGTGATCGGCTCGTTCCTGTTCTTCGGCGTCAGCTTCGTGATCTCCGGCGTGGTGCGCTCCACCGGCGCGGTGATTCCACCGTTGCTGATCCTGGCCGGCTCGCTGTGGGGCGTGCGCGTGCCGTTCGCCGAACTGCTGCAACCCTACTGGGGCGCCGATGCCATCTGGTGGAGCTTCCCGGTCAGCTCGTTTGTGTCGATGCTGCTGTCGCTGGCGTATTACCGCTGGGGCGGCTGGCGCAAGGCGAAGATGATCGGCAAGCCCTCGCACGCCGAAGAACTGGCCACGCCTTCGGAAATTCCGGCCTGCCCGCCGTCGCCGGTGGCCGATCCGGACGCCGCGCTGGATGCCACTCCGCCGCGTTGAGGTGGGTGCGAACCGTTGGCCCGCACAGGCATAGCCCCCCAGCCGAGCGTGGGCTCGGCTCTACAGGAAGCGGTCAGCGTTTCTTCTTTGCGGCGTTGAACTTCGCGGCTTCCCGCAACAACGCCTTCAACGCCGCGGCATTGGGCATCGCACCTTCATGGATGTCGATCGCACGCCGCGTGTTGCCATCCAGACTGGCGTTGAACAGGCCCTTCGGATCGGCCAGCGCCGCACCGTTGGCGAAGGTGAGCTTCACCGCCTGCTTGTAGGTCTCGCCGGTGCACAGGATGCCGTTGTGCTCCCACACCGGCGTGCCACGCCACTTCCAGGTTTCCTGCACGTCAGGCAACGCCTCATGGATCAATGCACGCACGCGGGCCAGCGTTTCGCCGCGCCAGTCGCCCAGCTCGGCGATGCGCGCATCGATCAGTTCAGCCGCCGTGGTTCCGGCGTCGTCAGGGTTCGGCGCGTGCGTGGTCATCAGCGGTTCTCGTCGGCAAGGAGATCGTAACGGTGGACTTACATGCGTTCTCCAGGCAATGCGGCCGCCTGGCGCACCCAGTCGAGGAACTGTGCCTCATCCCGCACGCCATCCTGCTCAATGTGCAGGTAACGCGTATCGGCACTTTTGGACGGCTCCGGCGGCACCGGCCTCAGCGCGGCGCCGCGGAAGAACGCGACCTTTATGTAGCGGGTGAAGCAATGGAAGCTGAGGAACCAGCCTTCGCCCCTGGCCACCGAGTACATCGGCGAGTTCCACTTCACCGCCTTGTGCACGCCGGGTACGGCCTGTTCGATCAGCGCATCCAGCTGTTCGCCGATCGGACGTTTCCAGTCCGGCATGGCGGCAATGTAGGCCTGCACCGGGGCATTGCCCTCGCCCTTGGCGATCTGCGGGTTGCCGCCGGACAGCAGTGTTGGGGCGGCGGAGGGTGCGGATCGCTTGGCGGGCATCGCACGGCACGTCCATCGGGATGATGCCGGCAGCCTAGCGCGACGCGCGCCTGCTGGTCACGGCGCGGTGCGCCATCAGCTCAGTCCGCCTGCCGCGCGCGGAACTGCCGCCAGTCCGGCAGCTTGCGGTGGCGGCGCAGCGAGCGCATCAGGGCCGCCATCACCACGCCGAACAGCGCACCAGCCAACAGCCCGGCGACCAGCAACAGCGCCAGCGGGCGCTCGCTGCCCTGCCACAGCATCAGCCACATCAGCGCGGTCCAGAACAGCCCGAACAGCAGGCCCTGCACCAGCGCGTTGGTGCTGAAGCCGGCCAGGATCGGCGGCGGCAGTGCGATGCCCATGCGCCAGAGCAGGCGGTGCAGTAACGGTGCCGACTGCACACGCGCCAGCCCCTTGCCGTCGAGGAAGCGCAACGCCGACTGGATCACGGCGGGATAGCGCGGGTTGATGTCGTTCATCACCTGATCGTGGCCGATGCGATGCCGGAAACGCAAACGGCCACCCGAAGGTGGCCGTCGCGGCAACAACCGAAGTTGTTTATCAGGCCTTGTCGGCCAGACGGGCAGCCTTGGCGGCAGCAGCGGCAGCCAGGTCTTCCTTGATGCGGGCAGCCTTGCCTTCCAGGCCGCGCAGGTAGTACAGCTTGCCGGCGCGGACCTTACCACGACGCTTCACTTCGACCGAGTCGATGATGGCGCTGTGGGTCTGGAAAACGCGCTCGACGCCGTAGCCGTGCGAGATCTTGCGGACGGTGAACGAGGAGTTCAGGCCGGCGTTCTTGGTGGCGATGACAACGCCTTCGTAGGCCTGCACGCGTTCGCGGCTGCCTTCCTTCACCTTCACGTTGACGACAACGGTGTCGCCCTGGCTGAACTTCGGCAGTTCACGGGTGATCTGGGCGGATTCGAATTCCGCGACGATGGACTTGTTCAGCTTGCTCATGGGTTACACCGATTCTTGTTCGGGTGGGCGTGTCGTGTCGACAACGTAGGCTCATGCAGTCACCGGACTGTGCTGCACGTTTGTTGTGGGTACTGCGCGCGCCGGCCGGGGCTGGCGGTAATTGGCCATGATAGCCGATAAAGCCGACCCTGCGCTAGGGGCTGGCCTTCTGTTTCCGGGCCTGGCGGCCCTGTTCCAGCAGTTTGCGGTCAGCCTTGCCCAGCGCCTGTTCATCCAGCAGGTCCGGGCGCCGTTGGGCGGTACGGACCAGCGACTGCTGGCGGCGCCAGGCGGCGATGGCCGCATGGTTGCCCGAGCGCAGCACGTCCGGCACGTCGCCCAGAGGGTGCTGGGCCGGCTGGCTGTAATGCGGGCAGTCGAGCAGGCCGAGGTCGCCCTCGAAGCTGTCCTGGGCCGCTGATTCAGCGTCATTCAGGGCCCCGTCCTGCAGGCGGGCCACGGCGTCGATGATCACCGCCGCGCCCAGCTCGCCACCGGACAGCACGTAGTCGCCGAGGGAAATCTCCTCGTCGACATTGGCCTCCAGGAATCGCTCGTCGATGCCCTCATAGCGGCCGCAGAGCAGGACCATGCGCGGCAATGCCGCCAGTTCCCGCACCTTGGCCTGGGTCAACGGCGCCCCCTGCGGGCTGAGGTAGATCACCCGCGCCGGGGTCGGATCAGCATCGCGGATCGCCTGCAGGCAGGCCTGCAGCGGCTCGATCAGCATCACCATGCCCGGGCCACCACCGAACGGACGGTCGTCTACCCGGCGGTAGTTGCCTTCGGCGTAATCACGGGGATTCCAGCCATGCAGGCTGAACAACCCCTTCTCCTGCGCGCGCCCGACCACGCCCAGTCCAGCGGACTGGGCGAGGAACTCGGGGAACAGGGTGATGACGTCGAAACGCATGCTCACACTCAGAACTCGGGATCCCAGTCGACCACGACCAGGTTGGCCTCGAAGTCGACCGATTTGACGAAGTCCGGCTGCACGAACGGAATCATCCGCTCGCGGTCACCCCGGACCACCACCACGTCGTTGGCGCCGGTGCTGAACAGATGCGAGACCTGGCCCAGGGCAACGCCCTCGGTGGTCTTCACATCCAGGCCTTCCAGGTCCACCCAGTAGTACTCGTCCGGCTTCGGCGGCGGCAATGCACTGCGGGCCACGTAGATCTCGGTGCCGTGCATCGCTTCAACGGTATCGCGGTCCTCGACGCCGGGGAAACGGGCGACCAGGTGCTTGCCGCTGTCGCGGCCGCGTACACCTTCAATCGTGGTTTCCACGCCGGACGGGCTGCGCACGATCCACGGCTGGTAACGGAAAATGGCGGAACGTGGCTCGGTCCAGGACTCGAGCTTGATCTCGCCGCGCACACCAAAAGCGCCGACAACCCTGCCCAGCAGGATGCGGCGCTCGATATCTTTCATCTGCTTCAACCAAGAGGGCCACGCCGAAGCGTGGCCCGTCAGGATCAGGCCGCAGCGGCCTGGGACTTGGTCGCTTCCTTGATCAGGTTGCGGACCTTGTCGGTCGGCTGGGCGCCGTTCTTGACCCAATGGTCAACGCGGGCCAGGTCCAGCTCGATGCGCTTCTCGGCGCCCTGGGCGACCGGGTTGTAGAAGCCAACGCGCTCGATGTTGCGGCCGTCGCGCGCGCTGCGCACGTCGGTCACGATGATGTGGTAGAACGGACGCTTCTTGGCGCCGCCGCGGGTCAGTCGAATCTTGACCATGGTGTTTTTCCTATTGCCCAGTCGCCAGGATGGCGAGGTAAGCGGGCGATTATAGCGGCAGAGCCCGGCCGAGCCAACCCCATGGGTGACCAGCCTTCACGGTAGTGCTGGGCCATGCCCGGCGGGCTTTTCACCCCAAACCGTCCCAAGCCACCACCGCAAGCACCGCCCTGCCCTGTTCAGCCAGTGCCTGCGAGCCGGACAGGACATGCCCGTCGATGGCCTCCAGCGCCCACAGACCGCTGGCGTTGCAGGCAAAAGCGGCTTTCACGCCGGCTATATCCGCCAGCCGCAATGGCTGCGTGGCCTGTGCCCCCGGCCAATGCTGCTTCAGCAGCGCCTCGGCGGTCCCGCGCAGGGCCGGCGCCTGCGGCCAGAGCAGCCGTTCACCATCGTGCACGGCCAGGTTCCAGGTGCTGCCTTCACTCATTTCGCCATCGACGGTCACGAACAGCACATCGTCGAATCCTTCCGCCATCGCCGCGCGGCGCTCGGCGAACAGGCCGAAGGTGCCCACATGTTTGATCTGCGGCAGTTCACGCTGCCAGGCCACGCTGCGCACACGCTTGGGGGCGGTCAGCGTCACCGGCGCGGACACCGCCACCAACGCGTCCACCGGCACGGCAACCAGCGGATTGCGGAAATCGAAGCGGCGCGAGTACACCGTCACCCGCAGTGAGGCATCGGCGAGGCCGGCCTGCTGCAGCGCCTGCGCCATCCAGCCCCGTACCTGCGCCGTATCCAGTTCGCTGCCGAACAGCTCACGCGTCGCCTGCGACAGCCGCGCCAGATGCAGCTCCAGCCCCTGCACGGCACCGCCCCGCACCTGCAGCGAGGTGAAGTGGCCATAGTTGACCAGCGCCGGCAGCAGATCCTCCACCTGCGCCGGTTGGCCGTTGCAGGTCAGCGTCATCGCAGCAGTGCCTGCGCCTGGTTCCACATGTCGCGCAGCACGTCGGCGGCCGGTTGCGCCGGTGCCATCCACGCCGACTGCCCGGCCCAGGCCTGCATCGCCGCCAGGCGGTTTTCCTGCACGGCCTGTTTGCGCATCGGCGCGGTCAGCCCGCGCTGAACCGGATACGGACGCGGCGCTGGGGCACCCTCCGCGGCGGCGGCACGCACATACGGCGTGGCCAGTCCACGCCCCAGACGACCACTGAAGGCACGGGTCGGCCAGGTGTCTTCGGGTTCGCTGGCGGCCAGCCCATCGGCCCATGCCGATGCAATCGCCGCTTCCGGCGCGCGCAGGAAGGCGGTGCCGATCTGCACAGCGCTGGCCCCCAGGGTGAGTGCGGCAACGATGCCACGGCCATCGGCGATGCCACCGGCGGCAATCACCGGAATCTGCAGGTGGTCGGCCAGGCGTGGCAACAGCGCGAACAGGCCGACCAGCTGGCGCTCGGCCATCGCCGGATCGAATGAACCACGATGGCCGCCCGCTTCCACACCCTGCGCCACCACGGCATCGGCACCGGCATCCTGGGCGGCGCGTGCTTCAGACAACGTGGTCGCGCACGCGATCCAGGCGATGCCGGCGTCCTTCAGTTGCTGCACGTGGCGCGGCAACAGCACGCCCATGATGGTCGAGGCGACCGCCGGGCGCGCGGCCAGCAGCGCGGCGAACTGTTCTTCGAAGTCGGCGGGCGTGGCGTCGGCGGCGCTGGCCGGCACGTCCGGGCCCCACTGCGCGAGGAAGGCGCGACTGGCCGCTTCGGCGGCAACGTCACGGGTCGGTTCGGGATCCGGCACCCACAGGTTCACCTGCGCCGGACCGCTGGAGGCCGCGCGGAAGTCGTCCATCCAGCGACCGATATCGGCCGAAGACGACAGCACCGCGCCCATCGCGCCCATACTGCCGGCGTTGGCCAGCGCCGCTGACAACGGCACCGGACAGGCGCCGGCCATCGGTGCCAGCAGGATCGGAACGGAAACGTCAAAGCGCCGGCAGAACGCCTCGACGCGGGAAGATACAGATACAGCGGAACTCTGCATGACGGCCCATCGTTTCGGACAGGCCCCCATGGTGCGCGCAGGATGGGGGTAGAGTCGAGCCTGCTCGGCTGCTGGATGCGGCGCTTCTACGCCGTCGCCCGAGCATGGGCTCGGGCGCTACATCAGAGTGCGGACGGGGCCGTCATCAACGGAACGGCATGCCACGGCCGCCCATGGCACCCATCATGCCCTTCATGCTGCGCAGCATGCCCTTCATGCCGCCGCCGGCCATCTTGCTCATCATCTTTTCCATCTGCATGTACTGCTTCATCAGCTTGTTGACGTCGGCCGGGGTCACGCCCGAGCCCTTGGCGATGCGCGCGCGGCGCGAGCCGTTGAGCAGGTTCGGGTTGCGCCGTTCCTTCTTGGTCATCGAGCTGATGATGGCGATCATGCGCGGCACTTCCTTGCCCTGGCTGACCTGCTGCTTCAGATGGTCGGGGATGTTGCCCAGGCCCGGCAGCTTGTCCATCAGGCCGCCGATGCCGCCCATGTTCTGCATCTGCTCCAGCTGGTCGCGCATGTCGTTCAGGTCGAACTTCTTGCCCTTGGCGACCTTCTCGGCCAGCTTGGCCGCCTTGTCCTTGTCGACCTGCTGCTCAACCTGCTCGACCAGCGACAGCACGTCGCCCATGTCGAGGATGCGGCTGGCAATACGGTCCGGGTGGAACACGTCCAGACCTTCCGGCTTTTCGCTGACACCGACGAACTTGACCGGCTTGCCGGTGATGTAGCGCACGCTCAGTGCGGCACCGCCACGGGCGTCACCGTCGGTCTTGGTCAGCACCACGCCAGTCAGCGGCAGGGCGTCGCCGAAGGCCTTGGCGGTATTGGCCGCGTCCTGGCCGGTCATGGCGTCGACCACGAACAGGGTTTCGGCCGGGTTCACCGCCGCGTGCAGGGCCTTGATCTCGGCCATCATCGCTTCGTCGATGGCCAGGCGGCCGGCGGTATCGACCAGCAGCACATCGACGAACGACTTGCGTGCATCGTCGATGGCGGCGCGGACGATGGCTTCCGGCTTCTGGTCGGCGCTGGACGGGAAGAACAGCACGCCGACCTGCTCGGCCAGGGTTTTCAGCTGCTCGATCGCAGCCGGACGGTAAACGTCGGCCGAGACCACCATCACCTTCTTCTTGCGCTTTTCCTTCAGGTGCTTGGCCAGCTTGCCCACCGTGGTGGTCTTGCCGGCGCCCTGCAGGCCCGCCATCAGGATGATGGCCGGAGCGGGCACATTGAGGTTCAGATCGCTGGCTTCGGCGCCCATCACCGCAGTCAGCTCGTCGCGCACGACCTTGATCAGGGCCTGGCCCGGGGTCAGCGACTTCAGCACTTCCTGGCCGACCGCGCGCACCTTGATGCGCTCGATCAGGGCCTGCACCACCGGCAGCGCAACGTCGGCTTCGAGCAGCGCGATGCGGACCTCACGGGTCGCCTCGCGGATGTTCTCCTCGGTCAGGCGGCCGCGGCCACGCAGGCGCTCGATGGTGCCGGAAAGGCGCTGGGTCAGGGACTCGAACATGCGGCGCAACCTGTCTGAAAGCGGGGGACAATAAGGCCGACAGTATAACGGGTCCGGCTGTCTCCCCGGACTGCGACCACGGGGCCGTCGCCACCACCGCAGGGGTATGCGAAACTGCAACGATGACAATCGTTCTCATCGCCGTCCTGCTCTACCTGGCCGCCAGTGCCCTGCTGGTGCGCGCGCTCGGCCGCGATGAAAGCACCGGCTCCCCCACCTGGCTGTGGCCGGCCCTGCCGGCGATGCTGCTGCATGGCGGCTACCACGTGATGGTGGCGATGCGCACCAACGGCGGGCCGGATATGCACTTCTTCGCCGCGCTGTCGCTGGTCGGCCTGGGCATGGCCTGGTTGACCTCGCTGGTCGGCGCACGCGGGCGGATGTCGGCGTTGGGCGTGGTGGTGTTCCCGCTGGCCGCGGTGCTGCTGCTGGCCTACCACGGCTACGGCCACGAACCGAGCAAGGTGCTGGGCTGGCGCCTGGCCAGCCACGCCTGGCTGGCCCTGCTGGCCTACGCCACGCTGAGCATCGCCGCGCTGCTGGCGATCATGCTGTGGCTGCAGGAACGCGCACTGCGCCGCCGTGAGTTCCGCCCATGGCTGCGGGCGCTGCCGCCGCTGGCCGACCTGGAATCACTGCTGTTCCGGGTGATCACCGTCGGCTTCGCGCTGCTGACCCTGACCCTGGTCACCGGCGTGCTGTTCGTCGACGATCTGCTGGCACAGAAGCTGGTGCACAAGACGGTGCTGAGCGTGCTGTCGTGGATCGTGTTCGGCGTGCTGCTGATCGGCCGCCGCCGCTACGGCTGGCGCGGCATGAAGGCGGTGCACTGGACGCTGGCGGCGATGCTGTTGCTGCTGCTGGCCTTCTTCGGCAGCCAGTTCGTGATCGAACTGGTGTTCGGGCACACGCGATAGAAGCGTGCCGACCAACGGTCGGCACCCACCGGCGCTACCGTCAAGGCTGTGCCAGGATCTTCCGCACCGAACGGCCGCTGTTGGTGAGGATGTCATCGATCTGCCAGCAGCCCTGGCCCTGGCGCACCATCGGCAGGCGGGTCACGTAGGCCTTCTTCCATACCGAATAGCGCATCTCGACCTGGCCGGCGGTGGCCGAAGCCTCTTTCCAGCTGTAACGCACCGGGGCTTCGATGTCGCCGTCCTGCGCATCCAGCCAGGGATCGGAATCGATCGTGCAGATGCCCTCTTCGCGCTGCTGGCAGGCGCGCTCATCGCGCAGTGCCTTGCCGAAGGCCGGGCTGACCAGCGCGGCCGGCGGCTCCAGCAGATCACCGTTACCGGTCGTCGCTTCGTAGAAGGCACGGGCTACAGCCACTGGCTCCTGGCAGGCCGGCGCGGCCTGCACGATGGGGGCCAGCAGCAGCCCGGCGATCACGAACATCCCTGTCCTGCGCATATCGCGTTCCTTGGTGATGATGATTCGTTGTAGAGCCGAGCCCATGCTCGGCTGATTATCCGCATGAGCCGAGCACAGGCTCGGCTCCACACGAGCCTGGGGCTTACAACCCGTAACGCTCGATCACGTCCAGATGTGGCTGGCGGTCCTGGTCGCAGGCTTCGGCCAGCCGCAGCCAGCAGTGTGGGTGCGGCCACTTTGCGGTTTCCTGCTGCAGGAAGCGGTGGAGCGCCAGCGGCGCATGGTCCTGCGGCTGGGCGACCGTGAACAGCAGGCCCGGTAGCGTGCCCTCCTCCATGTCTGGGTCGGTGACCGTGTAGTCCGGGCGGCTGTGCGACCACACCTTCCAGCCCTGCGCCTCGGCGGCTTCGACGAAGGCATTCCACGCCTCTTCGCCCGGGTGCGCGCCGTCGATCAGCCAGCTGCGGGCGAAGCCACCGCGCTCCAGTACATGCACCTGCGCATAGGTCGGGATGAAATGCTCGCGCGCTTCCTCTTCTTCCGGCGCCGGATGTACCAACGCAGCATCGAACACCACCCAGTCGCCCACCTGCTGCGCACGGTTGGCCGGCGCGTTTTCGACGATGCGTGCGGTGACCGGGCCACTGCGGCGTGCGTAGTACTCCATCGGCTCCCCGTTCTCTTCGCTGCGGATGATCACCCAGCCCCAGGGTTCCTCGACCACGCCTTCCTGGCTGGACAGCTCCATGCCGATCGCGGCCGCCGAGCGGCGCACCGCATCCCAGTCGCGTGCCGCGCTGGCCGCACTCATGTGGTCCCAATGCGCGGCATTCGGTTCTTCCAGCAGCTCCACCAGCTGCGCATAGCAGGCCTGTGCTTCACTGAAGCGGCCGGTTTCCATGTACATGCGCGCCAGCGTGCCACGCGCGCCGTGCGAGCCCGGAGACAGCTCCAGAAGCGATCGGGCCGCCTGCTCCAGCGTCGGCCAATCGGACACGCGACGGGCACGCTGCACTTCGCACCAATGCGCGAATACCGGCACGCTGCCACGGTAGACCCCGGCCAGCTGGCGCAGGCCCTCGTCGTCGCCCTGCTCGGTCAGCCAGCGCATCAGCGTGTAGGCCGCAGGACCGTCTTCCTGCGTATGAGCGCGCACGAAACGCCACAGCAATGCGCGCGCTTCGGCCTGTGCGCCACAGGCGCTCAAGGCGGAGGCAGCCATCTCGGCCAGCGCCTCGTCATCGGGTCGCTGTTCGTGCGCCTGCAGCAGCCACTGCGCCTCACGCTCCGGATCGCGCGACTGGTTCTGCTCGCCCTGCGCGTCCAGCCAGGCCAGCAGTTCCGACGCCGGCACCGGCAGCGGTGCGACATCCGGCAAGGCATCGATGCGCGCGGCCAGGCCGGCCACCAGCGCTGCCGCACCACGGTCCTGGCGCAGCTGCGCCAGATGGGTACGCGCCAGTTCCAGCTGGCGCAGCGCCACCCAGCGTGCGCCACGCTGCAGGGCCAGCTCCAGGCTCAGCGCAGCGACTTCAATCAGCAGGCGGTGCGAACCAACCTCGGCAAAGTGTTCGATGATGGTGTTGAAGCGCGTGCCCAGATCCCAGGTATTGCGCGTTGGATCGCGCCGGCACAGCGCTGCGGCGGTGTTCGCCCACAGCCGCCAGTAGGTAGGCGTCAGCTCGCTCCACGGCACCAGCTGCTGCACGGCCTCTTCGTCGCGGCCCAGCTGGGCCAGCGCCCACGCCTTGGACAGGCGGCGCGGCACCGTACAGTTGGCCGGCTCGTACTCGCCCGACGCGGCCACTTCGGCCTCGCGCTTCTCGATCAGCACCAGCGCTTCTTCGGCGCGGCCCATGCCCAGCAGGATCTTGATCTGCATCTCCGGGAAGCTGTCGAACACTTCCTTGCCGCAGGCCTCGATCGCATCCGACTGCACCTGCAGGTAGTCCAGCGCGTCCTGGCCGCGGCCATCGTCAAGCAGGGCATCTGCCTTCTCGCAGCTCAGGCACTGGAAGCAGGCCCAGCTCGGATCGATGCGACCCAGCGTTTCGTCGCAGACCTCGATGCGCTCGGGCACCCAGCCCGGGCCATCGATGTTGCCGTAGCAGGCCGCCAGATCCTGGGTCACGCAGATCGACTGCGGGCACTCCAGCGTGTCCTCACGATGCGCACGCTCGAACAGCGCCACGGCTTCGCCCAGCGCGCTCTCGCCTTCGACGCGGTTGCCGACGCGGTTGCGCAGCGCCCAGTGGCCGACGTAGACGTCGACCCACGGGTTATCCAGCGCCTTGCCCAGCGCACGCGCTTCGGGCAGCAGCGCGTCGACGCGGTCGACACGCAATTCGCTCACCTCGTCAGCGAGGCGGTTCAGCAGATGCGCGTTCTGCGCCTGGCCGGCCTGGCGCAGGTCACCCTGCAGCTTTTCGACCCAGTTCCAGATGTCCATGGGGTAAGTGCTCCTGTCTAGCGAAGGCTGGATGAGAGATTGCGGTGCTCAGCGCAGCATCTGCTGCAGGGCACCGGCGATATCGGTAAAGGCACCGTTGAGATCCGGGCCGGGCGTGGCGGTCGCGCGGGCCAGCGGACGGCCCTGCGCGGCGACGATGATCTTCAGCGAGCGCAGCAGACGAGCGGCGGCTTCGGCCTGCGGATGGCCCTCGCGTTGGGCGCGCAGCAGCGCCTGCACCGCCGGGTTGTCGAGGTTGAGGTACAGCCGCGAGGGTGCACGTGATTCGATGCGTGCGGTGAACTGCCGCGCCAGGCGCAGCGCAGCCATCGAAACGCGCTTGTCGTTCTCATCGTCTTCCAGGCGCTGCTTCAGCTCGGCCTCGCGGTCGGGCACCACCACCACCGGCAGCGACTCGGGGCTGAAGCGTGCCGGCAGCAGCTGTTCGCCGTCACCCAGCTGCTCGCCCAGCCATGCCAGCTGCGCCTCGTCGAGGCTGTCGTCGCTGCGGAACAGCGCGCGATTGCCCTGTTCGGTACCGAGTTCAACCAGACGCAGGCCCTTGGCCTGGGCCCAGCGACGCAGGAACGGCACCACTGCATAGCGATGGCCATGCGCGACCGGCACGCCCATCGCGCGGAACAGCATTTCCTCGAAGCCGCCGCCGTTGTCGAGGATCACGTGCACGGCACCGCGTGCGGGCAGCGCACTGGCAGGCAGGTCGCCCTGCGAGGTCGGCACGCGCACGTGTTCCAGCAGCAGGTCGAACAGGCGGTCATCGCATAGCGCTGCACCCAGCAGGGCCTCGTTGTGGCGGGTCAGTACCCGCCGCCAGGCTTCCGGCTGCTGCCGCGCGACGTCGGCCAGGCCGTCGATCAGCGCCTCCAACAAGGCATGCTGCACGGCGCGGTACTGGTCGTCGCGCTGCAGGTCTTCGCGGCTGGCGGTAGGCGTGAGCCGGGAGGATTCGATCACCCCGCCAATGAAACCGGCCCATGGCGGCAGCAGGTCGCGGGCGTCGTCATCCAGCAGCATGCCGCGCACGAACACCGACAGGTTGCGGTTGTCGCTGGTGCCGTAGGTGGCACCATCCTGCACCCACAGCAGGCCGGTCGCATCGCTGCTGCCATCGGCACGCAACGGCACGGTGACGATCGGCTCGAAATCGTGCTCGAAGCGCGCGGCGAACTGTAGCCCCTGGCGACGCGCCTGCACCGGATGCAAAGCGACGTCGCCCTGGCTGCGCCACGGCGGCGGCTCGGGGTTGAGCGCTTCGGCTGCGGCACCGATGAAGATCGGCTCGGACAGCAGCGCACAGTACCGGCCCAGTACCTCGTGCAGGCGCGCCTCGTTGGCCAGCGGCAGGAAATCCGGATGCAGTTCCAGCTCCACCTCGGTGCCGACCGCGCGCGCCGGCATTTCACTGACGGTGTACTGTTCGGCGTTGCTGGACACGTACAGATGGCCCAGATCCGGCGTCTGGTACGAGGTGGTACGCACGCTGACCCGGCGCGCCAGCACGAAGGCCGACAGGAAACCGAGGCCAAACATGCCGATCAGGCCTTCGTCATCTTCGCCGCCCTGGCGCAGGCCACGGGTGTAGCCGACGCCGACGGTGGCCAGGTAATCATGGATCTCCTGCCGGGTCAGGCCAGCACCGGTGTCGGTGATGCGCAACACGCCGGCACCGGCATCGACCTGCACCGAGATGCGTGAAGGCACTTCAACGCCGGGTTGTTCGATGCGGCGGCGGATGATCGAGTCGTGCGCGTTCTGCACCAGCTCACGCAGCGCCACCACGGGGGTGGAATACAGGTGCTTGCCCAGCACCGTCATCAGTCCATTGAGATCGACCCCGGCGCGACGGATTTCGGCGTTGGGGGCGGTGAGCGCGGTGTCCTGCATGTAATCGTTTACTCCTGGGCACGGAAAGACGCCAGAGGGCGCCTTCGTCGAGCGGGAAAAACTAGCACAGTGAAGCTGACCGTTACTGCATTGGACATGTGTAGACCCGAACCAATGGCTCGACTCTACAAAAGGCAGCCGGGCGTGGGCTCGGCCCTACAGGGCCGGCATCACGCCGCGTCGATGGCCTCGGACAGCCGCTCCACCGCGATCACTTCCATACCCTTCACCGAACCGCCCTTGGGCGCATTGGCCTTGGGCACGATGGCACGCTTGAAACCGTGGGTGGCGGCCTCGCGCAGGCGGTCTTCGCCATTGGGCACCGGGCGGATCTCGCCGGACAGACCGACTTCGCCGAAGGCGATGGTCTTCTCCGCCAGCGGCCGATCCTGCAGTGAGGACAATACCGCCAGCAGCACCGGCAGATCGGCCGCGGTTTCCTGCACGCGGATGCCACCGACCACGTTGACGAACACGTCCTGGTCGCCGACCAGTACGCCGCCGTGGCGATGCAGCACCGCCAGCAGCATGGCCAAGCGGTTCTGTTCCAGGCCGACCGCGACACGGCGCGGGTTCGACAGCGGCGATGCATCGACCAGTGCCTGTACCTCCACCAGCAGCGGCCGCGTGCCCTCGCGGGTGACCATCACGCAGCTTCCCGGTTGATGGGTGCTGCCGCCGGACAGGAAGATCGCCGAGGGGTTGGAGACCTCCTTCAGGCCCTTGTCGCCCATCGCGAACACACCCAGTTCGTTGACCGCACCGAAGCGGTTCTTGAAGGCGCGCAGCAGACGGAAGCGGCTACCGCTCTCGCCTTCGAAATAGAGCACCGCATCGACCATGTGTTCCAGCACGCGCGGGCCGGCGATGCCGCCCTCCTTGGTCACGTGACCGACCAGGAACACGGCGGTGCCGGTCTCCTTGGCGAAACGCACCAGCCGCGCCGCACTCTCGCGCACCTGGCTGACCGAGCCCGGCGCGGCGGTCAGGCTCTCGGTCCACAGGGTCTGCACCGAGTCGGCCACGATCAGCCGCGGGCCGGCCTTGGACGCATGCTGCAGGATCGACTCGACCCCGGTCTCGGCCAGCGCATTGACGCCATCCAGCGGCAGCTCCAGGCGATGCGCGCGGCCGGCCACCTGGGCCAGCGACTCCTCGCCGGTGACGTACAGCACCGGCAGTTCGGCCGCCATCTTCGCCACTGCCTGCAGCAGCAGGGTCGACTTGCCGATGCCGGGGTCGCCGCCGACCAGCACCACCGCGCCCTCGACCAGGCCACCGCCCAGCACGCGGTCGAACTCGCCGATGCCGGTCGAGACCCGACGATGCTCGGTCTGCTCCACATCCTTGAGGGCGGTGATCTTCGGCGGGTCGATCTTGCCGGCCCAGCCTGCCCGGCGCGAAGCCGGCGCCTTGGCCGCCGCGGCACTTTCCAGCACGATTTCCGACAGCGAGTTCCAGGCGTTGCACTCGGTGCATTGGCCCTGCCACTTGCTGAATTCGGCGCCGCATTCATTGCAGACGTAGGCGGTGCGGGCTTTTGCCATTGGATGATTTCCAGCAACGGGAACAGGCGTGGCAGGATAGCCGAGCCGGGTCGCAGGTGCTGCGACCGCTCAAGTCCTGCCCGCCCGCGCCGATAGCTGTCGCGGGCGTGCGCCTTGCGGGCGCCCCTCCCTCTCCCTCTGGATTCAACATGACTGGCAGTTACAGTCAGAGCCTGGTCGCCATCTCCCTGCTGGTGGCCATTCTTGCTTCGTATACGGCGCTGGACATGGCCGGCCGCCTGGCCACGGCCGAGGGCCGCGTTGCCCGCTGGTGGCTGGCCGGCGGCGCGGCGGCGATGGGCCTGGGTATCTGGTCGATGCATTTCATCGGCATGCTGGCCTTCGACCTGCCGATCCCGGTTGGCTACGACCTCGGCATCACCCTGTACTCGCTGGCCGTGTCGATCGGCGCCTCGGCCTACGCCCTGTGGCTGGTATCGCGTCCCAGCCTGCCGTGGCGCCGGCTGCTGGCCGGCGCCGTGCTGATGGGCCTGGGCATTGCCACCATGCACTACCTCGGCATGGCCGCCATGCGCATGCAACCGGGCATCGACTATCACCCGGGCTGGTTTGCCGCCTCCATCGCGGTAGCCATCGGCGCCGCCGGTGCCGCGCTGTGGATCGCCTTCCGGCTGCGTGCCGAGCAGCGCAACACCACGCGCCTGCGCCTGCTTGCCTCACTGGTGATGGGCCTGGCGATCGTCGGCATGCACTACACCGGCATGGCCGCGGCGCGCTTCCCCGAAGGCAGCATCTGTGGTGCGGTCGGCAGTGGCGGCATCGACACGCGCTGGCTGGCGGTACTGGTGATCGTCACCACCGTGGCCACGCTGGGCATCGCCCTGGTCGCCTCGCTGTTCGACCGGCAGATGCGTGTGCGCACCGGGCTGCTGGCCGATTCACTGGCGCACGCCAACGACAAGCTGATCCAGGCCGCCCTGCACGACCCGTTGACCCAGCTTCCCAACCGCATGCTGCTGCAGGACCGCATCGAGCAGGCCATCGAGAAGGCGCGGCGCCGCAACCATGCGGTGGCGGTGATGTTCTGCGACCTGGACGGGTTCAAGGCGGTCAATGATGCCTACGGGCACCAGCTGGGTGATCGCCTGCTGGTGGCGGTGGCGCAGCGTATCGGCGGCCTGCTGCGGCCGCAGGACACCTTCGCCCGCCTCGGCGGTGACGAGTTCGTGATCGTGCTGGCCATCGACATTCCCGACGATGCGGTGGTGGTGGCCGAGCGGATCATCGCAGCGGCTGGCGAACCGTTCCTGCTGGATGCAGCCGAGCTGCAGGTCAGCGCCAGCCTGGGCATCGCCCTGTATCCGGATGACGCCGGCAACGAGCGCGAGCTGATGGCACACGCCGATGCCGCGATGTACCACACCAAGGAAACGGGCCGGAACGGCTATACGTTCTTCACCCCGTCGATGCAGCTCAGCGCCAACCGCCAGCTGCGCCTGCTGCAGGACCTGCGCAAGGCCGTGACGCGCAATGAACTGGTCCTGCATTACCAGCCCAAGTTCCCGGCCGCCGGCGCACCGGCCACTGGCGCCGAGGCCCTGCTGCGCTGGCAGCACCCGGAGCTGGGCCTGCTGGCGCCGGACGTGTTCATTCCCATCGCCGAGCGCAGCGGCCTGATCCTGCCCATCGGCGACTGGGTGCTGGATCGGGCCTGTGCCCAGCTGCGGGCGTGGCACGATGCCGGGCACACGGCGTGGTCCATGGCGGTCAACCTGTCGCCGCTGCAGTTTTCTTCGCCGGCCCTGCTGGACAGCGTGCGCGAGGTGCTCGAACGGCACCGCATCGAGCCGGCACGGCTGACCCTGGAGATCACCGAGACCACGGCGATGAAGGACGTTGACGCCAGCCTGGCGATCCTCAACGATCTGACCGCGATGGGCGTGCATATCGCCATCGACGATTTCGGCACCGGCTATTCGAGCCTGTTGTACCTGAAGCGGATGCCGGCGACCGAACTGAAGATCGACCGCGCGTTCGTGCGCGATCTGGAATGCAATGACGAGGACGCAGCCATCGTGTCGTCGATCATCGCCCTGGGCCGCACCCTGCAGCTGCAGGTGGTGGCCGAAGGCGTGGAGACACAGGCGCAGCGCGAGTACCTGAGCGAACTGGGGTGTGACCAGCTGCAGGGCTACCACCTGGGCCGGCCGATGGAGGCCGAGGAATTCCTGCGCCGCGTGGCGGGGTAGAGCCGGCCGCTGGCCGGCCTCCCGCGATTGCCGGCCAGCGGCCGGCACTACCACCGCGCGCGCCATACCAGGTGGGCGCGACAAACAAAAAGGCCGCCCGAGGGCGGCCTTTCTGCGTGACAACGTCGCCAGGACGTCAGTGCATCATGTGCACGTTCATGTTGTGCATGACCCACAGGGTCCCGATCACGATGATGCCGATCACCACCACGGTGAAGGCCGCAGCGTTGACGTTCCAGCGGCTTTCCGAAGAGCGGTCCAGGTGCAGGAAGAACACCAGATGGACCAGCATCTGCAGCACCGCGGTGACCGCGATCACCACACCGTTGACGGTGCGCGAGAAGTCGCCCGACATCACCATCCAGAACGGGATGACGGTCAGCACCACCGCCAGCACGAAGCCGATCAGGTAGGACTTGACGCTGCCGTGGCTCTCGCCGCCGGCTGCGTGGTCGTGTGCATGGTTGTCATGTGCCATTACAGCGCTCCATTGAGGTAGACGACGGAGAACACGCCGATCCAGATCAGGTCCAGGAAGTGCCAGAACAGGCTCAGGCACGCCATGCGGGTCTTGTTGGTCGGGGTCAGGCCGTACTTCTTCAGCTGCACGAACATCACCAGCAGCCAGAGCAGGCCGGCGCTGACGTGCAGGCCGTGGGTACCGACCAGGGCGAAGAACGCCGACAGGAAGGCACTGCGGTCCGGACCGTAGCCCTGGTGGATCAGGTGCTGGAACTCCCACACTTCCATGCACATGAAGCCGAAGCCCAGCAGCCAGGTGATGCCCAGCCACAGGTACATCTGGCCCATCTGCTTGCGGTGCATGGCGATCATGCCCAGGCCGAAGGTCAGCGACGAGGTCAGCAGCAGCGCGGTTTCCCACGCCACGAACGGCAGTTCAAACAGGTCCTTCGCGGTCGGGCCACCATCGGTACCGCCTGCCAGCACCACGTAGGTGGCGAACAGCGAGGCGAAGATGAGGCAGTCGCTCATCAGGTACACCCAGAAACCGAAGACGGTGTTGCCGCCGGTGTCGTGGTGCTCGTGGTCGTCATGGCCATGGGCCGCCGCGTGCGCGGCGTGCCCGTGGCTCAGGGTCGAGGTATTGGTGCTCATGCCTTCAGCTCCGACTTCACCAGGCCCTGGGCTTCCAGGTGCTTGCGGTGTTCGTTCTCGATGCGTTCCACCTCGGCGGCCGGGACCCAGTAGTCCACGTCCTGGTCGAAGGTGCGGTAGATGAACGTGGCGATCATGCCGACGAAGCCGACGATGGCCAGCCACCAGATGTGCCAGATCATCGCGAAGCCGAACACCAGGCTGAAGGCACCGATGACAACGCCCGTGCCGGTGTTGCGCGGCATGTGGATGTCGGTGTACTTGGCCGGCTTCGGCCAGGCTTCACCACGCTGCTTGCGCTCCCAGAAATCGTCCAGCTCGGTGACTTCCGGCAGGGTGCCGAAGTTGTAGAAGGCCGGCGGCGAAGAGGTTTCCCACTCCAGCGTACGGGCATCCCACGGGTCGCCGGTCAGGTCGACGGTCTTCTTGCGGTCGCGGATCGACACGGCCACCTGGATGATCTGGCACAGGATGCCGGCACCCACGATGAAGGCACCTGCAGCGGCGATCAACAGCAGCGGCTCGTAAGCCGGGTTGACGGTGCTCTGCAGACGACGGGTCATGCCCATGAAGCCCAGCACGTACATCGGCATGAAGGTCACGTAGAAGCCGATGAACCAGCACCAGAACGCGCACTTGCCCCAGAACTCATTGAGGCGGAAGCCGAACATCTTCGGCCACCAGTAGGTGATGCCGGCGAACATGCCGAACACCACGCCGCCGATGATGACGTTGTGGAAGTGGGCGATCAGGAACAGGCTGTTGTGCAGCACGAAGTCGATGGCCGGGATCGCCAGCATCACGCCGGTCATGCCGCCGATGACGAAGGTGACCATGAAGCCGATGGTCCACAGCACCGGGGTGGTGAAGTGCACGCGGCCGCGGAACATGGTGAACAGCCAGTTGAAGATCTTCACGCCGGTCGGGATCGAGATGATCATCGTCGTGATGCCGAAGAAGGCATTGACGTTGGCACCCGAGCCCATGGTAAAGAAGTGGTGCAGCCACACGATGAACGACAGCACGCCGATGCAGGCGGTGGCGTAGACCATGCCCTTGTAGCCGAACAGCGCCTTGCGCGAGAAGGTCGCGATGACTTCGGAGAACACACCGAACGCCGGCAGGACCAGGATGTACACCTCCGGGTGACCCCAGATCCAGATCAGGTTGATGTACAGCATGGCGTTGCCGCCACCGTCATTGGTGAAGAAGTGCGTACCCAGGTAACGGTCCAGGGTCAGCAGCACCAGGGTGATGGTCAGCACCGGGAAGGCGGCGACGATCAGCACGTTGGTCACCAGGGCAGTCCAGGTGAACACCGGCATCTGCATCAGCTTCATGCTGGGGGTACGCATCTTCAGGATGGTGATGAAGAAGTTGATACCGCTCAGCGTGGTACCCAGGCCTGCGACCTGTAGACCCCAGATGTAATAGTCCATGCCGACGCTTGGACTGTATTCGATGCCCGACAACGGCGGGAACGCCAGCCAGCCGGTGGCAGCGAACTCACCGATCCACAGCGACAGCATGATCAGCACCGCGCCGGACACGAACAGCCAGAAGCTGAGCGAGTTGACGAACGGGAACGCGACGTCGCGCGCACCGATCTGCAGCGGCACGGCCAGGTTCATCAGGCCGGTGATCAACGGCATCGCCACGAAGAAGATCATGATCACGCCGTGGGCGGTGAAGATCTGGTCGTAGTGGTGCGGCGGCAGGTAACCCTCGGACCCGCCGACGGCAAGCGCCTGCTGGGTACGCATCATGATGGCGTCGGAGAAACCGCGCAGCAGCATGACGAAGGCGACGATGAGGTACATCACGCCGATCTTCTTGTGATCCACCGAGGTGAACCACTCCTTCCACAGATAGCCCCACAGCTTGAACTTGGTGATCAGGGCCATCACGCCCAGGCCACCCAGCACCGCGCCGATCAACGTCGTCAGGACGATCGGATCGTGGGGGATCGACTCAAGAGAGAGTTTTCCCAACATGTTCATTCTCCCGAACCCGCGTGGCCAGCATGGCCTGCGTGTTCGTGTTCGTTGGCATCCAGGTTTTCACCCGATTCCTTGGAATCATGCGCGTCACTGGGGGCGTGGCCCTCATGCGCTTCATGGCTGGCGGCATCGGCAGCGGCGGCACCGGCGTGTTCGTGCTTCATGCCGTAGTGCTTGTTGTCGCCCATGTGCTTGGCGATGACCCAGTCGAACAGGCCTTCTTCGGTCTTGCCGAAGTAAGTGACCGGATACCACTCGGCGTTGCGTGCTTCACCCAGGGCCTTGAACGAGGCCTTGTCCAGGGTCTGCTCGCCGGCGCGGACCTGGTCCAGCCACTGGCGGTATTCGGCATCGGTGACCGAGTAGGCGGTGAAGTGCATCTTGGCGAAGCCCGCGCCGCTGTAGTGCGAGGACATGCCCGGGAATTCACCGGTCTCGTTGGCGATCAGGTGGAGCTTGGTCTCCATCGCAGCCATCGAGTAGATCATGCTGCCCAGGTGCGGGATGAAGAAGGCATTCATCACCGAATCGGACGTGATCTTGAAGTTCAGCGGCGTGTTGACCGGGAACTTGATTTCGTTGACGACCGCCACCTTCTCTTCCGGATAGATGAACAGCCACTTCCAGTCCAGCGAGATCGCCTCGATGGTGACCGGCTTGACGTCCGAATCCAGCGGCTTGTACGGGTCCAGTGCGTGCGACGAGCGCCAGGTCAGGACCGCCAGTACCAGCACGATCATGCAGGGAATGGACCACACCACCACCTCGATCGCCGTCGAGTGGGACCACTTCGGCTCGTAACGGGCCTTGGTGTTGGAGGCGCGATACTTCCACGCGAAGGTCAGGGTCATGATGATGACCGGGATGACGACCAGCAGCATGAGCACGGTGGCCGTGATCAGCAGGGTCTTCTCATCCTGGCCGATCTGGCCCTTCGGACTGAGGATGGCCACGGCATCGCAGCCGGTGAGCATCACCAGCAACGACAGCAGCAGGCCCGGGCGCAACCAGCGCCCAAGGGTTTTCAACGGAATCATCGGTCGATCCAATTGCGAGGGAATGCCGTTCCCCGTCCTGCCTGTTCCGGCCAAAGCCGGTCCCACCGGTCCGGAAGACAGGTAGGGAGGTGGGGTCGAGTCAGCCTTTCAATTTTAGGCCGTCACCCATCATTTAAGAAAGGCATTGACATTGATCGAGCGCAGGAAAGGCCCGATTCTGGCTGCGACACGTTGTCGCACCGCGCGGGCGCGGCGGGCAGAACACCCGGGGGCGGCATCCTGGGATCGGGCGATGGTGCCTGCTCCGCCCGTGTTCGGCAAAGTGACCTGAACATGTTCAGACACGCGCGCGCGGGCAATGCATGGGATGCTCGGCGTCGGAGGAAGCCCCATGGACAAGATCGACTTCAAGGAGCGCGATCGCGCGTTGTACCAGCCTCCGGCAGGCCGGTTCGTGACGGTGGACGTGCCGCCCCTGCCCTACCTGATGGTCGACGGTCGCGGCGATCCGAATACCGCCCCCGCGTATGTGCAGGCGGTGCAGTGGCTGTACTCGGTGAGCTATGCACTGAAGTTCGCGCTGAAGGCCGGGGGCCAGGACTACGTGGTGCCGCCGCTGGAAGCGCTTTGGACCGCCGAGGATCCGTCGAGCTTTGTGGCACGCCGCAAGGATGAGTGGAGGTGGACGGTGATGATCCGTACGCCGGACGGGATCAGTCCAGCACAGCTGGAGGCTGCCATCGCCAAGGCGGCGAAGAAACTAGGCGACGTTCCGGCCAGCTTTCGCCATGAAATTCTTGAAGAGGGCCTCTGCCTGCAGACCCTGCATGTAGGCGCCTACGATGACGAGGGTCCGGCCCTGGCCCGTCTGCACGACGAACTGATGCCATCTCTGGGATACACCTTCGCCGGCCCCCATCACGAGATCTACCTGAGCGATCCGCGCAGGACCGACGCAGCGCGGTTGAAGACTGTGCTTCGGCAGCCGGTGCGGGCGCTTGAACCTGATAAGAGTTCGCGCTCATAACGTAAGGACTGTGATTGCTTCAAATGCCCAAACAAAAAGCCCCGACCAAGGCCAGGGCTTCTCATTACAACTGGTGCCGGAACCAGGAGTCGAACCTGCGACCTACGCAAAGGTGACTCGCCAACTGAACCGCAACAGCAGCCAAGCGGCGCCAAGGCCAAACACGCCATGCAGCAGTCGGCCATACCGGCGCAGATGTCACAGAGCATCTTCAGCCACGCTCGCCCACATTCTTTCCACAATTCTGGCCAGAAGCGCAGCTTTCACCGTTCATCCCCAAAGCCCTCCTTGGGTAGGATCCGGAAGCCAGCGGGCCTGTCATTTGGGCTTGGCTCTTGCTTCCCCCGATCGGGCGGGGAGCGTCTCCCAACCTAACCAACAACGGGTACCAGTTTATGCCCCCTCCTCCCAAGGACCTTCAACGATCCTCCCCCGCCATACGCCTTCAATTCCAGGTGCAACAACGATGATCTTAGCAGTGAGATCACCGTCTGATCCTGTAGCGGGCATCCCCTCTTCGAGAACCAGTTGCTCTCTTCTCAGATCCTCCAGCGTCCCCGTGAGGTTAAGCCTCAAGAAGCCATCAGCATCTCTATTGTTGAAGTCGACAAATATTCTGAGCTCAGACATCTATGGCCTCTGCAGCCTTTCAACGGCCGGAACCGGATTGGATACTGTAGGGGAAAACAACCGGCTCGCTGCTTCCGGCTCAAGCCCTACAACTGTTGCGTGCGTCGGCGAGACCCCGCCTGTCGAGATGACATCACCTCCCGCAGCCCTTACCTGCCCAACCGTGGAAACACCGACCTGATTGTGAGTTATATTGCTGCACAACTGGCAGAACGACGATCCATTTGCACTCTCTGCGGAGAAACCGAAGGGCCCTGCTGGATGCTGGCCGGTACCCTTCCCAATTCCGGCCGCTGAATTTGCTCCCTGAGCGGAGCCACCTCGAACTACCAATGCACTGTTCGCCAATCGAGCTTCAGCCGTTGCGAGCCCTCCGACGGCCTGACCAGCGCCCCGCATCCCTTCCGCAACCATTAGTGCGGAACCGAATTTGTAGCCACCTTGCCCAACTTGACTCGCCGGCGCACCAAACAACGGGCCGCCATTTAGCTCCCGCGTTCGGGACATATCTACGGTGCCGTATACGCTCGGGCCAGCATTCCGGCCAATGCTGTAGGCAGCATCACCGACCGCGCGTCCAACTCCTCCCCAGAACTGGCAGAAAGATGTATCACAGCGGCCATCAGGGTCCGTATATCGGTAAGGGTTCCCCGATGCGTATCTGTAGCGGTTGAACATACCAACTGGGTTTGCGTAAGCCGTCACCGGATCCACGGACAGGAACACACCCAACTGCGGATCCATGTACCGCTGCTGCATGTAGCTCAGCCCTGTGGCCGAATCGCTCACATGCCCGGTGTACCCCGGCCTGTCCTTGACCTGCCCGCCCAACTCGGCACCATACGGCTCAAACCGGCGTCGCTCGACAACACTTCCTGTGTTGTCCGTAACCGCAACTGGGCTGCCCAGCGCATCCACATGCGTCCAGGTAACACCCGTCGGGCTGCGGGTGGCCAGCAGTCGACCACCTACATGGATGTACTCCGAAGCGCCCTTGCCTCGTCGCTCTTCATGCACCAGCTGCCCGGCCAACGAATACATCGCGCGCAGGCGTTGCCCTTGGGCATCGTACGCCACCGCACACCACCCATAGCCGAGACGAAAAGCCCCGACCTAGGCCGGGGCTTCTCATGCAACCTTCCCGGCCAACGAATACATCGCGCGCAGGCGTTGCCCCTGGGCGTCGTAGGCATAGCACTCCGCCTCCTTAACCTCGCGCAGCCTGTTTCCAAAGTCGAAGTCGTACATGCGCCCGTTGCGCAGCGGGAGATTGCCTTAAACATCCCAAGCCAATCCGGTCACCATACTTGCTTAGAACGCGGGCCCTACGTGCTTGGACCGGAATGCACGACAACGCCATGCACACGCAAGTCCGGGGACGCCTCACATCCCGCGCTTTCGTCCTGGAAACACGCATGAGGAAGCCCAGCCATGTCCATCTCGAAGACCACTCTGGAGCGATTGACAAAGTTGGCATAGCGCCTACCGTCTTCATTTCCCGTGACAAGACGACCGTTCGGATAGGCAGCCTTCAGCGCACTAGCGTGGAGCCAACGCCAATTCCCTTCTCATCTACCAATCCCTCGGACCTAGTTCTCAGCCTCTCTATCCGGCCTTGATCGAACCAGCATTCGACAACCAAACCGTCGGGCAACGAGACATCCATGACTATATATTCGTCGCCTTCCTGCATAACCGATCGTTCAATTATGGGATTCCCGGCCTTTAAAAGTTGGCTCTTGGTCATCCCAATACGCAGGCCCGCAAGTGAGCCACTATTGGCATCAACTCCTGCCACCAAGGGAACAGCTTCAGTAGGCGTATGCTTCGCCACATTCACTACGTCGGAGGGAGCAGGACTGCATGCCACTAGCATCACGAGCCAAGCTCCGCCGGAGATGATCTTCATTCTTTGGGTTTCCAGTCAGTGAAGCGTCCCTGCGTTCCATCCTGCTTAAGATCTACATGCACGCCACGTCCATCAGTATATTGATTGACCCGATTGAATTCGCCGGAGCTATGGGCCGCATCAGCGGTCTGCTTAGCTGTGCTCCCATTGATCCGTATATCTGCCGCGTTGTCCTGCAGGTGCTGGCTCCGACTCGCGCCACCCACCGTTCGATTTTGATCCACCGTTCTTTGGCCGCTAGTAACTTCGACATTCTTGCCAGATTTATCACTGAAGTTGAGCAATTTGGTCGTCACTTCAGATCCGGGATTGGCTGGCGCACCACCCAATGACTTCTGAGGTAGAAGGGTGACTGTTCCACGAACTTCCGTCCGTGTTCCATGGACGATTCCATAATTGGAAACATTCGTCCTCACGACATCGACCGCCCCACTGCCGGTCGTCGTACGCGTAGTTGTCTGGTAGAAGACAAGCGGCTGGCCAGGGACTGCCTGTCTGCCGTCGGGATCCGTAAACTTGTACGGATTCCCGTTCGCATACCGATACCGATTGAACTGCCCAACAGGCTGCTCATACGCCGTCACCGGATCCACCGACAGGAACACACCCAACTGCGGATCCATGTACCGCTGCTGCATGTAACTCAGCCCTGTGGCCGAATCGCTCACATGCCCGGTGTACCCCGGCCCGTCCTTGACCAGCCCGCCCAACTCGGCACCATACGGCTCAAACCGGCGTCGCTCAACAACACTTCCTGTGCCATCCGTGACAGCGACCGGGCTGCCCAGTGCATCCACATGCACCCAGGTAACACCCGTCGGGCTGCGGGTGGCCAGCAGTCGACCACCTACATGGATGTACTCCGAGGCGCCCTTGCCTCGTCGCTCTTCATGCACCACCTGCCCGGCCAACGAATACATCGCGCGCAGGCGTTGCCCCTGGGCGTCGTAGGCCACCGCACGCCACCCATAGCCGAGACAAATAGCCCCGACCTAGGCAGGAGCATTTCATGCAACTGACACCGGGAACAGGAGTCGAGCCTGTGACCTACTTATTACGAATCCAGCAAACAGGCCACACGAGCAAACAAAGCGGCTAACAACGGGCCAGACAGGCACTACTCGCAAGGAACGGGCCCGAGACTCTCAGAGCCAAGTGCGCCAAATGCGCCAAATCCACGGATATCTACAGAAGCACGAAATAGCGCAAGGACCATCACTTCCGCATCATCAAGAAACGAATAATTATCCAAAAGCTCTGAAACCTCAACGGACACAAAATAATCGAAGTCCCAATTTCCAAGCCTCTCGACACTCAAAGGAATATTGTGAACTACATTTAAAATAATTACAGCTCCGCGAATATTCCCATTAGAAACACTAGCAACAGCAGCGTCAATTGCAAACTCAATCAACGCCCTTGCGGGAATCACCTCAATGGCTTCGACGTCTCCCGAAACCCCACTCAGAGCAGCTAGCGCATCACCAGCCCGCCCCCCGACAAGGAGAAAATTTCTTGCAGAAACCAAGGCCGCGGCAACACGATCAAATGAATTCACATGAAACCCCGTCAAATATAAATTTTGAGACCTTCCCTATGAAGATCTCTATATGACAAATCCTCACACCCATATCAGTATCCAGGCCCCGCAGAATACACCAAATCCGCCGGGCTCTTATATGCCCCCCACGGCAACTGAACCTCTCTTACAGGGACCTCAGACACTCCCGCTCGCGGCGCGGCCAATGCGCGATGGTGACCATCTAGAATGTAAAGCGCCCCTTCATGTCGCGTGACAACCAGAGACTCTCTCACAGCTCCATCGCTTCTTATACTTTTCACAAGGCGATCCAGGGCTTTATTGCTCATGGTCCTCCCGTGAGTCGCGATGAGGCTTCTCACCTCGGCAACAGCCGGCCTGATCTCCGGGCCAACCGGAGTTGCCATTGACGCAATGCTGATCACTGCCGCAATCGGAACCTCCCCGGACCCAGAATGGGCCGCCGAAGAAATTTCCTTAATATCGCCCCTAGCATCCTGAATCGTCGAAGCGACCATATCCACAAGGCGATCGACAGGCCTCTTGCTTTTCTCAAGGAGGAAAGATTGGTTTGCCGCCTCAATATCCTTACGACTCATCCGCCCATCGGGATCCGTGAACTTATACGGATTCCCGCTCGCATACCGATAGCGATTGAACTGCCCAACTGGCTGCTCATATGCCGTCACCGGATCCACCGACAGGAACACCCCCAACAGCGCATCCATGTACCGCTGCTGCATGTAGCTCAGCCCTGTGGCCGAATCGCTCACATGCCCGGTGTACCCCGGCCTGTCCTTGACCTGCCCGCCCAACTCGGCACCATACGGCTCAAACCGGCGTCGCTCGACAACACTTCCTGTGTTGTCCGTGACCGCAACCGGGCTGCCCAGTGCATCCACATGCGTCCAGGTAACACCCGTCGGGCTGCGGGTGGCCAGCAGTCGACCACCTACATGGATGTACTCCGAGGCGCCCTTGCCTCGTCGCTCCTCATGCACCAGCTGCCCGGCCAACGAATACATCGCGCGCAGGCGTTGCCCCTGGGCATCGTACGCCACGGCACGCCGCCCATAGGCATCGTAGGCATAGCGCTCGGCCTCCTTCACCTCGCGCAGCCTGTTGCCAAAGTCGAAGTCGTACTTGCGCCCGTTGCGCAGCGAGAGATTGCCTTGAACATCCCAGGCCAATCCGGTCACCGTCGCGCCAGCAGCATCGCGGACATTGGTCAGCTGGTTGCGCGCGTCATACCAGAACTGCTGGCTGCGCACGCCGCCCAGCTGCACGCTCAGTAGATTGTCCTGCACGTCATAGGTGTAGCGGAATGCGCCATCGCCCCCGAAGGAAGCCGACTGCGCAAGCGTCAGCCTGCCCTGACTGTCGTAACCCATGCGGATGTCATGCGCAGTTCCCTGCTGCCGATCGATGATTGCCGAAACGTCACCATTGGCGCCGTACTGATACAGAAGCTCGCTGGCAGTGCCGTCCTTTAATTGCGACGGAAGCATCCGCGCATTGAGCACACCCTGATGCTCGATGCCATTGCCATAGCGCATGCCAGCGAGCGCACCGTTGGGATGCCAGGCGATGTTCTCGGCATAGAGCGTCCCAGCACTGTCAGAGATTCGTCTGGCCTGGCCAAGAGCGTCGGGCTCATAGCTCAGTGTCAGCCCTCCTGGTCGTGTCTCGCTGGACAGATTTCCGTTTCGATCGCGGCCATAGCCTATTGAAAGCGGACTGCCGCCATCGAGGGTCGACTCTTCCCATATGAGCTGCCGGCTTGGTGAGTATCGATAGCTGTTGACGACCGCGGCGTTCGGTCCATCGTTGCTGGTGATCACCTTCGAGGGAAGCCCGTCAGGCGTGTACTCCCAGCGCTGATTGCCCCTGCCATCAGGAAAGCGCAGTTCCACAAGGCGGTTTCGCACGTCGTAGACGCGATCGACCCGACGTCCAGAAGACCAGGCCGATTCGCGATCACAGCGCCCGGCATCCGGCAGTGCCAGGCCCGCAGCAGACCAGATCACATTGCCAGCCCCGTCATACTCCATCACGGTCGCACCGGTTTCCGGCTCGATCACCTTGCATAGTCGCTGCTGGGCGTCATACACGTATCGCCGAGCAGCACTGGCGGGTGACTGCGGCGCGCTCACGCTGATCGTGATCTCGTCGCTACCCGATGCCCCCCTGGAGTCGCGGGCAACGGCGCGCAGCGTGTGCGGTCCTTCGCCCAGCCCCGTCAGCTGCACCTGATAGGGAGCCGAGGACAATTCCGCGACAAGCGCTCCGTCCCGGTAAAGCCTGACATCACTGACAACGCCGTCGGCGTCGCTCGCCGAGGCGCTGAAGAGCGTGGTCGCAGGCGTGGTCAGTGCAGTCGTCGCTTGCGGGGCGGTGATGCGGACGACTGGCGCCTGGTTCGCTGAGAGCGCGTGATGCCCTGAGCCTTCGAGCGCAACCGGCTGTCCGGTCAGCGCGGAAACACCATAGGCGTGAATGGTCTTTCCCAAGCCAGCCTGAAGCACCTCAGCCGAAGGAGTGATCAGGAAGTCATGCGCGCTCCCCGTTGCGCACTGGGCCGCCCTTTCAGTGGGACCTGCCCGGTCAGCCAGATACTCTCCAGCAGATAGTCCTGCGCCCTCAGGCCCTCCAATGAACACACGCACTTTGATCGGCCCAGGCACATGCGTCGAGCAGGCCCAGCCGACGATATTGCCGTCCCGCAGACCCGTGATCGCACCTGAGACCTTTGATGCGTGCACGGTCCTGGAGTCACTCAACGCCACCGCTCCACGCGTATCGCGTACAGATGCCTGCACCGTATGGCTACCCGGTGATACCACCCAGTCAACAAAGTGATTGGGCGGGGACGTCACGCCGATCGTGGCGCCGTCCACGACGAAGCTCACCGATGCAACGCCATCGTCCGCATCGCTGGCCGTTGCAGAGAGACGAATGACCGTGCCTTCTGAGTACACGGCGCCATGCGCCGGAGATACCAGCGTTACGACAGGCTGCTGGTTGGCCGGCACCACGAACACGCCTGAGCGCCCTATCTCGTAGTTGGCTGCTCCAACGGGCGAAATGCCGTGCACATGGATGGTTTTCCCCTGATGCGCTGCGATCAGCCCGCCATCAATGGGTATGCGGAAACCGTGTGCGTCACCCTGCGTCCCGCAAGCGGACGCTACGCCGGCACCGGCAGGCAGATCTGCTCGGGTCGAGGAGACACCAACCCCCTGCCCAGCAGCGCCCCCCACATAGAGATGGACGTCAATCGGAGTTTCGATCCCCGTCGAGCAGGCCCATCCTACCAGGTGGGCTCCAGACATTCCGTCGATGTAGCCCGTAACGTTGGAAGCAACGACATTGACCATCGGCGCGGGCGTTTCACCGCCGAACCACTCCACTCCGTCCTGCACCATCCGCCACTGGAATCCGTGCTGACCGGGCTGTGTAGGGGCTCGCACGGTAAAGGGGATAGTCACCGTCTCGTTGGGTGCGACGGGCCCCGGCAGGTTGGCCCGGGAAGTTCCCCAGGTCAGATTGTCAGGCGGATACCAGGAGCCCAGCCTGAAATTCTGATCATTCGTCCATGTGGCCTTGCCAATGTTCTTGTAGGTGACACTGACTGCATAGAGCTGCCCGACCACCATCTGCGTGGGCACCGACATCGAGATGTAGGTCGACTGCCTTTGAAGCGAACCTGGCAGGGGTTCGTAGTCTTCCGGACAACCTTTCGTTGGATGCGGCCGGCTCCCATCCTCACATCGTGGCGGGGCGGCGAATGCTGATACGCACGACAAAAGCGATACCACGAGTACCGCGGCATGCAGCCCCGGGCGCCAGACGAAGCACGATTGCCGAATCGGTCCAGTACGGCTCATCGCTTGCTCCTTTCAATGCTCAAGGGCTTGCCCCACGCGTCGCGCTGGATGGACGTCCGGGCCGATTCGGGACGATCAATGACCGCAGGAAGCTCTTTCACCGGAGCACCATAGCCATCGAATCGATAGGCCGTGACCTGCCCTTCAGGGAGTCGGGTCAGCGCCGAGTTGCCGGCCTGGTAGGTCGTGACTGTGGTCAGCAATCCAACTTCACTGTCTTGGGATGTCGAACTCACTCGTCCCAAAGCGTCATATTCGGTCCATACACCTGACGTCGCGCCTTCCGGTGTCCGTGTGGGATAGGACTCGAAAGTAGTTCTCCCCGCTTCGTCATAGCTGCGCCGAATCCAGGCAACAGCATCGGCACGTCCGTTGTCACGCCTGGCAGAAAGCACCGGCTGCCACAGGGCATCGAAGAACTGTTCGTTGACCGCATTGCCTCGCGTCTCCGTCCTTCGCCAATGCCCTGCAGCAAGTCCATGCTCCGCGCTGCCAACGGGTCCGAATGCAACTGCCACCGGATTGCTGATGCTGCCGTCGCAAACCCCAGCCGTGGCAGCCGGAAAAGTGATGCCACTTATCCGGCCCATACGATCAAATGCGTAGCAGGTCTTGTTGTTGGCCTCATCGACCACGGAGGTGATCCAGCCATTAGCATCGACGTCGACACGCTGGGAGGTACCGTCGGCGAAGACGGTTTGGCGTGGCGTCCCCCGGTACCACTCTGAAAGGAGTGTCGCATTGCCCCTGCCGTCCACGACACTGCGCAGATTTCCGTCGGGCCAGTACTCGGCGGTGCGGTCAATGCGCCCAAAGATGCTCACCGATATGGGTCGGGCCTTGTCGTCGTAGGTCACCTGCTCGGAAGCAACCGCATTCCCGGCCAGTGATGTTGTTCCGGGCAGATCCAGCACCCAATGCTGCACGTTGTTCACGGGCGCGAAATCCAGAGTGCGACCTCCGCCTGTGGAATCCAGATCGGACCGGGACGAGGGTTGCGCAAATGCGTTGTAGCCCCCGAAGGTGGAACGGTACCAATCACCATCCAGCTCGATGTCCACCTGGTGAACTGGCGTAAGGCTGCTCAGCGGAGCGAAATTTGACGCCCATGGTGAACTGGCGGGCACAGCGCCCAGCACCGCAGGATAGGCATTCCCGCTGGATGGAGCGTAATGGTACCGAGTCGTTCTGGTTGGAAGCGTAGCTCCTGTGCCTCCGTCCTCGACCACCACAAGCTTGCCCTCGTATGCGCCCCATTCGTTGCTGAAGGTACTGCGCACCCAGCGGCCGCCGGGCAGCGTTTCGGTCGTCTGCACAGTTCGGATACACCCCCCAGCGCACTGATGAGTCCAGCTGGGATTGGGTGCTCCATAGGCGTATTGCCACGTCTGGTTTACGCCTGGACCGGTGTACGTTCTTGAACTCAGCGCATACACGTCATAGGCGGAAGGGGTCACCACGTGTTCTTCGCTCATCGCATTTGCGGGAACACATTCGTAGGGCACGTTGGATCGCCCACGTCTGGCAACATTCAGCAGATAGGTTGCGGACAAGCCCGAGGGTCCGGCCATCGAAGCCTGTACGGGCCGATTGATGGCTGAAGTATCAGGAGGCGCGCATTCCGTGGGCGGCGGCGGCGCAACCAGTGAATAGAACGCGCCCAGATCGAAGGTGTAACGGCTTCCATCCGGCTGGGTCACCGATTTCAGGCTCTTGAACTGGGAGATGGCAGATGTCCCCTCGATGGCGTAGCTGTAGGTCCACACACGACCATTGGCATTCATCGCAGTGATGACATCGTCGTTCCATTCGAACGTGACCAGACGACCATCGCTGCCGCTTATCGAGATCAGTCTGTCGCCGTCATAGTTGTAGTCGACAAAATTCCCGAAGCGATCTTCGATTCGACTGGCAACCATGGCGAGCGTGCTTACGCGTGCGCGTACAGGCGGTGCCGGGTCCCTCTCGAGGATGTGGACCTGCGATCGGCGGGAGACCAGCAGACGATCCAACCGGTAGCGGTTGCCTGCTGGAGACAGGAAGCTGAAGCCCTCACCCTCCTGCCCATTGGATGTCTGCGGCAGGCAGCTCGCCTGCCAGCCCGCCTGGGTCACAACGGGAGCCTGCCGGATTGTTTGAGGGCGCCACCGGATTGTTGGGATCCCGGCGCATCGGCATCTGCGTTCGCCCCAGCTCGTCAACGAGCTCGTAGCCCTCCCACCACTCCCTCACAGGGATGGGAATGACCGGCCCACTTGCGGAGAAGAAGGTGCAGCGCTTCAAAGCGTCCTGCTGGACCACACGCCAGGGCTTTTCCGCGCTTCCCCTTGTGAGCATGTGGGGTATGGACGGCGACCAGTCTGCAAAACCCAGGGGGCCATCGCCCTTTCGATAGCGTCCCAGCTCATACGTTCTGCCGATGACGATATCCGGCCCCGTGCCTTTCAGAACCAGATCGGTCTGGTGAAAGGACAGGTCCCCCTTGTATTTGTCCAGGCGCTCGCCAAAGGCATTCTGGTCAAGAGGGGCGACCGTACTTCCAACCTTGATCGACTCGGCATAACTGGGAACCTCCTGCCCTTGTGCATGAAAAGCGGTCAGGCCACAGGTACCTGAGACCAGGAGGATCCAGTTGCGAACACGCGCCTTCAAGGCCCCTCCTTTGCGGGACTTGTACGTGCTGGCAGCCCCAGACACTCGTCTTCCCTGCATGCTTCCCCCTCCCTACGTATGCCCCCGAGAGCGGGAGCCGCGCAATGATTGAAGAATCCTCCGTCCGTTGGCGATCTGGAACCTCGATTCCAGGCACAGCTGCGCCCCTTCCCTGATGTTTGACCAGGGACGACAGTGCAGACGTTGGAGCCGGTACGAATTCCCCTTCGCACCCGCCCTCTTGATAGCAGGCTCCGGCCCGAATGTGAATCAGATTAATCTGATAACCCTGCGGAGCCGGGGCCAGCCCCCACCCGGGTCGAACGCCCAAACAAAAAGCCCCGACCAAAGGCCGGGGCTTTTCTACAACTGGTGCCGGAAACAGGAGTCGAACCTGCGACCTACGCATTACGAATGCGCCGCTCTACCAACTGAGCTATTCCGGCGGAGCCCGCGATTTTACGGGCTGGGCGCCCCGGCGGTCAATCCATCCGGCTCAGCTCGCTTCTACCCGGTTGGCGCACACCCGCCCAGCCGCGAAATCCTGCAGGTTCCCCAGCGTGATCGCCGAGATCTCCTGCAGCGCCTCCACGGTGAAGAAGCCCTGGTGGCCGGTCACCAGCACGTTGGGGAAGGTCATCAGGCGCTGGAAGGCCTCGTCGTCGATGATCTCGCCGGACAGGTCCTGGAAGAACAGCGCGCTTTCCTGCTCGTACACGTCGATGGCCAGATGACCGAGCCGCCGCGACTTCAGCGCGCGGATCACCGCATGGGTATCGACCAGCCCGCCGCGCGAGGTGTTGACCAGCATCGCGCCCGGTTTCATCCGGGCCAGTGACGCATCATTGATCAAGTGGTGGGTCTCAGGCGTCAGCGGGCAATGCAGCGAGACGATGTCGGCGCGCGCCAGCAGTTCATCCAGGCCCACCCTCTCGCCCACACCTGCGAAGTCCGGTGACGGATACGGATCATGCCCCAGCACGATGCAGCCCATGCCCTTGAAGATGCGTGCGGTGGCCAGGCCGATCTTGCCGGTACCCACAATGCCGACCGTGCGGCCATGCAGGGTGCGCCCAAGCAGGCCATCAAGCATGAAGTTGCCTTCGCGCACGCGGTTGTAGGCGCGATGGGTCTGGCGGTTGAGGGTCATCACCAGCGCCAGCGCATGCTCAGCCACCGCCTCCGGCGAATAGGCCGGTACGCGTGCGACGAACAAGCCCAGCGCTTTCGCAACCGCCAGATCCACGTTGTTGAAACCCGCGCAGCGCAGCAGCACGGCCCGCACGTCCATCGCATGCAGGACGTGCAGCACCGGTGCATCCAGACGGTCGTTGACGAACACGCAGACCGCGGCGCAGTCCTGTGCCAGCGCAGCCGTGTGCACGTCCAGCGCCACATCGAAGTACACGAACGCAAAGCCGTCCCCAGCCGCATCGCGCTGGTTTGCCTCATCAAGGAAACGGCGGTCGTAGGGGCGGGCACTGAAGACGGCGATCTGCATGGTTGGGCCTGGGTGGAATGCCCTGCCGACCATACCGCAGCAGCGCCCGCGTTGGGATGGCACCGGCGATGCCGTCATCGCCGGTGCCGGGTGCCACTCAGAACCTGTAGCCCAGGCCGAGCATCACGCCGTTCTGGATCTGCCCATCGCGGCGCTCACCCACGTAGTCGGCCATGATCGACAGGCGCTCGCTGGCGCGACTGGTCACGCCCACGTTCCAGGCCAGCACCTGCTCGCCCACGGCCTGGCTGCTGGCACCAAACACCAGGTCCGGGGCTGCGGCAAAGCCGGTGCTGTAGCGCGCCTGCGAATCGCCCAGCTCCTTCTGCCAGACCACGCGGGCACGCGGGGTGATGCGCTCGCCGTTGTTGCCCTCGAAGGTCTTGAACAGCTGCAGGCCGGCACCTACGCGGATGCTCTCCAGGCTGCCACTGCGTCCCACCAGCGCGCCAGCGCCCTGCCCTTCGTTGAAGCGGGTGGCCGAGGTACGCGCGTAGTCCACCACCGGCAGCAACGGCTGGATCACCAGGCCCTTCCCGGTCGTGAAGGAGAACGCATGCTCCACTCGTGCGGAGATCGCATCGTTGCTGTACTTGGCGCGAAGCGGCCGCTGCAGGCCGTCGATGCCGCTGACACTGCGGCGGGTGTCATGCCGCAGGTCGGTGTAGCGCACGGCTGCCGACAGGTAGCCCCGCGAATAGGTCGCGTCCAGATAGCCACCCACGTCCAGCGCGCGCACGTCACCGCTGAAGTCGGAGCCGTCGCTGCCCTTGGTCGACATATCGGCCGCCGCCACGCTGACGCCCAGGGTGACGCGGTCATCGGCCATGCGGGTGTCTGCACCGATTACGATGCCACCGATGTTGTGGCTCAGGCCAGCGACGCCGCCATCGGCATCGATGCGGCCATGGCTGGCGAAACCGCGCGCCCAGATGCCGTGGCTGCGTCCCGCATCACCGCTGCCCGCAGCGCTGCCCGATGCCGGCTCGACCAGGTGCATCGCCAGCTGGTTGAACAGGCTGCCATGGCGCATGCCCGGCTGGGAGGAGACCGACTGCGCCACCTGCGAGGCCAGGCCGTCGGCATCACCGCCGCTGCGCGTCGCCGTCTGGTGCTGCTGCACCACGTTGCCGATGCTGCCCACCAGCGCGTTGTCGGCCAGGCGCAGGCTCGCGTGCGCGTCACCGCGCAGGGTACCGGCCTGCTGCGCGATCACATCGCGGTCGGCGAACTGCAGCGCGCCCAGCAGCGACTTCAGGCTGCTGTCCTGACGGTCGGAAGCCGTGGCCAGCGCGCGGCCCAGGCCATCACCCGAGGTGCCGTTGGCGAACAGGCCCAGCTGATCGAAACCGGGGTTGGCGGTCAGCCACAGGCCATCGGCGGTCTGCTTCACGTTGAAGCTCAGCAGCGAGTTGTGGCGCGGCCGGAACACCTCACCGCCGGTGATGCTGGCGCGGTAGCCGGTATCGCCCAGGCGCACGGCCTCTTCGAACCCGCCCTGGTAGATCGGGCCCTGCACAAGATCGCGGCGGAAATCCTGGCCGTAGTAGCCCTGCGCCACGTTCAGTTCGAGGAAGGCGCCCTTGGAGATCACCAGCGCCCCATCGGTCTGCTTGCTGTCGAAGAAGCTGCCCACGCGGATGCGGCCACCACCGGTGCCACCGTTTTCGGTGACATCGAACAACACCTTGCCGCCCGGCATGATGTTGACGTAGCCGTGGGTGACCAGATCGCCACCGCGCGGCATCAGCGTGCCGTAGACACGCAGGCGGTTGAAGCCATCCTCGCGCCAGGACGGTCGCGTGCCGCTGGCCAGTGCACTGAGATCCATCGCGGTACCTGCCACGTCACCGTGGCCAACCAGCATGCCGGCGCTCATCACGCGTACTTCCGAAGCACGCAGGGCGCCGCCCTCCAGGGCGATGGTGCCGTTGTCGACCAGCATGAAGTCGGCACCGGTGGTCGCGGTGGTCCGCCAGGTGGCGCCATTGGTCACGCGGATCACGCCCATGGCGTTGTCCAGCGTGGACACATCCAGGTCGCCCAGGCGCAGCTTGGACAGCAGCAGGGCCTTGTAGGTGGGATCGTTCTGGTAGTCCTGTACCGAGTTCGCGCCGATTCCCTGCGGACCATTGCTGGAGGCGTTGTAGATGCTCTGCGCCAGGTTGATGTAGCTGGACTGCCAATTGGTGTTCCAGCGCGCGAAATCGTCATCGACGAAGGTCTGCAGCTGGCGACCGGTGCGCAGATAGCCGGGATTGATGTCGCCGCTCACGTTCGCGCTCACATTCAACGTATCGCCCGGATCGCGGTACCCGCTCGCGGTGATGATCCTGTTGCTGTAGATGTCCTGGCCGGGGAACGACTCCAGCTTGCTGCCGCTGCCATCGGGATCGAAGGTGACCGAGGGGCCCGTGCCGCGAGCCGGATCGCGGAACACCAGCAGGCCGTTCGGCTGCACCACCTCGTACATGGCCTTGTGCAGCAGGCCGGCATCCATGCCACCACCGTAGTTGCCGGTATAGATCTGGGTCATGCGCGGCGACGGCGTGTAGATCACCTTGCCGCCGTTGCTGGCCGCGTGGATCTGCACCGAGTCGATGATCGGCAGGTCGCCGGCCAGATAGCGCTCGACGCCACCAGACTGCATGATCGAGCAGGATGAAATGCAATTGCCGGACACGATGGTGTTCAGTCCGGAGGTACGGATGATGCCCTGCAGCCACTCGCCGGCGATCAACGCGCCACCATTGGACGTGCGCAGCACCACCTCACGGATCGGCCGGCCCTCGGCCTGCGCCTTGGCCAGCAACGCCGGCAGCGACACAACGTCGGCATAGGTGACGCCGCCACTGAGGAAGATGCGGTCACCCTGCACGTGATAACTCATTGCCATGACGTCATCAGCTGCCGCGATGGCACCAACGCCGATCAGCCCGGCCAGGGCCAGGCTCAACTTCGAATGCTTCATACGTTCTCTCTCCACCCGCAACACGCGGGTACAGAGTCAAACGTCGGAGTACAGCGAACTCCCCCAGCATGCCCCGCCGATGAACATGAACGCATTCACAATGGGAAGCGGAGTACTACACACTCTTCCCCATCCGGTCATCGTCGCGTAAAACTCGATGACGCATCCGCCAATGTCCGTCGAGGCCAGCCCTGTCCGCCCCGTCCCCCCTGATCCATCACGCGCCGGAACCGCCCGTGCCTGCGGACGCCTTCATCGCGTTCGTACGTGAAGAACGTGCGCCGCTGTGCGCGTTCCTGCGCACGCGGGGCGTCGGGCCGGAGGATGCAGAGGACATCGCGCAGGACTGCATGGAGCGGCTGATCCGCTATCGTGCGCATGCCCCCGACGAACTGCGCCTGCTGCTGTATCGTATCGCCCGCAACCGCCTGGCGGATCGCGGCCGCTCGCCGCAATCGCGACCGCACCTGTCACTGGCCGAGCACGATGGCAGCGACGAGCCCACCAGCTCGTCACCGGATCCATTGCGCCAGGCCGAGTCCGGGCAGATGCTCTCCCTGCTGCGGCAGGCCCTTTTCAAACTGCCCGAGCGCGCGCGCGAGGTGTACCTGCTCAACCGGATCACCGGCATGAGCTACACACAGATCGCGCGGCACTGTGGAATTACAGCCAAGACCGTGGAAAAACACATCGCCCGCGCCCTGCAGGGCCTGCGCCAGGAGTTGGGACCGGACCCACTGCACAACGACAGGGATGCGGAATGAACAGCCACCGGCACAGGGAAGACGCCTCGCTGTTCGAGCGTGCCAGCATCTGGGTGGCGCGGCTCGAAGCCCCGGACTGCACGCCGGCCGAGCGCGAGTCGTTCGAAGACTGGTTGGCCGAAGATCCTGCCCACGTCAAAGCCTGGGTGCAGGCCGAGAACCTGTTCCAGCAGGGCAAGGGCCTGGCCGCTGATCCCTGGCTGCGCACCGCAGCGGCACGCGCGGCGCGACCGCCCCGACGCCGCTGGCTGCCTGCGCTCGCCACCGCCGCCGGCGTCTGCCTCGCCATCGGCATGGGCTGGATGGTGGCCGTGGATGGCAATCCCCCACCCCAGCGCTATGCCAATGACGGCCATCTACCGCAACAGCTGACGCTGACCGATGGCAGCGTGGTCACGCTCGATGCCGGCACCGCGCTGCGTGCCCGCTTCGGCTGGCGCCATCGCGAGCTGGACCTCGAACGCGGCCGCCTGCAGCTGCAGGTCGCGCCGTCGCGCAAGGCGCTGCAGCTGCGTGCCGGCAGCAGCACGATCCGCGATATCGGCACAACCTTCCAGGTCGAGCGCCTGCAGGATGGTCTGGTCGAAGTCGCACTGCTGGAAGGTGCGGTGGAGGTCAGCAGCGGTGTGGCCCAGCACACGCTGGCACCCGGCCAGCAACTGCAGGTGCTCCCGTCCGGGCGCATCCAGCCCGGCCCAGCGCTGTCGTCCACGGCGGCGGCCGAGGGCTGGCTGCATGGGCAACTGGTATTCGATGCCACGCCGCTGTCGATCGTGGTCGAACGCATGAACCGCTATGGCCGTACACCGCTGGTGATCGCTGATCCGGAGATCACCGATCTGGCGGTCAGTGGCACGTTCCGCGCAGGCGATGCACAGGAGTTGCTGTCCGCGCTGGAACTGGGCTGGTCCGTCGCTGGCCAGACGCGCCCGGATGGCGCGCTGGAACTGCGCCGCACGTACTGAGGAGGTCTGTGGTGATGGCAGGACCGGGCGCGCTGCAGTGGAGGCTGCTCCGGCCACTGCTGTGCGTGGCGCTGTTGCTGGCGGCAGTGCCTGCGGCCATGGCCGGTGAGCCCGCTGCCGCCCACGATTACCGTATCGGCGCCGGCCCCTTGCCATCGGCATTGCAGCAATGGGCACGGCAGAGCGGTATCGCCCTGATGTTTGATGGCCGTGAGCTGGCAGGACTTCACGCCGAAGGCGCGCATGGCCAGACCGATCCGGCCAGCGCCCTGAAACAGCTGGTTGCCGGCATGCCGGTGACCATCCTGCGCACGCCTTCCGGTGGTTTCGTGGTTCGCCGCGTCCGCACCGCGCCCATCGCTGCAGCACCCGCCCCGGTGGCGGCGCTGGCACCTCTGCGCAGCCTCCCCGAATCGCCGCGCCAGGTGGAACTGGCACCGATCCACGTCACCGGCAGCCGCCTGCCACGCACCTCGGTACAGACCACGCTGCCGGTCACCACGATCGACCGCGCCGACATCCTGCGCAGTGGCTACGGCAGTCTGTTCGACCTGCTGCGGCACCTGCCCGGCATGAATGGCCTGCCCGCAATGAGCAGCGCACGCAGCGGTGATTCGCAGTACCTGCCGGTGGGTGCTGCGGCCACCACCAGCTTCGACGGCATGGGACCGCGTGCCACTCTGTTCCTGGTCAATGGCCGGCGCCTGCCACGCTATCCGATGGTGTCGCTGGAGCAAGGCGGGCTCACCGACCTCGGCGGCATTCCGCTGAGCTTCGTCGACCGCATCGAACTGGTACGCGGCGGCGCCTCGGCCATCTATGGGGCCGATGCCATGTCCGGCGTGGTCAACATCATCCTGCGCGACCAGGCCGATGGGCCCGAAGCCATGCTGCAGACCGGCCTGAGCAGCCGCGGTGATGCCGGCCAGTACCGCCTGCAGGCCGCCACCGGCGGCGCGCGCGGCAACGGGGACCGCTGGTTCGCCGGCCTCGATCTGCACCGTGTCGAGCACGTCGCCGGAGACCAGCGTGACTGGCATGCGGAAACCTCGCTGTATCCGATCGGCGCGATATTCGGCAACTGGTACGTGCCCGCGCGGCGCTGCGAGCCGCCCCTGAAGCGGCGCGAGGACGGCTGCTGGTTTGACAGCGCGCGGCCGCGTTCGCTGCAGCCCGCCTCGGATACTGCATCGGCCTACCTGCGCTACCGGCATGAACGTGGTGAGGGACGCTATGCCTATGTCGAGGCACGGGCCAGTCACAACCGCCAGCGCTTCGACCTGGGCCCGACAGCCGTTGCGGTGGTCTCGCGGGGAATCACCTTCAACACCGTGCTGCGCGAGGCCGGCAACGTGCGCCCCAGCGTCCGCGCCACCGATGCGGACGTCACCTTCGGCATCGGCCGCGACCAGGGCCGGCGCAGCTGGGAGGCGGGCATCAGCGCGCAGCGCAGCGAAGTCACCTTGTCCACTGCGGGTACCGTGCGCACGACGCGCCTGCTTGAAGCAACACAGGCACGCCGGTTCACTCCGGGTTTCGACGCGCCGCCGGCAGCAGATGTGGACGCGCTGTTTCCATCCATCCGCAACCGCGGCAGCACCGCACAATGGCAGGGCTGGTGGGGCCTGCAGCGTGAGCTGATGGCAATGCCCGGGGGCAATGCGCAGCTGGCCACCGGTATCGACCTGCGCCGTGAACGCTGGGTCTCGCGTCCGGACGCGCTGCTGAGCCAGGGCGACCTTGCGCTGGGCCTGCCACAGCAGCAACGCAGCCTGTCGCGACAAAGCAGTGGCGTCTACACCGAGCTGGGCCTGCCGCTGGCACCCACGCTGCGCGCGGACCTGGCTGCACGCTGGGACCGCGACGGCGGCTTCATGGCGTTTTCGCCGCGTGCCGGGCTGCGCTGGAGCCCCACACCCCACTGGTCGTTCCTGCTGGCCAGCGGGCGCGGCTACCGTGCACCGAGCCTGTTCGAGCAACGGCGGCCCCCCGGCTACTTCGGCTCGATCACGCTTCCGGTTTCCAGTGCGCTTCCGGAATGTGCAATCGCCACACGCGGTGGCGGCTGCAGCGTCACGGCCAACGTGGTTGAGAACGATGCACTCAAGGCCGAGCGATCGCGCAGCCATTCACTGGCAGCCACGTGGACGCCCAGCGACACGTTCTCGCTGTCGCTGACCCACAACATCGTGGAACTGCGCAACGAGATCCTCGCCCTGCAGCCGAGCGATGCGGTGTGGAACCGCAGCACCTGGGAACTGGATGAAGACGGCCACCTGAGCAGTCTGCGACTGTCGTTTGACAACATCGGCCGCACCACGTCCCGCAACTGGGTGCTGCGTGGCGAGTACCGCATCGACAGCGGCAGCGACGGCCAATGGTTGTTTTCGCTCGATGCGCTGAAACAGCAGGAACTGCGTCGCCGCCGTGACCACGAGGCCGCCGTGGACCTGCGCGGCCATGTGACACCCGAGCTGGCGGCGGTGTTGAACGTGCAATGGCAGAACAGCAACTGGGACATCGCCCTGCGCGGCAACCAGGTCGGTCGCACCCGTGCCTGGCTGCCGGGGGCGGAGTGCCCGCAGGATCAGGTCGAACAGAATCACTGCATGAACCCACGCCAGCTGCGCTGGAACCTGCACCTGGCCCGCCGCCTCGGCCCACGTGTCGTCGCGGCACTGGACGTGCACAATGTGCTCGATGCACAACCGATGAACTATCTGGTCGGCAACGGCGGGCAGATGCCCGGGCTGGACGATCCGCTCGGTCGCTATTACCTGCTTACCCTGCAGTTCCGCTGAAGCGTAGTAATCTACGCGCCCTGTTCCACCGCGGTCCCCTTCCCCCATGAAAGCCTATCGCTGGTTCTGGGGCGCGTTCCTGCTGTTCTTCGCGTTGCCCTTCCCCTGCATCCTCTATCTCGGCACCTCGTGGCCGGTGGCGCTGGCCGATCGCAGCACGCCGTGGTTGGCACTGCTGCTGCTCGCGTTGTCGCTGGCGCTGTGGCTGACCCTGCTGTTCGCTTTCCTGCACTACCTGTTGCTTGGGCCACCGCGCGCACTGCACCGGGTGCAGTCGATCCTGGCCGACGGTGAATCGCGAAGTGCGCTGATCGAGCAGGCCGAACAGACCGGTGTGCAGGTACGCGGCTTCGCGCAATGGAAACTGCAGGTGTCCTTCAAGAACCTGTCCGGTACGCCGATCCACGAACAGATGCTGGTGGTCGACAGCAAACCCCAGCTGCATCGCTTCGAGGTGGGCAGGCACATCGATGCGCGCCTGGGCCGGACGCCCGGGGCATTTCCCAACATCGTGCTGGACGGTGCCCAGCCCGAACTGAATGTTGCCAGCCTGTGGCGGCGGGGCATCGGTGCGGCACTCGGCATCGCCACCGTTGCCGCTGCCTATGTGGGGGCCTACCAGCTGCAGAGCGAGGGGCTGGGCTGGACCTTCCTGTCGTTCGGTCACCCGCTGCTGGTGTGCCCGCTGGTGCTGTGTGGCTATGCGGTGGGCCTGCGCCTGCTCGGCCGCCTGCTGCACGCCGATGCCCGCGGCGATGCGCTGAAGTATCGCGGCATCGGCGTGGAGGCCAAAGTGCTGAAGGTGCGCCAGACCGGCACCTACCTCAACGAACAGCCGCAGGTGGAGTTCCAGCTGGAATACACCGACCGCGAAGGCAACGTGCAGCAGGCCCGCGTGCGCCGCTTCGTCCCGCTGATTGAACTGGCCAACATCCCGCGCGAGCACGTGACGCTGCTGTACGACCCGGATGACCGCAGCAACGTGCGTCTGGAGGGAGTATGAAACAGCCGCCCTCAACCCGCACCGTGTTCCTGGTACTGCTGCTGGTTCTGGCGGGCGTGGCCGCTGCCGGCGGTGCAGTGCAGACCATCAGCGAAACGCTGGGGTATTCGGTACAGCCGGACCGGTTGCCACCCTCCGTCTGGTCTCAGTCGCCGCGCGAGCAACCCGCATCGCTTGTGCCGTCCCCGGCCCCCTTCCCCGCGGCGAGTACCGCTGCGGCGCCCGAGCGCAACAATCGCCTGTTCGATGCGGACTACCTGCAGGCTGCGCGCCAGGCACTGGAGCAGCTGCCGGCACTGGCCGGCCAGAGGCTCACGGTCTTCCACAGCATCCACTTCTACGACGATGGCCGCATCAACCTGGATCTGGTCGATCCGCAGCAGCCGACCCACGTCGACAGCTACCACTTCGAGCGTGGCCAATGGCGCAAGGGCAATCCAGTGAACCCACAACAGTTCGCCCCCACCATCAGCCTGCAGCGCAGCAGCACGCCTCTGGCCAACGTTGATTTCGATGCCGTGCCACGCGTGGCCAAAGCGCTGCAGGAACAGCGCAATGCGCTGCAGAACCCCGCATCCGAAGTCGGCCATGTCTACGTGATCGTGCGCAAAGCCGGAAGACTGGTATGGCTGCCGGACGAAGTGGCCGGTGATCGCGAATCGGTGTGCCTGCAGTTTGACGCACAGGGCAACGCCCGCGGCGTAAGCCGTCAGTAGGCCTCAAAAAGGGGACGGAGGGAATTAAGTCGTATGCAGCATCAAGGCGTATACGACTTAATTCCCTCCGTCCCCTTTTTTGCTATTTCACCGAGCGCGCGATGGCGTACTGCGCGCCGTAGTAGGTGGACAACACCAGCAGGCTGGCCAACGGCAGGCCACCGGCGAAGCGGTCCCAGGCCAGCAGGGAATCGCTGGCGACGAACAGCAATGCGCCTGCCGCGGCCCAGCGGGCGCTTCGGGCTTCCACGGCATCGGGCTGCGGGCTGCGCCACTGCCGTGCCAGGGCCAGCACTGCCATCGATGCCAGCACCACCACGTATGCCAGCACCGGCACACGCATCGGCACCGGCAGGTGCGGCCACAGGCCAAGCACATTGAGTACGGCAAAGGCCGCCAGCAGGACGCTGGCGGCCAACAGCCCACGCCCGGCACGCAGGCCATCGCGGAAGGCGACGATATAGCAGACGTGCGCCAACAGGAACGCGACCAGCCCTGGCACGAACGCATCCATCGGCAGCATCAAAGCAATGTCACCCACGCACGACAGCAGCATGCCGGCCAGCACTGCGCGGCAGTAGAACGGCGGCGCCGGATCATGCACGCGCCAGACGATGGCGGCGATCAGCAGCGTGGTGGCCGGCTTGGCCAGCCAGTGCAGCCAACGCCCATCGCCGTGCAGGAATGCGCCCACGATGGCGAGGATCGCCATCAACAGGATCACGCCATCGCGGGAGCGCGGCTTCATCGTGCCTTCCACAGATCCGCAAGACGGTCAGGCTTGCCGGCGATGCGCTCCAGCACCGGATACTGCAGGCCACCGTGGTAGGCGATGCTCATCGTTTCGATGCGATCGAACTGCTTCACCAGCAGCACGATCGGCGCCTTGTCCTTCGCTGCCGCAGCCACCGCGTCCTTCAGGCGCTGGCTGCTGTACTCGCGCCCACCAACCGCGATCACCTTCATGCCGGGTGCAAGACCGGCGTTGAAGGCCGGGCTGTCCCAGATCACGTCACCGACCGTGCCGTTGTCGAGCACGGTCGCACCCAGCGAATAGGCCAGCAACGCCGCTTTGGCGCGCTTTTCCTGTGCCTTGTAGGCGTCGTTCGGCGTATCGCGGTAGACCAGCTTCCAGCCCGCCAGTTCCAGGCCACCGGTCAACGACCCGTGGCCGTCCAGGCGCCCGCGCAGGAACGTGGCCCAGTCATACGGCGCGATGCCGTTCAAAGTCGCGACCACGTCATCAAAGGTGTACGGGTTGACGTCCCAGTCGCCATTGCCGACCCCGAAGAACGCACGTGCGAAGTCATCCAGGCTGCGACGGTTGCCGCTCAGTTCGCGCAGCCTGCCCTCCACTTCCAGCCATAGCATCTGGCCGCCGGAGTAGTAGTCCTCGCTCATCTGGTAGTTGCGGTAGGGCAACGTGCGGCGCTGGGCGATGGTCGGGTCGTTGGTGGTGTCCTGCAGTGGGCGCCAGGCCAACCCCGGGCGGCCACGGTCGTAGGTCGCGGCCACGTTGGCCAGCATGTCGCGCGCCTGCATGATCGACCACAGGCCCGAACGCGCCGCCAGCACCTGGCCCCAGAACTGGGTCTGGCCCTCATACACCCACAGCAGGCTGTCGCCCATCGGCACGTTGAAGTTGGCGGTGGCCAGGTCGGCGCCACGACGGTACTTGCCGTTCCAGGAATGGGTGTACTCGTGCGGCAGCAGATCACGCATCCACGCGTTGCTGTCCCACTCTGTGAAGTAGCCTGGATCGGCACTGTTCTCGCTGGAGCGGTGATGCTCCAGGCCGATGCCCCCCAGCCGGTCGGTCAATGCCAGCAGGAATTCATAGTGGTTGTAGTGGCGTGCGCCATAGAGCTTGTCGGCCTGCTGCACCAATGCGCGGTGCATCGTGATCTGCGCGTCGGTCGGCTTCAGCGACTTGGCTTCGTCGGCAAACACGTTGAGATGCACCGGCACCTTCGCGCCCGGGTCGAGATCGATGCGCTGGTAGTGCTCACCGGCGAACAACGGCGAATCGACCAGATGGTCATACGAGATCGGCTTGAACACCACGGTGTCGCCGTCGCGGCGCGCGGTCTCCAGCGCAGTGGCGAACGACCAGCCCTTGGGCAGGGTCACGCTGGCCTGCGCCTGCAGTTGGCGCGCGTCGATGCCGGCCGGATACAGCGAGTTGGCGTTCCACTGCAGGTTGAGCATTTCCGGGGTCATCACCACCCGCCCCTGGCTGCCGCCCTGCGAGGACAGGAAATCAAAGTGGGCGACGATCTCGCTCACGCCCTCGGGCACGTTCACCTTGAACGCATAGACGTTGAACTGGTCACGCTGCCAGGCCAGCGGCTTGCCGTTGGCCGTCACGCGCAGGCCGGCCAGCTTGTCGATCGGGCCGGTGGGCGAATGGTTGCCGGGAATCCACTGCGGGTACAGCAGGGTCATCGGGCCGGGCCTGGCCGGCACCGTAGCGGTCACCTTGAAGATGCGACGGGCCAGGTCGCGCGCGTCGACATCGATGCGCAGCAGGCCGGGAGCCGGCACGTTTGCTGGTGGCGAGGTCTGCGCAAGTGCAGGCGTGGCCGCCAACGCGAACAGCAACGACATCGCCAAGGCTCGGGTCTTCATCGGCAGCATCCAACAACGGAGAATCTTCCGATGCTAGGCCTGTGCGGTGCCCGGCCCCATGGCCAAAGGTCATGGGCGGGCCGCTCATCCACACACACCCAAAAGCGTGCGAACCAAGGTTCGCACCCACCGTGTGCAGTTCGCACCCACCAGAGCGGTTTCAGTAGATCCACGCCATGCGTGGATGCGGCCTTTCCCTGTCAGTCGACCAGACGCAGGCGCAGTTCCTTCGGCAGCGCGAACACCATCGATTCCGGCTCGCCATCCAGCTCACCCACGCCACTGGCACCCAGCTCGGTCAGGCGTGCCAGCACGCCATCGACCAGTACCTGCGGCGCCGAGGCACCGGCAGTCACGCCGATATGCTGCTTGCCTGCCACCCACGCCGGGTCGATCTCGTGCGCGCCGTCGATCAGGTACGACTCCACGCCTTCACGGCGGGCCAGCTCGCTCAGACGGTTGGAGTTGGAACTGTTCGGCGAACCGACCACCAGCACCAGGTCGCAGCGCTTGGCGAGGTCGCGTACGGCGTCCTGGCGGTTCTGCGTGGCGTAGCAGATGTCGTCGTTCTTCGGGCCCTGCATCGCCGGGAAACGCTCGCGCAGCGCATCGATGATGCCGCGCGTGTCATCCACCGACAGCGTGGTCTGGGTGGTGTAGGCGAAGTTTTCCGGCTGGTTGATGTGCAGCGTGGCAACCTGCTCGACGTCCTCGACCAGATAGATCTGGCCGGTGCCGGCTTCGCGGTTCCACTGGCCCATGGTGCCTTCCACTTCCGGGTGACCGGCGTGGCCGATCAGCACCACGTCACGGCCGGCACGGCAGTGGCGGGCGACTTCGAAGTGGACCTTGGTCACCAGCGGGCAGGTGGCGTCGAACACCTTCAGGCCACGGCGTTCGGCTTCCTGGCGCACCGCCTGGGACACGCCATGGGCGCTGAAGATCACCGTGTTGTTGTCCGGCACTTCGTCGAGCTCTTCGACGAAGATCGCGCCGCGCTGCTTCAGGTCGTCGACCACGAAGCGGTTGTGCACCACCTCATGGCGGACGTAGATGGGCGCGCCCAGCGTTTCGATCGCGCGCTTGACGATCTCGATCGCACGATCGACACCGGCACAGAAACCACGCGGGTTGGCGAGCAGCACATCCATCAGTTCAATCTCCCGGCAGCGGCCGGCTTACGGTTTCGGATTGGCATTATCCGCCTTTTTGGCGGACTTGCCGTCGAACAGGCCAAACAGGGCGATGCCGATGGCACCCACCACGATGGCCGAGTCGGCGATGTTGAACGAGGGCCAGGTGTAGCTGCCCACGTACCACTGGATGAAATCGACCACATGGCCATGCACCTGGCGGTCGATCACGTTGCCGATCGCGCCGCCGATGATCAGCGCATACGGCACGGCCGCCTTCCAGTTGCCACGGGCGGTACCGCGCAACCACCAGGCCATCAGGCCGCTGATGACGATCGCCAGCACGGTGAAGAAGTGCTTCTGCCAGCCACCGGCGTCGCTCAGGAAACTGAACGCCGCACCGGTGTTGTAGGTGCGGTACCAGTTCCAGAAGCCGTCGATGACCACCACCGGCTGGAACTCCGGCAGGCTCGACAGAACCCAGGCCTTGGACCACTGGTCCAGGCCGATGATGGCCGCCGACAGCAGCAGCCAGACCAGGGCGTTCGGATGCGGACGGGGCGCGGCCATCAGAACCAGCTCCGCACTTCACCGGCACCGGTGATGTTGCTCACGCAGCGGCCACACAGTTCCGGATGATCGGCGTTGCTGCCGACGTCGGCGCGGTGGTGCCAGCAGCGCACGCACTTGGCCTTGGTGGTCGGCTGGGCGCTGACGAACACCTCATCGGTGGTCGCCGGGCGCACCTGCACGTCGCCACTGATGAACAGGAAGCGCAGTTCATCGGCCAGCGGCTGCCACTTCGCGGCCTGCTCCTCGTTGGCGGCAATGGTGATCTCCGCTTCCAGCGCGGCACCGATGGCGCCGTTGGCACGCATCGGCTCGAGCACCTTGGCCACCTGCTCGCGCACAGCCAGCAACTGATCGAAGTCGGTGGCGTTGAGCTGGGCATCGGCCGGCAGCGGCGCCAGGCCGTCGTACCAGGTGGTGAACAGCACATGGCCGGCATGCTCGCCCGGCAGGTAGCCCCACAGCTCGTCGGCGGTGAAGGTCAGGATCGGCGCCACCCAGCGGGTGAACGCTTCGGCGATGTGGTACATCGCGCTCTGTGCCGAACGGCGACCGTGCGAATCGGTCGGCATCGTGTACAGGCGGTCCTTGGTCACGTCCAGGTACAGCGAGCCCAGGTCCACGCTGCAGAAGTTCAGCAGCAGCTGCACGATCTCGGCCATGTTGTAGCCGTCGTAGGCCGCCTTGATCTTCTCCTGCAGCTCCCACGCGCGATGCACGATCCAGCGGTCCAGCGCGACCATCTGGTCCAGCGGTTGCAGGTGCTGGGCCGGATCGAAACCGTCCAGGTTGCCGAGCAGGAAGCGCGCGGTGTTGCGCAGGCGGCGGTAGGCGTCGGCGTTGCGCTTGAGGATTTCCTGCGACAGCGACATCTCGTTGCTGTAGTCGGCCGAGGCGATCCACAGGCGCAGGATGTCCGCGCCCAGCTTGTTCATGATGTCCTGCGGCTCGATGCCGTTGCCCAGCGACTTGGACATCTTGCGGCCGTGCTCGTCCACGGTGAAGCCGTGGGTGAGGCACTGCTTGTACGGCGCGCGTTTGTCGATCGCCACGCCGGTCAGCAGCGAGGACTGGAACCAGCCGCGGTGCTGGTCGGAACCTTCCAGGTACAGGTCGGCCGGCTTGCCGAAGCCACGCGCCGCAAGCACGCCTTCATGGGTCACGCCCGAGTCGAACCAGACATCGAGGATGTCGGTGACCTTCTCGTAATCGGCCGCTTCGGCGCCCAGCAGTTCGGCGGCATCCAGCGAATACCACACGTCGATGCCCTCGGCTTCGACGCGGTCGGCGACCTGCTGCATCAGCTCCACCGAACGCGGGTGGATCTCGCCGGTCTGGCGATGGGTGAACAGTGCGATCGGCACGCCCCAGGTGCGCTGGCGCGAGATGGTCCAGTCCGGACGACCGTCGACCATGCTCTGGATGCGCGCCTTGCCCCAGGTCGGGAACCAGCCGACGGTGTCGATGGCGGCCAGCGCATCGTTGCGCAGGTTGGCCTTGTCCATCGAGATGAACCACTGCGGGGTGGCGCGGAACACCACCGGCGTCTTGTGGCGCCAGCAGTGCGGGTAGCTGTGGCGGATCGGGTGGAAGGCGAGCAGCGCGCCGTTGTCGCGCAGCACGCCGACGATGGCCTCCTGCGCCTTCCACAGGTGCTGGCCAGCCAGCACCACGTCACCGGCCGGCGGGGTCGATTCCAGGTACACGCCACGGCCGTCGATCGGGGTCACCTGGCCGGCGTTGTACTTGTCCAGCAGGCCGTACTTCTGGCTGACCACGAAGTCTTCCTGGCCATGGCCGGGGGCGGTGTGCACCGCACCGGTACCGTCTTCGTCGGAGACGTGGTCGCCGTTGAGCACCAGGATCTCGCGTTCCGGGTAGAACGGGTGCGCCAGCAGCTGGTTTTCCAGCGCAGCGCCGGTGGTTTCACCGTGCAGCACAACTGCTTCCACGCCGTAGCGCTGCAGCGCGCGCTCGGCCAGGGCGGCGGCCAGCACCAGCCAACGGCGCTTGCCGTTGTGGGCCGGGCCCTCGGCCAGCACGTAGCGGATCTCCGCGCCCAGCGACACCGCCAGCGAGGCCGGCAGCGTCCACGGGGTGGTGGTCCAGATCGGTACGGCCACTTCGACGTCGGCCGGCACGCTCACGCCGAACGCCTGGCCGATGGCCTGCGCGTCGCGCGCGGCGTAGGCCACGTCGATCGCCGGCGATTCCTTTTCCTGGTATTCAATTTCGGCCTCGGCCAGCGCCGAGCCACAGTCGAAGCACCAGTACACCGGCTTGGCGCCACGCACCAGGTGGCCGTTGGCCACGACCTTGGCCAGCGCACGGATCTCGTTGGCTTCGAAATCGAAGCTCAGGGTCTTGTACGGGTTGTCCCAGTCACCGGTCACGCCCAGGCGCTTGAAGTCCACGCGCTGGATGTTGATCTGCTCTTCGGCGAACTCGCGGCACTTCTGGCGGAATTCAACGGCGTCGAGCTTGGTGCCGACCTTGCCCCACTTCTTTTCGACCGCGATCTCGATCGGCAGGCCATGGCAGTCCCAGCCCGGAACGTAGGGCGCATCGAAGCCGGCCAGGTAACGCGACTTGACGATGATGTCCTTCAGGATCTTGTTGACCGCGTGGCCCAGATGGATGCGGCCGTTGGCGTACGGCGGGCCATCGTGCAGCACGAACAGCGGGCGGCCGGCGGCGTTGTCGCGCAGCTGCTGGTAGAGCCCCTGCTCTTCCCACCGCGCCAGAATGCCCGGCTCGCGCTTGGGCAGATCGCCGCGCATCGGGAATTCGGTGGCTGGCAGGTTCAGGGTGGTCTTGTAGTCCTGGCTCACGCAGTGGCTCGCAATCTATGTTCGGAAAGGATGGCGCGCGCCTGTTCGGCGTCGCGGTGCATCTGGTCGGTCAGGGCCGCCAGATCATTGAATTTCTCTTCGTCGCGCAGCTTGGCGACGAATTCGACTTCGATGTGTCGACCGTACAGGTCGCCCTGGAAATCGAACAGGTGGGCTTCCAGCAGCGGCTCCACGCCCTCCACCGTCGGCCGCGTGCCGAAGCTGGACACTGATGGCCACGGCTGGTCGAACACGCCGTGCACCCAGGTCGCGTAGATGCCCGACAGCGCCGGGGTCTTCGGGAAGCGCAGGTTGGCGGTGGGGAAGCCCAGCGTACGGCCGAGCTGGCGCCCGCGCACCACCCGGCCGCTGATCGCATACGGACGCCCGAGCAGGTCACCGGCACGGGCGAAGTCGCCCTCCTGGAGCAGCTGGCGGATGCGGGTACTGGAAATGCGCTCGCCATGCAGGTCGACCGCTTCGATCTCGCCGGCGCTGAAGCCGAGCTCGGCACCGAGCTGCTGCAACAGGGCCAGGTCGCCGCGACGGCGGTTGCCGAAGCAGAACTCCGGCCCGATCCAGACCTCACGCGCACTCAGGCGATTGACCAGCAGCTGGCGCACGAAGGTCTCGGCCGGCATCGCCGCCATCGCCGCGTCGAAACGCAGCAGGCCGATCGCATCGACACCGAGCTCGCGCAGGATCTCGACCTTGCTGCGTGCCAGGGTCAGCCGCGGCGGCGGCGTGCCCTGGGCGAAGAATTCACGCGGCAGCGGCTCGAACGCCACGGCCACCGCGGCCACGCCCAAGGCGCGCGCACGGGCAACCGCGTGGCGGACCAGCGCACGATGACCCAGGTGGAGGCCGTCGAATGCACCGATACAGACCACGCTTCCGTTGGGGAACAGCTCCCCGCCCTCGACGCTTCTGAACAGCCTGCTCATCAACTCTCGTTCCGGCCCGACCGGGGCCGCCGCTTCAATGGTGTAACCCTGAAGTATAGCCGCCACACGCGGCGATCAATGCCCGCGCAGGTCGCGCGGGCGGAAGCCCATCGCCACCATGGCCACCGCATAGGTAGCGCCACCACCGCCGACCAGCAGTGCCAGGGCACCGATCCGCTCCCATACGCCCATCGCCGAGAACGCGGGCAGCCAGTGCAGCAGGGCCAGCAGCGCAGCGACCATGGCCACGCAGGCCAGCAGCAGGCGCAGCAGATAGCCGCCCCAGCCCGGCCGGCGCTGGTAGACATCGGTCTTGCCCAGCCAGTACCAGAGCAGGCCCAGGTTCAGGTAACTGGACAGCGCGCTGGCAATGCCCAGCGCCAGGTGCAGGCCGGGTTGCTTGCCGATGGCGGCCATCACGCCCTGCGCCTTCAGCTCGTCCGGCACCATCACCTGGTACAGCACGGCCAGCAGCGCGAAGTTGAACACCATGTTGGCCACCAGCGCGGCCACACCGGCACGCACCGGGGTCCTGGTGTCCTGACGGGCGTAGAAGGCCGGCAGCACCACCTTCAGCAGGGCGAACGCCGGCAGGCCGAAACTCAGGCCGTACACCGACAGCGCGGTCATGCGGGTATCGAAGGCGCTGAACTGGCCGTGCTGGAAGATGGTCGCGATCAACGGCTCGGCCAGCAGCAGCAGGCCCAGCATGGCCGGCACGGAAATCAGCAGGGTCATGCGCAGCCCCCAGTCCAGCGAGCGCGAGAAACCCTCGCGATCGGTGCTCACGTGGTGGCGGGCCAGCGCCGGCAGGATCACCGTGCCCAGCGCCACGCCGAACACGCCCAGCGGCAGCTCCAGGAAGCGGTCAGCCAGCGACAGCCAGGACTGCGAGCCGTCGGTCAGCTTGGCCGCGATGACGGTGTCCAGCAGCAGGTTGATCTGCGCCACCGAGGAGCCGAACAGGGTCGGCACCATCAGCGTCATCACCTTGCGCACGCCCGGATGGCTCCAGCCCCAGCGCGGCAGGGTCAGCAGGTTGATGCCCTTCAGCGACGGCAGCTGGAACAGCAGCTGCAGGATGCCGGCGGCCAGTACCGCCCAGCCCAGTGCCAGGATCTGCTTTTCCGGGGTGCCGCCCAGCCGCGGCGCCAGCCACAGCGCACCGGCGATCATGCACAGGTTGAGGATGACCGGGGTCAGCGCCGGCATCGCGAAGCGCTGGAAGCTGTTCAGCGCGCCGCCGGCCAGGGCGGTGAGAGAGACGAACAGCAGGAACGGGAAGGTCAGACGGAACAGGTCGACCAGCAGCCCCTGCTTGACCGGATCGGTATCAACGCCGCTGGAGAAGACCGAGGCCAGCTGCGGCGCGAAGATCAGTGCCACGGCGGTGACCAGCATCAGCACCCCGCCCAGGGTGCCGGCGGTGCGGGCCATCAGTTCGCGCAGCTCGGCATGGCTGCGGGTCTCCTTCACCTCCGTGAACACGGGCACGAAAGCGGTGGCGAAAGAGCCCTCGGCGAACAAACGCCGCAGGAAATTGGGTACCCTGAAGGCGACCCAGAAAGCATCAGTGATGGCGTTGGTGCCGAACGTGGTGGTCACCACGAAGTCCCGGACAAGTCCGAGAACGCGCGAGACCATGGTCATGCTGCTGAACGACAGCAGGCCCCGCAACAACTTGGGTGAACTCACTCAGCGTCCCTCTTGACAATCGACTTGACGTGCATTTCTTACGCCATCATACTAGCTAGCTTGCTGTTCCCATAACACCGATTTTTTCAGGAAACCACCACCGTGGCCAATATCAAGTCCGCCAAGAAGCGCGCCAAGCAGACCGTCGTGCGCAACGCGCGCAACGTGGCTCAGCGCTCGATGCTGCGCACCGCTGTCAAGAAAGTGATCAAGGCGCTGGACGCCAACGATGCCGCCGGCGCCGAAGCCGCCTTCGCCGTAGCCCAGCCGATCCTGGATCGCTTCAGCGCGCGTGGCCTGATCCACAAGAACAAGGCTGCTCGTCATAAGAGCCGCCTGAACGACCGCATCAAGGCCCTCAAGGCCGCCTGATCCTGCGTTGCCGCCCTTCCCTTCGGGGTTGGGCAGCAGACAAGAACCCGGCCCTGGCCGGGTTTTTTGTTGCCTGCGATCCAGCTTATGTAGAGCCGAGCCCACGCTCGGCTGCCGTCTGCGCGGAAAGCCGAGCATGGCTCGGCTCTACAGAAAAAGCAGTCCCAACAAAAAACCCGGCCGAAGCCGGGTTTTTGCACGGAACCACAACGGCATCACTGCGCGTTGCGGGCTTCCAGCTCGTCTTCCTTCTGGCGATCGAAGAACGCCATGATCCGGCTCATGATCGGGAAGGTGCCTTCGCGGCCCAGCGCCGAGACCAGGAACCACGGCTCCTTCCAGCCCAGTTCGGCGACGATCTGCTCGGCCGCAGCCTTCGCTTCGTCTTCGAACATCAGGTCAGCCTTGTTCAGCACCAGCCAGCGCGGCTTCTGCAGCAGCTCCGGGTCGTGCTTTTCCAGCTCGCGCTCGATCGCACGCACCTGCTCAACCGGGGAAATGCCTTCCACCCCACCCTCCATCGGCGAGATGTCCACCAGGTGCAGCAGCAGGCGGGTGCGCTGCAGGTGGCGCAGGAACTGCGCACCGAGGCCGGCGCCATCCGCGGCGCCCTCGATCAGGCCCGGAATGTCGGCAATCACGAAGCTGCGGTAATTCTCCACCTTCACCACACCCAGGTTCGGGTACAGCGTGGTGAACGGGTAATCGGCCACCTTCGGCGTCGCCGCCGAAACGGCGCGGATCAGGGTGCTCTTGCCGGCGTTGGGGAAGCCCAGCAGGCCGACGTCGGCCAGCAGCTTCAGCTCCAGCTTCAGCGTGCGCTCTTCGCCCGGCTCGCCCGGCAGCGCCTGGCGCGGCGAGCGGTTGGTCGAGCTCTTGAAGTGCATGTTGCCCAGGCCACCGCGGCCGCCTTTGGCCACCAGCAGACGGTCACCATGCTGTGTCAGGTCGCCGATGACTTCATCGGTGGCAACGTTGATGACCACGGTGCCGACCGGCACGGTGATGGTCAGGTCTTCGCCGCCCTTGCCATAGGCCTGGCGGCCCATGCCGTTCTCGCCGCGCTGCGCCTTGAAGATGCGGTCATGGCGGAAGTCGACCAGGGTGTTCAGGTTTTCGTCGGCGCGGATGTACACGCTGCCGCCCGCACCGCCGTCGCCGCCGTCCGGGCCGCCGAGCGGAATGAACTTCTCGCGACGGAAGCCAATGCAGCCGTTGCCGCCGTTGCCGGCGAACACTTCGATTTCTGCTTCGTCTACCAGTTTCATTGTTTCGATGCCTGCGATGGGCGCGGCCTGCCGGCCGTCACCTTGAATGTTATGCCTGCCGATGGCCGGCAGCCCGGCCTGGCCGGTCTTGCTTCAACTCTAACGAAAAGCCCCGCCGAAGCGGGGCTTTCCATGCAGCGTACTCTTCATCCAGCACAGCCATGCCGAGGCATGGGTGCCGGCGATGCCTGGATCAGGCGTCGGCCGAGACGATGCTGACGGTGCGACGCTTCTTGGCGCCCTTGACCGAGAACTCCACCTTGCCGTCCACGAGGGCGAACAGGGTGTGGTCACGGCCCAGGCCAACGCCCGAACCCGGGTGGAACTGGGTGCCGCGCTGACGCACGATGATGTTGCCGGCTTCGATGGCCTGGCCGCCGAAGATCTTGACGCCCAGGTACTTCGGGTTGGAGTCGCGACCGTTGCGCGAGGAGCCTACGCCCTTTTTATGTGCCATGACTGCTTCTCCTGATGCTTAGCCGGCGATGCCGGTGATCTCGATTTCGGTGTAGTACTGACGGTGACCCTGACGCTTCATGTGGTGCTTGCGGCGACGGAACTTGATGATCCGGACCTTGTCAGCACGACCCTGGGACAGGACCTTGGCGGTGACGGCAGCGCCCTTCAGCGCATCGCCCAGCTTCACGCCGTCGCTGTCACCCAGCATCAGGATGTTGTCAAACTTGATCTCGCTGCCGACTTCGACTTCGAGCTTTTCAATGCGGAGCTTTTCGCCCTGCGCCACGCGGTATTGCTTACCGCCGGTGACCAGTACTGCGTACATGACCAGGCCTTCCTCTGTAGTTATTGTGGTCTGAGCTGCCGCCATCGAGGGCGGACAGGAGCGGGATTGTACGCAGATCAACGGCCGCGGGTCAAGTCAACCCCTGAACGGCCTGGACGGCCAGCCCCCGCAGTGCCGAACCATGCCCGGCTGAACGGTTCGGGGTCCAGGCAGCCGAGCATGGCTCGGCTCTACACAAAGCTGTCGGCCTGTCTCATCAGGTGAGACATCGGGCTGGCATTGTGGCCCATTGCCCCCATCTGGTCACCTCGGTAGGCTGACCGATTGCCGTTCCCTGCTGGCCCGGCACCCAGCCAACGCCCCCACAACCGGATCCCCCATGGCGATGGATTTCATCCGCATCCGCGGCGCGCGGACGCACAATCTGAAGAACCTCGACCTCGACCTGCCCCGCGACAAGCTGATCGTGATCACCGGCCTGTCCGGTTCGGGCAAGTCCTCGCTGGCGTTCGACACCATCTATGCAGAAGGCCAGCGCCGCTACGTCGAGTCGCTGTCGGCCTACGCACGCCAGTTCCTGAGCGTGATGGAAAAGCCGGACCTGGACCACATCGAAGGCCTGTCCCCGGCCATCTCGATCGAACAGAAGTCAACCTCGCACAACCCGCGTTCGACGGTCGGCACCATCACCGAGATCTACGACTACCTGCGCCTGCTGTACGCCCGCGTCGGCACCCCGCGCTGCCCGGACCACGGCTATCCGCTGGAAGCGCAGACGGTCAGCCAGATGGTCGATCAGGTGCTGACGCTGGACCCGGAGCAGCGCTACATGCTGCTGGCGCCGGTCATCCGCGACCGCAAGGGCGAACACGCACAGGTCTTCGACCAGCTGCGCGCGCAGGGCTTCGTGCGTGTACGCGTGGACGGCGAGCTATATGAAATCGATGCGGTGCCGCCGCTGGCGCTGCGCCAGAAGCACACCATCGAGGCGGTGATCGACCGCTTCCGCCCGCGCGAGGACATCAAGCAGCGCCTGGCCGAGAGCTTCGAGACCGCGTTGAAACTGGGCGATGGCATGGCCTCGGTGCAGAGCCTGGACAGCGCCGACGCCACGCCGGCACTGTTCTCCTCCAAGTACTCCTGCCCGGTGTGCGACTACTCGCTGCCGGAGCTGGAACCGCGCCTGTTCTCGTTCAACGCCCCGATGGGCGCCTGCCCGGGCTGCGATGGCCTGGGCATCGCCGAGTTCTTCGACCCTTCGCGCGTGGTGGTGCATCCGGAGCTGTCGCTGGCCGCTGGTGCGGTGCGCGGCTGGGACCGTCGCAACGCCTACTACTTCCAGCTGATCGCCTCGCTGGCCAAGCACTACAAGTTCGACGTGGACGCCGCGTGGAACTCGCTGTCGGCCAAGGTGCAGCAGGCCGTGCTGTACGGCAGCGGCGACGAAACAATCACCTTCACCTACTTCACCGAAGCCGGTGGCCGCACCCAGCGCAAGCATCGCTTCGAGGGCATCATTCCCAACCTTGAACGCCGCTACAAGGAAACCGAGTCGCCGGCGGTGCGCGAGGAGCTGTCCAAGTACATCAGCGAACAGCCGTGCCCGGAATGCAACGGCGCGCGCCTGAACAAGGCTGCGCGCAACGTGTTCGTGGCCGACCGTCCGCTGCCGGACCTGGTGGTGCTGCCGATCGATGAGGCACTGAAGTTCTTCAGTGAACTGAGCCTGCCGGGCTGGCGCGGCGAGATCGCCGCGAAGATCGTCAAGGAGATCGGCGAACGCCTCGGCTTCCTGGTCGATGTCGGCCTGGATTACCTGACCCTGGAGCGCAAGGCCGACACCCTGTCCGGTGGCGAAGCGCAGCGCATCCGTCTGGCCAGCCAGATCGGTGCCGGCCTGGTCGGCGTGATGTACGTGCTCGACGAGCCATCGATCGGCCTGCACCAGCGCGACAACGAACGCCTGCTTGGCACCCTCACCCGGCTGCGTGACCTGGGCAATACGGTGATCGTGGTCGAACATGACGAGGATGCGATCCGGCTGGCCGACTACGTGCTGGACATCGGCCCGGGCGCGGGCGTGCATGGCGGCGAGATCGTCGGCCAGGGCACCCTGCAGGACATCCTGGAGGCGCCGCGCTCGCTGACCGGCCAGTATCTGTCGGGCAAGCGCGCGATCGAGATTCCGGCGCGCCGGCACACGCCGAACCCGAAGATGACCCTGCACCTGCGTGGGGCGACCGGCAACAACCTGAAGGGCGTGGACCTGGCGATTCCGTCGGGCCTGCTGACCTGCGTGACCGGTGTATCCGGCTCGGGCAAGTCGACCCTGATCAACGACACCCTGTTCTCGCTGGCCGCCAACGAGATCAACGGCGCCTCGCACCCGATCGCCCCCTACAAGGAGATCGATGGCCTGGATCTGTTCGACAAGGTGGTGGACATCGACCAGTCGCCGATCGGCCGCACCCCGCGTTCGAACCCGGCCACCTACACTGGCCTGTTCACCCCCCTGCGCGAACTGTTCGCACAGGTGCCCGAAGCGCGTGCGCGTGGCTATTCGCCGGGCCGCTTCAGCTTCAACGTGCGCGGCGGCCGCTGCGAAGCCTGCCAGGGTGATGGCCTGATCAAGGTCGAAATGCACTTCCTGCCGGACGTGTACGTGCCGTGCGATGTCTGCCATGGCAAGCGCTACAACCGCGAGACGCTGGAGATCCTGTACAAGGGCTTCAACATCAACGACGTGCTGGAAATGACCGTCGAGGATGCGCTGAAGCTGTTCGAGCCGGTGCCGTCGATCGCGCGCAAGCTGGAAACGCTGGTCGACGTCGGCCTGAGCTACATCAAGCTGGGCCAGAGCGCGACCACATTGTCCGGTGGTGAAGCGCAGCGCGTGAAGCTGTCCAAGGAACTGTCGCGCCGCGATACCGGCCGCACCCTGTACATCCTCGACGAGCCGACCACCGGCCTGCACTTCCACGACATCGAAGCGCTGCTGGGCGTGCTGCACAAGCTGCGCGACGAAGGCAACACGGTGGTGGTGATCGAGCACAACCTGGACGTGATCAAGACCGCCGACTGGATCGTCGATCTGGGTCCGGAAGGCGGCCATCGCGGCGGCACCATCCTGGTGACCGGCACGCCGGAAGACGTGGCGGCCTGCCCGCAGTCGTATACCGGCCAGTTCCTTGCGCGCATGCTGCCGTCCACCAGTGCGCGCCCGGAGCAGCCCGCCGCCGTGGCCAACAAGCCCGATGCACGCCCGCCGCGCAAGGTGAAGCCTGAGAAGCCCGCCAAGAAGGTCGCCGCCGCCAAGAGCACCGGCAAGGCCAGCAAGACCGCAACTGCCAGCAAGAAGAAAAAGGACGCCTGATGAGCAGCGAACACAAGATCCTGGCCCGCATCCCGATCAGCGTGCGCTGGCGTGACATGGACAGCATGGGCCACGTCAACAACGCCAAGTACATCTCCTACCTGGAAGAGGCGCGCGTGCGCTGGATGCTGGGCGTGGAAGGCGTGTCGATGACCGACCGCATCGCCCCGGTGGTAGCTGCCACCAACGTCAACTACCGGCTGCCGATCGTGTGGCCCAACGACATCCTGGTCGAGCTGTTCGTCGAGCGTCTGGGCAACAGCAGCGTGACCATCGGCCATCGCATCGTCGACCAGCAGGATGAGTCGAGGCTGTATTCGGACGGCAACGTGGTGGTGGTGTGGATGGACACGCAGACCGGCAAGAGCGCGCCGCTGCCGGACGCCATCCGCAACGCCTCCACCTGAAGGTAGTGCCGGCCGCTGGCCGGCATGCCCGACCCTGTGACTCGTAGAGTCGAGCTTGCTCGACTGCTGCTTGCCGGATCAGTCGAGCAAGCTCGACTCTACCCGCCCGGCTCAAAGGACTGAGATGATCCACCAGACCGAACTGCGCGACCTGCTGCCCGGCATGGTCCCCTTCCCCACCGACGTCTTTCCCGCCGGCCAGGCCTGGCTCGGCCAGCACCTGCTGCCGCTGCTGAAGATCGACCTGGGTGTGCTGCGCCCGGAACTGGCCGGCCAGGTGGCAACGATGCTGTGCCCGATCGAGCCGTACGACGGCTGCATCGGCGAGACCACCGAAGAACACCACAACGAGTTCACCGGCACCAACTGGATCGCCTTCGAACTGACCGCCGGCAACGAGATGCGTTTCCTCGGCAACGAGGGCTATTTCATCGGCGACGCGGTGCAGGACAAGCACGCGCAGGAACACATCGCGCAGATGCGCGAGAGCTACGCCAAGGCCCGCGATTACCATGCCGTGCACGGTCGCCTCGCCTGCTACTCGCGCTATGGCAAGGGTGAGGCCAGCGAGCGCGATTATCTGGATACGCTGGGTGGCCCGATTGGTTTCGGCAACTGGACCGAGACCGCGGAGATTCCCGCGGCCTTCGAACTGGGCTTCACCGAGGCAGCCGATGACCCCAACGCTGCGGACGATGCCGAAACGGTGATCATCACCCGCAATGGCAACAGATTCTTCGCCGTGGCCGACGTAGCCGGCTACAACTGGTGCGCCACCGGTGCCGACGCGATCGTGATGCTGTACGAGCCGGTCAGCCGCACGGTGCTGTTCTCGTACGATTGGTCGTAAGCCTCTTTGGTAGTGCCGGCTGCTGGCCGGCATACCCGTGTTGCCGGCCAGCGGCCGGCACTACCATCCCGCTACGGCGTGGCCTTGCGCACGGTCAGCGTCGCGCTCGCTTCACCACCGCCTTCGAGCCGCAGGCGCAGCGGCAGCACCTGCCCTTCCTTCAGCGCGCCCTTGCCCTGCATCAGCATCAGGTGCAGGCCGCCGGGCTTGAGCTCGGCACGCGCGCCGGCTGCCAGCGGCAGGCGTTCGATCGCGCGCATGCGGCTGACGCCATCGACAATCGTGGTTTCGTGCAGCGACACATCATCGAAGCTGCTGCTGGCTGCACCAGTGATCGCCACCGCCTTGCTGCAGCCGTTGTGGATCACGCCATAGCCGGCGGTCATCGGCATCGCCGGATTCGGTGGCAGCCGCGCCCAGCCCTGCTCCACAGTGACGCAGGCCGGTTCGGCCACCGAAGCCGATGCTGCGGCCGCACACAGAACCAACAGTACGCCAACGAATGGTTTGGTTATCATCGCCCGGGTTCCTTCTTCGCAACGAGACCGCAGCATGACGACGCTCATCGAGGTGATCAACCATGGCCCCATCCGCGAACTGCGCCTGGCGCGGCCGCCGGTCAACGCACTGGACACCGAACTGTGCCGGCAGTTGATCCATGCCATCGAGCTGGCCATGGCCGAAGACGCGCACGGCATCGTGCTGTCGGGCAGCGAGCGCATCTTCACCGGCGGCATGGACGTGCCGCACCTGCTCTCGCATGGCGATGACAAGCACAAGTTGTTGGACACCTGGAACGCCTTCTTTGGCGCCGTGCGCACACTGGCAGAGAGTCGCATTCCGGTGGTCGCGGCGATCACCGGCCACGCCCCGGCAGGTGGCTGCGTGCTGGCCCTGTGCTGCGATTACCGGGTGATGGCGCGCAGCGCCGATCCGTCGCGGCCGTATGCCATCGGCCTGAACGAAGTGCAGGTCGGCCTGATCGCGCCGGAGGGCATCCAGCGCCTGCTGCGTCGTGCGGTGGGCGTGCACCGCGCCGGCGTGCTGCTGACCACCGGTTCGCTGGTGCCGGCCGAACAGGCGCTGCAGATCGGCCTGGTGGATGAGCTGGCCGAGGGCGACCTGGTGGTGGCACGCGCCATTGCCTGGCTGCAGAACCTGCTCAAGCAGCCGCGCCAGCCGATGCTGCTGACCCGCGCGATTGCCCGTGCCGACCTGCATGAGGCGCTGCACCCGGACCTGATCCAGCTGGACCGCTTTGTCGAGGCATGGTTCGCCCCGGATGCGCAGAACGCGCTGCAGGCACTGGTGGCGCGCCTCGGCAAGTGAACGGTAGTGCCGGCCGCTGGCCGGCCATCGCAGGCGCCCCAACTGGCTCATGAGGCTGCCGGCCAGCGGCCGGCACTACCGATGATGGGCTGGCCTGCACCGGTATAATCGGGGCCTCTTCACTGCTGTGGCCGCCCCCCTTGAACGACACGCCCGAACCCGTCGTCTCCGAGCTGATCGACCTGCTCACGCTGGAGCGGCTGGAGGACAACCTGTTCCGCGGGCAGAGCCGCGACATTGGCACCAAGTACGTGTTCGGCGGGCAGGTACTGGGCCAGGCGCTGGCCGCGGCGCAGGCCACGGTCGACAATGGCCGCCACGTGCACTCGCTGCACGCCTATTTCCTGCGCGCGGGCAACATCGACCACCCGATCGTCTACGACGTGGACCGCACCCGCGATGGCGGCAGCTTCTCGGTGCGCCGGGTCACCGCGATCCAGCACGGCAAGGTGATCTTCTTCTGCGCGGCCTCGTTCCAGCAGGCCGAGACCGGCGCCGAGCACCAGCACAAGATGCCCGAAGTGCCACAGCCGGAAGACATCGAACCGGACCGTCCGCTGCCGGCCGAAGTGCTGGAGCGGCTGCCGATCAAGGTGCAGCGCTGGCTGTCGCGCGGCGGCCCGTTCGAGTTCCGCCACGTCTACCCGCGTGACGAACTCAACCCGCCCAAGCGCCCGCCCTACCACCAGGTGTGGCTGCGCCTGAGCGAACCGGTGGGCGATGCGCCGGAGCTGCACCAGGCGCTGCTGGCCTACGCCTCCGACTTCCACCTGCTGGGCACGGCGACCTTCCCGCACGGCATCAGCTACTACCACCCGCACGTGCAGATGGCCTCGCTCGACCACGCAATCTGGTTCCACCGCCCGTTCCGTGCCGACGACTGGCTGTTGTACTCGCTGGACAGCCCCAGCGCGCAGGATTCGCGCGGCCTGGCACGCGGCCAGTTCTTCACCCGCAATGGCGTACTGGTGGCCAGCACCGCGCAGGAAGGCCTGATCCGCGTCGTTCCCGACCAGGCCGCGGCCGCCGCCGTGCCAGCCAAGGAGTAACCCATGCGCCAGATCTTCAGCAGCCAGCGCGTGGAAACCGTCGAAGGCGTGGCCGAGCTCCTGCGCGGGCATGGCATCGACGTCAAAGTGACCAATGGACGCTCGTACAAGACCCGCCGCCGCGGCCAGTTCAGCTACACCGACCTGGGCAACGCCAACGCCTACCCAGCGGTGTGGATCGTGCGCGCCGACGACCAGCCGCGCGCGCGTGAAATCCTGCGCGAGGCGCGACTGCTCGACACCACCCGCCGCGACCATCCGACCGCCGAATTCGCCTTCCGCGACGCGCCGGAACAGGGCAGCGGTGGCCGCAGCTGGGCCTGGCGCATCCGCATCGCCCTGCTGGTGGTGATCGCCGGCGTGGCGCTGGTGATCGGCCTGCGCCATCGCGGCGCACCGGCGCCGGTCGCACCGGCCCCTGCCCCGCAGGCCCAGCCGCAGCAAACGCAACCGGCTCCGCAGGCCGCACCGGAAGAGGAAGAAGTCCGGGTCCGCATCCAGCCCTCGAAGTGACGCACGGGTAGGGCCGGCCGCTAGCCGGCAGCCGCAAAAAGGGGACGGAGGGGATTAAGTCGTTTGAGGCACAAACGACTTAATCCCCTCCGTCCCCTTTTTTGTCATGAGGTTGCCGGCCAGCGGCCGGCACTACCGCACAGAAAGTTGGTCACATTGGGCGCGCGGCTCCGTCATGGGACACAATCCCAGCAGGAGAGCCGCCGCCATGACGACGTTCGCCGCATCGATCGACCAGACCCTGGAACGCGAACTGCCCGCCGCCGCCAGCGGGTGCCAGCACGCCTATGGCCGTATCGTGCTGGCCTGCCAGAACACGGTCACCGCCATCGCGCTGGCCATCACCCGCGACCGCCAGGCCAGCGAGGACATCGCCCAGGAGGCCTTCGTCAAGGGCTGGCAGCAGCTGCACCAGCTGCGCAGTTCGACCAGTTTCCTGCCTTGGCTGCGGCAGATCACCCGCAACCTGGCCCGCGACTGGCTACGTGCACAACGTGGCCGGCCGCTGACCGGCGAGGCGGCCGAGGTGGCGATGGGCATGGCCGCCGACCCGTCGCCGGGCGCGGCCGACCGCCTGCAGCGGGTGGAGGAAGAGATCGCCGCCGAGGACATCATTTCCGCCTTGCCCGCCGACAGCCGCGAAGTGCTGTTGCTGTACTACCGCGAAGGCCAGCGCTCGCAGCAGGTGGCCGACCTGCTTGGGCTCAGTGACGCCGCCGTGCGCAAGCGCCTGTCGCGTGCCCGCGCCCTGGTGCGCGATGGCCTGCTGCAGCGCTTCGGCGAGTTCGCGCGCAGCAGCGCACCCAGTGCCGCGTTCGCTACGGCGGTGGTTTCGATGGTACTGGTGGCCGCGCCCGGCACTGCCAGCGCAGCGATCCTGCTCGGCACCGGTATCGGCGTGGGCGGCAGCAAGCTGGGCCTGGGCGGCGTCAGTGCCGCAGGCGGGGCCGCCATGGGTTCACTGACGGCCGCCGCCAGCCAGCTGCACCTGATTCCCGCCAGCGACTGGGCCACCGTTGCCGGTGGCGTCGTCGGCGGCATCATCGGCAGCTATCTGGGTGGCCGCTTCCTGCTGCGCTTCGCAGACACCCAGCAGGAACGAACAGCAGTGCGACGCTTCGTGCACCTCAATACGTTCACCGCGATGGTCGTCTGCACCAGCCTGCTGATCTCGCTGATGCTGCAGGTGCCATTCTGGCTGCAACTTGCGATTCTCGTCATCGGCCTGGGTACGGTGAACTACCAGTGCCTGGTGCCGCTGCAGCGCGTGATGGCACCCATGATCGCGCGCGATTCAGCGCGGCGCGGCCGCAGCGGAACCAACTGGAAATACGAATCCGTGTACGGGCGCACCGGCATCATCGGGGCGAACGTATTCGTGATCGGTCTGGTGGTCTATGCGCTGATGCGCAACGGAAACGTGTAACGGACAACGCCGGCAGTCTGCCGGCGTTGTCGTCATTTCACCGCGTTGACCCTCAGCGCTGCGGCTGCGGCTTCGGCGCAGCGCCATCACGCGGACCGCCATGGCGCGGGCCACCGTGCATCGGGCCCTTGGCTGCGTCGAACTCGGCCTTGCTCAGCTGGCCGTCCTTGTTGGTGTCGGCGGCAGCGAACCAGGCATCACGACGTTGCTTCATGCGCAGCTCGCGGTCAGCCTTGTCCAGGTAGCCGTCCTTGTTCAGATCAAGCTGGTCGAAGCGAGCTGCCAGGCGCGGGTCGGCCTTGGCTTCCTCGCGGCTGATGCGGCCGTCCTTGTTGACGTCCAGCTTGGCCCAGCGCTCACCGCCATGGCCACGGCGACCATGCTGCCAGCGCGGCAGCTCATCGCGCGAGAGCTTGCCATCCTTGTTCTTGTCCAGCTCGTCGAACTTCGCGGCCAGGCGCGGGTGGGCAGCGGCCTCGCTGCGGTCGATGACGCCGTCGCCGTTGGTGTCCAGCCTGGCCGGGCGCTGCGCGGGCGTGGTCGGGGTGTCGGCCGCGAGCGCGATACCGGAAGCAGAGGTGCCGAGCAGCAGAGCCAGCAGCAGGGGGGTACGGATCATGGGGTCACTCCTGGGGATGGGAATTGCGTCGGGGTGATCACTTCACCCTCGGGAGACAACAACGCCCGGGCGCGACATCGGTTGACGCTGCTGCCAGTTCCATTCATCCGGCGGACAGTCGCCGCCACTGCGACAACCTGGGGCTATGCTGTGCCCATGGCGATTCATGGCGACAGAGACGACGAACTGCGGCTTTTCCAGACCGGCGAGCACCCCTGCGGGTACTGGTCGGACCGGGTGGCACGCGACCTGGTGCTGGATCCGCACGATCGTCGCCTTGGTGGCTTGTACCCGCTGGCACTGAGCTGGGGCTTCCGCCGCAGTGGCGATCTGGTCTACCGGCCGCACTGCGCGCACTGCCAGGCCTGCGTGGCGGTGCGCATCCCGGTGGCCCGCTTCGCCCCGGACCGCAGCCAGCGCCGCTGTGCCGCCCGCAATGACGACCTCGAGGTGCGGATCACCGCCGCCACCGCCCGGGACGACCTGTTCGCGCTGTATCACCGTTATCTCACCCACCGCCACGCCAACGGCGGCATGGACGACCATGGCCCGCACGAATTCGAGCAGTTCCTGATCGGCAGCTGGTCGCACACCCGCTTCATGGAAATGCGCCTGCCCGGCCACGACGGTCAGCCCAGCCAACTGCTGGGGGTGGCGGTGACCGACGTCACCGAGCACGGCCTGTCGGCGGTCTACACCTTCTTCGACCCGGACCACGCCGCACGTGGACTGGGCACCTTCGCGATCCTGCAGCAGATCGAATGGGCACGCCGCGAGGGGCTGCCGCACGTGTACCTGGGCTATTGGATCCGTGGCCACCAGAAGATGGACTACAAGCGTCGCTTCCATCCGCTGGAAGCCTACGATGGCCGCCGCTGGCACGATTTCGACAACGATCTGGACGGGCGCTGACAAACCGCTGACACCGGGCCGGGTGCACAATACGGCCCATGAACATGACCCGCCGCCCTCCCCTGATCCTCGCACTGGCCCTGCTCTGCGGCGCCAGCGCCCCTGCCTTCGCCACGTCCCCCGCGATGACCGAAAAGCCGTCCGCTGCGCTGCGCCTGGCCACCTACAACACCTCGCTGTATTCCGACGACGCCGGTGGCCTGATCAAGGAACTGGAAGGTGACAGCGAGCACGCACGCAAGATCGCCGCGGTACTGCAGCAGGTGCGTCCGGATCTGGTGCTGTTGAACGAATTCGATTTCGACGACGCCCATCGCGCCGCCGACCTGTTCCAGAAGCGCTACCTGGAAGTGGCCCAGCCCGGTGGCGGCAAGCCGCTGCACTTCGCCTACCGCTACCTGGCCCCGGTCAATACCGGCGTGCCCAGTGGACTGGACCTGGACAACAACGGCGTGGTCGGCGGCGAAGGCCGCAGCCGCGGTAATGATGCCTGGGGCTACGGCCTGCACCCGGGCCAATACGGCATGCTGGTGCTGTCGCGCTACCCGATCGATGAAGCCAAGGTGCGCAGCTTCCAGCTGCTGAAGTGGAGCGCGATGCCCGGCGCGATCCGTCCGGTCGACCCACGCACCGGCAAGAGCTTCTACAACGATCATGTGTGGTCGCAGCTGCGCCTGTCGTCGAAGTCGCATTGGGACGTGCCGGTGAAGGCCCCGGGCGGCGTTATCCACGCGCTGGTCTCGCACCCGACCCCGCCGGTATTCGACGGCCCGGAAAAGCGCAACGCAGCACGCAACCACGATGAACTGCGCCTGTGGCAGGAATACCTGTCCAAGGGTGACAAGCCGTGGCTGTGCGACGACAAGGGCCAGTGCGGTGGCCTGGCGCAGGACGCGCGCTTCGTGATCCTCGGCGACCTCAACAACGACCCGGTCGACGGCGATGGCCGCCATGAGGCGATCGTCGAGCTGATCGAGAACGCCCGCGTGCTGCGCTACCCCACCCCGCGCAGCGTCGGCGGCGAGCAGACCAGCCTGGCCTATGCGGCCAAGGGCATCGAGCGCAAGGGCGCACCGTTCCACGCCACTGGCGATTTCGGCCCGAAGTCCGGCACCATGCGCCTGGACTACGTACTGCCCTCGACCGGTTTCGAATACGTGGGCAGCGGCATCTTCTGGCCGGCCAATGAAAGCCCGGAAGCGAAGATCGCCGACGGCAGCGACCACCATCTGGTGTGGGTGGACGTGAAGCCGTAAGGCGTCTTTACAGAAGGCGGCGCCCCTTTGTTAGAGTCCAGCAACGGAACGGCAAGGGGAGCCGCACTTGAAGAAGAATCTGCTGATCATTGCCGGCGTTGCTGCGGTGATTGCGTTGCTGATGGCCATGCGCCAAAGATGGGTATTCACCCTGCTGCCCCTGGTGCTGATCGGCCTGATTCCGGCCGCAGTTGCCTGCTGGAAGGGCTACGCCGACCGCTTTGGTACCTGGTGGCTCTATGGTTCGACGCTGGGCATCGTGGCCATCATTCATGTGACCGTGCTGCCCTGGCGTAGACGCTAGTACCTGCCACGGCGATTGCAGAGCCGAGCCTGGACTCGGCTCTGCAAAAAGCAGATGCAGGCTTAAGGGCGCAGCTCGACGCCGATGGCGTCGGCGGCATCACGCGCGATGGCGCGTGCTTCGTCGATGGTTTCCGCGCGCGACAGGGTCACACCCACGCGGCGATGGCCGTGCACGCTCGGCTTGCCGAACAGGCGCACGACGGTATCCGGCACCTGCAGGGCGGCGGCGACGTTGTTGAAATACGGCACGCCCTCGCCATGTGCCAGCAGCGCACACGAGGCCGACGGGCCGCTCTGGCGGATCACCGGGATCGGCAGGCCGAGGATGGCGCGCGCATGCAGCGCGAACTCGCTCAGCTCCTGCGATACCAGCGTCACCAGGCCGGTGTCGTGCGGGCGCGGCGACACTTCGCTGAACCATACTTCGTCGCCCTTCACGAACAGCTCCACACCGAACAGGCCCCAGCCGCCGAGGTCGTCGGTGATCGCACGCGAGATCTCTTCGGCACGCGCCAACGCAGCACTCGACATCGGCTGCGGCTGCCAGCTTTCGCGGTAATCGCCATCCTTCTGCAGATGCCCGATCGGCGCGCAGAACGAGGTGCCGCCGGCATGGCGCACGGTCAGCAGGGTGATCTCGTAATCGAAATCGATGAAACCTTCGACGATGCAGCGGCCGGCACCGGCACGGCCACCGGTCTGCGCGTACTCCCACGCCGGTGCGATGTCTGCTTCGCTGCGCAGGGTGCTCTGGCCCTTGCCCGAGGACGACATCACCGGCTTGACCACGCACGGCAGGCCGATGGCGGCCACGGCAGCACGGTATTCGGCCTCGGTATCGACGAAGCGGTACGGCGAGGTCGGCAGGCCCAGGGTCTCGGCGGCCAGGCGGCGGATGCCTTCGCGGTCCATGGTCAGGCGCGCAGCGCGCGCGGTCGGGATCACCCGCAGGCCCTGCTCCTGTTCCAGCTGGACCAGGGTTTCGGTGTGGATGGCCTCGATCTCCGGCACCACCAGGTGCGGCTGCTCCTGCGCGATCAGCGCACGCAGCGCCATTGCATCGAGCATGTCGATCACATGCGAGCGGTGCGCGACCTGCATGGCCGGGGCATCGGCATAGCGGTCGGCGGCGATCACCTCCACGCCCAGCCGCTGCAGCTCGATGGCCACCTCCTTGCCGAGTTCGCCCGAGCCCAGCAGCAGCACGCGGGTGGCGGAGGGGGACAACGGAGTTCCAAGCTTGGCCATGGCGGTTCCAGCAGCGATGTGAAGGCGGGTGGGCATTCTAGCTGGCCACGCCCCCTGGCCACGGCATCCGACGAACGGTAGTCGAAAAGTGATATCACTTTGATATCTTCATTCCGAACCCTCAAGGACGTACCGCCATGAAAGAGAAGTCGCTATCTTCCCTCAACGGCCTCGGCACGCTGGCCGGCGCCCTGCTCGTCGCCCTCGCTGGTGCCGCCCTGTTCGTACTGGGCGTGGCAGCCAAGGCCAGCGCCGGCTCGCCCAACCTCCTGCTGATGCTGCTGGGCGCCCTGCTGGTGGCGCTGGGCGTGTTCATCCTGGCCGGCCTGTACACCATCCAGCCCAACCAGGCGGCCGTGCTGAGCCTGTTCGGCAAGTACGTGGGCACCGTGAAGGACAACGGCCTGCGCTGGAACAACCCGTTCTTTGCCAAGCGCCGGGTCAGCCAGCGCGTGCGCAACTTCGAGAGCGGCAAGCTGAAGGTCAACGAGCTGGACGGCAGCCCGATCGAGATCGCCGCGGTGATCGTCTGGCAGGTGGTCGATGCCTCCGAGGCGGTCTACAACGTGGACGATTACGAGAGCTTCGTGCACATCCAGTCCGAATCGGCGCTGCGTGCGATGGCCACCAGCTATCCCTACGACCAACACGAGGATGGCCAGCTGGCCCTGCGCAGCCACGCCAGTGAAATCTCCCAGCACCTGAAGAACGAGCTGGCCGAGCGCCTGGCCGATGCCGGTGTGCAGGTGATCGACGCGCGTATCAGCCACCTCGCCTACGCCGCCGAGATCGCCCAGGCGATGCTGCAGCGGCAGCAGGCCAACGCGGTGATCGCCGCGCGCACGCGCATCGTTGCCGGTGCGGTGGGCATGGTCGAGATGGCCCTGGCCGAACTGCAGAAGAACGGCGTGGTGCAGCTGGACGAGGAACGCAAGGCGCACATGGTCAGCAACCTGCTGACCGTGCTGTGCTCGGACCGCGGCACCCAGCCGATCGTCAATGCCGGCTCCCTGTACTGAACCACCCTCGCAACGGGGCGCCCCACCGCCCCGCCAGGAGTTTTCATGAGTGAGAAGAAAGCCTATCCGCTGCGCATCAATGCCGAGGTCCTGGCCGCGGCACAGCGCTGGGCTGACGACGAGCTGCGCAGCCTCAACGCACAGATCGAATACGTACTGCGCGACGCATTGCGCAAGGCAGGACGCCTGCCAAAACCCAAGCCATCGCCGGAGGACAAGGAATGAGCAAGCGCTGGAGCTACCAGACGATCGAGGTCAAGACGTCCATGATGGGCGTGCTGAAGCCTGAGGATGTCCAGGCCGAACTCAGCCGCCAGGGCCAACTGGGCTGGGAGCTGGTCAACATCATCATCCCGGCGCCGATGCGCCCGGCGATGCTGGTGTTCAAGAAGGAGGCCTGAGCCGTGGGCGGCAGTGACCCGAAACCGTTCGACGTGGCCGAGAGTTCGCCGTTACGCGTGCTGTGGGTCGTGCTGCCATTGCTGGCAGCCTTCGTCGCTTGCCTGTATGCACAACTGTACAAGGCGCCTGCCACGGCACCCTGGATCGAAGTAACGCTGTCGCCGCCCTGGTTCCGGATGGGCGGCAGTGCGGCATGGAGCCTGCTGGTGATCGCCCTGCTCGGCATCGGACTGGGCACAGCCTTCTTCCGCCGTCGGGTGGAACTGGCCGGCGACGTGCTGGACGTGCGCTCGACGATGTACCGACGGCGCGTGCCGGTGGCGCAACTGCGGCTGGACCAGGCCGGGGTGGTCGACCTGCAACGTGACCCTCGCTATGGCATCCGCTTCAAGACCAACGGTTATGCAATGCCGGGTTTCTATTCCGGCCACTTCCGCCTGCAGGGCGGCGGCAAGGGTTTCGCGCTGGTCACCGACCGCACGCGCGTTCTCGCCCTGCCGGTCAGCGATGGCAGCACGCTGCTGCTCAGTCTGGACCGGCCGCAGTCGCTGCTCGATGCACTACGCAAGGTGGCCGCACCGGCACCACGGCAGTAAGCTGAGGCGATGCAACGACGCCTGCCCCTGCTGATCAATACCGAGGCCATCGAACTGTGGCCTGCCCACCTGCTGCGCGCACGCAGCAACCTCGACGCACGCCTGTTGGCACGGGCGCGATGGGTGCTGCGACGCAAGCGCGATGGCCGCTATCTGGCGGCCGTACTGCCGCACGGCGTGCATTCGATGGTGCCGCGCCTGCCGCGAGAGCCCGGGGTCGAGGACGCACTGACACTGCTCGACGCCACGGCGGCACGCCCGGTTGGCGCTGCGCTGGAAGAACAATGGCTTCCGCTGGCCGGGCTGCAGCAGCGCCTGCAGCAGCTCGGCCTGGACCCGCAGCGCTACGCCGACGACAGCGGCCTGCCGCTGGAGCCCGAACCGTGCCTGCTGCATTTTGCCGGCCGCGACCGCTTCGCCCGGCCGCTATGGCTGCGCCGTGGCACCGCGCAGGGCTGGCGACGGATGCGACTGCACGCGGCACGCGATGGCATTGCGTTGGACGCGATCTCCGGCTTCCGCAGCCATGCCTACCAGCTGGGCATCTTTGAACGGAAACTGGCGCGCGGCCTGAGCGTGGCGGAGATCCTGAAGGTCAATGCCGCCCCGGGTTTCAGCGAACACCACAGCGGCCACGCGCTGGACATTGGCACCCCCGGCGATGCTCCCGCCGAAGAGACCTTCGAAGCCACCGACGCGTTCGCGTGGCTGCAGGCACATGCGGGCGGGCATGGCTTCCAGCTGAGCTACCCGCGCGACAATCCGCACGGCATCGTCTACGAACCCTGGCACTGGTGCTGGAAACCGGCCAACGGCTGAGCCCCTCGTGGCGAAAGCAATGCGAAATTCATGGAGCTGTCCGGGCGGGTAGGCTGGGCAGGGGACGCCGTGAATCCGTCCCTGGAGGCTTAGCCGCGCCATCCATGGCGCGGATACCCCTGCCCAGCCTACCCGCCCGGCCTTTGACAGTTTCCGTGTGCGTCCGCCACGGAATGGAACAAGAGAGCAAAGACAAAAGCGGGTCGCTTCGCTCGAAGCCTCTACAACGAATCAGCGTGCAGCTGTTGGGTCCGCCTTCAAGCGAGCCGAGCACCGCAGGTCCGGCGAGGGCGAAGAGGTGCGGGTGTCTGAGCGCAGCGAGTTCCCGCACCGTCCCTCGGCGGACCGAGGAGCACAGGGTACCGATGCGCAGCATCGGCTCGCGGCCGGCGGCGCGTTTCTTCTGATTACTTTTCTTTTCGCGCGAAAGAAAAAGTAACGCCCCTGAACGCTGCAGATCGCATCAGCATGGATTGAAGCGACAATGTCGACTCAGTTACCGCCTCAACGCATTGATCGCCAGCAACACCCATCCGGCCATCATGCTGGTGCCGCCGATCGGCGCCATCCGCGTCGGCCACTGCCACAGCGCGCCGCCCACCAGGCTGCCAGAGAACAACAGCACGCCCAGCAGCAGCACATACAGCGCCAGATGCGCGATCGCGCCCTGCGCGCGCGGGCCAAGCGCTACCAGCACCGCACCGTGTGCGAACGCGTACAGCGCCGCCATGTTCAGATGCTGCTGCGCCAGCGGGTCGGTCACACCGTGCGAGGCGTAGGCAGACAGGCCGATCGAGGCAGCGGCCAGCAATGCCCCCAGGCAGGCCAGCAGCGAAGGCTTACGTGCGCGACGTTCCAGATTGAACATGTGGGCTCCTTGCGCAGCGCCCCTTGCCGGGCGCCAGATCAAAAAAAAACGCGCCGCAATGAGCGGCGCGTTTTCGTGTCCAACACTACATGGGTCAGCCGAGGCTTACTTGACGGCCCAGTAGATGTCGTAGGTACCTTCCGGAGTGAACGACTTGTCGATGCCGTCCTTCCAGGACTCGTACGGACGGTCGATGACTTCGTTGCCCGAGGTCACGGCCCAGGCGCGCAGGCCGTTGCGGGCCACGTCCAGACCCGCCATGTGGCCGGTGTAGGCCGCATGCGCCGAACGGTGCGGAGCCACGTGCACGTACTTGACCGGAGCGCCGCCGTCGATCTTGACGGTCAGCTCTTCAGCGGTGGCACCTTCAGCACCCTTCTTCTTCACCGGCTGGGCGATGTCGAAGGCGTACTTCTCCTGGCCGAAGTCGGTGGTGATGATGCGGAACGGACCGGCGGCTTCAAGGCCATTGGCCTCCATCACGCGCTTGATCCACTCCTGGTTGTCCTTGATCGACTTGGTGATCGTGTCCTGACCGCGGTCCACGTTACCGGCGTTGACGACCAGCAGGTCTTCAGCCGGCACATCGACGATGGCCAGGTCGGTCAGCGGGGCTTCCGGGGTGCGGTAGTCGACGTTCGGGACGCTGGCCAGCATGTTGGCCATACGCGACAGACCCATCTTGATGTCGTCGCCGATCTGGCGGCTGACATACAGGCCGGCGTAACGACCGAACAGGTCGAAGCCGTACTTCACCGAGTAGTCCTGGGTGATCTTGACGTTGCGGCCACCCTTGCCGGTCGGCTCCAGGGTGAAGGTGCTGATCTTGTCGTGACCCTTGGTGGCGTCTTCGATGGCGATGGCAACACGCTTGTTCTCTTCGGCTTCGGTGATCTTCCAGGAACCGGTGCCCAGGTCCTTGGAAGTGAAGTCGAGGGTGGCACCGACGCCGGAGGCCGGGCCGGACAGCTTCAGTTCAACGGCGGGATCGCGCAGTACCAGCGGGTTCCAGTCCTTGAAGCGGCGCAGACTGCTGACCGTGTCGTACACGATCGTCATCTTGCGGTTGGTCTCGATGCTTTCGGTGATGTGACGCTCGCCCGGCAGACATACGCCAATGATGACGAACAGGCCAGCCACGATCCCCAAGGCGATCAGGAACTCGATAATACGGGTCATTCAGAGAGTCTCCGGGGCCGATCCCACGGCCGGGTTGATTGAAGCGAAGCGCCAATCCTAGCAGGCTTCGCGGGCATTGTTTATCGGGATTGGCGCACCGGTTTCCCTGCCGGCTGCGTATTTGTATGGACAAAGAATTCGAAGGGTAACGCATACGGCTACTGGCCAGTAGGGGGCAACCTTGGCCGCAACCTCTGACCCTCGCCCAAGTCTTTGTACCAGAACGATTTTTCTCAGACCAGCTGGAGTTCGAACGCCTTCAGTACGGCGCGCGTACGGTCGCGCACGCCCAGCTTGGAGAGGATGTTGGACACGTGGTTCTTGATGGTCCCTTCGGCGACACCCAGCGAATTGGCGATCTCCTTGTTGGAGAAGCCACTGGCCATCAGCCGCAGGATCTCGGTCTCACGGTCGGTCAGCGGGTCCGGACGGTCCAGGCTGACGAACTCGTTGCGCATGTGCTCCAGGCCGGACAGCAGGCGCTGGGTCACGGCCGGCTGCACCAGTGAGCCGCCGTCGGCCACGGTGCGGATGGCACCGACCAGCTGCGCCAGGGTCACGTCCTTGAGCAGATAGCCCTTGGCACCGGCCTTGAGCCCGGCCAGCACAAGCTGGTCGTCATCGAAGGTGGTGAGGATGATGGTCGGCGGCAGCTGCTCCTGGCGCGACAGCATCTGCAGCGCCTCCAGGCCGGACATCACCGGCATGCGCATGTCCATCAGGACCACGTCGGGACGCACCTGCGGTATCAGCTCGACCGCCTGCCGGCCATCGCCGGCCTCGGCCACCACCTCGATACCGTCGTCGAGCGCCAGCAGGGAGCGGATTCCCTGCCGCACCAGGGTTTGGTCGTCGACCAGGCAGACGCGAATCATCAACGCACTCCTTCAGGAACCTTGGTAAGGGCGGCCACCAGCACCGTTGCCGGCACCGTCGCCCGCAGCCGGAAGCCTTCGCCGGGACGGGTCTCGATCTGCAGCTGGCCACCACATTGTTGCAGGCGCTCGCGCATGCCGCGCAAGCCATTGCCCACATTGACCATATCCGCGCCGACGCCGTCGTCGCGGGCCTCGACTACCACCCGGTCGGGGGCTTCACGGTACACCTTGATCCACAGGTGGCGCGCACTGGCGTGGCGTACTGCGTTGGTGATGATTTCCTGGGTGCAGCGCAGCAGCACGTGGGCCCGCTGCGGATCCTCCACGTTCAGCGGATCCTCGATCTCCAGCTGGATGTCCAGCGAGGGCACGTTCTCGGTCAACGGGCGCAGGGCCGCAGCCAGATCGATGGCACCGGTCTCGCGCAGCTGGCTGACGACCTCGCGCACATTGCCCAGCAGCAGCTTGGCCAACGCGTGGGATCGCTTCACATGCTCCAGCGCCTGGCCCTCGGCCAGATGCCCGGCCACTTCCAGGTTCAGGGTCAGCGCGGTCAGCTGATGGCCCAGCAGATCATGCAGCTCGCGCGAGATACGGGTGCGCTCGTTGACCCGGGCGCTCTCGGCCAGCAGGGCGCGGGTGGCGCGCAGTTCCGAATTGAGCCGGCGCTGCTCATCGCGGGCCTCGGTCTGCTGGCGAGCGACCAGGCTGGTCACGAAGATGAACATGGAGAAGCCGCCATACAGCAGCGACTGCATCACCGCTTCGAACAGCGGGAAGCGCAGCAGCATGTAGTAGACCGGCGCCACCGCCAGCTGGCTGACCAGCAGCCACAGCACGCCCAGCCGTACCGACAGCATCCACGGGATAACCCCAGCGGCGACCATCATCAGGATGCTGCCCAGGCCCGAGCCGCTCAGGAAACTCACCCCCAGCGCAGAGATCGTCAGCAGCAGCAACAGGCCACGGTCCAGCCAGCTGGTGTGGCTGTCGCTGCGCAGGATGCGGGTCAGCCAGTAATAGGCGGTGCCGAAGGACAGGTAGGCGACGAACAGCAGGATCGCCCAGCCGCCCATGTCGTTGCGGCTGTGCAAGTTCTCGAACTGCGAGTATGCCAACGGCAGGCCGACCATGACCCAGGTGAACAGGCCGGCCAGGCGGAGGACACGGGTATGGCTGAGGACTCCCAACATGCCAGCACTCTACGGGCCGCGCCTGCGTACCGCACCCCACGGAAGTCATGCCTGCCCGGTCGCCTGTTCATGCCGCAGCCCACCCCGGGCATGCAATAATCGTGCGCAGGGTCCCTTGATGGACCAACCGCGTTACCCCACGGAGTCACAATGTCGATTGTCATCCGCGACGTGCGCGAGCACGAGCTCGATTCCGTCCTGGCTTTGAACAACAACGCTGGCCTGGCCATCCTTCCCCTGGATGCGGCCCGTCTGCGCCTGTTCTACGAAACCGCTGAGTATTTCCGCGTCGCCGAGCGCGACGGCAACCTGGCCGGATTCCTGATCGGCTTCGGCAGCGACAGCCAGCACGACAGCAGCAATTTCGCCTGGTTCAAGCAGCAGCTGGACACCCCGTTCTTCTACATCGACCGCATCGTGGTCGCCAGTCGCCGTCGCGGCGGTGGCGTCGGCCGTGCGTTCTATGCCGACGCGCAGAGCTTCGCCGAGCTGCGCTACCCGCAGATGACCTGCGAGGTCTTCCTCGACCATGGCGCCGATGCCGCCCTGCTCTTCCACGGCAGCTTCGGCTTCCGCGAGCTGGGCCAGAACACCATGGCCCAGGTCGATGTGCGCGCCAGCATGCTGGCCAAGGAACTGTGCAGCTACCCGTGGGTCCAGGAGACCTACGGCGGCAAGCTGCCGGATGTGGCATGGACACGTGCCCGGCAGCTGCCGGCGCAGGCACAGCGGCCGACGGGGACCTGAGCGTGGCGGTGAATTTCGATTACGAACAGGCCGGTGAACTGAAGATCGGCCAGGTGGGCATCGCCAACCTGCGCATCCGTACCCTCGATGTCGAGCGCCTCGTGCAGGAAATGCGCGAGCGCGTCACCCGTGCACCGAAGCTGTTCGGCCGCGCTGCGGTGATCCTCGACTTCGGCGGCCTGAGCCAGGTGCCGGACGTGGCCACCGCGCAGGCGCTGGTTGATGGCCTGCGCAACGCCGGTGTGTTGCCGGTGGCACTGGCCTACGGCACCAGTGCGGTCGACCTGCTCTCGCAGCAGCTCGGCCTGCCTTTGCTGGCCAAGTTCCGTGCGCAGTACGAGCGTGCGGAGGCCGAACCGGCCCCGCCGCCGCCCGCGCCGGAACCGCGCCGCGCGGTGCGTGCCGAGCCGAAGCCGGCGCCCGCCACGCCGGTAGCCAAGGCGGCCGACGCCGCTGCACCGCAGCCGGGCCGCATGCAGCTGGGCAACGTGCGTTCGGGCCAGCAGCTGTACGCTGAGAACTGCGACCTGACCGTGATGGCCACCGTCGGCGCCGGCGCCGAGGTCATCGCCGATGGCAGCATCCATATCTACGGCACCCTGCGCGGCCGCGCGCTGGCAGGGGCCCAGGGCAACACCGCGGCACGCATCTTCTGCCGTGATTTCCATGCGGAACTGGTCGCCATTGCTGGCCACTACAAGGTACTGGACGATGTCCCGGACTCCCTGCGCGGCAAGGCCGTTCAGGTGTGGCTGGAACAGGACCAGATCAAGATCGCTGCGCTGGACTGACGCAGCACCCAAACAGAATCATCAGGAGAAGTCCTTTGGCTGAAATCATCGTAGTCACCTCCGGCAAGGGCGGCGTCGGCAAGACCACTTCCAGCGCGAGCCTGGCCTGCGGCCTGGCACGGCGCGGCAAGAAGGTTGCGGTGATCGACTTCGACGTCGGCCTGCGCAACCTCGATCTGATCATGGGCTGCGAACGCCGTGTGGTGTACGACTTCGTCAACGTCGTGCACGGCGAAGCGACCCTCAAGCAGGCCCTGATCAAGGACAAGCGCTTCGAGAACCTGTACGTGCTGGCCGCCTCGCAGACCCGCGACAAGGACGCACTGACCCAGGAAGGCGTGGGCAAGGTCCTGAAGGATCTGGCCGCCGACGGCTTCGATTACATCATCTGCGACTCACCGGCCGGCATCGAGAAGGGCGCCTTCCTGGCGATGTACTTCGCCGACCGCGCCGTGGTGGTGGTGAACCCGGAAGTGTCGTCGGTGCGCGACTCGGACCGCATCATCGGCCTGCTCGATTCGAAGACCCACAAGGCCGAGTCCGGCCAGGACGTGCCGGCCTTCCTGCTGCTGACCCGCTACACCCCGGTGCGCGTGGAAAGCGGTGAGATGCTCAGCATCGCCGACGTCGAGGAAGTGCTCGGCCTGAAGGCGATCGGCGTGATCCCCGAGTCGGGTGACGTGCTCAACGCCTCCAACAAGGGCGAGCCGGTCATCCTGGATGTCGAGTCCGCTGCCGGCCAGGCCTACGACGACGCCGTCGCGCGCATCCTCGGCGAAGAACGCCCGATGCGCTTCACCAACGTCGAGAAGAAGGGCTTCTTCAGCAAGCTGTTCGGAGGGTAAGCATGGGCCTGTTTGATTTCCTCAAAGCGAAGAAGACCACCGCCGAAACCGCCAAGAACCGCCTGCAGATCATCATCGCGCAGGAACGCAGCAACCGCGGCGGCCCCGATTACCTGCCGCTGCTGCAGCGCGAGCTGCTGGAAGTGATCAAGAAGTACGTGAACATCGACGTCGATGCAGTGAAGGTCGACCTGGTGAAGGATGGCCAGCACGATGTGCTGGACATCTCCGTGGCGCTGCCTGAAGGCCCGGACAAACCCTGATCTCCTGCCCCGCCCGTGCCTGCATGGGCGGGGCTGCCCGACCCGCATGACCGATACGACAACCGCCGTGGACATCACCTGCGTGGGCGATATCGCCTTCGCCGATGCGCAGTGCCTGCTCGCCGCGCATGGCCTGCGGCTGCACCACGTGGCGGCCGGTGAACCGATTCCCGGCAGCTACTGGGGCGAACCCGAGGCCGGCATCATCGCCAGCAACGTCTACGTGCGCGATGACACGCCGGTGCACTCGATGCTGCACGAAGCCTGCCACCTGATCGTGCTGCCGCCGGAGCGACGTGCGCAGGTGCACACCGACGCCACCGACTCGGTTGCCGAGGAAGATGCCACCTGCTACCTGCAGATCGTGCTGGCCGGGCAGCTGCCTGGTGTCGGCAGTGCGCGTCTGATGGCCGACATGGATGCCTGGGGGTATACGTATCGGCTGGGGTCTACCCAGGCGTGGTTCGAACAGGACGCCGAAGACGCGAAGGCGTGGCTGATCGAACGCGGATTGCCGGTGGCGTAAAGCGCACACGCGTGGCGTGGATCTACTGTAGAGCCGAGCCCATGCTCGGCTGCTTTTGTATTCGTGCAGGTGACGACGAAGAGCAGCCGAGCATGGGCTCGGCCCTACAGGATCATCCCTGCCCGGCCAGCGCGCGCAGGGTGATGCCGACGATATAGGCCAGGTACGTGCCGGTGGCATAGCCCATCGTGCCCAGCAGCACGCCCACCGGCGCCAGGGCCGGATGGAACGCCGCGGCCACCACCGGTGCCGAAGCCGGGCCACCGATGTTCGACTGCGAACCGATGGCGAAGTAGAAGAACGGCACCTTCAGCAGCTTGCCCAGGCACCACAGCAGCGCGATGTGCACGGCGATCCAGATCAGGCCGAGCAGGAACAGCCATGGGCGATCCAGCAACGCCAGCAGATCCATCTGCATGCCGATGCAGGCAATCAGGAAATACAGCAGCAGCGAGCCCAGCCGCGATGCGCCCGCGCCTTCGAGATTGCGTGCACGGGTGAAGCTCAGGCTCAGGCCCAGCGTGGTGGACAGCACCACCACCCACACAAACGGCGCATCCAGGCTGAACTGCGAGGCCCAGCCGACATTGGCCTTGAACCACGCTGCCAGCGGTGCACCGATCGCATGCGCCAGACCAACACCGCCGAAGGCGACCGCCACAATCAGCATCAGGTCGGTCAGGCTGGGAATACGCTCGTGCTCGGCCTGGAATCGCGCGATGCGCTCCTTCAGTTCATCAATGGCCGAGGTATCAGCGCCACTGCGTGCATCGATCTTCGCCGCACGTCCTGCCAGGAAGATCAGCGCGGCCATCCACACATAGCCCACGCCGACATCGACCACCGCGAACTGACCGAAGGTGGTCGCATTGACGTCGAACACTTCGCGCATCGCCAGCATGTTGGCGCCACCGCCGATCCAGCTGCCGGCCAGTGCGGCCATGCCGGCCCAGGTGTCACCGGCCACGGTGTCGGGATGGATCGCGCGCATCACCAGGAACGCCACCACCGCACCGAGCATGATGCTGGCCGAAGCGCCCAGATACATCAGCACCAGCTTCGGGCCGAGCCGCAGGATGCCCTTGATGTCCACTGCCAGGGTCAGCAGGATCAGCGCCGCCGGCAGCAGGATGTCGCGCGCGATCGGCTTGTAGAGCTTGGTGTTCTGCCCGTCGATGAGGCCGACGGTGTTGTAGATGCCGGGAATCAGGTAGCACAGCAGCAGCGCTGGGACGAAGGTATAGAAGCGCTTCCACAGGCCCTGCTCGCGCGAGGCGGTCCAGAACACGGCGCCAAGCGTGGCGGCGATCAAACCGAAGACGACGATGTCGTTCTGGATCATGCAGGTGCTCGTGTAGAGCCGAGCCATGCTCGGCTGCTGTTGGTGGAAGGTGTGCCGACCAACGGTCGGCACCCACCGGCGGAGACAAAAGCGCCGCCCCGGAGGGCGGCGCTGCAGTCATCAGTTGCCGATGTGCTGCTTCAGCCAGGCGTTGACGGTGTCATGCCACAGGATGCTGTTGTTCGGCTTCAGCACCCAGTGGTTTTCATCCGGGAAGTACAGGAACTTCGATTCGATGCCCTGGCGCTGGGCAGCGGTGAACGCGGCCAGGCCCTGTTCGACCGGAATGCGGAAGTCCTGCTGGCCATGGATGACCAGGATCGGCTTCTTCCAGTCGGCGACGTGGTTGACCGGGTTGAACTTCTCGTAGTTCGCAGCCTTCTGGTACGGGGTACCGCCCTGCTCCCACTCGGTGAACCACAGTTCTTCGGTGGCGTAGCCCATCATGCGCTGGTCGAACACGCCGTCATGGTTGACCAGGCACTTGAACGGGCTGTTCCAGTTGCCGGCGATCCAGTTGACCATGAAGCCGCCGTAGCTGGCGCCCAGCGCACAGGCCTTGTCACCGTTGAGGAAGGAGTACTTCTTCAGCGCTGCGTCCCAGCCCTTCTGCAGGTCTTCCAGCGGGCGGTCGCCCCAGTGCTGGCTGATCGCATCGGTGAACGCCTGGCCGTAGCCGGTGGAGCCGTGGAAGTCGATCATCACCACGGCGTAGCCCTGGCCCGCATAGGTCTGCGGGTTCCAGCGATAGCTCCAGCCATTGCCGAAGCTGCCCTGCGGGCCGCCGTGGATCAGGAACGCGACCGGGTACGACTTGCCTTCCTGGTAGTTGTGCGGCTTGACCACGTAGCCACGCACGGTGTCGTTGTTCCAGCCCTTGAACTCGAACTGTTCGAAGTCGCCGAAGTTGACGTCCTTCAGCACGTCACCGGCGGCCGGGGTCAGCGCGCGCAGTTCGCCGATGGCTTCGCCCGCAGCCGGCAGCAGGCCGACCAGCACCTGGTCGTTGCTCTTCAGGCTGTTGCGGGTGATGGCCACGCTGTTGCCGGCCACGTCCACCGAGGTCACGCTGCCGTCGCCGATCAGCTTGGTGGCCTTGCCGCTGGCCACGTCGATCTGGAACAGCGGGTGTTCGCCGAGGTCATCTGCAGTGGTGTAGATGCTGGCGCCGTCGGCGGACAGGGTGATGCCGCCGGCCGAACGATCCCACTGCGGGGCGATCTCGCGGGTCTTGCCGCTTGCCAGGTCCATCGCCATCAGGCCGAAGCGGTCAGCCTCGAAGCCCGGGCGCTTCATCGCGCGGTAGAACAGGGTCTTGCCGTCGGCGCTGAACACCGGGCCGGCATCCCAGGCCGGGTTGGAGGCGGTCAGGTTGACCGGTGCCTGCTTGCCCGCAGCGTCGAAGCGGTACAGGTCGAAGTTGGTCGACCACGGCTCCTGCTTGCCGGCCACGCGGATGCTGGCGACCACGCTGGCGCCATCCGGCGACCACGCGAAATCATCATTGCCGCCGAACGGCTTGGACGGTGCATCGCCATCGATGGTCGCGCTCAGTGCCGAAGCGCCCTTGACCGCACCAGCCTTGGCCATCGGCAGCGGTGCCACGAACAGGGTGTTGCGACGGCCGTCGTTCCAGGTATCCCAGTGGCGCACGAACAGCGAATCGAAGACCTTGCCGCTGGCCTTGGCGCCGGCAACGTCCTTCAGCTTCTTCTCGGTGCAGGCCAGGTCCGAGGCACAGGCCTGGAACACGCCGGCACTGAACAGCACACGGTCGTCCTGCGGCGACACGTGGTAGCTGTCCACGTCCACCGGGAAATCGGTCAGCTGGCGCGGGGTGCCGCCGCTGATCGGCTGCGCGTACAGCTGCTGGCTGCCGTTCTTGGCGCTGAGGAAGTACACGGTCTGACCATCGGCCGACAGCGAAGCAGAATTGACGTTCCAGCCGGCCGGGGTGATCTGCTTCGGCGGGGCCGCATCGCGGGTACGCAGGTTGCGCGCGAACAGCGCGGTGGAGGCCTTCAGGTTGGCGTCCACGCTGCGCTTGGCGAACACCACGGTGCCGCCGTCAGCGGTCAGCACCGGTGCGGAGACGCGGTCCATGGCCACCATGTCGCGGACTTCCAGGCCACGGGCAGCAGCAACGCTGGGCAGGGCGGCCAGCAGGCTCAGTGGCAGCAGGGCATGACGCAGTTTCATCGGGGTCTCCGCAGGACGGCAAAAAACCGATGGTAGGCCCGTGCGGCCGGGGCTGCCAAGGCCATCGGTCATGGCCGCCGGTGGGGGGCGGTCCCGCCGCCAGAAAAAGCAAACCGCGCCGTAGCGCGGTCTGTCGGGGGGGGCGACGATAGTGCCGGCCGCTGGCCGGCATTGCGTTGGCGTTGCCGGCCAGCGGCCGGCACTACCCATCCCTTACGCCACGGCGCGCTTGCCGGTGCGGTAGATCAGCCAGCCAACCAGGAACAGCACGGCCAGGCCGATCCACTGTGCGCCCGGCAGGTGGAACGGCACGGCCAGCACGTCGGCGCGGCTGCTGACCACGATCGGAATCGCGATGGCGATGCCCATCAGTGCCTCACCGGTGATCAGGCCGGCGGCGAACAGCACGCCCGGCTTGTGCACGCGGTCGCGGCCTTCCTCGTCATCGGCACGCACCTTGTGGAAGCGCTCGACCAGGTAGGCGATCAGGCCGCCGAGGAAGATCGGCACCATCAGTTCCAGCGGCAGGTAGATGCCGATGGCGGCAGCCAGCACCGGCACGCGGAAGCGGGCATTGCGCGACTTCAGCCAGCTGTCGAACGCGATGATGGCGGCACCGACCACGGCACCGATGCCGATGAAGGTCCAGGGCAGTTCGCCACCGAACAGGCCCTTGGCCACCGAGGCCATCAGGTTGGCCTGCGGCGCGGCCAGTGCGTTCGGGTGCAGCTCGGACTTCACGCCGATGCCGTAGGCGGTGGCCAGCAGGTTCAGCACCGGCGCCATGATCAGCGCGCACGAGAACGCACCGATGCCCAGCATCAGCTGCTGCTTCCACGGGGTGGCGCCAACGATGTAGCCCGCCTTGAGGTCCTGCAGGTTGTCACCGCCGACCGCTGCGGCACAGCACACCACCGCGCCGATCATGATCGCGGCCACCGCACCCAGCGGCGCGCCGAAGGCGCCGACCGGCTGCAGGCCATCCTTGCCCAGCAGCACGACCAGCACGGCCGAGGCGAACAGGATGGTGGAGATGGTGATGCCCGAGACCGGGTTGTTGGACGAACCGATCAGGCCGGCCAGGTAGGCCGAGACCGACACGAACAGGAAGCCGGCGACGATCATGATGAGGGTCATCGGGATCGACACGTGCCACTGGCCGACAATGGCCTGGTACAGGGCCAGCAGCGGCAGCACGAACACCACCAGGGCGACCAGCATCCACTTCATCGGCAGGTCGCGCTCGGTGTGCGCCAGTACCGGACCACCGCTCTTGCGGGCGGCGGCGAAGCCGCTCTTGACGCCGTTGAGCAGCGACTTGCGCAGCGAGATCAGGGTCCAGATGCCGCCGATCAGCATTGCGCCGACACCCAGGTAGCGCATCTTCGCGCCCCAGATGGCGAACGCTGCCTCGGTGGACGAAGCCGCGGCAACCGACGCGGCCAGTGCCGGATCGGTGTTCATGAAGAACGCCTGGTAGATCGGAATGGCGATGTGCCAGGTCAGGATCGAACCGGACACCACCACGATGCCGACGTTGAGGCCGACGATGTAACCCACGCCCAGCAACGCCGGCGACAGGTTGGTGCCGATGAAGGCGGTGATCTTGGAACTGCCGACGTAGGCCGAGGTGGCCCAGGCATCGGGAATCAGGCGCATGCCGCTTTCCGCGGCCAGCTTGACGAAGGCACCGATCACCGCCGACAGGCCGAGGATCTTCAGGCCCGGGCCCGGGTTTTCACCGGCCTTGAGCACTTCTGCCGCCGCCTTGCCTTCCGGGAACGGAAGCGGGTCTTCGACGATCATCGAACGGCGCAGCGGCACCGAGAACAGCACGCCCAGCAGGCCGCCGAGACCGGCGATGCCCAGCACCCACCAGTACTTGAAGTCCGGCCAGTACCCCATGATCACCAGCGCCGGGATGGTGAAGATCACACCGGCGGCGATCGACGAACCGGCCGAAGCGCCGGTCTGCACGATGTTGTTTTCAAGGATGGAGCCACCGCCCAGCAGGCGCAGCACGCCCATGGATATCACCGCGGCGGGAATGGCGGTGGCGATGGTCAGGCCTGCGAACAGACCGAGGTAGGCGTTTGCGGCCGACAGCACCACCGCCAGCACGATGGCCAGGGCCACTGCGCGGAAGGTGAGCTGCTTGGGCGCAGCGTCGTGGTTCATGGAAGCCCCTGCTGGCAAAAAATCCCGATCACGCTAGCGTTCAGGGGGCGGCAAGTCCAGTGCGCATGGTCACCGCCGGACATGGCCCAACGCACTCCCCGACCCGCCCGGCAACGCCAACCGGCCGATCCGGCAAGGCCAGGCCACACCTGTAGCAAAAAGGGGACGGAGGGGATTAAGTCGCATTTGTCATAAGCACCGTGATCCGGCCCCTCCCCTTCTATAATCGCGCCCTTTCCGCAGTCCCCGCCGTCAATGACCGTTGCCGCTACCGCTTCCGACGACTTCCTGGGCCATCCCAAGGGCGTCTACGTCTGCTTCTTCACCGAAATGTGGGAGCGCTTCTCCTTCTACGGCATGAAGGCGCTGCTGCTGCTCTACCTGACCAAGTACCACCTGTTCGGCGACAAGGCCGGCCTGGACCTGCTCGGTGCCTACGGTGGCCTGGTGTACTGCATCCCGGTGTTCGGCGGCATGCTGGCCGACCGCTGGCTGGGCATGCGCCGGGCGGTGCTGTTCGGCGGCATCCTGCTGGTACTCGGCCACCTCGGCATGGCGTTCGAGGGTCACGCGGCCTACCGGGTCAACGGTGAAGTGGTGCGCGACACCTCGGCGCTGGCAGTGACCTACCTCTCGCTCGCGCTGATCATCATGGGCGTCGGTTTCCTGAAACCGAACATCTCCACCATCGTCGGCAAGCTCTACCCCAAGGACGACCCGCGCCGCGACTCGGGCTTCTCGCTGTTCTACGCCGGCATCAACCTCGGCGCGCTGTTCTCTTCGCTGGTGTGCGGCTTCCTCGGCGAGGCCTACGGCTGGAAGTACGGTTTCGGTGCGGCCGGTATCGGCATGCTGGCCGGCCTGGCGATGTTCCTGTGGGGCCAGAAATACCTGCAGGGTCACGCCGAGCCACCGCAGCCGGCTGCGCTGAAGCAGAAGGTGCTGGGCCTGCCGCGCGAATGGCTCATCTATCTATGCGCGGTGCTCGGTGTGCTGCCTGTGGCGTGGCTGATGTGGGCGGCCGGCAACGGCGCGTTCGCGCTGGGTGGTGAAGTCAGCCTGGCGCTGATGCTGATGCTGGTGGTGCTGGGCGGCGTGCTGGTCTGGTTCGCCTGGTTCACCGGCAGCAAGTGCACGCCGGTGCAGCGCCAGCAGATGATCGCGCTGATGGTGCTGATCTTCATGGCGCTGGTGTTCTTCACGATGTACGAGCAGTCCTACGGCTCGTGGGTGACCTTCACCGACCGCCTGCTGACCAAGGACATCGTGCCCTCGCTGGTGATCACCGGCGGTACGCCGCTGCCTTGGTCGATCATCTCGCTGCTGCTGGCACCGCTGGGCTTCGTGGTCAGCGCGCGGCTGTCCGAGCGTCGTCCGGGCTCATCTGCGCCACGCACGTTCTTCGCCGCCATCGTCGTGCTGATGCTGGTGCTGCTGGTACGCGACTGCCTGGTGATTCCGCAGACCGCCGGCTCGCTGACCTACCTCGGCGGCCTGTTCCTGGTGCTGCTGGCACCGGCCTTCGCCGCACTGTGGACGTGGATGGACCGCCGCGGCTGGGAACCGGGCAAGCCGGTCAAATCAGCCTGGGGCCTGGTGATCGGCGCGCTGTCGTTCGTGCCGCTGGCACTGGCCGCGCAGCAGGTGGGCGCCACCGGCGAGATGGCCAGCGTGTGGTGGCTGGTGCTGGCCTACTTCCTGCTGGCCAGTGGCGAGATGTGCCTGTCGCCGGTCGGCTTGTCGGCGGTCACCCAGCTGGCGGTACCGCGGGTGATGAGCCTGATGATGGGCACCTGGTTCCTCGCCACGGCATTTTCGGAAACGCTGGCCGCGCTGTTCGGCAAGTTGGCTGCGATCGAGGTGCCGGAAGGCGAATCGCTGGACATGGTGGCCGCCGCCGGTGCCTATGCGCACCTGTTCTGGCTGCTGATGTGGATCGGCCTGGGCTGTGCGCTGGCCGCCTTCATTGCCGCGCCGCTGCTGAAGAAGATGATGCACGGGGTGAAGTAAATCCCGCGCATTCGGAAAACCAGGGCGGCGGAACGATCATCCGCCGCCCTCGGCTTGTTCAGGGCGCGCTGCTCTTCTCCGCAGGCGTCGCCTGCCCAGCCACCTGTCCCCCCAGGCTGCGCGAGAGGAAGGCCAGCAACCTGCTGTAGTACGTTCGTTGATTGGCGGGAGAATAGAAACCATGTCCTTCGTTCTTGACGTACAGGGTTTCCACCGGCGAACCGGCCTTCTTCAACGCAGCTTCCATGCGTTCGCTGTGCATGATCGGCGCACGCTGGTCCTGGCCACCCGCGGCCAGGAATACCGGCACCCGCACCTGCGCGGCCAGATTCACCGGGGAACGCTCTGCCAGATCCTTGGGCGATCCCAGCCAGTTGCGCAGGTAGGCCAGGCCTGACTCATCGCTCTGGATGTCTCCGCGCGCGTACATCAACGGCAGGTCGTAGATGCCGACGTAGCCGGCCGCGCACTGGTACAGGCCCGGTTCGCGCACCGCCCCCATCATCGCCGCATAGGCACCGTAACTGGCCCCGTAGATGCAGACGCGGTTCCTGTCGGCCACGCCCTGTTCGATCGCCCAGCGCGTGGCATCGGTGACGTCATCCTGCATCGACAGTCCCCATTGCTTGCGCGCAGCCTGCACGTGGGCCCGGCCATAGCCGGAAGAGCCGCGGAAATTCACCTGCAATACCGCGTAACCTGCCGCGGCCAGCATCTGTGCCTCGCTGTCATAGCCACCATCGTCGGCGACACCGATCGGACCTCCGTGCGGCACCACCACCATCGGCAGCGCACGGGCGTCGCGGCCATGCGGGACGGTAAGGAAGCCATGCAGCGGACGCCCATCACGCGCCTTCAGGCTGATCGGACGCACCTCCGCCGCCAGCGCGGGGTCGATCCAGTCGCTGCGGCTGATCAGGTGCCGTGCACGCTTGCCAACCGTGTCATAGAGATAGAAATCGCCCGGATTGCTGCCTGACCAGGTTTCCACCAGCACCGTCTTGCCATCGCGTGTACTGGAGGTGACGTAGGCCGCGCCGCCCAGGCCCGCTTCGAGGCTGCGGTAAAGGCGAGCTTCGTCCGAGGCGTCATCGAAGAATGCCGTTCGCGGCGCACCGCCAAGGAACAGTGCCCCGACCGGCACGCGGCTGCCGGGGCGCCGGATGATGCGCGCGGGGTCGGCGCTCTCATCGCGCAGCAGGGTGCGCCGTTCATTGCTCTGGGGGTCCCAGCTGACAATGGCATCAGGTCCGTCTGCCTGCTCGACCTGCAGGTACGCCAGGCGACCGTCGGCCGAGAAGCCCAGGGGCAGCTCGATGTGCTTGCTCAAGGATTCATCGTTGAGCAGGATCCAGTCGCTGTTGCTGCCTGTGCGGTAGTAGAGCTTCTGCGTGCCATCGGTAACGACAGCACGTGCGAAACGCACTTCGCCCTGCTCATCGATCGTGAAGTCCGCATCGGGAATGGGAGCCCGTGCCACCGCGTTGCGGCGACCGGTGACCACATCCATGCGCTCGACCTGTGCGTGCGAATTGCCGACCAGCGGGATCACGGTCACCAGTGCATTGCGATCATCGTCCTTGAGTTCATCACTGAGGTACGCGGCCACCAGTCCTGCCGGCTTGACCTTGATGTTGGTGCCCAGGCTCTGGTCGGCAACCCGGTACCCCACCAGCAGCTCGCCGCCCTTGCCGTTGGCATTGATACCGAACAGTTCGCCGGTCGGCGTCGGCCGGTCCAGCACGCCGAACTTCTGTGCCATGCCCACCAGCAGCCGCTCGTTGCTGACCCAGTCGAAGGTGTGGGCGTGATCGTTGCGGGGCGGACGGAAGCTGCCGACCATCTTCATGTCGGCAATGCGATAGATCGCCAGCGCGGTTCCCGCCTCCAGCGGAACCGTCGCGGCGATGTACTCGCCCCCCGGTGAAATCTTGATGTCGGTAAACGACTCCTGCCGCAGATAGCGATCCAGGTCCAGCGTTGCGGCCGATGCCCCACCCACAGCCGCTCCCAACAGTGCAGCCAGCACAATCCTGCGCATCCTTCCCCCATGGAAAACCGGACACCCTGTCCGGATGCACGATTCTAGGCACGTGACCGTTTGCCGCGCCACATCGGCACAAAAAAAACGACGGCACCGTTGCCGGTGCCGTCGTTACCACTACCTTGGAGAGAGAGTCAGGACGTGGGTTCGGGGGGCGTGCGCCGGGTCAGTGGACCCCGCGCACCGCCAACGTGAGGGCCAGGATGCTGAGGATCACCGCGATGGTGCCGTCGAGCACGCGCCAGGTACTGGGCTTGGTGAACAGCGGTGCCAGCAGGCGTGCGCCCAGGCCCTGCGCGGTCAGCCACAGGCAGCTGGCGGTGACCACACCAGCGGCGAAAGCCATGCGGGCGTTGCCGAAGTTCTCGGCGATCGAGCCGATCACCATCATGTCCAGCCAGAAGTGCGGGTTGATCAGCGAGAAACCGACCGCAGCCATCAGCACCGCGCGGCGGCTGCCGTCGTCGCTGTCAGCCTCGCCCATGCCGCCGCCACCGGCGATCGCACGACGTGCCGACTTCATCGCATACCAGGCCAGGAACGCCACGCCCGTCCACAGCACGGCGGTGGTCAGCCACGGCAGTGCCGAGGTGAGCGTGCGCAGGCCGGCCACGCTGGCGAAGATGAAGATCGCATCGATGGCCGCACAGGTGGCAACCACCGGCACGATGTGCTTGCGCAGGATGCCCTGGCGCAGGATGAAGGCGCTCTGGGCGCCGACCACGGCGAACAGGCCGATGCCGGTAGCTGCACCAGAGAACCAGGCACCGAGGCCGGTGCTGGCGGAGATGACCGAGAACATGGGATTCACTGCCTTTGCTTGCTTGGGGGACGGTGCCTCGCGAAGGCGGACAGCACCGGAACGGGCGCCATTGTCGCGCCGCAACATGGAAAAGACGAGCTAAACTTCCTAAACCAACATTAGCGGAACTTAATTCCATGCGTATCGATCATGCCCAGCTGCGTGCCCTGGCCGCAGTGATCCGCGAAGGCAGCTTCGACCGCGCCGCGCAGTCGCTCAATGTCACGCCGTCGGCCATCTCGCAGCGGGTCAAGGCGCTGGAGGACCGGATCGGCCGGCTGCTGGTCAAGCGTGGCACCCCGGCCACCGCCACCGCCGAAGGCCAGTTGCTGGTGCAGCTGGCCGAGCAGACCGCCCTGCTCGAACACGATGCGTTGCACCGGATGGGTCTGGCCGACGAGGATCTGCCACAGGCCAGCATCCCGGTAGCGGTGAACCACGACAGCCTGGAAACCTGGTTCCCGCAGGCCGCCTCGCAGTTCGCACAGAGCACCGGCACCACCCTGGACCTGCGCGTGGAGGACCAGGACCACACCGTGGAGCTGCTGCGCCAGGGCACGGTGCTGGGCGCGGTGACCACGCTGGACGAGCCGGTGCAGGGCTGCCAGATCCATGCGCTGGGCAGCATCCGCTACGCGGCGACCTGCACGCCGGAGTTCCGCGAGCGTCATTTCGCCAAGGGTGTGACCGCGCAGGCGCTGGCGCAGGCGCCGGTGCTGGTGTTCAACCGCAAGGACGACATGCAGTCGCGCTTCGCCCGGCGCATGGCGGGCGACGACCTGCCCAGCACTGCACCGACCTGGTGGATTCCCTCCACCCGCGCCTTCGTGCAGGCCAACCTGGGCGGCATGGGCTGGACCATGAACCCCTTGCCGCTGGTCAAGCGGCACCTGGACGCCGGCCGGCTGGTCTACGTACGCCAGCGCGCGTGGGAAGACGTGCCGCTGTACTGGCAGCACTGGAAGGGCGACGTGCAGACCATGGCGCTGCTGACCCGCGCGGTGCTGGATGCATCCTCGGCACTGATCCGGCGCAAGCGCTGAAAAGGGGACGGGGATCAAGGCGTTCAAGGCCAAACGACATACGGGGCAAAGACGACTTAATCCCCTCCGTCCCCTTTTCTGCTCCATCGGATCTCCATCGAGCCTACACACCAGGTCCATGCGCGATGCGGATACTGGCGGGCCGACCATTACAAGGATGTCCGGCATGCCCGTGTACCTGCGCGGGCGCACCCGCGAGAACGCCTTCAGTGCCGAGCAGCTGGCACAGCTGGGCATCACCGGGGACAGCTGGGCGGCCGGCATCGCCCAGGGCGATTCGATTGGCCGCGTCGCCTGGGAGGGCGAGCGCATGGCCGGCTACTGCTTTGCCGACCGCGACAGCGGCGAGGTGCTGGTACTGGCCCTGCTTCCAGAGTACGAAGGCCGCGGCATCGGCCGCCAACTGCTGCAGGAAGTGGTGAGCCTGACCCGCGATGCTGGCCATACCCGCCTGTTCCTGGCCTGTTCGGCCGACCCGCGTTCGCGCTCGCATGGCTTCTACCGGCGCCTGGGCTGGCGCCCGACCGGCGAGATTGATGAGGCCGGCGATGAGATTCTTGAGCTCGTCTGATTGAAGGCGTCGCCGCCAGGCATGGCTTGGCGCTACCACGGATGCGATCGCCAGAGCGGCCCCGCCCGCCTTGGTGACGGGACCGCGAAACATCGGATGCTGCGTTGCATCAAAAAGGACCGGAACCGGTTAGAATCGCGCCAGGATGTTGCAAGGCGTTGTTTCTTCACGCCCTTTCCCTGCCCCACGCGCATCCTGACCCCTTCCCCTCCGCCAACGATCCCGCCCCCATGAAGAAATTTGGCAAGGCTCTTCTCGCCCTGCTCGTGCTGCTGTTGCTGGCCGCCGCGCTGTTCCTGTACTGGCCGCTGACCCAGCGCTCGGTGCCCGCCGCCAGCAACGACAAGCCCGTCGATGTTGTGCTGGTCGGCGCCGGCATCATGAGCATCACCCTGGCCACCTACCTGCAGGAACTGCAGCCGGACTGGAACATCCAGGTCTACGAACGCCTCGACGGCGTCGCCGGTGAAAGCTCCGACGGCTGGAACAACGCCGGCACCGGTCACTCGGCCTTCGCCGAACTGAACTACACCCCGGAGCTGCCCGACGGCAGCATCGAGACCAAGCGCGCGGTCGGCATCGCCGAATCGTTCGAGGTCTCGCGCCAGTTCTGGTCGCACCAGGTGAAGGAAGGCCGGCTGAGCCAGCCCAGCGACTTCATCAACCCGACCCCGCACATGAGCTTCGTCTGGGGCGATGACAACATTGCCTACCTGCACAAGCGCCAGCAGGCCCTGGTGAAGAATCCGCTGTTCTATGGCATGCAGTACTCCGAGGATCCGGCACAGATCAAGCAGTGGGCACCGCTGCTGATGGAAGGCCGTGACCCGAAGCAGAAGGTGGCCGCGACCTGGATGCCGCTGGGCACCGACGTCAACTTCGGTGTGATCACCCGCCAGCTGACCACCGGCCTGCAGCGCAGCCCGAACTTCAGCCTGCACCTCAACCATGAAGTGAGCGCGCTGCGACAGAACGCCGACAAGAGCTGGAACGTGACGGTGAAGGACCTCAAGGCCGGTACCGAGTCCACCACCCACGCCCGCTTCGTGTTCATCGGTGCCGGTGGCGCCGCACTGAAGCTGCTGCAGATGTCGGGCATTCCGGAATCGAAGGACTACGCCGGCTTCCCGGTCGGTGGCCAGTTCCTCGCCTTCCAGGGCCAGGACGTGACCTCCCGCCATGGCGTGAAGGCCTACGGCATGGCCGAGACCGGTTCGCCGCCGATGTCGGTGCCGCACCTGGATGCACGCAAGCTGGACGGCAAGCCGGTGGTCCTGTTCGGGCCGTTCGCGCTGTACAGCACCAAGTTCCTCAAGCACGGCTCGTGGTGGGACCTGTATTCCTCGGTCAACCACAACAACGTCGGCCCGATGCTGGAAGTGGGCAAGGACAACCTGGACCTGGTGCAGTACCTGATGGGCCAGGCGCGCCTGAACGATGCCGACCGCCAGGCCGAACTGGTCAAGTACTTCCCCAACGCCAAGCCGGGTGACTGGAAGCTGGTCACCGCCGGCCAGCGCGTGCAGATCATCAAGCGCGATCCGCTGAAGGGCCCGGTGCTGCAGTTCGGTACCGAGATCGTGACCGACAAGGACCACACCCTCGCCGCCCTGCTCGGCGCCTCGCCGGGCGCGTCGACCTCGCCGCCGATCATGCTGGACCTGATGGCCAAGGCCTTCCCGGACCAGATGAAGGCCGGCTGGGAAACCCGCCTGCGCGAGATCGTGCCGTCGTACGGGCGCAAGCTCAACGACAGCGCCGCGCTGGTCAATGAGATCCGTACGCTGACCAGCCAGACCCTGCATCTGCCGTATCTGGAGGTGCCGGTGGATGCGAACGCGGCATCGCCCGCTCCGGTTGCAGTGCCGGCAGCGGCCAAGGAAAAGCGCAACGCCAATGAGGAACTGCAGGCGCTGTAAGCCCGCAGTTTGCTTTTGCTGCAGACGGACGGCCACCTTCGGGTGGCCGTTTGCGTTTGGGCGGGCCATCGCCTGTAGAGCCGAGCCCATGCTCGGCTCCGGCAAAAAGCAGCCGAGCATGGCTCGGCTCTACGGAAAGCGATGCCCCGTGCCGGGAACCCTGCGCACAATGACGCGAATTGTAATGTTGTTAAGAATTATTTACATTTGCGTCCTGCGCAGTGACCGCGCCTTTCCAGATGGACCTGACCGTGCCCGAAGCCGCCGCCCCGGGTGCTGGACGACTGTTGCCGCCCTTCCCCGCTTCCGAGCCTCGAGCCCACCATGCCCCTGACCTTCCGTAACCGCCTGCCCCGCCGCGCGCTGCTGCCGGCTGCCCTGCTTTCGTCGTTGACCCTGCTGGCCGCGCCCAGCGCGTTCGCCGCCACCGATGGCGCTGCCGACGCCAAGACCCTGGACCGGGTGAGCGTGCGTGCCGAGCAGTCCGCTCCGCCCTCCAGCTCCACCCGCCTGCCGATCACCCTGCAGGAAACCCCGCAGTCGGCCACTGCGATCAGCCTGCAGCGCCTGCAGGACGAGTCGCTGTTCAGCATCAACGATGTGATGCGCAACGTCACCGGCGTCAGCGTGTCCTTCTATGACACCCAGCGCCCGCTGTACTACGCGCGCGGCTTTGCCATCACCGACTTCCAGGTTGATGGCATCCCCACCTACAGCGGCTCCACCAACCAGGAATACGACACTGCCTTCTACGACCGTATCGAAGTGATCCGCGGCGCCAACGGCCTGCTCAGCGGCGCCGGCGTGCCCTCGGCCACGGTCAACCTGCTGCGCAAGCGCCCGGGCAAGGAGTTCGACGCGTCGTTCGCGGTCAGCGCCGGCAGCTGGGACTACCGTCGCATGGAGGCGGATGTGACCGCGCCGCTGACCGCCGACGGCCGCTTCCGCAGCCGCGTGGTCGCCGCCTACACCGATCGTGGCCTGTATTACGACCGTTACGACGAGAACAAGATGGCCGGCATGGCAGTGCTGGAAGGCGACATCACCGACAGCACCACGATCACCCTGGGTTACCAGAGCCAGGACAACAACCCCACCGGTTCAACCTGGGGCACCGTGCCGTTCTTCGACAGCCAGGGCAATTTCGCGCACCTGCCGCGCTCGACCAACCTGTCGCCGAAGTGGAGCTATTGGAAGCGCGAGAGCAATACCGCCTTCGCCAACCTGGAACAGCGTTTCGGCGACAACTGGCTGTTGAAGATCAACACCGCCTACACCCGCGGCAACGTGCAGAACGTGCGCCTATATGGCACCGGCAACCCGGACCCGGTGACCGGCTCGGGCATCTACCTGCGCGCGGCCGCCGGTGATTCGAAGGACACCCGCCGCAATGTCGATGCCTACCTGACCGGCAGCTTCCCGCTGTTCGGCCGCGACCACGACCTCACCGTCGGCGCGCAGTGGTCGGACCTGGAAGGCACCACCAACACCCTGGCGCTGAACTTCCCGAACGACTGGGCGCGCTGCGGCGGCGAGCGCTGCTACTACATTCCCAACGTGTACAACTGGAATGGCGACATCTCCGAGGTGACCTACCGCCGCACCGGCGCGCGCCGCGTGGCCAAGACCACGCAGAGTGGCGTCTATCTGGCCACCCGCCTGCGCCTGGCCGATCCGCTGTCGCTGATTGCCGGCGCACGCCTGAGCCGCTGGGAAACCCTCAGCCGCTCGTACAACGCCGCAGGCGCCTACACCGGCACCAGCGGTGCGTACAAAGTGAGCGATGAAGTCACCCCCTACGTGGGCCTGGTCTACGACATCACCCCGAACGTGTCGGCCTATGCCAGCTACACCGAGATCTTCAACCCGCAGAACTTCAAGGACCGCAACGAGAACCTGCTGGCACCAGTACAGGGCTCGAACCTGGAAGCGGGCATCAAGACCCAGTGGCTGGACGGCCGCCTGACCGCCAATGCTGCCGTGTTCGAGGCCAAGCAGGACAACTACGCCGTGCGTGACATGGGCGTGCCGGAAGGTTCGCTGAGCGATGGCACCTCCGCCTACATCGGCGTCAACGGCACCAAGGCGCGCGGCTGGGAGATGGACGTCAACGGCGAGATCCTGCCGGGCTGGACGGTCAATGCCGGCTACACCCACGTCAAGGTCACCCGTGCCGCCACCGACCTGCTGTACGCCAACCCGCCGAAGGATCTGCTGCAGCTCAACACCCAGCTGCAGCTGCGCGGTGCGCTGGAACGCCTGAGCGTTGGCGGTGGCGTGCAGTGGCAGAGCAAGGTGCAGGGCTACAACATCGCCTACCCGCTGGGCGGCACGGTGACGGTGAACCAGCCGGCGTATTCGCTGGTGCAGTTCAACGCCAACTACCGCATCAGCGACAGCTGGACCGCAACGCTGAGTGTGCGCAACGCACTGGACAAGACCTACTGGGCCAACCTGGACTACAACAACTTCGGCGAGCCGCGCTTCGTGTCGGCCAGCCTGCGCTGGAAGTTCTGAGCGACTCGCGAACCGGTGGGTGCCGACCGCTGGTCGGCACACCCCCAACCTGAATGGGCCCGCCTCCGCGCGGGCCCTTCCTTTTGCTGCACTGCAGGTTGCATCCTTTTTTGTAATTATGCCGTAATTACATCAACACCCATCGGAAGCCGGTCGATGAACCTGAGCTGGGATACGTTGGAACGCAGCCGCCAGGGGCGCCTGGAACGTGCCGCGCCGTGGGCCCGGGGACGCGAGGTCGCCGCCACCGATGTGGGTGAACTGCTGCATGCACTGCTGGAACCGGGCGACAAGGTCTGCCTGGAAGGCAACAACCAGAAGCAGGCCGATTTCCTCGCCCAAGCCCTGGCCGACCTCGACCCCGCCCGCGTGCATGACCTGCACATGGTGCAGTCGGTGCTGTCCCTGCCGTCGCACCTGGATGTATTCGAGCGTGGTATCGCTTCGAAACTGGACTTCTCGTTCTCCGGCCCGCAGTCGGTACGGTTGGCCAACCTGGTGGCTGAAGGGCGCATCCAGATCGGTGCCATCCACACCTACCTGGAACTGTTCGGCCGCTACTTCATCGACCTGACCCCGCGCGTGGCCCTGGTGGCCGCGCAGGCCGCAGATCGGCACGGCAACCTCTATACCGGCCCGAACACCGAAGACACGCCGGTGATCGTCGAGGCCACCGCCTTCGGTGGCGGCATCGTCATCGCCCAGGTCAACGAGATCGTCGAAACCCTCCCCCGCGTCGACATCCCCGCTGACTGGGTCAACTTCGTGGTGCAGGCGCCGAAGCCGAACCACATCGAACCGCTGTTCACCCGCGACCCGGCGCAGATCTCCGAGATCCAGGTGCTGATGGCGATGATGGCCATCAAGGGCATCTACGCCGAGTACGGCGTCAACCGCCTCAACCATGGCATCGGCTTCGACACTGCGGCCATCGAGCTGCTGCTGCCGACCTACGCCGAATCGCTGGGGCTGAAGGGCAAGATCTGCCAGCACTGGGCGTTGAACCCCCACCCGGCACTGATTCCGGCGATCGAATCGGGCTTCGTCAAATCGGTGCATTCGTTCGGGTCGGAACTGGGCATGGAGAAGTACATCGCCGCGCGAGGCGATGTGTTCTTCACCGGTGCCGATGGCTCGATGCGTTCCAACCGCGCGTTCTCGCAGACCGCCGGCCTGTATGCCTGCGACATGTTCATCGGTTCCACACTGCAGATCGACCTGCAGGGCAACAGCTCCACCGCCACCCGCGACCGCATCGCCGGCTTCGGTGGCGCACCGAACATGGGTTCCGATGCACGTGGCCGGCGCCATGCCAGCGAGGCCTGGATCAAGGCCGGCCAGCAGGCCGCACGCCCGGGTGAGATGCCGCGCGGGCGCAAGCTGGTGGTGCAGATGGTGGAAACCTTCCGCGAACACATGGCGCCGGCCTTCGTCGACCGCCTCGATGCCTGGGAACTGGCCGAGCGCGCACAGATGCCGCTGCCGCCGGTGATGATCTATGGCGACGACGTCAGCCATGTGCTGACCGAAGAAGGCATCGCCAACCTGCTTTTGTGCCGCACCCCTGAGGAGCGCGAACAGGCGATCCGCGGCGTGGCCGGTTATACCGCCGTGGGCCTGGGCCGCGACCGCGCGATGGTGGAAAACCTGCGCGACCGCGGCGTGATCCGCCGTCCCGATGACCTTGGCATCTCCGTGCGCGATGCCAGCCGTGACCTGCTGGCGGCGCGTTCGGTGAAGGACCTGGTGCGCTGGTCCGGCGGCCTGTACGACCCGCCAAAGCGCTTCCGCAACTGGTAAGGGGCTGAGCATGGAAACCCTCGACTATCGATTCGAAGGCCACACTGCGGTGCAGTTTCCGCGCGACGCGGTGCTGGTCGGCGTGCTGGCCTCGGGCAACCTGGAAATCCTGCTGGAACCCGCTGCGCTGGATGGCGCGATGACGGTGCGCATCATCACCGCCGCGAAGGGCTTCGGCAGCGTGTGGCAAGCGGTGATCAACGACTTCGCACAGCGTCATCCGCTGAGCGATGTACGCATCTCGATCAACGATGCCGGTGCCACCCCGGCGGTGGTCAGCCTGCGCCTGGACCAGGCCGTGGAAACCCTGCTTGCTGGAGAAGAACGATGAACCGGACGCAGCGCCACAGCTACTACGAGGCCGATGCGCGCGAGCGTATCGCCGGCCTGGTCGATGCCGGCTCGTTCCGTGAATTCCTCGGCCCGGCGCGGCGGATGATGAGCCCGCACCTGGCACAGCTCGACCAGCCCGCGGCGTTCGACGACGGCATTGTTGTTGGCGAAGCCACACTGCGCGGCCGACGCGTGCTGCTGGCGGCACAGCAGGGTGAATTCATGGGCGGCGGCGTGGGCGAGGTGCACGGCGCCAAGCTGACCGGGCTGCTGCGTCGTGCGGCGGAAACCCGCCCTGACGGCGTGCTGCTCCTGCTCGATACCGGCGGTGTGCGGCTGCACGAAGCCAATGCTGGACTCATCGCCATTTCCGAGATCATGCGCGCCACTCTGGACGCGCGTGCAGCGGGCGTGCCGGTGATCGCGCTGATCGGCAGCGGCAACGGCGCATTCGGTGGCATGGGCATCGTTGCTCGTTGCTGCAGCATGGTGATCATGTCCGAGGAAGGCCGGCTGTCGCTGTCCGGGCCAGAGGTGATCGAAACCGTGCGTGGCGTGGAAGAGTTCGATTCCCGCGACCGCGCACTGGTCTGGCGCGTAACGGGAGGCAAGCACCGCTACCTGATCGACCAGGCGCAGGTGCTGGTGCCCGATGTCATCGAGGCGTTCGCGCAAGCGGCATTCAATGCGCTGCAGCCTGATACCAGCAGTACCGATGCGGATACTGCACTGGCCGCGCTGCAGGAACGCCATCTGGCATTGAAGGCGCGCGTGCAGGCCTGGAGCGATTGCCGCGATGGCCTGGAGATCTGGGCGCGGCTGGGCATTGCCCACCCCGAACGCCTGCCACTGCTCGACACCGATGAATTCCTCATCGCCACCGCCGACCGGAGCCTGCCATGAGCATGCCGTTGCAGACACTGCTCGATGCCCTGTTTCCGCATGGGCATGCCGTTGCGGTGAACGATTCGGTGCTGACCGGCAGCGCCACCACCGACGACGGCGACGTGACCGTGATCGGCACCGCCGACAAGCTCGAGGTGGGCGTGGACCACGCACTGGTACTGGCCGAAACGGTGCTGGCCAGCACCGCCGCGCATCCGCAGCAAGCGATCGTGATGCTGGTTGACACCGCCGGCCAGCGCCTGGCTCGCCGCGACGAACTGCTCGGCATCAACGGCTGTTTCGCGCACCTGGCGCAGACGCTGGATCTCGCGCGTCGACGTGGCGCGCGACTGGTCACGCTGGTCTACGGTGAATCCGTCAGTGGCGGCTTCCTCTCGTTCGGGCTGATGGCCGACCACATCCACGCCCTGCCGGATGCGCAGGTGCGGGTGATGGACCTGCGCGCGATGGCCCGGGTGACCAAGCAGCCGCTGGATAAACTGCAGGCGCTGAGCCAGACCTCACCGGTGTTCGCACCGGGCGTGGAGAACTACGTGGCGATGGGTGCGGTGGAATCGCTGTGGGAGGGCGATCTTGCCCAGCACCTTCTGCAGGCCCTGCGCACGCCCGCCGATGGCGACCGCCGCGCCGTGCGCGGAGCCGAACGTGGCGGGCGCATGCTGGCCGCACGCGTGGCTGAAGCGGTGAGTCAGGGCGATGCCTGAGCGGCTGCCCCGCCATACGCTGGTCTGGCTGTCAGCGCACGCCGGCTGGCAGGCGGACATCGCCGCGCATGAGTCGCGCCTGGCCGACTGGTTTGCGCAGGGCCGCCCGGCCATCGTCGCGCGGCGTGCCGCCGACGATCCCGATCCACGCCTGCGTCTCGGCGTGCCCCTGCCGCCCGCCGAGGGCAAACTGCGCCTAGGCCTGCGCGTGCCAGCACACGATGTGCTGCGCACCACGCCGCCGCCGGCACTTCAGACGGTGCTGAAAGGCGACGTTCCCCAGGACTGGCGGTGGCCCCTTGAAGTGCTGCAGAACATCGCTGAGGCGCGCGTATTTGGTGCCTTCGCATGGCAGCACCTTACTGGCCTGCGCTATGTGCACGCGCGCTCGGACGTCGATCTGCTGTGGCCGATCGACACCACCGCGCAGGCCGATGCCCTGGCTGCACGGCTACAGGCATGGGAAGCCGGACACAACCGGCGGGTCGATGGCGAGCTGTGCCTGGGCCACGACGCCGCCGTGAACTGGCGGGAGTACGCCGGACGCAGCCGCGAGGTACTGGTCAAGCGCCTCGATGGTGCCGCACTGGAACTACGCGATGCGTTGTTCGCCTCCGCCGGGGTGAGCGCATGAACGCCGTCGTGCAATCGGTAGTCAGGCCGGCAGCTGCCGTGGACAGCGCGCGTCTGGGGCGCCTCGCCGTCGCCAGCCTGCATGCGGAGCTGGCGCTGGCACCCAAGCCCGGACTGGTCACACCATTCGACAGCGGCAGCCATCACGACATGGACGCCGGCACGTTCCTGCGCAGCCTGTTCGCGCTGCGCCACTATTTCACCGCCGTGGCCTACCTCGGTGCAACCGGGGCGGACTTCGACGCCTTGCGCCGGTGTGGCATCGCCGCCGAAATCGCGATGCTGCGCGCGACCGCCGGCGTCAATACCCATCGTGGCGCGGTCTTCAGTCTCGGCCTGCTGGTGGCGGCCGCCGCGGCTTGTCGCTCCCGCCTGGGCCATGCCGCCACGGGTGAGCAGGTCTGCCAGGACGTGTGCCGCTGGTCTGTCGAGCTCGCCGACGCACCCCTGGATGCGAACAGCCCTGGCCAGCGCGCGCGTGCACGGCACGGCGTGCAGGGTGTGCGCGAACAAGCGGCCGCCGGCTATCCGCTGCTGCGCGGCGTGGCACTGCCTACCCTGCGTCACGCACTGGCCAGCGGCCTGCCACGCGAGGCCGCGATGTGCCAGACGCTGATGCAGCTGATCGCGTGCGTGGATGACCTCAACCTGCTGCACCGTGGCGGCGCCGACGGCCTGCGCTGGGCCCAGCGCCAGGCCCGCACCTTCCTGGAAGCGGGCGGCACCTTCGCGCCGGACTGGCGGACACATCTGCGTCGCATCGGTGAGGGCTTCGTCGCGCGCCGGCTGAGCCCGGGCGGCAGCGCAGACCTGTTGGCCTGCAGCGGGTTCCTGCTGCAGCAGGAGCGTGCATGAGCCTGGCCCTGCTCTGCCCCGGCCAAGGCGCGCAGCACGCAGCGATGTTCGACCGCGTGCGCGATCTTCCGGCCGCACGCCACACCCTTGATGCGGCCAGCACGGTGCTCGGCCGCGATGTGTTTTCCGCAGCTGCGGCCGACGACCGTTTCGACAATGCGCAGGCGCAACCGCTGCTGTGCGCGGCCAGCCTGGCGCAGTGGCACGGGCTGCGCGACAGCGTGCCAACGCCGACGCTGATCGCGGGCTACAGCATCGGCGAGTTGGCCGCGCATGCCATCGCCGGCAGCTTCGATGCGACCACCTGCCTTGCCCTGGCGGCGCAGCGCGCGCAGTTGATGGACGGCGCCAGCCCCGCCGATGCAGGCCTGCAGGCCGTGCTTGGCCTGGAACGCCATGTACTGCAGCCGCTGTGCGATCTGCACGGTGCGCACGTGGCCATCGCCAACGGGCAGGACCATTTCATCGTGGGCGGCACGCACGCCTCGTTGCTGCGGCTGGCCGATGCAGCGCAGGCGCAGGGTGCGGACATCCGTCCGCTGCCGGTGCACGTGCCTGCACACACACCGTTGCTGGCGGCGGCGGTAGCACCGTTTGCTGCCGCACTCGATGCCTCGCCACTGCAGGCCCCACGCCTGCCGCTGCTGGCCGGCATCGATGCGCGACCGGTGCGGGATCGCGCAATGGCGGTCCACACGCTGTCGGCGCACCTGGCACAGACCATCGAATGGGCGCAGGTGATGCGCCAGGCCTTCGAGCGCGGCGCGCGGGTTTTCCTGCAGCTGGGCCCGGGCAACGCGCTGGCGCGCATGGTCGCACCGGCCTATCCGTGCTGCGAAGTGCGCGCGGTGGAAGAATTCCAGAGCCTTGAAGGCGCCGCGGCGTGGGTCCGCAGTGCGCTGGAGCGGCTGCGGTAACGGGTTCGAGCAGTACGTATCACGCACCACGCAGTACGTCGCCTTACCCCGGGATGGCGGGTCTCCATCCGCGCTGTACGTGAGTCACGTGTCTGGGAGGGCGCATGAGTCCACAAATCGCAACGATCATCGGTCTGGTGATCATGTTCATCGTCGCCACGGCGATGCCGATCAACATGGGCGCGGTCGCCTTCGCGCTGGCCTTCATCATCGGCGGGCTGTGGGTCGACATGGGCGGCAAGGAGGTCCTGGCCGGGTTCCCCGGCGATCTGTTCCTGACCCTGGTCGGCATCACCTACCTGTTCGCCATCGCGCAGAAGAACGGCACCATCGACCTGCTGGTGCACTGGGCAGTAAAAGCCGTGCGCGGCCATATCGTGGCCATCCCGTGGGTAATGTTCGTGATCACCGCGGTGCTGACCGCCTTCGGCGCGCTCGGCCCGGCAGCGGTGGCCATCATCGGCCCGGTCGCGCTGCGCTTTGCCAAGCAGTACAGCATCAACCCGCTGATGATGGGCCTGCTGGTCATCCATGGTGCGCAGGCCGGCGGCTTCTCGCCCATCAGCGTGTACGGCAGCATCACCAACGGCGTGGTGCAGAAGGCCGGGCTGGAAGTGACCGAGATGGCAGTGTTCCTGACCAGCCTGGGCTTCAACTTCATGATGGCGACGATCTGCTTCTTCGCCTTCGGTGGCATCGCCCTGCTGCGTCGCGGCTCGATCAACGCAGCAGGAACGATCGGCAATGCCGAACTGGCAATGGCCGGTGGCCCGCAGGCGTCGTCACGCCAGTTCGCGATCGAAGGCCATGGCGCGCTGGTCGCAGCAGGCGGCGGCACGCTCAGCAATGATCCGGCGGCACTGGATGCGGTGGGCCTGACCCGCGAGCGCCTGTTCACCCTGATCGGCCTGCTCGGCCTGGGCGTGGCCGCGCTGATCTACAACCTCAATGTCGGTCTGGTCTCGATCACCGTGGCGGTGGCGCTGGCGCTGCTGTCGCCACAAAGCCAGAAGGGTGCGGTCGATGGCATCAGCTGGTCCACCGTGCTGCTGATCTGCGGTGTGGTGACCTACATCGGCGTGCTGGAACATGCCGGCGCGGTGGACTTCATCGGCAATGGTGTGTCCGACATCGGCATCCCGCTGCTGGGTGCACTGCTGGTCTGCTACGTGGGTGGCATCGTCTCTGCATTCGCCTCGTCGGCCGCAGTGCTGGGCGCCACGATTCCACTGGCCGTGCCGTTCCTGATGCAGGGGCACCTCAGTGCGGCCGGCGTGATCTGTGCGCTGGCGGTGTCATCCACCATCGTCGATGTCAGCCCGTTCTCAACCAATGGCGCGCTGGTGGTGGCTTCGGCCGCGAAGGAAGAGCGCGAAACCCTGTTCCGCCGCTTCCTGGTCTACAGCGGCCTGGTGGTGGCCCTGGGGCCGTTGTTGGCCTGGCTGGTGTTCGTGGTGCCGGGCTGGATGTAACCGCCGAACGGTCGTGCCGGCCACTGGTCGGCACGACCTGGCGTTACACTCTGCGCATGGCTATTGCCCCTGCCCCGCGGTCACCGAAGAAGCGCGCGCCTCTGTATGAAGAGGTTGCCGAACACGTGCGCGAACGCATCTACGATTACCGCCTGCCGCCGGGTGAGTGGATCGACGAGCCCGCGCTGTGCGAAGAACTGGGCATCAGCCGCACACCGCTACGCGAAGCGCTGAAGCTGCTGGCCGCCGAAGGCCTGGTGCAGATCGATGCCGGCCGTGGCTGCCGGGTCACCCGGTTGACGCTGGAAGACCTCAACCAGCTGTTTCCGGTGATGGCGATGCTGGAAGGCCGCTGCGCGCACGAGGCGGTGAAGCACATCGACGATGCCGGTGTGCAGCAGCTGGAAGACCTGCATGCAGCAATGGAGACGGCAGCGGCCGAAGGCAACATCGCCGAGTACTACCGCAACAACTACCTCATTCACGAAACCGTGCAGCATTACGCCGGCAACCCGTGGCTGATCCGCATCACCCACGATCTGCATCGCATCCTGAAGATGCACCGTGGCCGCCAGCTGCTGACACCGGGCCGCACCGCGCAGTCGCTGGCCGAACACCGCGAGTTGATGGAGTGCTTCCGACGCCGCGACGCGCAGGCTGCCGAACGCACCATGGAACGCCACCTGCTGAGCCAGGGCCAGGCTCTGGCCGCCTATGTGGCAGCAGGCGGGCTGTTGAACGTGCCGGCGCCCTTGCCGACCGAAGGCGGCGGTTGAGCGGATGAGGTTGCCGGCCAGCGGCCGGCACTACCAGGACATGACCTTGGCCGGCATCCCGGAACATCTCGTCAATCGCCACCGCCGCAGCTGCCGCCGTCACCCCCACCACCATCACTGCTGCAGTCGGAGCTGCTGTGGTTGTGCTGGCTGTAGTTGTCGCCGGAATACCCGCCCGAGTAATCGTAGGCGCCGCCGAGACCGTTGTCCTCCCGGCTGCCCGAGCCATCGGCCGTGGCCACCGCCAGGCACAGGATGGCGCCGACCAGCGGCAGCAGCCAGATCAGCAGCAACTGCACCGCCCGGCCGCCCGCCGACAGGCCATCCCGCCTGACGATCACCACGGTAGCCACCACGTTCAGGCCCAGCACCAGCAGGACCAACAGAAGGGCAACGATCAGCATTCGGCGACTCCGTGCCTGGACTGGGGGCATTATGGCCTGCCACCCCGGCAATGGCCCTGCCTGTCATGAAGATGGGACAATGTAGGGCGCGCCGGCCTGCCTCCGGGCCGCCGGCGCCCCCCGCACCACACGGAAGAAGAAGAACAACAACATGCTGAAAGTCATTTTCGATACCGACCCGGGCGTCGACGACGCCCTGGCCCTGCTGTACCTGCACAAGCACGCCCAGATCGACCTGATCGGCGTCACCACCACCTTCGGCAACGCCTCGGTGGAGTCGACCACGCACAATGCGCTGTACCTGAAACAGGCCTGGGGCTTTGCCGCCCCGGTCGCGCGCGGCGCCGCGGGCCCGCTGCAGCCGGAAGCCACCCCGGAAGCCTGGCCGGTGCACATCCATGGCCACAACGGCCTGGGCAACCACGCGGTGCCGGTTGCGCTGGACGTGGCCGCCGATGCGCGCCCGGCCCACCAGCTGATCATCGACCTGGTCCGCGCTCACCCGGGCGAAGTGACCCTGGTCGCGGTCGGTCGCATGACCAACCTGGCCCTTGCCCTGCAGCAGGCCCCGGACATTGCCGGCCTGGTGCGCGGCGTGGTGATCATGGGCGGCGCCTTCCACGTCAACGGCAACATCACCCCGGCCGCCGAGGCCAACATCTGGGGCGATGCCGAAGCGGCCGACGTGGTGTTCACCGCCAGCTGGCCGGTCACCGCCATCGGTCTGGACGTCACCACCCGCGTGGAAATGGACCGTGACGGCCTGGACAAACTGGCCGCCATCGGTGGCGCCGATGCCGAACTGGTCCGCGCCTTGTCGCAGGACTACGTGGACTTCTACCTGCAGGCCGGCCACAAGGGCATGGTCGTGCATGACTGCTGCGCCTGCATCGCACTGACCCGTCCCGAACTGTTCCAGTTCGAGCGCGCCAGCGTGCGCGTGGCCACCGACGGCGTCGCCCGCGGCATGACCATTCCGAAGCCGGAAGGCATGGGCTTCGGCCCCAGCGTTTGGGATGGCCACGTACTGCAGTCGATCGCCATCGGCGTGGATGCACCGGCCGTGCTGGCCGACATCGAGCAGACCCTGGCGGTCTGATCGCCTAGCGCTTGCCCCTGCCCGGGGTCGTCTCGGGCAGGGTCCACAGCACCGGCAGCACCAGCACCGCCACCAACGCGATCATCGCGCCCGGCGCCGCCGCCCAGCCGCTGCGTTCCACCCACCATTGCGCCAGCCAGGGTGTTGCACCGCCAAAGAATGCAGTGGCCATGGTCACACCCAGTGCCAACCCGCTTACGCGGCCTTCGCCAGGAAACTGCTCGGCGGTGGCCGGCGCCGCTACCGCGCTCACACCGCCTGCCACGCAGGCCAGCAGTACCGCGGCCAGCGCGATGCCCCATGCCGTTGCCTGCGCCATCCACGCGAACAGCGACAACGGCAACAGCGCTGCCAGCACCGTCAGGCCCAGCAGCATCGGCCGCCGCCCGACGCGGTCGGACAAGGCACCACACAGCGGCGTGATCGCGATGACCGCCACCGCCGCAATCGTCGACAGCCACAGTGCGTCACCCTCGTCATGACCCTGCGCATGCAGGAAGGCCGGCACGTAGGTGATGCCAACGTAGTAGGTGATCGAACCGAGTGCCGAGATTGCGAACGTGCGCGCTACTGCGCCGGGATGGTTGCGCAGCACGTGGCGCAGCGGCGTCGCGGGAATGCTGCCCTCGCGGCGCTGGCGCTCGAATTCAGGCGATTCGTGCATGCCAGAGCGTGCGATGAGGATCACCAGCGCCAGCGCCGCACCGACGAAGAACGGAATGCGCCAGCCCCAGCCATCGAGCTGCGCGGGTGTGACCATCGCCACCGTCACTGCGGAGATCGCCACTGCCAGCAGTGCGCCTACTTCACTTGCCGCCGACGCCAGCGAGGTCACCAGGCCACGCCGCCGCGCCGGCGCGCTTTCCAGCAGGTACGCCACCACCCCGGTGTACTCACCGCCCACCGAAAACGCCATCACGCAGCGCAGTACCAGAAGCAGCACGCCCGCCGTCGTACCTGCCGTGGCCGCTGTCGGCAGCAGGGCAGTGGCCAGCATTGCTGCTGCCATCAACGCCATCGAAGCCAGCAGCATCCAGCGCCGGCCCAGGCGGTCGCCCAGGTGGCCGAAGCACAGCGCGCCCAGCGGGCGCATCAGGTAGGACACCGCGAAGCCGGCCAGGGTGACCAGCATCGCCTCTTTACCGCCGCCGAAGAACACCCGCGACAGCACCGTGGCGAAGTACAGGTAGAGAGTGAAGTCGTACCACTCCACTACAGTGGAAAGGCCAGCCACCCACATCGAGCGCTGCCGCGCCGCGTTCATTGCATGTTCGCCTTCAACAGCCTCGATCCCGGATGTGCAGGTTCGAAGCAGGGTGGCATGGCCGGGGTGAAATACGGGTCATCAGCTATCCGTCGCCTGCATGTACTGGGTTTCATGGCCGGTGAAGCGCTCACCGTCAAAGCCAAAGCAGAACCGCCCTTCCTCGAATACGCGGTAGACCAGCAAGGCGCCATCAAGGCAGAACTGCGGCTGGTCCACGCCCGTTTCCAGTGTCCCGTAGCCGTTAGCCTCTCCTCCCTTCCCCGCCGGCCCGGTGAAGGCATCGATCGGCAATGGCGTGGCGCGTCCGGTGCGGGTGTCGACCAGCACCAGCGTGCGCTGGAAGTATTCGGGACGATCATCGACCTGCACCAGCAGATAGTGCTGGTTGAAATTGGGCGCCTGGTGCTGGAGCGCATCTTCGATGGCAGCCCGGTGCGGCGCATCGCAGAAGTCGACCGGGCTGTAGCGGTAGCTGCAACCGTCGTGGTCGTAGGGCAGGTTCATGCCGGAATAGCTCACGCCTGCCTGGCTGCCCAGATCGTCTCCCGGTTCCGGCGTGCTGCACAGCAGCCACGAGCGCTGCGCATCCTCGGGATCGGCCATCAACTTCGGCTCGCGGCCCGCCTCGTACGCCGCGCCACCCGGGAATTCCTGCCCGAAGCGCTGGCGGACGATGGGACGTGCCTTCTCCAGCGGCAGGCCGATCTTCGCGCCACGGAACGAGACAAAGGTCATCGTCGGCAGGATCACTTCCTCCACCGGCAGCCCCTTCCATTGCCCCTGCACGCAGAAGGTGGCGATCTCATTCTCCTCATCCTCCTTGCAGGGCTTCGACGCGTTCGCGGCCAACCAGGGATGGGCCGGATGCCCGGTCTGCTGATCGATGTACCAGCCGTCCAGCGCGCAGGTCGGCAGGGCATCGAGCAGCGGAGAGAGGTCTGTTGCGGTGGCCGGGGCGGCAAGCGGTGTGCCCGCTACGGGCGCCCTGGTCGGCGCATCCGATGTGCGCTGGCATGCCGCCAGCGCGAGTAGACCGACCAGCATCGCGGCGTGGCGCGCACGCCGGATTGAATGATGCGTTCCCTGCATTGCGTGTTTCCTGGTTTCGACACCCGCTGGATGATCGCCGATCCCGAGGCCGTGCAGGAATGCCGTAGATCCACGCCATGCGTGGGCGCTCTGGCCCCGTCCGTTACCCCGGCAGCTGCAGCTCCGCCCGCAGGCCGCCACCCTCGCGGTTGAGCAGCCGCAGCGAGCCGCCCAGCGACTGCGCCAGCTGCACCGCGATGGCCAGGCCCAGGCCAGTCCCGCCGGTACCGCGATTGCGCGAGCTTTCCAGTCGGTGGAACGGCGCCAGCACTGCCTGCAGCTGGTCCTCGGGAATGCCCGGGCCACGGTCGGAAATGCTGATCCACACCCTTCCGGCCCCATCGCGACCCGCCTCGATCTCGGCGGCACCGGCGTAACGCAACGCGTTGTCGACCAGATTGCCGACCACCCGGCGCAGCGGCTGCGGCCAGGTCTGCACGACCAGTCCAGCCGGCGCACCACCACTGACCGGCTTGCCCATATCCTCGTAATCGCCGACCACACTGGCCAGGAATGCGCCCAGGTCCATCGCCACCGGCGCGCCACTGGCGACGTGGCTGCTGCGCGCATAGGACACGCCCTCACGCACCAGTTGACCCAGGTGATCGAGGTCGGCCAGCAGCCGCTGCTGGGTGCTGTCTTCAGGCAGGGTCTCCACCCGAAGCTTCATGCGCGTGATGGGAGTCTGCAGGTCATGCGAGATCGCGGCCAGGATCTGCAGGCGCTCACTGACATGGCCACGAATGCGTGCCTGCAGTGCATTGAGTGCGGCCGCCGCACCGCCTACTTCCGCAGGACCATCTTCAGGCAGTGCGGGCCCGTCCTTGCCCGGCTGCAGATGCTCCACCGCATGCGACAGCTGCTGCAGCGGGCGCATGGCCAGGCGCACCGCCAGCCACGCGCAGACCAGCAGCAGCGCCAGCTGCAGCAGCAGCACGGCGGGCAGCCAACGCGCCAGCGGCAGGCCCGACGAGGTGACTTCAATGGTCACGGGGGTACCGTCGTGCAGGCGCAGTTCCACCTCGAACCGCTCCGGCAGGCGAGCCACCTGACGCGCCTGCAACGGATAGCGGTGCTGCAGGCTGTCGTCGATGATCGCCGTGACCTGGCGTGCACGATCGGTCTGCAGCCCTGGTCCGGCCGCGGCCGGGCGCAGCAGGTAACGGTAGGTGCGCCGCTCCAGCCGAGGCACCCAGGCATCGCGTTGCGCCGCAGGCAGGTGCTCCAGCAGCGCGACACTGACCGCCACATCCTCATCGAGGTTGCGCAGCATCATGCTGCGGGTGGACTGGTAACGTTCGAAGAACAGCAGGCCGAAGGACAGTGCGTGGGCCAGGGCCAGTCCGCCCAGCAGCACCAGCAGCAGCCGCGCCGACAGCGTGCGCGGCCAGCGTGGACGGCGTGCGCCGATGTTCATTCGTCCGGCCCCAGCAACTGCACCGGCACGCTGAACACATAGCCTTCGCTGCGCACGGTCTTGATGTAGGTCGGCTCGCGTGCGTCGTCACCCAGGCGCTGCCGCACGCGGCTGACCAGCAGGTCGATCGAGCGATCGAACAGTTCGGCATCGCGGCCCTGGGTGAGGCTGAGCAGCTGGTCGCGGCTGAGCACCCGATTGGCGTGATCAAGGAACACGCGCAACAGGCGGAACTCGGCGCCACTGAGCGGATACGCGGTGTCCTGCGCATCCAGCAGATGGCGTGCAGTGGTGTCCAGGCGCCACTCGCCGAAGGCCAGCTGGCGACCTGCTTCGCTCACCTGCAGGTTCGGCGGCAGCATCCGGGTGCGGCGGATCACTGCATTGATGCGTGCCAGCAGTTCGCGCGAAGAGAAGGGTTTGGTCACGTAGTCGTCAGCACCCATTTCCAGGCCGATGATGCGATCGGTCTCGTCGTCGCGGGCAGTCAGCAGCACCACCGGCACCGCACGATGCTTGCCGGCGCGCAGGTTGCGGCACAGGCTCAGTCCATCCTCGCCCGGCATCATCACGTCCAGCACCACCAGATCCACGGCATGGGTATCCATCAGCGCGCGCATCGCCCGGCCACCGTCGGCCTGGTTCACGCGCAGGCCGTTGCGTTGCAGGTAGTCAGCCAGCATCTGGCGGATCTCGCTGTCATCGTCGACGACCAGGATATGCGGTACGTGGTTCATTGCGTTCTCGATGAAGGCAGGGGGACAGCGCCGCGCGGCGCGGCCATGGTAGCGCGGCTCAGGGGTTGGCCAGCAGGCGCTGGATCTCGCTTTCGGTACGTGCGTAGTCGCCCTCGCCGTAATGGCGGTAGACCACACGCCCCTGCCGGTCGAGCAGGTACAGCGCGGGCCAGAAGCGGTTGCCCCAGGCGTTCCAGATCCGGTACTGGTTGTCCTGCACCACCGGCCAGGTGATATCCAACCGTGCGATGGCCTTGCGCACGTTGCCAGGCAGCCCTTCATAGGCGAACTCCGGCGTATGCACGCCGATCACCCTCAGGCCCTGCGGCGCGTACCGTGCATGCCACTGGTGGACATACGGCGCCACGTTGAGGCAGTTGCTGCAGGTGTAGGTCCAGAACTCAACCAGCACCACCTGCCCCCGCAACTGCGTCAGCGTGAGCGGTGGGCTGTTGTGCCAGGGCCCGCCACCGTTGAACCCCGCCATCGGTACTGCATCGAGCGGCTGCGCGCCGGCATCCGCACCGGGCCATGCCAGTAACAACGCCGCTCCGCCCAGCAGGCCCAGCAACAGCGGCAATGCGTACCCTCGCAGTGCGGCCATCGCTCAGCCACCCTGCTCGGCCAGCGGCAGTTCCGCCGGCTTCACCCCCGCTGCTTCCAGGATGCTGTCGGCCACCTGCGCTGGATGCGAAAGCAGCGACACATGGCTGCTGCCGACCGATTGCAGTTGTGCACCAATGCGACGTGCGGTCGCGGCCTGCAGCTGCGGCGACAGCATGCGGTCATCGCGGCTGAGTACGTACCAGCTCGGCTTGCTGCGCCACGCCGCAACGTTCACCACCTCGCCGAGCGCGCTGGCCTTCAACGGGACCTGCGTGCTGTACAGCAGTGCGGCCGACTTTTTCATCACGTCCGGCGCGAAGTCCTGGGCGATGGCATCCGCCGGCAAGGTCAGGTAGCCATCCCTTTCCTGCAGTCGGGCCAGGCCCGGACCAACCGGGAAACCTTCGCCCTGTTGCGCCGAAGATTGCCCGGCATCCGGCGCGAAGGCGGCCACGTACACCAGCGCCTGTACTTTCGGGTCATTGCCCGCTTCGGTGATGACCGTGCCACCCCAGCTATGGCCGACCAGCACCACCTTGCCGGGCGCGGCGGCAATCGCGCGGCGGGTGGCGGCGACGTCGTCGGCCAACGAGGTGAGCGGATTCTGTACGGCCACCGCCGGCAGCTTCCAGTCATGCAGGGTGCTGATGACCTTGCTCCAGCTGGAGCCATCGGCGAAGGCGCCGTGCACCAGGATGACGGTGGGCGGTGCAGCCGTATCGGCCCGGGCAGCGAAGACGGGGCGGGGGGGGGCGGGGCGGCGGCGGCGGCGGCGCCGGCAACGGCGAGCGCGGCGGCAAGCAGCGAGGTACGGATCATGGGTGACACTCCGGTGTTGGGAGTAGCCATTTCCGCCTGCCGGTGTATCGCCGCTGTTTCTCCGTAGCGCGGAGTTGTACCGGACTGTAGAGCGCGGGCGGTTTCTACAGTGGGATACATTCGGGCGCCGGTCCTGGCTGGGCGCTGCCGGGTGGATATCGCTCCCCGCATGCGGGCGCGCAACGCCCGATGTGCATCAACGCATCGTCTTTGTATCTGACTGTACGAAACCCCGGCCGCGACCACAGTCGCTGACAAAACCCCAGGCAACGGCACACGTTGCCGATACCTGCGCCGCCTGGAATGGCCTTCATCGACCACTGGCCCGCAGGACACCACCATGATCAGCACCGCCTCTTCCGTGTATACCCCCCGCCTGGATGCCGTCGGCCGCTGGCTGTCACCCCTGGCGCTGCGCACCCTGCTGGCCTGGGAGTTCTTTGAATCCGGCCGCGAGAAGCTGGGCGGTCAGAACTGGTTCGCCGATCTGGAAGGCCGCTTTCCGTTCCCGTTCTCCACCCTGCCCGCGTCGCTGAACTGGCAGCTGGCCACCTGGCTGGAACTGGTGGGCGCGGTGATGCTGCTGCTTGGCCTGGCGACGCGCTCGGTGGCCTACATCTTCTGGGTGTTGACCGTGGTCGCCATCGCCGCCGTGCACTGGCCCGACCAATGGAACGGCCTGGGTGAACTCTGGCAGGGCTATGCGATCACCGACCAGGGCTACGGCAACTTCAAACTGCCGCTGCTGTTCCTGGCCATGCTGCTGCCATTGATCCTCAACGGCGGTGGCGCGCTCAGCGTGGACCGGCTGCTGGCCGGCACGCCGCATGCCCCCGCCGGCAATGACGGCCTGGGCTGGGGCGTCAGCCTGATCGCCCTGCTGCTGCCGGTTGCCGCGCTGCTGCCCGGCATCGGCTTCGGCGGTGCCCTGCTCGGCGGTGTGCTGCTGCTGGGCCATCTGCTGCGTCGCCGCCGCGCCGCCTGAGCTGATTCCCCTGTACCCGCGCGTTTCGCTTTCCGTCGCCTCTTCGGCGGCGTCCATCCCGCACGCCCCGCGTGCTTTCCCAAGGAGTCACCACCATGTCCGTCTCGACCAAGAACACCCCCTCCTCCCGCCTGCCGCGCATCGGTGCCATCGGCATCGCCCTGGCCGGTGGCCTGCTGCTGGCCGGCCAGGCCGCCGCGATCCAACCGCTGGCGATCAGCGCGGTGGCCATGAGCGCCGCCGCCGAAGGCAAGTGCGGTGAAGGCAAGTGCGGGGCCAACAAGGCCACCACCGGCAAGCCCGCTGGCAAGGCCAAGGTGGCCGAGGGCCAGTGTGGCGAAGGCAAGTGCGGCGACGCCTCGTTTGCCCGCACCGACCGTGACCGCGACGGCAAGGTCTCGCGCGCCGAGTTCAACGCTGTGGCCGCCAAGCGTGCCGCCGAGTTCGACCGCATCGACACCGATCACGACGGCTACATCAGCGAGCAGGAAGCGCACGACTACCTGCGCAGCGTTTACACCGCCAACGGCAAGCCGATGCCAAAGGGCCTGTTCTCCCGAGTCGCCGATTGATCGACGTTCACCCGGCGCCGCCTTCGAGGCGGCGCCCTCCCTCTGGAGCATCCGCCATGTCCCTGCCCCTGCCTTTCAATGCCGCCGGTCTTGGCCTGCGCCGTGGCCTGATCGACGAACTGCTGGCAATGCCGGCCGGTGCCATCGACTTCCTCGAAGTCTCCCCCGACAACTGGATCGGCGTCGGCGGTGCACACGGCGCCGCGCTGCGCCAACTCAGCGAGCGCCACCCCTTGACCTGCCACGGACTGTCACTGTCGCTGGGCGGTCCTGATCCACTGGACCGCACCCTGCTGGCACAGACCCGTGCCTTCCTCGACGTGCACCAGGTGCAGCTGTACAGCGAACACCTGAGCTACTGCGCCGCCGGTGGCCATCTCTACGATCTGCTGCCACTGCCGTTCACCGCCGAGGCCGTACACCATGTGGCCGGCCGCATCGCCCAGGTACAGGACGTGCTGGGCCGGCGCATCGCGGTGGAGAACATCTCCTACTACGCCGTTGCCGGCGCGGACTTGAGCGAGATCGACTTCATCAACGCCGTGCTCGCCGAAGCCGACTGCGACCTGCTGCTGGACGTCAACAACGTCTTCGTCAACGCCTGCAACAACGGTTACGACGCCTTCGAATTCCTGGCCCGCGTGCCGTCCCACCGTGTCGCCTCGCTGCACGTGGCGGGCCACTTCGATGAAGACGATGGCTTCAAGATCGACACCCACGGCGCGCCGGTGAAAAGTGTGGTCTGGGCGCTATTGCGCGAGGCCTATGCGCGGGTGGGCGTACGCCCCACGCTGCTCGAACGCGACTTCAACTTCCCGTCGCTTGCAGAACTGCTGGGCGAGGTTGCGCAGATCCGCCAAGCGCAGGCCGAGGCATGTTTGCCCGAGGTGGCCCATGTCTGAGTCGCTGGCTACGCTGCAACGGCGCTGGGCCGATCATGTGCGGGACCCGTCGATGCCTGCGCCCGATGGCGTCGAGGCACGGCGGATGGCGGTCTACCGCCGCCTGTGCATCGACAGTCTGGACAGCCTGCTGGCGGGCAGCCTGCCGCGGTTGAAGTCGCAGCTGGGCGATGCCTGCTGGCGCGACACAGTGGAGCACTACTACGCCAGCCACGCCTGTCACACCCCGCTGTTCCCACGGATCGCCGGCGAGTTCGCGGGCTGGCTGGCGGTGCAGGACACGCTGGCGCTGCCGGCCTGGGCAGCGGAACTTGCGCACTACGAGAGCACGCAGCAGTCGCTGCACATTGAAGCGCGCGCCGCCGGGCGTTCGCTACACCGCGTTCCGGTGGACAGTGATGTGCTGGCGGTTTCGCCGTTGGTGCGGGTGCTGGGCTACCAGTGGCCGGTACATGAGGACGGGGCGCTGGAGCCGGTGCTGGATACAGCTCCTGTGCTGCTGATGATGCGCCGCATGCCTGAATTCAGCCTGCAGGTCGACGAACTGTCACCGCTGGCCTACGCGCTGCTGTCGGTCTTCAGCGATGACGGCACGCGTGTGGATGACGTATTGCAGACCGTGGCTGAAGCACATGGTGTTGCGCCGGATGAGCTGCGTGCGGCCTGCATTCCAGTGCTGAGCGAACTCTGCACGGCCGGCGTTCTGGTTGCGTCGACTCATCTCCGGGAATGCCGGCCAGCGGCCGGCACTACCCCTTCTCCATTCTTCGAGGCCTGACCATGACTGTTTCCAACACGTACTTCCTGCACGGCTGGCGCCTGTTCGTGGCCATCGCGGCGGTACTGATCGCCTTCGCGCTGGGCGCGTTCGCCCTGCATGCCGATGTGGCCGAGGGCAGCCGAGCTGCGATCCGGGTCACTGCACGCACATCGTTCCTACTGTTCCTGGCGGCATACACGGCATCGTCGTTCGCCAGCCTTCTGCCGGGCCCGTTCACCCGTTTCCTGTTGCGCGAGCGTCGCATTGTCGGGCTGTCGTTCGCGTTCTCGCACCTGCTGCATGCAGTGGCGATCACCACCTTCGGCATCCTCAACCCTGCGTTCTGGCCAGCGCGCTCGGTCCTGGCCAACCTGCCGGGCACAGTGGGCTACGTCGCCATCCTCGCCTTGGCCATCACTTCGCACCGTGGCATCGCCCGCCGCATGGGCCCCACCGCGTGGCGTCGCCTGCACGTGATCGGCATGTGGATCATCGCGGCGGTGTTTACTTACTCGTACTTCAAGCGCGTGCCGGGCAACTTCTGGTATGCGGTGCCGTCGGCGCTGCTGTTCACCGCCTTCGTGGTGCGCTGGATCGCCAAGCGGGCGCAGGCGCTGCGCCGAAGTGCGCATGCGCGCCCCGCGCAGTTGGGCACAGAGTCAGAGCCCTTCGCCGGTGGCAAAGGGATCTGACCCCAGTAGAGATCACGGCGCGCCGCGCAACGTCACCAGGGTAATCTCCGATGGAACGCCGATGCGCGCCGGGAAACCGGCCCACAGCCCTGCACCGTTGCTCACGTACAGGGTCATGCCGTCCACTTCATAACGCCCGGAGACATAGCCACCGTTGGCCCGCTTCACCAACTGGTCCATGCCGATGATCTGCCCGCCGTGGGTATGCCCGGACAGCTGCAGCTTCACCCCACGCGCCGCCGCCTCGCGCGCATTGCGCGGGCGATGATCAAGCAGGATCACCGGCGCGGACGGATCGGCACCGGCCAACGCGGCCTCCAGATCCGGCAGCGGCAGGCCGTAGCGCGCGGCCACCGGATCGGTGACACCGGCGATGGTCAGCGCCGCATCGCCGCGCCGCACCTGCAGATGACTGTTCTCCAGCACCTGCATGTGCAGCGCGCGGAACGCCTGCATCCACGCCCGATACTGCGCGTAGTACTCGTGGTTGCCGGTGATGGCGACGACACCGTCCGGCGCCCGCAGGTCCGCGAGTGGGCGCGCGTCGTCACGGCGGGCCTCGACACTGCCGTCGATCAGGTCGCCGGTGATCACGATCAGGTCCGGCGTCAGTGCGTTGCTCTCATCCACTACCCTGCGCACCCAGTCGCCGGTCAGCAGGCGGCTGGCGTGGATGTCGGTCAACTGCAGACGCGATAGCCATCGAACGCGGCAGGCAAGCCGGCAATGCTCACCTCGATCTGCCGGGGTTTGGGTACCACCATTCCCTCGCTGACGCCGTAGCCACTGACCAACAGGGCCAGCAGGGCGGCCGCCGGCCGCAGACTCCGCGTGCGCAACGCGGCTACCGCGCGTGGCCAGCGCAGGAGGCGGGAGGCGAGCAGACCCACATCCAGCGCCAGCATCAGCAACGCCAACAACAACACCGCCGTGGAGCCGGCGGCCAGCGTGGCGATGGCCAGCTTCGGTATCTCCGGCGAGGCCATCGTGCCCCAGAATGTGGCGACGATGCGCAACTGCACGGCAACGCCCACCAGCAGCAGCGACAGCACGACCTTCATCCAGATGGGCATGCGCAGTGGCCAGAACAGGCGCCAGGCCACATAGAGGCCCATCAACAAACCGATCGTACTCAGCACTGCAACCATCCGGGAAAGAAAGCGGGCCCGCCATGGTGACGGTTGCGGAAGATGTTGTGTAGAGCCGAGCCCGTGCTCGGCTGCTCAGGAAGCAGTCGAGCATGGCTCGACGCTACAGAACCCCAGTCGCGCAGGGCTCGACGCTACAGATGGCCCAGGCGTTCAACCCGCAGGCGGGCGATGCGCCGCTTCTCCATCGCCAGTACGGTGATGCGTACTTCCGCAATCTCCACCGCGTCACCAATGTCCGGCAGGCGCCCCAGGCGCTCGAGCACCAGACCGGAGATGGTCATGTAGTCGGCACTGCGCGGCAGCGATATACCTGCCAGGCGCTGCAGGTCGTCCAGGGTCAGCGCGCCATCGGCCTCCCAGCAATCTTCACCCTGGGCGACCACGCCATAGCGCTCGTCCTGGGTGTCGACCAGGTCACCGGCAATGGCCGCCAGCAGGTCGTTGGCGGTCACCAGGCCTTCCACGCTGCCGTACTCGTCCACCGCCACCGCCAACGGCACCGGATGCTGGCGGATCAGCTCCAGCGCCTGCAGCGCACTGGCGCTGGACAGCACGTACTGCGGCTCGCGCAGGTTGCCTTCCAGCTGCAGCGGCTTGCCCTGCAGCAGATCGGCCAGCAGGTCGCGGCTCTGCACCACGCCACGCAGGCTGTCCAGATCACCGTCGCCCACCAGCAGGCGGGTATGCGGCGACGCCACCAGGCGGGCCACCACATCCTCCTGCCCACGCGCCAGGTCGATCCACTGCACGTCGGCACGCACGGTCATCACGCTCGACACCGGGCGATCGGCCAGGCCCAGCACGCTGCGGATCATCTCGTGCTCCGCCGGCTGCAGGCGCTCTTCGGCATCGACGTGTTCGTCTGCGGCTTCGTCGTCGTGGCCATTGGCCGGGCGCGCACCCAGCATGCGCAGCACAGCATCGGCCGTGCGCTGCCGGAACGGCTGGCGGCGCTCGTTGCGCTCACGGTTGAAGCGCACCCACTGGTTGAATGCTTCGACCAGGATCGAGAAGGCGATCGCCGCGTACAGGTAGCCCTTCGGAATCTTGTAGCCCAGGCCTTCGGCCACCAGGCTGAAACCGATCATCAGCAGGAAGCCCAGGCACAGCACCACCACCGTGGGATGCTTGTTGACGAAGCGGGTCAGCGGCTTGCTGGCCAACAGCATGAGCGCCATCGCAATGGTCACTGCGGCATACATCACGCCCAGGTTGTCGACCATGCCCACCGCGGTGATCACCGAGTCCAGCGAGAACACCGCATCGAGCACCACGATCTGCACCACGACCATCGCGAAGCTGGCATAGACCTTCTTGCCATCCTCGTGGTGCTCGCGGCCTTCCAGCCGTTCGTGCAGCTCCATGGTGCCCTTGAACAGCAGGAACAGGCCACCGCCCAGCAGGATCAGGTCACGCCCGGAGAAGCTGTGGTCGAACAGCGTCAGCAGTGGCTCGGTCAGTTTCATGATCCAGGCCAGCGCGGCCAGCAGCACCAGCCGCATCAGCAGGGCCAGCGCCAGGCCGATCACCCGCGCGCGGTCACGCTGGTGCGGCGGCAGTTTGTCGGCAAGGATCGCGATGAACACAAGGTTGTCGATGCCGAGAACGATCTCCAGCACGACCAGGGTTGCAAGGCCCATCCATATCGAGGGGTCAGCCAACCATTCCATTTCAGGTCCGTTTCGTCAGTAGGTAAGGGAAAAGGGAAAGCACTCAGTCAGCGTCCTGCGCCTGGGTCGGGTCATGCCCGAGCAGCTCACCGGGCGTGCACTGCAGCTCACGGCAGATCGCATCGAGTGTGGAAAAGCGGATGGCGCGCGCCTTGCCGGTTTTCAGGATCGACAGGTTGGCCAGAGTGATGTCGATGCGCCCGGCCAGCTCGGACAGGGTCATGCCCCGTTCCTGCAGCATGCGGTCCAGGGTGATGACGATCGCCATCAGATGACACCATCGAGGTCATCGCGCATCGCCGCACCCACGGCGAACACGCGTGCCAGCACGAACAGCATCAGCACCGCGACCAGGCCGGTAATCGACATGCCGCCGCCCACCTCCATCCAGGTGAAGTCCGGCCCCATCCAGGCGGCATAAGCGCCGATCAGGATCGACAGCACCTCCATCGACAGCATCAGCCACGCCATGCGTTGCAGGCGCTGTGCATTGGCGTGGGTGAACGGCCGCTCGCGCGCCGCCGACGTCAGCAGCCGCAGCAGATGGCCCAGGAACACCAGGCACAGCACCAGCAGCGCGACGATCGCACCCAGTCCAAGGCAGAAATGCAGGAACAGATCGTTGCCATGCGCGGCGGCGGCAGCGGTATCGTGCACGCTGTCGAGCAGCCAGCGGCGGTCGTGGGCGACCAGTGGCACGGCCAGCAGTGCGGCCAGGATGCCCAGCCAGCACATCGCCCGGACGGCCTGTACGGCGGCCTGGGCCAGGGTGAACAAGCCTCGCGCGGGTCTGGCGCGGGCGGGACGAGCGGTCAAGCGGCCTCCGGCGTTGGGGCAGCATCGCCGCCCCGGGGTGAATTTATCGATAAACGATATACCACACGCCGCGTGAAAGTCTGAATCTGGAACGTGGCCCCTGTCAGGGCCCAGGCGCGCCCTGTTCCAGCATCGCTTCGCCCGGGGCCGCCGAGGCCATCGCCTGCACGCCGGCCTCAGCCGCCTGCCGCGTGACCAGGCGGAAGCGCACCTGCAGCTTGCCCTGCCCCGGCGTCGCCCAGCCGTACTGGATGGCCACCTGATCGGCCGACAGTGGCCCACGCCCTGGCAGCGACCGTACCTGCAACGGCTTCGGTGCGGCCTGCACCAACCGCGCAAATCCCTTCTGCACGACCGCCGCGTCGGCCTTTTCGGCGTAGACCGTACACGTGCCATCGTCAGCCCAGCTCACCGCATAGCGGCCACTGGCCAGAGGCACCATCCAGGCCACGCCCGATTGCCCATGCAACAGCGTGGCGGCTTCGGCGGGCTGCAGCGGCGACAGCCCATTGGATTCCATCAGCGACTGCAACCGCGCCGGGGCACCGATGTGCTGCATGCAGGCGGTGTCGAACAGCTCGCTGAAGGGATCCTGCCCCGGAGCCTTGGCCTTGGGAGTACGCGCGGGTTGCGCCACCGCCAGGGTGGGCAGGAGGGTCAAAGCCAGCCAGAACGCAGGACGCATCGGGATTCCACGCTACGGAAAACAGCGGGGAGGATGGCAAAGCCCAGGTACGCCGCGCAATGGCCGCGACGGCCGCCGGCCTCCCTCTGCCAGGTCAGACGGCTATTTCGCCTTCGTCCTCGCCATCCCAGTAGTGGATGCGGCTGGCACGCACGTGAATGAGCACCAGTCCCGGTGTATCCACTCCCTGTTCGAACCAGCGCTCCAGGTCCTTTACCCAGTGCTGGCTCATCGTGGCCCGGTCGCGCACCAGCACAGCCCTGCCCTGCACGTGCACGAACAGCGGCGGCTTACCCAGCAGCGATTTGTTGCCGGAAAAACCCAGCGCAACGGCGGGGTCAGCTTCAATCTCGCGCACCATGTCGGTGTCCTCCGTGGTGAAGAACCAGCTGTCACCGTCGTAGTCCACGTCACCGTTGTTGCTCATTGGACGACCCGCGATCTCTCCATCCGCGTGGGTCTGCAGCAGGGTGAAATCAATGCCAGCCATTTTCTTGGCCAGTTCGGGCAGGGTGAGCTGGGTCATGGCGTCGTCCTTCTTCGGATGGAATCCCAGCGTCTGCGCGGAGCAGTGACCGAAGCGTGGATGAGCAGTTGCGGCCTCTTCACAGAAGACGAGATAGGGCGCATGGCACGTGTGTGACGCATTCCTCACCACCACACTGGCGTTAACAGCAGATGGAGGAATGGCCCTGCACGCCGCGACGCGCCTCTAACGGGGGGCTGCCCGAGAATCGCGCAACCCCGTGGCATGACCGGCATGGCTGCCGGCGTGCACGCTGCGACTTCTCCGCAACCGCATGGCCTCCACATGGACCTGTTCGCCTGGCTCGCGTTCGGCTGTTACCTGTTGGCGTTCTTCATTGTCTCGCTATTTGCTGCCGCCTATCTGAAGCGCTCCGACTTCATGCCCTACCACGGCCAGGCCGTGGGCATGCCGTGGACCGAGATCGAGCCGCGCATGCAGGTGCTGCTGATGGCACTCATCCGCGTGGTCGGCGCCGGTTGGATCGCACTGGCCGGCGCTGGCGTGATGCTGGCCTGACTGATCTTCATCGGGGGTCACTTCGCACTGCCGCAGCTGCTGGCGTTCCAGCTGTTCTGCCTGGTCGCCACCGTGCCGCCGGTCCTGGTCGCCGCCGGCGTGCGACGGCGTACCGGTGCGCGTACACCGGTGCCCGCCGGCGCCATGGTGGTACTGCTGTCGGTCATCGGATTCGTGCTGGCCCTGTTGTCGCTACCGCTGTGACTTCCCTTTCTCTCCCCTCCCCCACGAGGCTCCACGATGAATCCCGAATCGATCTTCTACAGCGTGGTCAACGGTGATCTGCCGCCCTCCCGGGCGGGTACTCTGCTCGGCTGGCGATTCGTCGACTACGACGACGCACTGCGCCGCATCCAGGTCGAATTCGAGGCTGGCCAGGTGCTGACCAATCCGATGGGCAACGTGCAGGGCGGCTTCCTGTCAGCGATGCTCGACGACTGCATGGGGCCGGCGATCTACGCCACACTGCCCGCCAACCGCATCGCGGTCACGGTGGAATCCAAGACCAGTTTCGTCAGTCCGGCACGACCAGGACGCATCATCGGTTGGGGCGAAGTCGAGCACAGCAAAGGCAGCATCGCCTTCACGCGTGGCTGGCTGACCGACCCGGCAGGCAAGGTACTGGCCACCGCCACCGCCACCTTCCGGGTGGGTGCGCTGCGGTGGCGTGGCTTCTCGTTACCCCGTCCCATAGCGCGCCGGATGATTGCTCGGACGCTGCGGCGCGTGCATGCACGCATCGGCTGACGCGTGCCCTCAACGCGTGATGCGAGCGCCAACCGCCACCCGTACCCGATCGCGTCCCTGTGCCTTGGCCCGGTAATACATGGCCGCATCGGCGGCACGCAGCAGGGTGCGCCAGCCCAGTGCGTCGGTGCCGCCCTCGGCAACGCCGAAACTGGCGGTCACCCGCAGCACGGTCCCGCCGGCCAGCGCGATGTCCATCTGCTGCAGGGCCAATCGCAATGACTCGGCCAGCTGGCGGCCACCGGCCAGATCGCCGTCGGCCAGCAGCACCAGGAACTCCTCGCCGCCATAACGGGCGATGCTGTCGCTGCGGCGCAGGTGGTGCTGCAGCAACTGCGCCACCTGCACCAGCACTTCGTCGCCGGCTTCATGGCCATGGCCATCGTTGATCGCCTTGAAGCGATCCACATCCAGCAGGATCACCACGGCGTTTGCATCGCCCTCCGCGTGTCTCTGCTGCACCACTTCATCCAGCGCGCGCCGGTTCAACAATCCGGTCAGCTCGTCGGTGCCAGCGAGCTGGCGCAGTTCGCTGGTCAGTGCCGAGCGCTCGCGCGATTTCTCACGCAGTACTTCGATGGCGTCGAATAGGCGCTGCATCTCGGCCAGCGGATGGGTGACATGCTGCTCCGGGCCGGGTGCATCCGAGGCGAGCTGGATCACCTGCTTCTGCGCCTGCAGCAACGGCTGCAGGATCTGCAGGTGGGCGATGCGCAGGGCCACGCCCAGCACCACCAGCGTGCCCAGCGCGGTCGCCGCCAGCACCGCCAGGCGCATGGCCTCGCGATTGCGGGTGCGTTCGAAGCGGGCGATGGACACGCTCAGGTAGCCATCGCGCAACGCCTCAAGCGACTGCAGGGTGGGCACGTAGCGCGTGGTGAACTCGGCCGCGGTCCACGGCGGTGGTACGCCACGGCGGCCATCCTCGATCAACTGCTCGATCATCGGCAGCGATTCACCGAAGAACTGCCGACGTGCCATGTCCCAGTGCCATGACAATGCCGCGTCACTGCGGAACACCGACTCATGGCTGACCGCCAACCGCCACAGTTCCAGCAGGCGGCCCTCGGTCTGCTGCGCAGCGCGCACCTGTTCCTCGCGCCATGCCCCCGGCACCGCCACCGGCGCCATCACGTTCGACGCCAGGCGGCCGCCATGCTCGCGAAGATCCATCAGTACCTGGCCCTGCATCGCCGGAATCGCCGCTTCACGGTCGGCACTGACCAGCACGTTGATCTGCGCCGAAGTCAGCAGGTGCAGGCGATCAACCACGGCGAACATGCCGCTGATCGCACGCTCCACCTCTTCCACCCGGCGCGCACCGTGCGGCTGCGCCGCCATCCGGTCCACCGCGGCGCGCGCGACCGCAGGCGACGTTGCGCGTCGGCCAGCAGGCCATGCTCATCCACCACGCCCGGGTCGTTCTTGAGTACGGTGTCCAGCTGCAGCATAGCGGTGTCGACCCGCCTGCGCGCGGCCGCCAGCTGCGCGGCCAGCCGCGCCCGTTCGGCGGCGTCGGCCGGGTCAGCCCCCAGCAGGCTGTTGGCCGGGCCGCGCTCGGCCGAAGCCAGATTTGCCAGATCGAAGGTCTGCCGCAACTGGCGCAGGCTGGCCAGGTTCTCTTCGGCGGCGGTGTAGCGCAGCGTGCCCTGGACCAGAGCGATGGCCATCAACGGCAACGTGCACACCACGAACAGCCCAGCCAGGATCCAGACCCAGGTCCGCAACCTGATGGGCGATGCCTTGCCGGCCATGCAGAATTCCCCTGAAGTGCGGCTCACTGTAGCGAGCGGCTCCGGCGCCGCCAAGCCAGCGCCGTACGATCCGCAGGGGGGGGATATAGCGCAGCGCGCGCGAACGCGCCGACAACGCCGGCGCCCCCCGTCCAGCCGGTCAGATGCGACAGGTCACGCCGGGTCAGATCCAGCGCTGGTCGACCAGTTCGCGCTTCACGTAGGCGTAGAACACCGGTGCCGCCACCAAGCCGGGCAGGCCGAACGCCGCTTCCATCACCAGCATTGCCAGCAACAGCTCCCAGGCGCGGGCCTGGATCTCACCGCCGACGATGCGCGCGTTGAGGAAGTACTCCAGTTTGTGGATCACGATCAGGTACAGCAGCGCGGCCACTGCCACGTAGAACGAGACCGACAGCGCGACAATGGCGATGATGGTGTTGGAGATGATGTTGCCCACCACTGGCAGCAGGCCGGCGATGAAGGTGATCAATACCAGCGTCTTGGACAGTGGCAGGTGCACGCCGAACAGCGGCAGCACGCCCAGCAGGAAGATCGCGGTGAACACGGTGTTGAGCAGGGAGATCTTCAGCTGCGCGAACACCACCTGGCGGAACGCGGTGGCCAGGCGGCTGGTGCGCCCGACCAGCTCCTGCGCCAGCGGCCCCATCTTCGGCAGCGGAAGTTCGTCGTACAGCGCGATCATCGCGCCCAGCACCATGCCGATCAGCACGCGTACGCCCACCTGCACCACCGACGTGCCGGCCACGCCCAGCTGGCGCTGGTGCTCGGCGGCCCAGTCATTGAGCGCCGCACGCAGCGCCGGCATGTCCTCCGGGATATACGGCTGCAGCAGCGCCGGTACCTGGTGGCGCGACGAATTGAGGATATCCATCAGCCGCGCCAGCAGCGCGTCCGGCCCGCCGGTTTCGTTGCGGAAGAACGACGCCACGCCGATCCCGGCCAGCACCAGCCCGCTGATGATGATCGCCGACAGCACGATCACCGCAATTGCCCGCGCCCGTCCCGGCGGCAGCCTGCCTTCCACGGTGGACGCCAGCACGTGGGTCAGCTGGAACACCAGCAACCCCGACAGCAGAGTTACCACCAGGCCCAGCTTCAACGCCAGCCACATGCCCAGCAGCATCATCAGCCAGGCCGCGATCCTCGGAACAGGGGGCTTGGGCTGGGCAACGAGGGCGTCTTGCATGGGCGGCGCGTCCGGGCGGGGTGGCCCATGGTAGAGGATTGGCGGCAACGATTCCGGGTGCAGGATGAACGGGCATCAGGCCTCGTGCTGCGACAGCGCTGCTGCGGCCCGCGCCGACTCATTCGCCATAGCTGGCGTTGTTCTTGCCCTGGCGCTTGGCGTGGTAGAGCGCGCGGTCGGCCAGTGCCAGCCAGTCCTCGACGCTGCCGCCACGCGGCGTCGCTGCGATCCCGATGCTGACACTGAATTCGATGCCCGGCGTTGCCTGCCGCGCGGCTTCCAGAAGTTGCAGGCGAACCCGCTCTGCCACATGCATCGCATCGCCGGGCGCACAGTCGTGCAGCAGCACGACGAACTCATCACCTCCCAGCCGCGCGGGGGTATCGCCGGGCCGGGCGAAGGCGCGCAAGGTGGACGCGATATGGCGCAGCACTTCGTCCCCTGCACGGTGACCATGCGAGTCATTGATGCGCTTGAAGTCATCCACATCAAGCATCAGCAGACAGGCGAAACCACCCTGCCCCTGCGCCTTGTCCAGTGCCTGCTGCGCGCGCACGATCAGGAAGCCGCGGTTGGCCAGCTCCACCAGCGGGTCCATCCGGCTCAGCCGCTTCAACTGGCGGTTCTGCGATTTCACCCGTCGCGCCAGCTGCCAGCTGAGGATGCTGAGGCCGATGCCGTAGACGAACAGGAACGGCACACTGAGCACGATCGTGCGCTGCGATGACACCGGCTGGTAGGGACACCCAAGCACCCACCAGGTGAGCGCGAACCCCACTACCAGGGCCAGCGTGGCCCGTACCGCCAGCTTCACCCCGCCGGCGGCGATCTTGTCGGCGACCAGCAGCGCGGCGAACAATGCACTGGGTACGACGCTGAGCCCCATGAAGGCGATCCAGCCACCGCCAAAGTAGGAATCAATCACCATGCAGCGGAACTGGACCACGGCAGGCTGCCTTGAGCGCCGGGTCAGTACCAGCGCGAGCGCCGGCCAGGCCAGCGCATTGAGCAGCAGCAGGACCCACGCCAGCGCGCCGTCCTGGCGTTCGAGCATGATCGAGGCAATGGGGACCGCCCCCAACCCGTTGCCCACGAAACGCATCCAGCCGATGCGCCGTGCCGCGCCGATGCCTTCGACCGAGACCTCGGTCGAGTCCGTCAAGAACGGCATTGCCGACCCCCTTGAGCGATCGCAGCTGCCACCAAGGCCCTTGCCGGGCTGCCTGCCGTTAGTCTGACAGCTCTGCGTCAATTCGGGATCAAGGTTGCAGAAGCCGTCTGGCGACAATCATGGGGCAGCGAGCGCTGCCCTGCCTTCACCCGGCCCTGGGTGCAGCCGTCGAGCCCCGCAGCATCAGGCTGAACTCCAGCGTCTGCTGCAGCGGCACATCCACGTGCTCGATGATGGCGAGCAGCAGGTTGACCGCGCGCTCGCCAATCTCCCGCATCGGCTGCCTGATCGTCGTCAGCGGCGGCGTGAGGTAGCGCGAGGAGGCCAGGTCGTCAAAGCCGACGATGGACAGGTCCTCCGGCACGCGGATGCCCCGCTCCCGGCAGGCCGCCAGGGTACCCAGCGCCATCTGGTCGCTGAAACAGAAGACCGCGGTCGGTACCGGCGCGGCGGCCAACATCGACATCGCGGCTGCATGGCCCGACTCCACGGAAAAGTCACCCGGCACGATGTTCAACTGGCGCAGGCGTCCACGCGCCTTGCCGGCTGCCCGGACCCCTTCCAGCCGTTGCTGGTGCAGCGGATTGTCGGGAGGTCCGCCCACCACTGCGATGCGTTCGTGCCCCAGCCCATACAGGTGTTCCATCACCGCGCGCGCGGCGGCCGCATTATCGATGTGGACGCTGGGAATGCCCAATGCGGGATCGAACTCGCAACCGTTGACCACCGGCGCGGCCGCGCCCCGCTGTGCGACGATCTCCCGCGCCGTGGGTGGCAGGCGATGCCCGAGCACGATCATGCCGTCGGCCTCATTGCGCCGGAGCATCTGTGCATAGCGCTCCTCGCGATCCGGTTGATGCTGGGTGTCCCCCAGCAGGACCGCGTAGCCAACGGCCTGCGCGGCGTCCTCCGCACCCTGCAGGATCTGGGCGAAGAACGGATTGGCGATGTCCGGGACGGTGACCAGGATCTTGCCGCTGCGCTGGGTCTTGAGCGTGCGGGCCACCGTGTTGGGCACATAGCCCAGCGCGGCGGCGGCCTGCTCGATGCGCGCACGGGTGGCCGGCAGGACTTTGTCCGGCCGCGAAAGCGCCCGCGACACCGTGCCTGCGGAGACGCCCACGTGCTTTGCGATGTCGTAGATGGTGGCCATGGCGTTAGTCCTCCTGCCTGCTGTGCACTGCACAACAGGTCCTGCGTGAGCCCCTGCTAGGATAATGCAATCGATTGCATCGAGGGCGAATCACGTTGAAGACGCTCAAGGGTCCAGCGCTGTTCCTGGCGCAGTTCATCGGCGACGCAGCTCCTTTTGATCGGCTGGACACGCTGGCCGGGTGGGCCGCGGGTCTGGGCTATTCTGGCGTACAAGTGCCGACCAGCGCGCCTCATCTGCTTGATCTGGCAGAGGCCGCGCGCAGCCAGGCGTACTGCGACGACATTGCCGGCATGCTGGCCGGTCATGGCGTGCAGATCACCGAGCTGTCCACCCATCTGCAGGGGCAGCTGGTCGCGGTGCATCCGGCCTACGACAACCTGTTCGACGGATTCGCACCCGCGGACAAGCGCGGCGATCCCGCCGCCCGCCAGGCCTGGGCCGTGGAGCAGCTTCTATTGGCCGCCAAAGCCAGCCAGCGGCTGGGACTGACCGCACACGCCACGTTCTCCGGCGCACTGGCCTGGCCGTACTTCTATCCCTGGCCGCAGCGCCCACCGGGACTGGTGGAGCAAGCCTTCACCGAACTCGGTCGCCGCTGGCGCCCCATCCTCGATGCGTTCGATGCCTGCGGCGTGGACCTGTGCTTCGAGATCCACCCCGGGGAGGACCTGCACGACGGCGCGACCTTCGAACGCTTCCTCGATGTGGTCGATCACCACCCACGCGCGAAGATCCTGTACGACCCCAGCCATCTGCTGCTGCAGCAGATGGACTACCTGGGTTTCATCGACCGCTACCACGCGCGCATCGGTGCCTTCCATGTCAAGGATGCGGAGTACCACGCCAGTGCCAGCAGCGGCGTGTACGGCGGCTACCAGAACTGGATCGATCGCCCGGGGCGGTTCCGTTCACCCGGTGACGGCCAGATCGACTTCAAGGCAATCTTCTCCAAGTTCGCCCAGTACGACTTCCCCGGATGGGCGGTACTGGAATGGGAGTGCTGCCTGAAGCACCCGGAAGACGGCGCACGCGAGGGTGCCGCCTTCATACGCGACCACATCATCCGGGTCACCGAGCGCGCCTTCGACGACTTCGCCGACAGCGGAACGGACGCCGCATCACTGCACCGCATGCTGGGAATCTGAGCCATTACCGCCCCGGGAGGGCAAGCCATGTCGCACGCCATGTCGCGCTTGGGCGCGATGATGTTTCTGCAGTTCTTCATCTGGGGAGCGTGGTTCGTGACCCTCGGGACGTACCTGGTGCAGGGCCCGCTGCAGGCCAGCGCCAGCCAGGTGGCCACGGCCTTCCTCAGCCAATCCATCGGCGCCATCGTGGCGCCGTTCCTGGTCGGGCTGATCGCGGATCGCTACTTTGCGGCGCAGCGCATCCTTGCGGTACTGCATCTGGCCGGTGCGGTGCTCATGTGGCTGGCGTCCACGGCCACCAGCTTCAGCATGTTCTCTGCCTGCGTGATGGGCTACATGCTGCTGTTCATGCCGACGCTGGCACTGGCCAACAGCGTGGCGATGCGGCACATGCAGTCGCCCGAGAAACAGTTCCCGCTGGTGAGGGTGGCGGGCAGCATCGGCTGGATCATCGCCGGCGTGCTGATCGGCTGGCTGGGCTGGGAACAGGCGCACCGGCTTGAACTGACGTTCCGGATGGCGGCACTCGCGTCTCTGGTGCTGGGCCTGTATGCGTTCACTCTGCCGCACACGCCGCCGCTGGCGCAGCAGCGCGATGCCGGACTGGGACAGATCCTGGGGCTGGATTCGTTGCGTCTGCTGAAGTCGCGCGCCTACCTGGTGTTCTTCCTGGCCTCCATCGCCATCTGCATCCCGCTGTCGTTCTACTACAACTTCACCAATCCGTATCTCAACGACCTGGGCGTGCGGGGTGCAGCAGGCCTGCAGTCGTTGGGCCAGGTCTCCGAAGTGCTGCTGATGCTGGCCATGCCGTTCCTGTTCGTGCGGCTGGGGGTGAAGACCATGCTGGCGGTCGGCATGGCCGCCTGGGTGGTGCGCTACGCCTTGTTCGCCTTCGGCGATGCGGGCAGCGGTTTCTCCCTGCTGGTGATCGGCATCGTGCTGCACGGCATCTGCTACGACTTCTTCTTCGTCACCGGCCAGATCTACACCGATGCCCATGCCGGCCCTGCCGCGCGCAGCAGCGCACAGGGGTTCATCACCCTGGCCACCTATGGCGTGGGCATGTTGATCGGCACCTTCCTGTCCGGCGCGGTGGTGGAGCACTTCACCACCGAAGCCGGACCCGACTGGCAGCAGATCTGGCTGTTCCCGGCCGGTGTTGCGCTGGTGGTGCTGGTCGCCTTCCTGCTGCTGTTCCGCGATCGGCCGGCGGCTGCGGCCGCGCCCTCCACACCCTGAGGATCCCCGTCGATGCCCAAGCTTGGAATCGCCATCGTTGGCGCCGGCATGATCGGTGCAGTGCATCGTCGTGCGGCACTGCTGGCAGGTGCCGAGGTACGCGGCGTGGCCGCCTCGTCACCGCAGCGCGCGCATGAAGCAGCACACTCCTGGAATGTCCCCCGTGCCTACCGGGATATCGAGGACGTGATCGCCGATCCCCAGGTGCAGGTCGTGCATGTGTGCACGCCCAACCATCTGCACCGCGCCATGGCACAGGCCGCGCTGGAAGCCGGCAAGCACGTGATCTGCGAGAAACCGCTGGCGACGACGCTGGACGATGCGCAGGCGCTGGCGGCGTTGGCCGCCTCGACTGGATTGGTTGCCACGGTCCCCTTCGTCTACCGCTACCACCCGGTGGTCCGCGAGGCGCGCGCCCGCATCGCCCACGGTGAACTGGGGCCGTTGCACCTCATCCACGGCAGTTACCTGCAGGACTGGCTTCTTGACCCCGCCAGCAACAACTGGCGTGTTGACCCGGCGCTGGGCGGCACGTCGCGCGTGTTCGCCGACATCGGTTCGCACTGGTGCGACCTGGTGGAATGGATCAGTGGCGAGCGCTTCGCCGAAGTGAACGCGGCATTCGCCACGGTGATCGCCGAGCGCGGCGCCGTCAGCGGGCAGAGTTTCAGCACGCCAATGGCAGCCAGCGCGATGCAGGCCGTCATGAGCGAGGACGTTGCCGCGGCGATGTTCAGGACCGGCGCCGGTACGCTGGCGTCATTGACGGTCAGCCAGGTCTCGGCCGGGCGCCACAACCGCCTCTGGTTCGAGATCGATGGCGCCAAGGCCAGCGTGGCCTTCAACCAGGAGGACGCCGAACGACTCTGGATCGGCCTGCCCGACCAGCGCGAGGAAATCTTCGTACGCGGGCCAGGCGCCGGCAGTGCCGAACAGCGCCGGCTGTCCGCGCTGCCGGCCGGGCATGCACAGGGCTACGCCCAGTGCTTCGAAGCGTTTGTCGCCGACACCTATCGCGCCATCGAAGGCGATCAGCCGCAGGGCCTGCCCACCTTCGAAGACGGCCTGCGCTCGGCGCAGATCGTTGATCGTGTCATTGCATCGGCCAGGTCACGCGCCTGGACCACCATCGGTTGAATGCCGGGAGGATCTGTTGATGAAAGCCCTTTTCCGTAGAAGTGCAGGCCTCATCCTGCTGCTCGCTGCCCTGCCCGCCTTCGCAGGCGAAGCCGCCAGCACGCAGAAGCCGATCGCGGTGCAGATGTATACCCTGCGCGATGCAGGCTCGCTTGAGCAGCAATTGAAGATCGTCCACGACGCGGGCGTCCATGCGGTGGAAACGGTCGGTACGCAGAACACCAGCGCCACCGAACTCAAGCAGCTGCTGGACCGGTACTCGATCAAGGCGATTTCATCGCATGTGCCGCTGGCCGAGCTGCGCGGCAATCTGGATGGGGTGGTGGCCTTCAACCGCTCGATCGGCAACACCACGCTGGTGGTGCCTTACCTGGATGCGAAGGACCGGCCGACCGATGCGGCGGGCTGGACGGCACTGGGCCAGGAGTTGGGCCGCCTCGCCAAGCAGGTGCGCGGCAAGGACATGCGCCTGGCCTATCACAACCACGACTTCGAACTGGTCGACTTCGATGGCAGGACCGGACTGGAGCTGCTGCTCGCCGCCGCCGGTCCAGACCTGCAGACCGAGCTGGACCTGGCCTGGGTCGCGCGCGCGGGCCTGGACCCTGCAGTGATGCTGGCAAAGCTCCGCGGCCACGTATTCGCGGTGCACGCCAAGGACAATGCGCCCAAGGGCCAGGCCCAGGACGAAGGCGGATTCGCTGCGGTGGGCCAGGGCGTGCTGGACTGGAATGCGATCCTGCCTGCTGCAGCAGCCGCCGGCGTCCACTGGTACATCATCGAGCACGACCAGCCACGCGATCCGGCCAAGGTCATCCAGACCGGTGCGGACTACCTGCGTGAACATCTGACCACCCGCGTGCACGCCCGTGCGCGCCGCTGACGCATCAAGGAGCCCCACATGAGAATGATCCTGGCAATGGCTGTCGGCCTGGGCGGCATGAGCGTTGCGACGGCAGCCTGGTGCAAGGACGACCCGGCTGCGGGCGCAAAGCTCTACACCGCGAACTGCGTGGCCTGCCACGGCGCCGATCGTGCGGGCATGCCGGGCGCGTTCCCGGCGCTCACCGACATCGGCAAGCGCATGGCACCGGCGCAGATCAAGGAAAAGATCAGCAAGGGCGGTGGACTGATGCCGCCCTTCTCCCAGCTGTCGCAACAGGAAATCGATGACATCGCCAGCTACCTGGCGAAGTAAGCGGCCGGCGACCACGCCGGCCGTGTGCGGCTACAGTTCGCGCACCCATATATTGCGGTAGCTGACCTTGGAGTCATGCTCCTGCAGATACAGCGGCGCGCACGCATGAGGCGCGTACGACGGCGCACCGATGTACTCCGTCTTCCCCGCCAGCACGGTGTCATCCTGCACCAGCACGCCGTTGTGCAGCACCGTGATGCGCGCGGGCGACGCCAGGCCGCCGCCCTGCGAGAAGCGCGGCGCCTTCCAGATGATGTCGTAGACCTGCCACTGGCCCGGTGCGCGCGAGGCGTTCACCCGTGGCATGGCCTGCTTGTAGATCGAACCCGCCTGGCCGTTGGCATACGTTGGGTTGTTGTAACTGTCGAGCACCTGCAGCTCATACAGTTCCTGCAGGAAGATGCCACTGTTGCCCCGGTTCTGGCCGTCGAAGCCCTTTGTATCGGTGGGCGTGCGCCATTCGACATGCAATTGGACATCGCAGAAGCGCTGCCGGGTGCGGATGCCCTTGCTGCCCGGAACGACGGTCATGGCGCCATCGGCAACCGTCCAGGGCACACGTCCGCCGTGCTCTGCCTCCCACGCGGAGACATCCTTGCCATCGAACAGCACAATGGCGTCGGAGGGGGCTTTGCCTGGTGGCGTGGCGACGACTTCGGGCACGGGAGTCCACACTTCGGTCTTCTTCGGATCGCGCGCGGCGTCGGCACCGTTCTGCGCGAATACAGATGTGGCGGCCAGCAGGCCGGTGACAATCAACAGAGATCGGGTCATCAGGCTGGTGTCCATCAGCTGGTCCCCCACGCAGGCGTGCCGGGAACATAGGCAAGGTCGCCGTCGTAGCGACCCGGCACGGCGACGTACTGCAGCACCCCGGTCGCACCGACCTTGGAGGTGAAGAAGCCGAAGATGGCCAATTGCTTGAGCATCGTGAAGTAATGCGGCATCGCCTCGCCCTCTTCAGGCGTACCGGTCTCGGTCACGTCGGCATTGCGTGCCTTGGCTTCGGCGTCCAGCGTTCGCAGCAACCCGGTGCGGGCTTCCGGCGTGAGCGATACGAAGCGGCCGCCGGCGCGTTTGTCGATGTCGGCCAGGCCGGCGCGGAACGTCGCCTGCTGCCGGGCCGTGTAGCAGTCGCTGACGAACGTCGCCATGAACGCACCGGCACCCGCGTCCTTGGCCCCGGGTGTCCTTGTCCGCGGCAGGATGGTCTCGGCGATCTCGTCCAGCATGCCGACATCGGCGTCGGAGAAATGGATCTTCGTGGCGCCCGCCGGCGCCTGCCCCTGCACCAGCGCAGGCAGGCCAACCATGGCCGCACCGGTGGCGGCAACGATCATCTTCAACAGTTCGCGGCGATCCATCAGAGGTTCCCCGCTTTCAGTTCGCGTACCGCATGGTCGGCCGCGCGCGCGGTCAGCGCCATGTAGGTCAGCGAGGGATTCACGCAGGCGCTGGAGGTCATGCAGGCACCGTCGGTCACATAGACGTTGGGCGCATCCCAGACCTGGTTGTGCGCATTCAATACCGAGCTTTTCCGATCACGTCCCATGCGCGCGGTCCCCATCTCGTGGATGCCCTTGCCCGGGGCATAGTCGTTGTCGTGCATCTTCACGTCCTTGACGCCGGCCGCTTCCAGCATCTCGGCGGCATCGGCGGCCATGTCCTTGCGCATCGCCAGTTCATTGGCACGCATGGCAACATCCATCGCCAGCACCGGCAGCCCCCACTTGTCCTTCCGGTCGTGGTCCAGGCGGATCGTATTGTCGTGGTGCGGCAGCATTTCACCGAACCCGGTCATGCCGATGCGCCAGTCGCCCGGTACGGTCAGCGCCTCCTTCAGGTCGGCTCCGATGTTCAGCTCGGCGATCTCGCGCGACCAACCGGTGCGGCTGGCACCGCCCTGGTAGCCGAAGCCGCGCAGGTAGCCACGCTTGTCCGAGGCGACGTTGCGGAACCGCGGAATGTAGAAACCGCACGGACGACGGCCGAAGTAGTACTTGTCTTCGTAACCCTCGACCCGGCCCGAGGCACCCGCACCGAAATGATGGTCCATCACGTTGTGCCCCAACTCTCCCGACGAGGAGCCCAGCCCCCCTTCCCAGACATCGGTGGCCGAGTTCATCAGCAGCCACGTCGAGTTGAACGACGACGCGTTGAGGAAGATGACCTTGGCGGTGTACTGGTAGGTCTGGCCGGTTTCGGCGTCGATGACCTCCACGCCACGCGCACGCTTGCGGTCCTTGTCGTAGAGCACTTCCTTGACGATCGAGAACGGCCGCAAGGTCAGGTTGCCGGTCTTCATCGCCGCTGGCAGCGTCGCCGCCTGGGTCGAGAAGTAGGCACCGAAAGGACAGCCCAGGATGCACTTGTTGCGGTACTGGCAATTGACGCGCCCCTGTTCGGGCATCGGCTGGGTGATGTTTGCAGTGCGCGAGTGGATCATATGGCGCGTTCCGCCGAAGGCCTTCTTGATCCGCGCGGCCACATCCTTCTCGACGATGTTCAGGGGAATCGGCGGCAGGAACTCGCCGTCCGGCAGCACGTCCAGTCCTTCGCGCGTGCCGGCGATGCCGGCGAACTTCTCCACGTGGTCGTACCACGGCGCGATGTCGGCGTAGCGGATCGGCCAGTCCGCGGCGATACCGTCCTTCAGGTTCGCCTCGAAATCCAGATCGGAGAAGCGATAGCTCTGCCGGCCCCACATCAACGAGCGACCGCCCACGTGGTAGCCGCGGAACCAGTCGAAACGTTTGGTCTCGATGTAGGGCGAGTCCTGCTCGTTGGCCCACATCCCTTCCAGGTTCTCGGCGAGGCCGTAGTCGCGCATCAACACCGGGAACTTGGCCTTCATCGCCTGCGTCGGACGGTTTCGGTGCGGGAAATCCCACGCCTCCTTCATCGCGTTGACGTAGTCCTTGACGTGCTCGATGTTGCGGCCCCGCTCCAGCATCAGGACCTTCAGGCCCTTCTCGGTCAACTCCTTCGCTGCCCAACCGCCACTGATTCCCGAGCCAACAACAATGGCGTCGTAGTGATTATCTGCCATGGGTTTCTCACCTGGGTGGATATCGTTTCAGACGTCGCAGAGGCGGATCGCCTCGCGCAATGAGGCAACGGGATCGGGCGCTGCAGGCGTGAACTCCTGCGCCAGATACCCCTTGAAACCGGTGTCGCGGATCGCGCGACAGATGGCCGGATAGTGGAGCTCCTGCTGGTCTCCGATCTCGTTCCGGCCAGGAACGCCTGCGGTGTGGTAATGCTTGAAGCAGGCGTGATGCTTGCCGATGGTGGCGATGATGTCGCCCTCCATGATCTGCATGTGGTAGATGTCGTAGAGCAGGCCGAAATTGTCTGAGCCCAGCCGCTGGCACAGCTCTACGCCCCACGCAGAGTGGTCGCACAGATAGTCGCGATGGTCGACCTTGGAGTTCAGCAGCTCCATCACCAGCACGACGCCACGCTTCTCGGCATGCCCGAGGATGCGCTTGAGGCCGGCCTCGGCGTTTGCCATGCCGTCATGCGGGTCCATACCGTTGCGGTTGCCGGAGAAGCAGATGAGATTGCTGTAACCGGCATCGGCCACCAGATCGATGTGCCGCGTGTAGCGCTCCGCCAGTTGGTCGTGGAACTCACGGCCGGCAAAGCCCTTGGTAAGGCCCAGCTCCGCGCCGTTGCACATCGAGCTGTAGACACCATTTGCCTTCAGCGTGGGCCAGTCTTCCGGGCCGACCAGATCGATTGCGGCAAAGCCTATGTCTTTTACCGTCGTGCAGAGCTGGGCGACGGACAGCTGCGGGAAGGTCCAGCGTGCGACGGAATGTTTCAAATTGCCCTTGAGCGCTGCGGTGGCGGCGAATGCAGGCAACACTCCCGCAGTACCCAGAGCTACGCCTCCGGCAACCGCCATGCGCAACGCATCGCGCCGCGTGAGGCCCGTCGCCGGAGCCGGTCTGATCGAATGGATGGACATCCACCTGCCGGCCTCCCAACCGGTATCAACCGCAACGATTCACAGCAATGCAATCGATTGCACCATAGGGGAGGAAATTGTCTGTTTGCAAGTCGCGGTGCACGAAAGCTGATGCTGCGGGGCACAACACCGCAGGGATCGCGGATAAAGAAAAGCCCCGCATGAGCGGGGCTTTCTTTTCTGCTGCAGGCGAATGTCCGATCAGAATGGAATATCGTCGTCAGCGAAGTCGTCCATCGGCGGAGCCTGCTGCGGCTGCGGCCGCTGGTTGCCACCCTGGTTGCCGCCCTGGTTGCCATAGCCGCCACCCTGGCCACCACGCTGACCGCCGCCACCGCCGCCGTACTCCTGGCGCGGAGCCTGCTGGCGCTGCGGACGATCGCCGCCGTAGTTGCCACCGCCGCCACCGCCGCCGCCTTCACCGCGGCCGCCCAGCATCTGCATTTCATCGGCAATGATGTCGGTGGAGTACTTCTCCACGCCGTCCTGGCCGGTGTACTTGTCGTAGCGCAGGCTGCCTTCGACGTAGACCGAGCTGCCCTTGCGCAGGTACTCGCCGGCGATCTCACCGAGCTTGCCGAAGAACACCACGCGGTGCCATTCGGTGCGCTCCTGCTGGTTGCCATCCTTGTCCTTGCGGACGCTGGTGGTGGCCAGGCTGATGCGGGTGATCGCCATGCCGCCCTGGGTGTACTTCACGTCCGGGTCGTTGCCGAGATTGCCGACCAGGATGACTTTGTTGATGCCGCGCGCCATAGGTACCTTCGTCCGTTGTCCAAGGGCAGACCGCCAGTGATAGCACAGCCCCGGGCGGGGGTGCAGTAGGCGGGGCCGCCCCTGTTGAAATTTGGGGGAATGCGAGAACGATGCATCTTAGCATTGCCGCCGCCATCCGCCCGGTCAGAAGACCCCGGCCGCGCTGGAGGATTGAACTGATTTCCTTGTCCGGCAATGACTTACCCTCGCTTCGGTGGACATCCGGAGGGGCATTCGCGTCTACCCATGGCATCATGCCCGGGCACCTTCCCCCTGCCCCTCCCGCGTGCCCATGACGATCAAAGGCAAAGCCACCTCCCTGGACATCGCCCACCTGGCCGGGGTCTCCCAGCCGACCGTGTCGCGGGCCCTGCGGGGCAGCCCGATGGTCAATGCCGAGACCCGTGAGCGCATCCTGCGCATCGCCCGCGAGCTGAACTACAAGGTCGACAAGAACGCCTCCAGCCTGCGCCTGCGCAACGCCGGCACGCTGGCCCTGCTGTTCTTCGAGGACCCGACAAACGACGACTCGCTGATCAACCCGTTCTTCCATTCGATGCTGGGCTCGATCACCCGCGCCTGCGCCCTGCATGGGCAGGACCTGCTGGTATCGTTCCAGCAGCTGTCCACCGACTGGCAGGCCGATTACGAGGACAGCAACAAGGCCGACGGCATCATCCTGCTCGGCTACGGCGACTACCACGAATCGCGCGACCGCCTGCAGCGGCTGGTCGAACAGGGTACGCACTTCGTGCGCTGGGGCGCCGCCCTGCCCGGCCAACCCGGCGTGTCGATCGGCAGCGACAACTTCCAGGGCGGGCATGACATCACCACCCACCTGCTGCAGCAGGGCTGCCGCCGCATTGCCTTCCTCGGCCATGCTTCCAGCCACTACCCCGAATTCCAGGAACGCTACCGCGGCCATGTCGCGGCCCTGCAGGAACACGGCTTGGCTGCCGAGGCGGCGCTGCAGCACGATGCGATCACCACCGAAGCCTCCGGCCAGGAGGCCTGCCAGACACTGCTGGCGCGCGGCGAGCCGATCGATGCGATCTGCGCGGCCAGCGACCTGATCGCCATCGGCGCCATGCGGGCCCTGCGCGAAGCCGGCCTGCGGGTGCCGCAGGACGTGGCGGTGACCGGCTTCGACGACATCCCCTTGGCAGCATCGGTATCCCCCGCGCTGACCACCGTGCAGCAGGACACCAAGCAGGCCGGGCAACTGCTGGTGGAGCGCCTGCTGGCACTTATCGGCCGGCAGGCAGTGGACAGCCAGAGCATCCCGGTAAAGCTGGTGGTGCGGGAATCGTCACAGCGCGGGTAGTGTCGAGCTTGCTCGACCAGCGGATGCGACTCCCGTCGGGAAAGATCAGCCGAGCATGGCTCGGCTCTGCACAAAAGCAGTCGAGCAGGCCCGGCTCTACGGATTGCCACCTGCCGTTTCAGGCATCGCGGTGCGAACCGCTGCGCTGAACTCGTCAAGCAGGAACGGCTTGGCGATCATCGCCATGCCCGCATCGAGGAAGGACGAGCGCTCCTGCGCCTTCTCCGCGTAGCCGGTCATAAACAGCACTGGCAAAGTCGGCCGCGAGTGACGGGCTATTTCGGCGAGCTGGCGGCCATTGAGCCCAGGCAGGCCGACGTCAGTGATCAACAGATCGATGCACTGGTCCGAAGTCAGGATCGGAAGCGCGGCGTCCGCATCGCCCACCACCTGGGCCTGGTACCCCAGGTCCTCGAGCACCACCGTGACCAGCATGCGCACCTGCTCATCATCCTCGACCACCAGGATCGACTGGCCAGCGCCGAGCCGGATGGCTTTGGCCTGAGCGGCCACCGCTTCGCTGGTCGCGGCCTCCACCAGTGGAATGAACAGGGAAATGGTGGTGCCCTCACCCAGGCGCGATTCGATCGCGATGTGACCACCGGACTGCTGCATGAAGCCATACACCATCGACATGCCCAGCCCGGTTCCCTTGCCGATGGGCTTGGTGGTGAAGAAAGGCTCGAATGCGCGCTCGACCACTTCCGGCGCCATGCCGGCGCCCGTGTCGGCGACTGCCACCAACGCATAGTGCCCTGCCGGCACTGCCGGATACTGGCCTGCATGCACATCTGCTTCCGCAGTGCGCAGGATCAGCTCGCCGCCATCAGGCATCGCGTCGCGTGCATTGATGGCCAGGTTCAGCACCGCACTTTCGAACTGGTTGGCATCCAGCGTGGCGTGCAGCGGCACCGGGCAGGTTTCGGTACGCAGCCGCACCGTTTCCCCGATCGTGCTGTGCAACAGATGCTGCACCGATACCAGCAACGTGTTGATCTCCACCGGCCGCGCGTCCAGCGACTGCCTGCGCGAGAACGCGAGCAGGCGCTGGGTCAATGCGGCGGCACGCTGCGCCGAGGTGGTGGCCGTATCCAGGAAACGCTCCATATCATCCACCCGCCCCATGTCCAGGCGCAGGCGCACGATGTCCAGCGCGGACAGAATGCCAGTCAGCATGTTGTTGAAATCGTGCGCGATGCCACCGGTCAACTGGCCGATCGCTTCCATCTTCTGCGACTGCCGCAGGGCGGCCTCGCTGGCCTCGCGTGCAGCCATCTGCGCTTCCAGCTCACGCGTGCGCTCGGCCACCATGGCCTCCAGTGCATGTGCGTGCTGCTGGCTGTTGCTCAGGGCCAGCTTGGCGGCGGTGATATCGGTAACGAAGACGTGGAATCCGTCGACCCGGCCCTCGGTATCGGTACGTGGCGAGTAACGCACTTCGCAGTCGCGCCGGCCGCGTAGTGGATGGGGCCAGGTGATCTCGAAGAGCGCCGCTTGGCCATCCAGCGCGCGCTCCATCGCCGCCCTGCGCTGCTGCCATACGGATTCGCCGATCACCTCGCGAACGTGCCTGCCGATCACCTCGTCGGTGGCGAGATCGAACCAGGTCTCATAGGCTCGGTTGGCGAATCGGAAGCACATCGAACGATCAACAAAGGCGATCAGGACCGGCATCGCATCGGCGATCAGGCGCAACTCGGTTTCACTGCGGGACAGTGCGGCCCGCCCGTCCGCCAATGCCGCCATCTGATCACGCACGAGGAACTGCTTGTCACGGGCCCGCAGTGCGCCCTGGACGGCACTGATCAGGGACATGCTGCCAAGCGGCCGGTCCATCTCCACCACGTTGATCGAAGCTGGCAACAGTGCCTCGCGGGTGGAACGGCGGTACGACCGTGCCGAACGCAGCAGGATGAATGGAATATCCGACCAGGCCGGTTGCTGCTGCAATGCAGGCAGCATACCGTCGGCACCGCGCACCAACGCTTCCTGGGTCACCACGACCAGGCCGGTGCGATCATCCAGATGCTCGGCCAGCTCCTCCAGGTTGCCGGCGATGTGCGTTGCCAGCCCTACTCCCTCCAGTACCGCGGCAATGCTGTCGGCATCGCGTCCGAAGGGCGCCACGATGCGGACGACCGTGCAGCCTTCGTCCCTATCGGACATCGGACTGGCCCAGCAGCGCTGCGCTGTCACCCACGAACTCGGGCGTGCCGGTCAGGATGCCCTGGAAGTCTGCCAACGGCGCACTGACGGTGATGCCACGCCCGTCAATCTTCAGCTCACGGATGGTGTCTTCGTGCGCACCGCCGCGGTTCTTGATTACCGAAACGGCTTTGCGGATGCGCCCCTTGGCCTCGAAGAAACGGAACAGCACCACCGCATCGGCGATGTAGGACACATTGAGGCTGCCGGTGGACATGGTGCCCACCAGGCCATGCTGCGGATTGATCAGGAACGTCGCTACGCCCTTCTGGTTGAGATAGGACAACATCTCGTGCAGCTGCAGCATCAGCTGCTTTTCCTGTGGCATTGCCGTGACATAGCCATTCAGGCTGTCGATCACCAGCACGCTGCAGTTGCGCTGCTCGACCGCCTTGCGCAGGTTCCAGGAAAACTCACCCGGCGACACCTCGGCCGGATCCATCTGCAGGATCTCCAGCAGGCCCGAGTGCAGATGCTTGTCCAGGTCGATGTCCAGTGCCGATGCACGCGCCAGCAAGGTACCAACCCGCTCGTCGAACTCGAAGATGCAGCAGCGTTCGCCACGTTCGCAGGCCGCCCACACGTACTGCAGGGCGACGTTGGTCTTGCCGCTGCCAGCGGGACCGGTCAACAGGGTCGAGGTTCCGCGCAGGGGGCCCCGCCCAGCAGGTGATCGATCTCGTCGACGCCACTGCTCACCGGCGAACCCACGAACTGGTCGTGGTGCTCGGAGGCTATCAAGCGGGGGAAAATCTCGAGTCCTCCACGACGGATCACCATATCGTGGTAGCCCGCAATGAAATCCACGCCGCGCAGCTTCTGCACCTGCATGCGGCGCCGGGCCGGGCCGAAATCCAGGGTCAGGCGTTCCAGCGACAGCACGCCGTGGCACAGGCTGTGCAACTGCCCATCGCGCTCTTCGCCGGTAGAGGTCAGGTCATCGACCAGGATCACCGTAGCGCTCTTGGGCGCGAAGAACTGCTTCAACGCAAGGATCTGGCGCCGGTAGCGCAGAGAGTCCTGGGCCAGCAGGCGCAGTTCGGACAACGAATCGAACACCACGCGGGTGGGCCCGATGCTGTCCACCTTGGACATGATCAGATTGACCGTCTCGTCCAGCTCCATTTCCCACGAATGCAGCACCGACTGCAGGCGACCGTTGCCCATTGCGCCTTCAGCCGATCCCAGTTCGAACAGGTGCAGGCCATCCAGCGACCAGCCATGGGCAGCGGCGACTTCGCGCAGTTCCTCGGCGGTCTCGGACAACGTGATGTACAGGCAGCGTTCGCCGCGCCGCAGGCCTTCCAGCAGGAACTGAAGCGACAACGTGGTCTTGCCGGAACCCGGTGGCCCTTCCAGCAGATACAGCCGCGCCTGCGGAAGTCCGCCGCCAAGAATACTGTCCAGTCCCTCTACGCCGCTAACAGTCCGCATGTACGCCTGCATGGCAATGGCCTTGAGAGGTGCAAAGACTATCGGTGCCCCTGTCGACGTCCTGTGTGATCCGGCCAGCCTTCCCCAACGCATTCAGGAAGACTTCACAGGCTGGCCCCCTGCCGCCCTGGCGAAGCCCCACGCACTGGAAGCCGCCCCTGCCGCGCCCTTCAACGGTGGGGTGCCCTCACCTGCTACCCGCACGGCACCATGACCAACGGCGCATGACGCCAGCCCAGTTGCGGGTGATAAACAGCGCGATCACACACGGAAAGGTGTACGTCGCATGCTGAAGATCGATTCGCTGTCCAAGACGTACGCCAACGGCGTGCATGCGCTCAACAACGTCAGCCTGGACATCCCGCGCGGCATGTTCGGCCTGCTCGGGCCGAACGGCGCCGGCAAGTCTTCGCTGATGCGTACGCTGTCCACCCTGCAGGAGGCCGACAGCGGTTCGGCCATCCTCACCATTCCCGGCGAAGCGCCGATCGACGTACTGCGCGACAAGGACGCGGTGCGCCGCCGGCTGGGCTACCTGCCGCAGGATTTCGGCGTGTACCCGAAAGTCAGCGCGCTGGACCTGCTGGAACACTTCGCCGTACTCAAGGGCCTGAGCCAGCGCGCGCAGCGCCGCGAGGTGGTCGATGGTCTGCTGCAGCAGGTGAACCTGTGGGACGCGCGCAAGCGCAAGCTCGGCACATACTCCGGCGGCATGCGCCAGCGCTTCGGCATCGCCCAGGCGCTGCTGGGAGACCCGCGGCTGGTGATCGTCGACGAGCCCACCGCCGGCCTCGACCCCGAGGAACGCAACCGCTTCCTCAACCTGCTGGCGGCCATCGGCGAGAACGTGGCGGTGATCCTGTCCACCCACATCGTCGAAGACGTGACCGACCTGTGCCCCACCATGGCGATCATGAACAAGGGCCAGGTGCTGCTGACCGGGCGCCCTGCCGAAGCCATCGATGCTCTGCAGCAGCAGGTCTGGCGCAAGCAGGTCGATCCTTCGGAACTGGCCGACCATGAAGCACGCTACGTAGTGCTGTCGACCCGTCTGGTCGGTGGCCGCCCGGTGATCCACGTGCACAGTGCCAACGATCCCGGCGATGGCTTCGCGGCGGTGGCTCCCGACCTTGAGGACGTGTACTTCCAGCGCCTGCGCCTGCAGGCCCGTGCCCGCGCGGCAGCCTGAGCGGAGCACGCCATGATCCTCAACTTTTTCCGCTTCGAGCTGCGCGAGCAGCTGCGTTCTCCCCTGCTGTGGCTGCTGGCCGGCCTGTTCGCCCTGCTCGCCTTCGCCGCTGCCTCCAGCGACGCCGTGCAGATCGGTGGCGGCAGCGGCAACGTACACAGCAACGCGCCCACCGTGATCGCGCAGATGCTGGGCATCTTCACCCTGCTCGGCATGCTGGTCACCGCGCTGTTCGTCAGCAATGCGCTGCTACGTGACTTCGAGCTCGGCACCGCCGAACTGATCTTCGCCAGCCCGGTGAAGCGCCGCGACTACCTGGCTGGGCGCATCGCTGCCGCCCTGGCCGCCGGCTTGCTGGTCTACATCGTGATTGCGTTTGGCCTGTGGCTGGCGCCGTTCATGCCGTGGATCGATCCCGAACGCATGGGCCCGATCAGCTGGCAGGGCTATGCCTGGACCTTCGCGGCCATCGTCATCCCGAACCTGTTGTTCACCACCGCACTGCTGTCGCTGCTGGCAGCGCTGACCCGTTCGATCCTGTGGGTGTACATCGGGCTGGTGGCCTACCTGGTGCTGTACGGCGCCAGCGCGGCCCTGCTGCGCGACATCGACAACACGTGGATCGCAGTGCTGAGCGAGCCGCTGGGCATGCGTGCGCTCAGCCGCACGATCCGCTACTGGTCCACCGCCGAACGCAACAGCGGAATTCCCGAGTTGGCCGGCTACCTGCTGGCCAACCGCGCTCTGTGGCTGGGTGTGGCCGCCGCGCTGTTCGCCGCCACCTTCGCACTGTTCCGCACCGAACGCAGCGGCAGTGGCCGTCGTCGATGGGGCCGCAGGCAGGCGCAGCCGGTTGCCGATGCCAGTGCGGTCCGCCCGACCCGTGCAACACTGCCGCGCGTGGTACCGGCGTTCACCGCCACCACGGCGTGGCAGCAGTTCCTGCGCCAGGTCCGCTTCGATACACGTGGCGTGCTGCGCAGCGTGCCGTTCATCGTGCTGCTGGTACTGGGCCTGGCCAACTTCCTGCCCAGCGCGCTGTTCCGGCAGACGCTGTACGGCACCTCGATCTGGCCGGTCACCTCGCAGATGATCATGGGCCTGCAGGGTGCCTTCAGCTGGCTGCTGGTGATCATCGTGCTGTTCTTCGCCGGTGAGCTGGTCTGGAAGGAACGCAGTGCGCGCATCAACGAAGTAACCGATGCCATGCCGGTGCCGAACTGGGTGCCGCTGCTGGCCAAGTTCACTGCCCTGCTGGCAGTGATCGTCTGCTTCCAGGCAGCCGGCGCGCTGGCCGCGATGAGCGTGCAGCTGGCCAAGGGCTACACGCATCTGGAGCCGCTGCTGTACCTGCGCAGCCTGGCGCTGGATTCGGTGGTCTACATCCTGATGGGCGGCCTGGCGCTGGTGCTGCAGGTGCTCACCAACAACAAGTTCGTCGGTTACGCATTGCTGATCGTGGTGATGATCGGCCAGGGTGTGCTCGGCCTGCTCGACTACACGCAGAACCTGTACAACTTTGGCAGTTGGCCCAACGCGCCCTATTCGGACATGAACGGCTACGGTCACTTCCTGACCGGACAGCTGGCGTTCCAGGGTTACTGGGCGCTGTTCCTGCTGACATTGATGTGCCTGGCCTCGGCGTTCTGGGTACGCGGTGTCAGCCAGGGCTTGCGCCAGCGTCTGGCCCTGGCCGGTCGTCGCCTGCGCGGTCCGACCGGCGCCTTCGCAGCACTGGCGGCACTGGCCTTCATCGGTGTGGGTGGCTGGCTGTACTGGAGCACCAACATCCGCAACGAGTTCCTCTCGCCCGACCAGCAGCTGGACCTGCAGGCCCGCTATGAGCGCGAGCTGTCGAAGTACCGCAATCTGCCGCAACCACGCATCGTGGCGGTGGACAACCGCGTGGACCTGTTCCCGGAATCGCAGTCGATGGTGATCGATGCGAACTGGACGATCCGCAACCTGCACGCGCAGCCGATCCCGGAACTGCATGTCTCGATGGGTGATGACAAACAGCTGGTAGCCGCCGATCTTGGCGGACAGACGATGGCCTTCCATGACAAGGACCTGGGGTATCGCATCTACCGGCTGGACAAGCCTCTGCAACCGGGCGAAAGCCGACGTGTCCATTTCCGGGTGGTGCAGAAATCCAATGGCATCACCGCCGGCCAGGCGCCGAGCAACATCGTGGGCAACGGCACGTTCTTCAACAGCCGCGTACTGCCGTCGTTCGGCTACAACGAGGGCGCGGAGATCACCGACCGCAACGAGCGGCGCAAGCGCGACCTGGGTGAGCCGCGGCGCATGCCCAAGCTGGAAGACGAAGCCGCGCGTGCCAACACGTACATAGCCAACGATGCCGACTGGCTCGACTTCCGCACCACGATCTGCACGGCACCCGACCAGGTGGCGCTGGCCCCGGGCTACCTGCAGCACGAGACCACGGTGAACGGCCGGCGTTGCTTCAGCTACGCGATGGACCGCCCGATGCTGAACTTCTACGCCTACCTGTCGGCACGCTGGGAGGTACGCAAGGCGAAGTACAAGGACATCCCGATCGAGGTCTACTTCGAGCCGGCGCACGGCTACAACGTGGACCGGATGATCGAAGCGGTACAGAAATCGCTGGCCTACTACGAAGCGAACTTCACGCCCTACCAGCACCGCCAGGTGCGCATCATCGAGTTCCCGGGCTATGCCCGCTTCGCGCAGTCGTTCGCCAATACCATCCCCTACTCCGAGGCCATCGGCTTCATCGCCGACCTGCGTGACCCGGACAAGGTGGACTATGTGTTCTACGTGACTGCGCACGAGATCGCACACCAGTGGTGGGCGCACCAGGTGATCGGTGCCAACGTGCAGGGCGCCACGGTGCTCTCCGAATCGTTGTCGCAGTACTCTGCGCTGATGGTGATGGAGCAGGAGTACGGCCGCCAGCACATGCGCCAGTTCCTCAAGCGCGAGCTGGACGGCTACCTGTCCGGACGCGGTGGCGAGGCCATCGAGGAGCAGCCGCTGGAGCGCGTGGAAAACCAGCAGTACATCCACTACCAGAAGGGTTCGCTGGTGTTTTACCGGCTGCGCGAGGAGATCGGCGAGCAGGCCCTGAACCGCGCCCTGAAGCGCTTCCTGCAGGACAAGGGCTACCAGCACCCCCCGTACACCACCTCACGCGAACTGCTGGGCTACATCCGTGCCGAGACCCCGGCTGATCGCCAGCAGCTGGTCACCGACCTGTTCGAGAAGATCAGCTTCTATGACAACCGGGTGCTGGCCGCCAGCGCGCGCAAGCGCGATGACGGCCGCTACGACGTGACCCTGGACCTGCACGCCGCAAAGCAGTACGCCGATGGCAAGGGCAAGGAGAGCGACGGGAAGATGGATGACTGGGTCGAGATCGGCGTGTTTGCCAACGGGCCTTCGGGCAAGGAACGCGACCAGAAGGTGCTGTATCTGCAGCGCCACCACATCACCAGCGCCGCGCCGAAGATCACGGTGACCGTGGATGAAAAGCCGGATGAAGCGGGCTTCGATCCGTACAACAAGCTGATCGACCGGGTGAGCGATGACAACCGGCGCAAGGTGACGCTGTGAAGTAATGGAGCGCCGGCGGTTGCGTCGGCGCTCCGCATGGCACATGTAGTGCCGAGCCATGCTCGGCACAGCGCCTTCAGCGCGCCGCCGCCTTCGGCCCCAGCAACGCCAGCAGTACATAGACCACGATCGAGGCGACGGTACCGAGTGCCGCCGGCAACCCGAACGCCCACGCCGAACGGCCCCGCTGGCGCGCCCACTGCGCCAGATGCCACGCCGCGCCCAGGTTGATCAGCCAGGCGATGACGAACACCGGCCACTGCACAATGCCCACCGCGCGCAGCAAGGGCATGGCCACCAGCGCGGCGGCGATGGCCGCGATCAGGAAGATCAGGGCCGACCGGGAATGGCGAGGTACGGGGGCATTCATGCAGCCACCCTGCGCACCATCACCAGCACGCGATGGCCATGGCTGTCAGCTTCCTGCAGGGGCTTCCAGCCCAACCGAGCGTACAGGCCGCCATCCAGCGCTTCGGTCTGCAGATACAGGTCGGAAACGCCCATCCGCACCGCCTGCGCCGCGGCCTGTTCCACCAGCGCGCCAGCCAGCCCACGCCCGCGATGACTATCGGCCACGAACACGCTGCCCAGCCAATGCTCGTATTGCGGGAAAGCCGGCATCTCCCTGCGCTTGAGCTGCACCGCGCCGACCACCTGACCGTCATCGAAGGCGGCGATCAGGTGCGGAAAGCCTTCGGCATCCTGCGGCGGATTCAGCCGCTCCAGTTCCTGTTCAAGCGACAGACCGGCGTCCTGGCCCCATTCCGCGTGGTACCACCGGGCCAACTGCTGCCGTTCCGGTGCGTCGGCGGTTAATACCCTGAATTCCATGGCAATGCCTCCATCCCAATGTCATCCAAGGGGATCACGGACGGCGCTCGAAGGGAAGCCTTCTGCAGCGTCGAGCCATGCTCGACTCTGCAAACAGCACGGCGACGGCTCAGCCCTGGGCGAAGTCCTTCAGGATCTCGCCAACGCCACTGGGCGAGATCTCGAAGCCCAGAGGCGTACCCGGGTTGATCACGACACCGTAGCCGCTGGGCACCCGGCGCAGCACGTCCAGCGTCAGCCAGCGGATCTTGTGTTCGGCCTGCTGGCTGTAGATGCCCACCCGCGACGGATCAGTGAACACGGCCACATGCAGGGTGCCCTGCTTGTCGAACAGCAGCGGGTCGAAGCCACTGCCGTCAGGGGTGATCAGGCTGCCGGTCAGCAGCACCACCTCGGAGGCGACGAAGGCCGCCATGAAGGCGCGGATCGGCACCGCCCCGTCCATCGCCGCCTTCAGCAGGGTTTCGATCGGGGTCTGCGGGGCGAGGTCGGTCATGGCGGTACGGCGAGGCGCGAGGGGTCCCTATTGTAGAGTCGAGCTTGCTCTACTGCTCGAAAAGCGTGCCAACCAAGGTTGGCACCCACCAGAGCGGTAGGCAGGTGCCAGGAATCCGGGGTTGCCGGCCAGCGGCCGGCACTACCGCCCCAGCCGCAGGTCCCGAGCCTGCTGGTCGGCCATCGCCTTGTCCAGCTCGGCCTGCAGCGCCGGCTGCTGCACGGCGGCATCCAGCACGTAGACCTTCACCCCGTGCGCCGGCACTTCCGCCTTCAGCGAGCCGTCCACCCGCAATGAACCGCCCTCCAGCGCGTCGCGCCAGTGGCCGTTCTGGACGAAACGCGCCACGGTGAAGGTCCTCGCCTGGTCACCTTTGTTCAGCAGCACCAGCGCGGTCTGCGCCACGTCGCCGTGCTGCAGCACGCGGAAGAACGCCGCCTCGTCACCCTGCAGGCGCTCGTTCACCTGCAGGCCGCGCTGCAGCGCCGGGGTGGCTGCGCGCAGCCTGGCGATGCGCTGCAGCGGCGCGAAGATCGGGCTCTGCGGCGCAGCGTCCACACGCGGCTGGCCGAAGTAGGCACGATTGCCGGCATGCTCGGCGCGACCCCGCATGAAGCCGGTTTCCGAGCCGTAATAGACCACCGGAATGCCACGCGCGGTGAACAGCCAGTTGTGCGCATCGATGAAGCCACTGTCGCTGGCCTGCAGGCGCGGCATGTCGTGGTTGTCGTAGAAGCTCATCAGCTCGTACGGATTGGCGTACGGGCCACCGCTCAGGTGCAGCGGCTCGGCCAGGGTTTCAAAGCCCTTGCCGGCCGTGCCGAAAGCCTGTTCCAGCGCACCGCGCAACGGGAAATCGAGCACGCTGACGTTGGCGTTGGCCGGCCAGGTGTGCTCGGCAATGCGCGCGGCATCGTAATCGAACGCTTCGCCGAACATGAACATGCCCGGGTGCTCGGCGCGGATGCGTTTGACGAAGGTATGCCACCACGGGTGCGGCAACCAGCCGATGGTGTCGATGCGCAACGCGTCCACGCCCTGCGCGGTCCATTGCAGGTAGGCACCGACCAGGTAGTCCATCACCGCCGGATTGTCCTGGTTGAAGTCGGACAGCTCGGCGAGGTTGCCGTCGAAGATCGAGCCATCCTTGCTGTCGACCGGTCCAATGTTGTTGTAGAACGCGTGCAGCGGGTTGTGCTTCGGATCCAGTTTCTGCGGCGGCAGGTTCTGGTGGTCGGCGATCAGTTTTCCGTCCTTGTCGAAGATCTGGCCGAACTGCGGCTGTCGCGTCGGCATGGTCCAGGCCGGCGAGCCGTGGTTGCCCACGATATCCAGCACCACCTTCAAGCCAGCACCGTGCAGGCCCTTGGTCAACCCGGCGAAATCCAGGTCTTTGCTGGGCAGGTGCTCATCAAGTTTGTAGAAGTTGATACCCCAGTACCCGTGGTAGCCGGTCTTGCCGCGGTCGGTCAGTGTGCTGGTGCAGCTGATCGGCTTGCTGCCGGTGAACGCCTCGTCCGGATTGTCCACGATCGGCGTGATCCATACCGCGCCGAAACCGAGGTTGCGGATGTACTGCGCGTTGTCGAGCACGCCGCGGAAATCACCACCGAGGTAGCCGATGTTGCCGTCCACCTTGTCCGGGCACGGCACCGGGATGTAGAAGGTACGGTGCTTGCCGCCCTGGTCGCGGTGATCGTTGGACGGATCGCCGTTGACGAAGCGGTCGGTGACCACGAAGTACACCGCATCGCTGGCGAACGGTTCGGTGGTACCCACATAGTCCGGGCGTGGCGCGGCCGCCGCATGGCCGGCCAGCAGTACCAGGGAAACAGCAACAGACAGCACACCGCGCATCACACCACCTCCGGACGGGACGGAACCCGCAGCACGCACAGGCCGGCCAGGAACAGGCTGCAGCCGCCCAGCACCAGCACATGCATCGGCTGGCCACCCAGCCATGCGCGCAGGGCAAAGCCAAGCGCACTGGCCGCCACCAGCTGCGGGATCACGATGAAGAAATTGAAGATGCCCATGTACACACCCATCTTCGACGCCGGCACGCTGTCGGACAGCAGTGCATACGGCAACGACAGGATCGAGGCCCAGGCAAAGCCCACACCAACCATCGACAGCAGCAGCCAGTGCGGGTCGCGGATGAACATCAGCGAGACCAGGCCGGCGCCGCCCAGCCACAGGTTGACCAGGTGGCTCCAGCGCAGGCCGATCGCACGCACCATCGGCGGAATCAGCACCGCCGCCAGCGCAGCGAAGCCGTTGTAGGCGCCAAACAGCACGCCCACCCAGTTGGCACCTTCGTTGTAGGCGGCCGACTGTGGATCGGTCGAACCGAAATGGGTACCAGCCACCGCAGCGGTGGTGTAGATCCACATGGCGAACAGCGCGAACCACGAGAAGAACTGCACCCACGCCAGGCGGCGCATGGTGACCGGCATCGCGCGCAGGTCGCCGACGATGGCGGCCAGCATATGCGTGGCCGGCAGCGCGCGCGCGGCCGCCAGCAGCAGGCCGTAGCCGGCGCACAGGCCGGCCAGCACGTACAGCATCCGGTCGCCCTGCCGCCACGCGATCAGCAGCGCCAGCAGCACGCCCAGCCCCAGCCATACGGCCACCTGCGCCCACGGTGCCGGGCCGTTGATCGCGGCCGCCGCGTGATGCGCCGGCGGCTCTGCATCATCGAAGCCGGCCAGTTCCACCGGTGAGTACTCGCGGGTGCTGACTACGGTCCAGGTGATCGCGGCCAGCAGCACCACCGCGCCGAAGTAGAACGCATAGCGCACGGTGTCCGGGACTTCACCTGCGGCGGCCGTATTGGCGACCCCGAAGTGGGCCAGGATGAAGGGCAGGAAGCTGGCGACGATGGCGCCCACGCCGATGAAGAAGCTCTGCATCGCGTAGCCGGCCGGACGCTGGCGTGGCGCCAGCTGGTCACCGACGAAGGCACGGAACGGCTCCATCGATACGTTGATCGAGGCATCCAGTACCCACAGCGTGCCGGCCGCGATCCACAGCGTCGGCGAATTCGGCATCACCAGCAGCGCCAGCGTGGTCAGCACCGCACCGATCATGAAGTACGGACGGCGGCGCCCCCAGCGCGTCCAGGTGCGGTCGGACAGGTAGCCGATTACCGGCTGCACCAGCAGGCCGGTCAGCGGCGCGGCGATCCACAATCCTGGTACCGCGTCGATGTCCGCGCCCAGTGTCTCGAAGATGCGGCTGGCATTGGCGTTCTGCAGGGCGAATCCGAACTGGATGCCGAGGAAGCCGAAGCACATGTTCCAGATCTGCCAGAACGACAGCTGCGGTTTTGCCGTGCGATTCATCGTGCACCCTCTGCCATCGCCACGGGTGCTACCGTCAGCGCCTGCACCTGGGCCTGGTTGAGCACGCCATCGCGCCCGCCCTTGCCCCCGGTGTAGTGCGCGAAGTGCTGCAGCGTGCTCATGTTGAAGCCTTCTTCAAGCGCGACCGTGCACCGGCCCTTGGGCACAGCGAACGTTGCCGAGGTCGAGTCCTGCACGGCCACGCTGTGCGGCAGCGTAACCGTATGCCGCTGCAACGGCTGGCCCGGGCACTGCAGCACCAGCTGCTTCACCGCAGCGGTGACGCCGGTGTTGATCGGCCCATTCGGGTTGCTGTATTGCAGGCGCAGGCGCACCTGCCCGGCCTTGGCCGAGGTGAACTGCCAGCGATCCTCGCCCTTCAGCACCTGCTGCGGACCGACGCAGACCGTCGGGCTGTGCAGCGATTCCAATGCGTTGTCGCGCCGGGTCAGGCTGAGGCAATGCTGCAGGCCATCGTCACTGATGTGCGCCTGGCCGTTGCTGGCGTCGACAACCGTGCCGTCCATCCACAGCACCTGCTCGGCTGCCACAGGAACGTTCCAGCCCGCGCCATTGCGCAGGGCCTGCGGCGCCGCCGGTGTTGCCGGCGCACGCGCGTTGGCATCCGCAGTCGTGGCAGCGAAACCGGCTGCTGCCGGGGCCGCGACCAGCTGCACCGTGGTGGTCGCGCCACGCGTGGTGGTTCTGCCGGCCACCAGCAGGCCATCGCCCAGGTTCTGCGGGCGCTCCAGCACATAGCGCTTGCCGTTGGCTTCCAACGTGATGCGGGGGTGCGTGCCGAACAGTTCGGGCACCAGCACGGCCGGCAGCTTGGGCTGCACGCGGCCATCGTCCTGCACGCCGAATACACCTTCGACCACCATCGACAGATAGCCGGCTACCGACCACAGCTGGCGTTCGGAATTGACCACCGGGCCGCTCAGCGCGCCTTCCTCGACATGCACGGCCTGGCTGACCAGCTCGTAGTTCTCCATGTTGGAGCCGGCCAGCGCGGCGCCCTGCATCAACGAGCGGATTTCGGCGGCGATGCGCGGCGCATCATCCAGCTGCCGCGCCGCGCGCAGCGAGTACGCACTGACGAACGGCCAGATCGCGCGATTGTGGTAGATCGGCTGTTGCGCCTCCTGCGGCCAGACCACCGGGCTGCCGGCCGGTCCCATCGGGTAGGCGGCCAGCGCACGGCGCGCGCGTTCCGGGGGCAGCACCTCGGCCAGGATGCCCAGCGACAGGCCGAGCAGATCGACCTTGGCATACGGCACCGGGTGCGCCGCTTCGCCGATGTAGCTCATGTACTGACCGATGTCCTCGCGCCAGAAGCGCGCATCGATCTGCCGTGCCAACGCATCGGCCCATGCCTTGTAGTCGGCCACGCGGGCATCGCCGCGCTGGCCTGCCAGGCGTTCGGCCAGGCGCAGTGCCTGATAGTGCAGCACGTTGGTGGATAGTGCGTAGGAATCGCCGATGAAGCGCACGTCCTCACGGGTCCAGTCCGGATAGGTCTGCTCGCGCCAGTCCAGGAACGAGGTCTCGCCGCGATAGAGGCCCATCTGCTCATCGAAGACCATCGCGCGATCCTGCGCCAGCGTGCCCTGCAGTGCCCGCCAGACCTGATCGGAAAACGCGCGATCCTCCAGCAGGTGACGCGCCGCCAGGAACCACACCACGCGGTCGCTGCTGATTGGCCAGCTGCCACCGGAACCGGTGTCCTGCGCCACGAACAAGCCGGGCGTGTGCCCGTCGCGCGCCGCCGACAGCTTGAACTGCAGCGACTGCCGCGTGCGTTGCGGGTCCAGCCGCGCCAGCGCCAGATCGGCGGCGAAGCTGACATCGCGGGTCCACACGTAGGGCCAGCGCGCGCCGGTCTGGAAGCATTCGCACGGCACCGGCCGGCCTTCGTCAAACGACGGATCGCGGATCGCGTCCACGCGGTCCTGGTCCATCTCCTGCTGGGCCAGCGCAAACAACGCATCGAACATCACGCTGCCGCTCTGGCTGCGCATCGGCATGGGCGCGATATGCACCTCACCTTTCGGCGCATGCAGCACGAAGCTGCCCTTGGCAGCGGCTTCGGCACGCGCATGGCGGCCGTCGAATTGCAGGTCGGCCGCCTGCGCGGTCGATCCCAGCGCTGCCCCCAGGGCAGCGGTCAGGCAAATGATCTTCAGCATCGAAGCGGCGGACCGGCTTGCGCCCGTCGGCCTCCCTCCCTCTCTGCACGCGTTGTAGGTCCGCACCACCATTGCCGGTGGACGGGCGCGGCCCCTCCCTCAAGGTGCCTTGGCCCCATGGTAGACGCGGGGCTGTCGGCTGCGTCCATCTGCATACGTATTCATGGCGCTGCGCGGTAGCGCGCCGGCTGCGCTGGCTTATGGTCCGGGTCTGCCAACGGCGCCTTGGGAGGGGAACTGCCGATGTCACCCACTGCTGTACGCGCGGCAATCGCGCACCTGCTCGGCCTGGCCCTGCTGGCCTGGGCCACGCTGGCACAGGCCGCGCCACAGGTCGCCAGCGTCGAATCACCGGGCAAGGTGCTCAAGGTCAGCCTCGTGCTTGACGGCGGCACCGCCCGCTACCGCGTCGAGCGTTTCGGCGAGCCCGTGGTGGAGGATTCGAAGCTCGGCTTCGCCCTGCGCGATGGCCGCCTGGACCGCGATTTCGCCCTGCTTGGCCAGCAGCGGCGCAGCGTCGACGACAGTTGGGAGCAGCCGTGGGGCGAGCGCCGGCTCACCCGCAACCACTTCAACGAGCTGACCATGCAGCTGGCCGAGACCACCGGCAGCAAGCGCCGGCTGGATGTGGTGTTCCGCGTCTACGACGATGGCGTTGGCTTCCGCTATGTGTTCCCCGAGCAGCCGAACCTGCGCGAAGCCATCATCGATGACGAACTGACCGAGTTCGCCATCGCGCAGGATTCCACCGCCTGGTGGATTCCCGCCGGCGAACCGATCCACTACGAATACCTGTACCAGCGCACGCCACTGCGCGAGGTGCCGCTGGTGCATACGCCGATGACCCTGCGCAGCCGCGATGGCCTGCACGTGGCGATCCACGAGGCCGCACTGGTGGACTACGCCGGCATGTGGCTGCGGCGCACAGAAGGACAACGCCTGCGCGCACAGCTGTCACCCTCGGCCGAAGGCTGGAAGGTGCGCCGCACCCTGCCCTTCGCCACGCCGTGGCGCACGCTGCAGATCGCCGACCGTGCCGGTGGCCTGGTCGAATCGGACCTGATCCTCAACCTCAACGAACCCAATGCGCTGGGCGATGTGAGCTGGGTGAAGCCGGCCAAGTACCTGGGCGTGTGGTGGTCGATGCACCTGGACAACGAAAGCTGGGCGACCGGGCCGAAGCATGCGGCCACCACCGCCAAAACGAAGAAGGTGATCGACTTCGCCGCCGCGCATGGCTTCCGTGGCGTGCTGGTGGAAGGCTGGAATCCGGGCTGGGACGGCATGTGGGTGGGCAACGGCTACGACTTCGACTTCACCCGTGCCACGCCTGATTTCGATATCGAAGCGCTTTCGGCGTATGGACTAAAAAAGGGCGTGCACCTGATCGGCCACCACGAAACCGGCTGCGCCATCGAACACTACGAGAATCAGCTGGGCGCTGCGCTGGACCTGTACGCACGGCTGGGCGTGGACCAGTTCAAGACCGGTTACGTCTGCGACGATGGCCAGGTCGCCCGGCGTGATCCGGCTGGCGGCCCGCTCTGGCGCGAGTGGCACGACGGGCAGTTCATGGCCCGCCACCACCTGAAGGTGGTGCAGGAGGCCGCGCGCCGGCATCTGTCGGTGAACCCGCATGAGCCGATCAAGGACACCGGCCTGCGCCGTACCTACCCCAACTGGATCTCGCGCGAGGGGGCGCGTGGCATGGAATACAACGCCTGGGGCCAGCCGCCGAATCCGCCGGAGCACGAGGTCAACCTGGTGTTCACCCGGATGCTGGCCGGGCCGATGGATTACACCCCCGGCGTCCTCAGCCTGAAGGGCCGCCACGGCCAGGCCATCCCCAGCACGCTGGCCCGCCAGCTTGCTCTGTACGTGGTCCTGTACAGCCCGATCCAGATGGCCGCCGACCTGCCCGAGCACTACCTGCAGCACCGCGAGGCATTCCGCTTCATCGAGGACGTGGCGGTGGACTGGGAACAGAGCCGCGTGCTCGATGGCGAAGTGGGCGACTACGTGACGATCGTGCGCCGCGACCGCAACAGCCGCGACTGGTTCCTCGGCAGCATCACCGATGAGCACGGCCGCGTGCTGCCGGTGTCGCTGGGCTTCCTGGAGCCGGGCCTGCGCTATCGCGCCGAGATCTACCGCGATGGTGAAGGCGCCGATTTCCGCAGCAACCCGTTCGCGTTCGCACGCGAGACCCGCGAGGTGACCAGCGCCGACGCACTGACGCTGGTGCTGGCACCGGGCGGTGGGCAGGCCATTCGCTTCACGCCTATCCGTTGAACGTCTTCCTGCCTGCGCGCCGCTGTAGCGCCCGAGACCACGCTCGGGCGGCGGTGCGCAGCACCGGAACGCAGCCGAGCATGGGCTCGGCTCTACAGAACGATGCACCTGAAAGCGATTACACCCCTGCAAACACCATTGAATACGTATGCAGGGTGATTCCCGCGAAGAACGCGCTGCCTACCATAGCGGCGACGACAGCGGCCACCGCGTCGCACGTTCACGGCACCGCCGGAACGCTCACAAATCGATCTGCAACATTGCCTGGGAGGGGAAAATGTTGAACCACAAGCGCAGTGCGCTGAGTCTCGCGCTGGCCGTTGTGCTGGCGCCGACGCTGGCGTCGGCACAGTCCACGCAGAGCACCACCACGCCGGCCGCCACCGCCGCCACCAACCTGGATACGGTGCAGGTTACCGGCATCCGCCGCGGCATCGAGAACGCGATCGCGATCAAGCAGGACGCCACCTCGGTGGTCGAGGCGATTTCCGCCGAAGACATCGGCAAGCTGCCCGACGTCAGCATCGCCGAATCGATCTCGCGCCTGCCCGGCCTGGCTGCCCAGCGCGTTGCAGGCCGTGCGCAGGTGATCAGCGTGCGCGGCCTGTCGCCGGACTTCGCCACCACCCTGCTCAATGGTCGTGAAGTGGTCAGCACCGGCGACAACCGCGGCGTCGAGTTCGACCAGTACCCGTCCGAGCTGGTCAACGGCGTGACCGTCTACAAGACCCCGGACGCGGCGCTGGTCGGCCAGGGCCTGTCGGGCACCATTGATATGCAGACCGCACGCCCGCTCAGCTTCGGCGAGCGCGTGATCGCGGTCAGCGGCCGCTACCAGAAGAGTTCGCTGGGCCGCGCCGCCGATGTCGATCCGTACGGCAACCGCTTCAGCGCCAGCTACATCGACCAGTTCTTCGACAACACCCTGGGCATCGCCATCGGTTACGCGCACAGCGACATGCCGATCCAGGAGAACCAGGTCGGCCTGTACGAGCCGTGGACCACCGAGCACACCGACAAGGGCGAGCGTCGCGGAATCGCGCCAGGCACCTACTTCACCGATGGCATCAAGGCGCTGCGCCGTACCGGCAACAACAAGCGCGACGGCGTGATGGCGACGATCCAGTTCCGCCCCAGCAACAGCTGGACCAGCACCTTCGATGCGTTCCATACCGAAGCCGAGCAGATCGACACCGCCAACCAGTTCGAGCTGAGCCTCAGCGGCAACGGCGAAGACGGCAATAACCCCAACGCGATCCTGCCGGTGTTCAGCAATGTCGGCCGCAATGCCGATGGCAGCTTCACCGGTGGCACGATCAGCAATGCGTACCCGCTGGTGCGCGGCATGTACAACAAGCGCAAGGACAAGATCGATGCGTTCGGCTGGAACAACGAGTTCAACGTCGGTGGCGTGAAGCTCGTCGCCGACCTGAACTACTCCAAGGCGACCCGCCGTGAGATCAACCTGGAAAACAACCTGCAGCTGGTGCCGCGCCCGCAGTTCGACACGATCGGCCTGGTGGTGAACAACAACAGCTTCTCGCAGATCACGCCGGGGCGTGACTACTCCAATCCGGACAGCCTGTTCCTGACCAACACGATCTATGGTTCCGGCTACGGCAAGGTGCCGGAGGTCGAAGACCGCTTGAAGGGCGCCAAGCTGGCGGCGACGCTGCCGGTTCCCGAGGCCATGTCCAGCTGGTTCTCGGATGTGGACGTGGGCGTGAACTATGCCGACCGTCGCAAGCAGAAGGCCCAGGCCGAAGGCAACATCCTGCTCGGTGCTCAGGGCGAATCCACCATTGCCCCGGACCTGCAGTACCGCCCGGTCAACCTCGGTTTCGCCGGCGTCGGCTACATCCCCTCGTGGAACGTGCCGGCAGCCGTGGGTCGCTACATGACCTTCAACCCGGTCGACAACCTGGACTATCTGATTCCCAAGTCGTGGACGGTCGAGGAGAAGATCACCACCGCGTGGGCACGCCTGAACATCAACACCGACATCGGCGTGGTCGGCGTGCGCGGCAACATCGGCGTGCAGATGCAGCACACCGACCAGAGCTCGGATTCACGCTACTGGGACAGCTCGCAGCCGGCTGGCAGCAACATCCAGCCCTTCTCTGCCGGCAAGACCTACAAGGATTGGCTGCCGAGCTTGAACCTGGTGTTCATGTTCCCGCACCAGCAGACGCTGCGCTTCGCTGCCGCCAAGCAGGTCGCGCGCCCGCGCGTGGACCAGATGCGTGCCGGCCTGGAATTCGGTGTGGATACCAACAACGGCCGCCCCGGTGGCAGCGGCGGCAATCCGCTGCTGGATCCGTGGCGCGCAACCGCGCTGGACCTGTCCTATGAGAAGTACTTCGGCGAGAAGGCCTACGTCGCTGCGGCCATCTTCTACAAGGACCTGAAGAGCTACGTCTACACGCAGTCGGTGGACAACTACGACTTCAGCGGCCTGCTGGGCAACTACGTGCCGCCGCCGGGCATGACCGCGCCGGTGCTGACCACCGGCACCTTCTCCACGCCGCAGAACGGCAAGGGCGGCACGTTGAAGGGGCTGGAGCTGACCGGGTCGTTCCCGCTGGAGATGCTGACCGACAGCCTGCGCGGCTTCGGCGTGCAGGCCAGCGCGACCTTCAACAAGAGCGACATCACCATCCTGGATCCGGAGAGCGCCTCCAGCGTGGGCAGTGACCCGATCAGCCTGCCGGGCCTGTCCAAGCGCGTGTACAACTTCACGGCCTATTACGAGCGCAGCGGCTTTGAAGCACGCGTGAGCCAGCGTCGCCGCTCGGACTTCATCGGTGAGATCGGCAACTTCAACGGCAACCGCACACTGCGTTACGTGGTGGGCGAGAACGTGACCGATGCGCAGCTCAGCTACACCTTCAGCGACAGCAGCGCCCTGCGCGGCCTGACCCTGCTGCTGCAGGGCAGCAACCTGACCAACGAGCCGTACCGCACCTACGCCGGCAGCAAGGACCGCCCGCTGGAGTACATCGAGTGGGGCCGCACCTACATGCTGGGCGTGAACTACAAGTTCTGACCACAGCCGCGTAGTGCCGGCCGCTGGCCGGCAACCCAAAGGGAGCAGGACCGGGAACCCGCTGCGCAGGCAGCGGGTTTTCTTTTGCGCGGATGCCGGCCGATGGTCGGCCAGGCCCACCCACAAAAAAGGGACGGGGCGCTTCGGCCCCGTCCCCGCAAGTACCGCCACCGGAGAAAACGGTCAGCTGCGTCGGGCGCAATACACCGCGCGCGGCGGCAGCTGGAGTTCATTGCCCTGCACCGTGCCCGCATCCGGGCCCGGCACCGCCACCTGCTGCCAGTTGCCCGGCGGCAGCGGATGGCTCACCGCTTCGGCCGACAGGTTGAAGGCCAGCAGGAGGGTTTCATCTGCAAGCATACGCTCGAACAGCAGCACTGGCTCGGCGCTTTCGATGAACCGGATGCTGCCATGCAGGAGCGCAGGCTGGCTACGCCGCCAGGCCAGGAAGGCGCGGAACGCCGCCAGGACCGAGTGCGGGTCGCGCTCCTGCACGGCCACCGCCGCCGCCCGGTGCTCGGCCGGGATCGGCAGCCAGGGCGTGCCTGAGGTAAAACCAGCCAGCGGAGCGTCGGTCCACGGCAGCGGGGTGCGGCAACCGTCGCGGCCCTTGAAATTCGGCCAGAAGGTGATGCCGTACGGGTCCTGCAGCGCCTCGAACGGCACCTCGGCCTCGGCCAGGCCCAGCTCCTCGCCCTGATACAGGCACACCGAGCCGCGCAGCGAGCACAGCAGCGCCACCAGCATCCGCGCCAGCCGCGGGTCAGCCGGGTGGCCGCCCCAGCGGCTGACCGCCCGCTCCACATCGTGATTCGAAACCGCCCAGCACGGCCAGCCTTCGGTCATCGCCGCTTCCAGCCGGGAGACCGTGTCGCGGATGTAGACCGCGCTGTAGTCGTCCACCAGCAGCTCGAAGCTGTAGCCCATGTGCAGGCGGCCGTCCTGGGTGTACTCGGCGGTGGTGGCCAGCGAGTCTTCCGACGAGATCTCGCCCAGGCTCACCGCGCCCGGATACTCGTCCAGCAGCGCGCGCAGGCGCTCCAGGAATGGCAGATTCTCCGGTTGGGTGTTGTTGTAGAAGTGGTACTGGTAGGCGTACGGGTTGTCCGGGCTGAAGCCGCGGCCCACGCGCTTGTCGGCGGGCTTTGGCGGGTTGTCGCGCAGCTGCGCGTCGTGGAAGCAGAAATTGATGGCGTCCAGGCGGAAGCCGTCCACGCCGCGGTCCAGCCAGAACCGCACATTGTCCAGGGTGGCCCGCTGCACGTCCGGGTTGTGGAAGTTCAGGTCCGGCTGGTCGACCAGGAAGTTGTGCAGGTAGTACTGCTCACGGCGCGGTTCCCACTGCCACGCGCCGCCGCCGAACAGCGACAGCCAGTTGTTGGGCGGGGTGCCGTCCTCGCGCGGGTCGGCCCAGACGTACCAGCCGGCCTTCGGATTGCTGCGGTCCTGGCGGCTCTCGCGGAACCAGGCGTGCTCGATCGAGGTATGGCTCAACACTTGGTCGATCATCACCTTCAGGCCCAGGTCGTGCGCCTTGGCCAGCAGGCGGTCGAAGTCATCCAGGTTGCCAAACAGCGGGTCGACATCGCGGTAGTCGGCAATGTCATAGCCGAAGTCGGCCATCGGCGACTTGAAGAATGGCGAGATCCAGATCGCGTCGACGCCCAGCGCGGCGATGTGGTCCAGGCGCTGGATGATGCCCGGCAGGTCGCCCACGCCATCGCCGTTGGCATCGAGGTAGCTGCGCGGGTAGATCTGGTAGATGACGGCTCCGCGCCACCATGGATAGTGCGACATCGACAGCCCCCCTCCGGGCATGCGGGACCCGCCGGAAGCGGGCCGAAATCCTGTTCCGGCAAGCTTAGCGGCGGCCTCGCGGGCATGGCGCAACCTGCATACGTATTCACGCAGGCGGCAGCCGTGGCCGGGCCGCGGACGTCGGCCCACCCGGTTTGCGCCCGAATTCACAGGCAGCGCCTATAATCAGCGATGAGCCTGAAAGCCTGATCGCATGACCATCACCGAAGACACCCGTCCCGCCCTGGGCCTGCCCCAGATCCAGTCGCTTGCCGCGGCCGACATGGCCGCCGTCGACGCCCTGATCCGGCGCCGCCTGTCCTCGGACGTCGTGCTGATCAACCAGATCGCCGATCACATCATTTCCGCCGGCGGCAAGCGCCTGCGCCCGATGCTGGTGATGCTGGCCGGCCATGCGGTCGGCCAGGCCGGCCCGGATCACCACCAGCTGGCGGCGATCATCGAGTTCATCCACACCTCCACCCTGCTGCACGACGACGTGGTGGACGAATCCAGCCTGCGCCGTGGCCGCAGCACCGCCAACGCACTGTGGGGCAACGCGCCCAGCGTGCTGGTCGGCGACTTCCTGTACTCGCGCAGCTTCCAGCTGATGGTCGAGCTGGAGCGCATGTCGGTGATGCAGATCCTGGCCGATGCCACCAACCGCATCGCCGAGGGTGAAGTGCTGCAGCTGCTGCACGTGCACAACCCGGACACCGACGAAGCCGCCTACCTGCGCGTGATCGAGCGCAAGACCGCGGTGCTGTTCGCCGCCGGTACCCGCCTGGGCGCGCTGGCCAGCGGCGTGGACGAAGCCACCCAGCAGGCCCTGTTCGACTACGGCATGCACCTGGGCTACGCGTTCCAGATCGCCGATGACGTGCTGGACTACTCGGCCAATGCCGAGGAACTCGGCAAGAACCTGGGCGACGACCTCGCCGAGGGCAAGGCCACGCTGCCGCTGATCCACGCGATGGCCCACTCCGACGACGCCACCCGCGAGCGCCTGCGCACCATCGTGCAGGACGGCGACGCCTCGGCGATGCCGGAAGTGCTGGCCGCGATCCGCGCCACCGGCGGCTTGGAGTACAGCCGCGCGCGTGCCGAGGAATATGCCGAAGCCGCCGAGCGTGCGCTCGATGGCCTGGGCGACAATGATGCCGTGGCGGCCCTGCGTGGTCTGGCCCGCTACGCGGTGCAGCGCTCGCATTGATGGAGGCGTGCCGACCAACGGTCGGCACCCACCAAACCGGCATTCCGGTGGGTGCCGACCGTTGGTCGGCACGCCGTTTATTACCGGAAGCGTTCCTCGAAGAACTCATCCAGCGCCTTCCACGCGCGCTTGGCCGCCCGTTCGTTGTACTGGCAGCCCGGCGGGCTGTTGGCATCGCGCTCGGCGAAACAGTGCACCGCGCCGCTGTAGTTGGTGAACTCCCAGTCGACCTTGGCCGCGTTCATTTCCTTCTGGAAACCGGCGATGTCCTCGGCGGTCACGCTCTTGTCGTCGGCACCGTTGAGCACCAGCACCGAAGGATGGCTGCCACCGGCCTGCGCCGGCAGTGGCGAGCCCAGCCCACCGTGCAGGCTGACCACACCGGCCAACGGCGCACCGGCACGGGCCAGCTCCAGCACGGTGGTACCGCCGAAGCAGAAGCCCACCGCACCGATCCGGCTGGCATCCAGCGGCACCTTCCCGGCCTGCGCCTTGAGCACGTTCACCGCTTCCAGCGCACGCGCGCGCAGCAGCGGCCGATCGTTGCGCAGCTTGGTCGCCACCGGCCCGGCCTCGGCATCGGTCTTCGGCCGCACACCCTTTCCGTAGACATCGGCCACCAGCACCACGTAATCATCGCCGGCCAGCTGTTTGGCCTTCTCGATGGCCGACTCGTTCACACCCTTCCAGTTCGGCACCATCACCAGGCCAGGTCGCTTGTCGTTTTCGCCGTCGTCATAGACCAGCACGCCACTGAAAGTCGTGCCCTGGTGTTTCCACTCCACCGGCTGCGTCTTCATTGCCGCCCACGCCGGCATCGCCGCCAGGCCCAGCATCACCGCTACACCACATCGCCAACGATTCATGCGCCTGCTCCGCAAAAAAAGGGGACGGAGGGGATTAAGCCGTATTCGCCCCTCCCGCGTCGCATTCTGCATTGGCGACGTGACGCAGGTGTGGTTGGATACGACTTAATCCCCTCCGTCCCCTATTTCGCATGAACCTTGTTGACCGCTTTCTGTCTGGCCTGATCCCACGCCTGCCCGCCGACGATGCCCCGCAGTGGGCTCACGTCCAGGGTGCCAGCGCAGAAGACCTGCAGCGCCTGCGCATGCAATGGCCGCAGGTGCCTGACAGCCTGGTGGAACTGTTGTCCCGCGTGGATGGCACCCACTTCCGCGCGTATCCCGGCGGCGGGGTCTGCGTGCTGATGCTCGGGTCGGACGTGGAAGACGGCGGCTACCCGTACTACCTGCGCTCGGTCGCGCAGATCTTCGAAGACCAGCAGCAGTGGGACGACAGCATCCGTTCCATCTACGAAGAATGGCTGGATGACGAGCCGGAGATTCTGGGTGAAGGCATCGACGCGGATCTGCCGATGAGCCGCCGGCTGTGCTTCTCGCACTGCATGAACAACGGCGGCACCTCGATGCTGTACCTGGATTTCGATCCCGCGCCGGGCGGCACGGTCGGCCAGGTGGTGCGCTACCTGCACGATCCAGACAGCTACGTAGTCATCGCGCCCAGCTTCGATGCGTATCTGCAGCAGCTGATTGATGGCGGTTACGCGTTCATCCGGCATGAGGACTGAAATCCAGCCGAGCATGGGCTCGGCTCTACAGTAGATCCACGCCATGCGTGGATGACGGCCTCACCCGCGTTCGATCCAATGCAAGGTGCCCGGCTCGAACGCCAGCAGATCCGCGGCCGCCAGGCGCGCACGCGGCCAGTGACGTTCCGGTGGCTTCGGCTGCCGGGCACCGACCGAACCGTCGTAGTCGCGTACCAGCAGTCCGACGCGCGCGGCGCCTGCGGCCAGCAGGGCTTCGATGCGCAGCAGCCATTGGCCGGCGTCGCCCACTGCTTCATCGCGACGCACCTGCTGATCCTGCGCATGCCGCGCCCGCTGCTCGGCCAGCGCGCGGGCGATCTTCGCTTCGCTCCAGCCCTTCTTCCGCCAGCGGTCGGCATCGCCCTTCCATTCCAGCTCGGCCCGCATCGACGCCAGCGCCGTGCCGCAATCGCAGTGCACGGCGCTCAGCCACGGCTGCCAGCCAGGCCCGACCGCGGCCTGCAGGCTGGGCGAATCCTGCGCGAACAGGCGACGGCCGCTGCGCTCCATGATCGCGGCGGCGTCAACGTGCGCAAACGAGGTGGGTAGGAACACGGTGATGAAGGTGCACATCGGGCTTCTCGAATCCGTCCGGGAATGCGCCGATGGTAACTCGTTGGGGTCACAGCCCTTTCCTGCGGAAAGGGATCCGACCCCGGGCCGGTGGATCAGCCGATACCCAACCCCGGAATCGCGCTGATGCTGTCCGGGTCAAACCCGGCCAGTTCGGCGAAATGACGGCCACGCGCCACGTAATCTCGGTACGCACCAAAACTCGGCGCACCCGGCGACAGCAGCACCACCCCACCCTGCACACCCAGCGCGGCACGTGCCAGCGCCATCGCCTCGGGCAGATCCGCCGCCGCGTGCAGACCGAAGCGACCGGCATCGGCCAGCGGCTGCAGCATGGCGTGGATGCGCGGGCCGTTGCTGCCCATGGTCACGATCTCCACCGGCGGCACGTCGTGGGCCATGTGCTGCATGAAATCGGTCCAGTCCAGGCCACGGTCGTGCCCGCCCACCAGCAAGGCGATGCGCTGCCCGGCGAAGCACTCCAGCGCGGCCAGGCTGGCATGCGGCGTGGTGCTGATCGAATCGTTGACGTAGGTCAGGCCATCGGCCACGCCGATGCGCTGCAGGCGGTTCGGCAGCGGACGGAAGTCCTGCACCGCCGGTGCCAGCGCCACCGCATCCAAGCCCAGTGCTTCCAGTGCGGCCAGCACCGCGCACAGGTTGCCGCGGTTGTGGCGGCCTGGCAGCGGCGTGTTGCGGGTATCGAACACCGCCTGTTCGCCGCGATGCACGATGTCACCACGCATGTGCCAGCCTTGAGGCTGGTTGAACCAGACCACTTCGCTGTCGGGCAACGACAGCGCGGCCAGGTGCGGGTCGGCGGCATTGAGCACGGCGATGCGCGGCGCGGCTTCAGTCGCCAGCCGCAGCTTGTCGTCGATGTAACGCTGCTCGCTGCCGTGCCAGTCCAGGTGCTCGGGGAACAGGTTCAGGACCACCGCCACCTGCGGATGGGCGCCACTGCGCGCCACGTCGCCGGTCTGGTAGCTGGACAGTTCCACCGCCCAGTACTCGGGCGCGGGTTGCGGGTCCAGCACTTCCAGCAGCGGCAGGCCGATGTTGCCGACCAGACCGGTACGGTGGCAGGCGGCACGCAGCAGGTGCGCCACCAGCGCGGTGGTGGTGCTCTTGCCCTTGGTACCGGTCACGCACACGGTGTCGTGCACGACGCCATCGGCACCCGCATGCTCAGCGAACCACAACGCGGTGCCACCGATAAAGGTGGCGCCCTGCCCCGCCGCCGCCAGCGCGATCGGCTGGTAGGGACTGATGCCGGGCGATTTGATCACCACGTCGAACGCGGCCAGCGCTTCAGCAGAAGGCTCGCCACGCACGTCCAAGTTGCCCGTTGTTTCCACGCGTGCAGCCTCGACTTCGGCCGCCGGGCAGAACAGGCTCAGCGGCTGCGTGGGCAGGCGCTCACGCAGCACCGCAAACGCGGCGCGGCCCTCACGGCCCCAGCCCCACAGCGCAACGCGCTTTCCTTCAAGCTGCGAAATCTTCACGCACCCGTTCCCACAGCGCAGCCGGAACGCGGTGCTCGCCCTGCAGCTGCAGCAGCGGTGCCAGTTCCAGTTCGACGGCATCCAGCTGCGGCTGGATCTCATTGCAGAAGCGCTTCACCAGCACGTCTTCCTTCCACTCCGGACGCTGCGCCAGGGTCGCCATCGCTGCGCGCGATTCGCGGCCTTCGCCCACGCACTCGAACGGCTTGTGGTCCTGGAATTCCAGCAGCGCGTCGAAGCCACCGGCCTGCTCGGCATCGTCCAGCAGGTTGCGGCCGAAGATGCGCACCAGGCGCGTCTTGGGCATGAACGGGGCCAGCGCAAGGAACACGAAATGGCACTTCGGGCAGACGCCGCACCAGCGGTTCACCGGGCGCTCGCCGAGGATGTGGAAGTTGCGGTTGCAGCTGGAGAAGTGCGCGTCGTAGAAATCGGTCTTGGCGAACTGGCGGGCCACCGCCAGCTCGGACATCGGGCGCAGCAGCGAGTAGTACTGCAGATCCGCAGCGACGTGCTTCTGCACATGGCTGCCGAACGCCTGCTCGAACGCCCAGCCCTTGGACCACTGGTGGTTCACCTCGCCGGTGCCCGGAATCTGGCTGCCGTAGCTGGCCGAACGCTCATTGGAGAACACCACCTGGTCCACGCCCTGCAGCAGCGCGGCCAGCACCATGATCGCCGAGTTCACCGCGGTGACCGGGATATGGCCGTTCCAGGCGCCCTGGCGGTTGAGCTCGAACAGTTCCGGCGCCAGCGCGCGGCCCAGGTTCAGCGTCGGCAGGCCGGTACGCTCGGCACAGGCGCGGATCAGCTGCGAACCACCGATCCAGGTCACCGTCTCGTCCACGCCTGCACGGCGCAGCGCTTCGATGCTGACCAGCGAATCCTTGCCACCGCCGATCGCCACCAGCGCGTGCGGCTGCAGGCCAAGCACCGGGGCCTGCACCGCTTCGCCCTGCACCGGCAGGCGGAAGCGCCCGCGCAGGTTCAGGCCGTTGCGGTAGGCAAATTCGCCCAGGCCGTTGAGATAGACCGTCTCAACCAGCGCTGCGGTATCGGCATCGATGGCGTAGCTGTCGATGCTGACCGTCTCCGGCACGCCCGCCTTGTAGTAGCTGACACCGGCGATCAGGTGCAGCAGCTGCAGCGCGCGCTGCACGGCGGCGGTACGCGCCTCGTCCAGCACGAACGGGGCGCCCGGCACGGTGATGGTCTCCACCATCTCCGGGCCGTCGTCAAAGGCATAGACCAGCTTGGCCACGCCGGTATCCGCGGCGAATTCGCAGCGGACGAAGCGGAAGCGGGAAACCTGGTGTTTGTCGAAAGCAGTCATGGTGTATCCGGTCAGGCACGGGCCCGCGCGATGGCGCGGGGCGTGTCGGTGGGCGGGTGCAGGGCGGCGATCATTCGATCACGTCTTCGCGCGGCAGCATCCGCTGGTTGTAGGTGTTGGCCATCACATAGCCGTAGGCACCGGCATCGGCGATCAGCATCACGTCGTCCGGCGCGGTCGACGCCGGCAGCTTGCGGCGCTTGCCGAACACATCGCTGGATTCGCAGATCGGGCCGACCACATCGAACGCCGCCTCGGCATAGCCGCCCTGGCGGCTGAGGTTCTCGATATCGTGCCAGGCGTCGTACAGAGCCGGGCGCATCAGTGCATTCATGCCGGCATCCAGGCCGACGCGGCGCACGCCGTCCTTTTCCACCACCTGGGTGACATGGGTCAGCAGCACGCCCGACTCGGCCACCAGGTAGCGACCCGGCTCGATCGCCAGACGGAATGCCGGATGCAGCGCCTTGACCTCGGCCAGGCCCTCGGCCCAGGCGTCCAGGTCGAACGGCTCGTCCTCGGCGGAATACGGAATCGGCAGGCCACCGCCAATGTCGATCGTCTCTACGCTGCCGATGCGGCGGGCGAAACCGGCCAGCTCATCGCACATCAGGCGCCAGTGCTGCGCGGTCTCAACGCCGCTGCCGAGGTGCGCATGCAGGCCGACCACGCGGCTGCCCAGATCGGTGGCCGCGCGCACGAACTCGTCGACGCGGGCGATCGGCAGGCCGAACTTGGAGTCCTTGCCGCCGGTACGGACCTTGGCATGGTGGCCTTCGCCCCGGCCCAGGTCGACCCGCAGCCAAAGCTCGCGGTTGCGGAACAGGTCCGGCCAACGCTGCAGTGCTTCGACGTTGTCGACCGTCACGGTCACGCCCAGCGCGAATGCCGCCTCATACTCGCTGCGCGGGCAGAAGCTGGGGGTGAACAGCACGCGCTTGGGCGACAGTTCCGGCAGGTGCTGGAACACGTGCTTCAGCTCGCCGTGCGACACGCACTCCAGGCCAAAGCCCTCGGCTTCCAACAGCTGCAGGATGGCCGGGTGGCTGTTGGCCTTGATCGCGTAGTAGCGCTGGTCGATCGGCTTGATCGCGGCCAGTGCACGGGCGCGGGCACGCACCGTCGGCAGGTGGTAGACGTAGCGCGGCGTACCCGCATCGGCCAGCTGCAGCAGGTGCGCACGCTGGCCCCGCCACCACGGGGTGCCACGCGGACGCACGGTGCCGGCAATCTCGCGCCAGCGCGGGCCGAACACTTCGGTCTCTTCCACCGGCATCGCACCGCTGTCGATCAGCTCAGCATGCAGGATCGGCAGCAGGCCATCGGCATCGGCCTCGTCGATGACGAAGGTCAGGTTCAGGTCGTTGGACGACTGCGAGATCATGTGCACGCGCTCGCGGCCGAAGGTGGCCCACACGTCCGACAGCTTGTGCAGCAGCGAGCGCATGCCACGGCCAACCAGGGTGATCGCCGCACACGGCACGATCACCTTCACCTTGCAGATCTGCGACAGGTCGGCCGACAGCGCGGCCAGCACATCGGTGTTGACCAGGTTCTCGGACGGGTCCAGCGACACGGTGACGTTGGTTTCGGCCGAACCGATCAGGTCCACCGACAGGCCGTGCTTCTTGAACAGGTTGAACACATCGGCCAGGAAGCCGACCTGCTGCCACATGCCGATGCCTTCCATCGACACCAGCACGATGCCGTTGCGGCGGCTGATCGCCTTTACGCCCGGCACCGGCGCGGCGCTGCCATCTATGCTGGTACCTGGCAGTTCCGGGCGCTCGGTATCGAGGATGGCCATCGGCACGCCGGCATCGCGGCACGGCTTGATCGAGCGCGGGTGCAGCACCTTGGCACCGGTGGTGGCGATTTCCTGCGCCTCGTAATAATCCAGGCGGGTCAGCAGGCGCGCATCCGGCACGTCCTTCGGGTTGGCGCTGAACATACCCGGCACATCGGTCCAGATCTCCACGCGGCTGGCGCCGAGCAGCGCACCGAAGTACGCCGCCGAGGTATCCGAGCCACCGCGGCCGAGGATGGCGGTGCCGCCATCGGCATGCCGCGAAATGAAGCCCTGGGTGATCAGCAGGCGGGTCGGCTGCGCGCGGAAGCGCTGCATCCACTCGGCATCGGCACGCCACTGGCAGTTCACCGACAGGCGCTGCGACCAGTCGCTCTGGTTCGGCTGCGGCGGCATCGCATCCAGCCACTGGCGGGCATCCATCCAGCCCATGTCCAGGCCCGAGGCGTGCAGGTAGGCTGCGCCCAGGGTGGAGGACAGCAGCTCGCCCTGACCCAGCACTTCAGCCTGCCAGTCCAGCGGACGGGTCGCGGCGCGCGCGTCGTCCAGCAGGCCCTGCAGCGCCGCCAGGCGTTCGGCCAGCACCTCGCGGCCCAGGCCCAGTTCAACCAGGAAGCCCTCGTGGCGTTCGACCAGCGCCGCCACGCGATCACGGCTGTCCGGTGCGCCGTCGGCAATCGCGGTCAGTTCGTTGGTGACCCCGGACAGCGCCGACACCACCACCAGCACGCGCGAGCCAGTCTCTTCCGCACGTTTTTTCGCCAGCTTCCCGATCGTGTCCCAGCGATGACGACGCGACACCGAGGTGCCGCCGAACTTCAGTACGATCCAACGATCGACAAGGGGGGAAGCTGACATGGATTGGCTATGTAGAATGTGGGGAAGCCGCCCTCGGGGGCGGAACCTTTGATTCTAAGCGCAATATCACCGTAGATGGCCGTCCTCCGTTACCTGCAGCTCGATGTCTTCGCCCCCCGCCCCGGCACCGGCAACCCACTGGGCGTCATCCTGGACGCCGACGGGCTCTCAAGTAGCCAGATGCAGGCCCTTGCCGCTTGGCTGAACCTGTCCGAGACGGTGTTCTTCCTGCGCCCCAGCACGCCGGGCGCCGACTACCACATCCGTATTTTCACCCCGACCCGCGAACTGGCGTTTGCCGGCCACCCCAGCGTCGGCGCCGCCTGGGCGGCGGTGACCTGCGGCCTGGTGCAACCGCGCGACGGCGCCCTGCTGCAGCAATGCGCGGCGGGGCTGCTGCCGGTACGGGTGAGCGGTCCGGCCGAGGCACTGCAGATCCAGCTGGCCAGCCCGCCGGCGCGGCAACTGGACACCAGCGCGGACGCCGCGCCGAAGGAGCTGCTGGCGCTGGCTGCCAGCGGGCACGTACCCGAACTGTGGGACAACGGTGCACGCTGGTGGCTGTTGCCGCTACGCGATGCCGCCGCCGTACGTGGGCTGGCACCGGACATGGCCGCGCTGGCCGACTGGAGCCTGGCCACCGATGCCACCGGCGTGGCGGTGTTCGCCGACGAAGCCGGCACCGGCCACTCCCGCGTGGTACGTGCGTTCTGCCCCGCCGATGCGGCCAGCGTGCCGGAAGATCCTGTCACTGGCAGCGCCAATGCCCTGATCGGTGCCTGGCTGCGCCAGCGCGACGCTCTGCCCGGCCGCGAGGGCCGCTACGTGGCCAGCCAGGGCCGCGAAGTCGGCCGCGATGGCCGCGTACAGGTCGAGGTTGATGCGCAGGGCACCGTATGGATCGGCGGCCAGGTGCAGTGCGTGATCGACGGCAGCATCCATTGGTAGCGCCGCGCACGGTCGCCGGGCATGGCCCGGCGCAACCGTATCCCCTCTCGTTTTACGGAGTTTGCCCCCTATGACCACCCGCCGTTTCCTGCAGCTGGATGTGTTCTCCCCGCGCGCCGGCGCTGGCAATCCGCTGGCCGTGGTACTCGATGCCGAGGGCCTGGACGATGCCAGCATGCAGGCCATCGCACGCTGGACGCGCCTGCCCGAAACCACCTTCGTGTTCCCGCCGCAGGTCGCCGGTGCCAGTTACCGGCTGCGCATGTTCAGCCCCCAGAAGGAGGTTCCGTTCGCCGGCCACCCCAGCGTCGGCACCGCGCATGCAGTGCTGCAGGCGGGCCTGGCCACGCCGATCGATGGCGTGCTGGTGCAGGACGGCATTGCCGGCGCCCTGCCGCTGCGCGTCAGCGGTGAGGGTGCGCAGCAGCGCATCGCCATCCGTACCCCGCGCGCGCAGCTGGCCGAAACTGCCGAGGCGACCGATCCACGCCTGCAGTCCGCACTGAAGGGCTGGCCGCTAGGCACGCTGCCACCGGCGCGCATGCAGGGCGGGCGCAGCTGGTGGGTGGTGCAGGTGGCCGACGAGACCGCATTGCGCGCGCTGCAGCCGGACTGGGATGCGGTAGCCGCACTGGCTGATTCCACCGACAGCATGGGCGTGTTCGCCTATGCCCTCAGCGATGGCAGCGAGGGTTTCGACCTGGCCGTACGTGCCTTCGTCGGCAATGGGCGCCGCTTCGAGGACGCCGCCTCGGGTGCGGCCAATGCGGTGCTGGCCGCGTGGCTGGACCTGCGCGGCGCCCTGCCCCGTGGCCGTGCACCGTTCGAAGTCAGCCAAGGCCGCGAAGTCGGCCACGATGCGCGCCTGACGCTGCTGGTCGACGAGGACGGTGAGGTCTGGTCGGGTGGCCAGGTGCAGACGGTGATCAGCGGCACCATCGATTGGTAAAGGAATGCTGTAGAGCCGGGCTCAGTCTCGGCTGCTCTCCGCCCAGCGCATGGCAGCCGGGGCAGCCGAGCCTGGGCTCGGCTCTACAGATGCGCCGGCTCAGCCCAGCTCGGCTTCCAGGCTGATCGGCACGGCGCTCAGCGCCTTGGACACCGGGCAGTTCTGCTTGGCGTCATCGGCAATCGCGCGGAACTGCGTCGCGTCGATGCCCGGCACCACCGCCTTCACCTTCAGCCGGATCTGCGACAGCTGCGGGCCGCCTTCCAGAGACAGATCGACCTTGGCTTCGGTATCCAGCGAGGTCGGGGTAAAGCCGGCTTCGCCGAGCTTGGCCGACAGCGCCATGGTGAAACAGCCGGCGTGCGCGGCAGCGATCAGCTCTTCCGGATTGGTACCTTTTTCGTCGCCGAAACGGCTGTTGAAGCCGTAGCGGGTCTTGTCCAGCAGGCCACTCTGCGGCGTGCTCAACTGGCCCTTGCCCGACTTCAAATCGCCTTCCCAGTGCGCGGTGGCGTGTCGCGAGATTCCCATGTGCTGCTCCTGCGTGACGGTGATGAACGGTCACCCTCGCACGGGAGGCGTTAGCCCTGCGTCGCTCCGCCGCACGCTGGAGGTCGTCTTCCGAACCCGGCGCGTGGACACTTCCTCGCCAACCGGAAACGCATTTTCCTCTTGTTTTCAGTGGTTTCGCGCACCCAGCCAATGGGCGGGCGCCACCCATCGCGCGCGCTGCCACCGCCCCTTCCCCCACTGCGGGCCATGTACTGAATCGGCCTGGATATGAAAAAACATGCACTTTCCGCGCTTCGGGCTATTGGCGGCGCCCGAGAGTTGCCCTACATTGCGCTTGCCGACGGGGTTCGGCGCCGACCAAACAACCAACCGTTCACGGAACAGGAAACCATGGCAAAGACCGCTAAGAAGGCTGCCCCGAAGAAGGCAGTGAAGAAAGTCGCGACGAAGGCAGCCGCCAAGCCGGCCGCTCCGAAGCCGATCAAGGAAGTGCTGACCAAGTCCGGACTGGTTGCACACATCGCTGAAGCCTCCGGCGTCATCGCCAAGGACGTCCGCGCTGTGCTGGCCTCGCTGGAAAGCGCCGTCGCCTCCTCGGTGCACAAGAAGGGCGCTGGCTCGTTCACCCTGCCGGGCCTGCTGAAGATCACCACCGTCAATGTGCCGGCCAAGCCGAAGCGCAAGGGCATCAACCCGTTCACCAAGGAAGAGCAGTGGTTCGCTGCCAAGCCGGCCACCACCAAGCTGAAGGTGCGTCCGCTGAAGAAGCTGAAGGACGCCGCGCTGTAAGCGCGCGCCCCAACGCGGATTCCGACGGGACGGCTCTGGCCGTCCCGTTTTTTTTTTTGTCCCAACCACGGCCCGCAACACAGCGTTGCCGCATCGCCGGGAATGTCCGGACAGGCCCGTCGCCATTGGCTGGGCGTGGTACGTGCCGGCCCCGGAACGTACCGGGTGGAACACTGCGTGCAGCGCCGGCCGTCGCCGCCGGCCGTGGCGTTGCCTATGGTGGGCACATCCTCCACAGCTACGGCGAGCCCCCTCTCATGTCCAGCCCCTCCACCCGCTACCGGATCTCGGTGACCCCCATCGAAAAGGACGGTTTGCAGTGCACCGGGCGCTGCACCATCGAACTGGAACATCGCGCCAGCCGCGACCTGATGCGCCTGCTGGAAGCTGCCCCGCGCACCGCTGGCATCAGCGGCGACGAGCGCGCGACACTGGTGATCGCCACCCAGCTGCTGCGCGACATCGTGCAACGCCACGCCGAAACCGAAGGCCACGCCCTGGCCGCCATCGCCGCGCAGGTGCTGCCGGCGCTGGATGCACTGGAACAGCTGCCCTCCTCCCGCTGATCACGGCGCAGCCGATACACTGCCTCCTTCCGTTCGCCTCGGGGAGGAGGCAGGCATGCACAGGGTCCTGTTGTTGATTGCGCCGCTGGTGCTGCTGGGCTGTTCCCGGCCGCCATCGCAGCCCCATCCAGCAGATGCCGCACCGTCGGCCTCGGCCGAGGCGGCTTCCCGCACGACGCCACAGACCGACGCAGAAGGCGATGCATCGCCCGTGCAGCCCGTCGATGTCGATCCCTTGTTTGCCGCCGTTGCAGCCGAGGCCGAGCTGCCGGCGGGAATGCTCAATGCGTATGTCATGGCCCTGCTCAATCGCGATCGCAAGGCCATCGACGCCGCATGGACCTTCCCACCCAGCGATGCACGGCGCGCAGACGATGCCGCCTTGCGCCAGCTCACGGATGTGCGCAGCCTGCGCCTGACCAGCGAACTACCGGTCGCGCGCGACGGTCACCAGCCGCCGCAGTTGCTGGAAGTTCCGGTGCAGATCCGCGCGGTGACCACTGAAGGCACCTTCCGCTTCGGCGGCTGGTACCGCGTGCAGCCCAGCAGTGACGGCCGTGCCTGGCAGATCCAGTCGGCGCAACTGCGGCCAACGCTGGACTGAACCGTTGCAGCGGCATGCACGCACGATTCAGCCGGCACGGCTACTCTTTGATTCGTCCATTCATACCCACCGGTCACCGCCATGCGCCTGCGTTCCCTGATGACCCGCCTCGCCGCCTCCACCGTGCTGATCGCTGCTGCGATCGGCGCGCAGGCCGCCCCGTCCATCTCCGGCCGCGAACTGTCGGTAGGGGCCAGCGACGTGCAGCAGTACCTTGATGGCAGCTTCCCGCGCACCCAGGACGCGCTCGGCGGCCTGATCGCCCTGACCATGAGCCACCCGCAGCTGAGCCTTCCGGCCGGCGAGCGCTTGAACCTGGGCATGGACGTGGCACTGGCCACCGCCGGCGGCAACCCGGCCAAACTGGGTACGGTGAAGCTCAGCAGTGGCCTGCGCTACGACGCACAGACCCAGGGCTTCCACCTGCAGCAGCCCAGCGTGGATGATTTCACCCCGGCCAACCAAGGGGGTCGCCTCGATTCGCGCACCCGCGGACTGCTCAATGCCTGGCTGAGCGACTACGCCCAGCGCGAACCGATCTACAAGCTGGACCCGGCCATGGCCGGCCTGCTCGGTGCGCTGCAGGTGCAGTCGGCGCAGGTGAAGAACGGCAAGCTGGTAGTCACGTTCAACCAGAACCTGGGCAACCTGGTGCCGGCCGGCGTACTGGGCAAATGAGGTAGTGCCGGCCGCTGGCCGGCACTACCGGTAGCGCATCAGGCGGCAAGTGCCTTGACCACCGCCTCACTGAAGGCGGGGATGTCGTCCGGCTTGCGGCTGGTGATCAGGTTGTCATCGATCACAACCGCAGTATCGCGCCATTTCGCACCTGCGTTGACCAGATCCTGCTGCAGGGACGGCCAGGACGTCACGTCGCGCCCCTCAGCAAGGCCGCTGTTGATCAGCAACCACGGGCCGTGGCAGATGGCCGCCACAGGCTTGCCGGCTTCATCCACCGCGCGGATGAAGGCCAGTACGGCATCATCGGTGCGCAGTGTGTCCGGATTGATGACGCCTCCGGGCAGGACCACGGCATCGAAGCGTGCCGGATCCGCTTCATCCAGCGGAATATCCACCGCGACGGCGTCGCCCCAGTTCTTCTCTTTCCAGCCCTTGATCGTCGCCTCCTTTGCAGGCGACACCACGCTGACGCGCGCGCCCTCGGCCTCCAGCAGCCGCTTGGGCTCGGTCAGTTCTGACTGTTCGAAGCCGTGGGTGGCCAGGATGGCAATCTGCTTGCCCTTCAATCGCTCTGCCATGGGTGCACTCCGGTTGGGGAGCCGACAGAATGGAAGAAAGGCCCTTGCACGGCGATGACCCTGCCGTGCACGGCAGGTGGAGAGCCTCCGGGTAGTGCCGGCCAGGGGCCGGCAGTCCCCGGTAACGGTCAGCGCTTGGGCTGCAGCATGGTGCCGGTGCACTTGGGCGAGCCGCAGCGGCACTCCCAGATCTTCTTCAACTTGGCGGTGTGGCGTTCGGCCAGGGTGATGCCGTAGTTGTAGGTCAGTTCCTCACCTGGCTTGATGTCACGCAGCGCCTCGATGAACACCTTGTCGCCACGGCTGTCGCCGTCTTCGTCTTCCTCGATCACCGCCTCGCAGTTCGGGTCGCAGCTGTGGTTGATCCAGCGCGCGTCATTGCCCTTGTAGTTGGCATCGATCACCCAATCGTCGTTGAGGGTGAACAGGAAGGTGTGGCCACTTTCGACGTCGCCGCTGTCATCGGCATCAACGTCGCCGTGGCTGCGCAGCAGGCCCTTGTACTGGATCACGCGCTCGCCCTGCTTGATCGGGGCCACGGAAAACACACCGTTGCCGTGGATGGCGGACTTGCGGGCTTGGATCTTCTTGGGCATCGGCAAGGGAGGTCTGCAGCGAAAGGAACGTTGATTCTCGCCCATTCCGGGTGATTGCGAAAATCACCCCGTTGGCGCAGCATGGCGCCCTGGCAACGGCCCCGGTGTGTCCTCCCGGCCTGGCCCCAGCGCCGGCTGAATGCCCGGGTTGGATGGCGGCGAAGAAAAGCGTACAATTTCAGTCCGCTTTAAGAACCACTCGCATCCCCATGTTGCGCGTCACCAAACTCACCGATTACGCCACCGTCGTGCTGACCGTGCTCGCCGCCCGTCCGGGCGAGGTGCTCAGCGCCACCGAGCTGGCCGAATTCACCAGTCTGGAGCCGCCTACCGTCAGCAAGGTGCTCAAGCCGCTGGCCCAGGCCGGCCTGGTTGAAGGCCTGCGCGGCGTCCGTGGCGGCTACCGCCTCACCCGCCCGGCCATCGAGATCTCGCTGTTCGAAGTGGTCGAAGCCATGGAAGGGCCGCTGGCCCTGACCGAATGCAGCCACGACCACCACCAGTGCGGCATGGCGCCCAAGTGCGGCGCGCGCAGCAGCTGGCGGCTGATCAACGACGTGGTTTCCGAGGCCCTGCGCGATGTCACTCTCGCCCAGATCCTGCCCCCTCTTCCCCTTGCCGATGACGAACAGCGCCGCACCATCGCTGTCGACGTCGTCTCCTGATCCACAGGCAGCCCCCATGGCCACCGAAACCATCGAAAACGTCGCCCACGACGACACCCCCAACCGCGAGATCCACGAGCAGCTCGGTCGCAAGTATTCGGCCGGCTTCATCACCGAGATCGAATCGGACTCCCTGCCGCCGGGCCTGGACGAGGACACCATCCGTGCCCTGTCGGCCAAGAAGGAAGAGCCGGAGTGGATGACGCAGTGGCGCCTGGACGCCTACCGCCACTTCCTGACCATGCCGATGCCGGACTGGGCCAAGCTGGAGATCGCCCCGATCGACCTGCAGGCGCTCAGCTATTACTCCGCGCCGAAGGGCCCGAAGTACGCCTCGCTGGATGACGTGCCGAAGGAACTGCTGGACACCTACGACAAGCTGGGCGTGCCGCTGCACGAGCGCGCCAAGCTGGCCGGCGTGGCGGTGGACGCGGTGTTCGACTCGGTGTCCGTCGGTACCACCTTCCGCAAGGAACTGGCCGAGAAGGGCATCATCTTCTGCTCGATGTCCGAGGCCATCAAGGAGCACCCGGAGCTGGTCCGCCAGTACCTGGGCACCGTGGTGCCGGTGGGTGACAACTATTTCGCCGCGCTCAACTCGGCGGTGTTCTCCGATGGCAGCTTCGTGTTCATTCCCAAAGGCGTGCGCTGCCCGATGGAGCTGAGCACCTACTTCCGCATCAACGCCGGCCACACCGGTCAGTTCGAGCGCACCCTGATCGTGTGCGAGGACAAGGCCTACGTGTCCTACCTGGAAGGCTGCACCGCGCCAATGCGCGACGAGAACCAGCTGCACGCCGCCGTGGTCGAGCTGGTCGCGCTGGAAGACGCGGAGATCAAGTACTCCACCGTGCAGAACTGGTACCCGGGCGACGAGAACGGCGTCGGCGGCATCTACAACTTCGTCACCAAGCGTGCCGAATGCCGTGGCGCGCGCAGCAAGGTCACCTGGACCCAGGTCGAGACCGGTTCGGCGATCACCTGGAAGTACCCGTCCTGCGTGCTGCTGGGCGACGACTCGGTCGGTGAGTTCCACTCCGTGGCGCTGACCCATCACCGCCAGCAGGCCGACACCGGCACCAAGATGATCCACATCGGCAAGCGCACCAAGAGCAAGATCGTCAGCAAGGGCATCAGCGCCGGCCGCGGCCAGAACACCTACCGCGGCCTGGTGCGGGTGGACCGCAACGCCGATGGCGCGCGCAACTACACCCAGTGCGATTCGCTGCTGATCGGCAAGCAGTGCGGCGCGCACACCTTCCCCTACATCGAGGTGAAGAACCCGGGCGCCACCGTCGAGCACGAGGCCACCACCTCCAAGATCTCCGACGACCAGCTGTTCTACTGCCGCGCCCGTGGCATCAGCCAGGAAGACGCGGTGTCGATGATCGTCGACGGCTTCTGCAAGCAGGTGTTCCGCGAACTGCCGATGGAGTTCGCGGTGGAAGCCAAGAAGCTGCTGGAAGTCTCGCTGGAAGGTTCGGTGGGCTGACCGCCCGCCCCCGCCCCTCGCAAACGCATTCTCTTTACCGGCGGGCCGCGGCCCGCCCCACGGAAACCCCCACCATGTTGAAGATCGAAAACCTCCACGCCCGCATCGGCGACAAGGAAATCCTCAAGGGCCTGTCGCTGGACGTCCAGCCCGGCCAGGTGCACGCCATCATGGGCCCGAACGGCGCCGGCAAGTCCACCCTGGGCAATGTCCTGGCCGGCCGCGACGGCTACGAAGTGACCGAAGGCAGCGTGCAGTTCGACGGCGTCGACCTGCTGGAGCAGGACCCGGAAGCGCGCGCCGCTGCCGGCCTGTTCCTGGCGTTCCAGTACCCGGTGGAAATCCCGGGCGTGAACAACACCTACTTCCTGCGCGCGGCACTGAACGCCCAGCGCAAGGCGCGCGGTGAGGAAGAACTCGATTCCATGCAGTTCCTCAAGCTGGTGCGCCAGAAGCTGGCCGTGCTGCACCTGAAGGACGAGCTGCTGCACCGTGGCGTCAACGAAGGCTTCTCCGGCGGCGAGAAGAAGCGCAACGAGATCTTCCAGCTGGCCGTGCTGGAACCGAAGCTGGCGATCCTGGACGAGACCGACTCGGGCCTGGACATCGACGCGCTGAAGAGCGTGGCCGACGGTGTCAACGCACTGCGTGCCGCCGACCGCTCGTTCCTGGTCATCACCCACTACCAGCGCCTGCTGGACTACATCAAGCCGGACGTGGTGCACGTGCTGGCCGATGGCCGCATCGTCAAGACCGGTGGCCCGGAACTGGCGCTGGAACTGGAAGCGCACGGCTATGATTTCCTGAAGGACCGGGTCGTGCCCGAGGCGGCGGTCTGATGAGCGCCCTGCTTGACTCGATGGCCCAAGCCTTCTGCGGCAGCGATGCGCGCCGCGAAGTGCTGGATGCGGCCCTGCGCGACGGCCTGCCGGCCGCCCGCAACGAAGCCTGGAAGTACACCTCACTGCGCCAGCTGGAACGCCGTGCGTTCGCAGCGGCACCGCTGCAGGGCCCGGCGCTGGACGCCGCGCTGCTGGAGGACATTCCTGCACCGCGCCTGGTGTTCGTCAATGGCCGCCTGGACGCCGCGCTGAGCGACGTGCAGGCCCTGCCGGCCGGCGTGCAGCTGCAGCCGCTGTCGGCCGCGCTGGCCGCTGGCGAAGACGCCGTGCGTTTCCTTGGCCGCCGCTACGAGCGCAGCGAGGAGATCTTCGCCCGCCTGAATGCCGCGCTGGCCGATGAAGGCGTGGTGCTGCGCGTGGATGAAGGCGTACAGGTCGACGTGCCGCTGCAGCTGGTGTTTGCCAGCGTCGCCGGCGATACCGACCTGGCCTGGCATCACCGTCACCTGATCGAACTGCGTGCCGGCGCCAGCCTGGGCGTGGTCGAGCATCGCTTCAGCGTGGGTGACTCCGCCCACCTGGACAACACCGTGCTGCATGCCCATGTCGCCCGTGATGCCGTGCTCAAGCACGCCCGCGTGCAGGCCGGCAGCGCGCGCCAGACCAGCTTCCTGCGCACCGACGCCGTGCTGGCCCGCGACGCGCAGTACCACCGCGTGGACCTGGAACTGGGCGCCGCGCTCAGCCGCCATGAACTGAACGTGCGCCTCGAAGGCGACAATGCCCAGCTGACCGCCAACGGCGTGCTGCTTGGCAATGGCCGCCGCCACGTCGAAACCCGCCTGGGTATCGACCACATCGCACGCGATACCGCCTGCGAACTGCTGTGGCGCGGCGTCGCCGCCAACCGCAGCCGCGTGGTGTTCCATGGTGGCATCCAGATCCGCGAAGGCGCCGATGGCACCGACGCGAACCTGTCCAACAAGAACCTGCTGCTGTCGGCCGATGCCGAGATCGACACCCAGCCGACGCTGGTGATCGACGCCGATGAAGTGAAGGCCGCGCACGGTGCGACTGTCGGCCAGCTCGATGCCAACGCGCTGTTCTACCTGCGCTCGCGCGGCCTGCCGCAGGCACAGGCGCAGGCACTGCTGAGCGCCGCGTTCTGCCACGAGCCGTTGAAGATCCTGCCGGACGCACTGCGTGCGCAGCTGGCACACCGTCTGGACAAGGCGCTGGCCGAGGCAGGTGTGGCATGAACCTGTCCACGCCGCGCCCGATCGAAGGACGCACCGGCGCCCCCGACTGGGACCGCGTCCGCCTCGACTTCCCGCTGCTGATGCGTGAAGTGCATGGCAAGCCGCTGGTCTATTTCGACAATGCCAACACCGGCCAGAAGCCGGTGCAGGTTATCGGCGCGGTGGACGAGTTCTACCGCCGCTACAACGCCAACGTCAGCCGTGCGGTGCATGCACTGGGCAGTGAAGCCACCGATGCCTACGAAGGCGCACGCAACACGCTGGCACGCTTCCTCAACGTGCGGCCCAGCGACCTGGTGCTGTGCAGTGGCACCACCTTCGCCATAAACCTGGTGGCCTATTCGTGGGCGCTGCCGCGGCTGAAGGCCGGTGACGTGATCCTGATCACGCGCATGGAGCACCACGCCAACATTGTGCCGTGGCAGCTGGTCGCGCAGCGTACCGGCGCCACCATCCGCGTGGCCGAGATCACCCCCGATGGCGCGCTGGACCTGGATGCGCTGCGCGCGGCGATGACCCCGGAGGTCAAGCTGCTGGCGGTTACTCATGTCTCCAACGTGCTGGGCACGGTCAATCCGGTGCGCGAGATCTGCCGCGAAGCGCGCAAGCGCGGCATCATCACCGTGGTCGATGGCTCGCAGGCCGTGCCGCACCGCAAGGTCGACGTCGCCGCGATCGGCTGCGATTTCTACGCCATCACCGGCCACAAGATGTGCGGCCCGACCGGTACCGGTGCGCTGTGGGCGCGCCGCGAGCACCTGGACGCGATGCCGCCGTTCCTGGGTGGCGGTGAGATGATCAAGGAAGTCAGCTTCGACGGCACCGTGTTCAACGATGCCCCGCACAAGTTCGAAGCCGGCACCCCGAACATCGCCGGCTTCATCGGCCTGGGCGTGGCCGCCGACTACCTGCAGCAGCTTGGCCAGGAGAACGTGGAAGCACGAGAGGCCGAACTGCTGGCGCACTTCACCGAAGAGCTGCGCCGGGTGGATGGCCTGCGCATCATCGGCGAGGCACCGGAAAAGGCAGCGGTGGTGTCGTTCCTGATCGACGGCGCGCACGCGCACGACCTGGCGACCTTGCTCGACCTGGAAGGCGTGGCCGTGCGCTCGGGCCAGCACTGCGCGCATCCGCTGCTACAGTACTTTGGTGTGGCGGCCACCTGCCGTGCCTCGCTGGCGTTCTACAACACGCATGAAGAGATCGAGCGGTTCATGACGGCGCTAACCAAGGTACGGAAGCTATTGGGCTGAGGATTCGCCAGATTCGGGGAAACATGAGAACGCCGCAGGAAACTGCGGCGTTTTTTTATTGTGCGCTGGACGCAAGCAAGCAGAGGCGTGACCGGGAAACGCTGAGTGATGCCAGGAACGGGCAATCTCACCCTAATGCCGATCCATCCATCATCAACGGCCTTGAGACACCGTCTTCTACATGCCAACAAGCATGGATACCCCGGAGGCAATCAAGAAAACGTACATCATCACGACGCCCCTCAACACCCACCGTTCCCCCTGATGGAGCGTCTGCCCTTTGGAAGTAAGGGCAAGCACCGCAATACCGCGCAAGCACCTTAGCCACCAATCAACCTTGATGATTCCGACTGCAGCAAGTACTTCCGGCCGTTCACGCTCGATTTTCAGTAACATCCTGTGAGCCGCAAATGCGTTTACCCACATGGCACCTAGAATGAAGGTAGAGCAGACAGGATAGCTCTCAATAATGACTGTCACTTAGCCCCTACCGGAAGGAGAATGCGAGCTTCATTCAACTTTAATTACCACCCCATACCGACGGGCACGAACAACTCTCGCGAGAACACCCTTTATCACTGATAACCCAGTTCAGCGACGACAGCCTTGCAGCTCGAATCCAAATCGACGTGAAATGATTTAAGCTCTTCTGAGGGCAACCTGCCCTTGTCGTCACGATGCATTACTGCATATCCCCGAAGCGGCCCCTCCTTACCCTCAGGAACAATGTCGTAGAGATCTCTGCCCCACCCCCGCGAGGTCTTCACGTAGTCAGCTATTACCGACATACATGCATCAACATGCCCGCCCTCCTTTACCTCTCGCGCCGAACAACCCGCAGTTGCGACAAGGCACAGCATTGAACCAAGCGTCAGCCTATAAATTATCATTAGCGACCTCCCGGAATAGGGATGAACTCATAACCCTCATGCCCCCGAATCATACCGGGGACTCCCTGCTGTAATTGATAGTCGTAGTCATACCCGTTTGTACCAGGGAAATAACCCTCTGCCCTTGTATTTGGATGCGTATGAAAATACCCCTTTACTATACATCCGCATTCGAATTCAGAAGGCTTTCTAGTGGACTCCATTGACATTCTGTCCCTGGTTCCCGCGGGCGACCTTACCAACTCATGGCCTTCCTCTCCCACAAACTGGACGATCCATCCGCCGTTCTCTCGCTTCAGAGACCCAGACTCCCCTCTGCGAACGGCCGGGGCGAACGGGTTCGAATCATTCCAAGCGCTCTCCATCTGCCCCTTTACTTTAGGATCTCGGGTCCATTCAGGATCGGATGCCCGCGGCTCTCGCCCATAGCTTCCATTCGAACCTGATGCAGCATTCGCAGCTCCCAGAGTTCCCATACGGCTCCCTGGAGCGACCATCCCATTCTTTATTTTGCTTCCCACCACTGCGGATCTCCTCTGGCTTTTCTCTTCAGACGCACGCCCGTCCGGGTCCACAAATCTGTAGGGACTATTGTTACCGTAGAAGTAGCGTCCAAACATTGAGCTCGATGCAGAAATTGGGTCCACACTAAGAAACACACCCAGCCCCGAGTCGTAATACCGCTGCTGCATATAACTCAGCCCGGTCCCCGAATCCGTCACATGCCCCGTATATCCCGGCCCATCCTTCAACGGCCGGTTGACCAACGCCCCATACGGCTCATACACCGTACGCTCGATGACATTTCCACCAGCATCGGTGATCGCCACCGGTGAACCCAGTGCATCAGTGTGGATGTACTCGACCACCTCCTGGGCGGTCGCTGGCGCCACACAGGCCGCCAGCACCACCACCGCGAGTACCGCCCGAATCAACAGCGAAGAGAGTCCGTTCATGACTTAGTCCCAGCTCAGTACGCCGCGGGTGACCGGCCGTTCGGCCGACCACGGTGAGCAACCACCTGCGTTGCAGGCACGCACGCGATACTCATGCGCGCAGTATGTCCCGCCACTGTCGTTCACGTAGGTCAGGGGGCCCGTGTACAGACGCTGGCCACCGCCACCGCTTTCGAGCTGATACTCCGTTGCATCTGCCACCGGGCTCCACCCGGCAGAACACTGGACCTGATAAGGCGGTCTGCGTGTCGTCAGCCACTCTGCCAGATAAAGGCTCGTCGCCCCCGGCGGCAACACCACCGCAACAGTCACGACTCCGGAGTACGGACTGCACCCAGCGAAGTTGCACGCCCTTACACGATAGGCGTAGCTGCCCTTGCCACGGCTGGCACCAAAGCTGTTCCCGCCGCCGTTATGCACTACCGTCCAGCCACCACCGTTGGCACTCTCCTCCAGCACGAAGCTCTCGCTGTTGGCCGGCACCGACCAGCTCAGGCTGTACTGCGGTACGTTCACCAGGCCCGGCGCGCTGATCACCGGCTCGATCGTCGGCGGCCCGATCACCGCTACCGTCGACGTAGCCGACCACGGTCCGCAGCCCGCGCCATTGCAGGCGGCAACCCGATAGCCATAGTTGCCCACACCGCGTGCAGCGGTGGCATAGGAACCCGCGTTGCCGTCGAACAGCGTGACCCATCCGCCACCATTACTGCTCTCCTGCAAGGTGTAACGCGTGGCACCAGCCACCCCGTTCCAGCCAATGCCGATACTGCCCGGCGCAGAGCGTGCCGGCGCAGAGAGACCTGGCGCAGTGGCAGGCGGATACACCACCGTCACCGCAGCCGTGGCGCTGTATCCCGTGCACCCCACCGGGTTACATGCGCGAACCCGGTAGTTGTAGCTTCCCGCTGCCTTGCCACTGAAGGCCTTGGACTGACCGATGGCGTTGTGCACCTGAGCCCATGCGCCGCCATTGGCGCTTTCCTCCAGCTCATAGCGCTCGGCACCGGAGGCCGCAGACCATGCCACGCTGTAACTGCCATTGAAGGCCGTGGCAGGCAGGTTCAAGGTCGGTACGGTGGATGGCGCCAATGCCACGGCCACTGATGCGACATTGCTCCATCCGCCGCACACCGTCCTGCAACCGCGCACGCGGAACTGATAGGTTCCCGTGACCAGACCGGTGCTGGTGAACGATTGCGCCGCGCCATCGAAGACCGTACTCCAGGTGCCTGCAAGGGCACGCTGCAACTCATAGCGGTTGGCACCACCGGCCGGGCTCCAGGTCAGGTTCACGCTGCCCTGGGTGATGTAGCCCGGCGCACTCAGCGCGGGAACGCTGGGTGCGGCTTCACCATGCACCTGGGAAACCAGACTGCCTGACAGATAGAGATAGTCGGTCTGCTTGCCGGTGCGTTCGTTACGCTGGAATCGCAGCACGCCGCCGTTGTCGTAGAACGAGTAGATTGCCCCCTTGCCACTGGCCCCGGCCTTCACCCGGCGACCGTGGGCGTCGTACTCGTAGCTCTCTGCCGTCCCCGCCGCGCGCAGCCGGTTGCCGTAGTCAAACGTGAAAGCCTGGCCATTGCGCACCGAAAGATTGCCCTGCACGTCATAGCCAAGACCGGTCACGGTCGCCCCGGTTCCGGTTTCGATCACGTTGACCAGCCGAATGGTCGGATCGAAGTAGTGCGTACGATCGCGACTGCCGACCTTGGCACGGCGCAGGTTGTCCAGCGCGTCGTACTCATACAACGCGTTGCCGAAGCCCGGCGCAGTGACCGTCCGCAACCGGTCCAGGCCGTCATAGGTCATGTCCCGGTTGCCGGGCGCCCCGGGCAGGCCATCGGAAATGGCCATCACGTTGCCGCCGGCATCGTAGTCGTAGCTGTCATCCAGCACTGCGGCCGCTGCGGTGGCATCGCGGCTGCGGTCGGGCAGCCCTCGGGCATTCTGGGTCAACGTGTGCACGATCCCGTTGCCATAGACGAAGCGGGCCAACGCGCCGTTGGCGAAGTAACTGGCCTCCTTTGCATAGCCGCCGACCGTCGTCGCCCGACCCAGTGCATCCGGCGCGTAGCTGACGACACGCCCACCCGGATAGGTATTGCTGGCCAGTGTGCCGTTGGCATCGTAGCCATAGGCCAGGCTCAGGCTTCCCAGATCCGGATGCTGCAGGGTTTCGCCGCTGAGCAGGCGGCGGCGGTTGTACTGGTAGCGGTTGACGACCATCGGCCGGGCCGGATCGTTCTGCGTACTGATCTCGGCAGGCAGACCATCAGGTGCGTAGGACCAGTTCTGATTTCCGCGCCCATCCGGGAAGATCAGGGTCGACAAGCGGTTGGCGGCGTCGTAACTACGCTTCACCGCACGTCCACTGGCCAGCGCTTCACTGCGGTTGCAGTCGGTGGTGCTGGTCAAACCCGTGCCGGCCGCCGACCACAGCACGTTGCCTGCCGCGTCGTAATCCTGCACGGTCGCGCCGGTTTCCGGTTCGATGGTCTTGCACAGCTGCTGGTAGCCGTCATAGACGTAGCGGCGGGTCAGCGACTGGCTGCCGTCTGCACTGCGGCGGGTGATCGCCAGCGGCTTGCCCAACGTGTCTCGCTGGATCTCGGTCACCACGCCTTCCGGGTGCTGCAGCGTCAGCGGCATCTCGTAGCTGGGCTGGTCGTAGGCAAGGTGACGTGTCGTCGTCGCCTGGCCGCGCGGGTTGGTCACTTTCACCGACAGGTTGCCCACGTACTCGGTGCGGGTAACCAGTGCCCCCAGCTCGGACGATTGACTGACCACGGTGGGGCGGCCCAACGCGTCGTACTGCGTCGTGGTGCCGGCCAGGGCGGCATTGATATCGGAGAGCTGCCGCGTGGGATACGAGGCAAACACGGTCTTGCCGCTGGTGTCGTAGCGGGTGACCACGGCACTGTCCAGCACGTTGTTGGCGTTTTCGGTTACCAGCACCGGACGGAACATCGCATCCAGGTAGGTATCGGTGCGCCGTCCGCCCTGCGTGCGGGAGTGCTTCCATGCCCCGGCGGGCACGCCCAGTTGCGCGCCACCCAGGCGCTGCAGGTCCATGGTTACGCCATTCCAGTTCACGCTGTCGCCGCCAGGGAACTGCAGGCTGCGCAGCCTGCCCATGCTGTCGTAGCTGAAGCTGGTGGTTGCGCCGGTTTCGTCGGTCAGCGAGGTGATCCAACCGTTGTCGTCGACGACAACCGTGCGCACTGCACCATTGGGCGCTTCGGGCGTGGCCGGCAGGCGGAGCTGCTGCGGAACACCACGCTTCCATCCCGACAGATGGCTGGTATTTCCACGGCCATCGGCCACCGATGCAACCGTGCCGTCGGCTGCGTAGGTCACCTGCTGGGCCAGGCGGCCAAATGCGTAGGCGCGCAGCGGCAGCGCTTTGGCCGTATCGAATTCGGTGCGGGACTGCTCGATGCCGTTGAGCACACTGCGCGCCGTCTGGCCGTTCACCCATAGCGCGGGATTGTCGTAGTAGCTGGTACTGCTGGTGCGACTCTGTCCAGCGGAATTCGCTTCGACGACGGAAACTTCGCGGACGAAGGCATCAAAGGCCTGCACCGTACGGGTGAACTGCACGCCGTCCTGATTGATGATCGTGCTCTGCACTGGGCGGTTCAGATGCTCTCCCAGCTCCGTGGCCCCGTACTTGAGATTCCGACCCGCCTCGCGCGGGAACGGTGCGCTGGCAAGCTGCGCGTCCGGGTAGTAGTTACTGCGCTCGGATCGAACCACCGCGCCACCAGAGCTGGTTGTCGTCGACAGCAGCAGACCGTCGTTATAGCCAACTTCCTTTCCGAATTCGTATGTCCGGATCGTGCCATCCGGCAGGGTTTCAATCGTTATCTTGGGCTCTGCCTGCCCCACCGGGATCGCCGGCCACCCAGCTTGGTCGACTCTCCTGTCGTACTCCCACCCCAGATTGGTGTACTGATAGCTCCACTCCGCCGTGGGCATCCCTGGGCCACTTATCCGCTTTGTCACCAGCGACATCGCGTCCCGATAGATAGGCGTGAGATTCCATCCGTCGGCCAGCAACTGGTCGTCGCCGGAAGTCTGGCAGTTGAACGGAACATTCTTGCGGCCATGCCGGAAGGGTCGGAACACGAAGGTTCCTACCGCGCCTGATGGGTGCGTGATGGAGGCTGCAACCTCGGTCTGCACAATCTTGTTCGTCTTCGCGCAAAGAGCCGGGACCTCCATATAGGCCCAAACGTCCTGCCCGGTGTATTCCTGGTACTTCTTCGTCACATTGACAGGCGGCAGGTTGTAGCTCCACGCCGTCCCGTCCGGCAGCGTCACCGACTGCAACGCACCCGCCGGGGTGTAGCCATAGGTCCAGGTTCGACCCGCTGCCGTCGCCGTTGCGATACGGCCCAGGGAGTCATAGGCAAGGCTGATGCTGCGCCCATCGTTGGCAACGATTCGATCCAGCCGCCCGCCGCTCCATTCGTAGCGGACCCAGTTGCCGAAACGATCGACAACCTGTGATGGATAAAGGAAGACCTTTTTCCGTTTCAGCGTGGCATGGGTGATGGTGTCGTAGGGCTGGAGAACGGCAGACTCGTTTTCGCGCGCCACCATCCAGTCGAAGTAGTACTTGGTTCCGTCTGGCGCGTGGCCCAGGAAACCCTCGCCCGGCTGGCCGCTCTTGAGTGCACTGAGGCAGGAGAAGAACCATCCCCCTTTTGTGTTCCAGGGCGTCGGCGTGCCAACCTGGGGCGTTGGCTGGCGCGCGTCCCCGCTGCCCGCCAGGACGGTTTCACCGCCTCCACCCGGCAATGAAAGCCTCACCCCCTCCCAATAGGTGTACGGAGCAAAACTGATGGTCTGGGTTTGCTTGTAATTCCAGACATCCAGCGACGGGGGTGCGGAAACTGTCGAGCAACGGGCACTTGGCGTCCAATGCCCGCCGATCGCGGTTTCGGGCTGGTCTCCGTAGATGCCTGAAAGCGATGGGATGTCGAGATCCCAGTTTCCATATTCCTTGTCATTTGCACTGCCGCTGATATCCCCGTAACTGCGGCTGAGCGATATCGCGAGCCCACCGTTGCCCGGAATCGAAATATCCGTGGCCTTGAAACTGATCGAGCCGTCATAGAGATTGACCTGCTCGCCGAAGATCTCGCCCTTCAGCGGTTCGACAAGGTCCCCGTACTTCAGTCGCTTGTCGTACTCCTGCCGCCAGGTGGGAACGATCTGGGCGGAAACGCCGACCGGTGCCAGCACGCACAGGGCAACGACACCGAGAAGAAGACCCTTGGCAGCCATTACGGCGCGCGGATATGAAATGAGGCCAGACTGCATGCAGATCCTCCCTGGATCGACGTCCCTGTGTGCCCCACCCGCGCCGAACGGCAGTTGGCCTTCGACCAGGCGGCACCCACGCCGGCAGACAGCCACGCGTTGCTTCACGGTGGGCGGGTGCTGGCCACAGATATGAACGAATAATGAAGATGGCGTCAAGTCCACGTATTGGCCACACTCGGCAAAGTCACGTCAACCAGAAGCCTCCCGCGCCCTTCCCTGCTCCACCTAGAATGTGCTCATGAGTACCCTGACCTTCCGCGCCGCCACGTCGGCCGACATCCCCGCCCTGATCACCCTCGTCACCTCGGCCTACCGCGGCGATGCCAGCCGCGTCGGCTGGACCACCGAAGCCGACCTGCTGGACGGCGCCCGCATCGACGCCGAAGGCATCCAGGCTGACCTGGACCGCCCGCGCTCCACCATCCTGCTGGCCGAGCGCGGGAACCAGCTGGTGGCCTGCGCCCACGTTGCCGATGTCGATGGCAAGGGCTACTTCGGCATGTTCTCGGTCGACCCGGCCCAACAGGGCGGCGGTGTCGGCAAGCAGATGATGGAGGCGGCCGAAGCGCATGCCGCGCGCGAATGGAGCGTGCCGGTGATGCAGATGACGGTGATCGACGTGCGCGACGAGCTGATCGCCTTCTATGAACGCCGCGGCTACCAGCGCACCGGCATCAAGAAGCCGTTCCCGTATGGCGACGAACGCTTCGGCATTCCCAAGCGCGACGACCTGCGCTTCGAGATCCTGGAAAAGCCGCTGGCCGGAGCCGCCGCGTGAGCGAGGCCTGGACCTTTGTCTGTGCCGGCAGCGAGCTGCTGCCGGGTGAAATGAAGAGCGTCTTCGACGATGTGACCGGCACACCGATCGTGGTGTTCAACCTCGATGGCGAGCTGTATGCCCTGGAAGACCAGTGCACGCATGAGGAGTTTGAGCTGTCCTCGGGCGAGTTCAACACGACCGAAGGCAGCGTGGAGTGCGTGCTGCATGGGGCGCGCTTCGACGTGCGAGACGGCCGCGCCCTGTGTGCCCCGGCCTACAGCCCTGTGCCCAAGTTTCCGGTGAAGCGCGACCACGACGCTGTCTGGACCCGCGACGACCGGGATTGAGGCGGCGCTCCGCCCGGAGGAATCACCCACGGGGCGCACCGCGAGAGAGCATCCACCCATGGGGTGGACCTACTGGAGTGCACTGAGGGGCCTTCCGGGGCCCTTCCGGACCATCCAGCCCCCCTGCCGGATTGCGCATATGCGAATCATTATCGTTGATGTTATTCTACGTAACATCTTCGTAACGACTCCGCCTCCGCGCCATGGCTTCGCCCGCGCCCACCGCCACGCTGCGCCAGCTCGCCCGTCAAGGGTGGCCGCTGCTCGTGGCCGCGCTGCTGACGCTGCTGCTGGGCTGGTCGGCCTTGCACGAAGGGCGTGCCAGCGATCCGGCCGCACACGGCTGGCAGGCACACGCTGAAGATCTGCAGCAGGTCATGCCGATGCCGGCACCGCCGGTGGACGAGTGCCCGCACCATGCCGCGCCCGCACCAGAGCCGCCGCTGGATAGCGAGGGCACCACGCCCTGCACCGGACGGGCTCCCCCGCGTGCCGCCCTGGTCGCGTATATCCCGTTGTGGCGCTCCGACGCCCTGCGCTGGCAGCTGCACGATCCCGCACTGCGGTTGAACCCCGGCCACGCGCCGCCCGCACCGCACGCCAGCTGAGGCGCTCTGCGGCCGTTGCCGTGCGCCTGATTGCGTTTCCTGCCAGCCGAGCATCGGCTCGGCTCTACAGAAGAAGCCCTCCACGTGTCGACGCGCTGCCTGCGCTTCGGCCCTCGCCCTTTCCCGATCCACGCCACTACCCACCGCCATGACCCACATCACGTCCCGCAAGCACGCCCCGCGCGTTTCCCTGCTCGCTACCGCCACCCTGGCCGCCGGTTTCGCACCGCTGGTCGCACAGGCCGCCGACAGCGCCGACGCCGGCTCCCGCAACGCCACCGAGCTGGACAAGGTGCAGGTGCGCGGCAGCTGGTTCAATCCGTCCTCGCCGAAGTTCACCGCCGAGCTGCTGGACACCCCGAAGTCGGTATCGATCGTGTCGGAAAAGCTGATCGCCGAAACCGGTGCGACCAACCTGCAGGATGCGCTGCGCATGGTCCCGGGTATCACCTTCGGTGCCGGCGAAGGCGGCAACCCGACCGGCGACCGCCCGTTCATCCGTGGCTTCGATTCGCAGAGCAACGTCTTCGTCGACGGCCTGCGCGACGTCGGCTCGCAGACCCGCGAGATCTTCGACCTGGAGCAGGTAGAAGTGGTCAAGGGCCCGAGCTCGGCCTACGGTGGCCGTGACTCCGGTGGTGGCAGCCTGAACCTGGTGAGCAAGACGCCGAAGCTGAAGAACGAGACCAGTGCCAGCATGGGCATCGGCACCGACAGCTACGCGCGCGGCACCGTGGACGCCAACTACGTGCTGGGCGATGGCATCGCGGCCCGCCTGAACCTGATGAAGCACGAGTCGGACATCGCCGGCCGCGACGCTGCCAATGTCAGCCGTTGGGGCATCGCGCCATCGATCGCGTTCGGCCTGAACGGCCCGGCGCAGCTGATCGCCAGCCACTACCACATGCAGAGCGATGACCTGCCGGACGCGGGTGGTTTCCCGTACGGCAATCCGAACGGTGCGCCGGCCTCGAAGTGGGTCGACGGCCGCCCGATGGTGCCGGACCGCAACAACTACTACGGTCTGGTCGACCGTGACTTCCAGCGCACCCGCGCCGACATCAGCACCCTGGACGCCAGCTACGATTTCGGCGGCCACAAGCTGCGCAACATCGCGCGCCTGGGCAACACCAGCAACGACTACCTGTGGACCCAGCCGGACGACAGCCAGGGCAACCCGAACAATTACGGCACCTTGTGGCGCCGCACCAACAGCCGCGCCGTCGACGTCAAGAGCTTCGCCGACCAGCTGGGCCTGACCGGTGCCTTCCAGACCGGTGCGCTCAAGCACAGCTACAGCGCGGGCGTGGAGTACAGCGACGAGAAGATGACCCGTGGCAGCTACCTGATGACCCCGGGCACGAGCAACCCGCTCACCGGCAACAGCAAGTGCCCGACCACCGGCGCAGCCACCGGCTATAACTGCACCGATTTCGCCAATCCGAACCCGCGCGATCCGTGGGCGGCCACCCATTCGGTATACCGCAGCGACAAGGCACTGGATGTCGAGCAGCGCACCAAGACCACCTCTGCTTATGTGTTCGACACCATCGAGCTCAATGAGCAGTGGATGGTCAACCTTGGCCTGCGCTACGACGACTTCCGCACCACCCTGACCACCCCGGTGGCCGGTGCAGCACCGACCCGCGTGCGCAACAGCAACGACTTCCTGAACTACCAGGCCGGCGTGGTGTTCAAGCCGGCCGCCAACGGCAGCATCTACCTGTCGTGGGGCACCTCTTCGACCCCGCCGGGCATGGATGGTGGCGACGGTTCGGACGGCCTGAGCGCCGCCGTGGCCGACCTCAAGCCGCAGGATACGAAGAACCTCGAACTCGGCACCAAGTGGGACCTGCTGGACAACCGCCTGAACCTGACCGCGGCGATCTTCCACACCGTGATGAACAACGCACGCGTGACCATCGACAACGGCACCAGCCAGAACGCGGGCAAGAAGGAAATCAACGGCTTCGAGCTGGGCTTCACCGGCCAGCTGACCGATGCCTGGAGCCTGTACGGCGGCTACACCTACCTGGATTCGGAACTGAAGGACAACGGTTTCGTCTGCGCCGTCTCCGGCCGCACCTGCCCGAGCGGTATCTACGTGCCGTCGCCGAACAACGGCAATGTGTTCCCGAACACCGCCAAGCACAGCGCCAACCTGTGGACCACCTACCGCTTCCCGATCGGCCTGACCCTCGGCGCCGGTGCGTTCTACTCGGACAAGCAGTACGGTGACGTCGCCAACACCAAGTGGATCGCCAGCTACACCCGCTTCGACGCGATGGCCAGCTACGCGATCCAGGACAACATCAGCCTGCAACTCAACGTGCAGAACCTGACCGACAAGACCTACTTCACCAAGGCCTATGCCTCGCACTACGCGAGCATCGCCCCGGGTCGCTCGGCTACCTTGGCACTGAACGTGAAGTTCTGATGTAACTGCGCTCCACCACGGCGGCAGGCGCTCCTGCCGCCGTTTTTGTTTCCGGCGATACTCACCCCATGGCAACCCGTACCCCCATCGACAGCGATGCTCTGGCCGAGCTGCTGCAGCACGACCCGCAGGCTGCCTTCGCGCGCGTGCGCGACGCTGCGCAGGCCGGACAGGTCGAGGCACAACTGCTGCTCGCGCAGATGCACATGGAAGGCAAAGGCACCGCACAGGACGCCTCGGCGGCACGGCTCTGGTACGAAACCGCCGCCAACAACGGCGCGCCGATGGCGATGAACATGCTGGGCCGCTGCCACGAACTGGGCCAGGGCACCGCGCCCGACCCGACACTCGCCGCAGTGTGGTACCGGCGCGCGGCCGACACCGGGCTGGACTGGGGCCTGTACAACCTGGCCAACCTGCTGGCCACCGGCCGCGGCGTGACCCAGGACCGCGCACAGGCACTGGCCCTGTACACCCGTGCCGCACACCTGGGCCATGCCAAATCGATGAACCTGCTGGCCCGCCACCTCGAAGACGGGCTGGATACCGCACCCGATCCGCAGGCAGCGCTGGCCTGGTACCAGCGCGCGGCCGAGGCCGGTGATTTCCGCGGCCAGGCCAACTACGCCTCGATCCTGCTGCAGGCCGGCCAGGTCGAGCAGGCCGTGCACTGGCTGCAGCTGGCGCTGGCCAATGGCAGCCCGACATTCATGGCACACATCGTGCCGGAGCTGGCCGCATCGCCGCATCCACAGGTGCGCGCCCTGGTCGCGCCGCCGTCCCTCTGAGGAGTCCCGCATGCTGCTGCACATCCCCGATATTCTCAGCGCCGACCAGGTGGCCGACTTTCGCCGCCGCCTCGATGCCGCCGACTGGACCGATGGCCGCGAAACGGTCGGCCATCTGGGCGCGCAGGCCAAGCACAACCAGCAACTGCCCGAAGCCTCACCGCTGCGCCGCGAACTGGGCGAGATCATCCTCGTCGCGTTGGCCCGGCACCCGCTGTTCTTCAGCGCCGCGCTGCCACTGAAATACCTGCCGCCACGCTTCAACCGCTACAGCGGTGGCGGCACCTATGGCTTCCATGTCGATGGCGCGGTGATGAACCTGGCCAACGGCGAACAGCTGCGTTCGGACATTTCCTGCACCCTGTTCCTGTCGGCGCCGGACGAGTACGAGGGCGGCGAACTTATCATCAGCGACACCTACGGCGAGCACGAAGTGAAGCTGCCCGCCGGCGACCTGATCGTCTACCCGTCCAGCAGCCTGCACCAGGTGCGCCCCGTCACCGCCGGCGCGCGCGTGGCCTCGTTCTTCTGGGTGCAAAGCATGGTCCGCGACGATGTGCAGCGCCGCCTGCTGTGGGAAATGGACGGCTCGATCGAGCGCCTGCGGCAGACCGGCGGCGACGCCGAGGCGGTGCTGCAGCTGACCGGCGTGTACCACAACCTGCTGCGGCGCTGGAGCGAGGTCTGAGCCCCATTCGGCCAGCCTGAGACGTTTTGGCAATCATTCTCATTTGCAACAGCTAACAGCTCTCATTACAATCACGCCCCGTTGATGCCGGCCGCTGCCGGCAGACCCCTGGGGACCCCTGCTTGCTGCGCCCGCTTCGCCCTCGCCCACTCATCCATCGCAAGATGGGCGCCGCCATGCGCGGCCAGCGTCCTGCGCTGGCCAGCCTGCTGGCGTGGGTGGCGATGCTGGCCTTGCTGCTGGGCACCCTGCCGCTGCTGCCACACGGGCAGGCCGGAATGGCCGTGCAGATGCCGCTGGAAGAGCGCGGTGGCGAAGCCCCCCTGCAGGAAGAGGCACCGGCCAAGCTGCGCCGCTGCTCCTCCGCTCCGGTGAAATCGGCCGAGAAGGCACGCCCGCCCCTGCTGCTGGCCAGCCAATGGCTGCGCACTGAACTGGACCTCGTACCCGCCACGCCGGCCATGCCCGGCGCGCGCCCGGACTGGCCGCTGGCCACTCCGGACACGCCCTGGGCCGATGCGCCCGGGCGCCGCCAGCAACGCGGCCAGGCGCCGCCGCTCGCCTGATCCACGGCCCGACGTGACCGCCTGCGCGGTCGCGCCCGCGCGCCGCTGCCTGCTTCATCCCAGCCGCCCCTGACCGGGCCTCACCGTGCATGCCGCGCCGTTCGCGCGTGGCATCGCGCCCTGCGTCCTTCGAGGTAACTGCCATGGCCCAGCGCCATCGTGTCCGTTCGTCCCTGTCCCGTACCCTGCTGACCAGCGCCGTGCTGGCCGCCATGATCGCCCCTGCCTTCGCCCACGGTGACGCTTCCGGCGCGCCACAGACGCTGGACAAGGTGGTGGTCACCGCCTCCGGCTTCGAGCAGAAGGTGGTCGATGCACCGGCCAGCATCAGCGTGGTCAGCCGAGAGGAACTCAGCAAGCGCCCCTACACCAACCTGGTCGACGCGCTGCGCGACGTCGAAGGCATCGACGTCGGCCTGGAGGCCACCGACAAGAACGGTCGCGCCACCATCTCCATGCGCGGCCTGCCGTCCGAATACACCCTGGTACTGATCGATGGCCGTCGCCAGAGCAATGTCGGCCAGCTGTACCCGAACAACTTCGGTGGCGGCCAGTTCGCCTACCTGCCGCCGCTGGATGCGATCGAACGCATCGAAGTCGTGCGCGGCCCGATGTCCACCCTGTACGGCTCGGACGCGATGGGCGGCGTCATCAACATCATCACCCGTCGCAACCAGGACAGCTGGCACGGCGCGCTCACCCAGGGCTTCACCGTGCAGCAGGACGACCAGTTCGGTGATGCGCGCACCACCGACCTTTACCTGAGCGGCCCACTGCTGAAGGACCGCCTCAGCCTGGCAGTGCGCGGCAGCTACTACGATGCCAAGGCATCGAACCCGGAGTGGGATGCACTGACCCTGCCCGACGGCAGCCTCTGGGAGCGCAGCATCGGCTTCGGTGGCGGTGGCAAGTCGGTGGCCAACACCAACTGGAACACCGGCGTACGCCTGGACTTCCGCGTCAACGACGATCACGAACTGTGGTTGGACTACGACGTGTCGCGGCAGAAGTACGACAACAGCGAAGGCCAGACCGGCACGCTGGACAGCCTGGCCAGCCTATGGCGCGTCGGCAATGCGGTCATCCCCAACCCGACCGGCAGCGGCACCGTCACCCGCCGCGTGGTGCAGCCGCGCGTGGGCTACACCGCCTACCAGCGCTACGAGCGTGATCAGCTGTCGCTGACCCACCAGGGCCGCTACAGCTTCGGTACCTGGCAGACCTCGCTGACCCACAGCAAGAGCAGCAACCTGGGCCGCTCGCTGCCGCTGACCCTGGACGAACGCGCCAACCTGCAGACCCTGTGGAACGACGTCTGTCGCCGCACTGGTGCCGCCAACAACTGCGCGGCCGGCCGTGGTAATGCCCTGGCCGCGCTCAACCCGAGCGAGATGGCGCGCCTGCAGGCGTTCCTGCCGCGTCCGCTGCGCACCATGGAACTGGAAGGCTACGTGCTCGACACGATGCTCGACCTCGACTTCGGCGCGCACAAGCTGACCGTTGGCGGCCAGTACAACGACACCGACATGATCGACGGCGTGTTCGGCATGGATGGCGCCGGTTATCGCAGCAACACCAAGCAGAAACACCGCATGTGGGCCCTGTTCGCCGAGGACAACTGGGCGCTGACCGATACCCTCACCGCTACCGTTGGTCTGCGTTATGACGACCACAACGTGTTCGGCAGCCATCTCAGTCCGCGTGGCTACCTGGTGTGGAACGCCAGCGATGCGTGGACCTTCAAGGGCGGCGTCAGCACCGGCTACAAGACCCCGCGTCCGGACCAGCTGTTCCCGGGCATCACCGGCTTCGGTGGCCAGGGCGTGCTGCCGTTGGTGGGCTCGCCGAACCTCAAGCCTGAAACCAGCACCAACTACGAGTTGGCCGCCTACTACGAAGGCCAGCGCTGGGGCTTCAATGTCACCGGCTTCTTCAACACGTTCGAAGACAAGATCGCCAGCGGCGGCACGTTCCCGAACTGCGAAGTGGCGCCGGCCGGCAGCGGTTACTGCGTGGACATCGGTCCGGGTTGGGCCGCGCTGGGCTACAGCACCTTCACCCAGAGCGTGAACATCGACAAGGCCGAGACCCGCGGTGCCGAGCTGGCCGGTCATGTCGACCTGCTCGACACCCTGCAGCTGCGCGGCAACTACACCTGGACCAAGAGCGAGCAGACCAGCGGCCCCGACAAGGGGCGCCCGATCGCAGGCACCACACCGGCAAAGCACATGGCCAACGCCAGCCTCAACTGGCAGATCAACGAAGCGATCAGCCTGTCGCTGATCGGCGAAGGTCGCTACGACCGCTATCGCGACACCCTCATCGACAGTGCCGGCACCCGCCACGTGCGCTATTACGAGGACTACACGATCTTCCACCTGGGCGGCAGCTGGAAGGCCACGCCGTGGCTGACGGTCAACGCACGGGTCAACAACCTGTTCGACAAGGACTTCGTTTCGCAGTCGTGCCTGCTGCTCAATCCCAGTGAGTTCAGCTGCGTGGACGACTACGCAACCAAGGACCAGCGCCGCAGCTACTGGATCTCGCTCAACGCGAAGTTCTGATCGCCGCGCACCGGCAGTGCCGGCCACTGGCCGGCATTGCCCTGTCCTGGTGGGTGCCGACCTTGGTCGGCACCGCTTCATCCACGCATGGCGAGGATCTACCGATCGGTAGCGCCGGCCGCTGGCCGGCAACCCGCCAGACCTGCTCCAGGGATACAGAACGACACGCAATTGCGAGCTATTCTCATCAATGATGTAATGGGCAGTCCCTTTCCGCCTCGAACCGTGCCGTGAGCCGTCCTGCCTCTTCCACCGTGCAGCAGCAACAGAACCGTGGCTTCTGGCTGCGGACGCTGCACCAGTGGCACTGGATCAGCTCGGCGGTGTGCCTGATCGGCATGCTGCTGTTCGCGGTGACCGGCCTGACCCTCAACCACGCCGCGAAGATCGAAGCCAAACCCGAGGTGCAGAACCAGCATCTGGAACTGCCGGCCGCGCTGCTGGGCCAGCTGGGCACGCGCGAGGACGGCAACGCGCCGATTCCGCGCCCGGCCCGGCAATGGCTGGACACGCAGCTGGGGATCGCCATCGGCGGACGCCCGGCCGAATGGTCGCCCGAAGAGATCTACCTGTCGCTGCCGCGCCCCGGTGGCGACGCCTGGCTGAGCATCGATCGTGAGACCGGCGCAGTGGAGTACGAATCGACCTCCCGTGGTGCAGTGTCCTACCTCAACGACCTGCACAAGGGCCGCAACGCGGGCCCGGCGTGGGGCTGGTTCCTGGACCTGTTTGCCGTGGCCTGCCTGGTGTTCTGCATCACCGGCCTGTTCCTGCTGCACCTGCATGCGCGGCAGCGGCGCATGACCTGGCCGCTGGTCGGCCTCGGCCTGATGATCCCGCTGCTGATCGCCCTGCTGCTGATCCACTGACTTTCCTTCGTTTCCGGAGCCGCCCCATGCGCGTCACCCTGACCATCGCCCTCAGCGGCCTGCTGGCCACCTCGCCGGCCTATGCCACCACCCTCGACATCAACGTCGAAGTGCCCAAGCTCAACGTGGCCGAGTACCACCGCCCTTACGTGGCAGTGTGGCTGGAAGGCGCCGACCAGAAGGTCGCAGCAAACCTGTCTGTCTGGTACCAGCAGACCAGCAACAGCGAAGGCCACGGCACCAAGTGGCTGCCCGACCTGCGCCAGTGGTGGCGCAAGAGCGGGCGCACCCTGCAGGTGCCGGTGGACGGCGTGACCGGCCCGACCCGCCCGGCCGGCAAGCACGCGCTGTCGTTCAACGACAAGCAGCCGGCACTGAAGCAGCTGGCCCCGGGCAACTACACCCTGGTGGTGGAAGCGGTGCGCGAAGTCGGCGGCCGTGAACTGCTGAAGATCCCCTTCACCTGGCCGGCCACCGCCGCGCAGAACGGCAAGGCGCAGGGCGCCACCGAACTGGGCCAGGTCACCCTCGCCGTCAAACCCTGAAAAGGGGACGGAGGGGATTAAGTCGTAATTCCCTCCTCCTCGTCGCATCACCCCGCATCCACTGGAGTCTTCCGCATGAAGCGCACGCTCGTCCTCGCCGCCGCCCTGGCCGCTGCCCTTCCCTTCTCCGCCCTGGCCCACAAGGCCTGGCTGCTGCCCTCGCAGACCGTGATCGCCGGCAACGCGCCGTGGATCACCGTCGACGGTGCGGTCTCCAACGATCTGTTCTACTTCAACCACGTGCCGCTGCGCCTGGAATCGCTGGTGATCACCGCGCCGGACGGCAGCACCGTGCAGCCGCAGAATGCTTCGACCGGCAAGTACCGCAGCGTGTTCGACATCGAATTGAAGCAGCCGGGCACCTACCGCATCGCCTCGGTCAATGACGGCCTGTTCGCCACCTACGAGCAGAACGGCGAGCGCAAGCGCTGGCGCGGCAGCGTCGCCACCTTCGGCGAACTGCCGAAGGATGCGAAGAAGCTGGAAGTGAGCCAGTCGGTCGGCCGTGTGGAGACCTTCGTCACCAACGGTGCGCCGAACGACACCGCGCTGAAGCCGACCAACCGTGGCATCGAGCTGGTCGCCGTCGGCCACCCGAACGATCTGTTCGCTGGCGAGGAAGCCACCTTCCGTGTGCTGGTCGACGGCAAGCCCACCGCCGGCCTGGAATTCGAGATCGTGCGTGGTGCCACCCGCTACCGCAACGCACAGGACGAGCTGAAGGTCACCAGTGACGCCAAGGGCGAGATCAAGGTGACCTGGCCGGAAGCCGGGATGTACTGGCTGGAAACCGGCACCGAGGACAACAAGACGTCGGTGAAGCAGGCCGCCAAGCGCCGCCTGAGCTACGTTGCCACGCTGGAAGTGCTGCCGCAGTAATGACGTGGACCGCGATGCCGGGCAGCCCCGGCATCGCATCTGCAGCACACCACCATGACCGATCCCCTGCTCGACATCGCCCGCCTCGGTGGCACCACCATGGGCACCACCTGGAGCGTGTCGCTGGTCGCGCCGCTCCAGCGCGACCTGCACCCGCTGCATGCTGGCATCCAGGCGCGGCTGGACGAGGTGGTCGCGCAGATGAGTACCTGGGAGCCCGGTTCGGACCTGAGTCGCTACAACCGCGCCGGCGCTGGGCAATGGTGCGCGCTGCCGTTCGAAACCCGCCACGTCCTGGCCTGCGCACAGGCCATCGCCGCCGCCAGTGACGGCGCCTTCGATCCCACCATCGGTCCGCTGGTTGCACTGTGGGGCTTCGGTGCACATGCCGGTGAACGCCGCCAGCCCGACGCCGCTACCGTGCAGGCCACGCGTGACCGCTGCGGTTGGCAGCGCCTGCAGTGGCAGGACGATGCGCTGCTGCAACCGGGTGGACTGGAACTGGATCTCTCTGCGATCGCCAAGGGCTTCGGCGTCGATCAGGTGGCCGCCTGGTTGCGTGGACAAGGCATTGCTGCAGCGCTGATCGAGGTGGGTGGCGAACTGGCCGGCTACGGCAGAAAACCGGACGGCCAGCCGTGGCGCGTGCTGGTGGAATCCGCACCGGAAGAGGATGCGCACACCGATACCCCGCCACGGGTGCTGGCACTGGATGGCAAGGCCGTGGCCACATCCGGCGATCGCTGGCACCAGTACCAGGCCGATGGCGAGGTTTACAGTCACAGCCTTGACCCGCGCTCTGGCAGACCGGTGCGGCAGGTTGCAGCGGCGGTCACGGTGGTGGCCGACGACGCCATGCATGCCGATGCCTGGGCTACCGCACTGACCGTGCTCGGTCGCGAACAGGGCATGGCACTGGCCGAACGCGAAGGACTGGCCGCGCGCTACCTGCAGCGTGCAGCAGGTGGCCCGCGGGAATGTCTCAGCAGCGCCTTCCAGCGCCTGCTCGACGAGCAGAGCGCATGAGCACTCGTTCGTCGCGTGCGTGGCTTGGCAACACTCTGGTCCTGCTTCTGTTGGCGCTGATCGGCTGGGCGCTGCTCCGCCTGCATCTGGGCGAGGCTTGGTGGCAGGGCGCGCCGCCTGCGCGGCAGTCGCAGATCGCGGTGTTCGCCACGGTGCTGTATGCGCTTGCCTGCGCTGCACTGTGGTGGCGGGGGCGCCCGCGCGACGATGCCGCAACCGGAGACACCGCGCCCATTCTGCTGGTCTGGTCCAGCCAGACCGGCTTTGCCCGCGAACTGGCCGAACGCAGTGCCGAGGCCCTGCGCGGTGCCGGCGTGCCCGTGCGCGTGCGAGGGCTGCATGAGGTCGACGCCGCATTGCTGGCCGACAGCCAGCGCGCGCTGTTCATCGCCAGCACCACCGGCGAAGGTGATCCGCCCGACCATGCCCTGCCCTTCCTGCGCGGGGTGATGGCCACGCCGCCCTCGCTGCAGCACCTGCACTACGGCGTGCTCGCACTGGGCGACCGCAGCTATGGCCACTTCTGCGGATTCGGCCACAAGCTTGACCAGTGGCTGCGTCGGCACGGCGCGCATCCGCTGTTCGATGCGATCGAAGTCGACAACGCCGATCCGGCTGCGCTGCGTCATTGGCAGCAGTTGCTGGGTCAGCTCGGCGGTGGCGCCAGCGAACTGCCCGACTGGAGTCCGGCCGACTATCAGTCGTGGACGCTGCTGCAACGCGAGCATCTGAACCCGGGCAGCCCCGGCGGCCCGGTGTACTGGTTGCGCCTGCAGCCCCCGGCCGACGCAAATGCGCAGTGGCAGGCCGGTGACATCGCCGAAATCGGCCCGCAGCATGCACCGCACACCGTGCGTGCCTGGCTGGACGCACAAGGCTTCGATGCGGACATCGCGCTTGATGACGGGCAGACGTTGCTGGCACGCGTTGCGCGCTCACACCTGCCCTCATTGGTTCCTCCGGGTGATCTGCCCGCATTGCTGGCGACCCTGCAACCGCTGCCGCATCGCGAGTACTCGATCGCCTCGGTGATGGCCGACGGCGCAGTGGAGTTGCTGCTGCGCCGACAGCTGCGCGCCGATGGTACACCCGGTATCGGCAGCGGCTGGCTGTGCGACCACGCGGCCATTGGCGAACCGGTACAACTGCGCCTACGCCGCAACGACAATTTCCATGGCGTGCCCGCCGATGTGCCGCTGCTGCTGATCGGCAACGGCACCGGAATCGCCGGCCTGCGCGCGCATCTGCACGAACGCGTACGCAGCGGCGCGCACCGCACCTGGCTGCTGTTCGGTGAGCGCACCGCCGCGCACGACTTCCACTTCGGTGAAGAACTGCAGGCAATGCTGGCCGACGGGACGCTGGCGCGGTTGGATGCAGTGTTCAGCCGCGACGGCGGCGCGCAGCGCTATGTGCAGGACCGGCTGCTGGCCGAAGCAGCAACGCTGCGGCAGTGGGTGGATGAAGGCGCGACGATCCTGGTCTGCGGCAGCCTGCAGGGCATGGCCCCGGCGGTTGATGCGGTGATCGAGCAGGTGCTGGGTGTTGCGGGCAAGGAAGCACTACTGCTGGCCGGTCGTTACCGGCGCGACGTGTATTGAGGTCGCCGCATCCACGCATGGCGTGGGGCCCACCGGCGCCCAGGAATCATCCCACCGCTGCACAGACCCGTATCGCCAACAACTCGCCACCGCCCTGCAACGCGTGCCGCTGACGCTCGCCCGCCGCCAACCACGCGGTATCGCCCGCCTGCAGCGCCGGCAGGCCGCTGTCTGCACCGAACTCCGCCTGACCGGCCAGCAGATGCAGTGCCCAGGCCACGCCCGGTTCGCAGAAGAAGAACATCGCGCCCACCAGCGGTCGGTGCAGCAGTTCGGCCTGCAGCAGCTCGCGCTTCCACATCAGGTTGAAATCATGTGTGGTGCCATCGACCAGTTCGCCGTGCAGCGTTTCCTCGCCGGCAAAGCGCACCCGCCCGTGTGGCGGCAGCACTTCCGCCACGCGGCCATCCTCGAAGCGCAGGCGCACGCCATTGCCCTGCAGCAGCACCAGTTCGCGCTCAACGCCGGGAAACGCAGAAAACGCGGCGTCCTGCTCGATCTCGGCCACCGACAGGCGCAGCGCCCAGTCATCACCCTGCGCAGGAAGGCGCAGGATCTCGCGGGTCCAGCCAAGTCCATTCCGCCAGCGTTCGCGACGATAGTCCAGGCTGGAAATGACCTGGCTCGGAGTGTGCAGCAGGGAGTCGATGTTCATCCGCGCATTGCATCATGCCGCGCGCCGTCGTGCATCACCGCGTGGCGAGCGTGCCCTGGCCACCGCATCCGCCGGCCAGGAGCTGCGAGTGCTTCAGCCAGTCCTGGTCGGGGTAGTAGGCAAACACCATCGTGCCGCCACGCAACGCATCGATCAGCGGCTTGGCCACAGACAGCCGCACCGCCGGGCAACCCAGGCTGCGGCCCAGCCGCCCCTGCAGCTGCGCGGTGGCCGGGTTCACGTACGGCGCACCATGGATGACGATCGCCCGGTCACGCGCGCGGTCGTTGAAGCCCGGTTCCAGCCCGGCCAGGCGCAGCGAATAACCGTTGCCGCCCATATAGGTCTCCTGCGCGGTGAACGCGCCAAGACTGGACATGAAACTGCCATCGCGGTTGGAAAAGTGCTCGGTGCGGTTCTCGCCGCTGTTGCGGCCATGCGCCACCCATTCCTCGAACAGCAGGCGCTGGTGGGCCAGGTCGAACACCCACAGGCGCGGCTCGGTGGACGGCCGCGAGTAGTCGATCACGCTGAGGCGATCACCATTGATGCCCAGCTCCGGACGCTGCAACGCACAGCGCATGGCGTGCGCCGCCAGCTCCAACACGTGGCGGTCAGCCTTGGGCGCACTGCGCGACAGCAGGGCAGCCAGATCATCGGCGCTGGTGGCAAGGGCGGGCGTCTGTGCCAGCGCCGGGGCGCTGGCCGAGGTCGCCAGCAGGCCGAACGCGGCCAGCCGGCACAGGCGGGATGCAGTCATGGGCACAACAGGGGGACTCAGTTGTCCTTGAGGGTGGACCCTTGCGGCTCGGATTCCAAGACCGGCTGCATTCCGGATTCAGCCGGGCTTGGGCGGACCGCCGGCAGCGAGGTCACCAGCAGGGTCGTGCCCGGTACCAGCACCTGGTACAGCTGGCGGGCGAAATCGGCCGGCAGCGCCATCGGCAACGAGGGCGTGGCCAGCAGGTCCGGCGTGGCCCGGGCACGGTCCTGGCCCAGCAGCGGATAGGCCGTCCACTGGTGCAGGCGCTGGTTCACGTCCAGCGGGCTGGGGGTGTCGCTGTAACCCTGCCCCATCACGAACAGCGTGGTGCCCTGGAACGCCGGCAGGGCGTCGGCCTTGAGCGGCGACTCGCCGATCATCACGCCATCGCGCAGCATGTAGAGGCGCTGGTCGTGCAGGCTGACCAGGATGCCGACCTGCCCGGCCGGCGCCGCGCTGTCATCCCACCAGGCCTGCGCCGGCGCGCCGCCCTCGGTCTCCGGCAAGGCCTGCCCACGCGCGTTGACCGGCGCCAGCACCGACGGATAGGCCAGGGTCATCGGCGAGCTCTTGGCATCTGCCACGACCACCGTATCGCCGCGCTGGGTTTCACTGAACAACTTCTGCGCGAAGGCCTGCGGCAGGCGCACGCAGCCATGCGAGGCCGGATGCCCGGGCAGGCTGCCGCCATGCAGGGCGATACCGTCCCAGGTCAGCCGCTGCATGTACGGCATCGGCGCGCTGTTGTAGAGGTTGGACTTGTGGTCCTTGTCCTTCTGCAGGATGGTGAACACACCGGTCGGCGTCTCGTGCCCGGCCTTGCCCGAGCTGATCGTGGTCAGGCCGATGGCAATGCCGTTGCGGTACACGTAGGCGCGCTGCTCATCGAGGCTGACCACCAGCACGATCGGGCCGGTCGGCGAGATTTCCGGATGCCACAGGTATTCGCCCGGCTTGAGGTCGGTCGGTCCGCGTACTTCGGCGGTGCTGGCTGCGGCAGCTGCAGGCTTGGCAGCCGACGTCGGCGTAGCGGCGTGGGCCAGCAGCGGCAGGGCCAGTGCAAGGGCGAGCATCAGGGTCGTGGGGCGGTGCGGGAGCATCCAGCGGGTGTCCTTTCCATGCGGAGCGGCCACCGTACACCATCGGCCCGTGGTGGCCGCGGCAAAACCAGGCGCCGGAAATGAAACTGCCCGGCGACACAGCCATGTGTCGTACCGGGCAATCGTTACGTCCTTGTCGGCCTGCTGCCGCCCCCTCGCATCCTGCGCTGTGGGGGAAGCGTTGCATCCTGCACGCGGCCGCGTCTGTCCTGTTTGTATCTCAGCCCCTTCCACAGGTCTGTGATGCCACCATCCTGGTGATTGGTGCCGCATCCTGCGGCGGTCGGTGGTCACGGCCGTCCTGTCCGTGACCGGTGAACCAGCCTCCTGCCGGTTCCGACGATTCCTGCTGTCAGCGCCTGGGTACGGTCCGCACCGGTACCGATCCGGGTACCGGATCCGCCGGCAACAACCTGTTGCCTACGGTGATCCGCTGTCGATTCCGTTCGACGATTGCTTTCCCTATCCCCTTCACCTGCGTCAGGTCCTCGACGCGATGAAACGGGCCGTGTCTGCGCCGGTGCTCGACGATCGCCTCGGCCTTGGCGGCTCCGACCATCGTCAATCCCTGCTGCAGCGCCTGGGCATCGGCGCGGTTGATGTCGATCGGTTCGGCGGCATGCGCCCCAGCGATCCACACGACCAGCACCAGTGCCCTCAACACGACACTCCAAGGCAGACGTGTATCTCCTTGTGATTCTGGCTGTCCCGACCGGCAATCCCGTCGGCAGGAACAGTGTCCGTCACCACATGCACACAGCCTATCGGTTTCCTGGATTTCTAAAAGCCAGCCAAATACCCGACGTGCTGTAGGAAAAACCCTACCCGTGGCACAGGCGTAGAATGGCTGGATCAGCCCATGCAACCGGAGTTTCAGATGGACAGCGCCAAGCTCGGCCAATTCGTCAATGACAAGTGGGACAGCGAAATCGTCCCGCAGTTGGTCGACTACATCCGCATTCCCAACAAGTCGCCGATGTTCGACGCCAATTGGGTGCAGAACGGCTACATGGAACAGGCGGTGACGCTGATGGAGAACTGGGCCAAGGCCCAGCAGCTGCCCGGCCTGAAGGTTGAAGTGGTGCGCCTGGAAGGCCGTACCCCGCTGATCTTCCTGGAAATTCCGGCTACCGGCGCCGAAACCGGCGACGACACCATCCTGCTCTACGGCCACCTGGACAAGCAGCCGGAAATGACCGGCTGGGACGACGACCTCGGCCCGTGGACCCCGGTCCTGCGCGGCGACAAGCTGTATGGCCGCGGCGGTGCGGACGACGGCTACGCCATCTTCGGCTCGCTGGCCGCGGTGCTGGCGCTGCAGGCCCAGGGCCTGCCGCACGCCCGCTGCGTGGTGCTGATCGAAGCCTGTGAAGAGTCGGGCAGCTACGACCTGCCGGCCTACGTCGACCACCTGGCCGACCGCATCGGCAAGCCGTCGCTGGTGGTCTGCCTGGATTCGGGCTGCGCCAACTACGACCAGTTGTGGTGCACCACCTCGCTGCGCGGCCTGACCGGCGGCAACTTCACTGTGAAGGTGCTCAACGAAGGCGTGCATTCCGGCGATGCCTCCGGCGTGATCCCATCCAGCTTCCGCCTGCTGCGCCAGCTGCTGTCGCGCATCGAGGACCAGGAGACCGGCCGCATCCTGATCGACGGCATGAACGTCGAGATCCCGGCCGAGCGCCAGGAACAGGCCAAGCGCGCCGCAGAAGTGGTCGATACCGAGATCTTCGAGAAGTTCCCGATGGTCGACGGCCTGCGCCCGATGAACGAGGACCTGACCGAGCTGGTGCTCAACCGCACCTGGCGCCCGGCGCTGTCGGTCACCGGTGTCGGTGGCATGCCGGCGCTGGAATCAGCTGGCAACGTGCTGCGCCCGCAGACCTCGGTGAAGCTGTCGCTGCGCCTGCCGCCGACCGCCGATGGCAAGACCTGCGGCGAGCTGCTGAAGGAAGCGCTGCTGCGCGACCCGCCGAACGGCGCGCAGGTCACCCTGGACCTTGAAAAAGCCTCTACCGGCTGGAACGCTCCGGCCATGGCGCCATGGCTGACCCAGGCCATCGACGACGCCAGCCAAGCCTTCTTCGGCAAGCCGGCGATGTACATGGGCGAAGGCGGCTCGATCCCGTTCATGGGCATGCTCGGCGAGAAATTCCCGGGCGCCCAGTTCATGATCACCGGCGTGCTCGGCCCGCACTCCAATGCGCACGGCCCGAACGAGTTCCTGCACATCCCGATGGGCAAGAAGGTCACCGCCTGCGTGTCCAAGGTGATCAGCGAACACTACGCCGCCAGCCTGCGCGGCGAGACCAGCGGTTCGCCGGTGGCTGCCGACAGTGGCACTCGCCACGGCGACCACGGCTGCTGCTGATTACGGCACACCGTGACGGACGCAGCCTGGCCTTGCTAGGCTGCGTCCACCCTTGGTGGAAATCGCGCGCATGAATGGTCTGTTCGGCAGCAGCAGCTGGCTCTACATCATCCTGGTCGGCTTCTTCGTTGGCCTGCTTGGGCGTTTCTTCATGCCCGGCAACAACCGCATGGGCTGCCTGCTGACCATCGTGCTGGGCATCATTGGCGCCTTGGTGGCAGGCTGGTTCGGCCAGTACATGGGCTGGTACGCCCCCGGTGAGCCGGCCGGTTTCCTCGGTGCGGTAGTGGGTGCGGTGGCCGTGCTGGCCGTCCTGCGCCTGTTCAGCGGCCGCCGCTGACCCCGCTCCCCTTCCCTTCCTGTTCCCGACGAAGGCGCGCCCGGCGCGCCCGGATATGCCTGCATGACCGAACCCGCCTCCGACCCCCAGCGCAGCGCGCAGCGCCTGCAGTGGGCCCGTACCCAGCTCGATGATGCCAGCGCGGTGGTCGAACGCGCCTCGGTCGATGCCGGCATGCGCAGCTACTGGCGCACCACCAGCACCGGTGGCAGCCACATCGTGATGGATGCCCCGCCGGGACTGGAAGATCCGCGGCCGTGGCTGCGCATGCGCGGCCTGCTGCACGACTACGGCCTGCGTGTGCCCGCGCTGCTGGCACAGGATCTGGATGCCGGTTTCCTGCTGCTGGAAGATCTCGGCGGCCCGACCCTGGCGAAGATCCTCGATGAGCGCAACGCTGACGAATGGTTCGGCCGTTCGATCGAACAGCTGCTGCGTCTGCAGGCGATCCCGGTGCCGGCCGACTTCGGCCAGTTCGGCGAAGCACTGCTGCAGCGCGATGCCGGCCTGTTCGACGAATGGTTCCTGCAGCGCCACCTGAACCTGGAGCTGGACTGCGGCGAGATCGAGGGGCTGCAGCTGGTACACCGCCGCTTGATGGACAACGCGCTGGGCCAGGCCCAGCTGATGACCCACCGCGACTACATGCCGCGCAATCTGATGCCGGTCGAAAATGGTCCCGCAGTGCTGGATTTCCAGGACCTGGTGCGCGGCCCGATCGCCTACGATGCGATGAGCCTGTTCAAGGACGCGTTCCTTAGCTGGCCGCTGCAGCGTGTGGACGAGTGGCTGGCGCAGTACCACAAGCGTGCCCGCGACGCCGGCCTGCCGGTGCCCGACCGCGCCACCTTCCTGCGCGATGCCGACTGGATGGGCATCCAGCGCCACGTGAAGATCCTTGGCCTGTTCTGCCGCCTGCGCTACCGCGACAACAAGGGCCATTACCTCGACGACGCGCCGCGCTTCATCACCTATCTGGATGAAGTGCTGCCGCGCTACCGCGAGCTGGCACCGCTGCAGCAACTGCTGGAGCACCGCATCAAGCCAGCGCTGGCCGACCTGGCCGCACCGATGCGCGTGGCCCGATGAAGGCACTGATCTTTGCTGCTGGCCTCGGCGAGCGGATGCGCCCGCTGACCCTGCACACGCCCAAGCCGCTGCTGGAAGTGGCCGGCAAGCCGCTGATCGTCTGGCACCTGGAACGCCTGGCCGCACTCGGCGTGCGCGAGGTGGTGGTCAACACCGCATGGCTGGCCGAGCAGTTCCCGGCGACGCTGGGTGATGGCAGCCAATGGGGCCTGCGCCTGCATTTCATGTATGAAGGGCAGACCCCGCTGGAAACCGGCGGCGGCATCCTCAACGCGTTGCCGGTGCTGGGCGACGCCCCGTTTCTGGTGGTGAACGGTGACATCTGGACTGACTTCGATTTCGCCACGCTGCCCCGCGAGCCACAGGGCCAGGCGCACCTGGTGCTGGTCGACAATCCCGCGCAGCACCCGGACGGCGACTACCGGCTGGACGCGCAGGGCCTGCTGCACCACGACCGCCAAGGGCCGTGCCTGACCTACGCGGGCATCGGCGTGTATCGCCCCTCCATCGTGGCCGACTGGCGCACGGTGATCGGCGATGCGCCGGGTAGCGAGCGTGTTCCGCCGAAGTTCTCGGTGGTGCCGCTGCAGAAGCATTTCATGGCGCAGGGGTTGATGACGGGGCAGCACCATCGCGGGCGTTGGACCGATGTGGGTACCGTGGATCGCCTGCGCGCGCTGGATGTTGAGTTGGCGGCGAACGGCTGAGCCCCTCGTGGCTGGACGTTTTGAGAGCAGAAGCCTTGCTTGGCCGGGCGGGGTGGGCCCGCGGGGGACGCCGTGAACCCGTCCCTGGGGGCTTGGCCGCGGCATCCATGCCGCGGACACCCCCGCGAACCCACCCCGACCGGCCACTGACAGTTTCCGTGGGCGTCCAGCCACGGAAGAAAGAAAGAAAAGCAAGAGCGGGTCGCTTCGCTGCGCTTGCTCTGGTGACGACCAACGGTCGTCACCCACCACAAGCAAGACACGTGTCGACCAAGGTCGACACCCACCAACAGCAGTCAGCAGTGCAGTACGCAATCCCGGCAGATCGCGGGAACCTGTCGAAGGCGGGGTGGGTCCGGTTGCGGGGGCGTGAGCCGCATGGATGCGGCGACCGAGCTTACATGGACGTACTTGCAGCGTCCCGCGCAACCGCCCCCCCCCCCCGCCATCCCACGGATAGCCAGCTTTTGACGTTGACGTTGCTTCTGCGGGTGCAGGGCGCAGCCCTGCAAACAAACCCCACCCTCAGTATCGAGGCCGGCCTTCTTCCAGCACCTGGCGCAGGAACGGCACGGTGATCCGCCGCTTCGCCGCCAGCGATTCGCGATCCAGCCAATCCAGCAGCGTGATCAACCCACCCAGCTCGCGCCCGGTGTGCGACAGCAGCCACTCGATGGACGCCTCGTCGATCGCCAGCCCACGCCGCAGCGCGCGCTCGCGCAGCACCGCTGCCCGACCTTCCTCGTCCAGCGGCTGCAGCAGCACACGCACGCACTGGCCCAGCCGCGAACGCAGGTCGGGCAGTACCAGGCCCAGTTCTTCCGGCGCCTTCTGCGCCGTGTACAGCACGGTCACACCTGCAGCGCGCGCGCGGTTGTGGAAATCAAACAGCGCGATCTCGTCCTCGCGGTTGCCGGCGACCTCGTCCAGGCCGTCCAGCGCCACCAGCTCGCGTGCTTCCAGCCCGTCCAGCGCCGCGCGTACGCGCCCCGCGGCGCTGGCCAGCGGTACGTAGGTCGGCAGCCGCCCGGCCTGCTCTGCGCTGGAGCACATCGCCAGCGCTGATGGGTCTTGCCGGTGCCCGCCGCACCCTCCAGGTAGACCCAGTCGTGGCTGGCACCCACCGCGATCGCGCGCAGCTGCGCCAGCGCGCCGTCCGGCGCGCCGATGAAGGTCTCCAGGCGCTGGTCCCGCGGGTAATGCAGGGCCAGCGGCAGTTGCGGCACACCCATCACTTCAGGTCGGGGCCCTTGTCATTCGGAATGATGATATGGGGCTGGTCAACAACACCATCAAGCACGATCGCCGGCTTCTCACCCACGTACAGCTCGCTCTGGCGATAACGCTGGTGCGCGTAGCGCAGCAGCACGTTGGTCACCGCTGCCACCGGCAGCGCCAGCAGCATGCCGAGGAAGCCGAACAGCTGGCCACCGGCCATCACCGCAAAGATCACCGCCACCGGGTGCAGGCCGATCTTGTCGCCGACGATGCGCGGGGTCAGCACGTAGCTTTCCAGCAGCTGGCCCACGGTGAACACCACGCCGACCAGGATCAGCAGCTTCAGGTCGAAGCCCTGCGCCTGCACCAGCGCGGCCACGATCGCCATCAGGATGCCGGTGGTCGCGCCCAGGTAGGGAATGAAGCTGATCAGGCCGGCAATCAGGCCGATCAGCAGGCCCAGCTTGAGGCCGACCAGTGACAGGCCACCGGCATAGATCACGCCCAGCGCCAGCATCACCAGGAACTGGCCGCGGATGAACGCGCCCAGCACCTCGTTGGATTCACGCGCCAACGCGCTGATGGTGCCGATCTGGTTGCGTGGAATCACCGACGCCACCCGCTCGACCAGCTTGTCCCAGTCACGCAGGAAGTAGAACGCCAGGATCGGCAGCAGCAGGATGTTGACCACCCAGGTCACCATCGCAAAGCCCGAGCGCGAGACATAGCCCATGAACGTGGTCGCGAAGCCGCCGGCCTGCTGCCAGTGGCTGCGCACCCATTCGATCAGGCGGTCCGGGTCCATCCACTGCATCACTTCCAGGCCGGTCTTCTGCTCGAACCAGGGAATGCCCTTTTCCATCAGCCACGCCTGTGCCTGCGGCGCCGCCGCGATCAAGGTGGTGATCTGGCGCTCGATCATCGGCACCAGCACCAACAGCAGCGCCACGATCACCAGCACCATCGCCGCGAACACCAGCACCACGCCGGTCATGCGCGAACGGCCGGTGGCCTCGATGCGGTCCACCAGCGGATCGCCCAGCCAGGCCAGCGCCAGCGCCAGCACGAACGGGGTCAGGATCGGCGCCAGCAGCCATACCACCCAGCCGATCAGGCCGGCGAACAGGATGTACTTCAGGCGGCGCAGGAACTGCGCGATTTCCGCTTCCGGGGTCAGGTTCATCGCAGGCGGTACTCGTTGCTGACCGGCGCAGCGACCGGGGCACCGGTGGTGTCGTCGATCGGCGTCGGCAGGGCAGGCAGCGCGGCGCTAGGCACCAGTACACCGTTGTCGCCCAGCATGCGGTTGAAGCCGACCAGGCCGGTGGTCATCTCCAGGCTCAGCTCCAGCTGGCCAGCCGAAGCGTGCAGCGGGGTGACGTTGCGCACCACCGGCACCTCGCGCAGGCCGGCAGCCAGGCGCAGGTAGTCATCGGCGCTGTTGATGCCGGTGACCACCACCCGATAGGTGCCGGCCTGGCCGACGGCCGCGCCGGCCTTGGCATAGCGCTTGACCAGCGCATCGGCGGCACCATCGGCACCGGCGGCCATCGCGCGCATGGCGTTGGCGTCCTTGCTGGTCCACTTGTTCAGCTCACGGCCGTTGTCGACGAACACCCAGTCCGCCTGCCAGCCGCCGTTGGCGCGGTACAGCTTGCCGATCAGCTGCATCGGCGGCGAGTAGCGCGAAGAGGCGCGGGCCACGGCGGCGCTGTCCTGGCGCCAGATGGCACCGGCCAGCGCCTGTTCGGCGGCACCACCGCTGGGCAGGCCCAGCTTGTAGCCACGTTCGATGGCGCGGTTCAGCAACGGGCGCGCGGCGTTGGCCTGCTGCACGCTGACCAGTCGCGGACCGCTGCCGTCGTCGACGGCCAGCCACAGCACCGGCTTCGGTCGCGGCTGCGGCCACAGCGGCAGGCCCAGCGCCGACACCAGCGAATCGACATCGTCCTCGCGGAAGCGGGCCACCAGCAGGGTACGGAAGCTGGGGGCGCCACTGGCGCTCACGCTCTGGTCCTGCTTGTAGTCGTAGCTGGCCACGTAATCCTTGGCATTGCGCAGCGCCTGCGCCACGCCAGGGCGCGACATCACGCTGCGATCGCCGGACAACTTGCCCAGTACCACGCTCAAGGCGCGGGCCAGGGCGCCGTTGCGATCGGCTTCGGCCTGGCTGTTGACGGGCACTTCGGCCTCGTACGCGCCAGTGGCGGTGGCAACATCACCCTCGGTGCGCAGGCCGCTCTGGGCCATCGTGGCCACCGGCAGGCTCAGCGCAAGGAGCAGGGTCAGAATCAGGCTGCGGCGCATCAGGACATCCATTGGCTCGACGTATCCGGGGGAATTGTTGCCCGAATACGGCCTTTGCGCCAATGCGGCCTGTTAAAATCGGCCGTTCAACCCCTGCCAGCGCCGACGCCCGTGACCAACACCCCGTCTTCCGCCCCCTCCCCCCTCACCTATCGTGACGCGGGTGTCGACATCGACGCCGGCAACGAACTGGTCGAGCGGATCAAGCCCCTGGTCAAGCGCAGCTTCCGCCCGGAAGTGATGGGCGGCCTGGGTGGCTTCGGCGCCCTGTTCGACCTGTCCAACAAGTACCGCGAGCCGGTGCTGGTGTCGGGTACCGATGGCGTGGGCACCAAGCTGAAGCTGGCCCACCAGCTGAACCGCCACGATACGATCGGTATCGACCTGGTCGCCATGTGCGTGAACGACGTGCTGGTGCAGGGGGCCGAGCCGCTGTTCTTCCTGGACTACTTCGCCACCGGCAAGCTGGACATCGACACCGCCGCGGCGGTCGTGGGCGGCATCGCCAACGGCTGCACCGAGGCCGGCTGCGCCCTGATCGGCGGCGAAACCGCTGAAATGCCCGATATGTATGCCCCCGGCGAGTACGACCTGGCCGGCTTCACGGTGGCTGCGGTCGAGAAGAGCGAGCTGAAGGACGGCGCCAGCGTGGCTGCCGGCGACGTGCTGATCGGCATCGCCTCCTCCGGCCCGCACTCCAACGGCTACTCGCTGGTGCGCCGCATCTACGACCGCGCAGGCCGCCCGGCCGATCTGGAGCTGGAAGGCGGCGTGAAGCTGGTCGATGCCCTGATGGCGCCGACCCGCCTGTACGTCAAGCCGATCCTGTCGCTGCTGAAGTCGCACGGTGCCGCCATCCATGGCATGGCCCACATCACCGGTGGCGGCCTGACCGAGAACATCATCCGCGTGGTGCCCGAAGGCCTCGGCCTGGACATCCAGGCCTCGTCCTGGACCCTGCCGCCGGTGTTCCAGTGGCTGCAGAAGGAAGGCGCGGTAGCCGACAGCGAAATGTGGCGCACCTTCAACTGTGGCATCGGCTTCGTGCTGATCGTGGCGCCGGACCAGGTGGCCGCACTGTCCGACGCGGTCAAGGCGCAGGGCCTGGAGCACTGGACCATCGGCCAGGTGGTCACCGCCGAAGGCGCCGAGCGCGTCCACATCGGCTGATCCCGGCAACCCAGGAGCCCGCATGGACGCAACGCCCCCCTTGTCGCCCACACCCGTGCCGCCGCCGCTGGCGACGGTACCGGTGTTCAGCGCGCAGGATGCCGACCACCTGCGCATGCTGGCCATCGCGCACTACGTGGTCGGCGGGCTGATCGCGCTGTTCTCGCTGATCTTCATCATCCACATCGTGCTGGGCATCACCGCGCTCACCGGCAACCTGCCGATGAATTCCGGCGGCCAGCCGTCGTCGCCGGCCGAGCAGCGCCTGTTCGGCTGGATATTCACCATCGTCGGCTGCGTCATCGTGTTCGGTGGCGTGACCCTGGGCGCGTTCGTGGCCTACGCCGGCCGCTGCCTGACCCGTCGCCGCCGCTACCTGCTGTGCCTGATCGTGGCCGGACTGGCTTGCCTGTTCGCGCCGATCGGCACTGCGCTGGGGGTGTTCAGCCTGATCACCCTGCTGCGGCCGCAGGTCAAGGCCGCCTTCGACCTTCCCGCCGCGACCGCATGACCGCCTCCGGCAATCCGCCGCCGCTGCCGCACGAGGCCCTGGCGCAGCTGCAGCTGACCAGCCATCTGCAGACCCTGAAAGTGCTGTTCTACGCGTTGGCCGGCTTCCATTGGGTCGCCACAGTGGCGTTCCTCGGCCTCAGCGGCTGGGTGGCCGAGTCACGCGGGCTGGACGATGCCTGGATGCTGACCACGGTCTATGCGTCGATCGCCGCACTGGCGGCCGTGCTGGGCTTCGTGCAGCTGCACACCGCGCGCCAGCTGTCACATCGCACCGGGCTGGCCTGGTGCCAGCGCGCAGCCTGGCTGGGCGTACTGGCCGGCCCGCTGGGCATGGGCCTGGCCGCCTATGCCTGGGTGTTCCTGTCCAAGCCTGAAATGGCCGCGCTGTTCGACCGTGGTGACCACCTCAGTGTCTGAACCTGCCGGCAGACGTCCCGTCCTTTCCTGATCGATTTCCCATGTCCGCGCCTGCGCTACCGACCACCGCTTCGCCCACCACCCACCGTTTCTCGGGCCCCAAGAAGCTGGCCTTTGCTGCCGTGCTGGCGGTGTTTGCAATCAGCTGGGTCCACCCGCTGTGGCCTACCGAGCAGGCCCTGCACAGCACCCTGACCGTGGTCGGGCTGGCCGCGCTGCTGTGGGTCGACCGTCGCGGTGGCTGGTTGGACAACGGAGCCTTCATCGCCATCTGCGGCTTTATCGCTCTGCACTGCGTGGCCGCGCGCTGGCTGTATTCCAACGTGCCCTACGACGCCTGGGCGCAGACGCTGACCGGCTGGTCGCCGAATGCGGCCTTCGGATGGCAGCGCAACCATTTCGACCGCCTCATCCACTTCCTGTTCGGCGTCTGCTTCACCCCCGCGCTGCTGCAGCTGGCGCGCCATGCGTGGCCGGCGCTGCGGCTGGGCCAGGCCTTCACCCTGGCGGTGATGACGGTGATGTGCGCCAGCCTGGTCTACGAGTGGTTCGAGTGGGCCATCGCGCTGGCCCTGTCGCCGGATGCCGCCGAAGCCTACAACGGGCAGCAGGGCGACATGTGGGACGCGCATGCCGACATGCTGATGGCCACCGTGGGCAGCCTGCTGACCTGGCCGTTGGTCCGCCGGAGCGTCCAGCAATGACCGCGCCCACCCGCATTGCCGTGCTCGCCTCCGGTCGCGGCAGCAACCTGCAGGCCATCCTCGATGCCATTGCCGACGGCCGCCTGCCCGCCGAGGTGGTCGGCGTGTTTTCCGACCGCCCCGCCGCGGAGGCCCTGCAGCGCGTTGCACCGGACCTGCGCTGGGCGCACGCACCGAAGTCCTTCAGCGACCGCGCCAGCTACGAGCAGGCGCTTGGCGATGCGCTGGCCGCAGTACAGCCGGACTGGATCGTCTGCGCCGGCTACATGCGCATCCTCGGCGCGGCCTTCGTACAGCGCTTCAATGGCCGCCTGGTCAACATCCATCCATCGCTGCTGCCGCTGCACAAGGGCCTGGACACCCACGCCCGTGCGCTGCAGGCCGGCGACGCCGAACACGGTGCCAGCGTGCATCTGGTCGTGCCCGAGCTGGATGCGGGCGCAGTGCTGGCGCAGGTACGTGTACCGGTGCAGCCGGATGATGACGCGCAGGCCCTGGCCGCGCGCGTGCTGGCGGTGGAGCATCCGCTGCTGATCGCCACCTTGGAGCTGTTGTGCGCCGGCCGCCTGGCTGAACGGGAGGGCCAGCCGCAACTGGACGGTCACCCCCTGTTTAGCCCATTGGCCCTAGATTCCGCCGGGAACCTGAACCGGTAGTCCCCATGCACACGCCCCGCTGACTGCGGGGCTGGCATCCTGCCCTCCTCCTGCGGTTCCTGTCCTTCATGAAGACCACGACCCTGCTGCCCACTTCATTGCTGCTGTCGCTTGTCGTGTTCCCCGGCGTAGGCTGGGGCCAGGCACAGGCGCCCGCCACCTCGCCGGCAGCGGTGCCTGCGGCGCAGCCGCCTGCCAATGCCCCGGCCGTACCGATGCCACCGGCACTGGCCTGGGAGCCACCGCCGCTGCAGCCGTTCAGCGCCACCTACCAGGCCTTCTACAAGGGCAAGGAAGCGGGTGATGCCAGCATGCAGGTCACCCACACCGGCGGCAGCCAGTGGCGGGTGGACATGCAGGTGGTCGGCCGCCGCGGCTTTGCCAGCGTGCTGGGCCTGAACATCGAACAGAGCACGGTGTTCGAGGAACGCAGCGGCGTGTATGCGCCGCTCAGCCAGAGCACGGTGCGCAAGGGCCTGTTCCTGGGCAAGAAGGCGGTCGGCACCTACAACTGGCAGGCTGGCACCGCGCAATGGACCGGTGACGTCAAGAAGGAACGCGCGCAGCCGATCCCGCTGCAGGCGGGCGACCAGAGTGCGCTGCTGATCAATCTGGCGATCATGCGCGATGCCCGTCCGGGCGCCACCCTGCATTACCGCTACGTGGACATGGGCAAGGTCCGCGAACACGATTACCAGGCCGCGCCGCAGACCGAGAACGTCGAGGTCGGCGACCTGTCCTACAACGCGCTGCGGGTCTACCGGACCAACGGTGGCAGAAACGAAACCATTCTCTGGATCGCCAACGGTGTCCCCACCCCGGTGCGCATCCTGCAACGCGAAGACGGCGAAGACCGCGTCGATCTGCGCCTGATCGAATACCAAGGAGTCTGAGCATGAACACCCTGACCCGCCCCCTCACCTGGATCGCAGCCGCTGCCCTGACCGTGGCCAGCCTGCCAGCCATGGCCCTGGAACCGTTCAAGGCGGATTACCTGGCCAGCTACATGGGCATGCAGGCCAACGGCACCATGACCCTGGCCAGCGAAGGCAGCAACAAGTGGCGCTACAGTCTGCAGGTGAAGAACCAGCTGGCCGACCTCAGCCAGAGCACGGTGTTCGAGGAAGTACGTGGCCAGCTGCGCCCGCTCAGCAGCCAGGACCGTTCGGCGCTACTGGTGAAGAAGCGCAATGTGCAGGCCAACTACAACTGGACCAGCAACCAGGCCACCTGGACCGGCGACATCAAGCCGGACCGCGCGGGCCCCATCGCGCTGAAGGCGGGCGACATGGACGCGTTGCTGATCAACCTGGCGATCGCCCGTGACCTCGCCGCCGGCAAGCCGCTGACCTATCGCATGGTCGACGAAGGCCGCATCAAGAACATGACCTACCGCGTGATCGGCAAGGAGTCGATCACCGTGGGCGGCAAGAGCTACGAGGCCACCAAGGTCTCGCGTGCCGACGGCAACAAGGAGCTGATCGCCTGGATCGTGCCGGAGTTCCCGGTGCCGGCGCGCATGCTGCAGCGTGAGAGCGGCCGCGATGCGCTGGACCTGACCATCAGGGCGATGAACTGACCGGAGATCCGCGCACCCAGAAAAACGCCCGCTTTCGCGGGCGTTTTCTTATTTCTTCGCTTCGGCCGGCTTCTCTTCGGCCGCCTTGAACTCGGTGCGGCAGTCCACGCGGATCTGCTCACCGGTGCTGCGCCAGACGAAGGTGCGGCAATGACGGTTGCCGTCCTGGCTGTCGTTCACCGCGACCGCATAGAACGACTCGATGATTTCATCACGCGTGACCGTGCCATCACCGTTCCAGTCCATGTCCTTCTGCTCGATGCCCTGGGTGATGGCGATGTTGGCGTACCAGGCATAGCCCAGCCATGCCAGCACGATCAGCACCAGGGCCAGCAGCGCCTTGCGACGGGGGCTGAACTTGCCGCGCAGGATCATGGCACGCGCCGGATGGTGGCGCCGAGCGAAGACAGCTTCTCTTCGATGTTCTCGTAGCCACGATCAAGGTGGTAGATGCGGTCGATGGTGGTATCGCCGCTGGCCATCAGGCCGGCCAGGATCAGCGAGGCCGAGGCGCGCAGGTCGGTGGCCATCACCGGTGCACCGCTCAGGTGCTCGCTGCCACGCACGATGGCCGTATGTCCTTCGACCTGGATATCCGCACCCAGACGCAGCAGTTCGTTGACGTGCATGAAACGGTTCTCGAAGATCGTTTCGTTGATCACGCCCACGCCGTCGGCCACGCAGTTGAGCGCCATGAACTGCGCCTGCATGTCGGTCGGGAATGCCGGGTACGGCGCAGTGGTCAGGTTCACCGCCTTCGGCCGCTTGCCCTGCATGTCCAGGGTGATGGTGTCATCGGTGGTCTCGATCGTCGCGCCAGCCTCGACCAGCTTGGACAGCACCGCGTCCATGGTGTTCGGGCGCGCACGGTTGACCGTAACCTTGCCACCGGTCATCGCCGCAGCCACCAGGAAGGTACCGGTCTCGATGCGGTCGGGCAGCACTTCGTGGCGGCCACCGGACAGGCGCTCGACGCCTTCGATCACCAGGCGGGCGGTGCCCAGGCCTTCGATCTTTGCGCCCAGTGCGATCAGGCAATGCGCCAGATCGGTCACTTCCGGTTCCATCGCGCAGTTGTCGAGGATGGTGGTGCCTTCGGCCAGCACCGCGCCCATCAGCACGTTCTCGGTGCCGGTGACGCTGACCATGTCGAAGGTGAAATGGCCGCCCTTCAGGCGCTTGGCGGTGGCCTTGATGAAGCCGTTCTCGACCACGATCTCGGCACCCAGCGCCTGCAGGCCCTTGATGTGCTGGTCGACCGGGCGCGAGCCGATCGCGCAGCCGCCCGGCAGCGACACTTCCGCCGCGCCGAAGCGGGCCAGCAGCGGGCCCAGCACCAGGATCGAGGCGCGCATGGTCTTGACCAGCTCGTAGGGTGCCACGTGCTGGTTGACCGGACGCGGGTCGACCACGATCGCGCTGCCGCGCGACAGCGTGCCCTGGTCGATGGTGACCTTGGCGCCGAGCTCGCCCAGCAGCTTCACCGTGGTGACCACGTCGTGCAGGTGCGGCACGTTGGTGATCTCCACCGGCGCATCGGCCAGCAGGGTCGCGCAGAGAATGGGGAGGACGGCGTTCTTGGCGCCGGAGATGCTCACTTCACCGTGCAGCGCAGCGCCGCCGGTCACAACGATCTTGGCCATGTATTCGGGATCTTCTGCGGTTCAGCCGGCTTCGGCCGGGGTCACGGTTTTCAGCGCCAGCGCGTGGATCGCGCCGCCCATCAGGTCGCCCAGCGTGGCATACACCATGCGGTGGCGGGCCAGCGGCATCTTGCCGGCAAAGGCCTCGCAGACCACGGTCGCTTCGAAATGCACGCCATCGTCGCCCTGCACGTCGGCGCGAGCGCCGGGCAGGCCGGTTTCGATCAGATTGCGGATGGTGTCGGCGTCCAACGGGCTTTCCTAATAAAATGTGCCTCCATTCTACTTCCGCTGCGTGGCGTCCGCATGGCCGAATCCCTGTTGCCCCCCCGTTCCGTCGACCCTGCCGGCCTGGTCGCCAGTGGCCGCCGCGTCTTCGAGATCGAGCGGCAGGCGCTGGATGCCGTGGCCGACCGCCTTGGCGAGGCCTTCCAGCAGGCCTGCCAGGCGATCCTGGCCAGCCGCGGGCGGGTGGTCGCCACCGGCATGGGCAAGTCCGGGCATATCGCCCGCAAGATCGCCGCCACCCTGGCGTCCACCGGTACGCCGGCGTTCTACGTGCATCCCGGTGAAGCCGGCCACGGCGACCTGGGCATGATCACCGAGGACGACGTGGTGCTGGCCCTGTCCTATTCGGGCGAGTCCGACGAGGTGCTGATGCTGCTGCCGGTGCTCAAGCGCCAGGGCAACGTGCTGATTTCCATGACCGGGCGCCCACAGTCCAGCCTGGCCACCGCTGCCGACATCCATCTGGACGTCAGCGTGCCGGCCGAGGCGTGCCCGCTGGCGCTGGCGCCGACCTCCAGCACCACCGCCTCGCTGGCGATGGGCGATGCGCTGGCCGTGGCCCTGCTCGACGCACGCGGCTTCACCGCCGACGATTTCGCCCGTTCACACCCGGCCGGCAGCCTCGGCCGCCGCCTGCTGCTGCACATCACCGACGTGATGCACACCGGCGACGACCTGCCCAGCGTGGGCGCCGACGCCAGCCTCAGCGAAGCGCTGGTGGAGATGAGCCGCAAACGGCTGGGCATGACCGCCGTGGTCGATGCCGACGGTGTGCTGATCGGCCTGTTCACCGACGGTGACCTGCGCCGTGCACTGGACAGCGCGCTGGACGTGCGTACCGCGAAGATCGCCGATGTGATGACGCGCAACCCGCGCACCATCGGCGCCGACCAACTGGCGGTCGAGGCGGCCCGGCTGATGGAGACCCACAAGATCACCGGCCTGATCGTGGTCGATGGCCAGGGACGCGCGGTCGGTGCCCTGAACATTCATGACCTGTTGCGGGCCCGGGTGGTTTAACCGACAGTCCATCGACCCCATTCATCCTGTAACGCCGCACCTGCCCCCAACGAGCCTGCCGCCCTGATGCCCTGGTCCCCCCTGCCCGCCTTCCCCACCCACCTGCATGCCGCTGCGGCCCGAATCCGCCTGGCCTGCTTCGACGTGGACGGCACCCTCACTGACGGTCGGCTGTACTACGACAAGGACGGCAACGAGAGCAAGGCGTACTTCGTGCAGGATGGTCTGGGTCTGAAACTGCTGCAGCAGGGCGGTATCCACCCCGTGCTGATCACCGCGCGCAACAGCCAGTCCGCGCTCAAGCGCGGCGCCGACCTCGGCATCGATACCCAGATCGCCGTGGGCGACAAGCTGGCCAGCGTGCAGGCGCTGTGCGCGCAGCATGGCATCGGCCTGGAACAGGTGGCGTTCATGGGCGATGACCTGCCCGACCTGGCGCCACTCGGCGCGGTCGGCCTGGCGGTGGCCCCGGCCAACGCCCATCCATGGATCGCCGAGCGCGTGCACTGGCAGACCCGCAGCGAGGGTGGGCGTGGCGCCGCGCGCGAGCTGTGCGACATCCTGCTGGCCGCGCAGGGGCATGTGGACGCCGTACTGGCGAGGTACGGCGCATGAACCTGCCCACCCTCAACTGGCGCACCGCGCTCGGCATCGGCCTGCTGCTGGCCGCCCTGCTGAGCAGCTGGGCGGCGCTGCGCAACCGCGACAAGGGGCCAGCCAAGGGTGGCCAGGAAGTCGGCGTGGACTACGTCCTGCACGACTTCCAGATCGTCGCCCTGGATGAGCAGGGCAAGGAATCGACCACGCTGCGTGCGCCGCTGCTGGAGCGCCAGCGCGGTGACCAGACCATCAACATCGCCACGCCGCTGTTCGAGATGCCGGACAAGGATGGCAAGCACTGGACCCTGCGTGCCGAGACCGGCTGGCTCAGTGCCAAGGGCGACGAGATGAAGCTGCGCGGCAATGTCGCTGGCGACAGCCCGGCCGGCCCGGGCACCGTGCCGACCACCTTCCGCACCGACCATCTGGACGTGTTCCCAAAGGAAAACCGCGCCCGTACCGACGCCCTGGTGACCATGACCCGCCCCGGCATGGAACAGTCCGGCGTCGGCTTCGAAGTGGATTCGAAGAACAACACGTATCATTTCCTCAGCCAGTCCAAGGGCCGCTACACGCCCAAGCGCTGATTCCGCCGCCAGCCTGCGACGTCTCCGGACAGGCGCAAGGCCGGCAGCTCCACCCGCCCGCCCCCGGTCCAGCCGGGAGGCCCCCACCGGTAGAACGGACCCCGATGAAGATTCCCTTTGCCGCCGTACTCGCGCTTGGTCTTCTTGTCCCCAGCGCCGCCTTCGCCAAGTCCACCGACCGCAACGAAGACATGCACATCGATTCCGGCGCCCAGTCGGGCATGCTCACCGGCGACGGCAAGACCGTGCTGTCGCAGGGCGTGATCATCACCCAGGGTACGCTGGACCTGCGCTCGTCCGAGGCCGAGATCTACCTCAAGGACGGCGAAGCGGTGCGTGTGGTGTTCACCGGCAAGCAGGCCAAGATGAAGCAGCAGCTTGATGACGGCACCTGGATGGATGCCCTGGCCGACCGCATCGACTACGACATCAAGACCGAGATCATCACCCTGACCGGCAACTACAAGGTCACCAGCGCGCGCGGCACCAACGCTGGCCAGCGCATGGTCTACAACACCCGTACCGGCGAAATGAACTCCGGTGGCGACGGCAGCCGCGTGCGCACCGTCATCCCGCCGAAGAGCAAGACCCCGGCCGCGCCTGCGGCACAGCCCAAGGCCACCACGCCGGCACAGCCGGCCGGGAGCAAGAAGTAATGCTCGTCGCCAAGGGCCTGCGCAAGAAGTACAAGCAACGCGAAGTCGTCAAGGACTTCGGGCTGACGCTCGACGCCGGTGAAGTGGTCGGCCTGCTCGGCCCCAACGGCGCCGGCAAGACCACCTGCTTCTACATGATCGTCGGCCTGGTTGCGGCTGACGCTGGCAGCATCGTGCTTGATGGCAAGGACATCACCGGCGACCCGATGTATACCCGCGCCAAGCAGGGCGTGGGCTACCTGCCGCAGGAACCGTCGGTATTCCGCAAGCTGACCGTGGCCGACAACATCCGCCTGGTGCTGGAACTGCGCGAGGACCTTGATTCGAAGGGCCGCGAGCGCGAATTGAACAGCCTGCTCGACGAACTGCAGCTGGGCCACGTCGCCGACCAGCTCGGCGCCAGCCTGTCCGGTGGCGAACGCCGCCGCTGCGAGATCGCCCGCGCACTGGCCGCACAACCGCGCCTGATCCTGCTCGACGAACCGTTCGCCGGTGTCGACCCGATTTCGGTCGGCGAGATCCAGCGCATCGTCACCCACCTCAAGCAGCGTGGCATCGGCGTGCTGATCACCGACCACAACGTGCGGGAGACCTTGGGTATCTGCGACCGCGCGTATATCCTCGCCGAGGGCAGCGTGCTGGCCCAGGGTTCGCCGGAGGCGATCCTGGACAACGCCGATGTACGTCGCGTCTACCTCGGGGATTCCTTCAAGCTGTGAAGCAGTCGCCGGGTCCCTTTCCTTCCTTTCGGCACAGGCATGAAGACTCGGCTGCAGACATCGTTGGGACAGCAACTGGTGCTCACGCCCCAGTTGCAGCAGGCGATCAAGCTGCTGCAGATGTCGGCCACCGAGCTGGAGCTGGAGATCGCGCAGGCAGTGGAAAGCAACCCGCTGCTGGACTGGGCCGACAGCAACGACAGCAGCGCCGCCAATGAAGGCAGCGATGGCAACGACAACGAAGCGCCTGCAGAGCGCAGCGATGAGGGCGACGACTGGGCGCCGACCGAACTGGACTGGAGCGCGGCCGGCAGCGGCGGCAGCTTCGACGATGACGACGACAATGGCAGCGCCGCCGAGCGCGTAGCCGAAACCGAAACACTGGCCGACCATCTGCTGTGGCAGCTGCATCTGTCGCATCTGTCCTCGCGTGATCGCAGCATCGGTGCCGCACTGATCGATGCACTGGACGACGACGGTTACCTGCGCGAGCCGCTGGCCACCATCGCTGAAACCCTGCTGCCGGCGATCCACGCCGGCGAGGACGAGATCCTCGCCGTGCTGCATCGCATCCAGCGCTTCGATCCGGTGGGTGTGGCTGCACGCACGCTGGGCGAATGCCTGCTGCTGCAGCTGGATGTGCTGGCCGGCGACACGCCCGGCCTGATCCTGGCGCGACAGATTGCCGCAGGACCCTTGGAACGTTTGCCGCGCAGCGGCGTCGCCGGGCTTGCCCATGAGTTGAAGCAGCCGCTGGACGCGGTCGAGACTGCTGTCGCGTTGCTGCGCTCACTGGACCCGCGCCCGGGCACGCAGATCGCACCATTGTCGCAGGACACCTATGTGGTGCCGGATGTGGTGGTGTGGCGGCAGAACGGCGTGTGGCGCGCTGCGCTGGCCGCGCATGCCGGACCGAAGGTGGTGATCCACCGCGGTTACGAGCAGCTGATCCGACGCTGTGGTGATGCCGATGCCGGCTACCTGCGTGCACAGCTGCAGGAAGCGCGCTGGCTGCTGAAAGGGCTGCAGCAGCGTGGCGAAACCCTTCTGCGCGTCGTGCGCAGCCTGATCCTGCAGCAGGCCGGCTTCCTGGAATTCGGCGAGCAGGCGCTGCGTCCACTGACCCTGCGCGAGATCGCCGCCGAGCTCGGCCTGCACGAATCCACGGTCTCGCGCGCGATCGCCCGCAAGCACGTGCGTACCCCACGCGGCACCCTGCCGCTGCGCGCCTTCTTTGCCTCGGGCATCGATACCGAGGGCGGCGGTGAGGCGTCCAGTACCGCCATCCAGGCGATGATCCGGCGCCTGATCGACGACGAGAACCCGCGCAAGCCGCTTTCTGACGCCAAGCTGGCTGACCTGCTCAAATCGTCGGGAATTCCAGTAGCGCGACGCACCGTGGCGAAGTATCGTGAAGCCATGAACATTTCCGCCTCGCACGAAAGGGTCAGAATCGCTTGACGCGCCGCCGCGCCCGGCGGAGAGGTTCATTGGCACATCCGAACACAGGAGAAACCCGATGCGCATCGAAACGTTTGGCAAAGATGTCGAAGTCACCCCGGCCCTGCAGTCCTATGTAGAGGAGAAGCTGGCCCGGATCGGAAAGCACTTCGACCAGCACTGCGAAGCGCGGGTGACCCTCAAGCTGCAGAAGACCGAGCACCACGTCGACGCCAGCCTCAACATCCCCGGCCAGACCCTGCACGCCGAGGCCAATGCCCAGACCATGTATGCCGCGATCGACCTGCTTGCGGACAAGCTTGACCGTCTGGTGATCAAGCACAAGGAGAAAAAACAGCAGCACGCACCGCTGCCGGTGGGCGACAATGGTGGCTGATCGCCACCGTTCCCCGCAGACATGCCCCTGACTGACCTCCTGGCGGCCGTGCAGACCCAGCTCTGCACGGCCACCGACCGCGACAGCGTCCTGCAGGCCGCCGCCGGGTTGCTGGCCTGCCGCCAGGCCAACGCCGAACAGATCTATCTGAACCTGTGCCAGCGCGAAGCGCTGGGCAGCACCGCGATCGGTCACGGCATCGCCATTCCCCACGGCCGCGCGCCAGCCCTGGACCGCCCCCGTGGCGCCCTGCTGCGGTTGGCCACCCCGGTCGACTTCGGTGGCGACGAGCCGGTGGACCTGGTGTTCGCAATGGCCGTCCCCGCCCACTACACCCACCAGCACCTGATGCTGCTGTCCGAGTTGGCCGAGCTGTTTTCCGCGCCGGACATCCGCCAGGCACTGCGCGCAGCCGGCGATGCCCGTGCCCTGCGCGAGGCGCTGGACATGACCCCACCTGCGAGTGCCGCATGAATACCAGCATCACCGCCCGTGAACTGTTCGAACAGCAGCGCGAGCGGCTGGGGCTGCGCTGGGCTGCCGGCAAGTCCGGCGAGAAGCGCGAACTGGAGGCCGGCAACACAGTCTCGCGGCGTCCGTCGCTGGCCGGCTATCTCAATGCGATCTATCCCAACAAGGTGCAGATCCTGGGCACCGAAGAGCTGTCCTGGCTGGATGCGCTGGAACCACGCCAGCGTTGGGAGACCATCGAAAAGATCATGCAGTCGCACCCGCTGGCGCTGGTGCTGACCCGCAACCAGGCCTGCCCGGAAGACCTGCGCGCCGCCGCGGATGAATCCGGCACGCCGCTGTGGCTGTCACCCAAGCGCGGCCACGAACTGCTCAACCATCTGTCCTACCACCTGGCCCGTACGCTGGCGCCGCGGGTCATCCTGCATGGCGTGTTCATGGAGATCTATTCCATCGGCGTGCTGATCACCGGCGAGGCCGGATCGGGCAAGAGCGAACTGGCACTGGAGCTGCTCAGCCGCGGCCATCGCCTGGTGGCAGACGATGCCCCCGAATTCACCCAGATCGCACCCGACGTACTCGACGGCACCTGCCCCGAGCTGCTGCAGGACCTGCTGGAAGTGCGCGGCCTGGGCGTGCTGAACGTGCGCGAGATGTTTGGCGACACGGCTGTAAAGAAGAACAAGTACCTTCGGCTGATCGTCCACCTGACCAAGCCGATGACCGAACCCACCCCGCATGGCTACGAGCGCCTGACCGGCGACTCGGGCACCCGCCATGTGCTGGACCTGGATGTTCCGCTGATCACCCTGCCGGTGATGCCTGGCCGCAACCTGGCCGTGCTGACCGAAGCCGCCACCCGCCTGCATATCCTGCGCACCAAGGGGATCGACCCGGCGGCGATGTTCATCGCCCGTCACAGCAACCTGCTGGAACGGCGAACGCCCTGATTCCCCTGTCCCCCGAAGAGCCTGTCCATGAGCACCGCAACCCCCTCCGCCCCGACCCTGATCATCGTCAGCGGCCTGTCCGGCTCGGGTAAATCCGTCGCCCTGAAGACCTTCGAGGACCAGGACTACTACTGCTCGGACAACCTGCCGATCAATCTGCTGCCCGACTTCGTGCGCAGCCTGCTGGCCAACCATGACGGCAGCGCACCACGCCGCCTGGCCGTAGGCATCGACGTTCGCGGCCAGTCCGACCTGAGCCAGCTGGGCAACTGGCGGCAGCTGGCCACCGATGCCGGCGTGGAAGTGAAGGTGCTGTTCTTCGAAGCCAGCGACGAGGCCGTGCTCAAGCGCTACGCCGATACCCGTCGCCGCCATCCGCTGAGCCAGCTGGGGCTGTCACTGCCCGAAGCGATCGCCCGCGAGCGCGAGCTGACCGCTCCCTTGCGCCGCGAGGCCGATGCGGTGATCGATACCAGCAACCTCAACGTGCACCAGTTGCGGCGACGGATCATCACCGAGTTCGCGTTGGACCACGCCACGCGCCTTTCGCTGCTGTTCGAATCGTTCGCGTACAAGCGGGGCGTGCCGGCCGAGGCGGACTTCGTGTTCGACGCGCGCGTGCTGCCCAATCCGCACTGGGACCCGGACCTGCGCGCGCTGAGCGGCCGTGAGCCCGGCGTGCGCGATTACCTGGAAGCGCAACCGGACGTGCAGCGCTACCTGGCCCAGCTGATGGATTTCCTCGATACCTGGCTGCCGAAGCTGGGTGATGGCACCCGCAGCTACGTGACCGTGGCGTTTGGCTGCACCGGCGGCAAGCATCGCTCGGTGTTCCTGGCCGAGCGCATGGCCCGGCATGCCCGCGAGATGGGCTGGGAAGACGTGGCGACGTATCACCGCGAACAGGATTGAGAGAGTCGGCCGGGGCTGCGCCCGGCACCCGTCGGTAGTGCCGGCCGCTGGACGGCAACAGCAACAGCAAAAGCAAAAGCGGCATTCCGTGGGATGGAGGGGCGATGTGGGCAGGCAGGACACGCCGTGAACCCCTCCCTGAGGGCTCGATGGCGCCATCCATGGCGCCAACGGTCCTGCCTGCCCACACCGCCCCGCCTCTGACAGATTCCGTGTGCTGTTGGTGGGTGTCGACCTTGGTCGACACGGTAGATCCACGCCATGCGTGGATGAATCGCTGTCAGGCATCGAAAAACGGATGGCGTCGGATCTCTTTTTCAACGAAAAAGGGCACGCCAGCGAGCAACACTGAATACGGGACACAGTGCCCCTCATCTGCTGCTATCGCCAATTCACCTTGACCTGTTAACGTGCAGTAATGACCTGTGGCATTCTCCTCGTAACACATCCCGGGGTCGGGACCGCCCTGCTTGACGTGGCGACCCGGCTCCTGCGGCAGTTGCCGCTGAAAACAGAAGCTTTCGAAGTACCGTTCGACGCAGACCTGGACGCCCTGCTTCCGCTCGCCTCGGCCGCCCTGCGGCGGGTCGATGGCGGGGAAGGCGTGCTGATCCTGACCGACCTGTACGGTGCCAGCCCCGCCAACCTTGCCGGGCAGCTGGCCCGGCTGGGGACCCCGGTTCGCCGGGTGTCGGCGCTGAGCCTGCCGATGTTGCTGCGGGTGATGAATTATCCGGAACAGGGACTGGATCAACTGCCCGCCACAGCCGCGGCGGGTACCCGTAATGGAGCGATAGTCGACGATGCTTGAACGAGAACTCACCGTCAGCAACCGCCTGGGCCTGCATGCCCGGGCCACCGCCAAGCTGGTGCAGACCCTGGCGCCGTTCCGCTGCAACGTGACCATGGCCGCCAAGGGCCGTGAGATCAACGCCAAGAGCATCATGGGCGTGATGCTGCTGGCCGCGGGCCAGGGTACTCCGGTCACGGTGCGTATCAACGGCGAGGACGAAGCTGCCGCGATGGAGGCGGTGGTCGGCCTGTTCGAGCGCCGCTTCGACGAGGACAACTGAGCGTGCCACGCGCACGCGCCGGCCAGGTCAGTTCCGGCCAACGGCCGGTACAGCTGCTGGCCGGCCATGGTGCGGCCCGTGGCACCGCGATGGGCCGGGCCCGCGTACGCCTGCCACATGCGCTTGAAGTCGCCGAACAACGCGTCGCCGCGCACCAGGTCGAAGCCGAACTGGCCCGCCTGCATCGAGCGGTGGATGCCGCACGCATGGAAATGCACGAGCTGCGACAACGCCTGCAGGGTGCACTGAACCAGGAAGTGGGCGAGTTCCTTGACCTGCATGCGCTGCTGCTGGACGATCCCGAGCTGCTGTTCGGGCTGGACGAGCTGATCCGCAGTGGCCCCTACAGTGCCGGCTATGCACTGCGTCTGCAGCGTGACCGCCTGGCCAAGGTCTTCGATGGCATGGACGATGCCTATCTGAAGAGCCGCATGGACGATCTCGATCATGTGATCGGCCGCATCCACGCCTTCCTGCAGCCCGAGCGGCCGCCAGCCGTGAAAGGCCTGGCGGGCGAAATCCTGGTCTGTGACAACATCGCGCCTTCCGAACTGGCGCAACTGCAGACGCAGGGGGTGGTCGGCATCGTCACCGCTGCCGGCAGCGCGCTGTCGCACAGCGCGATCCTGGCGCGCAGCCTGCACCTGCCCTTGATCGTCAACGTGCCGCAGCTGCTCAGCCGCATCGCCGATGGCGACGTGCTGATCATCGACGGCGCCGACGGCAGCATCACCGCCAACCCGCAGGCTGACAACCTGCGTGACTACCGCGCGCGCCTGAAAGAGCATGCGCGCGAGCAGCGCGAGCTCGGCCGCCTGCGCAGCAAACCCAGCCGCACCCGCGACCAGGTCGACATCGCCCTGCTGGCCAATGCCGAATCGCTGGAGGACGTCACCCAGGCGCATGCGCTGGGCGCGCAGGGACTGGGCCTGTACCGCACCGAATTCCTGTTCCTGCAGCGCAACGAGCTGCCGGACGAAGAAGAACAGTTCCAGACCTACCGCGATGCCGCGTTGGGCATGAGCGGGCGGCCGGTCACCATCCGCACGCTCGATCTGGGCGCGGACAAGGCCGACCGTACCGGCCTGACCCTGAGCAACGAAGAGAACCCGGCGCTGGGCCTGCGCGGTGTACGCCTGTCGCTGGCGCGGCCGAAAGTGGCTGACACCCAGCTGCGCGCGATCCTGCGTGCCTCGGCCTACGGCAAGCTGCGCGTGCTGGTGCCGATGGTCAGCACCCGCGAAGAGTTGCTGGCGGTGCGTCGGCGCATGTTCAAGTTGACCGAACAGCTGCGCGGCGAAGGCCACATGGTGTCCGACCACGTGCCACTGGGCGCGATGATCGAGGTTCCGGCCGCCGCGCTGGCGCTGGAGAGCTTCATCGACCTGGTCGACTTCCTGTCGATCGGCACCAACGACCTGGTGCAGTACCTGCTGGCCGCCGATCGCAACAACGAAGCACTGGGCGAACTGTATTCGCCACTGCACCCGGCCGTGCTGCGCCTGCTGCAGATGGTGATCGAGACCGGCGCACGTCATCGCATCCCGGTGGCGGTCTGCGGCGAAATCGCGGGTGACTCAAGGATGACCCCGCTGCTGCTGGCGCTGGGCCTGACCGAGTTCAGCCTGCACCCGGGCACGCTGCTGGAAGTGCGCCGGGCCGTCCGCGAAGCCGACCTGGGTGCCCTGCGCGCCCGCGCACCGAAGCTGCTGGCCGCACGCGACCGCCGCGCCATCGAGCGCTGGCTGGCGCTGGTGGCGGATACGCCCTGAGCGCCAAGGGTGGTGCCGGCCGCCACCCGGCGGCTATGCGTTGAAACATCCCCTTGCGATAATGACGCGCTGAACACCCCTGTTGCCGCATCCTTGCCGGGATCGCGGCTTTTCTTATCCCGCGGGAGCTGCGATGGCTGAAGCTGTACGCCACGACAAGACTGCGCGCCAACTGCGGATGCTGTCCGATGCACTGGACAGCGGTCGGCTGGGCCCGGTGCGTCGCCTGGTCAACACCCTGGCGCCGGCCGAAATCGGCAACCTGCTCGAATCGCTGCCGCCGGGCAAGCGTGCCATCGTGTGGGGCCTGGTCGACCCGGAAGACGACGGCGAAGTGCTGGTCCACGTCGGCGAGGAAGTGCGCGAAAGCCTGCTGGCCGACATGGACCCGGACGAGATCATCGCCGCGGTCGAAGACCTGGACATCGACGATCTGGCCGACCTGGTCGAAGACCTGCCGGATACGGTCATCGACGAAGTCCTCAAGTCGATGGACCGCGAGAACCGCGAGCGCCTCGAACAGGTACTGTCCTATCCCGAGGACAGTGCCGGCCGCCTGATGAACCCGGACGTGGTGACCGTGCGCGCCGACGTCAACGTCGACGTGGTGCTGCGCTACCTGCGCCTGCGCGGCGAACTGCCGGACCACACCGACCACCTGTTCGTGGTCAGCCGCCGCCACCAGTACCTGGGCCGCGTCTCGCTGGCCGCGCTGGTCACCCATGAAGACACCACGCCGATCAACCGCCTGATCGACGACGAGCAGCCGGCCATCGACGTGGGCGAGAGCGACCAGGAAGTGGCGCGGCAGTTCTCCGACCATGACTGGATCTCCGCGCCGGTGGTGGACGACAACAACATCCTGATCGGCCGCATCACCATCGATGACGTGGTGGACATCATCCGCGGCCAGGCCGAGCACCAGGCGCTGGGCGCCGCCGGCCTGGACGAGGACGAGGATCTGTTCAGCCCGGTCTGGCGCGCCATGCGCCGGCGCCTGATGTGGCTGTCGGTGAACCTGTGCACCGCCTTCCTGGCCTCCAGCGTGGTCGGCCACTTCGAAGGCACCATCGACAAGCTGGTCGCGCTGGCCGTGCTGATGCCGATCGTCGCCGGCCTCGGCGGCAATGCGGGCACCCAGGTGCTGGCGCTGATGGTGCGCGGCCTGGCACTGGGCCAGGTGGGCGCGTCCAACGCGCGCACACTGCTGTGGAAGGAAGTGCGGGTGGCGCTGTTGAACGGCGTGATGCTGGGCTCAGTGCTGGGGCTGATCGTGCTGGCCTGGTTCCACTCGCCCGGGCTGTCGGCGGTGATCGCCATCGCGCTGACCTGCAATCTGCTGTTCGCAGCACTGGCCGGCGTGCTGGTGCCGCTCACACTGAAACGCTTCGGCTTCGACCCGGCCTTGGCCAGTGGCATCTTCCTCACCGCCGTGACCGACTCGATGGGCTTCTTCACTTTCCTCGGCCTGGCCACCCTGGTCCTGCTGCATTGATTCCTGCGGGGTCGGATTCCTGCGACGCAGGCCTCCGACCCACCTCCATTCCTGGAACCTCCCATGGCAACAACGATCGAAAACTACTTCCAGCCCGGCTGGCGCGACCAGCAGCACACCTGCCCGGCCTGCGAATGGAAGGGCTGCTCGCGCGCCATGGTGATGGAGCTGGACGAGGATGCCACCGAGTACGACTGCCCGGTCTGCGAGAACCCGATGCTGGTGGTTCTGCATCCGAACATGACGCAGGTGCAGGCAGCTGCGGCCGAAGGCAACGCCGAGGCGCAGGAGCAGTTGGACATCATCGCCAGTTTTCCGCGCCCGCAGTGACGCAGCGCATGATGCCGTGTTGACCCGCGGCGGACTAGGATGCAGGTGACCCTGCCGCCCCGGGAAATCCCATGGTCCGTTCGATGTCGCGCTGGCTGCCGCTGCTGGCCTTTCTGATGATGACCGGTTGCACCTCGCTGCCGGACAGCGCGCGCGGGCGCTTCGAAGCCCGCGCGGTGAAGGTGGAGGGGGAAACTGCCTACTACCAGGTGTTCATACCGGCCGGCGTTGAGGCCACCGCTCCCACCAAACTCCCGGTCATCCTGTTCCTGCACGGCTCCGGCGAACGCGGCGGCGACGGCATCAAGCAGACGTATTCGGGGCTGGGTCCCTATCTGCGCGAGCACCCCGACTTTCCGGCGCTGGTCGTTTTCCCGCAGGCGGCGAAGCACTCGGAATGGAGCGGCAACAACAATCGCATGGCCGTGGCCGCACTGGACGCGACGATCGCCGAATTCGGTGCCGACCCGACGCGGCAGTATCTGACCGGCATGTCGATGGGCGGCTATGGCAGCTGGAACATCGCGCTGGATGACCCGCACCGCTTTGCCGCGATTGTCCCCGTGTGCGGCGCGGTACTTGCACCACGCGCGAAGCGCCCGTCCCTGTTCGTCGAGCAGGTCGCCCAAGAGGCCGACCCCTATACAGTGATCGCGAAGCGCTTGCAGCACACACCTATCTGGATCTTCCACGGTGCACTGGATGACGTCGTGCCACCGGACGACGACCGCAGACTGCATGTCGCATTCCAGAGCGCCGCCGCACGCGACGTGCGCTACACCGAATACCCGGAAGGCAACCACAACGCCTGGGACGCCACCTATGCGGACCCGGCAATGTGGGAATGGCTGTTCGCGCAGAAGCGCTGAGCTGCAGCTTCTGGTAGTTGCCAACCTTGGTTGGCATTGACTGCTCTGGTAGTTGCCAACCTCGGTTGGCACTGGCCTACCTGAAACCAAGCCATTCCCCGATGTTCAGTGGAAGCAGACCCGTCCATGCTTGCTCCATGCAGAACACACGTCTCCTGCTCGGTCGTCGCTCCAGCATCGGCCTCAGCTATATCCTCACCACCGTCGTCCATGACCGCGCGCCGCTCTTCACCAACGCCGCAGCGGCCGACTTGGCAGTGCGCGAATTCCAGCGACTGGATCAGGAAGGCTTCACCCGCTCGATTGCCTACGTGGTCATGCCCGACCACATCCACTGGCTGATCGAACTACGTGCAGGAACGCTGGAAACCGTCATGAAGCGTTTCAAGTCGCGCACAGCCCAGCAGGCAAACCGGTTGTTGGGGCGAGTCGGACGCTTCTGGCAGGCCTGCTATCACGATCATGCGATCCGCTCTGACGAATCGTTGCACCGGCATGTGATGTATCTGATGGGAAATCCGATCAGGGCCGGGCTGACGACGCGGTTTGGGCAATATCCCCATGCATGGTGCAAATGGGAGCTTGGGGCTTCGTGTGATCCGCTCGACAACTTGGGCGCGGATGGATAGTGCCAACCAAGGTTGGCATCTACCAGAGCGGTGCGCGGTCAAGCCGCGCGGGAAGTGTGTCAACCAAGGTTGACACCTACCAGAGCGGGCGATCAGCCCAGCAGGGTTTCCAGCACGGCCATGCGCACGGCGACGCCGTTGGCAACCTGGCGCAGCACCCACGACTGCGGGCCGTCGGCCACCTCGTCGGTCACTTCCACGCCGCGGTTGATCGGGCCCGGGTGCAGCACCGCTGCATCCTTGCCGGCGCGGGCCAGGCGTTGGTTGGTCAGGCCGTACTGCGCGTGGTACTGCTCCAGCGACGGCACCAGGCCTTCTTCCATGCGCTCGCGCTGCAGGCGCAGCATCATCAGCGCGTCGACGCCTTCCAGCATCACGTCGAAATCATCGCCGACCACGCAGCCCTTCAGGGTCTCGTCATCCGGCAGCAGCGACTGCGGGCCGCACACGCGGATCTCGCCCACGCCCAGCGTACGCAGCGCATGCAGGTCGGTGCGGGCCACGCGCGAGTGCTTCACGTCGCCGACGATCACCACTTTCATCTTCGAGAAATCCGGGCCCTTGGCCTGGCGCAGGGTCAGCATGTCCAGCAGGCCCTGGGTCGGGTGCGCGCTGCGACCGTCACCGGCGTTGATCAGTGCAGTGCCCTCGCCCGCCGCTTCGGCCAGTGCGGCCACGGCGCCATCATCGGGGTGGCGCACCACGAAGCCGCGCACGCCCATCGCTTCCAGGTTGCGCAGCGTGTCGCAGGCGGTTTCGCCCTTGCGCGTTGACGAGGTCGAGGCATCGAAGTTGAGCACATCGGCGCCCAGGCGCTGCGCGGCCAGCTGGAACGAGCTGCGGGTGCGCGTGGAGGGTTCGAAGAACAGTGTGCACACCGCCGAACCGGCCAGCACGTGGCGCTTGTTGCCGACGCGGCCGACTGCGGCATCGCGGATCTGACCTGCCCGGTCAAGCAGCTGCAGCAGGGTCTCGCGCGGCAGGCCCTCCAGGGTCAGCAGGTGGCGCAGGCGTCCGGAGGCATCGATTTGCTGGGCAGTCATGGCGGGAGTCGGGCAGTCAGGGAATGGGGGTGGCGTCGTCGGGGGACGACAGCCAGCGGTCGATGATCACCGCCGCGGCCACGGCATCGAGGGCAGCCGCATCACGGCGGCGCTTGCGCCCTTCGGCGCGCTCGACGGCGAAGCGGCGGGCGGCCTCGACCGAGCTGGAACGCTCGTCGATCATCACCACCGGCAGCTTGAAACGTTCCCGCAGCTGGCGGGCGAAGCCCTGCGCACGCTTGCGGTTGGGCTGGTCCTGGCCGTCCAGGGTCAGCGGGTCGCCGACCACCAGGCCGTCAGGCTTCCATTCCTTGAGCAGGCGTTCGATCGCGGTCCAGTCCGGGCCGTTGCCGTGCACATCGACCACGGCCACCGCACGCGCATGGGCGGCGAAGGCACTGCCGATGGCTACACCAATACGGCGCGAGCCGACATCGAAACCCAGAACGGTGCCATCACGGCGAATCGCCGGTGCAGCAGCATCCGGCGCGGGCGTGATGGGCTCAGACATGGCCGCTGTAGTCGGTCAGCCGGAACAGGTCCACACCGATGCGCGAGGCGGCACCCTGCCAGCGCTGCTCAAGCGGCACCTGGAACACCAGTTCGGCATCGGCCGGCACGGTCAGCCAGCTGTTCTCGGACAGCTCGCTTTCCAGCTGCCCCGCGCCCCAACCGGCACAGCCGAGGGTGACCACGGCGTTGGCAGGACCTTCGCCGCGCGCCATCGCTTCGAGGATGTCGCGCGAGGTGGTCAGGTACAGGCCGTCGCCCACGATCAGGCTGGAATCCCACGCCCGCGCGTCGTCATGGATGACGAAGCCGCGTTCGGGATGCACCGGACCGCCGTTGAGCACCATGCGCGCCTGCAGGTCGCCATCACCGGTGGTGATGTCCATCTGTGCAAGCACTTCACCCAGCGTGTACTCGGAAGGCTGGTTGACCAGCACGCCCATCGCCCCGTTCTCGTCGTGCTGGCAGATCAGCGCGACGCTGCGGGCAAAGGTCGCGTCGAGCAGCGACGGCAGCGCGACGAGCAGGTGATCGGCAAGGGAGGTCGGCGTTACAGGCATGGTCCCATTCTACCTGCTGGGGGCGGGATGGTCGCGCGATGGCGGCGAACAGCGATGGGCTAGGATGGCGCTTTGCCATGGAAGGTCGTCGATGCCGTCTTCATCGCCCCAGACCCTGCCGGCACGCAGCGCCATCGTCCTGATTGCCCTGCTGCAGGGTCTGATGCTGTATTCCGCGCAGGAACTGTCCGATGCGTGGCCGTTCCGCGATATCGGCTGGCGCTACTGCTGGTACGCCTGGGTGCTGGCCATTCCCAGCGCGGTGGCGCTGAGCCTGGTCGAGCTGGGCCAGCGCCGCCTGTGGCTGCAGGCCGCGCTCGGTTCGGCGGTGGTGCTGGCGCTGGCCGCCTGGACCGGCTGGAACCTCAACGGAGAGACCGCACTGGACTCGGGCGCGCTGCAGATCCCGCTGACCCTGGGCATGGCCGTGGCGGTGTTCGTGGCCCTGCCCTGGTGGCAGTTCCAGCTGCAGCACGGGCATTGGCGCGCCAGCTACCCGGAACTGTTCGAGCGTGCCTGGCAGAACGGATTGACCCTGGCCCTCGCCGCACTGTTCACCGGGCTGACCTGGCTGCTGCTGTGGCTGTGGGCGGCCCTGTTCCAGCTGCTGGAGGTCACGGTCTTCCGCGACCTGTTCCGCCAGGATGCCTTCATCGCCCTGGCCACCGGCAGCCTGGTCGGGTTCGGTGTGCTGATCGGGCGCACCCAGCACCGCGCGATCCAGATCACCCGCCAGGTGCTGTTCGCGATCTGCCGCGGGCTGCTGCCGCTGCTGTCGTTCATCGCGGTGCTGTTCGTACTGAGCCTGCCCCTTACCGGGCTGGAACCGCTGTGGAAGACCCGCTCGGCCGCCAGCCTGCTGCTGGTGCTGTCGCTGTTGCTGGTGACGTTCACCAATGCGGTCTACCAGCAAGGGGACGACACCACGCCCTACCCCCTGCTGCTGCGCCGGCTGGTTGAAGCCAGCCTGCTGGCGCTGCCGGTCTACGCGGCGTTGGCGCTGTATGCACTGGCCCTGCGCGTGGCGCAGTACGGCTGGACCGTGGACCGGTTCTGGGCGGTGCTGATCGCGCTGGCCGTGGCCGGCTATGCCGTGGGCTACGCAGTGGCGGTGCTGTGCCGGCAGAGCCGCTGGTTGCAGACACTGGAACCGGTCAACCGCTGGATGTGCTGGGCGGTGCTGGCACTGGCATTGCTGGGCAACTCGCCGCTGCTGGACCCGGTGCGGCTGACCCTGCCCAGCCAGCTGGCGCGCCTGCGTGCGGACCCGCCGGCGATCACCAGCAGTGACGTCAATGTGCTGCGCTTCGATCTTGGGCGCCGTGGCGTGCAGGCGCTGCGCGACCTGCAGCATGATCCGGCCATCACCGGCGATGCCAACGCGCCACAGGTGATCGCGGCAGCGCTGGCACGCACGTCACGCTGGGACGACGGACAGCGCCTGGACAAGGGCCCACAGGACGTCGCCGCCCTGCAGCGCGCGCTGAAGCTGGCCAAGGGATCCAGCTCGCCACCGGACGACTGGTGGCAGGCACTGGCCACGCGCGCGATCGATGGCGAATCCTGCGCTCAGAGCGAGCGCGACTGCCTGATCGTGCATCGCGACCTGGATGGCGACGGCAACACCGACGTGCTGCTCTGCGAGCTGTACACCATCCGTGGGCCGGACTGCGTGCTGTACGCACGTGGCAGGGATTCCCAGTGGCGCCGGGCCGGTTCGCTGTTCGGCACCGTCAGCGGTCAGGCCGAGGCAATCAACCAGGCCCTGCGTGATGGCAAACTCACTCTCGAACCGCCGCGCTGGCCGATGCTGTCCATCGGTGGGCGCCCCGCAGTGGCCATCGATCCCGAACCCGAATCCAACGAGTCTTCCCCATGAGCGGCTACTGCCTCATCGCCCCGGGCCATCCGGTGCACGACTACTACCACGCCAACGAGTACGGCTTTCCGCAGCGTGAGGAGCGCGAGCTGTTCGAGCGGCTGGTGCTGGAAATCAACCAGGCCGGCTTGAGCTGGGAAACGATACTGAAGAAGCGCGAGGGCTTCCGCGCGGCCTATGACGGCTTCGATGTGGACCGGGTGGCGGCGTATGCCGAGCAGGACATCGAGCGGCTGCTTTCGGACGCAGGCATCATCCGCAACCGGCTGAAGGTACTGGCGGCCATCCACAACGCGCAGGTGATCCAGCAGCTGCGGGCCAGTCATGGCAGCTTCGCGGCGTGGCTGGATGCGCACCACCCGCGCAGCAAGGCCGACTGGGTGAAGCTGTTCAAGACGACCTTCCGCTTCACCGGCGGCGAGATCACCGGCGAGTTTCTGATGAGCCTGGGCTACCTGCCGGGGGCGCACGCCGAGGATTGCCCGGTGCATGCGCGGCTGCTGACGCTGTCGCCGCCGTGGTTGCAGGTCTCCAGGTAGTGCCGGCCGCTGGCCGGCACTACCGTCGAGTCGTCACACGCCCATGTAACGACCGGGGCGGTGGTTGAACATCAGCACCAGGCTGAGCACCACCGCACCGATGGCCGAGTACAGCACCTTCGACGGCGACAGCACGAAGAACGCGGCCACCATCAGGCAGGCGTCGTAGGACATCTGCACCTTGCCCGCGCTCCAGCCACGGGTGCGTTGCAGGTACACCGCCAGGATGCCGATGCCGCCGAGGCTGGCACGGTGGCGGATGAAGAACAGGATGCCCAGGCCGGACAACGCGCCACCCACGATCGCCGAATACAGCGGGTTGATGTGCGAGAAGTCGATCCAGCGCGGCAGCAGGTCGGTCAGCACGCCACAGGCGGTGACCGCAGCGAAGGTCTTCAGGGTGAATTCCCACCCCATGCGTCGCAGCGCCACCCAGTAGAACGGCAGGTTGACCAGCACGAACACCAGGCCGAAGTTCCAGCCCATCGCGTAGTGCAGCAGGAAGGCCATGCCGGCCATGCCGCCGATCATCAGCCCGCCCTTGGCGAAGATGGCAAGGCCCAGCGAGGCCACCATCGTGGCCAGCATCATGCCCTGCACATCCTCGGCGATCGAGTGACGCAGCGCTTTCTCGTCGGCGGTGGTGCCGGCGCTGTCGGGCGGCGGGGTCAGCGGACCGGCGGTGACCAGGTGGCCGTCAGCGTCGTCGCACGGCGCGGGGCCATGGGAAGGAAGGGACATGCGGGTGGGGGACAGCAGGTGGGGAGCGGTATTAGACACGATCTGCATGACAGTTGCAGATGAAATCGTTCAGCTGAATGCGCCCCGCCCTGCCCCGGGCCCGCCGCTGATCAGCCCTTGCCGGTCAGATGGTGCGCCACCAGCGCGTTGGCATGGCCATGGCCCAGCCCATGCTCACTCTTCAGGAAGCTGACCAGTTCCATGTGTTTCAGGCCCTTCTTCCCTGCCAGCAGCCCGAGCCAGTGGGCGACCGGCTGCCCATAGGTCTTCTCGATGGAGGGGAAGTACGAGGCCGGGCCCTTGGGCTTGGTGTCAGTGCTCATGTGCAGCTCCCGTTGAAGTCATTCATTCGACGAACCACAGACGCAGAAATCGACATACCCACACGTCCGACCCAGTGCCGACCAACGGTCGGCACCCACCAAAGCAGAATGCCGTTCCAACAGCTCGCGGGAAATTGTCGAAGGCGGGGTGGCTCAGGTTGCGGGGGCGTGAGCGCCATGGATGGCGCGACCGAGGCTACATGGACGTACTTGCGCCGTCCCCCGCAACCTGAGCCACCCCGCCTCCCACGGGAAGCCAGCTTTTGACGTTGCCGTTGACGTTGATTCGGCAGGTGCCGGGCGCAGCCCGGCCGTATCATCCCCTCATGCCCCGCGAAAACCTCAACGACCTGCAGGCCTTCGTCCACGTTGCCCGCGAGGGCAGCTTCACCAAGGCTGCCGCCCAGCTGGGGGTCTCCCAGTCCGCGCTCAGCCATGCCATGCGCGGCCTGGAACAGCGCCTCGGCGTGCGCCTGCTGACGCGCACCACCCGCAGCGTGTCCACCACCGAAGCCGGTGCCCGCCTGCTGGATACCCTGGGCCCGCGCCTGGCCGAGATCGAGGACGGGCTGGCCGCATTGGCCGAATACCGCGAACGCCCGGCCGGGACCATCCGCATCAATGCCACCGGCCATGCCGCCGAGTACATCGCGTGGCCACGGCTGGCGCCGCTGCTGCAGCAGTATCCGGATTTGAAGGTGGAACTGGCCGCCGACTACGGGCTGGCAGACATCGTGGCCGAGCGCTACGACATCGGCATCCGCCTCGGCGAACGCTTGGCCCGCGACATGATCGCGATGCCGATCAGCCCGCCGCTGCGCATGCGCGTGGTCGGCACGCCCAGCTACTTCCGCCAGCACGTGGTGCCACGGCATCCGGACGAGCTGGCAGACCACAACTGCGTGACCCTGCGTCTGCCCACGCATGGCGGGCTGATGCCGTGGGATTTCGGGCAGGACAGCAACGAACTGAGCGTGCGCGTCACCGGCCAATGGACCTTCAACACCATGGGCATGACCCGCGCCGCTGCGCTGGCCGGCAGCGGATTGGCCTGGCTGCCGGAAGACCAGGTGCAGCCGATGCTGGACGATGGCCGCCTGCAGTCGGTGCTGGACGACTGGTGCCCGCATTTCGATGGCTACTACGCGTACTACCCGTCGCGCCGCCACGTCACTGTGGCGATGCGCACGGTGCTTGATGCGCTGCGCGGGCCGATGAAGGGGTGAGGGTTGAGGAGTGCGGACCAACGGTCCGCACCCACCTCGGTCCGCACCCACCACCAACGGTCCGCACCCACCTGGTGGTCAGCCCTTGGCTTGCGCCGCACGCTGGGCGTTGTAGCGCTCACCGACAATCGATACTTCATCCAGCGCCTGCGCGATGCGCTGCAGCTCTTCCGGTGCCAGCTGCAGGTCGGCCGCGACCAGGTTTTCTTCCAGGCGATGGACCTTGGTGGTGCCCGGAATCGGCACGATCCACGGCGCCTGCGCCAGCAGCCAGGCCAGCGCCACCTGCGCCGGCGTCGCCCCCCGTGCTGCAGCAATCGTACTGATGCGATCCACCAGCGCCTGGTTGGCGCGGCGTGCCTCCACTTCGAAGCGCGGCACGCTGTTGCGGAAATCGTTGGCGTCGAAGGTAGTGTCGGCATTGATCGTGCCGGTCAGGAAGCCGCGACCGAGCGGGCTGAACGGCACGAAGCCGATGCCCAGCTCCTGCAGGGTCGGCAGCAGCTCGCGCTCCGGTTCGCGCCACCACAGTGAGTACTCGCTCTGCACGGCGGTGACCGGCTGCACCGCATGCGCGCGGCGCACGGTGGCGGCACTGGCCTCGGACAGGCCGAAGTGGCCGACCTTGCCCTCGGCGATCAGGTCGCGCACGGTGCCGGCCACGTCCTCGATCGGCACGTTCGGGTCGACGCGGTGCTGGTAGAACAGGTCGATATGGTCGGTGCGCAGGCGCTTGAGACTGGCTTCGGCCACGGCGCGGATGTTCTCCGGGCGGCTGTCCAGGCCGGTATCGGTGCGCGCCTCCTTGAAGCCGAACTTGGTGGCGATCACCAGCGTGTCGCGGTAGGGCGCCAGCGCCTGGCCGAGCAGCTCTTCATTGGTGTACGGGCCGTACACCTCGGCGGTGTCGAAGAAGGTCACGCCGCGCTCAACGGCGGCGTGCAGCAGCGCGATGCCCTGGCTGCGCTCGACCGGCTGGCCATAGGCATGGGTCAAGCCCATGCAGCCCAGGCCCAGGGCGGAAACCTTCAGGCCACTGCGGCCGAGTTCACGTGTCTGCATCGTCGTGCTCCAGAGGGGGAGCACTGACGATACGCCTGCTTGGGCTGCCGATTGAATGGGCAGCGTTGCAGTTGGTCATGACTGGAATTCATCAATCGCCCGCGCGCGAGGTAGAGTCGACTGTCAGTCGACTATCGCGCGCAGCGCGGCATTTCCCTGACCCTCGAAAGAGCAGTCGACTGACAGTCGACTCTACCGATCTGCAGGTCACCGGATCTCGGAGATCTCCACGCCGTCCAGCCCCTGCGACAGGGTACGCGCGTCGCCGCCCTGGCTGAGCTTGATGCGCAGGCGCACCTCGTTCTGCGAATCGGCGTAGCGCAGCGCGTCCTCGTAACTGATCTCACCGGCCTGGTACAGCTCGAACAGGCTCTGGTCGAAGGTCTTCATGCCCAGCTGGACCGAGTCCTTCATCACTTCCTTCAGCTTGTGAATCTCGCCGTCGCGGATGTAGTCCTGCACCAGCGGCGTGCCCAGCAGGATCTCCATCGCCACCTTGCGCGAGCGGCCATCGGGCGAAGGAATCAGCTGCTGCGCAACCACGCCCTTCAGATTCAGCGAAAGGTCCATCAGCAGCTGGTTGCGGCGGTCTTCCGGGAAGAAGTTGACGATGCGGTCCATCGCCTGGTTCGCGTTGTTGGCATGCAGGGTGCACAGCACCAGGTGGCCGGTTTCGGCGAACGCGATGGCGTGATCCATGCCTTCGCGGGTACGCACTTCGCCGATCATGATCACGTCCGGCGCCTGGCGCAGGGTGTTCTTCAGCGCGGCTTCCCAGCTGTCGGTATCAATGCCGACTTCGCGCTGGGTGATGATGCAGCCCTCGTGCTTGTGCACGAATTCAATCGGGTCTTCGATGGTGATGATGTGGCCGGTCGAGTTCTGGTTGCGGTAGCCGATCATCGCCGCCAGCGACGTCGATTTACCGGTGCCGGTGGCGCCGACGAACAGGATGATGCCGCGCTTGGTCATCGCCAGCGTCTTGATGATCGGCGGCAGGCTCAGTTCTTCCACGGTCGGGATGCGCGTCTCGATGCGACGCAGCACCATGCCGACCTGGTTGCGCTGGTAGAAGCAGCTCACGCGGAAGCGGCCGACACCGGACAGGCCGATGGCGAAGTTGCATTCGTGGGTCTTCTCGAATTCCTCGCGCTGCGCCGGGGTCATCACATTGAGGACCAGGTCGCGGCTCTGCTGCGGCGTGAGCGGGGTCTGGGTGATCGGCGAGATCTTGCCGTTGACCTTCATCGCCGGCGGCATGCCGGCGGTGATGAACAGGTCCGAGGCGCGCTGGTGCGCCATCAGTTTGAGGAACGAAGTGAAATCGATGGTGGTCGCGGTGGTGTTCACGGCGGGCTCCCAATGGGGCATGTACCAGGAAACGGTCGGTGGAGGAAACGGCGCGGGAACGGCGGCGCACTGGCGCACGCCGCCCCGCTGCGGCCCTGCCTTACTCGAACAGGCGCTTGTCCTTGGCGTAGTCGCGGGCCTGGTTGCGGGTGATCAGGCTGCGCTTGACCAGGTCCTGCAGGTGCTGGTCCAGGGTCATCATGCCGTACTGCTGGCCGGTCTGGATGGCCGAATACATCTGCGCCACCTTGTCTTCGCGGATCAGGTTGCGGATGGCCGGGGTGCCGACCATGATTTCCCACGCAGCGGTACGACCGCCGCCGACCTTCTTCAGCAGCGCCTGCGAGATCACCGCACGCAGCGATTCAGACAGCATCGAGCGCACCATCGGCTTTTCGCCGGCCGGGAACACGTCGATGATGCGGTCGATGGTCTTGGCCGCCGAGCTGGTATGCAGGGTGCCGAACACCAGGTGGCCGGTTTCTGCGGCGGTCAGTGCCAGGCGGATCGTTTCCAGATCGCGAAGTTCGCCCACCAGGATGATGTCCGGGTCCTCACGCAGCGCCGAGCGCAGTGCTTCATTGAAGCCATGCGTATCGCGGTGTACTTCGCGCTGGTTGATCAGGCACTTCTGCGAGGTGTGCACGAATTCGATCGGATCCTCGACGGTGAGGATGTGGCCGTATTCGTTCTTGTTGATGTAGTCGATCATCGCCGCCAGCGTGGTCGACTTGCCCGAGCCGGTCGGGCCGGTCACCAGGATCAGGCCCTGCGGCTGCTGGATCACCTCGCGGAACAGCGGCGGGCAGGCCAGGTCCTCGAGGGTGAGCACCTCGGACGGAATGGTACGGAACACCGCACCGGCACCGCGGTTCTGGTTGAACGCGTTCACACGGAAGCGCGCCAGCGACGGAATCTCGAAGGAGAAGTCCACTTCGAGGAATTCCTCGTAATCGCGGCGCTGCTTGTCGGACATGATGTCGTACACCAGCGCGTGGACCTGCTTGTGGTCCAGGGCCGGGATGTTGATCCTGCGAACGTCGCCGTCCACGCGGATCATCGGCGGCAGGCCTGCGGACAGGTGCAGGTCGGACGCTTTGTTCTTAACGGAAAACGCCAACAGTTCGGCGATATCCATGAGCGGCTACTCCCCAATAACGGCTTCGACTGGAAGGATCTTTCCCCGGGCGGCAGTATAGCCTCCTGATTCAACGGAACGCGTTACGTGGTCACTTCCCTGCCCCAGATCCTGAGCAACCTGCATGCCGCCGCCGAGGCCGCTGGCAGGCCCGATCCACGCCTGCTGGCGGTGTCCAAGACCCAGCCGGCCGAGGCCGTGGCCGCGCTGGCCGCACAGGGCCAGCACGCCTTCGGCGAGAACTACGTGCAGGAAGCGCTGGCCAAGATGCAGGCGCTGCAGCACTTGGCGCTGGAGTGGCACCTGATCGGCCACCTGCAGTCGAACAAGGCCGAGGCCGTGACCAGCCATTTCGACTGGGTGCAGAGCGTCGACCGTCCCAAGCTGGTGACCGCGCTGGCACGCCATCGCCCGGCCGCGCGCGGCCCACTGAACGTGCTGATCCAGGTCAACATCGACGACGAATCCAGCAAGCATGGCTGTGCACCGCAAGAAGTGGATGCACTGGCCGCCGCAATTGCCGCCGAACCCGCCCTGCGCCTGCGCGGCCTGATGGCGATTCCCGCGCCATGGCCCGAGGCCGAGCGCCGTCGGGATGCATTCGTGCGCATGCGCACACTTTTCCAGTCGCTGGCTGCCCAGCACGCGCAGATCGACACGCTGTCGATGGGCATGAGCAGCGACTACGCCGAAGCCATCGCCGAGGGCGCCACCCTGGTGCGCATCGGCACCGCCCTGTTCGGCGCGCGACCGCGCCCGGCCTGATTTACCAAGGAGATTTCCATGGCAGCTGATTCCATCACCTTCATCGGCGGCGGCAACATGGCGCGCAGCCTGATCGCCGGCCTGATCCGCCAGGGCGTGCCGGCGGCGCACATCCACGTGGCCGAACCGGTGGCCGCACTGCGCCAGTCACTGGCCGCCGACTTCGGCGTGCAGGTGCATGACAACGCCGCCGATGCCGCCGCGCAGGGCCGCACCTGGCTGCTGGCGGTGAAGCCGCAGGTGCTGCGTGAGGTCTGCCAGTCGCTGCAGGCACTGGCGCAGGCGAAGCGCCCGCTGGTGGTATCGATCGCCGCCGGCATCACCAGCGCGCAGCTGGAACGCTGGCTGGGCGGCAACCTGCCGGTGGTGCGCGCGATGCCCAACACCCCCGCCCTGCTTGGCGCCGGCGTGACCGGCCTGTACGCCACGCCCTCGGTGGATGCGCAGCAGCACGCGCAGGCCGAACAGGTGCTGGCCAGTGCCGGGCGCACGGTGTGGATCGAAAGCGAGGCGCTGATGGATTCAGTGACTGCCGTATCTGGCAGCGGGCCAGCCTACGTCTTCCTGCTGGCCGAAGCGATGGAAGCGGCGGGTATTGCCCAGGGCCTGCCGGCCGACGCCGCGCGCACGCTGGTGGTGCAGACCCTGCTGGGCGCCTCGCGCATGCTCGATGAAGCCGGTGAGAGCCCGGCCGAGCTTCGCCGCCGTGTGACCTCGCCGAACGGAACCACCCAAGCCGCGATCGAGAGCTTCCAGGCCGGTGGCTTCGAGGCGCTGGTGGATACCGCACTGCGCGCCGCGCAGGTGCGTGGGCAGGAGTTGTCTGCGGCGAATGATTGATCCCGAGGTGTGCCGACCCACGGTCGGCACACACCGTCATCCACGCATGGCGCGGATGTTCATCGCCCCAATGTGGTCATGACGAAATCGACGAAGCACTGCAACCGCGGGCGCGGCCTGCGGTCGGGCAGGTAGATCAGGTGCATCGGCCGCGGTTCGGGCAGGTAGTCGCGCAGCAGCGGCTTCAACCGCCCTGCCGCAATCTCCCCCGCCAGCAGCGCGGTCGGCTGCAGCACCAGCCCTGCTCCGGCCACCGCCGCTTCGCGTAGCGCCAACCCATCGTTGCAGGTCAGGCGCGCCTCCCAATCCACCTGTTCGCCGTTGGCCAGCTGCCAACCATGGCCGCCGCGCCAGGCCAGGTGGCTGAGGCAATCATGCCCCTGCAGATCCGCGGGCGTACGCGGCGTGCCGCGCCGGCGCAGGTAGGACGGCGCCGCACACAGGCTCATCGCATACGGTGGCAGCGGCCGCGCCACCACCTCCTGCGACGGCAGTGGCCCGACCCGGATCGCCACGTCGAAGCCGTCCTCGATCAGATCCACACGGCGGTTGCTCAGATCCAGTTCGACGTTCAGCTGCGGCTGCGCGCGCAGCAGGCCGGCCAGTTGTGGCGCCAGCACGCAGCTGCCCCAGGTGGTGGGTGCGCTGACCCGCAGCAGCCCGCGCGGTTGAACCTGCAGGCCGGCCACGTCGGCTTCGGCCTGCTGCACCTGCTCCAGCACCTGCCGGCACCCGGCCAGGTAGGCACTGCCGGCTTCGGTCAGGCGCTGGCGGCGGGTGTTCCGTTGCAGCAACGCGGTGCCCAGGTGCGCCTCCAGCTGCTGGATGTACTTGCCGACCATCACCGCCGACACCTGCAGCTGTTCGGCGGCCGCTGCAAAGCTGCCACGCTCGGCCACGGCGACGAAAGCCTGCATGCAGCGAAGGGTGTCCATTACTAATCCAGAGTTAGGAATCTGCGAAGCATACGCCGCTTACCTAACCCCACTGTGACGGCGCAGACTGCGCTCACTCCCTCACGCAAGGAACGGCCATGAAGATCCTCCTCGTCGGTGCCAGCGGCACCCTCGGCCAGGCAGTCGCCCACCAGCTCGGCCAGCAGCATCAGATTCTCGCCGCCGGCCGCAACAGCGGCGAACTGCGCGTCGACCTGACCGACGACGCCAGCGTCGCCGAACTGTTCGCGCGTACCGGCCCGGTCGATGCGGTGATCTCAACCGCTGGCAAGCTGCACTTCGGCCCGCTGCAGGAGATGACGCCCGAGCAGTTCAACATCGGCCTGCAGGACAAGCTGCTGGGCCAGGTGCGGCTGGCACTGGCCGCGCAGCACCACCTCAACGCAGGCGGTTCGATCACCCTGACCAGCGGCATCGTCAGCGCACAGCCGATCCGCGATGGCGTCAACGCCACTGCAGTGAATGCCGCACTGGAAGGCTTCGTGCGCGCCGCCGCACTGGAGCTGCTGCCACGCGGCCTGCGCATCAACGTGGTCAGCCCGAACGTGCTGATCGAATCGATGGCCGCCTACGGCCCCTACTTCCCTGGCTTCGAAGCGGTAAGCGCGCAACGCGCCGCACTGGCCTTCCAGCGCGCAGTGGAAGGCATCCAGAGCGGCGAAACGATCACGGTCTGGTAAGAAAAAAGGGGGTCATTCCCAGCGCATCGGGCCGTCGCCGCGTTCGCCGAGGACGTCTTCGGGGTTGGCCAGGCGGCAGCGCTGCAGCGACAGGCAGCCGCAGCCGATGCAGCCGGTCAGTTCGTCGCGCAGCAGTTGCAGCATGTGGATGCGTTCTTCCAGCTCGGTACGCCAGCGCGCGGACAGCTTGGCCCAATCGGCCTTGGTCGGCGCGCGGCCCTCTGGCAGGCTTTCAAAGGCTCGGCCGACCGCTTCCAGCGGCATGCCCACGCGCTGCGCCACGCGGATCACAGCCAGCCGGCGCAGCACGTCGCGGCTGTAGCGGCGCTGGTTGCCCGAGGTGCGCAGGCTGCTGATCAGCCCCTTGCGCTCGTAGAAATGCAGCGCGGAAACCGCCACGCCACTGCGCTGGGCGACTTCGCCCACGCTCAGTTCCTGGGACACCATTGCTTGACCTCAACTGCTGTTGAGGTGTCATGCTGCTATCTTCGCCGCCAGTTGACAAGCGCGGCCCGCATCTGACCGGTATGACCCCGACCCTCTCGCCCGCCGACGCCATCGCATCGTCCGATACGTCGATCCTGTCCCCGCGCTACCGCGCCACCACCATCGGCATGGTGCGCTGGTCGCGCTGCATGCCTTCGAGGCCCTGGCGGTGGCAGCCGCCATGCCCACCGTGGCCGAAGCGCTGGACGGCCTGCGCCTGTATGCGCTGGCGTTCGGCGGCACCCTGGCCACCAGCGTGATCGGCATGACCCTGGCCGGACGCTGGGCCGACCGCCATGGGCCCGCCAGGCCGCTATGGTACGGCCTGGCCTGCTTCGTGCTGGGCCTGCTGCTGGCCGGCTTTGCGATGCGCATGGGCATGCTGGTGGCCGGGCGCCTGCTGCAGGGCCTGGGTGCGGGCGCGATCTCGGTTTCGCTGTACGTGATGGTCGGGCGCAGCTATCCCGAACACCTGCGCCCGAAGGTATTCGCCGCGTTCTCGGCCGGCTGGGTGGTGCCCTCGATGGTCGGCCCGGCGTTGAGCGGCCTGATCGTGCAGCACCTGGGCTGGCGCTGGGTGTTCCTGGCGGTGCCATTGCTGGCGGTTCCGGCGGCCCTGCTGCTGCGCCCCGCGCTGGCGCGCATGCAGCGCAGTCCCGCCAGCACCGCCGACGATGGACGCGGCAAGGTGGTGCGCTGGGCCAGCGGAGCCTCGCTGGCCGCGTTGCTGCTGTACTTCGGCGGTCAGCAACAGGGCCTGCCCGCCCTGCTCTGCATCGGTGTGGCGATGCTGGCGCTGCTGTTCTGCGTACATCGACTGCTGCCGGCCGGCACACTGGTCCTGCGTCGTGGCCTGCCCAGCGTGATCGCGCTGCGTGGCATCGCGGCGGCCGCGTTCTTTGCCTGCGAGGCCTACCTGCCGTTGCTGCTGCAGCGCGAACGTGGCCTTTCGCCCAGTTGGGCCGGTGCCGTGCTCAGTCTTGGCGCACTGGGCTGGTTCGCCGGCTCGTGGCTGCAGGGCCACCAGCAGCGTGGCTGGTCACGCCAGCAACTGCTGCAGGCCGGCACGACGATGATGACAGTCGGCATCGCCGCCACGCTGGCAGTGCTGTTCAACGTGGTGCCACTGCCGGTGTCGCTGCTCGGCTGGGCCGTGACCGGCTTCGGCATGGGCATGATCTATGCAAGCCTGTCGGTGCTGACGCTGTCGCTGTCGGCGCCGCAGGAGCAGGGTGCCAACACCTCGGCACTGCAGCTGAGCGAGGCCCTGTCGGTGACCACCGCGCTGGCGGTCTCCGGTGCATTGTTCGCATTGTTCGTGGAAAGCGCCCCGCACACCGGCTACCTGCTGTGCCTGGCCATCACCTTCGGCCTGGCGGTGTTGGCCACGGTGATCGCGCGACGGGTGTAGCGCCGCCGGAGGGATTCCGCCGGGCCACGCCCGGCGAACGCAGCGGTCAGGGTGTTCTGTCGGCTCCCACATCATCAATGTCCCGGTGCAGGATGCGCCGCACTTCCAGCACTGCCTGCGGGGTCTCCTGCACACTGTGGCCGGAAATGATCACCTTCTCCGACAACGCACCCGGCAGGTGCGCGCTCCAGTACGGCACCAGCCCGTCATCGGACTTCTGCACCGGCAGCTCCGGTTTGCGCTGGGCGATGATCGAGTGGTACTTCAGGCCGGCTTCGATCGGCAACTGTGCGGCGGCCTTCACGAACGGATCGCTGGCCTTGAGGTTGTCGATGCTGTTCGGGATCTTCGGCTTGGCGGTGCCGTCGACCTGCTGCTCGGCCTGTGCCAGCGCCATGAATACATCCTCGAACTTGCCGAGGATGGTCAGCGGCAGGCGTACCAGGCGCCCGATCAGGCGCCCGACCTTGTTGCCGGCGATATCGGTGCCCTGGTGCGGGGCAGCGATGAAGATCGCACGCTCCACGTTCGGCTGTGCCTTGAAATGCAGCAGCGGCCCCAGCTTGTTCTGCACCCGCTTCAACCGTTCACCCTTCAGATCGTAGTTGGCCAACAGGTCGTTCCACAGTACGTCGCCCGAATCGCTCACCAGCAGCCGGGCCAGTACGCCGCCCATGCTGTGGCCGATGTAGACCATGTCCTTCGATGCAGGCGTACTGCCGTTGGGATCAAAATGCTTCAGCGTGTCGTTGAACGCATTGGCGATCTCGTAGCGGTTCAGCGCGATCGGTGCATTGGTCGGGTAATAGACCTGCCACACCTGGAACTGCTGGCGCAGCTCGGGGTCGCCCATAATCTCGTTGGCCAGGTTCACCCAGGCTTCCGGGCTGCTGGCCAGGCCGTGCAGCATGAAGATGATGCGGCGGTTGGGGTCCCACGGCTGCATCAGGTAGATGTGCGGTTCGCCGATGCCCTCGCTCATGCCGAACAGGGTGCGCAGCGACTGCCGGGCGAAGCCACTCTGCGCCAGCCACAGGCCGTAGGCGGCAGTGAAGTTGCCGGCCAGCGGCACCTGCTCGCCGTGCAGGGTGATGCGCTCGGTGGCTTCCGGCGAATAGGCATCGAGCTCGACCCGGCGCGTGCGCATCACGTCTTCCAGGCTGCTGCCTTCGAACCGCAGCAGCGCAGTGACGTTGATTGAGGACATCTCACTGAACTCGGGCACCGAATCGTCATGGCGATGGCGGCGGCCACGACGCTCGTCGTTCTCGTCGTCCTGCGTGGTTTCGGCCTTCGGGCCATCCGGCGCGATCACCGGTGCGACCAGCTTCGGCGGATCCATCACCATCACCAGCTCGGCACCGAAGCCATCGCGGCGATAGGTGCTGCGCAGGCCGACAAAGCTGACGGTGCCGGCCGGAACCAGCTGCGCGGGAATGCTCTTCAGACCCAGCTGCTGGTAGTTGGACGCCAGCGACCAGCTGCCAACCGTGATCGGCTTCGTATAGTCCTCGCCGGCCAGTGCAGCGGCACGCGCGCGCACGAACAACACCACTGCCGCCTTTTCGGCCGCGTAGTTGTAGTAGTCACGCACCTGTGTCTGCCGGTCCTCGAAGGCACGATCGGACGGCGAGCGGCCGCTGTAGAACAGGTACGCGTACGCATAGCGCGCGGCCTCCAGCCACGCATCCAGCGCCGCATCGCTCATCGGCGGATCACCGGCAGCGGTCTTCTTCGGCGTCAGCGCCAGCGCGGCCTTCACCCACAACTCGGACAATGCCGACAGGCGCTGTTCGACGTTGAGGTCGTCGGTCATCAGCAGTGTGCTGCGGCAGACCAGGAAGTCCTTCTCGCACTGCGATTCGTCCAGGCCCGCTGCGCTGAGCGTTTCACGCGCGGCCGGGCTGAGCTTGCCGGTGTTGAGCACATCCGCGCGCTTGTTGACCAGCGAATCGCTGGATTTGACCTGCTTGACGGTGACCATCGCGCAGCCGCTGCTTCCCAGCAGCAGGAAGGCGGCGAACAACACCGGCAGCAGGCGCTGCCAGCGGGTCAGAAAGAGTTGGGTCATTACTGCGGGTCCTGCTCGGTGCCGGGCACGCCCTGGCGGATTACGGTGGAGAAATTGGCGCCATCACCGAGATCCAGCGCGCGCTGGGTGATGCGGCCCTTGGCATGCAGTTCGGTGTACGGCACACCCGGCGTGAGCGCACCGACCTCCTGCGCGTACTCGGCCAGGTAACCGGACAGCAGCAGGCGGTAATCCAGCGGCAGGCGCGGTGCGATATGCCGGGCCAGGTCGAAGACGATGGTCGTGCAGTTGCTGGTCAGCGTGTTGTAGAAGCCCGGCTTCGCATCCAGCTCGCGCGCCTGCGCGATATACGCAGCGAACAGTTCCTTCAGCTGCGCGCGGTCCATGCCGTGCAGGCGGTACAGGTAGACATCTTCGCCACGGGCGTTGGTGCGGGTGCGGATGATGTCGGTCTCCTCCGAAGCCACCAGGGTCATCTCGAACTTGCGGAAGAAGCCGCCCAGCGCCGAGAACGACTCACCGCGCTCCTTGCGGATCTCCAGCGAAAACACCACGTGGCGTCCATCCTCGAAGCCGAACGAGATCAGGGTGTGGGCGATCGCCGGGCCCATCCAGTACGACAGCACCAGGTCGGCCGAGCGCAGCTGGTCCAGGTCGTACTCGCGGCGTACCCAGTGTGCGTCGTAGTCGGTTTCGGTCCGCCAGCTGAAGTCACGCACGTTGTCCAGCACGACGTGGCGGCCATCGAAGGACACCACGTGCAGGCGCTGGGCCACGTCATCGGCCCACAACCGGTCCTGGCGCGGGGTCAGCAGCAGCCACCACAGGCCGGCCAGTGCCAGCGATGCCCCGAACGCCAGACCCAGGCGGCGCGAGGCACGGCCCCGCGCGACCCGCCACGACGCCCACAGCGCAACCAGCAGCCACAGCCCGGCGACGCCGGTGGCCAGCCAGCCCGGCCCCGGCAACTGATAGGCCAGCAGCCCAGTCACCCACAGCGCCAGCAGCGCCATGACACTTCCTGTCATCCATCGTCCTGCGGCTTTCACTGGCATCCTGTCGCGGTCTTGAAGCCGCATAGTTAGCCACAAGCGGGTTCACCGTGGCATCTACGGCCCGTTCAGGCAGGCCGGCGCACCGTCGGCGGCGGCCTCTGCGGCCAGGTTCACCTCACAGGAGCAACGATGGGCATCACTTCCGTGGCCGGCGTTCCGGTCCAACCCCAGCACCGTGCGACCTGCCACTGCGGCACGGTCGAGCTGCTGCTGGACCTGCCGGACGGCATCGTCGATCCCCGCCGCTGCGACTGCTCGATGTGCCGGCGCCGTGGCGCCATTGCCGCCAGCGTCACCCGCCAGGGCCTGCAGGTGGTACGCGGGCAGCATCACCTGCAGAAGTACCAGTTCAACACCCATGTGGCCGAGCACTACTTCTGCGGTGTGTGTGGCATCTACACCCACCACCGGCGCCGCTCCAACCCTGACCAGTTCGGGTACAACGTGGCCTGCCTGGAAGGCATCGACCCGTTTGCACTGGGCATCATTCCGGTGAACGACGGGGTCAACCACCCCGCCGACCGACTAGCCTAGTGACGCGTGCGCCGTGGTGGTGCGGCAACCTTCTGCCACGGTGCCATGCCACTGCGGCCAGCCCGCGCGGGCCGCTTCAGCCACGGCCGGCGCGGTGTGGCCTGCGCCTGGACCGTGACCGGGGGAGGCAGAGGTCTACGGCCAGGCCAGAGATGATCGAGCAGCCACATGGCAGGTCTCCGTGGGGGACGGGGACGACCAAGCCTAGACCCGGGTGGGCATAGGCTGCGTGAGCGGGACACGACAACGGGATGACGGCGAAGGCGGGCGATGAGCCTGCTACGCAGTACGCCCGACCAACGCGTCTTTACGTTTCCGCAGCAACAGGTGCAACAACACAGCACATGCGGCGGTCAGCAGCGCCAGTACACGCAGCAGTGTTGCCAGCGCCTCACTACTGGCGTGCTGCAGCTGCATGCGGCTCATCGCCGGTAGCAGTGCCTGCGCCTGTTCCCATGCCCCCGTGGCCAGATAGGCACCGGCACGCGCCAGCGATGCCGGCGATGCTCCCTGCAGCTGATGACCGATCAACAGCGCAAGCAAGGCCGTCACCGCGGCCAGTGCAATGCCCTCGCCCGCCACCCGCACGGTTCCGAAGATGCCGGCGGCCATGCCCGCACGCTGCACCGGTACCACGCTGACCGACAGCCCATCCATCAAGCCCCACGGCAACGCCGTCCCGGCGCCGACCAGCATCAGCAACGGTACCCACTGAGACGGCGACGGGTGCGATGCCTGCCGCGACAGCAGGTACAGGCCAAAGGCACAGACCAGCAGTCCCAACGTGCAAAGCCGCGCACTTCCCACGCGCTCCGCCCAGCGCGCGGCCAGCAAGGGCAGCGCCAGCATCGGCGCAGACAAGGCCAGCATCTGCAGCCCGACCAATGTCGTGCTCTGTCCATGCACGCCCAGCAACTGCAGAGGCAGTACCACCAGCAGCACCACGTAGCCGAAACAAGTCGCGACTGGCAGCAGCTGGACACCCAGGAACGCCGGTTGCGCGAACAACGAGAGGTCCAGCAACGGTGAGCGGTGCCGTCGTTCGATGCAGACGAACACCCCGCCCAGCAACAGCGTCGCCAGCAGCGCCAGTTGCACGCGCATGGCATGCAGGCCAAATTCACCCAGCCACAGCAGAGCCAGCGTCAACGCCGCCAGCATCAGGCTGAAGCCCAGCATGCCGCCAACATCCAGCCGCCCGCGTTCGCCATGGCTTTCAGGCAACGCGCGCGCGCCCAATGCGAAGGCGGTCAACGTCAGCACGCCGCCCGCGGCGAACACACTGCGCCATCCCAACGCCTGCAGCAGCAGGCCCGCGAGCAGCGGCCCCAACGCCAGCCCTGTGCCGAACGTCGTGCCCAGCAGCGCAAAGACCCGGGCACGCGCCGGCCCCTGCCAGGCTTGTGCCAGCAGCGCCGTGCCGGATGCCAACGCCGCTGCGGCGGCAACGCCCTGCAACCCGCGCGCCAGATCCAGCCAGAGCAGCGTGGGAGCAAGGTAGACGACAACCGTGGCGATGGTGAAACCCGCCGTGCCCAGCAGGAACAATCGTCGTCGACCATAGCGGTCGGCCAGGCCACCGGCAGCAAGCAACAAGCTGCCGAAGGTGAGCATGAAGGCGTTGGTCACCCAGGCCAGCGCCGTGGGCGACGACGCCGCGGAACGGGCCAGCGCGGGCACCGCCACCGCACCGGCCGAGAAGGACAACGGCAACGCAAGTGCGGCCAGGCAGACGGCAAGCAGGGTCCAGCGCTGCTGCGCCTTGACAGGTAAGGGGAGCATCGAAACCGGGACCATGCGGGCCTCCATCCATCAGGGGTATTGATGATGGGCAGGCCGCTATTCCTGAAAAACAGGCTGGATGGACATTGATTACAGCCAGATGTTCCGCAATCATGACTACATGGACTCCATCTCTGCCCTGCTCGCCTTCGTCCGCACCGCGGAGGCCGGCAGCATCGTTGGTGCTGCACGTGTACTCGGCCTGTCCGCGTCGGCGGTCGGCAAGCGCATCGCCCGCCTTGAACAGGAACTCGGCACGCGCCTGTTCCAGCGCACCACCCGTCGCGTGCACCTCACCGACGAAGGCGAACTGCTGCTGCAGCGCTGCCGGCGTGCGCTGGACGAGCTTTCCGAAGCTCAGGCCGACCTGGCGCAGCGCCAGCACGCACCCAGTGGACTGCTGCGTATCGGCCTGCCCACCATCGGCTACCGCTTCCTGTTGCCGGTACTGCCGGGGTTCCAGCAGCGCTACCCGCAGGTGCAGCTGGAACTGGACTTCAACGACCGCATCGTTGATGTGGTCAGCGAAGGCCTGGATGCGGTGATACGCAGCGGTGAACTGGCCGATTCCAGCCTCACCGCACGGCGGCTGGGCGGGTTTCGTTTCGTGCTCTGTGCGGCGCCTGGTTACCTGCAGGCGCACGGTACTCCCGGCGATGTGGGCGACCTGCGCCTGCATACCGCGCTGCGCTTCCGTTACCCCACCACCGGAAAACTGCACCCGTGGCAGCTGCCGGGCATCGAACGCGATGCCGGAGCGCGCCTTCCCACGGCGATGACATGCAACAACATGGAGGCCGTGCTGGCCGCTGCGATCGGTTGCATGGGCCTGGCCTGGATGCCTGACTTCCTCGCAGCCGACGCGCTGGCCGATGGCCGTCTGCAACAGGTGCTGCCTGCACTGCCCACGCACCCGGGGCAGTTCTCGCTGCTATGGCCCGGTGGGCGCCATCCCAGTGCACGCCTGCGGGTGTTCATCGATTATGCTGCCGCACACCTTTTCCGCGACGCTCCGTCCCCGTTTGTGTTCAGCGGCTGAAACGGCGCGCGCCGGCGACGCAGATCACCGCGACCACGGTCACCAGCACCATGCTGACGCTGACCGCTTCATGCAGCAACAGCGCAGCCAGCGCCAGGCCGAAGAACGGTTGCAGCAGCTGCAGCTGGCCGACCGCGGCGATACCGCCCTGGGCCAGCCCGCGATACCAGAACAGGAACCCGAGCAGCATGCTGAACACCGCCACGTAGCCCAGCGCCCACCACGCGGATGCCCCCACCTCAACGAACGAGGGCGGGCGCATCAGCACCGTCAGCGGCAGCATCACCGGCAGTGCCAGCAGCAGCGCCCAGCTGATCACTTGCCAGCCGCCGAGATGGCGGGCGAGCCGACCGCCTTCCGCGTAGCCCAGTCCACACACCACGATCGCCGCCAGCATCAGCAGGTCGGCCTGCAGCGAGGCCTCAATGCCGTTGCGCGCGGCATAGCCGACCACGCAGGCACTGCCCAGCAGCGAGAACAGCCAGAACGCCGGGCGCGGCCGATCGCCACCGCGCAGTACGCCGAACACCGCAGTACTCAGCGGCAACAGGCCGAGGAACACGATGGTGTGCGCTGATGAGGCGTGGCGCAGGGCAAGCGCGGTCAGCAGCGGGAAGCCGACCACCACGCCAAGGCTGACCACCGCCAACCCGGGCAGGTCGCTGCGTCGCGGAAAGGGTTGGCGCAACAGCAGCAACAGGCCGAGGCCGAGTATGGCGGCGATGGTGGCGCGTGCGGCGGTGACGAACCCGGCGTCCAGCTGCAGCACGGCCAGGCGGGTGGCCGGCAACGAGCCCGCAAAGATCACCACACCGATGAAGCCATTGATCCAACCACTCGCCGACCGTTCCACGCCTGTACTCCTGGGGTGCCGGGCGGTGCCCGGCGGGATCTCCATGGAAGCACCTGCGGCCCGCGCTCCCCAGCTACAATCCAGTACAGTTTCAAATAACTGTACTGCCCACACTTCCAGCACACTTTCACTATGACGCGCCCGCTTACCCGTATCGAATCGGTCATCCAGACCGTCCGCACCCGCATCGGCACGCGGGTGGATGGCGCCGGCTCGCGCCTGCCCTCGGTACGCGCGCAGGCGGCGGCGATGGGCGTGTCGGTCTCCACCGTGGTCGAAGCCTACGAGCGCCTTGCCGCTGAAGGGCTGATCAGCGCGCGTGCCGGTTCCGGCTTCTATGTCAGTGGACCGGCCGCACCGCTTGCCTTGGCCGAGATGGAACCACGCCTGGACCGCGCGGTGGACCCGCTGTGGGTGTCGCGGCAATCGCTGGAAACACCGCCCGCGCACCTCAAGCCGGGCTGCGGCTGGATGCCCAGCGACTGGCTGTACCACGACGGCATGCGCCGAGGCCTGCGTCGGCTGGCGCGCGGCGATGCTCCCCACCTGGTCGACTACGCCGGCCCGCTCGGCCTTCCACCGCTGCGCCATCTGCTGCAGCGACGTGCAGCTGCACTGGGAATCGACGCACCGATGGAGCAGATCCTGCTGACCGAATCCGGTACGCACGCGGTCGACCTGATCTGCCGTTTCCTGCTCAAGCCCGGCGACTGTGTGCTGGTCGACGACCCGAGCTATTTCAACTACCACGCCCTGCTGAAGGCGCACCAGGTGCAGGCGGTGGGTGTGCCCTACACGCACACCGGCCCGGATCTTGAAGCATTCGCGCAGGCGTTGCAGGCACATTCGCCGCGGCTGTACATCACCAATTCCGGCCTGCACAACCCGACCGGCGCGGTGCTAGCGGCCAGCACCGCGCACCGCCTGCTGGGCCTGGCCGAACGCAGCGAACTGATCATCATCGAAGACGACATCTTCGCCGACTTCGAACTGCAGCCGGCACCGCGCCTTGCTGCGCTGGACGGGCTTTCGCGGGTGATCCACGTCGGCAGCTTCTCCAAGACGCTGTCGGCGGCGTCGCGTTGCGGCTACATCGCCACGCGCCACGACTGGATTGAAGCGCTGACCGATCTGAAGCTGGCCACCAGCTTCGGCGGCGGCCATCTGGCGATGCAGTTGATGCACATCGCGCTGACCGACAGCGGCTATCGCCGCCACATGCAATCGGTACGCTCGCGCCTGGCTGATGCGCGCCGGAACACACTGCGGAAACTGCACACGCTGGGCATCAGCCCGTGGCTGCAGCCGGAAGCCGGCCTGTTCCTCTGGTGCCAGCTCCCCGATGGCCGCGACGCCGCTGCGCTGGCACGGCAATGCCTGCGCGAAGGCATCGTGCTGGCTCCGGGCAACGCCTTCAGCCAATCGCAGCGCGCGGCCGACTATGTGCGCTTCAACGTCTCGCAGTGCCAGGACCCACGGATCTGGCAGGTGCTGGCACGGGCGCTGCGCCACGCCGGATACCTGCCCGAGAGTGTCGACGGTCAGTCGCCCCGCAGATAGGTCTCCGCCGGGATTTCCAGTAGCTCCGGGCCCGAAAGCACTGCGCCTTTCAGATCGGCGCCCGCGTTCAAGGCATTGTCGACCGCGTTGAGCGACGAACTGCGTTGACAGACCGCCTTGAAGGCGCCGCGTGGTCCCTGGTGATACATCATCAAGGCACGCTCAAGACCCTCCGCGAATATCGGCTCGCAGTGCAGCGGAAGTTCATGCAGGAAGCCCTGCTCATCGTGTGCGCTGAAGGTACGCGGCAGCTGCAGCTCCAGTTCCATATGCCCGATCAGGGCCATGGCAAAGGCTTCCGGCAGCCAGATCAACAGACGGCGCGCAAACCCGGCATCGATGCCAGCGGCGACCAGGTCCCGTTCGGCCCGCCCCTCATCGACGTCCTCCTTCCCCAACAACGACAGCGCCAGCTCAAAAGCCTCGGCCGACGGCATCGGTGGTGAGCAGTGATCCATTCGCAGTGACCTTCAGCTCCAGGCAGGCGCGCACCTTAGGCAAAGCAGCACCAGCATGCAATGCCACTTGCACGCCGCGCTACAGTGGTATGTCCCCCGCAGCAGGAATCCGCGCATGTCTTCGTTCTCCGATCCGCAGGCGGTGGCCCGCTACGCCGAAGGTCCACTGCGCCAGGTGCCGGGCTTTGTCGCCCTGCAGCAGATGAGCCGCCTGCTGCTGGCCGAACGGGTTCCCGCACAGGGCCGCGTGCTGGTGCTGGGTGCCGGCGGCGGGCTGGAGCTGAAGGCCTTTGCCGAAGCGCAACCGGGCTGGCAGCTGCTGGGGGTAGATCCGGCCGCGCCGATGCTCGCCCTGGCCGAGCAGACACTGGGCCCGCTGATGTCGCGCGTGGAGCTGCTGGAAGGCTACATCGACGACGCTCCGGACCTGCGCTTCGACGGTGCCAGCTGCCTGTTGACCCTGCACTTCCTTGATACCGCGCAGCGCCTGCACACACTGCGCGAGCTGCACAGGCGCCTGCATCCGGGTGCGCCACTGGTGGTGGCCCACCACAGCGTGCCGCAGGACGCGGCCGGCAAGCGGCGCTGGCTGCAACGCTATGCCGCGTTTGCCGAAGCCTCCGGCGTTGCCCGCGCCGACACACAACGCGCGATCGAGGCGATTGCCGAACGGCTGCCGCTGCTGGCCCCCGAGCAGGAGGTCGCCCTGCTGCAGGAGGCAGGTTTCGACGGCGTGGAGCTGTTCTACGCGGGCTTCAGCTTCAAGGGCTGGGTCGCCTACGCCGGGTGATGCCTACGGCACCATCGTGATGCCGATGCGCTGCATCAACAGCGCCACCTGCTGCACATCCAGCGTGGCGCCGCGCAGATTGGTGCTGCGCAGGTCCAGCTCGCCCAGCTCGGAGTTGGTCAGGTCGCAGTCGGTGAAGTTGGCGCTGTTCCAGTCGATGCCTTCGAACTGGCCACCGGACAGGTCCGAGCCAGCGAAGCTGGCGCCACTCACGTTCGCACCATCCCAGCGGTTCTCCCACAGTTCGCACTTTTCCAGCGTCACCCGCGAAAAATTGGCGTAGCGCAGGTTCGACTTCTTGATGAAGGCACTGCAGAACCAGCTGCGCGTGGTGATCTGGTTCATGAAGCTGGCGTTGCTGAAATCAGCGCCCTGCGCGCGGCACTCGCTGATCTCCAGGCCCAGCGCCTTGATGAAGCTGAAGTGGCACATGCTGATGTCGCAGCTGCGGAAGCCGGCTTCCTTCAGCGTGGCGCCATTGAAGCGGCAGCCCGCGCGGGTGTCGGCGTCATAGAAGCTGCAGTTGATGAACTCGGTACCGGTCAGGTCGGCGCCGGAAAAATCGCATTCGTGGAACTGCTGGTCGACCACTTTCTGGCCGGTGTACTGGTCCGCGCCGATGCGCAGCCTGCGGTGAACGGTGGGGGACATCGGGGATTCCATGCCAGGGGCCCCGCCATGATGCCGTGCTCCGCAGGCGATCCGAAGGCCCGCGGCCCCAGATCGCCGGCAGGGCCGTCGCCGCCTTGCACCCCCACATGCCGAATGCACGTTCTTGCATGTTTATGCACGAATGTGCAGACTTGCGTCATGAGCTCCGATCCCAGCCCACTTCCCGCCCAGCGCACCCGGCAGATCCTCGAGGAACTGCGCGAGCAGGGCCGCGTGGTGGCCGCCGAACTGGCGCGCCGCTATGCCGTTTCCGAAGATTCGATCCGCCGCGACCTGCGCGAACTCGCCGCCCAGGGCCTGTGCCAGCGCGTCTACGGCGGCGCCGTATTGCCGCCACCGAAGGAACGCCCGCTGCGCGAGCGCCTGACGCGCGACCGCGGCGACAAGGCCGAGCTCTCCGCCCGCGTCTGCGCGCTGCTGCAACCCGGCCAGGTCGTACTGATCGATGCCGGCTCGACCAATCTGGCGATCGCCCAGCAGTTGCCGGCCGCTATCGGGCTGACGGTGATCACCAATGCCCCGCAGATCGCCACCGCCGCCAGCCTGCTTGAAGGCACCTCGGTGCAGCTGATCGGCGGCCGCCTGGCCAGCGGTGGCGGTGCGGTCGGTGCCGAAGCGATGGCCCAGGTGCAGCGCCTGCGTGCCGATGTGTACCTGCCCGGCCCCTGCGCGGTGGACGGCGATACGGGTGTGTGGGCGATGGATGCGGAAGAAGCCACGCTGAAGCGCGCGATGGTGGCGTGCAGCAGCCGCGTCATCGTTGCCGCTACCACTGAAAAGCTCGGTGCCCGCGGCAACTGGCAGATCGCCAGCCTGGACGAGATTGACGACCTGGTGCTGACCACCACCGCACCGCCCGCCCTGGCAGCACGCTTCCGCGCCGCCGGTATCGCGGTGCACCCCACGCCCCCCTGACCGTACCGCTCATGTACCTTGCCAACCGCGCGCGTGCCGAACAGCACGCGACCCGCGCTGCGTTCTTCATTCCCGGCTTCGCCACCGCGCTGTGGGCCACGCTGGTGCCATTCGCCAAGGCGCGCACCGACATCAACGACGCCACGCTGGGGCTGGTGCTGCTCTGCCTCGGTGCCGGTTCGCTGCTGGCGATGCCGTTGTCCGGCGTGCTGGCCGCGCGCCTCGGTTGCCGCCGGGTGATGGTGGCCAGCAGCCTGCTGATCTGCCTGACCGTGCCCGGCCTGGCCCAAGCCGACTCGGCCTGGACGTTGGGCGTGGTGCTGTTCGTGTTCGGTGCGGCCGTGGGCGCGATGGACTGCACGATGAACGTACAGGCAGTGATCGTCGAGCGCGAGGCGCGTCGCGTGATGATGTCCGGCTTCCATGCCTTCTTCAGCATCGGCGGCTTCCTCGGTGCGGCCACCATGACCGTGCTGCTGTCCGCACAGTTGCCGCCCTTGGCATCGGTGCTGATCGGTGTCGGCGCCATGCTGCTGGTGATGCTGTTGTCGGCGACGTACTGGCACAGCGAACGCATGCCGCACGACACACCGATGCTGGCCCTGCCACATGGCATCGTGCTGTTCATCGGCGTGCTGGCCTTCGTTGCCTTCCTCGGCGAAGGCGCGATGCTGGACTGGAGCGCGGTGTTTCTCAGCGATGTGCGTCGCGTCGACGCCAGCCTCGCCGGTATCGGCTATGTGACCTTCACCCTGACCATGACCGTCGCCCGTCTGTTCGGCGATGCACTGGTCTCACGCATGGGACGCCAGCGCGCGATCGTGTTCGGTGCTCTGCTCGCTGCCAGCGGCGTGCTGGTGCTGACCCTGGTCACGCCGTGGCAGATGTCGTTGGCCGGATACGTGCTGGTCGGCCTCGGCTGCGCCAACATCGCGCCGGCGCTGTTCTCGCTGGCCGGCCATCAGAACCGCATGCCCGGCGCGCTGGCGATCACCGCCGTTTCCACGCTGGGTTTTGCCGGCATCCTCGCCGGCCCGGCACTGATCGGTTTCGCCGCCAACCACTTCGGTCTGATCGCTGCGTTCATCGGCGTGGCCATGGCCTTGCTGCTTGTGGCGGTGTCTACCCGTTGGCTGCGGATGTAGTTTGCGACATCAGCGCCGCCCTGGCCGCAACTTCATCCGCAACCGGCGGTAGCCAATCACCACGGCCGTCGCGCACAACGCCGTACCCGCAACGCTCAACAGCAGCAGAACCGCCAACCGGGTGCTGTCGAAGCGCAGCATCGCCGGCAGGTCCCAGCTGTGCAGGAAGTAGAACAACCAGCGCCCGACACGCTCGCGATGTCCCATCGTCAGCAGCGGATCGCCGGTGGCCAGGTCGAGATAGACACGCGTCGCCTCGGCATCACCGAAGTCCGCCACCGCCACCGGGAAGCGGCGTACGGCTGCACCATTCATGGCTTCCGGTGCACGTGGGTAGAAGTACGCATCTGCTGCATGCTGGACCGCGAACGCCTGCATCGGCGCATCGGACATGGCGCGCGCCCTCTGCCGCAGCCAGTCCACAGGCAGTTGCCGCAGGACCTGCAGCTCTCCATCTTCACTGGACACGATGCGGGTATCGCCCCGTCCATCCAGCAACACTGCGAACAGCTCGCCGCCGAGGCGCCGCCACTGGATCTCCACCGGCCTGAAGTGCCTGGCACCCGCCGCCGCCAGCAGTGCCGCAGGTTCACCCAGCATTCCATCCACGGCTGCCGCGCCGCCACGATAGCGTCCGCTGTCGATCGCCTCCCGCGTGCTGCTGAAGACGCCCAATGGGTTCATCGACATCAGGCCGCTGAAGATCCAGGTGAACACGAATGCCGCTGCCACCAACCCGATCAGGTGGTGCCAGCGCATCCACGGCTCGACATACGGCGTCTTCGCGCCAGTGCGGTAGTGCCCACGGAAGCGCCAGCGCCACACACCCACCACGATGCCGCTGATTGCCGCCACCGTGCACAACGCTGAAAGCACGATCACCACCCACGTCCACACCGGATCGACCGACTGCATGCGCAGGAAGTACAGCCAGTGCAGCCACGCACCCACGTAATTCCAGTGCTGCTGCACGCGCGGCGCGTCCAGCACCACTTCGCCGGTGTGCGAGGACACATACACATCCCCCGGCTGCGCGCCGCCCACCTCGACCCGGTACAGTGGCCGATGCGCATCCAGCGCGCGCGAATGGGTCCAGCGGTCCTCATCCACGCGCATCGCCCCAACGAAGGCCTGCCCACCGGCGAACTGCGCGGCCGACGCTTCGGCGCGCTGGGCGGAAACCGGCAGCAGCGCCTGGCCGGTCCGTACCGACCACGCACCGACGTTGCTGCCGCTGCGCACTACATACGCCGCTTCACCGCCCACCGTGGTCAGGGCCACGGCTTCCGGTTCGGCCTGTACAGCATCTGGCAGCGCTGACAGTCCTCGCCAATCCCCTGCGTCACCCAGCACCGGCAACGCTGCCAGCCGCTCGCCGGGCGTCAACTTCGGGTAGCCGATGAACAGCATCACCATGCCGCTGATGAACCACAGCAGCATCAACAGGCATCCGCCGATGCCCAGCCAGCGGTGCACCAGATAGGTCCAGCGCTTGGCAGTGGAACGCAACGACATGGCCAGTGCCCTCAGAACCGATGGTCGACGGTGAACTCGACGCGCCGATCCGGTCCCAGCAGCCATTGGGTACTGGTGTAGTACGCGGTGGCGTAGTACGCCTTGTCGAACACATTGAACAGGCGCGCCGACAACCGCGTGCGCGGTGACGCCTGCCAGGTCAGCGCCAGGTCGGTGGTGCTGTAGCCGGGCAGTTCCAGGGTGTTGGCATTGTCGGCGTAGCGCTTGCCGACGTAACGCACGCCTGCGGCCGCGCTCCAGTCGGGCAGGAACTGCCAGCTCACCCACACATTAGCCAGGCGCTCAGCCACGTTCGGCGGCACATTGCCATCGCGTGAGACCAGCACCGGGGGCGAACCGGTGGTTTCCAGGAAGTCATCGAACTTTGCCTTCAGCACCGTGGCATTGGCATCGAGCGCCCACCGCGGCGCGAAGGCCCAGTTCAACGACGCTTCAATACCACGCGAGGTCTGCGCCCCCACCTGCACACGGCGATCCGGCACCAGCGGATCGCGGCTGAGCAGCCCGGTCTTGCGGATGCGATATGCCGCCAGCGTCCACTCGCCACCGTCGAACGCCTGCTTCAGGCCCACCTCGACCTGCCGTCCCTTGGCCAGGTCGAAGGCACCGTTGGCCGGGCTGATCATCAGCAGGCCGCTGACCGGGTCCGCCGCCTGTGAGTACTGCGCGTAGAGGCTCAGCGTCGGCTGCAGCGCGAACACGGTGCCCGCGCGCCAGCCGGTGCTGCTGTAGGTCTTCGAGAATGCTCTCTGGCCGCTGATCAGATCGGTGCGTTCGATGCGCGCGCGGTCATGGCGCAGCCCACCCAGCACCGACCAACGCTCGCTCAACGTCAGGTGGTCTTCCACGAACAGCGCGTACTGCTCGGCACCATTGCGATAGCGCGGCAGGTTCGGCGCATCGCTGGCGAACTGCCCCGGCACCGTATGGAACGGATCGACCGGGCCAGAGCTGCCGGCGTAGGTGTTGTTGGTGTGCTTGAAGTGCGCACGGTTGGCGTCCAGGCCTACGGCAAAATTGTTCTGCAGCCCCCCCACACTGCCCTGCACGCGCAGCGTCGAGGTCAGGCCGGTCTGGTCCTGGTTGTGGGTGATCTGGGTATTGCCCGAACGGTCGATCAACCCGGTTCGCGGGTTGTAGACATAGGCCTCGGCATTGCGCCAGTCGCGCTGGCTGTCGATCTGGTAGACGCGCGTGCGCCATTCCACGTTCGCGTTCGCGTTCGGCGTCCACAGTGCATCGAGCTGGGTCCAGCGGTCACGAAAGCGGATGTCACTGTCTTCCACGTTGTAGTTGCGGTGGCGCAGTGCGTCCAACTGTCGGCCATCCACCAGGGGCGTACCGAAGTAGCGCATCGGCTTCTGGTGGCCCTGCGCATGGGTCAGGGTCAGCTGCAGATCCGTGCGTGGCTGCCACACCAGTGCGCCGGAGAAGGTGGCATCACTGCTGCGCCCGCGATCAACCCAGCCACCGCTGTAGTTGCCACTCACATCCAGCCGGTAGGCCAGCTCGGGCGTCAGCGCACCGCCGCTGCCGAAGCCCAGGCGCGCGGTGTCCTCGCTGCCCACGGTTACGCTGACCTCGTTCTCGATCGCCCCACGCGTGGGCTTCTTCGGCACGATGTTGATCACGCCGCCGATCGCACCGTCGCCATGGATCACCGAAGCCGGCCCGCGCAGCACTTCGATGCGCTCGATCGACCAGGTATCGAACGGGAAGGTGATGCCCACGCCCCCGTACTGGCGCAGCCCGTCGTACAGGCGCATCACCGAGGCACCATCGGTGAAGCCACGGCTGGACAGCGCACTCAGACCATTGCCTGGGTGCGGCATGGCGCTGATCGCGCCAGCCCGGCTGATCGCATCGTTGAGGTTGGTGTCGCCACGCTGCTCCAGCTGTTCGCGCGAGATCACGGTCAGGCTTGCTGGCGTCTGCAGCACGCTGAGGCCCAACGCAGAGCCTGCGCTGGCGGTGGATGACAGCTCACCGCTGCGGGTGTCGATCACGCGTACGGTATCCAGCGTGGTCGGCGGTGCCGCATCGGCGGCAAGTACGGAGGCGCTGTGCAGGAGCAACGCGCACATGACAGGCAGCGTCGCCCGGCGCAGGCGCGCGGAGTTGGGGCTCGTTTTCATTTGTTCACGGCATGCAAGGCCACCCCGCAGTGGCGGGGCAGCAATCAGAAAGGGACAGACACGCGCGTGCGGGCGCGGCCGTAGCCGGCAACCTCATGGAAGGACGGTCAATGCACTGCGCGTGTGGCTCAGGCAGCCATGAAGGCCGGTGGCCCGCGCGCTCCCAATGTGCCGCTGACCCGCTGCGGCAACGCCTGCACTGCACCCCGCAACGCATGGCATATCGATGCCACCGGTGCCAGCAGCAGCAATGCCGCCACCAGCAGGGTGATCAGCCGCGCGGCGATCAGGCAGTAGTCGCAGTCCACGCCCATCTCATGCTCGGCGTGTGGATCGGCGGGCGGCTTCTTCGCGACCTCGCCCTGCTGCATCGCCATCGCGTGGTGCCCGTGATGGCCCTCCATCGCATGCTGGGAATGATCCATCGCCGCCATCGGCACAGCCGCTGCAACGTGACCATGCGCCAGCCAGCGGCTCACCAGCGGGGCAAGCAGCACCAGCAGCATGGCTAGCCATGCCAGGGCCTGGAACCGGCGGTGGAGGACAGAACGACGCACCCGCCCATTCTACGGGCCTGCGACCAACCTTGGACCACGTTCAGGGTTGCCCTGCCGCCGGTGCGACGTTATGACGCAGCCTCCAGCGCAGGAGATCGTCCACTGCCCGAGGGGGACGGAAGGCAGCCTGGCCGGCCCCTTCCGTCCCCGCACCGGATGACTAGAACCGCGCCGGCTGCTGCACCGCGCGCTCCAGGAACATGACACCCGCCTGCAGGCTGTTGCGGGCGTTCTCCAACCAGCGCTCCGGATCGGCTACCGCGAATCGCTCCTGTGCATCCACATCACCCGAGTCGGCCAGATCAGCCAGCTGCAGATGGATGTGGTTCTCCACCAGGCTCACCAGCACGGCGAGCTCGGCCGATAAACCGGCGATGCGTTCGGTGAAGCCAGCGTCGTTGCTGTTCAGAGACATGTCCCCTGTTCCTATGCGTTGCGGTGTTGATGGATGGCTTCGAAACGCTCGGCACAGGCAGGCCCACAGAACAGCCTTGCCGGATCGTTGTCGAAGTCTTCGCTGCAGTCCGGGTTGTGGCATTCCCCCATGGGAGTGAGAGGGGCAACGTTGCTGGCCCGCGTTGCGTGCTGGGCCAGGGCGCGTTGCAGGTGGCGCGCTTCCATTTCCTGCGCTTCGTCGATGGTGTCCGTCATGCGGGTTGTATTTTATCGAGGGGTGGTCGCACCGATTGAGAACGTCGCAACGACCGTCAACGACGCGGAATCCGCGGCGGATCGGCGTTCGCGGTTGCAGTGGATTTCAAACATGCGGGCTCCTTGTGCATGGGCGCCCGAAGGCGCGGTGGAGAGAAACGAAGGCCGTCGCTGACGGCGATCGCATCATCCGAAAACCGGTTCTCGCCAACTGCGACGCATTGGCGCGACCACAGCGATCTGCGAACGTCATCGCAACTCCAACGCGTACTGGATGGCCTGAGCACACCCAGGGATGCAAGGTACTGGAAGGTGTTGCAAATGAAGCCGCATTCCGACACCATGACCGTGCCACCACCTCCCATCACATCCTGACCGCACTGCATCGGTCGGCCGCTGCGTGACCTGCGCACGCCAGACACTGCGAAGCACGTTGGCCGCCATCGGCCGCCGTGGACCGATCCACGTTCCCAGGGGCTCCGTCGAATGCACACACCGCATCCCACGCAGGACATCGTTCCCGCGTTCCTGCAGGCCATGCACGCGCACGGCATCGTGCCGGACGCGCGCGGCCGCGACGCGCTCAATGCCGATGGCACCCTGGTTCGCTTCCATGTGGAAGGCGACCGTCGTGGCACGCGCAACGGGTGGGCCGTGTTGTTTGGAGACCATGTGCCGGCCGGCGAGTTCGGCAGCTGGCGGACCGGCACCCGCCATGCCTGGTGCGCGAAATCGCCGACCGCATTGAGTGCGGCCGAGCAGCGCGCCATCCGGCAACGCCAGGAAGCGGCCCGCAACGAGCGCGAGCGGCATCAGCGCGAGCGCGAGGACGCAGCCGCCAAGGCCGCCAACGTGCTGTGGAACCGTGCCATTCCCGCCGACGTCCAGCACCCCTATCTGGTACGCAAGGGCATCCACGCACATGGCCTGCGTGTGGCGCCGTGGCCGGTGCGCAACAGCGATGGCCTGGTCTTCCGCCATATCGACAATGTCCTGCTGGTGCCGGTGATGAACAGCGCGGGCCGTATCGTCTCGTTGCAGGCGATCTTTCCCCGCGTGGATCCAGCACTTGGCCGCGACAAGGACTTCCTTTCCGGTGGCCGCAAGCAGGGCTGCTTCCATGTCATCGGCAAGCCGGCCCCTGGCCAACCGATCGCCATTGCAGAGGGCTATGCCACCGCCGGATCCATCCACCAGGCCACGGGCTGGTGCGTGGTGGTGGCCTGGGATGCAGGCAACCTTGGTGCGGTCGCCCGGGCCTGGCGCGGCGCCATGCCGGACGCATCGTTCGTGCTGTGTGCCGACAACGATCAGTGGACGCGGCAGCCGCTGGACAACCCGGGCGTCACCCTGGCCACGCAGGCTGCCGCGGACATCGATGCCCGCGTGGCCTGGCCCGAGTTCGCCGCGCTGCATGGCGACGATGACCGTCCTACCGACTTCAACGACCTGCATCTGCGTGAAGGGCTGGATGCCGTGCGTACCCAGCTGTTGCCTCCCGCACCGCCCGCAGCAGGCGACGACGTGGCGGGGGATGATGCGCCGTCATCGGCCAGCGCGCGTTACCAGGTGCCTGGCAACCTGTCCGCATTCGATGCTTTCACCCCGTTTCCCGACACCAGCGCGCGCGGGCGGCCGTTGCCAACGGCCCGCAACCTGGCCGAGCTGTGCCGTCGTACCGGTGTGACCGTGCGCTACAACGTCATCCGCAAGGATCTGGAGATTCTGGTCCCTGGGCTGCACACGACCGTGGACAACGCCAAGGAAGTCGCGGCGGGCGAGGTGATGGATTGCATGCACCGCGCCGGAATGGCCACCGCCAGCTTCGAGACCAACCTGTGCCAGGTGGCCGAAGCCAATCCCTATAACCCGGTCGCAAGCTGGATCACCTCACGGCCGTGGGATGGCCAGACCCGCCTGCAGGCGTTCTTCGACACCGTGCAGGAAGCCCAGTCCACGCGCATGGCCGACGGCCGCGTGCTGAAGGAGGTCCTGATGCGGCGCTGGCTGATCTCCGGCGTGGCGGCCGCCTTTGAGCCCGATGGCGTGGTCGCGCGCGGCGTACTGACGTTCGTCTCGAAACAGAACCTGGGCAAGACGCGCTGGGCACGGCAACTGGCGCCGGCGGAGCTGCAGCTGATCGCTGACGGGGTGGTGCTCGATCCGGCCAACAAGGACAGCGTCAAGCAGGTCATCTCCAAGTGGATCGTCGAACTGGGCGAAGTCGATGCCACCTTCCGCCGTACCGATATCGCGGCGCTGAAATCATTCATCTCGCGCAGCCATGACGAGATCCGCCGCCCCTACGCGCGCACCGAATCCCGCTATGCACGGCGCACCATCCTGTTTGCCAGTGTCAACGACGAACGCTTCCTGCGCGATGCCACCGGCAACACCCGCTGGTGGACCGTGCACGCTGTAGCGTTGGGCGAACCGGCGCGGATCGACATGCAGCAGGTCTGGGCAGAGGCCCATGCGTTGTACTGCAGCGGCGAGACCTGGCACTTGAGTGCCGAGGAACTGGATGCGCTGAATGCCACCAACAGCGAGCACGAACCCATCTCGCCGATCGCCGAACTGATCGATCGCCATTTCGACTGGTCGCTCCCTGCCGAACACTGGAGCGCGCATTACCGCGCCACAGAGATCGTCATCGCGGTGGGCATCGACAAGCCCAACCGTCGCGAGGTGAACGAGGCCGCCGCCTACGTGGTCAAACGCCATGGCGTACGCACCCGCGTGGTGGGCAAGGAACGCGCCAAGGTCTGGCTGATGCCAGAGCGCAGACGCACTCTCGCCGAGCATGCGGCAGGCCCGTTCTAGATGCCACGCATCCATGATGGTCGCGACGTTGACAGCAGCAGCGACGACTGGCGCCTGCACTGCGAAGCACGTCGCCTGCTGCAACTGGACGGCTACCGGCGCATGGGCAACGACGGGCGCTGGACGGCGGTCAGTCCGCGCCGACATCGCCAGCAGTATCTCGAGGGTGTCCTGGCCGCACGCGGCGCGGTTGAGCGTGAGCGCCTGGCAGCAGCGGCATTACGGCTGTGGACCGCCAGCCCGCCCGGCCGACCACGCCACGACGAAAGTAGATGAAAGGTGTTGACTGAGATCATCTACAGAGGCAAGATGGCTGTATCGGCCCGCCACCTTCCAGGAGCGCTTCCGCCATGCCTCATCCCCGACTGCATGCCTTCGAAGGTGAGCAGCTGACCGTGCAGCAGATCCACCAGCGGGTACCGGTGCTGTCCGAGCGGACCATCCGCGACCACCTTGCTGCCGGCCGACGTACCCGCACCGCCATGCTGTGCTTTGACCCGATCGCCGCGGCGGCCCGGGGTGGTCGCATTACCCAGCGCATCCTCCGCGCCCGCAGCCTCGCCGGTCGCGATTCCTGATCCTCCGGCACCTGCCGCATTTCTCCAGGAGTAGATTCCGCATGATTCCCGCCTCCCCCGACAGCGGTCATCGCATGATTGCCGACACACTGGCCGCGTTCCGTGCCGGCCCTGCACTGGGCAGCATCGCCCTGCGGCCGGCACCGCGCGCGCGCGTACCGCTCTACATCGGCATCGCCGGCAGCAAGCGCTCGGGCAAGGACACACTCGCCAATGGGCTGGCATCGGCGTTGGCGCTGCCACGCGACAGCTTCGCGGCCCCACTGCGCCAGTTCGTCGCCTCCCTCCTCGGGCTCTCCCTGCATGAACTGGACCGCCGCAAGGAGGACGCCATCGATTGGCTGGCCGAACTCACCCCGCGCCACCTGATGCAGACCGCCGGTACCGAATGGGGACGTGACCGCGTCCATCCCGAACTGTGGGTACGCTCGCTGTTCGCACGCCTGCCCGAGGGCGGGCTGGTACCCGACGTCCGCTTCGCCAATGAGGCGCGCGCGATCCACCGCCGCGGTGGTGTCGTGATCCGCGTCAACCGCCCGGGCCATTGCAGCAATGACCTTCATGCCAGCGAGCAACCGCTGCCGCATGAACTGGTCGACATCGAAGTCGACAACGTCGGCACCCCGGCCGATCTGGTCCGCAGATCACTGGACCAGCTGCTGTCGCGCGGCCTGATCTGAGCCGGAATCGGGGTCGGCTGTGCGGCCCCGTCCGCTGAACCCACCGCAGGCCACGACCCATCATCGGCGAAAATGATGTAAGGTCATCCCCCATCACCGACGACACCTGTCGTCACCCTGCATCCCCAACCCATTTCGCAAAGAGGAAACGCCATGGAGGTCGAACAGTTCACGTCGACGCGCCTGAAGGCCATCGAGTTGTTCAAGTCCCAGCCCAAGGGCAGCAAGGACAACGTGAGCCTGGATGCGATCTTCATCTCGCTGTGCACGCTGGCCACTGCCCGGGCAGGCGCTGGCAGCGCCCAGCAGGCGCGCACCGTGGCCCGCCCGGGCAACCAGCAGCCGCCTGCGCCATGGTTCGTCGAAACCCTTGCGGCCCTGAAGGGCAAGGGCGAGTCGATCACCGTGGCGCGCTTCCTGATGTTCGCCAACCGATTCCCGGTCAAGCGCATGGACCAGGTCAACGCGGCACGCTGGCTGCGCGACGCCGGGTACATCCCCCGCAAGACCGGCGGCAACCTGGTATTCGATCTTTGATCCAGCGCCTCCTGCAGTCCTGAAGCCCCGGCATCGTCCGGGGCTTTTTTTTGTTTCTGGCCAGTACACGGCGCATGAGGCCATGCGGGGGAGGCCGTCCTCACCCTGTACCTGCCCCATCCCCTTGATCTGCCTCTATTCCTGCCAAGTGAGGACAACGAGTACGGATGTACAGGAAAACATCAGCGGCCAGTGCAAGCGGATACGGCGCACTGCAAGCAGGCGGGTCGTGCTCCTCACCCGTTCTCGCGCACGGCTGAACGTCTTCAGCGCACCGATATAAAAGTAGATGAAAGGTGTTGACTGCGCGGGCGGGATGGCAACAGTGGAGATCAATGCCACTGAAGACATCCTCCATGAACGCCCTGCCCGACAGTATCCAGACCCTGGCCGAGGTCATCGGCGAATCCGCAGCCCTCACGCTGGTGCGTGCGTGGCCGCCGACCACCTCCAGCACAACCGGCCGTCACCGCGTCATCGTCTACGTCCCCTCCACCCTGCCCGACCAGCATCGGCTGATCGACATCCTTGGCCACGACGCCGCCCGGCGGCTGGTCGCGCACTTCGGCGGCGAACTGTTGTTCCTGGCGTCCTGCTTCGCTGCCGGCGCGCACGAACGCCGTGAGCAGATCGCCCGCGCGGTCGCCAGCGGCATGCCGCGCGACCATGTCGCGCGTGAGTTCGGCGTCTCACAGACCACCATCAAGCGCGCCCTGCGCGGTGCGCGCAGCGCGCCGCCACCGGCAGTGCACCCAGCCCTGCTCAAGGGGTACGCACGCGCATGAACGAGAGCGACCTGCTGGCCGGCGTGCCGGATTGGGCCAAGTATCTGGGCGGGACCTCGGGCGTGCTGATCGCGGTGTCGTTATGGCTGCGCCAGTGGCTGTCGTCAGCCAAGGTCGACCGCACCGCCGACGAAGCCACCAGCAACACCCTGCGCACCCTGCAGGAACAACTCGCCGCCGAACGTACACGCGCCGACGGACTGATGCACGAACGCGAGGCAATGGCCCAGGAGATCGGGCAACTGCGCGGTGAGGTCAGCGCCCTGCGTGCGCAGATCGCCCAGCAGAGCGTACAGATAGACGCCCTGCTGGCCCTGGTGCGCAAGCAACCGGGAGCGGCCGCATGACCGTCGCTGCAGCCAGCGCCCTCGGTGGCACCAACGTCTCTGCGTTCCTGGACATGCTGGCCGTGTCCGAAGGCACCGACATTCCGGGCCAGCGCTCACGTGACCGCGGCTACGACGTCATCGTCGGCGGCCAGCTGTTCACCGACTACCGCGACCATCCCCGCGTGCTGGTGTCGCTGCCGCGCTATGGCATCAAGTCCAGCGCCGCCGGCCGCTACCAGTTCCTGCGCAGCACCTGGGACGACCTGCGCGCACGCCTGGGCCTGCCCGACTTCGGCCCGGTCTCGCAGGACCGTGCGGCGGTCGCCCTGCTGAAACAGTGCGGTGCCTACGAGCTGATCCGGCTGGGACGCTTCGATGCCGCCGTCACCGCAGCTCGGCGCATCTGGGCATCGCTGCCAGGCGCCGGCTACGGGCAGAAGGAGCACGCACTGGAAACACTGCGCGCGGCCTACCGTGCCGCCGGCGGTGCCCTGCAGTGACGCCCGGGGCACTGAGGCTGGGCATCGGACTGCTGGTCCTTGCCGGCAGCCACGCGAGCTGCGCCTGGCTGGGATGGACCTTGCGCGACCGCAGCGCGGAACTTGCCGCTGCCACCACCCGGGCAGCGCAGCAGGCGGCCCACACCGATGCAGCCCAGCGCGCGCACCAGCAGGCCCTCGCCAACAGCGCCGCAGGCGCGCAGGCCGAATCACAGCGCCTGGCCCAGCAGGCCCGCCGCACCGAACAGTTCAACACCCTGCAACGGGACATCGAGACCCATGCCAAGACTCCTGGTCGTGATCGCGGCGACGCTGACGCTGAGTTCGTGCGCATCTGGCGCGAGGCCAACGCCGGCCACGCCCTGCCGCGCTGATCTCAGCATCGCACCTGCCCAGCTACTTCCCCCTTCCCGCCTGCCGGACCTGCACGCGGCCAGCGATGACGCGCTGCTGCGCAATCACGTTGCCGTCGCACAGCAGTACCACGCGCTGGCCGACCAGCTGAGTGCGCTGCTGTGCAGTCTCGGCAACCAGCGCGGCATCACCATCAATGGCGCCGCGCCGGCAGCACCTGCCGACTGCAGCAGCAGCGCCACTCCCGCGCACTGAGCCTTCCGGATAAGGCCACGCCTGCAATGCCGCCCCACTGCGGTGATGGCAACACTGGCTGCAGACCGCGCGCGCCTTGCAGCGCTACGCCCTTCTTCCCTTCCCTGCATGAGCTGACATGGCGAACGATCCCTTCCCTCCTACGCTCGATCCGCTGATTGCCGCGATCGAAGCAGCAATCCGCGCACGCTTTCCGGGGTTTGCAAGCGTCGAGTTCCATCGCGACGCCAGCGCTGAGGGGATGCCCCTGCCGGCCTGCCTGCTGGCGATGACCCGCTGTGACCGCAGCAGGGACAACAATGATGGCAGTGGCCTTCTGCAGGCCACGCTGCGCTTCGAAGCACGCATTGCGCTGCCGGCAACCGATGCAACCACAGCGCTGCGGCTGCGCAATGCGGCCCTCGCCCTGGCGACCTGGCTGCACCAGCTCGGCCGCTTTCCCGGCGTTGCCAGCAGCGCGATCGATGTGATCGCGGCATTGCCCGAAGACCCAGCGGCAGCACAGCCGGGCCTGCGCACCTGGATCGTCGAGTGGTCGCTGCCGGTCGCACTGGGCGACAACCCGTGGGACGACGCCGGTGGCGTGGTGCCGCAGGCGTCCTACAGCTTCGCGCCCGAGATCGGCCGCGCCCATGAGCCCCACTACCTGCCGTTGCCGGAGCGCGCACGATGAGCGCCGAACACGCGCGGTTGATCGGCAACCTGCTGATGATCGGTGTGGTACGCGAGCTGGACGAAGCGAACGGGCGCGTTCGCGTCGATGCCGACGGCATGCTTACCGACTGGATTCCCTGGCTGGAGCGCCGCGCGGGGCCGGGCATGCGCAGCTGGTGCACGCCCGAGCCAGGCGAGCAGGTCGTGCTGGCGTGCCCCTATGGCGACCCCGGCCAAGCGCTTGTACTCGGCAGCCTGTACCAGGACCGCTTTCCGCCGCCGGCCGACTCGCGCCTGCGGCAACGCACCGAGTTCGCCGACGGCAGCACCGTCGAGTACGACCAGGAAACCACCACGCTGAGCGTTAACGTCGGCAACGGCAAGGTCATCGTCACCTGTGCAAGCGCGCAGGTGATCGCCAGCGAATCGGTGCTGCTCGACACGCCGTCGCTGAAGGCCACCGGCGATCTGCAGGTGACCGGCGCGATCAGCGCCGGCAAGGACATCACCACACCCGGTGAGATCAAGGCCGGCGCCATCGGCCTGAAGGCACACAAGCACACCGCACAGGGCCCAACCGCCCCGACCACGCCGGCCCAGGCCTGAGCGGCCACGCCTGCAATGCCCTGAAAACCCGCACTCCACGACGATAGAGGCCATGCGAGGAATCGACGCCAACACCGGCAAATCACTGGATGGGCTCGCCCATCTCCACCAGTCCGTGCGTGACATTCTCACCACGCCCCTTGGCTCCCGCGTACTGCGCCGCGAATACGGTTCACGCGTGTTTGAACTGATCGATGCGCCGACCAACCGCTCGCTGCGCATGGACCTGATCGCGGCCACCGTCGACGCGCTCGCGCGATGGGAACCGCGTCTCCACGTCGAGAACATCGACGTCTCCCTCCCCGCCCCCGGCGTGATGATCCTGGCAGTGACCGGAATCCACCTGCCCGACGGCGAGGCCATCACCATCGAAGGAATCGAGGTTCGCTAACCGTGGCATCCGGCTCGTTCACCAGTGTCAATCTGTCCCAGCTGCCTGCCCCGGCGGTCATCGAAGTGCTCGATTTCGAAGCCATGTTCGATGAATCGCTGACCGCGCTGCAGGCCCTGGATCCCACCTTCGACGCGCTGCTGCCGTCGGACCCGGCCTTCAAGATCCTCGAGGTCTGCACCTACCTGCGCCTGCTCGATCGCCAGCGGGTCAACGATGCAGCACGTGGCGTGATGCTGGCCTATGCCGTCGGCAACGATCTGGACCATCTGGCTGCGATCTTCGGCATCGCCCGCCAGGTGCTGGACCCCGGCAAGCCGCAGCAAGGCATCGCACCGCGCTACGAAAGTGACGAGGATTTCCGACGCCGCATCCAGCTGGGGCCGGAAGGCTTCAGTGTGGCTGGGCCGGAGGGTGCCTACATCTTCCACGCGCTGAGCGCCGACGCCCGTGTGCTGGACGCCAGCGCAACCAGTCCCTCCCCTGGCGAGGTAGTGGTTTCTGTGCTCTCACGCGAAGGCGACGGCACCGCTTCCCAGGGTCTGCTCGATATCGTCGACGCAAAGCTGAGTGCGGATGACGTGCGACCACTGACCGATCACGTAGTGGTTAAACCCGCTGCCATCATCAACTACACGGTCGACGCCGCACTTTTCACTTTTGCCGGCCCGGATTCGCAGGTGGTGCTGGCCGAAGCGCGCACCCGCCTTGACCGCTACATCAGCGAATCGCACCGGCTCGGCCGCGACGTCACCCGTTCGGGATTGTTCGCCGCACTGCATGCCGAGGGCGTGCAGCGCGTGGAGATCACCAACCCGGCCAAAGACATCGTGGTTGATCGTACCCAGGCCACGCACTGCACCAGCATCACGCTGACCCATGGCGGCAATGATGAGTGACGCTGCCACCCGCCTGATCGGCGCGCGTCTGAGCGGTGCCATCGATGGGCGAAACCGTACCTTCCGTCACCCCGGTGGTGCACTGGCAACCCTGCAGGCGGTGTACCGCACCGACCAGCAAGGACGGCAGCGGTTGCGCGATGTTGCCATCAGCGGCGCCACGGTCATCCTGTCGGCCGCCCCGGCACCCGGCACGCTGATCGAAGGCGATGCGCAGATCGCGGTTCCGCGTGCTCCCAACCTGCTGCCCCCCAATGCCACCCATGCCGAACGTGGACTGGCGCGCGCCATCGTCGCCCGTCCGCTGCCGGTAGACATCACCGCACTGTGGGACGCCGACCGCTGTCCGACCGCATTGCTGCCCTGGCTGGCCTGGGCCTTGTCCGTTGACGAATGGAAAGCGTATTGGCCGGAGACGGTGAAGCGTGCACGCGTACGCGCCGCGATCGCCATCCAGCGCCGCAAGGGCACCTGGGGCAGCGTGCGCGACGTGGTCGCCGCTTTTGGTGGCTCGATCCTGATCCGCGAATGGTGGGAGATGCAGCCGCAGGGTGCACCGCACACCTTCGAAGCGGTGATGACCATCGCCAACCAGGGCGGCGAGACCGCCACCGCCAAGTTCGTCGACGACGTGATCGGCGAGATCAGCCGGACCAAGCCGGTGCGATCGCACTTCACCTTCACCCAGGGCATGCAGGCCAGCGCCGGTATCGGTGCACTTGTCGGTGCCCAGGGCACCACCTTCCGCCGCATCCAACTGATCGGAGAGTAAACCCCGCATGCGCTTGAAAATCACCGACGCCGGCTTTGCCAAGCTGGTCAATCCACCCAACACCGGCACCAATGCCGTGCTGATCACCGAGATCGGCCTGACGTCCACGGCATTCACGCCGACGGCGGGGCTGACCGCCCTGCCCGGCGAGATCAAGCGGGTCACCACTTTCGGCGGCAAGGCCGTGGGAGATGACACGCTGCACGTCACGATCCGCGACGACAGCGCTACCGCCTACAGCCTGCGCGGCTTCGGCCTGTACCTGGGCGACGGCACGTTGTTTGCAACCTTCGGCCAGACCGATCCCATCATGGAGAAGACCGCAGCCTCGATGCTGCTGCTCTCCACCGATACCCGCTTCAGTGAAGTCGATACCGCGCTGATCGAATTCGGCAATGCCGAATTCATCTATCCCCCTTCCACCACCGAAGTGCAGGGCGTGGTCGAGTTGGCCACTACGACCGAGACCGAAGATGGTGCAGACACCCAGCGTGCGGTGACACCGCGCGGGCTGCGTGCCTTCATCGACAAGCGCTTTGGTGCCAGCGCCCCCACCCAGTTCGTGCGCACGCTGCTGTCGATCGCAACCGATGCCGCGTTCCGTTCCGCCCTGGGGCTGAAATCGGCAGCGTTGAAGGACGAGGGCGCCGACAAGGGCCTGGATGCCGATCTGCTCGATGGCAGGCACGGCAACCATTACCTGGACTGGCGCAACATGACCGGCGTGCCATCCAGCGTGCACGTGCCCGGACAGGTGATTCTGTTCGCCGGTGCCACTGCGCCCAACGGCATGCTGCTGTGCAATGGCGCCGCTGTTCCGCGTTCCAGCTATCCGGCACTGTTCGCCGCCATCGGTACCCGCTACGGCGCCGGTGATGGCGCGACCACCTTCAACCTCCCGGCAATGCAGGAAGGCACGGTGGTCACGCACACGCTGAACCCGGAAGCGGTCGGCAGCTTCACCCAGGGTGAAGTGATCCGCCATGCCCACGGTGCAAGCGCGGCAACGGCAGGCAACCACAGCCACGCCATTTCCGTGGGCGCAGGCGGCGCGCACTCCCACGGTGCCAGCGCCAGTGCCGTCGGTGACCACGCGCACGGTGCATGGACCGACTCGCAGGGCCACCATGCGCATACCGGTGGCACCTCGTGGGCCGGCGACCACCAGCATGGAGGCGTTGTTCCCTCCAATCCTGCCCTCAACGGCTACGGCGTCTATCGCGAACGCGACAACGATGCGCTGTATCCGGACGGCGCCACAGCACCCGCCGGCGGTCACGCCCATAGCTTCAGCACCGACGGCGCAGGCGCACATGGCCACAACATCGGCATGAACGGCGCCGGCGGCCACTCGCACACCATTTCCATCGCCCAGGTCGGTGACCACGGCCATGCCGCCTCGGCCGCCGATGCCGGTGCACACACCCACACCATCGTGGTGGAGAACACCGGTGGCGACCGCAACCTGCCTGCCGGCCTGCGGATGATCTATTGCATCGCGTACTGAGGACATGAGCTTGCCTACTGAACCGCGCTTCGCGCACTCCTACGATCCCGATACCCGCGCCTACATGGGCAAGGTCCGCCTGCAGCCTTCCCCGGACGGTACCTGGAACATGCCCGACTTCACCGTGGACGTCACGCCTCGCCAAACTGCCGGCGAATACCAGGCACTGCGCCTGGCCGATGACGGCTCACGCTGGGAAACGGTGGCCGATTTCCGTAACCACATGCTGTGGGACATACGCACCGCGATGGCGATACCCAATCGCCTTGCGCTGGGCGAGCCGTTGCCCAAGGACGTAACCCTGTCCGAGCCATTCAAGCTGGATGGCACCACCGCGCAATACAACGCGTGGAATGCCAGCCGCCGCGAATGGACATTGCTGCCGGACTACAGCACGCGACCGCTGTGGAACAAGCACGATGCCAGCTTCGCTACTCCCGTTTCCCGTGGGGTCGCGCTGCCGTCATCGGTCACCGATCTGGCACCGCCTGCGGATCGCAGCTACCCGGTCACCTTCGATGAAACCCGTGCCGCCTGGGTGATGGTCACTGCACCCGAACCCGACCCGGCCGCGCAGCCGCAGCCCTGACGTCGGGCCACGGCTGCAATTAATCCAGCCGCGGCCAGATACGAACATGTACCCATGCGGCGCAGATCGCGACCGCAGCACCCACCCAACCAAGGAAAAAACAACGCATGGCCGAATTTCTGCATGGCGTGCAGGTCGTCAACATCGATGGTGGTTCCCGCTCGATCGCTGTTGCCTCGACCAGCGTCATCGGCATTGTGGGCACCGCGCCCCGCGCCGACAAGATCGCCTTCCCGTACAACACTCCGGTCCTGGTGACCTCGCGTTCGCAGGCAGCCAAGCTGCTCGCCAACGCCGCAACCGAAGTCGATGAGGGCACCCTCCCGGGCCAGCTCGACGCCATCTTCGATCAGTCCAACGCGGTCGTCGTCGTCATCCGCGTCGAGAAGGGCGCCACCGAGAACGACACCCTGGCCAACGTGCTGGGCGGCGTGAACGCGCAGACCGGTGCCTACACCGGCGTGCATGCACTGCTGGCGGCAAAGTCGGTAGTGGGCGTCAAGCCACGCATCCTGGCGGTGCCGGGCTTCACCCACACCCACGAAAAGCGCGACACCGAACTGCTGGCCAACCCGGTCGTGGCCGAACTGCTCGGCATCGCCGACAAGCTGCGCGCGGTGATCATCAAGGATGGCCCGAACAGCACCGACGACGCTGCCAAGAGCACCACCGCCCTGACCGGTTCCAAGCGCGTCTACGTGGTCGACCCGGCGCTGCTGGTGCAGTCCGGTGATGCCATCGTCACCCGTTACGCCTCCGGTGCCGTGGCCGGCGCCATCGCCCGCAGTGACAACGAACGCGGCTGGTGGGCATCGCCGTCGAACCTGGAGCTCAACGGCGTGGTCGGTACCGCGCGTGCGATCGACTTCGGCCTGTCCGACGCGACCAGCCGCGCCAACCTGCTGAACCAGTCGAACGTGGCGACCATCATCCGCGAAGGTGGCTTCCGCCTGTGGGGCAACCGTACCGCCAGCAGCGACCAGAAGTGGCAGTTCCTGTGCGTGGTGCGCACGGCCGACATCATTGCTGACAGCCTCGAGGCCGCCCATCTGTGGGCCGTCGACCGCGGCATCAGCAAGACCTACGTCGACGACGTGCGCGAGGGCGTCAACGCCTTCCTGCGCGGCCTGAAGACCCAGGGCGCGATCCTCGGCGGCAACTGCTGGATCGACCCGGAACTGAACGCAGCGGACAGCGTGGCCCAGGGCCGCTTCTTCTGGGACTTCGACTTCACCCCGACCTATCCGGGTGAGCAGCTGACCTTCCGCATGCACATGAACAACAACTACGTCTCGGAGATCTTCTAAGCATGGCGCGCAAGATCCGCAAAAACTTCAACTTCTACGTCGACGGCAAGGGCTATGCCGGCAGCGTGATGTCCTTCACCGCACCGAAGCTGTCGCTGAAGACCGAGGACTTCCAGGCCGGCGGCATGCTCGCCCCGACCGAGATCGTGCTCGGCCATGAAAAGCTCACTGCCGATGTCGAGTTTGCCTCGGACGACGCGGAGATCATGAGCAAGTTCCACGTCGTTGAAAGCAATGAGTACGGCTTCACGGCCCGCGAAGCGCTGGAAGGCGATGACGGCGAAGTGACCCAGGTCGTGCACAACATGCGCGGCAAGGTGAAGCTGCTGGACCGCGGCGAAACCAAGGTCGGCGAGAAGGGCACGATCAAGGTCAGCCTGGCGCTGAGCTACTACAAGCTGACCCATGGCGCCCAGGTCGTGCAGGAAATCGACGTGGTCAACATGATCGCCCGCCAGGGTGGCGTGGACGTGCTGGCCGGCATCCGCGGCGCGCTGGGCATCTGAGCTCGCACCGCACCGAGAAAACCGGGGGCGCCTCGCGCCCCCGCATCCATCGCACCGCATCGAATTCCAGGAACACACCCATGTCCAGCAAGACCAAGACCCCCACCGACACCGTCATCGAGCGCGATGGCTTTGCCGAGATCACCCTCACCCGCCCGCGCCAGGTCAATGGCATGGAGACCGCCGTGCTGCGCATGCGCGAACCGACCGTGGAAGACATGGAGCGCTACCAGGACGACAAGGGCAGTGATGCACAGCGCGAGGTACGGATGATCGCCAACCTGTGCGAGATCTCGCCGGACGACGTGCGCAAGATGCCGTTGCGCGACTACGCCCGACTGCAGGCAGGCGTCGCGCTTTTTACCACCTGACCCTGCCGCAGATCAGGCAGGGAGTGCTCGCCTTGGCCGGTCATACCGGCTGGGGCCTGCGCGAGATCATGACACTGCGGGTGTCGAAGTTCATCTGGTGGATTCAGGGATTGCCGGTACATGGCCAATAACGTTCAAACGACAACGATCACGATCGGCGGCTCGGTATCCAAGTCGCTGAAGGACGCATTGTCCTTCGCCAACGATGGCGTGAAGCGCCTCGGCGATGAAGCCGGCAAGCTGGAGCTCAAGCTCGCCGCGATGCAGAAGTCAGGCACCGCCTACACCCGCATGCGCGCGCAGGCCGATGCGCTGCGCGCCTCACAGGAAGCGCTGGAGCGTGTTGAAGCCAAGCGCACCGCCAACCTGGAGAAACGCGAGAAGCTCGGCGCCTCGTTCAAGGCAGCACGCGGCACACTCGGCACCGCCGTCACCGCACTGGCCAAGCCGGTCGAGAACGCCTCCGGCTTCGCCCGTCAGAACCAGCAGATCGGCGTAGCGGCCAACCTCAGCCGCGCCCAGGTCAGCGCACTTGGCCAGGCGATCCTGGAACAATCGCGCGCGACCAACCAGGGGGCCGACGATCTGCAGCGCTCGATCAAGCTGATGGTCGCTGCCGGCATGGATGCGCAGTCCGCGCAGGCCAGCCTGGGTGCTGTCGGGCGCACGACCACTGTCACTGGTGCCAGCATCGATGACGTTGCCAAGGCGGCCGCAAGCCTGCAGCGCTCGTTCGACATCGATCCTGCACGCATGCAGAACGCACTGGACGTGCTGGTGGTGAACAGCCGGCAGGGCGGCCTGGGCCTGAAGGACATGGCCGAAGTGCTGCCTACCTTGGGTTCGTCGTTCGAAGCGATGAAGCTGCAGGGCACCTCGGCGGCCGCCACCGTCGGCGCCGCCCTGCAGGCGACGCTGGAATCGGCCGGCGGCGCCGACAAGGCCGCCAGCAACATGAAGAGCTTCATGTCCGAGGTGCTCTCGCCGGACATTCAGGAGAAGGCCAAGAAGAGCCTGAACCTGGATCTGCGCAAGATCATCGGCGATGCACAAACCAGCGGCGGCAATCCCTTCGATGCCGCGATGCAGGGGATCATCCAGGCGACTGCGGGCGACCAGAAGAAGATTGGCACCTTGTTCAGCGATGCACAGGCGAAGAACTTCGTCCAGCCGATGATCGAGAACTGGGATACCTATATCCGCATCCGCGACACGGCGTTGAATGGATCGGCGGGTGCCACCGATGCGGCCTATGCCGACGCGATGCAGACCGATCCGCAGAAGATCGAAGGCGCGAAGATCGCCGTGGACAATCTGTCCAAGGCCTTCGGCGCCGCCTTGCTGCCTGCGGTTGGCGAAGCGGCGGTCAAGCTGACCGAACTGCTGAACGGGGTCACCTCGTTCGTGCAGGAAAACCCGAAGCTGATCACCAACACCACGCAGATCGTGGTCGGCATGCTGGGCATGCGCACGGCGGTACTTGGCGCTCGCTATGCCTGGACCTTCCTGCAGGGCCCGATTCTGGGCGTGCAGAAGGCCTTGCAGCTGTTTCGTGGTGGCAGCCTGTTGGCTCAGATGGGGCGCTTCGGGCCAATGGCCATGCGCCTGGCATCGGGCTTCCGCATCGTCGCCACTGCCGTGGCCGCCATTGGTGGCGGGCCGATCACGATCGCCATCGCAGCGATCACCGCAGGTGCCATCCTGGTGCGCAAATACTGGGAACCGATCAAGGCATTCCTGGGCGGCGTCTGGGAAGGTCTCAGCGGTGCAGGCACCGCGGCAATGGGTGAACTGATGCGTGCGATTGAACCGCTGCGCCCCGCCTGGGAAGTCATGAGTGGGTTGATCGGCCAGGCCTGGGATTGGCTGTCGAAGATGCTTGCACCTGCGCAGTACACCGGCAACGAGCTGTCTCGGGTTGCCCAGATTGGCAGCTTCCTCGGTACCGTTCTGATGGAAGGCCTGAGAATGAACATCCAGCTCATCAGCGGCCTGGTGCAGTACGTGGTCTGGATGGGCAATGTGTACACGACCGTCGCCAGCGCGATCGGTAGCGGGATGAGCATGATGTGGACCGCGATCAAGTCCGGTGCCGAATCCCTGTTCGACTGGCTTGTCCAGAAGCTGGATTTCCTCATGCCCTACGTCGAGAAGCTGATGGGGTTCGTCGAAGGGGGCATGGGCAAGGTCAGTGCACTGGTCGGCAAGGGCCTGGACCTCGGGAAGGAAGTGCTTGCCGGTGGCGCGGAAGCAGTCGGCAACGGCATGGTCGGGTATACCAACATGCGGGCCGGCGGCCGGGGTGGCCTGAATGACGCCGTGGGCCTGGTCGGAGACGTCGCCACGTTGGACGCGGCGGGGGTGCGCAAGCGATGGGGAGGCATCAGTGAGGCCGCTCGCGGTCGCACCGCGCCCGACATGCCATCGCCCTCTCCGCGCGGCGTCACCACCGTGCAGCAACAGCAGACCAACAACATCACCATCCACCAGCAACCCGGTGAGTCCAGCGAATCGGTGGCACGTCGCACGGCCGATGAACTGCAGCGTCGCGACGCGGTTGCTGCCCGTGGTGGCCTGGCAGACAGGAACTAAGCATGAAGCGCGAGTTCGTAACCGCATCCATCGACAAGCTGTTGTCCAGTTTCCAGAGCAACGACTCCGGCAACGCCCCGGTGCTGCTGATGCTGGGTGGCTTCAAGTTCAGCCTCAACACCGCGGTGTTCCAGGAGATCCAGCAGAGCAACGAATATGGCTGGGCTGCGCAGGAGCGCATCGGCCAGATGGCCGCCCTGCAGTACACCGGCCCCGGCAAGGCCAGCATGACGCTGCCCGGCGTCATCCACTATCAGTTCCGGGGTGCCGGCGATGAGCTCTCGCAGCTGCGCAAGCTGGCAGCGCAAGGCAAGCCCCAGCGGCTGCTGACCGGCAAGGGCGGGAACCTGGGGCTTTGGGTCATCGACAAGATCGACGCCACTGCCTCCGGCTTCACCGTCGATGCGGGAATCCAGCGGCACGAATTCACCCTCTCCCTGCGGAAGCACAGTGATGGCACGAACGTATAACACCCGCGACGGCGACGTCGTTGACCGCATCGCGTATGCGCACTATGGCGAGCAATCACCGGCCATTCTGCGCGCGGTGTTCGATGCCAATCCGGGCCTCGCCGCACGTGGCCCGGTGCTGGCTGCAGGCCTGGCGATCACCCTGCCCGAAGTGCAGCGCCCCGCCGGCGAACGCAAGGGGATAGCACTGTGGGACTGAACATCACACCGGCATTCCGCGTGGTGGCCAACAGCCAGGACATCACTGACAAGATCATGCCGCGCTTCAAGTCGCTGCGCATCACCGACGAGACCGACAACAACTCGGACATGCTGGAGCTGCAGCTGGCCGACCATGATCCGTCCGATCCGATCCAGCTGCCGCCGGCAGGCGCGGAGCTGGAAGCCTTCATCGGCTACGACGGCGAAGTACGGCGCATGGGCCTGTACATCTGCGACGAGGTGGAGATTTCCGGCTACCCGGGCAGCATGACCCTGCGTGCCCGCGCGGCGCCGTTCGAGGCCAGCAAGGGCGGCAAGAACGACCTGCAGACACAGAAAACGCGCACCTGGAAGAAGGGCACGACGATCGGTGGCATGGTCCAGCGCATGGCCGCCGAGCACGGACTGAGCGCCGCCGTGAGTGGATCGCTGGCGTCGATCGTGCTGCCGCTGACGGTGCAGTCGCAGGAGTCGGACATGAACCTGCTGCTGCGCCTGGCCAAGCAGCATGATGCCATCGCCAAGCCGGGCGGCGGCCACCTGATGTTCGTCAAACGGGGCGAATCCACCAGTGCCGGCGGCGAGCGCATTCCCGACGTTACCCTTACCCCCGCCGATGGCAGTGGCTACAAAGTGAGCATCGTCTCGCGCGAGAAGACCGGCACCACCATCGCCTATTACCGTGATGTACGCGTTGCCAAGCGCCAGGAGGTGAAGGTGGGCAGCGGTGAACCGATCGTGCGCCTGCGCATGGCCTACGCCGACCGCGAAGCCGCCGAAGCTGCAGCGCGCGCCAAACACCAGGAACAAGCCCGGCAGACGCGTACGCTCAGCTACACCCTGCCCGGCCGCGAGACACTTATGGCCGAAGCCACGGTGGTGATGCAGGGCTTCCGCGATGGCGTGGATGGGCAGTGGCTGGTCAAGCGCGCCGAGCACACCATCAGCCACGACGGCTACATGACCAGCATCGAGTGCGAACAACCCAACAGTGCCGATGCAGTGAAGGCCGCCAGCAGTGCGGCAGCTACCGAAAGTGTGCAGGTTGGCAGCGAGGTGTAGATCCAGGAAGGGTGCGGATGCTGCACTCCCGATCCAGTTGCTGTAACACTGCTACGACCTGCCGACGCTACTCCGTGTATCGGACTGCGTGCAGTTTGGCTTGCTCAGGCATGTAGGTGAAGCGATAGGTCATCACCACGACATTGGTGCGGGACCACAGCCAGCGTCTTCTTTCGTCGCGCACCACCAGCACACCGTCAGCCGGTCGGGATATCCGCACGGTGGAATATCTTCGAAGGCTGCCTTGACGTTCAACAGGCCCATTCGGGGCGGCAGCTGCTGTTTCGCAAAGCCACTGATGTCCTGCTTCTGAGCACCCTCCGGCGGCGGCATCCTGTGAATGCTGTCCAGCATCTGCTCTGCCTTCATCTGTAACGTCACGATGGGCGGCGCGGTTCGCATGGGGTTGGCTGCCGAGCCTCTGCAGGGTGCCAGCACGCCCCACAGGGCCAAGGCAATGCCCAACGTCCGGAAGATGCTGTTCCCCATGTGACACTCCCTGCTGGCTTGCCTGGCCCATGCGTCCAGGCACGGTATCAGATCACGTACTGCGCCTGGCCGTTCCCGAACGACCAGTTTTCCTTCTTCACTTCCACCAGGTTGATGAACACATCCTCGCGGCGGATGCCCACCGCCGCGTGCAGGCCATCGGCGATGCCGGCGAACAGCGCCTTCTTCTGCTCCAGCGTGCGCCCTTCGTTCCAGGTGATCTGGATGCAGATGAAATCGTCGGTGCGGTCCACGCCCAGGTAGCCGGGATCGTAGATCAACGTACCGGGCGCGTGTTCCTGGAAGATCTGGAAGCGATCATTTTCCGGCACGCCCACCGCGCGCATGGCCTGGTAGATGGTTTCGCCGACGCGTTGCAGGTAGTCGGCGGATTTACCTTTGCGAAGATCGATGCGGGCGAGCGGCATGGTGGCACTCCAGAGTGGATGGGCACTGCAACGGGCTGAGACTACGCCTGCCCGGGGCGGCGGGACAGCGCAGGGATGGAATCTTCTGGCTCCATGCGTGGCATGGTCCCGCCTCCGCCGCGCGGGGTGACGCGATTGCCGGGGCGGCGCCGCTCTGGAGTCGTCTCGTGCACGGTCGGCAGGGGCGGCGATGTGCCGGAAGACCTCGCACGCGAGATCGAGTGCGCCCTGAACGCGCAGAAATTGTCCGCGTAGCTGCCCACTTTCTTCGCCCGTCTCAATGCGATCAACCATGCCGACGGTGATGACGGATAGCCGTGCATCAGCCTCACCCTCGGCGCCAGCAATCACGCTTCGTTGCGCCGCTCGCTATCTGGGCTCGGCGCATTGCTCGATCTGCTGCAGGCCGCCGACCATGCGCGCAACGAAGGCGGCCCTGACGAACAGTTGGGCGCCTTCCATATCGACGGACTGATCGTGGCCGCACGACAGTTGGTGCGCGAGGCACATCATTGCCTCTCCCGCGGCGATGCCTGACCGGCCCGGATGTGCTCCCGCTACAATCCCGCAGGGAGCGCAGGAGACAGCGATGGACGCCGAACACCTGGAGTACTTCAAGGCCGCACTGGAAGGCCGCGCAAGCGTGGGCTGGAACGTCTGGTTCGCCGCCAACCAGCAGGCGCTGGCACAGCAACTGAGCCGCCCTGCACTGCTGCGCCTGAAGTTCAGCACACTGGATGAAGCCGAACGCCTGCTGGCCGAGGCCGGCATCGTGCCCCGCAGCACAGCGGGCAAGCGCTACGAAATGTACTGCGCGCAGTTCTCGGCGGACGTGGTGGACGCGAACGGTCGCCCGCTGCCGGCCATCTGGCGCGCGGCGCACGGCGGTGCCATCGGCCTGCTGGCCGAGGGTGAGCAGGAGGCCGGCCAGGCGAAGCTGCTCGCGGAGTTCCGCCGCGTCCGCAAGCGCGGGCTGCAGCAGGCCCATGAATGGTTGGCCGATCTGTGCTTTGAAGGCGAGATGGAACTGACCAGCGGTAGTGCCAGGGTGGGCCGTAGCCTGCTGGCGGTGGTGGTGCAGGCCGGCAGCGGCCATGACCTGCTGGATGCCACGGCGATGATCGCGCGCGAGCTATTGGACGAACACGGCTGAGACAAGGCCTGTTCCCATTCACAGAAGAAAACCCCTGTGTAAATGAAGGCCAGCAGTGAACTCAGAGAATGGCTGGAACCGCTGTAGCGCAGGACTTTCCGCCCCATCCCCTGCGTGGCCCGCATCGAACAACAAGCTTCATGATCGGAATATCCGGTCAAGCCTTACTCGAAGGCGTTTTCGGGGATGCGAAGAATGCGTAGATCCAGGGATGCTGCAGGTGGTGTAATTTCGCGCTTCAGGAGATTTGAATCTCAGTTCCGCCAGTTGGCTGCCATAGGCACCTGGTTGTGCTTTGCGCTGCCGTTTGGCCTTGGCCTATTACCATCTGCCATCGCGTAGGCCAGGAAACAGTCACATACATCCACACTGACGCCCTTGGCTCCGTCGTCGCCGAAACAGATGCCAATGGGAAAGTGATCAAGCGCTACGACTATGAGCCCTATGGGGCCTTGGTAGGTGGTCAGGCGACAGACGGACCGGGATACACGGGACATGTGAGCGACTCGGCCACCGGGCTGAGCTACATGCAGCAGCGGTACATGGATCCACAGTTGGGGATTTTCCTATCGGTGGACCCGGTAACGGCCTATCAGAAGCCAGTTGAACAGTTCAACCGGTATCGATATGCCAACGGAAACCCTTACAAGTTCACGGATCCTGATGGGCGGGAGAGTGGTGCAGCCTTCAAGGTAGTCAACGACGCCACGAATGGGCAACCGATTACTCCTCCGCCGAGAAATCCAAGCGATAGCCTCGGACCGGCAATTGGTGTCGCGTTAACCGCAATTCTGGCGGCTCCAGTACTCGCAGAGGGTGGTCTGGCCGCAATGGCAAATCCAGGAGCGGTAGCCACTGCGGCAGAGATTGGCGCAGGAGCCGCCGGTGTCACGGGCACTTCTGGCGCAGTGGCGGGAAAGATCACCGGCTACACCAAGCACGGCTTGAATCAGGCGATCTCCCGCGATGGAGGCAGGGGGGTCTCTGCAAAGGCCATACTATCGGCAGTGAAAGAACCCGCGAAGGTTGCCGAGCAGGCCGGCGGCAAGACGGCGTACACAGGGAAGGATGCGAAAGTAGTTTTGAACGGCGAAGGGAAGGTCATAACGGTCTTCCCGAAGAATAGCGAAGGACTGAGAGACCCGAAGGTAAAGTAAAGATGAAGAAGGATATCTCACCCAGCCTGCGCTCGCTGTTGGTTGAAATCGCAGCGAAGCACAATTTGCTCCTACCCGAGAATGGCGTCAGATACCTCGTTGAGCGTGATCGCGAGTCGCTGATTGATGCGTTGCTGGAAGAACTGTCAGAGAGCGGCTTGGGGCCTGACGATGAACCTAATCAACGAGGCATTGAGATCGAAGAAATCATTGACTTCGTCGGCCCCGTCGTTGATCGGCCCGATGCGTCGGGTGACTGAAGGCACGTTGATGCGGGCACGGCCTGATTGACGCACGGCGAAGATCAAGCGCGCCGCTGGAAGAACACGGCTGAGACGGAGCGCGCATTCGGCTGATCCTGCTGGATCGCAGGTAACAAAAAAGCCTCCATTGCTGGAGGCTTTTTTCGTTCTGCAACATGGTGGGCGGTACAGGGATCGAACCTGTGACCCTTGCCGTGTGAAGGATGGAAAATATCCTTGCGGCACAACGCTTTCGCCATAAACCCCTTGATTCTACGTCTCGTTGCGTCCCGCTGAATTTGGCCGCACACTGCAATTTGCACTTACGACGCACTTACGGGACATGGGAACCAAGCTGACGATCCGCGCCGTGGAGCTGGCCCAACCCAGCGAGAAGCCCTACGAGATCAGCGACAGCGACATGAAGGGCCTGCTGCTGCGGGTGCAGCCCTCTGGCGTGAAGTCCTACATCGTGACCTGGGGGCGCGGGAAGCGGCGAACGCTCGGCAAGCACCCGGTGATGACGCTGGCCGGCGCGCGCGCTGCGGCCCTTGCCGCCCTGTCGGAGGCATCCCAGCATGGCGCCCCGCTCGCAGTGGTCGCCCCCAAGAGCGAACTCACCGTGGCCGACGCCTGCCGCGACTACGTGACCGCCCTGGAGAAGGACGGACGCAAGACCGCATCGGATGACGCTAAGCGCCGGTTTGAGCGCTGCCTCTACGGCGACAAGCTGGGCAAGGTGCGCCTGAAGGATCTCCACCAGGATCACATCGAGGCCTGGCGCGACCGGGTGGAGAAAGGCGACCTCCCGCCGCTGCCAGTGAAGCGCGGCCGGCCACCGGTGGCGAAGCCGTTGGCGCGATCCAGCATCAATCGCATTCGCACGACGCTGGTGGCCGCCCTGAATCACGCTGTGGCCCGCCGCAAGGCTTCCCCCGACCTCGCCTTCGAGTGGAACGCCGTGAAGCCGCTGAAGGACGCCGGGCAGCGCCGTGGCCTGTACCTGGAGAGGGAGCAGAGGCGCGCGCTGCTGGAGGCTGCTGAGGGGCCGGTTCGCGACCTGATCGAGTGTGTGGCGCTGACCGGCTGCAGGCCGGGCGATCCATCGCTATGCCTGCGCTCGGACTATGACGGCCGCACGGCCAGCGTGAGGTTCCGCAGCAAGGACCACGACCGCAAGATTCCACTCTCCCCCGCTGCCACTGAGCTGTTCGACCGCCTGGCCAAGGGGAAGCTACCCAAAGCCCACCTGTTCACCCAGGACGGGAAGAAGGTGTGGACGCCTACCGACTGGAGCGAGCTTGTCCGCGATGCCGCTGCGCGCGCTGGGCTACCTGCCGGCGTGACGCTCTACACGCTGCGGCACTGCTGGATCACCGACGCCATCGTGGGCGGCATGGACCTGCTGACCGTGGCGAAGCTCGCCGGCACGTCGCTGGCCATGATCGAGAAGCACTACGGCCACCTGGTGCAGGGTGCCGCGCGGGACAAGCTCGCGCAGGTGCAGTTCCTGTAGCTGATCACGTCTCGTGCGGCTCATGCTCCCGGCGGTAGATCTCCCAGAGACTCATTTTTGCCGCGCCGGGCTTGTCGAACAGGCCCAACTCCCGAGCCACGTGGTTGCCTTGGATCGGCTTGCCAGCGTTCGCCAGCTCCACAGCGCGTTCGCTTATTTCGCCCCATCGTCCAATCGCAACATCCCAGAACATCGGCTCCACGATCTGGATGTCCTCTTCCCGTTTATCTGACAGGGTTTCGGCATATCGCCATAGCTCGGCCAGGTCATGGCTGAACTTCAGATATTCAACGGTTGCGCGCTCCTCGAAGGAGAGCATTGAAGGTGCCCAGTCGTAGATCGCCAACAGACGCCGCTCAGCGCTGCTTTGCGACCAAGCTACATCTAACAACGCACCGAGAGGCATGCCATCACTGTTCACGCTGAAAGAGTTCAAGCCAACCTGTACCGCCCACTCGACAGCCTGGCTGAGAGAACGGTGTTGCGCGCGAGCCAAAAGATCGAGGCCAAGCTTTAGCTTTGGTGGCAGTCGAACGCTGAACTGCTCGAGCTTGTCTGCGGCTGCCTTCTTGGGGCGGCCAGGTGCCTTCTTCGCGGGCTTTCGAGGGCTGTTCATGCCACAGAGTTTCGCAGGTTGAAAAAACTGTTGCAACGGCCCAAATGGGGTGATAGCGTCTCCATAGGTTTCGCAGTGTGCGAAATCTACAAAAACTGGAGAATCGATGAAACCTCAAGCCGAACGCCTCAGCTACACCACTGAAGAGGCATGCGCCGTTACCGGCCTCAACCGCAATGCGCTCTACCGGGCGATGGCAGCTGGCCAGCTCAACACGTTCAAGGTGGGGAAGCGGCGAATGGTCTCCGCTCGCGCGCTGCGCGAATACATCGAAGCCCGTGAGAAAGAAGCCGCCGCATAAGGGGCAAGCAATGACCACACGCCCGAAAAGAGAAACGGCCCAGCTGGTTCGCACCCAGCTGAGCCGTCGAAGCCATCGAACCCTTGCAAGGAACGACCTGACCATGGCCACTACTGTACCGCATCCAGAGACAGATGCCATCGGGGATTCCCCCGACGCGCATTCAGAAAAGTCAGACGGCTACCGTCCGCACATCCACTGGTCCGACATGTCCTGGGATGAAAGGCGCCTGCCAGGCATGGCAACCATCCACCTGCAGCACGTGGACCGCGCGCTGCAATCGATGGGCGCAATCAGCGAGGTTCTCACCCGCGCTTTCCACGCGCAGTGCGACGAAAGCGGCGAATTGGACGGAGCGATCCTGAGCGCGACCACTCAGGAGGGGCTGCACCTGGCCCTGCACTGCCTCTGGACCCAGGCCACCATCACCATGGCAGAACTGCGGAACGATGAGCGCGAGTGCTGGGGCAAGGCGGTGCGCCGATGAACGCCCTCCTTCGCGATGAGCTGGCCGTTCTGATCGCCCAGCACGCCGAGCCTGACCAACCCCTCAGGGAAGCCGCCCGAGGCGCGCTGCGCGCGCTGGAGTGGGCCTGCGCCCTTCGACCCGACTTTACCCCCATGCGTGACGCGCTGCGCTCCGCATTGCACGAGGTGACCCCATGAAGCGTTTCCGCAATCGCAAGCCTGTCCGCCGCACCCCTGCCGATCGATCAGCCGAAGAGGTGATGCACGACACCCTGCGCATGATCGAGCGGGCCGACATGAAGGCTCTGGCCGCCAACCCTGTTTCCCGCCAGGCGCTGCAGGGCGTCCACAGCAAGGCCGTCCAGCAGGTTGCCGAGTTCCGCAGGGTGCTGGCCTTGGCCGAGCAGATCGAGCTGGCCTACGCGGCAGCACTCGCAACCGCGGTGGAGGCATAAGGCCATGCACATTCCAACAGCCAAAGCCGGCCAGCGCTACGACGCCATTGTGACAGCACAGGAGATCAAGCATCCCTCCTATGCCGCCCTGGAGCCTGTCGCCCGCGCGCTGCTTATCGAGCTTCGCAGCCTGGAGCAGCCATTTCAGATTCCGGTGGTCTCGATCAGCGTGCGCGACGCGATGAAAATCCTGGGCGTTACACAGCGCCCAGTGGAACGAGCGTTCCGGGAACTGGAGGCGCACGGCTGGACCGAAGAAAAGCGGGTGGCTGGCGGCCGCCGGCGAGTTGTCCTTCTCAAGAGTCCGCCCCAGGCTTCCCATGGCTAGGCGCAAGAAGGAGAACCGCTGGGAGGATATCGACGGGGGAATGGCCTTCGTCATCCCCTACACCCTGCTACGGCATCCGAACTACACGCGACTCAGCCCCTTCGCGCACAAGCTGGTGCAGGACCTTGCGCGCCAATACACCGGCTTCAACAACGGATACCTATGCGCGTCCTGGGCGTTGATGCAGGACGCGCATTGGAACTCCGAGAACACCGTTAGGAAGGCCGCAGCGGAGCTTGAGCACTATCGGATCATCGAGCGTACCAAGCAAGGCGGCCGGAACGCGGCCACGCTCTACGCATTCACCTGGCGTCGCATCGACTGGAAGAAGGACAGACCGCTCGACGTGTCAGCCACCGCAAAGCCTTCAGATAGCTGGAAGCACGAGCGCCCTGATTACGTCCGCAGCACCGGCAAGCGCAAGGGACCGCGCGCTGCAAAAACAGAATTAGTACAGCGCCCCGTGCTGCAACGTGAAGGAGCTAAGGCAGCATGAAAAACACAAACGGTACAGCGCCCCGTGCTGCACCCTACAGCGCCCTGTGCTGTAGTCGCGGACCACGTACAGCGCCCCGTGCGGTAAGAATCCATGACTACAGCGCCCCGTGCTGTAGTCATGGCCACTTTGAGGCTGTTCGTACAGCGCCCCGTGCTGTCCTTATAAGTATTACCAGGCGGAGCCCGTTTTCTTTTGTTCCGCTTCACCGCTGTGGAGCCGTCGCGTCACCGCTCCTGCTGCTAACGCTCTGTGCGTTACCGGCATTGGTGCACATCGTTCACCAGTGCACGTCGTTCACCACTGCCAACAGAATCCATACGGCACCACGGCGGGACCGTATGCATGCCCTCGGGGGGGAGGTCGATAACTTCTACCCCTCCCCCTCGGACACCGGCCGCTCAGTCGTTTTTTTTGCACCGTCAATTCAGAAAATCCATTTTTTCGGGGGGTGCACTTTGGCCGTAAACCCCGCCGCACAAGGGATTCCGCTGGATCGGGCCGCTGCCGCGTTGGGCATTCGCACCGGCACGCTTCGCCGTTGGGTCAGGGAGGGTTGCCCGGTGGTGGTCAGGGGCAGGCGGGGGCGTGGCCAGGCTGCGCTAGTTGACCCGCAGCAGGTGCGTGAGTGGCGCGAGGCCGGCGCGAGGGAACAGGCGGCGTTGGCATTGGCGGGAGCTGTTCCGCTGGTGCTGGCCGGCGCCACTGTCGAGGCTTGGCGCTGCGCGAACGGCCTCGACAAACGACGCCTCGCCGGCGTGCTGGCGGCCACCTGGTACATGCAGACCACGGGCCTATTGGACTATCTGCGCGAACAGTGCCCGAGCGTTCCTGACGTTGGCGCGGATTCTGTTCCGCACGAAATCGAGACGCTCCAGAAAATCGCACGATAGCGATTGATTTTTGGCGAGCTCGATACGGTGGGCATCAACAACCACCGGAGACGCCAGATGGACCACATGCAGTACGCCGCCCTTTCCCGCGCCCGCACCGCGCTCGACCTGATGGTGGCTGGTGAGACCGACAGCACCAGGGCGAAGGCCTTCACCGACATCGCGTTCGCCATGATGGTGAACAACAAGGCGAACATCGGCAACGCGCTGAGAAACCACGCCTCGCCGCTGGTGCAGAAGGCCGCAGCCCACGCACTCAGCGACGACGTGTGGACCAATGCCGATGCCGCAGCCCTGGCCGCTGCCTACATCGGATCGATCGCTGAAGGCTCGCTGCTGGATCAGATCGTGCGCTACGGCAACCGGCTCCCGCTCAACCTGCCCCACGTGATGGTGGGCAGCGGCTTCAGTGGTGACGTGATCGCCGAGGGCGACCCGAAGGTGGTCAAGCACCTGAATCTCGGCGTCACCGACGTGAGCACCAAGAAGGCTGCCGCGATCATCGTTCTGACCAACGAACTGATCCGTGCCGCCGGTGGCCGCGCGCTGTTCGAGGAAGAACTGCGCAAGGCGGTCACCAGGGCGATCAACGTCTCGGTTATTGACCAGCTCACCGACAGCAACACCATCACCATCCCCAGTGCGGGCGACGAACTGGAAGATCTGCGGCGCGGGCTGGAAGTGGCGGAGACCTCCGAGGGATACGTGGTTGCAGCGCCGAGCCCGAAAGTCCTGAACCTCTCGCTCCGCCTGGAGAATCGCGGCGGCATGGGCGTTCGAGGCGGCACGTTCGTGCCTGGTATCGAGATCGTGGCCATGGACGGAATCAGCGGCATGCACGTCATCCCCGCTTCCCAGGTGTCGGTGCTGGATGGTGGCCTGCAGGTGCGCGGCGCAGAGCACGCCACCGTCAGCATGGCTGATTCGCCCACCAGCCCGTCGGAACTGGTCAGCCTCTGGCAGACCAACAGCACCGGCCTGCTGGCCGAGCGCAACTTCTTCATCTCCCACGCTGCTCCGATTGTCATCGTCGAAGGGAGCAGCTGATCATGTCGCAGCTCGAGAACATCGGCAGCGCCTACCAGGAAGCCCTGAAGGCGCTGGGCGAACAGGTTGCCCGGGCATACCGGGAGGAATGCAGCGAATTCACCGTCGCGGCTGGCCTGATCCAAGGCAACACGCTCATCGCCATCACTGTCACGTTCAACCACACCGGTGCCGAGTGCTGGGTGCCGCTCGACCTTGGCGGCCAGCCGTGGACCGACGAACGCCGCTGCCAGATCGAGGACGACGCCCGCCGCGTCCTGGGCGCTCGCCTGCTGGTAGAGCATGAGGCTGCGGCGCTGGTGGCCACCCGCATGGAGGAGGTGTTGAATGGGTATCGTTGAGCGCGCCCGCGCGCTGGCATCGCGCGCCGGCGCCGTCCTGTTCTCCAAGGCTGCGCCGCAGGGTACGGCCATGGCTGTCCCGGCAGCAGAGCAAGGCGGCGGCTGGCGGCGCATCCAGGAGTCGTTCACCGGCGCCTGGCAGCGGAACATTTCCGTCGTATCCAACGCCGACCTGGAGACGTACAGCACCGTCTATGCCTGCATGTCGCGCATCGCCAGCGATATCGGCAAGCTTCCCTTCACCATTCGCCGTCGAGACAGTGACGGGCTGTGGAGGGACGAACGGCACCAGACGGTAACGCCGCTACTCCGCAAGCCCAATGCCTACCAAACGCCGGCGCAGTTCCGCGAGGCCTGGATCCTGTCCAAGCTGCAGCGCGGGAACACCTACGTGCTGAAGGGCCGCGACGCAAATCGGACTGTCACCCATTTGTGGGTGCTTGATCCGAACCGCGTGCAAACAATGGTGACGCCCAGCGGAGACGTGTTCTACCAGCTCGCCTACGGCAACGCCTGCAATCTGCTGCCGGAGAAGTACCCTGCCGAGCAGCTGATGGTGCCGGCCAGCGAAATCATCCACGACCGCGAGATGCCGATCTTCCATCAGTTGGTTGGCGTAGCACCGCTGGCCGCCGCCGGCCTTGCCGCCAAGAAGAACGTGCAGATCCAGCGCAATTCGGCCGACTACTTCGCCAACGGCGCCAACCCGGGCGGCATCCTGACGGCACCCGCCGGCATGTCCGACGAGGACGCGCAGGCGGTGAAGGACTACTGGAACACCAGTTTCACCGGCAGCAACGCGGGCAAGGTGGCCGTCATCGGCGCCGACATGAAGTTCACCTCGTTCGCGTTCAAGGCCATCGACTCGCAGATGGTGGAGCAGCTGCGCTATTCGGACGAGCAGATTGCCCACGCCTTCGGCATCCCACCGTTCAAGGTGGGGATCGGCTCTATCCCTGCTGGCATGAAGGTGGACGACCTCAACCAGATGTACTACGCGGACGCCCTGCAAGCCCGCATCGAGGCAATGGAAGACTGCCTGGACGCCGGCCTCGGCCTCGGCGATGAAGTGGGCGTGGAACTCAACCTGGAGCCGCTGCTGCGAATGGACCTGGGCAAGCAGGCGGACGTGCACGCGAAGCTGACCGCCGGCGCCATCGAGGCGCCCAACGAAGCGCGCCGCCGCTTCGGCCTGCCGCCCCTGCCGGGCGGTGACAGCGTCTACCTGCAGCAACAGAACTACAGCCTGGCGGCGCTGGCGCGCCGTGACGAGTCGGCCGATCCCTTCAACACCGGCACTCGCGCGCTGTCCAAGGCGCAGGAGGACGCGCGGCGCAGGCTCGAAGCGGGCGGCAAGCGCCGGGCGCGGTACAACCACGACGACGGCACGTTCGACGTGGAGCTGGCGAGCGGCTATTGGCTGCGCCGCGTGAAGCCTGAGCAAGCACGGAAGGAGGCCGCCTGATGGCTACCGCTGGCAGCATTGTGATCGACCTGCTGATGAAGACGGGCTCGTTTGAGACCGACACCCAGCGGGCCGAGCGCTCGATGAAGCGCATGAAGGGGACCGCCCAGGACGCGGCCAAGGGCGTTGGCACAGCCTTCGCCGCTGTCGGCGCCGCGGTTGGTGCTGGCGCCGGCGCTGCCGCCGCGGCGGTGGTGAACTGGACCCGCGAGGTTTCGGAGCTGTCGCAGGAGGTGGAGAAGCTCTCCCGCCTCTCCGGCACCGATGCCGTGACGTTCCAGAAGTGGGCAGCCGGCGCCGCCAGCGTCGGCATCCAGCAGGACAAGCTGGCCGACATCCTGAAGGACACACAGGACAAGGTGGGCGACTTCCTGCAGACGGGCGGCGGCCCGATGAAGGACTTCTTCGAGAAGATCGCACCCAAGGTGGGCCTCACCGCCGACCAGTTCCGCAAGCTCAGCGGCCCGCAGGCGCTCGGCGCCTACGTGGAGGCGTTGCAGCAGGCCGGGCTATCTCAGAACGAGATGACCTTCTACATGGAGGCCATCGCGAACGACTCAACGCTGCTGCTGCCGCTGCTGCTGGATAACGCCAAGGGCATGCGCGACTGGGGCGACCAGGCCACGAAGTTCGGCGCGATCATCGGCGACGACACGTCGAAGGCGATGAAGGAGTTCCGCGAGCAGGCCAACCGCGTCGAACTGATGTCGCGGGGCATGAAAATCGAGCTGGCCGAGGGCCTGACGCCGGCGCTGGTGGACCTCAACAAGGAACTGAACAACCCCGAGGCTCAGGAAGGCCTGGCCTCGATGGTGAAGCTGATGGGCGACATGGCGCGCGGCGCGGCCGAGGCCACGACGTGGATCGTCAAGCTGACCGGCTCCTACACTGGATGGTTGAAGGGCAAAGGCTTCATGCCCAGCGGCGCCGACGACCCGGTGGCATCCATGCAGGCTGAGCGTGCGCGCCTGACGGAACAGCTGGGCAGCTGGCGGATGAACTGGTTCCCTGACTCGACCAAGAGCGACGTGCAGAAGCGCATCGCCGAGATTGATCAGATGATCAAGGCCGCCCCGTTCCGTGGGGTGTCGGCCACCGTCGACAGCACGGCCAGGCCGGGCGGCAGCCCGCCGGTGACCTTCGATCCGAACGGCAACAACGGCAACAAGCGCACAGCGGCGGTGAAGAAAGAGCGCGATGCTCTCGCCGAGCTGATGGCCGACTATGATGCCCTGTATGGCTCGGCAAACGACAAGGCGTCGGGGCTGATCGCCCAGCTTGAACGCGAGATTGCGCTGCACGGCGATGCAAGCGAGGCGGCCAAGGTCAGTTTCGACATTCAGGCCGGTGCTTACGGCGCCCTCAGCGATGCTCAGGCGGAGATGCTCCGCAACCTGGCTGCCGTAAAGGACGCCCAGGACGACTACGCGGCGTTGTACGGCGATGGCCTGCAGAAGATGGCCGACGACACGCGCGCTGCAACAGACGGCATGCGCACGGTTACGGATCAGGCGGTGCGCAACATGCAGGACGCCTTCGCCGAATTCCTGTTCGACCCGTTCAAGGATGGCTTGGGCGGCATGGTAGAAGGCTTCGCCAAGACGCTGCAGAAGATGGCCGCTCAGGCGGCGGCGTCGCAGATCTTCCAGATGATTGGCAGCTGGGCCAGCGGCTACAGCGGCGCCGGCGCGAGCTGGGTCAATGCGATCGGTGGCGCTATCAGCGGCTCCGCTGGCGGCCGTGCCGGTGGTGGGCCTGTGGCGGCGGGCAGCATGTACCGGGTGGGCGAAGGCGGCCGGCCTGAGCTGTTCGACCAGGGCGGGAAGACCTACCTGATTCCTGGTGACGCTGGATCGGTGCGTCCGATCACGGCCGGCATGCCTGCATCTTCGATGGGTGCGGGGAACGGGATGAGCAACAACTTCAACACCACGTTCAACGTGACCACCGATGGGAGCAGCAACACGCAGCAGGGCGCCGGCAGCGACCAGGCACGTCAAGTGCAGCAGGTGTTCAACCAGATGATCAACCAGTGGGCGGTGCAGCAGTCGCGACCTGGTGGCTTGCTCCACCGCATGAGCATGGGAGGCTGATCACGCTGCACTTACCCTGCACTTACGAAAAAGCCGGCTCAAGGCCGGCTTCTTCATATCACCTGAAAAGTCAGGGATTTATTTGGTGGGCGGTACAGGGATCGAACCTGTGACCCTTGCCGTGTGAAGGCAATGCTCTACCGCTGAGCTAACCGCCCGGTGTGTTGCTGAGCCGCTCATTATAGGGGCTTTTCAGAGGCCGTCAACAGTTTTTCACATTCGTGTTCACGGCTGTCTTCGGGCAACGGCAGCCGAGCATGGCTCGGCTCTACAGGACCGTGCCGCGCCGCTTCACATCGTATGGGTCGGCTTGTCCGAGCCGGTCAGGCCGGCCAGCAGGGTCTCGATCTTGTGGCGCACGCCCTCGCCTTCGGTACCATCGGCCAGCTGCACGCCGATGCCGGCGGTGCGGTTGCCCTGCGCGCCGGCCGGAGTCACCCAGATCACCTTGCCGGCCACCGGCAGGCGCTCGCTGGAATCGGGCAGGGTCAGCAGCAGGAACACCTCGTCGCCCAGGAAATAGCGCTTGGGCGTGGGCACGAAGATGCCGCCGTTCTTCACGAACGGCATGTACGCGCTGTACAGCGCGGCTTTGTCCTTCACAGCCAGGGACAGGATGCCCTGGCGGGCGTTGCTGGCACTCATCGATTTCCCCTTGCGGCAGGCCGCTCGTTCACCTTGTTCCAGGCCAGCAGCAACTCGACCACCGCAAGGTCTGCACGCACCGTGGTGCGCAGCAGGTCGCGGGTGCGGTTGGCCGCATCGAACCAGGCTGCAAGCTTGTGCAATCGCTCCGGCGTGGTCAAGGCATCGGTGCTGGCCTGGGCCAGCGCCAGGTCTGCGGCAAAGCGAAGGCGCAGCGCCGCGTTGTCATCACCGCACCACTTCTGCGCCAGCTCCACCGCACCGGCCTTGCCGGCGGCCAGCTGCTCCAGATCTCGACCGACTTCGCGGCGCAGGCTCAGGCCGTCTTCGCGCAGCCAGTTGTCGGCCTGGCCGGGATGGCCGCGCGCAGCCTCCAGCGCTTCGCGCGCCGATGCTTCGCTGTGGCCCTGCTGCTGCAGCCAGGCCAGCGCTTCGTGCTGCGGCGGCAGCTTGAATTCAAGGCGCTGGCAGCGGCTGCGGATGGTCTGCGGCAGGCGTGCCGGGTCGCTGCTGATCAACCACAGGTAGCGGCCGGGCTGCGGCTCTTCCAGTGTCTTCAGCAGCGCATTGGCGGCCGAGCGGTTGATCGCATCGGCCGGGTCGACGATCACCACCTGCGCCACGCCGTACTGCGGGGTCAGCGCCAGCTTGTCGGTGATCTCACGCACCTGCTCGATGACGATCTCGGTGCGCAGCTTGTCGCCGCTCTTGTTCGGAATGAAGCTGACCAGCTGCAGGTCCGGATGGGTACCGGCGGCGATCAGCTGGCGCGTGCGCGTGGCATGCGCGGCATCACCGCGCGCCAGCACGTGGTCGGCCAGCGCCAGTGCCACCTCGCGCTTGCCAAGCCCAGACGGGCCGCAGATCAGCAGGCCATGACCGAGCCGACCGGCATCGAGCGCGGCGACCGTCTGATCGAACGCGCGCTGCTGCCACGGCGAGAAACGGCTCATGCGCTCTCCCCGTCCTGCAGCCAGTGCTCGACACGCGCGACCACATCAGCGGCGACGCGTTCCTGCACCTGGCCAGCGTCGATCAGGGCGAACCGCTGCGGGTCCTGCTGTGCGCGGCCGCGGAACACTTCGCGCACGCGCTGGAAGAAATCGTCCTGCTCGCTCTCGATGCGGTCCGGCCACAGGTCACGGCCATTGGCGCGTGCGCGGCCTACTGCCACGTCCACGTCCAGCAGCAGGGTCAGGCCCGGCAGCAGGCCCACCGCGCGGCGTTCCAGGTCGGCAATCCACTGCGGATCAAGGCCACGGCCCCCCCCCCTGGTAGGCGTAGCTGGAATCGGTGAAGCGATCGCTCAGCACATAGGCACCGCGCTGCAGCGCCGGCTGGATCACCTGGCGCACATGCTGCGCGCGTGCAGCGAACACCAGCAGCAGCTCGGCTTCGGCGCTGAGCGGTTCGGCGGCGATCTCGGCATCGGGCTTCAGCACCAGGCCGCGGATACGCTCGGCCAGCGGCGTACCGCCCGGTTCGCGGGTGAGTACCACCTCATGACCGTGGCTGCGCAGGCAGTCACGGATGGCATTGATGGCGGTGGTCTTGCCCGCGCCCTCGCCGCCTTCCAGGCTGACGAAACGCGGGTGGCGAAGCAGCGCGGGACTCATTGCGCCGGGGTCTCCTGGGTACGTTGCTGGCGCAGCTGCTGCAGGTAGCGGGCCACTGCGGCGTTGTGCTGGTCCAGGCTGGGCGAGAACACGTGCGCGCCACTGCCATCGCCCACGGCGACGAAGTACAGCGCGTCGCCCGCTGCGGGTTGCGCGGCCGCCATCAGCGCATCGCGGCTGGGCATGGCGATCGGGGTCGGGGTCAGGCCGGCACGGGTATAGGTGTTGTACGGCGTATCGGTGGTCAGGTCGCGGCGGCGGATGTTGCCGTCATACGCCGCACCGATGCCGTAGATCACGGTTGGGTCGGTCTGCAGGCGCATGCCGATCTTCAGGCGGCGCATGAACACGCCGGCAATCTGCGGACGCTCAGTGGCCAGCGCGGTTTCCTTCTCGATGATCGACGCCATCGTCAGCAGTTCGTACGGCGTGTTGATCGGCAGGTCCGGCGCACGGCTTTCCCAGGCTTCATCCAGCGCCTTTTCCATTGCGGCGTAGGCGCGCTTGAGCACGTCCAGATCGCTGTCGCCACGCTGGTAGACGTAGGTCTCCGGCAGGAAGCGGCCTTCCGGATGCTGGCCACCAAACCCGAGACGCTGCATGAGCGCGGCGTCATCGAGGCTGTCGGTGGTGTGCAGCAACGGCTCGGCGCGCTTGAGCGCGGCACGCAGCTGGCGGATGTTCCAACCCTCCACGATGGTGACCCGGTGCTGCAGCACCTTGCCGGCGCGCATGCGCAGCAGCAGCTCGCGCGGGGTCAGCTCGCCACTGAGCGCGTACTCGCCCACTTTCAGCTTGCCGGCGGCATCAAGCTGGCGCGCCAGCAGCTGCCACTGCGCGTCCTGGCCCTCGTCCACGCCGGCCTCGCGCAGCTTGCGCAGCACCGTGTTCATGCCATCGCCACTGGCGATGACCATGCTCTCGGCGGACGGGGTGATCGGGGCATCGGCGAACCGGGTCTGCTGGTAGAAGAACCACGCGCCCGCGCCGGCCACGACGGCGGCCAGCACCACCACCAGCGTTACCACGAACAGACACCCGCGCTTGGCTCCCGCCATGGACTACCTCTGAACTCGATTCCGTCGTGCAGGATACCGTGCCGGTGGATTGGGGTCATGATCGGGGCCACACACCCGTGCCGACCAACGGTCGGCACCCACCAGAACACTGGCACCCACCGAAGTCGAACCGGCCGGATCAGCCCTGCTGGCCCAGCGCGCGCAGCAGGCCGCGGGCCTTGGCGCGGGTCTCGTCCAGTTCCTTGTCCGGGTCCGAATCAACCACGATGCCGGCGCCAGTGCGGAAGCTCACCTCGTGGCCATCCACTTCGGCGGTGCGGATCAGGATGTTCAGGTCCAGGTCGCCATCGCGGTTCAACCAGCCGAACGCGCCGGTATAGGCACCGCGCGGCACCCGCTCCAGCTCGCTGATGATCTGCATGCAGCGCACCTTGGGGCAGCCGGTGATGGTACCGCCCGGGAAGGTCGCGGCGATCACCTCGCCCGGGGTGACCTCGGGGCGCAGGTGGCCGCTGACGTTGCTGACGATGTGGTGCACATGCGCGTAGCTCTCCACGGTCATCAGCTCATCGACCACCACGGTGCCGGGCAGGCAGATACGGCCCAGGTCGTTGCGCTCCAGGTCGATCAGCATCACGTGCTCGGCACGCTCCTTCGGGTGGCCGACCAGCTCCTGGATGCGCGCGGCATCATCGTCCCCCTCGAAGCGCGGACGCGTGCCGGCAATCGGACGGGTCTGCGCGTGGCCGGCATGCACCGACACCAGCCGCTCCGGCGAGGAACTGACCACATGGCGGCCATGGGCGCTGAACAGGCCGGCGAACGGTGCCGGGTTGGCACGGCGCAGCTGCGCGTACAGCGCCTGCGGGCTGACCGGCGCAGCGAACTGCGCGCTCCAGCGCCGCGACAGGTTCACCTGGAACACGTCGCCGGCACGCAGGTACTCGATCACCCGGCGTACGCCGTCGGTGAAGCGCTGCGGCGCATCCTCGCCCACCAACTGCGGCGGCTGCCAGCCCTGCCCGGCTTCGGGCAGCGCGACCGAGGCCAGTGCTACCAGCGCATCCAGCAACGCCTGCTCGTCGGCTTCGGCGATGACGAAGCTGGCATCGTTGTGGTGGTCATGCAGCACCGCCGCCGGGCAGCGCAGCGCCAACGCGGTCGGGCGGCCGTCCGCGCGCGCACGCGCCGGCAGCACCGGTTCGATCTGGCTGGCCAGTTCGTAATCCAGCATCAACGCCCAGCCGCCGCGGAACGGCAGGCTGTGGCTGCCGTCATGCGGCAGGCGTTCGCGCTGCCAGGCACGGTCCATCACCTGCAGGAAGCTGCCGGCGTGGACCGCATCGTGCTGGTCGCGCACCCGGCCATCGGCATCCAGCCGCAGACAATCGCCCTGCGCGGCCAGCAGCAGGCTCCAGCGGCCCTGGGCGGTGCCCGAGGCGGTGGACTCCATCAGCAGCGGGAAGCGCGCCGGGTCGTGCTGCTGCAGGGCCAGCAGGTCGATCGGGTGCGGCAGCGGGTGGATCAGCGGGGCGTGGGTCATGGCGGCCAGTTCGGGGATTCAGATGCACGGAAGCCGCCTTGCGGCGGCTCCGTGGTGCACGGCGTTGATCCGTTTGTCGGATTGCCGATAGGTAGAGTCGACTGTCAGTCGACTGCTTTCCCATCAACGATCACCGCGGCGGATCGAAAGGCAGTCGACTAACAGTCGACTCTACCAATGCGACGTCGAGCATGGCGCGACGTCGCAACACCGGTCAGACCCGCTTGAAGATCAGCGTGCCGTTGGTGCCGCCGAAGCCGAAGCCATTGGACATCACCACGTCCACCTTGGCCTGGCGTGCTTCGTTGGGCACGTAGTCCAGATCGCAGCCTTCGCCCGGCTGCTGCAGGTTGATGGTCGGCGGGATGACGTTGTCCTGCAGCGCCATCACCGAGAAGATCGCTTCCACGCCGCCGGCAGCGCCCAGCAGGTGGCCGGTCATCGACTTGGTGGAGCTGACCATCATCTTGTAGGCGTGGTCGCCGAAGGCGGTCTTCATCGCCATGGTCTCGCCCAGGTCGCCCAGCGGCGTGGAGGTGCCGTGCGCGTTGAGGTAGCCCACCTGCTCCGGGCTCACGCCGGCGTCCTTCATGGCCATGACCATGCAGCGCGCGGCGCCTTCGCCGTTCTCGCTCGGCGCGGTCATGTGGTACGCGTCGGAGCTCGCGCCGAAGCCGGCCAGTTCGCAATAGATCTTCGCACCACGGGCCTTGGCGTGCTCGTACTCTTCCAGGATCAGGATGCCGGCGCCGTCGCCCAGCACGAAGCCGTCACGGTCCTTGTCCCACGGGCGCGAGGCCTGTTCCGGAGCATCGTTGCGGGTGCTCATGGCCTTCATCGCGCAGAAACCGCCCACGGCGGTCGGCGACGAGCCACGCTCGGCACCACCGACCACCATCACGTCGGCATCGCCGTACTGGATCATGCGCATCGCGGTACCGATCGAGTGGTTCGAGGTCGCGCACGCCGAGACCGCCGAGAACGACGGACCCTTCAGGCCGGTGATGATGCTCAGCTGGCCCGGCAGCATGTTGATGATGGTCTTGGGCACGTAGAAGGGCGAGATCTTCTTGCCCTCGTGGAACTCGATGGTCTGCTCTTCGATGCCAAGCAGGCCGCCGATGCCGGCGCCGACGATGGCGCCGATGCGCTCGGCATTGGCGTCGGTGATCTCCAGGCCCGAGTCGTGCAGGGCCATGAACGAGGCACCGAGGCCGTAATGGATGAACGGGTCCATCTTCTTGGCATCCTTGCCGCTGACCCGGAATTTGCCGAACAGTTCATTGTCGGCGGTGATGTCGAATCCCTTGACCTCACCTGCAATCTTGGTGGTGAACCGGTCCAGGTAGGCATCAGAAACGTTGGTCAGCGGACCGATGCCCGAACGACCATGGGTGATGCCTTCCCAGCTGCTGGCCAGATCATTGCCCAACGGCGAGACGATACCCAGGCCGGTTACGACGACGCGACGCTTCATTGCTGTTTCTCCTGACCCGGATGATTTCTACGGGTAACTCGGTTTGCTTCGATGTGATGCCCAAACACACGGGGCCGCAACAGCGGCCCCATGGGGTGCGGTGCGCGGCGAGGATCAACCCGCGCGCGCACTGCCGTCTGACATCAGGCCTTGACGTGGGCCTTGACGTAGTCGATGGCGGCCTGCACGGTGCTGATCTTCTCGGCTTCTTCGTCCGGGATCTCGCACTCGAATTCTTCTTCCAGGGCCATCACCAGCTCGACGGTGTCCAGCGAGTCAGCGCCCAGGTCATCGACGAACGATGCGCTGTTGGTGACTTCTTCTTCCTTGACGCCAAGCTGTTCGACGACGATTTTCTTGACGCGTTCTTCGATGGTGCTCATGGGATCTCGCTCCAGATGGAGTTGTGGTTCAAAAGTGGTCGCCATCAAAGGCGATGGCCGTGGGATAGTGTAGTGGAAACCGGCGCGGCCTTGCATTGCAGCAAAAACCTCAGCAGATCAACCACTTGCGGCGCAATCCCTGCGCCCCTTGCTTACGGCATGTACATGCCGCCGTTCACATGGAGGGTTTCGCCGGTGATGTAACCGGCAGCCGGGCTGGCCAGGAAGGCCACCGCATGGGCGATGTCTTCCGGCGAACCCAGGCGTTCGAGGGCGATGTCGTTGATCAGCGCGGTACGCGCTTCTTCCGGCAACGCCTTGGTCATGTCGGTGTCGATGAAGCCAGGAGCGACCACATTGACGGTGACACCGCGCGAACCGATTTCCTTGGCCAGCGACTTGCTGAAGCCGATGATGCCGGCCTTGGCGGCCGCGTAGTTGGCCTGGCCGGCATTGCCGGTCACGCCCACCACCGATGCGATGTTGATGATGCGGCCCTTGCGCGCCTTCATCATGCCGCGCATCACCGCCTTGCTGGTGCGGAACACGCTGGTCAGGTTGGTGTCGATGATCGACGCCCAGTCCTCATCCTTCATGCGCATCAGCAGATTGTCGCGGGTGATGCCGGCGTTGTTGACCAGGATCGAGATCGGGCCGAATTCCTTGGCGATGCCGTCCAGCACGCTGTCCAGCGCGGCAGCGTCGGTCACGTTCAGTGCGCGGCCATGGCCACCGTGGGCGGCCAGGCGCTCACCGATCGCAGCAGCACCGGATTCGGTGGTGGCGGTGCCGATCACGGTGGCGCCCTGGGCGGCCAGAAGATCGGCGATGGCGGCACCAATGCCACGGCTGGCGCCGGTGACGAGTGCGATTTCACCCTGCAGGGGCTTGCTCATGATGTTTTCCTCAGGCTGGGGCGGCCGCCGCACCCGTGCCGCTTGCAGCGGCCACCGGTACGGTCGGCAGGAACAGGGGGTATCAGGCCGACCATGCCTCGCGGGCGCCTTCGAAGTCGCCCGGCGTGGCCAGTGAACGGCCATCGATGGCCTTGTCGATGCGCTTGACCAGGCCAGTCAGCACCTTGCCCGGGCCGCACTCGGCAACCTGGGTGATGCCACGGGCGGCCAGCGCCTGCACGCAACCGGTCCACTGCACCGGCTGGTACAACTGCTGCACCAGTGCGGTGCGGATCGCGTCAATGCCGTCATGGACCTGGGCATCGACGTTCTGCACCACCGGCAGCTGCGGCGCGTGCCAGTTCAGGCCGGCCATCACTTCGGCCAGACGGTTGGCGGCTTCGCGCATCAGCGGGGTATGCGAGGGCACGCTGACGGCCAGCTTGACCGCCTTGCGCACGCCCTTCCCGGCCAGCAGCGCCAGCGCGCGGTCGACTGCATCGGCGTCGCCACCGATCACGATCTGGCCGGGCGAGTTGAAGTTGGCCGGCACCACCACCTGGCTGCCTGCGGCTTCGGCGCAGACGTCCAGCACCAGCTGGTCCTCGGCGCCAAGCACCGCAGCCATGGCGCCGACGCCAGCCGGAGCGGCTTCCTGCATCAGCTGGCCGCGCAGGCGCACCAGGTGCGCACCGTCATGCAGGCTCAGCGCGCCAGCGGCAACCAGTGCGGTGTATTCGCCCAGGCTGTGACCGGCCAGCACCGACGGACGCGGACCGCCGACGGCGTTCCAGGCGCGCCACACGCCGATGCTTGCGGCCAGCAGGGCCGGCTGGGTGTATTCGGTACGGTTGAGCATTTCCTCCGGGCCGCCCTGGGACAGCGCCCACAGGTCGACGCCGGCACCATCGGATGCCTCGGTGAAGGCGTCCCGCACCTGCGGGTGCAGTTCGGCCAGCTCGGCCACCATGCCCACAGACTGCGAGCCCTGGCCGGGGAAGACAAAAGCGAGGGTGGATACGGTCACGCGGTCATCCGCTTGTTGCAATCGAAGCGGCCCATGATAAGGGGGAACATGCCGTGTCGTCTGTACGTGCGCGTATGCACGCGTATGGAGCGCGGCCGCGGGACAACCCGGCATCCGGCGCGGTGTCCCCGCCCAGGTAGCGTCGACTGTTAGTCGACTGCCCCTCGATCTGCCCCTGAAAACCCGCGCTGCGCGCGGATGTCGACCAACAGTCGACTCCACCGCAGCGCGAACCTGCCATCAGCAGAACAGTTGCAGGACGTCCAGGTCGCCGTCGGTGAGGAAATCCACGCACAGGCCGACCAGCAGCAGCACGCCAGCGGTGCTGGCGCCGTGGGCAATGAAGATGGAATGGGCCAGCGCGCGCGCTGAGCGGCCCAGCTTCATGCACACCCGGGCCAGGCTGCGCAGGCGGCCACTGACTGCGTGCACGTGCTCGCGCACCGGCGCCTGGGCATCGCCCATCGCCTCGGCCATCATCGCCTGCAGCTGCTCCGGGCGGTCGGCGTAGTACTTGGCCACACCGTAGCCGAACATCAGCCAGTCGCGGGCCTGCGCTTCGGACAGATCCATCACTTCCAGCGGATCTTCCTCGAAGTCGATGAAGCCCACCTGCTGCCCATCCCAGGTGAGGTTGCGCGGCAGCGGCTGGCCGAAATACGCGCCGCGTCCATGCGCCTCGGCGATGGCCTGCATCGCCGCCATCACCAGCCGGTCGCGACCGGCCTCATCGGCCTGGCGCAGGCAGGTATTGAACGAATTGCCGTTGTCGCCGATCACCAGCGCGGCATGGCCGGTGCCCAGCACGTCGGGCACGTTCACGCCCTGCGCCTGCAGTTCCCCCAGGCGACGGGCCTCGGTTTCGCGTGCCGCATCACCGCCGCGGTGCGGTGGCGGGCGCAGGGCATCGAGATGGAAACGGCGGGCAACAAAATTGAGCAGGCCCAGGGCCAGTGCTCGGCTTCCCTTACCGTACTGCTTCAGCCAGGCACGTTGCCCTTCGATGACGATGGGCTCAACCATGACAGGTCCTCCTTAAAACGCGTTACGGCCCCAGAGGGGCCGCAACGACAGACTTCACGTTGTCGTAACTTGCACTATCAATAGCGCAGCAGGGCCGAACCCCACGTGAAGCCACCGCCGAAGGCCTCCAGCAACAGCAGCTGGCCACGCTCGACCTTGCCGGACCGCACGGCCGCATCCAGCGCCAGCGGCACCGAACCGGACGAGGTGTTGCCATGCTTGTCGACCGTCACCACCACCTGGTCCATCGACATCTCCAGACGCTTGGCGGTGGCTTCGATGATGCGCAGGTTGGCCTGGTGCGGGATCAGCCAATCCAGGTCGGATTTGTCCAGGCCGTTGGCGGCCAGGGTCTCGTCCACGACCGAGTCCAGCGCCTTGACGGCGTACTTGAACACGTCGTTGCCCTTCATGTTGATGGTGCCACCACCGTTGGCGCCGTCCTTGAAACCGGTCGAGACGCCGACCGGGTTCCACAACAGCTCCTTCTTGCTGCCGTCGGCATGCAGGTGGGTGCTGAGGATGCCGGTGTCTTCGTCGGCCTTGAGCACGACAGCGCCGGCGCCATCGCCGAACAGCACGCAGGTGGTGCGATCGTTCCAGTCGACCATGCGGGTCAACGTTTCAGTGCCGATCACCAGCACGTGCTTGCAGTCGCCGGAGCGGATGAATTTGTCGGCCACGCCCAGCGCGAACACGAAGCCGGAACAGGCTGCGTTGACGTCGAAGGCGGGGCACCCGGCCACACCGAGCTTGGCCTGGATCAGGCACGCGGTGGACGGGAAAATGAGATCAGGAGTGGTCGTGCCGACCACGATCATGTCGAGCTGCGAGGCATCGATGCCTGCGGCTTCAAGCGCCCGCAGGGCGGCGTTGTAGCCAAGGTCGCTGGTGGTTTCGCCTTCGGCCGCGATGTGCCGTTCACGAATTCCGGTGCGCGACTGGATCCACTCATCCGAGGTTTCGACCATTTTTTCCAGGTCGGCATTGGTCAGGACTTTTTCCGGCAAATAGCTACCGGTGCCCGCGATCCTCGAATAGATCCGCTTGCTCATCATGTTTCCTGTTGCGCGGGCCGCCGATCACCGGCACGCCCGGGAAAGAAGGCAAAGGCCGCTGCCCGGGGGCAGCGGCCTTCCCGGCACATCAATCTTCTTCGACGGCCGAGGTCTTGGTCTGGATGACCTTCTTGCCGCGGTAGAAACCATCGGCAGTGATGTGGTGACGCAGGTGCACTTCGCCGGTGGTCGGGTCGGTCGACAGCTGCTTGGCGCTCAGGGCGTCATGGGCACGACGCATGCCGCGGCGGGACGGGGTGACACGGGATTTCTGCACAGCCATGGGATTGCTCCAAACTCGGTTCGTTTTGCTTCGTCGTATCGTCGCGCAGGACGCCAGCGCCCAGCACACTTTCGCTTTCGCCGCAGCCGCCGACGACAATCCGGCTGCTATTGTTTCTTCAGTGCTGCCAACGCCGCAAACGGGTTGGCCTGCTTCGTTTCTTCTTCGCTCGGCGCCCAGTCCTTGTCGACTGCTTCGCCATCGGGCGACAGCGGCACAACCGGCACTGCCAGCACCAACTCGTCCTCGACCAGATCCAGTGGACGCAGCTGGCCGTCTTCCGGCACCAGCAACGCCTCGTACTCCTCCGGCAGGGACGATTCCTCGTCCTCGTCGCGGATCAGGCCAAGCCTCTGGGTCATCTTCACCGGCAACAGGAATCGCTGCATGCTGCGCTGACAGGTCAGCGGCAACGCGGTATCGATGGTCAGTTCCACATAGGATACCCGCAAGACGTCGTCGCGACCGAATTCAAGCGAGTAATTGCACTCACCTTCGGTATCGGCGACCAAGCCCTGCAGGCGGGTCAATTCAGCCAGGGAGACCTGACCGTCGAAGCGCCTTCGCGCTACAACCATCCGCCAGGCATCCAGCGTTTCGGGCACGTTCGCGGACATAAGCCGCTGAATACTAAGGATCGGGGCGGCAGCTGTCAAATGCCCGCCATACAGGACTTGCTGCTGGCGCCGCGCACGGGCCAGACTGCCGCGCCCTGCCCCGGAATTCTCGCATGTCACTGGTCCTGGCCTCCACCTCCCGCTACCGGCGCGAACTGCTGCAACGGCTGGGCCTGCCTTTCGAGTGCGCCAGCCCGGAGGTGGATGAAACCCCGTTGAACGGCGAAGCGCCGCTGGCCCTGGCCACGCGACTGGCCGCCGCCAAGGCCGCCGAGGTGGCTGCCCGGCATCCGGGCGCCTGGGTGATCGGCTCGGATCAGGTGGCGGATCTGAACGGCCAGTCGCTGGGCAAGCCCGGCACGGTCGAGGCCGCCTGCGCACAGCTGGCAGCGATGTCCGGGCAGACCGTGCGCTTCCATACCGCCGTCTGTCTCAGCGGGAATGGAGATTCATTCACGGCCCTCGACCTGACCGAAGTACGGTTCCGCGTATTGGAACGGGATGAGATCACCCGTTACGTCGCCACCGAACAGCCGCTGGACTGCGCCGGCAGCTTCAAGTGCGAGGGCTTGGGCATCAGCCTGTTCGAGGCGATCGACAACCGCGACCCGACCGCGCTGATCGGCCTGCCGTTGATCGCGGTGTGCGGATTGCTGCGGCAGGCCGGGTACGCGGTGCCGTGAACTGTAGAGCCGAGCCCATGCTCGGCTGCTTTTTTCGAGGCTGCCTGCCATCTGAATCAGAAGCAGCCGAGCATCGGCTCGGCTCTACAGGACCAGAGGACTCAACGAACCTCGAACGGCTGCTCCTGCCACACCTCTACGCTGCCATCGCGGCCGAACAGGCGCAGGCCCAGCCAATGCCTCCCAGGTGCCAGCGTCGTCGTGTCCAATGAGGCATCGAAGCCGACGGCGGGATGCTGCGGATCGGTGCTGTCCGGCCAGGTCTGGCGCACATCGAAGGCGCGCCCATAGCGCGCATCACCGATCGAGCGGCCATCGACCAGCACTTCAACCCGTGCCAGCCCGACACCGTCCTTGAACGCCCAGCCCTTGATGGCAAGCGTGCCGGACACCTTCTCGCCAGCACCGGGTGCATCCAGCCAGGCCATCGCCGGGGTCACGCATGGCCCGGGAGCGCGCTGCACCGGCAGCCGGAACAGCAGGAAGCGCTGGAAGCCATGGTCACTGCTGACCACCCGCGGCGCCGGCAACGGCCCCACCTGTTCGCAGATGGCGTGATAGCGCGCCAGCAGATCGCGGTAGCGCTGGTCACTGGGTGACAGCACCAGCAGCATCGGTGCCGAACGCTCGCCCTCATGCAGCAGGCCCCACTGCGCCAGCTGCGCGGTGCGCCCATGCTTGTCATTGAGCGGATGCGGCAGCACCTCGATGTTGCCATTGCCCAGCTGGAAACCGAGTTCGGCACCGACCTTGAAGTTGCCGGCCAGCACGCGCGTCCCTTCCGGCATCTGCCGCAGCTCTTCGTGGACCGCGACAGCCAGTGGTTGCCAACCGGCGAAATTGCGCGGGTAGTACTTGCTGCCGGCCAACTCTTCACGCAACGAAGGCGTGGACGCCATCAGGTAGTAGCCGAACGCGAGCACCATGCCTGCGCCCGCCAGCCACCAACCGGTGCGCCGCAGCCAGCGCGGCCACCCGTTGAGCACCACCGGCACCGCCACCAGCAGCGCCAGGTAGCCCGGCAGCGGCCAGTGGAAACTGATGCGCTCGACGTCGGTGAAGAAGCCCAGCAGGAAGATGCCCAGGGTGGATACGCCCCCCACCAGCCCGAAGTAGCGCCACTGCACGCGCGCGCCACCGCCGCTGCGGGTACCGGCGAGCGCCACCTTCCACATCGCCATGCACAGGATCGGGGTGACCAGCATCGGCTGGATCACCAGGAACCACAGCCCACCCCACTCGAATGTCCAGGGATGGCGCTCGACCACCTGGAACTTCAGGCCGGCATCGTGGTTGTCTGCATTCCATGCCAGCAGCGGCAGCCACGCCAGCACGCCCACCGCCAGTGCAACCCACACGCGTGGGTCACCCAGCATGCGCCGCCCCTGCGGCAGCGCCAGCAGCGCAATGAAACCGACGCCGATGACACCAATGAAGCGATAGTGGCTGAGCGCACCGATCGCCAGGCCCAGCGCAAGCTTCATGGCCGATGATGCGTCGACGTTGTGCAACAGCCGCGCACCTGCATGCAGACAGATCGCAGCTGCCAGGGCCATCGGCACATCCGGCACTGCCAGCAGGCCCAGCGTCGCCGACAACGGCATCAGCAGCGTGAGGCTGCCCGCCTGCCAACCCGCCACATTGCCGAACCAGCGGGTTGCGGTGCGCACCACCAGCAACGGCAGCAGCGCGCCGATGGCCAGGAACGGCAAGCGCAGGGCGAGTACATGATGGCCACCAATCTCCACGCCCAGCCGGGCCAGCCATGCAGTCAGCCCGGGCAGATCCGAATACGCAGCCGCCAGGTGCTGACCTTCCTGCCAATAGAAGGCCTCATCGACGAACAGCGGCAGGCGCGCAGCCACCACCAGTTTGGCCGCTGTGACCAGCGTCCATAACCAGAGAAATATCGTTCGTGCGCGCTGTTCGCCTTGCATTGCTCTATGGATAATCGAGTGGATTCCAGATCTGAGACGATCATGACAGCCTCGCCCCCCAATCCCAGCATGCTAACCGATCAACTGCGTCAGGCCCTGCGGGAGGCACAGGATCAGGTAAATGCACTGGTACTGGGCAAGGTGCCGGAAGTCAGGCTGGCTTTCGTCGCCCTGCTTTCCGGCGGCCATCTGCTGATCGAGGATCTGCCCGGTCTGGGCAAGACCACGCTGGCGCACGCACTGGCCAGCAGCCTCGGCCTCAGCTTCCAGCGCGTGCAGTTCACCTCCGATCTGCTGCCTGCCGATGTACTGGGCGTCTCGGTATACGAAGCCGGCAGCCGCCAGTTCCAGTTCCATCCAGGGCCGGTGTTCACCCACGTGCTGCTGGCCGACGAGATCAACCGTGCGCCGCCGCGCACGCAGAGCGCGCTGCTGGAGGCGATGGCCGAACAGCAGGTGACCCTGGATGGGCAGACCCACCCCCTGCCCGATCCCTTCTTCGTGATCGCCACGCAGAACCCGGTGGATCTGTCCGGCACGTTCCCGCTACCGGATTCGCAGCTGGACCGCTTCCTGCTGCGGCTGGCGATGGGCTACCCCAGCGTACAGGCCGAGCGCGAACTGCTGCGCGGCACCGATCGCCGCGATCTGATCGCGCGTGCCGTACCGAAGCTGGATGACACCCAGGTGCGCGCGCTGCGCGACGCAGTGAACCACGTGCATGCCAGCGACGCGCTGATCGACTACGTGCAGGCGCTGCTGACCCGCAGCCGCCAGCACGCCGGCGTGCGCGTGGGCCTGTCGCCGCGTGCCGGTCTGGCCCTGCTGCGCGCGGCCAAGGCGCACGCACTGCTGTTGGGGCGCGGCCATGTAGTGCCCGAGGATGTGCAGACCCTGTTCGTGGCGGTAGCGGGCCATCGCCTGGTGGCCGAGGCCGAATCCAGCTCGGGACCGGCACTGGCACGCGCGATCCTGCAGACCGTTGCGGTCGACTGAGCGTGGCCACGCGCTGGGCACGACTGCAGCTGATGGCTCGCCCTCGCAGGCCCGAAGCGCTGCCGCAGCGGCTGGACCGCCACCGCATCTACGTACTGCCCACCCGCTTCGGGCTGTTCGTCGCCACCCTGCTGGCAGCGATGCTGCTGGGCGCGTTGAACTACAACAACAACCCGGCCCTGCTGCTGGCCCTGCTGCTGGCGGCCGCAGCGATCGCCAGTGCCATCGCCGCGCACCTGCAACTGTCCGGCGTGCAGATCGACGCCATCTCCGCCGAGCCGGTTCCCGCCGGGCAACCGCTGCGGCTGCGCGTGGACCTGTCACTGCGCGATCCCCGCGCACGTCACGGCCTGCACCTGCAGCTGGGCGGCAGCGAGGCCTGGACCCCACTGCCTGCACACGGCCGTGGCGAAGTAGAGCTGGAGGTGCCCAGCGAGCGCCGCGGCTGGCTGGAACTGCCACGCATCCGCCTGTCCACTACGCAGCCGCTGGGGCTGGTGCGGGCATGGTCATGGGTATGGCCGGAACAACCGCTGCTGGTCTATCCACTGGCCGAAACGCTGAGCCCTGCGCTACCGGAGAGTGGCAACGATCCGCTGCATACACGCGCCCATGCCAGCGGCGAAGAGCTGCACCAGCTGCGGCCGTACCGCGCAGGCGATGCACCGCGCAGTATTTCGTGGAAGCACTCGGCGCGCCGCGACAGCCTGCTGGTGCGCGAGTACGAAAAGCCGATCGGCATCGAAGTCATCCTGGACTGGCGCACGCTGGCGCCGTTGGGCCATGAAGCACGCATCGCGCGGTTGGCGCGCTGGGTGGATATGGCCGAGCGCGAAGGCCGCCGCTACACCCTGCTGCTGCCGGCACATCCCCCCTTCGGCCCCGGCCAGGGTGCCAGCCACCATCACCTGTGCCTGCGCGCGCTGGCGTTGATGCCGCATGACTGAGTCCCCTCTCCTGCTTGACCGCACTGCCCGCACCTGGACCCTGGCCAGCGCGGCGCTGGCGCTGTTGCCATTGCTGCTGCAGCTGCCACCACTGCTGGCTGGCGTGATCGCGCTGGCGGCAATCATCACCGCCGCCCTGTCGTGGCGAAGGCAGTTGCCAATGCCGGTGCGCCTGCTGCTGGTACTGGCCATGCTTGCCGCCATCGTCTGGCAGATGGGCATGGTGCGCCCAGGGCGCGATACCGGTTGCGCGCTGCTGGCGGCGATGCTGGCGATCAAGTCCAGCGAGCTGCGCAGCCTGCGTGATGCCCGCAGCCTGCTCGGCTTCGCTCTGTTCTCGCCGTTTGCGGCGTTTCTGCTCGACCAGGGGCCGCTGACAACAGCACTGGCCGCACTGGCCGGGGTCAGCGCATTGCTCGCCCTGCAACGCCTGGCCCAGGATGAAGGCCACGCCGGCCGCCTGCCGCTGCGCGGGCAGCTGCGCGGTGTCGGCCGCCTGCTGGCGATCGGCCTGCCGCTGGCATTGGCCTGCTTCTGGCTGTTCCCACGCCTGGCAACGCCGCTGTGGGGTGTTCCCGAGCGCGCCGTCGGCACGCCGGGGCTGTCCGACAGCATGGAACCCGGCCAATGGCTGGACCTGATGGCCGATGACACCCCGGCGCTGCGCGTGCAGTTCTTTGGTGCTGTGCCCGAGCCGGCACAGCGCTACTGGCGCGGGCCGGTGCTGACCGCCTTCGATGGCCGGCGCTGGACGCGCGACCGGGCCAGCGCGCGACGTCCCGCCGCAGTGGTCGACGCCGGTGCGCAGGGCTGGGACTACCAGATCGACTACGAGCCCACAGACCGCCGCCAGCTGGTGGCGCTGGACCTGCCCAGCCGTGCCCCAGCAGGCAGCACGCTGGACGCGGACATGAGCCTGAGCAGTGAACGCTCGCTGGCCTCGCTCAGCCGCTGGCGACTGCATTCGGCGCCGCCGCAGCGCTTCGACAGCGCGCTGTCGCCCTACCTGCGCCGCGCCACGCTGCAGCTGCCCGCCGGCTTCAATCCACGTACGGCAACCCTGGCCCAGCAATGGCGGCAGGATGCCGGCGGCGATGACGAGGCCATCGTCCGCCGCGCGCTGCAATGGATCACCACCGATTTCTCCTACACGCTCGAAACGCCGCCGGCAGGGCGCGATCCGGTTGACGAGTTCCTGTTCGGCTACAAGGCCGGCTTCTGTGAACACTTCAGCTCGGCCTTCGTGGTGCTGATGCGCAACGCCGGCGTCCCGGCGCGGGTGGTAACCGGTTTCGCCGGCGGTACCCGCAACCGTATTGGCGACTACTGGGTGGTGCGGCGGATGGATGCCCACGCCTGGGCCGAGGTGTGGCTGCCACAGCGCGGCTGGGTACGGGTCGACCCGACCGCCGCCGTGGCACCGGAACGCATCCTCGACACACTCGACGACCGCCTGCAGGCCGGCACCAGCAGCCCGTTGCAGCAGCGCTGGCTGCAGCTGGGGCAGATGGGCGACTGGCTGCGCCGCGGCTGGAACGATCTGGTGCTGTCCTTCGACGCGCGCCGCCAGCAGCAACTACTCAAGCCGTTCGGGCTGGATGACCTCGGGCCCGGACAGCTGGTCGCCGGCTTTGTGATCGCTGCGTTGCTGGCACTGGCGTGGATGGCCTGGCTGTTGGCCCGTGGCGAGCGCGAACGTGATCCGCTGCTGCGTGCCTGGCATGGGCTGGGCCGGCGCTATGCCCGCCTCGGGTGGGCCCGGCGTCCCCACGAAACCGCAGGGGACTGGGCACACCGGGTGCATGCCCAGCATCCCGATCCGGCCCTGCTCACGCTCAGCCAGCGTTTCGCTGATGCGCGTTACGCTGGAACTTGCACCGACCTCGCTTCATTATTGCGGGACCTGCGCAGGCATCGCCCGACTTCCGGAGCCTCCCCATGAACACCAAGTTCCTCCTCACCGCTGTGGCCACGCTGGCCCTGTCGGCCTGCGCCACGGCCCCAAAGCCGCTGCAGGGACAGTTCAGCCTGGTCTCCCCGCGCGACTCGGTCGCCACCCAGCAGGTCGGTACGCCGGTCCGTTGGGGCGGTCGCATCATCGAAACCAAACCCGGCCAGGGCGAGACCTGCTTCCAGATCATCTCGCGCCCGCTCAATGGCAGTGGCCGTCCGAACACCACCTCGTCCGACGCCAGCGACGGCCGCTTCATCGCATGCCGTGCCGGCTTCTATGACCCGGCCGTGTTTGAGGCCGGCCGCGACGTAACCTTCATCGGCAAGATCGACGGCTACCAGAACACCCGCATCGGCGAGTACGACTACCGCCTGCCGAAGCTGTCGGCCGATGTGATCTACCTGTGGCCGGAACAACGCCAGGTCGATGTGGTGCCCTACCCCTATGGCCCGTGGGGCCCGGGCCCGTATGGCCCGTACTGGGGTGGTTACGGCCGTTGGGGCTGGTGGTGATCACCCCCGCACAGGCGTGACGGAAAAGGCCGCCCTCGGGCGGCCTTTCTGCATCCTGTGGATCCTTGCGGTGCGCAGGCTCAACGCCCCGGGGTACCGAAGTGCCCCAGCGACGCACCAGCCAGCAGGTGCATGTGGATATGGAACACGGTCTGCCCGGCATCCTCGCGGCAGTTCATCACGATGCGGTAGCCGTCCTGAGCGAAGCCCTCGCGGCGCGCGTACTCGGCGGCAGCCAGCGCCAGCTTGCCGATCAGGTGCGCCTGCGACGGCTGCAGGTCGTCCAGGGTCGGGATGATCTCGTTCTTCGGAATGAACAGCACGTGCACCGGCGCCTGCGGTGCGATGTCCTTGAAGCCGAGCACCTCGTCATCCTCGTAGACGATGGTGGCCGGGATCTCGCGACGGATGATCTTGCTGAAGAGGGTTTCGTTGCTCATGGTCGGCCTCGGCGGGGATGTCTCCCGCATTGTAGGCCGCGCACACCCGGACATGCCGGCCGTTGCTCAATCGCGGAATTCGCTGCGCGTCCCGAACGCGTGCGACAGCGTGCCGCGATCGACGTACTCCAGCTCTCCACCGAGCGGCAGGCCCTGCGCCAGGCGGCTGGGCTGCACCTTGCGTGCACGCGCCAGCTGCGCCAGGTAATGTGCGGTGGCTTCACCTTCGACGGTGGCACTGGTGGCGATGATCAGTTCCTGCACCTCGCCTTCGGCCAGGCGCCGCTCCAGCTGCTCCAGGCCCAGTTCGCGCGGGCCAATGCCATCGAGCGGCGACAGGCGGCCCTGTAGCACGAAGTAGACACCGCGGAAACCGGTGGCGTTTTCGATGGCCAGGCGGTCGGCCGGCGATTCGACCACGCACAGCTGGCTGCGCTCGCGACTGCTGTTGGCACAGGTCGGGCACAGCTCGGTTTCGCTGAAATCGCGGCACTGCGCGCAGTGGCCGATTCGCTCCACCGCCAACGCCAGCACCTCGGCCAGGCGCTGGCCACCTTCGCGCTCGCGCTCGAGCAGGTGATAGGCCATGCGCTGCGCCGTCTTCTGGCCTACGCCAGGCAGCACCCGCAGTGCATCGATCAATTGTTCAAGCAGGGGTGCGGACACGGCGGCATGCTTTGATGGCGTCGAGCAGGCTCGACGGCTACGTGTAGAGTCGAGCCATGCTCGACTGAGGGTTGCAGCGGGCGCCTGCAGCAACAGGCGCCCCGCCGAACATCAGAACGGCAGCTTCATGCCCGGCGGCAGCTGCATGCCGGCGGTGGCCGAACCCATCTTCGACTTCGACTCGGCATCGATCTTGTTCGAGGCATCATTGAAGGCGGCGGCGATCAGGTCTTCCAGCATCTCCGGGTCGCTGGCCAGCGACGGGTCGATGCGCACCTTGCGGCATTCCTTGGCGCCGGTCAGGGTCACGCTGACCATGCCGCCACCGGCGCTGCCGGTCACTTCGATCCTGGCGATTTCTTCCTGGGCCTTCTGCAGGTTTTCCTGCATCTTCTGGGCCTGCTGCATCAGTTGGGCGATGTTTCCGCGCATGGTGTCTTACTCGTCAAAAGAACGGATGGAATCGGAAACAACCCGGGCACCGTGCTGTTGGATCAGCACCTGCACTTCCGGATCGTCCATGAAAACAGTCTCTGCCACCTGCTGCCGCTCGCCACGCTGGCGATCGGCACGCTGGTGCAGGGTCTCGGCCGGAACGTGCTCGGTTTCCACGGTCTCGACCACGATCTTCGGCGCCTGGCCGAGGGCCTTCTCCAGCATCTCCCCCAGGGCGGCCAGCGCGCGCTCCGAGCGCAGGTATTCAAATCCGGGCGAAAGGCCCAGTTTCAAGGTCCCGTGCTGGCAACTGATGAAGGCAGCGTTGGCCGCCAGCTGCCGCGACGGGCCGCTCAGGCCACTGTTGGCGACCAGATCCAGCCAGTCCTCGGCACTGGCCAGATCGCTGACACCTTCCAGCGGCGCAGTCTCCTGCACTGGCGCGGGCTCGGCCGGCGCGATGGCAATGCCTTCGGTGCGGAACGGGCGCTCGGACGGTGCAGGCTCGCTGGGAGCCGCGACGGGAGCTGGCGGTTCATGCCAGGGCGCCACCATGGCGGCGTCCGGCCCAGCCATCTCGGCTGCCAGCGCCTCGTCACGCGCCTCTGCTTCGTCGGTGGCCCACGGCGGCAGGTCGTCGCCCGCTTCTGCTTCAACGGACGGCGGCGCTGCGGCTTCGACCTTCACCGGCGGCGGTGACACCGGCTCTTCCACCGGGACCGGCTCGGGCTCCGGCGTCGGCTCAGGATCGGGTTGCGGGACCGGCTCAGGTTCGGGTTCAGGTTCGCGCGGCGCGGCCTGCACCGGAGCGGCCACCTGCGCCGCCACAGTCGGGCTTGCCGAAGCGGCGGCAGTCGCCGGCGTCGCTTCGTGGGTACCCGCACCGCTGCCATCACCGGCAACATGGCCGCCCGGCACATTGCCTGCACCCTCCACCGATTTTGGCACCGGCGGGACCGCCGTGGCCGGACGGAAAGCCAGCATGCGCAGCACGGCCATTTCAAAGCCCGCGCGCGGGCTCGGCGCCAACGGCAGGTCACGGCGGCCGTTCAAGGCCATCTGGTACCAGAGCTGCACCACTTCCGGGCGCAGGCGTTCGGCGAATGCTGCGGCATCCAGGCCTTCGGCAGCCGCTGCGGCACCCGGTACCAGCTGCTGCACCTGGATGCGGTGCAGGCCTTCGGCCAGCGCTTCCAGTACGCCACTCCAGTCCGGCGAGAATTCGGCCAGCGCGGCCACCACCTGCAGCAGGCGCGGGCCATCGCCGTCAGCCAGCGCATCGAGCATCGCCGCCACCTGGGTGCGATCGACCGTGCCCAGCATGGTGCGCACCACGTCCTCGCGCAGCGCGCCGCCGGCATAGGCAATCGCCTGGTCCAGCAGCGACAGGCCGTCGCGCAGGCTACCGTCAGCGGCCTTGGCCAGCTGCACGATGGCACTGCCGTCGGCTTCGATCTCCTCGGCCGCCAGGATGCGGGTCATCTGGCCCTGGATCTGGTCTTCGTCCAGGCGCTTGAGGTTGAACTGCAGGCAGCGGCTGAGCACGGTAACCGGCAGCTTCTGCGGATCGGTGGTGGCCAGCAGGAACTTCACGTGCTCCGGCGGTTCTTCCAGCGTCTTCAGCAGCGCGTTGAACGCCGCCTTGGACAGCATGTGCACTTCGTCGATCAGGTAGACCTTGTACTTGCCACGTGAGGGCATGTACTGCGCGTTCTCGATCACCTCGCGCACGTCATCCACACCGGTGTTGGACGCGGCGTCGATTTCCAGCAGGTCGATGTAGCGGCCGGCGTCGATGTCCAGGCAGGCCGCGCACTGGCCGCACGGGTCGGCGCTGGTGCCCTGCTCGCAGTTGAGCGACTTGGCGAAGATGCGCGCGATGGTGGTCTTGCCCACGCCGCGGGTGCCGGTGAACAGGAACGCGTGGTGGACCCGGCCGCTGTCCAGCGCATTGCTGAGCGCACGGACCACGTGTTCCTGGCCCACCAGCTCGGCAAAACGCTTCGGACGCCACTTGCGGGCAAGGACGAGATAGGACATCAGGCCACCGTTTTCCATCGGATGTTCCATTGTGCCATGCCTGTCCAGCCCCCTCGCCTCCGGCACAGCTTTCGCAGGTTCCTGGCCGGGGTGCTTGTGAAGTGCCGCGCAGCCCGCTAGAATCTGCGCCCCTGCTGAGGCGTTTGCCGATGGCAGGGATCCGGAGAGGTGTCCGAGTGGTTGAAGGAGCACGCCTGGAAAGTGTGTAAGCGTCTAAACCGCGCTTCGGGGGTTCGAATCCCCCTCTCTCCGCCAGATAAATGAAGAAGCCGCCCAATGGGCGGCTTTTTTTATTTGGCTGGCGGTACTACCGAACTGAACAGGCCCTGCCGCCGGGGCAGGTCCAACGATCCGCCCGGCGACAGCGCGCGATCCGCTGCGAGTTACCTGCGCCGGAGCAGTCCCCGCACGCAGACGCCGACGAACGCCAGCCCCAGCAGCATCCACACGACCGTCATTCCCCACAGCGCACCGAACGTATCCAGGACCGGCTCCAGGCGCGGTTGCGCCGGATCGTACAGCACGCGTACCGGCTGTCCAGGCTCATAGCCGAAGATCATGCCGCCCTGCGGGTAGGAGACGCGTTGGCCGGTCGCGGTGGTGAACGCGATCTGCGGATGCGATCCGCCCGCGTTCAGGCGCTCGACCTGGCCATCGACGGCCTGCGCGATCTGCAGGAACTCAAGGCGATGCGTCACTTCGAAGGCGGCCACGGCAAGCATCAACAGCCCCACCGCGCCAAACAGCAGACCGCGCATGACCTGGGCGGTCCGGGAAAGAGAAGGGTCGGGCATCGCTGGGCAGCTCCGTTGCAGGCAGGAAGACGAATGGGGCCGGCGGATCCTGCCGCGCGGTCAGTCCCACGTGTCGAAAGCATAGCCCAGAAGCCGCCGCGCCCCGCTGCACGCCATCGCGGCCGCATGCGCCTCGCCACCGACGCACCCGTCTGGTACGGGCGCCTGTGTTCCGCACAGTCATCGAGTTGGGCGAAATCATCCGTGAGAAGATCGACTCCGCTCCACGCACCTTGGAACACTTCGGCGCCCCCTACGGCCTCGTCGTGCGATACCCCTTGTGAAGGACAACGTCTGGACGGTTGAAATGCGCCCGGGCAACGCCATGGCATTTTCCATGAACCTCCGCCTCTACCGCCCCGCCGATGCCAGCGCTTGCCTGTCGATTTTCGACAGCAACGTGCCCACCTACTTCGCGCCCGAAGAGCGCAGCGACTTTGAGCGCTTCCTGCAAGAACAGGCCATGGACTGTGCATTCCAAGTCATCGAGCGAGATGGCAGCATCGTGGCCTGTGGCGGCCTGTCGCGACGCGGCGACGGCAGTGCGGGTTTCTGCTGGGGCATGGTGCAGCGCGCGCTGCACCGGCATGGACTGGGCCGGGAACTGGCGCTGGCACGCCTGCGCCAGGCTGCAGCGGATCCCTCGATCAAGCGCATCGCGCTCAGCACCAGCCAGCACACCCAAGGCTTCTATGCCGGCCTGGGCTTCCAGGTGACGCGGATCGTGCCCGATGGCCACGGCGCCGGGATCGATGCCGTGGAGATGGAGCGGAGGTTCTAGCCCTCCGCCCCGCCCTGGATCCGCAGGCGTGGATCCAACGTCGCCCCACTCTCCTCAGAAGCCCACGCGCAGGTTGATCTGCCCGCCCACGTCGCGGCGGCCATCGCCATGCTGGCCCTGCACGAACATCGACAGCTGGCTGTTGCGGCCGAGGCCCACCGCCACGCCCACCTGGCTGACCAGCGCATTGCGTGCCATCACCGCGCTGTAGACGTCGAAGGCATTGCCACCCACAGCGAAGCGGTTGCGGCTGGCCACATCGGTATCACCCGATGCATGCTGCCAGCCCAGGCCAACCGTCAGCTGCGCCGGGAAGCGCTCGCCGCTGCCCACGTCCCAACGGCCGCGCACGCCCACGGTGCTGACATTGAGCGTGTCCTTGCCGCCTTCCAGCACCAGCGCTGCAGTGCCGCCCTGCTCCACCGCACGATCGCTGTCGACCCAGTGCTTGGTGAACTGCACATACGGCTGCAGTTGGGTCTTGCCATGGGTCCAGGTCCAGCTGCCCTCCACCTGAGCGATGGTCACATCCGAATCCTGGCGGCTGTACAGGGTCTGCCCCAGCAGCGGCACTTCACGCGTGGTGCGCGTGCGGTAATCACCGCGCGACACGCTGCCACCCACCGCAAAGCCGTTGTTCCATTGGCCCTGCGCATACAGGCCGAACGTATTGCCGCGCAGGCGGGCCCTCGAGCTGCGATCGTAAAGGCGCGTATCCAGCCGCTCGTTGCCTGCGGCCGCACCCAGCACCACATGTTCCCCCAGCTGCCAGTCGACACCCGCCATCAGCGCATTGCGATTGGAGCGGATGTCGTCGCCGTTGCCGTCGCCATCCTGCTTGAAGACCTTGCCGCTGCCGGCCAGCCAGGCCGAGGCACGCTCGCCACGCACGGTCGGCAGTTCGCTGCCGAGACGTTGGCGGATGCCTTCTTCCAGATAGTTGTCATACAGCAGCACCGCGCGGCTGGCCGCATGCACTTCACCGGACAGCTGGTCGAATGCGCTACGCGCGGTACCGGCGTCATACATCAGCACCGTGTTGTACAGGCCCAGCGCCGGTCCACTCTGCGGCAGGCTGTCCAGCGCCGCGGCCGTGTTGTACTGGTTGCGTGTGTTGGCCACCGTGGTGAACGCTGCGGTCTGCGCCACGTCGATCTGCAGGTTGGCCGTGTTCGCGGTATAGACCGGGGTGATGGTCAGGAAGGCCGACGGTGTGGTCGCCGAGGCGAACTGCCCGCTCACGCCACCACCCGCATTGATCACGGTGTACTGCTGTCCCTGCTGGTAGCTGGTGCTCGGCGAGATGGTGTTCACCTTTACGGTGCTGCCACCCACGTTGGCGCTGCCGCCCACCTGTACCGTATCGCTGCCGGTAGCGCCCAGATCGATGCCCAGCGTGCTGCCCGGCGACAGGGTCAGGTTGCCGCCCACTGTGATCGTGCCGGTGCCATTGCCCGCACCGCTGCCGTTGCCCGGGCCATTCCCCGGCGACAGCACACCACCGCTGGATACCGTCACACCACCGCCAGTGCCCCCGATGGTGCCGGTGCCGGACAGCGTGGTGCCGCTGCCGATGGTCCACTGGCCGCCGATGTTGCCGGTGACATTCAGGCCACCGCCGGTGACCTGGCCGGTACCGCTGAAACCACCGCTGTTGCCGCCGAGGTTCAGGCTGCCCGGACCGGCCTGCACGATGCTGCCGCCGCCGCTGATGGAGCCGCCCAGGGTGGTGGTGCCACCGGTGTTGATCACCAGGCCACCGTTGTTGGTGATGTTGCCGGTGATCGAGCCGCTGGCGCCGCCGTTGCCGACCTGCACCGTGCCACCCGCATTGATGGTGGTGCCGCCGGTGTAGGTGTTGTTGCCGGTCAGCGTGAGGGTGCCGTTGCCGGCCTGGGTCAGGCCACCGCTGCCACTGATGGTGCCGGCGACGGTGGTGTTGCCACCCACGTTGAAGACCAGGCTGCCGTTGTTGCTGACGTTGCCGGCGATCGCACCGCTGGCGCCGCCATTGCCAACCTGCAACGTGCCGCCGGTGTTGATGGTGGTGCCACCGGTATAGGTGTTGTTGCCGCCCAGGATCAACGTGCCGCTACCGGCCTGGGTCAGGCCACCGCTGCCGCTGATGGCGCCACCGACCGTGGTATTGCCGGCCACGTTGAACACCAGATTGCCGTTGTTGGTGACGCTGCCACCGATCGCACCGGTCGCGCCGCCATTGCCCACCTGCAGGGTACCGCCCGCGTTGATCGTGGTCGGCCCGGTGTAGGTGTTGTTGCCGGTCACGGTCAGTGTGCCGCTGCCGGCCTGGGTCAGGCCGCCGCTGCCGCTGATGGTGCCGCCCAGCGTGGTGTTACCGGCCACGTTGGACACCAGCGAACCGTTGTTGGTGATGTCACCGACGATCGAACCCGTCGCACCGCCATTGCCCAGCTGCAGCGTGCCGCCGGCGTTGATGGTGGTACCGCCGGTGTAGGTGTTGGTGCCAGTCAGCAGCAGCGTACCGCTGCCGGCCTGGGTCAGGCCGCCACTTCCACTGATGGTGCCGCCCAGCGCGGTGTTGCCGGCCACGTTGGAGATCAACGCGCCATTGTTGGTGATGTCGCCGGCGATGGCGCCGGTTGCCCCGCCGTTGCCGACCTGCAGCGCACCGCCGGTATTGATGGTAGTGCCACCGGTGTAGGTGTTGTTGCCGACCAGGGTCAGCACGCCGGTACCGGCCTGGGTCAGGCCACCGCTGCCGCTGATCGCGCCACCGACCGTGGTGTTGCCGCCCACGTTGAATACCAGGCTGCCGTTGTTGGCAACGTTGCCGGTGATCGCACCGGTCGCACCGCCATTGCCCACCTGCAGGGTGCCACCGGCATTGATGGTGGTGCCGCCGGTATAGGTGTTGTTGCCGGTCAGGGTCAGCGTGCCGGCACCGGCCTGGGTCAGGCCGCCACTGCCGCTGATGGTGCCGCCCAGCGTGGTGTTGCCTGCCACGTTGGACACCAGCGCGCCGTTGTTGGTGATGTCACCAACAATCGCACCGGTCGCACCGCCGTTGCCGATCTGCAATGTGCCACCGGCATTGATGGTGGTACCACCGGTGTAGGTGTTGTTGCCGGTCAGCACCAGCGTGCCGCTGCCGGCCTGGGTCAGACCGCCATTGCCACTGACCACCGCACCCACGGTTGCCGTGGTGCCGAGGTTGTAGACCAGGCTGCCGTTGTTGGTGATGTCGCCCAGCACCGAACCGGTGCTGCCACCGTTGCCGATCTGCAGGGTGCTGCCACCGTTGATGGTGGTACCGCCGGTGTAGGTGTTGTCGCCGCTCAGGGTCAGCGTACCGGTACCTCCCTGCACCAGGCCGCCGGTGCCACTGAGGACGCCAGCGAACAAGGTGCTGGCGTTGTTGCCGCCAGTAGTCAGCGTTGCACCTCCCAGCGCCACCGTGCTGCCGGCCACACCGGCCAGGCCGCCGATGCTCTGGTTGCCACCGGCGCTGATATCCAGCGTGCCAGCACCGGCCAGGTTCACCGTGCTGGCACCGGACAGGCTGCCGCCGGCTGCTACCGCCAGCGTGCCGCTGTTGATGGTGGTGGTGCCGGTATAGCTGCTGGCACCGCCCAGGGTCACCGTCGCCGCGCCATCCTTCAGCAGGCCACCGGCACCGCTGATCGGGCCATTCAAGGTCAGCGCATTACTGCCGGCCAGGGTCAGCGTGCCGCCGGCCAGCTGCACGGTGTTGGCCAGTGTCAGCGCGCCGGTGCCGTCCAGGCTGGCGTTGCCGCCTACGGTCAGCGCGCCGGTGCCCAACGAACCGTCGTTGCCCAGCAGCAGGCCACCGGCATTGAGAGTCACGCCGCCGGTGAAGACGTTGACGCCCGTCAAGCCCTGGATGCCTGCGCCGTTCTTTACCAGGCCACCGGCCCCTCCGATGGTGCCGGCGAACGTGGTATTGCCCACGCCATTGAGGGTCAGCGTGCTGCCGCCCAGCGCCACTGTCGAACCCGCCACGCCTGCCAGCGAACCAATCGCCTGCGCACCACCCGCGCTGATGTCAAAGGCGGTGCCGGCATTGGCCAGGTTCACCGCACCCGTGGCAGCCAGGCTGCCGCCGGCACCGATCGCCAGCGTGCCGGCGTTGATGGTGGTGCCACCGGTGAAGGTGTTGGTACCGGTCAACGTCTGGGTGCCCGAACCTTCCTTGATCAGGCCACCGGAGCCGGCCACCGAACCACTGAAGGTGCCATCGGTAGGGCCTCCGATCGTCAATGTGTTGGCGCCCAGATTCACCGTACCGCTGCCGATCAGGGTACCGAACTGCTGCGTGCCGCTGCCCGCTGACAGATCGAAGGTCGCGCCCGTGGCCAGGTTGACGGTGCCCGTGGAGGCCAGGCTGGCGCCAGCACCCAGTGCCAGGGTGCCAGCGTTGATGAAGGTACCGCCGGTATAGCTGTTGGCACCATTCAAGGTCAGCGTCGCGGCACCTTCCTTGGTCAGTGAGCCGGTACCACTGAGGATGCCGTTGAGGGTGAGGTTGTTGCTGCCCAGCACAGTCAGTCCGGCATTGAGCATGAAGTTGTTGGCAAGCGTGATCGCGGTGTTCGAATCCAGTGTGGCGTTGCCGCCCACGGTCACCGCACCGCTACCGAGCGCGTCGTTGTTGCCGACCACCAGGCCACCGGCGTTGAGTGCGACGCCGCCGCTGAAGGTGCTGGCGCCGTTGAGCGTCTGCACGCCCGCGCCGTTCTTGACCAGGCCGCCATTGCCACTGATCGCACCGTTGAAGGTGCTGTCAACGGCACCGCCCAGGGTCAGCGTGCTGCCGCCCAGCGCCACCGTACTGCCGGCGACGCCAGCCAGCGAACCGATGGCCTGGTTGCCCGCCGAAATGTCGAACGTGCCGGCACCGGCAAGATTCACTGCGCCGGTGGAAGCCAGGCTGCCGCCGGCACCGATGGCCAGCGTGCCGCTGTTGATGGTGGTACCGCCGGTGTAGGTGTTGGCACCGGTCAGGGTCACCGTGGCCGCACCATTCTTGATCAAGCCACCGCCACCACTGATGACGCCACCCAGCGTGAGCGCGTTGCTGCCGAGCAGGTTGAGGTTGGCACCAGCAGTGAGGTTGACGGCATTGCCAAGCGTTACCGCCAGGCTGCTGTCCAGCGTCGCATCGGCACCGACGTTCAACACGCCGCTACCCAGCGCAGCGTTGTTGCCGACCACCAGCCCACCACCGTTCAATGCCACGCCGCCGTTGAACAGGTTGGCCCCGCCGAGCGTGAGGATGCCGACGCCATTCTTGACCAGGCCGCCGGTGCCGGAGATCGCGCCATCGAAAGTGCTGTTGCCAACGCCGCCCAGGGTCAGCGTCTGCGCCCCCAGGCTCACCGTCGAGCCCGCCACACCGTTCAACGCCCCGATGGTCTGATTGGCGCCGGCAGTGGAGATATCGAAGCCTGTGCCCGCCGCATTGAGCGTCACCGCACCGGTCGCGGCCAGACTGCCGCCGGGGCCGATCGCCAGGGTACCGGCATTGATGAAAGTGCCGCCGGTATAGGTGTTGGCACCGGTCAGCGTCTCGATGCCGGCACCGACCTTGGTCAGGCCACCGGTGCCTGCGATCGAGCCACTGAAGGTGCCATCGGTGGCACCGCCGACCTCGATCGAGTTGGCGCCGAGATTCACCGTACCGTTGCCGATCAGGGTTCCGAACTGCTGCGTGCCACTGCCGGCAGATAGATCCAGCGTGGCACCGGTGGCGAGGTTCACGGTACCGCTCGCTGACAGGCTGGCACCGGCCCCCAGCGCCAGCGTGCCGGCGTTGATGTTGGTGCCACCGGTATAGGTGTTGATGCCGTTCAGGGTCAGCGTTGCGCTGCCATTCTTGGTGAGGCTGCCGGTACCGGAAAGGACGCCGTTGAGCGTCAGTGCATTGGTCCCGATTACGGTCAGCCCGGCGTTGAGCGCGATGTTGTTGGCCAGCGTTGCCAGGCCGGTGGTATCCAGTGTGGCGACACCGCCGACCGTCAACGCACCGGAGCCCAGCGCTGCGTCATTGCCGAGTACCAGTCCACCTGCGTTCAGTGTCACACCGCCGGCAAAGGTGTTGGCGCCGGACAATGTCTGTACGCCCGCGCCCACCTTGACCAGACCGCCACCGCCGCTGATCACGCCATCGAATGCGGCGTTGCCGGCGGTACCGAAGGTCAATGAATTGCCGCCCAGCGTCAGCGTGCTTCCACCCGCTCCGTTGAGTGCACCGATGGTCTGGTTGCTGCCGGCGCCGGAGATATCGAAGCCAGCGCCTGCGCCCAGCGTGACGTCACCCGCCGCAGCCAGGCTGCCGCCCGTGCCCAGCGCCAGCGTGCCGGCATTGATGGCGGTACCACCGGTGTAGGTGTTGGCACCGGACAGGGTCAGCGTGGTAGCGCCGTTCTTGATCAGGCTGCCGTTGCCTCCGACCACACCCGACAGCGTCAACGCATTGCTGCCCGGCAACGTCAGTGCAACGCCCGAGCCCAGCGTGACCGCATTGCCGAGCGTCACTGCAGCGCCGGCATCCAGCGTGGTACTGGCATTCACCGCCAGCGCGCCGGTACCAAGCGCACCATCCGCACCGACCACCAGGCCACCACCGTTCAAGGTCAGGCCGCCACCAAACGTATTGGTGTTGTTGAGCGTCAGCAGGCCGGTGCCGTTCTTGACCAGGCTGCCGTTGCCGCTCAGCACGCCTCCGAACGCAACGTCATTGGTCCCGCCCAGGGTAAGCTGGGTGCCGGCACCGAAGTTCACCGCGTTGGCCAGGTTCAGCGCCACGGTGCTGTCGAGCGTGGTGGTTCCGCCGATGGCCAGCGCACCCGTACCAAGCGCGCTGGTGTTGCCGAGAATCAGGCCACCCGCATTGAGCGCAAGGCCGCCACTGAAGGTGTTTGCACCGGACAGCGTCTGCACGCCCGTGCCGGTCTTGACCAAACCGCCGGTGCCTCCGATCACACCGGCAAAGCTGCCGTTGCTGGCGCCGCCAAAGGTCAGCGACTGCGCGCCCAGCGCCAGCTGGCTGCCTGCGACGCCGTTGAGCGCGCCGATGGTCTGCGCCGTGGCGGCTGCGGAGATGTCCAGCGTCGCACCGGCGCCAGCAAGATCCACCGCACCGGCCGCGGCAAGGCTACCGCCGGCTCCCAGCGCCAGCGTGCCGGCGTTGACGGTGGTACCACCGCCGAAGGTGTTGGCGCCGGACAGCGTGAGGCGCGCTGGGCCGTCCTTGATCAACCCACCCGCACCGAATACCGGACCGGTCAGCGTCAGGTCATTGCTGCCCAGCACGGAGAGGTTGGCACCGGCAGCGAGGCCGATGTTGTTGCCTACGGTAAGCGCCGATGCTGCATCCAGCGAAGCGTTGCCACCCACATCCAGCTGCCCGGTACCCAGCGCCTGCGCATTGCCCAGCTGCAGTACGCCTGCGTTGAGGCCGACACCTCCGCTGAAGGTGTTGGGCCCATTCAATGCCAGTGTCGCCGCGCCGTTCTTGACCAGGCCGCCAGTGCCGCTGATGACCCCATCCAGCGACACGTTCTGGTTGCCCAGCAGGTTCAGTACGGCACTGGTCCCGAGGTTCACGCTGTTGGCCAGGTTCAGCGCCACCGAACTGTCCAGCGTGGTGTTGGCCCCCACCGACAATGCACCGGTGCCCAGCGCGCCGGCGTTGCCCAGCAGCACGCCGCCGCCGTTGACGGTCAGCCCGCCACCGAAGGTGTTGCCGCCATTGAGGGTCAAGGTGGTGGCGCCGTTCTTCACCAGGCCACCCGCGCCGGACACCACGCCGCCCAGGGTGATGGCCTGCGTGCCCGGCAGTGTCAGCAAGGCGCCGCCGCCGAGCACGACATCATTGGCCAGGTTCAGCGGGCCACTGCCGTCCAGCGAAACAATCCCGCCGACAATCAGCGCCCCCGTACCCAGCGCTCCACTGTTGCCCAGCAGCAGACCGCCGGCGTTTGCGTTCAGTCCACCGCTGAAGGTGTTGGTACCGTTCAAGGTCAGTGTGGATGCGCCGTTCTTGACCAGGCTGCCGGTACCGGTGATGTTGCCACCCAGGGTCAGGTTCTGGCTGCCCGGCAGGGTCAGCGCTGCACCGAGGTTGATCGCATTGCCCAGGTTGAGCGCAGCAGTGGTATCCAGCGAACCGTTGCCACTGACCGTCAGCGCACCGCTTCCCAGCGCACCGGCGTTGCCCAGCACCAGGCCACCGGCCGCAAGATTCACTCCACCGCTGAAGGTATTGGCGCCGGTCAGCGTCTGCACGCCGGTGCCCTGCTTGACCAGGCCGCCGGTGCCGCCGATCACACCGCCGAAGGTCTGGTTGGTGGCATCACCGAAGGTGAGCGTACTGCTGCCCAATGTCACCGTGCTGCCGACGACGCCGGACAGCGCACCGATGGTCTGGTTGCCGCCCAGCGAGATGTCGAGGTCGGCGCCCGCGCCGGCCAGACTCACCGCCCCGGTTGCCGCCAGGCTGCCGCCACTGGCCAGCGCCACCTTGCCTGCGTTCACGTTCAGGCCGCCGGTGAACGCGTTGGCCCCGCCCAGCGTCAGCGTGGAGGCACCGTTCTTGACCAGGCTGCCGGTACCACCGATCACGCCGCCCAGCGTCAGCGCGTTGCCCCCCAGCACATTGAGCGAACCACCCAACCCCAGGTTGATGCCATTGCCCACGGTCAATGCCGAGCTGGCATCAAGCGTCACTGCACCACCGACGTTCAATGCGCCGGTTCCCAACCCGCCGCCGTTGCCGAGCACCAGCCCACCGGCGGTGAGCGACAGCCCTCCGCCAAACGTGTTGGCGTTGTTGAGGGTCAGGGTGGCCGCGCCGTTCTTGACCAGGCCGCCGGTACCACCGATCGCGCCGTTGAAGGTCAGCGCCTGGTTTCCGGACAGATTGAGGATGCTGCCCGCGCCCAGATTGACCGCGTTGGCGAGAGCGAGCGCCCCCGTGCCATCGAGGGTGACGTTGCCGCCGACACTGAGTGCGCCGGTGCCCAGCGCGCCGGCATTGCCCAGCAGCAGCCCACCGCCGTTGAGCGCGACGCCACCGGTGAAGGTATTGGCACCAGACAGGGTCTGGGTACCCGTACCGACCTTGACGAGCGCGCCACCGACACCGCCGATGACGCCGGAGAAGCTGGTGCTGGTGTTCAGGCCACCCAGCGTGAGGCTGCGCGCGCCGAGGTTGAGCGTACCGGCGCCGGCAAGCGAACCAATGGTCTGGTTGGTGGCAAGCGAAAGATCCAGGTTGGTGCCTGCGCCCACCGAGATCGCGCCCGTCGGCGACAGGCTGCCACCGGCGCCCAATGCCAGCGCCCCCCCGGTGACCGAGAAGGAGCCCGTGAGCAGGTTGGCACCATTCAAGGTGAGCGTACCCGGACCGGCCTTGACCAGGTTGCCGGCGCCGGAGATGGAACCGTTGAGGCCAAGGCTGTTGTTGCCGAGCAGGTTGAGCGTGCCGCCCCCGCTGACGATCAGGTTGTTGCTCAGGTTGAACGCGGCGGTGGTGTCCAGCGACGCCGTGCCACCCACGGTGAGGGCGCCGGAGCCGAGAGCCCCCGCATTGCCCAGCAACAGGCCACCGGCATTGAGATTGACCCCGCCCGAGAACAGGTTGGCACCGCCGAGAGTGACGATGCCGGTGTTGTTGACCGTCAGCCCACCGACGCCCGAAAGGACGCCCCCCAGCCCGAACGCATTGGTCCCGCCGAGGGAAAGGTTGCCGCCAAGGTTGAAGGCGTTGGTCAGGCTCAGGCCCGCCGTGGAGGCGGCAATGGCGCCGCCGTTGGCCGTGAACAGCCCCGTGCCGAAGGAACCGGCATTGTTGAAATTGACCAGACCGTCATTGAGTGTCGTGGGTCCGGTTCCGGTCCATGCGCCCTGCAGGTTCCAGGTACCACTGTTGACGGTCAGCTTCCGGAAGTTGAGGTACTGGTTCCACCCCAGCGTTGTCACCGCTCCACCGGTGCCGGATCCCGTACCGGAAGCGCTGTTCTGCAGCACCAGTGTGTTGTTGGTGGCACCGCTGCCGATACCGGCATCGACCGATCCCGCAGCCGCAACCTTCACCCCGGTAACACCGGTAATCACACCGGCAAGGGCGGTGCCGCCGCCGGCCACAACGCTGGAACCGGACACTGCGGTGAAGGTATTTCCGCCGGTTGAATCACCCAGGTGAACGCTGCCGCTGACCGCCCCCGCATTGAGGAACGCGTTGCCTCCAGAAGCACCCAGGCCGACGCGCCCGTCGATGGTGCCTGTGTTGGTCACGTTGGCTGCCGCGCCACCATAGGTCACCACCGTGGTCGCGTCGGAAACGCTACCTGCACCGATCAATGACGTGCTGATCAGGCCAGCGTTGTTGATGGTGGTGGTGCCGTTGACATTCTGTGCCACCAGCGCCTGTCCACCAAAGCCCAGCAGCGTTGCGATGTTGACGACACCCTTGATCTGTCCGCTGGCGTTGTTGTTGACGACGATCGCGCTGTTGTTGGCAGAACCATTGCCGATGACCAGGCCGGGAGAGGCGAGGATGATCGAGCTTGGATCGATCGTGCCATTGTTGTTGACCGTCACGTTGTCGCCGGTCAGCGTTGCTGCGTTGCCGCCACCTACGATCGGTGGCGTACGCAGCAACGCACCCGAGGCGATGTTCAGCGTGAGGCCGTTGGTCGCGTTGGAGTAGTTGTTGATGTTGGTGGTACCGTCGCAGTCGACGGTGGTGGTGCCTGTGCACGCTGCGAATGCCGAGCCACTGGCCAGTGTGGCCGCCAGCGCAACCGTCAACTGGTGCGCCCGCAATCGCGGCATCCGTGCCGTGCAGACCGCACTTCCGCCAGGATTCTGGGCGACCTCCGAAGCAACCTGCATTACCCCAAGGGCACGATTGAAAACCAGACGGTAAATGCGGTTCATCGGTAAATCTCCATGAAAAGACCGGATGGCACAGCTGGCAGTTTTTTTGGAGACAATGCGACCCACCCCGGCTCCCAATACGGGAACAAGGTTTGAAGGCATTAACTCCTGAAAATCTTCACATCTTCACGCGATCGCACCCGGGGACAGGTACGACAGCGTGTCCCTCAAGGCGAAAACTCCCCGATTTCGCCCGACGAATGGCGGCACTGTGCGACCGACAGCGCCAGCGGCATGTGAATCACGCTCGCTATTTTTATGACGTGCGTCAAATAAAACGGGCGGACAAAATAGTTTTGCCGAAAATGCATATCGCTGCATGCGGCGGAGAATCCACTCCCCGCCATGAGTAAATAAATTCAGCTACTGGAGAGTTTCATCAGCACCAGGCCGGAAACGATCAGCGCCGCGGCCCCGATCCGCATCGGGCTGACCTGCTCACCCAGAAACACGATGCCGACCACGAACGCGCCGACCGCGCCGATGCCGGTCCAGATCGTGTAGGCAGTGCCCAACGGCAGGCTGCGCATGGCCACCGCCAGCAGCCAGAAGCTGGCGATCATGCCGATGATCGTGACCACGGTGGGGGTAAGCCTGGTGAAGCCTTCGGACTGCTTCATGGACACGGCCCAGACGATTTCCAGCAGGCCGGCAAACAACAGATAGATCCAGGCCATGACGGCCCTCCTCTTGGTAGGGCCAGGCCGTCCTGGTCATTGATTCCCGATGCGGGGGAGGTCGTTCCTCCTGGCCGGCATTCTAGCAACGGCGGCCAGCCCCGGCCGCCGTTGCCGGGAACGGGTTACAGCCGATTCAGTGCGTGAAGCTGGCGCCGATGTACCTGCCTGCGCTATAGTTGCGGTCTGCCATCGGCCAGCCGATGTGCAGTCCGGCTGTGGTCTCCGGCGCATCGCGCGCTGCTTCCCCTGATCCGTGAACCGGCCGCCTGCTGGGCGGCCAACGTCTCTATGGTGGCCCCGTCGGCCCCTCGCGACGCTAGGTCGAAAATCCCGCCAGGGCCGGAAGGCAGCAACGGTATCGATCGACGCGGGCGCCGAGGTCAGCCGGCGGGGCCATCGCCTTTTTGCGGCGACGCCCCGCCTCTGATAGATACCAAGCTTGGTTGGCGCCCCTTGCCGGGCATGGTCCGGTGCTACGGTGCCTCGGGCGTGCCCTGATGGAACACCATGCGCCACCGTTGCCCCTGCCGGCGCCACAGCGAGCTGCGCAGCACCCAGCGCTGCGCCTGCCCATCGACGTGATGGCGGCTGCGGTAGCGCACCTGGGCCAGACCGTCGGCCAACAACCACACCGCGTACTGTTCCGATTCGATCAGCACCTGCGCGCGCTCCAACGGGATCTCCTGCAACGCCGCATCACGGCCGTAGCATTGCCCGGAACTGCCGATCTCGCTGAAATCCTCGTCCAGCAGGGCCGCAAGGGACTCGCGATCACCCCGCACCTGCGGCGCATGCAGCGCGCGTTCCAGCGCCTCCAGTTCGGCGGCCAGCGCCACGTCGGCGTGCTGGCCAGCACCGCTCACGGCGGATCCTGCGCCAGCACGTGCGGTGCAGTGGGGGTGGCCAGCGGCACGCACTGCCCCGGCTGCGCCACGCGATGCCCCCGCGCGGCCAGCGCCTGGCCATCGGCCACGCTCGCATAGTGGTAGAGCATCATCCGCGCCTGCAGTTCCGCGCTGTACTCGCGCTCCAGGTCGTCCACGCCGGTATGCGACGGGTTGCCGTGCAGGCCGCAGTCGTGCGCGATCAGTTCGTTGTCATTGGCGAAGCGGGCCAGCATCTCCGGAACCGGCCGGGTATCACCGCTCCAGGTCAACGCGCCCTGCAGGCGCAGGCCATAGGCCGTCTCCGGCCAGTGATGGCGCACCGGAAACACCTCCAGGCGCACCCCCTCATGCCAGAACGCCTCGCCCACCACGACCAGCTGGAAGGCATCCCAGAAGTTCGCCCCGCCCTCGGCCAGCACGTTCGGATAGTCACCGATACGCTTGTGCAGCAGCGGCACGACCGTGGCGGGCACGTACAGGCGCACCTTGCCGCGCCGGTGGGAATTGAAGAAGGTGTCGACGAACAGCCGCTCAAAGCCCGCCACGTGGTCCAGGTGCACATGGGTGACGAACAACGCCTGCGGCATGTGGCCGTAGTGCGCCTTGAACGCGGTCAGGCCTTCACCGCCACAGTCGATGGTCAGCCACGGACGCCCGTCCCGCTCGATCACCGACATCGGCGATCCCAGCTCGACCGCCGACGCATTGCCGACGCCGAGGAAACGCAACGACCAGTCCATCAGGTGCCCCGGTTCCAGGCCATGTCATAGGCGCGGCGCAGCCGCGCGTAGTCCTTCTGTACGTCTTCCATGCTGCGCTCGCCGCGCAGCTTGATCAGCGAGCGCAGCAGGCGCTTGAGGTTGCGTTCGCGCCAGCCGGTGGCCGGGATGCGGATCACCCCACGGTCGAAGTCGATCAGCCAGCCATGGCCACTGCCATCAAACAGGATGTTGTGCGCGTTGAGGTCGGCATGGTCCAGGCCGGCACGGTGGAAACGGGCGATCAGCCGTCCGGTCTCCTCCCAGGGGCGCCCCGGCCGGTGACCAATGCCCGGTCGGCCAGCGAGCGCACGCCCTCGAGCCGCTCCATCAGGATCGCGGCCCGATAGCGAAGGCCCTCGCGCATGTAGAACGCAGCGATCGGCCGTGGCACCGGCAGCTTTTTCTCGCGCAGTGCGCGCATCAAGCGGAATTCAGCGAAGCTGCGGGTCCGGTCCGCGCCACGCCAGAGGTACTGGTCGTGGCTGATACGGGCCGCCATGCCGCCGCGCAGGTAATGGCGCAGCACGCTGGCACCGAACGGCGCATCGACGAACCAGGCGCTGCCGCGCCCGCCCTCGTCCACCGGCCGGGCCTTGCTGCCCCAGTGCTGGGGCGAGAACAGGCCGATCTCGGCTTGCCGCAGCCGCTCGCGGTCGAACAGAATGGCCCCGATGCCGCGACCCTCGCGGCATGGCGTCAGCGCTTCATTGGCGTCGAATGCGACCATTTCATTGAGTCTAACAACACATGGCATCAGCGTCCTCCTCCTTGTGCCTCCTGCGCTTGTCCGCACTTGGCGATGTCACCCACGTGGTGCCCCTCGTGCGCACCCTGCAGGCCGCACGCCCGGACACGCCGATCCACTGGATCATCGACAAGGCCGGCCACAAGCTGCTCGACGGCCTGCCCGGCGTCACCTTCCATGCCTACGACAAGAAAAGCGGCATGGCCGGGGTCAAGGAACTGCGCAGGCAGCTGCCGCCCGGGCGCTTCGAAGCGCTGCTGCAGATGCAGGTGGCGTTCCGCGCCAACCTGCTGTCGGCCTTCATTCCCGCAGAGCGTCGCATCGGCTACGACCGCAGCCGATCAAAGGATCTGCACGGCCTGTTCATCAACGAGCGCATCCCGGACCGCCCCGGCATCCATGTGCTGGACGCCATCGGCAGCTTCTGTGAACCCCTTGGCCTGCGCCAGACCGAGGTCAGCTGGGACCTGGCCGTACCGCAGTCCGCGTATGAGTGGGCCGCCGCGCAATGGCAGGACGATGGCCGACCGGTACTGATGATCTCGCCCTGTTCCAGCCACGTGCGCCGCAACTGGTATGCAGACCGCTATGCAGCCGTGGCCAACCATGCCGCACAGCGCGGTTGGCGGGTGGTGCTGTGCGGTGGCCGCAGCGAACTGGAGCGCAGCATGGCCGATGCCATCCAGGCGCAGCTGCACACACCGGCGCTGGACCTGGTCGGCAAGGACACCTTGAAGCAGCTGCCGGCGCTGCTGGCCCGCGCCAATCTGGTGATGACTCCGGACTCGGGCCCGATGCACATCGCCAATGCGATGGGCGCCAAGGTACTGGGCCTGCATGCGGCCAGCAATCCGAACCGCAGCGGCCCCTATTCCGACCGCCGCTACTGCGTGGACCGCTACGATGATGCCGCGCGCAAGTACCTGGCCAAGCAGGCCGCGGATCTGAAGTGGGGCACCAAGATCGAGTTCGACGATGTGATGGAACTGATCACCGTCGACGACGGTATCGCCGCGTTCGAACGCTACGTCGCCGACCACCTGGGGTGAGCGACGGGCCCCATCCACGCATGGTGTGGATCCACTCTTTGGCCGGGATTACGCGCGCTGCGCGTAATCCTGGTAGGACTTTTCTTCCACGTACGCCGAACCCAGCGCCAGGTTGATCGCCTTCTTGATGCGCGCGCGTTCGTCGTTGCGCAGGTAGACGCTGCGCGCCAGGTCGATGAAACCCTGGTCGAACGCCTGCGCCTTCTCCTTCAGCCGGATGTCGTCCTCGATGTCCCACAGCTGCTCGTTGACCGCCTTCAGCTCGGCACGCAGCTTGGCGACGTCTTTCACCGCCGCCGGGTGCGCCATCCAGGTCTGCTCCAGCGCCGACAGCTCCTTGCGCACATTGGCCAGCTTGCCCTCGTCGCTGATGCGCTCGGACTTGATCTGCAGGATCGAGATCTTGTCCAGCAGCTCGCCGAATGAAACGGGGACGAGGATTTCAGCGGTCATGGGAAAAAGCTCCAGCAGGTGATGCAGGCAGTTTAACCCGCAGCTCGCGATGAAATGGGTACATCCACGCCATGCGTGGATGGTCCAGCTCGGCAGGAACAGCATCCACGCATGACGTGGATCTACGGATGCATCTGGAGGAACAAGCCCCTCTGTTGAGGGGCTGCCCCGACAGGGGCGGGGAGAGGCCGGCAAAGGGAGGGGCCCGAACGTTGCACGGCAACGTTTGGGGCGACGCGCAAAGCGCGCCGCGTCCCGCGCCAGATAAAGAAAAAGGGCCGCCTTTCGGCAGCCCTTTTTCTTTATCTGGCGGAGAGGGGGGGATTCGAACCCCCGAGGCGCTATAAACGCCTGCCTGATTTCGAGTCAGGTACATTCAACCACTCTGCCACCTCTCCGGGTGGTCCCCGGCGGACCGGGGACGCGCATCATACGAGGAAGTGAGGCCGACGACAAGTCATTCCGGCCAACGAAGTGAAAATTTCCTGAGCGCATGCCTTGCCGGATGCGTGCAGCCACCCGATGATGCCTGTCTCCCCAGCAACACCCCGCCCCAGCCCCCATGATCGAATTCGGACACCTCACCCACCCCGGCATGCGCCGCGAGCTCAACGAGGACACCTACTACGGTGACAGCGAGCTGGCCCTGTGGCTGGTGGCCGATGGCATGGGCGGGCACGCCTGCGGCGAAGTGGCCAGCGCGCTGGCGCGCGAAACCATCGTGCGCGAAATCCGCCGCGGCGCGCCGCTGGCGCAGGCCATCCGCACCGCGGACGAAGAGATCATCCGCGCCTCGCGCCGTCGCAACGACACACTGCCGATGGGCACCACCGTGGTCGCTGCGCGCGTGCAGGGCAACCGCTATGAAGTGGCGTGGGTCGGCGACAGCCGCGCCTACCTTTGGCGCGACGGCCAACTGGCCCAGCTCAGCCAGGACCACAGCGTGGTGCAGGAACTGGTCGCGCAGGGCAACCTGACCGCCGAACAGGCGCGCGCGCATCCGCATCGCAACGTGGTCACCCAGGCACTGGGCGTGACCGATCCGGCGCATCTGAACGTGGCCACCACCAGTGGTGAGCTGCGCCCCGGCATGCAGCTGCTGCTATGCAGTGACGGCCTCACCGAGGAAGTGGACGACCGCGGCATCGCCCGCACCCTCGCCTTCGAGGATGCCAGCGCACAGGAATGCGTGGACACGCTGGTCGCGGCCGCGCTCGACGGCGGCGGGCGCGACAACATCAGCGTGATCCTGGTGCGCTGCCATTAACCGGTAGATCCACGCCATGCGTGGATACGGCACTGCCGGCCCGCGGCGCGCACCACCCCATCCCGGGCATTACGCGCTGGCGGGTTCTTCCACCTTCGGGCCATCCCACAGCGCGTGGCCAGCCTTCTTGCGCAGCCGCTCCAGTCGCGCGGCATGCGCTTCCAGTTCCGACGGCGTGGCCACCACGCGTGGGCGCGGCAGCAGCTTGCTGGTATCGAAGGCATGCAGCGCCGCACCGGCGCCACCGCCATCGTCATCGCCCAGGCCGAAACCGATTTCCTCCTGGCCCGAGGTCAGCGCGATATAGACATCGCCCAGGATCTGCGCATCGAGCAGACCGCCATGCAGTGCACGGTGCGAGTTGTCCACGCCCAGCCGCTTGCACAGCGCATCCAGCGAATTGCGCTGGCCCGGGAAGCGCTCGCGCGCCATCACCAGGGTATCAATCACGGTGCAGCGGTCGGTGATCTTCCCGTACTGCGGCCCGAGCAGCGACAGCTCGTTGTCGAGGAAGCCGAGGTCGAACGCCGCGTTGTGGATGATCAGCTCCGCGCCATCGATGAAGGCCAGGAACTCGTCGGCGATCTGCGCGAAGTCCGGCTTGTCATCGAGGAATTCCAGGGTCAGGCCGGTGACTTCCTGCGCGCCCTGTTCGAACTCACAGTCGGGCTTGATGTACTGGTGATAGTTGTTGCCGGTCGGGCGGCGCTTGAACAGCTCCACGCAGCCGATTTCGACGATGCGGTTGCCCTTCTTCCACTCCAGGCCGGTGGTTTCGGTATCGAGGATGATCTGACGCATGGGCTCAGTTTACCGGGCTGGCGTCGCGGATCTGGATCGCCGCGTTGCGGGCCAGGGTGTCCACCCGCTCATTGTCCGGATCGCCGGAGTGGCCTTTCACCCACCGCCAGTCGATCTGATGCCGCAGCGTGGCCGCCTGCAGGCGCTCCCACAGCTCACGGTTCTTCACCGGATCGCCGCCGGCGGTCTTCCAGTTCTTGCGGATCCAGCCCGGCATCCACTGGGTCAGGCCCTGCCGCACGTACTGCGAATCGGTATAGAGCACGATGTTGCACGGCTCGGTCAGCGACTCCAGCCCGGAAATGGCCGCCATCAGCTCCATCCGGTTGTTGGTGGTGTGGGCCTCGCCACCGCTCAGTTCGCGCTCGTGGCCCTTGTAGCGCAGCAGCGCAGCCCAGCCGCCGGGGCCGGGATTGCCAAGGCAGGAACCGTCGGTGTGGATTTCGATGGTTTTCAATACAACTCCAGAATCAGGTAGCTACGGTGCCGTGCCAGCGCACCGGCAGCGGTTTCGGCCCAGGCAGGGCCAGCGTGCGTTTTTCCGCATGGAACAGGCAGGCCGCGCGCAGCGGCGCCCAGCCTGCGGGCCGGCGACTGCCCTCGCCGCGCCAGAGCGGGCCCAGGTAACGCATATCGTCGCACTCCAGCCCATGACGGCTGAGCAGCAGGCGGATCCGCTGCGGCGTGCGCACCACCAGCCCATGCTGGCGCCAGCGCGTGCGATACGGGCTGAACGGATTGAGGCTGCTCAGCCACAGATGGCCGCCCGGCATCAGAACGCGTTCGCACTCGTCGAGGAGCCGGTCAGCATCGGTCGCGGTGACATGCTGCAGCACGATCGCATTGACGCTTTCATTGGCCAGCGGCAACGGCAGCGCACAACGGGTGTCGCCGGCATAGCCCTGCCCCTGCCGGAACAGGCGCAGACCGCGCCCGCCCAGCTGTGCATCGTCCAGCCAGGCCGCACTTGGTGCGATCCACAGCCAGGGCTGCGCCGGCAGCACCGACAGCTGCGGCAGCAGCAATTGCCGCTCCAGCACGCGCAAGGCCTCCGCCGGTTCAGTGTCGAACCACGGGGTCTGGCTCGCTTGACGGGTGCTCTGCAGCGCGGGCATGGTCCAATTCTATGCGACTGACCGCCCTGCCCGCATTTGCGGATAACTACATCTGGACGCTGATCGACAACGATGGCGCCGCCGTGGTCGTTGACCCCGGTGACGCCGCGCCGGTGCTCGCGCTGGCCGATCAGGGCCTGCACGTGGACACGATCCTGCTTACCCATCACCACGACGACCACATCGGTGGCGTGCCGGCATTGCAGGCACGTTTCCCCGGCGTGCGGGTTGTCGCGCCGGTCGAAGAACGCATTCCCAACGCAACCGAGCGGGTCGGCGAAGGTGAACGCGTTCAGGCACTGGGCCAGACGTTCCACGTACTATCCGTGCCCGGGCATACCCGCAGCCACATCGCGTTTCACACTGCTGAACATCTTTTCAGCGGAGATTCGTTGTTCAGCCTGGGCTGTGGACGCCTGTTCGAAGGTACGCCGTCCCAGCTGCTGGCATCGATGCGCAAGCTGGGCGCCCTGCCCGCGCAACTGCTGCTTTGTTGCGCTCATGAGTACACCGTGTCAAATGCCGTCTTCGCGCGGCATGTCGACCCCGCCAACGCTGCCTTGTGGCAGCGCCAAGAGGAGGCTTTGGCCATGCGCCGCGATGACCGTTCCACCCTGCCGGTAACCCTGGCCAACGAATTCGACTGCAATCCCTTCCTGCGTGTGCACGCGGCGCCTATCCGTGCGTCGGTGTCGGCACACCTGGGCCGTGACGTCGTGGACGACGTCGACGTGATGGCCGGTCTCCGGCACTGGAAAGACGGCTTCCGCGCATGATGCGCCGAAGTCTGCCGCTGGCCCTGGGCCTTGTCCTGGGGTTGGCCGGAACCGCGGGCGCGCAGTCGCTGGGCGCTGGCATCAGCCAGAACCTGACCGCCGCTGCGGCCCTGCCGCTGGACGCTTCAGCGCTGCCCGCCGCTTCGGTGCGCAACGGCCAGGAGATCTTCACCAGCTTCCGCGACGGCCTGGCCGAGCCCAGCTGCGATGCCGAGGCCACCAGCCCGCGCTGGCAGAAGCAGTTCGCCCACGCCCCCTCGCGCCTGGCCAACCAGGATGACGATGCGCTGGTGCTGTTCGGCTATGTAGTCGAAGAGCTGCGCAAGGCCAACCTGCCCACCGAATTCGCGCTCATTCCCTTCGTGGAAAGCGGCTATCGGCCCAATGCCCGCAACGGCAGCGGCCCGACCGGCCTGTGGCAGTTCATCGCCACCACCGCACGCAACCATCGCGTGCCGATGGCCAACGGCTACGACGGCCGCCTGTCGGCGGTTGATTCGACCCAGGCCGCGGTGCGCTACCTGAAGACCCTGCACGGCATGTTCGGCGGCGACTGGCGCCTGGCCACCATGGCCTACAACGCCGGCGAGTACCGGGTGCTGCAGTCCATGCGCAAGGCCGGCATGAACGCGCAGAACGCCAAGCCTTCGGCATTGCCGGGCCTGTCGCCGGTCACCCATGCCTACGTCGAGAAGCTGCACGCCCTGGCCTGCGTGCTGGAAGACGTGGAAGACCAGCCGGGCGTGATGGCCTCGCTGGACCGCACCGTGCCGGTGCTGAAGGACCACACCCTGCCCGCGGGCACCAGCGTCCAGCAGTGGGCCGCACAGCGCGCCCTGGACCCGGCGAAGATCGCCCGCCTGAACCCCGCGCTGGCCTCGGGTGGCCGCGCCTCCGGCACCACCCGCGTGCTGGCCCCTGTCTCGGCTGCCAATGCGACGGTGGCGGACACTGCATCTGCCCTGGTCGCCAGCGCTGCGCCAGTCGCCACCGCGTCACCGACGCCACAGGTGGCCAAGACCGTCGCCGCGATCGCCGACCGTCCGCGCAGCCGCCGCCACACCGTGCGTGATGGCGAATCGGCCTGGACCATTGCCCGCCGCTACGGCATGCCGGTAAAGGCGCTGCTATCGCTGAACGGTCTGAGTGGCAGCAGCGTGCTGAAGCCGGGCGCGGTACTGCGCGTCGAAGACTGACGCGCAGGCCAGGCGCCTCCCGTGTAGAGCCGAGCCCATGCTCGGCTTTTTCATGTCTGTGCCTGGCAGATGCAGTCGAGCACGGCTCGACTCTACAAAAGGCGGTCGAGCAAGCTCGACCACTACCAAAGCTCAAGCGCGCCACAAACGAGGCGAAGGCACAAAAAAGGCCCGGCATTGCCGGGCCTTTTCGTACCTGCAGCCGGTGGGCTTACAGGTTCGCTTCGGTGGTCTGGACCACGAACTTCTTGCGCATCGCGTCGATGTAGGCCTTGGCCGCAGCCATGCCGTCGATCTGGCTCAGCTGGTCCTTCAGCTGCTTCTGCTGCTCGGCGGTCACTTCCTTGATGTCGCCCGGGTTGACCTTGTTCACGGCAAACAGCAGCGCGTGACCGTTGACGTCGACCTTGCCGTAGCTCGGCTTGCCCTCGGCCGGGACCGGTGCGCTGAAGATCGCGCGGTTGATTTCCGGGGTCGGCACCGGCTGGCTGCGCGGCAGGCCCGGCATCGGGCTCACCTGCAGCTTCTCGCTGGCGGCCAGAGACTGCAGGGTGGCACCCGCCTTCAGCTTGGCCAGCACGGCGTCGGCGGCCTTGTCGCTGGCCTGACGCTGGCGGTCGGCGCGGATCGCGGCGATCACCTGCTCACGCGCCTTGTCCAGCGGCATCGCCTGCTCCGGGGTATGCGCCGCCACGCGGATGACCACGCTGTGGTTGGTGGCACCGCCCAGGGCGATCGGGTCGCTGGCGGTACCGTCCTGCACCAGCACTTCAGAGAAGGCCGCACGCAGCACGGCCGGGTCAGTGGCAATACCGCTGGCGGTGGCACGGGTGATCGGACCCAGCGTCTGCAGCGGCAGGTTCACTTCCTTGGCGGCAGCGGCCAGGTCGCTCGGGCTCTTGTTGATGGCATCGACCAGACGACCGGCCAACTCGTTGAAGCCACGCTCGCCGTCGGCCTTCAGCTGCTCTGCGGCCAGCGTGTCACGCACTTCCTCGAACGACTTGCCTTCGCCACCACGCACCGCGGCGACCTTGATGATGTGGTAGCCGAAGTCGGTCTTCACCGGACCGATCACGTCACCCGCCTTGGCGGCGAACAGAGCGTCCTCGAACGGCTTGACCATCGCGCCACGCTCGACCCAGCCCAGATCACCGCCCTGGTTCTTCGAACCCGGGTCTTCCGAGTTGGCCTTGGCCAGCGCCGCGAAGTCGGCACCCGCCGCCTTGGCTTCGGCAGCGATCTTGTTCGCCTTGGCTTCAGCGCCGTCACCGGTGATCAGGATATGGGCAGCCTGGCGCTGTTCCGGCGAGGTGAACTTCGCCTTCTCGTCTTCATAGCGCTTGCGCAGGGTCGCTTCGTCAGCCGCGATCGGTGCCGGCAGATTGGCGCCGTTGATCTCGACGTATTCCAGCGACACGCTCTCGGCCTGACGGAAATCCTTGCCGTGGCTGTCGTACCACTGCTTGATCTGCGCGTCGGTGACCGGCGCGGTATCGGCCGGCACTTCCGGCAGCGCGGCCAGTTCGACGTCACGGGTTTCGCCCAGCAGCTTCAGCAGACGCTCGGTCTCGGACTGGGTGACAAAGCCGGAGTTCTGCAGGCCCGACGGGATCACCGACTGCTGCAGGCTCTCGCGCACCAGCTCCTGGAACTGGGTCGGGGTGCGCGGCGGATTGCCACCGGCCAGGGCCAGGCGGTAGTTGTTCTCGTTGAACTTGCCATTCGAATCGAGGAAGGCGGGGATGGTGGCGATGTACTCACGCACCGCGCCATCGCCGACCACAACACCGGCCTGCTCGCCGACCAGGCGCACGACCTGTTCGTCGATCAGCTGGTCGAGCACGGCCAGCTTGTTTTCAGTGCTTTCGAACGCGCGCGGGTCGAAGTTCTCACCCTGCTGCTGGCGCTCACGCATGCGCTCCTGCTCGAAACGGGTGCGGAAATCCTGCGCGCTGATCTCGTGGTGCTGCCACAGCATGCGCACCGGCCACCACGACGGCGCCGAACGCCACCAGGTCGGCGGCGCGGAAACCTTGGCCACGTTCTGTGCGCCAACGCCACCGAGGTAGCTGTTGTCGATCACGAACAGGAACGGAATCATCAGCAGCCCCAGGATCACGGTGACGATCCAGCCTGAGGTCTTGTCGCGGAGTTTCTGCAGCATGGTGAGAATCACAAGGCCTGATTGGCGAGCCCGGCAGTGTAACCCGCTTCGCCGCAGGGACCAAAAGCAGCACCGGCGCGGCCTGCGCCGATCTTCGCGGACCTGCGCCATCAGCACATCGGCAGGCCTGCGGCACGGCACAAAGAAAAAGCCCCCGGCTTGCGCCGAGGGCTTTTAAAGTTGGCGGAGCGGACGGGACTCGAACCCGCGACCTCCGGCGTGACAGGCCAGCATTCTAACCAGCTGAACTACCGCTCCGCGCTTGAACTTTGCAGGCGCCCAGTATATCCGAAGACTCTCTGGAAACCCAGCCCGATGAACACTTTTTTCAAAGTTTTTTCACAGGGACTTAAGAATTCTGCAATGGCGGAGCGGACGGGACTCGAACCCGCGACCTCCGGCGTGACAGGCCAGCATTCTAACCAGCTGAACTACCGCTCCGTTCTTGCAAAAACCCTTTCGCCTTCTTCCCGAACCCGTCGGTGAGAAGACAAGGCCCCCAGCTTTCGGCCGGGGGCCTCGATGTAATGGCGGAGCGGACGGGACTCGAACCCGCGACCTCCGGCGTGACAGGCCAGCATTCTAACCAGCTGAACTACCGCTCCGCATTGTTGCTTTTTTTTGTCTTCCAGCCGGCTTGGACCGGGAAGAAAACAAAGCCTCCAGCTTTTGGCCGGAGGCCTCGTTGAATGGCGGAGCGGACGGGACTCGAACCCGCGACCTCCGGCGTGACAGGCCAGCATTCTAACCAGCTGAACTACCGCTCCACACTCAAACTTTTACCGCGGTGCTGTGGTGGGTGCTGAGGGTTTCGAACCCCCGACCCTCTCCGTGTAAAGGAGACGCTCTACCGCTGAGCTAAGCACCCCAGCGAGCCGCTTAGTTTACAGCATCCTTCAGGGCCTTACCAGCCTTGAACGACGGATTCTTCGAAGCAGCGATCTTGATGGTGTCGCCGGTCTTCGGGTTGCGGCCGGTGCGTGCAGCACGGTCGCGGACCTGGAAGGTACCGAAGCCAACCAGGGTGACCGCATCGCCGTCCTTCAGCGCCTTGGTGACGGCAGCAACGACGGCATCGACGGCGCGGCTGGACTCGGCCTTGGTCAGGTCTGCAGCTTCAGCAACGGCATCGATCAATTCGGTCTTGTTCATTCTCTACAACTCCTTTGGCGGTGGGTTCCGCTTATTCGACAGGGAAGCAACCGCATGCCTTCTGCATGCGGCCGCCATGTGGAAACGGTTCGCCGATTCAGTCATCGCTGACAGCGATCACTCATTCGCGAGTGCTGCTTTTATACCAGCGGCCCTACCCCCACGCAAGGTGAAAAGCCAGCAACGACGCGGGTTTCGGGCCATTGGACAGCGCGCGTCAATGCTTGACGCGCGCGCTTCCACTCGGTTTTGCCTTGCTGCGCACCGTGACGCGCTGCGCACTCTTGCGCGCCTTCTTCGGTGCCAGCGGACGCTCCAGCGCCAGGTCGAGGACTTCTTCGATGTACTTCACCGGCACGATCTTCAGATCGCGGGTGACATTTGCCGGAATGTCGGCGAGATCCTTGCGGTTCTCTTCCGGGATGATGACCGTGCGGATGCCGCCGCGCAGTGCGGCCAGCAGCTTCTCCTTCAAGCCACCGATGGCGGTGACACGACCGCGCAGGGTGATTTCGCCGGTCATGGCCACATCGGCACGCACCGGCACCTTGGTCAGCATCGACACCAGCGAAGTGACCATCGCCGCGCCGGCACTCGGGCCATCCTTCGGGGTGGCACCATCGGGCACGTGCAGGTGCACGTCGTGCTTCTGCAGGAAGTCGCTGTCGATGCCGAAGCCCACCGCGCGCGAACGCACCACCGACAGCGCCGCCGATGCCGATTCCTTCATCACGTTGCCGAGCTGGCCGGTCAGGATCAGCTGGCCCTTGCCCGGCACCAGCGTCGATTCGATCTGCAACAGGTCGCCACCGACTTCGGTCCAGGCCAGGCCGGTGACCAGACCGATCTCGTTCTCTTCCTCGGCGCGGCCGAAGTCGAAACGACGCACGCCCAGGTACTTGTCCAGGTTCTTGCTGGACACGCTCACCAGCGCCTTCTTCTTCGCACCCTTCTTCGCCTTCGCCGCCGGCTGCGGGCCGGCCAGCGCGATCTCCTTCACCACCTTGCGGCAGATCTTGGCGATCTCGCGTTCCAGGTTGCGCACGCCCGATTCGCGCGTGTAGTAGCGCACGATGTCCTGGATCGCATCACTGCCGATCTCCAGTTCTTCCGGCTGCAGGCCGTTGGCCTTGATCTGCTTCGGCACCAGGTAACGGGTGGCGATGTTGAGCTTCTCATCCTCGGTGTAGCCGGGGATGCGGATCACTTCCATGCGGTCCAGCAGCGGGCCCGGAATGTTGAGCGAGTTCGAGGTGGCCACGAACATCACTTCGGACAGGTCCAGGTCCACTTCCAGGTAGTGGTCGTTGAACGCGTTGTTCTGCTCCGGATCGAGCACTTCCAGCAGCGCCGAAGACGGATCGCCACGGAAGTCCATCGACATCTTGTCGATCTCGTCCAGCACGAACAGCGGGTTCTTGCTGCCGACCTTGTTGAGGTTCTGCACGATGCGGCCCGGCATCGAACCGACATAGGTACGGCGGTGGCCACGGATCTCGGCCTCGTCGCGCACGCCGCCCAGCGACATGCGCACGAACTTGCGGTTGGTGGCCTTGGCGATGGACTGGCCCAGCGAGGTCTTGCCCACGCCCGGCGGTCCGACCAGGCAGAGGATCGGGCCCTTCATCTGCTTCACGCGCGACTGCACCGCCAGGTATTCAAGGATGCGTTCCTTGACCTTCTCCAGGCCGTAGTGATCGGCATCGAGGGTGTCCTGCGCGACCTTCAGGTCCTTGCGCACCTTGCTGCGCTTCTTCCACGGCACGCCCAGCAACCACTCCAGGTAGTTGCGCACGACCGCCGCTTCGGCCGACATCGGCGACATCTGCTTGAGCTTGTTCAGTTCGTTGCGCGCCTTGGCTTCAACGGCCTTCGGCATGCCGGCTTCGGCGATCTTGCGGGCCAGCTCTTCCAGCTCGCCCGGCGCGTCGTCCAGGTCACCCAGTTCCTTCTGGATGGCCTTCATCTGTTCGTTGAGGTAGTACTCGCGCTGGCTCTTCTCCATCTGCGACTTCACGCGGCCGCGGATGCGCTTCTCCATCTGCTGCACGTCGATCTCGCCATCGACCAGGCCGACCAGCATCTCCAGGCGGTCGCCCACGGCCAGCGTTTCCAGCAGGCGCTGCTTGTCAGCCAGGCGCACGCTGATGTGCGCGGCGATGGTGTCGGCCAGGCGCGCCGGCTCATCGATGCCCGACAGCGTCTGCAGCAGCTCCGGCGGCAGCTTGCGGTTGGTCTTCACGTACTGCTCGAACAGCGACATCAGCGAGCGGGCGATCGCCTCGACCTCACGTGCTTCGCGCTCGTCGGTGGCGTCGATCTCCACGGCCTGGCCGTGCAGCGAGCCGTTACGCTCGTCGACGTGGGTGACCTGCACGCGCGACAGGCCTTCGACCAGCACCTTGATGGTGCCGTCGGGCAGCTTCAGCAGCTGCAGCACCTGCGCCAGTGTACCGACCTGGTAGAGGTCGGCCGCATGCGGGTCATCGGTCTCGGCCGACTTCTGCGCCAGCAGCAGGATGCGCTTGTCCGATTCCATTGCCTGTTCGAGCGCGTGCATGGACTTGTCACGGCCGACGAACAGCGGGATGACCATGTGCGGGAACACCACTACGTCGCGCAGCGGCAGGACCGGCAGGTCGAGGGTTTCACTTGGGGAACGGGCCATGGGGGCTCCAGGGAAGGGGAAAACCGCCTCCGGGAGGGCATCTTCCGGAGACAAAAAAAAGCCGATGGCCCCGTTATGGGGCCATCGGCTTTCAGATGCAAGGCATTCCTTGAAAATCCTTTCCAATCAACAACCTGGAAGGATCACTCGGCGCCTGCGGCCTTCTGTTCAGGAGCCGCCGGGGTCTGGTAGATCAGGTACGGCTCGGACTTGTGCTCGATCACCGACTCGTCCACCACCACCTTGCTGACGTTTTCCTGCGAGGGCAGGTCGTACATGGTGTCCAGCAGGACCGATTCGACGATGGTGCGCAGGCCGCGGGCACCGGTCTTGCGCTTGAGCGCCTTGCGGGCAATGGCCGACAACGCGTCCGGGCGGAACTCCAGCTCGACGTTCTCCATCTCGAACAGCTTCTTGAACTGCTTGGTGATGGCGTTCTTCGGCTCGGTCAGGATCCTGATCAGGGCCGGCTCGTCCAGCTCCTCCAGGGTCGCCACCACCGGCAGGCGGCCGACGAACTCGGGGATCAGGCCGAACTTGATCAGGTCTTCCGGCTCGACTTCAGCCAGCACCTTGCCCACTTCCTGCTTGCGCTCGCTGCTCTTCACCTTGGCGCCGAAGCCGATGCTGCCGACGTCGGTGGAACGGGCCTGGATCACCTTGTCCAGCCCGGCGAACGCGCCGCCGCAGATGAACAGGATGTTCTTGGTGTCCACCTGCAGGAATTCCTGCTGCGGGTGCTTGCGGCCGCCCTGCGGCGGAACGCTGGCCACGGTGCCTTCGATCAGCTTCAGCAGGGCCTGCTGCACGCCTTCGCCGGACACATCGCGGGTGATCGACGGGTTCTCGCTCTTGCGCGAGATCTTGTCGATTTCATCGATGTAGACGATGCCCTGCTGCGCCTTCTCGACGTCGTAGTCGCACTTCTGCAGCAGCTTCTGGATGATGTTCTCCACGTCCTCGCCCACGTAACCGGCTTCGGTCAGCGTGGTGGCGTCGGCCATGGTGAACGGCACGTTGAGCAGGCGGGCCAGGGTCTCGGCCAGCAGCGTCTTGCCCGAACCGGTCGGGCCGACCAGCAGGATGTTCGACTTCGCCAGTTCGACGTCGTCGTTCTTCTGCCGGCTCTCGATGCGCTTGTAGTGGTTGTACACGGCCACGGCCAGGGTGCGCTTGGCGCGGTTCTGGCCGATCACGTACTGGTCGAGGACTTCGAGGATCTCGCGCGGCTTCGGCAGCGAACTGCGCGCCGACTGCGCCTTTTCCTCAAGTTCCTCACGGATGATGTCGTTGCACAGCTCCACGCATTCATCACAGATGAACACGCTCGGACCCGCAATCAGCTTGCGCACTTCATGCTGGCTCTTGCCGCAGAAAGAGCAGTAGAGGATCTTGCCGGTGTCCGTGGAACGACCTTGGCGGTCTTCGCTCATGCTTCGCTTACCCAGTTACCCCACCCGCTGAACGGGGGTTCGATTCGAGAATAGCACAGGGCCGAGGGGACACCAGTCCCGCCCGACCCTGCAGGAACGGGGCCTCCATGGCCCCGTGAAGGCCGATCAACCGGCCTGGATCGACTCATCCGGACGACGCTCCAGGACCTGGTCGACCAGACCGTAGGCCTGCGCCTCGAAGGCGCTCTTGAAGTTGTCGCGCTCGGTATCGCGCGCGATGGTCTCCAGCGACTGGCCGGTGTGCTTGGCCAGCACCTCGTTCAGGCGCGAACGCAGGGTCAGGATCTCACGTGCGTGGATGTCGATATCGGTGGCCTGGCCCTGGTAGCCGCCCAACGGCTGGTGGATCATCACGCGCGAGTTCGGCAGCGCATAGCGCTTGCCGGCTTCGCCCGCGGCCAGCAGCAGGGCGCCCATCGAGGCGGCCTGGCCGATGCAGGTGGTGCTCACATTCGGCTTGATGTACTGCATGGTGTCGTAGATCGCCATGCCGGCGGTAACCACGCCACCCGGCGAGTTGATGTAGATGTTGATGTCCTTTTCCGGGTTTTCCGATTCCAGGAACAGCAACTGCGCCACCACCACGTTGGCCATGTGATCGTCGATCGGGCCCACGAGGAAGATCAGGCGCTCCTTCAACAGGCGCGAATAGATGTCGTAGGCACGCTCGCCGCGGCTGGTCTGCTCGACCACCATCGGAACCAGGTTCAGGGCTTTGGTTCGGTTGTCCATTACGTGAGGTACCTATCTTGGGGGGCTACAACCCCGCGCCGGCAAAGGCGCGGGGCATCCGGTGATCCGCCCGGGCTTACTGGCGGATCGCGTCCTGGAACGACAGCTTCTCTTCGGTGTGCTGGGCACGCTCGGCGATCCAGTCGATCACCTGCTCTTCCATCACACGGTTCTGCAGACCAGACATCAGCTGGGGGTCGTTGCGGTACATCTCAATGACCTGTTCCGGCTCTTCGTAGGTGGAAGCGATCAGGCGCATCGTTTCGTTCAGGCGCTTGGCTTCCAGGCGCAGGTCGTTGATGCGGGCCACTTCACCGACCAGCAGGCCGACCAGCACGCGCTTGGCGGCGGCGTCCTTGAAGCCTTCGTGGGCATCGGCCGGGATCTCACCGACATTCTGGCCGTTGCGGCGGATCTGCTCGACCTGCTGGGCCAGCATGGCGCGGGCTTCGTTCTCGACCAGGCGCGGCGGCATTTCCACCGAGGAGTAAGCAGCGATCAGCTGCTCGCCCACTTCGCGGCGCAGGCGGTTCATCAGGGCGCCCTTCAGCTCGCGCTCCAGGTTGGCGCGGATGTCGCTGCGGAACTGCTCCACATCGCCACCCTTCACGCCGAAGCTCTTGATGAAGGCTTCGTCGACCGCCGGCACGACCGGCTCGGACACTTCGGCAACCTTGACGGTGACCTGCACCGTCTTGCCGGCCAGCACCGGCACGCGCCAGTCAGCCGGGAACTCGACGTCCAGGGTCTTCTCTTCGCCCTTGGCCAGGCCGACCAAACCCTTTTCGATGGTTTCGAACATCATGCCCTGGCCGAGCACGATCGAACCCTTCTCGGTGCCCTCGGCCGGCAGGCGCTCTTCGCCGGCCTGCGACCAGGTTTCCACCGCGACCAGGTCACCGTCCTGTGCGCCGCGGCTGACCGGGGCCCAGGTACGACGCTGGTTCTGCAGGTTCTCGATCATCTGGTCGATGTCGGCGTCGGTGATTTCGGCGCTGTGGCGCACGACGGTCAGCTTGCTGACGTCGATATCGCCGAAGTCCGGCACCACTTCCACGGTGGCCACGAAGGAGAACTCACCCTCGTCGCCCTTGTCGATGCGCGGGCTGCCCACGATGCGCAGGTCGTGCTCGCGCACGGCGGCATCGAAGGTTTCGCGCAGCAGGCCGTCCAGCGCCTCACCACGGACCTGCGCGCCGAAGCGCTGCTCGATCACCTTGGCCGGCACCTTGCCCGGACGGAAACCCTTGATGCGGGTAGTGCGGGCGATTTCGCCCAGGCGGCCGACGATGTGGCTCTGCAGACGCTCTTCCGGCAGCGAGAAGCTCAGGCGGCGTTCCAGGTTGCCGGTGGATTCGATCGAAGCTTGCATGTTGACTCCTGCCACCGGCGGCCCACGCCCCCGGCTCGATGATTGGGATGAAACGGTTGTAAGGACACGACGTCTGGGACGCGCCTGCTTGCCGCAGCCCTTTAGTTTCGCCCAATTCGGCCTGCACTGCCAGCGCGTGCCGGTCAAGGGGGCGCAGATGGCCCGATCAGGGCGGGGACAGGCCGGCACTGGTGCGAAAGGGGGGACTCGAACCCCCACGCCTTGCGGCACTGGAACCTAAATCCAGGGCGTCTACCAATTCCGCCACTTTCGCGTGGCCGGCTCAGGCGTTCATTGTCGCAGGCGCCGGCTGGAATCGGAAGGCCTGCACAAAACTGAACATGACAGGCGGGCACATCGTCCGCGCCAAAGGCCATCCCGAAGGTCGTGCGACCGTTCGGGACGGCAACGACTCAGTGTTTCGCTTCGGCAGGGGGTGCAGGTGCGTCAGCGCCCTGCCCGGCCGCCACATCCGCCTTGCGGATGTCCACGCCACCATCGTCGGTGCTACGCAGCTCCACAGCCTCGGGAGCGGCCCCACCCTCCACCGGCGACGCCGGCTGCGCGACTCCGGCGATCGGGCGCGCCGGAACGGCATCGACGCCCGCATCGCGCTCGACGGTCTTCGCCGGATCACTGCCAGGCGCGCAGGCCGTCAGCGCCACCAACGCGGAAAGAACCCACACCGTCCGGCACAGTCGATTGATATCGGCCATCAACTTCTTCCTTCGTGCATGCGCCATCGGCGCGGAAGGTCCATTGGGTGCGATACAGGACGCGACACGGTGAGAAGCAGCGCACAGCATTGAAAACACTGATGACGCGTATGCCCCTGATTTCAGCATCGCTTCAGTAGATCCGCGCAATGCGCCGCTTCAGTAGATCCACGCCATGCGTGGTTGAAGCGCAACCCGGCAAACAAGCAAGAAAAAAGCCACTTGGCGAACCAAGGGGAAGCTGCTGCGCATTCGCGCCGCAGCCCCACGCTTTGCATGGCAAAGCGAGGGCCCCACTTCACCGGCCCCCACATCCCCGCGGCTTCGCCGCGCCCCCTTGACTCAAGGGGGCTCCACTCCAGCCAACACCGCTGGTATCTGCAGACGCCACCCAGAGATCAGGCAAGAAAAAAGCCACCTGGCTGACCAAGTGGCTTTCGTCTGGTGGGCTGTCAAGGATTCGAACCTTGGACCTATTGATTAAGAGTCAACTGCTCTACCAACTGAGCTAACAGCCCGAAATCGGGGCGCGAATTATGACCCGATCCGCTCGGAGGGTGCAAGCACTTTTTTCAACGTCGTTGAAACCAGTACCGCGATCCCGCTGCCACTGCAGACCCACGCCAGGCGGGATTTCTGCAGTCGGTGATCCAATGAAACCAAAGGGTCACACTTATAAGAAAAAAGCCACCTGGCGTACCAGGTGGCTTCTGTCTTGGTGGGCCGTCAAGGATTCGAACCTTGGACCTATTGATTAAGAGTCAACTGCTCTACCAACTGAGCTAACGGCCCGTAAAACTCAGACGCACATTATAGCGTGCTTTCTGTTTATTGCAATACCGTTTCGGCTGCGCCGATGCGGTTGAATCAGTGGGGTGGCTGAGGGGATTCGAACCCCCGACCACCGGAATCACAATCCGGTACTCTAACCAACTGAGCTACAGCCACCACTGAAACTTTCGCTCCACCGCCAAGACCACCGGCACTGGAACTTCAAACCTTTGCCTGGGGGGGACTGTCACCGAAGTTCCGGTCCGCCGAAGCGAGTCCGATATTCTGGTGGAGTCTTTACCCTTTTGCAAGCACTTCTTCACATCCGCCGATGCGATCCCGGTGCTCGCCGATGGCGCGCCCGACAGGAATCGAACCTGTAACCGCCGGCTTAGAAGGCCGGTGCTCTATCCAGTTGAGCTACGGGCGCCCGAACCGGAACGGCGTCCAATCCGACGTGATGTGGGATTGGTCGGGGTAGAGGGATTCGAACCCCCGACATCCTGCTCCCAAAGCAGGCGCGCTACCAGACTGCGCTATACCCCGGTCTTGCAATCCCCTCGGGCCAGGCCCGGGGAGCTGGTCATTGTGGCCAAGCGCATCATGAACTGTCAACGCGGGCGACTCGCACCCAGCGCCTGACACGGCACCACGCGCAACCATCGGCTATGCTCCCGGTCATCGGCCGGATGGCCGTCCAGCCCCTTATTCGCACGGAGAACACGCATGCGCAGCGGCAACCCGGCTCTTTCCGAGTCGACCTTCCTCGACCTCGCCAGCGGCTCGGTGGTGACCAGCCCCGACCAGGCAATGACCCTCAACGGCACCGTCAACAAGACCGGCTTCCTGCTGCTGTTGACCGTGCTGACGGCCGCGTTCGCCTGGAACCAGACCATCGACGACTACGGCCAGGTCATGGCCGGGGCCAAGCTGTATGCCATGGGCGGCGCCATCGGCGGCCTGGTGCTGGCGCTGATCACCGTCTTCAAGAAGGAATGGTCGCCGGTCACTGCGCCGATGTACGCGCTGGTGGAAGGCCTGTTCCTCGGCGCCATCTCGGCCGTGTTCAACGCCAAGTTCCCGGGCATCGTGTTCCAGGCCGTGCTGCTGACCTTCGGCACCCTGTTCGCGCTGCTGTTCGCGTACCGCAGTGGCCTGATCAAGGCCACCGAGAACTTCAAGCTGGGCGTGGTCGCGGCCACCGGCGGCATCGCCCTGCTCTACCTGGCGTCGTTCGTGCTGGGCTTCTTCAACATCAACGTGCCGGTGATCCATGACTCCAGCTGGCTGGGCATCGCCTTCAGCCTGTTCGTGGTGGTCGTGGCCGCGCTGAATCTGGTGCTGGACTTCGACTTCATCGAGACCGGTGTCGCCCAGCGAGCACCGAAGTACATGGAGTGGTATGGCGCATTCGGCCTGATGGTGACCCTGGTCTGGCTGTACGTGGAGTTCCTGCGCCTGCTGTCAAAGATCCAGCAGCGCTGAGTCGCAACATGCCATAGACGACAAAGGGCGCCTCTCGTGGCGCCCTTTTTCGTTCCTCCCTCAGCGCGCCAGCAGCACCGGCAGCGACGACGCCAGCAACGCGATGCCTGACACGGTCAGCAGGCCCAGCACGACCTGCCGGAAGCGTGCCTCGCTGATGCCGATGTAGACCCGCGCACCCAGCAGGGTCGGCACCAGCATGGCCGGTGCCACGATGGCGAAGTACGGCAACATCTGCCGGCTCACCAGGCCGCTGCCGACATAGGTGGCCATGGTCACCGCCAGCATCGCCAGGTTGAAGTTCTGGATGACCGCGCGCTGCTCGTCCTTGCCGAAGCCGCGCAGCGTGCTCCACAACGTCGGCACCGGCCCGGCGAAGCCACCGATGCCACTGAGCACGCCACCGGCCATACCGGCAATGGCGTCACCCACGCGCCCTCCGATGGTGATCGGCGGCAACGAGCGTGCCATCAGCATCACCGGGCACCACAGCGCCAGGAAGCCGCCCAGCAGCGCCTTGAACCAGTCCATGTCCAGCTGCGGCAACACCATCACGCCCAGCGGAATGCCGGCCAGCCCGCCCAGCACGAACGGCAGCAGCAGGCGCAGGTTGAATCCGCGGCGCACGGTGACCACCGCGACCAGCTGCCCGACCAGCGCACCAAACACCGACAACGTCGCCGCCAGCCGTGGCTCCAGTCCCCACGCCCAGAACGACATCGCCACCATGCCAAAGGCGAAGCCGGACAGGCCCTGCACGAATCCGGCGACGATCGCGCCCAGCGCGACCAGCAGATACACCGACTCCATCACCACCTCGGTTGCTGTCGCGCGACTACCCTGCCGCGCCCACCTGCGCAGCGTAGTGCGCCGCGAGGTGCTCGACCAGCGCACGCACCTTCGGCGCCAGCGCCCGCGCATGCGGATACAGCGCAAAGTAACGCCGCTGTCCTGCGTGCCAGGCGGGCAGCACACGGATCAGGCGGCCGGCGCGCAGGTCCTCCTGCACGGTCAGCGCAGTGAACAGGCTGATGCCCATCCCGGCCAGCGCGGCGGCGTACAGCGCCGGCGTGGCGTCCACGCGCAGGCGCTGCCCCGCCTCTATGCTTGCGGTGGCACCGCGCGGCCCTTGCAGCTGCCAGGGTGACATCGCCGCGGTAGGACTGAACCCCAGCAGCGTGTGCTGCGCGAGGTCCGACGCCTGCCGGGGCAGACCGTGCTGTGCCAGATACGCCGGTGCAGCGACCAGGATGCGCGGGCAGCTGGCCAGCTCGCGTGCGACCAGCTGGCTGTCCGGCAACGAGGCCGCGATGCGCAGGGCCAGGTCGAAGCCACCACCGACGACATCGACCAGTTGATCATCGGCCGACAGGTCAAGCGCGACCTGCGGGTAGCGCTGCAGGAACGACGGCAGCCAATGCGGCAGCTCCTGGCTGGCCACGACCTGCGGCACGCTGATACGTACGAGGCCACTGGGCTGCGCCTGCCCGGCACGCACGCGATCATCTGCTTCCTGCAGGCGATCCAGCAGCGCTGCCGCCTCGCGGTAGTAATCGCGACCGGCTTCGGTCAGTGACAGCCGGCGGCTGTTGCGATCGAGCAGCCGCACCTGCAGATGCTCTTCCAGCTGCCGCAGCTGCCGTGACATCGCCGAGTGGGTGGTACCCAGGCGCTCGGCAGCCGCAGTGAAGCTGCCTGCGTCGACGATGGCGCGCAGCGCACGCAGGGCGGCGAAGTGATCCATCGGCAAGTGGCTCCACGTGGCGGGGCCCACGGCATGCGGGCCCCATCAGCTTATCAAGCGCCGTCGCTGGCCTTGCGCACCGGCAGCGCCAGGATCGCGTCGGTGCTCATGACATCACCGAAGGCGTCTTCGATCTGCGCCAGCGAGGCGTCATGCAGCGCGCGATGATCGATGCGCTGGCCACCGGCGAGGTCCAGGTCGCGGCTGGCGCTGGCATCGGACGATACGATCACCCGGTAGCCGCGCGGAGTCGCCGCCGCGTCGCGCGCAGCACCGGCCACACAGGCATGGGTCTGCAGGCCGGTGACGATCAGCGTGTCGATACCCGCATCCTTCAGCACGGTGTCGAGCACCGCGGCCGAGTTGCCAGCGAACACGCTGACGTTGTCCTTCTGCACCACGGTCTCACCCTTGCGCGGCTGCAGGTCGCGATGGAAGGCGGCATTGACGCTGCCCTGCGCGAACAACGGTGCGCCGGCCGGCAACACGTGCTGCACATGGATCACGCGGATGCCGTGGGCATCGGCGAACTCGACCACCCGCTTGGCCTGGCGCAGTGCGGCCACGCCATCGGGAATGACCATGCGGCCACCGGCAAAGCCCGGTGCGGCCTTGGCATCGAAGTACTCGTTCTGGAAGTCGATCACCAGCACGGCGGTCTTCGCCGCATCCAGCGAGGCCGCGACCGGCGCGCCCGCCAGGTGGCGGATGGTGGGATGGGCCGGCTCGACAGCAGCGACCGACGCAGTGGTGGCCATGCCGATCAGGCCGGCCAGGCCGAAGGTGGTGAGATTCATGATGTGCTCCTGTGCGGTGGAAAGTGGCCACAGGATGCGGAGCAGTTGGCGCACGAACCAGCCATGTAGCAGCACATGATCTGTGCGAATCCTGCACAGACCACCCCTGTAGAGTCGAGCCATGCTCGACTGCTATTGCTTTTCGTCCGGGGCCATGAATGCGCAGTCGAGCATGGCTCGACGCTACTGGGTCAGCTTTGCTCCATTGAGCCGTACGATCATCGCGTACTCGCGCCCGAGCACGACTTCGGCGGTATTGATACCGGCGCGCACGGCATGCTGCAGGCCGGCCGGATACTTCACCGGAACGCCAGCCAAGGTCTGGACATGGCGGGCAGGCGCATTGACGCTCCTGATAACGAATTCCGCGCAGGCCCCTTCCAGCAGGAGAACCGGCGCCCCTGCCGGAAACTCGATCAACTGCAGTACGCGCTCCTCGGACCGCCGCATGCTGCGAACGGGTACCCCCTCCCTGCGCAGGCGGCGCAGCGCGCGCTGCGAACGGGACCATGGCCAGTAGAAGACGAAGTAGATGGCTACGCCCAGAACGTAAACGGCAGCAGCCACCAGGATCCACACAGCCGTCTCAGGCATCCATAAAACTCTCTCGGTGAAAAACGCGCAGCCCAAAACGCAGACGGACCGTACAAGGACGGCCCGTCTTCAACGCTTGCAGGCCCGGACTGGACATCGCCTGAGACGATCTCCAGCCGGAACGCCGGCCGCTTACAGGCGGCTGGCGATGGCCTGGGCAAAGCTCATGGTGGTGCCGGTACCGCCCAGGTCGCCGGTCAGCGAATCCTTGGCTTCCATGGTCGCCACGATGGCCTTGCGCAGGCGCTCGGCGTTTTCCGGCTGGCCGACATGGTCCAGCATCTGCGCGGCGGCCAGCAGCAGCGCGCACGGATTGGCCTTGCCCTGGCCGGCGATGTCCGGCGCGGTGCCGTGCACGGCTTCGAAGATCGCCGCGTCCTTGCCGATGTTGGCACCCGGGGCCAAGCCCAGGCCGCCGACGAGGCCGGCGCACAGGTCGGAGATGATGTCGCCGAAGAGGTTGGTGGTGACGATCACGTCGAACTGTTCCGGACGCATCACCAGCTGCATGCAGCAGTTGTCGACGATCATTTCCTGGAACTCGATGTCCGGGTACTGCGCGGCCACTTCACGGGCGACGTTCAGGAACAGGCCCGACGTCGACTTGATGATGTTGGCCTTGTGCACGGCAGTGACCTTCTTGCGGCCGGTGCTCTTGGCCAGCTCGAAGGCGTAGCGCACGATGCGCTCGGAGCCCTTGCGGGTGATGCGGGTGCCGGAGAAGGCGGTCTCGCCGTCGGCCGACACTTCCTGGCCCTCGGCCAGGTACGCACCTTCGGTGTTCTCACGAACGGTGATCAGGTCGACGTTGTCGAAACGCGACTTGGTGTTCGGGAAGGTGTGGGCCGGACGCACGTTGGCGTACAGGTCGAAGTGGCGGCGCAGGCTGACGTTGATCGAGGTGAAGCCACCACCAACCGGAGTGGTCAGCGGGCTCTTCAGCGCAACCTTGTTGCGCGCGATCGATTCCAGGGTCACCGCCGGCATCAGGTCGCCGTGCTTTTCCAGGGCCACCAGGCCGGCGTCGGCGTCTTCGTACTCCAGGCCAGTCTTGAGCTGGTCGAGCACGAACAGGGTGGCGTCCATGATTTCCGGGCCAATGCCGTCGCCGCGGATGACCGTAATTTTCTGCGTCATTGATCGATGTTCCGAACAGGGGGAAAAACGCCGTCCGGACGTGCCCGGAAACGCCGGCGCAAAGGAAGTTTCACCGGCAATTATGCCTTAGCCGGGGGCGGCTGCCCAAGTAGACGATGGTCCCGGCCCCGGCCAAGACATAATTGCCCGCGCATTTCTCCTCTACCCCCGCCTGTCGGCGCGCCCCTTCAACAAGAAGGGGCTCCTGGGCTGTTGGATCACGGGGAAGGCCCCCGCAGGTCGGGTAATGCCAGGAAGGCAAGCAAGGGCCCGCTTCCCGGCTCAGGCAGAATTGCCCGCGCATCCCACCTTATCCCCGCGCCTGTCGGCGCGCCCCCTTGAGCAAACCGCTCTGCGGTTTTGCCCGCGCATACCGCCTTAACCCTGCGCCTGTCGGCGCGCCCCCTTGAACAACAAGGGGGCTCCTGGACTGTTGGATTGCGGGGAAGTCCCCCTTGCAGGTCCGGTAGTGCCGGCCGCTGGCCGGCAACCCGGCCATGCCGGGTTCAGGCGATGCCGGCCAGCGGCCGGCACTACCCTCAGTGCTCGTGCGCTGCCGGGGCGGCGGCGCCACCTTCAAGCTGGTCGAGGAAGTCGACCGCGCGGCGCAGGTGCGGGATCACAATCGAGCCGCCGACCACCAGGCCGACCGAGAAGGTCTCGAAGAACTCCTCGCGGGTCACGCCGGCGTCCTTGCACTGGGCCACGTGGTAGCTGATGCAGTCGTCGCAGCGCAGCACCATCGAGGCCACCAGCCCCAGCAGCTCCTTGGTCTTCACGTCCAGCGCGCCGGCCTGGTAGGTCTGCGTATCCAGCGCGAAGAAGCGGCGCACCACCTGGTTCGGCTCGCCCAGGATGCGCTCGTTCATGCGCTTGCGGAAATCGGTGAACTCGGCAATGCGATCCCTGCTGCCGTCGTCGGCCGCGCTCATGCCTGGCCCTGCCCGGCCAGCAGCGGCTCGAGCTTGCCTTCACGGTGCAGGGCCATCATGTCGTCGTAGCCGCCCACATGGACGTCGCCGACGAAGATCTGCGGCACGCTGGTGCGGCGGGTCAGCGCGATCATCTTCTCGCGCTCGGCCGGGTCCAGGTCGATGCGGACCTCGGTCCACTGCTGGCCCTTGCTCTTCAGGAAGTTCTTGGCGGCCACGCAGTACGGGCAGACGGCGGTGGAATAGAGGGTGATGGCGGGGGCACCGCCGGCGGTCTGGGCTGTCACGGGAAACTCCACGATGGATCGACGGTCTACATATGGTACCGGTGCGCTGGAAATTCCACGCCACGGCCGCAACACTGTGGATTAACGAATGGTTGCCCCCTGCCCTGCCACGCTTGGCGCGCCCCGCCCGAGGACCTCCTGCTTGCGAGCCCTGCTGCTGACTACCGCCGTCACCCTGGCCCTGGCCATGCCGCTGGCCCAGGCCCAGGAGAAGCTGCCCGACATCGGCTCGTCGGCCGGCGAGCTGCTGACTCCGGCCCGGCAAGCCGAATACGGCGCGATGATGCTGCGCGAGCTGCGCAACTATGGCTACCTGCTGGACGATCCGCTGGTCAACGACTGGCTGCAGACCATGGGCACCCGCCTCGGCTCCAACAGCGACCAGCCGCGCCAGCCCTACACCTTCTTCGTGATGAAGGACCGCCAGATCAACGCCTTCGCCACGCTGGGCGGCTACATCGGGGTCAATGCCGGCCTGGTGCTGACCGCCGAGCGCGAGGACGAGGTGGCTGCGGTGCTGTCCCACGAAATCGCCCACGTCACCCAGCAGCACGTGCTGCGCGGGGTCGAGCGTGCCCAACGCGACCAGATCCCGATCCTGCTCGGCATGCTGGCGGCGGTGGTGGCCGCGCAGGCCAGCAACAGCACCTCCTCCGGCAACGCGACGATGGCCGCGATCAGCTCCGGCATGGGCCTGATGCAGCAGCGGCAGATCAACTACACCCGCTCCAACGAGTCCGAGGCCGACCGCCTCGGCATCCGCACCCTCTCGCGCAGCGGCTACGACGTGGATGCCATGGCCGGCTTCTTCGAGCGGATGGCCTCGGCGATGCGCGGCAACGAGGGCGGCTACAGCGTGCCCGATTCCTGCGGACCCATCCGGTCAACATCACCCGCATCAGCGAGGCCAAGGCCCGCGCCGAGCAGATGAAGAAGGACACGGTGCTGCTGACCACCAGCACCCCCAGTGGCGAGCGCAGGGAGCGGGTCGATCCGGCCGACCCGAGCCTGGCCGAGCCGATGCTGCGCGGAAACAACCCGCTGCTGCCCAGCAGCGTGCTGCGCATTCCGATGGGCCAGCTCGCCCGCGGCGCCAGCGGTGACTTCGACTGGGCGCGCGAGCGCCTGCGTGTGCTCAGCGCTGATTCCACCCCTGAACTGGAACGCGAGTATGCCGATCTGGCCAAGCGGCAGAAGGATGGCCTGAACGACGCCCAGCGCTACGGCCAGGCCCTGGCGATCATGCGCGGCGGCCGCAGCGGCGCCACGCAGGCCCGGCAGACCCTGGCCAGCCTGCTGCAGACCCGACCGGACAACCTGTGGCTGGCACTGGGGCTGGGCGAGGCCGAATCGCGTGCCGGACTGGGCGCGCAGGCCAACAGCCGTTTCGAACAGTTGCTGCGCGAGCACCCCAACAGCCGTCCGGTGGCACTGACCTATGCCGAGATCCTGAACGAACAGGGCACCCGCGAGGCCGGCCAGCGTGCGCAGGCGATGCTGCGGCCGCTGTTGTCGCAAAGTGGTAACGATCCGGTCTTCCAGCAGCGGTACGCCCGCGCCAGCGAACTGGCCGGTGACAGCGTGCGCGCCAGCGAAGCCTATGCCGAGGCGGCCTTCCTCAGCGGCCGCCCGGAACAATCGCTGATGCAGCTGCAGGCGCTCAAGCGCAACCCGGCACTGGACTATGTCGGCCGGGCCCGGGTGGACGCACGCATCGAAGCGATCACGCCCACCGTGCTGGAACTGCGCCGCCAGGGCGTGCAGGACCCGGATCTGGACCGCCGCTGAGCGCTGCATGACCGGTCGATGGCAATCCATGCCGGTTCCGGCCCGGTAGTCACAAACATGTCATCAAACCGTAGTCTACTGGCACCACTCCAGTAACCGAGCCCTACGGTGTCCTCGTGCAGAAACGCATCCTGATCGTCGATGACGAGCCCGCGATCCGTGAAATGGTCGCCTTCGCCCTTCGCAAGGGCGATTACGAACCGGTCCACGCCGGCGATGCCCGTGAGGCCCAGACCGCGATCGCCGACCGGGTTCCCGATCTGATCCTGCTGGACTGGATGCTGCCCGGCACCAGCGGCCTGGACCTGGCCCGCCGCTGGCGCAAGGAAACCCTGACCCGCGAAGTGCCGATCATCATGCTGACCGCCCGTGGCGAGGAAAACGACCGCGTCGGCGGCCTCGAGGCCGGTGTAGACGATTACGTGGTCAAGCCGTTCTCGGCGCGCGAACTGCTGGCCCGCATCCGTGCGGTCATGCGCCGCGCCCGCGAGGACGACGAGGACGGCAGCGTGGCGGTCGGCCCGATCCGCATCGACGGCGCCGCGCATCGCGTGTTCGCCAACGACCAGCCGGTGCCGATCGGCCCGACCGAATACCGCCTGCTGCACTTCTTCATGACCCACCCCGAGCGCGTCTACACCCGCGCCCAGCTGCTGGACCATGTGTGGGGCGGCAGCGTGTACGTGGAGGAGCGCACCATCGACGTGCACATCCGCCGCCTGCGCAAAACGCTGGAGCCGTTCAACGCCGAAAACATGGTGCAGACCGTGCGCGGCGCCGGCTACCGCTTCTCCACCGCCACCTGAGTCTCGTCGTGCCGGCGCCACGCACCCGCGGGTGCCGGCGCCGGCAACTCTGCTATAACCCTCGGTTCACCCCAGTGAACCGCCGCACCTCAACGACGAGATCGCAATGCCCCGCCACATCCGCTCTGCCTGGTTGAAGACCCTGGCCACCGTTGCCGCGGTACTGCTGTTCGCCGGACTGGTGGGGTGGCTCTCGGGGCATCTGTGGCTGTGCATTGCACTGGGCGCGCTGGCCACCCTGGCCTGGCACTACTGGCGGCTGCGCAGCGTGCTGCGCCGGCTGACCGCGCGCCAGCGCTGGGACACCGCCGAGGAAGGCACCGGCGTCTGGAACGAGCTGGACCGCCTGCTGTACCGCAACCAGGTGGAAATGCGCGTGCGCAAGCGCCGCCTGCTGGACATGCTGCGCAGCTACCGCGCTGCCGCCGCCGCGCTGCCCGATGCCGTGGTGGTGCTGGACCGCAACAGCCAGCGCGTGCAGTGGTTCAACGAAGCGGCCACCGCCCTGCTTGGCCTGCATCATCCGGGCGACCTTGGCGAAGCCCTGGTCGAGCGCCTGCAGCCGATGCCGCTGGCGCACTGGCTGGCCGGTGGCCGCAATGCCGAGCCGATCCTTGATGTGCCTTCGCCGGTCGATCCGGCGATCCGCCTGAACCTGCGCCTGATTCCCTATTCGTCGGACTACTGGCTGCTGATCGCCCGCGACGTCAGCAAGCTGCTACGCCTGGAACAGGTGCGCCGCGATTTCGTGGCCAACGTTTCACACGAGCTGCGTACGCCGCTCACCGTGGTCCACGGCTACCTGGACATGATGGACCCGGAGGATTTCCCGGGCACCGGACCAATGCTGGAAGAAATGCGCAAGCAGAGCCAGCGCATGGCCCAGCTGGTGGAAGACCTGCTGACGCTGTCACGCCTCGAATCGCAGGAACACAGCGAAGAAGAGACCGTGGCCATGCAGCCGATGCTGGCCACTCTGCGCCGCGAAGCCGAAGCGCACAGCCAGGGCCGCCACCAGATCAGCATCGACGACCTGGCCGGCGTCGACCTGCAGGGATCGACCAAGGAGCTGCACAGCGCCTTCTCCAACCTGGTCACCAATGCAGTGCGCTACACGCCCGCCGGCGGCCGCATCGCGGTCGAGTTCCGCCGCGAAGGCGATGGCGCGGTGCTGGCGGTGCGCGATTCCGGCTACGGCATCCCGGCCACCCACCTGCCACGCCTGACCGAACGTTTCTACCGTGTCTCCAGCAGTCGTTCCCGCGAAAGCGGCGGTACCGGCCTGGGCCTGTCCATCGTCAAGCACATCCTCGGCCTGCACCACGCGCGGCTGGAGATTGAAAGCGAGGTCGGCAAGGGCTCGGTGTTCTCCTGCCATTTCGATGCCGACCACGTGCGCCCGCGCGAGTCCGCCCCCCTGACTTCCATCGAAGATTGACGCCATGAGCAGCCTCGGATCCCTCCCCCTCCCCGTGAGCCCGGACAACGATCCGTTGCGCGACCCGGCGCTCTACATCAACCGCGAACTGTCGCAGCTGGATTTCAACTTCCGCGTGCTGGCGCAGGCGATGGACCCGCAGGTGCCGCTGCTGGAGCGCCTGCGCTTCATGTGCATCTCCTGCACCAACCTCGACGAGTTCTTCGAGATCCGTGCCGCCGCCGTGCGCCATGCGCAGGAATTCGGCCTGCCGCCCGCGCCGGACGGGATGAGCCCGCAGGCCATCCTCAATGCCATCCACGACCGCGCCGCCGAACTGGTGGACCAGCAGTACCGCTGCTGGAACGAGACGCTGCGCCCGGCGCTGATGGAGGCCGGCATCGGCGTGCTCGGTCGCCATTCCTGGACCGATCGGCAGAGGCGCTGGCTGCGCGCCTATTTCCGCAACGAGATCATGCCGGTGCTGTCGCCGCTGGGCCTGGACCCGGTGCATCCGTTCCCGAAGATCCTCAACAAATCACTGAACATCGTGGTGGTGCTGAAGGGCACCGATGCCTTCGGCCGCGCCGGCCATCTGGCGATCGTGCGTGCACCGCGCTCGCTGCCGCGCATCATCCAGCTGCCGGAGAAGCTCGGCGGCCCGCAGAACTTCGTGTTCCTGTCCTCGGTGCTGTCGACCTTTGTCGATGAGCTGTTCCCGGGCATGGAAGTCCAGGGTGCCTACCAGTTCCGCGTCACCCGCAACTCAGAGCTGGTGGTGGACGAGGAAGAAGTGGAAAACCTGGCGCTGGCACTGCGCGACGAACTGGTCGACCGTGGCTACCGGCCGGCGGTGCGCCTGGAAATCGCGCAGGACATGCCGCGCGACATCGTGCGCACCCTGCTGCAGAACTTCGGCCTGACCGAGAACGCGGTGTACCGCATCGACGGCCCGGTCAACCTCAACCGCATCATCCAGCTGTACGACCTGATCGCGCAGCCGGACCTGAAATACCCGCCGATGACCCCGCGCACGCTGCGCGACAGCGACGGCATCTTCGAGACCGCGGCGCGCCAGGACCTGCTGCTGCACCACCCGTTCGATGCCTTCACGGCGGTGCTGGACCTGATCCGGCAGGCGGCGATCGACCCCAACGTGCTGGCGATCAAGCAGACCCTGTACCGCACCGGCAAGGATTCGCTGATTGTCGATGCCCTGATCCAAGCCGCGCGCAACGGCAAGGACGTGACCGTGGTGGTCGAGCTGCGCGCACGCTTCGACGAAGAAGCCAACCTGGGCCTGGCCGATCGCCTGCAGGAAGCCGGCGTGCAGGTGGTGTACGGCGTGGTCGGCTACAAGACCCACGCCAAGATGCTGCTGATCGTGCGCCGCGAAGGCCGCAAGCTGCGCCGCTACGTGCACCTGGGCACCGGCAACTACCACAGCGGTACCGCCCGCGCGTACACCGACATCAGCCTGATCACCGCCGACGCGGACATCGGCAACGACGTGCACCTGTTGTTCCAGCAGCTGTCCGGGCTGGCCTCGAAGATGAAGCTCAAGCGGCTGCTGCAGTCGCCCTTCACCCTGCACACCGGCATCCTCGGTCGCATCGAGCGCGAAACGCGCATCGCCGCCGCCGGCCGCCCAGCGCGCATCATCGCCAAGATGAACGCCCTGAACGAACCGCAGGTGGTGCGCGCGCTGTACGCCGCATCGCAGGCCGGCGTGCAGATCGACCTGATCATCCGCGGCGCCTGCACCCTGCGCCCGGGCGTGCCGGGCGTGTCGGACAACATCCGCGTGCGCTCGATCGTCGGCCGCTTCCTGGAACACAGCCGCGTCTACTGGTTCGGCAACGACGGGGCACCGGAGATGTACTGTGCCAGCGCCGACTGGTTGGAGCGCAACCTGCTGCGCCGTGTCGAGACCTGCTTCCCGATCCTCGACCCGGAGCTGTCCAAGCGGGTTTACCGCGAAGTCCTGCAGAACTATCTGGACGACAACCTCAACGCCTGGGAACTGGATGCCGACGGCATCTACCACAAGCGTGCCCCGGCACACGACGAAGCCCCGCATTCTGCGCAGATGGCATTGATGCAGGGGCTGTAACCCGGTGTGTCGACCAAGGTCGACACCTACCAGGAGCGGTAGGCACCGATTCTAGTCGGGACTGGATCAGTGCCGACCAACGGTCGGCACCTACCAACAGCAGCGGAATTCTGTCGAAGGCGGGGTGGGTCCGGTTGCGGGGGCGTGAACGCCATGGGCCCGAGGCATGCCTCGGGCGGGTTGGGCAGGACCAACCCCGGTCTTGCCGTGTGCGCACGACAGCGCACACGAGCAAGCGCGACCGAGGCTACATGGACGTACTTGCGCCGCCCCCCGCAAGCGGACCCACCCCGCCATCCCACGGATACCCCGCTTTTGACGTTGACGTTGACGTTGCCTCTGCGGGTGCAGGGCGCAGCCCTGCCGCACTCCACCCACAAAATGTGAAGGCCGCGCGGTGACGAGCACACCGCCCCTTCGGCTAACATTCGTCCATGCCGCATACCACCACGACTCCGCCCGCATTGCAGGATGGCGACCTGCTGGCCGCCATCGACCTTGGCTCCAATAGTTTCCACATGGTCATCGCGCGCTACACGCTCGGCCAGCTGCGGGTGATCGACCGCCTGCGCGAGACCGTGCGCATGGCCGATGGCCTGGACGGCAAAGGTGGGCTCTCCTCCGCCGCGCGGCAGCGCGCGCTGGAATGCCTGGCCCGCTTCGGCCAGCGCATCCGCAACGTGCCGCCGCACCGGGTACGCGCACTGGCCACCAACACCGTGCGCCAGCTGCGCTCGCCGCAGTCGTTCCTGGTTCCAGCCGAAACCGCACTGGGGCATGCCATCGAAGTGGTCAGCGGTCGCGAGGAAGCGCGCCTGATCTACCTGGGCGTGGCCCACGCGCAACCGCCCAAGCCCGGCCAGCGCCGGCTGGTGATCGACATCGGCGGCGGCTCCACCGAATTCATCATTGGCATGGGCATGCAGACCCTGGAGCGCGAAAGCCTTCAGGCCGGCTGCATCGCCAGCACCCGACGCTTCTTCCCCGGCGGCAAGCTGAGCAAGAAGCGCTGGAAGGATGCGCTGGCCGAGATCGGCCGCGAGTTCCAGCCCTTCGCCAGCAAGTACCGCGCGCTGGGCTGGCAGGAAGCCCTGGGCTCATCGGGCACGCACAAGGCGATCAGCGAGATCTGCGCGACGATGAAGCTGAGCAAGGGCGCGATCACCGCCGAGGCGCTGCCGCAACTGCGCGACGAACTGCTGAAGGCAAAGAAGATCGACGACATCCAGCTGCCGGGCCTGTCCAGCGACCGTCGTCCGATCATCGCCGGCGGCATCCTGGTGCTGGAAGCCGCCTTCCAGGCGCTGGGCCTGCAGAAGCTGCTGGTCAGCAAGGCAGCGATGCGCGAAGGCATCCTGTACGACATCGTCGGCCGCGCTGGCGAGAACGACCTGCGCGATGAATCGGTGGCGGCGCTCAGCCAGCGCTACGGCATCGATACCGTGCAGGCCGATCGCGTCCAGGACACCGCCCTGTCACTGCTGGAGCAGGTGCAGGAACGCTGGCGGCTCGATGCCGACGACGCGCGCATGCTCGGCTGGGCTGCGCGCCTGCACGAACTGGGCCTGATGATTGCCCACAGCGGCTACCACGTGCATGGCAGCTATGTGCTGGAGCACTCGGATATCGCCGGCTTCTCGCGGCAGGAACAGCAGATGCTGGCCGCCCTGGTGCGCAGCCACCGTCGCAGCGTGACCAAGACCGCCTTCGACGCCCTGCCCGAGCGCCTGCTGCTGACCGCACGCCGGTTGGCCGCCCTGCTGCGGCTGGCGGTGCTGCTCAATCGCGCCCATGAGGACGCCCCGCTGCCGGCGCTGGAACTGACCGCCGACGACAACCGCCTGTCGCTGATTGTGCCGCAGGCCTTCATCGATGCCCGCCCTCTGCTGCGCGCGGACCTGATCGGCGAGACCGACGGCATTGCAGGGTTGGGCATCCAGTTCCGGCCGTTCGTGGCCTGATCCGGACCGGGACGACGCCCGGCCCGCGCGCAATCCGCGCTGCACCGCAGCATCAACCCGTCGTCGTTATAGACCAGGTTATCTGCAACCCCGCGATTTCCTTCACATTTTCATCACATCAACGATACGTGGTGAATTATTTCGACATAGTCTATTTACAAACTCTTAACTACCGAGACTAGTATTGGGTCGCCGGCGCATTTCCGCTGGGCAATTGGGTGCTTTTTTGGGCATCTCCCTACGTCTTTGAGAGAGAGAGAACGTAATGACTTCACGTACCGTGTTGGGCAAGGCCATTGCCCACGCCCTGGTGACGACCACCGCCCTGGCCGCGCTGCCGGCCTTCGCCCAGGACAGCGGCAGCGCATCGCCGACCAATCTGGATCGCATCGAAATCACCGGTTCGCGCATCCGCCAGGTCGATGTGGAGACCTCCCAGCCGGTGCTGGCAATGACCCGCGTGGACATCGAGCGCCAGGGCTTCAGCTCGGTGGCCGACATCCTGCAGAACGTCACCGCCATGGGCAGCCCGGCGATCAGCCGCGCCAACGCACTGAGCTCGGGCGAAAACACCGGCGGCACCTACATCGACATGCGCAACCTGGGTGCGCAGCGCACCCTGGTGCTGGTCAACGGCAAGCGCCTGGGCATCAGCACCTCGGGCCTGCAGGACGTGTCCTCGCTGCCGGTGTCGGCGGTGGAGCGCATCGAAGTGCTGAAGGACGGCGCGTCGGCCATCTACGGCTCCGACGCGATGGCGGGCGTGATCAACATCATCACCCGTTCCAACGTCAACGGCGTGACCGCCAACGTCTACCACGGCCAGTACAGCGAAGGCGACGGCGCCCGTGACCGCTTCGACGTGGTCGGCGGCTGGAGCAATGACCGCGTTTCGCTGACCCTGGCACTGGAACATTCCGAAGAAAAGAGCGTCTGGGCCAAGGACCGCTGGTTCAGCAAGTACGGCGTGAGCGACCGCCACCCGGACGATGCCTCCAACTGGACCACGCTGAGCCAGTGGGGCCAGGTGACCGGCCTGAAGGGTGGCCCCGGCTGCACCAACACCAGTCAGGGTTGCGGCTACTCGCTCAACCGCGGCGCCGACCCGACCAACCCGGCCAACTACCACCTGACCGACGCGACTCCGTTCACCGGCGACGTCAGCAACGCCAACGAACAGATGCACGTCATGTATCCGCTCAAGCGTGATTCGGTGTACTTCGACGGTCGCTTCAAGATCACCGACCAGGTCAACCTGCGCACCGAATTCGGCTACAACAAGCGTTCGGCAGAGCGCCAGATTGCAGGCTACCCGCTGCAGTCCAGCTCGGTGTCGATCTCGGGTGACCCGACCGCCACCGGCCTGATGTCCAAGGACAGCTACTTCAATCCGTTCGGCAACCAGCACGGCTATGCCAAGCCAACCGATGTGGCCTGGAACCGCCGCACCTGGGAAATCCCGCGCGTGAGCACCAGCGAACTGAAGACCTACCGCGCGGTAGTGTCGCTGGATGGCACGTTCGAGATCGGTCAGCGCTACTTCGATTGGGACGTGGGCTACCAGTACAACCGCAACGAGCTGACCGCCACCGCTACCGGAAACCTGCACAAGAAGCGCGTGCGTGACGCCGTGGGTCCGTCGTTCCTGGATCCGGCCACCGGCAAAGTGGTGTGCGGCCGTCCGGGTGCGGTGATCGACGGCTGCATGCCGTGGAATCCGCTGGTGCCTTACGGCAAGACCGATCCCAACGGACTGACCGGCAATGAAGCGCTGATGGCCTGGCTGTTCCCGGCGGAGCACACCACCGGCCGCACCACCACCAAGAACGCGTTCGCCAACCTGTCCGGCAGCATCATGACCCTGCCGGCCGGCGACCTGGGCTTCGCTTTCGGCGTGGAAAGCCGCAAGGAAGACGGCCGCTACACGCCCGATGCCCTGGCCCAGACCGGCGCCACCACCAACCTGGCCGCGGGCCCGACCGGTGGCAGCTACAACGTGAAGGAAGCCTATCTGGAGCTCAACGTGCCGGTGCTGGCCGACCTGCCCGGCGCGCGCGAGCTGAGCTTCAATGCCGCCACCCGCTATTCCAAGTACAACACCTTCGGCAACACGCTCAACAGCAAGTTCGGCTTCAAGTGGAAGCCGATCGACCAGTTGCTGGTCCGTGGTACCTGGGCGGAAGGCTTCCGCGCACCGACCATCAACGATCTGTACGGTGGCGGTTCGGAAACCTTCGCGCAGTTCAGCGATCCGTGCGACACCGTGTTCGGCTCGGCCAAGGGCAGTGCCGAAGTCCGCTCGCGCTGCGCGCGTGACATCGCCGATGCCGCCAACTTCCGCCAGCTGAAGCAGGGCAACACGCCGGTAACGACGGCGCAGGATGCGACCCCGACGCCGTTCGTGTCCGGCTCGAACCCGCTGCTGGTTCCGGAAACCTCGACCAGCAAGACGCTGGGCCTGGTGTGGAGCCCGACCTTCATCAGCAACTTCAACGTGGCGCTGGACTGGTGGAAGATCCGCATCGACAACACCATCGTCGGTGACAGCCCGAACCAGATCCTGAGGGACTGCTATGAGCAGGGCATTGAATCGCGCTGCAGCCGCTTCACCCGCGACCCGTCCAACGGCATCGTCACCGGCCTGAAGTTCGGCAACCGCAACGCCGGCTTCGCCGAGACCGAAGGTTATGACCTGGATGTCAGCTACCGCGTCGACACCAGCTACGGCAAGCTGAGCGCGGGCTGGACCAGCACCTATGTGAGCAAGAACGTCTACCGCTCCACCAATGATGTCCGCGAAGCGATCACGCCGATCAACGGCGTTGCCAACACCATCGGCACCGCCACCAGCCTTGCGTTCCGCGTGCGCTCGAACCTGGTGCTGGGCTGGGACGTGGGTGACTTCGGCGTCAGCTGGACGGCACGCTACTACTCCGGTGTGAAGGAGCGCTGCCTCAACGCCTCGCGGTATGCGGACGAGTGCTCCGATCCGACCTTCCTGGCTCCGTGGCTGAAGTCGCCGACCGCTTACAACGAGCGCGGTGCGGTGACCTTCCACGACGTGCAGTTCCGCTACAACCTGCCGTGGGATGCCACCGTTTCGGTGGGCGCGAACAATGTGTTCGGCAAGGAAGCTCCGGTGATGTACAGCAAGCCGAACTCGTCGTTCTCCTACTACGGTGGCTACGACATCGGTCGTTTCATGTACATGAAGTACCAGCAGCGCTTCTGATCCATCCGCACTGCGGAATCTCGACGACCACGGCCCTTCGGGGCCGTGGTTTTTTTCTGCCCCGCGCAGACTGTCGCTTTCCACATTGACCTTGAGGCGTTCAATCAGAGGCACGGTCCTCTGCGCTGCTTTTGCTGCACTGCCACTGCTTGGAGCAATCGATTGATTTACTTCTGCTTTGTGCAGAAGCGTCACGACTGTCTATGGTGCTTTCGTCGTTTCCCCATACGTCTCCGCACCGGTCTTCACTAGGTTCGAACGTCCACCATCGCGGTGGGATTGACGCAGCCCCGCCTGGCTGTGTTCCGAAGACTTCGAAGACCGAGAGAGAGACCCATGACCATCCGTATTCCCGAACTGGGGTTGGCGATCCGTCGTGCACTGACGATGACGGCAACCGCAGCACTGGCCACACCGGCACTCGCCCAGCAGGCACCGGAAGCCACCACGCTGGACCGCATCGAGATCACCGGCTCGCGCATCCGCCAGGTCGATCTGGAAACCGCACAGCCGGTGCTGACCATCAGCCGCGCCGACATCGAGCGGCAGGGCTTCAACTCCGTTGCCGACATCCTGCAGAACCTGACCGCAACCGGCAGCCCGGCCTTGAGCCGTGCCAGCCCGCTCAGTGCGGGCGAAGCCGCGGGCGGCAGCTATGTGAACATGCGCGGCCTCGGTGCACAGCGCACCCTGGTGCTGGTCAACGGCAAGCGCCTGGGCATGACCACCAGCGGGTACCAGGACATTTCCAGCATTCCCGCAGCCGCCGTCGAGCGCATGGAAGTGCTCAAGGACGGCGCCTCGGCCATCTACGGCGCCGACGCGATGGCCGGCGTGGTCAACATCATCACCCGCCGCAACGTTGAAGGTGTCACCGCCAGCGTCTACCACGGCCAGTACAGCGAAGGCGATGGCGCCCGTACCCAGTACGACGTGGTTGCCGGCTGGTCGAATGACCGCGCCTCGATCAGCGTCGCGGCCGAGCACGTCGAAGAAAAGGGTGTGTGGGCGAAGGACCGCGGCTTCAGCGCCTACACCTATACCGACCGCCATCCGGACGATGGCTGGACCACGGTCGGCCAGTGGGGGCGCATCGTCGGCTTCAGGGGCCCGGGCTGCAGCAGCGCCCGTGGCTGCAGCTATTCGCTCGATCGCGGCAGCCAGCCGGGCGGGCCGGACAGTTTCCACCTCAGTGACAACACGCCGTTCACCGGTGATGTCAGCAACAGCAACGAGCAGATGCACCTGCAGACGCCGATCAAGCGTGACTCGATCTTCGTCGACGCGCGCGTGGATCTGAACGACCAGGTCCGCTTCAATACCCAGCTGTCCTACAACCGGCGCACCACTACGCGCCAGGTCGCCGGCTATCCGTTCCAGTCCGGCGCAGCCGGCATCACGCCGATGTCCGCCGACAGCTGGTTCAACCCGTTCGGCAGCCACCACGGCTATGGCAACCCCAGCGATGTGCACTGGAACCGCCGCACCTGGGAGGTTCCGCGGGTCAGCACCAGCGAACTGACCACCTGGCAGGGCGTTGCTGCCTTTGAAGGCAGCTTCGAACTCGGCGGCCGGGATTTCGACTGGGAAACCGGCTACCAGTACAACCGCAGCGAGCTGACCCAGCGTGCCACCGGCAACCTGCACAAGCAGCGCGTGGCCGATGCCACTGGCCCCTCGTTCTTCAACCCGGAAACCGGCAAGGTTGAATGCGGCACCCCGGGAGCACCGATTGCCGGCTGCAAGCCGTGGAATCCGCTGGTGCCGTATGGCCAGGATGATCCCTATGGCCTGACCGGCAACAAGGAACTGCAGGACTGGTTGTTCCCCGAAGAACTCACTCGTGGCCGCACCACCACCCGCAGCCTGTTCGCCAGTCTCAGTGGAAGCCTCGCCACACTGCCCGCAGGGGAACTGGGCTTTGCCGTGGGCGCCGAGAGCCGCCGCGAGGACGGTCGTTTCATTCCCGACGCGCTGGCGCAGACCGGGGCCACCACCAACCTCGCCGCAGGCCCCACCGGCGGTGGCTACCGCGTCGACGAGGCCTATCTGGAGCTGAGCGTGCCGGTGCTGCGCGACCTCGCCGGTGCGCGCGAGCTGACGCTCAATGCAGCGACGCGCTACTCGGACTATTCCACCTTCGGCGGAACCCTCAACAGCAAGTTCGGCTTCAGCTGGAAGCCGATCGATCAGCTGCTGGTCCGTGGTACCTGGGCGCAGGGCTTCCGTGCACCGACCATCTCCAACCTCTACGGCGGCGGCTCGGAAACCTTCACCACCGGCTTCCGCGATCCCTGCGACAGCGTGTACGGCGCGGCCGCCAGCAGCCCGGAGGTGCGTGCCCGCTGCGCTGCCGACATCACCAACGCGGAAAGTTACCGCCAGCTCGGCCAGGGCAACGAACCGATCACCGGCAGCAGCGGGCAGACGCCGGTGCCCTTCACCAACGGCTCCAATCCCGACCTGAAGCCGGAAACCTCGACCAGCCGCACCCTGGGCCTGGTCTGGAGCCCGACATTCGCTGAAGGGCTGCACATTGCGCTGGACTGGTGGAAGATCCGCATCGAGAACACGATCGTCTCCGACCATCCCAACGCCATCCTCCGCGACTGCTACGAACTGGGCATTGCCGAGCGCTGCAGCAGCTTCACCCGTGACCCGGAGCTGGGCATCGTCAACAAGCTCAGGTACGGCAGTCGCAACAGTGGCTTCCGCCAGGCCGAAGGCTATGACCTGGAGGTCGGCCACAAGGTCGAAACGCCTTGGGGCACGCTGAGCGCAGACTGGAAAACCACCTATGTGGTTGCCGCGGTGGAGCGCACCACCAACGAGGCGGATGTGCCGCCGGTTCCCAGCAATGGCATCGCCACCGACGATGGCATCGGCTTCCGCGTGCGCTCCAACGCATCGCTGGGCTGGGAACATGGCAACCTCGGTCTGACCTGGGGCCTGCGTTACTTCTCTGCGGTCAAGGAGCGCTGCCTGGGCGTTGATGAGTATCCGAACGAGTGTTCGCACCCCGACCAGCGCGCACCGTGGTTCAGCGGCACGCGTGATTACAACCGTCGCGGATCGGTCACCTTCCACGACGTGCAGGCGCGTTACAGCCTGCCGTGGGATGCGACCGTCTCGATCGGCGCCAACAACGTGTTCGGTCGCCAGGGACCGGTCATGTACAGCCAGCCGAGCTCCAACTTCTCCTACTACGGCGGCTTCGACATCGGCCGTTTCATCTACATGAAATACCAGCAGCGCTTCTGATCCACCGCCCTGCCAGCATTGCCCATCACGGCCCTCCGGGGCCGTGGTGGCGCATGGCCCGGGGGCGCGTCATCCGGCGGTCGCAAAGCGGTCATATCGGCTACATCGCCAGCACCGAGCATGCCGGAAACCCGGAGGCCCGCCATGCGCTATGCCATCGTCACCGAGACCTACCCGCCGGAAGTGAACGGCGTTGCCCTGACCGTGCAGGGGCTGGAACAGGGACTGCGCAACTCCGGCCACGAGATCGACCTGATCCGCCCGCGACAGGCCAGTGAAGCGCTGGACTCTGCAGCGGGCACCCTGTTGGTTCCCGGCGCCGCCCTGCCGCGTTACCCCGGCCTGCGCTTCGGGCTGCCGGCCCCGATCCGGCTCGGCCGCCATTGGCAGCAGCAACGCCCGGATGCCGTCTATGTCGCCACCGAAGGCCCGCTGGGCTGGTCGGCCGTGCGCACTGCACGGCGCCTCGGCATTCCGGTGGCCAGTGGCTTCCACACCCGCTTCGACGAATACCTACCCGACTACGGTGTGGCCTGGCTGCAGGCGGCCGCGATGCGCTGGATGCGTCGCTTCCACAACCAGGCCGATGCAACCCTGGTGCCCACCCGCGAACTGCAGCAGTTCCTCGGTGAACAGGGTTTCGAACGCGTACGCCTGCTGGCACGTGCGGTCGACAGCCAGCAGTTCGATCCGGGTCGGCGCGACCCAGCGCTGCGCGAGGAATGGGGTGTGGACGGCAACGGCCTGGTGGCGATCTACGTCGGCCGCATCGCCGCGGAAAAGAACCTTGGCCTGGCGGTGAAGGCATTCCGCCGCCTGCAGCAGATCCGTCCCAAGGCCCGCTTCGTGTGGGTGGGTGATGGCCCTGCGCGCGAAAAACTGGCGCATGAAAACCCCGACTTCATCTTCTGCGGCATCCAGCGGGGTGACGCGCTTGCCCGGCATTTCGCCAGCGGCGACCTGTTCCTGTTCCCCAGCCGCAGCGAGACCTTCGGCAACGTGACCCTCGAAAGCATGGCCAGTGGCGTGGCAACCGTGGCCTTCGACTATGGCGCTGCCCGCGAGTACCTGCGCAATGGCGAAAATGGCGCGGCGGTGGACACCGATGAGCAGTTCATCGAAGCGGCCGTGCAGCTGGCCGCCGATGACGCGCAGCGCCAGACGCTGGGCAGCAATGCCGCACGCGCGATGAAGCGCCTGCATCCGCAGCAGGTGGTGGCGGAATTCGATGCCCTGCTGGCCGAACTGGCGCAGTCGCGGAGGAGCGGCCATGCGCACCACGCCGCTTGAACTGCTGGCCGACCGCGAAGCACGCCTGTGCCGGCGGGCCAACCACTACTGTCGCCGCCGCCGCGTGCGTCGCCTGTTCGCTGTCATCAGCCGGCTCGGTGATGGCGTGTTCTGGTATGTGCTGATGGGCGCGCTGGTGCTGCTCGATGGCTTCGACGGCCTGCGCGCGTCGGTGCACATGGCCGCCACCGGTCTGGCCGCGTTGCTGCTGTACAAGGGCCTCAAGCGCTGGACCCGGCGCCCGCGCCCGTATGCGGCCGACCTGCGCATCCGCGCGTGGGTGGCACCGCTGGACGAGTTCAGCTTCCCCTCCGGGCACACTCTGCACGCGGTGTCGTTCACCATCGTGGCACTGGCCTACTACCCGTGGCTGGCTCCGCTGCTGGTGCCGTTCACCGCCGGCGTCGCACTGTCGCGCGTGGTGCTGGGCCTGCATTATCCCAGCGACGTATTGGCCGCGACGGGCATCGCGGTGCTGCTGGCGTCGGCCAGCCTGGCCTGGTTGCCGCTGCCGGTGTGACCCCCGGGGTCAGATCCCTCCGGTAGCGCCGGGCCATGCCCGGCGGTGGATGCCCTAGAATGCCCGTATGACGACGTTGTTCATTTCCGACCTGCATCTGGACCCCAGCCGTCCGGAGATCACCGACCTGTTCCTGCGCTTCCTGCGCGAACAGGCGCCCGGCGCCGATGCGCTGTACATCCTCGGCGACCTGTTCGAAGCCTGGATCGGCGACGACACGCCCTCGCCTGCCGCCGATGCGGTGGCCGACGCACTGAAGGTACTCTCCGACGGCGGCGTGCCGGTGTACTTCATCCGCGGCAACCGCGACTTCCTGCTCGGTGAAGACTATGCGCGCCGTGCCGGCCTGCGCATCCTGCCCGACCCATGCGTGATTGACCTGTACGGTCGCCCGGTGCTGCTGCAGCACGGTGACCTGCTGTGCACGGACGACATCCCCTACCAGCAGTTTCGTGCACAGACGCGCGACCCGGTGTTCCAGGCGCAGTTCCTGTCGCAGCCGCTGGCCGCGCGCATCGCCTTCGCGCAGAAGGCACGCGACGCCAGCCAGGCTCGCCAGTCGGAAATGAAGCAGGGCGATCGTGCGCAGTTCGAGACCGTGACCGATGTGGCTCCGGCCGAAGTCGATGCCACCTTCGTGCGCCATGGCGTGGACACCATGATCCACGGCCACACCCATCGCCCGGCGGTGCACACGCTGCAGGCCGGTGGCCGCACCTGCAACCGCATCGTGCTGGGCGACTGGTACGAGCAGGGATCGGTGCTGCGCGTGGATGCCGGCGGCTGGTCGCTGGATACGCTCGCGCGCCAATGATGGATCGCAGGGTGCCGACCAAGGTTGGCGTCTACCAGGGCAGGTGCACACACCCGGGTAGACGCCGCCGCTGGTCGGCACTTGGCCTCAGCGGAAGGCCGCGATGGTGGCCTTGGTATTGACCAGCACGCGCTGGTTGTCGGCGGTACTGGCATTGCCCATCGGGATGCCGTTGTAGCTGATGTTCGGGTTGGACCAGTAGTTCAGGCGCGGGCAGCTACGGGTGCAGTTGTAGGCCATGATCGTGCGCCAACCGGTGCCGGTGGCTGGCTCGTAGCGATAGCCGTGGCCATAGGCGTAGGGCGAGGTGCTCGAGTCGGTGGCGATGTCATGCCGCGCGCTCTGCAGATGGCCGATCTCGTGCGCGAACGAGTAATAGCCGGTTGCGCAATCCCAGTACACCGCAGCGAACGCCGTTGACGCCGTCGAGCCGATCCCCGACGCCAGGCCGCAGTACGCCGTGTTGTTGATCAGCAGCACGCCCACGTCTGCCGTGTAGGTGTTTCGACTGGTGTGGATGCTGTCCATGTAGCCGTCGCTGGTGCCACGGAAGCGCGCGAGATCAGTATCGAAGCTGCCCGATTCGGTGTAGTTGGTGGTCTCGTAGCGGGCCAGTTCCATGGTGATGCCGACGTTGCTGTTGACATAACCCTGGTTGGATTCGGCCACCGCCAGCTGCACCAGCGACTGCATGTTGCCGCCATAAGCCGTTACTGCTGCATTGGTCGCAACCACCAGCACGCGGATGGTGGCCGGGCTACCGGACGAGGCCTGCGCGATGCCGATGCGATCGTTGTTGCCCATCGGGATTTTCGGCAGCTGGTTGTAGTCGGCCGGATGATCGGCAGGCATCCGCGATTCATCCACTTCCACCAGTACATGGCGGTTGCCCAGCGGGCGCAGGCGATACAGCTTGCCGTCCTTGCGGATCGAACCGGTGATGGTGTTGCCCGAGCGCACCAGGATCAGCGAATTGCCCGGATCGTCCTGGCCGTTGGACGTGGCGGCGGTCAGCTTGTCCGAGGGTGAGCGGAACTGGCCGTACCAGATACTGCCGCCATCAGGCAGTGCTTCAACCTTGCTGCGCACCGCCTGCACGCGCTGGCCAAGCAGTTCGAACTCCAGCTGCGGCTGCGCGGTGGCAGCAGCATCGACACGCACCTCCTGTACCGTCGCCGTGGACGGGGTGGCCAGCAGCTTGCCCAGCGCGGGCTCACTGTTGGCCGATGCCCGGCTGATGACCGTCACCGGCTCGAACAACGGTGCCGCGTGCGCGGCCGCTGCCACCGACAAACCCAACACCACGCCACCTGCCGCTTTGCCAATCGATCTGGACAACATTGCGTCGCTCCTTGAATGATGTGAACAGCGTTGATGCAGCACGCCCGGGGTTTGCCGGGTTTGGCCATATGGCCTGCGCGGGCCGTGTGAATTCAATAGAGGATGGGAATGAAAATCAGGAACTGTGATCCACCGCATTTGCGTTAAGTAAGGTCAAAAGCGTCACTACACTTCGCCAATACACCGCTTTCGCGCTACCGTGACACAGCCACGACGGGACATGCACATGGCACCATCGCAGGACATGGACGAAGATGTCGGCTTGCTGCGGATCGGCCTGTTCTTCGATGGCACCCGCAACAACGCACACAACCTGGCGCGTGGTCGACCCCAGCTGCCGCAACCACGCCCAGCGCAGCTGCGCGCGGATGACGATTCGACCTACCAGAGCCGGCTGACCAGCAGCTACGACAACGGCCTGACCAACATTGCCCGCCTGCAGCAGCTGTATCCGGACAGCCGCCGCGATGCGATGGCCACGCCTTCGCTGTCGATCTACGTGGAAGGCGTGGGTACCCGCGATGACGCCGACGACGATCTGATCGGGCTGGCCTTCGGTATCGGTGCCAGCGGCGTGCGGGCGAAAGTGCAGCGCGCGCTGCAGGTGCTGTTGCCGGCCGCGCTGGCGGAACTGTCCAAGCGCTGGCGGCAGCCGCTGCGTGGCGTGCAGCTGGATCTGTTCGGGTTTTCGCGAGGCGCTGCCGCGGCACGTGACATCGCCAACCAGCTGCAGGACTGGGACAGCGCGCACTGGCGCCAGCTGCTGCAGGCCTCAGGCCTTGGCTATGCAACCGACTTCGCACCCGCCATACCGGTGCTTCGCTTCATGGGTCTGTTCGACACCGTGGTCGCGGTCAATGGCGGCCGCGCTGATGAACAGCCACAACTGGCTCTGCGCAGTGGCATCGCCACCCGCGTAGTGCAGCTCACCGCGCGCGATGAACATCGCCAGCACTATCCGCTGACGAGCGTGGCGCCGCCATTCACCGAGATCGCCCTGCCCGGTGTGCACGCCAACATCGGGGGCGGCTACAACCAGTTGGAAGAAGGCCCCAAGCTGCTCAGCCGCCCACGCCGCCAGCAGCTGCGCCGCCCCGCCGTTGCCGACTACCAGATCCCGCCGTTGGCGATGCTGAAGGCCACCACGGCCTACGCCGAAACGCAGGCCGATGCCGAACGCTGGCGCCAGCAGTTGGGCGTGGACCAAAAGGAAGTCTGGGTGGATGTCTGGCACCAATGGCAACAGCAGCGTCGCGCCGGCAGCCGCAGCGTGCTGTTGTCACCGGTGCTGTATGTGACCGCCGCGGTGGTGCTGCGTCGGCGCATCGACTGGCGTTACCAGCTGATCGCACTGCAGGTGATGCAGCAGCAGGCCATCGATGCCGGCGTGCAATGGACTGCCAATGCAACCGAAGTGCCGGCTGGGAGCTGCCGTCCGCCCTGCAGCCGATCGCACGGCGCCTGGTGGCCGGGCAGCCGCTGACGCAGACACAGGAGGCGCTGCTGCGGCGGCGCTACCTGATGCAGTCGGCGCACTGGAACTTCGATGCACTGGGCGACACCGCACTGACCTACGCCGCCGATGCCGGCGTCAGCGAACTGCCGTACCGCCCGGGTCCAGGCCTGTTCTACATCAACCGGCCGACGGTGGATGGCAAGCGCGTGGTGTTGCCGAACGCCTGAAAAAAGGGGACGGAGGGGATTAAGTCGTTTGTGGCACAAACGACTTAATCCCCTCCGTCCCCTTTTCTTCAACCGGCCTGTTCAACCAGGTTGGCGAGCTCATCCGCATCAAAGCCGGCCAGCAGGCGCGCTTCGATGTTGAACGGTCCATGCAGGTAGCCGCCGGCGTACTCCACCAGCAGTTCCTTGAAACGTGCGCGCGGCTCGACGCCGGCGCGATCGCAGTACCAGCGGTACCAGCGCGAGCCGGCGGCAACGTGTGCCACTTCTTCGCGCAGGATCACTTCCAGTACGTCGGCGGTCTCGCCATCGCCGACATTGCGCAGCTTCTCGATCATGCCCGGTGTCACGTCCAGGCCGCGCGCTTCCAGCACGCGCGGCACCAGCGCCATGCGCGCCAGGCCGTCATGCGCCGTCTTTTCGCACATTTCCCACAGGCCGTTGTGCGCGGGGAAGTCGGCGTAGTCGTGGCCATGCACCTGCAGGCGCTCCCGCAGCAGCATGAAGTGCCGCGATTCGTCGTCGGCACAGCTGACCCAGTCGGCATGAAATGCCGACGGCAGGCCACGGAAGCGGTACACCGCATCCCAGGCCAGGTCGATCGCATTGAGCTCGATATGGGCGATGGCGTGGATGAAGGCAGCACGGCCTTCCACGCCGCCCAGTCCGCGCCGCGGCACTTCACGCGGATGCACCAGCACCAGCTGCGCCGGCCGGCCGGGCATGCGGATCGGCTCTGGCGGCGGTGCATCGGCCGCCACCTTCAGGCGGCCGGCACGGAACGCGGCGGCATAGGCCTGGGTCAGCACTACCTTGCGCAGCGGGTCGGCTTCGGCCAGGCACTGCTGCGCAGCGCGCAGCAGGTCGCCACCAACGTCGGGCACGTCAACCACGCCTGGACCTCAGGCGCGGCGCTTGTGCTTGGCATCGTCCGAACGCAGCTGCTGGATGCGTTCGAAGTAGCCCGGCTCGATACCGGTCGGGTAGTGGCCGTTGAAGCAGGACGAATCGAAGTTGCGCAGCGCCGGATTGCCCTCGCTCACCGCCGCTTCCATGTCTTCCAGATCCTGGTAGATCAGCCAGTCGCAGCCCAGGTGGGCTTCGATCTCTTCCACGGTGCGGTTGTGCGCGACCAGCTCTTCGGCCGCCGGCATGTCGATGCCGTAGATGTTCGGGTAGCGCACCGGCGGCGCCGCGCTGGCCAGGTAGACCTTGCGCGCGCCTGCATCACGGGCCATCTGCACGATCTGCTGGCTGGTGGTGCCGCGCACGATCGAGTCGTCCACCAGCAGCACCACACGGTTGCGGAACTCCAGATGGATCGGGTTGAGCTTGCGGCGCACCGACTTCACGCGCTCGCCCTGCCCCGGCATGATGAAGGTGCGGCCGATGTAGCGGTTCTTGATGAAGCCCTCGCGGTACTTCACCCCGAGCACGTTGGAGATCTCAAGCGCAGCGTCGCGCGAGGTATCCGGGATCGGGATGATGGTGTCGATGTCGTGGTCCGGGCGCAGGCGCAGGATCTTCTCGCCCAGCTTGATGCCCATGCGCATGCGCGCCTTGTGCACCGACACGTTGTCGATCATCGAATCCGGGCGTGCGAAGTACACGTACTCGAAGATGCACGGGGTGTGCTCGGCCGGCTCGGCGCAGATCTCCGAGAACAGCTCGCCACGCGCGGTGATCACCAGCGCTTCGCCCGGCTGCACGTCACGCACGCGCTGGAAGCCCAGCACGTCCAGCGCGGCCGACTCGGAGGCCACGATGTACTCATCGCCCTCGGCGTGGCTGCGCTTGCCCAGCACCAGCGGACGGATGCCGTGCGGGTCGCGGAAGGCGACCAGGCCCAGGCCCAGCACCACGCTGACCACCGCATAGCCACCCTTGCAGCGGCGGTGCACGCCGGCCACCGCGCGGATCGCGGCTTCCGGGCTCAGCTGGCGCTGCTGTTCCAGTTCGTAGGCGAACACGTTCAGCAGCACTTCGCTGTCCGAATCGGTGTTGACATTGCGGCGGTCCTGCTCGAACACCTGCTGGCGCAGGGCTTCGGTATTGATCAGGTTGCCGTTGTGGGCCAGCGCGATGCCGTACGGCGAATTGACGTAGAACGGCTGCGCCTCGTCCATGCCTTCCGAACCGGCGGTCGGGTAGCGCACATGGGCGATGCCGACGCTGCCTTCCAGTGTGGACATGGTGCGGGCATCGAACACATCGCGGACCAGGCCGGTGGCCTTCTGCACCCGCAGGCGGCTGCCGTTGACGGTGGCGATGCCTGCCGCGTCCTGGCCGCGATGCTGGAGGACGGTCAAGCCGTCATACAACTGCCCGGCGACGTTCTGGTTGCCGACGATTCCGACGATGCCACACATGGTGCGAGGTCTCCGCTGGGCGGTGCCCAGTTACAAGGAAGGTGGCCGTGCCTGGCCTTTAGTGGTCGCCGCGCCTGCGGTCGACGTTGGCCGGATCGCCCGGCTCGATACTGTCCGGCAGTGCAGGAGCGTCCGGGCGCACTTCGGCCGGATCGTAGGAGTCGCCCTGTTCCGCTTTCGCAGGCCGCAGCCATCCGCTGCCTGCCACTACCTGGTTGAGGATGCCATTATCGCCTGCCGCGCCCGGCTTTCCCAACCCGGCGCCTGTGTTCTTGCCCAACTCCATCAATGCAGATGGGGACAGGGCGTCGGTCGGCAAGGCCTTGGGCAGCAGATCGGCCCCGGGAACCTCCCAGTGCGGCAGTTTGCTGTTCATCCAGGCCACCGTGGGGTTCAGCAGCGGGCGCACCGCAGAGCGCTGCCACGAGGGCTCGGCGGTCAACGGGGTGAAACTGCCCAGCAGCAGCAGGATCGCGGCGATCAGGCCGCCCCGCACGGCGCCCAGCACCCCGCCCAGCAGGCGGTCCAGGCTGGTCAGCATGCTGCGGTGGACCAGGGCCTTGATGACCATGCCGATCACCGCGACCACGATCATCACGCCGATACCGACCCCCAGGTAGCCACCGACGAAGTGTTCGCCACCGGGGGCCGCCGGGGCGGCCCACCAATGGGCGGCATCATTGCCGAAGGCGAAGGCAGCCCACGCGGCCAGCAGCCACGACAGGGTGCCGATGACGATTCCCACGAAGCCGCGCAGCATCCCCAGCAGGGTCGAGGCGGCGATCACGATCAGCAGCACCACGTCGATCATGGCGCCCCGCTCCTTCGGCGGCGCTGGCAACGAGGCTGCGCGTGGGTCATGGGTGCGGTCGCACCATGCCGGCCACGCCGACCTTGGCGGCAACCTGCGCCTTCAGCTGCTCGGCATCGCCGCGGTTGGCCACCGGCCCGACGCGGACGCGATGCAGGGTGCCCTTTTCGGTGCGCACCTGTTCGACGAAAGCGCTGAAGCCGGCGGCGCGGACCTTGTCGCGCAGGGCATTGGCATCGTTGGCCTGGCCGAACGCGCCCAGCTGCACAGCAAAGCCGACGCCGCTGGCAGCCGGCGCTGCCGGCGTGGCCGGGGCCGTTGCCGGCTTGCTGGCGGTGGTCTCCGGCTTCGGCTCGGGCTTCGGGGTTTCGGGCTTCGGCGCCGGCTTCGGCGGCTCGGGCTTGGCTGCCGGAGCGGTCGCGACCGGCGTACTCGGCGGCAGGCTTTCGCTGCGCACCGGGTTGCTGCTGGCCGAGGGCGCAGTCGCTGCGGACGGGGTACTGGCGCTCGGCGCAACCGGTGCCGGGGTAGCCGCGACGGGAGCACTGCTGCCAGCCGACGCATCCAGGGTGATCACTTCGGCCTTCACATCCGCACGGATCTTCACCGCCTGCAGGCGGGCCGCCTCGGCCTGGGCGCGGTCGGCATATGGCCCGACCCGCACACGCCATGCCTGACGGCCGTTGATGGTGGCGGTTTCAGTGAAGCCCGGCAGCTGCGAGCGCTTCAGGTAGGCGATCACGGCATCGGCATCGGCCTTGCTGCCGTAGGCACCGAAGGTGACCGCATAGTTGCCGGCGGCGACCGCCGGCGAAGTGTCCACGACCGGCGGGGTGGCAGGTGCGGCAGCATCTGCCAGCGGCTTGGCCTGACCGGTCTGCAGGCCGGTGGCACCGCCTGCCGGGGCGACCAGCGGCAATTCGCGGGTTTCGAACTGGCCATCGGCGGGCGCATCCGGCGCGGCGATCGGCACATTGGCCACACCGCTGTCGGGTGCGGGTCCCTTGACCAGCATCGGCAGGAAAATCACGGCCAGCGCCACCAGCACGATGGCACCAATCAGACGCTGTTTCAGAGGCGTATCCACGTGAGGCAGGCAACTGTCCGGAGGTTGCCGTCGATTATACGGGTGCCGGACCGGACGGCGTCGGCGTTGGCTGAACGCGGATCAGGCGTCGCCCTGCAGCCATTGCAGGGCTGCAGCGGCGGTATGGAACGAGCCGAATACCAGCACGCGGTCGCCGCGCTCGGCCTGGGCCAGCACCTGCGCCAGTGCCTGTTCGACGGTGTCGGCCAGCGGCGCCTTGGCCGCCGCCGTGCCGGTCAGGCGCGCCTGCAGCTGGGCGGCGCTCTGCCCACGCGCGCCATCCAGCCCGGCCAGGGTCCACTCGCCCACCACATCCTGCAGCGCCTGCACCACGCCCACCGCGTCCTTGTCCTGCAGCGCGGCGTACACCGCCAGGGTGCGGCCGGCTGACACTTCGGCCTTCAGCGCACGCGCCAGCTGGCCCGCCGCCTGCGGGTTGTGGCCCACGTCCACACGGATCTGCACGCCATCCCGTTCGAATGCCTGCATGCGGCCGGAAATGCGCGCTGCCGCGATCCCGGCGGCCCACGCCGCACGCGGCACCGGCTTGTCCAGCGCGCGCAGAGCGGCGATGGCGGCGCCCGCATTGGCCAGCTGGATCGGGCCGGCCAGCGCCGGGGTCGGCAGCTCCATGCGCAGGCCGACATCCCGCCAGCGCCAGCGCTGGGCATCGATCGGTTCGTAGAAATAGTCGCTGCCGCCGCGGATCGCGTTGGCACCCACCAGATAGGCACGCGCCAGCACGCTGGACGGCGGATCGGTCTCGCCCAGGATCACCGGCTTCCAGCCACGGATGATGCCGGCCTTCTCGGCGCCGATCGCTTCGCGGTCCTCGCCCAGCCACTCGGCATGGTCGATGTCGACGGTGGTGATCACCGCCACGTCGGCATCGACGATGTTGACTGCATCGAGACGCCCGCCCAGGCCCACTTCCAGCACCGCCAGGTCCAGCCCGGCGTCGGCGAACAGCTGCAGCGCAGCCAGCGTGCCGTACTCGAAATAGGTCAGCGTGGTCTCGCCACGCGCGGTCTCGATGGCGTTGAACGCGGCGACCAGCGCCGCATCGTCAACGTCCTGCCCGTCGATGCGCACACGCTCGTTGTAGCGCAGCAGATGCGGAGACGTGTAGGCGCCGACCTTCCAACCAGCAGCACGGCCGATGGCCTCGATGAAGGCCACGGTGGAGCCCTTGCCGTTGGTGCCACCGACCACGATGGTGCGCCCGGCCGGCGCGCCAAGACCCATCGCCGTGGCCACGGCGCGCACGCGCTCCAGGCCCATGTCGATGGTCGCCGGGTGCTGGCGTTCAATGTAATCCAGCCAATCGGCCAGGGTGGTCGGGGTGTTCGTCACGGCAGTGCTTCCAACAGGTACAGGTGGTTCGGTGTGGCGGGTCAGAGTGCGCGGTGCTTGGCTTCGCCGAAGAACGGCGTGTGGTGGGCGCAGTCGTTCAGGCGCACCACTTCCAGGCTGTCCAGATCGGCGCCTTCGAGCAGGTTGAGCGTGGTCGGTGCCTGACGGAAGGTCCACAGGCGGGAAATCGGCAGGCCCAGCACCTTGCACAGGATCACGCGGTTGACCGCATCGTGCGCAACCACCAGCAGAGTGTCGTGCTCGCCGAGGCCTTCGGTGGCGCGGGCCAGGCCGCGCCAGCTGCGCTCCAGCACCAGGCGCAGCGATTCACCGCCGGGCATCAGCACCGTATCCGGCTCCTCGCGCCAGGCCTGCAGCCGCGAAGGATCCTTTTCGTTGATTTCGCTGGCCAGCAGCCCTTCCCATTCGCCGTGGGCGATTTCCTGCAGCTCCGGCTCGGTCAGCAGCATGTCGGCGCGGGCGGCGCCGAGCGCCAGCTGCGCGGTGCGCTGCGCGCGCGACAGCGGCGAGGCGACGGCACGGGTGATGTCCACCGAGGCCAGGCGGGCGCCCAGTGCCTGGGCCTGGGCTTCACCGATCGGCGAAAGCGGAATATCGATCTGGCCCTGGTAGCGGCCTTCGGCGTTCCACGGCGTTTCGCCGTGGCGGGCAAGCAGGATGCGCATGCGTGCAAGGGGTCCTGGGGGGAGGAGGTTTCCGCGTTTCGTTCACATCCTGTGAAGTCCGCGGAACAGGGATGATACCTGTTCGGCGCACCCGGCCGGGCCGGGCATGAAAAAACCCCGCGACGTGGGTCGCGGGGTTTTGGAAACTCCGGCTGTCTGGTCGAGGTTGCCGGCCAGCGGCCGGCACTACCGCAACTGGTTTATTTCGCCAGGTTCAGTTCCTTCAGCAGCTGCGGCGCCGGCGCCACTTCCTGCATGATCCACTGCATGTAGCGGCTGTCGACGGCGATCATGCGGGTCATCACCGGGTCGAACACCCAGTTGGAGCTGACCGATTCCCAGTTGCCATCGAAGGCCAGGCCAACCAGCTTGCCGTTGGCGTCCAGCACCGGCGAGCCGGAGTTGCCGCCGGTGATGTCCAGGTTGGACAGGAAGTTCACCGGCACCGAACCAATGCGCTTGTCTTCCAGGCCACCGTAACGCTTGGCCTTGACCGCATCGAGCAGCGCCTTCGGCGAATCGAACGGGTCTTCGCCGGTTTCCTTCGCCGCCACGCCTTCCAGGGTGGTGAACGGGGTGTACGTCACGCCGTCCTTGCCATAGCCCATGACGTTGCCGAAGGTGATGCGCAGCGACAGGTTGGCGTCCGGGTAGACGAACTCACCCTGGCTCTTCTTGTAGTCGGCCACGGCCTGCAGGTACAGCGGACGTGCGGTAAGCGATTCGCCTTCGCGGATCTTCTTCTGCTCTTCCTGCTTCAGCAGTGCCGGCATGACGGCCACGGCGTACTGGATGGCCGGATCGCTGCTGGCTTCAAACGCGGCACGGTCGGCCTTGAACCACTTCAGCCGGTTGTCCAGGCTGCCCAGCTCGGTGCCCGACAGCTTGCTCACCAGCGACTTCACCGCAGCGGCGTCGCTGCCGGCCAGCCACTTGTTCAGCACTTCGTTGTCGCGCTGTGCGGCCGGCAGAGCCACGTACTGGTCCAGCCAGTAGGTCTGCAGCTGCTGGTCCATCTTCGCCACGTAGCGACGGTCCATCTGCTTCAGGCCACCTTCGATGGTGGTCAGGTCGCGTTCCTGGTAACCGGCTTCGCGTTCGGCATCCGGCTTGCTGCGCTCGATCGACAGGCGGTACAGGCTGATCGCTGCGCCAACGGCCGAGGTGTTGTTGAACTGACCGACGAACAGGTCGCGTTCGCGGGTCGACTTGCTGCTATCCAGATGCTTGAGCAGCTGCGCGTGTGCGGCCAGGGCCGGCTTGCCGGCAGCGCCCTGCTTCTTCAGCCACGCCAGCACGGCGGCTTCCTCGGCCTGCTTCTGGCCAGCGGCGTCGATGCGCTTGAAGCCTTCCAGCTGGCCCAGGTAGTTCTTGGCCACGTTGTTCATGCTGGCGGCGGTGGCGGCGTACTTCACCTTGACGTCGGCGTCGGCCTTGCCAGCGTCGGCGATCATCTTCAGCACCGCGTTGTAGTGCTTGGCGATGGTCGGGTAGGTGAAGCTGGCGGTTTCGTTGAACTCACCAGCCAGGGCATAACGGTTGGTACGGCCCGGGTAGCCGGCCACCATCACGAAGTCGTCGGCGCCCAGCGGCTGGTCGGCGAACTTCAGGAAGTGCTTGGGCTGGTACGGCACATTGTCGGCGGCGAACGCGGCCGGCTTGCCGTCCTTGCCCACGTAGGCGCGGTAGAACGAGAAATCGCCGGTGTGGCGCGGCCACATCCAGTTGTCGACGTCGCCGCCGAACTTGCCGACGCTGCCCGGGGGCGCGTAGACCAGGCGCACGTCCTTGATTTCCATGTTGCGGAACAGGCGGTAGGTGTTGCCGCCGGAGAAGCTGTACAGGCGGCAGCGGAAGCCGGCATCGGCTTCACAGGCGGCGACCTGGGCCTTGTCGAAGGCGTCCAGCGCGCGGCTGCGGGCCAGCGGGTCGTTGCGGCGCCGGCAATGGCGGCCTTGGCCTGGGCGGTGACGTCGGTGATCTGGTCGAGCACGAACACGCGGGCGTTCGGGCCGGCACTCAGTTCGTCCTTCAGGGTCGGCGCGTTGAAGCCGTCCTTGATCAGGTTCTTCTGCGCGGTCGAATTCAGCTGGATGGCGCCATAAGCGCAGTGGTGGTTGGTGACCACCAGGCCCTGCGGCGAGACGAAGCTGGCGGTGCAGCCGCCGAGGGCGACGACCGCGCCCATCGGGTCGCCGGTCAGGTTGGACAGCTGTTCCGGAGACAGCTTCAGGCCGGCCTTCTGCAGCGGGCCGGCGATTTCCGGCAGCTGCTGCGGCACCCACATGCCTTCAGCGGCATGGGCGACCTGGGCCAGCCCGAGGCTGGCGACGATGGAAAATGCAAGCAGGTTCGAGCGCATGGAGCGGCCCCTGGTAGTGGAACCCTCGATTGTAGCCCGCGGCCCTGCCCCGGCCCGAACCCCGGAAGTCATGCAATCGGATGCTTCCACCGTTCAGCGTCTCCACTGCAATCGGACGGAGGCAGGACGCCAGACCGATGCAGGACACGCCGTAAACCCCGCTCCGCGGCCCGGCCCAGCCGCTGGCGGCTGTGCGTTCTGGCGCTTGCGAAGCAGTGCTTCGCAAGCAAAGCGCCCTCACCCATGGGGCTCGATCGCGCCATCCATGGCGCTCACGGTCCTGCATCGGTCTGGCGTCCTGCCTCCCGACAACTCCCTGGCCTCGGACGGTAGCGCCGGGCCATGCCCGGCGAGCGCGGCGACGCCGTTCGAAACGCCCGCCGGCGCACGCCTTTCGTTCCGCCACTGCACCCGCAGCGCAACATGGGAAATCCGCGCGGCACCCTATAATCCGCGCTTTCCCCCTGATGAGTTCCACCCCGATGGCGCAGCAAACGATGAAGGCCCTGGTCAAGCGCGAAGCGGCCAAGGGCATCTGGCTGGAAGAAGTTCCGGTGCCGACCCCGGGCCCGAACGAGGTCCTGATCAAGCTGGAGAAGACCGCGATCTGCGGTACCGACCTGCACATCTACCTGTGGGACGAGTGGAGCCAGCGCACCATCAAGCCGGGCCTGACCATCGGCCACGAATTCGTCGGTCGCGTCGCCGAAATCGGCCCGGGCGTAACCGGCTATGAGATCGGCCAGCGCGTCTCGGCCGAAGGCCACATCGTCTGCGGCCACTGCCGCAACTGCCGTGGCGGCCGCCCGCACCTGTGCCCCAACACCGTCGGCATCGGCGTCAACGTCAACGGCGCCTTCGCCGAATACATGGTGATGCCGGCCAGCAACCTGTGGCCGATCCCGGACCAGATCCCGTCGGAGCTGGCTGCGTTCTTCGACCCGTACGGCAACGCCGCGCACTGTGCGCTGGAGTTCAACGTGATCGGCGAGGACGTGCTGATCACCGGTGCCGGCCCGATCGGCATCATCGCCGCCGGCATCTGCAAGCACATCGGTGCGCGCAACGTGGTGGTCACCGACGTCAACGATTTCCGCCTGAAGCTGGCCGCCGACATGGGCGCCACCCGCGTGGTCAACGTCGCCAACACCTCGTTGAAGGACGTGATGAAGGAACTGCACATGGAGGGCTTCGACGTGGGCCTGGAAATGAGCGGCAACCCGCGTGCGTTCAACGACATGCTCGACTGCATGTACCACGGCGGCAAGATCGCCATGCTCGGCATCATGCCCAAGGGCGCCGGCTGCGACTGGGACAAGATCATCTTCAAGGGCCTGACCGTGCAGGGCATCTACGGCCGCAAGATGTACGAGACCTGGTACAAGATGACCCAGCTGGTGCTGTCCGGTTTCCCGCTGGGCAAGGTGATGACCCACCAGCTGCCGATCGACGACTTCCAGAAGGGCTTCGACCTGATGGAAGAAGGCAAGGCCGGCAAGGTGGTCCTCAGCTGGAATTGATTCATCGTGGCTTCGCCACGTTGAATCCGTGCAGGTTTCCTTATCCCCGCGCCTGCGGCGCGCCCCCTTGAACAACAAGGAGGCTCTTCCCCAGATGGGATCAAGAACACCGCGGAACGGAAAAAGGCGCCCGATGGGCGCCTTTTTCGTAAAGCGTGCCAGGCAAGCCTGGCACCTACCGTAACGCCTGCGGCGTTACTTGCCTACGGCGACGCTCAGCATCACCCGGCTGTGGGCCAGCTTGCCGGAGTTGTCGCGGCCGTTGCCGTCGGTGCCGTAGTAGCCCAGGCCGACGTTGAACAGGCCGAACTGGCGCGCGACGCCGACGTTCCAGTCGGTGTAGTCCTTGGCGATGCCGTCCTCGAAGGTGCTGCGACCGACGTTGGCATTCAGGGTGAAGTCCTTCGGCAGGCCCCAGCTGCCGCCCAGGCCGAAGTACCAGCCATCGGTGCTGCTGTTCCAGACATCGTTGGTGTAGGCCACCGTCAGCTTGTAGGTGTCATCCAGCGTAGTGGTGGTGATCAGCTCGTTGTAGTTCTGGTGGCTGGACTTGAGGTAGGTGTAACGGTTCAACAGCACGTCGAAGTTGACGCGCTCGGTCACGTCCACGCCGTAGCCGATCAGGTAGTCGATCTCGGTCTTCGGATCGCCGGCACCGAAGTCGACGCCTGAGCCCCATACGCCGGCATACAAGCCGACCGGGCTGGTGTAGGTGAAGCCGGCCTGCAGGGTCGGATCCTCATCGGTCTGCGACACACCACGGAACAAGTAGTCGGAAACGGCGGTGACATTCCAGCTGTACGGAGATTCATTGTCCTGGGCGCTGGCGGCGAACGGGGCGGCCAGGGTCAGGGCAGCGGCAATGGCGAGGCAGGCACGGGCGTGCTTCATGAGCGTCTCCGGTGGGGTCGGTGGCGTGGAAGGCGGGATCTGCAGCGGGCGCAGCGACCGGAGCCAGACAGCCCCGGTTCACGAATTCTTAACCAGTTTGCTATTGCGATGCAACATGTGCCGGCCGTGGCGATGCCCCGATCAGGCCGGTCGGCAAGCGGTGATGCCCGGTAGAATCAGCGGTTTCCCCGTTCAGAGCCGTGCCCACGCCATGACCGACGCCTCCTCCGCCCTGACCCGCCACTACGCCGAGGAACTGGACGCCATCCGCGCCCAGGGCCTGTTCAAGTCCGAGCGGATCATCACCAGCCCGCAGTCGGCCGAGATCACCCTCGAGGACGGCCGCACGGTGCTGAATTTCTGTGCCAACAACTACCTGGGCCTGGCCGACCATCCGGACCTGATCCAGGCCGCCAAGGATGCGCTGGATACCCACGGCTTCGGCATGGCCTCGGTGCGCTTCATCTGCGGCACCCAGGACCTGCACAAGCAGCTGGAGAAGCAGATCGCCGACTTCTTCGGCAAGCAGGACACCATCCTGTACGCCGCCTGCTTCGACGCCAACGGCGGCCTGTTCGAACCGCTGCTCGGCGAGAACGACGCGATCATTTCCGATGCACTGAACCATGCTTCGATCATCGACGGTGTGCGCCTGTGCAAGGCCAAGCGTTTCCGCTACGCCAACTGCGACATGGCCGACCTGGAAGCCCAGCTGCAGGCCGCCGATGCCGCCGGCTGCAAGACCAAGCTGATCACCACCGACGGCGTGTTCTCGATGGACGGCTTCATCGCCCCGCTGGACGAAATCACCGCACTGGCGAAGAAGTACAACGCGCTGGTGCACATCGATGAGTGCCACGCCACCGGCTTCCTGGGTGCCACCGGCCGTGGTTCGGCCGAAGTGAAGGGTGTGCTGGAGAAGATCGACATCATCACTGGCACCCTGGGCAAAGCCATGGGCGGCGCACTGGGCGGCTTCACCTGCGCCAGCGCCGAGGTGATCGAGCTGCTGCGCCAGCGTTCGCGGCCGTACCTGTTCTCCAACTCGCTGCCGCCGCATGTGGTTGCCGCCGGCATCAAGGCGTTCGAGATGCTGGCCGCCGCTGACGACCTGCGCGACACCCTGGTGGAAAACACCCGCTACTTCCGCGAAAAGATGGTCGCAGCCGGTTTCGACGTGAAGCCGGGTGTGCACCCGATCAGCCCGGTGATGCTGTACGACGCACCGCTGGCGCAGAAGTTCGCCGAGCGCCTGCTCGAAGAAGGCATCTACGCGATCGGCTTCTTCTTCCCGGTGGTGCCCAAGGGCCAGGCCCGCATCCGCACCCAGATCAGCGCTGCGCACAGCCGCGAGCATCTGGACCGCGCGATCGATGCGTTCACCCGCATCGGTGTCGAGCTGGGCGTGATCAAGGGCTGATCCCAACGGACAAAGCGTGCCGACCAAGGTCGGCACCTACCGGGCATGAGGGCGTGCCGACCAAGGTCGGCACCTACCGGGCCTGATGGCGTGCCGACCGAGGTCGGCACCTACCGGGCCTGATGGCGTGCCGACCGAGGTCGGCACCTGCCGGCATCACTTCTTTTTCTTCTTGCCCTTCGGCTCGTCCTTGCTGGCCACCACCACCGGCTTGGCGGCAGCATCCTGGCCGTTGCCCTTGGCAACGCGGATGCCGTTGGCCTTCATCCAGGCATCGAACTCGTCGGCGGTCATCTTCTTGTCGCCGTTGCTCATCAGGAAGCGGTAGCTGCCGCGGCCATCCAGCTCCGGGGTCTTCACTTCCACCACCGGGGTTTCGGCCGGCGTTTCCGCCTTGGCCACCTTCTTGTGGCCACCACAGGCGGTCAGCAGCACCATCGGCAGCAGCAGGCCTGCGCAGCGCAGGGTTTGGTTGAGGGTCGGGTGGTACATGGCAGGCTCCGTTCGGGAAATTCAGCAACCAGGCGCCCCCTACGCCTGGAACGGTGGCCGGCAACCGCCGGCCGCGGGCGATGATCAGCCCGGTGCAGCGGCCCCCAGCCGCTGCTGGTCACTGACCTCCAGCATCCGCCACTGGCCCTTGCCGAGATCGCCGAGCGCCAGCCCACCGATCGCGACCCGGACCAGGCGCAGCACCTGCAGGTCGAAGGCCGCCAACAGGCGGCGGATATGGCGGTTGCGGCCCTCGTCGAGGACCACCTCCAGCCATGCGGTCTTGTCGCCACTGCGCAGCACGCGCACGGCCTGGGCAACGAGGAACTCGCCCTCGTCCTCCACGCCGACCTGCAGTGCCGCCAGAGTGGCGTCATCGGGCAGGCCATCCACCTGCACGTGGTAGGTCTTGTCCGGGCCGGTCTGGGGGTCGGTCAGGCGCGCAGCCCACTGCGGATCGTTGCTGAACAGCAACAGCCCTTCGCTGGCCTTGTCCAGGCGCCCGACCGGCGCGATCCATGGCAGACCGGCACCATCAAAGCAGCGGTAGACGGTGTCGCGGCCACGCTCGTCCTGCGCCGTGGTCACCACGCCGCGCGGCTTGTTGAGCATCAGGTACAGGCGCTGCGGCGCGCCCATAGGCTGGCCATCGACCTCGATCGGCGGCGCCGGCTGGCCAATCGGGAACTCGGGATCACGCACGATGCGGCCGGAGACACGCACGCGCCCTTCGGCGATCCAGCGCGCGGCCTCGCTGCGCGAGCACACGCCGGCCTTGGACAGCACGCGCGCCAGGCCATGGCGCACGCCACTGGAGACATTCGGAGTCGCACGCCCACGCGATGCGTGGGAGCGGGCGGCGGGGGCGGCAGGTGGGCGGCGCGTGCGCAAGCCTCTGCTCCCCGCGGCGCTTACTTCTTGTCGACCGGCTTGGTCTCAGCCGGTGCTTCGGCCGGGGCCGGAGTGGCGGCCGGAGCCGGACGCGCCTTGACCACACGCACGCCACGCGCCTTCATCCAGGCGTCGAACTCTTCGGCGGTCATGCGCTTGCCGTTCTGGCTCATGTCGAAGCGCCAGGGCGTGTTGTCGAATTCGGTCTGCGGCTTGTAGGCCGCCGGGTCGTTCGGCTTCACTGCCGGCGCGCTCGGGATGGCCTTGGCGATGTTCTGGCAGCCATCGATGCGCAGGCGCTGCAGCACCTGGTCCAGCGACTGCGACGGATCGTAATTGCCGCTCAGCACGCCGGCCGGCATGCCCAGCTGATTGCCACGGATGTACAGCTCGTCGGCCACCGGCGCGATGGTCGTGGCCGGCAACGGCAGCGGCGATGCGCTGGTGTTGACCGAGCAATCGACCGCAGCGTGGGCGGCGGGAACCAGGGCCAGCGCCAGAACGGCGGCCGATGCAGAGCGCAGCATGAGGGACATCCACGGAAGGAAGTGACGCGGCGAGTTTAGCAATGCCGCGTCAGCTTTCAAGCGCCACTTTCAATGAATACGGCAACTCATTGGTTTTGCGGACAAAATCCCGACGAACGGTTGTCCTCACGCATGAAATTCGAGATTCCCGGCGGCAGAAACAACAAGACCCGGCCGAAGCCGGGTCCTGCTGTGTCTTACTGGCAGAGCGTCAGAACTTAGTTCTGGACGTTCAGCTCGGTACGACGGTTCTTGGCGCGACCTTCCGGGTTGTCCGAACCATCCGGGTTGGTGTTCGGAGCAATCGGACGGCTCTCGCCGTAGCCGATCGGGCCGACCAGGCGACCGGCGTCAACGCCGTTCTTGGTCAGGTAGTTGTACACGGCAGTCGCACGACGCTCCGACAGCTTCTGGTTGTAAGCGTCGGTACCCTTCGAGTCGGTGTGACCGGCAACTTCAACGCGCAGATCCGGGTAACGCTTCAGGATCTCGGTGGCTTCGCTCAGGATCGCCACGGCGTCCGGACGCAGGTTCGACTTGTCGAAGTCGAAGTTGACGCCCTTCAGGTCGATGGAGACCGGCACCGGGCAACCGTCCGGACCGATGGTCTGACCCGGCTGCGAGTTCGGGCACTTGTCGTCGCAGTTGTTGACGCCGTCACCGTCGTCATCCAGGTCGGCGCAGCTCGGGGCAACCGGAGCCGGAGCCGGAGCAGCCGCGACCGGAGCCGGGCCCAGCGGGATCACGACGCCGACCGAAGCCAGCACGTCGCCGAACCAGCTTTCGTCACGTGCAGCAATGCTCTGGTCGTCGAAGTCAGCGCGGTAGGCGACTTCGGCACGCACGGCAACGCGCTTCTCGAAGGTGGTCTGCAGACCGACGCCGACCTTGGCGGCAGCGTTGCCGTCCTTACGCTTGCGCGGGCCGGTGGCATCGAACGGGTAGGACTCTTCCGACTTCTGGTAGCCCAGGCCACCCAGGATGTACGGGTTCCAGCCGCGGCCTTCCTTGATGAAGTGGCGACGCAGGTCCAGCGAGACGCCGTACTGCGACCAGTTCAGGTCCTTGTTCGAATCGAAGTTCGGGTTCTGATAGTTCAGCTCACCGTCCAGCGACCAGTTCGGGCTGATGAACTTACCCAGGCCCAGGGTCACGAACGGAGCGTCATTGGTCAGACGGTCGCTGTCCTGGAAGTTGAAGCCGGCCGAACCGGTCAGGTACCAGCGGTCATCGAACTCCTGCGCGGAGGCAGCCTGGGCGAAAGCCAGACCACCCAGCAGCGCGGCAGTAAGGATCTTCTTGTTCATTGAGTACAGCTCCTATTTCGGGGGTATGAAACCGGTAGAGGCATGGGCCAGCACTACTGCGTCGATGTTCGACAGCCGATTCAGCACGCCACCGCCGCGAACATTATGCTCAGGCGGGTGAAGGTCATGTTAACAGTCCCGTAACATGTGAAGTGTTGTGCCCGACCCTCCACCGGTCCGACGTTGAAACCCTATACAGGATGATGAAAATCCGCAAGACCTTCGCGCTGCAAGGGTTTAACGGTGTTTAGGCGGGAAAAGCGACATATTCCGCAACGGCGTGCTTCAGACAGTTCAGCGCGCTTGCAGAAACGTGAGGAACCTTATGATGAGGCCACGAACCCAGCCGGAGCCGAGATGAAAGCTGTCGCCCTGAGTCGTGAATCCGCCCCCGCACTGCGCGATGTCCAGCTGCCCCCACCCCTGCCTCCACGCGGTCGTGACCTGCTGATCCGGGTCGAAGCAGTCTCGGTCAACCCCGTCGATGGCAAGCAGCGCGCGGCCACTGATCCGGCCACGCTCGAGGCGCCCCGCGTGCTCGGTTGGGACGCGTCCGGCGTGGTCGAAGCAATCGGCGAAGAGGCCAGCCTGTTCGCCTCCGGCGACGAGGTCTATTACGCCGGCGATGTCACCCGCCCGGGCTGCAATGCGCAGTACCAATGGGTGGATGAACGCCTGGTCGCACGCAAGCCGACCACGCTGGATTTCGCTGAAGCGGCCGCCCTGCCGCTGACCACGCTCACCGCCTGGGAACTGCTGTTCCAGCGCATGCCGTTGCAGTTGGATGACCGTCGTCATGCCGGCCAGCACCTGCTGGTGATCGGCGGTGCGGGCGGCGTCGGATCGATGGCGATCCAGCTGGCCCGCCATGCGGGCTTCGAGGTGATCGCCACCGCCTCCCGCGCGTCCTCGGCCGACTGGTGCCGGCAGATGGGTGCGCAGCATGTGGTCGACCACACCCGACCGCTGCTGGCGCAGTTGCAGGCGCTGGGCATCGATGCGGTACATGTCGCGCTCAATCTGGCCGACACCGACCACTACTGGGATGAACTGGGCCAGCTGCTGGCGCCGCAGGGCCATGTCGGCCTGATCGTCGAACCGCGCGGTGCGCTGCGCATCGGAGATCCGTACAAGGCCAAGTGCATCGGTATCCACTGGGAATTCATGTTCGCGCGCGCGCGCTTCGCCACCGCCGACCGCATCGAACAGCACCGCATCCTCAGCCGCGCGGCCAGCATGATCGACGCCGGCCAGCTGCGGGGCACTCTCAGCGAGGTACTGGGCACGATCAATGCGACCAACCTGGACATCGCGCATCAGCGCCTGGCCAGCGGGCGCACGCTTGGCAAGCTGGCACTGGCGGGCTGGGACGATTGAGCCAGGCTGGAACGCCGACGTAGAGCCGAGCCCATGCTCGGCTGCTTTGCCTGGCACCGCCAGCCGGGCATGGGCTCGGCTCTACAGATCCCGCCTGTGGCAGCGTATTGGCCGGCATCTGTATCTATGGCGACGGATGAATCGGGATTACGGTGGAAACAGATCCTCCCCTCCCCCGAGCGTGCCATGCCCACCGCCCTGCCCCTGCGCCTGCTGCAGCTGATCACCGGCCTGTTCCTCTACGGCTTCGGCGCATCGCTGATGATCCGTGCAGCCATCGGCGTGGCGCCATGGGATGTGCTGTCGCAGGGCATCGCCGCACAGACCCCGCTGTCCTTCGGCCTGGCCACCAACGTCATCGGCGCGCTGGTGCTGCTGCTGTGGTGGCCGTTGCGCCAGAGGCCGGGCGTCGGCACCGTGCTCAACGTGATGCTGATCGGCCCATCCGCGCAGTTCGGCCTGTGGCTGCTGCCGCCAGCCGTCGGCCTCGGCTGGCAGGTGGCGATGTCCTGCACCGGCATGCTGCTGGTCGCGCTGGCCACCGGCCTGTACATCGGCGCCAAGCTGGGCCCCGGCCCGCGCGATGGCCTGATGACCGGTCTGCACGCCCGCACTGGCTGGCCGATCTGGAAGGTACGCAGCTTGATCGAAGGCAGCGTGCTGCTGCTCGGCTGGTGGCTGGGTGGCAACGTCGGCCTCGGCACCCTCGCCTTCGCCCTGCTGATCGGCCCGCTGTGCGGGATCACGCTGGGCTGGTTCGGGATCGGCCGGCCTGCTCCGGTAGTGCCGGCCGCTGGCCGGCAACCGCAATCACCCTGAGCTGACCTGGATTCCGGCCAGCGGCCGGCACTACCGCCCCGGGAGTTCGGGGGCAGCGCCGCAGGCGCGGGGGTTGGAGGCCGGTAAGTGGGGCCCGCGATTCGCGCAGCGAAACGCGGGAGCGACAGCACGCATGTGCCGAGCGTACCCGGCCAGCGGCCGGCACTACCGCCCCCGGAGTTCGGGGGCAGCGCCGCAGGCGCGATCCAGCGGCCCTTGCCCCGGCCGCCGTTTCGCGGCACGCTTCGCGCTTCCGTACGCAAGCGTATCGACCATGTCGCCAGCCAACGAAAGCGCCTATCCCCACCTGTTCGCCCCGCTGGACCTGGGCTTCACCCAGCTGCGCAACCGCGTACTGATGGGCTCGATGCACACCGGCCTGGAAGATCGCGCCCGCGACTTTCCGCGACTGGCGGCCTATTTCGCCGAACGCGCCGAGGGTGGCGTCGGCCTGATCGTCACCGGTGGCTTCGCACCGAACGTGGTGGGCTGGCTGAAGCCGTTCGGCGGCAAGCTGTCCTGGCCCTGGGAAGTACGCCCGCACCGCCAGCTCACCGCCGCCGCGCACCAGCACGGCGCGAAGATCTGCCTGCAGCTGCTGCATGCCGGCCGCTATGCCTACCACCCGTTGTCGGTGGCACCGTCGAAGCTGAAGGCACCGATCAACCCGTTCACCCCGCGCGCGCTCTCGGCCGGTGGCGTCGAACGCCATATCGCCGACTATGCACGCAGCGCGAAGCTGGCCCGCGAGGCTGGCTACGACGGCGTCGAAGTGATGGGCTCGGAGGGCTACCTCATCAACGAGTTCATCGCCCCGCGCACCAACAAGCGCATCGACCGTTGGGGCGGTGATGCCAGTCAGCGCATGCGCTTCGCGGTGGAGATCGTGCGCCGCATCCGCGAGGCCTGTGGCCCGGACTTCATCATCATCTACCGGCTGTCACTGGTGGACCTGGTGGAGGACGGCAGCAACTGGGAAGAGATCGTGCAGCAGGCGAAGGCCATCGAGGCCGCCGGCGCGACGATCATCAATTCCGGTATCGGCTGGCACGAAGCGCGTATCCCGACGATTGCCACGTCGGTGCCGCGCGCCGCCTTTGCCGGTGTCACCGCCAAGCTCAAGCCGCATGTGAAGGTACCGCTGGTGGCAACCAACCGCATCAACATGCCAGAGGTCGCCGAGCGCATCCTGGCCGATGGCGGCGCCGACATGGTGTCGCTGGCGCGCCCACTGCTGGCCGACCCGCAGTGGCCGAACAAGGCACGCGCCGGCCGCGCCGAGGCGATCAATACCTGCATCGCCTGCAACCAGGCCTGCCTGGACCACGTATTCGAAAACAAGCTGGCCAGTTGCCTGGTCAATCCGCGCGCCGCACACGAGACCGAGCTGGTCTACCACCCCACCCAGGCCCCGAAGAAGGTCGCCGTGGTCGGCGCCGGCCCGGCCGGCCTGGCCTGCGCCACCGTCGCCGCCGAGCGCGGCCACCAGGTCACCCTGTTCGACGCCGGCGACGAGATCGGCGGCCAGTTCAACGTGGCCAAGCGCATCCCCGGCAAGGAAGAGTTCCACGAGACCCTGCGCTACTTCCGCCACAAGCTGGCCGAAACCGGTGTACAGCTGCGCTTGGGCACCCGTGCCGATACCGCCACCCTGGCCGGCTTCGACGAGGTGGTGCTGGCCACCGGCATCACCCCGCGCAAGGTCGACTTCCCCGGGGCGGACCACGCCAAGGTGGTCAGCTACCTGGACGTGCTGCTGGGCCGGGTCACGGTGGGCGCCAATGCGGCGATCATCGGCGCCGGCGGCATCGGCTTCGACGTCGGCGAGTTCCTCAGCCATGCCGGCGAGTCGCCCTCGCTGGACCCGCAGCGCTGGATGGCCGAATGGGGCGTGGACAGCAGCTTCGAGGCCCGTGGTGCGTTGGCCCGGCCCGAGGTCGAGGCATCCCCGCGGCGACTGTGGCTGCTGCAGCGCAGCCCGGGCAAGCCCGGCGCACGACTGGGCAAGACCACCGGCTGGATCCACCGCGCCACGCTGAAGGCCAAGGGCGTGCGCATGCTCGGTGGCGTCGAGTACCTGGGCGTGGACGACGAAGGCCTGCGCATCCGCGTGGAAGGCAGCGAACAGCTGCTGCCGGTCGACCATGTGGTGATCTGCGCCGGGCAGGAACCGAACCGTGCATTGCAGGCCGAACTGCAGGCCGCCGGCATCAACGCGCAGCTGATCGGCGGTGCCGATGTAGCGGCCGAGCTGGACGCCAAGCGGGCCATCGACCAGGGCAGCCGGGTCGCCGCCGCGCTCTGATGAGCGCCTGAATGGGGGGCGGAATGTGATTTCCGTCACCCCTCCCGAACCTGAATGTCAAGCCGGACGATTCACGATGCGTTCGGCTATGCCCCCCTACCTTGCGCCATCTTTCCGCTCACCAGCCAGTTTCCGGTGAGCCGGCGCAGCCCCCTCGATCGGTATTGATCGTTTCTTTTGGGGCTGCCCACGGGGCGGCCCCGATGGCCGCCTCCCCATGACGCCAAGTCGTACCCCGCCTCCTGTCGCCCCCGCGGCTGGAACTGGAGGGTGCGGCCCACACGGAGCAAGGAGTTATATGAAACTGGCCTGGATTCTCTGGCTGTCGCAGTTGTTGCCGCAGCCGGCCGCTGATTCATTGTGTTTGAGCACCACCGTTTACCTGGAAGCCCGCGACCAGACCCTGCGCGGCCAGCAGGCCGTCGCCGAAGTCGCCCTGCGTCGCCTCGACAGTGGCCTGTGGGGCGACTCGATGTGCCAGGTGGTCACCGCACGCAAGCAGTTCGCGCCGACCATCGTCTCCCCCGGCACCCAGCTGGGCAATGATGCGGCCTGGAGCGAGGCGATGAACGTGGCCTTCGACGCCGAGCGCAACTGGGCGCTGCCGGCCGGCGAGCGCCGCGAGATCGTGCCCGGTGCCAGCCACTTCGCCGCGCTGTCCATTGCCAGCCCGAACTGGCGCAACGCCTACCAGGTGGCCACCATCGGCGATCACACCTTCTATAAGGTGCAGAACCTCAAGCCGCGCCAGTCGTAACGATCCGTGCTGGCGGCAGCGTTGCCGCCCGCCGCCAGGCTCTGGGATAGTGGGCGCTTCCCGCCCGCATCACCTGGAGTTCCCATGAAGCTGTACAGCAAGCCCGGTGCCTGTTCCACCGCCGACCACATCGCCCTGCAGTGGACCGGCCAGCCGTTCGAGGTTGAACTGCTGAACAAGGACACCCTGAAGGGCCCGGAATTCCTCAAGATCAATCCGGCCGCGCCGTCCCCGCACTGGTCGATGGCGACTTCGTGCTGCTGCAGAACGCCGCGATCATGGGCTATATCGCCGACACCTACCCGCAGGCCGGCCTCGGCGGTGACGGCAGCCCGCGCCAGCGTGCCGAAGCCACCCGCTGGCTGGCCTTCGTCAATTCCGACGTGCACCCGGCCTTCTCGCCGCTGTTCGCTCCGGGCAAGTTCATCGCCGATGAGAGCCAGTTCGACGCGATCCGCGCCGCCGCGCACAAGCGCCTGCGTGGCTTGTTCGAGACCGCCGACAGGCAGCTGGCCGACAAGCCGTGGCTGGCCGGCTTCCGCAGCTTCGCCGATCCGTACTTCTACATCACCCTGCGCTGGGCCGCCGGCACCAAGGTCGACCTGTCCGGCCTGGACAACCTGGCCGCCTACAAGGCGCGCATGGATGCCGATGCCGGCGTGCAGGCCGCGCTGAAGGCCGAAGGCTTGGCCTGATCCTGCCCTGGGGCCAGAGCCGCTCGCGTGGCGAACGGATCTGGCCCCCTCGGTTCCCACAGCGTGATCAACCGATCTGGCGGATCACTTCGCCCTTGGCATCTCGCAGGTAGGTCGGCACCACTTCGATGCGCAGCGCCACCGCCGCCGGGTAGATGCCGCGCTCGGCACGCACGCCCGCCAGGGCCTGCAGTCCCGCCTCGTCCAGTGCCCAGCGCGCGCTGTCGGCGGAGACGTCACCCCCTTCACCGCGCCCGGCCGGAACGAACTCCCACTGCCGCTCGCGGCTGACCAGTTCCAGCGATTTGCCGTGGCGCAGGCGCAATGGCAGCAGCTCGCACACGCTGGCCACCTGGCCGGCGCCAAGCACCAGGGTGGTGACGCCTGCCTCCTGCCGCCAATCCAGTGTCTCGATGAACAACATGCCGGTACTGGAGCCCTCACGCTCGCTGCCGGCCTGCACCTGTGCCGCCAGTGCCGGATCCTCCAGCAGATTGCCGCGATGCAGGTCGCTGATCCACAGCGGCATCGCCGGTTGCAGCGCCTCCAGCACGCCGCGCGTCGACCAGCGCTTGACCGCTTCCATCTCTTCATCGGTCAGCCCGACCAGCTGCAGGAACTGCAGGTGGCCATTGGTGGTGTCGCGTGCCGGCAACTGCGGGTCGGCAACGAAAGCCAGATGGCACAGCCGCGTGTCGGTCTCCAGCGCGATCGGGCCGTTGGCATTGAGGTGGTGGCCATCCTCGAACACATTGCCACTGCTGAACACGTAGCGCGCCAGGTTCTGCAGCAGGTTCATCGGCCACACTGGCGGTGTGCTGCCGGCGTGCTCACCGGCTTCAGCAGCGAGGCGGAAGGTCAGCTCGAAACCATAGCCGCTGACATCGGCATCGCTGCTCTCCTTGGCGTACAGCTCGGAGAAGCCGTAGGTGATGTAGTGCCAATGCGGTACCGGCGCGTCTGCCCAGTACACGCTGATGCCATCGAGCGGATCCTGGCCACCGAGCGTGTACGGCAACGCGGTGCCGAAGTGACGCGGTTCCTGCCCGGCATACAGCGGCGCCAGCGCCGCATTGATCGCGTCCCAGCCGGGGGTATCGGTGTCGTCGTGGTCGTCCTGCACGCGGGACTCCTTGTGGGAAAGTGAACCGATCACTTTACGCGGTGGCTCAGGCCTGCACGACCTCATCGCCTGCGTTCAGCACGGCCGACTGGGTTTCCTGCCACCAGCGCTGTGCCAATGCCGGGCTGCGCGCTTTGCCCACCGCCGCCAGCAGTTCCGGGCACAAGCGCTCCAGCGCCAGCGCATCGGTGCAGCGTTCGATCTTCAACTGCATGAAATAGCCCTTCAGGCCCAGGTGGCGGCGCACCGCCTCGCTCATCGCGTCGTACAACTGCTGGTACAGCGCCGGATCCTGTTCGCGCCCGGTGCTGATGCCACGCAGCGGTGTCATCTCTGCGCTTCCACCGATCACTTCGATCAGGCCCTGTGCGGCCAGCTGCTCCAGTGCATCGGGTGGTGCGCGCAGCCCTTCGAACAGGCCGCGCAGTTCGGTGTCATCGCGATGGCCGTCGACCATCAGCAGGATCGAACGCAGTGCCGCCGGCAGGCGCCGGCCGCGGTCTTCGATTTCCTGACGGCCAGCAGCCGTCTTGGCGTGCAGCAATGCCATTGCCTCCCCCTCCCTCGATGCGCAATGCCGGCGCGCCCTGGCGGGCACGCTCCCCTTTGTGCCATCCCCGGACGGCACGCGCCTTCCCCGGCGCGCGCCGCGTATTGCAGGTCGATGACAGGCCGAGCTTAGCGCAAGTACTGGACGCGGAGGGTAGTGCCGGCCGCTGGCCGGCAACCTCGGGATTGATGGAGGTGCCGGCCAGCGGCCGGCACTACCAGGTCAACGGCCCAGCGCGCGGCGGATCTCCTCCAGCGCACTGGGATCATCCAGCGTCGACAGGTCACCCGGGTCGCGCTGTTCGGCCAGCGCCTGCAACGAGCGCCGCAGCAGCTTGCCCGAACGGGTCTTGGGCAGTGCATTGACCACATGCACATGCGCCGGGCGCGCAACCGCGCCAAGCGAAGTCGTCACCGTCGCCATCATCTCGGCCACCACCGGCGCCGGATCCTCGCCATCGAGCCCCTGCTTGAGGGTGACGAACACCAGCGGCACCTGCCCCTTCAGTTCATCCTTGACCCCGATCACGGCGGCCTCGGCCACGCGCGGATGACTGGAAATGGCCTCCTCGATCTCGCGCGTGCCCAGGCGGTGCCCGGCCACATTGATCACATCATCGGTGCGACCGAGGATGAAGGTGTAACCATCATCGTCGCGGATCGCCCAGTCCAGCGAGCTGTACAGCAGTTCCTTGAAGTGGCTGAAGTAGCTCTGCAGGAAACGGCTGTCGTCGTTCCACACCGTGCTCATGCAGCCCGGCGGCAGCGGCGGCGACACCACCAGCACGCCCTTCTGCCCCGGTGCGACTTCCTCGCCGGTGTTCTCGTCGATCACCTTCATCCGGTAACCGAGATTGGGGAACCCGGGCGATCCGAAACGCACCGGCTTCATCTCCAGGCCCGGCAGCAGGGTCAGCGCCGGCCAGCCGGTTTCGGTCTGCCAGTAGTTGTCGATGATCGGCTTGCCGAGCGCTTCGCTGATCCAGTGCGCGGTCGGCTCGTCCAGCGGCTCGCCGGCCAGGAACAGGTACTTCAGCGCGCGCAGATCGTGGCGGTGGATGAAGTCCGCGTCGTGCTTCTTCAGCACGCGGATGGCGGTGGGCGACGAGAACATCGTGCGCACGTTGTACTGCTCGCAAAGCGCCCACCAGATGCCCGGATCCGGATTCGTCGGCAGCCCTTCGTACAGCAGCGAGGTGCAGCCACCGATCAGCGGGCCGTACACGTTGTAGGAATGGCCCACCGCCCAGCCGACATCGGAGGTGGAGAACATCACCTGGCCCGGCTTGCAGTCGAACACGGTCTCCATCGACTGGGCCATTGCCACCGCATAGCCACCCACGTCGCGCTGCACGCCCTTCGGCTTGCCGGTGGTGCCGGAGGTGTACAGCAGGTAGCTCGGCTCACTCGCTTCCAGCCACTGCACCGGCACATCCACTTCCCCGATCTGTGCACGCAGCGTGGCGTAGTCCACATCACGGCCCGGCACGCGGGGTTCGGCGGCATCCAGCCCGCGCGACACGATCAGCACATGCGGTGGCGGCGAAGCCGCTTCGGCGCAGGCCGCGTCAACCATCGGCTTGTACGGAATCAGCTTGCCACCGCGCATGCCGGCATCGGCGGCGATGAGCAGCTTCGGCTTCGCATCGTCGATGCGCAGCGCCAGGTTGTGCGCGGCAAAGCCCCCGAACACCACCGAGTGCACCGCACCGATGCGCGCGCAGGCCAGCATCGCGAACACGGCTTCGGCCATGTTCGGCATGTAGATCACCACGCGGTCACCGTGACCGACACCGAGGTGCCTGAGCACGGCGGCGAAGTCGTTCACTTCGCGATAGAGCTGGCGATAGGTGATCTCGCGGGTGCTGTTGGTCTCGGTGGAAATGGCGACCAGCGCGAGCTGGTCGGCGCGCTCGGCCAGGTGGCGGTCGACGGCGTTGTAGCAGAGATTGGTTTCACCGCCGACGAACCAGCGCCGGAACGGCGGGTTGCTGTAGTCGAGCACCTGCTGCGGTGGTTTGTGCCAATGGATGCGCTTGGCTTCCTCGCCCCAGAAGGCCTCCGGCTCGTCGATCGAGCGACGGTAGGTTTCCTCGTAGTTCATGACGCAGCCCTCCCAGACAAAGTCATGGGTTCGAGGATAGTCCGGCGCTGCCGCGCGGGCCGCCCTACCTTGGTAGGGGGGTGGGTTTTTCATGCAGGGCTGCGCCCTGCACCTGCAGAAGCCGAAGCAACAGCAGAAGCTGGCTTACTGGGGGATGGCGGGGTGGGTCCGGTTGCGGGGGACGCCGTGAATCCGTCCATGGAGGCTCGGTCGCCGCATCCATGCGGCTCACGCCCCCCGCAACCGGACCCACCCCGCCTTCGACAGATTCCGCGATCTGTCGGAACGGCATATTGTTCTGGTCGGTGTCGACCTTGGTCGACTGCTCTGGTAGGTGTCAACCTTGGTCGACACGGTAGATCCACGCCATGCGTGGATGATTCATTCGATATCTGACAGAAATATCGTGTCGACCAAGGTCGACACCTACCAACAGCTGCGCGGAACAACGGCCACCGTTACCAACAGCCGAGTGAACCTGTCGAAGGTGGGGCGGTGTCGGAGTGCGGGGTGTCAGCCGCATGGATGCGGCTGCCAAGCCTACAGGGACGTACTTGCGGCGTCCCCGCACTCCGACACCGTCCCGCCAACTCACGTATAGCCCGCTTTTGACGTTGACGTTGATTCTGCAGGTGCAGGGCTGCAAGCCCTGCCGAACCCCTAGAACGGAGCCGCAGACTCGAACGCGAGCGCCGCGCCCGTCACCGGGTGGGTGAACTGCAGGCTGCGCGCATGCAGATGCACGCGCTGCGCCGGTGCGGCGCCATACAGCACGTCACCGACGATGGGATGGCCAAGACTGGCCATGTGCAGACGCAGCTGATGGCTGCGGCCAGTGATCGGTTCCAACGCCACGCGGGTGCACTGCGCTTCAACATCACGTGCGATGACGCGCCAGCGCGTCAGCGCCGGCTTGCCGCGTTCGTGATCGACCATCTGCTTCGGCCGGTTCGGCCAGTCCACGACCAACGGCAGGTCCACTTCGCCGGCATCACCCTCGAGCAGCCCCTGCACCACCGCTTCATACCGCTTGCCAACCTGGCGCTGCTCGAACTGCATCGACAACGCCGCCTGCATGTCCTTGCCACGCGCATGCAGCAGCAGGCCGGAGGTCACCTGGTCCAGGCGATGCACGGTCAACGCATCCGGGTACAGCGCCTGCAGGCGCGCGACCACGCAGTCCTGGTTCTCGGCGCTGCGGCCGGGTACGGACAACAGGCCAGCCGGCTTCTCGGCCACCAGCAGTGCGTCATCGATGTAGTGCAGGTGGATCATGCGGTTCCAGGAATTCCAAATGAAAACGGGGAAGCCGAAGCCTCCCCGTTTTCTGCGTACCGACCAGCGGTCGGTACCTACCTTGATGGAAGACGTACCGGCCGGAGCCGGTACCGCCTGCATCAGCCCAGCAGGTGGGCGACGCCGGCGCGCTCTTCTTCCAGCTCGGCCAGGGTCTTGTCGATGTACTTCTGGCTGAAGTCGTCGATCGGCAGATCCTTGACCAGGGTGTACTTGCCGTTCTCGGTGGTCACCGCGAAGCCGAAGATCACGCCTTCCGGAATGCCGTAGGAACCATCGGACGGTACGCCCATGGTGACCCACTTGCCGTTGCTGCCCAGCACCCAGTCACGCACGTGGTCGATCGCTGCATTGGCGGCCGAAGCGGCCGAGGACGAGCCACGGGCCTCGATGATCGCCGCGCCGCGCTTGCCGACGGTCGGGATGAAGGTGTTGGCGTTCCACTCCTGGTCGTTGATCGCATCGGCGATCGACGCGCCATCGGCGGTGGCGAAACGGTAGTCCGGGTACATGGTCGGGCTGTGGTTGCCCCACACGACCAGCTTCTCCATGCCACCAACCGGCTTGCCGAGCTTGGTCGACAGCTGGCTAAGGGCACGGTTGTGATCCAGGCGCAGCATGGCGGTGAAGTTTTCCGGCTTCAGGTCCGGAGCCGACTTCATTGCGATGTAGGCATTGGTGTTGGCCGGGTTGCCGACCACCAGCACCTTCACGTCACGGCTGGCGACCTTGTTCAGCGCTGCGCCCTGGGCGGTGAAGATCTTGGCGTTTTCCAGCAGCAGGTCCTTGCGCTCCATGCCCGGGCCACGCGGACGCGCGCCGACCAGCAGGGCGATGTCGGCGTCCTTGAACGCCACTTCAGCATCATCGGTGCCGACCATGCCGGCCAGCAACGGGAAGGCGCAGTCTTCCAGTTCCATCATCACGCCCTTCAGGGCGGCCTGGGCCTTGTCGACCGGCAGTTCCAGCAGCTGCAGGATGACCGGCTGGTCCTTGCCCAGCATTTCGCCGGAGGCGATGCGGAACAGCAGGGCATAACCGATCTGGCCGGCGGCGCCGGTCACGGCAACACGAACGGGTGCTTTCATGGGGGTTTCCTCTTGCTTGCAAGCGTTTGATGGGACGCCGCAGGCATGGCCACGCAGGCCGGGCGGGCGGCGGGGAACAGGGAAACGGCCACCCGTGGGTGGCCGTTTCGAAGGGGAATCAGGCGGCGAGGTGCTTGTTCCACTCGGCGACGCGGTCGGCCTGGGCGGCCAGCACGGCGTCGACGTCGCCTTCCAGGGTGATCGAATGGATCACGTCGCCCTGCTTGACCGAATCGACGATGGCCTGGCCTTCCAGGACCTTGCCGAAGACGGTGTGGCGGCCGTCCAGCCAGTCGGTCTTGATGTGGGTGATGAAGAACTGGCTGCCGTTGGTGTTCGGGCCGGCGTTGGCCATCGACAGCGAGCCGACCTCGTGCTTCACGCCATTCTTCTCGTCTTCGAACTTGTAGCCCGGGCCGCCGGTGCCACGACCCTGCGGGCAGCCGCCCTGGATCATGAAGTCGGCAATCACGCGGTGGAAGATCAGGCCGTCATAGAAGCCGTGCTTGACCAGGTTCACGAAGTTGGCCACGGTCAGCGGCGCCTTGTCGGCGAACAGCTCGACCTTGATCGGGCCCTGGGTGGTGTCGAAAGTGGCGATGAGGGACATGAAGATCCTTGATGCAGAGGGGAACGCGTCTAGCCACCTAGTTTACACCTGCCTCGTGGCGGCGGCGGCTTCGACCATCGGTGGAGACGCCGGCTTCAGCCACCGGACGGGCAGCGCCGCCTGTCCCTCCTGGCGGCCTGGGCCGGAGCGCTGGACAGCCACCTGAATGGCGCCCCGGACCGGCGTGAAATCCATCTTTTCGCGAATCGTCAAGTTCGACGTATAATGTTGGACTTCTTTTTCCAAATCCGGCGCCGACTGGCCCCCTTTCGTATGTCCATCGAAAATCTTCGCAACATCGCCATCGTCGCTCACGTCGACCATGGCAAGACCACCCTGGTCGACCAGCTGCTGAAGCAGTCCGGCACCCTGTCCGAGCGCACCGTCCTCGCCGAGCGCGTGATGGACAGCAACGACCAGGAAAAGGAACGCGGCATCACCATCCTGGCCAAGAACACCGCCATCACCTGGGAAGACAAGAAGACCGGCATCAAGAACCGGATCAACATCGTCGACACCCCCGGCCACGCCGACTTCGGCGGTGAGGTCGAGCGCGTGCTGTCGATGGTCGACACCGTGCTGATCCTGGTCGATGCGATGGACGGCCCGATGCCGCAGACCCGCTTCGTGACCCAGAAGGCCTTCGCGATGGGCTTCAAGCCGATCGTCGTGGTCAACAAGATCGACCGTCCGGGCGCGCGCCCGGAATGGGTGATCGACCAGGTCTTCGACCTGTTCGACAAGCTCGGCGCCACCAATGAGCAGCTGGACTTCCCGATCGTCTACGCCTCGGCCCTGAACGGCTACGCCGGCCTGGAAGACACCGTGCGCGACGGCGACATGACCCCGCTGTACGAAGCGATCATGCAGCACGCCCCGCGTCCGGAAGTGGACCCGGAAGGCCCGTTCCAGATGCGCATCAGCCAGCTGGACTACAACAACTTCGTGGGCGTGATCGGCATCGGCCGCATCCAGCGCGGCACCCTGAAGAAGAACATGCAGGTTGCGGTCATCGACCGTGAAGGCAAGAAGCGCAACGGCAAGGTTGCCCAGGTGCTGGGCTTCCTGGGCCTGGAGCGCATCGAGCAGGACACCGCCGAAGCCGGTGACATCGTGGCCATCTCCGGCATTCCGGAGCTGACCATCTCCGACACCCTGTGCCACCCGGATACCCCGGAGGCGCTGCCGGCGCTGACCGTCGACGAGCCGACCATCTCGATGACCTTCCAGGTCAACAACTCGCCGTTCGCCGGCAACAAGGACCTGTCCGGTGGCAAGTTCCTGACCAGCCGCCAGATCAAGGACCGCCTGGACCGCGAGCAGGTCCACAACGTGGCCCTGAAGGTCGAACAGCTGGAAGATGCCGACAAGTTCCTGGTCTCCGGCCGTGGCGAACTGCACCTGTCGGTGCTGATCGAGAACATGCGTCGCGAAGGCTACGAGCTGGCCGTGTCGCGCCCGGAAGTGATCATCAAGGAAATCGACGGCCAGATGATGGAGCCGATCGAGCAGCTGGTGGTGGACATCGAAGAAATCCACCAGGGCGGCGTGATGGAAAAGCTCGGCACCCGCAAGGGCCAGCTGAAGAACATGGAACCGGATGGCAAGGGCCGTGTGCGCCTGGAGTACCAGATCCCGGCCCGTGGCCTGATCGGTTTCCAGAACGAGTTCAAGACCCTCACCCAGGGTTCGGGCCTGCTGTTCCACGTGTTCGACCACTACGGTCCGAAGGAACAGGGCGCGATCGCCAAGCGCATCAACGGCGTGATGATCGCCAATGCGCCGGGCACCACGCCGGCCTACTCGCTGGGCCCTCTGCAGGAGCGCGGCAAGCTGTTCGCTGCTGAAGGCGACAACGTGTATGAAGGTCAGCTGGTCGGCATCCACTCCAAGGACAACGACCTGACCGTCAACGCGATCAAGACCAAGCCGCTGACCAACATGCGCGCTTCGGGCAAGGACGATGCGATCCAGCTGACCCCGGCGATCAAGTACTCGCTGGAACAGGCCCTGGACTTCATCGAAGACGACGAGCTGGTCGAGATCACGCCGAAGGAGATCCGTCTGCGCAAGAAGTTCCTGACCGAAAGCGACCGCAAGAAGGCTTCGCGCGGCGGCTGAGCCAGCACCCCGTGAACCAGAGCGGCTACAACCCGGATCCACACCGGCATCCGGGTCTCCACGTCATCGCCCTGCTCGAAGCGAGCAAGGCGATGCTGGCACTGTTGGCCGCCACCGGGCTGGAAGTGCTCGGACCGCAGCCGCTGCGGCACGGCATCATGGTCCTGATCCGGCGTTTCAGCCTGGACCCGGACCATGGCACCCTGCCCTCGCTGCTGCACATGATCAGCCCCGACGCGGTCCACCTGGCCGCGGCGGGGATGATCGGCTACGGCCTGCTGCACCTGGTCGAAGCCTGGGGCCTTTGGCGGGCCAAGGCCTGGGCCTCCTGGCTGGGCTGCCTGACCGCCTCGCTGTACCTGCCCTTCGATATCTTCGCGATCATCCGCCACCCCGGCTGGCCGTCGTGGACGATCCTGGCGATCAACCTGATCGTGGTCTACGTCCTCGCCCGCGACCTGCGCAAGCGCCACCGCTGAGCACCGGCTACACTGGGGATTGGAGCCGACCAAGCCGCCCCATGCGCCCGTCCTTGCCGCCTCTGCTGACCTGCCTGCTCGCCGCGCTGCCTGCGCTGCTTTCGGCTGGCTGCAGTCCGGCCACGCCCAGCGCGCATGCGGCCGAACCTGCGAGCCGCAACGTGCCGTTCCCGTACGCCGAAACCGATGTCACCGACCTGCAGGCGCGGATGACCGCCGGTGAACTGGACAGCACCACCCTGACCCAGGCCTACCTGCAGCGCATCGCTGCCCTGGACCGCACCGGGCCGCGCCTGCGCGCGGTGATCGAGCTCAACCCCGATGCCCTGAAGGAAGCCGCCGCGCGCGACCGCGAGCGCCGTGATGGTCGCCTGCGTGGCCCGCTGCATGGCATCCCGCTGCTATTGAAGGACAACATCAACGCCGCGCCGATGGCCACCAGTGCCGGCTCGCTGGCGCTGCAGGGATTCCGTCCGGACGATGCATACCTGGTACGGCGGCTGCGCGAAGCCGGTGCGGTGGTGCTGGGCAAGACCAATCTGAGCGAATGGGCCAATTTCCGCGGCAATGATTCGATCTCCGGTTGGAGCGCGCGTGGCGGCCAGACCCGCAATCCCTATCGGCTGAGCCATTCGCCCTGTGGCTCCAGCAGCGGCAGCGCGGTGGCCGTGGCCGCCAACCTGGCCAGCGTGGCGATCGGCACCGAGACCGACGGCAGCATCGTCTGCCCGGCGGCGATCAACGGTGTGGTCGGCCTGAAACCGACGGTCGGCCTGGTCAGCCGCGACGGCATCATCCCGATCTCGTTCAGCCAGGACACCGCTGGACCGATGGCGCGCAGTGTCGCCGACGCCGCCGCTGTACTGACCGCGATCGCGGGCCGCGACGATGCCGACCCGGCCACCGCGACCATGCCCGGCCGTGCGGTCTACGACTACACCGCGCGCCTGGACCCGCAGGGCCTGCGCGGCAAGCGCATCGGCCTGCTGCAGACACCGCTGCTGAAGTACCGTGGCATGCCGCCACTGATCGAACAGGCGGCGACCGAGCTGCGTCGCGCCGGCGCCGTGGTGGTGCCGGTGGAGCTGCCCAACCAGGGCGCCTGGGCCGAGGCCGAGCGCACGCTGCTGCTGTACGAGTTCAAGGCCGGGCTGGAGCGCTACTTCAGCACCCACCGCGCGCCACTGCGCAGCCTGGCCGAGCTGATCGCCTTCAACCAGGCGCACAGCAAGCAGGAACTGGGCCTGTTCGGCCAGGAGCTGCTGGTGGAAGCCGATGCCACCGCCGGCCTGGCCGACCCCGCCTACATCCGCGTACGCAGCGATGCGCGCCGCCTGGCCGGCCCGGAAGGCATCGACGCCGCCCTCGCCACCCACCAGCTTGACGCCCTGGTGGCGCCAACCACCGGCGTGGCATGGCCGATCCGCAGCGAAGGCGACGACTTCCCTGGCGAAAGCTACAGCGCCGCCGCCGTGGCCGGTTATCCCAGCCTGACCGTGCCGATGGGCCAGATCGATGGCCTGCCGGTCGGCCTGCTGTTCATGGGCACCGCCTGGAGCGAACCGAAGCTGATCGAAATGGCCTACGCCTACGAACAGCGCACGCGCGCACGGCGCCCGCCGCACTTCGATACCGATGCACTGATCGACGCCGGCGAGCCGTGATCGTGTTTCTGTAGAGCCGAGCCCACGCTCGGCTTCAACGGAAAATCGAAAGCAGCCGAGCATGGCTCGGCTCTACAGCGGCTGGTCGGGCTCCGCTGGCACGATCGCCGCCTCACCATCTTCAGCACCCGGCGAACGCACATCCGCAGTGCGCGCCCTCGGGCCACGCGGCATATCCAGCTCGTCTTCGTGTTGCAGCCGCGCACGCACCTGCGGCAACGACTGCGGATGCTCACGTGCGAGGAAATCGAGCATGCGTTCGCGCACCAGGCAACGCAGGTCGAAGGCATCACCGGAGCTGCGCGCGCTGACCAGCAGGCGCACCTGGATCGCACGCTCGCTGGTCTCGGTCACCTGGGTCACGCAGACCCGGCCATCCCACAGCGCTTCGCCCCGGCAGATGCGCTCCAGCTCGGCGCGGATCGCCGCAATGGGCGCGCGGTAGTCCAGCCAGAAGAATGCGGTACCGAGCAGGTCGGCGCTGCGCCGCGTCCAGTTCTGGAACGGGTTCTCGATGAACCAGGTCAGCGGCACCACCATCCGCCGCTCATCCCAGATCCGCACCACCACGTAGCTGCTGCCGATCTCCTCGATGCGTCCCCACTCGCCCTCGACGATCACCACGTCGTCCAGGCGGATCGGCTGCGTCAGTGCGATCTGCAGGCCGGCGATGAGGTTGCCGAACACCGGCTTGGCGGCGATGCCCGCCACCAGTCCGATCAGGCCCGCCGACGCCAGCAGCGCCGTGCCGATCTTCTGCACCATCGGGAAGGTCAGCAGCACCAGCGATGCGCCCAGCACGATGATGCCGCCCATCAGCACGCGACTGAGTACCCGCGTCTGGGTCTGGATGCGGCGCGCTTCCAGGTTGTCGGAGACATCGATGGGATGGCTGCGCAGGATCGCGCGCTCGCCCGCCGCCACCGCGCGTACCAGCAGCCAGACGAAGCAGGCCATCAATGCAATGTGTAGTCCGTGCTGCAGATGGCCCAGCAACGGATCCTGCAGTGGCGTCGCCTGCAAGGCGGGAATCAAGAGCAGCAGCGGCCACGCGGTGGCCATCGGCAGCCCGAGCACGCGCCCGATGCGCGCACGCCGGCGATCACGCCCTTTCAGCCGGTGATAGATCCACAGGATCAGCCACGCTCCTATGCCGCCCACCACCACGGCCAATCCCAACGGCCATGCGTAGGCCTGTGCGCTCTGCCAGTGCACCGTTGCCACCTCCAGTCGAACAACCAGGTGGACAGCCTCGCGCATGGCGCATGAGCGTCACGTCAGCCGTTCGTAAGCAGGGTGTTGGTCGGCAGGGCTTGCAGCCCTGCACCTGCTGCGTGCTGGAGCAACGGCAACAGCCGAAGCAGAAGCAGAAGCGGGTTTCCTGTGGGATGCCAGGGTGGGTCCGGTTGCGGGAGACGCCGTAAACCCATCCATGGGGGCTTGGCCGCGGCATCCATGCCGCGGACACTCCCGCAACCGGACCCACCCCGCCTTCGACAGATTCCCGCGATCTGCAGTAGATCCACGCCATGCGTGGATGAATCTCCATCGGAATCGAATATTTCGAATTGGAATCCAAAAGCATCCACGCATGGCGTGGATCCACCGTGTCGACCAAGGTCGACACCCACCAACAGCCGCCGGAATCTGTCAGAGGTGGGGCGGTGTGGGCAGGCAGGACCGTTGGCGCCATGGATGGCGCCATCGAGCCCCCATGGATGGGTTCACGGCGTGTCCTGCCTGCCCACACCGCCCCGCCATCCCACGGAATGCCCGCTTCTGCCGTTGCTGTTGCTTCGGCTTCTGGCAGGTGCAGGGCTGCAAGCCCTGCCGAAAAAACCTTACCGCACTTGCTCCTGCTTGCGCACGATCGCCATCGCGATCTCCAGCGACTGCTCGTAATTCAACCGCGGGTCCACCGTTGAACGATACGCGCGCTCCAGGTCCCGCTCGGTCAGTTCGCGCGCGCCACCGGTGCACTCGGTCACGTCTTCGCCGGTCAGCTCCAGATGCACACCGCCCAGGCGCGTGCCTGCGGCCGCATGCAGATCGAACGACATCTCCACTTCGCCACGCACATTGTCGAAGCGCCGCGTCTTGAAGCCATTGGCGGTGCTTTCGGTGTTGCCATGCATCGCATCGCACACCCACAGCACGCGGCGGCCATCACGCTTGACCGCATCCAGCAGCGGCGGCAGCTTCTCGGCGATCTGCGCGGCCCCCATACGGTGGATGAAGCTCAGTCGACCCGGCTCGTCATGCGGGTTGAGCACATCGATCAGGCGCAGCAGCTGGTCCGGCGTCACCGACGGGCCGACCTTGATCGCAATCGGATTGCGCACGCCACGCAGGTATTCCACGTGCGCGCCGTCAAGCGCGGCGGTGCGCATGCCGATCCACGGGTAATGCGTGCTCAGGTTCAACCAGCCCTGCTGGCGCGGCACCTGGCGGGTCAGCGCCTGCTCGTAGGGCAGCAGCAGCGCTTCGTGCGAGGTGTAGAAATCGATGCGGTTGAGGTTGTGCACGCGGGCCCCGGCCAGGGTCTCCATGAAGTGCACCGCATCGCCGATCGACGCCACCATCTTCTGGTACTCGGCCGCCAGCGGCGAGTGGCTTACCCACTCCAGGTTCCAGTATTCGGGGTGGTGCAGGTCGGCGAAACCGCCGTCGATCAGCGCCCGCACGAAGTTCATCGTCATCGCCGAATGTGCGTGGGCCTGCAGCATCCGCTTCGGGTCCGGCAGACGCGCGGCTTCGGTAAACGCCGGGGCATTGATCACGTCACCGCGGTAGCTGGGCAGCGTCACGCCGTCACGGGTCTCGGTGTCGGCCGAACGCGGCTTGGCGTACTGGCCCGCGAAGCGGCCAACGCGGATCACCGGCTGGCGCAGGCCGTGCACCAGCACCAGGCTCATCTGCAGCAGCACCTTCAGGCGGTTGGAGATGGTGCCCGATTCGCAGTCGCTGAAGTTCTCGGCGCAGTCGCCGCCCTGCAGCAGGAAGCGCTTGCCTTCCTGAGCCTCGGCCAACTGCTGCTTCAGCGCCAGGATCTCCCACGAGGTGACCAGCGGCGGCAGCCGCTTCAGTTCGTGCAGGGCGGCGTCCAGCGCCACCGGGTCAGGGTAAGTCGGCATCTGCAGCGCGGTCTTGCCGCGCCAGCTCTCCGGCGACCAGGCAGCGCCAGCAGCGGTCGCGGCGGGATCGAGAACGGGCGGAACGGCGGACAGGCTCATTGCAGACTTCCGGGGAGGGGGGCGGTCATGGTCGCAGAGCCAGCCGCTGGCGCAAAGGGCTGGGCGCGCTCTGCACATGACTGAACGCCGGGGAAAGGGCATCGCGATCGGCCAGAAACCGCATGCCCACGGTCGCCCGCACAGGCGCATGATTCGCCACGCACTGTTACGAAGTAACAATCACTCCCACCGGCCCCTTCCACAGCCTATCCGCCATGAAGCCCTCGCCCCTCGCTACCGGCATCACCTTCGCCCTGTCCCTGGCCAGTCTGCCTTCCCTCGCTGTGGCCGCCGATGCCGCCGCTCCCGTGAAGGACCTCGACACGGTCACCGTCAGCGCCCAGCTCGACCAGGCCCGCAATGCGCTGTCGCCGGACATCGGCAGCAGCCAGTACCAGATCACCGCCGAAGACATCCAGAAACAGCCGCTGGGTGCCTCCGCGCCGCTCAGCCAGGTGCTGCTGCAGGCGCCCGGCGTGGTCCAGGATTCCTACGGCGGCGTGCACGTGCGCGGCGACCACGCCAACCTGCAGTACCGCATCAACGGTGTGCTGCTGCCGGAGTCGATCTCCGGCTTCGGCCAGACCCTGGATGCGCGCACGATCAAGAGCATCCGGCTGATGGACGGCGCGTTGCCGGCCCAGTTCGGCGAGCGCACCGCCGCGGTGGTCGACATCACCACCCGCAGTGGCGCCGAGCTCGGCAATGGCGGCAGCGTCGGCATTACCACCGGCTCGCTTGGCAAGGTCAATCCGAATGCCTCCTGGTGGGGCTCACAGGGGCGCTGGAGCTGGTTCCTGACTGGCAACTACGACCAGAACGAGGTCGGCCTGGAGAACCCGACCCGCTCACGCAAGCCGCTGCACGACGACACCCATCAGGGCAAGGCGTTCGCCGACCTGACCTACCTGGTCAACGACACCACCCGCCTGAGCGTGTTCGCCGGCTTCGCCAACAACCGCTTCCAGATTCCGGTCAACCCCGGCCAGACGCCGCAGTTCGGCTACCTGGACACCACCACCTTTGATTCCAGCCAGCTGGATGAGACCCAGCGCGAAACCACCCGCTTCGGCATGCTGGTGCTGCAGGGCACACTGCGTGGCACCGCCTACCAGGTCTCGGCCGGGCAACGTTACAGCGATGTCGGCTTCAATCCCGACGTGGTCGGCGATCTGGTGTTCAGTGGCGTCGCCTCGCAGGTCCAGCGCAGCAACCGCGCCAACACCCTGCAGGCCGACTTTTCCACGCCGTTGGGCAACGACCATACGCTGCGCTATGGCCTGTACGGCAACTACGAGAACGCGCGGGCCAGCAACAACAGCTGGGTGTTCCCGGTTGATGACGCCGGCCAGCAGTCCAGCACCACGCCGTTGCTGATCCTGGATCGCAGCGCGTTCCACGCCAGCACGGTGGCGCTGTATGTGCAGGACGAATGGAAGATCGGCGACGACTGGACGGTGAACTATGGTCTGCGCGGTGACCGCTACAAAGCCTTCGGTCGCACCGAGGGTCAGCTGAGCCCGCGTCTGGGCGTGGTCTGGAATGCCAGCGACAGCACCACCGTGCACGCCGGCTATTCACGCTACTTCACGCCACCGGCCAGCGAGCTGATCGCCAGCAGCGACATCGCGCTATACGACGGCACCACCAACCAGCAGCCCAGCGGTGACAACAACACGCCGCTGGCCGAGCGCAGCGACTACTACGACATCGGCGTCTCGCAGCAGCTGGGCGAGCACCTGACCCTGGGCGTGGATGCGTATGACCGCCGTGTTGCGCGCCTGCAGGATGAAGGCCAGTTCGGCGCCGCCTACATCTACTCGACCTTCAACTATCGCCGTGGCCATATCCGCGGCCTGGAGTTCAGTGCCGACTACAGCAACGGTCCGTTCAGCGCCTACTTCAACGCGGCGTACAACAAGGCCATCGGCACCCAGGTGATCACCAGCCAGTACAACCTCGATCCGGACGCGCTGGCCTATGTGGCCGACCACTGGATCCATCTCGATCACGACCAGAAGCTGACCTCGTCAGGTGGCCTCAGCTACGCCTTTGCCGGGCACAACCGGATCGGGGCCAACTACGTGTTCAGCAGCGGCCTGCGTTCGGACATCGAGGGCGTGCCCAATGGTGGCGAGCTGCCGTCGTACCTGCAGGTGAACCTCAGCGCGGGGCACGACTTCAACGCCGACAGCGGCCATCCGTTGCACGTGCAGCTGGCCGTGATCAACGCACTGGATCGCAGCTACCAGCTGCGCGATGGCGGCGGTGTCGGCGTGTTCGCCCCGCAGTGGGGACCTCGCCGCGGTGCTTACCTGAGCGTGCAGCAGGATTTCTGAGGTTGTGCCGGCCGCTGGCCGGCATTCCCACGGTGTGCCGGCCAGCGGCCGGCACTACCCTGCTTCAGCGCTTGACCTTGCGCAGCGACACCACCAGCGCCCACAACGCCAGCAGCACGAACCACACGCCCGACCACATCGGCATGGTCAGGCCCAGGAAGGTCCAGTCGATGTTGCCGCAGTTGCCGGTACCGGTCAGCACGGTGCGGAACACCTCCAGCGGCCCCATGGTCTCGCTCAGGAACGCCAGCGGCGGGCCACAGGTGGAACCCATTTCCGGCGGCAGCATCTGCACGTAGACGTGGCGCGCGGCGATGCCGACACCCACTGCGGCGGCAATGAACGCCAGCACGCCATAGGTCGCGCGTCCCGGGCGGTTGGAAGGCCCGTGCAGCGCACCGATCAGGAACAGCAGGCCGAGCGCGGCGAAGGCCAGGCGCTGGAAGATGCACAGCGGACACGGCTCCAGGCCCATCTTCAACTGCAGGAAGATCGCGTAGCCAAGCAGGCCCGCGCAGATCAGGAAGCCCAGGAAGAACTGGGCGCGGAAGGGCCAGCGCAGTGGATTCATCGTCAACGCTCGAATGGATCAGGCGCCAAGCGTAACCGAGAGTGCGCGCCATTCGAACCGCCACAGGTGACGCCTGTCGGAACGGTGCGGGTCGAATCCGCTCCAGAAACGCAAAAGCCCGGCAGAGGCCGGGCTTTCGCTGTGTCGCGTTGGAGCGGTCCGATTACTCGGCCACTTCCTCGGCCACGACCGGACGGTCAACCAGCTCGACGTACGCCATCGGCGCGTTGTCGCCGGCGCGGAAGCCGCACTTCAGCAGACGCAGGTAGCCGCCCGGACGGTTCGCGTAGCGCGGGCCCAGGATGGTGAACAGGTTGCCCACGGCTTCGTTGTCGCGCAGGCGAGCGAAGGCCAGACGGCGGTTGGCGACGGAGTCGACCTTGGCCAGGGTGATCAGCGGCTCGGCAACGCGGCGCAGTTCCTTGGCCTTCGGCAGGGTGGTCTTGATCAGCTCGTGCTTGAACAGCGAGGCGGCCATGTTCTTGAACATCGCTTCGCGGTGGGCGCTGGTACGGCTGAACTTACGGCCAGACTTCTGGTGACGCATGGTGATATTCCTTGGTTAATGATGAGACTGTGTGGATCGTTGTCGCCTTCCTGGCGTTGCTGCGCGGACTGCGGATGGTCCTGGCCGCCCGTCCTGGACGACCTGCCGCGCGAACCTTCGTTCGTCGTGGCATGTTGTGTTGCGTTGAAGGCCCCACCGCGAACGGTGGAGCCTTCAGGCATTACCGATATCAGCCCAGCATGCCGTGGCTGGCGACACCGGCCGGCGGCCAGTTCTCCAGCTTCATGCCGAGGGACAGGCCGCGCTGAGCCAGCACTTCCTTGATCTCGGTGAGCGACTTCTTGCCCAGGTTCGGGGTCTTCAGCAGCTCCACTTCGGTCTTCTGGATCAGATCGCCGATGTAGTAGATGCTTTCAGCCTTCAGGCAGTTGGCCGAACGCACGGTCAGCTCCAGATCGTCGATCGGGCGCAGCAGCACCGGATCCACGCCGTTGTTGGCCGGCTTGGCCGCACCGCGGTCGCGGTGGGTGAAGTCACCGAACACCGACAGCTGGTCGCTGAGGATGTCGGCGGCGGTGCGCACGGCTTCCTCGGCATCGATGGTGCCGTTGGTCTCGATATCGATGACCAGCTTGTCCAGGTCGGTACGCTGTTCGACGCGGGCCGCTTCCACGGCATAGGCGACGCGGCGGACCGGCGAGAACGAGGCATCCAGGACCAGGCGGCCGATGGCACGGGTTTCTTCGTCCGGACGACGACGCGCGGCAGCCGGCTGGTAGCCGAAACCACGTTCGATCTTCAGACGCATGTTGATCGCCGTATCCTTGGTCAGGTGGCAGATCACATGGTCGCCGTTCAGGATCTCCACATTGTGGTCGACCTTGATATCGGCAGCGGTGACAACGCCCGGGCCCTGCTTGGACAGGGACAGGGTGGCGCTGTCGCCGGAGTGCATACGGATGGCCACGTCCTTCAGGTTCAGCAGGACTTCGAGCACGTCCTCCTGCAGACCTTCGACCGTGGTGTACTCATGCAACACGCCGTCGATTTCGACTTCCGTGATGGCGAAGCCCGGGATGGACGACAGCAGCACGCGACGCAGGGCATTACCCAGCGTATGCCCGTAACCCCGCTCCAAAGGTTCGATAACGACCTTTGCACGGGTGTCGGTAAGGCGTTCGATCTGCGGACCGCGAGGACGCAGAACCTGGTTGGCGGTAACCGTCATGTTGCGGGTTCTCCTAGTGAACCCCCGGCCGTCGCCGGGGGCTCTCCAATGTGAATTACTTCGAATACAGCTCGACGATCAGCGCTTCGTTGATGTCCGCAGGCAGATCCGAACGATCCGGAACAGCCTTGAAGATGCCGGTGAACTTGCCGGAATCCACTTCAACCCACGACGGGCTCAGGTCATGCTGGGCGGCGACGGTCAGGGCTTCCTGGACGCGCAGCTGCTTGGCAGCCTTTTCAGACAGGGCGATGGCGTCGCCAGCCTTGACCTGGTACGAAGCCAGGTTGACCGACTTGCCATTCACGGTGACGCCGCGGTGCGACACCAGCTGACGGGCAGCCGGACGGGTCACGGCGAAGCCCATGCGGTAGACGACGTTGTCCAGTCGGGTTTCCAGCAGCTGCAGCAGGTTCTCGCCGGTGTTGCCCTTCTTGGTCGAGGCCTTCTTGTAGTAGTTGCGGAACTGACGCTCCAGCAGGCCGTAGATACGCTTGACCTTCTGCTTTTCACGCAGCTGGGTGGCGTAGTCGGACAGCTTGCCCTTGCGGGCAGTGGCGCCGTGCTGGCCGGGCTTCTGCTCCAGCTTGCACTTCGAGTCCAGCGCACGCGCCGGGCTCTTCAGGGACAGGTCGGCGCCTTCGCGACGGGCGAGCTTACAGGTAGGACCGATATAACGAGCCATTTCTTATCGCTCCCTTTAGACGCGACGCTTCTTCGGCGGACGGCACCCGTTGTGCGGGATAGGCGTCACGTCGATGATGTTGGTGATCTTGTAGCCGACGTTGTTCAACGAACGCACGGCCGACTCACGGCCCGGACCCGGGCCCTTGATGCGGACTTCCAGCGACTTCACGCCGTAGTCCAGCGCAGCACGACCGGCCTTTTCAGCAGCCACCTGGGCAGCGAACGGGGTCGACTTGCGCGAACCGCGGAAGCCAGCGCCACCGGAGGTCGCCCACGACAGAGCGTTGCCCTGGCGGTCGGTGATGGTGACGATGGTGTTGTTGAACGAAGCGTGGACGTGGGCAACGCCGTCGGTGACGACGCGCTTGATCTTCTTCTTGGTCTTAGCAGCGGGCTTAGCCATTTCTCAGTCCCTTACTTCTTGATCGCCTTGCGCGGACCCTTGCGGGTGCGGGCGTTGGTACGGGTGCGCTGGCCACGCAGCGGGAGGCCACGACGGTGACGCAGGCCGCGGTAGCAGCCCAGGTCCATCAGGCGCTTGATCGCGATGCCGATCTCACGGCGCAGATCGCCTTCCACGATGTACTTGCCGACTTCGGCGCGCAGGCGCTCGATTTCCGGCTCCGACAGATCGCGGATCTTGGTGGTCGAAGCAACGCCTGCGACTTCGCAGACCTTCTTCGAACGGGTACGGCCGATGCCGTAAATGCTTTGCAACCCGACCCAGACGTGCTTCTGGGCTGGCAGGTTGACGCCTGCAATACGCGCCATGACGCGGTTCTCCAGCTGAGTGATGGCCGACAGCGCGCCTCGGGCACGCCAATCCGGCAGGATGGATCAAAAAAGTGACTAGCGATACTAACAAGGTTCCGGTTTACATGGAAGCCCGTGAAACCATTGGTTTCATGGACCCGGCCTGGGGAGTGTGCCCAGGCTCCGGCGCCGGATGGGGTTGGACCTGGGGTTTCCCCCGGGGCCGCCCGCGCTACTCCAGCGCGGGACCACCTCATCACACCCCCACCCGGAACCGCTGCGGGGGCCGCCCTTCGTTTGTGTGGCAGGAGTCCGCGAAGCGGAGGGACCATCACGTCAGGAAGACGAAAGTATAACAGGCCAATCAGCCGCGGGCAAAACCGCCGCGGTTGCCGCCCTTCAGGTTGGCCTTCTTCAACAGGCTCTCGTACTGGTGGGACATCAGGTGCGCCTGCACCTGGGCGATGAAGTCCATCACCACCACCACCACGATCAGCAGCGAAGTACCGCCGAAGTAGAACGAGGCGTTCAGCTGCGTGCGCATCAGTTCCGGCAGCAGGCAGACGATCACCAGGTAGGCCGAGCCGGCCGCGGTCAGGCGGGTCAGCACGCCGTCGATGTAGTCGGCGGTGGCCTTGCCCGGACGGATGCCCGGAATCAGCGCGCCCGACTTCTTCAGGTTGTCGGCGGTTTCCTGCGAGTTGAACACCAGCGCGGTATAGAAGAACGCGAAACCGGTGATCAGCGCAGCGAACACGATCATGTGCAGCGGCTCGCCCGGACCCAGGGCATTGGCGACCTTCTGCAGGATCTGGCCCATGCTGCTCTGGTTGGCGGCCTGGCCGGACCACATGGCCAGGGTGGCCGGGAAGGCCAGCAGGCTCGAGGCGAAGATCGCCGGGATGACGCCGGCCATGTTGAGCTTCAGCGGCAGGAACGAGGTCTGGTTCATGTACGCGTTGCGACCGCCCTGGCGGCGCGCGTAATTGACCGTGATCCGGCGCTGGCCACGCTCGACGAACACCACGAAGAAGGTGAAGGCGAGCACGACGATGGCGATCAGCAGCAGCTGGATGAACTGGATGTTGCCGTCGCGGTAGGCGTCGAAGGTGTGGATGACCGCACCCGGCAGGCCAGCGACGATACCGGCGAAGATGATCAGCGACACACCGTTGCCGATGCCGCGCTCGGTGACCTGCTCACCGACCCACATCAGGAACATGGTGCCGGCGGTCAGCGCGACCACGGCGGTGAGCACGAAGCCCATGCCCGGTGCGTACACGACCGGAGCGCCCGACGGCGAGACCTGGCCCTGCAGGGCCAGCGCGATCGAACCGCCCTGCACCACTGCCAGCAGCACGGCGCCGATGCGCGAATACTGGGTGATCTTGCGGCGGCCGGACTCACCTTCCTTCTGCATCGCCTTCAGGGCGGGGAAGATGTGCACGGCCAGCTGCATCACGATCGATGCCGAGATGTACGGCATCACGTTCAGCGCGAAGATGCTGAAACGGTGCAGGGCGCCGCCCGAGAACATGTTGAACATGTCCACGATGCCGCCGCCCTGCTGTTGCATCATGGCAAGCATGGCATCGGGATTGACGCCCGGCACCGGCACGTAGCAGCCAATGCGATAGACGATCAAAGCCCCGACGACGAACAGCAAACGTTGGCGAAGTTCAGTGAACTTGCCCATTCCGCCCGCGAGGTTACCGATGCCAGCTTGCGCCATGATTTTCTTACTCCGTTACGCTGCCGCCGGCAGCTTCGATCGCGGCCTTGGCACCCGCCGTGGCAGCGATACCCTTCAGGGTGAACGCCTTGGTCACTTCGCCCTTGACGACGACCTTGGCCTTCTTTGCAGTGCTCGGGACCAGCTTGGCAGCACGCAGGGCGGCGAAGTCGATCTCACCGGCCGGCAGCTTGTCCAGCGCGTACAGCAGCACTTCAGCGGTGTCCTTGGCGATCGGCGAACGGAAGCCGATCTTCGGCAGACGACGCTGCATGGGGGTCTGGCCGCCTTCGAAGCCAGCCTTGATCTTGCCGCCACCCTTACGGGCGAACGAACCCTTGTGGCCACGGCCGGCAGTCTTGCCCAGGCCCGAGCCGATACCGCGACCGACGCGGGTGCGCTCGGTGCGGGCGCCCGGTGCCGGGCTCAGTTCATTGAGACGCAGAGTCATGATCGATTACTCCTCAACCTTGACGAGGTAGTGAACGGTGTTGATCAGACCGCGAACCTGCGGGCTGTCCTTCAGTTCACGGACATCGTTGAGCTTGTTCAGGCCCAGGGCACGCACCGACAGGCGGTGACGCGACTGAGCACCACGCAGGCCGCGCACCAGGCGCACCTTCACAGTCTTGTTGGACTCATTAGCCATGGTTGAGTTCCTCCACCTTCTTGCCGCGCTTGGCCGCGATGCGAGCCGGCGACTGCGCAGCAGACAGGCCCTTCACGGTGGCACGCACCAGGTTGATCGGGTTGCGCGAACCGGTGGCCTTCGCCAGCACGTTCTTCACGCCAACGGCTTCCAGCACGGCGCGCATGGCACCGCCGGCGATGACGCCGGTACCTTCCGAAGCCGGCTGCATGAACACGCGGGCTGCGCCGTGACCATCCTTGATGGTGTGCCACAGGGTGCCGTTGTTCAGGTCAACGCTGACCAGGTTCTTGCGGGCCTGTTCCATCGACTTCTGGATGGCGACCGGCACTTCGCGGGCCTTGCCATAACCAAAACCGACCTTGCCTTCGCCGTCGCCGACAACGGTCAGGGCGGTGAAGGTGAACTGGCGGCCACCCTTGACGGTCTTGCTGACGCGGTTGACCGCGACCAGCTTTTCGATCATGCCGTCGTCGACTTTCTCTTCGCGGTTACGGTCGCGATCGCGACCCCGCTGCTGACGCTCTTCTGCCATTTTGATTCCTTGGTAGTTTGGGTATGTACGGCTCGGGGCCGCTTATGGTTGTGGAATGTCGCGTCGTTCCGGTGGGCCACTGCAGAAGAGTGGCGCCGTCCAGCCTCACTCAGGCTGGCGAGCAGGCGGGCAGGAGACCACTGGTCCCCTGCCCTTATCCCTTAGAACTGCAGGCCGGCTTCGCGGGCGGCTTCTGCCAGGGCCTTGATGCGGCCGTGGTAGCGGTAGCCCGAACGATCGAAGGCAACCTTCTCGACGCCGGCGGCCTTGGCGCGCTCAGCGACGATGCGGCCGACCTTGGCGGCGGCGTCGGCGTTCTTGCCGTTCTTCAGGCCTTCCATGACGTCGGTCTGGGTGGTGTTGGCGGCAGCCAGCACCTTGGAACCGTCGGCGGTGAAGACCTGGGCGTACAGGTGCTGGCCGGTGCGCAGCACCGACAGGCGGGCGACACCGAGCTCACGGATGTGGGCGCGGGTCGACTTGGCGCGACGCAGGCGGGCGATGTTCTTGTTCATTTTGATTGTTCCTTGAAAGCTGAAGGATGGGCTTTTCCCTGAGGAGTCCGCACATGGATGTGCGGGCTCTTGCGAGGGACTCGCACTTACGCCTTCTTGGCTTCCTTACGGATGATGACTTCGTCGGAGTACTTCACGCCCTTGCCCTTGTACGGCTCCGGCTTGCGGAACGCACGGATCTTGGCGGCAACTTCACCGACGACCTGCTTGTCAGCGCCCTGGACCAGGATCTCGGTCTGGGTCGGGGTGGTGATGGTGATGCCTTCCGGCGCCACGAACACGACCGGGTGCGAGAAGCCCAGGGACAGGCTCAGGTCCTTGCCCTGCATGGCAGCGCGGTAACCCACGCCGACCAGCTCCAGCTTGCGCTCGAAGCCTTCGGACACGCCCTTGACCATGTTGGACAGGATCGCACGCACGGTACCGGTCAGTGCGACCAGCTCGGCGTTCTCGGTGCTCAGGGTGGCAACGCCGTTGTCGACGTTGATGGCAATACCAGCCGGCTTGGCCAGCGACAGGGTGCCCTTCGGGCCCTTGGCGGTGACGCTGTCCGACTGGACGTTCAGTTCAACCTTACCCAGGTCGATCGGCTTCTTGGCTACGCGGGACATAGTTCTACTCCTTTCGCCTTAGGCCACGAAGCACAGGACTTCGCCGCCGACGCCCAGCTGGCGCGCCTGCGCATCAGTCATGATGCCCTTGGAGGTGGAAATGATGGAGATACCCAGGCCGTTCATGACCTTCGGCAGCTCGCTCTTGCCGCGGTACTGGCGCAGGCCCGAACGCGAGAAGCGCTTCAGGGTCGCGATGACCGGCTTGCCTTCGAAATACTTCAGCACGATTTCCAGCTCGGACTTGTTGTTTTCCAGCTGGGTCACGCGCAGGTCGGTGATGTAACCCTCGTCCTTCAGGACCTGGGCGATCGCAACCTTGATCTTGGACGACGGGGCTTTCACCGTCTGCTTGCCAACCGCGGCCGCATTCTTGATGCGGACCAGCAGGTCGGCGATGGGATCAGTCATGCTCATATGAGTACCTTTGAGTGCACCGATATCCGCTTTCGCGAAAATCTGTTGTCTCCTGGAAACGGGCCAGGTCCCTTGATGCAGCGGGCCGGAAGCCCACTCCTACAACCCCGTCTGCACAGGGCAAGACGCGGGAGTATACGCCAAAAGAGCCCGGCTTGCGCCGGGCTCTTCGGTTTTTTTGCGTCGGGAAGGCTGAATGCCTCCCCTGCCCGGTTCAGGAACCCCCGGAGGTGCTCCTGATCGCAGGGCCGGCTGGGATTACCAGCTGGCCTTGCGCAGACCCGGGACGTCGCCGCGCATGGTGGCTTCACGCAGCTTGTTACGGCCGAGGCCGAACTTGCTGTAGACGCCACGCGGACGACCCGACAGCTCGCAACGGTTGCGCTGGCGGCTCGGCGACGAATCGCGCGGCAGCTTGGCCAGCTTGGTTGCGGCGTCGATCTTCTCTTCGTAGGTCGCGTCCACGGAGGACACGATCTTCTTCAGAGCCGCACGCTTTTCAGCGTACTTCTTTGCCAGCTTTTCCCGCTTGATGTCGCGGTTGACCATGGAGGTCTTTGCCATTTCGGTTTCCTCGACAGATCAGTTACGGAACGGGAACTTGAACGCTGCCAGCAGCGCCTTCGCTTCCGCGTCGGTCTTCGCAGTGGTGGTGATGGCGATATCCATACCGCGGATCGCGTCGACGGCGTCGAAGTCGATTTCCGGGAAGATGATCTGCTCCTTCACACCCATGTTGAAGTTGCCGCGGCCGTCGAAGGAACGACCGGAAACACCACGGAAGTCGCGCACGCGCGGCAGCGAGATGTTGATCAGGCGATCCAGGAACTCGTACATCTTGTGGCGACGCAGCGTGGTCTTGCAGCCGATCGGCCAACCATCGCGGATCTTGAACGACGCAACCGACACGCGCGACTTGGTGACAACCGGCTTCTGGCCGGAAATCTTGGTCATGTCGCCGACGGCGTTTTCCAGGATCTTCTTGTTGGTGGCCGCTTCGCCGACACCCATGTTCAGGGTGACCTTGACCAGCTTCGGCACTTCCATCGGATTGGTGTAGCCGAACTGCTTCATCAGCGCCGGCACCACTTCGTCCTTGTAGAACTTTTCGAGACGGGAACTCATCTTCTCATTCCTCAGGCGTCGAGCGCCTCACCGCTGGAGCGGAACACACGCAGTTTGCGTCCATCCTCCAGCACCTTGAAGCCAACGCGTTCGCCCTTGCCCGAAGCCGGGTTCAGAACATTCACGTTGGAGATATGGATCGAAGCTTCGCGCTCGACCACGCCGCCGGCAACACCTGCCTGCGGGTTCGGCTTGGTGTGGCGCTTGACGATGTTCACGTTGGCGACGACCACGCGGTCGCCGTCGACGCGGACGACTTCGCCCTGCTTGCCCTTGTCCTTGCCAGCGTTGACGACAACCTGGTCGCCCTTCTTGATACGGTTAGCCATGATTATCTCCTGTCGCTCACAGCACTTCGGGAGCGAGCGAGACGATCTTCATGAACTTCTCCGAACGAAGTTCACGAGTCACCGGCCCGAAGATACGGGTACCGATCGGCTCCTGCTTGCTGTTCAGCAGAACGGCAGCGTTGCCGTCGAAGCGGATCAGCGAGCCGTCGGCGCGACGCACACCCTTGCGGGTACGCACCACGACGGCGTCATACACTTCACCCTTCTTGACCTTGCCGCGCGGAATCGCATCCTTCACGGTGACCTTGATGATGTCGCCGATGCCGGCGTAACGGCGCTTGGAACCACCCAGCACCTTGAAGCACATCACCTGCTTGGCACCCGAATTGTCCGCGACGTCAAGGTAGCTCTGCATCTGGATCATGATTCAGACTCCTTATTCAGCCGCACGCGTGATGACTTCCACCACGCGCCAGTTCTTGGTCTTGGACATCGGAGCAATCTCGGTCACGCGGACGACATCGCCTTCCTTGCAGGCGTTGTCGGCATCGTGGGCGTGCAGCTTCGTCGAGCGCTTGATGTACTTGCCGTACAGCGCGTGCTTGACCTGACGCTCAACCAGGACGGTAACCGTCTTGTCCATCTTGTTGCTGACGACACGGCCTTCGACCGTGCGCAGCGTCTTCTTTTCAGTATTGTCGCTCATAGCGGCCATCCTTACTTCGTGCTGCCGAGCAGGGTCTTGACGCGAGCAATCTCGCGACGGACCCGGCGAATGTCGTGGGTCTTCGGCAGCTGGCCGGTGACCTGCTGCATACGGACAGAGAACTGTTCCTTACGCAGGTCGATCAGGTGGGCCTTGAGTTCGTCAGCCGACTTTTCACGGAGAGTTTTGATATCCATCAGCGCACCGTACGGGTCACGAAAGTGGTGGTGACCGAGAGCTTGGCGGCGGCCAGGCGGAACGCCTCGCGAGCCACTTCCTCGGAAACACCCTCGATTTCATAGATCATGCGGCCGGGCTGGATCTGGGCCACCCAGTATTCCACGTTGCCCTTACCAGAACCCATTCGGACTTCGATGGGCTTCTTGGTGATGGGCTTGTCGGGGAACACGCGGATCCACATCTTGCCGCCGCGCTTGACGTAGCGGCTGATCGAGCGGCGGGCCGCTTCGATCTGACGCGCGGTCAGCTGACCGTGTGCGGTTGCCTTCAGGCCGTATTCGCCGAAGCTGACAGCGTTGGCGCTCCAGCTCAGGCCATCGTTACGGCCCTTGTGTACCTTGCGGTACTTGGTTCGCTTGGGTTGCAACATTGTCGTTACCTCGCTTCACGGGCCGGGCGCTGACGGTCACCACGGTCGCCGCGATCGTGACGATCGTTGCGCGACGGGGTGTCGTCCTGCTTTTCCTGGCCAACCTGGGAGAAATCGAAGACCTCGCCCTTGTAGATCCAGACCTTGATGCCGATGATGCCGTAGGTCGTCTTGGCTTCAGCGAAGCCATAGTCGATGTCGGCACGCAGGGTGTGCAGCGGCACGCGGCCTTCGCGGTACCACTCCGAACGGGCAATTTCTGCACCGTTGAGGCGGCCACCGACGTTGACCTTGATGCCCAGGGCACCCAGGCGCATCGCGTTGCCGACCGAGCGCTTCATTGCACGGCGGAACATGATGCGACGCTCCAGCTGCTGGGCGATCGACTCGGCAACGAGCTGCGCGTCCAGTTCCGGCTTGCGCACTTCGGTGACGTTGATGTGCGCCGGGACGCCCATCATCTCGCTCACTTCCTTGCGCAGCTTCTCGATGTCCTCACCGCGCTTGCCGATCACCACGCCCGGACGGGCGGTGTGGATCGTCACGCGAGCGGTCTTGGCCGGACGCTCGATCAGGATCTTGCTGATGCCGGCCTGAGCCAGCTTCTTGCGCAGCATTTCGCGCACTTTCAGGTCGGCTGCCAGGTAACCAGCGAACTCGGCCTTGTTGGCGTACCACTTGGAGTTCCAGTCCTTGGAAATGCCGAGGCGGATACCAATCGGATGAACTTTATGACCCATGGTCTTTTCCTTATCCGCTTACTTGGCGGCGCCCACAACCACAGTGATGTGGCTGGTGCGCTTGAGGATGCGGGTACCGCGGCCTTTCGCCCGCGCCATGAAACGCTTCAGGGTCGGACCTTCATCAACCATGATGGTCTGAACCTTCAGCTCGTCGACGTCGGCGCCCTGGTTGTTCTCGGCATTTGCAATAGCCGACTCCACCACCTTCTTGATCAGGTGGGCAGCCTTCTTGTCCGAGAACTTCAGCAGGTTGACCGCACGCTCGGCCGGCAGACCGCGCACCTGGTCAGCGACCAGACGAGCCTTCTGCGGGGAGATGCGCGCAGTGCGCAGGATGGCTTTCGCTTCCATTGTCATCTCTCCTTACTTGCCCGACTTCTTGTCACCACCGTGACCCTTGAAGGTCCGGGTGATGGCAAATTCGCCGAGCTTGTGGCCGACCATGTTCTCGTTGACGAGAACCGGGATGTGGTTCTTGCCGTTATGCACGGCAATGGTGACGCCTACCATGTCAGGCAGGATCATCGAACGGCGCGACCAGGTCTTGATCGGCTTCTTGCTGCCCGCAGCGGCCTCCACCTTCTTGACGAGGTGGTGATCGACGAACGGGCCCTTCTTGAGTGAACGTGCCATGGTCGATTAGCCCCTACGATCGCGGACGATGAACTGCTGAGTGCGCTTGTTATGGCGCGTCTTGTAACCCTTGGTCGGGACACCCCACGGGGTGACCGGATGCGGATTACCCTGGCCGGCCTTCGCCTCACCACCACCGTGCGGGTGGTCAACCGGGTTCATGGCAGCACCACGAACGGTCGGGCGGACGCCGCGCCAACGCTTGGCACCGGCCTTGCCCAGCTTTTCCAGGCTGTGCTCGTCGTTGCCGACTTCGCCGATGGTGGCGCAGCACTCGACCGGAACCTTGCGCATTTCACCCGAGCGCAGGCGCAGGGTGGCGTAGATGCCTTCGCGAGCCACCAGCTGCACGGCCGCACCAGCGGCGCGAGCGATCTGAGCGCCCTTGCCCGGCTTCAGTTCGATGCAGTGGATGGTGGTGCCGACCGGGATATTGCGCAGCGGCAGGGTGTTGCCAGCCTTGATCGGGGCATCCGAACCAGCGATCACCTGATCACCAGCCTTCAGGCCCTTCGGGGCGATGATGTAGCGACGCTCACCGTCGACGTAGCACAGCAGAGCAATGTGCGCGGTGCGGTTCGGATCGTATTCGATGCGTTCCACGCGCGCCGGGATGCCCAGCTTGTTGCGCTTGAAGTCGATGATGCGGTAGTGCTGCTTGGCACCACCACCGACGTGACGCACGGTGATGCGGCCATGGTGGTTACGACCACCCGAGCGGCTCTGCGACTCGACCAGCGCAGCGTGCGGAGCACCCTTGTGCAGGTCGGGAGTGACCACGCGCACGGCCGAACGGCGGCCGGGGGAAGTGGGCTTGAATTTCATCAATGGCATGGGATGTACCTCAGGCCTTGGCCGTTACATCGATCGACTGGCCATCGGCCAGGCGAACGTACGCCTTGCGCCAATCGCCGCGGCGGCCAGCACGGTTACGGAAGGACTTGTTCTTGCCCTTGACGTTGACCACGTTGACGGCTTCGACCTTGACGTCGAACAGCTGCTCAACCGCGGCCTTTACATCGGCCTTGGTGGCTTCGTTCGAAACTTCGAAGACATACTGGTTGGAGAGTTCCTGCAGGCGCGCGGTCTTTTCGGAGACACGCGGGGCACGCAGCACGCTGAAGATTTTTTCGTTGCTGTTCATGCCAGCCACTCCTCGACCTTCTTGACCGCGTCAGCGGTGATGACGACCGTGTCGGCACCCACCAGCGAGACCGGATCCAGACCCTGGACGTCACGCACCTGCACGTACGGCAGATTGCGGGCGGACAGGTACAGGTGCTCGGACGCTTCTTCGGTGACGATCAGCGGGCGCTTGCCCACTTCCAGGCCGGCCAGCTTGGCGATCAGACCCTTCGTGTTGGTCACTTCGACGTCGAAGGACTCCACGATGGTCAGACGGCCCTGACGGTTCAGCTCGGACAGGATCGCGCACATGGCGGCACGGTACTGCTTACGATTGACCTTCTGCTCGAAGCTGCGCGGCTTGGCCGCGAAGGTGACACCGCCGCCGACGAAGATCGGAGCCGTCAGTGCGCCATGACGCGCGCCGCCGCCCTTCTGCTTCTTCGACTTCTTGGTGGTACCAGCCACTTCGGAGCGAGTCTTCTGTGCCTTGGTGCCGGCGCGACCGGCGTTGCGGTAGGCAACGACGACCTGGTGGACCAGATCTTCGCTGAAATCGCGACCGAACACGGCGTCGGAGACCGAGACCTTGTTGTTGCTACCCGTGATAACGAGTTCCATCGTCATCTCTCCTTATGCCTTGCTCGCCGGACGGACGATCACGTCGCCACCCGCCGCGCCCGGAACGGCGCCGCGAACGGCGATCAGACCGCGCTCGACGTCGACCTTGACCACTTCCAGGTTCTGGGTGCTCTGCTGCACTGCGCCCATGTGGCCCGACATCTTCTTGCCCGGGAAAACGCGACCCGGCGTCTGGCGCTGACCCAGCGAACCCGGCGCGCGATGCGACAGCGAGTTACCGTGGGTTGCATCGCCCATACGGAAGTTGTGGCGCTTGATGGTGCCCTGGAAGCCCTTACCCTTGGTGACACCCTGGACGTCGACGATCTGGCCGACTTCGAAGATGTCCGCCTTGACTTCGCCGCCAACGGCGAAATCGCCGAGCTGCGCGTCTTCAACGCGGAATTCCCACAGGCCACGACCCGCTTCCACCTTCGCCTTGGCGAAGTGGCCGGCTTCCGGCTTGTTGACCAGGGCAGCGCGACGCGCGCCGACGGTCACCTGCACGGCGCTGTAGCCGTCGGTTTCGACGGTCTTGATCTGCGCGATGCGGTTCGGGGTTGCTTCGATCAGGGTCACCGGGATGGAGCGGCCATCTTCAGTGAACACGCGGCTCATGCCAGCCTTGCGGCCCACGAAGCCCAACGAATACTTCTTCGTCATGGTCGTAGTCCTCAGGTCAGCTTGATCTGAACGTCGACGCCGGCAGCCAGTTCGAGCTTCATCAGCGCGTCCACGGTCTTGTCATTCGGGTCAACGATATCGAGCACGCGCTTGTGCGTGCGGGTCTCGTACTGGTCACGCGCGTCCTTGTCGACGTGCGGGGAGACGAGAACGGTGTAACGCTCGATCTTGGTCGGCAGCGGGATCGGGCCACGCACTTGCGCGCCGGTCCGCTTTGCCGTTTCAACGATCTCGCTGGCCGAACGGTCGATCAGACGATGATCGAACGCTTTCAGCCGGATCCGGATCTTTTGGTCCGCCATGGCGGTAGGTTCCTTCGTTAAAAGAGCGACAGACAAAGCCTCTGGGTTGCTTTGTCCCATGAAATTCCTGAATACGGACGACCCACAGTCCTGCAGGCCGCCAAGGTCACTCCATAGACCTCAAAAACGTAGGCAGACCAGTTACCCGGCCTGCCCAGACGTAGAAGCATAATGGCACGCAAGGCAGCTGTCAACAGTCGCCTGTTGACGCCGCCTGAATGGCATTGACCCTTCCTGGTCCGGGGAACACAAGGCACATCCTGTGCCTGCTTTCCCATTTGATACGCCCCGATGCCCTACCCAGGCAACATCGGGGCGCAGATACTACCAGATTACTCGATGATCTTCGAGACCACGCCGGCGCCGACGGTACGGCCACCTTCGCGGATGGCGAAGCGCAGGCCTTCGTCCATTGCCACCGGGTTGATCAGGGTGACGACCATCTTGACGTTGTCACCCGGCATCACCATTTCGACGCCTTCCGGCAGAGCAGCTGCGCCGGTGATGTCGGTGGTGCGGAAGTAGAACTGCGGACGGTAGCCGTTGAAGAACGGGGTGTGACGGCCGCCCTCGTCCTTCGACAGGACGTAGACTTCGCCTTCGAACTTGGTGTGCGGCTTGATCGAACCCGGCTTGGCCAGAACCTGGCCACGCTCGACGTCGTCACGCTTGGTGCCGCGCAGCAGCAGGCCAGCGTTGTCGCCTGCCTGACCCTGGTCCAGCAGCTTGCGGAACATTTCAACGCCGGTCACGGTGGTCTTCTGCACCGGACGGATGCCGACGATTTCGATTTCGTCGCCAACCTTGATCACGCCGCGCTCGATACGACCGGTCACCACGGTGCCGCGGCCCGAGATCGAGAACACGTCTTCCACCGGCATCAGGAACGGCTTGTCGATCGCGCGCTCCGGCTCCGGGATCCAGCTGTCCAGGGCATCGACCAGCTTCAGGATGGCCGGCACGCCGATGTCGCTCTGGTCGCCTTCCAGCGCCAGACGGGCCGAACCGGCGATGATCGGGGTGTCGTCGCCCGGGAAGTCGTACTTGCTCAGCAGCTCGCGCACTTCCATCTCGACCAGCTCGAGCAGCTCGGCGTCGTCAACCATGTCGGCCTTGTTCAGGAACACGACGATGTACGGCACGCCGACCTGACGCGACAGCAGGATGTGCTCGCGGGTCTGCGGCATCGGGCCGTCAGCGGCCGAGCACACCAGGATCGCGCCGTCCATCTGGGCGGCACCGGTGATCATGTTCTTGACGTAGTCAGCATGGCCCGGGCAATCGACGTGGGCGTAGTGACGGACCGGGGATTCGTATTCGACGTGCGCGGTCGAGATCGTGATACCACGAGCCTTTTCTTCCGGAGCGGCGTCGATCGAGGAGTAATCCTTGAACTCGCCACCGAAACGCTCGGCACCGATCTTGGTCAGTGCGGCGGTCAGCGTGGTCTTGCCGTGATCGACGTGACCGATGGTGCCGACGTTGACGTGCGGCTTGGTGCGCTCGAACTTACCCTTTGCCATTGTTCTATACCTTGATTGTTCGTAAGTGGTTTCAAGAGAGGCTGAGCGAGGCTCAGCCCTTCTTCATGACGGCTTCGGCGATGTTGGTCGGAGCCGGCTCGTAGTGATCGAATTCCATGGTGAAGGTGGCGCGGCCCTGGGTCTGCGAACGCAGCGCAGTGGCGTAGCCGAACATTTCACCCAGCGGGATCATCGCGTTGATGATGCTGGCCGAACCGTCACCGGTGGTGTCGGAACCCTGCAGCACGCCGCGACGACGGCTGACGTCGCCCATCACGTCACCCTGGTAATCCTCCGGGGTCACGATCTCGACCTTCATGATCGGCTCCAGCAGCACCGGCTTGGCCTTGGCGAAGCCCTGCTTGAAGGCCATCGACGAAGCCAGCTTGAACGCCATTTCCGAGGAGTCGACGTCGTGGTACGAACCGAACACCAGCTTCACCTTGACGTCCACGACCGGGAAGCCAGCCAGCGGACCGCTGGTGATGGTTTCGCGCAGGCCCTTTTCAACCGACGGAATGAATTCCTTCGGGATCACGCCGCCGGTGATGTCGTTGATGAACAGGAAGTCGTCCTTGATGGCCGGAGCCAGCTTCGGATCGGCACGGTCGGCAGCGGTGATCGGCGACAGTTCGATCACGACGTGACCGTACTGACCCTTACCACCGGACTGCTTGGCGTGCTTGTAGTCCGACTTGACGTCGGCCAGGGTGATGGTTTCGCGGTAGGCCACCTGCGGCGCGCCGACGTTGGCTTCAACGTTGAACTCGCGCTTCAGGCGGTCGACGATGATGTCCAGGTGCAGCTCGCCCATGCCCGAGATGATGGTCTGGCCGGATTCTTCGTCGGTCTTGACGCGGAACGACGGATCTTCCTGCGCCAGACGGCCCAGGGCCAGACCCATCTTTTCCTGGTCCGACTTGGTCTTCGGCTCGACGGCCATCGAGATCACCGGCTCCGGGAACGTCATGCGCTCCAGGATGATCGGGGCGTCCACGGCGCACAGGGTGTCACCGGTGGTGGTGTCCTTCAGGCCCACGGCAGCGGCGATGTCACCGGCCAGAACTTCCTTGATTTCCTCGCGGTTGTTCGAGTGCATCTGCAGGATGCGGCCGATGCGCTCCTTCTTGCCCTTCACCGAGTTCAGCACGGTGTCGCCACCGTTCAGGGTGCCCGAGTAGACACGGAAGAAGGTCAGCGCGCCGACGAACGGGTCGGTGATGATCTTGAAGGCCAGCGACGAGAACGGAGCCTTGTCGTCCGACTTGCGGGTCATTTCGACGGTGTCGTCGTCAACGTCCACGCCCTTCACGTCCGGCACGTCGACCGGCGACGGCAGCAGCTGGATCACGCCGTCCAGCATGGCCTGCACGCCCTTGTTCTTGAAGGCCGAGCCGCAGTACATCGGCACGATCTCGGTGGCCAGGGTGCGGGTACGCAGCGCGTTGATGATTTCAGCCTCGGCCAGCTCTTCGCCGCCCAGGTACTTTTCCATCAGCTCTTCGCTGGCTTCGGCAGCGGTCTCGACCATGAACTGGCGAGCCTCTTCAGCCGGGCCCTGCAGTTCGGCCGGGATTTCACCGTATTCGAACTTCATTCCCTGCGAAGCTTCATCCCAATGGATGGCCTTCATCTTCAGCAGGTCGACAACGCCCTTGAAGTTGTCTTCAGCACCGATCGGCAGCTGCATCGGCACGGCAACCGCGCCCAGCTTGGCCTTCAGCTGGCCGACGACCTTCTGGAAGTTGGCACCGGTGCGGTCCATCTTGTTGACGAACGCGATGCGCGGCACGTGGTACTTGTTGGCCTGGCGCCACACGGTTTCCGACTGCGGCTGCACGCCACCGACGGCGCACAGGACGAAGACGGCACCGTCGAGCACGCGCAGCGAGCGCTCCACTTCGATGGTGAAGTCGACGTGCCCGGGGGTGTCGATGATGTTGAAGCGGTGCTCCGGCAGGGACTTGTCCATGCCCTTCCAGAACGCGGTGGTGGCAGCGGACTGGATCGTGATGCCACGCTCCTGCTCCTGCTCCATCCAGTCCATGGTGGCGGCGCCGTCGTGCACTTCACCGATCTTGTGGCTCTTGCCGGTGTAGAACAGGATGCGCTCGGACGTGGTGGTCTTGCCGGCATCGATGTGAGCCATGATGCCGAAGTTACGGTAACGCTCGATGGGAGTGGAACGGGCCACGGGAGCCTCTCAGATTTCTTGGATTTCGGATGGCCGAACGCCGCCTTTCGGCGGCCTTCGGATTGGCGCAGTCCTTCTGGGACCGCGAGGCAGCACGCACCGAAGTGGTGCTGCCCTGCCTGTTTTACAAGGCCGTCAAACTCACCAGCGGTAGTGGGCGAATGCCTTGTTGGCTTCGGCCATGCGGTGGGTTTCTTCGCGCTTCTTGATGGCGCCGCCACGGTTTTCCGAGGCGTCGATCAGTTCAGCAGCCAGCTTCTTCGGCATGGTGTTCTCACCACGCTTGCGCGCGGAGTCGATCAGCCAGCGCATGGCCAGAGCCATCTTGCGCGACGAACGCACTTCGACCGGCACCTGGTAGGTGGCACCACCGACGCGACGCGACTTGACTTCGACCGCCGGAGCGACGTTGTCCAGAGCCTTCTGCACCAGTTCAATGGCGTTGGCGCTGCTGTTCTTCTCGGTGATCACGTCCATGGCGCCGTACACGATCTTTTCGGCGACGGACTTCTTGCCGCTCTGCATGACCATGTTGATGAAGCGGGCGATGGTTTCGCTTCCGTGCTTCGGATCGGGCAGGACGGAACGCTGCGGAGTATTACCCTTACGCGACATAGTGCTCTCTCCTTATGCCTTCGGACGCTTGGCGCCGTACTTGGAACGGGCCTGGCGACGCTTGGCAACGCCGGCGGCGTCGAGCGAGCCACGAACGGTGTGGTAACGCACACCCGGCAGGTCCTTGACGCGACCGCCGCGGATCAGGACCACGGAGTGCTCCTGCAGGTTGTGGCCTTCACCACCGATGTAGGAAATCACTTCTTCCTGGTTGGTCAGGCGGACCTTGGCAACCTTGCGCAGAGCCGAGTTCGGCTTCTTCGGAGTGGTGGTGTAGACACGGGTGCAGACGCCACGGCGCTGCGGGCACTTGTCGAGCGCCGGCGAGGCACTCTTGTAGGTGGTCGCTTGCCGCGGCTTGCGGACCAGCTGGTTAATCGTCGCCATCAGTAGGTTCTTCTGATTGGTGGCCGGAAAATCCGACCAGAGATGCGGAAATGTTAAAGCAGGCCAAAATTCTGGCCTGCTGAGACAGACGATTGTAGCAACCTGCCAGGAAAGCAGTCAAACGCCTCCTGTCAAGCCCGTTCCTGATCCCGGAACGTTACTGGGGGGCCTCCATGTACCCCGTTCAGGTTGGCCGGGTCGATCGCGGACGATCTCCCCTGCCCTTTCCCAATCCCATCGATGGACCGATGGGGTGGTCCGGCCTTGCGGCCGGACCGGATACCTCATTCTTCGCCCGAAGCCTGTTCAGCTTCGGCTTCAACCACCGGCGCCTCAACCACAGCCGGGGTGCCGGCCAGGGTCTGCATTTCCGACTCGGTGAGACCGGAAGCGCCGCGACGGCGGTTGCTGTGGTACGCCAGGCCGGTACCGGCCGGAATCAGGCGACCCACGATGACGTTTTCCTTCAGGCCACGCAGGTTGTCCGAGGTGCCGCGGACGGCCGCTTCGGTCAGCACGCGGGTGGTTTCCTGGAAGGACGCGGCCGAGATGAACGATTCGGTCGCCAGCGAGGCCTTGGTGATACCCAGCAGGACCGGATCGAAGTGCGCCGGCAGCTCGTTGCGGGCTGCAAGGCGGGCATTCTCCTCGATAACGCGCTGGCGCTCCACCTGTTCGCCGTTCAGGAACTTGCTGCTGCCCTGGTCGGTGATCTCGACCTTGCGCAGCATCTGGCGGGTGATCACCTCGATGTGCTTGTCGTTGATCTTCACGCCCTGCAGGCGGTACACGTCCTGGATTTCCTTCACCAGGTAGGCGGCCAGCGGTTCGACACCCAGCAGGCGCAGGATGTCCTGCGGGCTCGGCTCGCCGTCCACGATGGTTTCACCCTTGGTGACATGCTCGCCTTCGAACACGATGACCTGGCGGTACTTCGGGATCAGCTCTTCGTGCTCCGAACCATCGGTGTCCTTGATGATCAGGCGCTGCTTGCCCTTGGTGTCCTTGCCGAAGCTGATGATGCCCGAACGCTCGGCCAGCACCGCCGGATCCTTCGGCTTGCGTGCTTCGAACAGATCGGCCACGCGCGGCAGACCACCGGTGATGTCGCGGGTCTTCGACGCTTCCTGCGGGATCTTGGCGACCACGTCACCCACGCCGACGGCAGCGCCGTCCTGCAGGTTGACGATCGAGCGCGGCGGCAGCAGGTACTGCGCCGGCAGATCGGTGCCCGGGATCGACAGGTCGTTGCCCTTGGCGTCGACGATGCGCACGATCGGGCGCAGGTCCTTGGCCTGGGTACCACGACGCTTCGGGTCGGTGATTTCGCGCGACGCCAGGCCGGTCAGCTCGTCGGTCTTCTCGATGACGGTGATGCCGTCGACAAAGTCGATGAAGCGGATGAAGCCGGCCACTTCCGACACGATCGGGTGGTTATGCGGATCCCAGTTGGCCACGGTCTGGCCCGCCTTGATCGCATCACCGTCCTTGGACGTGATGGTCGCACCGTACGGCAGCTTGTAGCGCTCACGCTCACGGCCGTGGGCATCGAGCACCGAGATTTCGCCCGAGCGCGACACTGCCACCAGCGAGCCGTTGGCGTGCTCGACGGACTTGAGGTTGCTGAACTTGACCGAGCCGGTGGTCTTGACGGTGATGTTGTCGACCGCAGCAGCTCGCGACGCCGCACCACCGATGTGGAACGTACGCATGGTCAGCTGGGTACCCGGCTCACCGATGGACTGGGCGGCGATGACGCCGACCGCTTCACCGATGTTGACCAGGTGACCACGGGCCAGATCGCGGCCGTAGCAGCGACCGCAGACACCGAAGGCCGATTCGCACGAGATCGTCGAACGCACCTTGATGCTCTGCACACCGGCGTCTTCCAGCTTGGCGACCCAGGCTTCGTCCAGCAGGGTGTTGCGGGTGACGATCGGATCTTCGTCGTTGCCCGGCAGGAACACGTCCTCGGCAACCACGCGACCCAGCACGCGGTCCTTCAGCGGCTCGACCACGTCGCCGCCTTCCACGATCGGAGTCATGATCAGGCCTTCGGTGGTACCGCAATCCACCTCGGTGATCACCACGTCCTGCGCGACGTCGACCAGACGACGGGTCAGGTAACCCGAGTTCGCGGTCTTCAGCGCGGTATCGGCCAGACCCTTACGGGCACCGTGGGTGGAGTTGAAGTACTCCTGCACGTTCAGGCCTTCACGGAAGTTCGCCTTGATGGGCGTCTCGATGATCGAGCCGTCCGGACGCGCCATCAGGCCACGCATACCAGCCAGCTGACGGATCTGCGCCTGCGAACCACGCGCACCGGAGTCAGCCATGATGTACAGCGAGTTCATCGACTTCTGGTCGATGGTCTCACCCTTGGCATTGACGACCTTCTCGGTACCGATGGTGTCCATCATCGCCTTGGCGATGCGCTCGTTGGTGCGCGACCAGATGTCGACCACCTTGTTGTAGCGCTCGCCGGCGGTGACCAGACCCGACTGGTACTGCTCCTGGATTTCCAGCACTTCGGCTTCGGCCTCGGTGAGGATGCCCTTCTTCTCGTCCGGGATCAGCATGTCATCGATGCCGATGGAGACGCCGGCACGGGTCGCGTAGGCGAAGCCGGTGTACATCAGCTTGTCGGCGAACACGACCGTGTCCTTCAGACCCAGCTGGCGGTAGCTGGAGTTGATCAGGCGGCTGATGTTCTTCTTGGTCAGCTCGGTGTTGGCCAGCGCGAACGGCAGGCCTTCCGGCAGGATTTCAGCCAGCAGGGCGCGACCGATCGTGGTATCCACGATCGAGGTCTTCGGCTGCTTGTTGCCGTCTTCGTCGGTCACCACTTCGGTGATGCGGACCTTGACGCGCGCGTGCAGTTCCACCACGCGGTTGTCGTAGGCACGCTTCACTTCGGCGATGTTGGCGAAGGCCATGCCCTCGCCCTTCTTGTTTTCCAGCGAGCGGGTCATGTAGTACAGACCCAGCACGACGTCCTGCGACGGCACGATGATCGGCTCGCCGTTGGCGGGCGACAGGATGTTGTTGGTCGACATCATCAGCGCACGCGCTTCCAGCTGGGCTTCCAGCGAGAGCGGCACGTGGACGGCCATCTGGTCACCGTCGAAGTCGGCGTTGAACGCGGTGCAGACCAGCGGGTGCAGCTGGATGGCCTTGCCTTCGATCAGCACCGGCTCGAACGCCTGGATACCCAGACGGTGCAGGGTCGGCGCACGGTTCAGCATCACCGGATGCTCGCGGATGACCTCTTCCAGGATGTCCCAGACTTCGGCTTCTTCGCGCTCGACCAGCTTCTTGGCGGCCTTGATGGTGGTGGCCAGGCCACGACGCTGCAGCTTGGCGAAGACGAACGGCTTGAACAGCTCAAGCGCCATCTTCTTCGGCAGGCCGCACTGGTGCAGGCGCAGGTACGGACCGACCACGATGACCGAACGGCCCGAGTAGTCGACGCGCTTGCCGAGCAGGTTCTGGCGGAAGCGACCCTGCTTGCCCTTGATCATGTCGGCCAGCGACTTCAGCGGGCGCTTGTTGGTGCCGGTGATGGCACGGCCACGACGGCCGTTGTCCAGCAGCGCATCGACCGATTCCTGCAGCATGCGCTTTTCATTGCGCACGATGATGTCCGGCGCGCTCAGTTCGAGCAGGCGGCGCAGGCGGTTGTTACGGTTGATGACGCGGCGGTACAGGTCGTTCAGGTCGGAGGTCGCGAAGCGGCCACCGTCCAGCGGGACCAGCGGACGCAGGTCCGGCGGCAGCACCGGCAGCACGGTCATGACCATCCATTCCGGACGGTTGCCCGATTCCAGGAAGGCTTCGATCAGCTTGATGCGCTTGGTGAGGCGCTTGAGCTTGGTTTCCGAACCGGTAGCAGCGATTTCCTCGCGCAGGCGGGTCATTTCCGACTGCAGGTCGATCGTGCGCAGCAGTTCATACACTGCCTCGGCGCCCATGGCGGCGTCGAAGTCGTCACCGTGCTCCTGGCGGGCCTGCAGGTACTGTTCTTCGGTCAGCAGCTGGCGGCGTTCCAGGGCGGTCAGGCCCGGCTCGGTCACCACGTAGGCTTCGAAGTACAGCACGCGCTCGATGTCGCGCAGGGTCATGTCCAGCATCAGGCCGATGCGCGACGGCAGCGACTTCAGGAACCAGATGTGCGCGACCGGCGAGGCCAGGTCGATGTGGCCCATGCGCTCGCGACGCACCTTGGCCAGGGTCACTTCGGTGCCGCACTTTTCGCAGACCACGCCGCGGTGCTTCATGCGCTTGTACTTGCCGCACAGGCACTCGTAGTCCTTCACCGGGCCGAAGATGGCGGCGCAGAACAGGCCGTCGCGTTCCGGCTTGAAGGTACGGTAGTTGATGGTTTCCGGCTTCTTCACTTCGCCGAAGGACCACGAACGGATCAGGTCCGGCGAGGCCAGCGCGATCTTGATCGCGTCGAAGTCCAGCGTCTGGCGCTGCTGGTTGAAGAGGTTGAGCAGGTCTTTCATGGTGTTCTCCAGAAGGAGGAATGCTGTGTCGATGGGCTTTCAGTTGACTGCCAGCGGCGCGGCGGCGGAGGCCGCCGCGCCGGCATGGATCAGTTGTCTTCCAGTTCCATGTTGATGGCCAGCGAGCGGATTTCCTTCACGAGCACGTTGAAGGATTCCGGCATGCCCGCGACCATCTCGTGCTCACCGTCGACAATGTTCTTGTACATCTGGTTGCGGCCCTGCACGTCATCGGACTTCACCGTCAGCATTTCCTGCAGGGTGTAGGCCGCGCCGTAGGCTTCCAGCGCCCAGACTTCCATTTCACCGAAGCGCTGGCCGCCGAACTGCGCCTTGCCGCCCAGCGGCTGCTGGGTGACGAGCGAGTACGGACCGGTCGAACGGGCGTGCATCTTGTCGTCGACCAGGTGGTTCAGCTTCAGGTAGTGCATGTAACCTACGGTGGTGTGGCGATCGAACGCTTCACCGGTGCGGCCGTCGTACAGCTGGGTCTGGCCACTGCTCGGCAGGTCGGCCAGTTCCAGCATGCGCTTGATTTCCGCTTCGGTAGCGCCGTCGAACACCGGGGTGGCCATCGGCACGCCGTCGGTGAGGTTACGGGCCAGACGCAGCAGTTCCTCGTCGCTGAACTGCGACAGGTCGACACGGTTGGCCACGTTGGTGTCGTCGTGGTTGTAGATGTCGTCCAGGAACTTGCGCAGGTCGGCAACCGCCGCCTGGGCTTCCATCATCGCCTGGATCTTGCGGCCCAGGCCCTTGGCGGCCCAGCCCAGATGCACTTCCAGGATCTGGCCGATGTTCATACGCGACGGCACGCCCAGCGGATTCAGCACGATGTCCACGGTTTCGCCCGAGGCCATGTACGGCATGTCCTCGACCGGCACCACGTTGGAGACCACACCCTTGTTGCCGTGGCGGCCTGCCATCTTGTCGCCCGGCTGGATGCGGCGCTTCACGGCCAGGAACACCTTGACCATCTTCAGCACGCCCGGGGCGAGGTCGTCACCGGCGGTGATCTTGCCGCGCTTGTCGGCGAAGCGACGCTCGAATTCCTTCTCGTGCGCCTGGATCTGCTTCTGCGCGCGCTCGATGGCTTCCGAAGCGTCTTCGTCCTTCATGCGCAGGGCGAACCAGTCAGCCTTCTTCAGGCCGTCCAGGAAGGCGTCGCTGATCACGTCACCCTTCTTCAGGCCAGCGCCACCGTTGACCACCTTGCCCACGATCTGCGAACGCAGACGCATGTAGATGGCGGCTTCCAGGATGCGGAACTGGTCGTCGAAGTCCTTCTTGACGCGCTTGATTTCAGACTCTTCGATCTGGCGGGCGCGCTTGTCCTTCTCGATGCCGTCGCGGGTGAAGACCTGCACGTCGATGACGGTGCCGTCCATGCCCGGCGGAACGCGCAGCGAGCTGTCCTTAACGTCCGAAGCCTTCTCGCCGAAGATCGCGCGCAGCAGCTTCTCTTCCGGGGTCAGCTGGCTTTCGCCCTTCGGGGTGACCTTGCCGACCATGATGTCGCCGGCGCGGACTTCGGCACCGATGTACACCACGCCGCTCTCGTCCAGGCGGTTCAGCGCCTGCTCGGAGACGTTCGGGATGTCGGCGGAGATTTCCTCCGGCCCCAGCTTGGTGTCACGCGCGACGCAGGTCAGCTCTTCGATGTGGATCGTGGTGTAACGATCCTCTTCCACCACGCGCTCGGAGAGCAGGATGGAGTCTTCGAAGTTGTAGCCGTTCCACGGCATGAACGCGATCAGCATGTTCTGGCCCAGGGCCAGTTCGCCGATGTCGGTGGACGGACCGTCGGCCAGCACGTCGCCGCGGGCGATGACGTCACCCACCTGGACCAGCGGACGCTGGTTGATGCAGGTGTTCTGGTTCGAACGGGTGTACTTGACCAGGTTGTAGATGTCCACGCCTGCGTCGGTGGCGCCAACGATCTCTTCCTCGTTGACCTTGACCACGATGCGGGCAGCGTCGATCTGCACGATCTCGCCACCACGACGGGCGTTCACGGTCACACCGGAATCACGCGCCACGGCGCGCTCGATACCGGTACCCACCAGCGGCTTCTGCGCACGCAGGGTCGGCACGGCCTGACGCTGCATGTTGGCGCCCATCAGTGCGCGGTTCGCGTCATCGTGCTCCAGGAACGGAACCAGTGCGGCCGCGATCGACACGGTCTGCATCGGCGAGACGTCCATGAAGTGGACCTCCGCCGGCGGCTTCAGCAGCGATTCGCCCTGGAAGCGGCACGGAACGAACTGCTCGGTCAGCACGCTGTCGGCATTGGTCAGGGCGTTGGCCTGCGCAATGACGTACTCGTTTTCTTCGATCGCCGACAGGAACTCGACTTCGTCATAGACCTTGCCGTCCACGACCTTGCGGTACGGGGTCTCAAGGAAACCGTACTGGTTGGTGCGGGCGTACACGGCCAGCGAGTTGATCAGGCCGATGTTCGGGCCTTCCGGGGTTTCGATGGTGCAGACGCGGCCGTAATGGGTCGGGTGCACGTCGCGCACTTCGAAGCCGGCGCGCTCACGGGTCAGACCGCCCGGGCCCAGGGCCGAGACGCGACGCTTGTGGGTCACTTCCGACAGCGGGTTGTTCTGGTCCATGAACTGCGACAGCTGCGAGGAGCCGAAGAACTCCTTGATGGCAGCGGCGACCGGCTTGGCGTTGATCAGTTCCTGCGGGGTCAGGCCTTCCGACTCGGCCATCGACAGGCGCTCCTTGACCGCGCGCTCGACGCGGACCAGGCCCACGCGGAACACGTTCTCGGCCATTTCACCGACCGAACGCACGCGACGGTTGCCCAGGTGGTCGATATCGTCGACCACGCCGCGACCGTTGCGGATCTCGGTCAGGACCTTGATCACGTCCAGGATGTCGGAGCTGTCGCCATGGGCGGCGACCAGGCGCTTGGACTCTTCGTCGTTGCGCTCACCGTAGTACTTGCGGTCGTACAGCACGGCTTCGCCGGTGGTTTCCTTGCGGCCCACGCGACGGTTGAACTTCATGCGGCCGACCGCGGACAGGTCGTAGCGCTCGAAGGTGAAGAACAGGTTGTGGAACAGGTTCTGCGCGGCATCCTTGGTCGGCGGCTCGCCCGGACGCATCATGCGGTAGATCTCGACCAGGGCTTCCAGCTGGGTCTTGGTCGGGTCGATGCGCAGGGTGTTGGACAGGTACGGGCCACGATCCAGATCGTTCACCCACAGGGTGCCCACGGCATCCACACCGGCCTTGCGGAAGGCCTGCAGCTGCTCGTCGGTGATCTCGTCATTGGCCTGGGCCAGCAGTTCGCCGGTCGAGGCGTCGACCACGTCGTGCGACAGGATGCGGCCGACGATGTAGTCGTCCGGCACGGCCAGGGCGGCGATGCCCGAGGCTTCCAGCTGCTTGATGTGGCGCGCGGTGATGCGCTTGCCGGCTTCCACGATGACCTTGTCGCCGTCGGCGAGGTCGAAGCCCAGGGTCTCGCCACGCAGGCGCTCCGGCACCAGCTCCAGCTGGACGCCTTCATCCGGGTTGATGTGGAAGGTGTTGATCTCGAAGAACTCGGCCAGCATCTCTTCGTTGCTGTAGCCAAGCGCGCGCAGCAGGATCGACACCGGCAGCTTGCGGCGGCGGTCGATACGGGTGAACAGCGCGTCCTTCGGGTCGAACTCGAAGTCCAGCCAGGAACCGCGGTAAGGAATGATGCGGGCGCTGTACAGCAGCTTGCCCGAGCTGTGGGTCTTGCCACGGTCGTGGTCGAAGAACACACCCGGCGAGCGGTGCAGCTGCGAGACGATGACGCGCTCGGTGCCGTTGACGATGAAGGTGCCGTTCTCGGTCATCAGCGGGATTTCGCCCAGATAGACCTCCTGCTCCTTCACGTACTTGATGGCCTTGGTCGACGACTCACGGTCGTAGATCACCAGGCGCACGGTCACGCGCAGCGGGGCGCCGTAGCTCATGCCACGCTGGCGGCACTCACGCTCGTCGAAGACCGGTTCGCCCAGCTTGTAGCCGACGTATTCCAGGGCAGCGTTGCCGCTGTAGCTGGCGATCGGGAAGACCGACTTCAGCGCAGCGTGCAGGCCGTGGTCCGTGCGCTTGGCCGGATCGACGTTTTCCTGCAGGAATTCACGATAGGAATCCACCTGGATGGCGAGCAGGAACGGCACTTCGAGAATCGAGCGCTGCTTGCCGAAATCCTTGCGGATACGCTTTTTTTCGGTGAACGAATAGGACGTCATGAGGTCTTCCACCTTGTTGTGCGGATCGTGCGCCCACGATCCGAAGGGAACTTGAAATTGTCAGTTGGAAGTCGCTGGTATTGCCGGCACCAGCACGCCTTCTCCCGCTACTTCCAACTGCCAACTCGTCTGCTACCACGCCCCTGCTGCCGCGCGCTGCGCTGGCCGGCCGGGGTTTGACTGCAGCCCGTGTTGGGCTTTTTGCCTGCTTTTGAAACGGTAGAGTCGACTGTTAGTCGACTTCCTTCACAGCAGTCGACTAACAGTCGACTCTACAACACCGCAACAACGACCAAAGGCCGGGGGCTTACGCCCCCAGCCTTGGCTGCATCGCCGCGAATCGGTGACGATGCAAGGTAACTGCTTACTTGACTTCGACAGTCGCGCCAGCAGCTTCCAGGTCCTTCTTCATCTTCTCGGCGTCGTCCTTCGAAGCGCCTTCCTTCAGGACGCCACCGGCTTCGGCCAGGTCCTTCGCTTCCTTCAGGCCCAGGCCGGTGATGGCGCGGACGGCCTTGATGACTTCGACCTTCTTGTCGCCGGCCGACTTCAGGGTGACGGTGAACTCGGTCTGCTCTTCAACAGCAGCGGCCGGGCCAGCGGCAGCAGCCACGGCAACCGGAGCAGCGGCGGAGACGCCGAACTTCTCTTCGATGGCCTTGACCAGCTCCATCACTTCCATCAGGGACTTCTCGGCGATGGCGTCGACGATCTGTTCGTTGGTAAGGGACATGATTAATACCTTTGGATGATTTTCTGGGTTGAGGTTCCGTCAGGAACCACGGTAAGTCGAAACTCAGGCGGTCTCGGCGGCCGGCTCGGCAGCGTCGGCGGCAACATCGCCACCACCCTGCTTCTCGCCAACGGCCTTGATGGCGCGGGCAAACATCGTGACCGGCTCGGTCAGGACGCGGGCCAGCATGGCCAGGGCCTGGTCGCGGGTCGGCAGCGAGGCCAGCACTTCGACGTGGCTTGCCGGGAACACTTCGCCACCGATGGCGACGACCTTAGCCTTCAGCTTGTCGTTGCCCTTGGCGGCTTCCTTGATCAGGCGACCGGCAGCGCCGGGCTCCTCGAGCGAGAACGCGTACAGCAGCGGACCAACCATCTGGTCCTGGGCGACTGCGAACTCGGTGCCTTCAACGGCGCGCGAAGCCAGGGTGTTCTTGACAACCTTCAAGAAAACACCGGTTTCACGAGCCTGCTTGCGCATCGCGGTCATCTGGGCGACCGTGGTGCCAGCGTATTCGGCTGCGATCAAGGAGTGGGCCTTGGCGGCGACGTCTGCCAGCTCGGCGACTACTTCTTGCTTCTGGGACAGATTGAGAGCCATTGCACTCCTCCTATTGAACTCCGCTTACGGCTCCTGCCGTGTGCGGTCCTGTGCAGCATCCGTCCTGGACGCCGGGAACATCGGGATGATGTTCCGGGGGTGGGCCGTTCTAGACCTGGAGTGGGCCAACCTGGGAAACCCAGACGTGCGTGAACCAGAAAAACTCCAGAAGGGCACCATCTACGCAGGGTGATTCCGGGGAATCGATTAAGCGCTCATGACTGCTCCGGCGGCGACTCCTTGCCAGATCGAGCCTCCCTGCCCGTCGCCGGTATTGCCACGACCGCGCCTGCGGTCTTTGACGGCTACCGCCGGCGATGCACTGCCAGCGATGCCTTCAAATGTCACGGTCACGGCACCGAAGGTACCGTGACCGCTTGAAACAATTACTTCAGGGTCAGCGACGACTGGTCGACGGTGACGCCCGGGCCCATCGTCGAGCTGACCGAAACCTTCTGCAGGTAGGTGCCCTTCGAGGTGGCCGGCTTGGCCTTGATCAGGTCCAGCAGCAGCGCGGTCAGGTTCGACTTCAGCGCGTCTTCGGCGAAGTCGGCCTTGCCGATGGTGCAGTGGATGATGCCAGCCTTGTCGGTGCGGTAACGGACCTGACCCGACTTGGCGTTCTTCACGGCTTCACCCGGGTTCGGGGAAACGGTGCCGACCTTCGGGTTCGGCATCAGGCCGCGCGGGCCCAGCACGGTGCCCAGCTTACCGACGACGCGCATGGCGTCCGGGGTCGCGATGACGACGTCGTAGTTCAGATCGCCGGCCTGCATCTTCTCGGCCAGATCATCCATACCGACGGCTTCGGCGCCAGCGGCTAGGGCTTCGTCAGCCTTGGCACCGGCCGGAGCGAACACGGCGACGCGGACCGACTTGCCGGTACCGGCCGGCAGCACGGTGGAGCCACGGACCTGCTGGTCGGACTTCTTCGCATCGACGCCCAGGCGCACAGCGACGTCGATCGACTCGACGAACTTGGCCTTGGTGGCGCTCTTCAGGATGTTGATCGCGTCCTCGAAGGCGTATGCCTTGCCCGGAACGACGGCGGCCTTGATGGCCTTCTCACGCTTGGTCTGTGCCATCTTATTAACCCTCCACCACGAGGCCCATGGAACGGGCAGAGCCAGCGATGGTACGCACGGCGGCGTCCAGATCGGCGGCAGTCAGATCCGGTTCCTTCGCCTTGGCGATCTCTTCCAGCTGCTTACGGGTGACCTTGCCGACCTTCTCGGTGTTCGGGCGCTTGGAGCCCGACGAGATGCCAGCGGCCTTCTTCAGCAGGGTGGTGGCCGGGGTGCTCTTGGTGATGAAGGTGAACGTACGGTCCGAGTAGGCCGTGATGATCACCGGAACCGGCAGACCCGGCTCGAGCTTCTGCGTGGCAGCGTTGAACGCCTTGCAGAATTCCATGATGTTCAGACCGCGCTGACCCAGCGCAGGACCGACCGGCGGCGAGGGGTTGGCCTGACCGGCCTTCACCTGCAGCTTGATGTAACCGACAACTTTCTTTGCCATGTGAGTGCTCTCCGGGTGCTAGCGCCTTTCGACAACAGGCTCCCCATCGGACCGGGAATCACGCGTCCCGGCATCGCGTTTTGAAATCATGCTGAAGGCCACCTTGCGGCGGCCTCGTCCTGCTGGCCTCCCAGCGGGGAGCCGCGCACTATATCAGGTTTTTTCTTCACATGCCTGAAGCGGCACATAAACGGACAAAACCGGGCCAAGCCCGGTTTCTGGTTCCGTAGAGTCGAGCTTGCTCAACTGATCAGCAAAGTCGAGCAAGCTCGACTCTACAAGACAGGTCAGACGGCCTTTTCGACCTGGCCGAACTCGAGCTCGACCGGGGTGGCACGACCGAAGATCAGCACCGAGACGCGCAGACGGCTCTTCTCGTAGTTGACTTCTTCGACGACGCCATTGAAATCATTGAACGGGCCGTCGGTGACGCGGACCATCTGGCCCGGCTCGAACAGCACCTTCGGGCGCGGCTTCTCGACACCTTCCTGAACGCGATTCAGGATAGCCTCGGCCTCGGAATCGGCGATCGGCAAAGGACGATCGGCAGTACCGCCGATGAAGCCCATCACGCGCGGGGTTTCCTTGACCAGGTGCCAGCTTTCGTTGTCGATGCGCGGAATGCCGGCTTCTTCATGGGTCTCGATCTGGACCAGCACGTAACCCGGGAAGAACTTGCGCTCGGAGCGGCGCTTCTGGCCAGCGCGCATCTCGACCACTTCCTCGGTCGGGACCAGGACGTCGCCGAAGCGCTCTTCCATGCCGTCACGGACGATGCGATCGCGCAGAGCCTGCGCCACCGACTTCTCGAAGCCCGAATAGGCGTGAACGACGTACCAACGCTTCATGCAATTCTCCTTAGCGGCTCAGGAACCACTGAGTCAGTTTCTGGATCAGGAAGTCGAAGCCACCCAGCAACAGGCTGAGGATGAGCACCACGACGATCACGACCCACGTCATGCGGATGGCTTCCTGGCGCGTCGGCCAGACCACCTTGCGCAGTTCAAAGCGCGACTCGGAGAGGAATTCGCGGGTGTCGCGCCCCTTGCCGGTCAGCATGAACACGCCGATACCGCCAACCAGACCGACCACGACCGCCAACGCACGCAGCTGACCTGCCCACGCGCCCAGCTGGGCGGCGCGACCAGAGTCGGCGGAGAACCAGAACCAGACGAACAGACCGGCCAGCACCAGCAGCGATGCGGCGACATACTTGACGATATCTCCACCGTTGGCGGAGTTGTCCTTGGAGTGTTCGATCTTGCTATTCATCAGGCTGTGTCTGCTTTAGCGGCCCAGGCCGCTGGATAAGGTGGGCAGATGGCACGCCAGGAGGGACTCGAACCCCCAACCTGCGGTTTTGGAGACCGCTGCTCTGCCAATTGAGCTACTGGCGTACGTTGAAAACTTGCCTTCCCTTAGACGGCGAAGGCGGACCGAGGTTCCCGGCCCGCCATTCACGTAACCGGCGGCGCTATGCAACCACCGGTACTGCAGGCTTACTCGATGATCTTCGAGACCACGCCGGCGCCGACGGTACGGCCACCTTCGCGGATGGCGAAGCGCAGGCCTTCGTCCATTGCCACCGGGTTGATCAGGGTGACGACCATCTTGACGTTGTCACCCGGCATCACCATTTCGACGCCTTCCGGCAGAGCAGCTGCGCCGGTGATGTCGGTGGTGCGGAAGTAGAACTGCGGACGGTAGCCGTTGAAGAACGGGGTGTGACGGCCGCCCTCGTCCTTCGACAGGACGTAGACTTCGCCTTCGAACTTGGTGTGCGGCTTGATCGAACCCGGCTTGGCCAGAACCTGGCCACGCTCGACGTCGTCACGCTTGGTGCCGCGCAGCAGCAGGCCAGCGTTGTCGCCTGCCTGACCCTGGTCCAGCAGCTTGCGGAACATTTCAACGCCGGTCACGGTGGTCTTCTGCACCGGACGGATGCCGACGATTTCGATTTCGTCGCCAACCTTGATCACGCCGCGCTCGATACGACCGGTCACCACGGTGCCGCGGCCCGAGATCGAGAACACGTCTTCCACCGGCATCAGGAACGGCTTGTCGATCGCGCGCTCCGGCTCCGGGATCCAGCTGTCCAGGGCATCGACCAGCTTCAGGATGGCCGGCACGCCGATGTCGCTCTGGTCGCCTTCCAGCGCCAGACGGGCCGAACCGGCGATGATCGGGGTGTCGTCGCCCGGGAAGTCGTACTTGCTCAGCAGCTCGCGCACTTCCATCTCGACCAGCTCGAGCAGCTCGGCGTCGTCAACCATGTCGGCCTTGTTCAGGAACACGACGATGTACGGCACGCCGACCTGACGCGACAGCAGGATGTGCTCGCGGGTCTGCGGCATCGGGCCGTCAGCGGCCGAGCACACCAGGATCGCGCCGTCCATCTGGGCGGCACCGGTGATCATGTTCTTGACGTAGTCAGCATGGCCCGGGCAATCGACGTGGGCGTAGTGACGGACCGGGGATTCGTATTCGACGTGCGCGGTCGAGATCGTGATACCACGAGCCTTTTCTTCCGGAGCGGCGTCGATCGAGGAGTAGTCCTTGAACTCGCCACCGAAGCGCTCGGCACCGATCTTGGTCAGTGCGGCGGTCAGCGTGGTCTTGCCGTGGTCGACGTGACCGATGGTGCCGACGTTGACGTGCGGCTTGGTGCGCTCGAACTTACCCTTGGCCATGGCTGCTTATCTCGAATTCGTCTGAGAGGTGATGCTTAAGATGGTGCTCACGAAAGGAATCGAACCTTCGACCTCTTCCTTACCAAGGAAGTGCTCTACCGACTGAGCTACGTGAGCCGAGTTTTGCATTATGACATGAACTCGATAATATTCAAAGTTCATTCAATGGAGCGGGAGACGGGAATCGAACCCGCACCATCAGCTTGGAAGGCTGAGGTTCTACCATTGAACTACTCCCGCGCCGGGAATGTCACAACGTGAAACTGGTGGAGGGAGGTGGATTCGAACCACCGAAGGCGTAAGCCAGCAGATTTACAGTCTGCCCCCGTTGGCCGCTTGGGTATCCCTCCTTACCACCCCATTCCGTTGCCGCCGAAGCGTTGCGGTGTGTGGTGGTGAGCCGCTTATTCTGCTGATGGGACGGGGGGCTGTCAACGCTTTTTTCCACTTTTTTCACACGCTGTCGCAAACCCATTGATACGCAAGGTTATTGCCCCGGGACCGGCAGGGTCTCGTTGGCGAAAATTGCGACATGAGGGACACCGTCGGCGCCAATCCAGCCCCGATACATGCCCTGGGTGTTGAACGGCGTGGCCATTTTGCCGTCTGCGCCGAGCACGATCGCACCGCCGTCGCCACCCATCTGCGGAATCGCCTCGTTGATCACGCCCTTGCCTGCCTGTTCCGGGCTCTGTCCCTGGTAGCGCATGCGCGCGCAGATCTCGTGTGCGGCAGCAGTGCGGATGTAGTACTCGCCCCAGCCGGTGCCCGATACCGCACAGCGCGCATCGGCCCAGGTGCCTGCACCGATGATCGGCGAGTCACCCACCCGGCCATAGCGCTTGTTGGTCATGCCGCCGGTGGAGGTACCGGCGGCCAGGTGCCCCTGTGCATCCAAGGCGACCGCACCGACGGTCCCGAAGTGCTTTGCGGTCTCCAGATCGGCGTGTGCCTGGCCACTGGCCTCTTCCTTCAGTGCACGCTGCAGCTGCTGCCAGCGCTTCTCCGTGCGGAAGTAGGAGGGATCGACCAGAGACATGCCCTGCTCGACCGCGAAGGCTTCGGCGCCCTGCCCGACCATCATCACGTGCCTGGATTTCTGCATCACGGTCTGCGCCAGCAGGATCGGGTTGCGCACGCGCTGGACGCCTGCCACTGCGCCCGCCGCTTGGCTTGCGCCATCCATGACAGCCGCATCCAGCTCGTTATGGCCGTCGTGGGTGAACACTGCGCCCTTGCCGGCGTTGAAGGTGGGGTCGTCCTCCAGCACGGTGATCGCCGCAGTGACCGCTGCAAGCGCCGGGCGACCGGCCGCCAGTTCGGCATGGCCCTTCAGCAGCGCAGCGCGCAACGCATCGCGCGCAGCCTTCTCTTCGGACGGCGACAGGTCCTTGCGCTCGACACCGGCGCCACCGTGAATGACCAGCAGCGGTGAGGTGGCCGGCGCGGCCTCGGCAAGCATGGGCAGGGACAACAGTGCGGACAGCGCCAGGCGCAGTTTCATCGGGTACGTCTCCAGCAGGACGAGGGAATGGATTGCAGGGTAGTGCCGGCCGCTGGCCGGCAAGGGGCGCGTCAGGGAAGGTGAGTTGCCGGCCAGCGGCCGGCACTACCTAAGCGTGAACTCCATTTCGCCGTCGCTGATGTCTGCCACCGCCTGATAGTCGGCGTCGGCCTGGACGTCGTCCAGGCGCATGCGGCTGCCACTGGCGACCACGGTTACCGGGACGGCACGGAAGCGCAGCGGCTCGCCTTCCACCAGACGGTCGGCATCACGACCGGGGCTGACCACCCAGACCTTGCCTTCGCCATCGGCGCTGTAGACCTGGGCCTGGCCATCGGGCTCCACGCACAGGGCGGTGTCCTCATCAACGCCGATGCCGACGATGTCGGGATCACCGCTGTCCTGGGCGGCGCGCGCCACGAACACGATCAGGCGGCCGAGCCGATCGCGCTTGTCGAAGTGGGTGTCGGTGACCACGCGCTGCAGGTAAGGCATCTGCAGGAAGCCACTGTCCATGGTCACCGCGCTGCCCATCGGGTCGGCCAGCGCACCCGCGGAGGTGATGCTGCCGCCGTCCATCGCGCCGTAGGCATAGCCACCGAGGATGGCGAGCCCGGCACTGGTGCCGGCTATCGGTTTGCCGGCGCGCACATGGGCGTTCAGCGCGCGGTTGAGCGCAGTGCCCTTCCAGAAGCGGATGTAGCGCGACTGGTCACCACCGGCAATGAAGATGGCATCAGCTGCGGCAACCACGCGCAGCACGGCCGGATCGTCGGCGCCGCGGCGGCTGTCGAAGACCAGCGTCTGCACTGCGGTGGTCCCGCCGATCTCGCGATACAGGCGGTCCTGCAGCTCGTCACTGCCAGAAGCGCGCAGGATCAGCACGCGGCCATTCCCGGCCTGCTTCAGCCACCACTGAAAGGCTTCCGGCACCCATTCGCCACCGCCCATCAGCATCATGGCTGGCGCGCGCGGACCGGGCCGGGGTGCGTCGAGATCCCCGGTTTCGTAGTAGGCGAAGCCCGGACCCTGCAGGTCCAGCGCAAGGGCCGCCAACGGCATGGCCAACACCAGCAGCGCCAGCCAGGCAAAGGGGGTACGCAGGGTCCGATGGAGGCGTCGCATCTTGATCTCCCTGAACAGAATCCACTTGCAAGCGTTTTCACTCTTTGCCAGATAGGGGTCCAGTAGTCAAGGACATAAAAAAGGCGTTAAATGCGCGCGCCCATTCCGGAAATCTGAATGGGGGACAGGGCCCCTCCTCTGCGGGCCGGCTTCATTTCCGAGAATTCCTCATGCGTAAAAAGGCGATGGCGTGGTCGATCCAGCTGGCGTTGATGGGCGTGGCTGCTTCTGCGGCGGCCCAGGCACCGGCTTCCTCCTCGGTTCGACAACTGGATGCGGTGCAGGTCACCGGTTCGCGCATTCCGCGCGCCCAGGTGGAAGGCCCCGCCCCGATCACGGTGATCAACGCCGAACAGATCCGCTCCAGCGGCTTCACCAGCGTGCCGGACGTGCTGCGTGCGATGACCCAGAACGGCGGTGAGACGCAGAGCCAGCAGTCCTCCAGTGGCGCCGATTTCTCGCCGGGCGCCCAGCAGGTGGACCTGCGCGGCCTGGGCCCGAACCACACGCTGGTACTGGTCAATGGCCGCCGCATCGCCGACTTCCCGATGCCGTTCAAGGGCCGCAGCAACTTCACCGATGTCTCCAACATCCCGCTGGGGATGATCGAGCGCATCGAAGTGCTGACCGGCAGCGCCTCGGCCATCTACGGCTCGGACGCGATCGCCGGCGTGGTCAACTTCATCCTGAAGAAGAAGGCCGACGGCACCACCATCGACATGCGCATGGGCACCACCAGCGAAGGCGGTGGCGAGTCGTTCGACATGAGTCTCGCCAGCGGTTTCAGCCGCGGCAATTTCAACGCGGTGTACAGCGTTGAGCTGCAATCGCAGACCCCGCTGTGGGCGTACGAGCGCGACATCCAGGATTCGACCCAGGACGGCCCGACAGAGGGCTCGCGCATCGCCCGCCGCGCTTACCTGCGCACCGACTACAACGATGACTACCTGGACCCGGGCGCGGCCACCTGCGAAGCGCTGGCTGGGCAGAACCAAGGCAGCACCTACCGCGCCTACCGCCCGCGCTATGGCTATTACTGCGGAAGTGACAGCTCGATCGGCTACGGCACCATCCTCAGCAAGCGCCGTGGTGCCAATGGCTACGCCTCGCTGAGCTACGACTTCGACAATGGCCAGCAGTGGTTCGCCGATGTGCAGCTGGGCTACCACACGATGTCGCTGATGCGCGACGTCACCAAGTGGGGCCGCATGGATGCCAATGGCGATGAGTCGGGCTACTTCAACAACGAAGCCACCGGCGAGATCGAGTTCTGGCAGCGCCAGTTCTCGCCCGAGGAAATGGGTGGCCTGCGCAACGCCATGGTGCGCAGCACGCAGAAGACCTTCAGCGTGACAACCGGCTTCAAGGGCAACCTGGCCGGCAACTGGGACTACGAAGCGGCGCTGAGCCATTCGCAGTACCAGTCGCGGATCAGCTGGGCGCAGATCATCGCCGCCAAGGCCAATGACCTGTTCCTCGGCCCGCAGCTGGGCGTGGATGACGACGGCTTCCCGATCTACAACGCCGACCCGTCACGCCTGTACCGGCCACTTACCCGCGCCGAGTACGATTCGATCGCCGCGCGTACCACCTACACCCCGAAGTCGCGCACGGAGACCGCCGCCTTCACCCTGACCAACTCGGCGCTGTTCGGCCTGCCGGGGGGCGACGCCGGGTTTGCCGCGACCGTGGAGGTGGGCCAGCAGGCCTACTCGCTGAACCCCGATCCGCTGGCGACCGAGTACTACTACTACAGCTGGAAGGATTCGGACGGCAAGGGTTCGCGCAACCGCTGGGCGACCGCTGCGGAGCTGCGCATGCCGCTGCACGAGACGGTCAACCTGAGCGTGGCCGGCCGCTACGACCAGTACCGCTATTCCGGCCACACCATCGGCAAGGCCACCTGGAGCGGTGGCCTGGAATGGCGCCCGATCGACACGCTGCTGGTCCGCGGTTCGTATGGCACCGCGTTCCGCGCGCCGGACCTGCACTACGTGTTCGCCGGCCCGGGCAACGATGAGACCACCGCCGAAGACCTGTACAGCTGCCGCGCCGACGGCGCCACGGACTGCGCCGACTACGAACGCAACCTGATCCGCAGCCGCACCGGCAACCGCCAGCTCGACCCGGAAACCAGCACGTCGTGGAGTGCCGGCTTCGTCTGGTCGCCGGCGATCGGCCTGGACCTGTCGGTGGACTGGTTCGACATCGACATGCGCAACCAGGTGCAGGACATGGACGTGCGCACGATCCTGGCCAACGAAGCGAACTGCCGCCTGGGCAGCGCCGACATCACCTCGCCGACCTGCGTGGATGCGCTCGCCCGCATCACCCGCAGCAACGACGGGCGCCTGTATGGCGTGCGCGTGGAGCCGATCAACGTCGCCCGCGAGTCCACCTCCGGCATCGACGTCGGCCTGCGCTACCGCCTGCAGACGGGCATCGGCGACTTCATCTTCAACGGCACCCACACCTGGGTGAAAAAGCATGACTTCCAGCGTTATCCGGGTGATCCGATCCAGGACCAGTTCGCGGTCAACAGCAACTTCGACATCCCGCGCACCAAGACCAGCCTGAGCGTGACCTGGGAGAGGGATGCGTGGTCGGCAACGGTGTACGGCTCGCGCCTCGGCAAGCTGCCGACCTCGGACAGCTACGACCAGGTATTCACGTGGGACAGCGGTGACAGCCCGTACATCAAGGCGACGTACCGCTACAACGCTTCGCTGCAGTACCGCTTCGACGACCACTCGCGCCTGTCGCTGTCGGTGGTCAATGTGTTCAACAAGATGCCGCCGAAGGACCTGACCTATACGGCCTACCCGTACTACGACGTGTCCTGGTTCGACAGCGTCGGCCGCACCATCAACCTGCAGTACACCCACAAGTTCGGTGGCAGCGCGCTGTAAGGCACGCCGCATTGCAGAACGTGGACGACAAGGCCCGCCACTGGCGGGCCTTGTTGTTTGCGGTTCTGCTAGATGCCCACCTTGGTGGGCACTGTTTCGCCGCGCCCACCAAGGTGGGCGACTACCAGAGCGGGCCATCTGGGGTTTTCCACACCGCACGTGGAAAGCAATGGGAACTTGGTGTGGACAAGTGGGTTCGAGCGTTGCGGTGCAGGCGTTTCCGGACGTGGTGATTTTTTATCCACGGCCCCGATTGTTTTCCACACGGTACGTGGAGAGCGATGGGAACTTGATGTGGACAAGTGGGTGCGAGCATTGCAGCGCAGGCGTTTCGAAGCGCGGTGAAAATTTGTCCAGGTCGCGCGGGCGAGCCCCTTGTAGAGCCGAGCCCACGCTCGGCTCCGGCTGGCATCAGCCGAGCATGGGCTCGGCTCTACATCAGGTTCGTCGGTTTTCCACACCTGGCGTGGAAAGCGATGGGAGTTTGCTGTGGACAAGTGCCGGCGAACGTCACGCCGCAAGCGTTTCGCAGCGTGGTGATTTTTTGTCCATCGCCAGAAACGCGAACGCGCACAAGGCGGGGCGTCCGGGGTCGATCCGATGCCGCTGGATCAGACGTTGAAGCGGAAGTGCAGGATGTCGCCTTCCTGCACGCGGTATTCCTTTCCTTCCAGGCGCAGGCGACCGGCTTCCTTGGCGCCGGCTTCGCCCTTGTACTTGATGAAGTCGTCATACGCGATGGTTTCAGCGCGGATGAAGCCCTTCTCGAAGTCGGTGTGGATGACCGCGGCAGCCTGCGGGGCGGTGGCACCCTTGCGCACGGTCCACGCGCGGACTTCCTTCACGCCAGCAGTGAAGTAGGTCTGCAGGCCGAGCAGGCTGTAGGCCGCGTTGATCACGCGGTTCAGGCCCGGCTCGCTCAGGCCCAGGTCGGCCAGGAAGGTATCGCGGTCTTCGTCATCGAGCTGGGAGAGCTCTTCTTCGATCGCGGCCGACACCGGCACCACCTGCGCGCCTTCGGCGGCGGCGTGCGCGCGCACGGCTTCCAGGTGCGGGTTGTTTTCGAAGCCGTCTTCCAGCACGTTGGCGATGTACATCACCGGCTTCAGGGTCAGCAGGAACAGGTCGCGCACCAGCGCCTTCTCTTCCTCGTCCAGGCCCACCGAACGGCCGGACTTGCCGTCGGACAGTGCCGCCTGCAGCTTGGCCAGCACCGGCTTGCGCGCCGCCGCGTCCTTGTCACCGCCCTTGGCCGCGCGTTCGGCACGGTTCAGCGCCTTCTCGACGCTGTCCAGGTCAGCCAGCGCCAGTTCGGTATCGATGGTTTCGATGTCCGAGATCGGGTCGACCTTGTTGTTGACGTGGATGACGTCGGCGTTCTCGAAGCAGCGCACCACATGGGTGATCGCATCGACTTCGCGGATGTGCGCCAGGAACTTGTTGCCCAGCCCTTCACCGCTGGCGGCACCGGCCACCAGGCCGGCGATGTCGACGAACTCGACCGCGGTCGGGATGACCTTCTGCGGATTGATGATCGCTGCCAGCTCGTTCAGGCGCGGATCCGGCACCGGCACGATGCCGACGTTCGGCTCGATGGTGCAGAACGGGAAGTTCGCCGCGGCGATACCCGCCTTGGTCAGCGCATTGAACAGGGTCGACTTGCCGACGTTGGGCAGGCCGACGATGCCGCATTTGATACCCATGGGTGACAGCTCTCTGGGGTGAAAGTGATTGGGGAAACAGCGACGTGGGCGCTGCTTTTCCAATCATTCTCCGTACCGACCAACGGTCGGTAACTACCGGTCTGGTTGACTCCGTAACGGCCAACGGTCGGTACCTACCGGTTATTTCGGGGTGTGCAGCCGCTTCATCGCTTCGCTGAAATCGCCCTGTACCGCCAGCGGCATCACGTCGATCGCATCGTCGATGGCGCGCGCGATCAACACGTCGTCGTCCTTCGACGGGCGGCCCAGTACCCAACCCACCACGCGGTCCTTGTGGCCGGGATGGCCGATGCCCACGCGCAGGCGGTGGAACTTGCCGTGGCCGAGCAGGCGCATGGTGTCACGCAGGCCGTTCTGGCCGCCGTGGCCACCGTCGAACTTCAGCCGCGCCACGCCGGGCGCCAGGTCCAGTTCGTCGTGGGCCAGCAGGGTTTCTTCCGGCTCGATCTTCCAGAACCGCTGTGCGGCGGTGACCGACTTGCCGCTGAGATTCATGAAGGTGGAGGGCTTGAGCAGCCACACCGTCTGCCCGGCGATCTCGACCTTGGCGGTCTCACCGAACAGCTTGCTGTCCACATTCCATCGCGCACCGGCTTTTTCCGCCAGGGCCTCAACGAAATGAAACCCGGCATTGTGCCGGGTCCGGGCGTGTTCCGATCCGGGGTTGCCCAGACCGACGATCAGTCGCAGTCCTGCCATGGTTCCTTCCAGTACGGTGCCTGCCCGGAGGCAGGCACCGTAGCGGTATTACTCGGCGGCAGCCGCTTCTTCGTCAGCCGCGTCGACCTTGCCGGCCTTGGCGGTGACGATGGCGTCGTCGTGGTCCTTGCCCAGCGCCAGGGCCGGGATTTCCACGCCCTTCGGCAGCTTGATGTTGGACAGGTACACCACGTCACCGGCCTTCAGCTCGCCCAGGTCGACTTCGATCGACTCCGGCAGGTCCTTCGGCAGGCAGGTGATGGTCACTTCCTTCAGTTCGTGGGTGACCACGACGTCGGCAGCCTTGCCGGCCGGCGAGGTGTCTTCGTTGATGAAGTGCAGCGGGACCGAAGCGGTCAGGGCTTCGTTCTCGTTCACGCGCTGGAAGTCCAGGTGCATGATCAGCTGCTTGTACGGGTGGCGCTGCATGTCACGCAGCAGGACCTTCTGCACCTGGCCGTCCAGGTTCAGGTCCAGGATCGAGGCATAGAACCACTCGTTCTGCTGGGCCAGCCAGATTTCGTTGTGGTCCAGGCTGATGGCGACCGGCTCGGCGTTGCCGCCGTACACGATGGCCGGGATCACACCCGCGTGACGCAGGCGGCGGCTCGCACCCTTACGCTGCAGTTCACGCTTGGTGACCTTGATTTCATGGGTCTTCGACATTTTCGACTACTCAGGTTGTTGCCTCGCCTTGCGGCTTGGCGGTTGAAGATGCTTCCGCGACCAGAAGCACCCGGGGTATGCCCCCGCCGTTGCCGGCAGGGACGAAAAACTCAGTCGACGTACAGCGAGCTGACCGACTCGCCGAAGGCGATGCGGCGCATCGTTTCGGCCAGCATTTCCGCCACGCTCAGCTGGCGGATCTTGCTGCACACCCGCGCTGCGTCCTTCAGCGGGATGGTGTCGGTCACCACCAGCTCGTCGAGCTGGGAATTGGTGATGTTGTCCACCGCCGGGCCCGACAGCACCGCGTGGGTGCAGTAGGCGGCGACCTTGAGCGCACCGCGCGCCTTCAGGGCAGCGGCAGCGGCGCACAGGGTGCCGGCGGTATCGACGATGTCATCGACCATCACGCAGGTCTTGCCTTCGACGTCACCGATGATGTTCATCACGGTGGAGACGTTGGCGCGCGGGCGGCGCTTGTCGATGATCGCCAGGTCGGCGTCATCCAGGCGCTTGGCCACCGCACGGGCGCGGACCACGCCGCCCACGTCCGGCGACACAACGATCAGGTTCTCGGTGCCGTAGGCGCGCCAGATGTCGGCCAGCAGCAGCGGGGACGCATACACGTTGTCCACCGGAATATCGAAGAAGCCCTGGATCTGGTCGGCGTGCAGGTCGACGGTCAGCACGCGATCAGCGCCAGCGGTGCTGAACATCTTCGCCGCCAGCTTGGCGGTGATCGGCACGCGCGAGGAACGCATGCGGCGATCCTGGCGCGAGTAGCCGAAGTACGGCACCACGGCGGTCACGCTGGCCACCGATGCGCGCTTGAGCGCGTCGATCAGCACCAGCAGTTCCATCAGGTTTTCCGCGCTCGGCGCGCAGGTCGGCTGGATCACGAAGACGTCCTGCTTGCGGACGTTCTCTTCGATTTCCACCTGCACTTCGCCATCGGAGAAGTGCGAGACCAGCGCCTTGCCCGGGCGAACCCCCAGTTCCTTGCAGATGTTCTGCGCCAGACGTTTGTTGGCGTTGCCGGAAAAGACCAGCAGGTTCGGGGACTCTTGCATCATGATTGTCTCGGGCGGGGACGAGTGGCGGGGATCCGGGGTCGGCAAGGACCCGATGGACCCTTGCTGCTGACAACACCGCGGTTGTTTCCACGTCCCGCGCAGGTGATGCGCTGGAAGGCGCGGACACAGCCGCTATTGGCAGGGGCGGTAGGATTCGAACCTACGAATGCCAGGATCAAAACCTGGTGCCTTGGGCCTCTTGGCGACGCCCCTGCATTGATAAATCAGTGTTGCTCGAGTGCATCCAGCAGTGGCGAACGCGAAACGCCCGCTGCCACCCTTGCCCGCAACTCCTTCGGCAACTTCGACCGTCCCTGCTCTGCAGCAGACTGCGATGCGAACTCGACGAAACAACCACTTCCCGAACCGGTCAGCCGCGCCGTGCCAATGTCGCTCAACGCGGCGAACGCTGCCTCGACGGCAGGCTCACGGCGGCGCAGCACCGGTTCGAACGCGTTCCCGACCAGGGTCCCGGAAGCGAAGTCCTCTATTTTCGCCACTGGGCTGTCGCGCGTCAAATCCGGGTCTGCAAACAGGGCCGGGGTGGGAACATGAACGCCCGGCTCAACCACCACATACCAGGCCGGTGTCAGCACGATCGGCTGCAGGCGCTCGCCCACCCCTTCGGCCCAGGCGTTGCGCCCGCGCACGAACACCGGCACGTCCGCGCCCAGGCGCAGGCCAAGCGCGGCAAGCGCGTCCTTGTCCAGCCCTGCCCGCCACAACCGGTTCAGCACGACCAGCACAGTGGCCGCGTCGGAGGAACCGCCACCGAACCCCCCACCGGCAGAAACGTGCTTTTCAACGATGATGTCTGCGCCTTGCGCGATATTGGCCGCATCTTTCAGAAGCCGCGCGGCGCGGACCGCCAGATCATCGGCCTCGGCCACGCCGGCCAGGCCCTCGCCCTGCCGATGCACCAGGCCGTCTTCACGCAGGCGCAGGCCGATGCGGTCACCCCAGTCCAGCAGGCGGAATACGGTCTGCAGCTCGTGGTAACCGTCGGCCCGGCGGCCGGTGATGTGCAGGAACAGGTTCAGCTTGGCCGGGGCCGGCCACCAGGACCAGCCCGTGCCATCGGCTACCCCACTCATGGAGCGCCCTGCCCCCACTGGTCCACCAGCAGGCGCACCTTGGCATCCCCATTACTGGCCTCGATCCGGCGCGGCAGCGCTGGGCGCCCGGCCTCGGCGGGATACCAGTCCAGGTACTGCACCTGCCAGCCCATCTGCTGCATGCGGCGCGGCCGGCCTTCACCGTCGCGCTCGACCTTCTCCGGACCGGCAGCATCGCCGGCCACCAGGCCACGGATCCACTCCGGCAGCTGGTTGACCGGAATGTCCCAGCCAGTGGCTTCCAGCAGCAGCTGCTGGGCATCCTCGCCGTCACGCGGCCCGCCAGCCAGCCCTTCCAGGCGGCCGGCTTCGGAATGGGTATCGCCGGTCAGCTTCCAGCTCTGCCGGGTCACCGGCGCGCTCAGCTCGACCACATAACGGCGCCCTTCCTGCTTCCAGTCGATGCGACCGCTGCCGCCGTCCTTGCCCTTGCTGACCGCGACCCGGCCCTGGAAGGCCCAGTCCGGCTGTGCCTGCAGCGCGGCCACGCGCGCTGCCTCGGCCTGCGCCGCTTCGGCAGACACGGTCTCGACCACCGCTGGCGCCGGGGTCTTCTGCGTGCCCACGCTGGTGCAGGCGCTGACCATCAGGGTCGCGGCCGCCAACAGCAGCGGCCGGATCAGGGAAACACTCATGGATTGAACTTCTCGCGGGCGCGCAGCAGCGCGCGGTTTTCAGGGTCGAGCTTGGCCGCTTCCTCGAAGAAGTGGCGGGCCTCGTCATGCTTGCCCAGCACCCACAGCACTTCGCCGACGTGGGAAGCGATCTCCGGATCCTTGGCCAGGGTCCAGGCCCGGCGCAGCTGCACCAGTGCCTCTTCCTTGCGGCCCAGGCGATACAGCACCCAGCCATAGCTGTCGACGATGGCGGCGTTGTCCGGTTCGGCCACGCGGGCGCGGTCGATCAGCTCCAGAGCCTCCTGCAGGCGACCGGTGCGATCGGCCAGGGTGTAACCCAGCGCGTTCAATGCCGGTACGTTCTCCGGCTCGGTCACCAGGATCTTGCGTAGATCGGCCTCGGCGCGTGGGATGTCGTCACGGCGTTCCCAGGTGAGCGCACGGGCGTACAGCAGGCCGTTGTCATCCGGGTAAGCGGCCAGGCCCCGGGCCAGCGCATCCAGTTCACCGGCGCTATCGTCTGCGCGCTGGCGCAGTTCGGCTTCCAGCAGGTAGGCGTCGCGGCGCACATCGTCGTCGACCACCGCATCGGACTGGATCGCGTGCACTTCATCCAGCGCCAGCGGCAGGCGCCCGGCCAGGGCCTGGGCGTTGGCCGCGCGCAGGCGCGCTTCGCTCAGCTCATCGCCACCAGGCACGCTGTGATACCACTGCACCGCCTCGGGGTAGCGCTTCAGGTACTCGGCGATCTTGCCCAGCAGCAGGCGCTGCGCCGGGTCCGGCTTGGCCGCCTGCCGCGACAGTTCGTTGTAGAGGTTGGACAGCGCGGCCTTGTCGCCCTGCTTGGCCAGCAGCGAAGCGCGCATGCCCCAGGTCTGCACGTCCTGCGGGCCGAAGGCCAGCACGCGCTCGGCGGCGGACGGCTGGCCGAGGCTGTCGTAGGCGATGGCCACCGCATTGCGCAGTTCCGGGTCCTGGCGGGTCTTCGGCTCCACGTCGTGCAGCAACGACAATGCCTTGTCGGTCTCGCCAGCCTGCTGCAGCTGGCTGGCACGCAGCAACGCCACGCGCGGCTCCTCGGGGAAGCGCTTGACCACTTCATCGATCATGCGCCGCGCCAGCTCGGGCTTTTCCATGCGCAGGGCCAGGCGGCCGAATTCCTGCCAGGCTTCGATCTTCGGCGGAATGGCGTTGGCGTCGACCAGCTCACCCAGCACCTGTGCGGGCACCGCCGGATCACGGCCACCACCGATCAGCGCGGCCAGGGCGAACTTCCAGCCGCGCTCGTCGGGGTCGGCCAGCAGGGCCTGCAGCTCGGTGCGGGCGGCCTTCACATCGCCCTGTCGCATGGCCAGCGCACCGGCGGCGCTGCGCATGGTCAACGAGCGTGGGGCGCGCTGCTGCCACAGGGCCAGGCCCTTGGCGGCGCTGGCATCGTCGTTGGCGAGCATGGAAATGCGGGTCGCGCGCTCGGCCAGGCCGGCGTCGCCGTCGGTCTGCTGGGCCGCCTGCAGGTACCAGCGCGCGGCGTCGGCCAGCTTGCCGGCCTGCAGCGCGAACTCACCGGCCATCACCGGTTCCAGCGCCAGTTCCTCAGTGGCCGGGGCCCGCACGGGGGCCTTGGCCGGCACTGCCGCCAGGGCCTGGCTGCAGGCCAGGGACAGCAGCAGAACACTGGGGATGCGAATCAATGCGGGCATCGTCGGCATCGGGGCCTTAAAATGTCGTCCAATGGCCAGCAGCTTATCGCAAGCAACTGAACAATGACCCTGTGGGTGCTCGGACTGAATCACCAGACCGCACCGGTGGAGCTGCGCGAGCGCGCGGCCTTCGCCGGTGAGGCGTTGCCGCGCGCGCTCGGTTCGCTGCGCGATACCCCGCAGATCGCCGAGGCGGTGCTGCTGTCCACCTGCAACCGCACCGAACTGTACGCCGTGGCCGATTCGGCGCAGGCACTGGACCAGTGGCTGCACAGCCAGGCCGGCGACCTGCAGGGCTACCTGTACCAGCATGCCGATGCCGAGGCCGTGCGCCACCTGTTCCGCGTCGCCACCGGGCTGGACTCGATGGTGCTGGGTGAACCACAGATCCTCGGCCAGGTGAAGGATGCCTGGTCGACCGCGCGCGACCACGGTCTGCTTGGCCAGCGCCTGGACCGCCTGTTCCAGCAGACCTTCTCGGTGGCCAAGCGTGCACGCACCGATACCCAGGTCGGCGCCAACCCGGTGTCGGTCGCCTCGGCGGCGGTGCGCCTGGCGCAGAACGCGTTCGCCCGGCTGGACGATTCCACCGTGCTGCTGGTCGGTGCCGGCGAGACCATCGAACTGGCTGCACGGCACCTGAGCGAGGGCAAGGTCCGCCGGCTGCTGATCGCCAATCGCACCCTCGCCCACGCGCAGGAACTTGCCAGCCGCCATGGCGGCGTGGCCCTGCCGCTGACCGAACTGGACCGCCACCTGGGCGAGGCCGACGTGGTGTTCTCGGCCACCGCCGCGCGCGAGCCGGTGATCCATCGCGAGATGGTGGCCAAGGCCCTGCGTGCGCGCCGGCACAAGCCGATGCTGCTGTTCGACCTGGCCGTGCCGCGCGACATCGAGGCCGAGGTCGGCACGCTCAACGATGCCTTCCTCTACACCGTCGATGACCTGGAACGCGCGGTGGAAGACAACCGCCGTGGCCGTCGCGAGGCCGCCGCCGAAGCCGAGGCGATCATCGACCTGCAGGTGTCGCGCTTCGTCGAGACCCAGCAGGCCAGCGCCCACCAGGCGCCGCTGCGGCAGCTGCGTGCGTTCGGCGAGGCCACCCGCGCCGAGCTGCTGGAGCGCGCACGCCAGCAGCTGGCCAACGGCAAGCCGGCCGATGAAGTGCTGGAACTGCTGGCCCACGGCCTGACCAACCGCCTGCTGCATCCGCCGACCGCCGCCCTGCGCGCTGCCGCGCTGAGTGGCGATGCCGACCTGACCCGCGCCGCCGAGCGCCTGTTCCCGGCCACGCCGGGTTACCGCCACCCACCCGTGAGACCCGATGACGCCGACCCTGCGCCGTAAGCTGGAAGCGCTGGCCGAGCGCCGCGAAGAACTGGAACGCCTGCTCGCCGAACCCGATGTGGTCGCCGACAACACCCGTTTCCGCGACCTTTCGCGCGAATTCGCCCAACTTGAACCGATCGCCATCGCCCTGACCGATGAAGCCCGTGCCAAGGCCGACCTGGCCGCCGCCGAAGGCATGCGCGCCGACCCCGACCTGCGCGAGCTGGCCGACGAGGAAATCGCTGCTGCACAGGCGCGCCTGCAGGAACTGGAGCAGGAGCTGGCGCTGCTGCTGGTGCCGCGCGACCCGCGCGATGAAGGCAACCTGTTCCTGGAAGTGCGCGCGGGTACCGGCGGCGATGAGGCCGCGATCTTTGCCGGCGACCTGTTCCGCATGTACGCCCGCTACGCCGAGCGCCAGGGCTGGAAAGTCGAAATCGAATCGGACAGCCCGGGCGAGCATGGCGGCTACAAGGAAGTGGTGGCGCGCGTGGTCGGCCGTGGCGCGTTCTCACGCCTGAAGTTCGAATCGGGTACGCATCGTGTGCAGCGCGTGCCAGCCACCGAATCGCAGGGCCGCATCCACACCTCGGCGGCCACCGTAGCGATCATTCCCGAGGCCGATGAGGTCGATGACATCGTCATCAACCCCGCCGACCTGAAGGTGGATACGTTCCGCTCGTCCGGCGCCGGTGGCCAGCACGTCAACAAGACCGAATCGGCCATCCGCATCACCCACGTGCCGACTGGCGTGGTGGTGGAATGCCAGACCGAGCGCAGCCAGCACGCCAACCGCGACAAGGCGATGAAGCGCCTGAAAGCACAGCTGCTGGACGCCGAGCGCCAGCGCCAGGACGCCGCGCAGGCTGAATCACGGCGCCTGCAGGTCGGCAGCGGCGACCGCAGCCAGCGCATCCGCACCTACAACTTCCCGCAGGGCCGGATCACCGACCACCGCGTGGAAGGCCTGACGCTGTACGACCTGCCCAACGTACTGGCCGGCGACCTCGACCCGCTGCTGCAGCGGCTCAGCCACGAACACCAGGTCGACGCCCTGGCCCAGTTGTCGGCGAGCTGAGTCGCATGTCGGCCTGGCAGCAGCGGCAGCACCTGCAACAGGCGATCGCACGCCAGCCCGGCGACTTCGTCGCCTGGGTGATGCTGGCCGACCTGGAACTGGAGGCCGGCGACATCGCCGCCGGTGAGCAGGCCGCACGACGTGCGCTGCAGCTGCGCCCGAACCACCCGGAAGCACTGGCACGGCTGGGCCGCGTCGCCTGGATGGCCGGTGCGCATGCCGACGCGGCCAGGCTGCTCGGCCAGGCCTCGGCTTTGGCCCCGCAGCACCCGGGCATCGCACTGTGGCTGGGCCATGCGCTGGAAGATGCCGATGATGCTGAAGGCGCAGCAGCGGCCTATCGCCGCGCGCATGCGCTGATGCCGGATGAACCCTATATCGCCGCGCAGCGCCTGGCCTGGCAGCGCCGCCTGTGCGACTGGCAGGACGTGGACGCGTTGGCTGCGCAGGTACGCGCCGCGCTCGCCGCCGGCCAGGGTGCGGTGGAGCCCTTCGCCTTCCTCAGCGAAGACGCCAGCGCGGCCGAGCAGTTGGTCTGCGCGCGTGCGCGCGCCGCAGTCGTGGCGTCGGCGGTGCGCCCCCTTCCTGCAGTGAAGGTTCGCGAGCATGGCCCGCTGCGCGTCGGCTTCCTGTCCAATGGCTTTGGTGCCATCCCACCGGGTTGCTGACCGTGGCCCTGCTCGAACAGCTGCGCCATGATCCTGCTCTGCAACTGCACCTGTTCGCACTGAACCACGACGACGGCAGCCGCATCCGCAAGCGCCTGCAGGCGGCGACGCACCTGCACGACATGTCCGGCCTGCGTCATGCCGACATCGCCACCCGCATCCGCGCGCAGGGCATTGACCTGCTGTTCGACCTGCGCGGCTGGGGCGGTGGCGGCACGCCGGAAGTGCTGGCGATGCGCCCAGCCCCGCTGCAGCTGAACTGGCTGGCCTATCCCGGCACGTCAGGCGCGCGATGGCTGGATGCCGTGGTCGCCGACGAATTCGTGCTGCCGGCATCACTGGAATCGCACTTCAGCGAACGTGTCCTGCGCCTGCCACGTGCCTTCCAGCCCTCGGACAGCACGCGTGTGCTTGAACCGGCACCGTCCCGCGCCGAGTGCGGCCTGCCCGAGCACGGCGTGGTGTTCTGCTGCTTCAACAACAGCTACAAGCTCAACCCGCGCAGCATGGGCCGCGCCTTCGCAGTGCTTCAGGCCGTGCCCGGCAGCGTGCTGTGGCTGCTGTCCGGCCCCGGCCAGGCCGACGCTCGCCTGCGCACTGCCGCGCAGACCGCCGGCCTGGATCCGGCACGCCTGGTATTCATGGCCAAGCTGCCGCATCCGCAGTACCTGGCCCGCTATCAGCGTGCCGACCTGTTCCTCGACACGCATCCGTACAACGCGCACACCACCGCATCCGACGCACTGTGGGCCGGCTGCCCGGTGCTGACCTGCCCCGGCGACACCTTCGCCGCGCGCGTGGCCGGCAGCCTCAATCACCATCTGGGGCTGGCGCGAATGAATGTCGCTGACGATGCGGCGTTCATCGCCACCGCCAGCGCGCTGGGCAACGACCCTGCGGCACTGGCCGCGCTGCGTGCCGATCTGGCGCAGGCGCGCGAGCGCAGTGGATTGTTCGACATGGACGGGTTCGCCCGCGACCTGTCGGCGCTGCTGCAGCGGCTGGCGCGCGAACACGGCTGGCTGGGAACAACCGAACCGACCGGGTAATGTCGATTGGATGATGTCGACTGGGTAGAGTCGACTGTTGGTCGACTGCCTTCGGCAGGAAGCCTGAAACCCCGCGCTGCGCGCGATAGTCGACTGACAGTCGACTCTACCAGGCGTCGACATCGCCTGAGCCATCCCTGCGCTACGCTCGGGCTTCCTCTCCACGTGGTGTGACGATGGCCAAGCTCAAGCGCAAGGACTACGACGAACTGCTGCTGCCGCTGCAGCTGGAACTGACCGCGATGGCGCGCTGGGTGCAGCACAGCGGGCAGCGCCTGCTGGTGTTGTTCGAAGGCCGTGATACCGCAGGCAAAGGCGGCGCGATCCAGGCCATCAGCCAGCACCTCAACCCGCGCCAGTGCAGGGTGGTGGCGCTGCCCAAGCCCACCGACCGCGAAGCCACGCAGTGGTATTTCCAGCGCTACGCCTCGCATCTTCCCGCCGCCGGCGAGATCGTGCTGATGGACCGCAGCTGGTACAACCGCGCCGGCGTCGAGCGGGTGATGGGCTACTGCAGCGAAACCGAGTACCAGCAGTTCCTGCGCCAGGCGCCGGTGTTCGAGCAGCTGCTGGTGGATGACGGCATCCTGCTGTTCAAGTACTGGCTGTGCGTCGACCAGGAGCAGCAGGAGAAGCGTTTCGCCGAGCGCCACCTCGATCCGCTGAAGGGCTGGAAGCTGTCCCCGGTCGACCTGAAATCGCGCAGCAAGTACAGCGCCTATACCGAAGCCCGCGAGGCGATGCTGCGCGCGACGCATCGCGAGGCGGCGCCGTGGACGCTGGTGGATTTCAACGACCAGCGGCTGGGGCGACTGACCCTGGTGCGCAACCTGCTGGACCGGTTGCCGGACACACGGGTGGATGCGCCGTTGCCGGAGCTGCCGAAGCTGAAGGGCAAGCTGCATCGCGAGCACTACGATGTGCTGAAGCCGATCGAGGACTTCCCGGTCGAGGAATAGGGGGGGGGGCGGCAGGGTTGCACCCTGCACCTGCCGAAGCCAGAGCAACGGCAACAGCAACGGCGGGCTTCCTGAGGGATGGCGGGGTGGGTCCGGTTGCGGGGGACGCTGCAAGTACGTCCATGTAAGCTCGGTCGCCGCATCCATGCGGCTCACGCCCCCGCAACCGGACCCACCCCGCCTTCGACAGTTTCTCGCGACCTGCAGCAGACCCACGACATGCGTGGATGCTCTTCATTCGATTGTCGAAATATTCAATTTCAATGGAGATTCATCCACGCATGGCGTGGATCTAACGTGTCGACCAAGGTCGACACCCACCAACAGCCGCAGAAATCTGTCAGAGGTGGGGCGGTGTCGGAGTGCGGGGTGTCAGCCGCATGGATGCGGCTGCCAAGCCTACAGGGACGTACTTGTGGCGTCCCCGCACTCCGGCACCGCCCCACCATCCCACGGAATGCCCGCCGTTGCTGTTGTTGCTGCTGTTGTTGCTGCTGTTGCCGTTGCTCTGGCATCGGCAGGTGCAGGGCCGCAGGCCCTGCCGACCAACCCACTACTTGGCAGCTGCGATCTGCTTTTCGATGTCGGCGGCCGTCACCGGGCCGAGGAAGGTGTGGGCCAGCTTGCCCTGCGGATCCAGCAGGTGCGTCAGCGGCAGGCCACGCGGTGTGGCGAAGTCCGCCGGCGGATCGAACGGGTCCACGATCACGATCGGATAGGTCACCGGATGCTTGGTCAGGAACGACTGCATCTCCGGCACTTCGATGTCCTCATAAGCCAGGCCGACCACTTCGATGTTGCTGCGCATCGCATGCAGCGCGGACAACTCCGGCATCTCCTTCCGGCACGGTGCGCACCAGGTGGCCCAGAAGTTCACCACCACCCACTTGCCACGATGCGCGGCCAGATCGTAATCACTGCCATCCACCGCCTTCATCTTCAGCGTCGGGAACTCGGCGGTGGTGCGCTCGGCCGGGGTTTCATCGACCGGCGCCGGTGCGGCCGGCGTCGGTGCCTGTGCCGGCGGCTGGCTGCTGGCCGGGGTCGGCTCCTGCGCCGGCTTGCAGGCCGACAGGGCCAGTACCAGGGCCAGCGGGAGCAGCAACGGGGTCTTGCGGGTCATGGCATGTCTCCGGAATCGGTATAGATATCACTGACCTTGCGCTTCAGGCGTTCACGCAGGGGCAGTCGCAGATCGTCCAGCGCCGCCAATGCGGCACGGCCCAGGCTGTCATCGCGGTACGGCAGGTGCTGCTCGGCTACCGGGATGCGCAGCTGGGTGCATTCGTACAGATCGGCCAGGCTCACCTGGTTCAGGTCGCGCGACAGCAACCACTCGCCGCGCTCGTCACGGCGCAGCAGGTCGATCTCCTGCAGGTTGCAGACCAGGTCATGCAGCAGGGAGTCGGTCAGCATCGGCTCCAGCCGCAGGATTTCATCATCGGCCAGGCCCCTGCCCTTGGCGCGTGCATGGTGGAAGCGGCCGAGCAGGCGCAGCAGGCCGTAGAACTCGTAGCCCTGCGGCAAGCGCAGTTCCACTGGCTGGTAGCGGAAGGCGGCCATCGACGAGGACAGCGACGCGCCCAGCAGCACCGCCACCCAGCACAGGTAGATCCACAGCAGCAGGATCGGCACGAAGGCGACCGTGCCATAGAGCTTCTGGTAGGACTGGAAGCTGCCCAGGTAGGCGCCGATGCCCCACTTCACCAGCTCCAGGATCACCGCGGCCAGGATCGCGCCGGGAACTGCGTGCCGCCATTTCACCGTGTGATGCGGCACCACCCGGAACATCAGCGTGATGCACACGAACTCGATCAGGATCGGCGCCACCCGCAGCGCAAGCTCGGCCAGCCAGCGGCCCTCCTGCGTGCCGAACAATGGCATTGCGAACACCCGCGCCGATACTGCCAGCGAAGCAGCGGCGAGCATCGCGCCCAGGGTCAGCACGGTCCAATAGACCAGGAAGCGGGTCAGCTTGGGCCGGGTCGAGCCGACCCGCCAGATCTGGTTGAAGGTCTCTTCAACACTGTTGAGCGTGATCAGCAGCGAGACCACCAGCGCAATGAAGCCGGCGGCGGTGAGCTGGCCGGCACTGGCCGAGAACTGCCGCAGGTAGCCCTCCGCGGCGCGCGCAGCGTTGGGCACGAAGTTGGAAAAGACGTAATCGCTGAGCTGGTCGCTCCAGCGGTCGAAGACGGGGAAGGCCGAGAGCACGCCGAACACCACGATCGCCAGCGGCACCAGCGCGAACACCGTGGTGTAGGCCAGCGCCGCCGCTGCCTGGAACAGGCGGTCGTCGAGGAAGCGATGCCACAGGAAGCGGCCGAAACTGATGGCACGTGCGCGATCCCGCGCGCGCTCCATCCACAGGTTGAGCGTATCCAAAGGTTCCATCGGTGGAAGGGTACCCGATGCGGAATGCTGGCAGGATAGCCATACTGGCGACCACACGACGAGGAGAAGCGGGCACGATGGGCGAGATTCTGGTGCTGTACTACAGCCGGGGCGGTTCGGTGGCACGGCTGGCGCGCCAGATCGCGCGGGGCATCGGCGAAGTACCGGGCATGAGCGCGCGCCTGCGCACGGTGCCGCCGGTGGCCGCCGTGACCCAGACCGCACAGCCGCCGGTGCCCGACGATGGCGCGCCCTACGTGAGCGTGCAGGACCTGGTGGAATGCCAGGGCCTGCTGCTCGGCAGCCCCACCCGCTTCGGCAACATGGCCGCGCCGGTCAAGCATTTCCTGGACGGGCTCGGCGCCGAATGGGTCAACGGCACCCTGTCAGGCAAGCCGGCCGGCGTATTCACCTCCACCGCCTCGATGCACGGCGGGCAGGAATCGACCCTGCTGTCGATGCAGGTGCCGCTGCTGCACCACGGCTGCGTGATCGTCGGCATCCCGTTCACCGAACCGGCGTTGAGCCACACCACCAGTGGCGGCACGCCCTATGGCGCCAGCCACGTGGCCGGCGCCGCCGATGACCCGCAGCGACCGATGACGAGGCCGTGCTGGCCCGCGCGCTGGTCGCCGGGTGGCCGACATCGCGCAGCGGTTGGCCCGATGAGCCGCCCGGGGCGCACGATCCTGCTGCTGGCCCTGATGGGGCTGGCCGCGCTGTTCGCCGGCTGGTTCATCAATGACAAGCACTGGCTGGCCACCCAGCTGGTGTTCACCGCGCCGCCACTGGCGTTGGCTGTTGCCCTGCAACTGGGTTGGCGCAAGGCCGGCTTCTGGGCCTCGGTGCTGGCGCTGGGCTGGTTCAGCCACGGCGTGATGAGCGCCTGGAGCCACCCGGAGACGCGCTGGCTGGCGTTGATCGAGATTGCATTGGCCCTGCTGGTGATCTTCAGCGCCAGCCTGCCGGGGCTGCGCGCCCGCTTCGGCAAGCGACGCTGACGCTGCGGCCGCCGGGCCGTATCATCTGTGTTCCTGGCCCCGCGCCGCTGTACCTGTCCTGGTTTCGCGCATGCACATGATGGAAGAGCTCCTGGTCGTCACCACCGGTGGCACGATCGACAAGATCTACTTCGACGACAAGTCGGACTACCAGATCGGCGACCCCCAGATCGGCATGATCCTGCGCGAGCTGGGCGTGACGTTCCGCTTCAACGTGATTCCGATCCTGCGCAAGGATTCGCTGCACATCAACGATGAGGACCGCGAACTGATCCGCGCCACCATCGCCGCGCAGCCGACCCGGCACGTGCTGGTGACCCACGGCACCGATTCGATGGTGCAGACCGGCCAGGTGCTTGCGACGATTCCGGAAAAGACCATCGTGATGACCGGCGCGCTGAGTCCGGCACGCTTCCGCGGCTCGGATGCCGAGTTCAACATCGGCTGCGCGATCGGTGCGGTGCAGTCGTTGCCGAGCGGCGTGTACATCGCCATGAACGGCCGGATATTCGATCCGCAGCACGTGCGCAAGAACGTGGCCGCGAACCGCTTCGAGTCGGTCTGAGGAACAGCGTGCCGACCAAGGTCGGCACCTACCCAAAGAGAAAACGCCCCGGCCTGGGCCGGGGCGTGCCCATGGAGAGGGACTTGGGCTCAGTACTGGGCGCTGAGGGTCAGGCCCGAGAAGGTGCTGTACGCCTTCACCCGCACATACCAGGTGCCGGCGGTGGGACTGTTGATGGTGCAGGTCTCGCTGTTTCCGCTCAGGTACGGACGGCAGGTGTAGGTGGTATCGGTCGGGGCACTGCCCTGGCGCACGTACAGGTCGGCATCACCGCTGCCGCCACTGATCGCAACGCGCAGCTGGGTGCTGCCGGCCGGAACGGCGACGGTGTAGTTCAGCTCGGCACCGGTCGCGGCGCCCAGGCCGGTCACCGGCACGTTGTTCTGCAGCACGTTGCCGCCCGGGTTCGGATTGCCGCCACCGTTGATCGCCGCAGCCACAGCGGCATTGGCGTCGATGATGCCGGCGCCACAACCACCCGAGCAGGCGCCCGGCAGCGGACGTGCGGTGCTCTTGATGATGCTCTCGACCTGCGCCGGGCTCAGCGCGCTCGGCGCCACCGACTGCATCAGTGCGACCACACCGGCCACATGCGGCGCCGCCATCGAGGTGCCGTTGTAGGACGCGTAGGTGGCGCTGCCCGGCGTGGTGGTGCCGGTGTTGAGGGTGGACAGGATGCTCTGGCCCGGGCCGGAAATGTCGATGCCGGCACCATAGTTGGAGAAGCTGGCACGCGCACCGGCCGAGGTCGTGGCCGCCACCGCGATCACGTTCGCGCAGTTGGCCGGCACCGACGAGGACACGTTGGTGTTGCTGTTGCCGGCGGCAACCACCACGGTGGTACCACGGCTGACCGCGCCATTGATCGCGTTCTGGTAGGTAGCCGAGCAGGTGCCGCCACCGCCCAGGGACATGTTGATGACTTCGGCCGGGTTGGCATTGGCCGGCACGCCACTGACGGTGCCGCCGGATGCCCACACGATCGCATCGGCGATGTCGGAGGTATAACCACCGCACTTGCCGAGCACGCGCACGGGGACGACCTTCGCATTGAACGCCGTGCCAGCCACGCCGGTGCTGTTGTTGGTCACGGCCGCCACGGTGCCAGCAACGTGGGTGCCGTGCCAGCTGGAATTGGAGGCCGGGATGCCCGAGCCACACTCGTTGGCGCCGTACCAGTCGCCTTCGTCGTTCGGATTGTTGTCGCGGCCACCGCCATCACGGGCCATCGCGGCGTCGCTGATGAAGTCGTAGCCGGGCAGGATGTTGGCGTTGAGGTCGGGATGGTTGGTGATGCCCGTGTCGATCACGGCCACCACCACGCCGGTGCCGGTGGACTTGTCCCAGGCCGGCTGGATGTTGATGCCGGCGCTGGAGGTGCCAAAGCCCCACTGCTCGCTGAAACGAGTGTCGTTCGGGGTCAGCGTCGCGCGCATGATCTGGTCGACTTCGACGTATTCCACGTTCGGATCGGCGGCGAGCTTGCGCATCAGCAGCTCGGATTCGGCCTGGTCGAGCGGACGGTCGGTCTTGACCAGGGTCGGGCCCACGGCCAGCTTGCGGACCTGCTGCAGGCCCAGCGCGCGGCCCTGGCTCGTGGCCATGCCCGCGGCGGCGCTCTTCAGCGAAGAGGCCAATGCGGTGGTGTTGGCCACCGGGGCACTGCCGTCGCGGTACTTCACGATGAAACGCTGGTGGGTCGGCGCGGACTGCAGGCCGCTGAGCTGGACATCACCGGCCAGCGCAGGCGTGGCCAGCAGCAGCGATGACAGAACGGACGCACCAAGGACCACCCACACTCGACGCACACGCGGTTGCGTTACCTGGGACATCGTATTTCCCTTTCTAGTGGTGTGAATGCCGGAATCGGCAGAAGCACCGGCCGAACCATGGGCTGGCTTTCGTTGGCGAGGTTCGAAGTCCGGCGAGTCAGCGGATTCCCCTATCAATCCGCCGTGCAGATGACGCTAATGACCAAAACCGGACACCACAAGATTTTCAGCGTCTTTTCAGCAAGATGAAATGTCTGATCTGAGACTTTACGGGTCGAGGGTTTGTGAAGGTGAAGGAACTTTCTCGTGCCCTGCACAGACCTGACTGGGTCGTCACGTGTCCTGGAATGACTTTGCCGACATCGGCGTCCTCCGTCGGCGGGCACGGACCGTCCGGTAGCGCCGGGTCATGCCCGGCGGCCTGACCAGAACGCAGAAAGCCCGTCACGGGGACGGGCTTTCCGGAAGAGCAGCCGAGCGTCGGCTCGGCTCTACAGTTCAGCGTGGGCGATCATCAGCCCAGCTTGACCAGCCAGTTGTGGCGGTCCGGCAGGCGGCCGTACTGGATGTCGGTCAGTTCCTTGCGCAACGACATGGTCACTTCGCCGGCCGGGGCGTTGATGTCGCCCACCGAGAAGCCCTCGCCCTTCAGCTGGCCGATCGGGGTGACCACCGCCGCGGTACCGCAGGCGAACACTTCGGCGATCTCGCCGGAGGCAACGCCGTCCTTCCACTCGTCGATGCTGACCTTGCGCTCTTCGACCTTCATGCCGCGGTCGCGGGCCAGCTGCAGGATGCTCTCGCGGGTGATGCCCTCAAGGATGCTGCCCGAGAGCTGCGGGGTGACCAGCGTGCCGTCCTTGTAGACCAGGAACACGTTCATGCCACCCAGTTCTTCCAGGTACTTGCCTTCGACCGGGTCGAGGAACAACACCTGCGAGCAGCCCTGTGCCTGTGCCTTCTGCTGCGGCAGCAGCGAAGCCGCGTAGTTGCCACCGCACTTGGCGGCGCCGGTGCCGCCCTTGGCCGCACGCGCGTATTCGGTGGACAGCCAGATCGACACCGGGGCGACGCCCTTGGCGAAGTACGGGCCGGCCGGGCTGGCGATGACGTAGTAACCGGCCTTGTGCGCACCGCGCACGCCGAGGAAGGCTTCGTCGCCGATCATGAACGGACGGAAATACAGGCTCGACTCATCGGCCGACGGCACCCAGGCGCTGTCCACGGCGATCAGCTGCTTCAGCGATTCGACGAAGATCTCCACCGGCAGTTCCGGCAGCGCCAGGCGCTGCGCCGAACGCTGCAGTCGACGGCCGTTGGCATCCGGGCGGAAGGTCCAGATCGAACCGTCGGCATGGCGGTAGGCCTTGATGCCTTCGAAGATTTCCTGGCCGTAGTGCAGCACGGCCGCGGCCGGATCCAGCTGCAGCGGGCCGTAGGCACGCACGTTGGCGTTGTGCCAGCCGGTGTCCTTGTCCCAGCGCACTTCCACCATGTGGTCGGTGAAGTGCAGGCCGAAGCCCGGCTTCTCCAGGATCTGGGCGCGCTCTTCAGCGCTGCGCGGGTGGTCCGAACGGGTGACGGCGAAGCTGGGAATGGACTGGGACACCGGAGATTTCCTGTTCTGGTTGCGGGTAATGCCGGGCCCGCGTCACTGCGGGCCGTGGGTCAAAGCATGCCGGTCTCGAGCCGGGCCGCCTCGGACATCATGTGCTGGTTCCACGGCGGGTCGAACACCAGGTCGACGTCGGCCTCGGCCACTGTCGGGATCATTTCGAGCTTGCTGCGCACGTCGTCGACGAGGATGTCGCCCATGCCGCAGCCGGGTGCGGTCAGGGTCATCTTCACGTCGATCTCGCGCTTGCCTTCGTCCAGGTGCTTGATCTCGACTTCGTAGACCAGGCCCAGTTCGACGATGTTCACCGGAATTTCCGGATCGAAGCAGGTGCGCAGCTGCTGCCATACCAGCTGTTCCACCTGTTCATCGGTGGCATCGGCCGGCAGCTCCAGCGGTGCCGGCGCCTCCTTGCCGATGGCGTCGCCGTCTTTGCCGGCGATGCGGAACAGGTTGCCCTCGACAAACACCGAATAACTGCCACCCAGCGCCTGGGTGATGTACCCATAGCTGCCGGCGGGCAGGGTCACGGTATCGCCCTGCGGGACCATCACGGCCTCGCAATCGCGTTCGAAGTGGACAGGTTCGCTGCTACGGGAATACATGGGGACCGATATGGGGCCGTGGCCGCGGCCACGCAAGACGGCATTCTAGCCCAGCCGCCCTGCTGCCGCCGGTGCACTGCGGCAAACCACAGTATCCTGTGGGTGATCTTCAGGGAGCTTCGATGTCCTTCAATGCCGCGCGTGCCAGGACCGTGACCTGGCTCTGGCCCATCATGCTGTTGCTGGGCCTGTTTGTTGCTCCCCTCGCCTGGACGGTGCTGGCGCTGATGACCGGCCGGCAGGTCGGCTGGATGGCGGTACTGACCGCCCTGGAACTGGTGTTCATGCTGCGCATGGGTACGCTGGGCCCGGGCCGGCTGCGCATCGCTCTGGTCGTGCTGGGCACCCTGCTGGTGGCCGCCGTGGCCAACTGGACCATCGCCAGCGCCTGGATGGGCGGTTCGATCGGGCTGGACCTGTGGGACGCCACGATGCGGATGGGTCCGCACCTGGCCTGGACCCTGATTACCCTGGCCAACGGCGCGGTGGAATGGCTGTGGCTGGCCGTCGCCGTGGTCGTAGGCGCCTGGCTGGCGCGCTGACCGCGTAGATCCACGCGTGGATTCGGTAGTGCCGGCCGCTGGCCGGCAGAGCGTGCGGACCAAGGTCCGCACCTACCAGATCCAGCCGCGGCCTAATGCCCGCCGTAGATCCACGCCATGCGTGGATTCGGTAGTGCCGGCCGCTGGCCGGCAAGAGCGTGCGGACCAAGGTCCGCACCTACCAGATCCAGCCGCGGCCTAATGCCCGCCGTAGATCCACGCCACGCGTGGACGGGGTCGTTCCGGCCGCTGGCCGGGAAAAGGCGTGCGGACCAAGGTCCGCACCCACCGGATGCAGCCGGATCTCAATGCCCGCCGTCGAGCGCTTTCAGTTCGCTCACCAGCGAGGCTGCCGCTTCCGCACCATCGCCGTACAGCATGCGCGTGTTGTCGGCATAGAACAGCGCATTCTCGATGCCGGCAAAACCGGTGCCCTTGCCGCGCTTGATCACCACCACGTTGCGCGCGTTGACCACGTCCAGCACCGGCATGCCGTAGATCGGGCTGGCCGGGTCGGTGCGTGCCACCGGATTGACCACGTCGTTGGCACCGATCACCAGCACCACGTCGGTGTTGGCGAACTCCGGGTTGATGTCGTCCATGTCGGCGATCAGATCGTACGGCACGCCCGCTTCGGCCAGCAGCACGTTCATGTGCCCGGGCATGCGCCCGGCCACCGGGTGGATGGCGAACTTCACCTTCACCCCGCGCTGGCCCAGCCGCTGTGCCAGCTCCCAGATCTTGTGCTGGGCCTGCGCCACGGCCATGCCGTATCCCGGCACGATCACCACGCGTTCGGCGTAGGCCATCATCGCCGCAACGTCCGACGCTTCAATCGGCTTCTGCGCACCGGTGATCGCCTGCGCTTCGCCGCCGGCACCGCCGCCGAAGTTGGAGAACAGCACGTTGCGGATCGGCCGGTTCATCGCCTTGGCCATCAGCCGGGTCAGCAGGATGCCGGCCGCGCCGACCATCATGCCGGCGATGATCAATGCCTCGTTGCCCAGCACGTAGCCTTCGAATGACACCGCCAGGCCGGTGAACGCGTTGTACAGCGAGATCACCACCGGCATGTCGGCGCCACCGATCGGCAACGTCATCAGCACGCCCAGCGCCAGCGCCAGCACGAAGAACGCGACGATCGCCCAGGTATTGAGGGTGCTGGCCGCGATGATCGCCAGCACCACCACCGCCAGTGCCACCAGCAGGTTCATCACCTGCTGGCCGGGCCAGGTCACGCGCTTGTCCAGGCGCCCATCCAGCTTGGCCCAGGCGATCACCGAGCCGGACAGCGACACCGCACCGATCGCCGCGCCCACCACCGCCAGCACCAGCACCGTGCCGGACGGCTGCCGCGCGGCCAGATCGGCCAGCGCCTGCGCACTCCAGTGGGTGGTATCGCGGTTGGCGAGGAAGGCATAGCGCAGCAGTTCCACCGCACCGATGGCGGCCGCCGAGCCGCCGCCCATGCCGTTGTACAGCGCGACCATCTGCGGCATGTCGGTGACGGCGACCTTGCCCGCCGACCACCAGGCCAGGCCGGCCCCCAGCAGCAGTGCTACCAGGATCAACGGCACGTTGTGCAGTTCGGGCAGGAAGAAGGTCGCCACCGTGGCCAGCAGCATGCCCAGCCCCGCCCAGCGGATACCGCTGCTTGCGGTCATCGGCGAGGCCATGCGCTGCAGGCCGAGCAGGAACAGGGTGGCGGCAACCAGGTAGCTGGCCTTGACCAGCCAATCGAGCAGTTCGACGGTGCTGATGTTCAAGCCTGCGGCTCCTTCGGTTCATCGTTGCCGGCCTTGCGCACGCTCGGCTTGAACATTTCCAGCATGCGCGCGGTGACCACATAGCCGCCGGCGGCGTTGCCGGCACCGAGCACCACGGCAAGGAACCCCAGCACCTTCTCCAACGGCGTCTGTGCGTGCCCCAGCACCACCATCGCGCCGATCAGCACGATGCCATGGATGAAATTGGAGCCCGACATCAACGGGGTATGCAGGATCACCGGGACCCGGGAAATGATCACGTGGCCGGCAATGGCGGCCAGCATGAAGATGTACAGCGCTACGAACCCGTCACTCACTGGCAACGCTCCTGCTCTGTCTTCGTCGTCCCATCATAACCATGGGCTGAACCCGGTGCGCGCCCGGCGTCAACCGAAGCCGCGCTCACGCGTTGTCGATGGTGACCCCGAGCGAGGAACCGTACCCTGTGCTGGTGAGCAGCCCCGTCCCCCCGAGCGCCGAGACCGATGCCCTGCCGGCATCGCTGGAGGCGTTCCTGGCCAGTGTCGGCCCGCGTGCGTTCCGCTTCGCCGAGGCCGGGTTGCGCCAGCGCGAAGACGCCATGGACGCGGTGCAGGACGCGCTGTTGCGCATGCTGGACTACGCCGACAAGCCGGCCGTCGAATGGGCGCCGCTGTTCTGGAGCATCCTGCGCCGGCGCGTGATCGACGTGCAGCGCCGGCGCCGTTTCCGCCTGCCGTTCTGGCGCGACAACCAGGACGCGGAAGGCGGCGAGATCGACTGGGCCGACCCCGGCCCGGACCCGGCACAGGCGCATGAACAGCGCCAGCAGTACCAGCAGCTGGTGGACGCGTTGCGCCGCCTGCCCGCCCGCCAGCGCGAGGCGTTCACCCTGCGCGTGCTGCAGGATCTGGACGGGGCCACCACCGCCCGCGCCATGGGCTGCAGCGAAGGCGCGGTAAAAACCCATCTGGCACGCGCCCGCCAGGCGCTGCAGGATTACCTGGAGATCCACCCGTGAACCGCTCCCTGCCTTCCGATGACTCCCTGCGCGGCCTGCACGCGCAGTCGCTGCGCGCGCTGTCGCCGGCAACGCTGGCCCGGCTGCGCCAGGCTCGCCACGGCGCCACGGCCACCCATCGCGGGCGCTGGCGCTGGTGGCTGGCCAGTGCCTGTTCGCTGGTGGTGGCGCTGGGTATCGGCCTGCAGTTCACTGGCCATGGCACGCTGACGGGCCCTGCGCCGGCACCTGTGCTTGCCTCGGTGGAAGACAACAGCGCGCTCTACGACGAAAATCCCGATCTGTACCTGTGGCTGGGCGATACCGACCTGGCGATGGAGTGAATGATGTCCCGACTGCACGCCCTGCCCCTGCTGATGACCCTGTTGCTGCTGCCGGCCCTCCCGGCACTGGCGCAGAGCGCCGCGCCCGCCCTGCCGCCACGCCCGCCCGCGGCCAGCCGCCTGCCGGCCTGGGAACAGCTGAGTGAAGCACAGCGGGAATCGCTGCTGGCGCCGCTGCGCGACCGCTGGAACAGCGCCGATGCCGGCCAGCGCCAGCGCATGCTCTCGCATGGCCAGCGCTGGCAGTCGATGAGCCCTGAGGAACGCGACAAGGCCCGCCGTGGCCTGCGCCGCTTCGAGCACATGAGCCCGGAACAGCGTGAGCAGGCCCGGGCCCTGTTCGGCCAGATGCGGGATCTGCCGCCCGCGCAGCGCGATGCACTGCGCGAGCGCTGGTCGCAGATGACGCCGGAACAGCGCAAGGACTGGGTGCGCGAGAACCCGCCGCCGGCGAAGCCGCGGTAAGACCAGATTCAATCCTCTGTAGCGCCGAGCCCACGCCCGGCTGCTTCATCGCGTCTGCGCAAGCCGAGCATGGGCTCGGCTCTACAGCATGCAGGTCAGGTCACGCTTGCCAGCGCGTCTTGGCCAGCAACTCGTCTTCCCAGTCGAAACCGAGCTGCCCTTCGCGCACGAACAGCGCGACGAAGTTGAGCAGGTTGCGCGCATACATCTCGCTGGCCTGGGTCGCGCCGCGGCTGGCCAGGCCCAGCGGGCCATCGATGGTCACGCCCTGATGCTCGATGCACTGCCCCGGCTGGGTCAGTGCGCAGTTGCCGCCGCTCTCCGCCGCCAGGTCCACGATCACGCTGCCGGTGGCCATGCCTTCCACCATCGCGGCAGTCACGATCGTCGGCGCCGGTCGCCCCGGCACCGCTGCAGTGCAGATCACCACATCCACGCTGCGCAGGTGGTCGGCCAGCCGGCGCTGCTGCTCGGCGCGTTCCTCATCGGTCAACGCACGCGCATAGCCGCCTTCGCCGGCCGCACTCACGCCAAGATCGAGGAAGCGCGCGCCCAGCGACTGGATCTGCTCGCGGGTTTCCGGGCGCACGTCGAAACCTTCCACCTGTGCGCCCAACCGGCGCGCGGTGGCAATGGCCTGCAGGCCGGCCACGCCGGCACCGATCACCAGTACCTTGGCCGGGCGCACGGTACCGGCCGCAGTGGTCAGCATCGGGAAGAAACGCGGCGCGCGTTCGGCTGCGATCAGCGCGGCCTTGTAGCCGGCCATGCCCGCCTGCGAACTGAGGACGTCCATCGCCTGCGCGCGGGTGGTGCGCGGCAGCTGCTGCAGTGGGAACAGCTGCAGGCGGTCGCCAGCGGCCAATGCCGCAAGCGCCGGATCACTGGCCGGGGCCAGCAGGCCGACCACGCTGGCAGCGGGCTTGAGCTTTTCCAGGACCGACACCGGCGGCGCCTGCACGCACAGCAGGATATCGATCTCGCCCCAACGGCCCGCGTCGAACACACGTGCGCCGGCATCGTCATAGGCCACATCGGTGAAGCCTGCCGCCAGGCCGGCGCCGGCCTCGTACCAGACGGTAATGCCGAGGGCACCGAGCTTGCGCGCGGTTTCCGGCGTCAACGCCACGCGCCGTTCGCCCGGCGCGGTCTCCTTGATCCCCAGCAACGCCACGGCCATGCAGGTCCCCGCTGATCGGTGAGTTTTCCCGATCCTAGCAGGCGGCCACGGCTCAGTGCAGTGTTGCGCTGCCCGGGTCCAGCCGATCGATCACACCCTGCATCGCGCTGTCGAAGGCGCCATCGTCGACGTGGGCGCGCAGGCGGCCCAGCCGCACCATCACCGCCAGTTCTTCCGGCGAGGCCACGCAGAAGCGCACGCCGCGGCGGTTGACGAACAGCAGGCGCGAGGAAATCGGGCTGACCCAGGACAGCTTGCCGGCCTGCACCTTGCCGTCCTTGTCGACGAAGTCCAGCCAGTTGCCGATTTCCATGCGGCGGAAGCGGTCGGCGTCGGCGTTGTCGAAGTCGTCGGCGTCGATCTGCCCGCCCAGCTCGACCGCTGGCGATTCAGCCACCGGCGGCGCCGGCAAGGCGACCTGCGGCAGCTCCGGCAGCGCGCGCTGCAGTTCCGGCCGCGATTCGGCAATGCCCTGCAGGGTGTCATGCAGGGCATCGATGGCGCCGGTGGCGGCATCACCATGCACACCCACGCTGGCGAACACCTTGGCCAGCACCGGCTGCCAGGCCTGCAGCCACGGTTTGCCGACGATCTGGCGGCGGGCCTCGGCCACTTCCTCCAGCAGGCCGTCAGCCAGGCTCAGTGCCTCGGCCACCGACGCGCCCTCCTCGCCCTCCCGCAACAGCGCCAGGGTCAGGTGGTGCTGCCACGGCTGGCGCAGGAACTCGGCAATGGCCGGCGGCAGGGTGGCATCGCCGATGCGGCGGTCCAGTTCGGCACCGGCACGGCTGCGGGCCATTTCCAGTTTTTCCTGGCCGCGCTGCGTTTCGGCGGCGCGACGCTCGGCGATTTCCACGCGGCGGCGATGCTGTACGAGGAACTCTCGGAATTCTTCTTCCAGCGTCAGGAAGATCGCGAGATTCTCGTTGAACTCGGCCACCAGGCGTTCGATGATCTCCTCGACCTTGGCCATCAGCATGCGCTCGGCCTGGCTTTCGCCGGTATTGCCCTCGCAGGCTTCGGCCAGTGAGTTGAGCAGCTTGCGGGCCGGGTGGGTCTTCTGCACGAACATACGGCGGTCGAGCATGGCGACCTTGACGAACGGCACCACCAGGCGGCCGATCAGCTCGCGCGAGCGACCTTCCAGCTCGCGCTCGTCCAGCATCACGTCGAACAGCATGCCGACCAGATCGATCGCGTCCTCGTCCTGTGGGTCCAGGCGGGTCTGGCCGGGATCGACGCCGAGGCGGGTGGCGCTGGACAGCACTTCACTCTTCAACCGCTGCGCCAGCGATTCGCCATCCTCGCCGATGGCCGCACGCAGCGTCGCACTGGGCGTGGCCTGCAGCAGCGACAGCACCGACATCATCTCGCGCTGGCTCAACGGGCGGTGCTGGCCGACCGCGACCTGTGCGGCCGAGGTGGCGTCCTCGCGAACGTGGCGGGTCTGCTGCAGCAGCTCGTGCAGGGCCTCCAGCAACATGCCCTGCTGGCCGGCATACGCCTCGCCACTGCCGGCGTCCTCGCCCCCGAGATGCTGCTGCATGTGGCCACGGCGCTCGGACCAGCGCGCGGCGAAACGCTGCGCCCAGGCCGGCGCGGCCTGTTCATCATCACCGAATTCGGATTCGAAGCCTGCCGCGTGGCGCGGCTCGACCAGATCGTCCACCCCCGGCGCCATGCGCGGGTCGGGCGCGGTCGACAACGGACGCCGCGGCGCCCCCATCTGCGACATCACGCCCGCGGCGGCCAACTGCTCGTCCAGCTTCTCGTAGATGCGGCCGACCGGCGCGCGCAGGTCGCGCTCGCACAGTTTGATCAGCACCAGGTGCACTTCCGGCGCCAGCTCGCAGCCGGCAAAAGCCTCATGGATGGCCACGCCCAGGTGTTCGGGGCTGACCGGGTTGTGGTCGGCATCCAGCTCGGCGCCGCCGATCAAGCGGCCCAGGCGACGGTCCAGCCGCGCCAGCACCGGCTTGAAATCGCGCAGCAGCACGGTGGCGAAATTGCGCACCGCCAGCCGCGACTCCAGTACATGTTCAGCCAGAAGGCTCAGGCCATCCTCGGCCGGCCCGGACAGGGTGGTTTCGGCCGACAGCGGCTCGCCACCGGCCAGTGCATCCCAGGCCCGCTGCAGGTGGCCGGCGAAGGCGGCGGCGATGTCCTCGCGGCGGCGGCGCAGCTCGCGCATCGCATCCAGGAACAGCAGCTGCGATGAACCTGCATTGCCGGCCCGGTCGAACAGTGCATCGTCGAAACGCGCCAATGCGGCCCCGAAAGCCTGGCACAGCGCCGGCAGGACCATGTCCCGGGCACGCTGAAGCTGGACCGGGTCACGGCCCGGCGATCCCATCGGTGTGGGCGCGCTCATCATTCGGGAAGGCTCCCCACCTTCTCTGGTACGACAGACAGCATGGACATCGCGACGACCGGCACACCCCATGTGCCGGTACGTCGATGGTAGGCCGGCCAGCCCGTCACGGACAGTGAAACAGTCCTCACTTCAAACCTCATGACCGGCGGCCCGGCAAGATGGATATCGTAAGCCGTGCGAGGCCCACGAGGCGAGAGGAAGCGATCGTCCCTTTCCCGCCAGTGGCATGATGTTCATCACAGTTTGTTATTCAGGGGCCGGACGCGACACAGACGGCGTCATTGACCACCCCGACTATAATCAAGCACCCGTGATGACCGGTTCAGACTCCATGCCCGACCCCGCTGCCCTGCTTGCCCTGGATGCCCGCCGCTCGGTGCCCTCGCGGCAACTGGGCGAGCCCGGACCGGATGCGGCCACCCTGCACCGCATGCTGACCTCGGCCGTGCGTGTGCCCGACCACGGCAAGCGCGTGCCGTTCCGCTTCCTGAAGATCGCCGGCGATGCACGTCACACTCTGGGCGACTTCCTGGCCGAGCGCAGCCGCCAGCGCGACCCACATGCCGGCGAGGCGGTTTTCGAAAAGGACCGCCAGCGTTTCAGCCATGCGCCGCTGGTGATCGTGGTGGTGGCCAGCCCGCGTCCGGACCCGAAGGTGCCCGAACAGGAACAGCTGATGACCGCCGGCTGCGTCTGCTTTGCCCTGCTGCAGGCCGCGCAGGCGCTGGGCTTCGGTGCACAGTGGCTGACCGCATGGATGGCCTTCGATCCAGTCGTGCAGGCACACCTTGGCCTGACTGAGGGCGAGGGCATCGCCGGCTTCATCCATATCGGGACACCCAAGGCGGAGGTGCCTGAGCGCGAGCGGCCAAGCGTCGCGACCCTGCTGCAGGACTGGACCGGCCAGTGAGCGTGGTGAATGCCATGCCGCTGCCGCCGCCGCTGTATCTGGTGGATGCCAGCATCTACGTGTTCCGCGCCTGGCATTCGCTGCCGGACGAATTCCAGGACAGCCAGGGCTGGCCGACCAACGCAGTACACGGATTTGCCCGCTTCCTGCTGGACCTGCTGGAGCGCGAGCGCCCCCGGCACATCGCCATCGCCTTCGACGAGGCGTTGGACAGTGGCTTCCGCCACCGCCTGTACGCGGCCTACAAGGCCAACCGCGACCCGGCGCCGGAAGCGCTGAAGCGCCAGTTCGTGCACTGCAAGGCGCTGTGCGCAGCGCTGGGCCTGGTGGTATTGGCCCACCATGACTACGAGGCCGACGACCTGATCGGCAGTGCCCTGCACCAGCACCGGCACAGCCATCGCGGCCTGATCATTTCCGCCGACAAGGACCTGTCGCAGCTGCTGCTGGACCACGACGAACAGTGGGACTACGCACGCAACCAGCGCTGGGACGTGGCCGGGGTGAAGGCGCGGCACGGCGTACACGCGCACCAGATCGCCGATTACCTGGCGCTGTGCGGCGATGCGGTGGACAACATCCCCGGCATCAGTGGCGTCGGCAGCAAGTCCGCCGCCGTGCTGCTGGCCCATTTCGGCAGCATGGATGCGCTGTACGAACGCTTGGACGAAGTGCCGTTCCTGCGCCTGCGCGGCGCCGCACAGATGGCGGTGCGCCTGCGCGAGCAGCGCGAGCACGCCCAGCTCTGGCGCCAGCTGACCACCATCGCGCTGGACGCGCCGCTGGAAGGCAGCCAGCCCGGCCTGCTGCGCCAGGCCGCAGACCAGGAGCTGCTCGGTGGCCTGTGCCAGACCCTGCGCTTCGGCCCGATGACCCGCCGCCGGCTGTTCGAAGCCGCTGGCGTGGCCGACCCTCTTCCCACCCACAGCGAGCCCGCATGAGCCAGCGCAACACCGAAGCCCCGCGTGTCGTCTATGAAGGCAAGTACCAGCGCATGCTGGTGCGCGGCACCTGGGAATACAGCGAACGTACCCATGCCGGTGGCCTGGCGGCGATCATCATTGCCGTCACCCCGGAGGACAAGGTGCTGTTCGTCGAGCAGTTCCGCGTGCCGCTGCAGGCACCCACCATCGAGATGCCGGCCGGCCTGGTCGGCGACATCCACGCCGGCGAATCGATCGAAGTCTCGGCGGTGCGCGAGCTGGAAGAAGAAACCGGCTGGACCGCCGATCACGCCGAAGTGCTGATGATTGGCCCCACCTCCTCCGGCGCCAGCAGCGAAAAAATCGCCTTCGTGCGCGCTACCGGCCTGCGCCGGATCGGCGAAGGTGGCGGCGATGACAGCGAGGACATCACCGTGCATGAGATTCCGCGCAGTGAGGCTGCGGCCTGGCTGGTGCAGAAGATGGGCGAAGGCTACGAGCTGGACGCCAAGCTCTGGGCCGGGCTGTGGATGATCGAGCATCACCTGGACGGACGCCCGCGTGGCTGACGCCGACCTGCATGCACTGCCGGCGCTGCTGGGCGCCGATGATCCGGCAATCTACGCGATCCACCGGGCGCAGGGCGCGTCGCCGTACCTGCTGCTGGCCGACCACGCCGGCCAGCAGGTGCCGCGTGCATTGGCGGGCCTTGGCCTGGCGCAGGCGGAGCTGGACCGCCATATCGGCTGGGACATCGGCATTGCCGGCACCACCCGTGCACTGGCCGAACGGCTGGATGCCTGGGCGATCGAACAGACCTATTCGCGGCTGCTGATCGACTGCAACCGACCGCTGGCCTCGCCGACGCTGATTCCGGAAGTGAGCGACCACACCGTGGTGCCGGGCAATGCCGGGTTGTCGGCGGCACAGCGGCAGCAGCGCATCGATGCGATCCACGCGCCCTACCACGCGCGCATCGACGCAGAACTTGACGCACGCCGCGATGCCGGCCGCCCCACCCTGCTGGTGATGATGCACAGCTTCACCCCGGCGATGAACGGCACGCAGCGACCGTGGCATGCCGGCGTGCTGTACCACCATGACACGCGCTTCGCGCATGCCTTGCTACAGGCACTGCGCGAGGAAGGCGATCTGGTGGTGGGTGACAACGAACCGTATTCGGTCAGCAGCACCAGCGACTACGCGGTGCCGGTGCATGGCGAAGGCCGCGGGCTGGTGCACGTGGAACTGGAAATCCGCCAGGACCTGATTGCCGATGTGGCTGGGCAGCAGGCGTGGGCGGAGCGGCTGGCGCGGATCTTCAGCGCATTGCAGCCGCAGTTGCTGGCGTTCGGTTGAACGCGCGTGGATCCAGTCCGGATCGGTAGTACCGGCCGCTGGCCGGCAACCTCAGGGTAGTTGGATCAATGTATTTGCCGGCCAGCGGCCGGCACTACCGCAGGCATGGCACATCCCCCCACGGCAGCGCCTTCAATCATGCCTCGCTGACCGGGCAGACGGCGGCGGCCGATTCGACCGGCGCCGGGCGCAGGCCCAGCGCGATCACCACGCCGAGCGCGGCGAACATCGCGGCGCCGTACTGTGCATTGACCATGCCCTGCAGGGCGTCGGCACTGGTTGCTGCCTGCGTGCCGCGCGCGGCGTTGGCCACCATCACCAGCACCGCCAGTCCCAACGCGCCGCCGATCTGCTGTGCGGTGGCCGCCATGCCGGACGCGACACCCTGCTGCGGCCCCGGCACGCCCTGCCCGGCCACGATCCACATCGCCGTCCAACTCATGCCCTGACCGACGCTGAGCACCACGATGCCCGGCAGCAGCGGCCAGTAACCGGCGCCATGCGGCATCGCCAGCGCCACCGTAGCGATGCCGATGGCACCCGCAGCGAAGCCCCAGGCCAGCACCTGCCGTGGCGAACGGCGCCGCAGCATGCGTTCGGCAATACGGATGCCGAAGGTGCACACCAACGTCGGCAGCAGGAAGGCCATGCCGGCCTGCAGCGGGCTCCAGCCATAGCCATCCTGGAAGTAGAGCGCCAGGAAGTAGTACTGCACGCCATAGCTGCTCATGAAGGCGAAGGTCAGGCCCAGTGCCGCGCGCAGGCCGGGCAGGCGCAGCAGCGAAAACTGCATCAGCGGATCACGGCTGCGCTTCTCGATCTGCACGAACACGGTCAGCAGTACCGCTGAAAGCAGCAGGCAGATGAGCGTGGCCGGCGCCGTCCAGCCCCACTCCGGCCCTTGCACCAGGGTGGTAACCAGCAGGCTGCCGCCGGCGGTGACAGTGAGGCAACCGGCCAGATCGAATGAACGGCCCTGCACCCGCGGACCATCGGCCGGCAGCCATGTACCGGCAGCGACCGCGCAGGCGGTGGCCAGCGGCACGATCACCGCCAGCACCGCCGGCCAGCCGAATGCCTGGGTCAATACGCCACCCAGAAGCGTGCCCAGCGCCAGGCCGACAGCGCTGGCCATGCTCCAGATCGCCAGCGCGCGGTTGCGCACCGGACCTTCGGCGTACAGCGTGTTGATCAATGCCAGCGTAGCCGGGAACAGCAGCGCCGCACCGACGCCCTGTGCGGCACGCGCGATGATCAGCAGGGTCGCATTCGGCGCCAGCGCACCAAGCAGCGAGGCCAGTGCGAACAGCAGCATGCCCAGCCGGTAGAAACGGCGGCGGCCGACCAGGTCGGCGGCACGGCCCCCCAGCAGCAGGCTGCCGCCGAAGGCGACGGTGTAGGCACTGACCACCCATTGCAGCTGCTGCGCATTGATCTGCAGCGCGCGGCCCATGTCGTGCAGGGCGACGAAGATGATGGTGGCGTCCAGGGCGATGATCAGCTGCGCGGTGGCCAGCAGGGTCAGCGCCCAGCGCGGGTATTTGAGGGGAGGCATCGGCGGGTTGGAGCGGTGGGGGGAGCGCAGTCTCATTGATGCGGACAACTCAATAAACCCCCTGCCGCCCATATCTGTCATGATTTTCAGCATGAATGCAGCCTCGATGGACCTCAATGCGGTGCGCATGCTGGTGCAGGTCGCCGAAGCACGCAGCTTCACGGTGGCCGCCGGCCAGCTCGGCCTGAGCCAGTCCGGCCTGTCCCGCGCGATCGGCCGGCTGGAGGCCACGCTGGGGGTGAAGCTGCTGCAGCGGAACACCCGCAACGTGGCGCTGACCCCGGATGGCCGCCAGTTCGTGGAACAGGTGGCCCCCCTGCTGGCCGGCCTGGACGATGCCGAGCGGCAACTGGCCGACCGCCCGTGCACGCCGTCGGGCACGTTGAAGATCAGTGCGCCGTCGATGTTCGGGCGCAAGGTGCTGGTGCCGATGCTGGCGCCGTTGCTGCAACAGCATCCGCAGCTGCAGGTGGAAGCCGTGCTCAGCGACCGCCTGGTCGATCTGGTTGAAGAAGGTTTCGATGCCGCGCTGCGCACCGGCGTCATCGCCGACCAGCGCATCGTCGCGCGGCCCTTGCGGCCGCTGCGCTGGGTGACGGTGGCCAGCCCCGCCTATCTGGCCCGCTGTGGCGCACCGGACGATGTGGCCGCGCTGCAGGATCACGCGTGCCTGGCGGTGCGCAACCTGCGCAGTGGCCGGCTGGTGGACTGGCAGTTCCTGCAGGACGGGCAACTGCGCGAGGTCACGCCACCGACGCGGATGGTGTTCGACAGCGGCGATCCGCTGGTGGAAGCGGCCATCGCCGGTATCGGCATCGTGCAGGTGATGGATTTTGCGGTGGCCGATGCGCTGGCCGACGGCCGCCTGCAGCGCGTGCTGCAGCCGTTCGAGGGCCGCAGCCGCGAACTGTCGTTGATCTACCCGCCGTCGCGCCAGCATTCGCCAAAGCTCCAGGTGCTGGCCGACGCGTTGCTGGCCGGGGATTGGTAGCGCCGGCCGCTGGCCGGCGTCTGCAGGAATCCAACCGTCTCAGGTTTGCTGGCCAGCGGCCGGCACTACCGATCAGGCGAAGCTATCGGTGGCGCGCACCAGCGCGTCCACGTTCTCGGCTTCGAACGCCGAATGGCCTGAAGCCGGGGTGATTTCCAGCTTTGCCTTCGACCACACCTTGGTCAGGTCCCAGGCGTTGGCCAACGGGCAGACCACGTCGTAGCGGCCGTGCACGATCACGCCGGGAATATCGGCGATGCGGTGCGCGTCACGCAGCAGCTGGTCTTCCACCTCGAAGAAGCCGCCGTTGACGAAGTAGTGGTTCTCGATGCGGGCGAACGCCAGCGCGAAATGCGGGTCTTCGTGGCTGTTGATGAAGTCGTCATCGACATGCAGGAAGCTGGTCGCACCTTCCCACACCGCCCACGCCTTGGCCGCTTCCAGGCGGGTGGTTTCGTCGTCGCTGGTCAGGCGGCGGTGGAAGGCGGAGATCAGGTCATGACGCTCCACCGACGGAATCGGCTTCAGGTAATGCTCCCACGCATCCGGGAACAGGCGGTTGGCGCCTTCCTGGTAGAACCATTCCAGCTCCCAGCGACGCAGCATGAAGATGCCGCGCAGGACCAGTTCGGTCACGCGCTGCGGGTGGGTTTCGGCGTAGGCCAGCGCCAGGGTCGAACCCCAGCTGCCGCCGAACACCTGCCAGCGATCGACCTTCAGGTGCTCGCGCAGCTTCTCGATATCGGCAACGAGGTCCCAGGTCGTGTTGTCCACCAGGTCGGCGTGCGGGGTGGAACGCCCAGCACCGCGCTGGTCGAACAGGATGATGCGGTACTTGGACGGGTCGTGGAACTGGCGCATCTTGTCGCTGCAGCCGCCGCCCGGGCCACCGTGCAGCATCACCACCGGCTTGCCGTCCGGATTGCCGCACTGTTCGAAGTACAGCGTGTGGCGGTCGTCGACCTTCAGGGTGCCGACGTCGTAGGGGGTGATGGCGGGGTACAGCGTACGCATGCTTGCAGCTCCAGGGTGATGCCCTGCCGGGGCAGGAGAACCTCCATTCTAGGCCGGACGCCGGCCCAGGGTGATGCGGTCGCGCTGCTCCAGATCCTGCATGGTCTGCACCTCGGCAAAACCCGCTGCGTCGAACAGCGCGCGGATCGCCTCGCCCTGGTCCCAACCATGCTCGATCAGCAGCCAGCCGCCGGGCAGCAGGTGGGCCTGACCACCGCCGATGATGCGGCGGATGTCATCCAGGCCATCCGGACCCGAGGCCAGTGCGGTGGCCGGCTCGAAGCGCAGGTCACCCTGTTCCAGATGCGGGTCGTCGCTGGCGATATACGGCGGGTTGCTGGCAATCAGGTCGAAGCGGGCACCCTGCAGCGGCGCATACCAGTCGTGCCCGCCCTCGGCGAAGCGGACGTTGCGCAGTTCATGGCGGGCCGCGTTTCGCGCAGCCACGGTCAACGCGCCTGGGCTGGCATCGGTGGCCAGCACCTGCGCCTGCGGCCGTTCGCTGGCCAGTGCCAGTGCGATCGCACCGCTGCCGGTGCCCAGGTCGGCCAGCTGCAGCGCGCGGCCAGGCGGCAGTCGCTCCAGCGCCAGTTCGACCAGCAGCTCGGTTTCCGGACGCGGGATCAGCGTGGCCGGGTCGACCTCCAGGTCGAGCGTCCAGAATCCGCGGCGGCCGGTCAGGTAGGCCACCGGCTCACCGGCCACGCGGCGGGCCAGCAACGCCTCGAAGGCGGCCTGGTCATTGGCGGCCAACGAATCGGTGGCGTGCGCGAACAACCAACTGCGCGGGCGGTCCAGTACGTGCAGCAGCAGCAGTTCCGCCTCGTGGCGGGCCTCGCTGCCGCCCAGGCGGGCGCTGGCATCGGCCACGATCTGGCGCAGGGTGGGTTCGGTTTGGAAAGACATGCCGCAATTGTAGAGTCGAGCTTGCTCGACTGCTTTTGATTGAGATGACGGGCGGGTCCGGAAAAGCCGTCGAGCAAGCTCGACGCTACAAAAGCCGAGATCCGTTCAGGTTCTGGCGAACGGAATAAGGAGGGGCTATCGGCCCCATTCAGCGGCCCCGCAAGATTTTCCTTGTCACACAGCCAGTTGCAGGGTGGGCACGGCAAGGTTCAGTGCCGGCTCATGGCATTACGATAGACTACATCTATCAAATAGATGCAATCAATGGATTGTTCTTATCGCGAGCGAATCGGTAACCTAGCTCCTGTCGATTCACCCACTCCCCTTCACCAGAGGAAAAACGATGTCCCTGATCAATACCCAGATCCAGCCGTTCGAAGCCAACGCTTACCACAATGGCGAGTTCATCAAGGTTTCCGACGCCAGCCTGAAGGGCCAGTGGTCCGTCCTGATCTTCATGCCGGCCGCCTTCACCTTCAACTGCCCGACCGAGATCGAAGACGCGGCTGACCATTACGCCGAGTTCAAGAAGGCCGGCGCCGAGGTCTACATCGTCACCACCGATACCCACTTCTCGCACAAGGTGTGGCACGAAACCTCGCCGGCCGTCGGCAAGGCCCAGTTCCCGCTGGTCGGCGACCCGACCCACAAGCTGACCCGTGCCTTTGGTGTGCACATTGAAGAAGAAGGCCTGGCCCTGCGCGGCACCTTCATCATCAACCCGGAAGGCGTGATCAAGACCCTGGAGATCCACTCCAACGAGATCGCCCGTGACGTCGCCGAGACCCTGCGCAAGCTGAAGGCTGCCCAGTTCACCGCCGCCAACCCGAACCAGGTCTGCCCGGCCAAGTGGAAGGAAGGCGAGAAGACCCTGACCCCGTCGCTGGACCTGGTCGGCAAGATCTAACGCAGTACCGGCCTGCCGTGGCCCCACGCCACGGCGCGCCTTTCATCCCCGTGCCGGTCCCCCGCCGGCGTGGGGTGAACCCAAGACAGCCAACGCTCGCCCGCCTTGGCCAGCCAGCCCCTTCCACGGTCGCTATCTTGGGTTCACCCCTACCCCCTGCTGGTCCGCTACCTTCTACAGCGGTGCCACGCCCCCTGTTTGCCTGAAGCCAGGAGATGACCCGATGTTGGACGCCAACCTGCAGTCGCAGCTGAAGACCTATCTGGAGCGCGTGACCCGCCCGATCCAGATCACCGCGCACGCCGACGACGGCGCCAAGTCGCAGGAAATGCTGGACCTGCTGCGGACCCTGGAAAGCCTGTCGGACAAGATCACGCTGCAAGTCCTGCGCGATGGCCAGGGCCGCGTGCCGTCCTTCGACCTGGGCACACCGGGCCAGGACATCCATCTCACCTTCGCCGGCCTGCCGATGGGCCATGAGTTCACCTCGCTGGTGCTGGCGCTGCTGCAGGTGGGCGGTCATCCGTCCAAGGCCACCGCCGAGCTGATCGAGCAGGTGCAGAACCTGGAAGGCGAGTACACGTTCGAAACCTACTTCTCGCTGTCCTGCCAGAATTGCCCGGATGTGGTGCAGGCGCTGAACCTGGCCGCGGTGCTCAACCCGCGCATCCAGCACGTGGCCATCGACGGCGCCCTGTTCCAGGACGAAGTCGAGAAGCGCGAGATCATGTCGGTGCCGACCGTGTACCTCAACGGTGAAGTCTTCGACCAGGGCCGCATGACCCTCGAACAGATCGTGGCCAAGCTGGATACCAATGCCAGCAAGCGCGATGCCGAGAAGATCGCCGCCAAGGACGCCTTCGACGTGCTGGTGGTGGGCGGTGGCCCGGCCGGCGCTGCAGCGGCGATCTACGCCGCACGCAAGGGCATCCGCACCGGCATCGCCGCCGAGCGTTTTGGTGGCCAGGTACTGGACACCATGGCGATCGAGAACTTCATTTCGGTGAAGGAGACCGAAGGCCCGAAGCTGGCCACGGCGCTGGAACAGCACGTGCGCGAGTACGAGGTGGACATCATGAACCTGCAGCGCGCCAGTGCGTTGGTGCCGGCCGGTGAAGACGGCCTGGTGCAGGTGCAGCTGGAAAACGGCGCGGTGCTGAAGTCGCGTTCGGTGATCCTGTCCACCGGCGCGCGCTGGCGGCAGATGAACGTGCCGGGCGAAGACCAGTACCGCAACAAGGGCGTGGCCTACTGCCCGCATTGCGATGGTCCGCTGTTCAAGGGCAAGCGCGTGGCGGTGATCGGCGGCGGCAACTCCGGCGTGGAAGCGGCCATCGATCTGGCCGGCATCGTGTCGCATGTAACCCTGCTGGAGTTCGATTCCAGCCTGCGCGCCGATGAAGTGCTGCAGAAGAAGCTGCGCAGCCTGGCCAACGTCACCGTGTTGACCAGCGCGCAGACCACCGAAGTGCTGGGCGACGGCAGCCGTGTCACCGGCCTGGTCTACAAGGACCGCGTCGGCGGCGACGCCCACCGCGTCGAGCTGGAAGGCATCTTCGTGCAGATCGGCCTGCTGCCCAACACCGAGTGGCTGAAGGACACCGTGGCGCTGTCGCCGCGTGGCGAGATCGTCATCGACGACCGCGGCCAGACCAACCTGCCGGGTGTGTTCGCTGCTGGCGATTGCACGACGGTACCCTACAAGCAGATCATCATCGCCATGGGCGCCGGTTCGACCGCCGCACTGAGCGCGTTCGACCACCTGATCCGCTCGTCGGTAAGCAACAGCAGCGGTGCCGTTGCTGAAGCTGCCTGATCCACCGTTCCCAGATCACCGGGAGCATTGTCTGCCTGTCGGGTAACCACGCCGTCAGCCGGTCCGTTATCCCTGGGGTGTAAGGATGAACCTACGTGATCTGAAGTACCTGGTAGCCCTGGCCGACCACAAGCATTTCGGCCGGGCTGCCGCCTCCTGCTTCGTCAGCCAGCCCACGCTGTCCACGCAGATCCGCAAGCTGGAAGAAGAGCTGGGCCTGCCGCTGGTGGAACGCGCACCGCGCAAGGTGATGCTGACCCCGGCCGGCCAGGAAGCGGCGGCACGGGCGCGGGTGATCGTGTCCGAAGTGGAACAGCTGAAGGAAGCGGCGCGACGCAGCCGCGATCCGGAAGCCGGTACGGTGCGCCTGGGGATCTTCCCGACCCTGGGCCCGTACCTGCTGCCGCATGTGATCCCGCGCATCCGCGATCGCTTCCCGGAGCTGGAACTGCTGCTGGTCGAGGAAAAGAGCGATGTGCTGCTGGACCGCCTGCGCGAAGGCAAGCTCGACGCAGCACTGCTGGCACTGCCGGTGATCGACGACCAGCTGCATGCCGAGTTCCTGTTCGAGGAACCGTTCCTGCTGGCTGTTTCCGGACGCCACCCGCTGGCCCGTCGCGAACACCTGGACGTGCAGGAGCTGGCTACGCAGAAGCTGCTGCTGTTGGAAGACGGGCATTGCCTGCGCGACCAGGCACTGGAAGTCTGCCGCCTGTTCGGTGCCAACGAGAAATCCGAGTTCCGCGCCACCAGCCTGGAAACCCTGCGGCAGATGGTCGCCGCCGACGTCGGCATCACCCTGCTGCCGAGCCTGTCGGTGCAGCCGCCGGTGCCGCGTTCGAACAACATCCGCCTGCTCGACTTCACCGGCGAGGGCCGTCCCAGCCGCCGCATCGCCATGATCTGGCGCCGCAGCTCGGCCATGAACGATTTCCTGATGGAGCTGGCCGACCAGTTCAAGCGCCTGCCGCAGACACTGTTCACCCTGGAGGCGGTCAACGCCGCCGACGACACGGCCGCCCTGCCCGGCCCCGCGCTGAACGGCTGAACCCCCGCAGCACCGGCCTGGAATCGGCAGGAGTCGATTCCGGCCGCATTTGTCCCCACAATACAGACAGGCGGCGCCAGCAGGTGCCGCCTTTTGCATGGCTTTCAACCAAGGAGCTTCACCATGAACACCGCCAGCGGCCTGCCGCCGTCGATCACCGTTTCTACCTTCGACATGGACCGCCTGGACGCCATGCTCGAATCCCCTGCGCTGAGCCAGACGCCTGCCGCGCTCGCGCTTGCTGAAGAACTCAACCGTGCCACCGTGCTGGCAGCGGACCAGATTCCCGAAGGCATCGTCATGATGCATTCGCGCGTGGAGTGCGAAGATGAAGTGTCGGGCGAAAAGCACGTCCTGACCCTGGTCTTCCCCCGCGAAGCCAACGTCGATGAAGGCAAGGTCTCCGTACTGGCCCCGGTCGGCACCGCCCTGCTGGGCCTGGCCATCGGCCAGAGCATCGACTGGAACGCGCCTGGCGGCCGCAAGCTGCGCCTGCGCGTGACCGCGGTCCACAACGACCGCCCCTGATTACCGCTGCGCACCGCGCGCGATTCGATCCCCCTGCACCAGGAGCCGTAATGAGTACCCCGTCCAAACTGTCCCAGCTGCGCGAACTGTCCGTGGTCGTTGCCGATACCGGTGACTACGACGCGATCAAGCGCCTGCAGCCGGTGGATTGCACCACCAACCCGACCCTGGTGAAGAAGGCGCTGGACCTGCCGGTCTACGCCGAGCTGATCGAACGCGAACTGGCCTGGGGCCGCCAGCAGGGTGGCGACCGCGAAGCCGTGGTGCACGCCGTGGCCGACCGCCTGACCATCGGCGTCGGCGCGCTGCTGAGCACGCTGGTGCCCGGCCGCGTGTCCACCGAAGTGGATGCCGACCAGGCCCACGACACCGCTGCCACCGTGGCCAAGGCGCGCCAGTTCATCCAGATGTACGCCGACGCCGGCGTGCCGCGCGAGAAGATCCTGATCAAGATCGCCGCGACCTGGGAAGGCGTGGAAGCCGCGCGCATCCTGCAGGCCGAAGGCATCGACTGCAACCTGACCCTGATCTTCAACCCGACCCAGGCGCTGGCCTGCAGCGAAGCCGGCGCGTTCCTGATCTCGCCGTTCGTCGGCCGCATCCTGGACTGGTACGTGGCCAACGGCCAGGCCCCGGCCAGCATCGACGAAGACCCGGGCGTGAAGTTCGTGCGTGGCGTGTATGCCGAATTCAAGCGTCGCGGTTCGCCGACGGTGGTGATGGGCGCCTCGTTCCGTTCGACCGCGCAGATCGAAGCACTGGCCGGCTGCGACCGCCTGACGATTTCGCCGGACCTGCTGGAGAAGCTGGACGCCGACCACGGCGAACTGCCGCGCAAGCTGGTGGCCGGTGTGGCCGATGGCGTGGCGGTGACCCCGATCGATGCGGCGAAGTTCGCGGCGGACCTCGCGGCCGATCCGATGGCGACCGAGAAGCTGGCGACCGGTATCGATGCGTTTGCCAAGGATCTGCAGGCGCTGCGCGAGCGCATTCGCTCGGAACTGTGATTCCAGCCAACGGCTGAGCCCCTCGTGGCGGGGGGCTATGAGCAAAAGCCGCGCTTGGCCGGGCGGGTTGGGTTCGCGGGAGACGCCGTGAATCCGTCCCTGGAGGCTTGGCCGCCGCATCCATGCGGCGGACACTCCCGCGAACCCAACCCGCCCGCCCTCTGACAGTTTCCTGTGGCCGCCCGCCACGGAAGAAAGAAAAGAAAAGCAACAGCGGGTCGCGCGCTGCGCGTGCTCACAAGCAAACAAACAAAAAGGACGCGGCGAACGCCGCGTCCTTTTTGTTTTCCATCAGTTCGTCAGTAACCCAATGCTCTTTCCCACCGTCACCGGGAAACTGTCGGGGGTGGGGCGGTGTGGGTTGGCAGGACCGTTGGCGCCATGGATGGCGCCATCGAGCCCCCAGGGACGGGTTCACGGCGTGTCCTGCCAACCCACACCGCCCCACCCAACAAGCAGCAACCCAGAGCCGCTTTGGCTTTGGCTTTCAGCCGTTGACGTTGCCCGCCGCAGGCGGACCACCGCGCGTCAGCGCGGCGCCTCCACATCCAACCCGATCGGGCAGCTCACGCCGGTGCCGCCGATGCCGCAGTAGCCGTTCGGGTTCTTCGCCAGGTACTGCTGGTGATAGTCCTCGGCGTAGTAGTAGGCCGGTGCCGGATACACGATCTCGGTGGTGATCGGGCCGTAGCCGGCCGCATCCAGCTGCGCCTGGTAGGCCTCGCGGCTGGCCAGCGCGGCGGCGTACTGCGCCTCGTCGGTGGCGTGAATCGCCGAGCGGTACTGGGTGCCGGTGTCGTTGCCCTGGCGCATGCCCTGGGTCGGGTCGTGGCTTTCCCAGAACAGCTGCAGCAGCCGCTCCAGGCTCACCACCGCCGGGTCGAACACCACCTGCACCACTTCGGTGTGGCCGGTCAGGCCCGAGCAGACCTCTTCATAGGTCGGATTCGGGGTGATGCCGCCGGCATAGCCCACCGAGGTGCTGTACACGCCCGGTTCGGTCCAGAACTTGCGCTCGGCACCCCAGAAACAGCCCAGCGCGAAACGGATCTGCTGCAGGCCGGCGAAGCGGTCCTTCAGCGGATGGCTGTTCACGAAGTGCTGGTTGCTGTGCAGCGGCAGCGGCTGGTCACGCCCCGGCAGTGCTTCTTCCGGGCGCGGCAGGCGCTGCTTGAAGGCGCCGATGCCGAGGATGCCCTCGCCAATTCCCAACATGATGCGCTCCTACGCCGGCAGTCCGGCTATGTCGTCTGCATCTGAAATGGGGGCGTCCGGCGCATGGCCCAAGTCCAGCCCCGCCACGATGTCCTCAGCCTGCGGGCGTGCTGCGTCGGGGATACCGACCCGCAGCACACCGAACAGCGGCAGTTCACCCATGCCGCCCAGCAACGACTCGCCGAACACGAAGGCCGGAATGCCGGCATCTTCCAGCGCGTGCTTGACCAGATGAGCGTCGAACAGGTTGTCGGCCTTGTACACGATGTGCATGCGGCGCCTCCGTGGGAGAGGGTTCCAGCATACGCCCGGGTGCTGAATGATGGTGGTGACGGCGCATGACCGTTCTGCCGGCCAGCGGCCGGCACTACCCAATTGCACGGCGATCCACATTCCGCCGGCCCGCTGCCGGCGCTGCCGGAAGATGGGTGGGAAGTGCCGGCCGCTGGCCGGCATCCCCACACCCCACCGGGCAGCCCTGCCCCGTACGCGCTAGACTGTTGGTCTTTCTGCCCTTTTTCGCCCCAGACTCATGTCCGAGCACACCCCCGCCAGCCCCGAGACCCCCGCCGACAGCCACGAGAAGCGCGATTTCATCCGCCAGATCGTGCGCGAGGACCTGGCCAGCGGAAAGCACCAGGCGATCAAGACCCGCTTCCCGCCCGAGCCGAACGGCTACCTGCACATCGGTCATGCCAAGTCGATCTGCCTGAATTTCGGCATCGCCGGTGAGTTCAGCGGCGTCTGCAACCTGCGCTTCGACGACACCAATCCGGCCAAGGAAGATCCGGAGTACGTGGCCGCGATCCAGGACGACGTGCGCTGGCTGGGCTTCGAGTGGAACGAGCTGCGCCATGCCTCGGACTACTTCCAGACCTACTACTTGGCCGCCGAGAAGCTGATCGAACAGGGCAAGGCTTACGTCTGCGACCTGTCGGCCGAAGAAGTGCGTGCCTACCGCGGCACCCTGACCGAGCCGGGCCGTCCGTCGCCGTGGCGCGACCGCAGCGTCGAGGAAAACCTCGACCTGTTCCGCCGCATGCGCGCCGGTGAATTCCCGGATGGCGCGCGCACCCTGCGCGCCAGGATCGACATGGCCAGCGGCAACATCAACCTGCGCGATCCGGCGCTGTACCGCATCAAGCACGTCGAGCACCAGAACACCGGCAACGCGTGGCCGATCTACCCGATGTACGACTTCGCGCATGCACTGGGCGATTCGATCGAGGGCATCACCCACTCGCTGTGCACGCTGGAATTCGAAGACCATCGCCCGCTGTACGACTGGTGCGTGGACAACGTCGACTTCGCCCACGATGACGCGCTGACGCAGCCTCTGGTCGACGCCGGCCTGCCGCGCGAAGCGGCCAAGCCGCGCCAGATCGAGTTCTCGCGCCTGAACATCAACTACACGGTGATGAGCAAGCGCAAGCTGATGGCGCTGGTTACCGAGCAGCTGGTGGACGGCTGGGAAGACCCGCGCATGCCGACTCTGCAGGGCCTGCGTCGCCGTGGCTATACCCCGGCGGCGATGCGCCTGTTCGCCGAGCGCGTGGGCATCAGCAAGCAGAATTCGCTGATCGACTTCAGCGTGCTGGAAGGCGCGCTGCGCGAAGACCTGGACAGCGCCGCGCCGCGTCGCATGGCGGTGATCGATCCGGTCAAGCTGGTGCTGACCAACCTGCCGGAAGGCCACGAAGAGCAGCTCACCTTCAGCAACCACCCGAAGGACGAGAGCTTCGGCAGCCGCGAAGTGCCGTTCGCACACGAAGTGTGGATCGACCGCGAGGACTTCGCCGAAGTGCCGCCGAAGGGCTGGAAGCGCCTGGTGCCGGGTGGCGAAGTGCGCCTGCGCGGCGCCGGCATCATCCGCTGCGATGAAGTGATCAAGGATGCCGACGGCACCATCACCGAGCTGCGCGGCTGGCTGGATCCGGAATCGCGTCCGGGCATGGAAGGCGCCAACCGCAAGGTCAAGGGCACCATCCACTGGGTCAGCGCCGTGCATGGCGTACCGGCCGAGATCCGCCTGTACGACCGCCTGTTCTCGGTGCCGAACCCGGATGATGAATCGGAAGGCAAGACCTACCGCGATTACCTCAATCCGGAATCGCGCCGCACCGTCACCGGCTATGTCGAGCCGGCCGCGGCCAGCGCCGCGCCGGAGCAGTCGTTCCAGTTCGAACGTACCGGCTACTTCGTCGCCGACCGCCGCGACCACACCGAAGCCAAGCCGGTGTTCAACCGCAGCGTGACCCTGCGCGATACCTGGTCGGCCTGAGGACCTGCGCGGGCGCCAGCACGGCGCCCGCACGCCATCGACAATGATCACCGCCCTCTCCGTCCTGTTCTGGTTCATCTCGCAGCATCCGCTGCTGACGTTCTTTGCAGCAATGGTGCTGGCCGGGCTGGTCTCGTGGTGGCGGCGCTTTCCGGGCTACGCCATCGTGGTGTTCCCGCTGGCGATGCTCAACATGTTCCTCGGCCACTTCCTCAATGCCGCCTTCCTCAACGTGGTGGGCGAGCGTGGTGAAGCGGTGATCGTCAAGGCCGAGCAAACCAGCTCCACGCTCAACGAACAGTACATCTGGCGGTACGAAGGGGTGCTGCGTACCGCCGAGGGCCGCGACGTGGAGGTGGTGTTCCACACCAACACCGCCTCGCTATGGCCGCTGGAAAACGCCATCCGCATCCCGGCGCGCGACCAGCCGTTCGTGGTGAAGTACACGCCGGGCTTCCCGCGCAACTTCGTCATCCTCACCAACGAATCCCCGCATGGTGTCGCCCAGGCCCGGACCAGCGCGCGCGAGCGCGTGGAGGTGGCGGCGCGCAAGCTGCACTTCAGCCCGGGCAATGCCGATTTCCGCGCGGACTATCGCCGCGAGCTGGAAACCTGGCTGCGCGACCACGGCAACGATCCGCAGCAGCAATCCGACGCGCAGCGATATCGCGCCGAACTCGACGCGCTCGACCGCTAGATCCCCAGGCCCTGCCTGGATGTTCCCCCCCATCCACCCACAGGCCTGACATGACCACGACCTCCGCCGCCCTCCTCCCGCTGCTGCAGCAGGTCCTGCAGGACGCGGGCGTCGCCAGCCACGTCGACGGCAACGCGCTGCTGCTGGACAGCGGCCTGCGCCTGACCCCGCATGCAATGGCCGCACACGCGCGCGACAACGGTGGTTGGCAGACCTCCACCGTCATCGAAAGCCAGCATCCGCAGTTGTTCGCCGATGGCCTGTTCGAGTACCAGCACGCAAATGGTGCCGATGAGCAGGCATCGCTGTTGTCCGGCTTCCAGGCCTGGGCCCGAGTGGACCTGGTGACCCTGCAGACCGCGATCGGCGCCCAAGACGCACAGGGCCTGCCGATGATGGGCCTGACCTATCCGGCCGGTGACAATGGCGAGGAACACGAGCGCACCGTGGTGCTGGGGCCGTTGGCGCACTACCGTGCACAGGAAGTGGATGCCTCCACCTGCAGCGAAGACGATCATGGCTCCTGCCCCTGCTGCCTGTTCACCCGCAGCATGGACGCCTTCGACGACCTGCTGAAGGCCCGCCAATTCCTCGCCATCCGCCTGTTCGCCTCGCGCGATGCCGATGGCCTGTGCGAGGCCGATTGCCGGGTCAACGGCCACGACTTCGCCGCAGCCCTGCCCCTGCTGCGCACCTACGCGGCCAGCTGGCCGCAGGCCGGGCTGGAGTTCCGCAAGCAGTACGTGGTGATCCGCACCGGCTCGCCGGGCTGACCCACCGCCACACCCGATACAGGCCGGTGCAGCTACACTGCGCGCCGGTTTCCCAAGCAACCGCACCTTCTTCCATTCCACTACGAGGCACCCCCGCGATGCTGTACGCGCAAGTCCACCTGACCCTTCCCGCCTGGATCCACGACCAGATCGACCTGGATCGTCGATATCCGGGCGATGAGGCCAAGGTCGCGCTGGCGATCGAGCTGTCGCGGCTGAACGTCGAGCACGCCAGTGGCGGTCCGTTCGGTGCCGTGGTGTTCGGCCCGGATGACAAGGTCATCGCCGCCGGCGTGAACCGGGTGATGCCGCACGCGACCTCGCTGGCGCACGCCGAGAACATGGCTTACATGCTGGCCCAGCAGCGCCTGCAGACCCCGCGCCTGAACGCGGTGCTGTCGCCGGTCACCCTGGCCACCAGCTCGCAGCCGTGCTGCCAGTGCTACGGCGCCACCGTGTGGGCCGGTATCGACCGCCTGCTGATCGGTGCCAACTCGGCCGACGTCGAAGAGCTGACCCCGTTCGATGAAGGTCCGCTGCCGGCCGACTGGGTGGGTGAACTCAACAAGCGTGGCATCGAAGTGGTGCAGGGCCTGAACCGCGACGCCGCGCGCAGCGTGCTGCGTGCCTATGGGGAAAGCGATGGCGCCCGTTACTGAAACCGGCATCGGCCTGCTGTGCCTGTGCCGGCAGGGCTTCGAGCCCGAGCTGGCCGGCGAGCTGCAGTTCCGTGCCGGCGAAGCCGGTTTCGCCGGCTATGCGCGTACCCAGCGCAATGACGGCTACGTGCTTTTCATGTGCGACGAAGCCGCCGCGCTGGCGCCGCGCCTGCGCTGGCGCGAGCTGATCTTCGCGCGGCAGAAGCTGGTGGTGCTGGCCGAACTGCCGCAGCTGGACCCGGCCGACCGCATTACCCCGATGCTCGACGTGCTGGCCGATGCGCCGCGCTTCGGCGACCTGTGGGTGGAACACCCGGACTCGGACGCCGGCAAGCCGCTGTCCGGGTTGGCCCGCGCCTTTGGCAATGCGCTGCGCCCGGCGCTGCGCAAGGCTGGCAAGCTGACTGACAAGCCGAACAACCGCCTGCCGCGCCTGCACGTGGTGTTCGTCGACGGCACCCATGCCTTCGTCTGCGTGGCCGACCCGGCCGACAGCGCGCCGTGGGCACTGGGCATCCCGCGCCTGAAGCTGCTGCCCGAAGCGCCTTCGCGTTCGGCGCTGAAGCTGGACGAAGCCCTGCTGACCCTGCTGACGCCGGAGGAGCGTGAAGCGCTGGCCAAACCCGGCATGCGCGCGGCCGACCTGGGTGCCGCACCGGGCGGCTGGACCTGGGTGCTGACCCGCCAGCACATGCACGTGCTGAGCATCGACAACGGCCCGCTGCGCCAGCACGTGCTGGACACCGGCCTGGTCGAGCACCTTCGCGCCGATGGCTTCCACTGGCACCCGGAGCAGCCATTGGACTGGATGGTCTGCGACATGGTCGAGCAGCCGCGCCGCGTGGCCGAACGCATGGCCACCTGGTTCCGCGAAGGCTGGTGCAGGCACGCGATCTTCAATCTGAAGCTGCCGATGAAGAAGCGCTGGGACGAAACCCGCTTGTGCCTGGACCTGTTCCAGGACCAGGCCGGCAAGCCGCTGGTGGTACGCGCCAAGCAGCTCTATCACGACCGTGAGGAGATCACGGTATTGGCCTCGCCGCTGCGCTGAGGAACATGCCCGCCGGGCATGGGCCCGGCGCTACCGAGGAAGGGAACCATGCGATACCACTCGCTCGCCATGCTGATCACCTTGCTGGCAGCCACACCTGCCATTGCCCAGCAGCTGCCGCACACCCCTGCGCAGAGCCAGCCGCTGGGCCCCACCGGCGGCGCGATCCGCCAGCAACCGCTGGATGCTGGCCGGGTCAGCGGCAGCGTCGAGATTGCACAGCCGGCCGGCGAGGCACAGGTAACCGTGCGTTCGCTGGAACCGAGCAGCGTGGTCGGCCAGTACCGCATCCACTTCGCCGCGCTGGATGTGAACGGCGATGGTTTCATCAGCCGCGAGGAAGCACAGGCCAACCCGGCGCTGGCCGATGAGTTCAATGCGTTGGACGTGAAGCGTCGCGGCAAGCTGGATCGTGCCGACCTGGCCGGTTGGCTGGTTGACTGAAAAAAGGGACGGAGGGGATTAAGTCGTATGTGCACATACGACTTAATCCCCTCCGTCCCTTTTTTGCGTTAGACGCCGGCGGCGCGCTTCCAGAACGCCTGCACCAGCGGCGGCCACTTGCCGACACAGCCCAGCGCGCGGCCACGGGCCAGGGTCAGGTGCATTTCGTCGTTGGAGAACAGGCGGTTGATCGCATCGAAGCTGTAGGCGGCGATGTGGTTGTCGCTACGCCGTTCGCGCGCCCAGCGCTGCAGGCGCTGTGGCGACAGCCGCGGCTGGCCACGGCGCTCGGCCGATGGCGCCAGCCACTGCTGCAGGGCGGCCACATCGCGCAGGCCCAGGTTCACTCCCTGCCCGGCCAGCGGATGCACCACATGCGCGGCATCACCCAATGCCAGCACGCGGCCGGCCACGTAGTGACGTGCCAGCTGGCGGCGCAGCGGGAAGGCTGCGCGCGGTGATGCCAGACGCAGCTCACCCAGCCGCGCCGCGAAAGCACGGGTCAGTTCGCGGTTGAACGCATCTTCGTCCAAGGCCAGCACACGTGCCGCCTCATCCTCGGGCAGGGTCCAGACGATCGAGCTGCGGCGCTCGGCCACAGGCAGCAGCGCCAGCGGCCCGCTCGGCAGGAAACGCTGCCAGGCGGTGGCCTGGTTGGGAAGATCGCTGTCCACGTAGGCCACCACGCCACGCTGGTGGTAGTCATGCTTTTCAACCTCGATCCCGGCCAGCTGGCGCAGGGTCGACTCGGCACCGTCGGCGGCCACCGCCAACGCCGCTTCCAGGCGGCGACCGTCATCCAGGCGCAGGCGCACGCCGTCTTCATCCTGTTCCAGCGCTTCCACCCGTGCCGGGCAGTGCAGCTGCACGCCCGCCGCCGGCAACGCCGCCCACAGGCGATCCTGCAGCAGGCCGTTCTCGACGATATAGCCCAGCTCACGACGGCCGAAGCGATCGGCGTCGAACAGAAGATCTTCGCCACCGGCGGCATCCCACACCTGCATGCGCCGGTAGGGCCAGGCGCGGGCCTGGGCGATTGCCGGCCACACGCCCAAGCGGTTCAACAGTTGTACGTTGTCAGCGGCGAAGGCGAACACGCGCAGGTCCGGCTGTGCGGCCTGCCACGGTGCCGGCTCACGGCCTTCCACCAGCGCAACCGACAGGCCGGCGTCGGCCACCGCCAGCGCGCAGGCGGCACCGACCACGCCGCCACCAACGATGGCCACATCAAGGCGCATGCGCCGGCTCATGCGGCTTCCCCGCGGCACAAGCGCGGCACGTCGCCACGGAAGCCCATCGCGCCACCGACCAGCATCGACTGCACCGAGGCGCGCTGTGCGGCCACCAGGCCGAGACTGCGCAACGGCCGCATCAGCGGCGCCGGGTTGCTGGTCAGCCGCGCCAGGCCTCCGGAGAACGCCACCGTCTGCCGGCGGTCTTCCTCGCGGCGCGCGACGTAGGCCTGCAGCAGTGCATCACTGCCGGCATCCTCATGCGCATCCTCCAGCAGTTCGGCCAGGGTCAGCGCGTCGCGCAGGCCCAGGTTGAAGCCCTGCGCACCCAACGGGTGAATGGTCTGCGCGGCATTGCCCAGCAGCACCGTGCGCTCACCGGCCAGCGCCCGCGCCAGTACCTGGATGAGCGGGTAAGCACTGCGTGGGCCGGATTCGAGCAGGCGACCGGCACGCCAGCCGATCGCGTTCTGCAGGCGTTGCAGCCAGGCCGCTTCGTCCAGCGCCATCACCGCATCGGCCTGGTCGCGCGCTACGCCGTGCACGGTGCCGAAGTGACGATCGCCACGCGGTAGCAGGGCAGTCGGGCCGGTATCTGTGAACCGCTCCCAGGCCGCGCCGTCCGGCGCGCGCTGGCTGCGCACGCGGGCCACGAACAGGGTCTGCTGGAAATCATGGCGGTCGACCTCGATGCCCAGCGCGCCACGCACGCCGCTGGTGGTGCCATCGGCCCCGACCACCAGGCGTGCCAGCAGCACGCGTTCGCCGGCCTCGTCAGCCACCCGTACCTGGCGGTAGCCATCGACCACGTCGCCCAGGCCCACGAATCGCATCGGCCGGTAACGGCGCAGGCGCGGCAGCTCCTGCAGGCGCGCTTCCAGCGCCTGGCCGAAATCGCGCGCGACCACCACCTGGCCGAACCACGGCCGGTCGTAATCGGCCGCTTCGAGCTGCACACGGCCGAAATCGCCGGCACGGCTGACATGGATGCGCCGGATCGGGCCCGGCGCCATCGCCAGTTTCTGCATCACCCCCAGCGCGGTCAGCGCATTGACGGTAGCAGCGGCGAAACTGAGATTGCGTTGATCGAACACCGCAGGCAGCTCACCGGCCGGGCTCGCCTCGAGCAGGCCCACGTCGCGGCCCAGCCGGTCCAGGGCGATGGCCAGGCTGGCACCGACCAGGCCACCACCGACGATCAGCACGTCATGTCGTTCACTCATGGTGTTCATGATACGCGCTCGCCCCGACTGTACGCCGAACGAGCGGCACCTGCGCCAACCTGCGCGGCGGGCTAGAATGAAAGCTGAATCCGCTCCGGGCCCCCACCATGTCCGACACCGCCAACCGCGCCTTCGTCCTGTCCGTGCTCGTACTGCTGCTGGCGGCGACCCGGGTCAATCACTTCGCGGCGATCCCCGATGCCTCCTGGGCCGTGTTCTTCATCGGTGGCTTCTACCTGGCCCGCTGGACGCGCTGGGCGTTCCCGCTGCTGATGGTGTTCGCGGTGCTGGTGGACTGGATCGTGATCCGCAGCAGCGGCCTGGATTTCTGGCAGCACTACTGCATCTCCCCGGGCTATTGGCTGCTGCTGCCGGCCTATTTCTCGCTGTGGGCCGGCGGCATGCTGCTGGGCCGCAATTACCAGAGCGCGCGCTGGCCGGTACTGGCCAAGGGCGCGCTGCTGCTGGTCGCCTCGGTGGCGGTCTGCCACCTGCTGGCACAGGGCGGCTTCTACTGGACCAGCCGCAACGTGGCCGAGCCGACCCTGGCCGGCTGGGCACAGAACTACGCGCAGTGGTTCGGCCCCTACCTGCGCACCACGGCGATCTACGTGGCGCTGGCCGCCGCCCTGCAGCTGGCCGTGGAGCAGGTGTTGAAGCTCCAGCAGGCCCGCCGCGACATCCGCCACTGAGCCGCGACATGGGTCATCGCCTCTCGCGCATCTACACCCGCACCGGCGACGACGGCAGTACCGGCCTCGGTGACGGCCAGCGCGTGGCCAAGGATAACGCCCGGGTGGCGTCCTACGGCACCGTCGACGAGGCCAATGCCGCGCTCGGCCTGCTGCTGGCCGTGCCCCTGCCCGAGGATGTGCGCGCGCTGGTGGTGCATCTGCAGCACCAGCTGTTCGACCTGGGCGCCGAACTGTGCATCCCCGGCCACGCCGCGATCCACGCCGCCGATGTCTCGGCCTTGGAACAGCAGCTGGACCATTACAACGCCGACCTGCCGATGCTGAAGGAATTCATCCTGCCGGCCGGCGGCGAAGCCGCCGCGCGCTGCCATCTGGCCCGCACCATCGTCCGCCGCGCCGAGCGCGAAACGGTCACCCTGGCCCGCCACGAAGCCGTGCGCAGCGAGGCGCTGCAGTACCTGAACCGGCTGTCGGACCTGTTGTTCGTACTGGCCCGGGTACTGGCCCGCGCCGATGGCCAGGGCGAAGCGCTGTGGCAACCACAGCAGCGCCAGCGCTGAGTCGGCACGATGCTGGTCTATACCCACCCGTCCTGCCTGCTGCATGACCCCGGTCCCGGCCATCCCGAGTGCCCGCAACGTCTGCAGTACGTACTCGATGCGCTGCATGCAGCCTTCCCTGGGCAGCTCGAATGGCGCGAGGCGCCGCCAGCCAAGTTCGGCGAACTGACCCGGGTCCACGACAGCGCCCTGCTCGACTTCGTGCTGCAGCCGCAGACCGCGCCGCTGCGCCAGCTGGACATGGACACCTGGACCTCGCCGGGTTCGGCCAGCGCCGCCGTGCACGCCGCCGGTGCCGGTGTGGCCGCAGTCGATGCGGTGATGCTGGGCGAGGACCCTCTGGCCTTCTGCGCGGTGCGCCCGCCGGGCCACCACGCCACCAGCAGCACGGCGATGGGCTTCTGCCTGTTGAACAACATCGCCATCGCCGCCGCCTATGCCCGCGACCGCCATGGCCTGGAGCGGATCGCGGTGGTCGATTTCGACGTGCACCACGGCAACGGCACCCAGGACATCTTCCAGCACGATGCCCGGGTCTCGTACTACAGCACCCACCAGGCCGGGCTGTTTCCCAATTCCGGCCTGCGCCGCGACCGCGGTGCCGGCAACCTGATGAACATCCTGTTGCCGCCGGGCAGCGGCGGCTTCCGCTTCCGCAACGTCTGGGCCGACGAGATGCTGCCGGCCATCGACGACTTCCGCCCGCAGCTGCTGCTGATCTCGGCCGGCTTCGACGCCCACCTGCGTGATCCGCAGGCGGACCTGATGCTGGAGACCGACGATTTCGCCTGGATCACCCGTGAACTGCACGCGCTGGCGCGTCGTCACGCGGCCGGCCGGGTCGTGTCGATGCTGGAAGGTGGCTACGACCTGCAGGCCCTTGCAGAGTGCAGCGTAGCCCACGTCCAGGCCCTGATGTCACCGGCGTCCAGCGCCGCCGCCGGATGAACCCGAACCGGCAGGCTCCGGCGTCCTTCATTGCCCCTATGCAAGGGATGGGGCAAGCTACCGTCCGTTTTCGCCCGAATCCGAACCGCGTGCGCCGAGCCCTCCGCCTGCTTCCCCTGCCTCTGAGCATCGCCATCAGCCTGCCGGCGATGGCCGATGAAAAGCCGCTCAACTGGGGCCTGTGCCCGGCCACCGACGTCATTCCCGCGTTCACTGACGCCCCCACCCCGGTCCCGGCCCAGGACAAGGCTGCCGCCGCGGCCGCCCGCGAGAACCAGCCGACCGACATCGAAGGCGACCAGCTGCTGGGCACCACCACCGTGCCGCAGTACGAGGGCAACGTGGCGCTGCGCCGGGGTGACCAGTTCGTCGGTACCGACAAGCTCAGCTTCGACACCGAGACCGGCAACTACATCGCCGACGGCAATGTCCGCTACCAGGACGGGTCGATCCGGATGGTCGCCAAGCGTGCCGAAGGCAACCAGGAAAGCGACACCCACAAGATCTCCGACATCAAGTACCAGCTGGTGTCGCGCCGGGGCAACGGTGATGCCGAGTCGGTCGACCTGCAGGGCGCGGTCGGCCAGATGCACCGCTCCACCTACACCACCTGCGACCCCTCGCAGCCGGTGTGGAAGCTGTCGGCGCCGCAGATCGAAGTGGACAACGACGAAGGCTTCGGCACGGCCCGCAACGCCGTGCTTCGCATCGGCAAGGTGCCGGTGCTGTGGGCGCCGTACTTCAAGTTCCCGATCGATGACCGCCGCAAGACCGGCCTGCTGTTCCCGCAGCTGGGCATGTCCGGGCGCAACGGCTTCGACTACGCGCAGCCGATCTACTTCAATCTGGCGCCGAACTACGACGATACGCTGACCCCGCGCTACATGAGCCGGCGCGGCCTGCTGCTCGACAACGAGTTCCGCTACCTCTACAACGGCGGCCGCGGCGAGGTGCTGACCTCGTTCATGCCCAACGACCGCCTGCGTGACCGTGACCGCGGCCGGGTGATGTTCACCGGCTACCACAACGTGGACAGCCACTGGCAGGCCCGCGCCAACCTGGCCTGGGTCAGCGACGAGCGCTATGTCGAGGATTTCGCCAACCGCCTGGTCGGGGTCACCGCCTCCAACCTGCAGAGCACGGTGGGCCTGTATGGCACCGGCCAGAACTGGACGGCAGGCATCATGGCCGACCGCTGGCAGCTGACCGACTACACCCTCGACGAGCGCGCCCTGCCCTACAACCGCCAGCCGCGCCTGTACTTCAACTGGGACAAGCCGGTCCGTTCATGGCTGGAAACCGGCATCTACGCCGAAGCCGTGCGCTTCACCCACGACGACATCAACTTCAAGAACGCCGTCGGCACCGGCGAGGATCTGCAGTACACCCGCAATGGAGTGCAGTGGACCGACGGCGTCGGTGTCAGCGGCGGTTCGCGACTGGACGTGAAGCCGTATGTGTCATTCCCGATCAGCGGCGCGGCCTGGTATGTGACCCCGACCCTGGCCTACCGCTACACCGCCTATCAGCTGGACCGTGGCCTGGTGGATGGTGTGAGAGGCATCCAGGCCCAGATCCTGAGTTCGCAAGGCATCGACCCGAACACTGCCACACCGGAACAGCTGCGCGGCAATACCTCGCCCAGCCGCAGCCTGCCGATCGGCAGCATCGACGCCGGCCTGTTCTTCGACCGCGAAACCAGCATCCGCGGCAAGTCGTTCCTGCAGACCCTGGAACCACGCCTGTTCTACCTGCGCACGCCGTACCGCAACCAGGACGAGCTGCCGATCTTCGACACCCGTGACTTCACCTTCAGCTGGGGCCAGCTGTTCCGCGATTCGCGCTATACCGGCGCCGACCGCCAGAACGACGCCAACCAGCTGACCCTGGCGGTGAGCACCCGGTTCATCGACCAGACCACCGGCAAGGAACGTTTCTCGGCCTCGATCGGCCAGATCCAGTACTTCGATGAGTCGCGGGTGACCGTCACCCCCGGCGGCGCGCCGGTGGAAAAGGGCAAGTCGGCCTGGATCGCCGACGGCAACTACATGATCAACGACCGCTGGACCCTGGGCGCCACCTACCAGTGGGACCCGAAGTACAAGCGCGAGGATCTGGCCAGCGTCCGTGCCCGCTACCTGATGCCCAACGACGGCGTGGTCAACCTGAGCTACCGCTACCGCATCAATGCCGGCGCCCTGCCCGGCGCCAACAAGCATGACCGGACCCTGCTGGAGCAGGCCGACCTGTCGTTCCTGTACCCGCTGAACGCGCGTTGGAGCCTGGTCGGCCGCTATTACTACTCGCTGCAGGACAAGGAGCCGCTGGAAATCATCGGCGGCGTGCAGTGGGACAGCTGCTGCCTGGCCGTGCGTGTGGTCGGCCGACGCTATGTGCGCAATCGCGAAGGCGAGATGAACAACTCCATCCAGGTGGAGTTCGTCCTGAAGGGCCTGAGCTCCATCGGCCAGGACACGGACCGCACGCTGCGCCGTGCTATCCTCGGCTATAACCGCGACGACCTCTATCTGGTGCCGCCCAGCAACACCGGGGCGACCCGGGATGACTACGATCCGAATCTGATCCCATGACCAAGCGCTTCCCCGTTCTACTCGCCTCGCTGCTGGCGGTGTCCAGTGTGTCTGCCCCCCTGCAGGTGCTTGCCCAGGAGGCGCAGCCGCTTGACCGCATCGCCGCCGTCGTCGACGAGGACGTGATCCTGCAGAGCGAGCTCCAGCGTGCGATCGCCAACATCAAGGCGCAGTACGTCGGCCGTGAAAACCAGCTGCCGCCGGAAGACGTGCTCAGCCGTCAGGTGCTCGAGCGCCTGGTGCTGGTCAAGCTGCAGGTGGCCCGGGCCCAGGGCAGCGGCATCCGTATCGGCGACCAGGAGCTGAACCAGGCGATGAATGCCATCGCCCAGCAGAACGGTTCGACCTTGGACGCCCTGCGCCAGCGCCTGGCCCATGACGGCATCGACTTCAATGATTTCCGCGCTTCGGTGCGAGACGAGATCACCGTGCAGCGCCTGCGCCAGAGCTTCGCGCAGAGCCGCATCAGCGTCAGCGAGGGCGAAGTCGATGCTGCGCTGAAGCAGCAGGCTACCGTCGGCAACCAGTATCACCTGGCGCACATCCTGATTGCCCTGCCCGACGGCGCCAATGCCGACCAGATCTCCACCGGCCAGAAGAAGGCCGACGGCGTGAAGGCCCTGCTGGACAAGGGCGAGCTGGACTTCAACGCGGCCGCCGTTCGCTATTCGGACAGCCCCAATGCGCTGGAAGGCGGCGATCTGGGCTGGCGCAGCCTGGATGAAATTCCGCAGGCGTTCGCGCAGATGATGGAAAAGATGAAGCCCGGCGAAGTGGTCGGTCCGATCCGTGGCCCCAGCGGCTTCCAGCTGCTGAAGCTGGTGGACGTGCGCGATGCCAGTGCCGCTGCCGGCGCCAGCACCGTGACCGAGTACCACGGCCGCCACATCCTGGTGCGCGTGGACGATCACCAGACCGACGCGGCCGCCAAGGCCAAGATCGATACCCTGCGTGCCCGCATTGCCGGTGGCGCGGACTTCGAGACCGTGGCCAAGGAGTCCTCCGAAGACAACAACAGCAAGGGCCAGGGCGGCGATCTGGGCTGGTTCCCGGCCGACGCGTTCGGCCCGGCGTTCGGCCAGCAGGTCTCCGGCATCCAGGATGGCGGCGTCAGCCAGCCGTTCCGTACCGATGCCGGTTGGCACATCGTGCAGCGCGTAGCCACCCGCCAGACCGACGTGACCAACGACAACCAGCGTGCCCAGGTCCGCGAGACCATCGGGCGCCGCAAGCTGGAAGACGAGTACAACCGCTTCCTGCAGGAACTGCGTGGCGAAGCCTACGTCAGCTTCCGCAGCGGCGACCGCGCGGAAAACACCGCGACCCCGCCGCAGTCCTGACCGATGCGCCCCGAGCTCGCTCTGGTACCGGGCGAGCCCGCCGGGATCGGCCCGGAGCTGTGCATCCGCCTTGTCCAGCAGCCGCGTGAAGATTGCCGGCTGCTGGCCTTCGCCGATCCGGACACCCTGCGCGCGGCCGCTGCCGCGCTGAACCTGCCTCTGCAACTGCTGCCCGAGGACGCCGAAGCACGCGCCCCCGGTGATCTGCGTCTGCGCGTTGTGGCCAATACCGTGCCCAGCCACTTCGGCCAGGCCAACCCGGCCAATGCCGGTGCCGTCATCGGTGCACTGCTCGGTGCCGGCCAGGCCTGCCTGTCCGGCGAACTGCACGGCGTGGTCACCGGCCCGGTGCACAAGGCGGTCATCAACGAAGGCGGCATCGCCTACAGCGGCACCACCGAACTGCTGGCCGACCAGGCCGGGGTAAAGGTGGTGATGATGCTGGCCAACCCCATCGTGCGCGTGGCCCTGGCCACCACCCACCTGCCATTGCGCGAGGTGGCCGATGCAATCACTGCGCCCGGCCTGGAACACACCCTGCGCACCGTGCACGCCGCGCTGCGCCGCGAGTTCGGTCTGCCCGCGCCACGCATCGCCGTGCTCGGCCTGAACCCGCATGCCGGTGAAGACGGCCATCTGGGCCGCGAGGAACTGGACCTGGTCATCCCGCTGCTGCAGCGCCTGCGCGCGGAGGGCATGGACCTGATCGGGCCGCTGCCAGCCGATACCGCCTTCCTGCCGGCCAAGCTGACCGGCTTCGACACCGTGCTGGCGATGTACCACGACCAGGGCCTGCCGGTGCTGAAGTATTCGGGCTTCGAGCAGGCGGTGAACCTGACCCTGGGCCTGCCCTACCCGCGCGTGGCGGTGGACCATGGCACCGCGCTGGACCTCGCCGGCCGCGGCATTGCCGATCCTTCCAGCCTGCAGGCGGCAACGACGCTGTGTGCGCAGCTTGCGCGGCAACGTACACTGAGCGCATGAATTCCCCGCATTCCCCCTCCGGCCCGGTGTTCACCGCCCCGGCCAAGAAGCAGCTTGGCCAGCATTTCCTGGCCGACCGCCACTACATCGACAAGATCGTGATGGCGGTCAACCCGAAAGACGGTGACCGCCTGGTCGAGATCGGTCCCGGCCAGGGCGCGATCACCCTGCCGCTGCTGCGCGTGCATCCGAAACTGACGGTAATCGAGTTCGACCGCGACCTGATCGCGCCGCTCACCGCCGCCGCCGAGCCGCTGGGCGAGCTGACCATTGTCCACCGCGACGTGCTGCGCGTGGACTTCACCGAGCTCGCTGCCGGCCAGCCGATCCGCCTGGTCGGCAACCTGCCCTACAACATCTCCTCGCCGATCCTGTTCCATGCACTGGAACATGCCGCGGTCATCCGCGACATGCACTTCATGCTGCAGAAGGAAGTGGTCGACCGCATGGCCGCCGGTCCGGCAGCAAGGTATTCGGCCGTCTCAGCGTGATGCTGCAGGCGTACTGCGAGGTGACCTCGCTGTTCGTGGTGCCGCCGGGCGCGTTCCGGCCGCCGCCGAAGGTCGATTCGGCCGTGGTGCGGCTGGTGCCGCGTGACCCGGCCACGATCAACATCAACGACCACAAGCGTTTCGCCGAGGTGGTCAAGGCCGCCTTCGGGCAACGCCGCAAGACCCTGCGCAACGCCCTGAACAACGTGGTGTCCGCCGAACAGTTCGTTGCCGCCGGCGTGCGTCCCGATGCCCGCGCCGAACAGCTGGACGTGGCCGAATTCATCGCTTTGGCCAATGCCTCCTGATTACACTGCCGGTATGGAAGACGCTGACGTTTACGCCATCTCCGTCGAAGTCGCACCGCGCTTCCTCGACGATCAATCCGCGCCGGAAGACGGGCGCTATGCGTTCGCCTACACGATCCGCATCCACAACCAGGGACGTGTTGCCGCGCGCCTGGTCGCACGCCACTGGCGCATCACCGATGCCAACGGCCGCGTCGAGCATGTCGATGGCGACGGGGTGATCGGCGAGCAGCCGCGCCTGCGTCCCGGTGAAGACTTCCATTACACGTCCGGTGTCATGCTGGGGACCGATCACGGGACCATGCAGGGCCACTACGACATGGTCGCCGACGACGGCACCGAATTTGCCGCGCCGGTCGCACCTTTCGTGCTGGCCGTCCCGCGTACCCTGCACTGACACGGAGGCCGAACGATGAGTGTGTGGGCGATCGGCGACCTGCAGGGCTGCTATGACGTCACCCAGCGACTGCTGGAGAAGATCCGTTTCGACCCGGCCCAGGACACCCTGTGGTTCTGCGGCGACCTGGTCAACCGGGGTGGCCAGTCACTGGAAACGCTGCGGCTGGTGCATTCGCTGCGCGAGCACAGCGTGGTGGTGCTGGGCAACCATGACCTTTCGCTGCTGGCCGTCGGTGCGCGCACCGAAGAGGAACAGCGCAAGGTCAACCCGGACCTGCTGCGCATCGTGCAGGCCGAGGACCGCGACGAACTGCTGGACTGGCTGCGCCTGCAGAAGCTGGTGCACGTGGACCGCGAACTGGGCTGGATGATGGTGCACGCCGGCCTGGCGCCGAAGTGGACCACGCAGATGGCCGAGAAGCATGCGGCCGAAGTCGAGGCACAGTTGCACGGCGCCGGCTACCGCAAGTTGTTCCGCAACATGTACGGCGACAAGCCGAGCTGGGCGCCCAACCTGTCCGGCTACGACCGCTCGCGCGCGATCATCAACGTGCTCACCCGCATGCGCTACTGCACCCCGCGCGGGCGCATCGGTATCGAGGACAAGGGCACGCCGGGCACGCAGGAACAGGGGCTGTACCCGTGGTTCGAAGTGCCGGGCCGGGTCGAGCGTGACCTCAAGGTCGTCTGCGGCCACTGGTCGGCGCTGGGCCTGACCATCACCCAGGGCGTGCACGCCATCGACACCGGTGCGGTCTGGGGCGGCAAGCTGACCGCGATCCAGCTCGATACCGATGAGCTGCGCGTGGTGCAGGTGCCAGGCCGCGATGTGCCGGCACCAGTGCCGCATGCACGACCGCCGGCGCGACCAGCGCACGAGCGTCCCGTCGCTGCGGTGCAGGGCAAGGAACAGGGTGGCGGCAGTGCCCCCGCTGCCAACCCCGGCAACCGTGGCCCGCGTCGTCGTCGCCGTCGAGGTGGCGGCGGTGGCGGCGGTGGTTCCGGCGGTCCCAACAACAACGGCGCAGCGCCGCAGGCATGATGCGGCGTGGCTGGGCACCATGGACGGTGCTGCTGCTGACGCTGGCCCTGGCCGGCGGCTGCCAGCCCACTTCGGCCCCGACTCCCACCGGCGGCAGGAATGCAGACCACACGCCATCGCAACCGCAGGCGCCTTCGCCGCCACTGGTGGCTGCAGCGCGCGCGCAGATCGGCGTCACCACCCGCTACGACCCTGCCTATCAGGTGCTGGCCTATCCCGGCGGAGATGTCCCGATTGATCGCGGCGTGTGCACCGACGTGCTGGTGCGCGCCCTGCGCAGCCAGGGCCTGGACCTGCAGGCGCGCGTGCACGAAGACATGCGCGGCAACTTCAGCGCCTATCCCACGATCTGGGGCCTGTCACGACCGGATCGCAACATCGATCATCGTCGCGTACCGAACCTGATGCGCTGGTTCGAGCGGCAGGGCTGGCAGCAACCGATCACGGCCCTCGCCGCCGACTACGCGGCCGGCGACATCGTCGCGTGGAAGCTCAACGGCAACGGCCTGCTGCACGTGGGCATCGTCTCCGACCGGCGCCTGGCCAATGGCACACCGCTGGTGCTGCACAACATCGCGCGCGGCACGCGCGAAGAGAACCTGCTGTTCCAGCACACCATCATCGGGCATTACCGGAGGCCGTAGGCAATCCTGTAGAGCCGAGCCATGCTCGGCTACGGGATGTGTCCGGCAACAGCAGCCGAGCATGGCTCGGCTCTACAGGAAACCATCTTCAGCGGCGCACGTAGTGCACGAAGCGGAACGCGTAGGCGTGTCGTTCGTCGGCCGGGTGCGGCTCGCTGCTCACTTCCCGCCAGTCCTGCACGTCCACTTTGGGGAAATGGGTATCGGCAGGGACTTCGGCATCCACCCAGGTCAGGTACAGGTCACTGGCCTGGTCCAGCAGCTGGTGGAAGATCTCGCCGCCGCCGATGATGCACAGCTCGCTGGCGCCCTCGCCTTCGGCAATCGCCTTCGCCTCGTCCAGCGACGCCACCGCCCGCATGCCCTCGAACGGCACCTGGCCGCTGCGGGTCAGCACCAGGTTGGTCCGCCCCGGCAACACGCGGCCGATCGACTCGGCCGTCTTGCGGCCCATCAGGATCGGCTTGCCCAGGGTGAGCGCCTTGAAGTGTTTGAAATCATCCGGCAGGTGCCAGGGCATTGCATTGCCCTGGCCGATGCCACGGTTGCGGTCCAGCGCCACGATCATCGACAGCTTCATTACGACCACCTCCTCAGCTGGCGTCGATCTGCAGGCGTTCGCAGGCAGCGTTGGCGGCACTGGCGGCCTGCAACGCCGCCGCCAGCGCAGGGCTGGACGTGGAGTGCTCATCCAGGCCACCGAGGATCTTCTGCTTCTGCGCCTCTTCGATATCTTTCAGGCCCGGTCCCGACAGGATGTCTGCCGACAACGCAGCCGTGTCGGTGCTGGCACGACGTGCCAGAAATGCCTGCAACTGGTCACTGGAATAGACGGTGGCAAGCTGCTGCTCGAGCGTGCGCTGATAGGCCGGATCTTCGATACCGGCCTTCAGGTGCTCGGTCATCGCCTTGTACATGCCGGTTGCCGCCTCACGCATCTGCGCCCGGCAGCCTTCCGGCACATCCTGGGGCATCATCGTGCTGCCGTTGAATGCCCCGGCGAACGCCTGCACTCCCTCGCGCATGTGCTTGTGCACGATCTGCTCATTGACCTGCCGGGCCAACGACAGCGCATCGGCCGATCCGGCCTGCACCATGGCCAGCGGCAGCATGCCGCACAGGCCCAGCAGGCCGCTGGAAATCAGACGGATACTCATACCGCCACCGGCGCCTTGATGGTCGGGTGCGGATCGTAGCCGTCGATGCGGATGTCGTCGAACTGGAAACCGAACAGGTCGGTCACCTCCGGGTTCAACCACAGCTTGGGCAGCGCGCGCGGTTCACGCGACAGCTGCTCGCGCGCCTGCTCGAAGTGGTTCGAATACAGGTGCGCATCGCCCAGCGTATGCACGAAATCACCCACGCCCAGGCCGGTGGCCTGCGCCACCATGTGGGTCAGCAGCGCGTAACTGGCGATGTTGAACGGCACGCCCAGGAAGATGTCGCCGCTGCGCTGGTACAGCTGGCAGCTGAGCTTGCCGTCCACCACGTAGAACTGGAACAGGTTGTGGCACGGCATCAGCGCCATCTGCGAAAGCTCGCCCACGTTCCAGGCACTGACCACCAGCCGCCGCGAATCGGGATTGCGCTTGATCTCGTCCACCAGCCACTGCATCTGGTCGATCTCGTCGCCATCGGCGGTGGCCCAGCTGCGCCACTGCTTGCCGTAGACCGGGCCGAGGTCGCCTTTCGCGTCGGCCCACTCGTCCCAGATCCGCACCTGGTTTTCCTTCAGGTAACCGATGTTGGTGTCGCCTTTCAGGAACCACAGCAGCTCATGGATGATCGAGCGCAGGTGCAGTTTCTTGGTGGTGACCAGCGGGAAGCCTTCGGCCAGGTTGAAACGCATCTGCCAGCCAAACACGCTGCGGGTGCCGGTGCCGGTGCGGTCGCTCTTCTCGGCGCCGTGCTCGAGCACGTGCGAGAGCAGGTCCAGGTAAGCCTTCATGCCTTGCCCTCGACAGCCACCGGCAGCTGCGGCTGCAGCACCGGCGCGCGGCGCGACATCACCAGCAGCACCAGGCCGAAGGCGATCAGCGGCAGGCTGAGGATCTGGCCGCGCGTCAGCCAGTCGAAGGCCACGTAGACGCCGTTGTCGGGCATGCGCACGAACTCCACCGCGAAGCGGAACAGACCGTACATCAGCGCGAACAGGCCACCCACCAGATAGCGGTGACGTGGCTTGGCCGACACGGCCCACAGCACGATGAACATCACCAGGCCTTCCAGGAACGCTTCATACAGCTGCGACGGATGGCGCGCGAACTGGTTCAGCGCGCCGCTGGCGAACTGCGCCTGCAGGGTGGCGTGGTCGAGCTGGTTCAGCGGCGCCGGCAGGCCGGACGGGAACACCACGCCCCAGGTACCGTCGGTGTACTTGCCCCACAGCTCGGCACCGATGAAGTTGCCGATGCGCCCGAAGCCCAGGCCCAGTGGCACCAGCGGCGCCATGAAATCCATGGTGTCGAAGAAATGCAGCCTGTGCTTGCGCGACCACCACCAGCAGGCGCCCAGCACGCCCAGCAGGCCGCCGTGGAAGCTCATGCCGCCATCCCATACCTTGAACAGCAACAGCGGGTTGTGCAGGAAATCACCCAGCGCGTAGAACAGCATGTAGCCGACGCGCCCGCCCAGCACCACGCCGAGCATGGCGTAGAACAGCAGGTCGGAGAAGCCGTTGGCATCGACGCCCGGCAGGCGCCCATCGGCGATGCGCTTGCGGCCCAGCAGCCACGCTGCAGTGAAGCCGAGCAGGTACATGATGCCGTACCAATGCACCTTGATCGGCCCCAGCGAGAGGGCGATGGGGTCGATGTCGTGGAAATAGATCATGGAAGGTGCCTTGCGGTTGAACGCCTATTCTCGGGCCAGCGCCGCCCCGGCTCAACCAAGGAGCTGGGGCGAGTTCGGCAACGCGTCATCGTTCGACCGCGTCGAGGCCGGAAAGTGCCCTTCGATCAGGCTGGAGACCTCGTCGATGGCATCCTGCAGCGCCTCCACCGGATGGGAACCACGCAGGCCCTCGCGCAGGTGGGTGCAGACCCGCTGCCACTGTGCGGCGCTGACCCGGCCCTGCAGGCCACGGTCGGCAACGATCTCGATGGCATGGTCAGCCAGCAGCAGGTAGATCAGAACGCCATTGTTGTGGGTGGTATCCCAGGTGCGCAGGCGCGCAAACGCATGCTCGGCGGCCTGGCGCGGGGTGACCTTGTGCCACAGCGCGGCCAGCGGCAGGTCCGCTTCCACCGCGAACATCACCTGCCCGCCGTGGCGCTGCTCACCGGCTGCGATTGCCTCGGTGATCGCCTGCAGCGTGGCCGGCGGGAAAGCGCGCCGTACCGACGGCGAAAACACATGACGACACAGTCGTTGGATCATCACCAGCTCCCCGAAGCACCGCCACCACCGGAGCGGCCACCACCGCCACCCCAGCCGCCGCCGCCACCGAATCCACCGCCCCCGCCGAAGCCGCCTCCGCCGCCCCAGCTGCCACCTCCCCAGCCGCCGCCACCGGCAAAGCGGCCCGGGTGACCGGAGAGCATGGCCACGATCAGCCCTACGACGCCTGCCAGGCCACTGGCCAGCAGCGTGGAGGTGAACAGGAACGCCGCCAGCGCCGCACCGGCACCGCCGAGCAGGCCACGCAGCGGACGCGGCACGCGCGAGAACACGCCGCGCAGGATGCTGCCAGCGAACACACCGATGAACAGCGCCAGGAACCAGGTATCACCGCCACCCTCGGGCTCGCGGCCACGCTGGCTGCTGACCGGCGCAGGCAGCGTTTCGCCGTCGATCAGCTTGACCAGCACGCCGGTGGCGTCGGTGATACCACCTGCGTAGTCACCGCTGCGGAAGCGCGGCACCAGGTATTCCTGGATGACCCGGTTGGCGATGGCATCGGGGATGGCACCTTCAAGACCGTAGCCCGGCTCGATGCGCACGCGCCGGTCGTCCTTGGCCACCACCAGCAGCACGCCGTCATCCACGCCCTTGCGGCCGATCTGCCATTGGTCGAAGACCCGCGTGGTGTACTGCGCGATGTCCTCCGGCTGGGTAGTGGGCACCACCAGCACCTGCAGCTGGCTGCCCTTGCGCTGCTGCAACTCGATCGCCTGCTGCACCAGCGCCTGCTTCTGCGTGGCATCCAGCGTGCCGGTGGTGTCGACCACCGGCGAATCCAGCGCAGGAACCGGCGCCAACTGCTGTGCATGCGAGGCCAGCGGCAGCCACAGCAGCAGGGCCAGCAGCGCAGTGGCCAGGCGCATCGATCAGTGCCCCGGCTGCGGTGCCGGCTGCTGCTGCGGCGTGTTGCCGAAATCGACCGCCGGCGCGTTGGAGATCTGCGCTTCGTTTTCCACCGTGAAATTCGGCTTGGTCTTGTAGCCGAAGATCTTGGCGGTGATCACCTGCGGGAACGAGCGGATGTAGGTGTTGTAGTCCTGCACCTGCTGGATGTAACGGCCGCGGGCGACGGTGACCCGGTTCTCGGTACCTTCCAGCTGCGCCTGCAGGTCGCGGAAGTTCTGGTTGGACTTCAGCTCCGGGTAGTTCTCGGTGACCACCAGCAGCCGCGACAGCGCGCTGCCCAGTTCGCCCTGGGCCTGCTGGAACTGCTTGAGCGAGGCTTCGTCGTCGGCATTGACGTTGATCTGGCCGACACGCGAACGGGCGTTGGTGACTTCGGTCAGCACGCGTTCTTCCTGGCTGGCGAAGCCCTTCACGGTCTGCACCAGATTGGGCACCAGGTCGGCGCGGCGCTTGTACTGGTTGATGACCTCCGACCAGCTGGCCTTGACCGCTTCATCCTTCTGCTGGATGGCGTTGTAGCCGCAGCCGGACAGCAGGGAGGCCAGCAGCATCAGGGGCAGGACACGGGTGAACAGGCGCATGGCGGAGGTTCCGGGTGGGCTTGGCGCCGAGCATGCCACGGTTCGGGTGAAAGACCGGCCATCGGGCGCCGCCCCCTCCGCGGTGGCCATGCTCATGGATCGCCTGAGTAGTCCGGGCGGGTGGGCATGGCGGGGGACGCCGTGAATCCGTCCCTGGAGGCTTAGCCGCGCCATCCATGGCGCGGATACCCCCGCCACGCCCACCCGCCCGGCCTCATACGGTTTCCTGCGCACCGCGGGAAGATCAAAAGAAAAATCAAAAGCAAAACGCGGTTCTTCAGGCATTCGTGTCGACCAAGGTCGACACCTACCAGAGCGGGACGCCGTTCCGACAGATCGCGGAAAACTGTCGAAGGCGGGGTGGGTCAGTTTGCGGGGGTGTGAGCGCCATGGATGGCGCGACCGAGCCTACACGGACGTACTTGCGGCGTCCCCCGCAAACTGACCCACCCCGCCATCCCACGGATAGCCAGCTTTTGACGTTGACGTTGATTGCAGCGGGTGCAGGGCTGCAAGCCCTGCCGGAACCCCACACCGTTCAACAGGCCTCAGCCACCGGGGCGCGCGCACGCCCCAGCCACGCCAGCAGCAGGCCCGACGCTGCCAGCAGGCCACCGGCCACCGGAATCGCCGCGTACCCCAGCCCCAGGCTGATCACCGCACCACCCAGCGCGGCACCCACCGCATTGCCCAGGTTGAACGCACCGACGTTGATCGACGACGCCAGCCCCGGCGCCTCGCTGGCCGCCTGCATCACCCGGATCTGCAGCGGCGGCACGATGGCGAAGGTCGCTGCGCCGAACAGCAGCACGCCCAGCGCCGCAGTGGCGTGGCTCATGAAGGCCAGTGGCAGCACGAACATGAGTACGGCCAGGACCGCCAGCAGGATGCGCGTGGCGCCATCCAGCGACCAGTCGGCCATGCGCCCGCCGATGCCGTTGCCGAAGGTGAAGCCGATGCCGATCAGGGCCAGCGACATCGCGATGAAGGCGTTGGAGGCGCCGGTCAACTCGGTCAGTACCGGTGCGACGTAGGTATAGAGGGTGAACATCGCACCGGCGCCGAGCACGGTGGTGGCCATCGCCAGCAGCACCTGCGGTTGCAGGATCGCCTTCAGTTCACGGCGCACGTCCGGGCGCGGTCCCGGCGCGGACGCCGGCAGCGCGAAGCCCAGCGCGGTGATCGCGACCAGGCCCAGCACCGCAGTACCGGCGAAGGACAGGCGCCAGCCCAGCTGCTGGCCCACCCAGGTTGCCAGCGGCACGCCGCCGATGTTGGCGATGGTCAGGCCCATGAACATGGTGGCCACGGCTGCAGCCTGCTTTTCCTTCGGTACCAGGCTGGCGGCGACCACCGCACCGATGCCGAAGAAGGCACCGTGATTGAGGCTGGTGACCAGACGCGACAGCAACAGCAGGCCGTAGTTCGGGGCCAGTGCCGAGAGCAGGTTGCCGACCACGAAGATCGACATCAGCAACATCAGCGCGGTGCGCTTGCCGAAACGGCCCATCAGCAGGGTCATCACCGGGGCACCCAGCATCACACCGACGGCATAGGCGGTGATCAGCATGCCGGCGGTGGGAATGCCGACGCCCACGCCGTCGGCGATGACCGGCAGCAGGCCCATCGGCGCAAACTCGGTGGTTCCGATGGCGAAGGCGCCGACGGCAAGCGCCAGCAAGGCGGCTCTGGAATTCATGGGGGTCCTGGGGGCGGGATTCGGGAGTGCGTAGCCTGCGCGCTTTGCTGCGCCGGATTAAGCCTCGCCCCGGGAAAACACTGTTGATCCAGGTTCACAAGTGGGGCCCGGAAACCCGCTACAAGTGCAAAAAACGCAGCGCCATAGTGAAGCCGAGCCCCCACAACGCAGAACCCCCGGCATGCCGGGGGTTCCGAGGGACACACACGCCAGTGGCGCGGTTACCAGTTACCGGCACCCGGCACGTTGTGCTCGCGGGCGCGACGGCGCATCAGCAGGTTCAGCCACTCGACCAGCACCGAGAAGCCCATCGCGGCGTAGATGTAGGGCTTGGGCACGTGCACGTCCAGGCCGTCCAGGATCAACACCGCGCCGATCATCAGGATGAAGGCCAGGGCCAGCATCTTCACGGTCGGGTTGGCATCGATGAAGCGGCCCAGCGGGTTGGCGGCCAGCAGCATCACCAGCACCGACAGCAGGATGGCGGCCACCATCACCGGGATGTGGTCGGCGATGCCGACGGCGGTGATCACCGAGTCCAGCGAGAACACGATGTCGATCACCGCGATCTGCGCGATCACGTAGCCGAACACGGCCGAGGCCTTGGTGGTGCTGGGGTCTTCGTCCTCGCCACCGCTGATCAGTTCCTTGATCTCCATGCAGCCCTTGATGATCAGGAACAGGCCGCCGACGATCAGCACCAGGTCACGGATGGAGATGCCCATGCCGGCCACCGTGAACAGATTGGCCGCCATATGTGCCAGATACGCCAGCGACACCAGCAGGCCAATACGGGTGATGCAGGCCACCGCGATGCCGAGCTTGCGCGCGAACGGGCGGCGCTCTTCGGGCAGTTTGCTGACGGCGATGGAAATGAACACCAGGTTGTCGATGCCGAGCACGATTTCCAGCGCGCTGAGCGTGAACAGGGTCACCCAGGCATTGGGGTCGGCGAGGAACTCAAAGGACATGGAAACTCTTCAGGGCAGTGGGGGAATGGGGATCAGCCGTAATTGCCGGCCATTGCATGCGGGACCACGACCAGCGACCAGCACAGAAGCACGTTCATCATCAGCACGAAGACTGCCGCCGAGCCCATGTCCTTGGCGCGGCCGGCCAGCTCGTGGATCTCGCTGCCGTAACGTTCGATCACCGCCTCGATGGCCGAGTTGGCCAGTTCCATCGCCAGCACCAGCAGCATCGAACCGATCAGCAGCGCGCGCTCGACCGGGGTCTGGCCCAGCCAGATCGCGACCGGAGTCAGCAGGATCAGCAGGTAGACCTCCAGCCGGAACGAGGACTCATGCAGCCAGGCGGCGCGCAGGCCCTGCCAGGACCAGCGGGCGGCCTGGAAGATGCGGCGCGGGCCGCGGGGCAGATGGCCGAACTGATCAGCCACGGGTGGAACATCCAGCAACAGGGGCGCGGCGCAGCGACCGCTCAGACGCACGGCAGGGAATCATGGGTGCACAGGGATGGGCAGATGGCCGCCATTTTGCCACAAGGCCGCCAGCCGCATCCCTCGCACCGGCCCGGTGAATGGACTGCCAGGGGCAAGCCCCGGCCCGCCCCAGCTTCTATGATGGCGTTCCCCTTCCCTGCTGGAGCGCCTGATGTCCCGTCGCCGTACCTGCCTGCTGATGCTGGGCCTGCTGACCGCCGCCCCCCTGGCCCATGCGCTGGGCCCGGCCAAGCCGCCGCGCGTGCCCGAGCAGGTCTCCAACGTGGCCTGGGCCGGCGACATGGCCCGCTTCGCCAGCGCCGACCAGGCCAGCCCGCCGCCGCGCGGTGGCATCGAATTCATCGGCAGCTCCTCCATCCGCTTCTGGGAGAGCCTGGCCACCGACTTCCCCGGCCAGCCGGTGTTCAACCGCGGTTTCGGCGGTTCGGAAGTGCGCGACAGCACCTGGTATGCCGGCCAGATCGTGGTGCCGTATGCGCCGTGCAAGGTGTTCTTCTACGCCGGTGACAACGACCTCAACAGCGGCCGCAGCGCCGTGCAGGTGCGCGACGATGTGGTTGCCTTCGTGCAGCGCGTGCATCGCGACCTGCCGAAGACCAAGGTGGAGTACCTGTCGATCAAGCCGAGCCCGTCGCGTGCGCATCTGCTGCCGGCGATCAACGAGGCCAACACGCTGATCAAGGCCGCCCTGGCCAAGCTGCCCAACACCGGTTTCACCGACATCTACACGCCGATGCTGGGTGCCGACGGCCAGCCGGATGCGTCGCTGTTCCGCGAGGACATGCTGCACATGACCCCGGCCGGGTATGCGATCTGGACCAGGGCGCTGGCGCCGAAGGTCAACTGCAACTGAGGCGTGCGTTCGCCGACCAAGGTCGGCATCTACGGCGACAATGCGCGTGCTCCGGTAGTTGCCAACCTTGGTTGGCATGAATGCGTCCACCTGCATCCCAGTGAAAGCGCCGACCAAGGTCGGCATCTACCGAGGCAGCTGGTGCCGCCTCAGCGGAAAATCACCGTGGCTTCGGTGCCCTTGCCAGGCTCGCTGGCCAGGCTGACCTTCCAGCCGAAGCGGTCGCACAGCCGGCGCACGATCGACAGGCCCAGGCCGGTGCCCTGCGGGCGGCTCGGCTCGGCGCGGTAGAACGGTTCGAAGGCCCGCGACAGTGCCTCGGCGGACATGCCGATGCCGGTATCGCGCACCACCACCCGGTCGTTGTACACATGCACGTCGATGCGCCCTTCGTCGGTGTAGCTGCAGGCGTTGCGCACCAGATTGCTGACCACCACCTGCAGCACCCGCGGCGGCGCATGCAGCTGCACCGGCCCATCGCTGTGCAGATGCACCGACACCGGGCGCGTACCCAGCAACTCGTTGGCGTTGTCCACTTCGTAGCGGACGATGTCGTTGACGTCGAACAGTTCGATCTGCGGCTCGACATCGGCCTCGCGGGCCAGGATCAGGAACGCATCGATCACCGCCTCCATGTCACGGCCGGCGCGCTGGATGCGCTGCAGGCTGCGGCGCAGGCGCGGCTCCAGGCTGTCATCGCCAAGCGCCATGTCGCTGGCAACGCGAATCACGGTCAGCGGCGTGCGCAGTTCGTGGCTGGCGTCGCGGGTGAAATTGCGCTCGCGCGCCACGTGTGCGCTGACCCGGTTGGCCAGCGAATGCAGTGCGGCCGCCAGCTGCCGGGTCTCGCCCTGCATGTCCGCCGGCAGCTTGTTCGGCTCCAGATCGGCCGCCTCCGGGTGGCCCGGGTCCCAGCGTGAGACGCGCCGCGCCAGCCAGTTCACCGGCGACACCAGGCGCTTGGAGGCCCGATAGGTGACCCAGCTGGCGCCATACACCGCAAGCAGGGTCAGCAGCACCGGTACGATGCCGAACCAGAACGCCAGCATCTCCGCGCGCGAGCGCAGGAACACCAGGTACAGGCGGCCGGCCGGGCGCACATCGACCAGCACCAGCTGGTCGTCCTTGGGCAGCTCGTGGAAGCCGGGCTCAAGATTGCGCAGGTTGGCCGGCAACGACAGGGCCGACTGCCCGCTTTCCAGCAGGTAGCCGCGGATGTTCTGGGTGTTGGGCGGCGGCTGCACCGGCGAGGCCTCGTGCAGCGTCCAGAAGTACGCCGCCTCCTCGCGCAGGGCGGCGCCGACCAGGCTGTGCTTGATCACCAGCGAGACCAGCCACGCGCCCAGCAGGATGCCCAGGCTGGCCAGCACTGCCTGCAGGATGAAAGCGATACGGATCTTGCGCGGCAGGCCGTGCGGCATTGCGGTGTCCCGGTCAGAGCGCTGCGATTATAGGCAGCGCTCTGCGCCGTAGTCGTGCACGGGGGCTGACCGGCGGCGCTGCCGACCGGTCATCACCTGCCCGGGTGCGTGGCCATTGCCCGGCCACGCCTGTTCCTGCACCTGTGGCGGCCCTGCTCAGGCCATCGGTTGGGCGATGTCGGCAATGCGGTAGCCGGCACTCTGCACGGTATGCAGCAGCGGACGGTCGAACGGCTTGTCGATGATCTTGCGCAGGTTGTACAGGTGGCTGCGCAGGGTGTCCGAATCCGGCAGGCCGTTGCCCCAGATCTCGCGTTCAATCTCCTGGCGGGTGACCACGCGCGGCGATTCGCGCATCAGGATGGTCAACAGGCGCAGGCCGATCGGCGACAGCTGCAGTTCGGTACCGGCACGGGTGGCACGCATGCTGACCGGATCGAGCACAAGGTCGGCGACCTTCAGCACTTCCGAACCGACCTGACGACGCTCGCGGCGGATCAGCGCGCGCAGGCGGGCTTCCAGCTCCTGGATCGCGAACGGCTTGGTCAGGTAGTCATCGGCGCCGAAACCGAGGCCGGTGAGCTTGTCGTCCAGCGTGTCGCGTGCCGTGAGCATCAGCACCGGGGTGGACTTGCGCGCATCGTTGCGCAGGCGACGGCACACTTCGATGCCATCCAGGCGCGGCAACATCAAGTCGAGCACCACGACGTCATAGCTGTTCTCCGCCGCAAGGCGGTAGCCATCCAGGCCGTCCTGTGCATAGTCGACTTCGAAGCCGCGACCTTCCAGGTATTCCCCGATCATCTCGGAGATGTTGCGGTTGTCTTCGACCACCAGCACCAAGCCGGAGGTCTCCTTCGTCTGACGCATGTGATTCCCTCTAACTTCAGCTTTGTGAAACATGCCGGATCGACGGTGGACGCGATGTGAAGTTCCGTCAAGAGGTACACAAACGGTTCAGAGCAGCGGCCTGAGCAGCGGCCAGACGTTGTCCAGCACCTTTGGCTGCGCCTGTGCGGTCGGATGCAGGCCGTCGGCCTGCATCATGCCCGGCTGCAGGGCCACACCCTCCAGCAGGAACGGCAGCAGCGGCACCTTGTACTGCGTGGACAACGCCTTGTAAGCCGCCGCCAGACGCTGCCGGTAGGCCGGCCCGTAGTTGGGCGGTACGTCGATGCCCAGCAGCAGCACCTTGGCCCCGGCCTTCTGGCTGGCCTGCACCATCCTTTCCAGGTTGCCCTGCACCTGCGCCGGGGTCAGTCCACGCAGCGCGTCGTTGCCTCCCAGCGCGATCACTACCACGGTCGGCTTTTCCTTGGCCAGCAGGCCTGGCAGCCGGGTCAGCGCACCGGCGGTGGTCTCCCCGCTCATGCTGGCGTTGACGATGCGCGCCGGCGTTTTCGACTGCTGCCTGACCCGCTGCTGCAGCAGGCTGACCCAGCCGGCGTCGGCAGGGATATTGTGGGCTGCACTGAGGCTGTCGCCGAGGACCAGCACGGTGCCGGCCGGACCTTTGGCACAGGCCAGCCCGGGCAGCAGCAGGAACCCTAGCAGCAGCACCATCATCACGCCGGCTCGCCGGCTCCATCCCGTCTTGCGCATTGGAGTCTCCTCATCGACAGCCTGTCCCCCCGCAGCGCGACCGTTGCCATCGCCGTCGACCAGGTCGGCAAATCCGTGCAGGGCCCGGAGGGTGAAGTCCACATACTGGACAACATCACCCTGACCGTCCATGAAGGCACCAGCGCGGCCATCGTCGGCGCCTCCGGTTCCGGCAAGACCACCCTGCTCGGCCTGCTGGCCGGGCTGGACCTGCCCAGCCGCGGCCATATCAGCCTGGCCGGCCAGAATCTGGCGACACTGGATGAGGAAACACGCGCCCAGCTGCGCGCGCGTGAGGTCGGCTTCGTGTTCCAGAGTTTCCACCTGCTGCCGGCGCTGACCGCCGCCGAAAACGTGGCGCTGCCACTGGAGCTGGCCGGGCGCGAGGACCGCGCGCGCGTCGATGAGGTGCTGGCCCAGGTCGGCCTGGCCCATCGCGCTCGCCATTACCCGCGCCAGCTTTCCGGCGGCGAGCAGCAGCGCGTGGCGCTGGCACGTGCCTTCGTCACCCGCCCGCGCATCCTGTTCGCCGATGAACCGACCGGCTCGCTGGACCACGCCACCGGCCAGCACATCAGCGACCTGCTGTTCGAACTCAACGCCGGCAGCGGCACCACCCTGGTGCTGGTCACCCACGACCTGCGCCTAGCCCAGCGTTGCCAGTACATCCACCGCATCGACGACGGCCGCCTGCTGCCGGTCGAGCGCGGGGCGCAGGCATGAACCTGCTGCGGCACGCGTGGCGCGCGCTGCGCCGCGAGGCCCTGGCCGGTGACCTGCTGACGGTGTTCGCCGCGCTGGTACTGGGCGTAGCAGTGATGACCGCAGTGGGCACGCTGGTGAACCGGGTCAACCTGGCGCTGACCGGTAGCGCGGCGGAAATGCTCGGCGGCGACCTCGGCATCGCCGGGCGCGACGATCCATCGCAGGCGTTCGCCGACGAGGCACAGCGGCGTGGACTGGCCCACACCCGTATCGCCAGTTTCGGCAGCGTGCTGTTCAACGGCGATGCCAGCCAGATGGCCAGCATCAAGGCGGTGCAGGCGGGCTATCCGCTGCGCGGCACGCTGCGGGTGCGGCCCACACCCGGCGGCGCCCTGATCGCCGAGGCCGGCATGCCGCCCAAGGGCCAGGCCTATGCCGACCCGCGCCTGTTGCAGGGACTGGGGCTGAAGGCCGGCGATGACCTCGAATTCGGCGCCGGCACGCTGCGCATCGCCGGCATCATCGAGGCCGAGCCCGATGCCGGCGGCGACCTGCTGACCCTCTCCCCCACCCTGCTGGTCAACCGCGCCGATGTGGAGGGCACCGGACTGCTCGGCCCTGGCAGCCGCATCAACTACCGGCTGATGTTCGCCGGAGCAGCCGACCAGATCGCCGCGCTGCGGCAATGGCTGCTGCCGCAGGTGAAGGGCCTTCGCCTGCTGAGCGTGGACGACACCCAGCGCGGTGTGCGCCAGGCCTTTGATCTTGCCGGACGCTTCCTCGGCCTCAGCGCGCTGCTTGCGGTGCTGCTGGCCGGCGTGGCCACAGCGCTGGCGGCCAACCGCTTCGCGCTGCGCCGCATCGACCAGGTGGCGATCCTGCGCTGCCTGGGCGCGCGCCAGCGCGACATTCTGTCCGGTCTGGCACTGCAGCTGCTGATGCTGGCGGTGCCGGCCTGCGCACTCGGCATCGGCCTGGGCATGGCGGCGCAGGAAGGTCTGGTGCAGGTACTGGGCAGCCTGGTGCCGCAGCGCTTGCCGCTGCCCGAGGCAATGCCGGCGCTGACCGGCGCCGGCATCGGCCTGTTGCTGCTGTTCGGCTTCGGCCTGCCGCCGCTGCTGCGCCTGCGCGGGGTGCCGCCGATGCGCGTACTCAACCGCTCCTTCGCCGCCCTGCCGCCGGCCTCGCTGCTGGCCTACGTGGCGGCACTGGCGGCCAGCCTGCTGCTGGCGGTTCAGGTCACCGGCGACCTCAAACTGGCGTTGTGGGTGCTGGGCGGCCTGGCCGCGCTGGCGCTGGCCGCCGGCGTGGTCGGCTTCGTGCTGCTGCAGCTGCTGCGCGGCCTGCAGCACCGCCTGCACGGCCACTGGCGGCTGGGTCTGGCCGCCCTGACGCGGCGCCGCCTGCTGGCCGTGATGCAGCTGGTGGGGCTGTCGCTGTCGCTGTGTGCGCTGTTGCTGCTGGCTGTGACCGGCCCCGGCCTGCTGCAGCAGTGGCGCGAGCGGCTGCCGGCGGACACGCCGAACTACTTCCTGATCAACATCCAGCCCGAACAGCGTGACAGCGTGCTGGCCGCGCTGCGCGGACTGGGGGCCAACGACGCCAGCATCGAACCGATGGCGACCGGCCGCCTGATCGCCATCAACGGCAAGCCGCCGTTGCGCGTGGACCGCTCACCGGAGCAGAGCGGGCAGCCGGCACAGGGCGAAGGCCAGCGCGATGACGACGATGAAAACCGGCCGTTGAACTTCAGCTGGCGCAGCAGCTTCCCACCCGCCAATACGCTGATGAACGGCACCTTCTGGACGCCCGACAACACGGCACCGGAAGCCTCGGTGGAAATCGGCTGGGCCAAGCGCTACGGCGTGTATCCCGGCGACCGCATCACCATTGCAGTCGGCGAGCAGGAGCGCGAGTTCACCGTCACCAGTGTGCGCAAGGCCGACTGGAACACCTTCCGGCCGAACTTCTTCGTGCTGCTCAACCCCAACGCGGTGGGCGACACCCCGCACAACCTGTTGTCGGCATTCCATCTGCCGGCCGGCAAGGCGGCCGGGCTGGGCGAGCTGGTGCGCGCGCAGCCCAACCTGTCGCTGCTGGACGTGGACGCGGTGATCTCGCAGGTGCGCGATGTGATGGAGCGGGTCGCGCAGGCGGTGCAGCTGGTGATGGTGTTCAGCCTGCTGGCCGGCGTGCTGGTGCTGCTGGCCGCACTGCAGGCCACGGCGGGCGAGCGCCGCTACGACAGCGCGGTGCTGCGCACGCTGGGCGCGACCCGGCGCCAGCTGCGCGGTGCGGTGCTGGTCGAGTTTGGCGCACTGGGCACGCTGGCCGCGTTGCTTGCGGTGGGCGCGGCCGCCGCCATCGGCGTGGCGGTCTCGCAGAAGGTGTTCGAGCTGCCATTGCTGCCGCCGTGGCCGGGCCTGCTGATCGGCGGCGTGGTCGGCATCGGGTTGAGCCTGCTGGCGGGTTGGTGGGGTACGCGGGCGATCCTGCATACGCCGCCGGCATTGGCGCTGCGCGAGGCCTGAGGCGGTTGCGCCTCCGGACGGCGTGCCGAGCAAGCCCGGCACCCACCGGAAGCAGGTGGATGCGGTTCCGGGTACACCCGGCCCCCATCTCCATCGCGCCGATCAACCTTCCTTCGGCGCCTTTTCCACGTACTTGGCGAACACTTCGTCGATCTGCTTGTCCTTCACCTTCTTGCCGGACTGGATTTCTTCGGCCTGGGTGAACAGCGGAATGATCATCGCCATGCCGTCGATCCTGGTCTTCAGGTGCACGCCCGGGGCCTGGGTCAGGAAACCGTCCCAGCGCTGGCGCACCTTGGCCCAGTAGCCGGCGGTGGCCTTCCAGTAGTTGCGCGCCGGGGTGAAGTCGACCTCGGTGGTCTTCACGTAGTCGTTGAAGCCGAACTCGCGGGCGATCTCCACCTGGCTGCCGTCGGCGTTGCGCTGCACCTTGGTGTTGAACTGCTCGTGGGTCCAGCCATTGGGCGTGAGCGTGTGGCGGTTGACCACGGCCAGCGCGTTGTAGTCGCTGCGCTTGGTGTACTCACGGCGCGGCAGCGGGCGCCAGCTCAGGTCGCTGGTCCAGCTCGGCACGTTGTTGGTGTAGGTCCAGGTGCCGGTGCCGCAGTAGCGCGGCGCGTCGCTCACTTCGTACACGCACTGGGTCCAGGCGCCCTGGTTGGTCGCTGCCGGAATGCTGCGCACCCGCCAGGTCTGGTCGGCACTGAACTCGAAGCGGTTCGGCGCTTCGTAGACCCAGTCCTGGCGCCAGTGCTTGGTGATGTGGCCGCTCTTCTCGTCCAGCAGCAGGTGCTGCAGCACGATGCGCTTCGGCGTGTCCTCGACCACGATGACCACTTCGCTGCCGCCGCTGCGCATCGCCGGTGCACGCTCGTAGCCCGGCTTCAGCAGCACGGTCTCGTCGAACGCGAAGTCCACGGTGTACTCACCCTGCATGGCAAGGATGCTGTCGTGGTCGCGGGCGATATCGGAGGGCTGCGCGCTGGCCACGCCGCTGGCGGCAAGCACAAGCAGGGCGCTGGCTGTCTGGAGCTTCATCGGGGTCTTCCTTCGGGGTTGCAGATTCATTGAGCGGCCATCCGTGGCCAGCGGGCGTTCCATCAGGAGAGGGTCACAGCGGATCAGCGGCAGGTCGCCGGGAACCCGCAGTGCCGGACGCCGCGCGGCATCGGCACAGCAGCAGTCGTCAATCGCCAGTTCGCCTTCAGCGTTTTCCAGGCGTGCGATGCGGCGCGCGGTGGCCGCGCCCAGCGAAGACAGGGTCGACAGGCTGGCAGCCAGCGTGCGCCCGTCGTCGGCGGCATGCAGGCGTAGCGCGCACAGGCGCCAGCGCTGGCCACCGAGATGGCCGGCCAGGCGGCGCCACAGGCGTTCGCCGACGCTGCCATCGCTGTCGTGTTCCGGTCCCGGCGGCAGCGCGGCCACCAGCCGGTCCCAGGCCAGGAAGTCGCTGTCCGGCAGCAGGTACAGGCGCCACACGCAGCGGCCGCGGCCATCGAGGAAGCACAGGCTTTCGCGCAGGCCTTCACTGTCCACGCCCTGGCAGGCGTGCACGCGTACGGCCTGGCGCCAGCCGCCCAGCTCGTTGCCGTCGGCGTGGTACAGGCACAACACGGTGCCGAGCGTGGCCAGCTGTGCCGGGGTCGGCCAGGCCGCGCTGTGCGGCGCGGCGATGGAATCATTCCTGCGTGCGGACAGTGCTCGGCTCATGAGGTCACCAGGAAACGGCAAGGCTGGCGGAGAAGGTGCGGCCCGGGCTGCTGTAACGATCGCTCAGTGCGCGATTGGTGATCAGGCTCGGGGTGATCGACGACCATTCGATGTAGCGCTTGTCGGCCAGATTGAACACGCCGACATTGAAGGTGGCACCCGGTGCGAAGTTCCAGTGCGCCATCAGGTCCAGCACGCCGTAGCCGGCCGGCTGGTAGACGAACGGCGCCGGTGCGTTCGGATTGGTCTGCGCAGCAGGCGGCGGCAGGCGCTTCTTGCGTTGTACGAAGGTGCCAGCCAGTTCGACGCCCCAGGTATCGGTGTCGTACATCAGGCCCAGCGTGCCGCGCAATGGGTCGACCGAGGCCAGCGGTTCGTCATCGGTCCGGTTGTCACCACGCGACCATGCCAACGCACTGCGCAGCGCCCAGCCCTTCAGCGCCGGGCTGAGTTCGCCGAACTCGATGCCGGCCTTCATTTCCGCGCCGTAGATGCGCGCGTCGGCGATGTTCTGCGACTGGAACACCATCAGGCCCTGCGCGTTGCGGCCAGTGTTGACGTTGGACTCGATGAAGTCCTTGTAGTCGTTGTAGTAGCCGCTGACGCTGACGTACGCCGCCGGTGCGATGAAGCGCAGGCCCAGCTCGTAGCCGTCGCTGGTTTCCGGCTTCAGGTCCGGGTTGGCAATGGCGGTGTAACCGAAGGCCACGTTGGTCAGGCCGATGTTGACGTCGTTGTAGGGCGGCGAACGGAAGCCACGCGCATAACCGGCGAACAGCGACCACTGGTCAGTGAAGCGCCAGACCATGCCCAGCTTCGGCGACACGCTGGTCTTCTTCAGCTGCGCCACGGCCGTGGTCGGGTTGTCTTCGGCGAAGATGCTGTCCACTTCCGGCTTCAGCTCATAGCGGTCCACGCGCACGCCCGGCACCAGCGACAACCGGCCATCGGCAAAACGCATCTCATCCTGTGCATACAGGCCCAGCTCGGTGGTCTTGCTGATCGGGAAGTCACGCACCGGGAAGGTGTCCGGCAGCACCGTGTTGCTGACCACGCCAGCCTTGCTGACCTGGTAGCCGTCGCGCTTCTGGCGGATCTCGGTACGGGTGCCTTCGAAACCGTAGGTCAACGCGTGCTCGACGCTGCCGGTGGTGAACGCCTTGTTGAACTGCGCCTGCAGGCCATAGGCATGCTGGTCGAAGGAGAACACGCGGTGGCGGCGGGTGCCGTCGGTGCGGGTCTCGTCGGTCTGCTGCCGGGTCTCGCTGTTCTGCGCGTACGCCTGCCAATGCAGGCTGTCGGCGAACGGCTGGTCCAGCGCATCCATCTCGTGGGCGAAGGAGATGCGGGTGCGCTTCTGGGTGTCGTGGGACGTCATGCCAGTGGCCGCAGCCGTCGCGCCCGGGCGCGGCGCAACGCTGGCGATCGCCGACAGCACGTTGGTATCGGTGGTGTCTTCGTTGCCTTCCACGGTCAAGCGGAAGCGCTGGTCTTCGCTCGGTGCATAGACCAGCTTGCTGAGCAGGCTGCGGCCGTCGCGATCCTGCGGATTGGACGCGGTGCGGGTGTCGTTGTCGCTGCGTACCGTGCCCTTGTTGTCCGTTTCCTGGCCCTGGTGGTGGTTGACGTTGACCAGGCCGCTCCAGTGGTCGCCACCAAAGGCGGCCGTGGCACCGCCGAGCAGGCCCTTCCACTCACCGTCGTAGCCGAACTTCAGGCCGAAGTAACTGTTCTTGCCGTCCTTGAGGTAGTCGGCCGGGTCCTTGGTCACGAACGCGACCACGCCACCGAGTGCATCGGAGCCGTACAGCGAGCTGGCCGGGCCACGCACGATCTCCACGCGCTTGAGCGTATCGAGGTCGGTGAAGTTGCGGTTGGAACTGGCGAACGCACCGATGTCGAACCGGGTCGGCATGACGATGCCGTCGGTCTGGATGCGCACGCGGTTGCCGTCCAGGCCACGGATGCGGAAACCATCCAGGCCGAAGCGGGTCGCGCTGCGGGTAACCGACAGGCCCGGCTCGTAGCGCACCAGATCCTTGATGTCCTGCACCAGGTGCCGGTCCATCTGCTCACGGTCGATGACGTCCACGGTGGCCGCCACGTCACTCACGGCCCGCTCGGTGCGGGTGGCGGTGACCTGCACCCGATCGAATTCGCGCGCATCGGGGGCGGCAGTGGCAGCAGCATGGGCGGACAGCGGCAGCGCCATCCAGACAGCAAGGCAAAGGGCGGTATGGCGGGTCATCGGGTTCGTTCAGTCAGGCAGGGGAACCCCCGGTTACCGGCACACCTGGAAGGTGCACGCGGTAGACCGAGGGGGAGAGAGCGGGAGCGGACGGGTCGCCCACCCTGTCGGCGCAGCCGGCAGGAGGGAGGGAGGCGGGCGACCAGACCGCGATTACTTGGTCAGGATCAGCTTGTCGTTGCTGGTGTGCCGCAGGCGATAGAAGCGGTCGCCGTGCTGGATCAGGATTTCACGACGGCCCTTGAGCAGGGCTTCGCTGTCGATGACCTCTTCCGGCGGAACGACACGGACGGGACGATCGCGGAGGGTCAGCGTTTCGGGGCGCAGCAGTACAGGTTGAGCATTCATGAGCATCTGGACTCGTGCGAGGGACGAGTTAAATGATAATGATTCTCAGTTGACAATCAACAACCATTCTCAATTTCATTGATGAGATTAATGATCGAATTCCGTAATTCGATAGATCGCATCAATTAAATGGCGAGGCAGGTGTGTAGAGTCGACTGTTAGTCGACTGCTGTTGCTCGAAGCAGTCGGTTATTCGAAGCAGTCGACTAACAGTCGACTCTACCGTTCCTGTTCCTGTTCCCGTTCCTGTTCCCTCGGCCAAGCCGGCCCGACCGAGGCCCCCGAGGCCCGGTTGGCCCCGGGGTTCAGGCGAAGACGGCTTCGACCTGCGCCCAGCCGGCGGCGTCGACCTGCTCCAGTACGTCCAGTGCCTGCAGATTCTGCAGCAGCTGGCTGACCCGGCTGGCGCCGAGGATGACGCTGGAGACGTTCGGGTTGCGCAGGCACCATGCAATGGCCAACGTGGCAGGGGCGTGCCCCAGCACGCGCGCCACCTCGCTGAAACGACGCACCTGGGCCAGGCGGGCCTCGGTGTCGTCCCCCAGCACCAGATCCTGCAACCACTCCATGCCTTCCCGCCCCAGCCGAGCATCGGCCGGGATGCCTTGGTCGTACTTGCCAGTGAGCAGGCCCGAGGCCAGCGGCGAGAAGATGGTGGTGCCCAGCCCGGCACCGGCATACAGGGGCGCGTACTCGATCTCGACGCGTTCGCGGTGCAGGAGGTTGTACTGCGGCTGCTCCATCGATGGGCCCTGAAGGTTGTGCGCCTCGGCGATGTCCAGCGCCTGCTGGATCTGCACCGCCGACCATTCCGAGGTGCCCCAGTAGAGGATCTTTCCCTGGCGCACGAGAGTGTCCATGGCGTGCACGGTCTCGGCAATCGGTGCATCCGGATCCGGGCGATGGCAGTAATAAAGGTCCAGGTAGTCCACCCGCAGGCGCTTGAGCGCGGCGTGGCAGGCGTCGGTCACGTGCTTGCGCGACAGGCCGCGCTGGGTCGGCCGCGGGTCCTTGGCGCTGCCGAAGAACACCTTGCTGGACACGCAGAAGCCGTCGCGCGGCAGGCGCAGGTCGGTGATCACGTCACCCATGACCTGTTCGGCGCGGCCGTTGGCATAGCCCTCGGCGTTGTCGAAGAAGTTGACGCCATGATCCCAGGCGGCGGCCACGAGGTTGCGGGCCTCATCGCGCGGGACCTGGTCGCCGAAGGTCACCCAGGCGCCGAAGGACAAGGCTGAAATCGGCAGGCCGGTGGAGCCCAGGCGACGGTATTGCATGCGAATCTCCTGCTGCGGGCCCGCATCCGGGCCGGGATCGAACCCCATTCTACCTGCCGCCGCCAGGCGCAAGCCCTTGCCGTTGCTGGCCTGATCGGTACCGTTGGCCGCGCACACGCTGCTTTTTCTTGCCCCGGCCCCTGCCCTGCACTAGGCTTCCCGTTTTTCGCGACGCCCCAGGGGAGTCACTCACATGGTCGAAGGTTTGGGCAGGATCGGCTTCGGCCTGTTCGGGTTGGCGGTGCTGATCGGCATCACCTGGTTGTTTTCCAATAACAAGCGCGCGGTTGACTGGAAGCTGGTTGCCACCGGTATCACCCTGCAGATCGCCTTCGCGGCGCTGGTGATCCTGGTGCCGGGCGGGCGCGATGTGTTCGATGCGCTGGGCAAGGGCTTCGTCAAGATCCTCAGCTTCGTCAACGAGGGCTCGGGCTTCATCTTCGGCTCGTTGATGGACACCAAGAATTACGGCTTCATCTTCGCCTTCCAGGTGTTGCCGACCATCATCTTCTTCTCTGCGCTGATGGGGGTGATGTACCACCTCAACATCATGCAGGGCATCGTGCGCGTGATGGCCTGGTCGATCACCAAAGTGATGCGCGTGTCGGGTGCGGAAACCACCAGCGTCTGCGCCAGCGTCTTCATCGGCCAGACCGAGGCGCCGCTGACCGTGCGACCGTACATCGCCAAGATGACCCAGTCCGAGCTGCTGACCATGATGATCGGCGGCATGGCGCACATCGCCGGCGGCGTGCTGGCGGCCTACGTGGGCATGCTCGGCGGCGGTGATCCGGCGCAGCAGGCCTTCTACGCCAAGCACCTGCTGGCGGCCAGCATCATGGCCGCACCGGCCACCCTGGTCGTGGCCAAGCTGCTGATTCCGGAAACCGGCACCCCGCTCACCCGCGGCACGGTGAAGATGGAAGTCGAAAAGACCTCCAGCAACATCATCGACGCGGCCGCTGCCGGCGCCGGCGACGGCCTGAAGCTGGCGCTGAACATCGGCGCGATGCTGCTGGCCTTCATCGCCCTCATCGCGCTGTTGAACGCACCGCTGACCTGGATCGGCGATGTGACCGGCCTGGCCACCGCCATCGGCAAGCCGACCAACCTGTCGACCATCTTCGGCTACGTACTGGCCCCGATCGCCTGGGTGATCGGCACCCCGTGGGCCGATGCCACCACCGTTGGTTCGCTGATCGGCCAGAAGGTCGTGATCAACGAGTTCGTGGCCTACACCGAGCTGTCGCAGATCGTGAACGGCCAGATCGCCGGCGTGAGCCTGTCCGAGGAAGGTCGACTGATCGCAACCTACGCGCTGTGCGGCTTCGCCAACTTCAGCTCGATCGCGATCCAGATCGGCGGTATCGGCGGCCTGGCCCCGGAACGTCGCCACGACCTGGCCAAGTTCGGCCTGCGCGCCGTGCTGGGCGGTACCATTGCCACCTTCATGACGGCGACCATCGCCGGCGTGCTGACGCACTTCAGTTGAACCCTTGGTTGAGAAAAGATTCCCTATGAGCAGCAGTGTCGTTGTCGTCGGTTCCTTCAATGTCGATCACGTGTGGCGGTGCGAATCGCTGCCGGCACCGGGTGCGACCATTGCCGGCCGTTACAGCACCGGCCCCGGTGGCAAGGGCTTCAACCAGGCCGTGGCGGCCTGCCGCGCGGGTGCCGACACTCACTTCGTGTGTGCGCTGGGCGACGACGCCGGTGGCGCCACCGCCCGTGAGCTGGCCGCACAGGACGGCTTCGGCCTGATCGCCGAAGCCAGCAGCGAACCAACCGGCACCGCCGGCATCTATGTCGATGCCCGTGGCCGCAACACCATCGTGATCGGCCCGGGGGCCAACGCTGCGCTGAGCACCGACTTCCTGCAACAGCAGCAGGCCCTGCTGACCAGCGCCAAGGTGGTGCTGGTGCAGCTGGAATCGCCGGTGCAGACCATCGAAGCGGCACTGGCCACGGCCCGCGAGGCCGGCGTCACCACCGTGCTCAACACCGCACCGGCCGATGCCCCCTCGACCATCGGCCTGCTCAAGCTGGCCGACGTGATCACCCCGAACGAGACCGAGTTCGCCGCCCTGCTCGGCCGCCATGTCGGCGAGCGCGTGGATGCCAACGATGTCGCGGCGCTGGATGGCGCCAGCCTGCACGCGCTGTGCCGCAAGCTGGTCGGCAATGGCACCGTGGTGGTCACGCTGGGTTCGGTGGGCGTGTTCGTGTCGCATGCCGATGAGAACCTGCGTGGCGATACCCAGCCGTACTACCGCGTGGGTGCCGAACAGGTGCAGGCAATCGACACCACCGGTGCCGGTGACGCCTTCAACGGTGCGCTGGCCGCATCGCTGGCGCAGGTGGCCGATGCCCCGTTCGCCCGCCACGTGCGCTTCGCCAACCAGTTCGCCGGCCGTTCGACCGAGAAGGAAGGCGCTGCTGCAGCCATGCCGCGCTTCACCCCGGCCGATTCAGAAGCAAAGTAAATCCACGCCACGCGTGGATGAGAGGGCCCGCGCATGCAGATGCACGGGCTTTACTTTTGCACAGTCTGCAGGCCCGCGCGCACCTGCGACCGCCGGTCGCATTGCCCGCATCCCGGCCCTCGCCCACCATCCGCGCAGCTTCCTTGCACGGGCAGGACATGGACGGATTCCCCTGGTTGCTGTTCGCGGCCGCCGGCAGTGCCATTGCAGCCCTGCTGCATATCGGCTGCATCGCCTTCGGCGCCCCTTGGTACAGGTACTTCGGTGCTGGCCAGCGCATGGTCCGGCTGGCACAGGCCGGGCATTGGTGGCCGCCGCTGATGACCGCCGGCATTGCTGCCGTGCTGGTGGCCTGGGCGCTGTACGCACTGGCCGCCGCGGGCTGGCATTCGCCGCTGCCGGCCAGTCGTCTGGTCCTGACGGGCATCGCCCTGCTGTTGCTGCTGCGCGCGGCGATGGGCTTCGGCCTGGCGCTGCTCCGGCCCGGCTACAACGGCCGGCGCTTCTGGGTAGCCAGTTCAATGGTCTGCCTCTGCCTGGGGCTGGCCTTCGCGCTGGGGACCCGGCAGGCCTGGCAGAGCCTGGGCTAGCCGCCTACCATCGCCCGCCCTTGGGGGCGGCGGAAGCAACCGTCAAGCATCTGCTGATGCCGGTACGGCATGAGGTCGGTGCCGATGGGCCTGAACCGGGGCGGGGCTGACACGGCCGTACCGCCGCCCGCGCCCTACAATGGGCGCATGCAGATCGGCCCCTACACCATTGCCCCCAACGTCGTGCTGGCGCCCATGGCCGGCGTCACCGACAAGCCCTTCCGCCTGCTGTGCAAACGGCTGGGCGCGGGTCTGGCCGCCTCGGAAATGACCATCAGCGATCCGCGCTTCTGGAACACGCGCAAGTCGATCCACCGCATGGACCATGACGGCGAGCCGGCCCCGATCAGCGTGCAGATCGCCGGCACCGAGCCGCAGCAGCTGGCCGAGGCCGCGCGCTACAACGTCGACCACGGCGCGCAGATCATCGACATCAACATGGGCTGCCCGGCCAAGAAGGTGTGCAACGCCTGGGCCGGTTCGGCACTGATGCGCGACGAGCAGCTGGTGGCACGCATCCTCGAAGCGGTGGTCAACGCGGTGGACGTGCCGGTCACGCTGAAGATCCGAACCGGCTGGGACTGCGACCATCGCAATGGCCCGCTGATCGCGCGCATCGCCGAGGACAGCGGTATCGCGGCACTGGCGGTGCACGGCCGTACCCGCGACCAGCACTACACCGGCCAGGCCGAGTACGCCACGATCGGCGAGATCAAGGCTGCGCTGCGCATTCCGGTGATCGCCAACGGCGATATTGATTCGCCGCAGAAGGCCGCCTTTGTGTTGGAGCAGACCGGCGTGGACGCGGTGATGATCGGCCGCTCGGCGCAGGGCCGGCCGTGGATCTTCCGCGAAGTGGCGCACTACCTGGCCACCGGCGAGGAACTGGCACCGCCGTCGCTGGCCGAAGTGCGCGACATCCTGCTTGGCCACCTGCACGCACTGCACGCGTTCTATGGCGAGCCGCAGGGCGTGCGCATCGCGCGCAAGCACCTGGGCTGGTATGCCAGGGACCGGCCGGAGAACGCCGCCTTCCGCGCCGTGGTCAACCGTGCCGAGGATCCGCAGAGCCAGATCGCATTGACCACCGAGTACTTCGACCGCCTGATCGGCGGGGAACCGGCGCTGTCTTCGGCGGCCTGAGCGTACGGCCCGCAACCTTTCCGACCACTTCGTTACGTAGAGTCGAGCTTGCTCGACTGAATTTCCAGAGCAGTCGAGCACGCTCGACGCTACAAGAGCCCACCATGACGCCGCCGATCTCTTCCCCGACCTATCTGCATGGCTTTTCCGGCACCGAGCAACAGCGCCTGATGACCCAGGCACGCCTGCTGGAATCGAGCATCTTCGGCCAGATCGACTACAGCGGCGCGCGGCGCCTGCTGGAAGTCGGCAGCGGCGTCGGCGCGCAGACCGAGATCCTGCTGCGCCGCTTCCCCGAGCTGCACGTGACCGGCGTGGACCTGAGCGAAACGCAGCTGGCCACCGCGCGCGAGAATCTGGCGCGCACGCCGTGGTGCAGCGACCGCTACACCCTGCAGCAGGCCGATGCCGGCGAGCTGCCGTTCGAGGCACGCAGCTTCGATTCTGCGTTCCTGTGCTGGGTGCTGGAACACGTTCCGTCCCCGGCACGCGTGCTCAGCGAAGTGCGCCGCGTGCTGGCACCGGGTTCGCCGGTGTACATCACCGAGGTGATGAATGCCTCGTTCCTGCTCGATCCGTATTCGCCGCATATCTGGCGCTACTGGATGGCCTTCAACGATTTCCAGTACGACCACGGGGGCGACCCGTTCGTCGGCGCCAAGCTGGGCAACCTGCTGCTGGCCGGCGGCTTCCGCGATGTGCACACCGAGATCAAGACCATCCACCTGGACAACCGCGAACCGGCACGCCGCAAGACGATGATCGCGTTCTGGGAACAGTTGCTGCTGTCGGCGGCCGACCAGCTGCTGCAGGCCGGCTCGGTGGACGAGGACACCGTGGAAGGCATGCGTCGCGAGTTCCGCCTGGTGCAGAACGACCCGAACGCGGTGTTCTTCTTCTCGTTCGTGCAGGGCCGCGCGACGGTGTATTGAGCCAACGCAGCACTGCCGCGGGTCCCGCCATCCACGCATGGCGTGGACCTACGGGTGCGCGGCACCGGTCGCGGAGGCTGCCGGCTCGTGCCAGATGCGCTGCCACATCGCGGCAAGCCGGCGCCCGGCGTCGGCGCGCGCGGCGGGACTGCTGTAATCCGCCCGCACCTGCCCGGGCGTGATTGGCCGCCACTGCCCGTCGACCTGCTCAGCCACGACAAAGTTGAACGTGTAGTCCGGCTCCAGCCCCATGCGCAGGTCGCTCAGCACCAGCCGCCCGTCCAGCACCTGTGCTCGCATGAAGCCGCGATTGAACCACGTCAGCTGCTGCACCGCCGGGATGCCCTCTGCTTCACGCAAGGCCTGCACGTTGGACGCGTGGCCTTCAAACTGCATCGGCCCGTGGTCGGCCACCAGCGAGCGGTCACCCACCACGTAGCCATTCGGTGTCATCGCCACCACCCGCCACAGCAGGGTGTTGAACGGCATCGGCACCGAGAAGCGCGGTGCATCGCCCAGGCCCATCGCCGCCAGGCTCTGCTGCGCGGCACGGTCGACCTGCGCTTTGGCGATCAGGCCCCAGCCCAGATAGGCACTGCTGAGCAGCAGGGCCACGCCCAGCACCTTGCCAGCCCAGGGGCGGGCACGGCCAAACCAGGCCAGCACGCAGCCCAGCAGCAGCCATACCGTGTAGCCGAGATCGATGATGAAGACGCTGGAACCCATCGTCGGGTGTGGCCGCAGCGGCCACCACAGCTGGGTGCCGTAAACGGTGAACGCATCCAACAGCGGATGGGTGACCAGCGCCAGCTGGATCGCCCAGAACCAGCGCACCGGTGATTGCGCGACACGGCCGTTGCCGAAGCGCTTGAACAACCACCAGATCAATGCGGCCACCCAGGGCAGCACCAGCAGTGAATGGCTGAAGCTGCGGTGCTCGATCATGTTCGCCACCGGGTCGGCGGCGGTGAAGCCGAGCCACAGGGCGTCGAGGTCCGGCAGGGTGCCAAGCGCGGCACCGGCCAGCAGGGCCGCGCGGCGGTGGCCGGGCGGGGCGATGGCAGCAGCGACGGCGCCGCCGAGCATGATCTGGGTCAGGGAATCCATGGGCCGATGCTAGCGGCTTGCAGGCGGTGCATGTAGAGCCGAGCCCATGCTCGGCTGCTCTTCGTTGGGCGCCACGTCAGCCGAGCATGGGCTCGGCTCTACAGGAGGACAGACGCGCGTTATGCCGCCTGCGACATCCGCGCGCCGGGCAGCTCCAGCAGCGTCTGGCCGTTGTGGTCGAGCAGGCGCAACGCGCCATCATGGTCTTCGGCCAGTGCGGTCAGGCTCTCGACCCAATCGCCGTCGTTGGCATAGACCAGACCATCGCGTTCAATCAACGCAGCGCGGTGGATGTGGCCGCAGACGATGCCGTCCAGGCCGCGTCGGCGCACGTCGTCCAGCCCGGCCTGCACGAAGCGCTCGATGTAGCGTTCAGCGGCACCGCTGCGCTTCTTCAGGAACTCCGACAGCGACCAGTAGCGCATCCCCAGCAGCCGCCGCACCGCGTTCAGCGCCTGGTTGCCGGTCAGGATGCGGTAGTACAGCCAGTCGCCGAATTTCTCCTGCAGGCCACCGAAGTGGGTCACGCCGTCGTACTCGTCGCCGTGTGCGACCAGCAGCCTGCGGCCATCGGCGGTCACATGGATGGCGCGGCGGCGCACCTGCATCGCTGGCAGCATCAGCCCGCATACCTGCCGCAGCGAGGCATCGTGGTTGCCGGGAATGTAGATGATCTCGGTGCCTGCACGGCGCAACGCGTGCAGGGCCTGGATGACTTCGCTGTGCGACTGCCGCCAGTTGGCGCGGCGATGCGCCATCCACCACAGGTCGATGATGTCGCCGACCAGATACAACCGTTCGCAGCGCAGCTGCGAGAGGAACCCTGCCAGCTCAGTGGCATGGCAATGACGCGAACCCAGATGCACATCGGAGACGAACACTGCGCGCCGGTGTGGCGACAGGTTCGCCAGCGCGCTCATGCCGGCGTCCCCGCGTCGCGCAGGTAGCGTCTGCGCTTGTTCGGCCGGATCGCGCACAGATCCACTTCAATCAGGCCGTCGATCGAATCACTGAAGTCCGGGTCGACACCGAAGGCGAGGAAGCGCGCGCCACCGGGTTCGCACAGATCGGTGTACTGGCGATACAGCGTCGGGACGCCGGTGCCGAGAGCGGCCAGGTTGGCCTTGAGCACATCGAACGCGGCGCCTGCATCCAGCTCGCCGAAACTCGGCGGCGCGGCGAAGTACTGGAACGGGCGGTTCGATTCGGCCAGGCCGGCGGTGCCGCTGTAATAGCGCTGGTAGTACGCCACCAGCTGCTCGCGCGCATCGCGTGGCAGCGCCGCGCTGATCGACACCGCGCCGAACAGGTAGCGGATGCCCGGCCGGCACTGCAGGTAGGCGCCGATGCCCTGCCACAGGTAATCCAGGCTGCGGCTGCCCCAGTAATCGGGCACCACGAAGCTGCGGCCCAGTTCCAGGCCCTCGGCGATGTGGGTGATCGCATCGTCGGAATAGCGGAACAGCGACGCGCTGTAGAGCCCGGACAGTCCGTGCCGGGCCAACGCATGGGCGCCGCGCATGATCCGGTACGCGCCGGCAATGCGCTGCGCGGCCGCGTCCCAGATCACGATGTGCTCGTACCGCGGGTCGTAGTCGTCCAGGTCGCGGCTGCGCCCGGTACCCTCGCCCACCTGGCGGAACGTCAGTTCGCGCAGGCGGCCCAACTCCAGCAGCAGCGGTGAATCAGCGGTACAGGTGGCCAGCAGGATCTGCTTGCCATCGGCGGTCTGGCCCAGCTGCGTGGCCGCCGCGATGCCCGCGGCGACCTGCGAGGGCGGCACCGGGGCGGCCAGCGGCTCCGGGCCTGCGCAGGCAACGGCATTACCGGCCCCACCATTGCGGCCCAGCGCATACAGCGCGCGGCGTACCGCCAGCAGCTGTGCGCCCGGGTCACCGCCTTTGCCCAGCTGCATCGGCTCACCGATGCTCAGCCGCAGTGGGCGGCCACGCCGGGTGAACATCTCGCGCGCCAGCAGCGCGGTGCCGGCCGGCTTGAACAGGGTCGAGGCGCCGTAGAACAGCGCCGAGTTTCGCGCTTCCACACGCACCGGCAGCACCGGCGCGCCGGCGGTACGGGCAAAGCGGACGAACCCGCGCTGCCAACGGCCATCACGGATGCCGCGCAGCGACAGCCGCGAGACCTCGCCGGCCGGGAACACGATCACGCACTGCTCGGCGGCCAACGCCTCCTCGACCGCATGCAGGCTGCCATGCTGGGCCTTGCCACCGAGGATGCGCACCGGCAGCAGCAGGTCCTGCAGTGGCGCGATGGCCCCCAGCAGGTCGTTGGCCACGATCCGCACGTCGCGGCGGATACGGCCAACCGCGTCCAGCAGTGCGAGGGCATCCAGTGCCCCGGAGGGGTGGTTGGCGACGATCAGCAGGCGGCCGGTGGCGGGAATCTTCGCCAGCGCGGCCGGGTCCACCTGGTACTGGCCGTCGATGAATTCCAGGCCGGCAGCGACGAAACCGAATCCGCGCAATCCTGCACTGCGCTGCAGGAAAGCTTCGATCTGGCCCAACCGCGACCAGCGCCCGACGCTGCGCAGCAGCGGCCGCGCCAGTTGGCCTCGGCGGCCGTGGAACCAATCAGGGAAGCGTTGCTGGAGACGCTGTTCAAGTTCCTGCATGGCGGTTTCACTCATGCCCGGCGGCCGGATTGGCCGACAGCCTGCTCCCGGCAGGCGGCAGCCAGATGGCGGTTTTGGGGCAGAACGATGACCACGGGTCCGTCTTGTCGACAGGGACGCCGCCTGCGCGGTCGGGGGCCGCAGCGCCCGCCCCGTTGTCACGCTGGTGGAACACTGGGCCTCGACGCTGGGCCCCAATCCCGGCCAGACGGCCCCTGCCGGGCCTACACGGGCTTAACCACCGGCAACCGGTACAGGTTCACAATGCACAGGCGGCGCACCCCGTGTATCATTCGCGCCCATCTTTCCATCCGAATCAAGGGATATTACGCCTGATGTCCAGCTATCTCTTCACCTCCGAGTCGGTCTCCGAAGGCCATCCGGACAAGGTTGCCGACCAGATTTCCGATGCGGTGCTGGACGCGATCCTGACCCAGGACCAGCGCGCCCGCGTGGCGTGCGAGACCATGGTCAAGACCGGTGTTGCCATTGTGGCCGGTGAAATCACCACCAGTGCCTGGATCGACCTGGAAGCGCTGACCCGCAAGGTCATCACGGACATCGGCTACGACAGCTCCGACGTCGGCTTCGACGGCGCCACCTGCGGCGTGCTGAACCTGATCGGCAAGCAGTCGCCGCACATCGCCCAGGGCGTGGATCGCAAGAAGCCGGAAGAAATGGGCGCTGGCGACCAGGGCCTGATGTTCGGCTATGCCACCAACGAGACCGACAGCTACATGCCGGCCGCGATCCACCTGTCGCACCGCCTGGTCGAGCAGCAGGCCAAGATCCGCAAGAAGAAGAATTCGCCGCTGTCGTGGCTGCGTCCGGACGCCAAGAGCCAGGTCACCCTGCGCTATGAAAACGGCGTGGTCTCGGCCATCGACGCGGTGGTGCTGTCGACCCAGCACGCCCCGGGCATCAAGCAGAAGGACCTCATCGAGGCCGTCCGCGAAGAGATCATCAAGCCGGTGCTGCCGGCCAAGTGGCTGCACAAGGGCACCAAGTTCCACATCAACCCGACCGGCAAGTTCGAGATCGGTGGCCCGGTGGGCGACTGCGGCCTGACCGGCCGCAAGATCATCGTCGACACCTACGGCGGCTGGGCCCGTCACGGTGGTGGCGCCTTCTCCGGCAAGGACCCGTCCAAGGTCGACCGTTCGGCTGCCTACGCGGCCCGCTACGTCGCCAAGAACGTGGTTGCCGCCGGCTTGGCCGACCGTTGCGAAGTGCAGGTCTCCTACGCCATCGGCGTGGCTGAGCCGACTTCGATCTCGGTCACCACCTTCGGCACCGGCAAGATCAGCGACGACAAGATCGAGAAGCTGATCCGCAAGCACTTCGACCTGCGCCCGTACGGCATCATCAAGATGCTGGACCTGATCCACCCGATGTACCAGCAGACCGCGGCCTACGGCCACTTCGGCCGCAAGCCGAAGGAGTTCAGCTACCTCAACGGCGAAGGCGAGACCGTCAACGCCACGGCCTTCTCCTGGGAGAAGACCGACCGCGCCGCCGCCCTGCGCGCCGATGCGAAGCTGAAGTAAAGCCGGCTGATAAAGCCGGCGGGTAGAGCCGACTGTTAGTCGGCTGACGGTGAGGAAGGGCCGCGCAAGCGGCCCTTCTGCTTTCTGGTAGAGCCGGCCGCTGGCCGGCTTTTTCATGGCCTCCGGAAACAATCGCGTCGTTGCCGGCCAGCGGCCGGCGCTACCCGGTTGCCGATACAATCGCCCCATGTCGACCGAACTGAAATCCCACCAGCTGTCCATGACCGTGCTGATGTCGCCGGAAATGGCCAATTTTTCCGGCAAGGTCCACGGCGGTGCGATCCTGCGCCTGCTCGACCAGGTCGCCTACGCCTGCGCCAGCCGTTATGCCGGCAGCTACGTGGTCACCCTGTCGGTGGACCAGGTGATGTTCCGCCAACCGATCGCAGTGGGTGAGCTGGTCACCTTCCTGGCCTCGGTGAACCACACCGGCACCTCGTCGATGGAGATCGGCATCAAGGTGGTGGCCGAGGACATCCTCAAGCGCAGCGTGCGCCACGCCAACAGCTGCTTCTTCACCATGGTGGCCGTGGATGAGGAAGGCCGGCCGACACCGGTGCCGCCCTTGCAGCCGGTCACGTCGGACGAGAAGCGCCGCCAGGCAGCCGCACTGATCCGCCGCCAGCTGCGCCAGGAAATGGAGCAGCGCCATCTGGAACTGCTGGCGTCGAATCCACCGTCGCCGGAGGAATGAGGGCGTGCGGGGCAAGCCCCACACCCACCGAGGCAGGTAGCGCCGGCGGATGCAGAAGGTCAGCCCGTGTTCTGCACGCCCTGCGAAACACCGTTCACGCACGCCACCAGCGCGCGCAGCAGGTCCTCGTCTTCGCGTCCGCTGGCCCGCCAGCGCTGTAGCAGGTCCACCTGCAGCACGCTGATCGGATCGACGTACGGATTGCGCAGGCGGATCGACAGCGCCAGCCGCGCATCGTGGTCCAGCAGCGTCTGCTGGTCCATCAAGGCCAGCAGCCAGTGCCGGGTGAGTTCCAGTTCGCGCTGCACCTGCGGGAAGAAGCGGTCGTGCAGGTCGCCCGACAACAGCGAGAACTGCTCGGCGATGGTGATATCGCCCTTGGACAGCACCATCGCGATGTCGTCCAGGAAGGTACGGAAGAACGGCCAGTCACGCGCCATATCGCGCAGCGTCTGTTCGTGGCCGGCATCAACCGCCGCCTGCAGGCCACTGCCCACGCCGTACCAGCCGGGGATCACCGCCCGCGCCTGGCTCCAGGCGAACACCCAGGGAATCGCACGCAGGTTGCCCAGTGCCGCGTCCTGGCCGAGCCGGCGCGAAGGACGCGAGCCCAGCGTCATCCGCTCGATCACGTCGATGGGTGTGGCGGTACGGAAGTAATCCATGAAGCCGGCCTGGCCAACGAACCCGCGATACACCTCGCTGCTGGCCGATGACACCACGTCCATCACCGGTCGCCACTCATCCTCGCGCGGCTCGGCGGCACGCGGGCGCAGGCTGGCGCGCAGCACCGCACCGGTGGCCTGTTCCAGCGAGCGCAGGGCCAGCGCGCGGATGCCGTACTTGCGATGGATCACCTCGCCCTGCTCGGTCACCCGCAGGCGGCCATCGATGCTGCCGCGCGGCGACGCATCGACCGCGTGCGTGGTCTTGCCACCACCACGGCTGATCGAACCGCCACGGCCATGGAAGAAGGTCAGGCGGATGCCGGCCTCGGCCGCCACCTCCAGCAGTTCCACCTGCGCGCGCTGCAGGCCCCAGCGCGAAGCAGCAATGCCACCATCCTTGCTGCTGTCCGAATAGCCCAGCATCACCATCTGCACGTCGTCGCGTGCTTGCAGGTGCGCGCGATAGATCGGGTCGGCCAGCAGGTCACGCAGGGTCGCGGTGCCGCGCTTGAGGTCATCCACGGTCTCGAACAGTGGCGCGATGTCGAGCGGCACCGCACCGCCCTCCTCTACCAAACCGCCACGGCGCGCCAGCGCCAGTACCGCCAGCACGTCGCTGCGGTCGTGCGCCATCGAGATGATGTAGCTGCCCAGTGCATCGCTGCCATGCCGCGCGCGCGCATCGGCCAGCGCAGCGAACACCGCATCCAGCCGCTGGTTGCCCTCGTCATTACCCTTGGGCAGCGTGTCTTCGCCGCTGGCGTGCGGGCCCAGCAGGCGCGCTCGGCCCAGCGCGTCCAGCGCCTGCCAGGTTGCTTCACCGCCCAGCACGGCGGCCAGCGCGCGCGCATGCACGCTCGATTCCTGGCGCACATCCAACCGCGCCAGATGGAAGCCGAAGGTCTTCACCCGCCACAGCAGGCGCTGCACGGCAAAGCCGCCAGCATGTTCGCCGCGATTGGCGCGCAGGCTGTCGAGGATCAGCTGCAGGTCGTCGATCAGTTCAGCGGGGCCGGCGTAGGCGCCCTCGCCGTCATCCAGCGTCGCCTGCAGGCGTGCGCGCATGCGGTCATTGAGCAGGCGGTACGGCATGTCGGCATGGCGCGGGCGCGACTGCACCCGCGGCAGCAGCTGCTGGTACTGCGCCACGCGTGCCTGCAATGCGTCGCTCACCCCTACCCGCTCGGTGGACTGGCTGAGCAGGCTGGCCAGCTGCAGCAGTTCCTTCTGATAGCGCCCGAGCACCGCCTGCCGCTGCGCATCCAGCGTGTTGCGGATGGTGGTGGCATCCACGTTCGGGTTGCCGTCCATGTCGCCGCCTACCCAGGTGCCGAAGCGCAGCAGGCGCGGCAGCGGCAGTTCTTCGCCGTAGGTATCGCGCAGCGCCTGCTGCAGTGATTCGTACAGCACCGGAATCACGCGATACAGCACCTGCACCAGATAGAAGCCGACGTGCTCGCGCTCGTCATCGACCGTGGGCCGCACTGGCGAGGAGTCGGTGGTCTGCCACGACGCCGTGAGCGCCATGCGGAAGCGCGCCGCATCGGCGGCGGCCTCGCCCGGCGTGCGCTGGCCGTCGAGGTTGTCGACCAGGCTGGCCACCATCAGCTGCTCTTTTTCCAGCAGCGCACGGCGCACGGCTTCGGTCGGATGCGCGGTGAACACCGGCTCGATGTCGATGCGCGGGAGCCACTGCGCCAGTTCGTCCAGGCCCACGCCCTGCGCCTTCAGGTGCTGCAGCGCGTCCTGCAGGCCATCGGGCTGCGCACCTGCGGTACCGGCGCGCTGGTAGTCACGGCGACGGCGGATGCGATGCACGCGCTCGGCGATGTTGACCACCTGGAAGTATGTGCTGAACGCCCGCACCATGGTCTCGGCCTGCTGCGGCGTGCGCCCGGCCAGGCCTTCGGCCAGCTCGGACAGGGGCGCCTGATTCTCGCGGCGGGCGATGGCGCGGGTGCGCACGTCTTCGACATCGTCGAGAAACGCGGCCGAAACCTGTTCAACCAGCAGGTCACCGACCAGCGCGCCAAGCCGGCGCACATCATCGCGAAGCGGAAGATCGGGAGAAGCAAATTCGATGCTGCTGCGGTACTCGTTCATCGGCGACGCACAGGCCTCGGTCAACGGATCCAGGCCCCAAGCCTAAACCAGAACGGGCGTCGTGCTGCGATGCAAAAATGGTTTCATCTGCACGTATCCGCAGCAGAAGCAGCCGAGCGTGGGCTCGGCTCTACAGACATCATCACGTGCTATACCGTGTAGCGCCCGAGCCCATGCTCGGGCGGCGGCGCAGCCGCACAGGCGGCCCCTGTTGCAGGGGCCGCCCTCATGCAGGTATCAGCGCTTCTTCTTCGCCTTGCCCTGCTCGGCCGGGCCGATGGTCTGTTCCAGCCAGCGCTCGCTCTCGGCCAGCATGGTCAAGATCGATTCGCGTGCGCGGTAGGCATGCGATTCGTTCGGCAGCATCACCAGTCGCGCCGTGCCACCCAAGCCCTTCACCGCGGCGAACATGCGCTCGCTCTGCAGCGGGAACGTGCCGGAGTTGTTGTCGTCCACGCCATGGATGAAGAGGATCGGATCCTTGATCCTGTCAGCGTAATTGAACGGCGCCATCTTCTGGTAGACGTCCTGCGCCTGCCAGTAGTTGCGCTCCTCGGCCTGGAAGCCGAACGGAGTGAGCGTGCGGTTGTAGGCGCCGCTGCGCGCGATGCCCGCCTTGAACAGGCGCGTGTGCGCCAGCAGGTTGGCGGTCATGAACGCACCATAGGAATGGCCACCGATGGCGATGTGGTCGCGATCGGTCACGCCACGGCGCACCACTTCATCCACCGCTGCCTGCGCGTTGGCCACCAGCTGTTCGATGTAGGTGTCGTTCGGCTCCTTGTCGCCCTCACCGATGATCGGCATCGACGGGCTGGCCAGCACCACATAACCCTTGGCCAGGAACGCCTGCGGGCCCCAGTAGCTGACCGCGTTGAAGCGGTACGGCGAATCGGTCACCTGGCTGGCCGCGGCCGCGCTCTTGAACTCACCCGGGTAGGCCCACATCAGCAGCGGGCGCGGGCCATCGCGCTTCGGGTCGTAGCCCGGCGGCAGCAGCAGGGTCGCGGTCAGGTCGACGCCATCCTTGCGCTTGTAGCGGATCTGTTCCTTCTGCACGCCCTTCAACTGCGGCAGCGGATGGGCGAAGTGGGTCAGCGCGCGCGCTGCGGTACCCGCATCGGCCAGCGACTGCACGTAGAAATTGGCCGGCTCGTCCGGGCTCTCGCGGCTCAGCAGCAGCGAGCTGCCCTGGTTGTCCAGCAATGCCACCGGCAGCGAATAGCTCGGCGCCTGCGAGTGGAACAGGCGGGTGGCCTTGCCGCTGGCGATGTCGAAGCGGTCCACGAACGGACGGTCACCTTCCGGCGAAGCACCCGCACCGACCAGGTACAGGCTGCTGCCATCAGCACTGGTCTGCAGCAGCGAGCGGCCACGATCGTCGCTGGACACCTGCGGACGACCCGGGTCGGCGTAGCGGTCCTGCGCATCGCGGTCCCACAGCAGGCGCGGCTCGGTACCGGCGTTGTCCGGGGCGATCAGCCAGGTCCTGGTCTTGCGGGTCTTCCACCACGATTCGGTCAGCAGGGCCAGGTCACCGCGGCCCCAGCTGATGCCGGCCAGGCGGCTGCCAAGCTGGGCCAGCGTCACCGGCGGCTTGTCGAACGGCGCGGCCTGCATCAGCACCGCATCGCGCACCTTGGCATCCCTGTTCGGGTCGCCGCCGTCCTGCGCTTCGGCCCAGACCAGGGTTGCATCGGCATCGCCGCGCCAGCTGATGTCGCGCACGCCGGTCACTTCAGCGTCGTTGCCGGTCGGCAGGCCTTCCACCAGCGGGCGCACGGCCACGGTGTGCACCAGCGTGCCGCTGGCTCGGTCGATCACTTCGATACGGCGCGGGAAACTGGTCACCGGCACCACGTAGGAGTACGGGCGCTGCACCGGCTGGCGCAGCACGAAGCGGCCGTCCGGCGACACCGAGAAGCCCATGAAGATGCCGGCCGCGCCGATCGTGCGGGTGTTGCCGTCCAGGCTGACTTCCATCGGCTGGGTGGTGGCGTAGTAATCGAACTGGCGCGCGTCGGCCTCGTTCTTCAGCAGGTCCTGGTAGGTACGGATCGACACCACGCCGCTGCCCTGGCTGGTCTGCTGCACGGCCGGGCCGGTCGGAATGCCGTCGGCGGCCGGGGCCGCACCGAGGTTGGCCGGGCGGGTGAACACCACCAGTCCGCGGCTGTCCGGCAACCACTGGTAGCCACTGCCGATCACCGTGTTCAGGCCGGCGACCAGGCGACGGGCGCTGCCGCCGGCCACGTCCACCAGCCACAGTTCATTGGCGCCACTGGCGGCGTCGACCTGGTTGAAGGCCAGCCACTTCTGGTCCGGCGACCACATCACACTGGCGATCGACAGCTTGGCCGGCAGGCCGCTGATCTGCCGTTCCTTGCCGTCGGCCACGTTCATCAGCCACAGCTTCTCGCCGAAGCTGAAGCGGCTGTCGGAGAACGTGCGCGGGTTGATGCGCAGGCCGGCCAGCTTCAGTTCCGGCTGCGCCACCACCTGGATCGAAGGCAGCGACGGCATCTGCATCATCGCGGCCACGTCGCGGCGTGGCGACAGGTACAACGAGGGCGCACGGGGTGCGTCCACCACCGCCTGCAGCGCGGCCGAGGGCAGTTCGTAGCCGTTGACGCCCCGGGCCTGTGCGGCCGCGGGCTGCGGCGCTGCCGCCCAGGCCAGCGGGGCCACCGCCAGCAGTCCCATCGACAGGACCAGGCCGGTCCAGCGCCGTGTGCGGCGCGCGTGCATGCTCATCGTTCCACCTGTGTGATGCGTGAAAACACCGACCTTAACAGGCCGTGCACGCCCGCCCATCTGCCGATGGTTGGGTCATCCGGATGTCATGCCGGGGCCGCGATATAATGGGGGTTCTCCCCTGCCGAGGGGCGCTGCGACCGGATCCCGTGAGGCCCGGCCAGGCTCGGTGAGGTGGCTTTGTAACAACGGCGCCCGGCTAGATGCGAGCACCCGCTCGCCCACAACCGGAGCACACGAATGAACGCTGTTGCCAAGACCTTCTCCACCGAAGGTGATTACAAGATCCGCGATATCACGCTGGCCGACTGGGGCCGCAAGGAACTGGACATCGCCGAGCACGAAATGCCGGGCCTGATGTCGATCCGCCGCAAGTACCAGGCCGAGCTGCCGCTGAAGGGCGTGCGCGTGACCGGCTCGCTGCACATGACCATCCAGACCGCGGTGCTGATCGAGACCCTGAAGGACATCGGCGCCGACGTGCGCTGGGCCTCGTGCAACATCTTCTCGACCCAGGACCACGCCGCTGCCGCCATCGCCGCCACCGGCACCCCGGTGTTCGCCTGGAAGGGCGAGACCCTGGAAGAGTACTGGGACTGCACCCTGGACGCGCTGACCTTCACCCTGGCCGACGGCACCCTGACCGGCCCGGAGCTGGTGGTCGACGACGGCGGTGACGTGACCCTGCTGATCCACAAGGGCTACGAGCTGGAAAACGGCAGCGACTGGGTCAACACCGCGTCCTCCTCGCACGAAGAACAGGTCATCAAGAACCTGCTCAAGCGCGTCGCCAAGGAGCGCCCGGGTTACTGGGGCCGCGTGGTCAAGGACTGGAAGGGCGTCTCCGAAGAGACCACCACCGGCGTGCACCGCCTGTACCAGCTGGCCCAGGCCGGCACCCTGCTGATCCCGGCGATCAACGTCAACGACTCGGTCACCAAGAGCAAGTTCGACAACCTGTACGGCTGCCGCGAGTCGCTGGCCGATGGCCTGAAGCGCGCGATGGACGTGATGCTGGCCGGCAAGGTGGCCGTGGTCTGCGGCTATGGCGACGTCGGCAAGGGCTGCGCCGCCTCGCTGCGTGCCTACGGGGCGCGCGTGATCGTCACCGAGATCGACCCGATCTGCGCCCTGCAGGCGGCGATGGAAGGCTATGAAGTCAATACCATCGAATCGACCCTGGGCCGTGCCGACCTGTACGTCACCACCACCGGCAACAAGGACATCATCCGCATCGAGCACCTCAGCGCGATGAAGGACCAGGCCATCGTCTGCAACATCGGCCACTTCGACAACGAGATCCAGGTCGACGCGCTGGTGTCGTTCGCCGGCATCAAGCACGTCAACATCAAGCCGCAGGTGGACAAGTACATCTTCCCGAACGGCAACGCGATCTTCCTGCTGGCCGAAGGCCGCCTGGTGAACCTGGGCTGCGCCACCGGCCACCCGAGCTTCGTGATGTCCAACAGCTTCGCCAACCAGACCCTGGCACAGATCGACCTGTGGGCGAACAAGGACAGCTACGAGAAGAAGGTCTACCTGCTGCCGAAGAAGCTGGACGAGGAAGTGGCGCGTCTGCACCTGGAGAAGATCGGCGTGAAGCTGACCACCCTGAGCCAGGAACAGGCCGATTACATCGGCGTGCCGGTGGAAGGCCCGTTCAAGCCGGACCACTACCGCTACTGATGCCTGCGGAGTGCCGGCCAGCGGGCGGCACCACCGGTGCATGCAACACACGGAACGGGCGCCCTCGGGCGCCCGTTCTGCATTTGCGAGTGGTCGTACACCCCGCATCCAGTCCCCGCGATAGATCCACGCCATGCGTGGATGCTCCGGCAGTAGCTTCGGTCAAGGCAACACCCCCGCCCCACGCTACGATGCCCTCATGACCCCGGCCATCAACCTGCTCAAGCGCGAGAAGATCGCCCACACCGTGCGCAGCTACGTGCACGACGCCCACGCCGAATCGTATGGCGGCGAAGCCGTCGACAAGCTCGGCCTCGACCCGGCCCAGGTGTTCAAGACCCTGCTGGCCAGCACCGAGGCACACGAACTGCTGGTGGCGATCGTGCCAGTGGCCGGCCAGCTGGACTTGAAGGCATTGGCCGAAGCGGCCGGCTGCAAGAAGTGCGAGATGGCCGCTGCAGATGCCGCACAGCGCGCGACCGGCTACCTGGTCGGTGGCATCAGCCCGCTCGGGCAGAAGAAGCGCCTGCGCACCTTCCTGGACGCCAGTGCCGAAGCGCTGCCCGCGCTGCATGTCAGCGCCGGACGCCGTGGACTGGAAGTGGAACTGGCACCCACCGATCTGCTGCGCCTGACCGGTGGCCACTACGCCGCCATCGGCAAGTCACGTTGATGCGCTGGCCGTGGTCTGCAGCACCGATTCCCCGGCTCGACGATGCACAGGCCGACGTGCTGCTGCAGGACCTGTTGTCGCGCGACGCAACGCGCATCACCGATGCCGCACGCACCGTCGCCCGATTGTTCACTCCCGCATCCCTGGAGGCGTTGAGCGCGCATGTGGATACGATTGAACGCAGCTGCCAGGGCGTCGCCCTTGGCGGCATGCTGATCAGCAACCAGGCTCACCTCAAGGCGGCCCTGCAACGGCTGCGCTACTGGCAGGCGCGCGAAGGCTGCCTGTGTGCGCTCTACCCTTCCTATGTGTTCTTCAGCCCCGAGCCGCTGCTGGAACAAGGTCACGTGCAGCTGCGTGCACGGGGCGAAGCGGAGGATGGCTGGGGCGAATGCTACCGGCTAACGTGCACCTGCTGCGCGCGGCAATGGCGCGCGACCGAGCGCGAGTACCACTACCGCTGGTGGGAGTGGAAGGCCGAGCCCGCCCTGCAGATGCCCTAGTTGAGCTTGAACGTGACCGTTCCGCGTATCAGGCTCATGTCTGGCGCCTTGCCCGCCGCTTCACGCTCATAACGCCAGTCGCGCGCGTGCTTGAGCGCCGCCGCATCGAGCAGTGGGTACCCACTGGACCGGGACAGGATGATCGCCTGGGTCTTGCCTTGTGCATCCAGCAGCAGCATCAGCTCGACACCGCCCTGCTGGGCTTCGCGCATGGCGGCCGCGGGATACGCCGGGACCGACGAGAGCCGCCGCTGGTGCCAGCCTCCTTCCCGGGCAATCAACGGCGTGCTGGAAGAGAGCGGGCAACGGGCAGGCATCTGCAGGTCGAAGCCCGCAGCCCCTTGCGAAGGCCGGGTGGTGGCTGGCCCACCACAGGCAATCGCCGACACGCTCTGGAGCAATGACTGCTGACGCGAAAGCGCTGCTGCGTCATCCGCTTCCACATGGAACGTGCAACGCCCCGAGGTTGCCTGCGCCTGCAGTGAACCCACGCCCGCGTCGCGGATCTGCGTCACGTCGGACAGGGCCCCACAGGCAGCGCCTGCATCGTACTTTGCTGCCGAGCTTTCACTTGCGGCCAACAGGCCTGCGGCGACCCATGCAAACGGCATCCAACGTCGAACATCCATCCCTGTGCTCCCTGCGTTGATTCACCGCCATGGTAGCGCTCCACTGCCGTCACCCTGTTCACATGCCGGCTGTCCGGCCACAGCGTGGGCTCAGGGCCGCCAGTTGGCGTTGTTCTCCCAGAACTCCACCGAGCGCCGGTAGGCCTCCCGGTCCAGCGGTACACCGGAACCGCCCTCCTCCACGCCCAGCGCATTGCGCATCATCGTGATCGGCGCCATCGGCACCTCTTCCGGTTCGGCGGTGTAGATGCAGCCGACGATGCCCCAGTCGGCCTCGATCGGTGAACCTTCCCTCGCCAGCTGCCCGGCGCTGTACAGGATCACCACCAGGTAGTTCGCGCGCGGGGACTCCACACCCTCGAACCAGCGCACCAGTACCGGCAGTTCCTCACGGTTGCGCGCTTCGTAGCCGCTGCGCAGCAGATGGCGGTTGTCCTCGGTGACCGGCACCGTCAGGCAGCGCGTGCTGGTCCAGTTCTCATAGACGAACAACTTGCAGAACGGCGCGTAGCCGTCGAGCACCTTCAGCGGTGCGTGCGCATTGAGGTGTGCCTCGAACTGCTCGGCAGTGCAGTCCTGGAGGGTGTTGCCGCGCGGCACGCGCGGGAACAGGCGGGGACGGGCGAAATCGGTGAGGACGATGGACATGGCAGGGCGTGATCAGGAGTTCCACCGCACAGGGTAACCGCCCCGGAGCCAGGCCGGGCCAGATGCCGATGGTCACTGGCGCCCGTGTCCGGCTTGCAGCACCCTGCGGACGACCCAATGCAAGGATTGCCGGCTCATGGATGCAGCACGTGCGTTGCCCCGTTCCGCCCACCGTCGGCGATGGCCGATCGTTCTGGCCATCCTCCTGCTGGCGCCGCCATTGCTGTTCGCCGCCGCTCTGCTCTGGCCGCTGTCGGCACCGCCGTTGCCCGAGCCGGGCAACAGCCGCGTGATCGTCAACGCGCGGGTGGTGGACGTCGCGCGTGGCCAGGTCAGCGAACCCACGACAGTGACAGTGCGCAGCGGCACGATCATCGCCATCGGCGAAACGCCACGGGACACCACATTGCCGGTGCTCGATGCCGGCGGCCGCTGGCTGCTGCCCGGCTTCTGGGACATGCATACCCATGCACTGCAGCTGTCACCGCAACTGCAGTTCGCACTGATGCTGGCCAATGGCATTACCGGCACCCGCGACATGATGGACTGCCCGCAGGCTACCGACCCGCTGATCGCCTGCGTGGCCGACAAGCGCCGCTGGACCGCACAGGCCGTTGCCGGCCAGCAGGTCGCACCGCGCTTCATGCAGATCGCCAGCTTCTACTTCGAGGATCCATCACTCTCGCCAGACGCCGCCGCCGAACGCGCACGCACCTACACTGCGCGCGGCATCGATGCATTGAAGGTCTACAACCGGCTGCGTGCGGACACCTACCAGCGGCTGGCCAACGAGGCGCAGCAGCTGCGTCGCCCGCTGGTCGGCCACCTGCCCAGGGCCGTGCCTCTGGAAAGCGCATTGCAGGCGGGGCAGCGCAGCTTCGAACACGCCCATCTGTTCGTGCGGCATTGCTTCGAAAACGCAGCCGCCTGGCGTGGCGGCACCCTCGATGGCGAAGATCCGACCGCGCTGGCCGAGCGGATGGTCAGCGGATACCAGCCCGCGCTCTGCGAGGAAGCATTCGGCCTGATACAGGCAAGCGGTGCCGCGTTCGTGCCGACCCATGTCACCCGTGAAGAGGATGCACGCGCACGCGATCCGGCCTTCGTCGATGATCCGCGCCTGACCTATCTGGACCCGCTCTCACGCTGGGCGTGGCGTGATGACCTGCAGGCCACCGTGGCGCGCTATCCCGGCCGACGCGGCGAAGACGCTCTGAAGACCTACTTCGAGCATGGCCTGGCGCTCACCGGTGCGGCGCATCGCGCCGGCGTCAACGTGCTGGTCGGCACCGACACCGGATTGGGCGGCTTCCGCTACCACGATGAACTGCAGTGGCTGCGGCAAGCCGGCCTGAGCCAGGCCGACGTGCTGCGCGCAGCCACGTTGCAGGCCGCGCGTCATCTGCAGCTGCAGGCATCGCATGGCAGCGTCGAGGTCGGCAAAGCCGCAGATCTGGTGCTGCTTGATGGCAACCCGCTCCACGACACCGCCAATACCCGCCGCGTGCATGCGGTGCTGCTGGCCGGCCATCTCTACGACCGCCCGCGCCTGGATATGTTGCTGGTGTATGCGCGTTCCCAGGCGCGTTCTCCAGCAGTGATGGCACGCCTGCTGTGGGGCTTCGTGACCAGCCCGGTCAGTGCCGAGCTGTAAGGGCAGCTACAACGCCATCCGCTCGCGCAGTTCACGTGCCTGCCGCCGCGACACTTCCACTTCGCTGCCGTCATCCAGCGACAGGTCGTAGCCGTCTGCGATGCTGGGCGTCACGCCACGAATGCGGCGCAGGTTGACCAGGGTGTTGCGGTTGGCACGGAAGAACAGATCCTGCGGCAGGCGTGCTTCCAGCGCGCTCAGGCTGCGGGTCAGCAAGGCGTTCTGGTCGCGGAACCACAGACGCGTGTAGTTGCCATCCACCACCAGCCGGCGGATCTCGGAGACCGCCACGAACCAGCAACGATCGCCCTCGCGCACGAACACCTGATCCTGCCCATCCAGTGTGCCACGCGACTCCGGCGCCCCGGCCGAAGCCACCTCGCGCTGGCGCGCCCGCTCGAGCGCCTCCAGCAGCCGCGGCGCTTCCACCGGCTTCACCAGATAGTCCAGCGCGTTGGTCTGGAACGCACGCACCGCATAGGTGTCGTAGGCGGTGACGAACACCACCGCCGGCACTGTCTCCAGACCGTCCAGCACATCGAAGCCACTGCCCGAGGGCATCTGCACATCCAGCAGCACCAGGTCCGGCGCCAGTGTGGCGATCGCCTCGCGTGCAGCGGGTACATCGTCGGCTTCGCCCACGCACTGCACCCAGGGCAGCGCCGACAACAGCGTACGCAGCTCCTGCCGCGCCAGCCGCGCATCATCAACGATCAACACACGCAGCACGCCACTCATTGCGGAATCTCCAGCAGGGCCTGCATGCGGTCGCCGACCGGCTGCAGGGTGAAACGACCCTGCGTGCCGAGCTGCGCACGCAGGTAGGCAAGGCCAACGCCATGGCCATGGGTGGGCTCGTTGGCGCTGCCCAGCGGATTGTCCACCTGCAGGCGCAGCACGTCATTGTCCAGCGTGGCACGGATCTGCACCTCACCGCCGCCCGGGCGGCTGGCGATGCCATGCTTGATCGCATTCTCCACCAGCAGCTGCAGCGCCATCGCCGGCAGCTGTGCCTGCAGGGCATCGGCATCAATGTGCTGGCTTACCTGCAGGCGCTGTTCGAAGTGGACTGCCTCGATGGCCAGGTAGTCGTCCACTACCACCAGTTCCTCGGCCAAGGTGACCTGCTCGCTGCGGTTGTGTGCCAGCGCCTGGCGCAGCGTGCGCGACAGGCGGGTGACCATGTCGCGCGCACGCTCCGGGTCTTCCAGGATCAGCGCGCGCAGGTTGTTCAGCGCATTGAACATGAAATGCGGGTTGAGCCGTGCACGCAGTGCATCGCGCTCCAGTGCGCTGCGTTCGGCTTCGGCTCGCAGCCGGGCCAGTTCACTGTGGCGCGCCCGGCGCAGACCGTGCAGGCCGGCCCACAGGCCGGTCCACATCAGCAGGAACAGCGCGGTGTTCATCCAGTACACCAGCAGCGAAGACCATCGGTAATCCGCGTGGCCACCGGGCAGCTGCACCCAGCCCAGTGCCAGCGCCGGCAGCAGCAGCGCCGCCGTCATCGCCTGTGCGACGCTGGCACCGGCCACCACACCGGCGGCCAGTTTCAACACCAGGCTGCCCAGGCTCCCCTCCCACCAGCGCTGGCGCAGCGCCACCGCGCGCAGCATGCCACTGCACAGCCACAGGCAGGCGGCCACGCTGACGGTGATCAACACGATGCCGCTGAACACCACGCCGCCGCCGATCCGCATCCCCGCCCACAGCCCGTACATCGCATAACCCGCCCATGCCAGTGCATTGAGCGTCCAGAAGCGGCGGGATGAGGTAGTGGCGTCCATGCGGGCTCTCGGCGAGGACAAGGGTCAGGGGTGCGCGGCGAGGAAACGCTGCACCTGCTCCTGCAGCCAGCGCGGATCATCCCACATCAGGAAGTGGAACCCCTGTGCGCTCATCGCAATCTGCACGCCCTGAAGCTTCGCGTACTGGGCCTGGAACACCGCGCGCGTGCTGGCCTCGGTGCCGCCCATCGGCTGGTAGCCGGCCCAGCTGCCCAGCACCAGCGTCGGTGCGGTGATCGAGGCGATGCTGTCGCGCAGGTCGGTGGTCATCACCGCATGCATGGCGTCAGCCGTGGTCTGGCGGTCGCTGGCTTCGCCCCAGCGCCCCAGTTCGGCCTGCCGCTGCGGATCGCGGGTCATGCCCGGCAGGCCGGCTTTCAACTGCGCCTGCCATTGCGCGGCGTCGGCAGCCAGCATGCCCTTGCGCAGCTGGTCGGCCATTGGCCGCACGCTGTCTGCGGTGGCGTTCGGGTCACGCGCCGCCGGCAGGAACGGCAGTGCATCGACCACCACCAGTGCGCTGACCGCCTTCGGCTCGGCCTGCGCCATCTGCAGGCCCAGCAGGCCACCCAGACTGTGGCCGATCACCACCACCGGGCCCAGGTGCCGGTCATGCAGGTAGGCCAGCAGCTGCCCGCGCATGGCCGGCAGGAAGTCGGCCGGGCGCGGATCAGCGGCTGCGGCGCCGGCAAAGCCGGGCAGCTGCACCAGATGGCACTGCACATCCTTCAGGGCCAGGCAGGTCTCGCGCCAGACCTCGGCGCTGCTGTTCAGGCCGGGGATCATCAGCAGCGGACGGCCCTTGCCGACCACCTCGACCTGCACCTTGCCCGCAGCCAGGGCGCCGGCGGCATGCGCCGAGCCGGAGCCGAGTACGGCCATTGCCATGCCGATCATGGCCAGCCGGGCCAGCGCCTTCATTGCGTACCAGAGTGCCAGGAAGATCTTCATCGTCAGCTCCTTCATCGGGTGGGTGTTGCCGGGATGGGATCAGCGTGCCGCCGGCCGCGGCATCCGGGTTGCAATTTCGGAGCAGCGGCCGGAGACCGGGTCAAACGGTCGCAGGCGACGGACGGTACCTTTCCGCGCAGCCAACCAACATCCATCTTGATGAAGCGATATACTGGCCCGCACCCGCCGCCACCGCCCGTGCCATGACTGCCATCAGCTTCGAGTTCTATCCGCCCAAGACCGACGAACAGCGCAGCCAGCTGGACCGCGCCGCGGCAAAGCTGAAGGACTACGATCCCCAGTACGTGTCGTGTACCTTCGGTGCCGGTGGCTCGACCCTGAGCTATACCTCCGAAACCGTGCGCCACCTCAACCAGCACCATGGATTCGATGCAGCACCGCACCTGTCCTGCGTCGGCGGCACCCGTCAGGAAATCCGCGAGCTGCTCAAGCTGTACCGCGCCATCGGTTGCCGCCGCCTGGTCGCGCTGCGCGGCGACCTGCCGTCGGGCATGGGCTTTCCCGGCGACATGCGCTACGCCGCCGAACTGATCGACTTCATCCGTGCCGAGCACGGCGATGCGTTCCACATCGAAGTGGGCGCGTACCCCGAAACGCATCCGCAGGCCGCTGACGCACTGGCCGACCTGAAGCACTTCAAGGCCAAGATCGATGCCGGTGCCGATGCGGCGATCACCCAGTACTTCTTCAACCCGGATGCCTACTTCCACTTCGTCGATGAAGTGCGGCGGCTGGGTGTACAGGTGCCGATCACCCCGGGCATCATGCCGATCGCCAATTTCAGCCAGCTGCGCCGCTTTTCCGAACAGTGTGGTGCGGAGATTCCGCGCTGGATCAGCCGCAAGATGCAGGCCTACGGCGATGATGCGGAGTCGGTGCGTGCATTCGGCACCGAAGTGGTGGCCCGGCTGTGCCAGCGCCTGATCGAGGGCGGCGCACCCGGCCTGCACTTCTACACCCTGAACCTGGCCAAGCCGACCACCTCGGTGCTGAAGCTGCTGCAGGGCTGAGAGCACGGCGCGCAAGCGTGATCGGCGCTACCCTGCGGGGATGACCCGGCTTTCCTTCCTGCTGCTGCTGCCGCTGTGCGTGCTGTCGAGCGTCGCCCACGCACAGTCCACCCGCCTGAACCGCTGCACCGATGCGCGGGGCCAGAGCGTGTATACCGATCGTCCCTGCGACAGCCTGGGTGCGCAGTCGCGGCTGCCACCGCCTGCGCCCACCGGCAATACCCTGCAGCGCGACACCCTGGGGGCACGCTGCCCGCGGCGGCTCAGCGAACTGGTGGATGCGCTGCGCGTCGGCATCGTCAGCAACGATGTGAACCGACTGTCCTCGCTGTACCTGTGGGGCGCGGTCTCCGATGCGGGCGCGCAGCGCATCCTCGGCCAGTTGGAATCGTTGGCGCGGCGGCCATGGGTGGACGTAGTGCCGGTGTACCCCTCGCAGGCGCTGCCGCAATCGCAGGAGGAGGGTCAGAGCCCTGCTGCGCAGGGGTCCGACCCTGAGCCGCCGGCCGTTCGCCATCCGGTCGGACTCCGCCTGGAGCAGACGTTGCCGGGCAGCGCAGCGCGCGCTTCGACGGTGCTGGGATTGCGGCGGCAGTACGGGTGTTTCTGGATCACGTTGTGATCGGTAGGGTCAAAGCCCCGCGTTGCGATGATCTGACCCTGACATCACGCCGGCCACAGCGCGCGAATGGCGGCGATGCCCTGCCCACCATGGCGACGCGCCTCACTGATGTGGCCACTGCCCATGCCACCCAGCGCGTAGATCGGCAGTGACACCTGCGCACGCAGCTCGGCGAAGGCATCCCAGCCCAGCGGCACCGCATCCGGATGGCTGGCCGTGGCCTGCACCGGACCCAGCACGGCGAAGTCGCAGCCCAACTGCTGTGCGGCCTGCAGCTGCTGCAGGTCGTGGCAGGAGGCGGCCACCAGCTGGCCTTCGGGCAGCGGACGCTGCGACAGCTCCAGCAGCTGTTCGCTGCCCAGATGCACGCCCACGCCCAATGCGCGTGCCAGCTCGATATCGCGGTTGAGCAACCACTGCACCCCGCTGCGACGATGCGCGCGCACGGCCTGTTCGACCATCGCCTGCCGCTGCGGATGCGCCGTCGGCAAGCGCAGCTGAATGCGCTGCTGGCCCGCGGCCACAGCGCGCTGCAGCTGTTCATGCCAATGCTGCATGCCGCCCTCATCATCCGCTGGCGCCGGGGTGATCAGGTAGCTGTCAGGCTGGCGCAGGGCGGCCACCACCGGCAGGTCTGCCGGTGGCATTGAATAGCGGCCCAGCTTGTCCGGCGCCACCCAGGTAATGGCCTGGCCCTCCCGCCCACGCGGTGTCCCCTTCCAGCTGCGCACGTGGCGCACTTCCAGGGTCAGATGCTTGTCCGGATAGCGCTGCGGCACATCCATCAGCCACTCGCCGACATCGGCCTCGATGCCCAGTTCCTCGCGCAGCTCACGCACCAGCGCCTGTTCGGAGGTCTCGCCGGATTCACGCTTGCCGCCGGGGAATTCCCACAGGCCGGCCATGTCGCGGTTCTCGGTACGGCGGTTGAGCAGCACGCGGCCACGGGCGCGGTGATGACGGCGGCCACAACGTGGATCGATCGGGTGGGGGAAGGCATGGGGGAAGCATGCCCAGAACAGGGCGACTGGCGCAATCACGGATCCGGTGCAGCGCCGCCGCCATAAACGAAAAGCCCCGCTTTCGCGGGGCTCTTCGGGGTCAGCTCAGCTGGCCGTGGCAGTGCTTGTACTTCTTGCCACTGCCGCACGGGCACGGATCGTTGCGGCCGATCTTCGGCTCGTCGCGCTGCATCTGCGCCACGCCCTGCTGGGCAGCCTGCACCTGCGCGGCTTCCTCGTCGGCGCTGTAGCCGCCCACATCCTGGTGCTGGAACTGCGACTGGCTCAGGCGGGCTTCGGCCTGCTGGCGTTCGGCCGCTTCCAGCGCCTGCACTTCCTCGTCGCTGCGGATGCGCACGCGCGACAGCAGGGTCACCACTTCGCGCTTGACGTTCTCCAGCATGTCCGAGAACAGTTCGAAGGCTTCCTTCTTGTATTCCTGCTTGGGCTGCTTCTGCGCGTAACCACGCAGGTAGATGCCTTGGCGCAGGTAATCCATGCGCGCCAGGTGCTCCTTCCAGCTCTGGTCCAGCACGGTCAGCATCACGTGCTTCTCCAGCGCGCGCATGGTCTCTTCGCCCACGCCGGCTTCCTTCTCGGCGAAGTGCTGGTTGACGCGTTCCTGCACCTTGGCAGCAATCGCCTCGGCGTCCAGTTCCTCGTGTTCCTTGACCAGGTCGGTCAGCGACATCTGCAGGCCGAAGTCCGACTCCAGGGTCGCTTCCAGGCCACGCAGGTCCCACTGCTCGTCGATCGAGTTCGGCGGCACGAAGCGGGCCACCACGTCGAAGATCACGTCGTCGCGGATGCCGTCGACGTTGTCCTTCACCGACTCGGCGTCCAGCAGTTCGTCGCGCTGGGCGTAGATCACCTTGCGCTGGTCGTTGTTGACGTCGTCGAAGTCCAGCAGGTTCTTGCGGATGTCGAAGTTGTGGGCCTCGACCTTGCGCTGCGCCTTCTCGATCTGGCGGCTGACCAGACGGTCTTCGATGACGTCGTCTTCCTTCATGCCCATCATGCGCATGGCCTTCTGCACCCAGTCGGAGGCGAAGATGCGCATCAGGTTGTCTTCCAGCGACAGGTAGAAGCGGGACGAACCCGGGTCACCCTGGCGGCCCGAACGGCCACGCAGCTGGTTGTCAATACGGCGCGATTCATGGCGTTCGGTACCGACGATGTGCAGGCCGCCGGCAGCCTTGACGGCCTCGTGGCGCTTCTGCCATTCGGCCTTGACCGCGGCCTTCTGCTCGTCGGTGGCACCTTCGCCCAGCTCGTGGATTTCCGCTTCCAGCGAACCGCCCAGCACGATGTCGGTACCACGACCGGCCATGTTGGTGGCGATGGTGACCGCCGCCGGACGGCCGGCATTGGCGACGATGGTGGCTTCGCGGTCATGCTGCTTGGCGTTGAGCACTTCGTGCTTCACGCCCGCCTTGCGCAGGTGCTCGGACAACATTTCCGAGGTTTCGATGGAGGTGGTACCCACCAGCACCGGCTGGCCACGCTTGGCGCACTCTTCGATGTCGGCCAGCACCGCATTGAACTTGCCCTTGCGGTTGAGGAACACCTGGTCCGGGCTGTCCTTGCGGATGGTCGGGCGGTTGGTCGGAATCACCACCACTTCCAGGCCGTAGATGCTCTGGAACTCGAAGGCTTCGGTATCGGCCGTACCGGTCATGCCGGACAGCTTCTTGTACATGCGGAACAGGTTCTGGAAGGTAATGCTCGCCAGCGTCTGGTTCTCGCGCTGGACCGGCACGCCTTCCTTCGCTTCCACGGCCTGGTGCAGGCCATCGGACCAACGACGGCCGGACAGGGTGCGGCCGGTGAACTCATCGACGATGACCACTTCGCCGTCGCGCACGATGTAGTCCACGTCACGCTGGTAGATCGCGTGCGCGCGCAGCGCGGCGTTGAGGTGGTGGACCACCGTCAGGTTCTGCGGTGCGTACAGGCCTTCGGTCTCGCCGTCGAGGATGCCGGCCTCGACCAGCAGCTGCTCGGCATGCTCCATGCCCGCTTCGGACAGGTGCACCTGCTTGCCCTTCTCGTCGACCCAGAAGTCGCCTTCGCCGTCTTCCACTTCCTGCTTGACCAGGTTCGGCACGACGCGGTTGACGCGGATGTACAGCTCCGGGGAATCATCGGCCGGGCCGGAGATGATCAGCGGGGTACGCGCTTCATCGATCAGGATGGAGTCGACTTCGTCGACGATGGCGTAGTGCAGGCCGCGCTGATAGCGGTCGGCCTTGGACAGCGCCATGTTGTCGCGCAGGTAGTCGAAACCGAATTCGTTGTTGGTGCCGTAGGTGATGTCCGAGGCGTAGGCTTCGCGCTTGTCGCTGTGCGGCATGCCCGGGTAGACCACGCCCACGCTCAGGCCCAGCCAGTTGTACAGCTTGCCCATCTGCGCGGCGTCGCGGCGCGCCAGGTAGTCGTTCACGGTGACCACGTGCACGCCCTTGCCTTCCAGCGCGTTGAGGTACACCGGCAGGGTCGCCACCAGGGTCTTGCCTTCACCGGTGCGCATTTCTGCGATCTTGCCCAGGTGAAGCACCATGCCGCCGATCAGCTGCACGTCGTAATGGCGCATGCCCAGCACGCGGCGACCGGCCTCGCGGCAGACCGCGAACGCTTCCGGCAGCACCTTGTCCAGGGCTTCGCCATCGGCGATGCGCTGCTTGAACTCCGGCGTCTTGGCCTGAAGCTGCTCGTCGGAAAGCTTCTCGATCTCCGGCTCCAGCGCATTGATCTTGGCGACGATGCGGTTGAGCTGGCGCAGCTGTCGTTCGTTACGACTGCCAAATACGCGGGTAAGCAGGCTGTTGATCATTGAAGGAACCGGGTTGGATGGACACGACGCCCGGCCTCCCCCTTGGGATCCGTCCGCCGCAAACGAAACAGGGCGCCTGGCGCCCTGTCGATGGCAACACCCATTGTAGCTTGGGACGGCCCGCTGAGGTTTCAACCCCGAGGGGTAGTGCAGGCCGCTGGCCGGAGCCTCGTTCGGCAACCTCAAGGAATTGCCGGCCAGCGGCCGGCACTACCAGAACGGATCAGCCGCGGCTGACGCGGCCGACCGGCGTGTTGCCGCCGTCGCCGAGGAACTTGCGCGGGTTGACCACGTTGCCGTTCTCCCACACCTCGAAGTGCACGTGGGCGCCGGTCGAACGACCGGTGGAACCGGCCTTGGCCACTTCCTGCCCGGCACGGACCAGGTCGCCGACCTTCACCACCAGGCGCGAATTGTGCGCGTAGCGGGTGACGTAGCCATTACCGTGGTCGACATCGACCACGTTGCCGTAGCCGCCCTTCACACCGGCGAAGCTGACCACACCCTCGGCCACGGCCATCACCGGGTCACCGACCTTGGCGTGGAAGTCCATGCCCTTGTGGGTGGCGGCACCGCGGCCGAACGGGTCGGCACGGGTGCCGAAGCCGGAGGTCACATAGCTGTTGCGGATCGGCATGCGCGAGGGCACGGCGTTCTGCTGCAGCTGGTGGTCGAACATCAGCGATTCCATTACCGACAGCTGGCGGCCTGAAGCAGCGAAGCGCTGCTCCAGCACCTGTAAGTCGGCGTTGACGTCCTTGACCGGGATGTCGCTGGTCGGGCCGCCGGCGTCACCGTCACCGAGACCGGGGGTCTCGTTGAAGTCGAACTCGCCGTCTTCCAGCTTGCCCATCTGGGTCAGCCGTTCGCCGAGGGCGTTGAGGCGGGTGGCCTGGGCCTGCAGCTCGCCGAGGCGGGCCGCCAGCGCGTTGACCTGGGTCTGCGCATCGCGCTTGACCTTGGCCAGCTCCGCATCCTGGCGCTCGACCTTGGCCTGCAGCCGGGAATCATTCAGCGCGCTGGCGCCAATGCCGCCAGCAAGGCCGATAATGCAGCCTACCCCGAGCACGCTGCCCAGCAGGGCGCGGGGGCGGTCCTCGAAATAGAACCGCAAACGCGCGATGGGCGACGCCTTGGCCTGTCCTTCACGCGTTTTGATTACGATCTTTTTGAATGCCATCAGTGAGTTTTCATGTCTGAGCCGAAATCCAGCGTTCGCCCCGCGTCAGTGCCGAAGCCGGCGCTGGATGCGGTGATGGCGGACAAAAGCGGGAACCCGCTGCGGCGTGCCTTGTGGCTCGACGCGCTGGACCGTCAGTTGCGCCCCCAGTTGCCGCCACCTCTGCGCAGCCGTTGCCGGTTGGCCAATGTGGACGGGGAACACCTCGTTTTTCTCGTCGAGTCCCCGGTCTGGCATGCCAAGTTGCGGCTTGCCGAAGCCCAGTTGCTCGACGCGGCCCGTTCCATCGGGCTGAAGGCCACCAGGGTGACCATCAAGACTGCGTCTCCCACTCCCACGCGCTCCCCAGCGCTCGACAACCGGAATGGACCCCACGCAGTTTCAGCCGCCACGCACAAAGGGCTACGCGACGCCTTGGCTTGCCTGCAGGACGTTCCTTCGAAGCCGAAGAAGCGGTCCTGACGACAACGGAGCATCCGGCTCCGCTCCCCGTCGCGCGTGTCACCACGGCGTGAAACATTTCGGGGGCCGGGTCGCATCCTAGCTGCCATCCGGGGGCCTGTCGTTAGATTGTTGTTAAAACTGCGTTAAATTCAGGCTTCCGATCCAACAGGTTCACAAAACCGTGACCTCGAACCGGCCTTGACGCGCGTCAAGCATGCTGAATGCGCCGAACACGCCTGAAACGACAACGCCGCCCTGGAAGGCGGCGTTTTTGTCTTTCAATTCAACAGCCTACAGAAATCAGGCGTAGGCCGGAGTAGCGTATTCCACCGGGTCCGGCGTCGCCGGCGAGTCGAAGCTGACCCATTCCCAAGCAGTGGCGTCGGCCATCAGCGCCCGCACCAGCTTGTTGTTGAGGGCGTGACCGGACTTGAAGCCTTCGTAGGCACCCAGCACCTGGCCACCGGCCAGATAGAGGTCGCCGATCGCATCGAGGATCTTGTGGCGCACGAATTCGTCGGCGTAGCGCAGGCCGTCTTCGTTGAGCACGCGGAACTCGTCCAGCACGATGGCGTTGTCCATCGAACCGCCCAGGCCCAGATTGCGCTCGCGCATGTATTCCAGGTCGCGCATGAAACCGAAGGTGCGCGCGCGGGAGATTTCCTTGGTGTAGGCCAGCGTCGAGAACTCGATTTCCTGGCGCGACTGCTTGGCCGGGATCATCGGGTGATCGAACTGGATGGTGAAGCCCAGCTTGTAGCCCTCGTACGGGGTGAAGCGGGCCACCTTGTCGCCCTCGGTCACTTCCACGGTCTTCAGCACGCGGATGAAGCGCTTGGGCGCCTCCTGTTCCACGATGCCCGCCGACTGCAGCAGGAACACGAACGGGCCGGCCGAACCGTCCATGATCGGCAGCTCGGCCGAGGACAGTTCGACGATGATGTTGTCCACACCCAGGCCGGCCAGCGCCGACATCAGGTGTTCGACGGTCTGGATCTTGGCGTCGTTGCAGGTCAGGCCGGTGCACAGGGTCACTTCGGTGACCAGCTCGGCCTTGGCCGGCACTTCCACCACCGGGTCCAGGTCCACGCGGCGGAACACGATGCCATGGTTGACCGGTGCCGGGCGCAGGGTCATGTAGACCTTGTCACCGCTGTGCAGGCCAACGCCGGTGGCGCGGATCGTGTTCTTGAGGGTGCGTTGCTGGATCATGGGGGATGGACCGGAAGTGACACATTAGATTAACACGCACGGTCCCCTACCCCGACTGAAACGCCGGCAGGACACACCGGCGCGCCGGTAGGACGCGCGTGAAGCAGGGCGCCGGGCCCATCCTGGCCCGGCGCCCGCGTTTTCAGGACATGGTGGCGCAACCCGGGGAGGACAAGCCCCGGGCAGCCCCGCTCAGTCCGCCTGGCGGCGCAGGAAGGCCGGGATGTCCAGGTAATCGTTCGGCAGTTCCGCTGCAGCCGGGGCCGAAGCGGCCGGGGCCGACGGGGTGGAGGCTGCCGCGGTGTCGCTGCTGGCACGACGCAGGCCCAGGCCCATCCCGCCAACAGCCTTGGACACGGCGTCGCCGCCATTGTCGAACTCGCCGAACTCCGGCTGGCCGGTGGTGGCGTTGCGGACCAGCTTGATCGGCGCGCGCTCGCCCGGACGCTGGGTCTTGCTGGCCGAGATGCGGTTCAGGCCGGTGGCGACCACCGTCACGCGCACTTCGTCCTGCATGTCCGGGTCCAGCACGGTACCCACCACCACGGTGGCGTCTTCGGAAGCGAAGCCGTCGATGGTACGGCCGATCTCGTCGAACTCGGCCATGGTGAAGTCGGCGCCGGCGGTGATGTTGACCAGGATGCCGTTGGCACCGGCCAGGTTCACGTCGTCCAGCAGCGGGTTCTGGATCGCCGACTCGGCAGCGGCCTGCGCGCGGTCATCGCCGCGGGCGGTACCGGTGCCCATCATTGCCAGGCCCATTTCGGACATGACGGTGCGCACGTCGGCGAAGTCGACGTTGATCAGGCCCGGACGCACGATCAGGTCGGCGATGCCCTGCACGGCGCCCTGCAGCACGTCGTTGGCGGCACGGAAGGCCTGGATCATGGTCGCGTTGCGACCCAGCACGGTGATCAGCTTCTCGTTCGGGATGGTGATCAGCGAGTCGCAGTGCTGGCTCAGTTCCTCGATGCCCTTCAGCGCGACCTGCATGCGGCGACGGCCTTCGAACGGGAACGGCTTGGTGACCACGGCCACGGTCAGGATGCCCATTTCCTTGGCCAGCTGTGCCACCACCGGTGCAGCGCCGGTGCCGGTGCCGCCGCCCATGCCGGCGGTGATGAACACCATGTCCGCACCCTGCAGCGCGTCCATGATGCGCTCACGGTCTTCCAGCGCGGCCTGGCGGCCGACTTCCGGGTTCGCGCCTGCGCCCAGGCCCTTGGTCACGTTGGTACCCAGCTGCAGCTGCAGCTTGGCACCACAATTCTTGATGGCCTGCGAGTCGGTGTTGGCAGTGATGAATTCCACGCCATCCACCGCCGAGTTGACCATGTGCGCCACGGCATTGCCGCCGCCGCCGCCCACGCCAACAACCTTGATCACCGCATTGGGTGCCATCTTTTCGATCAGTTCAAAATGCGCCATGTCCGTGTCCTCGTTGTATCCGCTTTCGATTGCATGGGCATTCGGGCGTCCTGCCTTCGTGCTGCATGCCGTCGTTGCGGCTGTGTGGGTTATGTGTTGCCGGTGTTGCGTCGTGTTGCCGGTGTTGCAACCGGGCGAGCCCGGGTAGTGCAGGTTCCGCGTCAGAACTCGCCGCGGAACCAGGTCTTGAGTTTCTTGAACATGCTTCCAGCGCGCCCGGTCGGCAGCGACGGCCGCCGCGGGTGCTCGATCTGGCTGCCCATCAGCAGCAGGCCCACGCCGGTGGCATGCACCGGGTTGCCGACCACTTCGCCCAGGCCGGTGACGTGCTGCGGGATGCCCACGCGCACCGGCATCTGCAGCATTTCCTCGGCCAGTTCGACCACGCCTTCCATCTTCGAAGCGCCACCGGTCAGCACCATGCCGGCGCGCACCAGTTCCTCGAAGCCGGAGCGGCGCAGTTCGGCCTGCACCATCTCGAAGATTTCCTCGTAGCGGCCCTGCACGGCCTGCGCCAGCGAGTGGCGCGGCATGCGGCGCGGCGGGCGGTCGCCCACCGACGGCACCTGGATGCTTTCCTCGGCAGTGGCCAACTGGGCCAGCGCGCAGGCATAGCGCACCTTGATCTGCTCGGCTTCCGGAGTCGGCGTGCGCAGCATGTGCGCGATGTCATTGGTGACGTGGTCGCCGGCGATCGGCAGCGAAGCCGTGTGGCAGATCGCACCCTGCACGAATACGGCGATGTCGGTGGTGCCAGCGCCCATGTCGACCAGCACCACGCCCAGCTCGCGCTCGTCGGCGGTCAGCACCGCCACGCTGGAGGCCAGCGAGGACAGCACCAGATCGTCCACCTGCAGACCGCAGCGCTGCACGCACTTGCTGATGTTGGCTGCGGCCGACTGCGCACACACCACCAGGTGGGCGTGCACTTCCAGGCGCACGCCAGTCATGCCGACCGGGTTGCGGATGCCTTCCTGCGAATCGTCCAGAACGTACTCGCGCGGGATCGCGTGCAGGATCTTCTGGTCGGCCGGAATCGCCACCGCCTTGGCCGCGTCCAGCACGCGATCCAGGTCGCCCCAGGTCACTTCACCGTCGCGGATCGGCACGATGCCGGGCGAGTTCTTGCACTGCACGTGGTTGCCGGAGATCGAGGCGTACACCGAGCGGATCTCACAGCCAGCCATCAGTTCGGCTTCTTCCACCGCGCGCTGGATCGACTGCACGGTCGATTCGATGTCCACCACCACGCCGCGCTTCAAACCGCGCGACTCGTGCGAGCCGATGCCGATCACTTCGATCGGGTTGCCCGGCGAATACTCGCCCACCAGCGCCACCACCTTGGAGGTGCCGATGTCCAGGCCAACGATCAGCGATTTGTCACCCTTGCGATTCATGTCCTTTCCTGCGTCCTGCTGGCTGGGGTCGCCGACGTTTTCGCCGGCGTGGCCGGGGTACCCCAGCTCAGCGTGAAACCATTGGTGTAACGGAGGTCGGCGCGCTCGATCGGCGCGTCCTGACGGTTCAACTGCGGCAGCACCTTGACGAAACGCTGCATGCGCGAGCGTGCATCGTCGCGACCGACCACCACTTCAGTGCCGTTGCTCAGCACCAGCGACCAGCTGCCACGCGCGTCCATCGTCACCCGGCGCACGTCCACGCCGGCCGGTGCGAACAATGCACGCGAGTCGCTGTACAGCTTCATCACTTCTTCGGTCTGGCTGTCCGGACCGTCCAGTTCGGGCAGCGCCAGGTCGGCCAGCTTCTTCGGCGTGGGGAACAGCTTGCCCTGCTCGGAGACCAGGCGGTCGTTGCCCCAGCGCGCGAACGGCTTGTGCTCCACCAGGGTCACTTCCAGCACGTCCGGCCACTGCTTGCGCACCTGCGCGCTTTCCACCCACGGCAGCTGTTCCAGTGCATCCTGCGCGTCCTGCAGCTTGACCGCGAAGAAGCCCGCGTGCGCGTACGGCAGCAGCACCTGCTGCAGCTGCTCGGCCGGCACCCGCTTGAACTCACCATGCACGCGCAGCTTCGCCAGCGGCCAGCGCTCGGCGCCAACCCAGCCATTGACTACGGCCACCACCGGCAGTGCAACCACCGACAGCGCCAACAGCCAGACGAAGATGCGCAGCACCGCGTTCATGCGTGCGAGGCCTCCAGGGTCTGTTCCAGCACGCGCCACACCAGCTCCTCGAAACCGATGCCGGCCTGGCGGGCCGCCTTGGGCACCAGCGAGTGGCTGGTCATGCCCGGCGCAGTGTTCACTTCCAGCAGGAAGAAATGGCCGCTGTCGCGGTCTCGCATGACATCCACGCGGCCCCAGCCACGGCAGCCGGCGGCACGGAACGCGGCCAGCGCGATGCGGCGGATCTCGTCCTCGGCGTCACCGTCCAGGCCCGGGCACAGGTACTGGGTGTCCTCGGCGATGTACTTGGCGTTGTAGTCGTACCACTGGCCCTTGGGCACGATGCGGATCGACGGCAGTGCGACGTCGCCAAGGATGGCCACGGTCAGTTCGTCGCCGACCACCATCTGTTCCATCAGCAGCTGGCCGTCGTAGCGCGCGGCCAGCGCCACCGCCTCATCCAGGCCGGCGTCGTCGGTCACCCGGCTGATGCCCACGCTGGAACCTTCGTTGGCCGGCTTCACCACCACCGGCAGGCCGAGCGCAGCGGCGTTGGCATGCACGTCTTCGGCAGTGACCTTCCGGTACTGCGGGGTCGGCAGGCCCAGCGACAGCCACACCTGCTTGGTGCGGATCTTGTCCATGCTCAGCGCCGAACCCAGCACGTTCGAGCCGGTATACGGCACGCCGAAGGCGTCCATCAGGCCCTGCACGATGCCGTCCTCACCGCCACCGTTGTGGCCGTGCAGGATGTTGAACACGCGATCGATGCCGCCGGCGGCGAGCGCCTTGGCCAGCGCCGGGATGCCGTCCACGGCGAACGCATCGACGCCGCGCGACTGCAGGGCTTCGAGCACGTTGCGGCCGGAATCCAGCGACACCTCGCGTTCGCTGGAGGTGCCACCGAGCAGCACGGCGACGCGACCGAACACAGCCGGGTCGGTCACGCGCAGCGGCGGGAAGGTCAGCGCGCTCACGCCTCGCCCTCCCCCTTGAAGCCTTCCACCGCGATGTGGGTGGCCACGGCGCCGATGTCGCCCGCCCCCATCATCAGCAGCAGGTCACCGTCCTGCAGCACGTCCGGCAGCACGCTGGCCAGCTCGGCGGCCTTGCCCACCACCACCGGCTCGCTGCGGCCGCGCGCGCGGATTGCGCGGGCCAGCGCATGCGAGTCGGCACCGGCAATCGGCTCTTCGCCGGCCGGGTAGACCTCGCTCAGCACGAGCGCGTCGACGCTGGACAGCACCGCGGCGAACTTGTCGAACTGGTCGCGGGTACGGCTGTAACGGTGCGGCTGGAAGGCCACGACCAGGCGCTTGTCGGCCCAGCCACCACGCGCGGCGGCGAACACCGCCTCCAGCTCGCTCGGGTGATGACCGTAGTCGTCGATGATGCGGACCTTGGCCCCGCTGGCGGTGGTCACTTCACCCAGATCGTTGAAGCGACGGCCGACACCGGCGAAGCTATCCAGCGCACGTGCGATCGCATCCGGTGCCACGCCCAGCTGCCAGCCCACTGCGGCGGCGGCCAGTGCGTTGAGCACGTTGTGCCTGCCCGGCAGGGCCAGCACCACTTCCTGGCTGGTGCCCTGCGGCAGGCGCAGGGTGAAGCGCATGCGCGACCCTTCCTGCACCACGTTCTCGGCGCGCACGTCGGCCTGCGGGCTCATGCCGTAGCTCATCACGTGGCGCGGGGTCTTGGCGGCCAGCGCGGCCACTTCCGGGTCGTCGATGCACAGCACGGCCAGACCGTAGAACGGCAGGCGCTGCAGGAACTCGGCGAAGGCCGCCTGCACGCGGGCAAAGTCGTTGCCGTAGTTTTCCAGGTGGTCGGCATCGATGTTCGTGATGATCGACATCAGCGGGTTCAGGCGCAGGAAGCTGCCATCGCTTTCGTCGGCCTCGGCCACCAGCCACTGCCCGCCACCCAGCTTGGCGTTGGCACCGGCAGCCAGCAGCTGGCCACCGATCACGAAGGTCGGGTCCAGGCCACCTTCGCTCAGCACCGCCGCGGTCAGGCTGGTGGTGGTGGTCTTGCCGTGCGTGCCGGCCACCGCAATGCCGCGGCGGAAGCGCATCAGCTCGGCCAGCATCGCCGCACGCGGCATGATCGGAATGCGCTGGCTGCGCGCTTCCATCAGTTCCGGGTTGTCTTCGCGGATGGCACTGGAGACCACCACGCAGTCGGTGCCCAGCACGTTGGCCGCGGAGTGGCCGCGCATGATGCGCGCCCCCAGGCCGGCCAGGCGGCGGGTGGCCGCATTGTCGGCGTTGTCCGAGCCGGATACTTCATAGCCCAGCGTCAGCATCACTTCGGCGATGCCGCTCATGCCGGTGCCGCCGATGCCGACGAAATGCACGCGCGGGAACGCGCGCACCAGGTCGTTGGTGTCGTGCAGGCGACGGATCATGCGCGGCCTCGCGCAGGGCAGGCGCGGTGGCATGCCTTCTTCATACAGCTTCCTCAAGAATGATATCGGCGATGCGCTCGGCGGCATCGACCTTGGCCAGGGCACGCGCGGCTTGCGCCATCTGCATGCGGCGGGCGGGATTTTCGGACAGATCGCGCAGCAGTGCGGCAATGCCGTCGGCCAGCGTTCCGTCCTGCTTCAGCAAAACCGCCGCGCCGCGCTCGACCAGGTACTCCGCATTGCGGGTCTGGTGATCGTCGACGGCGGCGGGGAATGGCACCAGCACGCTGCCGACACCGACCGCGCAAAGCTCGGCCAACGTCGAAGCGCCTGCGCGGCACACCACCAGGTCGGCCCAGGCAAAGGCTTCGGCCATGTCGGCGATGAACGGCGTGATTTCAGCCTGCACGCCGGCCTTGGCATAGGCCTCGACCGCTTCGGCGTGCATCTTCTCGCCACTCTGGTGGCGCACCTGCACCGGAACCCCGGCACCGAGCGCGGCGATCGCTTGGGGCACGCCGGTGTTGAGCGCACGCGCGCCCTGGCTGCCACCGACCACCAGCACGCGCAGCGGACCCTGGCGGTCGGCGAAGCGCTGTTCCGGCGGTGCGATGGCGGCGATCTCCGCACGTACCGGGTTGCCAACGAACTCCTCGCCCTTGGCGAAGGTACCCGGGAAGCCGGTCAGCAGCCGGCGCGCGTAGCGCGACAGGATGCGGTTGGTCATGCCGGGAGCGCGATTCTGTTCGTGCACCAGCAGCGGCAGGCCGTGCAGGCGCGTAGCCATGCCACCCGGGCCGGAGGCGAAACCACCGAAGGCAACCACCGCACGGGGCTGGCGCTTGCGGATGATCATGCCGGCGGCGCGCAGCGCGCGCATCAACCGCCACGGCGCGCCGAGCAGGGCCAGCTTGCCCTTGCCGCGCAGGCCGGTGATGGCCAGCGTGTCGATCGGAATGTCGTGCTGCGGCACGAGGCGGGTTTCCATCGCACCGTCGGCGCCCATCCAGGTGACCGGCACGCCACGCTCGCGCAGCACGCGGGCCACGGCCAGGCCGGGGAAGATGTGCCCGCCGGTGCCACCGGCCAGGATCATTACTGGTCGTGCAGTGTGGGTGGCCGTGTTCATGACAGCCTCCCGAAGGTCGGTTCGATGCGCGACTGCAGGCGGCTGGTGCCGCGTGCAGCATTCGGGGCAGCGGACGCGGATGCGACCGGCTCGGCGCTCATCGGTACGCTGGCGGCCACCGGCGCGGCCGGCTCGTCGCTCGGCTCGGCAGCAACGTCTTCGGCGCCACCGATGCGCACGGCCTGGCGGCGCTCGGCGCGCTTGAGTTCATAGGACACGCGCAGAAGCAGGCCCATCGCCACGCAGGTCATCAGCACCGACGAACCGCCGGAGGAGATCAGCGGCAGGGTCAGGCCCTTGGTCGGCAGGATGCCCAGGTTCACGCCGATCGAGACGAAGGTCTGCATGCTGATCCACAGGCCGATGCCGAAGGCGATGTAGCCGGAGAAGTGCCGCTTCATTTCCACGCAGCGCATGCCCAGCCAGAAGGTCCGACCGACCAGCAGCGCGTACAGCGCCACGATCACGCAGGTGCCCAGGAAGCCGAATTCCTCGGCGGTAACCGAGAAGATGAAGTCGGTATGCGCTTCGGGCAGGTAGTACAGCTTCTGCACCGAGTTGCCCAGGCCGACGCCGGTCCATTCACCACGGCCCACGGCCATCAGCGCGTTCGACAGCTGGTAGCCGTCACCCTGCTGGTCGGCCCACGGGTCCAGGAAGGAAGTGATGCGGCGCATGCGGTAGGGCTCGATGATCGCCAGCGCGCTCATGCCGACCAGGCCGATGATCACCGGCATCGACATGCGCGGCATGTTCACCCCGCCCAGCACCAGCATGCCGGCGGTGATCGCCAGCAGCAGGGTCGACGAACCGAAGTCCGGCTGCAGCAGCAACAGCACCACCAGGGCACCGGCCACGCCCAGCGGCTTGAGCATTGCCGGCCAGGTCGCATTGACCTCGTCGCGGAAACGCACCAGGTAGCTCGACAGCCAGACGATGTAGAGCACTTTCACCGCTTCGACCGTCTGGAACTTGGAGATGCCCAGGTTGATCCAGCGGCGTGCGCCGTTGACCGTGCTGCCCAGGCCCGGTGCGAACACCGCCAGCAGCAGCACGAAGCAGCCCAGCAGCAGCATCTGGTTGTACTGCTCGATGGACTTCAGCTCGGTGCGGGCGGCGATGACCGCCAGCACGATACCCACCGCCAGGAAAATCAGGTGGCGGTTGAGGTAGTAGAACGGGCTGCTCATCAAGGCGATCGAGCTGGACGCCACCATCACCACGCCCACGCCGGTGAGCGCGATGATCGCGCCCAGCAGCCACTTGTCGTAGCTGCCTTCGATGGCTTCAAGGCGTGTTGCCTGGCGGGACAGGTCGTTCATCTCAGCGCACCTTCAACGTGGCCAGGCCGATCAGCACGAGCACGACGGAGATGATCCAGAAGCGCACGATGACGCGCGGCTCGGGCCAGCCCTTCAGTTCGAAATGGTGGTGGATCGGCGCCATGCGGAACACGCGCTTGCCGGTCAGCTTGAACGAGGCCACCTGGATCATCACCGACAGCGTTTCGATGACGAACACGCCGCCCATGATCACCAGCACCAGCTCCTGGCGGGTGATCACCGCGATGGTGCCCAGCACCGCACCCAGCGCCAGCGCGCCGATGTCGCCCATGAACACCATGGCCGGATAGGTGTTGAACCACAGGAAGCCGAGGCCGGCACCGGCGATGGCCGCGCAGATGATGACCAGCTCGCCGGCGCCCGGAATCTGCGGAATCTGCAGGTAGTTGGCGAATACCACGTTGCCCGAGGCATACGCGAATACGCCCAGCGCGCAGGCCACCAGCACGGTCGGCATGATCGCCAGGCCATCCAGGCCGTCGGTCAGGTTCACCGCGTTGGAGAAGCCGACGATCCAGAAGTAGGCGATGGCCACGAAGCCGATGCCGGCCAGCGGCAGCGCGATCGACTTGAACATCGGGATGTAGAAGGTCAGCGCTGCCGGCACGTCGGCCGTGTAGAACAGGAACAGGCCCGCGGCCAGGCCGAAGATCGACTGCAGCAAGTACTTCCAGCGCGACTTCAGGCCGTTCGGGTCGCGGCGGACGATCTTGATCCAGTCGTCATACCAGCCGATGGCGCCGAAGCACAGCATCACCGCCAGCACCAGCCACACGTAGCGGTTGCGCAGGTCGGCCCACATCAGCACCGACAGGGTGATGGTGAGCAGGATCAGCGAACCGCCCATGGTCGGCGTGCCGGCCTTGGAGAAATGGGTCTGCGGACCGTCCTTGCGGATCGGCTGGCCGCCCTTGAACTGGGCAAGCTTGCGGATCATCGCCGGGCCAAGCCACAGCGACAGGAACAGGGCCGTCAGCGCGGCAAGGATGGCGCGGAACGTCTGGTAGTTGAACAGCCCGAACAGGCTCTCCAACTGCTGCAACCATCGAGCCAGTTCATACAACATGCGGGGATTCCTCTCCTTGCGCCAGCAGCGCTTTGACAATCGTGTCCATGGCGCTGCCACGGGAACCCTTGACCAGGCAGCGCACGCCGGCGTGCAGCTCGTCCTTCAGCGCCTGCGACAGCGCGTCATGGGTGGCGAAATGACGGCCGCCTTCGCCGAAGGCGGTAGCGGCAGCGGCGCTGAGCGGGCCCAGCGCATACAGGCGCTTGAGGCCAGCGGCGCGCGCGCGGAGCCCCGCCTGCGCATGCAGCGCTTCGGCGTCCGGACCCAGCTCGCGCATGTCGCCCAGCACCAGCCAGCCCTCTTCCGGCGCGGCGGCCAAGGCATCGATGGCCGCTGCCAGCGAACCGGGGTTAGCGTTGTAGCTGTCGTCCACCAGCACCGCGCCATTGCGCAGCTGATGGGCGATCTGGCGGCCCGGTACCGGCTGCGCTTCGGCCAGGCCGGCCGCAATCAGTGCCAGATCGACACCAGCCGCCAGCGCCAGGCTGGCAGCGGCCAGCGCGTTGCTGACGTTGTGGCGACCCGGCAGGCCCAGCACCACGCGGGCTTCGCCGCTCGGTGCGACCAGGGTGAACTGGCTGCCCTGCGCGCCGGCGCGGATGTCGCGCGCGGTGATGTCCGCAGTGTGCTCCAGGCCGTAGCGCAGTACGCGGCAGCGTGGCGGGGTGCCGACGAAGTGCTGTTCGAACCAGCGGCCGTAGGCATCGTCCACATTGATCACGGCCACGCCATCGGCCGGCAGCGCGGCATAGATCGCGCCCTTGGTCACCGCCACGCCGAGCAGGCTGCCCATGCGTTCCAGGTGCGCCGGGGCGATGTTGTTGACCAGCGCATAGCGCGGGCGGGCGATGTCGGTCAAATAGGCAATGTCGCCCGGCTTGCCGGCGCCCATCTCGTAGACGGCGTAGTCGGCATCTTCCGGTGCATCAATCACTGCCAGCGGCAGGCCGATCTCGTTGTTGCGGTTGCCCGGGTTGGCGTACACCACCTTGTGCGCGTGCTGGGCTACCTGCTGCAGGATCGACAGCAGCAGGCTCTTCACGCTGGTCTTGCCGTTGCTGCCGGTGATCGCGAACACCTCGGTGCCACGGTCGCGCTGCATGCCGGTGGCGATCTTCGCCAGTGCCAGTTCGCTGTCGGCCACCAGCACCTGCGGCAGTTCGATCGGCAGCAGGCGCTCGACCAGGAGCGCACTGGCACCGCGCGCCTGCGCGTCGGTGGCGAAGTCATGGCCATCAAAACGCTCACCGCGCAGCGCCACATACAGGCTGCCCGGGCCGAGGCTGCGGGTGTCATTGCTGACCGCATCGATGGCCACGTCGTCGCCGTGGATCTCGCCGCCGGCCCAGTGGGCGATCAGCGAAAGCAGGGTGCGCTTCATGCGGCGCCCTCCCCGGCCTGCGCGCTGAGCACACCGGCCTTGGCCGCCAGTGCAGCGGCGGCCACTTCGGTGTCGTCGAAGTCATGGCGCACGCCATTCACTTCCTGGTACGGCTCGTGGCCCTTGCCGGCGATCAGGATGATGTCGCCGGCACCGGCACGCTTCACCGCCAGGCCGATCGCACGCGCGCGGCTGCGCTGCACGGTCACGGCGGAGGCATCGGCGAAGCCGGCCAGGATGTCGGCCACGATCACGTCGCCATCTTCGCCACGCGGGTTGTCGTCGGTGACGATGACCTGGTTGGCCAGGCGCTCGGCAATGGCCGCCATCTGCGGGCGCTTGCCGGTATCGCGCTCGCCACCGCAACCGAACACGCAGAACAGCGCGCCGTGCAGATGGCCATGCAGGCTGTCCAGCGCCTGTTCCAGCGCGTCCGGGGTGTGTGCGTAATCGACCACCACCGTCGGCAGACCGTCTTCGCCACCCAGGCGGTTCATGCGGCCACGGATCGGCTGCAGTGCCGACAGTACTTCGGCGATGCGCGGCAGCGGCTGGCCCTGCGCGTGCAGGGTGCCGGCCACCGCCAGCAGGTTGTCCACGTTGAAGCGGCCCAGCAGCGGCGACTGTACCGCCGCGCGCTGGCCGTCGATGACCAGTTCGAAGGCAATGCCGCGGCCGTCCAGCTGCAGCGCTTCGGCGCGCACGCTGGCATCGGTGGCACCGCGCGAGCTCAGACCGATCGGCTGCACGCCCGCCGGCAGGCCGGCGAACAGCTGGCGGCCGAAGGCGTCGTCAAGATTGATCACCGCGGACTTCAGGCCCGGACGATGGAACAGCCGCGCCTTGGCCGCGCCGTAGCTGGCCATGTCGCCGTGGTAGTCCAGATGGTCGCGGGTGAGGTTGGTGAACACCGCCACGTCGTAGTGCACGGCATCCACGCGACCCTGGTCCAGCGCGTGCGAACTGACTTCCATCGCCACCACGCGCGCACCGGCGTCGCGCAGCTGCGCCAGCAACGCATGCATCTGCAGCACCAGCGGCGTGGTGAAGCCGGTCGGTTCAACCGAACCATAAAGTCCGGCGCCCAGCGTGCCGATACTGCCGCTGGGCGTTCCGAGCAGGTGCCAGGCCTGGGCCAGCAGCTGCACGGTGGAGGTCTTGCCGTTGGTGCCGGTCACGCCCACCATCGCCATCGCCCGCGACGGTGCGCCATGGAACTGGTCGGCCATCGCGCCCATGCGCGCGCGCAGGCCCGGCACGGCGATCGCATCGGCTGGGGCCGGCAGTTCGGCAGGCGCGGGCGGTTCGAACAGGATGGCGACAGCGCCCGCCGCGCGGGCCTGCTCGACAAAGCCCAGGCCATGCGCGCCGAACCCGGCGATGGCGACGAAGGCATTGCCGGGGCGCACGGCGCGGCTGTCCAGCACCAGGCCGGTCAGAACGGGGTCGTGCCCTGCAAGAGCAACGTCCGGAAGCAACTGCGAAAGCAACATCGAAGGACTCATTGCGTGCCTCCCGTAGCGGGCGGCGTCTGGGCATGCGCGCTGGGCAGCGCAGCATCGAATTCAGCGGCGGCATCCACCGGCAAGGCGGCTTCGGCCGGCGGCGCAGGCAGGATCGAGGCCGAGTGGCCGACCTTGCCGGACTGCTGCGCGGCCAGCCACGACTGCAGGTCGTCCAGCGGCACGTCCATCAGGCGCAGGGTGCCTTCCATCACGTTGTGATAGACCGGCGCCGACACCAGGCCGCCGTAGAACTTGCCGGCCTGCGGATCGTTGATGACGATGACGGTGGCGAAGCGCGGGTTGGTGGCCGGCACCACGCCGGCGAACAGCGCGTTGTAATGACCCCGCTCGTACCCCCCCGGACCGGTCTTGCGCGCGGTACCGGTCTTGCCGGCCACGCGGTAGCCCAGCACCGCCGCCTGCTTGGCGCCGCCCTGGGTGACCACCGTTTCCATCATCGCCACCACCTGCCTGGCGACGCTCTCATCGATGATCTGATGCGCTTCGTTGCGCTGGCCTTTGACGAAGGTCGGCGCGATCAGCTTGCCACCATTGGCCAGCGCCGAATAAGCGGTCGCGATCTGCAGCGGCGTCACGTTCAGGCCGTAGCCGTAGGACATCGTGGTCTTGGTGGCACCGTCCCAGTTGGCCGGGCGCCGCACCACGCCACCGGATTCACCCGGGAAGCCGCTGTGCGGCACCGAGCCGTAGCCGAAGCGGCGCACGCCGTCATAGAACACCTGGTCCGGCATCTTCGCCGCAACCTTGGCCGCGCCGATGTTGGAACTGCGGGTGATCACGCCGGTCACGTTCAGCACGCCGTTGTTGCGCGGCACGTCGCGAATGGTGAAGCGGGCTACCTGCATGTAACCCGGGTTGGTATCGATGATGGTGTCCTTGGTCACCGCACCGGCCTGCAGCGCGGTGGCGATGGTCAGCGGCTTCATCGTCGAGCCCGGCTCGACCAGATCGGTCACCGCACGGTTGCGGCGCGCATCGGGCAGCGCGCCGGTCAGCGAATTCGGGTTGTAGGTCGGCAGGTTGACCATGGCCAGGATCTCGCCGGTGGTCACGTCCATGATCACCATCGAACCGCCGGCCGCCTTGTTGGCCACCAGCGCGTTGCGCAGCTCCTTGAACGCCAGGTACTGGATGCGGCGATCGATGCTGAGGGTCAGGTCCTTGCCCGGTTCGGCGGCGCGCAGCAGATCGCTTTCGACGGTCTCGCCCTTGCGGTTGCGGATCACCCGCTTGGCGCCGGCCTTGCCGCGCAGCCATTCGTCGAACGCCAGCTCCAGGCCTTCCTGGCCGCGGTCGTCGATGTTGGTGAAGCCCAGCACGTGCGCCATCGCCTCACCCTGCGGGTAGAAGCGGCGGAACTCGCGCTGCGCGGCCACGCCCGGAATCTTCAGCGCGACCACCTTCTCTGCCTCGTCCGGATTGATCCGGCGACGCAGGTACATGAATTCCTTGTCCGACTTCTGCGACAGGCGGCTGCTCAGCTCGTCCACCGACATGCCGACCGCCTGGGCCAGCTCCGGGATGCGCTCGGGCGAACGCAGCAGGTCCTGCGGGTTGACCCAGATCGAGGCGACCGGCGTGGACACCGCCAGCGGCTCGCCGTTGCGGTCGGTGATCATGCCGCGCGAGGTCTTGATCGGCAGCTCGCGCAGGTAGCGGGCTTCGCCCTGGCGCTGGTAGAAGTCGCTGTTGATGATCTGCACGTAGGCGGCGCGGCCGACCAGCGACACCGAACACAGGCCGAGCGCCAGCGCGACCCAGCGCAGGCGCTGGCGCAGGTTGAAGGCGTTGCGCGGGCGGTTGCGGCCGGTCTTGCTCATGGCCGCACCACCACGATGTCCCCGGCTTCGGGGAACTTCATGCCGAGCTTTTCGCGGGCGATGCGATCCACCCGGTTGGCTTCGGCCAGCGTGGCCTGCTCCAGCTGCAGGCGGCCGAATTCGAGGTTGATGTCATCGCGCTTGCGTTCGGCGCGCGACAGCTCGATGAACGTCTGCCGGTGACGGTGACGCACGAACACGACGCCGATCGCCGAGGCCACGGTCGAGGCCAACAGGATGATCAGCAGCAGCCGGCTCATGCGTCGGCCTCCCGCTTCTGCGCCACGCGCAGCACGGCGCTGCGCGCACGCGGGTTGGCGGCCAGTTCCTCGTCGGTAGCCTTGATGGCGCCACCGATCAGGTCCAGTGTCGGCACGAACGCCACCGCCTCGGGCAGGCGGCGGTTGGCCGGCGGCGCCTTGGCCAGGCGGTTCATGTACTGCTTGACGATGCGGTCTTCCAGCGAATGGAAGCTGATCACCGCCAGCCGGCCACCGGGCTTGAGCCGTTCCACGGCCGCATCGAGCCCGGCTTCGAGATCGGCCAGCTCGCGGTTGATGTGGATGCGGATGGCCTGGAAGCTGCGCGTGGCCGGGTGGATCTTGTCTTTCCCACGCGGCATCACCGAGGCGATCAGCTCGGCCAGTTCGGCGGTGCGGGTGAACGGCTGCTTCTCGCGGCGGGCCACGATGGCGCGGGCGATGCGGCGGCTCTGGCGTTCTTCGCCGTAGGTCCACAGCACGTCGGCAATTTCGCGGTCTTCCACGCGGTTGATCCACTGCGCGGCGCTTTCACCGCTGTCCGGATCCATGCGCATGTCCAGCGGGCCATCCTTGCCGAAGCTGAAGCCACGTTCGGCCACGTCCAGCTGCGGCGACGACACGCCCAGGTCGAACAGCACGCCGTCCAGGCCTTCGGCCGTCGCATCCCACTGCAGCAGCTGGGCGAAGCTGCCACGGAAGATGGACACGCGCGGGTCCGGCGCAAAATCGCGCTCGGCTACGGCGATGGCTTCCGGATCCTTGTCCATGACCAGCAGGCGCCCCTCGGGACCGAGCTGGGTGAGCACGCCACGTGCATGACCGCCACGACCGAACGTGCCATCCAGATAACGTCCGTTTTCGATCACCCTCAGGCCTTCAAGGACCTGGGTGTACAGGACCGGCAGGTGCACCGCCGGCGACTGCGACACCGGAAGGTGACCGGTCTGCGCTTCTGGGCGCATCCGGGCACCCCGGCTCACAACTTCAGGTCGAGCAACCCATCACCCAGATCCTCGTCAGACAACGTCTGCTGGATCAGGGCCCGATGCGCCTGCTCGCTCCACAATTCGAACTTGTCGCCCATACCGAGCAATACCGCCTTCTTCTCAATGCCCACCGCACCGCGGTGGCTGGCGGGGATGCTGATGCGACCGTTGCCGTCCAGCTCCAGATGGGCGGCCGAGCCGACCAGCTTCTGCTGCAACAGGCGCACGACGCGCTGGGTGTTGGGCTTGGACATGACGTCGTCGCGGACCCGCTCCCATTCCGACTCTGCATACAGCCACAGGCAGCCGGCTTCGAACGGGTTGTAGGTCAGCACGAGACGGTTGTTGCTGGCGCGCGCGACGAGGTCGCGGTAAGCGGTGGGAACCGCCATGCGCCCTTTATCGTCAACTGTGATGGCCGTCTCGCCCTGGAACACGACGCGTGCACCTATCCTTCGCCCGGTGAAACATTGAACCACGAAAACCCACAAAACACCCGGATTTCCCTCTGATGCCCACCTTAGCAGCGGCCGAAGGGTTGTCAACAACTTTTCAGCGGGGAAATCGCCAGCCACATCAATGGCTTGCAACAACCTTTAGAGAATTGTTCAAGGCTTATCCACAAGTTGCTGATCCGTCTCAATTTTTGAGATTGAACGGAAGTTCAGGGCTGTGGACAGCGCGTGAAACATCGGCCGCGCATTCATCCAAAACGGGCCGGAAGCGGCGCCAGACTGCGCAAACCGTGCACAATGAGGCCATGTGCCTGCTCGCTCTTGGCTGGATGCACCACCCGCGCTGGCGGCTGGTGATGACCGGCAACCGTGATGAGTTCCACGCCCGCCCGACGGCGGCGCTGGCCCCCTGGCAGGATGAGACCTCCGTCATCGGGGGCCGCGACCTGCGCTCTGGCGGCGGCTGGGCCGGCGTCGGTGCCGGTGGACGCATGGCCGTGGTCACCAATGTCCGCGACCCGCTGGCCGCCCAGACCGGTCCTTCACGGGGTGCGCTGGTGGCAGACTTCCTGCGCGGCCGCGACCCCGCCGCCGTGCATATCGACCGACTGGCAACGGTGGCCGGCGCCTACGCCCCATTCAACCTGCTGCTGGCCGACGGCCACAGCCTGGAGTTCCTGGGCAACCACCCCGCCGAGCGGCAGAGCCTGGGCCCGGGCGTGCATGGCATGTCCAACGGTGCGCTGGACGCGCCGTGGCCGAAGACCCGTCGGCTGATGGATGCGCTGTCGGCGTGGTTGCAGGCCGGCAATGAGGACCTGACCCCACTCTGGGCCGCCCTGGCCGACGAACATCGCCCTGCCGACAGCGACCTGCCCGACACCGGCATCGGCCTGGAGCGCGAGCGCTGGCTGAGCCCGGCCTTCATCCGCGGCGACGACTACGGCACCCGCGCCAGCACCGTGCTGCTGATCGACGCCAACGGGCATGGGCAGATCCACGAACGTCGCTTCGGCCCGCAGGGCGTCGCCCTGGGCCAGAGCCAGGTCGATTTCTGACCCTGTACCTGTTTTCTGTGTCTATAAATGTCTGCACGCACGCCACACGATGATCTGGCGCGGTCCTGCCGCGCGCCTCACCGATCCACAGGGAGTCATTGATGCGCCGTGTTCTCGTACTTGTCGCCACCCACCTGCTCACTCTCGGCCTCGGCTTCGGCCTGGGCGTGTACTTCCTGCCGATCCTGATCGCCCCTGATGATCCGCCGGCGGCGCAGGTGCAGGCCGCCATGAACGACGCCACTCATCACACCACGTTCCGCCGTGACCTCAAGGGCAGCGACGCGGTGCACTGGGCCGAGGGCAAGGTCAGCGTCAGCCGGCGCCAGGTCGCGTTCGACGGCAAGATGGGCCCGGGGCCGGACTACAAGGTCTACCTCTTGCGCGACTTCGTCGACAACAAGGCCGATTTCCTGAAGATCAAGGCACAGTCCCAGCGCATCGGCGAGGTGAAGACTTTCAACCGTTTCCTGGTGGACGTGCCTGAAAGCGTCAACGTGGACGATTACACCACCGTAGTGGTGTGGTGCGAACGGTTCGAGCAGTTCATTTCCGCCGGGCAGTACCGCACGCCGGGTTGAACAACATCCCAAGCATCTGGGCGGAGAGCAGCCGAGCATGGCTCGGCTCTACAGTAGAGCCGAGCCATGCTCGGCTTACCGTAAGAAAGAGGCGGAGCCGGCCGATAAGCCGGGTTCTGTCGTGGACAGTCATTCCTCTAGGCGTTACGTCACCGCAACGCTCAAGCAACCTACCCGGATCCAACGCGGGCCGCGCCAAAGGATCCCTATTTGGTCTTGCTCCAGGTGGGGTTTGCCGTGCCGGTCTGTTGCCAGACTCGCGGTGCGCTCTTACCGCACCATTTCACCCTTACCGGCCTTCCGAAGAAGACGTAGGCGGTATCTTTCTGTTGCACTTTCCGTCGGCTTGCGCCGCCCAGGCGTTACCTGGCACCTTGCCCTATGGAGCCCGGACTTTCCTCGGCACCCCCGAAGGGATGACGCGACTGTCTGGCCGGCTCCGCCAGCGCACATTCTAGCCTACGCACGCCCTTCCTGCCGTGCTGATCGCGGCGTGCGGTTCATCCATCCACGCGGGGCGCAGATCTACCGGTTCCGCTGCTCTGGTGGGTGCGGACCTTGGTCCGCACGATCCATCAGCTGCCGTACAACGCCTTGCGCGGTGCGCCGGTCAATTCAGCCGCCAGCTTCGCCGCGGTCGACGGCGGCAGATGCTCGCTCAGCTTGGCGTAGACGCGGCGGCCATGCGCCAGCTGCGCTTCCTCATCGTCGCCGGCGCCCTGCACCATCACCACGAACTCGCCCTTGCGCTGGTTCTCGTCGGCTTCCACCCTGGCCAGCAGGCCGGCCAGATCGCCATCCAGTACGGTCTCGAACAGCTTGGTCAGCTCGCGCGCCAGTACTGCCGGGCGCTCGCCACCGAAGATCGCCGCCATGTCGGCCAGCGACTCGGTGATGCGGTGCGAGGATTCGTAGAACACCATCGTGCGCACTTCACCGGCCAGCGCCTGCAGGCGGTCGCGGCGTCCGCTGGCCTTGGCCGGCAGGAAGCCCTCGAAGCTGAAACGGTCGCTGGGCAGGCCGGCCACGCTCAGCGCGGCGATGGCGGCGCAGGCACCGGGAATCGGGCTGACCTTGATGCCTGCCGCGCGCGCGGCACGCACCAGGCGGAAACCCGGATCACTGACCAGCGGCGTACCCGCATCACTGACCAGCGCCAGCGACTCGCCGGCCTGAAGGCGCGAGACCAGGCGCTGGGCCAAGGCTTCCTCATTGTGTTCATGCAGGGCCACCAGCGGCTGCTGGATGCCAAAATGGGACAGCAGCTGGCCGCTGCGGCGGGTGTCTTCGGCACAGATGGCCGCCACCGAACGCAGCACCTCCTGCGCGCGCGGGCTCAGATCGGCCAGGTTGCCGATCGGGGTGGCGACGACGTACAGGGTTGGGACACTCATTTCAGCGGTACTCACGGGGCAAGGGTAGAATCGTAGCGTGTACCCGGCCAAGGCCGCTGCCCTCATCGCATGGACCCGATCATGAACAAGCCCGCCGCACGGATCTTCGCCCTGTCGCTGTCGCTGATGCTGCTGGCCGGCTGTGCCACCACCAGCCTGACCAGCGCGCCCGAATCGCCGGCTCAGAGCCAGGCGCTGGCGCTGATCGAACAAGGCAAACCGCGCGACGCCGCCCTGCAGCTGGAAGCGCTGGCCGCAACCCTGAAAGGTGGCGCCCGCAGCAACGCCCTGGCCGATGCCGCCTGGGCCTGGCACCTGGCCGGCGACAGTGCCCGCGCGCGCAGCCTGCTTGGCCAGCTCACCGCCCGCCAGCTGTCCGGCGCCAGCCTGCAGCGCTACCAGCTGACCGGCGCCGAGCTGGCACTGGCCGACAAGCAGCCGGCGCAGGCCCTGGCCCTGCTGAAGGAACAGGGCGACAACGTCTTCCCCGCGCTGCGCACGCGCTGGCACGTAGCCCGCGCCAACGCGCTGCAGGGCACCGGCGATGCCTTCGGTGCCGCCACCGAGCGCGCCCGCGCCCATTCCAGCCTGACCGGCAGCGCGCGCAGCGAGAACCAGGCTGCAATCTCCGGCCTGCTCGGCACCCTCGACGATGCCACCCTGCGCAGCCGTGCCGCCGCACTGCCGGCCAACGATCCGCTGTACAACTTCGCCGGCCGCGCGCTGATCGCGCGTGGCCTGCCGCTGCCGCGCCCGTTCGACCGCGATGGTGCAGCCCAGTTCGATACCAGCAAGCGCCCGCCGGCGATGAGCGACGGCTACCGTCCGCCGGCCAAGCTGGCGGTGCTGCTGCCGCTCAGCGGCCGCCTGGCCACCGCCGCGCAGCCGGTGCGCGATGGCCTGCTGAGCGCCTACTACGGTGAAAGCCGCCGCCGCCCGGACATCAACTTCTTCGACACCGCCGGCACCCCGGCTGGTGCCCTCGCCGCCTACGACAAGGCCGTCGCGTCCGGTGCCGACTTCGTGGTCGGACCGCTGGGCCGCGACGAAGTGGACGCCGTGTACGGCCGCCAGCAGCTGCAGGTGCCGGTGCTGGCGCTGAACCGCGGCAAGGACGCACCGCCGGCCGGCAGCGCCGGCTTCTCGCTGGCACCGGAAGACGACGGTATCGTCGCCGCCGAATACCTGCGTGGCCGCGAGCGTGGCAAGGCGCTGGTGATCAACAGCGCCGACGACACCGGCCGCCGTGCCGCCGCGGCCTTCGCCCAGCGCTTTGCCCAGCGTGGCGGCCAGGTGGTGGCCACCCTCGGCGTCAGCGACGCGGTTGGCGATATCGGCGCGCAGGTGCGCAATGCCGGCCAGGTCGATGCCGTGTTCCTCGCCGTGCGCGCCCCGCAGGCCCGACTGCTGGCGCCGCAGCTGGCGCTGGCCGGTGCCGGTGGCGCCACCCGCGTCGGCACCTCGCAGCTGACCGTCGGCAGCGGCAAGGTGGAAGAAGACGTGGCGCTGGACGGCATCGTCTACCCGAACGAAGCCTGGAACGTGCGCAGCGTGTCCGGCCTGCCCTCGGCCAGCCAGGTGGCCAGCACGCTGCCCAGCGCACGCGGTGCGGCCGGCCGCCTGTTCGCCTTCGGCGCCGATGCCTGGAAGATCACCGCCTACCTGGACAAGCTGTCCAACGAGGGCGGCCTGGACGGCGCCACCGGCACCCTGTTCCTGGACAGCAACGGCAACATCCTGCGCCAGCCGGCATGGTCCACCTTCAATGGCGGCCGGCCGATGCCGATCGTCGGTGGTCGCTGAGCGCAGCCAACGGGGCTCGGCGGTGGAAGCCGCCGCCGAGCAGCATCTGCAGCAGGCCGGACTGCAGCCGCGCGCGCGCAACGTGCGCTATCGCGGCGGTGAACTGGACCTGGTGATGGACGATGCCGGCACCGTGGTGTTCGTGGAAGTACGCTATCGCGCGCGCTCCGATTTCGGTGGCGGCGCCGCCTCGGTGGATGCGCGCAAATGCCGGCGCCTGGCGCACGCCGCGCAGCTGTACCTGCAGGACAACCCCGCGCTGGCCAATGCGCCCTGCCGTTTTGATGTGGTTGACGCCACGGGCGAGCCGCCGCAGCTGCGGTGGCTGCGTGATGCGTTCCGGCTGGATGACTGCTGATGTGTACCGTCCGCCTTGGTAGAAGCCGACCTTGGTCAGCGCTTCTGTGCCAACCAAGGTTGGCACCTACCAGAGCGCAGCCTGGCCGGCACGACCACGGTGCGTGACTGATGCCTTCGATCATCACTCATGCCGCCGTGCCGCTTGCGCTGTGGTGCGCCGCTGATCGCGGCCGCATCCCGCCGCGCCTGCTGGCCGCCGGCGTGATTGCAGCGATGCTGCCGGATGCCGATGTGCTGGCCTTCGCGCTGCACATTCCCTACGCCGATGCGTTCGGCCATCGCGGCGCCAGTCATTCGCTGCTGTTTGCCGGCGTGCTGGCAGCATTGGCTGCGGCGTTGGCGTTCTTTGGTAGTCGCCGACCGTGGTCGGCACCACACAGCCCCGGTAGTCGCCGACCTTGGTCGGCGGTTTCGTGCCAACCAAGGTTGGCACCTACCAAGGCAGGGCCAACGGTAACATCGACCCTACAAGCTGCGGTGTTCGTCTTCGTCTGTGCTGCCAGCCACCCACTGCTGGATGCGATGACCTCCGGCGGCCTCGGCGTCGCCCTCACCTGGCCTTGGAGCGAACACCGCTTCTTCGCCCCGTGGCGACCGATCCGCGTTTCACCCTTCGCCCCACAGTTCTTCAGCGCGCGCGGCGTGGCCACCCTGCTCTCTGAACTGCGCTGGGTGTGGCTGCCGTTGGCTACCGCCGTCGTCGCCTGGAAACTGATCCAACCCGCTCCTGTTACCCCACGAGATCCGTCATGAGTCCTGCCCTGCCTGCTGCCCTGGTTGCCGAACTGTCTGCCCTGCTGGGCGCGGAGGGCTGGCGCATGGATGACAGCGCACTGGAGGCCAACGCACAGGACAATTCCTGGCGCCATCAACGCCCTGCCGCCGTCGCGCTGCCCGCCAGCATCGAACAGGTGCAGGCACTGGTGCGCGCCTGCCGTGCACATCACGTGGCGCTGGTCGCACGCGGCGCCGGTACCGGCACCACCGGCGCGGCGGTGCCGCTGCCCGGCAGTATCGTGCTGTCGTTCACCCGCATGGACCGCATCGTCGAGATCCGCGCCGGTGACCGCTGCGCCGTGGTGCAGCCGGGCGTGCTCAACGGAACGCTGCAGCAGGCACTGGCACCGCACGGGCTGTTCTGGGCACCGGATCCTTCCAGCGCGGAGATCTGCAGCATCGGCGGCAACCTCGCCTGCAATGCCGGCGGCCCGCGCGCGGTGAAGTACGGCACCAGCCGCGACAACGTGCTGGGCCTGGTGGCGGTGACCGGTACCGGCGAGGTGATCCGCTGCGGCGGTGCCTACACCAAGGACTCCACTGGCTACGATCTGACCCACCTGCTGGTGGGCAGCGAAGGCACGCTGGCACTGATCGTGGAAGCCACGTTGAAGCTGACCCCGCTGCCGGTCAGCCAGGCTGGCCTGCGCGTGCTGTACCGCGATGCCGATGCCGCCGCCGCTGCCGTGTCGCGGCTGATGTCGCAGCCAGTCGTTCCCACACGCCTGGAATTCATGGACGCACGCAGCCTGGAGCTGTTGCGCCTCAACGGTGCCGACGTACCCGACGCTGGCGCGATGCTGCTGGTCGAAGCCGATGGTGACCACGACACCCTGCCCTATCTGCTGCAGGCCCTGGCCAGCGCCGCTGAAGGCGACGGCATGATCGAACTGGACGTAGCGATGGAAGGCCGTGCGCGCGACCAGCTGTGGGCCGCGCGCAAGGCACTGTCGCCAGCACTGCGGACCGTCGCGCCCGGCAAGATCAATGAAGACGTGGTGGTGCCGGTGTCGCGCATTCCGGAACTGGTAGCCGGCGTACAGGCCTTGGCACGCGACTACGCACTCACCATCGTCACCTTCGGCCATGCCGGCAACGGCAACCTGCACGTCAACATCCTCTATCACCCGGACGATGCCGACGAGAACGCGCGCGCGCATGCCGCACTGCCGAAGATCTTCGAGCTGACGCTGTCGCTGGGCGGAACGCTCTCCGGCGAGCATGGCATTGGATTGGCCAAGCGCGATTTCATGGCCAAGGCGTTCAGTGCGGAAACGCTGATGACGATGCGCGCGATCAAAGCCGCATTGGACCCGGATGGCATCCTCAACCCCGGCAAGGTGCTGCCGCCGGCGTGAGGTTCCGTGTGGAGCCAGGCGTAGGCTCGACTCCACAGGGCAGGGTGAACTTCTTCTGTCGTGACTGCCCCGCCCAGGAACGACAGGCTGCCCGCGCGTAGACGGCCGCTGCAATAGCCGCCGCGCAGGCTCTTGAAGTCAGGCATCCTGCAACAGCACCCTGCGGTGGATGATCAGGCCGTCAACAGCCTGCCTGCTGGAGATTACGCACCATGCTGCAACTGCAAGACATCGAGCTTCACTTCAACGGCCGCGCGCTTTTCAGCGGCGTGGACCTGCGACTGCCCGCAGGCGCGCGTGTCGCGCTGATCGGCAACAACGGTACCGGCAAGAGCAGCCTGCTGCGGATGCTGGCCGGACAGGCAGCGCCCAGCGCAGGACAGATCCACTGGCGCGACGGGGCATCCGTTGCCTACGTGCCGCAGCACGTGCTGGACGGATCGGCGCGCAGCGGCGGCGAACAGATGCGCCATGCCCTGGCGCGTGCGCTGGATGCAGCTCCGGATGTGCTGCTGCTGGACGAACCCAGCAACCACCTGGACCGCAGCGCACGGCGCTCGCTGCTGGCCCGGCTACGCCAGTACCACGGCACCTTGGTGATTGCCTCACACGACACCGCCCTGATCGAGGCGCTGTGCGGCACGCTGTGGCATATCCACAACCAGCGTATCGAGGTCTTCCAGGGCCGCTACCACGACCACCAGCTGGAACTGCAGCGCCGACGCGACGCGCTGGATCGTACGGTGCGCGACCTCGACCGCGCGCAGTCGCAGGCCCACGACGCTCTCATGCGCGAACAGGAACGCGCCGCCTCCTCACGCAAGCGTGGCGCGGTGAAGGTGGAGCAGCGCAAATGGGGCACGGTGCGCTCGGCCACCAAGCTGGAGCGCGGTAACACCACGGCGGGACAGAAGCGCCAGCAGATCCGAGACGTGCAGGAAGACATCGCCGAGCGCCGCCGGCAGCTGCAGCGCGACGAGCTCATCGCGCAGCGCTTCCAGCTTCCCGCGGGCTGGCGACGGGAGGGCGTGGTGGTGCAGGTCACCGACGGCGCATGCGGCTACCACGCGCCCCTGGTCGTGCAGCAGCTGCAGGTACGCCTGGAGGTGGGCGACTGCCTGGTGGTGACCGGCGACAATGGCAGCGGCAAATCCACCTTCGCCCGCGCATTGCAGGGTGCCACCGATGTCCAGCGTGAGGGCGACTGGCTGCTGCCAGCGGCGGAGCAGGTCGCGCTGATCGACCAGCACTACGATGCACTGCCGAGCGCGCTGACGCCGGTGCAGGCGATGGCCGCATGCCAACCCCAATGGACCCCCTCCGAATGCCGCCTGCATCTGGCCGACTTCCTGTTCCGTGGTGAGGCTCCGGCGCAGACGACCATCGGCCAGCTGTCAGGGGGCGAACGCGCACGCCTGGCGATGGCCCTGATGGCGGCCCACCCGCCCACCCTGCTGATACTGGACGAACCCACCAACAACCTGGACATGAGCCTTCGTGCCCATCTGCTGCAGGTCCTGCACGCCTACCCGGGCACCCTGGTCGTCATCTCCCACGATGAGGGCTTCATCCAGTCGCTGCAGCCCACGCAGCAGTTGGATCTGCCGGCCGGCAACGGTGCCGGCGCACGCTGAATCCTCAAGCAACGCAGGAAGCCGATCGCGACACTTTGCAACAAGTTGCATGGGACTGCGACACCTGAGCCGGAACAATTTGAGTCGAAGTGGACATGCCCGGTCGTCTTTGGCATAGCATCGCCGACAGATCAAGCCACCCGGATGAGATGGGGGACGGCCGATGACGCGGCTGTCCAAACTAGACACATTCGTCCGATCAGGAGTGATCCATGCGCCGTCATTCTGCACGTCCCCAGTGCCTACCCATGCGCCCCCTCACCCAATACCTGCTGTTGGCCCTGGCGACCCTTCCTGCAACATCCGTGCTGGCACGCAACCTGGATGGCCAATCCGCGACCGTGCGCGAGGCCACCGCAGTTGAAGCCTGGACCTTGATCAATGGCTCCAGCCTGACTGTCGAAGAGGGCCGTACGGAGACGATCAGCAGCACCGATTCACTGGTAACGCTGCGCAACGGTCGCGTCGAAGCGCTGGCCAGCGGCGCAACCGCCGGCGTGGTGCTGCGCGGCAGGTCCACACTGGACATGACCGGCAGCACCCTGCATGACGGACAGGTCGTGGTGGCGGACCTTTCTACGGCGCGTATCACCGGCAGTACGTTGCACTCGGGGGGCGCCAGCTCGCGTTTCAGCATGGGTATTTCCCTTGAGAAGTCGCCAAGCGCATCCGATGCCAACAGCACCGTCATCGTCGACTCTTCCTTCGTGCGCGCTGAAGCATCACCGGGCGCGGCAAAGCTCAGCAACGGCCACGCCGTGCGGCTGCAGCAGGGCACTGCCATCCTGCAGAACCGCACTCGCGTGGAGGGAGCGAACTCCGGCGTACTGCTGCTGGGTGGTACTTACAGCTCTCTGCTCGGCCAGCCGATTACCCTGCGCGTGGACAATGCCCAGGTGGCCTCGGACAACGGTGCCGCCATCTGGGTGGCGCCGCGCAGGCTGGTGCGCTACGACATCACCGTCGCCAATGGCTCGCAGCTGTCCGGCGGCGATGGCCACCTGCTGCTTGTACGTCCCGATGGTGTTGCCACATCCGAAGCCGAAGTTCACTTCACGGTGGATGACGCACGCCTTGCGGGCGACATCACCTTCGACGCCGAGCGCGTTACCGGCAGCCTGGACGTGGTACTGCGCAACAAGGCGCAGATCGATGGCCGTTTCGCCAACGTCACCACGGCCAGCATCGACAGCGACAGCACCTGGCTGATGACCGGCGACAGCACGGTCGGCCATCTCACCCTTGGCGTGGGCGGGACCGTGGCGCTGGGCGATGGCAGCAGCTTCAATACCCTCAGCCTGGATGCGTTCACCGGCAACGGCGGCACCCTGCTGTTCAACACACAGCTGGGCGATGACACCTCGCTGACCGACACACTGGTGATCAATGGCGACGCCAACGGCCAGGCCAATGTGCGCGTGCTCAACGCCGGCGGTGCCGGTGCCAAGACCGACCGCGGCATCGAGCTGATAGATATCGGTGGTGCGTCCAATGCCCAGTTCGATCTGGTCGGCCGCGCGGTGGGCGGTCAGTACGAGTACTTCCTCGTGAAGGATGCCAACGGCAACTGGTACCTGCGTTCTGAACTAGCCACGGCACCGGACCCGTGCAAGATCGACCCGACCCTGCCGGACTGCACCCCCGTTACACCAATCGACCCGGTTGATCCGATTGATCCAATCACCCCGGTGCCAGTGCTGCGCCCGGAGGCCGGTTCTTACCTGGCCAACCAGTTCGCACTGGACCAGCTTCTGCGCCATACCTGGCGCGACCGCCAGAGCGGTAATCCCGCCACCGAAGGGGTGCGCGGCTGGACGCGCGTGGATGCCAACCAGAGCAAGCTGGCGGCCGTGGATGACCAGCTGGACCTGCGCGTGGACCGTTCGCGCCTGCAGTTGGGGGCAGACATCGGCGTGTTCGACAACGGTCGTGGCCGCGTGGGTGTGATGGGCACCGCTGCACGCAGTAGCGCCACCTCGCGTTCGCAGCTGACCGGCTTCAGCGCACGCGGAAGGGTGGAAGGGGGGGCGCTGGGTGTGTACGGCAACTGGAGGACCGAGGCGCTGTATGTGGATACCAGCGTGCAGCGCGGCCAGTTCCGCAACCGCGTACAGGGCGAAGGCCTGACCGAGGAACGCTACGACTCGGATATCTGGCAGTCGTCGCTGGAAGCCGGCTATCGCTTCAACATCGGTCAGATCGGTAGCACGGCGCTGAGCCTGCAGCCGGAGGTGCAGCTGGTCTACACCGACGCCAGCACCGATGTACACACCGAAACCAATGGCACCGTGGTGCGCGCCCTGGGCGACAGTGGTTTGTCCGGCCGTGCAGGCCTGCGCCTGCAGGGTGAAGGCCGCAGTGCGGCCGGTGCCTCGGTCAGCCCGTATCTGGCGGCCAACTGGTACCGCGATGGTGCTGGTAACGGCATCGCCTTCGACGACGAGTTGCTGAAGGCCGGCATCCCGCGCAACCGCTATGAACTGAGCGCGGGTGCGCGCGTGGAATTCCGTTCCGGCTTCAGTGCCTGGGGCGGGTTCGGGGTGATGCGCGGTGACAGTGGTTACCGTGAAGCGACGGCGAACCTGAGCATCGCCTACAAGTGGTGATGTAGAAACAGACACGACGCCGGATGACCTCCGGCGCCGTTCTGCATTCTGCATGCTGTGGCCGAACCCGCGCTCGACTTGCTGTAGGCAGCAAGTCAGGTCACGGGGGCCGATCGAAGATCAAGCCAAGCATCGGCTCGGCTCTACGGCGCCGGATCAGCGGTCAGTCATAGGCAGCGGTCACCACGATCTCCGTGGAGATATTGCCGGCGTTGATGCCACTGGTGTTGGGGATGAAATATCCCGCGCGCAACGGATAGGACGCCGTGGCACCTGAGACCGCTACGGGAATGTCAGCGTCGCCCTTCTTCAGATAGGTGTTACCGGTTGCGCCAGCCAACAGTGCGACCGTCACGCCGGTCGCTGGCGTGGTGGCGGCGGTATTCTTCCAGCGTTCGGGATCGCCATCAGCGGCCGTGCCATCAAACGACAGGCGTGCGCGGCTTACGCCCACACAGCCGGTGAAGTTCAATGCGCCAGCCTTCACTCTGTTGGCAGCACCCGGCGTCATCTCGTCAGCCTTCACCGGGTCCAACGTGATCGCGGGCGCTGCCAGCGTGCAGGTACCGGGCAGGACATGGCCACTGATGGTGAGGGTGGCTTGCGCATGGGCAGCCGACGCAAGAAGGCAGAGCAGCGATACCGCAACCAACTGCAGAGGGGAACGGGACATGGTGGAAGTCCTGTGAACGATGAAAGGAAATACGAAACTCACGGGGCAATGCTCGCTTCCGGCTCCGGCGTGCTCACCTGCAGTCCTTCCGGTGGCAACGGTTGCGGCATGCACACGACTTGGCTCCACGACAACCCGTAGACATCGGGCGCGTCAGGCACGCGGTAGTCGATACGGCAACGTCGCTTGCCTTCGGGGTCAACGATCAGCACACCACTGTCCTGCGCGCCGCGCAGCTGTATGACACCGCCCTGCCCGACCGCGCCCGCCGGCGTACCATCCTCGGTCTGCACTGCGGCAGCGAATGGCAACGGCTGGCCCAACGCATCGGTAGCGTCGATGAACAGCGTGCGTTCACGACGTACCTGGAACGGCACGCGCACGATGCCCCCGGCGGTAGGCGCGACGCGGTGCGAGGTCTGCAGCAGCTCCACCTCGATCGGCAGGCCGGAGGGATCCAGGTCGATCGTGTTCCAGCGATAGGGACTGATGTGCGGCAACAGCGCATAGCCGTTGCGGGCCACGCGCAGGCTGCCGCCGCCGATGCGTGCGCCCTGAGCGCCCGGTGCCTGCACCAGCGCAAAGCCCTCGCCCACCGGCGCGCCCAGATTGAGACCGCCGCCATGCACTGCCACGCTGCCGGACGCTCCCAATGACAGGCTGCGGTAGCCCCCGCTGCGGCTGTAGCCCGCGTTGAGGTTGCCGTGGCTGCCCTGCCACGCGGCATAGGCACTATGGCTGTTCTGGCCCTTGTCCTGTGCGCTGGACAGGCTGTAACTCAGCGCACGCGACTGGCCCAGGCTGCCACTGATGCCCAGCTGTGATTGCCGCCCGCTGTCGGCCTGGCTCAGCTGGGTGCTGGCACGCGGTGCGTTGGCACTGCGGCCCAGCGGCACACTGAGGGTGAACGCATAGCGCGTATCCTGGCGACCATCGCCCAAGCGGTAGCGCAGCGCTGACACACTGTAGTTGACCCGTCCCAGCGTGCTCTGGAAACCCAACTGGAAGTCGTTGCGGCGTCGCGCGCTGTCCCAGTAGGACACGTGACCGCCGCTGAGATACAGGTTGCTGCGCTGGCCCACTTTCTGCGAGAAATTCACCTGGTAGCGCTGCCGTGCGCGCTGGCCGTAGCCCCAGTCGTCGTCGTGCACGCGTGCTGCGTCGTTGAGGCTGAGGAAGCCACGCGTACTGTAGCGGTACGCGGCCAGGCCGAAGTTGGTGCCGGTACTGGCCACATAACGTTGGTAATTCAAGCGGAAGCTGTTGCCCGTCACGGTCTCGCTGCCGCGCAGGCGGGCGCGTGAGTGGGTGACATCGGCACCGAATGCGCCGATAGCCGTGTTGACCGCGGCACCGGCCAGCAGCGCGTGATAGCCCTCGCCCAGCTGCGCGCCCCCCAACACGGTAAGCCGGTTGTTCAGGCCACCCGCATAGGTTCCCTCGGCGAAGCGCAACGTCTGCAGCGTCGTGCCTGTATCGCGCAGTTCACCAACGGTGAACGCGAAGCGCGACGCTCCCGCACGCAGCGCCTGCGGTACGGCGGAGAAATTGACGGTGAAGCGCTGCACGCGCCCATCGGCTTCGCTGACGCTGACTTCCAGATCGCCACCGAAATTGGTGGGATACAGATCCTCAATGGCGAACGGACCAGGGGCCACGTTGCTTTCGTGGATGATGCTGCCGTTCTGGCGGATGGTGACCACCGCATTGCCTTCGGCAATACCGCGCACCACCGGCGCGTAGCCTCGCAACGAATCGGGCAGCATGCGCTCGTCGCTAGCCACACGCACGCCGGTGAACGGCACACTTTCAAACAGTTCGCCACCGGTATTGCCCTGGCCCAGCAACAGCTGGCTGTTCCAGCGGGGAATGTCGCGCTGCAGGTGGCTGCTGATGACCTGATGGGCGGTGCCTTGGTTGCCTTGGGTGAACGACGCACGGTGACGCAGGCGCCAGGCACCCAGATTCAGGCCTGCCCGCAGACCCAGGTAGCTGCTGCCGTTGCCCCGGCTGCGGTAGTGGCTGGCGCTGTAATCGATGAATGCGGCGGTGATGCCGTCATCGCGCAGTTCCGGCGCAACGAAGCCGCGCGCAGCGACGGCCTGGGCAGCCTGTGGAATGCTGATGGACACCTGCAGTTCGCCGCTGTCGAAGGCAATGCTTGCGCCGTCCACCAGCGTCGGCAGCTGCACGCAGGCACGTTCATCGACCGGCAGTGTTTCCAGGAATGCCGGCTTCAATGGCAGCGTGCGTACCAGCGTCGGGGACAGGCAGGGCACGGCGAGGTGCGGATCGTCGTCGATGACGAAACGGATGTCCTGGCTGCGCATGAACTGGCCGTTGACATGCACATCCACAGCGTAGTCGCCGGCAGGCAGGGGATTGCCGTTGGCGTAGCGGGTCATGTCGATGGCCTCGCCGCCAATCAGGAAGCCTTCACTGAACTCGACCGGTGCAGCGACGGCGTCCACCGCCACGCCAGCCGAAAGTACTGCGCTGACGGCCGCCGGCAGCGACCGCACCGCGCGCAACGCCCGGGTGCGCCGCAGCTGAAGGGTGCGAAATGTTCTCATCGGTAAACGGCGGTCAGCACCGCCTCCCCTTTCACCTCACCGGGAACCAGCGAATCGGCGGTACGCAGATAGCACGCACTGAATGGAATGGACTGCGAGACCTTGCTGGAGCAGCCGTGGGACCAGACGCGGCCAAACTGCACCGGAAGGCCGCCGCGCAGCAGCTGCACCTGCACGCCGCCAGCAGTAGCGCCCGGGGCGGGTGCGAGTTGACCATTGCTGCTGCCAGGATTGTTGGCGTCGGCCAGCGACAGATGAACATCGATGTTGCCCATCGGGCAATCCATCATCACATCGAAGCTGGACTCCTTGGCGTTGCTGCCGCTGGTAGCAAGGTCATTGGCCACCACATTGTCGAGCGCGTGCGAGGTGCTGGTGATGCTGCAGGTGGCAGGGCGGATGGTGACCTCCAGCCGCATGGCGTGCTGCATCGTCTGGCTTGGGTCGGACTCCGCCGACGACGTGGCGAAGCCCAGGGCGGTGGCAGGGAAGCCTTCCATGGCACCGCCGCGAGCGAACAGCATGATGTACAGGCTGGATGCAACTGGCGTGGTGGTCGCCAGTACGGGGCCCTGGTTGCGATTCCGCCCCAAAGCGAGCGGCACTAGAATCTGCCCGCTCGCCCCCCCTCCGGTGCTCAGCACGTGATGAAACCCGATCAACGGCGAGCGTGGGCCCACGCTGTAGGCCCGGAACGTGAGACCGCGATAACTGATATCGCGCTCGTATGCCAGGCCAGGGACGGTCAGGTCGACGACAAATGCGGTCTGCCCTGCGGTGCACTCAAAGCCTTGTTCGACAAAGCCATTGGAGAACGGTCCAAATGCAGCGTCGGGCCGATCCACGTTCGGCATCGGGAACGGGGGAAGCACGATGTCCTGGTCACCTGGGACGAACCGAGAGCATCCAGCCTCGGCGCCACCCGGCAGTGCCAGTACGCAGATGGCCAATGCCGACGCAAAGCACACACGCAGCGCGGTGGAAGGACGGTTCATTGACAGGGATGCCGGTACTTGAAAAACAGGAAGTCTAGAAACCACGCAACGCGCTTCCCATCGGATTAATTGCAATTGGCAGAGATCAAGCCGTTTTTGCAACTAGTTGCATTCCGCAGATGCGCGCCCGCACCGAAACTGCCCGCTGGCTGCCATGGGCGGCCATTGCGTGTCTTCATTCCTCTACAGAGAACTGCCATGTCACTGACGTTCCGTCTGCTGTCTCTTTCCGTCATTGCCGTCGTGTCACCCTCGGTGTCCGCCGAAACGCTGGAAATCACCGGCGAACTGATGACCTCCACCTGCTCGGTCGGCTCCACCGGCGGCACCATCAGCGTACCGATGGGCAAGGTCGACCTGGCCTCGGTGAACGCCAACACCGCGCGGGCCAGAAGAACTTCACCATCGCCCTGGATTGCTCCGGCTCAGGTGCATCGCAGGACGTAGGCGTGCGCTTCGGCGGCACCCCCGATGGCAGCACCGGCAACCTGGCATTGACTGGGCTATCGACCGCCACCAACGTGGGCGTGGCGCTATACGACGCGGCTGGCAACCAGCAGAAGATCGGTGAGGACCCCACCGTCTGGGTCACCATTCCCGCCGGTGCCAGCGGCCAGCTGGCCTACAGCGCCTGGTATGCCTCGCCGGGCCAGAACGCCACCATGGGCAGAGCTGATGCTTCGGGTGACTTCGTGGTGCTGTACCGATAATGCCGCAGCCGGTTGGCGCCGCATCGCGCCAGCCGGTGGCCTCAACGAGACGTCCTATGAAACTCCGCCACGCTTTCCGGCTGGTCACCCTGTTGACCAGCCTTGCCGCATTGCCGGCGCCGGCCGCAGTGACGCTGCAGGGCACCCGCGTGATTCATGACCTGAGCACTGGCCGCGATGTAACGGTCAAGGCCAGCAACGTCGGCGAGCTGCCGGCGCTGACCCAAGTGTGGATCGATGATGGCGACAGCCAGTCGCGCCCTGAGAACGTGCGTACGCCCTTCCGGCTGACGCCCGCCGAGCCGCGCCTGCTGCAGCCGAAACAGGGCCAGGCATACCGGATCACCTATGCGCCACGTCCCTCCGACGAACCACTGCCGACGGATCGCGAATCGGTGTTCTACTTCAACCTGCTGGATATTCCGCCCAAGCCCGCAGACGCCGCCGGAAGGAACCTGCTGCAGTTCGCGGTACGCACCCGGGTGAAGCTGTTCCATCGTCCTGCTGGCCTGCCAGGCAATGCCCGCGATGCAGCCGGCCAACTGCAGTGGCGCGCGCAGGCGGGCGGCTTGCAGGTGAGCAATCCCAGCGCCTATCACGTGACGCTGAGTACGCTGTCCCTGCCCGATGGCAGCGAGTTGGACGTGGACATGATCGCCCCCGGTGCGCAGGTGAACCTGCCGCTGCCGGCGGGTAGCGCGATGCCGGCTTCGGTGACGTTCCAGTGGCTGGATGACTACGGCACGCCACGCGATGCCCAGGCGCGCATCGAGGGGTAAGCGTGCACGGCGCCGCCAGCAACCGTCATCTGCCGGCCGCCAGGCCGATCAGCAGCTGGCGGAAGCTAGGCAGCAGCACGCGATTGCCGTGCCCGCTCAGGTGAACGTTATCGAAGAACAGCGGTTCACCATCCTGTACGGCCGAAAAGGTATCCGGCCCGCGCAGCAGCGGCAACGGATCCCACACGGTCAGTGACGGGTAGCGCGCGGCCAGCTCGGCCAGCAGTGCCATCTGCGGCGCACGCAGCCGCTGCAGATCCGCGCGCGACATGCTCAGGCCACCGGCGCACGCCGGATTGCTACGGTTGAACCAGTCCGAGCAGCGATAGGCCCCGGCCTTGAACAGCGGCAGCGGTGCATCGATGACCACGTGCACGCCCAACTGCTGCAGGCGACTCAGTACACGCTGCAGCGACAGCCCACCCCAAGCCCCACGCCATTGGCAAATTTCAGCGACGCAGCGGCACTGAACTCGCCACGACTGCACGGAATGTACGCGTCCACCGCCTCATCGTCCATCAGCACGCCCGACGCTGCACGCTGGTGCAGCCAGTGCGCAGCCACATACGGCTGCACCTGCGCGGCGCTCGTGCCCCACCGGGTCACGCCGTCAAGGCGCACACCCGCACGGCCGAACAGCCCATCGGCATCGCGCCTGGTCACAACCGTGCCGTTGGCTTCGGTGTGGCGCAGATCATCCCAGCGGTTGTACCCAACCTGCAGCTGCGGCTCCAGGTAGAGACCACCGTTGGCAGCACCCCCTACTCGCATCGCATAACCCGCTTCCACCGCGCCCTGCCGGGCCTTGCTGTCATAGCGCTCCGGGGTCTGCAACGAAACATCCACATAGAACCCTGCATACGGATCTTCATGCGGTGGACGCCAGGTGCCATACACACCCAGTGCGGCGCCCTTCACTTTGCCGCGCGCGTAGTAGCCGGTCAGCGCATTGGTGGAGGTGCCGCCGGCGTTGCCGCGCGGACAGCATGACGCCGAAGGCGCTGCCGCCCGCGTTGCGCAGCAGATCCGCCCCCACGCTCGCGCCGCAAGCGCGGCGATTGATGGAAGAGGCGGGAGCCTACGAGGGAAGCAGGAGCCAATCCATGCAATTTCTTGCATTTGTTGTCGTCGACAGCGACACAATGGCGACTGCACAATCACCGTTCAGGCGATGGGTCTAGCGATACTCCGCCGTGAGCACCGCTTCGCCCTTGATCAACCCGGCGCGCAGTGGATCGGCCGTGCGTACGTAGCGGGCCTGGAACGGCACCTGCATGCCACCGGCGGCGGTATCGCCGCTCATCCACGGCTGTTGCATCGCCACCGGAATGTTGTGCTGCAGGATCTGCAGTACCACGCCGCCGGCGGTGGAGCCGGGCGCGGGCGCCAAGGTGTCGGCAGTGCTGGCCAGGTCGTGCGCGTCGCGCAGCTCCAGATAAAGCGGGCGGCCGCCAGCGGCGCAGCTGAGGCCCACGTTGAAATCCTTGCTGCCGGCGGCGTGCTGTGCATCCAGCGCGCTCGCGCTGATGTCATCCAACGTCACATCGCGCGGGGTCACCGCGCAGGTCTGCGCGCGGAAACGGACGCCCAGGTTGAGGTGGTGCCGCGCGGAGCCGCCACCTATGGAGGTGGTAACCGTCCCTGCGCTGCGTGGGGAGAAGGCCTGCATCCGGCCGCCGCGTGAGTAGAAATGGACCGTGACGTAGATTTCCTTCTTGGCGGCCGAGCCGATAGCGACTCGTACGGGAACACCATCCCGCAGCGAAAAATCGCCTATCGGCGTCTCTTCCGGCGCACAATCGGGCTCCATCTCACCACAGCTTCCGTGCAGATAGGTGAGCACGATCAGCGGAGACTCCGGAGAGAGTTCATACGCAGAGACCGTGTAGCCCCACTGGTCGATCTCGCGGACGTAGCGCATGCCTGCGAGGGTGGGGAGCAGGTCGTACGTGCGATCGCTGGCATCATCGCAAAGCAGTTGCACCTTGCCCTCCCCATACCCCAACAAGCGGTCGGGCTGCTCGGTAAAGGTCACCTCCGGTTCAAGATCGATCCAGGCATCGCCGCCGATCTGTCGGCAGGCGGCCTCTGCCTCGAAGGCAAGGCCGAGCAGGACGCAGTGGGCAAGGATGGAATGGCGCATGCGGAACTCCTGAAAGGCCAAGCGGAGCGCCGGCTGACAAGGGCTGGCACGGTAGCGCAGTTGGCGACTCAATCCCATGCAACTTGTTGCGATGTGTTGGTGCGGCCGTGGCTATCGGGAATCGGCCGTGAGCACGGCCTCTCCGGTGATCACGCCCGGCACCAGTGGATTCGGGGTGATGCGTGGTGACAGTGACTACCGCGAAGCGACGGCGAACCTGAGCGTCGCCTACAGGTGGTGATGTAAGCTCGAACGGCGCCGGAGAGATCCGGCGCCGTTCTGGCTTTCTGCGTTCTGTAGCGCCGAGCATGCGCTCGGCGCTACAACACATGTCGCAACTGGCACGCGCATGCGTGCTCGGCTTCGCGCAAAGCATGCGACACGCGTCTGCAATGTTTTCGAAATTGAAACTTCTCTGATTGGTATAGCAGCATCTGCGTGCACATCATGGCGCGCCACCGACAACGGGTGGCACGGGCTTGCAATCCCGTTTGGCAACTTTGTTGTTTACGCTTGCCTGTCGGCGTCGCTCTTTCCTTGTTGGGCGGCGTCGGCAGGCAATCCGTCCGTGCCCTATGGCGGGCGGTGCGTGGGGGTCTCGTACCCGCCGGCGTTTCGCAGAGTTGCCACCGGTATTGCAACCACGCACCGTCCGCCGCCCTCGCCCAACGCGAGGGCGGCCCCTTGCTTCACACTCAAGGACGCCGCCATGACTTCTTCGCTCTATCCCTATCTGTTCGCCACACTGGGCGACGCCGTCGAACGCCTGCCGGATGATCTGGCCAAAGCACTGGAAACCACGTTGGGCAGCACGATGCGCGCCCACGCCGACGAAGGCATCACCCTGCTCGGCTGCCTGCAGCGCATCCGCCAGGTGGACGCTGCCGACGGCCAACCGTGGCCGGACAAAGGTCGCAAGTGCTTCGGCTTCGCGATGGCACGCATCGACCGCGCCAATGCCGGGCTGACCTTGCTGCTGGAACGGCTGCACGCCATCGAGCGCGTACGCGTGGACGGCGATGCCGACCAGCAGGTGGGCGATGACGTGCGCGAAGGCTTGCTGCTGGCCTGCCGTGGGCTGGCCGAGTATGTGGATGTGCAGTTGCGGGTGGCGTGATGCAGCTTCCGCGGCACCTCGGCCACGCCAATCCCTGTCCCTGGCTCAGGGATTGGCGTCGAACAGCACGGTCATGTCTCCTTCCCAGCGCGAGCCCGGTGTCTTCACCATCTCCAGCACCGCGTCACGCCCGGCGGTGAAGCGCAGGGTCGAACGGCGCTGCATCAGGTAACCATCGGGCGTGAAGCGCGGTGCCTGACCGTCATCGGCCAGCAGTACGGTGTTCTGCGCCGGACGGCCATCGCGCAGGTTGTTCATGCCCGGAAGGGTGACGTCCACCTCCACCGGCACCTGCTTGTCCGCCTGCGGATCATGAATGCCGCACTGGTCGCCGACGTGGTGCTGGCAGCGCAGCTTCATGCTGAAGTCCATCGACGTGGTCAGATGAAACGGCAGCTCCTGGCGCAGCCTCGCCGGCGCAGTGCCATGATCGATCCAGGGCGACCAGCCCCCTTCGGGCGCCAACTGTACGCGAGGCGCCTCGGTGGCGAAGCGCACCTGGAAATCGTGGATCACATCGAACACGAAGTTCATGCGCACGGCCTCGACACCGGTGATATTGTCGCCCAGATCGATGTCGGCCCCGGCGCCGCCGGTGGTCCAGGTTTCCTGGGCCACGTAACGGCCGTCCTGCAGCGTCATTGCATTGGGCAGGGTAACGTGGATGCCGAGCCCCACGTTCCTGTAGGAGTAGCTGCGGGCATACCGCGTGTTGGTGCTGTAGCACTCGGTGGGGCTGGCTGGCGTCCGCACCGCCCAACCGCCCAGCGACCATCCACGCCCACCGGCGCCGCGGATGGTCGTGCAACCTCCACTGACGCCGTAGTACCAGGGATCGGCGCCACCACCGAAGTTGATGCGCATGGACAGCGCCGCAAAGCTGATGGTCGCCTCGAAGGTGCGTCCGCTCGACACCTCCTGCAGGGTGATCGTACGCGGCGGCGGGAAGCGGATGTAGGTGGTATCACGCCTTGATGTGTCGTCGCTCGGCCCTTCCTTGCGCCAGTACTCGCGGTTGCCGAGATCGAAGATATAGGCTCCGTTTCTATCGCATTCGGCCGGCCTCCAGTTGCAGAAGCTGCCCCGGGGTGTCGTGTTGCGGAATGCGGTATCGCCCGGATCCAGGGCGTTGGGCCTGAATTCACCGGTGACATTGACGTCCACCACCTGTGCGGTGGCAGGCAACGCCGCCATTACGGCCAGCAACGGGAACAGCCGGATGCCAATAGTCATGCTTTAGACCTGCCTGGTTCGTCGGAACAATGGGCTAGTGCGCGACCACCGACGGCGGGCAACCGATGCCGCCCACCATCAGTACATCGCCTTCGCGCGGGTAGCGGCCCTCCTCCATGGTCAGCACACAGCTGATCCGGTTCGGGTAGCGCAGCTCCACCACCGGCGCGCGTGCGCTGAGTTCAAGGGTGAAGAAGCCTTCTTCCTGGCTGACGCTGCGGCCGGCGTGGTTGATCACCTGCACCCCGCGCATGCCGTTGCCATCGGCATCCAGTACCTGCCCCATCACGGTGAAGGTGCGCAGTACATCCACCGTGGTGTGCACCACGCCGCCCTTGTTGAGGTGGTAGCTGATGGTCGACGGCTGCAGCGCCGCCGCAGGTGCGTGCCGGCCGTGGAAGTCGAACTGCACCTGTCCCGCACGATAGGCGGTGACCGGAACGAAGTTGCGTCCCGGGCGCAGCTGCACGCCACCGCCACGACTGTCGTCGGCACGCAACGTGACATTGGGGAAGTCACTGCGCACGTCGACGATGATGCCGGTGTCCACGCTGCCGCTGCGTCCTTGGCCCAGCACGGCAGCATGTCCTCCCCCGATCACCACGGTGCTGTCCAGGTTGGCGCTGCCGCCAACGTGGCCAGAACTGGCACCGCGATACAGCTGCACATCGCCTTCCAGCAGTGGACTCTGCAGATAGGTACCGGCGCCCGCGCCAATGCCGCTGCGTTCAGCTGTGACCATGCCATTGACGCTGCGCAGGATCTTCCCATCCACACGCTGGGTGGCGACCGCGGTGACGTAGCCGTCGCGCTGGCCGGCTTCGCCCGTCCGGCTGCCCAGGCTGCCGCTGTAGCTGCGACGCTCGCTGCCGAGAGACAGGCTGACGGTGAGATCAATGCCGCGCTGGCGGCGATAGTGGGTGAAGCGGCTGCCCGGACGGTCGTAGGCCGAGACACGCCAGTTGACGTCATGCCTGCCGAACAGGGTTTCGCGGCGACCGTAGGACACGTCGATGCCGGTGCCACGGGTGAAGCCGGAACTGCGGGCCACGCGCAGGCTCGCATTGTCGCGGTGACTGAAGCGATGGGTGATCGATACGGCCGTGGTGTCCTGCCAGCCTCCCCGGGTTTCCCAACGTGGCGGAGCACCCTCGCTGGCGGGCAGCCGATGACGCTGCTCTGCCCAGCTGCGCGCGTGGTTGGCGACCACCGAACCGGCACGGTAGCGATACAGTCCCTGCAGATCCACGCCGCGCCCGGCATCGCTGGAGGTGTAGAAATTGGTGTAGGCGCTGAAGCGATCACTGGCCTGCCAGTCCATCGACAGGCCGGTGGCGCGGCGCGTGCCGATCTGCTGCACGGTGGCACCGGCCACCGCGCGCGGGTGCAGCAGGTAGTTGACCACCGCACCGGCGGCGATCTCGCCTTCCTGCATTGAACGATCGCTGTCGAGCAGGCTGCGCTGCTGGCCGGCGAACGCGCTGTAGCGCCAGCGCCGGGTGGGATCGCGCCAACGGCTGGGTTTGTGGATCGAGGCGGTTTCGCGCGAGGCCTCCTGGCCGTCTTCAATGACCCGCAGTACCACATCGTAGATGCCGCCTGGCAGGCGACGCGTGTCGATCTCCTGCACGCCCGGCTTCACGGCCTGTGTGGCCAGCAGGTTGCCGTCGCGCAGAATCTCCACCACACCCTCGCGGTTGGCGGTGATATAGACCGGATAGACGCTGGCGCTGCGCGTGTCGGCCAGCAGCACATCCGACGAACCGAACATCACCCCCAGCGCGGTGTCATTCTGCGTACCCGGCGCGCGTGGCTGGCGGATGATGCCCTCGAACGTGGGCAGGAAATAGCCCGCGCGGACGAAATGATCGCCGAGCTCGCGTTGTGCATACAACGCACTGAGATAGTGCTCCGTGCTGCCGGGTTGGGCGTAGTACTGGTAGCTGCCAACCGTGCTCCACAGACCGATGCTGCCACTCAGTTCAGCGCTGTAGCGTGCGCTGGCCGGCTGGTCCTGGCCGCCATGCACGGCCAGGCTGTTACGTACGATCAAGCCGTGGCTGCCGGACGCCGGCAGGGCAATGTTGCGTTGTTCCGCACTGGCAGTTGCCGGCGTCAACAGGCTCAGCAGTGAATTGGCCAGACTGTAGTGCAGCGCGGCCAGGCCACGGCACTGCGGCGCGCATATGCCAAGCGGCAGCGGTTCGGCCAGCTGCCCGGCCCAGCGCGTGCGCTCGCTCTGCGGCCACGGGCTGTCGATGCTTTCGACGAAGCCGATCAGCTGTACGCGGTTGTCTTCATGCAGCAGTACTTCGGCGTCGCCCAGGTACTGCCCGTCCAGTTCCACGCGAACGGTCAGCGGATTGCCGAACAGATGCTCGCGGAACTCCGCAGGCATGCGGTCGCGCTGCTCCAGCAGGCTGACCTGTGCGTCTGGCGCGCCTGCGTTTGCCTGCGCCGAGGCAGCAGCAAGCAGGGCGGCAATGGCAACCGCCAGCCGCAGCGGAACCGGTTGCGGAGGTAGGTGTGAAAGGCGCATAGATGACATTGGCCCTCCTGCCGCACGCGCGGTGGGGCAGGAAGGCACAGAGCTCGGCAGGCGTCAGATGTCGCTTTCGAAGATCATGTGGAACTGACCGCCGTAAGTACCCTGCTTGTAGCCGCCGCTCGGTGCGGTAGGCGCGATGGCGAAGGCCAGAGACTTGCCGGATGCGGCCTGGGCTGCGTTGGCAACGGTGATCTTGGCGGCGGCCGTTGCCGGCACGACCACGTTGTCCAGTTTCACCGCCAGATCCACGACGTCCGCGGCCGAGGCCATCTGCGCCGGGGCGGACAGATAGGCGGTGATCGCAGCCGGCGACTTCACGTTGATCACGCGACCGGTCAGTTCGCCGAGCACCTGGCGTGCGGTATCCCACGGCAGATTCTGCGGCAGGCCTTCCCAGCCGTCCGGCGTGGACACCTGCAGGCCGGCGACGTTGGGAACGTCAGCCGACACATTGACGGTGATCGATTTGGTTTCGGTAGCCGCAAAGCTGACGGCCGGGGTGATGAGCAGGACTGCGGCAGCCGCCATCGCGTGTTTCAAGAAGGACATTCAGATACTCCTGGGTGAGTGGGTACAAAAGCCAGGACAAGGGCAAAGCTGTCCCATCGGACTCCTGGCGGGCCCGGGCGGGACAATGGCGTTGGTGGGGACGGACGGTCAGCGGCGGCTGTCGATGCTGCGCTGGCGTTCGCCCTCCTTCAGGTCGTAACGGATGAAATGCGTATCGTCAGACGCCAGCAGGTGAGAGCGGCCGGGGCGTACGTGCACGATGATTCCGGTCGTACAGGCGTCGACCTTGGCCCGCTCGCACTGGCGCAGGTTTTCCAGAACAATGGTGGCGTTGCCGTGGTTGTGGATCTGGCCGGATTCGATGCGTGTGTCATAGCGCGGGTGTTGTGGCGCGATGAACAGCACGGTGCCGAAGCCGGTGAACACGCGGATGGCCGAGGAAAGCTCTGCGGCCTGCTGTGCCTGTTCCTCGCTGAGCGAGAATTCCTCGGCACTGGGCGCCACCGGCACGAAGCGCAGGCGGTAGTAGCGTTCCTCGTCGCGCAGGCCCCGATACACCAGACGTGTGGCCTGCTGGCCGTTGCCTGCGATGATCAGGCGGCTGGGACTGGCAATGACCCCATGCGCCCCAGGCGCGTTGCGCACCAGCGATGGCGCATCCACCGGAACTTCGACGGGCTTGTCATCGGCATCGAAAACGATCTCTGCCACTTCCACCCGGACGTAGGCGGTGCCGGCGCCGGTATTGCGGATGCGTTTGAGCAGGTTGCTGCTGCCAGGCTGCAGGTAGTCGAAGAGGACGCCGACATTGATCTGCGGTGCACCGGCGTGACTGGGGAACGCCAGCGCACACAGCAGCAGGACATGGACGACACGTGACATGGGACCGCTCGTTTTCAGGAGCGTGGAGTGTGTCGTCGCGTCAAACGCCCCGCTATGAAAATAGTTGTAAGCCGAAGCGCGCAGCGTCGAATTCGGAGGATTCCTAAATGCTCATCGCCCGTGCTGCCAGCATGGCCGGCAATCAAGGCACCCTGCCCGCTGCCGTGTACCGGCGGGACACGAATCCCTGCCGCACTCAGGCGAAGTGCTCGTATCCGCTCGAGCCGTCGTGGCCTTCAGTGTGCACGCCCTGCCCTTCCATGATGCGGCCGATGCGGGTGATCGGCACGTCCAGCGATTCGGCCAAGAAGTGGCACGCCCGTTCCGCACGTTTAAGGGTTACGCCAAAGAGGCGGCGCGCAGAGCGGTTACATCCGTGCCAACCAAGGTTGGCACCCACCAGAGCAACGCGGTAGCCCCGGGCCATGTCCGGCGTTTTGGTAGGCGTCGACCTTGGTCGACACAGCGTCGGCACGAAGGCCTGACACATCCGTGCCAACCAAGGTTGGCACCTACCAGAGCAACACGGTAGCGCCGGGCCATGCCCGGCGTTCTCGTGTGTCAGGCGAAATGCTCGTATCCGCTCGGGCCGTCGTGGCCTTCAGTGTGCACGCCCTGCCCTTCCATGATGCGGCCGATGCGGGTGATCGGCACGTCCAGCGATTCGGCCACGTAGTGCAGCGCGTCGCGCTGGTCGGCGGCGGCGGTGAAGCACAGTTCGTAGTCGTCGCCGCCGTGCAGCGCGCAGTCACGGGCGCCATCGCGGCCGAGCAGTTCGCGCAGTGCCGACGACATCGGCAATGCATCGGCATCGACTTCGGCGCGTACACCGCTGCGTGCAGCGATGTGGCCCAGGTCGGCCAGCAGGCCGTCGGAGACGTCGACGGCGGCATGCGCGAATGCACGCAGGCGCAGGCCCAGGGTGACGCGCGGGGTCGGCCGCAGCAGTCGCAGGCGCAGGCTTTCGTAGTCGGCCAGCAGGGTGGCGGTGGCCACGTTCAGCGCACCCTGCTGCCACAGGCGCAGTGCACCGGCGGCGTCGCCGAGGGTGCCGCTGACCCAGATGTCATCGCCAATCTGTGCGCGATCACGACGCAGCGCCTGGCCGCGTGAGACCTGACCCATCGCGGTGACCGACAGCGACAGCGGGCCACGCGTGGTGTCGCCACCAATCAGGGCGATGTCGTGCTGGTCGGCCAGTGCGAAGAAACCGTCGGCGAAGGCCTCGATCCAGTCTTCGCTGGCTTCGGGCAGCGACAGCGCCAGCGTGCACCAGGCCGGGCGCGCGCCCATCGCGGCGAGGTCCGACAGGTTGACGGCCAACGTCTTCCAGCCAATGTCGAACGCCGGCGTTTCGGCCGGGAAGTGCACGCCGCTGTTGAGTGTGTCGGCGGTGACCACCAGCTGTTCGTTCGGGCGCGGCTGCAGCAGTGCAGCGTCATCACCAATACCGAGCACGATGTCGTCGCGCTCGACGGTGCGGGCGCGGACGCGGTCGATGAGGGCGAATTCAGCCAGGGACATGGGGCGTTCCCGTGGGGGTGGCGGCGATCTCGGGCATCGGTGCCAACCAGGGTTGGCACCCACCAGAAGCGGAGTCAGGGCCGGTATCGACCCAGCAGGTCACGGCCCGTCCAGGACGAGCAGAACCGGGTCAGTGACCCGATTCGACCTTGCGCCATTCCACAGCGGCACGATCCAGCACGCCGTTGACGTAGGTGTGGCCGTGTTCGGAACCGAAACGCTTGGCCGATTCGATGGCTTCGTTGATCACCACGCGGTATGGCACGTCCAGGCGGTAACGCAGCTCGTAGGCGGCCAGGCGCAGCACCGCGCGTTCGATCGCGTCCACTTCTTCGATGCCACGGTCCAGGTACGGGCCGAGCGCTTCGTCGATGTCGCGACGGTTGTCGAGCACGCCGTGCACCAGCGCCTCGAAGTACGCCAGGTCGGCGATTTCGCGGGCCTGCTCGTGGGCGAACTGGGCGATCAGCGACTGGGCGTTGCCGCCGGAGATCTGCCAGGCGTAGATGGCCTGCACGGCACGACGGCGGGCGCGCGAGCGCAGCACCGGATCGACGCCATCGCGGCGGACGGGTTTACCGGAGGGCTTGCCCTGGGTGTTCTTGTTCATGGCAGCTGCTCCAGAAGATTGACCATTTCCAATGCGGCGAGTGCGACTTCCTCGCCCTTGTTGCCGTGGCTGCCGCCTGCGCGGGCCTCGGCGTCTTCAACGCGTTCCACCGCCAGCACGCCGTTCAGCACCGGCACGCCGAAGTCCAGCTGCACGCGCATCAGGCCCTCGGCGCAGCGGTCGGCCACGTGTTCATAGTGGCGGGTATCGCCACGGATCACGCAGCCCAGGGTGAGGATGGCGGCGTGTTCATGGGCGGCAGCCAGGCGCGCGGCCACCAGCGGCAGCTCCCAGGCACCCGGCACGCGGATCACGTCGATGTTGGCTTCGGTGATGCCGTTGCCGGCCAGGCTCTGGCGGGCGCCAGCGACCAGCGTATCGGTGATGCGGGCGTTCCAGCGGCTGGCCAGGATGGCGAAGCGCGCCGATTCGGGAGTGCGAAGATCGCCTTCGTAGTGGCTCATATGCGGCTTGGGGGACTCGATAAGGGGGTAATTCTAGCGTGGATGGGCCCCGGCCGTGGCTGGCGGGGCCTGCAGGGTGTGCCGACCAACGGTCGGCACCCACCACGGGCAGGGCATGGTCGGCACCCACCAGAGGGCGGACGGTGGGTGCCGACCGTTGGTCGGCACACCAAGGGGGTTACAGGGTCACCGTCTCCACCACTTCCAGGCCGTAGCCGGCCAGGCCGATCTGGCGACGGGGCGTGCCCAGCACGCGCAGCTTGCCCAGGCCCAGGTCGGACAGGATCTGCGCACCGGCACCGTTGCGGCGCCACTGGCCCACGTCCTTGTCCTTGCCCGGCACCACCGGCGCTGGCTGCTGGCGCAGGCGGGCCAACAGCGCTTCGCCGTCGCGCGGGGCCGACAGCACCACCATCACACCAGCGCCCTCGGCATCGATGGCACGCAGAGCGTCGGTGGCCGCCACGCCGAAGTCATCGCGGCGCCAGTGCAGCAGGTCGGCCAGCGGGTTTTCCACCTGCACGCGCACCAGGGTCGGCGTTTCGGCATCCGGGGTGCCGCGCACCAGGGCGAAATGCACGTCGTGGGCGATGCGGTCGCGATAGGTGACCAGCTTGAACGGGCCGAATTCGGTATCGATGTCGCGTTCATCGACGCGCTCGACGGTCTTCTCGGTGGCCAGACGGTAGGCGATCAGGTCGGCGATGGAGCCCATCTTCAGGCCGTGCTCGCGGGCGAACACTTCCAGTTCCGGGCGGCGCGCCATGCTGCCATCCGGGTTCAGGATCTCCACCAGCACGCCGGCCGGTTCCAGCCCGGCCAGCATGGCCATGTCCACGGCCGCCTCGGTGTGGCCGGCGCGGGTCAGCACGCCGCCCGGCTGAGCGATCAGCGGGAAGATGTGGCCCGGCTGGTGCAGGTCCGACGGCTTGGCGTTGGGCTTCACCGCGGTACGGATGGTGTGCGCGCGGTCATGCGCCGAGATGCCGGTGGTGACGCCCTCGGCGGCCTCGATGCTGACCGTGAAATTGGTCTGGAACTGCGCGGTATTGGCCTGCACCATCGGCGCCAGGCCGAGATCGGCGGCGCGGGTGCGGTTCAGCGGCAGGCACACCAGGCCACGGCCATGGGTGACCATGAAGTTGATGTCGCTGGCCTTGACCAGCTCGGCGGCCATGATCAGGTCGCCTTCGTTCTCGCGGTCTTCGTCATCGACGATGACGACCATGCGGCCGAGGCGGATGTCTTCCAGGATGTCGGGAATGGGGGCGAAGTTCATGCGCGGGCTCCTTCACCCAACAACCGCTCGACATAACGAGCGACCAGATCGATTTCCAGGTTGATCGCGCTGCCCACGCCGGTGGCGGAGAACGCGGTATTGGCCACGGTGTGCGGGATCAGCGCCACTTCAAAGCCTTCGTCGTCCACTTCGTTGACGGTGAGGCTGACGCCGTCCACGCAGATCGAGCCCTTCTTGGCGATGTAACGGCGCAGGGCGGCCGGCGCGGCGAAACGCCAGCGCTGGGCACGCGCATCTTCATGGATCGACAGGACCTGGCCGAGGCCGTCGACGTGGCCGCTGACCAGATGGCCGCCGAGGCGGTCGGTCGGGCGCATGGCACGTTCGAGGTTGATGACCGCACCTTCGGCCAGCTGGCCCAGCGTGGTCAGGCCCAGGGTCTCGGTGGACGCATCGGCCTGGAAGCTGCCGGCGTCGAATGCGATGACGGTAAGGCAGACGCCGTTGATGGCGATGCTCTCGCCCATCTGCACGTTGTCGAACGGCAGATTCCCGACGTTGAAGGTGAAGCGGACATCGCCGCCGATGGATTCGCGTGCGGCCAGACGACCGACGCCTTCGATGATTCCAGTAAACAAGTAACGTTCTCCGCGAAAAGTGAGCGAAAAACGCCGCAAGGCAAACAGGCGGGCGCAGGGCCGCAAAGGCCCTGTGGCACCGTCTTCTTTCATCCGGACTATACCGTCGGCTCCGGCATTGGACCGGATCTGCTGACCCCCGGCCGTGGGCCGGGGCGCTCGCGGGCTTGTGCTTGCGCACCTACCGCCGGTGGGGAATTGCACCCCGCCCTGAAGACGTTTGTATACCGGCGAACCGGCCCGCGTAGTGTACCAGCCTGGGCTGAACGGGGCCGGCAACCCCTCGCAGCCTGTGACGGCCGTCGCTCGCATTTTGTAAAACTTTCATTAAAATCGCTCACCGGACGACATGAGGTCGCCACGGGCTGCCCGGAGGGCCGGCCCGCCAATGGACTGAAATTCACAGGAATTCCCATGCGCAAGATCCTGATCGTGGCCGCCCTGCTGGCCGCCGCCCCGTTCTCGGCTTCGGCCGACGCCCTGAGCTACACCTACGTCGAAGGCGGCTGGACGCAGGTCAAGACCAACGACGACCTGCTTGATGACCCGAAGGTCGACGGCGGCTATCTGCGTGGCTCGGTCGCCCTGTCCGAACAGGTCCATGTGTTCGGTGGCTGGACCTACGCCAGCAAGTCGTACAACTACGACTACGGCTCCTACAAGCTGAAGCTGAACCAGCCGGAGCTGGGCATCGGCTACCACATGCCGTGGACCGACCGCGTCGACTTCACCGCTGACGCCGCCTGGGTCCGCCAGCAGGCCGAAATCACCGTCAACTCCGATTTCTACGGCCGCCTGCGCAACAAGGACCACACCAACCTGGGCCGCGTCACCGTGGGCCTGCGTGGCAAGCCGTCGCGCATGACCGAAGCCTGGGTCAAGACCGGCTACATGGACGGCGGCAACAACTTCAAGGGCACCTGGGTCGGCACCCTGGGTGGCCAGATCAACTTCACCAAGACCTGGGGTCTGGTGGGCGAGATCTCCGGCTACCGCGATGTCACCCAGTACTCGGCCGGCGTCCGCGCCAGCTTCTGATCCAACGATCGCTCCTCGTCGTGCGATCGAACGGGCCCCGCAAGGGGCCCGTTTTTTTTGTCCACTGCACACCGTCACCTGGCTGCACCGCGCCATCGAAAGTGTGGGCAGATGCGCTAGGCTTGCGCGCCTCTGGAACAGGAAAACACCGTCATGAAGACTCCCGCCCGTACCCTTCTGGCCAGCGTGCTGCTGTGCGCCCCGCTGATTGCCAGCGCTGCACCGGCCCAACTGACGCCCGAGCAGGCCTTCGACCTGTATGCACGCGTGCTGCTGGAAGACGACGCAGCCGCCACGCGCACGCTCAACGACGCACTGAAGCCGGCGTTCGAGGGCCAGGATGCCGTGACCCCCAACCCGGGTGCGCTGGCCAAGGCATTGGCCGAACCCTGGCAGACCGTACTGGCCAGCACCGGCGCCAAGGTCGACGCTGCGGCCACTGAAGCGCTGTATGCCAAGGCGCTGCGTGATTCGAAGTGCCGCGCGACCAAGAGCGTGATCGAAGACAACGAATACGTTGAAGACCAGAAGCTGGCGCGCATCACCTACAGCTGCCAGCTGCCGGACCTGGGCAAGGTCCGCCCGCTGTTCGCCGCCAGCCTGGCCGACGATGCCAGCCCGGCCTCACGCAAGCAGTTCACCGATGCCTATGCCCAGGCACTGCAGAGTGGCGCGCGCGTGCCGGTCAGCGGCACCTTCACCCTGTACCCGGCCAAGGACAACGGTTACTGGTACAGCGGCAACTTCGATGACCTGGTGGGCACCGTGGCCGGTGCGCTGGCACCGTTCGAGGACTGGATGCAGGACGCGCAGGCAGCCAACGCGCCGAAAGTGACCGGCGTACCCGGCTGCGACCTGCTGCTGCAGCAGCACCGCGCCTGCGTGGCGAAGATCGCACCCGACCAGATCAGCGGCGTGGACGCAATGGCCGAGGAACTGAAGGCCAAAGCACAGGTGAAGTCGACCGATGAGATGACGCAGGAGTGCAAGGCACTGCGCCCGATCGCCGAGATGATGTGGACCGACGAGTGCAGCTGAGGTGGTTTCGCTGAAACACCTGGGGCTGGCCGCACTGCTGGCCCCTTGCAGTGCAATGGCCGCTGCCGAAGCGGCATCGCCCGCAGAGTTGTTCGATCTGCATGCACAGGTGATCGTGCATGGCGATGCCCTCGCGCAGAAGGCGCTGGCCGCGCAGCTGGAGATGGATGACGCGCCAGCCTTCGTTGCCGCGTTGACGGCTGCAAGCCAACTGGATGAAGCCCCCGAGCTCGCTGGATGGCCGGCTGCTGCACAGGCCCTGCGCGAGCGGCAGGCCTCGGCACAGTGCAAGGCCGATGGCGTGCGCTGGCCGCAGGGCCATGACGGCGACGTCGCAGAAGTGGCGTATCACTGCCGGCTTCCGGATCTGTCAGGCCTGCTTCTACTCTATCGCCAGCACCGTGTTCCCTTCAATGGGCCGCATCCACCGCAGATGTCCCCACCTCTGGCGGCCGCCTACACGACGGCGATGCACAACGCGCCCGATCGCGTGCGCAGCGGCACACTGATCTTCCAGCGCACTGGCGGCCACCGCGCATGGCGCGTGCGCGATCCGAGCCCGCTGATCGCGCTGGTGGCCGACGCCTTCCTGCCGTTCTTCGAATGGAACGAGCATCTGCCGGATGATTCCGGGTAGCACTGGGCCGCATCTCGGCTCACGGTCGCGGATGACGACTGCATCCGCATTTTCAGAACCGTTGCATGGCCCCGCGTGGCCTGCGTGGTCAATGCTGTTGCCCTGTTCCACCGGGGCACCCTTCGATTGCCTTCGAGTCAAGCCAGCTGAGCGACAGGCAGCTGGATGCGTGGATGAGCGAGGACGACGACTGCCACGCGCTCCTGAAGTATCACGATCAGTGTGCCGTGCTGGTGCAGGCGGATGAGTACGACGACGGTTTCACCCGTCACCAGCTGCGGTTGAAGGCTAGGCAACTGCCGGGCGAGGCACTGGGCACGTACTGCCGCGACCTGCATGTGCTGTGGAAGCAGCAATGGAAAGGACAATGCCCCGTCGGCGAAGACGACGAAGAAGGCGCCTGATGTCGGCGGAACAGCCTTCGCCGGGTCATTGCCTCACGGGCGCAGCAGCAGCCTGATGTCCTCGCCCACTTGCCGCTGATCGATCACACGCAGGCGACGCTGCTGGTCCATGGCGTCGATGCCGAGACCGGCCAGCAACGGGCGTCCGTTGTCGCCCAGCAACGTGGGGGCCTGGTACAACAGCAGTTCGTCCACCCAGCCGCCGCGCAGCAGCGCACCGGCCAAGGTGGCGCCGGCTTCGGTATGCACTTCGTTGATGCCGCGCTCGGCCAGCAGCGCCAGCACCGCGCCCAGATCCAACCGCCCCTCTGCGCTGGGAATGCTGGCAAATTCTGCGTCGGCCGCGTCCGGTGCGCTCACCGCTGCATCGTGCAGGTACAGCGTCGGTGCCCCGCCCTCGCGTACACGGCTGCATTCGAGCGAACGTAGCCGCGAATCGAGCACCACGCGCAGCGGTGGCATCACCTCGGTATTGGCCAGGCGCACGGTCAGCATCGGGTCGTCGGCCAGCACCGTGTAGGCGCCGGTGAGAATCGCACCGGCACGCGCACGCCAGTGCTGCACGTCTTCGCGCGCGGCCGACCCGGTGATCCACTTGGAGCTGCCATCGGCCATCGCGGTGCGGCCATCGAGGCTCGCCGCCAGCTTCACCCGCAGCCACGGTCGATTGCGCTCCACGCGTGACAGGAAACCCTTGTTGATCTCACGCGCCTGCGCCGCCATCAGTCCTTCGGCGACCTCGATGCCGGCATTGCGCAGCAGATCAAAGCCACCGCCATCGACTTTCGGGAACGGATCGCGCATCGCCGCGACCACGCGCGACACGCCCGCCTCGATCAGCGCCAACGCGCAGGGCGGCGTACGCCCGTAGTGCGCGCAGGGTTCCAGGGTGACGTAAGCAGTGGCACCGCGGGCCTCGCTGCCGGCCTCGCGCAGCGCGAACACTTCGGCGTGCGGTCCACCGGCGCGCTGGTGCCAGCCCTGCCCGACCACGCGTTCGCCATGGGCGATCACGCAGCCGACCATCGGGTTCGGGCGGGTGGTATAGGCAGCGCGCTCGGCCAGGCGCAGCGCGTTGGCCATGTGCAGGTGGTCGAGGACGGAGAACGGGGTGGTCATGCGGCCATGGTAACGCTGCCGGTGGTGGTGTAGATCCATGCCATCAGTGCCAACCAAGGTTGGCACCCACCAGAGCAAAGGAGATCCATGCCATCAGTGCCAACCAAGGTTGGCACCCACCAGAGCGAAGGAGATCCATGCCGTCGGTGCCAACCAAGGTTGGCACCCACCAAGGCAGAGGCGGTCAGCCCTTCTTCTTCTTGGTCAGGGCAATCACGTCGCCCAGCAGCTGCAGCTGTTCGGTACTGGAAGGCAGGTCGCGTTCAAGCTTCTCGATCTCCTCGCGGAAATCGGCCACGTCCTCGAAGCTGCGATAGACCGAAGCGAAGCGCACATAGCCGACATGGTCGAGCTTGCGCAGTTCGTTCATCACGAACTCGCCGACCTTGATCGAGGGCACTTCGCGCTCGCCGCTGATGCGCAGCTGGTGGACCACCGCACGCACCGCCGCTTCGATCTTGTCTTCGGCCACGGCACGCTTCTGCAGCGCGCGGTCGAAGCCTGCACGCACCTTGCGCTGGTCGAACGCCTCGCGGGTGCCATCGCTCTTGACGATGGCGGGCAGCTTCAACTCCACCGTTTCCATGGTGCTGAAGCGTTCGCCGCAGGCTTCGCATTCACGCCGACGACGGATCGTCGCGCCGTCTTCGGAGACGCGCGAGTCGATGACCCGGGTATCGGCATGTTGGCAGAAGGGGCAGTGCATGGAACGCCTGGCTCAGGGAGTACCTATTGCCACGGTCATGGCAGCGTCGCAAAGGTACCTGAGAAAGGGCCCCGCAGCAAATGCTGTCTGCGCGGAAGTGCCTGCATTTCGGCCGAACAGAGCCTCCAGCGCGGTCAGCGCTGCGCGTTCAACCAGGTGCCGGCGCCGCCGAGGCCGCGCGTGCCCAGCGCAACCACGCCAGGTGCCCGGCCATCACCAGCAGCGGCGGGCCAAAGCCGAGGAAGGCCAATGTAGAGATTTCCCCGTGCTTGAAGGTGAAGTACAGCGTGGCGGCAACGACGCCCAACGCGGCCAGCGCCCCCACCCCCAGCCCTACCCAGGCAACAACCGGGGAGTGGCGCAGGCCGGTGACACCGCGCCACAGGAACAGGCCGCTCAGCCACAACCAGGACAACGCGCCCAGGATTCCGGCCGACGACCACAGCAGCAACAGCCTGTGCTCGTCGCCCGTCAGGTACTTGCCGTCCCATACGACCATCAACCCCAGCACGGCACCCGTGCCGCCTGCCGCCACGGTGGGCAGGCCCACCAGCAGGCCGGCGATCGCCATCCAGCGTTTGTGCAGACGCTCATCCATGCGTTCGATCTCCTTCCCTGGGCCACGTCATGCGCGGCATTTGATCCACACCAGCATCGCAGCCGGCACAAGCATCGACGGGCCCAATAGCAACACGCCGATGCCTTCGGCATGCACGGCGACGCCCCACCACAGCGCCAGCCCCAGCGGGGGCAAGGCGGCGAGACCGCCCGCCAGCAGCATCCACCACCAGAGGCGGTGCACGTGCAGCCCGGCACGCCCCTGCAGCAGAAAACCCGCGCTGAGCCACAACCAGGCCAGGCAGCCGGCAATGCCGGCCAGGCCCCACAGCGGCATCACCGTCACCGAGGCCAGCGTGCCATGACCGAACTGGCCCAGCCCCATCAGCAGCAGCATCGTCGCCGCCGCGCCGCCCATCACCAGGCTGGGCAGGCCAAACAGCACCGCCAGCGCGGTGTACAGATACTTGAGGTGGCGCTCATCCATGCGCGGCATTCCTGCTGGCGGGGTCAGAGCCCTTCCCTGCGGGAAGGGATCCGACCCCACTCCCTGATCAGCCGTAGACCGGGTACTTGCGGCACTGCGCACTGACGGCGTCGCGCACGCGGGCGATGACGGCGTCATCGCTCGGCGCGTCGAGCACGTCGGCGATCCAGTTGGCCAGGTCCACGCAGTCCTGTTCGACGTAACCACGGGTGGTCACCGCCGGGGTGCCCAGGCGCAGGCCCGAGGTGACGAACGGCGAACGCGGGTCGTTCGGCACCGAGTTCTTGTTGACGGTGATGTGGGCCTTGCCGAGCGCGGCTTCCGCATCCTTGCCGGATACGTCCTTGCCGATCATGTCCACCAGCATCAGGTGGTTCTGGGTGCCGCCGGAAACGATCTTGTAACCGCGCGCGATGAGCGTGTTGGCCATCGCCTGGGCGTTCTTCACCACCTGCTGCTGGTAGGCCTTGAAGCCCGGTTCCAGCGCTTCCTTGAAGGCCACGGCCTTGCCGGCGATGACGTGCATCAGCGGGCCGCCCTGGATGCCCGGGAACACGATCGACTGCAGCTTCTTGACCAGGTCTTCGTCGGCGCCCTTGGCGACGATGATGCCGCCACGCGGGCCGCGCAGGGTCTTGTGGGTGGTGGAGGTGACCACGTGGGCGTGTTCCAGCGGGCTCGGGTAGACGCCCGCAGCCACCAGACCGGCAACGTGCGCCATGTCCACGAACAGGTAGGCACCGACCTTGTCGGCGATGGCGCGGAAGCGCGCCCAGTCGATCACCTGCGAGTAGGCCGAGAAGCCGGCCACGACCATCTTCGGCTTGTGTTCCAGGGCCAGGCGCTCGACTTCGTCGTAATCGATCAGGCCCTGGTCGTTCACACCGTACTGCACGGCGTTGAACAGCTTGCCCGAGGCGTTGACCTTGGCACCGTGGGTGAGGTGGCCGCCGTGGGCCAGGCTCATGCCGAGGATGGTGTCACCCGGCTGCAGCAGGGCGAAGTACACGGCCTGGTTGGCCTGCGAACCGCTGTGCGGCTGCACGTTGGCGTAGTCGGCGCCGAACAGCTGCTTCAGGCGGTCGATCGCCAGCTGCTCGGCGATGTCCACGTATTCGCAGCCACCGTAGTAGCGCTTGCCCGGGTAGCCTTCGGCGTACTTGTTGGTCAGCTGGCTGCCCTGGGCTTCCATCACCGCCGGGCTGGTGTAGTTCTCGCTGGCGATCAGCTCGACGTGGTCTTCCTGGCGCTGGGTTTCAGCGGCGATGGCCTTGGCCAGTTCGGGATCGTAGGATTCGATGCGGACGTCACGCGGGAACATCGGGTACTCCAGCAGGCAGGGAAAAGGGGGTACGGCTCAGCCCCCGATTGTAGCCCCGCACCGGCCCGCTGGGGCCGAAACAGACGGGGCCGGCATCCCCGAAGGAATCCGGCCCCGTATGGTTTCGACTGCGCTGCCCCGGCGTACCGGTGGTGCCTCGCCATGCGTGGATGTGGCTGTCGCCTCAGCGGTTGTTGAGCACGTACTGGGCGATCACGCCGGTGGCGATGGCGACCAGCAGCATGTTGCCGCGGTCATCGCGGATCCACTGGTGCCCGTACGGCGGGCGGCGCAGGTTGTAGCGCGGGTAGTCGTTCACCACGTAGATCGGGCCGCGGTAGTAGTCGCGGTAGCGGTGGCCGACCTTCCAGCCATAGCCCGGGCCGTAGGCCGGTCGATAGACCACGCGCGGCGGTGCCGGGCGGTAGTAGCGGTCATGGTCGCGGTGCCAGTCGCGGCGGTCGCGTTCCCAGTCACGACGGGCCTCGCGGCGGTCGCGCTCCCAGTCGCGGCGGTCCTGGCGCCACTCACGGCGATCCTCCCGCCACTCACGGCGGTCGTGGTCGCGGCGATGGTCGTTGTCGGCGAAGGCCGGGGCCACGGCGCCCAGCGCCAGCACAGAGGCCACGGCGCCGGCCATTACTCGATTGATGCGCATGTCAGACCTCTGCTCGGGTGGGTGGTGAGCTCATATTGCGCAACCGATCTGAACCGTTTCCGGCTGGAAACGCTTCCCGTTGCAGGACTGTGACCCAGTATTCAGGCCACGGCCAGCCCGGCGGCGCTTCCCGGGCGCGGCCCGGAACCGGTTCCGGCTATAATTGGCGGTATTCCATTTCAGTCTGTGCCCGCTGCCGCAACGGGATCTTCCCGTGACGGACCGGGCGCAGGGCCGCGCCTACGGAGACCGCATGTCCTCGCAATACATCTACACCATGAACCGCGTGTCCAAGGTGGTTCCGCCCAAGCGGCAGATCATCAAGGACATCTCGCTGTCCTTCTTCCCGGGCGCGAAGATCGGCCTGCTGGGCCTCAACGGCGCCGGCAAGTCCACCGTGCTGAAGATCATGGCCGGCGTGGACACCGATTTCGAGGGCGAAGCCCGCCCGCAGCCGGGCATCAAGGTCGGCTACCTGGCGCAGGAACCGGAACTGGACCCGACCAAGACCGTGCGTGAAGCGGTCGAGGAAGGCGTGGGCGAAGTGCTGCAGGCACAGGCCGCGCTGGACGCGGTGTACCTGGCCTACGCCGAAGAAGGCGCCGACTTCGACGCGCTGGCCAAGGAACAGGAGCGCCTGGAGGCGATCCTGGCCGCTGGCGACGCGCACACCCTGGAAAACCAGCTGGACGTGGCCGCCGATGCGCTGCGCCTGCCGCCGTGGGATGCCGTGGTCGGCAAGCTGTCCGGTGGTGAAAAGCGCCGCGTGGCGCTGTGCCGCCTGCTGCTGCAGAAGCCGGACATGCTGCTGCTCGACGAACCGACCAACCACCTCGACGCCGAGTCGGTGGAATGGCTGGAACAGTTCCTGGCGCGCTATACCGGCACCGTGGTGGCGGTCACCCACGATCGCTACTTCCTGGACAACGCCGCCGAGTGGATCCTGGAACTGGACCGCGGCCGCGGCATTCCGTGGAAGGGCAACTACACCGACTGGCTGACCCAGAAGGATGAGCGCCTGAAGCAGGAAGACAACCAGGAAAAGGCCCGCCAGAAGGCGATCCAGAAGGAACTGGAATGGTCGCGCCAGAACGCCAAGGGTGGCCGTACCAAGGGCAAGGCCCGTCTGGCCCGCCTGGAAGAGCTGCAGTCGGTCGATTACCAGAAGCGCAACGAGACCAATGAAATCTTCATCCCGCCGGGCGAGCGCCTGGGCAATGCGGTGATGGAGTTCAAGAACGTGTCGAAGAAGTTCGGCGACCGCCTGCTGTTCGACAACCTGAGCTTCCTGGTGCCGGCTGGCGCCATCGTCGGCATCATCGGCCCGAACGGTGCCGGTAAGTCGACCCTGTTCAAGATGATCACCGGGCAGGAAAAGCCGGATACCGGCGAGATCGTGGTCGGCCCGACCGTGAAGCTGTCCTACGTGGACCAGAGCCGCGACGCGCTGGAAGGCAACCACAACGTCTTCCAGGAAATCGCTGGCGGCCTGGACATCCTCAACATCAACGGCATCGAGATCCAGTCGCGCGCCTACATCGGCCGCTTCAACTTCAAGGGCCAGGACCAGCAGAAGATGGTCGGTTCGCTGTCCGGTGGTGAGCGTGGCCGCCTGCACATGGCCAAGACCCTGCTGCAGGGTGGCAACGTGCTGCTGCTCGACGAACCGTCCAACGACCTGGACATCGAAACCCTGCGTGCGCTGGAAGATGCGCTGCTGGAGTTCCCGGGCAACACCTTCGTCATTTCGCATGACCGCTGGTTCCTGGATCGCATCGCGACCCACATCCTGGCGTTCGAAGGCGACTCGCACGTGGAGTTCTTCCAGGGCAACTACCGCGAGTACGAAGAAGACAAGCGCCGCCGCATGGGCGACGACGCGGCGCCGAAGCGCCTGCGCTTCAAGGCGCTGAAGTAAGGCAACCGGAAAGGCCGCGCTCGCGCGGCCTTTCTCATTTCGGTAGGTCACCACCGTTGGTGGTGACGCTTTGAAGTGTACCGACCAACGGTCGATACCCACGTTCTGCATTCGGGTAGGTCACGACCGTTGGTCGTGACACCTTATTGTCGCGAGAAGCCTCATGTCCCTGTTCGAGCGCCTGTTCCAGCTGCAGCAGCACGGCACCACCGTGCGCACCGAGCTGCTGGCCGGTGTCACCACCTTCCTGACGATGTCCTACATCGTCTTCGTGAACCCCGAGATCCTCGGCACCACCGGCATGGATGCGGGTGCAGTGTTCGTGGCCACCTGTCTGGCCGCAGCGCTGGGTTCGGCGGTGATGGCACTGGCCGCCAACTTCCCGGTCGGCATGGCACCGGGCATGGGCCTGAACGCATTCTTCGCCTTCACCGTGGTCGGTGCCGCCGGACTGCCGTGGCAGCAGGCATTGGGTGCGGTGTTCATCTCCGGCCTGGTGTTCCTGGTGCTGTCGCTGACCGGTGTACGCGCGTGGCTGGTGTCGGGCATTCCGTCGTCGCTACGCTCGGCCATCGTGGCTGGCATCGGCCTGTTCCTGGCGATCATCGCGCTGCAGAAGTCGGGCGTGATCGTCGGCAATGAAGACACGCTGGTGGCGCTGGGTCCGTTGAACACGGCGCCGCCGCTGCTGGCGCTGGCTGGCTTCCTGCTGATCGCGGTGCTGGAAGCGCGCCGCATCCGCGGTGCGATCCTGATCGGCATCCTGGCGGTGACCGGCGCTGGCTGGGCATTGGGCGATGTGCAGTACCAGGGCCTGGTCTCGCTGCCGCCGAGCCTGGCACCCACCTTCCTGCAGCTGGACCTGCCGGGCCTGCTGCACCATGACGGCGGCGCACCCATCGCAGTACTGCTGCAGGTGGTGCTGGTGTTCGTGCTGGTGGAAGTCTTCGATGCCACCGGCACGCTGTACGGCGTGGTCGGTCGTGCCGGCCTGCTGAAGCTGCCAGGTGCGCAGAAGCGTTTCGGCCGCGCGCTGCTGGCCGACAGTACCGCCATTGTGGCCGGCTCGATGCTCGGCACCAGCAGCACCACCGCCTTCGCTGAAAGCGCCTCGGGCGTGCAGGTGGGTGGGCGGACCGGCCTGACCGCACTGGTGGTGTCGGCACTGTTCCTGGCCGCGTTGCTGTTCTCGCCGCTGGCGGCGATGGTGCCCAGCTATGCCACCGCACCCGCGCTGCTGTTCGTGGCCGGCCTGATGCTGCGCGAACTGGTGGAAGTGGACTGGAGCGACCTGACCGAATCGGTGCCGGCCGCGCTGTGTGCGCTGGCGATGCCGTTCACCTACTCGATTGCCAACGGCCTGGCGTTCGGCTTCATTGCGTATGCCGCGCTGAAGGCCGGTACCGGGCGTTGGCGCGAAGTGCATCCGGCGGTGTGGCTGGTGGCGGTGCTGTTCACCCTGCGCTATGCGTTGGAATAAGCGGTAGGCGATGCCGGCCAGCGGCCGGCACTACCAGAGCGCGCTTCGGCCCGCGGCCGGCAGGGTTCACCCGCCACGCACGGCGCTCTGGGATGATGCGGGCATGGTTCGGCCTGACCTTCCCGCGGATCCGTCTTCGCCGTTGCGCCGCCGATTGCTGCGCGCGGCGGTACTGGCGCCATTGGCCGGTACGCTCGCTGCCCTGCCCGGCTGCTCGCTGCCGGTGCAGGTGGATGGCACCTTCCTGCAGCCGTGGCGCAGCCACCTGCAATGGGGCCTGGCCGACTGGCAGCGATCCTTGAAGCTTGCACGTACGCTGGGCTGCCGGCAGCTGGTGCTGCAGTGGACCGGCATCGCCGGTGGCAGCGACGGCGACTGGTCACTGCCCGACAGCAGCTTGCAGCAGCTGTTCACCGCCGCCAGCGAGAACGACATCCGCATCCGCGTCGGCCTGCCCTTCCAACAACGCTGGTGGCAGGCGATCGGCGCAGACGACGCCACGCTGCAGGCCTTCCTGGCCGAGAGCCTGGCGCATGCACGCAGCTGGTTGGCACAGGCACCCTGGGCACAGCAGCCGGCCTTCGGGGGCTGGTACCTGCCCTACGAACTGGAGCAGTACCACTGGGCCGATCCGGCCCGCCAACAATGGCTGGCGCAGTGGCTGCACGGGCTGGTGCAGGCCGCCAGCGCGCGCGGCGGTGACTGTGCGGTCTCCTGTTACTTCAGCCGCCTGCCGACCGAGGGCAACCTGGTCACGCTGTGGCAGGCGATACTTGCGCACGCGGCCGTGCGGCCCATGGTGCAGGACGGCGTGGGGGTGGCCGGTGCCGGCAACGTGCAGCAGCTGCAACCGCTGCTCGATCATTTCCACGCACACGGCATCGGTTTCGATGCGATCGTTGAGTTGTTCCGCGAACTGCCCGGCGGCCCTGCCGACGGCAGCGGATTCAAGGGCGAAACCGCCGATGCCGCACGCATCCAGCGGCAGTTGGCATGGGCACGCGGCAGCGGTGCTCAGCACGTGCTGGTCTATGCATTGGAGCCATGGCTAACCCAGGACACACCGCAGGCTGCAGCGCTGCGGCGACGCTGGGGCCTGCCTCAGTAGTACAGGATGGCGGTGGCGAACAGGCCCTTGGCACGCTGCGTATCACCGCCGCCGATCGCGAAGCGGTACTGCACGGTCAGGTCCAGGTAGGAACGCGGCGTGTTGTAGTGGTCCTCGCGGAACCAGTAGCGCACGCCCACGCCCGGCCCTGCGCCGAGTGACCAGCTGCGCTGCGTATCGTTGAGCGCGAACGACTGCACCGGAAATGGCGGATAACGGATGTCGCGCACGCGCGAGCGCTGGTCCAGCCAATCGGCACCGACCACGACATAGGGTGTGACCACCCAATGCGTCTGCCCTGCACCGAAACGGAAGCTGCGCCCGGCGCGTAGTTCACCGGCAGCGAACCACTGCTCCCGATGCAGGCGGCCATTGGCCTCGCCCAGGCGCCGCACCGGCGTGCCGTTGGCATCAAGCGCGTCGAGGGTGAAGGTGGCACCGTTGTCGTCCCAGGTGTATCCGCCCTGCGCATAGCCACTGACCATCCACCACTGGTTCACATCGGTGCGCAGATCAGTGCCGTGGTAGTAGCCGTAGGTGAGATAGGACATCCAGCCACCGGAACCACTGGCCAGCCGGTAGCGTGCCAGCGTGCTGGCTTCCAGCGGCCGGTTCAGGGCCAGCTGCAGTCGGCACTGCACTGCTGCCGACTCGGGGTAGACCTCACCTTGGCGGGTTGCACTGCCGAGGAACTGCCGGCGCTCGATGCCAGCACTCAGACCGGTCTGGCCAAACGCGTAGCGCAGGCCGAAAGACGCGATCGTGGATGGCCAGCCAGTAGTGGAACGCGAGTGGCTGAGGCGCTCGGCACGTGCGCGCGCATCCGGTGTCGATTCACCCGTGCACGGATCCACCGCGCGGATCGACTCGTAGGTGCCGCCCTCGTCGTACAGCGTGTTGAGCAGGCGTGCGTAGAGTTCGAGCGTGCCATGCTGGTCGTTGAAGGCCGGGGGCCGCCAGAACGCCTCCAGCGTGCTGAACACCGAATCGCCGGGTGTACTGATCGCCGCACCTCCGACATTGGTCGCCGCCTGGCGCGCACCACGGAAGCCCGCCGAGGCGATCACGCCCCACTCGCGCGAGTAGTTGGCGATGGCATTGCGTACGTTGTAGCGCTGGCGCTCATCCAGTGGCAGCTCACCGGCATCGGCGCGATCAATGGCGCTACGCAGCAGCGTCACCGCCTGTGGGTGGTCGCCGTTGGCTGCGCTGGCGTAGGCTTGGTCGAGCACTACACTTTTCGGTGCCCTGCCGGTGGCCTCGGCGGCACGGAAGTCGGCCAGTGCGCGCGCCGGTTCGTGGGCCTTCTGGTTGAGGTAGCCGCGTTGCATCAGCGCCCCCGCGTCATCAGGACGCTGCGCCAGTGCCGCATCCAGGCGCAGCCGCGCTTCGTCCCGTTGGGCCTGGTTGCCCGACGCCAGTGTGGTGGTCAGCAGGACTTGCAAGTTCGCGTCGTCCGGTGCGAGTTGCACGGCCTGCCGCGCCTCACCAATGGCCTCGGCATAGTCCTGCCGCGCGTAGGCCGCATAGGCGCGCTGTGCGGCGCCTCCGTCGCCCTGCAGATCGGCCGGCATCAGCACGCAGACAGTGCCGGTGTCACCCGGCTGGCAGTGCTGGAACGGCGCTGGATAGGCCCGCGCACTCATGTGCGGACGCTCGCGACTGGAACCGATCGCCTTGGCGCGCTGCGCGATGCCTTGCTGCAGCAGTTGCTGTGTTCGCACGTCGCTCTCACCGGCCGGCGCTGTCGCCTGCAGGGGCGCCATCAGTGCAGCGGCACGGGCGCGATCCCCGGCGGCCAGGGCTGCATCCACCGCCAGCAGGCGCACGTTGCGTTGCTGCGTTGTCGACGCCGGCATGGCGAGCGCCGCGTCGAAGTCCTCATTGGCGAGCACGCTATTGCCCTGGCGCTGGCGCAGGTAGCCACGCATCACCCGGGCATTGAGATTGTTGCCGTCGATCTGCAGCGCCTGGTCGGCACTGCGCTCGGCATCGGCCAGCTGATCGCCCTGCAGCTGCGCGGTGATCAGCAGCAACCGGTATGAAGCAACGTCCGGGGCCAGCTCCACGGCGGCGTGCGCCTGCTCAATGGCGGCGGCGCCCTCGCCTGCAGACAGCGATTGATAGGCCTGCTGGGCCTGCAGCAGCGCGCGTTGGCGGCCCAGCGCCACGCGCCGCGCGCGCAGCGCTTCGACATTCGGTGCGCCCAACTGCAGCGCGGTGCTGATGGCGGCGTCGGCCTGTTCGGGCTGTTGCTGTGCTTCCAACGCGGCCACCCACAGCAGCGCCCATGCGCCCTGTTTCGGCTGCTGCCGGAACGCCTGCTCGGCCTTGCGGGCGGCGATGCCCATCTGCCCGGCGTCGTAGGCCGCATAGGCTTCGGTTGCCAGCATGTGGGCCTGCCGGTTGTTGCGATCTGCCGCCGTTGCGGGCGCACGCGGTACCGCTGTACTGCGCGATGCACCTGTGGTCGTCCTGGGCGCAGCCGCCGCCAGCGCCGGCAAGGCCGGATCCTTCAACCCCGCATCCAGTGCACGACGTGCCTGCTGCTGCGCCTCGCCCCCCCGTCCCAGTTTCTGCAGCGCATAGATCTGCAGCAGGCGCAGCCGCACCACGTCCGGGCGCAGCCGGATCGCTTCAGTGGATTGCTGGTAAGCCGCGCGGTAGTCGCCGCGCTCATAGGCGGCAAACGCCTGCTCGGCGATGCGGTAAGCCGCACCGGACAGCGGCAGTGCCGTATCGGCCTGTGCCAGCACCGGCGCAGCGGCCGTGGCCAGTGCCACGGCAATGACGGTGGACAGCAGCGTGGTCTTCATGCCGGCAAGGCTCCGGGAGGCGGCGACTGCAGCGTGGCCGCGCGCCGGCGCTGCTCCTGCATGGCCTGGGCCACGGCGTCTTCGGTGGTGATGCCCTGCTTGACCAGGTAATCGCCGATGCGGCCATCGCGCTGCGGCTTGTATGCGTCCAGCGCAATCTCAAAGCGCGCGTGGTCGATCAGGCGCATCTCCACCAGCAGGTCGCCCAGCAAGGGCACGTTGTCCAGCTGCCACTGCCGGTCGCCGCCGATCAGGCGCAGGCCAGCATTGATTTCACTTTCGCGGGCGATGCTCTGTTCGATGTGCCCGCTGCGCGTTTCCTGCTTCAGCAGCGCCACGGCGTCCTCGGGCAGCGGACTGGCCACGGCCAGCCGCAGGGTACCTTCCTGGCGCGGCGGCAGCGGCAGCATCCGCCATTGCACGCAGGCATCGGCACTGACCGGGAACTGGCAGGCGCGCAGGTAATCCACGTCGATCACCGCGCGTGGCAGGTCGCCCTGGAAGGCGATGGCCTCGGCCAGGGTCTCGTCATCCAGCCAGCCCTGGGTGAGCAGGATGCGGCCCAGCGGTTGCTGGCGGCCTGCCTGCTGCTGGTCCAGCGCCTGCTGCAGGCGTTCGGGCTCCACCGCCTGCCAGGTGGTCAACAGCTCACCGAGCTGCTTGCGGGTCTGCACCAGCTGCGCCGCATCCGGGAAGTCATGCATTGTCTTGTCCCAGACCATGCGCTTGCCGAACAGCAGGTAGGCGAGGAACACCTTCCAGGCGCGGGCGGTGGCCATGAAATTGATCATGTTGCCGACCACCATGCGCGGGATCGACATCAGCGCGTGCTCCCAGCCGTACAGCCGGTTGACGAAGTAGAAACGCTGCACGACCCGGGTCGCCAGCGCTGCGGTGGTCAGCAGCGCGACATTCATCTGCCAGGTACCGGCCTGGAACACGCTGGGAAACTGCATCGTCCACAGCCCGGTCATCTTCAACAGCCAGAACAGCAGCAGCTGCAGGAAGATGATGTAGGCGATGATGCTGACGAACGAGGTGATGATGCCCTTGCGGTCACGCGCCAGCAGGTACTTGGTGGCCAGCGAGCCGCGCCAGCCCAGCGACTCCCAGCTCTGCAGGCCGATGCCGAGCACCCAGCGCGCCTTCTGCCGGTACGAGGCGCGGAAGTTGTCGGGGAAGTACTCGCGCACGCACAGCGCCATCTGCTGGGTGCGCTCGCGCACCGGCCCCCAGCCGAACCATGACGGGCGGCGCACGCGGAACTGCACCGGAAAGCGGGCGAAGATCGACTGCATGCCCATCGCCGCCAGTCGCGCACCGACGTCGTAATCTTCGGTGAGGCTGTCGGTGTTGAAGGGCTGGTTGTCGGTCTGCGCGCTCAACGCCAGCAGTGCGCGCCGCGAGAAGCAGGTACCGACGCCTGCGGAGGGCACCATGCCGGACACGCTCTCGCGTACCACCAGGTCCTTGGCGTGCCATTCGGCGAACTCGTCCATGTAGACACCGGCCACCAGCTCGTACCATTCGCGGTCCAGCGAGGTCACCGGCAGCTGGATCATGTCCTTGCGCGGCAGCAGGTAGTTGTAGAAGCGCAGTTCCATCGGGTGCAGCACGTCCTCGCTGTCGTGCAGGATCACCCCGGCGAACGCGATGTCGTGGCGCTTCTCGTAATCGAAGATGGCCAGGATCAACCAGTTCAGGCAGTCGGCCTTGCTGGTCGGCCCGTCATGCGGCACCTCCACGCGGCGCAGGCGCTTGTAGCGGCGTCGCATGCGCTCCACTTCATCGATGGTCTGCTGGTCGTTGGGATAGGTGCCGACGAACACGACGTACTCGCGGTAGTCGAGCACGTTGATCATGTTCTCCACCATCTGCGCGATGACGTCGTACTCCATCCACGCCGGCACCATGATCGCCAGCGGCTGTTGCGGCCGCTGCATCAGGTCTTCCTGGGTCAGCGGCCGGTATGCTTCGCGACGCTTGATGGTCAGCGCGCGCCAGCTCTCGCGCACCCAGTACCAGACATCGATGAACAGGTCATCGAGGCTGGAGATCAGGATCAGCACGGCCACCGCCGCCGCCGTGGTTTCCAGGGCGGCGTAATAGTTGGCCAGCTGGATGTTCCAGAACAGACCGTCCACGGTGGATCAGTGCCCTGTGTTGGCGGACTTGCGGCGGCGCACCTGCGTGACGCGGGCGGCCAGCAGGGCGAACACAATCACGCCGACCAGCAGCAGCAACCAGACCATGTGCCGTTCCCACTTCGATTGCGGATTGCCATCCTGGGCAACGCGGCTCCCGTAAGGATCCTGGCGATCGAACTCGCGCACGGCATCACTGCCGTCGAGCACCGCGAGATCACCGCGCAGCAGCCGGAACGGTGCGCCGAACGACGGCGCCTGAGTGCCCAGGTCGCTGTACAGCACGCCGAGCTGGCCGCTGGATGTACCGACCTGCACCACCGCGGCGCGGTCCAGGCCGCTGACATCCAGCAGCGGCTGCGGCTTGCCGCCGATCAGCAGGTGGCCGTCCTTCAGGCCGGCCACATCGACTCCCGACGGCGCCACATCGAAGGCCAGCCACGGCGCACCCGGGCTGACCGCTGCACCGGCATCGACCACCTTCAGCTCCGACGCCTCCGGCGAGGCCCCCACTGCACTGGCCACCGCGATCACCTTACGCAGCGATGCCGGCGCGTCCTGCAGCCACGTGGCGGGCACGAATACCTGGTTGCCGCGTGACAGCTGGCTGCTGGCACCGACGAAATCGCTGCCCAGCGAACGCTTGGCCAGGGTCATGTGGCTGCTGGGCAGGATCGAGACCGGATAGGCAGTGGCCGGATCGTGGCAGTAGGGACGTGCCGGCTGGCGCAGGAAGCTGACGCGGATCTCGTTGCGCGCCGACAGCGCATAGGCCGGCACCTTGGCCACCAGCCGCTGCGGCTGGCCGTTGGCCGACAGCACCTTGCCGCCCAGCAGGTAGTCATTGAAGTGGATCGTGGCCACTGCGCCCTGCCCGGCCGCATTGGGGGCCGCCGAGACATCGATCACCACCTCCTCGGGCAGGCGTCCGTCGGCCGACAACGCGCCGAGGTCGAAGGTGGCGCTGCGGTCCGCGCGGGTGACGACATCCATCGTGCCGGCGATGTTGCCGAGCCGGCTCAGCAGCACCTGGTCACCGTCCAGCTTCGGCGTGCCCGCTGCGCTGACCTGCAGGCTGCGGCCCAGCGCGTAGCTGCGCCACTGTTCGGCGAACAGCCCGGCGACCTTGCCCGCCGCTGCCGGGTCGACCACCAGCGTCGGACGCCCGGCCACGGCCACCACGCTGACCGATGCGTTGGCGGCGGGCTTTTCCAGGCCGCCCATGTCGGTACCGCGCCACGCGGCGAATGCCGTGCCCGCATCGGCGCCAGTGGTGGCAACCTGTGCGGCCAGCGCGTCCAGTGCCGCGCGCACGCCGGCCCGCAATGCATCGCTGCCGATCATCACATCGGCGGCCAACGGCCCACTGTCACGCAGCGACAGCAGTGCCCCCACTTCGGCCAGATCCTTGATCGCATGCGCGCGCTCGCCCGCAGCCAGCGCAGCATAGGCCGGCACGCCCTGCAGGCTGGCCGGGATGCTGATGCCGGTCAGATCGACACTGTCACCGACCTTCGGCAGCGCCACCACCTGCACCTGCTTGCCACCGGCCTGCAGCGCGGTACCGATGCGCCAGGCCGCATCGTAGGCGGGCGCCTGCAGCGCCTTGCCGTCCACCAGCAGGCGCACCTGCGGTGGCAGCGCGCCCCAGGCCTTGGCCACGGTGTCCACGGCGCGGCCGTCGAAGCGGTAGCTGAAGCGCGAGTCCGGCGACAGCCGCAGCACGTTGGCCGGTGCGCTCTGATCGGCACACTGGTAGTCGGACACGATCGACCACCAGCCGACGCCGACCCGCACGAAGCCGTTCTGGCGGGGTTCGCCATCGATGGCCAGCAGCTGGCTGGCGTCACCCTGTGCATCGGTGATCGAGCGCGCGGCGATTGGATCGCCATCGACCGACCACAGGCCGGACGTGCGCCCGGCGTGGCCGCGCACATAGCGCCCGTCCAGCTGCAGCTGCGCATCGCGGGTGGCGACGCCAGCCGGCACCGGCAGGTAGACCTCGCGCTGGCTCTCCTGCCCGCTGAGCACCAGCGGTTGGCGGAAACCAAGTTCACGCAGGGTCATCTGCCGGCTGACCGTGCTGTCACCGCTCCACTCGGCGAATTGGCCGGCAACGCTGTCGGCAGCATGGGCACTGCCAACCACGCCCGACAGGACGAACGCGGCGGCGGATGCAAACAGGGGAGAGCGGCCGGTCTGGCTCATGGCGTCACTTCGCGTGGATGGGGGTGGGCGGCACCGACGCTGCGGAGGCCAGGAGAGAATTCGGGAAGGGGCGTGCCACGCAGGGCGGCGACGATGCGCGCACTGGCGCGGCCATCGCCGTAGGGGCTGGCGTCGGGATCGAAGCGGGTCGGATGCGGTGGTTGTGCCAGTGCCGCGTTGACCGCCTCGACAATGCGCGAGGGCGTGGTGCCGACCAGCGTCACCACACCGGCCTCGACCGCCTCAGGGCGTTCGGTGACGTCGCGCATGACCAGCACCGGCTTGGCCAGCGCCGGTGCCTCTTCCTGCACGCCACCGGAGTCGGTGAGGATGACGTCGGCGCGCTGCATCAGCCGCACGAAGCGCAGGTAGTCCTGCGGCGGCACCAGGTGCACGTTGTCGAGATGGCCGAGGTGGGCGTTGACCGGGCCCTGCACGTTCGGGTTGAGGTGGACCGGGTACAGCACCTGCAGGTCCGGCCGCCGCGCCAGCTCGGCCAGCGCACGGCAGATGTCCTCGAAGCCCTGGCCGAAGCTCTCGCGGCGGTGGCCGGTGACCAGCAGCAGGCGTCGATCGGGGTCGAGCATGTAGAAGGGTTCGTCCGCCCGCGCACGCAGCGCCGGGTCGGCCTCCAGGCGCTCTACGGTCTGCTGCAGGGCATCGATGACGGTGTTGCCGGTGACCAGGATCTGCCCGCCCAGGTGCTCACCGGCCAGGTTGGCGCGCGAGCTGGGCGTGGGCGCGTACAGCTGGTGGCCGACCACATCGATCACCCGCCGGTTCATTTCCTCCGGCCACGGCCGGTTGATGTCGCCGGTGCGCAGTCCGGCCTCGACATGGCCGATCGGAATACGGTGATGGAACGCGGCCAGTGCGGCGGTCATCGCCGTGGTGGTATCGCCGTGCACCAGCACGCGATCCGGGCGAACCTGCGTGTACAGCGCATCAAGCCGCTCGAACAGCTTCGCGCACAAGCCATTGAGGGTCTGGTTGGGCACCATGACGTCAAGGTCATGGTCGGCGGTGATCTCGAACAGCGACATCACCTGGTCCAGCATCGACCGGTGCTGGCCGGTGATGCAGACCACCGATTCGATGTCCGCGGCCTCGGCCAGGGCCCGCACCAACGGCCCCATCTTGATCGCTTCCGGCCGCGTGCCGAACACCGACAGGACCTTCACCGCAGCGCTCCGGAGGACCGACGCGGGGGAATGCCAGGAGCTGTAGCCACGTCTGGATCCTTTCGGCGTTCCCGTCCAACACCCGCAGGCAGGAGACGGTCACCTCATGAGGAAACTCCAAAATCGCGACGTACATCACATTTGAATGACAGTACGCGCGTCGTGGCATTGATCTTCATCGTTGGAAGATCAAGACGCAGTCAACGCCGCCCGCGGAACGGGCGACGTTGCGGTGGAACGCAGCAGTGGCCGCGGCCTGGGGCCGGCTTACTCGTACTGGATGGTGAAGGTGGCTTGGCCGTTCGCGACACCGGCACCCACCGTGCCGGCCTGGGTCTGCACGTAACGGGCGCGCAGCGGCAAGGTCATCGTGCTGGTGCCGGGGGTGGTGGTACCGACATTGACGGTCTGGCCGAAGCGCACTTCTCGCTCGGTGCTGCCATCCCGCTGGACCATCTGGATGCCGATGCGGGTGGCGCTGTTGGTGGCCGCACTGAGCTTCAGCACACCCGGCATGTTCGAGCTGTCCTGGTCGGCGTCGAGGCGGATGCCGATCTTGCTCTGGTAGGCGGCGACATTGCTGCCCTGGCAGTTCAGGCGGATCTCGAAGTCGCGGTCGACGGCCCTGGAACCGACACCGGTGAAGGTGGTGTTGGGCACGCTGCCGAAATCGACGGCGATGTTGCGGCTGCCGGCCTGCACTTCACAGGTCGGGCTGACCACGGTGGTGCCCGAGCCCCTGAACGTCGAGGTCAGCACCGGACGGCTGGGACCGTCACCATCGAAGTAATAGGTGGTGAATCGACCGTTCGGTGCGATCACGCCCGAACCGGTCTGCGCGGCGGTCTTGATCAGCTGGATGCGGAACTGGCCACCGATCAGCGAGATGGTGGAGTTGGCAGCGAAGTTGATGGAGTGCGGGTAATAAGTCTGGATCGCGCCGGAGTCGCGGAACAGGCGGATGCCCACACCCGCGACGCCAGTCTCGTAAACGTTGGCAAACCCGGCCACCGGTCGCTTCTGCGGTGCGTTGACATACTCACCGGTGGAGTAGCCACCGTTCCAGTAGTCGCAGCGGGCAACGCTGTTCTGCTGGTTGATCGGTACGCTGATTTCCTTGATCACGCCGCCTACCGGCGTGCTGGGCAGGATCACGATCTGACCCATGTCCATCTGCACGTCCTGTGCAACGAAACCATTGATCTGGATACGGCACGCGGCGCTGGCCTGCTGGGCCAGCAGCACGCCGCCCAGCAATGCAAGGGCACTCAGCACCTTGCGGCCACGGGAAGAAATCATCGGCATGCTGCCTCCAGCGGGATGAAGCCGGTCTTGGACGCATCGGCGCCCGCCGGAACCTGGTAATCGACGGTGCAGCGCTGATCGGCGCCGGCGCCCCACTCCACCAGCAGGCTGCCCTGGTTCTTTTCACTGCGCACGTACAGGCGGCCACCCTGGCTGACCATGCCCACCGGCTGGCCCTGCTCGTCCTTGACCTGCGCACCGAACGGCATGGTGCGGCCGTCGGGGTTGCGCACCTGGATCAGCAGCGCGTTGCCCTTGCGGGTATCGAAGCGCAGATAGCTGATCGCACCGGCAAACGGCGCGACCGACTGGCTGGTGCTTTCCAGTTCGACGTCGTGGGCCATGCCCTGCGGGTCGAGGGTGACGGTGTTGAGGCGGTATGGCGACACGTACGGGACCACCGCGTAACCGCGGCCATCGACGCGCAGGCCCGGGGCGTTGCTGACGATCGCATCGCGTGCGCCCGGCGCTTCCACCAGCACCATGGTGTCGCCACGCTGCGGGGTGAAGGTGAAGCCGCCCGGATGCACGACCACGCTGCCGTTGGCACCGACCGAGGCCTGGCGGAAATCACGCGAATGACTGTAGGTGGCGTTCAACGCGGAGTAGCGGCTGCGGTACTCGGCATTGCCGACCGCAGTGGTGCCACCTTCGCGGGAATCGGACAGGGCCACGCCGTAGCTGAAGTTGTTGTCGACGCCGGCCGAGCCGGTGATGCCGACGCGGCTGTTGTCGTAGCCACCGCGCTCGCGCACGCCGAGGTCGGCGCTGAACGACACAGGGTGGGAACCACGGCCCAGCGGCACGCTCATCGACAGCAGGTACTGGGTATCGGAACGGCCCAGCACGCCTTCTTCGGTGCGCAGTGCCGAGAAGCCGTAGTTCACCGAGCGCCAGGCATTGTTGTAGCCCACCTGGTACTGCTTGGAGGTGCCGGAACGGTCGTAGAAGTCACGCACCGAGCCGGTCACGTACAGCGCGCCGCCGCGACGGCCCAGCGGCTGGTTCAGCGTTACCTGGAACTGGCTGCGCTGACGACCGCGGGTGGTCGGGTCGATGCCGCGCTTGTCCGAATCACGGCCATACAGCGCGTCCTGCAGGCTGTAGAAGCCTTCGGTCGAATAGCGGTAGGCGGCCAGGGTCAGGTTGGTCCCGGTCTCTCCGATCATGTTGCTGTAGCTCAAGCGCACACTGGCACCGGTGTGGTTGCCGTAGTGGTCGAACGTGGTACGGGCGTGGGTGACGTCGGCGGCGAACGCGCCAACCGGCGTGGACAGGCCGACGCCGTACAGCAGCGACAGGTAGCCATCGCTCAGTGCACTGCCGCCGTACAGGGTCAGCTGGTTGCCGATGCCGCGCTGGTAGGTGCCCTGCACCAGCCATGGCTCATCGGCCAGCAGCTTGTTGCGCACCTGGCCGGCGGTCAGCGAATAGCGCGACACGCCTTCGCGCAGCATCTGCGGCACCGAACCGAACGGCACCTTGAATTCACGGCGGCGGCCATCGGCCTCGATCACGCTCACTTCCAGATCGCCGCCGTAACCGGTCGGGTACAGGTCGTCGATGACGAAGCTGCCCGGCGACACGGTGGAGGAGTAGATCAGCTGCTGGTTCTGGCGCACTTCAACGCGCGCGTTGGTTTCGGCAATACCGCGCACGACCGGCGCGTAGCCGCGCAGCGAGTCGGGCAGCATGCGGTCGTCGCTGGCCAGGCTGGCACCCCGGTAGCCGATCGAATCGAACAGTTCGCCGGTGGTGTAGGCCTCACCGATGGTGAGCATGCCGCGCACCTGCGGAATGCCGCGCTGCGCATAGGTGGCGATGCTCTGCCAATGGCGGCCGTCGCCCTCGGACCAGGTCAGATTGGAATCGTGGCGGAACTGCCAGCCACCCAGGTTCAGGCCGGCATTGAGGCCGAGGTATGCGCTGCGGTTGCGCTGGCCACCTTCGACGCGGCTGTCGCTGTCGATGGCATTGAAGCTGTAGCCGACGAAGCCGGCATTGATGCCGCGGTCCCACAGCGCCGGGTTGACGTAACCGCGTGCCTCACGACGCAGGAACACCTGCGGGATGCTCAGGTCGTAGCGCAGGTTGCCGCTGTCGTAGACACCATAGGCATTGGCCATGCGCTGCTGCACCGGCACGCAGCTGGTCTTGTCGGTGGGCACGGACGGATCCTGCTGCAGCAGCACGGCCTCGCTGTCCACGCCCATTTCTTCCAGCATCGGCAGCGGCAGGCAGGCATCGACACGGCCCTGTGCATCGGCCTTGAACTGCAGATCGCGACGGCCCTGCCAGGCACCGTTGACGTAGACATCGACACGGTAGTTGCCGGCCACCATCGGGTTGCCGTTGCTGAAGGCCGCCAGGTCGACCTGCTTGGCCTGGCCCGACAGGAAGCTGGAATTGAACTGGGCCGATTCCGGTGCACGCGCATTGGCCGCACCACTCTGCGCCATCAGCGCCTGTTCGCCGAGATTGGCCGGAGCAGCCAGCGCCCATCCTGGGCAGGCCACGCCAGCAACCAACAGGCACAGCGCCTGATGGATCGACAATGTCAATCTGTTTCCGATCACACTGACATTCCTTCAATTCGCCGCACAGCGGCGGTGGCGGGATGCGCAGGCCAGGGGCCGGCGCGGCGCGTTCAGCCCCCGGTGCTGCCGAGGCGGATGGTGTGTTCCACCCGGCCGCCGTAGTCGTTGATGGTGATGAAGCGGACCTGGTCGGTGCCCGCCGGTGCGGCGAACTCCAGGCTCTGCTTCGGCGCGACCATCGCGCCCTTGTCCTCGACGGCCTTTTCACTGCTGCCGGTCACGGCATGTACTTCGGCCAGAGTGACGTGGAAGGGGCTCGGGTTTTCCACCCGCAGGCGGTCGCCCGTGCGGGTCCAGCGCAGCGCTGCCGGCGCGTCGTTGGCGACGCCCTTCAGGCCCTGCGGCCGGTAGAAAAGCTTCAGGCGCGAACGGAACGCGACCTGCAGGTAATTCTGTTCGCCGCTTTCGGCGTTGTCCGGGGACGGCGGAACATCCAGCACGTTGAGCCAGAACACCGACTCACGGTCGGTCGGCAGCTGCGCGCCGGAGAAGATCAGTCGCAGCGCCTGGCTGCGGCCCGGCTCGACACGCGCGATCGGCGGTGTCAGCACGAACGGGGCATCGCTGGTATCGGCGGTCTGGTTGGCGTCGCCGCTGTCGATCCAGGCCTGCACCAGCGCCGGCGAATCGCCCACGTTGTCGACCTGCACAGTGACTTCGCGCGCCTGCGCCGGATAGATCACTCGCGTGCCATTGACCACCACGCCGGCCAGAGCGTTCTGGCAGAAGGGCAGCGTGAACGCTGCCAGCAGCAGCGCCCGGGGAAAGAATGCTTTCATCGGAAGTACTACGCTCTAGGGGTGTGGCCAGAGGCCGCGGAGCACTGGCCGGCGCGTACGCCGGCCAGTGCGGGTACGGCTACGATCAGTTGTAGATGATCGTGTACTTGACGCTGCTGGTGACGTCGCCCGGGGTGGCGGCGGCAGTGGCGTAGTACTCAGCGTAGTAGTTCAGGTCGGCCGAGCCGTCGGTGCCGACGGTGACCCACTGCGAGTTGGTCTGGGCCAGGCCAGCGCCAGCAGCCTTGATCGGCAGGACCTGGTTGTTCGAACCCAGCAGCTGCAGCTGCACGTTGGTGGCAGCGTTGGCCGAAGCCTGGTTCAGCAGGCGGCCGGTGTTGAAGTCAACGGTCGAACCCGGCTCGAAGTAGGTCGCGACGTTGCCGGCGCTGCACTTGGTCAGGTTGATGGCGAACGGGGTACGGCCGGCAACCGAACCTGCGGTGGCCAGGGTGTTCTTGGACACGGTCGGCAGGTTGACGGAGAAGTCCTTGCCGCCCGGGGTCGAGATGGTGCAGGTCTTGTCGGTCACCTTGCCGTTGAAGGTGATGGTGCCGTCGGCGGCGTTTGCGGCCAGCGGAGCGGCGGCCAGCATCAGAGCGGCGATGATATTGATCTTGTGCATTCGCTTTTACCTAACCCTACTGAAGAGATGAGAAGTAGAGGAGGAAGCAAGGAGCACTGCCGGGGCTATCAAGACCCATCCTTGCGTCTCACCTGTGGCCGGACTCGGACATACCTTCCCCTGAATCCGTGACGCAAGTATATGCACAACTGTGATGAAAGTCTCATTATTTTTCTGAACGCCAATTCATTGACGCCTTAAATGTGACGTGGTAAGCGAAATAAGATCGCGCGGCGCGCAGAGGATTTGACGGTGGCCGGGATCAGGTCACAAGCGACCTTGCATGACGCTCTTGGTGACGCGTTCGGCATGCGCGGAACAGGCCTTTTTAAGGTGGAAATCACCTTATTTGATGCGCATCACTCTTTGTTGGTGACGGCCCTAGCAGATTCGAAATCGTCCTATTAAAGGCGGATCGAACCTGTCGCTAACTAGGACACACCGAACCAGAGAACGTGTCATGAGGAACTCCATTCTGCTGTGCGTGGCCCTGATGTCCGTCAGTGCGCTGGCCCAGGCCAGCAGCGGCAGCATCCGTTTCAGCGGCCGCATCGCCGAGCCGGGCTGCACGACGAACCTGTCCCAGGGTGAGCTGAGCCTGGCCGCCTGCCCGCCCTCGGCCAAGGGCTCGACGGTGGCGGTGACGGCGCTGGCCGATGGCCAGGCCGCGACGCTGCGCGACGGCAAGCGCCAGGGCCAGAAGCTGTCGGTGTCAGCCAGCGCGATGCGCGCCGGCGATATCGCCTTCTCCGAGCGCTACAGCGTGCAGGCCTCGAAGCAGCAGCCGCTGCAGGGCGCCTACCTGGTGGTGGTCGACTACCTGTAAGCCGGCGTGCTGCAAGCCGACGTGTTTACGCCGGCGGCAGCTCGAAGACCTGGCGCAGGTAGGCCAGGTAGCCGGGGTCGTCGCACATGCTCTTGCCCGGCGAATCGCTGAGCTTGGCCACCGGCTGACCGTTGCAGCGCACCATCTTGATGACGATGTTGAGCGGCGTTGGCCCCAGATCATTGGTCAGGTGGGTGCCGACGCCGAACGCGACCTGGCAGCGACCCCGGAAGTAGTCGTACAGGCGCATCACCTTGGCGATGTCGAGCCCATCGCTGAACACCAGCACCTTGCTGCGCGCATCCACCCGACGCTGCTGGAAGTGCGCCAGCATGCGGTCGCCCCAGTCGAAGGGATCGCCCGAGTCGTGGCGGACACCGTCGAACAGCTTGCAGAAGTACATATCGAAGTCGCGCAGGAACGCATCCAGGCCGACCACGTCGGACAGCGCGATACCCAGATCGCCGCGATACTCGCGCGCCCACGATTCCAGTGCCGCCACCTGCGAATCGCGCAGGCGCGGGCCCAGTGCCTGGAACGCCTGCAGATACTCATGCGCCATGGTGCCGTGCGGGGTCATGCCGTACAGGCGGGCGAAGTGCACGTTGCTGGTACCGACCAGCTGCGGGCCGAGCGCATCGCGCAGCAGCGGCAGCAGCCGGGCGTGCCAGTCGCGCGAGTACCGGCGGCGGCTGCCATAGTCGGCGATGCGGCACTGCTCGAAGCCCGGGGTATCACGCAGCAGCGCGGCCTTGGCCTGCAGGCGACGCTCGCCCTCGGCAAAGTCGGCCGTGGTGGTGTTGCGGAACCAGACTTCGTTGATGATCGCCAGCAGCGGCACTTCGAACAGGATGGTGTGCAGCCACGGGCCGGTGATGTCCAGTTCGATCTCGCCGGGCACGGTCTTCGACGCGCGCAGCTGGATGTACTTGCGGTCGAGGTGGAACAGGCCGAGGAAATCAGCGAAGTCCGGTTTCACGAAACGCAGGCCACGCATGTAGTCCAGCTCCGCGTCGCTGAAACGCAGGCTGCACAGGTGGTCGATTTCTTCGTCGATCTGGTCGATGTAACGAGCCAGGTCGATGCCGGGCGTGCGGCACTTGAACCGGTACTGCACCTGGGCGCCGGGGTGCTGGTGGAGCACCGCCTGCATCATGGTGAACTTGTACAGGTCGGTGTCGAGCAGGGACTGGATGATAGGCATGGGGCGGATTATGCGCCCGGCGGAGTGAACCGTGGGCGCGCCCGCCTTCCGTAGAGCCGAGCCCACGCTCGGCTGGAGTGTTGCCTGAGCCGAGCGTGGGCTCGGCTCTACAACGACCTGCGCAGCAGGCGCGGCATCAGCATCAGGGCGTGCGCCCAGATCGCGCCCCACACCGCAGCCCGCACCGGCAGCGAACGTTGCGCGGCCTCGAACTTCTGGAAGTAGCGCCACAGGCCCCGGTGCTTGTGCCATTCGACGAAGAACGGCCGCGAGCGGCTGGAGACGCCCCGTACATGGGTGACATGCAGATCGTTGGCGATCGCCACCACCGCGCCGGCCTCGCGTGCGCGGCGGCACAGGTCCAGGTCCTCGGCGTGCAGGCGGTAGCCCGCGTCCCAGCCGCCGATGCGGTCGAACAGTGCACGCGGCATCATGAGCAGCGCACCGGACAGGGCCGGCACCCGCTGCAGCGCCTGGTGGGGATCACGCGGCACCGCCAGCTTCGAGCCCTTGCCGGGCGAACGCAGCATCAACAGGAAATCCGGATCACGGCGACGCACCGCCTCGTCGGCATGGCCATGCTCGTCCACCTGTTCGACGCCCAGCAGGCAGTCGCCCAGCGCTTCGGCACGGGAGCGCAGTTCAGCCAGGGTGTCCGGCTCGACCATCAGGTCCGGGTTGATGAAGGCCAGCCATGGGCTGTGCGAATCGGCCACGCCCTGGTTGTTGGCGGCGGCGAAGCCGGGGTTGTCCGGATTGCCGACGAAACGCACGCGCGGATCATGGCTGGCATGGCGCTGCACGATATCCAGCGTGCCATCCATCGAGCCATTGTCGATCACCCGGATCTCGGCCACATCCTGCGCCTGGCGCAGACGCGAGAGACAGGCATCAATGGTGCTGCCGCTCTGGTAGGTGACGACGATGGCGGCAATGGCAGCATTCAAACGGGAGGCTCCGGCGCAGACGGGACGAACAGGTCCCCCTGTTCCTTCGGCATTATCGCCTGCCGCATGCGCTGCTGCAGGTCGGCACGCAGGCCATGCAGCGGATCGTGCATGAGGAAGTCAGCCAACCGCGGCACCCAGCCCGGCCAGCGTGCGGCCAGGGCTTCGAGATCGCCATCACGGCTGATCGCCTCCCCTGCCCGGCTGACGAAGGCGGTCTCGCACAACACGTTGCGCCATCCCAGGCCAGCCATGCGCAGGCTCAGGTCCACCAGTGCCGCGTTCCAACCGCCGTAGCTGTCCACGTCCAGGCCCCCGGCACGTCGTCGCGCGTTGCCCCGCACCAGCACCGCGTGGGTGACTGCCGACGGCAGCTCCGGGTGCAGCGTTGGCAGGCCCGCACAGGTCTGCGCCAGCAGCGCGGCATCGTCCGGTTCGGGATTGATCTCGCCCAGCCGGGGCCACGCAGCGGTTTCGCCGGCGTTGCACCACGGGGTTGCGGTCGCGATGGCGGCATCGCGGGCGAAGGCGTCCTGCAGCTGCTGCAGCCAGCCCGGGGCGGGCACGCTGTCCGGTGCCAGCACCGCCACGTCCATGCCATCGCAGGCCCGCAGCATCTCGTCCAGGTGGGCGACTTCACCCAGCGGCCGTGCACGCCGGGTGTACTCAGCCTGCAATGGCGTTTGTGCCAACCAGTGTTCCACCACCGCCTGCGCGCGCGGCCCGGTCTGCGCATCGTCGGCCAGCCAGACCGCGGTGCCCGGCGCGGTGCCCGCATCCAGTGCGGCCAGGCAGCGGTCGAGCGCGGCATCGTCCACGCACAGCGGCAACAACACGATCGCCCCCATCCCGCCTCCGTGGTTGTCGGTAGCCACAGCCTAGCACTGGGAGGGTATCGGCCGGGTTGCACCCGGCACCCGCCTCAGGCCAGGGCAACAGCAACAGCCGAAGCAAAAGCTGGGTTCCTGGGGGTTGGCGGGGTGGGTCCGGTTGCGGGGGACGCTGCAAGTACGTCCATGTAAGCTCGGTCGCCGCATCCATGCGGCTCACGCCCCCGCAACCGGACCCACCCCGCCTTCGACAGATTTCCGCGACCTGCCTGCTCTTCTGTAGAGCCGAGCCATGCTCGGCTCAGATCTCACATATATCGAAATATTCGATTTCGATGGAGAGTCATCCACGCATGGCGTGGATCGTGTCGACCAAGGTCGACACCTACCAACAGCAGCAGGAAACTGTCGAAGGCGGGGCACTGTGGGTTTGCGGGGTGTGAGCCGCATGGATGCGGCGACCAAGCCTACATGGACGTATTTACGGCGTCCCCGCAAACCCACAGTGCCCCGCCATCCCTCAGTAAACCCGCTGTTGCCGTTGCTCTGGCTCCGGCTCTGGCCTCTGCGGGTGCCGGGCGCAGCCCGGCCGAAAACCCCTTACTTTTTTTGCGCGCGGCTGGTTCAGCGGCTCCATCGCGCGGAAGCGCTGGCTGTACTCGTCGGTCAGATTGCGCGCTTCCTGGCTGTTGCGCACGATGCTCGGGGTCAGCAGCACGATCACTTCGGAACGGCGGCTGGTGCGGCTCTTCTGCCCGAACAGCGCGCCCACCACCGGAATCCGGCTCAACCCGGGAATGCCGCTGCTGCCATCGGTGCCCGAATCGGTGATCAGGCCGGCCAGCATGATGGTGTCGCCGCTCTGCACCGCCGCTTCGGTCGACAGCTTCTTGGTGGAAATCCGCGGGTTGCAGTTGCGCTCGGTCGGATTACAGTTGTCGGGCACGTTCGAGGCGCTGCTCACTTCCTGCACGATGTCGAGGAACACCGTGCCGTCGCGCGTCACGCGCGGGCGCACCTTCAGGATCACGCCGGTGTCGATGTACTGCACCGAGCTGTAGCTGCTGGTGCCGATGCCGGTGTTCACCGTAGTCGTGTTGATCGGCACCTTGTCGCCCACGTTGAGCGTGGCCTCGGCATTGTTGCGCACGAACACCGAAGGGGTCTGCAGCAGGCGCACATCGGTGACCTTGTCCAGCGCGCTCACCACCGCTGCGCCGTTGTGGCCGGTGAACGCCCAGCCCAGGCCTTCGCCACCGGTCGCGGCACCGGCGAAGCTGCTCCAGGAGCCACCCGCTGCTGCCGGCAGGGTCACGCCGCCCAATGCTCCCGTCAGCGCACGCCCGGCCACGGCATTGTCGAAGAACCAGTTCACGCCGTACTTCAGGTCGCCATCCAGCGAAACTTCGGCCACCTGCGCTTCGATATGTACCTGCAGCGGCATCACGTCCAGCTTCTCGATCACTTCGCGGATCGAGCGCCAGGCCTGCGGGGTCGAACGCACCAGCAGGGTGTTGGTTTCCTCCACCGCCGACACGCCCACGCGGTCGCCTTCCACTTCCAGGCTGACACTGACGTTGCCGGACTGGCGCTGCGGCAGGTTCATGCTGCCATTGCCGCCACCACTGGCGCTGCTGCCCGGGGTCGAACCGAAGCTGCTGCTGTTGTTGCTGTCCATGCCACGGTCGCCATCACTGCCCAGCTGCGATGGCATCGCGCCCGGTGCCAGCGATGCAGCGCTGGAGCCACCGCGGTTGCCGCTGCTGGCGAACGCTTCACTGAGGCGCTCGGCCAGGTCGCGCGCCTTGATGTAGCGCAGTTCGTAGGAGAACAGGCGGGCACTACCACCGGCCGTATCAATGCGGTCCAGCCACTGCTGGATCTGGTCCAGGTAGCGCACCTGCGGGGTGATCACCAGCACCGCATTGGCGTTTTCCAACGGCAGGAAGCGGAACATGCCGGCGCTAGGCGTCTTGCTCTCCTCGCCGAATACTTTCTCCAGGTCGGCGGCGACCTGCTCGGCCTTGCCGGACTGGATCGGGAACACACCCACCGACATGCCCGACAGCCAGTCAACGTCGAAGATCTCGACGGTGCGCATGTAGTTTTCCAGCTCGGCGCGGGTACCGCCCAGGGTGATCACGTTGCGGCCACTGTCGACGTTGACGATGGCGTTGGGCCGCGCATACGGCTCCAGCACCTTCTTCATCTCGGTGGCGGAGATGAACTGCAGCGGGATCACACGTACTTCGAAACCGCGCGCGCTGGCGGCCGGCGCCGTGCTCGGCGCAACCGTGCCGGCCAGCGCCTGGTCGGCGGCGACGATGTTGTAGCGGCCACCGCTGTAGACCATGCGTGCGTTGTTCCAGCCCAGCACCATTTCCAACAGGTTCAACGCCTGCGCCGGCGACACCGGCTTGGGCGTTGCCAGCGTGACCGTACCCTGCACCCCCGGTGCGATCACGTAGTTCTGGCCCAGCATGTCACCGAGAATCGCCTTGACCACCGCGTGCACCGACTCGCCTTCGAAGTTGAAGGTCGCTTCACCGGTACTGGCGCCATGCAGTGCCGGTGCCGGCGAGCGGGCTGCCTCGCGGTTGATCATGGTGCCGGTGCCACGACGGATCACCGCCTGTGGCGCACCTTGTGCGTCGCGGGCGGCATCGGCGGCCACCTCCGCTGCCTGTCCGGCATCGGTGGTGGATGTCAGGTTGCCCTTGCGCTGCACATGCGGCGCGGACACGGTGCTGCAGCCGACCAGCAGCGCGAGGGCAAAGGACCAGGGAAGAAAACGCAGGCTCATGCATTCACTCTATCGGTTGGTGCCATCGCCCGGGGGCGGCGACGGTTGTTGCTGCTGTTGTTGCTGCAGCTGGCGGCGACGGGCCTGGATGCGTTCGCGGATGGCCTGCATCTGCGCTTCGCTGGGGCCGTTGTTGTTGGCAGGCGGTGTGGCGGCCGCCGCAGCCGAAGGCGCTGGCGCACTGCCAGCAGGCGACGGCGATGGGGTTGCAGCCGCCGCCGGCGGTGCCGGCGGAGCGCCTGCCGGGGCGGCACAACGATGGCACCTGCCGGCGGCGCACCGTTGGCGCCGCGCAGCACGGTCGGCGGCTCGCCGCCCTGCCCATTGAATACGGCCAGTTCCAGCACCTGGTTGCCACCGGGGCCGATCACCGTGGCCTGGCGTGGCGCCAGCCCCACCAGCTGCCAGCCATCCACGGCGTCGCCATTGAGGCGCAGGCGCAGCGAACGGTTCTGTTCGGTGGTGAAGGTGGCCATGCCGAAGTCGCCGGTCAGCAGCACGCCGGTCAGGCGCAGCGCGGCGCTGGCGGCGGGCTCGCTGCCGCCGAGCAGGTAGGGCTTCGGCCTGCGGTCCTCGGCGAACAGCGGTCGTTCGCCGATGGCGCTGTAACTGTCGGCGCTGGCCATGCGCTCGGCAGCCAGTGGCGGCAGAGCCGGCAGCGAGGGCGCCGCATCGGCATCGCTGTCGGCACCCGGCAACCGACTGCCCAGACCAAAGCCGGTGGCCAGCCAGACCGCCGCCGCCCAGCCGGCCAGAGCCAGCAGGAAGCCGGTACGCAGGCTGATCTGCTCAAGCTTCATCGGCCACCTCCTGCCCTTCTTCCGGCGCAGCCGGTGCGGGTGTTGGTGCGGTCGATGGCGGTTGCGGCGCCGCGCCCGGCTCGGCGGCAGGTGCCGGGGCAGCGCCATCGACAGCGGCACCGGGCAGCAGGTAACCGGCCAGTTCGAACGACACGTCCAGGCCGAGCCCGGATTCATTCGGCGACTGCTGGAAGCGCTGTGCGATCAGGTTGAGGTTGTCGACGAACAAACGCGGGCTGCCGGTTTCCAGGCTGTGCAGCACGGTGGCCAGTTCGGCCACGCCACAGCGCAGGCGTACCTGCATGGCAACGCGCACGAACTCGGCGTCGCGCCGGTTGTCGGTGAGCGGCGTGCGGTTGCTGATGGTGCAACTGCGGTTGCCCGGGCTGGCCATCGCCACCGCATCCTGCAGCTTGGCACCCAGTGCGGCGGCGGCGGCTTCGGCGGTGGCCTCGCGCAGGAATCCCGGCCGTTGCTGCAGGGCTTCGCGTGTGGCTCGCAGGCGCTGTTCGATCTGCGGCTGCTGTTGCAGCTGCGACTGTACGCGCGACTCGCGCTCGCGCAGCGCCGCGACATCGGCATCGATCTCGCGCAGCGGCTGGGTGAACCAGGGGTGCACCAGCAGCAGGTAGGCCAGGCCCAGCACTGCCAGCAGCAGCGCCAACGCCAGCCAGCGGTCACGGCGTGCGCTTGGCATCGGCATCGGCCGCCTCCCGGGTCGGGGCCGCTGCCGGCAACGGCTGCAGCTCAGCGGTCATGGTGAAGCGGTCGCGGCCACTGGCGGCACCATCGGCCTGCAGCACACCGGTCAGATTGACCTTGCGCCACTGCGGCGCGTCCTGCAGCAGCTGTACCAGCTGCGACGCCTCGCGGCTGAGCCCGATCAACTGCAGGTTGTTGCTCTCGATGGCCAGCTTTTCCAGATAGGTACCTTCCGGCAGGCGGCGGGTCAGTTCGGTCCAGATCTCCACCGTACCTGCGCGCTGGCTGCGCTGCTTTTCCAGGAACGCCGCACCGTCGATCAGCGCCTGCAGCTGCGCTCGTTCGCTGGCCACGCCGCGTGCACTGCGCGCACTGCGCTCCACCTGCGCGCGCAGTTCTTCGGCCGCCGCGCGACGGTTGTCGAGCAGCTGCAGGCCGGCCAGCACCAGCATCACCACCGCGGCCACCGCCAGCAGCAGGTTCCAGCGCCGCATCGGATCGGTCCGCACCTGGCGCTGTGCGGGCGGCAGCAGGTTCACCTGCAGCGTGGTGCCCTGTGCATCAATCGCATCGACACCGGCCAGCGCGTCGGCCCATTGGCCCACGTCGTTGCGCCAGGCCTCCAGCTGGCGCAGAGGCCAAGCCACCAGTTCGACCTGCAGCTGGCCTTCGCCGGCCACACCGAGTTCACGCACGTCATAACTGACCTGGCTGGATTCGAACGGCGTCTGCCGATCGATCTCGAAGCCGACCACCGCGCGCAGGCGGTCGGCCGCCGCCGCAGGCAACCGCAGCTGACGACGCAGTACATCGCTGGCCGGCAGCAGCCACACCCGCGGCAGGCTGCGCAGGCGCGCCTCCAGCACCCGGTCCAGTTCAACCGGCGACAGCGGCCACGGCAGGCGCGCCACCGGCTCGCGACGCTCGCCCGCCTCACGCCAGACCTGCAACTGCTCGCCCTCGCACTGCAGCAGCAGGCGTGCCTGTGCCCAGCCCAGCGCCCATTGCCAACGAGCCGGCACCCAGGCCAGCAGCGATTGCCGCCACCAGCGCAGGAAGCGGCCGACGCCGGGGCCGATCCGGCCCTGCACCTGCCGCAGACTGTCCTGCCAAGCCGTCATCTTGCTGTCATTCCCTGCTCCCAGCGAAGCACTGTGTAGGACCGCCCGGGAACCCCGCCCGAGCCATTGCGTACCACCGCCTGCAACACCGACCGGCGTCCACTGCCGTCGGTGGCACGGGACTCGATACTATAGGTGCCACTGCTGCTGGCAAGGGTTGACGCACCGGCAGCGGAATCGGCATCACGCTCCTGCTGGGCACGCTGGGCCAGCACGGTATCGGCGTCCAGGCCCAATGCGGTCAACACCACGGCACTGGCGAACTGCGGATCCGGCCGCGCCTGGCGGCTGTACAGGGTAAGGTGCGGCAGCATCTTCTGATACAGCGGCCCACGCATGCCGAGCACCCGCTGCAGCTCGCCAAGGGTCTCGAAACGCTTGTTGCGCGGGCCGTACGGCAACCCGGCCGCCGCGTAGTCAGGCGCCTCGGCGCCCCCTCCCGGCTGCAGCAGGCTGTCCTCGTCACGCCAGTCGACGATGGCACCGGCCAACTGCCGCGCAGCCCCTTCGTCTTCGCCCAGCGCCTTGAGGAAGGCGGTCAACAGGGTCACGTCGGCCAGGTTCAGGTTGATCTTGCCGTTCTCGTCCAGCACCTTGATCTCGATGCTGGCGTCATCGAACTGCCATCGATAGGTACGGCCATCGGCGCGCCAGGGCGCCCGCTGCGGATCGGCGGACAGCCGCGTCAATGCGTACTCCAGACCCGCCCGTGCACGCTCCTGGCCACGCGCATCGTCATCCAGCACCCGCTGCTGCAGGTGCTCGACACGCGCACTCAGCGCGAAGGCGCCGACCAGTGCGGTCATCAACGCGATCAGCCACAGCACCAGCACCAGTGCCGCGCCACGTGTCCGGATCACCGTGCACCTCCGCTGCCACCGGCGCGCGGCGCCACCACCAGCGTGGGCCAGGGCGCGCCCTTGGCTGGCACGATCTGGATCTCCACCAGTATCGGCAGGCGACGGGTATCGTCCCAACGCGGCATCCAGTCGGTCACCTGGCCGGTGCTGGCATCGATGCCGCGATAGCGCAGCTGCACCGACTTCAGGTTCTCCAACAGCACTTCCGGCGGACGTGGTGGATTCTCCGCGATGCGCTCGCCTTCCTGCAGCAGCACCAGATCCAGCAACAGACGTTGCTGACCATTGCGGCCATCAACCTGCAGTGCATGCAGGTACGATCCTCCCCGACCGAGATAACCCGGCAGATCCGCGGCGAACAGCATGCGATTCTCTTCACCCTGGAAGAAGATCGGCTCGCGGGTGGGATCAGGCGCTTCGAGCGGCGTACGTAGCGCGCCTGCCAACTGCCGACGCAGCAACGCCTCCACTGCGCGCATGCGTTCACTCTCGGCAGCGATCTGCTCGCCGCGCTGGCTGACCGCCATCGCCGAGCGAACGCTGGCGAACGCCAACGCCAGGCCACCGGCCAGCAGCACCGTGGCCAGCATCACTTCAACCAGAGTGAAACCCGCGGCGCGGCGTTTCATCGCGCGCTCTCCAGGTCCGGCGGCAACAGGCGCAGGCTGCGCCAGCGCAGCTGCTCACGCTCACTGTCGCCCCACCGCACCTGCAGCTGCAGCTCGGCCAACCAGGGGGCACCCGGTGATTGAGATTGCGCCTGCGCCACGTTGCCGGCGCGTGGCTCCACCCACGGCTGCACCTGCAGCTGCCAGTGGTAGCGGCCTTGTTCCCAGTCACCCTGCTGACTGCCGACCTGCAGTGGCGAGGCAACCCCGGCCTCGGCCAGCAGCGACTGCGCATGCAGCACCGCACGCGTGCGCAGCTCGGCCTCGCGCACCTGTTTCGCGCCACCTGAGAGACTTCCCAGCAGCAGGGTCAGCGCCAACCCGAGCAGGGCGAAGGCGATGATCACTTCCAGCAGGGTGAAGCCGCGGGCGCGCCGCTTCATTGCGACCGCCAGGGGCCGGAGCGGACCTCGCCGGTCAACCAGCCAACATCGATGCGCCATTCGGCGTCGTCACGCTGCAGCCGGATGCGGCCACCGCTGGAGCCACCATCGGGGTGAAACTCGATCACGCCCTGCCCCGGCGCGGTGGCCAGCTGCGCGGCGCCTTCGAACTGCACCTGCAGCTGTGCCGGCACGTCACCGTGGCGCTGGTTGGCGCCTTCCCAGCGCCGCTTTGCCGGCTCGATGACAAAACGCTGCGGCTCGCCACGGGCGATCGCCTGCGCGCGCACCATGCGCAGCTGGTTGGCGATGTCCTTGCCGGCGCTGCGCAGCTGCATGCCGGCGAACCCGCGCGACAGCCCTGCAGCAGTGATCAGGCCGATCGCCGCGATCAGCGCGATCACCAGCAGCATTTCCAGCAGCGACAGGCCCGCCGCACGCCTGCCGTGCAGGCGCGGGCGTGGCAGCCGGCGCGGCAGGAAATGGGTCATGCAGGTTTACGGCTGGTAACGGATGTCGGCATCGACGCTGCTGCCGCCGGCCTTGCCGTCCTTGCCCAGGCTGACCAGCTCGTACGGCTGCCCCTCGCCCGGCGCGCGGTATTCCAGCGCGTGGCCCCACGGGTCGTTCAGATCGGCCGGCTTGGCATACGGGCCCAGCCAGCCGCCGACACCGGCCGGTGCGGTCACCAGGTCGTTCAGCGAACCCGGCAGCTTGCCGGTGTCGATCTGATAGTTGTCGATCTTGGAGGCGACGGTCTGCACCTGCGCCTTGGCGATGTTGGCCTTGCCGCGGTCGGCACCGCCCAGAACGCGGCTGGCCACCAGGGTCAGCACCGCGCCGATCAGTACGATGACGATGATGATTTCCAGCAGGCTCATGCCCGACTGGTTGCGCGCGGCGGTGAAGGAAAGGCGGATCGGTCGACGGGAAGCAATCATGGTCGGTCCTTTCAGTTGCGGAGTTTCGGGGTTGCGTAGGGATCCATCGTCAACCGATGGCATTGGTCAGGTCGTACAGCGGTACCAGCACGGCCACGATCACCGCGCCCACCACCGAGGCGAGCACCAGGGTGATCGCCGGCACCATTGCCGCCAGCAGACGATCAATGCGGCGGGCGCTGTCCTGTTCAAACGTGTCGGCGGCCTTCAGCAGCATGGTATCGAGGGCGCCGGATTCCTCGCCAACCTGGATCATCTGCAGCGCCAGGCGAGGGAAACGCTTGCCGCGTGACAGCGCCAGCGACAGGCCGGCACCGTTCTTCACTTCGTCTGCGGCGGCTTCCACATCGGCGGCCAGCGCGCGGTTGCCCAGCACGTTGCGGGCGATGCCCAGGGCACCCAGCAGCGGCACGCCATTGCGCAGCAGGGTGCCCAACGTGCGGGCCAATCGCGCGGTTTCCAGTTCACCCAGCAGGCGGCCGATGCCGCGCCGCTGCAGCAACCAGCCGTCCAGCGCCAGCCGGAAGGCCGGTTGCCGCGCCTTGCGTTCAAGGAACAGCACCAGCACCGCCGGCACCACCAGCAGCAGCACCCACCAGTCGCGCACGAACAGACCCAGCTGCAGCACCGCGTTGGTGAACCACGGCAGCGCCACATCCAGGCTCTCGTACATCTGCGCGAACTGCGGCACCACGTAGCCGAGCAGGAACAGCAGCGCACCGCCCACCACCACCAGCAGGATGGCTGGATAGACCAGCGCGTTGATCACCTTGCCCTGCAGCGCGCGGCTCCGTTCGAGATAGTCGGCCAGGCGCTGCAGGGTCTCGTGCAGGCTGCCGCCGGCTTCGCCGGCACGCACCATGTTCACGTACAGGCGCGAGAACAGGCCGTGCTGGCGTTCCAGCGCGGTCGACAGCGGTGCACCACCGCGCACCACATCGCGGATATCGGTGATCGCGCGGCGCGAGCGTTCGTCTTCCGGCAGGCCGAGCAGGATCGACAGCGCACGATCCAGTGGCTGGCCGGCCCCGAGCAGGGTTGCCAGCTGCTGGGTGAACTGCAGCAGCGCGGCGCCCTGCAGCGGGCGCTGGCGCAGCAGGTTGCGCCAGCTGCTGCCACCGATCGCGCCGCCATCAGCCAGCTGCGTCTCCATCGGCAGATGGCCCTGGTCCTGCAGGCGCGCCACCAGCTCGGCCTCGCTGGCCGCTTCCATCTGACCGTCGAAGATCTCGCCGTGCGGATTGAGCGCCTTGTAGCGGTAAGTCGGCATATCAGCCCCGGGATCCTGCGCGCATCAGCTTTCCTCGGTCACGCGCAGCACTTCCTCGATGGTGGTCTGCCCGCTCAGTGCTTTGGACAGGCCATCCTCGTACATGGTGCGCATGCCGGCTTCGCGGGCGATGCGTTCGATCTCGCCCATGCCGTCGCGGCGCATCACCGCACGCCGCAGCGCATCGTTCATCACCAGGAATTCCATGATGGTGGTACGCCCCAGATAGCCGGTCGGCGCCAGCGCCGAGGGCTTGGGGCGGAACAGATGGATCGGCCCCTGCGGCTGCAGGCGGCGCAGCTCGAAGCGTTCAATCTCTTCCGGCGAGGCTTCGTAGCGCTCGGCGTGGGTCGGTTCCAGCCGGCGCACCAGGCGCTGGGCCAGGATCCCGTTGATGGTTGACGTGAGCAGGTAGTCCTCCACGCCCATGTCGAGCAGGCGGGTGATGCCGCCAGCCGCATTGTTGGTGTGCAGGGTGGACAGCACCAGATGGCCGGTCAACGCCGACTGGATCGCGATGCGCGCGGTTTCCAGATCGCGCATTTCGCCGATCATGATGATGTCCGGATCCTGGCGCACGATGCTGCGCAGGGCGTTGGCGAAGTCCAGCCCGATCTGCGGCTTGGCCTGGATCTGGTTGATGCCCTCGATCTGGTATTCAACCGGGTCTTCAACGGTGATGATCTTGACGTCGGCAGTGTTGAGCTGGCTGAGCGCGGTGTACAGCGTGGTGGTCTTGCCCGAGCCGGTCGGGCCGGTCACCAGCAGGATGCCGTGCGGCTGTTCCAGCACCTTGCGGAACTGCGGCAGGAACGCGTCGGTGAAACCGAGGCGATGGAAATCGAACACCACCGTTTCACGGTCGAGCAGACGCATCACCACGCTTTCGCCATGCGCGGTCGGCACCGTGCTCACGCGCAGATCCAGCTCCTTGCCCTGCACCCGCAGCATGATGCGGCCATCCTGCGGCAGGCGGCGCTCGGCGATGTTGAGCCGGGCCATGATCTTGATGCGGCTGATCACCGCAGCGGTGAGGTTGGCCGGCGGGCTTTCACCCTCCACCAGCACACCGTCGACGCGGTAGCGCACCTTCAGCCGGCTCTCGAACGGTTCGACATGGATGTCCGAGGCACGCAGCTCCACCGCACGCTGGATCACCAGGTTGACCAGGCGGATCACCGGCGCTTCCGAAGCCAGGTCGCGCAGGTGTTCGATGTCATCGACCGCGCCGCCTTCGCCGTCGGCGGTTTCGACGATCGCGCCCATCGCGCTGCGGCCTTGGCCGAACCAGCGCTCGACCAGATCGTCGATCTCCGCGCGCATGCCCAGCACCGGCGTCACCGGTACACCCAGTGCCAGCTGCACGGCCTGTTGCGGGTAAGGATCGTGGGCATCGGCCAGCCACAGCCGTACGCCCTGTTCATCCAGCGCCAGCGGGCAGACATGGAACTGCTTGAGGAAGCGCAGCGACAGCGGCACTCCCTCCGCCAGGCCCTGCGGTGGTGCCTCGGGCAACTGCTTGCCTTCCAGCAGCGGCAGGCCCAGCACCTCGGCGCTGGCCTGCGCCTGGTCACGTTCGGAAACCAGTCCCAGCCGCACCAGCAGGCCCAGCAGGCTGCCGCCGGCCTCTGCGTGCAGCGGACGCGCACGTGCCAGATCGCCTTCCTTCAGCCGGCCGCGCGCCAGCAGCGCATCCAGGATGCGGCCTTCAGCGTCGTCGGCAGCGGCGGTAGCAGCAAGCGCGTTCACATGACTCTCCTGTCAATCGGCTCGACTTTAGCAGTTAAGCCATGATTTACGCCGCCTCTCCGCCACCTTTCGTAAAAAGACGAAGCCCGTCACATGCGGTGACGGGCTTCGGCCATTCAACTACGACAGTGCGTGCTTACTGCGTGGCAAGGATGCTCACGCCGTTGTAGGCCGCCTCGCCCACCACCTTGATGTAGTAGGTGCCGGCCACCGGCTTGTTCACCCGCACCGTTTCGGACGTGCCAGGACGGGTCGACTTGCCGTCGTTGTCGCTGGCGCTCGGCTCGCGTCCCTGGGCGATGTAGACCGACACGTTGCCGGTGCCACCGTAGGTGATCACGCTGAGCTGCTTGCCGGCGACGGCTTCGAAGCTGTACAGGCGGCTGCTGGCGGCAGCACCATTCAGGCCACCGACGGCAGCCTTGTTGGTCAGCGGCGTGGCCACCGGCCCGCAGTTCTCGGTGCACGGTTCTTCCAGTGCCTTGGCCAGCGCGGCCTTGGCATCGAGAATACCGGTACCGATCGGGGTGGCTGCCGGAATGGCGACCGGGAACGGACGCGCGGTCTCCTTCAGCAGGGTGCGCATCGCGGCCGGGGCCAGCGGATCCTTGCCCTTGGCGATCAGCGCGCTCTGCACCAGTGCAGCAACAGCAGCCACGTGCGGCGAGGCCATCGACGTGCCGCCCATGCCCATGTAGCTGTAGCTGCCCGACTCCGGGGTGGTGGCCGCATCGGAGCCGGACTGCCAGACGTAGCCGCCCGGATTGCCGTCCACACTGCCGCCACCGCCCGGACCGGACAGGTCCACACGGGTGCCGTAGTTCGAGTAGTAGGTGATCCCGCCGGTGATGCGGGTGGCGCCGACGGTCACCACGCCGTCGCAACTGGCTGGGCGGTACTTGGAGGCGTTGTCGGTCTCGTTGCCTGCGGCCACGACCACGGTGGTGCCCCGCGAGATCGCGCCGTTGATCGCATCCTGGTAGGTCCCGTCGCAGCTGCCGCTGCCGCCGAGGCTCATGTTGATGACCTCGGCCGGGTTGGTATTGGCGGGTACGCCGGCCACCGTGCCGCCAGACGCCCAGGTGATGGCGTCGGCGATATCGGAAAGGTAGCCACCGCACTTGCCGAGCACGCGGACCGGCAGCACCTTGGCCTTGTGCGCGACACCGGCCATGCCGACGCCGTTGTTGGTCTGCTCGGCCACGGTACCGGCCACATGGGTACCGTGCCAGGAGCTGTCCTCGGCGACGGAGCCGGTGTAGCACTCGTTGTCGTTCTCGACCCAGTCGCCATAATCCTGCGCGCCCGGCACGCGATCGTTGGTGGCACGGCGCGACGTCTCGGCATCGCTGATGAAGTCGTAGCCTTCCAGCAGGTTGCCGACCAGGTCCGGGTGCTGCGGCAGGATACCGGTGTCGAGTACCGCCACCACCACGCCTTCGCCCTGCGATACATCCCACGCCGACGGTGCGTTGATGCCGCCGGTGGCGTTGTGCAGGTGCCACTGGTACTGCTGGTAGTAGGGATCATTCGGCGCCAGCGCCGGCTGCACGTCACCGGCACGCAGCTCGGTACGGCGCAGCTTCACATCGGCCTCGGCGTACTGCACCGACGGGTCGGCCTTCAGCTCCTTCAGTACGCGCTGCAGCTCGGCCGGGGCCAGGCGCCCCTGCACACGGATGAGGTCCGCACCGGTCGACAGCTTGCGCACCACCTGCGGGCCGAGGGTACTGGCGCGGGAGGTGCCGCCGGAGAGGCTGGCACGGGTCAGTGCGGACTGCACGGTGGACAGCTTCGCCGAGCGGTCGGTGGCGGCAGCAGCGCCGGCACGGTACTTGACGATGATGCGCTCGGCCCCCGGTTGGGCGGTACTGGCCTGGCGCACCGGCTCACGGGTCGGCAGTCCAGCAGCGTGGACGGCACCGACAGCCGTCATCGACAGCACGGCGGCGGCAAGCACATTGATGCGAAGGTTCTGCTTCTTGATCACGTCGAATTCCTCTTCTGGGTCATGGATCGAACCAACACTGCGGCCATCATTCCTTGACGACTCCCGGCCGGCCCAGCCGGGATTGCCGTGACCTCCCCCCAGGCCCTCATTGCAGGTTTGGCGCCGGCGTGGGTGGCCGCCGGCGCAATGGAGTGGCTTACCAGCCGAAGCCGGCACCGACGCCAACCGAGCTGTCGTCGCTGCTGAAGGCACCGCCGAGGGTGACCGTGGCGCGATCGCTGATCGCACGCTGGTAGCCCAACGACAACGCCGACTCGCCGCCCTGGAAACCGATGCCGACGCCGACCCGGTTCTGGGTGCGGATACCGGCGGCACTGGTGGCCATGTTGAGCATCGCGGCACTCATCGCGCCCTGGCGGTCGATGCGGCGGTCCATGTGGCGCAGGCGTCCGTCGATCTCGCCCTTGAACACATCGAAGCTGTCGGCGACGGCCTGGACGCGACTGTCGGTGTAGCTGTTGGCGGTGGCCATGCCACGGTCGAGCTGGCCCTTGTTCACCGCATCGGTGGCCGTGGTACCGGCCGCCACGTTGGTGACCTGGCGCTCGTTGCCTTCACTGCCCACCGAGACCGTGTTGGCACGATCGGCGACAGAACCCTGGCCCAGCGCCACCGCGTTCGCAGCGGTGGCATTGGCCCCCTGGCCGATGGCCGTGGATGAAGCGCCACTGGCGACGGCGCCCTCGCCCATGGCGACGGCATTGAAGCCCGTCGCGGGAGTACCAACCGGAATCCCGGCACCGGCGGCGGCAGCGGTCGGCGTGCCCTGCACCCGCGCGGTGCTGGCCGGTGCCGCGTCGGCCGTTGCAGGTGCATCAGCGGTGCTGGCCAGCGGGCTCTCATCCAGCGAGGCACTCATCGCGCGCAGGTTGGCAGTCCCCGCACGCGAGCCACCGGCGGTGCGGCGGTCGATCTCGCTGACCTTGCGGTCCAGCGCGCCCAGCGCATCGCCGACGTTGCTGTAGGTGGCGCCCTGGATCACATAGTTCGGCGCCACGAACACGCCCTGCATGCCGACGCTGGCGCCACCACCAAGGAAGCTGGCGGCATCGCTGAGCGACTGGAACAGCTGGCCGCCGTTGATCGCCTGGCGACTGCCCGCGGCGATGCTGCCGGCACCAACGTTGTCGATGGTGGTGCCCTGGAACCCGGACAGGGTCAGGCGATCGCGGCTGGCGTCGTCATAGCCGACTGCGCTGGCCGCAGTGGTTTCAACGGTGGCGATACGAGAATCAAAATCGCCCACGCGGGTTTCCACCGCACCCACCCGCTGGTTGGTGACGTTGAGCTGCGAACCGGTGATGGCATCGCTGCTGCCGGCGGCGATGCGGCCATCGGCCACATTGACGATGCGGCGCGTGGCCGGACCATCGGTGCCATTGCCACCGCCCACCGACACCACGTTGGCATCGAGCGCACGGGAACCAGCACCCAGCGCCACCGAGTTCGCGCCGGATGCGCCGGCGCTGGTGCCCAGTGCAAGGGCACCGTTGCCGATGGCCATCGCATTGGCACCCAGCGCATTGCTGCGTGCGCCGCTGGCAGTGGCCGCCGAACCGATTGCGGCGGCATCGTTGCCGCTGGCGCTGGCGGTACCCGCGCCGGTGGCCTTCACGTAGCGCGCCGTGCCATCGGCGGTAGCAGCGACCGCATCGAGCTGGCCCCGGTTGACCGCATCGGAGCGCTCGGTACCGGCAGCGACACGCGTGATCTGGCGATCACTGCTGGCACTACCGACCGACACGGTATTGGCACGATCGGCGACCGAGCCTGCACCCAGCGCTACGCTACCGGCCGCGCTGGCGTTGGCGCTGACGCCCACCGCGGTCGCATTGGCGCCGGTGGCCTTGCTGCCGTAGCCAACGGCGGTACCCAGACGGCCGCTGGCGTCGGCATAGCTGCCGATGGCCGACGCGCCGTCGGCCGAAGCATTGGCGCGGAAGCCATTGGCCTGTGACTGCGTGCCGCTGGCGATGGCCTGCGCACCGCTGGCGGTGCTGTAGGCGCCCTTGGCCTGTGCGCCGGCACCGGTGGCACTGGAACCGAGTTCGCTGGCGCTGGCACCACTGCCCACGGCCACGCTGTCGACACCACTGGCCTGTGCGTTGGTGCCCAGCGCCGCCGCGTTGTTGCCGGTAGCCAGCGCATCGAAGCCCACGGCGGTGGCGTTGGCGGCCATGGCATTGGCACCGCTGCCCAGCGCGGTGGCGCCGTTGCCGATGGCGTTGGCCGCATTGCCGGCTGCCAGCGCATTGTCGCCGTCGACCAGTGCACCGGCTTCGCCATCGGCGTTGCCGCTGGCCTGGAACTGCCGGCTGGTCTTGTCGGCGACGCCGGCGACCGCATCCAATTGGCCCTTGTTCACCGCATCGGTGGCTTCGGTGCCGGCCGCGACGTGCGTCACCTGGCGCTCACCGCCGGCCTTGCCGACGGCGACGGTGTTGTCACGGTCGGCCTTGGAGCCTGCGCCGAGCGCAACGCTGTTGCTGCCATTGGCGGTGGCGTTGGCACCCAGCGCGGTGGCGCTGCTGCCTGCCGCCCACGAATTCCAGCCAATCGCGGTCGCGTAGTCTTCGGTAGCCCAGGCACCGGCACCGAAGGCCGCCGCACCGGTTCCGCTGGCACGCGAGGGAATCAGGCCGAAGAAGGTGCTGCCGCCGATGGCCACGCTTTCAGCGCCACTGGCCTCGCTGGACTGCCCCACTGCAACGGCACCGGTACCGGCCGCAGCGGCACCGAAGCCGACTGCAGTGGTGTTGGCACCGCTGGCTGCCGAGCCGTAGCCCAATGCGGTGCCGAGGCGGCCGCTGGCTTCGGCGTAGCCACCCACTGCGGTGGTGCCATCAGCCGAAGCCGCGCTGCGGAAACCGCTGGCGAGCGCCTGCCCGCCGCTGGCATTGGCTTCTGTGCCCGTGGCCGTGCTGTAGGCGCCACTGGCCTGAGCACGCGCACCCACCGCGCTTGCACCAACCTCGCTGGCGCTGGCACCGCTGCCCAGGGCCAGGCTGTCCTCGCCGGTGGCCTGTGCCGTGCTGCCCAGGGCCGCCGCGTTGCTGCCAGTGGCCAGCGCATCGATGCCCACGGCGGTGGCGTTGGCCGCCAGCGCATTGGCACCGCTGCCGAGTGCGGTGGCACCGTTGCCGATCGCGTTGGCCGCGTCACCGGCCGCCAACGCGTTGTCACCCTCCACCAGCGCGCCGGTTTCACCGTCGGCATTGCCACTGGCCTGGAACTGCCTGCTGGTCTTTTCCGCTGCCGCGGCTACGGTGTCGAGCTGGTTCTTGTTGACCGCATCATTGCCCTGCGTGCCATCGGCCACGTTGGTGATCTGGCGGGTGTTGCCGCCACCGCCTACCGACACGGTGTTGTCGCGATCGGCGATCGAATCGGCACCCAGCGCCACGCTGTTGGCGCCGCGCGATTCGGCGGCATTGCCCAGCGCGGTGCTGTTGATGCCGCCCGACCAGGCACCACCACCCACCGCAGTGGAGTAATTGCCCGAGGCCTCGGTGGCCAGCACGCCGAACAACGAACCACCGACGGCGACGCTGTTGGTGCCGGTGGCCAGGCTGCCCTGACCGGTGGCGGTGCTGTAAGCGCCGGAGGCTTCCGAATCGCCGCCCACTGCCACACTGTTGGAACCGGATGCATTGGCGAAGTTGCCGAACGCAGTGGCATTGAAGGCCGAGGCCTGTGCATAGCCACCGATGGCGGTGCTGTAACCGCCGCTGGCTTCGGCACCGATACCGAAGGCCGCCGACGCCGTACCACTGGCCACGCTCTCGCTGCCGACAGCGGTGGCCGCGTCGCCGCTGGCATTGCTGAAGTAGCCCACGGCCACGGCTTCTTCGCCGGACGCTTCGGACAGCACGCCATTGGCCGTGCTACCGGCACCGCTGGCGATGCTGGCCGCACCGAACGCCGCGCTCTGCTCGCCGCTGGCTTCGCTTTCCGCACCATGCGCAGTTGCGTACTCGCCCGTGGCCTGTGCGTTGGCACCGACAGCGCTGGCGTTGGCCGCAGTTGCCAATGCGTTGAAACCCAGCGCCTGTGCATTGCTGGCCAGCGCGTTGGCGCCGCTGCCCACTGCGGTGGCGCCATTGCCGATGGCGTTGGCGGCATCACCGGCCGCCAGTGCGTTGTCACCCTCCACCAGTGCACCGGCTACGTTGTCGCCATTACCGCTGGCCTGGAAGAAGCGGCTGGTGGTGGCAGCGGTAGACGCAACCGCATCCAACTGCGCCTTGTTCACCGCGTCGGTGGCCTGGGTACCGGCGGCGACGTTGGTGACCTGCCGTTCGTTGCCGCTGCTGCCCACCGACACCGTGCGTGCACGGCTGGCGACCGAGCCGGCACCGAGCGCGACAGCATTGCTGGCGCTGGCGTTGCTGCCGGCGCCAAGCGCGATCGCGCTTTCACCACTGGCCACCGTATTGGTGCCGATGGCGATGCTGTTGATGCTGTTGCCCAGCGCCTGGAAGCCCAGTGCCACGCTGTTGTCGCCATAGCCGAAGGCACCGCGGCCGACCGCCGTGGAACTGGTGCCGTTGGCCCAGCTGTTGTAACCGATGGACGTGGCGCCGCTGCCACTGGCCCACGCCGCATTACCGAACGCCGCGGCGTTGGTGGCGGTGGCCCATGCACCCGAACCGAATGCTGCGGCGCCACTGGCAGTCGCCCAGCTGTAACCGCCTACTGCGGTGCTGTCATCGCTGCTGGCGAATGCGCTGTCGCCGACCGCGACTGCATAGCTGCCGGTGGCGCGCGACTTGCCGCCTGCGGCGAAGCTGTTGTCACCACTGGCCTTGGCAGCGTTGCCGAAGGCGCTGCTGGCAGCCCCGGTGGCCTGCGCACCACTGCCCACTGCCGTGGCATCGGCAACAGCGGTGGTACCCACCTGCTGCGCCGTGCCGTCAGCACCGATGATCGGCTGGTTGAACTCGTCGTAGGCCTGGCCGAGTCCACCGATGGCGACACCGCCATTGCCGGTGGCTGCGCTGTTGCGGCCCACGGCCACGCTGTCATCGCCGATGGCCGACGCGGCTGCACCCTGCGCGATGGCACCGGCGCCGATCGCATTGCTCGACGAGCCCACAGCGATGGAGCCTTCGCCATCGGCCAGTGCGCCAGCGTCACTGCCCGCCTCCGGCTGTGCCTGGAAGAAACGCGCGGTGGCATCAGCGGTGCTGGCCACGGCATCGAGCTGGGCCTTGTTCACCGCATCGGTGGCTTCGCTGCCCGCAGCAACGCTGGTGATCTGCCGCTCGTTGCCTGCACTGCCGACAGCCACGCTGTTGGCACGCACCGCTTCGGAGTTCGCGCCAAGCGCGACGCTGTTGGCGCCGCGTGCGGTGGCGTAGTAACCCACGGCCGTGCTCTGCGCGCCGCTGGCCCAGGTCTGCGCACCCAGCGCGCTGGCATTCTCACCCGGGGCGTAAGCGAAGTAGCCAACGGCCGTGGCTTCAGCACCGGAGGCTTCGGTCAGGCTGCCGTTGGCCACCGCGCGGTCACCGCTTGCGATGGCACCGGCGCCGACGGCGGTCGCCGCTTCGCCGCTGGCCTGGGTCTGCACGAAGAAGCCCAGACCGGGAATCAGGTCGGCCGGGCCACCGATGGCGACGCTGCTGGTGCCGGTGGCATTGCTCTGCGTACCCAACGCTGTGGAGTAGTCACCGATGGCATTGGCCACCGCGCCGAATGCGGATGCCTGCGCGCCGGCAGCATAGGCGCCGACGCCGTAGGACGATGCCGCAAAGCCGCTGGCTTCGGCACTGGCGCCGACCGCGGTGCCACCGACGCCGGCGCTGGTGGCACCGGTCTCCACCGGTACGCCGCCACTGGTGATCAGCGGGTTGCCGTCGGCGTCCACCGCGGCGCCACCCACGGCAACGCCGCCCGGACCGTTGGCCTGCGCGTTGTTGCCGAACGCGGCACTGTTCTGCCCCGAGGCCAACGCATTGTTGCCCACGGCGGTCGCATTCTGCGCGACGGCCGTGGCGCCCGCACCGACGGCCGTGGTGCCGTTGCCGAGGGCATTGGCGGCCTCGCCCGCCGCCAGTGCATCGTCACCTTCGGCCAGTGCACCCGCATCGCTGTTGCTGCTGCCGGTGGCCTGGAAGCGCTTGGCGGTGGCATCGGCCACGGCGGCGACGCCCTTCAGCTGACCGACATTGACGGCATCGTTGTCTTCGGTGCCTGCGGCCACGCTGGTGATCTGCCGGGTCAGGCCGTATTCGGCGGCACCGACGGACACGGTATCGACGCGGTCGGCCAGCGAGCCCGCGCCCAGCGCCACGCTGCCGGTGGCGACCGCAGCGGAATTCGAACCCAGCGCGGTGCTGTATTCACCGACGGCGGTGCTGAAGGCACCCACGGCAATCGATGCTTCGTTGGCAGCGGTAGCACCACGACCGAGCGCGGTGCTGCCCGGCCCCATCGCCACCGCACCGCCACCCACGGCAGTGGCGCCATCGGCCGAGGCTTCGGACAGCGCACCGAGGGCGGTGGCCGCGCCATTTTCGCTGGCGGCGTAAGCACTGGCACCGACGGCCGTATCGCCGAGGCCGAACGCGGCCGCGCTCTGCCCGACCACCACACTGGCATCGCCGATCGCCAAGGCGCCCTGGCCGAACGCGCTGGCGCCCAGGCCCGCGGCAATGGCTTGGGTACCGATGGCAGTGGTGGCGTTGGCCAGCGACTGCGCGCCGGCACCGGCCGCAACCGCGCCCTGCCCGTCGATCTTCGCCGCGTCGCTGTCATCGCCTGCGCCGTCGGCCTTGAAATAGCGGTTGCCATCGGCGGCAACGTCGGCCAGCGCGGCCTGGGTAGCACGCGCCTGCGCATCCAGCTGTGACTTGTTCACCGCATCGGTGGCCTGGGTGCCTGCAGCAACGTTGGTGATCTGCCGTTCCTTGCCGGCATCACCCACGGACACGGTGTTGGCCCGCGTGGCCTTGGAACCAGCGCCCAGCGCAACGCTGTTGGCGGCACTGGCATTGCTGTTGCTGCCGATCGCCACCGCGTTGCTGCCCTTGGCGCTGGCCGAGCCTTCGATCAGGCACTTTTCGAGCAGCTTGCCGCTGAAGGCCACGCAGGTGGCGCTGCCACCGATCTGCACCGACTGTGCCGCGGCAGTGCCGCTCATGCCCACCCCCACTGCCAGGCCCAGTGCCACCGCCAGCAGTGCGGGCGCGGCCTGGGTCGCATCGCGGCGTCGGTCGACGACCCCGCCGCTGCTGCTGTCGGAGGAGGCCAGTTCCGAGGCCACCACCAACTGACCCAATGCTTTGTTCCAGACCTTGCGATAAATCCGATTCATCGGTACGGCTCCTGATTGGACTGGTTTTGGGCAAAGCAACGCCACCGCTGGGCTTTCCGGCCCAACGTCCCCTGGGGGCGTTTATTCGCGTGATTTACTGCGGGGTATTGCCGAACGGCGCGCAGCGACAGAAAACCGAGCGCGTGCGCCAACCGGTTACTGCGAAATGAATGATTCTGAAACGGGGTTCAAGTGTTAACGGCAACTTTCCAAATCGTCAAGACTTTGACACGGCAAATCCTATTGCCGTGAAGCAGTTCACCATTTCACGCATTTATGAGAGCTTTTTGTTAGGCATGCGTGACGAAGTTCCGCCGCATGAAAATCGATGTAACTAGCGGTCGCGACAGGAGTTTCACGCGCGCAAAGAAAAACCCGCCGATCAACGGCGGGTTTTTCCATACGCGGCGGCATTGATGCCTGCGCGATGTGATGCGATCAACCGCACCACACCCGCGCGTTGCGGAACATGCGCATCCAGGGCGAGTCACCCTGCCATTCGGCCGGGGCCCAGCTCAGGTTGAGCGCGCGCGGCGTGCGTTCCGGGTGCGGCATCATGATGGTGACGCGGCCGTCGTTGCTGGTCAGGCCGGTGATACCGTCCGGCGAACCGTTCGGATTCAGCGGGTACTGGCTGGCCACGTTGCCGTTGCCGTCGATGTAGCGCAGCGAGACGCGAGCGGCCGCCTGGTCGACGGCATTGTCGAACACGGCCTGGCCTTCACCATGCGCCACCGCCACCTGCAGGCGCGAACCGGCCATGCCGCGCAGCAGGATCGACGGCGATTCCACCACCTCCAGCAGCGCGGTACGGGCCTCGAACTGCTCGCTTGCGTTGCGGCGGAACTGCGGCCAGTGCTCGGCACCTGGAATGATGCCCTTGAGCTGGCTCATCATCTGGCAACCGTTGCACACGCCCAGCGCGAAGCTGTCTTCGCGCGCGAAGAACGCGGCGAAGGCATCACGCAGCGCACTGCGCTCCAGGATCGAGGTGGCCCAGCCACGGCCGGCACCCAGCACGTCGCCATAGCTGAAGCCGCCGCAGGCGACCAGGCCGGTAAAGTCCTGCAATGCCACGCGGCCTTCGATCAGGTCGCTCATATGCACGTCGAACGCGCGGAAGCCGGCACGTTCGAAGGCGTTGGCCATTTCGATCTGGCCGTTGACGCCCTGCTCGCGCAGTACCGCCACGCGCGGACGCGCGCCGGTGCTGATGAACGGGGCGGCCACATCTTCATTGAGGTCAAAGCTGAGCTTGGGCTTCAGGCCCGGAGCGGTGAAGGCACGGGCGATCTCGCGCTCGGCGTCGGCATTGGCCGGGTTGTCACGGCGCTTCTGCATCGCGTGGGTGACCGACCACCAGGCGTCGAACAGCGCGTCCCAGCGCCACTCGGCCAGGTTCTCGCCGCCCAGCGACACGCGCACCACCGGTGCGGTGGTCGGCTTGGCGATGCGCTGCGCGCATTCGATCAGTGCATGGCGCTCGACCAGGTCCGCAAAGGCGGCGCGGTCTTCGCGTGCGATCTGCACCACCGCGCCCAGCTCTTCATTGAACAGGCTGCGGAACGGATCATCGCCCCAGGCATCAAGGGTGATGTCCAGGCCCAGCCGCGAAGTGAACGCCATTTCGCACAGCGCGGCGAAGGCGCCGCCGTCGCTGCGGTCGTGGTAGGCCAGCAGCAGGCCGGCCTGGCGCGCATCGCGGATCAGCTCGAAGAAGCCACGCAGGCGCTGCGGGTCGTCCAGGTCCGGCGCGGCACCGGCGAAGGCCGGCAGATCGCCGTGGTCGGCATGCACCTGGGCCAGGATCGAACCGCCCAGGCGCTGCTTGCCGGCGCCCAGGCCGATCAGCCACAGCTCGCTGTCCACCTCGCGGTCGAGCAGCGGGGTCAGCTGCTGGCGCACGTCGGCCACCGGCGCGAACGCCGAGATCACCAGCGACACCGGCGACACGCTCTTGTGCGCTTCGCCCTGGTCGTGCCACTGCGCCTGCATCGACAGCGAGTCCTTGCCGACCGGGATGCTGATGTCCAGCTGCGGGCACAGCTCCATGCCCACCGCCTTCACCGCGTCGTACAGCAGCGCGTCTTCGCCCGGGTGGCCGGCCGCGGCCATCCAGTTCGCCGACAGCTTGATCTCATCCAGCGCATCGACCGGGGCCGCGCACAGGTTGGTCAGCGCTTCGCCGACGGCCATGCGCGCCGAAGCAGCGGCATCGAGCAGGGCCAGCGGGGTGCGCTCGCCGATTGACATCGCTTCGCCGGCCACGCCGTCGAAGTCGGCCAGGGTGATCGCCACGTCGGCCACCGGCAGCTGCCACGGGCCGACCATCTGTTCGCGTGCGGTCAGGCCACCGACGCTGCGGTCACCGATGGTGACCAGGAAGTTCTTCGAAGCCACCGTCGGGTGCGCGAGCACGCGCAGGCCGGCTTCCTGCAGGTCCAGGCCGCCGGTCTTCAGCGCCGGCCAGCGCGGGGCCGGCGGGTGCGCGGTGTCGCGGTGCATCTTCGGCGGCTTGCCGAACAGCACGTCCATCGGCAGGTCGATCGGGGCATCGGCCGGGGTGTGGCCCGGCACGGCGCCGTAAGCCACCACCAGGTGTTCCTCGGCGGTTGCCACGCCAACGGCGGCGAACGGGCAGCGCTCACGGGCGCACAGGGCGGCGAACTCGGCCAGGCGCTCCTGGGCCACGCCCAGCACGTAGCGTTCCTGCGACTCGTTGCACCACAGCTGCATCGGCGACAGCGACGGGTCATCGGTGGGCACCTTGCCCAGGTCGATGACGCCGCCGACCTTGGAGTCGTGCAGCAGCTCGGGGATGGCATTGGACAGGCCACCGGCGCCGACGTCATGGAAGAACTTGATCGGGTTGTTGGCACCCATCGCCACGCAGCGGTCGATGACCTCCTGGCAGCGACGCTCCATTTCCGGGTTGTCGCGCTGCACGCTGGCGAAGTCCAGGTCCTCGGCGCTTTCACCAGAGGCCACCGAACTGGCGGCACCGCCGCCCAAGCCGATCAGCATCGCCGGGCCACCCAGCACGATGACCGCATCACCGGCCTGCAGCTGGATCTTGTCGACCTGCACGCGATCGATCGCGCCAAGGCCACCGGCCAGCATGATCGGCTTGTCGTACGCGCGCACCAGATCGGCGCCTTCCGGCAACTCGAAGCTGCGGAAGTAGCCGAGCAGGTTCGGGCGACCGAATTCGTTGTTGAACGCAGCACCGCCCAGCGGGCCGTCAGTCATGATTTCCAGCGCCGGGGCCATGCGCGGGTTCAGCGCGCGCGGCGCTTCCCACGGCTGCGGCAGTTCCGGAATGCGCAGGTGCGAGACCGAGAAACCGGACAGGCCCGCCTTCGGCTTGCCGCCACGACCGGTCGCGCCTTCGTCGCGGATCTCACCACCATTGCCGGTGGATGCGCCCGGGAACGGCGCGATCGCGGTCGGATGGTTGTGCGTTTCCACCTTGATCTGGAACGCGCTGGGCACCTGTGCTTCCCGGCGGTACTCGCCACTGGCCGGATCAGGGCGGTAACGGGACGCCGGATGGCCTTCGATCACCGCGGCATTGTCGCTGTACGCGCTGAGCGTGTGCTGCGGGGTCTGCTGGTGGGTGTTCTTGATCATCCGGAACAGCGAACGGTCCTGTTCCTGGCCGTCGATGGTCCAGCTGGCGTTGAAGATCTTGTGGCGGCAGTGCTCGGAATTGGCCTGCGCGAACATCATCAGCTCGACGTCCGACGGCGAGCGACCCAGCGCGGTGAAGCGTTCGCGCAGGTAGTCGATCTCGTCCTGCGCCATGGCCAGGCCGAGGCGCTGGTTGGCGGCCTCCAGCTGGTCCACCGGCACGCGTTCCAGTTCACCCCGGGCCGGCGCCGAGAACAGCGCCTGGCCCTGTTCTACGGTTTCCAGCACCGACTGCGTCATCGGGTCGTGCAGCGCCTTGACCAGCGCCTGCTGTGCGGCGGCATCGGCCGGCCAGCCCTGCACGTCGATGCGCAGGCCGCGTTCCACCCGGCTGACCGGCTGCCCGGCACCGCGGACCAGTTCGGTGGCCTTGCTCGACCACGGCGACAGCGTGCCCAGGCGCGGCACCACGATGCGGCTGACCGCGCCTTCGGCCACGGCTTCGGCCTGCGGCGCGCTTCAAGGATGCGGCACAGGGTGTCGAGGTCGGGAGCGGCGCTGCCTTCGGGCTGCACGAAGTAGACGTGCCAGGCACCGCTGATGCGCAGGGAGGGCGCGATGGACTGCAGGCGGGATTCAAGACGTTCGCGGCGGAACGGCGACAGGGCGGGCGCGCCCTCGAGGACCATCATGTCCGGGGAACCGTAGTTGGGAAACGGGCCCGACATTGTACCGGAAGCGGGGGAAGGGCTTTGGCCGGGCGGCGCCCGGCACCCGCCGAGGCCAGGGCAACGGCAACAGCAACGGCCAAAGCAAAAGCTGGGTTCCCGTGGGATGGCGGGGTGGGTCCGGTTGCGGGGGACGCCGTGAATCCGTCCATGGAGGCTCGATGGCGCCATCCATGGCGCCAACGGTCCTGCTGGCCCCCACCACCCCGCCCCCGACAGATTTCCGCGATCTGCCGCCATGCGTGGATGCTCCCCGGTAGTGCCGGCCGCTGGCCGGCAACCAAGGAAATCTCAGAAGTCAGGCATTGGAGAGCGAAGCGACCGGCTTTTGCTTTTGATTTTTTGTTCTGTCTTCCGTGGCTGGCCGCGCAGGAACCTGTCCGTGGCCGGGTGGGCGGGCTGCGCAGGGGCGTAAGCGCCATGGATGGCGCGCCCGAGCCTACAGGGACGTATTCACGGCGTCCCCTGCGCAGCCCACCCGCCCGGCCAACCCCCAGAAATCCGCTGTCAGCGACCCACCCCAGCCACGAGGGGGCTCCGCCGATGGCCGCCGACCGCGCGCAGCGCCGCTCTCCATCCGAATCCCGGAACCATGCGCTTGCTCACGGATTGACCACGCGATTGATGACAACGTTGTCCCTACCTGGCGCCGGACTCTCTCCCCGGCCCCCCAGGTGCCTCCGTCCGGCCCCACCCGTCGCCTTCCCGGGCGACGCCCGGACCTGCGTCACGCGCGGCGCCATCGGGGCCCGCGCGCCCTTTGATCGGAGACTTACCCATGTACGACCCGATTGTGCGCAGTGCCGAACGTTCCACCCAAAGCTGTCGTCCCCGCCGCTTGGCTTGGCTGCTTGCCCTGGCCGCCGGTACCGCCGCCCTGCCCGGCCTGGCGCAGGCCGCCAGCTGTGCCGGCGTGGCCCAGTGGGACCAGGCCAAGATCTACCGGGCCGGCGATACCCTGCAGAAAGGAGGCGTCCTCTATCGGGCGAACCAGGACATCTGGAACGCGCCGCCGGACCATCCGGCCGGTGCGCCCTACTACACCAACCTCGGCGCCTGTGATGGCAGCGGCGCCAACCAGCCACCGGTGGTCAGCCTGACCTCGCCGGCCAATGGCGCCACCTTCAGTGCCGGCAGCACGGTCAACGTGACCGCCAGCGCCAGCGATCCGGACGGCAGCGTCGCCAAGGTCGAATTCTTCCGCGATGGCAGCACGCTGGGCGTGGCCACCAGTGCGCCGTATGCGGCCAGCTGGGCCAATGCCAGCGCCGGCAGCCACACCCTGCGCGCGGTAGCGACCGACAACAACAACGCCACCAGCAGCACCACGACCATCACCATCACCGTCAACGCCGCCGGTGGCGATACCACCGCACCGAGCGTGCCGGGCGGGCTGGCGGTCGGCACGCGTACCGCCAACAGCATCGCGCTTAGCTGGAGCCCCTCCACCGACAACACCGGCGGCAGCGGCCTGGCCGGCTACGACGTGTATCGCAATGGCAGCCTGGTCGGTTCACCGTCCAGTGCCAGCTATGTGGATGGTGGACTGACCGCGTCGACCACCTACCGTTATCGCGTACGTGCCCGCGACAACGCCGGCAATGCGTCGGCACAGGGCACCGAGATCAGCGCCACCACGCTGGCCGGCGACGGAGGCACCACCGGCAAGCGGGTCATCGGCTACTTCACCCAGTGGGGCATCTACGGCCGCAACTACCGGGTCAAGAACATCGACAGCAGCGGCTCGGCCGCGCGCCTGACCCACATCAACTACGCCTTCGGCAACGTGCGCAACAATCGCTGCGAAGTGGGCGTCACCCAGCCGTCGGATCCGAACAGCGGTGCCGGTGGCGACGCCTTCGCCGATTACACCAAGGCCTTCAGTGCCGCCGAGAGTGTCAGCGGCAGCGCCGATACCTGGGACCAGCCGCTGCGCGGCAACTGGAACCAGCTCAAGCAGCTCAAGGCCAAGTACCCGGGCATGAAGGTGCTGATCTCGCTGGGCGGCTGGACCTGGTCGCGCGGCTTCTCCAGCGCGGCGCGCCCGGAGAACCGCCAGGCCTTCGTCGCCTCGTGCATCGACGCCTACATCAAGGGCAACCTGCCGGTGACCGACGGTGCCGGTGGCGCCGGTGCCGCACTGGGCGTGTTCGACGGCATCGACATCGACTGGGAATACCCGGTGGCCTGCGGCATCGAATGCGGCAAGCCGGAGGACAACGCCAACTTCACTGCGCTGATGGCCGAATTCCGCCGCCAGCTCGATGCGGTGCGTCCGGGCCTGTTGCTGACGGTGGCAGTGGGTGCGGGCATCGACAAGATCCGCGTCACCGATCCGGCCGCGTACCACCCGTACCTGGACTACATCAACGTGATGACCTACGACTTCCACGGCGCGTGGGATGCGAAGACCAATCACCAGTCGGCGCTGTTCGATTCGCCGAATGACCCGTCCACCGGCGACCAGAAGCTGTACAACAGCAACGACGCCATCGAGGCCTTCATCAGCCGTGGCGTGCCCGCCGCCAAGCTCAACCTGGGCATCGGTTACTACGGGCGTGGCTGGACCGGTGTGGCCAATGCCAACAACGGCCTGTACCAGACCGCGACGGGTGCCGCCCCGGGTACCTACGAGGCCGGCATCGAAGACTGGAAGGTGCTGAAGAACCTGGCGTGGCCGGGCTACACCGACAACACCGCAGGTGCCACCTGGATCTACAACGGCAGCACGCTGTGGAGCTTCGATACCCCGGCCAACATCACCCGCAAGATGGGTTACGTGAAGACCCAGGGCCTGGGCGGCGCGTTCGTCTGGGAGTTCAGTGGTGACGATGCACAGGGCACGCTGACCAAGGCGGTCAGTGATGGCCTGAAGTAGGAAAAAAGCCGGGGATGCGACACGCATCCCCGGCTTCCGACCTGTAGAGCCGAGCCCATGCTCGGCTGCCGAAACATCAGCCGAGCATGGGCTCGGCTCTACAGGAAAAGATCGGCGGCGTCAGCGTTTGGCCGACAGCTTTTCCAGCGCCGCGCGCAGCTGCGCCGGCGGCAGGTAGCCGCCCAGCTGGGTGCCATCCGGCGCGAAGATCGCCGGCGTGCCATTCACGCCCAGCTGCTGGCCCAGCGCGTACTGCATCGCCACCGGGTTGGTGCAGTTCTTGGCCGGCACGCTGCCACCGCGCTTGGCATTGGTCAGCGCCTGGCGACGATCCGCCGCACACCAGACCGAGATCATGTCGGTGTAATCCTTGCTGCCCAGGCCCATGCGCGGGAATGCCAGGTACTCGACGCTGATGCCGTTGCGGTTGAGCTCGGCGATGTCCTGGTGCAGCTTGCGGCAGTAACCGCACTCGATGTCGGTGAACACGCTGATGGTGTACTTGGCGTTCGGCGCGGCAAACACGATGCGGTCGCCGTGGTTGGCCTTGGCCAGCAGGTCACGGCGGTAGCCCAGCAGGCCTTCGCTGTTGGCCGGGCCTTTGGCGCGGGTGTCGTAGGGCTGCGACTGGAACAGGTAGCGACCGTCATCGGACACATACAGCAGCTGCCCGGAAACGACGACCTCGCGGAAGCCGGGGAACGGTGCAGCACCGATGTAGTCCACCTGGAAGCCGGGATTCAGCGCGGTCAGCGCGGCGCGCACGGCCTGGTCGGCCGAAGCGTTGGCGGCCGGGCCGGCCTTGGCCGCAGCAGCGGCGGGTGCCTTGGCGGCCGGCGGAGCCGGCTGGGCGCAGGCGGTCAGGCTGAGCGCACCGAACACGGCGGCGATGGCAAATCGGAGCATGGAGCGTTCCGCGGCAGAAGAAGACCCCGGATTCTGACACAGCCACCGCGACCGGGCCGCGACGCCGCACACGGCGCAAGGCAGGGTTCAGGCCCTCGCTCAGCCGCGTGGATGATGCCGGGCGTGCAGCTTCTGCAGGTGTTCGCGCGCAACCAGGGTGTAGATCTGGGTGGTCGACAGCGAACTGTGGCCGAGCAGCATCTGCAGCGCGCGCAGATCCGCACCGCGGTTGAGAAGGTGGGTGGCGAAGCTGTGGCGCAGGCCATGCGGACTGATCCGCACCGGGTCGATGCCGGCCACCTGCGCGTGGCGCTTGACCAGGTGCCAGAACGCCTGCCGGGTCAGTGCATGCAGCGTCGGCTCGATGAACAACGGGGTCTGCCCATCGGCCAAGGCCTGTACTCTGCCCTTGCCGACCAGCTGCGGGCGCGACTGCTGCAGGTAACGCTCCAGCCAGTGCTGCGATTCCTCACCCAGCGGCACCAGCCGTTCCTTGCTGCCCTTGCCGGTAACCCGCAGCACGCCCTGGCGCAGGTTGACCGCGGTGGCCGGCAGCAGCACCAGCTCGCTCACGCGTAGACCGGCGGCATACATCAGTTCCAGCATGGCGCGATCGCGCAGGCCCAGCGGGCTGTCGATGTCCGGGGCCGCAAGCAGCGCATCGATCTGGCTTTCGGCCAGCGCCTTGGGCAGCAGCCGTGGCAGCTTCGGCGGATCCAGCAGCGCGCTGGGGTCCTCGCTGCGTTCGCCGCGGCGCACGCCATCGGCGAAGAACGCCCGCAGCGCCGACAGCAACCGCGCATTGCTGCGCGGCGACCAGCCATGCCGGGTGCGCCAGGCCAGATAGTCGAACAAGCCCGGGCGCTCGATGCCGGCCAAGCCACCGTCGCGCCCATCCATCCAGCGCGCCAGCCCTTCCAGGTCACGCCGGTAGCTGTCGAGGGTGGCGCGGGCCAGGCCGTTCTCGGCCCAGATCGCATCGAGGAAGCGCTGGATGCGCACGCTGTCGTCGGCGCGCAGTTCGGGCAGTTGCTGGACCAGCTGGCGGCGTTCGGCGGGGGTGGAAACAAGGGCCATGCGTGCAGGATACGAGGGCCACTGCGGGCACGGCCAGCTTTGCGTATGCTCGGCGCATGTCCCGCCCTGCCACCGACACGGCCTCTGCGGCCGCCAGCGAACTGCCTCGCCCGCGCGCACTGCTGTTGTGGCGCCTGCTGGCAATGGTCTACGACGCATTGCCGGTGCTGGCGCTGTGGATGCTGGCCGGCACACTGTTCACCCTTGCCTACACCTTCAGCGGCCACGCGCAGCGCGAGAACATCGCGCCGTTCAGTGCCTGGCAGTGGCTGCTGTGGGCGGTGTGCTGGGCGATCACGGGGTGGTACGCCACGGCCAGCTGGCGCCGCGGCGGGCAGACACTGGGCATGCGGCCATGGCGGCTGAAACTGCAATCGCGCGACGGCACCCCATTGCGGCGCGGCCAGCTATGGCTGCGTTTCGCCGTGGGCACGCTGTCCCTGCTGCTGGGCGGCCTGGGATTCTGGTGGGTGTGGGTCGACCGCGAACGCCTGACCTGGCACGACCGCGCCAGCGGCACCCGTCTGGTGCGCATGCCGAAACGGTGATGCACGACCTGTAGAGCCGAGCCCATGCTCGGCTGGCAGGCGGTGCGCAAAAAGCAGCCGAGCATGGGCTCGGCTCTACAGAATCCAGCACGCTGGGCCGGGATGCTGATGGTCCTGGCACGGATGCCGAAGCGGTGCATTGCCCCGGTAGCGCCGGGCATGGCCCCGCGCTACCAGAATCAGCCCGACTTGCGCCGGAACAGCAATCCGGACACCGCCAGCATCACGATCGGCGGCAGCGCATAGGCAATGCGGTAATCGAACTTCAGCGCGCCGGCCATGCGACCGAAGAACAGCTGCAGCAGCCAGAAGCCCAGTGCAAACAGGATGCCCAGGAACAGGCGCTTGCCCATGCCGCCACTGCGCAGCGAACCGAACGCGAACGGCACCGCGGCCAGGCACAGCGCCAGCACGTTCACCGGGTAGAACCAGCGGCTCCAGTACACATCCTCGAAGTCGCGCGCATCCAGCCCGTTGCGCTGGCGGTAGGCGATGCTGGTGCTCAGCTCGGCCACACTGAGGTTGCGCGGCTTGGCGATGCCGGTGGCCAATGCGGCCGCATCCAGCTTCGAATTCCACGGTTCACGCGCGATTTCCTGGCGGGTCGCCGAGCGCTCGCCGAAGGTGTCGCGCCGGACCCCGGTCAGCACCCAGCCGTCCTTGTCGTGCTCGGCGGTGTCAGCATGGGTCAACGCGGCAATCTTGCCGTCGTCGGCGATACGGTACAGGCGCACATCACGCAGGATCAGACGCGTGCCCTTGTCACCCACCAGCTGTTCCTCGCCGCTCTGCGCATTGAGGAAGGTATCGCCCTCGCGTGCCCACAGGCCCGAGTAGCGGGTGGTGGAAATGTCCCGCCCCCACTTGGCGCTGGCCTTCAGCGCATCGGCGCGGTCCTGGCCCCAGGGGCCCAGGGTCTCGGCGCTGAGCACCATCACCGCGGTCAGCAGCGACAGCGCGATCGCCACCGATACGCTCAGGCGCTTGCGCGACAGGCCCAGCGCGCGCAGCGCCGTCAGTTCCGAAGTCGCGGCCAGCTGGCCCAGGCCCATCAGCGCGCCGATCACCGCAGCGGTGGGGAACATCGTGTAGGCGCGGCGCGGCACCGTGTACAGCACCCAGGCGGCGGCATGGCCCAGGGTATAGCCGTTCTTGCCGATGTCCTTGAACTCGCCGGAGAAGGCCATTACCACGTCCAGGCCGACCAGCACGGCCCAGGTCAGCAGCACCGTGGTGAACACCGACTGGCCCAGGTACAGGTCGAAACGCATCGGGCGCAGCCTCATGCGCGGGCTCCCTTGGGGCGGCCCAGACGGCCATCACGTGCATACATCCAGATCGCCAGCGCCAGCAGCGGCAGGGTCAGCCACCATAGGCCGAGCGCAGGCGGAATCTTGCCGTTGGCGATCCAGCCGCTGCCGATGAACATCAGGTTGGTGCCGACCATGTAGGCCATCAGCGCCAGCATCATCCGGCCGTAGCGCTGCTGGCGCGGCGAGCTGCGGCCCAGCGGCACGGTCAGCAGGGCGAATGCCAGGGCGATCAGCGGCGGCGCCAGGCGGCGGTGCAGCTGCGCCTGCGCCTGCGGACGCTCATCGCCGATCAACTTCAGGGTCGGCATCAGTTCGGGGTCATCTTCGGTGCGGGTCTGCGCGCCATCGGGCAGGGCCACATCGTTGCGGGCGAAGGTCGCCAGCCGGTAATCCAGCGCGCCAGCCACCGGCCCCTCCACCTGGTGGCCATCATCCAGCTCCAGGAAGCGCTGGCGGGTGCCCTCGAAGAACATGCGGCCACCATTGGCGGACACCACTTCCAGGCGGTCGTCCTTCTGCCGCTGAAGGAATACCTTGCCCAGCTGGGTGCCATCGGGCGAGATCGAGGACAGGTAAACCACGCCGCCATTGGGCAGCGGGGTGAAGCGGCCCGGCTCCAGGCCCGCCATCAGCACGCTGCGGTTGGCCTCGATGATCATCTGCTCGGCCATCCGGCCGGCCCACGGGCCCAGCCACAGCGAGCAGGCGCCCACCAGGGCCACCACCGGCACCACCAGCATCAGCAGTGGCCGCAGCAGGCGTTTGGGCCCGACGCCAATGGCGGTGATCACCGCCATCTCCGAGTCGCGGTACAGGCGGGCGATGGCCAGCAGCAGGCCCAGCATCAGCGCCAGCGGCAGGATCAGCGGCAGGTAGGCGATGAACTGCAGGCCCAGCTGCGAGAACAGCAGCTTGGCCGGCAGGCGCCCGTCGGCAATGTTGCCGAGGATGTCCACCAGCACGCCGCCCACGCTGACCACCAGCAGGACGATCAGGGTAGCCAGGAAACTCTGGACGAAATCGCCCAGCAGGTATCGGTCGAGCTTCAGCATGGGGCGGTGGTTTAAACTCTGGGGTTCGTTCGCGGTGCCGCCCAGTCTACTGTCTGGGCGTAAACGGCCTGCGATTGTACGGACTCGCCAATGGAATCTGCTCAATGGCCCTCGAATTCACCCTGAACCACGTTGCTCCGGCCGCCGCCGCCGTTGATTGCCTGGTGGTCGGCGCGTATGCCGACCATACCCTGACCGCGGCCGCACAGGCCCTGGACACCGCCAGTGGTGGCCGCCTGGCCGCCCTCGCCCAGCGCGGCGACCTGTCCGGCAAGACCGGCGCGACCACCCTGCTGCACGACCTGCCGGGCGTGACCGCCCCGCGCGTGCTGGTGGTCGGCCTCGGCGAAGTCGCCCGTTTCGGCGTGCCGCAGTACCTGAAGGCCGTCGGCGATGCCGTGCGCGCGCTGAAGGCCGGTGCTGCCCGCAGCGCACTGTTCACCCTGTCCGAAGTGACGGTGAAGGACCGCGACGCGGCCTGGGCGATCCGCCAGGCGGTAATCGCCGCCGATCACGCCGCCTACCGCTACACCGCCACGCTGGGCAAGAAGAAGGCCGACGACGCCGGCCTGGCCCAGCTGGCCATCGCCGGTGACGACGCGCAGGCTCTGGCCCAGGGCCAGGCCATCGCCGCCGGTGTCGAGTTCGCCCGCGAACTGGGCAACCTGCCGCCGAACTACTGCACCCCGGCCTACCTGGCCGAGGTGGGTGTGAAGTTCGCCGGCGAGCATGAAGGTGCCGAAGCCGAGATCCTCGACGAGCATCAGATGGAAGCGCTGGGCATGGGCTCGCTGCTGGCCGTCGCCCGTGGCTCGGCCAACCGCCCGCGCCTGGTCGTGCTGAAGTGGACCAATGGCGGCGACGCCAAGCCGTACGTGCTGGTCGGCAAGGGCATCACCTTCGATACCGGTGGCGTCAACCTGAAGACCCAGGGCGGCATCGAGGAGATGAAGTACGACATGTGCGGTGGCGCCAACGTCATCGGCACCTTCGTTGCTGCGGTCAAGGCCAAGCTGCCGCTGAACCTGGTAGTGGTGGTGCCGGCGGTGGAAAACGCCATCGACGGCAACGCCTACCGCCCGTCCGACGTGATCACCTCGATGTCGGGCAAGACCATCGAAGTGGGCAATACCGACGCCGAAGGCCGCCTGATCCTGTGCGACGCGCTGACCTACGCGCAGCGCTTCGAGCCGGCCGCGCTGGTCGACGTTGCCACCCTGACCGGTGCCTGCATGGTCGCCCTCGGCCACCAGACCGCCGGCCTGATGAGCAAGCACGACGACCTGGCCACCGAGCTGCTGGCCGCCGGCGAACACGTGTTCGACCGCGCCTGGCGCCTGCCGCTGTGGGACGAATACCAGCCGATGCTGGATTCAAGCTTCGCCGACGTCTACAACATCGGCGGCCGCTGGGCCGGCGCGATCACCGCGGGCTGCTTCCTGTCGCGCTTCGCCGAAGGCCAGCGCTGGGCCCACCTGGACATCGCCGGCGTGGCCAGCGATGAAGGCAAGCGTGGCATGGCCACTGGCCGCCCGGTCGGCCTGCTGAGCCAGTGGCTGCTGGACCAGGTCGCTCGCGCCTGATGCCGTACCTGCCCCTGGCCGGCGCCTGCCGGCCGGGGCATCCTCCGGCCTGCCCCGCCCGGCATGCCGGGCCCCTGCCCGACCCGGACCCTGCCATGCCCCGCGCTGATTTCTACCTGATCGCCAAGCCCCGCTTCCTGACCGAGCCTCTGCGCCTGGTCTGCGAACTGGCGCGCAAGGCCAACGACGCCGGGCTGTTCACCCTGGTACTGGCCCGCGACCAGGCCCAGGCCGAGGAACTGGACGAACTTCTCTGGTCGTTCGACGACGATGCCTACATTCCGCACCAGATCGTGGGTGAGGATGTCGACGAGGAAGAAGCGCTGGTGCTGATCGCCCCGCCGGGCGGTGACGCGCCCATACGGCCGCTGGTGATCAACCTGCGCGACGAACCCTGGCTCGGCCAGTGCGAACGCGTGCTGGAAGTGGTGCCGGCCGACCCGGAAGCGCGCGAACCGCTGCGCGAACGCTGGCGCCAGTACAAGACCGCCGGTTACGACCTGAACAAGCACGACATGTAAGGCCGCGCCGGCCCCCTTGATGGGCCGCTGCCGCGCCCTGATCCTTCAATGATTACCTCTTGGTTCCCCCGCATGACCCAACTCGCCTCCAGCTACGACCCGAAGTCCTTCGAGACCGACCTCTACGAGGCCTGGGAGAAGGCTGGCCACTTCAAGCCGTCCGGCACGGGCGAGCCGTACACCATCCTGCTGCCGCCGCCGAACGTGACCGGCACCCTGCACATGGGCCATGCCTTCCAGCAGACCCTGATGGACGCGCTGGTGCGTTACCACCGCATGCGCGGCTACGACACGCTGTGGCAGGTCGGTACCGACCACGCCGGCATCGCCACTGAAATGGTGGTCAGCCGCAACCTGGCGCTGGAAGGCAAGGGCGAGACCCGCGATTCGCTGGGCCGCGAAGGCTTCATCGGCAAGGTCTGGGAGTGGAAGCAGCAGTCCGGCGACACCATCGAGCGCCAGATGCGTCGCCTTGGCACGTCGGCCGACTGGTCGCGCAGCACCTTCACCATGGACCCGCAGCCGTCGGCCGCGGTCAACGAAGCCTTCGTGCGCTGGTACGAACAGGGCCTGATCTACCGCGGCCAGCGCCTGGTCAACTGGGACCCGGTGCTGAAGACCGCCATTTCCGACCTGGAAGTGGAGAGCGCCGAGGAAGACGGTTTCCTGTGGTCGATCGCCTACACGCTGGATGAAGGCCTGAGCTACGAGCACGTCGAGCGCGATGCCGACGGCGTGGAAACCCTGCGCGAAACCCGCGACTATCTGGTCGTCGCCACTACCCGCCCGGAAACCCTGCTGGGCGATACCGCGGTGATGGTGCACCCGGAAGACGAGCGCTACGCGCACCTGATCGGCAAGAGCGTGGTGCTGCCGCTGACCGGCCGCCGCGTGCCGGTGATCGCCGACGACTACGTGGACCGTGCGTTCGGCACCGGCGTGGTCAAGGTCACCCCGGCGCACGATTTCAACGACTACGACGTGGGCGTGCGCCACAGCCTGCCGATGATCAACCTGTTCACCCCGGTGGCAGCGCTGAATGAAAATGCACCGGAGCGTTTCCAGGGTCTGGACCGCTACGAAGCACGCAAGGCCGTGCTGGCAGAGCTGGAAGACCTGGGCATCCTGGTCGAGACCAAGGCGCACAAGCTGCAGGTGCCGCGCGGTGACCGCACCGGCCAGGTGATCGAGCCGTACCTGACCGACCAGTGGTTCGTGAAGATGGACGACCTGGCCAAGCGTGGCCTGGAACTGGTCGAGGACGGAAGCATTTCCTTCGTGCCGCCGAACTGGATCAACACCTACCGCCACTGGATGAACAACATCCAGGACTGGTGCATCAGCCGGCAGCTGTGGTGGGGCCACCGCATCCCGGCGTGGTTCGACGAAGCCACCGGCAGCTGCTACGTCGGTCGCAGCGAAGAGGAAGTGCGGGCAAAGCACAACCTGGGCAGCGACGTGGTGCTGAACCAGGAAAGCGACGTGCTGGAGACCTGGTTCTCCTCGCAGCTGTGGCCGTTCTCCACCCTGGGCTGGCCCAACGAGCAGGCCATGGCCGAGCGCGGCTTCGATCGCTACCTGCCGTCGTCGGTATTGATCACCGGCTTCGACATCATCTTCTTCTGGGTGGCGCGCATGATCATGGCCACCGACAACCTGGTCGGGAAGATCCCGTTCAAGGACGTCTACTTCACCGGCCTGATCCGCGACGGCCAGGGCCAGAAGATGTCCAAGAGCAAGGGCAACGTGCTCGACCCGCTGGACATCATCGATGGCATCACCATCGACGACCTGGTTGCCAAGCGTACCGGCGGCCTGATGCAGCCGAAGATGGTCGAAAAGATCGAGAAGGCCACCCGCAAGGAATTCCCGGACGGCATTGCTGCCCACGGTGCCGATGCGCTGCGCTTCACCATCGCCGCGCTGGCCACCCACGGCCGCGACATCAAGTTCGACATGAACCGCGCCGAGGGCTACAAGAACTTCTGCAACAAGCTGTGGAACGCCAGCCGCTTCGCGCTGATGAACACTGAAGGCGCGGCGTTCACCGGCGTTCCCAAGCCGCGTACGGATGCCGAGCGCTGGATTCTCTCGCGCCTGGCCGCCACCACCGCCGAAGCGCAGGGCCATTTCGCCGCCTACCGCTTCGACCTGCTGGCGCAGTGCCTGTACGAGTTCGCATGGAACGCGTTCTGCGACTGGTTCCTGGAACTGAGCAAGCCGGCCCTGAATGGTGCCGACGCAGCGGATGCCGAGAGCACCCGTCACACGCTGTTGTACGTACTGGAAGCGCTGCTGCGCCTGCTGCACCCGCTCACGCCGTTCATCACCGAACAGCTGTGGCAGCAGCTGGCCCCGCGCCTGGGCCTGGCCGAAACCACGCTGTCGCTGCGCCCGTACCCGACCGCCGCCGAGTTCGAAGGCGATTTCGCCCAGGCCGAGGCCGACGTGGAATGGCTGAAGGCGGTGATCAGTGCCGTGCGCCGCGTGCGCAGTGAGCTGAACGTCGCCCCGTCCAAGCTGGTGCCGCTGCGCCTGCAGGCCGGGCTGGAGCAGGACCGCGTGCGCATCGAACGCTTCAGCGCCTCGCTGTCGTTCCTGCTGAAGCTGGACAGCATCCAGTGGCTGGCCGAAGGCGAAAGCGCACCGCCGGCTGCCGCCGCGATCGTGGGCGAGCTGAAGCTGCTGGTGCCGCTGGAAGGCCTGGTCGATCTCGATGCCGAGCGCGTGCGCCTGGACAAGGAAATCGCCCGCGTCGAAGCCGAAAAGGAAAAGAGCGAGACCAAGCTGGCCAAGTTCACCGACAAGGTGCCGCCAGCCGTGGTCGAGCAGGAACGCGTGCGACTGGCCGATTGGAACACCCAGCTGGCCGGCCTGCGCGAGCAGCGCGCGAAGCTGTAAGCGCCGCACTCTGGTGCGTGCCAACCAAGGTTGGCACCTACCACGGCGGGAGAGATTGGCACCTACCACGGCGGGAGAGATTGGCACCTGCCACGGCGGGAGAGGTTTGCACCTGCCGAAACGGAATCGGAAACGCCTGGCGATGCCCGGCGTTTTCATTTCCGCGCATGGCATCATCGCTGGATGCCTCTTTCCATTTTCCTGCTGGTCCTCGCGGCCGCGGCCCTGCATGCCAGCTGGAATGCAATCGTCAAGCGCGGGCCAGACAAATTCCTCGGCACCGTGCTGGTCACCGGCAGCGCCGCGCTGCTGTCCGCAGCCGCCCTGCCCTTCCTGCCATTCCCCGCCCCGCACAGCTGGCCGTGGCTGGCCGCTTCAGTGCTGCTGCAGGTGACGTACTACGGCCTGGTCGCGCGCTGCTACCAGCAGGTCGACATGAGCCTGGCCTATCCGCTGATGCGTGGCAGCGCGCCGATCCTGGTCGCGCTGGCGGGCACCCTGCTGGGCCAGCAGCTGCCACCGGCGGCGTGGCTGGGCGTGGTGCTGGTCAGCACCGGCATCCTGTGCATGGCAGTGGGTGCGCGCGGCGGCCAACTGCGGCTGCCGCTGCTGACCGCGGCGATGATCGCCACCTACACCCTGGTCGATGCGCAGGGCGCGCGCCAGTCCGGCAGCGCACTCAGTTACACGCTGTGGCTGTTCCTGCTATCGGGCATTCCGCTGCCACTGTGGGCGCTGTACACCCGCGGTGGCGCGGTGCTGGTCTATGCACGCCAGCATTGGCCACTGGGCCTGGCCGGTGGCGTCGGCACCACGGCGTCCTACGCGATGGCGTTGTGGGCGATGACCCAGGCACCGGTGGCGATGGTCGCGGCGCTGCGCGAATCGTCGATCCTGTTCGCGTTGCTGATCTCGGTGTTCCTGCTGCGCGAACGGATTCCGCACGCGCGCTGGCTGGCAGCGGCGCTCATCGTCGGTGGCATGCTGGCCTTGCGGCTGGCGTAGCGGTAATGCCGGCCGCTGGCCGGCAACCCTGCTCCTTTACAACGGCGGCATCGTCTGCAGGTCGCCGTCGACCAGTTCGATCGCCATCACCACCGCATCTTCGCGGCCCTGTGCGGCCGGATAGTAACGCGGGCGGCGGCCGATCTCGTTGAAGCCTTCGCTGTGGTACAGCGCCAGCGCCGGCGTGTTGGACGGACGCACCTCCAGGAACACACGCTGCGCGCCGCGGTCACCGGCCAGCTGCACCAGAGCGCGCAGCAGCTGGCGTCCGAGTCCACGCGACTGGGTCAGCGGGTCGATGCAGATGTTCAGCACATGGGCCTCGTCGGCCGCGATGCTGAGTACGCCATAGCCGATCAACTGGCCATCGCGCTCCATGGCCAGACCCGGGTAGCCCGCACGCAGGCAGTCGACGAAGATGCCGCGGGTCCACGGGAACGGATAGCCACGTACTTCGATCGCCATCACCGCGTTGAGATCGCTCTCGCGCAGCGCGCGCAGGCTGACCGGACCGGGCAGGCTGACCGCACTCATGGCGTGCCCCGCTTGCGCAGGGCACGCAGCTGCGGCCACAGCGCGCGCTTGGCGGCCGGGTCCTGACGCAGCTGGTCCAGCGGCCAGCTGTCCATCAGGGACTGCGTGGCCGGATCGTTGGGGTTGCAGCCGGACGCACGCAGCAGGGCAATCTGCAGGCGATCCGGCAGGCGCACCACCGGCTGCCGCGCATTGCCGCCCGGCAGCGGACGACTGGGGGCCGGCGCGGTATCCGGTGCGCTGACCGGAGTCTCGCGACGCGGCGGCGCCGGGCGTTCCTGGCGGGAAACCGGTGCGGCTTCAGCCCGAGGCGCGCGCGCGGGTGCGGTGGGTGCCCGCGCCTGCTCCGCCGCTGGCGTGGCAGCCGTCTCGGCTTCGGCCACACTCAGCTGCAGCGCGGCATCCAGTTCCGCGGCCACTTGGCCGTCGTGGTAGACGGTGTAGCCCATGGCCTGCAGCCAGGCCTGCTGGGCCGGTGACCACAGCACGGGCAGGTCCTGGCTCACGCGGCCTCGGGCTTCTTGCGCAGGCGCTGCACGGCCCACATCACCGGGCCGGACAAGGCGTACAGGATGCCGACTGCGAACAGCACACGCGGCAGATCGATGACCGCGATGGCGATCGCCACCGGCACCAGTGCCAGCACCAGGAACGGGACGCGGTCGGAACGGGTGCCCTTGGCGGCACCGCCCTTGAAGCTCCAGAAGCGGATGCGGCTGACCATCAGCAGCGCAGCGATGATCGTCACCGCCAGCGCCACGTAGCGCAGCTGGTTGCCGTCCCAGCCCAGGTTGCCATCGGCAAAGGCCCAGACGAAGGACATCATCAAGCCAGCCGCAGCCGGGCTGGCCAGGCCGACAAACCAGCGCTTGTCGACCACCGCCACCTGGGTGTTGAAGCGGGCCAGGCGCAGCGCGGCACAGGCGGCATACAGGAAAGCGACGGCCCAGCCGACACGGCCGAGCAGCGGGTCATCGAACTTCAGCCACGACAGCGACCAGTGGTACATCACCAGCGCCGGGGCCATGCCGAAACTGACCAGGTCGGCCAGCGAGTCGTACTGCACGCCGAATTCGCTGCTGGTACCGGTCAGGCGCGCAACGCGCCCGTCCAGGCCATCCATCACCGCCGCCACGAACACGGCGATGCTGGCGTTGACGAAATCCCCGTTGGCCGCGGCGATGATCGCGTAGAAACCGGCGAACAGGCCGGCGGTGGTGAACAGGTTAGGCAGCAGGTAAATCGTGCGCGAACGCGGCGGCGGTGTGATCGGGTCCATGGAATCCAGTTTAATCGACTTGCCAGTGCTCGGCGCCAATGCTGCAATCGGCGTTCTACGCCCATTCCGTGGAGTTTGCCATGCGTGCCCTGTCCTGCCTTGGATGCCTGCTGCTGTTGGCCAGTGCCAACGCCGTGGCTGGCCCGGTCTATAAATGGAAGGACGCCCATGGCGTGACCAAGTATTCGGAGACCCCGCCGGCGGGCAGGAAATTCGAGACCCGCGAGCAGGCCCGCACCCCGCAGGCCGCGGCCAGCGCCGAAACCCCGGCCACACCCGTGCCGGAGCAGTGCAGCACCGCCCGTGCCAACCTGGCCCTGCTGGAAGGCTCCGGCCAGGTGATGCAGGACACCAATGGCGACGGCAAGCCCGACAGCCCGTTGAACCCGGAGCAGCGCAGCGCGCAGAAGGGATTGGCGGAGGCCGCCATCAAGGCCTACTGCCCACCGGCGGGTTAAAGGGGGTCGGCAGGGCTGCGCCCTGCACCTGCAGAGGCTGCAAGCAACGGCAACGGCAACGTCAAAAGCGGGCATTCCGTGGAATGGCGGGGCGGTGTGGGATTGCGGGGACGCCGCAAGTACCTCCATGTAGGCTTGGCAGCCGCATCCATGCGGCTGACACCCCGCAATCCGACACCGCCCCACCCGCCATCTCCCAGGAAACCCGCTGTTGTTGTTGCTGTTGCTGTTGACGTTGCTTGAGGCGGGTGCAGGGCGCAGCCCTGCCGATACCCCTCCCCCCGGCGGGGCTGGCAGAATAGAGGTCTCTGCCGTTATCCGAAGCCGACGATGCGCCTCTCCCAGTTCCACCTGCACACCACCAAGGAAACCCCCAGCGACGCCGAGCTGACCAGCCACCGGCTGATGCTGCGCGCGGGCATGATCCGCAAGCTGGCGTCGGGCCTGTACACCTGGTCGCCGCTGGGCCTGCGCGTGCTGCGCAAGGTCGAACGCATCGTGCGCGAGGAAATGGACCGCGCCGGTGCCGTGGAATTCCAGATCCCGACCATCCAGCCGAAGGAACTGTGGGAGCAGACCGGCCGCTGGCAGAAATTCGGCCCGCAGCTGCTGAAGATCAAGGACCGCAAGGACCAGGTGTTCTGCTACAGCCCGACCGCCGAGGAAGCCGCCTGCGACTTCGCGCGCAGCGAGCTGTCCAGCTACAAGCAGCTGCCGGTGAACTTCTACCAGGTGCAGACCAAGTTCCGCGACGAGATCCGCCCGCGCTTCGGCGTGATGCGCTCGCGCGAGTTCCTGATGAAGGACGCTTATTCGTTCCACCTGCACGATGAGTGTCTGGTGCGCGAGTACGAGAACATGAAGTCGGCCTACAGCCGCATCTTCACCCGCCTCGGCCTGGATTTCCGCATGGTGCAGGCGGACTCCGGTGCGATCGGCGGTGATGCCTCGCAGGAATTCCACGTGATCGCCGATTCCGGCGAAGACGCGCTGGTGTTCTCCACCGGTTCGGACTACGCGGCCAACATGGAAGCGGCAATCGCCGCCGATCCGGCACCGCGTGCCGCCGCCAGCGAGGCCATGCGCAAGGTCGACACCCCTACCCAGAAGACCTGCGAGGATGTCGCGGCGCTGCTCGGCATCGACCTGCAGCGCACGGTGAAGTCGGTGGCACTGATCGCCGGCGAAGGCAAGGCACAGCAGTTCGTGCTGGTGCTGGTGCGCGGCGACCATGAGGTCAACGAGATCAAGCTGGCCAAGGTTGCCGGCCTGGAAGAACAGCGCTTTGCCAGCGAGGCGGAAATCGCCGAGTACCTGGGCAGCGTGCCGGGCTTCCTCGGCCCGGTCGCCCCGGCCAAGGCCATCCGCGTGGTGGCTGATCGCGAAGTGGCGGCGATGTCCGACTTCGTCGTCGGCGCCAACGAAGCCGGTTTCCACCTGGCCGGCGTCAACTGGGGCCGTGACCTGCCGGAACCGGAAGTGGCCGACATCCGCAACGTGCGTGCCGGTGACCGCGCGCTGGACGGTGGCGAACTGAAGATCGCCCGTGGCATCGAAGTCGGCCATGTGTTCCAGCTGGGTCGCAAGTACGCCGAAGCGCTGGATGCCACCGTGCTGGACGAGAACGGCAAGGCGGCGGTGATGGCGATGGGCTGCTATGGCATCGGCATCTCGCGCGTGGTCGCTGCCGCGATCGAACAGAACCATGACGATGCCGGCATCATCTGGCCGGACGCGATGGCGCCGTGGCAGGTGGTGGTGTGCGTGATCAACCCGAAGGGTGACGCCGCCGTGGCCGATGCAGCCGCCAACCTGCTGCAGGAACTGCGCGATGCAGGCCTGGACGCGGCGCTGGACGACCGAGGCCTGCGCCCGGGCGCGATGTTCGCCGACATGGAACTGATCGGCATCCCGCACCGCGTGGTGGTCAGCGAACGCGGCCTGGCCGCCGGTACCTACGAGTACCGCTCGCGCCGCGCCAGCGAAGCGGAAAGCCTGGACAAGGCCACCCTGCTGCAGCGCCTGCAGGGTTGATCAGTAAAAGACCGGGGCATGCCCCGGTCTTTTTTTACCTGACGCCCCCTTGAGAAATATTGCAGCAGACATAATCCGGTCAAAATCGAAGCAATGCGGCCGGCATGTCGCCAAGCCTTGTCCTGCCTGCATTTGTACTCTGATTAATTCATCTTTATTCTGTCCGCCGACGCCATGGACTGGCTCGTCCCGTCCACACATTAGTTTCCGGAGTAACCGTAAATGAGCATTGACCTGACCGGCCTGTCGGCACGCGAGCTGGGCGCCCTGATTCGCACCGCCAAGAAACAGCAGACCATCGTCGCCAAGCGCCGGCCGATCACCAAGGTTCGCGCCCAGCTGACCAAGCTGGCCAAGACCGAGGGTTACACCATCGAGGAACTGTTCGGCGACGCCCCGGCCCCGCGCGCCCGCAAGGTAGCCAAGGTCGCCAAGGCACCGTCGAAGACCGCTGGCCGCAAGCTGGGCAAGGTTGCCCCGAAGTACCGCAACCCGGCCAACCCGAAGGAAACCTGGACCGGCCGTGGCAAGCAGCCGCGCTGGATGGCCGAGCTGACCGCCAAGGGCAACAAGAAGCCGGAAGATTTCCTGATCAAGAAGGCCTGAGGCCAGATCGGGATGCAATGAAAAACGCCGGCGAAAGCCGGCGTTTTTTTGTTTGTAGAGCCGAGCCCACGCTCGGCTATCCATATCCGAAGCCGAGCATGGGCTCGGCTCTACAGAGTCTTGCGAGCAGGCATCAGCAGGTTGCCGAACAGCAGGCCCGCCACCAGCGCCATCACCACGTTGAGCACGGTGAGGAACACGCTCTGGCCGGCGCCCACGTCCTGCTGCTGGACCAGGGTCAGCACGCCGCGCAGGCTGGTGCTGCCGGGTACCATCATGATGATGCCCGGCAGGCGGATGATCGCACCCGGTCGGCCAACCAGGCGGCCGAACAGATTGCCACCGGCGGTCAGCAGCATCGCCGACAGGAAGATACCGGCGGGCGCGCCCCAGGCGTGGCCACCGAACTTGGAGATCGCATAACCGGCCACCGAGGCGGCGATCACCCACGGGTAATCACGGCGGTTGGCCTTGAACAGCATCGCGAAGGCGAATGCCGCGGTCAGCAGCGAACCCCACTCCACCCAGGGCCCCTGCGGCCGCGTGGCGCGGATCACCGGATCCAGCCCGAGCACGTCGGCCAGGGTCACCGCGATCATCGCGCCGACACTGAGTTTCATGATGGTGGTCAGCGCACCGGCGAAGCGCGCGGTCCCCGACACCCAGTGCTGGCTGGCCAGCTCGTTGACCGCATTGGTCAACGACATGCCCGGCAGCAGCACCACCAGCGAGGCGATGATCACCGTATTGAGGTTGAGTGCACCGACAAAGGACGCGACCAGGGTGGCGACCAGGCCGGCCAGCAGCGCGGCCAGTGCCTCGGCGGCTTCGCGGGTTGCCGGGCGACGGTCGGTGACCATGCCGAGCAGGCCGATCATCAGGCCGATGACACCGGCGGTGGCGATGTCCAGCCACGGCAGCTTCCACATGCCGGCCACGCCGGCCGCGCCGAGGGTGAACGAGAGGATGGTGCGCAACTTGCCGCGGCGTCCCGGGTCCTTGTCCAGCTGGCGCAGCGCGGTGTGGCCCTGGGCGATGCTCATCCGCCCGTTGGCCACTTCCTCGGCGATATGGTCGGCGACGCTGAGCTTGTGCAGATCGTTTTCACCGGGCGCCAGCCGGATCACGCGGGTGATGTCACTGGAGCCGATCGCCTGCGCCGGGTCGCTGAAGCTGAGGATGATACCGGTGGGATTCGACCACGGTTCACAATCCAGATCGAGCTGGCGGGCAAGTGCCACTACCGCCGTTTCCAGGCGCTGAGCCGTTGTGCCATAGCTGTGCAGGCGTCCGGCGATCTCGGAAACGAAGGCCACGCGCTGCGCGTAGGTGGCCTGGGGCGTGGGGATCGTGTGAGCGTCTGCGGACATGCGCCGTAGTATTACCTAGCCTGGGCCTTACCGGAGAAATTCATCCGAGTTCGACGCGATGCCCAATACAGAACGGTTATGCTGCGACCCGAATGGCCCAAGTGACCCCGAACCACGCCCCCCAGCTCGAACAGGATGCCCATGACCCGGGCGTGATCCACCTGTCCGGCACCTGGACCTTGAAGACCGCGCTGGCCGCGGCCGAAGTCCTGCGCGGCGTTCCCGATACGCTGACCGGCATCGATGCCACCGCCATCGAGAAGATGGATTCGGCCGGCGTGCTGCAGGTGCTGCGCGTAGCCCATCGCGCCGACCTCGGCGAGGACGCACTGAAGTTCCGCCCGGATCACCAGGCGCTGGTGTGCACCATCGAGGAAGTCGCCGACGACCGGCCCAAGCCCAAGCGCGACTTCGGCGTGCTGGCGGCGCTGGAACGGCTGGGTGTCAGCGTCCATGCCACCGGTCACAACATCAAGGCGCTGTGCAGTTTCCTCGGCGAGAACCTGGTCAAGGCCGCACGCCTGGTGAAGGAACCGCGCCGGTTCCGGCTCACCGCCACCGTGCACCAGATGGAACAGGTGGGCCTGGATGCGGTGCCACTGGTAGCGCTGCTGTCGTACCTGGTCGGCGCGGTGATCGCCTTCCTCGGCTCGACCATCCTGCGTGACTTCGGTGCCGAGATCTATGTGGTCGAACTGGTCAACATCGCCTTCCTGCGCGAGTTTGCCGTGCTGCTGACCGCCATCGTGCTGGCCGGCCGCACCGCCAGCGCCTTCACCGCGCAGATCGGTGCGATGAAGGCGCGCGAGGAAATCGACGCGATGCGCACCCTGGGCCTGGATCCGATCGACCTGCTGGTGCTGCCACGGCTGCTGGCGTTGCTGGTCACCCTGCCGCTGCTGACCTTCATTGCAATGGTCGCCGGCCTGGCCGGCGGCATCACCGTCGGTGCGTTCGACCTCGATATCCCGCCGCAGATGTACATCGCGCGCATGCACGAGACGATGGAAGTGCGGCACATGCTTGTCGGCCTGTCGAAGGCGCCGGTGTTCGCGCTGGTGATCGGCCTGATCGGCTGCCTGGAAGGCCTGAAGGTCGAAGGCACGGCGCAGTCGGTGGGCGAACGCACCACCTCCAGCGTAGTGCAGACGATCTCGCTGGTGATCATCATCGACGCCTTCGCGGCGTTGTGGTTCATGCACATGGACTGGTGACATGAGCACGCATCCGACACCCGAAGAAATTCCCATGCAGGACGACGACGGCCACGACCTGGCCATCCGCGTGCGCGGGCTGGTCAACCGCTTCGGCAGCCAGACCGTGCACGAAGACCTGGACCTGGACGTGCGCCGCGGCGAGATTCTGGGCGTGGTGGGTGGTTCGGGTACCGGCAAGTCGGTGCTGATGCGCTCGATCCTCGGCCTGCGCGTGCCCGATGCCGGGCAGATCGAAGTGCTTGGCCGCGACGCGCGCGCCGATGATACCGAGAGCCGCCTGCACATCGAACGCAATACCGGCGTGCTGTTCCAGGACGGCGCGCTGTTTTCGTCGCTGACCGTGGGCGAGAACGTGCAGGTACCGCTCAAGGAACACCACCGCGAGCTGCCCGAGCGCTGGCATTACGAGCTGGCGCTGTTGAAGGTGAAGCTGGCCGGCCTGCCCGCCGATGCGATCAACAAGCTGCCCTCGCAGCTGTCCGGTGGCATGCGCAAGCGCGCCGGCCTGGCCCGGGCGCTGGCACTGGATCCGCCGCTGCTGTTCCTGGACGAACCGACCGCCGGTCTCGACCCGATCGGTGCGGCGGCGTTCGACCGCCTGATCAAGACCCTGCAGGAAGCGCTGGGCCTGACCGTGTTCCTGATCACCCACGACCTGGACACGCTGTATGCCATCTGCGACCGGGTGGCGGTGATCGCCGACCGCAAGGTGGTGGCCAACGCCCCCTTGCCGGACATCGAGAAACTGGATCATCCGTGGATCCAGGAATACTTCCACGGACCGCGCGCGCGTGCCGCGCGTGGCGAACAGATCGAGAGTGCCTGAGCCATGGAAACCAAAGCCAACTACGTGCTGATCGGCGCGTTCACCCTGATCACCGGCCTGGCCCTGCTGGCCTTCGGCCTGTGGGCCGCCAAGTACTCCTCCGACCGCACCTGGCAGGAGTACCGCGTGGTGTTCCGCGAAGCCGTGACCGGCCTGTCGGTGGGCAGCCCGGTGCAGTACAACGGCATCGCGGTGGGCTCGATCACCGAGTTGAACCTGGTGCCCGACGACCCGCGCCAGGTCGTCGCGCGCATCCGCCTGAACTCCAACACGCCGGTCAAGACCGATACCCGCGCCAAGCTGGCGATCACCAGCCTGACCGGCCCGTCGATCATCCAGCTCAGCGGCGGCACGCCGCAGTCGCCGGCACTGACCACGGTCAACAAGGATCCGGCGCCGATCATTCCGACCACGCCGTCGGCCCTGCAGAACATCACCGACGTCGCCAACCGCATTGTCGAGCGCATGGACCAGATCCTCAGCGACCGCAACGTGGCCTCGATCAACGCCACACTGGCCAACCTGGAAACGATCAGCGGCGGCCTGGCCGACCGTGATCAGGGCACGCAGGCGCTGCTGCTCAGCGCGCGCGATGCCGCCCGCAGCCTGGACACCACGCTGAAGACCACCAACGGCACCATCGAGCGCCTGGACAGGAATCTGGTGCAGCAGCTGCCGGGCATCATCGACAAGCTCGACGGCACCCTGGCCAAGCTCGATTCGGCCGCCGGCAACGCCGATTCGATCCTTGGCGAGAATCGCGCCGCGATCAACAGCTTCGCCAACGATGGCCTCGGCCAGCTGGGCCCGACACTGACCGAGCTGCGCGGTCTGATCCGCGACCTGCGCCGGGTCAGCGACCGCCTCGAGAACAACCCCGCGCGCTACCTGCTGGGCCGCGACGCACCGAAGGAGTTCGAACCCAAATGAGCCCGACCACCCTTCCGCGCCGGCTGCTGGCCGCTTCGATGGTCACCCTGCTGGGCGGCTGCTCCATCCTTGGCAGCAGCGAGAAAACCGCGGTGACGCTGTACTCGCCGTCGGTGCAGGTCAAGGCCGACCCGGCGTGGCCGCAGGCCAGCTGGCAGCTGGTACTGGCCAAGCCCAGCGCCGCGCGCATGGTCGACAGCCCTCGCATCAACGTGCGGCCGACACCGTCGCAGTTGGAGATCTACAAGGGCGCCAGCTGGGCACAGCCGGCCACCGACATGATCGAGGACACCCTGCTGCGCGGCTTCGAGGACTCCGGCCGCATCCGCGGCGTGGCCCGCAGCACTGCCGGCATCCGCGCCGACTACAAGCTGTCCACCGACGTGCGCCGCTTCGAATCCGATTACCAGGGTCAGGCGACGCCGACCGTGGTGATCGAGGTCAACGCCAAGCTGATCCATGTGGCCGACCAGCGCGTGGTCGCCGACCGTACCTTCCGCCAGGCGCAGCCGGTCGGCAGCACCGATGTTCCGGCGGTGACCGCGGCCTTCGAGCGTGGCCTGCAGCAGCTGGCACAGGACATGGTGGGCTGGACGCTGCAGAGCGGGCAGGCCGACCAGCCGACTGTCACGCGCTGATCGATCAGCGCGGCGTAATCCAGCGGAACGTCAGGTTGATCCGTTCACCCTGCACCCGCGCCATCTTCGGCAACGCGTGCTGGTAGAACCTCTGCGTCTGCCCTGCCATCACCAGCAGATCGCCATGGCCGAGCAGATACTCGGCCTTCCGCGTCGGGCCGTCGCGCCGGCGCAGCAGGAAGCGCCGTGCCGCGCCCAGGCTCAGTGAAGCAATCACCGGCATCGGGCCCAGTTCGGGTTCGTCGTCACTGTGCCAGCCCATGTAATCGCCACCACCGCGATAGCGGTTCAGCAGTACGCTGTTGAACCGGCCGAAGCCTTCCGCCTGCAGGCGCTCGCGCATGGCCTGCAACGCGGGGGGCCACGGGTGCGGAACGAATTCAGCCCCGGAATAGCGGTAGCGCGCCTGGGGGTCACCGATCCAGCAGCTCAACCTCGGCGAATCCACCCAGCTGCCGAACATGCGGATGCGATGGATCTCCCAGGCCACGTCGGCCTGCAGCGCGGACAACAGCCCGTCGGCATCGGCGGCAGCCAACCAGCCCGGCAGGTGCTGGACATCGGCATCGGGGAGCTCATGGGGAAACAGCATGGCCGCACAGTAACACCTGGCGGATTTGCCGTTGCAGCGGCGATTACCTGAAAATGGCTGCAGTCCCACCGTTGGTCCCGAATCATGCGCCGCCCCCCGTTTCCCAGGTTCCATCCATGAGCCACGCGGCGCCCGGCATCCGCCAGCTCACCTTCTCGGTCCTGCGCGCGCTGTTCCGTGCCCTGCCGATGCCTGCGTCACTACGTGATCGTCTGCGCAACCGGGGACTGGACCGTATCGGCAGCTGGAGCCCGCCACCGCCCCGCGGCCGTGTGGGTGCAGCGGCCGATGGCGCACGTGCGCTGCTGCGCGCCGATGAACGGGCGATCGGCTACGCCGCCGCAGAAGACGCGCCATTGCCGGCCACGCTGCCAGCCACGTTGGTGGCCTTCTATCTGCCGCAGTTCCATCCGTTCGAAGAGAACGATGCCTGGTGGGGCAAGGGCTTCACTGAATGGCGAAATGTCAGCCGCGCCCTGCCCCAGTTCGAGGGCCATGTACAGCCACGCCTGCCCGGCGACCTGGGCTTCTATGACCTGCGTGTTGGCGAGACGCTGCGGGCGCAGGCCAAACTCGCTGCAGACCATGGCATCGGCGCTTTCTGCTTCTACTTCTACTGGTTCAGCGGCCATACGCTGATGGAGCGGCCGCTGCGGCAGTGGTTGGCCGACAGCACGATCGACTTGCCGTTCTGCCTGTGCTGGGCCAACGAAAACTGGACCCGGCGCTGGGACGGCCGCAACCAGGACGTGCTGATCGGCCAGCAGCATAGCGAGCAGGATGATCTCGCTTTCATCGCGCACGTCGCCGACTACCTGCGCGACCGCCGCGCCTTGAAGGTCGATGGACGTCCTGTGCTGCTGCTGTATCGCCCGCAGTTGCTGCCCGATCCCAAGGCCACAGCTGCACGCTGGCGCGGGTGGTGCCGTGACAATGGCATCGGCGAGATCCATCTGGCCTATGTCCAGAGCTTCGAGCGCCCGGACCCACGCGATATCGGCTTCGATGCCGCCGTGGAGTTCCCACCGAACATCGCCGCGCCACGTCAGTTGAACACCTCCCAGTTCCTGCTCAACCCCGACTACGAAGGCGACGTGCGCGATTGGCGCGAACTTGCCTCGCAGATGCGCAAAGCGCCGTTACCGGACTATCCGCTGTATCCGGGCGTCAATCCGGGCTGGGACAACGAGGCTCGCCGCCCCGGGCGCGGCCGTGTCCTGCTGCACGCCTCGCCGCGGGGTTACGGCGACTGGCTGCACGACACGGTGCACGAGCGACTGCGCGATGTAGCACCGTCCCGGCGCATGGTGTTCATCAACGCCTGGAACGAATGGGCGGAAAGTGCCGTGCTCGAGCCCGATGCCCGCCTCGGCCATGCCTGGCTGCAGGCCACCCGACGCGCGCTGGCACCGCCACCATCCGTGCCATCGCGGCCGTGCATCGTCATCCATGCCTGGTACCTGGATGCGCTGCCGGAGCTGCTGCAGGCGGTGAAGGACAGCGGGCTGCAGGCGCGCCTGGTCATCACCACCAGCGCGGACCGCCAGGCTCAGGTGCAGTCGATCGCCGATGCGCAGGACATGCCTGCCGAGATCTGGGCCTACGACAACCACGGTCGCGACATCCTGCCGTTCCTGCACGCGGCCGATCGCCTGCTGCAGCAGAACGAGTCGCTGGTGCTCAAGCTGCATACCAAGCGCTCCACCCATCGCGACAACGGCGACCAGTGGCGAAGAGAGATGGTCGATGCCCTGCTGGGCCCGGCACGGGCTGCCGCCAACCTGGCCCATCTCCAGGCCGATCCCCACCTGGGGCTCATGGCGCCTGCCGGGCATCTGCTGGATGTGGCCGACTATATGGGTGGCAATGCACAGCGCATGGAGCGGCTGTGGGCACAGCTGGGTCTGGACGGCGCGCCCGGCGACGGGCAGTTCGCGTCCGGCAGCATGTTCTGGGTGCGCCTGCAGGCACTCCGCCCGCTGCTGGATGGGCATCTGCTGCCCAGCATGTTCGATGTCGAAGCCGGCCAGATCGATGGCACGCTGGCCCATGCCATCGAGCGCGCGACCGGCGCCGTGGTCACGTGCGCCGGCTTCTCGGTGGGTGACACTTCCCAGGTGCAAGGCGCCGCCGCCCCACCACCAGCATCCGCGGGCTATCCATACGCCCGCGGGAGCTGAACTTCCGGCGTCAGGCGCGGGCGAACGTCACGCCCGTTTTTTCCTTCAGTTCGTCGTCGCTGACACCCGGCGCTGCTTCCACCAGCAGCAGGCCCTTGTCGGTCACGTCGAACACGGCCAGGTCGGTGATGATGCGGTCGACCACGCCCACGCCGGTCAGCGGCAGCGTGCATTCGGCCAGGATCTTGTGCTCGCCGTTCTTGGCGGTGTGCTCCATCAACACCACCACGCGCTGCACGCCGGCCACCAGATCCATCGCGCCGCCCATGCCCTTGACCATCTTGCCGGGCACCATCCAGTTGGCCAGGTCACCCTTGTCGGTGACCTGCATGGCGCCGAGGATGGCCAGGTTGACGTGGCCACCGCGGATCATCGCGAAGCTGTCATGGCTGCCGAAATAGCTGGCACCGGCACGCGCGGTGACGGTCTGCTTGCCGGCATTGATCAGGTCGGCGTCCACTTCGGCGTCGGTCGGGAACGGGCCGATGCCAAGCAGGCCGTTTTCCGACTGCAGCCACACGTCCACGCCTTCAGGGATGTGGTTGGCGACCAGGGTCGGCAGGCCGATGCCCAGGTTCACGTAGGCGCCATCGGTCAGTTCGCGGGCGGCACGCGCCGCCATCTCATCGCGGGTCCACGCCATGTCAGTTGCCCTCCGCGCGGATGGTGCGCTGTTCGATACGCTTCTCAGGATGCGGGTTGTGCACGATGCGGTGCACGTAGATGCCCGGCAGGTGCACCTGGTCCGGGTCGATGGCACCGACCGGCACCACCTCTTCCACTTCCACGATGCAGACCTTGCCGGCCATCGCACAGGCGGGGTTGAAGTTGCGCGCGGTCTTGCGGAACACCAGGTTGCCGGCCTCGTCGGCCTTCCACGCCTTGACCAGTGCCACATCGGCGCGCAGCGCGGTTTCCATCACGTAGTGCTTGCCGTCGAACTCGCGGGTTTCCTTGCCTTCGGCCACCACCGTGCCATAGCCGGTGGCGGTGAAGAACGCCGGAATGCCTGCACCGCCGGCGCGCAGGCGTTCGGCCAGGGTGCCCTGCGGGTTGAATTCCAGCTCGAGCTCGCCGGCCAGGAACTGGCGCTCGAACTCCTTGTTCTCGCCCACGTAGGACGAAATCATCTTCTTGATCTGCCGGGTTTCCAGCAACTGGCCCAGACCGAAGCCATCGACCCCGGCATTGTTGGAGATCACGGTCAGGCCCTTGGCGCCACTGTCGCGCAGCGCGGCGATCAGGGCCTCGGGGATGCCACACAGGCCGAAGCCGCCCACGGCCAGCGTCTGGCCATCGGCGACCACCCCTTGCAGGGCCTCCGCCGCACTGGCGAAGCGCTTGCTGCGCTTGCCGGTGGAAGTCGATTGCTGCATCTCTACTGCCCTACCCGGTGAGAATGTTGCCATTCTAGCGGTACACCCGATACCGGCTGGGGTGCGCCGCAGCATGAACCGGTATGCCCGGCCGCCTTTCCGTAGAATGTCCCCTTCCCCGCTTGCGGTGCCCTTGGCAACGCGCGCCGCAGATGGAGAGGACAGGACGACGCATGGCCGTAGTATTCACCGGAGGGGAACTGTCCCGCTGGCTGGATGCCGGGACACTGGAAAGAGGCAGGCAACGCGCAGGTGCCGTGCACGCGCTGCACTACAGAGCGCCGCTGCTGACCGCGCAGGTGGAAACCTGGCAGGTGACCATCGACCTGGACGCCAGCGCCCGCGCTCCGCGCAGCCCTCTGCAGAGTCGCTGCACCTGCCCGGCGGGAGGCTCCTGCGAGCATGTCGCTTCGGTCCTGTTGGCGGCACTGGGCACGTCACTGGAGGGCGACACGGGCCCGCTACGTCCCGCTGCGCATCCGACGCTGCCAACCCTGCCGATCCAGGCGATGACACCGATCCTCCATCTGCACAGCCTGGAGTACCGACCCGACTGGCTCACCGAGCGCGATCCTTCGCAGTGGCTGGACGTTGCCACCCTCGCGTTCGAGTATGACGAGCACGTACGCTTTCTCGACGACCCGTCGCCGTTCGTGCACGGCCCGCAGGGCCAGCTCTACCTGCTGCCGCGTGACCTCCACGAGGAGGCACGGCGCGAAGATGAACTGCGCAGCGTGCATCTGCACCGTGAGCGGCAGCCACGCATCGTCCTGGACGGCGGCGGCCCATTGTTCGAACTGCGCAGTTTCGACTGGACCCGCTTCCTGCTGGATGACGTGCCGCGGCTGGAGGCCCTAGGCTGGAAAGTGGAGGCAGACGACGATTTCCGCCATCGCATCACCCGGGTGGATGAAATCGATCTGGACATCCAGGCGGACCCGCAGGATGCGGGCTGGTTCAATCTGGGCCTGGAGATCCAGGTGGACGGCCACAACGTGTCCATGGTTCCGCTGCTGCAGCAGGTACTGAATGCCGATCCTCGCTGGTCGCGCGGACAGCTGGACGCCATTGGCGATGACGAGAACATCCTGCTGACTGCCGGTGGCAATACACGCCTGGCGCTTCGGGCGTCGCGATTGAAACCGGTCATTGCCCTGCTGGCCGACCTGTTCACCCCGCGCGATGTGCCGTTGCGGCTGTCGATGCACGATCGCGGTCGGCTGCAAGCCCTGAAGGACGACGCACACCTGCAGCTGCGGGGCCACGGGGACACCCAGGCACTCGTGCAGCGCCTGCTGCAGGCGCCTGCCCCGGAAGACGTAGCAACGCCTGCCGGATTGCAGGCGACGCTGCGTGGCTATCAGCGCGATGGCCTTTCGTGGCTGCAGTACCTGCGGCAGCAGCGCCTGGGCGGCGTACTGGCCGATGACATGGGGCTGGGCAAGACTCTTCAGACCCTGGCGCATCTGCTGGTCGAGAAGGAAAGTGGCCGCCTGGACCAGCCGGCGCTGCTGGTGGTGCCGACCTCACTGCTGCACAACTGGCAGAGCGAAGCGGCACGCTTCACCCCGGACCTGCGCGTGCTGACCCTGCACGGATCGACGCGCGAGACGCTGTTCGACGCGATTCCCGCGCATGATCTCGTACTGACCACCTACCCCCTGCTGTGGCGCGACGAACAGGCGCTGCAGGCACATGCCTACCATCTGCTGATCCTGGATGAGGCCCAGCAGGTGAAGAATCCGAAGTCACGCGCTGCCGTCACCCTGCGCACGCTGCAGGCCCGCCATCGCCTCTGCCTGACCGGTACGCCGCTGGAAAACCATCTGGGCGAACTGTGGACGCAGTTCGATTTCCTGCTGCCCGGCCTGCTCGGCACCGAGAAGCAGTTCAACCAGCATTGGCGCCACCCGATCGAGCGCGGGAGCGACCACCGCCGTGCCCAGCTGCTGGCACAGCGGCTGCGTCCCTTCATCCTGCGCCGGCGCAAGGACGAGGTGGCTGCCGAGCTGCCGCCGAAAACCCTCATCACCCGCGCGGTGACGATGGAGGGCGGGCAGCGCGATCTCTATGAAACCGTTCGGGCGGCAATGGAGAAACAGGTCCGCGAAGCCATCAGTGACAGCGGTCTGGCGCGCAGCCACATCCGGGTGCTGGATGCGCTGCTGAAGCTGCGCCAGGTCTGCTGCGATCCGCGGTTGCTGCCGGGCGAAACGACGGCACGGGCTGCAGGCTCGGCCAAACTGGAGCTGTTGCGCGAGATGCTGCCGCCGATGGTCGAGGAAGGTCGTCGCATCCTGTTGTTCTCGCAGTTCACTGGCATGCTGGCGCTGATCGCGCAGGCGCTGGACGATCTGGGACTGGCCTATGTGACCCTGACCGGTGATACCCAGGACCGGGCCACGCCGGTGCAGCGTTTCATGCAGGGTGACGTCCCGGTGTTCCTGATCAGCCTCAAGGCAGGTGGCGTGGGGTTGAACCTGACCGCGGCCGACACCGTCATCCATTTCGATCCCTGGTGGAATCCCGCCGCCGAGAACCAGGCCAGTGACCGCGCTCACCGGATCGGCCAGCAGCAGCCGGTGTTCGTCTACCGGTTGATCGCCGCAGGCAGCATCGAAGAGCGGATTGCCGAGCTGCAGGAACGCAAGGCCCTGCTGGCCGAATCGATTCTCGAAGGCGGTGGCAGCGCCGGGCCGCGCTTCAGCGAAGAAGACGTGCAGGCACTGCTGGCGCCACTGCCGGGCCTGCCGGCCAGACGCACCCGCAGGCCGGGCCGACGGCCGCCGCAGCACTGACCGGAACACCCAGTCAGGTGGCGTTTCCCGATGGAAACGATTCCCATACGGGACTGGGACTACAATTGAGGGCTGAGCTCACAAAGGATCTGATCGATGCCCCTGCCCGCTTTCAAGGCCTACGATATCCGCGGCCGTGTGCCGGAAGAACTGAACGAGGACCTGGCCCGCCGCATCGGCGTCGCCTTGGCCGCACAGCTCGCTCCCGGCCCGGTGGTCCTCGGCCATGATGTGCGCCTGACCAGTCCGGCACTGCAGGATGCGCTGGCCGCAGGCCTGCGTGGGACCGGCCGTGAGGTGATCGACATCGGCCTGTGCGGCACCGAAGAGGTCTACTTCCAGACCGATCACCTCGGCGCGGCCGGCGGCGTGATGGTGACCGCCAGCCACAACCCGATGGACTACAACGGCATGAAGCTGGTCAAGGAGAACGCGCGGCCGATCAGTTCGGATACCGGCCTGTTCGCGATTTCCGACGCGGTCGCCGCCGATACGTCCGAAGCCCGGCCGCCGCGTGCCGGGCAGACCGCCCAGCATGACAAGCACGCCTACATCCAGCATCTGCTGAGCTATGTCGACGCCGGCAAGCTCAAGCCGCTGAAGCTGGTGGTCAACGCCGGCAACGGCGGCGCCGGCGCCATCGTCGACCTGCTCGCACCGCACCTGCCGTTCGAGTTCATCCGCATCTGCCACGAACCGGACGGCAGCTTCCCCAACGGCATTCCCAACCCGCTGCTGCCGGAAAACCGCGCTGCCACCGCCGACGCGGTGCGCGAACACGGCGCCGACTTCGGCATTGCCTGGGACGGTGACTTCGACCGCTGCTTCTTCTTCGACCACACCGGCCGCTTCATCGAGGGCTATTACCTGGTCGGCCTGCTGGCCAAGGCGATCCTGGCGCGCAACCCGGGTGGCAAGATCGTGCATGACCCGCGCCTGGTCTGGAACACCGTGGACATGGTCGAGCAGGCCGGCGGCGTGCCGGTGCAGTGCAAGAGCGGCCATGCCTTCATCAAGGAAAAGATGCGTGCCGAAGATGCAGTGTACGGCGGCGAGATGAGCGCCCATCACTACTTCCGCGAATTCGCCTATGCCGACTCCGGCATGATCCCGTGGCTGCTGATCGCCCAGCTGGTTTCCGAGAGCGGCCGCTCGCTGGCCGACTGGGTCGAAGACCGCATGGCGGCCTACCCGTGCAGTGGCGAAATCAACTTCAAGGTTGCCGATGCCAAGGCCGCCGTCGCGCGCGTGATGGAGCACTTCGCGGCGCAGTCGCCCGCGCTGGACCATACCGATGGCATCAGCGCCGACTTCGGCGACTGGCGCTTCAACCTGCGCAGCTCCAACACCGAGCCGCTGCTGCGCTTGAACGTCGAAGCACGTGGTGACGCCGCATTGATGCAGGCGCGCACCGATGATATCGCCCGCCTCATCCAGCAGTAATCAAGGAAGATCATGAGCCGCATCCAGCCTGTCATCCTTTCCGGTGGTTCCGGTACCCGCCTGTGGCCGCTTTCGCGCGAGGCGTATCCGAAGCAGTTCCTGCCACTGGCAGGCGAACTGACCATGCTGCAGGCCACCTGGCAGCGCGTCGCTCCCATCGCCGCGCACGGTCCGCTGGTCATCGCCAACGAGGAGCACCGTTTCGTCGCCGCCGAACAGCTGCAGCAGGTCGGGGCTGAACCGGCCGCGATCATCCTGGAGCCGGTGGGTCGCAATACCGCTCCGGCCATCGCCGTGGCCGCGCTGGAGGCCACCCGTGACGGTGCGGATGCATTGCTGCTGGTACTGCCTTCGGACCATGTGATCACCAACGAAGCTGCCTTTCGCGATGCGGTACAGGCTGCAGCCAGTGCCGCCGAATCCGGCAAGCTGGTGACCTTCGGCATCGTGCCGACAGGCCCGGAAACGGGCTACGGCTATATCAAGGCCGCCGACGGCCAGGGTCTGCGCGCGGTCGAGCGTTTCGTCGAGAAGCCCGACCTGGACACGGCCACCGGCTACGTCAGCAGTGGCCAGTACTACTGGAACAGCGGCATGTTCCTGTTCAAGGCATCGCGCTACCTGCAGGAACTGGAACGCTTCCAGCCGGCAATGCTGGCTGGCAGCCGCCAGGCCTGGCAGCAGGCCCGCCGCGATGCCGACTTCACCCGCCTGGACAAGGACGCCTTCAGCGCTGTGCCGTCCGACTCGATCGACTATGCGGTGATGGAAAAAACCGCAGACGCGGTGGTGATCCCGCTGGACGCGGGCTGGAACGACGTCGGTTCCTGGACCGCACTGCGGGATGTCTCGCAGCAGGACAGTGATGGCAACGCCCACCAGGGTGATGTGATCGCCATCGACTGCCGCAACACCTACGCCTATGCCCAGCGGCTGGTCGCCCTGGTTGGGCTGGATGATGTGATCGTGGTCGAGACCGATGACGCGGTGCTGGTCGGCAAGGCCGACCGCATGCAGGAGGTCAAGACGGTGGTGGCGAAGCTGAAGGCCGAAGGCCGCAGCGAAGCCACCTGGCACCGCAAGGTCTACCGCCCCTGGGGTGCCTACGACTCGATCGACAATGGTGAGCGCTTCCAGGTCAAGCGCATCACCGTCAAGCCCGGCGGCACGCTCAGCCTGCAGATGCATCACCATCGCGCCGAGCACTGGATCGTGGTCAGCGGCACCGCCGAGGTGACCCGCGGCAACGACGTGATCCTGCTCAGCGAGAACCAGAGCACCTACATTCCGCTGGGCGTCACCCATCGCCTGCGCAACCCCGGAAAACTGCCGCTGGAACTGATCGAAGTACAGTCGGGCAGCTACCTGGGCGAGGATGACATCGTGCGGTTCGAGGATACCTACGGGCGCAACTGACGCGGTGGATCCTTCGGCGGGCAGTCAGACATCGACGGCCCGCCGGCCCTGCTCATCGGTCGCCGGATACCGACGGATCGACTTTCACCGGCAGAATCGCGCGCAGCTTCGGATCATCCAGCTGGGCCTTCAGCTTCGCCGCATCCGGGTACGGCAGCTCGAACTCGCCGACGTCCAGCGCAGCCGGATCGCCGGTGACCAGATAACGCACCGCATTGGCCTGCTGTACCCGGCAGTCCGCAGCGAACTCACGGATCTTGCGGACGTCCTTGCCCACCTGGCTCAGCGGCGCCACCACCACCAGCAGCGTGAACAGGACCACTGCGGTACGCGCTGCGTGGCGCATCCGCGACGCGGGCAGCAGGTTCCAGAGCTGCAGTGCAAACCACGCATTGGCGAACAGCCCAGGTACGAACAGTTCGGTGTAGCGCGATGCAGGAACACGCATCTCATGGCCGCGACCGTAGGCAATCGCCACGCCCTGCAGCGCTGTCCAGATGCACAGGCCAGCCATCACCAGATCGGTCCTGCTCGCCTGCCTGCGCAGCAGCATGCGCGCGATCATCACCACACCGGGCAGCCATACGATGATGACTGCCCAGTTCGAGCGTGCCGGCCACGCCAGGGTATGCGTTGCCGCCAGCAACAGCTCCGCCAGCGACTGTGCACGTAGCATGCCGTGACCATCGATGACGGGAATCGAGCGATAGGCAACGATCGCCAACACCGCCAGTACCGCCGTCGCACAGATTGCCGGAGTGCGGTGGCCAGGCAGGCACAGGCAGGCGATCACGCAGGTGATGCCGACCGCGACGGCCGTCAGCATGCCCGAGGCCATGGTGGTGGCGGCCAGAACGCTCAGCGCGATGGCCGCCAGCAGCGCAGGAATGCTCTGATGATGGCGCGCAGCCAGTCCAACGGCGGCAATGCTGGACAGAATGAGGAAGTAGAACTGGCTCTGGAACCCGACCAGGAAGTTCTGCCAGGCAAACGGCAGGACCGACATCAGCAGTGCAAAGGCAACCAGCAGCCGGCGTCCGTTGGCCGCTGCTGCGTCCCGCAGCGCGTACCAGACCAGCAGCGCGGGAATGAAGCAGAACACCAGCGCGCTGATGCGTGCTTCGTAGACGTTGTTCCACTGCCCGGTCAGCAGATAGGACAGCAGTGCCACCAGACGGGTCGGCAGGATGCGATGCTCGTTATGCGGCGTCAGCAACGTGCTCCACTGCAGCGTCCCGTTCAGCCAGGGCTGCAGTGCAGTGGCGCCTTCTCCGTCCCACTGGTCCCAGAAGGGCATCGGCGTGCTGAAGAACTGCACGTAGAGCAGGCGCACCAACAGCGCCATCACTGCTACACCGGCGGCCACAGCCAGTGGGGACCATCCATTCCTTGCGGCGGGCGCAGTGCACGCTCTGCTCATGAATTCCTTCTCGTCGACGATGAATGCGCCGCGCGATGGTGGAGCCATTTGCAGGAGCTGTCAAAGAAAAAGGCGCGCCGCGAACCCTGTTCACGGACACGCCCCTTTGCCTGCGCTACCTCAGCCGCGGGCCGCAGCGACCTCGCCGATCACGCGCGACAGGCCGTCTTGCCACGTCGGCAGCACGATGCCGAAATCCTGCTGCAACCGACGGTTGTCCAGCACCGACCAGGCCGGGCGCTTGGCGGGCGTCGGATACTCTGAGCTGGGAATCGCCTCGACGGCGGGCACCTTCGTCAACACGCCCGTCGCCAGCGCCTCGGCAAAAATCGCCTCGGCAAAGCCATGCCAGCTGGTCTGGCCACTGGCGGTCAGGTGCCAGGTGCCCGACAACTGCCCCGGATGCTGCAGTGCCTGCGCGGTGACATCGGCGATCAGCGCCGCCGGCGTCGGCGTACCCACCTGGTCAGCTACCACACGCAACTGCTCCCGCTCGGCGCCGACACGCAGCATGGTGCGGAGGAAATTCGCACCATGCGAGGCATACACCCATGCCGTGCGGAAGATCAGGTGGCGTCCTGCCGCCGCCCGTACGGCGTCCTCACCATCACGCTTGCTGGTGCCGTAGACACCCAGCGGCGCGGTCGGTTCGTCCTCACGGTACGGGGAAGTGCCCTGTCCATCGAACACATAATCGGTGGAGTAATGCACGAACGGCACGCCATGCGCCGCACACCAGCGTGCGATCACGCCCGGCGCCTGCGCGTTGGCCGCAAAGGCGGCGTCGACCTCCTGTTCGGCACGGTCGACGGCGGTGTAGGCGGCCGCGTTGACCACGATCGACGGCTGCAGCCGGTCAAGCAGGGCCGGCAAGCTGTCCGGCTGGCCGAAATCGGCGGTTTCGCAGGCGCTGCCATCGGGCAGGACGCCGCTGCGGGTGGTCGCGACCACCTTGCCCAGCGGCGCCAGCGCGCGCAGCAGCTCCTGGCCGACCTGGCCGTTGCCGCCGAATACCAGAACCGTCATGGCACGTAGACCGGCAGGCGGTCTTCAGCGATGTCCTTCAGGAAGGGGGCGTTCTCGTCCTTGGCCGACAGCGTCGGTGCACTGACCGGCCAGTCCACGGCGATGTCTGCATCGTTCCAGCGCACGCCGGCATCGAAGTCCTTGAGGTAGACCTCAGTGCACAGGTAGCTGAACACCGCGCGTTCGGACAGCACAGCGAAGCCGTGGGCGAAGCCTTCCGGAATCCAGAACTGCTTCTTGTTCTCCGCGCTCAGCACCACCGCTTCCCACTGGCCGAAGGTCGGCGAACCGCGACGGATGTCGACGGCCACGTCATAGACCTCGCCTTCCAGCACGCTGACCAGCTTGCCCTGCGGCCGCGGCCACTGGTAGTGCAGGCCGCGCAGCACGCCCTGCGCCGAGGTGGAAACATTGCTCTGCACAAAGCGATCCGGCAGGCCCAGCGCAGCGAAGCGCTCGGCGTTCCAGGTTTCGAAGAAGTAACCACGGGCATCGCCGAACACGGCCGGCTCGATCACCACACAGCCGGGCAACTTGGTTTCAATCACTTTCACGGAACGACTCCACGCAGGGCGAGCTTGTGCAGGTACTGGCCGTAGCCATTCTTGATCAGCGGTGCAGCCAGTGCTTCCAGCTGCTCGGCGGTGATCCATCCCTTGCCAAACGCGATTTCTTCCGGGCAGCAGACCTGCAGGCCCTGACGGGTCTGGATGGTCTCGATGAAGTTGGATGCCTCCAGCAGCGACTGGTGGGTGCCGGTATCGAGCCAGGCGTAGCCACGGCCGAGCGCCTCCAGATGCAGGTGGCCTTCACGCAGGTAGCGCTGGTTCAGATCGGTGATCTCCAGCTCGCCACGCGGCGACGGCTTGAGCTCAGCCGCATAGTCACTGGCATTGCCGTCGTAGAAGTACAGGCCGGTGACCGCGTAGTTCGATCGCGGATTCTCCGGTTTCTCGACCAGGTCGATGACCTTGCCGTCCTTGTCGAACTCGGCCACGCCGTAGCGTTCCGGGTCATTGACCCAGTAACCGAACACGGTCGCGCCCTGCTCGCGCTGGTCAGCGTTGCGCAGCACCTCGCGCAGGCCATGGCCATGGAAGATGTTGTCACCCAGCACCAGGCAGCTCGGCTTGCCGGCGACGAAATCACGGCCGATCAGGTAGGCCTGGGCCAGGCCATCGGGGCTGGGCTGCACGGCGTACTGGATGTCCATGCCCCACTGCGAGCCGTCGCCGAGCAGCTGCTGGAACAGCGCCTGCTCGTGCGGCGTGTTGATGATCAGCACTTCACGGATGCCCGCCAGCATCAGCACGCTGAGCGGGTAGTAGATCATGGGTTTGTCATACACCGGCAGCAGCTGTTTGCTGACGCCCTTGGTGATCGGATACAGCCGGGTGCCGGAGCCGCCGGCGAGGATGATGCCCTTGCGCTGGGTCATGAGGTCTCCTGGGTTTTCAGGCCGCGGTGCCGATGCGCTGCAGACGGTAGCTGCCGTCGAGCACGCCGTTGACCCATTCCTGGTTGTCCAGGTACCAGTCAACGGTGAAGGTGATGCCCTGCTCGAAGGTGTAGGCCGGTTCCCAGCCCAGGTCGTTCTTCAGCTTGGAGGCATCGATCGCGTAACGGCGGTCATGGCCCGGGCGGTCGGTGACGTAGGTGATCTGGCTGCTGCGCGGCTGGCCGTCCGCGCGCGGGCGGCGTTGGTCCAGCAGTGCGCAGATGGCCTGCACCACTTCGATGTTCTGCTTTTCCGAATTGCCGCCGACGTTGTAGGTCTCGCCGACCTGGCCCTTGGCCAGCACGGTGCGGATCGCTTCGCAGTGGTCGGACACGAACAGCCAGTCGCGCACCTGCTTGCCATCGCCGTACACCGGCAGCGGCTCGCCGGCCAGCGCCTTGGCGATCACCAGCGGGATCAGCTTCTCGGGGAAATGATACGGGCCGTAGTTGTTGGAGCAGTTGGTGGTCAGCACCGGCAGCCCGTAGGTGTGGTGGAAGGCACGGACCAGATGGTCCGAAGCGGCCTTCGACGCCGAATATGGGGAATTCGGAGCATACGGCGTGGTTTCGCTGAACTTGCCGGTCTCACCCAGGGTGCCGTACACCTCGTCGGTGGACACGTGCAGGAAGCGGAAGGCCGCGCCCTGTTCGGCCGGCAGCGCCTTCCAGTAGTCGCGCACCGCTTCCAGCAGGCCCAGGGTGCCCACCACGTTGGTCTGGATGAAGGCGCCCGGGCCGTCGATGGAGCGATCCACGTGGCTCTCGGCGGCAAAGTTGAGCACGGCGTCCGGCCGGTGCTCGGCCAGCAGGCGGGTGACGAGCGCCTGGTCGCCGATGTCCCCTTGCACGAACACATGATTCGGGTTGCCGTCCAGGCTGGACAGGGTCTTCAGGTTGCCGGCGTAGGTCAGCGCATCGAGGTTGATGACCTTGACGCCGCGCGCGACGGCCTCGAGAACGAAGTTACCGCCAATGAATCCGGCGCCGCCGGTGACAAGCCATGTGGGCACTACCTGTTCTCCTGATCGAAATTCATCCAAGGAGCGCCCATGAGCGCCCCGACACAGCGGCACAGGATACATGCCGATGGCCTTCACGACTGCCTGCGTGACGTGAACGGAACACCGGAACGGGTATGTTTTTGCCGCGCCGCAGCATAACCATACGCATTCGCATGGTGCCTTCAAGCCGGCTAGAATCGGGATCCCACCCCCGAACCGGTTGCTGTTCCAGAACCGGGCGTTCTCCGCAACTGTGAGCCGGCCGGTGGCCGGCACTACAAGGATCGAGCAGCAGATGAAAATCCTCGTCGCGTACAAGCGCGTGGTGGACTACAACGTCCGCATTCAGGTCAAGCCGGACGGTTCCGGCGTGGTCACCGACGGCGTCAAGCTGTCGCCCAACCCTTTCGATGAAATCGCGCTGGAAGAAGCCCTGCGCCTGCGCGACAAGGGCATCGCCAGCGAAGTGGTGGTCGCCACCATCGCCCCGGCCGATGCCCAGGCGCACCTGCGCAACGGCCTTGCCATGGGCGCCAACCGTGCCATCCACGTCGTCACCGACCAGGCCATCCAGCCGCTGACCGCGTCGCGCACCCTGCTCAAGCTGATCGAGAAGGAACAGCCGGATCTGGTGATCCTCGGCAAGCAGGCCATTGACGACGACGCCAACCAGACCGGCCAGATGCTGGCCACGCTGTGGGGCCGCCCGCAGGCCACCTTTGCCAGCAAGCTCGAGATTGCCGACGGCAAGGCCACCGTGACCCGCGAAGTCGACGCCGGCCTGGAAACGCTGGAAGTGGACCTGCCGGCGGTGGTCACCACCGACCTGCGCCTGAACGAACCGCGCTTCATCAAGCTGCCGGACATCATGAAGGCCAAGGCCAAGCCGCTGGAAACCCTGCAGCTGGCCGATCTCGGTGTTGACGCCGCCGACACCTTCAAGACCACCCACTACGCCGCGCCGTCCAAGCGCAGCAAGGGCGTGATGGTCAAGGACGCGGCCGAACTGGTTGCCGCACTCAAGCAGAAGGGGCTGCTGTAATGAGCAAGATTCTCGTCATCGCCGAACACCACGACGGCAAGCTCAACGCCGCCACCGCCAAGACCGTCAGCGCCGCCGCCGCCATCAGCGGTGCCAGCATCGATGTGGTGGTGCTGGCCGCCGACCCGGCCGGCGTTGCCGCCGAAGCCGCGAAGATCGCCGGCGTCGCCAAGGTCCTGACCGTGGCCAATGCCGCCAACGCGCAGGCCATCGCCCAGGTACTGGCACCGCAGATCGCGCAGCTGGCCAAGGGCTACAGCCACGTGTTCGGCCCGTCGACCACCTTCGGCAAGGACCTGATGCCGTGCGTGGCCGCCCTGCTCGGCGTCAACCAGGTCTCCGATCTGATGAGCGTCGAAGGCAGCCACACCTTCAAGCGCCCGATCTACGCCGGCAACGCGATCATCACCGTCGAAGCCCCGGCCGACCAGATCGTGGTCGCGACCGTGCGTGCCGCGTCGTGGCCGGAAGCGGCCCAGGGCGGCAGCGCGGCCATCGAAGCGGCCAGCGTCGATGCTGCCCTGCCGACCCACACCCGCTTCGTCGGCCTGGCCGCCGGTGCCAGCGACCGCCCTGACCTGCAGAGCGCCAAGCGCGTGGTCTCCGGCGGCCGTGGTGTCGGTTCGGAAGAGAACTTCAAGGTGATCTTCCAGCTGGCCGACAAGCTCGGTGCCGCCGTCGGTGCCTCGCGTGCCGCGGTCGATGCCGGCTACGTGCCCAGCGACCTGCAGGTCGGCCAGACCGGCAAGATCATCGCGCCGGAACTGTATGTGGCCGTTGGCATCAGTGGTGCGATCCAGCACCTGACCGGCATCAAGGATGCCGGCACGATCGTGGCGATCAACAAGGATGCGGATTCGCCGATCTTTGAAATTGCCGATATCGGCCTGGTCGGGGATCTGTTTGCGATCCTGCCGGAGCTGGAAAAGGCGCTGTAATTCGAAGTACGGCCTTACAGCAACACGGGTCGGAATCAGTCGATTCCGACCCTTTTCGGTACGCGGACATCTTTCGGTGCGCGGACATCGAGCCCGGCCCACGACCTGCAGGCCATCGCCGTTTACGCGGGCCCGAGTGGATCACCCGTTGCAAGCCCATGCATCGGCTTGTTGGAGAAGCCGAGAGGATCAACGTTGCCGGCAACGTGCACGGCGCCGACAGGCGCAATGGTAGGATCGCGCCCCGTCCGGCCGCGACGTTCCTGCCGACGCTGCAGAAGGTGCCGCTCCCGTGTCCGAAAGCCTTTCCACCACCGCCCCCCCGATCCGCCGCGGACGGGCTTTGGTCTGGCTGACCCTGATTGCCAGCGTCTACCTGCTGGGCTTGTGGTATGTCGATCGTGACAAGCAGATCCTGACCCGCCTGCAGGCGCTTGCGTTGCCGCTGGCGGGCTGTGCTGTCCTGGTCCTGGCCAGCTATGGGGTGCGCTACCTGCGGTGGCGCATGCTGCTGAGCGCACAGCGCCAGCGCACGGGCTGGGGAGCCGGCATCCTCGCTTATCTCGCAGGGTTCGCCTTCACGGCCTCTCCCGGAAAGGCTGGCGAGCTTCTGCGCATTCGCTACTTCTCCCGCCTTGGGGTTCCCGCGCAAGTCACGCTGACCACCTTCATCTACGAACGCGCGCTGGATCTGCTGGTGATAACCGGATTGAGCCTTGCAGCGGCCCACCTGGTTCCACTTTTCGGTGTGCTCGCCAGCATCGTGCTGTGCCTGGTCGTGGCCCTTTGCCTGCTTGCCTGTGCGCCCCGGCTGCAGCGCCTGGCCAGCGCGTTTGTCAACCGTCTTCCCGGCCAGCCCCTGCGCCGCCTTGCGCGCTTCCTGATGGGTGGCGCCATCTCCTTGCGCCCGCTGTTGCGCCCGGGACTGACGGTGGCGAGTACCGTCTGCGGGGCACTGGCATGGTTGCTCACAGCGGCAGCTTTCGCCTGGCTGTGCAATGCACTGGACATCGTCCTGCCTTGGCAGTACGCCATGGCCATCTACCCCTTGGCGATGCTGATTGGCGCTCTTTCCTTCGTTCCCGGGGGCGTCGGCACCACCGAGGCAGCGATTGTCCTGATGCTGGCGGCATCGGGTGCGGAGCCGGACGCCGCCCTGGCCGCCGCCATTGGTATCCGCTTGGCCAGCCTGTGGTTGGCAGTGGCCGTCGGCATGATTGCCGCGGCCGTACTGGAGACGCGCGGCCCCGGCGCTCCTGGATAGGCAACCCGCTCTGTATGCGGTGCTGATCGAGCTATAATCGAGGAGTTGCGACGCAATTGGCCGCATTCTGTGCACCCAAGGAGCTGGAGTGACCGCATCCGTTTCAGCCTTCATTTCCGTGGTTTACGTGATGCGGAACCATGGCGCGCACCTGGCACCACTGCTGTCGGAAACCGTTGGCCGCTTGGGTGCACTGGCCACCGACTATGAGCTCGTCGTGGTGGACAACGGTTCCACCGATGAGAGCGTTGCTCGACTGCGAGAGCTCACCGGCGAAGGCGGCCTGCCAAATCTACAGGTCTATGCGTTGACCCAGACCGTTGCCTGGGAAACAGCCGCCTGGGCAGGGGTCGAAAGTGCGCTCGGCGATTTCATCGTCGTTCTGGACCCCCTGACAGATGATCTTTCAGTCCTCCCGCAGTTGCTGGAGACGGCGGTCACAGGCACGGACGTAGTGTTCGCCAACAACCAGGCCCGTCCGCGCCTTGGCGTTGCGTACCGGCTGGCCAGTGCTGCATTCAACCACGCCTTCCGCTGGCTCAATGGCGTTGACCCGGGAACGGAAGCTCCGCAGTACAGGGTGATGAGCAGGACAGTGGTCAACTACATCCTGCAGCATCCCCGTCCGGCCGCAATCTATCGCCTGCTTCCCGTCACCGCGGGCTTTACACGGGCCAACGTGACGTACCGGTACGAACCGAGGGCATCCCCGGAGAAGAAACTCGGGCAGAGCATCGACCGGGGCATGCGCCTGCTGGTATCGAGCACCCGGCTGCCCATACGACTGGTGACCATGCTGTCCACCTTCGGCGCACTGGCCAATCTTCTCTACTCCTTCTATGTCCTGGCCATCGCCGTTTTCAAGGCGGACGTTGCGCCAGGCTGGGTCAGCCTTTCGCTGCAGCAATCCGGGATGTTCCTGCTGATCTCCCTTGTCCTGCTGGTACTGGGCGAGTACATCCTGCACATGGCCGCTCTCAGCAACGAGGGCCCATCCTTCCACGTTGCCCAGGAGTTCAACAGCGCCCGCCTCGAACGCCTCGAACGCGTCAACGTGGAACGTACGGCCGGGCCGTCCGGGCGTGCTTGAGCACATGCCACTGGATGCCGATGCGATCATCATCGGCGGTGGCTTCTATGGGGCCATGGTCGCCTGCTATCTCGCCAGCGAGAGGGGACTTGCCAGCGTCATCCTGATTGAACGCGAACCCCGCCTGATGCAACGCGCTTCGTTCGCGAACCAGGCTCGCGTGCACAACGGCTACCACTATCCCCGCAGCTTCACCACAGCCTATCGCAGCAGAGTGAACCTGCCCCGTTTCATGCAGGAATGGGACTCGGCGGTGCGTTCCGATTTCCTGAAGATCTACGCGATTGCGCGCCGCAACTCAAAGGTCACTGCTACCCAGTTCGTCCGCTTCTGCGAGACGATCGATGCCCCGCTGACACCAGCACCCGCTTCGGTGGCATCGTTGTTCAACCCGAACCTGATCGAACAGGCGTTCGTCGCGAAGGAGTACGGATTCGACTCCGAACGGATGCGCCAGATGCTTGTAGCCAGGCTGTCAGCTGCGGGCGTGCATGTAGTCTTGCAGCAGGAGGCGACTGCCGTGCAAAAGGAGGGCGACGCGGTGCGCGTATGCCTGCGCAGCATTGACGGAAGCGCTACAACCTCCCTCGTGGCCCAGCAGGTATTCAACTGCACGTACGCCGGGCTGAACCTGATCGACGGCCCGCACGGCCGCAGTCATGCCCGCCTCAAGCACGAGATCACCGAAATGGCGTTGATCCAGCTTCCTCCTGCCCTGGAAGGCATGGGCATCACCGTCATGGACGGGCCCTTCTTCTCCGTCATGCCCTTCCCCACGCGCCAGTCGAGCACGCTTTCCCATGTGCGCTACACGCCCCATACGGCATGGACCGACACGCCGGAGCGCAATCCCTACACCGAGCTGGAAGCCCATGCCCGTTCAAGCCGGATTGATCGCATGCTGCGGGACGCTGCCCGCTACCTCCCCAGCATTTGCAAGGCCAGCTACCAGCAGTCGCTGTTCGAAGTTAAAACGGTCCTGATGAAGAACGAGGGCGATGATGGCCGCCCCATCCTGTTCGAGTCGTATCCCGAACTGCCCGGGTACGCGACAATACTGGGCGGGAAGCTTGACAACATTTACGACGTACTCGGTCATCTGGATACCCTCACCTTCCGGCGTTGCCCTTAGCGCAGGACACGGGATCCGCGGCCGTCCGTACCGCTTCGCCACAATCCTCTCGCACTACCGTCCGGGCTGCCGGGCACCAGGAGCACTCCATGCCTCATGCGCTCATCGGACATACCGGCTTCGTGGGTTCCACCCTGAAGCGCCAGACCCGGTTCGATCATCTGTTCAACAGGAGCAACATCGGGGATGTTGCCGCGCAGGCCTACGAAACAGTGGTCTGTTCGGCTGCGCCGGCGCAGAAATGGATCGCCAACCGTGAGCCCGAAGCCGACAGGGAGAACATCCAGGCGCTGATCAGGACACTGGATTCGATCAGGTGTGACCACCTCGTCCTGATCAGCACGGTGGACGTATTTGCGAACCCGGTCGACGTCGATGAATCGACGCCGGTCGTGACGACCGGACTACATCCATATGGCCTGCATCGGCGCCAACTTGAAGAATTCGTCGAATCCCGGTTCAGGTCGCGGACAATCATTCGCCTTCCCGGCCTGGTCGGCCCCGGCCTCCGAAAGAACGTCATTTTCGATCTGCACAACAACAACAACGTGCACGCCATCGACAGCCGGGCCCGGTTCCAGTTCTATCCTATGGTGAACCTCAATGCGGACATCCAGGTTGCCCGGCAGCAAGGCATCGAGCTGCTACACCTTACCGCTTTCCCCCTGAGCGTCGGCGAAGTGGCTCGGGAAGGCTTCGGGCTGGAGTTCGACAATCAAGTCTCCAGCGTGCCAGCCCGTTACAACATGCTCAGTCGCTACGCCGCCGCTTCCCAGGGGAATGCAGGCTACCAGTATGACCGGGCAGCCACGCTCACCGCCATCCGCGCGTACCATCAGACCGAGCCAGCGCATTCAGTGGCGACGCGATGAGCATCTCGATCTCCAACATCGCCTGGAACCCGGACGAGGACGACGCCGTTGCGCAGCTCCTTGGCGATCTGGGTGTGCGCAACATCGACGTGGCTCCCAGCAAGTACTTCCCGGTGCCTGCAGAAGCCAGCGATGCGGCGATCTCCAGGGTCCGCGGCTCATGGGAAGCGCTCGGCATTCGCATCATCGGCATGCAGTCACTGCTGTTCGGAACGGAAGGCCTGAATGTCTTTGCTTCGGCCGATGTCCAGCTGCGCATGCTTGAACATCTTCGCCACGTGTTCCGTATCGGTTCCGGCCTGGGCGCGACGCGTGCGGTGTTCGGCTCACCACGGAACCGTGACCGGGGCTCGATGCCGCTGCGCCAGGCCAATGAAGCCGGCGCGGAGTTCTTCCATCGCCTGGGTGAAGCCGCCCGCCCGGAAGGCATCACGCTCTGCCTTGAACCCAACCCGGAATGCTACGGCGCGAACTTCATGACGCACACGGAGGCGACCGCCGAAGTCGTGCGCATGACAGGGCACGCGCACATCAGGATGCAGTTCGATACCGGTTCGATCTTCATCAACAGCGAAGACCCCGCCGAACTTCTGGCGCGGCACGCCGACATCGTCGGGCATGTACACCTGAGCGAGCCCAGCCTGGCCCCCTTGGGAACGCGCGGCACCGATCATGCCTCGACGGCCGCCGCCCTGAACCAGTACATGCACGATGCGCCGCTGACAATCGAGATGCTTCGGCCGGCGGATGGAGTAGCGGCACTGAAGTCTCCGCTGCAGTTCGTGCTCGACCACTATCGCGCCCCGTCCTCTGGAGCATCGCCATGAACAAATGGTTGATCCTTTTCGTCGGCATCCTGTGCAACGCGGGAGCCAGCGCGCTCATCAAGGTCGCAGTCAGCGCACCAAGAGAGTTCCCTTCGCTTGCCGATCCAATCGCCGCCTTGCGGAACTGGCCATTCTGGGTAGGCCTCGCGCTGTATGGCGGCGCATTCATGCTGTACTCCATGTCGCTGGCACGCCTCCCTCTCAATGTCGCCCATCCAATCTCCACGGCGGGTGCCATTGCGCTGGTGGCCTGTATGTCGGTGTTCGCCTTCCGCGAAACGATGCCCTGGACAACGATGGCGGGCATTGCATTGATACTCTCCGGCGTTGTCCTGATCACCGTTCACGCCCCCTGACAGATCTACAGTGACTTCCGCAATGACCACTTCCATCCCTCCCAAAGATCTGGCCAGGCGCGACGTACATCGCCAGGTGCCCGCGTTTACGGAGATGCGGTTTCGCGACAAGCGCCACGATCATGCTGTCGTAATTCCGGTGATCAACGAAGGCGAACGCATCCGCGCGCTGCTGTCACGCATGGATGACATCGGCATTGCCGATATTGCCGACGTCATCGTCGTCGATGGCGGAAGCACCGATGGATCGCTGGCCGAGCAGCTGCTACGCGATCACCGCGTCGCGGCACTGCTGGTCAAGACCGGGGCAGGCAGGCTCAGCGCCCAACTGCGCTGTGCCTACGCATTCTGCCTCGACGGCGGATACCAAGGCATCGTCACCATTGATGGCAACAACAAGGATGACCCTGCCCCCATCGCATCTTTCATTGATGCGATGAAGCGGGGAGTCGACTTCGTGCAGGCATCGCGCTTCATCGCTGGCGGAGTTGCCGTGAATACTCCAGCTGCTCGTCATGCGGCCATCCGCATGCTGCATGCACCGTTGCTGAGTCTTTTCTCCGGCTTCAAATGGACGGATACGACGCAGGGCTTTCGTGCCTACAGCAGGGCATTGCTCACCGATCCACGCATCGATGTGTTCCGCGACGTTTTCCAGGGTTACGAGCTGTTGGCCTATCTCTCGTACCGCGCACCGCGCCTTGGCTTCCGTTGCCAGGAGCTGCCCACGGCACGCCGCTATCCGGAAGGAGAGGTCCCGACCAAGATCAGCAGCGTCAGGGGCAACCTGCAGATTCTGCGTGTGTTGCTTGCCGCGATCGCCGGCCGCTACAACCCAACCAACGGGCGCCAACCATGATGATTCGTGCACTCCGTAGCCGTTTCACCGATCCCGCGGCCACTGCGGCGTGGGTGGTCTTTGCCATATCGATGGCAGCGCTGGCGGCCTACCAGCTCAGGCTGCTCAACTTCAGCGAATTTGCCGACGAGACCGAAACCATCGTTGCCGCAAGGATGATGATTGCGGGCAGCAGCCTCTATCGGGAGATTTTCAACCATCATGGCCCGCTTACGTTCCTGCCGGGCATGTTGGTCGAGTTGATGGGTGGGCACTCCATAGCCGCGCATCGCGCGCTGATTGCTGTGTTGCAGCTGGTCTCCCTCGCCGCATTGCTATTCTCTCCATTGATCCGGAACAAGCATGCAATCGTGCGTGTGACCTACACGCTGCTGATTGCCACCATCTATGCGGGGATATTGCCGGCCGGGCTCGGGCACACTTATTCCTATCAGGTACTCTGTGGAATCATGCTCAGCGTGGCGTTCTCGACCTGGTTGCTCCCGCAGTTGGCAGGAGAACCTCGTGTCGGCACGGCCAGGACCGTTGTCGGAAGTGCGCTGGTCGCTTCGATCCCGTTTCTTGCGATCACATACATTCCAGCCGCGATGGCATTCCTTGTCGCATCCGTGCAGAAGGACAACTGGAGCAAGGTACTTTGCGGGACCGTCGCAGCCATCGCGTTCAACTTCGTGCTCCTCGTGTGGACAGGTTCTGTCAAGGGATACCTTGCCTTCCACATCTACCTGAATGCCGTACTCCTTCCACAGTACAACGAGGGACATGGCCTGCTGAAGCTGATTGGAAACGCCTTCCACGCGGCAACATCAGACCTGGGGGGATTGCTCCTGCTGGGTCTCATCGTGACCGCCCTTGCGGCTGTTGCGCGCAGACGCCCAGCACTTCCCTGGCGTGAGATCCTGATCGCACTGGGAGTGGGCTCGATGCTCATTCGCGGCCTTTACATCCATGGCCTCAGCTATATCTACGTCGCACTCACCATGCCGCTGCTGCTCCTGCACCTGCTCCCGGCGGGGCTCCCCCGTCAGCGCGGTCTGCTGCTCGTACTGTGCTGCATCCTGATGGCTCGACTGATTGTCGGCGGCGCCAAGGAAGACCAGTTGCTGGCCGATCGCAGAATTCCGGAAACAACCGAGTTTGCGCAGCTCGCGCAGAAACTCACCGACCCGGGCGACAGGATCCTGGCCTATTCCTTCCAGAACTACCAGTACCTGGCCGCAGGACGGCTCCCTGCCTCCGGCTATTATTTCTATCTTCCGTGGCAGCGGCAGTACCTCGACCATCCGGTGCTCGGAATACGCATCGATCCGTGCATGGACATTGAAAAGACCCGGCCCAAGCTTGTCATGCTGGATGAGTGGAAGGTATGGGAAAAGTACGACTGGGCAAGCTACGGCGGCTGCGTCATTGACGCGATGGCACGCGATTACATTCGCCTGCCTCACACGCAGTACTACGTCCGCAAGGACGTAGCGGCGGGCATCGGAGTTCTTGCCCAGGCAGACGACAACCTCTCCGTGAGCCCGCCTGTTTCCAAGGGGGACCGCTTTGTCATCACCCGTACCCCGGACAACACCCACGAGACGCCCCGACGGATTGGCCTGCGACTGGCAACCTACGCACGCAGCAACCCCGGGGTGGCCGTACTGACAACCTCGCTTGCGGACGGGACCCCATCCGTCCTGGCCACGCTGGCCCTGCCAAGCATCGAAGACAACGCCTATACCTACATGGAGGTGCCCCCTGGTACAACGGGGCCGCTGTCCTTCGAGATAACGGAGGGCGGCGGCATCAGCTTCTGGGAGGCACGAAAGCCAGATGGGACGACCCAACCCTGCATCATCGTCGAATACCCATCGACGGCCCCCGGGCGTACCCCGGGCTGCCCCCTCGATCTCAAGCGCCTTCTGACGGATGTGAAGCCATAAGCGACAAGTCGGGCCAGGGGCAACGGCTACGCCCCATTCGCGGAGCGCCTCTGGACCGGGGCTGCGGGCGGAACCCGGCAGGACTTCCCGGGCGACCCGCTATAATCGCCGATCTGACGAGAACTGAAGCTTGCCGCTATGCACACTCCTCGATTCGCTGAAGCGGAAACATGCAGAACGTGACCACATCCCGCGCCCTCTGCGTCGACCTCGACGGTACCCTGCTCCGCTCGGACATCCTGTACGAATCGTTGTTGGCGCTGCTCGCCCACAACCCGCTTTACCTGTTCATGATTCCGTTCTGGCTGGTGCGCGGCAAGGCCTACGTGAAGCGCCAACTGGCATCGCGGGTGCAGCTGCCGGCCGAGACGCTGCCCTACGACGAGCGCGTACTGGAGATCCTGCGCACCAGCACGCAGCGCCCACGCGTGCTGTGTACCGCCTCGGACCGACTGCTGGTGCAACCCATCGCCGATCACTTGGGGTTGTTCGAGGAGGTCATGGCCAGTGACGGCCATACCAATCTTTCCGGCAACAACAAGGGCCATGCGCTCGCGGCGCGCTTTGGGGAGCGCGGCTTCGACTACATGGGCAACGGCCGGGTCGATCTCAAGGTCTGGGCACACGCCGGTGGTGCGATCGTGGTCAACAACGACGCGTCTCTGGCCCGCGATGCGGCCCGCCAGACCGAGGTCCTGGCCCATCTTCCCGCGCAGAACGGCAACCTGCTGACCTGGATCAAGGCCCTGCGTGTCTACCAGTGGCTGAAGAACCTGCTGGTACTGGTGCCGCTGCTGACCGCACACCGCTTCCTGGATCCGGCCTCCATCGCCGATGCTGGCGTGGCATTCCTGGCCTTTGGCCTGTGTGCGTCCGGTGTCTACCTGCTCAACGACCTGCTCGACCTCACTCCGGACCGCATGCATCCGCGCAAGCGCAAGCGTCCGTTCGCGGCAGGTACGCTGCCGTTGCTGCATGGGCTACTGCTGGCACCCCTGATCACGCTGGCGGGCTTCGCGCTGGCCTTCGTGTGCAGTGCAGAGTTCGCGCTGGTGCTGCTCTGCTACTACGTGATGACCCTGAGCTATTCACTGAAGCTCAAGCGCATCGTGATGATCGATGTGGTGATGCTGGCCGCGCTTTATACCGTGCGCATCATCGGCGGCGCGGTGGCGATCGGTTCGGAACTCTCGTTCTGGCTGCTGGCGTTCTCGATGTTCGTGTTCCTCAGCCTGGCCATGCTCAAGCGCTATACCGAACTGGCGTCGGCACTGGCCAATGGCAAGGAAATGGCCATCGGCCGTGGCTACTCGGTGGCCGATCTGCCACTGGTGCAGTCGCTGGGCGCGGCTGCGGGTTACATCGGCGTGCTGGTGTTCGCGCTTTACATCAACAGCCCAGAGAGCCTCGAGCTCTACAGCAATCCCAAGCTGCTGTGGCTGCTGTGCCCGATCCTGCTGTACTGGATCAGCCGCATGTGGATCGTCTCCCACCGTGGCGACATGCATGACGATCCGATCGTATTCGCGGCGATGGACCGCGGCAGCCAGATCGTCATCGCGTTGTGCGTGCTGATCGTACTGACCGCGATATGACCCTAGTGAGCGGCTCATCCTGGGGACGCTACCCGCGCGTGCAACAGCGCGTCGTCCCCGTGCTTGATCGCGAGGATGGCCTGGCGCTACCTGGCGACGGCGGCAGCGTGTTGCCGCATGGCAACGGCCGCAGTTACGGTGACAGCTGCCTGAATCCAGATGGCACCCTGCTAACCAGCCGTTCCCTGGACCGCTTCATCGCCTTCGACCCGGCAACCGGCGTCGTGCGCTGCGAGGCCGGGGCCACGCTGGCCGACATCATCGACATCGCCCTGCCCACTGGCTGGTTCCTGCCGGTCACGCCGGGCACCCGTTACGCCACCGTGGGTGGTGCCATTGGCAACGATGTACATGGCAAGAACCATCACCGCGCCGGTACGTTCGGCCATCATGTCCGCCGGCTGCAGCTGCTGCGCAGTGACGGCACGCGACTGGAGCTGGCACCTGGCGATGCCAGCGGACTGTTCGAAGCGACCATGGGCGGCCTCGGCCTGACCGGCTTCATCACCTGGGCCGAATTGCAGTTGCGGCGTGTTCCTGGCCCGTGGATCGAAACCGAATCGATCCGCTTCGACAATCTCGATGAATTCTTCAGTCTGTCGCGGGAATCGGCTGACGCTTTCGAGTACACCGTGGCCTGGATCGACTGTCTGGCCAGTGGCAAGCACTTGGGACGCGGGCATTTCCTGCGCGGCGACCATGCACCGGGCAACCCGCAGGCAGCCACGCCCAGCTCGGCCCCGCGCCGCAGCATGCCGATGGTGCCGCCGGTGTCGCTGGTCAACCGGCTGACCCTGCGACCGTTCAACACGCTCTACTACTGGCGGCAGCCGGCGCGACGCGCCCGTCATGTCTCGCACTACCAGAGCTACTTCTACCCGCTGGACGGCATCAACCACTGGAACCGCATGTATGGTCCGCGCGGCTTTCTGCAACACCAGTGCGTGCTGCCGCCAGAGACGGCCCGCGACGCGACTGCGGCCCTGCTGGCCGAGATCGCCCGCAGCGGCCGCGGCTCGTTCCTGGCCGTGCTGAAGGAATTCGGCAGCCGTCCCTCGCCGGGCATGCTGTCCTTTCCCCGCCCAGGCACGACGTTGGCACTGGACTTCCCCAATGACGGCCCGGAGCTGCTGAAGATGCTCGACCGCCTTGACCGCATCGTCAGCGAGGCTGGCGGCGCCGTCTATCCGGCCAAGGATGCGCGCATGTCCGGCGCGCTGTTCCGCCAGGCCTACCCGGCCTGGGAGGCCTTCTCCCGCTACATCGACCCCCGATTCTCATCCGGCTTCTGGCGCCGGGTGATGGAGTAAGCATGCAGAAGATCCTGATCATCGGCGCCACCTCGGCGATTGCAGAAGCCGTCGCCCGCCTGTATGCCGCCCGCGCGGCTGCGATCTATCTGGTGGGTCGCAACGCCGGCCGATTGGACACCATCGCCGCCGATCTGCGGGTGCGCGGCGCACAGCGCGCCGAGTACGGCGTGCTCGACGTCAACGATGTGGCCGCCCACGGTGCACTGCTTGATGCAGCCTGGAACACGCTGGGTGGTATCGACACCGTTCTCATTGCCCACGGCACCCTGCCCGACCAGGCTGCCTGCGATGCCTCGGTGGACCTGTCGCTGCGCGAGTTCGCCACCAACGGCACCTCCACCATCGCGTTGTCCGCGGCGCTTGCGCAGCGCCTGCAGACCGGCGCCACCCTGGCGGTCATTTCCTCGGTCGCCGGCGACCGTGGCCGCGCCAGCAACTACCTTTACGGCAGCGCCAAGGCTGCGGTCACCGCCTACCTGAGCGGCCTCGGCCAGCGCCTGCGTCCGGCCGGCGTCAACGTGCTGGTGATCAAGCCGGGCTTTGTCGACACCCCCATGACCGCCGCCTTCAAGAAGGGCGCCCTGTGGGCGACCCCGGACAAGGTCGCTGCGGGCATTGTGAAGGCCATCGGCAAGCGCAAGGCCGTGGCGTATCTGCCCGGCTTCTGGTGGGCGATCATGATGATCATCAAGAACATTCCCGAGTTCGTTTTCCGCAGGATCAAGCTCTGACATGGCAGACAAGAACGACAAGATCGTCCTGACCGGCGCTGCAGGCCTGGTGGGGCAGAACCTCATCGTCGAGATGAAGCAGCAGGGCTATACCCGGTTGGTGGCGATCGACAAGCACGCCCACAACCTGGAGATCCTGCGCGGCCTGCACCCCGACGTAGAGACGATCCTGGCCGACCTTGCGGAGCCTGGCGACTGGGCGCAGGCCTTCGAAGGCGCGCGCCTTGTCGTGCAGCTGCACGCGCAGATCACCGGCAAGACCACCGACCTGTTCGTGCGCAACAACCTGACCGCAACCGGCCACGTACTGGCTGCGTGCAAGGCCGCTGGCGTGCCCTACATGGTGCACATCAGCTCCTCGGTGGTGAACTCCGTCGCCAAGGACGACTACACCAACACCAAGCGCGAGCAGGAACAGATGGTGGTGGCCAGTGGCCAGCGCCACTGCGTGCTTCGCCCCACCCTGATGTTCGGCTGGTTCGATCCCAAGCACCTGGGCTGGCTGTCGCGCTTCATGGCGCGCACGCCGGTGTTCCCGATTCCGGGCGATGGTCGCTTCATGCGCCAGCCGCTGTACGAGCGCGACTTCTGCCGCTGCATCGCCAAGTGCATCGAGACCGAACCGGACGGCCAGGTGTTCGACATCGTGGGCGATACCCGCGTGGACTACGTTGACATCATCCGCACCATCAAGCGGGTCAAGAAGCTGCACACACTGATCGTGCACATCCCAATCGGCTTCTTTGCGTTCCTGCTGAAGATCTACAGCCTGTTCAGCAGCAAGCCGCCCTTTACCGCCGATCAGCTCAAGGCACTCAGTGCCGGTGACGACTTCAAGGGTGTCGATACCGAGGCGGTGTTCGGCGTGAAGCAGACCCCGTTCGAAGCCGCCATCCGCGAAAGCTATACCGACCCACGCTACAGCCATATCGTGCTGCAGCGCTGATCCGACAGAACAGACGAAGACTTCCCTCATGTCCAATTTCGCCATCATCGGCAGCGGTCCCATGGGCCTCATGGCAGCGCTGGAGCTGCTCAAGCAGGGCCACCAGGTCGACATCTACGAACGCGATGACCGCATCGGCGGCATGTCCGCGGATTTCGACTTCGACGGCCTGCGTATCGAGCGCTATTACCACTTCATCTGCAAGACAGACTACCCGTTGTTCAAGTTGCTCGACGAGATGAAGTTGTCTGATCGCCTGCATTGGACAGACACCAAGATGGGCTATTACTACGAAGGCAAGCTGCACAAGTGGGGCACGCCGTTCGCGCTGCTCGGCTTCCCGCATCTGGGTCTTGTCGACAAGGTGCGTTACGCCCTGCATGTGATGCACACCAAGGGCATCCGGGACTGGACCGCCCTGGACAAGGAGAATGCCCGCGACTGGATCACCCGCTGGATCGGCCCGAAGGCCTATAAGGTCATGTGGGAGAAAGCGTTCGCCCTGAAGTTCTTCGAATACCAGAACGACCTGTCGGCATCGTGGATCGGCACCCGCATCAAACGCGTGGCGCTGTCGCGGCGCAACCTGTTCAACGAGAGCATGGGCTATCTGGAGGGCGGATCGGCGGTGCTGCTTGAAAAGATGGCCGCGGAGGTACAACGCCGTGGCGGTCGAATCCTGCTGTCACAGCCGATCGAGGAAGTGACGGCGGTCGATGGCAAGGTCACCGGCATCCGCACCGCCAGCGCACACCAGGCGTATGACGCGGTTGTTTCGACCGCACCCATCCAATACGTGCCGAAGATGGTACCGGCACTGCCGAAGGCCTTCGCCGAGCAGGTCGATGCCATCGAGAACATCCCGGTGGCCTGCGTGATCCTGAAGCTGTCGCAGCCGGTCAGCGAGAACTTCTGGATGAACATCAGTGATGACCGCATCACCATCCCGGGCCTGATCGAGTACAGCAACCTCAATCCGGGCAAGGGTCCGGGCGAGCACATCGTGTACGCGCCGTACTACATGCCCAAGACCCACCCGAAGTGGCAGTGGAGCAACCAGCAGCTGATCGACGAAGTGATCAGCTACCTGCCGATGATCAATCCGGCGTTCAAGCCCGAGTGGATCAAGGCCACGCACTGCCACCGCTACGAGTACGCGCAGACCATCTGCCCGCCGGGATTCCAGGACATGCTGCCGCCGATGAAGACGCCGCTGCAGGGCTTCTACATGGCCGACACCGCGTACTACTACCCGGAAGACCGCTCGATCAACGAGAGCATTGCGGTGGGGCAGACGCTGGCCGAGCTTGCCTCCCGAACCCTGGTCAAGCAGTGAAGATGCCTGCCCTGTCTCGGCAGTTCATCCTGTTCCTGGTTGCAGGCGGCCTCGCGGCTGCCGTCAACTTCGGCTCACGTATTGTCATCAGCCAGTGGTTGCACTACGTGCCTGCCATTGTGATCGCCTATTGCCTGGGCATGATCACCGCATTCACGCTGAACAAGTTGTTCGTGTTCGGCCAAGCCAGCAACCGGCTGCATCACCAGATGCTCTGGTTCGTCGTGATCAATCTGGCGGCAGTCGCGCAGACCGTGGCGATCAGTCTTCTGCTCGCACGCTGGTTGCTGCCAGCACTGGGCGTGGATTTCCACAACGAAACGATTGCCCATGCCATCGGCGTCGCTGTTCCCGTAATCACCAGCTACATCGGTCACAAACGATTCTCTTTCCGCTCATGACTGCCACCTCCGCATGTTCTGCCTGGCTGGCCCTGATCGCAGCAGTATTCGCCGCACAACCGACCCATGCGGCAACGACGTCTGCCCCCGCAGAGGATCAGCGCTGCATCGCGAGGCTTGTAGCGGACCTCGACAGAACATGGCCGGACAACGCTACGATCAACATTGTTGCATTTGGTCACAGCGTTCCCGCAGGCTACGCCGCCACGCCCGTGGTAGATAAGCGTAATGCCTATCCCCGACTGCTGGAGGACGCTCTGCTGGATCGTCATCCGCACGCAGTGCTGAATGTGATTACGTCGGCGGTAGGGGGTGAGAACTCAGACCAGGGTAGTGCGCGCTTCAGCCGAGATGTGCTCGATCATCATCCCCGGATGGTCCTGATTGATTTCGGACTGAATGATCGGAGTCTTTCCTTGGCGAAATCAATGTCCAACCTAGAGGGCATGATATCCAAGGCCCGTGAGGCGGACATCTGCCCCGTGCTGCTCACGCCCACCTGGGACATGGCATCGAATCCTTCCGACCCGGCCGACGCTCTTGCCACCCAAGGCGAAATGATCCGCCAGCTTGGTGAACGCACTCACACCCCCGTCGTCGACAGCCTGGCTGCATTTGCGGCGTTCCGAGGCGATCGGGGGCAACTGATGGCGCAGTCGAATCACCCCAATCGCAAAGGCCACGAACTGGTGCTTCAACAGCTGCTTCGGTTGTTCCAGCCTCATCAGAATGTGCCTGCACACGCAGACTGATCGTCGCCCGGCGCTGATCCTTCACGAGGAAGGTATCTTTGCCTGCAACCTGCGCAACGTGATCGTCGCACCCGCACATTGCACGTCGCCCTGCGGACCGCTCTGCAGCACGTGGATCTGAGCCTCCTCAGGCAGTCGACTGCCATCAATTGTCACCTCATACCCGGCATGTTCGAGGCCAGGCTGTTGGAAGTGTGCGCTGACGTCCGGACGAGGCACCTGGGAGGTCGCGACGCGGTAAGACACCGTGTCGCCACTTGTGATCAGCAGGAAGGTTCCATCGTTTGTCTTGCCTTGACGCCCATCCAGCGCAGCCCAGCCACGAATCGTGAACAGGCGCTTGGGCAAATCCATGCTTGCGCTGACAGGCTGTTGATCGGCTTCATCGATGTTGCAGTCCCCGGATACGGGGTAGGAGGACAGCGGCTGGGCCGCCTGCCAATCAGGTACCAGGATCCGGTCAGCTTCAACCGACAGGGGAACGTCAAGGCGGGAGAATGCAACGCGGTAGTCCAACTTCCACAGGAGGCTGGTCCCGCGGTCGCCAGCAACACCGAACGAAACCACCCGCTTCGCGTCCAGCAGCTGGTGCATGTAGCTGGAACGGAGAGCAATGAAGTCCTTTGCATCGGACACCGTTGGTGAGAGCAGGAAGCCGGTCTGCGCCATGCCTGCGATCATTCGATAATCGGCGGTACTACCATCTTCGTAGCGCACCTTCATCGACAGCTTGGGGGCTTTGTAGAACGTTGAAAACAGCTTGCCCAGCAGAGTGGGTTGAATATCCAGCGTCACCCATACCGGCTCCTGCCACGCTGCCACAGCAACGTCTTTCCCGAGGACGGCATTGACTTCGGACAACCTGACGGGCTGAAGCACCTCATTAGCCTCATCCCGCCGTTCGAGGACCGCGTACCCCCCTTCGAGCGCCTTGGGCGTGAAAGCAGCCAACAAGGACAGCCAGCTCGCGCCGTCTTCCAGCGCCGGGTAGCGATGATCGATGGGATCGGCGTTGAAGTACACGCGAGCAGGGGGGCTGCTGCAAGTGCTTGGCGTTCGCCCGCAACAAGGCAGGTGTGTAGACCGAATAACTCTGCAGTACGGGACGTGGCTTCCAGGTCGCACCAGAGCCAATCAGTGCCGCAAGGTCGACGGGATAGACATCGGCCTCCCCGACATAACCGGCGAAAGGCGCGCGCTGGCCGAATCCGGCGGTGATCGCCGCATACTGCGTGGACAACACGTCAGGCTGGGTCAGGCGTTGCCAGGTCCCCAAAAGCGGTTTGCGCACCATCTCGGCAAATCGGGCAACACTGCTGTCCCAGCCGACGCGGGCGTAAGTGTGGGTGATGCCGGCCCATGCGAGCATCGCCACCACGAACGCCGTCGCCCCCCAGCGCCCCCGTCGCGTCAGTACGATCAGAAATCCAACATATGCAAGAGCGACAGCGGCGACGAATGCATGCTCATCGTGCCGGACGAAGCCAGACTTGAACGCAACGAACAGATAGGCCGCGACCATCACTGGTGCATACCAGTATTCCCGCACCGGGCGCTGCACGGACAGGAACATCAGCACAGGCGCCGCCAGCAGATAGAAGACAATGTCGCGCAGGCTTCCGCTTACCGACATCGCATCGGTATAGCCCGAGACAATGGGCGCCTGGGCGATGAAGTAGCCCGGCAGGTCCAACAGACGCTGTCCGCTCGCCAACCACGCAGTCAGCAGGGAAATCCCGGCAACGGCAATGATCAAAAGAACGGAACGTCGCTGGACGCGCCAGTACATGATCACACTGACCAGCACCGCCAGGCCAAGCAGCAAGCCAAAGTTCCCTTTGACCAGTGGCAGGATAGCCGAAGCTGTCGCCAGCAGGCACAGGGCGGCGGTGTACGCACGCCCGCGTTGCAATCCCCGGTGCAACACGAATGGGATCAGCACCGGGACCAGCATGAACACCGCATCACGACCCCAGGCCAAACTGATCACGACTGGCAGGATCAGCAGAAACACACGCTTGCGTGCGGAGGCAACCGCAAAGAAGCCGGCGAACAGCGCGACGGCGATGAGCGCGGACCCCAACAGCATCATCCAGTCGGTGGCAGGGCTGTAGACACGCGTGTAGATCGAGGCCAGCGGCCCAAAAGTGAACACGATGTCCTTGCCAAAGCGAAGATGCTCGGCCGTGGCAATATTCATCGCGTAACTCCAGGACCCATCCAAACCCGGGAAGGGCATGGCGGGAGCCAACGGCGTGATCATCAGCACGGTCAGGACACAGGCAATGACAGACGCCAGTCTTCCCCAGGCTGATGCCTTGTCCTCGGTGTTGGGCACGTTGTATTCCGGCATGCTGTTTCCTGTTTCGGTAGGTGGGCGGGATGAAGATGCCGATCCAGCACGTGGCCGCAGCACCCATTGACACTGCCGGTTCGCTGTAGACAATCATCCCTTCAGGGTCGGCCAGGCTGCCGTACGCATCCCGGCGGCGGCGATCTGATACGCCATGAAGCTTGAGCGCCCATTGTAGTCCAGCGATTTAGCGCAAGGCAGATCGAGTTCCCGCAAACCTGCCAACCGCTTGCCAACTTCATATCCGCCTTTTCCAGGCAGCCCTGCAACCCCGCCTGCTGGACCAAGAGCCTCTTTGATGCGATCGCTCAACTCCCCAGTCACACAGGACAATACCTCGAACCCAGGCAGGCCCACGTCCATACGGCGGGGTGAAAGGCTGCATTTCCTCGACGCCCTGCGAGGCATCGCCGCGACCTACGTGGTGCTGTTCCATCTGGTCTATGTGGGAGGCGTGGCAGCTCCATCCTGGTTGTCCGGATTCGTCGCCCAGGGCGGGACCGGCGTCATGCTGTTCTTCGTCGTGAGCTGTTTCTCGCTCTTCTTCACCATGCCTGCGAGATTGAAAGAAGCGCGACCGATCGTGTCCTTCTTTACCCACCGCTTCTTCAGGATTGCCCCCCTGTTCTACGCGTGGCTCGTGGTTACCTGCATCCTGATGACGCAGGTGTATCACCTTCCGGTTACCCCTGCTGCGGTGTTGCAGAGCATATTCTTCGTGTTCAACCTGGTACCGGGAAACCAGAGCGGCTTGGTCATGGCCAGCTGGACCATTGGCGTGGAGATGCTCTTCTACGCCATTTTCCCGATCATCTATTTCCGCACGCGGAATGTCGTGGAGGCATGGTCGCTGCTGCTGGCTACCCTCCTTGCTTACTTCGCGATGATTTTCATCCTGCCTCATCTCCCGCTTTCGCCGGAGACAGCGGCCAGCATCGAGCAATGGCTGTTCATCAAAGACCTGCCGATCTTCGCATTCGGTGCCGTGTGCTATTACATGCTCAGAGAACGCTTGGTCAATGAACCCGATGAGCAGGAGCGTTCACTGGGAATTCTTCTGCTGCTGGCTGCTGCGTGCATCTTTGTGGCGCGCAGCAACAGCTGGGTGGACGACAGAATATTTGCGGGTCATCCCTACATGTGGCCAGCGGTCTGGTATTCATTGCTGATCATCGGGTTGGCGCTCAATCCCATTCGCCTGCTGGTGAATCGACTCACGCGTTTCCTGGGCACGATCAGCTATTCGCTCTATCTTGCACATGGTCCGGTTATCAACACACTGCGCCCATGGTACGACCGGCTCAATCAGCATCATGACTGGCCAGCGACGCAGACCTACATGATCGCGGCTATCGGCACTCTGCTGGTGTCAATTGCCATTGCCTACGCCACGTACCGCCTGATCGAAGTTCCGTTCATCCGCTATGGGAAAGTGTTTTACTCGCGTTTCTTCGGTAACAGGCAGGACGCCGTAACATCACGGCAGATCGGCAGCTGATCGAATCCAGGCACTGGGCTGACCCGTGCCCGGACACCGTTCAGGCAGAAAGCGTAGCCCGCAACTTCCTCACTGCACGCTGTGCGAATGTCGCGGGTTTGCGGATGGTGAAAACGCCTTGGGGAAGCTGTTCGGTCGCTTCGATGAATGAGATCGATTGTGCCAGCCGGCCGATCTCGCGTTCGACGAACGCTGGCGGCATTGCTGCCCAGCCGTAGTTGGATGCTTCCAACACCTCAGCGTTGCCAGCTACGGCAGCGTACACATGCTCACCGGCAGCGTAGCGACGACGGGCGTCGGCCGGGTCAGCAAACATTCTGGCGTAGTCTTCCTCGTACTGATTGCGGTCGCTGAGCTTGTAGGAACAGGCCTCACACAATTCCAGGAAGCGGTCCGTAGTGGTGGTCAGCACCAGACTTCCCCCCGGTTTCAATACCCGCATCAGCTCAGCCAACCAGAGGCGTGCCGAGGCTTCGGACAGATGCGAGAACACCGAGAACGCGTAGATGACCTCGAATCGCCCATCCGGGTGCTGCAGTCGGCCGTTGGGCTGGATCTGGGAAAGATTGCCCAGTACGCCGGTTGAGCGCGCAACCTCGAGGATCTCGGGATCGACATCAACGCCATACAAGTGGGACGGATCGACGTCATTGAGAAAGAATCGCAGGATACGACCCCAGCCGACACCAAAGTCCAGCACCGGCGAGTTGCGACGCAAACGGTGGCTGCCCGTCTTTACCAGCTGGTAGAAGTGAAATGCCTCCGCTAGAGCGGCCTCGTTGGATTTCCCGACGAATACCTCCTGCTGATAGGCCGGCGGGAAGCCCGGCAAACCCAGCGAAGGATCGTTAATGGAACGGACAATGCGTTCGTACCACAACCCGTCATCCATCTTGGGCTCCATCGATTCTGTAGTCAGGTAGGGAGTACAGATATACCCTGATTCACGTAATTTTCATGACACAGCGCAGCATCCGGCTGACGGGTGGTCGCCGCAAAGTAGCCCGCCTGCTCCACCCATAGCACGAAAAGCCGCTCGATCACGTGGGCCAGGGTGGCATCCAGCTGCCCAGCTTCCGGGTCGAACTCACTCAGGGCCAGCGCCCGCTCCCGCAGGGCATTCAGCGCCGCGGGGCGGAACCAGAACATCGTTCCCGCAAAGAAGCCCAGCCGGACACGTGCGTCCTCGATGCCGGTTTCTGCGGCCAGGCGACGCAGCCGTTCCTCATTGCCGCCCCAAAAGCGGGCATTGCTGACATAGGCGTGCTCGGGACCGACGATGCCGCAACTGGACTCATGCTTGAAGGCGCGCAGGATCTTCAGCACCGTGTGTGAAGAACCCAGCAGGGACTTCATCAACTCATCCCGCCACTGGCCACCGCCATCGTGGTACACGCTCTTCTTGGAGTGGATCTTGCAGACCGCGTCGTAGCGGTCGAGCAGGCCGGTATTGAGCAGGCTGACGAAGGGACCGACGTCGCGCCCGATGTTCGGATGCACGAAGACGAAGGCACGCACCTTCCGCTCTTCGAAAAAGCGCACAGCCACCCGACGATCAGCAACCGATTTCACGGACACGAACAGATCATGATCAACGATCATGTTCTTCATGTAGCCCTGGATCGATTCGATCAGGTCCAGATGATAGAGATGAAGCACGATGGCGAACCGCGACTTCAGCTTGTCAGCAGGAATGGCGCCGACACCATAGCGCTGCAGTTCTTCCTGTGAAATTCCGTCACTGGACTGGGCGAGCAGCGGCATTGCGTTGACACGCGTGGCCCGCATCCTGGCGACTTCCTCCTCGACCTGGCCCAGGCGCACCGGGTCGGCGATCAGGCTGGACAGGCCAACGTCCTGCACGCCATTGGGATCATCGCGCAGCACTTCGGTCTTGATGAAACCAAACTGCCGGTAGATGTCATCCCACAGGTAGTGGACCAGGTTGGCCTGCTGGATCTCGAATGCCCCAGGGGCAGCCACACTGTCCGGAGCCGCATCGCGCTCGCGCTTGCGTTTCAGGCGTGCGACCAGCTTCTGCATACCCTCCGCGCCAGGCTGGAACGCCGAAGCAATGCGTACACCGTGATGCAACAGCCACTGGGTCAAGCCGATTTCGTAGGAAAGAATGATTTCCCACTTGTCATCGAGCACCCGTACATCGCGCCAGAACTGGTGGAAGTACTGACTGAAGAAAACGTCCTTGCGGAACACCATGAAATACGACTGCAGGTGGCGGCTGACCTGCTGCGACTCGGTCATCGACCACGCGCCACACTCCACCTCCGCCATCTTCGCGAAGGCACGATCCAGGCCCTGCGGATCAATCATCAGTACACTGTCATTGGCGATGATCAGCTCGTCGTAGGCATACAACGCCTCCACGGCCAGTACACCGGTCCGGAACGAGTAGAAATCGTATCCGACGTTCTCGCGGACGATGACTGTGATGCGCTCATCCAGGCCTACCACCTGGTCAGGGGCCAGCCGGGTCGACACCAGCACGATGCGCTCCGCGTGCCGCAGCACGCCTTCGAGCAACCGACGCGTGAAGTCAGTCAACCGGCCTTCGGCGTCGAAGTGGGCTACAACTGCAACGCGACGGACGGAACTCATGCGTGCCACGCGTGATAGACGCGCACCGCGAAGGAACGCAGGCGGGGGAAGGGCCGCAGGCAACGGCCAATGAATGCGCGCAGGCCAGGCTTGGGCACCGAAGAGATGCCCTGCGGATTGGTCCTGCGTACCTCGGCCGAGAGCAGAACCACATCGTTGACCAGGCGTTCGCGGTCATCCAGAAGCGCCTTCATGCGCTCGCCGCCGAGTGCGCGCAGCAACGCTTCATCCTTCATCAGCGCCTCATCACCGTCGGCTCCGTTCAGCGCCGCATGGGTCGCTTCCAGGTAGGCCAGGCCGTGCTTCAGGTCCGGCTCCAGGTGGCAGCCCTCGCCCCACTCGTTCCAGGCATTGATGAACAGAATCTGGTCTTCAGGCGCGTTGTTGACGCGGGTGTACTCGACCAGGCGGCGCAGCCAGTACTCGTAGATCGACGGCGAGGCGTCCACCAGCGTGTGCGAGGTGTGCTGGCGCCGCGCGGTATTGTCCCAGGACGGCACGATGCCACGGTACCAGCGGAAGTCGGGCTTGGGCCGGCTGATGGACTGGGCGACCACCTTGCGGTAATCGACGAGGCCACCACGGAACTCGGGGTTGGTGATGTCGATCGGTCGCGTCAGACGATTCTCCGCGCCGATGAAGGTATGCGGCGGGAACTCCGCGGCCGCGTCATAACCCCAGTCACGCGGATCCACAATGCCGTAGAACTGCACCGCCACGAGATGGATCTCGCCCACGCCATTCTCGCGGGCCACTTGGCGCCAGCGCGCGACGGTTTCCTTTGCGTCCGGGAACAGGTCGGCACGGTAGACCAGCAGCATGGGCTTGCCATCGACCTTGATCGCACGACGATCCTTCAGCAGCGGCAGGATGTCCTCCAGAAACCGGCGATCCTCATCGGCGCCGTGCTTCTGCTCGAGCAGCACATCCTTCTCGAGCCCGTCCCAAGTGCGGGTCCAGTTCTCGTTGGCCCAGCACACGCAGAACGGGAACTCGATGTCACTCTTCAGGTAGTTGTCCAGCGGCAGCTCGAGGATGCGGCGGCCGTCAAACCAGTAGTAGTAGAAGCAGAACCCGTGGATGCCATACAGCGAGGCCAGTTCGGCCTGTGCCCGCATGTTGTCGATCAGGCGCAGATCATAGAAACCCAGCTCGCGCGGGATGTGGGGCTGGTAATGGCCGACGAAGTTCGGCTTTCCCTTGGCGACGTTGGTCCACTCGGTAAAGCCAGGTCCCCACCACTCCGAATTCTCCGCGACGGGGTGGTACTGCGGCAGATAGAAGCAGATTGGCTTGACGGTAGACATGTTCATCCCTAGGAGGTGGTTCAACCCAATCTGCTGATGGGTCTCTTGAAAAAATCGATTGCTGGAGTGCGGCCCTCTACTTTCCCCTGCGACGCCCGGCACTCCTTCTAACGTAACATCCTGCTCGTTGGCAGGGCGTGGATCAGCGGCGCCACCAGGGCTGCAACAGCCTGTCCATCGACCGTGCCTGCGAATCCAGGTGCGGGCCCAGTGCAGCCTGAATGTCCTCAACCGTCCTGGCACGCTCCTCGGCGACGATGCGGCGCAGGTCCTCTGCCGTCACCGCGCTATGCTCGGCCCGCTCCCGCGCCTGCTGTACCTGCTGCTCGGCCTGCCGCACCTGCTCCCGGCCATCACGCACTTCCTGCTCCAGTTGCAGGCAACGCTGCTGCAGCTCATGGCCCAGCGTTCCGAGGCGATTGACCTCGTTGCGCGCATCCGCCAGCCCTGCATTTACCCGCTCGACCTCTTCGGCGCGCTTGATGTTGCTGCCCAACGCGTCGAAAAAGCGATTGATCGGCGCAAAGTCGCCTGCGGCTGCACGGGCCGCGAGGTCTGCCAATGCAGGAACACGCTGCCGGCCGACCAGCAACACACCCAGGCCATGGGTATGGGTGAATTCGAACGCCGGATACTGCTGACTGATCTCGCTCCAGTACTGCCAGACACCGAAACCGCGCTCCCGGACGCAGGTGTCATGGAAGATCACCACTGCCCGATCGGATAGCTTGGGCAACCAGGTTTCAAAGTCCTCACGAACCGCCTCGTAGGTGTGCAGGCCATCGATATGCAGCAGATCGATCGAGCCGTCTGCGAAGTACGGGAGGGCTTCGTTGAAACGCATCCGCAGCATCTCGGAGATGCCGGCATAGTTGCGCTGCTGGTACTCGCGCAATGCGTTGTAGATCTCATCACCATAGTAGCCGGCGTGCTCGTCACCTTCCCAGGTGTCGATGGCAAACACGCGCGCAGTGAGCCCCTGCTCCTGCACCGCCTGGCAGAGCGCAAGGAACGAGGAGCCACGATGTGTACCCAGCTCGACGATCGACTGTGGCTGCAACTGCTCGACCAGCCATGAGGCAAAGGGAATGTGACCCAGCCACGCGCTCAGCGACAGTTCGCGCGGGGAGATCAGCATGCTGTTCGACAGCGGAAAATCGTTCATGGGACAGCCGGTTTCTTGAGAGATGTTCAGAGAGTCAGGACGCACTGGCGGCAGCGATGAAGGCTTCAACGTCACCGCTGCAGAGCAGCGATTCGAAGGCACGGATGCGATCGATCGGCCAGTTCCACCAGGCAATCGCCTGCAGGCGGGCAATCGTCTGTTCGTCATAGCGACTGCGCACCACCTTTGCAGGATTGCCCGCAACGACGGCGTAGGGGGGCACGTCCCGGGAAACCACTGCCCCCGCACCGATACAGGCGCCATCGCCCACGGTCACGCCGGAAACGATCATCGCACCATGCCCGATCCAGACGTCGTTGCCGATGCGGGTGGGCCCCTTGGTGTGCGGATGCCCGTCGTGGCCTGCGCCGGGGGAATTCAGCGCGATGCGCAATGGATAGGTGGTCACCCAATCCAGACGGTGCTCGCCGCCCCCAAAGATCACTACGTCATCGGCGATCGAACAGAACGCCCCGATCTCGATGCGTTCACCTTCCGACCATACCTTCAGTTGCGGAGAACCATAGGTGTATCGACCGACGCTGATGCGCGGGTCGGTACTGGCCAGTGGTGGAATGAAGCCGTGCGCTTCGGTCACCGTCGGTCCCTGCGATGCGCTCACTGCGGCTCTCCTGTCGGCTGCGGCTGACGGGTGCGGACCATGGTCACTTCCTCGAACGGGATACCGACCAGGCCATAACGCAGCTTGGGCGAGGCCACCCGGATCAGCACCGCATCATGCAGCCAGGCGTGCTGGGTGTTGGTGTACGGGTCGCCTTCGGCGATCGAGACGGTCATCGAGTACTCGCCGTTGGGCAGCAGCGGCAGGGTGAACCGGAACGACGCTTCCAACCCGGTGCCACCCTCCACTTCCATCGGCGGCTGGATATAGGTGTAGGTGTGTTCACCGAACAGCGATTGCCCAAGGCGATCCTTGACGAAGAATCCGATCAAGGGACTCGTCAGGGGATCATGCGCAGTCGCGCGGATTTTCAGCACGACATGCTCGCCACCGGCAAACGTCGTGAAGGGCTCACCGTCCTCGTTGCACAGGGTGACCGAGTCGATGCTTGCCACGCCGGACTGCCAACCGGCTGAATTGGCGACGTTGTCGAACAGCTCGACCTTCAGGTCCTTCTCGATCCGGGCTGGCGACGGGATGCCAGGCGATGCGTCCGCGGCACGGGCAGCGGCCTGCCGTGACTGCAGCTTGACCGTATCGCCATACACTTCCTGCGAGCAGTATTCGATGTAGGCGTTGCAGGTTTCCTGCGCAGTGCCATGCATGCGCATGTCGCCGCGATCCAGCCAGACGGCACTCTGGCAGAAGTTCAGCACCGAAGAGGTGTCGTGGCTGACAAACAGCAGCGTGCCGTTCTCACGGAACTTGCGCAGGTAGCGCATGCACTTCTGCACGAAGATCGCATCACCGACCGCCAGCGCTTCGTCGATCACCAGGATATCGGCATCGACATGCGCGATCACGGCAAATGCCAGACGCACGTACATGCCGCTGGAGTAGGTCTTGACCGGCTGTTCAAGGAAGTCGCCGATGTCGGCGAATGCCACGATGTCGTCGTACTTGCGATCGATCTCCTCGCGCGAAAGGCCGAGGATCGAGGCGCTCATGTAGACGTTCTCGCGTCCGGTGAATTCCGGATTGAAGCCGGCACCAAGCTCGAGCAATGCGGCCACGCGACCCCGCACGGTCACTTCGCCGTGGGTTGGCTGCAGGGTGCCGCAGATGATCTGCAGCAGGGTCGACTTGCCGGAGCCGTTGCGACCGATGATGCCCACCGTGTCTCCACGGCGCACCTCGAAGTCGACGCCCTTCAGCGCCCAGAACTCGCGGTAGTACATGCCACCGGGTCGGCCGAGCAGACGGGAGAGTCGCGGCAGGACAGCCTGCTTCAGGCGGTCCTGTGGCTGCGAATACACCTGGAAGCACTTGGTGACACCGGACACCCGGATCGCAAGATCGTCCGGTTCGTGCGCGGATACATTAGATGACATCGGCAAAACCCCGGCGCATTTTGTGGAAGCAGACATAGCCCAGCCAGGCGACCACGGCGGCGAGAATGGTGTACTTGCCCAGACCGATGAAATCAGGTGCCTTGCCCCAGATCAGCACCTCCCGCGACTGCTCGATGATGAAGGTGAGCGGGTTCAGGTAGATCCACTTGCGCATGTTCTCCGGCAATGCGGTCACCGGATAGAACACCGGCGCCAGGAACAACAGCACGGTGGTGAAGATGCCGGTCATCTGGCCGATATCGCGCACGAAAACACCCAACGCCGACAGCAGCCAGGCCAGGCCCATCGTGAACAGCACCAGCGGGAACACCACCAACGGGAAATACAGCGCGGTCACGGGCAGGACGCCACGGATCAGCAACTGCGCCAGCAGCAGCACCACCAGGGTCACCAGCGCATGGAACAACGCCGCCCCCATTGCCACCCAGGGCAGCGTATCGAGGGGGAACACCACGCGTTTGACGTAGCTGGCATTGCCGACAATCAGGCTGGGGGCGCGGTTGACGCACTCCGCAAAGATGCCGTGTACGAGGATGCCGACGAACAGGATGATCGCGAAGTCACCCTTGTGTGCCACATCCCCACCCCATCGGGCGTTGAAGACCACCGAGAACACGAAGGTGTACACGGCGAGCATCAACAACGGGTTGAAGAACGACCACGCCAAGCCCATCAACGAGCCACGGTAGCGGCTGATGACCTCGCGCTTGGCCAGCTGGTAGATCAATACGCGGTTGCCGAGAAAACTGCGCACCATCGCCAGTGGCGAAACCGAGCTGTTGGCGGACGACACGGTCATCGGATTCACGCAGCAGTACCCGCCAGCGCCCGCTCCAGATCCACCTGCAGATCCCCCAGCTCCTCCACGCCCACGCTCAGCCTTACCAGCGCATCGCTGATACCCAGCTGTTCCCGCCGCGCGACCGGAATCGAGGCGTGCGTCATCACCGCCGGGTGGTTGACCAGGCTTTCCACGCCGCCCAGCGACTCGGCCAGGGTGAACAGTTCGGTCTTCTCGCAGAAGCGCTTGGCCGCTTCGAAACCGCCCTTGAGCACGATCGAGACGATGCCGCCGTAACCGGCCATCTGCTTGCCGGCCAGCTCATGCTGCGGGTGCGACGGCAGGCCCGGGTAGATCACTTTCTCCACCGCCGGGTGCTTTTCCAGCCACTGGGCCAGGGCCAGCGCGTTGGCGCAGTGCGCCTTCATGCGCAGCGGCAGGGTCTTCAGGCCACGCAGGGCCAGGAAGCTGTCGAACGGGCCCTGCACGCCACCCACCGAGTTCTGCAGGAAGGCCATCTGCTCGGCCAGTTCGGCGTTGTCGCCGACCACGACCATGCCGCCGACCATGTCCGAGTGACCGTTGAGGTACTTGGTGGCCGAATGCAGGACCAGATCCGCACCCAGCGCCAGCGGACGCTGCAGCATCGGCGAGGCGAAGGTGTTGTCGACCACCACGATCAGGCCATGGCGCTTGGCGATGGCGGTGACCGCGGCGATGTCGACGATCTTCAGCATCGGGTTGGTCGGGGTCTCGATCCACACCATCTTCGTCTTCGACGTGATGGCGGCTTCGAACGCGGCCAGATCGGTCAGGTCGACGAAGCTGAAGTCCAGCCCGGCGGTGCGGCGACGCACCCGCTCGAACAGGCGGAAGCTGCCGCCGTAGATATCGTCCATTGCCACCACGTGACTGCCGGCGTCCAGCAGTTCGATCACGGTCGAGCTCGCCGCCATGCCCGAGGCGAAAGCGAAGCCGCGGGTGCCACCTTCCAGCGATGCCACGCAACGCTCATAGGCGAAGCGGGTCGGGTTGTGGGTACGCGAGTACTCGAAGCCCTGATGCTCACCCGGGCTGGACTGCGCATAGGTCGAGGTGGCGTAGATCGGCGGCATTACCGCGCCAGTGCTGGGGTCCGGCGACTGGCCACCGTGGATGGCCAGAGTAGCCAGGGCCAGGGCGCGATCCTGGGAAGTAGCGTTGGACATGTTGTTTCCTGAGGGGCGCCGACGCACGGCGCCATCGAAGGTGCGGAAGTCTACCAGCGCGGCCTTAACGACCTTTGACGCGGATAAACCGGGATTCAGCAGCGAACGTCTTCGATCAGCGGCTTACTGCACGCGACGGCGCAGGTAGTTCAGCAGGTCGATACGGGTGATCAGGCCCAGGAAGGCGTCGCCGTCCATCACGATCGCCACCTGGCCACGGTCGAACACCGGCAGCAGGGCCTCGATCGGCGACTTCACATCCAGCCGGTCCAGCTTGCTGACCATCGCGGTAGCGACGCTGTCGCGGAAACGGGCCTCATCGCCATAGACATGCAGCAGCACGTCGCTTTCGTCGACGATGCCGACCAGCTGGTCACCGTCCATCACCGGCAGCTGCGACACGTCATACAGCTTCATGCGCTGGTAGGCCGTGGTCAGCAGATCGTTCGGGCCGATCACGACGGTATCGCGCTGGCCGTACGGGCGCAGGATCAGGTCGCGCAGGTCGCCGTGCTGTGGGCGCTCCAGGAAGCCGTTGTCCAGCATCCAGTAGTCGTTGTACATCTTCGACAGGTATTTATTGCCGGTATCGCAGACCAGTACCAGGACCTTCTTCGGCGTGGTCTGTTCCTTGCAGTACTTCAGCGCAGCCGCCAGCAGGGTGCCGGTGGACGAGCCGCCGAGGATGCCTTCCTTCGCCAGCAGCTCGCGCGCGGTATGGAAGCTCTCACCGTCGGTGATGGCGTAGGCCTTCTTCACCCGGCTGAAATCGGAGATGGACGGCAGGAAGTCCTCGCCGATGCCTTCCACCAGCCAGCTGCCCGACTTGTCGTTGAGCACGCCGTCATTGATGTATTCGGCCAGGATCGAACCGACCGGGTCGGCGAGCACCAGCTCGGTCTTCGGCGACAGCTTGGCAAACGCGCGCGACAGGCCGGTCATGGTGCCGGAGCTGCCGCAGCCGAACACGATGGCGTCCAGATCGCCGCCCATCTGTTCCAGAATTTCCGGGCCCGTGCCGAATTCATGCGCGGCCGGGTTGTCCGGGTTGCCGAACTGGTTGATGAAGTAGGCGCCCGGGGTCTGTTCGGCGATGGTCTTGGCCAGATCCTGGTAGTACTCGGGATGGCCCTTGGCCACGTCCGAGCGGGTCAGACGCACTTCAGCGCCCATCGCCTTCAGGTTGAAGATCTTTTCCCGGCTCATTTTGTCGGGAACGACCAGGATCAGCTTGTAGCCCTTCTGCTGGGCGACCAGGGCCAGGCCCAGGCCGGTGTTGCCGGCTGTGCCCTCGACCAGGGTCGCGCCCGGCTTCAGGTCGCCTCGCTGCTCTGCCGCCTCGATCATCGACAGGCCGATGCGATCCTTGATCGATCCGCCCGGGTTGGCGCTCTCCAGCTTCAGGTAGAGCTCGCAGACGCCGGTGTCCAGGCGCTGGGCCTTGACGATCGGGGTCTGGCCGATGAGTTCGAGGACGGAAGAATGGATGGGCATTCGGAGGACTTTCGGTTCGCGCCACACAGGGCCGGACCGATGATTATCCGTCGGATGGCGATGAATGTCAGGTCGGCGCGGCGCCGGGCCGCAAGCCCGCAAAAAGAGATGCGGACGGCCCCGGATCGACGAGGAGACCGGTACCGCCCGCATCGGTGAGTCGTACCTGCAGGCCAAGGCACCACCGCTTGTGGTGCCTTGGCGCGGCCGCCTCATCGGCGGTGCCGCGATGCCGGGGCAGGAGCGCCGGGCGGGGCCATCGATGGCCGGGTCACGCCGTTCCGGGCGTGACGGGGTGCGTCAAAGTGTGGGGGACGTCGTTGGGAGCGGTGTTTCGTACATTCGCAGAAGTCGTTGCTTGGCCAGCAGCTTCTCACGCTTCATGCGACCCAGGGTGACATCATCGATCGGGAGTACACCCAACTCCGCGTCCATGCACTTCTTGTTCAACTTGCGGTGCTGGTCATGGAGTGCCCTGAACTCCGGATCACGCGCGCGGCGGGCGTCGATCTCGCTCTGGGGCTGATCTTCAAACATGATGGACCTCCTTCGACAGATACACGAACGCCCCGGCCGCGAGGCACGGGGCGTTGTTCATGGAGGAGCGCCGGTCGATGGCCACCTGGACGCCTGCAACGACCTGCGGCACTGGCCTGCGCACGTCGATTCGCTGCGGTTCGCGCCCTGTTTGCATCGGCCCGGCCCTCCCATCGTCCGGTCCGCGGCATTGCGTCCCGGACAATTGACCCTACGCCTGCTCAAGGCGGGGTACAAGACCCCTGCGGCAAAAAGACCGAACCCCGCCGGGGCGGGGTTCAGGCTGAATGCTCATCACAACGAAAAACAAACAATATCAAGCAATTACGGGGCGATGATGACCTCGGCCGAGCGCGCCCGGGTGGACGCCGCCTTCTTGCCGCTGACCTGGATCCGGTTGCTGGCGACACCCGCCGCGACCAGAGCATCGCGCAGCGCTTCGGCACGCTTCTGACCCACACCATTGGCGCTGTCATAGGCCTCGATACGCAGGCGCCCCTTCTTGCCGATGTTCAGGTACTCGGCCAGGGCCTTGGCCTGGTTGCGGGCCCCGCCGGACAGGCTGGAGGCGCCAGTGGCGAAGGCGTCACCATTGAAAGTGAAGACTTCGCCACGGCCGTCGAACTTCGAGCCCGGCAGCTTCTGCCCGGACACCAGCTCGGCTTCCTCGCGGGCCAGCTTGGCGGCGTTCTGCTGGGCGGCGCTGAGGCGCTGCTGCTGCTTGCCGGCCACGCTGGTCAGGGCGTTCTCGGCGTCCTGGCGGGCCAGGGTTTCGGCTTCGGCGGCCTGGCGCAGACGCTCAGCCTCCTCGGCCTGCATCTGCGCCTGCATGCGCATCTGCTCGGCTTCCTGACGGGCACGGGCGGCGTCGCGGCGGCTGGCCTCGATCAGCAGGTCGCTGCGGGTCCGCTCCAGGCGGTCGACCTCGCGCGCGGCCATCGCGGCGCGCACGGCGGTCTCGGCAATCTCCACCCGGCGCTCGGCCAGATAGGTAGCCAGCTCCTGGTCGCGGCGCTTGGCCTTGTCCAGGGTGGCGATGGCCTGCTGGGCCTGCATGCGCTCGAAGGCACCCAGCTCAGCGGTGTCGGGATTGGCCTGGATGGCCATCAGGCGCTGGCTCAGCTGCGCCACCATCGGGTTGTCGGCGGCCAAGGCCAGGGGCGGCAGCGCCAGCAGCGCGGCCAGGGTTGCGGCAGTCATCGGCTTCACCGGCGGTCCTCCCCGGTCGACAGCTGGCGTTGCAGCTGGTTGACCTCGTTGCGGCGCAGCTGCAGCTGCGCGGTGACGGTGGCCTCCTCGCTGCGGACGCGGGCCAGGTCGGCATCGGCGGCGGCGCGCAGGGCCATCGCCGGGGCGTTCTTGCGCTCGCGGCGGTCGCCGGCGGCGCGCTGGGCCTGCTCCAGCCCCTGGCGGGCCAGACCGATCAGGTCCGGGGCGTACTGGTCGGCATCGGCCTGGGTGGCCTTGTCGACCGCCTGCCGGGCCTGCGCCAATTCCAGTGCGGCGTCCTGCGCCCAGGCGGGGGCAGACAGTGCGAATGCAAACGCCATCACATACAGGCCGTGGCGCATTCGTGCGAAGCTAAGTCGTTTCATTGGGGAGGCCGTACCGGTTGTCGGTTCACGGCCATTGTCGTCAAGCCGACACCGTGCTGGCAACGGGCGTCGGCCGTTTCGTTGGGGAAAATTCGCAATGGATATCGGCTACTTCCTGAAGCTGATGACCGAAAAGAACGCTTCGGACATGTTCCTGACCACCGGGGCACCGGTCTATATCAAGATCGAGGGGAAGCTTTATCCGCTGGGCAACACCGGCCTGCCGCCCGGCATGGTCAAGAAAATCGCCTACTCGTTGATGGACGAAGGCCAGGTGCCGCAGTTCGAGCGCGAGCTGGAGCTCAACATGGCCATCGCTCTTCCCGAAGCCGGGCGCTTCCGCGTCAACGTGTTCAAGCAGCGGGGCGAGGTCGGCATGGTCATCCGCGCCATCCGCAGCCGCATCCCGAGCATCGAGGAACTGAACCTGCCGCAGGTGCTGAAGGACGTCATCATGACCCCGCGCGGGCTGGTGCTGGTGGTGGGGTCCACCGGTTCCGGCAAATCGACGTCGCTGGCATCGATGATCGACCACCGCAACAGCACCACCACCGGTCACATCCTCACCATCGAGGATCCGATCGAGTACCTGCACAAGCACAAGATGTCGATCGTCAACCAGCGCGAGGTCGGGCTGGACACCCATGCCTTCCACAACGCGCTGAAGAACGCGATGCGTGAAGCGCCGGACGTGATCCTGATCGGCGAGATCCTGGATGCGGAAACGATGGAGGCGGCCATCGCCTTCGCCGAGACCGGCCACCTGTGCCTGGCTACCCTGCACTCCAACAACGCCGACCAGACCATCGAGCGCATCCTCAACTTCTTCCCGGAAAGCGCGCACAAGAACGTGCTGATGAACCTGGCACTGAACCTGCGCGCGGTGATCAGCCAGCGTCTGGTGAAGAACAAGGAGGGCCGTCGCCTGCCGGCCACCGAGGTGCTGATCAACACGCCGATGATCCGCGACCTGCTGCGCCGCGGCCAGGTGCACGAGATCAAGGCGGCGATGGAAGGCTCGCTGGAAGAAGGCATGGAGAGTTTCGACCAGTGCCTGTTCCGGCTGGCCAAGGCCGGCGTCATCGATCAGGAGGAAGCACTGCGTGCGGCCGACTCGCGCGATGGCCTGGCCCTGAAGTTCCGCCTGTCCGAAGGCAGCAGTGGCGAGCACGACCCGTACGCGGACTTCTCTGCGGCCGCACCCAGCATCACCCACGGCTTCTGACGCCACGAAAAAGGGGACGGAGGGGATCAAGTCGTTTGTGCACTTGCGACTTAATCCCCTCCGTCCCCTTTTTCTGAAGAGTTCAGGGCGGTCTCATCCAATGAGACTCCTCATCCGTAGGTTTCCTCAATGGAAACCATCCGCAAGCTGGCCATACTGGCCGATGCCGCCAAATACGACGCCTCCTGCGCCTCCAGCGGCTCGGGCAAACGCGATTCGCGCGCCAGCGGCGGCATCGGCAGCACCGAAGGCATGGGCATCTGCCACAGCTATACGCCGGACGGCCGCTGCGTTTCATTGCTGAAGATCCTGCTGACCAACTTCTGCGTCTACGACTGCGCCTACTGCGTGAACCGGGTATCCAGCAACGTGGCCCGTGCGCGCTTCAGCGTGGATGAGGTCGTCGCGCTCACCCTGGACTTCTACAAGCGCAACTACATCGAGGGGTTGTTCCTTTCCAGCGGCATCATCCGCAATGCGGACTACACCATGGAGCAGATGGTGGAGGTGGCACGGCAGCTGCGCGAAGAACACCGCTATGCCGGCTACATCCACCTCAAGACCATTCCCGAGGCCTCGCCGGAACTGCTGGCCAGTGCCGGGCGTTACGCCGACCGCCTGTCGATCAACGTGGAACTTCCCACCGAAGCCGGACTGAGCGCCTTGGCGCCGGAGAAGACGGTGCATTCGATACGCGGCGCGATGGGCGAACTGCACTGGCGCATCGAGGAAGCCAAGGAAGCGCGCAAGGCCCCCGCAGCGGTGGCGCCGGCGGCCAGCCGCAGTGCACGCCCGCGCCCTCCCCGTTTCGCACCCGCCGGACAAAGCACGCAGATGATCGTCGGTGCTGATGGGGCCAACGATCGGCAGATCCTGGCCAGTGCCGACGCGCTGTATGGCAACTACCGCATGCGCCGGGTGTATTACTCGGCCTTCAGCCCGATTCCAGATGCCAGTCGCCAGCTGCCACTTCAACCACCGCCACTGCAACGCGAACATCGCCTGTACCAGGCCGATTGGCTGTTGCGCTTCTACGGCTATGGCGTGGATGAGATCACCGACAGCGCCGGCGACGGCATGCTGGACCTGGATATCGATCCGAAGATGGCCTGGGCGATCCGTCATCCCGAGCGCTTTCCCGTGGACCTCAACCGCGCACCGAAAGAGCTGCTGCTGCGCGTACCCGGGCTGGGCGTGCGCAACGTGAAGCGGGTGCTGATGGCACGCCGGCACGGCCGCCTGCGGGTGGCCGACGTAGCCCGGTTGAAGGCCCCGATGAGCAAGCTGCTACCGTTCGTGCTGCTGGCCGACCACCACCCGCGCAAGGCGCTGGATGATCCGGCCGCGTTGCGCGCGCAGCTGGCGCCGCCTCCACGACAGGGCTCGCTGTTTGATGCACCGCCCGCCGCCTGACGCGCAGCGCTGGTCGCTGCGGGTGGACCCGCCGTGGTCGCTGGAGCCTTGGCGCGAGGCCGCGCGCGAGGCACTGCTGCGCGACGTGGCACCGCCGCAGCTGGACTGGATCGAAGGCAGTGAGGTTTCGCTGCTGGATGCGCCGGCCGTACAGCTGGCACCGATGCCTGCCGATGCCGCTGCGCCCAGCGTTCCGCGCGACTTCCTCGACCTGGCGGCGACCTGCCTGTGTCATCGCGACCCCCAGCGCCTGGCCCTGCTGTATCGCCTGCTGTGGCGCATTACTCATGGCGAGCGCTCGGTGCTGACCAACCCCGCCGATGCCGATGTCCTGCGCGCGAACGCACTCGCCCAGGCCGTCCGCCGCGATACGCACAAGATGAAAGCGTTCGTGCGATTCCGCGAGGTGCCTGGCCAGCCCGATGCCTTCATCGCGTGGTTCGAGCCAGAGCACAACATCGTTGATCGGGTAGCCCCCTTCTTCGCACGCCGCTTCACCGGGATGCGCTGGGCGATACTGACCCCTTCGCGCAGCGTCGCCTGGGATGGGCAGGCGCTTGCCTTCGGCCCCGGCGCGCGGCGCGAGGATGCCCCGGCCGAGGATGCACTCGAGTCGCTGTGGCAGACCTACTACGCCAACATCTTCAATCCGGCGCGGCTCAACACACGGATGATGATGCAGGAGATGCCGGCCAAATACTGGCGCCACCTGCCCGAGGCGCAGTTGCTGCCGCGGCTGGTTCGCGATGCGGGCGATCGCGTGCAGGAAATGCATGACCGGCCCGCGCAGGCACCGCAGCGCAGGATTCCACTGCGTAGGGACGCTGCGTCGGCGCCCCCCGATACCGGCAGCCTGCAGACGCTGCGACAGCAGGCCAGCGCCTGCCGCCAGTGCCCGCTGTGGGAGACCGCCACGCAGGCGGTGTTCGGCCAGGGGCCGGCCGATGCGCGGGTGATGGTGATCGGCGAGCAGCCTGGTGATACCGAGGATCTGCGCGGCCAGCCATTCGCCGGCCCGGCGGGCCAGCTGCTGGACCGTGCCCTGGCCGAGCTGGGAATCGATCGCGCCACGCTGTACCTGACCAATGCGGTGAAGCACTTCCACCATGAGCGCCGCGGCAAGATCCGGCTGCACAAGCGACCGGAAAGCCGCCACATCCAGGCCTGCCGGCCATGGCTGATGGGCGAGATCGCGCGGGTGCGGCCGCAGGTCATCGTCTGCCTGGGCGCTACCGCGGCAGCCTCGGTATTTGGCCGTGATTTCAATCTGACGCACGACCGTGGACGCTGGCACACGCTGGAGGATGGCACCCGCGGCTACGCCACCGTGCATCCGGCGTGGGTACTGCGGCAGGGCGATGATGCACGCCGCGAGGATGCCTACCGGTTGTTCCGCGATGACCTCGCGCGATTGCTGCAAAAAGGGGACGGAGGGGATTAAGTCGTATGTGCACTTACGACGTAATCCCCTCCGTCCCCTTTTTTGGGATCAGGCGGCGTCGGGCTGGTTTTCCGGACGCGCGCTGTCGAAGGCGTCCAGCGCTTGGCAGGCCGCCTCGATACGGCGCAGGGTCGGGTACGGCGTCAGGTCCAGGCCGAAGCGGTGTGCGTTGTACAGCTGCGGCAGCAGGCAGATGTCGGCCAGTCCGGGGCGGTCGCCGTGGCAGAAGGTGCCGGTGTCGCGGCTGTTGGCCAGCATCGCTTCCATCGCAGCAAAGCCTTCGGCCATCCAGTGCAGGGTCCACTGCATGCGGGCATCGGCCGGCAGCTGCAGGTTGCGCTCCAGATACTGCATCACCCGCAGGTTGTTGATCGGATGGATGTCGCAGGCCACCAGCTGGGCCAGGGCCCGCACCCGCGCGCGGCCGGCGGCGTCGGCCGGCAGCAGCGGCACCTGTGGGAAGCGCTCATCCAGGTATTCGAGGATCGCCAGCGACTGGGTGAGCGTATGCCCGTCATGCAGCAGGGTGGGCACCAGCTGCTGCGGATTGAGGGCGCGATAGGCGTCCAGGTGCTGCTCTCCGCCTTCGCGCACCAGGTGCACCGGCCGCGCCTCCCAGGCCAGGCCCTTCAGCTCCAGGCCGATGCGCACGCGGTAGGCGGCGCTGGATCGCCAGTAGGTGTACAGCACGATGCCGTCGTCAACCAGGATGTCCATCGCCGCCTCCATGCTCAGGGCTTGGCCGCCTGTTCGATGCGCTGCTCGATCGCACCGAAGATGCTGTTGCCCGAGGCATCGAGCATCTCGATGCGGACTACGTCGCCGAAGGACATGAACGGCGTGCTCGGCTTGCCGTCACGCAGGGTTTCGACTACGCGCTGCTCGGCGAAGCACGATGCGCCCTTGCTGGTGTCTTGGTTGGCGATGGTGCCCGAGCCGACGATGGTACCGGCGCCCAGCGGACGGGTCTTGGCCGCATGCGCGACCAGCTGGGCGAAGTTGAACTGCATGTCCACGCCCGCTTCCGGCGCACCGAACCATTTCCCGTTGATGTGGGTCAGCAGCGGCAGGTGCACCTTGCTGTCCTGCCAGGCCGCACCCAGCTCATCGGGGGTGACGAACACCGGCGACAGCGCCGAACGCGGCTTGGACTGCAGGAATCCGAAGCCCTTGGCCAGCTCGCCCGGGATCAGGTTGCGCAGCGAAACATCGTTGACCAGGCCGACCAGCTGGATATGGCCCGCAGCCTGTTCCGGGGTGGCGGCCATCGGCACGTCGTCGGTGATCACCACGATTTCCGCTTCCAGGTCGATGCCGTAGTCCTCGCTGACCACCTTGACCGCATCGCGCGGGCCGTAGAAGCCGGCGCTGGTGGCCTGGTACATCAGCGGATCGGTGTAGAAGCTTTCCGGCACCTCGGCGCCACGGGCGCGGCGCACACGCTCGACATGCGGCAGGTAGGCGCTGCCATCAACGAATTCGTAGGCGCGCGGCATCGGCGCGGCCAGCGCCTGCGGGTCGAGGTCGAACACGCCATCGGCGTCGCCGGCGTTGAGCGATTCGTACAGCGCGTTCAGGCGCGGCGCGATGTGGCTCCAGTCCTCCAGGGCCTGCTGCAGGGTGGCGGCAATGCCGGTGGCGCGCACGCCGTGGCGCAGGTCACGCGAGACGACGATCAGGGTGCCGTCGCGGCCGCCTTCCTTCAAAGAACCAAGCTTCATGGGTGGGTGTCCGGAGTCGTGGGCAAACAAGTTTCAAGTGTAATCAAATATGCGGCGGCGCCAAGCTGCAGCGCGGCATCGTGCCACCCTACCGTAGTGGGGGTTCGGCAGGGCTTGCACCCCTGCACCTGCTTCAAGCCAGGGCAACAGCCGAAGCAACAGCAACAGCGGGCATTCCGTGGGATGGCAGGGCACTGTGGGTTTGCGGGGACGCCACCGGACCCACCCCGCCACCCCTCAGGAAACCAGCTTTTGACGTTGACGTTGCTCCAGCCTCTGCGGGTGCAGGGCGCAGCCCTGCAGAGAGAACCCCTAGCTGAACAGGCCTTTTTGCGTGAAGTCTCAAACATCGTTTAGACTTGCGGAGTCTGCAGCGGCCGTCCGTTTCCCTCCGGGATCGCCGGCGACCAGGGTCCGCCCTCTTCGCCCGCCCCCACTCCGACGCCGTTCGTCACGCATTCCAGCCTGCGCGTCGTGCCGGCTGCACCCAATTCTCGCAGCGCGGTTCACGGGAACGCTCCGAGTCAGCCGATCAGTTTGATCTGCCCCCGTCTGTCCGTTCGGACAGGCGTTTCTTGTACTTGGAGCAATCTCAATGTCTTTTGAATCGCTGGGCCTGGCGCCCTTCCTGCTGCGTGCGCTTGCCGAGCAGGGCTACGAAAACCCGACCCCGATCCAGCAGCAGGCGATCCCGCTGGCGCTGGCCGGTCGCGACCTGCTGGCCGGCGCACAGACCGGTACCGGCAAGACCGCCGCCTTCGGCCTGCCGCTGCTGCAGCACCTGGGTACCGCCTCGCAGGAAGTGCGCAGCGGCCCGCGCAAGCCGCGCGCGCTGATCCTGGCCCCGACCCGCGAACTGGCCACCCAGGTGCATGACAGCCTGCGCGGCTACAGCAAGTACCTGCGCATCCCCAGCGCGTGCATCTACGGTGGCGTCGGCATGGGCAACCAGCTGGACATCCTGCGCCGTGGCGTCGACCTGCTGGTCGCCTGCCCGGGCCGCCTGATCGACCACCTGGAGCGTCGCAGCATCGATCTGTCCGGCATTGAACTGCTGGTCCTGGACGAAGCTGATCGCATGCTCGACATGGGCTTCCTGCCGTCGATCAAGCGCATCCTGGCCAAGCTGCCGAAGCAGAACCGCCAGACCCTGCTGTTCTCGGCTACCTTCGAGGACAACATCCGCCAGCTGGCGCTGGAGTTCATGCGCAACCCGGAACAGATCCAGGTGACGCCGAAGAACACCGTGGCCGAAACCATCACCCACCGCGTGCACCCGGTCGACGGCGGCCGCAAGCGCGACTTGCTGCTGCACCTGCTAGCGCAGGACAGCCGCGAGCAGACCCTGGTCTTCGCCCGCACCAAGCACGGCAGCGACAAGCTGGCCACGTTCCTGGAAAAGTCCGGCATCAAGACCGCAGCAATCCACGGCAACAAGAGCCAGGGCCAGCGCCTGCGTGCACTGGGTGACTTCAAGGCCGGCCGCGTGACCGTGCTGGTGGCCACTGACATCGCCGCGCGCGGCATCGACATCAATGAGCTGCCGAAGGTAATCAACTTCGATCTGCCGATGGTGGCCGAAGACTACGTGCACCGCATCGGCCGTACTGGCCGTAACGGTGCAACCGGCCAGGCGATTTCGCTGGTGGCGCAGGATGAAGTGAAGCTGCTGCGTGCGATCACCCGCCTGCTGGGCCGCGATATGGACATCCGCGACGTACCGGGCTTCGAGCTGCAGACGCCGATCCGCTGGGGCAACAGCGCACCGGGCAAGGCCGAGCACGATACCGGCGAGCGCGCACCGCGCAAGAGCCACGCGCGCCGTCCGCACGGCGATGCGCCACGCCATGCGCATGCGGGCCCAAAGAAGGCCGGTGGCGGCCGTCGCGAGGGCGGTGGCAATGGCCAGCAGCGTGCCGGTGCGGGCGCGGGTCAGGCCAGCGTCGTGGCGGCGGCGGCAATGGTGGCGGCCGCGGTCGTGGCCAGGGCGGCAACGGCGGCGGTCGCGCCGGCTGATCCCGCCGCACCTGCAACGCACGAAGGGGCGCAGCGCAAGCTGCGCCCTTTTTTCTGCGCGTCAGGAATCAGGCATTTCCTGAATGGATCAATACCCACTGTCAGCGTCATCGCGGGCGATGTATGCGTCGCGTGAAATTTGGCTAGACTCGGCCGGCGACATGACGTCGCAGCCGGGCCACGTCACTGCACGTCCCGGTCTGGATTGGTATCTGATTAAGGACAAGCATGATGCGCAAGATTTTCCTGGTATCCGCGCTGCTGATCAGCACTCCACTGACTGCCATGGCCAGTGACGGCATGAGCTACACGTATGTGGAAGGCGGCTGGAACCGGCTCCAGATCAGCTCCAATGCCCACAACGATCCAAAGGCCGATGGTGGCTATGTACGTGGCTCCTTCGCCGTCGCCGAACAGGTCAACGTGTTCGGCGGCTGGTCGCGCGTGAGCGATACCACGCGCTACGCCTATTCCAGTGTCAAAACCACGTTCGACCAGCCGCATCTTGGCCTTGGCTACCACATGCCGATCAGCGACCGGCTGGACTTCACCGCCGACCTGGCGTGGAACCGCCGCAGCGGCAAGAACAAAGTCCACTCCGACGGCGTGACCTACACGAACAAGACATCCGTCAATACAGCCGTCGGCAATGTCGGCCTTCGCGGCAAGCCGTCTGCAATGACCGAAGCGTGGATCAAAGCAGGCTACATCGACGGGAACAACCACTTCGATGGCACCTGGACAGGCACCATCGGTGGTCAGGTCAGCTTCAACCGTACCTGGGGTGTGGTTGCCGAAGGCCAGTTCTACGACGACTTCGCCGAGTACCGTGTAGGCGTACGCGCAAGTTTCTGATCGGGATCTGCATTCTCCTGGCCCCGGACTCCCCGTACTGCGGTGCGGGGCGTCGCTGCTTCGCGTTGTCGCGCCACACAAGGACTTGAAAGATGCGCAAGATGCTCCTGGCAACCTGCCTGTTGCTGGTAACACCACTGCTGGCGTCGGCCAGCGACGAACTCAGCTACACCTATGTGGAAGGGGGCTGGAACCGCCTGCGGCTGGACGCTGACAGCGCGGGTGATATGACCTTCAACGGCGGGTATGTGCGGGGTTCGTTCGCTGTCACACCACAGTTCCATGTAATCGCCGGCGCTTCTCGCGTCAGCGCAAGTGACCATCGGGGCGATGCGCGGGTGAAGACCACTCTCGACGTTCCGTACCTGGGCCTGGGATATCACGCACCGATCAGCGACCGCCTGGACTTCACCAGCGAGTTCGCCTGGAACCACCGTTCGGCGAAGTCGGACTATGGCGTCGACGACGAGCGGTCCCGCCAGACTTCGCGGTTCAACCAGGTGCTGGGCATGGTGGGTGTGCGCGGCAGGTTCACCGACGGCCTGGAAGGCTGGCTGAAAGGCGGCTATGCCAACGGTGGCGATGGACAGGACGCACGCTGGTATGGCGTGGTGGGCGGCCAGGTAAACATCACCGATACCTGGGGCCTTGTCCTGGAAGGCCAACTCGACAAGGACACGACCGAATACAGAGTGGGCGTGCGCGCCAGCTTCTGATCGCCGTTCCCGCTGCGCGGGGCTATCGGGGACGGCGCTGGCGCGTCGTCCTCTTCTGTTGCCGGCCAGTGGCCGGCACTACCGTTTTCCTCTTCCAGGCTCGTGCATGACATGAGCGCGCAGATCCTCAACCCCGCGCCTTGCCCGGATTCACCAGATTCCCGAAGAAGATCGCGTTGATCAGCAGGCGATCCGTACCGTGCCAGTACTTGCGATGCGCCGGATCATCGGCGAACAGCACCACATTGCCCTGCCCCTGCGCCGACACCAGCAGCCACGCACTGCCTGCCACCCGCGCGCGGTTGCGCTCGGACAGATAGCCGTTCACCCGCGGCGGCGTGTCGATGCGCACCACCGTGGAAAACGGGTTCGCGCTCGGCTGCAGCGTCACCGTGTTCTCCTTGTTGATCGCCAGCTGCCGGCGCGGCACGCCGAACGCCAGTGGATGGCTGATATCCACGTCGGCGCTGAGGATGTTGCCGCTGACCCGCTCGATCGCGGCGATATCGCGCTGGTCGCCGAACGCGCGGCGGCTTTCGTCAGCAGTCTCTTCTTCCTTGCCGAGCTTTTCGCCGTCGGCCAGCTTCTGTTCGATCGCCCACTTCGAGGCACTGCCGTAGGTCACCAGCGAACCACCGGCCTGCACCCAGCGCTTCAGTGCAGCCACTGCCGTGGCATCGACGCCCGTATAGGTACCGCCGGACAACACAATCGTGGTGTAGCGGTCCAGCGGCACCTTGCCCAGCTGCTGCGGGTCCAGCTTGCTGGCCGGCAGGTGCAGCTGCTGGTCGAGCAGGAACCACGCCGATCCGATCTCGGTGGCGGCCACGCCCTCGCCCATCACCAGCGCGACCGCAGGCTTGCGCAGCGCTTTCACGCCGTCACTGCCGAGGTCGATGCCTTCGCGGCTGCGGCCGCTGGACAGCGCGTGTACCTGTACGCCCGCCTCGCGCGCGGCGGACGTCACTGCCTCAAGCAGCGCCGCACCCTGCAGCGACTGCCCGGCAACCGGAACGACCAGGCTGCCGGCGGCGAAGCTGATGTCGCCCTGCGCGGTCGCGGTGGTGAACGGCTGGAATGCCGCGCGTGCATTCACGCCCTTGCCCTGCAGCGCGGCCAGCGCGCGCCCGGCGTTGTAGTCGCGCCAGTCGATGGCGTAGGCGAATCCGGCCTCGCCGCCCAGCACCGCGCCCTGCTCCACCGGCAGCGCGGCCACGCGTGCGCCGCCTTCGATGCGGCTGCGGCTGCCCGCAAAGGCCACGCCATACGCCGGTGCGATCGCATAGCTGGTGCTGCCGTAGAACACATCGCCCTTGATCGGCGGTGTCTCGGCAAAAATCGAATGCACCAGGCGGAACTGCGCCTGCTGTACCGGCACCACGTAGGCGCTGCCGGCATCGAAGCGCTGCCCATCGACACTGACTGCACGATCCAGCGCGCGCACCTCGATGCGATGCAGCAGCAACAGTTCCAGCAGGCGCCGGGTCAATGCAGGGTCATGCGCATCGCCGAACACGAAGCTCTTCACCGGCTGCTGCGCGGCCTGCTTCAGCGCGCCCTGGAAGAACTGCTTCTGCAGGTCGAACAGCCCGCTGCGCTCGGTCACCGCGCCACGCACCGTGCCCAGCCCGGTGGCGACCTGGTTGCGGATGGTGAAGGGGAAGGTCAGCAGGCCATTCACCGATTCCTGCACGCGGCCGCGCGAGCTGGCCTGCTCGACGGTAACGCCGACGGCGCCATGGAAGTCCGGATAGGTGGAACCGTACACCGGCGAGAAATTGTCGAAATTCTCGCCCGTGTAGTACAGCGAACCCAAGGCATCCAGCGCCTGCGCGTGGTACTTGGCGAGGGTCTTGTTGAATTCATACGACGCCGCCGGAATCAGCGGGCTGTGCATGCTCTTCGGCGAGGGCTCGAAGTAGTAGGTGCTGTCCTTGCCCATCTCGTGGAAGTCGATCTGCACGTTCGGGTACCACTGGTGGAACACCTCCACCTTCGGCCGTGAGTCCTGCTGGGTCAGGGCCAGCCAGTCGCGGTTGAGATCGGTGAAGTAGTGGTTGGTGCGCCCTTGCGGGAACGGCTCGACGTGCTCCTTGTCGGCCGGGTCGGCAGAGGCTGGATCGGAGGCCCAGGCGTTGTGCCAGTTGGCGGCGCGATCGCGGCCATCCGGATTCTGTGCCGGGTCGAACAGCACCACCGCCTGCTGCAGCCACTGCTGGGTTTCGGCACTGCGGTTGGCCACCAGGTAGTACGCCGTCAGCATCGCCGCCTCGGCACTGGAGGTCTCGTTGCCATGCACGCTGTAGCCCAGCCACACCACCACCGGGCTGTCACCGGCGGCGCTGCGCGGCTGCGCCGGATCGGCCAGGGTCGCGTGCTGCTGGCGGATCTGTTCCAGCCGCGCATGATTGCCTGCAGCGGTGACGGTGGCGATCAACAGCGGGCGACCTTCATAGCTGCGGCCGATCTCGCGCACGCTGATCTTGTCCGAGCGCTTGGCCAGTTCCTGGAAGTACGCCACCAGCTGGTCGTGCCGGGTGTAACGGCTGCCGATCGGGTAACCGAGGAACTGCTCCGGCGTGGGCACCGCTGCATCGAACGCCGCTGCGTCGGTGACCTGCGGGAAGAAGTACGCACTCTGTGCCTGCGCCGGCTGCGGCGAGGACAGTGCGGTGGCGGCGGCAAGCAGCAGCGGAAGAACGGCACGGCGATGCAAGGACACGGTGACTCCCCTGGAACACAACGGCAGACGATCGCGCGGCCGGTCCCCTCAGGTGACCGGCCGCGGCGGATGGATCAGAAGCGGTAATCGAAGCCCAGCGTGAAGTAGCGGCCACGCAGGTCGTACTGGCTGAAGTCATACGGCGCGCGGATGCCCGGGAACGAGGCGTCGTACGGCGGTGTCTTGTCGGCCAGGTTCTGCACCTTGGCATACACGGTCAGCTTGTCGATGCCGGTGTAGGCCAGGTACAGGTCGTACTGGCTGTAGCTGCCGACGCGCTGCTGCACGGCCTTGGCGGCGGTGCTGGCTTCCTGGCGGTAGCTGCTGGTGTAGTACCAGGTCACGGCCGCGTTGAAATCACCGTACTTCCAGTCCAGCGTGGTGGTGGCCTTGTCCTTGGGCAGGGTCGCGCCCAGGTTGCTGCCCGCGTAATCCACCAGCGGGCCACCGACCACGGTCGGGCGACGGTAGTCGCGCACGTGGGTGTAGGCCGAGGACACGGTGAAGTCACCCAGTGCTGCGGTCGGGATGCGCTGGCGCAGCTCGACGTCGATGCCCGAGGTCTTCAGCTCGCTCAGGTTCTGGTAACGGTTGTAGACCGCCTGCAGCTTGCCACGCTCATCGCGCTGCACCGCGCCGGCCACGTTGTCGTTGACCAGGGTCTGGGTGTTGTTGGTGCCGACCAGGTTGTCCAGCTGGATGCGGTAGTAGTCCACGCTCAGGTTGGTGTTGGCCCACGGCGACAGCACCACGCCGAAGTTCACGCTCTTGGTGCGCTCGGGCTTCAGCGCGTTGTTGCCGACGGTGAAGAAGGTGGGATTCTGCCGCGAACCCGGCACGTCCGGATCACGCGGATCGACCACGCTGCCGTAGGCGATGCTGGTGCTATTGGAGTTTTCCGACAGCGACGGTGCGCGGAAGCCCTTCGACGCCGACGCTCGCACCAGCAGGAAATCCAGCGGCTGCCAACGCAGGCCGAGCTTCGGCGAGAACGCATCGCCGAAATCATCGTAGTGATCGGCACGCGCGGCGGCGGACAGCTCCAGCGTCGACGCCAGCGGCACGTTCACTTCGGCATAAGCGGCACTGACCTGGCGCTTGCCGTGCACTTCGGCGATGGCCGGGCGCACCTGCAGGCCGGCATCGATCTGCCATGGGTTGTTGGAATCGAGCTTCTCGCGGCGCCACTCGGCACCGGCAGCGAATCCGATCTCGCCGGCCCAGGTGTGGCCCAGGCTGCCGGAGATCTTGGCGTCGATGCCCTGCAGCTTGGATTCTGCCGGACGCAGCGTGGCGATGTTGATCGAGTCGCGCACCGACTGCGGCGTGGCCGCCGGGTTGAGCAGGTTGTAGCTGCCCGTGGCCAGCGCATCGGCCAGTGCCCAGCGATTGGCGAAGCCACCGGAGACGCTCTCGCGTTCGCTGCTGCGCGCACCGAATGCAGCCACTTCCCAGTCCCAGTGGGCGGTGGTGCCACGCAGGCCGAATACGCCGCGATAGGCCGTGGATCGGTTGGTCTTGATCGTGCCGCCCAGGTCGAAGAAGGTGTACTCGATCGGGATCGCACGACCGTACGGGTTGTAAGGATTGCTGGCCGGCAGCAGCGACGACACCGGCTCGGCCAGGCCGCTGTTGGCGTTCAGTGCGAAGCGGCCGCTCTCCAGGGTGAAGAACGGGCTGCTGCCGAACCACGCGGCGCTCTTGATCTGGCTGTACAGCACTTCGCCGAAGGCCTCGACGTTGTCGTTCAGGCGGAAGGTACCGTTGGCGTAGGCCTGGTAGCGCTTGGTCGAGGGGATCAGCGTGGTGAACGGTGCCTGGTTGAAGCCGCAGGTGTCGCCGGCCAGGCCATCGATCGGCGCGCTGGCCACGCGGGTGGTGCCGGTCGGGCAGTTACCGTTGGCATCGAGCATCGGCACCGAGATGCCGTTGACCAGGTAGCGCGCGCCCTTGGCCGACCAGCCGTTCCAGCGGCCACCCGGCTTGTCGGTGTAGATGCCGCTCCTGGTCAGGTTGCGCTCGTCCTGGTCCAGGCGCTCGCGGTTGTACCCCTGCAGGCTGAAGAGGATGTTGTAGCCATCGGTGTCGAGATCACCGAGGCCGCCGACGAACTTCAGGTTCTGCTCGTGCAGGCCGCCCTGGTCGGCACCGCCGAAGCTGCCGCCGATCTCGGCGCCTTCGAAGTTCTGCCGGGTGATGATGTTGACCACGCCGGCCACGGCGTCGGAGCCGTACACCGCCGAGGCACCGTCCTTGAGCACCTCAATGCGCTCGACCGCGACCAGCGGCAGCGCGTTGAGATCGACGAAGGTGTCGGACAGGCCGCCGGCCGGGAAGCCGTAGTTGGCCAGGCGGCGGCCGTTGAGCAGCACCAGCGTGTTTTTCTGCGACAGACCTCGCAGGCCGATGCCGGCCGAGCCGGAGGCCCAGCCGTTGTTGGTGGTTTCGTTGCTGGCGTTGCCGGTGTTGGCCGAGATCGAACGCAGCACATCGGCCACGGTGGCCTTGCCGGTCTGTTCCAACTGCTGGCGGCCGATCACCTGCACCGGGTTGGAGGCCTCGGTATCGGTGCGCTTGATGTTGGAACCGGTGACGCGCACGGCGGCCAGGGTGCTGGCGTCGCCACTGGCGTCGGCGGAGGTTTCGGCGGCGGCGGACAAAGGCGCGGCCAGAGCGACGGCCAGGGCCGCCACGAGCAGGGTGTGCTTGGGCATGACGATGTGGGGGGAGGTGGTAAGGGCGACGAAGTTCCGCAGTAGTCCATGCCTGGCCGGGGTTCGGCCAATAACATCTCTTCATACGGATATAAGAGAAACTATCATCTCTTCATCCGGATGGAAATACTTACTTCACAAAAGCCCAACATCCGCTCAGGCCGGCCGGCCACCTGCGGCGTACAATCGCGCCATGGAAATCTTCAAAGTCTTCATGCTCGAGGCGGCGCACCGCCTCCCCAACGTGCCGCCGGGGCACAAGTGCGCGCGCCTGCACGGCCACTCGTTCCGGGTGGAACTGAAGGTCGAGGGCGAGCCCGGTGCGCAGACCGGCTGGATCATGGACTTCGGCGACGTGAAGGCAGCCTTCCAGCCGATCTACGACCGCCTGGACCATCACTACCTCAATGACATCCCCGGCCTGGAGAACCCGACCAGCGAGAACCTGGCGGTGTGGATCTGGAACGAACTCAAGCCCAGCCTGCCGGCGCTGAGCGAGATCACCGTGCACGAAACCTGCACCTCCGGTTGCCGTTACCGCGGCCCGGCGGCCTGATCAACCCATTGATCTGAAAGGTGTTTCAAAGGCGCCGTGGGCGCCTTTGTTATTTTTGTTGCATTGCCGCATCAACGGCGTATGCTGCATTGCATCAAGTCACTCCCTGATGCCCCATGGCCGCCGCCTTCAGCGATCGCTTCAGTGATGCCACCCGCCAGTTCGCCGCCGCGGCAACGCGTGCGAACCGGTTGGCATTGGAGAACGCGGAAAGCATGTTCGGCGTGCAGCTGAAGGTGATGGAGCGCAACCTGACCGCGACCGGCGGCTGGCTGGGCGAACTGGCCCGCAGCGACGACGCGGCCGGGATGCTCAACAAGGGCGCACAGCTGTGGCAGGACAACCTGCAGCGGCTGGGTCAGGCCCAGCAGGACGTGGTCGGTCTCGGCCTGGTGGCCGGCAAGGCGTGGTCCGAACTGGTGCAGGGCTACAACGAATCAACGGCGGACGCGAACAACCACTGACGCGACGCAACGCTCATTGCGTGGGTCCCTCCCCCCACGCAATCCGGACCCGGCAGATCCCTCCCTCTGCCGGGTCTTTTTTTTGTCTGGCGTCCGGATACCGAAGTGCGTCTTCGTCCGACGTCTCTGCAGGCTGGAGGGCCCCGCCGGGGCGGGCAGGGGCCTGGACAAATGTCCCCCGGCGCCGGCCCTTGGCCGTCACCTCCTCCTTTACCTTGCCCAGACCCCTGCCTGCCCCGACGAGGCTCGGCTTACGGCAGGTAAAGCGCAGCGCTCGTGGCGCCTTTCAACGAGGCGCCGACGAACTCCGAACGCAGGGCGGATGCCCTTGCGTACGAAGTAAAGGGGGAGGTGACGGCCAACGGCCGGCGCCGGAGGACATTCGTACGCAAGGGCATCCGCCCTGCGCCACGCTGATTCAGTCCGCTGCACGCAATGCAGAAACGGCTCAACGCCCGCGATTGACGTGCCAGTGCTGGTGCCACGCCTGGAACATCAACACGTTCCACAGGTGCGTGTGCCACTTGCGCTCACCCCGCAGGAACGCTTCCCAGATGCCGCGCACGCGTGCCGCATCGAAGCAGCCCTGGTTGCGCAGCAGCTGCGGGTCCAGCAGCGCCTCGGCCCAATCGCGCAGCGGGCCGGCGAGCCAGCGTGCCATCGGCGGGCCGAAACCGCGTTTGGGCCGGTACACCAGCGGCTCCGGCAGATAGCGTGCCAGCAGGTGCTTGAGAATGCGCTTGTGCTCACCGTCGTGATACTTCAGGTGCTGCGGCAGCCGCCAGGCCAAGCGCACCACTTCCATGTCCAACAGTGGCGCACGGGTTTCCACCCCGGCCGCCATGCCGGCACGGTCGACCTTGGCGAGGATGCCCTCAGCCAGATCCATACGGAAATCCAGCAGCTGGATGCGGGCTTCGGCCGGCAGCGCCGTGTCCTGCTGCTGGAAGATCGTCATCGGCTCGCGCGCGCCCAGCACCACCTGTGCCGGCTGCCGCCAGCGCGTCACGCGCTGCAGGTAGTGACCTTCCACGTCATTGGCGGCGACCTCGGCCACCAACGCACGCCAGCCGCCCAGGCGGCCACGCTCGACGTTCATGCGGTTGCCGCTGCGCCGCGCCAGATCGCGCACCCAGTCCGGCAGGCCACCGCACAGGCGCGCATTGCGCAGCGCGCGGCCATAGCTCGGGTGGCCGAAGAACAGTTCATCGCCACCGTCGCCGGTGAGCGCCACCGGCTTGCGCGCGCCCAGCAGTTCACTGGCCAGCAGGGTCGGCAGCTGCGAGGCATCGGCGAACGGCTCGCACCAGACCTGCGGCAGCCGCTGCAGCAGATCCAGGCCCTGGCGCGCGTCCATCCGGTGCAGATGGTGCTGCACGCCCAGATGCCGCGCGACCTGCGAGGCCCAATCGCTCTCGTCATGGCCGGGATCGTCGAAACCGACCGTCCAGGCCTCGATCGGCAGGGTCGATTGCGCCTGCATCATCGCCGTCACCAGCGACGAGTCGGTGCCGCCGGACAGGAACGCGCCACAGGCCAATGGCGAGTGCATGCGTGAAGCGATGGCCTTCTGCAGTACGGCTTCCAGCTGGTCTGTGGCCTGCTCAAGGCTCGGCGCCGGCAGCAGTGGTTCCTGTAATGCGCTCTGCATCGCATCGCGTGCGCACCAGTAGCGCGCGCCCCCCTGCGCGGCCTGGCTGGAGTAACCCGCAGCATGGTCGCTGAGATCGATGCGCAGCACCGCGCCGGCCACCAGCTTGTGGATGCCCCGGTAGATGGTGTGCGGCGCCGGCACATAGTCGTGGCGCAGCAGCAGGCTCAGCGCATCTTGGTCGATGCTCGGCGCGAAGCCGGCGAACGCCTGCAGCGCCTTCATTTCGGAGGCGAACAGGAACTGGCCCTGGTACCAGCCGTAGTACAGCGGCCGCTCGCCGACCGGGTCACGGGCCAGCCACAGCGCGCGCGACTCCCGATCCCAGACACTGAAGCCAAATGCTCCCTCGATGCGCGACAGCGTCCGCTCCACGCCCCATTCAACAATCGCCTGCAGCAGCAGCCGGGCATCGCTGCAGCTGCGCGGCAGCTCGCGCAGCTGCGACTGCAGGTCGGCGCGGTTGTACAGGCGGCCGTCCAGGCACAACACGTAGCGACCGCAGTCAGAGCTCAGCGGCTGCAGCGGCGTGTCGGTCGGCGCCCGGCAGTGCCCCAGTGCGAGGCCGGCCTCGGCGTCGGTCCAGTAGCCGATGCGGCCCCGGCCGCGCTGCTGCAGGGCGCGCAGCATCGGCGCCAGCTGCTGCAGCAGATGCTCGTCCTCGGCCGGCGGCAGCCAGGCGCCAACCACGCCACTCATCGGGCACCTCCGCAGTGGCAGCGGCGGGACGGGTTCAGCAGGCAGGGGGCGGCGGGCGACATGGGGGCGGCACGCGGAACGGAGGAGACTCCATGCTCAGCCCGTCCCCCGCCCTGCGTCAGTCGCGTTGCTGTCAGCGATGGTCACCGGACGTATCACGAAGGTAACGTTTTGTAACGGCAACCGGCTATGCTGGGCGGCAAGTTGTTGCCGGGGCTGAGACCCGGCCGGTGCGCCAGCAACCCCGGCTGAATGGCGCCCGCCCCCGGGACCCGGGCGGCCCGAAGGCTGGGATAGCATCGCCGCGCTCGTGCCGTGGCGGTACGTTTGCGTCCACGGAGGCCTTGAAAATGCTGGATATCGTACTGGTCGAAGACGATGCCCGCCTGGGTACGATGGTCAGTGACTATCTGCAGCGGCATGGTTACCAGGTCGCCCACGAGCGCAGCGGCGAGCGTGCGGTGACCCGGATCCTGGCTGAGAAGCCGGCCCTGGTCCTGCTGGATGTTGGTCTGCCGGACCAGGACGGTTTCGAAGTGTGTCGACAGATCCGGCCCCACTACGACGGCATCATCTGTGTGCTGACTGCCCGCACCGACAACATCGATCAGGTGCTGGGACTGGAGCTGGGGGCCGACGATTACATCGGCAAACCCATCGAACCGCGGGTGCTGCTGGCCCGCCTGCGTGCGCACCTGCGCCGCCATCGCCGGGTCGAACCGCGCGACGGCAGCCTGCGATTCGGCGAGCTGAGCATCGACCCTTCCACCCGCAACGTCCACCTGCAGGGCAGCCTGCTGGAGCTGACCACGGCCGAGTTCGACCTGCTGTTCCTGCTGGCCAGCAACGCCGGCCAGATCCTGGACCGCGATGCACTGTTGCGCGGCCTGCGTGGCATCGCCTTCGACGGCCTGGACCGTTCGATCGATGCACGCATCTCGCGCCTGCGCCGCAAGCTGGGCGACAACCCTGAACAACCGGAGCGGATCAAGACCGTCCGTGGACGCGGCTATCTGTTCAGCCGCTCGGCATGGGGATGAAGCGCACGCCTTCGGCAATGCGCGGCCACGCCTTCCACTTCCTGCGCTACGGCATTGGCTTCCTGGTTGCCCACCTGCTGCTGATCGTGCTTGGCCTGTGGGCCTGGGATGCACTGCTGGAAGACCGCACCGAAGCCAGCCTGCTTGCCGAGATGCGCGGCACCCATGTGCTGCTGCAGCAACGCTTCGCGGAAACACCACGCGAGCAATGGCCCGCCCTGGCACGCGGGCTCGACGCTGACTTCGCCTACGCCCTGCGGATGGTGCCGCTGGCCGAGGCGGAGAAGGCGCTGTCGGCCAACCAGCGACCGCCGTTCAACAACGGCCGGGTGCAGATCGACCTGGAGCACATGCGCAGCCTGCAGCGGATCGGCGACAGCGACTACGCGGTGATGCTGGGGCCACTGGACGAAGCGCTGCCGGACGAGGGCTGGCAGGACAGCGAAGTGTCCGGCGTGGCGATCCTGCTGCTGATCCTGATGGTGGCAGTGGCACTGCCGATGTACGTGATGGTCTACCGCCTGTGGCGCGATGTCTCGCAGCTGGCCCAGGCGCCCGGCAGATGCGCGACGGCCAGCTGGATACCCGCGCGCCGCGCGCCGGAACCGCGCTGGTGCGGCCGCTGGCCAATGCCTTCAATCACATGGCCGAGCAGCTGCAGCAGCTGCTGGAAAGCCAGCGCGTGCTGGCCCAGGCGGTGGCGCACGAAGTCCGCACGCCATTGGCGCGGATGCGCTTCGGCCTGGCCGACCTGGAGGACACCGCGCTCGACGATGTGCAGCGCGATGCGCTGGGCGGGCTGCGTACCGATGTCGATCGGCTGCAGCACCTCACCGATGCCGGTGTCGAGTACGCCGCGCTCGGCCGCTGTCACCAGCTGACCCGCCAGCGCCTGCAGCTGGCGGCACTGGTACGTGGCGTGGTGGCCCAGTTCGCACCGCTGCCGATGCCGGTACAGCAGGTGCTGTCGCCGGCAGGCCTGGTCAACGTCAACCGGCACATGCTGGAACTGGCGCTGCGCAACCTGCTCGGTAATGCCCTGCGCTACGCACGGCGGCAGATCCGTATCGCCAGCACGGTCAACGACGGCTGGCTGTGCCTGCAGGTGGAGGACGATGGCCCCGGCATCGCACCCGAATTGCGCGGCCAGGTGCTGCAACCCTATGTGCGGCTGGATCCGGGCAGCCCCGGGTTCGGCCTCGGCCTGGCACTGGTGCAGGTGGTGGCCGACAAGCATGGCGGCCACGTTGAAGTAACCGACTCCGAACTGGGCGGTGCCTGCATCCGCCTGCACCTGCCGCTGGAAAGCGGCGGTGCCGTGGAGAGCGAGACGACCTGCTAGACCGCGGGTTCGGCACGCGGCAAGGCAAACACGAACAACGCGCCGCGCTCGCTGTCGCGCAGTTCGATCCGGCGCCCGTGCAGCTGCACGATGCGCTGCACGATCAACAGGCCCAAGCCGCCGTTCTCGCCGCGCCGTGCTCCCAACGCAGCCGGTGCCTGGAACAACTGGTTTCGCAGCGCTGGCGCCACCCCGGGGCCGTCATCGGCCACGCTGACCTCCACGCTGTCGGGCGTCGCACGCAGGCGCACATCGATCCGGCCACCTTCCGGCGCATGCCGCAACGCGTTGTCGAGCAGGTTGGTCAGCACCCGCTCGACCAGGCCCAGGTCGGCCCGCACCAATGGCAGGCCCGGCGGGAACTCGGCGTGCAGGTGCTGGTTGCGCGCCTGCGCGGCCAGCTCGAACTTCTGCACTACGTCCTGCAGCAGTTCCGGCAGCGCGAACACTTCCCACTCCAGGCGCACTTCGCCATGTTCCAGCCGCGCCAGCTCGAACAGCGCACGCGCAAGCCGGCCAACCTTGGCGCTCTGCGCCAACGCGATACCGAGGTAGCGGCGGCGCTCATCCGGCGACAGCGTAGCGTCCTTCAACGCCAGCGTTTCCAGATAGCCGTGCAGCGACGACAATGGCGTGCGCAGGTCATGCGAGATGTTGGCCACCAGTTCGCGCCGCTGCAGGTCCTGCTGGCGCAACTGCTGCCATTGCTCACCCAGCCGCTGCGCCATCTGCGCGTGTGCGTGTTCCAGGATCACCAGTTCGTCGCGCTCACCTGGGCGCAGCGGCTCCGGCGGCGGCAGCGGCGTCGGCGCATCGATGTCGAAGGCCTGGATGCGCCGGGTCAGCCGCCGCAGTGGGCGGGTCACCCAATAGAACGCCACCAGCCCGGCCAGCAGGCCGAGCCCCCCCACCAGCACGACCGACCACAGCGTGGTGTTCCATTGGCTGCCGGCGGCGAGATCGTCGGCCAGCATCTGCCGGTGCTCGCCCACCAGCACCACGTACACATAGCCGGCCTGGCGACCCTGCACGATCAACGGTGCGGCACTGAACACCTTGCGGCCGTCCGCGCTGCGCGGGTCATCGCCCAGGATCGGCAACGGCGCACCGGCCAGCAGGCGACGCAGTGGCGCCACGTCCACCCGATTGCGCACCAGATGCCCACTGGGCGCATCGTGGCCGAGAATGCGGCCCTGGTCGTCCAGCAGGTAGACCTCGACGCTGGGATTGACCGCCATCAACTGGCCGAACAGCGCGCGCACCGCCGCATCACGCATGCCGCTGGTATCCATCAGCTCGCTGCGCTGGGCGATGTGCTCGGCCAGGCCCAGCGACAGCCGCTGCACCACCTCCTGCTCGTGGCGGGTATTGGCACGCATCTGCAGCGCCAGCAGTGCCATGCAGCACATCAGCATCAGCGCGGCGATCACCGCCGCCAGCTTCTGCCACAGGTTCGGTTTGATCATGTCGCCGCCCCGGCCGGTCGACCAGCTTGTAGCCGCGCCCCCACACCGTCAGCAATCGCCGTGGATTGGCCGGGTCTGGCTCGATCTTGCTGCGCAGACGGTTGATGTGGGTGTTGACCGTGTGTTCGTAGCCATCGTGCTGGTAGCCCCAGACCTGGTTGAGCAGTTCCATGCGCGCGAACACCTGGTCCGGATGACGGGCGAAGAACAGCAGCAGGTCGAACTCACGCGGGGTCAGTTCCAGCGCATTGCCGTCCACCGAGGCGGTGCGCGCCACCGGGTCCAGTTGCAGGCCGCCCAGTTCGATTGCGCCGGCGTCGATGCGTGCGCTCTGCGCCATCGCCTCGGCACGGCGCAGCAATGCGCGCACCCGTGCCACCAGTTCCGGCATCGAGAAGGGTTTTGCCAGGTAATCGTCCGCGCCCAGTTCCAGGCCGACGATGCGCTGGGTTTCGCTGCCACGCGCGCTGATGATGATGATCGGCACATAACGCGCCATCGCGCGTGCACGCTGGCAGACCTGCAGGCCATCCACGCCGGGCAGCATCACGTCCAGCACCAGCGCATCCCACGGGCCGTCCTGCTCGAGCAGGCGCAGGCCGGCGTCGCCACTGGCGGCATGGGCGACGTCGTAGCCCTCATCGCCCAGATGCATGCGCAGCAGGTCGGCAATGTGGGCATCGTCTTCGACGATCAGCACGCGTTTGGTGGACATCGGCAGCTCGGGGCCAGTGGGGAGGCTGGCTGCATTGTGGCGCGGGATGGCTGCCGATACCTCACGAAAAATTGAATCCTGCGTGAGGATTCGTTGACCCGGGCAGGCGCAGCATGGCCCCGTCGCCCCTTCCCGGAGTCCGCCATGTCCCTGTCCCGCCGCCATCTGCTGGGCCTGGGCGGTGTTGCCACCGCCGCCGGCCTGCTCGGCCTGGGGGCCTGCAGCCGCGCCGCCCCGGCGGCCGCTGAAGCGCGCCCGCCGCGACAGTTCGAAGTCATGCACAGCGATGCGCAGTGGCGCCAGCAACTGACCCCGGCGCAGTACGCGGTGCTGCGCCAGCAGGCCACCGAGCGCCCATACAGCAGCCCGCTCAACAAGGAACACCGGCAGGGCACCTTCGCCTGCGCCGGCTGTGCGCTGCCGCTGTTCTCATCGTCCACCAAGTTCGAGAGCGGCACCGGCTGGCCCAGCTTCTGGGCGCCGCTGCACAACGCCATCGGCGAAGACCGCGACGTCACCTTCGGGATGCTGCGGGTAGAGGTGCACTGCCGCCGCTGCGGTGGCCACCTCGGCCATGTGTTCAACGACGGCCCGCGCCCGACCGGGCTGCGCTACTGCATGAACGGTGCGGCGATGGTGTTCGTTCCCGGCGCCACGGATGGCACCGCCGACGGCTGGCGGGTGCCGGTCGGTTCTTCTCCTGTTTCCGGAGCCTGACCATGCTGCTGTTGCTGCTTGCTTACCTGGGGGGCGCATTGACCCTGCTCAGCCCCTGCATCCTGCCGGTGCTGCCGTTCGTGTTCGCGCGTGCCGACCGTCCCTTCCTGCGCAGCACGCTGCCGTTGCTGCTGGGCATGGCACTGACCTTCACCGTGGTCGCCAGCCTGGCCGCGGTGGGCAGCCAATGGGTGGCGCAGGCCAACCAGGTCGGACGCTGGATCGCCCTGCTGTTGATGGCGTTGTTCGCGGTCGCCCTGCTGTGGCCGCGACTGGCCGACCATCTTCTGGCGCCGTTCCAGCGCGTGGGTGCCCGCTTGAGCGCGCGTGCCGATGCGGCGGATGCCGCGGGGCACGGCGGCGCGTGGACCTCGCTGCTGATCGGCATCGCCACCGGCCTGCTGTGGGCACCCTGCGCCGGGCCAATCCTCGGCCTGGTGCTGACCGGTGCTGCCCTGCATGGCGCCAGCGTCGGTACCAGTGCGCTGCTGCTGGCGTATGCGCTGGGTGCGATCACCGCGCTGGCGCTGGCGGTGTGGGTGGGCGGCCGCGTGTTCCGTGCGCTGCAGGCGCGGCTGGGCCTCGGCGATGTATTGCGCAAGGTGTTGGGTGTGGCGGCGCTGCTGGCCGTAGTGGCGATCGGCCTGGGATGGGATACCGGCCTGCTGACCCGCCTTTCGACGGTCAGCACTGCGCGCATCGAGCAGGGCTTGCTGGACGCGGTACCCGGTGCGCAGCCAGCGGCACCGCCGATGATGATGATGGCCGGTGCCAACGCCGCGGCCGATGCACCGTTGCCGGTGGAAGGCACCCTGCCCGCGCTGGACGGCGCCACCGGCTGGCTCAACAGCCCGCCGCTGACGAACCAGCAGCTGCGCGGCAAGGTAGTGCTGGTCGATTTCTGGACGTACTCCTGCATCAACTGCCTGCGTGCGATGCCGTTCGTGCACGAATGGGAACGTCGCTACCGCGACCATGGCCTGGTGGTGATCGGCGTACACACGCCAGAGTTCGCCTTCGAACGTGACCCGCGCAATGTGATGAAGGCCGTGCAGCAGCTCAAGGTCGAGTACCCGGTGGCGCTCGACAACCAGTACACGATCTGGCGCGCGTTCAACAACCGCTACTGGCCGGCGCAGTACTTCGTCGATGCGCAGGGCAACATCCGCGGGCACCAGTTCGGCGAAGGCAACTATGCGCGCTCGGAACAGATGATCCGTCGCCTGCTGACCGAAGCAGGCCAGACGAATCTGCCACCGCCGGCCGATCCGGCCGCCGCCGATCTGAAGGGCGTGGCCGCGCAGGCCGACATGGGCAATCTGCGCTCGCCGGAAACCTATCTGGGCCACGCCCGCGCCGAGCAGTTCGCCTCGCCCGGCGGGCAGCGCAGCGATACCGCGTTCGACTACACCTTGCCGGCCACGCTCGCGTTGAACCAGTGGGGCCTGTCCGGACGCTGGACCGTCAGCGACGAAGCCGCACAGCTGCAGCAGGCCGGTGGCCGCATCGCCTTCCAGTTCCATGCGCGCGACCTGCATCTGGTGCTGGCGCCGGGCCAGGGTGGAAAGCCGGTGCGCTTCCGCGTGCTGTTGGACGGCAAGCCGCTGCCCGCCGCCGATGCCGGCAGCGATGTCGGTGCCGATGGCAGCGGTGTGGTCGACGAGCACCGCCTGTACCAGCTGATCCGACAGCGCGGCACGATCGGCCCGCACCGCTTCGAGATCGAATTCCTTGACGCGGGCGTGCAGGCCTACGCCTTCACCTTCGGTTGAACCGGGAGCACACGATGAAACTCTCCTTTGAACAAGGCATCGCCGCCGGTGTTGCAGGTCTGGTGGCCACGGCGTTGATCGCCGGTGTGCTGCTGGTCGACCATGGCGCGGCCGCGGCGCCGGTCGAAGCCAGCGCGCAGACCCAGGCACTGCCGGCACCCACCGGCGATGCGGCGTTCCGCGATGACGCGACCCACGCCAGCGTGGTGTTCGCCGGCGGTTGCTTCTGGGGCGTGCAGGGCGTGTTCCAACACGTCAAAGGCGTGAGCAATGCGGTGTCCGGCTACATCGGTGGCAGCGCTGCCAATGCCCGCTATGAGCGGGTCAGCAGCGGCCAGACCGGTCATGCCGAAGCGGTGAAGATCGACTACGACCCACGCCAGGTCAGCTACGGGCAGTTGATGCAGGTGTTCTTCTCGGTGGCGCACGACCCGACCCAGCTCAACCGCCAGGGGCCCGACCACGGCAGCCAGTACCGTTCGGCGATCTTCACTGATGACGCCCGCCAGCAGGCGGCCAGCCGCGCCTACATCGCCCAGCTCGGCCAGGCCGGCAGCTACCGCGCCCCGATCGTCACCCAGCTGGTCAGCGGCCAGCGCTTCCATCCGGCCGAGAGCTACCACCAGAACTACATGACGAACTACCCGCAGGCGGCCTACATCCGCTACTACGACGCACCGAAGCTGACCGCGCTGGGCAAGCAGTTCCCGGCGCTGTACCGGCGCGAGGCGGCGCTGGTGCCGATGCGGTAGCCGGCATTTCCCCTTGGGCTGGCCGACGCTCGGCGGTGCTCTTCTGTAGAGCCGAGCCCACGCTCGGCTGCTGTTGGCGGAAGTGCAGCCGAGCATGGGCTCGGCTCTACACACAAAAAAAAGACGCACGGCCATCCGGCCGTGCGTTTCGAAAGACCGGCCGTGCCCCGATCAGGCCCGGCCGACAACGACATGCTAGGCTCGCCGTCATCATGGGTACAGAACCAGATGACGGGATGTTTGATGGATACAGATGACCAGACTTCGATGATTCCCCCCCGCTACCAACGGCTGTCGGATGAGTTGGCCGAAGCCATCCACGGGGGTCGCCTTCCGGTCGGCAGCCGCCTGCCTTCGCTGCGGCAGATGGCCCTGCAGCGCAGGCTCAGCCTGAACACCGTGATTGCCGCCTATCGCCAGCTGGAGGATGCCGGCCTGGTCATTCCGCGGCCCAAGGCCGGCTTCGAGGTGGCGCCGCGACTGTCGGTGCCGGAACGCTCGCTGCGTGATACCCCGTCCGCGCCCACCGCGCCGTTGCAGCAGGTACTGATGGCCCGCGTGCTGGAGGCACAACGTCGCCCCGGCGTGATCGACCTGGCCTTCGCCGGCCCGCGCGGCCGCCAGTTCTATCCAGGCGCTCAGCTGGCCCGTCACACCGCGCAGGTGCTGCGCCACGGCCAGCAGACGGTGGAGACCTATGCGCGACCGAACGGTTCACCCCGGCTGCTGGCGCAGATCGTGCGGCGTGGCCCGCGCATGGGCCTGCACACCCACAGCGAACGCCTGCTGCTGACCCACGGTGCGATGGAAGCGCTGCAGCTGGCGCTGCGCGCGGTCACCCAGCCCGGTGATGCGGTGGGCATCGAGGCGCCGTCCTACTTCAACCTGTACCCCCTGCTGGCCAACCTCGGTCTGCAGGCCATCGAACTGCCCACCCACCCACAGCACGGACTGGATGTGGATGCGCTGGATGCGCTGCTGGAGCACACGCCGCTGGCCGCTCTGGTGGTGATGCCCACCGTGCACAACCCGCTCGGCTGCACCATGCCGACCGCCGCCAAACAGCGCTTGGCCGAGCTGGTCAACGCACGGCAACTGCCGCTGATCGAGGATGCGGTGTACGCCGAGCTGCAGTTCTGCGAACCGCCGGCACCGCTCCTGAAGGCCTTCGATCGCGACGGCTGGGTGATGGTGGTCGGTGGTTTCTCCAAGACGCTGGCGCCGGACTACCGCATCGGCTGGCTGGATGGCGGGCGCTTCGCCGAGCGCATCGCGCTGCTGAAATTCCAGTCCACCGGCGGTGAGCCGCAGTTGCTCGGCGATGCGGTCGCGGCGTACCTGGAGGCCGGCAGCTACGAGCACCACCTGCACCGCATGCGTCGCCTGTATCGCGAACAGGTCGGGCGGCTGCGCCAGCTGGTGGCCGAGCACTTCCCGGCCGGCACCCGTGCCACCGAACCGCAGGGCGGATTCCTGCTGTGGCTGGAACTGCCGGGCGTGGACACGCGCGAGCTGTTCGAGCGAGCACTGCAGGAGGACATCGTGTTCATGCCCGGCCGGGTGTATTCGCGCGGCGCACGCTACCGCCACTGCCTGCGGTTGTCGTGCTGCCAGACGCTGGATGCACGCTTCATCGGTGCGGTGGAGAGGCTGGGTGCGATCGCGCGGGAGCTGGCGCGGGCTGATTGATAGGTAGAGTCGACTGTTAGTCGACTGCTCTTCACCGGATGCCCGAAAATCCCGCGCTGCGCGCGCGAGTCGACTGACAGTCGACTCTACCCTCTCCGGCATCGATTTCGCGTTTCAGCAATTCAGGCGTCGAGCAGGTGCGCGCTCAGCGCTTCGCCATCCGCCCCCGGCAGATGCGGCAGTCGCCCCCAGTACGGCATCGGCAGGCGCTGCTGCAGTGTGGCGATGTTTTCATCCTGGCGCTGCATCGCCGGGTCGATGTGGTTGCCGATCCAGCCCAGGCACTCCACGCCGCTGGCCTGCAGCGATTGCGCGGTCAGTCGCGCGTGGTTGACGCAGCCCAGCCGCATGCCCACCACCAGCAACACCGGCAACCGCAATGCGCGCACCAGGTCGAGCTGGTCGAGCGTGGCCGAGACCGGCGCCAGCCAACCGCCAACACCCTCCACCACCACCACATCGGCCTGTGCACGCAGACGTTCGAACGCCGCCATGATCGGCGCCAGCTCCACCTGCACGCCATCCTCGGCGGCGGCCAGTTCCGGCGCCAGCGGCTGGCGCAGCGCATACGGGTTCAGGTCGGCATAGTCCGGCACCGGCCAACTGGCCGCCTGCAGCGCCAATGCATCCTCGTTGCGCAGGCCCTGGCCCAGGTCCTCGCTGCCGCTGGCCACCGGCTTCATGCCGACCGCGCGCAGTCCGCGCCGGCGCAGCGCATGCAGCAGTGCAGTGCTGGCCGCAGTCTTGCCGATCTCGGTATCGGTGCCGGTGACGAACAGGGCGGGCGGCAGCGTGGCGGGCAACGGCATCGACGGGCTCCAACGGGGCAACAGAGCGTGCATTATCGCCGGCCCGGCGCGCTTGCTAGACTGCAGGCATGTTCGCCAATGCCTCGCTCACCGGCAGCAAGCCGGAACAATACGCCCAGCTGCTGGAACAGGCCCGTGGCCTGGTCTACGCCGAGTCCGACCGCATCGCCAACGCGGCCAACCTCTCGGCACTGGTCTACCACGCCCTGCCCGACCTGAACTGGGTGGGCTTCTACCTGTACGACGGCAAGGAGCTGGTGGTCGGCCCGTTCCAGGGCCTGCCGGCCTGCGTGCGCATCCCGCTGGACAAGGGCGTGTGCGGTGCCGCCGCCAGCCAGCGCGTGACCCAGCGCGTGGACGACGTCGATGCCTTCCCCGGCCACATCGCCTGCGATTCGGCCTCGCGTTCGGAGCTGGTGGTGCCGCTGCTGCGCGGTGATGAACTGATCGGCGTGTTCGATATCGACAGCCCGAAGGTCGGCCGCTTCGATGCCGACGATCAGGCCGGCCTGGAAGCCATCGCCCGCGTGTTCATCGAGGCGCTGGGATGAGCGCACCGAAGCTGCGCAACATCGGCCCCAAGAGTGCGGCGTGGCTGCGCCAGGTCGGCCTGCGCAGCCGCGAAGACCTGGTTGCGATCGGTGCCGTGGGCGCCTTCGTCAAGGTCAAGCGCGCCGGCTTCAGGCCCAGCCTGAACCTGCTGTACTCACTGGAAGGCGCACTGCTGGACTGCCACTGGCAGGAACTGAGCGAGCCGCAGCGTGAGGCGCTGGTGCAGGATTACGAAGCGCGCATCGCCGCGCATCCGCTGAAGGCAGCCGGCCCGGCGTCGGGCCCGGTGCATGAGCAGCGCTTCGATGCTGACGATGACGCTGAGGACAGCGTGGCCGAGCGCGCGGACGAGGATTGACGGGTAGTGCCGGCCGCAGGCCGGCAACCTCAGGAACGTTACAAAGATCGTGCAGTTGCCGGCCAGCGGCCGGCACTACCGATGGGTTACGGCTGCTGCAGCTCCAGCAACTCGCCCACCAGCCCGACCTCACCGCGTTCCAGCCACACCCGCAGGCGCGTGCCGTGGTCGATGCGCAGGGCCCAGCACAGCGACATCGGCAGGCCGCAGACCTGCGACAGCACCATGCGCAGCGGGCCACCATGGCTGACCACCAGCGTCGGTACCGGATCGTCATCATCGAGCAGGCGATCCAGCGCGCGCGCAATGCGCCGCTCGAAGTGGCCCCAGCTTTCACCGTTCGGCGGCGGGAACGCGTGCGGGTCGGCATGGAAGGCGGCCAGTGCATCCTCCGGCAGGTCGAACAGCGACTGCCCGTCCCAATCGCCGAAGTCCAGCTCTTCCCATTCCTCGTCCGCTTCCACGTCCAGCCCACGCGGGGTGGCCAGGGCCATCGCCGTGTGCAGCGAGCGCAGCCGCGGCGAACTGATCACCCGCTCCCAGGGCTGCGCGGCGTAAGCGTCGACCAGTTCCTGCGGCAGGCGGGCCAGCTGCGGCGGATCACTGCGGCCATCGAGGAACTCATCGCGACCGTTGCCGGCATGGCGGACCAGGTCGAGGATCATGCGCAAGTCCTGTACAGGCAACGCGGGAACAGCGGGAAACGGGCGGACATCGGCAACGGCACCACGGGATCGAGGGACCATTCTAAAGGCACAGCAAAGGCAGTCGAACACGTTCGACACTACGGGCCGCCTGCGATGCCGTAGACTGCGCGCACTTCCAGGTGACCTGCGGCCACGGCCGGCAGGTTGAAACGGGAAGCCGGTGACGCGTGATTCCACGCCATGCCGGCGCTGCCCCCGCAACGGTAAGCACGTCAGTTCCAGGCAACAACGCCACTGTGCCGCAAGCATGGGAAGGCGCCTGGACGGTGGCCTCGCGCCACCCGGCGGCAAGCCCGGAGACCGGCCCGGAAGCCTCAGGTCGCGATGCGGTGGGCATGGCGCTGGATGACGTGGCCTGTGCTGCGGCATCGGCGCGTGCCTGCCTTCGCGGCTCCTCCCCTTCGCCACGCGGGCGTGCGTGGCACCTGGAGTCCCCCATGAAGCTGCAGTCCCGAATGCTGTCCCTGGCCGTGCTGGCCGCCCTGCCCGCGCTGGCCCAGGCCGCCGATGACACCACCGCGCTCGACCAGATCCTGGTCACCGCCACCCGCACCCCCATCGCGCTGCAGGACAGCATCGCGCCGGCGCAGGTGATCGACCGCGCGCAGATCGAATCCAGCCAGGCCACCTCACTGCAGGAGCTGCTGCGCGGCCGCGCCGGCATCAACCTGACCAATGCCGGCGGCCTCGGCAAGCAGAGCTCGCTGTTCCTGCGCGGTACCAACTCGGGCCACACCGTGGTGCTGGTCGATGGCGTGCGCATCAACAGTGCCGACCTCGGCCTGGCCATGTACCAGGACCTGCCGCTGGCGCAGATCGAGCGCGTGGAAATCGTGCGTGGACCGCAGTCGAGCCTGTACGGCGCCGACGCCATCGGTGGCGTGATCCAGATCTTCACCCGCCGCAACCAGGGCGATTTCGCCCCGCACTTCCAGCTTGGCGTTGGCAGCAACGGCCTGCGTGAAGCCAGCGGTGGCATTGGCGGTGGTACCGAGCGCGGCTGGTTCGGTGCCGACATCGCCTACCAGCATTCCGATGGCATCGATGCCTGCCGCGGCTCGGCCACGCTGTTCGCCGGCTGCTTCGCCGACGAGCCCGACCGCGACGGCTACCGCAACCTGTCCAAGAGCCTGCGCGGTGGCTACACCTTCAACGACCAGTGGAACGTGGAAGGCAGCGCCCTGCGCGCCGACGGCAAGAACCATTACGACGGCTACTACAACTATTCGGAAACCCGCCAGCAGGTGCTGGCCGGCAAGGTGCGCTACACCCCTTCCGAGCGCCTGGCATTCACCGCAAACGTCGGCCGCAGTGACAACGAGTCGGACAACTTCGGTGATTTCGGTGCCCGTGGCAGCGCACAGACCCACCGCGACAGCGCCTCGCTGCAGGGCGACATCATGCTGGCCGAAGGTCAGCTGCTGAGCGCAGGCGTGGACTGGAGCGAAGACAACCTGGATGGCAGCAGCGCGGGCTACCTCGTCGACAGCCGCCGCAACACCGGCGTGTTCGTGCAGTACCAGGGCCGCTTCGGCCGCCACCAGCTGCAGGCCAGCGCGCGCAATGACGACAACCAGCAGTTCGGCAACCACGCCACCGGCAGCGTTGGCTGGGCCATGGAACTGGGCGACGGCCTGCGCGTCAACGCCAGCTACGGCACGGCGTTCAAGGCACCGACCTTCAGCGATCTGTACGACCCGTGGAGCGGTGTGCCGACGTTGAACCCGGAGAAGTCCAAGAGCGCCAACCTGGGCGTTTCGCAGCAGGGACAGGGCTGGCACTGGGGCCTGGACGTATATGAAACCCGCATCGATGATCTGATCACCTACGATGCGGCGACCTTCAAGATGCAGCAGGTGGAGAAGGCCCGCATCCGCGGCGCCGAACTGACCGGTGGCGTGCTGCTGGCCGGCTTCGACATCAACGCACAGCTCAGCTACACCGACCCGCGCAACCGCACCGGCGGCAGCACCCAGTTCGACAACTGGCTGCCGCGCCGTGCACAGCAGACCGCGCGCCTGGACGTCGACCGCCGCTTCGGCGATTTCCGCGCCGGCCTGACCGTGCAGGGTGCCGGCAAGCGCTACGACGATGCCGCAAACGCGGTGAAGGTGGGAGGTTACGGCACGCTGGATCTGCGCGCCGAATACGCGCTGACGCCGTCGTGGTCGCTGCTGGCGCGTGCCGCCAACGTGTTCGACCGTAGGTATGAGACGGTGGCGTGGTTCAACCAGCCCGGCCGCGAGTACCAGCTGAGCGTGCGTTACCAGCCGAAGTGACCGCAACGGTCATGGTAGTGCCGGCCGCTGGCCGGCAACATCATGACCTTCGGCAACGCGTTCCGGGTTGCCGGCCAGCGGCCGGCACTACCCCCTGCTTCAGCCCCGCAACCCCGGCAGTTCACGCAGGTCGTCGATCACCGCCACGGCATGCGCGGTGGCCAGGTCCAGGCCGCGCGGGTAGCCGTAACGCACCAGCGCGATCGGCATGCCGGCATCTTCGGCGGCGCGGTAGTCGGTCAACGAATCCCCCACCATCAGACAGGCGTCCACCGGCAGCCCGAAGTGCGCGGCGATGTGCCGCAGCGGCTCACCGCTGGGCTTGCGCTGCGGCAGCGAGTCGCCCCCCAGCACCAGCGCAAACACATCACCGATACCCAGGTGCTGCAGCAGCGGCGGCACCAGCGCTTCGGGCTTGTTGGTGCAGATCGCCAGCGGCACGTTGCGTGCACGCAGTTGTGCCAGCGCTTCACCCACGCCATCGAACAGGCGCGGGCTGCGCAGCAGGCATTCGCGGTAGTGCACCATGAAGATCGGCATCACTTCGGCCAGGTCGATCACGCGGCCGACCGCCTGCAGGGCCTGCTCGACCAGGCGGCGCACACCGTCGCCGATCCAGCCCAGTACCGTGGTTTCCGGTACGCGTGCCACACCGATGTCCTCCAGCGTGCGGTTCAGCGCTTCGGCGATATCAGCTGCGCTGTCGACCAGCGTGCCATCAAGGTCGAACACGACCAGCGGATAGGGATACGACAAGGGACGGCACCTGCATGACGTGGGGCCGTCCATTGTACGCCGCTGGTTTTTGCACCGATCCGCCTCAACCGATGCGGCGCGCGCGGGTAGCCAGGAACGTGGGCAGGTAGCGGTCGATCAGGAAACGCGGCTGCGGCTGCCAGTCTTCCATGAAGCGATCGATGATGAAGCCGGCATCCAGCTGCCCGCCGATCAGTTCGGTCAGGCTGTGGCCGAAGGTCAGCGCATCGCCGCGGGCGAGTTTCGCCTCACGTTCTGCGGCGGGCAGGTCTTCCAGGTCCGAATAGGGAATGGCGTACTGCGGCCGGATCAGGCCCTGCGCATCGAGCTGCGGATCGCGCGCGCCGACGAACAGCACCGGGTTGTAGAAGCTGGCCATCAACATGCCATCGCGCGCCAGCACGCGGCGGCATTCGGTCCACACCGGGCGCACGTCGGGTACGTACAGGTTGGAGATCGGATGGAACACCACATCAAAACTGTCGTTGGCGAACACGTGCAGATCGCGCATGTCGCCCTGCACCGTGCGCAGCTGCAGGCCATCGCGCGCCGCCACGCTGCGGTCCTGTTCCAGCTGCCCGTCGGAGAGATCGAACACGGTGACGTCGGCGCCCGCAGCGGCCAGCACCGGTGCCTGCTGTCCACCGCCCGAGGCCAGGCACAGGATGCGGCGGCCGCGCACATCACCCATCCAGTCCAGCGGCAACGCGCGGGGCGTCAGGTGCACCTGCCAACGGCCTTCGCGCGCGGCGGCAATCGTTGAACTTTCCACCGGGCGCGACCATTCGCGCACTTCGCTGGCCTGGCGGTCCCAGGCAGCACGGTTGTGGTCAATCAAGGCCTGTCCATGGTTCATGTGTTCTCCTTGCCCGGTGGGCGCCAATCCAGATCCTGGAAGGCCGGGCTGGCGAAGCACTCGCCCAGGAAATCCAGGAATCGCCGCATGATAGCGGGCTGCTGGCGCCGTGACGCGTACACGGCATGAATGCCGAGTTCGTCCAGACTGAATTCAGGCAGCAGTTCGATCAGCTCACCACTGCGCAGCAGCGGCGCCACCTGGTAGGTCGGCAGCATGGCGATACCGGCACCGGCCCGCACCGCCTCCAACAGCAGCGAGGCCTCGTTGGCGCTGATGTTGCCGCCTACCGCCACCGACAGCGAACGGCCGTCTCGGTGCAGCTGCCACAGGCTCTTGCCGACGTAATGGTGGGTCAGGCAGTTGTGCGCGGCCAGATGCTCGGGGGCGGTCGGCGTGCCGCGTGCCTGCAGGTAGGACGGCGTCGCGCACAGCACCGAGCGGCAGGTGGCCAGCCGCCGTGCGATCAGGCTGGGGTCGATCTGGCGCGCAATGCGCACGGCCAGGTCCACCCGCTCCTCCACCAGGTTCACCGTGCGGTCGACCAGCAGCAGCTCGATGCGCGCCGCCGGATGGCGCGCAACGAAGCCGGCCACCGCCCGTGCCAGATGGCTCTGCCCGAACGACACACTGGCGGTCACCCGCAACGTGCCGTGCGGCTCGGGATCATCGCTGGCCAGCTCGCCCTGCAGTTCTTCGCCGATCGCCAGCATCTGCCGGAAGCGCGCCAGCGCCGCCTCACCGGGGCCGGTCAGGCTGACCCGACGCGTGGTCCGGTGCAGCAGGCGCGCCCCCAGCCAACCCTCGACCTCGGCCAGGTAGCGGCTGACCATCGCCCGCGACATGTCCAGCACCTCGGCGGCGGCGGTGAGGCTGCCGCGCTCGGCCACCTCGACGAACACGGTCATGGCGGTCAATCGGTCCATATGCTCGATCCATGCAACAAACAAGCGCGTTATACGCTGTTTTTCGATCAACTGCAGCAGCCTAGAGTGGCCCCATTCCCACCCCACACCGCCCCACGGAGTCCTGCATGAAAATCGCCCTCGTTGGTTCCACCGGCAACATCGGCCGCCAGATCGCCCGCCACGCGCTGGCCCGCGGCCACGAACTCACTGTCATCGTGCGCAGCGCGCAGGACCTTCCGGCAGAACTGGCCGGCGCCCATCCGGTGATCGCTTCGCTGGATGACCAGGACGCGCTGGTTGCCGCCATCGCCGGCCACGACGTGCTGGCCAGTGCCTACGGCCCGCGCCCGGGCGATGACATCGGCCGCGTCGGCGAGGTCGCCGCGCAGCTGGCTGCCGTCGCACGCAAGGCCGGCGTGCCGCGCCTGGTGGTGGTCGGTGGTGCCGGCAGCCTGGAGGTCGCCCCCGGCGTGCAGCTGGTCGATACCCCCAGCTTCCCGGAGGCCTACAAGCCCTACGCGCTGGCCCACCGTGAAGCGTTCAACCGCCTGCAGGCAGTGGACGACCTGGACTGGACCTTCTTCTCGCCGGCCGCCGAAATCGGCCCGGGCGAAGAGCGCGGCCAGTACCGCGTGCAGCCCAAGGCTTTCCTCGCCGACGCCAGCGGCCACAGCCGCATCAGCTACGCCGACTACGGCGCCGCGTTCGTCGCCGAGCTGGAAGCGCACCAGTACCCGAAGCAGATCATCACTGCGGCGTACTGATCCACGCACGTCCCTTGTAGAGCCAAGCCCGCGCTCGGCTCTACGCGAACCTGCAGCCGGGCATTGGCCCGGCTCTACACAAGGAATTCCCATGCGTACCGCTGCCCTGCTGCTTCCCCTCGCCCTGGCCGCCACCTTCACCAGTGCGCCGTTGCTTGCTGCATCGGCCTCCTCCCCGGCGCCGGCCACGGCGACGAATTCCCAACTCCACCTGCAGACCTTCCATCCCGGCCCGCAGGCGATGTTCTCGGTGTCCTCGGTGCTGATCGAAGGCCGCCACGATGCGATCCTGGTCAACGCGCAGTTCGGCGCCAGCGACGCGCGCAAGCTGGTCGAGCTGATCCGCGCCAGCGGCAAGCAGCTGACCACGATCTACATCAGCCACGGTGATCCGGACTATTACTTCGGCCTGGCCACCCTGCAGGACGCCTTCCCGCAGGCACGCATCGTCGCCACCGCGCAGACCGTCGCCCATATCCAGCAGACCCAGGCCGGCAAGCTGGCCTACTGGGGACCGAAGATGGGCGCCGACGTGCCGGCACGCATCGTGGTGCCACAGGTACTGGACGGCGACGCCCTGCAGCTGGAAGGCCAGCGCCTGCCGCTGATCGGCCTGGATGGCCCGACCCCGGACCGCACGGTGCTGTGGGTGCCGTCGCTGCGCGCGATCGTCGGTGGTATTCCGGTGGTAGCCGGCGAGCACGTGTGGATGGCCGATACGCAGACGCCGAAGTCGCATGCCGACTGGCTGCAGACCCTGCAGCGGCTGCAGGCACTGAAGCCGAAGGTGGTGGTGCCGGGTCACTACGCGCCGGGAATGGCGCTGGATGCCAGTGCGTTGCGCTTCACCGCGGACTACATCCGCGCGTTCGATGTTGAGGCGGCAAAGGCGAAGGACAGCGCGGCGCTGGTGAAAGCGATGCAGGCGCGCTACCCGAAGCTGGCGGGCGTGGAGTCGCTGGAATTGAGTGCGAAGGTGGCCAAGGGCGAGATGCAGTGGCCTTAAGGTGAAGGGTTGTTTTGCAGGGCTGCGCCCTGCACCTGCTCAATGCAACGGCAACGCAACGGCAACAGCTGGATATCTGTAGGTTGGCGGGGTGGGTCCGGTTGCGGGGGACGCCGTGAATCCGTCCATGGAGGCTCGGTCGCCGCATCCATGCGGCTCGCGCCCCCGCAACCGGACCCACCCCGCCTTCGACAGGTTCCCGCTGCTGTTGGTGGGTGCTGACCGTTGGTCGGCACGCGGCTGTTGGTAGGTGTCGACCTTGGTCGACACATGCATCAGGTCCGTGGGGAATCGTTCGTTGCGTGCTCGAACAATTCCCCCTGCACCACCGGCTCCTTTTCGCGGAAGCCACCGAGTCCGACACCCACCAGCCGGTAGCGGGTCTCCGCCGGCAGGTCGACGCGGGCGCGCAGGGCCAGCGCGATGTCGCGCAGTTCTTCCATCGATTCCGGCGGGCGCTCCGGGGTGAAGCTGCGGGTGAGGATGCGGAACTGCGCGGTCTTCAGTTTCAGCACCACGGTGTGGCCGACGCGTTCGGTCTTGCGCGTGGCATTCCAGGTCTTCTCCGCCAGCTGCACGATGGCCTCACCCAGATCTTCCAGCGGCAGATCCTCGGCGAAGGTGTCTTCGGAGGAAATCGACTGCACCTGCTGGTCCGGCTCCACCGGCCGTTCATCGATGCCGCGTGCGCGGTTGTACAGGCTGCGGCCGAAACTGCCGAACGCCTCTTCCAGATCGATCAAGGCCCACTGCCGCAGGTCGCCGCAGGTGACGATACCGCGTGCGGCCAGCTTGCCTTCCATCACCTTGCCGACGCCGGGCACCCGGTTCACCGGCAACGGCAGCAGGAACGCATCCACCCGCTGCGGGGGGATCACGAACTGGCCATCGGGCTTGCGCCAGTCCGAAGCGATCTTGGCCAGGAACTTGTTCGGCGCGATCCCGGCTGAAGCAGTCAGGTTCGTTTCCTCGCGGATCTGCGTGCGGATGGTACGGGCGATGTCGGTGGCCAGTTCGATACCGCTCTTCGGCTCGGTCACGTCCAGGTAGGCCTCGTCCAGCGACAACGGCTCGACCAGGTCGGTGTGACGCAGGAAGATCTCGCGCACGTGGCGTGACACCGCCTTGTAACGCGCGAAGTCCGGCGGCACGAAGATCGCATCCGGACACAGGCGTTCGGCACGCAGCGCCGGCATCGCCGAGCGCACGCCGAACACGCGGGCCTCGTACGAGGCCGCGCACACCACCGAGCGTGCGCCGCGCCATGCCACAACCACCGGCTTGCCGCGCAGTGACGGATCGTCGCGCTGCTCCACCGACGCGTAGAACGCGTCCATGTCGACGTGGATGATCTTGCGCAGTCGGGTCATGTCAGGCGGAAAGGGCGGGGGCGTGCCGAACGGGCCACACGCCGAAGTATGGTCGTTGCACATCAACAGGATGCGCGTATTCCATTGAAAACACTACGGTTGCGTACGGTTGAAATGTTTGATCGGCGCAGTTTCCACGGGCATCCTCGAGCGCTTGTTTCCCTGTTTCCCCGCTTCCAGGATTGTGCTTCATGACCCGTCTCCACGCGTTCAACCGCGAACAGCTGCTGGCCAGCGCACGCGGTGAACTGTTCGGCGCCGCCGCCGGCCGTTTGCCCAACGATCCGATGCTGATGTTCGACCGCATCACCGACATCCGCGAGGACGGCGGACCGCATGGCAAGGGCATGGTACGCGCCGAACTGGATATCCGCCCGGACCTGTGGTTCTTCGGCTGCCACTTCATCGGCGACCCGGTGATGCCCGGCTGCCTCGGCCTGGATGCCATGTGGCAGCTGACCGGCTTCTTCCTCACCTGGCTGGGCGCCCCCGGCAAGGGCCGCGCACTGGGCTGCGGCGAGGTGAAGTTCACCGGCCAGGTACTGCCGGAGGCCAAGCGGGTGCGCTACGAGATCGACATCAGCCGCGTCATCAACCGCAAGCTGGTGATGGCCCAGTCGGACGCGCGCATGTACGTGGATGACCGCGAAATCTACAGCGCGCGCGACCTGCGCGTCGGCCTGTTCACTGAAACCGGGAGCTTCTGATGCGTCGCGTCGTCATCACCGGCATGGGCATCACGTCCTGCCTCGGCAATGATCTGGATACCGTTTCGGCCGCGCTGCGCGAAGGGCGCTCGGGCATCACCGCCCTGGCCGACCACGCCGAAGCCGGCCTGCGCAGCCAGGTTGGCGGCCGTGTCGACCTCGACCTGGACGCATTGATCGACCGCAAGCAGAAGCGCTTCATGAGTGATGCGGCAGCCTTCGCCTACCTGTCCATGCGCGATGCCATCGCCGATGCCGGGCTCAGCCCCGAGCAGGTCAGCAACCTGCGCACCGGCCTGATCGCCGGTTCCGGTGGCGGCTCCAGCGAGTGGCAGATCGGCGCGGTCGACCTGCTGCGCGAACGTGGTGTGCGCAAGGTCGGCCCGTACATGGTGCCGCGCACGATGTGCTCGACGGTCTCGGCCTGCCTGGCCACCGCCTACCAGATCAAGGGCGTCAGCTATTCGCTGTCGGCCGCCTGCGCGACCTCGGCACACTGCATCGGCGCCGCCGCGGACATGATCCGCCATGGCGCTCAGGACATCATGTTCGCCGGTGGCGGTGAAGACCTGCACTGGTCGATGAGCGTGATGTTCGATGCGATGGGCGCGCTGTCGACCAGCTTCAACGAGACCCCGGCCAGCGCCTCGCGTCCGTACGACAAGGACCGCGACGGCTTCGTCATCGCCGGTGGCGGCGGCATGCTGGTGCTGGAGGACTACGACCACGCCGTTGCGCGCGGCGCGCACATCCATGCCGAGCTGATCGGCTATGGCGTGACCTCCGACGGCGCCGACATGGTCGCGCCGTCCGGCGAAGGCGCGGTGCGCTGCATGAAGATGGCGCTGCAGGGCGTCGATCGCCCGCTGGACTACCTCAACACCCACGGCACCTCGACGCCGCTGGGCGACGTCACCGAGCTCAATGCGATCCGCGAAGTGTTCGGTGATGCGGTGCCGCCGCTGTCCTCGACCAAGGCGCTGTCCGGACATTCGCTGGGTGCGGCCAGCGTGCACGAGGCGATCTACTGCCTGCTGATGATGCGCGATGGCTTCGTCGCCGGTTCGGCCAACATCGGCGAACTGGACCCGAAGGTGGAGAGCTTCCCGATCCTGCGCGAAAGCCGCGAGCAGAAGCTGGATACGGTGATGTCCAACAGCTTCGGCTTCGGTGGCACCAACGCCGCGCTGGTGTTCGGGCGGGTGTGATGGGGCAGGTGTGCCGACCAACGGTCGGCACCCACCAACGGATGTAGAGCTGAGCCATGCTCGGCTGCATTGAAAAGCGTGCCAACCAAGGTTGGCACCTACCGAAGCATTAACGCCGCGCTGGTGTTCGGGCGGGTGTGATGGGGCAGGTGTGCCGACCAACGGTCGGCACCCGTAGAGTCGAGCTTGCTCGACTCCATTGAAAGAAAAGCGTGCCAACCAAGGTTGGCACCTACCGGGGCATTGGGCGTGCCAACCAAGGTTGGCACCTACCGGGGCATTAGGGTGTGCCGACCAACGGTCGGCACCCACCGTCAGGGGCGGTCGGCACCTACCGGTTACCTCGGCAGCAGCGGCAGCAGCAGCGCGTGCGCGTCCACCAGCGAGCCGACGATGCGGTGGCCCAGTGCGCGCAGCTCTTCGTCAGGATGCACCAGGTCCGGCACCTGGATCACGGTCATGCCGGCGGCCAATGCCGCGCGCGTACCGGCCGGTGAGTCTTCCAGCGCCAGGCAGCGTTCCGGGGCCTGGCCCAGCCGCTGCGCGGCCAGCAGGTAGATGTCCGGCGCCGGTTTCGGCCGCGCCACGTCGCCACTGGTGATCACCGCATCGAAATACGGCAGCAGGCCGGCAGCGGCCAGCTTGCGGTTGGCCCGCGGCTGCCGCGTGGTGGTTGCCACTGCACGCGGTACCGCGTGCGCCTTCAACAGCTCCAGCAGCTCCAGGATGCCTGGCCGCAGCGGCAGACCGGTCTGCGTGCGTGCTTCGTACAGCTCATGGCAACGTGCCGCCACTGCGTCGATCACGCTGTCCTCGATGCCCTGCGCGCGCAGCAGCGCGTGCGTGTCACGGTCACCAAGGCCGACCATGCGCAGGAACACCGCCTCGTCCAGGCCCAACCCGAATTCGTCGGCGGCCTCGCTCCAGCAGGCCAGCGAGACCCGCTCGCTGTCGATCATCAGGCCGTCCATGTCGAAGATGACGGCGTCGGGGAGGAACGGCAGCGCAGCGATGGTGGTCATGGAGCGAACAGCGTATCCAGGTCGGTGGAAGTGAGCTGCCGCCATTGCCCCTCGTCCAGTCCCTGCAGGTCCAGCCCGCCAACACGACTGCGGTGCAGGGCCTGCACGTGGTTGCCGGTGGCGGCGAACATGCGGCGTACCTGATGGTAGCGGCCTTCGTGCAGCACCAGGCGCGCGCGACGCGCATCCAGCACTTCCAGTTCAGCCGGCAGCAGGGGCGTCTTCTCGGACTCCAGCATCAGCGTACCGCTGGCGAACAGCGCTACCTCGTCGCCGCGCAGGTCGTCGTTCAACTCGACCTCATAGACTTTCGGCAGCTTCGACTTCGGCGAGATGATCCGGTGCAGCAGGCTGCCATCGTCAGTCAGCAGCAGCAGGCCACTGGTCTCGCGGTCGAGGCGGCCCACCGTGGACAGCACCGGATCGCGGTCGCGGAAGCGCGGCGGCAGCAGGTCGTAGATCAGGCGGCCGGTGTCCTTGGTCGAACAGGTGTAGCCGGCCGGCTTGTGCAGCGCGATCGACAGGCCCACCGGCGGGTCCAGCGGCTCGCCATCGACCCGGATTGCCTCGTGCGGCACCTGGTCGTCGGCATACAGCACCTCGCCGTCGGCGTCGGTGACGCGGCCTTCGCGGAACATCCACTGCACCTGCTTGCGGCTGCCGTAGCCCAGGTTGGCGATGAGCTTGACCAGCTTCACTTGCCCTTCCCCTTCACCGCTTCCACCAGCTTGAAGCCATCGCGCTCGGCGACCACGCGCACCGCGCCAAAGCTCTCGTTGAGCGTGTACTCGTACGGCAGATGGCGGTTGGCCACTACGTACAGGCGTCCGCCCGGGCGCAGCGCCTGCGCGGCCACGGCGATGAAGCGCTGGCCGATGTCAGGACGGTCGGCGCGCGACGGCGTGTGGAACGGCGGATTGCTGATGATCACGTCGTAGCCCGGCTCGATGCCGGCGGTGACGTCGCGCCACAGGAAGCGCAGCGGCAGCGGGCGCGGCGGTGGTGCCAGGTTCAGTTCGGCCAGGGCCAGCGCGCGCTGCTCGGCTTCGTACAGGTCCAGCGCGGTGATCTTCGGGCAACGCTCCAGCAGCTCGCGCGACAGGTAGCCATAGCCCGCGCCGAGGTCGGCAGCACGCCCGGCCAGGTCGGCCGGCAGGTGCTCGGCCAACAGCGCGGACGCCGGGTCGATGCGATCCCAGGCGAACACGCCCGGGCGGCTGAGGAAACGGCCGCCGACGATTGGCCGCACCGCATCCAGTGCCGACCAGCGCTTGGCCAGGTCGGCGTCGTGCTGGCCCTGCATCGGGGCGGTCCAGTACACGCGGCAGTGGTTCTTGGTCAGGCTGCCGCCGAGGCCGGTCAGCTGCTTGAGGTCACCCTCGCCCGAGCGTGCCCCTTCGTTGTTGGACTGGCAGGCAACGATGCGGCCGCCCTCGGCGACCAGCGCCAGCGCGCGGGCGAACAGCGCGCGGGCTTCCTCACGCTGGCGCGGCGGCAGCACCAGCACCAGCGGGTAGCGGCCCTTGCCGGCCACATCATCCAGCTGGCCGCTGACGGTCCAGCCGGCGGCCTGCTGCAGCGGCTGCGCGAACGGGGCAAAGCTCTGCTCGCAGTGCACCTCGCGGTTGCCGGCCGCTTCGCGCAGCGGCCAGCCGTCGCGGGCACGCAGGAAGGCCACCGGGCCCTCCGGCCAGCGCAGGGCGCCTTGGGAGAACGGCAGGAACAGGGTCTGCAGGGGGGCGTCGTCGCTGGAGGCCATCGGCGCGGGTACTTCAAGCGTGAGGGCCGTCCATTGTACCGGCTTGGCCGGGCCGGCCCCGGCAGCCGCTTTGCGAAACCCGAACGGGGCCTTGATCTGCCAGCAACATTGGAACGTTCAGGGTAGAGGCTCCCCCGGAAACCCAGGAGAACCTGCATGCGAGCCTTGTTCGTCGGTGGCGTGGTCGACAACAGTGAAATGGACCTGGAAGGCAGCCATCCGCCCGTGCATTACCCCGAGGACACCGGCGGCGGCCACTCACGCTACCGGCTGCACCAGGTCGGTCATGGCGCCGACGGCAGCGTGGCCTATGCGGTGTACGGCGCACCGGATCTGGCCGATGACGAAGTGGCCCGGGTGGCGGAAGAACGCGCCTATGCGCGCCGGTTCGAGGCGACGCCGACGTTGTTCGAGCATTGACACACCGGTAGCGCCCGAGCCCACGCTCGGGCGACGGCGCAGCCGAGCGTGGGCTCGGCTCTACATCCGATCAAGGCGCCCTGGGTGGCAGGCGGTCGACGCTGGCGATTTCATCCAGCCACACATGATGCTGTTGCACCGGCGTGTCGTAGTCATCCAGGCGCAACTGGCCGTTGCTGCCTTCGTCGCCGGCTTCGTTGCGGTACTGCTGCACGGTCGGTTTCACCGCCACGGTGCCGAGCAGGCGGCGGCCATCGTGCAGGGTCAGCTGCACCTGCGTTTCGCCCTCCAGCTGCGGCAGCAGGGCTTCCAGGCGCGCGATCTGCGCCGGATCGGTATGGATGCGGGGAGCTGTACGGGACATCGGCGACCTCCTGTGAATGCTCAATGCAGCGCGCTGTCGGCGCGCGGCACCTGTACCTTGCGCACGGCCGACACTAGCTGCGCCACCGAATAGGGCTTGGCGACGTGCTCCTGGAAGCCAGACGCCAGCGCTCGGCGCCGGTCATCGGCACGCGCCAGTGCGGTCACGGCCACCGCCGGCAGCGTCAGCGCGTCCACGCCCATGTCCTCGCGCAGCGTGCGCACCAGGCCATAGCCATCCATGCCCGGCATGCCGATGTCGGTCAGCATCACGTGGTACTGCAGATGCCCGGTATCGGCCAGCAGCGCCAGCGCTTCACCGGCCGAGCTGGCTGCCGACACGCTCGCGCCCTGCTCTTCCAGCATGCGCCGCAGGTACTCCAGCACTTCCGGCTGGTCTTCCACCGCCAGCACGTGCATGCCACGCAGCGGATACGGCTCGACGATCACCGGCTCCAGGATCGGCCCGCTGATCACTTCGCGCAGTGGCCGCCGTTCGGCATCGGGAATGTGCTGCGGCAGGCGTACGGTGAAGGTGGCGCCGTGGCCATGGCCCTCGCTGGCAGCGGTGACGGTACCGCCATGCAGTTCGACCAGCTGCTGCACGATGGCCAGGCCCAGGCCCAGGCCGCCATGGCGTCGGGTGGTGGTGCCATCGGCCTGGCGGAAACGGCTGAACAGGTGATTGAGGAATTCGGGCGCAATACCGTCGCCGGTGTCACGCACGGTGATCACCCAGTGGTTGCCGTCGGCCTGCAGCTGCAGGTCGATGCGGCCTTCGGCCGGGGTGAACTTGATTGCATTCGACAGCAGGTTCCACAACACCTGCTGCAGACGGGTGGCATCGCCCAGCACCAGGCAGGGCTGCTCGGGCAGCAGCAGGCTCACGTCCAGTGCCTTGCCTTCGGCGACCAGCTCCTGCGCGCCGATGGCTTCGCCCAGCAGGTCGCGCAGGTCCAGTATCTCCACCTCCAGCTGCACCTTGCCCAGCAGCATGCTGCTGAGGTCGAGCATGTCCGAGATCAGCCGCTTCTGCGCACCGGCGCTGTTGGCGATCACATTCAGGCCCTTGTACAGCGGGCTGGTGTTGTCCACGCGCTGCAGCAGCAACTCGCTCCAGCCGAGGATGGTGGTCAGCGGCGTACGCAGCTCATGCGACAGCGTGGCCAGGAATTCGTCCTTCAGCCGCGCCATGTTCTCGGCGGCGCTGCGCGCGGCACGCTCGGACTGCAGCAACTCCTCACGGGCCAGTTCGATCTCGCGGCGTTCGGTCACGTCCGGGCTGCTGCCGGCCAGGCCGATGAAGCGGCCCATCCGCGAGAAGCGCGGGCGTGCGTTCATTTCCAGCCAACGCCATTCGCCATCGGCGCGCCGGGCCCGCACCAGCGCATGCATCGACCGCTGCGCCTTCAGTGCTTCCTGCAGTTCGTACTCGAACACCGATGCATCGTCCGGATGCACCAGGCCGCGCCAGACATCTTCCGGCACGCGTGTTTCGTCACCGCCGAAGAACTCACTGAAAGCGCTGTTGACGAAACGCGCATGGCCGCGCTCGTCGAGCACCCACACCGGCATCGGCAGGCCGTCGGCCAGCGCACTGAAGCGGGCTTCGCTTTCGCCCAGCTCCACTTCCATCTGCTTGCGTGCGGTGATGTCGAAGAACAGGATGCCGACCTTGTCCTCGCCCGGACGGCCCACGCGCACCGCATCGACCGCGAACGAACGGCCCAGCGCACGCGCTTCCATCTCGAACTGGGCGGGGCGGCCACTGCGCGCGACTTCGCCGTAGATGCGGAACCAGTCTTCCTCGTGATTCGGCTCCAGCAGGCTCATGCGCTGGCCGCAGGCGTCCTTCAGGCCGGTGTGCCGTTCGAAGGCATCGTTGACCTCGATGAAACGGTAATCCACCGCGCGGTCCCCCTCGAACAGCACCTGGATCACGCAGAAACCCGCGTTGATGCGCTCAAGCACGCCATGATGCAGGTCGGGTTCGGGCGCCGGCACCATCATCGGCGGGCGCTCCACTAGGGGCGGCAGTGTGGACAAGGGCGTCTATGCAGGCCGGATTGGAAGCACAGCATCTTCCAAAGCGCGTATTCACAGCGTCAAGCGACATCAGTCATGGTTGACGTCGATGAATTGGCGGCAACCACCCTTGCGCGCGACGCAATCGGCCATTGCGGCGGTCCGGCCACAGGATCACACTCGATCCGTGATCAACATCGTCCCCAGCTCGGGGACGCAGGAGACCGTCATGAAACGCTCACTCGCGATTGCCCTGCTGGCAGGCGCCCTGGTGGCGGGCGGCGCCAGCGCTGCACCGCGCACCGTGACCGATGCGGACGCGCCGCGCGCATTGCAGGCCGATGGCCCGGTCAGCGTGAAATGGGAGGATCCGGCCAAATTCACCGAGATCCGCCAGAGCACCAACCGCTTCGAAGCCGAACGCGGTGACTGGGTACAGCAGCTGGCCCGCTACCTGCAGACCACCGCTGCCAAGCCGCTGCAGCCTGGGCAGACCCTCGATGTGACCCTGGTGGACATCAAGCGTGCCGGTGACTACGAGCCGTGGCACGGCCCACGTGGCCGCGACATCCGGATCATGCGCGACATCTACCCGCCGCGGATCAGCCTGCAGTACACGTTGAAGGACGCCAGCGGCCGTATCGTCAGCGAGGGCGATGCGCGCCTCAGCGATACCGGTTACCTGCACAACCTGGGGCTGAGGAGCGACAGCGATCCGCTGCGCTACGAGAAGCGCCTGATCGATGACTGGGTCAGGCGCCAGCTGGCCAGCCAGGCGACCGCCGCGCGTTAGGCCCCTCGGTAGGTGTCGACCTTGGTCGACACGCATTCACGGTGCCGACCAAGGTCGGCTGCTACCAGAGCCGCGCATGGCGACCGCTGCGCGCCAAGCCCTCGGTAGGTGTCGACCTTGGTCGACACGCATTACACGGCGCCGACCAGGGTCGGCCGCTACCAGAGCCGCGCATGGCGACCGCTGCGTGCCAAGCCCGACGGTAGGTGTCGACCTTGGTCGACACGCATTCACGGTGCCGACCAAGGTCGGCCGCTGACCGGAGCCGAGCGTGGGCTCGGCGCTACACGTACACCTTCGCCACGCGCTTGACCGCGCACGGCAGCTGGTACGCGCTCACGCCACAGCGCGGCGCCAGCTCGGACAGCGTCGGTGCGCTGCCCCACAGTTCCACCACGCTGCCGATGCCGGCCTGCGCATGCGCGGTCAGGTCCACCGTCAGCATGTCCATCGACACGCGCCCGATCAGCGCACCGGGCTGGCCGTCGATCAGCACCGGGGTGCCATTCGGGGCGAACTGCGGATAACCGTCGGCATAGCCGAGTGCGACCACACCCACGCGGGTGCGCGCCTTGGCCACAAAGCGGGCGCCATAGCCCACCGGCTCACCCGCCTCGATCCAGCGTTCGGCGATCACCTTTGACTGCATCGTCATCACCGGGCGCAGGCGCTCGGTCAGTGCTGTGTTGTCCGGCAGCGGGTTTGCGCCATACAGCATCAGGCCCGGGCGCACCCAGTCACTGCGCACGTCCGGCCAGCCCAGCAGCGCCGGCGAGTTGCACACGCTGGTCTCGCCGTGCAGGCCCTCGATGGCCCGCGCGAAAGTCGCCGCCTGTTGGTGGGTGCGTTCGCTGTCCAGCTCGTCAGCGCGCGCCAGGTGGGTCATCAGCACGATGCGCTCGACCTGCGGCAGCGCCGACAGGCGTGCATGCGCGGCACGGAAGCTGTCCACGTCCAGGCCGAGGCGATGCATGCCGCTGTCCAGCTTCAGCCACACCGTCAACGGGCGCGGGCTGTCGAAGGCGGCGACGGCCTCCAGCTGCCACGGCGAACCAACGGCGAACCAGAAATCATGCTCGGCCACCAGCGCCATGTCGCTGGGTTCGAAGATGCCTTCCAGCAGAAGGATCGGCGCACGGATGCCGGCCTGGCGCAGTTCCAGCGCCTCTTCGATGGTGGCCACGCCGAAACCATCGGCCTCGCCTTCCAGCGCCTGCGCACAGCGCACCGCGCCATGCCCATAGGCGTCGGCCTTGATGATCGCCAGGGCCTTGCCACCGCCCAGTTCACGGGCGAGCCGGTAATTGCTGCGCAGGGCGCCCAGATCGATCAGCGCGCGGGCAGGACGCATGTGCGGTTCTCTTGTTGCGGCGCGTGACCGTACTGGCCGTAGCGGAAAATATCCAGGCCTTCGGTGCTGATCTGCGGCTGGCGCGCGCTCATCAGGTCGGCCAGGTAGCGGCCCGAGCCGCACGCCATGGTCCAGCCCAGCGTGCCGTGGCCGGTGTTGAGGTACAGATTGCGGAACGGCGTGGCGCCGATCACCGGCGTACCGTCCGGCGTGGCCGGGCGCAGGCCGGTCCAGAACTGCGCACGCGACAGGTCACCGCCCTTCGGGTAGAGGTCGCTGACCACCAGCTCCAGGGTTTCACGGCGGCGCTGCGACAGCGACAGGTCGAAGCCGGCCACTTCGGCCATGCCACCGACACGGATGCGGTCGTCGAAACGGGTGACCGCCACCTTGTAGCTTTCATCGAGGATGGTCGAGGTCGGTGCCATCGCCGGATCCGTGATCGGCAGGGTCAGCGAATAGCCCTTCAGCGGGTACACCGGCAGGCGCATGCCCAATGGTGCGACCAGCGCCGGCGAATAGCTGCCGAGCGCGACCACGAAGCGGTCGGCGGTTTCCAGCTTGCCGTCGATGCGCACGCCGGTGATGCGGTCGCCATCGAACTCCAGGCCGGTGATGTCCTGGTCGAAGCGGAACTCGACACCAGCATCCACGCACATCTGCGCCAGGCGGCGGGTGAACAGCTGGCAGTCGCCGGTCTGGTCACGCGGCAGGCGCAGCGCGCCGACCAGGCCATCGACATGGGCCAGCGCCGGTTCGGCCTGGATGATGCCGGCGCGGTCCAGCACCTCGTACGGCACGCCGTACTGGGCCAGGATCTCGATGTCCTGCGCCGAGGCATCCAGCTGCTGCTGGGTGCGGAACAGCTGGGTGGTGCCCAGGTCGCGGCCTTCGAATTCGATGCCGATCTGCGCGCGCAGCTCGTTCAGGCAGTCGCGGCTGTACTCGGACATGCGCACCATGCGCGCCTTGTTGATCGCGTAGCGCTCATGGGTACAGTTGCGCAGCATCTGCCACAGCCAACGGTACTGGGCCAGGTCCATGCCCGGCTTGATCGCCAGCGGTGCGTGCTTCTCGAACAGCCAGCCGATCGCCTTCTTCGGCACGCCCGGGGCCGCCCACGGCGAGGTGTAGCCGAACGACAGCTGGCCGGCATTGGCGAAGCTGGTTTCCAGCGCCGGTCCGGGTTGGCGGTCGATGACCGTGACTTCAAACCCGGCCTGTCGCAGGTACCAGGCACTGGTGGTGCCGATCACGCCGCTGCCGAGAACTAGGACTCGCATGGGACTTCTCCAACCCGATCATTCCCTGCACTGGAGCGTGCCGGGACCATAATTGGGGAAGTATAGACAGCCATTCCCAGTTGATTTGCCTGTTTTGAAATCAACCGGCAGGATGTTCTCCTGCAATTCATTCCCCAAGGTTGACGGCCATGGCCACCCGTATCCGCGAACTGGACAAGATCGACCGCAAGATCCTGCGCATCCTGCAGGCCGAGGGCCGTATCTCCTTTACTGAGCTGGGCGAGCGGGTCGGCCTGTCGACCACGCCGTGCACCGAGCGCGTGCGTCGATTGGAGCGCGAAGGGGTTATCACCGGCTACCACGCCCACCTCGACCCGGCTGCGGTGAAGGCCAGCCTGCTGGTGTTCGTCGAGATCAGCCTGGCCTACAAGTCCGGCGACATCTTCGAGGAGTTCCGGCGCGCGGCGCTGAAGCTACCCAACGTACTGGAGTGCCACCTGGTGTCGGGCGACTTCGATTACCTGCTGAAGGCGCGGATCAGTGAAATGGCCTCCTACCGCAAGCTGCTCGGCAGCACCTTGCTGACGCTGCCGCATGTACGTGAGTCGAAGAGCTACATCGTGATGGAAGAGGTGAAGGAAACGCTGAGCCTGCCGATTCCGGATTGAGGCGTTCGCAGGATGGGGTCAGAGCCCGCTGCGCGGGATCCGACCCCTGGGTCCGTCAGCGCTGCTGCGGATGCTTCTGCGAGCGCTGTTCCTGCTGCTTGCCGCCCTTGTGCTGCTGCGGCTCCATCTGCTGCTGTTGTTGCTGCTGCTGTTGCTGCGGATTACGGCCCTGCGTTTCCTTGCCGGGATGACGGCTCTGCTGGTTTTTCATGATCGCGATCCAGTGGACGAAGGAGATGCGGCGGCGGAATGCCGACGCAGGGCCACGGTGGTCCCGGAACGGTTAATCGCAGGCGAAAAAGCAGTGATCTCCAGGAGGCTGTTTTCGTGCGTTCAGTCCGCACAGCGTGCGGTCGCTGCCCACCCGGGTTGGCACCAGTGGTCAGCGCTTGATCTGCTGGCCGTCACCGGCCGGCACGCTGTCGTAATAACGGCCGGTACGCGAGTCGAATACGCGGTTCGGGCCGGCCGGGCGCACGCCCGGCACGATGCGGCCATTGCGGTCATAGACCTTGTCGGCCGGCTTCGGTACCGGCGCCGGCGCGATCCGGGCGGGGCCGGTGGACTTGATCGGCTGCGCCGGCTGCGGCGACGGCAGTACCTGCGGCTGCGGGCGGGCGGCCTGCGGTGGCGGCACCACCGGCTGCGGTGCCACGGTGGTGGCACTGCGGGTAGCGGTCGGGTCGGCGGTGGGCACCTGCGCCAACGCCAGCGTGGGCAACAGGGCCATCAACAACAGGGACAGGGTCGGTTTCATGTCACGCTCCGGCGTGGATCGCATTCACCTTGCGCCTGCACCTGTGTGCCGCCCATGAACGGCCATCACACTTGCAAGCGCGCGCCGGCATCCCCACGTTTTCCGGCATCCCCAGGCCATCGACCCCACGGAGCGCCGCCATGACTGCCTTCGACCTGACGCCCCCCACCGCCACCCAGACCGAGGCGCTGGTTGCCGGTCTCAGCAGCGAGGAACGCCGCGTGCTGCTGCAGCACGGCACCGAGGCGCCGTTCTGCGGCGTATTCCTCGACAACAAGCGCGAGGGCGTCTATTGCTGCCGTCTGTGCGCACTGCCGCTGTTCCGCTCCAGCACCAAGTTCGATTCCGGCACCGGCTGGCCCAGCTTCTTCGCCCCCTTCGACCCGGCGCACGTGCGCGAGATCCGCGATACCAGCCACGGCATGGTCCGCACCGAGATCACCTGCGCGCGCTGCGGCAGCCACCTGGGCCACGTGTTCCCGGACGGTCCGCCGCCCACTTACGAGCGCCACTGCCTGAACTCCGTCTCACTTTCGTTCACCGGCAATGGCGAGCCCTGGCCCGACCCGTTGCAGCGTGGCGGCGCCGAAAGCGGCGTAGCGGGCTGAGACACCCCGCTGACCGATTTCACAGAATTCCCTCTTCAGAAAATCGGGCGACGGGCCGACAAGGAGATATCCCCTCTCCTTGCGTCGCCCCATGCTCATCATCGTTGGATTCCTGGTCGTCATCATCAGCGTGATCGGGGGCTATCTCGGTGCCCACGGCCGCCTGGGTGCCCTCTGGCAGCCCTACGAGCTGGTCATCATCGGCGGCGCCGCGCTCGGCGCCTTCCTGGTCGGTACCCCGGCCAAGACGGTCAAGCAGACCCTGCAGGCCATGGTCGGCGTGTTCAAGGGCCCGCGCTACAAGCAGCAGGACTACATCGACGTCCTCAGCCTGCTCTATGAACTGCTCAACAAGGCCCGCCGCGAAGGCTTCATGGCGCTGGAAGACCACGTCGAGCGCCCGGCCGAGAGCGCGCTGTTCGGCAACTACCCCAAGGTGCAGGCCGACCACCACCTGATCGACTTCATCACCGACTGCCTGCGCCTGATGATCGGCAGCAACATCGAGCCGCATGAGCTGGAGCCGCTGCTGGAACTGGAGCTGGAAAAGCACCATGCCGAAGCCATGGCACCGTCGCAGGTGCTGACCAAGGTCGCCGACGGACTGCCCGGTTTCGGCATCGTCGCCGCAGTGCTGGGCATCGTCATCACCATGGGCTCGATCGGCGGCGACATCGTCGAGGTCGGTGGCCACGTGGCCGGCGCGCTGGTCGGTACTTTCCTCGGCATTCTGCTGGGCTACGGCTTCGTCGGCCCGATGGCGGCCGCGATGGAGGCCCGCGCCGAGCAGGACAGCCGCATCTACGAATCGGTGAAGACCGCCCTGCTGGCCTGCCTGCGCGGCTACAACCCGAAGATCGCGCTGGAATTCGCCCGCAAGACGCTGCCGTCGAACGTGCGCCCGGCCTTCTCCGATTTCGAGCAGCACCTGAAGACGGTCAAGTAAGCCATGGCCGAGACCAAGCCCACCGTCATCGTTCGCCGGGTAAAGAAGGCCGGCCACGCCGCCCATCATGGCGGTTCGTGGAAGGTGGCCTATGCCGACTTCGTGACCGCGATGATGGCGTTCTTCCTGGTGCTGTGGCTGATGGCCACCACCAACAAGAACGACCGGGCGGCCATTTCCGAGTACTTCCGCAACCCCAGCCCGCTGAGCGGGCAGAACGCCACACCGGCGCCCGGCATGGCCGGCCCGGGCGGCGCCAGCACCTCGATGATCAAACTCGGCGGTGCCACCGACATCTCGCGGGGCAGCAGCAACGATCCCTTCCAGAACCAGAAGGAAGCGGTGCCGCAGCCGGTGGACCAGCAGCAGCGCGACAAGCAGCAGCTGGAAGCACTGATGAAGGAACTGCAGGAGGCGATCAGCAAGAGCCAAGCACTGGAGCCCTTCAAGGACCAGCTGCTGCTGGACCTGACCCCGGAAGGCCTGCGCATCCAGATCGTGGACAAGCAGAACCGGCCGATGTTCGACCTCGGCAGCGCCACGCTGAAGCCGTATACGCAGCAGATCCTGCACGAGCTGGCCAACTACCTGAACCACGTGCCGAACCGGATCAGCCTGACCGGACACACCGACATCACCGCCTATTCCGCCGCACGCGGCTACGGCAACTGGGAACTGAGCGCCGACCGTGCCAATGCCGCACGGCGCGCACTGGTGGACGGCGGGCTGGAGGACAGCAAGATCACCCGCGTGGTCGGCCTGTCTTCGTCGGTGCTGTTCGACAAGGCCGACCCGCAGAACCCGATCAACCGCCGCATCAGCATCGTGGTGATGACCCAGGCTGCCGAGGCCGCTGCACTGGCCGGTGCCGGCCCGCAGGTGGGACTGTCGGCGCCGGCCGCCGATCCGGACGTGCAGGCCGCACAGGGGCCGGCAAAGTAAACGGTGGGTACGACCTTGGTCCGCACCTGCCAAGGGCATCACCCGGCACACCCGCTACAATGGCGGTCTTTCCGTTTTCAGGTGACCCACCCCATGTCCCAGTCCTCCAAGGCCAAGCGCGACAAGCGCAAGAAGCAGCAGGCCAAGCGCCCGTTCCTCCGCCTGAACGCCCAGCAGCAGGTGCAGAACCATGCCGTGCTGACCAACGAAGACGGCCAGGTGGTCGCGGCCATCGGCCTGCAGGGCCGTGAGTGGCTGCTGGCCATCGGCGGCCAGACCATGGGCAACGCCGAGAACCCGGTGCCGATGCTGGCCATGCTCAAGCACCTGGCCAACGTGCAGGAGAAGGAAGGCCGCAAGGTCAACCTGGAGTACTCCGAACTGCTGCAGAAGCTGCTGGACACCCTGGCGGCCGAATCCGAGCAGACCGCTGACGAATACCTGGACAAGCTGGTTGCCGAGTTCGAAGGCGTAGACGCTGCTGAAGGCGAAGAAGGCGAAGCCGTCGAGGGCGACGCGGCCGAAGAAGCCGCTGCCGAGGCCGCCCCAGCCGCTGACAGCGACAGCAAGCCGCAGGCCTGAACCGGCCGCGGCGGTGACGGTCTACGTCGATGACGCGGTGCATCCCTGGCGCGGACAGCGCTGGGCGCACCTGATGGCCGACACCCTGGCCGAGCTGCACGCGATGGCGGCGCAGCTCGGCATTCCCCTGCGGGCCTTCCAGAACAAGGCCAGCGGTGCTCACTACGACGTCACTGCCGAGCTGCGCGCACAGGCAATAGCGCTCGGTGCGCGGGCGATTTCCCGGCACACCGACCGTGACCTGGTCAAAGCGGTGATTGCCAACGCCAGGGCGCAGTACCGGCCGTAGGCCACGTCGCGGGTTCGCCGGACACCAACCGGCACCGACAGGGTAGAGTCGACTGTTGGTCGACTATCGCGCGCAGCGCGGGGTTCTCGCGGCCGGATGGGAAAGCAGTCGACTAACAGTCGACTCTACCCCGTCGGGTCGTCCTCAGCGGATCACCCTGTCAGGCCGCGCCCAACAGATCGTCCCCGCCGGGTCGTGCCCGGCGGATCGGCCCGTCGCTCAGAACGGGTCGCTACCCAGCCGGATTTCCACGTTCAGCAGCGAGCACAGCGCCAGCATCGCGTCATCGTCGCGGGTCAGCGCCATCACGCCGGTGAAGCCGTCGCTGCCGGCATCCACGCTCCACAGCGTGTAGTTGTGCTCGCGCAGGCGGTCGAAGGCGGTGGACATCAGCTGCACGCCGTCCAGGTCTTCGGCGAAGTCCTCGTCATCCAGGTCGCCGCCCCAGTCCAGCTGCAGGTTGAAGCGCGCCGACAGCTCGTTCACCGCCGACTGCAGCGATTCCAGGTCATCACGTTCCACCTCGAAACCGGACTGCCAGGCGATGGCCGTGAACAGGGCCGGCAGCCAGTCGCTGTCAGCCTCCAGCGGCTGCCCGTCCTCGGCCAGGTGCTCGCGCCAGCGGTTGAACTGCTGCAGGGCCAGCTCTTCGTCGCCCGGGTTGATCAGTACCAGCAGGTTCCAGACCCGCGCCTCGAAGCCGTCTTCGTCGAAGTCGTGGATGTCTTCCTCGAAGTCGAAATAGTCGCTGTTGTCAGGCATGGCGGAACGTCCTCTGGGGCAGGCGGGCATTCTACGGTTTATCCTGTGCCGCTGAAGCCGGCCTTGGTGGCCGTCACTGTGAATGAAGCGATGAGCGATACCCCTCCCGACCATCTGGCGATCAACCCGGCCAGCCCCTTCCATGATGCGCAGGCGCTGGAGCGCGGCGTCGGCGTGCGTTTCAACGACGTCGAGCGCGACAACGTCGAGGAATACTCGGTCAGCGAAGGCTGGATCCGCGTGCAGGCCGGCAAGGCCCGCGACCGTCGCGGCAACCCGATGACCATCAAGGTCAAGGGCAAGGTCGAGGCGTATTTCCTGGAAACGAAGCCGGAGTAACCGGCTTCTGTAGAGTCGAGCCATGCTCGACTGCTTTCCGTTCCGGGTCCATGACGCCTGGGGCAGGAGCAGTCGAGCATGGCTCGACGCTACACCCACCGTCATTCGCGCTTGCGCGATTCCAGCAGGTCCAGGTTGCGGATCAGGCGCCGCGAGATCTCATCGGAGATCACCCCGCGCCGGGTCAGCCGGAACAGTTCCTCGCGCTCGGCATTCAGGCCGGCGCTGCGCAGCTGGCGGTACCCCATTTCCATGCGCCGTACCTTCTCCGGGTCCACGTCGGGCCCATCACTGTCGCGCTCCAGGTGGCGCTGGTACAGCAGGCTCACCCGCGAGGCGGCGTCGTTGTAGAGCTGCACGTTCTCGGTGTTCTGGTTCATCACCATCTGCTGGCGCATACGCTCGACCCCGGTCAGTGCGGCCTTCGATGACAGCCGGCGCGCCAGATCCTCTTCCTTGCGTTCACCCGAGTCGGACGGCAGCTGCAGGCCCTTCAACAGCCGCGGCAGCGCGATGCTGGCGCCCAGCAGCGAGAACAGGATGACCGACGCGGCCAGGAAGATCACCAGGTCACGCGCCGGGAACGCACTGCCATCGGGCAGGAACAGCGGCAGGGTCAACACACCAGCCAGGGTGATCGCACCGCGCACGCCGGCCACCGAGGTCGCCACCACGATGCGCCAGTTGGGTGCCTCGCCCCGCTCCAGGCCGCGACGGCGCGCGCGCAGCAGGTTCCAGCGCAGCGACAACCACACCCAGAGCAGGCGCAGTACGACCAGTGCCAGATTGATCACCACCACATACACCAGCAGCCACCACGCACTCTGGTGGCCGCTCTCGTTCATGGTGGTGGTGGCGCGTTCGACGATGCCCGGCAGCTGCTCGCCAAGCAGCACGAACATGATGCCGTTGAAGCTGAACTGCAGCATGTTCCAGACCCCGGCGCGCTGCACGCGCATGCTGCCGGAGACGCGGCCGGTCAGCTCGACATAGCTCATCGCGATACCGGCGGCGACCGCAGCCAGAATGCCCGAGGCATGGATCTCTTCGGCCAGAAGGTAGGCCGCGAACGGAATGAGCAGGTTGACCAGCATCGCCGCGCCCGGCTCTTCGCCGAAGCGGCGCCACAGCCAGCGCTGGAACGTGGACACACCCAGCGTCACCGCCACGCCTACCGCCAATCCCGCCACCGCCACCCACACGAAGGTCAGCGAGGCCGTGGCCAGCGAGAAGGTGCCTGTCATCACCGCCGCCACTGCGAAGCGGAAGCAGACCAGGCCGGACGCATCGTTCAGCAGCGACTCGCCCTCGAGGATGTGCATCAGGCGCTTGGGAATCGGCGCCTTGGACGCGATCGCACCCACTGCCACCGGATCGGTCGGTGACACGATCGCGGCCAGCGCGAAGCACACCGCCAGCGGCATCACCGGAATCAGCCAGTGGATCAGGAAGCCGGCGCCGATGACGGTGAACACCACCAGGCCGAAGGCCAGCTCGAGGATCGCGCCCTTGTCGCGGAACAGGCCCTGCTTGGGAATGCGCCAGCCATCCAGGAACAGCAGCGGCGGCAGGAACAGCAGGAAGAACACCTCCGGCTCCAGCGCGTGGCCGCGGTTGAACACCCCGGCGATGACCGCGCCCAGGCCGATCTGCACCAGCGGCAGCGGCAACGAAAACGGCAGGACGCGAACCAGGTAGCCGCTGGCGACAACGGCCACCAGCATCGCCAGGACGACTTCAATGGTATGCATGCTTCTTCCAGGAAGCGGCGCGCGGGGAGGCTTGAAGGCCAGCGCCGGAAACCCGGAAAAAACTACCACATGCGGCCACGACCGCGACGGCCGGGGCCGTCGCGCGTCAGCCCCGGCTCATGCCCCGTCGAAGCGGTACAGGTCCATGGCCAGGAAGCCAGCGTCGATGCCGGCATCGATGCGACGCGCACCGAAGCCGCCCTCGCCCGCCGCGCCCATCGCGAAGAACAGCGGCAGCAGGTGCTCGTCGGTCGGGTGCGCACGTTCGGCGAACGGCGCCTGCCGGCGGTAATCCAGCAGCGCCTGACGGTCATCAGCGGCCAGGCGCTGCTCCACCCATTCGATGAAGGGCCGCACGTACGGCGCTTCCTTGCCGTCCTGGTAGTCGCCCCAGTCGTGCAGGTTGTGGGTGATGCTGCCGGAGCCGATCAGCAGCACGCCCTGTTCGCGCAGCGGCGCCAGCGCGCGGCCCAGCGCGAACTGATGCTCGGGGCCGAGCAGCGGCTGGATCGACACCGGCACCACCGGGATGTCGGCCTGCGGGCGCAACAGCCGCAGCGGCACCCACGCACCGTGGTCCAGGCCACGCTGCGGGTCGAGCGCCACCGGCAGGCCGGCGGCAGCGATGCGGCCGGCCACCTCTTCGGCCAGCGCCGGGTCACCCGGCGCCGGGTACTGCAGTTCGAACAGCGCGCGCGGGAAGCCGCCGAAATCGTGGATGGTTGGCGGCTGCGGATGCGCCCCGACCAGCGGCTGCCGGCCCAGCCAGTGCGCCGAGGCCATCACGATGGCGCGCGGCGTGGGCAGGTCGCGCGCCAGCTCGGCCAGGCGCACGCCGACCTGGCCCGGATGCAGGGCAGTCATCGGCGAACCATGGGAGATGTACAGCGAAGGCAGGCGGGACATGGAATTCTCCAGTTGCAGGATCAGGCGGCGATCAGCGCGAACGCAGGGTCCACTTGCCGTCGCCAACCAGGAACAGCACCACCAGCGCCAGCGCCCAGAACGCCGGGTATTCCCAGCCGCCGCCAGCATTGGCGAAACCGAAGCCGTTGGCGCCGTGCACGGTGACGATGGTGCCCAGCAGCAGCGGCACGCCGACCAGGCCCACCCAGCGCGCGTAGACGCCCAGCAGCAGCGCGGCAGTGATCACCAGCTCGACGCCGATGGTGACGTAGCCAAGCACGCCGGGCAGCCCCAGCGACTCGAAGAACGCCGCCGTACCGGCCGGGGTGAACACCAGCAGCTTGGTCAGCGCATGGACCAGGAACAGCACGCCCAGGGCCAGGCGCAGCAGGGTGGCGCCATACGGCGCCAGCGGCGAAACAGGAGGGGTCGTGGCGTGCATCGGAAAGCACCTTGAAGGGAATGGGCACAGGTTATTGCGCCTTCACGGGCCGATAAATACGATCGTTTGACCGTATTTATTTCAGAAGGCGCAACAATGGACACCCTCGAGGCGATGCGCGTGTTCGTGGCGGTGGTCGAGCGCAACGGCTTCAGTGCCGCCGCCCAGGCGCTGGACATGTCCACCGCCGGCGTCACCCGCCAGGTCGCCGCACTGGAAAAGCGCCTGTCGACCCGCCTGCTCCACCGCACCACGCGCCGGGTCAGCCCGACCAGTGCCGGCGCCGCCTACTACGCCCAGTGCGTGCGCCTGCTGGCCGAGTTCGACGCACTGGAGGCCAGCATCGGCGCGCAGGCGCTGGAACCCTCGGGCACGCTGCGCATCAACGCACCGGTCAGCTGGGGTATCGCCCGCCTCGGCCCGTTGCTGGCCAGCTACCGCGAACGCTTCCCGCAGGTGGAACTGGATCTGGCCCTGTCCGACCGCCTGGTGGACATGGTCGAGGAAGGCTACGACGTGGCCATCCGCATCACCCGCGAGCCCAGCCCCACGCTGATCGCACGCCGCCTGGGCGAATCGCGGGTGAGCCTGTGCGCCGCGCCGTCCTACCTCGCCGCACACGGCACCCCGCAGACCCCGCAGGACCTGCAGGAACACGCGTGCCTGAGCTACAGCTACTGGGCCGCCGGCAACAACTGGCCGTTGCAGGGACCCGGCGGTGAAGTGAAGGTGGCAGTGAGCAGCCTGCTGCACGCCAACAACGGCGACGTGTTGCGCGAAGCCGCGATCGCCGGCATGGGCGTGATCCTGCAGCCGGACTTCCTGCTGGAAGACGCGCTGGCCGATGGTCGTCTGGTGCGCGTGCTGCCGGAGTGGGAGGCCTCGCCGATCGGCATCTTCGCGGTCTACACCAGCCGCAGCCACCTCGCGCCGAAGGTGCGCAGTTTCATCGACCATCTGGTGGAGGCCGGGGTGTAGCCGAGCCTGGCACTACCAGTTAGGCCACCACCTCATCCAGCGCGTCTATGATCCGTTCCAGCGGTGCCGGCCGCCCCAGCAGGTAACCCTGCACCTGGTCGCAACCGTGCGCAGCCAGCCAGTCCAGCTGCCCCGGCGTTTCCACGCCTTCGGCGATGATGGTCAGGCCCATGCTGTGGCCCAGCGACAACAGCGCGCGGCAGATCGAGGCATTGCGTGGATTGGTTTCCACATCGGCAACAAAACTGCGGTCGATCTTCAGGATGTCCAGCGGCAGGTGCTGCAGGTAGGACATGCTGGAATAGCCGGTGCCGAAGTCATCCAGCGACACACTGATGCCCTGCTCGTGCAGGCGCTGCATGGTCTGCATCGCCTGCGCCGGCTTGCGCATCAGGCTGCTTTCGGTCAGCTCCACGTGCAGGGCACCGCGGGCCAGGCCGAACTCCTGCTGGGCGCGGGTGAACTCGGCCACCAGGTCGCTGTTGAAGAACTGCACGGCAGACACATTGACCGCGATCGGCAGCTCGCCCCAGCCGGCCTCGACCAGCCGCCGCTGCGCCTTGGCCGCCGCGCGGATCACCCAGCGGCCCAGCGCCAGGATCAAACCGGTCTCCTCGCACAGCTGGATGAACTCGTTGGGCGGAATGAAGCTGCCATCGGCCTGTGGCCAGCGCAGCAGCGCCTCCAATGCCGCCGGGCTGCCATCGCTGGCGTGCCGGATCGGCTGGAAGTACAGCTGGAACTCGTTGTCGATAGCGGCGTGGATGCGCCCGGCCAGACGCAGGCGATCGGCCAGGCGCGTGGTCACCGCCGCGTCGAACCAGACCACCACGTTGCCCTCGGCGCGCGCGGCGTGTGCGGCCTGCGCAGCCATGCCGATCACCTGCTCGGCCGAGTGGCCATCACCCGGCACATGCACGGCCACACCGATGCGCGGCTCGAACTGGTGCAGCGAATCCTTGCCCCGCATCGGTGCCGACACGATCTGCAGCAGATCGTCCAGCACGCGCTGGGTATCGTGCTCGTCCCCGATGGCGAACACGAAGTCCTCCGCCGGCTGGAACGCCAGCGTGCCACATCGCGCGCCCAGGCCACCGAGCCGGGTCGCCATCGACTGCAGCACCGCATCGCCAATCTCGCGGCCCAGCGTATCGGCCACCAGCTGCAGGCCGCGCAGCTGCACGAAGGCGATGGTGTAGCCCGCTTCCTGCTCGTCCAGCTGCTCGGTCAACGCGCGCACGTTGAGCAGGCCGGTGGCCGGGTTGTGCCGCGCCTGGTAGGCCAGGTCACGTTCGTAGGCCAGCCGCTCGCTGACATCCTCGGCCAGCACCAGGCACGCAGGCTGGCCATCGAAATCGAGCCGCGACAGATGGGCGCGCACTTCGAACACGCTGCCGTCCTTGCGCCGGTGCAGGCGCACGGTGGCGTCCTGCAGTTCGCCGACACGGGCCTTGGCGATCGCACCCTTCACCTCGTCCCAGCCTTCGCGCGGGCGGATGTCGAGGATGCTCATCGCCAGGAACTCTTCGCGGCTGAAGCCATACTGGCGCACGGCCGCATCGTTGACCTCGATGAAGCGCAGCGTGTCCGGATCGAACACCCAGAACGGCGCGGGGTTGCGGTCGAACAGCAGGCGGAAACGGCGCTCCACTTCGCTCATCTGCTCGCGGGCCTGGTAACGCTCGGTCAGATCGCTCAGCGCACCGATCATGCGCCGCTCGCTGTCGGCCACTTCCACCCGCTGCCCACGCGCGCCGACCCAGCGCACCTGGCCACCGGGCAGCACCAGGCGGAATACCTCGTCGAGTACCGCACCGCCGGCGAACGCCTGGTCGAAGGCCTGTTGCAGCCGTGCGGCATCATCGCGGTGCACGCGTGCGAAGAAATCCGCTACGGGCAGCGCATCGGTCTGCACGCCGAAAATCTCGCGGGCCAGTGGCGACCAGCGCAGCAGCGCGGCGTCCTCGTCCACATACCAGGTGCAGATGCGGCCCACCTGGTGGGCCAGGCGCAGCTCGGCGTGGCCTGCCTTCAGTTCCTCGGCCATCGACTGCTGGCGGCGGGTACTGCGGCGCACGGCATACAGCAGCACTAGCAGCACCACGATGTAGGCCAGCACGATCGCCACCGACGCCTGCAGGTACGGCCACCAGGGTGCCAGCACGTCCTCGTCGGCCAACCCGACCTGCACCGCCAGCGGACTGCGCTCCAGCGTACTGATGGTGATGATGCGCGGCACCCCATCCACCGCGCCCGGCAGGCTGCCCAGCTCGACCACCGCCCGCTTGCCGAGCAGGTCGCGGCGCGGCAGATCGTAGCGGCGGCCGACCGTGCCATGTGGGTCGGGCACGCGGGCCAGCATGTAGCCTTCCGCGTCGCTGATCGAGACCAGTCCGTTGGGGCCAACATCGAGGCCACCGATGATGCGCTGCAGCTCACCGCAGCGCAGCCGTGCCAGCAGCCAGCGGTCGCCCGTCATCGGCAGCGCCAGCGGCACCACCCAGCCGTCGTTGCTGGCGCGCTGGGGTGGGCCGATGTACAGCGCGCTGCCGTGGCCACGGCGTTGCGTGTCGGTCCACAACGGCAGGTTCAGATCGCCCTTGCCGGTGGTGATCGAGCGGCCATGGCGATCAAGCACGACAATGCTGTGCAGTTCGGCATGGCGGCGCAGCACGCCGTCGATCGAGGCATCCAGCAGTGCCGGGGCCTGTGCGGGCACGCTGCGGAACAGTTCGGCGGCGTCGGCTGCGATGCCGGACATCGCCCGCTCAAGGTTGCGCAGCTCAAGCGCCAGCAGGCGCTCGCTGCCCACTGCCAGCGCGCGGCTCTGGCGCTGCGCGGCCTCCAGCCGGCGCTGGTGGTCGTTGATCAGCATGATGGCCAGGCCAGCCACCAGCAACACGCCCAGCAGCACTCCGCCCCAGGTAATGGCGCGCAGTGGCCGGGCCAACGCCCGTTTCAGCGCGGGCATCGGTTGATCTTCCTTGTGCTGTCGGCTGGCTTCATGCGCGAACGAATCCTCCACGTCCCCGACCTCAACGGCCGGCGGACGCCATTCTTGACGCCTGACCCGCCCCGCCATGGCTACCTCCTCGTGTCCGCGCAGGGCTCCTGTGGCCAGCATGCACCACGCCGGTGACGGCGTGAAGATCGTTTCCGCGCGTTCAGCCAGATCCTGCACAGGACCGGCGGCCCCCTGGGACGGCGGGCCGGGCCGGGGCGGATTAGACTTGGCGTTTTCCGCTGCAAGAGAAGTCCATGTCCAAGCTGCGCCGTCCCACCCTGGCACTGGCCATCGTTGCCAGCCTGTCCCTGGCCGCCTGCGACCGTCCGGCCGAACCGACGGCCGGCAACGCCGCGCCGGCCGATGCCGCGCCCGCTGCGGCCAAGCCGATGCTGGGCAGCTTCGGCTTTGATGCCAGCGGCATGGACCGCAGCATTGCCGCCGGCGACGACTTCTTCGGTTTCGCCAACGGCACCTGGGTCAAGAACACCGAGATCCCGGCCGACCGCTCGCGCTTCGGCAGCTTCAACGTCATCGCCGAGAAGACCCTGGCCGACACCCGCGCCATTCTCGAAGGCGCCGCCGGCAACACCCAGGCCAGCGGTGACGACAAGCTGATCGGCGACTACTACGCGGCTTACATGGACGAGGCCGGCATCGAGCAGCACGGCATCGCACCGGTGCAGCCGCAGCTGAAGGCCATCGAGGCCATCACCGACAAGGCCGGCCTGGCCCGCACCCTCGGCGGCGAAATGCGTGCCGACGTCGACCTGCTCAACGCCACCAATTTCTACACCGACCGCCTGTTCGGCCTGTGGGTGTCGGTGGACATGCTGCAGCCGGACCGCACCGCGCCCTACCTGGTGCAGGGTGGCCTGGGCATGCCGGACCGTGATTTCTACCTGGGCGGCGGCCGCATGGCCGAGCTGCGCAATCAGTACCAGGCCTATATCGCGCAGATGCTGCAGCTGGCCGGCGTTGCCGACCCGGCCGGCAAGGCACAGCGCATCCTCGCGCTGGAGACCAAGATCGCGCAGGCGCATGCCACCCAGGAAGAAACCAACGACGTGACCAAGGGTGCCAACCCCTGGACCCAGGCCGACTTCAATGCCAAGGCGCCGGGCATGGACTGGAACGCCTTCCTCGATGCAGCCGCGCTGGGCAACCAGCAGGACTTCATCGTGTGGCAGCCCAAGGCCGTGGCCGGCCTGTCCAGGCTGGTCGCCACCGAGCCGCTGGACGCCTGGAAGGACTACCTGGCCTTCCACGCGCTGGACCGCGCTGCCGCCTACCTGCCGAAGAAGTTCGCCGATGCCCGCTTCGCCTTCCATGGCACCGCGCTGAGCGGCACGCCGCAGCAGAGCGACCGCTGGAAGCGCGCCGTGGATGACGCCAACCATGCGGTCGGCGAAGCCATCGGCAAGCGTTATGTCGAGAAGCACTTCGACGCCAAGACGAAGGAGCGCGCGGACGAGATGGCGAAGAACATCATCGCCGCCTTCGCCAAGCGCATCGATGCGCTGTCGTGGATGTCGCCGCAGACCAAGGCGCATGCCAAGGCCAAGGTGGCCGGCCTGACCGTGGGCATGGGGTATCCGGAGAAGTGGCGCGACTACACCGGCCTGGAGATCCGCCGCGATGACGCACTGGGCAATGCACAGCGCGCTGAACTGTTCGAATACCAGCGCAACATCGCCAAGCTGGGCAAGCCGGTCGACCACAGCGAGTGGGCGATGCTGCCGCAGACCATCAATGCGATGAACGTGCCGCTGGAAAACCGCCTGGTGTTCCCGGCCGCGATCCTGCAGCCGCCGTTCTTCGATGGCGCCGCCGACGATGCGGTGAACTACGGTGCGATCGGCGCGGTGATCGGCCACGAGATCAGCCACGGCTTCGACAACGCCGGCGCGCTGTTCGACGAGACCGGCAAGCTGCACAACTGGTGGACCGCCGAGGACCTGAAGCAGTTCAACGCGGCCGGTGATGCGCTGGCTGCACAGTTCAGCAGCTACGAACCGTTCCCGGGCGTGCATGTGAACGGCAAGCTGACCCTGGGCGAGAACATCGCCGACGTGGCCGGCCTGGGCACCGCCTACGACGCCTACCAGCTGTCGCTGCAAGGCAAGCCGGGCCAGACCCTGGAAGGCTTCACCCCGGACCAGCGCTTCTTCCTGGGCTTCGCCCAGGCGTGGCGCAGCAAGAGCCGCGAGCAGGCGCTGCGCAACTCGCTGCTGACCGATGTGCATGCACCGGGCCAGTTCCGCGCACTGACCGTACGCAACATCGACGCCTGGTATCCGGCGTTCGAAGTGAAGGAAGGCCAGAAGCTGTACCTGGCCCCGGACAAGCGGGTCAAGGTGTGGTGATGTAACGCGAACGGGCGCCGCAAGGCGCCCGTCTCATTTCCGGGCAACGGCCAACCTTGGTCGGCACATGCCTCGCTCGGGTAGGTGCCGACCTTGGTCGGCCTATCTACAGGTCTACAAGCCTAGAAACCATCCACGCATGGCGTGGATCTACCGGCGGGTGGTGGCAATCACCAGCGTGGCGACCATGGCAAGCCCGGCCGCGGCCCACAGATTCGCATGCAGGCCCACGCCATCCAGCAGTCGTCCCCCGCTCCACGCGCCCATTGCGATGCCGATGTTGAACACACCCACATACAACGCGGTGGCGACCTCCACGGCCTGCGGCACCGCTCTCATCATCCAGCTCATCAGGCCCACCGACACACCGCCATAGGCAAGGCCCCACAGCAGCAGCACCGCGATGCCAGCGGACGGTGTGCTTCCCACCCACAGGAACAGCAGAGGCGTCAGCAGCAGGCCAGACGCGATCGCCAGCAACGTACCGCGCGGATGGCGCGCAGCCAGCGGCCCCGCGATGAAGTTGCCCGCAATGCCAACCAAACCATAGGCGAACAACAACGCGCCGATCCACGACGCATCCATGCTCGATACAGACGTCAGCAGCGGCCTCACGTAGGTAAAGGCAACGAAGTGCCCGGCTACCAGCAGCAGGGTCAGCCACAGCCCGCGTTGCAGGCCACGGTGGCCAAGCTGCTGCACGAACTGCTGCGGCCGCACGGATGTACAGACTGGCAACGCAGGCACCACCCGCAGATGCAGCAGCATCACCGCCGCACTGAACAACGCCATCGCCACGAACGCGCTGCGCCAGCCCAATGCATCTCCGATCAGCGCGCCCAGCGGGACGCCCAGCACCGATGCCGCGGCCACGCCTCCGAAGATGATCGAGGTGGCCAGGCCGATGCGCTGCGCAGGCACCAGGCGCGCTGCCAGCCCACCGGCGATGGCCCAGATGCCGCCCATGCAGAACCCCACCAGCACCCGCGCGGCCAGCAGCCAGCCGATGCCCGGTGCCAGCGCCGACGCAAGGTTGGCGGCCAGCAGCAGCCCCAGCAACGCACACAGGATGCGACGACGATCGATGCCACCAGCCGCGATCACCACCAGCGGTGCGAACAGTGCCGCCAGCAGTGCCGGCAGCGAGATCATCAGGCCGGCGGTGCCGGTGGACGCGCCGAGATCTTCGGCGATCGGGGTCAGCAGGCCCACCGGCAGCATTTCGGTGGTGATCACCGAGAACGTGGCGAGGCCGATGGCGGAAACCGCCCACCACGGATGACGAGGCACGGGCGCGGCATGCGCAGGCGATGAAGCGCTCACGGGATGATTCCTTCAGGGGATGTGGGCGCCGCAGACGGGCGCAGCGCACGTTGCGCGAGCACGGCGGACAGCACCACACCACCGCCTGCGACCAGCGCAACGACAAAGCCGCTGCGCACGCCCCCCGCATCGACGCTCTGCCCGGACAGCGCCGCGCCCAGCGCCACGCCGATGTTCAAACCGGCCAGCAACCAGGTCATGCCCTCGGTCAGGCGCGATTCGGGTACGTGCTGTTCGACCAGCGACATCGCCACGATCATCGTCGGCGCGAAGAACGCTCCGGCCAGCAGCACGGCAATGGCCAGCGCCGGCAGGTCGCCGACCCACAGCAGCGGCAACGTGGTCAGTGCGGTGGCCGCTGCTCCGATCAGCAACAGGCGCTGCAACGGTGCCTGCAGCTTCAGCGCACCGAACAGCAGGCCCGCTGCGCAGCTGCCCAGCGCATAGGCCGACAGCACCGCGCTGGCGGCAAGCGGCTGCCCCCGCTGTTCGGCGAAGGCCACGCTGGTGACGTCGACGGTGCCGACAATCACGCCCATCGCCAGCATCAGCAGCGCCAGCAGGCGGATCTCCGGTTGCCGCAGCAGCGAGCGCGAGGATGTTGCACCTTCGTAGCGCTGCAGTGGCGGCTCGGTACCCCGCTGCAGTACCAGTGCAGCGACGCCGACCACCAGCAGCAGGGCGGCCGCCAGCACCCCAGCCTGTGGCCATACCGCCACCGACAATCCGACTGACAACGGTGGCCCGACGATGAAGGTCACCTCGTCGAACACGGTCTCCAGCGAGTACGCGGTCTGCAGCTGCGGGCGTCCGCGATGGATCGCGGTCCAGCGCGCGCGCACCATCGCCGACACGCTGGGCATGCAACCGGCCAGCATCGCCGCAATGAACAGCGTCCAGTCCGGCGCGGCCAGCAGCGTGCACGCGAGCAGCAACAGCAGACCGGCCGCACTGACCGCCGTGGCCCAGGGCAGCACCCGGCCCTGCCCGTGCCGGTCGACCCAGCGCGACACCTGCGGCGACAGCAACGCGTAGGTCAGCACGAAGGTGGCCGACACCGCACCGGCCAGTGCATAGCTGCCGCGCAGCTGGGACAGCAGGGTGATGATGCCGATACCGGTCATCGGCAGCCGCAGGCGTGCCAGCAGCCCGGCAAGGGCGAGGCCGGCGGTACCGGGGGCCGCGAACAGGTCGCGATAGGGGGTGGCCATCAGGTTCTCCAGGGCAGCGACTTGCCTGGCGCACGGGGCGCCACGACAATACATACAGAGCGTATGAATAAGAGGCTACATTCATACGCACCGTATGTAAATAATCATGCACTGCGTATGTAAGGAGCTCCGTATGGTTCGTCGCACCCGCGCCGAGATGGAAGAAACCCGCGCCACCCTGCTGACCACCGCCCGCCGGGTGCTCAGCGCGCATGGCTATGCCGCCACCTCGATGGACGATCTGACCGCCCAGGCCGGGCTGACCCGCGGCGCGCTTTACCACCACTTCGGCGACAAGAAGGGTCTGCTGGCGGCTGTCGTCGCCCAGCTCGATGCCGAGACCGACCAGCGCCTGCAGGCAATCAGTGATACCGCCGACGATGCCTGGGAGGGCTTCGTGCAGCGTTGTCGTGCCTATCTTGAGATGGCACTGGAGCCGGAGATCCAGCGCATCGTGCTGCGCGATGCGCGTGCGGTGCTGGGTGGCGCCTCACCGGAATCGCAGCGCCACTGCGTGCACTCGATGCAGCACCTGATCGAACAGCTGGCTGCCCAGGGCGTGGTGGCGCCGGTGGATGCACAGGCGCTGGCGTCGCTGATCTACGGCAGCCTGGCCGAGGCCGCGTTCTGGATTGCAGAGGGCGAGGATGGCGGCGCGCGCCTGCGGCAGGCGACGGCGGCGCTGGAGATGCTGTTGCGTGGGTTGAAGTCGGCCGGGTGAAGCCCATCCACGCATGGCGTGGATCTACGGCGGCATCCGCTCTGGTGGAGGCCAACCTTGGTTGGCGCTTCTGCGGCACCGCGCGCAATGCGTGCCAACCAAGGTTGGCACCTACCTGAGAGCGGTGGGCCACTCGCGCAACACTGACACCGGCACGCCCATGCGCGTGCAGGCGCGGCTGGCCAGGCCATCGGGCAGTGCGCGGCGGAACAGCGGCGCCATGCCCTGCATCAGTTTCGCCGACGCGGCCGCCTGCGCGCGCTGGCGTGCGTTGCGTTCCAGCATGCCCTCGGCCCAGTCCGGCAGCAGCGCCGCACCGGCGCCGAGGAACACTTCGCGCGACAGCCCCGGCACCGGTACCGGCAAGCGCACGCCGGACAACACCTCCAGCACTTCGCGCGAGCGCTCATCCACACGCAGTTCCGGTTGCCGCGCGCAGAAGTACGCCGCTACTTCCGCCTCACTGCGGGGCACATCCACCGCACCCAGTGCCTCGGCCACGCAGCGGTATTCGTCATAGTAACGATCGGCGATGTGCGCCGGCACCTCGCGTCCGTACCGACGGAAGCCCTGCAGGAAACCAAACGCTTCTGTCACGTGCACCCAGGTCAGCAGTTGCGGATCATCGGCGGCATAGGCCTCGCCCTGCGCGGTCTGGCCGCGGATCTGCGCATGGATGCGGCGTACCTTCGCCACCAGCGTCTCCACTTCGCCGGCAGGCGCATAGCTGGTGCCGGCAACGAAGGCGGTGGTGCGGCGCAGGCGTCCCACCAGGTCCTGGCGGAAGTTGGAATGGTCGTAGACTCCGGCCAGCGCGCGCGGGTGCAGGGTCTGCAGCATCAGCGCGCACAGGCCACCGGCCAGCATCGACGGGAATTCCGCATGCAGTCGCCAGGTGACGCTGTCCGGGCCGAACCAGCCCGGGTCACCCAGCGGGTGGTCGTAATCGATGCCGCTCTGGCCACGCGGGAAGGCCTCCAGGACCCAGCGCCGGATCGGCGCGGTCACGGGGCGGGAGAGTCGCTGCAGCAAAGCCGGCATCACAGGTCCAGGAAAGGCGGAAGAACGGCCACGCCTTGCGCGGTCGGCCCCGATTCTGGTCGATCACGACGCCGACGGCGAGCCTACGGGCTCAGCTACGGTTTCATGTGCGCCCGCAGCACGTTTCACCCTGCGACATCCTGTCGCAGGCTGCCGCCGTGATGCTGCAGTGCACCAACATTCACCCATTCAGACAAGACCCTTACGCCGCTAGGCATTGCGCCCATTGCACGGCTCGCTGGAAGTGCTAGAACTGAACCCGCCACACCGTCCAACGCTGATCGACGCACGTTCCACAAGGAGCCAGCCATGATTGCTTTGTTCAAGGGTTTGGGAATTCTGCTTCGCGACAACGAGCTCTACAGTAGCCCGTTCGACAAACAGGTTGCGCATTGGCGCAATCTCAGCGAGCAGCAGATCCGCGATGAAGTGGCGGTGCTGGCGCAGGCCAAGTGCCAATGGCTGATCGCCTCGATCGTCGGCTGGCAGGCAGCCTCGCTGCTGATTCTTGGCCTGATTGCCAACTACCTGTGGCGTGACGACTTCCATATCACGTTCACCCGCGTGGTAGTTGTGTTCGGCTCGTGGGTCTCGATCCTGTTCGTGATCTGGTTCATGGCCAACATGTTCGATCAGCAGGCCGGTTTCGAACGTTGGATGAAGGCGTTCAACAGCCGCGCCCGCATCAGCTCCAAGGCCGACAGCGTCGAGCACGTGGCCGAGGCGCTGGAGTTGGCCGAGCACTATCCGGAAGTGCTGGACTACAAGCAGGCGGTCACCGCCAGGCGCGAACTGCGCCATGAGGACATCCGCATCATGACCGAGATCGGGCGCATGAAGCAGCACTCAGAACTGGTCGGTCGCCTCAACCATGTCGGCGAGAACGAGCACCACCATGACCTGACACTGCAGCCTGCCTACTGACCCTTCAGGGAAGCGGGGGGACCCACAATGCCACCGTGATCACTCACGGTGGCATTGTTCTATCGGTTCTTCGCTGACGCATTGGGCGAAGCCCTTCGGCAGGTCACTGAACTCCCGGGTGGTGCCGACCGCCAACGCGAACGACCGTATCGGCGCTTTCGCACAGGCGGCGTCAGGACGACAGGCCGGATCCAGCACCAGGTAATGGCACTGACCGCTGCGGCTGGCCATGCACTCGAAACGCGCCACGCCATTCACTACCGTGCGCTTGCTGTACAGCGTGTCCACCCCATTGGCCGTGGTGCGGGTGATCGCGGTTTCTGTGGACTTCTGGCAACCGGAAATTGCCAATGCGGCGAGGCCTACGAGCAGGAAAAAACGCATGCAATGCTCCTGGTAGTGGAAGGTGCGGCGCGGCTACATGCCGCGGAACAGGCTCATGAATGGTTGGCTGACCACCAGTGTCTCGCTACGCCCCCGCAGCCGCAGTACACCGCGGCCGGTATCGTCGCGGCTGACCGCCGCCACCGCCTTCATGTTGACGATGGTCGAGCGATGGATCTGGCGGAAGTGCTGCGGATCGAGCACGTCCAGCAGTTCGCGCAACGGCGTGCGCAGCAGGCTCTCACCGGCCGCGGTCACCACGGTGGTGTACTTGTTGTCGGCGCGGAAATAGGCCACGTCCTCCAGCATGATCAACTGCGTCTCGCGGCCGTTGCTGGCGGTGATCCAGGCCAAGGGGGGGCGCTCGGCAGCGCCCTGCGATGGCCCCAGCCGCTGCAGCAGACGTTCGAGCACGGCATCGTCCTGGCGCGTTGATGGCAGCCGCGACAGGATGCGTTCGCGCGTGGCCAGCAGGCGCTCGTCGCTGACCGGCTTCAGCAGGTAATCCATCGCGCCCTGCTCGAACGCGTCGATGGCGTACTGGTCGTAGGCGGTGACGAACACCACCTGGGTACGCGGACTCAGCTCGGACAGCGAACGCGCCACCTCGATACCACTGATGCCGGGCATGCGGATATCGAGGAAGGCAATGTCCGGCTGTTTCTCGGCCAACTGTTCCAGCGCACTGGCGCCATCCTCGCACTCGGCCACCAGCCTCAGGTCCGGCCACAGCCGGCGCAGCTGTTCCACCAGTGATTGCCGCAGCAGTTCTTCATCTTCAGCAATCAGCGCTTCAAGCGGCATGGCTGCGCTCCTTGTTCGACTGCGGCAGGGTCATGGTCGCGGCCACGCCGCTGGGGAAGTTGGCGACGATCGCCACACCGGCCTGCTCGCCGCAGGTCAGGCGCAGGCGCTCGCGTAGATTCTTCAGGCCGATGCCGGTGCCGCTGGTGCCCTGGCCGAAGCCGAGGCCATCGTCGGCCACGGTCACGGTCACATGGTCATCAAAGCCACGCGCCAGGATCCAGATCGTGCCACCGCCGGGCTTGGGTTCCAGGCCATGCTTGATCGCGTTCTCCACCAGCGTCTGCAGCGCCATCGCCGGCAGGTGGACGCCGTGCAGTTCGTTGGGCACCTGCACTTCCACTGCCAGCCGCGCGCCCATGCGGATACGCAGAATCTCCAGGTAGGCGCGGGTGCGCTCCAGCTCCACGCCCAGCGTGGACACCGATTCGTCCACCTGCGGCAACGAGCTGCGCAGGTACTGGATCAGGTGGCCGAGCATCTGTTCGGCACGCGCCGGGTCGGTGCGGGTCAGCACCTGCGCGTTGGCCAGCGTGTTATACAGGAAGTGCGGTTCCACCTGCGCGTGCAGCAGATTCAAGCGCGCCACCGACAGCTCCTTCTCTACCTGGGTCTGTTCGGCGGCGGCCTGCTCATCGCGACGCTGGTCGGCCACGCGGCGGCTGATCGCACGGGTGACCGCTTCGGCGTTCTCGAAGTTGCTGCCCTCGTCCAGCGCCAGCAGGTCGGCCCACCAGCCCGCATCCGGTTCAAACAGCAGGGTGACGGTGCTGGTGCCCTGCCCTGGCGTGACCGTGGCCAGCACGCTGTTGCGCTTGATCGCCAGCCGCGCCGGCAGGTTCCAGCGCGAGGGCTGGCGGCCATTCCAGAGGTCGACCCGGCGAACGTAAGCGCGCACCTGCAGGCTGCCGGCCGAACTCTCAACGTCTTCGACACGCGGCAGCTCGGCGATCGCCGCTTCCACCACGGCGTAGGCCTGGCCGGCATCCATCGGCAGTTCCACCTGGCGGCGCTGGCGCCCGGACAACGTGGTCGAATCCAGCCGTCCGGCAACCAGCCAGACCCGGCGTATATGGGTGATTGCGCTGCCCAGCGCGGAGATCATCAGGAACATCGCCAGCAGGCCGAAGACCCAGCCCGGGCCGTCGTTCATGCCGCTGAAGATGCCGCTCCAGACCATGCCGGCGACGAACAGCGCCGCAGCCCAGGCCAGCAGGTGACGGAACATCAGAGAGAGGCTGGCGAACACGGCGGCGCCTTGGAGGAAGGGGGTGAGCCGAGCATAGGGCGGCCCGCCGGGCAAACAAGCGGGCTGCGACGAAGGGCCGGAATCCGGGGATGGAAGCTGTTACGGAAACGCCGGGCATGGCCCGGCGTTTCCCCGGAGGGGCAATGCCGGCCAGCGGCCGGCACTACCGAACGCCGTTATTTGCGCTGGTCGGCGCTGGCGTCACGCACGGCGCGGAACGACTCGTCCCGGCTCCAGTTCGGCCAGCTGCGCGAGTTGGCCAGCTGGTTGCCCAGCGTGTACAGCACTTCCAGGTCGCGGGCGGCACCGGCGAACACCCAGTCCGGCTGCCACTCGTCGCCCTGCTGGTGGTAGCGCTTGGCGGTGTAGTCCTCGGACGCCTTCTTGCCTGCGGCCACGCCGCCGTCCACCCAGTCCTGGCCAGCCGACCAGGACAGCGCCGGCACGCCACGCTTGGCGAACGGGAAGTGATCGGAGCGGAAGAACAGGCCGGCTTCCGGCTTCGGGTCCGGCGTGTAGCGGATATCCCAGCCCTTGGCCACGTCCTTCAGCTGGTCCAGCAGTTCGAAGCGCGCGGCACCGTAGATGCCGAAATCACGCGACGGACCGAACGGCGCCATGCCGTCCATGTTGATCACCGCTACGGTCTTTTCCAGCGGATACAGCGGATGAGTGGCGTAGTACTCCGAACCCAGCAGGCCCTTTTCCTCGGCAGTGACCGCCAGGAACACCACCGAGCGCTGCGGGCGCTTCTGCTTGGCAAAGCCGCGCGCCAGCTCGATCAGCGAGGCGGTACCGCTGGCGTTGTCCAGTGCGCCGTTGAAGATGCGGTCGCCACGCGCGTCCGGCTCACCCACGCCGATGTGGTCCCAGTGCGCGCTGTAGATGATCGTCTCGTCCGGGTGGCTGCTGCCTTCAAGGCGCGCGGCCACGTTGTGCGAGGTAATCACTTCGGTCTTCACCGCGTACTTCGCGTCCAGGCTGGCGCCGGTCAGCGGCACCGGGGTGAAGTCGCGCTGCTGCGCCTTCTTCTTCAGCGCCTCGAAGTCCTGGCCGGCCGAGCGGAACAGCTCCACCGCCAGATCGCGCTGGATCCAGCCTTCCAGCAGCGGGTGGCTGTCGGCCGGGTTGTCGCGCACCACATCGAACATGGTGTTGGTATTGGAACCGGCCACGGTGGCCCAGCCGTACGACGCCGGGGCGGTCTCGTGCACGATCAGCACGCCCAGCGCCCCCTGGCGGGCGCCTTCTTCGTACTTGTAGGTCCAACGACCATAGTAGGTCATGCCCTTGCCGTCGAAATCACCCTGGCCCGTCTCGAAGTCCGGGTCGTTGATCAGCACGACGGCGATCTTGCCCTTCAGGTCCACGCCCTTGAAGTCGTCCCAGTTGCGCTCCGGGGCCTTCACGCCGTAGCCAAGGAACACCAGCGGAGCCTTGCTGATGTCGACGTTGCTGGCGCCGTTCATGGCGGCGCGCACGGCAATCTGCTTGCCCTGCTCCAGCGCAACGGTCTTGCCGCCCTGGTGCAGCGCCAGCTGCGGTGCGCCGACGATGTCGCCCTTGCGCAGCGGCACGGCCTGGGTCCACAGGCGCTTGCCGTCCTTGAGGTCACCGCCGGGCTGCAGGCCGGCATCGGCGAACTGCTTGCTGAGATAGGCGATGGTCTTCTCTTCGCCGGCGGTGGCCGGCGAGCGGCCTTCGTAGGCGTCGGAGGCCAGTTCCTTGACGTCGGCGGAGATCCGCGCACCGTCGAATTTCGGGGTGGCCGCCATCAGTGCGCTCGACACCGACAGGGCCAGCATGCCCAGTGCTACTCGTTTCATTGCTCTCTCCAGCAGGGAAATCCTTCTGGAGTGTAATGGGATTCGGCAGGGCTGCGCCCTGCACCTGCCGAAACAACGGCAACAGCCGAAGCAACAGCAAAAGCTGGTTTCCTGAGGGTAGGCGGGGTGGGTCCGGTTGCGGGGGACGCCGTAAATACGTCCATGTAGGCTCGGTCGCCGCATCCATGCGGCTCACGCCCCGCAACCGGACCCCCCCCCCGCCGTCGACAGCTTCCCGCTGCTGTTGGTAGGTGTCGACCTTGGTCGACACATCGCTGTTGGTAGGTGCCGACCTTGGTCGACACGCACGGAAACACGAAGGGGCCAGATCCCTTTCCCGGCGGGAAAGGTCTCTGACCCCATCTGTGTGTTGCTTGAGCCTGTTACCAGTTCGGGTCTTCGGCCGGGGCGGCAGCAGGCTTGGGCTTCGGCTTGGCGGCCGGCCGGGCGGCGGCAGGAGCGGCCGAGGCAGTTGCACCTGCGGCAGCAGCAGCTGGCTTGCTGCCCAGCTTCTGGCGCAGTTCGATCTGGCCCGGACGGAAGCCGCCGCGCATCGCGTCGACGCCGTCTTCGATGGTGCCGTACGAGGTCTGTGCGGCCACGCGGTCGATGCGGATGGTGCAGCACGGGTGTTCGCTGCGGCCCAGCGAGCGGCCGGTCTGCGGGTCCTTCAGTTCTTCGCCCAGGCGCACGGCCTGCCAGCGCTGGCCGGCCTGCACGGTGTCACCGCCCTGGCTCAGCACGACCTGGTCACCATCCACAGAAACCACCGACACCGGGAACAGGGTGGTGACGATGGTGGTGCCGATCTGGCCAGACAGCGATTCCATCATCGCCGCGGCCATGTTGCGGCCGTTGACCACGCGCGGCAGGGTGCTGGGGCCGGTCGAGGCCAACTGGTGGTCGAAGCTGTCGGACATCACCACCTGGCCGGTGGTGGCGTTGATCAGGCGCAGGGTGATGCGGCCGCCACCGGAGTACGAGGTCACCTGGCGGTCGGACATGCGCAGGTTGCGCACGCTGCGCGGGTACTCGAAGCGTTCGATGGTCGGGATCAGGATCAGGTCGGTCGCCAGCTGCTGGCCCACGCGTGCGGTGTCCTGCAGGCGCACGTTGCCGCTGTTGATGTGGTCGATCTCGGCCTGCAGTTCGTCGCCGAACTCACGATCCAGCACGATGAAGCGCTGGGTCTGGGTCAGCGTGTCGGACAGGCGCGCGCGGATCGCATCGGCCACTTCATCGGCGTCCACGCGGCCGTCGCCCACGGCGTAGCTGCCAGCCTTGGTGCGCGGCAGGGCGACCACGATCTTCGGCTTGCCCTGCTCGTCCGGTGCGCGGTACTGGGCGATCTGTGCGCGCACGCGCACCTTCCAGTAGCTGCGCATGCTGCGATGGGTCACATCGGAATCGAACGAGCTGGCGCCACGCTTGGCATCGACATTGACCTTCTCGTCGTAGCTTTGCTTGACGCTGGCCGAGGCCGAACCGCTCTTGGCCGAGGCTTCGCCAGATGCACTGGCCGACGCCGAGCCCTTGAAGCTCCAGCCTTCGTCGCTGGCGCGCACGCGGGCGATGGTTTCCTCGTCCAGCTGCCGCACTTCATCCTGCGACAGGATTTCATAGCCCAGCACCGCGCCCTGCGAGCCGGCGATCATCTGCTGGGTGAACGCGTCGGCGCGGATATCGCCGACGTGTTCGTCATCCACATCCACATGCAGGCCTGCTCGCAGGCTCTGCATCTGGCTGGCCACGCGTACGCCGTTGACCTGCGCCACCGCCGACTGCAATGCCGCCAGCACCGCCAGTTCCGGGGTGCTGCCGATGCCGTCGGCTTCCCGCGCGACCTGGGTGGTGCCGCCGAAATCCGGCGTGCCACGCAGGGGCGCTGCTTCCACTGGCGCATTGCTGGCCAGTGCACTGGTTGCCTTGTCCTTGGCGGGTGCGGGCGCTTCGGCCGGGGTGTCCTGCTTGCCGCACGCTGCAAGCAGCGCGGCAGCCAGGCCCAGGCCGATCAAACGGTAGGTCATACGCATGGAGATTCGCCTCGGATCAGAGCTTGTCGAGCATCGAATCGGCGTTGGACGGCACCTTCACCTTGCTCTTCTTGGCAAAGGTCACGGCCGACTTGGTCGAGCCGTACAGGCCCTGGATGAAGCCCGGCGATTCCTTGGCCACCCATGCACCGGCGGCCAGCTTGCGGCCGACGGTGGCCAGCTGGGTCGCGCCCAGGTTCTTCATGCCGGCGGTGAAGTTGCTGGCTTCGCCGCCCAGCTTCTGCGCTTCGGCGGCCGAGGACAGCAGCGAGACCAGGCCTTCGGCGTAGTGCTGCTTGGATTCAGCGTTCAGTTCCGGCTGTGCGGCCTGGCGCTCGTTGATCGCCGCCTGCGCAGCTTCGCTGACCGACACCGACTTCTTCATTGCATCGACGCTGACCGAACCCGACGACAGCGCCTGGCGCTCGGCTTCCAGCAGCTGCACCTGCTCGGCCAGGCCGAAGGCGCGGGCGAACGAGGTCTGGGCCTGCAGCGAGTGCGACTGCGAGGTAACGAAACGACGCACCAGCGCTTCCTGCGCGGCTTCGTCCGGGGCGGCGGCGCTGGAGGCGCTGCTGGAGGTGCCGGTGGCGGCACCGGCCAGGTCCTTCAGCTTGCCCAGGCCAGCATGGGCGGGCATCGACAGGGTGGCGGCAGCGATGGCCACGACAAGAGCGGTATTGCGGATCATGTGAGTGTCCTTTGGGAGTGACGGCCGCGAAGCGGCACGTGGGAAATCGGTAACCCCAGGGCGATGCCAAGCGAGCTCGGCACCCACCTGGGTGGCGGATCAGCGGACCGCTTTGACGTTCAGTTCGTTGATCATCTGCTGCGCGGCCTTTTCAGCCGCCAGCTGCAGCGCGTTGGTACGGGCGACGGTTTCATTCGGGCCGGTACCGGAGAACTGCACCGGGCCCACCGACGACACGGTGCGCGGGAAACGACCGGTCACATCCAGCACCTTGCCGGTGACCGTGACGAACACGCGGGTGTTGCCACTGGCCGGGTCGCGGTCGCGCATGCCGACGTCGAGGGTGCCGACAGCGATGTACGGAATGTTGGCCGCACGGATGCCGTTGGCGGTATCACGCAGGGTGGCCGGGGCCAGGTCGTTGCCGGTGCTGAAGTCCTTGCGGATGCGCTCGATGCTGAGCAGGCCGCGCGACTCGCCTTCCACGTATTCGGCTTCAACCACTTCGTAGCCGGCGGCGCTGAAGGCACCGGTCATTGCGGTGTTCACTTCGGCCGCGTTGGCCACCTTCCAGCTGATGTTGTCGCTGCGCTGGGTGGTGCTGCCGCCGCTGGTGACCGACATCGACGCATTCTGGTTGATGCTGCCGTTGGTGCTGACCGAGTTGCCACGGAAGCTGTCGCCTTCACGGGTGTTCTCGTTGTAGCTGGAGCTGACGTCGGTGCGGCGGTATTCCTTGTCCTGGAACGACTGCACGGTGTCCTGCGAGCGCGCCATGAACAGGAAGGTCAGCAGCGAGCGCTGGGCGGCGGTGGCTCCGGCCACGGCCGAGCCGGCATCCAGCTTGGTCTGCAGCAGGGTGGTGTTGATCTCGGCGCGGACGGTGACGGTGTAGGTCTTGGCCTTCTTGTCTTCGGTGTCCGACAACTGCACGGCACTGAGCACGTAGCGGTCGATCTCGCCGATGAACTCGGCGCGACGTGCTTCGAACAGGCGCAGCTTGGCCGCACCGGTTTCGGCGATGTACGCCTCCAGTGCATTGACCTTGGCCTTGTTCAGGGCCTGGGCACGGGTGTCGGCACTCAGGCGCAGGCCGTAGCTGGCCGAGCCGGTACCGCGCGAACTGGCGGTCTGTGCAGCGACCGGCGAGGCCACCACCAGGGCGATGAGGATGAGCAGGATGGTACGCATCAACGACATGACTTGATCAACTCCTGGAGGGCTTGGGTCTGCTGCTGCAACGGGCGGCCGCCCGGCTTCTGTTCGTCCAGCCAGCCGCGCGAATCGGCGCGCTTGGCGGCGGCGCCGGCGAAGGCGTCGAAGCCGGCCAGCAGGGTTTCGTAGCTGGCCGACCACTGGTCAACCTGCCACTGCGTGACCGGCACCACCTTGGTGGCCCCCTTGCGCAGCGGCTGTTCGAAATAGACCTTGCCGGAGAACGGCTCGGTCACCTTGGCGGTGAAGAACGCGCCGAACAGCATCGTCTTCATCGCCGGGGTTTCTTCGATCACGCCGTTCTTCAACGCATCCACCTGCAGGTTGATGACGTAATCCGGCTCGGGGATCTTCAGCTGGTAGACCTTGCCGTCGGCAAAGCGCGCCGCCATCGCACCACCGATCGCCTGGCCCGAGGCCGGCGGCAGCAGGCCGACACCGGTATTGGACGACAGCGTCTTGGACAGTTCATGGGCCAGCGTGGCGCGCAACGGCGCTTCCCACTTCGGGTCGGGCAGCTTGGCGCGGACCGCATCGGACAGGGTCACGCCACCCACCTGCAGGCGGCGCACCGCCGCGTCGGGCAGCTTGGCCTGAGCGAGGCTGGCCGCGAGTACCTGCGACAGGCTGGTCGCAGCGTTGCCGTACAGCAGATCGGCGACGATCGCGTCGATATCGTCGTTGTCCGGCCGGTAATCCTGCACGTCGATGCGCTGCAGGGTCAGCGGATAGGACGCGATCACCTGGCGCTCGCGGAAGTCGAAGAACAGCGCCTGCAGCGCCACTTCCACCAGCACCTTGTACTGGTCACCGATCGGCTCGATCGAGACCAGTTCGCGGTCCAGTGCTGCGGCCAGCACGGTGGCACTGGTGGTGCCGTCGAGCATCGCCACCGGCTGGTCGATCAGTTCCAGGTTGGCCGGCGGGCGACGCTTGAGCCCCTGCGCCAGGGTCTGGTTGAGCGGGATCAAGCCACGCTTTTCCAGCACGGCATGCGCATGCGGCGTGGTCGCCTGCACGGCAGCGGCATCAGCGGTATAGGCAAAACCGGCCCAATAGGCCTGCTGTGATTTGTCTGCCGCCTGCACGGCCATCGGCCATACGGCCAGGCACAGGGCACAGGCAAGCAGGCGCGCAAAAGCGCGCGATGCGCTCTTCGTCCTTGAATACATCCAACCGCTCCTCGGTCATTACGCACGGAAAGCGGACGCTCATGCGCCCACTGGGCGCGAAACATAACGGCTCGCGGGCCTGCCGACAAGTGCTGCCTTCGTCGAGGTCACTCCGCGGGGGGCAGACCGGCCCTTTGCCGCAGCAGGCCGCGCTCTGCCTGGTTCTGGCTGAGTTGGGCAGCTTCCGCAAAAGCGTGACGTGCATCCTGCTCCCGCCCCAGCTGCTGTAGTAGTTCACCGCGCACCACCTGCAACGGCGCGTAGTCACGCAGGCGCGTATCGTCCAGCAACGGCTGCAGCTGCGCCCAGGCCGCGAAGGCACCGTCGCTTCGCAGTATCGCCACCACGCGGTTCAATGCGACAACTGGCGAGGGCTGCACCTGCAGCAGCTGCGTATAGAGTGCTGCGATGCGCGGCCAGTCGGTATCCTCGGGGCGACGCGCCGCTGCATGGCACGCTGCGATGCGCGCCTGCAGTACATAGGGATCATCAGCACCACCGGCGGCCAGCGCGCGCGCCAGCACCTGCTGTCCGCGTTCAATCTGCAGCCAGTCCCAGCGCGCGCGGTTCTGCTGGTCCAGCAGCACCGGCACGCCCTGCGCATCGGTCCGTGCTGCGGCACGCGAGGCCTGCAGCTCCATCAGCGCCAGCAGGCCAAGCACCGGCGGCACCGGCAGCCGGTGCGCCAGGATGCGTGCAAGCCGAAGTGCCTCCTCGCACAGTGCCGGTCGCATCCAGTCATCGCCGGCACTGGCCGCGTAGCCCTCGTTGAACACCAGGTAGATCGCCTCCAGCACCGACGCCAGCCGCTCGGGCATCGCGTCAGCACGCGGGACCTCGTAGGGCACCTGCTTCTGCGCCAGGGTGCGCTTGGCGCGCACGATGCGCTGGGCGATGGTCGGCTCGGGCTGCAGGAAGCCACGGGCGATCTCGGTCGTGGTCAGGCCACCGAGCAGGCGCAGGGTCAGTGCCACCCGTGCGTCGGCTGGCAGCACCGGATGGCAGGCCACGAACATCAGCCGCAGCAGGTCGTCACCCAGGTCATCCTCCAGCGCCTGGCTGTCATCGGGTGCCGGCAGCGCCGCTGGATGCAGTTCCTCGCCCCACTGCGCATGCTGCTGCGCCACCCGCTGGTGCTGGCGCAGCACATCAATGGCACGGTTGCGCGCAGTGGTCATCAGCCAGGCTCCGGGGTTGTCCGGGATGCCCTGTTCTGGCCAGCGCTCCAGCGCGGCCAGCCAGGTGTCCTGGGCCAGCTCCTCGGCACGGCCGACATCGCCCCCGAGCAGCCGCGCCAGGCGCGCGATCAACACCGGCGACTCCATCCGCCAGAGGGTTTCCAGACGCTGCGTCAGTGCGGGATCGAGCATGCGCCGATCACAGCACGCACGCCCGGCCCGCACAAGCGCCACAGCTCACGCTTCAACAATCGGCTTGAAGCCGCCCCAGAACATGCGCTGGGTATCGAACGGCATGTCCTTCGGGCCCAGCGACGCCAGCCGTGGGTCGGCCATCACCCGGGCGTTGACGCGGTCGCGCGCCGCGCGCGAGCGAAATACCACGAAGGCGACGATCACCGTTTCACCGGGCTTGGCCTTGACCGCCCGCGGGAACGACGTGCGCTTTCCCGGTTCCACATCGTCGGCCACGCACTCCATGTACTGCAGCGCGCCATGGTCCTTCCACACCGCACCGGCCTTGCGGGCAAGGCGGCGGTAGGCCGCCACCTTGTCCTGTGGGCACGGCAGCACGTAAGCATCCACGTAAGCCATGAGGGTTCTCCCTTGCGGCGACCGTCAGCCCGGCTCGCCGTCCATGTGTGCGATTTCCCAGAGATGACCATCCAGGTCCTGGAAGCCACGCTGGTACATGAAGCCCAGGTCGCGCGCCGGCTGCGGTTCGCTGGCGCCGGCGGCCAGTGCCTTGTCCACCAACTCGTCAACTGCCTTGCGACTGGGTGCCGAGAGCGCATTGATCACTTCCGTGTGGGTGTGCGCATCGGCAATCGGCTTGTTGGTGAACTGCTGGAAAAAAGGTTGGGTCAGCAGCATCACGTAGATGCTATCGCTGATGACCATGCCAGCCGCATCGTCATTGGTGTAGGTTGGATTGAAGCTGTATCCCAACGCGGTGAAGAACGCCTTCGACTTCTCCAGGTCCTGCACAGGCAGGTTGACGAAGATCATCTGCGGTTGCGGTGCACTCATCGGTGAAGCTCCTTGTGGCTGAAGAAAAGAGGGATCAGGGCTGCTTCATGCAATTGACCATCCACGGCTTGCCGTAGCGGTCGATCAGCATGCCCCAGCGGTGCGCCCAGAACGTTTCGGCGATCGGCATCTGCACTTGGCCGCCTTCGGCCAGCGCCGCGAACACGCGCTCGGCTTCTTCGATGCTGTCAACGTCGACATTGATGGTGGTCGAACCACCCTCGCCACCGCCGGGACCGTCGGCCGCCATCACGATGGCGCTGCCGATTTCCAGCTGGCTGTGCGCGACGTGGTCCAGGGTTTCCGGCGGCATCTCGTTGCAGCCCGGCGAACCATCGGAGGGCGGCATGTCGCGGTATTTCATTTCCGAGGTGACCTGGCCACCGAGTGCCTTGGCATAGAACGCCATCGCCTCATGGGCCTGGCCGCTGAAGCCGAGGAAGGGAATCAGTCTCATGGCAATACTCCGTTGTGCGGTTCAGGGCAGTAGCGCCGGGTCGTGCCCGGCAGGGAGATGAATCGGGTCAACCTTCCAGCTGTGCACGCAGACGCTGTTCCTGCTGCTGTAATTCGGGGGTGAAGGCCTCACCGAAGTCTTCGGCGGAGATCAGCGGGCGAAGTTCCAGCGTGCCGCCACTGTTGAACGGCGCACGGCTGGCCCATTCAACGGCCTCGTCCAGCGAGCGCACGTCCCACAGCCAGAAGCCGGCGATCTGGTCGCCGGCGGGGCCGAACGGACCGGCCTCGACCTTGGGCGCGCCGCTGCCGAAGTGAATGCGGCGACCGCGCTGGGTGGCGTGCAGGCCTTCACCGGCCAGCATGATGCCGGCGGCCACCAGTTGTTCGTTGAAGGCGCCCATTTCGGACAACTCCTGTTCGCTGGGCATGCGGCCGGCTTCGGAGTCGGCGTTGGCCTTCACGATCACCATCACTTTCATTGCGGTCTCCCGTGGGGACGCGTGGTGCGTGCCCTTCACTGGGTACAACGAACCAGGGTCATCGGAATCGACACGTTTCCGGAAATTTTTTTTTTCTGCGTGGAAGGCACGCCTTCGGCGGGAGTCGGCGAACGGCGGAGCCCCTCCGTGGCGGGGTTGGGTTGGTCGCTGAAAGCGGGTTTCTTGCGGATGGGCCGGGCGGGTGGGATTGGCGGGGACGCCGTGAACCCATCCATGGGGGCTTAGCCGCGCCATCCATGGCGCGGATACCCCGCCAACCCCACCCGCCCGGCCCCAGACAGATTCCGGTCGCCGAACCACCACGGGAAGATCAAGAGAAAAGGCAGAAGCAAAGGCAACAGCAACAGCGGTTGGCTGGCGGCCTCGGCTTTGCGAGCGAAGCGACCCGCTTTTGCTCTTGTTGTTGATTTCCCGTGGTGGGTCAGCCGCAGAGATCTGTCCAAGGCCGGGTGGGGAGGCAGGGCAGGGGCGTGAGCCGCATGGATGCGGCGACCGAGCTTACATGGACGTACTTGCAGCGCCCCCTGCCCTGCCTCCCCACCCGGCCAAATCCAAGAACCCGAGCTTTCAGCGACCAACCCACCCCACCACGGAGGGGCTCCGCCGTTCGCCGATCGCCCGCCGCAGGCGGCTTTTCGCGCTGCAGCATGCCGGCAGGCAAACCTGCGCCATCATGGACACCCCGCCCCCGCCAGGACCGTGCCATGCAGCAGTACCTGCTTCTGATCTATATCGAGCCTGCCCTGCTGCAGGCCCTGCCCATCGAAGAATTCAACGCGCTGATGCGCGACTGCCTGGCCCATGCCGACAAGCTGCAGGCCGAAGGCACGCTGCTGGCCGCGCAGAAGCTGCAGCCGGTCGACACCGCGCAGACCCTGCGCGTGCGTGATGGCCACAGCCGCGTACTGGATGGCCCGTTCGCCGAAACCCGTGAACTGCTGGCCGGCTTCAACCTGATCGTCGCCCGCGACCGCGACGAAGCCATGCGCATCGCCCGCGACTTCCCTTGGGCACGCTTTGGCAGCATCGAAGTGCGGCCGCTGGAAGACATGGACGCCGAGCGCGAACGCTGCGGCGCCCCGGCTGCCGCTATGGCAGCAGCCGTACCCTGATCTCGCGCGGGCCGATGCCTTCGTTGCCGCTGTAGTCGCGCACACTGGCGCGCACGATGTACTCACCCGGCGGCAGCGCCGACGGCTGCCAACGCCCGGTTTCCATCAGGCCGTCACGCACGGTGTTGGTGGCCAGATAACGGAAACGGGTCACCGCGCTGCCATGCACGGTGATCCCACTGTCGGGGGCGTAGGCCACGCGCACCGCTTCCTTCTGCGGCGGCATGCGGTTGAACACGATGTTCCAGCGCGGCTGTTCGTAGCCCTGCAGCGGTTGACCGCCCGCATCGAGGATCTGGTAGCCCACCTGGTACATGCCCAGGCGTCGACGCGGCAGGTTGTTGTCAACCTGGTCCCAGGCCTCGATCACGATCTGCACGCCACGCCCCTGCCGCGCCACCATCACCACGCCGTCGCCGCCGGCGGCCATGGGCTGGTCGTTGTCGTCCAGCAGCGCCACATCGGTGATGCGCGGTGCGAAGTGGTCGGCGTAGTTGTGGAAGCCCAGCGCCACGGCATTGGTCTCGAAGCCACCGGTACCCACGGCCAGGTGCACATGCGCCTGGTTGTTGATGCTACCCAGGCGATCGCCGACGTGGATGCGCATGCCGCGCCGCACGCGCATCCGCTCCAGCTTGCCCTGCTCGTCGTACAGCGCCTGCCAGCGCGCATCGTAGGGCTCATCGCGCGGGGTGCGGCCGACCCGCATGTGGATGTACTTGAGGCGATCCACGGCCAGGCCCTCGGCCTGCTCGCCCAGGCTCCAGGCCGCCATCGGGCTGCTGATCTTGCCTTCGGCGATCGCCAGCACGGTCTGGCCCACATCACCGCGCACGTCGAAGCCGCCATGCAGGTGGTGGCGGCTCTCGCCGGTGAAGTTGCCGCGCACCTCACCCAACGTACCGACCACTTCATGCCAACCGTCCTGCGGTGCCAGCGGCCAGCGGCCGCCCGTCTTCGGCAGCGCCGCATCGGCGGCCGGGCCGACCAGTGCCGGTGCCGGCAGGTCGCCTACCGGCAGCGGCCGCAGGCGATGCAGACGGTAGCTGGCGGCGTCGGCCACCAGCACGCTGCCATCGGCATCCATCGCCAGTCCGCTGGGGCGGGCCAGGCGCGGCAGGCGACCATTGCCGACCAGCGCGATCTGGTGGCCCTGCGGCGTCACCTGCACGATGCGGCCATCAAGATCACCCACGTACAGCACGCCGTCGTGGGTGGTGGCCAGTGACAGCGGCCCATTGATCACACCACCGGCGGCGACCACGGTGCTGACCGTGCCGTCGGCGCCTACGCGGCGCACTGCGTTGTTGAACAGGTCGGCCACCAGCAGCGCGCCCTGCGCATCAAAGGCCAACGCCACCGGCGTATCGAAGCGCGCAGCGGCGCCGGTGCCATCGGCCAGGCCCGGCCGATCGCCGCCGGCCAAGGTGCGCACCATGCCGTCGATGCCGATCACCCGGATGCGGTCATTGAAGGTATCGGCCACGTAGACCTGGCCCTGCGCATCCACGGCGATGCCCATCGGCGCATCAAAGCGTGCCTGTGCGGCGGGACCATCAGCATGGCCCTGTTCACCACCGGCCAGGGTGGTCACCTGGCCATCGGTGCCGATACGGCGGATCGCATGGTTGCCGGTGTCGGCCACATACAGGTTGCCCTGCGCGTCGGCGGCAACGCCCGAAGGCGTATTGAAACTGGCCTGCAGTGCCGGGCCATCAACGCGCCCCTCGCCCTGCCCGGCCACCGTTTCCACGCGACCATCGGGAAGGCGGCGGCGGATCCGGTTGTTGTCACCGGCATCGGTGAAGTAGATGCTGCCATCGGCAGTACGCAGCAACGCGTACGGATCGGCGAAGCGTGCCTGCGCGGACGCGCCATCACGGTCACCCGGGTGGCCATCGCCGGCCAGCGGTTCGATCTGCGCGGTCCACGCCAACGGCGTTGGGGCCGGACCCGCCGGTTCAGCCAGCGTATGCAGCGGTGTCTCCCACCAGGTCGCAGCCAATGCCACTACTGTCGCCAACGCTACGCCTGCCGCCATCCATTGCCACCGTGCCATCGTGCTGCGCTGCCTGCCTGCTGTCTTAAGAGGCATCGACAATAGTCGCTGAACGCACGATCCGCCATGGCCAATCGTGCGGACAAACGCCAGAATTCCATCGATCGCGCTTGTTCTCGCTGGCTGCAGCGGGTTCAATGCGGTTCCCACGGATGGAGATCCTCCATGCCCCGCATCCTCCCCCTCGCCACCCTGCTGGTGGCCGCCCTGGCCAGCACATCCGCCGCCGCCTCGATCACGGTGGCGCCGCAGAAGCCGTCAATCACCGCCGATGCGATGCACCAGGCCTACGCCACGCGCTGGGATGAGGCCATCCAGCAGTCACGCAGTGGCAACACGCTGGGCGCGCTGATCGCGATGGAACGGCTGATGGAAGATCCGATGCTGGATGACTTCGATGCCGAACATCGCGGCCGCGCCGCACAGGTGGCGGGCTGGACCGCGATGGTGCAGAAGAAGCCGGACCAGGCCCGCCGCTACCTGCAGCGCGCACAGGAAGCGCTGCCGGAGGATGCGCAGATCCTGCTGACCCTGATGTCGCTGGAGCTCTCCGAGAACAAGCCCGTTCCGGCTACCAGGCTTCTGGTGCAGGCGCTGAAGCATGCCGACGCGCCGCTGCCGCTTGAGCACCAGGCCATCAACTATCTGCAGTACCGCCTGCGCGACCAGCCGCAGCAGCGCATGGAGCTGCTGCAGGCTCTGTTCGACAACGGCTGGAAGAGCGGCGGCCTGGAGCCGACCGGACTGTGGCTGGCACTGGCCACGCTGCAGGCCGACAATGGCCGGGGCGACGACATCCCGGCCACGTTGGCGCGCATCACCGCCCCCGCCGAGATCATCCGGCTGCGCAGTGACAAGCGCTTCGATCGCTATGTCGACCGCAACGATGCCCGCTTCGATCCGGTGCAGGCTGCACAGAAGCACCTCGACGAACTGCGCGTGTCCGGCCTGCTGGATCGCAAGCTGGATGCACGCATGGCCGAATTCAGCAGCACGCTGCTGATGCTGGACCGCAACGAGGAAGTGCTGGCACTGACTGATGGCATGGCTGGTGCAGCTGCCGAAGGTGAGTCGCCCTCGGCGGCGGAAGCCGAATGGGTGGCGTGGCTGCTCAACAGCCGGCTTACGGCACTGCGCCGGCTGGGACGCACCGACGATGCACTGGCGGCGGCACAGCAGGCCGCCCGCATCGGCGCACTGGGCCCGGACGGCATCGAGCACCAGTTGAATGTCAGCTTCGTACTCACCTCGCTGGGCCGCATGCAGGAGGCTGCGCAGATGGCAAGCGATATCCAGGGCCTCGCCGGTTACGGCAAGGCTGCACAGGCCATGGTGCAGTTCGCCGCCGCGCGCGAGCGGGGCGATGCCAAGGCGATGGATGCCGCGCGCGAAGTGATCCTTGCCCAGCGCAACGACGCACGCCTGTTCCATCGCGAGATGCTGCTGGACGAAGGCAACCTGGAGGGCGCAGCGGCGGTGCTGATCGAACAGCTGCGCTCGCCCGATGACCGCGGCGAGACGCTGGCCAGCCTGCAGGACATGCGTACCTATCCGTCGCTGCCGGGTGACGTGAAGATCGATGCGGCCTGGCGTGCCCTCAAGCAGCGCGCGGACGTGCAGGCCGAGCTCGCCCGCGTCGGCCGCATCGAGCGCTACGAACTGGTCAGCAGCTCAACCTCGCGCTGAGCGGCTTTTGTGTAGAGCCGAGCCCATGCTCGGCTGTAATTGGCGCAGCCGAGCATGGGCTCGGCTCTACAACGCCACGTGCAGGCAGCACCGTCCGCCTAGCGCGCCGGCACCTCGGTACGGATGCCCATCGCTTCACGGTAGCGCGCGTACAGCGCCATCACCTTGTCCACATAGGCCAGGGTCTCGGCATAGGGCGGCACGCCCTTGTAGCGGGTGACCGCGCCGATGCCGGCGTTGTAGGCGGCAGCCGCCAGCGGCCGGTCACCGTTGTAGCGGCGCAGCAGCGCGCGCATGTAGCGGGCGCCACCCTCAATCGACTGCTGCGGCGAGAACGGATCGCTCACCCCGTATTCCTGCGCGGTATCGGGCATCAGCTGCATCACGCCCTGTGCGCCCTTGCTGGACACCGCCAGCGCATCGAAGTTGCTCTCGGCATGGGCGATCGCGCGCAGCCACGCGTCATCCACGCCGGTGGCCTTGGCGGCAGCCTTGAACTGTTTGGCATGCTGGGCCAACTGCGGCTTGCCGACCTTGCCCAGGCCTTCGTGTGCAGGCTCACCCGGCGGCGTGGCCACGGTGAACTTCAGGAACACTTTCGAGCCGGGCAGGTTGCGGGTGGAATAGACCAGCGAGCCGTCCTGCTCACGCTCGTACAGCACGCCGCTGAACACGCCCATGTTGCCCCACAGGTTCGGGGCCTGGATGGCGTTGTCGTCGATCTCTTTGGCGGTGCAGCGAGAGCCCGGTTCCGGGGCGGTGGCCAGGCTGACGGTGTTGCCCTGCACACAGCGGTAGACGGTGCGCGCGGCGGCCAGCCCGGGCCACAGGCTGGGCAGCAGCAACAGCGCAAGCAGGAGAGGGTGACGGGACATGGCGGCCGGATCATCCGGCCGCGCCCGCTAATGTTGGGTGAATGGGGGTCGGGAAGGGGCACCGGGACCCGCACCGGTAGAGTCGACTGTCAGTCGACTATCGCGCGCAGCGCGGGCTTTTCCGGTGGCCCATGGAAGAGCAGTCGACTAACAGTCGACTCTACCGATTTCCGACGTTCCCTATTTCCGGCATTGCCGAGTCCCCACGTTCCCGGTCATTTCGCGGTCCTCCGACGCACCCAGTACCCCACGCCCAGCAGCACGAACCACACCGGGCTGGCGATCAACGCCTGGCGGGTGTCGGCCTGCAGGCTCAGCAGCACCAGCACGCCGGCAAAGAACACCAGGCAGGCCCAGCACATCGCAACGCCGCCGGGCATCTTGAAGATCGAGGCAGCGTGTCGCTCCGGGTAGCGACGGCGATAGGCCATGTAGGCCGCCAGGATCAGCGACCAGACGAAGATGAACAGCACCGTCGCCAGCGTCGTCACCAGGGTGAAGGCGGTCACCAGGTTCGGAATCAGGTAGATCAGCAGCGTGCCGCCCAGCAGGCACAGGCAGGAGAACAGCAGGCCACGGGCCGGCACGGCGGCGCGTGACAACTTCGACAGCCCGCGCGGTGCGTGGCCCTCTTCGGCCAGACCGTACAGCATGCGGCTGGTGGAGAAGATGCCGCTGTTGGCCGAGGACGTGGCCGAGGTCAGCACCACGAAGTTGATCAGGCTGGCGGCGGCGGGAATGCCGGCCAGCACGAACAGCTGCACGAACGGGCTCTTGTCCGGCACCACCTGGCGCCACGGGGTGACGGCCATGATCGCGATCAGCGCCAGCACGTAGAAGATGATGATTCGCACCGGAATCGAGTTGATCGCCTTGGGCAGGTTGCGCTCGGGGTCGGCGGTTTCGGCGGCGGTGGTGCCGACCAGCTCGATGCCGACGAAGGCGAACACCGCAATCTGGAAACCGGCGAAGAAGCCGACCAGGCCCATCGGGAACATGCCGCCGTCATTCCACAGGTTCGACAGCGACGCGGTGTGGCCACTGGGCGAGGTGAAGCCCCAGGCCACCAGCCCGGCGCCGGTAATGATCAGCGCGCAGATCGCCACGATCTTGATCAGCGCGAACCAGAATTCCATCTCGCCAAACAGCTTCACCGTTACCAGGTTCAACGACAGCAGCAGCATTACGCAGGCCAGCGCCGGCTTCCAGGCTTCAAGCCCGGGGAACCAGAACTGTGCGTAGGCAGCGATCGCGATCACATCGGCGATGGCGGTGACGATCCAGCAGAACCAGTAGGTCCATCCACAGAAGAACCCAGCCCAGGGGCCGAGCAGGTCGGTGGAAAAATCGATAAAGGATTTGTACTGCAGGTTGGACAGCAGCAGCTCGCCCATCGCGCGCATCACGAAGAACAGCATCGCGCCGATGATCAGGTAGACGAAGACGATGGACGGGCCGGCCAGGCTGATGGTCTTGCCCGACCCCATGAACAGGCCGGTGCCGATGGCACCGCCGATGGCGATCAGCTGCAGATGGCGGTTGGACAGGCTGCGGCGCAGGTGCTCCGGGGGCGTTGCGGGCTCGGTCATGGGCGTGGGAAAGGGCGGGCGAAGCGTCCGACGGTAGTCCTCTACTGCCCCGAGCGCCAGCGCCGGACGGCCCGATCACGTCAAACCTGGCCGCTTTCATCACAATGTGACCCAATACCGGATTCGTCCCATTCCACCCGGCCCGGCGCCATGCTCAGATAGCCGCATCTGCCCAAGGACCGGCCCCGCCCATGCTCCCTGCCCTGCCCGCCCCGCTGGAGCTCCGGCCATGAGCCGGCTGCGCGTGATCATCGGCGGTACCGCGCTGGCGCTGCTGGCTGCTGCGGTGCCGATCGCGGTCATGGCCTACGCCACCTGGGACCGCGCGATCAGCGTCGAACAACAACGGCTGCACGACATCGCCCTGCGCACCCTGCGCCGTTCCGATCTGTCCTACCACGAGGCGCTGGCCGCGCTGAAATCGGCCGAGGCCAGCACCACCTCGGGCTGCGACGACGAGCACATCCGGCGCATGCAGACGCTGGTGATGACCACGCCGTCGGCCGACCAGATGGGTTACTTCGAAGGCGGCAAGCTGCGCTGCACCTCATGGGGCCCGTTCCGCTCCGACGTGAACCAGCCCAGGGCCGACCATGTGACCAGTGACGGCGCCGGCATTGCGGTGGACGTGCGTCCCGAAGCCAGTGGCCGACGCCAGGTCCTGTCGATCCTGTATGGCAACTACGACGTGCTGGTCGATCCGCGCCGCTTCGTCGATGTCATCGTGGATCCGCATGTCCGCCTGGCGCTGGCCAGCCCGGATGGGCGCCTGCTGGCCAAGCAGGACGGCATGGACCCGGCACTGCTGGAGACCCTGCTGCGCAATCCCGGCGAAGGGCTGGACCAGAACACGCTCTACGCCACCGCCCGCAACCAGGAATGGCTGGCGATCGCCACCACGCCACGCACCGCGCTGGCCGCCACCTTCCGCCAGCAGGCCTGGCTGTTCGTGCCGCTGGGCCTCCTGCTGGCGGCCGCCGGCGCCGGGCTGGTGATCTGGCTGTCGCGGCGGCGCCTGTCACTGCGTGGCGAGCTGGCCACCGCCATCCGTCGCCGCGAGCTGTACCTGCATTACCAGCCGATCATCGAACTGGACACCGGCATCTGCGTTGGCGCCGAGGCCTTGATCCGATGGCAGCGCCCGGACGGCACCCAGGTGCGGCCGGACCTGTTCATTCCACTGGCCGAAGAGGCCGGCATGATCGCCGCGGTCACCGACCTGGTGATCGAGAACGTGGTGCGCGACATGCGCGAACTGCTGGTGGCCGACCGCAGCGCACATATCGCGATCAACCTGGCCGCCGAGGACATCAGCAGCGGCCGTGCCTTGCAGATGATCTCCAAGCACATGGCCGGCAGCGGCATCCTGCCGCAGCAGATCTGGATGGAGGCCACCGAGCGCGGCTTCCTCGACCTGGATCGCGCCCGCACGATGCTGGCGCAGGCACGGCGTGCGGGTCACAGCGTGGCCATCGACGATTTCGGCGTGGGCTTCTCCAGCCTGCAGTACCTGGAACAGCTGCCACTGGATGCGCTGAAGATCGACAAATCGTTCATCGATGCGATCGGCACCGAGAGCGCGACGAGCCCGGTGACACCGCACATCATCGACATGGCCAAGGAACTGGGCCTGTGGGTGGTGGCCGAGGGCGTGGAGACCGAGGCGCAGCTGGCCTACCTGCACAGCCGGCACGTGGAGTTCGGGCAGGGCTGGCTGTTTTCGCGCCCACTGCCCCGTGATGAGTTCGTGGCGTTCCACCACAAGCGGCAGCAGCGATATGGCGCGGCGCGGGAGCACATGCAGAATCCGCGCAGCGTGCCGATCGAGCGTGAGGGAGTGGAGTAGGACGGCGAACGGCGGAGCCCCTCGTGGTGGGTCGCGCCCGGCGGATCCATCAGTTGGGGCCGGGTGGATGGTCGCGCAGGGGGCGCTGCAAGTACGTCCATGTAAGCTCGGTCGCCGCATCCATGCGGCTCACGCCCCTGCGCAACCCACCCACCCGGCCACGGACACATTGCGGCGGCGTCCCGCCACGGAATCAACGGAAGAAGGCAAAAGCAAAGGCAAACGCGGGTCGCTGCGCTCGGTGGATCCACGCCATGCGTGGATGGCGGCGACCACGGTAGTGCCGGCCGCTGGCCGGCACCTCCGTAACGTTTGCTCTGGGCCTACGCCCAGGCCTTCGGCCGTGCCAGCAGCCACGCCACGCTCACCGCCAGCAGCAGCAACGGCAGCCATCCCAACTGGTTCGGGCCGCCCGCCTGCAGCAGCACACCACCCGCAACGCCACCGGCGGCGATGGCCAGGTTCCAACCAGTCACCAGCATCGACTGCGCCAGATCCGCGGCGGCACCGGCGCGACGTGCCAATGCGGTCTGGAACAACGTAGGCACCGCGCCGAAGGCCACGCCCCACAGGATCGTCGCCAGCAGCAGCGGCGTCGCTTGACCCGGCCACAACAGCAGGGTCAGCACCGGCACGATGAAACCGATCACCGCCGCCCACACCAGCGTGCGCAGATGACGGTCCACGCCCCAGCCGGCAATGCCGATGCCGGCGATGGCGGCCACGCCAAAGGCCAGCAGCAGGCGGTCCAGCCACGGGCCGGCACCCGCCTCCACCGCCAATGGTTCGATGTAGGTGTAGAGCACGTTGTGCGCCAACACATACAACACCATCACCAGCAGCGCGCTGCGCACGCCGGGCATGCGCCAGACCGCGCCCAGCGATGTGCGCTGGCCGGCACCGGCAGCGGGCAAGGCTGGCAGCGCCCAGCGCGCGTAGGCCAGCAGCCCCACGCCCAGCACGCTCATCAACGCGAACGCCCAGCGCCAGCCGATCTGCTGGCCCAGCAACGTGCCCGCCGGTACGCCCAGCGACAGCGCCAACGGCGATCCGATCATCGCCACCGCAATGGCTCGGCCCTGCAGCGACGGCACCACCATGCGCGCGGCGTAGCCGGCCACCAGCGACCACAGCAGGCCACCACTCACGCCGGCCAGGAAACGTGCGGCCAGGATCAGCGGATAACTGCTGCTCAGTGCGGTCAGCGTGTTGACCACCACGAAGCCAGCAATCGCAGCCAGCAACAAGGGGCGTCGCGGCAGGCGCTGGGTCAGCGCGGTCATCGGCAGTGCGGCCATCACCGAGCCAAGCGCATACACGCTGACCAGCTGGCCGACCGCCGCATCACTCACACCGAGGCTTTCGCCCATCGGCCGCAGTACACCGGCCGGCAGGGTCTCGGTCAGCAGGGTGATGAAGCCGCCGCCGGCCAGCGCCAGCAGTCCCGCCCACGGCAGGCGCGTGGCTTCACCGGCCGGGCTGGCCGCATCAATGACATGGCCGCTCATCGCTCGGTCTCCAGATCGGCGTACACCGCGTCACGCAGCTCATCAACGAAGGCACCGTCCATGCCTTCGTACAGGGTGTTGGTCAGCGCCACCACGCTCAGCCCGCGCGCAGGGTCAACGAACCAGCTGTGCCCGTAGGCACCGCCCCAGCGCCATGTGCCTGTGTTCTGTGGCGTGCCGCCGGCGGCAGCATCACGCAGCACCGCAAAGCCCAGGCCGAAGCCCCAGCCGGCCGGTTCCGGCGGCCCCTGCTCACCCACCTGCGGGGTGGCCATCTGCGCTGCCAGTGCGGGCGGTAACAGGCTTGAACGTTGCACATCACGCAAGGCCTCCAGCACCGCCATTACGTCATCGGCGGTACCGACCAGACCGGCCCCTGCCGAAGGGAAACAGCTGGCATCGGTGGCACGCGCGAGGCTGTACTCGATGCCGACGGTACCCTCGAACGGAGCGACCACCTCGCCTTCCTGAAGGCGATGCGGGTGTGGCGTGTCGGTGACATAGGGCGTGGCCAACCGTGCCGCGTTGCGCGCAGCAAAGGCTGTATCGCGCAGGCCCAGCGGTGCGGCCAGCAAGCGCTCGAACAGCACCTGCAGCGTTTCACCGGTTGCTGCTTCGGCCACCGCACCGGCCACATCCACGCCCAACGAGTACAGCCATTGGCTGCCCGGCGCGAACAGCAGCGGTGCCTGCGCGATGCGGTGCACGTTGTCGGCCAGGGAGAGCGGGTTCGCGTCCAGCCCATCGCTGACGCCGGCGCGTGCATAGGGGCCGTCGACGTCGGCCTCCAGGAAGCGGTAGCCCAGCCCGCTGCTGTGGCTGAGCAGCTGGCGCAGGCTGATCGCTGGCGTGCTGCCATCAGCCAGCGCCGGGCGGAAGTCCGGCAGCCAGCGTTGCACCGGAGCATCGAGGTCGAGCACGCCCTCGGCCACCAGGCGCAGGATCACCGTGGTCAGCAGCGGCTTGCTGACCGATGCCAGCCGGAACACCTGATCGCGCTGCATCAGCGTGGCCGACTCGCGATCGGCCAGTCCGGTCGCGCTGGCATGGCGCAGCACACCGTGCTCGCGCACCAGCACCACCGCACCGACCAGGCGCTGCGGGTGCACGTGCTGCAACAGCCGCTGCACCGATGGCAGCGTCGGCGTGGGTTCAAGGGAAGGAGCGGCATTCATCGCGGGAATCCGTGGGGAGAGGCCTGCCACGTTAGGCAGCGGGCGTCCGCGCAAAAAGCCGGTTGCCGCTCCGGGCATCATGGACCGTGCAGTCCGCAATCGGCATGATGGCCGGAACTGCAAGGCCGCAACGGTCCCGCGCCACCCCGCACCACAGCGTTGCGATGGCGGAGCCGCCCGCTACAGCCGCGCCGACCTACCCTGCCGCTTTCATTGCCCGCACGCCCATGTCAGTCCTGGACAACCTCGCCAATCTGCAGACCTTCGTGCACGCGGCTGATACCCGCAGCTTCGTCGAGACCGGGCGCCTGCAGGGCATCTCGGCCTCGGCCGCCGGCAAATGTGTTGCCCGGCTGGAGCACGCGCTGGGCGTGCGCCTGTTCCACCGCAGCACGCGCAGCATCACCCTCACCGCCGAGGGCCAGCTGTTCCTGGCGCGCTGCCGGCGCATCCTCGACGAGCGCGATGCCGCGCGCACCGAGCTGGCGCAGCCGCACGCCACGCCCCGCGGCACGCTGCGCATCGGCCTCCCGTTGGTGGGCGACCTGACCCTGCCGCTGATGGCCGAGTTCATGGCGGCCTATCCCGATATCCGCCTCGACCTCGATTTCAGCGATCGGCTGGTCGATGTCATCGAGGAGGGCTTCGATGCCGTGCTGCGCGTCGGCGAGCCCAGCGACTCACGCATGAACGCACGACGCCTGGGGGTGTTTCCACGCCGCATCGTCGCCTCGCCCGCCTACCTGCAGCGCCGCGGCACGCCGCGCACGCCGGCCGACCTGTTGCAGCACACGCTGCTGCACTACCGCTTCCCCAGCACCGGCAAGCTGGAACTATGGCCGATCCACTGGCCCGACCATGAAACCCCGCAGGAACTGCCGGTGCACATGGTGGCCAACACCATCGAAGCACGGGTAGCGCTCGCATTGCGCGATATCGGCCTGGCCTTCGTGCCGGTGCACTCGGTGCGCGATGCACTGGCCGACGGCCGGCTGGTGACCGTACTCGACGAGCATGTGCACTCCTGCGGCATCTTCCACCTGCTGTGGCCCTCCGGCCGCCACGTACTGCCGAAGCTGCGGGTGTTCATCGACTTCGTCAGCGCACGCCTTGAAACCGTGCCGTAGGCCGGTAGATCCGCGCTCGATGGCCGTGCCACGTAGGGTCGAGCTTGCTCGACTGCTCCTCAAAAGCAGTCCAGCAAGCTCGACTCTACAATTCGCATGCCCTGCGGGCGGTATAATCTCCCCTCATTCCTCCCAGAGGCTCGCGACCAATGCGCCATTGATGCCGCCGTCTTCCCACCAGACGGCCTGACTCTTCCCGCCCCTGCGCACAGGGGAGAACCCGGCATCCATGGAGGTCGCATGACCCCGCATTCCCTCACGCTCGATCGCGTGTCGTATCGATTGGCCGACGGCCGTCCGCTGTTTTCCGATCTGACGTTTTCCTTCGAACCGGTCGCTACCGGCCTCGTCGGTGCCAATGGCGCCGGCAAGAGCGTGCTCGCACGCCTGCTGGCCGGCCGGTTGCTGCCCGACAACGGCGAGGTACGCGGCAGTGGCCGCGTGTTCCTGTTGCCGACGCCCGGGTATCCACCCGCCGGCACGGTCGGTGAACTGGCCGGTGTCGGCGCGGAACTGGCCGCACTGCAACGCATCGAAGCCGGCAGCGTGGACGAGGCCGACTTCGCCTGCGTCGGCGACCGTTGGGATCTGCGCGAACGCCTGCAACAGCAATGGCGCGCGCTGCAGCTTCCCGACGACCTCGAACCCACCCAACCCGCGGCGCGCCTCAGTGGTGGCCAGGCCATGCAGGTCGCGCTGTCCGGCGCCTGGGCCAGTGGTGCCGATTGGCTGATTCTGGACGAGCCCAGCAATCACCTTGACGCACGCCATCGCCAGCAGCTGTACGAGCAGTTGCAGCAGTGGCGCGGTGGCCTGCTGGCGGTCAGTCATGATCGCGAGCTGCTGGCGCACATGCAGCAGATCGTCGAGCTCGATGGGCGCGGGCTGCATCGTTACGGCGGACCGTGGCAGCACTACGCCGATGCGCGCGCCGCCGAGCGCGAAGCTGCCGCCGCCCAGCTCGACCACGCGCGCGCCCAGCACCGGCAACAGCAACGCAGCGCGCGCGAACAGCACGAACGGCAACAACAACGCCAGGCGCGTGGCAATCGCGATGCGAAGCAGGCCAACCAGGCCCCGATCCTGCTCGGTCGGCAGAAGCAGCGCGCCGAGGCCAGCCACGGCCGTGCGCAGCAGGTGCAGGCCGAGCGCCTGCAGGCCAGCGCAGAGCAGCTGCGCGCAGCGGCATCCGCGGTGCACGCGGTGCCGGAATTGGCGCTGTTTGCTGGTGCGGGGGAGCGTGGCAGCACGCGCCTGCTTCAGGCCGAGGCGCTGGTGCTGCCACATGGCTGCAGTGCACCGTTGCAGCTGGAGATCCGCCGCGGCCAGCGCATCGCCGTGGTCGGTGACAACGGCAGCGGCAAATCGACCCTGCTGCGTGTGTTGGCCGGCCAGCTGCGTGCATGCAGTGGCACCGTGCAACGGCATGCGCCGCTGGCCCTGCTCGACCAGCAGCTGCTGGGGTTGTCCGGCGAGCGCAGCATCCTCGACACCGTGCAGGCCGCCAACCCGCACGCGGACCCAGGCGAGCTGCGCACGCGGCTGGCCCTGCTCGGGCTGGATGCACAGCGCATCCAGCGGGCAGCCCACAGCCTCAGCGATGGCGAACGCGTGAAGGGTGCGCTGGCCAGCGTGCTGTACGCCGATCCCGCGCCCCAACTGCTGCTGCTGGACGAGCCTGGTAATGCACTGGATCTGAGTGCGTTGCACGCGTTGGAAGAACTGCTTGCGGCGTGGCCGGGAGCGCTGGTGATGGTCAGCCACGACCGGCACCTGTTGCAGGCATTGCGACCGACGCAGGTGCTGCAGGTGAGCACCGGGGGTTGGCAGTGGCGTGACGCCTTGTAGATCCACCCCATGCGTGAATTCGATTCCGTAGAGTCGAGCCATGCTCGACTCCGCCATGTCGGCCATCCACGTGAGGGGTGGATCCAGCGCAACAGCAGCCGAGCGTCGGCTCGGCTCTACACGACCCGTTGGCTCAGCGCTTCCACACCGGGAACGCCTGCGGCAACTGCTGCCACAGCAATGGCCCCGCGCGCAGCTCCTGGTCGTTGAGCAGGCACGCATCCAGCTGCGCGCGCACGGCACGCTCATCCATGTGCACGCCGATCACCACCAGCTCCTGGCGACGATCCCCCCACAATGGGTGCCACAACCGTTGCATCGCCGAATGCGCGGCCGCATCCGGGAATTCTTCCGGCCCCGGCAGCGGCGCGCTCCAGCAGTCGGCCTGCTGCCGCGCCCACCCGAGGTCGCTGTAAGGCAGCGGTGTCGGCGGCAACAACGGCGCGGTGTCTTCCAGCCCGGCCCGCACGCGGTCACGTGCGGCGTACCAGAAGCCCGCCGCCTGCGTGCGCGTCGCAGCGCCCACCGTGTTCAGCTCGCCCACCCAATCCATGCGGTTGGCCAACCAGAACCAGCCCTTGCTGCGGATCACGCTGGGCATGCCGGACTGCAGTGCGCGGGCGAAGCGCGCCGGGTGGAACGGACGTCGCGAGCGATAGACGAAGCTGCCGATGCCGTACTCCTCGGTTTCCGGTGTGTGCTCGCCGCGCAGTTCCTTCACCCAGCCCGGCGCACGCTGCGCACGCTCCATGTCGAAGCGACCGGTATCCAGCAGCTCGGCCAGCGGCACATCGCCGAAGCTGGACAGCAGCAGCTTCGCGTCGCGGTTCAGACCACGCAGCACCGCCAGCGTGTCCTGCAGCACTTCGTCATCCACCTGGTCCACCTTGCTGACCACGATCACGTCTGCAAATTCGACCTGCTCGCACAGCAGGTCAACCACACCTCGGTCGTCATCCGGCCCGGCCTGCTGGCCACGCTCGGCCAGTCGCGACGTCGAGCCGAAGTCGGCAAGGAACGCGCTGCCGTCGACCACCGTCACCATCGTGTCCAGCCGCGCGATATCACTCAGGCTGAAGCCGTGTTCGTCGCGCACCGCGAAGGTGGCTGCCACCGGCATCGGCTCGCCGATCCCGGTCGATTCGATCAGCAGGTAGTCATAGCGACCGGCATCGGCCAGGCGCCGCACTTCCTGCAGCAGGTCATCGCGCAGCGTGCAGCAGATGCAGCCATTGCTGAATTCCACCAGCGTCTCTTCAGTGCGGCGCAGCTCGGCGCCACCATCGCGCACCAGCTGCGCATCGATGTTGACCTCGCTCATGTCGTTGACGATGACCGCCACGCGCAGGCCTTCGCGGTTGCGCAGGATCTGGTTGAGCAGGGTGGTCTTGCCGGCCCCCAGGAAGCCGGACAGCACGGTGACCGGAAGGCGACGGTCGGCGCGGGAAACAGTGTTCATGTCGGAGCGGGTTGGCTGCGGAACGGAAATGTTACTGTATAACAATTGTTGAGCAAGGAAACTCCCCCGATGAAGTCGCCTTCTGCCGCCCTGCTTGATGCCGGCGCGGTCGCCCTGTCCAGCCTGTGCCTGCTGCACTGCCTGGCGCTGCCCCTGCTTGCCGCCGCGCTGCCGCTGTTCGGCACCTGGGCCGAAGCGGAATGGGTCCACCTGCTGTTCGTGGCCATCGCCCTGCCGCTGACCGGCTACGCGCTGTGGCGGGCCGAGCGCCGTCACCCGCTGCCGGTGTTGGCCTGGGCCACCGCCGGCGGCGGGCTCGGCCTGCTGCTGGCCGGCGCACTGGCCCTGCCCTTGCATGAATGGGAAACGCCGATGACGGTCACCGGCAGCCTGCTGCTGGCCGCAACGCATATCTGGAACGCGCGGCACCGGCACGCAGGGTAGAGTCGACTGTTAGTCGACTCTCGCGCGAAGCGCGGGATCTCATGCCGCCTGGGCGAAGAGCAGTCGACTGACAGTCGACTCTCCCCCCCCCTCGGCCTATTTGCCGTACCGGCGCAGCAGCTCTACCAGCACCGCGGCCTCGTCCGCCCGCTGCTGCGGGTCATCGGCACCCACCACGTGTTCCTGCAGGTGCTCGTGCAGCAGCTCCATCAACAGGCTGTGGGCGGCACCGCGCACGGCGGCGACCTGCACCAGCACGTCCGCGCAGTCACCCGCTTCCCCCTCGGGCGTGTCCAGCGCCTGCTCCAACGCCGCCACCTGACCTGCGATGCGGCGCACCCGGGTCAGCAGCTGCTTTCGATTCCTGTGTACATGCGCCATGGCGGGATCATATACCCTATGGGGGTATCCACTCCAGCTCCCGCCACCATGCATTTGGACGCCCTCGCCGCCGCCCGTCGCCACGAACACCGCTTCGACGACGGCAACCCGCTGGCCGAACGCAATACCCGCCGCGCCCTGTGGCTCACCGTCGGCATGATGCTGGTGGAGATCGTCGGCGGCTGGTGGTTCAACTCCATGGCCGTGCTCGCTGACGGCTGGCACATGAGTTCGCACGCGCTGGCGCTGGGCCTCTCAGTGTTCGCCTACCGCTGCGCGCGTCGCTACGCGCACGATCCGCGCTTTGCCTTCGGTACCTGGAAGATCGAGATCCTGGCCGGTTACACCAGCGCCATCGCCCTGCTCGGCGTCGCCGCGCTGATGGCCGTGCAGTCACTGGAGCGGTTGTGGGTGCCGGCGCCGATCCACTACAACGAAGCCATCGCCATCGCTGCGGTCGGCCTGGGCGTGAACCTGCTCTGCGCATGGTGGCTGCACGACAGCCCGGGCCACGCGCATCACCACCACGGGCATGACCATGGCCATCCTCATGGGCATGACCACGAACACGGCCACGCGCACGGTCACGACCTCAACCTGCGCTCGGCCTACGTGCACGTGCTGGCCGACGCCGCCACCTCGGTGCTGGCCATCGTCGCCCTGCTCGGCGGCAAGCTGCTGGGCCTGACCTGGCTGGACCCGGTGATGGGCCTGATCGGTGCCGTACTGGTCACGGTGTGGGCGATCGGCCTGCTGCGCGACAGTGGCCGCATCCTGCTTGATGCGCAGATGGACGCACCGGTGGTGGCCGAAGTGCGCGAAGTGATCGAACAGGGCCCCTGGCCGGCGCGCCTGGCCGACCTGCACGTCTGGCAGGTCGGTCGCGGCAAGTACGCGGTCAGCGCCAGCGTGGTCACCAGTGATACCAGCCTGGATGCCGATACCGTGCGCAACGCACTGGCGATCCATGAGGAGCTGGTGCACGTGACGGTGGAGATCCACCGCAGCTGATTCTGTCCGACTGCCGTCGCACTTGTAGAGCCGAGCCATGCTCGGCTGCCGCCGGCATCAGCCGAGCGTGGCTCGGCTCTACAGTCAGAGCTTCAGCATCATCCGCAGCAGGTACATCAGCAGCGGCAGCGCGCTCAGCACCGCACCACCGATGCCGATCCACGGCCAGCGCTCGCCGCGCACGCGCGAAGCCACCGCCAGGCCGCAGCCCACCAGTGCCGCGCCCAGCACGCCCACGCCCAATCCCGCAGCCATGCCATTGCCGCCTGCGGCCACCGCCGCCTGCGCAGCGAGGCTGCCCGCGCCCCAGCCCACCACGATCCCCAGCCAACTGGCCATGCCGCACCACGGTGCCTTGCCCTGCGCCATCCGAAAACCCCTGTGTCCTTGCCGAATTTCTGTACGGACCACGCCCGTGTGCTGCCTACACTAGCCGCACCTGCCCCGTCGGGACATCCCATGCGCACGCTCCGCCTGCTGCTGCCCGGTGCCGTCCTGCTGCTCACCGCCTGCAGTGGCGATGCCGGGCTTCCTTTCAGCGCCGATCCGTTGCAGGGCTGCTTCGCCACCGGCGCGCGCAAACCGGCCGACTTCCGCATCGACAGGGAAGGCGTCCAGTACTTCGTCTCCTTCAGCCGCGGCGACCAGTGGCAGCGCGAGCCGAATGCCCTGCACAAGGCCACCCGCAGCGAGATCAGCCGCTACTTCCGCGATGACGCCGAGCAGATCGACAGCGCGTTGATCCGCATGGCTGGTGGCTTCGGCATCTTCCACTTCAACAAGGACGCGACGTTGAAGGGCAAGGCCAGTGATAGTGACTACATGGCGTTGATGCTGATCGGTGCTGGGCCGGTGTATGCGGTGAAGTGCCCGTAAGACGCAATGATTCTGATGGCGGCTCAGGGCACTATGGGCGCATCCTGTCTTCTTTGAGGAGCGATGCCAATGCTGCTGTTTCTGCTGCTTGCGGTAAGCGCGCCGAAGACCCAGGGTGCCTATGACGAAGTCCGGCAGCTGCCCGATGGCCAGACCCTGATCATGCGCACCCTGGACTGGGATCTCGGTGATGGTCGCCACGAGCGCGTTACCGTGCATTGGCTGCTGCAGGAAGACGGCAGCCTGCGCTACGACTTTGATCGGCAGCCACCGGAAACCCAGGACGTCCATCGTCGGTCGTGCGCGCTGCAGGGCATGCAGCCCTCGCGTGGCGTCAACATGATTTCAGGAGAAGGAGCCACGCACGGCTTCAGCTGCACCAGCCAGCGGTAGCGCCGAGCCCACGCTCGGCTCCTCCCGTCTACATCCACGCATGGCGTGGATCTACTGCAGCAGCCACACGTGGCCCCGGCAACAGCTGCGGTACCATGCCCTCCCCCGAACCGCCCCGGTACCCGCCGTGCCCCATTACACCGGCCCCCTGCTGACCCGCGACAGCGCTGACACCCTGCGCCGTGCCCATGACAAGGGCGCTGCCGAATGGCAGGGCTCGCTCGACCTCGGTCGCAGCGAGGACAGCGTGGCGCTGGATGCCGACGGCTTCCACTTCCGTGGCCAGCCCTACCCGTGGCCGGGCAAGCTGAAGGACCGCACGCTGTACTACTGGGACGGCGAGGACTTCGCACCGATCTCGCGTTACAGCGGTTCGCTGATCAAACTGGTGCCGACCGAATGGGGCGCACCGACCTTCGAGATCGACGGCATCAAGATGCTGCCGACCTCCAAACTGTCACCGTTCGAGGACGCGCGCCGCAAGGTCGAGCTGGTCGCCCCAGCCGGCAAGGTCATCCTCGATACCTGCGGTGGCCTGGGCTACTTCTCCGCCTGCGCGCTGGAGGCCGGTGTCGGCCAGATCCGCTCGTTCGAGAAGAACGCCGACGTGATGTGGCTGCGCACGCTCAACCCGTGGTCGCCGGATCCGGACTCGGCCGCGGCCGGTGGCCGCCTGCAGTTCCGCCACGGCGACGTCTCGCAGCAGATCGAACAGGTGGCCAGCAACAGCGTCGACGCCATCCTGCACGACCCGCCGCGCTTCGGCATCGCCGGCGAACTGTATTCACAGGTGTTCTACGACCACCTCGCCCGCGTCATCCGCAAGGGCGGGCGCCTGTTCCACTACACCGGTGCGCCGAACAAGCTGACCAGCGGCCGCGACGTGCCGCGTGAAGTGGCCAAGCGCCTGGAAAAGGCGGGGTTCAAGGCCGAACTGGCGCTTGACGGCGTGCTGGCCGTCAGGCGCTGAGCTTCATTCCGAATCCACCTTGGCCAGCTTCATCACCCACGAAGGCACCTCAGGTTCACCGGCGTAGAAGTCCTTCGGTTTCTTCTCCGCCATCGCCCAGCGGTGCAGCCAGCTCGGGCCGTAGCGGCCACTGTAGCCTTCGGCCCCGCGTGCATAGGCCGGGTCACGCATCGCCTCATCCAATGAAATGAAGCGATAACCGCGGCGCTTGGTCGCCGCCACCAGTTCGGCAAATGTGGCTGCATTGAGTTCGTTCGCGTGCATCAGCCAGACCTGCGGCAGCGCATGGCCCAGCAGCGCCAGCGACTGCTTCTCGTAGTAGTCCAGCTTGTTCAGCATGTACGGCACATAGCCCTTGCGCAGCTGTGCCAGCGTCGCCTCGCGCGCCGGGGAATCGGGCTGCTCGTTCATCACGTTGGCATAAGCGAATGCCCACACCCACTCGCCGTTGTCGACCGTCACCGGCGCCACGCGGTAGCCATGCTGCTTGAAGAACACGTCCATCTCCGCGCGTTCTTCCGGCGTGCGCCCGGCACGCAGATAGGGGTGACGCATCCACTGCGGTTTCAGTCCGCGCTCGGCCAGCAGCGGCCGCAGCACCGTCTCGCCACGCAGGAAATCCTGCTGGAACGCAGGCACGCCCTTGGCGTTCAGATCCATGTGCGAGTAGGTGTGGTTGCCCAGCACATAACCGGCGTCCAGCCAGTCGCGCAGCATCTTCACCCGCGCCGGCTGCACCTGCCCGTCGATCTCAAGCTTGTTCCCGTTGACGAAGCCGACCACCGGCACACCCGCCTGGTGCAGCTGCGCCATCAGCGCTTCATGCCGCGACTGCAGGTCCGGCGGAACGATCTCGTCCACCCGCGCCCAAGGCAGGTCGTCGATGGTCATCGCGATCCGACGATCCACTTCAGCGGCGTGCACCGCCAACGAACACAGCAGCAATGGCAAAGCACGCAGCAACCAACGCATCAGCACATCCTTGCAGGAGCGAAGTGCTGACTTTAGCGCGATTGGGGGCGCGTGGCCGGTCACACGCCCGCTATGGGCTGGGCGACTGCACCTGACGTTCGCGCACGATCGCCCGCCACAGCATGAATCCCGCAGCCATCGCCATCACCATCAACGCGACCAGCACCAAGGCAAGGTCATCGGGATTGCGCAGTAGCGGCGCGTGCTCGCGGGTGAGGATGCCAAACACCACCTCCTGCGCCTGTGCCAGCGGCAGCCGGCCCTGCTCGCCCAGTTCCACCAGGCACGCCGCTGGGGACAGTTTGGCCACGCTGGTCCATGCCATGTCGTACAGGTGCAAGGCCCTGAGGGCCAGCGCCAGGATCGCGGCATGCAGCGCCATCACCCCCCAGTTGGCGCGTCGCAGGCGTTCCGACACGCGGCCCAGCCGGTAGACGCTGATCGACATCGCGCCCAGCAGCGCCAGTACCACGCCCGCCATCGGAATCCACTGCAACGGTTGCCACGGTGCAAGCGCAGCGGACCGCGCCAGCAGCTGTTCGGCCACCTGCATGCGCGCGACCGGATCGGGCCCACCGCATGCGTCATCCACCGGCTCCAGCAGCAGCCCCACGCGGTAGTGGAAGAAGCCGGCTGCAAGGGCTACCGCCAGCAGCGCCACCACCTGCAGTGCCAGCAGGATCGGGCCGGGACCACAGATGCGACAGAAGCGGGCAGCAGCAGAGACCATCGGTTCATCCGTGACAACAAAGGACCATCCTAACCAAGCGCCCTGTGATTGTCGGCTGGCGGATACGACAACCGCCGCGTGGTCCCGGTAGGATGTGGATGAGCATGGATGGTCGTATGTAGAGGTGTTGTGGATGGTCACGCTGTATCTGTGGGTGCGAACGCTGCTTCCGCTGCTGGCGTTCGTGATCGCGTGGGTGCTGCTGTCGCGTCTGATCAAGGCCCGCGTGGCGCGCCTTCCACGCGTTCCCTTGAACCTGCCCGAGCACAGCAGCAGCCCGCGCAGGAAGGACCGGCGCATCTACGCACGCAAGCTGCGGCGCAGACCGGGCCTGCGCACCGCAACGCGCCCGGCCACCGCGCCGCGCAGCTGGAACCTCGCCGCGGTGTTCGTTTCGTTCTCTGCGTTGATTGCCGCCGTGCTGGTCATGCCGGATGGCGCGCGCTTCCAGGTGATGGTCGAGAGCCTCACCGGCTACCCGGCCACGATTGCTGAAGTACATGTTCCCGCTGCCGGGCAGCCCCTCGTGCTGCAGGCGTGGCAGCCAGCGCTTACCCAGCTGTCACGGCCGGTAGCAATGCGCTACCCGATCGGGCGCACCGGCGGCCAGCATGACGCGCACGCCACGCTACCGGTACAGGTGAGGCATCAGGGTGATCGGCTGCAGGTGGCTACGGCCGTGCCGGTGGATTCCGCGCTGCTGCGTGCAGAGCTTGCACGCTTGGCGGGGCTGCCGACGGAGGCGGTCACGGTTCGACAGATGACGATTGCGCCGTGGGCGGAATCGGGTTGGACGCCGGTGGCCGACCGGTAGAGCCGAGCCTACGCTCGGCTGCTGTTGCCCGCCGAGCAAAGGCACGCGCTGCGCGCGCAAGCCGAGCATGGCTCGGCTCTACCGATCAGGATCCGCGCGGCAGCTTCGCGGCCCACATGTTGTCCACCAGATTCGGATAACGCCGGCCATTCTCTTCCGCCCGCTGCCGCGCCGCCTCTTTCTGTGCAGGCGACAGCGGCTGCGAGGTCTGGCCCTTGGGATTGGGCTTCTTCCACGGGGGTGTCTTGGTCTGGCGCATGGCCGCAGCTTACCGCTTCAGGAAGTTCAGCAGCGCCAGATTGAAGCGATCCGCATGGCTGGTATTGCAGCCGTGCGGCGCGCCTTCAAGGATCACCACTTCGCTGCCCGGAATGGCCTGGTGCGTGCGCTGGCCCGAGCCTTCAAACGGCACGATGGCGTCACTGTCACCGTGCAGGATCAAGGTTGGCACCGTGATCTTCTTAAGGTCTTCGCGGAAGTCGGTGGTGGCGAACGCCTTCATGCACCCCAGCGCTGCGTTCTGGTCGGATTGGTGGCACAGCGCGATGGCCGCCTGACGCGTCTCTTCAGTCACCATCAGCTGGCCATTGGCACTGAAGAAATCGCGGGTGAAGCCATCGAAGAAGGCTTCGCGGTCCTTCTCCAGACCGCTGCGCATTTCATCGGCCTTCTCCTGGGTGAGCGGACCTTCCGGATTGTCGTCACTGCGCAGCAGGAACGGCGGCACCGCCGCAGCAAACACCACGCTATGCAGGCGCTCCTGCCCGTGATTGGCCACATAGCGCGCCACCTCACCGCCGCCCATCGAGAAGCCGACCAGGGTGACGTCGCGCAGGTCACGTTCCTCGATCACCCCGGCCAGATCCGCCGCCAGCGTGTCGTAGTCGTAACCTTCTGCCGGCTTGTCAGAACGGCCGAAGCCACGCCGGTCGTAGCTGATCACCCGGTGCTGCGCGTCGCGCAGGATCGACACCTGCGTCTTCCAGGCATCGGCGGACAGCGGCCAACCGTGAATCAGAATGACCGGGCGGCCATCGCCACCAGTGTCTTCAACGTGCAGGCGGATGCGGGAAGCAGGCATGGAAGCTCCTGTGGAAGGGGAGGATTTCAGACTATGGGCCGGCCCCTATCGCGACCGTGATGGAATCGCCGGCCGCCATGACACCGCCTGCACAAGGGACGCCCCCGGCCAATCCATAGATGCGGGCATTCACTCCCTGGAAATCCCGTTTCGTCGCAGCGCGGCTGCGGCCCTCGGAGCACCGTGCGAGCCTGCATGAATCCCGCCCTGGAGCCTCGCCATGCTGCTGCTCACCCTGCCCCTGCTGGCCGCCGGCCTCGCCGCCGCACCCGCGCCCTCCGATGACCTGCGCGAGCAGATCCACCAGGCCGACGCGCAGCTGTTCGCCGCCGCGTTCGACGACTGCGATGCCGACAAGGCCGCGACCATGACCACTGAAGACATGGAGTTCTTCCATGACAAGGCGGGCAAGTCCGCCAGCAAGCGTGACGACTTCCGCCGCAGCGTGGCCGCCCTGTGCGAGAGCACCCGCGCCAACCGCACCCACCTGCGCCGCGAGTTGGTGGAAAGCTCGCTGCAGGTGTTTCCGCTGCACGACGATCGCGCCCTGGAGATCGGCGACCACCGCTTCCACGAGCGCGATGCAAAGGGTGTCGAGCGCTGGACCGGCCAGGCCCGCTTCATCCAGGTCTGGCGCCGCGTGGACGGGCGCTGGCTGGCCGAGCGGGCGATCAGCTACGACCATCGGCCGGCGGACTGATCGCCGCGATGCGGTGGTTCACGAGCCGGTTCTATACTGCCCAGGTCCATCACGACCTACCGCTGCAGATCGACCCATGGCAGAGATCACCCCCAACCATCCCGAGTACGGCCTCAACCAGCAGATCCGCCAGGGCGTGGCCGCTCTGGACGCGCAGCATGGCCGTCCGTTCGACCAGACCAGCGAGCGTCTGACCGCCAGCCTGACCGTGCTGGCCCGCGAGCAGGGCCTGCAGCAGGTCGACCACGTGCTGGTCAGCAACGCCACGGCCAACCAGCCGGCGGGACACAACATCTTCGTGGTACAGGGCGACCCGGCCAATCCGGCGCACCTGCGGGCGATGATGCCGACCGCGGTGGCCGCGCAGACGCCGGTGGAGCAGTCGATGCAGAAGCTCGGCATTGCCCCGCAGCAGCCGGCCATGGGGCAGCTGCCCGAACAGCAGGCCCGTGAGCAGGAACAACAGCAGAACCCAGCACACCGCCTGGGCTGAGCCGCCTCCAGCGTTACCGGCGGCCCACCGCGAGAACGTCGGCTCGCCGTACGCTTGCCGCCCTAGGCCATGCGCGGCCCGGACTGCTCCTGCACCTGGCGCTGCTGCAGCTCATCCTGCGTACGCGCCTGCCCAGACTGCGACAGCTGCTCAGCGCGCTCGAAGGAGATTTCTGCCGGTGTCTGCGCGGCCACCGCCGTTGGCATGCTGGCCCGCAACTGTGCCGGGTCGTTGCGCTCCCCTTGGACGATGAAGATGCTCTGCGCCACATCGGCCTGCGCGGTGCGATCGCTCAACAGCACATGGTCGACCTGGGTCAGGCCATTGGCCTTGGCCAGCGCGTACAGGCTGGCACTGATGTTCTCGCTGGTGGCATCGAAGGCACGGCCCCGCTCTGCATCGAGCCGGGCCACGCCCTGGTGGATCTGCGAGAGCAGCGGGTCGTTGCTGTGCCGGGCCAGAAGATCACCGCTTCGTTCGCCCATGCCTTCGGCATCACTCAGCATGTGTTGCTTGAGACTGCGCTCCGGCAGGGGATTGGTTTTCCTCTGGTTGAGCTCGCTGTCCGGAAACGGCGGATCAATGCTATCCACACCGTGGATGTTGCGCAGCGGTCGGAATGCATCCTTGCCTGCCCCCTTGATGTCAAGAGGAATGCGAACATCCGGAAGAAGCTGGCCGGCGGGACCACCCAACGCGTTCACGTCGATGCTGCTTTTCCGCTGGATGCCCGCGTGATTCAGCGCTTCCCAAGTGAAGTCCACGCAGTTGTGGCGAACATCCTGATAGTGCTTGCTGAAACCAAATTTCTCCGGGTCCGAGCCGAACTGCTGGAGCTTCCCGTACTGATCTTCGCTGATCTCGAGGGTACGGGTGTAGCGCGGGTCTCTATAGACCGTTGCGTCATCCTCCATGATGGCGCCAGGACCATTCATGCTTCCGTGCTCCTTGGGAGCAAATCCATAGCTCTTCGCAGGCACGCCGGGTGCATGCAGGACGTAGAACATATGTCCTGGGGCGGACGTCTGCGGAACACCCTCAGCGTCGACGGCCGGCTTGTGCGTCCTGGGGTCGATCAGCGGTGTGCCAGGTGCAGCAATAACGATCTCTACGGTATAGCGCGGCTTGTCCATAAGGTGATTCCTTCGTTCCTTCCAATGGTAAGTGATTACTTGCCTGGCGGCCGGGCTGCGTGTACCCGCAACTGAGCCGAGTAATGCTGCAGTTCCGGCGAGGCCTGCGCAGTGCGAACCTGTACGCGATAGCGGGTATCAAGCTCCAGTGGCAGAGCAACCAGGCTCAGCGTGTATTGGCCGTCACTGCCCATGTGCGGCGACGTATACCGCCATTCGCTGGATGCATGCCATTCCGGAAGCTGTTCACCTGCATTGAGCACCCCGGCCTGATAGCTGTCGTAGGTGGGAACATCCTTCCAGGCATCAGTGCCCCATTGCTGCAGGGTCACCTCGAACGGGACCCTTGATGTGCCCACGTCAGGCTCGTCCGGCCTTCGTGTCCCTTGGCGCTGCAACTCCAGCTCCAGCGCGTACGTGCGACCCGGCTTGAAGTTGCGGGCATTCGTCTCGAACTCGAACCGCACCGCCTGGCCAGGCTCGGCAACGATGATTGGCTTGACCAGATCCAGTGGCTCCGGCGCATCCGGTACGCGGCTGCTGCAGGCGCCGAGTGCGCCCGCCAGCGTGAAGACCAGGCCGGCGCGCAGCCAGCGGTGGATACCCAGCATGATTCAGATCCTTTGGCTCCCTGCCATGAGGTTCAACCCTAGCCGCCGGCTGCTGGCGCCGCAACCGGCCAATGAAAAAGGCAGGGTCTTCACCCTGCCTTCTTCACGCGGCTCGCCGCCGGGCGTGCCCCGGCGTCACCTCATTACAACTGAATCCGCGCCACGCTCTCGTCAGCGCCCTTGTCATCCTTCTCGCCGTTCTTGATGCTCACGAACAACACGTTGTTCTTCGCATCCAGCGCCAGGCTGTTCGGGTGGGTCGGCACCGTGTAGGTGGCCACCTTCTGGTAGCTGTCACTGTTGTAGGCCGTCACCGTACCGGCTTCGCGATTGGTCACGTACAGGCGCTTGCGCGGTGCATCCAGCAGGATACCCAACGGGCCGGCGTCGGTCGGGATGCTGGCCAGTTCCTTGCCGGTGCTGCGGTCGAGCACCAGCACGCGCTGGCCCGGATGCTTGCTGACCAGGCCGCTGCTCTTGGCCTGGTAGCCACGCAGGAATTCCGATCCCTGGTCGGTCACAAACAGGCGCTTGCCGGCCGGGTCCAGCGCGATGTTCATCGGCTGCTCGGCGGCGATCCTGTGCTGTGCCACCACCGTGTTCGAATCGGTGCCCACCACCACCAGATCGGCCAGCAGGTTGCTGGTGTAGACGCGCTTGTTGGCCGCATCCAGCGCCAGGCCCGGTGCCTTGGCATTGCCCAGGCCATCAATGGTGTTGATCACCTTCAGCGTGGTGGTATCGATCACGAACAGCACGCTGCTCACGTCCGGCTGGCTGCTGTGGCCGGTCACGTACAGGCGGTTGGCCGCGCTGTCGACCACCAGCTCGCGCAGGTCGTGGGTGTAGGCGGCCTTGCCGTCCTTGCCGGTCTTCTTCTCCATCAACTGGATGGTGCCCACGGCCTTGTTCTGCGCGGTGTCGATCACGGTCACCGACAGGTCCACGGTGTTGCCCACGTACAGGCGGTTGTGGGCGTCATCCAGCACCACGCCGAACGCCTTGCGCTCCAGCGGGATGCGGGTTTCCACGGCCAGCGTGGCCGGGTTCAGGCGCAGCACCTGGGCCGGGCCGGCGTCATCGCCGAAACCGCCGGAGGAGGCCACGAACACGGCGTTCTGCTTCGGGCTGTAGGCCAGCTCGTACAGGCCCTTGGCCACGGCCTGGCGCTGCACGGCGGCGGTAGCACTGGCAGCGGGTGCGTTGTCGGCGAATGCGGAGGGCACGCCGAGGCTGAGCGAAACGGCAACGGCCAGCGCGGCCGAGCGGAAGAGAGGATTACGGAACATGCGAGCGTCCTTGAATGGGCACGGGAAGGTGTCCTGGCTCGCTGGGCCGTACTGCGACGGCCCGCCCCGCATCTGTCTGCGCTGGGTGGGCTGGCTGGGGTTGCGGGGGAATGGTAGCAGGTGGGGGGCGTGGCGTGCGCCGGCGCGGGCATGGCCAACGCTCGACCTCGATGCTGCGCCCGCCGCTATGCCATCCGTGGGCCGTGGCTCTGCTGAAGCTGCTGCTCCTCCTGCAGGCGCTGCGCGTCTCGCTGCGGCTCATTCTGCTGCAACTGCGCGACCCGATCGAACGAGGCCTCCACCGGTGCCTGCGCAGCCACCTCCGCCGGCATGCTGGCGCGCTGGTGTGCCGGGTCACTGCGGTCCCCCTGCACGATGAACAGCTTCGGTGCGGTATCACCGCGCTGCTCGCCCAGCACCACCTCGTCCACGCGCGAGAACTGCTGCTCCTTCGACAGCGCGAGCAGGCTGGCACTGACATTGCCGTTGCGCGCCCCGAAAGCGCCGAGGTCGGCCACCTGCTGGTGGATCTGGTTGAGGCGGGCATGATCGTCGTGCGCCGGGTCTGCGGGCGTGCCGCTTGCCGCGAGCGTACTGTTGCCGCGCCACTGCTCGCCGTTCTCGGTGAACATCCACTCGCGGAAGGTCTGCTTCGGCATCGGGTTCCACTGCACCTTGTCCAGCTCGCTGCCCTTCACCTGCTGCGGAATGGCGTTGACCGCGCGGATGTTGTCCAGGACCCTGGTAGCGCCCTCGTAGTTGGTGATCTCCCCGGCCAGCCCGACCGGGCGCAGCCCAGCGTGGTTCAGGGCACCCCAAGCGAAATCGGTGCAGGCGTTGGAGAAGAAGTCGTAATCCATGTCGAAGCCGTGCTTCTTCGGGTCTGCCGAGAACTCGAGGATGCGGTCGTACTGCTCCTTGCTGATCTCGATCGTGCGCTCGAAGCGGGGTTTGTCGTAGACCAACACATCCATGTCATCGACTTTGCCCCTGTTCGGCTCGTCCTTGGTGCCTGCGTGGGTGAAACCCATGCTCTCCGGGAAGGGTTCACCCGAACGGCGCAGCGACAGGAACATGTGCCCCGCGAACGATGGCTCCAGCAGAAACCTGTTTCCCTCAGCATCACGGCCGTAGCGCGGCGTGCCGGGGGCCGCCAGATGAATGGTTACGCTGTAGCGTTCGGCATCGTCCTTGTGCATGTCTACTTTCCTAGTGATTGGTAGCCAACGATCAGTTCTGCTTTCAGGCCTTCCAGCCGGGGCCGATCCTCCACAAGGTCCACCCGCAGAACGTAGCGCCCGGGTGCAATGCCTCCGACCTGCGCCAACTGCAACGTGCGATAGAGCACCTCTTCAGAGTACAACCCGGCCTCGGCCAAGCTGTTGATGTCCACGCTCCCCGTCGTCAGGTCTGTTACCACGCCATCCTCCCCGATTTTCTGAGAATCGCGTCCATCGCGAGTACGCTGCCAGAGCTGCACAGGACCAGGTGCACCGCCATCAATACGCTCCAGGCGCAGCCGCGTTGGCAGCCGTCCCAGCGTGATCTTCTCCGAAGCATCCAGCAGCCGTCGCGCATCGGTATCCTGCAGCCGCAACCCGATGTTCAGGATCGGAATGGCCGGCTTCTGGGGCGCCGGTAAATCAAACGTGACCTCGGCAATCCGACCGGCCTTCTGCAACTGCACGGCCCGCGTGAGCGGCACAACCGTGCGGGCCTCGGCCTGTGCGCGCGTCAGCAGGGACGGCGCAACCTCAGGCGCTGGTGACGCACGGCATGCCGCCAGCGCGCCCAGCACCGCCAGTACCACCAGCCCCCGCCGCAGTGACCGCGTCATTGCTCCTTCAACCGCAGCGAATCGGCCACATCGGTCTTGGCCGCCACTTCGGTGGCGATGCTGGCGCGGCGGTGCCCCGGGTCATTACGATCGCCCTGCACGATGAAGATGCTCTCTGCCGCATGGCTGCTCTTCGTTGGCTGGCTGAGCAGCACGTGGTCCACGCGCGAGAGATTGTTCTGCTTGGCCAGCACCAGCAGACTGGCGCTGATACGCTGGCTGGCCGCATCGAACGGGCGGCCATGTGCGGCGTCCAGCTCGGCCACTTTCTGGATCAGTTGCGCGAACAAACGATGGTCGGGATGAGAAGGGTCCAGCAGCGTGCCGGCGACTTCAATCGGCGTCGGCGGCGGCTCGTCGCTGGCGCGGTCGCCCTGCCGATGGTGCTCGGCCTCGCGCTCGGGCATCGCGTGGTGGGTTTCGGCATTCAGATCGCTGCCCGGGAACGGCGCAGCAATGCACTGGATTTCCGGCAGGTTGAACAGCACCGCGAACTCGCCCAGGTTGCTGCCGCCGTCCAGCGGCGCCGGCAGCGGATGCAGGCCGGCATAGTGCAGCGCTGCCCAGACGAAATCGCTGCAGCGGTTGATGGTGGCCGGGCGATCCACATCGAATTCGAACTCGGCCGGTTCCTCGGCGAAATCACGCAGGCAGCCGTAGTGCTCCTCGGTGATTTCCAGGGTGCGGCTGTAGTACGGGTCCAGATGCTCGTCGGCATCGTCGTGGCGCACCTGCGCGTACTGCACGCGGGTGCGGGTTTCGCCCAGCGCCTGGCGCCGTGGTGCGAAGCCGTAGCTGTGGGCTTCCTCGCCTGCGGCCACCTGCAGGTACATGTGGCCGCACGGCGAGACGCCTCCACTTTTCAGCGGGGTGCCGGGGGCGGCCAGAAAAAGGGTCGCGGTGTAGCGTGTTGCCTGCTCCATGCCTGTTCAGCCTTGATGGGTGCTGCGGTCCTGGGCGGATGATGGCATAGGTGGGATGGGGGACAGGTGGAGGACAAAGCCAGGGCTACGGCTGACATGCTGAATGTGTGAACCAGCCAGCAAACGTGGGCGATCAATACCCCGCCGGTAGAGTCACTCGGGGTCTGCCCCGTATAGTGACCTCTCCACTGCAAGGGACTTGCCGATGGGCACCGCAATCCAAGGGGCGCTAGCCTCGCTTCCCGCGATCTCGGCTTGGCGGCCTCTACTGCTTCCGCGTCATGTGATGTCGCATCTTGCTCGCGCTGGCGCAATTTCCGGACTATCGGCCATGCTTACTCTGACGTCTGCATGTGCGCGATCGCCGGATACGTCTGCCCTCAATGAACGTGCCGCTGCCACAGATACGCACCCTGCCCGCATCTCCATGACCGAGCTGCAGAAACGGATTCTCGCCTATGCGGATTCGCTCAGGTCACGGGCGGACATCAGTCCGGACAAGTTCGGCACGGCGATCGGTGTCTCGCTCGTGCCAGACGAAAAGGTCAGCATCAGGCACATCGCAAAGGACCTGGCAACGACGGACGGATATAACTATGGGGCGTCTTATCTGTCGGTTGAGTCGGTACGTGAGTTCCCCAACCAAGAGGTGATCTTCTATCAGCTGGGCAAGCAGCCAGTGACGGATGCTCCGAATGGCGTGTGCTACTGGGAAGCCGAAAGTGCCGGACGAGCGCTCGAAGCCCTCGGATACAGGACCGGAGGAGAAGTGCCATTCCAGAGAGGGGGCATCAGGCAGTACCGGCGCCCCATCACCGGTAGTAAGCAGGGTATGGATACCAGCTTGTTGACTTATCGTTCCAATGAAGGTGATACCGCGAGAACCTGCGTCTACGCGGTCCAATTTGGAGGAGGAGACAAATGAAGGGAATCGAATCCAGCGTCGAGCCACTGTTGGCCGATCTGCGCGCAGACAAACAGCTTCCCAGTGGTGCCGAGGATGCGATCCGACGCAGCATTGCTGGCTCCCCCTACCTCAATCACCTTCTGGCAAACGCAGCCACCAGCGGGCAGATCAGCCGGATTGCCGTGTCCTACGGACATCACAATGGCGGCCACTTCCAGGATGGGTCGGATGGAAACCCGCCAACGATCTTCATCAGCGCCTCCAATTTCCAAAGCGTAACGGGCACCCGGCTTGAGGAACGACTTACCGAAGTGCTGGGCCACGAGACCATGCACGGCATCCTGGCCAAGGAGCGCGCCGCAGCGCTCAGGGACTTCAAGCAGACCTACAGCGAGGAACTGATCGCTTCACACGATTCCCGGTCAGGTTCGGTGAACCTGACTGAGCCGGTGCGCACGCTTCTGGACAAGGGACGACGGGACGAGGCACTGGCGGAGGTCTCGGGCCTGCGGGCATTGGATAGCCGATTCAGAGCGTTGAATCCAACGTTGGATGACAACGGACTGGAGGCAATGCTTGCGTCCCGCTCGCTCTCCCGATGCATTCGGGCAGAGGGCGCAACCAGAAGCCTGGCGGAGGGCATTTCATATGATGCGCTTGCCAAGCGCCCCAACAATGACGGCGTCCAGCTCACCAAGGCCGTCGAGCAGTGCTTCTACGACGGCACTGGCACGCTGGGCCGGCACGGCGATTCCGACTACCGCAACTACTACGGCACCTATCCGTTATCAGTGATCGGGACGAGCCATGCCTTCCTGGCCGAAGGCCGCCAGCCCCCGGCAATCCGCATCGATCTGCATGAGCTTGGACTCGACCCGAAGCAGCTTGAGCGCAATGGCCTCGACTTTGGCAGCACAAAGATCCTGCCTGTTGGCGACTTCGGAAAGGACGGACTGGGCTGGGTGGAGCTGAAGAACACCGGCAGCGCCCACACCATTTCGCCACCGACGCAGAGCGTTGAAGATATGCAGTCCTCGCCCATGCGCTCGCTCAGTCCTGCAGATCAGGCGCTGCTGGACCAGATTCGGGGCAAGGTGGAAGCACTGGACAGGGCCAACGGCCGAACCTTCGATGACGCCAGTGAACGCATGTCTACCAGCCTGCTGGCTGCGGCCAAGGATGCCGGAATTACCCGCGCGGACCATGTGGTTCTGAGCAGACAGACAGTTGCCTCCCCGGCCGCACACAACATCTTTGTGGTGCAGGGTGCGATGTCCGACCCTGCCTCCCTTCGCACTCACATGGCGACTGCAGAGGCCGCCCAACGGCCAGTGCAGGAGAGCCTGAACCAAGTGGAAGCAATCGGCCACCGGCAGGCGCGCGAGCAGGCAGACATGCAGCGCACGCAGGAGCAACAGCAGCGGGTTTCGGCGCCGTCGATGTAGGCTACTGGCCTCAGCTAGCTCGACTGTTCCACCGGTGCCCTCCCCTCGATGACCCGGCGCTTTTCTTCATCGAAGAGAAGACACTCGGCAAAGGTCTCATCGAGCCGCAGCACTTCCTTCTGCAGATCCGGGACATCGGTAAGGATGGCGAGGTGCTGCCCCGCCATCATCGAAAGGTTGTTGCTCATCCGGATGACGTTGACCGCCAATGGCACGGGGAAGCCGTCGCGACTCCGGCTCATTGCGTGCACTCCTGCGTGCACGAATGAGTTCAACGGAGACCATGCATGCACCTTCAGCTCAACAAGGTGCGGGAGCAGATTGCCAAGCTCCGATACTTCCGCAAATGCCTCCAGCATCTTCGACAGCATCGGCAGCCCTTTTTCGCTCATTCCAGCTTCCGGTGGCAGGGACAGCAATTCAACCTGCTCGTCGGCTGCGCAGTGCAGGATCCAGACGGACCGCGTGAAGGCCTCGTACTGGCACCGCATCAATGCCATTGCTGAGGACGCCATGCCGGCCTGCAGCAGCGTGCGAAGGGCCTCTGCATGTTCAAGGCTCAGCAATGCTGCGTCCAGTGACGCCAACAATCTGGGCGAGTCATCCGCCAGGGGATAATCCACCGTAGAGAGGATCGCCTGGCGAAGCAGCGCGGATCGATTGAGCAGGTCTTCCATGACGATGACTCCTGGTATCGGCGGGTGCAGCATATCCAGCGGAGGGAGCTGTCCGCCAGAGCGCATGTGGGACTGGTCCCATGCTTTGAGACCGCTCCGGGCCATCCTCCCCTCCCCCACTGGAGGATGCCCATGACCAAAATCGACCCCACATGGCTTGAAGCCTTCGACAAAGAGCTCCTCCACCTGTTCGCCATCGACCAGAGCGATGCCGGCATGGATGAGTACCTGCTGGGCTGCTATGCAGACCTGCCGCCGCGCGAAGCAGCGCTGGCGTTCGGCAGCGATTACGACCTGGAGCGCGACGATGCGCTATGGCCACGGCCGGTCGTGGCGCTGCAAAGTTAAGCTGTGTCGCAATCGGCACACTGTGCGTATCAACCCGATGGACTATGTGTCGCTTTTGGGATCCCGAACGGCTGAAAACCGTGCTATTTGATGCGCATTCGGGCGGTAGCTTAACACCGGCCGAAACCACTGCACCGCAAGGGTTCTGCCACGCGCGCGCCATGCAACAATGCCGTAAGCGTCAGCATTTGCGGCCTTTGCGGCCTACGGTTTCTTGGCATCTCGCAGCCATGCGAGTACACCTTGGCATGCCACCTCACACAGGGTGGCGCGGGCGTCGAAAACCCGGTCAACAACCATGTGTTTGCGCTTGTCAGCCGGCGTCACGTTCGTGTGGCGCCGGCTGGCAATCCGTTCGCGTTCCATGGCGGGCGGTGCGTGGGGGTCTTCGGACCCGCCGGATTGGTTGTTGACCGGTTTTCGAGCCACGCATCGTCCGCCACTTTTATCGGTGGCGCTGCTATCTGTCCTGTACGGAGCATTGCCATGAACACATCGGACTTCCGTTCCCTGCACGCGCAGTACGATCCGGACAACGCCGAGACCGAGCGCGAATCCTCCCCCGATCCAAACTCCTTCGTCGCCACGCTGCACCGCATCGGAACCGGTGCGGCAGCGGACGGCCAGCCGTGGCCGGAGCGGCATCAGTTGCCTGGGCGCTGTCTTCAGTTGGCGGATGCGGATTGCGCGTTGGCCGGGTTGCGCGTGGTGGCGGAGCTGATGCTGGCTGCGGAGCGGGCCCGGCAGAACGGTGCGCCGGAGGAGTACCTGGGGGATCGGGTGATGGAAGGGTTGAAGATGGCGTGCGTGGCGTTGACTGCGCAGGTGACTGAGCGGTTGCACGTGCGGGAGTAGCTCAGTTGGACGTGGCCATCTGTTGCTTGGCTGGTGGTCACCCACGCGTTATCGGCGGACCGTTCGCCTTTTGGTCCATCCCCTATCCGCAGAGCGTCAAATGAAGCCTGTGATTTATGGCGCTGCGCTGCTGGCAGCGTTGACTACAGCGATCGCCAGCCGCCATGTACCCAAGGCTGGCTTGGAACTGCAGACGGTTCGGAAGGTGTCCGCCGCTGAATTTGCTGTCATGCGCGAGGACGCCGTTCGACTTGTGCGCGAGGGCGTGGTGCATGACGCGCGGTACGCGGGAGAGAGGTACTTCGAGGTCAGCTGTCACGGTGCACCCGTGATGCTGGTGGACAACTCTTTGGAACAGCTCGTGATTGTGCTGTATGCGAATAAGGAGATTGATGTTCCGTGCGTTATGCCGCTGCTGTCGCATTGGAATAGCCGGATTGTACCAAAGTAGTTGTTCAGTACAGCTAATTCTTACGAATCAGATCGGATCCTCACTAGCCCCATCGAGGGCATGCGGCATTCTCGCGTCGCAGCATGCCACCACTTCGTCTGTTGAGAGCTACTAAAGCTAGCTTTCCCTCCCGTTCCACCGACTATTCGAGCTTTGGAATGGAAATGGCCATCGGTAAAAAGCCAACTTTACGGGCTTCGCAAGGCACCCCCGATTCGGAGATGCCTGCTCCCGGCAATTATTTCCTACTTACGCAGCAGTACGGCCCGATGGTAATTCAGGTAAGAGACCTGCGTCGCCGAGAACGGAACGCTCGGAACCTTCTGCACCACATCCCACCTCAAGCGCACTGCCTCGGGCAACTGCTTGCTCAGAATTAGCCGGCCGTCATCTTCAAACGAGATGTATCCACGGTCGAATAGCCTATCGATATGAGGCGCCAACATCAGCCCATTGCTTCCATCAAGACGCTCAGAGTTCGTGCTCTTCGCCCAGGGCTTAATGTGGCTAGCGATAAGAAACTTGCGTTCACTCGTGCCGGTAACGCGGCAGATCTTTTCGATGTCGCTCACGTTCTTACGGTAGATCCCCTGTCCCACTCTGGCGCTGATCAGCTGAGCCTTCACTGTCTCGCCAATATTCTTGTCTTCCTTGATCTCCTTGACTCGCACCTCCTCTTGCCAAGCGCTCAGGTCATCAATGTCAATGTTGAGCAGCGACAGCAGCTCAGTAGCCATTTCCGGGGGCACCGGGAACAGGTAGGCCTGGTTAGCCTTGCCATCCGGCTTCAGCGGCGAGTACTTCATCGGAAGACGCGGCCGAATCTTCGCCATGTGCTCGCTCACCTTTAACGGTGCTTCCACCAAGTGATAGTCAACCGGAACAGCCCAGCCGTCCCTGCGCCATTCGTTGTCCGTCTTCTTGAAGTCATCGGGGCGATCTTTCGCATAGTGCGCGCCATTGACGATCGCGACAGCCTTGATTCGAGTGTTGGCAAATGCAAAGACCACATCACCCGGACGCACCTGAGTCATGTGCTCATAGAAGGGATTCGTCTTCCCTTCTACATTCGTCTTCGGCGACCACAAGTAGCCTGCCTTAACAGCCCGATCAAACGTCTGCTTCTGGTTTACCCACCAGTACGCCATCCCTGCCTCCCCCGTCCCATCAAATTGATGCGGCCTATTGGCCTCCGAGACGGGATAGTACCTTTCGATGTCGCAATCGGCACGCATCTGCTGGATGCGGGGGCACTCCGGGACGCGCCATCCTCTCTACACGGTGCCTTGATGAATTACTTAGAGAACTCCCTTCCTCTTGATCAGCGCCCACACGCAAGAATCTGTAGCGGTCGAGCACTACGTAGACTTCCCTGCGCCTATGTGAAAGCACTTTCTTCTACCGAAATGCGCGCCTATAGCTTGAAACGAACTAGTGATATGAACTGAATGCGCCATACTGGTCAAACATCCAAGAAACCTAACCACTAGCACTGACGGTGCCGCTGAAACAAGAACTAGGTACTTTGGCGAGTGTCCTGATCCACTGTCACGCCGGCATAGAAATGGTCCAGCATGAAGTGCTCTGCGGGGGAACCGAACAGCTCATAGACTTCAGACCGACGGGTCTCCAGCGCCTCGAGCGCATCAGGAAGAGACAAGTCCGCCTTCTCAAAATCTACAATCGCTGACGTATGAATCCTGCGACTAAGCATTCTTGGAAGGCCATACTCTTCGAGTTGATAAACCGTTGCCGGAAGAAAGGCGTGGGAAAGCCTGTAAACGAATGGCGACACATCGAATCCGCGATTTGGACTAACCCTGGCATGAATTGTATTGATGTCCCCGAGGAGCGCTGCCATTTTATAAGAAACCGTCCTCTCAAGCTTAAAGAACTCTTCAACCGTAACCCCATGATTAGAAAGTTTTCGTAGCATTGCCGGAATTGTAGACGTCCATGAGTCTGCGACGACTTTGATGAATGCAACGACTTTGGTGTATGGAGCATCCCATCCAGCCGGACTCAGGTTGATTGCATTGAAGAGCACCCATTCCCATGACTCACGATTCGAGGAATTCAGATTTGCCAAAGCCCTCCAATTGCTCGGATCATTTGAAATCGAATTCACCAGTTTCCAGATGACATTTGCGTCACTCGATTGCAACTTGCCTTCTCGTTGCAGCGCAGCTACAGACGTCACGTTAAGAATAGCCGAAACATCTCTATCAAAAGCCTCGGCCTTGTCCCGCTGCGCTTCGCTCAACGAATCCGACACTGAGTCAATTTCAGCAACACCAAGCAACGACTCAGGCAACTCTAGAGTGAGCTGCGTTTCAGAATCGGCAGGTGCTTTCTCCAGCAAATATACTTCACCAACGAAGTATCTGAACATCCTCCCTCCACGACCAATCAAATTTCGGTAGTCGAAGTTCGAAAGCCGCGGATTGCCATTCTTGTTACTCCAAACCACGACACGTTGCGCTGACGTATTCACGCCCTCAATAATCGAGGACGTAGATACAATCAAATCCAGACCATGCTGTTCCATTTCAAACAGCCGCAGCTGAATCTGAGCAATCGCCCGGTGGATCTGGCCATTATGCAGCCCAATCCGATGTTGAATAAGAGTTGATAAAGCCCAGGTTGCAGAATAGTTATCCCCCAACCATCTACCTATGTCGCGCAGGAGATCAGAACTAGACAATGGCCACGAAATTTTGACAGCATCCGATGCAACCTTGACTTGAGAATGAGATCCTGCATAAAGCAAAGTTTTTGAGCCTGGCTGGCAAATTCTGCGCACTGCAGCCGACTTCTTCTCTACGTCACCAGAAGTCGAGCCCGAAAGGTCGTAAGTCTTTAGAACAACGGTATTAAAGTCCGTCTTAACAAACTCCATACCCCTGGTAAATGGATTTTCCTTCAGCGATGATATGTTGGGCGCGAGGAAATATCTCTGCTTGGCGATCGACGAAAACTTGATCATTGCACGAACTAGCGTTGGAGACCTATCCTTATCGAACGCAGCACTTGCCTTGTAGAATTCATCCACAATGAATAAGTCGAGACTTTCAATTCTGTTCGCGTAGGTAATGGCTCGCTCCTGGGGAAAGACGAATATTTTCGACCCCTCTGGGATATTCCCCTCAGTCGTCGTCACGACTGAGTAGCTGCCACCAAATTTCCTATGAAGTCGACGCCTCACTTCGTCCATCAACGCGAGCGTAGGCACGATGATGAGGACTGATTTTGGCCGAGTTATCGAAATGAAAGCATCAATAACGAAGCTCTTACCAAAGCTAGTTGGTGCGCTTACTGCGACGCTCTGCCCCTTCAACAGCTTAGAAAGCAAGGATGATTGGTCGCGATGGAGAGTTGCAAACTCTGGTAGTCCAACGTCTGCTCGAAAAACGTCTGCGACGATGCGATCCTGCCACATCGCTGTATCAAGCTGAAGATAAGGATAGAGCCCGACCCTACGTAAGAGATGATTCAGAAGGGGCGTATAGGCCTCCTCTGATTTTGACCGTCCATGGAGATGCTCAATCAATGAAGCTCGGGCCTCCTGCTCACATCCAAGCTCGATCATATCGTTGATTCTAGAAAGCACCTCAAAATCAGTCATTGCCACACTCCTTGTGGAATTTCGCGGTTGCGAGGAACTTCTCTACAACCTTCTTCTTGTCAGGGACTGGGAACAAAATCACGTGAAACGTGATGTCACCATACTGAGATACAGTGGACGAAAGCTGGCTGAGCTGCCGACTAAAGTAGGCCACCGCTCGCTCTCGGTGGCGGTCAATCAGGGATTTCTCGTACTCATCGGTCCAAATCGAGGCGCTCGACGTAAGCGCACATTCGTGAAGCAGAAGTATGGGGATGCACAAGTGGGGCTTGAGCTCATCCAGGGAGACGTCCTGGGAGAGCATTTTTTTTTATCTTATCTAGAACGACCTCATTTTTTACGCAAGACGAGAGATCGCTCACGTTGCAGATTATTGCATTCTCCTTCTTAAGCTTATCCGTCCTTAGCGACTCCCCCACCGACTTCACAATAGAGGCAATACGAGCATCTTCGATGTTTGAGTAGAATTTAGACTCACCAAACCAGAGGTGAAACTCGTCGCCATCCACGGTCACGTGAACACTGTCAGCACCCTTCGCGTTATCTTGGACATTCTGTTTATAGAATATCTTTGGAACTACAGGGAGACCGTCATAGTATGCTCTCATGACCCCGTACAACATGGCCTCAGCAAGCTCGCTGCCTGATCCAATATCCTCTGCGCTATCGGTGAGCCTAAGGTTGCTAGCGGCCCTATTGATAAGGGTTTGCGGACTGTCTATTAGCGCATTTCGCTCAGACTCTGATAGAGCTGTTTGAGCGATATTGTTCCACACGAATTCATGGAATTTTGCTACTCGCCACTTTGAGTCTTCAAAGTCATTCGCGATGCTCAGTACAAAATGTCGATCTCCGCCCGATCCAGCAATGTTCACCGATTCTTTCAAAACAGTCTTGAACACGAACCACTCCAGGTTGGCTAAGCTCTGCTTCCTTCCGAGTCGCAATCGCTCGGAGCACATCGAACCACCATTAGCATACTCATCTTGATACAACAAAAAAGGGCGGCCAATGGCCGCCCTTTTCCACGTCAATTAATTGACGAAATCAAACCCCAACAGGATTAGCCTTCTCCGGATCAATCTTGTACTGCTTGATCGCCCGGGCCACATCCTTCGCGGTCATCTTCCCTTCCTTCGCCAGCGCCGCAATCGCGGCATGGGCGATGTAGTAGCGATCAACCTCAAAGAACCGGCGCAGGTTCGCACGCGTATCCGAGCGGCCAAAACCATCGGTACCCAGCACCGTGTAGCTCATCGGCACGAACGCACGGATCTGGTCCGCATACGCACGCACGTAGTCGGTAGCGGCAATCGCCGGGCCCTGGCGGCCTTCCAGCAGCTCGGTCACGTAGGCCTTGCGCTGCTCACCTTCCGGATGCAGGCGGTTGGCACGCTCCACGTCGAAACCATCGCGACGCAGTTCGTTGAAGCTCGGGCAGCTCCAGATGTCGGCGGTCACGCCGAAGTCCTTGTCCAGCAGCTCGGCGGCGGCAATGGCTTCGCGCAGGATGGTGCCCGAACCCAGCAGCTGCACGCGCAGCTCGCCCTTCTTCGGCTTGCCGGCGTCGGTCAGCAGGTACATGCCCTTGACGATGCCTTCGGCCGCGCCTTCCGGCATTTCCGGGTGGGTGTAGTTCTCGTTCATCAGGGTGACGTAGTAATACTCGTCCACCTGGTCTTCCATCATGCGCTTGGTGCCGTGCTGCAGGATCACCGTCACTTCGAAGCCGAAGGTCGGGTCGTAGCTGCGCACGTTCGGGATGCCACCGGCCACCAGATGGCTGAAGCCATCTTCGTGCTGCAGGCCTTCACCGTTCAGCGTGGTGCGGCCGGCGGTGCCACCCAGCAGGAAGCCGCGGGTACGCATGTCCGCTGCCTGCCAGGCGATGTCGCCCACGCGCTGGAAGCCGAACATCGAGTAGTAGATGTAGAACGGCAGCATCGGCACGTTGCTGACCGAGTAGCTGGTACCGGCGGCCATCCACGAGCTGATCGCACCCGGCTCGCTGATGCCCTGCTGCAGCACCTGGCCGCTCTGGTCTTCGCGGTAGAACATCAGCTGGTCGGCGTCGACCGGCTTGTACTTCTGGCCGAACGGCGCGTAGATGCCGATCTGGCGGAACAGGCCTTCCATACCGAAGGTACGGGCTTCGTCGGCCACGATCGGCACGATGTGCGGGCCCAGTTCCTTGTCGCGCAGGGTGATGTTCAGGCTCTGCACGAACGCCATGGTGGTGGAGTAGCTGCGCTCGCCGCTGCTCTTCAGCAGGCGCTCGTAGGCTTCCAGCTTCGGCGCCACGAAGGTCTTGTCGGCCTTGCGGCGGCGCTGCGGCAGGTAACCGCCCAGTGCGGCACGGCGTTCCTGCAGGTACTGCACTTCCGGCGAATCCGGGCCCGGGTGGTAGAACGGCACTTGGCCGTCGGCCAGCTGCGCGTCGGTCACCGGAATGTTGAAGCGGTCGCGGAAGTGGCGCACCGCTTCGTCGTCCAGCTTCTTGGTCTGGTGGGTCGGGTTCAGCGCTTCACCGGCGCTGCCCATGCCATAGCCCTTCACGGTCTTGGCCAGGATGACGGTCGGCATGCCCTTGGTGTTCACGGCCTGGTGGTAGGCGGCGTACACCTTGTGCGGGTCGTGGCCACCACGGTTCAGGCGCCAGATGTCGTCGTCGCTCAGGCCGGCAACCATCGCAGCGGTTTCCGGGTACTTGCCGAAGAAATGCTCGCGGGTATAGGCGCCGCCGAAGGCCTTGCAGTTCTGGTATTCGCCGTCGACGGTTTCCATCATCAGCTTCTTCAGGACGCCGTCGCTGTCCTTGGCCAGCAGGGCATCCCAGTAACCGCCCCACAGCAGCTTGATCACGTTCCAGCCGCCGCCACGGAACACGCCTTCCAGTTCCTGGATGATCTTGCCGTTGCCGCGCACCGGGCCGTCCAGGCGCTGCAGGTTGCAGTTCACCACGAAGATCAGGTTGTCCAGGCCTTCACGGCCGGCCAGGGCGATGGCACCCAGGGTTTCCGGTTCGTCGCTCTCGCCGTCGCCGATGAAGCACCACACCTTGCGGTCGGACTTCTCGATCAGGCCACGGTTTTCCAGGTAGCGCATGAACTGCGCCTGGTAGATGGCGGCCAGCGGGCCCAGGCCCATCGACACGGTCGGGGTCTGCCAGTATTCCGGCATCAGCCACGGGTGCGGGTACGAGGACAGGCCACCGCCGTCCACTTCCATGCGGAACTTGTCCAGCTGCTCTTCGCTGATGCGGCCTTCCAGGAAGGAACGCGCGTAGATGCCCGGGGCGCTGTGGCCCTGGATGAACAGCAGGTCGCCCGGGTGGTTTTCGCTCGGGGCGCGCCAGAAGTGGTTGAAGCCCACGTCGTACAGGGTGGCGCCGGAGGCGAACGAGGCGATGTGGCCGCCCAGGTCACCCGGCTTGCGGTTGGCGCGGACCACGGTGGCCATCGCGTTCCAGCGGATGATCGAACGGATGCGCCATTCCAGCTCGGCATTGCCCGGGCTCTTGGCCTCGAGCTGCGGCTCGATGGTGTTGACGTACTCGGTAGTGGGAGAGAACGGCAGGTAGGCGCCCGAACGACGGGTCAGTTCCACCATGCCTTCCAGCAGCTGATGCGCGCGCTCGGAGCCCTCGACATCAATAACGGCCTTCAACGACTCGATCCACTCCTGGGTTTCCACAGGATTCGGGTCGTTGTTCAGCACCTCGTTCAACCAGTTCATTAGCGCTCCCATAACCGCACGCACGCGCGCGACTGTTGTATAGATTTCTAGACCGCAAAGTGTAGCGCACCAAGGGCTTTCGTCACTTGGCTACGCAGGCGTATGGATGCAACCGTCCAGTGTCCGCAAGGGGCTTGCCGGACCCGCTGAAGGCCCTGCGGCGGGCCTTGTTGGCTGCGCGGGCTGTCGCTTGCGGGCCGCTGCGCCCATGTGCAGGACGCAGTGTTACCGCTGCCGATGACGGTTGTGGGGCAGCGTGGCAGGCATGCTCGCGAGCGCCCCGGTGCTGGCGCTGAACCGGCGACAACGTGTCGCACCTGCCTCTGGATCGCCCCCCGCCCTGCCCTCAGGGTAGGCCTTGAGTGTTGGCCTCGCCCGCTTCGGTCCGCCGTCTGGCCCTGCCTCACTCCCTTCCACAGCATCGCCGGGGCGCCTCGCAAGGGGCGCCCCTTTGCTGTGCGCGGGGCCGGCCGTGGCCCAAAACGGACCTGCTTGTGGCCGGATCGATGATTGTCGGCTTCGATATATCGATATATCGTTTGCACACTCGTTTAACGATATATCGAAATGAGCCGTACCGCTTCTCCCAGAGCCCGTTCCACCGATCCGGCAGTGCCGCGCCGCAACGGCCAGCCGCGGGTGCTCAGCCGCGGCGACCTGCGCCTGCTGGTGCTGGCCCTGATCGGCGAGCAGCCGCGCCATGGCTACGAGCTGATGCAGCTGATCAGCAACCAGTTCATGCAGGCCTATACGCCCAGCGCCGGCACCATGTACCCGCTGCTGGCCAGCTTCGAGCAGGCCGGCTGGATCGAGGCCGAGGAAGTGGACGGCAAGCGGATCTTCCGCATCACCACCGCCGGCGAGTTCGAGCTGAAGGTGCAGCGCACCCAGGTGCGCCTGGCGCAGCGGCGTGCCTTCGACCGCGCCCGCGAGATCACCAAGGCCTCGCTGCCGCCGCCGCTGGCCGGCGCACTGCGCGATTTCAAGCGGGCGCTGGTGCACCACCACGGGCGCTGGGCCGAGGGCGAGGCGGAAGAAGTGGCTGCGCTGCTGACGCGGGCGTCCGCGCTGCTCAACGGTACCGCCGGTAGCGAGAGCCCACCCTTTTCCACGACCCAGCCAGACTGACTCCAGCCAGGTCGCCCCTACGCCGCGCGCCCCCGCGCGACACCTTTACAGGTATCCCCATGACCGAACACAACAACACGCGCCTGCGCCTGGATGTGCGCTTCCGTGAACTGACCGTGCTGCGCACCGAAGACGTCACCCCACACATGCGCCGCGTGGTGCTGGGTGGCGACGATCTGGCCGGTTTCGATTCGCCCGGCGCCGACGACCACATCAAGCTGTTCTTCCCCAACAGCAGCGGTGAGATGGTGCTGCCGACCATGACCGCCGAGGGCCCGCGCTACCCGGAAGGCAAGGAGCATTCGCCGGCACGCGACTACACCCCGCGCTGGTGGGACCACGAAACCGGCGAGCTGGCCATCGACTTCGTGCTGCACGACCAGGGCATTGCCGGACCGTGGGCCGAGCAGGCCCAGCCGGGCGACGTGCTGGTGATCGGCGGTCCGCGCGGCTCGTTCGTGGTGGCCGACAGCTACGACGCCTATGTGCTGATCGGCGATGAAACCGCGCTGCCGGCCATCGCCCGCTGGCTGGACGTGCTGCCGGACGGTGCCGAGGTGCAGGCTTTCATTGAAGTGAGCGACGAAGCGGAACGCCAGGACCTGCCGCAGTACGAGAACGTGCGCATCCACTGGCTGGAGCGCAATGGCTTCCCGGCAGCGAGCAGCACGCTGCTGGAAGACATGCTGACCGACTTCGAGGCACCGGACGGCGATGTCTTCTACTGGATCGCCACCGAATCGCGCCGCGCGCGGATGATGCGCAAGTTCATCGAAGGCCACCTGGGCGTGCCGCGCGACTGGATCCGCTCGACCGGCTACTGGAAGGCCCACCCGGACGAAACCGACGGCGATTGATCCAAAGACGGTGGGTGCGGACCGTTGGTCCGCACACCCTTGACTGTGTAGAGCCGAGCCCACGCTCGGCTGCTCTCCGCTCGGTCACCGATGGACCCATCGCGCTACGCGCGATGAGCCGAGCATGGGCTCGGCTCTACAGGAGGGACCGCGACCGGCGGCTCGGCCACCTGCTGCGCCCACCCGAACCGCTGCGCGGCCCAGATCTCCAGCGCCACCAGCAGCGCGATGATCAACAACGGCAGCAGCAGCCCGAAGTACACGCCGGGCATCATGCCGTTGATCTGCGCCTTCACCAGCCGCAGCACGCCACGGGTGTGCAGCAGCTCATCCACATGCATGGTCAGCGCCTCACGCACCACCTTGGGCTCCAGGCCCACGGTGCCGGCCTTGTCCACCAGCGTGTCTTCCACCATGCCGCGCAGCAGGCCCTCGCGCACCTTGCCGATCACCCAGCCGGTGCCGCGCGCCAACGGGCCGTTGCCAAGACGATCCAGGCCGGGCAGCGGATGTTCGGCGAGGTAGGCCGAGGCGATGGTGTCGGCCACATCGCCCACCGTGCCCTCGCTGCGCAATGCCTCGCGCATGCGCGGGTTGTCCAGTGAATCGGTGAAGCCTTCGCTCCAGCCTTCCACCAGGGTCTGCAGGTGCGGCTGGAAATGATCGAGCTGCTTGAACAGCGCGCGGTGCGCACCGGCAGTGAAGCCCAGCTGCAGGCCGAAGAAAGCAGTGGCGAGCGGCAACAGCACCACGTAACTGGCCAGCAGCCAGTGATGCCAGCGCTTGCGCCGCTGCAACCAACCCCGGCGGTGCAGCCAGCGCCAGCCGAGGATGCCCAGCACCAGGCCAAGCAGCGTACCGAGCACGCTGCCGCCCACCAGATCGAGCACGCTCAGGCCCGACCAGAATTCGTTCAACCAGTACTGCGTGTCCTGCATGGGTCTTCCTTCCGTGGATGAAAAGCAGGCCATTGTAGAGCCGAGCCCATGCTCGGCTGCTTTTCGTTCCGCCATCGGGAAACCCTCGCGCTGCGCGCGATGAGCCGAGCATGGGCTCGGCTCTACAGGAATTCCGCCGCCCGGTTCAACGCATCAGCCGGCCAGCAATGCGACAATCGCGCTCCTTTCCTGCAGCAACGAGGCCCACATGGCCAAACTGACCCTGGCCAGCGTGGACGCGCTGCGTACCCGCTTCGCCGATGACGCCGCCTGCGACGCGGCATTGGCCGCCTTCGCCGACACCGGTGCACTGCGCGCGCCGCTGCGGGAGCTGGTGGAGGCACAGCACCGCTACCTGCAGGCCGAATTCGAAGTGGCGCAGGTGGCCGACGTGCTGCGCCGCGACCAGAAGTACGCGCCGGTGGGCCGGCCGTCGATCAACATCGTGCAGCTGCGCAAGCAGCAGGCCGCGACCAAGCAGGCGGCGCTGATCGCACGCCAGGTGGTGGCGCAGGCCGCGCAGACCTTCGCGCGCGTGAGCGGGATGACGGTGAAGGCCAGGCAGAGCCCGAGCGAAGCGTGCGTGGCGTGGTTGGGCGCGCTGCGCTGAGCGCGCATACCCGGTAGTGGCCAACCTTGGTTGGCCTGCGGAGTGCCCGTGTGCCAACCAAGGTTGGCATCTACCAGGGCGTGTTCCCCAGCACCCAAAAAGAAGGCCCGCTTTTCAGCGGGCCTTCTGCCTTCTCACGACGAGTGAGTGGGGTGCATCAAGCGGCCGGCTTTTCGCCGGTGGCTTCGGTGGTGATGCGGATCTTCACTTCATCGCTGACGTTCGGGGCATACGCGCCGACGCCGAAATCGCTGCGCTTCAGGGTGGTGGTGGCATCGAAGCCAGCCGCCGGAACCTTGGCCATCGGGTGCTCGCCACCGCCGTTGACGGTCACGTCCAGGGTGACCGGCTTGGTGATGCCCTTGATGGTCAGGTCACCGGTGACGGTCAGCTTGTTGGTGCCGGCCGCTTCCACCTTGGTGCTCTTGAAGGTGGCATCGGCGAACTTGGCGGCGTCGAAGAAGTCGGCGCTCTTCAGGTGCTCGTCGAACTTGGCGGTGAAGCTGTTCAGGCCGCTCAGCGGCAGCTTCACTTCCACGGTGGACTTGGTCACGTCTTCGGCGTTGTACACCAGGGTGCCTTCGACGTTGCCGAAGTGCGCGCTGGGGTTGGAGAAGCCGAAGTGGCTCCACTGGGCCAGCACGTCGGTGTGGCTCGGGTCCAGCTTGTAGGTGCCCGAGGCGATCTTGATCGCTTCGGCGGCCGGCGCAGCAGCGGCGGCATCGGCAGCCGAGGTGGCAGCCTGCTCGGTGGTGGCCGGGGCGGCGGCGTCAGCAGCCGGGGCAGCGGTGTCGGCCGGCTTGGAGCAGGCGGCGATGGCCAGGGTCAGGGCCAGCGGCAGCAGCAGTTTACGGGTGGCGCTCATCTCAGGAACTCTCCGGATCGTAGGGTGGGTACAGCAGGGACCGCCAAGGGGGCGGCCCGGAATCGATACAGCGACTTACGCGATGCGCGCCGCTTCGTCGAACGACAGGCGCGGCAGACGCGGGAACAGGCCCGCCGGGTCACCGTAACCCAGGTTGACCAGGAAATTCGACTTGATGGAGGTGCCGGCGAAGAAGGCTTCATCCACCTTGGCCGCATCGAAGCCGGACATCGGGCCGGCATCCAGGCCCAGCGCGCGTGCGGCCAGGATCAGGTAGGCGCCCTGCAGGCTGCCGTTGCGGAGGGCGGCTTCGTGGCGGCCTTCCTGCGGGCCGTCGAACCAGGCCTTGGCATCGGTGTGCGGGAACAGGTACGGCAGCTTCTCGTGGAAGTCCAGGTCGAAGCCGATGATGACGGTGACCGGGGCGGCCATCGTCTTGTCGTGGTTGCCTTCGGACAGGGCCGGGGCCAGCTTGGCCTTGGCTTCCTTCGAGGTGACGAAGACGAAGCGGGCCGGCGTGGTATTGGCAGCCGTCGGACCCCACTTCACCAGGTCGTACAGTTCCTGCAGCAGGCTGGCCGGGACCGGCTTGTCGAGGAAAGCGTTCTGGGTACGGGCAGTGCGGAACAGCTGATCGAGGGCAGCAGCGTCGAGCGCGTGGGACATCGGTGGATCTCCAGGGCGGCTAAGGGAAGTCAGTGCCCGCGGGCGGCGCGGGGCGAATCGACGAGCCGCAGTGTAGAGTGTCGCGACTGTTGCAACACCCAGCAGGGCTGAAACGAATTAATGCCAATGGTGAAACGATCGAGTGCGCCCTGGACGGTCACGGACGGCCGTGCGGGCAATGTCCGCCAGGCGGTCGCGCTGGCCTCGGCGCTGCGCCAGGGCACCCATCGGCCGCTGGTCCTGCAGCCCCGCGCGCCCTGGCGCTGGCTGTCGCCGCGGCGCCTGCCCGGCGATGTGAACGGCTACGGCGAGGCTTTCGCGACGCTGGCGGCGCACGCCCCGACGCTGGCGATCGGCTGTGGCCGCCAGGCCGCCGGTGCCCTGCGCGTGCTGCGCGCACGCGGCAGCCAGGTGGTGCAGATCCTCGACCCGCGCATCGGCGCACGCCACTGGGATGTGGTGGTGGTGCCCGAACACGATGCCCTGCGTGGCAGCAACGTGCTGACCCTGCTCGGCAGCCTCAACCCGGTGGACGACGACTGGCTGGCCTGGGGCCGCGCCGCGTTCGCCGGCTTCAGTACCTTGCCCGGCCCGCGCACCGCGTTGCTTGTCGGTGGACCGACGCCGCTGGCGCCGTGGGATGAAACGGCGATGGTGGGCGTGTTCCAGGCGCTGGCCGGGCAGATCCGCAGCGAAGGCGGCAGCCTGCTGGCGACCACCTCGCGACGCACGCCGCCCGCCCTGGCCGAGATCCTGCGCGCGACGTTCGCCGACCTGCCGCATGTGATCTGGGGCGACGGCGGCGATGGTACGAATCCTTATGGCGGCCTGCTCGGCTGGGCCAACCGCGTGGTGGTCTCGCCCGATTCGGTGAACCTGCTGTCTGAAGCCTGCGCCACGCGCATGCCGGTGATGGTGGCGCTGGCCGATACCGCGCAAGGCCGGCTGGCGCGCTTCCAGCAGCAGCTGCGCGAGCGCGGGCGGCTGCAGGCGCATTGGCTGGACTGGCAGTACGACCGCATCGAACCACTGCGCGAGACCGCGCGGGTGGCCGCGGAAGTGAAACAGCGTCTGGCATTGGGGTAGTGCCGGCCGCTGGCCGGCAATGCTCTACGCGCTACCGAAGATCCTGACGTTGCCGGCCAGCGGCCGGCACTACCGGGTGCGCAGCGTTTTCTGAACATTTCGATCCGACTGTGCGGTTAGAGTCCAGCGTCCCCCATCACGCTGAACGTCTTCATGCGCACCCTGCTCCTGCTGCCCCTGGCCCTGCTCGCCGCCTGCTCCACCACGCCCACCGAGCTGGATCCGATCTCGTATCAATGCCAGCAGCAGCTGGACGCGTACCGCGAACAGCCGGCGCTGCGCGATCCGAAGACTGGTCAGCGCCCGCCGCTGCCGGTGGCCCCGATCAGCGACGCCTGCGACAAGGAACTCCAGCGCAAGGGCCTGGACCGCCCACTGCGCTGAGCAGCGTATGATCGGCGCGCGGGCCTGCCCGCCGCTGAAGGTACCGACATGGATCGTTTTTCCCGCCTGCCCCGCGCCGCGCTGCTGATCGCCAGCCTGTTGGCGACTGCACCGGCCTGGGCCAACAGCACCGAATGCCGCGAGCGCTACCCGAGCGTGGCCGCGCAGGCGGCGATGCTGGACGTGGCCTGGACCACCGCCGAGCGCCTGGACGCGCTGCCCGATGTGGACGTGGTGGTCGCCGCGCGCGGTGGCCAGGACCTGAGCCGCTACGGCCTGCGCCACAGCCACCTGGCGTTCCTGCTGCGCGAGGACGACGGCCGCTGGCGCGCGATGCACCTGCTCAACCGCTGCAAGACCGACAGCTCGCAACTGTTCCACGAAGGGCTGGGCAACTTCGTCGGCGAGAGCGGTGGTCATACCGACCTGCGCATCGGCGTGCCGTCGGCACCGTTGCGTGCGGCACTGCGGGCGATGCTGGTTTCACCCTCGATCCAGCCCAGGGCGCTGCACGAAACCAGGTACAACGTGGTTGCCTACCCGTTCGCAACCGACTACCAGAACTCCAACCAGTGGGTGCTGGAAGTATTGGCCGCGGCGATGGCGCAGACCGAAGGCGCGCCGGCCATCGTCAAGCGCGAACAGGCGCAGCAGTGGCTGCGCCAGCAGAAGTACCAGCCCAGCGTGCTGCATATCGGCCTCGGCAAGCGCGTGGGTGCGCGCCTGTTCGTGGCCAATGCCACCACCACCGACCATCCGGCCGGCGAACGCATCTCCGGCAACTATTCGGTGGTGACGGTGGAATCGGTGTTCGACTTCCTGCACCAGCGCAGCCAGCTGCATCAGGAACTGGTGATCCCCCATGTGCCGGTGGCCGGCGCTGCCGCCGCCACGCCCTGAATCCCGCGAGGAGAACGACATGCGTCCGCTACTGCCTTCCCTGATGTCGATGGTGTTCGTCGCCAGCCTGTTCGCCGCGAATGCCGCCCATGCCGAACGCCGCATCGTGATCATCCATGACCCGGGTCCGCAGGGGCCAAGCCTCGAAATGTCCACGCAGATGGTCACCTCGGCACGTGCGGCTGCAGCGCAGGAAGCGCAGGATGCGGCCGATGTGGGTCGCCCGTTGGCCCGTCAGCAGCAGATCAAGCTGCCGCAGATGGAGGTGAGCGCTATCGCCACCACCGTCGACGGCCGCCGCGAAGTGCTGCTGCGTGATGCCAACAACCCGCAGAACACCGCCTCGATGCAGTACCCGCGCGGCGTTGGCGATCCCGCCGTGCAGTTCAGCGTGGGCCAGACCGTGAACTTCGAGCCGACCGGCAACGATCAGGGCTGGCAGCTGAAGGACAACCAGGGTCGCCCGCTGGAATACCTGCCCGAGGCCACCGGCCCGCGCGACATCTTCGATACCCGGCGCTGAGCTGCCGTCCCCATCCCGACCAGGAGGTCTCCATGTTCCGTTGCCTGCGCGTTCCCGCCACTGCCCTGCTGCTTTCGGCACTGGTGGTGACCACCGTCCATGCCGGCGCCGCGCCGCAGTTGAACAGCAGCCAGGCCAGCGTGATCGTGACGTCGTTCGTGGTGCTGTCGTTGCCACTGGCGGCCTCGATGGGCCTGTCCGAACTGTCCAAAGCGCCGTTCAAGGCCAGCGAGCGCAACGGCCGGGCCGCGCGCACCAAGGCCGTGCCACTGCCACCGATGGAAGTGAAGAAGGTGGAGACCACGCAGGCGGGCCAGCGCCAGGTGCAGCTGCAGGTGCCGGACAAGGCCGACCAGACCGCCACCCTGCACTGGCCGGTAACACCGAAGGATGAAGATCCGACGGCTGCGTTCGTGGTCGGCCAGCAGGTGCGCTTCGAGCCGACCCCGGCCGGTGCCGGCTGGAACGTAAAGGGCGCCCAGGGCCAGACGTTGGCCTATGTGCCGACCGCCTACGCCGCCGGCGACGTGATGAGCGAAGCGCTGTAAAGCTGAACGAGTGGTTTTGGCTTTGCCGCGGGCCGGGCGGATAATGGGCGATCCCCTTTGTCCCCCTGGCTCGCCATGTCCGTGCGCCCTGCCCCTGTGTTTGCCCCGCTGACCGCCCGCGCCCTGGTGCTGGCGGTACTGGCGATGGGCGCGGTGGTGCTGCTGTCCAACGTACTGGTGCAGTACCCGATCAACGATTGGCTGACCTGGGGTGCCTTCAGCTATCCGGTCGCGTTCCTGGTCAGCAACCTGATCAACCGCCGCTTCGGCCCGGGCCCGGCGCGCCGCGTGGCGTGGATCGGCTTCCTGGTGGCGGTGCTGCTGTCGATCTGGGTAGCCACCCCGCGCATCGCCATTGCCTCGTGTTCGGCCTTCATCGTGGCCCAGCTGCTGGACATCACCGTGTTCGACCGCCTGCGCCGTGGCAGCTGGTGGCGCGCACCGATGGTGGCCACTACCTGCAGCGCGACGGTGGATACCACCATTTTCTGGTCGATCGCGTTTGCCGGTTCGGCGCTGCCGTGGGTGAGCTGGGCCGCAGGCGACCTGGCGGTGAAGCTGGCGATCGGCGTGTGCCTGCTGGCCCCGTTCCGCGCGTTGTTGTGGAAGATGGCGCCGCTGCGCGCGACCAGCTGACTGCACATGCTCTGGTAGGTGCCAACCTTGGTTGGCACGCTGTTGCCGGGGTCATGAACGCTGATGGATTGTGCCAACCAAGGTTGGCATCTACCGACGGCGGGCTATCGCTGCTGACAGATTGTGCCGACCCACGGTCGGCACCTACCAACAGCGGGTCATCGCAGGGCCATTGCTCTGGCGGGTGCCCCCGCTCAGGCGAACGGCAACGCTGCCGCTCTGCACGCTGCCGTAATCGCGGCACACGCGTCTTCAATCGCAGGCGTGGTCGGTGCCAATCGCGGGCGCCGGTCCAGCGTGCAGGCCAGGCCCACCTCCAGCAACGTGGCATGCGCTCCATGCAGCGCCTGCGCGGTGTCTTCCGGCAGGAAACCGGCAACCGCCAACGCATCGATCAACGACGGCGTATCGCGCGGCTGCAACAGCGCCGCATGCTGCGCACTGCGCGCCAGCACGCCGGTCTGCAGCAGGAATTCCAGGTCCACTACGCCACCGGCGCCCTGCTTCAGGTCCAACCGCGCGGCGTCGCTGCGGTCCAGTTCGGTACGCATGCGGCCGCGCATCTTCAGCACATCGGCATACAGCGTGGCCGGATCGCGTTCACGACCCAGCGTCTGTGCACGCACCTGCTCGAAGTCGGCCAGCAGGCTGGCGTCACCGGCCACGCCGCGTGCGCGCACCAAGGCCTGGTGCTCCCAGGTCCATGCACGTTCGCGCTGGTACTCGGTGTAACTGGCCAGCGAAGACACCAGCGAACCCTTGCCGCCATCCGGGCGCAGACGCACGTCAATGTCGTACAGGCGCCCGGCAGCGGTGACCGCAGCGAGCAGTGCCATCACCTTCTGTGCCAGGCGCGCATACCAACGCCCCGGCTCCAGCGGACGCGCACCGTCGCTGGCGTCCACGCCGGCCGGGTTGTCGTGCAGGAATACCAGGTCCAGATCGGAACCGAAGCCCAGTTCCAGTCCACCCAGGCTGCCGTAGCCGATGATCGCGAAGCGTCCACCGGGAATCTCGCCGTGCGCAGCGCGCATGTCCGCCTCAGCCATCGCCAGTACGGTGACCACCACCGCCTGCGCCAGTTCGGCCAGTTGCCGGGTGCTGTCCACCGCGCCCTGGCGGCCGTCCAGCGTGGCCATCGCCATGCGGAAGCTGAGTGCCAGCCGCGTCTCGTTGAGCCAGCGCAGCTGCGACTCGGGATCTTCCACCGGCAATACCTGCTGGCATTCGGCCAGCATGCCGGCGAAGTCGGGCATCGGGCCGGACACACGTACGTCCAGCAGTTCGTCCAACAGCAGCGGATACGCCGCCAGGCGCTCGGCCAGCAGCGCGCTGCGCGCCAGCACATCGACCAGCCGCGCCAGCGCACTCGGTTGTTCGTCCAGCAGCGCGAGATAGCTGGTCCGGCGCAGTACCGCCTGCAGCAGACCAAGCACGCGTTTGAGCGCGGCATCCGGTTGCGGTGAACGCGTGGCCGCATGCAGCAGCGCAGGCAGCACGCGATCCAGACGCGCACGCGCGGCATCAGACAACGACTTCACGCCCGTGCCCTGGGCGAAATCGCGCAGCGACTGGTCGGCGCCATTGGCATCGAGGAAACCGGCTTCGGCCAGCAACGGCGCGTTGCTGCCTCCGGGCAGGCTGCGCCAGTAGTTGGCCAATGCATCGGGCGCGGCCTGGCCCTTGCGCGGTGCCAGCAGCGCGGCGAATTCAGTACTGACACGCTGCTGCTGCACGGCCAGTGCTGTGCGCAGCACGTCCCAGTCCAGATAGCCCAGGCCGACGGCAATGCGCTCGCGGTCCAGCGCATCGCTGGGCAGCACATGCGTCTGCGCATCACGCAGCATCTGCAGGCGGTTTTCCAGCCGGCGCAGGAACAGGTAGGCCTCGCGCAGCGCGCTACCATCCTCGGGCGCGATCTGTCCGGCGGCGACCAGTGCATCCAGCGCCACCAGCAGGCGACGCTCGCGCAGCGCCGGTTCGCGCCCACCGCGGATCAGCTGCAGTGCCTGGCACAGGAATTCGATTTCGCGGATGCCACCAGCGCCGCGCTTGATGTCTTCATGCAGTTCACGGCGCGCGACTTCGGCGGTGATCGCCGCCTTCATTTCGCGCAGGCCATCGAGCGCGGTGAAATCCAGGTAGCGGCGGTACACGAACGGGCGCAGGGTCTGCAGCCACGCCTCACCGGCCTCGATGTCACCAGCCACCGCGCGCGCCTTCAGCCACGCATAGCGTTCCCAGTCGCGGCCTTCGCGCTGGAAGTACTGGTCCATCGCCGCGAACGACAGCGCAACGCGGCCGGCGCTGCCGAACGGGCGCAGGCGCAGGTCGACGCGGTGGCTGAAGCCATCGACCGTGGTTTCGTCCAGCAGCTTGGCCAGGCGCTGGCCGAGGCGGGCGAAATATTCTTCCGCCGCCAGCGGGCGCGGCCCGTCAGATTCGCCGCCCTGCGGATAGGCGTAGACCAGGTCTACATCGGAACTGAAGTTGAGCTCGCCACCGCCGAGCTTGCCGAGGCCGAACACGACCAGTTGCTGCGGCGCACCCTGTTCATCGGCGATGACGCCATGGCGCTGGGCGAATTCCTGCTGCAGGGCATCCAGTGCCAGCCGCAGGCAGTCCTCGGCCAGGGCGGTGGCGCCGGCCAGGGTCTGCGCCACGTCGTCCAGACCGGTCAGGTCGCGCCAGATCAGCCGCGTGGACATCGCCGTGCGCCAGCGCCGCAGCTGCGCCGGCCAGTCGCTGGGCTGCAGCGGATCGAGCACCGGGGCCGGGATCGGCGGGCAGCCGGGCGCGGCCAGCTGTGCCAGCAGGCCCGGCTGGCGCACCAGGGTGTCCAGCGCGAAGTCACTGGTCACCGCCAGCCGGGTCAGCAACGGCAGCAGGTCGGCCGGGATGGGCTCGGGCAGGACCTGGGCCAGCCGCGCCAGGGCGCGGTCGACAAGAGGCTGCAGGGAGGCGGGCAGATCAGCGGGGGCGAGGGTCATGGGCTGATTGTATCGACCCGGTAGTGCCGGCCGCTGGCCGGCAAATCCGACGATCCCGCCGTAGGTTACTGGGGTTGCCGGCCAGCGGCCGGCACTACCGATAATGGAGGCCGCGCATTCAAACTGGGCGACAGGCAATAAAAAAGCCCGCTTGCAGCGAACTGCCAGCGGGCTCTGCTCCCTCCCCCACGTCGGGATGCAGGGCCATCGTGCGGGCTGCGAAAGCACTTTGCACGCTGCACTGCAAAACAAAACCGGCGGGTTTGGGTGAGCCCCCGGGGAAAAGCCATTCCACGAAGGTAGAACCCCCCGTACGGATGAGGATGGCCGATAATCGGGATTCCCCCCAGCAACACGTGTCGTCATGTCTGTTGATCGCATCGCCAACGCGCGTCTCCGTGACCGCGTGGTCTCCGCAGAGGCCGCAGCCGCGCTGATCCAGCCCGGTGAAACCGTGGCCATGAGCGGCTTTACCGGCTCCGGGTATCCCAAGGCCGTTCCCGTGGAACTGGCCCGCCGCATCGAAGCGGTGCATGCCCAGGGCCAGCCCTTCCAGATCAGCCTGATGACCGGCGCCTCCACCGCGCCGGAACTCGATGGCGCGCTGGCCAAGGCCGATGGCATCGCCATGCGCATGCCGTTCCAGAGCGACCCGGATGCGCGCAACCGCATCAACGAGGGCAAGCTGGACTACATCGACATCCACCTCAGCCACGTTGCCCAGCACGTGTGGTTCGGCTTCTACGGCGAGATCGATACCGCCGTGATCGAGGTCTCGGCCATCCGCGAAGATGGCTCGCTGGTGCCCTCCACCTCGGTCGGCAACAACAAGACCTGGTTGGACCTGGCCAAGAAGGTGATCGTCGAGGTCAACGAATGGCAGCCGGCCGGCGTCGACGGCATGCATGACATCTACTACGGCACCGCGCTGCCGCCGCACCGCAAGCCGATTCCGCTGGTCAATGCCAACGACCGCATCGGCGACACCGCGCTGCGCTGCGACCCGGACAAGATCGTGGCGGTGGTGCGTACCAACGGCCCGGACCGCAACAGCCCGTTCAGCCCGATCGATGCGACCAGCGAACAGATCGCTTCGCACCTGATCGAGTTCCTCAAGCACGAGGTGAAGAAGGGCCGCCTGCCGCCGAACCTGCTGCCGCTGCAGTCGGGCGTGGGCAACATCCCCAACGCCGTGCTGGCCGGCCTGGCCAAGAGCGGTTTCCGCGACCTGGCCGCGTTCACCGAAGTGATCCAGGACGGCATGCTCGACCTGCTGCGCGACGGCGTGCTGAGCTATGCCTCGTGCACCGGCTTCGCGCTGAGCCCGCAGGCCAACGAGACGTTCAAGGAGAACATCGATTTCTACCGCGAGCGCATCATCATGCGCACGCAGGAAATCTCCAACCATCCGGAACTGGTGCGCCGCCTGGGCTGCATCGGCATGAACGGCATGATCGAGGTGGACATCTACGGCAACGTCAATTCGACGCACGTGATGGGCACGCGGATCATGAACGGCATCGGCGGTTCGGGTGACTTTGCCCGCAACGGTTTCCTGTCGGCGTTCCTGAGCCCGTCCACCGCGAAGAACGGCACCATCTCGGCGATCGTGCCGATGGCCAGCCACGTGGACCACACCGAGCACGACGTGTCGGTGATCGTCACCGAACAGGGCCTGGCCGACCTGCGTGGGCTGACCCCGCGCAAGCGCGCGCAGGTGCTGATCGACAACTGCGCGCATCCGGATTTCCGCCCGCAGCTGCAGGAATATTTCGACCGCGCCAGCCGCGAGAGCTACGGCAAGCACACCCCCCACCTGTTGCCGGAAGCGTTGTCGTGGCACCAGCGTTGGCTGGATACCGGCACGATGAAGGGCTGAGGCCCGCTCTTGTAGAGTCGAGCCATGCTCGACTGCGTTCCTCGGCAGCCGAGCATGGCTCGGCTCTACAAAGAGCAGCTCCGCAGAATCAATGTAGAGCCGAGCCCACGCTCGGCTCCACGGCAAGCGGGTTACCCGCGCAGCGCCGCCAGCGATTCGGCCTGCAGCCGCTCGTAGATCTCGAACTCGTCATTCACCGCCACGCCCAGCGCCTGCTCGAAGGCCTCGCGGTTGGCGTGTGCGGCATAGGCGCGCTGTTCTTCGCCCCCCAAGTTCGACTGGAAGATGCCTGCGGCGCTGACCGGCAGGAAATCCTCGTAGACGATCGGGTCGGCCGTGGCCAGGCCGGCGGCCACCAGCACTTCAGCCGGCAGATCCGCCACGCGCTCGGGCGCGGCACGGCCGGCGTCGGTCAGCTGGTAGCGGTAATAGCCCAGTCCTTCCTGGCGCAGCGTGTCATGGTCATCCGGGAAGCTGGCGAACACCGCCTGCAGGCGCTGGCCGTAGTCGCCACCGGTACTGCCTTCGCCACCGGCATCGCGTGCCTGCGACAGCAGCTGGTCGTACAGCGCGCGGCCCTTCGGGGTCAGCGCAAGGCCGCGCTGTTCGATCTCGCCGAAGCGCGCGGTGTGAGTGCCGGCATCGCCGCCTTCGTCGCCCGGGAAATGCACGGCTTCTTCCAGCGCCTTGAAGCTGGTCTGACGCAGCAGGATCGGGCAGGCGCGGCGCGGCGGGCCTTCGATGACCGCCTTGGCCGCCATGCCGTGTTCGATCATCGCGGCCTGTGCGGCGTCGATGTCCAGCGTGCGCGGGGTCAGGTGATTGATGTGCGGGCCACGGAAACTGACCACGTCGGCCACCAGCCGATGCGCGTTGTGCAGCGCGTGGTAGGTCGGCAGATCGACCGTGGCATCGCCGTGCCAGCGGAAGGTTTCCAGTGCTTCCTCGACGAAGTGCTCGGCATCGGCCTGCGCCAGGCCACCGTCACGCTCGGCCTGGTCGATCAGTGCCAGCGCGCCGTCGGTGAAGATGCGGCGGCGTTCGAGGATGCGCGCGGACTCGGCACGCAGTGCTTCATCTTCGATCAGCTCCAGGCGCAGCAGCGAGGTGAACACGCGGAATGGGTTCTGCGCCAGCGCGGCACCGGTCAGCGGGCGGAACGCGGTGGAATGCACCGGCACGCCGGCCACCGACAGGTCGTAGTAGCCGACCGGGTACATGCCCATCACCGCGAACAGGCGGCGCAGCGTGGCCAGCTCCTGCACGGTGCCGACGCGGATCGCGCCATGGCGCTCTTCATCCAGGCGCGCACGCTCATCGTTGCGCTGCAGCTGCGCGGCCAGCGCCGGGTCCTGGGCAAGCACCTGCGCGTTGATCCGCTCCACCAGTTCCACCAGCGTGCCGTACAGCGGCACTTCGGTGCGGTACATGCGGGACATGGCCTGTGCGAACAGGCGGCGGATCACATCAGGCGAAACGAAAGAGGCGCTCATCAGTCACTCGATTACGGGAACGGGGAACAGCTCGAACCCGTATTGTCGCCGGAGCGCACGGCGGCGGCGATATGCAGAGCAACATGACGCCTGGCCTGTTGCCAGGAGGACGACCTGTGAGCCGCTCTTGGTGGGTGCGAACCTTGGTTCGCACTGATCTGTCAGCGGCCGGTGCAGAAGCAGTGCGAACCAAGGTTCGCACCCACCAGACGCAGCCCAACACTACCGCTTGAGCTGGCGCTTCAGGGTGGCATCCAGGGTGATCGGCCGGTCCCAGTGCTGGTAGCTGGCCACGATGGCGTGGCGCACGGCACGGTAATGCAGGTTGTCCGGCTTGATGGGCATGCGCTTCACCACCGCCTCCCAGCCGCCCTCCGGGTCCTGGCTGAAGGCGCGCACGCTGTCGCGGCAGGTCTGGCCGCTGGCCTTGGCCCAGAAGCAGGCGAAGTAGATGTCCCCGGCCTGCCAGCCATGGGTGGTGAACAGCGCGCTGATGTAGCCGCGCGGCACGCCCGCATAGCGCGACACTTCGTCGAGGAAGGCGTCGGGGTAGCGCTCGGCGTAGTGATTGATGTCCTGCAGCTGGGCATCGACCCAGCTGTCACCGGTTTCTACCTCGTAGGCCGCCGAACGCTCGGCGGTCTGCTGGGCCAGCACGGTGGCCGGCACCAGCAGCAGGGACAACAACAGCGCGCGCAGTCGGACGTTCATGCCCCGATTCTGCCGCAGCCGCCGGGGTCCTGTCAGGCCGCCGCAGCGGCCTTGGCCTCGATCGCCGCCAGTGCGGCCGGCCAATCGTGGGCGGTGTCGGCGGTGACCATGCGCGGTTCGTCGTCGGCCACGCCGTGCTGGGTCTCGTGGGCCCAGGTCACCGCGTAGGGGGTATGCACGCCCCAACCACCGAGGGTGACCACCGGCTCGATATCCGAACGCAGCGAGTTGCCGACCATCACGAACTGCTGCATCGGCAGATCGAATTCGGCCAGCACGCGGGCGTAGGTTTCCGGGTCCTTCTCCGAGACGATCTCGATGCGCGGGAACAGCTCGCCGAGGTTGGCGACCTTGATCTTGGCTTCCTGGTGGAACAGGTCGCCCTTGGTGATCAACACCACCGGGTAGTGCTCGGCGATGGCCGCCACGGCTTCGCGCACACCGTCGATCAGCTCGACCGGGTGGCGCAGGGTATCGTGGCCGATATCGAGGATGCGCTGGATATCCTTGGCCTCGATGCGCTGGCCGGTGATGTCGATGGCCGCTTCGATCATCGACAGGGTCATGCTCTTCACGCCGTAGCCGAAGGTGCCCAGGTGGCGCTGCTGCACTTCCAGCAGGTGGCGCGCAGTCTGGGTGTCATGCACGTCGACATAGCGCGACAGCAGGTCAAGGTAATCCTGCTCGGCCTTGCGGTAGTAGTCCTCGCTCTTCCACAGCGTGTCGTCACCGTCAAAACCGACCAGGCCGATGGCGCGCGACGGCGCAGGCGTGGAGGTGTTCATCGGCCAAGGATACAGGGGTGGCGATGACGAGAAAAACCCGGGCGGCCGCAGCCGCCCGGGTCCCCATGCACCGGTCTTCCCGAATCAGGTGTAGATCAGCGGCCCTGGGCCGCGCCGGCACCTGCACCGGCCTGCTGCGCGGCCACGTAGGCCTTGTACTCATCGGCGCTCAGCTCGCCGTCCTTGTTGGTATCGGCCTGGTCGAACACCTGGGCCAGGCCCGCGTTCACCTGTGCTTCGGTCTTGCTGATGGTGCCGTTGCCATCGGTATCGATGCTGGCCCAGGTCTGGCCACCGCCATTGGCCTGCGCCGATGCCGCTGCGGCTGCGTTGGTCGCCTGGTCGGCGGCCTGGCCAGCCTGTGCAGCCGCCTGCTGGGCCTGTGCGGCCTCATTCTGCGCATGCGCCGCCTGCTGCTTGGCCGACTGCGCCATCGCCGGAATGGCCAGCACGCTGCCAGCGGCGACGATCAGGGCGATCAGGGGCTTGCGGTTGCGAATAGTCATCAGGGGTGTCTCCTGCCAATTGGGTGGTGTTGCGCGGCGTGTTGTCTCCGCACGGCACCTACCCTGCCACCGCGTTTCTGAATCGATTTTGCGTCGCGAGTGGCGTGCACACACACGATTAACCACTCGCCTCCACCCATGCATTAGCGCGGTGGTTAGCAGCAAGTGAGCAGCTCATAAGATGCGCATTCAGCGCCGCAGGATTTAACCGGCAACCAACGAAAAACCTGCGTCAGTCGACGGTTTTTTTTCGATGACCGCGAACTGAACAACACCCAGCCGAGCGCAACACCAGCGAGCGCGCCGGCGATTTCCAGCACCACGCGACTGCCGAGTTCGTTCGGATCGTGGATGGTTGCCAGGAACAGGCGCGCATACAGCGGCGACTCCAGCCGCACGATGCCCATGTAGAACAGCTTCCATGCATCGATGCCGGCGGAGATGATCACCGCGATGACACAGGACCAGCCGATCGCGTGACCGACTGTCCAGTGCAGGAGCCGGCACAGCTGCGACCACAGGAAGTACACCAGCAGCCCGACCAGCAGGGCGATGGCGCCGGCTTCCAGGGTACCGAGCAGGCCGAAGTGCAAAGGAAGGTTCATCGGATGGGCAGGGATGAAGAGGCGGCCAGTGTAAGGGATCTGCCCCGGACCCAATCCGGCAGCCACGGTAGATCCACGCCATGCGTGGATGAATCTCCACCGAGATCGAGTATCTCGACGATTGAACGGAAAGCATCCACGCATGGCGTGGATCTACCGTGTCGACCAAGGTCGACACCTACCAAGAGCAGCGGGAAATTGTCAGGGCGCAGCCCTGCCGATACCCCCTAAAGCACTGGCACGTCGTACGCGGTGCCGGGATCCGGTTCGGGCTGCAGAGTGTAATGCCACCACTCCTGCGGATAGTTGACGAAGCCACGGCGCGCCATCGCCTGCACCAGCTGCTGGCGGTTCGCCTGCTGCACAGTGCTCAGCCCGCTCGTCCGGGTATGCGCGCGCGGGCCAAAGAAATCGAAGTCGGTGCCCATGTCCAGTGGCGTGCAGGCGCCAGTGCGGCAATCCAGCAGGCCCAGATCAACCGTGGCGCCACGACTATGGCCAGAGCGCTCGGCGATGTAGCCGTCGGCCAGCAGCCGTGGCTTGTCCAGATCCGGGTACTGCTGTGCCTTGCGCGAGAGCTCGCGCGGATCGTTCACCCAGGCCATGAACGCCTGCACCGAGCGCACCGGCCGGTAGCAGTCGTAGAGGCGCAGGCCAAAGCCCTGCGCGCGCAGATCCTGTTCTACCTGCGCCAGCGCTTTCGCCACCGTCACCAGCAGGTAGCAGGACGGCGCCTCATAACCGGGCACGCGCGCGCCGGTGAAGTTGTTGGCACTGGCGTAGCGGATGTCCATGTCGATGCCTGGCGACAACGTGCGGATCTCCACCAATCCGCCGCTGGCCGCATCGGTGGCGGGTGAAACGCGCGGTGGCTCAGCGGCGTTGGCGGTCGCCGCCAGGGCAGTCGCCAGTACGAGTGAAATGCAGGTCCTGGAAGTCATAGCTGAAGTCGATGTCCGGGTCGATGGCACGCAGGTCCAGTGTGGGCGGCGCACCCTCACCTGGCTGCAACCAGGCCTGTGCGTCGTCGTCCAGCGTATCCCAGCGCAGCAGCCAGCGCCCCTGCAGTTGCAGCACGGCCCCCTGCAGCCTGGGCGACTTGTCCACGCTGAAGCGCAGGCCATCCTTGCCCGGGCACAGCGAAGCCGGGCCCAGCCACGGATCGGAGTAGCGGCCCTGCCAGCGCGGCAGGTCATTGCCCCGTGCCGGCTGTGCTGCTGCGGTCGCTGGCCGTTGATGGCCAGATGCTGCCTGCGCTGCCCGGTCAGCCTTCAGTTCGGCCAGGTACTCCATCGCAGGGCGCGCATCGTCTGGTGCGGTGAAGCGCTTCAGCGTGGCCTGCATCAGCGCTGTGCGCGCGTCCTCGCCGTCGCCATTGATCAGCATCACCACACCCACCTTGCGGTCGGGCAGCAGCGCCAGCGACGAGTACATGCCCGACAACGTGCCGGTATGCGCCACCTTCCACTGCCCGTCCATGTCAGACACCCGCCAGCCATATCCATAACCGTAGAAATGCGCGTTGTCCCAGCGCCGCTGGCGTTCACCCAACGGCATCGGCATGTGGAGGGTCCACAGCGTGCGCCGCTGCTCGCTGCCCAGCCAGTCCGGCACCAGCGCGGGATCGAGCAGCACCTGCATCCAGCGTGTCATGTCGCGCAGCGAACAACGGATGCCTCCCGCCGCCATCGAGGGCAGGTCCGGGCTGATCGCAGCATCGGCGTTCACCACCTCGTTGCGTTCACCACGCCAGGCATGCGGCTGTGCCACGTTGCCCACGCGCTTCACCGACCACGCACCCACCTGGCAGCGCGTCATGCCCAGTGGTTCGAACACCTGCTCGCGCATCAGCTGGTCATACGGCTTGCCACCCGCTGCCGCCGCCACTTCGCCGGCCACCACATACATCAGGTTGTCGTAGGCATAGTGGCTGCGGAAGCTGCTGACCGGTTTCAGGTGCGCCAGCCCCGCGATGATGTCGGCACGGGTGAACGCGTTCGGCTCCGGCCACAGCATCAGGTCACCGGCGCCCAGGCCAAGGCCACTGTTGTGGATCAGCAGGTCGCGCACCTGCATCTGCTCGCCCACCCACGCATCGTGCATGCGGAAGCCCGGCAGGTGTCGCTGCACCGGATCATCCCAGCGCAGCGTGCCCTGCTGCACCAGCCGCGCCAGCAGCGCGGCGGTCATCGCCTTGCTGTTGGAGGCGATCTTGAACAGCGTGTCCTCGTCGATGCGGCCGCCGTCACCGCGCGCGCCGGCCGCGTGGCGATGGACCACCTGTCCGTTCTCGACCACCGCCATGGCCAGCCCGGGCAGATGCTCGGCCCGGACCACGGTGGCGATGTCGGCCTCGATGGCTGCACTGTCGACCGACGAAGCGGACGCTGCGGCCAGTGCCGCCGCGAGGATCAGCAGGTGGTGCATGCGGGCAGCCCCTCCATTGCCCGCGCCGTCACGGTGGACGGCGCGGATCGTGGCCTCAGAAGTTCCAGGTCACCACCAGCTGGGTGTAGCGCGGTGCCTGCCAGCGCGTACCGGTAGCGAACGTCGCCTCGCGATACTGGCCGGGCTGCGCCTCGTAGCGCTGGTGCACGTTGATGGTCTTCTGGTTGTTGAACAGGTTGTACACCGACAACCGGGCACTGAGGTCGATGCCCTCCACCGGCAGGCGCCAGGTCACGTTGGCGCCCATGGTCCAGGTCCACGGCAGGCGACCAAACGCGCCGCGCGGGCTGTACTCGAACTGGCGCTGGTTGTACGGGCCCGAACAGTTGGCCACGCACAGCCAACCGGTGCCACCACCACTGCCTTCACTGGAGGTGCTGCCACCGGCGATGGAGTCGTTCGGCCACATCACGCCGTAGGCGGTGATCGGGCCACCGGACTGCACCTGCAGCGTGGTGCCGAACGACCACTGCTTGTTCAGCGCATACGCGGCACGCAGCTTGAACTGATGGCGGAAATCGTTGAACAGCACGCCATAACGTTCGTTGGTGGCCGGGTGGTCCCAGAACTGCACCATGCCGGTGTCGCCGTAGTTGGTATCGGAGTTTACCGGGCCTTCGAAGTTGCCCTCGCTCTTGGACCACAGGTAAGACGCGTTGAACATCCACTTCTCGTCCCACGCACGGTCGATCTGGAACTCCAGCGCCTTGTAGGTGCGCTTGGGCTTGGAGTAACCGATCACCTCGCCACTGCCGCCCTTTCGATAGCCGCTGTTGGCGGTGTCGATGGTGATCCAGCCTTCGTTGGCGCAGCCGATGCTCTTGTCGCCCCAGATCGTCAGGCTCTCGCCCGGGTTGGCGATCGGCCACAGCGTGCTGGGGGTCGGGCCGCACGGGGTGTAGTTGATGCGGATGTCATCCAGCGCGCGGGTCATGCGCCGGTAGGTGGCATTGACGCCCCACGACCAGGCCTGGTTGATCATGTTCTGGAAGCCCAGGATGTATTCGTCCTGGTAGACCGCCTTCAGGTCGCGGTCCACGCTCTGGCGCAGGTCGGCACCGCCGGTGTTCATGCGGGTGTCGGTCGGCCCGATCTGCTGGCCGACGACCGGTGCCATGTACGGTGAGCCGGTCGGTGAGGTTTTCCGCTCCCAGCCATTGAGTACGTAATAGCTGTACTCGTCGGTCAGACCGCCGGCGAAGTTCACGTTGATGTTGTTGGTGACCGGCAGGTAGTAGCGGCCAGCGTTGCCGAACAGCTTGGTGCTGCCGTCACCGCGCATGTCCCACGAGAAGCCGACACGTGGCGCGATCAGGTCGTCCATCTTGATGAACGCCTTGCCGGCGGCGGTACGGTTCTCGAAGCGGTCCCAGCGCACGCCCAGGTTCAGCATCAGGTTCGGGGTGATGTTCCAGATGTCTTCCACGTACAGCGCATTGGCTTCGGTCTCGAACGTTCCGCCCGACTTGCGGTTGCGCGCACGCAGCATCTCGGTGACGCCCGCCGGCACGTAGGCGTTGGCGCCATCCCAGACTTCATCGCCCGGTCGCGCCACGTAGGCGGTATAGCTCAGTTCGGTCGGACCGGGGTAGCGTGTGGATTGCTTGGTGGTCATCAACTCGCGGTCGACACCGAAGCGCAGCAGGTGATCACCCAGCTGCCATTCGAAGTCCAGTCGCGCCACGTCACGGGTATCGTCACGCTCGGCCACCGCCGTACCGGTGGGATGGCAGCCGGCACGAAGACCCTGCAGCTTGCCCAGTCGCGGGCCATACGTACTGTCAGTGAACACCGGGCTGCAGGCCTGGTCCAACGACGAATTGGTGAACGCACGCTGGTTGTTCTGGCCGACCATGGCACGGGCGGTAAAGTTCTGCCCGAAATGGCCGGTGTAGGTGGCCGACCAGTTGCGGCCGCCGGTCTCGGTGACCGAATCGCCGCCCCAGGCGCCGAGCTGGTCGGCGTTCCAGTTGTAGCCGTACGACGCATTGGTGACATCGCCCTCATCCGAGAACGCCAGCAGCGCCAGGCTGTGGTTGTCGTTGATGTTCCAGTCCAGCTTGGTGCCCCAGAATCCGTTGCCGGAATCATTCTTGAACCAGGTGCTGCCATCGGACGAGGTGTTGTGTCCCTTGTCGCTGCGGTCTTCGTACATCGCGAACAGGAACAGCTTATCCTTGATGATCGGCCCGGAGCCCCAGACGTTGGTCTTCAGGAACGAGTTGTTGTCGCGGCTGCCATACGAATGCGGGGTTCCATCACGATGGAAGTGGTCGCCGCCGCTGGAGCGCCATGCACTCGGCTCAGCGGTGACTTCCACGCCGCCTTCGAATTCGTTGCTGCCCGAACGGGTCACCGCATTGATCACGCCGCCGGTGGAGCGCCCGAACTCGACCGAGTAGCCACCGGTCTTGACCTGGAATTCCTTGAAGAACGCGAATGGCGCCGTGCTGAAGCCACGACGGGTATACATGTCGGTGACATTCAGGCCGTTGATGAAGACCGCATTCTCGGCCACCGATGAGCCGGCGAACGACAGGCCTCCGAATGACGAGTTGCCGCCGACCACGCCCGGCGCCATCAACGCCACGGCGGACAGGTCCTGCGCCACCGGCAACCGCGAGATTTCCTGGCGGTTGATGTTGAAGGATGTTTCGGTGGAATAGACGTCCACGCGGTTGACCACGCGGGTACCGACCACCTGCAGGGCATCCAGGTTGGTGACGCCGCCGCCACTCGCCAGGTTGACCGTGGTGGTGCCGCCTACCGCCACACTGACGGCGACCTGGTCGCCCAGCTTCTGGCCATCACGGCTGAGCTGCAGCTGGTAATCCCCCACCGGCAGCTGGCCCAGGCGATAACTGCCATCGGCACCGACCGTGACGCTGCGGGTCAGACCCGTGCTGCTGCTCACCACAGTCACCTGGTCGCCGGCGGTGGCGCGCCCGGCCACGGCACCGCTTACGTTCTGTGCCATTGCGATACCGGGCAGCATTGCGCCCAGACACGCCCCGAGAGCGACGCACAACGCCGCCCGCTTGATGCTGTAAGCCTTCATCCCCTGCTCTCTCCTGCAAGAATTGAATGGTGTGGAATGCGATGTGTCGCGCTAGCGTTGCCTGGCTGGCAGTACCCGCCACTGGAAGTCGTAGCTCCATTGGTCGAAGTACAGGTTGCCGCCTGCCCACTCGGCCTCGCCGCGCTGCGAGTCGACCGTTTCCGAGCGGAAGTGCTGCTTGGCCGGCACGAAGGGCTGGCCGAAATCGTCGTTGAAAGCGATGCGGTAGCCGTCGAGGCCACCCAGATAGAAATCGCGCAGTGCAGGCACATCGCTGGCAAGCGCGCCGGTGGTCACGTCCATCGGCAGCCAGCCATACGGCGCCAGGTAGACCTGCCCCCAGTCATGCAGGTTGTTGTAGCCGCTGCCATCGCCAGAGAACACCATGCCCGACTGCCAGCGCGCGGGAATACCGTTCATGCGCAGCAGCGCGATCAGCAGCAGGGTCTGCTGTCCGCAGTCGGCATGGCCGGCATGCAGCGCGTAGTCGCTGATGTTGCTGAGCGTGGAGTATTCGCGCGCACCGGCCCAGGGAATGCGATCCACGGCAGCAAACAGCTTGCGCAGCACTTCATACGGACGTGTCTCGCCCTGCAGTACCTGGTCGGAGAACAGCTTCAGCGCCGGGGTGAAGCGCACATGCGGCAGCTGCTCGGCCAGATAGGGCTTCAAGGCCGGATCAGCCGGGGTTGGCTGTACCTTGGCCGGGTCGATCGCGGTATGCCGGGCGAGGATCGTGACCGCGTAGCGGATCTCGAAGCGCGTCGGCTGCCCAGCCACTGCCTTGGCTTCCAGGTAGGCGGTGCGCTGCAGGGTACTGGCCGGTGCCACCCGCGCCTTGCCCGGGGTGCTGCCCAGCCACTGCACCTGTTCCTGCTGCCCGGGGATTTCGCGCGGGTACGGAATCCAGGCCCGTACAGTTTCGCCGGCCGGGACGGCGTCGGCCTTTACCGTGAGCGACTGGGTGAATTCGATGCGCTGTGGCAGTACCGATGCCTGGCCACTCTGTTCGGCCGCGGCAACCACACGCGCATGGTGTGCATTGAGCACCTCGTTCGGGCCCGGCGCTGGCATCGGTGCATCCGCGCGGCGGCGTGCGCGTGCTTCGGCGCTGAGCAGGAACAGGTTCGAAGGTGCGCGCTTGAAGTACCAACGCGTGCCATCGATGTCGAGATGCTCGATCAGGCCGAGCTGGTCCCAGCGTGCGAATTCCTCGTCGGTCAGGTCGGGAATCCAGCGCCGCACGGCGGCCTTGGCGGCGGTTTCGTCGAGGGAAAAATCCAGGCGGATGCGGCGCATGCGCTCTTCCTGGAACGCGATGTCGTCGAAACTGACGCCAGGCTCCGCCGCGTCCGCATCCGACCAGGTATTCAGTTCGCTGCCGGCTTCGGAGAACCGTCCCGCGTCGATCATCTGCACGACACGCGCAAACTGGATGGCTGAGGGTGGCGGCTCCGCTCCCGCCGACCACGCCCACAGCAGCAGCGCGGCACATAGGCCGGCAGCGGCAGGCAGACGCGGTTTGCGAACGGCAGACTCCACAGCGACACTTCCCCAGCGCGGGTGGTAACGGCTGTGTAACACGGGCCGGGATGCCGGTCAATAATTTATTCTTGATTTCATGGCCGAAAGGAATAAATATTCCAACAGGCATTCGAGGAGGGTGTGCACCGCATGAGCCTGGCTTCCCGCGAACCGCACCGGCGTTGGCCGCGCCGGTTGACCCTGGCCCTGTGCCTGCTGGCCGCACCGGCCTTCGCACAGGCCGCCCCGGCCCCCGATCCCGGCGCACCGCTGCCCTATGTGATCGGCCTGCACGAGGCCTACCTGACCCCGCAGTACTGGGCCGCGCGCCTGGACAACGCCGATGCGCCGATTCTGGACCGCGCGCAGATCGAAGCACAGAACGCGCGGATGCAGGCGCAGGACAGCCATATCCAGGACATCGCCACACTGCCCGCCCAGCTTGATGCGGCGACGGTGCGTGCCAGCATCAGCGCGCTGTCCAGCTGGCCCACGCGTGCACTGTTCAACGAGAAGGGCCAGGCGATCGCCCCCGCACTGCGCAGGGCGACCGAAGCCAACCTCGGCCTCGATGCGATTCCTGCCCAGACGGCACCGGCCTACGGGCTGGTGGTGAAGCGCGCGGCACTGCGCACCTTCCCCACCCGCGAGCGCGTCTTCAGCAGCGTCGGCGATACCGACATCGACCGCTTCCAGGAATCGGCACTGTTCCCCGGCGACAAGGTCGCAGTGGTTCACCGCAGTGCCGACGGCCGCTGGCTGTTCGTGCACAGCGAGCGCTACAGCGCATGGATCGAGGCCGATGCCATCGCCAGCGGCGACAAGGCCACGGTGCTCGGCTACGGCGCGAAGGGGCCGTACCGCATCGTCACCGGCGCCACCGCACAGACCGTCTACACCCCGGAAGAACCGCGCGTCTCGCGCCTGCAGCTGGACATGGGCGTGCGCCTGCCAGTGCTGGCCGACTGGCCTGCGTCTGAGCCGGTGAACGGCCAGCAGGCGCACGCCTCGTGGGTGGTGCAGCTGCCGGTCCGCGAAACCGACGGCGGCCTGAAGCTGGTGCCGGCCCTGCTGCCGCGCTCGCAGGACACCGCCGCCGACTACCTGCCGCTCACCCCGCGCCTGCTGCTGCAGCAGGCCTTCAAGTTCCTCGGCGAACGCTACGGCTGGGGCCACGACTACGACACCCGCGACTGCAGCGGGTTCGTCTCCGAGATCTACCGCAGCTTCGGCGTGCTGCTGCCGCGCAATACCAGTGCACAGGCGGTCAGCCCGGCACTGGATCGCCTGCCGTTCACCGACAAGGTCGGCAAGGCCGCGCGCGACCGTGCTGTCACCGACCTGCAGGTGGGCGATCTGGTCTACATCCCCGGCCACGTGATGATGGCCATCGGCCACGTCGACGGCCGCACCTGGGTCATCCACGATACGGCGGGCGGCAGCTGGTTCGGTGCCGACGGCAAGCGCGTGCAGGCCCATCTCAATGGTGTTTCGGTCACGCCGCTGGAGCCGATGATGGCCAGCGATACCGTCCGCTACATCGACCGCATCACCAACATCCAGCGCCTGCGGGCCAAGACTCCTGAATGAAGATCACCGCCATCGAACTGGGCATGCTGCGCGTGCCGCTGAAGACGCCGTTCAAGACTGCCCTGCGCACGGTGGAAACCGTGGAAGACGTGGTGGTGCTGATCCGCACCGACACCGGCCACACCGGCTACGGCGAAGCCCCCGCCACCGCCGTGATCACCGGTGATACGCACGGCTCGATCATCGAAGCGATCCGCCACTTCATCGCCCCGCGCCTGATCGGCCAGGACGTGGTCAACCTCAACCATCTGTGCACGCTGGTGCAGACCGCGATGGAGCGCAACACCAGCGCCAAGGCGGCGGTGGAGATCGCGCTGTACGACCTGTGGGCGCAGCTGCACGGTGCGCCGCTGTACCAGATGCTCGGTGGTGGCGACCCGGTGATCACCACCGACATCACCATCAGCGTGGACTACATCGACAAGATGGTGGCCGACTCGCTGTCGGCGATCGAACGCGGTTTCGAATCGCTGAAGATCAAGGTCGGGAAGGACATCGGCCTGGACATCGAACGGGTCAAGGCGATCCACGCCGCCGTGGAAGGCCGCGCCCTGCTGCGCCTGGACGCCAACCAGGGCTGGACCGCCAAGCAGGCGGTGCATGCGATGCGCACCTTGGAAGACGCCGGCGTGGTGCTGGAACTGCTGGAGCAGCCGGTGAAGGCCGCCGACATCAGCGGCCTGAAGTACGTGACCGACCGGGTCAACACGCCGGTGATGGCCGACGAAAGCGTGTTCAGCCCGAGCCAGGTGATGGACCTGATCCAGCAGCGCGCGGCCGACATCATCAACATCAAGCTGATGAAGACCGGCGGCCTGTCCAATGCGATCCGCATCGCCGACATCGCCGGCATCTACGGCGTGCCGTGCATGATCGGCTGCATGATCGAGTCCAGCATCAGCGTGGCCGCCGCCGTGCACCTTGCTGTTGCCAAGAGCGATGTGATCACCAAGGTTGACCTCGACGGCCCGTCGCTGGGCCAGTTCGACCCGGTCAGCGGCGGCGTGCATTTCAACGAATCGGAGATCAGCATCAGCGACGTGCCGGGGCTGGGCATTACCGAAGTGCGCGGGCTGGAGATGCTGGGTTGATCCCTGCCTTGTGGCTGGCCTGGCGTACAACTGACTTTGGGTCGGGCGTTACTTTTCTTTTCGCGAAAAGAAAAGTAACCAAAAGAAACGCTCCGCCGGCCGCGAGCCGACGTGCTGCGCACGTCGGTGCCCTGCGCTCCTCGGTCCGCCGAGGGACGGCGCGGAACTCGCTACGCTCAGACACCCGCGCCTCTTCGCCCTCGCCGGACCTGCGGTGCTCGGCTCGCTTGAAGGCGGACTCAACGTCAAAGGCAACAACTGCACTCCGTAACCTCTTCGCGGCTGGAACCCGCCCGACCCATTCCATGGCACGCTCTACGCTGCCAACCGCAACGCGCCTACACATGCCCGGATACCCCGCATGCCGCCCCTGCTGAAAATCCGCACCGAGCGCGGGCAGATGTCGGCCATTGAGCGCCGCATCGCCGACTTCATCCTCGACAACGCCCACCTTCTGCGTGACTACTCGTCCCAGCAGCTGGCCAGTGCACTCGGCATCAGCCAATCCAGCGTGGTGAAGTTCAGCCAGAAGCTCGGCTTCAAGGGCTACCCGGACCTGAAATACTCGATCGGCCAGGATGTCGCCCGTGCTGGCGCGGACCCGCAGCAGGCGCCCAGCGAACCCGACAGCGGCGATGACTACCTGCGCCTGGGCGAGGCCCTGCGCCGCAGCAAGGCACAGGCCGAAGAGGAAACCCGACAGGCCAATCCACGCGAGGAAATCGAGCGCATCGTGCAGCTGCTTGACGGCGCACCGAAGCTGTTCGTGTACGGCCTGGGTGACGATGGCCTGTTCGCACGCGAGTTCGCCATGCGGCTGTCGCTGCTCGGCCTGTTGGTGGTACCGCATACCGACCCGATCCTGATGCTGGCCAACCTGTCGGCTGCGCGCCCCGGCGATGCGCTGCTGGTGTTCTCCGAATTCGGCAACCTGCCGCAGCTTTCGCAGCTGTCACGCCAGTTCCAGGACATGGGTGGCAAGGTGATTTCCATCACCCGCCATACCGCCAACCCGCTACGCGCGCATGCTGACGCAGCACTTGTGGTGTGCGCGCACGATCGCACGCCGCAGGTCGCGCAGCTGCTGTACCGTAGCGCCATGCACGCCCTGCTCGATTTCCTGTTCGTGCTGCTCTGCCACACCAATCCGGACCGCCAGCAGCAGCTGGCGGTGAACCTGGAGCGGATCGACCACCTGCTGGATTCCTGACCGGAGCACCTGTTGATGAAATCGCTGGTCCGTCTCGCTACCGCTGCGCTGCTGCTTGCCGCGGCGGTGTCCGTCCACGCTGCGCCGCTGGAGGGTGCGCGCCAGCTGATCGTGGTCACCAGCGAAAGCTGGGACAGCACGCAGGGCCAGCTGCAGGCCTATGTGCGTGATGGCAAGGGCTGGCACGCGCATGGACAGGCGTTCCCGGTGGCACTGGGCCGCACTGGCAGCGCCTGGGGCCTGGGCCTGCACCCGGCGCAGGCCGATGGCCCGCAGAAGCAGGAAGGCGATGGCCGCAGCCCGGCGGGCGTGTTCGCGCTCGGCAGCGCGTTCGGCTATGCCGTCACCCGCCCCGGCACCGCGATGCCCTATCAGCCAATGCTGGACAGCAGCTACTGCATGGACGTACCCGGCTCGCCGTTCTACAACCGCATCGTCGATGAGAAGAAGGTCGGCAGTGCAGCGGTCAAGGGCTCCACCGAGCCGATGCGGCTGGACCTGCACAACAAGGGCGACGTGCGTTACCAGGAAGGCTTCGTGATCGCCCACAACCCGGACAACCAGCCCGGCAAGGGCAGCTGCATCTTCGCCCATCTGTGGCGCCAGCCGGGTGAGGCCACCGCCGGCTGCACCGCCATGCCGCAGGCGCGCATGCAGGCCCTGCTGGACTGGTTGCGCCCGCAGGATGCGCCGCGCTTCGTGCTGCTGCCGCGCGCCGAGTACACGCGCCTGCAGGCCCAGTGGCAGCTGCCCGCACTGCGCGGAGACGCCCGTTGAGCGCGCAGGACGAACCGCAGCTGCAGCGCGCGGTCAGCCGCTGGCAGATCGTCGGCCTGTCGATCAACGATGTGATCGGCAGCGGCATCTACCTGCTCCCAGCCGCCACCGTCGCCCTGCTCGGCCCCTTCAGCCTGTGGGGCGTGGTCGCCGCCGGTATCGTCGTGGCGCTGCTGGTGCTGTGCTACGCGCAGGCCGCCAGCTACTTCGATGAGCCCGGTGGCAGCTACCTGTATGCACGCGAGGCCTTTGGCCGCTTCGCCGGGTTCGAGATCGGCTGGATGATCTGGCTGACCCGCATCAGCTCGGCGGCCGCACTCAGCAATGCACTGGCCGACGCAGTCGCGCGGTTCTGGCCGTGGGCGGGTGCCGGCATGGGGCGCATCGCGATCATTGTGGTATCGCTGGGCTTCCTCACCGGCGTCAACATCATCGGTGTGCGCTCGGCCGCGCGCACCGGCGTGGTGCTGGTGATCGGCAAGATGTTGCCGCTGCTGCTGTTCGTGGCCATCGGCGCGTTCTACATCGACCCGCAGCTGGCCTTCTCCGGACAACGCCCGGACCCGCATGACCTGCAGCGCATGGGTGAAGCCGCCTTGTTGCTGCTGTACGCCTATGCCGGCTTCGAGAACATCCCGGCCGCCGCCGGCGAGTATCGTAATCCGCGCCGCGACATTCCGTTCGCGCTGATCACCATGATCATCACCGTCACCGTCATCTACGGCGCGGTGCAGGTGGTGGCGCAGGGCACGCTGGCCGGCCTGGCCAGCTCGGCCACGCCGCTGGCCGACGCCGCTGCCGGCTTTGGCGGCGAAGCACTGGCGCTGATCCTCACCGTAGGCGCGACCATCTCCATCCTCGGCACCAACAGCAACACGATGATGATGGGCCCGCGCTTCCTGTTCGCGCTGGCCCGCGATGGCTACGGGCCGAAGATCCTGGCGCAGGTGCATCCCCGCTTCCATACCCCGGCCGCGTCGATCCTGTGCCAGGGCCTGATCGCGCTGGGCCTGGCCCTGTCCGGTTCGTTCGTGCAGCTGGCCCTGCTGTCGATGACCACGCGCCTGTTCGCCTACATCGGAACGGCCGCTGCGGTACTGGTGCTGGCCAAGCGCTATGCCGACCGCCCCGGCGCGTTGAAGCTGCCGGGCGGTCCACTGATTCCGGTGTTGGCGCTGCTGCTGTGCGTTGCCCTGTTCGCCAGTGCCAGCTGGCAGAACATCGCTGCTGCGCTGGTGGCGTTCGCCATCGGCGCGGTGATCTACAAGCTGCCGCGAAAAGATGCCGACGCCGGATGACCGGTAGCGCCGGGCATGCCCGGCGGATTGATCTGGCGATCACGCTGCCGGACCGGGCCGTTAACCGCCACGCAGGCACGATCAGGCTTCGTCCACAACGGAGCCTTCCATGACCGAGTACCAGATCCCCGGCCGCGTACCGGACGACAGCACGCCGCGTGATGCGGTCAGCAACTACTGGCGTGAGCGCTACACGGCCGAACCGTATTACGACGACCAGCTGTTCTTCGAGGATTATGAACCGGCCTACCGCATCGGCCACGCCGCGCGTGCGCAGGACATGATCCGCGCCTACGAACAGGTCGAAGCTGAACTGGAGTCGCGCTGGGCCAGCGAGCGTGGCCGCAGCCGGCTGGAATGGGCGCAGGCGCGCGGTGCCGTTCGCCGTGGCTGGGAGGATGCACAGCTGGCGGATCCGCGGTTGAAGCGATAACGCCATGCTTTTGTCGGGCCGAGCCTACGCTCGGCTCGACTCCACAAACGCCGCACGACAGCCGAGCATTGGCTCGGCTCTACACCGGATCGATCACTCCTGTTCCGGAAGCGGCGGCACGACCGCGCTGCGCTTGCTCTCACCGCCACCGGCGGCGATCAGGTCGCGGGTGTTCTTCTGCACCGCCACCGCGCCGAACAGCGACAGTGCATACGCCATGCCGTAGAAGCCCTTCTCGCTCGGTGCCAGCGTGGCATTCCACAGGCCAACCAGCAGCAGCATCAACGCCGACAGCAGTGCGAACCAGCACAGCGCGTAGTACAGGCCACTCACCGGAATGCCCTCGACGCGGTCACGCACGCTCTTCTGCAGCGACACCGCCGCGAACAGGCCGAACAGCAGCAGGGTCAGGTAGTAGCCCTTTTCGTTGAGCGCCATCGTGGCGTTGAACAGACCGATCAGGTAGGCCGCCGCACCCAGCAGCAGGGCCACCCATGAGGCGGCGATGAAGGCGGTGGAGGGCTTGTGGGGCATGGCAGTGTTCATTGCAGATCCTTGGCAGGCAGACGGGCACGCTTTGCCCGGGCGTGCCCACCCTAGACGATCCCGCCGCGCTCGCACAGGGGGCGCAGGACCTTCGGGCCACGACGCTCACGGCGCCAGTGGTATACAAGGGACAGCCCGGCCATCCGCATCCCCGCACTGGAGATACCCATGACCCGCACGCCCCTGCTGCTCGCCCTCGGCCTGGTGCCGATCCTTGCCACCTCCGCCTGCAATGCCGCCGACCCGGCCGCCAACGGCGCCCAGACCACAGCGCCCGCAGCCTCCATCGCTGCCGACCAGCGCCCGTTCACCGCCACCGAAATCAGCCGCTTCGACCAGCCGTGGGCGATGACCTTCCTGCCGGACGGCAGCCTGCTGGTCACCGAAAAGCGCGGCAAGCTGCAGCACCTGGACCTGGCCAGCGGCCAGAAGCATGAGATCACCGGCGTTCCGAAGGTCGCTTACGGCGGCCAGGGCGGCTTCGGTGACGTGATCCTGCACCCGCAATTCGCGAGCAACCACGTGATCTACCTCAGCTATGCCGAGGAAGGCACGCTGGACACCCGCGGCGCTGCCGTGGCCCGTGCCACGCTGGCGCTGGATGCCAACGGTGCCGGCCAGCTGAAGGACCTGAAGGTGATCTGGCGACAGAGCCCCAAGGTCAGCGGCGAGGGCCACTACGGGCATCGCCTCGCCTTCGGCCCGGATGGCAAGCTGTGGATCAGCTCCAGCGAGCGCCAGAAGTTCGATCCGGCGCAGGACATGGGCGGCAACCTCGGCAAGATCATCCGCCTCAACGATGATGGCAGCCTGCCCGCCGACAACCCGTTCGCCTCGCAGGGCGGTGTGGCCGCGCAGGTGTGGTCGCTGGGCCACCGCAACATCCTGGGCATGGCCTTCGACGCCAACGGCAAGTTGTGGGCGCATGAAATGGGCCCGGCCGGCGGCGACGAACTGAACCTGATCGTGCGCGGCGCCAACTACGGCTACCCGATCGTCTCCAACGGCGACCACTACGACGGCCGCCCGATTCCCGACCACAGCACCCGCCCGGAATTCGCCGCGCCGAAGGTGACCTGGACGCCGGTGATCTCGCCAGCCGGCTTCGTGATCTACAGCGGCAGCCTGTTCCCGCAATGGAAGGGCAGCGGCTTCATCGGTGGGCTGTCGTCGACCTCGCTGGTGCGTGTGGCCTTTGATGGCGACAGCGCGCGCGAAGCCGAGCGCTTCAACATGGGCGAGCGCATCCGCGAAGTGGAACAGGGCCCGGATGGCGCGCTGTGGCTGCTGGAAGACGGCAGCAAGGCGCGCCTGCTGAAGCTGACACCGAAGACCTGATGCCCCGGTAGTGCCGGCCGCTGGCCGGCACGTCTGTCCGCAACGGCCCCGCACGCGGGGCCGTCTGCGCTCATTGGATGGTGATGACCTTCACCTCGGTCTTCGTGCAGGTCTGGTCCAGGCACTGCCCGTTCAACCACACCTGTCCATCGCCGATCATCACGCCCTGCTGGTTGACGAAGACCTTGCCGAAGTCCTGTTCGGACACCGCCTTGACCACCGCCGGGGTGATGATCTTCTCGTAGTTGCGCTGGAACTCACCGGGGCTGGTGATCTTCTTTCCACCGCTGATGTTCAACGGGAAGCGCACTTCCTCGACCACGGCAGCACGATCACCACCGACCACGGCGGTCTTGAACGCGTTGAAGACCTTTTCGTACTGCGCAGCATCACCGAGCACGCTCTCGATGCGCGCACGCGCGTCTTCCGCGGGCGCATCCGACGGTGCGGCTGCGGCAGGTTCGGCTGTCGGCGTCGCCGGTTCAGCCGCAGGCGTCGCCGCAGCACTGGCCTCCATCGGCGGTGGAGCATCGGCCGCGGGCTCGGCCGGCGGCGCCGGCTGCGAACAGGCCGCCAGCAGCAGGGCGGGAATCAACACAGCGATCGTACGCATGCGCGGGCATCCATCGGTTCAAGAACACCGATGGTAGCGCCGCCGCAGTGAGGACAACAAAAAGGGGACGGAGGGGATTAAGTCGTTAGTGCCACAAACGACTTAATCCCCTCCGTCCCCTTTTCTTCGATCAGGCCTTCAGCAGCTCGAACTGCACGGCTTCGCCTGCCGCCGACGAGGCGCAGACCCACAGGTCGAAGTGGCCCGGCTCGGCACGCAGCACGCCGTCGCGGCCGGTGAACGCCAACTGCTCGCGGGTGAGGGTGAATACCACGTCGGTCGACTCGCCCGGCTCCAGTGCCACCTTGCGGAAGTCCTTCAGTTCGCGCACCGGACGCACGCGGCTGGCCACGCGGTCGTGAATGTACAGCTGCACCACTTCCTCGCCGGCCACGTCGCCGCTGTTGGTCAGCGTGGTGGTGACGGTCAGGGTGTCCTCCCAGCCGAGCTGCGCCGCACTCAGCTGCGGCACGCCGTAGGCGAAGGTGGTGTAGCCGATGCCGTGGCCGAACGGGTACAGCGGTTCGTTCGGGATCTCGCGCCAACGGGCCTTGAACTCCGACATCGTCGGCAGTTCCGGGCGGCCGGTGCGCGGGTGGTTGTAGAAGTACGGCTGCTGGCCGGACACCTGCGGGAAGCTGACCGGCAGGCGGCCGGACGGGCTGTAGTCGCCGAACAGCACATCAGCCACGGCATGGCCGGTCTGCGTGCCCAGGTACCAGGTCACCGCCACCGCCTGTGCATTGCGCACCGCGCCCTGCAGCGCCAACGCGCGACCGTTGCGCAGCAGTACCACCAGCGGCTTGCCGGTCATCGCCACCGCCTCGGCCAGTGCCTGCTGTGCCGGCGGCAGGGTGATCTCCACGCGCGACTGCGCTTCACCGCTGTAACGCTGCGGTTCGCCCAGCGCCAACACCACCACGTCGGCGCGCAGCGCGGCCGCCACCGCGGCTTCGGTGCCGCCCGGAATCGCGGTTTCCAGCTCGCAGCCCGGCACGATCTCCAGCAATGCTTCATCGCCGATGGCGGCGCGCACGCCGGTTTCCAGGTCCACGTAGCGCTGCTTGTCACCGAACAGGGTCCAGCAGCCTTCGATGTTCTCGCGGTCCTGCACGAACGGGCCGATCAGCGCGATCTTCTGACCGGTCTTCTGCAGCGGCAGCACGTTGTCGCGGTTGTTCAGCAGCACGATCGAACGGCGTGCGGCATCGCGCGACAGTGCGTCATGCGCAGCAATGTGCGAGGTGTCGGCTTCGCGCGCCGGGTCCAGCGAACGGTACGGGTCGTCGAACAGGCCGATGGTTTCCTTCAGCCACAGGATGCGGCGCACGCCCTCATCCAGCACGCTCATCGGCACGTCGCCGCTCTCGACCAGGCCAGGCAGGTGCTCGGCATAGAAGCCACTCTGCATGCTCAGGTCCAGGCCGGCGGTGAACGCCTTGGCGGTGGCATCGCGGTCGTCGGCGGCATAGCCGTGCGCGACCAGTTCCATGTCGGCGGTGTAGTCGGAAATCACCACGCCCGGGAACTTCCATTCGCCGCGCAGGATGTCGGTCAGCAGTTCGGCGTTGGCACTGGCCGGCACGCCGTTGATGTCGTTGAACGAGGACATCACGGTGATCGCGCCGGCATCGAAAGCGGCCTTGAACGGCGGCAGGTGCACGTCGCGCAGGGTCTGCGGCGAAATATCCACCATGTTGTATTCCATGCCGGCCATCACCGCGCCGTAGGCGGCGAAGTGCTTCGGCGTGGCCAGCAGCGAATCGGCAGCGCGCAGGTCGCTGCCCTGGAAGCCACGCACGCGGGCGGCGGCGAACGCACAACCCAGTACCACGTCCTCACCGGCACCTTCGGCGCCACGGCCCCAGCGCTGGTCGCGGGCGATGTCCACGGCCGGGGCATAGGTCCAGTGCAGGCCGGCAGCGGTGGCCTCGATGGCAGTGGCGCGCGCGGTGCGCTCGGCCAGGTCCGGCTCGAAGCTGGCGGCCTCGCCCAGCGGGATCGGGAACACGGTACGCATGCCGTGGATGACGTCGGCAGCCAGGATCACCGGGATGCCCAGGCGGCTTTCCTCGGTGGCGACCTGCTGGATGCGGCGGCCCAGTTCGGCGCCCACACCATTGAACAGCGAGCCGACCTTGCCCTCGCGCACCTGTTGCAGCACCTGGTCGGCATTGCGCACGTTGGCTTCCGGGTTCACGTCCGGGGCGAACGGGCGGACCATGTCCGCGAAGACACCCAGCTGGCCGACCTTTTCCTCGACGGTCATCTGGGCAATGAGGGATTCGATGCGATCGGAGGCCACCGGCAGTCCTTGATGAAAACGTTTACAAGCCCGGCATTCTAGCGATCCCGAGCCGTTTGGCGAGAGGTTTCTTCATTCAGTTTCAGCCACCAGCGGGGACCGTATGGCCCCGCCGGGGGCACCGCAGCTTACTCCGAGCCGGCCAACTGGCGCTGCCCGGCCATCAACATGGCGTCGCTGGAGGCCTGGAACACCCGCAGGCCAAACGCCGGCAGGATCGCCAACAGGTGGTCGAAGATGTCCGACTGCACCGCCTCGTACTCGCCCCAGGCAGTGCTGCGGGTGAAGCAGTACAGCTCCAGCGGCAGGCCTTCGGTGGTCGGCTGCAGCTGACGTACCAGCAGGGTCATATCGGTATGGATGCCCGGGTGGCTGCGCAGGTAGCGCTCCACATAGGCCCGGAAGGTACCCAGGTTGGTCACGCGGCGGCTGTTGACCTCGGCCACGCCCTGCTCGCGCAGGCGCCCGTTCCACTGGCCCAGCTCCTGCTCCTTGGCCTGCAGGTAGTCGCGCAACAGCGCGAATTCGCCAAGGAAGGCCAGATCACCCTCATCCAGGAAGCCGACGCTGTGCTGGTCCAGGTACAGCGCGCGCTTGATCCGGCGGCCACCGGCCTCTTGCATGCCGCGCCAGTTCTTGAACGACTCGGTCACCAGCTTCTTGGTCGGGATGGTGGTGATGGTCTTGTCGAAGTTCTGCACGGTGATGGTGTGCAGGGCGATGTCGATCACATCACCGTCGGCGTTCTGGCTGGGCATCTCGATCCAGTCGCCGATGCGCACACGGCCATCGCCGCTGATCTGCACGCTGGCCACCAGCGACAGGATGGTGTCCTGGAAGATCAGCATCAGCACCGCAGTGGCTGCGCCGAGGCCGGTGACCAGCGGGCCCAGCTTCACCCCCAGCAGGGTGGCGATGATCGACAGGCCGGCGGCCACGAACACCACGATCTTGACCACCTGCAGGTAGCCCTTGATCGGCTTGTTGCGCGCATCGGGCTTGCGCTCGTACAGGCTGTTGGCCGCGTCCAGCGCATGCGAAAACGCCATCGACACCGTCAGTACGGCCCACACGATGCACAGCTTGATGATGACGTTGACCAGGCCCGGCGGCAGGTCGGGGATGAGGGTGATGCCCGAGGCGATCACCTGGCTGGGCACCACGTTGGACAGGCGCGAAATGACCCGCATCAGGTGGCTGCCACGCCCGGACTCGGCACCCGGCAGGCGCTGCAGCAGGCGCCGCAGGCCACGCACCAGGATGCGCTTGGTCACCCAGTTGGCCAGGCCGGCTGCGATCAGCAGCGCCGAGATCATCAACGCCAGGTAGGCGCCGGGATAGGGTTCCAGTGTGTTCTGCAGCTTTTCCAGCCACTGTACCGCCACCACCGCGTCCACCATCAGTTGTCTCCTTTCTTCATTGCTGTTGAGGTTGCCGGCCAACGACCGGCACTACCGGGTCTGCTGGCCAATGGCCGGCGCAACCGGGTCAGTCCCGCGAACGTTCGATGATCACGCCCACCGCGCGCGCACCGCGCACCGCGCCCGGCTTGCTCAGCTTCAGGCGCAGCCACTTCACGTCGAATTCGTCCAGCACAATCTGCGCGCAGCGCTCGGCCAGGGTCTCGACCAGGCCGAATTCCGACTCGCGCACGAACTGCTCCAGGCGCTTGCTCACCGCCTTGTAGTTCAGGGTGTGGGCGATGTCATCGGTGGCAGCGGGGCGACGGTTGTCGAAACCCATTTCCAGGTCGAACACCAGGTCCTGGCGGATCCGTCGTTCCCAATCGTAGATCCCGATCAGGGCGTCGATCGTCAGCCCTTCGATGAAAACCTTGTCCATTGCGCTTACCGGCACGAATACAGGCGGCCATGGTAACGGCACGGCGGTGAGCCTGCCCGGAACGGGCGGTGAGCGGCCGGCAGGGAGACAGAGCCGGAAAAGACAAAGGGCCCCACTAGCAGGGCCCTTTGGTACTACCGTTTGTCCCCGGGGGGAGCTGGAATCCAGCCGCGAGTCCCGGTGGCGCAGGCACGCAGATTAGGCAAGGACCAGATCGCCGGTCAAGGCCAATTCCGACAGGGCAGGTCAGGTATTCGTCCGAGGCAAAACGCAGAAAATCAGCCGCGCGGACAACGACGTTCCCTGATGGTCGCCGCCGCCCACTCTGGCGAACATCGATCCCTCCTTCACCACCGCACATGACGATGGCTCCCTACGATGTACTGCGGCGCGCGTTGTCAGCGGAGCGTCTGTCTACTTACGAGAGAATCGCATCGACCTGCAGCCCCGACGTCACAGCCGAATCCCTGTACCTGTGGAACATGCGGATGTGCAGTGCACTGATGATGCCGGTCCATCTGTGCGAAGTGGTCACCCGCAACGCCGCTGCAGCTGTGCTCGCCCGGCAGCATGGCCCGCGTTGGCCCTGGAATGATGCCTTCCGACGCAGGCTGCCAACCTCATCCAGTACTTCTCCGCGCACGGCACTGGAACAACTTGCCAGCCGCGTAACCGATACACCTGGGATCGTCGCCAACCTGCCAATGGTGTTCTGGCAGCAGCTCTTCACCTGTCGCTTCGACTCCACGCTTTGGATACCCGCACTCAGCAGGGTTCTGCAGCATGCTCCCTCTGCTCATCCCAGTGCCGTCAGGAAAGCCATCCATGCGGATATCGGACGCATCCGCCACCTACGCAACCGCATCGCGCACCACGAGCCCATCCTGGAACGCGACATCGGGGCCGACCTGGCCGCGATCGGGCGGCTGATCCACGCCCGCTGCCCGCACACGCTGGGCTGGCTGCAACGCCATGAGCGGGCGACGACGGTGTTGGCCGCGTCGCCGTTGGCAGGGCGTCCGTAATGTGTAGCCGGGCGTGGCCCGGCGCTACGGAGGCCTGCCTGTAGAGTCGAGCTTGCTCGACTGCTCTGTGTCCGTCATTGCGCCCAGTCGAGCAAGCTCGACTCTACAAACGCCGATCGAGCGGTTCGCGCGGCCGGGGGGCTCAGACCGCCGGCAGGGTCGCCATGTCCCAGCGCGGGGTCACATCCACCTTCGGCGGGCTGTGCTGCCCGGCCTGCAGGCGCAGCGCGCCGGCGAAGGCGATCATCGCGCCGTTGTCGGTGCACAGTGCCGGCCGCGGGAAGCAGGCGCGGCCGCCGAGGCGCTCGGCCATCTGCTGCAGGCGGGCGCGCAGGCGCTTGTTGGCGCCGACGCCGCCGGCCACCACGATCACGTTGGTCCCCGCCGCTTCCAGCGCGCGCTCGCACTTGATCGACAGGGTCTCGACCACCGCATCTTCAAAGCCCCGGGCGATGTCGGCACGGGTCTGCTCGCTCTGGTCGCTGTCGCGCCAGGCCATCAGGACCTGGGTCTTCAGGCCGGAGAAGCTGAAATCCAGCCCCGGGCGGTCGGTCATCGGCCGCGCGAAGCGGTACGCGCCCGGCGTGCCCTGCTCGGCCAGCCTGGCCAGCTGCGGGCCGCCCGGGTACGGCAGCCCCATCAGCTTGGCGGTCTTGTCGAAGGCCTCGCCGGCCGCATCATCAAGGGTTTCGCCCAGCAGGCGGTACTGGCCGATCGCATCCACCGCCACCAGCTGGGTATGGCCACCGGACACCAGCAGTGCCACGAACGGCGCTTCCGGCGGGTCGTCTTCCATCAGCGGGGCCAGCAGGTGGCCTTCCATATGGTGTACGCCCACGGCCGGTACCTCCAGCGCCCAGGCCAGCGAGCGGGCCACACCTGCGCCCACAAGCAGCGCACCAACCAGGCCGGGGCCGGCCGTGTAGGCCACGCCGTCGATGTCGTCTACGCCAAGGCCAGCGTCTGCCAGGGTCTGGCGCACCAGGGGCAGCAGCTTGCGGACGTGGTCACGGCTGGCCAGCTCGGGCACCACACCACCGTACTCGGCGTGCAGGGCGATCTGGCTGTAGACCGCATGGGCGCGCAGGGCCGCGCTGCCGGCAAGGTCGGTGTCATACACCGCCACGCCGGTCTCATCACAGGAAGATTCGATGCCAAGGACTCGCATGCCTGCTATTATGACGCCCCTGCCGCCCCCTCGGGGAGCGTGCAGATCTCACTGCTTTCGAACCCCCGGCCCGTATTCAGGGTTGGCCGCTTGCAGTTTGTTGATTCGCCGCTATAATGTGCGGCTCGCCGGGCGTGACCCGGTTCTACTGTGTCCCGGAGATTCCATGCCCAGCGTCAAAGTCCGCGAGAACGAGCCCTTCGAGTTTGCTCTTCGCCGCTTCAAGCGCACTTGCGAAAAGGCCGGTGTGCTGGCCGAAACCCGCAAGCGCGAGTTCTACGAAAAGCCGACCCAGGAGCGCAAGCGCAAGGCCGCCGCTGCTGTGAAGCGTCAGCTGCGCCGCTCGTCGCGCGACGTCACCAAGCGTCAGCGCCTGTACTGATCGGACGCATCTTCATTGCGGCGGGCCTGCCTGTCGCGATGGAGCCGAAGCCGGCACGCGCGAGCGTCGCCGGCTTTTTGCGTTTCCGGGTTCGGGCATCCGCCCCCGCCCCACCTACCACCACGAGGTTCCTCATGAGCATGAAGCAGCAGCTCACCGAAGACATGAAGGCCGCCATGAAGGCGGGCGAGAAGCACAAGCTGGGCGTGATCCGCCTGATCAATGCCGCCATCAAGCAGCGCGAAGTGGACGAGCGCATCGAACTGGACGACACCGCCGTGATCGCCGTGCTCGACAAGATGGTCAAGCAGCGCAAGGACTCGGTCAGCCAGTACGAAGCCGCCAACCGCGAAGACCTGGCCGAGATCGAGCGCGCCGAGATCGTGGTCATCGAAGCCTACCTGCCGGCCAAGATGGGCGAAGCCGAGATCGTGGCCGCCATCCAGGCCGCCATCGCCGAAACCGGCGCCTCCGGCCCGGCCGACATGGGCAAGCTGATGGGCGCACTGAAGCCCAAGCTCGCCGGCCAGGCCGACATGGGCCTGGTCTCCAAGCTGGTCAAGCAGCTGCTGGCGTAATCCAGCACTTGCGGTCGGATCCCTTCCGCGACACGGAAGGGCTCTGACCCCATTGATGCACCCGCTTCACCGCACCTTCGTCGGTCGCCTGCTACAACCGCACACATGGTTGAACCCGAGCCCAACGTTCCCGTGTCACTGCGCAAGTACATCAAGCGCCTGCAGGACAGCTTCCCGATGGCGGTGGCCAAGCGCTTCATCGACGTCGACGTGCTGACCCAGGCAGCTTCCGTCTCCTTCTACGCCCTGCTGTCGATGGCGCCGTTGCTGGTGCTGCTGCTGTGGCTGACCGCCTCGCTGTACCCACCGGCCCAGCAGGCGCTGATCGACCAGATCAGCTCGGTGGCCGGCAGCAGCGCGGCTACCGTGGCCGAAACCGTTCTGAAGAACGCTGACAACCAGCCGGATGTCGGCTCGCTGGCGGGCGTGTGGAGCACGCTGTTGTTGTTCGTCGGCGCCACCGCCGTGTTCGCCCAGCTGCAGAACGCACTGAACCTGATCTTCCGCACCAGCGGCGAGCGCCTGGAAGGCCTCAAGGCCTGGCTGCGCAAGCGCGTGTTCTCGTTCGGCGTGGTGCTGGCGCTGGGCTTCCTGCTGATCCTGTCGATGACCGCCACCACGGTGCTGCAAGTAGCCTTCGCGCAACTGCCCTCGATCCTGCCCGCGCTGGGGTACGTCACGAGCCTGCTGCTGTACGCGGTGGGGTTCGCCTTCATGTACCACTACCTGCCCGACCGTCGCGTGGCGTGGCGCCAGGCCTTCATCGGCGGCGTCATCACCTCGGCACTGTTCGCGCTGGGCCGCTATGGCATCGGCGTCTACATCGCCACCGTGGCCCCCGGCAGTGCCTACGGCTCGATGGGTGCGCTGGTGATCTCGCTGGTCTGGATCTACTACGCCACCGTCGTGTTCTTCGTTGGCGCCCTGATGACGGCGGTGATCGATGAGCGCCTGCGCGCGCGTCATCACCTGGCCGCAGCCGGCATTGATCCGGCAACCGCCAGCCAGGTGCCCGACAGGGGGTAAACTAGGCCGACCGCCCCCGGTTCCGTCGCGTGGTCCTGCACCGCGCCCTGCCCTGTTGCCCATGGCCCGTATCCCCGACGCTTTCATCGACGACCTGCTCGCCCGCACCGACATCGTCGAGGTGGTGGGCAGCCGCGTGCCTTTAAAGCGCCAGGGCAAGGAGTACGCCGCGCGCTGCCCGTTCCATGACGAGCGCTCGGCGTCGTTCACGGTCTCGCCCACCAAGCAGTTCTATCACTGCTTCGGCTGCGGCGCGCACGGCACCGCGATCAGCTTCCTGATGAACTACGACCGCCTCGAGTTCCTCGACGCGGTGGATGAGCTGGCCAAGCGCGCGGGCATGGAAGTACCGCGCAACGAGAACCCGCGCAGCCCCCAGCAGCAGGACGACAGCCGCGAGCTGTATTCGGCACTGGATGCCGCCGCCCGGTTCTTCCAGAAGAACCTGGAAGGCAGCGACAAGGCACGCAGTTACCTTGATGGGCGTGGCGTGGACGAAGAGAACCGCGCGCGCTTCCAGATCGGCTACGCCCCGGATGGCTACAGCGGCCTGCGCGATGCACTGGGCAAGGACGAGCGGCGCATGAAGCTGCTCGACCGCGCCGGCCTGTTCTCGAAGAATGACCGCGGCCACGTCTACGACAAGTTCCGCGACCGGGTGATGTTCCCGATCTTCGACCGCCGTGGCCGGGTGATCGCCTTCGGTGGCCGCGTGTTCGAGAAGGACGACGGCCCCAAGTACCTCAACTCGCCCGAAACCGCGCTGTTCCACAAGGGCCGCGAACTGTACGGCCTGTGGCAGGTGCGTCAGGCCAACCAGAAGATCGAGCGGCTGATCGTGGTCGAGGGCTACATGGACGTGGTCTCGCTGTTCCAGTTCGGTGTCACCCAGGCGGTGGCAACACTGGGTACCGCAACCACGCCGGACCATGCCGAGCTGCTGTTCCGCAACGCGCCGGACGTGTTCTTCTGCTTCGACGGCGACGCCGCCGGCCGCCGCGCCGGCTGGAAGGCGCTGGAGTCGGTGCTGCCGCGCATGAAGGATGGCCGCCAGGCCTTCTTCCTGTTCCTGCCCGATGGCGAAGACCCGGACACCATCGTGCGCAAGGAAGGCGCCGAGGCCTTCAACGAGCGCCTGAAGCAGGCCACGCCGCTGTCGCAGTTCTTCTTCGATGAACTGACCCGCGAGATCAACCTGGGCACGCTGGACGGCAAGGCGCGCCTGGCCGAACGCGCAAAGCCGATGCTGGCGCAGATTCCCGACGGTGCCTTCGGCGACCTGATGAAGCAGCAGCTGGCGCAGCTGACCGGGCTCGGCGGCAACGCCCAGGCTGCACGCGCGCCGATGCCGCAACGCCAGCCTTCGCGCACGATCCAGCCGGTGGCCAGGCGCAGCCTGGTGCGCGGCGCGATCGCCGTGCTGCTGCAGCAGCCGTCGCTGGCGCTGACCCTGGGCGGCAAGCATCACTTCCAGGGCCTTCGCCTGCCTGGTGTGGAACTGCTGCTGGAGCTGCTGGGGCTGGTCGAACAGCGCCCGGACATCAGCACCGGCGCCCTGCTGGAACACTTCGACGGCCGCGAGGAACAGGCCTCGCTGCATACATTGGCCGCACAGACGCTGCCCGGCACCGAAGCCAGCTGGACCCAGGAGCTGCACGACGCGGTGGCCCAGCTGGAGAAACAGCTGCTGGTGCAACGTCTGGAGGAGTTGTTGGCAAAGCAGCGCCAGCAGGGTCTGGACGATACTGACAAATACGAACTGCGCGAGCTGCTCAAGGCCCGCGCCGGGCTGCGCCTGTAGCAGCAGAACGTTTCACGGAGAGGACCATGCCGCTGCGCCTGACCTGCCTGCTGTTGTTGTCGCTCTGCCTGCCACTGACGGCCCTGGCCGAAGACGCGCCCCTCAACGAAGTCCGCGCCGGCCTGTATGCCGGTGGCCAACCCAGCGCCGCACAGCTGCAGGCCCTGGCCGCACAGGGCGTACGCACGGTGATTGACCTGCGCCAGCCCGACGAGGACCGTGGTTTCGATGAGACCCGCACGGCCGAATCGCTGGGCCTGCGCTATGTGCGCATTCCGGTGGCCGGCGCCGAGGGGCTCGATGCCGCCAACATCCGTGCCGTGCACCAGGCCCTGCAGCAGAGCCAGGGGCCGGTGTTGCTGCACTGCGCGTCCGGCAACCGCGCCGGCGCCGTGCTCGGCCTGGTCAACGCACGCTACGAACACGCCAGCCCGGAACAGGCACTGCAGCTCGGCCAGCGCGCCGGCCTGAAGTCACTGGAAGCTGCCACCCGCCAGCGTCTGGCCACGCCGATCACTTCGCCCTGAACCCTCCGCACCAAGGACTCTGCCCACCATGACCCGCTGGTGGTCGCGCCTGCGACCGGACAACTTCACCCTCGCCCTGCTGTGCACCGTGGGCCTGGCCTCGCTGCTGCCGATGAAGGGCGCCGCCGCCATCGTCCTCGATGACGTCACCACCGTCGCCATCGCCGCGCTGTTCTTCCTGCATGGCGCGCGCCTGCCGCGCGAGTCGATCATCGGCGGCATGCTGCACTGGCGGCTGCACCTGACCATCCTGGCCTGCACCTTCATCCTGTTCCCGCTGCTGGGGTTGATGTTCAAGCCGCTGTCGGGCTGGCTGCTGACTCCGGAGCTGTACCTGGGCGTGCTGTTCCTGTGCACCCTGCCCTCCACCGTGCAGTCGTCCATCGCGTTCACCTCGATGGCGCGCGGCAATGTACCGGCAGCGGTGTGCAGTGCCTCACTGTCGAGCATCCTAGGTGTGTTCCTGACCCCGCTGCTGCTGACCGCGGTGGCCGGCACCTCCGGCGGTGTGCACGACCCGCTGCATGCGATCGGCGGCATCATGCTGCAGCTGCTGGTGCCGTTCGTCGCCGGCCATCTGCTGCGGCCGTGGATCGCCGGCTGGGTGGAAAAGCAGCGCGCGCTGCTGCGCTACACCGACCAGGCCACCATCCTGCTGGTGGTGTACTCGGCGTTCGGCGAAGCCGTTACCGAAGGCTTGTGGAGCAAGACGCCGCTGCTGTCGTTGCTGGCCGTGGCAGTGGTGGCCGCGGTACTGCTGGGCATCGCCATGCCGCTGATCACGTTCATCGCCCGCCGCCTGCGTTTCAACCGCGAGGACGAGATCGCCATCGTGTTCTGCGGCTCGAAGAAGAGCCTGGCTACCGGCGTGCCGATCGCCAAGGTGCTGTTCGCCGGCGGCAGCCTCGGCGCGATCGTGCTGCCGGTGATGATCTACCACCAGATCCAATTGATCGTCTGCGGCGTGATCGCGCAGCGTTATGCGCGGCGCAAGCCCTGAGCCGCAAATCCATCCACGCATGGCATGGATCTACTGTAGAGCCGAGCCCATGCTCGGCTGACGGTTGAACGGCGCGTGGATGATCACCAGACAGAATCGCTGTCCAGCAGCCGCGCCACGCTGAAGCGCGGCAGCCATACCTGCAGGTCATAACTGCGGTCACCAGCAGTGTGTCGCCTGGGCGACTCACCGTTGTAACTGGGCAGCGGACGTACACCAAAGCGTTGAGGTGCCGTGCAGCCCCAGCCTTCCCCGCCACGCGCCTCGATACGCACGTTGTAAAGGTCCAGATCCTTCAGCAGTGCCGTCATCGGCGGGTACGCAATCATCTTCGGCTGCGTACGCATGCCATGTACGTTACCGGTCAGCACCAGCAGCCGCCCGTTCTTCGGCAGCGCCCGCGCGCGTGCTCTTACTTCTTCGGCCATCACCCGGTCACGCGTACCAGTGCCGGCCATGTTGGCGGGAAGCATGCGATCAAAGCCGAACACCTGCACGTCGCGCCCTTGGCTGCGCAGCACGCGTACCGCCTCGATCAGCTCAAGCATGTCCTCGCTGCGACGGCCGTCATGCATCCGGCTGCGGACGTTCCAATACGTCGTGCCACGCAATGCAGCGCGCGCCTCGGCTGTGCCGGCAGACGCCGTATAGGTCGCCAGCGCGGCGTTCTCGTCGGTCGGCAGCTCCAATGCCAACCGCACCGGTGTGCCATCGGCCGCGTAGGCCTCCATCAGCTCCCGTACCAGCAGCGGGGTCTCGCGGGTGCCGTGGAACTCACCCAGTACCAGCAGGCGTGGTCACCGGCATGCTGGCGGATCTGCGCGGCGGTGTCGTCGGCATGCGCACTGAGGGCCATGCCCAGCGCCAGCAGCAGCGCGGCGGTCCAGCGGAAGATCGAATGCATCCCTGCGCCTTCCTTTCCTTGGGGTCAGGAACAGCAATGGCGACGCAGCTGGAAGAGATCAAGTGCAGCGCCGAGCCCACGCTCGGCTGCTTCTCCGATCAGCCCTCAGCCGAGCATGGCTCGGCTCTACAGTTGATCCACACCATGCGTGGATACACCAACCGGTCACAACCAGGGCAGGATCCAGTGGTCAACCAGCAGGAAGGCAAACAGCGCCATCAGATAGACGATGGAGTAATAGAACATCTTCATCGAGAACAGCTCGTCCGGCGGGTTGAGCATGCGCCAGGCATACCAGAGGAACACCGCGTTGAGCACGATCGCACCGCCCAGGTAGAACGCACCGCTCATGCCCACCAGGTACGGCAGCAGGCACACCAGCGCCAGCACCACCGAATACACCATGATCTGCTTGCGGGTATGCACCACGCCGTGGGTCACCGGCAGCATCGGGATCTCCGCCTTGGCGTAGTCCTCGCGGCGGAAGATCGCCAGCGCCCAGAAGTGCGGCGGCGTCCAGATGAAGATGATCAGCACCAGCAGCGACGAGTACGCCCAGTCCGACGAGCCCTGCATGCCGGTCACTGCGGCCCAGCCCAGCATCGGTGGCATCGCGCCGGCCAGGCCACCGATGACGATGTTCTGCGAGGTCGCACGCTTGAGGTACACGGTGTAGATCACCGCGTAGCCGATCAGCGAGGCGAAGGTCAGCACCGCGGTGATCAGGTTCACCCACAGCACCAGGATGGTCATCGACAGCACGATCAGCACGCCGGCGAACACCAGCACCTGCCACGGCTTGACCTTGCCCACCACCAGCGGACGCCACGAGGTGCGCGCCATCTGCGCATCGATGTGCGCATCCAGCAGCTGGTTGATCGCAGCCGCGGCCGAGGCCGCCAGCCAGATGCCGAGGAAGCCGAGCACGCCGGCGCGCACCTGCTCCCAGCTGGGCACGCCCGGAATGGCCAGGACCATGCCGACCAGGGCGGTGAAGACGATCAGGGCGACGACCTTGGGCTTGGTCAGGTCCCAGTACTGGCGGTAATTGGAAAACATGGGATCAGTCCGGGGCACGCAGGCGGGCCAGCAGGCTGACCAGTACGAACAACAGGGCAACGGCCACGCCGTTGTGGGCCACCGCCACTTCCAGCGGCAGCGCCAGCTTCACATTGAGGATGCCGAGCGTGACCTGCAGCACCAGCAGCGCGATCAACGCGCTGGCCCAGCCACGCATGCTCGGCAGGCGGAACAGGCGCACGCCCAGCCACAGCAGGTAGACGGCCACCACCACCGCGAACAGGCGGTGCGCCATCTGGATGGCGATACGCGAAGCGCCATCCAGCACGCCGCCTTCGTAGTCCACGCCGATGCCGCGCCACAGGGTGAAGCCCTCGACGAAGTTGTGCTGCGGCCACCACTGGTTGGCACAGCGCGGGAAGTTGTCCAGCGAGGCGCTGCCGCCGCCGCAGGCCAGCGCCGCATAGTTGGCGCTGACCCAACCGCCCAGCGCGATCTGGGTGACCAGCACCGCTACGCCGATGCGCAACAGCCACTTCAGCTTCGGTGCTTCGGCCAGGGTGATCGGCATGTGCGTGGCGCGCCAGGCCATCCACACCAGCAGCGCGAACATCAGCATGCCGCCGAGCAGGTGTCCCATCACCACGATGGGTTTGAGCAGCAGGGTTACCGTCCACATGCCCAGCAGAGCCTGGAAGATCACCACCGCCAGGGTCAGCAGTGCAGCGCGCGCCAGGTCGATGTTGCTCCAGCGCAGCGCGGCGATCAGCAGGATCGCCTCGCCGATCAGCGCCAGCGCGCTGGCGGTGCCATGCCAGCCCATCATGTACAGCGGTATGCCGGCGGCCACCAATACGCAGGCGGTCACTACCGCCGTGCTTCCGAATCGCCGCTTGCGCGTGGCCAACAGCGCCAGGGTCAGGATCTCGATGCCCAGCGCGCCGGCCAGGAAGCGGTGCACCTGCTCACGCCAGGCCTTGTGGGTCTCCAGCGGGCGGATCTCCGTCGCCGGGTGGCCGATGGTCTCTTCCACGTGCTGCGGCCAGGTAGCCTGGCCATAGCAGGTCGGCCAGTCCGGGCAGCTCAGGCCGGCATCGGACAGGCGCACGAAGGCGCCGAACATGATCGTGCTCGCGGTCATGATCATGGCGAACCACGCCAGGCGGTGGAAATTGCGGTGCAGCGCCGGACGCGCGGAAAGGCTCATCAAACGGGACTCACTTCAGTTTCAGCAACGTGGCCATGTCCTTGCGCAGGCCACCCAGGTCGGTGCCCGGGGCATGACGCATGATCACGAAGCCGTTCGGATCGATCACGTAGACCGGCAATCCCGCCGGATCATCGACGCCAGGCAGCGCCGCGCGCAGGGCTGGCGACGGAGCCAGCGGCCGCAACGCGGGCAGCGAGGCGATCGACGCCGGTGGCGTTCCCAGCCACAGAATCTCGACATTATCGGCGTTATGGCCGAACAGCTGCCACACCTTGCCCAGTCCCTGCGACAAAGTGACGCACTGCGCGTCGCAGGCACCGGCCGGCGCCACCAGCAGGCGCCAGGTACGGGCCTCGGGATTCCACGGATAAGGCTGGCCGCTGGCCAGGGTGGGCGCCTGCTGGCGCAGGTCCACCGGCGGCTTCAGCAGCTGGCCGGCATTGCGGTGCCCGGCTGGCTGCCAGCCGGTGAAGCGCAGCACGGCGGCCAGCGCCATCGCACCGAAGAACACGGCAAACAGCAGCACCAGGGTCCGGCGGCCGGAGCCGCGCGCCTGCGGGGACGTAGCAGTGTTCATGCGGGGCATTTTCTCATGGTTGGGTAAGGGATGCCGGTAGTGCCGGCTGCCGGCCGGCATCCAGGAAACCGAGGGCTTGCCGCCCAACGGCCGGCACTACCGGGTAATCACGCGCCTCCGGCGCCACTCCAGCACCAGCGCGACCACCATCACGGTCAGGGCCAGCCCGAACCACTGCACGGCGTAGCCCAGGTGACGCTGCGGCGGCAGTGTGTTCGGCAACAGGTCCAGGTCGCGCTCATCGCCGAATGGCAGTGCCGGGTCCAGCCGCAGCACGCGGTCGGGCAATGCCGGCAGGCCAAGCGCCGCCGCCAGGCCCTCGGCGGGCAGGCGGGGTCAAACCCCGAGCATAGGGCCCCGGGGCTGGCTTTGTCCCGTCGGCCCAGTGCCAGTCCCGCTGATGGCGGCGGCGCCAGCAGCCCACGTACGGCCACCGGCGAAGGCGGCGACGGCACATCCGGCAGGGTGCGATCCGGCGGCAGCGCGCGCCAGCCGAGATCGACCAGCAGCACGCTGCCTTCGTCACTGCGGAACGGGCGATAGATTTTCACCCCGGCGCGGCCATGCCGGGTCTGGTTGTCCAGCAGCACCACGCCGGGCAGGAAGCGGCCGTGGTCGGCCACGCCGTGCAACGCGCCGGTCGCCGCGAGTGCCTGCGACAGCGGCAATGCCTGTGCCACAGCTGGACCCTGCGCATCCAACATTGCCTGTTTGGCATGCATGCGCTGCAGCTGCCACAGCCCCAATGCGGTGAAACCGGCCATGGCCAGCACTGCCAGCAGCCATCCGATCACGCGCGTGTGCTGGCGCATCATGACAAGTCCGCGCAAACGCGGTCAGATAGGCCCATCCACCCTGCCCTCGAGCCGCGCATGAGTGATTCGTTGAAGACCCTGCTGGTAATCGCGTTTCTGATTGTCATCGTCTGGAATCTGGGCGCCGGCCTCTATTACCTGCTGGTCGACCGCGGCCAGACCAAGCGCACGGTCAACGCACTGACCCGCCGCATCGCGGTATCGGTGGCGTTGATCCTGCTGGTGATCGTGAGCATCTACATGGGCTGGATAAAACCGCACGGCATCGGCGGCTGAGGCCACCGATGCGTGCGTGGTCAAAGCACGTAGACGAACATGAAGAGCATCAGCCACACCACGTCGACGAAGTGCCAGTACCACGCGGCGGCTTCGAAACCGAAATGGTTGTCGCGGGTGAAGTGCCCCTTGGCCGAACGCAGCCACATCACGATCAGCATGATCGTGCCCAGCAGCACGTGCGCGCCGTGGAAGCCGGTCAGCATGAAGAACGTCGAACCATAGATGCCAGAGCCGAGCGTCAGGTTCAGCTCCTTGTAGGCGTGGATGTACTCCTCCGCCTGCAGGGTCAGGAAGCCCAGGCCGAGCACCACGGTCAGGCCCAGCCAGATCAGCAGTTGGCGGCGGTTGCCGGCCTTCAGTGCGTGGTGGGCGATGGTCAGGGTCACGCCGGAGGTCAGCAGGATCAGCGTATTGATCAGCGGCAGGCCCCAGGCCGGAATGGTCTGGAATGCGCCACCGATCGCCGCCGGGCCGTTGGTCGGCCAACCTGCCGAGTAGCCCTGCCAGAGCAGCTCGTTGGTCATCACACCGCGACCTTCGCCACTGAGCCACGACAGGCCCAGGTTGCGGGTGTAGAACAGTGCGCCGAAGAAGGCGCCAAAGAACATCACCTCGGAGAAGATGAACCAGATCATCCCCATCCGGAATGAGCCATCGACCTGGTGGTTGTAGTTGCCGGCCTGCGATTCGCGCACCACGTCGCTGAACCACCAGAACAGGGTCAGCACCAGCATCGCGATACCGATGTAGAACGTCCAGCGCCCCAGCTGGCATCGTTGAGCCAGCTGGCCACGCCGACCATGGTCACCATCATCGCGATGGAACCCACGAACGGCCATTTGCTCTGGGCCGGGACGAAGTACACGTTGGCGTCGGTCGGTGTCTGGGCCATGTCGGTATCCGGGTCAGGGTGCGGCGTGCGCGCCTTCCGAGGTGGCGGCCGGGGCCAGCCGATCGGACAGCGCGTCGTTGCGGTAGAAGGTGTAGGACAAGGTGATCGTCCTGATCTCCGGCGGCAGGTCCGGATCGACGATGAAACGCACCGGCATGTCGCGCTTCTCGCCAGCCTGCAGCGTCTGCGCGGTGAAACAGAAACATTCGGTCTTGCTGAAGAAGCCCGAGGCACGCGCCGGCGCCACCGAAGGCACCGCACTGCCGACCACCGCCTGCTGGCTGTCGTTGCGGGCGAAGTACAGCGCCTCGTTGAGCTCGCCGGGCACCACGTCCATGGTCAGCTGTTCGGGGTGGAACGACCACGGCAGGCGCGAATTGACGCCGCCATCGAACTCGACGCGCACAGTGCGCTTGCCAGCCGCCGCCCCCGCACTGGCTTCGCCACCGGGGCCGCGCTCCAGACGCACACCGAACACCTTCTCGCAGGCGATGCGGTACAGCGGCACCAGCGAGAACGTGAGCAGGAACACCGCCACCGCCACGCCGATCAGGCGCGGCAGCCCCGCACTGCGTGACGGTGTGCTGGCCGGTGCCTCGCTCATCGGCCGATCACCCCGCTGAGGATGAAGCCGACGTAGACCAGCACGGCGATGGCGCCGACCCACATCGCCGTGCGCCTGGCGCGCTGGCGTTGCTGCTCGATGCCGTTTTCCGGGGCATCACCCGGGCTGTTGTAGAGCCGAGCCATGCTCGGCTGCTCCACGTCAGCCGAGCATGGCTCGGCTCTACAGGTCTGCAGCGGGCTCTCGTTATGCATGCCCCACCTCAATGCGTGATGTCGTCATGCGCCAGATCTCCCGGGCGGATGGTCGGCGGCGTGGTGAAGGTGTGCGCCGGTGCCGGCGACGGCAGCGTCCACTCCAGGCCGCGTGCACCCTCCCAGGAACGGGCCTCGGCCTTCTCGCCATTGCGCAGCGAGGACAGCAGGATCGCCGCCATCATGAACGGGGTGACGAACATGCCGAACGCACCGATCGAGCTGATCAGGTTCCAGTCGGCGAAGGCCACGCTGTAATCGGGAATACGGCGCGGCATGCCGGCCAGGCCGAGGAAGTGCTGCGGGAAGAACAGCAGGTTGACGAACACGATCGACCACCAGAAGTGCACCTTGGCCCACTTCTCGCTGTACATGCGCCCGGTCCACTTCGGCCACCAGTAGTACACCGCGGCGATCAGCGCGAACACCGCGCCGGTCACCAGCACGTAGTGGAAGTGGGCCACCACGAAGTAGGTGTCGTGGTACTGGAAGTCGGCGGCGACGATCGCCAGCATCAGGCCGGAGAAGCCACCGATGGTGAACAGGATGACGAAGGCCACCGACCACAGCATCGGTGCCTCGAACGTCAGCGAGCCACGCCACATGGTGCTGACCCAGTTGAACACCTTCACCCCGGTGGGGATCGAGATCAGCATGGTGGCGAACATGAAGTAGATCTCGCCGCCCAGCGGCATGCCCACGGTGAACATGTGGTGGGCCCAGACGATGAACGACAGGAAGGCGATCGCGGCGGTCGCGTACACCATCGCCTGGTAACCGAACAGCGGCTTGCGGCTGAAGGTCGGGATGATCTCGCTGACCACGCCGAAGGCGGGCAGGATCATGATGTAGACCTCGGGATGGCCGAAGAACCAGAAGATGTGCTGGTACATCACCGGGTCACCGCCACCGGCGGCGTTGAAGAAGCTGGTGCCGAAGAACTTGTCGGTCAGCAGCATGGTCACCGCACCGGCCAGCACCGGCATCACTGCGATCAGCAGGAAGGCGGTGATCAGCCAGGCCCAGCAGAAGATCGGCATTTTCAGCAGGTCGATGCCTGGCGCGCGCATGTTGAGCACGGTGGCGATGATGTTGATCGCGCCCATGATCGAACTGATGCCGGCCACGTGGATGGCGAACACGCTGAAGGCGACGTTGTAGCCACCCTGCAGCGACAGCGGCGGGTACAGCGTCCAGCCACCGGCCGGTGCACCGCCAGGAAGGAACAGGGTCAGCAGCAGCAGGCTGAAGGCCACCGGCAGCAACCAGAACGACCAGTTGTTCATCCGCGGCAGCGCCATGTCCGGCGCGCCGATCTGCAGCGGGATCATCCAGTTGGCCAGGCCGACGAAGGCCGGCATCACGCCACCGAAGATCATCACCAGCGCATGCACGGTGGTCATCTGGTTGAAGAACTCGGGCTTGACGAACTGCAGGCCCGGCTGCGCCAGCTCGGCGCGGATCACCACGCTCATCGCCGCACCGATGATGAACATGATGAAGCTGAAACCGAGGTACAGCGTGCCGATGTCCTTGTGGTTGGTCGAGAAGAACCAACGCTCGAAGAAGCTCTGGTGGTGATGGTGATCGTCGTGCCCAACTGCCGAGTGCGCCATTGCAAAACACCTCTCAGAATCGGTTGTCACCACGGCCGCTGGCGGCCGCGGGCTTTACATCACGCGCCGCTGGCCGCTGTGGCAGGTGCGCTGCCCGCTTCTGCAGCAGCAGGCGCAGCCGGTGCTTCGCCCGCCGGTGCAGTCGGTTCGGCCGGTGCCGCAGGTGCCGCCGGCGTGGCAGGCGCCGCCGGCTTGCGCTGCGCCAGCCACTGTTTGAATTCCTCCTTGGACACCGCCTCGACCACGATCGGCATGAACCCGTGGTCCTTGCCGCACAGCTCGGCGCACTGGCCGCGGTAGACGCCCGGCTGCTCGATGCGGGTCCAGGCTTCGTTGATGAAGCCGGGGATGGCGTCCTGCTTCCAGCCCAGCGCCGGCACCCACCAGGCGTGGATCACGTCGTCGGAGGTGATGACGAAGCGCACCTTGGTGTCGACCGGAAGCACCAGCCGGTTGTCCACGTCCAGCAGATAATGCGGATGGCTCTCGCGGGTCGGCACGACGCCACTCTGCCGTATGCGGTCGGACTCGCGGTCCAGGCGGCTGGTGAAGGTGACGTTCTCGCCGAGGTATTCGTACTTCCACATCCACTGGTAGCCGGTGACCTTGACCGTCATCTCGGCGTCGCGGGTGTCGTACATCTTGATCAGGTTGGCCGTGGCCGGCCATGCCATCACGATCAGGATGATCACCGGGATCACCGTCCAGATGATCTCGGCCTTGGTGTTGTGGCTGAAGGTGGCCGCAACCGCACCCTTGGATTTGCGGAATTTGAAGATGGCGTAGGCCATCGCTCCGAACACGATGACGCCGATCACCGTGCAGATGATCAACGACAGGTTGTTCGATTCCCAGGCCAGGCGCGAGGTCTGGGTCACCCCCTTGCCCATGTTCAGCTGCCACGGCTTCGGATCGGCCGCCTGGGCCCAGGCCAACGCCGGCATCAGTCCCCCGGTCGCCAGCACTGCGGCAACCGCGTTCACGCACTTCGTGCCCCACCTGCTGCTTTGCTTCATTGCCTAGACCCTTAGCGTCGTCGGTTGCCGCCATCGCTGGCGGCGAGCAAGCTTTCAAGTGTCTCTGCGAGCGTCTGACGTTCGGCCGGCGCGAGGAAACTCCCCACCTCCACCTGCCGGCCGCTGGATGCCAGCCGGACCCTCTCATCGTCGGTGAGCAGGCGCACCCAGTGGGGGTGGGCCCGGAACACCGGCGATCCACCGGGTACGGGAATGACCTCCACGTACGCCGGCACTACCCGGATCTCCTCCTGCCGTTCACCGCTGCGCCACAAGGCACGCAGCGCGGCCGCCAGCACCAGGCTGTACAGCAGCGCGAACAGGGGGGCGAATGCATTGCCGGCCAACCACCCGAGGGCGGACACCAGCCACATCGCACCCGACAACACGGTGAACAACAGGACGAACTGCCGGGCATCGAGCGCCCGTGGGGGACGCAGCCGCAGCTGCGTACCTGACCCATCCGGAGCTGGAAGCACCTCGATCATGTCGCAACCGCGTTCCTGCCGCGGGAAACGTCTCGATGGTAGCCCCGGCCTCTCGCCGGTAGCAAGGGTGCATTCACACTTTTTCCCATGCTGCAACACAGCATGAGGTCGGCGGCACGAATGACGAATTCAGCACAAATTCTGCGGCGCTTGCTGAACACGCTGAATCCACCGCAGCTAGGGACTATCAGCGCTTCACGAAGGTGGCTGCGGGGCACTTCCGCAACCCGCAAAAATGATTAAAATCGCCAAGTTTTCCATTGGCCGGACCGGCATGAACGCACCCTCCTCCTCCCCTGCCGCCCACGACGCCCTGCGTCCCGGCGCGCTGCTGTCGCCGGAATTGCCGGCGCCCCCCAACCCGTTCCGCCAGGCCATTACCGATGCCTGGCTGAAGGACGAGGCCAGCCACGTGCGCGAGCTGCTGGCGCAGGCCCGCCTGCCCGCCGAGGAACAGGCCAGGGTGCAGGCGCTGGCCGCCGACCTGGTCGGCCGCGTGCGCGTGCGCGCCAAGGACCAGGGCGCGATCGAAGCCTTCATGCGCCAGTACGACCTGGGCAGCGAGGAAGGCGTGCTGCTGATGTGCGTGGCCGAGGCGCTGCTGCGCATTCCGGACCAGGACACCGCCGACAAGCTGATCCGCGACAAGCTGGCCGATGCCGACTGGGAAAAGCACCTGGGCGGCAGTGACTCGGTGCTGGTCAACGCCTCCACCTGGGGCCTGATGCTGACCGGCAAGCTGGTGCAGATGAACGATGCCACCCGCGCCGATGCGCCCAGCGCGTTCAAGCGCCTGGTCGGCCGCGTGGGTGAGCCGGTGGTGCGCCTGGCCGTGCGCCAAGCGATGAAGATCATGGGCCACCAGTTCGTCATGGGCCGCACCATCAGCGAAGCGCTGTCGCGCTCGCACAAGGGCGACAACGCGAACTACCGCTACTCCTTCGACATGCTGGGCGAAGGCGCGCTGACCATGAAGGACGCGCTGCGCTACCTGGAAGACTACCGTCGTGCGATCCACGCCATCGGCGGCGATCACAAGGCACGCGGCGGCGTCCGGACGGCGACGTCAACAACGCCCCGGGCATCTCGATCAAGCTGTCGGCGCTGTACCCGCGCTACGAGCACGCCAAGCGCGAGCGCGTGCTGAAGGACCTGGTGCCGGGCGTGCTGGAACTGGCGCAGCTGGCCAAGAGCTACGGCATCGGCTGCACCGTCGACGCCGAAGAGTCCGACCGCCTGGAACTGTCGCTGGACATCATCGAGCAGGTCTTCTCCGACGCCTCGCTGGCCGGCTGGGACGGCTTCGGCGTGGTGGTGCAGGCCTACCAGAAGCGCACCCCGTACACGATCGACCATCTGGCCGACATGGCACGCCGCGCTGGTCGCCGCCTGCAGGTGCGCCTGGTCAAGGGCGCCTACTGGGATGCCGAGATCAAGCGCGCGCAGATCGAAGGCTATCCGGGCTACCCGGTGTTCACCCGCAAGCAGAACACCGACGTGTCCTACCTGGCCTGCGCCAAGCGGCTGTTCACCCATGCCGACGCGATCTACCCGATGTTCGCCACGCACAACGCGCACACCATCGCTGCCGTGCGCAGCATCGCCAATGGCGGCGTGTACGAGCACCAGAAGCTGCACGGCATGGGCGACGACCTGTATGCCGAAGTGGTGCCGGCCGACCGCCTGAACCTGCCCTGCCGCGTGTATGCGCCGGTCGGTTCGCATGAAGACCTGCTGCCGTACCTGGTGCGCCGCCTGCTGGAAAACGGCGCCAACTCCAGCTTTGTCAACCGCATCACCGACGAGCGCGTGCCGATCGCCGACCTGATCCGCGATCCGGTCGAGATGGTGTCCTCGTTTGAATCGATTCCGCATCCCAAGATCCCGCTGCCGGTTGACCTGCTGCGCAGCCAGAACCACGACAGGAAGAACTCCATGGGCGCCAACCTCGCCAACGACAACGAACTGCGCGCCCTGGCCGAGCAGATCAACGCGGCCGTGAAGCCCTGGCAGGCCGCCCCGCTGGTGCCGGGTGCCAACCCGGCCGGCGCCGCGCTGCCGGTGACCAACCCGGCCGACACCCGCGAAGTGGTCGGCCAGTGGCTGGCCGCCGATGCCGCCACCGTGCAGAAGGCCCTGGCCAACGCCGTGGCTGCGCAGCCGGCCTGGAACCGCACCCCGGCCGCCAGCCGCGCCGCCATCCTCGAGCACGCCGCCGACCAGCTGGAAGCGCGCATGCCGGAGTTCATGGCGCTGTGCGTGAAGGAAGCCGGCAAGAGCCTGCCCGACAGCATCGCCGAAGTGCGCGAAGCCGTGGATTTCCTGCGCTACTACGCCAAGCAGGCGCGCGAGCAGTTCAGCCACGCCGAGAAGCTGCCGAGCCCGACCGGTGAATCCAACGAGCTGCAGCTGCACGGCCGCGGCGTGTTCGTCTGCATCAGCCCGTGGAACTTCCCGCTGGCGATCTTCTTGGGCCAGGTGGCCGCTGCACTGGCCGCCGGCAACAGCGTCATCGCCAAGCCGGCCGAGCAGACCAACCTGATCGGCTACTACGCGGTGAAGCTGCTGCACGACGCTGGCGTGCCGGCCGAGGTGGTGCAGTTCCTGCCGGGCGACGGTGCCACCGTCGGTGCCGCCCTGACCGCCGACCCGCGCGTGGCTGGCGTGGCCTTCACCGGCTCCACCGACACCGCCCGTGCGATCAACCGCGCGATGGCCGCACGTGACGCCGCCATCGGCGTGCTGATCGCCGAGACCGGTGGCCAGAACGCCTTCATCGCCGACTCCTCGGCACTGCCGGAACAGCTGGTCAAGGACGCGATCGGTTCGGCCTTCACCTCCGCCGGCCAGCGTTGCTCGGCCGCGCGCGTGCTGTTCGTGCAGGACGACATCGCCGACAAGGTGATGACCATGCTGGCCGGTGCGATGAAGGAACTGAAGGTCGGCAACCCCGGCCTGCTGTCCACCGACGTCGGCCCGGTGATCGATGCCGATGCGCTGAAGATCCTGCAGGACCACGCTGAGCGCATGGACCGCGAAGCGCGCCTGATCGCGGCTGCCGAACTGTCCACCGAAGCCGCCAACGGCACCTTCTTCGCACCGCGCGCGTACGAGCTGAAGGACCTGGGCCAGCTGCAGAAGGAAGTGTTCGGTCCGGTGCTGCACGTCATCCGCTGGAAGGGCGACCAGCTCGACGCGGTGATCGATCAGATCAACGCTACCGGCTACGGCCTGACCCTGGGCGTGCATTCGCGCATCGACGAGACCGTCGACCGCATCAGCAACAGCGTCCACGTCGGCAACGTCTACGTCAACCGCAACCAGATCGGTGCAGTGGTCGGCGTGCAGCCGTTCGGCGGCCAGGGCCTGTCGGGCACCGGCCCGAAGGCCGGTGGCCCGCATTATCTGCTGCGTTTCGCTACCGAGAAGACGGTGACGGTGAACACCACTGCCGCCGGCGGCAACGCCTCGCTGCTGACCCTGGGCGACTGATCGCCTGCGTGATGCGGCAAACGAAAAACCCCGCGAAAGCGGGGTTTTTTGTGCTTTGCTTCCTGTGGAGCCGAGCATGGGCTCGGCTCTACAGAGGCTGGCCCAGACTGAACCGATTGTCCGCACGCTTCGCCAGCTCGCGATGCACCCGCGCGATGCGCGTCTCCAGATCGCCCTCCAGCAGCACGTACTCGACTCTCTCTGCCTGCAGCTGCGCCAGGTACCACGCATGCTGCTGCGCCCGGAAGGCTTCGCCCACGCGCGTTCCGTCCTGGTCGAACGGAATATCCGGCGCGCACAGGAACTGCAGGTCGTAGCGTCGTCGTGCCGCCTGCCGCAGCGACTCCGGTGCCGTGCCGAACATCCAGCCGCTGTAGCCCAGCGTCACCAGCGGCGTGGTATCGCAGAACAGCCAGCGATGCGCATGGCGTGCGGCCTCGTCTTCGTGCTGCGGCTGTGCCATTGCGATGCGAAGCAGATCATCTGGCGTCAGCTCTCCGCCCTGCTGCTCCCATAGTGTGCGGCCATACTCCGGCACCCAGGCGGTCTGCAGGCGCTCGGCCATCATGCGCGCCAGCGTGGTCTTGCCGCTGGACTCGCCACCAATGAACGCCACGCGCTGCACATAGCCGGCATAGACCTGCGGCGCGAGACCATGGCGGTGCGCATGCGGATCGGCGCGCAGCTGGGTGCCACACGCCTGCCCGGCGTCCAGTGCGCGTTCGAGCCGCTCATGGCGTACCGGCGCACCGAAGTACGTGGCCAGCGCCTGCGCGAAGCCGTCACCGTAGTCCTCACCGGTGTACACCGCCTGCACCGGCCCACCGAACAGGTTCAGGCACAGCCAGGCGGTAAAGTCGCGCTGCACCTGTTCGTCATCACTGTCCTGCGGCAGCGTTCGCACTGGCAAACCGTGCTCCGTGCACAATGCCGCCAGTCGCGCGTCATCCAGCACCGCTACCGTCGCTCGCGGGAAACGCGCACGCAGCCAGCGCTCGCGGCGCTCGGCGCTGTAGCCGGCAAAGCCCGGCTGCGACCAGCCGATCACCAGCAGTTGCGTACAACGCGTGGCGGCAAACTCGATCAGGTGTTCGTGACCCAGATGCAGCGGGCAGAACTTGCCCACCACCAGGCCGCGTGCAACGCGCTCAGGCAGCAGCATCGGCCGTCTTGGCCTCGTCACGCATCAGGTGCCGCCAATGGCGCAAGGCCACCAGCGCATTGATCCAGAAGCCCACGTACAGGATCGAGGTCAGGTGCAGGCCACGGCTGTAGTACAGCGGTACCGCAACGGTGTTCACCAGCAGCCACACCCACCACGATTCCAGCTTGCGTCGCATCATCAGGATCTGCGCGATCACACTCAGCACCAGCACTGCCGAATCGATGTACGGCGCATAGGCGTTGGTCAGTCGGGTCAGCATCCAGCCGTAGCCGAAGGTGGCCACTACCACCAGCGGCGCCAGCCAGGCCCAGGCACATGGGCGCAGCGCGGTGATCGGCAGCGGCGCGCCATGGTCACCACGCAGCCACTGCCACCAGCCCAACACGCTGATGGCGATGAAGAAGAACTGCAGCACCATGTCCGCATACAGGTGCGATCGTTCGAACACGGCAGCAAACAATGCGCAGCCGACGATGCCCAGCCACCAGGTGTGCACGTTGTTGCGGCCGGCCAGCAGGATCGAGCCGGCGACGGCGATGTTGGCGGCCAGCTCCAGCTGGAAGTTCGGATCGGACAGGTTCATGGCGCTATTGTCATGGATCCTGGCCACCGATGGAGACACTCGCGCTGGATCCATTCCAGGCGCGGGTGGTCCGAGGCCCCCAAAAAAAAGACCCCGCTTGCGCGGGGCCTCCTTCGCACTGCTTCAGGCAATCGCCTGGATCAGAACTTGTACTGCAGCGAAGCCGCCAGCACGTCGCCGCTGACCTTGTACTTGCCAGTCACGGTGTTGGCCGTGGCCGAGGTCGAGTTGACGTTCGGATCCTTGGTGAACAGGTGGGTGTAGCCCACGCTGTATTCCATCTTGTCCGAAGCGGCGTAGGTCATACCCAGCGACAGCCACTTGCGGGTGGTGTCCGGCACGCGCACGTCACGGTGGGCGTCGGTGGTCGGGGTCTGGTCATAGGCCAGGCCGCCACGCAGGGTCAGCTTGTCGTTCACGCGGAAATCGGTACCGATCGACGCGAAGGTGGTGTCGCGGTAGTGGAACGGCAGCACGCTGTCCGGCTGGTTGGAGTCATAGTCGACGGTGACCTGGTCGAACTTGCTCCACGCGGTGCGCGTGACTTCGGCCATGATCTGCCACTGGTCGTTCACGCGGTGGGTGAAGCCCACGGTGGCGCTGGCCGGCAGGGTGATGGTGGCGCGACCGTTGCTGTCGATGAAGGTGCCCGGGGCAGCCTGCGACAGGAACGCGGCAGCCTGCGGCGTCATGGTGAAGTCGGCCTTGCCGTCGGTGATCTTGTGCTCGACCTTCGAGCGGTAGCTGAAGGCGATGTTGGTGCCTTCCACCGGGGTGACGGTCACGCCGAGGGTGTAGCCCACCGACACTTCATCACCCTTGATGCGCAGGTAGCCATCGGCGGTACCCGGCGAGAAGCCGAGCTGGGCGGCCTGGCGTGCAGCTGCCTGCGACGCCGCTGCGGCCTGGGCCGGGGTGCCACCCGCAGCCAGTACACGCGCCGCAGCAGTGCGCTGGGCGCTGGCGTTGATCGCGGTGCCGCCGTCAACGGCGCTGGTCAGGTCGACGTTCAGGCGCTCGGCAAACACCGACGCACCGAACGAGAGGTACGGGTTGACGTCGTAGGAGAACGCGACGCCCAGGTCGATCGCCTGCAGCTCGGTCTTGACGCCGTTGTAGCGGCCGACCCAGTCGCGGTCATATTCGGTCTTGAAGCCGAACGGCACGGTCAGCGATGCACCGAAGTGCATGTTGTCGTTCTCGCCGAACGGCAGGTGGAAGTAGGCCGCCGGAACCGGGGCGATCATGCCGGCGTCGCCGCCGTTGCCGCCGGAAATCGGAGCGCCGTTGGCGTACTTGCCCTGGCCACGGAACTTGGCGCCGAAGCTGATGGCGCTGACGTCGCCCTGCAGCATGGTGCCGTCGAGCAGGCGCATGGAGGCCGGGTTGGTGGCGATGACCGAGGCGTCACCTTCGGTCGAGGTGGAGCCGGCGAACGCGCGGCCCAGGCCCTTGGCGCTGTTTTCCTTCAGCTGGAAGGCGGCAGCATTGGCATCGGCGGCGGCCAGCGCACCGGCAACGCCGACGGCCAGCAGGGTCAGTCGGGCAATGGTGGAAGCGGTTTGCATCGTAGTTCTCTCTCTCCGGTAAGCGGTGATGGTGCTCTGAGTGCGCCTGCGCCCGGCAGGCCCAGAGGCCCGTCGAAGCGCGCCGGATTCCCCTCCCGACATACGACGCCGTATGCGAGTATTACCCAGAGCCGTTAATGAAACAATAACGACGCAGGCGGTTTTTTCGTCTCAAAAGCTGAACAGGACAATCCCCGTCGCAAGCGCCCGCACGCTAGGCTAGTGCCATGTTCGTCTCCCTCCCGTCTCGCAAGAAGGCGGCCCTGCGCTGGGCCACGCCCGTGCTGTTTGCGGCACTGTGGCTGGCGTTCCTGTGGTCGATCTCGCGTCCGGACGATGCCCGTGGCAGTCTCTGGCTGGACTGGGGCGCCCTGTCCACCGGCCTGACCCATCCACTGGACTGGTGGGCCACCCTGCAGGACGGCAGCGTGCTGCGCCTGTTCACCGCCCTGTTCCTGCACGCCGATTGGTCGCACCTGCTGGGCAATCTGGTGTTCCTGCTGATCTTCGGCCTGCCTGCTGAGCGGGTGCTGGGGCCGTGGCGGTTGCTGCTGCTGTTCCTTGTAGGCGGTGCGGTATCGAACCTGGTGGCGATCTACACCATGGGCAGCCCGGACCAGATCATCATCGGCGCCAGCGGCGCGGTGTCGGCGCTGATCGGCGCCTATCTGGCCCTGTTCCCGGGCGCCCGGCTGGGCGTGGTGATCCCGCTCGGCCTGTTCCTGGAATTCGTGCGTGCCCCGGCCTACCTGCTGATCGGCGTCTGGGCCGCACTGCAGGTGGTGTTCGCCCATATCGGCCCCAGCTTCGGCATGGTGGCCTGGTGGGCGCACATCGGCGGCTTCGTGTTCGGCGTGGTGTACGGGGTCTACGTGCGGGCGGCCATCGCCCGCCGCCTGCGCAAGCGCCACGGCTTCTGACGCCGGATAGTGCCGGCCGCTGGCCGGCTCCACGCTCACCGGCCGGTTCGTAGATCAGTCGAGCAGGGCTCGACTCTGCAGAATCAGGGCTTGGCCGGGGCCGGTGCGGGCTTTGCTTCCGGCTTGCTCTCCGCCTTCGGTTCGACCTTGGCATCCGGCTTCGCCGCAGCGGCCTTCGCGGCCTTGGCCGCATCCGTCTTGGCGGCTTCGGCCTTCAACCGTGCGGCCACCGAGCCTGGGTTCTTCAGCTCGGCCAGCGCGTCGTTGATCGGGCCATCGCCCGGCAGCACCGCGCCGGCGTGGTAGCCCTCGGTGCCTTCGTCATCGCCGCGCAGGTGGCCCGGCAAGGTCGCTTCGCTGTAGTCGCTCAGGCTGGCCGGCAGTGCATCTTCCGCCGGCGTCGCGGCCGGCTTCAGTTCAACGTCCGGCACGATGCCGGTGGCCTGGATCGACTTGCCGCTGGGCGTGTAATAGCGCGCAGTGGTCAGCTTCACCGAATCACCGTTGTCCAGCGGCAGCACGGTCTGCACCGAGCCCTTGCCGAAGGTGCGGCTGCCGACCACGCGCGCGCGCTTGTTGTCGCGCAGCGCGCCGGCCAGCACTTCCGATGCGCTGGCCGAACCGGCATCGGCCAGCACCACCACCGGTGCGCCCTTCAGCAGGTCGCCCGGGGTCGCGTCAAACCGTGCATCGCTGATGCTGATGCGGCCACGGGTGCTGACGATGTTGCCCTTGTCGAGCAGATCATCGGCCACCTGCACCGCAGCGGTCAGCAGGCCACCCGGGTTGCTGCGCAGATCGAGCACCAGGCCCTTGAGCTGGCCACCGGCCTGCTTCTGCAACTGCTGCACCTGCTTCTGGAAGTCCGAACCGGTATCGGCCTGGAAGGTGCTCAGACGGATGTAGCCGTAGCCCGGTTCCAGCATGCGGCTCTTCACGCTGGTCACGCGAATGGTCTGGCGGGTCAGGCTCACGTCGAATGGCTTGGGCTTGCCTTCGCGCACGATGGTCAGCACCACCTTGCTGCCGGCCGGGCCACGCAACGGTTCGCTCGCATCAATGGCGCTGATCGGCTTGCCGTCGATGGCGATGATCAGGTCACCGGCGAGGATGCCGGCCTTGGCCGCCGGCGTGTCGTCGATCGGCGAAATGACCTTCATGCTGGCGTTGTCCGGCTGCTGCTGCAGCTCCACGCCGATGCCCTCGTAGGCACCGTTGGCCTGCTCGTCGAAGGCCTGCGCGTCTTCCTTGTTGAAGTAGGTGCTGTGCGGATCGAGGTCGAGCAGCAGGCCGCGCACGGCCGACTGCATCAGCTTCTTGTCATCGACCGGGTCGACATAGGCGGCGCGCACCGCGTTGTATACGGCCACGAAACGGCGGATTTCCTCCAGCGGCACCTTCGAGGTCACCGCCTCCTCGCTGTTCGCTGCCTGCCCGCTGGTTTCCTGGCTCGGGGCGGGCGCGGTCTGCTGCGCCCAGGACAGCGCTGGCAACAGGGCCAGCAAGAGGGTGGCGGTACGGGCTGCGCGCATGGATCACTCCTGTCGACGGTGGCATGGTGCCCAAGGCACATGCACCGATTATGCGCGAAGCACAGCTAAATTCCCGTTGAATCCAGCTCGCACGTGGCGGGCCGGGATTCAGCGCCGCTGCAGCCAGCTGTCCGGATTGACCGGCTGCCCGCCACGGCGCAGCTCGAAGTACAGCGCGGTCACGCCCTGGCCCCCGGAATTGCCGACCTTGGCCACCGCATCGCCGCGGCTGACCCGCGCGCCGGCATCCTTCAGCAGGGTGTCGTTGTGGGCATACAGGCTCATGTAGCCATTGCCGTGGTCGACGATCAGGATCATGCCGTAGCCGGTCATCCAGTCGGAGAACACCACGGTGCCGTCGGCCACGGCGGTGACGGTGCTTCCGGCCGGGGCGCCGATCAGCACGCCGCTGCTGGTGCGGCCATCGGGCAGCTTGCCGCCGTAGCGGGCCAGCAGGTTGCCGGACAACGGCCAGCCCAGGCCACCGACCTTCGGGGCCGGCGCGGACGCCACCGCCGGCGGAACCTGGGGGCGGCGGCGGCCGCCCCATGCCGCGGCCTGGCGTGCGGCGCGCTCGGCAGCGGCCTTTTCGGCGGCGGCTCGACGTGCAGCCGCGCGACGCTCGGCCTCGGCGCGGGCCGCAGCAGCACGCAGATTGGCCAGCAGTGTTTCCAGCGCCTTGGCATCCTGGCCTAGCGCCTGTTCCTTCTCGCGCTGGTCCTTGAAGCGCTCGTCCAGCGAGGCCACGGTCTTTGCGCGATCGCGACGGTCGGCTTCCAGCGCCGCGGCCTGCTGCTTCTGGTCCTGCTGTGCACCCTGCAGCTTCTGCCTGCGCTCGGCGATCTGCGCCTGCAGCGCTTCCAGTTCCTTCAGGTCAGCGGTCAGCGTGGTGATGCGCTGTGCCCGCTCGCGCTGCAGGTAGCGGTGGTAGGCCAGGGCGCGATTGGCATCGGCCACCGTGTCCTGCGACAGCAGCAGTTTCAGGGGGGCGTGATTGCCCAGCTGATAGGCCGCACGCAGCAGGCCAGCCAGTTCGCGGTGCTGCTGGGCGAGGTTGGCCTGCAGCGTGCTGCGGCGCTGTTCGGCCTCGGCCAGGGCCCTGCCCTGCTCGCGCAGCGCGGTTTCGGTCTGCGCAAGCGCACGGCCGGTGCGGGCCACCTTCTCATCGGCCTCGCGCAGCTGCTGCGAGGCCTGGCCACGCTGTCCCTCGATCTGCCGACGCTCCTGCGCCACGCCCTTCAGCTCACTGCGCAGTTTCTGCAGCTTGCGCTCGGTCTCGCGGGTGGTCTGCGCTGCGCCCGGCAGCGGCAACGCCAAGGCGATCGCCAGCCCCAACAGCAGGCAGCGCCCGCCGCGTACGGCGGCGATGTGATGTCGGCGTGATGGGAAGGCGTTGTCGCGCAAGGGCTTTCCAGTGACTTCAGGCAGTTGCAGGGGGTACCGGGGAATGGTGACATCTCCGCACGCGGCCTGCCAGCCGCACATCCATCGAGGTCTCCATGAAAACTCTTTCCATTCCGCTGCTGTTGGGCGTACTGCTGGCCACCGGGCCGGTCTATGCCCAGGAGAACATCAGCAAGGTCAACGGCAGCATCAGCGCCGAAGCCGGCCAACGCTACGGCAAGCTCGACACCGTCAACGGTGGTATCCGTGTCGGCGAAGGCGTCGAGACCGGCAGCATCGACACCGTCAACGGCGGGGTCAAGGTGGCCGACCGTGCACGCACCGGCAAGATCGAAACGGTCAACGGCGGTGTGCGCCTGGGACGTGAGGTGATCACGCGCGGCAGCGTCAGCACGGTCAACGGCAGCATCTTCACCGACCGCGGCACCCAGGTCGAAGGCGGCGTCGAAACCGTGAACGGCGGCATCGGCCTGGTCGAAAGCCGCGTCGGCAAGGACGTGGAGACCGTCAACGGTGACATCACCGTGGGCATCGGCTCGCAGGTCAACGGTGGCGTGCACGTACGCAAGCCGAACTTCAGCGTCTCGCTGACCGCCAGCCGCAAACCACGCGTGATCATCGGCCCGAATGCCGTGGTCAATGGCCCCCTGCAGTTCGAACGTGAGGTGGTGCTGTACGTACACCGCAGCGCCCGCATCGGGCCGGTCACCGGCGCCGAGCCGATCCCGTTCGACACCGAAACCGCTCCGGCGGACTGAGCGCACCGCGCCTTCGGGTTCGGTGATACTCGCTGACACCGGCCGTGCACGACGCGCGGCCGCCCTTTGTTACCCAGGAATCGACGATGCCCCGCAAACTCCTCCTGTGCCTGGCCGCTGCGGCCGCGCTCAGTGCCTGCAAAGGCGAAGACACCCCGGCCGCCGCGCCAGCCACCGACACCGCTGCAGCGAAGCCGGCCGCCCATCAGTTCTCCCCGGAAATCAACGCCGGCGACTTCGCCGAGATGGTCAAGACGCTGGCTTCGGACGAATTCGAAGGCCGCGCCCCAGGCAGCAAGGGCGAGGAGCTGACGGTCAACTACATCCGCGACCAGATGCAGCGCATCGGCCTGCAGCCCGGCAACGGCGACAGCTGGTTCCAGGATGTGCCGATGACCGAAACCACGGCCGACGAGTCGACCGTGCTGAAGATCACCCAGGGCGGCAAGACCACCGAACTGAAGTTCGGCACCGACATGGTGGTGGGTACCCGTACCGGCCAGGCCGAGGTGAAGGTCGATGCCAGCGACCTGGTGTTCGTCGGCTACGGCGTCGATGCACCAGAGCAGAAGTGGAACGACTACGCCGGCCAGGACTGGAAGGGCAAAACGGTCGTCATGTTCGTCAACGACCCGGGCTTCCATGTCGATGACGCGAAGCTGTTCGACGGCAAGCGCATGACCTACTACGGTCGCTGGACCTACAAGTTCGAGGAAGCTGCGCGCAAGGGCGCCGCTGCCGCGCTGATCGTGCACGACACCGCCGGCGCGTCCTACGGCTGGGACGTGGTGAAGAACTCCTGGGCGGGCCCGCAGTACGACCTGCCGGCCAAGGATGACCCGGAAGCCCGCATTCCGGTGCAGGGCTGGCTGAGTGCCGACGCCGCCAAGGCACTCTTCGCCGGTGCCGGCCTGGACCTGGCGCAGGCCTACAAGGACGCCAGCAAGCGCGGCTTCAAGCCGGTGCCGCTGAAGGCCACCGCTGCGGTCGACCTGAAGAGCCAGATCGCGCAGAAGCAGTCGCGCAACGTGGTGGGCGTGCTGCCGGGCAGCAAGCGTGCCGACGAGGCCGTGCTGTACATGGCGCACTGGGATCACCTGGGCAAGCATGAGGGTGAGACCGGCGACAACATCTACAACGGGGCGGTCGACAACGCGACCGGCGTGGCCGGCATCCTCGAGGTGGCTGAAGCGATGGCCCACCAGGAGCCGAAGCCGGAGCGTTCGGTGGTGTTCCTGGCGGTGACCCTGGAAGAATCCGGCCTGCTGGGCTCGAAGTACTACGTTGCCCATCCGACCTTCCCGCTGGACAAGATCGCCGGTGTGATCAACATCGACGCGATGTCGGTGGCCGGCCGCGCGAAGGACGTGACCGTCACCGGCTTGGGCAGCTCGGAGCTGGAAGACATCCTCAAGCCGCTGGCTGCGGCCCAGGACCGCACCCTGCACGGCGAGACCTCGGTGCAGAGCGGCTTCTACTTCCGCTCGGATCACTTCAACTTCGCCAAGGCCGGTGTGCCGGCCCTGTACGCCGATGGTGGCGAGGATCTGCGAGAGGGTGGCGTGGACGCCGGCCGCAAGGCTGCGGCGGACTACGGTGCCAACCGCTACCACGGCCCGAAGGATGAGTTCGATGCAGCCACCTGGAAGCTGGACGGCACCGTCGAGGACCTGCAGCTGATGTACGGCGTGGGCAAGGAACTGGCCGGTGGCGATCGCTGGCCGAACTGGTACGAGGGCAACCCGTTCAAGGCCGCCCGCGACGCGATGATGAAGGACAAGGCACCGGCCGCAGCAAAGTAGAGTCGAGCCATGCTCGACTGAACATCGTTGAGGTCAAAGCGGCGCCCCTTGGGGCGCCGCTTTTTTTTTGCGTGGCTAACCGCCCCGCCGCTGGTAGGCGCCACGGTTGGTGGGTGCCAACGGACCCGCTGCTGGTGGGTGCCAACCTCGGTTGGCACCGCTTTCCGCGGGGACCATCTCATCCACGCATGGCGTGGATCTGCCGGGCAATGCAACGCCATCGGGTTGCCGGCCAGCGGCCGGCACGTCCCGCATTTACTGCGCACAAAGAAAAACCCCGCTGCGTGAGCAGCGGGGTTTTGGGGTGTAAACCCTGGCGATGACCTACTCTCGCATGGCTTGAGCCACACTACCATCGGCGCAGCTGCGTTTCACTTCCGAGTTCGGGATGGGATCGGGTGGTTCCACAGCGCTAATTTCACCAGGGAGACGGTTGCAGCAGCGCTTGCAGCGCCAGCTTCGCGATCTTGCCCTTGGGGCGGAAGGCGTCCAGAAAAGCAATGCCTTCACTTAATAAGAAAAACCCCGCTGCGCATGCAGCGGGGTTCTCGGGTGTAAACCCTGGCGATGACCTACTCTCGCATGGCTTGAGCCACACTACCATCGGCGCAGCTGCGTTTCACTTCCGAGTTCGGGATGGGATCGGGTGGTTCCACAGCGCTAATTTCACCAGGGAGGCTTTTGGAGAGTCGCACTCGTCCCTGAGGGACAAGGCGCCAGCCTCGCATAGTTCTTGTGACGTAGCGTGCACTTGGATGCTCTTACGACGTTGTCGTAAAGCCAAGGCAACTTGAGGTTATATGGTCAAGCCTCTCGGATCATTAGTATCAGTTAGCTCAATACATTGCTGTACTTACACACCTGACCTATCAACCACGTAGTCTACATGGTTCCTTCAGGGGGCTTGTGCCCCGGGAGATCTCATCTTGAGGCGCGCTTCCCGCTTAGATGCTTTCAGCGGTTATCGCTTCCGAACATAGCTACCCGGCAATGCCACTGGCGTGACAACCGGAACACCAGAGGTTCGTCCACTCCGGTCCTCTCGTACTAGGAGCAGCCCCTCTCAAATCTCCAACGCCCATGGCAGATAGGGACCGAACTGTCTCACGACGTTCTGAACCCAGCTCGCGTACCACTTTAAATGGCGAACAGCCATACCCTTGGGACCGACTACAGCCCCAGGATGTGATGAGCCGACATCGAGGTGCCAAACACCGCCGTCGATATGAACTCTTGGGCGGTATCAGCCTGTTATCCCCGGAGTACCTTTTATCCGTTGAGCGATGGCCCTTCCATACAGAACCACCGGATCACTAAGTCCTAGTTTCCTACCTGCTTGATCCGTCGATCTTGCAGTCAAGCACGCTTATGCCTTTGCACACAGTGCGCGATGTCCGACCGCGCTGAGCGTACCTTCGAGCTCCTCCGTTACTCTTTAGGAGGAGACCGCCCCAGTCAAACTACCCACCATACACGGTCCCCGACCCAGATAATGGGCCCAGGTTAGAACGTCAAGCACGACAGGGTGGTATTTCAAGGATGGCTCCACTGCAGCTAGCGCCACAGTTTCATAGCCTCCCACCTATCCTACACAGACGAACTCAACGTTCAGTGTAAAGCTATAGTAAAGGTTCACGGGGTCTTTCCGTCTTGCCACGGGAACGCTGCATCTTCACAGCGATTTCAATTTCACTGAGTCTCGGGTGGAGACAGCGCCGCTGTCGTTACGCCATTCGTGCAGGTCGGAACTTACCCGACAAGGAATTTCGCTACCTTAGGACCGTTATAGTTACGGCCGCCGTTTACTGGGGCTTCGATCAAGAGCTTCGCCTTGCGGCTGACCCCATCAATTAACCTTCCAGCACCGGGCAGGCGTCACACCCTATACGTCCACTTTCGTGTTTGCAGAGTGCTGTGTTTTTGATAAACAGTCGCAGCGGCCTGGTTACTGCGACCCTCTTCAGCTATAGCTCGCACGAGCCACCAAAAAGGGTGCACCTTCTCCCGAAGTTACGGTGCCATGTTGCCTAGTTCCTTCACCCGAGTTCTCTCAAGCGCCTGAGAATTCTCATCCTACCCACCTGTGTCGGTTTACGGTACGGTCTGCGTAAGCTGAAGCTTAGGAGCTTTTCCTGGAAGCGTGGTATCAGTGACTTTGCCATAAAGGCTCGTCTCGGTGCTCGGTCTTGAAGGATCCCGGATTTGCCAAAGATCCAAACCTACCGCCTTTCCCCAGGACAACCAACGCCTGGTACACCTAACCTTCTCCGTCCCTCCATCGCACTTACGCGAGGTGCAGGAATATTAACCTGCTTCCCATCGACTACGACTTTCGTCCTCGCCTTAGGGGCCGACTCACCCTGCGCCGATTAACGTTGCGCAAGGAAACCTTGGGCTTTCGGCGTGCGGGTTTTTCACCCGCATTATCGTTACTCATGTCAGCATTCGCACTTCCG